>OW818657.1:0-4800000 GCA_942492905.1 uncultured Verrucomicrobiota bacterium
AGTTTGCCATGGAGTGGGCTGGGTGTCCGGCGTGCAGTGTCCGAACGGGGACAGCCCGGCCACATTGCTGTGACCGGGCTGTTAATCTGGCAACGACCTACTCTCGCGGGACCTGTCGTCCGACTACCATTGGCGCTGCGGCGTTTCACTTCCGTGTTCGGGATGGGAACGGGTGGTTCCACCGCGCTATGGTCACCAGAGGCAGGCCGGGCAATGCTCCATCATTGATGGATGGAAAGTCCGGGCTGTCCATGGGGGCCTTGGATCGCGGGGGAATTGGAAACGGATTTATGGGAAAGAACGGCAGCGGGGTGCTGCTGAAAGGGGAGTTTGCATGGTGGGGACGGTCACGGGGACCGGTTCACTGGCAACTGCATATGGGGTGTGGGAAAAAGATGGGGAGTATTACGTTTATTCACCATTCCTTGGCTTGGGCTGCTTGCGCAGGTTGGGCGTTGGAGGAGGTAATAAGAAGAGTGGGGAAATCAAGCCGGACGGATGATTAGTAGCAATGAGCTGAACACATTACTGTGCTTACACCCTTGCCCTATCGACGTGGTAGTCTACCACGATCCTTCAGGGAAAACTTATCTTGGGATGGGCTTGGCGCTTAGATGCTTTCAGCGCTTATCCCTTCCGCACGTAGCTGCCCAGCTATGCTTCTGACGAAACAACTGGAACACCAGAGGTGCGTCCATCCCGGTCCTCTCATACTGGGATGGAACCCCGCAATTTTCCTGCGCCCATGGAGGATAGAGGACCGAACTGTCTCGCGACGTTCTGAACCTGGGGCTCGCGTGCCACTTTAACCGGCGAACAGCCGGACCCTTGGGACCTTCTCCAGCCCCAGGATGTGACGAGCCGACATCGAGGTGCCAAACTTTGCCGTCGATATGAACTCTTGGGCAAAATCAGCCTGTTATCCCTAGCGTGCATTTTTGTCCGTTGAGCGACGTCGATTCCACTTTCAACGCCGGATCACTTTGACCTGCTTTCGCATCTGCTCGACTGGTGGGTCTCACAGTTAGGCCGGCTTATGCCAATGCACTCAACACCTGATTGCCAACCAGGTTGAGCCGACCATCGCGCTCCTCCGTTACTCTTTAGGAGGATACCGCCCCAGTAAAACTGACCGTCTGCCATGGTCCAACGCCCGGATTCACGGGACCGATGTTAGATGTTCCAACCCCCGGGGTGGTGTCTCATTGACGACTCAGGCTGCCCCGAAAGGCCGCCTTCAAAGTCTCCCACTTACGCTGAGCATGAGAGCCGAAACAACAGTGACAGAGTACAGTTAAGGTGCATAGGGACTCTCCGTCCTTCCACGGGTAGGCGGCATCTTCACCGCCAATACAATTTCACTGAGCACCCCCTTGAGACAGCGCCCAACTCGTTACGATTCGTGCAGGTCGGAACTTACCCGACAAGGAATTTCGCTACCTTAGGACCGTTATAGTTACGGCCGACATTCACGGGGACTTGGGTTCAAAGCTTCGGCTTGCGCCTAACATCTTGCCTTAATCTTTCCGCATTGGTCACGTGTCACATCGTATACGTCGGCTTGCGCCTTGGCACAATGCTGTGTTTTTGATAAACAGTCGGTTGGGCCCATTCACTGCGGCCTGTTTTGCAACAGGCACCCCTTCTCCCGAAGTTACGGGGCTAGATTGCCGAGTTCCTTAAGGGGGGTTCACTCTTGCGCCTTGGTATATTCTACCCACCCACCTGTGTCGGTTTGCGGTATGGGCACCTTAGCATACGCCGGAACTTTTCCTGGAGGCTCATTTGAAGGATCCGGTTTGACCGAAGTCTCCCCGTCAGCTTGCGCCCCTGCCACTTTCAATCGGCAGGCCCTCTCTTGAACCCCGTCATTCCGGGTTAAGTTTCGGTGGTGCAGGAATATTAACCTGCGGTCCATCGCCTACGCATCTCTGCCTCGGCTTAGGTCCCGACTAACCCTCGGGACGATTAGCGTGGCCAGGAAACCTTGGGTTTACGGCGGGCCGGGATTTCACCGGCCTTCACGTTACTTATGTCTGCATGCTCTCTTGTCTGCACTCCACTTTCAGTCGCCATCCAGCTTCTGCGCACAGACAATGCTCTCCTACTACACCAAAGACCCTAGGGTCGATGGCATCCAGAGCTTCGGTATTATGCTTGATCGCCAATCATTTTCGGCGCAGGACCACTCGATGAGTCAGCTATTACGCACTGTTTAAATGGTGGCTGCCTCTAAGCCAACATCCTCACTGTCTCTGTAGTCCCACCTCCTTTCCACTGAGCATAATTTAGGCACCTTAGCTGCTGGTCTGGGCTGTTTCCCTCTCGACTACGAAGCTTATCCCCCGCAGTCTCACTGCCGCACTTCATTGACTGGTATTCGGAGTTTGATTAGGGTTGGTAGACGGGTGTGTCCCCTAGCCTATTCAGTGCTCTACCCCCAGTCATCAGCATGCGACGCTGCACCTCAATGCATTTCGGAGAGAACCAGCTATCACGGGGTTTGATTAGCCTTTCACTCCTACCCTCAACTCATCCGAGAATTTCTCAAGATTCACCGGTTCGGCCTTCCACGACATGTTACTGGCGCTTCGTCCTGGTCAGGGTAGATCACCTCCGCTTCGGGTCCAGTGCCGGCCACTAAATCGCCCTATTCGGACTCGGTTTCCCTGCGCCTGCGCCCCAGAAGGGCTTAAGCTTGCCACCGGCACTAACTCGCAGACTCATTAAGCAAAAGGCACGCCATCACCGAATAAATCGGCTCTGACACCTTGTAGGCACACGGTTTCAGGTTCTATTTCACTCCGCTCACAGCGGTTCTTTTCACCTTTCCCTCGCGTACTGGTTCACTGTCGGTCGCTAGCTAGTATTTAGCCTTACGGAGTGGTCTCCGTGGATTCACGCGTCGTTTCACGTGTGACGCGCTACTCAGGAATTCCCTAGGGTGACTGCGGTTTTCGGCTACGGGTCTCTCACCCTCTGTGGAGCGGGTTTCCATCCGCTTCGCCTAACGTTCGTCAATCCCATATCGGGCTCCTACAACCCCGGAGGCAATGCCTCCGGTTTGGGCTTTTCCGCGTTCGCTCGCCACTACTTGCGGAATCGATTGTTTTCTTTATATTCCTCCGGTTACTGAGATGTTTCACTTCACCGGGTCTCGCGTCTCTTTCCCTATGTATTCAGGAAAGAACGATGTGATATTATTCACATCAGGTTACCCCATTCGGAAATCTCCGGATCAACGCGTATTTGCCGCTCCCCGAAGCTTATCGCAGCTTATCACGTCCTTCATCGCCTGCTAGCACCAAGGCATTCACTGTGTGCCCTTTATAACTTGATTTCCCCGGCTCTCTTAAAGCCGGCGAAACCCATTCTTAATGTTCGCCGTAATTCTCCCAGGTATCATTTTCCAAGAGTGTTGATGTCTCAGTCCGCCCCTCAGGGCGGATGTTGATCCTGTATCATTTTCTTTATTACCCAATATGCAGTTGTCAAAGAACCGGTTTCACCCGGTGATTCGTTTGTTTGATCTGGCTTGTTTTGCGTTTCCCTTCACCGTCCTTTGCCCCATTGCAAATGGTGGACCCAGTTGGACTTGAACCAACGACCCCCGCCTTATCAAGGCGGTGCTCTAACCAACTGAGCTATGGGTCCATGATTTGTGTCATGGATCGTGCACTCAGGTGGTTGCGATCGTTTGTTCGAGGTAAGCCCCATACCGGTGCTTTTTGGTTTGACCCAAAAAGTGGAGGCATGGGGATTCGAACCCCAGACATCCAGCTTGCAAAGCTGGCGCTCTACCAACTGAGCTATACCCCCTGATTTTCAGGGCGTTCGCACGGGTGCGGGTGGGGTGGAATAAAAAATGACTGAATGGTGCGCTGCGTCCTTGAAAGGAGCGGCTTATTAAGGTTGGTGCCGGCATTTCTGCTGAGGACTACCTTTGATTCCAACCAGCAAGCTGGCGAAAATCCGAAGGTATCGACCTGAACTGTCTCTATTTTAAGTTCCGGGGTTGGGCTTGTTTCCAAGCTGTCCGGAACGGGCAGTTCTGATACTCCATAGAAAGGAGGTGATCCAGCCGCAGGTTCCCCTACGGCTACCTTGTTACGACTTCATCCCAGTTACCAGTTGTGCTTTAGGACCCTGTTTCCCTTGCGGGTTAACGCGGATACTTCGAGCGCGACCGGCTTCCATGATGTGACGGGCGGTGTGTACAAGACCCGGGAACGTATTCACGGCAGCGTAGCTGATCTGCCATTACTAGCGATTCCAACTTCATGCAGGCGAGTTGCAGCCTGCAATCCGAACTGGGCCCGGTTTTATAGATTTCCTCCACCTCGCGGTCTCGGTTCTCATTGTGCGGGCATTGTAGTACGTGTGCGGCCCTGGGCGTAAGGGCCATACTGACTTGACGTCGTCCCCACCTTCCTCCCAGTTGAACTAGGCAGTCTGTCCAGAGTTCCCACCATTACGTGCTGGCAACAGGACACGGGGGTTGCGCTCGTTGCGGGACTTAACCCAACATCTCACGACACGAGCTGACGACAGCCATGCAACACCTGTGCAAATTTAGGATTGCTCCTATCCACGGCTTTCACCGTTTGAGAGATGCATGTCAAGCCCAGGTAAGGTTCTTCGCGTTGCATCGAATTAAGCCACATACTCCACCGCTTGTGCGGGTCCCCGTCAATTTCTTTGAGTTTTAATCTTGCGACCGTATTCCAGTGCGGCACGCTTAACGCGTTAGCTCCGGCACGGGAGGGGTCGATTCCCCCCATACCAAGCGTGCACCGTTTACTGCCAGGACTACCGGGGTATCTAATCCCGTTCGCTCCCCCTGGCCTTCGTGCCTCAGCGTCAGATACTGTCCAGACATCCGCCTTCGCCACTAGTGTTCCTCACGATATCCACGCATTTCACTGCTCCACCGTGAATTCCGATGTCCCCTCCAGTTCTCAAGCGCGGGAGTATCAAAGGCAGTTCCGGAGTTGAGCTCCGGATTTCACCCTGACTTTCCGCGCCGCCTACGCACCCTTTACGCCCAGTGATTCCGAACAACGCTTGAGGCCTCTGTATTACCGCGGCTGCTGGCACAGAGTTAGCCGCCTCTTCCTCTTGTGATACTCTCAAAACCACAGGCAGTTACTCCCTGGTTCTTACTCTCACATGACAGGAGTTTACAATCCGAAGACCGTCATCCTCCACGCGGCGTCACACCATCAGGCTTTCGCCCATTGTGAATGATTCTCGACTGCTGCCACCCGTAGGTGTCTGGACCGTGTCTCAGTTCCAGTGTGGCTGGTCATCCTCTCAGACCAGCTACCCGTCATCGCCTTGGTGGGCCGTTACCCCGCCAACAAGCTGATAGGCCGCGAGTTCATCGGAAGGCGGCAGCTTGCGCCACCTTTGGCCGTCAACAGATGCCTGTTGAGGCCACACAGGGTATTAATCCACGTTTCCATGGGCTATCCCCTCCTTCCGGCAGATTACTCACGTGTTACGCCCCCGTCCGCCACTGGACCGCACTTGATATAATCTCATACGACCCCGTTCGACTTGCATGTCTTATCCACGCCGCCAGCGTTCGTTCTGAGCCAGAATCAAACTCTCCGTAAAGAATTGTTTGTATCATTCTGACCGATTACTTAAAACCAGTCGCAATGCTCAAATTAAAGTTTTGACGTTCACATCAACCAGATCTTCACCCGGTTGACATGGACCGCGCTCCGAGGGCTTCACCCCTCTGTTCCCAAAAGCGCAGCGCACTATTTCAGTCATTTTTATTCCTGCAATAATTGGTCCGTTACTACTCCTTTTTGAACTTCCCTTTCAGGACACCCAATCCGGTTTTTCCCAGCCAATTAAAGCCAAATCTTGCAAAGAACTCCAGTTTCAGGGGGAAAAAATAGCCGCGGGTGAATCTCTTCACTCGCGACTGTCAGTTCCGACCGCTGATCGCCTTGTTTCGGGCGACCCCTTTCAATACCCCACCTCCAGAACTTCGCAACTCCTTTTCATTCCTTTTTTTGAATTTTCTTCCGGCCACGGGGCTTTCGCCCCCGCGCTCCCGGCCTTTCCACTCCCCTAACGCGGGTTGATGCGGGGAAACCCTTCTTATTACATGTTAGGAAGCCCGCCGGGAAGCTCCTGGCGACCCGTTTCAAGGCGCCGGCCCCAAACCGGAGCCGATTTGATCCATTCATTGCCGCTCCCTGCCAGGTTGCGGGAGGGTGATTCGGGGCTTAGCTGGGGGATGATGCTTGGTTATTCAGTGTTTTTTGCGGCTGGCGGAGGCGCCGAGGACCAATTTTTACTGGTCCTGACGCTGGCGCTGCTGCTCGCGGTGGGGACTTCCTTATTACTGGGGAAGGTGAAGTTGCCGCCCCTGCCCGGTTATTTCCTGTGCGGCGTGTTGCTGGCGGTGTCCGGACTGGTGAATTTGAAGACAGGCAGTCCGGCGGCTGACTTGCTGGGCCAAATGGGCAATGTGGGGATTATTCTGCTGATGTTCACCATCGGGCTGGAGTCTTCGCTTCACGAGCTGATGCAACTGCGCCGGACCGGGTTGGTGGCGGGGGTGGCGCAGCTGGGATTGACGACGGCGCTGGCGGCGGCGGTGCTGGGTTGGCTCGGGATGAGCGGAGCAGCCCTGGCCCTGACTTCTTTTCTGGCGGCGCTTTCCTCCACCGCAGTGGGATTGAAGTTGTTCCAGGATTTCGGGTTGGCGAACCATCCGGGAGCGAGGATGACCCTGGGGGTGGCTCTGCTACAGGATATCGCCGTGATTTTGCTATTGGTGCTGCTGCCGGGAATCACCAGCGGGTTGGATCTCGCGGAGGCGGCGAAATTGACCGGGATCCTGACCGTGAAGGGCTTGGTATTCCTGACTGCCGCGGCTTTCCTGAGCCGGTATGGCATTCCGCAATTGCTGCGGGTGGTGAGTCATTCGCGGAGCCGGGAATTGTTTACCCTGTCGGTGCTGGCCCTGTGCGCGGGAATTGCCTCGATGGGGAGCCTGCTGGGCCTGAATTCCGCCCTGGGCGCCTTTGCGGCGGGGCTGGCGGTGAGCGGTTCGGTCTACAGTCACCGGATCATGGCGGAGGCGGTGACCTTCCGTGATTTTTTCCTGACGATCTTTTTTGTCTCGGTGGGGGCCTTTGTGGACGTGCCGTTTTTCCTCGGAAATTGGCACCTGCTGCTGGCGGGCGCGGCAGGGATTCTGGTGATCAAGGCGGCGCTGCTGACCCTGGCTGGGCGTTGGGGCGGAGTGCCGTTGCGGGGGGCCCTGTTATCCGGGATCGCGCTGTCCGGGGTGGGGGAATTTGCTGTCGTAGTCGCGAACAAGGCGGCCGCCTCGGGGCTTTTGAGCCCGCTGGTGGTTCAAACGCTGCTGATTGAAGTGGTGCTGACACTGGGGCTGTCCCCCCTGATCATGCGGGTGGTCATTCCTGCCACGCGCCGTTGGGAGGTGGTCCGCAGCGGGACGGCCCAGAAACCGGAGAGCGGCAAGGATTTCAGCAAGCGGATGCGTGAGGTGCATGATCATGCGATTTTGTGTGGTTATGGGACGGTGGGGCGCATGGTGCATCAGGCCTTGGATCGACTCCAGATTCCGGTCGTGATCGTGGAACTGAATGCCCAGACCGCACGGCGCCTTATTAAGGAGGGACACTCGGTGCTGTTTGCGGATATTTCGCAGGCGGATACCCTGGAACTGGCTGGGGTAGAGCGGGCGCGGGTGATCGTGATCACCTTTCCTCACGTGGAACTGGCCCGGACGGCCCTGACCATTGCCAAGGAGCGGAATCCGAAGATCGCGACCCTGTGCCGGGCCCGGTTTCCCTCAGAGGTGGATGCGTTGCGGGAGGTGGATCCGGGGGGGATTGTCCATGATGAGCGCGAAGCCGGATTGGAAATGCTGCGGCTGTGCCTGACGGCGTATGACCGGCATGAGTCGGAGATCGAACTGGCGACCAGCAACCTGGAGGTGGCCGAGGAGCAGCAACCGCTACTGCCTCACCCGGCGCCGGGGGGATCTGCGCCAGGAGAGGAAGGGAAAGCTTGACGGCAATGGGACGTGCCTTGGCCCCGGCTCGGCTCCCGACTCGTCTGTGGCAGAGTCAGGCTACGGGGCGGCGTTTCGGAAGAGGGTCTAATAGACGCCTTCCACGACCTTTTTCTCCAAGGCTCCGAACGGCCGCACATCACCGACCCCATCCCATGGGTATTTTTCGCAGGGGAGGCGGCGGATGGCTTCGTCACGCTCGAGGAAGCGGGGCATGAAGAACTCCTTGGTCAGGGTGGTCAATTCCACGCGGCCGTATTCGCCGTAGTCCATGACGCGGTCGGTTTGTTTTCCATCCACGATCCGGAGGACGGCGCGGGGCTGCGGGGAGTAATAAGTCACGCTGTAGCCATTGTCCTTGAGGGTGGCGGGCAGGCTGCAGGCGAGTCCCATCAGGGTATTGCCGTAAGTGGGGACGAACTGCGCTTTGTTTTCCAGCACTTCCTCGCTGAGGAAGCGGACCATCTGCGGGGTCATGCTGGTGCCGCCGCAGAAGCAGCCTTTGATGCCGTAACCGGGGATGGAAATGCGTTCGGCGAGGGCTTCGAGCAGGCGCGGGGTGGTGAAGAGGCAGGAAATGTTGCGGTGTTTGATGATCTCGACCGCCTGGTCGATGACGTGTTTCATGTATTGCTCCACCTCGTCGTATTTCTTGCGCACGATCAGTTTTTTCACGTAGCGCGGGTCAAGATCCACGAAATAACAGGAACCGCCGCGGTAGTTGGCGAGGTGCTCGATGGCGAGGCGGAGGCGGCGGGGGCCGGTGGGGCCGACCATCAGCCATTTGCCCCCGCGGGGGAAGTAGGTGTCGTCCAGGTTGTCGCCGAATTCCTCGTAGTCGACTTTGTAGTCATCCCAGCCGATGCGCTGCTTCGGCAAACCGGTGGTGCCGCCGGTTTCGAAGATGTTGAAGGGCCGGTCGCCAAAACCCTTGGGAACGAAACGCTCGTTTTGTTCGTCACGCAGCCAGTCGTCCTGGAAGTGGGGGAATTTGTTGATGTCCGAGAAAGTGGTGATTTCCTTCCGCGGGTCCCATCCGGCTTTGGCGGCCCAATCCAGCCAGAAGGGACAGCCGGTTTCCGGATTGAAGTGCCATTGAACCATCGCACGGAGATGGGCATCGAGATTTTCTGCGGGAGTCATGATGGGAAGGGAGAGTATGCGGAATACGTTGGAAAGGGAAAAAGGGACGGGACAGGAAACCCGGACATCCCGCGGCGCAAGGCATCGGACGCACTGTGAAGGGGCGATCTGTCATGGTTTTTCCTCCGTCCATGGCCCGCCCGGCGCCGTTCACTTTCCGATTCCCCAAAAAAGCAGCACCAGATCCATGATAAAAAGCAGCACGATGGCGGCCTCCAGCCAGAGCATGGCGCGATTATTCTGATCCTGTTTCAGCATTTCGTAGAGGCTGTCCAAGGTCCTGAGTTTTTCATCGATCGCCCGGTGCCAGTCCGCGAGGTGGAAAACCCGGGCGGTGTTTTCATAAACCCGGGCGAGGTGCCACTCGCCGAAAAACTTGGTGATATTCTGGAGTTCGTCACTGAAACGGGCCAAATCGATCCGCAGTTCCTTCAGTTCGTGCAACACGCCGGTTTTGCGGGGCCGCCGTTTTCCAGCCAGGTCGCGGTAGGCGCGCTCCAGGGCTTCGTCGATGTAAACATCATAAGCTTCGAGTTCCTCCAACTGCACATTGGCCAACTCCATGACGTAGAGGGTTTCCGCGAAGTCGGCCGGGTGATCAATGATCAGGGCGCCGTCCCAGTCCACCACCACCAGATCATGCCGGTAATAACTCAGCCAGTGGCTGGTGGATTCGGTGATTTCCTGATCCGAAAGGCTGGCGGAGGAGTCCTCCCGGGTCAGGAGCGCGGCCACTGCGGCCCGGTTCTGCTGCAACCATTCCGCCGCCGGCATCGCGATGCCCGGGGAGTCGGCGTGGAGGCAAAATACCGTGTAGGCCTCACCCTCCGGCAAGCGCTCATGCGGGCGGATAGCGTGGCTGGCCAGTTCGTTCCGGGCTTTTTCGATGGTGGCTTTCACCCACGCATCGAGCTTTTCCCCCACATCAAAAACTGGGTCCTGCCAGCGGGCCAGATCCTCCAGGTTCTCCACCACAAAAGCCGTCCGCAGGGTGATGCTGAGTGCTCCGATCGGCAGGAGTTTGAGGGCGACTTGAAAGGTCACGTCCCTTCCGCCGATAGTGCGGTTCAGTTCCGGCAGAGCCGCCATCAACGGGCGGAAAAAAACCTGCCCGCGGGGCCCGCGTTTCCGGGCATCGATTTGATAGGGCACCAAGAGCCCGCCCAGCAGGGAGGCGACCGGCTGGCGCTGCATGTCATACGCGAAATCAAAGGCGTAGAAATAAACCACCTCGCCGCTCAGCGGCCCGCAGCCGGCAGGGCGTGTGGTTTCCTCGTTCACAGATCCATCATGCCTTTTCCGCGGGGAAAGGCAATTTGGTTTCGGTGGCGATCCGGCGGGAGCTCCCTGCCGGGTTGATGGCTTTTCCCATCAAGGGGCCGGTTTCAGCTCCCACTTTTCGCCGAAGAAATCCGCCGCAGCGATTTTTCCGGGGGCGCGGGCGTTGGGGGCTTGGTTCAGATCGATCACGGCCCAGTCGGGGAGCTTGGGGGTTTGGCGGGCGTTGTTGAGGTAGTCGTATTCCCGGAAGGTGAAGCTGCTGTTGAGCACGAGGTAACGCTCCGGGTTCAGCGGATTCGGGTAGATGCAGATAAGGGCGTGATCGGCGGCGGGGAAGGTCTTTTCGCCGGCTTTGATTTCGCTGCCGGTCCAGGAAATGGGGAGCTGCGCGGCGGTTTTGGCGATCAGGGAATTGGAGGAGGGATCGCCCCAGAGGATGAGGTTCGCGGATTTGATATCGTCTTCCGTGATGGCGATGTCGTCCTTCACCCGGGCGTCGCCGCGGAAGTGCCGCCGCCAGTGTTCGATGGCGCGGTCCAGCTCCGCCTTGGCCCAGGCTCCGGCTTTCTCACTGGCGGCTTGGCCGGTGGGGCGGACGAAGATGAACGAGTCCATGAAGGCATCGTCGATGGGGCCTTGGAGGTTGTGTTTTTTGATTAAGCCATTCCGGATAATGTTTCCCTCAACCCATTCACCATCAACGTTTTTGGCGAATGAAACCTGCAGACTCCCGTCGGATGGCAAGTCCGAATCAAATTCGAGAGCTAATTGGATTCCACTGAGTCCGGATATCTCCGTAAGTGTGACTGTTGGGGTCCCGTGTCCTAGCGAGGAGCCAGGCGGAAAATTCAAGGTGAAATGCTTAACATTTTCCAATTTAACCCGGAACAGAAGACCAGGCTCAATTGTCGCCACCGTGAAAGCAGGCTTCCAATGCTCGCCAAGCTCATCAATTCTCAGCCAAGCCGCCCGGTTATACTTTAAGGTCTGGGTTTCGATGCGCACAGTGGAAGGAATTTTCCGACCGGTTGTGGCTATCACGCCGATGAGCGTCTCGACCTTTTGTTTCGCCCCCGGCTCATATTTATGTGCGGTCTTCGGCCCGACGATGTGGGTCAACTCCATGCCCTCCTTCTCCAGCGCTGCCGCCATCAGATCCGCCGCCTGTTTCTGTTTATCGATTTCTCCACTGTAGGCCACGGTGGGGACATTGAAGAGATTTCCCGCCACGGCGGTGGCGTCGTAGAGGTTCCAGAGTTTCCGTTCCCACGGGTGGGGCTGGAGTTTTTCGCCTTGGAAAAAGTTGAGGAATTGTTCGGTCTCGCTGAAGCCGGCGCCGGGGTTGGCGGCGCACCATTGCCAGGCGTGGTGGGTGGCGAGGTGCCAGCAGGCGGCTCCGCCGAGGGAGAAACCGCGCACGATGACGCGGTCCTCGTCGATGCGGTAATCGCGCTTCACGGTTTCCAAGGCCTCGAAGAAATCCGTTTCGCCCGCGAAACGGGAGCCATTGCAGTAACGGCCGTAGGGGTGGAGCACGAGGGTGTCCTGCGGAGCAAATTCGCCGCGGTCATGCTGGCGTTGGTGGATGAAGTCGAGTTCCGTCAGCTTCTCGCCGCGACCGTGGAACCAGCAGTCCAGCCGCCAACGGTAAGGCAGGTTTTTCTGGAATGATTCCGGCACCACCATGCCGAAGGGCTGGATGGAGCCGTCGATTTTGGATTGGTAACCGCGCGGCACGAGGCCAGAGTCCTCCAGCCATGGGGTTTTGTGATTGGCGAGGGCTTCCAGCCGGGAGAACCCTTCGCGGAGCTGGGCGTTCCCCCATTCCGCCTGTTTGGCGTCGTAGAATTCATCAAACCGCAGCGCCCAATCGACCGCCTTGTGGAAGATCTGCACGTCCGGCAGGTAGCGGAGCAGATCCGGCTTTTCTTTCAATTGCCCCTGCACGTCGGCGATGGCGGCACCGAGCCGCTGGCACTCGGCCGTCAGCATGGTCCGCATTTCGTCAGGAATCGGCACGCCTGCGGGAGGAATGCGGCGGACGTTTTCTGCCAGGTTGTCCGCCACGCCATCGGCCCGGGCGGAGATGCAGGTGAGCAGGAGGAGGCAGAGCAGGCGTTTCATGGAGGCGTCAGGATGACTGACCGGAAACGCGGGGTCAAGCCACGGCCTTCCAAATCTCCGTCCACCGCTTACGCCGGGACCGGCAGGGTCAGGACAAAACACGCCCCATGCGGCCAGGAGTGGTCGATTTCCAGAGTGCCGCCGAGATCGCGGGCGAGGCGGCGGCAGAGGGTGAGGCCGAGGCCTACGCCCGGAGCCGAATGCGCGGCGTCGCGGGCACTTTTGTGGAAGGGGCGGAAGAGTTTGCGGGCTTCGGCGCGGGTCAGGCCCGGGCCATGGTCGCGGAGGGCGAACTGGAGGGCCGCCGGGGCCGGCGTCAGGACCAGTTCGAGCTGGGCGGGGATGCCGTCGCGGGCCGCGTATTTGCAGGCATTATCCACCAGATTGAAGAGAATCTGCTCCACGGCGGCGGGATCGGTGGTCAGGGCAAAATCGTCAGGAATATTTTCATGGTGGATGGAAAATTCCGCCCCGGCCTGGGAGACGCGTTGGTGGAGCCGGGGTTCCACGCGGTGGAGGAGATCGCGCAGGATGACCGGAATCTGGCCTTCGGCCCCCTTGCCACGCTCCAGCCTGGAATAGGAGAGAACGTTTTCGACGAGGTGGCCGAGGCGGTCGGCTTCAGTGGTCAGGGTTTCCAGATAGGACTGGCGTTTGGCCGGATCTTTCACGAGGCCGTCGGCCAGCATTTCCGAATAAAGCTTGAAGGTGGCGAGGGGCGTGCGCAGCTCGTGGGTGACGGCAGAGACAAAAGCCGCCCGTCGTTCGCTGAGGAGCATCATGCCCCGCAGCACGAGGGCGACGGCGATGGAAGCGAGGAGCACGCAGCCCCACGCAGTGGCGAGGGAGAGTTTGAGAGGACTCCAGAACGGGGGAGCGGGAATCTCGAGCCGCCCGGGCAGGAAACGGATCGGGAGCGCCGCCAGCAAATCGCTGCCGCCGGAGGTGCTGGCGGGGGCCGGTTCCAGCGAGGCCGCGGGGAAAAGATCGCTGATGGCGGCGAGGAGGCTGGTGCGGAGTTGCGGCCAATCCACCCAGGCACCCTGGATGGAGTTGGCCCCATCGAGGCTGACCCGGCGGGTGAGGAGGAGGGCGTCCTTGATCCAGAGGGCGCGGAAGTCGGAGACGGTGGCCGCGGGGCGGGGCGCTTCCCGCTCTGCCAGTACGGCTTCGCGGGCCGGGATTTTATCGGTGGGGGTTTGATCGATGGCCGCCGGAGCCGCGCCGGCGGGCAAGGATGGCCGGTCCGCGATGGGCTGGTCCGCTGCATCGGCGCCTGCTTTGGCCGCGGAAACCGGGGCGGGGGCCGGGGGCGGAGTTCCGGCGTACTGGGACAGCTTCAACTTCTCTTCGACCTGGCGTCGTTGGGGGGCCCTGGCGAGATCTCCCACGACCCGCTGGCGCATGTCGGCTTCTTTTTTGTTGCTGGAATCCTGTTCCTGCCGCGCTTCCGCAGGCTTGAGGGCGACATTCAATTGGGGCGGGGCATAGTCGCTGGAAACGGCAGGGGCCGGAGCGGAAGGGATAGCCGCAAGGTTGATGTTTTCCTCCAAGCCCCTGACAGCATCGTTTTTGGAAAGTTCCGCGGCAGCGTCCTTCAAAGCCACTGCCGGAAGCGGTTCCGCCATGACATTGGCGGCGGCCAGCCATGACCGGTTATCGCTCACACGGCGGGTCTGCTGGCTGAGTCCGAGCATGGCCCATTGTTCAGGACCCGCTTTTTCAGCAAGGCGGGCGCGCAGTTCCTGGAGGCGGAGGGCGGATTCGTCAGGGACCGGAGGTTTGTCAGGACCATCGGTGACCTGGGGGGACCGGACCCGGCCATCGGGGTCCATTTCAAAATGCAGCAGGACCGGGCCCGCCGGACTGACCGGGGGAGCACTGGCGGGACTGGTGCGGTATTGATCCGGCGGGCGGGCACTTTCTCCGACCAGCAGGGAGGCCGCGAGGGATTCCATGCGCCACAGGGCGAGGCGCGAACGCTCCTGCACGGCGGCTTCCCCGGCCATGCGGTTTTGGGTGCGCTCCATGCCCACGAGGGATCGGGTGGCCCATGCCATGGCGCCAGCCAGCAGGAGCAGGCCGCCGAGGGCGATGGTCCAGGTCAGGGCGGGCTTCATGGGACGGGTTTGGCCAGAGCATAACCTTTGCCGCGGACGGTCAGGATGACCCGGGCGTCGGTGGGATCGTCGCGCAATTTAGCACGGAGATTGGCGACATGCATATCGATGGTGCGGGTGCCATTGGCGCTGGCAGGAAGCCGCCAGACACGGAGGAGGATTTCCTCGCGGCTGAGGGCGCGGCCGGGGTGGGCGGCGAGGTAACGGAGCACCGCGATCTCCCGCTCCGACAAGGGCTCGCGGGTGCCGTCGTCGTGGCGGATTTCGCAGCGGGCCAGATCCGCCGTGCCGCCGGGAAATGCCAGCGTTTCGATCTCCTGAGGCCGCTCGGGGGAACGGCGGAGCACCGCGTTGACCCGGGCGAGCAGTTCGCGGGCGCCGAAGGGTTTGACCATGTAATCGTCGGCTCCGAGGTTGAGGCCTTTGACGCGGTCGGCCTCGGCACCCATCGCACTCAGGATGATGACCGGGGTGGTGGGGCGCAACTCGCGGACCTTCTTCAGGATGGTGAGTCCATCGACATGAGGCAGCACCAGATCCAGCAGCAGCAGGTCAAACGCGGCGCGCGCCACCACTTCGAGTCCGGCCCGGCCATCGGCGGCGTGCAGCGTTTCATAACCGGTCGCCTCCAACGCATCCAGCAGGCCGGTGCGGATGGCGGCGTCGTCTTCGATGACCAGGACGGTGGGCATGGGGGAGGTGCAGGAAAAGATCGTGGGTTGGGGAAACAGGCGGGAACTTGCGTCCACCGAAGCCGGATGATGGCCTGTTCCGGGCGGCTTGGCCACCTTTAACGGATAACCAAAACCGCCCAGCTGACCGGTTACTCCCATTTGAAGCCCGCCTTGCCGGCCTGGGCCCGCACCGCTTTGGCGACGGCAGTGTCGAGGGTATCGGCACCACCCGCTTCCTTGCGCTGGGCGGCGAGGAAGGCTTCGCGGGCCTCATTGAGGATGCGGATTTTTTCCTGCACGGCCGTGCGCTCAGCGGCGAGTTTGGCGACATGGGCCTTGAGATCCGCTTCGTTCAAGGCGCGGAGTTCTTCCGGCAGGTCAGTTTTTTTGATGGTGGCCGGATCGACTTTGTCTTTGCAGACGGCATCCACGAGATCCCAGTTCCCATTGGCATAGTTGCTGGAAGCCTTGGTCAGGGCGCGGCTGATAGGGGCTGCCGGAGCTGCCGCCGCGGCATTGCTGTCCTGGACGGCCTGGTTTTTAGCCTTCTCCTCACGCTGCGCTCCATAACCGCAGTAGGTCTTGTTCAATTCACCGCTGAGCCGGACGATTTCGCCGTCCTGCGGGGCCTGGATGTGCGCGATCGCTTTGTCCTGATCAATGCAGAGGTAGCTGCCCTCCCCCAGCATCGCGCCCTGCTGCCAACCGCCATTGATGCCGTCCTGACTGTTGCCGCAGTGGATCGTATTGACCACAATTCCCTTCCCCAGGGCGGCCCGGCAGGCTTCCATGGAGGAAACCGGTCCCTGGGTGAAGGGCTCGTTGCCGGCCACAAACACGGCTTTGTAGACGCCGGGCCCGCTGCTCCAGGTCAAGGTTTGTACGGCCTCACGGATCACCGCCCCGCAATACTCCGAACCGCCATTCGTGTTCAGGGCAAAGAGGCGGCGGCTCACTTCATCCAGGTCGCGGGTGAGCGGCGTGATCTGGCGGACCCAGTGTTTGTCGGCGCTGAGGGAATCGTTGCCATATTCAAAGAGGGCGACCTCCAGCTCCGGGGTGCGGCCCTCGCGTTTGGCGGTGTTGAATTCGTTGACGATTTTCCAAAGCTGGGCGCGGGCCTGATGGATCAGGCCTTCCATGGAGCCGCTGGTGTCGAGCAGCAGGGCCAGTTGCACCTTCGGCGCGGGGGCGTCCGGGGCGGCGTGCAGCAGGGAGCCGGGCTCGAGCAGGCCGGCGGCGAGGAGAAGGGAGGGGAGGTTGAGTTTCATGGCAGTTGGGTGTGGGTTGGAATCCCGGATTCCCGGGACGCGGCAACTTCCCCCGGCGCCCCGGTTCCGTCTGTAAGGGCTCTGTAAATGCCTGAAAACTGGGCGGGCCGCCGGACCGTCCTGACGTGGCTTTGTTCAAAGAAAATCGAGTTATATGAGTGAAATTCCCGCCTGACAGACCGGGAAATCCCCTGCGTTGTATGGATTCCTCCGGTGCGGGTTTGCCCGGGTTTTCAGTGATGGTGCTTCTTCGAATTCTCTTCTTTTCCGCCGGGATGACCGCTGCCGCCACGGCAGCGGAACCGGTGCCGCCGCTGGCTGGACCTGCCCCCGCGCGCCTGACCCTGGATCAGGCCTACGACCGGGCGCTGGCGACGGATCAATCCATTGCCCTCGCCCTCCAGACCGTGGTGCAGGCGGATCTCCAGCCGGCCCGCGCCCTGACCCGTTTGACTCCCCGGTTGAATGGCTCGCTGAGCGCCGACCATAACGGCTCCGGCGACAATGGTTTTGACTTTGACCGGGCCACCGGCGGCCGCACCCGCCTCTCGCTCAGCAAGCAATTCTTTGACCCGACGGTGGGCCCGGCCTACCGCGCGGGGCTGCTTTCCGCCCAGGAAAGCCGGCTCGATTACCGCGCCACCATCCGCGACACCGCCCTCGCCGTGGCCTCCGCTTATTACGAAGTGCTGCGGCAGCAGGCGCTGGTGGCGGTGAGCAGGGAAAGCCTGCGCCTCGCCGAGGAGCAGAAAAATCTCGCCGAGCAACGCCTCGCTGTCGGGGAAGTGATCCGCACCGACGTCCTCACCGCTGATGTCACCCTGCAACGGGGGAAGCGGGCGCTCGTCGAAGCGGAAAACACCCTGAAATACGCGCGCACCCTGCTGGCGAATATCCTGAACTTCGATCCCGGTTCCAGCTTCGAAGTGGTGGAGCCTAAAGGTTATGACATTTCCTCCCAGAGCCTGCCGGACCTCCGGGCCCGCGCGCGTCACCAGCGGGATGACCTGCAGCGCCTGCTCACCGCGGTAGTCCGCCGGGGCGAGAATTTCAACGAAACCCGCGCGTCCTATCAGCCCAGCATCAGCGCCTCGGTCAGTGCGGGACGCAATATCAACAACAACTCGACCAGCACGGAAGGTCAGACGGATTACTCCGCCGGCGTTTCCGTCAGCATCCCGCTCTTCAGCGGCGGGGAAAAGGCGCTGGATCTGAAACGCGACGAGGTGGAGATCGCCAAGGCAAAACTGGACTACGAACGCGCCGCCAAACAAAGCGATGAGGAGGTCACTGCCGCCTGGCTGGAAACGCGCACCCTGCAGCAAACCCTTGTCAGCCTGCGGGCCGAGGTGAAATCAGCCGAGGAAAACTACTCCCTCCTCCAACAGCAATACCGGCTGGGTGAAAGCAAGAGCTTGGATGTGCTCCAGGCCCTGACGGATTTGAACACCTCCCGCACCGACCTCACCGTCAGCCTATATCAATTCCAGCTGGCAACGCGGGAACTGGCAGCACGCACCGCCGATTTCGAACGCATCCGGGTGGAAAAAGCGGCCGCGTTGGTGCGCCCGCCGGTGCCCGGCCAGGAGCCTGCCGGAGATAAATAGGGCGGGCCATCACGCGTCCTCATCCTGATTCCCGTCCTCCTCCGTATCTTTGATCCGGCGGGCGAAATGGCGATCGGGGAGTTTCCAGCTCGCCAGGATTCCGAGCCCATCCGACCAGGATTCGCTGCCTTCCGAAAGGATGCGGTGCGGCACCAGATTGAAAATCAGGCCAAGGGCCGCCGCCACGCAGAAGCTCTGCGCGGCAATCACCGGAATGGCATCACTGGGTTGAAACATCACCTGAGGACCGGTCAGGAACAGCACGGCGAGCGCGGCGATCAATTCGAATCCCGGCCCTCCCGCGTAGATCAGACTGTTTTTCAGGCGGGGCGACTGCAGGTCGCGCGGCCGGGGCAGGACATACCCTGACAACGGCACTGCTTTGAAGATCACCGGTGTGCCCCCGATCACGAAAGTCCGCCACGTCCTGCCAAATCCAATCACGACCCGTTCCACCTCCCACCCGCAGGCCCGGGCCACCACAGCGTGCCCCGCTTCATGGATCACCAGCAGCGGAATCCAGCAGAGCAGCACAAAAACCGCACTCAGTTTCCGAGGTTCATAATTCTCCAGCAGGGCAAGACCCATCAGGCCCACGAACCCAGCCGCAAACACCGCCAGCATCCACCGCTCTCCGCCCTGGGGCGGGCGTTCTGGCAACATTCCGGTGGGATCAAGCATGGTTCAGAATTTGAAATGAAAGCGACCCCGGGGTTCGCCGCTGACATTCGATGAACCACAATGGCCTGCATTCAACATCGGAATGAGGTCCAATGAATCACGGCGCCTCCGTCAGGATACTGTAAAAGACCCGGAGACTGCTGGAAGGGGGCGCCAGAAAGGTCAATTGGCCGGCGTTCCGGGAGGGCATGGCATCCGGCACCGGCGTCCAGAAGTCGAGGTCGGTGCTTTGCCAGAGCGTCTGGGTGGCGGCAGGGGTTTCCGGCACGGTCAGGGAAAACCCTTCCGCGGTGAGGGCGGGATTGGAGGGTTCCGCGGGGGCGGCTGTGGTGTATTGGCCGAGGTTGAAGCGGAGGCGGTAGTAGAGGGACTGGTGGGTCGCGCTCATGGCGGGAATGCCGTTGGCAAGGAGATTGGTGGTCTCCGCGGGATCAGCCAGGAGATCATGAAAAACTTCGGTGCCATTGTTGTAGCGGATCAGCTTGGCGCGATCATCGCGGAGCGCCCGTCCACCGCTGGTGGGGTCGGATTGATCGAATTGATCCGTATAAAGCCGGGAGCGGATGGCCGTGCTTTGCCCGGTCAGGAGGGGAACGAGGCTGCGGGAGTCGAGGGCGACGGTGGTGGGAAGCGGGACGCCGGTGAGGGCGAGCTGGGTGCTGAAGAGATCAACGGCGTGGACGAGGGCATCGCTGGTGCGGCCCGGACTGATACCGGGCCCGCGGATGATGAGCGGGACGCGGATGCCGCCTTCATATAGGGTGTCCTTGGCATGGGCGCTGTCGTAGGGCAGCTGGATGACCTGGCCGGGCGTGCCGTTATCGCCCATGAAGATGACGGTAGTGGTGGCCGGATTGACCGACGTCAGGAGACGGCCGATTTCCGTGTCCATGGCCTCGACGGCGGCACGGTATTTCAGGAGGTTGGTGGCCGGATTGGCCCCGTAGCTGTGGAGGTTGGCAGGGGGAATGTGAAAAGGGGTGTGCGGCGCATTGAAGGAGACCCAGGCCAGCCAAGGCTGATTGGCGTTGGTCCGGGCGGTGATCCAGGCGGTGGCATCGTTGACCACATCGGTGGTGGCATAGGCCGTACTGTTGGTTGAAACCCCGTTCGTGACTTTGGTCCAGCTAGTGTAGGAGGTCAGCACGCCGCCGGTTGCTCCCGCGTAATGGGGCCAGCCGCCAATCACATTGGGCGCGGTGGCGATGCTGGCGGGCGGGCCGGCGCTGAGGTGCCATTTGCCGAAACACGCCGTCTGGTAGCTGACGGCGCTGGATTGGGCGATGACTTCGGGCAGGGTGAGTTCCGGGGCGGTGAGTCCGTTGGCGGCAGCAGCACTGACGACGCCTCCCACTCCGGTGCGGAAACCGTGGCGGCCGGTCATGAGGCAGGCCCGGGTGGGCGAGCACACCGGGCAGGCCCAGGCATTGGTGAACCGGAGGCCGGAAGCGGCGAGACCATTGATATTCGGCGTGGGGGCGGTGGCTCCAGCGGTGGGATTGTAAAGCGACTGGCTGTCCACCCCGAAATCATCGGCGATGATCAGGAGCACGTTGGGACTGGCGAAAGCGGAGCCGGCCAACCCCAGGAAAATGAGCAGAAGACGGGTCATGGTGCAGCAGGTAGTTGGTCGGTCAGGGTTTTGAGGAAGGCGATCAGGGCAGCCTGGTCTGCGGCACCCAGATTCAGTCCGGCCCCCGGATGTTTGGCCAGGTTGGGATCAAGGGAGGCCGTGCGGTGGATGCCGGTGCTGTAGTGGGTTATGACTTCCTCCAGCGTGGCGAAACGGCCATCGTGCATGTAGGGGGCAGTAAGGGCGATGTTGCGCAGGCTGGGAGTGACGAATTTCCCCTGATCCGATGGCTGACCGGTGACGCGGGCCCGGCCGGGGTCACCGGTGAGGAGACCGTTGTTATGAAATTGATGGTCCGTGAAAAGTGGCCCGCCGTGGCAGTGGAAACAATCGGCCCCGGTCTGGCCGGTCCGGGGATCGGACTCGGTCATGAAGAGCTCGAAGCCGCGCTGTTCCTCTGCCGTCAGGGTGGCGGTGCCGTTGAAGGCGCGGTCGAGGCGGGAATCGTGGGCGGTGAGAGTGAGAAGGTATTGTTCCAGGGCGAGCGCCACTTTTTCCGGAGTGATCCCCGCCGAGCGGAAGCCTGCCTGGAAGGCGGCAGGGTAGTCCGTCTCTTTAGTTAGCTTTTCACAGACGCGGCCGGGGGATTCGTCCATCTCGCGATGGTCAGCGATGGGTTGGAGCACCTGACTGCGGAGGGAACCGGCCCGCCCATCCCAGAAGAATTGGCGTTTCCACGCGAGGTTGAACAGGGGCATGGCATTGCGGTCGCCCGGCCGGTTGTCGATGCCGAGGCTGACGGGGCGGGCATCGGTGAAAGCGGCTTCAGCCTGGTGGCAGGAAGCGCAGGAGACGGTGCCATCGCGGGAGAGGATCGGATCGTGAAACAATTTTTCGCCGAGGGTGACGCGTTCCGTGATGAGCGGATTGTCCCGGGGCAGATCCGGCATCGGGAAGGTGCCGCTCATGGTGAAAGGCCACGGGGTGTAGGCCGCAGGCAGATCAATCGGCGCCACCGGCGGCGAAGAGATGGCGGCAGGCGCGGTGGAGACGAGGCGGCTGACCCGGAACGCCCCGGGAAGATTCGCCATCAGGGCCGCGGCTACCGGGTCGCCCTCACGGGAGTGGGTCGCGGTGCCATCACGCACGAACGAGAGGGCGCGCGGGGCATTGAGGAGGGAGGCGAGATCAAACTGGAGGAGGAGGCCGGCATCCTGGCGGAGATTCAGCGGGACGGCGAGGCTGACGCAGGTGCGGTTGGGGTCGCGGGCAAGGTGCCAG
The DNA here is from genome assembly GCA_942492905.1 of uncultured Verrucomicrobiota bacterium. Lineage (GTDB taxonomy): Bacteria > Verrucomicrobiota > Verrucomicrobiia > Verrucomicrobiales > V1-33 > CAIZWU01. The sequence goes on from OW818657.1 coordinate 21,824, forward strand.
CTGTAACCCTGCGGTTCGTCCTTTCCGGTGCGGAAGTGGCCTTCCAACGCCAGAAAAATGTAGCCGCCCTGCCAGGACCAATGGAGGCCGTTCAGATTGGGATTGAGCGGGTGGCCGGCGGTAAATTCCGCACCCTTGGCCGCGTTCTCCTCCGGCGGCGGGCCGAGGTAAAACCGGATCGCACGGTAAGTGGCCGCAGGCGCATCCGGCAGGGAGATGACCTTCCGGCGCGCCGCGGCGTCCAGCCAGGCGTAGGTGGCAGGGAATTCCAACCATTGGCCGTCCGGGCGTTCGAGGGCGAAGCCGCTCAGCAGATAACTGAGGCGGGTGACCGAGAGCGTTTCCCCTGCGGCATTTTGATAGGCAAGGGCATCCAAGCGCAGCGGGGCGCCCTGAAAGACGGGTTCGATCGTGATTTCGAGCCGCGCCGCGGCGGCGGGCTGTCGCAGGGTGAGGACGGCCAGCCACAGTAGGGTCTGGAGGAATCGGGACATCGGTCAGTTGATGGTGAACCCGTTGGTGAGGGTGTAGGTGGGGCCTGGATTGAAGGTCACCACCACATTTTTGCCCCCGGCCGTCGTGGCTGCCGGGATGACAACAGTCGCCTGCGCGGTGGTGGCAGAAGGACGCGAAAGCGAGCTTCCGATGATGGTGCCGCCCAAGGTGATGCTGAGGGGGAGAATGTTGGAGGGGGGATTCGGCGGCGTGGTGGGCAGGGTGATCACGATGGTGACCGTGGTGCCCCGCGCCGCGCTGCCACCGGGAGCCACCGCAGTGCTGCCGGTGCCACCCCCACCGCCGGCCGTGTAGTCAAAACCGTTGCTGTCGAAGGCGGCCAGGCTGGTGCGGGAGATGCGGTAGAAACGGCGGGTGGAGCTGGCCGCCGCTGACAATTCCACAAAGCTGGCGGCCGGGCCAGTGGCGACCACGGCAGGAGCCAGGTCTGGCCAAGTGGTCAGATCAGGCGAGGCCTCGACCAGATAGGTGCCGCCTTCCACGGCACTCCAGGTGAGGGTGACATTGCCGTTGGTGGAATTGAGGGCAGGCGGATCGAGGGATTCCGCGATGTTGGGGCCGCCGTTGAACCAGGTGGTGACGGTTTCGCTGATAATGCTATTGCCGCCAGTAGGACTGCCGTAATATTGACGCCCCGTGGTGTAAGGAAACATCGGGGTGCCGTCCGCATTGATCGGCGTGAAGTAGGCCCAGGTGCCGGCGGGATATTCCGGAGTGACGCAGAAACGGACGTTTTGTTCGTTCAGGTCGAAGTCCACCCCTTGCGTGAAACCCCGGTCGCCGAGGTAATCGAAGTCCTCAAGGTAATGCCCCAGTGCGTAGGTGGCGCTGACGGCGGGACCATTTTTGAACGCCACCGTTTGAATGCGCTGAGCCCAGGCGGGCAGGATGGTGCGGCCAGTGGTGGCAAGGTTGGTGGTGTTTTTGGTGCCATCGCGCAGGGTGAAGCCTGACACCATGCGGCGGAGCCCGCTGGCCGGGTCGAGCGGAATGTCATAGCCGTAGGGGCCATAGACCGGCAACCCATCGGCCGCCCAGGCCAGGATGGGGGAATGTTTCGTGACCGGGGTGGGGCTTTCCGTGTAGCGGTTGGTCACGGCGTTGTAATCCACATGATCGCCCAGTTGATGACGAAGCCCAATGGGCTGGGCGTGGTAATGATAATTGTTGCCGGCCTGGTGGGCGAGGGCCGGGTCGAAGGTGACGCCTTCGTTGTGATAACCATCGCGGTTCCAGACCCCGTCGCCAGTCAGGCCATTGCCGGGAGTGGCATCGGTGCTGCTGCCGCTGACGTAGGAAAAGGCATCGCGGCTGTCGAACATGGAGACGCCATTGACCATGGCCCCGGTGGCTCCGAGACCCGTCAGGCTTTTGGTGGCCGGAATGACCGGGGTCCGCGGGATGCGGTAGGTCTTGGCGGTGTTGGAGGGAAAGTTGGGGAAGTTCTGGGTTTTGGCAGCATTGAGATACCACGGCCCCATGAGATGGCTGGCGAGCCCGCTGGTGCGGATGTAAACCCAGTTGCCGGAATAGACGATCATGCTGATGCCCGCGTAAGTGGGGCTGCTTTGCACGCCGGTGCCGCGGCTCCAGGTGGTCACCGGAGTGCGGGCCGTTTCGGCGGCAGTGGTTTCGTAGATCCGGGCATATTGGCTGGAACCTCCGGTGTGCCAGGAAGTAAGCTGGGGATCAGCTTGAACGGGGCGCGCAGCCAACAGGAGGGCTGAAGCGAGGAGCAGTCTGGGAAGAGGCGTCTGGTTCATGAGACATGGATAGGGCGTGAACCTGAAGTTGGGGTGAAGTGGCGGGCGAAAAGAAAAGAATCGGGTGGGCTTTGACTTGGAAAACCAGGACTTCGGCACCCGGCGGGGCGTCGGGCGGGACGCGCGGGGCGCGTGTGCTCCCGTTGGTCAGTCTTCGGAGTTGCCAGCCACAGGGAGACGGACCGTGAAGGTGGTGCCTTCCCCGGGAGTGCTGGTGACGGCGATACAGCCGTGGTGGGCTTCGATGATGGACTTGGTGATAGCCAAACCCAGACCGGTGCGGCCGGCCGGGAGGCTGCGCGATTGATCGGCGCGGTAGAAGCGGTCGAAGATGTGGGCGAGGGCGCCGGGGGTCATGCCTTCACCGGTATCGGCGACGGTGAGGACGGCTTCGGGGCCTTCCTTTTTGAGGGATAACCGGATCTCCCCGCTCTCCCGGTTGTAGTGGATGGCGTTGGTCAGGAGATTGGCGAGGACGAGGGTGAGATAGTCAGGATCACCCTCCATGGGAAGCGGGGTGAGATCCTGATGGATGATAATCTGGCGCGCGGCCGCGAGGGGCGCGAGGAGTTCCACCTGCTCGGCAGCAGCACGGGCGAAGTCGAAGCGGAGGCGTTTCATGGGCTGGTCCCCGGCATCCAGCCGGGCCAGCGCGAGCAGGGATTCGATGAGCTGGCGCATGCGCCCGGCGGCGCGTTGGCAGGCTTCGAGGCTTTGCCGGTATTCCTCGGCGGGGCGATCCCGGCGGAGGGCGGTCTGCGTCTGGGTCAACATGACGGTGACCGGAGTCCGGAGTTCGTGCGCGGCATCCGAGATGAAACGGGTCTGCTGGGTGAAGGAGGCATCGAGCCGGCCCAGCATGGCATTGAGCACGGTAGCGAGCTGGCCCAGTTCATTGTCAGGATCTGCGACCGGCAGGCGTTCGCCAAGATTGCCGGCGGAAAGCTGTCCGGCGGTGGCTGTCATGGCGGCAAGCGGCTGGAGCGCGCGCCCGCCAGCCCACCAACCCCCAGCGAGACCGAGTCCGAGGATGGCGAGCCCGGCGGCGGAAAGTTGCCATGCGCTGCTGCGGAGGGCAGCGAGTTCCGGCGCGATGCTGCGGACCACGAGGAAGGTCTCGCCGGGCGGCGTGGCGCCCAGCAAGGTAAGTTCATCGCCATTCCGGGTGATGACGGTGCGGACACCGGCATCGGGAGGCACGGGCAGGTCCCGGTCCGGTCCAGTGGTGGCAATCAAGATCCCATCGCGCCGCCAGATGGTGATCCTGCCGCCGGGGGTTTCTTCAGCTTTGAGGGCGGCCTCCAATCCGGTCAGGTTGCGGCCGGAGGGCCCGGCCCGGCCCGGCAGGGGCGGGCGGTCTTCATCGTTGCCGGGGCCGTCTGCCTCCTCACGGGGTGGAGGCGGACGGCGGGGTGGAGGGCCACCTTCGGGCCCGGGCCCACCGCGCAGACGGGCCCCGCCATCGGGCGGACCATTCTGCCGGAGCAGCCGCATGCCATTGTTATACCGCTCCTGAAGCCGCTCGGAAGCGGTTGCAAGGGTGCGCTCCTGTTCCAGCCGCCAGGCGGTGAACCCGAACCCGCCCAACACCGCGAGGAGGATCAGGCCATGCCAGATCTGCAGGCGCCAACGGATGGAGTTTGAAAACAACATGGTGCCTCAGACAATGCTGTAGCCGTGGCCGCGGCGGGTTTGGATAAAATCGTGCCCGAGCTTTTTCCTGACATTGGAGACGTGGACATCGAGCAGGTTGGAGAGGGTGCTTTCGTTTTCGTCGAAGAGATGTTCGTAAAGGGTAGTGCGCGTGACCAGCCGGCCGCGGTGGATGGCCAGATACTCGACCAAGGCATACTCCCGGGCGGTGAGCCCGATTTCCTGGTGGTCCAACTGCACGGTGCGGGCGGCGGTGTCGATTTCCACGCGGTCGATGGTGAGGCGGGTCGTCGTCTGGGTGCCGGTGCGGCGGATCACTGCCCGGAGGCGGGCAAAGAGTTCGGCGAGGTCGAAGGGTTTGACCACATAATCATCGGCCCCATGGTCGAGCCCGCGGACCCGGTCCCGTGAACCATCGCGGGCGGTCAGCATGATGACCGGCGTGCGCTTGCGGAGGCGGAGGCGCTCCAGCACCGCCCAGCCATCGAGCCGGGGCAGCATGCCATCGAGGATGATCGCGTTATAGTCCCAGGTGAGGGCTTTATCGAGGCCATCGAGCCCGTCCTCGGCGGTGTCCACGGCGTAACCTTCCTCGCGCAGCGCCTGGGCGAGGCTTTCCAGGAGGTCGGGTTCATCTTCGATGAGAAGGAGGCGCATGGCAGGAGGATAAAGCGCCAACCTTTAGCAGAGATGAAGCGGAAACGGGAGGGCTTAATCTTTGGCGGCACAGGCGGCCACACGGCGCAGGAGGGGCCGCAGGCTGAAGTAGAGGGCGGCCCAGACGGCTGGAGCGAGCAGGCTCCAGACAATCATGCCGCGGACGCCGGTCATGCCGTATTCCCGGAGGAACCGGGGGATGTTTTCAAAAAACCGGGAAAGAAGCTGTGGGATGGACAGCGGGATGGCGGGGACGCTGAAGAGGGATTCCCCGGCCCGGTAGAAGGGCAGCAGCAACACCAATTGGAGCGGATAGGCAAGCGTGCCGGTGCCTTGGATGATCGGTTGATTGAGCTTCAGAGCCCAGGCGGCGAGCCCGCAGAGCAGAAAGCCGCTGCCGAGGATGGGGAAGATGCCGAGAGTGAATCCGAGCGCGAGTGTAAGTGCAATCTTGTCAGGGGTGATGCCCTGGGTGAGTTGTTGGCGGACGGGGCCGGCGATCCGGCGCTGCCACCAGTTGGGCCGGGGCGCGGGCGGGGAAACGTCAGTCATGGCGGCGCAGGAGGAGACGTTCCACCGGGGCACCGGCCGGGAGGCGGAAGATCTGAATCAGAACGTAAAGGGCCATGGCGATATTCCCGAACAGCAGAATCCCCACCAACCAACCGAGCCGTACCGGCCAGGTGCGCTCTTTGTAAGCGACCCAACCCCAGAAAAAGAGGAACCCGAAGTAGGCGTCAAAAAGCGTGGCGATGAACCATGGATGACCGATGACGTCTGCGGGGATTTTCCACAGGGCCTGCACGGAGCTGGCCCAGCCGGTGACGGCGAGCATGGAGACGAGGACGACAATGGCGAAAGCGCGGAGGAACAGGATCATGAGCTTGGGGAAGGCCGGGGTCTCAGGCAACTACGCACCGGGAGGGGGCGCGGACTGGTATCCTCGGGCTGCGGCATCATGGCATCATGACCTGCCTTATGGCGGGCGTCCGCGAGACGGGCCTTTTCTTTGCGGCGGCAGGCCCGGCAGCGGACGGCGGTCGAGTAGATCGGTGCAGCGGTGGATTCGTAATACCATTGCTGATCCGAAGCCCTCCAAATCTGAGTCGAATTGCAATCCTTGCATGTAAAAGGGAGATCCTGATAACAAACTGGAGGCTGAGTCCATGAACCACCTGGATTGATCCGGTCGGGATGCACGGGGATGGAGTCGTCCGGTATTTCGTCCGCGTTTTTAATCCACCCCTTCCTGAGCAACGCGGCGATCCGTTCCAAGCGGAATAGTTGGTTCAGACCCGTTTGTTGGCGTAGCTTGCGACGGGTCATGGTGGGGCGGCAGGAAAGGCGGCATTCAAAACTCCCGCTGGAGCAGATGCCCGGCGAGTTCGCCGAGGCGGCGGGCGGCGGGGCCGAAATGCTGCAGGGCGGTGCGGGCTTCTTCCGTGAGGCGGGCGGCTTCGGCGCGGGAGGCGTCAAGGCCGAGCAGCGCGGGGTAGGTGCTCTTTTCGGCGGCGAGGTCCTTGCCGGCGGTCTTGCCCAGCTTTTCGCTGGTCTGGGTGACGTCGAGAATATCGTCGATCACCTGGAAAGCGAGACCGGTGGCGTGGCCGAAAGTGGTGAGGTCGGCGAGTTGTGAGGGAGAAGCCCCCGCGATCATGCCGCCAAGCCGCAGGCTGCTGGTGAGGAGGGCAGCGGTTTTGCCTTCGTGAATCAGGCGGAGTTCGTCAAAGGTCAGGGTTTTGCCTTCGCCTTCCAAATCGCGGACCTGGCCGGCGATGAGGTGCAGGCTGCCGGCGGTGACGGCCAGTTCCCGGACCAGCTCGGCGGTGGTGTAGCCCGGGCCCGCAGGAGATTGCAGGAGCAGCTCGAAAGCCATGGGCTGGAGGGCATCGCCCGCGAGCACCGCGATGGCATCGCCATAGACCTTGTGGCAGGTCGGCCGGCCCCGGCGGAAATCATCGTCGTCCATGCAAGGCAGGTCGTCATGGATCAGCGAATAAGTGTGGATACACTCGATGGCACAGGCGGCGGCGAGGGCCGCTTCGGAATCCCCGCCGCAGGCCTCGCAGGCGGCGAGGAGCAGGACGGGACGCAGGCGTTTTCCCCCGGCGAACATGCTGTGCCGGATGGCTGCATGCAAGGTGGCGGGCGGCGTGGCCGCGGAAGGAAGCAGGCGATCGAGGGCAGCATCGACGCGGGCGGTTTGCGCGGTGAGGTAGGCAGAAAGTTCAGGCACGGGGAAAGTGGGTCTAAAGCGGAGGCTGGGAAAACCGGCCTTCTTTCTGGCGTGGAATGCGGCGGGAGGAAACGGGAAATTGCGGCTGGACCTTTGAAAATCCGAGCAAGCTGAGCCAATTCGTACCGCAAATCGCGCCTGACACCCATGCGGGCCTGCGCCTTGCTGCGCGATGTCCTCTTATCCCACGATCGAACCCGCGCTTCACCGGAAGGCGGTGCTGTGGCTGATGGCGGGGACGGCGGCGTGGGGGCTGAGTTTTCCGGTGCAGAAGATGCTGACGATGCTGCAGCAGGAATTGGTGCCGGCGGCGGGGACATGGTTTTTAACGTCGTGGATCATCTGTCTGCGGTCGCTGATAGCGGGGGCGGTTTTATTGCTATGGAAGCCGCAGTTGCTGCGAGGGATGACGCGGGAGGAAGTGCGGCAGGGGCTGCTGCTGGGCCTGATCGGCGGACTGGGACTGGTTTTGCAGGCGGATGGCCTGGCCCACACCAGTGCGTCCACCAGTGCCTTCCTGACCCAGGCCTACTGCGTGATCCTGCCGATGTGGCACTGCTTTTCCCGACGTATCGCCCCGGAATGGCGGCTGGTGTTCTGCACCGGGCTGGTGTTGTGGGGAATTTCGATTTTGTCAGGATTCAACTGGCGGACCCTGCACATGGGACGGGGCGAATGGGAGACGCTGGGCGCGGCGGCGGCGTTTACGTTGCAGATCATCCTGCTGGAGCGGCCCCGCTACCGGGTGAACCGGGCGATGCCGGTGACCCTGCTGATGTTCCTGGGCTTTGCGGCATGGTCGGCCCCGGTGGCCGTGATGGCAGCCCCGCAATTAGGCGATCTCTGGCGGGTGGTGGCGTCGCCGGCAGCGGTGGCCCATCTGGGGGTGCTGGCGCTGGCCTGCACGGTCTTTGCCTATGGCATCATGAATCTGTGGCAACCCAAAGTCTCCGCCACCGAAGCCGGACTGATCTATTGCATCGAGCCGGTCTGCGCCGCCGTGTATGCCCTCTTCCTGCCCGGGATTCTCTCCCGCTGGACGGGCGTTTCCTATCCCAATGAAATCCTGACCTCGACTCTGATCAGCGGGGGCCTGCTGATCACCGCGGCCAACGTGCTTCTTCAAATCAAGTGGAACCCGAAGCCCCTGCCTCCCGGCCCCTGACTTCCTCCCCCATGCTCTGGCGCACCGCTTCCCGCTCTTTTGATCTGACATCCCGTGGCCTGATCATGGGGGTGCTGAATGTCACCCCGGATTCCTTCTCGGATGGTGGCCGGTATTTTGATCCCACGGAAGCCATTGCCAAAGGACTGCAGATGGTGGCGGATGGCGCGGATATTCTGGATATCGGCGGCGAGAGCACACGGCCGGGCGCCACTCCGGTGGACGCAGAGGAAGAACTGCGGCGCATCCTGCCGGTCATCACCGGGCTGAGGGCCCAGAGCAGGGTGCCGATTTCCATCGATACCATGAAGGCCCGGGTGGCGGCGGCGGCGATGGAAGCGGGGGCCGATATCATCAATGACATCTCCGGCCTGCAGCACGATCCTGACATGGCCCGCGTCGCGGCGGAAACCGGAGCCGGCCTCGTCCTGATGCACCTGCGCGGCACTCCGCGCACGATGCAGCAGCATCCGGAGTACACCGATGTGGTGGCGGAGGTGCGCGACCGCCTGCTTGCCGCCTATGACGAAGCGGTCGCCGCCGGGGTGGCTCCGGAGTGCCTCGCCTTCGACCCTGGGATCGGCTTCGGTAAAACCCTGGAGCACAATCTCGCCCTGCTGCGCGCCCTGCCGGAATTCCAGATCCACGGCCGCCCCGTCCTGCTGGGGGTGAGCCGCAAATCCTTCATCGGCAAGCTGCTGGGAAATGCCGATCCTCTCGCCCGCGAGGCGCCCACCACCGCGCTCACCGCCTGGTCGCGCCAGCACGGCGTGCGCATCCTCCGGGTCCATGCCGTGAAGGAAAATGCCCAGGCCCTGCGGATGATGGAGGCAATTCTGGGGGAAGGCAGAACCGGTGGACTTCCGGAAAAGCAGCTGTGAGAAGCATGGCCTGCCAGCGGTATTAAGGGACATGGCCTGCCTTAAAACCATCATCGCCCTGACTGTTTTCGTGGGGCCCGCCGCCTTGACGGCCACCGAGCTGACCCTGCGGGGCAAAACATTTACTTTTCCGGACGACTACACCCTGTCCGAAGCGGCCCTGCCCCCCCTGGTGGAACGGCCGATCGAAGCCAGCTTTGATGATCAGGGGCGGCTCTACCTGACCGAATCCTCCGGCAGCAATGAACCGGCTGCCGAACAGCTGAAAAAGCAACCGCACCGCGTGCTGCGGCTGGCCGACTCCGATGGCGATGGCGTCTTCGACCAGCGCACGGTGTTCGCGGAAAACCTGATGTTCCCGGAGGGCTGCCTCTGGCATGAAGGCTCGCTGTACGTGGCGGCTCCTCCGCAGATCTGGAAACTCACCGATGCTGATGGCGACGGAATCGCGGAGCAGCGTGACGTCTGGTTTGATGGGAAAACCCTGACCGGTTGTGCCAATGACCTGCACGGCCCTTATGCAGGCCCTGACAAAAAGCTCTACTGGTGCAAAGGAGCCTTTGCCTCGCAGACCTACGACCTGCCCGGTCAGCCGGGGTGGACCACCACGGCGTCCCATGTGTTCCGGGCCACCCCGGGGCCGAAGGGTCCGGAAAACATCGAACCGGTCTTCACGGCGGGCATGGACAATCCGGTCGGCCTCGCCTGGACCGCGGAAGGCGCTCTGATCGTGAACGGCACCTTTTTCCAACATCCCGGCGGCGGGCAGCGCGATGGCCTGATCCACGCCGTGCGCGGCGGGGTCTGGGGGAAGGACCATGATGTCCTGGCCGGCCATCCCCGCACCGGAGCGTTGATGCCGCCGATGACCCACCTCGGTCCCGCGGCCCCCTGTGGCATGATCCGTTATGGGCGGGATCTCCTGGTGTGCCAGTTCAACCTGCGCAAGGTCAGCCGCCACACCCTGCATCCGGAAGGAGCCAGCTACCGGACAGATGATCGTGATTTCCTGGCCTGCGATCACCCTGATTTCCACCCCACCGATGTGATCCAGGACCCGGACGGCAGTGTGCTCATCATCGACACGGGCGGTTGGTACAAACTGTGTTGCCCCACCTCCCAGCTGGCCAAACCCAACGTGCTCGGTGCCGTCTACCGGTTGCGGAAAAAGGGAGGGGAAGTCCCGCTGCTGGCCCCTGCCCCGCTGCGTCCGGCCCTGTCCCATCCCGACACCCCGGCGCTAATTGAGGCCCTCACCGCGGCAGATCCTCACATCCGCCGGGAGGCCGCGGCCCTGCTGGGCAAGGAACGCGTCCGGGAGGGCGTGCCTGCTCTGCTGGAAGCCCTCGCCCACACCGGCGGGGACCGGTTTCTATTCCACGCCTACACCTACGCTCTGTTGGAAATCGGGGACCCTGCACCGACCCGCCGGGGCTTGGTTCACGCCAATCCGCTAGTTCAGGCCGGGGCCTTGTATGCGCTGGAACAGATGAAATCCGGCGGGATCACGGCGGCGGAACTACTGCCCTTGTTGAACACGACGGACGCGACGCTGGGCGCAGCCGGACTCTTTGTGCTGGGGCGGCACCGCGACTGGGCAGCCGGAGCCCTGCCATGGTTGAACGAGCAATTGGCGCTCCCGCCCAAGGAGGCGAGCCCGCTGCTGGGCGAGGCGCTGGGTCTGCTCGGGGCAGCACCGGCCATCCGCGATTTGATCGGTCAGGAACTCGACCGGACCTCCCGCCCTGACACGCAAACCCGGTTGCTCGAAGTGATGGCCGGACTGAGTCCAAAGGCGCTGCCGGATTCCTGGAAAACACCCCTCGCCCGGCTGCTGGAAAATGGAACCGCGGCCACCGTTGTGCCAGTGCTCGATATTCTGGGCAAACTTACCGCGGCTGACCGGACCGGTTTTGCACCCGCCCTGACACAACTGGCGGGAGCCGCCCGGACCAGCCCCCGCCTCCGTCTGCAGGCGCTTGCCACTCTCCCCACGGCAACTCTCGACGAAACCCATTTCAGCTTCATCCTCGCCTCCCTGGAGCAGCCGGCGACGCGCACCGCCGCCGCCGCCCTGCTCTCCACCCGCCAATATGAAGCCACCCAACTCCGGCGCCTCGCGGCCCTTTTCGCCGCCGCCGGCGTGCTGGAGCGGCCCCTCCTGTTGAAGGCCTTCTCCGGTGAATCCGATGAAGCGGCCGGGCTGGCCCTTGTGGCCGCGCTGGATGCCAGTGCTGCGCTCGCCGCCACCCCGCCGGACAGCCTGCGCGCGACATTTGAAAAGTTCCCGGACTCCGTGCGGCAGGCTCTCAAGCTGGCGCAGGCCAAACACGTGGCTCCGGACCAGAACGCCCGGCTGGATGCCTTGGAAAAGGACCTGCCGGCGGGCGATATCGAGCGCGGCTCCGTGGTTTTCCAAACCGCCAAGGCCGCCTGCGCCACCTGCCACCCCATCGGTTATAAAGGCGGTCACGTGGGGCCGGATCTCAGCAAGGTTGGCGCCATCCGCACCCGGCGGGATCTGCTGGAAGCGATTGTTTATCCCCACGCCAGTTTTGTCCGCAGCTACGAACCGGTGCAGCTCACCCGGCAGGACGATTCCATCGTTTATGGCATCGTGACCAATCAGGGGACAGAAAGCGTCACCCTGACCGTGGGAGCCGCCGCGCCGGAAGTCCGGGTGCCGCAGGCCGACATCAAGTCCCTCACCCCGGGCCAATTTTCCCTGATGCCGCAGGGACTGGACCTGATTCTGACGCCGCAGGAACTGGCAGATGTGGTGACATTTCTGCAGTCCCAACGCTGAGGAAGGGCGCGGTTCCAGGCGGCCGGCATCACCCGAATGGGCTACGGATTCGCGGGGCCACCGGGGTTGAATGATCTTGCCTTCCTCCTTCGTTACCAACTATGCTCCCAGTCCGGCACCGGACGCCGGACCCTTCTGCAATTCCACCCTATCTATTATAATTCAATGTCTTCCCTGATCCTACCCAGTCGCCGCCGCTTCCTCCAGGGCGGTCTTGCCGGAGCCGCCGGCCTCGCCCTCTCCTCCCAGATGTGGGCCCGCTCCATCGGAGCCAACGACGACATCCGCCTTGGGTTCATCGGTCTGGGCAAAGGCGGTGGCGGCCGTGGGGCCGGACATGTCGGTGACTTCGGCAAGAAAAAGGGCTGCCGGGTCGCGGCCATCTGTGATGCGGATACAGCGGTGCTGGACGCCATGAAAAAGAAGCTCGAGGGCCAGGCCGTCGAGTATTACCAGGACTACCGGAAGCTCCTCGAAAACAAGGATATCGACGCGGTCATCATCGCCACGCCGAACCATACCCACACCTTCCTCGCCATCGCCGCCATGCAGGCCGGCAAACATGTCTTTGTGGAAAAACCGGTCTCCCACAACATGTGGGAAGGCCGCAAGCTGGTGGAACATGCCGCCAAACATCCGGAACTGATCGTGCAGCACGGCATGCAACGCCGGTCCGATGACGCTTGGCTCAAGATCCAGGAGTTCATCAAAACCGGAACCATCGGCAAGGCGGTGGTCTCCCGGGGCTTCTGTTATAAAAAGCGTGAGGACATCGGCAAAGTCGCCTCCGCCGGCCCGGCCCCTGCCACGGTGGACTACAATCTCTGGTGCGGTCCCCGCGAAATGGCTCCGGTGCAGCGGAAGAGCTTCCACTACGACTGGCACTGGCAGTGGCCTTACGGCAACGGCGACATCGGCAACCAGGGCCCCCACCAGCTCGACGTGGCCCGCTGGCTGGTCGGCGACCCCATGGCCTGCCCGGAAAATGTGCTCAGCATCGGCGGCCGGTTTGGTTATGATGACGATGCCACCACCGCCAACACCCAAATCGCCTTCTACGATTTCAAACCCGTGCCCGTGATCTTCGAGGTGCGCGGTCTCCCGGAAAAGGACATGAACTTCCGGGGACGCCTCTCCAACTACAAAGGCATCGGCGTCGGCAACGTGATCGAATGCGAAGGCGGCTGGGTGGCTGAAGGCAAGGCCTACGACAAGGCCGGCAAAGAAGTCGCCAAGTTCGAGAAAAACGAAGGCGCCAAACACCAGGACCGCTTCCTCGCCTCCATCCGCAGCGGCAAACAGGAAATCACCCACAATGCCCTCACCGGCCACCTCTCCGCAGCGCTGGCCCACATGGCCAACCACAGCTACCGCGTCGGGGCCGAAACCACCATCGACGCCATCAAGGCGAAGATTGGCAGCAATGCGCTGTTCACCGAAACCTTCGACCGCATGATCACCCATCTCACCGATAACAAAATTGAGCTGGCCAGCATCAAGCCCGTGCTCGGTGCCTCCCTCACCTTTGATCCGGTGAAGGAAGTCTACACCGGCGAAAACGCGGAAGCGGCCAACAAGTTCAACATGGACAGCTACCGCGAAGGCTTCACCATCCCGAACGCCTGATTCCTGACCTTTGATACGGGGGCGGTTCCGGTGGCAAACCGGGCCGCCCCTTTTTATGGAGAGGGAGCGCGAATCGAAAGTCCTCGCTTCTTTTCCCCACTGCCGCCCCCATGAAACCTCACTTTCCTCTCCTGCTGGTCCTCGCTTTGGCAGGCTGCGAAAAACCCGCCAAACCGGCAGATATCGACCGCAGTAATCCTCATGCCACCACGGAATCCAGCGCTCCTGCGCCTTCGGAAAAACCGGCCGGCATGGTGTGGATTCCCGGGGGGACCTTCACCATGGGGTCCGACGACAAGCCCGTCGAAAATCCGGCGCACCGGGTGGTGCTGGAGGGCTTCTGGATGGATGAAACGGAAATCACCAATGCCCAGTTCGGTGCTTTTGTGAAAGCCACTGGATATGTGACCTCCGCGGAAAAAACCCCGAAGAAGGAAGATTTTCCGGAGGAGATCCGGGCACAGATTGATGAGTCCATGCTCCAGCCGGGCGCCAATAATTTCCGCCCCACCTCGGAACCGGTGCCACTCGATAACGAACTGGCGTGGTGGGAATACATGAAGGGCGCGTCCTGGCGCAAGCCGATGGGCCCGGCCGGTCCGGACGCGAGGGACAGCGATCCCGTGGTCTGCGTGAACTGGGAGGATGCCTCGGCCTACGCCAAATGGGCGGGGAAACGGCTCCCTACCGAAGCCGAGTGGGAATTTGCCGCCCGCGGTGGGTTGTCCGGGAAAAAGTATGTCTGGGGCGATGAAATGAAACCAGGCGGCCAATGGATGATGAATATCTGGCAGGGCGAATTCCCTGCGAAGAACGCTGCCGAGGATGGCTTTCCGGCACTCGCCCCCGTCAAATCCTTTCCGCCGAACGGATATGGCCTTTACGAAATGGCCGGCAATGCCTGGGAGTGGACCGCCGACTGGTATGACAGCGGCTATTACGCCAGCAGTCCGGAGTACAACCCCAAAGGCCCGGCCCCCTCCGCCGACAATCACCAGGGCCAGCCCAGCAAGCTGATGCGCGGTGGCTCGTGGCTGTGCAATGATTGTTATTGCGAAGGGTACCGCCCTTCGGCCCGCCAGTTCACCACTCCGGACACCGCGTCAAACCATCTTGGCTTCCGCTGTGTGAAGTGAGGACCACTGGTTTCAAGGCACTCAAGGAGCCTTGACCCCAAGGGATCCCAAAGATCCCGGCCGGTAGCGGAAAACCTGCCGTGTATAGGGGCCATCCATGCCGGGAAGCGTGGCCTGATGTTCAAAAAGGTCCGGACTGCGCACCAGCGCCATCACTCTGGGCCGCACCGAATCCGCAAACTCCGGCGCGCCTAAATGCACGAAGAGTGGTTTTTGTTTGGCGTCGGCTTCGGCGAGATATTTTTCTGAATTGGTCAGGATCATCGGACGGCAGCGGCAGCACCGCCGGATCATAGGCGCGGGTGGTCATGACGATGTCGATGGTCATCACCTCATCAATCCTCGGATCGGAGGCAAGGCTGACCGGTCGGGTGAGTTTGGTGCCTTCGCGCATTTGTTCGATGGGGTGTTGCCGCAATAACCGGACCGCCTTGGCGTTGTGCATGACAAGAAAACCCACCGACAAAAAAAGGATCACGCCCGATTGGCGGAGTGGCAGAAAAAGCATGCCTGAAGCCACCAACACCAAACCCACCAAGGCCGGGAACAGATACCAGGAATAGATGAATCCGCCCGATACCTGGGACTGCAAAACAAACAGCGGTGCGTGCAGGAGCAGAGCCGGCAGCATCCAACGGATAATCCCGCCCTTCGCCCACCAGCCTGCGGCTCCCAGCACCATCGCGAGAACCATCAGGAAAACCCCGGTCTCCCGGAACCAGGGGACCGCCGCCTGTTCCCACGACCAGCACAACGGATTCCCCTCGGCCCAAGGCCGCCACGGCATGCCGGTGAAGAGCCATGCCGCCGCATCGGGATACCACGCCAACGGCATGGGGCCCTGCATGCGCGGGGACTTCAGGTAGAACATCAAGGGCTGCACCAACGGCAGCATCAACAGGGTGCACAAAACGGCTCCGAACGCACAGGCGGTGAGCCAACGGCCCGCCTGCCCCTGCCGCCACGCCCGCGATGGGCCCTTGAGGAAAAGGATCAAGCCTGCAGCCGAGACATTCAGCGCTATCAGGAGATGCAGCGCGCCCGGATAAGACCACAAAATCAAAAACTGGGCAAATCCATAACCGATCCACCACCGCCACCTTCCCGTCTGGGTGGCCCGGATCAGGCAGCCCAGCGCCAGCGGGGTGAAGAGCAGCAAAAATCCATATCCCCGCGATTCCACACCATATCGCACAAACCACGGATGCACCGCCATCAACACCACCGCGAGGCCGCCCACCGCCGGTTTCCCCAGCACCCAACCCACCCAGGCCAAGGCCGCCAGTCCCAGCAGACCGGCCACAAATACCGGCAGCCGCATGGCCCGTTCATCAAAATAAAATCCTTCAGACCGGGTCAGATCGCGCGCGAAGGCAGTGTGGCTGAGGCGCGACAGCACGCTGTTCAACGGATGGTTGTTGGGATCACGATAACGGAAAACCGTCTCCAGCCACGACATCCCGTCGAATTCCAGTTTCCCCTCCTTGTTCCGTTCGAATTGGCCCACCACACTTTTGCGCAGGGTGGCATCCTCGTCTCCCCAGAGGCTCAGGTCGAGTCGCGGGGCATTGGCGAAACCGCTGTAAAGCATCACCAATCCGGTGACGGCCATGAGCACGCGGCGCGGGGTCTGGCCGGGGTCCGGGGGCAGCAGGCCGGCCTGCGGCACGGGACGCACCAGCCATCGGGTGCCCAGCAGCAGGAGCACCGCCAGCGCAACGCCCCCCTGCGCCGCCTTGGGAAGCCAGTGCGCCACATAATCCGCCGTACCCGCGGCGTGGCCGGCGGCATGGGCTTCCGCCAGCTTCGCGGCGGCCTTGACGGCCCGGGGGCCGGGCTTGGCGAGGAAAGCCAGGGCCACTCCCGCGAGGATCACCCACATGACAAACCACCGCTGCTCCCGGCTCGGGGAAACGATCACCGCTCGGACTCGGTTCAGAAAGGACATCACCCATTTCTGCCGCACCCCCGGCCCGGCTGCAATTTGTCATTTGTCATTTGTCATTTGTCACTTCCCTGTGCGCCATGCGCATCATCATCACTGGCACCGGCGGACGCCTCGGAGCGGCCGTGGCCCGTCACCTCCGCGACCGGCACCGCGTTATTGCATGGGACCGGAAAGCGCTGGACCTGCGGTCGCCGGACCAAATTGCCGACCATTTCGGGGGTCTGGAATTCGATGCCGTGATTCACTGTGCCGCCCTGACCGGAGTGGACTACTGCGAGCAGCACCCGGAGGAAGCCCACGCCGTCAATACCGCAGCCCCGGCGCAGATCGCCCGGCTCTGCCACGAGCGGGGGGCACGGCTGATTCATGTCAGCACCGATTACGTTTACGATGGCAGGACGCCGGGCTTGAGAAAGGAGCCGGATGCCTGTGCGCCGCTGGGAGTTTATGCCCGGACCAAACACGCTGCGGAGCTGGCCGTGCTGGCCGCGGATCCCACCTTTCTGGTCGCCCGCGCCTCATGGATCTTCGGACCCGACCGCGCCGGTTTTGTCGATGCCATCATCCAACGGGCTCAAAAAGACGCGGACTGCGGAGCGATTGCGGACAAGTGGAGCACTCCCAGCTACAGCCTGGATCAGGCAGCCTTGCTGGAAGCGCTGGTGCTGAATCCCGGGGCCTGCGGCGTGGTAAATCTGTGCAATGCGGGATCGTGTTCGTGGATCGAATACGGTCAAGCCGGTCTGGACCTCGCCCACGCCGCCGGCATGCCACTGAAATGCCGCGTCCTCTCCCCTCAAAAGTGCGCAGACATGCCCGGCTTTCTGATTGGACGTCCCGTGCATACCGCCATGGATACCACCCGGCTGGCGGCCCTGACGGGTCAGGTGATCCGCCCCTGGCAGGAGGCGTTGGCGGATTACATCGGCACTTATTACGGGCGCCGCTGAGGCCGGGGGAGCAGGCCTACCTCAGGAAAACAAGGAGAGGATTTCCTCCGGCCGGCCCACCACATGTCTGGCCCCATGAGCACGGAGTTCCTCTTCCTGACGGAATCCCCAGAGCACCCCCACCGGAATCATCCCGGCGGCAGTGGCGGTATCCATGTCCGTGGCGGTGTCCCCGATAAAAAGCACCTCCGCGGGAGGCAGTCCCAACTGTTCCGCGATTTCCCACGCCCCGGCCGGGTCCGGTTTGCGCGTCACATGGTCGCGCTGCCCGAAAATCACTTCAAAGCGGTGATGCCCCAGAAAATGGGCCACGCAAATCTCGGTGTAAGCCTGCGGTTTGTTGGATAAAACGGCCAGCGGAATTCCCTGCGCGGTCAAGGCCGTGAGCAACTCCTCGATCCCGGCATACGGTTGGGTTTTAGCCTTCCAACGCCGGTCGTAAGCAGCCCGGTAGTTCATCAGAACACTCGCCATCCCGTCCGGAGTCCGGGCTGCGGGAGGCAGGATGCGTTCGATCAGAACCGCCATGCCATCGCCCACGAAGGTGCGGTAGGCGTCGACCGGATGGGTTTCATAACCGGAAGCCAACAGGGCTTCGTTGGCGGAATCCGCCAAATCATCCAGGGTATCCAACAAAGTTCCATCCAGATCAAAAATCGCAGCAGCAGGCATCACGGACTGGAGCACGGTTTGGGAGCGGTGCGATGGGTTTTTGGACGTGGCTCCTCACTGGCGCACCCTTTCCACTCCACTGGAGGGCGGCGTTCGTGCCATCCGGTTCAGGCGGAAGCGTGGCGGGCCAGGAAGTCCTGATAGGCGGTGGGGATGCCGAGCTCGAAAGGAACCGCGGGATGCCAGCCCAGCCTGAAGATGCGGCTGCTGTCCATCAGCTTGCGGGGAGTGCCATCGGGCTTGGTGTGGTCCCAGCGGATTTCGCCCTCGTAACCAACGGCGCGGCTGACGAGGTGGGCGAGGTCAAAGATGGGGAGGTCGGTGCCGGAACCGATGTTGATGATTTCCGGGCTGCTGTAACTTTCCATCAGGAAAACGCAGGCGCGGGCGAGGTCATCGGCATACAGGAATTCCCGCAGGGCCCGGCCGGTGCCCCAGCAGGTGACATGAGGGGCTCCACTGATTTTGGCTTCGTGAAACCGGCGGATCAGGGCCGGGAGGACGTGGGAATTCTCGGGGTGGTAATTGTCGTTGGGCCCGTAGAGATTGGTGGGCATGGCGCTGATGAAGTCGCAGCCATATTGCTTCCGGTAGGCCTGACAAAGTTTAATGCCGGCAATTTTGGCGACGGCATACCATTCATTGGTGGGCTCGAGGGGACCGGTGAGGAGGGCGTCCTCCGGGATCGGCTGGGGGGCATGTTTGGGGTAGATGCAGGAGCTGCCGAGGAAGAGGAGCTTTTTCACCCCGGCGCGGTAGGCACCGTCGATCAGGGCGATCTGAATCTGGAGATTGTCGTAAAGGAAATCCGCCGGGTAAGTGTCGTTGGCATGGATGCCACCGACTTTGGCTGCCGCGAAGAAAACGTATTCCGGCTGGTGCTCGGCATAGAAGGCATTGACGGCGGCCCGGTCGAGCAGATCCAGTTCCGTCCGGGAGCGGCCGATGAGGTTGGTATAACCCTGACGTTCGAGTTCGCGCCAGATGGCACTGCCGACCATGCCCCGGTGACCGGCGACGTAGATTTTGGAGGATTTCTGCATGGTAGAAGGGAGGCCAACATATGAATTATGAAGGGAGGGTAGGGAAGCGGAAATAATGGAGGATCTCAGCCCACCACGGTTGATCCTGGGCTGCCCTGCCCCGGCGGCGGCGGCGGATGCAAAAAGGCGCTTCCCGGGGGACCGGGAAGCGCCTTGGAGGAGAGACCGCAGGGGATCAGGAAATCTTGAATTCCCAACCGGCGCGATACTTTTTGGTGATGAAGGCGTTGGCTTCGGGGCTGTTGGTGAAGGCCATGGCTTTGGCATCCCAGAGGAGCTTTTTGCCAGCCGGGACACGCTGGGCGACGTTGCCTAGGTGGATGGTTTCGGTGAATGGCGCCGCGTATTTGAAGTTGGAGCCGGGGAAGTCCATCGGCTTGTTGCCGAGGCAGGCTTCGCGCCATTCCTGATAGTGGCCGATGGAACGTTCCAGGATTTTGGGCGGGCTGCCCAGCTTCTGCATGTTGACCTCGGGGATGATGCGGGAGCGGTCGCCATAGTCGCCGGTGACGAGCAGGCTTTCCTTGGTGCCGACGTAAACGTTGCCGCTGGTCGGGATCTTCTGGAGGGTGCCGTCGGGCATGCGGAGTTTTTCCTCACCGATGGCTTTGGCGACGCGCTCGAGGGCGAGGGCGTCTTCGCCTTTCTCGTTCTTCAGTTTGCCATCATACCAGTAGACAATGAAGCCGGGCCGGTCCTTGCCGTTGGGCAGCTTTCCGGGGCCAAAGGTCCAGCGGAGGATGCAACCTTTCGGGAACATGTCGTCGGACTGGCCGTTGACTTCGAGGACTTCGACCGCTTCCGGATAGCCGGGGTTCATGGACATGAAGATGGAGTCCATGGTGTGGCAGGCCATATCGGCGAGGGCGCCGCCGCCGAAGTCGAGGAAACCACGCCAGTTGAAGGGATGGTAGACGTCCTTTTTGAAGGGGCGCATGGGGGCAGGACCGATCCAAAGGTCCCAGTCCATCCCGGCGGGAATCGGATCTTCCCCGGTGGGGCGGGGGCCGCCCTGGGGCCAGATGGGGCGGTTGGAGACGCAGTGGATTTCGGTGATGTCACCGAGCATGCCGCTGTTCACAAATTCATAAATACGGCGGTTGCCCTCGTTGGCGTGGCCGTGGTTGCCCATTTGGGTGACCAGCTTTTTGGATTCAGCGGCCTTTTGGATTTCCCGGGCTTCCCAGACGGTGTGGGTGAGGGGTTTCTGGGTGTAGCAGTGTTTGCCGGCCGACATGGCGAGGGCGGTGGCGGGGTAGTGGTGGTGGTCCGGGGTGCCGATCATGACCGCATCGAAGGTCTTGCCCACTTCGTCGAACATTTTGCGGTAGTCCTGGAAGCCTTTGGCGTCCTTCCAGTTGGGGTCGGCCTTGTTGGCTTCGTAGTTGCCGTATTTGGAGGTATCGACATCGCAGTAGGCCATGACGATATCGCCGGCCCCTTTGATCATGCCGGCGTGGCTGCCATTGATGCCGCCGACGCCGATCATGGCGATCTTGAGTTTGTCACCCTTGTTCTGGGCGTGGAGAATGGAGGGGAATCCAAAAGCGCTGACGGCGAGGCCGGCGGCGCTGGATTTTTTAAGGAAGGAACGACGGGTGGTCATGGCTGCGGGAGGTGTTCGAGGGTTGGGTTGGTGCCGGGTCCGGCGACGGGCGGGCAGATTGTTGATAAGAGCCCGGGAGCACAAACTTTCACCAGAATAAGGGGGAGGCGAAAGGAGGAAATGGAGAATTTCTTGAGGGGAAATTTTCCGGCCCGACGCGACTCCGCGAGGGCGGTCATGGGCTGGAATTCCGGCTGCTTTTTGTAACCGGAACAGCGGCGCGGCGACGCCCTTTTTACAATGACCGGCTTCCCAATGGTCATCCCCCCCATGATCACTTATCTTTTGTTGTTTGCGGCCACCATGGCGATCTCCCTGATCGCCGGGGCGCGCGTGAAATCCAAGTTCCGGCAATGGAGCGCCTTCAATGCCACTTCCGGCCTGACAGGGGCACAGGCGGCAGAGCAGATTCTGCGGCAGGCGGGCATCCATGATGTGCCGGTGGTGCCCTACGAGGGGATGTTGTCCGACCATTATGATCCCGTGAATAAAAAACTGGCCCTCTCCGAAGGCGTGTATAACAGCCGGTCCGTGGCCGCCTTGGGCGTGGCCGCCCATGAAGCCGGCCATGCCCTGCAGCACGCGCAGGCCTACGCCCCGTTGGCTTGGCGGATGAGCGCGGTGAAGATCACCAGTTTTGCTTCCGGGGCGATGATGTTTCTGCCGATCGTATTTTCCCTGATGGGCATGCTCAAGCTGGGACTTATTTTCATGGTGGTGGGCATGTCCATCATCATGCTGTTCAATCTGATCACGTTGCCGGTGGAGTTTGACGCCAGCCGGCGGGCCAAGGTGCTGCTTTCCCGCAGTGGCATGATCCGGCCCGGTGAAGAGGAACGGGGTGTCAATGAGGTCCTCAATGCCGCAGGGCTGACTTATGTGGCCGCGTTTGTCACCTCGCTGGCTTATCTTTTCTACTATCTCCTGCCGCTCCTCACGGGCCGCGAGGAGTGAGTCCCCATTTGGTGGTCGCAGGTTATTAGGATGGTACCTGCCCCGCCCTGCCCGGTTTCAGCAAGGATGGTTGCTGGAGCCGGGTCTTTTTTTGCCGGCAAGTGGTGGAAGCGGCCTCCGTGAATGGGGTTTACCGCAGAGGCGCGGAGCACGCAGAGGAATGACTGAGGAGAACGGGGCCCGGCCAGCAGACGGGACGCCGGCGCGCCGGATCTCCCCACGGAAAAGCCGGGCGGGAGAATTCTCCACGCCCGGCTGGGAAAGAGTCGGTCTGAACGGGCGGCTTATTTGCCCTTTTTGGCAGGCTTTTTCTCTTCTTCCTCGTCTTCGTCTTCCTTCTCCTCCTTGGCGGCGAGGGACTTCATGCTGTCGAGGACCTTATTGATGTCCTTCTCGTGCTTTTTCACCATGTCGTCGGTGGCCCAGTAAATGAGGGTCATGGTGGTGTCCTCGGAGACCTGCAGGAAGATGAGGCTGACGGAACAATCACCATCATTGTCGGTGCCTTTCCAGCCGATGGTGGCCATCTTCATGCCGTTATGCTCACCGTCCACCTTGTGTTCGGTATCGGGTTTGAGTTTGACGCCTTCGCCGGTAAGGTAATCGATGCTTTCCTTGACGCTGTCCTCGATGGTTTCGGCATTGTCGGTCTGTGCGTAAATTTCAATGGCTCCATCCGGGGAGACGGCATCCACGGATTCATCCTCATAGGTGATTTCCCACTTCTCAGGGAGCTTGATGGAAAAGACGGCGTCTTCCTTGGGCAACTTGTATTCTTTGGCGAAGAGCGGGGACGTCAAAGCCGCCAAGGCGCTGAGGGTAAGGAGGATTTTTTTCATGCTGGGTATCAAATAATAATAGAGATGAGCTCCGCACGGAGAGCCCGGCGGAACGCTGATACTTAAGCAGATACCGTCCTTTTGAAAAGCAGTAATTCTAAATATTACTGAAAATTATAGTCAGGTTCCCCAAAGTGGAGCCGGATAGGCCCCGGAATCGACGATGGCCTGGAGGGCCTGCTGAACCCGGGGTTTGTCGTCCTGATACGTCACCCCGAACCACTGGGCCGCTGTGGGGAGCACGGCACAGGTGGCGGCTCCGGATTGAAGGAGGCGGTCCACTGCGAGCGGGATGTAGAATTCAGCCTGCGGATGGAGGAGGTGGGTCTGGAGGAATCCGGTGAAGCCAGCGGTGAATCCTGCGAAGACTTCCGGCGGAAAACCCCACATGTTCATGGAAACGGTTTCGTTACCGGTCAGGGAACGCACGGGCTGGTCAGGTGGGCGATTCTCGGCCCCGGCGGGAGTCTGGTAAATGTCGGTAAGTTCCTCCACCGTGAGGAGCAGGCCGTCCGGAGTAGTGGTGCAGAGACCGCGGGCGACCTTGCCGTGTTCGGAAAGGGTGCGTCGCAATTCATACCCGCACATGGCGAGGGCGAGCGGGCCGGCCGGGGGCGTCGCTTGGAGGAAGGCCGCCATGGCGGCAAAGGCTTCGCGGCCATAGAAATCATCTGCATTGATGACGCAGAAGGGTTCGTGGATTTCATGCCGCGCGGCGAGGACCGCATGGCCGGTGCCCCAGGGTTTGGTGCGTCCGCCGGGGATGGTGAAGCCGTCGGGCAGATCGGCGATGTCCTGGTAAACCAGCGCCACCGGCAGATGCGGCTCCAGACGGGAAACCACCCGCTCCCGGAAAACGGCTTCGCCTTCGCGCCGGATGATAAAAACGACGCGGCCGAAGCCGGCGCGTTTGGCATCGAAGACGGAATAGTCGAGCAGGGTCTCGCCGTGCGGCCCCATGGAATCGGTTTGTTTCGACTGACCGCCGTAGCGGCTGCTCATACCGGCGGCGAGGACGAGAAGGGTGGGTGACATGCGGAGGCAAGGATGAAGGTTGGATTTTGGATTTTGAAAGGGGAAAGGACAACGGAGCGGCCAGCCGGGCGGCCGGGGCGGGATTTTGATTGCTGTCGAAACTTGACAGGACCCGCGGGGACGGCGGATGAACCCCGATGACGCCGCGCCATGCTCCCTGCCATTGGGCTCCAGCCCCGGTGGCAGCAGCCTTGCTGATCCTCACTGGGAACCACGGTGCTGTTTCTGCACCTGCGTACCGCCGCTCCCGGACCGGCCCCGGCAGCGGTGGTGGCCACGATCGGTTATTCGGTGGAGGGGCGGCCCATCCAGTGCCATGAGTTCGGGAACGGCGCGCCCACGATTTTGATCAAGGCCTCGATCCACGGGACGGAAGGCGCAGGCACGCCGCTGACGCAGCAGTTGATCGCCTGGCTGGACGCGCATCCTGACACTTGGAAAGACTGCCGCATCCTCGTGATGCCGGTATCGAATCCCGATGGCTGGCATGCCGGACGCCGCTTCAATGCCCGGGGGGTGGATCTGAACCGGAATTTCCCGGCGGGGAACCGCGAGGACAAAGCGCGTTTCGGCCGCACGGCGCTTTCCGAACCCGAAAGCCAGGCGCTGCACCGCTACATCCTGAAGGAAATGCCGGATCTGATCGTGGCCATTCACCAGCCCCTCGCCTGCGTGGATTACGATGGACCCTCTCCCGCGCCAGCCCTCGCGGCCCGGCTGGCCGGGACCACGGGATTGCCGGTGAACAAACTGGGCGCCCGGCCCGGATCGCTCGGCGCCTGGTTCGGGGCAACCCTCGGACGGCCGATTGTGACTTTGGAGTTGCCCCGGACCCTGACTGATTTCCCGGAGAAACTGTGGTCCGATTACGGTCCTGGCCTGGTGGATCTGCTGCTGCATCCCGCGGCTTGGGCTTCCACCGCGGGAGAGCGCGTGGCCGGTCACTGAGGAGATTACCTACGGGAAATGTGGGGCTGGAACCGCTGTCCGCTGAAGAGGGGGAGTGGCCCGGCCATCCTGGTCATTTTGGCATTTGGAACTTCCATGTCCGTGGAACGGCGGAGGCTGGGATTGTGAGCCTGGGGGAGAGGTTTTGAATCGACCTCCACCCGTGATCCGGATATGCCTCCGGGGATGAACCGATCTTTTCTTCAGGGGGCCGCTTTGGTGGCCATGGGCGGGGTGTTGGGATGGGGATTTGGCAGGCTACCCAACCGTGGGGGAGCAGCATCGGAAGGGAGGGAACGCATGGCAGGCATGGCCGAACCGGGAGTTCCGGGGAATCCGACCACCTTGCCCGGGCAGGGGGCCGCAGCAGGGAGTCCGGGCACCGGCCCTGCTTCCGGAGGAAAGAGTGCCGTGGCAGGAGACCGGGTCGCGGAATTGGCGGCGAAATTCAGCGCGCTGGATGATGAGGAAAAGAATGTGGTGGCAATAGTCGATGGGCTGGTGGGTCTGGCTGGCATGACCAGTGCCGATTTTACCCGTCTGCTGGGGCTGATGGAGCAGGATGGGAAAGTAAATGTGGAAGCGGCGATGTTTCCGCTCTATCGCTGGGCCGCAGTGGACCCGGCGGCGGCTCTGGCTTATGTGCTGGGGCGGAAGGAACTGAACAGCAGCGAGCGGATGATTGGAACGATTGTCCAGGAGTTGGCGAAGACCAATCTTCCGGCGGCCAAAGCCTCCTTGGAGCAGCTGCAGGGCGAAGAGAAGGAGGCAGCGCAGCGGGCGATCGTGCTGGCCATGCAACAGAAGGACCCGCTGGCGGCCCTGGCCTATGCCCGGGAGTTGAAGGATGGCAGGGCGGAGACGGGGGTGTTGGTTTTGTGGGCCAAGCAGGATCCGGCGGCCGCGGCGGCGGCTCTGCCCACCGGCAACGCTGCCATGAAGCAGGCCGTGGAGGCCGTGTCGGCGGCCTGGGCGCAAAAAGACCGCCCGGCCTTTGAGCAGTGGGCCGCCGGCCTGACCGATCCAGGCGAACGCGGGATCGCCCGGCAGGCGGCCTTAACGCTGGACGCGGCGACCGATCCCCGGCAGACGGCCCAGGAGACGGCCGCATGGCTGGCCCGCGAACCCGGGTCCCAGGAATCTGCCGCCGGGTTGCCGGTTTTCATTGCCCAGCAGTGGTGGGAAGCCAAAGGGCCTCCGCTGGAGGTGGCGGCATGGGCGGGATCACTTCCGGAGGGCCCGGCGAGGAACAGTGCGGTCGCCGAAGTCGGGCGGCTCTGGCTGGAGCAGGATGAACTCGCCGCTTCCGCCTGGGCCAACACCTTGGAACAAGGAAAGGGCCGGGATCAGGTGGTGCGGGCCATCGTCCGGAAAATCAGTCAGGATACCCCTGGCGATGCGTTCGCATGGGCGGGGACCATTCAACAGGATGCTTTGCGGGGCGAAATGCTGGCAGAATCGATCCGGAAATGGGCGCAGCAGGATGCCGCCGCGGCCCAGGCGGCAGTAGCTACCCTGCCGGAGGGGCAGCAGGGAAATATGCTGGAGGTGATCAGGAAGGCGCAGGGCGGAAAAAAGTGAGGTCGGACGGGAGGCGCCATTCCTGCCCGACATGGCGGAACGGACGAAAATGTCTGCCCGGGAAATCGCCGCAGTGACCGCCTGCGTGGCCTCCGGATTCCAATCCGCCGTCCACTGAAAAGGGGAGGCGCACCGGCTACTGGGCGGGAGTGCGCACTTTGTAGAAGGAGCGCTGACTCCCGCCGGTGGAGTCTGTGAACTGCAGTGGACCATCGTTCCCGGCAGTGAGGTCTGCTCCCAGCGGTGCCCAGTTCTGTCCGTCCGTGGACCGGAATACCCGGTAGGTGTGCCCCGCCAGAGCGGGGAAAGTGGCAGTCAGCAGCCCGTCCGCCGCCGTGCTGGCGCCGGTGATCGCGAAGCGGCTGCTGCCGTCCGCGGGCCGGGTTCCAGCGACGTATTCCTCGGCATCGGACTGGCCGTCGGAATCGGTGTCCGGGGTGTAAACGCCCGGACTGGGAGCGGTGGCGAACCACGCTCCCGGGGTGGTGGACGGCACTCCGGCCCCGGCGATGAAGTGCATGGCGGAGCCGCTGCCGTCCGCCTCCCCAGGCCATGGAGCGGCATCCGTGTAGAGGAAGCTGAGGATCTGGGTCCCCGCTCCGTAGCTGAGTTTGATCTCCTCTCCGTCATTGCCGAGGCGTCCGCCGGCGGCGCCCCAGGCGCCTGCGACCGGGCGGCCACTGCCGTAGCGCGCGGCGAAGGCTGCGGCATTCCGCACCACGAGGGTGGCGGCTCCGGGTTGCAGGATGAAGCCCGCGGGAAAATCGAAGTCGATGCCCTTGGTGAACCTCACATCCGTCAGATCCACCGGCAGCGCGCTCATGTTGCGCAGTTCGATGTATTCAAAATCGTCATCCGTCCAGCCATTTGCCAGCTCGGAGGCCACGGCCCCGGTGGGGTGATACATGACCTCGGTGATGGCCAGCGCATTCTGATAGACCGACACCTCCGGCGCGGAAACCAAAAACTGCACGGCGGGGCTCCAACGGCTCCAGCGCCCGGTCGTGTCCTTCATTCTCACCCGCGCCCGGTAGGTGTGGCCGGGCCGGCAGGTGCTGACCGGAAAGCGGTAATCCGCCGCGAAGGGAGTGATCTCCAAGGAGCGGTGGATTTCGCTGATCTCGTAAGTAAACGGCTCGTCCGCCACATAGCCGGTGATCCCGGGCGCCGCAATCTCCCCCACGCGCCACTGCATGCTCCCGAAGGTGCCAGCACCCTGCGGATCACTGAAAGCCGAAGCCGTGAAGCGCAGGTCGTTCGCCGGGAACCCCGCGGTGCCGCTGAAGCTGAGAGCAGGCCGGTTCGGAACGGCGGCGTCGGTGCCTTCCAGTTCGAGATAGTTGAATCCGTAACCGCGCTGATCGCCATCCCCCACCGCGAAACTGCTAGGGTCGGTGTCGGTGGCGTAAGCCACGAGATAGTCGCAGATGCCGTTGAAGTCCGCGGTCGTGTAGGTGCGCGTCCAGTTCCCGCCGATCCGTCCATCGGACGCGGGATTGGGAAGATAGAATCTGCCGTTATGCCCGCCGGTGCTGCGTGGATTGTAGTTCCACATGTACTGGTCCAGCAGGTCCCATGCGGCGGCCTGCCCCGGCGGGCGGATCACCCGCTTATATTCCGCGACGAGCTGGCCAATCTGTCCGCCGGCCGCGGTGCCGTCCTCGCAGAGCAGATCCATGATCTCGCGGCAGCGGTTGCGGAACTCCAGCGCGATGGCCGGCACATTGCGGCAGGCCTGCTGGGCGATGGTGCCGCTCCAGTGGGTCTCGGGGAAATACATCATGTCCAGATCCCACGGCACCGGCAGCCACCGGTTGTCGGTGCCGCGGTGGTAGAAATAATGGTTCCATCCTTCGCGCAGGTCCACGTTCCCAGTGATGCGGTTCCCCGCATGGAAGCTGAAATAGGCCTCCAGGTCCATGTTGGCCCGCCACCACGCCTCCGTGTTGCTGCCGGAGCCATTGAGGAACGTGTCCCAGTCGCTGGTCCCCGCCGGCTGGGTCTCTCCCTGGTGGGTCTTGTCCCCGGCATTTCCCGCGATGTGATAGACATTTCCGTCCGGCAACCCCCGCTCGTCGAGGAAGGAGCCATCCGGATCCTCCACCGCGAGATAGAGTCCCCACACATCGCCGAGATACTGATCCGGGGGCGCTTCCTCAGCGCCATCGACCACGCGGAATTGAAGATGGTGCATGTTCGGCGAGGGCACGCCGGAGAGCTGATAGACCCTCGTGGAAACCACCTCGTCCAAGCCTGCCCAGCCGCGGAAGACGGGATTCCATGGCGTGGCGCAGGCATGCATGGTGAAGGTGTCCCACGGCTTGTTATACCTGCGGCCCCACGTGTCCCGCGCCTCGAAATCGCGCCCCGTGTTGAAATGGAAGCGCCACTTGTTCTTCCCGCTCTGGTAGGTGGAGGCCGAGCCTTTATTATGGAAAAGAATGTGGTCGTAGACCTTTCCTTCATAGACCAGCGTCCCCCACATGCGGATGGTGTCGAACGAGCCGTTCCATTGGCTGTTGGTCACGTCCGTCCCGTCCGCAATGAGATGATAGGCCGGCAGGGTGCCCATCAGCGTCGCCGGAAAGGTCGTCGCCGCGCTGGAGGGAGGCTGATTCCGGCCCGTCCACGCCGGGATGCCGCTGTAGCAGAAATATGCAAAGTTAGGTTGCCCGTCGTCCTCATAGGGCACGGTCACGGAGGAGGCGCCGTCCGTGGCGCTGATGCGGTAGCGCACCAGCCGGCGGTGGGTCTGCACGGAACCCGGCACCGTCACGGAGAAAATGCCGTCACCGGCGAGGGCGTCGCCATTCTGGCCGTCGTCCTGCATCGTCAGGCTAGTCCAGCCGGCGGCGTAGGCGGCGTCCACCTTCCGGATGTAGCTCCCCGGATTCACCACCTGATACTGCGCCGTCACGGCGGCCACGCCCTGCGGATCGGTTACCTTGGCAGAGATCACCACCGGCACGCCCGCGGCTGGCAGTCCGGGCGTGTGCGTCACCTGCCGGATCGAGGGCGGCGCCGCCGCGGAATAGGCGGAGTTCTGCTGCCCGGGCGAACCACCCGCCGACACCGGGAGCCGCAACTCCGCATCGATGAAGAGGTCCGAGCTGCCCAGCGAACTGTTGAAGACCATGAGCGCCAGCACGTTCGTCCCGCTCTGGAGCACGCTCTGGGCGTTGGGGATGGTGATCTCGTTTTCCCAGGCTAGCGGCGGTTCCGCGACATTCGTGATCGTCATGCCGGCCCCATTGTAGGTGGGCGTGCCGGTGGTGCGCACATTCACCGGCACCGCCACGCCGTTGAGCCAGGCCATCACGGCATCGTCCGCGCGCAACCGCAGCGCCACGGCTGCCGGCACCTGCCCTGGCGCGATGGTGAAGGTGCGCCGCAGGAAAACGCTCCAATAGCTGTTTTGCATGCCCGTGATCGTGGTGGCCACATCGGTGTTGCCGGCGTTTCCATCGATGTCGCCGTAGCCCAGAGGCAGCGTGGCGTTTCCACTCCACGTGGCGTCTTCCACAAAGCTGAACGTGCGCCACGCCTCCACCGGTGAGGAGGCCTCGCTGTTCCCCGGACGCCAGTGCCACTGACCATCCCCTGCCGGAATGATCGAAGCCGCTGCGGCGGCGGTGCCCGAAGCGCGCCACGACCCGCCGAGGCTGTTGTCCAGCGATGGGTGGACCAGCTCCATCGACGATCCCTGGCCATTCGTTGCCGTGGGCCATGGAAATCCCACGCCGTAGTCCACTTCGTCCACCAGGGTGCTGGTCGAGTCCAGCAGGCGGATGCGCTCGCCCTGCGAACTCAGCTTCCCGGAATACACGGCCCCCGGGGCGAATCCAAACTGCGCCTGAAACGCCGCGGCATCTTGCGCCACCACGTAATAACCGCCCGCTGCGATGCTGGTCCCCGCGGGAATGATGCAGTCCACTGCCTCCTCGAATCGCCAGAGTCCGATGCTCACGGCAGCCGCACCCGCATTGTGCAGTTCAATGAATTCAATCGGTTTCGTCGCGTCCGGCGGATCGTACATCACTTCATTGATCAATACTTGCGCGGGGGCGACAGAGGCACAGACGGCGGGTGCCAGCAGGAAGAGGAGTCGGAATTTCATTGCTCAAACGAACGCCACGGCTTCGCGAAAAGGGGAGGGCGGCCCGTCGCAGAGTAACGTTTCCGTCACCCGGGATGCCAGAGGTTTCTGGCATTTTCTGGCCTGGGCCGGCCCGGGAGCCGTGGCTGACATCAAGCCTTGAACGGACCAGCGTTGCCCAGATGAAAGGGAACGCGCCCGCCCCGTCAATTTCCGGGTTGGCGGAGTGGGAATCCCGCGCTCTGATTTGGTCCGCTTATGCCCTTGGACGACCTCCGCAAAAAAATCGACTCTCTCGACTCCGAACTGCTGCGCCTGCTGAATGAGCGGGCGGACGTGGTGCATGGCATTGGAGAAGCCAAAAAACAGGCCGGTCTGATGATTTATGCCCCGGAGCGGGAGGAGGCGCTCCTGCAGGCCTTGGCGCGGAAAAATGCCGCCTTGCAGGGAAGGCTGCCGGAAAAATCGGTCCGGGCCATTTACCGTGAAATCATGTCTGCGGCGCTGGCTCTGGAGGATGATCTCAAAATCGCCTATCTGGGACCGGAGGGGACGTGGACCCACCAGGCGGCCCTGAATAAATTTGGCCGCAGTGTGGAATATGTGCCCAAGCCTAGCTTTGAGGATGTCTTCGATGAAGTGGCCCGGCGGCGGGCGCATTATGGCGTGGTCCCGATTGAAAACAGCACCGAAGGCGCGGTGAATCATACCTTGGATCTGTTTGCCGACAGCCCTCTCAAGATCTGTGCGCAGATTCTGCTGCGGATTGAAAACTGCCTGATGGCCAATATCCCGAAGGAGGAGATCAAGGTGCTTTACAGTCATCCGCAGGTGTTTGGCCAATGCCGGAACTGGCTGCACCAGAACCTGCCGCATGCAGACCGGGTGGAAGTGAGCAGCACCACCAAGGCCGCCGAGATAGCAGCGCGGACGCCCCATGCCGCAGCCCTAGGCGGAGCCTTGGGAGCCCAGCTCCACGGCCTGACGGTGCTGGACAAATCCATCCAGGACAGCGCGACCAATACCACCCGTTTTCTGGTGCTGAGCGAAACGACCTGTCCGCCCACCGGGAATGACCGGACTTCCCTGATGTTCAGTCTGCGCAATGAGCCGGGCGCGCTGTTCAAGGCCCTGACGCCCTTCAATGAATTCCACATCAACATGTCGAAGATCGAAAGCCGTCCCTCCAAACGCCGGGACTGGGAGTATTTCTTCTTTGTGGATATCCTCGGCCACTGCGAGGACGCCGCGCTCATGAAAGCCCTGGGCGAACTGGAGCAGCAGTGCAGCTTTGTGAAAGTCCTCGGGAGCTATCCCAACACGGACACCACCGCACCGCCTTGAGGACGCAGGCATCCTGACCTTCGTGCGGGTGACAACCCCTAACGCTGGGCCAGAATCCGCAGGCCGGCGGGAGCCAGCTCCTTCCAGCCGGGAATGACGGGGCCAATGATTTCCACCTGCTGGGTGGTGGCGGAATCGGGGCAGGGCAGGACGTCCACCGTGACGGGCCGCAGGGCCACGGCTTCTGCGGGGGGGAGGCTGATCTCCAGAGCCTGATCCATTTCCGCCGTGCGGCGGACGTATCCAAAGCCCAGCAATTCCATGGTCTGCGGATCATGCAGGCGGATACAACTGAATTCCCCTCCGGCCACGAAGGCGAAGTTGTAATAATCATCCCGGCAGGCCAAAAGACGCAGCCGGACCGGTTCCTCACGGCAGAATTGACCCACGAGGCGCTTCCATTCCATCGGCGAATACCCCACGGATTCCGCCCAGGCGATCCGGGGACCTTCCGGACGATGCTCCACAAGATAAGTCAGGGGCGCGCTTCCTTCGATTTCGACTGGCACTTCACTCACGGCCATGCGGTCGCCCGGGGTGGCGTAGAATCCCTGGCTGGAGGGACCGATCACCGCCTCCGACTGGGCGCCGCCCCCGGGATGGCGGGCATACCAGTCCGCCATGCGGGCGACTGTGCGGTCGGGGTCGGTGACCCAGGCAGCCTTGGCTTCCGGAGTGGACGCCGCGAGGAATTTCTGAACGACTGCGGTGGCTTCGCTCCCCAGATCGCGATGAGCAGTCGGGGCTGGACGGAGCATGGCATGGGGCCCGGCCGCCGCCAGAATATCGAGTGAGGCCCAGCGCAGCGTGACGGGACTCATGGCGATGGTGGCCGCGATCAGCAGGGCGGTACCGGAAGTCGCCAAGCCTTGGAGGGCACTGGGCAAATGGCGGATCACCCACGGCACAATCCGCTGGGAATCCATGCAGGGGGCAAAACGCTCCGGATGCAGCATCGGCTGGAGAGTGCGGCCGAAATTTTCGGCCGGCCGCTTCCGGTGGGGATCGGGCACCCGGATGCCGGTGTAGCATTTGGGGCAGCTGACCAAGGCCCCGCAATGCCGGATCGACAGCACGGTCAGGCGTCGGCACGCCGGACAATAAAAATGCACCCGCGCGAGGTAAATCGACGCCGCAGTCCGCCGGGTGGCATCCAGCACGGGGGCCGGCAATTGGATCTCCGCGAAGGGCACCCGCTCCGGCGTTTCTTCAGGAATCACTTCCCCCCTGCGGACGGCCGCAACCGCTTTGGCTGCGGCCATCGCCGCCTCGGCCGCGTGAGTGGCCGCTTTCGTAGCGGCGGTAAGGAGTTGGTCCGTAGTTTTGGGTGAGGGAGGCATGGCCAAAAGGAAAATGGACTGAAGGGGACAGGCGAAGTTGCAGCGGAAGATTATTTGGATTTCCTGATTAATAGCTCACTCGAATTATAAAAGCAATGGAAATTATGAAGGATTTCTTATTTTACAGTCTGTCCGTTCCTCGTTCGCGCTGGGCTGTGTGATTTGATTATGAAAATTCACAAAAATTACGGAATTCATCTTGCATGGCGTCAGAGCCGAGTATAGATATTATGGAATACTTTATTATTTGACCCATGCGCGATTTGCTTCAAGTGCTCTGCTGCTCCCTCTGGTTGGCCAGCGCCGCTGGAGGGGCGACCCTCGATGTCCGTTTTAATCCCAGTGCCGGAACGCAGGGGGATCCCTCGTATCCGGGGATTTCGACGATCTCCGTGGGGACGGTCTCCCTGCCCGGTGTGGTGGCGACCCTGGCGGGAAGGGGTTATGGGGCCGAGCAAACTGCCCCGCAGCGTTGGGGCATTTCGGCGGGACCCCTGCCATGGGATCAGACCAAAACCGTTTGGATCGTGCGGGAGGGCTTGGCGCCGGACAAAACAGGCCTGACCGTTTCCAGCACCGGCAAAGTGGAAGGGGCCGCCTCGTATCTCAGCATCATGTTGTCCGGAGTGACCAGCGGCACGGTATTTCAAAACGTGGTCCTTACTTTTTCCGATGTCACAGGAATCAAACCGGAAAAAGCCTGGGCCGGAACCAGTGCGGATGCCTTTGCCGCGTCCTCCAGCCTGAAATTGAATAATAAGGGGGGGACCGGCCAAATGTCCGTCAGCTTGTCGGACTTCACCTATACGGGCGGGAACCCGCTCGAAATCCGGATCTATGGCGTGATCGGTAATCCGGAAGGCGGCTTCACGGGAGTCTCCCTGATTGGCGACGCCACGTTGCTGACGGCAGTGCCGGAGCCGGATGGAAGGCTGCTTCTGACCACGGTGGGGCTGGGTGCCGCGGTAGCCTTCCGCCGCCGGAGCGGGCAGATTCCCCGCTGAGCCGGCCGGCTTTCTGCAAGATTGCAGCTTTCCACCCCGGGCGGATTGCCGTTATGATCGGGGTTTCTGCATGAAACTGCGTCCCTTTTCGCTCGTCACCCGGCTGACGCTGGTGGCGGGCATCATCCTGACGGGGACGGTGCTTATTTTTGGCCTGCGCAGCTATGACGCCGGCCGGGAGCGGGCAGTGACACAGTGGCAGGAAC
Source organism: uncultured Verrucomicrobiota bacterium (assembly GCA_942492905.1). Lineage (GTDB taxonomy): Bacteria > Verrucomicrobiota > Verrucomicrobiia > Verrucomicrobiales > V1-33 > CAIZWU01. The sequence goes on from OW818657.1 coordinate 55,829, forward strand.
GCCTAGATCACGAGGCCGGCATGGCGGCCCTTAAGGTGCAGGGATTCATCGCGGATGTGGCGCGGGATGCCCTGTATCTTGCCCGCATCCCCAGTGTGCAGGAGTATACCGGTGGGGTGCGCGGACCCGTGGACCGGCAGCGGGTGGAGGAAAATTTCCGGGCTCTGATGCAGGGCAAGTCCGTCTACGCCCAGGTGCGTTTGATCGGGACGGCGGATGGCGGGCGGGAAAAAGTGCGGCTGGATCAAAGCGATGGCGTGGTGAGTGTGACCCCGGAAGACCAGCTCCAGCAGAAGGGGGACCGCGATTATATTGAGGAAAGCCGGGGGCTGCCGCCGGGAGGCATTTATTTGTCCGACGCGGATTTGAACCAGGACTTTGGCCGCATCACCAAACCGTGGATGCCGACCCTCCGGGCGGTGACGCCGGTGCAGGACGGCCAAGGCAGGCAGTTTGGCTGGATCGTGATCAATGCCGACCTGCGGCCGCTGCTTGAATCCATGCAGCAGCAGACGGTGAGCGGGCTGAAGCTGGCGCTCGCCAATGATTCCGGCAGTTACCTGCTGCATCCTGATCCGCAGTTCCGCTTTGGGGCGGATCTGCACACCGGATTCAATCTGCTGAAACCAGTTGGACCGGAAGACACCCTGATGCCGGATCAATGGCTGGCCTTCACGGGCAGTTACGAGTTCATGCCCGGATCCCCGCGCCACTTTCATGTCAGGACCGGGAGCAATGGCGAGGCCGCCTTCGCCGATCTGCGCGGGGTGCGGAATCAGGCCCTGCTGGCCTCGGCGTTGACCGCCCTGGGAGGTCTGCTGCTACTGGTGCTGCTGGCCCGGCTGGTGACGAGGCGGCTCCGGGCGGTGGTCCAGGCGCTTGGGGAATTTGCCACCGGGGGCCCCGCGCCGGTGCTCAATGAACAACCGGCCGATGAAATCGGACAGCTGGCCGCCGCCTTCAACCGGATGTCCGGCAAAATCGCCGAACAGGTGCGCACTCTGGAGGAAGCGCGGGGACGGGCGGATGAGGCCTCCCGCGCCAAGGATGATTTCCTGGCCGTGATGAGCCACGAAATCCGCACCCCGCTCAATGCCGTGACCGGCATGCTGCACGTGCTGGAACGCAATCGGCCCGCCCCGCACCAGGAACCCATTCTACGCAGCCTGCATGCTGCCGCCGGTCAACTCACCAGCCTGCTGAATGAAGCGCTGGACTGGTCGAAGATCAAAGCTGGCCGGCTGGTCTGCGACCCCGCCCCCTTTGCCCTCGGGCCACTCCTCACGGATCTGGAACTGACGCATCGCCCCCTCGCCGCCCAGAAAGGGCTGCGCTGGTTCACGGTGATGGCCCCGCGGGTGCCGGAAATGGTGATAGGCGACCGGCTGAGGCTTTCCCAGGTGCTGCATAATCTGCTGAGCAACGCCGTGAAATTCACCCACGAAGGATTTGTCAGGCTGGCGGTGGACTGGCAGGAGGGCTGGCTCACCTGCAGGGTGGAGGACAGTGGCATCGGAATCCAGGAAGCGGATATTGGCCGCATTTTTTCTCCTTTTGACCAGGCACACGGGGAAATCGGGCGGCGTTTTGGCGGCACCGGTCTCGGGCTCAGTATTTCGCGTTCCCTAGCGGAACTGATGGGCGGCCAGCTCAACGTGGAAAGCCGGCCGCAGGATGGGTCCTGTTTTGTCCTGACGCTTCCCTGCCCCGCAGCCGCCGGGGGGCTGAGTCCAGCTTTGCCGGCTCCAACGGCGACCGGAGTGGCGGGAGCCCATGTGTTGTGCGTGGAGGACTCGGCCATGAACCGCGAGGTCCTTGGCGCTTTTCTGGACGAAGCCGGCGTCACCTACGAGATGGCGGAAGATGGGGCCACCGCCCTCACCGCGGTGGCTTCCGGAAGAGAATTCGCCGCTGCCCTCCTGGACCTGCAACTGCCTGACACCAATGGCATCGCCCTCTCCGCCCGGATCCGGGCCCTCCGCCCAAACCTTCCTTTGCTGGCCGTGACGGCCCAGGTGGACGAAGCCACCCGCCAGGCCTGCCACGCCGCGGGCATGGCGGCCGTGGTTACCAAACCAGTGAACCCGGGGCGATTGCTGGAAGCACTGGCAGGATGTCTGGTCCCGGCCGCACCCGGTTTGCCCGGGATTCCTGAAAAAGCGGCAGGCGAACTTACCCCGCCGCTCCTGACTGATCTCTTCGCGGCAGAACCGGAGCGGCTCCGGCGCGTGCTGCTGGCCCTGGCCGGGGAATTCCAGAGCGCCGCAGTGGAACTCACCGCTGCCGCCGCGGTGCAAAACCACGACCGCCTCCGCCGCTTGCGCCACAAGCTCCACTCAGCCCTCGCCGGCCTGCAACTCACGGAATTGGACCAGACCTTCACCCTCCTATTGGCAGGTGACTGGACCCAGACCGCCCATGCCGGCACCCTGCTGCAAGAGGCCGCCGCCGAATGCTCCCGGCGTGCAGCAGAATAACCGGTTGCTCCACTTGGTCAGGAGAGTCCCGGCAACCGGGCCAGCAGCCCGTCCCGGTAGCTGTCGCCCAGCGGCACCCGGTGTTTCCCGATGATAGCCACGCCGTCCTCGATGCGCGATATCTTCCGCCAGTTCACCATGTAGGACCGGTGGGCCCGGACAAAATCCGCCGGCAGGATTTCCTCCAGTTTTTTCATGCTCATGAGACTCATCACTGAGCCTTCCGTGAGGATGAATTCCACGTAATTGGCTTCCGCTTTGACGAGGAGCAACTGGCTCAGGGGCACCCGCACGATCCGGGTGCCTTCCTTCACGAACAAATCCCTCGTATCCATCGCCGCGGCAGGGGAAACAGCCGCCCCGGCGGCCGGGTGCCGGGCAGAACGGGCCTCTCTCAGGCGCCCCACCGCCTGGACAAACCGGGGGAACGTCAACGGTTTCAGCAGATAATCCGCGACACGGAATTCATACGAGGCCGCCCCGAAGTCCGCGCTCGCGGAAATCACCACCACCGGGATATCCCCCGCGAGGGCCTTCAAAACGGACGCTCCATCCAGCCCGGGCAGATCCAGATCGAGAAATACCGCATCGATCCCGCCCGCCGTGAGCAATTGCAGGGCTGTCAGCCCATCCCCGGCCACAAGGCAAAAGGTGGTGTCTTCCAGCCGGGAGAGAAAACTCTCCACCGTTTCACAGACCAGAGGATCATCATCAGCAATCAGGTAACGCATTGGGTAACAGTGCGGGAAATACCGCAAAAGAAAACTTTAACTTGGAAAGGGCAGCACTTCATCTAATTTTCATCCGCCAATAAAAGCTCTTGATCCGTCAAAAGGGTGGGTTGGTATTTTGCGTCTGGCGACAGGCCCCCACATTTCCTAAAAATCACATCAAGATGCATTCTCCTCTGCGCTCCACCCGTCGCCAGTTTTTCGTGGCAGGCTCCACCCTCTCAGCAGCTCTCGCGGCCGGATCCTGGTCATGGGCAGGTTCCGGCACCAAGGACGACTCCTATACGCCGACCCTTGCCAGCGATTGGCTGGATATCGTCCAGCAAATCTGCGCGGACGACGTGGAACGTATCGGAGCCCGCCCCACCATTCTTTCCCGGCAGATGTGCATCCCCCTCACAGCCATGTATGATGCCTGGTCACGTTACGATGCCAAAGCGAACCCGGTCTATGCCACCGCGATCAAACGCCGGCCCTCCGCTGAACGGGCGGGGCACCAGTCGGCGGCGATCAGCTTCGCCGTCTACCGTACCATGGCCGACCTCTTCCCGGGCGATCTGGCCACGTTGGATGCCTTCATGAAAAAGCAGGGCCTCGACCCAGCCAATACCTCCACTGATCCTGCCACCGGAGCCGGTCTGGGCAATGCCGTGGCCGCTGCCACCACCGCCGCCCGTCATCATGATGGAGCTAACCAACTCGGGGATGAAACGGGCAGCGACGGCAAGTCCTACTCGGATTACACCTATTACAGTGCGGTCAACCCGGTGGATAAGATCAAGGATCCGGACCGCTGGCAGCCCATCGCCTTTACCAATCCCAAGGACCCCGCAGGTCCGAAGCTGGTTCCGGGTTTCCTGACGCCTCACTGGTTCCGCGTCAAATCCTTCTCCCTGACCAAGCCCGAACAGTTCCGTCCGGCGCCGCCTCCCCTGTGCCACACCCCGCAGATGGACCGGGAAATCCAGGAATGCATCGACTTCAACGCGGGCCTCAATGCCGAGCGCAAAGCCACCGTGGAATTCATGCGCGATGGTCCCCGCAGCACCGGCCAATCCGGCCACTGGCTGAAATTTGCCCAAATGGTCTCCAAGCGCGACCGGCACAGCCTCGACAAGGATGTGCTGCTCTATTTTGCCGTCGCCAGCGCTGCCCAGGATGCCTTCATCGCCGCGTGGGAAAGCAAACGCTTCTATGACAGTTCCCGTCCTTGGACCCTGATCCACCACTGCTTTGCCGGCAAAACAATCAAGGGGTGGGGCGGTCCGGACAAGGGCACGGTCGAAATCAAGGGAGAGCAATGGCATCCGTTTTCGCCCAGCGTTTTCGTCACCCCTCCTTTCCCTGGCTACGTCTCCGGCCACAGTTGTGTCAGTGCCTGTTGCGCCAAAGTCCTGGAACACTTCACCGGCAGCGATCACTTCGGCGCCATCGAGGTCCGCCAATGCTGCGTCCTGACTGAAACCGGAGGCGAAACCGTCAAGCTGGATCTCCCCACCTTCAGCGGTACTGCCGAGATGGCGGGCGTGTCCCGCATCATGGGCGGTTATCATATTGCCGCGGATAACATCGCTGGCCTCAAGCTTGGCCGCGACGTTGCGGAAACGGTCTGGGCCAAGGCCAAGGCCTGCATCGCCGGCACTGGCCTGCCCGGCTGAGTGTTCAATCTTCTGTCCAAAGCGGCCCGCTGAAGCCAACCCCCGTTATCGGAGGCAGGTTTTTACCTCCCCCGCAGATCTCTTCCAGCTCTTTTGTGCCCGGCTGAATGGAATTGCCATCCCGGGGTCCCGCCCCCAGGAAAAAAGCAGCCCGGAGGGGCCTTGCGGCCACCTCCGGGTGCTTTATCCTAATAACACAAAGTGCAACCGCCGCGTTAGAACGTGGCCGAGAGGGCAACCCCGCCCACAAACTTATCGTCCTGATGGGCGTCCAGAGCTTCCAGCGGGAGGTTCGCCCCGACCCATGGAATGAGGGTGAGGACGTTGGTCAGTTTGATGGGCGCGCTCAGGCGCAGGCTCACCGTATTCCAGCCTTCCATCCCTGGCATCATCCAGCCGTCCGTGTAGGAAATCTCAGCCGCCGGCACCAGACTGAACCGGTCGGTGATGCGGATAGGGGCAGCGAGTCCCAATTCAAAATACTGGCCTTCAGTTTCGGTCTCGTAATAATAACCGCCGCTGATATTGACAGGCCCAGCCTTGACGACTGCCTGCAGGCCAAGATCGTAGGCGTCCTCCAGCATGCCTCCGTTGAAATTGTGATACCACCGGAAACTCGGTCCGATGCTGAGGATTCCTGTTTTATAGAAGAGGCCGGTGTAGAGGTGATTCTCCTCGAAATTGGTCTCATCCACATTCAGGTAGCGGTTGGACACCGTCCATACGAGACTGTCATTAATGTTCCAGTCGACGGTGGCAGTCGCTGACCAGAGGTCATCTCCCATGTCCATCCCACGGCAGAAGAAGGTCGAGTCATAGCCCGCAGTGAGATTTACCGAGAATGGTGCTTCGGAACCGGCGTAGCTTCCCTGGCAGAGACAGGGGCGGGGAGCCCCCAGGAACTCGGCAGGAGCCTGGGCTGCAACAGAGGCAGGGGCCGACAGCGTACCTGCGGACGCAAAAGCAGCCGGGAACAAGGTGAGAATACAGAGTGGCGCGGTTTTCAGGATGTTGGTCATGGATGTTGTGGTTTGTAAAATGCCCCTGAAGCGGGACGGAATTGGATGGAAAGGATGAAACGGAAGAAAGTCGGAAGCGGATTGCAGCGGTTCAATTGGACGGGGTGGATATTAAGGGGGTTTTAATCAGTCCATGGGATCTTTTGCACGATGAACTACATGAAGACCCGCTTTCTCTATTTAAATCGGCCCTATCACGCGACGGCGGGGTCGGAAACTCTCCTGATACCCTGGGCTGGGCCAGGTCCCTTCCGATTTTCCAGCCGGTTATGGCGGTTCTCAGGGCTGGCTCCCGGGCTCAGGGGAGCAACACGGCCTTGTAAAAGCGTTTTCCAGCCGGGGGATTGGTGTCGGAATAAGTTGCACTGTTAGTAGCCGAAGAAAGGATGGCGAGTTGGCTCCAGGTCAACAGATCCGAAGAAGCATCCAGACGGTAGCTGCGCCCGGGAATAACGTCGAAGCGGAGATCCGCAGCGGTGTTCGTTTTGTTCAGCATGGTGAATTTCAACTCTCCAATGGGCTGCAGATAATTATTCCACGCAAACTCTCCCAGGAGATGTCCGCAGGACTGGCCGGCGATATTGCCGGATTGAAAATGGATGCCCCCATAGATCCGGCTGATGCCGCTTTCATCGGCGGCCGCAGAGAATCCCGGGAATGTCCGGGTCACGCTGGGCAGTCCATCGGAACCAATTGAAAAGCTGATGGCATCGGTACCGAAAAACTTCCCCAGCACGGTAGCCGCAGAACGGCTGAAGGTGCTGTGTCCGGAAGTGTATTCCGGGAAAGGGGGCGTGCCGATGAATGAGTTCCAAGCCGGGTCAGCTGTGGTGGCGGGGTTGTTGTCTGTATCCGCCTCCCGGATGGCGGTGATGGGCCGCCAGTAATTGATCGCGTACTTGCAATCCCAGCAGGCAATTGCCGCATCGGCGACGGACATGCCCAGCAGGGCAAACAGCCGCGCATTCTGTTCCAGACTCAGCCCCTGAGCGGCCGAAACGGTCCGGGCAATACGCATCCAATGTCCCGGAGGGGTTTCGGTGCCTCCGCCATCTGCCCAAAACAGGGCGATTTCGCTTTGATCCAGCGTCCGCAGGGTGCTGGTACTGCTACCGTAGTCCTTGGTCAGAGCCCATTCCACAGCATAGGCGGAACCTGTCAAGGCCGGCGGCATTTGAGGACGGATCTGATTCCCCGAGGCAAGTCCGAACGGCGTTACGATAGGCCAGTTGGGCAGGAGCGCCGCGGCATTCGCCGGGGGGGTGGGCCGCCAGATCCCGGGAGCCGGCGGAACGGTATAGGCCACCACATCGGTGGAGTGATCCGCGGCCCGCAGACTCAGCATGGCATTGCCCACCCCGGTGCCCCAGGTCACTCCGTCCGTCTCGGATGCCCCATCGGGAATGGCGGCCAGATCCGCATCATACCGGGCCTGGGCGTTCGCCCGCACCGTCGCGTTGTTGGCATGACCTGCGCCGGCATAAAGGGCATCGATGATGGTTTTAGCCGCGGCACTCACCGCGGCGGCCTTGGATGCACCAACCGGGGCAAGGGCCGAAACATGATAAGGGGTGTGTGTGCGTTGAATACCATTGACCGCATCAAAAATTGCCAAATGCAGCATGGCCATTTGCCGGGAAGCCTTCGGGGGATTTTGCGAGGTGCTGCGGATTGCGGAGATGAGTTCCACATTCCAATCCGTGACGACATCTGCCCGGCAGGGACTCAGTCCAGCGATTCCGGCCAACGCACCGGCGGATAGCATCTTCAGCCGGGAGAACAAATGGATGTCAATTTTCATAAAAGGATAGTCTGGGTTGGGATAAAATAGCGTGGAACAGTCCTATCCAATCAGGATACCCCACGATGGATGGAAAGACCGGCCTGCTCGGGCCTTGGCTGCTTCAATCATAGCGTCCGGGGATTTGCACTGGATTCTCCACGAACCACCACTTCTGCTATTTGAACCCGCCGTTTGGCGTGTTGACGGCAAAAGGAGATGAGGAAACTATTAGGAATCGGCTCCAATTCCGTCTGATTCACCGTCGAGACAGTCACTGGATAAATGTGGAATTCCCGCTCCACATTTCCTTAATTCCATCAAATAATGCTCATACCCGCGATGAATTTAAACCCGGCGGCCCGCGATCACCCTGGCCTTCATTCCGCTGTGTGCGGCGGGGTCACTCAAAACTAAAAGCTGATCCCTGACACCAGCCACCATCGCCATCCCAGAATATCCTCCCATGAAAAAAACCATCCTTCACCCGCTCCTCACCGGGCTTGCCCTCTCCGCCCTGCCCGCCTTCGCCGGTGAGATGCCCGCCGGCAAAGCTCCCGTCCCGCCGCCCGCCCCCGTGCCGGCGGCCAACCCCTTGTCGTTCTTCGGCGGCAAGCTCGTGCTCGACATCGAAGAGCGTCTCCGCTTCGAAGCCCGCGAAAACAACTTCGATTTCAATGACAGCGTCGATTCCCTGACCGACGACTCCTGGCTCCTCCAGCGGGTGCGTTTCGGTGCCCTCTTTGCGCCCACCTCCTTCCTCAAGTTCTACGCCCAGGGGCAGGACACCCGCGAGTTCTATTCCGACCGGCCTGATATCCCGGGCCTGCTGGGGGCGGAAGGGAACGACCAGGTCGATCTCCGCCAAGCGTGGGTGGAGCTGGGCAATGCCAAATCATCGGTGCCGCTCACCCTCAAGCTGGGCCGCCAGATTCTCTCCTACGGCGATGAACGCCTGATCGGCGCCTTCGACTGGAACAACTTCAGCCGCGTCTTCGATGCCGCCAAACTCACCTACACCGGCAGCAACTGGAGTCTGGATGCCTTCGGGGCCTCTGTGGTCAACGTGGATGCCGATGAATTCAACGAATCCGACCTCAGCAATGATACCGGCCGCGACCAGTTCTTCGGAGGCCTCTATTTCAGCAGCAAGGCGCTCGATATCCAGACCACGGATCTTTATGCGCTTTATCTGGGCGAGAGCTTCCCCACCGGCGACACCGACTTCGTCACGCTTGGCACCCGCATCAAGTCCATCGCCGGCAAGCTGAACGGTTTTGATTATGATTTCGAGGGAGCCCTTCAGTTTGGTGATGTCAAAGGCAAGACCCTGAACGCGGGCGCGGTCCACGCCGGCACTGGCTACACCTTCGACAACGCCCTGTGGAAACCACGTCTCGGCATCGAATACAACTACGCCACCGGTGACAGCAATCCCGCCGATGGCGACACCGACACCTTCCAGAATCTCTTCCCCACCAACCACAAGTTCTATGGTTACGCCGACTTTTTCGCGTGGCAGAACATCCACAATCCAGCCCTTCAGTTGAAGCTGACTCCCTCCAAAACCGTCACCCTGCAGGCTGATTACCACCTCTTCTGGCTCGCTGAAACCGCCGACGCCTGGTATCGCGCCAATGGGGTGACCAAGGTGCGTCCTCCCAAAGCCGGCAGCAGCCCTGACAGTTTCGTGGGATCGGAACTGGACTTCACCGCCACGTGGAAACCCACCAAAAACTTCGCCCTCGCCGCCGGCTACAGCCACTTCTTCAGCGGTGACTACGCCAAGGCCTCCGGTCCCAGCGATGACGCCGATTTTGTCTACACCCAGGTGACAATTTCGTTCTGAGCGGCCCCGGAAATCATTCGGTTCATTGGTTCATAGGATGGCCCCTCCCGGGAAACCGGGAGGGGCTTTTTTTGGCGGAGGCCCGCTCTCCGGGGGAAAACCGTCCCGCCGCTCCGCCCAAGCGGCTCGTGGCCCGGGCCTTCTCTTGGCCAACCACCTATGAGATTTTTTCATGTTTTTTCTAAAACTATTCAAGCCCTGCATACATGGCTTGGCACACCGGGAGCTTGAAGCAGCGGCCATGTGCTGTCGGCACAGATCCCAATGAAGCTCTCCTCCCTTAAATCCTCCGGCCATTGGCCCACCCTGCTGACCGCTTTTCTCTATTTCGACGTCAGTTTCATGGTTTGGACCATCTTGGGAGCTTTGGGGGCTCAAATCGGCAGCACCCTGGGGCTGACTCCCCAGCAGAAGGGCCTGATGGTGGCGGTTCCGTATCTCTCCGGGGCCTTTATCCGCATTGTGCTGGGCTTGCTGGTGGATCGTATCGGCGCGAAAAACACTGGCATCATGGCTCAAATCATCGTGATCCTCGGCATGGGGGTGGCTTGGATGGTTGGCCTGCATTCGTTTTCCCATACCTTGATCCTGGGGGTGGTGCTCGGGGTGGCCGGGGCCAGTTTCGCGGTGGCCCTGCCTCAGGCCGGCCGGTGGTATCCCCCCAACATGCAGGGACTGGTGCTGGGGCTGGCGGGAGCGGGAAATGTCGGCGTGGTGATCGACTCCATCCTCGCGCCGCGTCTCGCGGCAGCGTACGGCTGGCAGGCAGTGTTTGGCTTCGCCCTGATTCCTCTGCTGCTCGTGCTCGTTGCCTATGCGGTTTTCTCCAAGGAAGCAGAAGTCCAGATCAAAAAGAAAACCCTCAAAGATTACGTGAATCTCCTAAAGGAAAAGGACGCCCACTGGTTCTGCTTTTTTTATACCATCAGTTTCGGCGGATTTTCCGGCCTCGCCGCTTCCCTGATCATCTACTTCACCTCGGAGTTCGGTCTGAATCCGGTGCAAGCCGGCACCTGGGCCGCTGGATGTACCCTGGTAGGGGCCTTGGGCCGGCCGGTGGGGGGAGCCATCGCGGACCGTTTGGGAGGCATCCGGGCTCTGACGGTGTTGTTTGTGGTAGCGGCCGCGGCGCTGATCGGGGCGGCCATGGCGCACACGCTCCTCCTGAGCGCGATTGGGTTTTTTGTGGCGTCCGGTGCCTTTGGCATGGCCAATGGGTCGGTCTTCCAGCTGCTGCCGCAGCGCTTCGCCAAGGACATCGGGGTGATGACCGGCCTGGTGGGCTGCGGGGGAGGTTTGGGCGGGTTTATGCTGGCCAGTTCCCTTGGTTTCTCAAAAGGACTGACCGGCAGTTATACCAGCGGGGTGCTCCTGTTTGCGGGATTGTGCATTCTCGCCCTGATCGGGCTCAGCTTGGTGAAAACCCGCTGGCGCACCACCTGGGGCGCTTTGGCCCACGCCCGTATCTGATTTTCCCGACGGCGCATGAAAGTCCAGGTCACTACCCACAGTCTGCCCCGGCACGAGGGTGACCTGTGCTCCGATGCCCTCGACGTGCAGGTCTGGGATCAAACGGTGATGGCTGTGCTGTGCGATGGAGCAGGCACCGGCGCCCCGGCGCGCGAGGCGGCCAACCGGGCGGTGACCGCCCTGATCGGGCAATACGGCGCCCGGCCACGTTCATGGAGCCCGTCACAGGCCCTCGCTGAATTTACGGGGCTCCTCAATCTGACGCTCTACCAGGAATCCATGGCCCGCTATGAGCGGCCGGAAATGATTTCCACCCTGGCGGTGGTGGTGATTGAAGGGGACCGCCTCTATGGCCTCAATGCGGGCGACTCCCGCGTCCTGTTATGGCGTGCCGGGGACCTGCGCACCCTCTCCGTGGACCACGTGGATGCCCATCAAAAAAACCTGTTGGTGAATGCCCTCGGCATATCCGCCGGATTGGAGCCCCACACTTTTGAAACCGGGCTGCACAATGGCGACATCGTGCTGCTGTGCTCGGACGGACTCAGCAACCATCTGGATGATGCGACGCTGAAAACCTATTTCCAAAGCCGCAGTTCCGCCCGTTTGCTGGTCCTCGCCGCCCGGGAGGCTGCCAGCCGGGAATCCCTCGATGACACCAGCGCCATCGTACTCGACATCCAGCAGACCGGCAAACTCCGCACCATGGCCGCCCGGCTGCTCAGCATCCCGCAAAACCTCGCCAAGGGGCAGGTCATTGACAGCTACGAGTTGATCCGCCCCTTCCAGGGCACGGACCGCGTCTGGCTGGCGGAGAAGGATAAACAACGGTTTGTCCTGAAATTTGCTCCCGTGGAAGCCTCCGACTCCACCGCCCACCTTGATGCCTTCACCCGGGAAACGTGGAATGCCACCCGCACCCAGAGTGATCACTTTGTCCGCGCCTCCGAACCCATCGGCCAGACCGCCCGCTACTACGTGATGGAGTTCATCGATGCCCCCAGCCTCGCCGCGGTGCTGAAGGAGCGGCTGCTTTCCGTCGATTCCGCAATTGCTCTGGGAACTTTCCTCACGGAAGCCTGCCAAACCCTGGTGCGGATGGATCTCGCCCATGGTGACCTCAAGCCGGAAAATATTCTCTGCGCCGGAGACTACGCCCGCCTCACTTTCAAACTGGTGGATCTGGGCAGTGCCTCGCGCCTCTTTTCCGTCACCTCCCGGGCCGGCACCGCCAGTTATCTGGCTCCCGAGCGTTTTCACGGAGCGCCCATCAGTGAGCGCACCGAAATTTTCGCGATCGGCGTCACTTTATACCAGACCCTGACCGGGGTCCTCCCCTACGGCCAGATCGAACGCTTCCAGACGCCCTTGTTCACCACTCCGAAACGGCTGCGCTCCCTCAACCCCAATGTCCCCGAGTGGTTGGAACATATCATCCGCCGGGCGCTGTCGGTGAAACCCGAACGCCGCTATCAACACTACTCGGAGTTGGCCCATGATCTCGCCCATCCGGACCGCGTGCAACCCTGCTACGATGCGTCGGCTCCTTTGCTGGAGCGGGCTCCGCTCGCTTTCTACAGGGTAGGCTTTTTTGTTTTCCTGACGACCTCGGTCGTCCTGGCCCTGAAGCTTTGGCTTCGTCCCTCGTAAAACGGACCGCTGGAGCATGAACCTTCCCCGCAGGGGGAGGAAACGGGCAGATCACGGGCGACGGCAGGTCGGCCAGGTTCCTGACATTTTTTCGCCACCTTCCCCCCGGCTTGAGCTGGTTGGTGGCACCGGCTTCCGATGGAGGGTTCATGCCCCGGAATTTACGCCACGACCGCCCATTGTGAATTCTGCTCATACAGCCGGGGAGTTCTCTTCACCAGAATGAAATCCAACGTGGCATCACGGGTGCTTAGCTCATTCCTGCCGCACTACTCAAAATTCCCTTCCAACCAAATCCAGCCATGTCAAACCACCCTGCCCCACCTGCCAGCACCAAATTCTCCCGCCGCTCCTTCCTCGGACGCAGCTCAGCCCTTGGCGCCCTCGCCGCCGGACTGCCCTTCGGCTGGACCGGCTCCGTCTACGCCGACGACTCCCCGGAAGTGCCCGACATGAAGTTCGGGATCATCGCCCTGACTGATTGTTCCTCCATCGTGGTCGCCCATGAAAAGGGCCTCTTCAAAAAATACGGTATCAAATCCACGGTCGCCAAAGGCGCCTCCTGGGCCGCCATCCGCGACAGCCTGTCCAATGGCGACAACCAGGCCACCCACATGCTCATCGGCATGCCGATCGCCAGCACCATGGGCCTCGGCGGCGCGCCGAAAAAGCCGATGGTCGTTCCCTATATCCTGAACCGGAATGGCCAGGCCATCACCCTGAAAAAGGAACTGGCAGGCAAAGTGGGGGCCGACCCTGCCGCGTTGAAACCCATGGTGGATGCGGCCAAGGCGGCCGGAGCCCCCATGACCTTTGCCATGACGTTCCCGCCGGGCACCCACGCGATGTGGCTGCGCTACTGGCTCGCCGCCGGTGGCATCAATCCCGGCGACGCCGCCGGAGCCAACGCCGACATTTCCCTGATCACGATCCCGCCGCCCCAGATGGTGGCCAATATGAAGGTCGGAAAAATGGATGGCTTCTGCGTGGGCGAACCCTGGAATGCCAAATCCATCGCGGAAGATATTGGTTATACCGCCATCACCACCCAGGCGATCTGGAAGGACCATCCGGAGAAGGTCTGCGCCTTTACTGAGGAGTTCGCCGACAAAAATCCCAAAACCGTCAAGGCTGTGCTGAAAGCCCTGCACGAGGCCAGCGTCTGGCTCGACAAGATGGAAAACCGGGTGGAAGCCGCCACCATCGTCAGTGCCCCGACTTATATCAATTGCCCTCCGGAATCCATCCTCGGTCGTCTCCAGGGCAAATACATCATGGGCGACGGCCGCAAGCTGAAGGACCCGGACTACATGATCTTCAGCGACCGGAATACCAACTTCCCCCAGGCGAAATATTGCCAATGGTGGCTGACCCAGCTCCGCCGCTGGGGCTTCACCGACGGCGCCCCCGATTACGCGGCCGTGACCAAACAGGTCATGCGGCCCGACCTCTACACGGAAGCCATGAAGGAAATCGGCTACGCCCACGGCGGCGTGGATAACAAACCGGAAACCCTCTTTGACAAAGTGGTCTTCGACCCCTCCGGCGACCTCGAGGCCTACGCCAAAGGTTTTAAAGTTTCCACTCTGAAGGGCTGAGCGGCCCACTTCCTGCAACCACCACGATCCCGATGAATCTCCTTCAAAAATACAAACTGGACGCGTTCCTGCTCCCGGCCCTGGCGGTGGGCGCGGTGCTCGTCCTCTGGTTCATCCTCGCCGGGAAATCCATCACCACGACGGGGGTCGATGATTTCGGGGATGCCGTCACCACCGTAAAACGGGTCGGCATCTCCGAGGACCTCCCGACTCCGGTGGAAACCTGGACGGCCAGCAAGCTGTATGTCACCGAACCCTTCGCCAAGCGCGGCGAAATGGACCAGGGCATTCTCCGCTTCACCTGGCTTTCATTGAAGCTGGTGCTGCAGGGGTATGCCATCGCCCTGCTGATCGGAGCGCCGCTGGGATTCATTCTGGGACTGTCCAAAAGTGCCACCAAAGCGTTGGACCCCCTGATTGAAATCCTGCGGCCGGTCTCGCCGCTGGCCTGGTTCCCGCTGGGGTTGGTGCTCTTCAGCAGCCTTAAATTGTCCGACGGCGGCAAGGTTTTCTTCGGCCCTTCGGATGCCGCGGCCCTCTTCACCATCGCGGTCTGCTCCATGTGGCCCACGGTGGTGAATACCGCCGTCGGTGTGCGCAAGGTGCCGCAGGACTTCCTCAATGTGGCCAAGGTCCTGAAGCTCTCCCGCGCCAAGACCCTGTTCAAGGTCCTCGTGCCGTCCACCATGCCCTACATGTTCACCGGCTTCCGGCTCTCCCTCGGGATTGCCTGGCTGGTGATCGTGGCGGTGGAGATGCTGACCGGCCGCCCGGGGGTGGGTGGCTTCATCTGGCAGGCCTACAATGCCGGCAGTTATGCCCAGATCATCCTGTGCATCCTGACCATTGGCCTGGTGGGCTTCACCCTCGACCGCCTCATGAGCGTGGTCGAACGCCGCTTCAAAACAGCCTGATCCCTGCGCCATGTCCATCCTGGAATTCAAAAACGTCTGCAAAGGTTACGGGCCAAAGCACGACCGCACGGAAGTATTGCGGGGCATGGACCTCGTCGTCGAGGAAGGCGACTTCGTGACCATCATCGGCTTTTCCGGCACCGGGAAAACGACGCTGATCTCTCTGCTCGCCGGTTTGGCCAGTGCGGATAGTGGGGAGGTCCTGATGGATGGCAAACCCATCACCGGACCGGATCCGGAACGCGGGGTGGTCTTCCAAAACTATTCCCTGCTGCCTTGGCTCACGGTGGAGGAAAACATCCACCTCGCGGTCGATGAGGTGAGGCCGGATTGGACCAAAGCCCAACGTCAGGAGCATGTGGCCAAATACATCGCCATGGTGAAACTCACCCATGCCGCGACCAAATATCCCAGCGAATTGTCCGGGGGGATGCGCCAGCGGGTCAGCGTGGCCCGGGCCCTGGCGATGCAGCCGAAGGTGTTGCTGCTGGACGAGCCGCTCAGCGCCCTTGATGCCCTGACCCGCGCCCAGCTTCAGGACGAAATCAGCGATATCTGGCTGCGGAACCGCACCACTGTCATCTGGGTCACCAACGATCCGGATGAAGCCCTGCTCATGGCCGACCGCGTCATCCCGCTCCTGCCAGGGCAAGGCAAAGGAGCCACCCTGGCCCCGGAAATCACCGTGCCCCTGGAACGCCCCCGTGACCGCCGCGGCATCAACCACAATGAGCATTTCCAAGTGCTGCGCCGTCAACTCATCAATACGCTGCTGGATGCCAAAAAACAGACCGGTGGCCCCATGACGCAACGCGTCAGTCTTCCTGACATTCTGCCGGAGGACATCATGAATATCAATACCGTCAAGGACATTGGCCGCACCGGTCCGCGCCGCCGCTCGGATTTGAACAAGGAAGAAGTAGAAATCGCCACCCTATGAATCTTACCCCCGTCGATACCGCCCCGGCCCACCGCATGCCCCCCATGCTGGAACTGGACCGGCTCAACAAAACCTATCCTTCCGCCAAAGGACCCGCCTGCATCGTCAAAAGCTTCAGCCTGAAATTGGAGCGCGGCGAATTCTGCACCCTGATCGGCCACTCCGGCTGCGGCAAAAGCACCGTCCTCTCCATGGTCGCGGGGCTCAGCGATGCGTCCTTCGGCAGCATGATTCTGGGTGGCCGGGAAACCAATGAGCCCGGACCGGACCGCGGCGTGGTCTTCCAAAGTCCCTGCCTGCTGCCTTGGCTCAGTGCGTTGGACAATGTGATGCTGGGGGTGAATCAGGTCTACTTCACCGCCTCCAAATCCGAACGGAAACAGCTCGCGGAATATTACCTCAGCGTGGTCGGGCTGGGCGAGTCGATGCATAAATTCCCGGCCGAACTGTCACAAGGCATGCGCCAACGCGTCGGGATCGCCCGCGCTTTTGCCCTCCAGCCCAAAATGCTGCTGCTGGATGAACCTTTCGGCATGTTGGATTCCCTGACCAAATATGAGCTGCAACAGGTGCTGCTCGACCTCTGGCGCAAATTCCGCATCACCACGCTCATGGTGACCCACGACGTGGATGAAGCCATTTTTCTCAGCGACCGGGTGGTCATGATGACGGACGGTCCCGAAGCGGAAGTCGGTGATATTCTCAGCATCCCCTTTGAGCGTCCCCGGAACCGCGCCGAAATCCTCGCCGATCCCCGTTATTATGATCTGCGGGATCACCTCATCACCTTCCTCAACGACCGGTCGCACATCCGCCCCAGCCGGGAGCCGGGTTTCCGGCCCGGACCCGATCTCGCGGCCGAATACGCCCGCCACCAGCACCTCGCTCCCAGCGCCGCCTGACGCTCCCCACCGGCTCCAGGACCCTGTGGTCCTGAAGCTCTTTCCCTGCTTTCGAAAATGGTGGCGGCACCTTCGTAAGCCGGATTTTGTCCCCCGCCGGTCGCCCGGCGGATCAACGGTCATTCCTCTAATGCAGGCCTTGCGGCCCGCAGTCCCGGCCTCGCGGCCGGGTGCGACGAACCCGGGATTATCCTGACGGCTTGCACCGCCAGGGTCAGGCAGGCGGCCTGTTTTCCCTGTTTGTCTTGCACCGCGCAGGGTTTTTCGTGCCCCCGGCCTTGCGGCACGGGGCGGTGGGCTCTTACCCCGCCTTTTCACCCTTGCCCCCAACCCTTGCGGGCGGGAGGCGGTTTATTTTCTGTGACACTGTCCGTCAGCGGGAGTTTTCACTGCCCACTGCCCGCGTTCATCACGCGGCGCGCTGCCTTGTGGTGTCCGGACTTTCCTCCAAGGCCCACTCCGAAAAGCAGACCCCGGCGACCGTTTCGGGTGCCGCCATGGCTAAATGTTCCGCTTTTCCCGCTGATGCAAGCGCCTCCCTCCTTCCGGGCTGGAAAACTGGTTCAAACCCCGGCATCTTCCCTGCCCTTCCGGATTCATGGGACGTATAGGACTCATAGGACCTATCTTTTCCCTTGCGGCGTCTTCCCGCTGCTCAACCGATCCACTTTTATGCCCTACCCAGCCCTTGGTTCCCCAGCCCCCGCCTTCCAGCTTCCCGTCACCGGCGGAGCTTATCCGGAAAGCACCGTCCTGTCTTCCGCTGATCTGGCCGGAAAATCCTACGTCCTCTACTTCTACCCGAAGGACGACACCCCCGGCTGCACCACCCAGGCCTGTGCCCTGCGCGATGGCTGGAACGATCTCTCCAAAAAGGCTGCCGTCTTCGGGGTCAGTATCGACTCCGTAAAGAGCCACCAGAAGTTCATCCAAAAATACAGCCTTCCCTTCCCCCTGATCGCCGATGAGGAAAAAACCCTGGCCGAAGCCTACGGAGTCTGGGTGGAAAAATCCATGTATGGCAAGACCTACCTGGGCACGGAGCGCAGCACTTTTGTGATCGGCCCCGACGGAAAGATCAAAGCCATCCTGCCCAAAGTAAAACCGGCGGAGCACCTGGAGCACCTGGAGCAGCTGCTGGCAGCGCTGGCGTGAAATGGCCGGGCCCGACCTGGCCCGCAAAAACCGCGATGACTGTCCGGATTGACTCTGGAATGATAAACAGGAAAACAGAAACCGCGGATTTCCCGGAAGACACAGACAGTCAGGGCTTTAAGTCCATGGGTCGCTTCACTCTGCGGATGAGGCGGGCCGACGATCAGATTTGTATATCATCAGTGCTCTCCGGGAAATCTGTGATTCCCCCCTTCGGTTTTCAGGCTAACCGGAGCGCGCCACTGACCCAAGGACTCCCTACCTGAAAAAAATTGACATTCCCGCCGCCAACCGGTTTGGTGTCAGGATGAAAACGACCTCCCGCGAATGGTTGATCCGCAGTGCTTGGCTAGTCACCGGATTCGGAGCAGGATGGGGCGTTTTCCATTCCTCCGGTTTCAGCACCCCCTCCATCCCAACCACCGCCAGCCCGTCCGCTTTCACCGGACCTGTCCCGGTGGCCTCCGGGCGGACGAATCCGGAAAACCGGTCCCCGGCTTCAGCAGCGGACGGAGCACCCATCGCCGGAGATAGCAAAGAAGCCGTGCGGGCCAGATTCGAAGCCGCCCTGCGGCTCCCCAATCCCCGCCGCCGGCTCGGTGCCTTTCTCCGCCAGCTGGATTCCCTCACCGCAGCCGGGGCCCCCGCGGTGCAGCAGTTGATCCATGATCTGAACCGCGAGGGACTGCAACTTCCAGAAGAATGGGAAGCCTTCATCCATCGTTGGGGTGAACTGGACGGCGGGGCCGCCGCGCAACATGCCCTCAGCAAAAGCGGCGAACCTTGGGTGGGCGGCGGCCTGAGGACCATTATGTCAGGCTGGGCCTCCAAGGACCCTGCTGCGGCCGCCGCATGGTTGAACGCGCATGGGGACAATCCCCATTTTGACCAGGCCATGCAAGGCATCGTCAGTGGCATGGCCGAGACGGATCCCGCCGCCGCCACCCAAGTCGCCCTTTCCTCCCTGCCGGAAGACAACCGGCCCATGGCCAGCAGCCTCATGGAGCAATTGGCCGAGTCCGTAGTCCGGACCGGAAAAAATCCCGCCATGCTGGAATGGTTTGATGCCCTTCCCGTCGATGCCAACGGCATCGGTATTAAAAATGCGGCGTTTGGCCATGTGTGGTGGCGGCTGCAGGCGGCCAGCCTGGACGATGCCGCCGCCTGGCTGGCCAGCAAAGCCGACCAGCCCTGGCGCAACGACCGCCAATACGGGGAAACCACTGGTATCATGGCGCAGAAAGACCCGGTCGCCGCCCTCGACTGGGCCGGTTCCCTGCCGCCCTCGCCCGTGGATGGCCGCTGGCCGGGCGTCAATTCCACCCTGCGGAACTGGATTGCCCAGGATGCCGCAGCCGCAGCGGCTTACGCCAATAACCAGCCAGCCACTCCGTTCGGAGATTATGTCAGGCAAGCCCATGCCGGTGCGCTGAATCCTCCTCCACCGACTCCTCGTTAGACAAAATCCCGGACCGGACTCAAAATGCGGCGGCCGGTTCATGCCGCCAAATCCAATCCTTCTCCGCATCCCCGCCATCATCCACCCGGTCGAGGCCCACCGACCATAACAGAAATCCATTTTCCGTCAGGCGGTAGTTCAACGGGGTCTCTGCCCGCGCCGGGTCCACCGACGGCCCGGGCAAAAGACTTGCATCCAGTTCCGCCAGGCTGGCAGGATAGCTCCCGTGTAGAAGCCGGTGCCGGTGCAGGGTGCAGGTCAGGACGGCGCAGCGGCGCTTCACGAGATTTTCCGCGGCCATCCTCCATAGATTGGAGACATTGGGAATCACGATGCAGCCGGCAGCGCGGCGCAGGTTGAGAAATCCGAAGTTGCCAGCAATCCGAATCGTGGAGGCCTTCGCCACCTGATCTCCGATCTGCCGGGTTGCTGCATCACCCGACCTCCAATTTTCCGCGCCCCCCCCTCCGCAGAGGGCCAAATGCTGTTCGATGGCAAACGCGCTGCTGGTGTCCCACCAACCTGCCGGTCCGTGTTTGATCGCTTTGAGCCAGAATTCCTCATTCCGTTCTTCCGATGTGCCAAAGTAACGGTCCAAATCATGATTCAAGGCGGCTTGTTTCAGGATAGCCAGCATTTGACCACTCTGCAGTGCAGCGTTCTGGAATACCGTCTCCATCTGCCCAAGGTCGTCGTCTTTCACCAACCGATTCTGGATATCAGCCAAATCGGATTCCGTCAGGGTAGCGCAGCCCAGTCCTGCGTTCAGAGCCCGTAGCGTGACTTCATGAAGCGCTCTTCCCACCAGCGCCAGGACCAACTCCGGTTCCGTGGAAAAAGCCGAACCCAGCTGCAGCATGATGCCAGCCAAATTCCGCGTGGCCGCGGCGTCGCCTGCCACCGCAGATTCAGCCAGCTGCCGCGCGAGTGCCTCCTGGAAGGCATAAAATCCCCGGAAGGCGGGCATGTTGGCCAGAATGATATCTCCTCCAGCCTCCGTGACACAGCGCCGGCGGCAGGGAATCAGTTGGGAAGACGGACGGTTCACGCCCTCAGCCAGTTGAGCAATCAATTCCCGGCTGACCTGCAAACCCTCTGGAACGGTCGTCGTGAATCCTCCGGCAGCCTTCGGATTGGCCACCCGCCAGCTTTTGATGACCGGTATGCCAAAAAAGTTTTCCTCCTCCGGGACCTCTGCTGGCAACAGCTCCATAGAGTCCGCCGTGCCGATCCGTTCTATCATTTTCTTCCTCGCCGCCCCGATTTCGCGGGCGCCATTCCAATTCTCATATTGATAGAAGAGCACCAGCAATGAGGCGGTAACCACCATCGCCCACACCATACGGCGGCTGAGAAGAAAACGCCCGATGCGTTGGATCAGCCGGCCGATGGCCCGCGCGGCGCGTACCGTGAAATAACGGCTGGGTTCAGTGGCGTTCGAGTTCGCGTTGGAGTTCATCGATTTGTTGGCGGGTTTGCTGCATGGAGAGGAAAAGGCGGGGGCCATCCAAGGGGGGCACGGTGGCGAGAATGGCAGGGCCGGGGCCGGCTGACGTCACCGCCGGGCCTGCCGGTGTGGCGAGCCTCAGGCCGAGGGACAGAGTCCAGCATGCCGCGAGGGTCCAGCGCACGGGTGCGGGGATGAACCGAGTGACCCGGCGCAGGAGGGACGGGGATGGTGGAAACGCCGGAGGTTGGGCGTCCGCCAGTTGAGGAGCCAAGGCGGCGAGGGCTGCTTCCAACGACACTTGGAGCGTGGACGGCGGCACGGGCTTCCACGTCAGGGCGCGGAGCCGGTCCTCCAGGGGATCGGAGCCAGGATCAGGGGGCGGTTTCATACAATTCGGAGTAGAAGGGTTGCAGCGCAGACCGCAACGACTGGATGCCGTAGCGATAGCGGCTGGTGGCAGTAGGTGCAGAGACCTGTTGGATTTCGGCGATTTCGCGGAAGGTGAGTCCTTCCCAAAGATGCAGCTGCACAGCGGAGCGCTGTTCTTCCGGCAGTTGTGCAAGGCCTTGCGCCATCTGCCGCTGCATGGTGGCGGCGTCAGGATCTTCCGGCAACACAAAGGCTTGGGCCAGGTCCGCGAGGTGGACGGCCGCGTTTTCCCGGACCCGGACCCGCCGCAGCCAGTCGAGCGCCGCATTCCGGGCGATCCGGAAAACCCAAGCCTGTTCCGAAGCAGCAGCCGCCACCCCGGCGCCGTCCCGCGCCAGTTTCACAAAAACCTCCTGCAACACATCCTGCGCCGCCGGTTCGTCCAGCCCCATGGACCGCAGAAACCGGAAGACCCCCGCCGCACAGGCGGCATGAAGGCGGATGAGGGTATCCCGGGTCTGAGGCATCAGCAGTGGAGTCAAAAAGTATCTTCTTCCACCCTGACGACGCGCGGGGCGTGGAAATTGATTCAACTTTTCGTCGATTTCCGGTTCGCCAGCGTACACAAGCCCGCTGGGGATTCGCTGTTCAGCGAAGCGGCACGGGATGGCGACCCGGTATATGGTTGGGTAAATTCAAAAAATGAAGGTCCACCGCGAATGAACGCGAATAAACGCAAATCCAAATCAAGAGAAAACCCCTGCGGAAATTTGGCGGCTTGATGGATTCGCGTTTATTCGCGTTCATTCGCGGTTAAACCCATTTCCAAGACCACCCGTTTTACTTCCAACCTGGCGTGCTTGAAATTGATGATAAGGCCGAGTGGTAGGCCAGTGACGCGGAGGTAATTGAGCATCTGGGCCAGCTCCACGTCGGTGATGCGGTCGATGGTTTTGGTGTCCACGATGATTTTGCCGTGCAGAATGAGGTCCGGGATGAACTCGCCGACGCGGCAACCTTTGTAATCGACCGGGAAGCGCGGCTGTTGATCGAAAGGAATGCGGCGGAGACGGCATTCCACGACTAACGCGTTTTCATAGACTTTCTCGTTCAGGCCATTTCCGAGCGTGTTGAGCACTTCCATGGAGGCCCCGGTGATGGCATAAACTTCGTCTTTGAAGAGCAGGGGCTTGGGGAAAAAGGCCCTGGATTTTTAACCGCTAATGAACGCGAATAGACGCGAATCCATAAATTTGGAAATGGACTCTACTGGGGTTTTCGGAGAATCCATTCGCGTTTATGCGCGTTCATTGGCGGTTAACCCCGGTTACTTTTTCTTTTGAGCCTGGCTGAACCAGTCGTTCCCGCCGAAGGGGTTGCCGAGGCCGGTGCCGATGGCACTGCCGGTTTGGGGGCGGCCTCCTCCGCCGTCGCGGCGTTGGCCTCCGCTTTGGTTATTGCCGCCGCCGGGGGCTCCGCCCGGGCCGGGGGGCTTGCCGGATTTCTTTTCGAAGTCGGGCTTGGCTTTCATGCTGAGGGCGATGCGGTTCCGGGGGAGGTCCACTTCCATGACCGTGACCTGGACGGGCTGGCCGACTTTGACGACTTCGCTGGCGTCCTTGATGAAGTGGTCGGCGAGCTGGCTCACATGGACGAGGCCGTCCTGATGGACCCCGATATCCACAAAGGCCCCGAAGGCGGCGACGTTGGTGACGATGCCGGGGAGTTTCATGCCGACCTGGAGGTCAGTGGGTTTTTCCACGCCTTCGGCGAAGGCGAAGGCTTCGAATTTCTGGCGGGGGTCGCGGCCGGGTTTGGCGAGTTCGGCGACAATGTCGTTGAGGGTGGGGAGGCCGACTTCGGGGGTGACGTAGTTGGCCAGCTTGAGGGCGGCGCGTTTCTTTTCGTCCTTGATGAGATCGGCGACGGTGCAGCCGGCATCGGCGGCCATTTTTTCCACCAGGGGATAGCGCTCGGGGTGGACGGCACTGGAATCGAGCGGATGGGCCGCGCCCCGGATGCGGAGGAAACCGGCGGCCTGCTCAAAGGCTTTGTCGCCGAGACGGGGAACTTTTTTGAGGTCGGCGCGGGTGGTGAAGGGGCCGTTGGCGTGCCGGAAACTGACGATGTTTTCGGCGATGCCGCTGTTGAGGCCGGAGACGTAGCTGAGGAGCTGTTTGGAGGCGGTGTTCAACTCCACGCCGACGCCGTTCACGCAGCTTTGCACGCAGTCGTCGAGGGTGTGCTTGAGGAGGTTTTGTTCCACATCGTGCTGGTATTGGCCTACGCCGATGGATTTAGGGTCGATCTTCACCAGTTCGGCCAGCGGGTCCATCAGGCGGCGGCCGATGGAGACGGCGCCCCTGACGGTGAGGTCCTGATCCGGGAATTCCTCGCGGGCGGCATCGCTGGCGGAGTAGATGGAGGCGCCGCTTTCGTTGACCATGACGATGGTGATGGCGGCGGGGAGCTTGAGCTTGCGGATGAAGGCTTCGGTCTCGCGGCCGGCGGTGCCGTTGCCGATGGCGATGGCCTCGATTTTGTGTTTTTCGATCAACGTCAGGACGGTGCGGGCGGCTTCGACCATCTGGCCCTGGCTGCCGGCGGTGGGGTAGATGACATCGTTATGCAACAGCTTGCCCTGGGCATCGAGGACGACGGTTTTGCAGCCGGTGCGGAAGCCGGGGTCGATGGCGAGGGTGCGTTTCTCGCCTAACGGCGCAGCGAGCATGAGTTCGCGGAGGTTTTCGGAGAAGATGCGGGAGGCTTCGAGATCGGCTTTTTTCTTGGAGGCGAGACGGAGCTCGGTTTCCATGCCGGGGAAGAGCAGACGCTTGCAGCCATCGGTGGCGGCGAGCGCAATCTGATCGGCGGCAGGGCCGCGGCCGCTGACGAAGAGGCGCTTGGCGGCCTCGAATCCACGGTCTTCGGGGATGGTGACGCGAAGCATGAGGAAGCCTTCTTTTTCGCCCCGGCGCATGGCGAGGAGGCGGTGGGAGGGGACGGCTTTGAGAGGCTCCGACCAGTCGAAATAATCGCGGAATTTGGCGGCGGCATCGTCGGTTTCCTTGCCCATGAGGACCTTGCTGCCCAGGGTGGATTCCTCTTCGTAGAGCTTGCGGACCGCGGCGCGGACGGCGGCATCGTCGCTCATTCGTTCGGAGAGGATATCGCGCGCTCCTGACAAGGCTTCCTCGGTGGTTTTGACGTGGAGTTCGGCATCGGCGCCATCGGTTTTGATGTATTTGGCGGCTTCCGCGACAGGGTTGACGGAAGGATCCGCCTGTTCCGCGGTGAGCCAGTCGGCGAGGGGTTCGAGGCCTTTTTCCTTGGCGATGGTGGCACGGGTGCGGCGCTTGGGGCGGTAGGGGGCAAAGATATCCTCAAGGCGGGCCATGGTCTCGGCTTTGGCGAGGGCGGCCTTGAGGTTATCGGTCAGGAGATTGCGTTCCTCGAGGGACTTGGTGATGGCGAGCCGGCGGGCGTCGAGTTCGGCGAGCTGGACGAGGCGGTCGCGGATGTTGGTGATCGCGACTTCGTCGAGTTCTCCGGTGACCTCTTTCCGGTAGCGGGCGATGAAGGGAACGGTGCCGCCTTCGGCGATGAGTTCGGCAGTGGCCGCGACCTGAGCCGGGCGGAGTTTCAGTTCAGCGGCGACGCGGGCGATATATTCGGGATTCATGGGAGGGGGCAAAATAGCTCAGCCCCGGAGGGGCACGGCGGCTTTAGCAGACCTGCCGGGGGCGTGCAAAGGAAGAAGAAATTCTTTACCCGCTTGACGGCCTAACGTCGAACTCCGACCTGCTGGAAGGACGGTTTTCCAGCCGTGGCCCGGACCCGGCTTTCAAGGGGAAGACAGGCCGGGAAGCACCGCTGGCCTGGTCGAACTGCTGCCAGGAGTGGACTGCACGGGAAGCTTGGCAGGGTCGGCCGACGGCAATTCGGGCAGCGTTTCCAGCAGATCATCCTCGCGGAAAATCCAGCCTTTTTCGAGGACTTCCGTGATTTCAACCTGGCGGTCGTTGGTGCTGTTTTCTGGATAGCGGACGCGGATCACCGCGTGAACGGAGGGATCGTTGAGCAGCACCTTCTGGAGTTGCAGATCCGCCTCACCGCCAATGGGAACGTAGCCATAGAGAACCTGGTCGCGGTTCAGATCACTGATTTGGAAAGCCCGGTATTTGTTGGCAGAAGTGAAGTCCCGGTTGAAGTAATCAGTGGGGCGCACCACCGCCCGGACCAGCACGGGATCCCGGGGCCGGGTACGGCGCAGTTCCGCCCATGACAGCTCCGAATAACCCGTGAAGCTTTCCCAATCGACGCGGAAGCCATCAGGGGTTTTTTCCAGCGCGATGGGCCGGGTCGCAAAATCGGCCAAGGGGAGTTGGAGCACCACAAAATTCCGGTGAACCTCCAAGATGGAAAGGTCCGGCTGCGGGCCGAGAGCCAAAGGGGCCCACGGATTTTCAGCGCTGTAATAGCGGAGCAGGTTGGGGCCTACCCTTTCGGGGTCCCGGATGAACGGGATCAGCGCCCCGGCAGTGGGGGCCGCGCAGAATTGTTGGATGGTGATCCAGACATCCTGACGGAAATCCCCGCCGGATTGAAGTTCCAGCGGCACCGCTGCTTGCGGAAGCGCGGCATCCTTGCCGGTGGATCCGGAAGTGCCGACCCGCTGCCAAAAGATGCCACCCAGCACGAGAGCGAGCAGAATGATGGAACCCACGAGGACTTGAACCAGACGCCGGGACCCGGTGTGCTGGTGCCGGTGGCGGGGTTGGGTATCCCAATCCGTCAGGGTGCCCCCATGCTTGAGCCGGCGGTTGTCCCGGCGCACCATCACGGGGCGTTCCGGATCTACTTTGAACCCTTCCTCAGTAGTGCGGCGCAGGCGTTCCTTGAAGGCAGTATCGGTCGCCGGAGAGGCCTCACTGCGCGGAGCAACCCCCAGCCGCCGGCTGGCATCCACGATCATAGGTTGCGGGGTGAAGGCGGCGGCATCGCGCACTGCGACGGCGGCCTGACAGGAAGGGCATCCCACGGAGGTGCCGATGGCGCTGCGGGGCGCACGCAAGCGTCCCCCACAGGCGGGACAGGTCAGAATAATTTGCTCCGGCTGGGACATAGGCTGGAATATTAAATCAGTCTGAGGAAGTCCGGGAGTAATGCAATCCTTTTACCTTCAATGTCTTGAAAAACCCAAGGGACCCTGTTCAAGGCACAGGAATGGCGCGCAGCCTCATGGATTGCCGCGGGGTGAGGGCGTCCAAGGGTTTTTCCCACTGCTGGACAGTGGTGCCATTGGCCGCCGGAGTGCTTTGCACGAGGGTGAAATCGTTCAGCCAAGTCTGCAAATCACCCGAGGATTGCACCTGCAGGGCATACCCCGTAAGCGCGGTGAGGCGGGGAAAGGACATGCGGAACACCTTGCCGTTTCCCGGTCCGTCCGCGATTTCCCACTGGATCGGGGAGGGGGTTTCTCCCTGGCGGGCGTTGGTGCTGGTGAGGTATTCGATGAGGTTGGGCAACCCATCCCCGTCGAAATCAGCGGTCGGGCCGGTGCGGGAAGGATCCGCCAATTCCTCAGCTAGGAATCCCCAGGCGGCCCATTGGTTGTAGGTGAGATTGAGCGGGACACCGGTGGGCTGCCCGCCGAGGGCGGCCGAGGCGGTCCATGAGACGGGCAGATCATGGTCAGGATTGGTCGACGGATTGACCAGCAGAAGGGAGGAGCCGTCCCCGTCCGCCCGCTTGGACCAGGGCGCGTTGTCATCGTAAGTAAAAGCCTTGATGGCGGCGGAGTTGGTGCTGACTTCGAGACGGACGGGGTCGCCCGAGTTGTTCAGGCCGCCGAAATATTCCCCGGCGAGCACGGCATCGATGCCGGCTCCATAACGGAACCGCAGGGCATTGGCATTTTTGGCCAGGAGGGCACGTTGACCAGGATCAATCACCGGACGCCCGGTGAATTGGAAGGAGTAGGTGATGCCCAATTGGAAACGCAGGGTGGAGAGGTCGATCGGGGAGGGTCCGATGTTCTGCACCGCGATGTATTCGAAGTCCTCCTTGTCGATGAATCCGGCGGCGGCCTCGTCCGTGGTGAGGGGAGGTGGATTATACATGACTTCGGAAATCACCGTATTGGCGGCGGTGGCCGGCACAGCCTCGACGGCAAAGCGGGCTTCGGTCAGGGGGCTCCATTCGTTGGGGGTGACCCCGGTGTTGAGCACGCGTGATTTCACGGTGATCGACGACTGGTTGAAGCTGACCGGATTAAGGTAGGTCTGGGCGGTGGGAGCCACCGCGCCGCCCCACGCACGGGGATCGGAGCCATCGGTGGTGTAGTAGAGAACCGAGCCTGCCGGGGCACCATGGGTGATTGTCAGGTTGAACCCTGCCGCAATGACTCCTCCGTGCTGGCTGAAGACCGGAGGCAGGGTGACCGGCCAGAGGGTATCGGCCGTGCTCAGATCCTGATTGGGATCGCGGAACTGACCGTGGGCGGTGGGCGAGGTCAGTTTGGGGAAGAGGGTGACCCGGCGTCCCGAGACGGCATTTGTCCAGGTGGTATACCAGGAGGTATCCGGGGTGATGCCCGCAACAGCCATGAGAGGCGCCACTTCCGCCTGGGTCGCGGCGCGGCGGGGACCGGTTTTGGCATCGGTCAGGACGCCATTGTTGAACAGATGTTTCTGGATGCGGTCGGCGAAGAGGAGACGGAACTCGGGGCTGGTCATGAGCCGTTTGAACATGACAGGCACCGGAGTATTGTCGTCGCTGCCAAGCAGGTCGTCGCGGAGGGTCTGATAGGTGGCGAGCTTGTTGCCATACAGGCTGTAGCCCCCCTCCGCATCCCAGACATAACAACGCCAGATCCCGGTGGCACTGCGCTCCCGGGCCATGGCCCAATTGTTGTGGGGCCAGTCCCACATGGCCGTGTAGGTATTCAGCAGGATGTAGTCGGCGACATTGGTGACATCCAGCACGGCGCGGAGAGCGTCCCAGTTGGCCTTGAGGGTCAGATTGGCGTTCAGCCGGGGCTGGAGCACGGTATTCCAGTGGATGTTGTCGCCGTCCTCGAAGGTGTTGATGTAATTTACATCCCAGTCGGCGCTGCTGCGGTGGTGGGCTTGCATGAAGGCCTCGCGGATACGCTCGACCAGATTGTAGTAGCCTTTGAAATAACCATTCAGGTAAACCGAGGCAAAGGTGCCCACGGTGCCTTCGTGCCCCATGTCGGTCCAGAGGCGTCGGATGAATTCATCCCTGATGAAGGGATTGGAGATGTCGTTTTTCCCGGCGCGCAGGCGGAACTCCTCGAAGCGGCGGACTTCGGTTTCAGGGATCAGGGGGTAGTTGATGGAGTTGTTGCCGTAGTCGCTGCGGAAAAAGATATTGAAGGAGGGTTTTTTGGTGGAGTCGGCATCCCAGAGGGTTTTGGTGGGGACGTCGCTCACCACCAGCCGTGGGCGGGAGTAGGGGCTGGAGGAGATGCGCAGGCCGGCGGTTTCCCGGATGCCCGGCCGGTTGTCCGGAAAATAGTATTCAAGGAAAGCCGGACGTTCGTAGGGGCGGCTGCCGGAGTCCGGATCGGTCAGGCGTCCATCTCCCACCGGAATGTTATAATCGGTGGACACCGCCGCGGTCCAGAGGGAGCTGTTGTAGGTGCCTCCCTGGATGGCCATGATGCCCAGCGGTTTGTAGAACGTCTGCCCCGGATCCCCGGAGAGCAGGGCTGCGGGGGCGGCGCGGAGATTGGCGTTCTGATTGATCAGATAGGTGTGGGTGACCACCGCCGAAGGCAGCAGGCCGGGAGCCATGGCGCGGGCCTTGATCACGTGGCCGATGCGGTCACTGATGAAGGGAAGGGAGAGGCTGGTGGTATAACTGAAGCCGTTGGTGGCGGTGGGGTCGCTGCCATCCGTGGTATAGCGCATGGTCCCGCCCGGCGTTGCCGTGGTGAGGGAAAGACTGACCGTCGTCGGATAAAATCCGCCGGGCACTCCGAAAACCGGAGGGTCCGCCACCCCGGGCTGCCAGGAACCGGTGTTGGGTTGGCCGGGAGTGGCGGTGCGGAAGTAGCCCCATTGACTGGTGGCGGGATCGCGCCCCCAGGAGTGAAAGGAATCCTGCGGCGGATAGCCGGGATCGAGGGCATCCACCACCGTGCCGGAAGGATCGAGCAGCGCGAGGTATTCCCCGCCGGAACCCAGGCTGAAGGGGGCGTGCAGCCAGGCCGCCCCTGCCGGAGCCAACCGGTCGTCGGCCACCACCACCAGCCCGGCCCCTGAGGCGACGGAGGTGCCGGGCGGAAAGACAAACTTGCGGGGCGTGTCTCGTTCGTCCGTGAGGGACCAGTTGGACAAATCCACCGCCGCGGCCCCGGGGTTCAACAACTCGATCCAGTCCGCATGGCCTCCCGTGCCCAGCGGTACATTGAAATCAGCCGGCTCGACCACTCCGCCGGAGGGCTCGGCCAAGCCCGGGAAATAACTCCAACCGGACGCGGCGAACGGCACCAGGGTGGCGGCACTGCCGGCATTGACCTTGGTGTAGGTGATTGCGAAATCATCCATCGTCACCGCTGCGCTGCCGGGCGCGAGGGCAGTGCCGGTTTTTTCGAAGACCGGCACCACCTGGGGATTGGGCTGGGCATTGATGGCGGCGAGGAAGGCGTCCTGGTTGGTGCCGGTGGAGAAGGACACGTTGTAAGTGCGCCATGGGAAATAACCGAGGTTGTCCACCACCATCCGCGAACCGGTGGGCAGCGGATCGTTGCAGAGGAAAATCACGCGCACGCCATTGGTGGGGGTTCCGTTCATCGCACTCAGGAAGGTGCCGGCATTGGTGGCAGTGCCCGTATCGAGGGTCGCAGTGCGCCATCCCCCGGTGCCCGTGACCGTGCCCAGGCCCAGGCGGTGGCCGGGGATGCCGGGAGCCACGCCGGTGGCCGGTTCCAGAAAGATGCTGCAGTTCACGCCTGCCGGCAGTTGATAGTCAAACTGGAGGGCGCCGGTTTTCAGCTGCGCGGCGGTGATGTTGCCGTTGGTCCATGAGGTGATGGCAATGGATTGGTAGGAAAATCCCACGTAGTCCGGAGTGACCGGGGCGGACACGACCTCAAATTGCAGGGCGCCGGGCAAGGTGCCGGTGCCACTGCCCACCACATTGACCTCCTGCAGGGAATAAGCCGCGGAGCGCATGGCGGGTCCGTTGAAAATGGCGGTGGTGTTCAGCCCGGTGCCCGCATTGGTCCCCGTGCCGGAGGCGTTGATGGTGCGGGTGCGCACCGCTCCCGCCGCATCGTCAAAAGCGTCTGCCGCGGCTTGGGTGAAACCGGTGCCGGCGGTGGGGGTCAGGGCCGCAAGACCTGTCAGGCTGGCGCCCGGACTGTTGCCATCCGGATCCAGCCGGATGTTATAAGCGGAATTCGCGGTCGCCCGGAAACGGAAAGTGAGACGCAGGTCGGCCAGATGCGCCGCCGTGAGGCCTCCGGCAGGAATCTGGGAAATCAGCGGCAAAGCGGGACCGGAGACGCTGGCGGTCTGATTGACGGCATCGGTCTGGGAATAGACATAACGCAGGCCTCCGCTGGAATCATATCCCGCCCCGCTGACGAGACTGGAGCGCAGACTGAGGTCCGTCCATTCCGGCGCGGATTGGGCCGGCGCCGCCAGATCCAGCCAGGAATTGGCCGGAATCGTGCCCTCCGTGGTGTTGGTGACGATCCCGCCGAGATTGCGGTGAACTTCCCCGGAATCGTTGGCCTCGTTGAAATCATGCCGGACGACATCAAGCACCGCATTGGCGCTGATGACCTCCAACTGCGCATCGATCCGGGCGCTGAGATTGGGCTCGCGGTTGATGAGCTGGAGCGCGAGCACGTTTCCGCCGGCTTGGAGGAAATCACTGACACGGCCGAGAGGATAGGTGATGCCGGTGGTGGGGGCCGTGGCCGCAGTCCCGGTCTGGGTCGCCGGGGTATAAGCGGTATTGGTAGTGGTGACGGCGAAATTGTAGGCCTTCTGGTCGGCGTAGACGAAGTGCCCGGCCGGTCCGGCATTGGCGCGGGCCACCTC
Source organism: uncultured Verrucomicrobiota bacterium (assembly GCA_942492905.1). GTDB lineage: Bacteria > Verrucomicrobiota > Verrucomicrobiia > Verrucomicrobiales > V1-33 > CAIZWU01. The sequence goes on from OW818657.1 coordinate 87,329, forward strand.
CCGGCCATTGATCCAGGCGATGAAGCCGTCGTCAAAACGCACCCGCAGCTGCAGTCTGCCCTCATTGGCCAGATCTGCTGGGGTGAGGACAACGGTGCGGCGGAGATACAGATTTGGCGTGCGGTTCTGCATCAGGCTGGCCACGTTGGTTCCGAGTCCGGCGGCGCCTCCGAATCCCAAGGGCGCAGTCCCGGTGAGCCAACCCGGAGCGCTGAATCCCACGTCCCCGAAAAACAGCCCTGTCCCGGGACGCAGCCGGCCCTGCGGGTCCGCCAGGGTCAGCCGTTCATTGGTGTCCGCTACGATCTCATTGAGCCGGACTTGGCTCTGCACCGCTCCCGGGACGAGCGCCAACACCAGCAGCCCGGCCCGCCACCAACGGCGTCGCCAGGCAATATCCAATCGGGGGGAGGGGGGAGGATTCATGGAAAATTTGTGTCCAGTGGCCAGTAGCATGTCACGCCAATTATTAAAACGACGTGACGCGGGATTCAGGCCAGAGGGGCCAGCCCCGCCCTGAAATATCAGGCACGGCGGGACTCGGCCAGCAGACTGGTGACGAGTTCGCGGAGTTCTCCGGGCTGGTAGGGCTTGGGAAGCACGGCCCGGAAACCGAAGTCGGCGTAGCGGGACATGATAGGATCATCACTGTAGCCGGAAGAGACGATGGCCTGAATGTGGGGGTCGAGCTGGCGGAGTTTTTCCATGGCTTGAGCTCCGCCCATCCCGTTGGGAATGGAAAGGTCCATGACCACGAGGTCGTAACGCACCCCCTGCAGCAGGGCTTCGGTGTAACGGGCGACCGTTTCGGAGCCTTCGCCCGTGGGGGTCACCTCGCAGCCGGCGGCGGTCAGATTACTGACGATCAGCTGGCGGATCAGCGGCTCATCCTCAAGGACCAAGATGCGGCGGGTCCGGCTGGAGGCCGGAGCGGGGACGGACGGGTCCTCTGCCGGTTCGCGGGGCCGCCCGTCTGGTTCCGGAGCCGTGGCCGGGAGGCTGATGCGCAGGGTGGTGCCAGCCCCGGGAGTGGAATCGATCGTCAGGGTGCCGCCGTGGGCTTTGGTGATCGATTCACAAACGGTGAGTCCGAGGCCGGTGGCATTGCTGTCGCCGCGGGTGGTGAAATACGGTTCGAAGATGTGGGCCAGGGTTTCCTCATCGATCCCCTCGCCGGTGTCGGTCACTTCGAGTGTGAGGGTGGCAGACCGGGGCGGGGCCTCCGCCCCGGGTTCACCCAAGGGAATTTCAGGGTCCCCAGCAACGGGCGCGAGGAGACGGAGGATGACGGTGCCCCCATGGGGCTGGGCCTGCTCGGCATTGCGCACGAGGTTGCTGAGGAGGCGGCGGATCTGGTGGCGGTCCACCTCGGCGTGACAAGGGGCGTCCGGGACCTCAAGTTGATAGTCCAGTCCGGGGCGGCGGGGCCATTCCGCGAACCATTCGCGGACGAGGCGGACCAGTTCGGTGGGCTGGCGGATCGGGACCCCACCGCGGGCAAAGGTCAGCAGCTGCTGGACGAGATTCTGCGCCTGCAGGCTGGCGCGACGCGCGGCGCTGAGTTCCTGACGGCTGGGGGCGTCCGGCTCCAGCTGCATCTCGGCGAGCGAGAGATTGCCGAGGAGCACGGTGAGGAGGTTGTTGAAATCGTGGGCAAACCCGCGGGCCAACAGGCCGAGGGATTCAAGCTTTTCCAGTTTGTCCTGGTGTTGCTCCGCCTGCTTCCGGGCGGTGATGTCGCGCATCAATACCAGCAGACCCTGACCGAAAGGGTACAGCTGGACTTCATACCACGCCCGCCGGGCTTCGTGTTCCAGCTCGAAGGAAGCCGGGGTGCGGTGGGTGAGGGCGGTGGAAAATTCGTGGTAATACAGCCGGTGCAGACTGGGCGGGAAAACGTCCCAGAGCACTTGGCCGAGCAGGGCTTCGCGGCGTTCCTCCATGACGCTGGCCGCGAGGGCATTCAGATAGGTGATGCGCCAGTTGGCATCAAGCGCCAGCAGGGGATCCGCGATGCTGCCGACAATCCCGGCCAGATTGGGGAAGGGACTGCTGCCGAGGGCTTCGTTGAGCGATACCGGAGCCGCGGCAGGGGCGTTGGGCTCGCGGCGGCGGAAGAGAACCACGATGCCGGTCAGGGAGCCATCGGCATCGCGGATCGGCGTGGTGGTGTCCTCGATGTGGACCGGGCGGCCATCGCGGTCGGTGAGGAGGATGGTGCGGCTGGGGGTGCCGGAGACGAGGCCGGAGGATTCCAAGGCCTCGCCGTTGGGCAGGGCCACGCGGAAGACTTCATGCAAGGGGCGGCCGGTGGCCTCGCGGATGGACCAGCCGGTCAGCTGCTCCGCCACGGGATTCATGAAATTGATGACCCCGAGCATGTCGGTGGAGATGACGCCTTCCGCCATGCTGCGGAGGGTGGCGACAAAGCGGTCCTCGCTGGACTGCAGTTTCTGCAGGGCGGTATGGCGGGCGTAGGCCAGCTCGATGACGGAGCGGAGTTCGCTCTGGTGGAAGGGTTTGAGCAGATACCCGTAGGGCTGGGCGGCACGGGCGCGGGCGAGGGTGGGCTCGTCCGCATAAGCGGTGAGGAAAATTACCGGCACCCGGTAATCGGCCTGGAGGCGGGTGGCGGTTTCGACGCCGTCCATGCCCTGTTCCAGCTGGATGTCCATGAGCACCACGTCCGGTTGGAACCGCTGCATGGCCACAAGGGCTTCCTCGCCGGTGCGGCAAAGGGCGGAGACTTCGAAACCGAGCTTTTTAAGCGTGGCTTCAAGGTCCCGTGCCACGAGGGTCTCGTCCTCCACCACCAGGATACGCAGGGCATTCATCTCAATCGCTGCAGCCGGGGCTGCGTGCGCACATCCGTAAGGACACCCTGGACCTGCAACAACGGGAAATTCAGCGGGCGGCCAGCCTGGCTTCCAACTGCCGGCGGCGGAGGGGTCAGGGCGGACAAGTCAGGCAAAAAGTGCCAATATCCTGATCCCGGAAGATGCCTTCGGTAAAGGTTTGGCGGGTGAAGGTGCCCGTCTGGGGACCGGTGAAGGTGAACCGGTAGTCCTCCCCGTGGGTGGAGCTGAAGGTGGTGATGAGCCGGGCACTGGTGCTGCCGGTAACGAGCCAGTTTCCGTTGAAGGAGGCCGATTGGCCGTCCAGCAGGCGGGTGCCGCCGCTGGCACTGGTGAGGCTGAGGCCCCCACCCGAGGGTTGATCCGAAAAGGCAAAACTGTAGCCCGTGGGGATGGATGGCACCAAGGGAAGACCAACCTGGGGCGCGGGGCCGAAACTGCCGTCGTCGGTTTCCTCCAGGCGGGAACCAATGAACGTCTGGCGGGTGAAACGCCCCGCCTTCACCGCACTGAACTGCAGTTGCAGGATCTCGCGGGAGCCATCGGGAAACGTCAGCACCGCTCCGCCATCGGTCAGGCAGGTGCGCTGATAGGTCCAAGTGAAGGACTTGCTCAAAGCGCCCGTCTGCCGGGTGCCCTCTCCACTGGCAGGGAAATCATAATGCACCACGCGCCGGCCTTCGTTGAACTGCAAAGCCAGCGCCTGCAGCGCCCACGGCGCGGAGCCCATGGCGGGTTCTGTCAGGACCTGCAGCCGGAAAAACTGCTGGCCCGCTCCAGGGATTGCTTTTTCAAAAGGGACTCCGGTGCCGAACAAGGGCCCGCCCATCCCGGACCAAGACTTCAGGTCCGTCGAGACCTGCATCTGGTAAACTTTGCCGGCCTCGGTGGGCATGGTGACCACCACTGCCGGCCGCAGGGTCATCGCAGGCGACCCGGGAGGCACCACGACTTGGGCCGGGGCCAGTCCCGTGCATGCCAGACCCACGGCCGGGAGCAGCCAGACAGGGCGGAAGGCACGCGGGAAGAGGTTCATGGCTCGGGATTCCGGAAAGGTCCGAACTATTACCAGATTCTGCCAGCAGGTGGCAAGCTCTGTTTTCCGCCGGTCAGCGGTTGGCCTCAATCAGCTCGACGAAGTCTTTGAAGAAATAGCGGGCATCGTTGGGGCCGGGAGCGGCTTCCGGGTGATACTGGACGCTGAAGACCGGGGCTTCCCGGTGACGCAGGCCTTCCACGGTCTGGTCGTTGAGATTGAGGTGGGTGACCTCGACATTGGAAGGCAGGGAGTCGGGATCGACCGCAAACCCGTGGTTCTGGCTGGTGATGGCGACGGTGCCGGTGCGGAGGTCCTGCACGGGCTGGTTGCCGCCCCGATGACCGAATTTCAGCTTGAAGGTCTTGCCCCCGAACGCATGGCCCAGCATTTGGTGGCCGAGACAAATGGCGAAAAGCGGCGTTTTCCCGATGAATTGTTTGACCTCTTCGTAAACATAACTGAGCGCGGCGGGATCGCCCGGGCCGTTGGAGAGGAACACCCCGTCGGGTTTCATCGCCAGCACGTCTGCGGCGCTGGTGGCGGCCGGGACGACATCGACATGGAACCCTTCCTGCCGGAGACGGCGCAGGATGTTGCGTTTAATGCCCAGGTCGTAAGCGACGATGCGGTATTTGGGCTCGGGCAGTTCCTTGATCACGGGGCCGTCGGCATTCGGCAGCAGCCACTCGCGGCTTTCGGTGCCGGCCGGGTCCCAGACATAGCTGGCGGGGGTGCTGACTTCCTTCACAAAATCGCTGCCGCTCATCGGAGCACTGGCGGCCGCCCGGGCGGTGGCGGCGGCGGGATCGAGGACCTCGGTGCTGATGAAGGCGCGCATCGCCCCGCGGGTGCGGAGGTGTTTGGTGAGGCGGCGGGTATCGATGCCCTGGATGCCCATCAGGTTCCATTTTTTCAAATACCCCTCCAGGCTGTCCTCGGCGCGCCAGTTGCTGGGCACGGGACAGAGTTCCTCCACCACAAATCCGCGGACGTGCGGCTGGCTGGACTCGTCATCCGCCGCGGTGACGCCGTAATTTCCGATCAACGGGTAAGTCATGGCCACGATCTGGCCGCGGTAGGAGGGGTCGGTGAGCACTTCCTGGTATCCGGTCATGCTGGTATTGAAACAGGCCTCACCGGTGGTGCTGCCGGTGACGCCAAACGACTCGCCGAAAAAGTGGACTCCGTCTTCAAGGGCTAGGATGGCTTTCATAGTGGGGGCAGGCTGCTTTTCGAGGTAAGGCAGCACCTGCTGAAAGCAATCCGGTTTTTTCGCCGGTCGTCACTCTGCCGGGCCACCCGGAGCTGTTCCCGGGCAAAAATCGCTCAACCTCCGCGCAATTGACGGACGGCTTCGTAAAGCACAATTCCAGCCGCATTGCCCAGATTCAGGCTGCGCACCCCCTGTTGCGGGATGGTGAGGCATTGTTCCGGATGCGCCGCCAGCAGCGCTTCGGGCAGGCCTTTACTTTCCCGGCCAAACACGAGGTAATCGCCGTCGCGGAAGGATTCGTCCCAGTAAGCCCGGGTCGTTTTGGTGGTGAGGAAGAAAAACCGGGCGTCCGGGCCGGCGGCTTCCTGCAATGCCGCAAAATCCGCCCAGCGCCGGCAATCCACCTCTTTCCAATAATCCAAGCCGGCCCGCTTCAGGGTGCGGTCGTCGATGTCAAACCCGAGCGGACCCACCAGATGCAGCCGGGCCCCGGTCGCGAGGCACAGGCGCCCGATGTTCCCCGTGTTGGGCGGGATTTCCGGTTCGATCAGGACGATTTGCAGCATGACAAAAAAATGGGGGCAGCAGCGCTTGGCTGCCACCCCCATTTTCGCATCAACCCCCAAATTTTTCGAGGCTCAGTTGGTCTTTGTGAGCGGCGCTTCCGGAGCGAAATTCAAAAATGGAGTCAGATCCAGCTTCCCGTAGAGGAGCGGGATGCTCGGGGCGGCGCCGGCATATTCCACTGGCCCGGGCAGCGGGGCTTCGGGTGGGGCTACTACTGGAGCGGGGGCGGGAGCCGCGGCCGTCTCAGGAGCCGGCGCCGGCGCCGTGGTCTCTGCGGTGTGGTAAACAATCGGCATGGCCTCGGGGGCCGCCGCCAATTCCTCTTCCGTCACCGTGGGCGGTGGGCCGGGCAGCAGGGTCGTGATGTGATCTGGCGATCCGGTCGGAGGAGGCAGATCCATCTCGGGAGTGCCCGGGGGAATGCTCAGCATTTCCGGAGGCGAAAAGCGATAAGGGTTCCCCGTCATGGCCAGGTCGGGTTTGGGAATGTCAATCAGCGTCCCATTTTCGGTCATCGGCAGATCCAGAATGCCGCCATCGGCCGGGGCCAGCGGGTCGAGACCGGAAAGATTGCTGTTTGCCTGCCGGGCCGTCATCGGGGTTTCCGAAGGCACCGTCGCCTGTCCGTTGCTCAGACTGGCGGGCACGTCCGACTCGATTTCCCACTGGGAGGCATACTTGCCGTTCTTGAAAAGGCTGCAGGAACTCAGCCCGGCGGCCAGCAGGCTCAGCGTCAGGGCCCGGCAGAGAGTAGAGGAAGTAGATTTCATTTACCAGAACCATAATAAATTCTATAAACAAAATCAAGATAATTTCTGCATATTTTTAGAATTTCCGTAATATCAGGGAAGTTGACCCTCAAAATAGCCACCAAAGTAGCCATCACCGCTCCGCGTGATGAGCAAAGGCAGCCGACGAAGTCAAAAAATACCCGGCCCCATGCGAACGCCCACGACACGAATCCTCCGCGGATCTCTCAGATAATGCCTCGCCGCAGTGAAGCCGTTTGCTCATCACGCGGGAGCGGTGATGGCTACTTTTTCAAAAACGCCGCGAGATCCGCGCACTCTTGGGCGGTCAGGCCGAGTTGGGTGGCGCTCATCATCAGGCTGCGGCCGAGCGACTTTTTGGATTTGATTTTCGCTTTGGGCACGGTCTGCGTCAGGCCGCCCATGCTGCGGATCACCACCGGGTCGGCATCGGTCAGGATCAGGCCGTCGATCAGCAGGTTGTCCGTGGTTTCGATTCTCATGCCCTCGAAACCGTGGGCGATGTCCGCGCCAGGGTCGATCAGGCTGCGCAAAATGACTTCCGTGCCCTGGGTGCGGCCCCAGGTGGTCAGCTCCGGGCCGAATTCCGCGCCCTCTTTCCCGAACTGGTGGCACATATAACAACGCTGGCTCACTGCCGCGCCGCGGGTGGCATCGCCGGTCAGCTTCAGCGCCTCCTCCACCGTGAAGGCGGCGGGCGGCGGGTCCGGCAGGCTCACCGCCGTCAGGACGATTTTGTCCGGATCGTAAATCCCCTTTTCCTTCAACGCGGCCGCCAGGCCGTGGTCCTTCCAGACATTGTCCTTCCGGTTCAGCAACCACCACAATGCGGTATCCTTCACCGCCGCCTCCGGCGTGCCCGCGGGCACGTTGGAACCCAGCGCTTCCGCGATGGCCAGCATCGCCTGCGCCCCGTCCGCCCCGGTGTTATACCCAATCGCCGTCAGCGCGTCCTTCCGCGCCTTCAGCGGCAGGGCCGGGGAAAGGGCGCGGGTTTTGAAGGCGGGGATGCTTTGGGGTGGGTGCAGCCGCCATGCTAGGGTGGCGATTTTTTCCGACCATTTCAGGGGATCGGGGTCGCCCAATTCTGGGAATAGTTTATCGTAGATTTTTTCTGGTGCTCCTAATGCTGCGAATTGTTCCATGGCAGCTTTATCATTTACATTCAAATTTTCAGCAGCGTCTGGTGCGGACGTGAGATACTGGGATTTGGGGTAAACTTCTGGTCCAGTTCCAAAGAGAAAACTCTTGAGTCTGGTTAAGACGAATGGTTCCCATCGATCAATGGTTTGTTGATTTAGTCCTTTTTCTTTCACAAAAAGAGCCAACGGTCTGCTGCCCAGCGCCCGCACATGCACCGCCGGGCTTTTCAGCGCTTCGATGGCCCCCTCCACCGTCGCCACGTCGAACTTCGGCACCACGGATTTGAACCCCTTGGGCGCGACGCGGTAGATCGTGCCTGACATACTGTCGTCCATGTCCGCATGGCCGCCGGTGCGGGGGTCATACCAGTCGGAAATGTAGAGCGCGCCGTCCGGGCCGACGGCGATGTCGGAGGGGCGGAAGAGGGTTTTGGTGTCCTCGGCTTTGGCGGTTTGATTGCCGCCGGTGGAGTCGGTGCCGATGATTTTGCCTTCCTTGTTGGTGGTGAGAAAATCAAAGCGCTCCAGCTTCCAGCCTGCACTGTCCGGTTGAGGTTTGTAGCCGAAGATGGTGTTTCTAGCGCTTTCGCAGCTGAGCAGGGTGCCTTCATGCTGCGGGCCGAGCGCGCCGTTTTCGTAGAAGACAATCCCGGTGGGCGCGCCGCCGCCGTAGACATCGCCAGCCGGAGCTACGCCGGGATCTTCCTGACGCCACGTCGCCGTTTTGATGTCCTGCCCGGGCCGCCGGTCCACTTGCCAGGAACGCGACCCATCGGCGGAGGCGAATCCGTAATTCCCGCCTTCCAACACGCCGAAGACGCGGCAGGCTGGTTGGTCGTCGTTGTCGTTGGCGAAGATATCACCGAAGCTGGTGACGCAGTTTTCGTAGGAATTCCTCAGGTTGTGCGCGAGAATTTCCACGTTCGTCCCGTCAGGATTCATGCGGGCGATGAAGCCGCCGACATATACTTTTCCGTCATCGCTTTTCTGCCCCGCATATTCGTTGGGATCGCCATCCGGCAGATTCGGGTCCTTCGGCCACCACGAGGTGTTTTGCTTGGACCCAATGCGGAAGGTTTTGCCGGATTTGTCGGTGAATTTCGCCCCGCAGTTCCCCGCGCTGAAATACCACTTTCCGTCAGGGCCTACGGTCACGCTGTGCAGGCTGTGGTCGTGGTTCCGGCCGTTGAATCCGGTGAGGAGCACTTCGCGGGTGTCGCCCTTGGCGGGGTCGAATTTTTTGTCGCCGTCCTTGTCCGTGTAAACCACCAGGTCCGGGGCCATGGAAACCACCACCTTGTTCCCGATCACCGCCACGCCCAGCGGCGCGCGTAAAAACGGCTCCTGCACAAACGGCCAGGATTCATCCGCTTTCCCGTCGCCGTCATTGTCGCGCAGCACCATGATGCGGTCGCCCTCCGGTTTCCGGTCGAAGTGTTTCCGGTAGTTCACCCCTTCCGCGACCCAGATGCAGCCGTCCTTGTCGATGTCGATATTCGTCGGATTGAAAAACAGCGGCGAATGCGCCCAGACCGTCACTTCCAGAGTCGGATCGGATAACGTGAAGAGCGAAACCGGCACCGGCTCCGCAGCCCGGACGGCGAGGGCGGGCAAGGTCAGGAACAGGGCGGCGGGAAGGAGTCGGGCAAACATGGCTTTACTTTATATAACGCACCCTTGATATCGGTTCGGCTCGAACGGCGCAAGCCTGGTGAATTGCCCCACGGCCCTTCCCTTCCCCGCCGCCTCTTGCATTCCGCCCGTGCTGTGGCAGGTCTGCCGCCCCATGAATGCCCCGACCGATCCTGCCTCTGTGACGCCTCCCGACGAGAGTGAACTCCTCGCGATCCGCCGCAAGAAGCTGGCGCGCCTGCGGGAATTGGGGCACGAGCCGTTTGGCGGGAAGTTCGACACCACCCACGCGCCGGGGGTCTTGCAGGAGGTTTTTGCCGAAGGAATGGAGGTGCGCGTGGCCGGCCGGGTGACCGCGCTGCGGGACATGGGGAAGACGATTTTCTTTGATGTGGCCGACATCGGCGGGCGCTTCCAGTGTTTCTTCAATGCGAAGAATGTGCCGGAGGAAACCTTCACGATGTTCAAGGAGTGCATCGACCTCGGCGACTGGGTCGGAGTGTGGGGCGGGACGTTTTTGACCAAAACCCAGGAGCCGTCCATCAAGGTGGAAGGGCTGACGGTGCTGTCCAAAGCGCTGCGTCCGATGCCGGACAAATGGCACGGGGTGGCCGACCGCGAGATCAAATACCGGCAACGGTATCTGGACCTGATGTCGAACGAACGAAGCCGCGAAGTTTTCCTGACCCGGAGCAAAATCATGGCGGAAATCCGCCGCTGGTTGGGCGAGCGGGATTATTTGGAAGTGGAAACCCCGATGCTGCAGGCCGTGGCCGGTGGGGCGGCGGCGCGTCCGTTTGAGACCTTCCACAATGCCCTCGGCCAACCATTCTACCTGCGGATCGCGCCGGAGCTTTATTTAAAAAGGCTGCTGGTCGGCGGGTTCACCAAGGTGTTTGAATTGAACCGCAATTTCCGCAACGAAGGCATCAGCCGGCGGCACAATCCGGAATTCACCATGCTGGAAGCCTACCAGGCTTTCGGGGATTTTGAAGTGATGGCCGACATGGTGGAGGAAATGATCTGCCACCTCGCCATGAAGTTCTGCGGCACCCTCGTGATCGAACACAAAAACGAGGAGGGCGAGGTGACCCGCACCATCGACCTGAGCCGCCCGTGGCAGCGCACGCCTTATCGTGACCTCCTCTGCCGGGTGGACCCACAGTGGTGGGACTACACGCCGGAACAGCGCCGCGAAAAATGCCACGAGATGGGCGTGGAGATTTCCCCGCAGATGGAGGACCACGAGGTCACCCAGCAGGTCTTTGAAAAGCGGATCGAGGAGAAACAATTCAACCCCTGTTTTGTCACCCATGTGCCGTCCCAACTGGTGCCGCTGGCCAAACAAAACCCGGCCGATGGGACCATCGTGGATGTCTACGAATTGATCATCAACGGGGTGGAAGTCAGCCCCGGTTACTCGGAGCTGAACGACCCGATCGTGCAGCGCTCGCGCTTGGAACACCAGGCCGGGGAGGAGACGCAGAACATTGATGAGGAATTCCTCCTCGCTCTCGAGCACGGCATGCCGCCGGCAGGGGGCATCGGCATCGGGATCGACCGTCTGGTAATGCTGCTGACTGGAAGCGAGAGCATCCGGGATGTGGTGTTGTTCCCGCAGTTGAAGAGCAAGGAGTAACCTGCGGCGGAAAGAGCCGTGGGTGGCGTGGCGAAAGATTTTCTGGCACGCGGCGCCCGGTGGGGCATGCTGCCGGATGATCAGACTTTACCTTTCCGGTTGGCTGCTTTTTCTGGCCCTGACTCCGGTCCGCGCGGCCAGCCATGGTTATGCCGCCACCGTGCATCCCCTGGCTACGGAAGCGGCGTTGGAGGCCATGAAGTCCGGCGGCAACGCGGTGGATGGAGCGATCGCGGCCGCCGCCATGCTCGGCGTGGTGGATGGACACAATTCCGGCATCGGAGGCGGCTGTTTCCTGCTGATCCGGAAACCGGACGGCACTTTCCTCGCCTTGGATGGCCGCGAAAAAGCCCCGGCCGCCGCTACCCGCGACCTGTTTGTCAGGGACGGCAAGGCGCAGCCGGCTCTCTCGCAGGAAGGTCCCCTCGCCGCCGCAGTGCCCGGCTGGCTGGCCGCGCTGGATGAAGCCGCCCGCACCGTCGGGAAATACCCCCTCGCCCGCGCCTTCGAGAGCGCCGCCAAGGTCGCGGAAGAAGGGTTTGTGCCCGATGCCGGTTTCGCCGCCCGGGTGAAACAGTGGCGTCCGGTGATCGAAAAATATCCGGCCACAGCCGCCGTGCTGCTGGCCCCCCTGACCGGCGGCAAACACCACTTGCCCGACCTCGCCGCGACTTACCGCGCCATCGCCCGGGAAGGGACCGGCTGGTTTTACCGCGGTCCCTTTGCCGCAAAAACGGGTGAGTGGATGAAGCAGCATGGCGGGATCATGACCGCGGCCGATTTTGCGGCCTATCAGGTCAAAACCCGCGAACCTCTGCGCTCCACCTACCGGGGACTGGAAGTGATCGGTTTCCCCCCGCCCAGCTCCGGCGGGGTCCATGTGGCGCAGATCCTGAATTTACTGGAAACCTTTGATCTGAAAGCCATGGGCGACGGCTCACCGGACTTCATCCACACCGTCACGGAAGCCATGAAACCCGCCTTCGCCGACCGTGCCCATTGGCTCGGTGACCCGGATTTCACTCCCGTCCCGCGCGGGCTGGTGGACCCGGCCTATGCCCGCACCCTCGCCGCCCGCATCGACCCTGCCAAAGCCACTCCCGTGCCCACCCACGGCGACCCGCCCGGCGCTGGCCGGGACCTTTTTGAAAAACACACCACCCACTTTTCCGTGATCGACTCCGAGGGCTGGGCCGTGGCTTGCACCGCCACCATCAATTTCACCTGGGGCAGCTTCGTCACCATTCCCGGTACGGGTGTCCTCCTGAACAATGAAATGGACGACTTCTCCATCCAGCCCGGCGTGCCTAATGTCTTCGGCCTGATCGGCGGGGAAGCCAATGCCGTCGCTTCCGGCAAACGTCCCCTCTCCAGCATGAGCCCGACCATCGTGCAAAAAGACGGCCAGCCCCTCCTCGTGATCGGGGCGGCGGGCGGTCCGACGATCATATCCCAAGTGGTTTTGGGCATCGTGCGTACCGCCGATTTCAGCCTCCCGCCGTTCGAAGCACTGGCGGGCCCGCGGTTCCACCACCAATGGCAGCCTGATGTGCTCCGGATCGAAACTGCGGTCCCCGCCGACACCCGCACGGCCCTCGAAAAACGCGGCCACACGCTCAATCTGGTCCCGGGAATCGGCAGCAGCCAGGCCGTGACCCGCCGCCCGGATGGCAGCTTCAGCGGAGCTGCCGATCCACGGGGTGGAGGCACCGCGGCGGGATTCTAAGGGTTTTTCCATGCCGGAGTCCGTTGGGCCACCCCGGTCGTCTCTGAAGACAGGATGCGATTAATCTGGTTTTATTAATTGGACAGACTGGGGGAATTGGTGGAGAAAGCTCCTGTTTTAATACAAATCCGGATCCACCGGCGAACCTACCCTGCTTCTGTTATGAAATTATCCTCCCTCGGCGTGTTTGCCGGCGTGTGCAGCCTCCTGATCGGATCGGCTGCAGCAGCCACCAACATCTTCACGATTGGCACCGGCGTCCCCGTCGGCGGAACCAACAGCTGGCCCGGCGGAGAGCCTCCCGGAGCCGCGATTGACGCGAACAACGGGACCAAGTACCTGAATTTCGGCAAAACGAATACCGGCTACGTCTTTTCGCTGACCGCTGGCACCGCGACCGCCTCGGGTATCAACTTTGTGACCGGCAATGATGCCGAAGAACGGGATCCCGCTTCCTACATTCTCTACGGCAGCAACAGCATTGCCGCTTCCTCCGTCACAGGCTCTATTTTTGATGTGACCGCCAATTTCACTGAGATTTCCAATGGAGCGCTCGCTCTCCCGAGCGGCCGGGGCACCGCCGGTGGCAATGTCACTTTCAGCAGCACCACCGCCTACAACACCTTCCTGCTGGTTTTTCCGACCGTTAAAAATGCCGGCACCGCCAACAGCATGCAGATCGCCGAGGCCCGTATCCAGACCAGCACCGGTGACCTGAGCAACGAGGGCCTGATCGGAGGCGGGCAACTTTCAGAGATCCCCGAGCCTTCCGCCACTGTCCTGACGGGGCTTGGGATGCTGGGCCTGCTGACCCGTCGCCGCAGCCGGAGCGCCTGAGTAGAACCAAACCTTTCAAACAGCGGATTCCGGTCAACGGAATCCGCTGTTTTGCGTTTGGACCCGGGACCTGCACCGAAACCAAGGCCACCAAATTTTCCTTTTGACTCTGTGCGTCCATGAGCGAACATATCAACGTATCATGATGCGTTCATACGTTCATTGAACTTCACCCACCCTACAACCATGAGTTCCGCCACCGCTGCTTTCACCGACTACAAAGTCGCCGACATCTCCCTCGCCCCTTGGGGCCGCAAGACCCTCGACATCGCTGAGCACGAAATGCCCGGCCTGATGGCGATCCGCGCCAAATACGGCGAAGACAAGCCCCTCAAAGGCGTCCGCGTCACCGGTTCCCTCCACATGACCATCGAGACCGCCGTGCTCATCGAAACCATGGTCGAGCTCGGAGCCACCGTCCGCTGGGCTTCCTGCAATATTTTCTCCACCCAGGACCACGCCGCCGCCGCCATCGCCGCTGCCGGCATCCCGGTTTACGCCTGGAAGGGTGAGTCCCTCGAAGAATACTGGGATTGCACTTGGAAGGCCATCTGCCACGTGGATGCCCCCGGCCCTCAGCTCATCATCGACGACGGTGGCGATGCCACCCTCTTCATCCACAAAGGCTACGAACTCGAAAACGGCAGCGACTGGGTCAACACCGACAGCGGCAACCACGAGGAACAGGTCGTTAAAGACCTCCTCAAAAAGGTCCACGCCGAGCAGCCCGGGATTTTCCACGCCATCGTGAAGGACTGGAAGGGTGTCTCCGAAGAGACCACCACCGGCGTGCACCGCCTCTATCAGATGATGGAAGCCGGCCAGCTCCTCATCCCGGCCATCAACGTCAACGACTCCGTCACCAAGTCCAAATTCGACAACCTTTACGGCTGCCGCGAATCCTGTGCTGACGGCCTGAAGCGTGCCACCGACGTCATGATTGCCGGCAAGGTCGCCTGCGTCTGCGGTTACGGCGATGTCGGCAAAGGCTCCGCCCACTCCCTGCGCGGCTTCGGAGCCCGCGTCATCGTCACGGAAATCGACCCCATCAACGCCCTCCAGGCCGCCATGGAAGGTTTCGAAGTCAAGACCGTGGAAGACACCCTCGGCATCGCCGACATCTACGTCACCACCACCGGCAACAAGGACGTCATCACGTTGAAGCACATGCTCAACATGAAGGACCAGGCCATCGTCGCCAACATCGGCCACTTCGATAACGAAATCCAGGTCGACAAGCTGAACAACGAAAAGGGCGTCACCCGCATCAACATCAAGCCCCAGTATGACCGCTACGACGTCCCCGGCGACCGCAGCATCTACATGCTCGCCGAAGGCCGCCTGATGAACCTCGGCTGCGCTACCGGCCACCCCGCCTTCGTGATGAGCGCCAGCTTCACCAACCAGGCCCTCGCCCAGCTCGACCTCTGGAACAAAAAGGACAGCTACAAACCCGGCGTCTACCGCCTCAGCAAGGAGCTCGACGAGGAAGTCGCCCGTCTGCACCTTGAAAAAATCGGGGTCAAGCTCACCGTCCTCACCGACGAGCAGTCCGCCTACCTCGGCGTGCCGAAGGAAGGCCCCTACAAAGCCGAGCACTACCGCTACTAACCCCGGCAGGAGGCCGGGCGGTCCCGCCTTGGCTATCACCAATTCAAAACCGGCATCCGCAAGGGTGCCGGTTTTTTGCGTTCACGTCCTGAAAAATCCTGGTATTTTTGTCTGCCCGGGGCGGTGGGAAGACAGTATCAGAAAATGCGTGCCATGAAATCCGATGCCGAACTGCTCCGCGACTACCGCCGCCGGGGGGATGAAACTGCGTTCCGCCTGCTGGTCGAACGTCATGCAGGGCTGGTCCAGGGCGCGGCCTTGCGGCGCACGGGGGATGTGGAGCTGGCCCGGGAGGCGGCGCAGCAGGTGTTTGTGCTGCTGGCCAAAAATGCGGGTCGGCTTTATGCGGGCACGGGCCTGGCGGGATGGCTGCACCGGACCGCCGTGCTGGTCTCCGCTTCCATCAAGCGCCGGGAGGAAAAGCGGGGCCGGATCATGAAACGTTATGAAGATCATGTGCTGCTGACCGGGACGCCTGGCGCGGAAACATGGACGGAGGCCCTACCTTGGGTGGATGAAGGACTGACGCGGCTGCCGGAGGAGGACCGGCAGATCCTCCTGGCGCATTTCTGGCAGGGGCTCACCTATCAGGAAATCGCCACCGCCCGGTCGAGCTCGGAAGCGGCCGTGCAGCGCCGGGCGTCCCGGGCGTTTGTGAAGCTGAGCCGGTGGCTGGGAAAACGCCGCGTGGCAGTGTCCGGCGGAGTGCTGACAGCGGGACTGGGAACCTTGTCCCAGCCGGCTTCCGCAGCGGGTTTGCCAGCGGCAGGACCGCTGGCATCCCGGGCGTTGGCAGGTCTGCCCGCGGCTCCGGCTTCGTCCGTATGGGCATGGCGGATCCGGGAGATGTTATCGTTTGGGAAGATGAAATTCGCCGGTGGCCTGCTGATGGGAACTTTTGTGGCGCTGCTGGCGGGCGTGGGGTTTGCCAAAGGGCGGGTGATGGCCCGGCAGGAACAGGCGCAGCGGCAATTTGCCGCAGACGTGGCGGAAGCCCAGGCGGCTCTGGCGGGACTGACAAAAAACGCCCTGCCTGCGGAAACCCCACCCCGCCGTTCCCTCGCGGAACTCATCGCGGAGGCGGCGGACCACTACCGGAACGACGCCGACCCCGCCGGAGCGGCGCGCGGGGAGATTCTGTTGGAGCAGGTGCGGCCGGATGAAATCCCGGAGGCGCTGGCGCTGCTGGAAGACAGCCTCGGAGAGGTGGCGATCGGAACCCTGATGCTGCCACACTTGATCGGACGCTGGAGATTTGCCGTCAAAGCTGACGAGGCGGTGGTGTGGGTGCTGGAGAAGATCCATGATGATGAAGTCTTCAAAAGCTGCATCCAGCCGGCGGTTGGCGCGTGGGCTTCAAGAGATCCCGCCGCCGCCCAGGCGTGGTGGCGCGGGCGGACGGACCTGCATCCCAAGGCGTATGGCATGGGTGTCTATCATGCCATTCTGATCGGCTACGGTCAGGAGAATCTTGGATTCCTGTGGGACGAACTGCCCGCTCTGGAGCAGGAAGAGTTCGATGCAGCGAGAAATTTGCTTTTTGCCGGTCTCAAGAATCCGGCGGCCCGGGAAGAGATTTTTTCACGCATCAGCGCGGTGCCGGATGAGAGGATCCGGAATTCCATGTTCAGAGGAACCGGGCAATGGCTGGCGCGTATTGATCCTTCTGCGGCGGCGGCATGGACTAAAGACCTTCCCCTGACTGATGCCAAAGAGGCCTTTATGGTCCGCGTCGATGTAGCCCACGCTCTCATGGTCAGGAACCCTCTCTTTGCCACCCAGGTCCTGTTGCAGAATCCGCCTGGTCCCCTGCGGGATTTTTTTATGGAAGCATTCCAGAAAAGCCTTCCCACCCAAACCAAATGAAGGGCTGCTTCTTTTTCTTCTGGCGTTTGATCCGGCGCGGCGTGCGGCTGGTGATTATTTCCCTGGCGGCAGTCGCCGCCGGGTATTGGCTGGGCCGGCACAGTGTTCCGGGGTCATTTTCCCACGCAGTGGCACTAGCTGCGCCAGAATCTGAAAAACCTATGCCGTCGGCACTGCCGAAGGAAATGCAGCCCAAACACCGCGTGGCCCTCCTGCTGCAGCACGGCGGGGCCGGCCCTCAACTGACGATCGAGCTTTACACTCTGTCGGCCGATGAGTTGAAGGACGTGCTGAAATCGGCGGAGTCGTGGCCCGGCGGCCGGGATGGTTATTTCTACGGCGAGGCGATCAAGGCTTTGGCGTTTGTGGATCCGGAGTCGGCGATGGCGGAACTGCTCAAACAGCCGTCCAGCCACATGCGCAGCGTCCATATCTCTGAAGCCATGGCCCAATGGGCCAAACGCAATCCAGTGGCTGCCTGGCGGAAGTGGCAGGAAACTCTGGCAGGATTTGAGAGAAGCGCGCATGGGTTGGACGCGATCCTGTCAGAACTGGGCCGGAAGGACCTCCCCATGGCCTTTGCGGCCTTGCGCGGATTTGCGGAAAAGGATCCGGCCGGAGGGTATCAGGAAGGATGGAGGCAGGGCCTGCAACAACTGGGCAGGGAGATGGGGCGGAAACCGGAGACGCGGAATGTCTTGATGCAGGAATTGTTGAAACCTGAGAATTCGTCGAAAGATTTGCTATGGAACGGGATGCAGGCTCTTTTTTTTGAGGGCCGGTACTCCGATCCGCAGGTGCTGCAGGAAGCCGTGGACTGGCTGGACCATGCCGGCATCACCAGCGAAATGAAGGGGATTATCCTCAGTGGCATCCTGTTCAACCGCATCAGAAAAGAGGATCCCGCCACTGCAGCCGCCTGGTATCTGACGCAGGCGGACAACGCGGATCTGCCCGCCCACGAAAGTTATTATCGAGTGGCCATGAACTGGGCTCCCAAGGACGTAAATGCCTGCGGCGAATGGTTGAACCAGCAGGAGCCGGGACCGCCATTGGACCGGGCGATCGACCAATTTTCCCTGGCCGCGGCGGAAAAGGACTTGGACGCAGCTTTCGCCTGGTCCGCCAAAATAACGGACGAAACGCTGCGCCTCCGCAACTTGGAGTTTGTCTGGTCAAGGGCGAGGCAACAGCACTCGCGGCAGGAAATGTGGCAGGCTCTGGAGAATTCGCCGATTTCACCTGCTGACCGGCAGAAGCTGAAAGCGCAGCTGCCGCCTTGGGATTGAAACCGGGAAGCATGGACTGGACGGCCGGGCCTGCTCCGCGCTGTGTTTCTACTGGATGTGCAAATAGCTCATCGCGGCAGGGCTCATGGCTTCACGGCCTTGAGCTGATCGGCGCGTTGTTTCAGGTCGAGGGCGGTTTTGGCATCGATCAGGCCATCGGTTTTGAAGGATTCGGCGGTGCGGAGAGCGTCATCGCTCAGCGTGAAGGGCCAGATCATGGCCGCGGCATTGGAGGGGAGGAGGGCGTAATTGGCCGGGTGGTTCGCAAGGTCGGGGATGAGGGCTGCGGAGAGATGGCGGCCGATGGTGAGGGTGTCGCCTTTGAACGAGCCGGCACGGATCAGCGGGGGCTGGCCCGTAAGGAGGGACTGGGTGCCTTCGGGTTCAGGGATGATCTTCATCTCCTTGCAGAGCGCGAGGCTGGTCTGAAGGGATTTGGCCACGAGGTCCATCTCGCGATCGGAGGAGTAACCGGCAGCGGTGAGCACATCTTTGAGGTATTGTTCCTCACCAACCCGGATATCGCCCCGGTTACGGAGCATCCGGTAATCGGAAAAAATGACCATGGCCCGCAAAAACATGGCTTCGGCCTGGGCGGCGGGCGTGGCCGGGCTGATGAAACGACGGTCCAGGGTAGTGGCGAGGGCACCGACCTGCCGGTCGTATTCGGCCGTGGATTGCTGTTTGGACCACCAGTAAAAGAGGCCGCCGGCCGCAAGGATTGCCAGGATGACTTTGTTGATTGTTTGCATGGGAGAGAAGTTTTCCGTTATTCAGTTATTCAGTTTTCAGAGGGACACCGGCAGCCACCGCTTCCGGACACCCTTCCTGCACCGGCCTAGCGGCGCTGCGCCCGGTTTTGCTCCCGGAGCCACTCCTTGAAGTCCTCCTTCATGGCGGCAGGGTCGCGGGCGTGCATCAGGGCGTCTTCGGCGGTGATGAAGCCGCCGGTGAGCAAGTGATAGAGACTGCTGTCCATGGTGTGCATGCCATGGATGGAGCCGACCTGCATGAGGCCATAAAGCTGCTCGAACCGGTGATCGCGGATGATGGCGGAAATGGCAGGAGTGACCACCATGACTTCGCTGGCCATGACCCGGCCCGGGGAGTCGGCGCGCGGCAGCAGCTTCTGATTGACCACCCCGACCAGGGCCGAGGAGAGCTGGGTAATGATCTGGGGCTGCTGGGCGGGGGGGAAGATATCCACCACGCGGTCGAGGCTGCCGACGGCGCTGCGCGTGTGCAGGGTGGAGATGACCAAATGCCCGGTCTCGGCAGCCGTCAGGGCGGCCGCGATGCTCTCCTGGTCGCGCATTTCAGAGACCACGATGACATCCACATCCTGACGGACCGCGGCTTTGAGGGCCGAGGCAAAGTCGCGGGTGTCGAGGCCGATCTGGCGTTGTTTGATCAGGCTGCCGGCGTGGGCAAAAGTGAACTCGATCGGGTCCTCCACGGTGGTGACAACCCCGCGCCGTTCCTGGAGGATCTGGGCTGTCATGGCGGCCAGGGTAGTGGACTTGCCGGCACCGGCCATGCCGGTGACAAGGATCAGCCCTTGGCGGGCGCGGCAGAAATCCTCCACGGTGGGGCCGTGGCCGAGGGTTTTCAGGTCGGGCACTTCCGCAGGGACATAACGGAAGGCAGCTTCGAGATTCCCCCGGCTGTAGTGGGCATTGCCCCGGAAGCGGCCGATGTCCCGGACCTGGATGGCGAAGTCGAGTTCCCAGTCTTTTTCCAGACGGCTGCGTTCGCTTTCCGTCAGGACCGCCAGCACCAGTTCACGGCAGCGCTTGGCCTCCATGGGAATATCGGAAAGGGGCGTGAGCGCGCCATCAATGCGGGCCACAGGCGGGGCTCCAATGCTGAGGTGAAGGTCGGAGCCGCCAAGCTGGCGGGTGAGGGTGAGCAGATCAACAAGGTCGTAGTCGGGGGACATGGGGGGAGAAAATTTATGATTTACTATTGATGATTGATAATTTGGCAGGCCAAGTCTTTGGAGCTTTGGTTTCTGTCAGGAAATGCCCCGGAGGGCACGGCTGAATTCGGCGGCATTGGGCGCGGTGGCGAGGGCGACCTCGGGAGTAACCCGGCCTTGTTGGACCGCTTCGATGAGAGCTTGCTGATAGGATTTATTGTGGGGATTCCCCCCCCGGCGGATGAAGTCGCTGAGGGCGGGGATGTCCATGGCGCGCAGCCAGTCGCGGGCGGCGGCTTCGACTTCGAGGCTCTCGCAGATGAGGGTGGACCGGTTGCCTTCCGCCGCCGGAAGGAGGCGCTGGCTGAGGATGCCGATGGTTTGGTTCGAGAGCAGGGAAAGCATGGAATCCCGCTCATGCGGCGGGACGAGGTGCACCAGCCGGTCGATGGTTTCCGCAATATTCGGACTGTGCAGGGTGCTGAAAACCAAGTGCCCGGTCTCGGCCGCCTGGAGGGCGATCAGGGCGGTGGTGGCATCGCGGATTTCCCCCACAAAGATGATGTCCGGAGCCTGGCGCATGGCCCGGCGCAGGCCGGTCTCGAAGGACGGGGTGTCGATCCCGACTTCCCGCTGGGTGAAGAAGCTGGTCCGGTCTGTGAAAACAAATTCGACGGGATCCTCGATGGTGACGATGTGGGTGGGCCGGGTGGAATTGATATATTCCAGGCAGCAGGCAATGGTGGTGCTTTTCCCGCAGCCGGTGGGACCGGTGACAAGGATCAGGCCGGAGCGGCGGTTGAGCCAATTGGTGAGGATTTCCTCGGGCAGTCCGAGGGTTTCCATGGTTGGGATCTGAGTGCGGATCTGGCGGAGCACCGCCCCGAGCCGGCCAAGGTGTTTGTGGAGGTTGACGCGGAAGCGCGGGCCATCCTGCATTTGCCACGCGGCATCGACATCGGACTCCTTGTCAGGGTCCGCTCCGCACAGCTTCCAGAAATCCGTGAGGTCCCCGCGGCTCACCGGCCGGCCGACGGATTCCTGCATCACGCCGCCGACTTTGAACCGGGCCGGGGCATCTTCCGCCAGAAACAAATCGGATGCCCCATTATGCAGGGCGACGGTGGTCAGTTCGACGATATGGGAAAGGGGCATAGCTTTTGCCTACCCATGCCGGTTTCCGGGCGCGGTCACAAGCCCCGATTCATCTCATGGCAGTGGAATCTGCCACACATTAAAGAAACCGGCCCGGACCCACCGGGCCCAACTTACGGTCCGGCGGCTTGCCACGCTGGCCAGCCGCCCCGCAGAATCAGCAACTCGCGGTCGCCCAGCGGGGTTTGGCGCAGCCGGTCGCGGACGGCCCGGCTGGCCGCGCACTCCTGGCCGTCACAGTAGATGATCACCGGCGCGCCCTCCGGGGCTTCGGTGATGCTGGGGAAGGCCGCGATCAGCAGGTTTTCCCAGTCGTATTCATTCAGCAACAAGGCTCCGGGGATGTGACCGGCCTCATATTCGGGCTGGCGCCTCGCATCGAGCCAGATCACCGGTCCGGCGGCGGCCTTGGCCCGGGCTTCGATCACCGTGATTTCCCCCGGTCCGGCGGCGTCCCGGGTCAGATACAGCTCCGGCCGATTCGGGTGAAACCGGTAAACCAAGGCCCCGGCCACGGCGGCGAGCGCCAGCAGCAGGACACTTTGGAGGAGAATACGGGCGATCATCAGGGGAGGGCGGGACAGCGTTTCCAAGGAGGCCTTTCCCTGGCAAAAGGGCGGCGTCTATTTTACCGTCACCGGAGCAGGCCCGGCCGGCTTTTTGTCGGTGATATTGAAGAAAACCAGCCTCTTTTGGTAACGGGGATATTTGCTGTCCGTTTCCAGTCTCACCAAGCCCAGGACCTTGGTATCGGTCGCCGCCGGAGTCACCGACAACTCGTATTCCTTGCCGGCCGCAATCTCCCGGACCGCCGCCTTGATCGTTTCGCGGGAGGAAACCGCTGCCTTCACCACCACCGGGTCGTCCCCCAGAACCTTGATCCGCACCGTCTTCGCGGCGGCCGGTTCCCCCACCTGCCAGACCAACTGGCTGGGCGTGATCTCAAAAACTCCCGGAATGCTGATGTCCAGCACGAGGTGGATGGGCGGCTGGGCCGGATCGTCCGTGGTCACCACCACTTCCTTTTTCAGCTCGCCCTCAAATCCTCCCACTTCAAACGCGGTGTCGATCACCCCGGTCTCGCCCGGTTTGAATTCCATCTTCCCATCCACGGTCTGCGCCCGCACACAGCTGCAGAACGTCCGGATCTCGGTGATTTTGACCGGCTTGGCGCCCGTCACTTTGAAGGCAAATTTCGTCCCGATCTCCGTGTCGGCCACTTTCACCACGGCGGACTGCACCGGTTTCTCAAACTCCAACCCGGCCTGAGCCAAAGGAGCCGCCGCCAACCCGGTGATCAGGCCAAAAATGCGAATATTCATGGTGCCATCATAAGCGCCACCACCCCCCGCACAAGTTCAGAGCATCAGCGAAAGTTGCGCCGGGGTGGACGAAGCTCCGCTGAGTTCAAGGGCCTGGTGTCGGGGGGCCTTGGTTATGGCCCGTGCTCTGAAACTCAGCAGGAGCTTCGTCCACCTCTCAAGCTTCCAGCCGCTTCGTCGCCGTGCGGTCCGAGATCACCTGCGTTTCTTTGCCCTTCTCCTTCTCGCGCGCCGCCTCGCCGGGCTCCGCCTTCACCTTCAGCAGCCGCACCAAGCGCTCCGTCATCCGTTCCGGGGTCAGCCCCTGAATCAGATCGCCGCCCACGCTGATGGAAATGTTGCCGGTTTCCTCCGACACGATCACCGCGATGGCATCGGTCTGCTCCGTAATGCCCATGGCCGCCCGGTGGCGCAGCCCGATGCTCCGGTCCGAAATTTCCCGCTGGCTGATCGGAAACACACACCCGGCGCCCACAATGCGGCCCGACCGCAGGATCATTCCGCCATCATGAAGCGCGGTTTTCGGATGGAAAATAGTCAGGATCAATTCCGGGGAAAACGTGCTGTCGATCTCCACCCCGGTTTCCAGATAAGACTCCAGCTCCATCCCCCGCTCGAAGGCAAACAAGGCCCCGAACCGCTTCGCCGAAAGATCCCGCACCGCCTCCTCCAGCGCCTCCACCAGCTGCATATTTTCCCGCGCCGAGGAAAACAGCCGGTGACTGCCCAGACTGACAAAACTCCGCCGCATCTCCGGCTGGAAAATGATCACCAGGGTCACCCCCACAAAAAAGGCGAACGTCCGCACCAGCTCCATCTGCAGGGCATGGGCCAGCAGCACCAGCGCCAGCACCAGCAAAAGCACCGCCGGCAGCAACCGCGCCCCACTGCTCCGCCGCAGAAACAACCACGCATACAGCAGCGCCCCACCCATGAGGATCACCTCAAGGAGCATGCGCCAATGTTGCTGAAGAAAGGAACCCATAAGCCGGAGTCCTAAAATACCGCGATTCAGCCATTCCGCCAGCGGGAAGTCAGGAAAGGTGTAGTAAAAGCCCCTATTAGCGGCATTCCAGCCAGCCCCTCTTTCCTTCCTCTGAAAAATAATCCCTGCGATCCCTTCATATACAGAATTGAAGGACGGTGGTGGGCGTTCTAGCATCGGGAGATGAAGCGATTCCTTTTTGCGGTTTCTTTGATTTGCCATCTGATCATGGCCGGCAGCAGCCTTCCTTTGTCGGCGCAGGCACCTGGCCGGGATCGATTGACCATCCCCACCCCGGAAACGTTTGAGAAGCTGACTCAATCGCTCAAGGCCTACCCGGATGGCGCGACCCCACCGGCAACGCTGGCGGGCGAGGTCACAGCCGCCTTGGAAGCAGCCTTGGAGCTTGCCCCGGAAGGTGGATTGCTCCCAAAACATCTGGACACTCTGGCGCTTGCCGCCGGGCGTTGTTTGAGGATTGAACCGGCAGGGGTTTCATCCTATCGGTGAGGATGATGCAGCGTTTTTTGATTCCGTTCCGGTTCGCGGTTTGTCTGCTGGGAACGGCTTTGGCGGAATCGGGGCGCGGGGCCGGACTGGCATCGGGGTTCAGACCGGACGCGACTCCGGCGGAGGAGGCGCTGGCCGCACAGCCGGAGCCGGATGGGTATTTCCGGGAGATGACGGGCTTTTGGCATGGGGTTCCCGGATTGGAAGCGCTGCGGGCGCGGTGGGAGGGATTTGCGCGGCAGGACGCGGGGTTCGCGGTGCTGGCGGCGTTGATTTCGGAATCGGAAGGAAAGCCGGAGGAGGCGCTGGAAAAACTTCAGGGACTGCCTGGTAACCATGCCCGGTGGAACGAGGGCCGGTTGTTGGCGCTGCTGGGCCGGGAAGGCGAAGCGGTGGCGATTTTGTCCGCGCTGGTGACGGCAGCGGAACGGTCGGAAATGGGCGCGGCGGCATTGATCGCCCTGACGGAACTGGACTGCATCAGGGGGAATTTTGCTGAGGCGCTGCGGCGCACCACAGGGGCGTGGGAGGAGCGGAACGAGGAGGGATTCCGGCTGCGGATTCTGGAGCGTCACCTGAGTCTGCTGGTGGAGGCGGGGCGGGAAAAAGGGTTTCTGGAGGAGCAGTTCAAGGCAGCAGAATCGACCGGAGACAAAACCGCCGCGAGGACGGCGCAGCGGGTGATGGCGGTGATGGCGGATTGGTTCACAGAGGATTCCCGGTTAACAGCGCAAAGGGACGCTTTGGCCCAAATCTACAGGACCCAGCCGGATAACTGCGGCCCATTCGGCTCGGCAGGGCGCCGCTCCATCGATTGCGGAGTACTGATGCCGCAACCGCCCGAGTTGATCCGACTGGCCGGGGAATCCCGTCTGCCTCCGGAACGGGCGCTGGCTCTGGTCCATCACTATTCGGCTGCCAGGCTCTGGCCGGAGGAGGCTGAGGGTGCCTCCTGGCTGAAGGAGGTGATGTCGGCCCGGCCTTTCGGCTTGCAGCGGATTTTGTCGTCCTATCAAAATCCTCTCAACCCGTTGCCTCCCTTGGCCCGACGGTTGGCGATGCTGGCGGAACCGGGCGTGGCAGGGACAACGCTGGATCTGATCAACCGGGCATGGGAGGGCAAGGCCGGACCGCAGGATGCGGAAACGTTGGTGGGGATTGTGGCAGGAGCCCCGGAAATGCGTGCCAGGCCGTCCGCTTTTCCAGGATCCCGCGGCCAATCCCGATTCGCCGGATGGCCGGCGGTGGATGAATTTCCGTCGGACGAGCTGGTCTGGAATCTCCAAGGGCAGCCTTGGGCGGAATTTTATGCCACGTCCTGCCGGCGGGAGCTATTGAGGGAGAACCATTCGGAGGTTTTGCCCGGCGGGGGTGGTCTGCGCGTTTGGTCCGAATGGCGGCCGGACTGGCCCATCGAAGGAGTTGAACCCTTGATGGGCTGGGCATGGCGGCAGCTCAAGGTCATGGGCGAGGCCACCCCGGAACGCGCCACCGCCATTGCGGGCCGGATGATGGATCCGGGCGACCGGGTGCTTTTTACGGCGTTGTGCGGGCGCACGGAGCTCCTGACCCGCTGGTGCCAGGAGGCCACTTTTTTGAAACAAGTCCGCACCGTTTCCTTGATGCGGGCGGCCCGGATCTTCCAAAAAATACGGCAGGAAACGGCGCTCACGCCGGACGAGGCCCGGGCCTCTCTGCATGTGGCGGTGGAGGTCGCGGAGCGGATGGGGATGACTCTGCTGGATCTGATCCGCACCCAGCCGGAGTTCCAACCGGCCAACTCACAGGAACTCTCGGAAGCCATCGGTAAAGTGGCCGCCTCGCTATTCACGGCGGAATCCGGGGCGGCCGGCGGCATGGTTTTGATATATGAAGATGAAGCGCGGCTGGAAATGAACAAGGCAGCGCTGCCCCGCACGGTGCCGCATCCGTTGTTCGGTCTGCCGGTCTGTCCTTCGGTGGAGCGGTTCCGCATGCTGGCGGGGATGCTGAAGACCCACGCGGAACCCGATGCCTGGAGCATCAGGGACCCGGTTTCCATGGCGTTGAATCTGTTGCTGGGAGGCGACAGTGCCTTTGGCTATCAGGGACGCCCGGCGGCTCTGCTGGCGGAGTTGGCTCTCTTTCCCACCAGTAATCCTATCAAACATCAACTGCGACGCTGGACGGCTCTTCTGGAGAAGGAAGGCGTGACGGAGGTGCATCGGCAGCGTATATATGAATCCCAGGACCCGCCCTCCAAAATGCTGCTGCGGAAACTGCTGGCCCAGATGGCGGATGAGGAGCAGGCCTACCCGGCCTGGCATCTGGCCCGGGTGGCGCTGGAAGGTGATGCGGCCCGCAAGGCCGTGAAGCTCGATATCCTGCGCGCCCGCAGTCTGCTGACCGCCGGTGTCTTCCTGCCCGTCCGCCGCTCCCAACTCCCACCGCCTCCTCCTGCGCGAGCCGTGCTTAAAGTTCCCGCCGCCGCGGTGGCCGGGCATTTTCTGACACTTATCCGGGATCCCGCTGGACGCCGGGTGTTGGAGCCGGTGGGGGTGCTGACTGATTTCGCCAACGGCAGTCTGCCCAGTGTTTTCCATCTGGCACTCCGGACGATGTCCGGCCCGGAATTTGAGGAAACGGCCTCCCTGCTGATGGAAGCGGCAGATCCCCTGGCAGCGCGGATGTCGGTGATTCTTGCCAACCGCTACGGGGCGGAAGCGGTGGAGCGCTGGATGAAGAAAGCCCTCACTGCTTTTCCGGACGACCCGGAACTGTTGCTCGCCTCGATAAATCATCAGGAGCAAAGCGAAGCGGACAAGATGGCGGTTTTTGTGCGGGCTCTGGACCACCTGACAGTTCTTCAGCAAACTACAGCGTTTTCGGAAAGTCAGCCGTGGTGCGGCATCTATGGGCAGTCCGTGCCGCTGAAGGCACCCGCCGCCCAGGCCATGGCGAGGTTTGCGGACCGGACCCAGCCGGCCATGCTGCCCAGGGACTGGATGCTGGCTATGGAATACGTCCTGAAATCCCCCACGGAGGTGGCGGCCCTGACTGATATAAAATCGGTCGCTTTGGCCCTGATCCGGTGCCGTGAACCCTATATCGGCAGCGGCAACATCCCGGACTGGCGGCCGGCTTTAAACAACCTCAGCCAGGCGGGAAAGGAAAAGGAAGCCGCAGCCGTGGCGGAGGCCTTGCTTTCGCAGCCTCTTGGTTCCATCGCCTGGCCCACAGATGCGGCGGAAGTGGCTCCGGCCTGGATGGGGTCTTCCAGTTTGCTGCCTATTGGGACGGGGAGCGAAGGCTGGCTCTGTCTTCAGCTAGCAGGAAAAACGGATCCGGCGGCTTTGGCGGACCGGATGCAGGCGGTGGCGGCGAGGCATCCGGGAGATGAGCATACGGCTTTTGCAGCGCTGTTGGCCAGAGGCTTGGTGAGGCCGCTGACACCGGAGGATTTGAACCCGCTGGCCGGCCTTTCCACCACCGGCCGCCACCGGGCTGTGGCATTCGCCAGTTGGCTCCTTCCTCCGGACCGGTTGCCGGCCACCATTGTCCTGGAGGCGTGGGAAACCCAAGCGGTCCAGGAATTTGATATCGTCTGGAACGGAGCTCGGAATTTCCTGCACGGAAACGACTATCTCGACCGTCTGGAGGCTGCCGGGGCCATGGAAGCGGCCCGCCGGTGCCTGCCCGCCCTGCTGAAAGCGGCGGGTAAAACCGGGGATCTTCCTGACGGTTATCCAGGGAAAATAGTTGACCGGCTGAGCCGGCTGGGCACTCCCGCCCAGGCGGAGGAATTGCGCGGCATTCTCGCCGCCCGCGTGCTGAAGCTACCGGAAAATCCTTATTCCTATGCGGAACTCGCCAAGCTGACATGGCACTTCATCGGGGAGGACAAATCCAACCTGCCGGAGGAGTTGGTCCGCCGCGTCACCAAGGAGCTTGACGCAGCAGCCGCAGGACCATTGTCAGGCGTCATGATGGAAAACCACCGGTTGCTGCGCCTCGCCAACGCCGCCGCAGGGGATGTCCGGTGGCATCCCGCTTTGCGCAAACTTCTGTCCGCCATCCCGCCAGAGGAAAAGCTTAACATCCCCGGCTGGCAACGGCTGGCCATGTTGATGGAAACGTTGGACTCCGGGAGGCTCGTGCCCTCGCTCAATCTGATCCTGCACCAGAAGGAAAACCGTTCGATGATGCTGAAGTGGTCCTTTCAAGGCCTCCTGCCGTCCAAACCCCCAGCCAAAAAGCAACCCTATCAGACAAGGGAAATTGAAATGCTGCCATGGCCTTCCCTCGCGGCGGATTTGGCCGGGAAATTTGATGCCCTGTTCATGGTCGATGACGTGGCCGGGGCCGGCGAAAGGATTGTGGCGCGGCAGGATAACCTGATTTCTTCCGGTGAACTTACCCTGGCCGGTCTGCCTGTGGCTGGCCGGCTTCGTGTGCAACTGGTGCTGCGGGAATCGCCTCATGCCATAACGATCAGCCTTCCGCTGGGATTCAACCTCTCCCCCCTGATGATGGACACGGGCCGCCTCCCCGCGTCCCCGCTGCGCCATCCCAAAGGCTGGTCTCTGCTCTGCGAGCCGGCCGCTTTGAACCATACTACCCGATGGCAGCTTGAGCATTCCGCAAGGCCGGCCTCACCGGACATTCCGGACCCGCTGTCCGGCGTGGCTCTTCTAACGCTCGATGCCGACGGAAAAGTGTGCGGCGGCGCTTTTGTTTCCCAATTCCAAGGCTTTCGGGAACCGGAATTCGAAGGATTTCCCGGCTTCCTGCTCTACTTGGGCCAACTCACCCCCGGATTCGATGCTCCGAACCCCGATCCCAACGCCCCCGCTTCCGTCGGCGTACCCAGGTTCCTCGCTTTAGCTGTCCAGGATCCTTCTGAAGGCGGCAACGATAACCCTGCGGGGCTCCCGCCGTCTGCCCGGCTTTCCCGGATTACGGTGCGGAACTGGCCCGTCGAAGAGAAAGCCCCCGCTGATTAGACAAAGCGGTGCCGGCGGGGCTCTCGTGTCACCATGAAAAAGACCGGCGCTTGGAGCGAGCACCGCATTCACCGCACAGCCGCAATGAAAACCGCCCAGCCGGGCGGACTTTCGCTTTCCTATTGCCTAAAACCTGCCCATTTGGCCACCGCATGAACATTCACGAGTATCAAGCCAAGGAACTTTTCCAGAAATACAACGTCCCCACCCCCGGCGGTGCCGTCGCGGGCACGCCGGAGGAGGCCAAGGCGGCCGCCGAGGCGCTGGCGGGCAAAACCATTGTGGTGAAAGCCCAGATCCATGCCGGCGGACGCGGCAAAGGGGTCTTCAAAAACGGCTTCAAAGGCGGGGTGCATCTCTGTGATGCCCCGGACAAGGCTGCGGAACTCGCCAAATCGATGCTCGGACAAGTCCTCGTCACCCACCAGACCGGGGAAGAGGGCAAACTGGTCAACAAAGTCCTCATCGCCGAGGGCGTGGATATTAAGAAGGAATATTACCTCGCCATCCTGATGGACCGCGAGACCAAGGCTCCCGTGATCATCGCCAGCACGGAAGGCGGCGTGGATATCGAGCACGTCGCCGAGCACCACCCGGAAAAAATCATCCACATGGGCGTGCACCCGCTGGCCGGCCTGCAGTCATATCAAATCCGCACCCTCGCCTCCCAGCTCGGCTTCAAAGGCGACCAGGCGAAACAATTCGGCGTGCTGCTCAATAACGTCTACAAACTCTTCCTCGGAGCCGACTGCTCCCAGGTCGAGATCAACCCGCTGGTCGAGACCCCGGACGGCCGCATCCTCGCTCTCGATGCCAAATTCAACTTCGATGACAATGCGCTCTACCGTCACCCGGAAATCGTCGCCATGCGCGACACCTCCGAAGAAGACCCCCGCGAAGTCGCCGCCAGCGAGTACAATCTGAACTACATCGGCCTTGATGGAAACATCGCCTGTCTCGTCAACGGCGCCGGTCTCGCCATGGCCACCATGGACATCATCCAGCACTTCGGCGGCAGTCCCGCGAACTTCCTCGACGTCGGGGGTGGCGCTTCCAAAGACCAGGTCATCGCCGCCTTCAAGATCATCCTCGGGGATGCCAACGTGAAAGGCATCCTCGTCAACATCTTCGGCGGCATCATGGATTGCGACATCATCGCCCAGGGCATCGTCGCTGCCGCCAAGGAAGTTGGCCTGCAACTCCCCCTCGTTGTCCGCCTCGAAGGCAACAACGTCGCCGCCGGGCTCGCCACTTTGAATGCATCAGGCCTCAAGATCACCTCCGCCACCAGCATGGCGGAAGGCGCCCAGAAGATCGTCGCCGAGGTGAAAGCCGCCGCCTGATCCAAAATCCATTATCCACTTTTAGACTCTCCCATTTCCCATGGCCATTTTAGTTAACGAAAATACGAGGATTCTGGTTCAAGGCATCACTGGTGCCTTCGGCGCAAAGCACGCTCAACTCTCACTCGATTATGGCACCAAATTGGTGGCTGGCGTGACGCCCGGTAAAGGTGGGCAGACGTTTGAGCATAACGGCCACAAGGTGCCTATTTTTGACACGGTGGAAGAAGCCGCCCGCCAGACCGGCGCGACGGTTTCCTGCATTTTCGTGCCACCGGCGTTTGCGGGCGATGCGATCCTGGAAGGCGTCGGTGCCGGATTGGACTTGGCGGTTTGTATCACGGAAGGCATTCCGGTGATGGACATGATGCGCGTCCGCGCCGCCATGGAAGGCAGCAAAACCCGCCTGATCGGGCCGAACTGCCCGGGAATCGTTACCCCCGGCACCGGCAAGGATTCCCACGGCGGCTGCCGCATCGGCATTGCCCCGGGCTACATCCACAAACGCGGCAGCATCGGCGTCGTCTCCCGCTCCGGCACCCTGACTTATGAAGCCGTCTGGCAACTCACCTCCCGCGGCCTCGGCCAGAGCACCTGCGTCGGCATCGGTGGCGATCCTATCAACGGCACCACCCACCTCGACGTCATCAAAATGTTCAACGAGGACCCGGAAACCGAAGGCATCATCATGATCGGTGAAATCGGCGGCACCAACGAAGAGCAGGCTGCCGAATGGGTGAAAGCCAACGTCAAGAAACCGATGGCCGGCTTCATCGCCGGAGCCACCGCCCCTCCCGGCCGCCGCATGGGCCACGCCGGAGCCATCGTCTCCGGCGGCAAAGGCACCGCCGCCGCCAAACAGGCCGCCATGGAAGACGCCGGCATCGAAATCGCCGTCACCCCCTCCGACATGGCCGACGCCCTGATCCGGGCGATGAAACGCTGACCGCACACCTTGTTTCGGCTTTTCCTGTCAATTTAAACCCCGCCCGGCACACTGCTGGACGGGGTTTTTTGCAAACCGGGCAATTGTCTTCGTGCTGGGTAATCACAAGCTACCTCGCTACGGCGATAGTCTGAATTCCGGCACATTCACCTCAAGGCTAAAGGGAACCACGATCGCCTCCACTGGTTCTTGGAGCGTCAGGGTGGCCGTCTTCAGCCAGCTTTCCCAGGCCACCAAACGTTCTGCCCGCTTCCTTTCACGGTCACCCCGGGACATGAGCTTGTATTCCTCTGCGTCAAAAAGCTCCCACTTCACCGTGATGGAGCTGCTCGACTCGCTATACAATGATCGGAACTGACCGTATTCGGAATGGGAGCGGACCGTAAATGAATAGGGCGCCGGCGGACTGAAAGTCACAGTCCAATGAGGCTTGGCATAGTTGGGGTGAGCTTTTGGCCTCCATGATTCGCGTGCCCAGGCTCCATGAGGTGACCATTGGGTCTCTTCGACTGACCAATAGGTGTGTCCATGCTTTATAAATAGACGTTGTGGCTTGAGAGCGACGTGGAACATGGAACCGGACATCAACAGTTGTGACGTTTTCCCTGCTGGCAGACTCACTACCGGCCGCCTGCGCAGTCCGCGGAATATGCCTTCCAGTTTCAATGTCCCTTGGTATCGCGGCCCCCCGTTGTCGGACAACTGCATTTCGATCAGCCACTCCTGCCGGGCCGCTGCATCAGGGGGATGATTCCATCCCATCGTCAAATAAGGGCGCAACCGTGTCACGTCGTAGCTTTCACCGGTATGGGCGGTCGATTCGCTGATTCTTGTAATTTCCAGTGATTGAAAATGAACGGCTGGATCCGGCAAACCGAGGAGCTGTGCGGAATCGAATCTTATTGAGCGCACGCTATTCCCGGTACGGTCGGACAAAGCCGGCAAAGGCCGGGTCGTCCTGATACCTGCGGAATGAACCGTTTCCGGCAGGCTCGGCCGCAGCTCTTTGGAGAATCGCCTCAAAAGAAAGCCTGATCCCGCTATCAAACCAGCCAGGAAAAACACCCACAGCTTGTGTTTTTGATTCCGTATGGTCCATGACGCGACCAGAACGACGATCAGAGACAGCAGCGTCAGGAGTACCCCTTCAAAGCGGGGGTGAGTGAAGTGGTAAAACCCTCTCTTCAGGCGTCCCGAAAGAAGCAAAGGAATCAGCAACCATCCCGCCAAATAGGCTGACCAAAGGTAATAAACCAGAAGCCGTGGACGCGACCGGTGCAGCCACAGAACGACCATCACCGCAAGGAGACAAAGGACAGAAGTAAATGTAAGGAGCACCGCCCGGGCCATATCCCGTCCCCATCCATCAGGAAAATCAATGTTGACCATGAGTGAAAAAGCCCCTGCGAGAACAGGCAGGATGATTCCGCCAACGATGATGAAACAGGATGCCGCAATCCGCTTCCAAACCTTGAGCTTGGAGTGCCATGCCCAAGCCAAAACCACTGCGCTCAGAAACGTAAGCGCACCGAAAGTGATGCTGAACCCATCCCGCTTGAGTTGAAAATAGACCCAGGAATACAAGTTTTCCAGATCACGGCATTGTCCTGAAAACCACCACAGCCAGCTCCACCAACCAAGCATCATGGCAACGAACAGCACTTTGCCGCAAATCGCACGCCATGATCCCAACCGACCAGCTATTGCGCTTTCAACAGGGGGCTTTTTGTTTTGCGCTGTGGGCATGGATTATTTTAGCCTCGGATCGGATCAACCCATGCCGCCAGCGTAAAATCCAGCTCCGCCTTGGTGGAAACTAGGCCGGAGTCCGACCGGCAGAAGTTGCGGTTGGAAATGGCGCTTCCCCAGCGCACATGGGAAAAATGTCACGTATTTTTCTTTTCCTGTCTGCTTTGGCCCTGACTGCTGCCAACAATCCTCCGCCAAGCATGGCTCAGGAAATACCCGCCGTCCCCGGCGCTATTCCGGAAGCCAAGTCATCCGCCACTCCGGAATGGATCCCCCTCTTCAATGGCACCAACCTCGACGGCTGGACGATCAAGATCGCCAAGCGGCCACTCGGGGAGAACTATGCGGACACCTTCCGCGTGGAGGATGGGATTCTGAAAGTCAGTTATGACAAGTATCCGAAGTTCGATGCCCAATACGGGCACCTCTTCACCAACCTCGCCTACTCACACTATATCCTGCGGCTGGAATACCGGTTCACCGGCGTTAAAGTGCCGGATGCCCCTGGCTACACCAACCTGAACAGCGGCGTGATGATCCACGCCCAGCCGCCGCAGAGCATGCGCTTCGACCAGGGGTTTCCCAGCAGCCTGGAGATGCAGTTTCTGGCCGATGAAGGCAAAGGCGCACGCTCCACCGGCAATCTTTGCACGCCGGGCACGAATGTGGAATACCTTGGAAAGTTCACCCGCCAGCACATCCTGACTTCCAGCGCCCCGACTTTTCCGGCGGAGGAATGGGTCCGTGCCGAGGTGGAAGTGCGCGGCAATGAAGAGATCATCCATCGCGTGAATGGCGTGGAAGTTCTCCGCTATCAACGCCCGCAGCTCGATCCCAAAAACGACAACGCCCCGGCCACCGATCTCCTCCAGGCCGGCCAGCCCCTGATGCTCAGCTATGGTCACATCGCGCTCCAGGCTGAAGGCCAGCCGGTGTGGTTCCGGAAGATCGAGCTGAAGCCTTTGGAAAAGTAGCCATCACCGCTCCGCGTGATGAGCAACTGCACTCCACCGTGCGTGGAATTCGGAACGTCCAGACCACATTCCAACACGCACCTATTTGCGGATCCAAGACACCACCTAAAATTGGCAGGGCTGCTTCGGGGCTGGCGTTTTGAATTCCGGAATGCCTTCTGCCAAGTGATGCGCAACGCTCATCACGCGGAGCGATGATGGCTACTTTCTTTGGATACTATGCCACCACTTCCATGATCGGATTCCCGCTCGAGATCATGATGGGCCGGCCCTGGGCGTCCATCACTTCGCTGCGGGGGTCGATGCCCATCAGGTAGTAAATCGTAGCCGCCACGTCGTCGGGGGTGACGGGGTTGGTGGCGGGGTGGCTGCCGGTTTCGTCGCTGGAGCCGTGGACAAAACCGCGCTTGGTGCCCCCGCCGGCGAGGAGGACGGTATAACAATGCGGCCAGTGGTCGCGGCTGATGTTGGCGTTGATCTTCGGGGTGCGGCCGAACTCGCCCATCCAGACCACAAGCGTTTCGTCCAACATCCCGCGCTGTTCCAAATCCAACAGCAACGTCGGCAGCGTCTGCTCGGTGATCGGCAGGTGATATTGCTCGATGATCGGATACATCCGCGTGTTGTTGAACCCGTGGGTGTCCCAGCCGCCGCCGTCGGTCTTCTGGCCGCCGATGCTGTCGCTGAAATAACAAGTGGTGAACTTGACGCCGCTTTCCGCGAGGCGTCTCGCGAGGAGGCAGCCCTGACCGTAGGTGGTGCGGCCGTAGGCTTCGCGCATCTTGTCAGGCTCGGCGGCCAGATTGAAGGCCTCGCGGATGCGGGTGCTGTTCAACATGCCGAGGGCCTTGGCGTAATATTCGTCGAGGCCCTTGGCTTCGGCGCTGAAATCCATCAGCTTGGCCTGCTGGTCGATGAATTGCTGCAGGCCGCGCCGGTGCCGCAGCCGGTCGATGCTGAGGCCGGTGGGCAGACTGAACTGCGGCAGGCTGAAGCCGGCATCATTGGGATCGGAGGGGACGTAGAGCGGGTCATGTTTTTTGCCGAGGAAGCTGGCAAACTGGCCCGGGGTGGGCGTGCCGTCGGAAATGATATGCGGATAGGACACGTAGGTCGGCATCGCGGGATCGGGCCGCTCGATCAGTTTGTCCGCGATGGAGCCGTAGCCGGGGAAAAGTTCGATGGATTCGCGCAGCCGCTGGTCGTCACTGGGCGGGGCCTTGCCAGTGAGGGCGTAGTAGCCGGCGGAATTGTGATTCGTCATCTTGTGATGGACGCTCTTGATCAGCGTCACCTTGTCCATCACGGCAGCGGTTTTCGGGAGGCGGTCGTTCACCTCAATGTCCGGGCAGGACGAGCGCATGGGTTTGTGCGGGCCGCGGAATTTCTCGTCCGCCTCCGGCTTCATGTCGAAGGTTTCCAGATGACTGGGCCCACCCCATTGAAACAGGAAAATCA
This sequence comes from uncultured Verrucomicrobiota bacterium, assembly GCA_942492905.1. Lineage (GTDB taxonomy): Bacteria > Verrucomicrobiota > Verrucomicrobiia > Verrucomicrobiales > V1-33 > CAIZWU01. The sequence goes on from OW818657.1 coordinate 122,857, forward strand.
CGCTCTTGGCCCGCACCGGCGGTTTCGGTCCGGTGTATTGACTGCTGGCCTGGAGGAGCTTCGGCAGGGTGATGCCCAGCATTCCCAACGACCCGGCGCGCAGCATGGAGCGGCGCGACAGCAGGCCGGAGGGGTGGAAGGAGGAGCAGGCGGACATGGGAAAACGGTGGCTAGTGACGCAGCAGGAATTCCTTGGTGTTGATGAGGCTCCACGTGATGTCCTCCAGCGCCCGCCTCCGCTGATCCGGCGCTGTGAGAAGCGGTGTCAGGAACTCAAGCTCCGCAACCGACGGCGGACGGCTGAGGGTACGCCAATACAGGTCGCGCACCGCTTCGGCGGGGTCCATCGCCGGATCGGCAAGCGCCGCGAGACGGTTGTCGGAAGTGCTGATGACTTCCGCGATGCCAGGGCCGCTGGTGAGGGTGAAGACCTGGGCGAGGGAACTTTCGTCGCTGCGCTCGCAGCCGCAGGTGGTGGTGCGCGGGGATTTGCCGAACTGCTTTAGGAAACGATCGTCTTCGGTGGGCTTGGATTTGCGGGCTCCCAGTTTCACGCCGGGAATGGCGGCCGCGGTTTTAGTGTCTGGATAGGACGAAAAATCCGGGGTGCGATCGAGGGCGCGGTAAATGGCATCAAGGAGCGGCTCCGCCGGCAGGCGGCGCACCACGGGATGCGAATAATTCAGCGTGTCGTCTGCATTCTCCAGCAGCGGCGTGCTGGATAGTTGGTAAGTGCGCGACTGGCAGATCAGGCGGATCAGTGGCTTGGCCTTCATGCCGTTCTGGATGAAGTATTCCGTCAGGGTGTCCAGCAGGGCGGGATTCGACGGTGGATTGGTCATCCGGAAGTCATCAATCGGATCGACGAGACCACTGCCCATGAGGTGGGACCAGATGCGGTTCACCTGGACGCGGGCGAACAGCGGGTGTTCCGGTTTCGTCATCCATTCGGCGAAGGATTGCAGATGATTGGTATCCTGCGGCAGATCCGTCTTTTCGCCCAGCAGCGCAGGTATGGGCGGTTTCTTGGTGCGCGGGTCGTTCAGCTCCGGCTGATTGGTCAGGTAGAGCACCTGCTCGCCGACAAATTCCAGCTTGTCGTTCTCGTCCTTCCGGTTGTTTTCCAGAATCGTATAACCAATCCGGTCGAAGACGGCGGAGAAGCGGTAATAATCGTCCTGCGTCCAGCGCTCGAAGGGATGGTTGTGGCACTTGGCGCAGCCGAGGCGGGTGCCCAGAAAGACCTGGGCGGCGGCTTCGGCGCGTTGGGTGGGTTCGCGCAGGGAGCGGTAGAAGTTGGCCGGCGCGTTTTCGTAAGTGCTGCCCAGTGAGGCCACGACATCGCGGGCAAAGGCATCCAGCGGCCGGTCCTCCGCCACCCCCTGGCGGATCCAGCCATGGAAGGCGGCCACGCCTTTGGTATCGAGGATGCGCTCTTCCACCCGCAGGAGGTCGGCCCATTTCATGGACCAGTGATCCGCAAAGGCGGGACGGCCCAGCAGGTCATCGATCAATTTGGAACGTTTGTCAGGATTTGCTTCGGCGGTGAAGGTTTCCGCTTCCTGCCGGGTCGGCACCTGTCCGGTGAGATCTAAAAAAGCGCGCCGGACAAAGGTGGTATCCGGGCAGTCTGCCGAAGGCAGGGTGCGCATCTGCTGGAGTTTGGCGAAGACGTGTTCATCCACCAGATTGCGCGGGGCCGGGGCGTTCCAGACAAAGTCCGGCCGGTCGGGGATGAAGGCTAGCCGCACCGGCGTTTTCAATTGTTCGAAGCGGACCACCACGGTGGTCTCTCCGCTTTTTTGCGCCTGCACCAGACCGTTCCGGGTGACCTTGGGCAGGAGGTTCGAGGGTTCATACACCGCCCAGCGGGTGACATCACGGGAGGTGCCATCCGAGAAGGTCGCCGTGGCGGTGAGCTGCAGGTCGCGCGCTGGACCGGTGACGATGGCCTGCGGCGGACTAACCGTCAGGGCCGTGAGCACCGGGGCGTCCGGCGGATCCATCGGTGCCCCGGCCGCGATCCAATCGCGCAGCACCCGGTATTCCTCCGAGTCCTTTTCAAATCGCTTGCCACCTTCGTGTTCGGTGAGTTCCGCCGGCTTTTTCAGGAGAAAGCTGGCCTCGGGATCGTCCACATTGAGCCGTTTGCTGCGCACATTTTGCGTCAGCACCGCATGGTCCCCGGCGGGCGATTCCCCGCGCAGGGAAATCTTCAGATTCCCCTTCCCGCTGCCGCTGCCATGACAGGCCCCCATGTTGCAGCCCGCCCGGCTCAGCAGCGGCATCACGTCATGGGTGAAGCTGGGCGCCGCCCATGCGCTGCCCGCCGCCGCCAGCCAAATGGCGGTAGTAGTGAAGCGGGGGAGCGCGGAGGATTTCATACGGGAATCAGGCGGAAGGAACGGCCTCAGAGCGAGGGGGCTTTCAGGTGACGTGGCATGGGCGTGTCGCAGACTACGCGTGTGCAGTGGCCAGGACTTTGCATTTGTAAGGCCCGCCATGGCACTCGCCCCTGCTTTGCCCACGACTCGCCTGCGGCAGAGTCATGCTACGGGGCACGGGGCGGTTTTCAAGGCGGTGGGACCGGATTGAGATGAAGACGGAGACCGGGACTTTCATAACCTTCCGCGAACCAGGCACGCTGAGTTGGGCTGAAAAAAGGCACCTTAGGTTTCCAGTCACTTCCTACAGCATATATGCTTTCGGATGCCAAATCCCTCATCAACGGTTTGCCGTTCCAGGGATCGGACGGAATGGATGCCAAATAGTCAGGAACCAGCATTTCCAAAGTGCTGGGCAATTCACCGGAATGAGCTGCCTGCCAACGATAAAGAGCCATTCTGACCTGCATGCCGCGAGGAGTGAAAAACACCCCGGTCATTGAATGTTTGAGATAATCCAATCCATCAAAGATCGACTCGACAAGTTCATCCCCGTAAAAATTTGAATTGAGATAATAACTGATTTTGTTGATTCCGTCTTTACTCCGGGCTGGAAATTTCACCCCCTTTGCATCTTCCAAGGTGGAAGCAGGCCGTAGCAGGCCCTTCATCCATTCCCTCATTCTTCGGTGATAACGGTTTTGAGTTTGAATGTTCTTCAGCAGGAAAAAATCGAGTTTGGCTCCCTCGCCAGCGGAAAACGCCGTGTATCCCTCCGACCTCGGCATGGACAGATAAGTTCTCAACACAGCCGTTTCGCCCCGCATAGCTTCCTCCAGCGCAGGGCCAGCCACGGGTTCGGCATTCCACAGGGCGGTCATTGATTGTACCTGTATCCCGTCAAGTTTTCCAAAGGAGAGCAAATCACAGCAAAGCGATGCCGCTGATTGTTGAAGGCTTCTTCCAATCATAAAATCCATGAGACTACTGCTGCCCGCAATTTGACGGGCGCTCAACTTGTGCAGATCCGCAAGAATCACACAAGCATCCTGGAATGCGCCTTGTTGGGCTGCGGCATAGGCCTCCAATCCGACAAAATCAGCCGTTTGAATCAACCAGACACGTAAATTTTCCGCGGTAATCTGGGCAGAGGTGTGCGTTGGGGGAGTGAGCCATTCCGGCATCGCCAAAGCGGCGCTTAAATCAGCCCTGAGTGTTTCCCTGCCAAGCTTTAACTTCTCGAACAGGGATTCATCCCATGCTACCAGCCCAGCTTGCATCTTTTTTGCCTTGGTCCGGTCATCCATGCCGATTTCGGGGAATTTCCCCCATCTCTCCCTCAGGAAAAGATACCCATTCGTGCTCGCATCCGGCACGCTGGTTCGTCTCGGCGTCAAATCCTCGTAGGGTTCCAGCTTCTCGTCGTAAGCGAAAATGGCTATTATGAAGATGAGGAGGATGCTGGCAAGCCACAGGCTGATTTTCTTCCACGACCAATGATGCGGGGGCGGGGTGGAGGCTTCGAGACCGGTGAGCATGGGGGCGTTTTATAACGAAACACCTGCAATGACGCAAGACTGGGGAAGCGCAGCGGCGTTTTTCCTGGGAGCACCTTCCGTCCCGGCGGCCCCCGAGTATCACCAACGGCCTTGGTTTTGCAAAGCCAATGCTCCGGGGCGGACTGCAAGTCCGCGCTCCTTTTGGTTATTTGAAGTATTTTTTGGGATCGACGCGTTCCGGTTTTTCGGCTGGTGTTTTCGCGTCGGTTTCCTTTGGGTCGCCGGCGGGTTTTTCTTCCTTGCTGGCTTTGGAATCCTTTTTGGTCTTGGATGCTTTGTCCTTGGGGTCTGCTTTGGGCTCCTCCGGTTTGGCGTCGGCATCAGGAGTCAGGATCTTGATCTGGTCAGGGGAGGTGAGTTTGATTTCGAGTTTGCCGGGGTCCGTTTTGGCGGCGCCTTTGGAGCGGTATTCGAACACCTCCCCCGTGACTTCGACGGTCTTGTCCTTGAAGAGTTTGGCAGGACTGCCTCCTTCAAATTTGTCGTAACTTTCCTTCCAGGCGACGACGGTGAACTTGCCGCCGTCGAGGTTCAGGAAGGTCATGCCTTTGGGGGATTCGAAGGCGTCGGTGACTTTTCCGGTGATAATGCTCTTCTTGCCGAGCAAGGCGCGGACGGCGTCCTCTTCGATGGCGTTGGCGCGGGGGAGGTCATCGGCGCGGAGGGACGGGAGGCTGGCGGTGAAGAGGAGCAGGAGAACGGGAAGCAGTTTCATGGGAAAGGTTTCTGGTTTCAGTGGGGCGCGACACGGTCCGGGGGGTGGAAGGGAGGCGCAACATTTTTGTGCGATTGCGTGGGGGCGGGTTTTCAGGTGTTCTGTGGATATGAAATCGGCGGAAATTGAAGCTTTGGTGGCAAGTGTGGTGGAGCGGCTGCGGGGTCGCGGGCTGCGGCGCACCAAGGCCTTGGATCTCCTGATCACGGAGATGGCGAAACATGGGCGGCCGATGACCATCGCGGACCTCACGGCGACGGAGAGTCTATCCGGCCAGTGCGACCCAGCCACGGTTTACCGCCTGCTGATGAAGCTGGAGGAACATGGGGTGGTGCGGCGCCTGGGGCTGCACGACCGGTCCACATATTTTATACTGGTGCAGCACGGGCTGCATCACGATTACCTCGTATGCACCGGCTGTGGCCAGATCGCAGAGATTGATATCGAATGCCCGGTGCGCACCCTCGAACGGAAGCTGGAGAAACAGTCAGGGTATCATCACGTTTACCATGAGCTGGAATTCTTCGGCGTCTGCCCGGCCTGCCATGACGGCAAGGAGCACGAAGGTAAAGCGCACTGCTGTTAGGCAAACACTCCGGCGCAGCGGCCGCAGAGGTCGGGGTGCGCGGTGTTTTGCCCGATGCCGGGGAGGTGGCGCCAGCAGCGGAGGCACTTTTTATAGCTGGTGCGGGTGACCCTGGCGACGGGTGTGGCGGTGGCGGTTTCCTGGATCTGGAGATCGCTGAGGATGAAAAATTCCTCGGCATCGCTGCGCTGGGCGAGAGCCGCCGCGGCAGGGCTGCCGGCGGGCACTTCCAGGATAGCTGAGGCCTCGAGATTGCTGCCGATCAGCTTTTCCTTGCGGGCCTTGTCCACTTCCAGCATCAGGACATCACGGAGCTTTTGCAGCTCGGCGATCTGTTGGGTGGCGGTGCTGCCGGCGAAGGCAGGATCGGGGATCGGGAAATCGTGCTCGTGGATGCTGTCCTGGTGACCGGCAAATTCCCAGGCCTCATCCGCGGTAAACGCGAGGATGGGGGCGAGGAGGCGGCACAGGCTATCCAGCACGCGGTGCATCGCGGTCTGGGCACTGCGGCGGCGCGGGCTGTCGAGCGCATCGCAATACATCCGGTCCTTGGAGATATCGACGTAGAGCGCGCTCAGATCGACGGCACAGAATTGGTTCAGCGTGATGAAGACCTTGCGGAAATCATACACGGCATAGGCATTCAGGCACTCGGTGGTGACGGCGTGCAGGCGCTCCAGAATCCAGCGGTCAAGCACCGTCAATTCGTCGTTATGGACCGATTGGGTGCCGGCTTCGAAACCGCCAAGATTCGCGAGGAGAATGCGCAGGGTGTTGCGGAAGCGGCGGTAAACTTCTCCGTTCTGTTCGAAGAGCTTGTCGGAGAAGGGCACGTCGTGGGTCCAGTCCACGCTGCTGACCCAGAGGCGGACGAGGTCGGCTCCGTATTTGTTATAGTAGTGTTCGGCGTTGATCGGTTTGTCGCCGGACTTGGAGATCTTGGCTCCGCTGGTGTCGGTGACAAAACCGTGGGTCATCACGGCTTTGTAGGGAGCCTTGCCGCGGTGGATCACGGAACACATCAGGCTGCTCTGGAACCAGCCGCGGTGCTGGTCGGTGGCTTCGATGTAGAGGTCGGCGATGCCTTCGTTCCCGGCGTATTCGGGACGGGCTTCGGTGACGGCGATGCTGCTGCAGCCGGAATCGATCCAGACATCCAGGGTATCCTTGCCTTTAGTCCAGGTGTCAGGAAGGCCGAGCAGGGCGCAGAGTTCAGCGTCGGTTTTTTCAAACCAGACGTTGGTGCCGTGCTGTTCCACGAGGTCTGCGACCTTGCGGGCGACGGCGGAGTCGAGAACCGCTTCGCCATCTTCCTTGTAGAACACGGGGAGCGGCACGCCCCAGGTGCGTTGGCGGCTGATGCACCAGTCGGGACGGCTTTCCACGGTGCCGTAGATGCGGTTCCGGCCCCACGGCGGCAGCCACTGGGTGGTGTCGATTTCCGTCAGAGCCTGCTGGCGGACGGCATCGATTTTCAGGAAATATTGCGGCACGGAGCGGAAGATGATAGGCAGCTTGCTGCGCCAGCAGTGCGGGTATTGGTGCACGTATTTCTCGCGGCCCAGCAGGTGACCGCTGGCGGTGAGCAGGGCGATGATGGGTTCGTTGGCGGCGAAGACGTTTTTCCCTATCAGGTCTGGCAGACCTACTTCGTCAGTGAAATTGCCGTCGTCATCGACAGGAGAGAGCAGGCCAAGGCCGTTTTCGCGTCCGGCGATGTAATCTTCCATGCCGTGGCCGGGGGCGGTGTGCACCTGGCCGGTGCCGGTGTCATCGGTGACAAAACTGGTGGCGATGACGCGGCTTTCGCGGTCGAGGAACGGATGCCAGGCGATGGAGCCGGCGAGAGCGGAGCCCAACACGTCTTTGGCGCTGGCGGGGTCGAGGACGAAGCCGGTTTTCTGGGTGAAGGACTCCACGAGGGCGGAGGCGATCACGAGGGTTTCTTCGACCCCTTCAGCATTCGTGAAATTGCCGAGGACGTAGGTGAAACCAGGGCTGACCATGATGCCGAGGTTGGCAGGCAGGGTCCACGGGGTGGTGGTCCAGATCACAAAGGAACCACCCGCTGCGGCGACCGGGCCGGTGGTGGCTTTGAACTTCACAAAGATGGCCGGGGAGGTTTTTTCCTGGTATTCGACTTCGGCTTCAGCGAGGGCGGTCTTGGCACCGTAGCTCCACTGGACCGGACGCTGGCTGCGGTAGACGAGATCCTTGTCCACGGCGGTGGCGAAGAAGCGCATCACGGTGGCTTCGTAGCCGGCCGTGAGGGTCAGGTAGGGATGGTCCCAGTCCCCCAGCACGCCGAGGCGGCGGAAGGAGGCCTTTTGGATATCGATCCACTTGCGGGCAAATTCCTCGGAGCGGCGGCGGATTTCCGGGGCGCTGAGGCCGCGGGCTTCCTTGACGACTTTGAATTCGATAGGCAGGCCATGGCAGTCCCAACCGGGGATGTAAGGCGTCTCGAAGCCGGCCATGGTCTTCGATTTGAGGACCAGATCCTTGATGACTTTGTTGAGGGCGGTGCCCATGTGGACGTCACCATTCGCGAAGGGCGGACCATCGTGGAGGAGGAACCGGGGCGCTCCCTGAGCCTGGCGGCGGGCCTGGATTTTTTGATAGAGGCCAGCGCTTTCCCAGGCGGCGAGACGGACGGGCTCGCGGAGGATCAGGTCCGCCTTCATGGGAAAGTCGGTCTTCGGCAGGTGGACGGTGTCCTTGTAGTTGGGGGCGGGAGCGCTCATGGGATCGGGGAAAAGGGAGCGCGCAGGCTACCGGCTTGAGGGGACGGGGAAAGGGGAAATGCGGACAGCCAAATCCAAACTTCGTTGGACGAAATCCTGAGGAACTGATATCAACTGCAGATCAATCCCCATGCAGCGGCTCCTCATCATTTCCTTAATACTGGTGGCGGGTTCCATCATGACGATTTGCGGATCGCCTGAGGATCGCAAATCCAGGACAGGTCCTGCTCCGGCCGATGAGTATGAGGACGATAATCTTAAGGTTGTCCCCGATCCGTCGGGTAAAGCCTATTTTCCGGAGGGAAAAGCCCGCTACTATACCCCTTATCTTTTAGCCATGAAGGAGCCCTCCGTGCAGACGGACCTGCCGGTAGGTGCCACCTTTGTCCTGCGATTCACGCTGCTCCCGAGCTTTACGGACAACCTTGTGGTGAGGATGTATGACAAGGATGGAAAAATCCATGCCCGGGCAGTTCGTCAGATAAAGGACAAGAATTATAAACCCGTCAAAATCACTGAGGACCGGATTATCGCCCTGAACCGGGACCTCCCGGAACAAATCAAAAGTCTGTTCGCCCATCCGGAGTTTTGGAAACCACTCAATGAAAATGAGGAAGGCATGAGAGGGTTTGATGGTGCCAGATGGATTTTTGAGCTGAAAGACAAAACTGGCTACCACTTGCTTGATCTCTGGAGTCCAGAGTATAAGCGGCCTTCCGACGAAATCCTGAAACAGGCGGGATTCGACCCGGCTCAACTCAGAGACTACAGCCCCTATGTTAAGGCGGGAGTTCAACTGCTGAAGCTGATGAAACTTGAACAGGAGGAACCGGTTCCGGATTAGATTCTGGACACGATCTGTGGGGCCACTTAACGCCGCCATACGCTACCCAGCTCGGATCGGGCCATTTCTGTCAGGAGGATCTCCGGAGGACGGACCTTACCGAAACCACCAATGCGGCCACCAGCAACGTCTGGGTGGCCAGCACGACGGCCCACTTCACCGCGACCGGCCAGTTGAACAGGCTGGGAATAATGGCGGCGGGGTGGTGGGCGAGGTCAAGGAAATGGGCAAGGGTGCTTTCCGAAGTGGCGGTGGCAAGGTGGGCGGCGAGCAGGGTGATGGCGAGCAGGGCGGAGCCGAGCCAGACCTTCCGTGAAGGACGCCAGCCAGGGTCCTTGACCATGAGGATGAGCCAGCCGGCGGCATTGACAAAGAAGATGCCGACGGTGCGCTCGTTGAACGGGAAGGAGAGTTCCATCAGCCAGGCGATGGAGCCGTGAAGACTGACGAGGCCGAGGCCGAAGAGCAGCGCGGCCCGGCGGTCGAGGATGGCGAGGAAGACGAGAAGTTCGAGGAAAAAGCCGGCCCCGAAGATGAGGCGGGCGAGGTCCGGGTGGCGGCCCAGCCAATCCGCGGAAGGAGGGATGGGATGGCGGTAGCGGTCGGTGGCAGGATCGGCGACTGGGGCGGTGGCGGGCTGGACGCCCTGAATGAATTGAGGGTCGAGGCTGTTGTAGTAGTTTTGCCGGTGGGTTTTGACGATCTGGGTGGCCACGTAAGGAGAGTTTTTCAACCACTGGCCTTTGGATTCATCCAGCTTGGAACAGACCGAAATGATGTAACTGGCGGCGGCGATGGCGATGGTGTAAACCCAGAGCCAGGTCCAGTTGCCCGGGGCGGCCCAGCGCGGGAGGGCGTTTTTCCTGACAAAATACCAGCCGCGCACGGCGGCGAGGACCCAGACCACAAGCGTCTGGGTAAGGAGGGCGAGACTGACCATCTGGAAGCCGTGGTGCGCCGCACCCTGGGAATTGTTCAGGGTGCGGATGGCGATGTGGACGATAGTGATGACCGGCAGGGCCAGCGGCAGGCCGAAACCCAGCACGTAAAAAACGAGGGCGACCTTGACCCAGGTCAGGCACTGGGCCCAGAAGGCGGGATCGGAGAGGCGGGTGATTTCCCACCCGAGCCATTCCCAGAGGGCGGGCCAGGCGGCGAGGCCGACGGGTTTCGGCGCGGTGGGGTAGGCAGGGTAAAATTCCAAGCTGCGCCAGACCACGGCAGCAAAGAGGAAGCGGAGGACAAACCCTTCGAGACGTCCCACATCACGCAGGCCAGTGCCGCCGAGGAGGGCTTCCTTCAGCCCGTGGGTACGGGTTTCGCGGATCAGGGAGGTCATGTTAGTTTTCCGCCTCCTTCACAAAAGTTTCGTGGTAGCCGTCCGGGCCGGTGTGGATTTCGCCCCGCCAGAGCTGGACGCGGTCGGGGAGCGGGGTGCCGCGGTGCTTCGACTGGGCGACAAAGCTGTCGAGGACTTCCTTGGTGAGGCGGGCCCTGACGTCGGGGGGGATCTCGGATTTTTTGCGGGTGTCGTTGGCAAAACCCCACTCGTTGAGTTCCGTGTTAAGCCGTTTTTTCAGCTTGGGGGCGGTGTCGCCGGTGAGGTCGACCACGGGCAGCGGCTGGCCGGTGGCATCGGTGAGGAAATAATAATCGACCGGTTTGGGATTGGGATTCCCGTACATGGGGAAGTGGGAGAACGGATAATGTTCGCCTGTTTTCAGGGAAACGAAGATGGCCGCCCCCATGAAAAGACCGAGCCAGAGATAGCGGGCGCCGAACTGCCGGAGGCGCGGCCACGGCGGGGCGGAGAGAAGGGCACGGAGAGACATGAAAGCCTCAAGGTGCGGAGGTTGCTGGGGAGGTGCAAGCTACGGTTTCAGGTTGCGTTTGCAGGACCGGGGGACGACGGCGCGCCATGCGCAACATGATTTTTGATTGGTCGGGCACGGTGGTCGATGATCTGCCGCCGGTGGTCGAGGCGACCAATGTGGTGCTGACGCATTATGGACTTCCCTCAATGGACCGCGAGCAGTTCCGCCGTCAGTTTTCCCTGCCCTTCACGGGCTTTTATGAACGCATGCTGCCAGGCGTCGGGATCGAGGAACTGGAATTGATCTTCCGTCCGGCGATGGCGGCGAGCACCGCGCCGGTGACCCTGATTCCCCACGCCCTGCCCTTTCTGGAACGCTGTGCCCGGCAAGGATGCCGGATGTTTGTGCTCAGCTCCGCCCCTCCGGAAGCGGTGGAGTCGCAAGCGGCCGACCTCGGGCTGACCAGCTTTTTTGAAGTGATTTATGCCGGGGTGAGGGACAAGACCAAGCGCATCTCCGGGATTCTGGAGGAGCATCGGCTGGAGCCGGCCCGCACCGTGATGATCGGTGACATGCGGCATGACGTCCATGCGGCGCAGGCCGCGGGGATCCGGTCCATTGCGGTGCTGACCGGGTATGAGTTTCCGGAAGTGATCGCCGAGTCCCGTCCGGATATCACGGTCGGCGATCTATCGCACGTGGCGGCGCTGCTGGATGCGTGGATGTGATAGGCCAATTCCCCGCCAGCCGGTGCCCCGCTGGAGGCCGTTCCTGTTCCACAACAAAACAGCCGCTCCCTTGCGGAAGCGGCTGTAGGGGAAACCTGGTTCCGGTTAGAATTTGTAGTCCACGCTGAACTGGAACTGACCACCGTCGTCGTTGAATTCGTCGGTGGTGATCGGGATACCGTAGTCGATTTTGACCGGACCAACGAGGGGCAGATTGACCCTGACGCCAAGGCCGATGTCGGCATTGTAGTCGGAGCTGGAGTAATCCCAGGAATCAGGATTCACGAAGCCGGCGTCTGCAAAGACAGCACCCCGGATTTTGGCCACGATCGGGAAGGTGAGTTCGGCCGTGATCCATCCGAGGGTATTGCCCCCGATCGGCTCGCCGTTTTCATCCTTCGGTCCGACATCGCGGTATTCAAAGCCGCGCAGGTTGTTGGCCCCGCCGAGGAACTGGCGTTCAAAGATCGGCACGCTGTCACCGTCTCCGGTGGTGTCGACCGAGGCGACTTCACCCTGGAGGCTGAAGATGGTGTCGAAGGGCATTTTCCAATACTTCTGACCGGAGAGGCTGAGGCTGACGGTGTCCACATCCCCGCCGAGGAAGCTGCCGCTGAGATTGCCTTCCACGCTGATCTTGTGACCGCGGGTCGGCATCTGGAAGCTGTCGCGGTTGTCAAAAACCCACGCCGCCCCGAGCCGGCTTTGCAGGTAATCGCCTTCCTGGGATTTGATGTATTCGGAAGCATCCTCATCAATGTCGTAGATCTCCACCTGTTGCAGGGTATAGGTCAGGCGCAGATCCGTATTGTCGCCGAGCGGTTTGCGCAGGTTGATGCTGCCGCCGACGTCGCGTTCGTCGTAATAATCACTCAGGTAGTTTTTCTCCGTGTAGAAGAGGTCCCCGCCGAGGGAGAGGCGCTGCCCGAGGAAGTAAGGCTCCGTCAGGCTCATGATGAAGTCCTTGCGTTCCGTGCCGGCCTTGAGGCCAAGGCGGAAGCGCTGGCCGGCACCGGTGAAGGAGGGCCAGTTGGCGATGTCGAAATTCTTCTGGCTGACTTCCACGAAGCCGACCAGATTGTCGATGGAACTGAAACCTGCGCCGAATTGGACCGAGCCGGTGGGCTTTTCCTTGAGGTCGATGTTGATGTCCTTGTAGTCAGGACCGAGATCGGACGAGACCGGCATGAAATCCACCCCCTCGAAGTAGTCGAGGTTCATCAGGCGGGACTGGGACTTCCGGATTTTGATGGTGTTGTATTCGTCCGTGGGGGCAATGGTCAGCTCGCGGCGGACCACTTCCTCCTTGGTCTTCTGGTTCCCGGAGATGCTGATTTTGCCGACCTTGAACTGGTTGCCTTCCTCGATGGCGTAAGTGATGCCCAACTGGCTGCCGGCTTGTTTGTCGATGCGCGGGGTGACCTTGGAATCGGCATAACCACGGGAACCATAGTAGTCCGCGATGGTGGCGAGATCGATCTTCATGTCCGCGAGGGAGAAGGTCTGGCCGGCTTCGAGTTGGAAGACGGGGATCAGGTCGGCGGTTTGATAGAGTTTGTTGCCGGCCACAGTGACCGCAGCGACGGTGTAGACCGGACCTTCAACGATGCTGTAGACCAGATTGACGTTTTTGTCATCGACCCGCTGGGGCACGACGTTGGTGACCTTGGCATCCAGATAACCGGCGTCTTGATAGAACTCCTCGATCGCTTTGATGTCCTCTTCGATCTTGGTGCGGTCGACCCGGCGTTTGAGGTCCCAGAATTTGATCCAGTTCCGGTTGTCGCTCTTCACCACGCTCTTGAGTTTGCCGGAGGAGAAGGAGGTCGCCCCTTCAAAGATGACGTCCTTGATGATGCCGCGTCCGCCTTCGTTGATGGAGAAGACTGCCCGGGAAAAACCGGGGGTGGCTCCCTTGGTGACGGAATAATCGACGGTGACGTCGGGATAGCCTTTGGCTTTGTAGACTTCGATGATGGCGTCCTTGGCCTTGGCGAGGCTGGTGTCATCCACCGAACCCCCGATTTTCAGTTCGATTTCCTGCTGCAGGCGGGTGGCGGTGAAGACGGTGTTGCCGAGGAACTCAATGTTGCCGAGGCCGGCCCGGGCTTCGACGGTGACGGTGAGTTTGATGCCTCCGGCGACTTCCGTGGTGGTGAATTGCACATCAAGCAGATCGCCAGTGTTATAAAGCGCGCGGAGATCCTGTTCCTCTTTTTCCTTGGTGTAGATCTCGCCAGCCTTCAGGCGCATGTTGGACAGGATGCGTTCGCGGTCCACCGTGGCGTCGCCTTTGAAGCGGATCTCCACGGAGCGGACGACGGGGCCGGTGGCCGGAGCCAGAGCCACACTCTCGGCGGAGGCGGGCGGCGGAATCAGGCCGGGCAGGGCCTGCGCATGGAGCACGGCCGGCAGCGCGAGAGCGCAGGCCAGAGGGGCAAGGGAGAGAAGGAGAGGACGGGGCGCAGCCGGACGGCGGAGGAGGGCGGATGGGTTCATCGTGAAAAAGTAAGACCGGTCGGACCGGCGGGGACGCTGGATGGGATCGCCTTTTGGGCAAAAGGCTGCCGCGAGACTATCTTCAAGCGGCAAAAGCGCAACATTGGATTTAATGCAGCGCGGTACGATCCTCCCGGGAATCCCCGGTCCCCACGGGGAGCCCGGATCACCGGATCACCCAGGCGGCGGAGCTGGCTGGCGGTTTATTCCACGCCGCGGGCGATGGCTAGTCTCTCACAACCCTTGAGGTCGAGTTTGCCGCTGGCGAGCACCGGGATCTGCTCGACGCGGACGAGGCGTTTCGGAATCCACAGGGCGGGAACCCCGCGCTCCAGCAGCGTGTAGCGGAGCTGGATGATTTCCTGTTTCACGGCTTCGCTGGAAACGGTGCTGAGAAGGACTAGCGCTTCGCCTTTTTCATCGTCGGGGATGCCTACCACCGCAATGCGGCGCTCGGACTCGCCTTCGAGGTGCATCGCTTTGGTGATGTGTTCCTCCACGATTTCATGGGGGACCATTTCGCCTCCGATTTTGGAGAACCGGCTGAGGCGGCCTTCGATAAAGAGGAAACCGTCTTCATCCAGCCGGCCGATATCACCGGTGCGGAACCAGTCGTTCTGCAGGACTTCCTCGGTTTTGCGGGGTTGTTTGAGATACCCTTTAAAGACGTTGGGGCCCTTGAACCAGATCATGCCCGACTGGTTGACCGCGAGCGGGGCGTCGGTGGAGGGGTCGGTGATTTTAACGGCGAGGCCCGGCATGAGTTGGCCCACGGAACCGACGCGGCGGACCGGGAGGACGGGCCAAGGAGAGTTGGCGGGTTCCGGCAGGTTGAAATTGGTGGCCGGGGAGGTTTCGGTGAGGCCGTAGCCTTCCATGACGGGTTTGCCGAACTTCTTGAGGAACTCCTCCTCGAGGGTGGGCGGGAGTTTCTCCGCCCCGGTGACGATGAGTTTGAGGCTGGCGAGCTGCTCCACTTTGACCCGTTTCAGGTAGCCCCGCAGGAATGTGGGCGTGCTGAGCATGAGCGCGACCCGGTGTTTATCGACCAGTTCTGCGAGCTTGGTGACTTCCAGCGGGCTGGGGTAGGTGACGAGGCTGTGGCCCTGGAAGATGGGGAACCACAGGGTGACGGTGCCGCCGAGGGAGTGGAACAGGGGCAGCGATCCGAGGATTTTGTCCTCGGAGGACAGGCCGAGACGGATGGCAAACTGGGTGACGTTGCTGACAATGTTCCGGTGGCTGAGGACCACCCCTTTGGGCTCCCCGGAACTGCCGCTGGTGAACAGCAGCGCGGCCTCGCGGTCCCCGCCTTCGGAGGAAAGACCGAGCAGTTTGGCAAGCACCGGGACAGGCAGCAGCTTCAGGGCGATCAGCCATTTGATGATTTTCGGCTGCATCTGGGGCATGATGCGTTCGAGGAACATCAACTGCTTGGTGGGCGGCCACGGGAAGGTCTGGACTTTCCTGACAAAGCTGTCGGCGGTCAGGAACCGGTCGATCCCGCTCTGCCGCATGGCGCTTTCGACGGCTTCCTTGCCCGCGGTGAAGTTGAAATTGACCGGGACTTTTCCGGCCAGGACGGCGGCCATGTTGGCAATGAGCCCGCCGCGGCCGGGAGGCAGGGCGATGCCGATCCGGGGCTGCGAGGTTTCTTTTTTGATCAACTCCGAGAGGGCGGCAGCGGCGGCAAACACCTTGGCGTAGGAGGTGACGCTGCCATCCAGGCCATCAATCACCTCGCCGGTGGCGCCATGTTGTTTGAAGCCTGCCAGCAGCATGTGCCCGAGCGGGACATTGAGCGAAGGCCGGGTGGCAAAGGCCTCGGCACTGGCTTCGATCAAGGCCGCCTGCACCGCCGGATAGTTCACCGCCTCCGCTGTAATCACGGCACTGATGGCATAAACAACTTCCACCGGCGCGCTGCCGGCGGCAATGGACAGGGCTTCCGCACGGGGGTAATCGACCCCGACGGGCTGCAAGGGCACGCCGTGATGGCAAAGGTCCAGCAGCAGCAGGTGGGGAATCGCGAGGTTCGCTGCCGCAGGAGCGGTGACGGTGGGCGGCACATACAGCACCACGCCCTGTTGGTGGATGGTGGCCTGCACCGCCTCGGCCGACCCGGCAGTACCCCGCTCGATGGTGGTCAGGTTCAGCGCCGCGATGGCTTGAGCGAGGGCCGGCGCATAAGCGGCGTTGAATTCCGTCAGGAGAGTGACCGCCCGCCCGCCCGCCAGCTTGACCAGCCGCGGCAGATCCGCGGCAGCGAGGCGCGCGGGGATCAGGAGAACGCCGTGGGTGGTGAGCAGGTCGGTGTGCAGGACGGTGACACCGCGGGAGGTTTGAGTGGCGTGGGCCATGCCGGATAAGTGAGGGGAAAAGGAAAAAAGAACAGGCACCGCGGGAAAAAGCGGGTGGGAGGAGGCCCAGTATTCCTGCTGGCCGGGAAATCTCAATGAAGAACCACCAGGCGGGAGATGGACCGCGCTTCCCCGGTGGAATGGGCCACGGCGCTTCCCGCAGGACGGAAAGCGCCGTGGCCAGGGAATCAGGCGGGCGGTTCAGCCAATCTTGTAGTCCCAGCCGGCGCGGTAGGATTTGTTGATGAAGGCATTGGCTTCCGGGCTGTTGGTGAAGGCCATGGCCTTGGCATCCCAGAGGAGCTTTTTGCCCTTCTCGACGCGCTGGGCGACATTGCCGAGGAGGATGGTTTCGGTGAAGGGCGCGGCGTATTTGAAGTTGGAGCCGGGGAAGTCGATCGGTTTGTTCCCGAGACAGGCCTGACGCCATTCCTCGTGGTGGCCGATGGAGCGCTCCAGCA
Organism: uncultured Verrucomicrobiota bacterium; assembly: GCA_942492905.1. GTDB lineage: Bacteria > Verrucomicrobiota > Verrucomicrobiia > Verrucomicrobiales > V1-33 > CAIZWU01. Next base: position 139,551 of record OW818657.1, read on the forward strand.
ATTTAGGCGGGCTGCCGATCTTCTGCATGTTGGCTTCCGGGATGATGCGGGAACGGTCGCCGTAGTCGCCGGTGACGAGCAGGCTTTCCTTGGTGCCGATGTAAACATTGCCGCTGGTCGGGATCTTCTGGAGCGAGCCATCGGGCATGCGCAGTTTTTCCTCACCAATCGCCTTGGCGACGCGTTCGAGGGCGAGGGCGTCTTCGCCTTTCTCATTTTTCAGCATTCCGTCATACCAGGTGACGGTGAAACCAGGGCGGGCCTTGCCGTTCGGCAGGGTGCCGGGGCCGTAGGTCCATTTCAAAATGGCGCCCTTGGGGAACATGTCGCTGGACTGGCCATTGATCTCGATGACTTCCACCGCTTCCGGATAGCCCGGGTTCATGGACATGAAGATGGAGTCCATGGTGTGGCAGGCCATGTCGGCGAGGGCGCCGCCGCCGAAGTCGAGGAACCCGCGCCAGTTGAACATGTGATAAACCCCGCCGCGTTTGTTGGCGGGATTGTGCGAGAACGGCCGCTCCGGGGCCGGGCCGAGCCAGAGGTCCCAATTGAATTCTGCGGGCACGGGATCGGTGGTGGTGGGCTTTTCCCCGCCTTGCGGCCAGATCGGACGGTTGGTGACGCAGTGGATTTCGGTGACGTCGCCGAGGAATCCGCCATTCACGAATTCATAGATGCGGCGGTTGCCCTCGTTGGCGTGGCCGTGGTTGCCCATCTGGGTGGCCACTTTGAATTTCTCGGCGGCCAGCTGGAGTTGCCGGGCTTCCCAGACGGTGTGGGTCAGCGGTTTCTGGGTGAAAACATGTTTGCCGGCCATCATGGCGAGGGCAGTGGCGGGGAAGTGGTGGTGGTCCGGCGTGCCCACAATCACGGCATCGATGTTCTTCGCCTGCTCGTCGATCATCTTCCGGTAGTCCTGATAGCCTTTGGCGTTCTTCCAGTTCGGGTCGTCCTTGTGCGCGAGGGCGTTGACGTAGTTCCGGGTGTCCACATCGCAATAACAAGCCACGATGTCGCCGGCCGCCTTGGTGTCATCGGTATGGCGTTTGTTGATCCCGCCCACTCCCACAAAAGCGATGCGCAGCTTGTCCCCTTTGTTCTGGGCGTGCAGGATGTTGGGGAACGCGAGAGCCCCGGCGGCGAGGCCGGATTTGGTCAGGAAGGAACGGCGGTTGGTCATGGAAGGATGGTATTTATGAGGAACGGAGTAATAGGAACAGAGCTGCGGAATTTGGCGGGGAAGCAGGCCGATGGCAAGACATTCTCCGTGCCCTGCCCCTCCTGGGGTATTTGAAGCGGCCAAGCGGCATCACCGGCCGGTGGTCCCACCGGTTTCCACCGTCAGCATCCCCCGGGGTGGCAGGGTAAATTTGAGCGGGCCACCTTTGCCGGATTGGGCGGGCAGCGGCGACAGGGTGTCGGTGCCACTGGTCAGCCACGCCTGGGCCGGACCGTCGCCCGCTCCCCGGAAATTCACCACCAGCTCCACTGGCTGGTCCTGCACATTGGCCACATTCAGGACGACGCGTTTCCCCTCCTTGCTGCGGAAGGCGCAGGCTTTCACCCCGGGCTTGGAAAAGCCGCTGGCCCCCGCGCCGGAGACGCTGCTGGAGACCACCGTCATGCCAGGCTCCAGTTTGGAGGCAAATTGCCGGAACCCATGGTAAATCCGGGTCGGCTCCCACGATTCCCCCCACTTCAGATGGATCAGCGCCTCGCCACCCTGCCGGGGCGGATAAACCCAGTCGTAGGCCATCCAGACATTCGCCCCGCCATTGAAGGCTTCACTCATCGCCAGCCAGAACTCCGTGGCCGACCGGATCAGCCCCGGCGAATCGTCCGGACCATTCACACACCACTCGGTGCCCCACACCGGCCGGCCTTTGGCGGCTTTGGTCAGGGTTTTCCAGCGGTCACCCCGGCGGTCGTAGTCGTGGGTGCCCACGATATCGAGCTGGTCGCCCGCTTTCCGCAGCAGGGGCGGCAAATAACGTTCCGCTCCGTCGATCGCGCTGAGCCCGTTCGGTCCGACTAATTTCGGCCGGGGCACTTCCGGATGCCGCTTGGCCATTTCGGTCAGGTAATCCGCCACCTTGGCAAAAAGCGCTGCGTGCTGGTCCGGGTCGAGGAAATAGGACGGCTGGGTGTGCGGCCAGTCCGGCTCATTGGCGATGCTCAGATAGTGCATCTCCACCCCGTTGCGCTTCATGTGGTCGAGGAAGGCCCAGAGGTATTCCCCCAATTCCAGTTCCAGACCTTTTTTCAGGGTGCCTTTTTGCGCCCCTCCCCCGGACACATCATCGTTCGTTTTCATCCACGCCGGGGGCGTGTAGAGCGTGGCGTAAAACTTCATCTGCGGCTGCCGCTGCAGGGCTGCCTTGCAGATCGCCAGGGTGTGTTCGCAGTATTTGAAATCCCCGGCCTTGAACGCCGGGGTCCAAGGGTCTGCATTGTCATTCTGCGGCTCGTGATCGTGGCGGATGTAAAGATGCAGGTAATCCGTGCGCACCTCCTTGAACATTGCATCATAGAGTTTCTCCTGCTCCTCCGGTTTGTTCCGCGCCGCCAGACTGGTCATGTGCCCCTCATAAAAAATCGCCCCGCAGCCCAGCCCATCAAACGACTGCAGCGCCTTGGAAACCTCCACCGTCACCTGCGTCGGAGCCGCCTGCAGCCCAACGGGAGCCGCCAGACCCGCCGCGCCAAGGACAAAGAGAAAAGTAAGGAATGGATTCAAAGCCATGTTGTTCCGTGACACACATTCCGACAGGGTGCTATCGGAGGAATAAACCCCGTGCCGTGCCGAGATTGGGGCGGAGTCCAACCCATTCGCTGTTCGCTACTTGGCAGGGGCGGGAGGCACTGGGGCGGGGGCCGCAGGCACTGGGGCAGGCTGGGGTTTCTTGGTGTACTTTTTGGGGGCGAGAGGGCGTGGAGGTGGCGGCGGCATGACAAGGCGAAGGCCGGGATCGACATCCCAGTAAACAATCCAGTTTCGGTCACTGGAAGGAATGACCGGCACGTCAGGAGTCCAGTCGGGGCCGACCGCATAGATGATCTGATCGGCGGCGGACCAACGGAGTGGTGATCCATCCCAGGGGTCGGCGGGAATTGAATTTAGATATTCCGGCACCAGGTCTTCCAGTTGGGCCGGAATTTGGCCGGGGTGTTTTAATTGCCAGCGCTTGATGGCGATGGCGACCCTGACGGCGCGCGTTTCGAACAAAAATTCACGGGAATAATCAAGCAAGTTGCCCTGAAAAAACCAAGGAAACTGCTGAATGATTTGCCGGCCGGAAAGATTTGCGTCGAAGAAACGGAGGACTCCTTCACGCTGGAAAGTTAGCCTTTCAACCTCGGCGAAGACGCTGGTTTCCCTGCTGGGAGCGGTAGTCAGTCCCTTGGTCTTTTGCAGGCGGAGTATTTGATGAAGCAGATTCAGGCTGGCATTGGGCTTGGTGGTGAGCTTGCGCAATGGGCGCATCGCCGACGAACCAAAGAAATCCTCTTCATAGCCTGCCCTCAGGAAATAGGTGGTCATGAAAAGACGATCGCCGGCGACGGAATCGCCCAGTTCCACCGGAGAAAGTTGATCCTCTTCCCAAGCCGAGACCAGTTGAAGCAGCTGGGCTTCCGTTAGAGAGCCGTCTGCCAGCACAGCGCAAGTCAACAGGGACGTCCTCATGTTGACATTGCAGGCCCGCCTCAGATCATTGGCGGAATGGCTCCCTTTGATTTCCCGCCGGCTCAGGGTCCGCAGATCTTGCACCATGGTAATGGCCGGAGCGGAATTCCCGGTTCTCAGATTTTGCCGAGCGGCCGCTTCCAAGGCATTGAGCATGATGGCATATTCGAAGAGTTCTGGTGCCACCAGCGACACGTTGCCATCCCGCAAGGGAGCCACCCATTCCGGAGCAGCGAGGGCCTGATGGAGATCGCCGGACAAGTCGTGGCGGCTGGGATTCAGGGCATCCGCGATGGTATCATCCCAAGGGCCCGCTCCGTCACGGACACGACTCCACTGCTGACGGGTTTTCAAATCGGGAGCAGGCCAATTTTCCCAACTGGCCTTGAGCATCAGATACCCATTCGTCCGCACATCCGGGACGCGGGTCGGAGTGGACTCCAAGTCGTCGTAGGGCTCCAGCTTGGTATTGTAAGCCAGCAGAGCGGCGAGAAAAACCACCAGCAGGCCGAGCAACCAGGCGAAGATCTTCCAGCACGACCACAACGGGGAAGCCGGGGCAGGAGCTTCGCGGTCGGGGAGCATGCCGCCGATTTTATAACCAGCCGGGGATGTGGAGCAAGATTTTTGTTAAGATCCGTCCGCAGGAACTCAAGCCACCGGCACGCTGAGCCAGAAGGTGGTCGCTTCCGGGGTGCTGCGGACGCCGAGGGTGGCGCCCATCTGGGAGGCGAGCACGGAGGCGACGGTGAGGCCGATGCCGAAATGTTTGCTGTCCTTGGTGCTGGCGAAGGGTTTGAATACGTCCTTCAGTTTTTCGGGCGGGATGGGGGCTCCGGTGTTCCTGACAAAGACATCGACATGGCCGGGACGGCTTTCCGGCACCGAGCCAGGGGGCAGGACGTCGAGGGCGGCAGCGCCCGGCTGGCCGCTGTTGGCCACCGCTTCGGCGGCGTTGAGGAGGAGGTCGCCGAGCAGTTCCTTGAAACGGCCACTATCGATTTTCACCGGCGGCACGTCCGGGGAGATATTGATCTGGAAGGGCACGCTGAATTTGGAAAAGGGAGCGCGCAGCATGTTGTCCATCACCGGCAGATAGTCCTTCAGCTGGACGGATTGCGGGGTAATCCTGACACACCCGCCGGCGGCGAGGATGCGCTCGGCCAGACCGGCGGCGCCCTGGGCCGCTTCCTTCATGTGCTCCAGGTTTTCCTTGGTGGTTTCGTCCAGTTCATCGCCCATCAGGATCAGGCTGGAGAAACCCTGGATCACCGCCAGAAAATTGTTCTGTTTGTGGACCAGCCCGCGGATCAGGCTGTTGAAAAATTCGCCCACCGGCGTGCCCTGGATCACCGGGGGAAGCGCCATAATGTAGCCGTGGGGAGTCAACTCGCTGGTTTGCATGGATTAAGAAAGATGGGGGTCTTCCATAAAAACCGCATTTATCAGGAATTGTAAAGTAAAAGATCAAGGAAACTTAGAGGTCTTCCGGTCGAGGAGAAAACCGCGCATAGCGCGGATCACACAGATGGCCTTTGCCATCGGAAATGCTGCCGCTCTGTTATTATTCACGAAATCGGGGGTTGCCCTCCCCGTGCCCGTTTCAGACGCCATCCAGGATTCCGGTCTTCGCACGGGGCAGCAGAATTCCCAGGGTGGTCTCTTCCGAAGCCTCCCGCGTCGCCATCAGGATGGGCAAATCACCGAATTCCACCAGCACCTGACGACAGGCGCCGCAGGGTGAGATGGGCTCCCGGGTATCGGCCACCACCACCAAGGCGGTGAATTCCCGGCACCCCGCCCGCCACGGCCTGGGCGACGGCATTGCGCTCCGCACAGATGGTGAGGCCGAAGCTCAGATTCTCCACATTGCAGCCACGGTAGATCACCCCGTCCGCCCCCAGCAGCGCCGCGCCGACATGGAACTTTGAATAAGGCGCATAGGCCCGGTCACGGACCTCCCAGGCTGCAGGAATCAGAGCAGAGAAATCGGTCATGTTATTTATGGTTTACGATTGATGATTTATGATTGGGAAAAAGGCGCCATTCCTGGTCCGGCCTCACGTCTCAGCCATCCACCCGGAAAATCATAAATCATAAACCGGCAATCATAAATGTCCTCAAGCTCTCGGATGGAATTTGGCATGCACTTCCTTGAGCCGCCGCTGGTCCACGTGGGTGTAAATCTGCGTGGTTGAGATATTGGCATGGCCCAGCATTTCCTGGATGACCCGCAGGTCTGCCCCGCCGCTCAGCAGATGGGTGGCAAAGCTATGGCGAAGCAGGTGGGGATAGACCACCAGATCCACCGCCGCCGCCCGCGACTTCACGATCTGCCAGAGCCGTTGATTGGTCAGGGATTGCCCGTGCATCCCGATGATGAGATGACTGGTGGTTTTCCGTGTCACCAGTTCCGGTCGCCCCTTGTCCAACCACGCCTGTACCGCGGCCCGCGCCCGGCGGCCCACCGGCACCAGCCGCGTTTTATTCCCCTTCCCGGTCACGCGGATAAATCCCTCCTCCATGGAAAGCTGATCCATCGTGGCATTGGCCAGTTCCGAGATCCGCAGCCCGCTGGCGTAGAGCAATTCCAAGACCGCCAGATCGCGGTAATCGAGCGGTTCCTTCGGATCGATGCTGGCCAGCAGATGTTCCACCTCTGTTTCCGTCAGGGTCTCCGGCAGGGAGGCATCCAACCGCGGGGCCTGCAATCCTTCGGCCACATCCTTGGGAATGAATTTCCGGATCGCCAGCCAGCGGAAAAAGATCTTCACCGCAATCACCTGCAGCCGGATCGAGGCATTGCTCAACCCTTCCTCCTTCCGCAGAAAAAGATAGTCCGTCAGGTGCCCCAGCTCCACCGCCGCCGCGTCCTTCACCCCATGTTTCTCCTCCAGCCACGACACCAACGCCTCCAGGGTCTGCCGGTTCGATAATTGATAGTTCACCGAAAGCCCCCGCTCCGTGGCGAGATGCAGGATGAACCGTTCCAAGGCGGTGGTCATGGGCCGGTTTATCCGGCCGGAAGCGCCAGAGTGCAAACGTAGGGACGCTTTTCTCAGCCGCCCTTGAAGAAATAGATCAGCAGCAGAATCGGCAGGGGAATGCCGAGGAGCCAAAGCAGGATCCAGCCGATTTTGCCGGCAGGGCGGGATGCGGACCTGTGGGGTTTGATGAGTTTCATAGGGGTGAAACTGGGGGGTAAAAAACGGGGGATCACAGATCAGACCAAGGAGACTTTCCCGTGCTGGGCTCCTTCGTCTATTTTCGGTTGGGTGCCGGTCACATAAGCCTTGGCGGCCTCATAGAGATACCGCACGCTCTGGAGGCTGGAATTGTCCCAGTACTCGGCTTGGTGCGGAATGATGTGCACCAGCATGAGGTTGGGATCGTTGATTCCCTCCGGGAACCAGACCCGGAAAGGTTCCTGCCAGAAGGATTTTATCAAATCGCGGTCGGTCACCAGATCGGCGGTGCCATCCATGGAGAGATACTTCTGGTGATCCTTCTGGAACGTGAGGAGGACCGAATCCTCCTGACGGATTTCCCGGGTCTTGGGGCTTTGGGTGTCTGTGTAAAACCAGACATGGCAGTGCGGGCTGACATGGGCAATTTCCATCGGCCGGGCATGCAGCGCCTCGCCCCCACTATGAGTGATCAGCATGGCGGTGTGGAAGCTCAGGAGCAGTTCGTGGACTCTTTCGTGAGAGGGAGGGGACATAGGAGTGGTTGGTTGAAGGTCCTTACTGCTGGAGAAGACGGGTTATTTGTTGTCGCGGAGGGCCTCGGCTTGTTTCTCCAGGACATCGGCTTTGGTTTCGTTGTTGGCCTTGGTCGCGGCGGCATCGGCCTCACCTTGTTTTTCCTGCGCTTTGGCGGCCGCTTCCCCGACTTTGCGGGCGGCTTCGGCCTGCTGCTCCAGTTGGTCGGCCTGGGCTTCGAGGGCTTTCTTGCGGGCTTCCTCCTGGGCGGAGTCACAAGCGGTGAGGGTGAACGCAGCGATTAAAGGGGCGAGAGCAAGCAAACGGGTTTTCATGGTGTCTGAGGATTGAGGTGGAAGACCTTGGCCGGGGGCCATGGATCGCCTCTATCCTCTGCAAAGCCCGTGCCGCGGCCCTCCTACGGGGAAATGCCCATCCCCGTTGGCTCCCGGAGCCGCTAAATGCCGCAACCGGTGGCGGCTGCACGGCAAAATGCAAGCCCCTGCGCTCACCGTTCCTGGCGACTACTTCAGCAGATTCCGGGCGGCGGTTTCCCAGCCGTTGGAATGGCGGAGTTGGATATCGAGAGAGGATTCGCCGGGCGGTTCCGAAGCGCTCAGGGGATAGATCAGGAGGGCGACTTCCGCCGGAGTGCCGGGGTCGCAAAGCAGATCAGCGAACCCATCGTGATTGGCGTCGGCCAGGAGGACGTCCCCCATGCCATCCAGCTGGCCGTCACCGTTGGCATCCACCGCCAGCAATTCACCAGTGTCAGGATGCAGGAGCTCGATGCGCATGGGCCGCGAGGCGACCACCCGGAGATCCACCGGGGCGGCAGGGTCACCCCCGCGGCGGTGCAAAGCATGATGCAGCCTCAGCGCGTAGAACGGATTCCGGCCCGCGAGGCTGGCGTTGCTGACAGCGAGGTCGGTGCCATCGGTTCCGTTGGAAGTCAGGGTCCAGCCGGACTGCTGGACGGCACCGCCGGCGGCTTCCCAACGCACGTTGACAATTCCCTGCACCCCGACGGCGGCTCCAGCGGTCAGCAGAAACTCCTCTCCAGCCGCGAGACTCACCGGCCGGCGCACCACGCGATCCCCTCCGCTGGGAAGCAGGCTGATCCGGCCCACTCCCGCGGCATCCTGCCAATCAACCGTGAGGTGCTCTCCTTCCACCACCAGGGTGCCCGTGGCGGCGGAGGCAGAGGGATTGGAGAGGGTGAACCGGACGCGGGCGGTTTCGTCAGGAAGGACGGTGGAGTGGATCTTGAGTGGCTGCAAATCAGCCAGGGGCGGCCCGGGAATGGACTTGGCCGGGGTCAGGTCACCGAAGGGGAATTTCTCCGCCAGATCAATCTGCCAGACGGGCACGCCTTGTTGACGGGCGGCGGTGAGGGCCCGTTGCAGGGTGGCCGTGCCTTCCTGCGGCCGGGCGAGGGCGTGCTGGCACAGGGCGATGGCCACGCTGGCATCCAGGGCACGATAGGCCTCCAATTTACCCGACGCCAGCAGGGCCTCCAATTCTGCCAGGGTGGCCCGCAATCCAGGGTCATCCCCGGCGGCCTGCTGGGCATTGGCGAGAACGTGGAGCAGACCGGGCAGATGCTGGGTCCATTGAAATGACTTGGTCAGACGGATGGATTCACGGGCCATGCGGATCGCCTCGCGGGGGCGGCCGGTTTCCTGGAGCAGGATGGCGTATTCCTGATACAGGTTGGGTTCGGCGCGTTTGCGCCCCACCGCACGGGCGGCGGAGAGGGCGGTGAGAAGATTGGCTTCGGCCGGAGCGAAGTCCCTCGTCTGGCGTTGGATCACGGCGAGATCCCGCCTCGTGTAGAGCGCCTCCAATTCGTCCCCCGCGGCTTCGGCCTCCTTCACAAGGGCCGCAAGATCCCCGATCTCAAATCCGGCTTCCTGATAGGCGAAAGCCATTTTGGCAAGGAGCCGCCGCCGGCTCTTGGTGTTGCTGGCATTGTTGTTGGCTTCCCCCGCCGCAGCGGACGCGGCCTTCGCTTCCTGGAGCAGCTCCGGGAGCGGCCCTTCCCATTGGGAGCGCCAGTAGGCCCGGTTGAAGAGCGCATTGTGCCGGGCAAACGAGTCCGGCCCGGCCTGGGCAATCAACCGGTCCTGCAGGGCCAGAGCCTCGGTCCGGAAACCAAGGAACTTTTGTTCTCCTACCAGAAAGCCCAGCAATTGCCCCCCATACAGGCCGCGCGGCATCCCGGACCGGGTGAGATCCGCCTCCAGGGCCCGCATCCGGGCCACGGCTTCGACGTTCCGCCCGGCCAGGGAAAGCAGCTCGCCCTCATACCGGGCGGTGCGCAGGAGGATGTTCAGCAGATCCCCACTGATCCCGGGAGGCAGCGACGGGCCGGGCCGCCAATCACGCGCCGTCTCCTCACGCACGCCGCGCCGGATGGACTCCCACGCTTCGGCCTGCCGCTGCGAGGCGAGGCTGAGGCGGCCTTCGTGGATGAGGTGTTTGACGGCCAGTCCTGACATTTGGGCCTGGAGCATCCAATCCCAGGCGCGCATCCGGCCGGCGCGGGAAAGTCCGACAATCCGGCGGGCCTCCCCGGCCGCTTCCACCGCCTCGGCGGGGGTGCCCTGCAGGTCCGCCGCAAACGCGACCTTCAATGCCACCTCCGCGGCGGCCGGGTAATCCTTCGCCTCCACCAGCCGGTCCCGCAGCGGGCGGCCGCGCCGGAGCAGGGCGAGGGGATCATTTCCGGATTCCACCTGACGGAACTCCTGCTGCGACTCCGCGAGGGACGGTCCGGCCTGCGCCGCCAGCGGAGCGAGGGCGAGGACTGCCCCCGATAAAAACCAAGCAGGTATTGGAAGGGGGCGTTTCATATCCACCCATCCTGCCCGGTCTGCGCGAATAACACAAGAACACTCTGTGGTGATCCTGACATTTTCCAGACTTCCAGACCAGGATGTCTCTCCGGAGCGGCGGCAGACCGCTTATTCTGCCAGCACATGGACCGGGGGCAGTTCCAGGGCGATGCGGAAGCCCAGATCCTCCCAACGGGTCAGGTCTTCGGCCTGTCCGGTCGCGGTGGGCAACCGGCCGGTGGGCGGGGCGCCGGACCGGGAAAGATCGCGCACCAGATGCACTCCGGGCGGGACGCCGGTTCCCGTGGGCACCTCGCTGGACCATTCGCGGACATGATTGCCAAGATCCGCGATACCGAAGAGACTGCGGAAGGTACCGGCCGGAGCCGGGGAGGGCCGGGTCCACCGCAAACCCGCCAAAGCTCCGGCAGAGGGCAACTGCCATGAGGGTGGCTGGTTTCCACGGTAGACAAACAGAGGCCCGCTGGTGACCAGGGGCGAGGAACCCCGCAGCGGGACTGAAAAGTGACCCGCCGCCTGGTTCCATTCGCCACTCCTGACCAGCCGGTAGGCGGCCCGGCCGGGAAGCATCCGTTGCTGTTGTTCTTTTGCCGTCAGCCAGGCGCAAAAATCCGCTGCCTCCTGCCAGGTAATCCCCACCACCGGATCGGTCTGGTTTTTGGGCAGGGAGGCCTGCCGCCAGGTCGCCTTGGACCGCTCCCATTTCCCGGAAAGGGTTTGCACGATCATGCCATGATCGTCCGGCGCCGGGTGCGCCTGGGCAAACCGCCGGAAATCCTGGACGCGCGTTTCCCATGAGGAAATCAACACCGGGCTGCGATAGGCGGTGGGGCGGATCTGCATGCCGAGCGAGTTCACCCATGGGCGGTGCCACGAAGGACTGCCCGTTTTGGTGAGGAGGGTGCCATCCGCAGCCGTCAGCCGGTAGTCCGCCAGCACCGGGCAGGCTTCGAGGCGTTCCGGATCGGTAATCCGGCAGCCCTCAGCGGTGAGCAATCCGAGGCATCCCTCCGCGAGGGGCGCGAGACTGCGGACGGGGCTATGGTCCAGCAGCAGGGCATGCAGCGGCATCCCGCGGAGGGCGGACAGGTCCACCACCCCGGTGCCACTGAGGTCCAGATGAGTGATGGGAAAACCGGCGAGGGCGCTCAGATTTGTCAGGTTTTTATTGTGGGTCAGATCCAGTTCGAGGATCAATCCCCGGACGCGGACCGCATATTTTACCGGCCCGCCCGGCATCCGGCGGAGGATGGCCTCAAGTTCCGGCACTGGATCATAGCCGTTTTGACGCTCCCTTTCCGCCAGGCCCACATGGTTCGGAATGAATCCGGCCGCCCTGGCCAGGGCCGCCCGTTCGCCCCTCCGGTCATTGGCCAACCGGGCCTGATCGGCCGCCGCCCAAGCGGGCGCATATCCGTCACGCGCTCCCCTCATCAACTGGATCAAGGCTTCGATCCGGCGCCAATCGACTGAATCCGGAGGGGCTTCCAATTGCAGCTTCAACAGCTCTTCCAGCGCCATGTCCTCCAAGCCGGCCTGCATGAACAGCCAGGCTGCCGCCGTGCCACGATCCAGCTTCCGGCTTCCCATGGCGCTTTCCATCATCAGTCTCATGAGATTGCCGGTGACCGCCATGATGGCCTCTTTCTGGTCCTTGGACATGCCCGGCCGGGATTTTGAGAGGGCCGCCGTCAGTTCCTTCATCTGCAACTCACTCTCCGCGTCATCCGCCATGGCCCGCGCCCGGGCTTCCGGGTGGAGATACCACCAACCGGAGGCAGCGATGACGGCAAGCACGGCTCCGGCGATCAGCCAGGGAAGCAGCCGTTTCTTTTTGCGGGGAGCTGGACCACCGCCCTGACTTTCCCCGGCTGGTCCCTGCTGGATGTATTGATTGCGGTGCGCGGCGTAGAGCAACTGCACATCTCTGGCAAATTCGGCAGCCGATTGATAACGGGCCGGCCGGGAGGAATGGAGGGCCCGGAAAATCACCTGGTCCACATGCGTCCCGACCGCGGCCCGGGCCGAAGGGAGGCCGACGTAACCCCCGGGCGGGGCTCCCGTCAGCAATTCATAGGTGATCATGCCCAGCGCATGGATATCCGCCTGGTGATCCGAAGCCTCCGCCGGATTCAACTGTTCCGGAGCAGGATAGGATCGGAGATACTCCGGACGCCATAACAAGACACTGGCGAACGCCTCGTCCGGTCCATGCAACAGGGCCGCGATTCCCATGCCGGCCAGCTTGATGCCACCCGTGGCATCCATCAGAATCCACGAAGGATTCAGATCCCGGTGGATCACGCCCTGCCCGTGCGCGGCCTCGAGCGCTCCGCCGAGAGCGGCGGTGATGCTGACCACGGTGGGAGGGTCCATCAGAAAACGATCCATCACCGGGAAGAGGCATTCGCCGGCGAAGGCTTCGTAACCCAGACACACGTTCCCTCCGCGCTCGCCCATCCAGAGCAACCTGAGGAGATGCGGATGATGGATGGCCTGCAGCCGCGGCAGGCCTGCGAGGAAATGGAGCCGGTGACGGTCATCGCGGAAGGAGGCGGCTTCCACCATCAATAGAAGACAGCTGGTCCCATCTGACCGCAGCTGCGCGCCATAAAGTATCTGGGCTCCGCAGCGGGAGAGGGGAGCCCCGATGGCCACTTCCGGAAAAAGCGCTTCCAGGGCCGGCGGCACCGCCGGCAGACTGTGCACCCGGAAATCCACCGCTTTGCGGGCTACCAGGTTATTTTGAACCATCGTTGTTTCCATGGAATATGCTGGAAGCCGTTTCCGGCGGATGTTGATTTTATGCAACCGCAACTTGTCAGGGTATTTTTATCCGGATAAGCCGGCCGCACGCTCCTGCCAGCTCCGCCGCATTTGGAGTTTATCCTGTCCAGTCCGCCGTTATTGGATTAATGCCGCAGGGTGAGCCGCCCCCTCCTTTTTCACCTGCCCCGCCGTCAGGGCCGAATCCGGCGGATGATCGTTATGGGCCTGTGGTGGTTCTGCCAGGCCGCCAGCGGTTCCCCTGCTCTGCCGGCCCGGCCCGCCGGTGCCCCCGGAGGGAAGACAGTGGCGCAGGTGGTGGCCGGACTCGACCTCGCGGCAAGGGAGGCGGTGCTGGAGCGGGAGATTCTGTCAGGCAATGTGCCGGAATTCTGGCGGCAGTTTGTGCCGTTGACGGTCAGGGTGGGGCGGGATCTTCTGATCCTGCAAGTCGCCCCGGATTATCTGGCCGTGGGCCGGGAGACGGACTTTTTCCAGACCCCGCTCACGCCCGGCACTGCGTGGCGGATCGCGGACCGGCTCGACTGCGTGTTGCCCACCCGGAAAATGGTGGACCTGATCCACGCCGCAGCACCCCTGAAGTTGCCGCCCACGCCCCGTCCGCCGGGTCCCGGCATGACCACCGTAGCGGACTTTCTGGCATATCAGGAAACGGTGCACCACCAACGGCTGGCGGCCCTGAGCGACCACCCGTGGGGCACGCTCACCGCCGGCCACCACAAGGATCTCGTCTCCACGCCCCGCTTGGCCGGGACTTCAGGAAAGGTGGCAATCTATGGCTGGCACCGGCCGGACGGCACTCCGGTGCAGCCGCTTTATACCGGCCATGCCGATACCTGGGTGGACTATAGCCATGGCGTCCGCCTGGTTGGAAAAACCGTCACCTTGAATGGCCGGGCCACCACCGTGGAACAGCTCCTGACCGATCCCGGAACGGCGCAGCTCCTGAGCGATGAGCCTCTGCCCACCACAACTTCCTCCCCGGTTCCGGTCAGAACGGAAGCGGCGCGGGCCGCGGCTTCTGGCGAAACCCTCCTCACCCTGGAGCCGGAGCCCGGCGTGCGCGTCGTGGTGAATCGTCCGGCCGCCGCTGATCCAGGACGACCTGTCCGGTTGGTCGTCTATGCCCTGCCCAACGGGAATACGATCGAACAAACTATGGGCCATTTTCCCGCTCCGGGCGGGGAAGGGCGTCATGGCTTCCAACAGATCGCCGCGCAGACCCGCTGGCTGAGGGTTCACCAGCCGGAAGTCAGCCTGGTGACCGCCTACGTGGAATGCGCGGAAAAGTCCTGGCCGGCGTGGTGCCGCAATCATGGTGACAGCGGTAAACGGATCGCCGCCATCCTTGATCAGCTGCGGCAGGCGGTGGCCGCGCCTTCCCTCCAGCTGGTGCTCACCGGCCACAGCGGTGGCGGCGCCTTTATCTTCCGATATCTGGACAGTCAGGAGGAGATTCCGCGCGACGTGGAGCGGATCGCCTTTCTGGACAGCAACTATGCCTACGATGCAGCCAAGGGCCACGCTGCGAAGCTGACGGCCTGGTTGTCAGGCGGCACCGGCCGGTTCCTCACGGTAATCGCCTACCACGATTCCAGGGCGCTCCTGAACGGAAAAACCTTCGTCAGTGAAAAAGGAGGCACGTGGGGTCGCAGCCACGCCATGCTAGCCGATCTGGGGAAAACCTTTCCCTTCTCGGAGAAGGTGGAAGGCCCGCTCCACCGGCACACCGCCCGGGGTGGCCGCCTGACGTTTCTCCTGATGGCAAACCCGGAGCAGGCCGTGCTCCACACCCAGCTGGTGGAACGCAATGGTTTGCTGCAGGCGCTCCTTTCCGGCACCCCCCTGTCGGAACAGGGTTATGTCTTTTTTGGCGAACCTGTTTACCGCAGCCTCATCGGAGAACCTTGATCCGCGGACGGATCAACGGCGGCGGCGGACGATCAGGCCAGCCAGCGCGCCAAGCCCGAGCAGGGCGGCGGAGGGTTCAGGAACCTGATTGATCACAATCCCGCTGATGCCGATGCGGTTGGCAGTGACGTTTTGGCCGGTGATGTTGACACTGGCACCGCTGATGCCGCGCGCGACGACATAATTGCCACGGTTGGTGCCATCGGCCTCAATCCAGCCTCCGCCCGAACCGATGAGGTTCCCGAAAGCGGGGAAATCAGCGGCCAGCACATTGGTGCCATTCACCCGCGGAATTTCAGAAATGTGTGTGTCGCCAGCATCGGAACCCAGCAGGATATACACATCATACAGGGCGAAAGGGATGGAGGAAAAGGTGATGCTGGCGCCGGCGCCGCCATCGTCGAGATATCCCACACTCAGCCTGGCCTCGTCGGTTCCGGTGCCGCTGGAGTTGTACCACGCATTGGCGGAGCTCCAAGCCACACTGGCTGAAGTGGCCGCCCCAGTGCTGTCCACCAGACCCAGCAAGGACCCCGCAGCGAGGGACCCCGTCCGGACCGGCAGGCCTGCCGCGCCGGTAGGATTGTTATTGGTATTGAAAAAACCGCTGGGGATGGCGGTGGGGCCAACCGGGGTGTTGGTGGTCAACCAAGACTGATTGCCGTCATTTTCGGAAAAGTTCACTCCAATGGATGCGGCTTGCGCAGCAAGGGCAGTAACGGAAAGGAGAGTGAGAGTAAGGACGGAGACGGTCATGGCTTGGAAAGTTAAAATAACGGGAAGCCGTATCTGTGCCAGAACCGGCTGTCAATACCCATCCGGATGGGTTCCCCCGTTTAAAATCGGAACCCAGCCGAAAAGTATTGGATTTAAGGTAAGGCTGGACTCTTGCTGAACATGGCAAGAAACTTTTTCGGCAGTTCCCCCGCCGGGATTCCCGTTTCTGCCTGGTCAGCAGCGGAGCGTGATTGCGGCCAGTCCTGCTCAGGGGGCCACGCCGGGCAACCGGACTTCTGCGGTGCCCGCCTTGGCTGCGGCGGAGTCGAGGGGCTGTCCGGGCGCGTATTTCACCGGCACGCCGCCGGGAATGCCGATCAGGGCGGTCAGGCCCGGAAGATCCTGGGGATGCACCGCGGCCTGCCAGCGGCCTTGGTCATCGGTCCTGACAGAAGTCCCAGTGGCGGCGCCGGTGTTTTCCGCGCCGACGGTTTTGAGATAAATCCGGGTATTGGCCAAAGGCTGGCCGGAGGCATCCAGCGCCACCCCGCCCACCTGCTCCGCGGCTCCCAGCAGCATCGACTGGCCCTCGGGCAAGGCCCCGAGCGGATAGCGGGTGGTGGCACTCGAGAGACCAAGGGCTTCCGCCCGGAGGACCAGCGAGGTGCGGTCAATATCCGCTCCCACGGGGATGGTGGCATACCCTTCGGCATCGGTGGCAAAGGGACGGTTGGGGAGATCGAAGGAGTAGTTGCGCCCGTCGGCCCAGACCTGAGCGTTGGCCACCGGTTGACCGTCGACGCCCGTGACGCGCACCTTCACCATCTCCCCCGATTTCAGGCCGGGGCCCCAGCCATATTTGTCCACCAGATCCATCGTCGCGGCATCCCATTCCCAATTCAGCGCGGTCTCATAAACATCGCCCCCATAGGCCATATTCATGACCTCCCCGTAGGCAAAACAGCGCAGCAGCGGGATGGCGTCTCCCCACTCGGCGCGCTGGACTTCCATGATTTCGGCAAAGGTCCGTCCATCGCGGGATTCCAGATTGCTGAACTCATAACCGTAGGAAGGTTTTTCCAGGCCGGGGTCCGGGTGGTGCATGTCCGCATAATCATGGGCATCGGTTTTTTTATGGGGGGAAATCAGGGTGTCCGCAGTCACGAATTCCGGCACCAGCTGGGTCAGGTATTCGGGATAGCGCCCATACTTGGCTTTGTAGGCAAAAATGCCGGTGCGGAGTTTGGTCAGGTGTTCGCGGTCGATCGCTTTGTGCCGTTCGATTTCCTGAGCAGCCTCACTGGACGGCGGGGCCGGTTTCCGGTCCGGGGCCATGGCCACCACAGGCCGCTTCGGGGATGGTTTTGTGGTCGTCACCACCGGTGGAACCGGACCGGTCCCCTGTGGCTGGGTCTTTGCGGGCCGGGAGATCCACCAGAGACCAACTGCCCCCAGAAGCAGCAGGATGGCCAAAACAGGGCGGCGTTTATTTTCCATCCCGGGAAACTGACACTTCAGGCCTAACGCTGTCAAGATTGAAATCCGCCCCTCCTTCCCTGCCATTTTCTCCCCCAAGCGGCCGGAAAATAAACCCACTCTTTTCCGAAGACGCAGCCAGCATGGGAAGCGTAGGTGGGAGGTGAAATCCCCCCTTCCTCCTCTCTCCCGGTTGGCCCCTGTCCTGATTTTGGCCGCCACTTTGACCGCAATTCAAGCCGGCACCGGGTTGATTCCACCCGCGGCCCCATCCGCCGGGTCCCCTCCTTCTCTGGTACTCGATCTGATCACGCAATATGAATTCTCCGATCCCTCCCCGGCAGGCCCGGGCGGCGATGTTTTCGACAGCCGGGTTGCCCTGCCCCTGTTTGTTCCCCTGAGCGAAAACTGGCGCATCATCGGCGTCGTGCGCGGTGGTTTCACCGACTACGAAACTGACCCGTTTGGTGGAGATGGCCTGCAAACCTGGAACGTGGGCGCCCTCGTGACCCTGGATGGCCAGCTATCTGAGGCGTGGTCCGGCACCTTCGGGCTGCTTGGCGGCGCATCGTGGGAGGATGGCGCCTCTTTTTCCGACAGCCTCAATGGCGGCGGGTTGGTCATGGCCAGTTATCGTTTTTCCCCCACTTTAAAAGCAGGGCTGGGCGGGCTCTACCTCACTCGCCTGAACGAGGATGCCCTGGTGGTCCCCGCGCTGGGCCTGGACTGGCAGGTGACGGAACAGTTTGATATCAAACTTTACGGTCTCGATCTGCGGGCGGAATATGACGTCAGCGAAGTCTGGTCGGTTTTTCTCCGCGGGGAATTTGATCCAGGCGGCGCGCTGTTGGAATCACGCGCCAACACCGACGCGGATTCTTTCGATGATCAGGGTTTCCGCGCCGCCGGTGGCGTGAAGTGGACACCCTGCCCTTCCTTCACCCTGTCGATGGAAGGCGGGGTTGCCTTTCATGAATTCACGCTGCGAAACGACCGCGGGGAAATCCTCGCCCAGGACCGGATGGACCCGGCACCGTTCGTCGGGGTTTCGGCCCGCCTCTCATTTTGAGACCACGCGCTTCCGCAAGGACAGCGCCGCCATCACAAGGAAGATCAGGGCCAACACCCGGATAACCCAGGCCGCGACCCCTGCCAGAACCCAAAATCCGAACGCAGCGGCTACGAGGGCCAGTGCGATGAGGATGACTGAACTTGTCTTCATAGCAATTCAGGAGGGAAAGCTGGCAGGGGAAGGGCGGACGGTTATTTCAGGTCGTTGAGGATCTTTTCCACTTCTGCGCGGGTTTTGCCCAGTTTCTTCTGGAGGCGGCCATACAGTTCCTCCTCCTTGCCTTCCGCGTAGAGCAAATCGTCATCCGTCAGGTCGGCATATTGTTGTTTGAGTTTGCCTTGGGCGACATTCCAGTTGCCTTTCCACCAGAGCTTGGTGGACGAGGGAGTTTCCACCACGACGGATTTGGTGGGGGTGACGGGGACCTCGGTTTTTTGGTCGCAAGCCACGCCAAAAATGGCGCAGGCAGTGAGAAGGAGGACGGATTTCATAGGTCGGGTGGGTTGTAGTTTGGAATGGCAGGCTGCAAAAGGTTCCGCAGGCCCGCCACACCAATCAGATCGCAAACTTTGGGCCATAGCGGCTCCCCGCCTTGAGTGGTGGCGTGCAACTCCTTGAAGATTAATCGTATAGGATACCCCAAGCATCCCGCCCCAGACTGGTTTGGCGCGCCCCCCGTACCGCGCTCTGCGGCAACCAGAGTGACCCGATCTGGCATTTCGCCAATCCGCCCGGGCCGTGGAGCGCACGGCCTGCGTCCCGGTTGCATTCGGAACGCCGCGTGCTGTGATTAAGCCGTGATGCCCTGCCTGCCAGCGTTCCGACTTAGCCCGCTCCGCCATGCGGTGGCGGAGCTGCGTTTCCTGTTTTAGGCCGACGGCACGGTGTTTCCCGGGGAGACCGGGCACGGCGGCTGATTTTTTGTCCCTCTCCCCTTCCACCCATTTATTTTCTGTATTCCCATGGTTCCTGATCCCTCCGTTAAATACCGCGCTTATCCACCCATCGCTTTGCCGGACCGCACCTGGCCGGACCGCGTCCTCACCAAAGCGCCGATCTGGTGCTCCGTGGACCTCCGCGACGGCAACCAGGCCCTCGCGGTGCCGATGAATGTCTCCCAAAAACTGGAGATGTTTGACGCCTTGGTGAAATGCGGCTTCAAGGAAATCGAAGTCGGTTTCCCCGCCGCCTCCAACACGGAATTCGCCTTCAACCGCCGTCTCATCGAGGAAAAACGCATCCCCGCCGACGTCACCATCCAGGTGCTGGTGCAGGCACGCGAGGATTTGATCGAGCGCACTGTGGAAAGCCTGCTGGGCGCCCGGCGCGTCATCATCCACCTGTACAACAGCACGTCCCCGGCCCAGCGCCGGGTGGTCTTTGGAAAATCCCAGGAGGAGATCGTCGGCATGGCCCGGCAAGGCGCGCAGTTGATCAAGGACCGGCTCTCCCGCCTGGAATCGACCGGCACCGAAGTGGTGCTGCAATACTCGCCGGAAAGCTTCAGCGCCACCGAGCTGGAATTCGCCAGGGAAATCAGTGAAGCCGTGATGGACGTCTGGCAGCCGACCCCGCAGCGGAAGATGATCCTCAATCTCCCTGACACCGTGGAAGTCGCCATGCCCAACGTGTATGCCGACCAGATCGAATGGATGTGCCGCCATATCAAAAACCGCGACAGCCTGATCATCTCGCTGCACACCCACAACGACCGCGGCACGGGCGTGGCCGCCACCGAACTGGGCCTGCTGGCCGGCGCAGACCGGGTGGAAGGCACTCTCTTCGGCAATGGGGAGCGCACCGGCAATCTGGATATCGTCACCGTGGCCATGAATTGTTACATGCATGGCATCGCGCCTGGTTTGGATTTCTCCAATATCAATGCCCTCGCCGACATGTACAACCGGACCACCGGCATGACCGTCGCCCCGCGCCAGCCCTACGCCGGCGAACTGGTTTTCACGGCTTTCAGCGGAAGCCATCAGGACGCCATCAAAAAAGGCCTCGCCGAGCGCGACTCGGGCAAGGCCCCCATCCATTGGGATGTGCCCTATCTCACCATCGATCCTTCGGATCTGGGCCGCGAATACCGCGAGGTGATCCGCGTGAACAGCCAAAGCGGCAAAGGCGGCGTCGCCTGGATGCTGGAGAGCGAATTCGGGATCGACCTCCCCAAGGACCTCCAGCGCGAGTTCGGCCCGCTGGCCAATGACGCGGTGGACCACCTCGGCCGCGAAGTCAGCGGGGCGGAATTGAAGGACATGTTCTGGCAGGAATATGTGGACCGCACCAGCCCTTGGGAACTGCATCACTTCCATGCCGATGGGGTGGACCGCGTCTTCAGCTGCCGCGTCTCCGCCAAACGTGATGGCGCGGAAGTGCATCTGACCGGCTCCGGGAATGGCCCGATTGCGGCCTTCGTGCAGTCGCTCATCCAGGCCGGGGTGCCTCCATTTGAAGTGACCGATTTCAAACAACACGCCCTCAGCGCCGGCACCGCCGCCAGCGCCATCGCCTATCTCAAAATCACCCGCCCCGACGGCACCGCCCGCTGGGGCGCCGGGGTCGACACCAACATCGAACTGGCCTCCATCAAAGCCGCGCTCAGCGCCCTGAACCGGCTCGGTTAGCGGAAAACGGAGCGCGGACTTCCAGTCCGCCCCGGAGCCATGGCGGTAGCTTTCCCCGGCTGCCCCAGGGTTGCCGGGGCGGATTACAAATCCGCGCTCCGTTTGTTTGGCCCGAGGCTTGCCAAGCCGGGCAGGGAACGCTAGTCCTCCCGCATGACACGCCGGAGCATTGCAGGGATTTTCTCGGGACTTCTTTTGCTGGGAGGTCTGGTGTGGTGGTGGTACCCGCGGCCTCCTGAACTGGCCGGGACCCGGCCCGCCTCAAAACCCGTGGTCCAGCGACCGGCGACAACTGTCGCACCAGCACCCATCCCCACCGACGCGCTGCCAACTTTCGGCACCGAGGCCTTCAATCAACTGGCCAAGGAACGCGGCGCGGCCTGGCTGGCCAGCCGGAACCGGGATGCCGTCAGTCTGCTGGCGATGTGGGATCTGACCGGGGATGAAACGGTGTTGCGGGAAGCGGCGGAAAAATTTCCGGGAAATCCCCAGGTGTGCCTGGCGATGCTCAGCTTGGTATTCACCAAAGGAGACGATCCGGCGGAACAAAAGAAATGGATCGGGAACCTGATTGCAGCGGATCCGGAAAACCCGTTGGGATATTACTTTCTGGCCCGGATAGCTCAGGATCTGGGGGACACCCGCGCTGTGATCGCCACTTTAGAAACGGCCCTCTCCAAAACAGGACGGGTGAATCACCATCTCCGGGAGCGAATGGTGGGAGCCAAAGAGGGACTGTTGGCCAGTGGCGTGCCACTCAAAGATACTTATTTTCTCTCATTGTCGGGACCTCTGGGCAAGGCATCGGCGGGGATTTTCAAGACAAATGAACTCGCTGGTTTTTTCAAAAAGGAATTAGGCCGGCTTAAAGCTTCGGGGCTTGAAGAGGATCGGCAAAACCTCGCTGAATTGGGATTAAGGCTATCCGAGCAACAAAGGCTTACCGAATCATCCACGTTGATTTCGGATTTAACCGCCTTGAGTTGGAGAGGCCTTTTTCTCAAAGAAATGGACCCCAACACGGAAATTGTGAATTCCGGCAAAACGGCTGGCCAGGAACTGGAAATAGCAACCTTGGAAAAGCAGCGAATGGGAGAACTGATGAAATCAACAGCTTCCGCCCACCAATATCTGAGCACCGCCCCCTTGGAAGTGCAGGGTCAATACGCTGACCGCATGATGATGGACGGCGAAATGGCGGCGCTGCAATACTTGCTGGAAGCAAAGGCCAAGGCGGATCCGTGAGGCGCGATCTTGCGTTCTCCGGGTTTTGTTTTCATCCAGCCCGCAGTCCGGCCATCGCGGCCCCGGCCGCGTGATGCATGACCTCGGACGCGAGGCCCGGCTCCTCCCAACCGGTGGCCTGGTGATAAAGCTCGGCGCCCCGGCCCAGCACCCACGATCCCAGAGCTGCAGCCTCATATAGCGGCATGCCCTGCGCGATGAAGGTGGTCAAAAAACCAGTCAGGACATCACCCATGCCGCCCCGCGCCATCAACGGATGGCCGGTCCCGTTCCACGCCGCCGGACGGCCACGTTCGATCACAAAAGACCGCGCACTTTTCGCCAGCAAGGTCACGCACCAGGCCTCCACCAGCGCTGCTGACTGCTCCCGCCTGGGCCGGTTTGCCCACTCCGGCTTCCAGGCGCCCACCAGCCGCGCCAACTCGCCCGGATGCGGCGTGAGCAGCCTCGGTCCGGCAAAAGAAACCGTCCCGCGGCCTGACCATGGTCCGGTGGCCAGCGCATTCAAGGCATCGGCATCCACCACCACCGGGCGCGGGTCATGCCACAACAACTCCGTCAGCAACGGCAAGGGAGCCGGCCCCATGCCCGGTCCGATTCCCAAGGCATCGAGGGGAAACTCCCGCACTTCCTGGCAGGACGACACCGCCCGCACCATCACCTCCGGCGGGCAGCTGGCGGCCAGAATATCATAGACGCGATGAGGGCAAAACAGAGTCACCAATCCGCCGCCCATCCTGACCGCGGCGGTGGACGCCAGCCGGGCGGCGCCGGTCAGCCCCACCGACCCTGCCAAAATTCCGATCCGGCCCCCCTGCCCTTTATGTTTGGCAAAGGCCGGACGCGGCAGCAGCCGGGACCGCAAACCGGCGGCAGTCACCAATCCATCCCGATGCTCCATTTCGGCGGGGCCCGGCAAACCTGTCAGGGGCACCAGAACCAAGCGCCCCACTAAAGCCGCCGCGTCATCAGTGAACAACAAATCCTTCGGCCAGCCCAGGGTGATAGTCACATCCGCGGCCACCGGACCGGGATCGCTTCCGAGGCCACTCGGCAAGTCGACCGCCACCGTCACCGCGTGCTCCCGCTGGCGCAGCGCATTCAACGCCCGCACCGCATGGGCGGCTTCCCCGCGCAGGGGTCCCTCCACTCCAATTCCCAGGAGTCCATCCACCAGCAACAACGGACGCCCCGGCGGCACCGCGATGGCGTCCACGGCCGCGAAGGTCACCCGGTCCCGCACCGCCGCAAGTTGGAGCGCGGCCAGGGGCCGCAGGGTCTCCTCCGGCCAGGCCAGCCGCAACTCCACCTGCCAGCCCGCCTGCAGCAGATGTCCTGCGAGCACAAAAGCATCGCCGGCATTGTGCCCCTTGCCTGCAAAAACCACCGCCACCCCGGGAACAGGCCAGCATTCCCTGACATATTCTGCAAGCCCGGCCCCGGCTTCTTCCATCAAGGTCTGCTCCGCGATGCCTGCGGCAAAAGCACGCGCCTCCAATTCGCGCATTTCGGCGCTACTGACCAAACAGGGGAATCCGGATGGCGGCAGGGTGTCGGACATGGCGCACCTTGCCTCCGGATCGCCCGGCCCGCCAGGCAGGATTCCGGCCGCTCAGGCCCGCGCGAAGCTGGCCAGATTCCACTCGGGCAGGCCACATTCGCGGGCGAGCACATTGAATTCCCCAATCTCGGCTTCGCTGAATAACAATCCTCCGGCCGCAGCGCTGGCTGCCGCCGCTTTGGCTTCGGGCTGGCCCGGCAGGGTGCAGCTTTCGTTGCCGTGGCCAAAGAGATCACCCAGCACCGCCTTGAGGTTTTCGTTTTGGCTGCGGCCTTTGGCAAAAAGCCCGCTGCTGAGGGCATCGGGGTGAATCACCGAGAAATAGAAACAACAGGACCGTTTTTCTCCCTCCGGAATCGGCCGGCTGCGCAGGGTCGGCAGCGATCCGCCAATCAGACCCGCCACCAACTCATTGATCAGCGCCAATCCATAACCTTTGTGGGCTCCAAAGGGCACCAGGGCGGCTACCTTGTTGGGGTCGGTGGTGGGCTTTCCATCCGCGTCCACTGCGGCGTTGGGCGGGAGTTCCTTGCCTTCGCGTTTGAGCTGCTGCACGCGGCCCATTGCCACCGTGCTGGTGGCCCAATCAATTACCACCGGGTAACCGAGGGCCTCGGTGGTGGGGAATCCCCAACTGTGAGGATTTGTGCCCAGGGTGGGGAATTTTCCGCCAAAAGGCACTACCTCGGCGAGGGCGGCGGTGCAGTTGGTGTAGGCAATATACCCGCGCTTCGCCGCATCCATGACGTAGCCACCGCCCCACAAATAGTGGAAGGCATTGTCCACACTCACTTGCCCAATGCCATATTGATCCGCCAGCCGGATCGCTTCCTCCATCGCGGCAAACGCGGTGGATTGACCGAGCTTCAGGTTGGCATTCCAGATTTTAGAGGCGGCAAACCGGGACGGAATTTCCTCAATCTCCGCGCCCGGCACACAGCCTCCCGCTTTGCTGCCGAAATGTTCGTCAAGGTGCAGCGCCTTGATGCCATTGTGGGTCCGGATGCCGTGGGTGCTGGCCATTTCGCAGAAGCGCGCGGCATCGGCAGCCTCGGCGGCGGTGTAGCCCCGGTGTTGATAGGCGGCGGCGATGAGATCACGGTGCAAGGCAGGGGGAACGACGTAAAATCCGGAGTCTGACATAGGCTGACTGCCGTAGGCGGATTTCACCGGCGTGCAAGGCGGCATCGTTTCCGCCCCGGCGGGCGTTCCTGAAAGTTGAAAGGAAGCTGCCGGCCCCGCCGTCAATCTCTTTGGTCCCCGGCACGCGATCCGCTCCGGTTCCCTCCATCCCCCTAATTTTTCCCTAAAAGTCATGTCCCAGGAATTTTCCCGCCGCCGTTTCCTCCGTGGTCTCGGCACGCTCATGGCCCTGCCTGCCCTGGAAGCCACCGCTCCTTTTGCCGCCCGGGCGGCCGCTGCCGCCAAAACCGGAGCCGCCGCCTCGCTGCCCCTGCGCATGGCGTTTGTTTATACTCCCAACGGCAAAAACATGGAACACTGGACTCCCGGGAAGGATGGCTCCAGTTATGATCTCAGCCCCACCCTGGCCCCGCTCAAGGACCTGAAATCGGAATTCCAGGTCATCTCCGGCCTGAAACACGAAAAGGCCCGCGCCAACGGCGATGGCGGCGGGGACCACGCCCGCGCCAATGCCAGCTTCCTGACCGGCGTGCAGGCCCGCAAAACCGCGGGGGCCGATATCCGCAACGGGATCTCCATCGACCAGGTTGCCGCCAATGACATCGGCCAGCTCACCCGCCTGCCTTCCCTGGAACTGAGCTGCGACGAAGCCCGCCGGGCCGGGAACTGCGACAGCGGCTACTCCTGTTCCTATCAATTCAATCTGGCTTGGAAAAGCGAGACCACCCCGCTGGCCCCGGAGCGCGACCCCAAGCTGGCCTTCGAGCGCCTTTTCGGCAGCGGTGGCGGCGGCAGCGAAGAGGACGCCGCCCGCGCCAAACGAGAGTTCTTCAACAAGAGCGTGCTCGATTTTGTGATGGAGGATGCCCGCTCCCTGCAAAAACACCTCGGCTACACCGACAAGCAAAAACTGGACGAGTATCTCTCCTCCGTCCGCGACATTGAGCGCCGCCTCACCAGCGCTGACCAATTTTCCAAGTCCATGCCGGACTACAAAAAACCGACCGGCATCCCGGAAAGTTATCAGGAACATATCCGCCTCATGTTCGACCTTCAGGTGCTCGCCTTCCAGACGGACACCACGCGGATCTCGACCTTCCTGCTTGCCCACGACGGCTCGAACCGCAGCTTCCCTGAGATCGGAGTGCCCGATGCCCACCACGGCATTTCCCACCACCAACGGGATGCCGCCAAGCTCGAAAAAATCGCCAAAATCGACACCTATTACAGCGAGCAGTTCGCCTACTTCCTCCAAAAACTGAAGAGCATCAAGGAAGGCAACGGCACCCTGCTGGACAATTGTATGATCGTCTTCGGCAGCGGTATCAGCGACCCTGACCGCCATAACCACGACGATCTCCCCGTGATTCTGGCCGGCGGCGGCGGTGGCACCCTGAAAAAGGGACGTCACCTGCGCCTGCGTGAAGCCACCCCGATGTGCAATCTTTACCTCTCCATGATGGACCGCATGGGCGTCAAGACCGCCAACTTCGGTGACAGCACCGGGAAGCTGGATTCCATTGGATGATCCTGACGGAGGATCAAGCGGGGTAATCAGTCGGCAGCCCCACGCTCTCCCATGCATCCAATTCGGCCCGCAGCCTGTCGAGCTGGCGTCGCGCTTTTTGATAGGCATATTTCCCCAGGACAAGGCGGAATGGCGGTTTGTCGGATTCCACAGCCTGGATGATGGCCTGCGCCGCAGCGGCAGGATCCCCCGGCTGTCTGCCATCCACCTTTTCGAGGAAACCCCGAAACTTACCGGCCGTCGCCCCATACTCCTGCACCGCCTGCTTTGCCCGGTCGAGCGATCGGGCGATGAAGTCCGTGCGGAACGGTCCCGGGATCACTACCGTCACCTTCACCCCAAACGGAGCCGCCTCGGCCGCGACCGCTTCAGACGCCAATTCCATCCCGGCCTTGGCCCCGCCATAAACGCTGAACCCCGCGTAGTTCGAAATCGCGGCCGCCGCACCCATGTTGATAAAATGCCCGCCGCGCTGCTCCCGGAATATGGGCAAAGCCGCCCGCATGACCCGCAGCGGTCCTGTCAGGTTGGTTTCGATATTCTGCAGCATCTGGTCCTCGCTGCACTCCTCCAGAGCGCCGATCAATCCATAACCGGCGTTGTTCACCACGACATCCAACCGGCCAAAATCCCGCCTCGCCTCCGCGATGGCCTGCTGGATGGATTCCGGCTGCGTCACGTCCAACGCATACGCCCTGGCCTGCAGCGGATGGTTCTGGACAAGGTCCTCCACCTGGGAAACATCCCGCGCCGTGACTGCGACTTGGTACCCGTGCGCGATCACGGCTGATGCCAATGCCCTGCCAAATCCCGACGATGCTCCGGTGATGAACCATGTTTTCATACTGCTCCAGCTACGCTTCAACTCTGGTGCCGGACCCCGCGTTTATTCCCCGCCACTTCGCACCACCGCTGTTCAGGGAACCCAAAAACGAGTGACATGCCCGCCCCGTCTTTTCCTGGAACATCTGCCGGGAGATTCCGCAGCCCCGCAGAGCCCGGCCATGATCCCACCAAACCACCAGACCGGCACATTGGAACAAGAATAAGAATTGGGCCCGCCACAGGGCCGCACGCCAGGCAGGCCAAACCGCAAGGCGGTCCCGGAAGAAGTCCACATGGAACGCGATGTGCCCTACCTCATCCCGGGTAATCCTCAGACAGCTTTCCCGGATGACTGGGTCGGGCGCATGACGGGCCAGTAGGCCGTAATACCCCCGGGCGATCAATTCCGCGCTCAGCAGAATCTGCACATTGAACTCCAGACCCAGGGCGCTCCTGACAAACCGGAAGACCGAATTGCTCCACTGCTTTTCCAACAGAGTGCCGCCGAGACGCCGTACCATCTCCTTCAACAACTCCGCATGGGCATTTTCCTCCCGGATGAACAGCTCCACGGCACGGCTGTAGCCCGCAAACGCCGGGTCCGCCGCTGACAATACCTCAGCATAACGCCGCAGCCGGGTCCCTCCGCCGGACTCGCCCAACTGGAAAATCGCCAACGAACCCGCAAGGGCCTGGATGCCGGAATTCTCCCGGTCAGGCAACGGGGACGTGCCCCAGTCATAAACTTCCGCCGCGTGGCGTTGGCGGTGTTTTTCGTAGTATTGAATCCATTCACAAGCATTCATGGTTTGGTCCCTGGTTGTTTGATTTTTTGAATGGCTCAGAAGAGGGCCGCGGCCGCTTGCTGGATGATCGGGGCGAGCCGTCCCACCGGACTGGATGCCCGCTGTGCCGAGTCCATCTGTTTCAGACGGGCCACCACGGCCTGCACGGTTTCATCCAGAGTCGAAGTGCCCGCCGTCACTCCCACCCGGTCCACTCCTTGAAACCAAGCGGCCTGCAAATCCGCGGCGGTCTCCACCTGATGGGCCCTCACCCCAGCCTGACGCGCCGTTTCAACTAGTTGCCGGGTGTTATTGCTATTTTGGCCTCCAATCACCACAATCAGATCATTTTCCAGGCACAGCCGTTCCATCGCCGCCTGACGGTCTTTGGTGGGCTGGCAGACCGTGTCTTTGAAAAGGATCCCGGCCTCCGGATGGCGCTGTTGGAGCCGCGCCACCAGATCCCGCACTTTGGCGATGGGCTGGGTGGTTTGGGCCACGACTCCAAACTTCGGGGCGAAAGCTAGTCGATCCACTTCCGCCTCGTCCTGCACGACCTGAGCCGTTGGAAAATCACCGCACAAACCACGGACCTCAACATGCCCTGCCTGACCGATCACGATTGGTTGACAGCCCTGGGCGACGAGGAGGGCCAGCGCCGCATGCGCCTTTTTCACCAGCGGGCAAGTGGTGTCCGTCACCGCATAACCAGCATCACCCCAAGCCTCGCGATGCCGGTCAGCTGCCCCATGCGCCGTGATAATGACGCGGGAGGTTGCGCTGCTGCCGACGGTCTCCAAATGCGCCCGCTGCACGCCGAGGGTGGCCAGATGTTGTTGGACCACGGGATTGTGCACCAGTTCTCCCAGCACCGTGACGGGTCCGGATGCGGCGGTGTCGTGGGTTTTGCGCAAGGCGTCACGGACGCCGAAACACATGCCCTGGTGGGTTGCAAGGGTGATAGTCATGGGGATATTCAGGTTATAGTTATGGACGCGTGGAGAGGAAATTGACTTTGTGTCACAAAGTAACACTTCAAAAAGGGGGGATCAGCCTCCGGAGCGGGCCGAGCGGACGATGGCTTCGAGGACATTCAGATAGGCAGTAAACGCGGTGCGCCCGGCCGGGCTGAGGGCGTAGCGGGTCTGGGGGCGGCCCAGCATTTCCTTGGTTTCGGTGGTGTAGCCGGCTTTGAAGAGGGAGCGCAGGTGGGTGATGAGGTTGCCATCGCTCATTTTCAGTTCGGTTTTGAGATCCTGGAAAGACCAGTCGGCACGGGCGGCGAGGAGCGTCATGATGGCCAGACGCCCTTTTTCGTGGATGATTTTATCAAGCTGTGAGAAATCAATCATGCCCGGTCTTCCGTGACGGATGGCGTCCGGTTTTTCTGAGAGACAAATACATAACCTGCATACAGGAGATGCAGGATTCCGAAGGACAGGGCCATGTAGAGCAGCGAGGCCTGATAGGATCTCCCCTCCAAGGCCCTCACTTCAGGGAGAAAGGCCAGCAGTCCCATCGCGAAAAACCCGGTGCCGAGCATCAGCAGGGAACGGGGGGCGAATGAGCCCATGGCCAGCAGCGCCAGACCATAAAACAAAATCCAGAAAGCCACGATGTCGGCATAACCATTGGAGCGGGTGACCGCCGCCAGCGTACTGAGAACAAATCCGGCCGCCAGGGGAGGTGAGACCGACCGCAGGGCCATCCGCATCCCCGAACTTGCAAAGGCATCGCCCCGCTGCCGGGCGCTGCGGTAGAGCAACCACAAATTAAACACGCTCACCAGGACCAGCGCGCCCACCCACAACCCTACAAAGGATTCCGGAGAGGGCCGCGTGCCCGGTTCCGCCTGCCAGAGCAGGCCGCAGAGCGCGAGGGTCGATAATCCTCCCGCCAAAGCCGTCGGAGCGGAAATCGCCCGGTAAATGGTGGCACGCTCCATCAGGGCCCGGATGGTCTTGAGGTGGTCAGCAGCTTCGCGGTCGGCGGGCATCATAGGTGGCAGGTTGAGCTTTGCGACACAAAGTGCAGCTGCGCGGGAAATCTGCAACTCTTTTTTATCCATTAAAAATAACGATTCCCCGGAACCCGGACCGGGTCTTCCAATACCACGATGCAATTGTACTCGCATGCTGGCCGAACCCAGGGATAATGACGCGTCTTCCTCATCATGTCCTGGCTGCTGGCTCCTCACAATTCCGTCTTTGCAGCGGCTTTCGTCCTGTTGCTGTGCTTTGCCCTGCTTGAGGGCATCAGCCTCGTCATGGGTCTCGGCATTTCCGACTTCCTGAGCGACCTGCTCGGTCTGCCGGACGGCGCGGACTCCGCTCCTGACACTTCCGCAGAGACCGAATCCGGTGTGGCCAGCCCATTGCTCTCCTGGCTGGAAATCGGCAAAGTCCCGGTGCTGGTCTCGCTGTGCGCTTTCCTCGCCGCCTTCAGCATCACCGGCATGCTGCTCCAGCAATTCCTTGTTTTGATCGGCCCGGGGCCTCTGCTTCCCGCGATAGCAGCGCTGGTGGCTTTCTTCGCCGCGCTGCCCGCGCTGAAATTTTCCAACCGTCTGCTCGGCCGCCTCCTTCCCCAGGACGAAACCAGCGCCTTCTCCCCAGCCCTGTTGATCGGGCGCGTCGGAGTGGTCACCATCGGCACCGCCACCACCGACCGTGCCGCGGAAGTCAAGGTCACCGGACCCGACGGGCGGAGCCACTACGTGATGGCTTTTGTGACCGGCGGCAATGTGCCCCAGGGAGGTGAAATCCTGCTGCAAAGCCGGGATGAATCCACCGGTCACTATCGGGGCACGCCCAACAACAACCCCGACCTCTCCCCCTCGCTTTATTCGTAGTACTTACCTGCCACCTGACCATCCTGCCATGACTGAACTCCCTATCCTGCAGATTCTGCCCTCCTTCCTCGCCCAAGCTGAACTCCGAGGCCCCGGCCAAGGGGGCGTGATGGACCTTCTCACCAACACGGGAGTGCTCTCCGCCATCGCCGGCGTCGCCATCCTGGTGGTTTTCCTCAGTATCCTTTCCCGTTTTTATGTCAGAGCCAGCAAGGAAAGTGCTTTTGTCAGGACCGGCCTCGGCGGACAAAAGGTCATCGCGGACGGTGGCGCCATCGTGCTGCCCATTTTCCAGCAGATCACTCCGGTCAACATGATGACCCTGCGCCTCCAGGTGGAACGGGCCAACAATGAGGCGCTCATCACCCTCGACCGTATCCGTGCCGATGTGAAAGCCGAGTTCTTTGTCCGCGTGAAAAAGGACACGGAAGCGATTGCCCAGGCTGCCCAGAGTTTCGGCAGCAAGACCCTGCATCCCGAGGAATTGCGCGAGATCCTCCAGGGCAAATTCGTCGACGCCCTGCGCGCCGTGGCCGCCGGCATGGACATGCAGACCCTTCACGAAAAACGCGCCGACTTTGTCCAAAGCGTGCAGACCACCGTGGCGGAAGACCTCGCCAAAAACGGGCTGGAACTGGAATCCGTCTCCCTCACCGGCCTGGACCAGACCAGCGTGGAATACTTCAATGCCACCAACTCCTTCGATGCCCAGGGCCTGGCCAATATCGCCCGGATCACCGAAGCCAAACGCGAGGAGCGCAACAAGATCGAGCAGGAAACGCGCATCCGCATCGAGGCCAAAAACCTCGAAGCTGAACAACAGTCCCTGACAATCCGTCAGGAAGGCGAGTTTGCCCGGCTCAGCCAGGAACGCGAAGTCTCCATGCGCAAAGCCGAACAGGAAGCGCTGATCAAGACCGAGCAGGCCATGAGGCACCGCGAGGCCCAGGAATCCGAAATCATGGCAGCCAAACAAATCGCGCTGCAGAACATCAACAAGGAACGGGAGATCGAACAATCGAATCTCGAGAAAACGCGCCAGTTGGAAACCGCCGATATTGCCCGCAAGCAGGCGGTGGAAATTTCCCAGCAGGAAGCCGCCATCAATATCGCCCAGAAGAGCGAGGCCAAATCCAAGGCCGAAGCCGAAGCCTCCAAGGCCCTCGCGGAAAAGGTGAGGGAGGAGGAAAACGTCACCACGGTGCGGATGATCGCCGAAGCAAACCGCACCCGCGAGGTGGAAGTGATCTCCGCCCGTCAGGACGCCGAACGGGATGCCACCCGCGTCACCGTGGCCGCCGAAGCCGAGAAGAAAGCGGCCGAAGACCTGGCCGAGGCCAGGCTCACCGGAGCCCGCGCCGAGGCCGAATCCATCATCATCCGCGCCGAGGCCGATCAAAAGCGCTACGAGGCCGAAGCCTACGGGATGCGTTCCCTCAACGAGGCCAAAAATCTGCTCGGCGAAGCGGTGATGGCTTTCGAGATGAAATCCATTCTGGCCAAGGTCGCTCCCGAATTGATCACGGCCAGCATGAAACCCCTCGAAAACATCGAAAGCGTCCGCGTGCTCAGCACCAACGGCCAGCTCATCGGCGGCAATGGCGACGGCGGCGGTTCCAATGGAGGCGGCGGAAACGGCGGGAATGTGCCTGATCAATTGGTCAATGCCCTGCTCCGTCACCGCATTCAACTTCCCGTTGTCGACGACCTCCTGAAGCAACTCGGCATCAACAGCCCCAGTCCGGTGGACATCAGCAACGCCCTCGGCTCCGCCAACTCCACCGGACTAACGGATAACATCTGACATGACGGGGGTGGCCGAGAGTCCCCCGCGTTCCCCGGTGAATGGTAGAATGTCCGGGAAAAGCTCCAGCTCTGATGACCCGGCAGGAGCCTCGTCCCTCCGTGCAGCCGCTAGCGCTTCATCAGGAAGTACTCGATGCTGTCTACCAGGGCGCGCCAGGAGGCGTCGATGATATTGCCGGAGACGCCGACAGTGGACCAGTCGCGGGTGCCGTCAGTGGAATCAATCAGGACGCGGGTGCGGGCGGCGGTACCGCTGTGACCGTCGATGATGCGGACCTTGTAATCGGTGAGCTGCACCTGGGCGATTTCCGGATAGCGGGCGATCAGCGCTTTGCGCAGCGCGCCGTCGAGGGCATTCACAGGACCGTCGCCTTCAGCGACCGTCAGGATGGTCTCTTCGCCGGTGTGGAGTTTGACCGTGGCGAGGCAGTTTTCGTAACCGCGCAAGGTATCCCGGCGGAACACGCACTCGAATTCCACGTGATCAAACAGCGGGGTGGTTTGTCCGAGGGTGCGCCGGATCAGGAGTTCAAAAGAAGCGTCGGCGGCTTCAAATTCGTAACCTTCCTTTTCGAGCGTCTTGAGCTGTTCCAACAAATCGCGGACCACCGGCCCGCCCTTTTCGATGGTGAGACCCATGCCTGCAGCCTTCATCAGGATGTTGCTCTGGCCTGACATGTCGCTGAGCACGATGACCTGCTGGTTGCCGACGAGGGCCGGACTGACGTGTTCGTAGGTGCGGGCCAGTTTTTGCACCGCGTGCACATGGAGTCCGCCTTTGTGGGTGAAAGCGGCACGGCCCACGTAAGGGGCGCGCAGGTCCGGGGTCACGTTGGCCAGTTCATCGATGAAATGGGAGATTTCGCTGAGGCGGGTGAGGTCCGGCACGACTTCGATCCCCATCTTGAGCTGAAGGTTGGGGATGATGGTGGTGAGGTTGCAATTCCCCACCCGTTCGCCGTAACCGTTGATGGTGCCCTGCACTTGGATGGCTCCGGCGTGGATCGCCGCAAGAGCGTTGGCCACTCCGGTGCCGCCGTCGTTGTGGGTATGGATGCCAACCCCGCAGCCGAGATGCGCCACCGCAGCGGCAGTGACTTCGGCAATAAAGTTGGGCAGAGCCCCGCCGTTGGTTTCGCAGAGGACGATGAGGTCGGCTCCGGCGTCCCGGGCGGTTTTGATGGTGGCGAGCGAGTAGTCAGGGTCTTCCTTGTAGCTGTCGAAGAAGTGCTCGGCGTCGTAAAAGACTTCGCGCCCGTGGGACTTCAGGAAGCGCACGGTGTCGGCAATCATGGCCAGATTTTCCTCCAGGCTGACGCGGAAAACCTCGGTGACGTGGAGCGGCCAGGTTTTGCCCACGATGGTGATGACCGGGGTGTTGGCATCGAGCAGCAATTGCACCTGGGCATCGTCTTCGACTTTGCTGTTCCCCCGCCGGGTCATGCCGAAGGCGCACAATTTTGCGTGTTTCCACGAACGTTTGGCAGCTTCCGCGAAAAATTCCACGTCCCGGGGATTGGAACCCGGCCAGCCGCCCTCAATGTAATCGATCCCGAAACTATCGAGCTTTTCCGCCACGCGGAGTTTGTCAGCGACGGTAAAACTGATGCCGGTGCCCTGCGTGCCATCGCGCAAGGTGGTGTCGTAAAGGGAGACTGCTTTCATTTTCGGGGCGTCATCTGGACAGGAAAGCGCGGGATTTGCAATCGCGTCCGGCAGTCTTGACAACCTTATTGGCGTAAAACATAGTTTAACCATGATCAAAACCATCACCAAAATCGGGAACTCCCAAGGGATCATCTTCGATTCCGCCCTGCTCCAGCTCGCGCGGTTCAAGGTCGGGGACGAGGTGAACGTGGAAGTCCATGCGGGTGGGACCATCACGATTGCAGCGATGGACCCGTCCGTGATTTCAGCGGAACAGGCTGCCGGCACAGCGAAACGGCTCATTCAAAAGAATAGCGAGCTCTTCCGTCGGCTTTCCTGAGTCCGCTGATGAAACATCCCACCGTTGAGGCTGTTTTAGCGATCCATGACGAAGTGCTGCGGGCGCATGGGGGCGGAGCCGGTCTCTGGTCACGCGAGCTTTTGGAATCCGCAGTAGCGGCCCCCCAGGCAACAAGGCTCGGCACCCCATTGCTGGCGGAACCGATCGAAATCGCCGCGGCTTATCTTTTTTACCTGTGCAGCAACCACGCCTTCGTGCATGGCAACAAACGCGCAGCCCTAGCCACCTGCTTGGTCTTCCTCAGTGAAAACAATCTGCTGAAGGAGGAGATCCTGGATGTGGATGCGTGGGAAAATCTCACCCTCTCCGTCGCCGCGGGCGCGCTCAGCCGGGATGAGGCGACCCTGCGGCTTCGGCAGCTGGTCATCAGGCGGGGTGTGCCTTGACGACAATTGGAATGAAAGGTTGGCCCAACGCCACGGCAGCAACGGAAATTTGCAGAGCAATATTCAGCAGGACGAGGGCTCCGAAAAGCAAAGTCCCCTCGAAGGAAAGAGTGCGTCGTGCAGAAAGGATAAGTGCTACGATCAACAGGGGGACCGTAAAAACCGTAAAACACCATTGTTCGTGCCAGATATAAAGTTTGGACAGTGGCGGCATAGCATCCACCCCGCCTTCTATCGTGGAGCGGAATATATATTCGAAAACGA
The DNA here is from genome assembly GCA_942492905.1 of uncultured Verrucomicrobiota bacterium. Classification (GTDB taxonomy): domain Bacteria; phylum Verrucomicrobiota; class Verrucomicrobiia; order Verrucomicrobiales; family V1-33; genus CAIZWU01. The sequence continues at coordinate 174,793 of OW818657.1, forward strand.
TACCAAGATATAGTCCGGCGAAAGCGATGACAGTGTTGGCCAGAACCCCGATCCAGAGAGTGATTTTAAGCTTATTCACAGGCAGCGGCGGCAGTGGGTTAACAAAATTGGATCAAAAGGCCTGCAGAACGACCAAAAGCCAAAGAAACACGACGTGGAGAACGTCCTCCATTTAAGCCAACAAAAACCACAACTCAGGCTGTAAATGAGGGCCCCGATGAACATCCAGAGGCGAGAGTCCCCGAAAAAGCCAGTGAATCCTATCAATGCCCCTGGAGCGTCATGCAGCAGGAAAGAGCCTAGCACCAATCCTGCGGTGGTTATTGCGATAGCCTTACCCAGGATATCCAAGATGAAACCGACCACCTTAGATAGTGGCGGGGGAATGGACTTTGGCCTATTCATTTATAGGCATCTTCCCGGTAGCTCGCGCCCTACTGGCTGACGCGCATGGGCATCAGGACGTAAAGGAAGGGCGTGTTGATCTTGATGACGCCGGGGCTGACTTCGTCGATGAGGTCGAGGTAGATTTCGTCGGCATCGAGGTTGCGGAAGGGGGCGACGAGGTATTCCGGGTTGAAGGCGATCGCCATGTCCGGGCCGCTGTATTTGACGGCGATGGATTCGCGGGCTTCGCCGATGTCGGCGCTGTTGGCGGTGATCTCGATGTTGTCCTTGGAGAAGTGGAGCTTGACGCTGTTAGACTTGTCCGGGGCGAGGAGGGAAACGCGCTGGGCAGCGGCGAGGAAAGCTTCGCGCTCGAGGGTGACGCGTTCCTTGGCGGCGCCGGGGATGACCTGGCGGAAGTTCGGGTAGTTGCCTTCGATAAGTTTGCTGACGAGGAGATTCTGGTTCAGCTCAAAAGCGATCTGGCGGGCGCCGATGCGGATGCGGAGTTCACCGCCGTCATCCTTGAGCAGGCGCTGCAATTCGTTGACAGCCTTGGTGGGGACGATCACGGAGACTTCGTGGCTCTCGGGGAATTCCACGTCGACATCGGTCATGGCGAGGCGGCGGCCATCGGTCGCGACGAGGGTCATTTTGCCCTCCTTGAATTGGCAATAGATGCCGTTCAGGACGTAGCGGGTCTCATCGGTGGAGATGGCGTAGGCTGTTTTCTTCAACGCGTCGCGCATGGTTTTCTGCGTGATCTTGTATTCCTTGACGTCCTCGAAGCGCGGGGGCGGCGGGAAGTCATCCGGCGGCAGGCCGAGGATTTTGAAGAAGCTGTTGCCGCACTTGATGGCGGCGGTGTTTTCGTCGGAGACAGTGACTTCCACTTCGCTGGCGGGCAGCTCGCGCACGATGCTGGCCAAACGGCGGACGGGGAGGGTGATGGCTCCAGGCTCCAGAATCTGGAGACCGATGTCATCGTCCCCGGTGCTGGAGATGCGGCCACTGACGACGATATCCAGGTCGGTGGTGGTGAAACGAAGTTCCTGCCGGTCGGCCTCGATCAGCACGTTGGAAAGGATGGGGAGAGTGGCACGGCTGCTGACCACATTCTGGACCTGCTGCAGGCCCTCCAGAAACTTCTCTTTGCTGATACGGAACTTCATAGGAAAATCGGAAAAATCTAAGCGTGAAGTAAAGGGCGCAGCGGGGAAATGCGCCAGCGGTATTTTTTCCTCGAAAGCAGGAAAGCGCGTTGAGGGGCCTCACCAGCCGCCAGACCCCGCTGCCTGCCCCATTCACCGAAAAACCCGGCTGCGGGTGAGGCAGCCGGGTTTTCCGGAAGAAGAATAATCTCAGCGGCCTCGACCGCCCCCAAAGCCACCTGGAGGGCCGCCGCGGAAACCGCCGGCAGGGCCGCCACCGCCCCCACGCCAGCCGCCACCACCACGCTCGTTGACCTGCTGCTGGGCTTCGGCGGAGAGGCCGCTGCCAGGCAACCAGGCGGCGTAGCCATCCGGATCGCTCCGGCGGTAATCACGGGCCACGTCGATCAGGGTGCTTTCGCGGACTTTGGGGTCAGCGATGCTATCGGTCCAGGCAATGGCGCTCGCGGGATCATCGCGGGCGATGGAATTGGCCAGCGCGGACGCCGAGGCATCCCGGTTGGCTCCGACCGGCATGGCGTTCACATATTTGCTGGCAGCTTCAGAGTCATCCCGGGTCCAGGCTTGGATGGATTCGCGGTAAGCGACCGGTTGATTGCTGCCACTGAGGCCTTCGGCAAATTTCAGGGCATCCTGGGGATTGGACCGGGCCATGCGTTGGGCGACATCGCCGATGGCTCCGCTGGCCCACTCGTCGTTGCCGTATTGTTTGACATATTCGGCTGCTTTGTTCACGTCGGTGCGTGCCAACTGATTGGCGACGGTCTGCATCGCTCCCTTCTTCATGTCGGGATCCGTGAGGGACGACGCCCACGTGGCGGCGGCATCAATGCCGCCTTTGATTTTTTCCTGGGCTATGGTCTCAGCGGAGCGGGTGCGGTCTTCGGCCTTTTCCTGTTTGGCGGCGTAGTCCACCGCCGCATTGAGGTCCGATTTGGCCAGTCCGTTGATGATGGACTGGGTGTAGAATTCCTTGCCGGGGAGGTCCTTCTGTTCGGCGAGCCAGGCTTGGGCGGCCGCGGGGTCCTTGCTGGCGAGGCCGGCGAGGATGATGGGTTTGCTCATCATGGACATGCGGCCATCCCCACCCGGCTTGTCGAGTTCGGCGAAGGCGGTTTTGGAATCCACGGTGCCCCATTGATAGGCGAGGAGGGGCATGTAGCGCATCATTTCAAAGCCGGAAATGCTCTCGCTCAGGGTCGCCATGCTCTCGGCGGCGTTTTCAGGGGTCATTTCCTCAAGGAGGCGGGCGAAAAGCATCGTGCTCTTCACGGGATCGGTCTCGCGGAGGGCTTCGGACATCGCCTGGCGCATTTTCTCTGCGGTCAGGGGCTTCCCGGACCCGAGTTCATACCGGCTGAGGAAGTCAGCGATGGAGGCATCCCGGGAAATGGCGGAGGTCTTGACGGAGCCGGCACGCTCCGCGGCGGTGAGGCCGGAGCCCGTCGCCACGTTCAGCGAACGATTGGAGGCGGCGCCACTGGCATCCGGTTTTTGCATGGCAGAGCCGGCGTAATAGGCACCCGCCGCAACGGCGAGCCAAGAGACGTGAAGCAAGGCAGGTTTCATGGTATTTTCGGGACGGTGGGTGATAACGCGGGGGTGGGAAATGTCACAAGCTCTGACCGGATCTCCATCAGGAACCCGGTCAGAGCAGAAAGGAAGGGTGATGTAAAGAATGCGCCCGAAAGCGGACCTGGTCAGTTGGTAGTTTTATTTTTGCGGGCCGCGCGGGCCTTGGCGCGTTCGGCTTCGGAAAGCAGGCCGTCCTTGTCTTCGTCAAATTTTTCCAGCACCTGCCGGTGTTTGGCGGCGGCTTTCGCTTCGCCTTTTTCACCCTCGGAAGCTTTGCCACCGGGGCGACGGGCCTTGACGGCTGATTTGGCGGTGGCGCGCTCGGCTTCGGACAAGGTGCCGTCCTTGTCGGCATCGAATTTTTCCAGCATCCGGGCGCGGAATTCTCCGCCCTTCTCCTTCATTGCGGCCTTGGCGGTGCCGCGCTCCGCTTCGGAAAGTTGGCCGTCCTTGTCGGCATCAAATTTCTCCAGCATCTGCTGACGGAAAGCGGCAGCCCTCGGAAAAGCCTCGGGCGGCGCTGGCGCGGCAGCCGGAGCCGGGACTGGCGCAGGGGTGTCCTCCGCCGGACAAACGATGGGCGCAAACAGGAGGGCAGCGAGGAGAAGCGGTGTTTTCATGGATTTGGGGGAGGAGGATTGGTGGTTCAGGAATCTTCTTTTTGGAGCAGACGTTCCTGGCTTCACCGACGACCTCCCATCAAAACCGGTTACAAAAATCAGTGCCGGCATGGATTAGTGACCGTGCCGGGCGCGGGTTGTTCAAATTTTGTGCCGGGCGCGGGGCATCGCCACCTGGGCCCACCGGCTCCCTCAGCGCTTTTTGCGGAAGACCGCGACGTGCCGGTCCACCGATTTTCCCGGAGTGTCCAGCAAGCGGCTGGTTTCGTTCTGTTCGGTCACGATCAATTCCGCCCCGGCCCGCTCGAGGGCCTTCAGGGCCAGGGCATGTTCCCGGTCAAAATACGAGGTGATCACCAGCAATCCGTCGTCCTTCAATTTTTCGAGGCCCTGCTCGAAAATCCGCTGCCAGACGGGTTTGTCATTCCAGTAGTTCTGATGACGCAGGAAGGTCACATCGAAATCGCCTCCCAGCTCGCGGTGGCGGTCCAGTTTGGCGCAGTTTTCCGTGAGAAACTCAAATTGATCACGGCTCCGGCCCGCAAGGCGGGCGCGGGCGGCGGCTTCCTCCAACTCACGATCCCGGATATCCGCCCCTACCAGCCTGACATCCCGGTCGGCGCCCTCAAAATCCCGGAACACTTCCACCAGGGTGCCAGCCTCCCGGCAGGAACCGCACGCGAGATCCAGAATCTGCAGCGGTCCCGGCCCTCCGGCACTGGCACCCCGCGGCATCGCCAGGCCTGATTTTTTCAAGACCCGGCGCAACACGCGGTCCAGCGCCACGTTCTCGGCGCGATGGATGGATTCGATTTCGTTCAGCATGGGGAAGGCGGCGGGGGAAACTTCAGATTCCGCGATCCATGCATACGGGCCGGAAATCCGAAACCAGAAACCTTTCTCCTGCTACGCAAATTTCATGGGCGGGGCGGCCCCCTGAGGGTGGCAAATCCGGCCCACACATTCATCCAGGGCTTCTGCGCCGCGCAGGACTTCGATTTCAATCCGCAGGAAATACACGGGCAACAGCGTTTTCTCGAACGCCGGAAACCGGACGGCATCTTTCTCCGTGGTCACCACAAAATGTGCCAGCTTGTCGTCGGCGCGCAGGATGGCTTCGTCGATTTCATCCTCGGTGTAGCGGTGGTGATCGGTAAACCGGCGCCGCACCACGATGTTGGCTCCGAGCTGTTGGTCGATGATGTTTTCAAAACTCTCCGGCACCGCGATCCCGCTGATGGTGGCGACCTTTTTCCCCTCCGCAAAAGCAAGCTCCTGCCGGTCATCCGGGTCATAGACATTCTGCAGATAAACGGGCCGGTGGCGGCATTCGAGGATGGACGCCGTGCGGTTGTGCTGGCGGAGGCGCTGGATGATTTCGTCGTTGGACTGGTCGCCGCATTTAGTCAGGAAAATGTGACTGGCCCGGCGCAGATTGCGGGGCGGCTCGCGCAGGGTGCCCCGGGGCAGCAGGTGTTCGTTTCCAAATGGGGCCGAACGGTCCACCAGCACCACGTCGAGACGCCGGCGCAATTTGAGATACTGCAGGCCATCATCCAGAATCAGGGTATCGCACCCCAGTTCCTTCACGGCATACCGGCCCGCCTTCACCCGGTCCTTGTCCACCACCACCGCCACTCCAGGCAGATTTTTCGCCAGCATGTAGGGTTCATCCCCCGCCGTCAGACTATCCAATTTCAGTCCCGAGCCATCACTGACCACTCGCGGAAGCGACTCGACGGTGCGGCCGGTGAATTGATGCAGGAGCCGGTGCGGCAGCGGCAGATTCCTGCTCTTGTAGCCCCGGCTCAACACCGCCACCCGGCGGCCTTCGGCATGCAGCCGGCGCGCCAGCATCTCCACCACCGGAGTCTTGCCGGTGCCGCCCACCGTCAGATTGCCGACACTCAGCACCATGGCGCCCAAATAATGGTCCGTCTTCAGCCGGTTCCGGAACAACGCCAGTCTGCCCTGCACCATGCCATGGAAAAGTCCTGACAATCCACTCAGAAATCCCCGCAGCATTCCGGCACGGAATCCCGCGCGGCGGTTGAGAATCACCTCAATTCCAAATTGCTCCAGGCTGTCGAGTCGTTCTCCCATGATTTCCGGATGGCAGCGATTCAACCACTGCGGCCCTCATGGAGCAACAGCCCTTCTGCGGTCGACCCTCGTTGGCGGAAGGAATGGGATTGCAGAATTTTCTTGTCGGAATCCAGTCACCCGTGCGTCTTTTAAGGCGAAAACTCCGCCATCGTGTCCACCACCTGCACTTCACATCAAGCCTCCCCACGGGATCGCTCCGGAGGTTCCAGCAGCACCCGCCCGGACTGAATTCCCCACCCTGCTCCAAACTCCCATGAAAGCCACCCTCCCTGCCCTGTTTGTGTTCGCCCTCGCCACGCTCCATCCCACCGGTGCCGCTGCCAAACCCAAGGAAAAGGACGCTCCTGTGTCTGCCGCCCAACTCGAACGCATCCGGGAAAAAAATGTCCGGAAGGCCCGGGAAAAAATGGGCGCAGACAGCAAGGAATACCGCCGTGACGAGTATGCCGAACTGGAGCAGCTCTATCAAAAGGGCAACGCCAACCCGCGCACCCCGGAAAATCAGATTTTCCTGAAGCAGGTGGTCGAAAAATTCCCGAAATCCAACCGCGCCGGCTGTGCTGCCCTTTATCTGGGGCGCTACACCAAGGGCGATGAACAGGAAAAATACCTCGAATTGGCCATCGGAAAATTCAGCGATTGTTATTACGGCGACGGCACCAACGTAGGGGGTTATGCCCGCTTCATCCTCGGCATGATGCAGCACCAGACCGGGAAGCCGTCCGCCGCCAAAAAGCTCTTTGAGGAACTGCGCAAGGACTATGCGGACACCACCGACCATGGCGGCCGCCTCGTGGTGGAAAGCCTGCCTGAATAACCCCTTTCCAGCCATGCAACGCCGCCATTTCCTGACCTTGGGCACCTCGGCCGTCCTCCTGCCGGGAAAAGTATCCGCCGATGCCGGCAGGGACGTTTACGTCAGGGATATCGATTTTCTCCTCGCCGAATTTGAAAAGCAGGCCGGACACTTTTTTGCCGTCAAAAAAATTGATTGGCCCACCGTAACCCGGGAATTCCGCGAAGCTGTCAAAGGCGTGGCCTCCGATGGTTCGCACCTGAAACTGTGCCAACGCCTGACGGCTTGCCTGAAAGATGGCCATGCCGGGATCGTGCAAAGCAACATCCCCCTGCCCGACGAATCGAATGGACGCCGCTGGACTGGACCCCGGGTGCATCTGGTTGTCGTGGAGGACGGGGTTTTTATCCGGCTGGCCTTCAAGGATGCGGAAGCGGCCGGACTGAAATCCGGCCAGAAAATAACGGCCATTGATGGCGTGCCGGCCCGGCAGTGGTTGGATCAAAAAGCCGCCAAAATGCGGGAGACCGAAGGATTCTCAACAGATCATCAGGCGCTCTACGCCGCCTGCCACTGGGGCCTGGCGGACTGGGAAGGGACCTCCATTTCCTTCACGGTTCTGCGCGGCCCGGGAGCGGAACAGACTATTGCCCTGACACGGAACGGCGGGCCCAACTTCGTGCCCCCCGGACCGGTTTTCCCACCAGAGGGACTGAAGCAGCTGGGCCGGCAAAGTTATGGCAAAACGAAGGCCGGATTCGCCTACATCCACCTGCGCGATGTGCCGGGCGGGCTCGAAAAACAGCTCGACGCCATGCTGGCGGAAATCGGTCAGGCCCCGGGACTGATTCTCGACCTCCGGGCCAACGGCGGCGGCGGCTGCGACCACGTGGCGGTGTTTGGCCGGTTTGTCCCCAAGGGCGAATTCTACGACCGCTACGAAGGGGCCGGGGAGAATCCTTACCCAGGCAACATGGTCGTCATCATTGACGCCGGGGTCCGCAGCGCCGGTGAAACCGTGGCCGGTATGTTCAAGGAAACCCGCCGGGCCCATGCCATCGGCGATACCCCCACCGCCGGCATGTCCGCCTCCAAGGCCACCCTCACCGTCCCCAGCGATCTTTTTGCCGTCCGTTTTGCCGTGCACAGCAACATGGCCCGTTATAACAAAGGCAAGGGCATTGAAGGCCTCGGGATTTCCCCTCACCAAATCGTCCCCTATCGTCCAGATGATCTGGCCAACCGCAGGGATACCCAGATTGTCATGGCAGAATCGCTGCTGCAAAGCGGGTTTCCTTCGGAGGAAGTGGACTACGTCCCGCCTGCGGCGCGCCAACCGAAATAAACGTGGCCCTCCCCCCGGCGGAGACGGATGGCAGCCTGGAATCGTCCCTTGTTTTCCCAGTGTGGCCCGGCCACAGAAATGGATGACACGCTCCGATGGCCGCCAGCCGGACCAACTCCGCCCGATCTCGTTTGTTCCCAACATCTCAAAGCAGGCCACCGGGTCGGTGCTGAGTTGCTTTGGTGAGACCCAGGTGATCTGCACCGTGATGGTGGAGGACGGGGTACCTTATTGGATGAAGCAGCAGGGAGTGCAGGGCGGCTGGCTGACGGCGGAGTATTCCATGCTGCCGGCTTCAACGAAGGACCGCAAAGCCCGTGATATCAGCAAAGGCAAGCTGGATGGCCGCAGCTCCGAAATCCAGCGGCTGATCGGCCGCGCCATGCGTTCCGTGGTGGATTTGAGTGTGCTGGGCCAGCGCACGGTCTGGATTGACTGCGATGTGCTGTCGGCAGATGGCGGGACCCGCACCGCCGCCATCACCGGAGCGACGGTCGCCTGCGCCATGGCGTTCAATAAACTGGTGGCTGAGAAAAAGCTGTTCCGCTCTCCCCTGACCAAGTTGGTCTCGGCCGTCAGCGCCGGAATGTTCAAGGGAGAGGCGTTGCTGGACTTGAATTATTTTGAGGACAAGGACGCCGAGGTGGACTTCAACTTTGTGATGACCGAGACCGGCGAATTTGTCGAAATCCAAGGTGCAGGCGAGGAAAGTACCTTCACCGATCTGGAATTCGCCTCGCTGATGCGGCTGGGGAAACTCGGCATCGCCAACCTGTGCGAACTGCAAAAAGCGGCGATCCGGGCGACCGATGTGGAGCCCTCTCCCAACCAATTGGGGGACTTGGCGGATTTCTTCAAGAAGAAGTGAGGCCGGGGGTGCGGGCGGGGTGTTTTAGCCCGGGGGACATCGTCAGCCTGTAAAAATCAGGCCATCCTACTTTTCCAAAAAACACCAGCCGGAGCCCCAGGCTCCCCTCTCCCCCATGCCCCGATTCATCCTATCCGAACGCATGCTGCTCCTGCTGCTGGCCGCAGTGCAGTTCGCCCACATCATGGATTTCATGATCATGATGCCGATGGGGCCGCAACTGATGCGGGAACTGGCCATCGGGCCGGCCAAGTTTGCCTCGCTGGTGTCAGGCTACACCTGGAGCGCGGGCCTGGTCGGATTGGTGGCCACGGCGTTTGTAGACCGTTTTGACCGGCGGCCGCTGTTGCTGGTGATGTTTGGCGGATTTGTGATGGGGACCCTCGCCTGTGCGCTCTCACGCAGTTTCGAGGCCTTGCTGGTTTCCCGGATTATCAGTGGCGGCTTCGGCGGCGTTTCCGGGGCCTTGGTGATGACCATCGTGGCCGATGTGGTGCCCCCGGCCCGCCGGGCGGCCGGGATCGGGATTGTGATGACGGCGTTTTCCGTGGCCTCCGCGCTGGGAGTGCCGGCCGGGTTGTTCCTCGCCCAGCAATATGAATGGGAAACCCCTTTCTTTCTGATCGCCGCCGTCGGCGCGGTGATGTGGGTGATCGCCCTGCGCGGCGTGCCTTCGCTGCGGGGACATCTGGCCACCGGGCCCCCCGTGAACCGTTGGCAGGCGATGATGGCGCTGGGCTTGAACCGCAATGTGCAATGGGCGCTGCTCTTCATGTCAGCGATGGTGGGAGCGCACTTTACGGTGATTCCCTTCATGTCCCCTTATCTGGTGGCCAATGTGGGATTGGAGGAAAAGCAGTTGTTCCTGGTGTATCTCACCGGGGGTATCCTGACGATTTTTTCCGGTCCCATGGTGGGGCGCTGGGCGGACCGGCGGGGACGTCGGAAAGTTTATACCCTGGTGACCCTGGCGGCTTGCGCGGTGCTGCTGGTCCTGACCCATGCCCCGCGCCTCACAGTCGGGCCGGTCCTGGTGCTGGCAGGATTTTTCTTCGTGTTTGCCAGCGGCCGCTTTGTGCCGGGACAGGCCATCACCAGCCTCGCGGTGGCAGCCCCGCAACGGGGCGCCTTCATGAGCCTGTCCGCCTGCGTGCGGGATCTTGTCAGCGGGGTGGTCAGCTCCCTCGGCGGCCTGATCGTGAGCCGTCCCAGTCCCAGCGGCCCGCTCGAAGGCTATCACTGGCTGGGGTGGATTGCGGTCAGCTGCGGATTGGTCAGTCTGTGGCTGGCCCGGCAGGTGAAGGAGGTGGCGTGAGGAGCGCGCGGCCGTCCAATCGGCCCGCCACGCCGGAGGCGGCTCCCAGCAGGGCTCTGGTGCAACCCTGGCAGGGTGACCTTGGAACGGTGACCTCAAAAACTACTGGAGGAACGCCGCCTGCCGCTACGACGGACTTTCTTTGAACGCAGGCCATCGCCGTCGTGTCCATTCCCCTGCTTGGACTTTCCTAAAATCAAACGCGACCGTATCGATCTCCATGCTTTGGGCCTGGTGGCGAATATTGGCGTGCCGGAAGCGGAACGCGCCGTGCCGCAACGGCTGGAAGCCGACATTGCCCTGTGGCCCCGGACGCCGCTGTCCGGGCTCGACGAAGATTTGGCCCGCACCATCAATTATTACGATGTGGCAGTCGCTTGCCGGGATGAAGCCCTGCGGCGCGAACGCCTGCTGATTGAAACCCTCGCGGAGGATCTCTGCCAGCTGCTGCTGCGCCGCTGGCCGCTCGCGCTGGTACGGGTCCGCATTCATAAATTCATCCTTCCGGATACCCGTGCGGTTTCCATTACTCTCACCCGGCAGCCGGCGGACTTCGCTGACGCCGCCACTTCCTGAAAAATGCCGTGGCCACTGCTGCTTCCATCGTGTCAGGTTTCCCCGGGGCTGCGCCTGCCGCATCCTATCGACCCCTTCGTATGGCCGACGCTGTCTTGACCGATAAACAGGAGGACCGCGTGCTCGTGGAGCGCGCGCAGGAAGGCGATTGCGCAGCCTTCGACACCCTCGTGATCAAATACAGCCAGCGCCTCTACGCGCTGATTTATCACATGACCAGCCATCGGGAAGATGCCAACGATCTCCTCCAGGAGGTTTTTGCCCGGGCCTTCCGGAATCTGAAGAGCTTCCGGGGCCAAAGCGGCTTCTACACGTGGATTTACACCATCGCGGTCAATCTCACGCTGAATTTCCTGAAGAAACGCAACCGCCGCCGGATGCTCAGTCTGGACGACGTGGACAGCGGGATTCAGCACGATGGAGAGTTCCTCGAACTCACCGCCACCAGCGACCCCGTGCGCGAAGCGGGGCTCAACGAGCTGCAGCAGCATTTGAACGAAGCGCTCCAAAAACTGTCTGATGATCATAGAGCCGTGGTGACCCTTTTCGATATCCAAGGCATGCCCCATGCAGAGATCAGCAGAATTCTTGGCGTGAGCGAAGGCACCGTCCGCTCCCGCCTCCATTACGCGCACAAGCAACTCCAAGCCCATCTTTCCAATTACCTCACCTGACCCGGCCTCCCGGCCCCCGCCATGAACAAGGACGAACAACTGGCCCGCCTTCTCCGGCTGAAGCGCTACGAAAAACCCGACGCGGATTACTTCGACGGATTTCTCGACAACTTCCACGCCTACCAGCGCAAAGCCATCGCCACCCAAAGTGCCGCGTCCCTCATTTGGGAACGCGTCTGCACGGCTTGCTCCGCACTGCGCCGTCCGTCCACTGCCTGGGCTGCGGTGGGAGCTTATGCGGCGGTCATGTTGCTGATTCACGTCTGGCCCGCTCCGGATCATGCCGCCAAGACGACTTTGGTGATTTCCGGTGCCCCTTCCGCCCGGCCCCCGGCGCCGACCAACCAAAGTCCAACTCCGGAAACCTTCCGTTCGTGGCCAACCGCCTTGCCCGCCGGCGAGACGATCCCCGTCAGCGGCAGCCCCGGCTTGAAACCGCCCGCTCCCGGCAAGCGCCGCACGGCTGACCAGGCCCAGGACCTGCAAAATGTGATTGGTCCTGCCTCCACGGAGGATTCCACGGCCGAACCGGCCAAGAAGTAAGGGTTTCGCCTTGCCGGAAGATGCCGGGGTCACGCTTGCGGCCTCAAAGATAAATTGCTTCAGCTTGGTTAAATAATCCTTGCTGCATTGATTCTGGTGATTATAGTTGCAGAATTAATTTTATGAAAAATCTTTGGATTGCTGCTTCCACCTTGCTTCTGCTGTTGGCCCCGGCTTTTTCTGCGAATATTTCCAGCGCGGGAGTCGATGGTCCGGACGGCGGTCTGTTGAAGGTGGATCAGTCGGACGAATATTGGTGGTTCTGTGTCCAGCCGGATGCCAGCCGCGGACCCATCGCCGCCTCCCCCACCGGCTACACGGCAGATATTGTGAGCCTCGAGTATGGCTGGACCCGGCAAACCACGGAGCGTTTTGCTTTCGCCGGTACTACCAATCCCTCGGCGCAGGCCGACCTCGCCCTGCAGGTGAACGTGGTGGAATACATTCTCGACAGCTATCTGCCTTGGAGTGAAACCACGGACAACTTCCTGAACAACAAGGCCGATCCCGTGGAGACCACCGTTCAGTCCGACAACTTGAACTTCTTCAACCGGTTCTACGCGATCCAGCAATACGTCAAAAAACTCCACGGCAAGCTTTACGAGGACAATACCGCCTTCACTTCGCTCTCCGTCTTTTCCCCTAACAGCGACATCCCGAACGACACCGCCGCTGAAGTGGCCCGGAATGATTTTTTCAACGCCATCAAGGACGATATCAACACCAAGGCGGCCGCCAACTTCTTTGCCAGCTACGATCCAGTCCATGATTATGCCATGGTGAATACCTTTGAGGGTATCGGAACCCCGAATGATTTCCAGGATGCCATCATCCTCGGCGCCGTGCCTGAGCCTTCCGCTGCTTTACTCGGCTTGGGCAGCCTGCTCGTTCTCGGCTCCCGCCGCCGCAGGTCGTAGGTCATTTTGCGCCTCCGATCAGGCAATTTCCAGAAACCCCTTCCCAAGCCGTCACAGAGTCCTTCTGTGGCGGCTTTTTCTTTGGGGCCGGATCAGACCAACTCTACGCCCAGGCCTGGAGCCTCACTGGTCCGCACCCGGCCGTCTTCCAGCCGCAACCCGCGGAAGGGATCCGCCGCGAGCAAGAGGTGCCCGTCCAGATCCACAAAATCCACCGCCCCGGACAGATGGGCAGCTGCGGAAATCCCGCAGGAACTCTCGATCATGCAGCCCAGCATAATTTTCAGCCCATGTTCCCGCGCCCTTTGAATCATCCGCCAGGCCTCGCGCGGCCCTCCTGCTTTCATCAGCTTGATGTTGATCCCATGATAGGAGCCGGCCAGCTGCGGAATATCCGCACTGTCCATCACATCCTCATCCGCAAACAGCGGCAGCGGCGAACGCTCCCGCAGCCACGCCACCTCTTCCAGCCTCCCCGCCGGCAGAGGTTGTTCGATCAGCTCCACCCCCTGCCCCGCCAGACGCCCGATGTGCCGCAATGCCGTCTCCGGGTCCTTCCACCCCTCATTCGCATCCACCCGCAGCGGCTGATCCGTCACTGCACGCACCGCATCCATGATCGCCTCATCACGGTCCGTGCCCAGCTTGATCTTCAAAACCGCGTAGTGCCGCGCCGCCAATACCTTCGCCCGGATCGTATCGAGATCGTCAATCCCGATGCTGAAACTCGTCACCGGTGGCACGGCCTCCGGGATACCCAGTACGATCCGGGCCGGAAGTCCGCGCTGCTTGCCCTCCAGATCCAGCAAGGCCATATCCAGCGCTGCCCTGGCAGACCGCGGAATCCCCGGGTCCGCAAAAATCCGGCGTGCCGCCGCGGGCAGGTCCGTCGGGTTTTCCAAAATCCGGGCCATCCCCAACTCCAATCCCGCCCGCACCGACTCCAGGGATTCCCCATACCGCGAATTGTGCGCCGCCTCGCCCCACGCGGTGTGTCCGCCGTGTGCCCACTTCAGATAGGAATACTCCTTGTAGCCCGCGGTTCCCCGCGAAATTGTCCACGGATTCGTCAATTTCAGGCGCTGCGTGAAAATCTGATAGTGGTCTTCCATCCCCGCATTCTGCCGATCCCACCCGGCTTGTCCATCACGTCTATCCCTGCTTTCCAGTGCTTCAGGGGCCTACGGTGCCCATTCTGAGCCCCAAAATCACCTTTGACACCCCCCTGCCCCCTCCTACTTTCACCCTCCCAATTTACCCGGCCTCCCCGCCCTATCTGCCGCCCTGCGGCACCCCCTCTATGGAAAAGAAAAAAGTCCTCGTCGCCGACCCGATCGCTCAAAAAGGGATCGAAGAACTTCAAGCCACGCCTGAACTTGAAGTCGTCGTCCAGCTCGGCATCAAACCCGAGGAATTGCTCGCCACCGCCCACGAATACGCCGGGATCGTGGTCCGCTCCGAAACCAAAATCACCGCCGAGGTCATGGCCAGGGCGACCAAGCTCAAGGCCGTGGGCCGCGCCGGCGTGGGTATTGACAATATCGACGTCGCCGCCGCCAACAAACATGGCGTCATCGTGATGAACACCCCGGCGGGCAATACCATCTCCACCGCCGAGCACACCTTTGCCCTGCTCATGAGCATGGCCCGCAGCATCCCTCAAGCCCACGCCAGCACCACCGCCGGCAAATGGGAACGCAAGAAATTCCAAGGCACCGAACTCAACGGCAAAACCCTCGCCATTCTCGGCATGGGCCGCATCGGCAGCGAAGTCGCCCGCCGCGCCATGGCCTTCGGCATGCGCGTCATGGCCTACGATCCCTACCTCAGTCCCAGCCGCGCCCATGTGCTGCGCGTCGAGTTGATGCAGACTGTGGAGGAAGCGATCAAGGAGGCCGACTTCATCACCGTCCACATGCCGATGACCAAGGAGACCAAGTATCTCCTGAACAAGGAACGCATCGCCCTCTGCAAACGCGGCGTCCGCATCGTCAACTGCGCCCGGGGCGGCCTCGTGGAGGAAGCCGCTCTCGTGGAAGCCCTCGCCAGCGGCCAGGTCGCCGGAGCGGCTCTCGACGTTTTCGAAGTCGAACCACCCACCGCGGACAATCCGTTGCTTTCGAACCCTAACGTCGTCCTGACTCCCCACCTTGGCGCTTCCACCCTCGAAGCCCAGGAAAGCGTCGGCATTGAAATCGCCCGCGCCATCAAGGACGCCCTCGTCGATGGCATCGTCAACAACGCCGTCAACATGCCGAGCGTGGACCGCAAGACTCTCGACGCCATCGGCCGCTACCTCACCTTCGCCGAAACCCTCGGCCGTCTCGCTGCCCAGCTCGCGCCCAACCAGCCGGAGTTCCTCAGCGTGAACTACAGCGGCCAGGTCGGCGAAGGCGACACCACCCTGATCTCCCGCGCGATCCTCAAAGGCTATCTCGACATCGCCCGCAGCGATGGCTCCGTGAACTGGGTCAACGCCCCGGGCGTGGCTGAATCCATGGGCCTGCGCTTCAGCGAAAGCCGCCTCGCCACCCCCGCCGACTTCACCGAACTCATCGAAGTCACCGCCGGCCGCGACGCCGAGCAGGGTTCTGTCAGCGGCACCTTCTTCGGCAAGAGCCCCCGCATCGTCGGCATCAACGGCAACCGCGTCGAAGCCGCTCCCGAAGGCTGCCTCCTCATCTATGAAAACAAGGACGAACCCGGCATCGTCGGTGCCATCGGCACGGTGTTGGGCAAGATGAACGTCAACATCGCCAACATGTCCCTCAGCCGTGATGCCAGCGGTGGCAAGGCCCTCGGCCTCCTCACCCTTGACGGCTGCCCGGAGGACGAGGTCATCGCCGAACTCCTCAAACACCCCGCCATCCTCAGCGCCCGCATCCTGCGGGTGTAGCGCGATCCGCGGCTGCAAGCACCGGCCGTCATTCAACAGGCCCTATCGGTCCCATGGGACTTATAGGGCCTGTTTTTTGGCCCGCCGCTATCAGAACGGCGCTCCCTTTTCCCTTTTCCCCCACCCGGAAAGGCATGTATCCTCCCGCCCTGCCGCCCCCTTCGTCATGCAATTCCCTCTGCTGCCTGCCACGGTTTTCGACCCGCCGCCGGTCGCTTGTCCAGGATGCCATGCAGCCTTGAAGGACCCCGCCCCGGCCTGCCCGCACTGCGGGTATAACGGCTGGACCTGCGTTGAGAAATTTCCTTGGATTCCACCGCCCTTGGAGCGCGTCATGGACGTGGATGCCAAGCTTTCCCCGGCCGACCGGCTCCTCCTCGACAAAACCATCGAACCCCTCGAGCAATCCCTCCCGCAAGTCCGCATCCACGTCTGCCTCGGCCGCCTCCATCCGGATACCGATCCGCGCGAATTCGGCTTCTGGCTCTTCAATGCCAGCGTCCCGCCCGATGCCGAAGCCGCCAGCCACCGTCCATGGAGCGTGCTTCTCGTTATCGACCGCGCTTCCCGCCGCGCCAGCCTGACGATCGGTTATGGCCTTGATCCCTTCGTGAGCGACCACCACCTCGCCACCTGCCTCGAAGCCGCCAAGCCTGACTTCCAACGCAGCCGCTATGGTCCCGGTGCCGCCACTTGCCTCAAAAAACTCCATAACCTTCTGACCACGAAGCAGCGCGATTCCACCGGGATCGCCACCAAGTTCCGCCAAAGCATCAAGGATGGCACTGTGCCGCCCGCGATGCTCCGCGACTGCACGACCCTCGCCCGCCGCAGCGCCTATTGATCCGGCAGGTTCTTTCAGCTTACGGTCGGCAGGGTGTGTCACAGATACACCCGTGTGCAGCGCCCCGGCTTTCCAACAACTCCCGCCCCGCCTGCGGCTAAGTCATTCCACCGCCTTCTGCTAAATACCGCGGGCTGACATCTCCTCACTGGTAACCCCCTCGCCTGACGCTTCTCTGGCCGGCACGTCATCCACGACCACCTCATCCACGCCAAATTCGTCTACCGCCCCACTTTCTTCCAGGGCGACCCTGTCCACCAATCCTGTTTCCTCTTGAGTTCCCGCCAGCCCGTCCTCCGCTTCGACCACCGCTTCGTCTGCCGGAGTCACCGCAGCTTGCACCGGCGCAGGGGCGGCCTCACCGCCACCGGCCAGCAGGCGGGAAACCTCTTTTTGCACCTCCTCGATCTGCGCCAGTTTCAGTTCCGGGTCGCGGATGATATACACTTCCCCGCTTTTGCTGTGTTCATACACCAGGAAAGTTGCTTCCTCGGTCTCCCGTGTGCCGGTTTGTTTCAATTGTTTCTTCCGCTCCAGCATCACCGCCAGGATATAGCGGGTGTTTTCCGTCATGATGGAATCCTCCTCACACAAGCGGCGCAGCAGCGTCTCTGCGGATTCCTTTTCCGCAATCTCCGGCCGCGCCTCGGACTTCACTGCCTCATACTCGCTGCGCCAGAACGAGAACGACGATCCCAGGGTAGGCTCGACCTCAGCCCATGCCGCCAGCGAGTAATCGCGCCGCATCAAATCCCCGGTCTTCGGGTCCTCCAGCAGCACCGTCATGAAGGTCTCCCCGTCCGTGAAATGTTGCGCCGTGTGGAAGCAGGCGTGGGCACGTGACCGGATATTCCAATGTTCGTTGATAGCCATGGTGTAAAACAAGCCGCCAAAACCAGCGGAGCCTCCTGCCCTAAGCCACGCCCCCCCGCCGCTCAACCCCATTCCATGCCGGACACCGGCGGTTTCCCCCGGCCATCCGGTCACGTCAGAGGAAAAATCCCCTGTGGGGTTCCTAAAATCCGTGCCTTGGACGGTTCCTTTGATATAATCCGGCCCATCATGACCAGTCGTCTTCTTCCCGCCACCCTGCTCAGCCTGCTCTTCGCCACCCTGCCCGCCCCGGCGGCCGAAAAGCTCAAGGCCCTCATCATCGACGGCCAGAACAACCATGAAGTCTGGCCCAAATCCAGCATCATGATGAAACAGTATCTGGAGGGCACCGGGCTTTTCCTGGCCGACATCGCCCGCACCCGATATCTTTGGAAAGCCGAGCGGGAAGCCTCCTGGCTGCCCCTCGCCGGCGTGGGCGAATCTGAAAAACTCAAGGAACCCAAGCCTGATCCCGCCTTCAATCCTGACTTCTCCAAATACAACGTGATCGTCAGCAATTTCGGCTGGAATGCCGCCGGCTGGCCGGAATCGACCAAACGGAATTTTGAAAAATACATGGCTGGAGGCGGCGGCCTCGTGGTGGTCCACGCCGCCGATAACAGCTGGCCGGATTGGGTGCAGTTCAACCTCATGATCGGCCTCGGCGGCTGGGGCGACCGCACCGCCAAGCACGGACCCTACGTTTATTATAACAACGAAGGCGAACTCATCCGCGACCCCTCCCCCGGGAAATGCGGAGCGCATGGAAAGCAGAACGAATTCCTCGTCACCATGCGCGTCAAGGACCACCCGATCACCAAGGGCCTGCCCGATTTCTGGCTGCACTCCAAGGACGAATGCTACTCCCACCTGCGCGGCCCCGCCGAAAACATGACCATCCTCGCCACCGCCTGCGATTCCGATGAACTGCAAAAAGCCGGCCGCCATGAGCCCATGCTCATGACCATCAACTATCATAAAGGTCGCGTCTTCCACACCACCCTCGGCCACGACACCGAAGCCTTCGAAAGCGTCGGATTCATCACCACCTTTCTGCGCGGCGCCGAGTGGGCCGCCACCGGCCAGGTCACCCAGGAAATCCCGCAGGACTTTCCCGGCAAAGATCAATCCAAAACGCGCCCCTTCGAGCTTCAGAAGAAGCCGTAGCTGCCGGGTCCGGACCGGTTTTCCCGATCCAAGGGAAAATCAAGACCGGGGCTGCGCGCAGTGCCGGTGAAAACAAAAAAGAGGCAGGATCATCGATCCTGCCTCTTCGTAATCAGGAAGCGATGATCAGGCAGCTTTGACCCGTTTGTTGCGCAGGGCGGCCAGTCCGAGCAGACCGACGCCGAGCATGGCGACGGAACTTCCTCCATCAGGCACGGCGGTGGCTTGGGAGCCCCCTACGACCGAACCGGTAAGATCCACGGAGGCGATGCCGGGCTGAACGTTGATATCATTGACGGTGAGCACAAACGATCCCGTGGAAGTGGGCGTGGTGAAGGTGAACGCTTGGGAATTGACCAGAAAGTCAATGCCCACCCCGCCTTGGCTGAGCGCATTGACCGCGCCCATCAAGTTCGCGGTGAAAATCGCCGGACCCCCGGGGACGATCCCGGCCGGAGCGGTGAAGGTGAACTGCAGCCGGAAGGTGTCGCCGACATAGTCGAATGGAGTGGCGGTCAGGTTGAAATTGCCGAGGACCAACCCGGCAAAATTCCCTACCGTGGTTTCGCTGAAGGGAGTCGCTCCGGTATAGGTAAGTCCGCCGAGTGTGGAAGGGGTGGCGAAGGCTGCTCCATTGAATGAGCCCGCGGTGGATCCGGAAAGGGTCATCTCCAAGGCGCTGGCGCTGGTGAATGCTCCGGCCATCAAGCCGCAGATTAAGATTAGTTTTAGTTTCATGGGGGGGTGGGGGGGAAATCACTTTGGGTGACACGGTCTGAATTAGCAGGTGGTGCGCCAGATTTTGATTAAATTTTGCAACTGATTGATTACGAGCAAGTTGCAGATAAACTATATCTTTGGAATTTATTTTGATTCTAATTTCTTTAATAAAAGCTAAAAAATGTAAAAAATCCCGACATTTACAAGACGAGTGTTGCAGATTTTTCTTAAGTCTTTTATAATGAATGAGATACTTCGCCACGGAAGTTTTCAGAATTCCGAAGAAATCAGCGCTTTCTTCTCCAGCTGCGCCCGCTTCGGGAAACCGGTCTACCTCCTATGGAGCGATGGTCACCTGCATCCGGGCAAATTGCCTCGGTTCGGGGCTGGTCGGAATAGTCACGCTGACGAGGTCAGGCGCAGTGCCATTTTCAGCAATACTGACACCGGAACTGGAAGCCACGGTGGTGGGTCCGATGTGCAGAACCCCGGGCCATGTCATCAGGTTGGTGCCGGTCCTGACCGTCAGGCTGACGTCCGTCGTTTCTGAACCATCGGAGCGGCTGAAGGTGAGGCGGGTGATTCCGCCGCTGGTGGTGACCATGATAGGCTGACTGGACACGTCCGGAGTGGTGGGGATCCCGCCGAGAACGTATTCCACGGCATTCAGCAGGCCATCGCTGTCAGGATCGGCATCGGCCGAAGCCGCCGCGCCATAAAGCCCAAAACCGGCCACCCACCCCGCGAAAGACAGCGGTGGCGGAATTTCCCGGTAAACGACGGTTGCCACGTCGGAGTTGATGCCCGTCCCGGCGTCCCCATCGGAGGAACCTGTTACCGCAAGGAGGCCATTGGGGGCCAGCGCGAGGCTGGACGCACTGTCGCCTCCATTGGCCGGGCCATTGTAACGTCTCTCCCAAAGCAGGGCGCCGTCGGCCGAGGCATACTTGGCGGTGTAGTAATCCCCGAAGGAATCAAAGGCGGCCGGGGTCTCGTAGGACGACCCGGTGACCACCACATTGCCAGCCGCGTCTACCGCCACGGCCCGGGCCCGGTCATCTCCGTTCGCGGGGCCGTTGTAACGTTTCTCCCAAAGCAGCGCTCCATCGGCGGCCGCATATTTGGCGGTGTAATAATCGAAGTCCTGGGCCGGCGCGCCGCTCACGGAGGACCCGGTCACCACCACGTTCCCGCTGCCATCCACCGCCACCGCGCTGGCGGAGTCTCCGCCCACCCCCGGGCCCGTGTAACGTTTACTCCACAAGAGAGCTCCGTCCGCCGCCGCATACTTGACCGTGTAGTAGCCTCCGGAAGACCCGGTCACCACCACATTCCCGGCGGGGTCCACGGCGATTGCGGAAGCAATATCCCCAAAGGCCAGTAAACCATTATAGCGTTTCTCCCAGATCACGGCTCCGTCCGCCGCCGCATATTTGCCGGTGTAGTAATCGTTATCGTAGAGGCCATCGCCATTGCTGTCGGACCGGGACGCCCCGGTGACCACCACGTTGCCATTGGAATCCAACGCCACCGCCGTGGCGGAGTCGGCCCGGTTGGCAGGAGCATTGTAGCGTTGCTCCCAGAGCAAAGCACCATTTCCCGCGGCGTACTTGGCGGTGTAATAATCATTCCCGTTGGGATCCGTGCCACTGCTGGCGGTGCCGTTGTTGGAAGACCCCGTCACCACCACATTCCCACTGCTGTCCAACGCAGCGGCGGCGGCATCGTCGTTGCCATTGGCCGGACCATTATAGCGTTTCTCCCAAAGCAGGGAGCCATCCGCCGCAGCATACTTGATGGTGTAATAATCCGTCTGGCTGGCAGCGCCCAGGGAAGATCCGGTCACGATGACGTTGCCGCTCCGGTCCACCGCCAACGCACGCACCGTATCGTTGCTGCCTGACAATCCCGTGGAGCGCTTCTGCCAGACCAGCGCGCCGTCCGCCGCAGCATATTTGGCAGTGTAATAGTCGCCCCCCCAAGAGCCACCCACCACGACATTGCCGCTCCCATCGACGGCCACGGCCTGTGCAGACTCGTTCACGGCCGCATCACTGGTGCGCTGGACCCATGCCTCTGTGACCGCGGCTCCCGCCCACGCGGGCTCGAGCGCCAGGGCCGCTGGAAGGGCCAACCGGGTCAGGAGACGCGCGCGGCCAACCAAAAGATGGGAGGAAAGGAAACGTGCGGAGGCGGCCGCGGGCGGGCCTTGGATCAAACTCGACATGGTGGGGGGATAGCTTTGTTGGGGGAAAACGGGGACAGCGGGTTTCTGGAAGGACCCGATTTGGCCGGGCTCCCGATACTGCACTCAAGAGCCAGTGTCCCGCGCTTAATGCACTTAAAGTGCCACAGATGAAATATTTCCTAATGCATTTAGCCTCAATGCTTTATTGGATTCCTTGGAAGAATTTCGCGGGGTTGTCTCTGGCATTTTCTCCCACGCCGGGCGAGAATTTCCGCAAATTGCCGTAATTTTCCAATATTTGGTCATGAGCTGCACCGCGCCACCTGCCCGGGCAAAAGCATCGCAGACTTCTGAGGGAAAAGCGCTGGCAACACGCTCTACTCCGCCTTAATCCATTCCCGCACAACGCACCTGCCGGCGTGGCGAAATGGTAAACGCACCAGACTTAAAATCTGTTACTCGCAAGGGTTTGTCGGTTCGAGTCCGACCGCCGGCATCTTTTTACAGGAGTGGAGATAGACGACTGAAAATCCCCGCCTCGCCTTTACCAGATGGCTGTATCCTCTTCCCGTCGCCGCCAGCCTTTGCTGTTTGCCACTGCCAGCCCGTTGATGGCCCGGTTCGGGGCGGAATTCTTTGGTTCGCTCCCGGCAGAGCCGGGCGTCTACTTTTTCTATGATGAGGCGGGCAAGCTCCTCTACATTGGCCAGTCGGGGTGCCTCAAAAACCGGCTCGGCAGTTACCGGCATGTGGATCCGGACCGGCATCCCCGCCGGACCCTCCGCCTGATCCAGCGCACGGCGGATATTCAGTGGAGAGTCTGCGCCACTGCCGCCGAGGCGGTTGCCATGGAAGCGGCTTTGTTGCTGGAGCACCGGCCGCCATTCAACCGGGCCGGGGTTTGGCCGTCCTCGTCATGGTGGCTGGCAGTCAAGGCGGAGGGTGGGTGGCTGCACCTGGAACTGACCCGCGAACCACAGGGCGCTGAAGCAGGGGATCATTACGGCCCCCTGCCCGGCAATTTCCGGGTGGTGTTTGGACCGATGGCGAGGTGTCTGTATCACGGCATGCATCCGGGATCCCGGTGGTGGGATTTTCCTGTGGGTCTGCTGGACCCGTGGCCCGCGCCCTGCCAATCATGGCGGCTGCCTCCAGAAGCAGATCACCTGCGGGCCGGCTCTGGGCTCCTTCGTTGAGACAGGCTGCCAAGAGTATCTCCCAGTCCTGACACAGTCAGTGGCGGCAGCCGGCCATCAGGAGTTCTGGGCGGAGCAGATCGAACAACTGGAAAAATTCTCCGCTGCCCAAATCCGCCGCCGTTCGGAGGACGCGATCCCACAGAGTCTATGGGATGCTGCGTCGTGATCTGCGGCATTCTATCGTAGCGCCAAAAACTTATGCCCGGATGCCGGGTTCCGTGATGGCAGCGTTGTGGTTTGCTTCCGGCAAGACCGCACCGGTGCAAAATGCGAGCAACGAGGCCTCTTCTCAGCGCAATTCGCCGTGGCAAGAGCACCTGAAAACCAGCGCCACCGGGCAATTTCCCCGTTACGCCCCTTGGAACGGACCCTCCATCAGAGGTGGAGCTTTTCCTGCATGAGGCAAGGGGTTCCAGGCCATTGGCCATGTTGGACAAACTCAATCCCCCCAAAACCATGAAAACCAACTCACTCATCGTGTGGCAGCTTCCTTCTCTGGCCGCTGGTGTTCTCCTGACCCTTGCTCCGCTGGCTTCCGCAGCAGTGGTTGAAAACGTAGACCCGGCGGCTGATACCAGTGCCGTGAAAGAGGAGATCACCGCCACGGGAACCCTCTTCAGCGTTGAACCGGAAATACTCTCGGTCGTCATGAAGGACAATCCCACCCCGGTGCGCTTTGCCTATGGCAAGGACACTCCTTTTGTGGATGAAAAAGGTGAGGCTGTTCCCGTGGACCTCGTCCGGGCCGAACTTCCCCTGACGGTCCATTATGAGATGGAAGGGGAAAAAATGGTGGCCCGGCGCGTGGTGGTGTCACGCAGTATGGTGGCTGGCGACACCAGTGAAAAATCCGACCAAAAACGTCTGGAACTGGCTGAGAAAAAAGCGTTGGAAACCAGCCGTGCCGCGGAGGCGGAACCCTACCTCCCCAAGGACATCATGGGCACTGTGGCCACCATTGAACAAACCATCAGCATCGTAGCCCGTGGTGAAACCACTCCGACCACCTGCATCATCAACAATTCGACCCGTTATGTGAATGCCTCGGGTCAACCGGTCAGCACGCAACTGGTGATGCCAGGAATGCCCATCACCGTAAAAACGATCCGCGACGGCAAGCGGGTGATTGCCCAGGAAATCATCATTCGGGGAAACCCTGCCACCCTCACCGGCAACAAGGGCGCCACTGAGAATGGCAGCGATCGGGCCCGGAATCGCCAGGGAACCTCTGAGACGTCAGGGCCCGGCAGCGGAACGGAATATGTCATTCCAAACCAGATAATCCCACCTTTGGCGGTGCCCACCGTCCCAACAACTCCGACCAACCCCAACAGCCCGGTCACGCCAGGCAATCCGAACAATCCGGTCACACCGGGGAATCCGAACAGCCCTGGTCAGCCCGGTGTGCCCGGCCAGCCGGACGTAAAACAGCCCAATGTGCCACCTGCGGGAGGCAATACGCCTCCGGCAGGTGGCACTCCGCCGCGGGCTGGGACCAGCGTTTCCGGCAACCGCTAAGACCTCTCAACATACAGCGCGGCCGTTCCAGCGGGAACGGCCGCCATCCCTTCCCCCTTCACTTTCCGTTATGGGGGTGTTTATCGTGGAGCCAGAATCCGACGCGGACGGGGACCGGATTCACCCCGCCGGGCTGCGTTGGTTTTGTTGTCCTCCTCAGGATGCCACAGACTTCCAGAAGGGTTGCCCGACGTTGTGGTGAGAATCGCGCGGGCTTCCAGACTTCGCTGAATCCAAGACTCCCGGATGATGTAGTGAGAGCCCAACGATCGTGGATCGGACTTCGCAGGCACAGGCGATGAAACCATTTCCATCCTCGAAGAACGCCGTATGGAAGAATTCCGGAACCTCGTTAGCGGGGGAGATCCCGGTCTACTCCGGAGTGCCTGGATGAGGCGGCAGGGAAAAATGGACCGCTTCAGGACCATGGATCGTTATCGTTTCGTAGGCTTTCCTGCTGATTTCGACCGCAACCCAGTCCCCAAGTTGGAAACCTGAGGAGGCCGCGTTTGATTGCGCTTCGCATACGGTTTGGCCAATACCGAAGGCACGGCCAACATTGGTAGGGTGGATAAGGGCGATGAATTTCATAGTGGGGGGACAGCTTCAGGAATGGTTCGGATCAGGAAACTGTGCCGACTTGCTTTGCAGAAAGCATACCGGGGCGTTCCGACCGGACCTTCGGAGGGAGTGGATCCCCAAATGGGGCCAGCAACTGGCAAAATGCCGGGCATTGCGGGGTGGGGACTGCAAACTGCAACTTCACTTTGTTGTGGTGGACTTCGGGAACGTCCACCAAACGCACCATCGCAGCGGTGCTGACGATGGCGAGGGAGGCCGGTTGACGCCGATGGCGGATAACGGAGCCAAAGGGCTAGTGAGAGCACAGACCATCATGGTGCCGGGAATAGCCTTCCTCCGGATAGCGGATGCAGCCCGTGGACAGGTGGCATTTACGATGCGCCCGGGCTAATCCGCCGAGTAGGCGGCGCGCAGCCGGTAGAATCTGTCGCCCACGCTGGAGAGGGGCGATTGGAAAAGGGCCACGGGAAAATCAGCGGTGGGAACGGCGGTCAATTGGCCGGTGCTTGTAGTCCATGACTGGAGATCGGTGCTGGTTTGCACGGTGTCCAGACTGGCCGGAAAGAGCAGGCTGGACGTCCAGTTGATTTGGAGGCTGGCGGTGTTGTTGTTGGCGGGAGAGGGGGAGATCCTGGAAAGGGTGAGTTTCGGCAAGCCGCTGAAACCTGGGACCAGCTGGTAAAGGCGCACGCCCTCATCACCAAGGGCACGACTCTTGACGGCGAGCAGCACCCGACCCTTGCCATCGCCTTCAGCGGCCAAGGTATCGCGGTCGAAGGTTCCGGTTTGGATAACGACGGGCGTCCCGAAGGCATCGCCAATGGCGGGGCTCACGGCCATCCAGATCTGCGTGGAAGGGCGGTTCCTGGTGCGATGGTCCAACCAAAAAAGGGCGGTGCCTCCCTCGCCCAAGGAAGCCAAGACGGGCTCGCGTCCTTTCGGGCTGGTGCCGGCCAGGGGCAGTGGCGAGCTGGGATAACCGAGGGTGGCAGTGATGATTGCATTTGGACCGCTTATGCCGTCGCTCCGGGCGGTCACCACAAAAGAGTCACCGGCTGCCGCAACGTCCGGGCTGCTGGTCGTCACCGAATCCGGAAAGACGGTGAGCCCTGAAGTCCGGTACGAGTATACCGATCCGGTGTAGGAAACTATGGAGGCCTCCACCTTCTCCCCGGTGGCCCCCTCGCGTTTCCACACCACACAGAACTTTGAGCCCGAGACGGCCAAGGCGGGTGCGGAAAGTTCATCATTGGATGTGGAGATGGGGTATCCCCCCGGCACGTCCGGATTGCCATTCCGGTCGAGCACCACCGCCCGGATCCGGCTCACGTACTCAAGGCTACCATAGTTCAGTTCCTCCCGCCACACCACGCAGAATCCCTCGCCGAAAGGCGCGGCGCAGCCGGCCCGCTGGGAGCCGGGACCATACCCAATCTTAAAGACCGAAGTCACTGCCTGCCCGTTCTCGGTGATCACGCCGACCAGATCGTCGTCCAGCATGCCGGAATTTTGATCGAAGTGGTCCTGACGGGCCACCATGAGAATCCGGTTCTGATTCGCAGCGATGTCGGGGGAGGAGTAGGGCAGGCCGCCGGGGGTGTTAAAACGGAGATCCGGCGAAGTACCGTTGGCGAAGTAGCGCCGCTGGCGGATCTCGGGGCCCGTGGGGGCGGTGGACTTTTGCTGCCATGCCACTATGGCGGCGCCAGGCATCCAAGCCAACGCCGGCTCTTCCTGCACGCCGGTGGCCTGGGTGGCGCTTACTTGCATAGAAGGTTGATCGGACCCGGATGCGGAAATATCGTACCGGCGGATGGTGTGGCTGAAGTGTTCCGGGAAATTCCCGTCCGCGGTCATCAGATCCAGCTGATTCCCGCGCAGGCAGGCCGCAGGAGGACCCAGATCGCTGTCCCCGACATAAGAATAAACGTAATTGGTAAGTCCGAGATCAATGATCTGCGTGTTTCCCAGCACCCTCGGCGACACTCCCGGCGTCAGGATCATGGCTAAACATTCCGCCACCCATCGGCCCTCGACTTGACGGAAGTTTTTGACAGCGAAGATCACCCCTTTCCCCTCGCCGGAGGTCACGCCATTCCATCGACTGTACCCAGTTTGGGGTTCAACAAACAGGGCTTGGGCCGGCTGGGCCGGCACCGGTTGGCCGCCCGGTTCCAACTCCTGGCCATACACGATATTGCCGCTGAGCAGGGGAGTAAGGGTTTGCGACCAAACTGCCATCCATCCCGCGCCATAACTGATCACGCCATAAAAGTAATCACCGAATTTCGGCCCGGGAGTGGTCCAAACCTGGGCCGCACCCGTCACCACCGCGTTGGCGTCCACCAGTTGAGAGACGACGGGCCCCGGGGAAGCAGACCTGCCGGAACGCTGGACCAGGAGGAGTTGGCCAGAGCCTGCGGCCAGCATGCCACTGGCGGATAACGCGGTGCGGTTCAGATCGAAGACGGATTGCCCGCGCACCCGGGGAGGCCCCCCGCTGGCGGTCAGGGTGGCGACGTTCTGGCCGGTGGCACCATCCCAAACCACCCACCCAATTTCCCCGTCGCCCGCTACTTGGAAGGATGCCACTGCGGCGGAGCCCGGAAGGAGCAGTGGTGATCCGGAGCCCTGTCCCGTCTCCGCGCTGATCCACCACGCCTTTAGTCCTTGGGGGACCTGCCAAACCGCCCAGGCACCCTGACTTCCGGCGATGACCTTGATGGGGGAATTCGACCAAAGCGCCTCCCCCAGCGGCAGCGCGGGAAAGGCCGGTCCATTCCGTCGCACCATCCGCACCATCATGCGAGCCGGTTGCCCTGCCTCGCCGCGCGGCTCCAGAAAGGCAGACGCGGTGAGCCAGGCATCCTGACCCGCCGCCCCCATCGCCTGCGTCACCAACTCACCTTCCTGATACCACCCCTCGTCAGCAGGCAAGAGCGGACCATAGGGCACCACCAGCGGAAGAGGGGGGGACTGAGCCCGGGCCGCCGCAGACCAACAGAAAGCAGCGGCGGAAAGACGCAGGGAAAACGAAACCCGTTTGCTTAGGATCAAGCGTCGCGCCATGAATCTGGCATGAGGGAATTCCGGCGTTTTGGCAACAAAATTGTCTGAATGGTCGGGAATACACAGCTGCCTTGGAAAGAGCATCCCGGCCGCGCATTCGACGGACTTTGGATTGTTATTCTTATTTAATTTATATTAGTTCCTAAATCCACGGAAGTTTTACGGGATAGAGATCGTGGAGCAGCCGAAACCGGAAAACGCACGCCCGGCACGCTGTGGCGACCGGTGTGGCAAAATGCACTCCAAGGGAGAGAGATCAGGTGCGCGATGCAAGGTCATATGCTCGCGAGCTGGTCATTCTCCCGATGATGTTCCCGCAGGATAAAGGATGGCCTACCTCCCCTGCTGCAGCCGAAGATCGCCATGAAAAAAAACACGCCATCAACCCTGTCCGGCAATGACACGCCAAGGCCACACGCAACTGACCGCAAGAGGTTGGAGGAGAACCGTGCCGCCCTGATGGCGGATGCTATGGAGTGCCTCCAAAAGAGAGGTGCTATTTCCCGTGAGCAACACGATGATCAAATCCGGGAGATCACTCAGGAAAGCGCCGGGTAATCAGTCGCCAACAACCAATACAGTCATGGCAAGGCAAACCAACTCCAAAATCATGCCGATCCGCCTCTATGGAGGGGCAGAGGATAGTGGAATTATCATGCTTCCTGTGGTGGATGGCCACGAACCCATTGCTCTAGCTCTTTCCAGCGGAATGTATATTTCCACCGGATTGCGGGATGATTCGGGCAAAATGCTATTTGCCCTCCTGGGTTCTGAAGGGGCTTTATGGCTGAAATATGGAGGCCTGATCTGAGGGGAAGCGGCGCAGGCCGGTTGACACAGACGGCCCGGTAGAGCACAGGTGTTCTATACCGAACATCCGTGCCATGAACCCTCCCACTTCCCGACAACAGCAGGTGCTCGACTTCATCCGGCAGCACCTTGATGAGGGGCGGCCGGTACCCACGGTACGGGAGATTTCCCGGCATCTGGGTTTGAAGAGCACCAGCCCGGCCCAGCTGCATCTGAATGCCCTGCGGCGCAAAGGCTACCTCGAAGATTCGGACGGCAGCGCACGGTCCCTCCGGCTCACCGCGGACAGCGGGAAGCGGGTTCAGGGCATTCCCCTGCTGGGAGCCATCCCGGCCGGGCATGGGGATCTCCGGACCCAGGAGCCGGAAGGCATGGTGCATGTCGATCTGGACGCGCTGAACATCCCCCGCACCAGCCGCACCTTTGCCCTGCGCGTCACCGGAGATTCCATGATCGGGAAATTCATTACGGACGGGGACATTGTCATCCTGGAGCAAAACGCGGACCCTCGCCCCGGGGAGGTGGTGGCCGCGCTGATCGATGGCGAAAGCACCCTGAAAACATTTGTGAGGGAGCGGTCAGGGAAAACCTTTTTACGGGCCGAAAATCCGAAATATCCCAACCTCATCCCCACCGGCGAACTCACCATCCAAGGCGTGATGCGGATGCTGGTCCGCACCCCTCAACCCCGGAAGAAATGACCCCATTGTGCCGCGATCCATTGTCCATCTGGATGCCGATGCGTTCTTCGCGTCGGTGGAACAGTCAGCCGACGCCCGGCTGCGGGGCAAAGCCATTGCCGTAGGCGGGGAGAAACGCGGCATCATTGCCTCGGCGTCCTACGAGGCCCGGAAGATGGGGGTCTACACACCCATGCCCACAGTGCGGGCGCGGCAGTTGTGCCCCAAGCTGATCGTGCTGCCGGGGGATTATGAACGGTATGAACAGTTCTCCCGCTGGATGTTTGCCTACGCCTTCGACTTCACCCCCGAGGTGGAGGTGACCGGCATCGACGAAGGGTATTTTGATTTGTCAGGGTCCCGGCTGAACCCCCGCGAGATTGCCCAGACCATCCGCAAAGCCATTTCCCAACGGCTCAAGATCACGGTGAGCGAGGGCATCGCCAGCAACAAACTGGTCAGTCAGATCGCTTCCAAATTGAAGAAGCCTTCCGCCTTTATCGAGGTGCTGCCCGGTCAGGAAACGGCCTTCCTGCATCCGCTGCGGAACCACTGGCTGCCGGGCATCGGGCCGAAGACCTCGGCACGGCTGGACGCGGCGGGCCTGGTGGAAATCCGTCAGGTGGCGGGCACCCCGCCGGAGATGCTGGAACTGCTGCTGGGCAGTCAGGCGGCCAAGGTGCGGGAGTTTGCCAATGGCATCGACGACCGACCGCTGGTGATCACGCGGGAGGCTCCGAAATCCTTTGGCCAGCAGGAAACCTTTTTTGCCGATGTGACGGACGAGGATTATGTGGAAGCGGTGCTGCGGAGGATGGCCGATCAACTGATGGCCAAGGTCAGGCAGGAGGGGAAAAGCATCCGCACGGTGCAAGTGAAAGTCCGCTACAATGACATGGCGGAAGATCTGCGCAGTGAAAGCCTGCCGGAACCCACCGACCTCGAAACCGACCTCTACTCCCGGCTCCGGCCCCTGCTGAAACAGGCGTGGCGCCGCCGGGTCAGCCTCCGGCTGGTTTCGCTGAAACTGAGCAACCTCTACAACGGCTACCGTCAGGGCGAACTGGCCCTGGATGACCGCCCGGACCTGAGCCAGCCGCGCCGCACCCTTGCCCGGGTGGTGGATGCCCTGCGGCGGGAGCATGGCGAGGACGTGGTGCTGCGCAGTCACAACCTGCGGCTGCGCGAGGGGCCACGGGATGCCGCCCAGGCCACGGCCCCGCGGCTGCCCGTCCGAGCCTACATCCAGTCCGCCAAGGCCAGCGCTTTGGTCCAATGCGTGCCGCTCAACGTGCGCAGCTACTACAGTTTTTTGGATTCCACCCTCTCCCCGGAAGCCATTGTGCAGCTGGCCGTGAAACACGGCCTCCCCGCCATTGCCCTCGCGGATACCGGCGGCCTCCACGGGGCCGCGGAATTCGCCGGGCTGGCGGCGGAAGCCGGCATCAAGCCCCTGATCGGCGCAGAACTCAGCGTCGGGCAGCACCGGGTGCTGTGCTACGTCCAGAACGCCACGGGGTATCACAACCTCTGCCGGATCCTGACGCGGGACGCGGGCGATGGCGTGGAAGCGGACTCTATCGCCGCGCTGCACCGGCTTCCCCTTCCCCGCCGCTGCTTGGAAGGCCCGACGGAGGGCCTGTTGGCGGTTTCCAATGACAGCACCCTGGCCCCCCTTTTTCCGGGCCGGTTTTATTTTGCCGTCGGACGGGCCGGGGCCGGCCTGCCCGCAGGTTTGCCGGGCGTGCTGTGCCCACGGGTGCATTATGGTTCTCCCTCCGACCGGCAGCGGTGGAACATCCTCCAAAGCATCCGCACCGGCACCCTGCTCCAACAGGAGCACCCTGACAAACGACTGGACGGGGCTTTCCACTTCCGCAGTCCGGCGGAACTGAACCGGCTGGCCAGGGATCACCAGGACCTGTTGGCGCATACCGTGGAACTGGCGGAGCGGTGTGAATTTGTTTTCCCGTTCGGCCCGCCGCAGTTCCCCGCATGGCCTCCACCGGACGGCAGTTCCGCACGGGACTTTCTGGCCCAGCTGGTGATGGAAGGCCTGCA
Organism: uncultured Verrucomicrobiota bacterium; assembly: GCA_942492905.1. Lineage (GTDB taxonomy): Bacteria > Verrucomicrobiota > Verrucomicrobiia > Verrucomicrobiales > V1-33 > CAIZWU01. Next base: position 206,294 of record OW818657.1, read on the forward strand.
CCGCCGCTATGGCGGCCGCGCGATCCGTTATGAAGCCCAGGCCCGGGAGGAACTGGCCATCATCGCGGAAGTCGGTTATGAGGACTATTTTCTGATCACCTGGGATCTGCTCCAGGAATGCCGGCGGCAGGGGATTGATTGGATCACCCGGGGCAGTGCGGCGGATTCGCTGGTGTGTTATTGCCTGGGCATCAGCGGGGTGTGCCCGATCCGGTTTGAGCTCTACTTCAAGCGGTTCCTCAACAAGGACCGGATGGCCCTCAACAAGCTGCCGGACATCGATATCGATTTCCCGCATGACCGGAAGGATGATGTGATCGACCTGCTCTTCGCGAAGTATGGGCCGGAGCACTGCGCGGCGGTGGGCGGGTTTTCCACCTATCAGGTGCGGGGCGCGGTGGGAGATGTCGCCAAGGTGCTGGGCCTGTCGGAATACCAGACCCGCCGGTTCACCGAACGCCTGCCCGGCGGGTATGGGGGAAGCTGGAAGCCGGACCCCGGGTCCACAGAGCCGGCCGCGGGTTTGTTGAAGCGCCTCGAATCCCGCCCGGAAACGGTGGACCTGCCTTTGCTGGAGGAACCCTACCGCACCGCCCTGACCATGGCGGAATTCCTCGCCGGATTTCCGCGCTATCCCAAAATGCACCCCTGCGGCGTGGTGCTTTCCCGGCAGCCCTTGCAGGAACTGACCCCGTGTTTCACCAGCCGGAAGAACTACCCGACCACGCATTATGACATGGAGGCGGTGGAGGGCATCGGGCTGGTGAAAATGGATATCCTGGCTCAGGGCGGCCTTGCCGTGATGCGGGATGCCTGCGCTTCCCTCACCGCCCGCGGCATCCCGGTCGATTCCGGAACCCTCGAAGCCCTCGCTCCCTGGGAAGATCCTGGCGTCTGGACCATGATCGCCAGCGGCCACGCCCGGGCCGTCCATCATATTGAATCCCCGGCCATGACCAATCTCTGCGGCATGTGCGGGGTGAACGAAATCGATGGGTTGATTGCCATTGTCAGTGTGATCCGGCCCGGGGCGGCCAATGAATCCAAAAAGCTCCGGTTCACCCGGCGCTATCAAAGGTTGGAAAAGACGGAATACCCGCATCCCTCCCTGGAATCCTGCCTGCGTTCCACCTACGGCCTGATCGTCTATGAGGAGCACATTCTGCAAATCTGCGCCGATTTCGCCGGCATGGCCCCCGGACGCGCCGATCTGCTGCGGCGTGCCCTGGTGAAGCAGAAATTCCGGGAAATCACCCGGCTGGAAAAGGAATTCGGCGAAGCCGCCCGCGCCCGGGGCCGTGACGATCCGTCCATTGAACGCGTCTGGGAACTCCTCACCAGCTTCAATGGATACGCCTTCAACAAGGCCCACAGCACCGCCTACGGAGTGGAAGCCTACCAGGCCGCGTGGTTGAAGCACTACCATCCGGTCGATTTCATGGCCGCCGTCCTGACGCATGGCAAAGGGTTTTATACTTCCCTCGTTTATGTCCTGGAATGCCACCGGCTCGGCCTGCGCCTGCTCCCTCCTGACATCAACGACCCCGGCCCTGGCTTCATGGTCAGGGAAGGAGCCATCCGCGTTCCAGTTTCTACCGTGAAGGGACTGTCCGGCCACACTCTTACCGCGCTCCTTGCCGCGCGCCCCGGTCCGCCTTTTGCCAGCTTGGCTGACTTCTGTGAACGCATTGGCCCCACTGCCGACGAACTGGAATCCCTGATCCGCGCAGGAGCCTGCGATTCCCTCGGCCTGCCCCGCACCCGGCTGTTCTGGGAAGCGCAGGTCTGCCGGCGCCGCCAGCACCAAGCCACCGGCCCCCAGGCCTGGCTGCTGGCTCCCCCTGCCCTCGGGCCTCTTTCTGCGGCCCCACTTCAGGAACCCTCCCCTCTGGAACGCCTTCAGGCCGAACAGGAACTCTTCGGTTATACCGTCAGTGGTCATCCGTTGGAATTATATCCTGACATCGCCTGGGATACCTATTGTCCGGTGTCCCGCCTCGGGGAATTTATCGGTCAGGAAGTCGTGCTCTGCGGCCTCATCGTCGTCACCCGCGTCCATCAGCAGGTGGGTGGCGAGCCCATGAAATTCCTCACCCTGGCCGACCGCACCGGCATGGTGGAAACCGAACTCTTCGCCGATACCTACCGCACCTACGGCCTCGCCACGGTCCGTTATCCGGTCCTTGAAGTCACCGCCACGGTCGAGCCCTATGAAAATAAACGCGGCTTCAGTCTCCGGGTCCACCGGGCGGGAAAACCCCGCGTTGCCACCACCTCCATCAAGCGTTAGGAACCGCCTTCATTCCGATCACGCGGGATCTGCCGCCGGGCTGCCAGCCAAACATGCCGTGAGGAGGCTCCGCCGCGCCGCGTGGGCAGCGTCGTCGAGGACCGGAGTCAGGCTCAGGTTTTCCGGAGGCTTTGGCAGATCCAGCCAGGAACGGCAGCCACCGAATTTCTTTTCGTCAGGGAAGGCCCACGGTTCACCAAGGCGGAAGACGCGCAGGAAGGCGAGGCTGATGCCGGTGGCTTCGGAGTAGTCAAAACGTTCGCGCAGGGTGTCTTCCGTCCAGAAGTGGAGACCCGCGAGGCGGCGGACGGTTTCCCAATCGGTGATCTGGTGCTTGGATTCGACTTCGGCGAGGAATTCGATGGTGTGGGTTTCCTCCAGTGCCGGGGTGAGGGCAACGGGAGAGGGAGGTGTCCACGGAAATTGCGTCGTCTGTTCGTGGAAGTGGGTCGGGAACAGAAAAAAGCGGTCATGCCGCCACCAGAAGCCGCCGCGCCCTTCATGGATGCCGCCTTTGCGGAGGATCAGGCTTTGGGCTCCGCAGCCAAGCGCGGCGCAGACGAGGGACCACTCTTTAAAACCAACGGCAGGCAGGGCAGGGGACATACGAAGGGGATCAAAAGGGGAAGGGAGCTCCCAGACGTCAGCCAACGGCGGAAACTGAAAACTGAAAACTGGAAAACTGAAAACTCCGCCGCAAACTTTCCCCTGGAATTTCTTCCGGCAGGTCCTTTACTCCCGGTTCTGCTTCGGCAGTATGGTGGCCGTAGTTCAGCGGTAGAGCGCCAGATTGTGATTCTGGTTGTCGCGGGTTCGAATCCCGTCGGTCACCCCATTTTTATTTCTCTCCCGGCTGGGACCGCGGAGAGATCCCCCTCACCTGACCTCATGGAGCCGCTGGAAGCGTTGATCGGATACACTTTCCAAAATCCGGCCCTGCTGGAGGAAGCGCTGACACATCCCAGCCTCGCTTACGAGACCCAACGGGAATGCGCTGATAATCAGCGGATGGAATACCTCGGGGATGCAGTGCTGGAATTGATTTTTTCCCACCACCTCTACGAAGCATTCCCGCAGGGTGCGGAGGGGGTGCTGACCAAATTGCGCGCCCGCATGGTATCACGGCCTGCATTGGCCCGGTATGCGCGGCAAATCCCACTGGGCGAACGGCTGCGGATGGGCCGGGGCGAGGAGAGCAGCGGTGGCCGGGACCGGGACAGCACTCTGGCGGATGCCTTGGAAGCACTGACGGCGGCGGTTTATCTGGACGGGGGCCTGGAAGCGGCCCGCTCCATGGTTCTAAGGATCTGTGCGGGCCCGCTCGCCCAACTCCAACAGGAGCCGAACGAAGTCAATCCGAAGGGGCAACTTCAGGAACTGCTGCAGGCCCTGGGGCCAGGCAAGCTGCGCTACACCATCCTGCGGGAGGAAGGACCCGATCACCGCAAGAATTTCCTCTCGCGGGTGGAATGGAACGGCCTGGCGCTCGGGGAAGGGGTTGGCAGCAGCAAAAAGGAAGCGGAAACCGCAGCCGCAGCCGCCGCCCTGGAAAGCGGCTCGGTGGCTCAGCTGTGCAGCACCCCGCCGGAGATCGCCTGACCGATTGCGTGCAACTTTGTGAAGAGCCTGGGAATCACTCTGTAGAACTGCCGCAGGAGTGAGAATCAGCCCTGAGACCCCAGGCTGTGCGCAAGGTTGTGCGCCGGCGGAAAGGCTGTGGAACGCTAATCCCCATAATGAGGAACACGGTTGTTGCAGTTGTTCACGCCCCTTACTATGACTGCGTTTTAAATCTGATAAAGATTCTCTTATTATAGAGCTGGTGGATAAGCTGCCCTGGAGCGGTTTTGACTTGCCACTGCCTGAGGAATTCACCTAAGTGGACGGATCATGTCAGAAGAGTCCGAACGCTGGGAAAGGGTGCAGGGGGAATCCCGCAGCCGGGAACCTTTCCGCGCCAAGGCGTCCCCGGTGGCTTTGCACACCGATGCCGCCCGCCGGCGGAATCTGGACAAGGAGGAAGCAGCCCGGGACCGGATGATCTTCAGTTGGGTGCTGTTGTTGCTCGGCATCGCCGGACTGGTGGCCGTCCTCCTGTTTGTCATGACGCGGCTCGGGGAATGATCCTCCTCTTAGCAGGGCCATAGACCGGCCTAATCGATCGCCACACGGCCCAGAACACCCTCAATGGTGTAGCGCATGGCCGGGAGGTAGGAATCGACCGCCAGCTCACTGCTGATGCCGGGAAGGCGGGTACCGGGGAGCGCGAGGCTGAGGCTGAAGACCATGGCGTCAGAATTCAGCATCAGAGGGCGGGCCAGCCTCCGGATGGTTTCCAGGTCCGCCAATTGCTCGCGGAACAGCGAACGCACGTTGTGCTCGGCCAGCCAGGCGACCAGCGCTTCCGAGGCCTTCGGAGGAGCTTCCCCAGCAGCGGTGGCCAAGCTGCGCACTTCCAAGCCGTAGGCCTTGCCGAAGTAGCGCATCGTGTCATGGCTGCTCAGCAGAAACCGGGACCGGGGCGGGATTTCAGCCAAGGGCCTGACGGTGTCCGCGTGGAACTTTTCCAAGTCAGTGGCATACTCGTGGCTGCGGTCGGAAAACCATACCTGGGCTGATGGGGCGGCCGCGGAGAGGACTTCCGCAGTTTCCTGGGCCGCTTTGGCCCAAAGCCTTGGATCCATCCAAAAATGGGGGTCCGGTTTGCCGTCGGAACGGAGCAGGATATCCTCTTCTGCCAAACCATTGGCAAGGACTCCGACAAACAGGCCCCGTTGGCGCAGTTCTTCCAAATCCAGAGTGAACCGGGATTCCAACCCGAGGCCACTCAGGAAAAAGACATCCGCCAGCTGGATGGCCGCGAGATCTGCGGCGAGGGGCTGCCACAGATGGGGATTGACCTGGGGAGGGATGAGGCTGCGCACATTGACGGCTTCGCCTCCCACCTGCCGGATCAGATCGGCCGCGTGCACGGTGCTGGTGAGGACTTCCAGGGGACGTTTCGGTAAACGGTAGCGCGGTGCTGGTTCCGGCCGGTCACAGGCGGCCAAAGCCCCGGCCGCAAGAGGCAGGGTGCGCAGAAGCTGGCGGCGGGTCAGCATGGGGGCGGCGGGGCAGGGGATTGAAATGCAGGAGGCGTTTCAGTCGGCGCAGGCCATGGCAGGCGAGCAGGCCCGTTCCCCGCAGGCTGATGGAGCTTCCATGGCGGGATTGGGCTGCTGTGGGAGCAGGCCGAGGTCGCTCAGCAGCCGCTGATCTTCCGCCACGGCGGGATTGGCGGCGGTGAGGAGTTTATCCCCGTAAAAGATGCTATTGGCCCCGGCAAACATGGCCAGCGCCTGGGCTTCCCGGCTCAGGCGGGTCCGGCCGGCGGAAAGGCGCACTTTTGCTTTGGGAATGGCGATCCGCGTCACCGCAATCATGCGGACCAGATCGAAGACATCCACCCCTCCGTTTTCGGAAAGCGGGGTGCCGCTCATCGGCATCAGACTGTTGATGGGCACGCTTTCCGGCTGGGGATTGAATCCACTGAGGATTTCCAGCATTTTCAGCCGGTCCTCCACGGTCTCGCCGAGGCCCAGAATCCCGCCGCTGCAGACACTCATGCCGGCGTCCTGGGCATGGCGGATAGTGTTCAGCCGGTCCTGGAAGGTGTGGGTGGTGACAATTTTCGTGTAGTGCTCCGGAGAGGTGTCGATGTTATGATTGTAGGCGGTCACACCGGCTTCCTTCAGCGCCGCCGCCTCCTGGGGACCCAACTCGCCGAGGGTGACGCACACTTCCATCCCCAGCTTGCTGACGTCTTTGACGATATCGATTACCTTCTCAAACCGGTCCGTCCCCATGCGCACCCCGCGCCAGGCCGCCCCCATGCAGAAGCGGGTGCTGCCATTGTCACGCGCCGCCTGGGCGCGCACCATGATGTCATCCTTCTCCATCAGCTTCTCCGCCTTCACGCCGCTGGAATACCGGGCACTCTGCGCACAATAGGAACAGTCCTCACTGCAGCCGCCGGTCTTGATGCTGAGCAAGGTGCAGAGTTGCACTTCATGTTCCGGCCAGTGGGCCTGATGTACGGCGCGCGATTGTTGGATCAGATCAAAAAAGGGCAGGTGGTAGAGGCGGTGGAGTTCGGCGTAAGTCATGGAAATAGTATTCAGTGCTGGAAGAGCGGGGGGGAAGGTCAAAAATTATGGTTTGCCGGAGAATGACGCACTGCCGGCAGTTGAGGTTTACTTTTCTAATCGACGCTCAAGCCAAGTGAGCCGACATGTAAATGAGTGTGAAGTTGATTGCGGCCATCAAGGCAAGAACCAGTGTTTGATATTTATCCGGAACATGTGGTGATATCAGGCCCAGATAAATGGACAACGTCACCGCGCAGATGGAAAAAAAGCCAAACAGTTTCCAGCCACGAGGTGGCCTTGCTCCAGACAGTCTTAAAAAGAGGTAACCAGCTGGGAGCAGACAAGGAAACCAAAGCCATAGCGGCAGGCTGAAAGCGTTGGCAGCCCCTAACCCGAAGATAACAGCCACGGTAACCAAGACGGTGTTCCTGAGAAGCAGGACGGTTTCGTGAAGGATTTTCATGGCGCATGGGAATGTTATGGCCGGTATCTCAACTTGGAAAAGGCCGCCCCCTACTGCGCCCACCGTCCGTTTACGGTCGGCAGGGTGACGTTATCCTTGATCGCGGAGAAATCTGTCTTGCCCACGGCTCCGATCATGGGGACGCCGGTGGATTTTTTCCAGATGCGGCTCATGTATTCGCCGGTGTGGCAGCCGTAGCTCTGGACCAGGGCATCCTTGGTGAAGAGACCACGGTGCAGACGGTGCAGGTCGGCGCAGTGCAGGTAACAGGAGGAGACGCCAAGAATGTTATTACTGTAGTCAAAGAGGAAACAATACCGGTTGGAGTGGCCGTAAAACTCAAAGCCGCTCATTTTCCGGCCGCCGCGGTTGTTGAGATAACTGATGAGAAAGTTGGTGTTGTTGAACCAGACCAGCTTGACCCCGCGCTCGGCGGCAAGGGTGGTGACCTCTGCGGTGGTGCAGAGGTACTGCGGCCGTTTCACCGCGTCCTCGCTCTGGCGGCTTTCATAGGCTGGACGGTAGACCAACCAGGTCAGATTGATGGCCGGACCATGTTGCGCGCGGAGTTGATCGATGCGGATGCGGGCGGCCCGGATGAAGTTCCCCCAGTAGCGGTCGTGCTGATCCTTGGGCATCCGGTATTCCTCCCAGTAGCGCAGGGCCGGGCCTCCGCTGGCGATCACGTATTCTTCCTGTGCGTAGTTGCGCTGCGCGCTGGCCGTATCGGGGATGGCGGTGAGGCCGAGCAGGGCCAGCAGGATCAATCGGAGGAAAGCACGGGAGGACATAGGCGTGGAATATCAGGAAAGCTATAATCACGCCCCGGGGCAGATGCAAGGCGCGCCGCAGCCGGTCCATTTCCCTGTTGCGGCCCTGGGCCATGATCCCAAGATGCCATGATCCCTCCCTCATGAAAATCTACCGCATCCGGCCCGGGGCCAAAATCAAACTCTCCGACTACAGCGCGGATGGCGATACGGAACTGGCCGGTGATAAGGAGCGCGGCGTGGGAGAGCTGGAACGGTTGAAGGATGATCTCCGGCAACTGCAACAAATGCTCTACGCGGAGCGCCGCCACCGTCTGCTCATTGTCCTCCAAGGCATGGATGGCAGTGGCAAGGACGGCACGGTACGCAATGTTTTCAGCGGCATCGATCCGCACGGTCTCCGGGTGGTTTCCTTCAAATCCCCGACCCAGGAGGAACTCGATCACGACTTTCTGTGGCGCGTTCACAAGGAAGTTCCCGCCAAAGGGGAACTGGTGGTTTTCAACCGCAGCCACTACGAGGATGTCATCGCGGTGAACGTGAAAAACCTCTCGCCCAAGGCCGTCTGGGAGAAGCGTTATGATCACATTTTGAATTTTGAAAAGCTCCTCGTGGATGAAGGCACCACCGTCCTGAAATTTTTCCTCCACATCTCCCGCGAAGAGCAGCGCCGCCGTCTTCAGGCCCGGTTGGCCAATCCGGCAAAGCATTGGAAATTCAATCCGGAGGATCTGGCCGACCGGCGGCTCTGGCCCCAGTTTTCCAGCGCCTACGAGGAAGTCCTCAGCCGCACCAGCACGGAGGCTGCCCCGTGGTACATTGTCCCGGCGAACCGCAAGTGGTACCGCAATGCCGTCATTGCCAACATTGTCCGGAGCACTCTCGCAAAGCTGGAACTGAAATTCCCGGCTCCGGCCTGGGACTTGACGGGCGTGACGGTGGAGTAGGACATGCTCTGAGCCCAGCCATCGCAGGCAACTCCTCCGTTGCCAGACCGGGGATTTTCCCGGAATAGTCCCTATGAGGCAATCCCATGAGTGGTTCGACCACGACGAAACCGCCAACGAGCGGCGCTATTTCCGTGCCCGGAAATTTGGCAAGGAATGGCAGATCCAGACCACCTTGAAAACCGAGCCGGATTGGCATCGGCCGGACCCGGTGCCCTTGGAGATTCTGGAAGCTCTGCGCAAGCAATTGGAAAATAAATACGCCCGCCGCCGGGTCCCGTGGAATCATCTGGTGACGGTGGACCGTCTGGTGGTCGCTGCCGGTGGCGTCGCCAAGCACGTTGACGAAAAAGAGGTATGACCCCCGGCCACGTGCCCACCGATGAAGCGGCGATGCAACTGGCGTTGGCCGAAGCGCGGCGTGGGATCGGTCTGACGGCTCCCAATCCGCCGGTCGGCGCGGTAATCCTGAAACACGGCCAATTGCTCGGCCGGGGCTGGCATCAAATGGCGGGTGGACCCCACGCGGAAATCGAAGCCCTGCGCGATGCTGCGGCCCACGGTCACGATGCCACCGGGGCCACGATTTATATCACTCTTGAACCGTGTTCCACTCACGGCCGCACTCCGCCCTGCACTTCTGCCATCCTGGCCGCGGGTCCGGCGCGGGTGGTCTGGGGCGCCCGTGACCCCAATCCTGCCCATGAAGGCCGCGCGGAAGCCTTGCTGCAGGCCGCCGGCATTGATGTCACCACCGGCGTCTGTGCGGAGGAATGCCAGGAAATTATCCGCCCCTTTGCCAAACGCATCACCACCGGGCTCCCGTGGGTCATCGCCAAAGCCGGCATGAGCCTGGATGGCCGGATCAGCCGCCCCGCCGGGGAAGGGCAGTGGCTCACCGGATCCGCCGCCCGCGCCGATGCCATGCTGCTGCGCTCCACCTGCGAAGCCGTCCTCGTAGGCGCGGAAACGGTGCGGCAGGACAATCCTTCCCTCACCGTGAGGGACGAAGCCTTCCGCGCCGGCCAGCGCCAGCCGTGGCGCGTCGTTCTGACCAAATCCGGTCAACTCCCGGAGTCCGCCCGGGTCTTCACCGACGCCCACCGGGACCGCACCCTTGTCTTCCGCGGCCAGCCCATTGAATCCGTCCTGCGCGACCTGGCGGACCGCGGCGTGATGTCCGTGTTGATCGAAGGCGGTGGCCAGATTCTCGCCACGGCATTCTCTGGTGGTTGGGTCGATGAAGTCGTGTTCTACACCGCGCCGCTCATCAGCGGTTCCGGCCGGCCAGTGGTGGAGGCGGCAGCTTTTGAGGGCGGCTCAATATCGATGGAATTCGTTGATTGTCAACTAGTTGGCAAAGATTTAAGAATCCATGCACTCGTGAAAAAGGAGGTCCGGCCATGACCAAACGCCCCGCTGTTTTTTTCGATCGCGATGGTGTGGTCAATGTCTCCCCGGGCTCCAGTTACGTGCTCCGTGTGGCAGATTTCCAACTGATGCCCGGCATTGTGGAGGTGTTGGCTTGGTGCAAGGCCCAAGGGTTCTACACGGTGCTCGTCACCAGCCAGCAAGGCGTGGGCAAAGGACTCATGAGCATGGCCGATCTCGGCGCCATCCACGATTTCCTCCAAGCGCAACTGGCCCCGCACGGGGCCGGCTTTGACCGGATTTATAGCTGCACGGAATTGGCCGGGCAGGGCACGCGGCGCAAACCTTCGCCTGAAATGATCTATGAAGCGGCCGCCGCGCTTCCGATCGACCTTCCGGCCAGCGCCCTCGTTGGCGACCACGACCGGGACATCCAAATGGCGCGGAATGCGGGCGTCGGATTCGCCATCCGTCTGGCGAGCGATAATGCGGTCAACGAAACGGGTGATGTGCTGACCCACACCGTTCCAGAAATCCTGGCGGCCCTGCAACGCTGGCATGCCACTTCCGGCGGAGAGGCTCAAGGCGGCTGAAGGGACGGCTCGGGCGCTTGGGTAAACCCCGGCCCTTTCTCGATCATCACGGTCAATAGCGCCACATCTGCAGGAGTGATTCCCTGAATGCGACCGGCCTGTCCAAGCGTCTGCGGCCGGATCGCGATCAGCTTCTGCTGGGCCTCCTTCTTGAAACCTTTCATGGCGGAGTAGTCCAGCCAATCGGGCAGAGGCTGATGCTCCATCCGGGACGTCCGGTCCACCTGCTCCTGCTGGCGCACCAGATATCCGGCGTATTTCAGATCGACTTCCAGCAAATCCCAGATCTCCGGGGAATACTTCGCCCGGATGTCTTCCGGCAGGCCCCGCCAGGAATTCTCGGTGCGGCGGAACCACTTGATCAGATGCACCCCCTCATGAACGACGCGTCCGGCGAGTTCATGGGCTTCCGCCAAAGTCGCGGCCTTGGCGGCGGTGCGCGATTGCCGTTCGGCATCGATGAATCCCCGCTCAGCTGCTGCCGGGGAGAGGCGCAGATCGCAGTTGTCCTGCCGGAGCAGCAGCCGGTATTCCGCCCGGCTGGTGAACATGCGGTAGGGTTCACTGACCCCCTTCGTCACCAGATCATCCACCATCACCCCGAGGTAGGATTCGGTGCGGCAGGGAATGTAGGCGGGTTTCCCCTGGAGTTTCAGCCCGGCGTTCAAACCCGCGATCAGGCCTTGGCCGGCCGCCTCCTCATAGCCCGAGGTGCCATTGATCTGGCCGGCAAAGTACAGGTGCTCCACCCGCTTGGTCTCCATGGTGGGAAACAGCTGGGTGGGCGGGCAGAAATCGTATTCGACGGCGTAGCCGGGGCGGATGATCTCCGCGTTCTCCAGCGCCGGGATGGAGCGGATGAAGGCATATTGCACCTCGTAGGGCAGGGAGGTGGAGACGCCGTTGATGTAATATTCGTTCGAGTGCCGTCCTTCGGGCTCGAGAAAGAGCTGATGGGAAGCTTTCTCCGCAAACCGCACCACCTTGTCCTCAATGCTCGGGCAGTAGCGGGGGCCGATGCCCTCGATCACGCCGGCATACATGGGGGATTGATGCAGGTTCGCCCGGATGATATCATGGGTTTGGGGAGTCGTCTGCGTGATCCAGCAGGGCATTTGTTCCACGTGGAACGTTGGATCCGCCCAGCGGTTCAGGGTGAACAGTTCTCCCGCGTCCCGGCCGACAGTATCGGACATGTAGGAAAACAGCGCGGGAGGAGTATCCCCGTCCTGCCGTTGGCAGCGGGTGAAGTCGATGGACCGCCCATTCAAGCGGCACGGCGTTCCCGTCTTGAAGCGCTGGACCTCGAAGCCCAGTTCCTTGAGCGAATCACTCACCGTGGACATCGCATCGCCCATCCGCCCCCCCGCGGAATTCCGCATCCCGACGTGCAGCAGACCACGCATAAACGTCCCCGCCGAGATCACGATCGCCCGGCAGCGGAAATGCAGCCCCATGTTGGTGCGCAAGCCGGTCACCTTGTCGTTCTCCACCAGAATCTCCGCCACATTCCCCTGATGCAGTTCCAGATTCGGGGTGTTCTCCAGAATCCACTTCATGCGGAACTGGTAAGCCTTTTTGTCCGCCTGCGCCCGGGGCGACCGCACGCTGGGCCCCTTGTTCCCGTTCAGCATCCGGAACTGAATTCCGGTGGCGTCGGTATTCAGTCCCATCGCGCCCCCCAGCGCATCGATTTCCCGCACCATATTTCCCTTCGCCAGCCCCCCAATTGCCGGATTGCAGGACATCTGGGCAATGGTATCCAGATTCTGGGACAGCAACGCCGTCCGGCACCCGAGGCGCGCCGACGCCAAAGCAGCCTCCACCCCGGCATGGCCAGCCCCGACGACAAGGACATCATAATGAGTGGGATGGGTAAAATCGGAAGTCATGCAGACAGGGAAGGGGATAACCGGCACCAAAACGCGCCGGGCCGATACAGTAGCACACGGTGCAAGTGTTCCACGTGGAACCTTTGAGGTGCTTCCTAATCTGAAAGAAAAGGAACCCAGCCAAAAAGATCAGGACCTTTATGCTATTCCTGAATTCCCTTTTTCCGGGAAATCCAATAATGCGGTCGGCGACTTGCGTGAGCAAAAGCCAAGACCCACAGAGTGTCTTTCCGGGTGATAAAGGAAATGAAATAAGGGAAATCCCGTAGATTGATTCTACGGTAGCCTCCGGCTCGCAGATGGAAGTGCTGGGGATGGTTGCTGATTCGGCGGATGCCCGAATCGACTTCGATGTCGAATCGTTGACCAAGAGCGGAATCTATCGACTTGTAGTAGGAAATAGCTTCAAGCAATCATCGATAAGCAGGAGCTTCATCGGGCCAGCAACTTCGCGACCTCTTGTTGAACTGCCTCATAGGAGTATCCAACGACGAGCCCCTCATCAATAGCCCGGATGCGATCTTGAATTTCCGACTCCCAAGCTGCTGAAACTTCATCGCTTTGCTCATTCAGCGACTCTGCACTCTCCAATAGTAGATTCGCCAAGGCCAATCGCTCATAAATCGGAAGCGCCATGGCTTCTCTGCTGATTTCTTCGAGTGCCAGTGACATGGCTGAATGTTGGCAGAAAATGCGGCCCAAGTCAAGAATACTGAAAAAAGAGGGAGCTAGGCACTTACGACGCACTGAGTACGCAGTCGTGGAAGGCGGCGATGGCTTCGCCGGGGTCGTCAGCCCGCATCAGGCTTTCGCCGACCAGAATGCCGTTGGCGCCGGCTTCGAAAACCTGGCGGGCGTCGGCAGGGGTCTTGATGCCGCTTTCGCTGATGAAGATCAGGCCGTCCGGGATTTCCTCGCTGAGACGCTCGGTAGTGCCGAGATCGACGATGAAGCTTTTGAGGTTCCGGTTATTGACGCCGATGATGCGGGCGTCGGTTTCCAAGGCGCGTTCCAGTTCGGCTTCGTCGTGGACTTCGACCAGTACATCGAGTTGGCATTTCTCTGCAACTCCTAGAAGGTGAACGAGTTCTGACTGGGTGAGTGCGGCCACGATGAGGAGGATGGCATCAGCTCCGGCGACCACGGATTCGTAAATCTGAATTTCGTCCACGATGAAATCCTTCCTCAGCAGGGGGATGCGGGTTTCGGCGCGGATGCGGGCGAGGTAGCTGAGGTGGCCCTGGAAATACTGCTCATCGGTGAGGACGGAGATGGCGTTGGCACCGCCGTCGTCGTAGCACTTGGCCATGATCACGGGGTCGAAGTTCTCCAGGATGACGCCGACGCTGGGGGAGGCTTTTTTGACTTCGGCGATCACGGCGAGTTCGTCCGGGCCAAGGTCGAGGGCGCGGAAGAAGGACCGGAAATCATTGCGCTGGAGGGCGGCGAGGCGCAGGGCTTCGGCACGGGGGCGGAGTTTTTCCACTTCGAGTCGTTTGGTGGCGATGATTTCGTCGAGCTTGTTCATGGAGAAAGAAAAAGGGCAGGGGGGCGGGGGGACGGATCTTGAGGAATTTTGAACAGAAGGACACGAAGGACAGGAAGAGGGCAACTGGGAGAGAATTTCTTCGCGCGCTTCGGCTCCTGCTGTTCAAATCCCGGGGTGGCTTTGGAAAAACGAAAGAAATTGAAAAACCGGCTTGCGGAAAGAGGGAAATCGCAAATAATCACGGTCCGCCACCGAGAGGATTTCCTCAGGGGTATGCGGGCGTAGCTCAGGGGTAGAGCGCAACCTTGCCAAGGTTGATGTCGGGCGTTCGAATCGCCTCGCCCGCTCCATTTTCTTTAATTCACGAAAATGGATGCATGTTTGGAACTGTCAGTTCAAACTAAAGAGAGGACGCCCATTTTGTTATATCCCGGCAGAGCACACCCTCAAAATCTTCGAGATCGTGATGGAGCCTTTCCATGATTTCCATGATGAGCGAAGCATCCAGCGCAGCTTGCTCATCCTGACTATTGCCAGGAAAGCGCTGACTGGCCCGACGGGTTTCAAATGGGTGGAGGTGGAGTTGCTTGCCTTCCATCAAATGGAATTTCCATTTCTCAGGGTAGAACTTGGACCATTCGGAAACCATTGAGGCTATGGATGGCGGATTAGCGAGACACACAGGGCAAAGCCGCTGCGCTCTTCCATCCATCCATCGAACGACTCGCCTCCAAGCTCCGTGAATTTGACATCCAAGAATGGGCGGACCTCCTTTCCGACCATTCCTTCTGGATGCCTCTGATTGGCGTGGCGTGGCCTGTCGAGGAACTCGGGGGGCTGGTTTTTGCTCCATTCCTTACGTAACCCGGGGCATTTTGGAAGTTCAAGGCGAGTTGATGCCCTGGTTTTTGTTTTAACTCGTTGATAAACAACGAAGCGACTTTCGGTCTGGGGACTTTGACATGGGGGGCTAAGTTGTGAAATACAACCACAGCCCAGTCTGGTTCAAAGAACTTTGGTTCCTTTGCCGCAAAAGAATTTGTTCACAGCAATTCGCCAATCGTCTCGCTGATGGCTTACTGGCAAGGCTTTTAAATTTCCCCGTGCTCCGCGTTTTGGCTATACTGACGACGATAGTAGTGGCTTGGAGCAAGCGCTCTTGATTCCCACTATGGAACAGCAGAGTTCCCGCCATGCGTTACTTCATCACCGGCACGGACACCGACTCCGGCAAAACTTATGTCACCAGCCTGCTGCTGCGCGCTTTGAATGCCGCGGGGAAACCGGCGGTCGGGTTCAAGCCGGTGTGTTGTGGAGACCGGCAGGATGTGGAGGCGCTGTTGGCGGCGGGGGCGCCGGGGCCGACTGCGGATGAGGTGAATCCAGTGTTTTTTGCACAGCCCTTGTCGCCGCTGGTGGCTGGGTGGATGGCGAATGTGCCGTTTGATTCCGCGGGTATCCTGACGGCCTGGGAACACTTGTCAGGTCAGCATGAGCACATCCTCGTCGAAGGCGCGGGGGGCTGGGAGGTGCCGGTGACGGTGAAGGAGACGATGGCGGATGTGGCGGTGGCATTGGGTTTGCCGGTGGTGGTGGTGGTCAACAACAGGCTGGGGGCCTTGAATCACACCCTGCTCACCGTGCGGGCGGTGCAGTCCCGCGGGCTGAAGTGCGCCGCTATTGTGTTGAACTATCCGCAGGACGAGCGGGACAGCGCCAGCATTTCCAATCCGGCGGCCCTGCGGGAGATTTTTCCTGACATCCCGTTGGTGGAAGTGATGCATGGGGAGACGGAGTTGGACTTGGCGGATTTCCCTCTCGACTGAGGCGCGGGGGCAGGGCACCCGTGGCCATGATCCAGCCTGATGAAATTGCGGCAGCGCCGGCCCCGGAGTCGGTGTTGATCGATTTGGAGACCGACCACTTTTACATGGGCGAGGCCCTGCGGCAGGCCCGCAAAGCCTATGCCAAAGCGGAAGTGCCGGTGGGGGCAGTGATCGTGCGGGCCGGGGAGATCATCGCACGCTCATGGAATCAGGTGGAAACACTGAAGGACGCCACGGCCCATGCGGAAATGCTGGCGCTGACGCAGGCGGAGAGTGTGCTGGAGGACTGGCGGCTGACGGATTGCGACCTCTATGTGACCAAGGAGCCGTGCCCGATGTGTGCCGGAGCCATTGTGCATTGCCGGGTCCGGCGGGTGATTTTTGGCTGTCCGGATGCCAAGGGCGGGGCCGCGGGCGGGTTTATCAACTTGCTGCAAACCCCGAATCTGAATCACCGCGCGGAAGTCACGCCCGGTGTTCTCGGGGAGGAATGTCTTGGACTGCTGCAATCGTTTTTTGCGGAACGCCGGGCCGCGAAGAAGGAATAGGAGGCACTGTGGATCTGCGGGCAGATCCGACGGGGGCGGTTTCCATCGCTCTCCTGCGGTGCACCGGGAATTCCCCGTGGTTTCTTCCGGTGACAAACCGGATTCGCCGCCTACGGTCCGCCCACCATGGAATGGCTCAGTAACCCCCAAGTTTGGATAAGCCTGCTTACGCTCACGCTGCTCGAGATCGTGCTCGGCATCGACAACATCATCTTCATTTCCATCCTCAGCGGGAAGCTGCCGCCCGACCAACAGGCCAAGGCACGGAAACTGGGCCTCGGCCTCGCCCTGTTCACCCGGGTGCTCCTGCTCATGGGCCTCGCCTGGGTGGTGAAGTTGGACAAGCCATTCTTTGAACATGAGAGTTTTGGCTTCAAACTCGCCGTGTCCATCAAGGATCTCATCCTGATTACCGGAGGCCTCTTCCTGATCTATAAGAGCGTCCACGAAATCCACGAAAAGCTGGAGGGTGAGGACGGGGAAAAGACCAAAAAGATCACGCCCGCCTTCGGCAAAGTCATTTTTTCCATCCTCATGATGGACATCATTTTCTCCCTCGACTCCGTCATCACCGCCGTCGGCATGGTGCAGGAAATCGGCATCATGATCACGGCCGTGATCCTCGCCATGATCGTGATGCTGATCTTTGTCAATCAGATCAGCAACTTCGTGGACCGTCACCCCACCATCAAGGTGCTGGCGCTCAGCTTCCTGATTCTCATCGGGACCATGCTCGTCGCGGAAGGATTCCATCAGCACATCAACAAGGGCTACATCTACTTCGCGATGGCTTTCGCCGCTCTCGTGGAAGGCATCAATATCCGCGTCCGCCACAAGGCTGCGGACCGGGTGAAGCTGCATCAGCCCTACCGTTAAGGCCGCCGTCCGTCCGCAATTCCCCATATTCCCTCTGCCCGCTTCATTTTCATGGAACTCCTCCTCAAAGCCTGGGATCTCATCAGGCACATCAACGACTACCTGGAATCCTGGGTGCAGCAGTATCCGGTGGCGGTGTATGGCATCCTGTTTGCCATCATCTTCGCCGAGACCGGGTTGGTGGTGACGCCGTTTTTGCCGGGTGATTCCTTGTTATTCGCGGTGGGAGCCATTGCTGCCCGGCCGGAGATGGGGATGAATGTCTGGGTGGTCAGCCTGGTGATTCTGCTGGCCGCGATTCTGGGCGATTCCGTGAATTACTGGATTGGCCGTCATTTGAGCCAGTGGCTGATGCGGAAATTCCCGCGGCTGGTCAAACAGAGCCACATCGACAAGACCAACGCCTTTTTCATCAAGTATGGCGGCAAGACCCTGATCATCGCGCGTTTTGTCCCGATTGTGAGGACGTTTGCGCCATTCGTCGCGGGCAGCGGGCGGATGGATTATTCGAAATTCATGTTCTTCAATGTGGTGGGGGCCGTCCTCTGGGTGGTTCTGATTATCCCGGCGGGTTACTTCTTCGGCGGACTGCCGGTGGTGCGTCAGAACTTTGAACTGGTCGTCATCGGCATCATCATTGTCAGCCTGATTCCCGGCCTGATTGGTGTCCTGCAGGCGCGCCGTGCGGGGAAGCGGGCGGCGATTGACACTCCGGCTGTGGGGAGCGACTAGCGGCCATGCGTATTCTTTCCGGTCTCCAGCCCTCGGGGCGCCTCCACCTTGGCAATTACTTCGGCATGATGCAGCCGGCGCTGCAATTGCAGCACGAGGGCGATGCCTTTTATTTCATCGCGGACTATCATTCGCTCACCAGCGTGCATGACCCGGCAGCGTTGCGGCAGCACTCACAGGATCTGGCGTTGGACTTTCTCGCCTGCGGGCTGGACCCGGCCAAGGCGACCTTCTTCCGGCAGAGTGATGTCCCGGAAGTGTGCGAACTCGCCTGGCTGTTGAGCACGGTGACGCCGATGGGTCTGCTGGAGCGCTGCCATTCCTACAAGGACAAGACCGCCCGGGGCCTTGATGCCTCGCACGGCCTGTTCGCTTATCCGGTTTTGATGGCGGCGGACATCCTGCTTTATGACAGCGATGTGGTGCCGGTGGGCAAGGATCAGAAGCAGCATGTGGAAGTCACCCGCGACATCGCCAAAAGTGTGAACCACCTTTACGGCGAGGTGCTGAAAATCCCCGAGCCGCGAATCCAGGAATCCACCGCGGTGGTGCCTGGGACCGATGGCCAAAAGATGAGCAAGAGCTACGGCAACATTCTCGGCATCTTCGAGGAGGAGAAGGCTCTGAAAAAGAAAGTGATGAGCATCCAGACCGACTCCACGCCGGTGGAGGAGCCGAAGGATCCTGACACTTCACTCATCCTGACGCTTTACCGGCTGGTGGCCGATGCCGATGCCGTGAAGCAGATGGAGGATCAGTTCCGCGCCGGGGGAACGGGCTACGGCGAGTTCAAAAAGCGGTTATTCGAAGCCATCTGGACCAAGTTTGAAGGACCGCGCCAGCGCCGCGCCGAACTGGTAGCGGATCCTGCCTACGTCCAGCAGGTCCTGCGCGAAGGCGCGGACCGGGCACGTCTGGTGGCCCGGGTGACGTTGGGCCGGGTGCGGTTGGCGATGGGCTTGGGAGGTTGGTAACTCCTTGAGCCACACCGGGCTTGCAGGCCTGAGGGAATGTGGCACGATTCCCCCCATGAAAATGGAAGCCACCTCCGCCGCCTTCGGGATTGGGACTCTGGCGTTGATCAATGCCGGCCTGGCCGAGCAGAAAGGCCGCAGCCGGCTGATCTGGTTTTTGATCTCGCTGCTCACCGGTCCGCTGGCCACGCTGCTGATTGTGGTGCTGGACCGGCCCGACCACCGCGGATGAATCTACTCCCTGCCAGCCGGGCGGACCGGGCTGGTTATTTCGCGCGCTTTTTGCGCATGGGGACGCGTTGGTGATCCACCCAGTCAATCAGCGCGGCTTCCAAGCCGACGTCCCGTCCGGCCTTTTCGCTCATCAGCCACTTGTGCTGCATCAGGTCCTCGCGGTCGGCGAGGAATTCCCGATAGGAAGTGCTGCCGGACCGGGGAGCGGATTCCAGTTCGTTGGGGAGTTCAGCAGGCATGGAGTCGGAATGGGTAAGCGGGATGGCAGGGTGGGGAATGGAGCCAAGCAAGGTTGGGCTCCGCGAAGCTTTAAGCAACTTCCATGGCGCGCAGCAGGAGATTATGGACCTCGTAATTCCAAAGATAGGGGGAAAACAGGTGACTGCCCGGGCCGAGGGCGCAGAATTCCACCAGTTCGCTGGTGTGGTTGGCGCTGGTCCAGCCGACTCCGGTGTACTGTTTGAAGGCATCGGAAGTGGCAGGCAATTTGAGGCCTTGCAGGGACTTGATTTGATCCCCGGTGAAAGTCAGGCCGGAGTATTGCTTCAGGGCTTCCCCCAGCTTCGGGCCGCTCAGTCCATCCACCCCATTCTGTTTCATCCATTCGGTGGAGCGGGTGAATTCCTTCAGGCGCAGGAAAAAGGGGGTGCTGGCGTTATAGAGGCCGGGCGCAAACCCCTGGTTGGCATTGGCGCTCACCCCATTCATCTGAATCCCGCCGCAGCCGTGGTCGGTGGTGATGACCAGCAGGGTGTCAGGATTTTTGGCGACGAACTCCAGCACCACTCCCACGGCATCATCAAAAGCGAGCTGATCGTGGATGCTGGCTGCGGCGTCGTTGGCGTGACCGGCATGGTCGATACGGGCTCCTTCCACCATCAGGAAAAATCCATCGCTGGCGTGCTGGAGCCGGTCCAGCGCGGTGCGGGCCATCTCTGCCAGGGAGGGCAGGGTATCCACGAGGCCGGGGACGTTTTTACGGTCGATGTCAAAGGCGTGGTATCCGTCCGAGAAGACGCCCAGCAGCGGCTTGAAGGAGGAATGGTCCAGTTTGGTCAGGGCACCGCGGTTGTCGACCACGTCGTACCCGGCGGCGGTGAATTTCCCGCGCAGCTCCGGACTGAAGAATTTTTGCCCCCCGCCGAGCAGGACATCCACCCGGCGATCGAGGTATTGCTGGGCGATTTCCTTTTCTTCCCCGCGGCTGTTCACATTGGCGGCAAATCCGGCTGGCGTGGCGTGAGTGATCGTCGCGGTGCTGACCAGACCGGTGCGGATGCCCTGTTTTTGCAGCTTGTCCTGCAGTGGAGTCAGGTGCTTTCCGTCGGGGGTGACATTGATGGTGCCATTGTTGATCCGCTGGCCACCACCCCACGCGGAGGCCGCCGCCGCGGAGTCGGTCACAATGCTGTTGGCAGAATACGTTTCGGCAAGGCAGCGTACCACGGCCCGCTCGCGGTAGAGCTGCAGCCAGTGGCTTTTCTTTTCCTCGACCATGCCGCGGTAGAGTTTGGCCAGCGAGAGTGCGCCCATATTCATCCCGTCGCTCACCATAAAAATCACGTTTTTCGCACGGCCTTTGTTTTCGGCAGCCTTGCGGGTGACGGTCTGGCTGAGGGCAGGTTCAGCTCCAAAAACGGCGCTGGTCAGCAGGGAGGCGCGGAGGAAATCACGCCGGGAAGTGGTGGGGGTGGTGCGGGACATGCTGGGGGGTGGAGGGATTTATTTTAATTACGTCTACGGGAAAGGGGCGCGCAAGTCACTCCGCGTGACACCCCTGTTACGCATCCGGAACCAAAAATTTCCCGTCGGTCTGATAAATCCTGGACAGAACTGCCTAACTCCAACATGGTATTTCCGGGCTTTCTCCTGGTCCGACACCCCCCGCCATCCCTAAACAACCTGAACATGACACCACTCCCGAATAAATTGTTGGCCGAATTCATCGGCACCTTCTGGCTCGTTCTCGGCGGCTGCGGCAGTGCCGTACTGGCAGCGGCTTTTCCTGAGGTCGGCATCGGCCTGCACGGGGTTTCGCTGGCCTTCGGCCTGACCGTGCTCACCATGGCTTATGCCATTGGCCACATCTCCGGCTGCCATTTGAATCCCGCGGTTTCGCTCGGCCTCTGCGCCGCCGGACGTTTTTCCAGCAAGGAACTCGGACCCTACATTGTGGCCCAGGTGCTGGGAGGCATCGCGGGAGCGGGAATCCTGTTTCTGATTGCCAGTGGCAAGGCGGATTTCAAGACGGTGGGTGACTTTGCGTCCAATGGATTTGGGGACCATTCCCCGGGCAAATATGCCATGGGAGCGGCTCTGGTCACGGAAATTGTCATGACCGCGATGTTCCTCTTCATCATCCTCGGAGCCACCGACGGCCGGGCTCCGGCCGGTTTTGCGCCGATTGCGATTGGCCTCGGGCTGACCCTGATCCATCTCATCAGCATCCCGGTCACCAATACGTCGGTGAATCCGGCCCGCAGCACGGCGGTGGCCGTCTTCGCCGGGGGCTGGGCGATTTCCCAGCTATGGCTCTTCTGGGTGGCCCCGATGGCCGGTGCCGTGATTGGCGCGCTGGCTTATAAAGGTGTCTCCGGCAAAAAGACCAACGCCTGATCCTTCAAAGTCACCCTAAAATCCAGCCGCAGGAATCGTCATGATTCCTGCGGCTTTTTGTTGGCTTGTTGGCTGGAAGCTTTCAGAGGGAGTGCCCAGCCACAGGCCTTAAATCGCTTTCTTTTTGGCGGTCTTTTCCCGGGCCTCGCAGTCGCGCAGGATAACATCGGCTTTCCCGGTGTCGCCCGCCGCCTTGTAGCAGGCGGCCACGGCGCGCCAGGCGGAGTTCTGGCTGGTGACATCGAACCAATCGCCTTTGCCCCGGCCGATGGACCGGCGGCAGGCGGATTCCAGTTCCCGGCAGACTTTCGCCGCGAGCGCGGGGTCCGCCTGACAATACGAGAAATAATCCTTGGTGAGCGCCTTGAAGGTGGCCGCATCGTCGCCGTGATCAGCCAGGGCGCGCCGGTAGAGGCTGCGGATGCCCTCGGCATCCTGGTTGGTTTGGAAAATATCCGCCTGGCGCCGCAGTCCGGTCGTGAGCCGGCCGAGGTCGGCCGCCATGCCCGCGTCCGGGCCGGCGGTGTCGCCCACTTTCCGGGCCTCGCGCCGCAAGTCCTTCATCACGGTGGTGCTGTCCCGCCGGGTGAAGACGAATTTTTCCTCAGCCTCGTTGGCTGTGGCCATCAGCGCGGCGGCATCACGGAAATCTTTGCGGAGGTCGCGGAGCAGGGTCGTCCATTCCTCCACGGGCGCAGTGCTGCGATGATTCATCCAATGGGTCAGCAAAGCCGCCGAGGGATCTGTCAGGCGCGGTGCGGCTTTGACGGCTTCCGCGATGAAGAAGGCGGCGCGGTCCGGAGTGTTGGCGTAGACACTGGCCAGCCAGAGGGCTTGGCGGGCCTTGAGCACCAAGGAGGGGCTGGAAGCTTTTTTGTCGCTCAGGCGGAGGAATTCCTCTTCGGAAATCGATTCTCCGGTCTGCGGATTCCGGGTTTTTCCGGCGGGGTAGCCATTGAAACGACCGCTGAATTTCCACTCGCCTTCGTCGGCCTGCCAAGTCATCCACGCGTGGGGGCCCCGGGCGCCATCCCCGCCAATGATGGCGGCCGGAATGCCATGAGCACAGGCGGTCCAGGCGCTGAAGTAGGCCTGGTCTCCACAGATGCCGCCCTTTTTCTGGATCTCAGCAAAGGTGTATTCGTCATAAGGGCTTTTGCCCGTGACTGCTTTTTCCATGTCATACTTGATTGAGCCGTAGGCCTGTCCCCAACTCTTGCGGCGGAAATCGGCCTTTTTGACCGCCCACTCCAGTTCCTTTGGCGCCACCGGCACACCCACCACCCAGACCAGGTCGGCGGCTGTCATCTGCTTGATTTTCCCGGTGAGGCGGCCTGCTTCACTGTTTTCCCGGAAGGCACTGAAGCGCTCCAAGGGGTCGATTTTTGCCCCGTAACGATCGTGATCCACCTTGATGGTGCGGTCAAATACGAGGGCACAGGCGATGGCGAGCTCGCGGTAATCGGTCCGGGCGGAGGGGTTTTCCGCAGCGAGGGCAGCCCAAATCCCGAGGGCCTTGGCGGTGTCATCTTTGGGCGAGAGGGCAATCGCAAAAGCCTGCATCGCCTCCGGGGTATCTAATAACCATTCCATGAACGGGCGGATGCCATCGTCCTTGAGCAGGGGAGTCAGGAGCGATCCGGGGACGGCGGTGAGGAAAGCGTGGCGGATCAGCGCGGGCCCGGCGTGAGCTCCAGTCACCACGGTGGCGGAATCCACGTCCTTGGCGGCAAAGGCATGGAGCGAGCGCCCCAGCAAATCCCGGTAATCGTCCCATTGGCCGCTCTTTTTGGCCAAGGCGAGGGCTTCCCCGTGCCACGTGGCGTTTTCCGTTTTGGAGGCGCCGATGGGATCAAAAACCAAGAGGCGATCGAAGGACACGGGCTCGGGTTCCACGGCGGGAGCAGGTGCCGGTTCCGCCGGGCGGTCCGGCATTTCCGGGGCTGCCGCAGCCACGGGAGCCACCGCCACCACTGGAGCGGCCTCCTTGGCGGGAGCCGCCGGAACCACTGGACTGACGGGTTCCGCCACCACGACCGGGACGGGTTCCGGGCTGGCTGGAGGGGGCCGCATCAGCCACCAGGCTCCCGCCCCGAGGGCGGCAAAAAGGAGGGCGGCGATGAGCGCGGGCGGCACCTGCCAACCCCGCCGGGCGCGGACGGTTGTGGCGCGGCGGCGGACGGTGGCGACAGGTTTGCGGATGCGGTTAGGTTCGGGAGGCATGGCGCGGCAGGGTCAGCGGGGAATCCGCCGGACCAGGGAATGATTCTACAATCAGGGCGGCAGGCTGCAACCTGGTTGCGTGTCAGGCTTACCCCTATGAATGCCTGCCGCGTCCGCAGGAGACAGATCCGCCCAAAGCCGGAAGGAGGGCACTTATTTGGGATTTGCCAGGCAAACAGGATCTCTCCTATGCTCCAGTCATGGAAGAACCGCCCCTTGCCGGAGCCCGCCGGGAGCTGACCAGCCGGAATCAACCCTGGGCCAGGCAGCTCTCCCGCCGCGTGGCGGCGACCGGGCTGACTCCCAACGCGGTCTCGCTGCTGAGTCTGGGGTTCTCCGCCGGAGCGGCATGGGCCCTGGTCATCGCGATGAATCCCGGGACGGCAGGCCGGACCGCCGTGGTCTGTTTTCTCCTCGCGGCGGCAGGCATCCAGCTGCGGCTGCTCTGCAATCTGCTGGACGGCATGGTGGCCATCGAGTGCGGGAAGAAGAGTGCCACCGGCGGTATTTATAACGAAGCGCCGGACCGGCTGGCGGATGTGATATTGCTGGTCGCTGCCGGGCAGGGGGCAGGAACTTTGTGGGGCACCAGTCTGCCGCTGGGCTGGCTGGCGGCGGTGCTGGCGGTGGGCACGGCTTATATCCGCGTGCTGGGCGGCACCTTGACAGGCACCCAGAATTTCATGGGCCCCATGGCCAAACAGCACCGGATGTTTATCCTGACAATAGCCTGTCTGGGGGGAGCCCTGCTGGCCCTGGAGCGGCCCTTCATGGGTTCCGCGGAGCAGCACCTGTGGACGGGAGTGCTGCACCTGATCGTGCTGGGCAGCGTCCTGACGTGTGGGCGCCGGTTGCTGGAAATCGTCCGTCTCCCGAAAGCCACCGGAGCGTCCCCGGAATCCTGACATTTTCCGGACATGTTGCGTTCTGCCGCCGTTTTCCTCACCAAACTCATCACCGGCACCCGCCCGGTGTGGCAGGGCTGTGATCCGTCCTGCCAGGCGCTCCGCGTCTATTTTGCCAACCACGGCAGCCATCTCGATTTTGCCACCCTCTGGGCGGCTTTGCCGGCGGAGGCCCGGGCGCGCACGCGGCCGGTGGCGGCGGCCGATTACTGGAACCGGAACCGGCTGACGCGCGGGGTGGCCTGCGGTTTGTTCAATGCCCTCCTGATAGCCCGCGAGGGCATCACGCGGCGCGACAATCCGATTGTCCACATGGCCAACGCCCTGCGGCAGGGGGAATCGCTGATTCTTTTCCCGGAAGGCACCCGCTCGCCCGACGGGACCATCGCCGAATTCAAACCAGGGCTGTGGCATCTGGCCAACGCCGTGCCGGAGGCCGAGTTCGTGCCGGTCTATCTGCAGAATCTGAACCGCATCCTGCCCAAAGGCCACTTCCTGCCCATCCCGCTGCTGAGTACGGTGGTCTTCGGCAAACCCATCCGGGTCGAGCCGGGGGAAACCAAACCCGGATTTCTGCACCGCTCGCGCCAGGCGCTGCTCGATCTCGTCCCCTGTCCCGTCTCCTGACATCCTATCATGAATTGGTCCTCTCCCGAAACCCGCTCCGTGATCTATTGGATCGCCGGCATCCTGCTCTTCTTCAGCATCACCGGGCGCGTGCTGCGGCGTGTGCTGAAATCTGAAAAAGGCCAGGCGACCGTGCAGAACCTGATCGCCCGCGTCCGGGCCTGGTGGGTGATGGCGGCGGTGGTGATCGGATCGTTGATGGGAGGCCGCACCACCACAGAGATCGTCTTTGGCCTCATCTCGTTCCTGGCCTTGCGGGAATTCATCACCGCCACCCCGACCCGCCGGGCGGACCACCACGCCTTGTTCCTCGCATTCTTCGTGGTGTTGCCCTATCAATATGTTCTGGTCCACACCCCATGGTATGGGATGTTCCTGATCCTGATCCCGGTTTACGCCTTTGTGATCCTGCCCTGTCTTTCCGTGGTGCGGGGTGACACCCAGGATTTCCTCGCACGCACGGCACGGACGCAGTGGGGACTGATGGTCTGTGTTTATTTCATAAGCCACATTCCGATGCTGCTGCAGTTGCCGTTTCCGTATTTGCCTTTGGGCAATGCCGGGCTGGTCCTTTTCCTGGTAGTGGTCACCCAGGGCAGCGATGTCCTGCAATATCTCTGGGGCAAGCTTTGCGGAAAACGGAAAATCGCGCCCACCCTCAGTCCGGGCAAGACGTGGGAAGGATTCATCGGGGGCGTGCTCTCCGCCAGTCTGCTGGGCGCTTCGCTGCATTGGTTGACGCCGTGCCGGCCCTGGGAAGCGTTTATCGTTGCACTCATGTTATGCGCGCTGGGTTTCCTCGGCGGCCTCATCATGTCCGCCATCAAACGGGAACGCGGCATCAAGGACTGGGGCACCCTGATCGAAGGCCACGGCGGCATTCTCGACCGCATCGATTCCCTCTGTTTTTCCACCCCCCTGTATTTCCACATCATGAGTTACTGTTTCGGGAGCGGTTCGGGCTGGAATGCCGGCGGCTGACGGGATGGGGAGCGGCCCGCGGATGGGGGCCGCAGATGCAGGATTGACGGATCCGGAGCGGGGCCGGATGATCGCGCCATATTTATATGAACCGGATCGCAAAAATACTGCTGTGGGTGGGAGTGTCGGCGCTGGGGGTGCTGGCGGTTTTGATTTCCGCGTTGCAGCGCGGGGAGCCGGTGCACGCGATGTGGCTGGTGATCGCCGGTGGGTGTTCGTTTGCAATATCCTACCGGTTCTACAGCTTGTGGTTGGTGACGAAGGTGCTGGTGTTGGATGAGGACCGGGCGCCGCCGGCGTTGACGAAGAATGACGGGAAGGATTTTGTGCCGACGAATAAGTGGGTGGTCTTCGGGCATCACTTTGCGGCGATTGCGGGGCCGGGGCCGCTGGTGGGGCCGGTGTTGGCGTCGCAGTTCGGGTTTTTGCCAGGGACGCTGTGGATCTTGATTGGGGCGACGCTGGGCGGGGGGGTGCATGATGCGGTGATTTTGTTCGGATCGATGCGGCGGGACGGGAAGTCGCTGGGGCAGATGCTGAAGGAGGAGATCAATCCAGTGATCGGGCTGGTGGCGATGGTGAGTCTGCTGCTGATCATCACGGTGATCCTGGCGGTGCTGGGCTTGGTGGTGGTGAAGGCGCTGGCGCACAGCCCGTGGGGTTTGTTCACCATCGCGATGACGATTCCGCTGGCGATCGCGATGGGCTTGGCTATCAAGACGGGCCGGGCGGGAGTGGGTCCGGTGACGGTGGCCGGGGTCGTTGGATTGATGGCTTGTGTGGTAGGCGGACGTTATCTGACGCCGGAGATGAACGCGGCCCTGACGTTGAACTCGACCACGCTGTGCTGGGCGATCATGATTTACGGTTTCGCGGCAAGTGTGTTGCCGGTGTGGCTACTGTTGGCCCCACGCGACTATCTGAGCACCTTCATGAAGCTGGGGACGGTGGCGGTGTTGGGAATTTTTGTGGTGATCCTGAATCCACCGATGCTGATGCCGGCGGTGACAAAGTTTGTGGATGGCAGTGGCTGGGTGGTGCCGGGACCGGTGTTTCCTTTTGTGTGCATCACCATCGCCTGCGGAGCGGTAAGTGGGTTCCACTCGCTGATTTCCAGCGGGACGACTCCGAAACTGATGAAGAGCGAGAAGGATATCCGGTTGGTCGGATACGGCTCGATGGTGACGGAAATGCTGGTGGCGCTGATGGCTATCATCGCGGCCTGCTCTCTGCCGCCCGCGCAGTATTTTGCGATGAATACCGGGGTGGCCGATCTCTCGCCGGTGGCGTTGGAAGCGGCGGTGACCAAGGTGAACACGGCGCTCGCGCCGATGGCGACTGGTCCGCATGCCGCTGCTTTTTCCACGTCGGTGCCGGAGATGCAGGCCTTGGCGAAGGAGATGGGAGAGCCCTCACTGATAGGGAAGGTAGGCGGGGCGCCGACCTTCGCGGTGGGAATGGCGATGATGTTTGCCAAGGTGATGCCGGCGGGTGGATTGGACCTGTGGTATCACTTCGCGATCATGTTCGAGGCGCTGTTTATCCTGACGACCCTGGATGCCGGAACGCGAGTGGGGCGGTTCATTTTGCAGGACCTGCTGGGCCATGCCATGCCGGCATTGGGAGATACAAAATCATGGTCGGCCAATGTGATCACCAGTGCGCTGCTGGTGGGGGCTTGGGGATTTTTCATGTATCAGGGCTCCGTCGATCCGGATGGTATCGCCAAAAGCCTGTGGCCGATTTTCGGCATCGCGAACCAGTTGCTGGCGGTGATTGCCTTCTGCCTTGGGACCACCCTGATCATCAAAATGGGCCGGGCGCGGTATGCGTGGTGCACGGTGGGGCCGCTGGTGTTTTTGACGGCGGTGACCTTCACCGCCGGGTTGATGAAGATCTTCTCGGGGTCCTCTCTCGGGTTTCTCTGGAGCGCCCGGGAAGCGGCCGCCAAAGGGAATGCGCGGGCGGAGTTCAACAATTATTTCGATGCCGGCATCACCGGGTTGTTTCTGATTTTTGTCACAATCATCGTGCTGGGCTGCGCCCGGGAATGGGTGAAGCTGCTGCGCGGCCGCAAGGCGCCGGTTTTGCAGGAGAGCCCGTATATTTCCCTCTCCGAAATTAAAGCAGGAAACTGAACAGGAAGCGGATATATTGTAACTTCTCCGTTTCCTGTTCCCAGTATTATGAAAATTCTCCGTGTTTTGTCCTGCCTTGGTTTAGTGTCGGGACTGCTCCTCCTTGCCGCAGGAAAGGCGCCAGCCCAGTTTTCCAGCGATCCCGGTTTTGATGCCGGCAAACTCAAGGAAATCAATCTGAGCCTGACGGAAGCGGTGAAGCGCAAGGAAATCCCCGGCGCGGTGGTCTGGCTGGAGCGCAAAGGCAAGCGGTGGGGGAATGAATTCGGCTACCGCTCGCTCGACCCCGTGACGCGGCCCATGGTGGTCGATATTATTTTCGATGCGGCGTCCTTGACCAAAGTCATGGCCACGGCTCCGGCGGTCATGCTCCTGGTGCAGGATGGGAAGCTGGAGTTGGACGCCCCGGTCCACCGCTGGGTGCCGGAATTCACCGGTGAAGGAAAAGAGAAGATTACCCTGCGCCAGATGCTGACTCACACTTCCGGACTCAAGGCCGGGATCGGGCCCGGCCCGGCTTGGGAAGGTTATGAGGCGGGCATTGCCCGGGCCATGGGGGAGCCGGTCCAGGCCGCGCCCGGCGTGGAATTCCGTTACAGCGATCTGAATTTCATCATTCTGGGCGAGGTGGTGCGGCGGGTTTCCGGGGAAGCGCTGGACGAATTCGTGCAGCGTCGCCTCTACCAACCGCTGTCGATGGGGGATACCGGCTTCCGCCCCTCACCTCTCAAGAAAGACCGGATAGCCCCGACCACCCGCGAGGGCGATTTGGTGGTTCATGGCATCGTGCATGACCCCACGTCCCGCCGGATGGGGGGAGTGGCGGGTCATGCCGGGTTGTTCACCAATGCCCGCGATACCAGCCGGTATTGCCGCATGTTGCTGGATGGAGGGAAAACGCCGGATGGCCGGGTGATCCTCAAAGAGGAAACGGTCCGCGCCATGACGGCAGTGCAGCCTGTTTTGCCCGGCGGGGTCCAGCGCACCCTCGGTTTTGATGTCGACTCCGGCTTTTCGGACCCGAAAGGCGCGCACTTCGGGCCCAAGTCCTTTGGCCATACCGGCTGGACCGGGGGGTGCTTCTGGATCGATCCCGAGGCGCAGTGCTTTTTTGTGCTGATGACCAACCGGAACCATCCCAACGAAAAAGCCAGTGTCAAAAATCTGCGGTGGCAGACGGCGACCTTGGCCGCCGAGGCCATGGGCGTGGCGCGGCAGGTGATCTCCGGGGCCGACCGGGTGGCTGCCAGCGGGCTGTCCATGCTTGAGGGGAAAAAAATAGGTCTCATCAGCAACCAGACCGGCCTGACCACGGACGGCCGAAGAACCCTGGAGGCGCTGCAAACGATCAAAGGGGCCAAAGTGATCCGCCTTTTCAGCCCGGAACATGGCATGGAGGGTAAGCTGGATCAGGAAGGCATCACCGATTCCACCGATGCAGCCAGCGGCCTCCCGGTGATCAGTCTTTATGGCGACAACCGCAAGCCTCCGGCAGCGGCGCTGGCGGGAGTGGAGGTCCTGGTCTTCGACATCCAGGACGTCGGCACGCGATTTTACACCTATATCTCCACCATGCTGAATTGCATGGAAGCTGCCAATTCCGCGGGGTTGGCCTTCGTCGTCCTGGACCGCGTCAACCCGCTGGGCGGGGTGAAGGTGGAAGGCCCGCTTCCGGTGGACGTGGGGAATCCCTTTGTGGCCTGTCATAGCTTGCCCGTCCGCCACGGCTTGACCACCGGGGAGCTGGCGCAATTGTTCGTCCGCGAAAAGCTTCCGGACCTCAAACTCACCGTAGTACCTGTCGGGGACTGGCAGCGACGCTTTATTTTCAGTCAAACCCTCGCCCCTTGGGTGAATCCTTCGCCAAATATGCGGTCGCCGGAGGCAGCGCTGCTCTATCCCGGTATTGGCCTGCTGGAATTTTCCAACGTTTCGGTGGGACGGGGCACGGAACAGCCCTTCAATGTGATCGGAGCTCCCTGGGTGGATGGGCAGGCCTTGGCCCGCCGGTTGAAGGAGATGGCTACCCCCGGCGTGCGGGTGGAAGTGGTGGACTTCAAACCCAATGCCAGCGTTTTTGCCGGGGAACTGTGTCACGGGGTGCATTTGGCGGTTTCCGATGCCCGGATCTTCCAGCCGGTGCGGCTCGGTATCGCCATTGCCAAGGCGCTGCATGATGAGCACGGCGACCAGTTTCAGCTCAACAAGGTGGAAAAACTTCTTTTCCACCCACCTACCCTGCAAGCCATCCGGGACAAAAAAACATTGGATGAAATCACCGGCCTCTGGGCCGCGGATGAAACGGCTTTCCGCCAGCGCTGTGAGGCGATTTTGCTCTATCCCCCGAAAGCTGCTCAACCTTGACGGAGGGATAGGGACGTCTTCCAGAGGTTTATTCTAAAAACTTTGACAGGCGCGGTAAATTATTTTAGGTTTCCTGAACTTCAGGCAATCTAAAATGACCTCTCATCTCTCCGTCCGTCCTCTGATTTCCCTTTTTTCGGCCCTGACTTTGGCCACCGCTACGGCCGATCTCCAAGTCGGGGCGGGAGCCGGAGTTTTCACCGGCACGGAATACGACGAGGAAATCGGCTACGGGCTGGAAGGGGAATTTGGTTTCCTCAGCCAAGGGCAGCCCATCAATCTTTTCATTGGGGTGCGGGCCTCCTACGTGGACGGGTTGGAATCTTCCGGATCAGTCCTCGATTCCAAGGACAGTTCCGATCTGGATCTTTTTGAGGGCACCGTGGTGGGCCGTGTGCTCATTCCTCTCGGCACGGATACTATCAAAATTTACGGGGAAGGCTCGGTGGGCTCGGCGAACCTCAATGTCTCCGGGGATGCCAAAATCAAAGGAAGCGTCGGGGGCCAGGATTATTCGATCAACAGCCAGTTTGATGAGAGCGATTGGGTTCTCGCCTGGGGCCTGGGGGCCGGACTCCAATTCGATTTCACCCATAACATTGGTCTGCGTGTGGGATACAACTTCCACAGCTTCGGCGACTCCGAGGTCTTCGGCCTCAACCTCGACCCCGGCAGCATGCATGGCCTCACGTCCTCGCTGATTTTCAAATTCTGAAACGTTCCGGCGAATTCAGCCCCGCTGGAAGCCCTTGCCGCTCCGCCTCATGGGCGGACTACGGCCTTCCTTGGGTTTGCCAGCCGTCCCGACGGGGTGCTGGCCGGGCGCCATCGGGGAGGCTGGATTTGATTTTGGCGGGTTAGCAGGCACCGCTGCCTACTTTTTCACCCGTGATTCACCCCAGCCGCCGCCCAGCGACTTGTAAAGCCTCACCAGATCCAGGCTAACCTGGGTCTGGCTGATTACTTGGGCTTCCTCGGCGATGAGGAGTTGGCGGTCGGCTTCAAGGACGGTGAGGAAGTTTTCCAGGCCCGCCTTGTAGCGGTCGTTGGCAAGGGAGGAAGCGCGGCGCGTGGCATTCACGGAACGGGTCAGGCTGGCGTAACGTTTTTGCTCCTGACCGAAGCTGATCAGGCTGCCTTCCACGTCTTCGAGGGCGAGGTAGACAGATTTTTCAAACCGCAGGGCGGCTTGTTCCTGCCGGGCATTCTGCACTGCAATATTGCCGCGGATTTTCCCGGCGGTGAAGACTGGCCAGTCCAGGCTGGGTCCGAGCGACCAGAGGCCACCTTTGCCTTTGAAGAGTTCTTCGGCTTCGAGGGCAGAGGTACCGACCCGGGCCGTCAGGGAAAACCGGGGATACAGATCGGCCACGGCGACTCCGATCCGGGCGGTGGCCGCGGCCAGTTCGCGTTCAGCGCGGCGCACATCGGGGCGGCGGCGCACCAAGTCGCTGGGCAGGCCCACGGGAACCGTCGGCGGAGCCACCGGTTGCGCTTTGGCGGCGATCAATTCCTCGACCATGCTGCCGGGAGTTCCGCCGAGCAGCACCCCGAGCCGGTAGATGCTGCGGCGCAGCGCGGCTTCAAAGAGCGGGATGGCGGCAGCGGTGGTTTCGGCCTGGGCTTCGGCCCGGGCCACGTCGAGATCATTGGCCACGCCGGCGGCCTGCCGACTCTTCGTCAGTTCGAGGGTGTCCTTCTGCGATTTCAGGTTCCGCTCTGCCACGCTCTTGCGCGCCTGATGGCCGCGCAATTCGAGGTAAGTGGCCGCGACTTCAGCGACCAATCCCACCCGCACATCCCGCATATTTTCGGCCGCAGCCTGCAGGTCGGCAGTGGAGGCCTCCACATTGCGCCGGGTGCCTCCAAAAATGTCAGGCTCCCACGAAGCGTCGAGATTCAAATTGAAAAAATTGTTCGTCTGTCCGCCTTGGCCGAAACTGGAGGCGGCTTCACTGGTCTGGCTGCGGACCGCTCCCCCGCCGGCATTCACTTGTGGGAAAAAGTCAGCGCGGGCAATGGTCCGGGCCGCCTTGGCTTCGGCCACGCGGCTGGCGGCGATTTTCAGATCCTGATTGGCGTCGATCGCCCGGGTAATCAGGCTATTGAGCTTGGGTTCGTTGAATTTTCTCCACCAGGCCGTGAGATCGCCGGTGCTGGATGGGTCCGCTCCTGGAGTGACCAGAGGCTTGGTGACGTCCACCGGGAGGGCGGATTGATAGTTCGGACCAACGGTGCACGAAACAAGGAACGCAAAAGAGAGCAGCGCCAGGCGCGGGGCAATATTCATAAACTCGGATGGGGTAAGAGACTGGAGCACAAGGATGAAAGCTGGCAACGGGAAGTTGACTAATCAGTCAACAACGCGGAAAAATTCAAGAATCGGTCTGGATGAACACGTCCATCTGCTGGCCGGGGAAAAGGCGGAGCGCAGCAGCATCGAGTTCATAAATGATCTGGAGGACCCGGGTATCCACACGTTCCGTGGCGGCTCCGGTGAGGGAAGCCTTCGGGATGACATACGGTTCAAACCGGACAAAGCGGAGGCTGGCGCGCAATCCGGCATGGCCGCGCACGGAGGCCTCGGCGGCGGTGTGGGGCATTACCCGCCAGGCCTCATGCTCATCCACATCCACGCGGATATGCAGGGGGCTGGTGTTGCCCAGCAAAAGATAGGGCTGGGCCACCGGACCGGTGATGACGGCTTCGCCGGCACGGAGCTTTACTTGGAGCACGGTGGCATCGATGGGTGCGGTGACGGTACTGCGTGCGAGGTCGGTGCTGACCACCTCCACGGTGGCTCCGGCGGCGGTGACATCAGCCCGGGTGGCGGCCACGGCGGCTTCAGCGGCGGTGACGCCGGCGTTGGCGGATTCCAGCGCCGTGCGGCGGCGGGTCATTTCCTCCACGCTGAGACCGCGACCGTCCTTCATGGATTCGGCATTGCCGAGATTGATGCGGGCTTCGTTCTGACCGGCCTTGGCCGTGGCGACCCGGGCTTCGGCGCTGCGCACCGCCGCCTCACGG
The DNA here is from genome assembly GCA_942492905.1 of uncultured Verrucomicrobiota bacterium. Classification (GTDB taxonomy): domain Bacteria; phylum Verrucomicrobiota; class Verrucomicrobiia; order Verrucomicrobiales; family V1-33; genus CAIZWU01. Next base: position 240,307 of record OW818657.1, read on the forward strand.
CTGAGCAGCTGGCCGTTGGCCTCGGCCAGTTGGGCCGCGAGGTGTCGGGTATCGAGGCGGAAGAGCGGCGTGCCGGCTTTGACGATGTCCCCCACTTTGACCAACACTTCCGCCGCGATGCCTGGCAGGTGGGAGCCGATGGAAATGTTTTCGCTGCTGGCTTCAATCAGGCCGACGGCCGCCACCCGCGTTTTGAAGCTGGAACCTGGCGGAGGTACTGGCGGCTCTGCGGAAGCCCGTGCCGGTTGGGTGCGCAGGATGCTGACGACCGAAAAGCCGAGCACAACGGCAGCAATGATAGGAAGAATCAGGCGGGTGAACATGGAGGTTGGGGGAGTTTTGGTTCTTTGCTAAACGGGCGGCAGGATTATTGAGGAAAATGGGCTCTGGCAGTCCTGTCTCAGGCCGCCCAGGCCACCTGACTTTCTGTTTTGGTGATGATCCCATCGTCCATATAGGCTAGGCGGTCGGCGAAGTGGAAGACGCGGTTGTCGTGCGAAACCACGATCACCGCCCGGTCCGGGTGGACCGCCGTCTGGGAGAGCAATTCCATTACCGAATGTCCACTCTCCGCGTCGAGGGCGGCGGTGGGTTCGTCGCAGATCACGAGCCGGGGGTCATGCACCAGCGCCCTCGCGAGAGCGACCCGCTGCTGCTGGCCGCCTGACAAAATCCGCGGGAGGGCCTTGGTACGGCTGCCGAGCCCGAGCCGGTCCAACAGCTGGGACGCCTTGTCCAAGGCCGCTTTCCGCGGCACGCCGGCGGCCAGCAACGGGACCGCCGCATTCTCCGCCGCGCTGAGCGAGGGCAGCAGATTGTATTGCTGGAACACAAATCCCAGATTCTTCCGGCGGAACAGGATGCGGTCGCGCGACGGAAGTTTGGCCACCTCCGTGCCGAATAGTTCGACCTTCCCGGAAGTGGCCTCAAGCAGCCCGGCGATGACAGAAATCAGGGTGGTTTTCCCGCAGCCGCTGGGGCCTACCAGGAAAGTCATCCCGCCTGTCGCGGCAGTGAACCCGATGCCGCGCAGCACCTCGACTTTGGCTTCTCCGGTGCCGAAGGATTTGTGGATGTCATCGCACCGCACCGCGGGCGGATGGAGGGCAGGGTCGTGTTTCATGCAGGGAGGAAATAAATGTTATCCACGGAAGACACTGGCCGGTTCCAGCTTCTGCACATTCCGCAGCGCGACGAGCACCGCCGCCGCCGTGACCACGGCCAGCGCGGCGCAGGTGGAGACGGCGACGTAAGTTGGAATGTAGATGCCACGCAGGAAAGGCTGGGTGCGGGAGAGGGTGGTGGTCAGGCTGGCGAGGCCCGTGCCGAAACAACTGCCCAGCGCGACGACCAGTCCCGCCTGACAAAACAACATGCCCGCCATCTGCGGCGTGGTGACGCCCACTACTTTCATCAGGGAAAGGTGACGCTCGTTTTCCTTCACAAACATCAGGAAGGTCTGACCGGTGATGGCGGCCCCGACCACCAGACCGATGCCGATCACGATATAGAACAGCATCGGCACGCCCTGACTGGCATAAAAATTCTGACTGTCGGCGGTGAATTGCGCGGCGGTGCGGGCTTTCAGGCCAGTGGTGCTTTCAATGCTGGCGCAAACAGCTGCGGCATCCCCGTCGGGCTTCAATTGCCCCAGGATAAACGTCTGATTCCGGCCCTCGCCACGATTCAGCGGAATGGTGGTAGAGCGGGTGGCATGGATGATAGGAAAGCCCGTGAAAGGCGGCGAGGCATCACTGATGCCGACAATGCGGAGGAAGGTATCGGCAATGCGGATGCGTTTACCAAGCACGTAAGGTTCCTTTGGGAACAGCAGCGAATAACCACCCGGATCAATCAGACAGGTGTCGCGCTCGCGGATGGCTCCGGCATCACCTAGAATGACGCGGGGCGGGAGACCGACCAGCGAGGAGTCGTCGACGCCGAGGATGACCGCCAACGTCAGTTTTCCATTCTCCGAGCGGGCAAAGGCGTCCACCTTCAGCAGCGGCACCGCCCAGTCCACCCCATCCGTGCCCCGGACACGGTAGAGGGCGGTATCCCTCACCGGTTTGGCCTGGTCGAAACATTCGGTGTCAGGTTCCATCACCCACAGCCCGGCGGCCGGCACATCGCGGATCTGTGAGCCGGTCATGGTCATGATGCTGCTCAGGATGGCGGCCTGGTTCTGCATCAGAAACACGGACAGGGCGACCGCGAGGATCATGGCGAAGAACTTGGCGCGGTCCGCCCGCAGCATGTCGAGAGCGAGGCGGATCATGACTGCTTCTTCTCCGAATTTTTGGCGGCAGGTTTGACCGGCGGCAGGGGGGCTCCCGCTGCATGGGCAAAAAAGGCCAGGCTTTCCTTCATGCACTGTTGAAGCGGATAGGAGGGATTCACCGCACGGCGCGTCATCATCCCGTCATGCATGGCCACAAGGAATCGCGCCGCCGCTGCCGGGTCGAGGTCCGCCCGCAGTTCCCCGCGCCGCACCGCCTCCGCGATCATGTCCGAGAGCAGGTTTCCGATAAATTGATAGTGCTGTTCCAGCAGTTCCGCCACGGCGGGATTCCGGGTGGCCTCCGCGGAAATCTCGGACCAGATCACCAGCAATCCGGCATTGGTCTCCAGATCCCGCAGCACCAGATCCCCCATCGCCTGCATCGCCGCAAGAAATCCCGTCTCGCGCGGCAGCTGGCTCAGATTGGCCTGCAACTGCTCCCGGTCCATCTCCACCAGGCCCGCGATGATCGCTTCCTTGCCTGGAAAATAACGATAGAGTGCCCCCGGACTCATCCCCAGCGCCGTGCAGAGCTGACGCATTCCGGTCTGGTGGAAGCCATGCTGCGCATACACCTGCACCGCCGTTTCCAGAATGCGCCGGCGGCGTTCTGCGAGGGGCCGCTTTGCTGGGGTGGGATCGGAGAATTTGCCGGACATGAGTGCGAACGCTCGTTCTCCTAAAGCGGAATGCAATGGAAAAGTGCGAACGTTCGTTCCGATGACTGCATTGTGAAATTCAAGATTCGCCGCGCGCCCCGCAATGAGCCCGCAAAACCGGCGGATGCCCCTGATTCCGCACTTGAGCGTGTCCTCAAAAGTCCGCCCATCACTCTTCAGGTGCCGCATTGACAGCCGGGTCAGGCACCTCCAGAATTCCAACGCACTGCGCAACAGCGGCGGGGTAGCCAAACGGTAAGGCAGTGGTTTGCAAAACCACCATTAGCGGGTTCGACTCCCGCCTCCGCCTCCACTTCACGGGCCGATTTCCGGCCATCTTGGCTAAAGTCAGAGCCGGATTTTGAAACTCAAGTCGCCCGCCATCGTAAGGATGGGCTTCGGCAAAAACAGCTCTTACTCCTCCACCACCGCCGCCTTCTTGCGGACAGTACCTTGCCAGATCAGCGGGCTGCGTTTGCCGGGTCCGGTTTCACCGCCGGGGACGATGATGGCTCCGTCCCAATTGACGCTGGGAGTGGTGAGGCAGGCCTTGCCGGGAAAATTGCCGATACTGCTCCACTCGCCGACTTCGGCATCATAGGCCATGACGGCGCGGGTGTAACCCGGGTAGTTTTCCAGCAAAAGTTTGTTGTAGCGTTCCCGGGCCAGCTCTTCGACGGCATCCACTGCTTCGAGCTTTCGGGTATTGTGTTCCATCATCTGGACCAATTCCTGGTCGGTCCCGCTGACAATCACCAGGTGGTGCGGCGGCACATGGAAGGCTGGAGCGGCCATGACGGAAGCGGGATGGCCTTGCGGGTCCACAATGTCGCCGAGGATCGCCCAGTCCTTTTTGACGGGGTTGTATTTGTGCAGGTCGGTCAGGAAGTCCGGGGCATTGCCGGGATCGCGGCCGCCGCAGAGGTAGATGCTCTCGACCCCATTTTCCAGGCTGGCGGCGGCGATGGGGAAGATGCGGCCCGGGCCATCCCAGGCCGGCAGTGCTTTCCACACGAAGTTCTTTTCGTCGCTCTTTTTGCTGAGGTCGAGCGCCAGAAAGGTGTTGGTGGCGCGGCCGGCGGGCATCTGGGAGGTGCCGCCCATCACATAAACGATGGTGCCGATCCGCACCGCACTGGCGCAGGCGAGAGGTTTGGGCAGCTTCGGATAGTCCTCGAATTCAACCTTTTTGGATTCGGCATTCCACTTCATGAGGAAGCAGTCGTCACTGACCTGATTCACCTCGGCCCCGCCGATGCAGAGCACCCCATCCGGGGTGTTCGCCGAGGCCCCGTAAGCCAGGTTGCGCGGCAATTCTGCTCCCGCCGGGAGCCATTCATAAATGGTTTTTTGTTCGGCGGTATAACGGCGTTGGAGCACATAAATGTCAGCCCACCAGGCGCGCCGGGCTCCCTGGGAAAAGGGCTGGCCGGCGTAGTTGGTGCCGCCGGCCATCATGAAGACATCGCCTTGGGCTCCGGCGAAGACCCCCGCCAGGCCTTCCGCTTTTTCAAAGCCTGGACGCGGCGGCAGCTCGGCGATGGATTCCCACTCAATCTTCGGCGCAGGATGGATCATGTCCGCCTCCATGGGGGGCGGAACGGCCTGGGCAAGCACAGGGGAGGACCAGGCCAGGAGAACAGCCAGCGGGGCAAAACAACTCAAACGGGGCAACCACATACCCGCTGACCTACCCCCACGGGGCAGGCGGTGGCAACCAGGATTTCAAGGCTGCAGACCGAACAGGGCGAGCAGACGGCCGGTTTTTCCCTTCTCCATGCGGTAGCTGTAATAACGGTCGACCGCCGCTCCGGTGCAGGTGCCACAGTCGTGGACTTGTGAGGAAGGTACGCCGGCCGTGATGGCATCGCGGGCGATCATGGCTGCGATATCCACTTCAAACAGCGGTGGCCGGATGCAGGGACCGATCTGCACGATGAGGTCGGCGGGCTGGGTGCCGTAAGCTTCGGCCATCAACCGGATGGTGCGCGGCGTGATGCCCGCTTCGGTGCTTTTCCGTCCGCTGTGCAGCAAAGCAATGGCCTGCTTCACGGGGTCCACCAGATACACCGGCGCACAGTCCGCCGTGTGAATCCCCAGCATCAGCCCGGGTTCGTTCGTCATCAATCCATCGACTCCCCCAGTCCATCGTGGGGAGTTCCGCGTGACGGCCATGGTCTCCCCGCCGTGGATTTGTTCCGCAGTAAACACGTTCCCCAACTCAAACCCCAGAGCCTGCACCACCTCGTTATGCCGGAGCCGGAGCTGAGTCAGGACTTCAGCTTTGTCCAGACTCACGCACACACCCGGCACGCGCCTGACAAAAGCGTGGGCGACGTCCGGGAAGGCAAGGGCGGGGAATTTTTCGAGGATATCTTCCAAAGGCAGATGGCTTTTCATGGGACTGCCCCTTTCTTCACCGGAACGTGGGCCGCTGCCACGCCGGAATTTCCTGCGAGGGGAGTTGTGGGTGCTTCATTTGAACCGGGCCGTAGTCATCGGATAAACGATGAGTTCCTCGACCATGGCGTCTCCTTCGAGGGCGAAGGCAGGACCGCCGTCGGTGTGCAGGGAGCCGATGGCGTACGCCGCCTCACCGCCGTTCCAGAAGCTTTCGACGATGCCCCGGTCAATGAGAAACCGGGCATCCACGGAATTTCCAGGATGGAGGAGAGTGGTTTCGTTGGCGCGTTTCAGAGTTCCGGTGGCCGCGTTGTAGCTGAAGGAGATATTCCTGACTGCGGCCTTGAGATTGCTTTGTGCCGCAGGGCGGAAACGCAGGACCACATCCAGCGACGCGTCTTTGGCGAGATTCCGGAGCTTGGCGTTGGCTTCGGCGGCGGAGATATTGGCAAGCTTCAGCAGGGGCTGGCCACGCAAGGCGTTGACCTCTTCGGCGGGTTCAAAGCAGAGGGTATCCTCACCGTTCACCGCCTTCATTTGCATATGCAGGGGAAGGCTGGCGCATTGATTGAACTTCTCGCCGGGGAAGCGGGTGTCACGGGCCCAGCCCATCATGACAGGGCGGCCTTTCGGCTCATTCATGAAGATGAGGGCGGCGTAGAAGTTGGGACCAAGGTGGGCGTTCCTCAGCTTGGTGACGGGCGTGAAGGTTTTGCCGTCGAACCGCCCGAGTTGATAGCAGGAGTTGGAATGGAACTGCTCTTTGTCGCCCTTCGGACTGCGGTAGCAGCCGTAGAGCAGCATCAGCTCTTCACCGGTGATGGCAGATTTCATGGGGATGAATTCGGGGCACTCAAACCAGTTCGGCAATGAACTGGTTTCCTCCCAGTGCTGGAGATCTTTGGAGCGCAGAAACCGGTAGGTGTCAGGACCGCCGACGTAGAGCACCATGACATAATGTTGGGAAGCCTCGTGCCAGATCACCTTCGGATCGCGGTCGCCTTCTCCTTTGTTCGGCACCACGGGATTGCCGGCAAACCGCTTCCAGGTGCGGCCTCCATCCGGCGTGGTGGCGAGGTGTTGCGAAAATGGCCCGGTGGCGGAGAAGAACATCGCGGGCGCGGGCAGTTTGACGCCTTCGTTCAATCCTTGAACCGGATGCTGCTGCATGACGGTGGTGCCGGAATAACACTGCCCGGTGGCATCCGGAAACAGCGCGACGGGCCATTCCTCCCAATTCACAAGGTCTTTGCTCACACTGTGTCCCCAGTGCATATCAAATCCGGCACCCCGGCTGGTGGTCGCGGGATTGAACTGATAAAAAACGTGATAAAGCCCGTCCTGCCAGTAACTGCCGTTGATGTCGTTCATCCAGCCGAGACGCGGGCTGAAATGAAAACGCGGCCGGTTTGGCGTTTCGTAGGCTTTGGGATCGATGATTTCCTTGTCGCTGAAGGCCAGGCGCTCCAGCACTCCGGCGTCCCGTGATTTGTAGCGGAGCGTGATATCGCGCCCTTTGAATTCCCGCAGGTCGGCGGAGTACCAGAAATCAGGTGGTGCCTCCTCTTGGGGAAACTCCACATGCATGTAGCGGAGCAGTTTGCCTCCGGCTTCGATAGTTAGCTTTTCCAGGCCGGGTTGGTTGCCGTCTTTCCGGTGGACCAACGGGAGCTGGAGAAAATCCGCCGTAATGCGCAGGTCCCGGGTGCGTTCCGTCAGGGGGGCCGCGAGCGCGATGCTGCCGCGATCATCGGTTTGAACAATCTGATCCAGATTGAGGTGGCCCCAGCCGTCTTTGCGGTCGTCCACGATCGTTAGAATCGCCTCCCGGCCGGAAAATTCCGCCACCTCCCACGCCGCCGGTTCCAGCCGCTCACTGCCGCCAGGAGCAGTATTCGGCCCGGTCGCGGTGCGCACTTTTTTGCCATCCACGATCAGATTCAGACAGGTTTCGTCCGGCCAGCCGCCGCCGCCGATAAGGAAGGTGATGAACTTTCGATCGATCCTGAACACCGGCGATGTGAGAGTGCCGGTCGCAGGATCGCCACCGTGGAAGGAGTTCACCAAACCTTGGCCCTGGAAGCCTTCCACATGCATCTGGCCGGGCAGGGCGCCCCGGGCCGGGCCGGTGGCAAAAGCGCTGCCGGTAGTTTTCCACGCCCCATAATCCCCGCCTTCGAAGTCGGCGATGACGATGGGTTCAGCGGCGTGAAGGGAGGTGGCGCAGGTTACGCCGGCTATCAATACGGTAAGGAATTTCATGTGAGGCGGATTGGGGTTGGAGTGCTGTAGTTAAGGATGTTGGGTGGCGAATTCCGGGACCGCGCCGGATTGGGCACAGACGGCGGAGGCGGTCCGGCAGGCGGCTAATGCGATAACAGGAAGTGGTTCTTCGCGCAGCAGACCTATCGCGAGAGCGGCGGTAAAGGAATCCCCTGCGCCGACGGTGTCGCGGACGAGAGCCGGGATGCCGGGCTGATCGACGGTCTCCGTTGCGGAAACGAGGAGCGCTCCGTCCGCGCCGCGCGTCAGGGCGATCAGATCGAGTTGATAGTGCAGCAGCAGGGTGCGGAGGGTGTCTTCGGGATGGATCGCCATCGCGATTCCGCAGGCGGCGGCGACTTCCGGCAGCTCGTCATCGCTGAGCTTCAGCACGCTGGCCAGCGCCAGCGACTCACGGATGAGCGGCGCGTCGAAAAAGGGCCGGCGCAAATTAGCATCCAGCACGCGGAGCAGGCCCTTGGCTTTCGCGAGACCCAGCACCCGCTGGATGGTGGCGCGGGAGATTCCGCTCCGCTGGCCGAGGGTGCCGAAATAAATGGCGTCGACCCCGTCGATCCGTGAAGCCAGGGCTGCATTCCAGGTGATACCGTCCCATGCAGCGTCTGCTTTGATATCAAAAGTGGGTTTGCCCGCCGCATCCAGACTCACCCCCACGCTACCGGTGGGGGCGCCGGAGTTCCTTTGGATCAGACAGGTATCAATGCCGAAAGCCTGGAGAATGGTAAGGGCTTCCCCGCCACGGGCATCTTCCCCCACCGCGCTGAGGAAGGACACCGCGCCGCCGAGAAGTGCGGCGTGACAGGCGAAATTAGCCGGTGCCCCGCCGAAGCGCGGACCGTCCGGAAACAGGTCCCACAACACTTCGCCGCAGGAAAGAATCGCGGGTTTGCTCATGAGATTTGCAGGTCGCTTTGAATTTCCTCCAGACTGCGGCCTTTCGTTTCAGGCACCATCAGCTTCACCCAGAGGAGCTGCAGCACCATCATGAAGCAGAAGAAGAGGAAGACGTAGCCAGCGGGGAAGGCGGTGACCATTTTTGGAAAGAAGGTGGTGAGCAGCGCGGCGAAAATCCAATGTGTGAAGCTGCCGAGCGATTGGCCCATGGCGCGGAATTTGTCAGGAAAAATCTCCGAGATCAAAACCCAGATCACCGCGCCCTGACCGATGGCGTGGGCCGCGATGAAGGCAAAGATGCAGGCGGGCACGATGGCGAAATGTTCCGTGAAAAACGCCCAGGCGCAAAGGCCGAGCGAGGCAATATAACCAAACGATCCGATGTAAAGCAAGGTGCGCCGCCCAAGCCGGTCGATCAGCCGCAGCCCCACAAAGGTGAAAATGAGGTTCGTCAGGCCGATGCCGACGGATTGCAGCAGGGCAGCTTTTTGACCGAGGCCCGTGAGTTCAAAGATACGGGGCGCGAAGTAGAGGATGGCGTTGATGCCGGAGAGCTGATTAAAGAATGCCACAAAGAACGCGATCAGGATCGGCGTGCGCATCCCGCGCCGCCAAAAGCCCTGGGTGGAGCCGGCCTGCTGGTCCGCAGCGGTCATCGCATCGGCGCTGGCTTCCAGCTCGGCGGGATTTGCGGCCGGGTTGATGAGCTGCAGCACCGCAAGGCCGCCGGCGCGGTCGCCTTTGCGGGAGAGCAACCAGCGCGGGCTTTCCGGAATGATGAGGCAGGCCAGGGTGTAGACCACCGAGGGCACCGCCATGATCCCCAGCATCCAGCGCCAGGCTTCCGTGCCCATGCGGGCCAACAGAAAGTTAGATAGGAACGCGACAAGAATACCGAAAACGATATTGAACTGGAACATCCCCGCGAGCCGCCCGCGGCTTTCCGGAGGGGAAATCTCCGAGATGTAAAGCGGGGCCGCCACGGTGGAGACTCCAATCGCAATGCCGCCGATGAATCTTGCCAGCATGAAGGACCAGACATCGTTCGCAAAAGCCGACCACAGCGAGCCGACCAGGAAAAAGATCCCAATCCACAACAACGTCCGCTTCCGCCCGAAGCGGTCCGTGGGCCAACTCCCTACCAGCGAACCGAGCACCGTGCCCCAAAGCGCAGCACCAATGGCGAGTCCGTGCATCGCCGGGCTCAGCCCCCACAAGGCCTGAATCGTTTTCTCCGCCCCGGAGATCACGACGGTGTCGAAGCCGAAAAGAAACCCCGCGAGAGCGGAGACGACAGACCAGAGAAAAAGACGCGGATTCATAAAATAGGGACATCATCGTGATGCCCGGGCTCCGATTCCGCAAGAACCGGCACCCCTGCTCTGAAGAAAGGTGTCATTACAGAATACAAAGCTGTAACGTCTCCGGCTGGCCCGCTGGGCGCAGGTTGCCGGTGCTCAGTTGGCGGTAATTTTGAGGGGAAAACCCCGTTTTTCAAGATTCACCGACGGTGGGGGCCAGCGAAGGGAAAGGGACGGTGCCCCTGCGCCACATCGATTTCACCTCCTGAGGGCGGGATGAGTGACTAAACGATCGGGTTCCACTCAAGCTGTTATTTTCAAAACACCCTTTCTGGGGGCATTTCTGCCCCTACGTCATGCAGGGCTGTCCAAACAAATCACCCCGGGCCCGGGAGTCCACCTCCCGGGAGACGTGAACGGGCGCGGTCTCAGCTTTGGTGGGTGTAATCTCCCACCATGCCTGCTGGGCCAGCTGGAATGGACCGATAAAGCGATTCGCGGAGGCTCGGTGCAGTCCGAAATTGACGTAATGGGCAGATTCCCCTCATGATCTGTGCATTAAGCGGTCATTACCAATTGCCCATGCCTGTCACGAACGCCAAACACTTCGATATTGCCAATCAGATCCGGGAGGAAATCACCTCGGGGAAATACGGTTCCGCCGGCCGGCTGCCCAGCGAAGCGCAGATGGTGAAGCGCTTCGGTGTATCCCGCCCCACCGCGGCACAGGCTCTGCGTACCCTCGAACGCGAAGGCCTGGTGGAACGGAGGGCAGGCTCCGGGACTTATCTCAATGCGGATCATATCAAGCCTGCGGCCGCACGGCAGTTGGGGATGATTGTGCCTGGCCTCGGCCGCATCGAGATCTTCGAAGTCATTTGCGGGGAACTCGCCAGCCTCGCCCGCGTGCACGATTTGGGCATCTACTGGGGTGGGACGGCCCAGCATCAGGGCAGCGCCGACACCAGCATCCAGGAAGCGGAGGACCTCTGTGCCCAATTCATCGATAAAGGCGTAAACGGCGTCTTCTTCGCCCCTTTCGAACACACTACTGATAACCAGGCCGCGAACCGCCGCATCACCGAACGCCTCAGCCATGCGGGCGTTCCTGTGGTGCTGTTGGACCGGGACATCTGCACGTTTCCCCAGCGCAGCGATTACGACCTCGTGGGAATCGATAATTTCGCGGGCGGCTACCTCCTTGCGGAACATCTCATAAAACTGGGTGCGAGACGTCTCGCCTTTTTCACCCGCCCCTACTCTGCCACCACCGTGGACGCCAGGAAGGCTGGCGTGTGCTCCGCCATGATGACCCATAAAATTCCGGTGTCCCCGGATTTTCTTCACTCTGGAGATCCCACCGACCTCAAATTCGTCCGGAATTTCGCCGCCGGAAAATCGCACGACGGCGTGATCTGCGCCAATGACCACACCTCCGCCCAGCTCCTGCAAACCCTCACCCGGCTCGGCATCCGCACCCCTCAGGACCTCCGCCTCGTCGGTTTCGATGACGTCCGCTTCGCCACCCTCCTCAGTGTCCCGTTGACGACCATCCACCAGCCCTGCCGTAACATCGCCCTGACCGCTTTCAACGCCATGCGTGAACGTCTCAAAGAACCCACACTTCCCCCAAGAACCCTGCTCCTTGCCCCCCGCCTCGTCGTCCGGGAATCCTGTGGAGCTTATTTGCCGCGGACCCCTTGATCCCAAAGGCTTCCGCTTACGGTTGAATCCCGGACGACTGCCCTGTTATCTGCCACCGGCAGAGGACCGACGGTAAACTTTACCGGGCGCGGAGTATCCTTGCTGCTGTGCCTCCCATTTTCCAATAACAAATCAACTTCCCCTGACCCCATGGATTCCCACCGCATTGGCCAACTCCTCCTCACCGGCGTGCCCGGTCCTGAACTCGACCCTGATACCGCCCGCAGATTCAAGGCGCTGCAACCCGGCGGCTTCATTTTGTTCGGCCGCAATATCGTCTCGCCGGAGCAGTTGCGGAAGCTGATCGATGACCTGCGGGATCTGTCGGACATCGAACCGCTCATCACCATCGATCAGGAAGGCGGCCGCGTTTCCCGGCTGCGGCTGATCGGCAATGAACCACCCAATGCCCAGGCTCTGCGGGAAAAAGGCGATCCGAAATTGATCACTCAACATGGCAAGCTCACCGGCGAACTGCTGAGGCTGTTCGGCTTCAATCTCGACCTCTGTCCGGTGCTGGATATTTCCTACGACGACCAGGCGGACAATTCCCTCAAGGGCCGCTGTTATGGCACCAATGCCCAGGAGGTCATCACCAACGCCGGCCTCTTCAACCGGGCCATGCGCAAGGAAGGCGTCCTCAGCTGCGGCAAACACTTCCCCACCTACGGCGCCGCCGACGTGGACCCTCACGAATTTCTCCCGGTGATCCGCCGCACCAAAGCGGAACTCCTCGCCGAGGAAGTACTGCCCTTCAGCGCGCTGCTGCCGGAATTGGACTCCATGATGATCGGCCACGCGTGGTTCCCGGATTTTGACCCCACCCCGGAACGCTGGCCTTCCAGTCTCAGCCATAACATCATCACGAAATTCCTGCGCGATCAGCTGGGCTTTGATGACGGCCTGATCATGACGGACGATCTCGACATGGGAGCGATCCTGAATGAGGTGACCTTTGAGCAGGCCATCCAGGACGCGGTCCGCGCCGGCAATGACATGACCATGATCTGCCACCGCATTGAAATGGTGGAGCAGGCCCACACCCACCTCACCGCCCTGCCGCATGAAGTGCTGGATGCCGCGCTCTTCCGGATTGAACGCGCCAAGCAGAAACTGGTCCGCCCTGACCCGTGGAGCCATGACCGTTTCCTCGCCCTCAACGACGATATCCAGGCCCTCCGCGTTGCCACGCTGGGGGAGGAACGCGCCGCCAATTTGTCGGTGGAGGACGGCAAGCGCAGTCCGGTGGAGTTGTATTGAATTCTTCATGAATCCCCGGCCCCCTGAAATCCTGCGGCTGCGCGCCCGGCTTGCTAATTAATTCCGGCAGCTGCAAGGTCCACCTCATGAAACGAGCCGTCTCCCCGGCATCCAGGATCGCGGCCCCCACGCTCTGATCCCTTTGCCCGTCTGCGGCCAACCTCCCTTTCCCTATGCTCCCTGAAATCGAACAGCTCCTCATCCTCCAGGACAAAGACCAGCATCTGCGCCGGCTCCGCACAGAGCTTAAAAAAATGCCGGCCGACGCCGACGCAGCCAAGGCCCGGCTGGCCGCGGCGACAGCGGCGGTCGCGGCCGCCAAGGATGAGATGAACCATAATGAGGTCGCCATCAAGAATCTGGAAATCCAGATCCAGACCCGGCGCGACACCATCGTGAAGCTCAAGACCCAGCAGTTTGAAACGCGGAAAAATGAGGAATTCACCGCCCTCGCGCATGAAGCCACTCGCTATGAAGGCGATGTCGCGAAGCTGGAGGACGAGGAGATGGTCCTGATGGAAAAGGGCGAGGCCCTGAAAGCGGCTTTGAAGGAAGCGCAGGAGCACTTTGCCACCACCGAGGGGTATGTGAAGGAGGAACTGGGCAAGATCAAGGAGCGCTACCTCAACGTGACCGCGCAGATCAAGGAATTTGAGGGCATCCGTGGCGGCCTGGCAGGCAAGGTGGAAGCCGAACTGTTGGAGCGTTACGACCGTATCCTGGCGGGGAAGGGCGATGTCATAGCAGAATTGAATGGCCACGTCTGCACCGGCTGCCACATGAAAGTCACTGCCGCGACGTTCAATGAGGCCCGCTCTGAAAAGGTGATCACCACCTGCCCGAATTGCGGCCGGATGGTCTACATTGCCCACTGGGACGACTAGCAAAATCAACCATCCGCGCGCTGCTGAACGTGAGGATGAGGGGTGCTGAGGTCACTTTTTCCGGAACCACGGCACGAAGGCACTGGTGGTGCGCTGGTACTCCCGGTAAGCCTCTCCTTTGCTTTTCAGGGAGTATTCCTCACTGAGTTTGATCCCGGTGACATTGAGCAGGAAGTGCAGCATCAGCAGCGGGCACACCACCGTAATCCATCCCCAGGGTGAACTCACGGCCGCCAGAAAAAGGCCCACCCAGACCATGAATTCGAAAAAATAGTTCGGATGCCGGGAATAACGCCAAAGACCTTCCTCACACACTTTGCCCTTGTGGCCGGTATTGCCTTTGAAGGCTTTCATCTGGGCATCCGCGAGGCTTTCCCCGCCCAGCGAGAGCAGGGCGACGGCGAAACCGATGATCTCCAGCGGCTTCAGGCCGGGCTCCGGATTGAAGGACATCAGGAGAAAAGGCAGGGAGAAGATCACCACCAGCACCGCCTGGAGCTGGAAAAACAGGAGGAACATCCCGGACCCCGGCCAACGGGCCCGCAGGGTTTGATAGCGCGCATCCTCGGCCGGATGATGGCTGATGACCCGGCGCAGGATGTAAGTGCCCAGCCGCAGACTCCACGCCAACCCGATGGTGGTCATGGTCCATTTCCGGGTGGCGTCACCCGGGCCCATCCACGCATAGAAAGGCGCCAGGATGGCCACCCCGTAGGACCATGCCGCGTCGAGCAGCCCGTAGTTTTTGATGCGGACACTGATCAGCCAGGTGAGGAAAAAATAGCCGGCAGCGATGGCCAGGCCGGTCAACAGCAGGGAAGTCATGGTCATGAGGGAAAGCCGCGCGGAATGCGAATCTGCCCCGGTGGCCATGCTGCAGCCGGGCCGGAAAAGATCCAACCTTTCAACGCCCGTCATCCTGCCCGGGATGCCGCTTTCCAACAAACCGCGCTTGCCGCCCGTCGGTGGCAGGGCAAGTGCTGAAGGATTGATCTCCCGCCCCATGACCCGCCCCCGCTTCCGCCCTGCTGCTGTTTTGCTGGCCCTGCTGACCGGTGTGACCGGAGCCGCGGCGCAGGCTCCCGCGACTTTCGAAACCGTCCGTGCCCTCGCCAAGGAACGCGCCGCCAAACCCTGGGTGGAGCGCCCCGGCAACCTTGATCCCTTCTGGACCAACCTGAAATACACCGATCATGGCAAGATCAATTTCCGCCGCGAACGCAGCGTCTGGAATGGGGACAACCGCGGCTTCCAGCTTGAATTTTTCCATCCGGGCTGGGTTTTCCCTAAAACGGTCGCCTTCCACGAGGTCGCGCCCGACGCCACGCGCCTGCTGGAATGGAACGCGGATTTTTTCGATTACCGCGACCTGGTCGTTCCTGACGGCACGCCCAAGCCGGACGGGTTTGCCGGCTTCCGCATCCTCGCGCCGCTCAATATTCCGGGTGAACTGGATGAACTGGCAGTCTTTCTCGGCTCCTCCTATTTCCGTTCCCTCGCGCCCGGCCTGGGTTTCGGCACCTCCGCCCGGGGACTGGCCTTGAACCCCATGCGGCCTCAGGGTGAGGAATTTCCCGACTTCGTGGAGTGGTGGATCGAACGCCCGGAACCCGGCGCCCGTGAGATCCGGGCGTGGGCCCTGCTGGACAGTCCCAGCGTGGCCGGGGCCTATCAATTCCGCATCCAGCCCGGCCGGGGCACCGTGATGGAAATCGAGACTGAACTGACTTTCCGTCAGGACGTGGAGCTGATTGGCATCGCCCCCTTTTCCAGCATGATGTGGTACAGCGAATTCACCCAGCCCAAGCCGCAGGACTTCCGTCCGGAGATCCATGACAGTGATGGCCTGCTGATCCACTTCGGGGAACTGGAGGCCGCCTGGCGTCCGCTGGATACCGGCAAATCGGTGCGCCACAGCGTCTTCGCCGCTGACAAGTTTTTCGGTTTTGGACTCGCCCAGCGCGACCGCGATTTCCGGAACTACCAGGATCTCGAAGCCAACTTCCAGCTGCGGCCCAGCGTCTGGGTCGAGCCGGTCGGGGTGTGGCCGGAAGGCCGGATCAACCTGATCGAAACACCGGGCACCGGTGATGGCAGCGACAACGTGGTCTGTTTCTGGGAACCGAAACAGCGGCCCAAGGCCAGCGAGCCCATCCGTCTCGCCTATCGGATCCAGTGGTTGCCGGAAATCTCCGTGGCCGGTCTGAGCAAGGTCATTGAAAGCCGCCGCAGCCACCAATCCTTCCCCGCCGCTGCGGCTCGTCCGGACGAGGAATTGTATGTGGTCGATTTCAGCACCCCGGCCAATCCGGTGGATGATGAAACCCGCCCTGAACTGTTGGTGGAGGTCGATACCAACGCAAAATTGTTGGACAAGACCCTGCAGCGCAATCCCAACACCGGCGGCTGGCGGGCCACCTTCACGGTGCAGATCGACGAAAAAGCACCTGCCGCTGAACTGGCCTGCCGCCTCCTCAAAGGCGGCCGTCCCATCAGTGAACGCTGGACGGTCCAGTGGAAACGTTAGCCTTCCGGGGAATCCTGCACGGAGATTACCGCTGCTGCCTTCAGCTGGTCCACGAGAGCACGGGTGGTGAGGCTGCGGTGCTCCACCTCCAGCCGGGCGAGGACGTCCTCCCTCACTGATTCGAAGGGAAGGGGTTCCGGCGCCCGGCGCGCCACCAGTTGCACGAGGTGGAAACCCCAGTGGGAGGCGAAAACCGGGCTGACTTCACCTTCCTCCAGGGAAAACACGATCAGATCAAATTCCTCCATGAATTCCCCGCGGCGGAAAAAACCGAGATCCACCTGCTTGTCCTCCTTGTCGGTATGCGCCAGGGCGAGGGCCGCAAAGTCCCCGCCGTGGCGGGCTTCACGGCGGAGATTCCGCATCAGTTCATAGCAAATTTCCCGGTCCTCCACTTTTTCCACCTGTTTGAAAAGATGGAGGGCGTGCACCTCCTCCGTGGTCAGGTAATCAGTCAGGTGGGCTTCATAAAATGCGCGCCCGGCCGCTTCGTCGGGCGCGGTGGCACCTCCCCAGACCCCGGTCATCAGCCGGTCCACCCGCAGGCCGGCGGCCACCTCGCGGCGGACCATCGGTTCCTCCGATTCAGCGAGTCCGGCGTGCGCAAAGAAGGCTGCCCGGCCGCCCTCGGCATCAATCAGGCGCTGCAGGGCTGCCTCGATTTCCTCTTCGGTGATGTCAGGAAAACGGCGTTCTGCTTCCTGATTGATCAGCACGCGGGCGGTGACATTCTCCCGCGCATAACCGCGGAATTCCTCATCGCGGCCGCAGCACGACATCGCTCCCATGCGTTCGTAGTGCGCTTTGATGCCTTCAAACTCCTGCTCCAGCAGGTCATCGGGAATGGATTCGCCATTAATGGTCAGGGTCATGAGGGGAGGGGTTCAGGAAGGGCGTCGGGGCGGTTATTTTTTCACGGCGAGGGCGGTCACCCATTTCCCACGGCGGATCGGGGCTTCAAATTTCAGACCAGCCTTTTTTCCGGCGGCGAGGCAGCCGGCCGCCTGGGTGTGGAGAATCCCGGAGACGATTACGATACCGCCTGGTTTGGTGGCGGCTGCGATCTTGCCAAAAGAGAGGGTCAGGACGTCGTAAAAGATGTTGGCGAGGACCACGTCGTGTGGCACGCCCGGTTCCCATGTGGTCATGTCCTCACAGGTAAATTTCACGCCACGCACGCCGTTGAGGGTGGCATTCTTTTTACTGATGCGCACGGCGGCAGGATCGTAATCAAACCCGCTGACAGGTTTTGCGCCGAGTTTGGCGGCGGCCAGGGCGAGGATGCCGGTGCCGCAACCCATATCCAGCACACTCCATGGGGTGGTGCGGGCGGCGGCGTAGTCCACCATGAGCCGCAGGCAGGTGGAAGTGGTCGCGTGATCCCCGGTGCCGAACGCCATCTCGCCGGGCACCTGCAGGACGATGCGGTCCGGATGGGCAGCCTGTTGTTCCGCAAAGGCGGTTTCGTCGTGGGCAATGATCAGGCGGTCGCGGATCACGACCGGCTTCAACCGGGTGGCGGCGGGGGCGGCCCAGTTTTGCGGCTTCAGGGTGCGCAGGCTGCCGCCGAATTCCTTCCGGATCTGCTCGGCATCGGCCTTCCGCTCACAATACACCTCCACCCGCACGGTCTTCCCGCCGGGCAGGGTGGTGAAGACGGGGCTCACCCGGGGCATGCCGTAAAAGCGTTCCTGCCAAGCGTCCTCCCAGCGGAGGGCGCTCAGTTTGGACCAGACATATAAGACAGGCAGCGGGGTGGTATCCATGGAATTGCCGCATCAACATGCGATCCCGTGGGATTGCCAGCAGGAATCCTCTGGTTCCACCAGCCAAAAGGCTGCCGCAATCCTCACACATCCACGCCAGTGAGCACCCCAGCCGCCGTCTGGCCGCGGCGCACCACGCATCCCGTCAGGATGGCGCCTGCCGCGACATGCCCGCCTGGCCAGACCACGGAGCCGCGCACCACAGCCCCCGCTTCCACTACCGCACCCGGTCCGACCGAGGAGTCGGCATCCACCACCGCAGAGGCTTCCACGTGGGCCAAGGGATGCACCGCAACCGTTTCTGCGGCACTCCACGGACCATATTGAGGAAATCCTGCTGTCCGCCCGGCGGCATGGGCCGCCAGATAGCTCGCCCGGTCACCCAAATCCAGCCACTGTCCGGCATCAGCCAGCACCCCGCCGATCCGCTCACCTGCGTCGATCGCCCGCAGCAACCCAGCCACCACGCTCTCGATTTTGCCGGGCACGAGGTATTGGAAAAAGGCCGGACTGACCACATACAGCCCGGTGAAACCGCGTTGGTCCGGATGATTCAATCCGCGGCTATTACGCAGATCCAGCACCTGCCCGGAAGCCACTTCAAAGGCTACATTGCGCATGGGCGCATCGGTGCGCAGCAGCAGCGTCACCAGATTCCCTTGTGCCAGATGCGCCTCCCAGGCCGGCTGCAGCGGCACATCGGTCAGGATGTCGCCGTTGTAGACGATGAAGGGCCCGTCCCGCAGCAGATCCGCCACGTTCGCCAGCCCCCCGCCGGTTTCCAGCAGCACCGGCTCGTGGCGGAAGTGGACCGGGCACTCCTCCCAGGTTCCGTCCGGAAAGGCCTGATTCCAGGTTTCCGGCAGATGGTGGGTATTCACCACAAATTCCCTCACGCCGGCGGAGCGCAGATGCTCAAAGGCCCGCACCACCAGCGGACGGTGGTGCACCGGGATCAGCGGTTTGGGCCATTGATCCGTCAGGGGACGCAACCGGGTTCCCAATCCGGCACCGAGCACAAATGCTTTTTTCATGCCGTCCGCATTCCCTGCCTGCCGCCCTTCCTCAACCCCGGAATTTTTTGGCGGAATTTTCTTTCGGGGGTATCGTATTCCATCCTGCGGCAGGTTTGCCGCGATTCTCCGCCACTGCCATGAAACGCGTCTCCCTCTGCTCTTCGTCTGTTCTGCTGGCTGCCACCCTCGCCTCGGCCATGGCGCAGGAGGTGGCCCCGCCCGCGCCCGCCACTCCAGTGGCCCAAACCGGAACCGCCGCCAGTGCGGCGCCAACCGCGCCCGTGCCGGCCCCGGCGGTGATCGATGACCCGGCCCTGATGGAACTGAAAAAGGAAACCGCCAAGCTCGCCGCCGAGCGCGACCGCCTGACGACGGAAAACCTGATCGCCAAAGAGCGCCTGGCAGCCGAGCTCGCCTCCCGCCGGGCCGAACTGGAACGCACCGCCCTGAAGGCCGAAGAGGAAAAGGCCCGGATCGCCGCGGAATTCGAGGCCGCCCGTCAGAAAGCGGACCGGGAATTGATGACCCTGAAGATGGAGAATGAGAAACTCACGCTCGAAAGCGCCATCGCCAAGAACAAGGCCGATATGAAATTATCCGACCTGCGCCTGCAGGAAGCCGAGTCGCGTTCCGAAATCACCCGGCTCTCCACGGTGATCGAGCAGAAGGAAAAGGAACTGGTGGCGTCCCAGTATGCCACCACGGCGCCTTCCTATCCTGACAATCCCCTCGCAGGCAAAACTCTGATTGTGTCCGACCGACGCATCTCGCTCAACGGTCCGATCATGACCGTCACCGCCGATGATGTCTCCGAACGCATCGCCTATTTTAATAACAAGGATTCGAAGCTTCCCATCTTCATCGTCATCGACAACAGCCCCGGCGGCTCGGTCATGGCGGGGTACAAGATTCTGAAATCCATGCAGGGCAGCGAGGCTCCGGTTTATGTTGTGGTGAAGTCCTTCGCCGCCAGCATGGCCGCCTGCATCGCCACCCTCGCCGACAAATCCTTCGCTTATCCGAATGCCGTGATCCTGCACCACCAGATCAGCAGCGGCTCCTTCGGCAACCTCACCCAGCAGAAGGAATCCATCCAGGAGATCGAGGAATGGTGGCAGCGCCTTGCCGGACCCATCGCTGCCAAGATGGGCATCAGCACCGAGGAGTTCATCAAAAAAATGTATAGCAAAGCGTCCACGGGCGACTGGAGTGAATTCGCCGACAAAGCCGTGAACCTGAAGTGGGTGGACCACATTGTCGATGAAGTCCGCGAGACTGCGCAGGTCAAACATCCCGACCTCACTCCCAAACCAACGCCCACCTTCACCCTGCTGCCGCTGCGCGGGGAAGCCGGCGCCCCGGCTGCCGTACCCTGCCTCACTGAAGGCGTCGACGAAAAAGGCCGCCCCTGCATGTTCCTCCCCCGCCCGAACCCGAAGGACGTGTATTACCTCTTCAATCCCGACGGCTACTACCGCCTGCCGTGAGGGCCGGCCGTGGGGTGAAAGTGGCGGCGTTCACAAGCCTGCTGTATGATGGAAGCAAGGCGGTGGGCTTGCCTTCATTTTTTCAACTGCAGTAAAGAAAGACGCCTTTTCTTTACACGTGGATCGGAACGTGACAAGGATAACGCCATTTTCTATACATGTCTGCGCTGCCGCTCTTGCCACTGAAAGATTCGAATCTCTTGGAAAACCGGGAGGTTTGGGCAGCGTTGACTGTGGCCCACCGGTATCTGGCGGAGTTGAAGGGCCTGTGCGAGGCCTTGCCGAATCAGAGAATTCTGCTGGATACACTGGGGATTCAGGAGGCGAAGGACAGTTCGGAGATCGAAAACATCATTACGACGCACGATGAACTGTACGCCGGAAAATCCGATGCCG
Source organism: uncultured Verrucomicrobiota bacterium (assembly GCA_942492905.1). Taxonomy (GTDB): domain Bacteria; phylum Verrucomicrobiota; class Verrucomicrobiia; order Verrucomicrobiales; family V1-33; genus CAIZWU01. Next base: position 261,168 of record OW818657.1, read on the forward strand.
TCGCTTCTCCGGCGGCGAAGGAGGTGCAGCACTATCTGGCTGCGTTGAGGGTGGGATACGAAGAAGTGCGGCGATCGGGGTTGATCCGCCTGGAAACGCTCCTGAGCGTCCAGGCGGAACTGGAGCAAAACCGGGCGGGCCTGCGCAGACTGCCCGGGACGGTATTGAAAAATGAAGCGACCGGCCAAGTGATTTACGAACCACCTCAGGACGCCGTGGAGGTGGAATCCCTGATGGGAAATCTGGTGGATTTTATCCACGCGGACGACGGCTTGGATCCACTGCTGCGCATGGCCATCGCCCACCATCAATTCGAGAGCATTCACCCCTTTTACGATGGGAATGGACGCACCGGGCGGATTCTCAACCTCCTGATCCTGCAACGCGAAGGCCTGTTGGACGTGCCCATACTTTACCTCAGCCGCTACATCACCACCACAAAACCGGACTATTACCGGCTCCTGCAATCCACGCGGGATCAGGGACTCTGGGCAGACTGGTGCGTGTATCTGGTGAAGGGCGTGGCGGTCACTGCCCGCAGCGGGATTGAAATGGTAAAAAACCTCCGGGATCTGATGCAGCGCACCAAGCAGTTCCTCCGGGAGAAGCTGCCCAAGCTCTACAGCCAGGACCTGCTGAACCACCTGTTCCGCCACCCTTACACGAAAATAGAATTCGTGGAAAAGGAACTCGGCGTCTCCCGGATCACGGCGGCGAAGTATCTGGGACAACTCACGACGGCGGGATTGCTGGAAAAGCGGAAGATCGGGAAAACCAATTTTTATATCAACCGACCACTCTTCACCCTGCTGAGCGAAGTCAGCCTCACAAGTCCGTAAATTGAGCCCGGAGAGTGATGGAGGGCAGCCTGCAGTTAAGACCAACTCTGGAATTACCATTCCTTTACAATTGAGCCGTCCGGCGGACACACTGACTTCACATCGGCGTGTCATCGGTGAGGGGAGATCAAATCCCCCCCCGGCCTTGACCTCGCAAACCAAACTCTTCCACATTCCCTTCAACCGCCGCCAGCTTCTCAAAAGCATGGCGGCGGCTCCCGCTGGCTGGTCTTCGCCGGGGGATCGGCACGGTTTTTACAAAGTTTCCTTCCGTCTGCCGGGCGCCAAAATGGGGACGCCGTAAAAGCTTCCCATTGCCGCCGTTTTTGCCTAGATTGTCCACCAACCCAACCACCAACCATCACCATGTCTGCGCTCCCTCTCTTCCATATTCCGCTCAGCCGCCGCCGCCTTGTCCAAAGTCTGACCCTCACCGCCGCCGGGCTGTGGGCGCCGGGGGCCTTTGCGGAACTGCTCACGATGACCCCCGCCATGACCGAGGGGCCATTTTTTCCTGACAAGCTCCCGCTCGACCAGGACAATGATCTCATCCGCATGAGCGATCATACCACACCCGCCGTGGGCACGATCACCAACCTGAGCGGCCGGGTCCTCGATAAGAACGGCAACCCGGTGAAGGACGCCCTCGTGGAACTCTGGCAGGCGGATGATCACGGCACCTACATCCACACCAAGGGAGCTGCCCAGGGCGAGCGTGATCCCGGCTTCCAAGGCTACGGCAAATTCGAAACCGCCAAGGACGGCGGGTGGAAATTCCGCACCATCAAGCCCGGCCTCTACACCGGCCGCACCCGTCACTATCACTTTGGAGTCACCCTCAAGGGCCAGCCCCGGTTCACCACCCAGCTTTTCTTCAAGGATGAACCCGGCAACGCCAAGGATGGCATCTTGCGCGGTCTCCGTGACGAAAAACTCCTCGCCGCCGTGGTGCGTGAATTCAAGCCCGTCGCCGATACCAAGGAACTCGCCGCCACCTGGGACATTGTTCTGGGACTCACTCCAGGGGACAATCACGATCACCCGGCGAAGTGAGCGGATGCGCAACAGGCGCGGAGGGATTGGGCCATTTCAGGGGGCGCTGGTGGCCGTGACCTTCATGCTGCCTTCTTCAAGTGCGAGGAGAGCGGTGGCAGCAGTGAGTTCCGCAGGAGTGAAGGTATCCAACTGATAGGTATTGCCGGCATGCTCTCCGCGGCCGGTGACGCCGCGCGTGATGAGAGAGACAGCGGCGCGCAGATCCCGCGTGGCGGAGGCCGGAATGGCTCCGGCGGCGGCGGCGGCATTGAAAGTGGCGGCGAGGCGGGAGGCATCGCGATGGGGGTCAGGGTGCACAAGGCGGACCCAACTGCGGTAGTTGGCTTCACCGGGCTTCCAGGTGAGGACGCGGTTGGTGACGGAGAGGTGGGCCAGGGCTCCTCCGAGTTCCTCCGGGGTGAGGCTGGGAAGACCGAGGACACTGCGCTGGTAGCGGCCTTCCGCGGTGGCCGCCCAGGTGAAAACCCGTTGGGCGGCGGAGGCAGGGGTTTCCCCGGCGCTGGTTTTGAGTTTGGCTTCCTGCCAAAGCGTGATGAGGAGTTCCGCATTGCGGTAATTCCGGGCTTTCACGGCGAGGTCCAGAGTGGCTCCGCTCAGGAGAGCGGTGTCCGGCCGGTAGATCAGACCGACGGTATCATCGAGCGCGAGCAGCGAACTGAGGTTCTCCAGTTCGTCATCCTTGCTCCGGAATTGGAAGGTGGCTCCGCTCAAGCGTCCCCCTCCGCGTATTCCTTCATTGAGGAGTTCAAGCGCCTCGCGGGAGGAGGCCGCTTTCAGAGCCGTTTCGGCTCCGGTGGCCCGGGCGGTGTTGAAACGCATCACGGCATCCTGGGCTTGGAGGATATTACCCATGGAAGGAGCGGTGCGGACAAAACTGCGGGCCATGCTCTCCAGCGCGGCACTGATCAGGGAAGGACCACCGGGGAGGGCCACGGAAGCTTCATTCCGGGTGATGTTGATGTCGGCGGGGCGCAGATCTGCGAGGGCTTTGGCCTGCGGTCCGAGGGAAGGAACCAGAATGGTGGCTTGTTCCTTGAGGGCAGGAGCGGCGGCATCCACAAAAGCAGCTTCGGGAACCTCAGTATTCCGGGTCAGGGTGAGCGTGGAGGGAGTGGTGCTTTCCAGGAAAAGGTTGGTCACAATGGCATCGAAGGCGGTCAGGCCCTTAACTTTGTCCCCGGCAGCAGGCTGATTGACCCGCTTCACCATGATCATGGCTCCGGGGCTGTGGTGGGCGGTTTCCGGGAACATACAGCGGGCCTCGCGGAGTTGCGGTCCGCTTTCCGGCTGGATGGCGCGGGCGATGGCCCGAGGGCTTCCTAGGAGGAGGGTGAACGGATCGTAGAGGGTCGCACTGAGGGACCGGGTGCCGGTTTTGATATTGTAGATGCGGGAGGCGGGCCGGGTGTCCGTGGTGGACCGGGTGGGTTGGCCGATGATTTTTTCCAGCTGGAGGGCGTTTTTGCCCGTAAGGATCACCAGAAACTCGTCCTTGGCGTCGGATTGGAGCAGGCTGAGGTGCTCGAAGGGATCAATCACGGCGCCATAGGCTTTGCGGAAGGCCTCACTCAGTTCCCGTTGGGAAGGCAGGCCCTGTTGGCTGGCCATGAGATTATAACACGGAACCAGTTGGCGGAGATCCGCATAAACCAGGGTCTGGGTGCGTTCGGTGAGGAGGCGGCGGGAGATTTCCTGATGTAATGTCTGGGCGATCACCGTGGGGGCCGGACCCAGGGTGGACGCCGGGTCGGATGGAGCCGGGGGCGTGCTGGGGGTGGACGCGACCGGTTTGGCAGGACGCGCGGTATTCCACTGATGAATTTTAGTGATCAGCGGACTGATGAGACGCTGGCCGGGGTCGGTGGCGCAGAACGCGGCTCCCGCGACGAGAAGCAGGACGCCGGAAGCAACCCGCACCACAAAGGAGCTTGGGGCAAAACTGGAGCGGGACGTTCCTTTCAGGATCATCCTGACCGTCGGAGCCGGGACGGCTGGGATGGGATCAACCACGACTGGGGGGGCACTGGCAGGGGGCACCGGTCCCGCGTCGGCTGCGGTCACCACTTCGCCCCGGGTAGGCAATACGACCGGGGTCGGGGCGGCTGGGACTAGCGGGGGAGGCGTCACGCCGGAGGGCGGAACCGGAACTACCGCTGCCGTTTCCGCAAAGCGGAGGGTCAGGCGGCCTGCTTGGATCACATCGCCTTCACGGAGGGCGATCACCGTGACGGGCTGGCCATTGACGAGGGTGCCGGCTGGTCCGGAAGAATCCCTCAGATAAGTAATACCATCGGTGCCGGGGGCAATTTCGAAGTGCAAGCCGGCCAATCCATATCCGCCAGTGAGCGGGATATCGCATTCCGGAGCCTCGCCGAAAGTGAGGTGCCGGGCCGGCAGATCAAGGACGTGACCAGTGGGAGCGATCAGGCGGGACATAGGAAGCGGGGGCTGGAACGGGAAGGGAAGCAGGATTTAAAAGGTGATCTTCCTGAATAATCAGATGCAATAATTCAAAATTACCATAATTTACATCGCTTTCCATGACTATTTTGCGTTTTGTTTCAATCGTGCTTCTGATGGTATCCCTTCCTGCCCTTGGCGCAGCGGACCGCCCGTTTGAGGAAATGCAACTGTGGTCGGACCAGGCAGGGAGGACGATGGAGGCGAAGCTGGTGCGGGTCCGTGGGACCTTGGTCCAACTTTCATTGGCGGATGGCGGGGCACGGTTGATTCCCTTGGAAAAATTCGGGCCGGCTGACCAGCGGCGCATTTTGGAGCGGATGGTTCATGATCCAGCCACCTTGGAGTATTCCTTCAGCCTGACGGGCAGCCGGCAGACAGACGGATCCTGGCAGGTGAAGGTGGTGAATTCCGGCGGAAACACTTTGGATGATCTGCTCTGGACGGGGCGCTTCACCGGTGGCCTTTCCCCTCAAGTGGACGCACCGGGGCAGGCATTGCGGCGGCTTGAGCCCGGGCAGGAGCAAATCATCACCCTGCGGCCGACGGGGGAAGCCCGGGCGAAGGCGGCCGGCTTGCAGTTCAGACTGTGCCGGAAAAATGCGGTGGTCTGGGAGTGGTCCACCTCCGGACCAACCACGTTGGATTGGCCCTTGGAGCCCGGGCAGGTCCGGGTGCCGGCCAAGGGTCAGCTGGCTGCCAGGGTCCTGACAGCGTTGGCGCGGGTGGGATCCGGTTCGGGTCAGTTGGCGCTTCCTGGTCCAGACCCGGCAGCAAGCGAAAAGCCTGCCGCAGGGACGGACGCGGAGGATCTGGTGCGGTTGTTCGAGTCGCCCTGACGCAAGGCCGGCGCCGCAGGAAAGCAGGACGTGATTCCGCTTGGTTCCCCGGGAGGATGAAGGCAGGGTGATCGTGAAAAGGGCGAAACCAGAGCCTGCCTGTGCCATGAAATCCCCGGAAAAAGAACTGCGCTTCACCCGCTCCCATCAAGCGGTGGGATTCTGGGCGCTGGGCCTCGGGCTGGTCCTGGCCGCAGCCGGATTGGGGATTTTGTCATGGTGGCAACTGCGCCATCCGCCGCCCTGGTGGCTGGCCCTGGTGCCCCTGGCGCTGGCGGCCGCGGCCTTTGCCCTCGCATGGAGACTGACCCGCCATGCCTACCTGCTGCTCTCACCGGTGGGCGTGGAGATTTTTCCGTTCTGGAAGCCCGTGGATAATTTTCAGCTGCTGCCCTGGGGCACCATCGCATCCGGGGAATTTTCGCCGGATGACCGCTGGCTCACCCTGACGCTGGCCGGCTATGACGACGTCAAGGTGATCCTGACACTGGACCCGATTCCGCCCAAAGCCCGCCCATTGCTGAAAAAGGCCATCCTCGGAGTCATGGAAAAGCGCGTGGCTGGGGTCCCGCAGGGCGGCTCCTGATCCCGGACTCCTCACAAGGCATCCATAAATTTGCTATACATTCCCACGTACATTCCGGCCATCCGCAGGATTTGCCAGGCGGTGAAGGCCATCACCACCCCGTAAAAGACGCCACAGAGGCGCTTGGCGGAAGTTTCCATGGTGGTGGCAGCCTGCTCCATGCCGGCGCGGGACAGGCGCAGGGTTTCGGTATCGAGATTGCCGGTGAATTCCGCTGCGGCCAGGGCTCCTGACATCTCCTTGGGGAAGGCCGGTTGCGCCATCAGGGACGCCCCCAGTTCCCCGCCATCCTCCACCGACTGGGCGGCCCCCAGACTGGCCGCTTCCAGCAGGGCACTGCGGGAAGCGGTGCCTGCCTGCTTCAGACCTTCCGAGATCCGCTGGCTGCTGGCGATGCTGAAATGCAGCACCGCCTGCCAACGGGCCAGGGCCAGAGCCTTCCGGGTGGATCCGACGAGGGGAATCAGGTCAAGGACGCGGTCCACCGCCAGGGACTCGGCCGCCTTCCGCCCCAGCCACTGTCCGCCGAGCCAGACCAGGGCTAGCAGAATCCAGATCCAGAGGAGGCCCCACAGCAGGGCCTTGACGACGTCCCCCACGCCCCCTCCGGTCACCACCGCCCCTACCAGGGCTGGCAGCAGCACTGCAGCGTGCAGCATCACAAGCGGATAGAGCAGCGCGGTACGCACCCGGGCTCCCGTCGCCGCCAGCAAGGCATAATATTCCTCCAGGTGCCGGAATCCATCCGCCAGTTTTCCGCCCCGTTCCGCCGACCCGATAATGCTATGCTCCATCGGTGTCAGGCTGGAGGACAACGCATCGGCAATGGTCCGCCCCTCCGCCAATCCCTGTTCCATGCCCGCGACCGCCCGTTTCACAGAATCCTCCCGCCACTCCTGCCCCAACACTTTAACCGCCTGCGTCACCGAAATCCCCGCTCCAGTCAATTGCGCCAGTTCCCGGAAAAATTGCGCGCGTTGTTTGGGTTGAGGGCTACGGGTCATGACTCCTGATAACGCACGCCGGTGGCGGGGGAAAGCCTTAAAGCAGGAGGGCAGGGCCCGCCCGTGGTCCGCTGCGTCAGGGGCAGGGCTACCCGCCCATTTTCCGGAAAATGACGATGCGGTTGGTGTTGGTCCCAGACTTGTTATTATCCACCCCCCAACAGTTCGCCGTTTTGGTGAAATCCTGGGCATTGATCAGAACCGCCTCCGCGATCAAGGCTGTGCCGCGCGCCGCGCGGATGACCTCCAGCTCCAACTTCAGCGACCCTCCCCGGATTTCCCCCACCTCGAAGGCCAGCACCCCGCCGGGTTTCAGGACGCGGTGACACTCCGCGAGCGTGGCCGCCATGCGTTCCAGCCAATCCGGCAGTTTTTTACATTGCCAGATCGCACCCTCCGGCACCGGCAGCCCGCAAAACCACTGCCGCATCCAGTTATCCAGCGTGTAATTCACCACATCCAAAAACGGCGGGGAGGTCACAATCAGGTCCACGGTGTCCGGGCCGATCAGCGGGGTATCCTCCGCCGAAGCGGTGGAGAAAATCGCGGGACTTCTCCGGAATTCAGGGGGAAGCGGATCGGATAGCAGGGTTCGGGACTTCTTCAGCAGGATCTTTTTGGTGTCGCGGTAAGGCGGCGTCTGGTTCCGCTTCAGATTGATCGCCTTCTGCGCGGTCACCGAGGTCGCCTGGTTGGGAGGGAGGGTATACACGGAAAAAAACCCGCTGGAGTGCCCCGTCAGGCGGTTCAACACCACCATGCGCAACCAGCCATCCACCCGGTCAAATGTCCCGTCATCCTGACGCCTTTTAAAATACCGCCGCCACGACTGAATCTCCCCCAGAGTCTGCGGGTGAAAGAAAACCAGCAATTCGTCATCCCCTCCGGCTTCCTGACTGAGCGTCACATCCTCCAACCGCTGGCGCACTTCCTCCAGCCGGGGCGGATCAAGGCGTGGGGCACAAAGGATCCGCGACAACGGATTCACATCATTGCCTGCCGCCCGGCAGCCGCGGAGGTGGGCCTGGATGAGAGTAGTGCCCCGGCCCATGAAAGGATCGTACACCAGATCACCCGGCCTACACAGGCGGGTGATGAAGAAGTCCGGCAGTTGCGGCTTGTAGCAGGCCCGGTAGGAAATCTCGTGCAGCGAGTGCCCGGCGCGTTGCTTCGCGGTCCAAAATTCATTCTGATAAACCGGCACCCCGGCCCCTGACTCCTCTGCACTCACTACGGCAGTCGTGGTTCCGAAGTCCGAAAAGGAACGCCATTCCTCATGCAGCTGGTGCCAGCGGGAGGGCGCTTCCGGAAGCATCCGGACGGTTTCATCAGTCATCGGAACAGCCAACGCCGGAATGGCCACCTGTCACCTGGAATTAGCCCGGCCACCGGCCCCAGGCCAGTGGGCGGCGGGGATTTCCCTTTGCAAAGCAGGGGGGCGGCGGCTTTAGAGTTCTTTTCCCTCAAACTTTATGAAATACGATCTCATCGTCATCGGCGGCGGTCCTGCCGGGTATGTCGGCGCCATCCGCGCCTCCCAGCTTGGTAAAAAAGTCGCAGTGGTCGATTTTGACCGTCCCGGCGGCACCTGTGGAAACTGGGGCTGTATCCCTACCAAGGCTCTCCTCAAAACCGCGGAACTCTATCACGTCATGAAGCACCGCGCCGCCGAGTTCGGCATGAGTGTGGAAGGACTCAGCTTCGACTGGGACAAGATCATCTCCCGCAGCCGCAAGGTCAGTGACAAATCCTCCTCAGGTGTCTCTTTTCTCTTCAAGAAAAACAAGATCGATTACATCCCCGGCTCCGCCTCCCTCGCGGGCGGCGGCAAGGTGGACGTGACCGACAAGGACGGCAAAGTCTCCACCCTTGAAGGCGCGAAAATCCTCATCGCCACCGGCTGCGCCACCCGCGATCTCCCTGGCCTGCCCTTCAACGGAAAAACCGTGATCGGCAGCAAGGAAGCCCTCACCCTTTCCCCCCAGCCGAAGGACATCATCATCATCGGGGCCGGTGCCATCGGCATCGAATTCGCCTACTTCTACAACGCCTACGGCACCAAGGTTACGGTGATCGAGATGCAGCCTAACGTGCTCCCGGTGGAGGACACCGATGTCAGTATCGCCTTGGAAAAATCCCTGAAAAAATCCGGCATGACCATCCTGACCTCCACCAAGGTCACCGCCACCAAGGACACCGGCAACGGCGTGGAAATCACGGTCGAGGGTCCGGACGGCAAATCCCAGGTCCTCAGTGCCGGCGTCGCCCTGATCGCGATCGGCGTGAAACCCGTCCTCCCCGGCGGCCAGCAGCCGAAGCTGACCGACCGCGGTTACATTGCCACCGATGCCAACTATCAAACCAGCCTGAAGGATGTTTACGCCGCCGGAGACATCATCGGGCCGCCTTGGCTCGCCCACGTCGCCAGCTACGAAGCCATCCAGTGCGTCGAAGGCCTCTACGAAGGCAAAAAGCCTAAAAAAGTCACCACCTTCCCCGGCTGCACCTACTGCCATCCGCAGGTTGCCAGCGTGGGCCTGACAGAACGCGCCGCCAAGGAAAAGGGCTTGAAATACAAGGTCGGAATCTTCCCCTTCATGGCCAGTGGCAAGGCCTCCGCGGTCGGTGAGACCGATGGCTTTGTGAAACTGATCTACGGCGAACCGCACGGCGAAGTGATCGGAGCGCACATCATCGGTGACCAAGCCACCGAATTGATTGCCGAGATGGGCCTAGCCATCACTGCGGAACTGACCAAGGACGACATCCACGCCACTATCCACGCGCACCCCACGCTGAGCGAAGCCATTCACGAAGCCACCGGCGTCGCGGAAGGCCATCCGATCCACCTCTGAACTCCCACTCCGGAGGCCGTTTTTGCCAAGACGGGACCCGGGCCTCAGCGTGCCACTGGAAGCGGAGCCCGCACCAGCAGGCTGCCATGCCGTGAAAATTCCAGCACCTGCGCCTCGCCGGCCAGTTCGCCATCGACTTCGTAGGGCACCGGCTCGGCGGCTTCCAGCCGGAGGTGGTCTGTCTGGAAATACCGGACGTCCCGCCGGGGCGAGTAATGCCCGCTCATGAGCGCCCGGCCCACGGCGTAAAATTCCCTCAGGCCGTGCCGGGGCATCACGACCACATCCAGCAATCCGTCGCCGGGAATGGCTTGGGGAAACAGCGGAAACGGCCCGCCGTACTGCCGGCCGTTCCCCACCAACACCATGGTGCCCTGCATCGGGGGATGCCCTGCCGCATGGACAGTCATCGGCGGCGCGGGACGGACCAGCAATTTCAGACCGGAGAGGAGATAACTCAGCGGCCCCCACCGCTTTTTGGCTTCCCAGGTCGTCTCCCGGATAATCGCGGCATCGATCCCCACGCCGGCCAGTTGCACAAAATATGTTCCGTTCAGCCGCCAGAGATCCACGTTCCGGTCCAATCCATCGGTAATCACTTTCCAGCATTCCGCCAACTGGGAGGAGGGCAGGCCCAGCTCTGCTGCAAATACATTCATCGTGCCGGCCGGCAATACCCCAAGTACCGTGCGGCCCCCTCTGCCTGAAAGCATCAGGCCATTCACCACCTCATTCACGGTGCCATCTCCTCCCGCGGCGACGATCAGCGGGGCCCCTTCCCGCGCCAAGCGCTCCGCCAGACGGCAGGCGTCCCCCGCGCCGGTTGTCTCATAAAGCTGCACGCGGGGACTCAGGGCCCGGATGTCATTCACCCGCCCGCCCGCCTTCGCACTCCGCGCCTTGGGATTCATGATCACCGGGATCGCGGGCGGGTGGGTTTCCGGCGGCACACCGGCAGGCAGGGACGTGACCATACTGGCACTTAATGGATTCACCCGGACCCTGCATCTGGGAAATGCACCTTCCGTCCGCCCATTCCCTCTTGCCTCGGCCAGAACCTGCCGACACTCTCCTGCTTCATGAAACCGTGGTTGATTACCCTCCTTGTCATCATCGGATGCGCCGGGTCGCTCACGTGGCTCATCACCCAAAAAGTCATTCCGCGCTTCCTTGCCAATGCCAATGAGGAGCTGGTCGCCGATTGGCACGCTGGACTTACCGAGTGCCGCCAGGAAACCGGCAGCTGGCCCGATCTGGCTGATCCTGTAAAATTCAGCGAACAGGTTTACATCGTGCTCGGAGCCGATGGCCGCCGCATCGAAGGAGGCTACATGCACGGGCGCCCCAGTTCCCACCGGAATGGAGTCCTCCACGATGTTTACCAGCAACCCCTACGTGTCACCCGCGAGGGGGAAAAACTGCTCATCGCCAGTGCCGGCGCCAACCAGGTTTTTGGGGATGGGGATGATGTGAACTCGGACCAGGCCAGAGACCGCTACCAGCCTTCCACCCTCGCCAAGGCGCGTGCCGAAGCCGAGGTGCGGGCCGCCAAACGGAAAAAATAGCCGCCCCATGCAGACTTATCACGATCTACTGCGTCTGGTTCTCCGCGAGGGCAAGCCCCGCACCGACCGCACCGGCACCGGCACGCTGGCCCTGTTCGGAGCCCAGGCCCGCTACCGGCTTGCCGATGGTTTTCCCCTCGTCACCACCAAAAAAGTTCACCTGCGCTCGATTCTCCACGAGTTGCTCTGGTTCATCAAAGGCGATACCAACATCCGTTATCTCCAGGAAAACGGCGTCAGCATCTGGGACGAATGGGCCGATGAAAATGGAGACCTTGGTCCCGTTTACGGGGCCCAATGGCGCGCCTGGCCCGGCCCTGACGGCACTTCCATCGACCAGCTCGCCCAAGTCATCCAACAAATCAAAAACACCCCCGACAGCCGCCGCCACATCGTCAGTGCGTGGAACCCGGCCCAGATCGGCGGCATGGCGCTGCCGCCCTGCCACAGCCTGTTCCAGTTTTTTGTCGATCAGGAAGACGGCACCCTCTCCTGCCAACTCTACCAGCGCAGCGCCGACCTCTTCCTGGGCGTCCCTTTTAATATCGCTTCCTACGCGCTGCTGACCCTCATGATTGCCCAGGTCACCGGCCTCAAGCCCGGGGACTTTGTCCACACCTTCGGCGATCTCCATCTCTACCAAAACCACCTCGATCAGGTCCAGGAACAACTCAGCCGCCCGCCCCGCCCGCTTCCCCGCATGCGGCTGAACCCTGCGATCCAATCCATTGAAGACTTCCGCTACGAAGACTTCACCCTGGAAGGTTATGATCCGTATCCGGCCATCAAAGCTCCCATCGCCGTCTGAGCCCCGGCCGGATCCACCCTCACAGCACGTCCGTGCGCTGAAAAGCTGAATTTTGAAAACGCCGCCTACCTTCATCGCCGTCGCCGCCATGGCTGCCAACCGGGTCATCGGCAAGGATGGCGCGCTTCCCTGGCACCTGCCGGAGGACCTCAAATTCTTCCGGAAGACCACTACCGGCCATCCCATCCTGATGGGCCGCAAGACTTGGGAAAGCCTCGGGCGTCCCCTGCCGAACCGCCGCAACCTCATCCTTTCCCGCACCCTGCCGGACCAGCCGGGAGCCGAAGTCCTGCGCAGCCCTGATGATCTGGAACTCGAAGGCCCCGTCTACATCATCGGGGGCGCCGAGATTTATCAACTCCTCCTCCCCCGCACCAACGAGATCCTGCTTACCGTTCTGGATGCTCCTGCCACGGGAGACACCTTTTTCCCCCCGTTCGAGCAGGATTTCCCCCAAGTCGAAATTCTCGACCGCCTCCCGGGGATCGCCGAGTGGCGCCGTTATACGAGAAAGTAGTTATTCCGCCGGTGGCAGCACCTTGGGGAAGATGGGCGACGGCTCGCCCAGCGGATGGCCGTCAGGCAGGATGCCCCACTTGAGATCCGGCAAAGTGAATCCGGCGGGCGGGGTCCAACCGAGTTGCTGCTGCATTTTGGCGGCGGCGGTGGGCATGACCGGACTCAGGAGCACGCTGAGGTGCACCATGGCTTCGGCGATGTGACCCATGATACTCGCGACCTGATCGGCGTTGGCCGGATCCTTGGCCAACTTGAAAGGAGCCGTTTGATCAATGAACTCGTTGGCTTGGCGGGCGGTGTCGATGACGTCGGACAACACTTTCTGGATTTGCCAGGTTTTCATGTGCTCGACGGCGGCGGCAGGCAGGGCGGCAACCTTGGCGCGCAGGGCGGCGTGGGCTTCGGAGTCGAAGTCCGTGTGCCTCAGTTGGCCGCCCAGATACTTTTTGGCCATGTTCAGGGTGCGGTTCAGCAGATTGCCGAGGATGTCGGCCAGTTCCTTGTTATTGCGGAAGAGGACTCGTTCGTCGCTCATGTCGCTGTCCTGACCGGTGGCGATTTCGGCGAGCAGGAAATAACGCAGCGCATCCGTCCCGATGATATCGGCGATGGCGTTCGGATCGATCACATTGCCGAGGCTTTTACTCATTTTTTCACCCCGGGCATTCCACCAGCCGTGGACGAGCAGACGTGGGATATCGGCATCCGGGAAACCGCAGGCATGCAGCATGATCGGCCAATAAATGCCGTGGGCAGGAATCAGGATGTCCTTGCCGATGACATGGACGACATCGGCCGCCTGCCAGGTTTTGGCAAAGTCCGGCAGGCCGCTGGTGGCGGGGGCCGCATCGCGGAAGCCGGCGAAGCTGATATAGTTTGTCAGGGCGTCGAACCAGACGTAAGTCACAAAATCGCGGTCGAATGGCAGCTCAATGCCCCACGTCAGGCGGCTTTTGGGGCGCGAGATGCAGAGGTCCATGCCCTCGCCCTCCACCGCATTGATGAGCTGGGAGAGGCGGTTGGCGGGGAAGACAAATTCCGGATGCGCCTGCAGGTAGCCGCGCAGCCACGGCAGATGGCTGGTGAGCTTGAAATACCAGTTCTCCTCGTCCAGCTCGGTGACCTCGCCCCATTCGGGCCCGAAGTTGCCGGAAGCATCGCGGTCCTTGTCCGTCAGGTCCTGTTCCTGACGGGTGCTGTAGAATCGTTTGGTGTTCTTTTTGTAGAGCTGGCCGCTGTCATGGAGCTGCTGGAGGAGGGACTGCACGATGGCGATATGGCGCGGGTCAGTGGTTTCCACCCAACCATCGGATTTCACCTCCAACCGCTCCCAGAGGGCGGTGAATTTAGCCGTGATCTCCGCGACATAAGCCTGCGGGGTGACGCCGGCCTTCTCCGCGGTCTGCTGGACTTTCTGGCCATGCTGGTCCACGCCGGTCAGAAAATAAACGCTTTGTCCGGCAAGGCGCTGGAAGCGGGCAATTGCATCCGCCAACACCTTCTCGTAGGCATGGCCGATGTGTGGTGCGCCGTTGGTGTAATCAATGGCGGTGGTGATAAAAAGCGGCTGGGACATGGGGGAAGGATGGCCGGATGCAGGGGTCCGGCAATGGGGAAGCACATTTGGAATCGCGTTTCTATAAATGCTTAAAATTTGCAATTGCAATACAATTGCTTTACTGGGATGAGCGGATCGCCATAATCCGAACCTCTTCCTTTCCCATGCATCTGCTCCTGATTTTTCCAGCCTTGCTATTAACTGTGTCTCATTTACAGGCCCAGACGGCCGCCGTGCAGATGGATGAGGTGGTGATTTCATCCACCCCCCTGGGGCGCACCTTGTTCCAGCAGGCGCAGCCGGTCTCGGTGCTGGAAGGGCCCGAACTACAGCAGGCCTTGCAGCCTTCCCTGGGGGACACCCTGTCAAAGTTGCCGGGGGTGGCTTCCACCGGCTTTGCCCCGGGGGCGGGCCGTCCGGTGATCAGGGGGCTGGGGGAGGACCGGATCCGGATTCTGAACAACGGGGTGAATCTGCTGGATGTGTCGAATGTGAGTCCGGACCATGCGGTGACGCTGGATCCGTTGTTGATGGAAAAGGTGGAAGTGGTGCGGGGACCGGCCTCGCTGCTCTACGGCCCCAATGGCGTGGGTGGGGTGGTGAATGTGCTGGATGGCCGCATCCCTGACACCAAAGTGGAACCGGGCGTGGGTGGATTGCCCGTGCGGGGGAAAGTGGACAGCCGGTACGGCAGTGGATCGGATTTGTGGTCGGGGGCAGGCCAGTTGGATGTGGGCCTTGGACCGGTGGTGATCCATGTGGATGGATTCCGGCGTGAGTCGGACGATCTGCGGATTCCAAGAGACGCGCGGAGTGCCCGGCTGCAGCAGCTTTCGCCGCTGGAAGATGGAGATAAGGAGGCCAGCGGCCGGCTGCCCAACAGCTTTACCGAAAGCGAAGGCGGGGCCCTGGGGGCATCCTATATCTGGGACCAGGGCTTCTTCGGGGCGTCGTACTCGTTCCTGAATAGCAACTACGGGACGGTGGCGGAGGAGTCGGTGACAATTGATCTGGAGCAGGAGCGCTGGGACGGGCGCGGGGCTTTTTATTCGCCATTCAAGGGGGTGAAGGAGCTCAGATACAGCTTTGGTTATTCCGACTACACCCACACGGAGTTTGAAGGACCCGAGGTGGGCACCGTCTTCCTGATCGAGGGTTACGATGGCCGGGTGGAGCTGGAACATGAAGCGCTAGGCCCGTTTGAAGGCGCACTGGGGTATCAGACCAACCACAGCGATTTCTCGGCGCTGGGCGCGGAGGCGTTCCTGCCGCCCGTGGAAACGGCTAGTCATGCGGTGTTTCTGTTTGAGGAGGTGGTTTCGGGCGACCTGCGCTGGCAGTTTGGGCTGAGGTACGATCACACCGCAATGCAGAGCCGCACGTTTGGGGACTTCGGGCCGGGCCGGGACCTGGGTTTTGATGCCTTGAGTGGGTCAGCTGGGGTGGTCTGGACCTTGCCGCAGGACTATAGTCTGGCTTTCAATGCCGCCTTTACCCAGCGGGCCCCCACCTATGTGGAACTGTTGGCGGATGGTCCCCATCTGGCCACGGGGGCTTATGAAGTGGGAGATGCCGGGCTGGACCTGGAGCAATCCATCGGTCTGGATCTGGCCCTGCGGAAATCGTCAGGATCTGTCACCGGCAGTGTGAGTGCCTTCTACAACCGGTTCAACGATTACATCGGCCTGTTCCCCACCGGGGAGGACTTCCTTTTTGGAGAGGATGGCGAAATTGAGGAGCTGCCCGTATATGCCTACGAGGCGGTCGATGCGGATTTCATGGGAGGGGAAGTGGAGACGACCTTCCACCTGCTGGCCCCGGTGGAAGCCGGGACTCCGGTTTCTGGCAAGCAACCGACCGGCAAAGGTCAGGCCACGCCTGCGGCGGTCCCGGCAGCAGGGACGCGGCTCGATCTGGAACTGAAAGCGGACTATGTCTACACGCGTCTGCGCGGTGGGGACGGTTCGCTGCCACGCATTCCGCCGTTCCGCACTTCGGCAGCGCTGGTCCTGGGATACGATCGTTTCACGGCACGGCTGGAGGGGCAATATTCAGCTGCGCAAAACCGGACTGCGGACTTTGAGTTGCCCACCGATTCCTTTTTTCTGCTGAATGCGGGACTGAGCTGCCGGGTCATGGAAGGGCCGGTGACGATGGATTTGTTTGTGCGCGGCACCAACCTGCTGGACGCGAAAGCGCGGCTGCACACGTCGTTTCTGAAGGACATCGCGCCGATGGAGGGCCGGGGGGTGATGGTAGGCCTGCAGGCGGTATTTTAGCCGGCTTCCGCCCCACGGGGCAGGTTCGCGCCGCTCCTTGCGCGCACGCTGGGGCGGGGCATGATGTCCCATGGAATTGCCTGCTGAAGTGCATGAATTGATCCGTCTGGCCCTTGCTGAAGATATCGGGCCGGGGGATGTCACGGTCCGTTATTTTGTGCCGGCGGAGTCGCGGGCCCGGGCGGTTATCCTTGCCAAGGAACCGGGAGTGCTCGCGGGGATCGCCTTGGCGGAAGCGGTATTCCGGGCCGTGGATCCTGACATCACGGTGGTGGTGAAAAAATCGGATGGTGACCGGCTGGAGCTGAAGGACGTGGTGCTGGAGCTATCCGGCCCCGCCGGGTCGATCCTGACCGCGGAACGGACCGCCCTGAATTTTCTGCAACGATTGAGCGGGATCGCCACGCAGACCGCGGCTTATGTGAAGGCCGTGGCGGGGACGGGGACGGGGATTTTGGATACCCGGAAAACGACGCCGGGCTGGCGCTGGCTGGAAAAGGCGGCGGTGCGGGCGGGCGGCGGGACGAATCACCGGACCGGACTTTATGATATGGTCATGGTGAAGGACAATCATTTGCCCAAGGCCGGTGGCCTGCCAGGGTTGCAGGCGGGCATCGGGGCGCTGCAGGCGGCGCACCCGGGGATGAAGGTCGAATTGGAAGCGGATACGGTGGAGCAGGTCGGGGCGTTTCTGACCCTCAGCGGGGTGTCATTCATTCTGCTGGATAACATGTCGCTGGAGGAGATGAGGGAGTGTGTGATCCTGGCCCAAGGCAGCGGCGTGAAGCTGGAGGCGAGCGGCGGGATCACGCTGGAGAGGTTGCCGGCGATCGCGGCCACCGGGGTGGATTTCATCAGCTCGGGAGCGCTGACCCATTCGGTGAAAGCACTGGATTTGTCGCTGGATTTCAGCGGGACGGAGTTCTGACCGCGATCACGATGCCGGAGCTTCCTGACCAGTTGGATGCAGCTGCCCTGCGCGTCGCCCTGCCGGGCTGGGAGGTGGTATATCTGGAACGGACAACCTCGACAAACGATGAAGCGCGGCGTCTGGCTGCGGAGGGGGCTCCGGACCGCACCGTGGTGCTGGCGGAGGAACAGACGGCGGGACGGGGACGGCGCGGGGCAAAGTGGGTTTCGCCGCCAGGGCGGAATGGGATTGTGTCTGTCCTGCTCCGGCCGGGGACGGATTTTCCGCCGGAGCGGTGGGCGCGGCTAACCCTGGCCGCAGCCCTGGCAGGGTGCGATGCCTTGGATGCGGTGGCGGGACTGGGGGTGGGGGCCGAGGTGAAATGGCCGAATGACCTGTATCTGTCAGGCCGGAAGGTGGCGGGGATCCTGGTGGAAAGCGCATGGTCCGCCCAGGGAGGATTTGTGGTGATCGGGACTGGCTTTAATTTGAATCTGGAGCCATCGGATTTTCCGGAGGAACTGCGTCCCGTCGCCACGTCGGTGTGGATGGAGCGGGGTGGGCTGGCGGTTGACCGGACGGTTTTCCTGACGAATTTCCTGCAGGCGCTGCAGGCACGATGCGCCCAGGCGGCCGCTGATTTTCCCGCGATGAGGGAGGAGGGATGGAGGCGGAGCTGGCTGGGGCAACGCCGGGTGACCCTCACTGCGGCGGGACAGCAGCTGGAGGGCGTGGTCTGCGGATTGGGGCCGGAGGGCGAATTGTTATTGCGCGGGGATGACGGGATCGTGCAGGTGATTTCGAGTGCCGACCTGATCCGGCCGGTGGCGGATTGAGCTTGCCGGGAACAGGGGAAATCGGCGACAGGTACCACCATGAAAACCAAGGTAATGTCACGTGCCGGCTGGGCTTTGACCGGGTTGGCCCTGGGGACGGTGGGCGGATTTTTCGCGGGGCGGCATTGGCAGGCCGCAGATAGCGGCGGGACTTCCGCGGGGACGTCACGAGTGACCGGGCGTGCCTTGGTTGGGTCAGGGACGGGCGGAGCGGGGACCAGGGAGGGCGTGGCGCAGGGGGCGGAGCGCGGTCAGATTGGGTTGGACCCGTTGGGCGCCACGCCACAACAGACGTTGCGCCGGATTCTGGCGATCCCGGATTCGCTGGAACGGCTGGCGGCGCTGAAGAAGTGGTGCCGGACCCTGCCCCCGGATCAGGTGTTGGCGGTGATGCAGGAATTCAAAGGGATGATGGAGGCGGAGGAACGGATTGGGGAGGTGGAAGCCACCGCCCTGTTTTTCCAGTCCGTCGATGTGATCGCGCAGGCGTTGCTGGAACAGGGGCCGGCGGATGTGCTGGGGGTTTTTCTGGCACCGGAGATGGAGGGCGAGGATGCTGACCTGCGGGTGGGACTCGGTGGAGAGGTTTTCAAAAAATGGGCGGAACGGGATCCGGCGGCAGCGCGGGTTCTGCTGGAAGCCCGCCTTGCGGCTGGCGGCAAGATTGGACGGGCGGAAACGGAGCTTTCCAAACATCTGATGCGGGCGTGGGTGAAAACAGATCCTGACGCGGCCATGGGATGGTTGTTGAAACAGCCGAAGAAAGTGGCTGATGAGGCGATCTCACCGGCGTTTCAGGCCTTGTCCCACCATGATCCTGACAAAGCGTTGAAGCTGGTGGCGGAACAGTCGGATCTGCCCGGGCGGGATGAAATCGCGGCCACGATCGCGCAATGGTGGGCGAAGACGACGCCGGACAAGGCGCTGGAATGGGCGCAGGGGCTCCCGGAAAAATTGGCCGCCCCGTCGGTAAAAAAAGCGATGGAAACGTGGGCTGGCCAGGATTTCCCTGCGGCCCGGCAGGCCCTTGAGGGATTGAGCGGGCCCCTGCGGGAGGCAGCACTGCCAGTTCTGGTCGAGCATTGGGAAAAGGGAAACTGGAGCGAGGCCGCCGCCTTTCTGGACCAACAGCCCGGCGGCAAGGGGCGGCAGGAGGCGATGGGCCAACTGATCCGGCGCTGGGCGGACGGGGACCAGCCCGCGGCATCAGGTTGGCTGGCACGGCAAGCGCCCGGGCCGGAGCGGGATGCGGGAGCTTCGGCATTGGCGGAAGAGGTGCGCGGTTCCGACCCGGAAGCGGCGGCGATCTGGGGGGCAACGCTGGGGGATGAAAAGCAGCGGCAGGATTCGCTCCGGGAGACGCTGCAGGAGTGGTACAAAAAATCCGTGCCCGAAGCGCTGCGGTGGGTGGAAACGGCAGGCAATTTAACGGATAGAGACCGGGCTGCGGTTTTGGGCAGGATGGCCGCGGAGTGAAGCCCGGCGTGGCACGTGGCAAGGGGCTGGCCCTTCGCCTGGGAGCCTGACGGCACAAAAAAAGGAGGAAGCCGGGGCTTCCTCCTTTTTAGGCAGCAGCGCCTCTGGTATCGAAGACGCTGCCGTTGGGGGACTATTTCATGGTATAGCGGGTCCACTTTCCTTTACCGGTTCTCGTAAAGGACTCAGCCATGACCGGGATGGCACGGAGATAGAAGACGCCGGCCTTGAGCGCCGCCGCGCGGGCGGAAATGCCCTCGCTGCCAGCGGCAGCGACGACTTTACGCAGGCGCTCGAGGACTTCTTCGTCTGACTGACGTGTGCCCCGTCTTTCGGAGGTGGCCGTTGGCTGGAATGTGTCGCTGGAGGATAACATCAGGTCGGCGGCCCATCCTTTGCTGGCCGGTTTGGCGGGGCGGGTGCCGTTGATATCAGCTTCCAGTTGGCTGAGTTCATCACGCAGCTGGGCAACTTTCCGTTGGCGAAGCTTCACGAGTTCCTGTTCAAGGTCAGCAATGCGGCGGTCGAGCAGATCGGATTTCATCGGGGTGTGGTGTTGGGGGGTGTTTTTTACCTTAGTTGATGGTGTAGGCAGCCGGTCTGCCGTTATACACGGCAGGACCAACAACCTCTGGTAGTAAACCAATCAACAGGTTTTAAGTCAATAGTAAATTAGTAATGGAAATAACGACCCCGGTTTTCATTTCAAAAGCGTTAACTGACGAACAGAACCGCCTAAAGAGGTTTCTTATGTCTGGGGTTTTCGAGTTCGTAAACTGTTGATAATGAGGGTTCTGCGTCGCCCTATAGCAGGAACCGGGTGCGTCATCCGGAATATGGCCTACTGGTGGCAGAGTGAAGAATTCATAAAATGCCCGCTGCCCGTTACCTGTCAGCTTAAGCAACGCGGGACTTTTTCAGGAGCGGAACTGCCGGGGTTCCAGCCGGCATAACCGGGGCGGCCCGGCGCAGTGGAGATGGAACCGGGTGCGCGTTTGACCGGCCCGGCTGGAGGTGATTGGATCGGGATGTGAGGTTATTTATTTTACTGCTGGGACTGGCGGCCCTGGTATTGATTCCATTCTTCCTGCTCGGGGAGGGATTCATGGCCCGGTTTGGAGACGAGGGAGCGCGTATTTGGCTGATGGAATATGGCAGGGCGTGGGGCTGGCTGGCAGCATTGGGCTTATTGATGGCTGATCTGCTGCTGCCGGTGCCGGCCACCAGTGTCATCAGTGCCCTCGGTTATGGCTATGGCGCTGTGGCCGGCGGATTGATAGGGGCGTCCGGATCTTTCCTCTCGGGGACTTTGGCCTATGAGTTGTGCCGCCGCAGCGGGCTGAGGGCGGCTGACCGGCTGCTGGGCCCGGAAGACCGGGAGCGGGCCGCACGGATTTTTGGGGGCAGCATGGGCGGCTGGTTGGTGGCACTCTCCCGCTGGATGCCCCTGCTGCCGGAAATGACAGCTTGCATGGCGGGGCTGACCGGGATGCCGCGGCGCCGTTTTTTTGCCGCCCTGGCCTGCGGATGTCTGCCCATGGGGCTGACCTTCGCCGCCATCGGGGCGACCGGAACTGACCGTCCGGGACTGGCCCTCAGTCTGAGTGTGGTGGTTCCCGGGGTGCTCTATGCTTTGGCCGCCCTGTGGCTGAAACGGCAGTCCCCCTGAAAGGCTGGCGGGCCCGATTTCCCTCGGGGAAAGGCTTGAAGTGCCGGGGGGACCGTGGATTTCTAGCGTGGGTGGTCAGCCGCCCGCTTCTCTCATGGAACAACCTCCCTCTTCTGGTCTGGCCCGGTGCCCGCTCCGCACCTATGCAAAACGGGAGGATGCCGAGCAGGCTCGCTCGGCCTTGGAGGATCATGATCTCAAGGCCTTGGTGGAAGAGCATTTTTACAAACACCCCACGACCGGGCAGCGGGTGTCGGGAGGATGCTCGCTCATGGTGGCGGTGACCGATGCGCCCGAAGCCGCCCGGGTCCTGCTGAAGCTGCCGCCTTCGGAGACCGCCGGGTCGGTGCGACCGCCGGTGGACCCGCCGGCCCGGAGCCCGCTGCGGCGCAAGACAGGGCCGAGGCTGCGGCAGAAGAGCAGCTGGCCCATCATCCTGACCGCCATCTGTTGCAGCGGACTGGGCATTTATTGGGTGGTGCGGCAGGCGATCCGCGGAACGCCCGCTCCGCCGGTGCAGGAGGACAATCCAGAAAATATCTTCGTGCGGGAGGATGTGAATTGGGACGGCGTGGATGATTCGATCCGGGAATACACGCCGGGTGGCCAGTTGCTGAATGTCCAGGAGGACCGGGATTTTGACGGTAAAATGGACCTCCGCTGGATCTGGCAGCGCGCCCAGCTGATCTACCGGGACCGGGACATCGACGGTGATGGAGTGATGGATGAGCGGACTACCTTTGATGGCTATAACGAGCCTTTTTATGTGGACCTGCGGCATCAGGGCAGGGGGCCGGTGATCCTGCGGCGTGTTTACCGGGAGGGGGTGCTGTGGAAGATTCTGGAGGACCGGGATGCGGATACCCATTTCGACCGGATCCAGGAATTTACGCCGGAGGGGGTGATTTTCCGGGACGAGTCCTTGGAGAAGGGATCGCCGGAAAACGGGGTGCCGAAGCCGGAAGCGTTGCCCAAAGGTCCCGTCAGCGAGTCGGCACTGCCGTTGTCGTCCGGGAAACCAGAATAGCCTTGAGGACGCCATCGCTTTTCCATCCCATGATGCGGGCGAATGATGGATTCGCGGCACGGGAAATTTGCGTGAGCCTGGCGTTGCGTCCTGCCCCCCGTGACCTTTTGTTCAGCTTATCCCAGCATCCACCCTTTTAGACCCGCTCATGAATCAGGACGAATTTTGGAAAGGCATCTCACCGGACGCACGCCGGCAGTTGGAAATCCGCAGTTATGCCCAGGCCAACCTCGCGGAGCGGCTGGGCACGACCGGCGTGGAGGCCCGGGAAATCAGCGGGACGGGGATTCCTGCCGGACTGGAAGAGGCATGGATTCCGGGGGTGGTGCTTTTTCCCAGGCGGGTTTTTGCCCAGCCACAGAGGGGATTTTTCGGGGAATTTGCCCGTGGGACCGAAGGGCCGCTGGCGGAGCTCGGGATGTGGCCGCAGCAGTGGGCCGCCGCCCGGATGTTCGCCGGCACGGCCAAGGGATTTCACATCCACCCGCCGCATCTTCCGGAGGGAGTGGAACCGGCCGCCTGGTTCCGCCGGTTGTTTGTGGAGGAACCGCAGAACTATGGACTGCGGCCGTATGACAAGGAGCAGTGGGACGCGATGTTTTTCCTCCAGGGCATCGTGGAGATGCTGCTGGTGGATGAGCGGCCGGGGATGCCCCGGCGGGTGATGCGGTTTACCATTTATGGCGACGATCTGCCGGGCGCCAACAATGCCGGCATTATCATCCCGGCAGGCGTGGCGCATGCCCTGCGCGGCGGGAGTTCGCAGGACGTGCTGATGGTTTATGGCACCAGCACCACTTTTGTTCCTGCCAACGAGGGCCGCCTCGCCAGCAGTGTGGAGGCTTCCCCTCTGCCGGAACCCTGGCAGGATTACCTGTCAGGAAACGCCTGATCCGGTTCAGCACCCACGCCCCATGGACGACGCCACTGATTGGTCCCCCGCCGGCTACGACCGCGAGGTGATCGACCGCGTCTGGCGGCAGGCAGGGGAGATCCCCGGGAACGATCCGGCGCTGTGGCGCAAGGACGAGTGCGGGGCGTGGATCTACCGGATGGACTACGGGCGGAGGCACTCGGATTTCGGGTGGGAAATCCATGATCCCACGGTGGGCTTGCGCGGTGGCGGGGCGGTTTTATCTCTCCGGCCGCTGCACTGGCAGAATTATCTCGACCGACTCGCCAGCCAGACGCAAAGCCGGGTCACGGCGGATGGACTGCGCAACACCCGCCGGTTGTTCGGCTAGCTCTGATAAGGGGATGGGCCACACAGGACTCGGGCAGGCCACCGGAAAAGAGCATCCCGCTCCCGCAGGAAGCAGGCTTTCCCCATCACTCATTCGTAGTTTACCTCCCATGACTCCTGCCCGTCTCGCTGAACTGACCGCCCTCGCCGCCCGTACCGTGGAGGAAATCCGCAACGCGCTGCCCGCTCCGGTGCAGGCCGCCGCCGCCGAGTGCCCCGCAGTCCTCTTGACCATGGAAGCGTGGGCCGTGGAGCAGGATGAGCCGGTGGATGAGGAATTGATGGGGCTTTTTTGCGGGATGAGCCGGGTGGAAGGCACGCCCTCCGGCCCCGGGGATGCCCCGCAGATCCTTCTTTTCCTCGACAATCTCTGGGCATGGAGCGAAGCAGACCGTGCCACTTTTGCCGGGGAGGTGGAAACTACCTTCCTGCACGAGCTGGGTCACTACCTTGGCTTGGATGAAGACGAAGTCGCCGACCGGGGGCTGGCGTGAAACGAAGGAAAATTTTCAGTTTTCAGTTCCCGGATTTCAGCGATGGTCCCGCTTCCTCCCCGTCGGCCGGACGCTTGTTGCCGGTGGCTGACCTCTGATTTCTGACCTCTGCCCTTCATTCCTATGCCCCTGATCACCTATCGCGAAGCCATCCGCCAAGCCCTTGATGAAGAACTGGCCCGTGATGAAAATGTTGTGCTGATGGGAGAGGAAGTCGCCCAGTATAACGGCGCCTATAAAGTCACGGAAGGCTTGTGGAAAAAGTGGGGCGACAAGCGTGTGGTCGACACCCCGATTTCCGAAGCTGGTTTCATCGGGATGGGCATCGGTGCCTCCATGCTCGGGGTGCGCCCGGTGATGGAATTGATGTTCTGGAGCTTCGCCTATGTGGCATGGGACCAAATGATCAACAATGCCGCCAGCGTCCGCTACATGAGCGGTGGCAAGATCAACTGCCCCATCGTCATCCGCGGCCCGGCCAACGGCGGCACCAACGTCGGCGCCACCCACAGCCACACCCCGGAGAATTTCATCGCCAATACCCCGGGGCTCAAGGTCGTGTGCCCCGCCACCGCATACGACGCCAAGGGCCTGATGAAAGCTGCCATCCGCGACAATGACCCGGTCTACGTCATGGAAAACACCGTGCTTTACGGGGAAAGCTGGGAAGTACCCGAAGGCGAATACGTCATCCCGCTCGGAGTGGCCGACATCAAACGCGAGGGCAGCGACATTTCCCTGATCGCTCACGGCCGCGCCGTCATCACCTGCCTGAAGGCCGCCGAAATCCTTGCCGCCGAGTACGGGATCGATTGTGAAGTGGTCGACCTCCGTTCCATCCGCCCGCTCGATGAGGAAACCATCCTCAACAGCGTGCGCAAAACCAGCAAAGCGATCTACGTCGAGGAAAACAAACCCTTCTGCGGCGTCGGCGCCCAAATCGCCAGCATGATCCAGGAAAAATGCTTCGATGACCTTGACGCCCCCGTCCTGCGCATCAGCGCCATCGACGCCCCGGCCATTTACTCCATGCCTTTGGAGAAAATCCAGCTGCCCTATCCGGAGCAGGTGGTGGATAAGGTGCTGGAAATCTGCTGAGGTTCCGGGGTGGATTTCCCCGACGCATGCGGCCTGAATCTTCCGGCGTGCAGTGGGTTACGGCACAGTGGAGTTCGGGAGGAAACCCAAGGCCCTCAGCGCTAGTAAACAGCCAAAATGCGTTTCCCCGGGCCTCTTCAACGGAACGCATCCTGTTTCGCTGCGATTTCCGCATTCAACTTTTGGATTTGCTCCTGGGCGGCACTGATTTGTCTTGCCAGGTTTTCCGCGAGGGCCGTCGCTTCGTCCCGCTTGACGTTGTGACTGCTGGTATTGCCTTTGCTCTGAGCCAGTTGATGTTTATAGCTGTATTCCTGGGCAATCTTGAGCTGGCCGGAGCGCGCGCGCTCTGCTTCTGCAATCCTCCTTTGCAAGGAGGTGATTTTCGCCAGGGCATCCCCCACGTCCGCACGTTTGACGCTGGCCCGTTGCTCCGCCTGCACCATTTCCGCCGTCTGGACGGGTTTCTCCTCAACTGCCACCACGACCACCTCATCCGGTTTGCCTGACAGTTCCGCGGTCAGCTTTGGGTTCCACCCCAGGGCCAGCCGGCCAACCCAATCCTGCGGCATATTGGTCAAAGGCACCCGTGCGATGCCGTCGGCGTGCTCCAGAATAACGATGTTATCCTTGATCTGATTGAAACGGGCCTTTTTCAGGCGGGTCTCATCCATCAGGACGATTTCCGGCAGCGCTTCGTCCTTTGTCTTTTGCCGGACCTGATCAATGTCCCGGGCGAAGGCCGCCCGGCACGTTTCCCATTCCCCGCGCAACCCGTCGATCTGCTTCTGGACCCCCACATTTTTTTCCTCCAATAACCGGATCCGCTCACTGATGGATTGGATGGAGGCGATCCGGTCCTGCAGGGAAGCGTAGGCTTCCTGACGGTTGGCCAGCGTGGCGTGCCGCGTGTCCAGCAGGGACTGCTGGCCGCTCAATCCGTTGCGGGCCTTGACGAGGTCGTTCTTGATGCCCTCCCGTTCGATCGCGAAAATGACGACCGCCCCAAAGGCGACGATGACGAGACTTACGGTCCCCCAGGCAGCGGTTTTTACTTCCATGGCAATGCAGATTTGTAGGGGATCAGGGTTTGAGATATTTCGCGGCAAAGGCAGCCTGATCCTTGCTCAGCTGCTGGGTGGCGGATTGCAGACCTTCGGCGATTTTTTGGAGGCGTTTGGTTTCTTCCTGGGTTTCCTTCTCCTTGAGTTCCAAGGTGGCGACAACCTTTGGACCAGTCAGGTCCTCACTGCCCGCCGCTTTGATGTTTTGCTGGATCGCGGCAACCTCCCCGGCCAGCCGGTCGGTTTCGAGTTTCAATTCCTCGGTCTTCGCCTGAAATTCCTTGGTCTTGGCGGCATCCTCACGGCTGCTGCAGGAAACCAGCAAGGTCAGTGTCCCGCCGGCCAGCCAGCATACCAGGAAACGTGGAATGAAAATCTTCATGAGTAAGGATTTGCTATACCAGTGCGTCAGCCTGTCAACCCGGGAACTGGAATTTGCCGAATTCAAGGTTATCCCCTGCACCGCGGGCCGGTGTGTGGACCGCTGTGGGGTCAGACTCCCCATTCTGCCGGCGCATTCCCAGAAAGACGTGCGACAGGATCAGCGAATAAAGGCCAAAATCCTGGATTGCGATGTTGTCGCCAGTTTCGCCCATGGCCCGCCTCCGATGGATTAAAAATGCTTCGTCAATTACTCCGGTAAGTGAAACTAACTCTTGGCACGACGGAAAGTATACTATTCCCTCAGCGCCGGTCTGCCGAGTGGGTTTGCGTCGCGTTGCCGCTCTGTCCGGCTGTGGCCTGTCAAGATGGTGCGGTGTTGGGCAAACCAACCATCAATAAAAGCCCGGCCCCCAGCAGATCCTCATAGGCTTCAGGAAAAACTCCTTGGCCTCATCATTCAGGAGATTCCTGAGGTCATAAATGCGGGAAACGACATGGAACACCCCTGCTGGGGAACCATCAAAGAGAAAAGGACAGGCAGCAGGAAGGGAAGGTAACGAACTTGGAAATGGGGGAACGATAATTCATTTTCTTAGTAATTTGCGTAGCAGGATGTGCTTGATGTGTAGCCGGTTTAGCGGATTTACCAAAGGGGCAGGCAGGTATTTTACCGGGGGCCCGGCATTTGACATTCCTGCCACAAAGGTCGTTTTTATAGACGATTCCTTTTGCTCCAAGTGAACTCTCCCTTCGGTCTCCCCGTTTGGTATGCGCTGGCAGCGGCCATTTGTTGCGGACTGCCGGTGATGGTCGTGGCGGCCGATCTCAACGAAGCGCTGGACACGGCTGAAGTCAGCTTTGCGGCCGGAGGAAACGGCAGCACCGCATGGGATTTTGACACCGTGGATACCCATGACGGGGTGGACGCGATGCGTTCCCCGCTGCTCCCCTCCCCTCCCCTCGGATCGCAGAACTATTTTTGGATCGAGGCCACCATCGCCGGGCCGGCCGAGGTCAGGTTTTGGTGGCGCAAGGAGGGAGGTGGCGAAGTCCGGATCTTCCGGAACCATGGCTGGTCCCCCGGAATGCCTCAAGCCTCCACGTTCTGGTCGCAGGCCAGTCTGAACCTGCCGCCGGGGTCCCACCTACTGGCGTGGCGCGCTGATGTCTCCTCACCCGTCACCGCCGCGACAAGGTTTTGGCTCGACTCCGTTGAAATCATCCGGCCCATCACCCCGGTCATCACGAACGACTCTTTGGCCGAAGGTGAGGTGGACCTGCCGTTCGACTGGCAGATCACCACCTCGCAGCCCGCGGTTTCCTTCGGCGCCGTGCCCCTTCCCGAAGGCCTCGCGGTGAACCCCACCACGGGTCGCGTGACCGGTATCCCCTCCGCTTACGGCGAGACTTTGGTGCATGTGACCGCCGTCAACGCCTATGGCCAGGAAAGTGCAGCCATCAGGTTCCGCATCCTTCCTCCAGCCGTTTCCCTTGAGGCCGCGCTCGACGGTGGAGGGCTGGTTTGGCAGGTGTCCCCGGGAACCGTCTGGCGCGGACGGAAAGGCAATGCCCCGGATGGGGTGGATGCCGCCTTCCCTGACCGCTCAAAAACAGTCTACTTCCCCGACCGTGTGGATTATCCTTCACAGCTGCTGTCCACCACCGTCCATGGGCCCGACATTCTGACTTTCTGGTGGAAGCGCACCGCGGCCGGGCTCTCCGGCTCGGATACCCTTTCGCTGACCATGAACGGCCTGCCAGTGGTGTTGCGCAGCGGTGGGGCGCTGGCCTCCGGGGAGTGGCGGGACGAACGTCTGGAGATCCCGCCAGGACCTCAGCTCCTGGTGTGGCAGCACTCCAATGCAGACTGGGCCAGCACCGGACTGGATCAGGTGATTTCCGCGGGCAGCCGCCAGCTATGTTTCACGGCCCACCGGGAAGTGGTTTTCCCCGTCGGCCGCGAGGTCTATTTCCCGCTGGCCACTAATCACCCCGCTGACCAGTATTCCGCCACCGGATTGCCCCCCGGATTGACCCTCGAAGCGGACTCCGGAGTCATCCGCGGCATGCCCACACAGACCGGGGACTTCCTCCCGGACATTGCCGCCACGTCTCCCACCGGGAAGGCCATGATGAGGCTGGCGGTAATGGTCGATGCCCTGGACATCGGACTGGCCGTGGGACAGCCCGCCCGCCGCTGGGAAAGGTCAAAGGGGACCTGGGAACTGGTGAACGGCGAAATCAGACACACGTCCTCCGCGGCCCTGCCCATGGAACCGGCGGTGGAGTCCATCTGGTTCGAGACGGTGGTGCCGGGCCCTGACACCATCACCTTCGAATGGGATTGCAGTTATTCCATGGTGCTGCTGGGCCGTTTCGCCCAGTGGCGGCTCCACCTCGACGATGTCGTTCAGACCTCCCTCAGCGTTGATACCGGTGAGTCCGGCATCAAACCCGGTACCATTGGGTGGCAAGCAGTCCGTCAGGAGGTTGGCCGGGGGGATCACCGGATCCGATGGGAGTTCCGCGGGAGCCGCGCCGCTGGCTGCTGCGATTCAGTCGTCACCGGTTCCTTGCGCAACCTCCGCCTGGCCTCGGATGGAACCACTTTTTCCGCCTGGGCGGCCCGCGCCGGGCTGGAGCCGCCGCTCAATGGACCGAATGACGATCCCGATGGAGACGGCGCGGTGAACTGGTCCGAATACGCCTTCCGGGGCGATCCGTGCGTTTTTGGCCCGGCCTTGGTCCCCGTGCCAAAGCAGGTCGGGAACCGGTTCGATGTGATCCTGCCCAAGCGGCCTGGTGGCCCGGTCGATTTGATCTATTCTGCTGAAGAGTCCGACTCCCTCGGGCTCTTCAGCTGGCAGTCAGCCACCGATCCAATCGTGGAAAATGAACCGGACCGCATGGTGCTGCGGCTTCCGGCCAGCGGCGGCGGCGGCGGGAGAAAGTTCTATCGCGGCGCCGCGCAGGGACTCTGATCCGCCGTCAAGTCAGGGAGTCCACCTGAAGGCGCGCCATGCCTTGCGGCGCCTTGGTCAGGCTCTGTTCCAGCGGGCCGGTGGGGCTGATCGTGAGGCAGCGGTCGGGCGGCCCGGCTGCTGCGCTCATTAAGCAGGAAGCCCGGCATTTTTTGCGCCCGCCAGCCGTTCCCCTTCCGGCGCTACGCGGCCCACACTATGCAGGCTTTCAACATTCCGCGCACGTAGGCCCGGTACTATTTATAAAAATCCATCCGTAGTCGTAATTTGCGTGGCAATTTGCATTTGATCTGCGTGGCAATTAGCATTTGCCGTATTCTGAAAAACCCCATGAAATCGGCCGTTTTCCTTTCCGTGCTCCTGTTGGCTACTGGCTGGGTCCCCTGCTCCGCCGGGCCGGCCCCGCCGCCGCACGAGCTGAAACCGCTCCATCTCTTCACGGACCACCCGCCGGAAGCCTTCCGCCAGCTCGACCAAGCCAATCAGAAAATTGACTTGGCCAACATCAACTTTGACCTTCTTTCCGCGGCGGTCTTTCATGAAACCAACCAGCGGCGGGCAAAGGAAAAGCTGCCTTCTCTGGGACACGATGCCAAGCTCTGCGAGGCAGCCCGGATGCAGGCGGAAATCATGGCCAATCGCGGCTCCATCTCGCACGTGAATCCCGAACGGGAAAACAAAAAAACGCCGGTCGACCGGTTGCGCCTCGCCGGGTTGGAGCCTGCCTTCAGTGCGGAGAATGTCGCGACCTCGTTTGGGCTCGCCTATGCGGGAGGCCAATTATTTTTTACCCGGGAGGAACAGGGCAAAAAGGTGTTCAGCCTTGAATCCGGCGGTGAGCCCATCAGGGCCCATACCTATGTTAGCTTCGCCGGAGCTTTGCTTGATTTGTGGATGGAGTCTCCGCCTCACCGCAAGAACATCCTGTCCAGCAAACCCCAATTCCTCGGCACCAGCTGCCGCCCCGGCGTCAATACCATGGGGATGCCCGTCTTCTTCTGCGCGCAGGTATTCTACTCTCCGCTGAACAAGGCCACCCCGGGGCAATAGTCTGATTTACTTCCCTTGGCCCGCCGGGCAGGGACGCCATCTAACAGGTGGACCAACGGTGTCCGTGCCTGGGGCACCGGGGTTTCCACATCCGTTCATGAACGTCGTTGATTACGTGTGAGAGTGACTTCCCTATCTTTATTTCCGGCGAAGGCTTCCAAGGCCGTGGTCAGGGTGGTGCGCAGCAGGGCGAGGGCGCAGGCGGCATAGGGGCAGCAATTCAATTTGCCACGCAAATTACAATGGACCGAAGTTGGCCAAGAAGGCTTGCCGCAGTGAGAAAAGCATAAGTCCGGCATTACCCTGTCGGTCGTCCGACGGTGGGGAGGCCTGTCTTTATGGGGGAGAACAGGGCACCGTGATCTTGAGCCCCCTGTCGCAGCGGTGATTTTCTTCAGGGAGGGCCATGCTTTCCGGAATCGGAATCGGTTCAGGGCGATTTCTGACCCGGCGGCGCCAATGATACCGGACAGGGCTTGCCACGGGCGGACGGGGCGTTCATGTTGCGGGCTTTTCCTGCCTGGTTCTCTTTTCCCGCCCTTTGCCTTATGATGTCAACCCAAGTGCTTTTTGTAATCATCGGATTGATCGTGCTGGTGATGGGGGGGGCGAGGCTGCAGCAGCGGATGGGCCGGCGGACCGGGAAAGGCCGGGTGCGGCATTTTGCCTTCCCCTTGGAGTGGCTGGGCTATCTGGAGGATAATCTGGCGCTCTACCATCGCCTCCCGATGGATCTGCGGGTCCGGCTGCAGGACCGGATTACGCAATTTGTGGACGGGAAACGTTGGAAGCACTGCGGGGGACTGGAAGCGGTGACCCCTGAAATGAAGGTGACGATTGCGGGACAGGCGTGTTTTCTCCTGCTGAACCGTGATTATGGGCAGAATTTTTCCAAAGTGCTGACGATTATGATCTACCCATCGGCCAGCTTGGCCGGCGAAGAGGGGGAAAACGCTCTGCCGCCGGTGGATGCCTGGCCTTCTTCCTGTGTGCTGCTGGCCTGGGATGAGGTCAAAAAAACGGCGCGGGATTTGCGGGATGAACGCAACGAAGTGATCCGCGAATTTGCCCGGCAACTGGATCTTGAGGATGGGAAAGAGGATGGCCGGCCGGTGCTGTGGGACGAGTGCCAGCATACGGCGTGGGCCCGGGTGATGAGCGGGGAATTCCTGCGGCATGAGTTTACCCGGAACGGCGGCAGACTGGCCGGCAAGTTGACGGCGGGGGATCCGGCCGAAGTTTTCGCCGCGGCTACGGAGTTGTTCTTTGAAATGCCGGATCGCCTGATCCAGCAGCATCCCGAGTTCTATGAAATGCTGCGGGCCTTTTACCAACTCGATCCCGTGCGATGGCTGAAACGGTAGCCAGCGCGGACATCCCGCCTGGCTCGGGCAAGCGGGCTCTCGCGGTGCTTTTTTTTCTGCATGCGGCGGCCATGGCCGCCTACACCGTGCCGCTGGCCAATGTACTGAAAGCCTATGGCATCAGCGATGCGGCGATCACCCTCGCGTTTTGCACTGGAGGTGTGGCTGCGTTCATTTCGCCGATGATGGCAGGTTCCCTGGCGGACCGCCGGGTGCCTCCGGAACGCCTGTTGGCCGTCTTGTGTGCCGCTTCGGCCGGTTTTCTTTTCCTGACATTTTATGCCATTGAACAGCGGTGGGGCACCTCATGGGTGCTGGGCTGCATGATGGCCTACGCCCTCACCAATGCCCCCGGATTTGGCCTGCTGACGAGTATTGTGCTGTCGCGTTTGAGCGATGCCCGGCGGGAATTCGGTCCGCTGCGGGCGTGGGCGACCTGGGGCTGGATGCTGTCGTCGGTGGCCATCAGCTACGGGCTGCACGCCGACCGCTCCCCTCTGTCCGGGTATGGCGCGGGGGGCATTTTTCTGCTGGAAGCCGCCTTTTGCCTGACGCTGCGGCCGACCTACCCGGCGGCTTCCCGTGAACCCCGGCGCTGGCGCGATTTTTTCGGCTGGGAAGCCCTGCAGCTGCTGCGGCATCCGGACCACCGGATCATCTTCCTGACTTCGGCCATTTTCAGCGCGATCCTCTCCACCTTTTACCGGTATTCGTCGGCGCATCTGGCGGATTTGGGCAACCCCTCGCCATCGGCCACGATGGGTCTGGCCCAAGTGTTGGAAGGGTTTGCCATGCTGGCCCTGGCGGCCCTCCTGACACGGTTCCGTCTGAAGTGGGTGCTGCTGGCCGGCCTGCTGGCGGGGGTCCTGCGGTTGGGCCTGATGGCCACCAATATCCAAGGGTGGCTGATCCTCAGCATCGCGCTGCATGGTCCGGTTTTTGTGCTGTTTTATCCGACCAGCCAGATCTACCTCGAACAACGGGTGGACCACCGGTTGCGCGCCCAGAGTCAGGCGCTGCTCTCCCTGCTCAACAGCGGGGTGGGCAACCTCAGCGGTTATCTCCTGATTGGTTGGTGGCACACCGCCTGTACCACTTCCCAGGGCGTGGTGGACTGGACCCGTTTTTGGACACCCCTGGCGCTGGGCACGCTTACCCTGGCAGGCTTTTTCCTCCTGACTTATCGGGGGCAGCACCGGCCGGATTGAGTCCGCCATCCGGAGAAGAGGAGAGGTTTACCAAAAGTCCCGGATTCAGGGCATCGCCGGCAATCCCCAGCGGGTCTGCCATTCCTGATAGGGCGCGCGTGGCAGCAGCACATAATGCGGGTGGGCCCGGGCATCCAGCCACTGGATCAGATTCACCAGGTCCGGCCGAGCCATGGTGGTGCAGCCATGGCTCGGTTTTTCCGGACCACGACGGATGTGGAAGAAGATGGCGCTGCCCTGGCCGGCCAGGGGTGGATCGGAGTTGTGCCGGATTTCCAACAAAAACTCGTAGGCAAAATCGCCCAGCCTCATGCGTTGTTTGGCATACCACGGCGGCGGATTGGCCGGGTCCACCACCACGTGACGGTTGTAGGAGGGGAAGCCAGGATCGTCGATCCAGCAATCCCGGGCGCTGACCCGGTAGGTGGGCAGCCGCAGACCGGGCACCGACTCCGGCGCATAGCCATAGAGGGTGCCGATCCGGAACAATCCCGCCGGGGCCCGCTGGTCCCGTTCGCGTTTGGAGGGCACCCCGGGCTGGCCATGGGGCACCGGCAGCACGCCATTCCCCCACGCCAGACCGGCTTTGCCCAGATTGACCTGTTTGGCCTTGGGCCACGCGGGTTGCCATGGCCCGCCGGCGCCAGCGCGGGAGAATGGCATCAGCCTGGCATGGGGGGAATTCCAGCCGTCGGCCACTGCGACGACCAGCTGTAAAACGGAGTCCGGCACGCGTTGGGATTGCGCCCCTGCGGGAAGCAGGGAGCTCAGGCATCCGGCGAGAACCAACAAAAAGCGCTTCCGTGGCAGCAACCTCATGATCAGGACGGGAGGGTGGGCTGAGCCGGGCTGGGTGCCGGGGCTTCCGTGGGGACCGTGGGCGCTGGGGGGACCGGCTCAGTGGGAGCAGGAAGGGAAGGCCCGGAAGGCTGGGACGGCGGATTTTCCATGTCCAGCACCGGAGGCTCCGGGGCCGGGGAGGGTGGCAGGGCATCTCCAGGCTGCAAGGTAGGACCTTCAGCGGGAAGGGGTTTGAGCTTGAGGGACGACTTCTTCAATTCTGTGCCTTCAAATTCCAGTGGTGGCAGCAGGAGCAGCGCGTCCTCCGATCCCGGTGCCATGGGCAGATCCGGAAGATCCGGCGGAGGGGGTGCCGGGGACCAGCCCTGCAAACCCGTCCCGATGGAGGCCAGTTGGGTGGCTGGGAGCAGAGGATCGGAAAAATCACTTTGGGCGGCTTGGCGTATCTGATCGCTCCCGATGTATCCTTGCCGGCCACCGTCGATTTCCACCCGGGCCCAGCCACGGGTGGTGCGCGTCAGTTTCACCACCTGGCCACGGGATAACCGCAGATCCGGGCCACTGGCTTGACTGGGGCCGTATTCAAAAAATGCGGTGCTGTCTTCCGTGACCACCCAGCGTTCCTTCCAATCGGCGGGCCGCTCCTGTTTCTCCGCGACCGAAACTACCTCCGGATCGTGGTTGAGTTTTGCTTTCAGCCGGGAAAAGAACCCGCCCTTTTTGGGCTCATCCGGCACCAAGGCAGCAGGTGGCGCCGGAGGCAGGCTCGCCAAGGGGGTTGCCGGGGCGGCGGGCTGGATCAAAGGAGCGGCAGGCGCTGCTGGGGGAACTGCCGGAGCAGCTTTGGATTTTTTGGAATTTCCCGCCGGAACTGGCGGGGGGGCGGGAGCGGGCGGCGGGGCCTTTTTGTGGAAAGGGTTGAGCTTTTGCAGCATGGACCGCTTGGGCGCGGGAGTTTCCACCACCGCGGGGGCTGGCGGGGCCGGAGGGGTTTTCTTCGCGGGAGCAGCAGTCGCGGTGTCCAGGACCAGAAGCGTCAGGCTGCCCACCAGCGGAGCCATGACAAGGAGGAGGGAACGGGGGGGATTCATGGCGGGGAAGGGGTGGCGACAGCTAAACAGGCTTGGGGGAAATTCACAACAAAATTCCCCGAGGCCGGGATTCTTTCAAAAAGAGTGGCGGCTTGCGGTCTGCCCCCGTTGCCACGAGGATGGAGGATGATTGGACGCGACTCCATCCGGCAAATCCTCCTGCGGCTTGGGTCGCTGCGGGTGGCGCGCGAGGATTTGGAGGAGACCTTCGTCCGCGGCCGGGGGCATGGCGGGCAAAAAATCAACAAAACCAGCTCCACGGTGAGGCTGCGGCATGTGCCGACCGGGATTGAGGTTATTTGTCAGGAACAACGCAGCCTTTCCCAAAACCGCTATCAGGCCCGGGTCCTCCTCGCAGACAAACTGGAGCATCGCCTCAAAGCCGGCCAGCAGGCCCGCCAGGCCGCCGTCTCCAGGGCCCGGGCTCAAAAAGGAAAACGCTCCCAGGGCCTGAAACGGGAAATGGTGAAAACCAAACGACTTCGGAGCCAGGTCAAAGCGGGCCGCCGTCCCCCCGGACGGGAGGAATAAGGGACGGGATCCTGGAATCCGCGCCCCGTGCCGGAGGGGAAGCCGGCCTGCCAAGTCAGGAAAACCAAGATGGAGGAAGTACTTCCAATCCGGGACACTTCATGATCTGGACGCCCCGGTAAGTCCGGGCCCGGTGAATTTTCACTCATATGGGACCCTCCAGGCCATCATGAACGTGTTTAAATTTGAGTCTGCCCCGATCTTCCCTGAGTCGGACTGGCCCCACTGATAAGTCATGATTCCCCGCCTGCCCGTCCTCCTCATGACTTTCAGCGCCTTCGGAGGGGCGCGGGGCGCGGAGAAAGTATCGTATAATTTTGACGTCCGCCCGATCCTCGCGGCCAAATGTTTCTCCTGTCATGGGACAGACGCCCGGGCCCGCAAGGCCAAGCTGCGGCTGGATGATCTGACCGGGCTGAAGTCCGGAATCATCATCCCCGGTAACCCCCAGGAAAGCGAACTTCTGAAGCGGCTCCATGCCACCGACCCTGACGAGGTGATGCCGCCGCCCCAAAAATCACCGCCTCTCAGTCCGGCTGAGCAGGGCCTCCTGGAAAACTGGATCGCTCAGGGAGCGGTCACTGAAAAACACTGGGCCTTCCTTGCCCCGGAGAAACCGGAAATGCCGGCTGCGGCCACCGCCGCCGGGTTGGCTCCTATCGATGCGTTGATCCAGGCGGAACTCGGCCGTCATCGAT
Source organism: uncultured Verrucomicrobiota bacterium (assembly GCA_942492905.1). Classification (GTDB taxonomy): domain Bacteria; phylum Verrucomicrobiota; class Verrucomicrobiia; order Verrucomicrobiales; family V1-33; genus CAIZWU01. The sequence continues at coordinate 297,461 of OW818657.1, forward strand.
TACAGGCAGCACCCGCCGCCACGAAAGCCGACTGGTTGCGGCGCGTGTCTTTCGCCCTCACTGGCCTGCCGCCCTCGCCGGAGGAATTTGCCGCTTTCGAAGAAGCCCCCAACGACGAATCCGCCTGGGCGGCGGCGGTGGACCGTTTGCTGGCCTCCCCTCACTTTGGGGAACGGCTTGCTCAGGATTGGTTGGATGCAGCCCGTTATGGGGATACCTACGGCCGCCATGAGGACGCTGATTCCGAGACGTGGCCATGGCGGGACTGGGTGATTGATGCCTTCAACCACAACCTGCCCTATGATCAGTTCGTCCTCTGGCAAACGGCCGGAGACATGTTGCCGGAGGCGACCCAGGAGCAGCGGATCGCCACCACTTTCAACCGGCTCTGCGTGCAGTCGAACGAGTCCGGCAGCGACCCCGAAGAGTTCCGCTGGGATCAGATCTTTGACCGGGTCAGGACCAACGCCACGGTCTTCATGGGCCTCACGATGGCCTGCGCCCAGTGCCATGATCACAAGTACGACCCCATCAGCCAGCGGGAATACTATCAATTCGCCTCCTTTTTTAATAACATCGACGAACAAGGCCTGTTTTCCCGTTACTCCAATGGCACGCCGTCGCCCACGATGTTTGTTTACAAGGAGGGCGAAGCCGCAGAACACGCCAAACGGAAGGCCGCCATCCAAACCGCTGAAGCGGCCCTGCACCAGGCCGAAGCCACGGCTGCGGTCCGCTTCGCCACCTGGCTCGAAACCAATGCGCCACCCGGCCAGGGGACTGGCCTGTGGAGCGCAGTGCTGGCAGATGCCAAAACCAAACGCGGCGCCTTGCCCCGTGCTCCCCAACACTATTTCAGCTTTGACCTGATTGATTCCAAAGCCAAAAAATTCGTGCCCGATGCCGGGGAAGGCGCGGGTTCAATGGATAACGTCAGCCTGACTCCTCCGGCCGGCCGGTTCGGCTTCGGGGTGGGGCTGCCGGCGGACAAGGACAAGAGGTATGAGTTCCCCGGGATCGCCGGTTTCCGCCGCACGGATCCTTTCAGCTTCACTTTCTGGCTGAAGCTGGAAACGCCCCTTCCCCGAGCCGTCATCCTGCACCACAGCCGCGCCGGGCTGGATGCCGCCAACCGGGGATACGAACTCACCCTCGAAAATGGGCACCTTACCGCCACCCTGGCCCATTTTTACCCGGGCAATGCCATCCGTATCGAAACAATCGGGCCCGTTGATTTCAAGGACTGGCAGCACGTCGGGTGGACTTACGACGGCTCCAGCCGGGCCGCAGGGCTCCAGCTCTATCTGAATGGAAAACCCGTTGCCACCCGCGTGGTGCGTGATGGGTTGAACCGTGACATCGCCTATCTTCCGGAGTGGGGCGATATCGATAACGCCAAAGTCGCCGACGCCAAGGCAGCGGAACTCATCTCCTTTCAGATCGGTGGGCGCACCCTCGACAAATCCTTGAGGGGCGGGATCCTCGACGACCTGAAAATCTATGATTGTGGACTGACAAAACCAGAAATAGCCATGATTCATGGGGGCCCGTCCAGCCACTCGGCGGACGGATGGCTCGCTTGGTTTCAAAGGGAAGTGGATCCAGCCTGCCGCGGTGCCGCTGAAAAACTCCAGCAGGCCCGTGCGGCTGAAAACGCCTTTTCCACCAAGCTGCGCGATCTTATGGTCATGCAGGAGCAATCCGGCCCCCGCCGGGCCACTCCGCTCCTGAAACGCGGCCAATACTCCACCCCGGGAGATTTGGTTAGCCCCGGCACTCCGGCCGCGCTTTCCCCGTGGCCTGCCAACGCCCCGCCGCGGCCTCGCCCAATGGCTCACCGCGCCGGCTCATCCCCTCACCTCACGCGTGGAAGTGAACCGCTTGTGGCGTCTGTTCTTTGGCCGTGGACTGGTCGCCACCGGCCACGACTTCGGTATCCAAGGATCCCCCCCATCCCATCCTGCGTTGCTCGACTGGCTGGCCGTCCACTTCCGCGAGAGTGGCTGGAATGTGAAGCAACTCTGCCGCGAAATCGCCCTCAGCCGCACGTTCCGGCAATCTTCCACACCCGCCGATGCCGCCGCTCAGATGGACGATCCTGACAATCGCTGGCTGGCCCGTGGTCCCCGCCTGCGCCTGCCTGCCGAGCAGATTCGGGATGCCGCCCTCGCGGCCTCCGGCCTGCTGGTCAGCAAAGTCGGAGGGCCCAGTGTCAAGCCGTGGCAGCCCGAGGGCCTTTGGGAGGACACCGGCACCCAGCACACCTATGAAATGGGCAGCGGCGACGCCCTGCACCGCCGCAGCCTCTATACCTTCTGGCGGCGGACCTGCCCGCCGCCGCTGCTTTCCGCATTCGACGCCCCGAGCCGCGAGTTCTGCCTCGTGCAGCGCGAGGAGAGCCTGACGCCGCTGCAAACACTGGCCGTGCTCAACGACAAGGGCTTCCTGGAAGCCGCCCGTGCCCTCGCCATCAAGGTGCTCGCCACCAAACCAGTGGATGATCCAGCCACCGTCAGGGCTGGCTTCGAGTCGGCCACCGGCCGGCCTCCTTCCCCTTCCCAACTCCAACCGCTTACCGCCCTGTTTTCCGAAGCCGCCACGTACTATCAAACCCACCCGGATGAAGCCGCCGCCCTGCTCCAATCTGCCGGAAAGGAGCAGGAAGCCCCTGCCGATACACGCACTGCTGCCCTCATGGTGGTCTGCCGCGCCCTCTTCAGCAGTGAGGAATTCCTCCGCACTTGGTGATTTTTGCCTTTTCCCATGCACTCCTCCCTGACAAAATCCGCTCTGATGTTGACCCGCCGCCAGTGGCTGGGCCGCAGCGGCCTCGGCCTGGGAGCCATGGCCCTGTCCCAACTGATGTCCTCTGGCACTGCGTCCGCCGCAGGGGGACTGCCCGGCCTGCCTCACTTCGCGCCAAAGGCCAAGCGCGTGATCTTCCTCTTCATGAGCGGCGGCATGTCGCAGCTGGAGTCCTTCGATCACAAGCCGCTGCTGACCCAGCGTAATAACCAACCGCTGCCCGATTCGGTGCTGCGGGGACGGCCGGTGCTCGGCATGTCGAAAAACCAGGGCGCGTTTGTCTCCGTAGGCTCGCCCTTTCCCTTTGCCCAGCACGGCAAGAGTGGCGCCTGGCTGAGCAGTTGTTTCCCGCACCTCGCCACCCAGGCAGACAAAATCTGCTTTCTCAAAGGCATGGTGTCCGACGCCGTGAACCACGATCCTGCGATCATGTTCATGAACAGCGGGGATCAACTTCCCGGTCGGCCCTGCATGGGGTCGTGGGTGAATTACGGTCTCGGTTCCACCAATGCGGATCTGCCGGGCTTCGTCGTCCTCGTCACGAAAATGCCGGTGGACCAACCCTTGTCAGGACGCCTCTGGAGCAACGGCTTCCTGCCTGCCTCCTATCAGGGCGTTCCCTTCCGGGCCGGGAAGGAACCGGTGCTTTACCTGACAGATCCCCCCGGCCTCCCTCCCTCCCTGCGCCGGAGCACCATGGAGGCCATGCACGCCGTGCAGACGGAAACCGGCACCCTCCGCCACGAGCCGGAAATGCAGGGCCGGATCGACCAATACGAACTGGCCTTCCGCATGCAGATGTCCGTCCCGGACGCCGTGAGCCTGGCAGGCGAGGCCCCAGCCACCCTGGAACGTTATGGCCCTAAAGTAAACACGCCCGGCTCCTTCGCCGCCAACTGCGTGCAGGCCCGCCGTCTTTGCGAAAAGGGCGTGCGCTTCGTCCAGCTCTATCATCCCGGCTGGGACCACCACGGCCAGTTGGAGAATCAGTTCAAGGACAACGCGCTCAATGTGGACCAACCCGCCGCCGCCCTTCTGCAGGATTTGGAGGAACGCGGGATGTTGAAGGATACGCTGGTGGTCTTCGGCACCGAGTTCGGACGCACCTGTTATGCCCAGGGAAACCCCGGGAAGGAGTCCGGTTTCGGCCGGGAACATCACCGCAACGCCTTCAGTTTCTGGCTGGCCGGCGCGGGCGTGAAGCCTGGCATCTCCCATGGTGCCACAGACGATTTCGGCTTCGACGTGGTGGATGGGCGCGTCACGGTGAACGACCTGCACGCCTCCCTGCTGCATCTGCTCGGCATCGATCACGAGCGTTTCACCTACCCGTTCCAAGGCCGGCAGTTCCGCCTGACGGATGTGTCTGGTCAACTGGTTACCCCCATTCTGGCGTGAGGTGGTCCCGCTTTTCAGGGCACAGCGCGATGGCCTGTGCAGCCGTTCTTCTGATCCTCCCAGGCTGTAAAAAGGTTTCGGAATCCAAGGATAAATCTGCCAAAAAGACCCCGGTTGCCGTCCAGGCCACGCAGCACCGGCAAGCCCTCAACATGTTGGCCCGGACCTTCCGGGAACTGGCTGCCGCCACTCCGGATGTTTCCGCCAGCCCACCCGCCCGCGCCGCCACATTACTGGCACGCCTCCGCAGCGTCCCCTCTGCGGATCTCCCGGAAGCCCTTCGTTCCCCTTGGCTGGAAATGACCACCGTGCTCGAAGCCGCCGCTCAATCCGGTCCCAACATCGGCCCCGGGCTCCAGCAACGCGGGGAAGCCGCCGCGACTGCCCTCAATGCCGCGCTGGCCGCGGAGGGCCTGACCGAATTCCGGTTCTGAACGTGGTCATGAAGCGGGCTCACTGGCAGAATCACCTGCTGATGACGGTGGCATGCCGTCTTTCTTCCGGACCCGCTTCCCGGACATATTCATGAAATTTTGCGCATCAGGCCAAGGTGGCCAGGAATTCATTCGATCCACTGCGGCACAGCGTGAAAAAGAGACGCATGTTTTTCCGACTCCGGCCTGAACCGCTCTTCCGTGGGAGTTGCCTGCTGGCTGCCGGCATTTTGTTATGGCTCTGGCAACACCCCTTTTGCCCATCCAAATGGCAGCAAATGCTGCACGCTGCCCTCGCTGGCAACGGGAGTTGGAGTTGGCAGGCCTACACGGCCTTATGGCTGCCCCGTGCCGCGGCGGTTGATTCCGTCATCCTGCTGGCCGCCGCTGCCCTCGCGCCATGGCTGCTGCGTCAGGCTCCCTCCCGGAATGCCCCAGCCCATGTGCCTGCAGCCAATCCGGTTCCACGGGGACTGGCCATGACCTTGATCGCTGGAGTAATGCTGGGAAGCGCCGTGCTGAACGCGCCGCGCCTGGACCATAGTTTGTGGAGCGATGAGGAATTTTCCATGTCGCATTTTATGGTAGGGGAATTCGAACTGGAAAAGGATGGTAACCTTTCCTGGCATGCGGTGCCCTGGGCGAGAGCCTTCTGGGATCACCGGGTTCCCAATAACCATGCGGCCTATTCCGTTCTGGCCAAGGCTGCCCATGCAGGATTCCAGCCTTCCCCCGGCGCGGGGGATTGGTTTTTCAGCGAAAGGCGGTTGCGGTTGCCGGCCTTTCTGGCCGGGCTCCTCGCCCTGCCCATGCTCTATCTTCTCATGAAGGAATTGGGGCTGCCACGGGCGGGCTTGGCGGCAGTAGTCCTGATGGCGGCCCATCCCTGGCTGGTGCGTTATTCCACCGAGGCCCGGGGCTATGGACTTACCTTGTTCCTATGGCCCTTTGCGGTTTGGTGTCTGCTCAGAGGCCTCCGCACCGGGCGCTGGCGCTGGTGGGTTTGCTTCGGCCTTGCCGAAACCTGCTTGTTATGGAGCTGGACCGGAATGGTCCACTGGCTGCTTCTGCTCAATGCCGCCGCTCTGGGCCTCCTGTTTACCAGTCCCCACCCTGCCATCCGGTTCCAGTTCCGGCGCTGGATGGCCGCCGGCGGGTTGGCCGCGTTTTGCTATATCCCGCTCGGCCTGCCGATGGTGCCGCAACTTCAGGCGTGGATGGCCACCGGCCGGGCCAAAGCCACCGGGATCGCTTCCGGATGGTTGGCCAACAGCTTGTCGTGGCTCTTGACCGGAGAACCCTGGCGAAGCCCTGATCCCGCCAATGCCCTTTGTCCCGGCCGCTTGGAAACCTTGATCAATCAGCCGGCCCTGACGGTTATTTGGTTCTTCGCGGGAGCTTTGGCCATGGGTTGGGGCCTGGTGGTTTTCTGGCGGCATTCCCGGGAAACCCGCTGGTTGCTCGCCGCCATGCTCCTGCCCTTGGCTACCCTCTGCGTCCAAGCCACCGTGTCGGGCAATCTGCTGATGCCGTGGTATGCCTGCCCGGCTTTGCCAGCCGTTGCCATGCTGATGGGCGGCATGGCGGAAGAGGCCCGCCGGTTCCGTGCGGCAGCGCCCGCAGCACTGCTCCTTGCCTTCACGGTGCTGGCATCGGGACACCGGATGCGTGATCTGCTGCGGAATCATGAAATGGAGCCTAACCGCGCTGCCACGGCCCTCACCCGCTCCGTGGTGAATCCCCGGCATCCGGATTACGGAAAAGGCGTAATCACCGCCCAATTCAGCTGCCGCCGTCCGGGCTATGACCCCGGCTGCCACGAAATCGCATCTGCCGCTGGCCTGGAATCGTTGCAACAGCAGGCCGCAGCAGAAGGCTGCGACTTGTATGTGAATATAGGTGATGCCGGGGCGGCCGTGCAACGATGGCCGGACCTGATGGCCAGACTCGGCGACCCTGCGCAGTTTTATCCTCCAATCGCCCTTCCTGGCATGGACCACGCCCAGACGCGACTGGTCTGGAAAGCGGTCCGCTGACTTGCCGCTGGAAGGATGAAATCGACAATTACTTACTTTGCCTGCGGGACGTGGGCAGCGTCCTTCCGCATCCGGTAGACCTCCAGGGTGTTCAAGGTTTCCACGCCCCACAGGGTACCGAGGTGATCGAACTGTGCGGGGTCCTTCAGGGCTTGGATCACATCGTGGCAGATCATATCACTCAAATCCCGGATACCCACAATCATGTAGAATTCACCATCGTTTTTACGCGCCAGCTCCATCTTCGCGGCCAGTGCTTCCCTGGTTCTGACATACATGTCGCCGCGGGGTTCGTAGGCGAAGGTGTGACGCCACAGCCAGCCGGTGTAGATGTTGGAGGGTTCGCTGAAGCCGCGGGGTTCATGCGCGCCACGGGTCATTTTCCAGGCCCGTTTCAGGTTCTCGCGGGGATAGCGTTGGAAGTCTTTGACCATGGGAGCTCCGAGGGCGGCAAATCCACCCAGCGCGGCGGCGCCGGCCACGCCCCAGCCAATCGCCCGTCGTCCCGCCGGCCATCCGGGCCGCCACGCGGCCACGGCTCCCGGGCGGGGGGTGACTGCCGTGGCAAACAACACCGCCAGCACCGGCAGATTGTAGAGCAGATACCAGGTGAGGAGCTCCACCCGCAGACCGTATTTAAAATGCAGCGCGGCCACCAATCCACTGAACAGCACCGCACCGCAGATCGACAGCATAAAACGGTCCTGACGCCACAGACGCACCGCCCCCCACAGCAAAATGAGGATCAACGCGGCCAACGCCGCCTTGGTCCAAGGCGACTTCCGCATCAGCCGTTCCATCGACACCTCGCGGGGATTCGCCTGCTCCTGTTCGTGCCAGGGAATGCCGGTCAGAATTTCGGAATCAATGTCATGCCGCCAATGGTCCTCCATCGGTTTGGCCCGACGGCGCACTTCCTCGATCGATTTCCGCATCTGGAGCTGGCTTGGCATCGCCAGGGGAATGAACAGCATCGCCCCCAGCAGTCCTGCCGCCATCCAGCGCACCACGGCCACGCGACGCAGGGACTTGTCCGGCATCGGTCCCCAGAACAACCGGGCTGCCACCACCCCATTGGCAAAAATCAGCGCATAGACACCACCCTTCCAGGAATACATCATGAGGAACTGCATCAGCCCGAAAACCAGCCAGTCGCGCTTCCGCCCGTCCCGCAAGGCCTTCATCACTGTCCACAAAGTCAGGATAAAAAAGAGCAGCATCAGGGAATACCCACGGGCCTCCACGCTGAACCGGACGTGCCATGGGTGCACCGCCATAAAAACCGCCGCCACCAATCCGGTCACCGGACGGCCCAGCCAGCGCAACCATCCCGCCAACGCAATCAACGAGCCCAGCCCTGCCGCCAATGGAACCAGCCGCACCACCGACTCGCGGAACGACCACACGGGATGCCCGCCGAGGGCTTGCCAGGTTTTCAGCGTCACGCGCTGGAGCAGGGTGGACAACCAATGGTTATTGCCGCTCTGGTCACCAAAAAATGCCTGATTCCAGTCCACGGTATTGAACCGCACCGTGTCCTGGATGGAGGCTCCTTTGGTGGTCGGCTGCCATTTTCCGTGCACAAAATCACAGAACATCCACCCCTCGTCCCCCCAAAAACCCAGCGACATGGCCGGCCACCGTTGCCCGACTGCAAAAGTTAAAATGCCAGCCATTGCCAGCCAGAACCAGCACGACCGCAACTGCTCCCCCGCAGGTCCGGCCACCCGCACCGGCACCGCTGCCGCTGCGCCCCACCAGCGTCTCAGCAGTAACAGCAGTAACAGCAGGACCCCGATTCCCCCGGAGATGACCAGCCCGATCCACAAGCCGGCCGCCATGTATTCCCGGACCGGCACCTGCTTCACTCCGCCCTCTTCGAAGGCCCGGGTTGCCCCCGGTTTCCGTGCGGCCACCGCCCAGATCAGGCAAAACAGGATCCATCCTATCAGCAACCAACGGGTTGCCGCCTCCGGGCTTGGTCTATTTGGAAGGATTTTCTTGATCATCGAGGAAACTTTAATCGCCGAGCCCCGGCGAAAATGTTACCCGATTTCTGGATCATGACAAAATTTTCATGACCTTTATTTTGGCTGCCAATAAACGCAGGGCAGCGCCTAATCGAGCTTCACCTGACGTGCCCGGACGCGTTTAAGCAGTGCGGGAACATCCCCGTATTTCACGGCCCCGGGCAACAGGTGCCGATCGAAGACATCACGGAGCCCGGCATAGCGGAAAGGGGTGGCCGCCAGTTGCGCTACTTCCACGGTGCCATCCGGCACCTGAGACAGGGCCAGCGCGGTCTCCGGCACGAGGGCGCTTTCCGCGTGGACGTCGATCGAGGAAGGCTTGGGATCATGCTGGCGCATCCATGCCAGCAGGGCCATCACATCGTGGGCCCGGCGGGCTGGCAGCGGGGTATTGTAACCGGCGGTATACCCGAGGAAATCCCGGTCCTTGGCGACCCGCCGCACCTGACCGGGGGCGGCTTCTGTTTCGGTGAAAAGCTGGGGAATGGCCACGGCGGTCCGTGCGGCCAGGGCCGCCTGCACCGCGGCCGAAGTTTCCGCGGCGGCGCCATCCTCCGGGAGCCAGAGGGTCACTTTGCCGGACCACTCGTCAGGATACAGAAACACACACCGCACCTGTTCCGCCGGTTTCCCGTGGGTCAGCGTTCCCGTCATCCGCTGCACCGCTCCCTTGCGGGTCCGCGTGTCATCCAACTTCCAGTCAAACGGCCCGCGGGCCACCTCTTCCCACGTCCGTCCCAGCAGCACCGGCAGGGCCTCGTCGATCCACTCCGGTCGTGCCGCAATTTGCCGGTCGGCGTCCGCCTGCCATTCCTTGAGCAGGCGTTTTTCAAAATCAGGATCGGATGCCGCCGGAGCCGGATGCGCCTCATCCCAGACTGTCAGGTCCGCTTTGCTCAATAACGTAAATGGAGCCTCCACGGTGGGGGCCGGCCGCGGCGTCTTCAGATGCCGCTCCATCCATTGATACATGGCGAGGCGGCTGGGCAGATTGTAGTTATGGGGAAATTCGGTGCGGTTCAGCAGCGAGACCTTTTCGGGGGCTCCGGTGAGTTGATAGATCTGCTGGAGCTGGGGGAATCCTTTGGTGGAAAACGCCTTCGTCCAGTCATCCGCTGCCGTGTAGCCCGCTGGCTTGGGGGCAAACAGCGCCGCCAATTCCACATTGCCGGTGCCAATCCGCAGCAAGCTGGCATTTTCACAGGTGCAGCCTCCCTGCATGGCGGTCGAGACCATCACTGCCGGGAAAATCACGGCCGGGCGGGGATCCAGGGCGGCGAGGAGAAACGTCTGGGTGGCTCCTCCGCTGGCCCCCGTCACGCCGACCCGGGCCGGGTCAACCTCCGGGAGACTGGTGATGAAATCCAAGGCCCGGATGCCACTCCAGGTCTGCAGGCCCATGATGTTCTGCAGCCGGGCCTCCGCCGCGGCACTGAAGAAACCCCAGCCTTCCGGTGCGGCCATGTCAGGGCGTTGGGCTTTGAATTGATGCGCCAGCGCCATGGAAAACTGGATGCTGTCGGCATAACCGATCATGTCGTAGTGGAACACCACACAACCCATCCTGGCCAGTTGCACACACCGCGCCTGCAGCGGACTGCGCGCCGCCGGCTCATCGCGTTCGGCCCCGGTAGCCATTTGCCGTGCCACTTCCGCATCCTCGGCGCGCATGAACCGCCCATCCGGCCAATGGCCATGCGGGCACAGCACCGCCGGCAGGGGACCGCTCAGATTCAAAGGACGGTAGAGACTTCCTGTCACGTAAAACCCCGGCATGGCTTCGAAAAACACCTTCTCCACGGCATAGCCATCGAGCTCCCGCCGCCCATGGATCACCGCCTTCAGCGGCGTCTTCGAGGGCATCGGAAACAAGCCCTGGGATACCTGCACCTGCCGTCGCACCACGGCCGCCCGCGCGTCCCATTCCCCGCGCGTCGCGGGCGGGGTAAAGGAAAAGTCGCCATTCAAATCCTTCAGGGGCCCGCTGCGGTGGTCGGCTTTGGCCGCATCGGCGGCGGCCCAGTGCAGGGGAACCAGGGTGAAGGCCAGCAAAGTCAGGAAAGTACGCATAAAAAACGCCGGGTCAGGCGCCCGCAGTCTGCGGCGGCAGGATGGTCCATGAAAAGGACAAAACGTCTTACGGCAAGACTTTCAGGACTCCATGCATCAACCGCCAATGGCCGGGGAAGGTGCAGAGATACGGATAGTCGCCTGGCGTGGCGGGGGCGGTGAATTCGATGAGATCAGACTGGCCCAGTCCGATCAGCCGGGAGCTGGCGGCGAGGATTTCAGGGCTTTCCGGAAGGTAGTGTTTGGCCATGGCCTGCGGGTCCGTCAGCATCTGGTCGGCCAAGGCCCCGATCTGTTCCAATTGCCCGGGATTGACCAGCAGGAAGTTGTGTTGCAGCGGGCACTTTTCATTCCGGAAAAGGAGCATGACCCTGGCGCCGGCTTTTGCTTCCAGCTCGGGTCGGTCAAATTTCATCACGGCCGGCACAACCCCCAGCATGAGTTTCACCGCCCCCACAGATTCGGCCGGGGAAATCACGGCCACGCCTCCCGCCACCACCGCCAGTGGGGCCGGAAGGAGGGCGGGTGGAGCAGGCAGGGGTGGTTCGGGTGCTGCGGGAAGGGGTTCGGTGAGGGGCGGTGTTTCGGCGGGACGGACTGCACGTGGCAGGGACGGAGTGGCTTGAGCCACCATGTACGGCACCACTTTCAGGACGCCATTCATCGTCCGCCAATGGCCGGGGAAGGTGCAGACGTAAGGATAGTTGCCGGGCGTGGCGGGGGCGGTGAATTCAATGAGCTCGGACTGACCGATGCTTATCAGTCGGGTGCTGCGGGCGAGGATTTCCGGGCTCTCCGGGAGGTAGTGTTTGGCCACCGGCTGGGGATCGCTCAACATCTGGTCGGCCAGGGCCCCGATGGCATCCAAGGTTCCGGGATTGATGAGGAGGAAGTTATGCTGATGCGGGCACTTGTCGTTGCGGAAGAGGAGTGCGACGCTAGCACCGGCCTTCACTTCCAAGGTGGGCTGGTCGAATTTTAGGGCCGCCGGGACGACTCCTAGCGTGAGTTCGACCGCTTCGCCAAGATCGTCCGGGGAAATCACGGCCACGCCTCCCGCCACCATCACCGGTGGGGCCGGAATCAGGGCGGGCGGAAGAGCCGGGGGTGTTTCAGGGGCCGCGGGAAGGGGTTCGGCGAGGGGGGGTGTTTCGACGGGGCGCTCTGCAAGTGGCAGGGACTGGGTGGCTTGAGCCACCATGGTCTGGGTTTCATGCGGCCTCAAAGGTGTCAGGAATCGGAACGGCACCACCACCACCGCGCAGGTGCCAAGGACCACCGCTGCCTTGCCCCACCAGGGCCAGGTGGCAAGGGTCGCAGCCAAACCAGTCGCGGTGGCAGGAGCCTGCAGGGCAGCGGTGGCGAGCGCCTGGGGCAGACCGGCCGGAGCGTGGGCCTGGGATGCCAGCCCCAGCGCCGTTCCGAGGGCGAGAGTGGTGCTGGTGATGCCTTGGCGCTGCAGCACGCGGCGCAGTTTTTCCAAGGCCCGGGAGACCCGCATCCGGGCCGAGTTTTCCGAGAGTCCGGTCAGGCCTCCGACCTCGCGCAGATCGCGGCCTTCCAGATACCGCAGCACGAGGGCATCCCGGTCTGCGGCAGAGAGACGGCCCAGTGCTTCGTCCAAAACGGGGGCCATGCGGCGCCAGAGCGATTCATCATCGGCTTTTGATAGGGAGGTTTCCATGGCGGCACGGTGTTCACGTTGGCGGCGGCGCTGCTCGGTGCGGATCAGCTTGGAAGTGACAAACCCGGTATGCCGGTGCAGCCAGCCCGCGAGCACCGTGTCCGGCGGCAGGGAGCCTGCCTTTTGCGCCAGATCTGTGAAAACCACCTGCGCCGCATCCCGCGCCAAGGCGTGATCCCCGCCCGCGCGCCGCAGCGCCGTTTGATAGACCAGGCCGGCATGCCGCTCCACCAGGTCACGGAAAGCCCGGTCCGACGATTCGGTCAGGTAGCGGTGGAGCAGGGCGCGGGAGGGGTCCATGAAATGGTGATTTCATGGAGTAGAACCCACTGCGCAGTGGAAACCGCACAACTATTTTCCGGATCGGGGCCAATCCTACAACCGGCCCGCCAGGAGCTCGCGCTGGAAGATCAGCTCCTTGGGGAGGTTGTCGTAGAGGTTGAGGTAGAGTTCCCCCTGACTGATCAGCTCCTCGCGCCATTCGTTGGGATTGAAGGCCATGGCGGCGTCGAATTTTTCGCGGCTGAAGCCTTCGAGTCCCTTGGTGTTGAAGTCCTCGTAGTGGGGGACCCACCCGATATTCTGCTCATGGCCGGGGACGCGGCCCTGACAACGATTGAAGATCCATTCGAGGACGCGCATGTTGTCGCCGAAGCCGGGCCAGAGGAACTTCCCTTCGGCATTTTTCCGGAACCAGTTCACATGGAAAATGCGGGGGAGGTGGGTGATGAGGCGGCGCATTTCGATCCAATGGCGGAAATAATGCCCCATGTTATAACCGCAGAAGGGCAGCATGGCCATGGGGTCGCGGCGCACCCGGCCCACGGCTCCCGCGGCCGCCGCGGTGGTCTCGCTGCCCATGGTGGCGCCCATGTAAACCCCGTGGACCCAATTGAAGGCCTGATAGACCAGCGGCATGGTGGTGGGCCGGCGGCCCCCGAAGATGATGGCGCTGATGGGCACGCCCGCCGGGTCGTCCCATTGCGGATCTATGCTGGGGCACTGGTGGGCGGGGGAGGTGAACCGGCTGTTGGGATGAGCCGCCGGAGTGCCCTGGTCGGGATGCCACGGCTGGCCCCGCCAATCAGTCAGGTTGGCCGGAGGAGTTTCGGTGAGGCCTTCCCACCAGACGCAGCCGTCCCCGGTGACCGCCACATTGGTGAAGATGGTGTTTTTGGCCAGAGCGGCCATGGCATTCGGGTTGGATTGATAGGAAGTGCCCGGGGCTACCCCGAAGAAACCGGCCTCGGGATTGATGGCGAGCAGGCGGCCATCCGGGCCGGGCCACATCCAGGCGATGTCGTCCCCCACCACGGTGGCCTTCCAGCCTTCGTAACCAGCCGGCGGGATGATCATGGAGAGGTTGGTCTTGCCGCAGGCGCTGGGAAACGCTCCGGCGACAAAGCGTTTTTCCCCCTGCGGGCTTTGCAGGCCGAGGATGAACATGTGCTCCGCCATCCAGCCTTCATCGCGGGCCATCACGCTGGCGATGCGGAGCGCGAGACATTTTTTGCCCAGCAGGGCGTTGCCGCCATAACCGCTGCCGAAACTCCAGATGGAGCGTTCCTCGGGGAAGTGGACGATGTATTTCTCGGGATTGCAGGGCCACGGCACGTCCGTCTCATCGGGAGCGAGCGGCGCCCCGACGCTGTGCAGGCAGGGCACAAAGGGGTGATCGGTGCCCAGTTGCTCCAGCACCGGAGAGCCGATGCGGGCCATGATGCGCATGCTCACCACCACGTAGGCGGAATCCGTGATTTCCACGCCGATGATGGACTTGGGCGAGCCGAGGGGGCCCATGGAGAAGGGAATCACATACATGGTGCGACCCGCCATGCAGCCGCTGAAAAGGCCGCGCAATTTGCCCTTCATGGTTTCGGGTTCGTGCCAATTGTTGGTCCGGCCCGCGTCGGAGGCGCGCTTGCTGCAGATGAAAGTTCGCTCCTCCACCCGGGCGACATCGGAGGGATCCGACAAGGCCAGAAAACACCCCGGATGCATTTCCGGATTCAATCGGCGGAAGGTGCCGGCTTTGATCAACTCCCCGCAGAGTTGGTCGTACTCCGCCTCCGAACCATCGCTCCAATGCACGTCCGCGGGTTGGCAGAGGGCGGTGATTTCTGCCACCCAGGCGAGCAGGGCAGCGTGGGTGGTGGGAGCAGCGGGATCGATGGGCGCAGTCATAAGTGAAGCAGCAAAATAAGGCGGGTCCGGAACAATTGCCAGCGCCCGCCTGGGGGAGCGGGTAGCAATCCGGGTGCCGTCTGATGAGGAAGCTGCTCCTAAAAAACCATTGAGCGTGGCAAGCGACCGGCTTATGGCTGGACTTTCCCACCCGGAAAAATTTTAAAAATCCTCTCCCAGGACTCCTTTTTACCCATCCCCCTCCTGCAATATGTCACTCGTCGCCAAAGGTCTAGAAGGTGTTATCGCCAATGAATCCCGCCTCAGCGAGGTGGATGGAGCCAACGGGAAACTGTGCTACCTCGGTTACAGCATCGATGATCTGGTGGCCAACACCACGTTCGAGGAAGTCGTTTACCTCCTGCACCGCAGCCATCTGCCGAACCGGGCCCAACTGGCCGAATTCACTGCCCAGCTCCGCAGCTTCCGCCACCTTCCGGCCGCCGTCACCGATTTCATCTCCAGCCTGCCCAAGGACCTGGAACCCATGCCCGTCCTGCGCACCGCTGTCTCCCTGCTAGGAGCGCTCGACCTGCGCGGCGGCGACCAGGATGCCAAGTTGAACGCCGAACGCGCCCTCGCCCTTTGCGCCCAGGTGCCGCTCATCGTCGCCGCCTATCACCGGCACCGCCAGGATTTGCCCCTGCCGGAAATCCGCACCGATCTCAGCGAAGCCGGCAGTTTCCTCTACCTCATGACCGGCAAGGAGCCGACCGCCGACGCCACCCACACCCTCGACGTGGCCTACATCCTCCATGCCGACCACGGGATGAACGCCAGCACTTTCAGCGCCCGCGTCACCGTGGCTACCCTGAGCGACATGTATTCCGCCATCACCAGCGCCATCGGCACCCTCAAGGGCCCGCTCCACGGTGGGGCCAATGAAGGGGTGATCGACATGCTCCTCGAAATCGGGGACGAGGACAAAGTCGATGCCTGGGTGGCCGACAAGATGGCCAAAAAGGAAAAAATCATGGGCATCGGTCACCGCGTTTACAAGGTGCTCGACCCCCGCGCCCCGCATCTCCAGAAGATGGCCATCAAGCTCACCGAAGAATTGGGCGAGCCGAAATGGATCCGCATGAGCGAACGCATCGCCACCATCATGCGCGAACAGAAGAAGCTGAACGCCAACGTCGATTTCTACAGCGCTACCGTCTATTACAGCCTCGGCATCCCCACCGACCTGTTCACTCCCATCTTTGCCATCAGCCGCACCGCCGGCTGGACCGCCCAGGTCCTCGAACAGTTGGAGGACAACCGCCTCTACCGCCCCCTGACCGAATACATCGGGCCCAAACCTCCGCAGCCGATCACCAAGATCGACCAACGGCCCTGAGCCGGGGGCACGCGCCATGGTGCCATCAGGCAATTCTTCCAGGCCGCCCTGCATGAAACCCGAGCCAGGTTCCCCCACTCCGGAGGGGGCCGCCGTGCTGGTTTCCCTGCGCCGCGCCACCAGGGACGCGTCCGGTTCCTTCCAATGGCAGGAAATCCCTGACACCGTTGCCGCCGAAGCCCCGCTCACCCTCCGCGTCGAAGGCGGGGCGGTTGCGGTGGTGATGCGCACTCCCGGCCATGACCGCGAACTCGCCGCCGGGTTCCTCCTGACCGAAGGGGTGATCCACTCCGCCCGGGATGTTTTCGAAATCTCCCTGTGCCCCTCGCTGGCGCGGTCTGCGGATACGGTCTGTTCCCTGCCAACGGATCATACCGCCGCCCCCGATCCCGGTGACAGCATCGATATCCTCCTCACCAACCAATCGGCCTTCGATCCTGACCAACTCACCCGCCACGTTTTCACGTCGTCCAGTTGCGGCATCTGCAGCAAAACCAGCCTGACCACCGCGATCCCGCCGGAACAGGTCCTGACGCCGGAACCTGAGCCTTTGATGACAGCCGCCGTGCTGGCCGCCCTGCCGGAAAAGCTGCGCGCCGCCCAACCCACTTTCGCCACCACCGGAGGCCTGCACGCCTGCGCCTGGTTCCCCGCAGAAACCCTCTCCGCCGGGACGCCGCCCGATGGTCTGACAGGCGTCCCGCTGCTGCTCTTTGAAGACGTCGGCCGGCACAATGCGCTCGATAAACTGCTCGGTCACGCGCTCCTCACCAACCAGCTTCCCCTGGCCGGCGGGGTCCTCCTCCTCAGCGGCCGGATTTCGTTCGAGCTGGTGCAAAAAGCCCATGCGGCCCGTATCCCGCTGATTGCTGCGGTCGGCGCCCCCAGCAGCCTCGCCGTCGCATACGCCCACGCCGCCGGCATCACCCTCTGCGGATTCGTCAGGGAAAACCGGCTCAACGTTTACACCCATCCGGAACGGGTAGGGTAAGCCTCCCCCTGCTTCAGTCCCGGTCGAACCAGGGCCGCCGTCCCGCGGTCCCCGGACCGGAGGCCAAAGGGCTTCATGACAACTTAAGGTCGAAGTGCGAGTGGTAGGCCATGAAGATCCCGCCCATTTTGCTGACAGTATCATCCGCTGGATTGCTTTGGCTGGCTTTGGGCCGGGAACCGTCGTCGGGGCAAGGCGGACCGGCGGCCGCCGCAGCGAAAAACGAAGTGACAATCAAGGTGCGGGCCGAATTCCGCACCATCGTTTCGAATGGCTGGCCGGATCATGCTCCGGGGGTCTTTCCGCGGCGGGGGAATCCCAATACCGCCACCCCGCAGCGTTATGCATTCCGTGTGCCGGTGCAGCCGCAGGCCCAGGCCAGTCCGGTGCGGAGCGGAGGGTATTGGTGGGGGGTGGCGGTGAATGGCGTGCCGTTTGAGCCCGGCACTGCGGAAACCTGGCAGAATGACCGGTCCTCCGGCTGGCGTTATGAAGCGGCTACCGGTTTCCTCGATCTGGGGCTGGATGAGCACCACGCCCACGTGCAGCCGACCGGGGCCTATCACTATCATGCCATGCCCGCCGGCCTGGTGCAACGCCTCGGGGGGGATGACCAGGCGATGCGGCTGATCGGTTGGGCCGCCGATGGCTTCCCCCTCTACACCCACACCGCACCCACCGATCCCCAGGACCGCTCCAGTCCTCTCAAAAAACTCCACTCCAGCTACCGGCTCAAAGCCGGAGAACGGCCGGATGGCCCGGGGGGAAAGCATGACGGGCGCTTCACCGCCGACTTCGAGTATGTGCCAGGCAGCGGCGATCTTGATGAATGCAATGGCCGCACTGGTGTGACGCCGGAGTTTCCTGACGGCACCTACTATTACTGCGTGACGGAGCAGTTCCCCTTCCTTCCCCGATGTTGGCGTGGGTTCCCTGACGCAAGTTTCGCCAAAGGCGGCCCTCCTCCCGGGCGCGGCCCCGGCGGTCGTCCTCCCTTCGGTGGCCCCGGCCCTGATGGCCCTCCCGGGCTCTCCCTGCCGCCCTTGTTGAAGGTGCTCGATAAAAATGGCGACAGTGCGCTGGATGCCGCGGAAATGAGAGAGGCCCCGGCCGCGCTCCGCACACTCGATGTCAATCACGATGGCCACCTCAGCCGCGGGGAATACCTGCCGGCCCTTCCATCAGGGCGTCACCCGGACGGCCCTATTCCACCTAACCCACCCCCGGGTGCTCCGCGTCCTGAGTGATCCTGCCCGGTTTCAGGGGAGGCAGTCTTCGCAGAGAACGATCCCTGGCAGGGGGAGCAGGGGCAGGGCAAACAAAACCCTGGCCTAAGCGGTTTCCTGAATTACATCAGGCTAACTTTCTCCTGCCCCCCGTATGACACTTTCCTCCTTTGGTTCCCCGGTCCGTTTTGGTGTGATCCGTGCGCAGCTGCTGCTGGCCGGCCTGTGGTGGGCGGCTCCCGCCGGAGCGGCCCCGCAGATTACGGCCGCTTCCCTGTCCCCCAATCCGGTCAATGTCACCTCCGGAACCCAATTTGCCACCATCGATGTCGCCGCGAAGGATGCGGCCGGCGTCGATGAAATCCTTGTGTCCTTCACTTCGCCCTCCGGCCACCCTTTGCCCCCGGTCATCCTCAGGGCGTCCTCTCTGTTGGCAGGCAACGTCTCGGAAGGCCGATGGCAGCGGATGATTGAAGTGCCGGGCTTTGCAACCCCGGAGACTCAAACAGTGTCGTGGTCGGTCATGAACCTTTCCGGCCAGACCGTCCGCTACGATGCTGCGGTGGCGCCCCTGCCAGCCGAAATCCAAGGCAGCCTGATCCTTCAGAACACCGGACCAGTGGATGCTGCGGGTCCCGTCATCACCGCTATTTCCACCACCCCATCCTCGGTCAACGTCACCCTCGGCACCCAGGATGTCCGCATCGACGTTACGTTGCAGGATTCTGTGGCTGGCCTTGCCTCGGCGGCGGTGTATCTTTTGCCTCCCACCGGCACCTTCAGCATCGACAACGATATCCTCTACGGCAATTTTTTTCCGCCTTTCGAAACCATCCCGGTTTTGACCACAGCGACCCTGACCCTTCCACGGTTTGTGGCTCCGGGGGATTACCGGTGGGTCGTGACCGCCACTGATGGCGCCAATCAGGTTTCTGAATACGGCGGCCCCAATGGCAGCCCCTTTCCTGGAGGATTTTCCGGCATCCTCACCGTGCAAAATGATGGCACGGTGGACACTTCGGCTCCTGCCGTGGTCTCGCTGGTGGTCAATCCGCCCACCCGCCTGGTGGCCTCCCTCCCTTCCAGTGTCACCTTCACCGTGAAGGCCACAGACGAAGCAGGGGTGGAAACGGCTTACGCCCTGTTGGCCAGTCCGGACGGGCTGATTCATGATCTCTTTCCCATGACCCGCAGCAGTGGCACCGCCCTCAATGGCACCTGGACGGGCAGCGTGCCCGTTTCTGCCGCCTATCCGGCAGGCACCTATCCGGTCGGAGTGCTGTTGGCGGATGTCACTGGAAAAACAGTCACCTACGGAATTTCCAGCTTCTACGCCGCGCTGCCGGCCGGCTCGACCCAGAACATCGTGGTTTCCAATGGCCCCCTGAATGCCTACACCACCTGGCGTTATGCGAGGCCTGCCCTGACGGGTCCCGCCGGCCTGCCCGGGGCGGATTATGATGGTGACGGCCTGCCCAATGCAGTGGAATTCCTCTGCGGCACCGACCCGCTCCTGCCCAGCCAGCCCGGCGGGCCTGACCCCAACGCGGGCCGTGCGCCCGTCTATTCCCTGACGCCCACCCATTTCCGCGCGGAATACCGCCTCAGTGCCCCGAATGCCGCCCTCGGTTCAGGCAATACTCTCACCCTCCAACCCAGCGCCACCCTCAACCCCGAGGGCCCTTGGACCAATCTCACACCCTCCGTCGTCTCCGGGGATCTGCTCCGGGCCGAGATTCCATTGTCCAATGGGGACCGGCAGTTCATGCGGTTTTTGGTGCTGCCTTGAAAAGAATCTCCAGCCAGGGCTGGGGTTTGAGCAGACCAGCGAAGGCCCACAATGGCAGGGCGACCCACTTGGCAGGGCCGCGATCACCGCGTCGATCATCCGGATGATTTTTTCTTGACCTTTTTCTATGGATAAATTACATACCAACCAGTCCGTATGCAATCTCACACTCCACCCACTGCTTCCCGCAATCCAGCGGCGACCCGGCAAAAGCTGGTCGGTGCCACCGTCGGGTTGATTCTGAAGCAAGGTTTCAGCGCCACGTCTGTGGATCAAATCTGCGCCGCGGCGGGCGTGACGAAGGGCAGTTTCTTCCACCATTTTGAAAATAAGGAAGCCCTCGGCCTGGCGGCGGCGGACTGGTGGGGGGAGATGGGGACCGCGTTGTATGCCGTCGCCTGGCAGGACCCGGACTTGGATCCGCTGGAGCAGTTGCACCGGTTTTTCGACATCATGTCAGGTTTCACGGAAAGGCCGGACGATCCCTGCGTCTGCGTTGTAGGAATGTTGTCCCAGGAAATGACGGGCACCCATCCGAATTTCCGTGGCGTCTGCGCCGGGCACCTTGATGACTGGACCCGCCACGTGGTCAAAATGCTGACCGCTGCCAAGGCAAAACATCCCCCGGTGGTGGACTTCGATCCTGAAAAGGTGGCATGGTTTCTCAACAGCCTGTGGCAGGGATCCATGCTGATCAGCAAAACCCGGCAAGCTCCGGAAATGATCCGCAGCAATATCGAACTGGCCCGCGCCTGGGTGGATTCATTCTTCGGCGTGCCGGTCACCTCTACTGCCAAATAAATCCGATCACCCCTGAATCTGTCGTCGAGATGAAACCGCCCGCCACTCCTCCACCCGACGGACCCTACACGGAATACTTCAAAAACGGGGGCGTCAGTTGCAGCGGCTGTTATCAGAATGGCCTGCGCACCGGCGGGTGGCAGTATTTCCTGCTCAATGGCCAGGTCAAAGCCGCCGGTCGCTGCGTCGAAGGAAAAATGACCGGCGAATGGAAATGGTATCGCGAAAACGGAGCGCTGATGCAGACGGGATTCTTCATCGCGGAAAAACGCACGGGGGTTTGGAAACGCTACCACCCCAACGGCGTTTTGGAAAATGAAGGAACCTTTATCCACGACAAAAAGACCGGCGGGTGGCGAACCTGGGATGCCGCCGGTCAACTCATCAAAACCACCCGGCACAAAACTTCCTGACTGTTCTTCACCCACATCAACTGCTATTCCCTTCCCATCATGTTGATCACGATTCTTATTGGCCTCGCTGTTCTTCTAGTGCTCCTTGTGGTTGTCGTTGCCACGCGTCCGGGCACCTTCCGTTACACCCGCAGTCTCAGCATTGCCGCGCCGCCGGAGACGCTGTTCGCCCAGGTCAATGACCTCCATAAATTTCAGGACTGGAATCCCTGGGCCAAGGTTGATCCCTCCTGCAACATCAGCTACACTGGCCCCGCTTCCGGGGTGGGTTCCGCCTACACCTGGGCCGGCAACAAGGAAGTCGGCGAAGGCACCATGACCATTGTCGAAACCAAACCGGGCGAACTCGTCCGGGCCCGCATGGATTTCCGGAAACCCTTTGCCGCCACCAATACCGTAGATTTCACCTTCAAACCCGAGGGCAACCACACCGTGGTGACGTGGAGCATGTATGGCCCGAATAACTTCATGGGAAAAGCGATCGGCCTCTTCATCGATTGCGACAAAATGTGCGGCGACCAGTTCACCAAAGGTCTCGGAACCTTGAAGAGCCTTGTGGAAGCCGCCCCGGCATCCTGACTCCCATTTCATCCATTCCTTCCCAAAGCTGCCATGATCGATCCTCCCACCATCGTCCAGTCCGGGGCCCGGCAGACCGCCGTCATCCACCTCACCATTCCCCGTGATCAAATCCAAAACGTCATGGGTCCGGCCATTCAGGAGGTCATGGAATCGCTCGCCGCCCAGGGTCAATCACCCGCCGGGCCGGTGTTTTCCCTGCACTTCGATATGGAGCCTGACCTCTTTGATTTTGAAGTAGGGGTCCCGGTGTCACAACCCATCCAGCCAACCGGCCGCGTCTACGCCAGCACCTTGCCCGCCCGCCCGGCGCTCCGCACCATCTACACCGGTCCCTACGAAGGCCTCGGGGAAGGCTGGGGCGAATTCATGGACTGGATTTACGCCAGCGGCCACCCCATCGCCAACGGCCTGTGGGAATGTTATCTCACCGGGCCGGAATCCAGCCCTGATCCCTCCACCTGGCGCACCGAACTCAACAAGCCTTTGGCGGATTGACCCCTTCCCCACGCACCGGATTTTCCAACTCATAACACCATGCCACTTCCCGCTCCCATCGTCTCCCCGATCTCCGAACGCGAACTCATTCTCGTCCGCGAAACCGACGTCCCTGCCGAAAAACTCTACGCCGGCTGGACCCAGCCCGAGCTGATCGTCCAATGGTTCACTCCCAAACCCTGGTCCACCACCGCCTGCGAGATGGACCTGCGCCCCGGCGGCACCTGCAAAACCACCATGCGCAGTCCGGAGGGAGAGGAGTTTCCCAACGTGGGCCTGTTCCTCGAAATCGTCCCCAACGAAAAAATTGTCTTCACCGACGGCTACCTTCCAGGCTGGGAACCGAACGCCAATCCGTTCTTCACCGCCATCGTCACCTTCGAGACTCTGCCTTCCGGCAAGACCCGCTACACCGCCCGGGCCATGCACTGGACGAAGGAAGCCTGCGAAAGACACGCCGCCATGGGCTTCATGGAAGGCTGGGGCCAAGCTTTTGATCAGCTCGTCGAACTGATGGGCAAAGAATAAGGTCCTCTTCACCCACTCGCAACACCTCACCACCCAAAACCATGGCCACCGTCAGCACCTATCTGAACTTCCCCCGCACCACCGAGGAAGCCTTCACCTTCTACAAGTCCGTTTTCAAAACGGAATTCTGTGCGCCGATCGCCCGCTTCGGTCCCCAGGGCTGCGGTGATCAGCCCATTGCCGAATCCGATCAAAATCTCGTCATGCACGTCGGCCTGCCCATTCTCGGCGGACACCTGCTGATGGGCACCGATGCGCCGGAATCCATGGGTCAAAAATGCGTCCCCGGCACCAACGTTTACATCAACCTCATGCCCGACACCAAGGCGGAGGCCGACGCCCTGTTTGCCGCCCTCTCGGAAGGCGGCAAAATCGAGTGTCCCATGCAGGACATGTTCTGGGGCGATTACTTCGGCTGTCTGACCGACAAGTTCGGCATCCAATGGATGATCAACGTCCCCAGCCAACCCGCTGCCTGACCAACCATCCGTCTTAACCAAACCAGTCTTATGTCCCAGCCTGTGGTTCAATCCTATCTCTTCTTCTCCGGCAACTGCGAGGAGGCCCTCGCGTTCTACAAATCTGCTCTCGGCGCGGAAATCGAAATGGTGATGCGCTTCGACGAAAGTCCCGACCCGCCACCCCCGGACATGCTTGCCCCGGGTTTTGAAAAGAAGGTCATGCACGCCAGCTTCCGCATCGGCGCCACCCAGATCATGGCCTCCGACGGCTGCGGTCCAGGCGGTGCCTTCAGCGGATTCTCTCTTTCACTCGCGGTCGCGACCGAAGCCGAGGCAGACCGTTATTTCGCCGCCCTGTCCGAAGGCGGAAAAGTCACCATGCCACTCGACCAGACCTTCTGGTCCCCGCGCTTCGGCATGTTGGAGGACAAATTTGGCATGGGCTGGATGCTCAACGTCGTGCCGTCTCCGGAAAAGGAAGCTGGAACCTAACGAAAAACAAGCCGCGAAAACCCCCGCCCCATTTCATGAAACCCCTGCCCAATATCGCCGGAGGCCTGCTAGGCCTTATGTTCATTGCCTTCGGGGCGATGTTCCTCCTCAACCTGATCCCGCCGGAAGCCCAGACCCCGCCACCGGAAGGCTCCGCCGCCGCGCTCTTCATGGGAGCCTTCGCCCCCACCGGTTATCTGCATTTTGTGAAAGTGCTGGAGGTCCTCGGCGGCCTGCTGGTGGCCATTCCAAAAACCCGGAACTTCGGCTTGCTGGTGCTGGGACCGATCATCCTCAATATCATCGCCTTCCACACTTTCGTTACTGCCGGGAAGGATCTGTTTTCACCCATCCTGATCATCATCTGCCTGCTCGCCGCCTTTCTCCTTTGGGCCGGCCGCAAGGCCTTCGCCGGCCTCCTGAACTGACCGGTCCACTCAGAAACCAAATCTTCTGTCCCTCCATCAACCATCAACTCTCAACCTCCCACTCCTTATGAGCACCACCAATACCCAATACGTTGACGGATTTGTCCTTCCCCTGCCAAAGGCCAAACTCGCCGAATACCAGGCCATCGCCGAAAAAGCAGCCGCCATCTGGATGGAGCACGGCGCTTTGGAATATCGCGAGTGCGTCGGTGACGACATGGTCATTCCGGACACACTGGGTTTTCCGCAAATCGCAGCCGCCACCGAAGACGAAACGGTCGTCTTTGCCTGGATCACCTACGAATCCCGCGAGAAGCGGGATGAGATCGTGGCCAAGGTCATGGCCGATCCCCGACTGAAGGACATGTGCAATCCGGAAAACACCCCCTTCGACTGCAAACGCATGGTCTACGGCGGTTTCAAGACCATCGTCAAAGCCTGACTCCCGCCGGACGGGTGCATAGGCGTCGCCCCACAGCCTGACCGGAGCCATGGCACCCAAGCTGCTTTCTGTTTTAGGCTGAGCACCACCAGCGCCGCCGCCCATGGTTCCAACCCGCTGGTTTGCCAACCAACGCCTATGGACCCGCCCTCCTTCGTCCTCTCCCGGGAAGCGCTGCAACACCGGGCTTATCTGCTCTGGGAAGCCGCCGGTTTCCCCCCCGATCAGTCGGATTATTTCTGGCTGATGGCCGAGCAGCAGCTCAAACCAAGCGAACCATCCCCCGTCCCCGCCCGGAAAGCCCCGGCCGCCGCAAAGCGCAAACCCCCGCCCACACCACCAGCCCCGGCCGCCGAAGGCACCCCGGTCCATCCCACCCGTCGAAAAGCGGCCGCTGAATCCGCCGCCCCCAAGCCTGTGGTCAAAGCCCCAGCCAAACCTGCCGCCAAGGCACCGGGGAAACCCGCCGCAAAATCACCCCGCAAATCCGCTGCGCCTCCCCCAGCCAAAACGGCAGCCCCTGCCGCCAAAGGCCCTGCCAAGCCGCGTAGTTCCAAAACCGGGGACGCTTCCTGATTTTTTCCCCGGTTCCCTTTCCCACTCGAGAACGGGCGATCTTCCGTCCCCTGTGGATTCCTCTGCCGCACCAACGTTCTACCGCGATAGTTCCCATCGCAGCGCTGGGCAAGCCTTCTGTGATATGCTACGGCCCGGCATGAACTTTTCCATCTTCGAGGCGGATCCAGCCGATCCCGTTCACGCCCGCTCCATCATCTCTCTGCTCGACAGCTATGCCAGCGGCATCAACGGGGGTGGCCAGGGCCTGTCGGCAGCGGTGAAGCAGAATCTTCCTGCCGCCCTCGCCGCCCGGCCAACCGCGCATGTCATGCTGGCCATGGACGGCGACGAACCCGCCGGACTCGTCATCAACTTCGAGGGCTTCTCCACCTTCCAATGCCGCCCACTCCTCAACATCCACGATGTGGTCGTCGCCGAAAAATACCGGGGTCAGGGCCTCTCGAAACGCCTCCTCGCCGCCGTCGAGGAAATGGCCGGGCGCCTGGGCTGCTGCAAGCTTACCCTTGAAGTCCTCGAAGGAAACACCATCGCCCAGGCCGCCTACCGGTCGCTCGGCTTCGACGGCTATCAGTTGGACCCCACCCTCGGCAAAGCGATGTTCTGGGAGAAGAAGCTGGGGTGATTTATGTGTGAGAATGAAGGGATTTCTTCAGTGCTTCTGCTCAAGCTCGATCGCTTTCAAAATTTTGTCCCCTTTCAAACTGCTTGCTCCATTCGGCTTTGCCCTCACGTCCCACAAGCCCGGCGAAGCCGCCTGAAAGCTGACGGAATAATATTTGTCCGGCTTGATAGTGTTGGGATCGAGGCGCGTCCACCATTTAAAATCACGGAACTCCACCACGCCTCCCGGAGGCAGTTCCATTTGTCCCGTTTTGGCCTCCGCAATCATCGGAGTCAAAGTCTCGACTCCCTGTTCGACGCGGACGGAAATAACCAACAAACTCCCTGCGTCCCCAACCGGGAATGTGATGGCCTGCGGAGAAATATTGGTGATCGCCGCGACCGCTAAAGGCGCGGGCTCCCCATCGCTGCCAATGGGCTCTCCCCACTTGAAATCAATGCTAAGGAACGGATTTTTAAAAAGGGCTTCACGGGCATCCCTGGCCAACTGCTGGTCGGAGGCGGGATAGTTGGCATCGGCGGCCACTGCAGCCAGTTTCAGACCGGCCTCAGATAACGTGAAGACCTTGGCATAACCGTAGGCGGCGGCTCTTATCGCGGGATGGCCGGGTTTTTTCAGCACGCTCTCCATCACTGGTTTCAATCGGTTCCTCTCCCAGGGAAAGGCTTCAATGAGCCAGTGCAGAGCCTCATTTCTCCATGGAAATGCCGCATCCTGGACTTGGAGCGCAGCGTATCCCCAACACGTTTCGGGTCTGACGGAGCGTTCCATGGCCTTCTCCAAAATCTTAAGACACATTGTGTAGATGTAAGCCTGCCCGGGCCCGGGCTCAGGACTCTTGGCGAGATTTGCGATGACTTTTTTGATCACAGGAAATATTTCCGGTTCCCCCGGGAAACGTGCCAAACCATGAAGCGCAGCCTCCATGGTGGCAGTGCTGTTTCCCGGTCCTTCTTTCACCTTCCCTGTTGCCACGGCGGCCACATCTTCAAAAGAACCGTCCCGCATGGCCATCGCATCGTAGCGGCAGTTTTGAATTTCCTCCTCCTCTACGATCCCGGATCCTTCATTGGATTCCAGATCGAATGGGGCGGCCTGAAACAGTCGGAAGCGCATTTTTCGCGGCTTGCCCTTCTCGGAGTCGCACCGCTGGGGCCAGCTCTGGAATTTTTCAGCGGGGATACTGGTGGAGATGTAGCTGTTCCCACACCAGCTATACCCGTGGGTATCACACCGCAGCCATCGTCCGTCATCCGCTTGTGCCGTCCGTTTGCAGTAAAGATCCCCGTCCTGAGTGGGAATTACCACTTCCGCCTTGGTGGCATTGATCAGATACATCGTGACGATACCATTCTTTTTATTCTCAAAATCCGCGACCAAGGTCAGTTTGTCTGAAACCGGCTGTATATGCTTGGGCAGATCGGGCAATGGCTTTGTCGGACGATCTCCGGATTCCGCCGCTGGGCCGGCTATGACCGGAAGCATCATCAGCAGCACCGCACAAAACGAACCTATCCAAAGGGAAGTAAAAAACCTTTTCACAAGCACAGCTTAACAGGTGTCCGCCGAGAAGTCAGCTTGAACCTTGAGTTGCGTTCCATCTCGCGAAGCCTGCTCTTGAGAGCGTAAAATTGGCCATCATGCTGTCGACTGCTTTCCGCCATTTTCCCGCATGAACCGAACCGACCGTCTTGCTGCTCTGGTGATACTCCTGCAGTCGCGGCGTGTGATCACGGCGGCGCAGCTGGCGGAGCATTTCGGGCTGACGGAGCGGACGATTTATCGGGATCTGGTGGCGCTGGGGGAAGCGGGGGTGCCGATCGTGGGGGAAGCCGGGGTGGGCTATAGTCTGCGGCGGGGATATCATCTTCCACCGGTCATGTTTTCGCCGGCGGAAGCGCTGGCTTTGGCGACGGGAGGATTGCTGGCGGAACGGATGACGGATGCGTCAGTGGGCGAGTCGATCCGCTTGGCGCTGGGGAAAGTGAGCGCGGTGCTGCCGCCGGATTTGCAGGACCGGGTGCAGCGCCTGCGCCAGGGCATGCTGGTGCGCAGCCGTCCCGGCACCAGCGGACCGGTGCCGCTGAGCCGGCTGCAGATGGGGATGGCGGAGGGCCGGGTGATGCGGCTGCACTATTGCGGCGCGAAACGCGAAGCGGCGGACTGGCGGGAAGTGGAGCCGCTGGGGCTGGTGTATTATCTGGACCACTGGCATCTCATCGCGTGGTGCCGGATGCGGGGGGATGTCAGGGATTTCCGGGCGGACCGCATCCTTGATTGCGTGCTGTTGGCCGAAACGCTGGCTCCGCGGCGCGGCTTCAATTTGTCGGAGCATCTGGCGAAATGGATGACGCCCGAAGGCGGGGAGACAGCGGTGCTGGAGGTCACTCCATTGGTGTTGGAAACCGTGCGCCGGCACTGGGGACCGGCGATCCGCCAGGAAGTGCCGGGGGATGGCATGGTGCGGGTGACGCTGGGATTCTGCGGCAGCGATCTCACCTATCTGGCCTCATGGCTGATGAGCTTTTGCCGGAATGTGCGCATCCTGAAGCCGGAAAAACTGCGGTCCCGGCTGGTGGAACTGGCCCTCGAAACCGCCCGGCATCATCAGTCGCCGACGGAGGCCGGACGTGACTCCTGACATAGGGTTGTCAGCAGAAGGGCGGAAGCGGTTTGCAGACCGGCGGGACCCGGCGCAATCTCGCGGGGATTCATTCCGCATCCATCCACTCCGACCAACCACACTGCACGCCATGTTATTCACCGAAGTCGCCTTCACCTCCTATCCTGCACCCGATATCGCCGCCTCCCGGGCCTTTTACGAAGGCTTGCTCGGCCTCGTCCCCACCATGGCCCATGAGGGGGAGGGGGACAGTTTCTGGGTGGAATACGAACTCGGCGCGCACACTTTCGGGATTGGCAAGGCTCCCGGTTGGAAGGCCAGTGCGGATGGTCCCGTCTGCGGACTGGAAGCCGTGGATTTTGACGCCACCATCGCTCTGCTGAAGGCGGCGGACGTGCCCTTCCGCATGGGGCCGATGGAAACACCGGTGTGCCACATGGCCATCGTGGCGGACCCCGCCGGGAATTCCCTGATCATCCATAAGCGCAAACCCGGCCACGCCTGAACGATGCAACGGACCGCTCTTTTCATCCAGCACCGCACCCTGCCCGGCAAACGGGAGGAGATGCGGCAAATCTGGGAACGCCACGTCAAACCCCGTGTGGAGGCCAACTCCGCCCACCTGTTCTATTTTTTCTGTGAGGACGACTTGGATCCCGATGTCGTGCGCGTCTTTCAGCTTTACGAAAGCGATGAAGCGATGAATGCCTTCCTCGGCGGAGCCTGGTATCAGGATTACCTCAGCGAGGTTTCCCGGGTCGTCGCCGCCCCTCCGCAGATTTCGCCAGCCCCGCTGGTGTGGTCCAAGTCTTCCCTGCCTGCTCCTTCATGACCGAACGCCGATCCCATCATCCATCGCCCACCACCACTGTGAGGAATGAGCCCCTGCTGGAAGTCCGGGGCCTGAGGAAAACGCTCGGGGGCAAGCCGGTGGTGGATGGCGTGGACCTCTCCTGCGGCGCCGGTGAAGTGATCGGGCTGCTCGGGCCCAACGGCGCCGGCAAGACCACCTCGCTCAGGATGTGTTACGGATTTCTCCGTCCGGATGCCGGCAGCATCCGCATCGCGGGGCATGATCTGGCGACCGATGGGGATCATGCGAGGCGGGCGCTGGGCGTCTGCACGCAAGATGACACCTTTGACAGCGACTTCACCGTCCGCGGCAATCTGGAGCAGACCGCGCGTTATTACCGGCCGAAAATCGAGGACCTGGCGGCCAGGATCGATGCCCTGCTGGAGCAGTTCGGCCTCACGGAATTTGCCAATCACAAACCGGACACCCTCTCCGGCGGCTACAAGCGGCGGCTGATGATTGCGCGGGCGGTGGTGCACCGGCCCCAGGTCGTTTTCCTGGATGAACCGACCACCGGACTGGATCCCCAGGCCCGGGTCGGGGTCTGGGAATTGGTCTCGCAACTCCGCGCTGCCGGCATGGCGGTGGTGCTGACCACCCACTACATGGACGAGGCGGAACGCCTCTCCGACCGGCTCGTGCTGCTCCAATCCGGAAAAGTCAGGGCTTCAGGAACCACCCGGGAACTGCTGGGGGATGTGGTGGGCGAACACGTCGTGGTCATTCCTCATGGCCTTCCCGGAGCCAGTGAGGTCGAGGCCTGGCTGAAGGCCCGGGGCACCACCCCGGCCACGGTGCTGGCCGACTGGCACTTTGCCCTGGATGCCAGTGGCCTGGCCACGTTTGTCGCGGCCTTCCCCTACCTGCGATATGAGGTGCGCCCGCCCACGCTCGACGATCTTTTCCTGTCCATGAACCACGCCGATCCCTCATGAATTTCAGCGTTTTCCGCCCTGCCTTCGACTGGCAAAGCCGCGCCGTACTGGGCCGCCACCTGCGGGTGCATCTGAGGAACTGGCACACCGCCGCCCTGCCACCGGTCTTTGAACCGCTGGTGATGCTGCTCGCTTTCGGGGTGGGCCTCGGCCGGCAGATCAGTGAACTGAGCTGGGCCGGCCAGCCGATCGATTATCTGTCCTATCTGGCCCCCGGCATCCTCGCCTACACCGCCTTCATGACGGCCTTTTTCCAATCGCTGTTCTCGGCCTACATGCGGATGCATTTTCAGAAATCCTGGGAAGGGCAACTGACCACCCAGGTGCGGCTGGAACACGTCATCTGGGGCGAGGCGTTATGGGCCGCCAGTCTGGCGACGTTCTACGCGCTGATCGTCTGTCTGGTTCTGCTGGGTTTCGGCATGGCCGGGGCGCTGCAGCTGCACTGGGCGTGGCTGCCGCTGGCGATGCCGCTGCTGTTTCTGGCGGCCTTGGCGTTCTCTGCGGTCGGGTTGTTATTCACCGCTTTGCTGCCCAGCATCGACCATATGGGCCTGCCGTTTTTCCTCGTCATTCTGCCGGTGGGATTTTCCAGCAGCACTTATTTCCCGCTGCCAGAGGTGCCTTGGCTGAAAGCGGTGGTGCAGTTCAATCCCCTGCATCAGCTCGCCGAAGGCCTGCGCTGGCTCCTGCTGGCCGGCACTCCCACCTGGCATCTCGCCGCCGCCGCCGGGCTCAGCGCCCTCATTCTGCTGATCCTGTTGCCGGTTGATCTGCGATTGCTGCGGAAGCGGGTTTTTGGGGATGCCTGACGGCCACGTGGTTTGATTGCGCAGGCGCGGCCGGGGGCAGGAAAGAGAACTGAATTCAAGCCGGGGCGGGTGGGATCGCCGCGGGATCAGGTCTTGCCCGCGGGTTTTCCCCGGAAGATCATGGCCATTCAGCGCTTATTTAACAAACATGACTCAACCGAAACAACCACCCACCCGGGAACAGATCGCAGCGTTGGAACCTTTCGTGGGATTGGACCTCCCTCGGATCATGGTGGTGAGAAGTGCGGCGCAGGCCCAGTCCGCATTCGAGGATCTGGCGCGGGCGGGGGAGGTGGGATTTGATACCGAGTCCAAACCGACGTTCTTCAAGGGGCAGAAGTCGGAGGGGCCGCATGTGGTGCAGTTTTCCACCTTGGAGCGGGCCTACATTTTCCAGCCCCACGTCCAGGAGTCGCTGCCGGCGATCATGGGCCTGCTGGAGAGCACGGAGATCAAGAAGATCGGCTTTGGACTGCGGGGGGACCTGAGCCATATTTCCAACCGGTTCAGCATCCGGGCGGGCGGGGTGGTGGATCTGGACCGGTCCTTCCGGATGCTCGGCTACCGGAACTCGGTGGGGGCGAAATCGGCCATCGCGATCCTGTTCCAGCAACGGATGTCGAAGTCCAAGAGCATCACCACTTCCAATTGGTCCGCGATGCAGCTCTCGGAAAAGCAGTTGGTGTATGCGGCCAATGACGCCTACGTGGCCATCAAGGTCCACCATGCGTTGAACGCCAGCGGCGTGGCACGTTAGTTTTAAGGATGGGGGATCTGCATCCCCTCTGGACTTACACCAGCGAGGTGACCCGTGCGATGAGACGCTGGATTTCATCGTGGGCGAGTAGACCCGTGATCCACTCCCCGGGAAGCGGTGTGGCGTTGGGCAGGGCTCCGTAAACCATGCCTATCAGCAGCGCCCGCGCAGCGCTGTCGCCCCCCGTTTCGGCATTGGTGGTGAGGGCCATCACCGGATCCTGCGGATGCCGCAGCAACAGGTGGCAAGTCACCGGAAAGGCATCCTCCACATGGCAGGAAAGGCCGAGTGCATGGGCCGCAATCGCGTCAGGCTCCCTGGAAGCACTGGAAGCCACTGCCGCCGCAAACCACCCTTCCGGGATGGCCTGCCAATGCGGCAGCGCTGCCGTTTCTCTCAAAGCGGCGGAAATCTCCGTGCCGGACTGCACCGCCAGCGTCACCCGGGCGAAGAACTCTGCCGTTTCGATCACTTGAGGATCTCCGTGGGTAAAGGCGGTCTGGGCCCGCGCCGCCTGGAACAAGGCTTTGTCGGATTCCCATTTCAGAAGGAACAACGGAGCGATCCGGGCGGCCCCGGCGACGTCATGGGAAGCTGAGGCCGCCTCGTCCGGGAGGGCTCCTTTTCTCAGGTTTTCCATGGTGGCCTTGGTGGCTCCATCGCGGTAACTGTGGGTCGCGGGATCGTCCCAAAAAGCCCGCCATTCCGCGGCAAAGCTGGTCAAATCAAACCGCCCATGCTCCGCCAGCGAGCGCAGCAGAATCAGGGTTTGATCCCCGTAGTGAGTGAAGTCTCCCGCCTGTTTTCCGGGGTGATAGCTCGTGGCCGGCGCCGCATAGCCGGTGATCCGGCCGAACTTTTTTGCAATCTCGTGCTGGTCATAGATCCAGTGCGGTCCGAGACAAAGGGCATCGCCGGCCAGTGCGGTGAGGAGAATTTGGGGATTGGGTTTCATGGGATGAGAGGGGGTGCATAAATGGAAGCGCCGCCGGGTCAGGCGCGGGCCCACCGGAATTTACGCTCAGTTTCCGTGATCGGCTGATCATTGATACTGGCGAAGCGGCGGGCCATGTAGCCGAATTCATCGAACTCCCAATTTTCGTTGCCATGACTGCGCCACCACTGACCGGCGCCGTCGTGCCATTCATATTCGAATCGCACCGCAATCCGGTTTCCCGTGAAAGCCCACAGGGTTTTCTTGAGCCGGTAATCCTGCTCCCGCTGCCATTTGTTTTTCAGGAACTCCACGACTTCGGCCCGCCCGTGGAGAAACACATCGCGATTCCGCCACTCGGTATCCTCCGTATAAGCCAGCGACACCCGCTCTGGATCCCGGCTGTTCCATGCGTCTTCGGCCGCCTGGACTTTTTTGAGGGCGGTTTCTTCGGTGAATGGAGGAAGGGGCGGGCGCGGGTTCATGCCGGGTATCCTGCATCTTTTTGGCAAAAAACCGAGCAGCACTTCCGGCTTTTTCTTCGCTTTGGAAACTACGGCGGCGGGGATTCTGAAACGATGTTTTGCATCGAAGGTGCAACTCAGCCCAATTAATTCAGGGGCAGCTTGCTGTGGCGCGGGGCACGGCGCTGCCGGAGCGCGCGCCCTTTCCCAGCCTGACTCCATGACCTGAATCGGCCCCATGCATTTCCTGGCAGCGCCCGCGTCCGCAGGATTTCAAGATCCTGCGGACGCCGATAGCGCTTCAATATTTTCAGGGAATGCGGGAGCGCACGCGCACAAAGAGCCGCGGCATCTGCACCGGATCGATCGTGCAGCGCGAAACCAGGGAAGTGCCGGATTCTGAAGCGATTACCACAAGATCCGGGCGATAGGACCATTGGCCCGGCTGCTCCAACTGGGTGGATACCTCTACACCCACGAAGGCATAGATGCCTGGTGCTTTGGGCACTGTGAGCTCTATCGTCCGGCCCCCGGGACTGGTGCCAACCTGGACGAGGGGAGCCGCGTTGCTGGCCGGGTTCTTCGGCAGCGTGCCGAAGGTGAATTCCAGCAAATTTGCCAATCCATCACCGTCGGGATCGGCATTGGGACCGCAAATCGCCGGGTTCAGCAGCTCAGCCGGCGTAAAGTTTGCTGCCTGCCACTGCTGGAAGGTGAGGAGCGCGGCCAGCCCTCCGGACGCGTTGGGTTTGCTATCCACCAATTGTGCAATCCCATCACCGTCCGGATCCGCTATGGAATCGACCCGTCCGTCGCCATTCGCATCCAGTGAGGCATTTCCAGCCGACGCAATGTCAGGCGATCCGGAGTTGTCCGAATCCGGATCTATGTAATCCGGAGTATCGGTGCTGTCGGTATTTCGGGGAGCCGCGTCATTGGCATCCCCAAAACCGGTCTTTCCATCAGCGCCGTTGGTGATTCCGTCGCCATCCCCATCGGGATCATCAAGGATACCGTCATTGTTGGCATCCACCCCCATCGCACCGCCCTCCTGCAGATCGGAAAGGCTGTCATTGTCACTATCGAGATCAAGAAAATCGGGAGCCAGGTCCGCATCACTGTCCCGGAGTGTTGGAGGCGCAGGCACGGTGTCGGAAATGCCGTCATTATTGGTGTCGATATGGCCATCGCGCAGACCATCGCCATCGAGGTCGGAACCGCCATTTTCCCTGACATCATTGATGCCGTCGCCATCGCTGTCCAAATCCAGAAAATTCGGCACTCCGTCCGCATCCGGCGTCCCCACGCCCTCCAAAGCGTCTGCGATGCCATCTCCATCGCTATCCAGATCCACGAAATTGCCCCTGCCATCCCCGTCCGGATCCGTCGCTCCCTCGATCTGATCGGGGATGCTGTCGTTGTCGCTGTCGGTATCCCGTGAATCAGGGAGGCCATCATTATCGGAATCAATCGTCCCCCCGCCTTCTGTGGTGTCCGGCAGACCATCCCCGTCATCATCGGGATCATTTTCGTCGATCGTGCCGTCATTATCCAGATCCACCGTCACCTGCGCCTCATGATGCCCGACCTCGACCGTGCCATTCAACAGACCGAGGGAGCCCAGGGCGACCGCGTTGAATTTGAGACTCAGCGCATTGCTGACAACCGTGATCCGCCCCGCTCCGTCTCCGGTCACTGTCTGCTCGTTGAGGATGAGGCGGGCCCCGGCCAGCCCGGCCAATGCCAGATCAATTTCCGTATTCGGCGGAGGGTTGTCCCCTACCGTCAGCGTCACGGGAACATTCAACACCTTCAGTTTCAATCCTGTCAATTGAGTCTGGCCGCTCAACCCGAGGAGGCCGCTGCTGCTGCCCGTGATCACCGTATTTCCCTGCACGGCTGTCGCCTCAATCGCCACGATGGGAGGGGTGGCTGGAAGGATGGAAAGCAGGCTGCCCACAGAGAGCTCCAGATTTTCAACCGTCGAGGATGCCGCGGTGGTTTTTACCGCGGCGGCAGTGCCGATATCGGAAGTCGCGGACGAAGTGATCGTTCCGGTAGCCTTCAAAAGATCGATCACGAGCAGTTGACTGACGTTCACATTCAGGGGAACGGCGGCCTGTTGTGAGGAGTAGGAGGGGGGAGCTTCCCCTTGCGCCAAACCTGCTGGAGCAGGGTTCACCAGCCCGAGCCCGGCCACGGCCAAATCGCTCCGCAAACCATAGGCCCTGCTGCTTCCCGCGAAAGCAGGAGCCGCCTGCGCAGGCAAAGCACTGGCAAAACATAACATTAACGGCAAGGAGAGCCGGGTCAGTCGCCGGAAACCGGCACTTGGATATCGGCTGGACTTGCCGGAGGGCGGAACTGGAACAGCCTGATTCGGGAAGGGCATCGGCGCATTCATATTCGAGGGGATCGAGGGTTGAAGATGAACCTGGCTGGGAATTGACCCGCATCAGGTCCGCAGCGGAAGAGCCCGCATCTTGGTGGTATAATTACCATAATGACCAGCGGCAAGATATTATGGATGAACAACCATAATTTCTGTACGAAATCTGCACTGGCCAGACGCATCACGCCGAAAAGAGACCTCTGAGGCCCGGGCCGTTGGGACGGCTATTGGATGAGAGGCAGCCTGCACCGACCCATCAGAGCCTTCCTCCGTTTCCTCGTGATCAAATAATCAGAGAGACGAAGCGCCAACACCATGCACACTCCCATCACCAACAGGAATATGGCTGACACGAGGAGCAGGTCCTGGATCAACCCAGCGACGGGGGTGAATAGAGGTTTGGCCATCCCCCACGCTTGTCCCCTGATTTCCAAAAGCCAAATAAACCAGGGTGACAATACCGCCCTATTCACCAGTACCCCTCAAATCATTGCCGTGAGCACGGAAATGACGACAAGGACGATTCCGAGGCCCAAGCCAGAAATCGCCATAAAAAGCCAGTCCAGAATCACCAACCCACCCACCACCGCCACGGAACGCGACTTTTTCCGGCGCTGGGGAAGTCGATGCTGTGAAGAGGATGGGAAAGAGGTGGAGGAAAAGTTCATGAGGCCTGTTTAGCAGGCAGCATTCCAGCTCCTTCATCGGGGAAAAATCCCACCCGCGTCACCCGGAACGATTGCAGAATGCAGCCAAGGTCTGGCGCTTTACCACAACAAGGCCGCCGTCTTTCATCGGGCGGGCCGCCTCCATCGGTGTCATGAAATCAGCCTCTGCCTGCAATCTCCTGGGAGTGAAGAAGTGCCTCGCACAGGAGCACACAGGCCGATGGCAATGTCTGGGGGCGTTCAACATCCATGGAGCGCTGGACCAGACCGCGCGAGATCCAGTTTCACCCAGCGGCCGGTTTGGAACACCAGGGCGATAAGCTCAGGCACACTTGGACCCTGGGCCACCACGTAGTCGGCATTGCCGGGAGTTGGTGCCACGGGCATAGGAATCGTTGCTTGGGCGGAAGCTTGCCGGCCAGCGAGGATAGCCAGGACACCGGCAAAAACACAGATGGCGATAGGGATCAGGAGTTTCATGGCGATACCCCAGCAAATTTATTTTGCCCAGGCTGTTGGATGCCTGGGCGGCAACTCATTGCTGCCCCTCCTGCGAAGGTCTCCTCACTCATTATTGAATTCGACCGATTCAACCGATACCACCCGCTCGATGTGCGGATACATTCTGAGGTATGCTTCGACGCCCCACGCCGCTTCAGGGACCGCGATATCCACGTAGCCGAAAACGTCGCCCTCTGGAGTGGTAAAGGAATCGCCATCCTCTGCGGTGATGCCTGTGGCCACCCCTTTGCCATGGAACGGAATGGAGCAGGTCAGGCCGACGCAGTCCGCGAACTCCAGCACCAAGGGGCCAGTTAGCAGAAACTCGGTCACTGTCCCTTCCTGGATTCCCTTCTCGAGTCCATGGGTGATGGCCTTCCCCAGCAATTGTTCCCGAATCTGATTGGCCACCTCCTCCATAAAGGGGGGATGCTGATTGAGCCATTCAATGAGGTGCATACCCTTAAGGACGCCGGCCATGGGCGGAAGGATGCAGAATGAAACCGCCACCGACGAGGGCGATCCGCCCATTCAAGGAGCGCCTCAAATTCGCCATGTCATAACGAATGGAGAGGTCATGTTTCGACGCTCCAACCCGTCGCTGTGCGCTGCCCACCGGCCTGACCGCTCGCCCGCGTGTTCCGCGCAAGTGGCCGGAAGACGTGCCGGGACGGGCCGGGACGGGCCGCTGCGGTAACGTCACCCCGGAAGGAGCAGGCCCGGCCCCTCCTGGTTCAGATTCACCACAGGGAAGCCTCCTTCCGACAAACTAACCGACGGGTCCTCCCGTTGCGCTAAACTGCTTTGAAACTTGTCCGCCGATGGTTGAAGGATGATTTCATTTGCCGCGATCGGGCTCCCCCCCATTCAGAGCGGATTGAGTCCGAGGGCCAGGCGCACCGCCGCGGCCGCAGAGAGAGCCAGTCCCATTCGCAACCCCCACCAGGCAAGTGCCCATGTGGCGCGCTCCACAATAAGGCACAAGACTATATCGCGTTCCTTCGCCGGGAACAAAAGCAGAACCGGCCCCGGGCCCCGCGGGAACTGGCATAATGCCTCAAGGAAATTCCTAGAGATGCATCGTGCGCGAAAATCATCGCTGCGAACTGTGGAACTTACCCGCTGTGATGCTTTGGCATCAGGCATGCAGAGAATACGAGGATGGAGGGTACAACAGACATTTGTTTCACGGATCTCTAATTCGAACAACAAATCAAATGACCACAACAATTACAGTTAATGGAATCGAACTGGAGGTATCCAGCCTCAAATCGTTCGCTTTCGCTTACCATACTTCAGATCCAGGGCATCCCCAATACGAGGAATTAGCACTTTTGCGGGTTGATGACTGCCGGGGAGGGTCGATGATAACAAAAGGGTCTGAAGCGGTGGTTTTGAAAGTGCTGTTGGCATCTTTGGGTATCCCCGATGTCAGCGACGAATGGAAATCAGTGCCTGATCCCCACACCATTCCACCGCTTCCGACGCCCGCTGCGCCATCTGCCACGGCTGGATAAGGCCATGCGCCCCGAAGCGCGGGTGCTGATTGTGCGGATCACACAAGGTGAAGGGCCTGCCGCCATCCGCCCAGGAAAGACGCTTAGCCCGAATGAACGCGTCCTGAAGCCCGGGGCAGGTCCGACCGCTCACGTTTCAGTCGGGGGCTCAGCAGACTCAGAACCTTCCGCGCCTCGGCCCGGCCCCCATGACCTGCCAATGCGTTGTCCTCGGCAATGGCCGCGAGCCGCTCCGCTTTGGACCCATTCCCACGGGCGATTCGTGCCATCTGCAGCCGCCTTGCGGTGATTTCCCCTTGGGGGATGTGTTGAGTTTCGACCATACCTTTGACCAAGTGTAAGAACCCCATGAAAGCCCGTTTTTTCTTCCTTTTGCTGCTCTCCTGCGTGCTGGTGCTTGCTGCCGCCCAGCAGATCATCACGCCCGGCGCCGACATCACGGCCGCCGCGGGGCGGGACATGATCAACGCGAAATTCACCGAGCTTTATGCCCGGGCAGACATCCGGAGCAACGGGCGGAACATTTACACGTCCGCGCAGTTCCAAGCGGCCCTGCTGGAATCCGGCCCGATCACTCTGCACCTGAGGGCAGACATTACCCTGACGGCCATTCACACGGTCGGGACCGACAAAGTAATTATCCCGGACAATTACCGCTTCATCCAAGGCGGGTCGGGCGGCTTGATCTGCATGGGCACGCTCGACAAGGGGCGCGACCAGGTCTTTTCCGGCTTTGTGGCCGGGGACATTACGGGCACCTTTGGTTCCAA
This sequence comes from uncultured Verrucomicrobiota bacterium, assembly GCA_942492905.1. Taxonomy (GTDB): domain Bacteria; phylum Verrucomicrobiota; class Verrucomicrobiia; order Verrucomicrobiales; family V1-33; genus CAIZWU01. The sequence continues at coordinate 336,516 of OW818657.1, forward strand.
CCTGGCTTATCCGGAATGGTGGGGGCTGACGGACGGGCGGCATGATGTGGCGATCAACTGCGCCGTCAAGGCCGCCCGGCTGGTGAGCAGCGGCTTTGGACTCAGGGTGTCGCTGGCGACCCGGGTTTACGATGTCGCGGCCCCCATTGACCTGGCATCGACGGCCGTTGCCCTCGTGGGGTCGGGCCGCAACCTGACCTTCCTGCGGGCGACGAGCGCATGGGATGCGACATGGGTGAAGGCGGAACAATGGGGCGCGCCCGGCGATCCGGCGAACCATGCGGCCATGGTCTGGATCGGGGCAGAGATTGGAAGCGCCTTCAGCTACAGCACCAAGGTCATGGGCATGGACATCGAATGCCACAATGCCTCCTTCGCCCACCGGGCGGGCGGTTTGAAACGGGTTTCCGGGATTTCCTCCAAGGCGGGGGTGGAGGAATGCTCCCTGATCCATGATGTGGTGGTCACGAACGCTTCCGGGTTCGGGATTGGATTCTGCCGGCACAAGCCGCCGGCTGGCAGTTTTTCGGCGGCGACCGTCAACGGGCTGGACATTTCAGGATGCTGGATCACGAGCCCGACCTTCCGGGATGCCGTGGGCCTGCATTTCTCGCAGTGGACAAACAACTGCTCCGTCCGCTGCACCACGGTGGATATGGGCCTCCATAAATCTATCAGCTCCGCCCACGCGGCGATTGGCGGCGGCGACTCCGTCATCTACCCGGCTCCGACATGGATCCGGGATTACCCGTTGGCGGCCATCGTCGCGCAGGGGTTCGTCACCCTCACTGACATTCACATCGAAGGGGCCATTATCGGCGTGCTGATTCAGCAATGCTCCGGCGCCAGCAACGTCACGGCCACCAACGTCAAGACCATCTACATGATGGATGAGGCTCTGGGTGCAATCTACAAAGCGGATGGATTGAGCGGGGCCAAACCGGCGGCAAACACGGCCAATTTTGGATACGGGTGTGCGGTCCTGATCGCCGGAGAGGGCACCGGCAACGACAACCTCAAGGACTGCGTCACGCTGAACAGCATCAGCACCCGGGGGGAATGCCCCTACCTGGTGAGGGACTCCGTCTATGGGGTGGAGCGGACCATGTACGAGATGGGGCAATTCCCAGCCGGCGCGCTGGCAGGGCGAATTGCCTTCTACACCCGCGGCAATGCCTACATCGGGGCCGGTGGCGGGGCGACCTACAACAAAGCAGCGCCATCCACGGACCGGACTTATTTCACGGGACCCATCTATTAAACTTTTCCCTTAAAAAGAGAATTTCCCTTAATTCCGTCGTCAACAAGGCCCTCAACTCTCCGAAGCAAATGTTCTATTGCTTTGACCGGCTTTCACCCTTGGGCTCGGAAGTTTACGAGGAGTCACTCCAGAGGGGTGCGCGGGTTGGAACAGCATCGACCCGCCGATATAAGGCCACCTGCACACGATCCGAAGGTGAGCCTTAACCGTGTCCCCTTTTTCGTGGACGGGAGCCTTCGATCCAGCCGGCGTCCTACTGACTCTCAAAATAGGGGCGGCCGACAAGCGTGGCAGGGGGGATTCGTGCAAGCTTCTCATTAACAACGTCACGGGCGGTTATGTTCCCCGCTGCTATTACCCTTCTGGAGAACTGTCTGAGAAACGCCAATCCGTCGTCACTATAAAGCGCAAAGGAGCCATCAACTTGAAGCAAAGATCCAAGGAACTCCTCGGGATATTTCTCGTCAGGGGTGAAGAAAAACCATCCAAGCGCCCCCATCACGAGCTGGTGCGAACTGTAACCCTCGTGCTTTCGGCTTGCTGGTTGTCCAATAAATGACTCCATCGACCAGTCTGGCAACCCGTCGAGGCCAAGCACTTCATTCGGGACAATGAACCTGGACATCGAGCAACCGAAGTCATGCGCCGCACCCGGGTTTCCCTCGAAAAGCATGATACGTAGCATTTCGCGCTGTGAATCTTTCAGGGAAACCTTTGTGAAAAATTCCCCGCGTGCCTCAACTGCCCTCCAAAGTAAGGACATTTGAAAGAGTTTCAATTTGTTATAGTCCGCGTGATAAATGTTCTTCGGTGATGACTGAAGTTGGATGCGGATGGGACTTGTGCTCCCGTAAAAAAACCGTTTAGCGTAATCCTCCAGCTTGCTGAACTGCTGTTCACAGGCTTGGCAGAGTAGCCGCTCAATAAAGCCATGGCGGCGTTCGTAGAATCCGTGCTGTTTTCTGGCAAAGCGCACGCCCGGTGTTGTGCTGATGGGCTGACTGAATGGAAGTGGATTGCCTTGGTTCCCGGTGGGAAACATCATGGACGAATGATCATGGAAAAAGTCCGGAATGATGTGCGACAATGACAATGCTGTCTCTTTGTGACAAAGGCGGCACGCTCCGGGTCTAGCTGAGGATTTTCGCCTTTTGGCACACATCTCCGGAAGGATCGGTGCATGAATGCGGCTCGCAACACCGGAGGTCCGCCAATTTGGCCCGACACGTGCAAGGAACTGCCGCTTTTCCAGCACGGCGAGTAGAAGCCCTGCAAGTGGCTTAAGTGTGGCTCGCGGAACGGAATAAAGATCATCGTCAATAGACAGCGCCGCGAGAGTCCTCTTCAGGACGGCAAAGATTCCGGAACTCCACACTCCTCGTCGAGCCCCAAGGAGTATCCGTCCGCTGCTGCAATCCGTGCGGAGCTGGGGAAGCAGGAAACGCATGCCCCCTCCCGGGAAATGCACAGAAAATGCACAGGTGCCAGATTTCTGACGGCCGGAGATTCGCTATACCTCCTTGGTTTTAAGGAAGTGCCTCGCTCAGGACTTGAACCTGAAACAAATTGATTAAGAGTCAACTGCTCTACCAATTGAGCTAGCGAGGCGGATGCATCAGGGAATGCCTGTGCGAAGGAAACACATGCGTCCGCGGTGGCTGATTTCAACTGGAAATTCTTCTTGGAACGGAGGGGATGCGGGAAGCCCGGGGGAAAGGACTTCGATTTAGAAGTGCCACGAGGCGCCGATGACCGGGCCAAGGGCGTCCAGACCCGGATTGGGGTCAGTGGCCCCGCCATTCGACCAGTGCTGGAACATGAGGCCGGCAGACAGGGCGAAACCGGGTTTCAGGTAGTGACGCACGCCGGCGGAGGCAAACCAGTTCAAGGTGAAATCCTGACCTTGGCCCCCTGGAACTCCGGTGCTGTCGATGGCCCCGAATCCCCCGCCCACGCTGGCGTAGAGGGCGGTGGTGCGGCCGGGGAACCAATATTCGAGGGAGGGACTGGCCGAAAAACCCAGGTAGGCGGTTTCCGGCCCGGTGGTGATGGCTTCCGCCAAAAGGGAAAAGCGGCTGCGGACGGTGAGTTCACCGTGGCCGAGGCTGAACCGGAAATGGGCGGGCGTCCGCAGGGAGATGATTTGGGGCAGGACGACGTAGTCGAGGAAGGTGTTGTCGGAAATCCGCCACAGGCTGCCGGTTTCAACGTCCACCGACCAGTCGGACGCAGGGTCAGGCGGGGCAGGGTGGGCCGGCTCTCCTGCCCAGGCGGGGGAAAGGAGACCTAACGCAAGACAGAGGGCCGGAAGTTTCATGAGTGGAGCGGGGCGCCCAGGGGAGCATGGCAGGTGGCTTCAACCTCAAGGAGGAGCCCGGACCGGCAGATGTCGGCGAGGACAAACATGGCATCTCCGGCATAGGTGGGAAAGGCCGTCTCAAAGGCGGCCCGGGCGGCGGGCAGGTCGTGGGCGTGACGGAGGAAAATTTTCCAGGACGCGGCCACCTTTTCCGGCAATCCCATGCGTTGGAACATGATCTGGACATTGTCGAAGGTGAGCCGGGCCTGCTCCTCGATTTCGCTGCCCAGGGTGGCGTGGCCTTTGATGCTGGCGGTGCCGGAAAGAAACCAGGAAAGAGCGGCTGGTCCCTCGACCACGGTGCCGCGGGAGAAGGCCGGAGGCACCATGCCGTAATCTGAGGGGTATTCCACGGAGGGCACCTGCTCCGGGTTTTCAAAGTGCCGGGTCGGGCCAGAACCTGCGAGGAAGGCTACTGCCAGAGTTCCGCCAACCGTGCCAACCGCAGAAGCCGCGGGCAGGCGTGGTTGGAAATCCGGGCCAAAATGACCGGTAAAGGCCTCGTATCGTCCGGTATTGAAGGCCCGGTAATTTTCAACGCCATTTACCTCGCGGTTGATCTCCGGCAGGTAATTCCACACGCGGTGCAGGTGGTGACCGTCGAGCTGTTCCAGCAGGGCCGCATACAGGCTGCGGGCGGCTTCCAGCGGGGGCAATCCAGGATCGGCAAGGCCGACGCCGGCGATCAGCCCCGGCCCATGCAGGAGATGGAGACTTCCGTGCCGGGAGAAATCTGCTCCGGAGGCGATGACTTCAAAGTCCGGGCCGGCCAGCAGGGGCATGGCTAATTCCAGAACCACCCGGTTGGCTTCGGTGACCACGCGGGTTTGCGTGGCTCCGGTCCGGACAATGAGTTGGGAAGAGGATGGATCGAGGGTAACCAAGGGGCCGATCATCGGGCGGAGAGACATTTTGACAATCCCATCGTGCAAAAAAGATTCAGGGGGCCGGAGAGAGCGGCGGCACGTCCGGGGCCAGTTGCGGCATGGGCTGGGGTTTGGGCTGGGGTTTGGGCTGTCGATTCCACAGCATTGACCATTCGGCTTTCAACCAGGCACGCATGCCGCTGAAAATCAGCTTCCTCACCGCATAACCAGGATGGAAGCTATCGCGGAAAATAAAATGCTGGTCCAGATTTTTGGGCCCGAAGGTGCCGCGTTCCCGCCGCCGCCGCCCGAGGTGGGCCAGCCGCCGGTTGTAGAAGGTCATGAATTTTCCGAAGGCCGCCCCCACCGGTCCCCCATAAGGCAGGCTGGCCAGATTTTTATGATGGTCATCCATCACCATTTTGACCGGCCCGATGAAATAACAGCCAACGTCCATCAGGACTGCGGCATTCATCAGTTCCGCATCCCCGATGTATTGGTATTTGTCCCGGTACAACGAGGTGAACCAGCGCTGGAAACTCTCGCGGTAATTCAAATCGTAGGCCGCGACCCGGTCCTGGACGTTCTCGCCACGCAGGGAATCGGACACGAGGCGATGCACCGCCCAGACGGTGTTTCCCACGAAATCCAGCCCGTGGCTGTAGAGCGGGTCCATGAAACCGGATGAATCCCCCACCGTGGCCCAGCCATCGCCGATCACCTGGGTGTTCCGGTAGGCGACCGTGCCGTAAAAATGGGCATCTTTCTCCACCGCCACGGCCTCCCGCATGAGATAGCGGCCGATGGGATGACTGCGCAACACGGCGGTCAGACGGTCCGGGATGGTGCCCTCTGCCGGGGGGGCGAAAATCCGCCGGTCCCAGGTCAGCCCCACACTCACTTCGCCGCCCTGCAGCGGGATTACCCAGGCCCACCAGCCATCGCCTGTCAGGTGATTGGTGGCGGTGGACCGCTGGGACCACACCCGCTGTGACATCTCCGGATGCAGCCCGGCCATTTCGTGGCTGTCGAGATCCCCCACCTTCTGGAACCGGCACCACATGCTGCTGGTGGGGTGTGCCTCCAGGTTTTCCAAAGTCCCCCGCTGCCGGGCAATCATCGCAGCGCGGCCGGAGGCATCAATCACCCACTTGGCGGTGACGGTCCGGTGCCCACTGGCGGTGCTGACGGTCAGCCGGTTCCTGCCGAGGCCTTCCAGCTGCAAATCGCGCACCACACCGGGCCGGACCACTTCACACCCGTCCCCGGCGGCGAGGCCCAGCACATGAGTGTCCAGTTTCGACCGGTCCAATTGATAGGCGGGCAGCCTCACCTGCAGCTTGGGCCCCAGTTCGGCGCACCGTCCCGCGCAGGTGTTTTCCGGCCGGTTGAACCAGAACCGCAGTCCATTTTTGGCAATCTGCTCCCGCGAGAGCCAAGACCCCAGCCGGAGCACCCGGATCAAAAAGGCACTGCCTACCTCCGAGGTGCTTTCGCCCACTTTGAAGGAAAAGGCCTCACTGCGTTCCACGATCAGGACCCTGGCCTGCGGCAGCTCCCGCTTCAGGAGAATCCCCATGCCCGCCCCCGCGAGGGCTCCGCCAATAATGACGACATCGTAGTCAGCTTCCATCATCAGCCAACGTGGCCTGGAATGGGTCTGGATTCAAATTGTGTCCTTTAATTTCCCCGCAGGCTTCCGGAGCGCCTTGACACCTCCCTCCGTTTCCCCGTTTCTGCCGGTTCATGACTTCCCCCATTCCCCCCGAACCGGCTGCCGGATCCGCCCCGGCGCGCTGGTCGCTTTATGGGGATGTGCCGTGGCTGTTGTTGTTGGGTGGAGTGCGGGCCTGCCCGTCCTTTCTGGAGGCCCCCCTGATCGCCGGGTGGAGTTTTCTCATTTTTCTCGCCGCGGGAAAACAGCGCCGTTCCGTTTTGGGCAATCTCAAAACCCTGCTGCCGGACCGCCCGCCACTGCTTCGGCTGTGGTGGGCCTGGCGCGCCTTTTATCAATTCGCCCGTGCGGCGGTGGACGGGATCCGTTTCCAACAGGGCGCGGACGTGCTCTCGTGGGAAATCGACGGTCTGGAGCACTTCCAAAACGCCTCCTCCCAGGACCGCCCGGTGATCCTCTGCACCGCCCACATGGGCAGTTATGATGCGGCGGCCGCCTGTTTCGCGGGGAAAATGGGGCGGCATTTTTTTGCCGTGCGCCTCCCCGAGCGGAACCCCCGGCTGCAACGGCTCCGCGAGGAAGGCATCCGGCGGCTGGAGGACGGCACCTACACCGTGCTCTACAATTCCAGCGAAAGCATCCTCGGCGTGGAACTTCTGCGTGCCCTGCAACGGCGTGACTGGGTCGCCCTCCAGGCCGACCGCGCCCCCGCCGGGCTAACCGTGATGGAGCTGCCTGATGAGGGGAAAACCTGGCTGCTTCCCAAAGGCCCGTTTGTGCTCGCGGCGGCGGCTGGGGCCCTGTGTCTGCCAGCCTTCGTGCAGCGGCAGGGCCACCGCCGCTACCGCATCACCTTCCATGCCCCGCTCCAGCCCGACCGCGCCGCGGGAGGGCGCGATGCCGCCGCGATCCGCCTGGCCCACGACTGGACGGACCTGCTGGCCAGGGTAGTGCGCCAGCGGCCTGACCAATGGTTAGTCTTTGAACCTGCCTTCGCCGCGCCATGACCCCACGTGCCATCACTCCGGTTTTCCGCTGGCTCGCCGCCTGCACGGCGCGCCCGGCCGCCGCTGATGAACAAACCTACTCTACCGCCACTCCCGGGAATCATGCGGGGGAGGCAGCATTTCTCGCCCTCGCTGTTTTCAGCCTCACCGCCACCGGGGTCATCCCCCTGACGGAAACCATCGCCCCCACCGTCCTGCGCTGGCTGGTGGTGGCCGGGCTGCTGTTCCTCCTGCCGCATCTGGTGATGGGTCTGATTTCCCTGCTGCTTCCCCGCATGGAGGCGGACCCCGCCCGCCGGACCCAGGCGCAGGACTGGGGATGTCTCGCCGCGATGACACTCTATGCTGGCTGGCGCAGTTTTGATGCCGGCTGGGAAAGTCAGGTCTGCCGGATTTGGCTGGGATTTGTGTTCTGCAATCTGCCGTTTCTGCTATGGAAGTGGGGCACTCCCGCGCCGGAAACCCCGCCGGCGGCGGAATCCTGATTCCCCGTCACGTCTTTTGTTATGAAAACCGTCCGTCAGACCTGGCTGCTCCTGGCGTTGCTGCATTTCATCCCGGCCGTCCTCTTTTGGAAAGTGGGATTCCCCGCCGGATTCATCGCCTTGGCGGCGGTTCATCTGACTCTGGTGGGGTTCACCCTCTGTCCCTGCTCCACGCCCCTCAGCCCGGCACTCCGGCGATTTCCCGCCACCGGCCGGACGCTGTTTCTAACCATCGACGACGGTCCCTGCGGGGATACTCCCGCCTTCCTCGAACTTCTCGCCACCCACCGGGCCAAAGCCATCTTTTTCCTCATCGGCGAACGCGCCGCCGCCCGGCCGGATCTGGTCCGCGCCATCGTTGCGGCGGGCCACCAGGTGGGAAATCATACCCATACCCATCCCGAAAAATCCTTCTGGGCGTATGGGCCCGCCGCCCAGCGCCGGGAAATCCTGAGGTGTCAGGAAACGCTTGCACAGCTCACCGGCCGCCCGCCCGTCTGGTTCCGCGCCCCGGCCGGATTCCGCAATCCCTTCACCCATCCGCTGCTCAGGGAAGTGCAGCTCACCTGCCTCGGCTGGACGGCCCGCGCCTTCGACACCCGGCCTGCTCCGGTCCCGGTCCTGCTGGCCCGGCTCCGCCCGGCTTTCCTGCCGGGATCTATTCTGTTAGTCCACCAGGGCCACCCGCATTCCCCCGCACTGCTCGGGGCTCTCCTCACTGAACTTTCCAGCGGGGGCTGGACCTGTGATTTGCCGCCAATCCCGCCCGGTCCGGGCCTCACGCCCGCCGGAACACCGCCAGCCAATTGTTGAACGGGGTGCGGCCGTGGAGGGGCTGCAGGGTGCCGGTCAGGCCGGCGGCGGTCAGGGTGGTGGTGAGGCTTTCCGCCGTCGGGTAATGGACCGGCAGAGCTTGCATCCAATGCAGCCGGTTTGCCATGCGGTCGTTCCAGCGGGTGAAGCGGAAGCGCCAGCCGGGGGTGTCGAGGCCGCTGCGGATCACCAGCACGCCGTCCGCACTGAGGCGGGAGGCGGCTTCTGTGAGGAGGCGCGCCTGCTCTTCCGGCGGGAAGTATTGCAGGATATCGAGGATGGTCACGGAACCCTGATGGGCAGGCAATTCCTCGCGGGCATCCCCCTGGGCGAAGGTCAGGTTTGCCGCCGTGCCGTTTTGCAGGACATGCCGGGCGGCTTCGATTTTCCGGGGATCATAATCCATGCCGTGGATCGGATTGAGAAAACCATGGGCACGCAGATAGAAACTGAGCACGCCCATGCCGCAGCCGAGGTCGAGCAGCGGGGCCGTGGTGCCTTGCAGAGCGCGCAGGACGGCCGGATAGAGAGGATCGCTGGCCACTTTGCCGGTGACATACCACCGCGCGTGAGGACCGGGAAAGGTGCGGGCAAAACGCCACAGGGAAAATGGCGCCGGTTTCATGGCCTCACCCGGGATTGCCCCTGCCAGCGCCTCGCCAGCAGCAGCGGCCAACGCAGCAACGCCCCCGGAAAGTGACGGAGAAACAGGGTGACCAACCTGACATTGTCCCGCAGATAATGATAGTGCGAGACCCCGCCCTCGGCCTTGCTGAGGTAGCGGACGGGGGTGGGCACATTGATGATAGGAACTCCGCGCCAGCAGAGCAGGATGCCGGCTTCGCATTCGAAGTCATAACGCCGCCCGAACCAGGTGGCTTCCATCACCGCGATGAGGTCGGCGATGGGAAACAGCCGCATCCCAAAGAGGGAGTCGCCGATGCCCCACCAGGCGGTCTGGAAATCCACCCAGAAGTTGGCCACCTTCCGCCCCATCACCCGCTCTGTGGGGGCATTGGCAGGGAAGACCGGCTTGCCGAAAACCATCGCTTCCGGATGCCGGAAGGAGCGCGCCATGTAGTCCGCAATCTGCCCGGCCGGGTGCTGACCGTCGGCATCGAAGGAGAGCAGATGGGTGAAGCCAGCCTCGCGGGCCAGCCGGGCTCCGGTGAGCACCGCCGCCCCTTTGCCCCGGTTGGTGTCGTGCCGGATGATCCGCAGGTCCGGCTTGTCGACGGCGAGGGCTTCCAATTGTTCTGTGGTGCCGTCATCGCTGCCATCGGTCACCACCCACACCGGCGACCATGCGGCGAGGGCTTCGCGCACCGTTTCCAACACTTTAGGCCCGGTATTGTAAGTGGGGATGAGGAGCAGGTGGGTGGAGGAGGGCTCAGGCACGGGACGTAGAAGATTTTTGTTTCTAAACGGGTGGCGGGCCTTCCGCGCAAGCGCCCTTGGCAGCTGGGCTTGCGGCGTTTAGCGGGCGGAATGACCGAGCCCGCCGCCCTCGCTGCCTTGCCCCATGGACCCTCGTTCCGGTTCGTGGACGAACTGACCTCGCTGGAACCCGGCCAGCGCGGGGAAGGGTGTTATACCGTGCGGGGCGACGAGGCCTTTTTGACCGGACATTTCCCGGGAAATCCACTCATGCCCGGGGTGATTCTGATCGAAGCCCTCGCGCAACTCGGCGGAGTGGTGGCGCAGAGTGATCCGGGCACGTCGCCCTTGGCGGATTTGAAACTCACCGCCGTGCGTGGCGCCAAAATCATGGGCAGCGCGGGGCCGGGGGAAATTCTCACTATCCGCGCCGAAGTCGCCGGGCGGATGGGCGGGCTGGTGCAGGTGCAGGGCGAAGTACGCGCCGGTGACCGCGTCCTGCTGACGGCTCAGGTCACGCTGAGTGGCGTGGCCAGAATCTGATAGGATTGAATGATCCCGGGACCTCCCCCGGATGGACGGTTTACCCCAGATCCCACCGTTCCCGCCACGCCGCACGGGAAATTTTCCCCCGTGCGTCCGGCTCCAGATCGGGACACACCCGCCAGTGACGCGGCTGCTCGGTGGCGGGCAGGAAACGGGCGCTGGCCTGCTGGATTCCGCTGAGCCCGGTCTGCTCTGACAAATTCAGGCAGACCGCGATTTCCTCGACCCGGGCCGGGTCCGCACTGGGAATCCCAAAAACCACGCAGTGCCTCACCCCGGGCAGGGCCAGCAGTTTTTCTTCGATCAGAGAAGGTGAAATTTTGCGGCCGGCCACGTTGATGGCTTCGCTGGAGCGGCCTTCCAGCCACACCGCCCCTTCCTCCAGCCGGACCTGATCGGGGGTCCGGAACATGCCCTCCCCGAGGTCCGGACCGGGCTCCAGATAACCCATTCCCACGGCCGCACTGCTAACGGTGAGCCGGCTGCTGGCCGCCTCCACCGCCAGGGTCACGCCTTCCATGGCCGTGCCCGCCAGGCGGGCATCTGCGCGGGGTACGGTGGTCCGGTCGTAGGCGATGCCGCCGCACTCGCTGCTGCCGTAAAAATTATGCAGCTTGACCCCGCAGGCCTGATGCACCGCACGCTCCAGCTCCAGTGGCAGCGGGGCTCCGGCGGAAATCGCGAGCCGGATGCGCCCGTCAATCACTCCGGCGGCGTGCCATGCCCGCCACATCGCCGGCACCGCCGGCAGGGTAAACGAAGGACCGCCTGCCAGGATGTCCCGCAGGGTTTGGGGCAGGGGGCTTTCCGCCAGGATCAGCGGGATGCCATGCAGGAGGAGCGGCAGCACCAGGTTGGAAAATCCGTAGGAGTGCGCCATGGAAATCACGCCGATGTTAGGCCAGTCCGGCCGCAGGCCCATGGTCCGCACGATTTGATCCGCATCCGCCGCCAGTTGCGCGGCGGTGAACATCACCTCGCGCGGGGTGCCGGTGGAGCCGGAGGTGGTTTTCACATGGCATACCGGTTCCGGCCACGGGATGGCGGAGGGACTGGCTCCGCTTCCGGTATCCACCGGCCGCAGCACCGCGTCATCCCGCCATGCCCGGAGGACCTCGAGGAGGAACGGCAGCCCCTTGCCTGCCGCCCACACTTCCGCCCCGGCCGGAGGCTGAGCGGCCGCCGCCGCGTGCAGTTCCGCAAAAGTCAGGACCCGCCCTTCCGTGGCCAGATGCACCGCCGGGCGGTCCGCGTGGGCACGCATCACCTCCAACCAGCGTTGCTGGAGTGGTTGACACCGTCCGCGTTCCATCGCTTGTGTATTCAGCACTTCCTCCCTTCCTGCAATCCCCGAATGGCTTATCGGTCCGCCACTTATACTCCCCGCCCGCCGCAGCGCGTGGTGGCCACCGGGGCCGGTATTCTCACCGCCCACGGGGCTGGCTGGCAGATCAATGCGGACGCTTTCCGGACCGGCCAGGTTTCCCTGCGACCGGTCACCCTGTTCGAGGTCTCCCGCCAGCGCGTCACCACCGCAGGTGAAGTCCAGCTTCCCGCCCTGCCGCTCCCCTGTCCCGGCCCCCGCGACCTCTTGCGGATGGAGCGCGGCACCCATCTCCTGCTCCACGCTGCCGGGGAAGCCCTCGCCTCCTCCGGCCTCACCCTGACAGAACTTCCCGTCGTGCTCGGCACCTCCGCCGGGGGCATGGCGCTCGGGGAAGCCTTTTACCGTCAGGCTCAGGCAACTCCCCCATCCACGCGGGGCCAGGCCACCCGGGCCATTTTTTACCAAGCCCAGCAGCAGGCCGCAGTGATGCAACGGGCTCTCGGCATCAACGGACCCCTCACAATTATTTCCAATGCCTGTGCCTCGGGGGCCAATGCGGTCGCCCACGCCGCCAGTCTGATCCGGCGCGGGGATGCGCCCGCCGTGCTGTGTGGAGGTTACGATGCGCTCTGCCAACTGGTCTTCGCCGGATTCGATACTCTGAAGGCCCTCAGTCCCACGGTGACCCGTCCCTTTGATGCGAACCGCGATGGCCTTGCGCTGGGGGAAGGTGCCGGCCTGATCTTGTTGGAAAGCCTCGACCATGCCCGGGCGCGGGGCGCCACGATGCTCGCCGAAATTGCCGGCACCGGTGCCGCCACCGACCTGCATCACCTCACCCAGCCGCATCCGCAGGGAGATGCCGCCCTCGCCAGCATGACTGCCGCCTGTGCCATGGCCGGGCTTCGTCCTGACGAAATCGATTATATCAACTCCCATGGCACCGGCACTCCGCTGAACGATGTCGCCGAAGCCCTCGCCATCCAGCGCTGGGCCGGTGAGGCGGTGAGCCGTATCCGCGTCAGCAGCACCAAGGGCGGGATCGGCCACCTGCTGGGCGGTGCTGGTGCGGTGGAGGCCATCATCTGCCTGATGGCGCTGCGTGGGGGTTTTCTGCCGCCCTGCGTGAACGTGGAGACCCCCGACCCGGCTTGCACCTTCGACCTCATCCGCGAACCCCGCAGGGCCACTCTCCGCACCGCCCTGACGAATTCATTCGGCTTCGGGGGCAGCAATGCCACGCTCATCTTCCGCCAGCTTTCTGACTGATTTTATGAACCGTGCGCCCCGCATCACCATCGCCGGCACCGGCGCGGTTTCCGCCGCGGGCTGGGGGGTGCCCGCTTTGCTCGGGGCGATGGACCAGGGTCTGCCCCTGCCGTTGGATCAAATCGTCCGTACCGGGCCTGACATCTCCCGGACTCTGCCGGTGCGCCGCGTTCCCCAGCCGGTGAACCGTCCCGCCTTCCTAGCGCATCCCCGCCTGCGCCGCAGCAGTCCCATTTCCCAATTCGCGGCAGCGGCGGCCCTTGAAGCGCTAGGCCACGGCTACGATAAAACCCGCCGCACCGGGGTCATCTTCACCCTGCTCAATGGCTGCGTGAACTACAGCGGCCGCTTCTTCGGCGAGGTCCTCCGCGATCCCGCCACCGCCAGCCCGATCCTGTTTCCGGAAACGGTCTTCAACGCGCCTGCCAGCCATTTGGCCACCCTGCTGGGATTCAGCGCGCCTGCCTTCACCCTCATTGGCGACAGTGCCCAGTTCATCCCGGGCCTCGAACTGGCCGTCCAATGGCTCCTGGATGATGTGGTGGACGCCTGTCTCGTGGTCGGTGCCGAGGAAGTGGATGCCCTCACGGCCGAGGCCCTGCACCTCCTCGCCCCGGGAGCCATCCTGACCGAAGGCGCCGGTGCCCTTTACCTCGAACGCAACGGGCCTGGCCCGGTTATTGAAGAGATCGCCGGCCCCATCCCCATCCAAGGCGTTCCCGGCGGTGCCGCCCGCACTGCTGCCGCTCAGGGTCTGCGGCAATCCCTGACGCCCATTCAGCCCGGCACTCTCCTCATCGACGACGCCACTGGTTGCCCCCGCAGCGATGCCCCCGGTCTCGCCGTCTGGCAGGATTGGACCGGTCCCCGGCTATCTCCGCGCCGCCTGCTGGGCGAAGCTCCCGGCGCCTCCACCGCCCTCCAGTGTGTCCTCGCCGCCGAGTCCATCCGATCCGGCAGAACGTCCCGCACCCTCGTCCCGGCCATCGGAGCCGACCAGCAGGCCAGTGCGTTGGTGCTGAGCCGGGACTGAATGGCGGACATCAGGGTCGAGGGGACCGCATTCCTATTTGGCAAATGGCAAAACCGGCCTAACCTGCCGGGCCATGGACCCGCTTCCTTCTGCCGCTTCGTCTTCCGTTTCCTTCATCGCCGGCCAGGTGTCGTGGCTGCGGCGGCATCCGGTATTCCCCCTGCTGGCGGCCTGTGCCGGCAGTGCCTTGTTGAGTGTGGTGCTGCTTTTCACCCGGAAGGCGATCACGGGGCAGGGGCGGCTGGGTTTTATCCCCTTCAACCTGATCCTGGCCTTCATCCCCTTGGCGTTTCTGCTGTTGTTTGAACGATCCCAAAAGCGGGGCCATGCCATCCTTTGCTCGATGCTGTGGCTGCTGTTTTTCCCCAATGCTCCTTACATGCTGACGGATCTGGTGCATTTCGACAAACGTCTCGGACCGGCCTCCTGGCTGGATCTGCTGGCGCTGGTGGCCGCCGCCTGGGCGGCCCTGCTGGGGGGCATGATCACCCTGCGTTTCATGCAGGACCGGGTGCGCCTGCACCGCAGCCCGGTCATGGGCCACGGGTTTGTCCTGACGGTTCTCTTCCTGACCAGCATCGGCATCTACATCGGCCGGTTCCTGCGCTTCCACAGCTGGCACGCCCTGCTCAAGCCGCAGGACCTGATCCAGGAAACCACCGCCCGGTTTCTCGGTTCCATGGCTGATCCGATGGCGTGGCCGTTTACCCTGGCGGTATTCGGGCTGCTCTGTTGCATCCACTATTCCCTGTCCGCTTTCGCCCATGCCTCGCGGCGCGGTGCCTCGGACTAACGAATCGCCAGTTCCTGCGGGGCCTTGACCCCGTGGATCAGGAGCCGGGACGCGGCTTTGAGCAGCCATCGGCTGCGGAGGGACCGGGTCGAGGCCCCGGAAGTCAGGCAGGCGATGTGTTTGTTGAGTGTGCGGTCGACCGCGTGCTGCACCGGATTGGTCCGTTGTTGCCGCATCTGGTGGCCGGCTTCGTAGAGGGAGAAAATCCGGCCATCATAAAAATACCCGATCAACTCATTCCATGCCGCATACCACCGGCGCATCACCCGGTCATACCCTTCCAGCGGGGTGCCTTTTTCCAACGCGGCATCCAATTGCGAGGCCGACTCCATCGCCAGAAACAAACCGGACGAGAGCATCGGATCGACAAACCCGAAAGCATCCCCCACCGCGGCCCAGCCGGGTCCGGCGGAACGGTCCGAGACCAATTGATAGTTGGTGTAAGCGGCCACCGGGGAAACCCGCCGCGCGTGCCGGGCGGCATCGGCCATCAGGGGCTCGGTCTGCAACGCTTTTTCCAATCGCTCCTCCGCAGTCGCGCCCAGCGCCCGTGCCCGTTCCTTGTGGATGACGATGCCGACAGAAAGTTTTCCGGGCAACGGAATGCGCCAACTCCAGCCCTGGTCCAGCCGGGTGATCAGCACCTGACCGGCAGGTTCCGGCATCGCAAACCCCTCGTAGTGGGCAAAATAAGCCACGTCGTCGCGTCCGCCCCGCTGCGCCCCGATCTGCAGCAACCTGGCAAACAGCCGGGCCCGTCCGGTCGCATCCACCAGCAGGTCCGGCTGCTGGTTTTCCAGCGAAGGTGCCGCGGCCAGCGAGGCGTCATCCAAGGCCAACTCCCGGCCCGTGCCCGCCGGTGCTTTCACCATCCCGGCCCGGCAGCCCACAAAGACCGCACCTAGCTCCATGGCCCGGGCTTTCAGCAGTTCATCAAACTTCATCCGGTCCACATTGTAGGCGTAAGTGGGCAACGGAGCGATGGGTGCGAAGTTAAAATGAATCGGCGTGGCCTCGCCGTGCAGAAAGGAAACCCCTGGTTTCCGCTGACTGATGGCGGCCGTGCGCTCCTCGATCTCCAACCGCCGCAACAGAGGCACCACCGCCGGAATCAGGCTTTCTCCCACCAGCAGTTCTGGCCGCTTGCCGTCGTCAAACACTACCGTGCGCACCCCACGCTGCGCCAGCAGGGCGGCCAGCGTGCAGGCCGCGGGCCCCGCTCCCACGATGGCGACTGACTGCGGAGATTTCATACGGGCGGCTTACGTTTCACCGGCTCCCCCAAAAAGCAAATCACGCCCACCAGCGCCCAGCACAGGATCAATCCCAACCCTGCCAACGACAATCCAATGGCCTGGGCTGGCGGGACCCCGTGCCAGCTTCCCAGCACCGTTTCAAAAGCCTTTTCCCTGACGCCGAGTCCCGCGATGGAAACCGGCAACGCCGCCGCCACATCCGCCACCGCCGCGGCCCCCATGAACTTCACGGCCGGCACCACCACCCCGAGCGCCCTCGCCGCGCAATAAAACACGGAATACTGCAGCAGCAGCAGCGGAATGGATAACAAAGCGGCCTGGGCAAACCCCTTCCGGGTCCGGGCATCCAACAGAAACCGGCGCAGGCGGTGATGCCATTCCGGCTGGTATTGCCGCAGGGCCAGGCCCACTCCAAAAAAGACCACGGTGGCCAGAGTCAGCGCCATCCCGGCCCCCATGCCCACCGTCAGATTGCCGCCCACCGCGCTGATCACCAGCAGCGCCATGACGACAAAAGCCGGAAAGGCACTCGTATGATCCAGGCCGAGGGAAGCGACCAGGGCGACCCGTTGTCCCGGACAGCGGCGCCCTGCCAGGAGCACTTTTACGGCATCGGCCCCCACCGGACCGAGGGAGAGCAGCCCCGCCGCGGTGCCGATCAAGGTGATCCGCAGGGCCGTGATAAAAGACATAGTCACCCCCGCGGTGCGCAGACACACCCGCCAGCGGCAGGCTTCCACCACCTGACCCAGCCCCGCCGCCGCGAACCCCAGCATCAGCCAGCCCGGCGTGAGAAGCCGTAAACTCGTCAGACCTTCCCTGATTTCCGGATTGGAAAACAACCAGAAGAGCAGCCCGGCAGTCACAGCGGCTTTGAGAAGCCAGGCAGTCAGAGCACGCATCGGGATAAAATCAGGCTCCCGGCTGCGCCGCAGTGATCGCAGCGGCCATAGTCGATACACTGCTCAGAATCCCCTTGGCCGCTTCTCCATCACTCATTTTCAGGCCAAATCGTTTTTCCAAGGCTACCACCAGCTGCAAGGCATCCACCGAATCCAAGCCCAGCCCTTCCGGGCCGAACAGCGGCGCATCATCGGAAATCTCTGCGGCAGTCACCTGCAGCATCAATTCCTCGACCAGCATTTCTTTGATTTCCTGCAACAATGGGGGGGTCATGCTTGTCCGCCAAGGGGTAGGTCGGACTGACGGGGCAATTCAAGCGCCAATGCGGCCGGAACCCGGTCCCTACAGGATGCCCCCGTCCATTTTGATCACACTCCCTGTCACATACCCCGCGGACTCCCCCGCCAAGTACAACACCAAGCCAGCCACTTCCTCCGGGGTTCCCAGCCGCCGGGCCGGCACCCGTTTCGCCAATTCGGCCAGAGCGGCGGGATCATTGCCCAGGGCCTCCGTCCGGATGTAGCCGGGGCAAATCGCATTCACCGTGATCCCCGCCCGGGCCGTTTCCTTGGCCAGCGATTGGGTCAGGGCCACCACTCCGGCCTTGGCGGCGGCGTAATTCGTCTGGCCCGCCGGGGCCAGCAGCGCGCTCAACGAGGCCACATTGATGATCCGCCCGGCGCGCTGGCCCATCATGATCTTGATGACCGACCGGCAGCCGAGGAAAGTGCCGGTCAGACACGTCGCGATGACCTCATCCCAGTGCTCCGTGGGCATGGTCGCGAGCAGACCATCCTGATGAGTGCCGGCATTGTTGACCAGCACATCCACCCGGCCTGTCACCGCCATGACTTCTGCCACCGCCTTGTCCCACGATCCCGCGCTGGTCACATCCAGGGTCACCACCCGGGCCCGGTCCGGAAATGCCTCCACCACCGCCTCCGCCCCGGCCCGCCCGTGGCGGCATCCCAGAAACACGTGGTTGTCAGGATGATCCGCCAGGAAAGCCCGGGCGCAGGCCTGGCCAATCCCGCCATTGGCGCCGGTGATGAGGATGGATTTCATAAAGCTGGGGAGGAGCCGCCTTTGACATGGATCGCGGCGGTTTGATAGAGGGAAACTAGGGCCGCCCGCACCTCGGCAGCCAGATGTTCCGACGCGGCCAATGGTGCTCCGAACACCACCGCCCAACGCGTCCGCCCCAGCGGCAGCCATCCCGTCCATTGGCCAAAATCCTCGCCTCCGGCCACCACGCAGGGAATCACCGGCACTCCCGCCATCACCGCCGTGCGGAACAGACTCTCATTCATCTTCCCGCCCTGGGTCACCGAGTCCGGCCCCTGCTGGATGCGCCCTTCCGGATAGATGCCCACCACTTCCCCCTGCTTCAGCAATTGCACGATCCGGCGCACCGCCGTGGGATCGGCCCGGCGCCGGTCCAGCGGCACCGCCCCGATCCATTGGAAAAACCGGGAAAACTTGCCGCGCGAGACCTCCACCATCGACAGCCACCGCACCGGACGAGGACAGCCCCCCATGATCAGCATGGAGTCAAAATAATGCGGGTGATTCGCCACCAGCAATACTCCCTTCACTCCGCGGAAATGCTCCCGGCCCGCAATCATCCGGGCCGAGGCCGCATAGACGGGCAGCTTGCCAAAAGCGACGAGGGCCCGGTAGAAAAGTCGGTTCACAGTGGGGAAGGAAGGGGTCTTTCCAGATCCAAACAACAAGGCGTCGCGGAATCCAAATGGGAAATTGCCAGCTCCTGGTTCAAGGGACGATGGATTCCGGCAAGCCCCAGTCCTGCTGCCCTTCCATGAAAAGCCTGACAAATTCGACCTCCAGCCGTCCGGCGAATTCCTCCCGCCTGATTTTGGCCGATCCCTCCGGCGGCGGCAACAGGGCCGGCCCGACCCGCAGCCAAAGCCGGCCCCGTTTCGCCGGCAGCCACGGCCCGATGTTCCCCAGCCGGTCTGTGCCCAGCACCACCACCGGCACCACGGGACACCCGGAGCGTGCCGCCAGCAGGCCGGCACCCCGCTTCAAGGGGCCACCGCGCAGGACCGACTCCGCGCCCCGCATGATTTCGCCTTCCGGGAAAATCCCCACCACCTCCCCCCGCCGCAGCCGCCGCAGGCCCTCCCGCACCGTCGGCAGAGCCGCACCTTGGCGGTTCACTGGAAAAGCCCCGCCGCTGTGCAAAAAGGTGCGGGCCACCCATGAGCTGTAAAACTCAATCCGGGCCACCCACCCGATCCGCCGCGGCAGCAGGGCGCTCACCACCACCGGATCCAGATGGCTCACGTGGCACACCGCCAGAATCACCCCGCCTTGCGCCGGCAGGTGCTCCAGACCTTCCAGTTGGACCCGCATGGTGCAGGCAAAAATGCCCCGCCACACCAGACGGAGCCTATCGTAAAACTGTCCCGGGGAACGCGGGGGTTGGAAGGTCGGAACCGGAATCATATCATCCTGGAAAAAGGGCAAGGGGCATCGCTGGCACGGAAGGCGGGCTCTCGCCCGGTCCTCCGTCTGCCGCTCCGCTACCGGATCAAAGTCAGCGCAGCAACCGGCGCAGTTCGGCTTCATCCGTGCCGGGCGGCCTGTTTTCCAACAACCACCCCGCATCCACCTCCGCCTCCTCCCGGCGGCCGGACCGGCTCAACAGGTAGAACCGCTGCAACCTCGGATTGGGCACTTCCGGATCGAGGGCAATCTGCGCATTCAGATAACGCAGCACCCGGGTGGTATCGCTGGCGGCCACCGCCTCCGACGTCAGATTGTTCAGCATCCGCAGGAGAATCCCGCGTTTGCTGGCCGGGTCCCAGGCACTCTCTTCCGGCAGCGTGGCGGAAGTCTGCAGCACCATGGCGGCGGCCTGCTGCCGCGTCATCACCCGGCCCCCATCAAACACATCCACATAAGGTCCGCCCTCCGGATGCTCCGGCAGCCGCAGCTGTGTGATAAACCGCCCCGGCAGCGGAATGCCCACCACCTCCAGGCCGATGCGCCGGGCCAATTCCATGTGCAGCACCGCCAGGGTGATCGGCAGGCCTTCCCGGTCATCTATCACCTCATTCAGATAACTGTTCGCCTTGTTGGAAAAATCATCGCGCGGGCCATGGAAGCCGTTTTCCGCAAAAAGCCAGCGGTTCAAGGCCGCGAGGGTGGCCTCCGGGGTGGCGCGGTCCGCTTCCGTCAGGGAACCGCCGAGGTCGGTGGCCATGCGGTCGATTTCCGCGAGATAGGGCGAAGGATCAAGATCCGGATTGTCCAGCCGGGCCAGCACGAGGGCCGCTTCCGTCAGGGGAATCGCGGCTTCATCCTGGTTCACCAATTTGGCCAGTTGAGCGGCCGTGGCCACCTCCGCCGCCTCGGCCGCCACCCGCCGCAGGGTGCCGGCCCGTTTTTCCAACGCCGCCGCTTCCACGGTGGCGAGAGTCCGTGCGGCCTGGGGATCGGCGGCCAGAGTCCCGCGCAGGGGAGCATCGGCGGCACCGCCGCTGGCCAGCAATTGAATGGCCCCGCGCACGGCGGCCGAAGCCTGATCCGGCGCGCCCAGATCCGGGCCGGTCTTGAAATCCCGGAAGTCCGCCGACGTCCCGCGGAACTGGCATAAACCGGCCTTCCCGCCGCGCAATCCTTGGTCCTTGCTGGTGATCACCACTTCCCCATTCAGCCAACACACCACCTGTTCCGCCTCCACCCGCACCCGCAGGTGATTCCATCCGCCTGACTGATAGTGCGGCGAAGTGAGCTGCTCGAGAATCGTCCACGAGGAAACATCGGCTCCCTCAAAACGGGTCAGGCGCAGCCCGCCATTGGTGGGATAGAATCCGTAATGAATATCGCCGGCATCCGAACAAAAGGCCAGACCCGCAGCGCCCGATTCGTCCTCCAGCTTCACCCGCACGCTGATTTCATAAGGCACCGCGGCCGGCGGAGCGGTGGCAAGGCACTGGGTGCGCCCGCCAAATCCGGCCCCACTGCCCCGCACCTGGATCACCCCGGCGCGCTGCGACCAACGCGCGCCTCCGGTCTCCGGCACCTGCCACAGTTTGGGATTCAGCGCCCCGATCGTCAGCCAGTTTTTCATGGCCACCGGGTTGGGCTGTTTCAGGAGCACCTTGAGTTCATCTACCGGCACCGCGAACCCGAGATTGGCTGTCACCGCACTTTTCAGGGTCACGATTCCCAGCACCCGCCCTTCCTTATCCAAAACCGGTCCACCACTATTGCCGCGCTCTACCGGCATCGCCAGTTGCAGCATGGGCCGTCCCTCCACTTCCTGACGGGCGGAAATCAGCCCTTCCACCATGCTGAAGCGGAAGCCCAGCGGGTTCCCCATCGCCACCGCCGGCGTGCCCTGTTCCACGGCCCCCGAGTCCCCCAGCGGTAAACAGGCCATGCCGCTGCCGGCCACGCGGATCACCGCCAAATCCCGGGCGCGGTCCCAGGCGTGGATCTCCGTCACCTCCCGGCTGTTCCCGTCCGGGAATTCCACCCGCAGGCCGCGGCCTTCCCCGATCACATGCAGATTGGTCGCGATCAGCCCGTCCTCAGAAATCACAAATCCCGATCCCACGCCCGCCTCCGTTCCTTCCCGTCCCGCCGGATAGATCGCCACCAGCGCCGGCTTGACCTGCCGCGCCAGATCTTCATTGCCCGCCCGGGAGAGGCAGGGAATCATTGCAGTGAGAAGGACCAAAAAAACGGGACGCATGACAGGGATCATACGCGGGCCGCGGACCGGCTTCCAGCAATTCTGCACGCTCCTGCCGGACTTTGCGGGCAGGTTCCAAGCCTCTTGAGAATTGCCCGGACCCTGTCATCATGGGCGGCCCATGACTTTCCCCCAACTGCTCCAGCAGCGCGTCACCACCGCCCTCGCCGCCCTTGGCCACACGCTGCCGGACGGCTTTAGCGCCTCGGTGGACCAGGCTGCCGATGCCCGGTTTGGCGATTATCAGACCAATGCCGCGATGGTCCTCGCCAAGGCGCTCAAGACCAATCCCCGCGCCCTCGCCACCGAACTCGCCGCCGCCATCGACGTCACCGGCCTTTCCTCCCCGCCCACCGTGGCCGGCCCGGGTTTCATCAATTTCGCCATCACCCCGGAGGCTCTGGCCACCCGGCTGGAAGCCCTGCTTGCCGATGAAAAACTCGGCATCGTACCCACCACCCGGCCGCGCACCATCGTAATCGATTTCAGCGCCCCCAACGTGGCCAAGCAGATGCACGTCGGCCATATCCGCAGCACCATCATCGGCGACTGCCTCGCCCGCATCGCCCGTTTTGTGGGCCACACCGTCATCACCGACAACCACATCGGCGACTGGGGCACCCAGTTCGGCATGGTCCTTTACGGCTGGAAGCGCGACCTCGACGAAGCCGCCCTCCTCTCCGATCCCATCCGCGAACTCCTGCGCCTCTACAAAGCGGTCAACGCCGAGAGCAAAGCCCAGGAAGAGGAGATGAAAGCCGGTGCCCGCCCGGACACTCCCGTCCGCGATGCCTGCCGCGCCGAACTGGTCAAACTCCAGGCCGGCGATTCCGAAAACCGCGCCATCTGGCAGCGGTGTGTGGACGTCTCCCTCGCCGGACTGGCCATCGTTTATAACAAACTCGACATCACCTTTGACCACTACCTCGGCGAGAGTTTCTACAACGACCGCCTCCCCTCCCTCGTGGCGGAACTCGAAGCCAGCGGCCTCGCCCGCGAGAGCGACGGCGCGCTCTGTATTTTCACGGATGATTCCCCGGACGCCGTGCCCTTCATCATCCGGAAGCGCGATGGAGGGTATGGTTATGCCACCACCGATCTGGCCACCGTGGAACACCGCCTCCGGGTGTGGCAGGCTACCGATGTCTGGTATATCGTCGGTGCCCCGCAGGCCCTGCATTTCAATCAACTTTTCGACGCCACCCGCCGCTGGGGTCTGGAGGGCAATCTCCAGCACATCGCCTTCGGCAGCATTCTCGGGCCGGACGGCACCATGATGAAAACCCGCAGCGGCGAAAGCGTGGGCCTGATGGAAGTCCTTGAGGAAGCCGAGGAGCGGGCCCTCGCCGTCGTGCAGGAAAAAAACCCCGACCTGACAGAGGATGAGAAAGCCGACATTGCCCGCGCCGTCGGTATCGGGGCCGTGAAGTATCTGGAACTCAGCCAGCACCGCCTGACGGATTACAAATTCTCGTGGGACAAGATGCTGGCCTTCCAGGGCAACACCGCGCCCTATCTGCAGTACAGCTACGTCCGCACCCGCTCCATCTTCCGCAAGCTGGAAGGCAGCACCCCGGACCTCGCCGGTCCCTATCAGCTCGCCGAGGACGCCGAACGCTGGCTCGCCCTGACGCTTTCCCGCTTTGCCGAAGTGGTGCCCGCCGTGCTGGAGGATTTCCGCCCCAACCTGCTGGCCACCTATCTGTTCACGGTAGCCCAGGCCTTCCACAGTTTCTTCGAAGCCTGCCCGGTCCTGCGCGCCGAAGGGCAGGTCCGCGCCACGCGGCTCGCCTTGTGCGAGGGCACTTCCCGCACTCTGAAAACCGGGCTCGGCCTGATGGGCATCCGCACCACCGAACGCATGTAATGGAGCGGTTCCCCAGTTCTCAGATCCCATGACGCCCTGCCGCCTGACCCGCCTCCTTTGCTGCTGCTATTATGGGGTTTGCCTCACCGCGGCTTCCGCCACCCAGATCGACTGGAACGGCTTCCCTTTCTCGACCAACCTGACCAGCACCGGCCAGCCGTGGGACGACACCTGGGTGGCCGAACTGGGGTCCTTCACCGGCGGCTTCACCCCCACCGCCGCCAACACCCCGCAATGGGCCGCAGCCTGGCGTGCGGCTTCCCGCAGCGTCTATCAACCGGTCACCCGGTATTTTGGCGGAAGTTATAATTACGACACCAATGTGGCCCCGTTCCTGACGGGCACCCAGGCCTATCTGTGGCTCTTCCACCCCGGAGCCCCCCAGGGCGAATGGATTCTGCTGACCCATCCCTCCTGGACTTGGCCCGCAGGTTCCCCCGGCAATTTTTTCCCGCTCACCTGGGCTTCCACGGACGCCAGCCAGGCCGTAGTCGGTCAATTGGCCGCCCCGGGCTGGGATTTGAAATCAGCCGCGATTCTCAACAACCCGCTGCCTGTCCTCACTTTTACTGAATGGCAGCCCCTTTATTTCACGGCGGGGGAACTGGCCAACCCTGCGCTGTCCGGCCCCAACGCGGATCCGGATGGCGACGGCGGTTCCAACCTCATGGAATATGCCGCCGGCACCCTCCCGCGCCGCGCCACCTCATCCCCCCCGCCGGCCCAGATTTTTCTCCATCCGGAAACAACCCCGACCCACGCCGCCGCCCGTCTGTTCCGCAGCACTCGCCTCACCGGCTACACTTGGCAGGCCCAGGCCTCGGAGCCTTTGTCCAGCTGGATTGGAACCCCGGTCACTCTCACGGAGCTTCCCTGGGAGTGGACCGTCCGTTATCCCACTCCCCTCTCCACCACCAGCCGGGGATTCCTCCGTTTCCGCCTCGCCCCCTGAACCGCAGGCTTTCAGCCGCTGGTCTGCGGCGTCCTGCTCAGGCCGTGGCATAACGCTTTAGGATTTCCAGGGGAATCACCTCCAGCGCGCCGCTGTCAGTGGCCAGGAGACTCACCGGGGGGGCGCAGCCGGCCCGTTCGGCTTCCAGCCAGCGGCTGGCACAGACGCACCAGCGGTCGCCGGGCTGGAGGCCGGGGAATCCATACTGCGGCATGGGGGTGCTGAGGTCATTGCCGTGGCGTTGGGAGTAGGCGAGAAAATCGGCGCTCATCTCGGCACACACCGTGTGCGAACCCTGGTCTTCCTCACAGGTGCGGCAGACGCCATCGCGGAAGAAACCAGTGAGGGGATCGGTGCTGCAGGAACGGAGCACGGTGCCGAGGACGTTGGTGGAAGCCATGGAATGGGGAAGGAGGGGGATTTGTAGATTGAATGAAAAAATAAAACGGACCGCTGATACCGCCCGGACTCAAGGCCGCGGTCCCGTAGTTCTTCCGGGCCTAACTTCCCGGCTTCAGGGTGACCTCGAAAACTTCCGGCCACCATTTGCCGGTGATGAGCAGGCGCTTGGATGCCGCATGCCACGCGATCCCGTTCAATACCTGCTCCGGGGTGTGTCGGGTGGCGGCGGGGAAGAGGTTGGTGCAATTGATCACCCCGGTGGCCTGGCCGGTGACAGGATCAAGACGGGCGATCAGGTCGGCACCCCAGATATTGGCGAAGATTTCGCCGTCGATGAATTCCAGTTCGTTCAAGCGGTCCACCGGCTGGCCCTTGTGGGTGGCCTGGATGGTGCGGGTGACCGCGAAGGTGTCAGGGTCGAGAAACCGCAACTGGGGGGTACCGTCGCTCAGAATCAGCGAGGTGCCGTCCGTGGTGAGGCCCCAGCCTTCACCGGCGTAGGGAAACTCGCCGGTCTGCCGCAGGGTCGCAGCGTCGTAGATGAATCCCTTGTGGTCCTTCCAAGTGAGTTGATAGAGCTTGCCTTTCAGGAGGGCGAGGCCTTCGCCGAAATAACGCTGGGGCAGATCCACCTTCTGGATCACGCGCCCGGTTTTCAACTCCACCCGGCGCAGGCTGGACTGGCCGTTCATCCCGGTGCTTTCAAGGAGGGTCTCCGCATTTTCAAATAACAGACCCTGGGTGAAAGCACGGGAATCGTGGGGATAACGATTCACCATTTCCGCCGTGTAGTTCATAAACGGTTTTGCGGCGGCCGCCGCCGGCGCGGCGCTGGCGGCCGGCGCGGGTGGTTTTGCCCCGCAGCAGGTGAGCCCTGAAGCTAAAACGCACAGCACCGCGATACCCATCACACGGGTCAACGGAAGGGGCGGCCGGCGGTTCACGGGAGAAGCAGGTTATTCCGCGCTGACGCCGAGCAGATCCAGGAGACGCCCCAGGTCGTCGTTGCCGTAATATTCGATCTCGATCTTCCCCTTCTTCTCACCGTGGTGCACGTTGACGCTGGTGGCGAGTTTATGGCGGAGGTTGGCCTGGATGCGCTGGATGGCGGCAGCACTGTCGCGCGGCGTGCTGGTGGATTTTCCACTATCGGAGCCGGACTTGCCGGATTTCCCGGCGGTGGCGGACTGCTGTTCGGCCTGGATGAGTTTTTCGGTGGCGCGGACGGTGAGGCCTTGGCGCACCACCTTGTCAGCGATGAGCGCCTGCAATTGCGGGTCGCGCAGGCCGAGGATGGCCTTGGCATGGCCGGTGGTGATGAGGCCCTGACTGAGCAGCGATTTCACTTCCGGAGCGAGGTCGAGCAGGCGCATCGCATTGGCCACGGTGGCCCGGTTTTTCCCGACGCGCTGGGCGATGTCTTCCTGCCGCAGGTTGAATTCCTTGGCGAGGCGCGCATAAGCCTCGGCTTCCTCAATGGGGTTGAGATCCTCGCGCTGGAGGTTTTCGATCAACGCCATCTCCAGGACATCGCGGTCCGAGGCTTCGCGTTCGATGACCGGCACTTCCTTCAGGCCCAGTTTCTCCGAAGCCCGGAAGCGGCGCTCGCCCGCAATCAGCTCCAGATTGCCATTCACCCGCCGGACGGTCAGCGGCTGGATGATGCCGTGCTCGCGGATGGAATCCATCAACTCCGTGAGCTGCTCCTCCCGGAAATGCTTCCGGGGCTGCATCGGGCTGGCGGTGATGGCGGAAAGGGGCACGCGGACCACCCGGTCGGTCGCCGGGATTTCAGCGGCAGGCGGTGCCGCAGGAGGTGCGGTGGCACCGGGGGCGAGCACAGGCGCAGCCGCCCCGCGGCGGGAAGCCCCGCTGATGAGGGCCCCGAGTCCTTGGCCGAGAGCGTTTTTTGACATAGGGGCGCAGGGTAACGGCCCGCCGGGGATTTTCCAGCAAAAGAATCGGGGGGGAATGGTTCATCCGGGAAACCAGGGATCTTTGAGTTGAGATCAGAAGTTTAATCCGGTAGGTCAGGCGAACTGCTTGTTATTGATATGAAACACGATCCACCGGAAATATCGGATTACGATTTTGGGGATGGCGATGTCGCCTTCAGCATCACGCTGCCGATTGCTCCTTTTGGAGAAACCTTATTCGCAGCGCCAGATACCAAGGAAGACTCAAAGCAGCTACTTTTGGAACTCGCCGGGCTTTGGGAGGAGTTGTGGCCCAAAATGCTGAAACGCCTTCAAAAGGAAATCAAAGACTACGGAGTGGAAATTACCCTTGGGAAAGATGGCTTTATGGGATCCATTCAACGGACGGAACTAGGGTGCTATAAAGCGGATAAAGCCGATTATTTACTGAGCTTGGAATTCGCATCCTACCCTACGTGGGACTTCTTCCTGAAAGGAACAAAGATCGTCCATTTCCAACCGGTTTTCTGACATTTCCCGGAATTTTTGGGAGCGTTGCGGCGCACTGCTGCGATTGCATTAACCGCCGATGTCTGGAGGGATGAGCATGAAACATTTTTCGAACTCCGAACTGGCATCCCGCGCCCGTGCTCATTGGACGCCGGACCGCCTGCAGCGCCTCATGGCCGGCAAGCGGCTGCCGCTGCATCCGGTGACCCATGCCGCCTTTCTGCATGCCACCGGACTGATGAGCGATGATGCCTCCGTGACGTCCGGGCAGGTGAAGAAGTATCTGCAGATCAATCACATGATCAGCCTGATCGCGCCGCCCTTCCGGGCTTTGGCGAAGGCGATGCCAGGCCGGCCGTTGACGCTGCTGGATGCCGGCTGCGGGAATTCCTATCTTTCGCTGGCCTTCGCCTTCCTCGCCCGCGAGGCCACCGCGGGGCGCCTGCCGCAGATCCCGGATTGGAAGGACACGAAGTTTGAACTGCAGGTGATCGGCGTGGACACCAATGCCGACGTGATCCGCCAATCCCGTGAACGCGCCGCTTTGCTCGGCCTGGAAGACACGATGTCCTTCCAGGCGGTCCCGCTGCGCGACGCGGTGCTGCCGGAGCGGCTGCACGCCGTGATGGCGCTGCATGCCTGCGATACCGCGACCGACGATGCCCTGGCGCTGGGTTTGCGGCGGTCGGCGGATATCCTGGCGGTGGCCCCGTGTTGTCAGGCGGAGCTGGCATCCTTTTTCAAAACCCTCGCCGCCCGCACCGGCTCCAGTCATCCGCTGGATGTGATCCTGCATTCCCCGAATCTGCGCCGGGATACGGCCGCGACCATCACCGACGCTCTGCGGCTCGCGCTCCTCCGCGCGCTTGGTTACGAGGCCACCGCCACCGAATTCATCCCCTCCGCCCACACTCCGAAAAACCGTCTCATCCTGGCGGAGCGGCGGGGGCGTTATAACAAGGCCGGTCTGGCGTCGTTTCTGGCGTTGAAGGCGGCGTCCGGCGATGCGGAATTGGCGCTGGAGCGGGAAGTGAAGGATCTGCTGGCGGAGCGTTTTCCGGTTTGAGCTCCGCGGCAAATCCATTTCCTCACGGATACAGTCCGCGCTTTTTCTTGGCTTCGTGAACCCGTTGAATGCCGAGGCTGAGGGCGGCGGTGCGCATGGACACATTGCGGTCGCGGGCGGTGTTCACGGTTTGCCGGAAGGCGGTTTCGAGGATGCGGTAAAGTTTGGCCATGACCTCCGCCTCGTCCCAGAAGAAGCTCTGGAGATCCTGCACCCACTCGAAATAACTGACGACCACCCCTCCGGCATTGCAGAGGATATCCGGAATCACAAAAATGTCAGGACGCTGCTCCAGAATGGCGTCGGCTTCCGGGGTCACCGGGCCATTGGCGCCTTCCGCGAGGATGCGGCATTTCAGCTGACCGGCGTTCTTCTCCGTGATCTGGCGTTCCAGGGCCGCAGGCACGAGGATGTCACAGGGCAGCAACAGCAGGTCCTCCTGGGAGATCGCCTCGCCTCCCGGAAATCCAGTCAGGGTGCGGTGTTTTGCCAGATAATCATCGATGGCATTCAGTTCCAGACCATTTTGGTTGTAGATGCCGCCCGAAACGTCGCTGACAGCGATGATTCTGGTGCCGGCGCGGGCCATGGTGCCGGCGGCGACCGACCCCACGTTGCCAAACCCCTGGACGACCGCGGTGGTGCCTTCGGGTTTGAGCTTGAGAGCGTCCATGGCCCGGCCGACGAGGAATCCGACGCCGCGTCCGGTGGCCTCGCGACGACCGAGAGAGCCGCCGAGATTGACCGGCTTGCCCGTGACGACGGCCGGGACGGCATGTCCGGCGTGGATGGAATAGGTGTCCATCATCCAGGCCATGGTTTGTTCGTTGGTGCCGACATCCGGGGCCGGAATGTCCACCTGCGGGCCGATGAAGGGAATGATTTCCTGGGTGAAGCGGCGGGTGAGGCGCTCCAATTCGTGTTGGGAAAGTTTGGCCGGATCGCAGGCGACACCCCCTTTGGCTCCCCCATAGGGCAGGCCGGTGAGGGCGCAT
The DNA here is from genome assembly GCA_942492905.1 of uncultured Verrucomicrobiota bacterium. Classification (GTDB taxonomy): domain Bacteria; phylum Verrucomicrobiota; class Verrucomicrobiia; order Verrucomicrobiales; family V1-33; genus CAIZWU01. Next base: position 365,920 of record OW818657.1, read on the forward strand.
TTCCAGCTCATCCACATGGACAGCGCGGCCACTTCCCCCAAGGCCACGTGCGGATGATAGCGCATCCCGCCTTTGGTAGGGCCAAGGGAAAGATGATGCTGCACCCGGAAGCCGCTGAAGACTTCCACCCGGCCATCGTCCAGGCGGACGGGCACGGCCACGGTCAAAGCGCGCTTGGGGTATTTCAGGCGGTCCCGGTCGTTGGGGTCGATTTCCAGGAAATTGGCCACGCGGTCAAACTGGGCGCAGGCCATATCGAATGTGGGGTGGCGGTAGATGTCCATGTTTGAATGAAGCGTTGCCCGGGCAACCATTTGCCTCGTGACCCAAGGAAGCCTCCTCCGCTCCCTAAAACAAACGCAAGGCGGCGTGCGCGGCGTGCAGACCGCTGCGGGCGGCGGCTTCCACGGAGGAACCGGTCAGGGCATCGCCTGCGATCAGCAGGCCGCGCGGCAGGGCCGGCGGGCTGGCGAAGGTCTGAGTCACCGTGCTGAAGCCCCAGCGGTGCGTGAAGACTGCCACGGGCGGAGCGGACAATTCCCATGCGGTCCGCACCGCGGGTTCCATCAGCGCCGCCCAGTCGTCCGGGCTGGATTCGAAATAAGTGTCGCTGAACGCGGCGGGTGCGTGGGCCACGATCACGGTGCGGCCGGGCGGCACCCGGGTGGCTTTGTGGTTCTCGCAGATGCTGCGCTCCAGGCAGACATGTCCCGGTTCATGCTGCAGGGCGGACCATTCCGCAGAGGGACCTGACGGATCGCCTTCATAGGCAAAAAAAGCGGTCAGGGTGCGGCGGTAACGCGGCTCAAGGGCCGCTTCTGATGGAAACCAGGGTTCCAGCAGGCGGCGGGTCTGCGGCCATGGGGCGGTAAAAATAACGGCATCATAGGCTTCATCGCCCAGCCGCCATTGTTTCCCCTGGGCCACGGGAGGATTTTCCACCACATGCTCCATGCGGATCTTCAGTCCTTCCGCCAGCGCCTTGCCCAGGCGGTTGTTGCCCTCCGGCAGATACCACCGTCCGCCGTCCGGTTCCACGAGGGCTTCTCCGGTGGTGGCATCCCGCATAGGCATGGTCATCGGGAGGAGTCCGTCCGGCAGGAGCCGCGACCAATCCTGACGCAATCCAGCATCTGTCAGGGAAAACCACGGGGCTCCGTGATCCACCACCTGGTCCTCCCATTTCCGGGTGGCCAGCCGTCCGCCGAGGCTCCGGCTCTTTTCAAAAAGGGTCACCCGGGCGCGTTGCAGGCGCAGCGCCCGGCCACAGGCCAGGCCGGCGATCCCGGCTCCAATGATAGCAATGCGGGGTTGGCTCATTTTTTCGATAGCAGAATTTTCCGGGCCAGCGGGATGTGTTCCGGCGCCGGAATGTCCGAGCCATGGGGACGGATCAAACCTTCACCTTTCCCGGCTCGGCGCCGGTCTTTTGGAAGGCCGATAAAAACAAACAGGCCGCGGCGATGCAGATCGCCGCATCCGCCACATTGAAGGCGGGCCATTGCATGAATTTCAAATCCACCGACAGAAAATCGACCACATAGCCACGGAAGAGACGGTCCACCAGATTCCCGAAGATTCCGGAGATCAGGAGGGCCACCGCCACCCGGCTGAGTTTGGTGGGAAAGGCCCCGGTCTTCCACAGCCACCAGATCAGAGCCAGCGCGCCAAGGGAAACCGCGCCGAAGATGTAATTCGCGCCTTTGGCCCCATTGGCCATGCCGAAGGCCACGCCTGTGTTATGGACCCGGACGAGATCGAACCACCCTGGGATCACGGTGATGAATTCGTGTTCAAAGTCGGTCGGCGCTTTGAAGCGGGTGACCGTCCACTGTTTGGTGGCCTGATCGAGAATGAACAGCGGGAGGGTCAGAAAGAGGAGAAGGGAACGCATAACAGCCGGTCGATCATGCCCTTCCCCGCCGGGGGCCGCAACCGGAGTTACCGGTAAACCAGCCACACCACGACAAAGATGGCCACCGCCCCGGCGAGATCCAAGGCGATTCCGGCCCGCATCATCCGCGTCAACGGCACCAGACCCGTGCCATAGGCGAGGGCATTGGGGCCGGTGGAGACCGGGAGCATGAACCCGAAACTGCAGGCCAGGGCCGTCGCCATGGCCACCGGCACCACGGGCAGATTTCCCGTCTGGGCCATGGCCATCATCAGGGGTACCATCACATTGGCCGATGCCGTATTGGAAGTGGCCTCGCTCAAGGCCAGGCTGAGCACGACACCCGCCGCGATCAGCGCCCACAGCCCCGGGGTTCCCAAGGAGGCGCTCATCCCATGCCCCAGCGCCTTGGCCAGGCCGGTATTAAAAATCATGGTACCGAGGGACAGCCCGCCGGCGAAAAGGAAGATGGTTCCCCAGTCGATCCGTTCCGCTTCCCGCCAAGTCAGGGTAAAGTGCCACTGCTTCAATTCCACCGGCAACAGAAACACCAGCAGCCCGCAGAGCAGACCGATGGTTTCCTCCGGCAAATGACGGCTCAACCACTGGCCGCTGGCCGTCGGATGTCCGGTCAGCAATTCCCCCGCCCCGGGCCACATCCACAAGGTGATGGCCACCGCAAACAAAATCCCCGTATTCCGTTCGCCCGTCCGCAGGGGTCCGAGGGCTTTGCGCTGGGTTTGGAGGCTCGACTCCATGGTGGCGCGGTCCTCGAACACCACGCCCCGTGGACGGAGCAACCAGAGCAGAAAGACCATCAGCACCAGCACCAGCGGCACGCCGAGTTTCATCCAGTCCACAAAGGTGATGGACTCGCCCGCTAATTGCCGGAGAAACCCCATGGCGATGATATTGGGCGGGGTGCCCACCGGCGTGCCCAGTCCGCCCACCGAAGCCGAGAACGCGATCAGCAAAATCAAATCCGACTTCGCCCGTGGCCGGGCTGCCAGTTGCGGCGTGGTGGTCAGCACGCCGAGCGCGATCGGGATCATCACCGCCGTGGTCGCCACATTGCTCATCCACATGGAGAGCAACGCCGTCATGCCTCCCAGCGCCGTGTAAAGGGTCAGAGGCGACCGCAGCACCCCGCGCCGGGTCAGCAGCCACAACGCCAGCCGCCGGTCGAGGCCATGTTTCCGCATCGCCTCCGCCAGGATGAAACTCCCGATAAACAGAAAAATCGAAGGCGAAGCAAAGGGAGCCAGCACGTCCTTGTCCTTCGCCACCCCCAGGGGAATACACAGCGCCGGAGCCAGCAGCGCGGTGGCCGCCATGGGAATCGCTTCGGTCATCCAAAAAACCACCGCCAACCCCAGCACCGCCGCCAACCGTTGGGCTTCCACGGAAACGCCCGGCACCGGAAAGGCCAGCAGCAGGAGCATCACCACCGGTCCCAGCACGAGCCCCACCCGCTGCCGCCACCAATCAAACGACGATTCCTCCAGGGGAACGGGCGGGCCGGGATGTTCAGCATCAGACATGGTCAGGAAAAGCGCGCATCCTGCCTCCCGCCCGCGTGCACCGCCAGACAATTGTGAACTTCACCGCCCTACGAAAAGCCGTAGGCCCCGCCAGCCCGTCTTTGCGTATGGCCCAAAGCGGGGATACGGTGCGTCCTTCCACCCGCATGACTACCTCCAAATCCGAAACTGCTCCGCTCACCGTCTGGTTGGTGGAAGATTATGCCCCATTCCGCAATACGGTGTCCCGCCTGCTCAATGGAACCGACGGCATGGCCTGCACCCATATTTTCGCGACGGCGGAAGATGCCCTGCGGTCCCTCAAGACGCAGGCCAAACCGAGCGCAATCCTCGTGGATGTCGGATTGCCGGGGATGAACGGGATTGAGTTTCTAACAAAAGTGCGGGAATTGGCCCCGGAGACCCGGGTCATCATCCTGACCGCTTTCGAGGATGAGGACAAAGTCTTCCGGGCCATCTGCGCCGGGGCGGCGGGCTATCTGCTGAAGAGTGCCGACGCCACGCAGATCACCACTGCAATCCTCGAAGCCCATGCGGGAGGAGCCCCCATGACGCCCAGCATCGCCCGCCGGGTCCTGGAAATGTTCAGCCGCATGGCTCCGGCGAAGACTGATTACGGCCTGAGCGAACGGGAGAAGCTGGTCCTCGAAAAGATGGTGGAAGGCCTGACCAAAAAGGAAATCGCCAACGTCCTCGACATGAATTTCCACACCGTGGACGCCGCCCTGCGCAGCATCTACACCAAGCTGGAAGTCAACACCCGCACCGGAGCGGTAGCCAAAGCACTGAAGGAAAAACTGGTCTAAGCCGGGGCTGAGCGGCGCCAGCCCCTTGGACTGCGGCAGCCCGCTGCCGCTTTCCGGCCGCAGCCTGCTGCGCCGGTGCAATGTCACGGCAACCGATGCCCGGCAAAGCGCGGTGACTTCTTCCCCGCCGCCTGTCCTGCTATTTTTTTGCCGCGTCTTTGGCCGGGGCTCCATCCTTGGCCGGTTCCGCCGCGGCCGGTTTGGCCTTCAGGCGTTCATATTCCTTCTGAGCCTCGGCCAGCTGTTCCTTGCTCATCTTCTTTTCGAGTTCGGTCCGGAGTTTGGTGGCGGGCTCGAAATCTTTGCCGGCCGCCAGCGTCAAAGCGTAGGCGCGGATGAGGTCGGGGCGGCCTTCGGCGCCGGAGGCATACACTTCGGCAAGCCGGACCTGGGCCGGAGCGAGGCCGAGTTCGGCTGCCCGGGTCAGGATGGCGATGGCGTTTTTGACGTCCGGCGCCATGCCGCCTTCGCCGGTCAGGAGCATGTCTGCGAGGGCGAGCGCTCCCGCGGCATCCCCGGAACCGGCGGCGCGTCCCAGCCAGGAAATTGCGGCCACGGAATCCTTCGCCATGCCGCGTCCTTCACGGTAACGCAGGCCGATTTCGCGCTGGGCGAGGCTCAGGCCGCCGAGGGCGGATTTGAGGTGCCATTTCAGGGATTCGGCGGCATTGGCGGCTACCCCGCGTCCCTTTTCGTAATAAGTCCCCACGTTGTACATGGCCACCGTCTGGCCGCGGTCGGCGGCGCGCTGGAAACATTCCATCGCCTTTTTGTCATCCTTTTCCACCCCCTCCGCTCCTTCGGAAAAAATCACCCCGAGTTTCAGCGCGGCATTGGGGTCACCCGCCTCGGAGGCCTTGGTGAACCAGACGACCGCTTCGGCGGGTTTTTTCTCTACCCCTTCGCCGGTTTCATACATGGTGCCGAGGGCGGTCTGGGCGTCGGTGGAGCCGAGCTCGGAGGCGCGGGTGAGAAACTCCACCGCTTTTTTCCCGTCCTTGGCGGTGCCTTCGCCCTGGAGGCTTTTCACCGCGAGGCGGAGCAGGGCTTTGACGGAGTTCCGTTTGGCGGCGTTTTGGAGGAGTTCGATGGATTTGGCGGGATTTTTTTCCACGCCTTCGCCGGTCTCATACATCAGGCTGAGGGACTCATAAGCTTCGGCGTCCCCGGCTTCGGCAGCCTGCTCCAGCCACTTTTTGGCATCGGTGGCGTTTTTGGGCATGCCGGTGCCGGTGAGGGAAAGATTGCCCAAAAGGACCATGGCGCGGGGAGCCCCGCCTTTGGCCGCTTTCCGCAGCCAGTCGATCCCTTCCTCGCCGCGCTGGGTGTTCAGGAGAATGACCGCCAGATTGGCCTGGGCGTTGGTGTGGCCCGCGGTGGCGGCCTTCCGATAATATTCCTCCGCCTTCGGCAGGGACTGGGCGACGCCCGAGCCTTCCTGATAAATCCGCCCGAGGGCAAACTGGGCGTCCTTGTCACCCCGTTCGGCTTCCGCGGCAAAACGTTTCAGGGCTTCCGCGAAATCTCCTTTCTTGTAGGCCTCCAGCGCGTCCTTGACACCGCCTTCCACGGCCGGGCTGCCGTCGGGGAAAATCATGAACGCCGCGCGGGCAGCAGGAGAGAACGCGAGGAGCAGGGCGAGGGCGGAAATAGTCAGCTTCATAACAAAAGGGAAGGGTGAGCGTATCAAACGATGCGGGAAAAGGAAAGACCCTCTTTGCGCAATGCCGCGTTTGGGAAAAGCGCTTTTGCGGGGGCATTTGCGTCGGCGTCGGGGGACCTGGTTTTGAATTTGGCCTCGCGGCTGGAGGGAGAAGTTCGCTCATCACGCAGAGCGGCGATGCCTGCCATATCTCAGCTAGTAACAGCTGGCCGCCGAGATTCTTCTCGAGGCAAACCAGAACTAGGGGCGGGAGGCGGTAGCCTGTTCCTCGGAAGTGCTGGGCGGAAGGGCCGAGCGTTCCACGAGTCGAAGATGGACGAGCTTCCTCACGTTTTCATAATAACCCTTGAATAGGTGAAGGGGAGCTTGCTTCTTTGGCGTGTGGACAAAAAATTCCTAGCTGAGCATCTTGAAAGACATCAGCGGGAGATGCTGTGCCTTTTTGTCGTTCTTACCCTTCCTCCTCTGGCGTGGATTTCAGGACCGGTTGTCTGGGGCTGGCTGTCCGATTCCCTGAGCAGGAAGACAGCTGTCTGGGCAAGTTTAGTCGTTTGCCTGCTGGGATTTTGGGCTCCCGCACGGTCATTTCTGAAGAGTTTGCTCAAAAACAGGATAGTGCCACTCGCCCTGCTTTGTCTTGCCGTGGGAGGGATCAGCAACTGGTTGCAGTCGATGGATTTTTTCGTTCAGGCCAGTCTGATTGTCTTGTGCATGGTGGTCACCGGGGTTGTATGTTTTTATCCGGAGGCATCTCGCAAAACCGAAAAACTCTATCCCAAACCAGCACCGGAGCAATTGCGCCGCTACCCGCTGATCAGGGGCCTCATGCGTGCTGTGATGGCGGGAAAATCCGAGAGGGAAGAATGCCGCACCCCCGCAGAATGGAGGATAAACCGCATCGCAGTCACGGGGCCTTGGGGGTCCGGTAAGTCGCTGATTTTGGACCACGTCGCTTATGCTTTGGAGCATCACAATAAAGCTCGTGCTGTAAAAGTGAATCCTTGGGCCTGCTCCACAGTGGACCAAGCCAGAGCCTGCTTGGCGGATGGCTTAAGAGAATTGCTTCGCGATTCCACAGCTTCGTCCCCGCCCCTATTCAGGACTATCGCCAAGGCGCTCGGTTATTCGGACGCCATCGATGCTGTTTTTGAATATGCCGCTGAGAACCGGGGATCCAGCTTAGCGGAACTGGATGACAAACTGCGTAATGAGGAAGTGAAAGCCGGGCGAAGAATGATTTTGGTAATTGATGATATGGAAAGGTCTGAACCGCAAGTCGTGCGGGGATTGCTGCCATTGCTGAACGAATTGGTTGAACTGCGATGGTGCACCTTTTTGATCGCCATTGATTTAGACCATTTTGGACAAGCTTTTGTAACCGAGCATGCGTGCTCTAACCCTAAACCTGAAAAACAAGCAGCCACTCCATCCTCAAAATTGGATCATGAATGGCACCGGATTGCGGCAGAAGGGTTTCTGAAAAAAGTTATTGATTTTGAGATCAAAATGCCTCTTGAGGCTCCCTCCGACCGGATTCGAGCAATGGCGCGAATGAAGTTGGGAATCGAAACAGCGGCGGATCAAATCGGACAACCACACTTGGTTGCGTGTCCCGATTACGCTTCATTCGATTTGGCAAAACTGCCGTCTTGTCTGATTCAATTGGAAACCCATTTGCCGCCCAATCCACGGGATTTGGAAAGGTTTCTGGATAAGGCCAGACTCCTTGAACTTTGCTTTCTGGGTGACTATGGACAGAATGAAGCCGACTGGAGTTTATTCTTTCACCTTTGGTTAATGGAAACCAGATTTCCTGGTTTTGTCTGCTCTTTCGATCCAATGATTGGCGGTGTCGGCTTTCCGCACGGCCTAAAGGAGGAGGTGGATATTCATGAGATTGTCAAAAATCTCACTGAGAAAGGTGTGTCCAAATGCTTGGGCTCTGAGTTCAGAAACGCACTGCAAGGATTCGTAAATGCTCATGATTTTCTCTTCGCGAAATGGGATTGGTATTCTGAAGGGTTTCTTTGCCCTCCAAGTTTGCCTGGAAAACTGAGGACTCAGATGATTAAGACTTGGTATAGCAACCCATCCCTCAGTCTCGAATCTCTTGCCCGTGAATCCTTCCGTGGAGAGGAGTCACCGGAATTGAATGGGATGACTGCGGATTTATTAAACTTTTGGATCAGTGCACTCCAGGAAGCATTGGGTAAAATTGCCAGTTCTCAGGGTGATTGTGATGCCTTGGCCAATGATGTATCAAAACATTTTGAATCCATCTTCGTCTCTTTTGAGAACTGGTCCCGCAACCCACCGGACTTGTCGCTTCTCCGTCCCATACTGACTCCCAGATATTTCGGTGATTTGGCGAATCTGTCTTGTTTCACGATGCCGGAAGACCTCAGTGCAAAGGTAACAGATTACTGTGAAAAATTGGGCTTAAAGCTAGTCGAATGCATGGATGCCAAGGGATGTGACGAGATTTTGCGGGAGTGGGAATTTTCCCATGACAGTTCCTCCAAAAATCCAAGTCACGATATTCGGATTAGAATCCAACAATTGTGCCTCGAAAAAATCAGAACCGAAGTTTGGGATTCCCTCAGATCGGGTGTGGATCATCCTCTGTATGGAAACTGCGGTGATGCGCTGATGGAACATTCCAGAATTTTCCCGGCAGGCTCAATTCAACGCGAAGAACTCCTGACGAAGCTCGCAGAGCCATCGCTATTCCTGTTGAACGGTCTCAAGTATGTGTGGACCAAAATTTACCGGTGGTTGCCCCGTTGGCATCCCGAAAATGGCAGGGAAGATTTTAAGTTGGATCCAGAGTTTTGGCTCGTGCTTTGGCAGGTGTGGGCAAAGGGCGTTCGCCCGGAATCCCGGCGAGAACTCAAAAAGCAAATTTTGACAACTCCAAATCTCCCCCAAGGATTGCACTTTGTTCGAGACCACCTGCTTGGAGAACAGGATTAGCAGCTCCTGACCATTCCGTGCGCCTTTGGAGCCGCCGCGCTACCTGGGCAGGATTCCGAGGCGTTTTCCCAGGCAAAACCAGAATTGCTTCGGCAGCGCGGCGGAAAGGGCGGCCACCTGCTCCTCCGGCGTGCCGGAAGGGAGGGCCGGGGGTTTCCACAGGCCGAGGGTGCGGCCGAGGGCGAGCCAGCGGGAATGGGTGAGCTGGCCGCGCAGGGTGGCGAGATCCTTGTAGCCGCGGGCGCGGGTTTTGGCTTCTTTTTCGGAGAGGCGGAGGGCTTCGTATTTATCAGTCAATCCGACGGCGCCGGTGACGGGACTGGTGCCGTCCCACTGGTTCACGAGGGATTTGTTGGGGTAGGTGAGGAGCTCCGGATACTGCTCCGGAGTGAGGGCGGCCACGGCCTGCTCGATTTCAGATTCGGTGAGGCGGGCGGCGGCTCCGGCGAGGAGGGTTTGATAGAGGCCGCCATGGAAACTGGAGATGCTGTCCCACTGGGCGCGGGAATAACGGGCCCAGCGGGCGCGGAAGGCAGGGTCGGCGGCCAGCTCGGGCGCGAGGTCGTGGGCGAGATCGAAGGTCATCCGCAGCATCTCGCGCAGCAGGGGCGCGGGCTCGCTGTTCATGGTGTTGGTGCCATGGACGCGGTAGTTCACCAAAGCGTCAGGATGCACCACCATGGCATCGCGCAGGATGGTCTGGGCGAGGAAATAGTAGTCGTGGTTGAAACGATAGGGCCGGAAGGGGAAACGCTGCAGCCAGGCGGTGCGGGCGATGACATTGCTGGTGGTGGCGGGGAAATTGCCCACGCCGAGCCACTCGCAGAGATCGCGCTCCGGCGTGTGGAGGGACCACATGGCGCGGAACCATTTGGCGCGGGGCTCGGTGGCGGCGAGGGCGGCGTCGTTTTCATCAATGACCCGGAGGGCGCTGACGGCGACTTGTTTGTCAGGATTGGTTTCGAGGAGCGGCAGGCATTTTTCAAACCGGTCGGGAGCGTAATGGTCATCACTGTTCAGGATGCTTACGACATCGCAGTCCCGGGCGGCCATGGCCAGCAGCTCGTTGATGGTGCTGTGGGCGCCGCGGTTTTCGCGGGCGCTGCCTTCCACGCCGCGGCCGGAATAGCTGCGGATAATGGCGGGGGAATCGTCGCGCGAGCCGTCATCGATCACAATAATCCGGTCCGGCCGCCGGGTCTGGGCGAGGCAGGACTCAATCGCCGCGGCGATATATCGGGCGTGGTTGTAGCAGGGAATGATGACAGCGAGGCGCATTTCGGAGAAGAAGTCGGAAGTCCCGGATCAAGAGGGTATCGATTATGGCCTTACGCGGGGTGATGCCAAATCACAAGCGGTGCGGGCGCCATGGCAGCAATCCTTTGATGCCGTAAATCTCACAGATGCCGCGCCGATCCCTTTTGAAGTCGATAACCTGGTGTTCAATTCGAAACCGATATGGCTACAGTGACCTTCAAGTCCCCGCAGGATGCATGATAGGAGCGGAACCGGCAGAGAATTTCATGCCGGGAAGGCCGGGAAGCCCGATGATCCTGCCTGAAAGCTGGGGAAATGCTGGATCCCGTTGCACAATGTGAGGAACCGGGTATCACCTTCCACGATGAAAACCCGCTCCTTGGACCGCCGCCGTTTTTTGGGAATGTTTGCCGGCGGCCTGGCAGCCGGGGCCGCTGGACTGCCGGCGGCTGAGCGCTATGGGATTTGGACGCCTCTGATGCGGGCGGAAATCGCGGAGGAGTTCATGGTCAGAATGCAGGATGAGTTCAAGGGCCGCGCCCGGAGGCTAACCGAAATGATGGAGCAGGCTCCCGAAATTTCCCTCCCTTTTATTGCCAGCCGCGACTCCGTGGAGCCCAAGGTGATGAAGGACTGGAAGGAATTCAGGGAAGGGCAGATGAGTGATGGGAGCACAACGAAATGGATCGACAAAGCGCTCAAGGAATTGGAGGCCAACCGCCGCAAGCTGGAGGCTGCGGAAAAGCCCGCCGCCGCCGCATGGACGAAGAAGTATAAGGACAACCCGCCGGAGCCCGTGATTCCGGCGGAGCTGCAGGCTTTCATTTATGAAATGGATGTTCAGGCGAACCAGTTGGGAGTCATCATGGATAACAGCTCCAGCATGACGGAGTTTTTGCCGGCGGTCCGGGCGGAAATCTCGACCCGTTTTCCCGCCGCCCGTTTCATGGAAGTGAACGGTTCCTATCTGAAAACCCAAAACCCGGCCTGGGGACCGCAGGGGGAATGGTATTATACCGTGCCGCCGGAACACCGGAATCTGTTCGAACCAAAATGGTGGCTGAAGGAAATCCCCCGCAAGGACATTCACTATCATATGATCGGCTGGCAGCGGGATACCCTGGCCGCGATAAGGGCGATGGTGGTAAACATGGACGTGGATGCCATCTACTGGTTCTGCGATTTCGATGACACGGTCGAGCCCAGCGCGATCCGGGCGCTGGAGGAACTCCTGAGTAAAAACAAGGCGCGCCTCTATGTGCACACGGTGAAATCAAAGCCGCCAGGCTCACTGGCCAATGTGATCCAAAAATCCGGCGGCAGTCTGACACGCGCTATTCCGAAAGCCGCCAAGCCAGGCACTCCGCCGCCGGCACCGGTGAAGTGACGGCGCGTCCCGTGCTTCATGGGGTGCCTCAATCCTCCACCTTGAGCCACGTTTTCCAAATCTCCGCAGCATCCGTGACCGGGACGGGACCGGCGGGGAGTTTGACGCCCAGCAGGCGTTTGGCAGGAGCGGGGGCCTGTAGCTTGAGGAGATCCGGGAGGCTGGATTTCAGCTTGGGATCGGAGTTGCTGCCATGGCTGAAGGCGGGAAGAAGTTTGGTGAGGACGGTGCGGCTTTCCTGGTGGGAGGCTTCAGTGGTGGCGCTGGCGGGGAGGCCGGTCAGGCGGTGGAGCAGCCAGGCGAGAAGGACGGTGCTGGCGCGGAGGGCGTGGATTTTCTGCCAGTGGCGCACCGGGATCTGAGTGGCCAGATGGACGGCGCGCCGGGCGGTCAGGTAAAAGAGTTCGCTGTCCACCGGCCCGGCTTCGGCGCGGAGGGATTCGGCCCGCGCGGCGAGGGCGGGATGGCTGCGCCAGGCGGCTTCCAGCACGGTGGCGTCGGGGAGGAATTCCAGACCAGGGACCGGATGGGTGGGGCGGGTGGCGAGGACGGTGACGGCCGGATGGGTGGTCAGGAAAGCGAGTTCTTGGAGCAGGGCGGGTTCCGGTCCGGCGGGGGAGTCGAGGAGAGCCAGGACGGTGGACCGAATGCGGGCCGGTTCATCCCCCTTGAGGGAGTTTTGCGGAAACAGAGAGGCGAGGTGGCCAGCGGTTTTATCGAGGGCGAAGATCTCCTGGACGCGCTGGAGGCCGGCGGCACCGAAGCGGGCGCGGAGATCCGGGTTGCGGGCGAGGGTTGTCAGGTGGCCGGCCAGAGCGGGGGCATCGTCGGGCGGAGCCAGCAGGCCGGTTTCGCCATGAAGCACCATTTCCGGGACGCCCGCGAGGGTGGTGCTGACCACCGGGAGACCGCAGGCCATGGCTTCGAGCATCACGGTGGGGAGGATGTCGGTGGCGCCCTTGCTGTCTGTCAGGCAGGCGAGGGTGAAGGCGTGGGCGTGGGCGAGTTCTTTTTTGATTTCCTCCTGGCTGAGGACGCCGCGGAGGCGGACGTTGGCCTGGAGTTGGAGGCGGTCGATTTGGGCTTCGAGGGCAGGACGCTGCGGTCCTTCGCCGATGATCTGGAGGGCTACCGGAATGTGGTTATCGCGGAGGGTGGCGATGGCCTCAAGGAGGACCGGGAAGCCTTTGAAATCAATCAGGCGGCCGATGCTGATGAGACGGAGGGGTTCGCCGGGGGAGCCTCCAGGATGGGCGGTGGGGAATTGGCTGGCGTCGATCCCGTTGTAGACGCGGTGGATGCGGTCGGCGCCGTCCGGGCAAATGTTGGTCAGGAGGGCGCGGCTGTAATCGCTGACGGCGGCGGTGAAGGTGGCTTTGCGGATCATCTCCCGCAGCAGATCGTCATTGGCGAGATCGACCATGAAATCCTGGGCGTGGGCCGTGAAGCTGAAGGTGAATCCAGCTTTTTTCAGGAAGAGGGCGGTGTGGGTGGCCCGGTTGGCGAAATGGATATGGAGGTGGGAGACGCCGCGTTTTTTGAATTCGCGGGCGAAATGCCAGGCGTTGCGGGCGCGGATGTGTGGTTTGTAGGAAGCGCCGTATTTGACCTCGTGTTTCGTGGCCAGCGCCGCCATGTCCTGCCAGACGGGATCGTCCGGCGGGTGGTGGATCGGGGCATCGAGCACGGCGCCGGGCGGCGGGTAGATGACCTCGGCCTTGAGCTGGGCAAGGCGTTCGTGGCGGAAGCTGTTGGGCGGGGGATTGAGGCTGCCAATGACAAGGGAGTGGCCGGCCGCTTCGAGGGCGAGCATCTCGGTGTCGCAGAACGTCTGGGAGACGACCGGGAAGCGGGAAAAGAGATAGGCGAGCACGGGGAAAGGGAGGGGGGCAAAGCGCTGGGACCAGCTGTCAGACGTGCGGAGGGGCTAGCTTCCCGAGGGATGGCGGACGGTGAAGCCTTTGGTGGCGCGGGGTTTGGTGGTCCAGCGGGGGCCGATGCCGGTGCCGCGGCTGCTGGTGTCGAGGCGGAGTCCGCAGATGGTCATGAAGACGTGGCCGCGCCGGGCAAAGACGGTGATCCATTTCCCTTGGCCGGAGCGGCCGTATTTCCGGAAGGACGAGCTGGGCATGGAGGATTCGAGCAGGCCGGCGCTGCGGAGCACGTAGGAGACGCTGCCGGAACAATCGAGGCCGTTGGACTGGCTGCCGTGGCCTCCGCCATAAGCATACGGTGCCGCCTGGATTTCATTGGCGGCGGCGACCGCACGATGCACGCTGGCGGGGGCGCCGCGGGGGGCAATCACCTGGCCGTTGGCGAAGATGGCGCGCGGGCCGTCGTAGTAGTCCTCCGTGGTGCGTTTTGACGAGGCGCAGCTGACCAGCAGGGACAGTGCGGCCAGAAGGAGAAGACGGAGGTACAGCATGGGTAAAATGATGAACGAAAGATGGCTGATTATGAGGGCTGGGGCCGCCGGGGGCAAGAGTGGGGTCAGGGGAAGACCGCGGTTTTGCCGGAAGCGGGGGAGCGGAGGGGTTTGGAGAAGCGGCGCAGGAATTGCCGCAGGTGGGCAGCGGCGAGGGCCAGGCTGGAAGGCGGGCCGTTCACTTTTCCGCTGGAGGTCAGGACCTGGCGCAGATGGGCGGCGGTGACTTCTTTGGCAAATCGTTCCCGGGCGAGGGCCAGTCCGGCCAGTCCGAAGCGCTGGGCGAGGGCGGGATCGGTGAGGATCCGGGTGAGGGCGGCGGCCGTTCCGGCGGGGTCCCGCTCCGCCGCAAGCAGGCCGGTTTTTTCAGGCAGCACCATCTCCGGCACCCCCGCCAGCGTGGTGGAAACACAGGGCAGAGCGGCCGCCATGGCTTCCATGAGCACGGTGGGGAGAACATCCCGGCCGCCATCGGCCTCGGTGACGCAGGGCAGGGCAAAAACGGTGGCCTGGCCCAATTGCCCGATAATGTCAGGCTGGGAAAGCGGTCCGGTCAGGGTGACGTGGCCGCTCAGGCCGGCGGTCTGAATCTGGGAGGCGAGGGCGTCCTGGAGCGGTCCGTCGCCAGTGATGCGGCATTGGAAAGGAAGACCTTGGTCGCGCAGCAGGGCACAGGCCCGGATCAGATCGTCGAATCCTTTTTTCTCAATAAGACGACCCACACTGAAGATGAGCGGCGGAGTGGTTTTGATGGCGGTGGCCGTCGCCCGGGTGATCGGATCCAGATCAAGACCGTTGTACACCCGGTGGATGCGGCCGGCGGCAGCGGGGTGGGTTTCGCGCAGCCAAGCGGCGGTGTAATCACTCACCGCGATGACGGCAGCGGCGTCCTGAATCAGTCGGGGAAGTTTGAGCCCGGTGGCTTCGTCAGGGCAAAAAAGGTCGTTGGCATGCCCCGTGAAACTATAACTGAGGCCATAAAATTGCCGGATCCACCAGGCGGTGCGGGCGGCGAGGCCGGCGAAATGGGTATGGACATGGCGGACGCCGGCGGCGCGGAGTTTCTGGCCGATCCAGGCGGCTTCATAAATCCGGGATTTGTCAGGGCGGCCGGACCACTCCCGCAGGGTGAGGACGATGGACTGGGGCAGTTCCCGGCGTTCCTTCATGGCTTCCACTTCCCGGGTGAGGACGTCGGCGGGCGGCAGGGTGATGACCTGATCGATCAATTCCTGCGGGAAATGGCGCAGGGTTTCCTCCCCGGTGCTGCGGATCGAAAAAAGCAGCAGACGGGTGCCCTGACGCTGCAATTCCAGCACTTCCCGGGCGCAGAAGGTCTGCGTAAAGGAAGGGAAGCGCTCGAAGACGTAGGCGAAGTGGGGGCGGGGCACGGGCAGTGGCGTCAGGTCGGACGGCCACGGTTGGCACAAAACCGCCGGATGTCACGGCGGGACTTGGCGGACCTCCCGGTTCAGCCTTTCCGGCCGAGGCGGAAGGGGGTGGAGCAGAACATGCAGCGGAATCTTCCGGTGAAGAGCAGATGCAGGATGGTGGAGGCCCGGTAGGTGAGGAGGGGCAGCTTGTTGGCCAGCTGGTGCTTGCGGCAGCTTTTGCCCAACAGGGGCGTGCCATGGCAGAGGGCGCATTTGGTCATGGCGCTGAGGACGATGCCGATCACGAGGCTCCCCACGAGGGCGACAAGGGAGCCGAGGGCCCAGCGTTCCCATCCTGCTCCGGGCTCCATGACGAGGCGGGCCGTGAAATACAGGGTGGCCGGCAGGGCGACGTAGGTGGTCAACGCCAGCAGGGCGATGACGATCAGGCGGCCTTGGCCTCTCCAGACCCGGGGTTTTTGCGTGCGTTCCCAGTCAGCGACGTGGGAACGGCTGCCGGCGAGGGATTTGAGGTGGCGGGACATGGGGGGGAGGCCGCTTTAATAACCAAAGAAAAGCCGGAGGCAACCGAATCCTGACCGTTATTTCAGGTTTTGCCCTGCGGCCCGCCGGGTTGACAGGGCCCGACGTGCCGTCAAGCCTGACCCGGATGATGGCTCCGGATGATCTTGCCCGCTTGACCGCCTGGGACAAATCCCACGCGTGGCACCCCTTCACGCAAATGCAGGATTGGATGGCGCCGGAGCACCAGCCGCTCTTCATCACCCACGGCGAGGGCGCGTGGCTGGTGGACCATGCCGGCCAGCGTTATCTGGATGGCAATTCCACCATTTGGACCAATCTGCATGGCCACCGGCATCCGCACCTCGACGCCGCCTTGCGGGATCAGTTGGGGAAAATCGCCCACGTTTCCGCGCTGGGGTTTTCCAATGAACCGGCCACCCGGCTCGCCAAAGCCCTCGTAGATTTATGGCCGGAAGGAACCCTGAGCCGGGTGTTTTTCAGCGATGACGGATCGACCGCGATCGAGTGCGCGGTGAAAATGGCGCTGCAGTTCCACCAACTGGCCGGGCATCCGGAACGGGCCGGTTTTGCCGCCTTCGAAAACGCCTATCACGGCGATACCATGGCCGCGGCGACTCTGGGCGGGATCGGGACATTCGCGGACCGGTTCCGCCGGTTTGGCCTGACCACCCATCACTTTGCGGGACTCGCGGAGCTGGAGCAGGTGCCGCCAGCCCTCAGCGATACGCTGGCGGCGGTGATCATCGAACCGCTGATCCAGGGCAGTGCTGGAATGCAGACTTGGCCTGCGGGGATGCTGGCAGGACTGCGGCGCTGGTGTGATGCGCGCGGGGTGCTGCTGATCTGCGATGAAGTCATGACGGGATTCGGGCGTACCGGCCGGATGTTTGCCTGTGAACATGAAGAGGTGGTGCCGGAGTTCCTCTGCCTCGCTAAAGGTCTGACCGGCGGGTATCTGCCGCTCGCGGCCACCCTGACCACGGAGCGGATTTACGGGGCTTTTCTCGGTCGGTATGAGGAACTGAAAACCTTTTTCTACGGGCATAGTTATACGGGGAACCCGCTGGGCTGTGCGGTCGCACTCGCCAGTCTGGAGGTATTTCAAACCGAACACACCCTCGCCCGGCTCCAGCCAAAAATTGAACTGCTGCGCCAACTGCTGGCAGAACTGGCGGCCCGCCATCCTCGCCATGTCGGAGGGGTGCGCCAGTGCGGCCTCATCGCCGGGATCGATCTCATGGAAAATGCCGCCGGGGCCCGGCCATTTCCCTGGCCGGACCAGACCGGAGCCCGGGTCTGCCTTGCAGCCCGCGCGGCCGGACTCCTGACCCGGCCGATCCGGGATACCCTGGTCCTCCTGCCGCCGCTTTGCATCACGGAGGAGGAGTTGAAGTTGGCGGTCAGCGCGCTCAGCCATGGCATCACCACCGTCTGCGCCCCCGGATAAGCGGGAAAGGAATTTCTTGCTAAAGGAAAGCGCGGATGATTGGATAAGGTGCCAATCCGTCCGCTTCAGGCCGGAATTTCCGCAACCCCATTCCTAAACCTACCCACCGATCATGAAAATCACCCTGCTGCTCGTCGCCCTTTTCGGCTTCACTGCGCTGGCTCCCGCCGCCGACAAGAAGGAAGACAAGCCTGACCGCAAAAACAAAAAGGAGGAAAAGAAGGAAAAAAAGGAGGAGGTCCGCAATCTTTTTGAGGTGACCGTCACCGGCGCCAAGGACGAAGCGGCCGAAGGGGATGTGAAGACCTTTCTGAGCAGTATCGAAGGCGTGAAGCTCGACAAGGCCGAGAAGACCGACAAGGGCATCGAGGCCGTGCTCAGCACCACCACTAAAATCTCCCGCTCTGACGTGAGCAAGGCCCTCAAGGACAACAAGGACCTCAAGGTGGCGGACTTCAAAGCAGTCCGGCCCGGCCGTGAGAAGGAAAAGGACAAAAATGAGGACAAGAAGGACGACAAAAAGCCGGAAGAGAAGAAGCCTGAGGACAAAAAGAGCGCCTGAGGTTTCCTGACCATTCTATCTCCAACAAAAAGTGAGCAGACCCCGCGGTCTGCTCACTTTTTTTGGGAGGACCCTTCCGGTTCAGCCATGCCGCCGCCGCCGGCCGGCCATTCCGCCCAGCGCAGCAAGGCCGAGCAAACTAGCGGTCGGTTCGGGAATCGCCGCGCCTGCCGCGCCCAGCGCAGCTACTTCTGCGGGAGTCAGGACGCCATCGTAAATCGCCAGGGCACCGACATTGAGGGGGGCGTCGTCGCCATCTTGGTCAGAGAAGAACAGCACGGTGGGATCCAAGGAGAATCGCCCATCCACCGTTTCGGCGGAGTGTGTATGAAAGAGGGCACCGTCGGTATAAGCAGCGACGCCTGTTCCCAGATCAAAAGTGACCACCAACCGCGTCCAGGCTGCGGCATTGATTGGCGTCGTGGAATACGTCAGGGCCGAAACCCCCACCGTATTGGTCGGGTCAATGAAATAGTCCCCATCATTGGTGTTGTTCTGATTGGTCTGCAGAATGGTCCGCCAGCTGGAACGGCTGGCGATGGGGGAAAACAAATCCACCACAATGGTGTATTCGTTCACAAAGGCCCCACCTCCGTTGGCGGCGATGCCGTGGGTCGCGATGAACCGGTTTGCAGAGTTGGCGGCCGGGGTGGTGATGACTCCGGTGAGGGATTTGCTGCCATCGTCCGCGAGGGAAGCGGCCCACGTTCCCGGCGCGGCCCCGGCCAGGGTGAGGTCGGCGCCGACCGTAGCATTGGCAAGGTTGGACTGATCATCGAACAGCCACAGACCTGTCAAGTTGGCGGCGTGGCAGGGAGCAGCAGCGAGAAGCGTCAGAAAGATCGATTTTTTCATAAGAGGAGGTCAGTGGAGGAATGGAACGATTCGGGTGGAGGGAAAATATGTCAGGTTTCGGTAAAATGCCAAGAAGTCATTCGGCGGCGCGGAAAAAGACCCGGTTCCCGGAGACGATGGTTTCGGTGTAAGTGCCGAATCCGCTGGTGCCGGGAACGTCCGTCCAGCCGCTCAAGGCAGTGGCACGCTGCAGCCGGCGGCCGGCGGCGGCGGGCCAGGTGATTGTTACACTGTTGCCGCTGCGTTGGATGGTCAGGGGTGGGAGAGCGGCTGGGGCGGTGAAGAAAATCCCTTGGGCCTGGGCACCGCCGAGTTCGAGAGCCTGGGCGGCGCTGAGCGGGACATCCGTGAAGGCGAAGGCATTCACCAGCACCTCGCTGGTCTCGCCGTCATTGTCATTGAACAACCGGAGGTGCGGACCGGCACTGGTGCCGGGGGTCAGGGAGAACCGTCCATCCGTCAGGGCACCTCCGGTGCGGGTGCGGACCGGCAGGCCATCCACGTAGGTGGTTACCACGCCGGAGGGCAGGTCGGCCGAGAAGATCACGCGGTGCCAGATGCCGGGTTGGATCACATCGTTGCCGGAATAGCCGAGCGCTCCAATACCGAGAGCGCGGGTGCTGTTCAGGAAGAAGTCGCCGTCGTTGTCGATGTCGTTGGCGGGGGCGGTGTTGAAGAAACAGAACCAACTGCCCGGGCTGGGCAGATTGATATCGAAAACGAGGCTGAACCGGTTGATGAAAGCGCCCCCGCCATTGGCCGGAATTCCCGTCAGGGAAAGCGCCAGACCATGCACGGCCTCCGTGAAGCCGGGCAGCCGCAGGTAGGATGCGGTCTTTCCTCCGATGTCGGGCACGTTGATTCCGTCGGTGGTCTCAAAACTGCAGAGGGCTTCGGTGTTGGCACCGTCGGCGAAGGCGAGGGCGCCATTGCCCAGAGCCGCCGCGAGCGAACCGTTGAATTCCCATTCCTGTTTATTGCCATTGGCCGGTGGTGGTGTGGAGAAGCTCCAGACATCCCCGGTGACCGTGCCGCCGGGAGTGACTTCATCGATGCGCCAATAATAGGTCTGGCCGGAGGCAAAGACCGGAGTTTGATAGAGGTCGCTGGCCTGCTGCACCACAAAAGGCGGGGGATTCGCGGTGCCGAAATGAATCCGGTGGGCAGTCGCCTGGGTGCCGGTGACCCAGCGCAGCACCGTGGAGGAACTGGCCACGCTGGCTCCGGCGGCGGGCAGCGGGCCGCTGGCCTTGGTGAGGGAGGCGGGCTGGAGCGCGGCCACGGTGGCGGGGAAATCCGTTTCCAGGTAGTCCACTCCGGCCGCCGCACAGCGCAGCATGGTGTCAGGATCATTGATGGTGTAAACCTCGACAATGAAGCCCTCCTGTTTCGCCCGGGTAGCGAAGGCCAGATCCGGAGTGTCAGTGCCATTGCCCATGGAAAATCCCACCACCCCGAGGGCCCGGAGATTGTTGAAATAATCGGGATCGGTGCTCCAGGAAGCGTCAGGGTTGCCCCACATGATCTGTGCGCCCGGAATGGCGGCGCGGATTTCTGCCGCATAAGCCTCATCGCCGGGGGTCCAGAACCATAGGTCCGAAAGCGGGAAGGCGGAGGCGGAAACGGCTGCGGCAAACGCCTCGGCCTGACCGCCGGTCTTGATGTCCAGATAGACGATGCCTTTGCCTTTCGCTTCGATCAGGGCTTCTGTCAGGGAAGGAACTTTTTCCCCCGCAAAGGCCGGGTCGTATTTGGAACCCGCGTCCAGCGCCTTCAGTTCCGCGAGGGTGAAGCCGTCCACCGGGCCAGTGCCGTTGGTGGTGCGGTCGACGGTGGAATCGTGAAAACAAACCGCCACCCCGTCGCTGGTGAGCCTCGTGTCCACTTCCACCCCGGCGGCTCCTTCGAGGAAGGCCTGGCGGAGGGCGGCGAGGGAATTGTCAGGCGCGGAGCCGAAGCTGCCGCCGCGGTGCCCGATGGCTCCCACGCGACGCACCATTTTTTCGGCGTAGGCCGGAGCCGGGGCGCCGGGAGTACCGGCTCCGCTAGCGTGCGGCCCGCCGAGGGCACTGATCTCGGCGGCATTCATGGCCCGGTCGTTGAATTGAAAACTGGCGAGGAAACCGGGGGCGGTTTCGTTGTCGTTGTCGGTCAGGAGCAAGGCTTCCGTGCCGAGGCCGAAGCGGGCGCCGAGGAAGGACCCAGTGGTGCCGACGGCTCCGACAAATTGACCGTCGATATACCGCTGGGCCTGCCCTTCTCCCTCCGCTGCGCGGACCGAAATCGCAATCCGGTGCCACTGGCCGGGGACCACCTGGCCACGGTAGTTGCCGTTGATGCCCACGCCGCCGCTGGCAGTGTCATCCACGAAAAATTCACCGTCATCACTGTTGCCGAGGTTGGTCTGCAGCAGACCGCGCCACTTGGCATCGCTGGCCGCCGGATAATAGACGTCGTAGATCAGAGTGTAGTTTGAGACGAGCAGAGTGTCGGCCAACGAGCCGTTGGGCGCTGCGCCATGCGTCAGCAAAAACCCTTCGCGGCTGGTGCAGGCGGAAAAACTCATCACCTCGGCGTCGCCGCCGGTCAGGGCCGGGAGACTGAAGCTGCTGGCCTTGCCGAACTGTGTCGCAGTGGGACCCCAGCCGGTGACATCCGGATCAAAATAACCCAGCGTCGCAGAACCGGAGGCCGCCCCGAAACGGTCTGCCGGATTGGAAAAATTGAAGACGGAGGGCGCGGCGCCCGCATGGCCGGTGAAGAGAGCCGCGGTGAGGAAGGCAGCCTGCCTGAGGCGGGAGCAGGGGTTGAATGTCATGGCGTGCAGGATGTTCCTTGAGGTGGATAAACGGCGGCATCCCGGCCTTGGAAGGTGGCTGGGCAAACCGGTTTACGATGCCATCTTGACTGGTTTCCCCGGTCCGGTCGTTCCGCAAAAATAACAGCCCCTCGGTCAAAATCGCCAACCGGGTGTCGAATTTGACAAAAATATGCCATCGTCCGAGACTCCCGCCCGGTGCAGCCTGTCGCCCCGATCGAGCCGTCCTCCATGCAAATTCCGAAACCTGCGTCCGCCTTCACTCCCGCTCCGCTGCGGCGTGTCGGCGTCAGACTGCCCACCTGGATCAGTTATCAGCGGATCGTTTTTGATGGGGTTCTCGAATTCATGCGCGCCCACGAAGCCTGGGTTATCGAAACGCCGGTGGACAGTAGCGGCGAGCTGGCTCCCATGATCATTGACGAACACTGGCGCGGGGACGGGTTGATTGTATTCCGTTATACGGAAGCCGAGGCCGCCGCCTGGCAGGCTGCCGGCATTCCGGTGGTGAATCTGAGCACGGAACGTCTGGACGGCCCGTTTCCCAGTGTGGTGCCTGACAATTTTGGCGGCGGGGCGGAGGCCGCCCGGCACCTGCTCACCCTGGGACTGCGCGACTTTGTCTTCGTGGGCCGGGCCACTGCTTTTGTGGATGATGATCTCACAGGTCTGGGGGTGCCGCGCCGTTATTCGCAGGAGCGGGCAGAAGGGTTTCAACGTGGTTTGGCGGCGGCCGGGCATCAGCCTCGGATCATCCATATGGATGCCCCGGCGCCCGGGGACAGCGTTCCGGTTTGGCGGCAGCTGCGGGGCATGTATCTGAAATTGTTGGAAACCCTGCCGAAACCCTGCGGGGTGTTCGCGGTCGATGATCTGTTGGCGCATGGCTTGCTCCAGGCTGCCCAGGAGGCCGGACTGCGCGTGCCGCAGGATCTGGCTCTGGTCGGCTGCAATGACCAATCCCATTTCTGCCATGCGGCCACCCCGCCGCTCAGCAGTGTCTCTTACCCGGGCCGCGCGATCGGTGCCCGGGCCGCGGAAACGCTTTTCGATCTGATGCGGCATGGCCAACCCGCAGGTGGCCAGCTGCAACGGGTACCGGTGAGCGGTGTCACCATCAGGGAAAGCACCAATTTGCTGGCGATCCGCGATCCCCTGGTGGCCGATGCTGTGCGGCTGATCCGGCATCAGGCAGCCACCTCCGCGCCGCGCGTGGGGGAAATTGCCGAGAGCCTGGGCGTTTCTGTCAGTCTGCTGCGGCAGCGGTTTATCACCGCGATGGGGATCAGCCCCAAGGAGGAAGTGGACCGGGCGCGATTGGATATTATCCGGCATTGGCTCACTTCCTCGGAGCAGGGTTCCGGCGAAATCGCAGGCCGCACGGGATTTGCCGATGCCGGGGAACTGCGCCGCTTTTTCCGGCGCGGTACCGGCATGACGCCGCAGGAGTTCCGTCAATCCCGGCGCTGCTGAAGCCTGGGAGGCGGGGTCTCGTCCTTGAGTGCGGTGCCGCTCAAGCTGCGGCGACGGGATTCGGTGAGGAGATGGAACAAGCGCGCCGCAGCGGCTTCGGGCGGCAGACCGGCGGCCCGGATATTGGAGAGGCAGTTTCGCTCCGCATCGGTGCGGCCCGGACGCGGGCCCCAGGTGAAATACGCCCCGAGGCTGTCGGCGCTGCCGAGGCCGGGCCGCTCGCCCAGCAGGATCAGACTGAGCTGGGCCTGCAGGAGTTCCCCGATTTCATCCTGCAGCGCCACCCGGGCCTGACTGGCCACGATGACCGGTGCCAGCTCCCAGCCAGCTGCCAGCAAGGCCGGAAGCAGGCCGCGCAGCAGGGGCACGATTTGCCTGACCGCCTGGGTGGACAGTCCATCCGCGGCGATAACCACCAAATCCACGGGCGGGCGGCCTGCCGCAAAATCCGTCAGGACGGCACGGGATTCTTCCGAAAGCCGCCTCCCGGAATCCGGCCGCAGCAAGTAATGCGCCCGGTCGGCCGCCGCGCTGGCGACCATGAAAACCCCGGTGCCGAGGGATCGGATTTCATCGGCGAGGGCGGCGGGAGAAAATGGTGTCAGGACGGCATCCCGGGCCGCCGCGTGGGCCAGCCGGAAATCGAGCACTTCCGCTGTGGGGAGGCTGCCGCCGGTTCTCCCGAGGGCAATCCGCGCTTCCGTCAGGGCGCGGAGTCCGCTCCAGGGATCACGGGTGTGGGAAAGGGATCTCATGCAAAAAAATCGCGTTAGATTGGTGTGGCGGCGAGGGCCTGCAATTGCGGAGCCACGAGGGCATGATGGGGACCGGCGGGTTGCAGGCGCAGGCCGTCCTGCATGATGCCCATGGCCTCCAGCCAGGCCGCGAACTCCGGCGCGGGCCTCAGGCCGAGCAGCTGCCGCAGGTAGTGGCTGTCGTGGAAGCTGGTGGATTGATAACCCAGCATGACATCTGCCGCACCGGGCACCCCCATGATGAAATTGCACCCGGCGGTGCCGAGCAGCGTCAGCAGGGTATCCATGTCATCCTGGTCTGCCTCCGCATGATTCGTATAGCAAACATCGCAACCCATCGGCAGGCCGAGCATTTTTCCGCAAAAATGGTCCTCCAGTCCGGCGCGGATGATCTGCTTGCCATCGTAGAGATACTCCGGCCCGATGAATCCGACTACGGTGTTCACCAGCAGCGGATCAAACTCCCGGGCCACCGCATAGGCCCGGGCTTCGAGCGTCTGCTGGTCAATCCCGTGATGCGCCCCCGCGGAGAGACACGATCCCTGACCGGTTTCAAAATACATCACCTGCCCATCCGGCGGCACCCGGCCCAGACTGAGCGCGGCAGCCCGGGCTTCCCGCAGCAGCGCCAGATCGATCCCGAACGACCGGTTCGCGGCTTCGGTCCCGGCGATGGATTGGAAGACCAGATCCACCGGCGCGCCTGCTTCCATGGCCCGCAGTGCGGTGCTGACATGGGCCAGCACGCAGGACTGGGTGGGGATGTGGTATTCCGTGATCAGCCGGTCCATCAGTCCAGCGAGTTCATGGTAGGACGCCGGACTGTCGGTCGCGGGATTGATGCCGATGACCGCATCGCCGCAGCCATACATCAGGCCGTCCAGGATGGAGGCCGCGATGCCGCGCGGGTCATCCGCCGGGTGGTTGGGCTGAAGCCGCACCGCCAGCGTGCCGGGCTGGCCGAGGGTGCTGCGGAATCGGGTGACCTTGCGGATTTTCGAGGCCACAAGGATGAGGTCCTGCTGGCGCATCAGCTTGCTGACGGCCGCCACCATCTCCGGCGTGAGCCCCGGGGCCAGTGCGGTCAGGAGGGCTCCATCGGTTTCATAACGCAGCAGCCAATCGCGGAATTGGCCGATCGTCAAACCACCCACCGGAGCAAAGGCCGCACAGTCGTGCCGGTCCAGGATCAGGCGGGTCACTTCATCCTGTTCCGGCGGGATGAGCGGTTCCTCCAGAAACCGGGCCAGCGGCACCTCGGCGAGACAAACCTGCGCGGCGACGCGTTCCTCCGCACTGGCGGCGGCGAGACCGGCGAGTTCGTCCCCGGAGCGCCGCGGCGAGGCCTTGGCCATGAGGGTGGCAAGGTCCGGGAAGGTGAACGTGGTGCGTCCATGGGTGAAGCGGTGGGTCATCGGAAGGGAAAAACGGGTGGCAGGCAGGGTTTGTGCAGGGTCAGGGATTTTGCCTGGGGGGGTGGCGAAGTTGCTGGTTGAGCCGACGGGCTCCGTCGGCACTTTGACGCAGTTATCGTTCCAGCCTGCCTCCGACTGTCCATGTTGCCGCTCTCATCCACCGAAATCCTGACCGGGAAGGCAGGGCAGGAAATCCTGGCGACCGCGGCGGCTTTGCGCGCGGTGCATCCGGAGGCGGAGCCGGTGGCCTTCTGGGACTTTGATGGCACGTTGTTCGAGGGCGATTGTTCGGAAGGGTTTCTGTCAGGCGACGGGACCCGCATCGCCGGACTCGCTGAAAGTGCAGTGCTGGCCGGCTGGTCGCAACAATATCCGGCCGAGGGGGGATTTGACCGGTTTTGGCAGGACTACCGTGCGCTGATGGGGCGGGAAGGGCAGGCGGCGGCCTACGTCTCCCTGGTCAGGGCGTTTGCCGGAGCCCCGGAAGCGGCCCTGCATGAGATGGCGACATACGAATTCAATGGGCGCCTGCGCCCGTGGTTTTTTCAGGAGGCCCTGAATCTGTGGCAGGAACTGGAAGCGGGCGGGGTGCGTTGCATGGTCATCTCGGCCAGTCCGGATTTTTTCATCAAAGGTGCGGCGCAGACGCTTGGCGTGCCGATGGACCGGTTGCACGGCCTCCGCCTCGGCACCGGAGCGGATGGCACCTTGCTTGATGAGCCGCTGGAGCCCCTCACCATAGGCACCGGCAAGGCCCGGATGCTGCGCCGCCTGCTGTCTGGAAGGGAGACCGGGGCCGCGCATGCCATCGCGGCCTTCGGCAATGACTTTATCAATGACGGGCCGATGCTGGAGGCGGTGGCGGCGGCGCTGTTGCCAGGAGGCCGTCCGCTCGCTGCTCTCGTGAATCAGCGGCTGCCCGCCAGCGGAGCCGGGCCCCTGCGGGAGATCACCTTCGCCCCGCGGTTTTCATCCTGACTCTTAACCATGCGACCGTTCCATGCCCAGCCCTGACAAGGAATCCGCCGCCGCCCGCTGGCTCTCCCGGCAGCCACCCCTCGTGCTGGCGGTGTGGGCCATGGCGGCGGCTTTTGTGGCCTACGGCTGCATGTATGCGTTCCGGAAACCCTTCACCGCGGCCGCCTTTGCCGGCTCCTTCGGCGGGATGGATTACAAGGCGCTGCTGGTGCTGGCGCAGCTGGCCGGATATACGGTTTCGAAGTTCCTCGGCATCAAATTTGTCTCCGAAGCCACCCCCGGCCGACGGGTGGCCATGGTGCTGGGCTTGATCGGGGTGGCGGAAATGGCGCTGGTATTGTTTGCGCTCACGCCAGCTCCCTGGAATGTGGTTTTCCTGTTCCTCAATGGTCTGCCGCTGGGCATGGTGTGGGGGCTGATTTTTGCTTTTCTGGAAGGACGGCGGGTCACGGAATTCATGGCCCTCGGTCTCAGCCTCAGTCTCATTTTTGCCAGCGGCTGGACCAAGGCCGCCGGCCTGCATGTGATGCAGCAATGGGGCGTGAGTGAAGCCTGGATGCCATCGGTCACCGGCGCCTTGTTTTTGCTGCCGCTGCTGGTGGCGCTGCGGATGCTGGCGGTGCTGCCGCCCCCGGATGCGGCGGACATCGCGGCGCGCTCCCGGCGCCAACCCATGAACGCCGCCGCCCGCCATGCTTTCCTGCGGCGGCACTGGCCCGGCCTCCTGATGTTTGTCCTCGGTTACATGCTGCTGAATACCTACCGGGATGTGCGCGATACCTTCCAGGTGGACATCCTCCGCGAGTTGGGGGTCACCGCCAGCGCGGGGCGGCTCGTGGTGATTGAAACCCAGGTGGGGGTGGCCGTGATCGCCACCCTGGGTTTGTTCGTGTTGATCCGCAGCAACCGCGGGGCCGTGATCGCCTGCGGGGTCCTGATCGCCCTGGGCGGCATGCTGACCGGGCTGTCCACGGGTCTGCTGCAGCATGGGAAAATCGGAGCCGCGGCCTGGATGACCCTGACTGGAATCGGTCTGTATGCCGCCTTCATCCCGTATCAGGCCATCCTCTTCGAACGCCTGTTGGCGCATCTCCGGGTGGCGGGGACTGCGGCCTTTTTGATTTCGCTCTGCGACAGCTACGGCTATCTCTCCACCGTCGCGCTCTATCTCTATCAAACCTTCGGTGGAGGCAAAGCGGCCTGGGCTCCCCTGCTGACGACCGGGGGTTATCTCCTCGCCACCGTGCTGCCGCTCCTGATGCTGGGGGCGCTCTCCTGTCTTGCGGGAAAAAAACGGGAGATGGAACCTGATTCCAGCGTTTCTCTCACGGTGTCTCCCGGCCAGCCCCTGCCATGAATTCCCGTCGCGATTTCCTCAAACAAGCCGCCGCCCTCGGCGCCGTCGGGGCCCTGCCGGCCAGCATCCGCCGGGCCATGGCGATCGATCCCGCGCCCGGCAGCACCTGGCAGGATGCGGAACATGTGGTGATCCTGATGCAGGAGAACCGGTCGTTTGACCACTGTTTCGGAACCCTGCGCGGGGTGCGTGGTTTTTCCGATCCCCGCGCCATCACCCTGCCGGATGGCTTACCGGTGTGGCTGCAGACCAACGCTGCCGGAGAAACCCATGCGCCGTTTCCGCTCCGCCTGACTGAAACCAAATCCTCCTGGATGCAGAGCCTGCCGCACTCGTGGGCCGACCAGACCGCCGCGCGCCGCGAGGGTCATCACGACCGCTGGCTGATCGCCAAAACCCCCGGCCGCCAGGCCTACGCGGCCCTGCCCATGACCCTGGGGTATTACACCCGGGAGGATCTGCCGTTTTACCACGCCTTGGCCGATGCCTTCACGATCTGTGATCAGAATTTCTGTTCCTCCCTCACCGGCACCACGGCCAACCGTCTCTACCTCTGGACCGGCACCATCCGGCCGGAGCCCCATCCTGACAGTCCCGCCTGCCTGCGGAACAGCGATGTCGACTATGGCCGCGAAGCCACCTGGACCACCTTTCCCGAGCGTCTGGAATCGCTGGGGATTTCCTGGCGGGTCTATCAGAATGAACTGAGCCTGTCCACCGGGCTCAACGATGAGGAAGCCGCCTGGCTGGCCAATTTCACCGACAATCCGCTGGAGTGGTTTGCGCAATTCCATGTCCGCTTTTCCCCCGCCCACCACTCGTGGCTGAAAAACCGGCAGGCGGAACTGGAAACCACCCTGACCAAATGGCAGGCCGGAGTGGCCACCGGCGCGGAGCCCCCGGAAATCAGCAAGGCACGCCAGCAGTTGGAACAGACCCGGGCATCCCTCGCCCACTGGTCGCCGGAAGCCTTCGCGGCGCTCACTCCGGAGCAACAATCCCTGCACCGGCGCGCCTTCACCAACAATTCCGGGGATAAGGACTGGCACCGCCTGGAGACCCTGACGTATCAGGACGGTGGCACCGCCCGCCACATGAACGTCCCCGCTGGCGATGTGCTGCATCAGTTCCGTGAGGACGTCCGGACCGGGAAACTCCCTGCCGTTTCCTGGCTGGTGGCCCCGCAGCATTTTTCGGATCACCCGGAATCGCCGTGGTATGGTGCGTGGTATCTCGCGGAGGCTTTCGATATCCTCACCAAAAATCCGGACATCTGGCGCAAGACGATTTTCATCCTCTGTTATGATGAAAACGACGGTTGGTTCGATCACGTGCCGCCCTTCACCGCGCCGGTTCCCGGCCAACCGGACACCGGCGCCACCTCGCCGGGACTCCATGCGGAGGCGGAATACATCACCGGCGCCCAGGAAGCGGCGTGGCGCCAAAAAAATTCCAAAGGAGCTCTCGCCGAAGGCCCCATCGGTCTCGGTTACCGCGTGCCCCTGCTGATCGCCTCGCCCTGGAGCCGCGGCGGCGCGGTGTGTTCCCAGGTCTTCGACCACACCTCCATCCTGCAATTCCTTGAAACCTGGCTCAGCCATAAAACCGGACGCGAAGTCCGCGAGCCAAACATCAGCCCATGGCGACGTGCCGTCTGCGGCGACCTCACAGCCGTCTTCCAACCTTGGCAGGGCGAACCCGTGCCGCTGCCCGCCCCCGTTGGACGCACCGCCTGGCTGGGCTCCCTGCATCAAGCGCAGTTCAAGCCGCTGCCCGGCACCACGCCCTTGTCTCCTGACGAACTGAAGGATGTCCGCCAAAGTCCCGTCCGCCCGCCGCGGCTGCCCCGGCAGGAACCCGGAGTGCGCCCTTCCCCCAGTCTGCCCTACGAACTCTCCGTCACGCCCGCGCTCAGTGCGGATGGCACCACCTTCTCGCTGCGTTTCGCCGCCGGACGCGCCCGTTTTGGCGCCCGAGCTGCCGGGGCCGCCTTCCACGTCTATGCCCCGGCGCCACCCGGCGCCACCGGCTCCCGTCAGGAAATCCGCCCCCGTGCCTACACCGTTGCCGCCGGGTCGGAAGTCACCGGCACCTGGGCGCTGGCCGATTTCCCGGATGCCCGCTGCCGTCTGCATGTCCACGGCCCCAACGGGTTCTTCCGCGCCTACAACACCGCCGCCGCGGACCCGGAAATCAACGTTAGCATGGCGGAGAATTTTCCCGCCGCCCCGCGCCATCAGCTCACCCTCACTGTACACGGCCGCAAGCTGCCGGAGCAGGTCACCCTCCAAGTGCAGGATACCGCCTACGGCCAACCGGCCCAAATTCTCGCTCTCCGGGCCTCCGGCAACGGGGAAGCCTCCGCCAGCCTGGTCTGTGACTGCCGCCCCACCCGCGGCTGGTACGACCTCCGCCTCACCCTGCCGGATTTCCCCGGCTGGGAACAACGCCTCGCCGGCCGCCTCGAAGACGGTCAACCCGGCTGGAGCGACCCGGCACTGGGGGTTTGACGCCCCTTGTGAAACCAGTTT
The DNA here is from genome assembly GCA_942492905.1 of uncultured Verrucomicrobiota bacterium. Lineage (GTDB taxonomy): Bacteria > Verrucomicrobiota > Verrucomicrobiia > Verrucomicrobiales > V1-33 > CAIZWU01. The sequence continues at coordinate 395,976 of OW818657.1, forward strand.
CCCTCCCACTTCACGGGGCGTCTTCCGCGGGATCGGGGGCGAGGGACTGGCTGAGGCGCTCCCGGAAGTCGCGGGGCGGTTCCCCGGTTTCCGTGGCAAAAAATCGTTTCAATTCCGTGGCGGAGCCGAACTTCATGCGCCGGGCAATTTCGCTGTAGGACAGCCCGGGATCGGCGAGCAGATGCCGCAGATGGTTGAGCCGGACGCGTTGGATTTCCTGTTTGGGGCCGTGCCCGAGGGCGGTGTGGAAACGGGCCTTGATAGTAGTCAGAGACAGCGTGCTGCGTTCGGCCAGTTCCGAGACGCGCAGGGCTTCGCGGGGGGCTTTGAGGCGGATTTCGCGGACCAGTTCGCGGATTTCGGGATCGGCAAAAGCGAGGGTATCGCTGGATTCGCGGGGGGTGACGGGAGGCAGGGGCAGCTCGGTGCGCGGGACTTTGACAGGGGCACCGGCGAGCTGGCGGCGGATCAGGGCGGCGGCGGCTTTTCCCACCGCGCGGCCGGGATAGGGAATGCTGCTCAGGGCGGGACTGCTGGCGAAACAATACGACGGATCATCACCAAAACCCATCACGGCCAACTGCTCCGGGACGCGGCGGCCAAGGCGTTCGGCGGCGCGCAGGACCACGGCAGCGAGGGCATCGTCCGCCGCAAACAGGCCGCAGGGGATGGGCAGCGTTTCGAGGAAGGCGATGACCTCCGATTCGATCTCGCGCCAGGTGTGGGGAATCCACAAGGGGCGGCCTTTCAGATAGTGGGGTTCGGGTTCGTAGCCCTGTTCGCGGAGCCGGGCGCGGAAGGCGGCGAAACGCTCACGGGAGTAGAGCCGGGGGCCAGGGGCGTGTTCGGCTTCCTGGTAGAGGGTCTCGCCGCGGGCGAGGAAGGCGAAGTGGCCCACTCCGCAGTCCAACAAATGCTCGGCGGCCAGCTGGCCGATGCGTTTATTGTCAGGAATGACGCGGGGGAAGCCGAGGTCCGGCCCCTCCGTGCTGGTCAGGACGACGGCCATGCCCCGCTCCTTCCAGATGGTCAGTTCCTCCGTGGTGGCGCGGAAGACGATGAGCCCGTGGCCATGCCAGTCCTGGTCGAGGCGGACAGCCTCCATTTCCCCAAAGGAATCATTTTGCGTGATAAGGCGCCACGGCTGGTGCCCGCGGAGGTAGTCCACGATGCCTGCGAGCACGCCGGGCAGGGCGGCGGACCAGACCGGGAAGCGCACACCGATACTGGGGCGGGATGACGGAGGAAGAGGCATGAGCTTGGAACAAAGCCGCTTCCGCGCGATCCGCAGGTGAATTGTCGCGTCAAGCAGGATGACCCCAGCCACCGAATTTCCCCGCTCCGCCGCCGATTTTGCAAATTGTCCCTGCTGGGTTCAGCCAGTGTGTTGGAGACGTAAACGAAGCCCCGTCCCACAAGGATGGTCTGCTTTTTCCTACCCTGCTTCCCATGAAAAATCCTGTCTTCCATCTGCAATGTCTCGCCGCCACCGGCACCCTGAGTCTGGCGCTGGCCCCGGGTCTTCAGGCCGCCACTACGGTCATTTTTGACGGCTTCACCGGCGGGACCAACAACACCGCCATCGGTACGAACACATTTGCCGATGATGTCACGGTCAGTGCCGGAGGGGTGACCGCATTTCCCGGAATGCAGGTCGTAGGCACGCCCAACGTGGATGTGTCATGGAATGTGGCCGGGCGCACCGATTTCTATAACAACTGGGATGGACGCGGGACGGTGGCGCAGCTGGACACCGCCCCTGTCCAGTGGAGTTTCACTCCGGATGCCGGTTTTGCTGTGAAGGTGATGTCCTACGATCTGGATCTTTGGGCCGGGGGCGGCCCGGCGCAAATCGACTGGCAAATCAGCGGACCGCTTTCCGGCACGCTGGCCAGTGCCTCATGGACCCGGAGTGAGGCGGGGCGGGATCTGATCACTCCCAATGTCACCGGACAGGCCGGCGAGACGTTGACTCTTTCCTTCACCCGCGTCAGCGGACGGGCCAGCTATCTGGCGCTGGACAATCTGGCGTTTGACCAGGCCGTGGTGCCCGAACCTGCCGGTGCCGGTTTGGCGATGCTCGGCCTCGGGGCCGCCGCGATGCGCCGCCGCCGCCGGTCCGACTGAGCGGCCTGAACTTCGACCGGGCGGTTGCCTGTGTGCCGCCCGGATTCATGTTGTTCCATGATCCATCCGCCGGCCCGGTTTCCTGAAATGCTATGAATTCCGGCCAAAATTTTCCCGAAGTCCGGCGGGCCATGACTGAGTCCCTCGCCAACGGGGATTTGGAGGAAGCGTTGGAGGGATTGCACCGGCACCTCGGGAAGCACCCGCAGGACCGGGCCTCGCATCTTCAGGCCTTCGCCCTGTGTGAGCGGCTCTATCGTTTTGACGCGGCGGTGGCCCATGCCCGGCAGTCCTGGACGTTGCTGCCGGGCGATCTGGAACCGATGCGCGGGGCCGCCATGCTACTGTTTCTCAATGCCCGTTATGATGCCTCCCTGGCCATCCTCCGCGAGATCACCCCGGAGGACACCACCGACGTGGAAGCCCTGGTTTTGCTGGCGGATGTGGCGCAGCGGGCCGGGCAAACGGAAGCGGCGGGCCACTATGCCGCCGAGGCGTTGCGCCAGGAACCCGGCCATCCCCGCGCGGTGCGGATCCTGGCGCATCTGGAACGGCGCGCGGGAAACCTCGAGGCCGCCCGCCGCCGCCTTGAAGACCGGCTTGCCCACGATTGGCAGCACCCGGACCGCTGGCGCGTGATGATGGAATTGGCAGCCGTTCTGGATGCGGAAGGCGCAGTGGGCGCGGCTTTTCCCATGATGAGCGCGGCCAAGCAACACCTGCTCCACCAGCAGCCTCCCCGCGGAAATCAGGCCCGGCAGGTCAGGCAACGTCAGGAGGAGATTGTCCGGCAGCTTCACCGCGCGGACTATACCCGCTGGCAGGAGCAAAGTGCGGCTCTGGCCCCGTGCCGACTCACGGTGCTGGCCGGTCATACCCGCAGCGGCACGACCCTGCTGGAACACCGCCTCACCGCTTTCCCCGATGCCATCGGCACAGACGAAAGCGGTGTTTTTAACCGGGAGTTCGCCGCTCCCTTATTTTATCACCGGCCTGGTTCCACTTCCGACGCCCTGACGGAATGGGAAAGCTGGGATGCGGACGCGCTTGATGCCGGACGCAGTACTTTTCTAACCCTCACGGAAGCCGTGATAGGCCAGCCCATCGGCGACCGGCTGCTCATCGAAAAAGATCCGCTCCGCACCCCGGACCTGCCGCTGTTTTTGCGCCTTTTTCCGGAATCCAGCATCCTGATGCCGCTGCGGCATCCCTGCGATATCGCCCTCAGCGTGTGGATGACGCTGCTTCCCATAGGCCGCGAAGGCTGGGCCGCCAGCAGCCCGGCCGCCGCCATGGAATCCGTGGCCCACACCCTGCGTTGCTGGTCTATTCTGAAAGAACGGCTGCCGCAGGCGTGGCGGGAGGTGCGGTACGAAACCTTCACCGCACAGCCGGCGGAGCAAACGGCGGCCTTGGCCGGTTTTCTGCAATTGCGTCAGGATGTTGCAGCCCCGCCCGCAGGAGCGTCCGGGCGTGGGATTTCCACGCCATCATGGACGCACGCTGCCGGCCCGGTGCATTCCAAATCCGTGAACCGCTGGCACCGCTATGCGGAATACCTGGCTCCTTTGGCCAAACCGTATGCGGTCGTGTTCCGGGAGTTTGGCTACGAGGTCTGAGTCCGCCTAAAATGCATGATCCCGCGGCGATTTTTTGAGCGGTGAAATAGAGGCGGCGGCATTTCACTCTGATCGTATGAAACGCGCTGATTTTCTCCGCCTCTCCGGTCTGGGCACCCTTGGACTGCTGACCGACAGCTTTGCCCTGCCGGAAGGCTACACCGGCATCCCCGCCGGCATCCGGCCCTATCTGCAGACCCCGCGCCCGGATTCCATGTGGATCTCCTGGTTCTCGGACAATGCCACCAGCGGCAGCGTGGAATGGGGCACTTCCGCCAGCAGTCTCACGAATACCGTCACCGCCGGACTCGACGTGCTGGGCACCGGTTATCACTATCACTCCGCCCGCATCACCGGCCTCACGCCGGGCAATTATTATCAGTACCGGGTGCGGAATGGCACCGTGGTTTCCGACACCTTCCGGTTCCGCACGCCTCCGGCAGCGGGGACGAAAACCGGCAAAATGAAGGTGCTGGTCATGGGCGACAACCAGATCATCAACGAAAACCGGTATGAAAAACTGATCGCCTGCGCCAAGGCAAAGATCGAGACCACTTACAGCAAACCAGTGGAGGAAGTGATCGACTTCATCCTCATGCCCGGCGACCAGGTGGATGTGGGAACCCTGGAACACTACCGGAACCTCCACTTCAAACAATGCGGTCTGATTTCGCCCTATTTGCCGATCATGACTACGGTGGGCAACCACGAGACCTACAACGACGCCTCGCTGGATCTCTACCGCCGGATTTTCCGTTATGACGATATCGACTACGCCGGTCTGCCGGGCAGTCAGGGCGAAGCTTATTATGCATATCAGATGGCCAATATTGCGTTCGTCCACACCAGCAGCGAGCACACCGGGGCCGTGCAGAAGGCCTGGGTCCGCTCCCTCGTGGATGCCCTGAAAGACGATACCACCACCGATCTCTGCGTCAGCGTGGTGCACCGGCCCTATCAGGCGGAGCAATACATCGGCGATATCTCCGGCTGGTTCCGCAGCGAGATCATGCCCATCCTCGCGGAGACGGATAAACATGTGCTGAACATCGGGGCGCACCACCACCTCTACGCCCGTGGCCAGACCCGTGAGTGGCCGGTCTATCACATCATTTCCGGCGGCACGGCCTGGGACCAGTACTGGGGCCAGTCCAGCGAGTCAGACTTTGACGACGTGCAGAAAACCATCGCCCATTGGGCATGGCAGCTCCTCGATTTCGATCTCGCCGCAAGGTCCATGGACGTGACCTGTTACGCGGAAGCCAACGTCAAGCTGCCCGCCGCCACACGCTGGAACTACCACAGCCGCGTGATCGACCAGTTCCACCGCCGCCTTGGCCTGGAGGCCCCCGGCCAGCCATCCCTGACTAATGTCATCACCGGACCGGTGATGCTTCCGTTGGAACTGGCGAGCAGCCCCTACCAAACCACCACCAGCGAGGTTCTGAACAGCACGTGGTTCCAGGTGGCCGCCGATGCCGCCTTCACCAATCTCAAGATCGACCGCATCCGGGATGCGGAAAACCTCTTCGGCGATACCGGGGCCCCGCTTTACGAACCCGTGAACCGCCACGCCGGGCTGGACCTGTTGCGCTATCCGATCGCCTCCGGCCTGGCCGATGGCTCCTATTTCGCCCGCGTGCGCCACCGCGATGCCAATGCCTCATGGTCCGACTGGTCCGGTGCGCTCACTTTTGCGGTCACCGGAAGCCCGGACATCGTGGATCCAGGGCTGACCCTGACAAAACGTATCTATGCCCCCGGCGAGATCGTAACAGCGGCTTTTGAAGGCGGCCCCGGCAATGCCACAGACTGGATCGGGATTTACCCCTCGCCCATCCCCGGCGGAGGCAATCCGGATGGCACGCCGGCCTCGACCGACTGGAAATATGTCAGCGGATCGCGCACCGCGGGGGCTTCAGGCATCACCAGCGGCAGCCTGGCTTTCGCCCCCGGCACGCCGTTGGCGCAGGGGCTGTGGGCGGCGTGGTTTCTGGCGAACGACGGTTACACCCCCATCGTGCCCCAGGTGGAATTTTATGTGGGCACGGCCGCGGTCCTGACCCCGGACAAGGCCGCTTACGACGAGGGCGATATCGTGGAGATAACCTATTCCGGCGCTCCAGGAGGCAGCCTGGACTGGATAGGGCTCTACCCTATCGGCAGGAATCCCGGAGCGGGCAGCCCCTCCGTGCAGTGGAAATACACCCCCACCGCCGACGGCACCGTTAGCTTCCCCGGCTTGCCCAAAGGATTTTATTACGCCGTCTTCATGCTGAATGATGGTTATTTCGAGCTGAGCGAACGCGTCCGGTTTGCTGTGGGAAGCTTGATCGCCACCATTTCCACGGCTAAGGAAACGATCACTGCCGGGGAGGATTTTGTGGTCGATTTCACCGATGGCCCGGGCATACCGAAAGACTGGATCGGCATCTTCAAAGAAGGCGATGACCCCGGTCTGGATGTGCTGACGGCTTACGAATACTTCGGCGGAGCCACCAGCGGCAGCGTGACTTTCAAACTGCCGGATCTGCCGCCGGGGAATTACTTCGCGGCCATGTTCACCAACGATTCCTACACGGAGGTCTCGAACCGCCTCCCTTTTGTTGTCGCCCCGCCGGAGGTCTTCCCTCTGGAGCAAGCCCACCTGGCGGGGAATGAAATCTTCCTCCGGTGGAAAACCGAACCGGGCCGCACTTACATCATTCAGCGGAGCACCCTGCTGAATGGATGGACCGACATCCGGACGGTCTTGGCCGAGGGCGCGCTGTATGAAACCACACTTCCGGTGGACCGCATCGCCAATCCGAGTGTCTTCTTCCGGGTGAAACGGCTCTGATTCCCTAACGCCGCTTGGGCGGGTTGTGGGGATTCAGACGGATGCCGGGTTTTTCGAAGCGGATGCGGCGTTCGCGGAAGAGGGAGCCGAGGGCTTGTTTGAAGGCCTTTTTGCTGGTCTGGAAAACGTCGCGGATTTCCTCGGGACTGCTGCTGTCGTCGTAGGGGGAGTAGCCGCCGCCGGTTTCGAGGATGGCGAGGATCTGCTGGGCGAGCGGCTTGACCCGCTGGTAGCCCGGGGGGTCGAGGCAGAGGTCGATTTTCCCATCTTCCCGCAGGGCGCGGACATAACCTTCCACCCGCTGGCCGGGGATCAGCGGGAAGGCGAGGTCGGTGTGATATAGCAGGCCCCAGTGCTGGTTGTTGACGATGGCTTTGCAGCCCAGCGGGGTTTCATTGGCGATTGTCAGGGAAACCGGCTGGCCGTTGTCGTAATACGGCGGGGTCTTGTCGAGGAAACGATCAAGCCGCATGGTGGCGGTGATGCGCTCACTGCGGTTGTCCACGTAAACATGCACGAGGACGTGGTCGCCGACCGTGATGTGTTCGGTTTGCTCGCGGATGGGAAGGAGCAGATCTTTGCCGAGTCCCCAGTTCAGGAAAGCGCCGGTGCCTGGACGGTAGTCCACCACTTCCAAGGCGGCAAATTCGCCGACCATGACCAGCGGCGTGGCGGTGGTGGCGATGAGGCGGTCCTCGGAATCGCGGTAGAGGAAGACGTCGAGTTGGTCATCAAGGCGGGTGCCCTGCGGGATCTCGCGGCCCGGCAGGAGGATTTCGCCGTCCGGGCCGCCATCGAGATGAAGTCCGGACGCGGATTCGCGGAGGACGGTGAGGGAGTTGCGTTTGCCGAGTTCTGCCATGGGAGGGGACTATTGGAAAAGGACGGGCCACAGCCGGAGCGGAGCGGAGACAGCCGCAGGCAAATGGCACGGAATTTACTGATAATCACGGATGCAGAGAAAAGCATCCGTTCCTTGAGGTCTTCGATCCGCTTCATGCCACCCACCCAGGACCATCCGTGTCATTTGTCACATCCATCCGTGCCCCCCTCTGCCCGTCCGATTGCCTTTCTGTCCTTTGTGACCTTCTGTTCCCCTTTATCCTGCTTCCCATGTCCTCCTCCGCTGCCGATCTCCTGCCCGCCTGTCCCCGTATCGCCATCATTGGGTCCGGAGCGATGGGTTGTTATTATGGGGCGCGGATGGCGCAGCATGGGCATGATGTAAAATTCCTGATGCGGGCCGATCTTGCCCACGTGCGGGAGCAGGGTCTGAAGATCAAAAGCTGTGCCGGGGATTTTGCATTGCCGCCCGTGCAGGCCTTCGGCAGCACGGAGGAGATGGGGCCCTGCGATTTGGTTTTTATCGCACTCAAAACCACTGCGAATGCCGATCTCGCAAAGCTGTTGCCGCCCCTGCTGCATCCCGGCACGGTGATCGTGACCTTGCAAAACGGGCTGGGAAATGAAGCCCATCTGGCTTCGCTGCACCGGGCGGATCAGGTGCTGGGCGGGGTTTGTTTTGTGTGTATCAACCGCATCGCGCCCGGGGTCATTGACCATATCTCGGATGGTGATGTGGCGCTGGGGGAATTTGCCGGCGACCCCCGCCCGCGCACCGAACAAATCAGCACCCTGCTGAATGCCTGCCTGATCCCGTCGCGCGTGGAGCCGAGCCTGGCCGTGGTGCGTTGGAAAAAGCTGGTGTGGAATATCCCTTTCAACGGTCTCGCCATCACCGGAGGCGGGATCACCACGGCTGACATCCTGGGCAACCCCGCCCTGGCGGCCCGCGCCCGGGTGTTGGCAGATGAAGCCGTGGCGGCGGCGGCGGCGCTGGGCCATCCCCTGCCGGAAGGCTGGGCCGACTATCAAATCTCCCGGACCCCGCCCATGGGCCCCTACCGCCCCAGCAGCATGATCGATTTTGTAGAAGGCCGTCCGGTCGAGGTCGAAGCCATCTGGGGAGAGCCCGTCCGCCAGGCCCAGGCGGCCGGAACCCGCATCCCCGAAATGACCGCGCTCTATCAGGAAATCCAAACCGCCGTGGCTGGACGGGTCAAGACGGCCTGAATTCCTGAAGACGGACGGGCCTGGCGGGGCCGGTCCATCTCTTGAAACTTCAGCCCATCCGCCTCGTTGTTCTCCCATCCGCCATGTCCCGTTTTTCCTCCCTGCCCGTTCTGCTGGCTTTCGCCTTGCCCGGTTATGCCATCGCGCAGCGGCCGCCCCTGAAGGCAGAGCGCTGGTCGGACCAGATCGCGGTGCCGGACCCGGTGGCCTGCGCCGTGGATGATCAGGGCCGGGTCTACGTCACCCTGACGACCCGGCGGAAGGTGGGCGATCTGGATATCCGGGAGTGGACCAACTGGGTGCCGCAGGACGTGGCCCTTGAATCCATCGGGCAAAAACGCGCCTTCTTCCACGAAGTGCTCGCTCCGGGCAAACTGCGCGGCCCCAAAGGCAGCCTGACTGATGCCGACAAGGACGGGTCGGTGGATTGGAAGGACCTCACCGTGCCGACTGAATCCATCCTTCAACTCACGGATAAGGATGGCGATGGCAGGGCGGATGTCTCCACCGTCTTCGCCACGGATTTCCGCACCGAAGTCACCGGCATCGCCGCCGGGGTGATGGCCCATGAGGGATCGGTTTACAGCACCATTGCCCCCGACCTGTGGAAGCTGACGGATGCGGATGGCGATGGCGTGGCGGAGCAGCGGCAAAGCATCGCCCACGGATTCGGACATCATATTGCCTACGCCGGGCACGATATGCATGGCCTGCGGATGGGGCCGGATGGACGCATCTACTGGAGCATCGGGGACAAGGGAGTAAACGTCCTGATGCCCGATGGCTCGCGGGCCGCGCGCCCGCATGAGGGCTGCGTGCTGCGCAGCGAACCGGATGGCAGCGGTTTCGAAATCTTTGCCCATGGCCTGCGCAATGTGCAGGAAATTGCCTTCGACGACTACGGCAATATGTTCGGGGTGGACAACGATGCTGACAAACCCGGCGAGAAGGAGCGGCTCGTGTATATCATTGAGCAGAGCGACGCCGGTTGGCGCTGCGCCTGGCAATATCACAACGGATGGAATCCCTGGATGGCCGAGGGCCGCTGGCAGGCCCGGCATGACAGGCAGCCTCTTTTCCTGATTCCTCCGATCGCTCTCAGCCATGATGGGCCGTCGGGTTTCGAGCACAATCCCGGCACCGCGCTCGGTCCGGAATGGCGCGGATGGTTTTTCCTGAATCAATTCCCCTCCGGAAAAATGAATGCGCTGCGTCTGGAGCCGGATGGGGCCTCCTTCCGGTTGGCGGAGGACGTGGTGGTTTCCAGCGGCATCATGGGCATCGGCATGAGCTGGGGGCCAGATGGGGGCTTGTACTTCGCGGATTGGGACGGCGGTTATCCGCTGGACGGGAAAGGGGCGGTGTGGCGCATGGACGTGGCTCCTGACAAAACCAATCCATTGCGGGCCGAAGTCAAAATGAGCCTCGCGGCAGGTTTTTCCAAACTGGAACCCGGCCAGCTCCAAACCCTGCTCGCCCATGCCGATTCCCGCCTCCGCGGCGGGGCCCAGCGGGAATTGGCAAAGCGCGGGAAATGGGAAATCCTGACCGATACCTTCACTGACGGCAAAGCCCCGCAGCTCGCCCGCATCCATGCCTTGTGGGGACTCGGCCAGGGCCTGCGCGGCAAGGCCTGGCGCAACGAAACTTTCCTCGCCGCCGCCCTCACCGATGCCGATCCCGAAATCCGCACCCAGGCCGCCAAAGTCATTTCCGAAACCGCCGCCTCCCCGGTGCTGACGGGACCACTACTCAAGCTGCTGTCAGACATTTCGCCTCGGGTCCGGATGCAGGCCGCGCTCGCGGTGGGCCGCCAACGCACCCCCGGGTCCTTGCCGGCGCTCCTCAGGATGGCCGGGAGCTTATCACGTGAGGATGCCATCCTGCGCCATGCCGTGGTCACCGGTCTCACCGGCACGGCCACCCCGGAAATGCTCGCTCCGTTGGCCCAACTCCCCGAACCGGAAGTGCGTCTCGCCGCCTGCCTGACCCTGGGCCGTCTCGCCAGTCCGGCTGCCGCCGGTTTCCTGACGGATAGCGATCCGGCCATTGCCGCCGAAGCCGCGTGGGCGATCCATGACGACAATGGCATTCCCGAAGCCCTGCCTGCCCTCGCCGCTTGGTTGGACAACGCGCCGGCCTACAGCCTAGACCGGGCCATCCGCCGCGCCGTCAATGCCAACTTCCGTCTCGGCACGCCTGAGGCGGCAGCACGTCTAGCCCGTTTTTCCGTGAATTTGGGACCAGTCTTTCCGAGCGCTGCCGACAGAGAAAAAAAGCCCGATGGGGCCCGTCCGCCCGGTCCGCGCGAAGAGGCTTTGATTCTTCTGGCGCTTTGGAACACCCCGCCCACCCTCGACCGTGTGGATGCCCGCCCGCGCTCCTATCCGGCCCGTTCGACGGATGCCGTGCGTCCGAAGATCCAGCCTGTCCTCGCTGAACTGCTGGAGCGTCAGGATGCCGGTATGAAAGCCCGTGCGATGGAAGTCATGGCGGTCTTCGATATCAACATTCCAGCCCCCATTACCGCCGCGGCCGCACTCGACCAAGCCACTCCGCCAGAGGTGCGGCTGCAATCCCTCCGCCTCCTCGCCCGCCAGCACCCTGACGCCCCGGAGCAACACCCCGTCCTGACGGAACTTCTTGGCGACAAATCCCAACCGGCCCTCCGCATCGAATCCGTCAAGCAACTCATCGCCATCGACCCTGCCGCCGGCATCACCGCCGCCGGGGACCTTATCACCGGAGGCCGGTTGGCAGAACAGCAGGCGGCGGTAGCCCAACTGGCCGCGGCTCGGCACCCTGAGGCTGATGTCCGGCTTGCCGCTCTGCTCACGCCGGCCGGGGATGCCTCCGGCGCTGCGCCCGGCATCCGTTTGGATGTGTTGGAGGCCGCTGCTGTCCGCGCGCCCACCGCGCCGGCGCTGGCGGCCGCTCTCGCCGCACGGGCAAAAACGCAGGAGGCCTCCACGGATCTGCTGGCCGCCCTGACAGATTGTGTCACCGGCGGTGATCCGGCTGCCGGCAAGGAAATTGCCCTGAATCATCTGGCCGCCAACTGTGTGGCCTGCCACCGGTTCCAAAAGGGAGCGGGCAGCCAGGTCGGGCCGCCGTTGGAAAGCATCGGGCGGCTGCATCCCGCCCCGTATCTGCTGGAAGCCCTCGCCAATCCTTCGGCGGTCATCGCGCCCGGTTATGGCATGGCCACGGTGACCTTGAAGGATGGCACCACTCTGGCGGGCACGATTCTGTCGGAGACGCCTGACAAGATCCTGCTACGCCAGCCTGATGGCGTGGAGGTCAGCGCGGTCCCCTCGGCCATTGAAGGACGCACCCCGCCAATTTCCGTGATGCCACCCATGCACGGGATTCTGACTCCCCGCCAGATCCGCGATGTGGTGGCTTATCTGGCAACCCTGAAGGCCAAACCCGACTCCGCCGGAGCCAGCGAACACTGAATCCCGGCGCATCCCGCGCTTGAATACCCGTCCTGAAGTCCTACTAAAACGCCCCATGTTCCGCCAGCCGCTCCACGACCGCGGGGTCATTTCCCGCTACCGCTCCCTCCTGCCTGTCAGCGAGGCCACCCCGGTGGTTTCCCTGAATGAAGGCTCCACTCCGCTGATCCACTCCGCCAAGCTGAGTGCCAAAGTCGGCCGGGGCTGTGAGGTTTATATCAAATACGAAGGCCTGAATCCCACCGGTTCCTTCAAGGACCGCGGCATGACCATGGCCATGTCCAAGGCTGCTGAAGCCGGGAAAAAAGCCGTGATCTGCGCCAGCACCGGCAACACCTCTGCCGCCGCCGCCGCTTATGCCACCCGCGCCGGGATGGACTGCGTGGTGCTCCTGCCTGCCGGGAAAATTTCCGCCGGAAAACTGGCCCAGGCCTTTGTTTATGGCTCCAAAGTGATCGCCATCGACGGCAATTTCGATGCCGCCCTCGACCTTGTCAGGAAAATCGGGGAACGCGACGACTTCGAAGTCGTCAATTCCATCAACCCCTTCCGCATCGAAGGCCAGAAGACCGCGGCCTTCGAGATCATCGACGAACTCGGCGATGCTCCGGATATCCACATTCTTCCGGTGGGTAATGCCGGCAACATCACCGCCTATTGGAAGGGGTATGAAGAATACGCCGCTTTGGGCAAGTCCACCAAAAAGCCCCGCATGACCGGCTTCCAGGCCGCCGGGTCCGCGCCGATTTATTTCGACAAAGTCATCGAAAATCCGGAAACCGTGGCCACCGCCATCCGCATTGGAAATCCCGCCAGTTGGGATCAGGCCAAGGCTGCGATCCGTGATTCCAGAGGCTCCATCGATATTGTGACGGACCAGGAAATCCTTGATGCCCAGGCGTGGTTGGCCGCCAATGAAGGCATCTTCATCGAACCCGGCAGCGCCGCGTCAGTGGCCGGACTGCTGAAATGCCTGGACTGTAATCGCGAACCCTGCGCCACCTGTCCGGTGCGTGGCCTCCCGGAAGGCAGCACCCTAGTGCTGACCGTCACCGGCCATGGGTTGAAGGATATCGATGCTCCGCTGAAGCATCGCGCGTTTGCTCCCCTCCAGGCTGCCAACAGCATGGAAGCCGTGCTGCATACCCTGGGGTATTAGTTCATCCATTCCCCATCCGGGGATTGGAGCTTGCCAGAGCGGGTGGGTGTTGCATTCTCGGGGCATGAACGTGCATCACCTGGAACTTTTTTATTATGTGGCGCGGCATGGCGGGGTGAGTGCGGCGGCGCGGCATATTCCCTACGGAATCCAGCAGCCGGCGGTGAGTGCGCAGATCATCCAGTTGGAGGACTCGCTGGGGACCACCCTGTTCCACCGGCGTCCTTTTTCCCTGACCAAAAGCGGGACGGATTTATATGCGCATCTCCGGCCTTTTTTTGAGGGCTTGCCGGAGGTGACGGCACGCCTGCGGGGCAATCAGCCGGTGCACCTGCGGATCGGTGCGCCGGAGACGGTGCAGCGCGATTACATGCCGCGCATCCTGAAGCGGCTGAAACGGCGGTTTCCCCGGATGCGCTTCACCCTGGCCACCGGCCGGGCAGATTGGATGGAGCAGGCTTTGCTGAATCAGGAAATTGATATCGGCCTCGGTTCGCTGATTGGCAAACGCATGACGGGAGTGCGTCAGGAGGAATTGCTCCAGGTGGGCATGTCCCTGCTGGTTCCGGAGAAAAGCGGTTATACCAAGGCCGCTTCTTTCTGGGAGCGTGACCGCATCGACCTGCCGCTGATTGCCCTTTGTGAGGAGGAACCGGTGTGCCGGCTTTTCCAGGCGGAACTGGCGAAGCGCAAAGTGGAGTGGTTCCCCAGCCTCGAGGTGCCGAATCAGGAATTGATCGTGCATTACGTGAGTCAGGGATTTGGGGCCGGTCTGATTCTGGCGGCCAATCCGAAGTCTGCCCCGCCCGCGGGCACCCGCCGGCTGGTCCTGACGGATTTTCCGGTGATTCCCTACGGGGCGCTCTGGCTCGGCAATCCCAACGAACTGCAGATGGCCTTTATGGAGGAAGCCGGCGCCGAGGCCAAGGCCGCGGCCTTGTAGGAGAGTGCTGCGCCCGTTCCAGGTTATAAAGATGGACTGGCCTGCCGCGGAAGGGGCACGCTGACCCAGGGGCTTTCCTTCTCGAGGAACCGCCAGGGCAGGTCCACCGCTTTGCTGATTCCGATCCTGCGGCCGGTCACCACTCCGGCGGTACTGCCGGGGTAAAGGATGTTTTCTGTCAGGTCGTGGCCGTGGTCGGCGCCGGTCAATCCCAGCGCCTGTCCCAATTTGCCGGGCCCGGAGCAGAGGGCCCGGAGACTCTGCTGGCGGCGGCGCTCCTGCATGGCCGGAATGCCGTGCTGCGGTTCGAGGGCGCGGATCAGGAGGATGCCATCGCCGGCCAGGACATTCAGCATCCAGTGGATGCCGTAGTTCAGGTAAACGTAAGCCGTGCCTGGAGGATTTTCCTGGCAAAACAACCGGCTGCTTTTGCGCGTCGCGGTGTGGCAGGCCGCATCGCCTTCGATGCCATAGGCTTCCACCTCCACAATGCGCCCGCCGCAGCCTCGCCAGAGCAGGGTAGTGCCGATGAGTTCCGAGGCGACGGTGAGGAAAGGCCGGTCGAAGAATTGCTTCTCAACGGCTTGTTTCAGGATCGCGTTACCTGGCGAACGCATCGGTTGATTGCCCATCTGCGGAGGAGGGTTCCTTTATCTGGCATTGGTAATAACGCGCCATCCAGCAGGCGCGGCCGCTGAATCCCATTGGTTCCTTCGGTATCCCGGATCATACGCATTATCGGCTGTATGCCATATCCGGGAATCCAAAAGCCATAGAGGAACAAACAGCCATTGCCACGACATATCTTTTGTGGATGAAAAATCCGGGAAACCGCGCGGTGCCCACATGTGCCACTTTACTCCATTCGATCCGAAAGCCGCTGGCTCATACCTGCCCATCCTTGAAATCAGGACGTAGCTGGAGAGGTAAATAAAGAGCAGAATCCAGACGCCTCTGACGTAAACCACAGTTTTGCTGTGGTGGGCATCCGGCTCTTTGTCCTGTTGCATGAAGCTGCGGCCCTACGCCCGCATTTCCTGCGCGAGCTGGCAGACTTTTTCCAGCTGAGGTTTGGGCAGGTCGTCGATCTGGATGATGTGGTCATTCCGGTCGAGGACGGAGAAGGTGGTGCCCATGAGGCCTTCCTTCATTTCCACACTGATGATGTCCTTCCATTGATGGTCCTCCACCCGGCTGCCGCCAAGGCTTTGACGGATCAGGATGAGGCGTTCGTTGGTGACGACCACGCAGTCGGGTTTGGTCTTCATCAGCTTCCGCTTCTGGTGGGCGATGTAGAAGATCTGCTCATGGCTGCTGATGAGCTGGGTGGCTTGTTGATAGACGTCGGCAACGACTTCCGGTTCCTGGCCTTCATCCATGAAGTGCATCAGGGCCTCTTCCACCTCAAACACTTCATCGAGCGGTTTCCATTCGCCGAGGCCTTCATAATAAACCAGATCCCGGCGGCTTAAATGTCCTTCATTGAGCAGGGAGAGGAGTTGATCCTGGTCGTAGGGGCCGTGCTGCTGATTTTCTTTGGAGACGAAGATTTCCATGGGAGTAGCTGCGTGGGGTGGATGGTGATTACAATGTCAATCTAGCGAAGGAGACGCCGACAGGCCAGAAAAAGTTGCGGAATTTGATAAAATTCGGGGATTTCCCGAGCATTTGGGTGATGGTCGCGCCCTCCTTCCCGCCATGGCCCGCCGCCGCTCTGAACCTGAACCTGATTTCCCCGTGGATGCCGGATCATCGCCATCGGGCGGCACGGCCTGTCTGCCCCGTTTGGTGTTCTTGTTGCTGCTGGGTTTGCTCGTTTCCCTTCTGGCGGTGGAGGTCCGCAATGGGTTGCGGCATCCATCGGTGCGCCGGGTGCCGGCGCCGAAGGCGGGGCCGGCGCTGATTTTCTATCAAAAGGGCTACGCTGCGGCCCGCGAGGCCTGGATTTTCGATGAACCCCAAGGCAGTGCAGGCCCTCCGCGGGTGATCCAAAAGGTCGACTGCCGGGCCTCCAATACCCTGACCGGGGAAATCCGTTGGACTGCGGATGGCCGGGCGGTCTATGCGGCCGGCCGCACCCCGGTGAAGCGCGGGGTGCCGGAGTTGCGCTGGCTGTTTGAATTCGATTCAGGCCGGCTGTTCATTTCCACCCCGGACTTGGCCCTGCCCGGGCGCACCGCCTTTGTGGAGGACTCAACCGCCCTCACGGCCCGGTGGCGGCAGCATCAGGGTGCCGGGCCGGTGGCCGCCACGTGGTATGAACTGGGAGCCCAGGGCCCGCATCTTTTCTCGTGGCAGACCACGCGATGGGAAAATGCCCTTCCGGAATAGGGCCGAAGAGGCGGCCGGCCGGGTGGCTGGCGTTCTTCTTGCGTGACAGGACAGCTGGGCGATAGTGCGTTCTGTTCCCATGCCTGTGGTGATTGCTCCTGCCCGACGCCTCCCGCCCCGCCCGTGGCGCGGATTGGCCGCAGGATTGCTATTGCTGGGCAGCGGAGGAGTGGTGCTGCATCAAACATGGCAAAGGGCCCGGGATGAGGCGGTCGAGGCCACCGCCCGCGCTGCCGAGGAAGAGGCCCGCCAAGCCGAACTGGAGCTCCGGGGAAAAGTGTCAGGATTTCTAGGGAAGGGAGCGGCACCGCTGCTGGCGGAAGCCAAGGCGAAAGACCTCGCCGCCGTGAACCGGGCGTTGGCGGCGCTGGATGCCCGGTTCGCCGGTTATGCAGCCGGGGTGGATGCCTTCACCCATGATCTCACAGGGTGGGGCACGCGGTTCAAATTGATCTGGCGCAAGGGGGTGGAGACGGTGAAACGGCATGAAATCCCGGAAGGCACCGCCAAGCTGGTGAATGACAAATTTGACCAGCATGTGGTCTCGGATGCCCGGCTGGAGGCCGATGTCCTGGCGGTCATGCAGCAGTTTGCCTACGACATGGAGGCCGGCCGGAACGAGTTGCTGGGTTCGCTGAGCACGCGCCTGGAAGCGTCGGATTTGCCCGTGGCAGCACGGCAGGTGGCGATGGGGGATTTTAAAATCCGCTATGAGGAGCAATTGAAATCGCTGCTGGGGAAGCTGCCGGAGAATTCCGTGATGGTGGGAGTGGGAGGCATCACGGCGGGCATTGTGACGGAGGAAGCGGTGCGGCAGATGGTCCGGGTGGTCCTCACCCAGGCGGCGGCCCGGCTGGCGGGGGGCGCCATGGCCAGCGGAGGCGCGGCCGCCACAGCGGTGGCTGCCGGCGGGACCGGAGGCACGGCGGTGGCGCCAGGTGTGGGCACGGCGGTGGGAGTGGTGGGCGGATTTTTGATCGGCGCGGTGGTGGACTGGTGGATGACCGATGAATTTGAAGCGGTCGTCAAACAGGACGTGCTCGCTTTCCTGACCCAGACCCGCGCCTCCCTGATCTCTGGTCCCCAGGGATTGGAAGCGATGCTCAAGGCGCAGGTGGAACACACTTCCGGCGTCTGGGAACGCTCAGTCACCGGCTCCTTTCAATCCGTCCTGCACCCTCCAGCCTCCTGAACTTGTTTTGCTATGAAAATCCTCACTTTTTCTCTCCTGCTGGCTTTGGGATCATCCGCGTTGGCGCAAGGCGGCGCGGCCGTGCGTCTGGCGGCTGATCTGGCGGAATCCGTGGCGCGTCATGCCGCCGGGGAATCGGCGGAAAAGGCGGCCCGGGAATTGGCCGAGTTCGGCGGGACCAAAATGATCCGCGAGGTGTTGGAGCAGGCGGAGCGGGAAGGGGGCGAAGGTTTGATGAAACAGGTCGCGGCGCAGACTGAAAAACATGGACTACTGGCCTTGCAGGCCCTCAAAGGGGCGCCTGCCCCGGTGCTGCGGGCCTTGGATGGTGTGCCGGCCGAGTTGGCGGAAAACAGCCTGCGTGCCTTGGTGCGGGAACCGGTGGCCATGCAGAAACTGGCCACGGAATTTGGCAGCAGTGCCTTGGAAACGGCGGCCAAACATCCCGGTCTGGCAGTGCCAATCGGGAGCAAGCTCGGAGGGGAAGGGTTGGATGCCGCCCGGCGCCTGACCCTCGACCAAGCTACGGCCTTGAGCCGTCACGCCGACGATCTGGCCAAACTTCCGGCGGCCGAACGCAGTCAATTCCTCACGATGATCAAGGAGTCTCCCGCCAAAACCCTCGCGTGGATGGAAAAGCACCCGAGGCTCATCTTGGCAGGCAGTGCGACCACCGCCGTGGTCCTCGCCCGCAAGGAAATCTTCGGGGAAGGTGGACAGCAGGGATTTATCGAGCGGGTGGCCGGCTCCCTTTACCGGACGTTTGAGAAGCCCATCAATCTGGCGCTGGGGGTGTTGGCGGCGGTGGCCCTGGCCTGGGGAAGTTTCAAGGTCTGGGCTTTTTCCCGGATGATGCGGAAGCGGAGTTAGGCCTGGAAAGAACGGCCAGGGGAATCCTTACCGGCCCAGTTCGTAGGCGGTGATCGACAAGGCTGCGAGGGCGGCGGTTTCGGTGCGGAGGATCAGGGGACCAAGCGACAGGGGCCGGAAGCCGTGGGCGAGGGCCGCGGCGAGTTCGGCGGGGGTGAAGTCGCCTTCCGGTCCGATCAGGAGAAGCGCGCTGGCCGGGCGGGTGAAAGCGTCAGGGAACCAGGCGTGGAGGGGCCGGGCTTCCGGGGTGAGGGCCGCGATGAGGCGGAGTTCAGCCTCCGGCAGATGAGTCAGGAAGGACTCGAAGGATTGCGGAAGGTGGACCCGGGGCAGGTGGTTCTGGCTGCATTGTTTGCAGGCTTCGATGACGAGGCACTGCCACTTGTCCTGTTTGTCGGCGGCTTCCGCGGCGTCGAGGCGGACTACAGTGCGTTCAGTCAGGATGGGCAGGATGCCGGTCGCTCCCAGTTCCGTGGCTTTCTGCAGGACGAGATCCATGTTTTTGCCCTTGGGGATGGCCTGGGCCAGCAGGAGCGGGAAGGCGGGCGGCGGGGTGGGGTGGTGGCTTTCGGCAGTGAGCAGAGTGTGGCGTTTGGCCTGTTGGGCAAGCCGGGCGTGGATTTCCATGCCTTGGCCATTGAAGACGCTCACCAGGTCTCCTTCGCGCAGGCGCAGGACTTCGCTGGCGTGGCGGCTTTCGGCTTCTTCGAGCACCAGGTGATCCGGGTTCCAGTCCTCCGGCGGAATGTAAAATCGATGCAGGGTCATGCGGAAGCAGGGCGGAGGCGGCGGGGCTCGCCGGATCAATGGAGGAACCAGAAAAAGACCACGGCGACGGCGGTGGGGAAAAGCGCCCCGGCGAGCAGGCCGAGCGGGCTGATGCCTTCGCCACCGAAGGCCTTGGCGGAGTGCAGAATTCCCACCCCGGCGGGGTTGGGGGCATTGGCGATGACGGTCAGACCGCCTCCGGTCACGGCCCCCGCGACCAAGGCGTATTTCAGCTCATCACTCAGTCCTTCCACCAAGGTCCCGAGGTAGGTCAGGGCAGCGTTATCGGTGATGGCGGTCAGTCCCGTGGCCCCGAAAAACAGGCTGGCCCCGTCCAGGCGGGTCAGGAGCGGTTTGAGCCACCAGGCCTGCATGGATCCCAGCACCACGAGGCCGGAGAGGAAGAACCCGACCAGCAGACCCTCCCGCAGCTTGAGGTTATCCTGATACTGGCGGGTGGCCGAAACCAAACCGAGGAAAATCATGAGGATGCCGAGCATGACGTCGGGATAGTGGGCGAATCCCACCACGAGGGCGAGAAAGAACAGATGCATGACGGTGAGGAGCGGGGGGACCGGCCCTGACTTGGACGGCACCACCGGCACCTGCAGTAATTCCCGGCGGAAGGCGAAGGCGATCACGGCGGTGGAAACGAGGCAGCTCAGGGCGGCCCGCCAGCCGAAATGCTGGAGCATGAACGGGGTGGACCATTCCCATTTGGCCGCCACCATCAGGACCGGTGGTGCCGCAAAATTGGTCAGGGTGCCGCCGATGGAAATATTGACAAAAAGCAGGCCGAGGGAGGCATAGGCCAGAGGCCGGCTGATGCCCTGGTCGAAATAACGCCGCTTCAGCACGAGGGCCAGCAGGGTCATGGCTGCGGGTTCGGTGATGAATGATCCCAGCAGGGGACCGGCAAACAGGGCGGAGATGTAAAATGCCAGGCTCTCCTTCAGGGGCAATAACCGGGCGATGGCGCTGATGATTTTTTCCGCGAACTGCACCACCGGCCGGGTGGCTGCCACCACCATGACGATGAAAACGAATTTGGGTTCGGTAAAGTTGAGGGATTCGATATAAAGGATCGCCGCATGGACGGATTTCTGCATCACTGCCAAAGCGAGGAACAAGGCGGCGGCCCAGATGCCGAAAACCACTTCGGTCTCCGCCATGAAATGCAGGATGGTTTCCTTGAAGGAGCCTTTGGGATGCTGGTGCGCCCAGTGGGCGAAACGTTTCACCATGAAGGTGTGCAGCACCGCCAGACCAAAAAAGGTGGTGGCAAGAATTTCGAGAAAAGTGGGATTCATGGGAAGGGCTGGTTCATAGCATTGTTTGCGCCGGTCACAAGGGAATGGGGCGGTGGGCTGGATGGTCAGGCAACAAAACCGGTCGCCTCCCCTGTGGCGTACAATGAAACAGGCGGACTGTTTCCAGTCCGCCTGTGGTAATCTTTGGGTGCTTTGGCGCGGCGCTTAGTTCAGCGCGGCTTCAGCGGCCACGGGGCCGTCGACATTGACGCGGCGGCCTTCGCGGTCGAAACGGACGCGGCCGTCGGTGAGGGCGAAGATGGTGTAATCCTTGCCGAGACCGACATTGGCTCCGGGGATCCACTTGGTGCCGCGCTGGCGGATGATGATGTTGCCGGCGATGACGACCTGTCCGCCGAATTTCTTGACACCAAGGCGCTTGCTTTGGCTGTCGCGACCGTTTTTGACGGAACCTTGTCCTTTCTTGTGGGCCATAAAAGTGGGGTGGGGGTAAAAATTAGAGATTGATGGACTCGACCTGGAGACGGGTCAGGTGGCGGCGGTGGCCCTTGGTCTTGTGGAAACCCTTGCGGCGCTTGAACTTGAAATTGATCACTTTCTTGTCGCGGTGCTGGTCGAGCACCGTGGCGGTGACGGTCGCGCCTTCGAGGACGGGGTCGCCGATGCGGTTTTCACCTTCGGCGCCGTAGAAGAGGACTTGATCGAGCGTGATGGAGCTACCGACTTCGGCATCGAGTTTTTCGACGTCAAATTTGATGCCTTGGGAAACGCGGTATTGTTTGCCGCCGGTTTTGATGATTGCGAAAGCCATATGCCTGAGCCGGGTGAAGTGAAAATGCCTGCCGGACAGCCAAGAAAGCCGGGCGGGAGGGCCGGGAGATTCCCACACCACCCCGGCGGGCGCAAGTGGTTTTTACGGTTTCAGCGGGGCAGGGGGTAAAAGGCTGAAAACTTCTGCCCTCCGGCGGTTGCTCCGGCTCAGACTTCAACCAGTGGCAGGGTCAGGACTGCTGGTAAACCGGGATGCGATCCCGGGGCGTCTTGGAGACTTGGAGACCCGCCTCCTGCCGGGTAACTTTATCTGCCATTTCATGGAGCAACCCTTGCCCGGGAGGAGGTTATGCGCACTGTGGGGGCTGCATGACGGGATTTTTACTGATGTTGGGACGACCAGTGGTGGACTTGGTCCGCTACCTGGGCGAACTGGCACAGCTGGTGGGGGACGTGTTTTTGTCGGTGTTCCGGCATCCGGTGCGGTGGAAGTTGGTGCTCTACCAAATCGTGAACATCGGATTCGGCTCGCAGTTGCAGGTGATGGTGACGGGAGCATTCACGGGGGCCGTGTTTGCCGCCCAGGTCTATTACAAGTTCAACCAGTTGGGGTTTGAATCGGTGGTGGGCGGGATTGTAGCCCTGGCGCTTTGCCGGGAATTGGCTCCGGTGCTGACGGGACTGATGCTGACCAGCCGGGTGGGAGCGTCGATCGCGGCGGAGATCGGCACCATGAAAGTGACGGAACAGGTGGATGCGCTGCGGTCGCTGGGAGTGCATCCGGTTGATTATCTGGTGAGTCCGCGGCTGCTGGCGATTGTGTTTTCGATGCCGATCCTGATCGGGGAGTCGATTTTGATGGGGACGTGGGCTGCGAAATTGATTGTGGTATCCCTCTACGGGGTTCCGGCAGCGTTCTACAATGATCAGCTGGATAAGAATACGGACATGACGGATTTGATGTTCGGGATGACCAAAGGGGTGGTGTTCGGGATCCTGATTGTCCTGATTTCCTGCCACCAAGGATTGAAGGTCAACCGGGGGGCCGTAGGCGTGGGCATGGGGACGACCGCGGCGGTGGTGATCACGTCGCTTTCGATTCTGGTGGTGAATTTTTTCCTGACGATGGCCTTGAACTTCGTCTGGCCGGTGGCCCGGACTTAGCGCACCGGTTCCAAGTCTCCTGACGTCATCCCATGGCAGCCCTTCCTGACAAACCCTCCGACCCCGCCTTCATCCGGGTGCGGGAGCTGTGCAAACAGATCGGCCAACAACAGATCCTGAAGGGGATGACGCTGGATATTCCGCGAGGATCCGGAGTGGCAATCATCGGGGGGAGCGGGACCGGAAAAAGTGTGTTTCTGAAGCTGATGATGGGACTGATCAACGCGAGCAGTGGGAGCATCATGGTGGATGGGGTGGAGATCACAGGCTTGAACGAACGGCAACTCGGCCCGCACCGGCGGAAGATCGGGCTGCTTTTTCAGGATGGAGCCCTGTTTGACAGTCTGACGGTGGAGGAAAATGTGGCTTTTCCCCTGGTGGAGGCGGGGTGGAAGGACCGGCAGAAGATCAAGGCGGCCGTGCTGGAGACGCTGGCGTCGGTGGATCTGGAGGAACATCTGCACAAGCTGCCGAGCGATCTGAGCGGCGGGATGCGGAAGCGGGCGGCCCTGGCGCGGGCGATTATCACGGATCCGCAGGCGGTCTTTTATGATGAGCCGACCAGCGGGCTGGATCCGGTGGTGGCGGACAGCATTGATCACCTGATCCGGCGCACCCAGCGGCGGCGGGGGATCACCTCGGTGGTAGTGACCCATGATATGAAATGCCTGCGGGTGGTGGCGGACCAGGTGTTCTATCTGCGGGAGGGAGTGGTGTATTTTTCCGGAACGCCGGCGGCGCTGCTGGAGAGCGCGGATCCGGTGATCCGTCAATTTGTGGAAGGCCGTTCCGGCGAGTCCAGTTGATGCTGCGGTGATTTCCGCCTAATTTTTCCCCTATTCCTCCCCATGAACGATACTTCCAACCGCACCACCCTGACAGCAGGGCTGTTTGTCCTGGGGGGACTGATCCTGCTCGGCACCCTCATTTTCCAATATGGCACCCTGCACCACCGGCTGCGCAAACCGTATCAGTTATATGCCAATTTCCTGGATGCGCAGAATCTGATCAAGGGATCGCCGGTGAAACGGGCGGGGGCGACCATCGGGCAGGTGGTGACCTCTCCTAAACTGGTGGAGGGGTTGAAGGGCGTCCAGGTGACCTTGGAGATTTATCCGGAATTCCAGATTCCAGTGGGAAGTCCGCTGCGGATCAGCTCCGTGGGGCTGATGGGGGACAGTCAATTGGAGGTGGGCCAGCCGCCCGAGGAAATGCTGACTGGGGAGTATCTGAAAGAGGGGACCACCCTGAATGGTGTAGGAAGTCTCGATTTGACCACCACCGCGAATAAGATCACGGACGAAATCATGGTGGTGATGCGGGATCTGCGGACGGGGCTGTCAGATCTGAGCAAGACGGTGAACCGCTTGAACGAAGGGGTGCTGAGTGACGACAATCTGCAAAACTTTTCCGGCGGACTGCGCGAATTGCGGGAGAGCATTCACAAGATTGACAATGAGGTGCTGGGGGATGGCAATCTGAATGCCGTGAAGGAGGCCTTGGCGGATTTCCGCGCGGCCATGGACAAGGTGGACAAGGCGGCGGAGCGGGCGGATGGCGTGATCGTCAAGGCGGACAGCGCGATGGGGAAAGTGGATAAGGCCATGGATAGTCTGGGGCCGGGCCTGCGGGGTGTGGAGAGCGCCACGACCAGTCTGAAGCAGGCCGCGGTCGCCTTGGAAGGACTGCTGAAGGACGCCCGGACCGGCGATGGGCTGATGAACGCCCTGCTGAATGACGAGGTCCTGCGCAGGGATTTCACGGCGCTCGTCGCCAACTTGAAGCAACGCGGAGTGCTGTTTTACAAGGACAAGGACGGTAAGGAGAAATCCGCCCCCGCTGCCCCGGCCCCACGGCCGCGGACCAAGCCGTATGGGGCAAGATAAGTGCGGAAAGCGGTCATGATGGAAAAGGCCGGCAGGGCACAGGGTCATGGCGCGGCCAGGAACGGCGCCCATTCCGGCGGAAGCGGAGCCTGCCAATCCAGGGGAGGCTGGTCCGGCAGCGTCAGGCCCAGTTTGATCGAGTGGAGGGCGTGACGTCGCAGCAGCAGGGCGGCTTCGGATGCCGGCGTCCAGCCGTGGTCGATCTGGCGGAGATACCACTGGGGGTCGGGACCATAAAGTTTATCGCCGACCACCGGGTGGCCATGGTGATGGAGATGCACGCGGATCTGGTGCATCCGGCCCGTGTGGGGCACGGCGGAGACGAGCGCAAAGCGGTCACCGGCGGATGTGGGATGGAGGAGACGCTGCAGGACGCGGAAATGGGTCAGGCAAGGGGCGCCGTCCGGATGGACTTTCTGCATGAGATAGACCGGCGAGTCCTCCACGTCCCCCCGGCGGAGGATGGGGGCGGCGGTGGTCCACTCATCGGCTTCCGGCCAACCGGTGACGAGCGCTGCATATTCCTTGCGGATTTCGCGGCGCATCATGGCTTTGTTGATGGCGCGGGCGGTGGCGGGGTTTTTCGCGATCAGGACGAGGCCGCTGGTTTCCCGGTCGAGGCGGTTGATGATGGAGAGGGCCGCCCCGTTGGCGAGGTCATAAGCAAGCAGGGCCCTCAAGCCATGCCAGAGAGTGGGGGGGCCGTTGGGTTTTGAGGGATGAATCTGCAGTGGGGCAGGCTTGTTGACCACGATCCAGTCCGCCGACTCGTCCACCACGGAAAAGTCCAGCACATCGGCAGCGGCGCGGTCCTGCATGGGTCGATTCTAACGGGCGGCGGCCAGTTGCTGCAAGCGGCGCACGCGTTCGGCATCCGGGGGGTGGGCTTGCCACCAACTGCCATTCCGCGAGCCGGCGGCCGCCCGGGCCAGAGCATAGCGGTTCCAGAACGCCACCGCGGCCTGCGGGGGGTAGCCTGCGCGGCGGAGCAAATCCAAGCTGGTGGCGTCTGCTTCAAATTCGCGGACCCGGCGGCGGGCGGCGAGGGCGGTGACATTGACGGTCAGGATAGCCCCGCTGGCTCCGGCGGCTGCGGTCAGGACGTCGTTTTCCTGCTGACTGAGGACCACCCCAACGGCTGCTCCGGCCAGCAGGTTTGTCCAGGCTTCCGCGATCTGGATGCGGTGGTGACGGTGAAAGACGTGGGCCATTTCATGGGTCAGGACGGCCGCCAGTTCGGCATCCGATTTCACCAAGGGGAGGATGCCGGCGTTGACTTCCAGCCGTCCATCCGGCCAGGACAGGGCATTCATTCCGGTGGCGTCCCGGATGGAAAACCGCCATGCGACCGCCTGGCCCCGGGCATCCACCGGCACGGCCGCGGCGAGGTTTTTGGTGACGCGGTCCCAGCGGGCGGTGGCCGCGTCCCGGACCGCTGGCGGATGGCCGGTGGCAGTGGGGGGAGGCGTGGCACACTGGCAGAGGAGACCCAGACCAGTGAGGAGAACCGGGAGGTGAAGTGGGCGGAGCAGTCGGAACACAGAATCGGAGCTTACTTTGAATGGGGACAGAGGGAAAGCAAAGGCCGTGGGCGGTTGGTGGGCGGGTGCTTTTTCCGGATGAAAGCCGGGCGGGAGGCGGGTATGGGACGGGGCTGATGGTCAGCTGCTTTTTGTTATGTTCAAATCACTGCTTAAATCCGTGCTCTACCGGTTCGGCTACAGTATCTGCAAGGTGCGGCCGGTGGCGGCTGCCGGGGCCGCGGGAGCAGACGCCGGGGGGATCCGGCTGATGCCGCTGATCCATGCCCGGAGCCCCTATCAGGATTTTCCGCTCGCGGAGTACCCGGCGGATCTGCAGGGCTGGGGCAGCCAGTCGGTGGCTTTCGACACCCTGCTGGCGCGGCTGAAGCCCCGGCGGATCATTGAAGTGGGCACTTGGAAGGGCGGGTCGGCGATCCACATGGCCAAGGTCGCCCGCGGGCTGGGACTGGCCCCCGAGATTATCTGTGTGGATACCTGGTTGGGGGCGGTGGAATTCTGGACCGACCAGCAGGACCCGGAGCGTTATCTGTCACTCAAGTGCCGCCACGGCTACCCGACGGTTTATTATCAATTCGTCGCCAATGTGCTGCATGAACAGTGTCAGGATCTGATTACCCCGTTCCCGCAGACCGCCACCATTGCCGCGCTCTGGTTCCGCCGGTATGGGGTATCCGCCGACTTGATTTACATTGATGGCAGCCATGAGGAGGAGGACGTGTATGCCGACCTCGTGGGGTATTGGGATCTGGTGCGGCCGGGCGGCGTGCTGGTAGGGGATGATTGGGGCTGGGACGGGGTGCGGCTGGCGGCGACGCGGTTTGCCCGGGAGCGGGGGGTGAAGGTGACGCAGCTGGCGGACAAGTGGTATCTGGACAAGGTGTGAGACCCATTGGCCGCTGACGGAGGCCGCCTGACTCAATTCGGATGGGCCGGTGCGCCGGGCTTTATTGCCCGGCAGGGACGGGTTCCAGTGCGGGAGTGGGAGCCGGGGCCGGGACCACGGCAGGGGGCAGCGCGGGAGCGGCTGCCTTGGCGGGGGTGGCGGGCGCTGGCGGCAGGGGCGTGACCGTCTTCATGAGACGGAAGAGATCGCTTCCCGTGGAGAAGACCACTGTGGTGTCGGTGCTGGCGGTCTTGCCGTAGGTTTCCAGGGTTTTCTGGAAGGAATAGAACTCCGAGGCCTGCGGGCTGGCATTGAAGGCCTCGGCATAGATGGCGCTGGCCTTGGCTTCGGCGGTGCCGCTGATTTCCTGGATTTTACGGTAGGCTTCGGAAGTGATTCTATTGAGTTCCAGCGCACGGGTGCCGCTGATGCGTGCGGCTTCGCCCTCCCCCTCGGAGCGGAAGCGGGCCGCGATCTGCTCCCGCTCGCTGATCATGCGCTCGTAGATTTTTTCCAGCACCCCTTTGCTGTAGTTGAGGCGCTTGAAACGGATGTCGAGGATTTCGATACCGAACTCCTTCACAACGGGCTGGGCTTGTTTGAGGATGGCGTTTTCAATGGCAACACGACCGTCCTTGATGGCCAGCAGGGGAGCGATTTCAGCGTCAGCGACCTGGGCGGAAGGATTGGATTTACGGTCTTTGTCAGTGCGGATGAGTTCGATGAGGTCATGGTTGGCCACGGTGCTCATGGTGTTGCTGCCGATGATGTCATCGAGCCGCGACTGGGCACTGCGCTCGTCCCTCATGCGGATGAAAAACTGCAGGGGGTCCGTGATGCGCCAGCGGGAAAAAGTATCGACCTCCAGATATTGTTTGTCCCGGGTGGTCATGGGGATCGGCCGGCCATCCCATTCCAGGATCCGTTTATCGAAGCGGTTTACGGTATCGATGAAGGGTGTTTTAAGATGGAGTCCGGGTTCCGTGACAGTGGTGCCGCGCACCTTGCCGAATTGGGTGATGATCACCTGTTCAGTCATGGGAACGATGTAGAAGCTGTTCCAGAGCAGGAACGCGCCAACGAGGGCGAGAGGGACGAGAGAGGATTTAAGAGCGGGGCTCATGGTAGGAAAAGGGATGGGATGGGGAAGATTTCCGGGGCGGGCTTAGTTGCTGGGGGCGCGGCGGATCTGGGTGGGGGAGGGAGTGGCTGCGGGAACTCTGACCGGCGGGCCTGGGGCGAGGGGAAGGAAGGGCAGCACGTTTGAGGCGGCTTCGTCGAGGATGACTTTGTTGCCGAGTTTAGGCAGGATTTCGGCCATGGTTTCGAGGTAAAGGCGCTGGCGGGTGACTTCTGGAGCCTTGCTGTATTCCGTGAAGATCGATTTGAAGCGGGCCGCGTCGCCGGTGGATTCGTTGATGCGCTTCAGGGCATCGCCTTCGGCTTCGCTGAGTTTCTGGTCGGCCTCCCCCTTGGCGCGGGGCACGGCTTTGTTATATTCGCCCTTGGCCACGTTGATGAGTTGCTCACGTTCCTGCTGGGCGCGGTTCACTTCGTCGAAGGAGGAGCGCACCGCAGGCGGGGGATTCACGCCTTTGAGCTGCACCTGATCGATGGCCAGTCCCAGTTCATAGAGTTTGGCGATTTTGTTCATTTTGCCCAGGGCTTCGGTCTCGATTTCGAGCCGGCCTACCGTGAGGACTTCGTCCACGGTGCGGTCACCCACGATTTCGCGCATCACGGATTCCGATACATCGCGGAGGGTGGCCCCGGCTTCGCGGACGTTGAAAAGGTAGTCCGGCAGGTCAATGATGCGGTATTGGACGACCCATTCGACGTGGGCGGAATTGAGGTCGCCGGTGACCATGTTTTTGACGTTTTCCTCCTCTCCGCGGGCTCCGTACTGGAGGTCGCTGGTCGCGCCCGGGGTGGTGAAGCCAAACTCCAATTTCAATTGCCGCTGCACCGGTTCAATCTGCACACGGTCGATCCCGAGCGGCAGTTTGTAGTGAAGACCGGGTTTGATGCCTTCCTCAATGAGCTTGCCAAACCGGAGTTTGACGGCTTCCGATTCGGCCGGAACCTGATACCACAGGCCATTCAGGGTGAGGAAAACGAGCAGGACGAGAATGCCCAAACCAATCGCCTTGGGCGAGATTTTGGGGAGATTCGGGACATCAATGACGGGTCTGGACATAAAAGGGAAGTGGGTGAAATCGGCGGACCTTTAGCACACCTTGCCGGGCAGGGCACAATAATTACGGCCCGGTTTTGTAAGAGGAATCATGCGTTGCGTGTCCGCCCGCTTTTGAGTAGCCTCCGCCCCTTTCCAGATTGACTGCGATTTATGCTGCCGCCCACCGACGACTACCTCCGCTCCGAATCCTGCCGCTACGTGCCCGGGTGGGAGGAGGCGCTGGTGCGGCTGGATCTGATCGTGAAGGGGGGATCGGACCGGTATTATTACCGGGCCACGGCCCATGGGGGCGCGGGACCGGAGTCGGCGATCATCATGGTGTATACCGACAAGCGGGCGGACAATCCGGCTTTTTTTTCCGCGACGGAAGTGCTGCGCTTCTGCGGGGCGCGCACCATGGAAATTTATCACCACGATGCGGTCCAGCGAATTGCCTGGATGGAGGACCTGGGGCGGGAGGATTTGTGGGAGCGCCGCCAGATCGATCCGGTGCTGCCCTATTACCGGGATACCCTGAAGCAGGGCGCTTTTTTGCACCGGCGCAATGCCGCGGGTCTGCCAGCGGAATTGCAGGAGAGCCTGCAGCCGGCATTTGATGCCCGGCTTTACCAATGGGAGCAGGGGTATTTTTTTGACCAGTTCGCCAGCCGCTTCTCGACCTTTTCCCCGGAGCAATTGGATGCTTTGCGCCATTCCGCCCCCTTTGTGGAGCTGGCGGAATCCCTTGCTGCGCTCCCCCGGTCGCTGGTGCACCGGGATTTCCAATCCCAGAACATCATCGTCCGGGATGGACGCTCCTGGATGATCGACTACCAGGGGGTGAGGGAAGGACGGCCGGAGTATGACGTGGCCTCGCTGCTCTATGATCCCTATGTCACCCTGAGCACGGGGGAGCGGGCGGAGCTTTTTGCTTATTATCAAAATTTACGGCGGGAGACCGATGGGGCGGAAGTGACTGCGGAGGTGCTGGCCATGGCGGCGTGCCAGCGGCTGATGCAGGCGCTGGGCGCGTATGGAAAACTGGGGGTGGGCGATGGCAAAACGGCGTTTCTGCGCCATATTCCGGCCGCAGTGGCTAATCTTCACGAGGTGCTGGCGGCCTCCGGCCTGTTGCCGGGATTGGCAGAGGCTCTGGTCATGCGTGACAGGGTGCAAGATCTTTCCCCGACATGAGCCCGCGCTTTTCCTTGCTCCTGTTGCTCGCGGCTGCCGCCTTTGGCGTGCTGCTGCACCGTGAGCAGCAGCGCGGGGCGTTCGAAACCTTTGACCGTCGGCACCGGGAATTCCTGCGCGCCAATCCCGGCAGCGCGGAGTGGACCACCATGGCGGACGAGCCACAGGTCATTCTGGCCCGGCTGGATGATCCTGACCTTCCTCCGGCGCAGCGGGCCTTCGAAGCCTGGCCCCCCCGCGTGGATGAGTGGCAGGTGGTCCTGCAGAACCTGACCGAATGGAGACCGCAGGCCGTTTCCTTCGGGCTGCCCTTGATCGTGGATGCCCCGTCAGCCGGCTTGCTGAAAACCATCGCCGCAGTCCCCGGTTTCACCATGGCGGTGGATGCCGGAGCCGCGTTCCGGAGTGGGTTCATGCCACCGGAGTTGCCAGCCGGCCTGCCAGTGCTGCGGGTGCAGGGGGAATTGGCGGCCATCCCGGAATTTGAAACCATGCGCCCGGTCGCACTCCCTGTCAGGGTGGGCATCGGGCAGGTGGATCTGGGGCAGAAAATCACCGTGGAGGGTGAATGGTGCCGGGTGCCATTGTTGGCGCGCACCGGGACCCAGGTGGTGCCCACGCTTGTGCTCCAGTCCCTCCTCACCTGGAGCGCCATCCCGCCGGACCGGTTGTTGGTGCAACCCGGGACCGCCATCGTGGGGCCCAAGGGCATGGCCATTCCCATTGATGAAACGGGCTGTTTCCGGTTTTACGTTCCATTGTCGGCCCGGGCGGGGTCGGTGCAGGCGGACGAATTTCTTTTCGGCAAAACCCAGGCGGAAACCGCCTATCCGCCGGGCACCAAGGAACGGGCCTCGCTGGAAGCCGTGGCCGGCAGTCTGGTCTGGCTGGGAACGGACGACCAGGCCTCCCGGCTCCTGAAGTTGCCCGACGGCAACACGGCCTCCGTGGCTGATCTGACCACCCGGGCGCTCGCCGCCATCCAGACCGGCCGTTTTATCCGCCCGCTCCATCCATGGTGGCAGGCGGTGCCCCAGGCCGTCGCCGTGATCTTTGGGCTCTGGATGGTCCGGTGGAAGCGCCGGAATCTTTGGAAGGGGCTGGCCTTGGGAGCCCTGACCCTGCTGACGGTCAGTTTGCTGGCCTTCCAGACCAATCATACCTGGGTGCCCCTGACTCCGGCGTTGGTCCAGTTGGGACTGGCCTTCGTGGTGGGCTGGCTGCTCCCCCGGCCCAGCGCGGCCTGACCATTTTTCATCCGTGCGGCCAGCGCAATCCGTGGTTTCTTTTCCCCTCAACCTCCCCGATCCCATTCCCATGTCCCTCCACACTGAAATCGCCGATCAACTCAAGGATGCCATGCGCGCCAAAGACGCCGTGGCCATGAATACCCTGCGGGCCCTGAAATCCGCTTTGAAATACGCCGCGATCGAAAAACTGGGCGCGGAAGGGGAACTTGAACCCACCGAGGCCATCGCCGTCGTCCGCAAGCAGATCAAACAGCGCCGTGATTCGGTGGAAAGTTTCTCCACGAACAATCGCCCCGAACTCGCGGAAAAGGAACTCGCCGAAATCGCCGTGCTGGAACGGTTCCTCCCGGCCGCGTTGAGCGCGGAGGAGATCGAAGCCCTCACCAAAGCCGCCATCGCCGAAACCGGAGCCACCGGAAAAGCCGACATGGGCAAGGTGATGAAACTGCTCCAGGAACGCACCGCCGGCCGCGCCGACGGCAAAACCCTGTCCCAGACGGTGTCCCGGCTGCTGTCATCCTAGGATCTGCCCAGCTTTCGGGAAGGGACGGGAAGGCCGCAGATCCCGTCAGGCCAGGATCCCTTGCACCACCTTGCCGGACACATCCGTCAGGCGGAAATCACGGCCTTGGTAACGATAGGTGAACCGTTCATGGTCGATCCCCAGGAGATGGAGGATCGTCGCGTGGAAGTCGTGCATGCTCACCGGATTTTCCGCCACCCGGAAGCCGAACTCGCAGGTGCTGCCGTAACTGATGCCGGGCTTGATGCCCCCGCCCGCCATCCAGAAGGTGAAGCAATCGCGGTGATGCTCCCGGCCGTAATTGCCGGTCTTTTTGCTGATGCCGCCCTGGGAGTAGCTGGTGCGTCCGAACTCGCTGCCGAAAATGACGAGGGTGTCCTTCAACATTCCGCGCTGTTTGAGGTCCGTAATCAGAGCAGCCGAGGCCTGATCCACTTCCTTGCCCCCGATTTCAAAACCCATCGGCAGGCTGCCGTGGTGGTCCCAGCCGGGGTGGAAGAGCTGGATGTAACGAACGTCGCGCTCGGCCAGCCGGCGGGCGATGAGGCAGTTGCGGGCGAAGCTGCCGGGTTTCTGCACGTCTTCGCCATACAGGTCGAGGATGTGTTGCGGCTCCTTGCTGATGTCGGTGGCTTCCGGGACGGTGGCCTGCATCCGGTAGGCCATCTCAAATTGCTCGATTTTGCTGTCGATCACGGTATCGCCTTCGGCGGCGCGTTCCATCTCATGCAGCCCGCGGAGACTGTCCAGCATCCGGCGGGTGGCTTCGCGGGGCACGCCCTGCGGATCGGAGAGATACAACACCGGATCGGTGCCGCTGCGGAACGCCACTCCCGCATACCGGCTGGGCAGGAAACCGGCATCCCACATGCGTGAGGACAGGGGCTGGTCCACCGGCCGGTTGCTGGTGAGGGTGATGAAGGCCGGCAGGTCCTGGTTGACACTGCCGAGGCCGTAATCCAGCCACGCCCCGATCGACGGGCGGCCCGGCAATTGCGCTCCGGTCTGGAGAAAGGCGAGGGCGGGATCGTGGTTCACCGCGTCCGAGAAGAGGGATTTGATGAAAGTCAGGTCGTCCGCCACCTTGGCCAGATGGGGAAACGAATCAGTCATCCATGCGCCGGATTGTCCATGCTGGGCAAAACCCACATGGCAGCCCACCAGTGGAAAGGACGACTGGCGCGACGACATGCCGAGCGGTTTTTTACCGGCCATCACGGAGGCCGGGATCTGATCGCCCTGACGTTTGTTCAGTTCCGGTTTGGGATCAAAACTCTCCAACTGGGACATTCCTCCCGTCATGGTCAGGAAGATCACCCGCTTCGCTTTGGCTGGGAAATGGGGCAATCCGGGCAGGGAAGCCTGCGCCTGTCCTGACAATAAATCCGCCAAGGCGATCGCGCCCAGTCCGCCGGTCATCCGGGTCAGCCATGCCCGGCGCGAAAGGCCGTTGGCGGGGGTGTAGCGGTGGCAGTGGGACATGGGGAGGAAAGTTTTTAGGGAGGGCTCTGGAACCCAGGTCCTGGTTAAGGCTTCATGGTGGTTTCGGTGAACCCGAGCAGGAGGCGGATCAGATGGGTGGTGGCGGTGACTTCAATGGGATCAAGGCTGGCATCCGCGGCCCGTTCCCCGTTTTTGCTGAGAAGGGTTTTAGCTTCAGCGGGGGTGACCAAGGGCCGTTCCTTGGCGAGATAATCAGTGAGGGCAGCCAATTGTTTGGCATCCGGCCGGGCGCTGGTGAGGAGCCGGAAGGCATCGCGGGCGCGGGCACTGTCATCAGCCGGATATTGGCGGACGAGGTTTTCGGCGAGGATGCGGGCGGCTTCGATGAACTGGGGATCATTCATCAGCACGAGGGCCTGGAGCGGGGTGTTGGTGCGTTCGCGGCGGACCTTGCAGAACTCCCGGGTGGGGGCATCGAAAACCGTCAGGGTGGGGGGCGGCAGGGTGCGCCGCCAGAAGGAGTAGAGGCTGCGGCGGTAAAGATCGGCGCCTTTGCCCTGCTGATAGGTATGCTGGGTGCCGGATTCCTCCCAGAGGCCGGCGGGTTGATAGGGATAGACGCTGGGACCGCCGGTTTTGGAAACCAGCAGGCCACTCACGGCCAGGGCCATGTCGCGCAGGGCTTCGCCCGGCAGCCGGACGCGCGGACCGCGGGAGAGGAGGCGGTTTTCCGGATCACGCTCCAAGGCCGCAGGCGTGGCCGGGATGCTGGATTGCCGGTAGGCGGTGCTGAGCACGAGGCGGCGGCAGAGGGCTTTGACGTCCCAGCCCTTTTCCATGAAATCGACCGCCAGCCAGTCCAGCAGTTCCGGATGGGAGGGAGGACGGCCCTGGGTGCCGAAGTCCTCAGAGGTAGGGACGAGGCCGCGGTTGAAGATCAATTGCCAGAAACGGTTCACCGCCACCCGGCTGGTGAGCGGGTGTTTACGGTCGGTCAGCCATCGCGCAAAACCGAGGCGGTTGCGTGGCAACGAATCATCGAAAGGCAGGATCGCGGCGGGCACCCCGGGCTCCACGGGGTCGGTGGGTTGATCAAATTGCCCCCGCGCCAGCACATGCGACGGCCGGCGGGGACCGCTCCATTCCTTCATCACCATCAGGTCGACTGCTTGTCCGCTCAGTTCATTTTCGAGGGCCCGGGCGGCGGTCAGTTGTTCCCTCAGGGTGCGGGTTTCGGAATCGACCTCTCGCAGATACCATTCCAGCCAGTCGGCCGGTTTGGAAGTGTCCACCTTGAGCGAAATCTGGCGCACTTCCGGGGCGGAGAGCTGGCATTTGAAAAACTGGAACTCATCCACCCGGCCCTCGGTATAGGCCGCATCATTGGTGCGGCCCCCGAGGACAAAGGCCAGATGTCCATCGTCCTTGGAGGTATCGTCACCCCAGTCGGCGCGGTAAACGATGTCCCGGTAAAGGCCGTCGCGGATCACGGAGGTTTCCACTTTTTCCCCATTCAGATAGATGGTCATCCCATCCGTCCGGCTGGACCCATCGTAGGTGACCGCGAGGTGTGTCCAGGCATTGACCGGCACGGACTGGTTCCCCCGGATGCGGATTTCATTCCCCGGGGAGAAATGGCACAGGGCAAAGACAGGATGGCCGTCTTCCAGGAGCAATTCGACCCCACGGCTGGCGGCGTCGATGCCGGCGCGGCTGCGGTGGGCCAGCACCGCCCGCGCGGAGGCCTTGCCGGGATTGACCCAGAGGGCATAACTGAAGGCATCGTGCCGGTGCAGTTCCGGCACACCCATCATGGAGGCGCTGTTCTCCGAGGCAATGATCAGGCTTTGACCCACCCGGCCCTCGCCCAGGGTGGCGTTGATGCGGGTCTTGCCTGGCACTTTGGGCTGCACGCTGTCCTGCAGGGCTTTTTCCTGCAGGGTTTCAAATTGATACCAGCTTTCCGGAGCCCGGGGACCGGGGGTGGCGGCCGGACCGCCTGCCAGCACGGGAGTTCCCGTCTTGAGCGTCTGGGCCGTGACCCACGGCTCCCCGCGCGGGGGACGGTTGGAGGCGAGCCAGGTTTTGAAGCGGTTTTCGGCGGCCGGCCGGTTTTCGGCCAGGGCCTTTTCCAAGCGGGCAATCTCCGCTTTCGTGGCGGTGTGTTTTGCCTCGGCATCGGGAGTGAAAAGCAGGATGGATGGCGGCGGGGTGCCTCCGGTGTAAACACAGAACAGGCCCAGTTCGTCGATGTTGTTAAAAAAGGCCCCCAGGCTGTAATACTCCTTGGTGCTGATGGGATCGAATTTGTGATCGTGGCAGCGGGCACATTCCGTGGTCATCCCCATGAAGGCCAGGCCGTTGGTGCGCACCCGGTCCGCCACCTGCTCAATGCGGAATTCGTCCGCATTGCTGCCGGCTTCGTTCGACTGCTGAGGCAGGCGGTTGAAGCAGGTCGCGATCATCTGGTCGCGGGTCGGGGCCGGCAGCAGATCACCTGCGGTCTGCCAGGTGATGAACTGGTCCCAGGACAGATTTTGATTGAAGGCCTTGATCACCCAGTCCCGATAGGGCCAAGTGGCGCAGTCGGCATCCTCATGCCGGCCATAAGTGTCGCCATACCGGGCCGCGTCCAGCCAGTCGCTGGCCATCCGCTCGCCATACGCGGGCGAGGCGAGGAGCCGGTCCACCGCCTTTTCGAAGGCGTCCGGGGCTTCGTCCGCGAGAAAGGCATCCTGTTCGGCCAGGCTGGGAGGCAGACCGGTCAGGTCGAAGGTCACGCGCCGCAGCCACACCTCGCGGCTGGCCTCCGGGGCGAATTGCAGGCCTTCCTTATGGAGTTGGGCGGCGAGGAAGGCGTCCACCGGATCTTTGCTGCGCGGTTGGTCAGGGGAACCCTCCGGAAGCACTGGCACCGGCGCTTTCACCGGCGGCTCGAAGGCCCAATGT
Source organism: uncultured Verrucomicrobiota bacterium (assembly GCA_942492905.1). GTDB lineage: Bacteria > Verrucomicrobiota > Verrucomicrobiia > Verrucomicrobiales > V1-33 > CAIZWU01. The sequence goes on from OW818657.1 coordinate 432,409, forward strand.
TTGGCATAAGGCGCGCCTCCTGCCACCCAGCGGCGCAGCAGTTCAATCTGGTCAGGCTTGAGCGGTTTCTTCGAGTCCGGCGGAGGCATGATCTCCTCCGGGTCGTGATTCAGCAGCCGTTGGTAAAGTTCACTGCCCTCCACATCCCCCGGTTTGAAGGCACCGGCGGCGAGGGCGGCATCGCGGTCATCCAACCGCAGCTTGGCTTTCCGGGCTTTCTCATCCACCCCATGGCAGGAAAAACAATGGTCTGCCAGGATGGGCCGGATTTCCTTCACATAGTCCGGCACTGCCGCTGCCGGGTCCCCGGGATTGGCCCGGGCCGCTGCGGTCAGTCCCTGCAGGAGGATGACTGCGGCATAGGGGAACAACAAAACCGGACGAGTGCGCATGGAGGGGGGAAGGGGGTGCGGACTATCACGGCCTTGGACCGGTCCTGCAATGAAAGCAGCCTTCATGTATAAAAGATGAACGTATTTTAATGGTGGGCAATACGGGTTTTTTGATGAGTCAGAAATTATTGTCCTGCCGTGCTTTGCCAACATCCTGCCCACCCCCTTCACCGCGATGGGCCGCGGCGACGCTCCCCGGCCCGGCAGGGTAAGTGTTACCACGCAGGGTTTCGCTTTCGGGGGGCGGGATTCCAGCTTACGGACCCAGGCATGAGCAATAATGACAACAAGCCGCTGTCGACCCGGGGCAAGGCGCTCCGGCTGAATCTGGACCCGACGACTTATGGGACCTTCGCAGAGATCGGCGCGGGACAGGAAACCGCGGCCGTATTTTTCCGGGTGGGCGGGGCTTCGGGGACGATCGCGAAGTCGATTTCCGCTTATGACATGACGATGAGCGACGCGATTTACGGACCGAGTCCGCGGTATGTCTCGCGGGAGCGGCTGGGGGCGATGCTGGATCATGAATACGCCCTCCTGACGGAACGGCTGGCTCCGAAACGGGGGGAAACCACGACTTTTTTCGCCTTCTGCAATACGGTGCGCGCCCGGGCCTACAGCGACAAAGGCGGGGCCGAATGCCAGGGATGGGTGGGAATCCGCTATCAATTGCAGCCCGGGGGAGCTCCCAATGACATCCTGCTGCATGTCCGCATGCTGGATGACACCTACTCCGAGCAGCAGAAATCGCTGGGCATCCTGGGCGTGAATCTGATCTGGGCGGCGTTCAATTACCGCGACAACATCCAGACCTTTGTGGAAAGCCTGATCGATGAGCTGAGGGTGGAGTCGATGGAAATTGACATGCTGAAGTTCACCGGGCCGGATTTTACCTGGATCGATAACCGTGAGGTGGCGTTGCAGCTGGTGGAGAGCAATCTGACCGAGGCGGCGTTTTTCACGTCGGAAGGGGAGGTGATGCAGGCGTCCGAAAAGCTTTACCGTCAGCCGGTGCTGGTACTGCGCGGGTCCTTCAATCCGGTCACGCTGGTGCACACGGACATGCTGACGGCGGCGGCGGCGGAGTTCCGCACCCGGCTGAAGCAGCCTGACCAACCGTGGATCGAGCTGATGGAGTTTTCCATGAATAACCTGTTTGCGGTGCGGAGCGAGGTCACCCATGCGGAGTTTCTCGCCCGGGCGGACATCCTGCAGAAGCTGGGCAAGAGCGTGCTGATTTCGAAGTTCGGGGCGTTCCACCAGCTGGGCACCTATCTGAGCCGTCACACCAAGGAACCGGTGGGGCTGGTGCTCAGCGTGGATGTGTTGGAAAAGCTCTTCCAGGAAAAATGGTATGAAGATCTCCCGGGCGGCATTCTGGAGAACTTCGGGCGCCTCTTCAAACACGCCCTGCGGCTCTATGTCTATCCGATCCTCGACCGCGAGCAGGGGCACCTGCGGCCCGCGCAGAAGGCGCACGTGCCGGACCATCTCCACAGCCTCTTTGAATACCTGCTGCAGAACGAGCGCATCCTGAACACGGCCCCGCATGCCACCCGGGCGGTGCTGGACTACTGGACCACGGATGTGCGCCTGATGATCGCGGACAATGACCCCCGGTGGCGGGCGCTGGTGCCGCCGGAACTGGTCCCGGATTATGAGCGGATGATCGCCTCGGGACAGTGAAGTCGGCCCGCTCTAGCGGAGCAGAGGATTGTTGGGCCGGGTATAGGTCGCCTGGACCACGCTGATGTTCCGCATGGCAAAGGCGGCGGCGCAGTAGAGCAGATAGTAGTTCCAGCGGCGGATGAAGCGGTCATCGAAACCGAGGGCGCGGACTTCCGGGAGGCGGGCGTTGAAGGTGGTGTGCCACCCGCGCAGGGTGCGGGCGTAGTCGAGCCCCAGGTCGTCCAGTTTGTGCAGGAAAAGATCACCGGTGCGCCGGGCGGCGTGGCTGACGCGGCCAATGCTGAGGAGCAGGCTGCCGGGGAAAATGTGTTTTTGAATCCAGTCGATCCCGCGTTTCATCTGGCCATGGCGGCTGTCCGGGCAAGTGATGTATTGCAAGGCCACGAGGCCATTGGGAGCGAGGACGTCGTGGATCATGGCGAAATAGGTTTCGAGGTATTTGTCACCGAGGGCTTCCATCATTTCGATGGAGACGACCTTGTCGAACGTGCCGGTGATATCGCGGTAATCCTGGAGGCGGAGGTCGATCCGGTCAGCAATGCCTTCGCGGCGGAACCGGGCGGCGGCGTAGTCATGCTGTTTTTGGGAAATGGTGACAGTGGTGATGCGGCATCCGTAGGTGTGCACCGCATGGCTGGCAAAACCGCCCCAGCCGCTGCCGATTTCCAGCACGTGGTCGGAAGCGGTCAGTTTGAGCTGCTGGCAGAGCGCCTCGTATTTTGCGGTCTGCGCCTCCTCCAGGGTTTGGTCAGGGGACTTCCAGAGGGCGCTGGAATAGGTCATGGTGGGGTCCAGCCAGAGTTGATAGAAATCATTGCCCAGATCATAGTGTTCGGCGATATTCCGGCGGGCGATGCTCCTGCTGTTGGGCCGCAGCAGATGCTGGACGCGGTTGGTGATCTGGAGGAGGTTGAGTCCGAGTTTTTTGGTGCGGGAGCCGGAAAAGGCAGGCGATTTATCCAGATTGAGAATGGCCCAGGCGATCAGTTTTTCGATGTCATCTGTGTCGCAATCGCCCTCCACGTAGGCTTCGCCGAAACCGACATCACCGTGGAGCAGTACCCGGGTAAAAAAGGCGGGCCGGAGCACCGTGAGGTTGGCAGAGTGGGCATGTCCCTGGGCGCCGAGATGGCGGACCGTGCCATCCGGGAGCTGGAGCCGCAGATGCCCGGCGTCCATTTTCTCCAGGGCGGCCATGACCAGCCGCTGGTGCAGCCCGGCTGACGGGGCAGCGGCGGAAATGGAGGCCAAAGGGTCGGAAACAGCAGATTCAGAAGTGGGCATGACTTCATGAATAGCGTTTGGGAGCGGAAGTCAGATGCCGGGAAATTGGCCCGGACGGCAAGGGAAGGCAGGAATCAGGCTGGGCGGTGTGGGTTATAAACCTCCTGCTGAAGCTGCGGATTGGCGGATTTCCGGTGGAAGGGGAGTCTGCGGAGCCAGAGGCGGAAGGCTTGGTAGTGGATGAGGAAGATGACTTTGAGGGTGATGAGAGGGAATTTCAGGGTAAGCCAGAGGAGGCTGGAGGTGGTCAGCGGCGAGCGCCGGCCGGTCAGGGCACTGAGGAGGACCTGAGGGCCGTCAGGGCCGGTGCGGTCGTCGATGTGGATGTCGAGGTGGTCGCCGGGGACTTTCAGTTTGAAGTCGAAGTGGAGGTCGAGGGCGCTGTAGGGAGAAACGTAGAAGAGCTTCGGCGTGATCAGATGAAAGGCCCCGGGGGAGGAGGGAGCCCGGAGCAGATAGGGTTTCATCTCGCGGAAGGTGTTCCCCACCTGAACGACGGCGCAGAGGGGGGCGGCGGTGGCCCGGTCTTCGATAAAATAGAATGACACCGGATTGAAGATGTAACCGAGGACACGCGGCAGGGTAATGAGGACGATGCGCGGATTGTCAGGAAGAGTGGGGGGATCGGGCTGGGTGCCGATCCAGGTCAGGATGTTTTCTTTGACGGTTGCCAGCTCCAGGCCGGGGAGGGTGAGGTGGTCGCGGTCGCGGAAGTTGTAGAGGTTCCAGCGGTTGTGGGAGAGGCCGCGCACCCGGGCTGCTGTGGCGTCGATTTCGTCGAGGTCGAGGCAGAAAAGGAAAATGTTATAGCTGAATTGGTGGACCTTGGGGGAGAGACGGCGGTGCATGACGCTGCACTCGTAGAGGCAGGTGCCGGGGTCGCTGAGAGGGAGCATGGGTTTTTGAAAATACGACCTGCAGGACCGATGGGGTCCGGTTTTTCAGGACCATCCGGCGGGGAGTTTTCCCTGCAGGATGGCGCGGGCGCAGTCGAGGCCGCTGGTGAAACCGTCTTCGTGGAAGCCATATTTGAACCAGGCGCCGGCGTAGTAAGTGGTTTGTTCAGGGTGAAGCGAATTGAGGGACGGGAGCTCGGACTGGGCTTTGATGGCCGGGAGGTCGAAGAGGGGATGCTCGTAGTCGATGCGGCGGAGGACTTTGGCGGGGTCGATGCGGTCGTGGCAGTTGAGGGAAACGAAGTAGTTTTCCTTTTCCGAAACGCGCTGGAGGCGGTTCATCCAGTAGTGGGTGGAAGGGAGGCTTTCCCCGTGTTTCCCGGTATCGAGCCGGTAATTCCACGCAGCCCAGCAGCGGGGGGTGCGGGGCATCAGGGAGGGGTCGGTGTGGAGGGTGGCGGTGTTGGGCTGATAGGTGAACCTGGAGAGCAGCCGGGTTTCCTGGGCGGTGGGGTCGGCGAGGAGGGCGAGGGCCTGGTCGCCGTGGCAGGCGAGAATGACTTTGTCAAAGACGTGGGGCGGGCCGTCCTGGAAGTGCAGGGTGGCAGAGCCAGGGGTGCGGCTGACGCGGGCGACGGCGCGGTTCCGGTGAATCCGGCCGGCAAAAGGGGCGGTGATTTTTCTGACGTAACTCTGGGAACCGCCACTGACGGTCCACCACTGGTGCTGGGTGCTGAGACCGAGGAAGCCATGATTGTGCCAGAAGCGCAGCAGCGTGAGGGCGGGGAAGGCTTCCATCTTTTCAGGTGGCGTGCTCCAGACGGCACTGCTCATGGGGACGAGGTAGTGCTGGAACATCTCCTCCCCGTATCCGCGGGCGTCGATGTACTGACGGAGACTCATGCTGGCCCATTTCGGTTCGGTCAGGGCGGGCACCGCTTCGGTATTGAAGCGGTTGATGGCCAGGAGCAGTTTCCAATGCCGGGGGCGGAGCAGATTCCGCCGTTGGCCGAAGAGCAGGTTCAGGCTGCCGCCGTTGTATTCCAGATTCGTGGGGACGTGCTGGACACTGAAGGACATGTCTGTCTTCTGGGTGGCAACGCCGAGTTCCTGGAAAAGCCGGACGAGGTTCGGATAGGTGGCGTGGTTGAAGACCATGAACCCGGTATCAATGGGCACGGGCCGGCCCGCTTCCTCCACGGTGATGGTGTTGGTATGGCCGCCGGTGTAGTCGTTTTTCTCGAAGAGGGTGAGCTCGTGGTGCGGATGGAGAAAGTGGGCGGCGCCGAGCCCGGCGATGCCGGTGCCGATGATTGCGATGCGGGACATGGGGACGGGGTTCAGATTTCGGAATCCTGGTTTTCAGCGCCCAGTCGCGCCAAGGGTGCATTGGGATACGGGAATGGGAGCGGATTGGATGGGGAGCGCAGCAAAAAAAAGCCTGCTCCTTGGGGGAGCAGGCTTTGCAGGGAAAGTTCCAGTCAGTGCGGCAGGGCTTCGTTGTAAACGGAGCGGGGCACTGGCTTCAGGTCCCAGATCAGGCCGAGTTTGGACATGAGCTTGAGGCCGTAGTAGGTGAGGTCGATCTCCCACCAGTAAAAACCCTGACGGGTGCTGCCCATGTAGCGGTGGTGGTTGTTGTGCCAGCCTTCGCCAAGGGTGATGAGGGCGAGCCAGAAGTTATTGCGGCTCTGGTCGGTGGTTTTGAAGCGCTGTTTGCCCCAGACGTGGGCGAGGCTGTTGATGAAGAGGGTGCCGTGGAGGAGGAAGATGGTGCTGACGAAGAAGCCCCAGACGAACAGCTGGCCGCCGCTGGTGCCTAGACCGGGAGCGTATTTTTCCAGCAACCAGCCGGTGCCATAAAGGGTCAAGCCAAGCAGGGCGGGGATGATGAGATCAAAGCGGTTCAGGAAGACCAGTTCCGGATATTTGGCGAGGTCCTTCACGGCGCGGTAGTCGGTCGGGAAGTTCTTGCTGCTGGTCATCCAGCCAATATGGCTCCAGACAAAACCGTAAACCAAGGCAGAGTGCGGATCTTCCGGAGTGTCCGAATGCTTGTGGTGATGCCGGTGGGTTGAAGCCCACCAAAGGGCGCCGCGCTGAATGGCCAGATTCCCCCAGCAGGCGAGAATGAACTGCATGAAGCGGGAGGTCTGGAAGGTGCGGTGCGAGAAATACCGGTGATAAAACCCGGTGATGGCGAACATGCGCAGGACGTAGAGGAAGGCGGCGACGGCGACGGCGGTCCAGCTCCAGCCGGTCCAGATCACCCCCAGGCAACCGACGTGCAGGAAAACGAAGGGCAGGGAGCGGCGCCATTCAAATTTGTCAGGCTTGGCGCGGGCGGCATCCGGGCCACCGGGGAAGTGATCGGAGTCAAACCATTGACGGACGGTGATGCCGACGCGGCTCAATAAAGAGGGGCGACGGAAAGTGCGATGCTCGGACATGGGGTCGTGTAGGGGTGGCGCGGGAGGGGTGGCCTGGATACGGCACGTTGTCTATAAATGCCTGATTGGCGTTTGCCAAACGACTAAAGTGGCAATTGGCCGGGGGGACGGATGGAGTTTCAACGGGCGATTTTGACCTCTCCACTGGCCAATTGTTCCCGCGTTTGGGGGACTTTGGCGAACTTTTTGGGGTCATATCCCTGCGTTTCCAAGCGGCTCAGGATGGCGGCGTAAGTGGCGTCGGGCAGGGTTTTGCCGCGGGCCATGATCCACCCATACTTCCGGGAGGGATGCCCGATGACGGTCCATTGATAGTCCGGATCGAGATCGATGACGAGGTAGGCGACTTTGAGGAAAGGGAGGAAGCGGACGCGCCATTCGGCGTTGGTTTCCTTGTTTTTCACTTCCGCCGTGAAGGTCATTTTCTTCTGCGGGGCGTCGAAGGAATTTTTCCGGAAGGCGAATCCGTTGTCGATGATTCCATCCGGCCGGAGCTGGTAGGATTCGATCGAGTCCACATTCCCGCGTTCCGCGAAATAGGGGATATTGGCGATGACGCGCCAGTCGCCCATGAAGCGGGGTAAATCGACTTTGGGCACGGTGCGGAGGGGCGTTTTGGCGGCCATGGGGTTGGGAGCGGGCTTGGCAGAGGGGGACGACGTGGCACAAGCTGCCAGTCCAAGCGCGGCCAAGGCGGTGATTAGCCGGGGAAAAAAGAGCAACATGGGAATGGGAACAGGATTCCCCATGTCCAACGTGGCGCAGCCGCAATGGGATGCATGGCCGCGCCAGGGTGGCGCCTTCCGGTTCAGGTCCTAAATCGTCCGCCCCATGTGGTCGCCCATGTGGGCATAGAGTTCGCGCTGCTCGCTGGTGTGTTGGAGCAGATCGGCATCCAGGGTGACTTTTCCGGGTTCGAACAGGGTGATGGTGCTGGAGCCACCAAATCGGAAATACCCTTTCTCGGCTCCCTTTGCGGCGGGTTGATAGGGAATGGCGGTCTGCACAATGCTGCCAACGTTGGTGGCTCCGATTTCCACCTGGATGACCTCTCCCAGCGAGGCCGTCCGCATCATGGTGAGCATGCGTTTATTCTGCCAGAGATAGCTCAAATTCCGCCGCAGGGCGATGGGGCTGACGGAGTAGAGCGGGCCGTTGATGAGCTTGGGGGAAACCGGGGTGCCTGCCGTGACGAAGTGGAAGCGGTGATAGTCCACCGGACAGAGGCGGCTGAGGATGAGCGGACCGTCGGCATAGTGTTCGGCGAGCTCCTTGTTGCCGAGCAGGGAGGGGAGGTCGAAGCGCTGGCCCTTGACGAAGACGGATTCGATGTCGGAGGCTTTGGCGAATCCGAGGTGCCTCCCATCGGCGGGGAAGACGACCGATTTCGGGTCGGAATCGATGGGGCGGGCTTCCGGCTTGAGCTTCCGGTAGAAAAATTCGTTGAAAGTGTGATATTTGGCAACGGGCTGGGTGAATTCGTCAGGGTTCAGGCCGTATTTCTCGATGAAGGGGCGGACGCGGAGGGAGCTTTTCCAGCGGTCCATCCTTTCGCCATACCAGCGGGAGAACCAGGCACGTTTGATCGCCCATGAGACCGCGAGGCGGCCTGGGGGAGTCTGGTAGGCGAACCGCAGGAAGGCTTCGCCGTAGATTTCTTCCTTTTCGATGGTGCCGGTGTAGCGATTGAAAAAGTGGATAGGGTTGGAGGGCATCAGGGGGGTGGGGGGAAGGAGAAGGCGCGGCGCGCCATGGCGAAGATCAGGAGCAAGGGAACGGGCAGCAGAGCGGCAAGCAGTGGCACCAAGGGCGCGGCCGGTCCGGCATCGGCGGGACGGCCCAAGGCACTGAGAAATCTATCCCACAACCATCCCCCCGTCAAAGCGGGCGGGCTGAGGGTGCCGGCCAGTGCCAGGGAGGCCAGCAGGAGCAGCCAGAGGGCAGCAGATTTCCTGAAGCGGACGCAGAGCGCAATGATCAGTCCGGTGACCGCCAGCCCGGTCCAAGCCAGAGTGGCAGGCAGACCCGTGATCAATTGGTCGGGTGGCAGGCCGAGGGCGGGCTGGTGGCACAGCAGGGCGGCAGCTCCGGTGGCGAGGCCGAGCCCAGTGAGAAAAACCATCAGGGCGGGGACGGGCAGCCCGTCAGTCCAAGTGGGCTGCGGATCGGCAACTTCGCAGGCTGCGGTGGTGGATTCCTGTTGGTAATAAAGGATATATCCCAGCGGGATCAGGAAAGCGGCCAGCAAACCGGGCAGGGCAAAGGGGCCAGCCTCTGCCAGATCCGTTTCGGAGTGAACCCACGAGAAACCAGCCACGGCAATGATGCCACAGGCCATTAGGGCAGCCACCCACCCCGCCGCATGGATCAGCGGCGAAGCCCAGCGGCGCAGGAAGATTGAACCGGTGCCAAGGGTGAGCGCGGTGAGAGCGGCCACCCCGTGGAGGACCAGAGCGGCTTCGGTTTTCTGGCGGGTCCACCCATCCGCGCCGTCCAGCTCCAGCCAAAAGGTGGGCAGGCGGCAGGCCAGGAAAATACCGATCAGAATCAGGCCAGCGCCCCCGAGAATCAGGCCGGTGCCGGCTTCCTCAGCCTCCCCGCGGGACTGGGCGGCCCCCAAAGGCAGGGGAGGGGGAAGCAACGCCCCCGCTTCCGCAAGGGGGGCCGCGCGGAAGAGAGGAGCCGGAGATAAGGGCCCTTCAGATGGAGGGACGTCCATCAGATCGACCGCCTCCAACGCTTCCACGGGGTCGTGTTCAAAAAGCAGGGAGGGGGCAGGGTCCGGAAATCCGGGGGGGGCATCGGCATGTCCGGGAGGCCGGCCAGCCAAGGGGTCAATAAAAAAGACATCCCCCTGCCTCGGCGTGGTGGGTTTTGGTGGATTGGCAAGCCTGCCAAGGGCGGCCCTAGGGGTAGCCGGAGCGGGCGGCTTCAGCCCGAGGGACGGCAGCAGCGCCGCCAGGCCCGCCAAGGTCTCCGGGGGGGATTCCAAACCAGAGGGGCGCGAAGGCGGCGGAACCGGAGAGAGTAAATCAGCGCTACCGGAACTCACCGGATCCCCCTTGGAAAACCGGGCATGCAATTGCTCCGCCAAAGCCGTCAGGGAGAAATCCTCCGCGGCGGAGGGGTCAGGAAGGGCGGTTGGAGCCGGCAGTGGCCGGGTCAGGGCATCAGCCAGTTCCTGTAGACTGAAGGCCGTTTCCGCCGGGACCATGGAGGGCCCGGGAGACAGGAGATCCGTTGTTCCCAAAATATCCATGGGTACGGGTGGGGCGATTCCGGCGGGCGGAGCAGAAGGCAGGGGCAACGCAGGCGCCTTCGTTTCCAGAAGTTGGACTGCTGGCTGGGGAGCAAATTCCACCGGTCCCGGAAAATCCCGGACTTGCCCCGAAAATGCCCCTGGCATCGGGCCAAAGCCGGACGCTGTCACATCGCGGGGTGGGGTAAAAGGGACAGGTAATGCCATGGACCAGGACCGTGGAACACAATCCCCACGGTGTAAAGGCAACGCGCCTGGGTTGGAGAAGTTTCATGTTCCCGGCCCGGCTCCATCATGCCGCCCCATCTGCGGTGGGGGTCTCTTCGACCCTTGCCGCCAGCCACAGCAGATCGCTTAGCCGGTTGAGCCACGGAATCAGATTTGGATTGCCGGGCTGGTCCTCCGGGGGCAACGCGGAGACGGCCCGTTCGGCCCGGCGGCAAATGCAGCGGGCCAACTCCAACCAGGCGGCCCCGGCCCCGCCCCGGTCCCCAGGCATCGACCAGCCGTGAAATCCATCCGGGAATTTTGCCTCCAGGGCGGCGGACTCGCCAGTCAGCCGCTCCACCGCTTCTGCTCCCAACCCCTTGAATCCCTGCCGGGCATAACGTTCCGCATGTTCCGGCCCGGCAGAGAGCAGGCCCATCAGGGCGACCAGATCCTGTTGGGCGCGGGCTACCATTTCCCCCACCGTGGTGTTCCGGACATGCACCCGCACAAGCCCCAGCGCGGCATTCAATTCATCCACATCGCCCACGGCGTTAAGGCGGGGATGGGATTTCCCGACACGTCCGCCAAACAGCAGATCGGTTTTCCCTTCATCGCCCCTTTTTGTAGTAATAGACATGCCCATAGACACCCGCAACGTGCCTGGATTCCCTCCGGGCGCATCCGAAATGTCCCCTTTGCCGGATTGGGGGAGGGAAAGTGCTGTGCCCGGAAGGGTTTCCCCGCCCGGGCACAGCTTTATGCAGCAACCCCCGATCGTTGGCGGTCCCGGCCAATTTGCCGGCATTCCGCTGAAATTCTCCGGACAAAAAAGCACCATCCATGCCAAAACCCCCGGTCGAACCTCGTCTTTCCTCTCGCGGAGCGTGCTCCCTTTCCCGGAGCGAATGAAGATTCCTGTAAAATATTGGCTGAAATTCTTTCAATACTCTGCTTTTCTACCGATGACAAAAGGCCGTCGTCCGGCCAAACTCAAATTTATGTCCGCTACCGATCCCGTCGTCCTCGAACTTGCCGCCCTGAAAAACCTTGGAGAAAAGACCGCCCTCTGGCTGGTCGACGCTGGCGTGCGCAGCCGCAGTGAGATGGCCAAACTCGGGGCCATCGAAGTGTGCCGCCGCATGTTGCTCGCCGGTCACCCCGTCTCCCTCGTCGCCGCCTACGCCATTGAGGGGGCGCTTACGGACACCCATTGGAATCAAATCCCGCCGCAGAAGAAACTCGAAGTGCAACGCCTCTTCGCCGTGATGAAGCGCGGAATCGCAGCCGGTCCGCCAGTCGTCAAAGCGGGAGCCCGCGTCGCGGCCAAAACCGCCGCCGATGCCGCCGCCGCTGTCGAAACGGCCCAAGCCGCGCCCGCCAAGGCCGCCACTCCATCCAAGAGCAAACCGGCCCCCGCCCCCGCCAAGCCGGCTGCGAAGCGCAAATCCTGACCCTCCGCCCGGCGCCGGTTCCCCGGGACTGGCTCCGCGCTCAGGCAATCGACTGTTGCATTCCATCTCGTACTGCCTGAATCGGTTATTTTTGTGCCCACCCGATGAAGTTCGCAATCTTCGGCGATATCCACGCCAACCTGGAAGCCTTTGACGCCGTCATGGCTGATGCCTCCGAGCAGGGCGCGACCGACTATGTCTGCATCGGCGATGTGGTTGGATACAATGCCAACCCCTGCGAGTGCGTCCACCGACTCCAGCAGCTCGGATGCCCCGTCGTGAAGGGCAATCATGACGAGGAAGCCTCCGCCGATACGGACATTGTTGGGCTGAATCCCCTCGCCCAGGCCGCGTTGGAATGGACCCGGCGGGCCTTGTCCGAGGAAGACAAAGCCTGGCTGCGCTCCCTGCGCATGGTCCGCCAGGTCAGGGACTTCACTATCGTGCACAGCACGCTCGATACCCCCACCAGCTGGGCCTACGTCATGAACAAGTTCGACGCCATGGCCAGCTTTTCCTATCAATTCACCCAGGTCTGCTTCTTCGGTCATACCCACACGCCCAAGGTTTACAAAAAAGGCACCACCGTCACCGTCGAGAATACCGAATACACCCGCCTCGAACCCGGCCGGAAGTATTTCATCAACGTCGGCAGTGTCGGCCAGCCCCGCGATGGCGACTGGCGCAGCGCCTACGCCCTCTACGACCACGACAACCAGGAAATCTCCATCCGCCGCCTTCCCTACGACATCGAGACCACCCAGCGCAAAATCCGCGCGGCCGGTTTGCCTGATGCCTTGGCCGAACGGTTGGCTCTTGGGAAGTAGGACCTTTCAGGACGGGCGCGCAGGACAGTAAGAAAAGCGTCCCAGCCTCATTTCCTATGCCTGACGTCCTGCCTGATCTCAGTTCCAGCCGGCGGGCGCTCATTATCAAGCCCAGTTCCCTCGGTGATCTCGTCCACATCCTGCCGTCGGTTCATTTGCTGAAGCAAAAGTTCCCTCACATCGAATTCACCTGGCTGGCCAACCCTGCCTTCGCGCCGCTGCTCGAAGGAAATCCCGATCTCGCGGGCACCATCCTCTTCCCCCGCGAGCAATTCCGCGGAGCCTCCGGCCTGTTGAATTTCGCCCGCTGGCTGAAACAGCTTCCCACCCAGCTCCAGCCTGATGTCGCGCTGGATTTCCAGGGACTCCTCCGCAGCGGTCTGACCGCCCGCGCCAGCCGCGCCCCTTTCCGCATTGGTTTCAGCGACAGCCGGGAGGGAGCCCGATTCTTTCACACCCACATCATCACGGTCGATCCCCACGCCCACGCCATCGACCGTTCCCTGAACCTCCCCCAGGCACTCGGTGCGGAGGGTCCCACGGTTTTTCCGCTGCCGCCGGGAAATTGCCCTGCGGTCCTGACAGAAGGCGAGGTCCCGGAAAACGCCCTCCTGCTTCATCCCTTCAGCCGCGGCACGGGCAAATCCCTCACTCCTGCGCAGACCCTGATGCTCTGTCAGGCGCTCCACCCGCTTCCGGTGCTGCTGGTCGGCCGCAGCGATCTTCCCATTCCCCCGCTGCCTCCCAATGCGAACAGTCTCCTCAACCAAACCAGCCTGCCGGAACTGATCTGGCTGATCCGCCGCGTCCGGGGCGTGATCAGCGTGGACAGCGGCCCCATGCACATCGCCGCAGCCCTGACGCCAAATGTGCTCAGCCTCCACACTTGGTCGGATCCCCGGAAGGTCGGCCCATGGCACCACGGCACCACGGTTTGGAAAGCCGGCCACCTCATGCCCACCGGCCAGTTCGATCCCGTGCGGTGTGCCCTCAATTCAAGTTTCCCCGACTCCGCCATCCCCCAAATCGCGGCCTGGGCGCATCAACTTCCCGCTGCCGGCGCCCAGCGCCTCTAGCACGATTTTTGTTGCTGTCAGGCAAAACTGTCAGGGCGGGGCGGCGCTGATTTTCAGGCGCAGGTAACGTCGGCCGGTTCCCATGGGTGTAGCGTCACGCACTTTCAGTTCGGTGGAGGTATCCGTAATCAGCACCGTCTGCCCAACCCCAGAATTCCATGAGATGAGATCGGACGAGACTTCCACAAGATAGGAAACATCGGTGCGGAGGAGGTGCCGGGGAACGGTGAGGGTCTGGTAAATGGCCGGGGGAGAACCCACCGTGCCGCCGTAAGCCCGCTGGCTGCTGGCCATGGATTGGGTGGGATTCAGGCCCAGCGCGTATTTGATCAGATTGGGGTAGCCATCCTGCGTGGGATTCGCCGCATCGGGACCGTAGGCGGTGCGCCATTTGGCGAGTGTTTCCGGGAGCTGGCCGGACAGATTCAGCGTCCAGGTGATCGTCTCCCCGAGGAGGTCTGCAGGATCGTCGCGGACATAGGCGGTAGGGTCCTTCACCCGGGCAGAGACCGTATGACTGCCATTGCCGAACACGTCGGAGAGCAGGCTGAAGGACTCGGTCGTGGCTCCACTGACGGGTTGGCCATCCATTCTCCACTCCACCGTGAGGGGTGGGGCGAGGGAAGGGATCTTGGGGACTACCGAGAAGTCCAGGGTTTGAAGGGATTGGGTGACAGTCCGGGTCAGAGTGGCTGGCGTATAGCTTTCCACGGGGCTGACCTGCCCGTAAATACTGATCACGAACTGCTGGGAATTCACCTCCCCGGTGGGACGGTTCAGGTTCCGCATCAGCGAATTATCGTGCGGACGGTACTGCCCCACAGTGCGGTACATGGAGCCCTCGAACAGGCCTACGGCAGAGCCGAAGGCACCGCCTTCCGGCGTCGGAATGGGGGTGGCCGCGGCAATCCAGGAGCGCCATTTGATGAGATTGCGTGAGGTTACGGCGGTGTTGTTGGGCTTCTCCGAAGGGGTGTAGCCGGGGTAATCATTGTCGTATTCGTCCGCCAGATTGGCGAAGGAGTGGCCAATCTCATGTTCGGCAATCTGGGCACTCGAACTGTTGGTGGAGGTGATGGAAATGCTGCCGCCGGAGCCGCCATATTTTGTGTCATTCACGATCACGATGGGAACGTCATATTCCGGCACGTGGGTGTTCATCAGGGCATAGGCCCGGTTTTGGCCCGTGCTGTCGATGGTGAGGAGCTGGGTCACGCTGGGAGTGTTGAACCCCGAGTTGAAGTAGGTGGTTACGGCGGTGCCGGCGCTGCCATTGTCGGTGCCCGACTGGGTGCTGGCGATCTCGATGCGGAAAACGTTGCAATAACTACGGTAGCGTTGCCATGGCTCGCGGGAAAAAAGATAGTTGATGGTCGTGTTGACGTGACCGGCGAAGGCAGGCAGCTGGGCCGTGGTATACCCTTCGGAGAGAAAGACAAAGTTGATCCGTTTGCTGCGGGGGCCGTTATTCTGCACCGTGAACAAGGTGGACTGCGCGGCTCCTGACAGGATCGTGAGCCAAAGTAAAAAGGAGATCAGGCGTATGCTCATTTTGCATCAAGGGGAATGCTGGCCAACAGCCGTGAAGGGCTGGCGGGCTCAGTGGTGGAGGCATCCGCGTGGATTTCCAGGCGGTCCGCTCCTTCCACCATGGGCAATCTGATCTGCATCACCGAAGGCGCGGGCCGGACGTAAGTCACCGGCCCACCCGTGACTGGATCCAGCACGTTGCACTGGGTGACTGGGCTCGCCACGAGGGTGGACGCCAGAAGTCCGGACTTGTCACTCACGAGCCGGCAGGACAGCACCCCGCTGCCCGACGGCTGCGCCCGGGGTTGCCGGAAGTCGCCCTGCACCTCATCCACGGCCTGGAGGCTGAATTGTTCGCCGTCTGCCAGCAGCCGGTAGACCCGGGCCCGGGGCAAATCCTCCCCGGTGGAACCGGCTGGTGGTGGCGGAACCTCAGTCGCACCTGACGGTGATTCCGCCGGGGGCATGGAAACCCGGGCTCCAGCGGGTGCGATTTTGGGGGCGGAGGCGGTTTGTTCAGGATCGTGTCCAGCCTGCCACCACAGGATCAGGAGCATCAGCAGTGCGATCAGAAAAGGCCAGGTCTTCATGGAAATCAGGGGGACCATCCGTGAGGATGTCCTGTTGGGCAAGCATTAGTGCAGGCTGCAACTTGCGCGGATGTTGCACGGCGGTGCTTTTGCGGCAACTTCCGCCAGCGCCGCCGATCGGCTCCTCCTCTGCATGACACCGCCCGTCCGCTTGAAGCTGCTTTTTGTCTGCGGCAAAAACCAATGGCGCAGTCCCACCGGCGAAGCGCTTTACCGCGACGACCCGCGCGTCGAAGTCCGCAGTGCCGGCGTCAGCCCTGAAGCCCGCCGCCGGGTCACTGCCCGCGATCTGGCCTGGGCCGATCTGGTGCTCACCATGGAACGCAAACACACCGAGCGCCTCCGCCAGCAATTCCCTGACCTCGGGGAATGGCCTGACATCAGGTGTCTGGGGATCCCCGATGACTATCCCTTCATGGACGCCGAACTGGTGGAGATGCTCCGCACCAGCATGGAGCCGTTGCTTCATCAAATGATGTCATGACCGGGCCGGAACCCATGCTCATCACTTGAGTCAGCGGTTTTTGGGCTGGCAATCCGGCTCAGGTGGTTCCGTGTAGGGAGGCTGCGGCCTGGCGAACCTGCCGCCACGTCCCCGGCCGCCAATTTGTTATGACTTTTTTGATTTTCGATCTCGAAACCACCGGGCTCTCTCCTTCGTCGGAGGACATCATCCAAATCGCCGGCATCAAGGTGCGGGCCGGGCAGTGGCACCAGGGCGAGCGGTTTGAGACTTTTGTGCGCCCCACCAAACGGGTGCCGGCCTTCATCACTGGACTGACGGGGATTGCCCACCACCAGGTCGCGGGGGCCCCGGAGGCTCCGGAAGCCCTGCGGGCTTTTTCGCAATTTGCCGGCGATGCCACCCTCATCGCGCACAATGGCCAGCGGTTCGATATGCCTTTTCTCCGGCAAAGCTGCCTCCGTTATGGGCTGCCGGTGCGCCCGGTTCCGTTTGTGGATTCCATGGCATTCTCCCGCAAGCTCTGGGGCGGCCGCGGTGGCCATGGGCTTGATGCGGTGATCTCCCGGCTGGGTCTTTCCGTGGAGGGCATCCGCCGCCACGATGCCCGCGGCGACGTCCACCTCCTCGCTCAGGCAGTGGGAAAAATGTGGCATCAACTTACGCCGGATATCCTCACCTGTCCGGTCACGGTCGGGCAGGGCGCCCTTGCTGCGGTGGCTTGAATCCGGGGGCCGCGTCAGGGCTCCGGGTTGCCCAACAATTGATTCAGCGCCTTCCGATAGGGCCCGGGCATCGGGAGAGCAGGCAGATCGGCGAGCAGGTGCCAGGTTTCTCCTGTCCGGGCGATGGCGCCAGGGGCGGCATGGATGTGGAGGGCCACGCGGTGGTGCGTGATGGCGTAGGTGGTGGTCAGGATTTCCGGGAGCTCGGTGGTTTCGGCAGGGGAGCGCTCGGGGAGTTTCCAGAGGCCCTGACGGCGTTTTCCAGATTCCTGGTGGAGGAGGATTTTTCCATCACGACGGGCGAAGAGGGCGTGCTCAATCACGGCCACGGTGGCGCGGGCGGGGGATTTATTCGGTCGGCTGGCAGCGGCGGGCCCGGCGGAGGCGCAGCAGGATTGCACCGGACAAATCAGACAGGCAGGGGAGCGCGGGGTGCAGATCCGTTGCCCGAGTTCCATCAGGGCGCTGTTGTAGCGGCGCGGCTCCTGCCGGCTGAGGAGCGCATCGGCCCAGGCCCAGAGCTGCTGCTGCATGGCGGGCCGGTCGATCGGATCATCGCAGGCAAACAGGCGGGTGAAGACGCGGGCCACATTGCCATCCACCAGCGGCGCGGGCAGATTCCAGGCAAAGGACGCCACGGCTCCAGCGGTGTAACGACCGATGCCGGGAAGGGCGAGGAGACCAGCGGCGCTGCGGGGAAATTCGCCGCCGTGATCCGCGGCCACTGCCTGGGCGGCTTTCTGGAGGTTCCGCGCCCGGCTGTAATAACCAAGTCCTTCCCAGACCCGGAGAATGTCAGGTTCGGACGCGGCGGCGAGGGTGGCGACATCCGGGAAGGTGTCCATCCAACGTTGATAGTATCCCCGTCCCAGCACCGTGGCAATCTGGGTCTGCTGGAGCATCATCTCCGACACCAGAATGGCATAAGGATCTTCCGTCTGCCGCCACGGGTAGTCCCGGCCTTCGGCGCGGAACCAGGTCAAGAGTTGGGTTTGAAAGGAATTAGCCCAAAGGATTTCACCCGGCGTCGGAGAGGCTTTGGCGCGGGGCTGCTTCATTATGCGGCATTATTTCGGGTCGGCCGCCGGAGGGGTAGGCATGCCGTCCTGATTGCGGACGGGGATGGGGATTTCCTCGATTTGGCGGATTTCGGGAGGGGCATCCGGTTTGGTCAGGACGCGGAGTTTGAGGCGTTGGGCTTTGTCCTTCCAAGCCCAGGCGGCGATGGCTTCGTAGTTGGCGGGGTTGGAGGCTTCCGGCGTCAGGGAGGAGAGTTGGAGAATGATGGGAGCCTGATTGGTGCTGCCGTCGAAGATGCGCACTTCGCCATTCACGGCTCCGGCCACCAGCTTGCGGGAGGGCGTGACGATGAGGCCGGTGTCGGCAAATTTGTTTTCGAATTCCGGGGAGGCGGAATCCTGGAGCGGGCCGAGCACGATGGTGAGTTGTCTCGCATCGGTGCGGTGCGGGCAGAGGCTAAGCATGTGGCGGAGCACGGCCTCGCCGGTAGGGGATTCGAGTGCTTTGTGGTCAGGGGTAACAGAAGAGTCCCCGGAGCAGGCGGCGAGGAAACAGGCGGTGAGAACAAGGAAGAGGCGGCGGAGCATGGGTTTAAAAGTCGAGGTAGATTTCGGTGCGGCGGTTGCGGGAGCGGCCTTCGGGGTTGTCGCTGCCGTCCTTTTGTTTGTTGGGGTCCAGCGGGGCGGTGGCCCCGAAGCCGAGGGTTTCGATCTGGGCGGGATTGACGCCGAGTTGGTGCAGGTGTTCGCGGACGTTTTTGGCGCGGGCGGCAGAGAGTTTATAGTTGAAGTCGTCGCTGCCGAGGTCGTCGGCGTGGCCGGAAATCCGGAGCTTTTTTGCGGGGTCGGTGGCGAGCAGACCGGCGACAATATTGAGCTGGGCAATGGCGCGGGGGACGAGGGTGGCGGTGCCGAAGTCGAAATAAACCACCAGACTTTCGCCGCCCTGGGGGGATTTAACGACCGGACTGTAGAAGACTTTTCCGGCCCCGGATTGCTGGACGTAGGACTCGAGCAACCGGCTGAAGTCGAGGGCTTCGATGCTCCAGGTGCCGTCCGCGGCAGGGTGCAGGGTAATACCGATTTCGGCGTCGGCTTTCATCTTTTCGGAGTGCACCCTGACAAGGGCGATGGCGGCGTCTTTGGAGGCGGCGGTGACGACGATGGGGCGTTCTTTGGCGAGTTGATATTCGCCTTCCTCAAAGACGATGCAGAGGCCGGCCAGTTTTTCCTGGGCGACTTTTTGTTTGTCGGTGAGGAGACGGGCGGCGCGGAAGTCGCGGCCGAGCACCCCGGCCAGGAAGTCGTGGGCCTGCATCAGGGGATCGGCGGGGACGGTCAGGTCCTTGGTCTCCAGGAGCACGCTGTTGCGGCGGAGTTCCTCGGTGCCCTGGACAAGAAGTTTTGGCGAGATCACCACGCCGGTGAGTTTCCAGGAACTGGTGGTGCGGTCGCGCTCGGCATTCACCCAGACCGGTCCCGCGGGTGGCGGGGCACCCGGCGCGGCGGGTTCCAAGGTGACGGCGTAACGGGCGGTCTGTCCCATGGCGCCGGCATCGGTGAAGACCGGGCCTTCCGCCGGGACGCGGTAGCCGGCTTTGGTGAGGAGGAGTTTCAGGAAATTCGTGCCCGGCAGGACGGCGAAGTCCTTCCCGCCCAGCTTCATGGCGTTTTCCAAATCCCCGGCCCGTAGCTCCGTGGTGATGGCGGCGAGGAGCAGGTCCGGCTTGGCATAAACGACTGGAGCCACCGGCGGTTTCTTCGGCACCGGCGGTTTGGCGGTGACGGGTCCGGTTTTCCCCGGAGCGGCGGCCGTGCCGGGCGCGGGGGCTTGGGCCGCAGGAGCGGGTCCCTTGCCCGTGACCGGGGTGCGTCCGGTGAAGACGAGGAAAAAAAGCGCGCTGAGCCCCACGATGCCGAGGAAAACCAGGATCGGGGTGCTGCTGGAGCCTGAAACGGAGCGGCGGTTCATGGGACGGGGAAGAAACGAAACTGGAGGGGTTCCGGAGTGGGGGAAACCGCAGAAAACGAGCCGGATCTTTTCCAAGTGCTGCGGCAGGCGGCTAATGGTTCACGGATGCGGGCAGCCGGATATTACCGGGTTTGGTGCCCCATTCGGGACTGAAGATATCAATCATTTTCCCGTTTTTCATCTTTCTTACTTTGCCGTCTTTATCAGGTTGGAAAATTTCGGTCAGCCCTCCGACGAAAGTCACCGCCACACTGCTCTTTTTCCAGGTCCAGTGCGGATCGGCTTCTTTTCCGGTGATCCAGACCGTCAAGGGGCCGATGCCTGAAATCAGGATAGGTAAATCGGCGTCGTCGGATGGAGTTAAGCCTGATACGTATGCTGTGGACAGTTCACCCGGTTCCAACGCTTTGAGGAAATCCGGAGAATTTCAGATATCATTGTCAGTGCTGTCCGCACGCCCACGATTAGCTTGGGGGACTGCGAAAAGTTTTTCATCATCAAGAAAACCCGCTTTAAAAAGCGTCCGGAAATTAGAATTCGCATCGACTGGTTCGTTTGGGAATTTATCATCATTGTCTGGTGCCCATGCTTTTAACATGCTGAAAATGCTTCGCTGCTGGCTTGCCAAAATCCGCATGATTTCATCGTGAGATCTGGTATGTCCTCCCGTTCCGCAGAATTGAAGCAACCCAACAACCGCCACCAAGGCCCCGAGCAACCAAAGCAGAGTGTTGGATTTGGTTGGCGTGGAGGTTTCGGGTTTTGCTCCCATGGCCGTGGATTAGCAATTTGCTGCCTTCCTGTCCAACTCGAAGCAAAATTGATTATCTTTCCCGCTCCGGCGGAAGGACCTCGGCTTCGATCTCAATAACTTCATCATTCACCGCATTCCGCCCGGTGTGGGTATGGTGGTGCGGATAGTCGTCTTCCACCTCGGCGGGTTCCGGGCGGGTGCCACCGACATCCCGGGGTTCGTTCATGCCCTGGGGAAAGGTGGCGGTGCTGACTTTGAGGTTTTTGGCGAGTTTAAGGCCCAGCAGGAGGGCGGCGAGGGAGAGAGCGGAGAAAATCAGCCAGGCGATGAGGAAAAATCGCATCCCCGGGGCCATGGCGGTGAGCAGGCCCAGCGCCATCGTCCAGATGACGGTGCGTTTCCCCCAGTTGAAGAGGCCCAGCTTGAGCCGGGCCTGGAGGAGTTCCGGCAAGTTCTGGGGTTGATTCATGGCAGGGGGAGAGCGGCGCGGCGGACGCTACTTCTTCATTAAAGGACGCCACCAGGTTTCATTTTCCTGATACCACTGGATGGTCTCGGCGATGGCTTCGTCGAACTGGCGCTGGGCGGTCCAGTTGAGTTCGGTGCGGGTTTTGGTGGAATCGATGGCGTAGCGGCGGTCGTGGCCGGGGCGGTCTTTCACGTAGGAAATGAGGCTTTCCGGTTTGCCGAGCAGGCGGAGGATGAGCTTCACGATGTCGATGTTCTTCCACTCCTGGCTGGCACCGAGGTTATAAACTTCACCCGCACGCCCCTGCTCGAGGACGCGCTGGATGCCGGCGGCGTGGTCTTCCACGTGGATCCAGTCGCGCACGTTGAGACCATCGCCATAAACGGGCAACTGCTCGTCATGCATCGCTTTGATGATCATCAGGGGGATGAGTTTTTCCGGATAGTGGTATTTGCCGTAGTTGTTCGAGCAGCGGGTGACGACCACCTCCTGGCCGAAGGTGTGGTGGTTCGCGAGAACCAGCAAATCCGCCGAGGCCTTGCTGGCGGAGTAAGGGCTGCTGGGGGTGATGGGCGTGGTTTCTGTGAAAAATCCGGTGTCGCCGAGGGAACCGTAGACTTCGTCGGTGGAAACCTGGAGGTAGCGGGGCACGTTGTTTTTGCGGGCGGCTTCGAGGAGGTTGTAGGTGCCGGTGATGTTGGCGCGGACGAAGACTTCCGGTCCCTCAATGCTGCGGTCCACGTGGGACTCGGCGGCGAAATTGATCACCGCATCGTACGTGCGGCCAGCAAAGGCATCGGCCACGGCCTGGGCATTGGCGAGGTCGGCGTGGATGAAGGTGTAGCGGTCTCCGGCGGAGGCTTCGACATCGCGGAGGTTCTCCGGATTGCCCGCGTAGGTGAGGGCGTCGAGATTGGTGATGCGCAGGTCCGGCTGGGCGCGCAGCTGCTGACGGATGTAGTTGCTGCCGATAAAACCGCAGCCGCCGGTGACGAGATAATGCTTGGACATGGAAAAGGGGGCGTGAAAAACGGGGGCCGGGACGGGCCAAAGCGCCGGGAGGGACCGGTTTTCTCCCACACCGCGGCGGGGGAGGCAATCGGTTTTCGGCAGATTGACCGCTCGGATGACCGGGGTGACCGGAGGTTTCCGTAGGTTCAATCGGCAAATCCCGAGGTCAGCACGCCCGCAGCGGCTTTGCGGCTGATTTTTTGATTGGTGGCGTAGGCGGCGGCGGCGCGGGCGGTGCAGGTGGCCGCATCGGACCCGGTCAGCCAGGCGGCGGTGCCTTCGTGGAGGAGCTGGGCGGCCGGGTACATCAGTTGACGTGTCAGGATGAGTGGGCGGGCTCCGGCGGTTTGGAGGCCGGGCCGGAAGTAGTGCTGGCTGATGCAGCAGAGCGCGATGGTGGTGCGCGGCGCGGCTTTCACGGCAGGACTGGGAATCGGGACATCCACGTTGAATTCCATGAGACCATTGTGCCCGATGTAGGCGATGAGTTGGGCCGCTCCTCCGGCATCGTATTCGGCTTGGTCCGTCTTGATTTTGACAGGATGATGGCCGGCGAGGGCAGCGAAATAATGGGTCAGGCAGGTCTTGATTTCGCGTCCCCGGTAGGCATCGCCGACGAGGATGGCGCCGGTGGCGCGGTGGCGGAAGACGAGGCGTTGCAGGATGGGGCCATCACCATCCGGGTCGGTGCCTGCGGCAGGGGCCGGGAGCTTTTGCCACGCTTTGCTTTTGCTGAAAACGGAGCGCAGCCCATCATCGCAGCCCCAGTAGAGATTGTGGTCCGGGTCATCGCCATTGCCGATTTTCGCCGGCACCGGCGCGATGCCTTGCGAGGCATTGTCGCAAAGGGCGACGAAGGCGTGGATGACTTTGGGGTTTGTGGATTGAGCTTGGGAGGACGGAAGAAGCGCTCGCGAAGATATCAGCAGAAGGATCGAAAGAAAAAGGGGATGATTCATGGCAGATTTTTTCTGTTCGAGGGTTATCCCAGCTACATGTGAATCTTCCAGTCGTAGATGCCTTCGGAAAGACTTATGCCGATATCAAAACCGAAGAGCCAAGTATTCCCGAATTCGAAATTAAACCCGACGAGGTCTGGTTTATGAACGATAATGCTTTTAAGCGATAGACGGTTTTGGAAGTCCGCCAATGAAATGGGGCTTTCACCTAACTGGACAAGCATCTCGTTGATGTAGGAGAAAATTTCACCGAAAATACAGGATTTAATGTTCGCCAACCACTCCGTTTGGTGGGTCAGGAGATCACGACCAATGGTGACGAGTGGTTCAAGACTGGCAGCCTCGAGACCATACTCCATGGGGCCTTCAACGCTGAAAGTTATCGGAACAATGACCTCTTCCCAGATCGCTTTGCCGGTGAACCAGTTCAACGACCTATCCAGAACGAGGTCCCCAAATAAAGGGTCCTGAATGGTTACAGGTTTTTGGAGTTCGAGGGAAAAAGCGTGGCACTCCTCGTCGAGCGCGCTCACTACCATTTCTTCAGCAATAAATTCTTCCGGAAGTCCCGATTCGTTGGACTGCATTTTCCCTTTCAAGCGGACTAAATCGTATGGGCGAAACAAATCAAAGTGATCTCGAATTTCGTGTTCGGATGGAATCGGCATGCGAATCCGAAGTTCGGCCGTGTGAAGTTCTTCACCCGGGTGCTTCCACCCAGCTAATTCAACAACAAGATCCATCCCTCCTGTCCCGTTTCCTACTCCGGCAGGTGCCATCCCATCAATGATACCCCAGATTTCCAACGCCGAGTTTGGGTCGAAATTTGAAATCATTTCTAGCTATTTTGCTTTGGTCGCCTCCGAGCACCACGAACCGACTTCCAGCGGGGTGAAGATCTTGCCGATGATGCGGCGGAGGAGGCCTTTGAGGTTGGGATTGTCGAGATCCTGGAGGGAGCGGATGGCCTGCTCCTTGTAGCGGTCGAGGAGGTCCTGGGCGTGGTTGAGTGCCTTGTCGCGGTCGCCGGCGAAACGCTCGGTGGTGAGGCAGGCAATCAAATTGACGGCGGGGCGGTGGGCCGGGGACGCCAGGGTGGCGGGGTCGATGATGCCGGCAGGTGCGGGGGCATCGGCGAGGTGGTCTTCGAGGTCGTCCTTGATTTGATAGGCAATGCCGAGGGCTTCACTGAACGCGAGGAGGGGTGCTTCGTTTTCGTCGAGGGCTCCGGCGTGGGCGGCTCCGAGGAGAAGGGCGACGGAGAACGCGGGGGCGGTTTTGAGGCGGAAGATTTCCAGGATCTGGCCGCTGGTGAGAGGGCTGGGGTTTTGTTGCCAGGCCAGTTCGGCGCCTTGGCCGCGGCAGAGGTCGCGCTGGCCGTGGGAGGCGATGCGGATGAGGGGGGCGATCTGATGGGCGGGCAGGCCGCAGTCGGCGATGAGGCGGTAACCTTCGCCGATGAGCAGGTCACCGGCGTTCAGCGCGGCGGGCAGGCCATGAGTGGCGTGGAGGGTGGCCTGACCATAGCGCGTCGCATCGCCGTCTTCGATGTCGTCGTGGATGAGACTGGCTTTGTGGAAACATTCCACCGCCAGTGCGAGTTTTTGGATGCTGGGCGTGAAGGGTGCGGTGGGATCGGCGCGGAGGGCTTGGCTGACGGCGGTGGTCAAGTACGGGCGCCAGCGGTTGCCCGGTCCGGTGAGGGATTCCCGGGCGATGGTTTCAGCTTCGCCCTCCGGGGCGCCGGCGAGGGTGGTCAGGGATTCCGGGGTGAACCAGGTGCGGACTTCCTCGTGAAGGGCGTTGAGGTTGAGGCGCCGGGTTTTGTCGTCGCTGGTGAGGTGGAGATAATCCCAGACCCAGTCGATATCGACGGTGGTGTCGATGCAGTCGTCCTGGAGCAGAGGCACCGCGATGGCGGGGATGGCCGCGGCTTCAACGTAAGGAAAGGTGCGCTCCAAGACAGGAAGGCAGGAGATGCCGACGATGGCTTCGATTTTGCCGGTCTGGATAAGGGACATCACGATCGCTGAACCTTCGGCCACCAGCACAGCATAACCAAGACGTTCGGCTTCGTTTTGGAAATCCTGGATGGTGCAGAGGCCACACTGTTTGCAGAGCAGGCCGAATTCATCGAACGGTGCGGGGCATTTGCTTTCGACGCGCAGGCACTTCGGCATCAGGAGCAGGCGGCGCTCGTAGGGAATGGTGGCGAGGGATTCGCGCCAGATTTCGTTGGAAAGCAGGACGCCGGTGTAGTCGAGATGGATAGGATCGAGGCCGGTTTCCTTGACGATTCTTTCCGCGAGGACGCGGAGTTCGTCGCCCGGGATGGGAGGGACGGGTTTTTCGCGTTCCACAAATTCCCGGATGTAGCGGAGGAGCTCATCGCGCTCCGCCTTGGTCTGCGGGATGTTTTTCTTCGGCTGCCGGAAGCGCCGGGTGGTGGGCGGCAAGGCCGGCGGCAGAGTGACGGCGGACAGGGCAACGGGTGGGACAGCGACAGACATGGGAAAAAAGGGCAGTTGGGGGAGGAACGCTGGGGGAGGTTAAGGGGCAGCGGGGAAAATGCCAAGCTGCATTGCAAGCGGGCATGAAAAGGCTGCGGAAAAACGCGTTCAGCGGGCGCGGCCTGTCATGGAAAGGAGACGCTGCAAGGCGGGCGGCTGCAGATTCTCCCGGAGAGGGACCGGCGGCCCCGTCCTTCCCAAGGCTTTGGCCCCTCCCGCAGGGTCACGGATTCAGGCCCGCCGACGTTCGCAGATACCCTTCAGTCGCAATTCATCACAACTCGCCTCGATCCGGACGGAACTGGTTTCCGGACGAAATCCGAGGCGGCGTGTGATGCAGTCTTCCAGCAGGCTCAGGTGCACGTCCTCGAATTCCACCACCTTTTGACAGTCCAGGCAAATCAGGTGGTTGTGGTGCGGGTGGTCAACGAAATTTGGATCGTAATACGTTTGATCCCGGCCGAGGTCGATTTCCTTGAGCAGCCCGCTCTCCACCAGCAGGCTCAGGGTGCGGTAGAGGGTGGCGCGGGAGGCGGTGGGATCAATTTTCCGGGCGCGCTCCCAGAGCTCCTCCGCCGTGAAATGGTCGGTAGTATTAAAAGCGGCCTCGATGATGACTTCTCGCTGCCGGGTATGGCGCAGGCCCTTGGCGGCGATGAATTCTTCGACCCTTGCGAGGATGGCCGGGCTGAGAGTGGAAGTCATGGTCCAAATAAATGAGCAATCAGACGGGGTCGTGGAGATCCCGGACCGAAACGGGAGAAGGTGCTGTCAGAGAACTACGGCAGAGCCGGACGGGTTACCGTTGCTTCCTTCCGGACCTGGCGGGGTTCACCTGCCGGCACTCCATAGCCCCTGACAGCGACACCAGCGTGACACCGCCGTTGCCGGGAGCAAGCCGGAAAACGCGGAGCTGCGGATTTTCATGTCAAATTCACAAATGAAGACAAATGTTCAACTTTGCGTGAAAAATCTTGCCACCCCGCAGGAAATTCGTGTTGTGTTCATTTCCAATCCTCTTTAAACGGAGGGAACCAATTTTTTTAAAAACAGACCCGGACTAAAAGATTATGTGGAAGCCCTTATCGATCGTATCAGGTGTGGCCTTGCTGGCTAGTGGCGGAATCATCTACAGCATGGTGCGTCCCGTGTTGACCGCAGAACGGCTCCAAGCTGCCAATGCCGAGGAGTACAAGACCAAAGCCACCAAGGAAAAGCTTGCGGCAGTGGCTGGTGCTGCGACGGCCGAAAAGGAACTGAAGGATATGCAGGATTCCCTCAGCAAGGCTGAGAAAGCCAAGGCGGAAGCCGCGGCGAAAAAAGAAGACGTCGCCAAATTGGTCGAGGACGCCACGGCATCCAAAGTGGCCGCGGCCAAAGATTTGGATGAATTGGAGCAGAAGATGAAGGATTTGGGCGGTTTGCCCGCCATGGTTGCTGAATTGAAGGCCCAGGAAGCCAAACGGGTGGAATATGACAACCAAATCACCACTGCCAAAAGCGCCATCGAAAACGCGCTGGCCAGCAAGGCGGTCCTCGACAAGCAGATCGCTGAACTGAAGCGGATTGATCTTTGGCAGCAAACGGGCACCATGGCCCCCACCTTCCGCAGCCGGATCACGGCGGTGAATCAGGATTGGGGCTTTGTGACGATTGGGGCAGGCAATAGTTCTTCGGTCGTCCGTCAAGCCAAGCTGGATGTGGTGCGGGGCAACTCCATCGTGGGCAAGGTCATCGTCACCAATGTGGCCAGCGGTTCTTCCGCGGCCGAAATCGTGCCGGGCTCGGTGGCTCCGGGAGATTCGATTCTTCCTGGCGATCAGGTGAAAACTGGGGCGGCTTCGATGCCTTCGAATGCGCGTCCGGCCCCAGCAGCCCCTACTGCTCCGGCAGCCCCCAAGGCTGGTGAGCCGGCAGCCCCGGCGGCTCCCGCTCCGGAGGCGGCTCCTGCTGCAGATCCCTTTGCGCCACCTGCCGATGCCCCCGCAGCCACTCCTCCCGCCCCGGCTGCAGAAGCGCCCGCAGTGGAGACGCCTGCTGCCGAAACGCCCATGGCCAAGTAAAGCGCCCATAACTTTTCACTTTTTTAAATTTCCCTATGAAGCCACTTCTTATTCTCGGCACGCTTGGTGCCATCGGCGGAGCAGTATTATCCGTCATGATCCGCACCAGTCTTAAGGACGCCCGTCTGCAAAAGGACGAATTGAACCGGGCCACCGTGGCTCTTCATGATGAGGTCCGTGAACAGAGCAAGGCCATTGCTGAGACATATACCACTTACTCCGAGACCCAGAAAAACGCCAAAAACGAAGAACTCCAGGCCAAAGCGCTCGTCACTGAGACCAAGGGCAAGGAAGAAGAGTTGGCCGGGGTGAAAAAGGAGATTGACGACATCGGGGCCAAGAAACAGGCCATGCAGGAAGAAATCACCCGCATTCTCGGCAGCTCCGGAACCACCGAAGAGCTTTTGGCCAAAAATGAAGCGCTGAAAAAGGAGAACGACGCCAAAGTCGAGGAAATTGACCAGATCTCCAAAGAAGCTGATGTCGCCAAAAAAGCGGCCGCCGAGAGCCAGACTCTGATTGGCCGGCTCAAGCAGCAACAGGCTACCCGGACCAAGTCCATTCAATTGGCCAGCCGCACCGGCACAGTCTCTGCCGTGAATCCTGATTTTGGGTTTGTCATCGTAAACTTGGGCCAAAACCAAGGCGTGAGCAGCGAATCCCGTCTGCTGGTGAAGCGTGGCAACCAATTAATCGGCAAACTCAATATCGTGCGGATCGAGGGAAACACGACTGTGGCCGACATTGACATCAAGTCCATCACCCCCGGTTTTGCGATTCAACCAGGGGACGAAGTGGTCTTCGACAATAGCCCGACCTGAAGCGGGACAGATTTTTATTTTACCCCGCATGAAGCTGCTCCGTCTTGCTGTGCTCGCCACTTTGGCCGCCGTTTCCCTGTGTGCCTGCGAGACATCAGACGGGGGACGCAAGAAAAAGAAAACCCGTCCTCCTCTGCCTGGCGAAGAAGACAGCTCCCTCTCTTGGAGCCGTCCGACCAAATCGAGTGATATTTCCAATGCCTTCGGTCTGCCAAATTCGAGGTGACCACAGCCTTGGCGGGGGGCTTTGAAAGGTCCGGGCAGGCGCTGGTAAGCGCTGCCGGGAGGAAAACCGGGGCTAGGCCACGATTGGCGCTACGATCCCAGGACGCTTGTTGCCAAGTGGGCACTGCGGCGTTCCATGGGGCTTGGAGGCTATCCTCAGCAGGTCAAATCCCGCTGCGGGCGTGCCTAAGGAGGCAATGTCCAAACGAGAGGAAGTTGTCGCTGAGGCAACGGGGGATGCGGCCAATCGATGGAGCGGGCGGAAAGTTCTTCACGAAGCCGGTGCAGATCCCAAAGTTGAACCAAGTGGCCAAGGCACAGCGCTGCCAGCCTTGAATGGTCCGGTGAAAAGGCGAGTCCGGAGATGGAATGAGGGGAAGGATGGCGCAGGCGGGTGATTTCGCGCCCGGTGGCGGGATCAATCAGAGAGATGGTTTCAGGAGTAAGGTTCGCGGCAAGGAGGGTCCCATCCGGAGTGAGGGCAAGCTGTACGGTGATGGGGGAGCGGGCAGGGCAGGGGAAGCGCCAGATGAGCGATCCAGACTGGGCGTTCCAACAGGAGAGGGCGCTGAGGTCTCCGCTAAAGAGCCTGATTCCATCGGGATGGAATCGGACGGTCGCTTCAGGAAACTGGGTGGGTAGTTGGTGGAGACGGGTCCTGTGGGTGGTATCCCACACGAGCAATCCCGGACCTTTTTGTTGGGAAGCCGCGACGAGGGTCCCCCCGGAATTCAGCGCTATCGAGTCCAGCAGAAATTCCACGGTAGGGAATGACCCCATGGTTTGACCTTCAGACAGGTTCAGGAGACTGATTTGATCATCGTAGGCCAGGGCCAGCTTCCCGGCTCCATTACTGATGGAGAGGTGATTCATAGTACGGGCCGGCCGGTTGGAATTGGGATAATCGGTGGGCCATCGCTCGGGAGGCAACAGAGTCCATTCCTGCGGCGGTTCCGGCCGGGAAGCTCCTTCCGCTCCGGGTGGGGAGCCCGGCGGAGCGGGATGTGATTTGTGGTGGACGGGCCAGCGTTGCAAACCGGCCATGGACACCGAGTAGAGCGCGGAGCCGTTGTCGGCCCAACCCAGGCTCCAGCAATAACCAGTGTAACCACGGCCGCGGGATTGTCCGGTTTGCCCGTCAAAGTGCATGATTCCGTCGGTATCCCCTACGCTGAGCAGGCCCCCATCCGGGCTGAATGTGATAAACCAACAGCCGCGGGTCCCTATCCGGTCCTGATCGGGGTGCGGGATCGGAAATTGGCGGCACACCGAGGCAGGAGCAAGCTCCAGGAGATGCACGGATTGAGCCTCGCGGTCTTCACAGAGCAACCGCCGCCCGTCGCCGGAGAATCGCACCTCCGATCCGTAGTAGGGGAGTTGCGCTACCGTCTGGGCGCTCGCCGTATTCCAAAGCCGTGTGGTGCCGTCTTCGGATTGGCTGAGCAGCCACTCGCCGTCCGGATGGATCGCGAGGGCAAAGATATTGCCCTGATGGCCGGTGTATTGGCGGGGCAGACTGTTATCAGCGATGGACCACTCATAGATTTTGAAGGATTCGGTCCCAATAAAAAAACCGCTGCTATCCGGCTTCCAGACGGCACAGCGGACATGGGCGGCTGGGGGAAGTTCCCCGCGCAACACGGTCTGCCCGTTGCCAATATCAATCACGAGGAATTTCGACTCCTTGAATTGGCCTGTCACCAACCGGGTGCCGTCCGGACTGAAGCTGTAGGGCCGGATGCGTGTGAGGTCAGTGGAGTGGGTGGCGTGATTCGCTCCGGTGATGGCATCCATCAGGGTGAGGCGACCGTCCTTATGGCCGATGGCCAGCGTGCGGCTGTCCGGGGCGAAGAGCAGATAACTGCCGGGAATCCCTTGCTGCCGGAAGACATGCTCATGACAATCCCAGATGGAAAATAGAGTCTGACCCGCGGGCCTCAGGCAAAGAAATCGTCCGTCGGGACTGAATGGGCCGAAGCCCTCCGGATCGACAATGTCATTCGGCACGCTGCTGAGCACCGCCTCATCCGCCAGCCGGCGGACCGTGAGGCGGCGGTGGGAATCAACAAAGGTGTAGCAGGTGAAGGCGGCGTCGGTGTGGACCCGGTTCCCGGTTCCGTAGGAAAATCGCTGACTCTCCCGCAGATCTGTCATGGCGAGAGCGCTGGTGAGTTCCACCTGGGCTTCCAGGGAAGGATGCAGCCGGATGGCCTGATCCAAGGCCCCCACGGCTTGCGTGCGGTTCCCCAGCCGGCCAGTCTCGCGCAGGGCACTGGCCTGGGCCACGAGTGAACTTTGCAGATTGTGACGGGAGGTTTGAAGGGATTTCCACAGGGCAGTCCCTCCTACCGTGAGGGCGGTGGCCAGCAGGGCAGCGAGGGAGGCGGGGAGGGGATTGCGCCGGCTCCACCGCCAGATCCTCTCTATCCTCGACGCGGCCCGTGCCCGGATCGGGCGTCCTGCCAGCCATAAGCGCAGATCTTCCGCCATTTCATGCGCGCTGGGGTAACGATGATCCGGGTCTTTGGCGAGGGCCTTCAGGCAGATGATCTCCAAATCGCGTGGCACGGTTGGATCGACCTGGCGGGGAGCGGTCACCGGTTGATCGGCGATCTGGCGCAGCAAGGTCGTCAGTTGATGCGCGTGGTGTGGCGGATCACCGGTGAGAAGTTGATAGAGAATGGCCCCGATGCCGTAGACGTCCCCGGCTGTGGTGGGGCTTCTTGCCGTCCCGGCGGCCCATTCAGGGGGAAGATAGTTGGGGGTGCCCAGCAGGGTGGCGGATTTAGTCAAATCCAGCCCTGCCGGATCGGCGGCGAGTTGTTTGGCGATGCCGAAATCACTCAGATAGGCCCGTCCCAGTTCATCGAACAGGATGTTGGCCGGTTTCAAATCACGGTGCAGCACCCCGTGGGAATGGGCCATCTGGATGGCATCCGACAGATCGGCGATCAGCGCCGCTATGGTACGCCAGTTGCCCCGGTAGCGCCACGCCTGATCCGATAGGGTGCCGCCGGCCGCCAACTTCATGCTGAAGTAGGGCAGCCCGTTGTGATCTCCAACCTCATACACCGGGAGAATGCCCTGGTGATCCAGACTGGCCATGGCCTGGGCTTCGCGCCGGAACCGCTCGCGCATGGCCTCATCATCCATCAGATGGGGCAGCAGCATCTTGATGGCGACAGTGCGGGAGGGGCTGAACTGGGAGGCTTCGTAGATGATTCCCATGCCCCCACGGGCGATTTCCCGGATCAGCTGGTAGCCAGGCAGGAACATCAGGGATGGGGCGGCGGCGGCGGGATCGGCCGATCCGGCTGGGGTGGGGGAGGTTTCCTCCAGCAGGCATACCGGGCACAAGCCATCCAGCCGGGAGGCGGAAAGCAGTGTGCCGCATTCAGGGCAGTGGACAGAGTTCTGGGCAGGTTGCGGTTCAGCCATGCAGCAGGACGTCTTTGATGTGTTGGAGTTCCTCGTCGATTTCGTGGGGAGCCGATACCGTACGGGCCACCTCGCGGCGCAGCAGTTCGCGGAATTGTTTGCGGATACGGTGGACTTCCACCCGGAGCGTCGGAACGGTCATGCGCAATTCTGCGGCGGCCCGCTCGTAATCCGGAATCCCCATTTGGGCGGAGGGCAGGAATTGTTTGATGACGGCAAAGGCCGCCGCGCCACGCGCCAGTTCATAATCCAGCCGCAATCGCCGCAGCGCTGCTTCCAACAGGGTGAGCGCCCATTCCCGATCAAATACCCGGTCTTCCGGCGCGTCATGATGCAAAATCTCCGGCCCGGCTTCCTCCAGGGAAACCTCCTCGGCGTTATGGCGTTGCCGCCGCATCGCTTGGCGGTCGTAATGCTCGATCATGTAAAGCCGGAGGGCCCCACTCAAAAAAGATCTGAATTTGCCCCGCTGTGGATCGGCTTTCCGGAATAATGAGGTCTTCATCGTATGGAGGAAAAAGCCCTGCGTGGCATCCTTCGCCTGGGTTTCGTCCAAGCGCCGGGCCCGGAAGGCCAGAAAAACCGGCTGCCAATATTGCCGGCATAAATCATCCAAAGCGGCCCGCGCAGATTTCCCCCCATTCAGCGAGGCCTCGGCCAGCTGGGTCCATTGCGTGGTGGGAAAGGATAAGGACATCAGAAGAACAATGTCAGGGATGCGGCCGGTTGGCCAGTGGCTTCTCGGAACCGGCTGAAAGTCCGGCCCCGGAGCACTGGGCGCAGTGTATCGCAATTCTCCTTAAGATTTCCGAATTAAATCATTTAAATCGTTCATTTTTTCTTGAACAACCGTGGTGCTGAACTATGCTGATCGAAATGTTTCCTGCCACCATTGATCGATCCCCCGACCCGGCTCATACCGGTTTGTCCGGGGTCGAAGTGGGAGTGATCGATTTTTTTGTGAGTGCTGTAAAGGTGCTCGGCATGCCGAAATCCATCGGCGAGATCTATGGGTTGCTGTTTGTTTCCCCGCAGCCTCTGCCTTTGGATGTCCTCTGCCAACGGCTGAGCATGAGCAAAGGGTCTGCGAGCCAGGGCCTCAAGCTGCTCCGGGCCTTTGGCGCCGTCAAAGCCGTCTACCAACCTGGCGACCGGCGCGATCATTTCACCGCCGAAATCGAGATCAAAAGGCTCGCTGCCGGCTTTATGCGTGAAGAAATTCAACCCCGTCTCACCCAAGGGGAGGAACGTCTCGCTCAACTCGCGCGGCTCGGCCATACCTTGCCGGCCAATGAGGAGGGTGATTTTCAGCGGGAACGTCTCGCCAAGCTGGAACGCTGGAGCAACCGCAGCCGTGACATTCTCCCGCTGCTGGGAAGCCTGCTTGATTAACCGCTATGCCGCCCACCCTGGACATTCCCCTGACGGAGCCGCCCGATGATCTCCGGTGGAGGTGCCTGCGCGCCCGGCCCAAAGGCGAGCATCTCGCTGCTCAACACCTGCGCGCCGCCGGCTTCGAAGCTTTTTCTCCCCGTATCCGGCATCAGAAAAAAACCACCCGTGGCCGGATCTGGTTCGTCGAAGCCATGTTTCCCGGCTACCTCTTTTGCCGGTATTCCGTCAAGGAATCCCTCCGCCACGTCCTTTCCACCGCCTTCGTTTCTTCGGCGATGACCTTCATGCACGATGCTGCCGCCGTGCCGGATGAGTTGATCGACAGCCTCCGGGCCGAGTTTGATGAAAAAGAAACCCTGACGATCGAAGCCGGCATCCAGCCTGGCGAGACCGTGGATATCGTCGAAGGCCCGATGCGCGGCCAAACCGCCATCGTGACCCGCCTCCTTCCCGGCCGCGACCGCGTGAGAATCCTCTTGGAATTTATCGGTGGACTCCAGGAGATCGAGGTTCCCCTCATCTCCCTGCTCACCGGCCGCGACCCGCGCCACGAGGCGCTCCCCCGCCAAGTCTGAGAGCTTGGCAAAAATCCATAACCACCGGCTTCCCAAAGCCGTCTGGTGCCCCCTTCCCCCAACGCCCTCCCGGAATCATGGTCCCGCTCCCGCCAGCCCCCCATCGACCAAGGGCGGCAGCTTGCCCGGAATCCTGACCGTCACAAAGGGGGATTGGGGGAGGTGGGCATAACGCCACCGGCGCCTCCTGGCTCGCTGTCCTCAAAGCGTCGCATCAGATCGCTCTTGGATCACCAAACTCCCATGCCCGCGCCCATCGCCATCGACGTCCTCATCGCCGGCGCTGGTTTTTCCGGGCTCGTAATCGCCCAACGTCTGACTGAAGCCGGCCTGAAATGCGTGGTGCTGGAGCGGCGCCACCATCTCGGGGGTAATGCCTATGATGCGCCTGATGAAAATGGGGTGCTCTACCACCACTACGGGCCACACTATTTCCGCACCAATTCGCGTGCCGTCCGCGATTACCTCAGCCGCTTCACCACTTGGACGCTGGCCGATTACCGCATCAAATCCCACACGCACGGGCAATACTGGTCGTTTCCGGTCAATCTGGCCACCTACGAGCAATTGATCGGAAAACCTGCCACCGAAGCCGAATTCGCAGCATGGCTTGAACAGGAACGCATTCCCTGTGCCCACCCTGCCAACAGCGAGGAAGTCATCCTCGCCAATGCCGGTCCCACGTTCTACGAGCTCTTCTTCAAAGGCTACACCCTCAAACAATGGGACCGGCATCCCCGTGACCTCGACCCCTCGGTCTGCGCCCGGATTCCGGTCCGCACCACCCGGGACGATCATTATCTGCGGGAGGAATTCCAAGCGCTCCCTACGGATGGTTTCACCCGCCTCTTTGAGCGCATGATTGAAGCCTCACCGGGGCTTCAAGTCCAGCTTAATACCGATTTCCACACCACCCGGCACCACTACCAGCCCCGGCATACCATCTATACCGGCCCCATCGACGCCTACTTCGACCATTGCCACGGTCACCTCCCTTACCGCAGCCTTCATTTCGAAGTCGAGAGTTATACCGGGGAACAACTGGCCTCCCAAAATCGTGAGTCCGTCAGCGGCAAGCCCGGCCACTGGCAACCTGCCCTCCAGGTCAACTACCCCAACGATCACGCCTACACCCGTATCGTCGAAATCAAACATGCCACCGGGCAGGAGACCCCGCACACCAACATCGTCCGGGAATATCCGCTCCCCGCAGATGCGACCCACGAGCCTTACTATCCGATTCCGGCGCCTGACACCCGCGCCCAATACGAAAAATACAGGGCCGCCGCGGCCGCTGAACCCCACACCAGTTTTATCGGGCGCCTCGCCACCTACCACTATTACAACATGGACCAGGTCGTCGCTCTGGCACTCAAAGAAGCCGACCGGCTTCTGCCACTGCTCGCCGACCGTGCCGGGGCTGGCCTTGAGCAATGTCCGTCCTGACTCCGGGCCAGCCCGGGGAAAGTCAAACAAGCATCTACACCAAACATCATTCCCAGCGGTTTACCCACCCATGCCTTCCTCTATGAGTCCAAAACAAAAACTTGAAAATGGCACTGCCGTCATTGGTGTCCTCGGTCTCGGTTATGTCGGATTGCCCTTGGTCCTTGGATTTGCGGAAAAAGGAATCCGAGTCATCGGCTTCGACGTCGATCAGAGCAAAATCGACAGCTTGACCGCCGGAGTGAGCTACATCCAACACATCGGTCCCGGGCGTGTGGCCAATGCCATCAAAAACGACGTTCTCCAAGCCACCAGCGACTTCTCCCGCATCCCGGAAGTGGACGTCATCATCATCTGTGTCCCCACTCCGTTGGACCGCCACCACGAACCGGATCTCAGCTACGTCCGCGCCACCCGGGACACCATCCTGCCCCATCTGAGAGCCCATCAACTGGTCTGTCTGGAAAGCACCACCTACCCGGGCACCACCGAAGAGGAATTCACCGCTCAGATCCAGTCCCGTGGATTCGAGCTCGGCAAGGATTTTTACTTGGTCTTTTCTCCCGAGCGTGAGGACCCTGGCAATCCTGATTTCAGCGGCACCAACATCCCCAAAGTGGTGGGTGGCCATTGCGCCGCCTGTCTCGAGCAAGGCGTTGCCACATATGGTGCCATTTACAAAACCGTGGTTCCGGTCAAATCCACGCGCGTCGCCGAAATGGTAAAGTTGTTGGAAAACATCTTCCGGGCCGTCAACATCGGGCTGGTCAATGAAATGAAAATCGTGGCCGACGCCATGGGCATCGACATCTGGGAAGTCATCGACGCCGCCAAGACCAAACCTTTCGGTTATACCGCCTTTTACCCCGGCCCGGGCCTAGGTGGCCACTGCATCCCCATCGATCCCTTCTACCTGACGTGGAAAGCCAAGGAATACGGCATCCACACGCGCTTCATCGAATTGGCAGGAGAAATCAACGAAGGCATGCCGCAATACGTGGTGCGGCAGGTCGGGGAGCGTCTCAATAAATTGAAAAAGCCTATCAATGGCAGCAAAATCCTCATCCTCGGACTCGCCTACAAGGCCAACGTGGATGACATGCGGGAAAGCCCAACCTTCAAACTCTTCGATTATCTCAAAGTCCAGGGAGCAGAAATCAGCTTCTATGACCCGCACATCCCGGTCATCACCCCGACCCGCGAACACGCCGAATATACCGGCATGAAATCCATCGGATGGAACCAGGCCGCCATCAGCGCGTTCGATCTCGTCCTGATCTCAACCAACCACGCCAAATACAATCTCGAAGAACTGGTCGCCTGGGCCCCGGTCATCGTGGATACCCGCAATGCGCTGGTCAATGTGGCCACCAAGCCCGGCCAGGTCACCAAAGCCTGAAAAAACTACAAGGATCTCGTGGATTTTGGATTCCACACGAGAACAGTCGATTTGGGCATCCATCAGCCACGCCAGGAGGCAGGCCTTCAATGCCCAAGGGTCTTGCGTTATTCTCAGGAAACCGATCCAAAAAGAGGCATGCTATCAGCAATTCCCACACTCCAAGCGCATTTCAAAAATAACTCAAAAAATATATAATGTTATGAGTGCATATACAAAAGATTTCTACGCAAATTATCAGGGCGCGTCCGAAAATTCAGGGGAATTGATTTTGGGAGAAATTTTCAAACACTTCAAACCCGGATCCATGGTGGATGTCGGCTGCGGCATCGGGACATGGCTCGCCGCGGCACAGCGGCTTGGGGTGACTGAAGTGACAGGCATAGACGGCAATTATGTGGATCAGAAGCAACTGCTTATAGCGCCAACCAAGTTCAAGGCCCGCGATCTATCACAGACATTGGACACCGCGAACTTAGGAAGATACGATATGGCTCTCTCCGTGGAAGTTGCGGAACACCTGCCGGAGTCTGTGGCCGATGGGTTTGTCAAAGCACTCACAAATCTGTCGGATGTGGTATTTTTCTCCGCCGCCATCCCGGGGCAGGGTGGAACGTATCATATCAACGAGCAGTGGCCCGCATGGTGGGCTGAAAAATTTGCGGCACAGGGATACTTGGCTTTGGATATCATCAAATCAGCCTTGTGGGACCAACCTGGCATTGCTTACTATTACGTTCAAAATGGTGTTTTATACGTCAAGGAATCCTTTCTTGAAACCCATCCGGAATTGGGTAACTATGTGATTCCAAAAGAGCATTGGTCCCTGCGGTCCGTCCACTTTCGGAAATGGACCGAGGCCTGCGACCCGAATACTGCTACCTTCAGGTTTACGTTGAAAGCTCTGCCGGGTTCCCTTTCCAGAGCGTTGAAGTTGCGGGTGAATCGATTGTTCCGAAGGGGTTTTTGATGTCTGGCAGTAACAATTCCATGCAGCCGAAAGGCATCAAACCTTAGCAGCTGAGAAAATGAGTATCGTCATCAGTAGTTGGATTTACATTGCGCCCAAAGGTCACACCTCGTTGCACCACCAAGTAGGAAAGGATATAGGCACCCAGCATGTACAAAACTACTATTGGCGAAGTCTGGTGTGCCTCATGGGCAGCGCGGCTGCCGTTTGCCCGGAAGCACGGAGAATTGCCTTTTTGAACGTGGACGTCACGTCTCTTCCTTCGGTGGATGGGGCGGACCTTCGGCTTTTGTTCGCGGATCTAGGGGTGGAATTAGTGGTTCTCGAATCAGTCACCCTTCCCCCTCAGGGATATTTTGGAGCGTGGGGAACTCAATTTGTCGTGCTTGATTGCATGGAAAAACTGGTGACACTGTGCAAATCTGAAGATCAGATTTTGCTCCTTGATTCGGACTGCGTGATCAATCTGCCATTGGAAGGCGCTTTGCAAAAAGCAATTTGCGAGCATAGGATCCTGCGGTTCACCTTGAGCGATGGAAGAGACGAGCCCATCAATGGATTAAGTTGTCAGCAACTGGCGGAATTGGCCCGCGAGTATGATCCTCCGCTGAACAAAGCATCCATTTCTTATGCGGGAGGGGAAATAATTGGGGCTACCCATCATGCCCTCACGGAAGCAGCGCAATTAGCACG
Source organism: uncultured Verrucomicrobiota bacterium (assembly GCA_942492905.1). Classification (GTDB taxonomy): domain Bacteria; phylum Verrucomicrobiota; class Verrucomicrobiia; order Verrucomicrobiales; family V1-33; genus CAIZWU01. The sequence continues at coordinate 470,970 of OW818657.1, forward strand.
ATCCGCCTATCGGCAATCCCTGGAGCGGTTTTCAAAGGGCCTTCCAAAATTCAACGAGGAGGCGCATTTGCTAAGTTATGTCTACGAAGTGATGGATATCAAGGATAGAACCGCCAATGGCTTCATCAAGCGAATCTGGACGGATCGGGGTTTGTGCTGTAATGTCGACGGCCGCGAAAATTTGATCGCCATTTGGCATCTCCCTGCCGAAAAAAAGCGGGGATTCGTCGACGCGTATAAGGAACTGATCGGCAATCGATCATTGTTCAAAAATAGAGACCGGATGGAAGTTATCTTCAATCTGAAACCCTCACCCTTGGCTCTTCTGAAAATGCACACTTTTGGGGCAATCCGGCCACTGTATCATCGCTTCCGTAAGCTCTGGCAATGAAGCCGGCAAATCCAAATCGTGCATTGTGATACTGGATGAGCCCGTAGTGAGAGTGCGCAAGTCAGTGGGACATTCTAGAGAGGGCCGGAGCTCTGCGATCCGCTTTTCGGGGATCAAAAGACACACGGCTGCCTCATCCTGCCTGACCAAATCTTGAACGACGTATGAAACTCGCAGCAATTGGCTCCGGTGCATGGGGCAAGAATATCGTGCGCACTTTGAATCAGCTGGAAGCGCTGGGGGCAGTTGCGGAAGCATTCCCTCATCTTCGTGAACAACTGGTCATTGATTTTCCGGGTTTGGAAATCGTCCCGGACTATCACGGATTGCTGTCGCGCCCGGATATCACCGCCGTCACCATCGCCACCCCGGCCGCCTCCCACCACCGCATCGCCAAAGCCTGCCTGCTGGCCGGCAAGGATGTTTTTGTGGAGAAGCCCATGACCATGGCTTCCAGCGAAGCCCAGGATCTGATTGAAACGGCCGAAGCCTCCGGCAGGATCCTCATGGTTGGGCATCTGCTGCTCTACAAACCAGCCATTCAGTTCATCCGGGACTACCTCGCCGCCCGGTCCCTTGGAAGGGTCTTCACCATGCACCAGGAACGCATGAAACTGGGCAAGGCCCGGGCCGTGGAAAACGCCCTCTGGAGCCTGGGAGTTCATGACGTCGCGGCCCTCCTGTTCATTGCCGGAGAGGTTCCTAACGGGGTCTCCTTCAGTGGTCATTGCGGACTGCAGAGCCACATTGAGGACGACACCTTCCTCCACATGACTTTCGCCAGTGGATGCACCGCGCATCTGCACAACTCGTGGCTCTGGCCGGAAGATCAACGAGGTCTCAAAGTCATAGGAGAGTTGGGCATGCTCGATTACAACGAAAAGACCGAAACCGTCACCCTCCTGAAAAAGCGGATCGATGAAGGCCTCAATAATGTGGACGAAGGCAGCGAAGTTCTTTTTACTGCGCCTCCTGGATTCCAGGCTCTCACCGCGGAACTCGAGCATTTCATGGATTGTGTGAGGACCCGGAGCACTCCCCGCTCCTGCGGGAGAAACGGACTGGACGTGATCAAAGTGCTGGAGGCAGCCACTACCCCTGCGCTCGCGATGCATGGCCTCAGATAGCGGGATAAACCCGGAAGTCCTGTCGGCGCTGCGGGAGGGCGGCGATCTATGGCCTCCCATTCCAAGCCGGCCGTCCGCAGATGGATTGCAACCAACACAGCGCATTGCCCGCTTCCGGCAGGCTGGAAGCGCTAACTGAGCTTCGGGGCATTGCCACCTTGGTCGTTCTGCTCCATCATGGAGCGACTTGGATTTTCTTGCCACAGAATTTCAATACTGAATTCTTTGGGGGGATTTTAAGGCAGGGAGATTTGGGTGTGAATATTTTCTTCGTGCTCAGCGGTTTTGTGATCGCCTATTCCAATCAGAAGGATGGCCGGCCGCTTCGCGAACTTCTGATTTACTTCCTGCGCAGAGCGGCCCGCATCTTCCCGATGTATTGGATTGCCTTTGTCGCGGCTGTTCCCATTTATTGGAAATTTGCACCGGCAGCATTGGGGGAGGTATCGTTGAATCGTATACTGCATGATCTCCTGCTCATTCCCTACAACAATAACACAATGCTTCCGGGGGCGTGGACGTTGATTTTTGAGATGATTTTCTACTTGCTGTTCATTCCCATGCTGGTGAATCGTAAGGTCGGGACCTTTATTTGGACGATATTAGTCATTTGCATTCTGGCGACGGTGGTGGGGGGAGCCAAATGGACAAACCCTTGGGGAAGTCGGCTTTTTTCCTTGTATGTAATTCAGTTTGCCGGCGGAATGGGGGCATATTATTGGAGTTTGCGGCAGAGCCTTTCCCTCCACACAGCACACTTGCTGGTCTGGAGTGGAACGCTGTTGATGGTGCTGTTTGCTGTCGTTGAATGTATTACCAGAAAGGACTGGATCCCCGCAAATTTACATTACGCGGCATGTACCGTGGTCATAATTCTGGGGCTTGTGAATCTGCCGTCTAGACCATCCGCCCCCTCAGGCAGGGTATTCCGAATCCTGCAGGTTCTTGGACTCTATTCGTATTCCATTTACCTCTTTCATATACCGGTGCAACAAATCCTGGTCAAACTTTCACTTAATCTGGTTGGATCGTCGCCCGGTCTGCCTGTAGTCTGTGTGGTGGCGGTCGTTACCATTGCAGCATCCCTCAGTGCTGGAATCTTTATGGGAAAGTTTTTTGAAATTCCGATCCTCAATTGGAGCAAGAAATGGATTTGCGGGTTGAGGGCGAAAAATCCTCAACGATCAATTCCAAGGGTTAAAATGGGGGCATGATGACAAAAATCACAACAATCAGGGTATTCCTCCTGATCCTGTTGGGGTCATCCGGAATTTTGAATGTCTGGCTGATCCTCAAAGTGCTCGACTACAAGGGAAGAGTATTCCTCGCCCGCCAATTTTCAGACCCCGCTCCGCTCCCGATGGTCGTTGATGAACGGCCCCAATTGTGGATGATTGGAGACTCAAGGGCTCAGGCGTGGCTCCCACGCGACACTCCGCAGCGCAGGGTCATCAACAGGGGAATCAGCGGATTCACCATCAAAGATACTTTGGAGCAACTGCGGGCCGATTTAGCTTCCGGCCACAAGCCATCCACTATCGTCATTCAGGTCGGAATCAATGATATTTTGAGCGTTGGTTATAATAGGCCATCCCGGCTCCCTTCTAGCGCTTTCAACGGTTGGCCAGACCGCCCCGGTCCAGCAGTAATTATGGGCCAAGCCTTTCGCGATTTGGAGAGCCTGGTGAAAATGAGCTTGGAATCCAACCGGAGGGTAGTGATTTCCCCGATTTTTCCTCCAGGCCCCTTGGGTATCAGAGACAGGTTTTTTTGGTCCAGTGAATTGGATTCATGGCTCGCAGAAATGAATCACAGGATACTCTCACTGGGAGATACCGGGGTCGTTATCTGCGATTGTTCCGCGGTTCTCAGCCCCGGAGGAAGAGTAGCGGCTGCATATTCCGGTGATGCTCTGCATCTCAACGCAGCAGGTTACAAATTACTCACTGCCGAATTGGAAAATATTCTCAGCAAAACCAACCCAGCATTCCGCCCATGAGTTTCACCGCCCATCCCAGTGCTATCCTGGACGACAACATCATCATCGGAGAAAACACCAAAATCTGGCACTTTGCCCATATTTGCTCCGGGGTAGTGATCGGCCGCGATTGCATCTTTGGACAGAACACCATGGTCGCCAACGATGTCATAATCGGCTCCAACGTCAAAGTGCAGAACAACGTCGCCATCTATACGGGCACTGAAATTGAAGATGACGTCTTCCTCGGGCCCTCCTGCGTCCTGACCAACGTCACGAATCCCCGCAGTCAGGTGAAACGGCACAGCCTCTACGAGCGGACCTTGATCCGCCGCGGCACCACCATCGGCGCCAATGCCACCATCGTCTGCGGCATCACCCTGGGCCGCTATTCCTTCATTGCCGCCGGGGCAGTCGTCGTCAAGGACGTGCCTGATTATGGCTTTATCATGGGAGTTCCGGGCCGACTTAAAGGATGGATGAGCCGGCATGGGCATTTGCTCCACTTCGATGACAGCGGGCACGCCAGCTGCCCTGAATCCGGCTTCAGCTATGAACTCACGAACGGATTGGTGTATTGCCTCAGCCTTGATGAGGAGGCTCCCCTGCCTGCTGAACTGGCCACGGGAACCAATACCTATGATGCTTTCAAATCCATCTGAGTTTACCCCATCACTTATTTAACCCAGAACCCCGTCTGCCGCCCACAAACCATGAAGGTCCCACTCCTCGACGTCAACGCCCAGAACCTGCCCCTCGAAGCCGAACTCACCGCCGCCTTCACCAGTGTCCTGCGGTCCGGTCAATTCATCATGGGTCCCGAGGTGGAGGCTTTTGAAAAGGAATGCGCGGCCATGGTGGAGGCGAAACACGGCATCGGCTGTTCCTCAGGCACCGATGCGATTCTCCTCGCCCTGATGGCCATTGGCATCGGGCCGGGTGATGAAGTTATCGTCCCCACCTTCACCTTTTTCGCCACCGCCGGCTGTGTCGCCCGCACTGGAGCCATGCCAGTTTTTGTCGATTCCTGCCCAGTCTGTTTCAATATCGATACCGTCAAAGCCGCCGCCAAGATCACACCGAAGACGAAAGCCATCATCCCTGTCCATCTCTTCGGTCAGAGTGCCGACATGGATGCAGTGATGGACTTGGCCAAAGCCCATAACTTGTTCGTCATTGAAGATGGTGCCCAGGCCATCGGCGCGAAGTATAAAGGAAAACCGGTCGGATCGATCGGCCACTTTGGCACTTACAGCTTTTTCCCATCCAAGAATCTCGGCGGTTTCGGTGACGGCGGTTTTCTGGTCACCAACGATGATGCCCTCGCCGAACGCGCCCGCCTTCTGCGGACTCACGGCAGCAAGCCCAAATACTACCACAAAATGGTCGGCGGCAACTTCCGTCTCGACCCCCTTCAGGCCGCGCTCCTCCGTGTCAAACTCGGCCACTACGACCGCTACACCCAGCAGCGTCAAGCCAATGCGGCCCGCTACACTGAACAACTGGGAGCCCTTCCCGGAGTGGTTCCAGCTGATCCGGCCCACTGCAAATGCCTCAGCGCTCAGGACGCCGCTCTCGCCGCCGCTGGGGCGAAACTGGTCCTTCCGGTCCCCTACCCCCACAACGATCACATCTGGAACCAGTATACCCTCCGCGTCATCGGTGAAGGGCGGCGCGATGCCCTCAAGGAGCACCTGACCGCAGCAGGTATTGGCTGCGAAATCTACTACCCAGTCACCATGGATCAGCAGGAATGTTTCGCCTACACCAGCGAAGCCTGCCGCTCCGGCTGCGATACCGCCCACCACCTCGCCGGAGAAGTCATCAGCATCCCCATCTTCCCTGAATTGAGCGAGGCGCAACAGGATGCAGTGATCTTTAGCATCTCGACTTGGCTGGTTTGAACAAGCCCAATGATAAACGAATTATTATATGATTGACTATTCCAACTTGCTTCGAAAAAATTTCCAGAATTGCTCAGTGCTTGTCACGGGCGGTGCCGGTTTTGTGGGATCCAAAGTTTCAGCGCGCCTGCTCGAACTCGGTGCTGCGGTTACTATTCTTGACGATTTCACGACTGGCCGCGAAGAACTTGTGCCCAAGGATGCCACTTTGGTCAGGGGTAGTGTCACGGACAGGGATCTTGTAGAACAATTGACAGGCATCAGTGACTACGTGATCCACATGGCTGCCCGGGTTCTGGCTTCTTCCACTGGGGACATTCACTCGGACAGCGCAGTCAATATCGGGGGGATGCTCAACATTCTGAGCGCGGCCCAGACGCACAGCACCCGGATCCGCCGCGTCGTTTACACGTCTACGACGTCAATCTACGGCAATGCCCGATCCCTCCCCGTCCACGAAGAGGAGAAACCAAATATCTTGTCTCCCTATGCCGCCAGCAAATATGCTGCCGAGTCTTACTGCAACGTGTACTATGAAATGTACGGAACCCCGGTATCCATTGTACGCTATTCCAATGTTTATGGGCCACATCAATCCCCGCGTAATCCCTATTGTGGCGTGATATCCAAGTTTTTCGTCGCCTGTGCTGCCGGAGAACCTATGAGCATCCACGGCAGCGGCATGCAGACCCGGGATTTCACGTATATTGATGATGCCGTGACGGCCACCCTGCTTTCGGCCGTGGTGCCAAGAGCGGAGGGCATGATATTCAATGTGGGGACCGGGGTGGAAACCAACATCGTTCAACTTGCCGAAGCCGTGGACAGAGCGTCGGGTGCCGATGTGGGATACAGGTTCATCGACCGCCGGGATATTGATAATGTGACAAGGCGGGTGGTAAATGCCGAACGTGCCCGGCAGATTTTGCGTTGGATTCCCAACGTCTCAATGAACGAAGGCGTGGTCCGAACCTGGGAGTGGATCCAACAGGATTCCCAAACCCTCTGAAAAAGCCCCTGCTCACGGCCATCTATTTACTCTCCCCTTCATGATTAGCCGGCCCCCGCAGCCCAGACAAAGCATAGTTATTGTTTCTGAGAACATTTGCGGTATTCCTTCGGTCGCGATGGTGTGCGATGCCTTGCGGGGGGATTGGGATATCACAGTCGCGGGCCCTGATGCGGTGGAAGGTGCCGTCCGGCAGAAGGTCCTGTGTGGCATTCCTTTTTGGACTACAGCAGGAGTGGCCCGGTGGTGGTCCAGCCGCAGGCCCTCCTCCGGCCTTGTAACGTCAACTGCAGGGCCATCTCTGACAGGAGGAAGCAGCAAACTCGACTGGGGCAGGTTTTTCCTGCGGTTTTGTCTAGGAACCCCCCTGTCGCTCCTCGGGCTGTTGAGGGGAGGGCGGCCTGATCTGATTGTTTGCGTCGACGCATTTTATCTGACCGCATGCCGGCTTGCCGCCAAATGGCATGGCTGTCCCTACGCCTATGTCATGCTGGAAATCTATCCGGATCAGAACGTGGCGGCCTCCAGAGGAAGCCGGCGCCTGATGGCCATGGTCGAGCGCTTTGGCTTGGGGAAAGCAGCTGGAGTCCTGGTTCAGGATCCAGTTTGGGGGCGTCTCCTGCGCATCCGCTACCGCCTGACGCGGCTGCAGAGTTTTGTCGTCACCACTACCCCTTCCTTACTCGATTCAGTGCCAGTGCCTGAGCCCCGTGAGTCGGGGCCTCTGAAAGTATATTATCATGGTATTTACAGCCCAAACCGTGGACTGGAGAATGTTATCCTGGCGATGAAGAGCACCCGCAACGCCGTGCTGGCCATGCGCGGTTTTGGCTGTGCGGAAGCGGAATTGAGGGAACTTGTCGAAAGGGAAGGCCTGGCTGACCGGGTGAGCTTTTTACCCCCGGTGGCGCGCGAGGATCTACCATCAGCTGCACTCGGGCATGACGTTGGGGTTGTTTCTGCAGACGGTGCCCTGGGGAACGGACGGTTTGCAGTCTGTTTTAAAACCTATGAATACATCACTGCGGGTCTGGCATTGCTGGTACCGCCTTCCTACGCCCTTCTCCCATTGATCCGGCGTACGGGAACCGGGCTGGCCTATAATTTCGGATCTCCTGAATCGCTGGCCGGGGCTATCAACCAACTGGACGGGGACCGGAGTGCGTTGGCCCGCCACCAGGAGGCTTCACGTCATTGGGCTGGGGAATGCTATAATGCAGCACACCAGGCCGAGGCCCTCCGTGAAGCAGTGAGTTCCATGACCACGAAGGAGAAACCGGCATGTCACTGAAACAACTGGCCGCCAATACTGTAATTTACGGGTTGGGCGGAATATTCAGCAGGGCGGTTTCCCTTTTGATGCTACCGTTACTGACGCCGTACCTTACCAAGTCTGATTTTGGAGTGGCCGGATTGCTGCAGATTGTCACCTTTTTAGTTATTCCTGTATTCTCCTTTGGAATCCAAGGCTCCATGAGTGCCTGCTATTTTGGGGAGACATGCCCGGATAAGCGAAATACGACAGTTACGAGTGCCGTCTCGCTCATGACAGCCAGCGCAGCCCTTCTGCTGGGGATCCTACTCCCTTCAGCGGATTGGATGGCGGCTACCTATCTGGACAATCCGGCCCTTTCCCACATTGTCATCTTATCTGCCATCACGACAGCGCTTACCCTGATGATCCAGCCCCTCATCTTGAACATTCAATTTCAGGGCAAATCACGGCTCTTTGTCCTACTGGCCGGAGTTACCACGCTCACGACGACGCTTCTTACATTGGCGATGGTAGTGTGGTGGAGAAAAGGACTGTACGGTTGGATGGTAGCCCAACTGGTGGGTCAGGCCGTTGCCTTGGCGCTTTATGCCTGGCCCTTCGTGAAGGAAGGCCGTAGCCGTCCCAAGCCCGGTGTGATGGCTGGGCTTTTGCGGATGGGGTTGCCTATGGTTCCTTCCTTCGGATTCATGTATGTGATCACACAGGGAAATCGCTACATGGTCGATCATTACCTGGGTATAGAGAATCTCGGCGTGTTTTCGCTCGCGTCCAGCATGGCCGCATCGGTTTCACTTCTTGTGAGCGCCTTTCAAACGGCGTGGACGCCGTATTTCATGAGTTTCCGGCATAGCATGGAAGCGGCCCGGAGTGTTTTCGGCGACATTACCGCGGTATATTTCCTCAGCATGTCCCTCGTGGCAGCAGGATTTTTTTGCTTTGCCCAACCGGCAGTGGAACTGTTGACAGACAAGGCTTTTCACGGGGGCTGGGTGGTGGTTGGAAATGTAGCGCTTTCCTACATTCTTACGGGAGCGACTAATCTTTTATCTCCCGCCCAGTACTTTTCGGGTAAGTTGTGGCACCTGACGGTGATGCAGGGGATTGCGGCCGTTGTGGGGACCCTTCTGAGCCACTGGTGGATCAATCAGGGGGGGATAGTGGGTGCAGGAGCCGCTTTGATGGCCTCCTATCTGGTGCTGTTTCTGATCCACTATTGCTGGAACCGCGCCGGTGTTACGATGGTATTGCCGGTGGACTATCGCTGGGACAAGGTCCTCCTCATCTGGGCAGTGGTCGCAGCCGTCTCTCTCTGGACAATTTATATGCCTGCCCATTCCGTAGGGGGCGGTGCCCTGCGTGGGGCAGGTTTCATGACCTTCATCGGAGCAATTCTTTGGGTGGTGCTGGGAAAGCGGGAAAGATCCAATATTGCTGCAGTGTTCACGCGGCTTCGTTCACGTCCGGCAGTTTGAGACCTGAATCATCAAAGTGGATTCGTGTAAAGTCAGCATTCGTGCGAAATAATTTAAATGAACAAACTCAAATATTACATCAAAAAGAATGCAGTCGCATTCCGACTGGCTCTTTTTGCCCGCCGCGCCTCCGCGGTGGGTGGATTCCTTGCCGGGCAGTGCTGGAATGCCTTCCGATGGCTGTTCAATTCAAGGGAGTTCACTAATACAACGTATCGCTATACAGATAGGAATTTGACCCATCTCGCCGTGGTTCTAAGCGAAATAACCGGGGCTGGGATTGATCAAATCAAGAGTCTGTTTGATGAGTTGGAAAACGATGCGGAGTTACGCGCCCATTTGGTACAAAGAACGAGAATGGGTCCGGGACGGTTATATAGCGATAGTGATATCCGGTATACCCGGCGTACTGCATGGTATGCCCTGGCCCGGATCCTGCGGCCGCGTGTCGTAATCGAAACCGGCGTGGACAAAGGTTTGGGAAGTGCCGTTCTTTGCGCTGCACTCCTGCGTAACCGGGAGGAAGGGTATGAGGGAAGCTACTATGGGACGGATATCAATCCCGAGGCAGGGTTTCTCCTTGGCGGCAGGTATAATGAGGCGGGAACCATCTTGTATGGCGATTCCATAGACTCCCTTAATAAGATAAGCGAGCCCATTAACTTATTCGTTAATGATAGTGACCACTCTGCCGAATACGAGGCGAGAGAGTATATTGCGGTGAAGGAAAAACTGGCGGCGGATGCGGTGATTATTGGGGATAACGCCCATTGCAACGACAAGCTGCTTGAGTTTGCGCAGGCTAGTGGCCGGAAATTCCTGTTTCACCGGGAAACCCCGCTGGATCATTGGTATCCGGGGGATGGCATTGGCTTCGCTTTTCGCGAGGGCAAACAGTAGGTGGCCAACGGTATTCAGTCGGCAAAGACCGGCTTGTGTTGAATCTGTTGAGCCAGCGTTTTTAAAGGCTTTGCGCATTTATGAGTGTCACCGTAAGTCACATTTCCCAGAATCTAGGCCGGCCGGAAGATTTGGAAGTCCTCCAAGAAGGCGGGTTGAATACGGTGATCTGCGGAGCCAAGGACCCGCCGGATGGAAGCATGGGAAAAGTGGCGTTTGCCGGACCTGCCATCGGGGACATCCATGATTTCCTGGCGCGAACCACCGCGGCTCTGATCATTATCGACCGGATCCACGCTTACAAGCTGATCCGGCCTGTGGTGGCCCCAAAGGTCTCTGCGCTGTTGTGGAGTGAGAATCCAAGATTGGATTTTTGCCGCATCCTGAACGGAATTTTTCCAGAAAAAATATCCTATGGAATTGATCCCTCTGCCTCCGTGCACCCTACGGCACGGTTGGGGGCACGGATTTTTGTTGGACCGGGCTGCATTGTCGGCGCGGGTGTCGAAGCCGGCGATGACTGTATACTGCATGGACGAGTGGTTTTGTATCCGGGGACTCGACTTGGCAACGGTGTGATCCTGCACGCAGGTGCTGTTTTGGGGGCAGATGGATTTGGCTATGAACGTCGGCCTGATGGTTCATTGGAAAAATTTCCCCATTCCGGTGGAGTCATGGTGGAGGATGAGGTGGAGATTGGGGCGAATTGCACGATTGACCGTGGCACGATAGGCGATACACATATCAAAAAGGGGGCAAAGATCGATAATCTGGTTCAGATTGCCCACAATGCCATTATTGGGGAGCATACACTGATCATGGCCGGGGCGGTGATCTGTGGAGGGGCTGAAATCGGAGCCCGTTGCTGGGTGGCTCCCAATGTGGTGGTCCGGCAGAAGATGCGTATTGGTGATGGAGCTACTTTGGGCATGGGGACTGTTATCAACGCTCCGGTAGGTGCCGGAGAAACGATGGTGGGCTACCAAGCGCGGCCCGCCCGGGCGGCGAAGCGGATTGCTTCATTTCTTGAAAAAGTTGGAAGCGGTTGCTAATACTGTAATAATCAGCTAAATTTCAACTTATGAAGTATTTCGAGTTTTATCAATTGCTGGACGAAATTATTGAAGAGGCTCCCGGCACGGTTCAAGCGAACACCATATTGCGGGAACTGGCTGGTTGGGACTCCCTAGCGGTGCTCAGTCTCATCGCTTTGGTAGATGAGCGTTTCTCCCAGCCGTTGGCTGGGAACGCGATTGCGGCCTGCGTTACAGCAGGCGATCTGAGCGGTCTGCTTGGATCGCAATTGACAGAATGAGTCATCCTTTTGATTTACCATGATGGAACTTTGTGGTGACGGGAGCTTCAAGCAGCCTAGTCGCCCGCTTGACCCTCGCAGGATGGGATGGACAACGATTGGAGGAAACCAGAGCGATGCTGGAGAAAAGCGGGTAATTGGTAATCTTCCGGGAGCTGATTTACGCCGGAGCGATACCGGGTGGTGCAAGGAAGTGATCGCAGTAAGTGGCCCGCTTGGACGCGTCGTCCATACCTTCAGGGTGCAGACGGTCAGGTTCCCGCGGATTCTGGATGATGCTTACCTGCGGGGAATGATGGATACCAATTTCCTGGGTGCCATGGGGATGGTCCGTGGTTTCCGGCAGCGCGGAGCTTGTGCAGAGGGGGAAGTATTGTTTTTTTCGTCGGTTATGGCATTCAAAGGGCAGGCGGGGCGGCGGCCTACTGTGCCAGCAAAAGAGGGTTGGTCAGTGCCTAGAGGGCTTCTGGCCTTGGAGCTGGCGGGAGAGCGCATCCGGAGCAACTGTGTGGCACCCGGTCTGGTGAGAACACCGCAGGCTGACCGGCTGCAGGCCGGACTGCCAGCAGGCCAATATCAAGCGGTCGAAGCCGCCCATCCGTTGGGCTTGGGAGACCCGGCTGAAGTGGCTGCTGCCGTTGTTTGTCTCCTGTCCAAAGCCGCCCGTTGGGTCACGGGAACCACTATGGTGGTCGGCGGCGGATATACTGCACACTGAACGTTATGGGAGCTGTCATCAAAGCGATCGCAAGCTATCTGCCATCCCGGGTGGTCACGAATGAGGAGCTGGCCGCGGAATTCTCCGGTTGGACGGCAGAGAAAATTGCCATGAAAACTGGTATTCTCAGCCGGCACATTGCAGCTGAGGGCGAGTTGGCGTCGGATCTTGCGGTCCATGCGGTAACACGGTTGTTTGAGGAAAATGGAATAGGGAGGGAGGCAGTAGATGCGCTGCTCTACTGCACTCAGTCCCCTGACTATCTTTTGCCATCGACGGCTTGCATCCTGCAGTATCGCCTGGATCTGCCCCGGAGTGTGGCGGCGTTTGATTTTAATTTGGGATGCTCGGGTTTTGTCTATGGACTGGGCATGGCCAAGGGCCTGATCGCATCAGGCCAAGCCAAGCGGGTATTACTTGTGACGGCAGATACTTACAGCCGCTACCTCCATCCAGGGGACCGCAGTGTCCGGACGTTGTTTGGGGACGCGGCAGCGGCAGTTTGTATTGATGCCGAAGAGGGACGGGAAGGGATGGACGGGCCCTTTATTTATGGCACCGATGGTTCCGGTGCGGAGAACCTAATGGTGCCAGCCGGTGGTTTGCGTTGTCCAGCAGTGGAAAATCCAGAGGTGATCACAGACGCCTCCGGCAATCAACGGACAGCCCGGCACCTCTTCATGAATGGACCTGAAATCTTCACCTTCACCCTCCGGGTGGTGCCGGAAACGGTCACCGCGTTGTTGGAGCGCACTGGGTTGGGGCTGGACGATATCGATTTGTTTGTCTTCCATCAGGCCAACGAATACATGTTGGAACATTTAAGGAAGCGGCTCCAGGTTCCGGCGGAGAAATTTGTGGTTTCCATGCAGGATTGTGGCAACACCGTCTCTTCAACGATTCCTATTGCTCTGGAAAGGGCGCTGAAGAGCGGGCAGTTGCAAAGGGGGATGAGGGTCATGCTGCTGGGATTCGGGGTGGGGTATTCGTGGGCAGGCACTATCATCCGCTGGTAAATTGGGGGTTTTGATGTCCGGAAACAGATTTTTACTATGTCCATTCTTGCTTCTTATAAGACCGCTTTGGTGTTTGCTCCCCACACGGATGATGGTGAATTTGGCTGTGGGGGGACGATCAACCGGATGGTTTGCGCCGGTGTGGATGTGCATTACGCGGCTTTCTCCGCCTGCCAGCAATCCGTCCTGTCCCAGTTTCCGCCGGATATTCTGGTGACCGAAGTGAAGGCGGCAACTAAACAATTGGGAGTCAAAGAAGAAAATGTGGTGCTCTTTGATTTTGAGGTGCGGAAGTTCAATTACCAGCGGCAGGCGATTCTGGACCGGGTTCTGGAATTGAAAAACCGCCTGCGTCCGGATGTGGTTTTTGTGCCTTGTGTCCACGATATCCATCAGGACCACTCCACTCTTTCCAATGAGGTGGTCCGGGCCTTCAAATTCAGCTCCATTTTCTGCTATGAGTTGCCTTGGAATAATTTTACGTTTACCACGGACTGCTTCATTGAGTTGGAGATAGGGCACCTCAATGCCAAGATTAAAGCACTTTCGGAATACAAATCCCAGATGCACCGGCCGTATGCCAATGAGGAGTTTGTGCGGAGTCTGGCGTTAATGCGGGGGATTCAAAGTTCCCTGCCTTTTGCTGAGGCATTTGAAATCAAGCGTTTGATTCTGTAGGCTGCAGCCACGTCGGTTCCTGCCCGGCGGGAAGCCTCTGATCCGGCTGAATGGCTTCAGTTTTGAACCGGAATTATGATAGAACAGCAGCAGGCAAATTCAGGCCGTGTTTCCCGGCCCATCCGGGTGGCGATCCTTCCGCCCTTGTTCAATCCGGTTTTGACCTATCAGGAGAATGTCTGCGCGGCTGCCCTCCACCGGGCGGGGTATGAAGTCAGGGTGTTTACCTCGTGGCATGGGGTGGAGGAATTGCCCGGAGGTGGGGTGATAGGACCTGAAGTTCCATTTCCAGTCAGGAGAGCCCGGCGGGTCCTGAAGTTCCGTGATTCGCAGCTGCCCCTCGATTCAGCGATGGTGAACGAACTCCGGGATTTTGCTCCTGATGTGGCTATGGTGATGGCCCCGCTTCATGGTCTGGGCTGGGCGTGGATGAAGGTGCTGCCCGCAGGGTGTCGGGTTGCGGCATTTTTTAGCGACATTCCTTGGCATAGGGAAAATGCGTGGTTCAGGACATGGCTGAAACGCAAAATGGCCCGGCAGATTTTCCGGCGTGCTGATCGGGTTTTCGCCGCGACTCCTCAGACGACGGCATTGTTGAATCTCTGGGGCGGGGATTTACTGGGTTCAAAGCTTGAGACGCCGGGACTTACTTTGGATCACTCAACGCTTCAGCCGGGAACTCCTTTGCCCGGGGCGGTCCTGGCCCTCAGGCAGAGAGTCCCGAGACTGGTTGTGATGGTTACCCGGGTAACTCCAGAAAAAGCCCTCCATCAATTTTTCAGTCAGATTGAGAAATATCTTAAAACGGAGGAAAGTGATGGGTGTGTGATTGCGGGATTAGGTGAAGATGAACCGGCGCAACTTTTGAGAACCGCAGTTGAAGCATCGACAGTAAAAGACCGGGTGCTTCTCCTGCCTTCCTTGGACAGCCACCAGATCGGGTCCTTGTTCCGGGCATCTGACTTTTCTTTGTGGAACAGTGTTTCAATCGGAATGTATCAGTCGCTGGCTTGCGGAAGTCCCGTTGTTCTGTATAGTGGCAGGGGTTCTGCAGAGCATTTAATTAAAGAAGGAATAAACGGACTTTGGTTTCATTGCCATGAAGCAGCACCCGAAGTGATGGCGAAGGCAAGGGGCATCCAGTGGGACAAGTCCATCATCCGCCAGAGTGTGGCTTCCGCTGCAGCTGACAAAGTTTATCCTGCACTGGTGGAAAGGCTGCTGAATGGGAGCCTGCCTGAAGATAGTGCAAGAGAGGAATAGCAATTATGTGCGGAATCGCTGGATTTGTGAGAAGTTTGCCCGCTGCAGGGACTGCCGGATTGGAATTGGCAGCCGCGTCGATGCAGCACCGCGGTCCGGATGATGCTGGATTTCTGTGCTGGGACGGTCAGGCGGGACTTCAGTGCCGTTCCGGCGTGGCTCATGGCATGGTGCAGGTTGGATTCGCACACCGCCGTCTTTCCATTTTGGATCTTTCCCCCAGAGGGCGCCAGCCCATGGTTTCGGCGGACGCCAAATATGCGATCTGCTTCAACGGGGAGATATACAATTACAAGGAATTGAGGCGGGAGATGGAAGAGGCGGGTGTGGAATTTCAAACCGGAACGGACACCGAGGTTCTGATGCAATTGATGATCCGGCAGGGTGCGGGTGCCCTGCCCCGATTGCGGGGTATGTTTGCTTTCGCATTCTTGGATCTTGCGGAACGAAGCGTGCTGCTGGCGAGAGATCCGTTCGGCATCAAACCACTTTACGTCACCGCGAGCGAGGGCACATTTCATTTCGCATCGGAACTGCGTGCGTTGGAAATTTTGACTGGTGGAGGCTGGGGCTTCAATAAACAAGTATTGTATAATTTTTTGCGGTTCGCGGTCGGAGACGATGGCACGCAGACGTTCTTTGATGGCGTTGTGCAGATTCCGCCTGCCCATTTTCTAAAGATTTCTTTGGATTCCCCTATTGCCGGCATTCCAGAGCGTTATTGGCAAATAAAAATCGCTGAGCCGGTGCGGATTTCCTTTTCTGATGCCGCGGCAGAGTTGAGGGAGCGGTTTCAGCAAAGCATCCGGCTGCACTTGCGCAGTGATGTGCCGGTGGGAGCAGCTTTGTCGGGGGGGATTGATTCGTCAGCAATAGTGGGCTGCATGAGAGTGGCCGAACCGGATGCTGAAATCCACACCTTTACCTATGCACCCCAGGGGTTTGCCATGAATGAGGAAAAGTGGGCACGACAAGTTGCCGAACGGACCGGGGTGAGGCAGCATCTGGTGGACTTTTCGGCCAGCGATCTGGCCGTGGACCTTGATCGTCTATTGCAGTGCCAGCAGGAGCCGTTCGGCAGCACCAGCATTTACGCCCAGTACCGCATTTTCCAATCGGCGAAGGAACACGGGGTTACGGTGATGCTGGATGGACAAGGCGGCGATGAGATTCTGGCGGGGTATCCAATTTATTTTGCGGCCCGCCTTGCGGGAATGGTGCGCCGCGGTGAATGGCGGGGGCTGTCAGGGTTGTGGAGAAACCGTGCCATAGCGGGTGGTGGGCATCCCTTGGCTTGGCTGATGGCCACTGAGCATCTGCTACCCAAATCTTTGGCCAATATGGGACGACGGCTGGTTGGGAAAGAACTTTTTCCAGATTGGATGCGGCGCAGCTATTTTGAGGATACTGGCATCAAGGCTGGACGGCTGGAGGCGCCATTGGATGAGACTGGGCTGCGGGGGGTTCTGGCAGAGAGCCTCGCACGGACAGTGATTCCGCAGCTGCTGCATTTTGAGGATCGGAATTCAATGGCATGGTCCGTGGAAAGCCGGGTGCCATTTTTGCATGTGGATGTCGTGGAATTCGCCCTGTCTTTGCCGGAACATTATCTGCTCGGAAATGATGGGGTAACGAAGAAGGTTTTCCGCGAGGCCATGCGTGGATTGGTGCCGGATGCGATTTTGAACAGGACTGATAAGATAGGCTTTCAAACTCCGGGCAATCTGATGCTGATGAACGCCAAGCCATGGGTGAATTCAATCCTGGCGGACATCCCGGATGCTGCGCTTGAGGTGATTGATCCTGCGGGGCTGAGCCGCCTTTGGAAACGGGTTCAAGAGGGCAGCATGCAAAATGATCTCGGACTTTGGAAGGCGTTGTGTTTCGTCCGCTGGCTACAATTGGCCCGATAAGGTAATCAAGCGTTTCCAAGTTTCTTTTAAACCGTGGCAATTTTGTGGAAATTCCGAATTCGGGGGGCCATTTTTCCTGAACAATATATCCAATTTGGCGATTTATTGAGGCCGGACAAGCATAATTTCGCAAACCGGCCGACAAACTACCTGCTGGACAGAATGATGGGCTGAAGTTACCTGAATAGTCTTTAAGACCAGCGAATTCAATTCCCGCAAAACTGCCAAGCGTCATGCAAGCCAATTCCCTTTCAAAAATCGCCTTCATTTTTGGAGGATTGATCGCGGTTTTGTTCGTTGTTTTCGATCTGCTCACGTCCGGTGGAAATGCGGTGGCTCAACTCTATCGTTATCTGCTTGTTGGGGGGGCAGTATACGGCCTGCTCAGTCCCCGGTCGGCTTTTTATCTCCTGATCGCCCTGACGGCTTATCTGGATTTCACCAAGCGGTTGATGATTTTCGACAGTGGAATTACCAAAATGGACCTCTATTACGTGCTGGGCGTAGCCCCGGCACTCATGTGCGGCATTGCGGCCCACACGTTTTACAGTTTGTTGATAACGGGGCATGAAACCCGGCCGGGTTTGGTGAAACTGGCCATTTTCACCGTTTCGATTGCCGGATTTTTGGGGGTGATGGGATTGATGGGCTCGACCAATCGTTTTCAAGCGCTCGGGGACTCTGTGAACGCCACCGTCTACCTGCTGCTGCTGCCGGTAGTGCCCAAGTTGTTCCGAACTCCTGAGGAGTTGAGGAAGCTTCTCAAGTATGTGTTGATCATTTACACCCCGGCGGTGTTTTATATGCTGGTCCATTGGTTCCGGGCCACGGTCTTGGGTATGAATCCGCCGATTTTCGATTGGGAGTTGGACTATGTGAAGAGTGGATTGACGATCGAGATCCGGCAATTAGCCGAGCATCGGTTCCGGCCTTTTGGGACATTCAATTCGGCTTCCAATGCCTCCATGGTTTTTGCTGCAGTGCTGGGAGTGGTTTGCAGCGGACTGTGGAAGCAGCCCTTTGGGGGGCACCCAAATGGAGGCGGACGTGTCTCGCGCCTCATTTTGGCGGTGTTGCTGGTGGTTGCGATGTTTGCCACTTACAGCCGGACCGGCTGGGTATTTGCCGTGATCATTTTGGTGGTCCCTCCCCTGTTCAGAAGCCGGTTCTCCACAATCGCTGCCTACGGCGCTGGAATAATAGCCACTTTATTGATGGTGTTTTCTGCCCCCTATTTGCTGAAGCACAAGATTTTGAACGAAATCAGCTTGGACATGTATTCGTCCTCTTCCCGATCGGCTGAAATGGCTCAGGTGACGAATATTTCGACCATGAATGATCGGTTAGAAGGGTTTTATGCGCTGGTGAAGAATCCCAAAGTATGGACACCTCTAGGCTTCAAGTTCGCCTACCCCAATCCAGAATCAGTGAAGCAGACAATATCCAGCCACGATGCGGTCACGATTGCTTTGATGAAATATGGTTACGTGCCCATGGCCCTCGGGGCGATTGCCGTGGTGGTCTTCCTCAGGCGGATGCATGGTTATGTTCTGGCAGAACAGCAGCCTTTGGCCCGTTATATGGCCGCCTCCTGCTTGGCGGTGGGTTTCGTGCTGTGTCTGGGCACCCTACTCAGCAGTGCCCAGTTGATCACTTATCCGATCAATTTCTGGATTTGGTTCATGTTCAGCTGTGTGGTGGCGCTGATGTTTTGGCATGCCGAGAATGCGCGCATTCCGGTGGAGGCGGCCGAGGAGGAGGAACCCCGGGTGCTGCCACGTCCGCCGGGCCGTGGGCGGCCGGTGCCATCTTTGGCGGGCCCGCCGATGAGGAAGGGCACCAGAAAATTTCAGCCACTGCACTGACTTTGCTGGGCGGCCGGCAAGCGGGATTTAAGTGCACCCGCCGTCGGGGAAGGGATCAAGGGTTTCCGGCATCGAGTTGCTGGAACATCGCCTCGAGATGGGCTGGCAGCGTGAAGCGCTGGAGAAACCATTCCCGGAGCATGGGAAATGACTCCGACAGCAAGGCTTCCCGGGACAGTTGCGCCATGTTTCCGACATTCCGGTAGTCTGCCAGATAAGGGTAATTTCCGGGCAGCGCTTCCGGGATGGCACGCCAAGGAGTGGTCAGAATGGGCAGGCCAAATGCCAGCGATTCCAACAGGGTGAGGGGCAACCCTTCGTTTTCATAGCGGGTGGGAAAGACGAACAGATCTGCGGCTTCGAGTAGTTTTCTTTTGTCCTCAGGACCGGTGAAGCCCGGCTGGTGGATGGTGAGGAGGGGCCGGATCGGGGCGGGAAGCGATAGCAGGGCAGATTCAATCGCGGCGGCAAATTCGTTTTTTTCGTTTTCGCCCGGGAAAGGGCCGGCGACGGTCAGGATCACTGGGCAAGCGGGATGGGCCTCATTCAAGCTCAATGCGAGGGCGGTGGCGGTCGAGAGCGCTTCAAAAATGCCTTTGCTGCGGGTGCAGAGCCCTAGGTAAAGGAGGTGGACCGGGGCGGGTGGCGCGCTGGCATTCGTCAGGGCGCGTTGCCTCAATTCGAGGCGTTCCTTGCGGGCGGCCAGCACGGAGGGGAAGTCGGGGCAGGGGTCGGGGATGCCATTGGGCACGATGGCCACTTTCACGGGATGGAAGCCCCGGACATCTTCCGCGGCACTTTCCGAAAGACAGAGGCTGAGGGCATGTCCCTGCAGGAGTTTGAGGAGGCGCTGCCCCCACCGGTCCTCCGGATGCCGTTGCAAATATTCGCCAAGACCGACGGAGTGCCAGTGCAGGACGAGACGACGGGTGAATGGTTTAAGGAGCGAGAGCAGCAGAACGTCCCGGATGATCGGACCGCGCTTTCCAGGGGCAGGGACGTAATACACGTCTCTGGCGCCACGCAGGGTGCACGCCGCGAGTGCTTGGACAGCACACCATGCGAGCAGGATAAGCTTGGCAGGACGCATCCTCCCGACGTCCTGTTCATCCCGTGAAAGCCTAAGATTGACGTGAACAAAGTGGTCCGGCCGCCGTTCCAACGCGGCGGTGACCAAATGCCCCACCATGACACTTTGACCATGGGTGGGAGGTGGTGTCTGGGCCAGGATTAAAACGCGTGGGACGGTCGACATTCGAGCCCTCTTGTCCGTGGGATATCCACTGGTGTCAATCAGGCTTGCGTTTGACTTTCCAGAATTGCCATCCATTAACACATTTATTTTGAAATCATGAAAAAAGCTTTTATTACAGGAATCACGGGACAGGATGGATCGTATCTGGCCGAGCTGCTGGTGGAGAAGGGGTATGAGGTGCATGGACTGGTGCGGCGGACCTCCTCGATGGTGCGTGAGCGGATGGACCCGATTATGGAGGACCCGAAGATGCGGGCGGGGATCAAGCTGCATTACGGGGATCTGGGGGAGGGGACCAATCTGGTGAGGCTGTTGCTGGAGATTCAGCCGGATGAGATTTACAATCTGGCGGCGCAGAGCCATGTGCGGGTGTCCTTTGATGAGCCGGAATTTACGGCGGATGTGACGGGGACAGGGACGCAGCGGCTGTTGGAGGCGATCCGAATTACGGGGTTGATCGGGAAGGCCCGGTTTTATCAGGCCTCGTCGTCGGAGATGTTCGGGCTGGTGCAGGCGGTGCCGCAGATCGAGTCGACGCCGTTTTACCCCCGCAGCCCGTATGCCTGTGCGAAGTTGTACAGTCATTGGATCACGGTGAACTACCGGGAATCCTACGGCCTGCACGGGTCGAGCGGGATTCTGTTCAATCACGAGTCGCCGCGGCGCGGGGAGACGTTTGTGACGCGGAAAATCACGCGGGCGGTGGGGCGGATCAAACACGGGCTGCAGAAACAACTGGTGCTGGGGAATCTGGAGTCGAAGCGGGACTGGGGGTATGCGAAAGAGTATGTGGAAATGATGTGGCTGATGCTGCAGCAGGAGACGCCGGATGATTATGTGGTGGCGACGGGGGAAACGCACTCGGTGAAGGAGTTTGTGATAGAGGCTTTCGGACAGGCGGGTTTGGATTGGCAGGAGTATGTGAAGTATGACGAAGCCTTCGAGCGGCCGGCCGAGGTGGAGCTGTTGATCGGGGATTCGGCGAAAGCAGCAAAACAGCTGGGCTGGGTGCCGAAGGTGAAGTTCATGGAATTGGTGAAGATCATGGTGGAGTCAGACCTGGAACTGGCGGAACGGGACAAGAAGATGAAATCGCTGGGGTAGCCGGGGATCGTTGAGATGCCAGGGCGGACTGGAGAGATTGTCTTGGGCCGGCGTCCGCCCCCGGTGCGCTGTCCTTGGTATGCGCTGGCGGGCCGGTATTCCATGATCTGCTGATGATGAAAAAAGCGCTGATTACCGGGGGCAGTGGACAGGATGGTATCCTGCTGGGGTGTTATCTGAAATCGATTGGTTATGCGGTGACCGGGATGGTGCGGGGGCTGGAACGGCCGCTGTCCGTGGGGGTGCGGCGCCGGTTGGTGCCGGAGGCGGAAGGATGGGAGGCGGTGCTGCAGGAAGAGGCGCCGGATGAAATTTATCATTTGGCCGGAGACAGCTTTGCGGGCAGACCCAATGAAGGCCCGGTGCAGATGTTGGAGAGCAACGTGATGCTGACGGCACGGTTGTTGGAGGCAGCCCTGCGGGCGGTGCCGCAATCCCGGGTTTTCCTCGCCGGAAGTGCCGTGGCGCTCGGGGATCCCCTGTATTCCCCCCAGAATGAAGAAACGCCGCGCGCGGCGGTGTCCTTGTATGGAGCCAGCAAGGCGCTGCTGCATCCCTTGGCGGAGGAATACCGGCGGGACGGGTTGTTTGTGAGGATCGGGATCCTGTTCAATCACGAAAGTGTGCTGCGGCCCGAGCGCTTTGTGACGCGGAAGATCACGGCGGCTGCGGCCCGGATCGCGGCGGGGCAGCAACAGGAGTTGCTGCTGGGCAATCTGGACGTGACTCGGGACTGGGGTCATGCGGAGGATTATGTGCGGGCGATGCAGCTGATGCTGCAGTCGGACGTGCGGGAAGACCGGGTGATCGCGACAGGCGAGGGGCGGACGGTGCGGGAATTTTGCCGGGTAGCCTTTGCGGCGGTACGATTGGATTACCTGAAATATGTGAGGACAGTGCCGGAGTTCTGGCGTCCGGCAGAGGCGGTGCCATTGGTAGGGGACAGCCGGCGGTTGCGGGAGGAAACGGGGTGGCAACCGGAGCGGACTTTTGAGTCGTTGGTGGAGGAAATGGTGGCGGCCGATGTGGAGCGGGTGGCGGGACGGAGCCCCGGGTGGCGGCTGGAAGAGGGGCGTTGGATCCGGGAGGAAGGACCGGTCCGGTTGGAAGGCAATCCGGTTTTCTGACATGAAATCAATTCTGCGGCGCATAGGGCTGGCGGTGCTGCGCCGTCTGTGGGGAGTGAAGTTGGTAGACCAACGCACCGGCGAAGTGATCGGGCGGGTGGTGGTGGTGCGGTGGAAGGGCGGATTGCGCCTGATTGGTTTGGACGGCGTGGCGGTGCGGCCTCATTTTTTGCCGCAGGTTACCGAATCCTACTGGGCTCAGGATTTGGGCTTTTCGACCCATCCTCCCCCCGATTTTCCTTATGTTGAAGACTGTCATCGTGCTGATCTCCCACCAGACGCCACCGGAGGTGCTGGCGATGTGCGGGGCATGGCAGCGCCTGAATCCTGAGGCCTTGATCCATGTGGTCTACGGTGGTCCGGAGCACGCGTTTGAGGCTTTGGCATGGCCGGGCCGGACGTTCATCCGCGATCCACGTCTGCGGACCCGGGACCACCAGCGGGAGCGCCAGTCCTACCGCGGGATCATGCGGGAGGTGGTGGTGGCGTTGTCGGGCAGCGGCGTGGCGCGGGTGTTGATGGTGGAATGTGATGTGGTGCCGCTGCGGGCGGGGTTGGTGGAGTTTTTGAGGACCCAGGAAGCGGAGCAGCAGGCCCAAGTGCTGGGGGTGGGGCTGAGGCGGGTGGATGGAACCAGTCATCCGCATTTTCTGGCCCACCAGAGTCACCGCTATTTCCAAGCCTGGTTGAACTTGTCAGTTAGGGCGGAAAAGGACGTGGTCCTGATGATGCTGGGCTGTCTCACTTGGTGGACTTGGGAAGCATTTGCGGCCACGGCAGCGGCGGAGGAACCCATGCCGGTCTATCTGGAACTGGCAATGCCCACCACCGCGCATCACTTGGGTTTCCGGGTTCGGAATTTACCTTTGTTTGAAGCGGATCTGGAGCCAGTGGGGGAATTGGAGGATCTTTTGCCGCAGCGCCAGTCGGAGGGACGGTGGGTATTGCATCCCTGTAAGCAGTTCTGGCGTGGGGAGGAGAACAAAAAAGAAGTTCTGGGATAGCCCGCCCGCCGAAAATTTTGAGCCCAAAAAAAGCCCGTCCAATCTGGACGGGCTTTTTTGGTTTGATTTTGGATTCGCCGGGGGCTCAGCGGCGGTTGATGCGCAGGCGGATGTAGTGGCGCCCGGGTGGAGTGGTGACCGGCGCAGGCAAACGCACCGTAACGGTTTCGGTGACCCCGTCGAGGTTGGCTGTCGGCGTGCCCACCTGTACTAGGGCTCCAACGCCCGTGCCGGGATCCGGTGTCCAAGTAGTCAGGTCCGGGGAAGTCTCGAGGACGTAGCTGTAGGCTTCTGCTGCATAGGGCACGGGTGTGGGCAGGACGCCGGTGCGGATGCGGGGGTAGCTGAGGCCGAGGTAGGTCTGGCCCCCATCTGTGATGGTCGTGGGGGCTGGCAGAGGCCCGGCGGAGGCACCACTGGCCGGGTTGGTGTTGATGGCTTGCTCGATCAGGTTTGGCACCCCGTCGCTATCAGGATCGGCGCTGGAATCGCGGATGAGGTTGGGTTGGCCGGGGGTAACCCGTCCCCAGAAACCAGCAGGGCGGGGTGGGTGCGTAGGGTCCTGGGTGGAGGTGACGTAATCCTCGGCGGTGCCGGAACTGCCGGACGCGCCTCCGGTGAGGTCGCCACCGTACCAGGCGTTGGGGTCGTTGGCAGTGGTTTCTCCACGGAAGCGGGCGATGGTTTCGACGTGGTAGAAAAGCGAGGCCGGGGTGGGAAAGAAGGTGCTGCTGAGGTTGGGGAGCCCGTAAACCCAGCCATCCCAAGGATAGGGGGCGATGGGGTTGATCGGGGCGGGGACGGTGGGCACGTAGCTGCGGAGCATGATGCTGTCATGGATGCCGCCGGTGCCGCCTTGCCATGGAAAGAAATCGAAGACGCCGTCGCCGGGGCTGTCGTAAGTGCCGTCGGTGTTTGGGGGAATCGGAGGGGAGGGCAAGATGGGAGTCCGGTCATCAAGGTCGTAGTCAATGTAACGGGTGAAGTTCCGGACCAGGAGGAGAGTCAGGTTCTGGTTGTCGGATTCTCCGGCGAGAACTGAGGGGGAGAAGGAGGATTCGAGGCCATCCCGCCCGGGCACAGTGGCGACGGCGGTTTGGCTCCGCAGGACGGGGCTCCAGGGGTTTTGGCCGGGCTCGGCGTAGCGGTTGCCGAGGAGGAGGAGGCCATTGGTGCCCGTGGCCATACCGTCGAGACTCCAGGCGTGGCGGATGCCGCCCGTGTTGCTGGTGACGTTGTCGATGGCGAGGAGGGAATAACCATTGAGGCTGCGGGCGGTTCCATTGGTGGCGAACAGTTCGATGTATTCGAAATTGTTATCGGCACCAGCCGGGTTGAAGTGGACTTCGTTGAGAATAACGTCGCCTATGGCGGCGGGGCCGGGGGTGGCTCCGTGGTTGGCGCGTCCGGGGGAGGCGGCTCCTTGGAAGCTGCCGGTGAAGCTGCCAGTGTAGTTCGTGACCGGAGCCGCAAGGGGGCCTTGGGGGATCTGGCCGGCATACCAAGAGACAGGGGTGTTGGCCGTGAAGTTCCGGGGATAGCGGGCAATGTGGTGGGGGGCAAAGGTGCTGCTGTCCACCCAGGCGTAGGCGGCCCCGGGGTTGATGTTGTTGACAACAATGCTGTCGAGGAGTTCATCGGTGTAGTCAGCCGGGAGGAGGAGGGTGCCGTCGTTCTCGGGGTCCAAATCGCCGATGGGGCGTCCGCCAGGATTGAGGGTGATGGGACCCTTGATGCCGCGGACGAGCAGGATCGCGGTGCCATTGTTGGGGATTTGGTTGCCTTCCAATCCTACCGGGGGGTCAAAAGCGGCCGTGTTGGGGGGAAGGGTGCCTTCGTTGAAGATGTAGGGGCCGTTGGTGTTGTCGTAGCCGTCACCGAGGAGCACGAGGCCGTTGGTGCCGGTGGTGTAGCCGTTGAGGGGAAATCCGGTTTGAATGTTGCCGATGGTGCCGTTGAGGTCGACGACGAGCACCCAGAGACCATCCAAGTAGGCGAGGCCTTCGTTGGTGCTGGCGAGTTCGATGAACTCGTTGGCGCCGTCGGTGTCGAGATTGAGGTCATTGGTGGGATTGATCATAACCTCGTTGATCCTGATGGACGCGGCGAGGGGAGGAGAGGCTGGATTGACAGGCGCGGCGAGGTTGGGTTGGCCGGGAGTGCCGGCGCCCCGGAATCCGCCGAACCAAGTGGCGGCGAAGGTATCAGTCACAATGGCAGGAGTGGAGTCCTCAAAGCCGACCGTCATGGGGGAGGAGCCGCCGGGGTACTTGCCGCCATACCAAGCCAAGGGGGCATTGGGAAGCGTGTTGGCGAGGTTGCCCAGCTTGCGGGAGAGGTTGTCAGGGATGGACGCGGCATCCATCACGGGGCGCAGATTCACGGTGGAGTAGGTGCGGCCGATGGTGGTTTTGGCGACCTGAGTGAAGCCGATCTGGTCTTCGATGCCGGGAATGGCGCTGTCCAGAACACCATCCTGCGGGGAGGCATCCAAGTCACGGACGATGAGAGGGGTATACCCTTTAACGAGCAGGAGGGTGTGCCCGTCTTTGAAGCGCAGGTCGCCGAGACCCCAACCGCTGGAGGCGGGACTGCTGGTGCGTGCGGCGGGGTCTCCGACGGCGGTTTGAGTGGAGACCGCGTCCTGGAAAGGAGTATAGCTGGGAGAGAAGCCATCGCCCAGCAGCAGCAGGCCATTGGGGCCGGTGGAGAAGTCGGACAGATTCCATTCTTCCAGGATAGCACCCACGCCGAGGCTGGTATCGTTAGCGTCGCCGCTGCCATCATAGCTGTCCAGTAGAATCAGCCAATAGCCACTGAGGCTGCGGGCCTGGCCGTCGACGTTGAGGATTTCCACATATTGGTAGCGGTCATCTGAGCTGAGCGAGCCGCTGGGATTGAGCCCGACTTCATTGATGCGGAACTGGGTGGCGGGCAGGGTGTTTGCCAAATTGGGGCTCCCGGGCGTGACTTGGCCGATCATGTTGGAGGGCCCAAAGGTGCGGCCGGTGCGGTAAATCACCTCGGTGGGCAGAGTGCTGCCATCTTTCAATTGTCCGCCATACCATGCGGTGGCCACATTCGCGGTGTTGGTGTTGAGTTGCCGGGCAAAGGTGTCAGGATCGCGCCTGGTGAAATCATTGTTGGTGTTGGCATATTGAGCGGTCAGATCCGCCGTGGTGTAGGGAAAGCGCCATCCGATGGCCCCGGCTCCTGCTTCCCAGGCATCTCTGGTGTCGCGGGTGTCCTGGAAACCGACGCCGTCCAGGACGTCTGCATCTTCCCAGAGTTTGGGGACCGGATTGGCGGGGGGTGTGCCATCTTTCCAGTCAATGGCGCCGTCCCCGGTGCTGATGGCCTTGGCGCCAGGGATGACGTCCTTGTCGATGTCGGTCCCCTTGGGACCGGCTGCGGCATTGTAATTGCGGATGAGCAGGACCGTCAGGCCGGTATTGGTTTGAATATCTGAATTGCCCAGTCCGACGGGGTCGCCGGTGGAGGTGGCCGGATTCATGTAGCCGGACCAAGGGCCGCCGAGGGGGGAATCCGTATAGCCGTTGCCCAGCAACAGCAGACCGTTGGACCCCGTGGAAAGCTCTCCCAGATCCAGCACTTCAAGGATTTCTCCAGGATTCTGGGCGATCCCGTCATTGTCGTGCAGGGCATTGTTGATGATGACCAAGGACAATCCGGCTAGAGATTCCACGCCGCCCAAGGTGCTTTTCAGCTCGATGAACTCGAAATTGTCATCCGGACCGGGAATACTGAAGTGGACTTCATTGATCACGATACCGGCATGGCTGACTACAGGAGCCAGGCACAGCGCAAGGAGTGGAAAAATCAGCTTTTTCATAACAAAAGGGGAGGAGGAAAGAATAAAACGGACAAAACGTGGGGACGAAACACGTTTTGTAGGCACAAAGTAATGCCTTATCAGAACTCAGGTGAGCGGAACATTAAAAATCACTGGCCGGTGTGATTCTTGTCGTAATGCGCCTTGAGGAGGTCAGCCCCGAAATCCCCCTTAAAGTCACGCCAGACAGCGTGCGGGTGACGGGCATTATTCTGAGTATTGTCGTATTCAAAAAGAAATTGAGGGGACTGAATACGGTAATAGTGGCCGGCTCCGGTTTCGGTGCTGCCCATCCAGGCAAAGGTGAGTTGGCCCCCATCCTTGAGCAGGGAAGCTTTGGCGGTGCTGGTGAGATCCGGACGGAAACGGTCCACGTATTCCCCGATCACCAGCCAAAGCTGGGCGCGCTGGGCTTCGGTGAAGGCGCTGGCGGTGATTCCGGCCGGTAGGAGCGGCTGCACTTTGCGTTCCTGATTGGAGATCAGCTCGGCCGGGGCCTCGCCGGGAAGAATGGCGGTTTTTTGCTGGTCGGGGGTCAGGCTGCGGACCAAGGTCAATGCGAGATCCTCCTCCTCGGCCAAAGCCCGCAGACCGGCCCGCGGGCCATCTTTGATTTCACCGGGATTGGCTCCCATGAAGCTCGGGGTCAGGGCCACGGCCGCGTCGGCCGCGATGGCGAAATTCAGGGAAAGATGGTGGCCCTCAAAGCGCCATCCCCAGGCTTGCCCGGCTTTGGGCTCGCCAAAGATGGCGAGGTAATATTTCTCCGTATTCCGCTTGGGGGCACTGTTTTCCAAATCGAAAAGCACCTTTTCCAGGCTCATGATGGTGGTGGTTTTCCGCCAGCCTTCAGCGCTGAGGGCGGAGCCGAGCAGGCCATAGACGAGGTGGTCCTGGTCCGAGCGGAGGTCAGCGAGGGTGATGCCCTTGCGGTC
The DNA here is from genome assembly GCA_942492905.1 of uncultured Verrucomicrobiota bacterium. Lineage (GTDB taxonomy): Bacteria > Verrucomicrobiota > Verrucomicrobiia > Verrucomicrobiales > V1-33 > CAIZWU01. The sequence goes on from OW818657.1 coordinate 499,073, forward strand.
CAGCGGCACAAAGTGCCAGTTTTGCCGCTCATCGTCCGTCAGGGTAAAAACAGCCTTGGAGCGCTGGGCTTCGTCGAGCGTGGCGAGAAGATTCTGGGCGGCGGCGGCCATGTCCGCTACGGCGGCGACCCGGTTGGCCGGGGCTGTGGGGGCCGCCGGGACCTCGGCGTGAAGAGCAGCAGGCAGGAACGCAAGGACGAGGGCTGCCGTGCGGGGAAGGCGAAGGAATGGGGTGGACATCAGGGGGAGGACTGTGGAGGCGGGTGCCCTGTGGTGGCAAGGAAATTCCGCGTGCGCACGCCATGAATCCAAGGTGCCGGACGGGCTTGGCCTCCTGCCGGGCCTGCCCGCCACGGACGACTTGGCAGTGCCGGGCGCTCCCCGGAGCGCTTTGTGTTATTCCGGAAGCCGGCGTGTGATCCGGAGGGCGATATCCTGTTCATACGCCGGCACCTTGATTTCACGGACCGCGCCACCCTCCACCTCCAACTTCCCGGAGATGCCGCCTGAGAGCGGGTTCACCCACTCCGCCACCCATGAGCCCCGCGGCAGCGCGATCCGGAGCGCGGTCGCAGAGGTTTTCCCGCTCCGCAGATAGAGGGCGATGGCTTTGCCGGGTTCGACCAAGGCGCGGGCGGTGCCGCCTTCCGGGATGCCGCCCCCGATCACGGAATGGTCAGGCTTCATCTTGATGAAATCGAAGCCGGTCATGAATTTCCGCAGCACCTTCATCTGTTTGCGGAAACCGGCACTGCCTCCGCCCGGCTGGGTGCTGGGATAGGCGAACGTTCCGTCCTCCTTCCCGGCCACGAACGAGTAGTCGAGATGGTTGAAGAGCCCGCCTCCCGCCAGGATAAAATCCCAAGCCTCGGTGCGGTAGGCCAGGTCATCGGTCCCATTAAAGCCGGTTTCATCGTCTCCGATCACCTTGTTCAGCGCATAGTTCTCCGCGACCGCATCCGGAGGCGTGGCGTAGTGGAAATTGAAGAGGGAAACCGCCGCATGCGGTTTTTCGATTTTCGCCGTCTTGTTGGCGATGTTCTGGGCAATCAGATGTCGGTTGGGCAGATCGCGTTCGGTTTCGACAATAACATCCGCGATGCGGTGCTGCCAATCCATCGTCACTCCGCCAAAGTAAGGCTCATTGCAGATTTCGAAAATCACATTGTCCATCGGGTTCAATTCCGTGACGAGCTTGCGGACCAACGCTTCCTGGTGCGGCAACAATCCGCCGCTGCGGTCGAGGGTGTGGACGGCATGTTTATCCACCGCTCCCACGGCATTGACGTTGTTGGCGGCATTCATCGGGCTGAGCTTCCACTGCATCTCCTCGTACATGGGGCAGAACAAAGTCACTTCGACGATCACCCCCTTTTTCGAAGCCGTGGTTACGAAATCCTTGAGCCGGGTGAAATAGCCCGCATCCCATTGCTTCAGATCGAATTTGTTCCCACCCATGGCATACCCGGGTTCCGCACTCCGCGCCCACGGGCAGAGAAATTGATCCGGAGCCGGAGCCAAGGTGTTGCGCTCAATGTTAAACGCCCCCTCCGGCTCCACATAGGCCCCGCTGAAGATCCTCGTATAGTTCAACCCCTCAGCGGCGAGGGTTTCCAGATATCGATGGTAATCAAAAGCCCGGTTCACCACCGCCCCGTAATGCTCGCCGGATGAAACAATGACCACCGGCTGGCCCCGCCACTGAAAATAGTGAGGGTTCTCCGGATGCAGGGCAATGGGAGCGCCAGCCCGCGCCTCCGGGCTGAATGTGATCAGGAGCAACAGGGCGGCAAGGAGCGGATGGGGTTTCATGATTTGACGGTGCAGCAGCACTTGGACCCGAAAGCGCCAGCTCCGTCAAGATCCCCGGAGGTGAGGCCGGACTGATCAGTCCAAAAATCGATGTCATCGCTCCGCTTGATGAGCAAACGCTTTGCGGGATGCCTGAGCTCCGGGTTCAGCTCCCTCTGCCTTGGAGACGAAAAGCTGGAAATTCCTGCCTTTACCGGGACGATTGTATGTCTTAAATTTAAAAAGATGACTTCCCTGTTCCAGAAATTTGAATTCAGATATCCCACAGCGTATCTGTTCTTCGACCGTTCCGGGACACTTTCGAACCGCTTAGCCAAACAATTTCCGGGTTTGGTGGAAAAGGATACGGCTCTTCGGCAACGTGACTTTATGGCCTCCGGGGATTTGGAGATGTTTTTTGGTAGCAATGTATCCCGGATTCAGAGTCTCGCGACAGAGGACGAAGGCTTTCCGGAAAAAGCGGCCGGGTTTCTTGGGTTGGTTGCCGAAGTGTTTGAGATTCCGGATCTCGAGCGTTTCAGTTTTAGGCATGTTATGGGGCAGTCCTGCAATTCTTCGGACGAAGCCCATCAGCAAATGATGAGGCTGATTTCCGATGATCAAAAGGCTAAAATGGCGGCCGTCTCCCCGCTGCCTCTTTGGCGTTCATTGCAGGGTGAATTTTCGCTGGGAGCCTTTGACTGCGAACACCGGATTTCCATCATGCAGTTGCCCTCGCGCCGTCATGACCCGGTCACAGGTGCCTCAGCGGGAGAAATCAAGCCGCACATCACGTTTCATTTTGAACAGACAGGCGTCGATCCTATAGGTGTATCGGAATTGGATGCCGCAGCGTTCATGGAGAATGTGCGCTCAAATCTGTCCCGGGAGATTCTTGCCAAACTGGCTCCTCAGCTTGCCCATGATTGCGGAACTCTTTGATACTATTGGTCGTGATAACGACCCGCTCGCCATGACCGCTGTCGCCAGTTCACGGCGGATGCACCCCCCCTTGGTGGAATCCACAAAGCTAGGTGCAGGTGATCCTCGTCCCAACGAGTATTTATTGAAGAGTGACTGGTTGGAACAGCAGAATGTGCTGCCGCGGAAAGTGAACTATACAGACGAATCGCTTTACGGTGTGGCAGGTCGTTCTCATCGTGAATTTCAGGCTGCGATCCGCGCACTGACAGGGACTGCCAAGGAGCTTGCAGTTTTGAATCCACTGGAAGTGGAATACTCGCACCGTATGACTCTTTTCTGGTGTGAGGTTGGTCAGTTGAAGAAGTATTTGGGATCCTCCGCAGTAGTTTCGGAAATCGTAGCAGAACTACAGACCGCCCGGTTTCAAATGCTTAGGAAGGATACTCCCGTGTCCTTCATCAAGGCCATCGCTGAAGGACTGATGTTCGTAGCCGGGGCTTATAACCCCAATACCGCTATGGTTGATAAAATGGTCCTGACTTTTGAGGCGGGTGGTTTCGATTCTTTGGCTCCAGAAGCACTGCGGAAATCCGATGGCTAAGGCATTTCTGGATTCAAGCGTCCTGATTGGATTGGTCTTCCGCCATGCTGGAGAGCGGGAAGCATGCGCGGACGTGTTGCCGGAGGAAGGATTCGTGTGTTCCAGATATGTTATATTTGAAGTGGCTAGAGGTTTTCTGCGCAGCCTGATGCATTTGCACAACGCTTCTTTTGAGTATGACCGGTATTCAGATTTGCACCAAGCAGCCTACTCCGGGCAAAACCGCTTCCGGCCCTATAAAATGTCTTCGTGGTTGGGGGCGATGACGGATTTTCAGGCTGAACTTGAGGTGGAAGACGGTTTGATCCCCGAAAATCAAAAGTTGGAGCTTTTCCGGGCGAAGCTCAGAGGATGGATTCGTCGGGGGTGGACAAAAATTCACACTGGCTTTGAAATAACTAATGACGCCGGATGCCGGAATGATCTGCCTGCGCCATTTATGCTATCGAATCAAAGGATCGATCAATCGCTTCCAACCACCCAATGCGGTCAACCTTCAGCCTGCAGTCTCCAGGATTTTGTGAAAAGTCATGCGTTGAGTATGGTGTCGCTGGCCGCCCACTTGGAAGAGCTTCCGATGAAACAAAAAGATGCTGAAACGATCCGCCGGATCACAGCCCTGCGTCATCTTGCCGGGACTGCCATGGGATTAGCCTTCGAGGGGAAAAAGTGCCATGAGTGTGGAGATGCCTTGATCTGCTTGGAGGCTCCTATCGGACACGATATCGCAACTAAAAACAAAAAACACTTCGAGCCGGTTACTACTTTTCTTGGCAAGAGCCTCCTTATTGCAACTACCGCCAAATCAACATGGAATGACGATGTTGGTAAGCGGGATTCTATTTAAAATAGCTCCATCTGGGGCTGCTGGGTCTCCGGGCCGTCGATGGCGGCGGCGGAGCGTTTGGCTCTGCTGGGCTTGGGGTGGGCGGCTGAGGCAGATGAGGACGGGGAAACACTGGTGGTTTGGCCTTCGGATTCCGGGGCGGCGGCGTTGGCTTCGAGGGTGGTCAGGATGGCTTTGGCGCGGTCGAGGATTTCCTGGGGGAGGCCGGCGAGGCGGGCGACCTGGATGCCGTAGGATTTGTCGGCGGCTCCGGGGATGATCTTGCGCAGGAAGATGATGCGGTCGTTCCACTCGCGGACGGCGACGCTGTGGTTTTTCACGGCGGGGCGGCGGCTGGCGAGGGCGGTGAGTTCGTGATAGTGGGTGGCGAAGATAGTGCGGCAGCCGATGGTGTCGTGGAGGTGCTCGGCGACGGACCAGGCGATGCTGAGACCGTCGAAGGTGGCGGTGCCGCGGCCGATTTCGTCGAGGATGACGAGGCTGCGGTCAGAGGCGTTGTTGAGGATGGCGGCGGTTTCGTGCATTTCGACCATGAAGGTCGATTGGCCGCGGGAGAGGTCATCGCTGGCGCCGACGCGGGTGAAAATGCGGTCCACCAGCCCGATCTCGGCGGCGCTGGCGGGGATGAAGCTGCCGGTCTGGGCCATCAGCGTGAGCAGGGCCACCTGGCGGAGGTAGGTGCTTTTCCCGGCCATGTTGGGTCCGGTCAGGATGAGAAGGCGGTTTTCGTCCGGTTCGAGCAGGACGTCGTTGGGGACGAATTTTTCTTCGGTCAGATTCTGGTCCAGCACCGGGTGCCGGCCGTCCTTGATGTAGAGGGTGCGGGACTCGTTGAGCAGGGGGCGGCAGTAATGATAGAGCCGGGCGGTCTCGGCCATGCTGGCGATGACATCCAGAACGGCAAGGGCATCCGCAGTGTCCTGGATGGCGTCCATTTCCGTCAGGGCCTGGGTGCGGAGGGTGAGGAATTCCTCGTACTCCAGCCGCTTGGCGCGCTCGTCGGCGCCGAGGATTTTGTCCTCCACTTCCTTGAGGCCCGGGGTGATGAAGCGCTCGGCGTTGACGGTGGTTTGTTTCCTGACGTAATCGTCCGGCACATTGTCGAGATTCGAGCGGGTGATCTCGATGAAATAACCAAACACCGCGTTGAACTTCACCTTGAGCGACTTGATGCCGGTGCGGGTGATCTCGGAGGTCTGCAGGTCGGCGATCCATTGCTTGCCGCTGGTGGAGGCGGCGCGGAGTTCATCCAGTGCGGGGTGATAACCTTCGCGGAAAATGCCGCCGTCCTTCAGGGCGCCGGGAGGCTCGTCCACAATGGCCTCGCGCACCATGGCGGTAAGGGCCGGGAAGGAGCGGAGGCGGGGGTGCAACGCGGCCGCAAGGGGCGGGCTGGGGTCGAGGGCTTCGAGGTGATCGCGCAGGGCAGGCACTTCCTCGAGGGAGGAGGCGAGGGTTTGCAGGTCGCGGGCATTGCCGCCGGCCTGGCCGAGGCGGGCGAGGGTGCGCTCGATATCGCGGATGGTTTTCAGGCCTTCGCGCAGTTTGGCGAGGACAAAAGGCGCGGCGATGAGGGCCTCGATCAGATCCTGGCGTTCCTGCAGCGACTTCAGTCCGCGCAAGGGTTCGAGAATCCACTCGCGCAGACGGCGGGCGCCCATGGGAGTGGCGGTGCGGTCCATTGCGCCGAGCAGGGTATGTTCGGGGCCGCCGCGGGATTGGACGAGGTCGAGATTCGAGCGGCTGGCGGCATCGATGAGGACGGTGGTGTCGTCGGTGGCGGTGCGCAGGCGGCGGAGGTGGTCCACTTTGCGGCGCAGCACTTCCTTCACGTAGTGGAGGACGCCACCGGCGGCGCAGAGACCCGCGCGCATGCCGGCGCAGCCATAACCATCGAGGGATTGCACCTTGAAATGCGTCAGGAGGCTGTGTTTCGCCTGATCGTGGAGGAAAGGCCAGGCTTCCAGCGGCACGGCGCCTTTGATGCCGCCGAAGGTGGCCAGCTGGTCTTCGGCTACGAGGGTTTCGGCCGGCGCGACCCGGCCGAGCGCTTCCATCAGGGCGGTGTGGTCAGGATATTCCGCGACCCGGAACTCGCCGGTGGTGTGGTCCAGCCACGCGAGGCCCCAGCGGTTTTTCTCCTGCCAGACGGCGGCGAGGAAATTGTTGCGGCGGCTTTCCAGCAGATTCAGATCCATCACGGTGCCGGGCGTGATGATCTGGGCGATCTCGCGCTCCACCAGCTTCCCGGGGATGGGTTCGCTGGTTTGTTCGGCGATGGCGACGCGTTTTCCTTCGCGGATGAGGCGCTGGATGTAGCCTTCCGCGGAATGATAGGGCACCCCGCACATGGGGATGGCGTTGCGCTTGGTCAGCGTCAGATTGAGGATGGCGGAGGCGGTGATGGCGTCCTCGAAGAACATCTCGTAGAAGTCGCCGAGCCGGTAGAACAGGAGCACGTCGTCAGGCAGCGAGCGTCGCATCGCCTGGTATTGCCGCATCATCGGCGTGAGCCCGTCATCTGCCATAAGGGTGCGAGCATAGCGGTGTGCCTTTCGTGCGCAAGGCGATGCGTCCAGGGAAGGGCCGGGCTCGGGCAGCCGGGATCACCTCATTCCGGCGCCAGCGGTGGCAGCAGGCGGGCGAGGCGTTTTTCGAGTTTGCCGGGAGTTTTGGTTTCACATTCCCAGACGGTGAGGACGCGCCAGCCGAGGCGTTGGAGGGCGAGTTTGGTGGCGGCATCGCGCTGGGTGTTGCGGGCCAGCTTGGTTTCCCAGAAGGGGCGGTTGCCGGTGGGGATGCGGCCGGCGGGGCAATGGGCGTGCTGATGCCAGAAGCAGCCGTGGACAAAGATTACGGTGCGGCGGGGGCCGAAAACGAGATCCGGTTTGCCGGGCAGGTCGCGGCGCTGGAGCCGGTAGCGGAGGCCCAATGCGGTGACGAGCTGGCGGACGATTTTTTCGGGTTTGGTGTTATGACTGCGGATGCGGGCCATGTTGCGCGACCGCTCTTCCGGGGTGAGCCGGTCGAGGCGTTCGGCGGGGGACGGGTCGGCAGGTGGAGCAGGCATGGGGGAGGAGCCACGGAGGATACCGGTTTTACGCAGGGCACGGATGACTTTTTGGGGAGGATTAGCGGTTTTCCAGGGAGGAGAAAGGGAGAGGATGAAGGATGATGACAGAACACGACTACGACTTTGCGGTGATCGGGGGCGGCAGTGCCGGGTATGCGGCGGCGCGGACCGCGGCGGGGCTGGGATTGAAAACCGTGGTGATTGATGGGGCGGAGGAATTGGGCGGACTTTGTATTTTGCGCGGCTGCATGCCGAGCAAGACCCTGATCGAAACGGCCAATGCGGCGCTGAAGGTGCGCCATGCGGCGGAGTTCGGGGTGGAGGCGGAATTCAAGGCGGTGAACACCGCGGCAGTGCGGCAGAGGAAGCGGGCCCTGATCGCGGAATTTTCGGGCTACCGGCAGGGACAGTTGGCAGATGGGCGGTTTGCCCTGCTGCGGGGAACGGCGGCATTTGCCGGACCGCATGAGCTCTCGGTGACGCTGCGGGAGGGTGGGGAAAGGCTAACGGTGAAGGTAAAAAGCGTGCTGATCGCGACGGGATCGGTGATTGCCTGGCCGGAGGTGACGGGGCTGCGGGAGTCGGACGTATGGACCAGTGACAAGGCTCTGGATGCGGAGGAGGTCCCGGCTTCGTTTATCGTGCTGGGGGGTGGGGCGATCGCCTTGGAGATGGCGCATTATCTGGAAGGGATCGGGCGCACAGTGACGGTCATCCAACGAGGGAAACATGTGCTGCGGGGGATGGACCACGATGTGGCGGCGGTGGTGCAGGAGAGTTTTGCAAAACGCATGACGGTGCACACCGGGACCAGTCTGGTGCGGGTGGAGCGCACCGGGACGGGAAAGCGCGTGGTCTTTACCAAGGACGGCGCGGAGCACACGGCGGAAGCGGCCGAAGTGCTGCTGGCGCTGGGGCGGCGTGCGGCGGTGGACGGGATGGTCTTGGATGCGGCGGGGATCGATCTGGCGCGGCAGGGGCATGTGCTGGTGTCGAAAACCATGCAGACCAGCGCCCCACATATTTTCGCGGCCGGGGATGTCTGTGGCGAGGCCGAGGTGGTGCATGTGGCGATCCAGCAGGGCGAGATGGCGGCCCGGAATGCCGCCCGGATCCTGCTCGGGGAAGGCGGGCTGGAGGAGATGGATTACCGGCTGAAATTGTTCGGGGTTTTTACGGAACCGCAGGCCGCAGCGGTGGGGATGAACGAGGAGGAAGCGGCGGCCTCCGGACGGCCTTGGAAGGCAGCGTCCTATCCCTTCAACGATCATGGCAAATCCATGGTGATGGGCGCGGTCGAGGGGTTTGTAAAAATGATCGCGGACCCGGAAACGGGCGAGATTCTGGGCGCCTCGGTGGTCGGTCCGGAGGCGGTGGAGCTGATTCACGAAGTCTGCGTGGCCATGCACTTCCGTTGCACCGTGGCGGAATTCGCCCGCATTCCGTTCTATCATCCGACCCTCAGCGAGATCTGGACTTATCCGGCGGAGGATTTGATGTGAAGGGCGGATTTCCTAGCGGAAATCGTTGCTGTCCACCCATGCCAGCCAGGCCTTTTCCAGGGCGGCGCCATCGTCGAGGCCATAGATCTTGGCGATGCTGTCCAGGTCCGGAACCTGCCGGGAGGTGCTGATGCGCTCCATCAGTTTGCTGTAGGCGGTATGCCGCTCCGGGGTGCTTTGGAGAAAGCGGGAGAAGCTGTAAGCCATGGCCAGATCGTCGGGCTGGGCGTCGTTGGAGGAGCTGGCAAACAGAGTGGTGAGGCTGGGTTTGAGCTCACCTTTGCGGATACGCCGCTTGAGTTCGCCCGGCCAATTTTTCCCGTTATCATACCCTCCGGCGAAGGAGGTTTTTTTCCCGGTCTCCTGATGGAGGATGCCGGTGACGGTTTGGCCGGTGAGGTCGATTTCCTTGTGGTAGGCATGCCCTGTGAAAATGGCAAAGATGCCCTCCTTGGCGAAGCTGGAAGTGCCGCCGGCCTGAAGGGCAAGGAAATGGCCGGCCAGGGTGTGGGTGCGGAAGGGCGCCCAGACGCCTTTGGCGCTGTCCACCAGCGGGCTGGGTTTGGCGCCCCGGCCGGCGCTGCGGATGACCGTGGCTTCGGTCAGGATGCCGTTTTGCTGGGCCAGATCCGCGGGCAGGTTGATGGCACTGGAGCTGGAATTGGGCCAGCGGGACTTGAGGTCGGCGGCAGGTTCCGTATTGCCGGCCGCGTTGAGGATTTCCACATACCAGGCGCCGAGGTCCGTGAAATCCTTCTCCGGTTCGGCCAGGATAATGGCCATGCGCCGGTCCTTGAATTTCCCGGCGAAAGTGGCGTGGAAGAAGGCCATATCATGCCAGAGCCGCTCGGCGAGTTCGGCCGTGTCCATGGGATCAACTCCCTTGGAGGTGAGAATCTTGAAGCGCGGCGTTTCGGTGACCTGAAACGATAACGTTCCCAACTTGATTTCCCCGGAGTCCTTCCTGACGGACTTGGGGCTGAACTTCATTTCCTTCGCCGGGTTGGGGACTTTGGCTTTGCCGGCCGGCTTGCTGCCGAGGCTGGCCTTTTTTTCTTCCGGGCCATATTCGGCGATGTAGTCCAGATCACCGAAACTGAGGGAGCTTTTGGGAACCTTGAGGACCCGGCCCTCCTTGTCCTTCAGTTCCACGATTTCACCTTCGGTTTTGATCAGTTCGGCATCTATGGTGCGGCCGTCGAGGCTGATCCAAAGGCGGGGCTCGAGCGCCGGGAGGGTGTTGAGAAGCGCGAACAAGGCAGCTCCGGTGAAGAGGAGCTTCCGGTTGGACAGGGGCGGCCGATTCATCATAATGGTGGAAATAAGCGATGCGCCCGGAGGATTGTCCATTAGTTTCCTCGGCAGCGCTTTGACGGCGGACTTCCGGTCGGGCGCCTTCCTGAATGTTATGAAATCAAGCATGCTTTCCGTCCTGCTGATGACCACCGTCTTCACGGTGGGTTCCCTGATTACAGTCCCCGCCCAGGAGGCGTCGGTCTACCGCCGCTTCAGCACCCGTGACGGCAAGGCCTTCTACGCGGTGGTGGTGGAAAAGACCACGACCTCGGTCACGCTCAAGCTGCAGGATGGCAAAAAGGTGACCCGCACTCTCCGGGAACTGGCGGACCCGGATCAGAACTTCATCCGGAAGTGGACGAAATTCAAAGACGACCTGCTGAACAATGCGGAGTTTGCCAAGCTCACCGTGAAGGAGCTGCTGGAGCTGCGGGGATACCAATCGTTTGAGTTCGATATCGAGGGCAATCACATCTACGTGGAAGGCCAGGTGAACGGCAAGGAAATGCGCTTCATGGTGGACACCGGCGCCGATACCTCCCTGATTCATTCCGGTTCCGCGGAAGCGGTGGCCTTGGAGATGGGGCCCTTTGACCAAAAAATCCGGGGGGTGGGGGGAATCGCGATGGCGGCAGTGACCGTGGTCCCCAGCATCAAACTGGGCGATGCGGTGATCGAAAAACGCAGAATGCTGGCGACCGATCTGTTCCGGAACGGCGAGTGGAAAAAGACCCATGACGTCATTTTCGGGGCGGATTTTCTGCGGGAACTGGATGCGGTGATCAGTTATCGGGAAGGCCGCATGTTCCTCAAGCCTGACAATATCAACAAACCCGCCCAGCCCAAAAGCGAGGCCGGAGGGGCGAAGGAGGAGTTCCGCCGCTGGACTCTGGCCGACGGCAAATCCTTCACGGCGGCGCTGGCGGACAAAAAGGAGGCGGAATCGCAGGCCCTGTTCCGGTTTCAGGATGGAAGGATCGCTCCCTTGGAATATGCCAAGCTCTCTGATACCGACCGTCACCTGGTGGAGCAATGGAGCAAACTCCGGGATGACCTCGCCAAGCGGCCCGAGTTCCGCAGCCTGACGGTGAAGGAATTGCTGGAACTGAGAAATTACCAATCCTTCGATTACCGTTTGTCCGGCAATCAGATTCTGGTGGACGGGACGATCAAGGAGGTGAAGACCCGGTTTCTCATCGACACCGGCGCGCATGGATGTGTGGTGCATCTGGAGTTCGCCAGGAAGGCGGGGCTTGAGGTTGGTCCGCTGACGGACAAGATTTACGGCATCGGCGGGGAAGCCCCGGCCGCCCGGACCAAAGTCCCGGTGATGAAACTCGGCGAGGCGGTGATCGAGAACCGGGAGGTGCTCAGTGCGGACCTGTTCAAGGATGCCGGGACCTTGGAAGGGCAGGGGGAATTCGATGCCATTTTCGGGGCGGATTTTCTCCGGGAACTGGATACCGTGATCAGTTACAAGGAGAACCGGATGTTCCTGCGCCCTGAAATATCTGACAAACCGGGCGACCCGCCAGGGACGAAGTGAAGGCGGCTGCGGCGCCCGATTGACAAGGGAAGGCTAGCTGCAATCTTCGCGGCGTTATGAAGCCTACCCTTTCTTTTGCGCTCGCTTCCATGGTTCTCGCGGCCGGTTTCGCCGGATCCATGCTGCAAGCCGAGTCCCGGATGTGGACCAGTGCCGACGGCAAGGTCATCCAGGCTGAATTGGTGGATGTGCTGAACGGAGAGGCGGTCCTGAAGATCCCCGGCCAGACCGCACCGGCGCGGGTGCCGTTTGCCCGGCTGTCGGCAGGAGATCAGGAGTTTGTCAAACAGTGGGTAAAACCGGGTCCTCCTCCGGCCAAGCCGCCCGGACCTGCCAAACCGGCCACCGGAAAAGAGGAAGCGGATGCCGAAATCCTGACGGATGACGGCGGGTTCCCGATTGGCCAGAATTCCACGGTGAAGCGCGATGCCCACGGCTGGCCGGAACTGGTAGCGCTGAAGGACAAGCCGGCCTTCACGGTAGTGAGTGAGGACAAGACGAAGAGCGAATTCATCTACCGCAGCGATCACTTCGAGTTCATTTCCACGGAGAAACTGAGCGGGGAAATTGTGAGGGAATTCAGCCGGTTGTTCGAGACGACCTTCGAAGCGGTGGTGGCACTGCCGTTGCGGCTGAATCCAAAGCTGCCCAACGGATTTCTCAAGGTCCGGCTGTATGAGACCAAAGCGGCTTATTTTGCGGCTGGCGGAATAGAGGGATCGGCGGGCATGTACACGTCGAGGACCCGGGAAGTGATGGTGCCCCTGCCGTTTCTGGGGGTTAAAAAGATCGGGGAACGCTGGATCCTGGAGGATGGGGATGGCAACACGACGCTGATTCATGAAGTCACCCACCAGGTGATGAATGATTGGCTGGGACGGTTGCCGGTGTGGGTGGTGGAAGGGGCGGCGGAATACGTCACCGCCGGGCGCTACACCAAGGGAAGGCTAACGCTCCGGGGCCATGGAAAAAATATGACCGAGTATCGCCACCTGGCCAACTCGGGGGTGGAGACGGTGCCTTTGGAAAAGCTGATGAAGATGGATGACCAGACCTGGGCGAATGCCCTGAAAAACGACAATGCCGGCATCAATTATTATTCGGCCATGCTGCTCTTTTATTACTTCTGCCACCAGGATGGGGATGGCACTGGGAAGGGCCTGATCGATTATTTTGCCGCGAGGAGCAAGGTCCGCAATGACCAGGACGAGGCCCACCGCGAACAATTCCTCGTCCGGGGAAGGGATACGCTCGCGATGCAAAAGGACTTCCGCAAGGGGATGGCCTCCGCAGGCATCCGGCTCCAGTAGCGCAGTCCGGAACAGGCCTCTTCCGCCGGACGATCAATGGTCGGAAGGCTTGGGTCCCAAGGTCAGGATTCCGGCGTGGCCGTGCCGGCGCGCAGCCGGTTGAGGTGAACCTTGGCGGCGGATTTCATGCGCGTCAGGACGTAATACACGGTCTGGCTGCGGACGCGGACCAACTCCGTGCCGACGATCTTGGTGACGAAGTCGGCCGGGACTTCAAGGATACCGGCGGCGGTGCTGCCATTCAGGCCCTGACAAAGAATTGAGGTCATGGCCCGGGTGAGCGTCTGCACCTGCGGCCCCAGCGAGATTTTGTAGCTGATGGTGCCATCGGCGGCCGCGGTCAGGAACACGCCTACGGTGTCGGTGCACTCCTCATCCTTCCGGATATCCTCCAGATCGAAGGTCTCTCCCTCCGCCGGGGCGTAAAGCGGTGCGGTGTCCGCCATGTTGATCAGCATTTCCCGCCGTTCGGTTTCGGGCAGGCCGGCAAAGAGGTCGATCAGATCCTGGAGAGGCGGGGGATACATGGAAGGAGTAAGTCAGGGCTGGAGGCAGATGCGGAGGCTTTCCTGAAAGCAGAGGCCCTGCCTGCGGAAAATAGTTCCTAGCTGCGTTCGATCGGGGAACGGACCATGTTGCCCCACTCGGTCCACGAGCCGTCGTAATTCCGGACTTTTTGGTAGCCGAGAAGATACTTGAGGACGAACCAGGTGTGGCTGGAGCGTTCGCCGATGCGGCAGTAGGCCACGATGTCATCGTCCGGCTTCAGGCCGAGGGTTCCGGCGTAAAGATCGCGGAGTTCGTCAGCGGATTTGAAGGTGCCATCGGGATTGGCGGCCTTGGCCCAGGGCATGCTTTTTGCACCCGGGATGTGACCCCCGCGCAGCACGCCTTCCTGCGGATATTCGGGCATGTGGGTCACTTCGCCGCTGAATTCACCGGGGCTGCGCACATCCACCATCGGGAGGCCGGCTTTCATGTGGGCGAGGGTATCGGCGTAGAAGGCGCGGATTTCGTCGTCCAACCGGCGGGGCGGGACAGGATAGGAAACCGGGGCCGGTTCCGGAATTTCGCGGGTGAGCGGGCGGGCTTCCGCTACCCATTTGGCGCGGCCCCCGTCCAGAATTTTGCACTTGGTATGGCCGAAAAGATGGAACACCCACATCGCGTAGCAGGACCACCAATTGGATTTGTCGCCGTAGAAGACCACCGTGGTTTCCGGGGTGATGCCATACCGGCCGCACATGGCGGCGAAAGCTTCCGGCCCGATGTAATCGCGCACCAGCTGGTCATTCAAGTCGCGCCGCCAGTCGATATGCACCGCTCCGGGAATGTGGCCGGTATCGTAGAGGAGCAGGTCCTCATTGCTCTCCACGATCCGGAGGCCGGGGGTATCGAGGTTTTTATCAAGCCAGTCCGTGCTGACAAGGGCATCGGGATGGGCGTAGGCGGAAAATTTTTCACTCATGGCAAACAAGGCGGTGGAGGAACAGCGGACCACACGGCCCCGGCGCAATCAAGAGGGTTTCCCTTGTCGCAGACCGTCCTCCTCCAAGCCGGCCCGGCCTTTTGAAGGGTGGGCCGGCCCGTGGCCTCCGGCTCAGGGGAACAGCCGTGGCACGAAAGTCACGAGGTAATTCCGCCAGACAGGCCAGGAGTGGTTTCCTTCCGTCACGGAATATTCGTGGTTCAGTCCCTTTTCCTTGAGCAGGATGTCGAAGGCATTGTTGGCGTTGAAGAGGAAATCTTCCTTACCGCAGGCGATCCAGAGCAGTTTCAGGCGCGCATTGACTCCGGCAGGATCCGCCAGGGCGGCTCCGGTGAGCTTTTCGCCAGGCACTGCCGAGCTGAAGGCTCCAATTTGGGAGAACCGGTCATTCAAGGTCAGGGCTACCGTCAGGGCGTGGTGGCCGCCCATGCTCAGACCGGCGAAGGCGCGGGCAGCGGGATCGGGATTCACGTGATAGGATTTTTCAATCAGCGGGATGACATCCGTGGTGAGTTCCTGACAAAAGGCCCTGGTGTTGTCGCCAGCGTAATCATCCTTCCAGCCGGCGCCCGGTGGCAGGGCATGCGCGTCAGGCATCACCACCAGCATGGGCTTGGCTTTCTTTTCGGCGATCAGGCTGTCCAGGATCCAGTGGGCTTTTCCATGGACGGTCCACGATTGGTCATTGTCGCTGAAGCCATGGCTCAGATAAAGCACGGGCAGGGCGGGGTCGTCCGCACGGTAGCCGGGAGGCGTGTAAACCACCAGCCGCCGCCATTTGTTGAGGGTTTTGGATTGATAGTCGAGCAGGGAAACCGTGCCGTGCGGGATGTCCTGCAGATCCCATGGGGCAGGCGGATTGGCCGGAATGTGCAGAATGCTGCTGCCCGGGGCCCGCTGCGGTTTGATCATGGGATTCAGGTGATCGATGATGTTCATGCCATCGACCTTGAAGCTGTATTCAAACACCCCGGCGGCCACCGGCCCGGTGGTGCCGGTCCAGAATCCGCCTTCTCCCTTTTCGAGTTTCAATTCCGGGCCGAATTGCCCTGACACCTTCACCTCCTGGGCCTGAGGCGCCCGGCAACGGAAAGTGACCCGGCCGTCAGGCAGCAATTCCGGTGAAGTGGGCGCCGGGTTCATTTTCGGACGGGCGGGCGCAGGAGTGTCCGCCATGGCATGAAGACAAAGCGAGGCGAAGGCGAGGGCTGGAAAGATGAATTTCATGATCGGGAATGGGACAATCTGGACGCAAAGGGGTTCAAAGTGAGGGAATCCTAGGGGTTCCGCCTGATTCATGGAAGGATCAATTTTATTTTGGGTGCTCCGGCAGGGAAGACGTGTTAATCCTCAGGCCGATGACGGTTCAGAATCCATGGTTGTTTGCTCTGCTGATTCCAGCGGTCGTTCTGGTGGGCGTCTTTTGTGACTGGGACCGGCTGAAAGCCCACCTTGAGGATAGAGGGGGCCGGCTCCTGCGGATGCGCTGGGCTCCTTTCGGCAAAGGCTGGTGGGGAGAAGGTTCCGACCGGATCTATCGCGTCAGGTATCTGGATCCCGAGGGAAACGAACATCACGCGTTCTGCAAAACCTCCATGGGATCGGGGGTCTATTTTTCAGACGATAAAATCGTCAGGTATTCCCAACCCCGCAAAGCTCCGGAACCCGATCTTCGTGCCGAGAACCAGAGGCTGCGGGAGGAAATCATCCAGCTGAAGGCCGGAAATACGGGGCCTCCAGAGGGGTGAGCAGATTAATCCAAATACAGGAACTCATTCGAGCACAGCAGCACCTGGGCGTAGGCTGCGAGGGCGGAGGCGCCGGGGCCTCCGAAGTCCTTGGTGGCGTCGGCCAGGACAAGGTTGCTGGTGGTGTCGCGGATGACCGGCGACCACGAGAAGCTGTCGGAGTTGGGGCTGCCCTGACAATCGACGATGAAGTCGAGAATGTCGCCGGCTTTGAGCTCAAGGCCGGGGATGGTGGCGTCCACCTTCCCGGCGGGCGGGACAGGCCAGGTGCCCAGCAGGCCGAGGCGGGAGTGGACGATGAAGGCGGTGATTCCGGTGCTTTGGTCGGACGGGAGGGTGACGGTGCCACTGAGTTCCACCCTGGCATCGGTGGGCACGACCCAGCGCCGGATGGCGGATTGGGCGGCGGTGCTGCCGGGGTGGCCCCCTTCGCGGGTGAGGTTCACGAAGCCAAGCGCGGGGTCCGGCACCGTCGCGGAGGGAGACCAGCGGTTTTCCTGATAGTGCGGGAAGGGAGTGAAGGTGGTCGCCAGGGTGGCGGGGTCGAAACCGCCCCAGCCATTCTGCCAGGCGGTGCCGGTCTGGCGGGGTTGGACGGCAAGGTCGTGGAGGCAGGCGAGGCCAAGTTCGATTTCGTCAGGGCCGGGGTCGCGGGCGAGCACGGTGCGGTAGAGGTGGCGGATGGTTTCCGGGCCGTCGGCCGTGGGTTTCCCTCCGGTCAGGCGTTCGGCCTGGGCGGTGACAAACGGACTGTTCATCATGTAAAGGGCCTGCTGCGGGACAGTGGTCTCGAAACGTTTGGGCGCGGTGGCATCCGGGCTGGCGAAGTCGAAGGTGCGGAAAAGTCCGGGCAGATTCTGCCGGTCCACCAGGCCGTAGAGGGTGCGGCGGGAGGTTCCAGCCCCGGTGACCATTTCCTGGCCGCGTCCACCGAGGGTGCGGTCCAGATTGCCGCTGACGGCGAGGAGGGAATCGCGCAGGGCCTCAAAGTCGAGACGACGGCGGTTTTGCCGCCAGTAGAGGCGGTTTTCCGGGTCCTTGGCGGCGGCTTCCGGATAGGTCAGGCTGGACTGCTGCCAGGTGGCTGACAGGAGAATGGAGCGGATCAGTTTTTTGGTGGACCAGCCTTCGGCCATGAATTGCGCGGCCAGCTGATCGAGCAGTTCCGGCTGGTCCGGGCGGGCGGTGCGCACCCCGAAATCCGACGGCGTGTCCACCAGCGGCGTGCCGGTCAGATAGGTCCAGACGCGGTTCACCCACACGCGGGCGGTCAGCGGGTTCTGGGGAGAGGCGATGGACTGGGCCATTTCCAGGCGGCCGCTGCCCTGGGAAAAAGCAGGGCGTTCGGCGCCTGGCGTTAGGGCCTTGAGGAAGCGGCGGGGCACTTGCGGGCCGCGGCGTCCCTGATTGCCGCGCAGGAAAATCACGGGTTCCACGGGCTGGGGTTTGTCCACCATCACCATGGCGCGCGGCGGTGCGGCGGGGTTGGTGGCTTTGAATTTTTCCACCTCCTTCACGAGATCGCGCAGCTGGTTGCGGTGCTTGCGGTTGAAGGGCGGTTTTTCCTGGTAGGGCGTCAGGAGATCCAGATATGGCAGGGGCTTCCTGGGCTCCGGGGGATGCAGGCGGCGGAAGGCGGCCACGGCTTCTTCCTTCTTCGCCAGTTCGGCTTGGTAAGTGCGGTATTCCGGGGAGTCGTCGGGTTGGCCGATGAGTGGTTTGTCGTTGGGCTCGGTGCTGCTGGCGAAGACGCCGTAGAGCGAATAGTAGTCGGCAGTGGGGATAGGATCAAACTTGTGATCGTGGCAGCGGGCGCAGCTGACGGTCAGGCCCTGGGTGCCGCGGAAGACGACGTCTAGCCGGTCGTCGATGATGTCAGGTTCGGAATTCAGGAAACGCCGGCCGAGCGTCAGGAACCCCATGGCAGCTAGGTCCTGCGGCTGCTTTTCCCAATCCGTCACCCGGTCGGCCGCCAATTGCAGGATGAGGAAGCGGTCGTAGGGCAGGTCGTTGTTGAAGGCGGAGACCAGCCAATCGCGGTAGGTGTAGGCGTAGGCGTAGCGGCGTTCCTCCTGGAAGACATAGCCTTTGGTGTCGGCATATCGGGCGATATCCATCCAGCGGCGGGCCCAGCGTTCTCCGAAGTTGGGGGAGCCCAGCAGGCCGTCCACCAGCCTCGGCCAAGCATCCGGTGACGGATCACTGACAAAGGCCTGCACCTGCTCGAAAGTGGGCGGCAGTCCGGTCAGGTCGAGCCAGGCGCGGCGGGCGAGGGTGGCGCGGTCGGCTTCCGGCGAAAGGGTCAGACCGGCTTTTTCCAAGCCGGCGAGTACGTGGGCGTCCAACGGTTGCCGCACCCGGTCGGCAGCCTTCACGACTGGAACGGGAGGCATCACCACCGGTTGAAAAGCCCAGTGCTGTTTCCAGTTTTCCACGGCTGCGGCGGGGGCGGCTTCCTCCGGCCAGGGCAGGCCCTGCTGCACCCAATCCGTCAGGACCGCGATGGCTTCCGGGGGCAGTTTGTCCGCCTTTTTGGGCATCGCTTCCACGCCTTCGGCATGCTGGATGGCTTTGAGCAGTTTGCTTTCTGCCGGCTTGCCTGCTTCCGCGACAATCCCGTAATCGCTCCCCCGCAGAATGGCCGCGCGGGAGTCGAGCCGCAAACCATTGTTTTGTTTCTGCGGCCCGTGGCAGGAATAGCAATGTTCGGCCAGCAAGGGACGGACTTTGCTCTCAAACGTGTGAAGTTGCTCCGGGGTGAAGTCACCGGCCCACAACGGCGCTGAAGCGGCCGGCAGGCTGGCCACGGCAAGCAGAAGACTAAAGGGGAATCGGGGAAACAACATGGGGGTTGCTTGCGATACGTCGGCCGGGGCGCCCTGTTTTCGCTTCATCGCCCTGACTGGTCACTCAAACCGGCTCCTTCATGGGATCTTCATCCTCAGACTTTGAATCGTGGATTCTGGCTGAGGAATTGGAGTGGGTTTTGGTAGAGGATCTGGTCGATGAAGGCGGCGTCATAGCCGCGGCGGCGCATTTCGAGGGCGGTGCGGGGGACGGCCAGGGGATCGCTGTGGCCCCAGTCGCAGGCGCTGTTCAACCAGATGTGCTCGTGGCCGTACAGCTCCAGCATGTCGATGGCCCGGTGCGGCGTGGCTTTGCTCTCGGGGTAAAGGGTGATGCCGGCCCAGAAACCGCGGTCGAGGACCAGCGGTGCGGTGTGTTCTTCGACGTGGTCGATGATAACCCGCTCCGGGCGGAGGGTGCTGAAATTCTGGATGGCGTCGAGAATGAGACGGGTGCCTTTGAGTTTATCCTCGAGGTGCGGGGTGTGGACCAGCACCAGTTGATCGTGGTCGGCGGCGAGCTGCAGGTGTTTTTCGAGGATGAGAAGCTCGTTCCGGCTGTTTTTGTTGAGGCCGATTTCACCAATGCCAAGGACATTGGGTTTGGAGAGGAGATCCGGGATCAGCGCGATGACATCGTCGGCGAGTTTGGTGTCCTCGGATTCCTTGGGGTTGATGCAGAGCCAGGTGTAGTGCGGGAGGTGGTATTTTTTGGCGCGGCGGGGCTCGTATTCGGTGAGCTGCAGAAAGTAGTCGTAGAAGCCGTGGGCGTTTTTCCGGTCATAGCCGGCCCAGAAGGCGGGCTCGCAAACGGCGGCGCATCCGGCCATGACCATGGCTTGATAGTCGTCGGTGGTCCGGCTGACCATGTGCCCGTGGGGTTCGATGTAGCGCATGCAGGCTGAGTGGGTTAACTGGGCCGGGGAGCCCCGAACGCCCCTTGGATGGTGGCGGCGGGGATGGGTTCGAGGGTGGAATCGCTGAGCGATTCCAGGATGCGGCGGACGCGGTGGGGGTCTTCCGAGAGGAGGAGGGGAATGGCTTCACGGAGGGCCGCGAGGCGGTAATCATCCTGCTGGCCATGGCGCTGGACGCGGTCAAGGAAGGCCGCGACATCCAGCAGGGAAGCGCGGGCGGCGATGAATTGCAGGTCTGGCAGCGAGGGGGTCATCAGGATGGAAGAGCTCGGCTCCGGGGGACTGGGCTATGGGTTCTGAAACCTGACACCTTTTGAGGGAAGCTAGAAGCTGCCCGGGGTGAAGAGGTTCACCGGAGCCATGGTGGCCTGTGAGGCTGCGAAGTGGGGGCCGGGGGTACGGCCGGCACCCATGGCGGTGAGTTGGCTGCAGGTGACGAAGCGGTAGCCGCGGGCGAGCAGGCCATCCAGGGTGGCGGGCATGGCGTCGATGCTGGGGGCGTGGATATCATGCACGAGAATGATGGCACCGGGTTTGGTCTGGGAGAGGATGCGATTGGTGATGACGGCGGGGCCGGGGCGCTTCCAGTCCTCGGGGTCGACTGACCATAGGATGGTGGGGTAGCCGTACTCACTCATGATGAATTGTTTTTGGCGTGCGGTGATGGCGCCATAGGGCGGGCGGTACATGCGGGGAGCGATTCCGACTACACTCATGATGCCGGCATTGGCGCGGTCGAGTTCACTGCGGACCCCGCTGTCGCCGAGGCTGGAAAGTTTGGGGTGATTCCAGGTGTGGTTCTCCACATCATGGCCGTCGGCTACGATGCGGCGCATGATGTTGGGGTATCGGGCGACGTTGGTGCCGACACAGAAGAAGGTGGCCTTGATGCCGCGCGAGGAAAGCATGTCGAGCAGGCGCGGAGTGTTGGAAGCGTGCGGGCCGTCATCGAAGGTGATGGCAATGAAGGGGCCGGTGATGTTGGCGACGCGGCTGTAGCTGAGCTGGGTGCCGGGCGGGAAGCTGCCCACGGGCATATTGACGCCTTGGTTTTTCAGGCCGGGCCGGGCGCTGGGCGGCGGGGTGGCCGCGGTCTGGCCGGGCTTTTTCCGTTGGCAGGCGGTCTGGCTAAAGGCGAGGACGGCCAGGCAGAGGAGGGAAAGAAACTTCATGATGGGGGAAAATGGCGCAAAAAGGAATCGTACAGTGCCGTCTTTGCTTCCACGGGTCAAGAGCGCGGGGCTTTTCAGGCTGGCGGGGCATTTTGGGCGGGGTGCCGGGCCCGTTGGACCTCAGGGGACGGGCTCGGTCATGGATTTCCCTACGCCACGGGACTTGCCGGATGGGGTTCCGGGTTTCTAGTGGACCGCTATGCTGAGGGCTGCATTTTTTGGGTTATGGATCGGATTCCCGCTTGGGCTGCACGCGGTGGACTTCAAGCGTGACATCGCGCCCATTTTCAAAAAGCACTGCTATGAGTGCCACAGCGAGGCCAGCGGAAAGAAGAAAAATGGCTATGTCTTTGATGACCTGAAGGTCCTCGCGGGCGATATCCGGCCTTCGGGGATGATTGATCCGGGCCGGCCGGGGGAGAGTCCATTGATGGAGTTGCTGACGCTTCCTGAGGGGGACAAACGACGGATGCCGCCCGATGGCGACGGACTTTCCCCCAAGGAACTCAAGCTGATACGTGATTGGATCACGGAGGGGGCGAGCCTGGAGAAAAAATCCACCACCAAGCCCTCAGGACTGACCCCGAAGAAAGTTCCTGATAAACCGGAGGCACCGGCCCCGGAGCAGTGGACCAGCGCGGACGGAAAAGTGATCACCGCGGTTTTTGTGGCGGTGGAAGGCGGGGTGGTGGTGCTGAAGATGAACGGAAAACCCTACCGGGTGCCATTGGAGAAACTTTCGGAAGCCAGCCGGAAGCAGGCGGTGGAACGGAAGCCTTGAGGGCAGGCAGGGCCAGGCTCCGACCAATCACACGGGCCGGATGGTGCCGCGTTCGACTTGATAGCGCTGGGCATCAAGGGGTTGGGTGTCGAGCCAGCCGAGGTGCGTGGTGGTGATGAGCTTTTGGGAGCCGGCGGGAAGGGCCGCGAGCAAGGCGTTGCGGCGGTGGGGGTCGAGTTCGCCGAAGATGTCGTCGAGCAGGAGAATGGGGGATTGCTGGCGGGCTTCGTGCAGGAGGGTGGCTTGGGCGAGTTTGAGCGCCAGGGCGATGGTGCGCTGCTGGCCTTCGGAGGCAAAGGTGCCGGCGGGTAGACCATCAAGGGCGGGCAGGAAGTCATCGCGGTGCGGGCCGCAGAGGGTGACGCGGCGGCGGGCTTCCTCGGCGCGGCGTTCGAGGAGTTGGGCGCTCAGGTGGTCGGAATCGCCCCCGGGCTGCCATGTCAGGGAAAGGACTTCCGGCGTGGCGGATCCGGGGTCGGCGGCGCGGATGGCGGCGTGGGCGGAGGCAGCGTGCGGGGTGAGTTTTTCGAGGAGGGCGGCGCGGAGGCGCAGCAGGGTTTCGCCGTGGGGAACCAGCGCGGCGGTGTAGGCATCGATTTCCTGCCAGGACGGGGTGGCGTCGCGTTTGAGGAGGAAATTGCGTTGGCGGAGGGCTTTTTCGTAGGCCTTGAGCGCGGCGCGGTATTCCGGGAAAAGCTGGCTGCCGAGGAAGTCGAGGTAGCGGCGGCGGGGTTCGCCGGTGCCGGAGACGAGTTCGAGGTCCCCATTGCCCATCCAGACCACCAGGCCGCTGGCGGCCAGATAGTCGGCCGTCCGGCGGGCGGGTTCGCCGTCGATGAGGAGCTTTTTTTCCGCGCCCCGGGTGGTGTGGGTGAGCTCGTGTCCATCGAAGGTCCCGGCGACGCCGAAGCCGTCGGTCCCAAAGCGGGCCAGTTCCTTGCCGGTGCTGGTGCGGGGCGACTGGAGGCGCAGCAGGACGCAGACTGCTTCGAGGATGGAGGTTTTTCCCTGGGCGTTGTCTCCCGTTAAGAGCGTGATGCCGCCGCCCAGGGCGCAGGAGAGCGTGGGGAAACAGCGGAAGTCGCGGAGGCGGAGGGAAGTCAGGGACAAGGGCGGGGAAATGGAAGCGGTGGCAGCGTCCCCCATCGAACGCGCAAGCCCGGACGTCGAAAGCGAAATCTTGAAGATCGGCGCCGGAATCCGGGAGGGCGGGAATGCGTTGCAGGGTGTACGCGGGGGGGTAGGTTGCCGGCCTATGAATCCCCTCAAGTCATTGATTGTTGCCGGGTCTTTTGTTTTTGCGGCGTTGCTGGTTCCGTCCCTGCGGGCGGGGGAGGTGACCGCGAAGGCGGTGGAGTATGCGGAAGGCAATACCACCTTGGAAGGCTGGCTGGCGGTGCCGAAGACGGTGTCAGGAAAGGTGCCGGGCGTGCTGGTGATTCATGACTGGGTGGGAGTGCAGGCCTACTCGAAAGGACGCGCCGAACAATTGGCCGGTCTGGGTTATGTGGCGATGGTGGCGGACATTTATGGCAAGGGAGTGCGGCCTTCGAATCCGAAGGACTCAGCCGCCGAGGCCGGGAAATTCAAGACGGACCGGAAGTTGTTCCGGATGCGGTTGCTGGCGGGTTTGGAGGAGTTGAAAAAGCAGCCCAATGTCGATCCGGAAAAGGTGGTGGCGATTGGTTATTGCTTCGGCGGCACCGGGGTGCTGGAACTGGCGCGGGCCGGGGCCGATGTAAAGGGCGTGGTCTCGTTCCATGGCGGATTGGATTCCCCCACGCCGGCGGATGGCAAAAACATCAAGGCCAAGGTGCTGGTGCTGCATGGCGCGGATGATCCGTATGTGCCTGCCGAGGGCATCGCGGCGATGACGGCGGAGTTCAACGCCGCCAAGGTCGACTGGCAGATGATCAGTTACAGTGGCGCGGTGCATTCCTTCTCAAATCCGGGAGCGGGCAGCGACGTCAGCAAAGGCAATGCCTACGATGCCAGGGCGGATGCGCGGTCGTGGACGCACCTGCGGGCGTTTTTGGACGAACTTTTCGCCCCGTCCGCCAAATGACCGACGCCCCATCGCTGATCACCCGCGAGGAGGTGATGTTTTTTGATACCGATGCCGGAGGGGTAGTGCATAACATTGCCTATCTGCGCTTCATCGAAACCTGCCGCACCCGTCTGGCGGGGCAGATGGGGATGAATATGCGGGAGATGGTGGCGCTCGGCGAGGTGCCGGTGGTGGTGCGCACGGAGATCGATTACCGGCGGCCGGCGCTGCTGAGCGATCATCTGGAAATCCATGGCGTGCTGGACTCGATGGAGCGGGCGCGTTTCTGGTGCCGCTTTGAAATCCACCGCCCGTCCGATGGGGCGCTGTTGGTGACGAGCCGGCAGGCGCTGGCTCTGGTGAATCTGAAATCCGGCCGGCCGGTGCGGCTTCCGGTGGAGTGGCGCGAGCGGTATGGAGTTACGGATTAACTTTAACTAAATTTATGCAATACGTCCTGATCATTCATGAAGTGGCCGACTACGAGGCCTGGAAAAAGGTCTTTGATGGTGCGGCCGGCATCCGGAAGGAGGCGGGGGAGCGCAGTTTCCAAGTGTTGCGTTATGAGCACGAGCCGAACCGGATTGTGCATTTCTCGGCATGGACTTCGATCGCGGATGCCAGGGCCTTTTTCGAATCCCCCCGGCTGGTGAAGATCCGTCAGGAAGCCGGGGTGAAGGCGCCGGACTTTATCTATTTGGATCAGATCGAGTCGGGCGTGCTGTAAAACCGGGGGCGGTGAGCTTCCGATTGCCCGGCGGGAGCGACGCGGCACGATGGGGCCATGGCTTGGAGTTTAGCGCAGGAATTAAGGGAAGATCCGATTGTGGTGACCGGGAGGGGCGTGGTGTCAGGCTGCGGGATTGGGGTGAAGGCTTTGGTGGAGGCGGCGCGGACGGGCCGGCCAGGCGGAGAATGGGTCGAAGTGGCCGGGCAGCGGTATGCGGGATGCCTGGTGGAGAATTGGGCAGGAAGCGGAAAAGGGAAGCGGCTGGACCCGAGTGTGCAGTTTGCCCTCGTGGCAGCGGAGGAGGCGATGCGGGAGGCGGGTTTGGCGGAAAAGCCGGGTCTCAGTGCCGACCGGGAGCGGCTGGGAGTGGCGGTGGGGACTTCACGGGGATGTCAGGCGCAGTGGGAGGTGGCGCAGGCCGCCATCGCCGGTGGGAAGCGTGCGCGGCCAACCCTCGCGGCGACGACCACCCTGGCCGCATTGAGCGGGGCGGTGGCGCAACAGGCGGGAGCCCGGGGACCGGGGATGACGTTGTCGGCGACCTGTGCGTCCGGGGCGGTGGCGATTTGTTATGCCGCCGAGCAACTGCTGCTGGGCCACGCCGATGTGATGCTGGCCGGGGGGGCGGATGCGGTACGGAATGGCTTGGTTTTTCCCGGCATGGCAGGGGCGGGTTTGCTGGGCTCGCATGACAATTCGGGGCGGGTTTGCCGGCCGTTTGAGGCGTCGCGGAATGGGTTATTGCTGGGGGAAGGCGCGGGGTTTCTAGTGCTGGAGCGGGCTTCCCATGCGGCGGCCCGCGGGGCGCGGCCGCTGGCACGGCTGGCGGGGTGGGGGCAGACGATGCACGATGGGACCGGGAAGACGGGATTGAGTGAGGACGGGGGGGCGCTGGCCGGGGCGATGCGCCGGGCCCTGACGATGGCTGGAATTGAATCGCAGGCCGGGGGCGGCCGGGAGGTGGGTTATGTGAATGCGCACGGAACGGGCACCCCGTTGAACGACCGGGCCGAAGTGGCAGCGTTGCGCACCGTTTTTGGAGACCGGCTGCCGCCCGTGAGCAGCACCAAAACGGTGACCGGACATTGCCTTGGGGCCACCCCGGTGATGGAGGCGGTGATCGCGATGGCCGCCTTGGCGGGTGGTTGGCTTCCTCCTCAGCCGGACTGTCAGGAAGTAGATCCTGCCCTGGCTCCGTTGGACGTTCCCCGGGAGGCCGGGAGGACGTTGGGTGGTGGGCTGGTGATGTCGAATTCGCTGGGTTTTTGGGGATATCACGCGTCGCTGATTTTTGGCCGGGTGCCGCCGGCCGGATGATCCGATGTCACAAGCCGGGCTGGCAGACTGGGCACCAGCAGGCGGTGCGGCCGCGGAGGGTTTCGCGGACGAGGGCCGTGCGGCAGTTTTTGCCAGGACAGAGGCCGCCATCCTTCCAACGGTGCTGCATGAGCCATGTGGCGGGAGGATCGGACCAGTCGACGGCGATGGTCTTCATGGATTTTTGGCAGATGTCGCGGAGCACCTTGCGCAGTGCGGCGGGATCGACGGTGCCGGAGGGCGTGGCGGGATTCAGTTGCAGTTGATAACACACTTCGTCAGCCATCCAGTTGCCGATGCCGGGGAACCAGGCCTGATCGAGCAGGAAAGCCTTCAGCGGGCTGCGGGCGTGGCGTTGCAGAGCGCTGGTGACGCGGGCGGTGGTGAATTGCGGACTGAGGATTTCCGGGGGCAGGGCCTGCCAGGCTGCAGGCGGGGTGGAAGGGGATTCATCCAGGCGGACGCTGCCGAACATGCGGAAGTCGCGGAAGATGAGGGCGGTCGACTTGGTATACAGGACGAGGTGATCGTGGGCCGTGGGCGGGTGTTCCGGCGGGCCGGTGAGGAGTTCGCCGGTCATGCCGAGATGGCCACTGAGCCAGAGGCTGCCCGAGAATTCAAAGAGCATGTTTTTCCCGTGGGTGCGGGCGCTGCGGTAGGTGGTGCCGGCCAGCGCGGCGAATGCTGATGGATGGGTGTTCCGGAAAAATCGTGGCTTCGGCCCGGTGTGAACGCGGAGAATTTTCTGGCTGAGGCCCGGATTCCATTGGGCGGCGTAATAGGAGACTTCGGCTAACTCGGGCATGGGAGGGATTAACTTTTGGGAAAGGCAGGGCACCGCTGAAAAAACGTCCGACGGCCCCGCGGAGCCTCCTGATTCAGTAGTGGGAGGATCTTATCCGTCCTGTAGGTCGAATAGCTCCTATTTTCCAGAAGCCGCCGCCTCGACTTTGGCGAGATGCTCCAACAATTCTTCCGGCGGATGGGGCTGGGCGATTTCCACGGCTTTGCGGAGGATTTTCAGGGCATTGGGGTAGTCCTTTTTCTGGAAGTGCCACCAGCCGAGACTGTCCAGGTAAGGCGGATGGTCTTTGACGAGTTCGTTGGCGGTGCGGAGCAGTTCGCCGGCGGCTTCGAGGTTTTTGTTTTGACTGAGCCAAAGGTAACCGAGGTCATTGTAGGCGGGGGCGGCCCGTTCGGGTTCGGTGGATGGCGCTTTTTCGATGGATTGACGGTAGCGCGCTTCGGCTTCCTCTTCGCGCTGCGCCCGCTGGGCGACGGTGGCCCAACTGTAATAAAAAGCCGAATCGAGCAGCTTGGGGGAGCGGTCTTTGGCGCGGGTCTCCGCCAGGGCGAGGGAGTCGAGGGCGGCGGAGTGATCGCCCTTTTCGGAGAGGACGCGGGCTTGGAGATAAAGGAGAGACGCGGAGTCCGGATGGAAAAAGAGACCACGCTTGATCAAGGTCAGAGCTTCGGTGGACCGTTTGGCCTTCAGGAGCTCGGTGGTCGTGGTGCCATAATCGCGGGGATCGCCGTTTTCGAGATGGAGCAGGGAGGCCCGGTGGGTGAGCGCCTTGGCCGGATCGGTTTTTTCGTGCAGGGAGACCAGCGCTTTGAGCGAGACCGTGTCGCCCGGGTCGATGGTGACGAGGGATTCGAACAGCGCGATGGCCTCCAGATTCCGATCCGCCATGCGGAGGAGCTGACCGAGTTTTTGCCTCGTTTTCAGGTCGGCCGGGCGTTGGGCCGTCACTTTTTCGTAAAGGGCCAGCGCGCGGTCAGGCTGGCGGTTGCGGGCGAAAAAATCGCCGGCGGCTTCCTGCAGGTCCGGACTATCGGGATCCAGTGACAGGGCTTTTTCAATCCCTTGGCTGACGATGCCAAAGTGTTTTTCGTAGGTGTCGCGGTCGTCCAGCGGATAGGCATTGCGGGCGGGGGTGACGAGGGCAAGCCAGTAGGCCGGGTTCGTGGATGGGGAACGCAGGGCTTGGTCGATTACCGACTGGGCTTTCTCCCGGTGCTGGTCGGCGAGGTGGAGGCGGACGAGGTGGTCCACCGCGTCGGCGGAACCAGGAAATTTGGTGACCGCTTCCCCGGCGGTGCGCATGGCGCGCAGTTTCAACTCGGGGGCTTCCTGGTGGTGCTTGCTGAGGAAGCGGGCGAGCGCGAGGAGCGGAGCGGGGTCTTTGGGAAACTGGGCGACCGATTTTTCCAACAAGGCGAGCGCTTCATTCAGCTGGCCATTGCGGGTGTAGAGATCGATCAGGCGCCGGTTGAGGGTGGGCTGGCCAGGATCGAGTTTGGCGGCTTCGAGATACAAGGCAAGGACCGAAGGGTCGTCGGTTTCCTGATCGAGGCGGCGGGCCTTGTAATAAAGGGCGAGGGCTGCCGCGCGTTGGACGGCGGGAGCTGGATTGGCCTCCGACCGGGAGACGGGCGGCTGGTGGAACTCGGGTCCGGGCATGACAGAGGCCCACGAAGAAGCCTTGGGGGCATCCGCGTGGGCCTTGTTTGAAAACGTAAGGATCAGGCAACAAGCCAGTCCGGCGGCAGAAGCACTGGGGAAAAAGCGGACGCGGCAGGCTTGGGGCTTGACGAAAATCCGGGATTTCATGCTCCCGAGGCTGCGGGACTAGGACTTGTAACGCAAGCGCTTCTTGTGGCGGTTGGCGCGCATGCGCTTCTTGCGCTTATGCTTGTTGATCTTGGTCTTTCTCCGTTTTTTGAGGGATCCCATGGTAGGTAAAGTGGTTCAGAATGACCCCGGATGGGGGGAGCGCACTAAAAACGGGTGGGGAAATTTTGCAAACAGAAATCCGGTGGGACGGAAATTTAGAATTTGGGGCGCGCGGGTGGTTTGGAGGGGCTGTCCGGGATGGAATAAGGCTTACGGGGCGGTGTCTGACAAATTATTACTTTCCACTAATTCCACCCGATGCCCATCCGGATCAGCCACCACTGCGCGGCGGCCCCACTCAGAATCGCGGGCTGGCGAGATGATGGCTGAGGGAAAGTCAGCCAACGCGGTCAACGCATCATCAACTGAAGGGACACAGAATCCAACTCTGGTGCCCAATGTGGAGACGCCATCGCTGGAAAGGGGGTAGAGTTCGAAGACGCTGCCGGGAAAGCTCTGCGGCAAAATGCACGGGACCATTGCCGTGCCGATGCCGCGAAAACCGTAGACCGAGTAAAGAGTAGAACCTGGCGGAATACTCCGGGTCTGTTGATCTTAGGACGACGAGATTCAGGCTTAGGTTGCTCATGGACCGTGCTTTTTGGAAACTGCCGACCAGCCAGCCATGGACTGCGTAATAATGAGCTTAGCAAGGAACCAAAGTCTCACCCCTTCCGGCTCAAATACCACTGCACAAACTTCGGAATCCCTTCCTGGATCGGCGTGTTGGGATTGTAGCCGAGGAGGCGTTTGGCTTTGGAGACGTCGGCGTAGGTGAGGGGGACGTCGCCGGGTTGGAGGGGGAGGTCTTGGATGATGGCTTTTTTGCCCAAGGCATCTTCGACGGCGATGATGAGGCCGGCGAGGGTGGTGGTTTGGGAGCCGCCGAGGTTGAAGATGTCGAAGGGGTCGCCCTCGTAGGCGGCGGAGGCCATGATGCCGTCCACGATGTCATCGACGAAGGTGTAGTCGCGGGCGGTGCTGCCGTCGCCGTAGCGGGGGACCGGTTTGCCCTGGTCGATCAGGGCGGTGAACTTGGAGATAGCGAGGTCCGGCCGCTGGCGGGGTCCGTAGACGGTGAAGAAGCGCAGGCAGACCGTGCGGATGTTATACAGATTCGTGTAGTTGGAGCACATCTGCTCGCCGGCCATTTTGGTCATGGCGTAGGGGGAGATGGTTTGCTCGATGCGGTCGGTCTCGGCGAAGGGGACCTTTTTGTTGATCCCGTAAACCGAGGAACTGCTGGCGAAGACAAAACGGGGCACGCCGGTGGCTTTGGCGGCTTCCAGCAGGTGGAAGGTGCCGTTGATGTTGGTGGCGAGGTAGAGCGCGGGGTCGTCAATGGACGGACGCACCCCGGCCCGGGCGGCGAGGTGGATCACGGTGTCGAATTTCCCTTCGGCAAAGACGCGGTCCACGGTGGGACGGTCCCGGAGGTCGCCTTCGATGACGTTGGCTTGGCCTTGGAAGCCGGCGACGTTGGCCCGTTTGATGGCGGGGTCGTAGTAGTCGTTGAATTCATCCAACACGGTCACGGTATCGCCCTGGGCGAGCAGGCGCTCGACCGTGTGCGATCCAATAAACCCGGCACCACCGGTCACGAGCACTTTCATAAGGCCGCGTTCCTACCCTGCCCGGTCCCGCAGGGTCAAGAGGAAAGGCCCAGGGGGGCCGGGCGCCACGCCCGGGGCTGGAGAGACGCTAAGGCTTGGCCGGAGCGGCTTTCGGGAAGCTGTCGGTGCGGAACGGGGTCAGGGGCAGGCCTTCAGCGCTGGTGACGTTGCATACGGGATTATCGGCCCAGGCGTAGCGGACGGCGACGGGTGCCGGCACGTCTTTGGCGCTGACTTCGATGGTGTTTTTACCCGTGATTTTGCCCTCGGCCCAGACCCACTTCTGGTCTTGGCCGCAGACCGCGAAACCCTTCAATTCTGCTGCGTCATGGGCGCGGAGTTTTTCGGAGCCGAAGAGATCAAACGTCAGGACCGCTTTCCCGTCGCTGATGGCCACCGATTGATACTCGGGGCTGCGATACACCAGTTTCTGGCCGTAATCCCGGGCGAGCGCCCAGCGGGCGAGGCGTTCGGCGACGTCGCGTTTGTCGCGGGGGTGGATGTCAGCGGCTTCGCCGAGGTCGATGATCACCGCCTGGCCGCCATTCGGGATGGCGCTGATGGTTTTGGTCTGGCTTTCGCGCAGTTCCGCCCATTCGCTGTCGCCGGGCTGGGGCTGTTCTGCTTTGAAGTCAGCCAGTTGGACCCAGTAAAACGGGAAGTCGCCCTGGGCCCATTCCTTGCGCCAGTGGGAAATCATGAGAGGGAACAAGTCGGCATATTCCGCCGCCCGGGCGGCGTTGGATTCGCCTTGATACCAGATCGCGCCCTTGATGCCATAACCAATGGTGGGCAGCAGCGAACCATTGTAGATGTTGCCCGGACGGGCATTGCCGGAGAGCCAGCCCGCAGGGGAATTCGGGCCCCGGCTGACGGGTTGGTTGGCCTTTTTCTGTTCCTCGGCCTTGATTTTCCATGCGGCGAGCTGGGCTTCATATTTGGCGAGGGCCTCAGGATTGGCAGCATCGGCTTCACTCTTGAGGGTGCGCTCCATCAAGGGTTTGAACCGCGCATCCTGTTCCAGGACATCACGCCGCACCCAGGCTTCGGCCGCACTGCCGCCCCAGGCATTGTCGATCAGTCCGACGGGCACGCCGAGGATCTCGTGGAGCAGACGGCCGTAGAAAAAGCCGACGGCAGAAAAGTTGCCAACGGTGTCCGGGGAGCACGGGGCCCATTCCCCTTTGAAATCATTCTGAGGCTCCTGGGTGCCTTTGATGGGCACGCTGAGGAGGCGGATGCCGGGGAATTTCGCGGCCATGGTCTCCAGATCGCCGTCCCAGCATTTATTGACAGGCCATTCCATGTTGGATTGACCGGAGCAGATCCAGACTTCACCGACCAGCACGTCATGGATCTCCTTTTTGCTGCTGCCTTGAACGGTCAGGGTCGCCGGTGTGGCCGTGGCGGGCAGGGGGTCCAGCTTTACCGTCCATTTCCCTTGGCCGTCGGCGGTGGCTTCCTTGGTCTGTCCGGCAAAGCTCACGGTGATTTTGGTGCCCGGGGTATCCCAGCCCCAGACCGGATCGGCCTGCTTTTGCTGGAGGACCATGTGGTCACTGAAAACGGCCGGGAGACGCAGTTCTGCCTGGGCGGCAGTCAGGGACAGGAGAAAAGTAAGGAGGAGGACGGGCTTCATACAGGTGGATGGATGGACAGAACGGCCTGCCGGGACGGATTTATCAGCCGCCCATCGGGGAATGGCGCCAGGTTTTCTCTTGAAAGGCGCCGTCCTCTGTCCGAAAAATGCCTTCCCCCGCACCGCCCGGTTCCCGAGCCGGGCGGTTTTCTTTTTTCTGCGCCCCTGTTTTCATGTCTGCCAAGATTTCCACCGACGACGTCCGTATTTCCGAGATCTGGAGTCTCATCTCCCCGGAGGTCGTCATCCGCGAACTCTGCCCCAGCGAGCGCGAGATTGCTTTTGTCACCAAGGCCCGTGCCCAGGCCGATGACATCATTCACCGCCGCGATGACCGGCTGCTGGTGGTGGTCGGCCCCTGTTCCATCCACGACGAAAAGGCCGCTTTGGAATACGCCTCCCTGCTCAAGGAGGAGTTCGCCAAATACGGTGATGCGCTCCAGCTCGTGATGCGCGTCTACTTTGAAAAACCGCGCACCACCGTCGGGTGGAAAGGCTATATCAACGACCCCGGGCTGGACGAAAGTTTTGATATCAACCGCGGCCTCCACCTCGCCCGGAAGCTCCTGCTGAACCTGACGGCGATGCGGATCCCCACCGGCACCGAGTTCCTCGATGCCATCAGCCCGCAATATGTGGCGGACCTCGTGACCTGGGGCGCCATCGGGGCCCGCACGGTGGAAAGCCAGGTTCACCGCGAGCTGGCCAGTGGATTGTCGATGCCTGTCGGCTTCAAAAACGGCACCGGCGGCGGCATCGGCATTGCCATCGACGCCATCCGGGCCGCCCAGGGCAGCCACCACTTCCTCAGCGTCACCAAACAGGGAGTCGCCGCCATCGTGAAGACCACCGGCAATGACTCCTGTCACATCATTCTGCGCGGGGGGAAATCCGGTCCCAATTACAGCCCGGAACACGTCGCTGAAGTCACCGGGATGCTCGAAAAAGCCGGCCTCACGCCCAGCATCATGATCGACTGCTCCCACGGCAACTCCAACAAGGACCACCGCAACCAGCCCAAGGTCGCCGCCGATGTCGCCAGCCAGATCCGGGCGGGCAACAAGGCCATCACCGGGGTGATGATCGAAAGCCATCTCGTGGAAGGCCGTCAGGATGTGAAGCCAGATCAGCCGCTCGTGTATGGTCAAAGCATCACCGATGCCTGCCTCGCCTGGGAGGAAACCAAAGCCGTCTTCGCCAACCTCGCCGACGCCGTGCGCGACCGGCGCAAGGTGAGTGATGGCGTGTGACCTGTATCCGCGGGTGTTAGCCCGGTCTTGTCCTCTTTGCCCCTGCCCCATGAACACCCGGATCTCCACCGACGACGTCCGCATTTCCGAAATCTGGAGCCTGATCTCCCCGGAAGTTGCCTCACGCAATCTGCATGCCAGTGACCATGAAGCGGCTTTTGTTTCCAAAGCCCGGGCCGAAGCCGATGCCATCATCCATCGCCGCGATGACCGCCTGTTGGTGGTGGTGGGACCTTGTTCCATCCACGATGAAAAGTCGGCGATCGACTATGCGACCCAGCTCAAGGCGGAGATGGCCAGATATGAAGATGCGCTGCAGATTGTGATGCGGGTTTATTTTGAGAAGCCGCGCACCACGGTGGGCTGGAAAGGATATATCAATGATCCGGGCCTCGACGAGAGTTTTGATATCAACTGCGGCCTGCAGCTTGCCCGCCGCCTGCTCCTCAGTCTCACCGGCATGGGCGTGCCGGCCGGCACCGAGTTTTTGGATGTCATCAGTCCCCAATACGTTGCCGATCTGATCACGTGGGGAGCCATCGGCGCCCGTACCGTGGAAAGTCAGGTCCACCGGGAACTGGCCAGCGGTATGTCCATGCCGATAGGATTCAAAAATGGCACCGGCGGCGGCATCGGCATCGCTTTGGACGCCATCCGCGCGGCCCGGGGGCAGCATCATTTCCTCGGCGTCACCAAACAGGGCGTTGCCGCCATCGTGAAGACCACCGGCAACGAGTCCTGCCACATCATCCTGCGCGGCGGCAAGAACGGGCCCAATTACGCGCCGGAGCAGATTGCGGAAGTCACCGCGATGCTCGAAAAAGCCGGCCTGCTGCCCACGATCATGGTCGATTGTTCCCACGCCAATTCCAACAAGGACCACCGCAACCAACCCCAGGTCGCCGCCAACGTCGCCAGCCAGATCCGCGCCGGGAACAAGGCCATCACCGGCGTGATGATCGAAAGCCACCTCGTGGAAGGCCGTCAGGACGTGGTGCCCGGGAAAAAGCTGGTCTACGGCCAGAGCATTACCGATGCGTGTCTCGGATGGGGGGAGACCAAAGGCGTGCTGGCCGATCTGGCGGATGCGGTGCGAGACCGGCGGCGGGTGGGCGCTTGAAGAGCAAAGTAGCCATCACCGCTCTGCGTGATGCGTGTTGCAGGTGAATTCCACTCAGGGCATGGACTTCCCAAAGCAGCTTCCCAATAAGCTTGAATTGAATTTTCATTCAGGCAATCCAGCGCACCGGGACGTGCATTTGCTCATCACGCGGAGCGGTGATGGCTACCTTGGGAAGGCGGTTTTACATAATTCCCGGCATCCGATCAGCCGCGGCATCCGCTATGGAAAAGACGCCATCCGTTCCGAATGGTCCATTTCCGAATTCCGCGCCCATGATCAATCTCGACTCCCTCATTGAATCCAACGTCGTTCCTGACGTGCTGGTGCGTGCCGGTATCCGGCATCTGCTGGCGGGCACCATCAAGGAACACACGCGGCCGGATGTGGTTTCGCAAAAGGCGGCGCTGCTGGAATACGTGGCGGATTTGAAGACGCGGGGGATTGCGGAACAGACCCAGGAGGCCAATGTGCAGCACTACGAGGTGCCGACCGTGTTTTACCAGCGCTGCCTCGGGAAACGGCTGAAATACAGTTCCGGGCTGTGGCAGGAAAATACCATGACGCTGGACGAGGCGGAGGAAAACATGCTGGCCCTGACGTGTCAGCGGGCGGAACTGGCGGACGGCCAGCGGATTCTGGAGATGGGCTGCGGGTGGGGATCGCTGTCGCTCTGGATGGCGGAGCACTATCCGAATGCCCGGATCACCGCCGTGTCCAACAGCCGGACGCAGAAGGCGCACATCGATGCGGTGGCGGCGGAGAAGGGTTTTAAAAACCTGACCATCGTGACCTGCGACATGAATGTGTTCGACACGGAGCAGCGTTTCGACCGGGCGGTGAGTGTGGAGATGTTCGAGCACATGAAGAATTATCAGAAGCTGCTCGCCAAAGTGGCCTCATGGCTGGTGCCGGGCGGGAAACTGTTTGTCCACATCTTCACCCACCGCGAATTTGCTTATCATTACGTGGACAAGGGGCCTTCCGACTGGATGACCCGCTACTTTTTTGCGGGCGGGCAGATGCCGAGCGATGACCTGCTGCTTTATTTCCAGGACGATCTGCGGATCGAAGACCACTGGTGCGTGAATGGGCAGCATTACGAAAAAACCAGCAATGCGTGGCTGGCCAACATGGATGCCCATCGTGAAGAGATCTGGCCGCTTTTTGAGCAAACCTATGGAGTGGACCAGGCCAAACGCTGGTGGGCCTACTGGCGCGTCTTTTACATGGCTTGCGCGGAACTCTGGGGATACCAGGAAGGGAACGAATGGATCGTGTCGCACTATCGATTCCGGAAGCCGGAGTGATAGTGGCGGAGGTGGACGAGGGTCCTCCCGAGTTTCATTGCCTTGGTTGCTGGAGCCATCAAGCGGCCACCCGGGAGCACCCTACGCGGCCTTTCTGACCACGTAAATGGACGCAATGCCTCCGCTGAGTGGCGTGGCCTTACCGGTGGCGAAGCCATTGGCGGTCAGCAACTCCACCATGGCGGGGCCGCTGGGGAATCGTTCGATGGTGCCGGAAAGGTATTCGTAGGCGGCGCGCTGGCCGGTGAGCAGGCCGGCGAGTTTGGGCAGGACTTTGTGCAGGTAGAAGCGGTAGCCGCCCCGCAGGCCGGGCAGGGTCGGAAGGGAGAAATCAAGGACCACGAGATGGCCTCCGGGACGGGTGACGCGGGCCATTTCCTGGATGGCTTTGGGCCAGTCGGCCATGTTCCGCAGACCAAAGGCGACCGTGACCACATCAAAGGAGGCGTCCGCAAAGGGTGTCGCCATGGCATCGGCAACGAGCCATTCGGCCTGGGGGAGCTTCCGTTGGCGCGCGACGTCGAGCATGGGGGCGCTGAAGTCGGCACCGGTGATTTTGGTGGCCGGGCTGGCCTTGGCAATGGCTTCGGCCAGATCGCCGGTGCCCGTGGCGAGGTCGAGCAGGGTGGCTGGTTTCAGCTCGGCGACCATGCGGGCAACCTTGCGGCGCCAGAGAATATCAGAGCCGAGGGAGAGCACGTGGTTGGTGAGCATGTAGCGGCCTGCTATTTTGGCGAAGGCGTCTTTAACAAAAACCGGGTCCTGCATGTGCGGTGAAACTACGTTCTGCACCGCACTGCCGCGCCGGGGAAATGGTGCTCACGAGAGGACTCGAACCTCCACAGAATTACCTATATGGTCCTGAACCATACGCGTCTACCATTCCGCCACATGAGCAAATACGCCGCTAAGCGAATGGTGAATTTGCATGACTTCCGGGAGGGGACAACTGGTAATTTTTCTGAATTTGCCTTCATCGGGAGGTGGCCGCGGTTTGAAAGAGACAAGCCGGGGAGGGCGTTTCGCTAAAAAGAAGGAGGGTTGCCCCTCCGGCGCCCCGCCGACTGCCGAAACTTCCTTTTGCACCCGGCCCGCGCGGTCTTTATACTCCCCTCCTCATGAACGTTCCTCCCTTCTTCGCAATCTTCGGCCTTCAGGGTCCGGAGATGCTCCTCATCGGTGCTCTGGTGCTCCTGCTTTTTGGTGCCAAGAAGCTCCCGGAATTCGCCCGCGGTCTTGGCAAGAGCATGGGGGAATTCAAGAAGGCCCGTAATGAATTCGAGGCCGAAATCCATCGGGCCACCCTCGACGACGACAAAGACGACAAGAACAACAAAATCGGCTAATCGCCTGCAAGGCTCAGGCCGTTTTGTCGTGAATCCTTATTCTGCAGGAGGCGGTCGATGGACCGCCTCTTTGCTTTTCGTGCTGGGAGCAGTCCTCAGCCCGGCGCAGGAAACCCTGGTGCCTCCGGAGATCCGGGTCACGTCCTGGAATCTGAAAAACTACCTGTATACCAACAGCCCAGCACGGGAAGGGAGCACCACCCGGCCCAAACCGGCCCGCGAGCAGCAGGCCGTGGTGTCGATTCTTTTGCAGATCCGTCCTGATATTCTCGGGGTTTGTGAAATGGGATCGGAACAGGATTTGATCCAGTTTCAGGAAGCGCTCAAAACCGGTGGACTGGATTTGCCGCACCGGGAGCACGTGCAGGGGAATGATCCGGACCGGCATCTGGCCTTGCTCAGCCGCTACCCCATCACCACCCGGCAACCAGTCACCGGACTGCGGTATCTGTTGGACAACAATGAATTTCCCGTGCAGCGCGGATTCCTCGATGTCACGGTGGCGGTGGCTCCGGCCTACAGCCTCCGCTTGGTAGGCACCCATCTGAAATCCCGTCGCGACGTGCCGGAAGCCGATCAGGCCCTGATGCGGCGCAACGAAGCCCACCTATTGCGGCAACACTTGGATGGCGTCCTGGCCGCCGCGCCGGAGACCAATCTGCTGGTGTATGGCGACTTCAACGATACCCGCGACCAACCCGGGGTGAAGGCGGTGAAAGGGCTGCGGGGCAGCGGCGCGGCCCTCACGGAAATTGCCGCGAAGGATGATTCCGGAGAGCGGTGGACGTATTATTATCCGGAAGCGGACGAGTATTCCCGCATCGACTTTCTGCTGGCATCCCCCGCGCTTCTGCCGGAAGTGCGGGAGGCCCAGTCCTTCCTCTACAGTGGGAAGGATTGGCTCCAAGCCAGCGACCATCGCCCCGTCACGGCGGTGATCCATCCTGACGATCTCGCCAAAAAGCCCCGCCTCAAACCTCGTCCCGCTCCCGTTTCCCCCAACTGATTTCCGGTCATGCTCCTCGTTATCGACAATTACGACTCCTTCACCTACAACCTCGTGCAGTATTTCGGCGAGCTGGGTGCGGCCCCGCTGGTGAAGCGGAATGACGAGATCACTCTGGATGAAATCGCCGCGCTGAACCCGGAACGGATCTGCATTTCCCCCGGACCCTGCACCCCGGCGGAAGCAGGGATCAGCAGCGACGTGATCCGGCGTTTTGCTCCTAGCCGGCCTATCCTCGGGGTGTGCCTGGGCCACCAATGCATGGGGCATGTCTATGGCGGCGATGTAGTGCGGGCGGACCGGTTGATGCACGGCAAAACGTCCATGATCCACCACGACGGCAAAGGAGTCTTCAAAGGCCTCAGTCAGCCTTTTGAAGCGACGCGCTATCATTCGCTGATCGTGAAACGTGATACCTTGCCGGACGAACTGCTCATCACCGCCGAGACTGTCGAAAAGGAAATCATGGGCCTGCGCCACAAGGAATACCCGCTGCATGGCGTGCAGTTCCATCCTGAGTCCATCCTGACGGTGGAAGGGAAACACCTGCTGAAGAATTTTCTGGAACTGTAAGGGGTGGACGAAGCTCCTGCTGAGTAGCAGGAGCTTCGTCCACCTCACTGGGCGCTCGACTCGAAGGATCCCCCTTCGACAAGGCTGAGGACTTCGCCGCAGAGATAGAGCGAGCCACACAGCAAACGACGTGGGCCCACGGTCATTCCAGACAGGGCTTCCTTCAGGCTGGATGATTCCCGGCAAGGGATTCCGGGCACGGTTTCCTGCCAGGTTTTCGCCAAGGCGGCCGCCGGAATGGCGCGGGGGGAATCAACGCTGACAAAGGTGACGCCGGAAACGACCGGAGCGAGCAGAGGCAGGGAGATGGCGTGGTCCTTGCCTTCCACCGCACCAAAGATGAGGTGCGCTTTTTCCGTGCCGAACTGTTGCTGCCAGGTGGCAACGAGCCGGGCGATACTGTGAGGATTGTGTGCGCCGTCGATCAGGAGGCGTCCGCCCAACAGGCTTTGGAAACGGGCGGGCCAGGTGGTGGCGGCGAGGCCGGCCAGAATGGCAGGCGGTTTGGGCAGGCAACCGGCAGCTTCCAGAGCGGCGAGGGCGAGGGCGGCGTTCCATTGCTGGTGCTCTCCGGCCAGCGGGAGCGGGGTGGTGGTCCACGGTTCGCTGACAAAAGCAAGGGTGGTGCCGACCGCCGCCGCCGCGGCCCGCAGGACGGCCTCGGCGTCAGGGTGCTGGGGAGCGCTGACCACGGGGACACCGGGTTTGATGATGCC
The DNA here is from genome assembly GCA_942492905.1 of uncultured Verrucomicrobiota bacterium. Classification (GTDB taxonomy): domain Bacteria; phylum Verrucomicrobiota; class Verrucomicrobiia; order Verrucomicrobiales; family V1-33; genus CAIZWU01. The sequence continues at coordinate 538,260 of OW818657.1, forward strand.
GGCTTTTTCGGTCGCGATTTTAGCGATGGTGTCGCCCAGCCACTGCTGGTGATCCATGGCGATGGGAGTGATGACGCTGACCACCGGCTTTACGGCATTGGTGGAATCGAGGCGGCCTCCCATCCCGGTTTCGAGGACCACCAGTTCGGCGCCGGCGCGGTCAAACCAATCAAGGGCGAGGGCGAGGGTGAGTTCAAAAAAAGTAGGGTGCGGCTGCCAATCGCTGACCAACTGCCGCAGAACGGTGAGGCTGTCCGCGATTTCGGATTCCGGCATCATGACACCGCCCACCTGGATGCGTTCGCGGAACTGGATGAGATGTGGTGAGGTGAACAGAGCCGTGCGTTCGCCCCCGGCACGGAGCACACTTTCCATGAAGGCGCAGGTGCTCCCTTTGCCGTTGGTCCCGGCGACATGCAGGAAGCGCTGCCCGGTGCCGGGCAGTTGCAGGGCTTTGAGCAGCTTGCGGGTATTCTCCAGCCCTGGCTTGATGCCGAACTGCTGCACGCTGTAAAGCCAGTCGAGCGCCTGCCCGTAATCCATGATCAATCAGGCAGCGCTGGTTTGGCGGCCGGGCATCAGATAGTCGAGGAATTGCCCGAGGGTGTCCCGCAGTTCCTTGCGGGGCACAATCCGGTCGATCAATCCATGGGCGAGCATGAACTCAGCCGTCTGGAAACCGGGGGGCAATTTCTGGTGAGTGGTTTCCTTGATGACGACGGGACCGGCGAAACCGATCACGGTGCCGGGTTCGGCCAGATTGATATCGCCGAGGGTGGCGAAGCTGGCAGTGGTGCCGCCAAAGGTTGGATGGGTCAGGACGGAGATGAAGGGGAGATTGGCCTGATGATGCAGGGCCAGCGCCCCGCTGGTTTTGGCCATTTGCATGAGGCTCAGGATGCCCTCATGCATCCGTGCGCCGCCCGAGGCGGCGACGATGATGAGACCGCGTTTTTCGCGGGTGGCGGTCTCAATGGCGCGGGTCAGTTTTTCGCCGACCACGCTGCCCATGCTGGCGCCTTGGAAGCGGAAGTCCATCACGCCCAAGGCGACCGGATGGCCGTGTAGTTTTCCGCGCCCGGTGACGACGGCTTCATTGAGGCCGGTCTTTTTAATGCTGGCGGCGACTTTTTCGGCGTAGGCTTTGAATTCGAGCGGGTTCAGGCTGCGGAGGTTTTCATCCATGGGCTGCCAGGTTCCCCCGTCGATGATGGACGCGATCCGGGTATCCGAGTCCATCGGGTTGTGGTGCCCGCATTTCGGACAGGTGCGGAGGTTTTCCACCAGATCGATTTCGTGCAGCATGGCTTTGCACGACGGGCACTTGTGCCACTGGCCTTCCGGCATATCGGACTTCTTCTCGCCAAAGGCGGCGACGGTCAGTTTTTTGAAAAAGGACATGGCGTAAAAGGGGTTGGGACGACCGGACCAACGCCCCGATTGACCGTCGAATCAAGCCGGAGTCTCCACGGCGGGGCCGGCCTGCAAAACAGGGTCCGTCCCGGAAAGGACGGACCCTGAAGTGGAAAAAATCAGGAGTCGGCAGCGAAGCTGGGGCTCAGCGGGAGAAGTGGAAGCTGATGCCGGAGCGTGAACGGCTGTATCCATGGCCATGGCCGGAATAGCCTCCGTGGCCATAGTCGCGGCCACGCCCGTAACTGCCACGTCCGTGGCCGGCATAACCGCCGCGGTACTGTTGCACCCATTGATAGACCGGGCGGCCGCAGTGGTCGCGACCGACAAAAGAATAGGTCCAGTAAACCGGCTGACCGCAGCGGTCATAAGTGACGCGGGTGCGCGTGCCGCAGCTGTCATGGCCGGCGCTGGCGGTGGTGGGGGCGAGGGCGGCGAGGCTGACAAAAGCGGCGCAAAGGAGGCTGAACAGTTTCATGGGAGTGGTCGGGCGTTGGTCGGTTGTTTGATTGGGGGAACCGTTGTGGCAGCGACCCCGCTGCTCATTGATTCCGCTTTCTCTGACGGCCTGGCGGGTCCCGTATTCATGCGCGGCACCAAATTTTTGACGCTTTCCAGACGGGCCATCAAGGCACGGGAACGCTCCTTACTATCAGTTATTTAGGGGCGGCTCCCAACCGGGCACAGGCGGGCCTCAGCCGGTCACTTTTTCTGCTCCAGGAGCCACTTGTAGAGCTCCGCGTTGGCGTAAGTCCGGGTCCATGAATCGTGGGTGACGCCTTCGTAGAGGGTGAAGCGGATGTTGCCGTCCACCTTTTTGAGCGCCTCCACCATGTCGATGGAGCGCTGTACCGGCACCGCTTCGTCCTTGTCGCCATGGAAAGCCCAGATGGGCACCGACTTGAAACGGGACACCGTGACGGGATCGCCGGCGCCGCAGATGGGGACGGCGGCAGCCATCAAACCGGGATGTTCCTTGAGCAGATTCCACGTCGCAAAACCGCCCATGCTGATACCCGTGATATAAATGCGTTTGGGGTCCACCGGCTGGGAGGCCATGGTCTGGTCGATCAGGTCCTTTACCGCGACTGTATCCCACCAGCGGCCGGTGGGGCATTGGGGGGCGATCATGAGGAACGATTCCAGTTCTGCCGAGTTCCCCGCCAGTTTGGGTGGGCCGTGCTTTTTGACCAGTTCGAGGTCGGAGCCACGCTCCCCGGCTCCATGCAGGAAGACCAGCAGCGGCCAGCCTGCTTGGGGTTTTTCCCCTTTGGGCAGGTAAGTCCAGTAGCCCAGCTTGGCCGGAGTGCCCTGATCGCTTTTCACATCGGCGCTGGACTTGGTCAGGGTGCCGGGCACCGGCGTTTCTCCTTTAAGCGGGGCAATCATGAAGGCACAAATCCAAAGGGTGGCGGGGAGCAGGCGGCGGCACATCCGCGGATCCTTGAGGAAAAACCGGCGTTTGGCGAGACCTAAAATCGGCCTCCGAAAGCCGGGGCCGGACGTTGACAGCACCGCGCAGCGCCGTTTTATATGCAGCGCATGACTTTCCGATCCCTTCTCCGTCTCCTGCCCGTGCTCGCCGTGATGGCGCTTCCCGCCTGTGCCTCGAAGCCACAGGGATTCACCAAGGTAAAAATCTACCGATTGAATCCGGAAGCCCGGATCACGGCGGTGGATCCCAGTATTCCTTTTGAGCAGCAGCACCTGCTCCATGGAGCCGTCACCAAGGTGGAGCGTGAGGCCCGCAAAGGAAACTACTATACCTTTTTCTGGAAAGCGGACGACCGCACCCAGCCGGTGAAACTGCGCTTTGAATACCGGCAATCCGCGACCCGTTCCGCCGTCAAACGCCAGGAAATCGATATTGCTGACGTGAAGCGGAACAACGTGACGCGGCTTCAGGTGACCGGTGAGGAATATCTGACTTCCGGCAAGGTGCTGGCCTGGCGCGCGGTGTTGCTGCAGGGTGGCAAGGAAATCGGTTCCACCCAGTCCTTCATGTGGCATTAGCCGATTCCGTCCGCCCGGCTGCGGCGGGTCGTCATTATCTGTTGTTGCATCTGGTGGTGCTCATCTGGGGGATCACCGCGGTTCTGGGCAAGCTGATCACGCTGGATCCGGCAGTGCTCACGGCTTGGCGCACCGGCATTGCGGCGGTGGCGCTGGGCATGCTGATCCTGATCCGGAAGGAACGGTGGCCGGCGCGCCGGGATCTGGGAGTGATGTTGGCCACCGGGCTGCTGATTGGAGCACACTGGTTTTTGTTTTTCCTCAGCGGCCGGCTGGGTACCGTGAGTGGCAGCCTTGCGGGGGCGGCTACCCTGGCGTTATGGGTGGCCCTGCTGGAGCCGCTGATGCTGTCAGGCCGGCGCTGGAGCTGGGGAGAAGGCTTCCTGGCGGTGGGGGTGGCGGCCGGGGTGATGATCATTCAATTCAGCGACCATGGCCTGCTGACCGGAATCCTGGCGGCAGGCGTGGCGGCGGTGTTTTCCATCATCAACGGCCAGCTGGTGCAGCGGCACTCCGCCCTCGTGATTACCGGGGTGGAAATGACCAGTGCCAGTGCGCTGTGCGTGGTGGGAGCATGGCTCTTCCCTCCGGCTTCAGGCCAGGTCTGGTGGCCACCGGTTCCGGATTGGCCGTGGGTGCTGATTCTCGCGCTGGTCTGCACGGTTTTCGCCTATTCCGCCTGTGTGTGGGTGCAGCGCCGGGTCTCAGCCTTTTCGCTCGGGATGGCGAGCAATCTAGAGCCGGTCTATGGCATGGCCCTGGCCCCGCTGGTCTTTGGGGCGGTGGAACATCAACCCCTGCGGTTTTACCTGGGTGCGCTGGTGATCATCGGTTGTGTGGTGCTGCACACTATACTGACGCAGCGGCGGAAGGGCAGTTTTTGATTGCTTCCGGCTTGGCCCGCAGGGTTCAAATGGCGGCCGCTTCCGCCGGGGCATCCACCCATTTGCCGTGGACCCGGATCAACTCGGTCAGGCGCTGCACCGCTTCGCCTTCAGGGATGTTGAATTCCACGGCCGTCTTGCCGACGTAGAGATTGATCTTCCCGGGAGCCCCGCCGACATAACCAAAATCGGCATCGGCCATTTCGCCGGGCCCGTTCACAATGCAGCCCATCACCGCAATGCGCACGCCTTTGAGATGGCCGGTGGCTTCACGGATTTTTCCCGTGGTGCTTTGCAGATTGAACAGGGTGCGGCCACAACTCGGACAGGCCACATAATCCGTTTTGAAGATACGCGTGCCGGCGGCCTGGAGAATGTTATAGGCCAGACGCAGACTGGCATTCGGAGCGGCTTCGCCCTGGATCAGCACGGCGTCGCCGATCCCATCGCAGAGCAGGGCCCCGATGTTGGTGGCCGCGGGGAGCAGGGCATCAAGGAAGGGGCGGGTTTCGTCCGTGGAGGGGAAACAGGTGTCCTTTAGCACGATGGGGTGCCGGGCGGGCACGCGGGCGGCCAGCAGCCGGTAGGAGGCGATGACCGGATGCGGCCAGCCATCCGGCAGGGTGATCGCCTGTGGTTCAGCACGGTCCCGGAGGGCGGCGATGGTTGTTTCATCCAAGGGGCTCACCGCAAGGATGCCGCTGGTCTCGGTGATGATTTCCGGCTGGTATTCGCCGAGTTGCTTCAGCTTGTGGGCCACCGCATTCCAAGTGGCCTGACGGTTGAAGACCCGCACCGTTTCCCCTCCGCCAAGGCCGAGCGCCTGGATCTCCACCCGCTGGCTGGCGCGGCGGGTATAGCTGAAGGGATCGTAGGAAATGGAATCGCCCACGAGGGGCAGGGGAGGCCGGGCCGTCTCAGTGGCGATGCTCCGCACCATGGCCTGCGCGACCGGGATTTCATACACCGCATCTTCCGTCAGGGAGACCCGGATGGTGTCGCCGATCCCGTCGCTGAGCAGCGAGCCGATCCCGATGGCGCTCTTGATGCGGCCGTCTTCGCCGTCGCCGGCTTCGGTGACGCCGAGGTGGATCGGATAGTTCCAATCGCTGCCTTGGGCGTCAAGTTCAGCCACCAGCAGGCGGTAGGCCTCGATCATGACCTTGGGATTGGACGCCTTCATGGAGAAGACGAAATTATGATAGTCCAGCGATCGGGCGATGCGGGCAAACTCCAGAGCGCTCTCCACCATGCCCCGCGGGGTGTCCCCGTAGCGGTTCATGATCCGGTCGCTCAGGCTGCCGTGGTTGGTGCCGATGCGCATGGCCCGGCCTTTTTCCTGACAAAGATGCACCAGCGGGATGAAGGCTTCCTCGATGCGGGCCAGTTCGTCGGAATACTGATCGTCGGAATACTCGCGGACCTCGAATTTTTTCTTGTCGACGAAGTTGCCCGGATTGATGCGGACCTTCTCCACCCATTTCGCCGCCTCCATGGCGGCGTCCGGCTTGAAATGGATATCGGCCACCAGCGGCACGTCGCATCCCGCGGCCAGCAGGCCCGCTTTGATGTGTTCCAGGTTGGCCGCATAGACGCGGGTCTGGGCGGTGACGCGGACGATTTCACAACCGGCCTCCACGAGGCCCAGTGCTTCCTTCACGCAGGCATCGGTATCGCGGGTATCGCTGGTCAGCATGCTCTGCACGCGGACCGGATGGTCTCCGCCGATCGCGACTTTTCCTACATTCACGACACGGGTTTTCCGTCGCTGATAATGGTATAGATCAGGGCAGTAGCGGAGCATCGTGGAATCGTTCACAGGGGGACTTAAATTCCCCTGGCCCCTGGCGTGCAAGAGCGTAGTCCGTGGCCCGGGCAGCCGTCGGGGCTACGGATTGGGCGTGGCAGGCGTGGCCGTGGCGGGCGGAGTGCCGGCGGGAGGGGCAAATTTCAATTCAATCTCCCCGCCGCCGTTCCCCAGACCACCCACATCCTTCAGGGTGACGAAACAGACGAAGGACAGCAGCATCAGCACGCAGGCTGTCTGGATGTATTCCATGATCTTCAGGTTGGCCGTTTTACCGCGGATCATTTCCAGCAGGGCCATGGTGATATGGCCGCCATCCAGCACCGGCAGAGGCAACAGATTGAAGATGGCCAGACCGATATTCAACATGACGCTGAAGTAGAGCACCATGTTCCAGGCATATTTGTCCTGGAGGATATTGTAATACACATTCATGATCCCCACCGGGCCGCTCATGTGCGACACGCTGATGGAGCTGGGGGTCACGAGGGCGCGGAGATTGGACAGGGAAGTGGCGGCCATCTTGTAGATGAGCGCAAATGGATTGGGTTTCTCCAGGGTCACATCATCAGGATTGGAGATCATGAAATCCAAGCCGGTGGTGGGTTTCGAGAAGAAGTCCTCGGCGGCTTTGTCGGTCCGGGTGGAGGTGCGTTCCGGCTTTACTGGAGTGAGGGTCAGATTCAGGGTTTCGCTGCCCCGTTTGACCTCGAGTGCCATGGGTTGGCCCCTGCCTTCACGGGCCATGGATTGGATCACGGAAGCGTCCAGCACGGGTTTCCCATCAATGCCGACAATGTGGTCGCCTTTCTTCAGGCCGGCCAATTCGCCCGGACTGTTGGGTTTTACTTCGATCACCCGGTAGTCCAGAGCCGGTCCGATGCCGACCATACGGAAAGGCGGCCGTCCCCAGAGCCGGGTCCACCAGGATTCCTCCTGCCATTTCTTGTCCGCCGTGCCCTGGCCGATCGGCGCATTGACCACGATTTTCACCGGGTTGGCTGCCCCCGCCCGTTCCACTTCAAATTCCAAGGTGTCATTTTCGCTGGAAGCGACGGCCCACTGCACACTGCCGGAAGGCCCCAGGAAAGTGGTAATCGGATTGCCATCGATTTTCAGAATCCGGTCGCCAAGTTGCAGTTCCGACTTGGCGGCGTAGCCATCCGGCAGGATGCGGCCGATGGTGGTGCTGAGCATCGCGGGGTGCGTGGGCTTGCCGAAGAAGCTGACCAGGCACGCGAAAAACAAGGCCAGGAGCGCGCTGAAAAGCGGGCCGGCGAAGGCGACGATGATTTTGTCGATCGGTTTGATGGGGGGCAGTTTTTCGGCGGTCACGTCGTTTTTCCCCTCAATGGCCTCCATGGGGGCCATCTGCGGCAGGGCCACAAACCCACCGATCGGCACACACCCGAGGCCGTATTGCACTCCGTTGATGGTGCGCTTCCAGATGGGTTTGCCCATCCAGATTTGAAACTTCTCCACCTTCAAGCCCCGCCAGCGGGCGGCGAGGAAGTGGCCCCACTCATGGACCAGGATCACAAAATTAAACACCACCAGCACCAGCAGCATGGTGCCGGCAAAACGGAGCACGGAGAGGACTTCGGTCATAAAAAGGAAAGACGGCAGAATCGATTATCTTGGAAAAAGTGGAAAATATAGGAATTTCCATACAGATTACCACGGTTTTTACGGGATGCAATTGCCCGTATTCCGGATGGAAGCGTGGCTGAAGGGCCGGGTTTGTCATGAAATTGCGGTGGATTGCAGCCAGGGCGGGCGTATTGCGGGGGTGGAAAAACCTGCGCGACTGCGCCGCTTGCCCTGACGCCCCTGATCAATATGCGCATCCTGACTCTGTTATTCGTTGTTTTCACCTTCAGCAGCTGTGCCCGCATTGCGGAACTGAAAGAGATCAAGCCGGTCTACCAGGTCGTTCCAGGGCTGACCGCCACCTTCCCCAGCCATGCGCAAGCCTTCGCCAAAGCCACCAAGCTGGAACAAAAACAACCCCTGCTCGCCGGGGAGCTCTATCTGGGTGCCCTCCAGGAACTGGCCGCCCAGCTTGACCGCACGCCTGCCGATACTGAAGTGCGGCGCGCCTACAATTTCGCCCTCGACCGTGTCTTCTCCCTGATCCGGGCCCACAACTACAACCCTTGGGACGCGCCCCTCCAGGTCGGCCGCTTCACTTTCACCCACAAACACATTCCCCGTGAGGGCTGGCATCCTTCCATTTTCGAGTTCCTGCCCACCGATCAGGTCAAAGTTGAAGGAGAGTATCTTAAATACAAAGCCACCCGGGACGGCCTCGGAGCCTCCCTCGTGGCCATTGGCCGCACGCCCAAAAAGGACCCGCGCAAAACCTTCAGCCAAGCGACGACTTATTACGGCATCTCTGCGGTCGCCAGCTTCAAGGGCGATCGATGCGAGATTTCCTTTCACGACCCGCTCGACGAGGACACCGTCAAAGTCGGCCGTCACACCTATCCCCTCATCGCCGACTACACCACGCCCCTCGCCGTCCTGCTCACCCGCGAGCGGCCGGAAAAACTCGGCCTGTCCCGTCTGCTGGATCCTGATAAATACGCCGAGACCGCCCGCCTGTCCCGGCTGCGCCCCTACGAGGATTCCCGCATCCCCATCCTGTTTGTCCATGGTCTGCTGGATACCCCGGCCACGTGGGTCCCCATGGTCAACGCCCTGCGCACCGATCCCGTCATCCGCAAAAAATACCAAATCTGGTCCTACTCCTACCCCAGCGGTTACCCGTATCCCTACTCCGCTTCCCTCCTGCGCAAGGAGCTGGACCGGGTCCGCGAAGTCTTCCCCAACCACGAGCCTATCGTCTACATCGGGCATAGCATGGGAGGCATGATTGGCCGCCTTATGCTCACTGACAGTGGCGATAAAATTTGGAACGCCTACTTCCACCGGCCACCGGCCGAGGTTTCCATGTCCCGCCGTGAGAAAAAACTGATGGAGGAAATGCTCATCTTCAAAGCCCGCCCCGATATTGGCCGCGCCATCCTAATCTGCTCCCCCCACCGCGGGGCCAAACTCGCTGGCAATTGGGTCGGCAAGATCGGCCGCCGTCTCGTCCGCGTTCCCCAGACCATGCTCGCCCTGGGCGATGCCATCAGCAAGGTGGTCACCCTTTCCCAGGGCGGCCTCGCCTACGAGAGCCTGCCGACCAGCATCGACACCCTCACTCCCACCAACACCTTCGTCAAAGCGGTCGACGGCCTCCCGCTCAGCCCCCGCATCCCTTACCACAGCATCATTGGAGACCGCGGCAAATCCGACGCCAAAACCAATCCCTTGGTCGGCAGCGACAGCTTCGTCGCCTACACCAGCAGCCACCTTGAAGGCGCCCAGAGCGAACTCCTCATCCCCTCCAACCACAGCGGCCACCAGCACCCGGCCGGCATCTCGGAGGTCATCCGTATCCTGCATCTGCACCTGAAGGCCTCCCGTTAGGCCAGGCCGTTGAAATCGCGCCTCCAGGCGGCATCTGATAGCGGATCCAAGGACCGGCCTTGTTACGCCTTGGCAAGCCGCATCCGATTGCCTGCCGGCACCTGCTACGACACGCCGTCCGCTTCGGCGGATTCCTCCGCTCCCAGCTGGTCACGGTAGAAAATTCCTGCCAGCCGCGCCTGGGCCATCATGAAATACAACCCGGCTCCCGCTGCCAGAAGCCCTCCCACCAAAGGAATTCGTCCCAACACCACCTCCAGCACGCCGGAAATGATCAAACCGGCGAGAAGCAAGCCGGCCAGAAGCAGATAAACCGGCAGCGCCTTCCGGATCTTCGGAAGCACATGCCAGGGCAGCGCATTGACCATCTCGTTGCTCACAATCACATGCAGAATGGCCATCGGAAAATACAACACGCCCCACAAAATCCCCAGCCAAACCAGCGGGCTGCTCCAGATCTCCCCGCCATCATCCCGCCGCAGAGCCACCGCTCCCAGCATCGGCAGAATGGATAGCAGAAATACCCCGGCCGTGCGGATCAGCGGCACGATCATTTCTCCTGCCAAATCGGAAACATCCGGCCAATCCGGCGGCTCCTCATTCCAGCTCACCGTCGATTCCACGATGTTATGGTAATAGGCATTGAAATACGCCAGTCCCAGCAACGAGGCGATTCCCCCGAAAAGCGAAAATCCGGCAGCAAATCCCAGCACCGCCGACAACACCGCCCCGATCACTAATATAATCCGTCCAGATCCCCGCACCGGGTAAGTCAGCGCATCCAGCAAGGGTTTCCGGTCCGGGATTTCAAGTTCTTCATTCATGGGCGGCAACTGGATAGAGTGCGGGTTCACCGTCCATATCGCCGGGACATCCTGACGGCCAGTAGAATTCCCCGTCATTTTCGCAAGCCCGGCCACCGCAACATATTCCTTTGTCGCAACATAACTGCCCTAATGCCAGGTTTTCCAGGCCTCCAGTTCCGGCGCAGCCTTGTGTCAGCCGGCAGGCGTCGCAGGAACCGCCCTCAGCGCCTGCCCGCCCCGCTCCCCGGTGAGCTGGCCGTCTCGGATCACCGGCACACCATTGACGAACACATCGGTGAAGCCTTCCGCGCAGTGGTGCGGATCATCGTAGGTGGCGGGATCATTCACTTTTTCAGGATCGAAGATCACAAGGTCTGCCCAGTTACCGGGACGGAGCGTGCCGCGGTCCGGCAGGCGGAAAGTTTGCGCGGGGAGTGAGGTCATGCGGCGCACCGCTTCCTCCAAGGTCAGGACTTTCTGGTCGCGCACATAGCGGGCGAGCACGCGGGCGTTGTTGCCGTAGCTGCGCGGATGGGATGCGTCCGCGCCAGGCTTGCCGGAGCGCGGGCCACCATCGCTTGCGATCATCGTGAGCGGATGGCGCAGGAAGTTCTGCAAATCCGTCTCGTCCATGCCATGGAAAACGCCGCTGCCGCTGCCCCGGCGGTGGATGTCGAGGATGGTTTCCATCTGGTCCTCCAGCGAATCCGCGCCGCGCGTGATTTGGGCGGCTTCCGCGATGTTTTTACCAGTCAATGCAGGATCGGGCCGGAAGCGGGCGATCACCGCATAACGGAAATCCTGCCGGCCCGAGCGCTGGAGCATTTCCTTCATGCCGGCGATGATTTCCGCCTTTTTCACGGGATCGTTGATCCGTGCCAGGAAATCCGCATCGGTGCCTTCACGCGCCTGGTCCGGGATCAATTGGGACAACGTTGTGCTCGAAGCGGTGTAGGCATAAGCGTCGTGCGTAATCGACAGCCCTTCGGCGCGTGCCTGGTCCAGCGTGGCGAGCACCTCGTCTGTCTTCCCCCAGGCCGAGGGGCCCGAGAGTTTGAGATGCGACACCTCCGCGCGGATCTTCGCCTCGCGGGCCACGCGGAAGACTTCCTCCAGCGCGTCGAAAATCCTCACATTTTCCGCCCGCATGTGGCTGGCATAAATCCCGCCGTGGGCGGAAGCCACCTTCGCCAATTCAATAATTTCCTCCGGCTTCGCGAACGTCCCTGGCAAATAGATCAGGCCCGTGCTCAACCCCACCGCGCCATCCCGCATCCCCTGATCCACCAGCGACTTCATCTTTTCCAGCTCCTCCGGCGAGGGCGGCCGGTCCCAACTGCCGTGCATCGCCAGGCGGCGCACGGAATTGTGCCCCACCAGCGTCGCCACATTCACCGCGCACTGCGCCGCCTCCACTTTAGCGAAAAATTTAGCCACATCCGTGTCCGAGCTGCCGCAATTGCCTGTGACGATCGTCGTCACCCCCATGCGCAGGAAATTCTCCGCCACCGGCAGGTTGGCGATGTCCTCGGAATGCGTATGCACATCAATGAATCCCGGAGCGGCCACCTTCCCCCCGGCATCAATCCTCACTATTGCCAGCCCGCCATCCACCTTCCCCACCGCCACAATCCTCCCCCCCCGGATCGCAATGCTGCCGCTCGTCAATTGCCCACCCGTCCCGTCCGCCAACCTCGCATTCTCGATCACCAGGTCGTATCGTTCCGGCACCGCCGCCCGGCGTTGGAAGAAAAAGACCAACAACCCGCAGGCCGCCAACGGGAGGAGAATCGATAGGATTTTCATGCGGCACACCGTAACCCCGGATTCCCGTTTGGCCAGGCGGGAGGGGGCGCGTGGGCTCCTCTTTTTCAACTCTTTTCAGCTGAACCAAACTCCCCTGTAAAATCCCTGCCGGGATGGTAAACTGCCTCTCCCCCAAGAAAAAATCCTCCCATGGCCCATTTCAAACTCGCCTCCCCCTTTGATCCCTCCGGCGACCAGGGGCAGGCCATCGAAAAACTCACCCGTTCCATTCAGGCCGGGAATGCCCATCAGACCCTGCTCGGCGTCACCGGGTCGGGGAAGACGTTCACCATTGCCAATGTGATCGAGAAGACCGGCAAGCCGACATTGGTGATCAGTCACAACAAAACGCTGGCGGCCCAGCTTTACTCGGAATTCCGCCAGTTTTTTCCGGACAACGCGGTCGAATATTTTGTCTCGTATTTCGATTATTACCAACCGGAGGCCTACATCCCGCGCAGCGATACCTATATCGAAAAAGACTCGTCCATCAACGACGAGATCGAACGCCTCCGTCTCAGCACCATGAGCGCCCTGCTGACGCGGGACGATGTCATTGTCATCGCCAGTGTGTCCTGCATCTACGGCCTCGGCTCGCCGGAGGACTACGCCCAAGCCATGTTTCCCGTGCGCAAAGGCATGTTGATGGACCGTGACCATTTCCTTACCCGCCTCGTCGAAATGCTCTACGAGCGCAACGATATCGCCTTCCAGCGCGGCAAGTTCCGTGCCCGCGGGGATGTGGTCGAAGTCTGGCCCGCCTCCCTGGAAAATGAAGGCATCCGCGTGGAATTTTTTGGTGATGAAATTGACCGCATCAGCGTTTTCGATCCCCTCACCGGCACCGCCACCAAGGTGATCGATGCCATCACCTTCTACCCGGCCAAGCAGTTCGTCACCGCCGCCGACAAGATGAAGGGTGCCCTCGTGAAAATCCGTGAGGAAGCCGACCTCCAGGTCGCCAAATTCGAGGAGGAAGGCAAGTTCATCGAAGCCCAGCGCATCCGCCAGCGCACCGACTACGATCTCGAAATGATGCGGGAGATGGGGTTCTGCCAGGGCATCGAAAACTACAGCCGCCATCTTACTGGCCGTCCGCCCGGCGAAACGCCTTACACGCTCCTCGATTTTTTCCCGGACGACTTCCTGCTCGTGATCGACGAAAGCCATGCCACCATCCCGCAGGTCGGGGGCATGTATGAAGGCGATCACAGCCGCAAAACGACCCTCGTCGATTATGGTTTCCGCCTCCCCAGTGCCCTCGACAACCGTCCGCTGAAATTCCCGGAATTCATGAAGCGCACCCGGCAGCGGCTTTATGTCAGCGCCACTCCCGCCAAATTCGAGATTCTAAACAGCGTGGTGGGCAACACCGGCTACATCCCCCACGTCAAAAAAATCGGCACCGAGGAAGGCACCCCGGAGCGCCTGCCCCGCATTTCGGGAGCGGATATTCCGGTGGAAAAATTCGACACCTCCACGCCGGGCAAAGACCTCATCGTCGAACAGATCATCCGCCCCACCGGCCTGCTCGATCCCATCATCACGGTGAAACCGCTCAAGGGCCAGATCGATGAAACCATCGAGCAATGCCGCCAGCGCGTGGAGATCGGGCAGCGCGTGCTGGTCACCACCCTGACCAAACGTACGGCCGAGGACCTCACCGATTACCTGCGCGGGGTCGGCCTGAAAGTACGCTACATGCACAGCGACATCAACACCGTGGAACGCGTGGAAATCCTGCGGGCGCTCCGGTTGGGGGAATTCGATATTCTGGTGGGAATCAACCTCCTGCGCGAGGGGCTCGATCTTCCGGAGGTCTCGCTGGTCTGCATTCTGGATGCCGACAAGGAAGGTTACCTGCGCAGCGAAACCAGCCTGATCCAGACGGCGGGCCGCGCCGCCCGTCACGTCAATGGCGAGGTCGTCCTCTTCGCCGACATCATGACAAAAAGCATCCAGGCGCTGATCGGCATTTCCACCTACCGCCGCCGCAAGCAGGAGGAGTATAACCAGCTCCACGACATCACGCCGCGCAGCACCGTCCGCCATCTCCAGGAAAGCCTGCATGCCCCCGTCGATCCGTTTGCGGAGCATAGCAGCAAGCTGGCCGAAGGCGGCAGTGCCGATGATACTGCCGCGGTGATCGCCCAACTCCAGGAGGAAATGGTCGAGGCTTCCCGTGCATTGGAATTCGAACGGGCGGCGCTCCTCCGCGACCAGATCAATGAATTGAAGGCCATGGCCGCTGGCCAGCCGGTGCCCAAAGGCTCCACCAAGGCCTTCAAAGCCAGTTACCTCGCCAAAGCGCCGAAAACGAGAGGGAAACGGTAAACGCGCCCAGCGCGGGGAATTGACGGCGCCCCCCGGTGCGGCTAGCCTGACGGAAATGACCGTCCGCCCTTCGCGCCGTTTTGATGCCAGTTCATGGAAGTCTCACGCCGTCTCTCCGGCGGAGGCGGTGCGGGCGGTCCGCAGCGGCACGCGCGCCTTTCTGCATGGTGCTTCAGCCACGCCCACCTCATTGATCGAGGCCCTCTGTGCCCGGACGGATCTCGAGGGGGTGGAGGTTTGCCATCTGCATACGGCCGGCCCCGCCCCGTTTACCGTGCCGGGGGTGGAAAAGCGGGTCCGCTCCGTTTCCTTCTTCGCCGCCGGGCCGGTCCGCGAAGCGATCGCTGCCGGGCGGGCTGATTTTGTGCCGGTTTTCCTATCGGATATTCCCGGACTGCTGCGGGATGGGGCCATGCCTCTTGATGCGGCGTTGATCCAGGTTTCGCCGCCTGACCGGCATGGCATGTGTTCGCTGGGCACTTCCGTGGATGCCGCCCGGGCCGCGGTGGATACGGCCCCGCTCATCATTGCCGAAATCAACCTGCAGATGCCCCGCACCCACGGTGCGACGATACTTCCCTGGGAACGCATTGATACCTTCACCCTGACGGATCGCCCTCTCTGGGAACATCTGCCCGACCTCGAAACCCCGGAGGCTGCGCGCATCGGAGAAATCATTGCCGGACTAGTGGAGGATGGCTCCACTATCCAAACGGGCATCGGGGCCATTCCGAATGCGGTGTTGGCCCGGCTCACCAACAAAATCCATCTCGGGGTGCATACGGAAATGTTTTCGGACGGGCTGGTGCCGCTGATGGAAAACGGCGTGGTCACCAACCGTTTCAAGTCGGTCCATCCAGGGCGCACCATCACCAGTTTTGTCACCGGTACGCGACGGCTCTTTGACTTTGTGGACGACAATCCCCAGGTCGAATTCCACCCCTGCGACCGCACCAACGACACCAATCTGCTGCGCAAGCTGGACCGCTTGGTCGCGGTGAACAGTGCCATTGAAGTGGACCTCACCGGACAGGTCTGCGCGGACTCCATCGGACACCGGATTTTCTCGGGCATCGGCGGCCAGATGGATTTCCTGCGCGGGGCGGCGCTTTCGCGCGGCGGCAAGCCGATCCTGGCATTTCCCTCCACTGCCAAAGGAGGCACGGTGTCGCGCATCACGTGGGAACTGGCCCCGGGGGCGGGGGTGGTCACTTCGCGGGGTCACGTCCACTGGGTGGTGACAGAATACGGGGCGGTCAATCTCCACGGCCTGACCCTCCGCCAACGGGCGGACGCCCTGATCGGGCTCGCTCATCCGAATTTCCGTCAGGACCTCCGCCGGCAAATGAGCCATCCGGTGAGCGGCTAGGAAATCCCCGGCCCCGGGTGATTCTTCTCCTCAGGCCCTGCCGGTGGCATCGGCTTCGGCGAGCACGCCTTCGAGATAGCGGCGGTAGTCGGGGCTGCGGGTGGCGGCGATGACTTTTTCAAAACCGGCACGGTCGATGAACCCGCGGTTGAAGGCGACCTCCTCGATGCAGGCGACTTTGAGATTCTGCTGGTGTTCGATGGTGGCGATGTAGTTCCCGGCTTCCAGCAGACTGGCCGGGGTGCCGGTGTCCAGCCAGGCGATGCCGCGTCCGAGCAGGCGGACTTCGAGCTGGCCGTCGTGGAGGTAGGCGTTGTTGAGATCGGTGATTTCCAGTTCGCCCCGGGCGCTGGGTTTTTGCTGCTTCACCCGTTCCACTACCGTTTGGTCATAAACATAGAGGCCGGGCACGGCGTAGCTGCTCTTCGGTTTTTTTGGTTTTTCCTCAATGCTGAGGACTTTTTGATTTTTATCAAATTCCACCACGCCAAACCGTTCGGGGTCGCGCACATGATAACCAAACACACAGGCACCCTGTTCGATGGCGAGGGCGGAACGGAAGAAGTCCAGTTTTCCGTAAAAAATGTTATCACCGAGGATCAGGGTGGCTCCGGCCCCGGCGAGGAATTCTTCCGCGAGCAGGAAGGCCTGGGCGATGCCTTCGGGCGCGGCCTGTTCTTGGTAGGTCAGGCTGATGCCGAGGTTTTTCCCGTCGCCGAGGAGATTTTCAAAAGCGGGGAGATCCTTCGGGGTGGAGATGATGAGGATATCCTTGATGCCGCCCAGCATGAGGGTGGACAGCGGGTAATAAATCATCGGTTTGTCGTAGATCGGGAGCAATTGTTTGCACGCGATACGGGTGAGCGGGTCGAGCCGGGAGCCCGCCCCACCTGCGAGGATGATGCCTTTTTTAGTCATGACTGGAAAAATGCCGGACCCGCAAGTCCGGGTAAAGCCGAGGCGCGAGTGTAACCGGAGCCGCCGCCGAGGCAAGAGCCGGGATGGGGCCGGTTCATGCGGTCAGGCGTCGCGCAGCAGGTGGCTGAACAGCCAGCAGAGCAGGGCCGCCGACAGGACTGCGGGGATAAACGCCTCGAGGGCCATGCCCCAGCCGTTTTCCCAGACAAGAAAATTCAGCAGCGTGCCCATCACCACCGCGGTGCCGAGGAGGAAAACCGCCTGGGCGCTCAGGGCCTGGGGAGCCCGGTCCTGGTCCTGCCGGATGGTTTGAAAATAATACCAGGCCAACCCGCCCACGATGAACGGAAAGAGACTGGATATTTCATGATCGAGTTGTCCCCCGTAGGCGCCCTGACTGAAGTTGTAGAAACCGTGCAGCATCACCATGCCGCAGAAGGTGGCCAGGAAGGCCGGTCCGAAATTTTTGGGATATCGCAGGAACCGGAAGAGGGCGTGGCCGGTCAATCCGGTCATGGCGAGGTGCATGAAGTTGGCCGTGAGGAAACGGCTCAGCACCGCCGAGCCATCCGAAGATTGATAATATATGATATTCTCCTTCAGGGCGAACCCCAGACCGGTGCAGGACGCGGCCATCAGAGCCTGCGCTGGCGACCCCTTGCGGAGCAGCCACAACAGCGGGAGCAGGCAGAGCAGCTTGGAGGATTCCTCCCGCAGGCCCACGCCGGCTATTTGATAGAGCAGGGCCGGACCCGCTAGCGCGGAATCGGACAGACCGTCCCGGGCTTCCTGCAGATCCAACAGCACCAAGGTGACCACGGTGCTGAACATGCCGAGAGGAATCCCGGCGAGACTGAGCCACCACTGGCGGCGAGGCAGACCGCAGGCCTTGTGCAGGCTGATAAACCAGACGGTGGCGGTGAGCAGGCTGAGCAGGAGAAAATCGGTTTTTTGCAGGACGGAGGCACTGTAGGACAGCGTTCTGCGGAACAGCATACGGACATCCAGCTGATGGCGGGCAATTTCGTCGGAGAGGTGGTCCGGCACTGCATGCACCGCTTCGTAATAGGCCGGCTGGGCCAGCAGGCGGTCTGTTTCCGAGATCCAGCCACGGCTGAGGGCGAGATCCACGGCCCGGCGCCGGGCTTCGCCCGCATCCGGGGCAGCGCCGGCGGCTTCATAGGAAGCGAGGGCGCGTTGATAGTCCCGGGAGAGGCGCTGCAGATCAGCGGCCATGGTGCGAGGCAAGGCGGGAGCCCCGGGCATCACCAACGACTCCATCCCCGGGATCAGATCCGGGGGCACCTTTCCGCTGACAATAGCGGCATACCACGAAACAAACGCGTCCTGCTCGGAGGCGGGCAGGGGACTCAAGGAGAGCAGCTGGGGCAAGTTCAGCTGGCCGGGGTCTCCGCCTTCGTCGTTTCCTGTTTTGGCGTGCTGCTGCCACAGGGCGGTGCGGCGGGCATCGGCCCGCAGCTCCCGCAGCAGGGCAGCCCGGTCCAGCGGATCGGCTTGGAGGATTTCGCGGATTCCCTGGCTCCGCTGGTCGAGGATGCCCGGGGAGGTATGGGTCGGTGGCCGCTGCACCCCTGCCCAGAGGGCCGTCAGGAAAAACGCGCCCAGGATTATGAGGACCGCACGCCACAGTACGGCGGGATCGCGGCTCAAGGCATGCAGTTGGCGGCGGGAGAGGAGCATGCAAGAACAGGGCAGGAAATCCCAGACCGGTCAACCATTCCGGGAAGCGACGCCCTGAAAGCAGCCAGGCCACGGCGGCACGCCGGCGCGATGAGGGATCACTTCCAGTGGAAGGCCTGCAATTTGTTCAAGGCGCGGACTACGATGAGATCGCCATCCATGGCGAGATGCGCCCAGGTGCCGGAGTCGGAGATTGGTTTTTCAGCGATCAGCTTGAAGCCGGCGGGATCGGCCTGGATGAGAAAAAGGATGCCTTTTTCATCCAGGGCGAGCAGGCGTTGGCCTTGGGAAATCAGGCTCCAATATTCGCCGAACTTCCGGTCGGTCACCCAATCCTGTTGGCCGGTCGCCAGGTCCAGGCAGGTGAATTTTTTGTTCCGCAGGTGCATGAAGACCTTGCCGCCGATGACCACGGGCGTGGACATGTAACCTTCCGACTTGTGCTCCCATGCCATGGTGACACCGGGGCTGCCCGCGCTGCCGGACAAATCCCATGCCTGGCTCTGACCTTGATAGGCGCTGGTGAACAACCGGTTCCCCTGGATCACCGGGGTTTGGATATTCATGCCCCGGAAAGCTTTGATGGCCTGACTCCAAAGAACTTTCCCGTCCGACGGGGCCACCCCGCACAGCTTTTCGCGGGTTTGCACCAGCACCTGGCTCTCTCCGTTTATTTTGGCGAGGACAGGGGAGGAGAAGGCACTGTTCATCGCCCCGCCGTCATCCTCGAGGGTGCGCCAGACGATTTTGCCGTTGGCTTTTTCCAGTTTGCAGAAGGCTCCTCCGGCTTGGACATAGAGGAATTTCCCGTCCACCAGCGGCGAGCAGACGAAACCGAAACCGGGTGCCGGTTTGTTGAATTGACTGACAAAATCCACCCGCCAGTTCTCCTTGCCCGTGGCACCATCGAGCGAAACCAAAACATCCCTCATACCGGCGACATAGAGATCTTTGCCATCCCAGGCGGGTGTGCTGCGCATCCAGTCCCCATTCTTGGACGCAAAAAAGGGCACGCCCTGATAACCTTCCCACTCGGCGGTCCACACCATCTTGCCGGTGGTCCGGTCGATCGCATGGACCCGCTCCAGGCGTTTGTCCACGCTCTCGGTCGTGAAGACGATGCGGTCAGTGATAACCGGACCCGAATAACTGGGCCCCAGGGGAACCTCCCAGGCGGGTTTCAGGTTGGAAAAATCAGCCGGCCACGTTGGTCCATGGAAAGCGCCGGTGCGGTCGGGCCCGCGCCACTGCGGCCAATCCGCCCGCGCCGGGGCGAGGGGCAGCAACAACAGAACCGCAGCCGCAGCTTTGGTTGCGGGAGCTGGCAAACGACGGATCAGGGAGCTGCGAACAGGTTTCATGCTGGTGGTATTACGTCGCAGACCGCCACGAAGGCATGATAAATCCTCAACGCCGGATGACCCGGTAAAAGCGGCGCGGCGCACTGTCCAGCAGGGGGTCCGTTACTTGTCCGGCTTCAGGTGTGGTAGTGACTACGGTGACGGTGGTGCTGGTCCCCGCAGCGGCAAAACTGCCCAGGTTGTTCCAGGCTGCGGGGGCCAGGGTGGGTGAGGCCTGCACTTCATAGTTGGCTCCAGTAGTGGAACGGAAGGTGATCTGCACCTGACGTGGGGACGAGGTTTTGATGTGGCTGGACAGGATTTCCAGCACGGGCGGATCGGGCGGTGGCGGAAGATAAAAATCCTTCACAATCGCCATGTGCTGCATGTTGGTGGCTCCGCTGTCGTTTGTCAGGGCCGGCGTGAGCTCGCTGATGGGGGAGTAGACCCGGGTATCTACGACGAGGCCGTTGGGAAAAGTGGAATTGCCGATGCCGGTGGCGGTCTGGAGCGCATGCAGGCCCTTGCCGGCATAGACGGCATCGTAGGGTTTGGCCCGCGACGCGTTGGTGTTCACGTTCCCATTCCGGTCCGCGGGATGGGCGGTGCCGATGGTGACCACCTGGCCGAGGGTGCTCAGGCAGGACTCGGAGCGGTTGTCGGTATTGAAGTCGCCCCCGATCACCAGGTAGTCGGTGGCGCGGGACCCGCCATTCGCTGCGTAGTAGGCATTCACATAGCCCACCAGATCCTGGGCTTCGCCATTACGCACTGTGGCGCTGGCCGTGGGCAGATGCACGCTGACGGCGAGGAGTTCGCGGTTCCCCGGCAGGTCGATCCGGGCCCAGGAGTAATCGCGTTCGGCCACCGTGGAAACCCATTGGCCGGATTCCAGAATCGGAAACCGGCTGATGACGCCGTTGGGGATGCCGCCGGTATTGGATTCCCGGAAGAAGGAGAACCCTTGGCCAAAGGTGTCATCCACAAACTCCCGGATTTCGGCGGGGGTATTATTCAGATAGTTGAACTCCTGGATCAGAATGACGTCGGCCAACACGCCTTTGAAGATGCGGATGCCATGCCCCGGATCATAGTCCTGCCCGTTTCCGCTCGAGGTATTGGCCGCGACGATACGGAGGCGCTGGGCCGCCACGGGCGTGGCTGTGGCGATCAAATACCACAGCAACGCGAGAAGCGTGGCAGGCCGGGAAAGGGCGGTCATGGAAGATGGGGATTTTGCGCCGGGGGAAGACGATGGCGCGCCTTCAGCAGCATCCGTGCCCGGGCGGGTGCGTCAGGGCAAATGGCAAAATCGCCCGGAACCACCGGGGTCACAGGGAGCGGATCCACTGGATGTATTCATCCGCTCCGCCGCCGTAGCCGGACCGCAGGGCCAGTATTTTGCCGGACGGACCGGCCACGACAAGGGTTGGGAACCCCTTGACGCCCGGGAGGTTGAGCAGGTCTTCATGGGCTGGCGAAGTGGCTTCGCCTCCATTCGGATAGTTGTAGGCCTGGAACACAATTTCCTTTCCGGCGAAAGCGGTCCACTCCGGCTTGGAGAGCATGCCCTGTTCCATGGCCACACAAGCCGGGCACCACCCCGGTCCGGTGATCAGCAGCACCACTTTACGATCGAGGGTTTTGGCCTGGGAGACCAGACCAGCGACGGACTGGGGCAAATCACCCCCCGCGCCGCCCCAGCCCTGCCGCATGGTGCGGATCACCAGGAAGGTGGCTATAATGATGAGTACCAGTTTCACCCATGAATTCATGGTGCCAGACTACGCGGTATCTGCTGTGGTGCACGTCCGGAAATCACTTTCAGGGCCAAGGCACCGCCAGCCGAAGCCGCGTGCCTCCGCCCGGTTTGGACTCAATATCCAAGCGTCCGCCAAGGGTGGCGGCACGCTGTTTCATCCCGGTCAGACCAGCCCCGGACACGGGAGCGGCCGGATCAAATCCCCGGCCATCGTCCTCCAGTAGCAGGGGGAATTGGGTAGTGTTGCGGTCAATCCTGCGGCCACGATTTATCCGTTGGAGACCTCTGTTTCCGATAGCCGACGCTACTGAAGCGTCAGTTTCAACCTTAAATATATCCGGCTTAAGCCCGAGGTATCTATTGCGGCTTGTTTCGGGCTTCCTCCCGTGACAGTCAGGGTCCTCGACGGGATACCATTGAGCGTTTCCCCGGTGCCAAGCCACGTGATGAGGTCAGGTGACCACTGCGGCGTGACCGTGATTCCCGCCGGAGCTGCCTCCGGCCAGTCGAGATACGCTTCCCCGCCACCATGCCGGAGGCTCCAAGGCGTCCCATCCGGCACTGCCGGATTGGTTCCGAAGTAAGTTTCCACAAACCCCGCCAGGCCGTCCCGGTCGGAATCGGAATCCGCCGTCGCTGCCGGAGATCCAACCATGGCCACCGTATGGTCGCCCGCGCACTGGACAATGCGCACGAAGCGCTCCCCTGCAGCCAGCGGGGCAGTGCTCACAGCCACCGGCACGAGGCTGTTCGTCAGACTATTGTTGCCCAACCGGCCTTCAAAGTTGCCTCCCCAGGCGGCCAGGGTTCCATCTGCGCACAAGGCAAAAGCGCGCCCGCCGCCTCCCGCTACCGATACCACGGTTTTGCCTGCCAGCAGCCCCGTAGAGATTACCGCTACCGGTGTTTCAGTGGAGAGAGCCCAAGTATTATTCCCCAACTGGCCATAAACGTTCGCCCCCCAAGCTCTCAGCGTGCCGTCGGAACAGAGGGCCAGACTCTGGGAGCCTCCCGCAGCCAAAGCAGTAACCCGTTTCCCTGCCAGCGTTCCATCGGTAGCCACGGCTACCGGAACAGGACTATCTACTAACGTTTTATTTCCCAACTGGCCAAAAACGTTCCGCCCCCAGGCAACTACGGTGCCGTCGGAACATAGCGCCAGACTATGGGAGCGGCCGGCTGCCACTGCCACTACGGTCCTGCCTGCCAGCACCCCAGTGGTGGAAACCGCCACGGGAGTATAACGATAAACAGTGCTGGTATCCCCCAGCTGCCCATAAGCGTTATCCCCCCATGCGGCCACTGTGCCGTTCGAATACAGAAGGAGACTATGATGGTCGCCGGCGGCCACGGCAGCCACTTTTTTGCCCGCCAACACGGCGGAATCAGTTGCCATTACCGGCGCGAGGCTGGTGCGAGGGTTATTTCGGCCTGTTGAGCTGCCCCATGCGGCTACGTTCCCATCCGAGCACAATGCCAGACTATGGGAGACTCCCGCCGCCAGCGCCACGACGGTCCGGCCCGAAAGCACACCGGTGCGGATCACGCCTGTCGGCACTTTACTGATGATCCTGCTGTTGTTGCCCAGCTGCCCATCAGCGTTATCCCCCCATGCGGCCACTGAACCGTCGGAGCACAGCGCGAGGCTATGGGAGTAGGCTGCCGCCACTGCCAGGATGCTTTTGCCCGATAGCACTCCCGTGGCCAGCACGTTGGTCGTTACCAGCCGTCCGGTGAAGCTATTATCGCCAATTTGACCGAAAGTATTCGCCCCCCAGGCCACGGCCCGGGTAGCAGCCCATTGCAGGACCAAATCATTGCCCGTACCCCCGAAATAATTGGCTATAAAACGGTAGGTAACCCCCCGGTAAATCAGCGATACCTCCTGCCCCTGCGGCAGATTGCTGAAGGTGCCGTTGATGAAGTCCAAACCTGAATTGTTCACAACTGTCAAATCCGCCCCGGTGGATGGCGCATAGTTGAGGACCGGGTAAACCGTGCTGCCCGATGCCGTAAATCCATCGGTGGCAGTGCCTATATCACCCGGCCCCGCAAACACCGGGGTCCAAGACTCAGGCAGCGCACGGAGGGCAACGATGGTGTAGGTCCGGGTGGTTGTTCCATCCTCCGCCGCCACCACCGCCTTGATCGTAGTGTGCCCATAATTCAGCGCGATAGCTCCGCTGCTGGTGCCGGAGTCCACCATCAAGCCATTCACCCTGATCCCGTTGATGGTGCCTCCACTGGTCGGCGTGATGGCAAGCAAGGACGTGCTGCCAGGGACAACAATGCTGTAGCTCAGCGTTTCGCTGGTAAACGGAGGCACCAATGTTCCGGCGCTGGGAATGATATCGGAAAGCGCCGGAGGGGTAATGAAGGTCCGGTTGGTCCCCTGCATCAGACCAAGGGTATTGTCCTGACGCACCCGGTAATGATAGACCCGGCCCGGAGTCAGGCCGGTGATCACCGCGCTGACCGCCGTGTTGCTGCTGCCGGCGACCGGCAAGGGAGCGGCGTTGGCGGTGAAGCCGTAACCCGCGGTCGGACCGTATTCGAAAGTGACGGTGGCACTGCCCCCTCCGGCATTGACCATGCCGTGAACGGTGGTCCCGCTGGAATGGAGGGAACTGATATCTCCAGTGATGGCTGCGGGCGGAAATGTGGCCAGAGCCAGAATGTGGCTGGCGGATGCCCCTGAAGCCAAGGCTGCCAAACGTCCTTGGGGAGGATGCGGGATGGAAGTGACCTCCACCGGCACGGCACTGTTTGCCGTGCTGTAGTTTCCGAACTGACCGTTAGCATTGCCCCCCCATGCCGCCAACGTGTCGTCCGAACACAGTGCCAAACTATGATAGACGCCGGCCGAGACCATGGTCACGGTCCGGCCCGAGAGCACGCCGGCAACACTCACGACCTCCGGCGAAAAGCTGTTGGTCGCTTTATTATTACCCAACTGGCCATCGCGGCCAAATCCCCACGCTACGATCCTGCCGTCCGAGCAGAGCGCCAGATTGTGGACCAATCCCGCCGAGATCATGGCCACGGTCTTGCCCGCAAGTGCGCCGGAAGTGTCTACCAGCACCGCCACGGGGCTATGGGCAAAACCACCATTGCCCAACTGGCCAAATCCGTTCGATCCCCACGACGCCACCGTCCCGTCGGAACATAACGCCAGGCTGTGGTTCCGGCCCGCTGTCACCGCAACCACCGTTTTCTCCGAAAGCGCCGCGGAAGTATCCACCGCCAGCGGTGCGCTGCTGATTATCGTGCTGTTAATGCCCAACTGGCCATATTCGTTCGATCCCCATGCCGCCACCGTCCCGTCCGAACATAATGCCAGATTATGTTGCCCGCCCGTCGCCACCGCTGTCACGATTCTTCCCGAAAGCACCCCGGAAGTATCCACCGCCAGCGGCACGCTGCTGTTTAGAGTGCTGTTATTGCCCAACTCGCCAGTTTCGTTCGATCCCCACGCAGCCACCGTCCCGTCGGAACATAACGCCAGGCTGTGATACCGGCCCGCTGCCACCGCGACCACCGTTTTCCCCGAAAGCGCCACGGAAGCATCCACGGCCACCGGCACGCTGCTGCTTGCCGTGCTGTTATTGCCCAATTCGCCGTGATCATTCGATCCCCATGCCGCCACGGTGCCGTCTGAACATAACGCCAGACTATGGGCTTCCCCAACAGCCAACGACAGTATGGTTTTCCCGGAAAGAATCCCTCCTGAAAACACATCGACTGCTCCTGACCGGTTCGTCCCGGTGTTGTCGCCAATCTGCCCCCTGCTGTTTGCTCCCCACCCCTTGGCCGCCGTGCCGCGCCATTGAAGCACCAGGTCCTTTCCCGATCCTCCGTAATAATTAGCCACGAAGCGGTAGGTAAAACCGGCGTAGGTCAGTCCGATCTCCTGACCCTGCGCCAGATTGCTGAAAGTGCCCTCGATGAAGGCCGGTCCGGTGTTCTTCACCACGATCAACCGGGCGGCGGTGGAGGGATCGAAGTTGAGGGTAATTTCCACCGTCTCCCCAGCGGCGGCGAACCCGTTGGCCGTCAAACCCACATCGCCCGGCGCGTTAAAAGCGACATGCACGGCGGCGGTGGCGGAGTGCAGCCCCGTCAGCAGGGCCACGACAAGAACCATGAAAACGGTGAGGGTGGAGCGGGGCGGCACAGGGCTTTAGTGGTTGGATATCCTAGAGGCAGGATAATTTGAGCTTCTATCAAGATCAACGAAAATGAGCCGTTCAAATGAACCATTCGAATCAGGGCCAGGGCACCGCCAGCCTCAACCGCGTGCCTGCGCCCGGTTTGGACTCGATCTCCAAGCGGCCGCCGAGGGTGGCGGCGCGCTGTTTCATCCCGGTCAGACCAGCTCCGGACACAGGCGCGACTGGATCAAAACCCCGGCCATCGTCCTCCAGTTCGAGGGTGAACTGAGTGGCATCTCCCCCGACCCGTACCACGGCCCGCCCGGCCGAGGCATGGCGCATCAGGTTGTGCAGCGCTTCCTTGAACACCAGCAATACCTGGCGCTTGAATTCCAAGGGCAGCGCCCGGCCCTGCACCGCGGGATCCACCGTGAATTCATGCGGAACCGCTGCCAGCATGGATGCCGCCGTTTCCCGCAACCGCTGCGCAAGATCGCCCAGGGTCCGTGTCTCGGGCCGGATCAGCCAGACGATGTCCCGCAGACTCTCCGTGACCTCGCGTGACAGGTGATTGATCTCCGAAAAATCCTGACGTGCCTCCTCGGGGTGGGATTGTTTGGCCCCGGCCATCTGACTGAGCAGCGCGATGGTTCCCAGCCCGCTGCCGATTTCATCATGCACATCGCGCGCGATGCGCTGGCGCAGCGCCTCCAGTTCGCGTCGCCGCTCCCGGTGGTTCCGCCGCAGGGCCCAGCCGAAGACCAATGCCAACAGGCAGGCGATGCCCAGCACCCAGGCGGTAATGCGGGCGATGATCCGGCGGGTCAGGTCCTGACGTAATTCGGGGAGCGCCGCCAGCCGCACTTCCTTCTGCCTCCGTTGCTCCAGCCCATCCAGATAGGCCGGCCAGGCTGCCACCTGGCGCTGGCTGGTGAAGCCATCGGTCAGGAACCGCGTGGACCACCGAGGAGTCTCCCGGCTGTCCGCCGCGGTCACCGGCTGGTCGGCGGCCACGTTTTTCCCGCCACTGAATACCTCCAGTTCTGCCAGGGCGAAGAGATAATCATTGAACCGTTCACTGAGCTTGAGAGCGGTCAGCCTGACATACCGGAAGGAGGTGCCCGGCACGGGTTGCACCACCGGGTTTTCATACGGATTGGCAAAATCGAATTTCGTCCATTCCCCCAGAACCATCGGCTGGGTGAAAGCCGCATCGGCCGACGCCTCCAGCCTCCATCGCGCCGGAAAACCAAATCCCCGCCGGGCGGGAAACTCCACCGCCCGGGCGGGGAACAGCCGCACTTCATCCAACGGCCACTCCTGGCCCAGGTCCACCTGGACCCATTTGGGTGCCTGCGGGCTGCGTTCGATCAGGCTTTGGAATCCCTCGGAGATGGAAGCCAGGATCCCGCTCGGGGCGCCCACCACGCTGACACTGTCCACCAAATTCATTACCGACCAATTCCGCGGGGTCTCGTCCGTATCGGTCACCCGGATGGCCTCGCGCGGGAGCCCTGCGGCCAGATTCCGCGCGCCCTGCAGCACCATCAATTCACCCAGCGCCAACAGGCTGCGGCCATTGCGTTCCCAAAGTTTGACGGCTGTTACCCTGACATAACGGGCACTGAGGCCTTCCTCCAATTCCACCGAGATCGGCCACGGCCCAGGATTGGGGAAATCCGCGCCGGTCTGGTCGGCCACCAGCACCGCTTCCTCAAACGAAGGCTCGTCGGCCACCTCCACCCGCCAGCGGACGGGGAATCCATAACCTGCGCCGGGAGCGGCATCGACTGCAAAATCCGCGGGGACCAGCACCACCCGGTCAATCCGTTGCCTCTCCCCCAAGTCCAGCCGGATCACCCGGGTGGGAGGCAGCCGGTTGCCGCCACCCGCCTGCGGCCGGGGATTGCGCCGGACGGGCGCCGGTTTGCTGGAATAGCCAATCCGTTCGGTCTGCTGATCTGGAAACAAGGCGGGCAGGCCTGCCATTTCCTGCTTCAGGCGCCCCTCCTCCTGCTCCAGTCCACGCAATTCAGCACTGAACCATTCGGTCACGCCGCCGCCTTCCTGGCCCGGGCCGCCACAGCCCGCCAGCACCGCCGCGGCCAGCAGCGCCATGGCCCTGATCCAGCGCGATCGGATAAGCCTCACGGGATTCATGGAATGGCAGCATGATGGAAGCATTGCGGGAACGAAATGACGGAACGGGGCGATATCGGATTCAGGCTGGAGCCGGGCCGTCCCGGGATCACTTCCGTTTCACCGCATACCCCGCGAGATCATAACTGAATTGACTGGCCGGAATGACTGGATTCTCCTGCAACCCGGTCACGGTATTATTGATCCACGATCCATCCCGCAGGTGAATCTGCATGGCCCCGAGGCGGCGGGTTTTCTGGTTCAACGAGAGTACCAGTTTCCGCACCGCAAACGAACTGCCCTCGCCCGCCGGTTTCACTTCCACGGTGTCCCAGCCGTCCGCACTGGTGATTTCCGTCACCTCAAAACGACGTTGGAATTCCTCGAGATTCGCCGGAAAACCTGCCCGCAGGAATGCGATGCCCTGACCCGCATCCTCCCGTTCCACGGCAGCTTTGGAAAAAACCTCGGCTGTTTTTTTCATGGGATAAATCACCGAAAACTCGTCTGCCGGATTCATCACCGCCACCAGCTTGGGAGGATCTCCGGCCTGCCACCGGAACGCCCCGTTCCGGATAAACCAGAACCGCCCCGCACT
Organism: uncultured Verrucomicrobiota bacterium; assembly: GCA_942492905.1. Taxonomy (GTDB): domain Bacteria; phylum Verrucomicrobiota; class Verrucomicrobiia; order Verrucomicrobiales; family V1-33; genus CAIZWU01. The sequence goes on from OW818657.1 coordinate 566,778, forward strand.
CTCCAGGGGCTTTTTGACCGTCCGCAGATGGCGCTCCTGTTTGATGTCCACAATCAAACTCTTCACCCCCGCCTGCTGGGCAATCCAAGCCTTCACGGGAGTCAGATCCGGCGCTGCCCAAGCCTGGGCGCCCAGGGCGGACATCATTCCGGCAACCATCAAATATTTTAAAAACTGGCCTGTCATACCCCTTCCCCTACGCTGCCACCCTGCAAAAGAAAACGCACAATTCCCGCTTCCCGGGGCGGCCTGATCAAGCTTCCGCCCTCCTCTGCGAAGCCGTCCGCTCCCACTCAAAGCGCTCTGAATCCAAATGCGGGGCTGAAGGAGCACTTGGGCCACCATAGCCTGAGAGGTATCGGCTGGATAGAGACGCTGACGGACAACCTCTTGGATGATACCCCCCCGGCGATGGGCCCGGCTTGCTTTCAGCCTTTGGCCGAAGCGCCAGCTGCATCCTATGGTGGAACCGCGGGCGGTATGGTGGAGCAATCACTGCAAAATTTGCGTAGTCCTTCTGAAACTGCGTCTTCCTTGTCCGTGGGCAGCGCTCTGCCACAACAGCAGCACCTCGACCCGGTCGCGGGAATCGTGGACAAGGAACGCATTCCAACTTGGAGCACCGCTGATGGTTTGAAACAAAGAATCAATCCCAGGAGGTTGCTGATATAGGGAATCAGGGCAAGCAGGAGGGTCCAATTACTCATGCCACAGTCCCGGATCCGGGGAAGATAAACGAACATGATGCCATACGCCAGTGTCAGCAAAACCAAACCAGCCAGTCTTGTTTCCTGTAAGGTCCAGTCATTCACGGTCCCAAAATGAGACATTTGAACCAGGCTGAAAGCATTCAACGGCAGATGACGAAACAGGTAGGCCAGCCGGCCCAATGTCTGTGGAAAAAAGAATTCACGCATGGTGATCCTTGAATGGATAGCGCAATTCAACGAAGCTGGGAAGTTTTTCCTTGGCCCCATGCCTTTATATTTTACCGCTCCTCAAAACAGAAAATACCGCTGCGCCATCGGGAGCACGCTGGCGGGTTCGCAGCGGAGTTCGCGGCCGTCGGCTTTGACGGTATAGGTGTCAGGGTCGACCTCGATTCTTGGGAGATAGTCGTTCCAGAGCATGTCGCGCTTGGTAACGTGGCGGCAGGAGTGGACGGTGCTCAGGGTCTTGCCGAGACCGAGTTGCTGTACGCTGGACAGACCGGCGGCGCTGACGAAAGTGAGGGAAGTGCTGTATTTGGCGCGGCCGTGGGCGGCGAATTGCGGCCGGTAGAACATGGGCTGCGGCGTGGGGATGCTGGCGTTGGGGTCGCCCATGTTGGCCATGGCGATCAGGCCCCCTTTTAAAATAACCTCGGGTTTGACGCCGAAGAAGGCGGGTTTCCACACGACCAGATCGGCCAGTTTTCCGACTTCGATGCTGCCGACTTCATGCGAGATGCCGTGGGTGCGGGCGGGGTTGATGGTGTATTTGGAAATGTAGCGGAGGGCGCGGAAGTTGTCAGCAGGGCGGGAGCTGGAGCCATCGATGGCGCCAAACTGGGTCTTCATCTTGTGCGCGGTCTGCCAGGTGCGGGTGATAACTTCGCCCAGACGGCCCATGGCCTGGCTGTCACTCGACATCATGGAGATGGCTCCCAGATCGTGCAGCAGATCCTCCGCCGCGATGGTTTCGGGGCGGATGCGGCTTTCGGCGAAGGCGACGTCTTCCGGAATTTTACTATCCAGGTGGTGGCAGACCATGAGCATGTCGAGATGCTCGTCGATGGTGTTCACGGTGAAGGGTCGCGTAGGATTGGTGGAGGACGGCAGAACATTGGCTTCCCCGCAGACGCGGATAATGTCAGGGGCATGGCCGCCGCCGGCGCCTTCGGAGTGATAGGTGTGGATGGTGCGGCCCTTGAAGGCGGCGAGGGTGGCTTCGACAAATCCGGCTTCGTTGAGGGTGTCGGTGTGGATGGCGACCTGCACATCCAGCTCATCGGCGACGCCGAGGCAGGTGTCGATGGCGGCGGGCGTGGTGCCCCAGTCCTCATGTAGTTTCAATCCGATGGCTCCGGCCCGGACCTGCTCGCGCAGCGGTTCCGGCGTGGAGCAGTTTCCCTTGCCGAGGAAACCGAGGTTCATCGGATAGTGATCAGCCGCTTCCAGCATCCGTTGCATATTCCAGATGCCGGGCGTGCAGGTGGTGGCGTAGGTGCCGTGGGCCGGGCCGGTGCCGCCCCCCAGCATGGTGGTGATGCCACTGGCGAGGGCGTGGTCGATCTGCTGCGGGCAGATGAAATGGATGTGGGTATCGATCCCGCCCGCAGTGACGATGCAGCCTTCGCCGGCGATGACTTCGGTGCCGGCGCCGATGACCATGGTGATGCCGTTTTGCAGCAGGGGATTGCCTGCATGGCCAATCCCGGCGATGCGTCCATGTTTGATGCCGATGTCGGCTTTGATGACTCCCTGCACGCCGTCAATGATCAGGGCGTTGGTGATCACAAGATCGAGGGATTCCGCATCCAGGGCGAGCGGCGACTGCGCCATGCCATCGCGGATGACTTTGCCCCCGCCGAATTTGACTTCATTCCCATACCCGCCGCTCTCCGCGATCAGGTCACGTTCCACCTCCACAAAAAGATCGGTGTCAGCGAGCCGGACCTGATCGCCCGTGGTGGGGCCAAACATGGAGGCGTGTTGTTTGCGGGTCAAATTCATGAGGAAAAAGTTCCGCTAGTCCAGCGGGCCGTTGACGAGATTGTTCAGGCCGTACATGCGGCGCTCTCCGGCGAAGGCGACCAGCTCGACTTCCCGGGTATCGCCGGGTTCGAAACGGACCGCGGTGCCAGCAGGGATGTTGAGCCGGAAGCCGCGGGCGGAGGCGCGGGGGAAGTCGAGCGAGGTGTTCACTTCAAAAAAATGGAAGTGACTGCCCACCTGGATCGGCCGGTCACCCTTGTTGGACACAATCAGCGTCAGGGTATCCAAGCCGGTATTGGCCTCGAGGTCGGCGGCCCCGGGCGGGTGGATGATTTCGCCGGGAATCATGCGGGCCAGTCTCTAACAGGGTTGTGGACGGTGACGAGCTTGGTGCCGTCCGGGAAGGTGGCTTCGGCCTGGACCTCGTGAATCATTTCGGCGACGCCTTCCATGACTTCGCTCTTTTTCACAATGGTGGTGCCGTAGCTCATCAGATCGCTGACACTGCGGCCGTCGCGGGCTCCCTCCATGATCTCGTAGGTGATGAGAGCAATGGTTTCGGGGTAATTCAGCTTCAGGCCACGGTCGCGGCGGCGGCGGGCGAGGTCGGCGGCGACCACAATCATGAGTTTCTCCGTCTCGCGGGGGGAAAGGTGCATGGGTGTCAGGCGGCGAAACTGGATAGCAGCAGCCAGGCTCCGGCAGCGGCGAGGCCTCCCCCGGCCCAACGTGGCAAGGCCGGACGGGAGGCGGTAATTGGTGGGGCAAGCAGGCCGGCGCACAGAGCGATGGCTCCGGAGGTCAGAGTGAGGCCCAGGGCATAAAGCCCGGTGGGGGCGGCCGCAGGCATCTCAAGGCCATGCGCGATGCCGTGCCAGGCTCCGGTGAGGGCCGCGAGGGCGAGCACCGCCTTGCTGGAAAACCACTTTGCTCCGGCAACGACGCAGCCGAGCAGTATCACGGAAACTGCGAGTCCCGTTTCCATCAGGGGAAGCTGCACGCCCGTCCGGCCCGCCCCGATTCCCGCCGCCATCGCGAGCACAAAAAGCGCGGTGGACTGAAATCCGGTCTTCCGGCCCCACGACCAGACCACCAATCCCACCGCCAAGGCCGCCAGCCAGTGATCGGCTCCGGTGAGAGGATGGGTCAGGGCGGCTGTGAAGGGTGCATCGGCGAATTCATCCACGTCCTCCATGCCGGGCGGAAGATGGTGGGCCATGGCCTGGCCGGCCGCCCACAGGGGCAGCACCGCGAGGCGGAGGACAAAGGGGGTAAAGCGTCGGTTTCGCATAGAAGCAGCAATGGAGTAAGCAGACCGTGTGCCGTTCCGTCCTGCGACGTGGCGGAGGCGGGGAGGTGGGCCTCGTCGCCTCTTTCCAATACGGGATGCCGGAAGTTGGCGAGTCTTTTTCACTCTTGTCATTATGCGGAATGCGCCGAATCTCCATTTCATCGTTGATTCACCCGTTGTCCGGACGGCCCTGCCCGCCGCACGGGGAATGACCCGCTCCCCGTTACATGCCTGCCCGCCGCAACAACAACAACCGCCCCGGAGGTGCCCGCCGCCCCGCGGGTCCGCCACGTCCTTACGCCAATTCCGGTGGCTTCCGCCGCCCCCCGCCCAAGGAAGTGGATCCGGAAGGCGAAATTGAAGTGGACGGCACCATCGTGCAGGTGCTCGCCGGCACCATGTTCAAGGTCGAGCTGGCCATCAACCAACAGATCGTCCTCGCCCACATTTCGGGCAAAATGCGCAAACGCTTCATCCGCCTCGTGGTCGGTGACCGCGTGAAAATGGAAATGTCGCCCTACGACACGACCAAGGCGCGGATTACTTACCGGATGTAGTTGTCGGCGCTGAGTGCTTAAAAGCTCCCTTCAGTCTGCTTGAACAGACTGCACAAGGGACACCACAGGTGACAGCCATCTGCATCTTTAATAACCATTAGGGTTTTCCCGTTGCTGCATTGTGGGCAGTCGGTTGCTTTTGTTTCGTCTTCCTCTGCGAAGTAGGCACAGGCGTTGCATATCCAACAGGTGAAGCGGGATTTACCTTCATCGATGTGCCATGAAATGCTCTTTTTACCGCATTTTGGACAGTTTTGAAGCGACATAGAAGGTGACCAACCTCGACTGTGCAGCTACCGAATCAAGCCGAGCGAAAGGAGCGTCCCTCATTTGACATTTCCTAAATCCGGTATTTCCTATAGGGAATAAGGAGAATTAAAACCAATGGCCTTTTTGCTCGAAGATCACGCCGGCCTGGATGTGCACGCGGAAGCGGCGCGCTTCGAGACCACCTCTCTGGAAGAGACCCTGAAATGGACGTGGGACACCTTTGGCACCCGTGCCCAGATCGGGACCAGTTACCAGGGTTCCGGGTTGGTCATCATCCATCATGCGCGGAAGCTGGGATTGGATTTCCCCGTGTTCACCCTCGATACCGGTCTGCTTTTCCCTGAGACCTATGAACTGAAGGAGCGGCTGCAGAATTTCTTCGGCATCAAAATCGAAAGTCTCGACCCCGCGCAGACCGTGGCGGAGCAGAAGGAAACTTACGGAGGCAATCTCTGGGAGAGCAATCCCGACACCTGCTGCACCATGCGCAAGGTGCTGCCCCTCCAGCAGAAACTGTCAAAAATCGACGTCTGGATCACCGGTCTGCGCCGCAATCAGGGCGACACCCGGGCTAAAACCGGGATCCTCGAACTCTACGAGTTCGATAAACTCCGGGCCAATCACATTCTGAAGCTGAACCCCATGGCCAACTGGACTAGGGAAGCGGTCTGGGATTACATCAAGGCCAACGGCATTCCCTACAATCCGCTGCACGACCGGGGCTACCGCACCATCGGGTGCTGGCCCTGCACCAAGGTTGCCGGGGGCGAAGGCGAACGGGCGGGCCGTTGGGAAGGGTTCGACAAACAGGAGTGTGGCATTCACACCTTCCTGGGTTCGAATATCTGACGGCGCGGATTTGGCAGGGTTGACGGGGCCGTTCCTTGCGGGGCCGATTCCTGTTCATCCTGCTGCTTCAGGAGGAACCAGCGTCCCTGCGAAGTCCGCTTGCCGCCGTCCCCGCCCGCACGATGATCGGGCTTATCCTTCTTAAATGCGCATTCTGTTTACCCGACTCTTCGTGGGCCTCCTGGCGGGGCTGATCTTATTCAGTTCCAGCCAGTGGCAACCCGGTCCCTTCAGTGCGGCCGGAATTCTGCTGGTGGCGCTGGGGTTGACCTCTGCGGCGGCCGTGGGACGCCTGTGGTGCTCGCTCTACATTGCGGGTTATAAAAAATCCTGCCTCGTGACCGAGGGACCGTATGCGATGTGCCGGAATCCCCTCTATTTCTTTTCCATGCTCGGCACGCTGGGGGTAGCCCTGATGACGCACACCTTCACCATCCCGGTGCTGGCCCTGATCAGTTTTGCCATCTATTACCCCTACGTCATCCGCGCCGAGGAACAGGACCTCACAAAAATCCATGGCGCTCCCTTTGAAGCCTACCGCAGCCAGACCCCAGCCTTTTTCCCCCGCTGGTCGCTCCTGCAGGAGCCGGAAAACTATCAGGTCAAACCCCGCGTGTTCCGCAATCACATGGGCAGTGCCGTCTGGTTCATTCTCGCCATCGGAGTGATCGCCCTGCTGCATGCGGGCCGCTCCCTTGGTCATATTCCTGCTCTGATTTCGCTTTATTAACGACTCCCATGGCTGCTCCGGATTCTCCTCTCTCTATCGGCAACGTCAAAGTGCTGGGCCGCACCGCCCGCGAGCGCCTGACCGGCCAGCGGTCCCTCACCATTTGGCTGTACGGCTTGAGTGGCTCGGGGAAGAGCACCCTCGCGACCGCGCTGGAACGGGCTCTGCATGCGGAAGGACGGCTGACGACCCTGCTGGATGGCGACCTCCTGCGCACTGGCCTGAATGCCGGCCTTGGTTTCACAGATGATGACCGACGGGAAAACGTGCGCCGTGCCGCGGAAGTGGCCCGCCTTTTCAACCAGACCGGCGTCATTTCGGTCTGCTCCTTCATCACTCCGCGCCGCGCCCTGCGCACCCTTGCCCGTCAGATCGTGGGCGATGACAACTTTTTCCAGGTCTACGTCAAAGCCAGCATGGAAACCTGCCGGGCCCGTGATGTGAAGGGACTCTACGCCAAAGCCGACGGCGGGCAGCTCAAGCAGTTCACCGGGCGCGACTCCATCTTCGAGGAACCGGAAAGCGCGGACCTTATCCTGGATACGGAAATCATGGACGAGGCCACCTGCCTGGAAACCCTCTTTGCCGCAGTGCGTCCGAGGATCGCTGCAGTCAGTTAGGATTCGTCACTGCGGCGGCCATTGCCCGCGGAGCAGGGGAACCGTGGTGCCGGGATGGTCTGCGAGAGACCTTGGGCCGAATTGGAGGAAACGATAGGCCAGCGGGAGCATCAACATGACTACCGGGATGGCGAAAACCAGTCCATCTAACATATTTAAAGGTTATTTCAGCGTCTCCAGATAGGCGAGGAGATCGCGGAAGTCCTGCACGGTCAGGCCGAGTTCCATGCCTTCCGGCATGAGGGAGACCGGGGTCTCATCCACGCGGACGATGTTAATGCGTGGAGCTGGGATCTCCGTCCCGCCGGGTTGGAGCAGGATCAGGTTGCCGCCGCCATCCTTGATGGCCTGCACTCCGGAAATAACTGAACCATCCTTCATCGTGACCGCCTTGGTGCCATAAAGCGGGCCGATCTCGCGGCTGGGTTCCAGAATGGATTGGATCAGCTTCGCCCGGTTGGAGGAGCGGGCGATGTTGCCCAGGCTGGGGCCCACGATTACGCCGCGGCCTTCTGCGGTGTGGCAGGTGCTGCACAGTGCGGTGGCGCTGAAGAAAACATGGCGGCCGCGTTCCACACTGGCAGGAGCCTTGGAGTCCATCAGGGTTTCGGCCCACGCCGCATCAGTGCCAGGCCGTGCGGCTGGTGGAGCCGTGCCCAGCGCCATGGCCAGCTGGGCCTGCAAGCTTTCGGGCCCATTTGCGCCTACGGCCGTCTCCAGCGCGGCCTTCACCGCCGGATCACCCACATGGGTCCGCAGGGCGCGCACGGTTTCCGTGGCTAGGTCAGGGTTTTGGTCCTTCAGCAGAGGCAAGAGAGGCAGCAGCGCCGGACTCTGACGTTTGGCGAGGGCGCTGATGGCATCCATGCGCAGGCTGGCGGGAGCAGTGCCATCCAAGGCGATTTTTTGCAGCGGACCTTCCACCGCTTTGACGGTAACGAAGGCCAGGCTGCGCACCGCCTCCTGACGCACTTTGGGTTCGCTGCCTGTTGCCAGACTCATCAGGGTGCGGATCATGGCCGGGGCCTTGAAATTGGTCAGCATCGGAATCACGGCAGCTTTGATGCCGGGGGAGGTTGCGGGATCCGCGAGAAGCTTCTGGAGGAGGTCATCGTTGGAAGCCGAGGCGGTCGCCGCCGTGGGAGGGGCATCGCGGGCGATCAAATCCATCGCCGCCAGCCAGAGCGCGAAATCTTCCTGACTGATGGCTGAGGCTGGTCCGCCGCCTTCCAGCGCACGTTCCACCAACGGGCGCAGATCCTTCAGGCGCAACTCGGCCGCCCAGATCATCCCGAGCCGGCGCACTGCGGCATCTGCATCTGCCAAGGCATCGCGCAGCAAGGGCGCGGCATCCCCATGGCCGGCCCGGCGCAGGGCGAGCAGGCAGCCTAGGCGGATTTTGGCATCAGGATTGGCAACCTCCGCCAAGAGCTGGGGCTGGAAGATCGGTTGCTTCAGCGCGGTGAGGGCGGCGTTGACGATGAAGGGGTCCGCCTCCGTCAGGGCCGCTTTCAGTTCCGGCCAGGCGTTGGTCCCGGTGGCGTTGGCCAACCGGTCACGGCGCTGCTCGGGTTCCGTTACCGGCAGGGTGCGGCCTTCGGCTGGCGTCTTGTCAGGTTCGGTGGCCTTGATCCGCCAGATGCGGCCTTTTTGATGGACGGAATATTCCCGGTCGGCCCAGTCGGTCAGGTAAACACTGCCATCTGGCGCCGCCGCCAGACAGGCGGGACGGAAAGCGGAATCCCCCCGGATCACCACCTCCCGCGTGGCGGTGAAGGAGGCGCCCTGCGGTTTCAGCCGGAACCACGACAGGGTGCTGTCGCCCCATTCCGTCATGAGAAATCCATCCCCGCGCTGCGGCCCGAGCTTGGCAAGGCGTGCGTCCAGGACCCCGGTGGGTGCTTCCCCGGTGCCGGCCATCATGGGCAGGGTGCCCGGCAATTCCCCATTCCAGCAAACAAACGGATGCAGTCCGCTGCGGCCATACTGGAAGTGATAGCCGAAGTCCGCGCCCTTCACGATATGCAGAAACCGGCAGGGTGGGCGTGAATCGGGATCGTTGTCGCAGACAAAGACCCGGCCCGCTCCGTCGGTGGTCAGGACAAAGGCGTTCCACATCCCGGTGGCATACTGCTCCAGCTTCGAGCCATCGCGCCGGATGCGGAAAACATTGGCCCCGCCGGGCAGGTATTTGAACTCCGTCCCATCCGCTCCCCGGGCGGTGTAGACGGTGCCGAAATTCTCCCCGCTGCCCACATAAATCCAGCCATCCGGCGTGAAGGCGATTCCGCTCAGTCCATTGTGAGGATAGGTCTCGGTGGTGTCCAGACTGAGCAGGGTCACCTGCTGGTCGCACACGCCGTCCCCGTTGTTATCCTGCAGGCGCACCACCCCATTGCGGTGCACCAGATGCAGCACTCCCTCTGGATCAAAAGCCAGATTCATCGCGGCGGTGAATCCTTCGGCAAAAATGCTGCTTTTGTCTGCCCGGCCATCGCCGTTGGTATCCTCATAAATCTTCACCCGGTCCGACTTCGGCCCGGGGTAGTCCGGCTTCACCTTGTGGGTGTGGCTCTCCGCCACAAAAACCCGGCCCTTTCCATCCACCGCGATCCCGACCGGGGTCACAATGTCAGGCTCGCCCGAGAACAGCGCGATCTCCCACCCCGGCACCAGCACCTGGGGCGTGACCGGATCCGCCGCCTGCAGCAGACTGGCGGGGAGGGCAAGGAACAGGGCAGGGAGCAGGCGCGGATTCATCCCCGCAGCAAAGCGGAAGCGCTGCCCCGGCACAAGAAAGGAAAGCTGGCAGGATGGAAAATGGCCCCCGCTTGCCTGGATCACGCCTGGTCTTTCCTGCTCCCGAAATCAAAACTTTTCCGCCGCTCCTTGCGCAGGGGATGGGCCTTGGCATCGGGCCCGCGCAGCGGAGCCAGCACCGCCTCGGCCCCGGTGTAGTGGATTTCGCACAACGCCTCCAGCAGCCGGCCGAGGTTGCCTTTGGGAAATCCCGCTTTTTTGAACCACATCAGATACTCCGCCGGGAGTTGATAGAGCGGCAGCCCTTTGGGCGGGTAATGTTGCGGGCCATATTTGCCGAAGGGCATGTGGGTGGAGGCAAAGGCCGCCATCATCTCCGCGAGATTCTCCCGCCAGTCCTGCATTTCGTGTTCTTCCATCCTAGCTAGGGGTGATCCGTCCCGTCACCGCCATCCAGAGGGCGCGACGGGAGTGGCGTTTGACTTCGGAGCGGGTGACTTTGACGGCCACAGGCGGACCGTCCGGCGGCAGCGCCGCCATCTGTTTCAGGGTGCCTTCGCCGATCAGCAGCGGCATGAGGGTGGCAAAACGCAGCCGGATGGACCGCTGGGAAGCGGCATAGTTCCAGCCATCCCTCAGATAGTGCCGGGCCCGGGAAATCAAATCCTGACGCACCGCCTGCCATGGTCTCCAGTCGGAGGCGGGCCACATCACCTCCCCGGACAGCCCGGCGGCCTGCAGCAGTTCCGCCGGCAGATAACATCGCCCGATTTCCGCATCCCCGGCCTGATCCCGCAGGATATTGATCAATTGCAGCCCTTTGCCGAAGCGCCCGCCGAGGGCGGTCATCTCCGCTTCCGGCCGGGTAAAGACCCCGGGGAGTTCGGCTACACAAATCGCCGTCCAGAATTCCCCGACTGCACCCGCCACCAGCCAGGTGTACTCCTCCAGCTCGGCATCCGAACTGAGACAGCGCAGCCGCGCCGCATCCGGAAACCGCTGCAGATCCAGGGTCATCCCATCCAGGATATGGCCCAGCACGGTCCTCGTTTTTTCCTGGGCATCCGCCGTGAGCTTCCCCAGTTGACCGAAACACTCCGCCAGCCGCTCCAGCAATTCCCGCTCTCCGGCATGATCCACTTTCGCAGCAAAGGCGCGGGCCCGGTTCAGAAATTCCGCGTCCGGCCCATCTGTCAGGGCCGTCCGGAACTGCGCGAGCAATTCCAACCGCTCGGCCGCTGGGCTGGCCTCCACATCCGCCATGGTGTCGGCCGCCCGGGCCAGCAGATAACCGACACTGAGTGCCCCGCGCACCGGTGGCGGCAGAAACCGCAGGCTCAGGTAAAAAGAACGCGAGACCGCGGCCAGCAGGGGGCCCTGCAGGGATCGGGCATCGGGTGGGGGATTCTCGGGCACGCTGTCCTATGCGCGGAAGCCGCCGTTGGTTCAAGCCGACTTCCGGCGTCGCTTCAGTCTCCTTATCCGCCGTCGGATTCCCGCCCACGGGTGGCTTGCAAGCCTACCCTTGCTGCGGTTTTCTTACACCGTCTGAGCCCAGACCTTCCCCCCATGTCCGCCTGGAAATATCTCAAAGCCGGTTTCTGGCAACGCGTGCCACTGCCCCTCCTGGGCCAGGTGCCTTTGAATGCCGTGGTCTTCGCGGGGTTTGGGATTGCTGGGTTCGATCATCCGGTCTTCTGGGCGGCCGGGGCGGCGTGGGAAACCCTGTGGTTGGCCGGCAGCGCGGGACGGGCCGGATACCGGCGGAAAGTCGATGCCGCGGCCCGGCGCACTGCCTGGCGCACCGTGGAGGAGCGGCGCCTGCAACTCTACAACCAGCTCCCGCCCGCCGACCGTCAGCGCCACCATGCCCTGCGGTCCGCCTGCCAAAATCTGATCACCCCCCGGCCCGGTCAGGAGCCCGATCCCGCCGCCGAACTCTTCACCTGGCTGCATCTGAAACTCCTCTTGGCCCGCCAGCAGGCCGCCTCCGGACAGCGCCCTGCCGCCGATCCTGACGTTCCCCGTCTCCATGCCGGCGCCGCCGTGGAACTCACCGATCCCGCCCGTGCCCACCTCGCGGACGAGGCCGTCACCATTCTGGATCCCCGCCACGGCATCAAAGATCCTACTCTACCGCTCCTGCCGAGGATCGAGGCCGCCCTGCAACGTATCGAAGCCGAACTCGCCACCGCGGTCCGCCTCCAGGGCCAGGTGTCAGGGCCGTGTCCCTTCCATGCCATGGCGGAAGCCGCGGCCGGAGCCGCCGTGCCGCTGACCCGGCAGATTCCCCCTCTGCCCGGCGCGGGGGAGGTTGATCTGTTGTTGGATCAATTGGGAGCCGGGAAACCGCTATCCGAACCCGGCACCCCGGCCGCCAGTCACGCCCGGCCCGCAGTGGGCGAGTGAATCAATAGGCCTTGGCGAAGATCACGCGCTGGGTGCTGGGCTTTCCGGTCAGGAAACAGGTGCCGGGCTGTTTCCATTCCTCGCCAAAGGGCAGGCAGCGGATCGTGACGCCGAGTTGTTTTTGCAGCTCGTCCTCGTCCTCGGAAGATCCGGCCCAGTCCACCACTGCAAAACCGCCGTGGATTTCGGGTTTGTCAGGATTCTTCGGGGTGAAGAAGGCCTCGAACGCTGCCTTGTCCGTGATGCGGATCATGTTGGCATCGCGGAAGACGGTGGCGCGTTCCAGCAGGCCCGCCTGGATTTCCTCCAGGGTGGCGGCGGCTTTGCTGACAAAGTCCGCGGTGGCGATGAATTCCTTTTCCTTCAGCCCCTTGTCGCGGCGGCTCACGGCCACGCTGCCCTTTTCCAAATCCCGGGGTCCGATCTCAATCCGGATCGGCACGCCCTTCTTGATCCACTCCCAGTTGCGGGTGCCGCCGGGCAGATCACGGCGGTCCACGAGGGCGCGGATGGGTTCGCCAGCGTAGGTTAGAGCGCGGAGTTCCCTGGCCAGGGCATCACAGGCATCCAGCACCGCCTGCTTGCTGTCCTCCTTCGGCGTCACGGGCAGGATCATGATCTGCTGGGTCGCCACGCGGGGAGGGAGGACCAGGCCATCATCATCACTGTGCCCCATGATCAGGGTGCCGATCAGCCGGGTGCTGGCACCCCAGGAAGTGGTCCAAGCGTGTTCCCTCGCGCCGCTTCGGCCAGTGAACTGGATGCCCGCGGCTTTGGAGAAATTCTGTCCGAGGAAGTGGCTGGTGCCCGCCTGGATGGCTTTGCGGTCCTGCACCATGGCTTCGATGCACAGGGTGCTTTCCGCGCCGGGGAAACGCTCGCGTTCGGTTTTTTCGCCGGTGATAGAGGGAATGGCCAGGTGATCGCGGGAGAAGGTTTCATACACCCGCAGCATCTGTTCGGTTTCCGCCAGGGCTTCCTCCTTGGTCTCGTGGGCGGTGTGGCCTTCCTGCCAGAGGAATTCGGCCGTGCGCAGGAAAATCCGGGGCCGCATTTCCCAACGCATCACATTGGCCCACTGATTGATCAGCAGGGGCAAGTCGCGATAACTCTCCACCCAGCGGGCAAAGGCGGCGCCGATGATGGTCTCGCTGGTCGGGCGGATCACGAAGGGTTCCGCCAGTTCTCCGGTAGGCACCATTTTCACACTGCCATCATCCTGCTTCACGGCCTCCAGGCGGTGATGGGTCACCACGGCACATTCCTTGGCGAACCCCTCCACGTGGGTGGCTTCCTTGGCCAGGTAGCTCAGGGGAATCAGCAGGGGGAAGTAGGCATTGGAGTGCCCCGTGTCCTTGAACATCTTGTCCATCTGCCGCTGGATGTTTTCCCAGATCCCATAGCCCCAGGGTTTGATCACCATGCAGCCGCGCACCTCGGAGTTCTCCGCCATGTCGGACGCTTTGATCACCTGCTGATACCACTCCGGGAATTCATCCTGACGGGTGGGCGTGATGGCGGTCTGGGGTTTGGCGGCGGGTGCGTTGGACATGACGTTGGTAGGATGCCGGCCCGGAAAAGCTCCGGGTCGGGAGGGCGCATCCTGGCGGCGTCTCCGGCCCGGTGCAAGTGGTGGCGTCGTCTGCGGGGCGGGGCTTTTTCCCCATTCAGCCCAGCATCCGCTCCAGCAGATCCGCGGGATAGGCATAGTCTATCGCCTTGTAGGGCGTGCGGTTGGCGGCCGCCTCCAGGCTTTCCAGCGCATCTCCCTGCGCCCCGTTCCAGCGGAATCCCCGGACCGCATCATTCATGGAGCCGATCCGCGTCCGGTCCGTCCGCGGCAGCACCACCACCGCCTGGTTGGCCGCGTCAAACTCCGCGCCGTAGGCCGCCCAGGTCTCTGCCACCCGCAGGAGAAAAAGCCGCCAGAAATCCCCGAAGGTCTTCACCCCCGTGACGGGGATCACCAGTGTGTAGAGCGTCGCATCATGCATCGCCACCACCACCGGCATCTGCCCCAGCCGGACGTAGTGACAGCTCCACGCATCGATCCGGCGACCCTGTCCGCGCCATGGGCCCGACGCGCTGACAGCGCATTTGAAGCGTTTCGCGAAATCGGCGGAAGCGTGGAGAATCATGGGGAGAGAAATTTTCACCCTGCCCTGAGAGGGCACAAGCGTTATCCTAAATGGGAAAAGGGAGATTTGAACAGAAGGGCACAAAGATCACAAAGATATCTGCTTGGGCCTCAAAGCCAATCCACTATATGGGTGAGCCATCCGAGGTTTTTTTCTACGGAAGTGCCCTACTCCGTGTCCTTTGTGCCCTTCTGTTCAAATTCATCACGGTTTGGGGCTATCCTACCGTTATTCCGTACTGCCGGAGGGGTTGCCCGGCAGCACGGTCCCTTGGGGGGGGGGGCGGGGCGGGTCCTGCCTTACGGGGCCATGCACACGGTCTCAGATCACCCTCGAACGCTTTATAAACCTCACGCAGGTAGCCCAGCAGGAAGTGGGACATGTGAAGGGAAACCTCCGCCTGAATGGCCCTTTCCTGACCGGATGCAGGCGTGGATGGGTTATTAGTCGCAGAGGCCATGGTAATGAATAAAGGATCAGTAACTGGCATTAATTGCCCGGATAGACTTTAAAAAGCTAAAAGTGCCCAATTTGGGCACTGGCGGGGTGCCAGACAAATGCGGGCCGGATTCCAAGCGCAAATGGCAGCTATAGGCACCAATGCCCAAGGACGTCCTTTCAAGTTCGAAAGGAGAATCGGGGCGGTTATTCACTTGGCATATCAGTCCTCCTCCCCAATCTTCTCCTGCCCATCAGACGCGGACCGGTGGATCTGAACACCAGTGCGCGTGACCCTACGCCCGATGAAGCACGTATTCTCCATCACACTGACACTTCCATGAAAACACCACCTCTCCTTTCCCTCATCCTGGGGCTGGCATTCCTCCACGCAGCACCATCCCAGGCCTGCACCGGCATCACCCTGAAATCCAAAGACGGCGCGGTCGTCTTCGGACGCACGATGGAATGGGGTTCCTTCGACCTCCACTCTCGGCTCGTCGTCGTGCCGCGTGGCCACGAATACAAATCCGAGTTGCCCGATGGAAAGCAGGGGCTGTCGTGGAAGACCAGGCATGGAGCGGTGGGCGTGGATGTGGTGAACAAGGACCTCATCGCGGACGGCATGAACGAGAAGGGGCTTTGCGTGAATGTCCTCTATCATCCCGGCTACGCGGAGTATCAGACGTTTGACCCGGCGCAGTCCGCCACGACGCTCGGTTCCCTGGATGTCTGCCAGTATTTGCTCACCACCTGCATGACGATCGAAGAAGTGCGCGCCGCCCTGGCGGAGGTCCGCATCGTCGGCGTCGTCGAACCGGCCATCGGCCTCGCGCCACCGATTCACCTGATGGTGACCGAACAGGGTGGCAAGTCCATCGTCATCGAGTTCACGGCGGGCGCGGTGAAAATCCACGAAGCCCCGCTCGGCGTCATCACCAACGCGCCGAACTACGACTGGCACATGACCAACCTGCGGAACCACGTCAACCTCTCCGCCATCGGCCTGCCGACGAAGAAGATCGAAGACCTGAACTTCGCCCCGCTCGGCGGCGGCAGCGGCATGATCGGACTGCCTGGTGACTACACTCCGCCGTCCCGTTTCGTGCGTGCCGTGGCGTTTTCAAAAACCGCGCGTCCCACCGCCACAGGCACGGAAACGATGTATGAACTCTTCCGCATCCTCGACAGCTTCAACGTCCCCCTCGGTGCGGCGGAGGGCGAGGAAACCAAGACCCAACTGGCGGGCCTGCGCAGCTCCACCTGCTGGACCTCCGGCTACGATACGAAGAATCTCGTGATGCAATACCACACCCAGCACAACCGGCGCGTGCGCCAGGTGGATTTGAAGAAGATAGACTTCTCCAAGCCCGGCGACCTCATCCGCCTGCCGCTCGACAAGGACAAGCAGCAGGACATCGTCGACATGACACCGGTGGAATGAGCCGCCAAACCAAGCACCGGAAGACCACCAGCATGAAAACCAAAACCATCCTCACCGCCGCGCTCGTTAGTGCGCTGGCACTCTTCGGCTCAGCATCCTCCATTCAGGCCTGCACCCGGGCGCTCTACGTGGCGAAGGACGGCACCGTCCTCACCGGTCGCTCGATGGATTGGGGAGAGGACATGCACTCCAACATGTGGGTGCTGCCGCGCGGAGAGCAGCGGGACGGCGGGGGCGGCAAGAATACTGTCACCTGGGAATCGAAATACGGCAGCCTCGTCGTATCGGCCTACGACATCGGCACCTCCGATGGCATCAACGAGAAGGGACTGGTGACCAGCATGCTCGCACTGGTCGAGTCGGACTACGGCAAGCCAGCGGAAGGTGGCAAAGTCATCTGCATGAGCACCTGGGCGCAATACATTCTGGATAAACACGCCACCGTTGCCGAAGCCGTCGCCGACCTGCGGAAAGAGGAGTTCCGTGTGCAAACCATCGTGCTTCCCACGGGCCGGCCCGCGAACATGCATCTCGCGATTTCCGACGCCACCGGCGACTCCGCCATTTTCGAATATGTAAATGGCAAGCTCGTGATCCATCATGGCAAGCAATTCAAAGTGCTGACCAACTCGCCCACCTACGACCAGCAACTGGCCATCATGGAGTATTGGAAGCTGGCCGGTGGACTCACGAAGTCATTGCCCGGCACTTCCAACGCCGCCGACCGCTACGTCCGTGCTTCGTTCCTGCTCGGTGCGCTGCCGGTCGAAACGTCGAAGAACTACATCAGCGGTTCGCCTCAGCAGAAGTTCCATTTCCAGTCGGCGATGGCCGTGCTGTCGCTGATGCGGAGCGTCGGCACGCCGCTCGGCTTTTCCCTAGAGGACCAGCCGTGGGTTTCCTCCACCATCTGGCGGACCGTCAGCGACAGCACCAACCGCATCGTGGTGTTCGACTCCGCCATGGCCCCCGCGACGTTCTGGGTGAAGCTGGACGATCTCGATTTCAAGCCCGGCGCTCCGGTGAAGAAACTCCATCTGGCCGGTGGCAAGACCTACAACGGCGACGCTGCTGACCAGTTTGTGGAGGCCAAGTTGTTCAACTTCGCAACGCTCGACACCAAGTTCGAAGCGCCGAAGCAGTAAGAGCGCGATCCTGAAAGCGAACGAAAACTCCCCGCCGCCGGGGCTTCCGGAGATCTGTGATGTGGGGATCAGTGATAACGGCTTCCACACCGACTCCATCGGTTCACTTCCGTGGACGGCTCTGCTCACCGGACCTTATCTGAATTCTCCTGGGCGACCGCAAGGAACGTGGGGAACGTGGGCGTAGGACAATGTGCGGCGGGGTGGTGATGCGATGAGGAGCGGTGGGCAGACGCAAGGAAGGCCTGGGCCTTCTTTCTTGCGCCGCGTTTTACGCCTGCCATCTTTCCATAACCTTCCCCCCTCCTTTCCTTGTCTCTCCATTCCTGGATCCGTTTTATTTTGTTCACCCTGGCAGGCATGGCTTCCGGGTGGGCCCAGCAGGCTCCGGCCGGCTCGAAGCAGGTGCTGGTGCTGTATGGGGAACGGCTGGATCTGCCGGCGATCCGGGCGGCGGAGCAGAGTCTGCGGGAGACCTTCGCGGCTTCGACGGCGCCTCCGGTGGAGTGGTTCGCAGAGTATTTTGATTTCGCCCGGTTCCCGGCGGCGGAACAGGATGCGAATCTGACCGGGTATCTGCGGACGCGTTATGCTGGGCGGCGGATCGATCTGGTCATGCCGGTGTCGAGCCTCTCCTTGCGTTTTATCCTGAAGAACCGCGGCAGTCTTTTCCCCGGGGTGCCGGTGGTGTATGCGGTGCAGAGCGCGGCGGAAGTTGATATCGCGGCCTTGCCGCCGGAGGTGACCGGAGTGGCGGCGGAA
The DNA here is from genome assembly GCA_942492905.1 of uncultured Verrucomicrobiota bacterium. Classification (GTDB taxonomy): domain Bacteria; phylum Verrucomicrobiota; class Verrucomicrobiia; order Verrucomicrobiales; family V1-33; genus CAIZWU01. The sequence goes on from OW818657.1 coordinate 584,887, forward strand.
TTGGATGTGCGGGGGACGGTGGAGCTGGCCTTGCGGCTGCAGCCGGAGGCGGAAGGAATCCTGTGCCTGGGAGGGGCCTCGGCGGCGGACCAGGATGCTCTGGCCCAGGTGACCCGGGTGCTGGACGGCTATAAGGACCGGCTGCCGGTGAAGTATTTTGCCGGGAAGCCGCTGCCGGAAACCGTGGAGGAGGTCCGGAAGGCCGGCCGGAATACGATAGTGTTGTTGGTTTCGATGATCCGGGACGGGGAAGGGCGGGCGCTGTCGACGCGGGAGGTGTCGAAACAGCTCTCGGCCATTTCAGCGGCTCCGGTTTATGGATTTGCCGGCACCATGATGGACACCGGCGCGGTGGGTGGGGCGCTGGTGGATTTCGCATCGACCGGACGGCAGGCGGCGGGAGTGGCGCTGAAGGTGCTGAACGGCGGGCGCGTGGCGCCGGGTTCCCCGGAGACGAAATCGCCGACTCCGTTGCTGGTGGATTGGCGGGCCCTCCGGCACTGGAAACTGCCGTTAGCCCAGGTGCCGGCGGAGGCGGTGGTGATGTTCCGCAAGCCGACACTCTGGGAGGATCACCGGGGGCTGATCCTCGGTTTTCTGGGGGTAGGCCTGGCACAGTCGGTGACGATTGCGGCGCTGTTGGTGCACCGGTCCCGGCGGCGGCGTTCCGAGCAGTCGCTCCGTGAAAGCGAAAAGAAAATGAATCTGGCGGCGCAGGCGGGCAATCTTGGTTTGTGGATGCGGGACGTGGAGCGCGGGGAAGTCTGGGCCACGGAAAAGTGCCGCACCTTGTTCGGATTCCGCCCGGAAGAAGCCCTCACTTACGACACCTTTCTCTCACGGGTCCATCCGCTGGATCGTGAACCGAAATTCCAGGCGGTGCGGCGGGCACTGGATGAGCGGACTTTTTATGACACCGAATACCGGGTGGTGCTGCCGGACGGTGGGATACGCTGGGTCGGGGCCACGGGTCAGGCGGAGTATGACGCGGCGGGGAAGCCGGTGCGGATGCTGGGAGTGTGCGCCGACATTACGGCCCGGAAGGAGTCGGAATTTGAAACCCACGAACTGCGTCTCGAACTCGCCCACGCCAGCCGCGTGGCCACGCTGGGCCAACTCTCCTCGGCCCTGGCGCACGAGTTGAACCAGCCGCTGGGCGCCATCCTGCGCAACGCGGAGGCCGCCGAGCTTTTCCTCAAAATGGACCCGCCGGACATCGGGGAAGTGCTCGCCATCCTGACTGATATCCGGAAGGATGATCAACGGGCGGGCGGTGTGATCGACCGGATGCGGGCGTTGCTGAAACGGCGGCATCTGGAGTTGGAGACTCTCGAAGTCGCCGGGCTGGTGGGGGAAGTGGCGGGTTTTATCCTGACGGATGCCGCCGTCCGGCATGTCACGCTGGGGACCAGCATCCCGGAAGGGCTGCCAGCCGTGCGTGGCGACCGGGTGCAGGTCCAGCAGGTGCTGCTCAATCTCATGATCAACGCCATGGATGCTTTGCCGGAGGGTGCGGCGGACGAACAGAGCGTGGTGGTGCAGGCCCGGTATGCTGGCGGCGGAAGTGTGGAGATATCTGTCAGGGATACAGGCCACGGCATCCCGCCGGAAAAGGCTGGGAAACTCTTCGAGCCATTTTTCACCACCAAACCGCAGGGAATGGGCATCGGCCTCGCAATATCGCGGACCATCATCGAAGCCCATGGCGGGAAACTCTGGGCGGAAAATAACACCGGAGGTCCAGGAGCGACCTTCCACTTTACGCTGCCGGTGGCGGAGGAGGGCCGGGCATGAATCCGACAGTGTTCCTCGTGGATGACGATGCCTCGTTTCTCACGGCGGCGGCGCGTCTGCTGCGGGCCAGTGGGTTTACGGTGCAGCCGTTTGCTGCGGCACAGGAGTTTCTCGCCCAACTTCGTGAGGACACCCCCGGCTGTGTGATTGCTGACTTGCAGATGCCGGCCATGAGCGGGTTGGATTTGCAGGCGGCCCTGGCAAAAACGGGCAATGCGATGCCTGTGATCTTTCTGACCGGCCACGGCGACATCCCATCCACCGTGCAGGCCATGCGCGACGGGGCTGAGGATTTTCTCGAAAAACGGGCGCCGAAGGAAACCCTGCTGGCCGCTGTGACCCGCGCCCTGGCCCGGGATGCGATGGAACGGGAATCCCGGACGAAAATAAACGGAGTCCGCGCCCGATTTGGGAAACTGAGCGGCCGCGAACAGGAAGTGCTGACCCAGGTGCTGCGGGGTGCCCTGAACAAACAGATCGCCGCCGAACTGGGCATTTGTGAGCGCACCGTCAAACTGCACCGCACCAGCATCACCACCAAACTCGGCGTGTCCTCGGTCGCGGAACTGAGCCGGCTGGCCCAGGAAGCGGGCCTGGGCGGGTCCTGATAGGCCGGTGCTCCCGGACCTTCCCCAAAGGGCAGTAGCGGGACCGCCCATTTTCTGGTCAGGGTGGAGCAGTGAGTCCCCCGATGAGCAGCAACGATCCACTTTTTATAGCCATCGTCGATGACGATGAAAGCCTGTGCCGGTCTCTCGGCCGGCTGCTGCGGGCAGTGGGGATGCTGCCATCGGTCTATCCCTCCGCGGAGGCTTTCCTGGCCGATACCGGGCATCCTCCCTTCGATTGTCTGGTCCTGGACATCCAACTCGGGGGCCTGTCCGGCATCGAACTGCAGCAGCAGCTGGCCGCCGCAGGGAACCGAACCCCGGTCATTTTCATCACGGCGCACGATGAACCTGCCGCCCGGGAACAAGCCTTCGCCGCTGGCTGCGGCGGATTTTTCCGCAAAACAGACTCCGGTGCCGAGGTGATCGAAGCGATCCGCCGGGCGGCGGCCTGATCCCAGGACTTTTTCTCCACAACTGATTCCTCCAAATATGAAACCAACCAAACTGATATGGGCACTGACTGGTGCCGCCGCCCTGATTGCTGCTGCGCCGATGCTTCCCGCCGAGGACAAACCCGCCGCACCTCCCACGGAAGAAAAGAAGGTCGACCCGCAGGCCCTGGAGATGCTCCAGCGGGCGGTGGACTATCTCGCCGCCGCCAAGCAGTATTCCGTGACTGCGGAGCTCTGGACCGACGTCCCCCTCAATGAGGAGCACACGGCGCAGTTCACCAAGGTGCTCGATATCAAACTCCGCCGGCCGGACCGGGTGCAGGTGAATGTGAAAACCGCGGTGCCGAAACGCAGCTTTTACTACGACGGCAAAAACCTGACCGTGGCGGATCATGCCAAGGGAACTTACGGCGTTTTCGCCACTCCTCCCACCATTGATGAAACCCTGACCAAAGCCGAAGAGGTTTACGGCGTGGTGTTTCCCATCGATGATATCCTGCTCAGCAAGCCTTTCGGCAATGGAGCGGAACACGCCAAATCAGGGCAGTATCTGGGAGCCGGACCCGTGCTGGGCACGCTCTGCCATCATGTCGCGTTCCAAAGCGAAGGGGTGGACTGGCAGGTGTGGATTCAGGATGGGCCCCGGCCACTGGTGCGCAAGGCCATGATGGTCTCGACCGATCCTGAAGATGCGGGGCGGATCACGGTGAATTTCAAGGACTGGGATCTCGCCACCAAACTGCCCGACTTCGTCTTCTCCTTCATTCCGCCGGCGGATGCCATGAAGATCGACGTGCTGCCCATCGAAGTCCCTGCCGCGAACGAGGCCAAGTCCGAAAAGCCTGCCAAATAATCCTTCAACCGAATCCTATTTTATGAACACCCTTCTTTCCAAATCCGCCCTCACCCTGGGCACCGTGGCCCTCCTCGCTGCCTCCCTCGTCCCGGCGCAGGCCGGCGTGCGGGTGAACCGCAACGTCAACGTGAACCGGAACGTGAACCGGAACGTCAATGTAAACCGGAACGTCCATGTGGACCGCAATGTGAACGTGAACCGGAATGTCCGGCGGGATGTGGACATTGATGTGCACCGTCACCACGGCGGGTTCGGCGTCGGCGCTGCCGTGGGCCTGGCCACCGGCGTGGCCATCGGAGCCGCCGTGGCCTCGCCTCCCCGGGGATACGCCACCGTCTATTATGGCGGCGCGCCCTACATGTATTCCGGTGGCGTGTATTACCAGCCCGCCGCCTCCGGCTATGTGGTCGCCGCCCCGCCCATCGGCGTGGTGGTCCCGGTTCTGCCGCCCGGGGCCAGTGTGGCGGTGGTGAATGGGGTGAGCTATTTCCTCTTCAACGGTCTCTACTATCAGCCGGTGATGGTCGGCGGAGTCACGCAATACCGCACCATCCAGTTCTAAAATCCCCTCCATGACTCCATTCCCCATCGTGAAAAAACACCTGACGTATTTGATCCTGGCAGTGGCTCCGGTGCTGACGGTCCAAGCCGAAGAAGGTGGCTCCGGCCACTATCTGCCGGGTTCCATGTCCTCCTTCATGGACAGCGTCCCGGCGGAGGAGACCTTCATCACCCGGCTGAACGTGCTTTATTACGAAGGGTCGTATGACAAGGATCAGCCGCTGCCCTTTGCCGGCCTCCAGGCGGCGGGGGTGGATGCGGAGTCGTTTGCCACGGGCCTCACCCTGCTTTGGCGTCCTCCGGTGGATCTGGGGGACAAGTGGTCCTTCGCCATGAGCGCCACCGCGCCATGGGTGTGGATGGATGTCAGTGCCGGACTCGACGCCACCTTGCCGGGTGGTGCTCCCGCCACGATCCGCCGCTCGGACAGCGTGGACGGATTGGGTGATCTCGTGCTGATGCCGCTGATGCTGAATTACAAGTTCACGCCGGATTTCAGCACCAATTTCCGCGTCGCCGCCTATGCTCCGACCGGTGACTACGAAGTCGGCCGTCTGGCCAATCCTGGCAAAAACTACTGGACCTTCGAGCCTGCCCTGGCCCTTATGTATTTCGGTCAAAAGAATGGGTTTGAGGCCTCGGTCTTCACTGGCATGTCCTTCAATACGGAAAACGAGGACACGGACTACCAGACCGGCAATCAGTTTCACATCGACGGCACCCTCGCCCAGCATTTTCCGCTGGGTGGCGGCCTTGCCGGGATTGGCGTGAACGGCTTCTGGTATGAGCAGATCAGTGGCGACAGCGGCAGCGGCGCGACCTTCGGGGATTTCAAATGCCGCACCGCCGGTCTCGGTCCGGTGCTTTCCTACACCCACAAAGTCGGCAGCGTGGATGTGATCTCCGAGGTGAAGTGGCTCCATGAGATGGAGACCCGGAAACGGCTCGAAGGCGATTACGTCTGGTTCAAGCTGATCGTGAAATTCTGACGTCTGGACCGGATCCTGACCCCGCCCCAATCCCTGTCATCACGTTCCACCATGCCAATATCATGTTATTCCTCCTTGGCCGCCTGCGCGGCAGCGGCGACCTTGTTGTCAGGGTTTGCGGCACCGCTGGTGCGTGCCGGGGACCTGCCGAAGGCCGATTTCACCAAACCGGCCGATGCTGCATCCGGCGGAGCGGCAACCGGTGAGGATCTTTCCAGCCGGGCCAGCGATCCCACGGCATCCCTGATGGCTTTCAACTTCCTGGGCACCTACACCGGCGGATTCCACGGCGGCGGCCGCGGTCTGCCGGACGATTCGTTATCGCTCACCTTCCGTCCCGCCATTCCGTTTACCTTTTTGGATCATCCCAACCTGCTGCGACTGACGGTGCCGTATCAATTGGGGGGCCGGGGACAGGAAGGTTTTGGCCCGATCAGCGTGTTCGATCTCTTCATGTTCAATCAAAGCTGGGGTCGCTGGGGTCTCGGTCCCTTGTTGAACTTCGATACCACGGGAGATTTGCCGGACTCGTTCGCGGCGGGCCCGGCAGTCGGCGCGGTGGCCAATTTGAGCAAAAAACTCAAGGTCGGTTTGTTCAGTCAAAACCTCTTCGCAGGCGATACCGCCATCAGCCAGCTCCAACCTGTGATCGCCTACCAACTCGAGAATGGCTGGTCCCTCAGCGCCGGCGACCTGCAATACATCTACGACTGGGAAGCCAGGCAATGGCTTAGCGCTCCGGCCGGTTTTCAACTGGGCAAGGTGACCAAATTCGGCAGTCAGCCGGTGCGCCTCGCTGCCAATCCGCAATACAATCTTATTGATCGTGATGGCCTGAATGAGTGGAGCGTCACCTTCACCTTCACGGCCCTGTTTCCTACTTTTTGACCTCAATCCCCGACGATCCAATTCCATGAAACTTCACAACATTCTGTCCGTCCTCGGACTCTCGCTGGGCGCGTTTTTCGCACCAACGACCGGAGCCCAGGAAATCCTGCCCTTTCCGCCCGCGCCCTCCGGGTCCACGGCGGGACTGACGATCCAGGATTCCACCTACAAGAAACGCGTCGAGCCGAAACGCCTCGCCGAGGGTGCTCCGAACATCCTGATCATTCTGATGGACGATGTCGGCCCGGCCACCCCTTTGACATACGGCGGGGAGATCAACACTCCGACGCTGGACCGCGTAGCGAAGCTGGGGATTTCGTTCAACCGTTTCCACTCCACCGCGATGTGCTCACCTACGCGGGCTTCGCTGCTTTGCGGACGCAATCACACGCGGGTCGGCAATGGCCAGATTGCGGCGATCGCCAACGATTTCGACGGCTTCAGCGGGGTTATCCCGAAAACGTCGGCCACCGTTGCCGAAGTGCTGAAAAACTACGGCTACAATACCGGCGTCTGGGGAAAGTGGCACAACACACCGGAGGAGCAGATTACCAGCAAAGGGCCGTTCGACTACTGGCCGACGGGTTATGGCTTCGAGTATTTCTACGGGTTTCTCGCCGGGGAGGCTTCGCAGTATGAGCCCACCCTGACCCGCAACACTTCCCCCGTCACCAACCATCTGCCGAAGGGTTATCACCTCACCGACGATATCGCTTCGGACGCCATCACCTGGCTGCGCGAACAAAAAGCCTACGCCCCGGACAAACCGTTCTTCATGTATTGGGCGCCGGGCGCTTCGCACGGGCCGCACCAGGTCATGAAGGAATGGGCCGACAAGTATAAAGGAAAGTTCGACGACGGCTGGGACCAATACCGCGAGCGTGTCTTCGTGAAAGCCAAGGCCAAAGGCTGGATTCCGCAGAACGCCCAACTCACGCCGCGCCCGGAATCGATGGCTTCGTGGGACTCCATCCCTGAAGCGGAAAAGCCATTTCAGCGCCGCCTCATGGAAGTCTTCGCCGGCTTCACAGAACATGCCGACTACAACGCCGGCCGGGTCATTGACGAGATCGAGAAGCAGGGCAAACTCGACAACACGCTCATCTTTTACATCTGGGGCGACAACGGCTCCTCCGCCGAAGGGCTCTATGGTACCATCAGTGAGCAGCTTGCCCAGAACGGGATCCCCACGAAAATTTCGCAGCACCTGGATGCACTGGAAGAACTTGGCGGACTGGAGGCACTTGGCGGCCCTAAAACCGACAACATGTATCACGCCGCTTGGGCCTGGGCAGGCAGCACGCCGTACAAGTCGACCAAGCTCGTTGGGGCCCACTTCGGCGGCACCCGCCAGCCGATGGCTGTTTCCTGGCCAAAGCGCATCAAGGCTGACCCGGCGGCCCGCCCGCAGTTCCACCATGTCATCGACATCGCGCCGACGATCTACGAACTGACCAAAATCACCCCGCCGAAGATCGTGAACGGCTTCGAGCAGGATTCCATCGACGGCGTCAGCATGGTCTATGCATTCGGAGACGCCAAAGCGCCGGGCACGCGGAAGACCCAGTTCTTCGACATCATGGCCAGCCGCGGCATCTACCATGACGGCTGGTTTGCCAGCGCTCCCGGTCCGCGTGAACCGTGGGTGGGCGGCATTCCGAAAGGGGTCAGGGAATGGTCACCGTTGACCGATAAGTGGGAACTTTACAATCTCGATGAGGACTGGAGCCAGGCCAACGACCTCGCCGCCGCCAATCCCAAAAAGCTCGAGGAGCTGAAGCTGCTCTTCCTTGTCGAATCCACCAAAAACAAGAACCTGCCCATCGGCGGCGGTCTGTGGTCCACCGCGCTGTTCCACCCGGAAGACGCGCCCGCGTCGCCCCTCACCGAGTGGACTTTCGACGCGCCGATCACCCGGATGCCGGAATCTGCCGCACCCAAGCTCGGCAAGCAGGACAGCCTGGTGACTATGGAAGTGGACGTGCCCGCCAATGCCAACGGCGTGCTCTACGCGCTGGCCGGATTCTCCGGCGGGGTCACCTGCTACCTGAAGGACGGGTTCCTTTGTTATGAGTTCAACTTGTTTGAGGTGCAGCGCACCAAGCTCAAGTCCAAGGACAAGCTGCCCACCGGCAAGCTGAAGGTGGAGGTCGAATCCAAACTCGCCGCTAAAATCGGCGGCCCCATGGACATCGCCCTGAAAGTGAATGGTACCATCGTAGCGCAGGGTCAGGTGCCCGCCGCCATGTCGCTCCACTTCACCTCCAACGCGACCTTCGACATCGGCACCGATCTCGATTCCCCGGTGTCGCTCGATTACTTCGATCAAGCCCCGTTCGCCTTCAACGGAACCATCGGCGCCACGACGATCAAGTATTTGAAGAAATAAGTATCTTTCCCGAATGCGCCTGCGGCCGCAAGGCGGCGGGACTGACGCCTCCCAACAGAAACCACAAAACCGGCGGCCGGGTTCCTCCCCGGCGGCCGCAAATACTCAGAAGATGTTCTACTGGATTTACAACCTACCCACGTGGCAACTCGCCGCCCTTTTCGCCATTCTCTTCGTCGGAGTGACGTGGCTCGGCATCCTCTTCATCAGCCCCATCTTCAAGTTGTGGTTCCGCTCGCAGGAGGGCATCAACGACCTCGTCGGCTACGCGCTCGGTGCCTTTGGGGTGTTCTATGGCTTGCTGCTCGGCCTGCTGGCTGTGGCCACCTACCAAAATGCCACGGACGTCCAGTCCAAGGTCGGCAAGGAAGCCGCGTCCCTCGCGGCGCTTTACCGCAATGTTTATGCGTATCCCGAACCCCTGCGGGCGGATTTGCACGGGCGCTTGCGCGATTATGGGAGGTTCGTGATCGATGTCTCATGGCCGGCTCAGCAGCAGGGAGAAATCGCGCCCGGCAGCTTCCGGATGATGAATGAATTCCAGGCGGTCATGACCAGCTTCGAGCCAACTACCAAGGGGCAGGAAATCGTGCATGCGGAGACTTTGCGGCAGTTCACCGAAATGATCTCGCTGCGCCGTGAGCGGGTGGATAGCGTCGGTACCGGAATCCCGGCAATCATGTGGTATGTTGTGGCCGTCGGAGCGATCATCAACACGCTGCTCATTCTCTGCTTCCGGATGCGGTTCGACATCCATCTCGTCATCGGCGGTGTCCTTTCGTTTTTCGTGGGGGTCGTCATTTTCCTGATCGCCGCCATGGATCACCCCTTCCGCGGAAAGGTTAGTGTGGGGCCCGAACCCTTCCTGGCGTTGTTCGAAAGCCTCAAGCACGAGCACGAATAGGCGGCCTGCCGCAAATCCTTCCAAATCCAACTGATCATGGCCAAATTTGAAATTGAACACGCCGAAGGAACCAACTGGGCGAAAATCTCGTTGGAAGATGAAACTGTCGTCATCGAACGCGGCGCCATGTCGCACATGCGCGGCGATCTCAAGATGAAAGGCCGTCTCGCCGGACCGATCCGGCTGATCCGCGCGGCACTCTCTGGCGAAGAAGCCCTGAGGCCGACCATCTCCGGCACCGGCACGCTCTACCTCGAATCTTCCTTTGGCGGATTTCACATCATGGACCTCCCTGGCACCGAGAACTGGGTCGTCGAGAGCGGCGCCTTTTGGTGTTCCGAAGCGAAGCTCAAACAGACTTTCCATCGTGAGCGTTTCACGACTTCGTTCTGGTCGGGCAAAGGCTTTCTCGACTTCCAGACCAAGGTCATGGGTCAGGGCAAGGTCATGATCTGTTCCCCTGGTCCGGTGGAAGAGATCACGCTGGGCAAGGACAGTCCCTACGGCAACCAACTCATCGCCGACGGGCCCATCGTCCTGGCCCGCACGGGCAACATCCAATACACGGTCCGCCTCCCCTCCATGCTGCCGTGGCGGCGGGCGGCCACCGGGGAGAAACTGCTCCGGGTTTACCAGGGCGAAGGCCGCATGCTGGTCTGCACGACACCATACTGGCGATATAAGATCATGAAGGAGAAGAATTCGGCCATGAATTCCGCCAGTCCATGATTCCGAACCCGCCGGCCCCCAACAGCCATTATTGCGCTCTTCTGACTAACTTGCAACTGCCACGCTAACCATGATTTCACGCAACCTTTCTCTCTTCACCGCCGCGCTCTTTGCCGCATGGTGCGGTCACTCCATCACCGTCTTCGCCGCCACTCCCGATGACGGCTCCGTGCTGCCCTTTCCATCCGCGCCTTCCGCGAGCAAGGCCGGGCCGACGTTGCAACAGTCCACCCACCAGCGCCGCGTGGAGCCGGAGCGTCTGCCGAAGGGCGCGCCGAATGTGCTCATCGTGCTGATTGATGACGCGGGCTTCGGGGTTCCGGATACCTTTGGTGGTTTCGCCCACACGCCGACGCTGTCAAAACTCCGCGACCAGGGCATTTCCTACAATCGTTTCCACACCACCTCTATCTGCTCGCCGACGCGTGCGGCGCTGCTCACCGGGCGCAATCATCAGCGCGTAGGCAGCGGCACCATCGCCGAGCGTGCGGTGGATTGGGACGGCTACACCGGTGTGATGCCGAAGACCTCCGCGACGATTGCCGAAGTGCTGAAGAACTACGGCTACAAGACTTCAGCTTTCGGCAAATGGCATAACACTCCCGCCGATCAGACCACCGCCATGGGGCCCTTCACCTATTGGCCCACCGGCTACGGTTTCGAGCATTTTTACGGATTCCTCGCCGGAGAGACTTCGCAATGGGAGCCGCGCCTCGTGGAAAATACCACTGCCATTGAACCGCCGCATGATGAAGCCTATCATCTCACCGATGATCTGGCGGACAAAGGGATCACCTGGTTGAAAAAGCATCGTGCTTTCACTCCGGACAAACCGTTCTTCATGTATTGGGCACCGGGTGGAGTCCACGGACCGCTCCACGTCAACGCGTCATGGGCGGATAAATACAAAGGCAAGTTCGACCAGGGCTGGGACCAGCTCCGCGAGGAAACCTTCGCCCGTCAGAAAGCCTTGGGCTGGATTCCTGCCGGTACGGAACTCACGCCCCGTGACAAGACCATGGCGGCCTGGGCGGACATCCCGGAAGCAGAGCGTGCCTTCCAAACCCGCCTGATGGAACTCTACGCAGGTTTCGTCGAGCACACGGATGCGCAGGTGGGCAGGCTGGTGGATTTCCTCGACCAGAACGGTCAGCGGGACAATACCATCATCTTTTACATCTGGGGCGATAACGGCTCTTCAGCCGAAGGTCAGAATGGGTCCATCAGCGAACTGCTCGCCCAGAACCAGATCCCCAATACCATCGCCCAGCAGCTCAAGGCACTGGATGAACTCGGTGGCCTCAAAGCCCTCGGTGGTCCGCTGACGGATCCGCTCTATCACGCGAGCTGGGCGTGGGCGGGCAGCACGCCCTTCCGCTCCACCAAGCTTGTGGCAGCGCACTTTGGCGGTACCCGCAATCCACTCGTGGTTTCGTGGCCGAAGCAGATCAAGGCTGACAAGGCGGTGCGTTCGCAGTTTTATCACGTCAATGATATCGCCCCGACCCTCTATGAGGTGATCGGCGTCAAGGCACCGAAGGAAGTGAACGGGTTCCCGCAGGATCCCATCGACGGTGTGAGCATGGCCTCGTCCTTCGGCAATGCCAAGGCACCCGAGCAGAAGCACGTCCAGTATTTCGACAATAACGGCAGCGATGGCATCTACCAGGATGGCTGGTATGCCTGCACCTTCGGGCCGCTCAGCCCTTGGCTGAATGCCCAGCCCGGACTCGATAAATGGGATTCCAGCAAAGCAGTGTGGGAACTTTACGACCTCACCAAGGATTTTTCCCAAGCGAACGATCTCGCCAAAGCGATGCCGGAGAAAACCGAGGAAATGAAAAAGCTTTTTCTCCAACAGGCCGAGGCCAACAAAGCTTTTCCGATCGGGGCGGGCATCTGGCTGCGGATTCATCCTGAGGACCGGATCAAATCGCCCTACACGAGTTGGACCTTTGACGACACCACGAACCGGATGCCCGAGTTCACTGCCCCTGCTCTGGGCAATCACAATAACACCGTCACTCTGGAAGTGGAAACCGGTGCCGAATCCAGTGGCGTGCTTTATGCGATGGGCGGCGCGGGCGGCGGCCTTGTCTGCTACATGGAGAAAGGCCACCTCGTCTTCGAATACAACCTTATGATCATCGACCGCTCGATCGCGAAGTCGGCGGAGAAGATCGCGCCCGGCAAGCACGTCATCACCATCGAAACCGTCCTCAAGGCCCCCAAACCCGGCGCTCCCGCCGACATCATTCTCACCGTGGACGGCAAGGAAGCCGCCCGCACACCAGTGAAGATGACCGTGCCCGCCGCCTTCACCGCCAGCGAAAGCTTCGATGTCGGCACCGACCTGGGCTCGACAGTCTCCCGCGACTATTACGAACGCCGGCCGTTCAAGTTTGACGGGAAGATCGGCACCGTGAAAGTGGACCTGAAATGATCCTCCATGACTCCAGCAGGTTGATCGAACCGCCATCGGCAAGGCGCCGTGCCCGTAGCTGCCGGGATTTGAATACCTAACGCCTTGGAAACACCGGGGTGAAGTAATAGAGCGCGCGGTTCAGATTCGCGGGGGAGGAGGTTTCATCGAGGAGCCGGCCGTCGTAGATGAGGCGGGCGACATAACCATAGTAGGAGCGGTTGCCGTAGGCTTTGGTTTCCGGAAGGGAAAAGGAGGGACGGAGATAGCTGACCTGCAGCCACTCGGGGACGCCCGCCAGCCAGTCAGGCAGGACGGAGAGCCAGGTGACTTCCGGGGGATTGGCAGTGGAGAGGTCGATTTCGGTGCCGTTGACGGTTTCAAAAAGGAAGACCTGAAGCTCCATCTTGGACCGGTCGATGGCAGATCCGGCGATGACGGTGGCGCTGGTGGGGAGGGCGCTGCCGGAGGCGACGATGGGGAGCCGGAGGTCGATCTTTTCCGCTCCCGGAGGCATTACGGCGGGTTCTTTTTTGACGGTGACGGGACCGAAGCTGAGGGGACGCTTCCGGTCTTCCTCAGTGCGGGTTTCATAGCCGGTGCGGAGGAAGGCGGCGTAGCGGTCGACCCCCTGAACGATCGCCACCGCCAGCTGGGCCTGATAGTCGCGGTTGGCCAGCTTCTGGGCTTCATCCTTGTGGGAAAGATAGCCGAGTTTGCAGGAGATGGCGGGCATGCGGATGTCGCGCAGTTCGTCCACGCGGACGCGTTTGACGCCAAGATCGAGGGTGCGGACGCTGCGCACCACGCTGCCTTGGATGGTAGTGGCGAGGGCGAGACTTTCGCGGTCATTGATATTGCCGGCGAAGAAGCGTTTGTCGATATTGGGGCTGTCGCTTTCCACCGTGGCGGGGGTGCCGGCGGGGGGAAGGGTGGCGCATTCGAACCCGCGGACGGCGGCGGCTCCGCTGGCGGCGCGGAGGTTGAGGTAGATGGCTTCGTCAGGCACGTCATTGGCGGTCAGGACGCGCAGACCGGGGAGGATGGATTTATCCTCCTGCCGGGTGAGGACGACTTGATAACCGTTGGCTTTGAGCAGGGGGGCGAGGAGCTTGGCGACGGCCAGGGTGAGGTCCTTTTCGGCAATGTAAGGGGACTTGATGCCGGTATCCTTGCCTCCGCCGGAGGGGTCCAGCACGACGGTGCGAAGGATGGCGGGATCGCGGCGGTCGTTGGGCCGGAGAATGGGATCGAGGATGTTGCGGACGTCGAAGACGGAGATCATCGGCATGTCCTTCGGCTGGACGACGGGGAAGCTGAAATAGAAGGTCCAACCGTTGAGTTTGACCCGCTTTTCACCGACTTTGACCTCAATGCTGAATTTGGCGTCGGCGCTGCGGATGGTGAAGGATTTCTGCCACACCTCCGGGGAGCGGAGGTCGTAGTAGGTGGCGACCTGGTTGGCGGGGACGTAGGCCCGGCCTTTGTAATAAACGGGCCGCCATTCGACTTTGGCGGGCGGGGGGAGGGTCGGTTTGGCGGGCGCGGCCGGCGTGGTTTTGGGGGATTTGGGAGCGGTTTTTTTGCTCTGGGCAGGCGCGGGGCCAGCCAACAGGCAGAGCAGTAGAATCAACAGGAGGCGCACAGCAGGATAAGAAGGGAAAGGGAAGGACTCTTAGCGGAAAACTGCGCGTTGTCTTGCGGCAAAATGAGGGTGGGGCAGGAGTCCTGCCGGGCCTCAGATGGCTGAGGCGGATTCAGGATAATTCTCCCTGGACCACTTGGCCCCCCGTTTGCTTTTGGGGCTGGGGGCGGTTTGATATGCTGCCGGATCCCCTGACTTTTGCCATGCTGCTGATTCAACGACACGTTCTCGATACCTCGCCGCGTCCGGTCGAGGAGCAGGTGCGGCTGCGGGTGGAACGCCGGATGTTCCTCAAACGGCGCTGGCGGGCGACGGCGGAGGATGGGCTGGAGTTTGGCTTTGATCTGGAAGGGCGGCTGCACTCCGGGGCGGTGATCCACCGGACCGAGGCGGTGGATTATGTGATCATTCAGGAGGAGGAGCCAGTCTATGAGATCCGGTTTGCGGAGGCGGCGCAGGCGGCCTTGATCGGATGGAAGATCGGCAATCTGCATTTCCCGGTGCAGATCGGGGAGGGCTGGGTACGGGTGACGCGGGATCTGGCAGTGACGCAGCTTTGCGAGCGCGAGGGCTGGGTGGTGAGCGAGGCCGAAGTGATTTTCAACCCTTTACGTGTGACGCCCCATGCTTCCTGACTGGCTGCCCTGGCTGCTCCAGGTGAACGATTCGGCATTTCCTTCCGGAGCCTATGCCCACTCCCTCGGACTGGAGGAACTGGTGCAGGCGGCAGTGGTGCGGACCCCGGAGGAATTGGAACGTTTTCTCAACTTGCAGGTCATGCCCTCGCTGCTGGCGTTTGAGGTGCCGGTGCTGGCGGCGGCGCATCGGTTGGCCCGGCGGGAAGATTTGCCAGGACTGCGGGCCCTGGATGAGGAGTTGGATGCGTGGAAACTGGCGGCGGAGCTACGCGCGGCGAGCCGGCAGTTGGGGTCGCGCCGGCTCGCCCTGACCCGGCAACTGGACGATACGCCCTTGAGCGAAGCCTATGCCGCGGTGGGCGCTCCCTGCCATCACCTGATCGTGTGCGCGCTGGAACTGCGGCCCCTGCCAGTGGAGGCGGCCGCCTGTGCCTTTGCCCAGCAAACCCTCGCCAGCTACGCCACCGCCGCGATGAAGCTGATGCGGCTGGGCCAGGAGAAATGCCAGGGCATCATCCGGCGCTCGGTCTTGACCCTGGCTCCGCAACTGTCGGCGGCCTGTGAGGTGCCCTTGGAAGAAGCGGGGTGGTTCAACCCCTTGCTGGAAATCGCCTCCATGCGTCATGCGCGGGCGGCGGAACGGCTGTTTATATCCTGATTTTATGAGCGACAAAAAACCAATCCGGATCGGTGTCGGAGGGCCTGTGGGGTCCGGCAAGACGATGTGTGTGCTGCGGCTGTGTGAATGGCTGAAGGACGAGTACTCCATGGCGGTGATCACCAACGATATTTACACGCGGGAGGACGCGGAGTTCCTGCTTCGGGCGGGGGTGTTGCCGGCGGACCGCGTGATCGGGGTGGAGACGGGCGGGTGCCCGCACACGGCGATCCGGGACGACACCAGCATGAACATGGCCGCGGCGCTGGAGCTGGAACGGCGGCATCCGGACCTGCAACTGCTCCTGATGGAAAGCGGGGGCGACAACTTGTCCGCGACCTTCTCTCCGGAATTGGTGGATGCCTATATTTTTGTGATCGATGTGGCGGAGGGCGATAAAATCCCCCGCAAGGGCGGCCCGGCGATCCGGACCAGTGATTTGCTATTGATCAACAAAACCGACCTCGCTCCCTACGTGGGGGCGGACTTGGACGTGATGGCCCGGGATGCAAAAAAGATGCGCGGGGACAAGCCGGTGCTTTTTGCCGATTTGAAGTCGGAAAAGGGGAAGGACGGGCTGATCGGCTGGCTGAAACACGAACTGTTATTCGTTTGAAGGGGCATCTGCATCTGACGTGTGCCTGCGATGGCGCGGGACGGAGTGCGCTGCGTGAGCAGTCGTTCCGGGCACCATTCCACCTGAGCAAGCCGCATGAGGATGCGGGGGCGCTGGTGGTGAATGTGGTGAATCCCACCGCGGGCATTTTTGATGGCGACGAACTCGATCTGCAGGCGACGGTGGAAGCCGGAGCCCGGCTGGTCCTGACGGCCCCCAGCGCAAACCGGATCTATCAATCGCGCAGCGGCCGGCCGGCGGTGGTGCGGCAGACCGTCCGGGCGGCGGCGCGGAGCCTGGTGGAGTTCCTGCCCGAGCCGCTGATTCCGCATGCAGGGTCGGTGTATGAACAGCACACTGAACTGCACGCCGCAGCGGGGGCAGAGATGCTGTTTTTTGAATGGCTCAGTCCAGGACGGGTGGTAGGTGGTGAGGTGTTCCAATACCGTCGGCTGGACTGGCGCACTGATGTCAGGGTGGCGGGCACCTTGGTGGCGCGGGAGCGGTATACGCTGGAACCGGCGCGGCCGGAGACGCTCACCGCCCTGACCGCCCGGTTTCCCCAGGCCCACTATCTGGGGTGCTTCTGGGTGACGGCCCGGCCCTTTCCCGTGGAAGCGGTGGAGGGGCTGGGAAATGAGGGGATTTATCTGGGGTGGAGTGCGCTGAGTCAGGGAGGTTGGACGATCAAAGCGCTGGGCGTGGATGCCCTGACCACCCGGAAACTGCTGGGCCGGCTGCGGGAGGTGCTCTATGGGGCAATGGACAAGACGCCGCCCCGGACCGGGCGGTTTTGATCAGGAGTTTCCGGCCTCCGGCAAGGGATTTTCCTGCGGGGGTGCGACATAAAAAGGCCGCACCTTGCGGTGCGGCCTTTGGATCGATTTCAGGACGACGCCTGATTCAGCTTAGAAGCCGAAACGAACGCCCGTGCGGACGGTGGTGTAGTCGGAGGAGTCTTCAGCCCAGTTGTATTGTGCATCGGCGAAGATACCGACGCAGCTGGCGAAGCGGTAGTCAAGCCCGCCACCCACGTGCCAAGTGCCTTGGGTCACGCCGTCGCTATGCAGACTGCCGCCAACGAGGGCGTAGGGGGCAAGGCAGATGCTCCGGATGGGGAGGCGAAGAACCAAGCTGCCGCTGACCTGGTGCACGGCGCTGTCGGTGCCAAAGAGGCTGTAGGAACCTTCCAGACCGACATGTTCGGTGAAGAAGTAGCTCATGGAGATACCGCCGCCGAAAGCGTCATCGAGATCGTCGGTGGAGGTTTCAGGCAGGATCGCCGCAGCAAAAACACTCGCGTTGGCGGTGTTCGCGTTGAAGCATTCGCACAGGCTGGGCACGGCCATCGGCGCAGGGGCCTTGGGGGATTTGCCGTAGCTGACGTAGCCGGTGCCGGCTTGAGCGGAAGCCAGACCGAGAGCGGCCAGCGCAAGAGTAGTGATGGTGGTTTTGTTCATTGGATAAATGGTTGCGGGTAACACATTAACGGGAAATGCCCGAGATTCAAGAGGTTTTTATGATTTAGTCCGAAATAAGAAGAGTTTACCGGTAAATTAAAGATCATTTCATAATTTCAATTATCGGATTGGGGGGAGATTTAAACGGTATTTCATATTGGGGCTCCCCAGGAGGGCCGGGCCTGCCGGGATTTCTGGGCGTTTTCAGCAAGCCCTATCAGGGGGGCAGGCTTGAGGGAAGACGATACTCGAAGCTGACTTTGAAGCGGATCCAACGGGGCGGTCCCGGGAAGCCGCGGCGCGGAGGGGCTTCCGGGCGTCTCTGTGGAAGAGGGAGATTTCCTTCTCATGCAACCAAAGGCTACAGACCACGGCGGCAATGCCACCCAGGGTGATGCTCAGGGTGAGGACATTGCCTGTTTTGCCTTTGCCCTCGCCGGTCATAAAAAGTCCAATTACCGCCAGCGAACCGAGGGTGTAATAGACCCACTGGGTTTCGCGGCGCCGTTCGTTCTGCTCGTTGAAGAGCTTGGAACTCGGTGGGTTGATGGTGGACTTGGCTTTTTCGCGGAAGTGAAGGTAGGGGAGGAGGCTGAAGGCGCTGGAAGCGATGAGGATCAGGCTGCACACCTGGGCGGGCCGGCTCTTGATGACCCAGAGACTCAGCATCCAGCCGATGACCCCAAAAAGCAGGCCCCAGAGCAGGAGCGGCTCCAATAGATAGTGCAGGAATCCGGCATTGCCGAGTTGGGACAGAAGTTCCTTGAGTTCTTTGATAAGGTCCATGGGAAGGCGGAAAGGGCGCGCGGTTCAGGAAAAGAGATCGGGCAGGGTGGCATCGGCGGCGGCGGCAGCACGGGGCGGGGCCGGCACGCCCATTTTGGCATAGGCGGCCGGCATGGCGACGCGGCCGCGGGGAGTGCGCTTGAGGAAACCCTTCATGATGAGATAGGGTTCGTTGACTTCCTCCAGGGTGGTGGCGTCTTCGCCGACCGCCACAGCGACGGAATTCAGCCCGACAGGTCCGCCGTCAAATTTGAAGATGATGGCTTCAAGAATGCGTTTGTCCATCTCGTCGATACCGTCGCGGTCGATGTCGATCAAAGCCAGCGCCGCATCTGCGACCGGGGCATCGATATGATTGTCTGCGCGGACCTGGGCATAATCCCGCACATAACGCAGGAGCATGTTGGCGACGCGCGGAGTGCCCCGGGCGCGGGTGGCGATTTCACGGGCGCCGGCGGTTTCCAAGGAGATATCCAGCAGGCCCGCAGAGCGTTCGATGATGTCCGTCAGGGCGGACTCATCGTAATAGTCCAGCCGCGAGACCATGCCAAAGCGGCTGCGGAGCGGCGCCGTGAGCATGCCGCTGCGGGTGGTGGCCCCCACCAGCGTGAAGCGGGGCAGGGGAAGCTGGATGCTCCGGGCACTGGGCCCCTGATCGATGATGATATCGAGTTTGTAGTCCTCCATGGCCGGATAGAGATACTCCTCCAGTTTGGGATGCAGGCGGTGGATCTCATCAATGAAAAGCACATCCCCACGCTCCAATTTGGTCAGGATGGCAGCCAGATCGCCTGCTTTTTCGATTTGTGGGCCGTTGCAGACGTGAATCTGACTGCCAACGGTGGCGGCGATGATATGGGCGAGACTGGTTTTTCCCAATCCAGGCGGGCCGCAAAGCAACACGTGATCCAGCACGTCGCCCCGTTGCCGGGCGGCCTCGACCCGCATCATGAGCAACTCCACGACTTTTTGCTGGCCTTGGAATTCCGAGAAGACCGGAGGGCGCAGCGAGACGTCAAAGGCCGAGACTGGGGCCTCGGTGGCTTGGTGGTAAAAATGATCGCCTCGCTCGGACACTGGTTTTGGGAAAACGGCCTGCGCCGTCGGGGTAGGCCGCTTCCTTAATGGAGCGCACGGCTTTTTTCCAGTCCGATAAAACGGGAAAAGGACCAGCTGCCAGGCTGGTCCTCCTCATTGGGATTTTTCTATTCAGAGCCGGGCGGCCGGCAGGTCACGGTTTGACCATGGTGCGGAGTCTGCCCAGCCCCCGGCGGATGCGGGCTTTGATGGTACCGAGGGGTTCGCCGGTTTTCTGGGCGATTTCCAGTTGAGTCAGGCCCTCAAAAAACGCCAATTGGATCGCTTCGCGTTGTTCGGGGGAGAGTTCCATCACGGCGCTGCGCACGTGGTGGCCCAGTTCATTGACGCTGGCCTCCATCGCCGGGTCGGTGCGGACCAATTGCTCCCCGGTGCGGCTTTCATCCTCGAAGGAATCATTCAAGCGGCTGCGGCGCTGACGGGACCGCAGTTTGTCGATGCTGCGGTTGCGGGCCATCGCAGCCAGCCACGTGCTGGGTTTGCCCCGGTCATCGATGAACATTTTGGCCTTTTTCCAGAGGGAAGTGAAGACCTCCTGCGCGGTGTCCTGGGCGTCCTCGTGGTTGTGCAGGACCTGAATGGCCGTCGCATAGACCATTCCGGAGAAACGGCGGTGGAATTCGGCATAACAAACCCGGTCTCCATTGGCGATGCCACGCAGGAGCACCCGCACTTCTGCTTGATCATCAACGGCTGGCATCAGGGAAACAGGCAGTTCTAGCAGGTCAGTGTCGTTGAGTTTCATGGGGGTTGGCGTTGGGGTGGATGCTGCTGCGTCTATTAGACAGAGCATAGACATATACTGAACAAGCGTCGCACGTCCAATATTTCTTTAAAAATCGAATTTTTTTGATCGGGTTTGACCCCGCTCCGGGAAGCGCTGTCCTTGGCGACACCATATGAGCCAACTTGCTATCACCCGCACCGGACCTCCCGCCGAAGTCGTGGAACTTCAGCCCCAGCCGCGCCCTGCCCCAGGTCCCGGCGAAGTGCTGATCCGCATGCAGGCCGCCGCGATCAATCCCGCGGATTTGAATTTCATCGAAGGAACTTATGGCACTAAACCCCACCTGCCTTGTGTGCCTGGGATGGAGGGCGTGGGGCTGATTGAGGCTTTGGGCGAAGGGGTGACCAGTCTGGCTGCAGGATCAGCGGTCCTGCCGCTGACCGGTCCGGGCAACTGGGCCTCCTGGCGGGTCCTGCCGGTGGAACAGGTTCATGGATTGCCTCAGGGACTGGACGCTTCGCAAGCAGCCCTGCTCCGGGTGAATCCCGCGACCGCCTGGGGTCTGCTGCACGCCGCTGGCACTCCGGTCGCCGGGGCGTGGGTGGTGCAGAATGCTGCGAGTTCGGCAGCGGGACACTGCGTGATTCAGATCGCCAAATCGCTTGGCCTGCGGACCCTGAATTTTGTCAGGCGCCCGGAAAGCATCGCGGTTTGCGAAGCGCTGGGAGCCGATCTGGTTTTTGTGGATGACGCGGAAGGCTTGGCCGCCGCCAAGGCCGCGCTGGCGGCCTGCGGAGCACCCGCCCCATTATTGGCGCTGAACGCCGTTGGCGGTGACAGCGCCCTGCGGCTGATGGATCTGCTGGGCCCCCAGGGCACCCATGTGACCTACGGGGCCATGGCCCGGCAGCCCTTGAAAGTGCCTAACGGCATGCTGATCTTCAAAGGACTCACCCTGCGTGGGTTCTGGCTCACCCATTGGGCCGCCTCCATGGGAAATGACCGGATGGCGGAGTTGTACCAAAAATTGGCGCAACTGGCCCTGAACGGCCGGCTCCGTCAGCAAATCGCCGCCACTTACCCTGTGGAGCAATACCGTGCGGCCCTGACACATGCCGCCGGGGGCGCAAGGAACGGCAAGATTCTTTTGACATTCCCGGAGGAGACTCCGCCGGCCTAGCATGCGCTTCCATCCGCCCGGGCTGGCTCCGCGGCATTCCGGCCGTACGGCGCCGGGAGGAAGCATGTGGCCGGCTTTCCCTCAGGGAGAGCGCCCGGTAATTTATAAATAAATGACCAAGGGAGTTCCGCTTGTTCGGTCGTATTCTTTAGTAACCATTGCCCATTTTCCAAACCATGTTCGACCGATTTCTGATCACGTCCCGGGTGTTGCTCCCGGTGTTTGTTTTTGCCACGGCCACCCTGGCGCTCCCGCTGCAGGCGGAGTCGCTGCAGGAACGCCAGACCCGGGTGATGGCGACGGTGCAAAAAGTCGGGCCGGCGGTGGTTGCGATCACGGGGTCCTCCGGCCAGGGATCGGTGGGATCCGGCAGCGGAGTGATTGTGAGCAAGGATGGGTTGATCCTGACCGCAGGACATGTGCTGGCAGCGACGGGGGAGGATTTGACGATCACTCTGCCGGGAGGCCGGGAGGTGAAAGGAAAGGCGTTGGGCCGGGACATGAACCGGGATGCCGCATTGGCGCAGATTACGGAACCGGGTGAGTATCCTTTTGTGGAAATGGCCCCGGAGGACAGCGTGGAGGCCGGGGAGTGGGTGCTCGCTTTGGGCCATCCCGGCGGTTACGATCCGCAGCGGGGCGCCCCTTTGCGGGTGGGCCGGCTGTGGGAGAACGACAGCAAGGCTTATTTCCGCAGCGATTGCACGGTTTCCGGGGGGGACAGCGGTGGTCCGTTGTTTGATCTGGAAGGACGGGTCGTGGGAATTCATTCCAGCATCAGTCAGAATCTTTCCGAGAACCGGCACGTGCCGATCGGAGTGTTTGCCAAGGACATGGAACGCCTCAAAAACGGGGATGTGTGGGGCAAGCTCTCCAATCTGATGCCGGGCATGAAGGATGCCGAGGAATTGGATGAACCCAAGGCGCGCCCCGGCCGTGCGGAACGTGAATCGGATGAGAACCGCCCCTTGCGCCGGGCTCCCCGGGCGCAGCCGCCCTTCGAACCGAAGGCGGCCCCAACGAAGAATAAAGTTTATCTTGGGGTGCAATTGGAAGCGCTCGATGACAAAAGCGGCGTGCAGGTGGTGGAAGTGGCGGACGGTTCCCCGGCGGCAAAGGCCGGCTTGGAACTGGAGGACATTATCACCAAAATCGATGGCCAGGCGGTGACGGAAAATGGAGACATCGTTTCCAAAGTCCAATCCGCCAAAGCCGGGGACAAACTGCAGCTGACCGTGAAGCGCGGCGGCAATGAAAAACAATTGGAAGTCACCCTCGCCCCGGCCCGCTGAACTCCCGGTGAATCCACCAAATCTCCCATTCTAACTTTTTCTATTTCTGTGATGAACACCCGAATCTTTATCCCTGCCGTGCTGGCAGTGGCCACCGTTGGAGCCGGTCTGCTGAGCTTTTCCCTTCATGCGGAGGATCAACCGGGCCACCTCGTTCAAGCCCCCGGCCAAGCCAAGCAGTTCCGCTTTGAATTCAGGAATGACGGCGCAGGCCCGCGCTTTTGGCAGAATGGGCAGGAAATGCCGTATCCCCGCCAAGGCAGCCGCGGCGTGCAGGACAATCCGATGGCGGAAATGCTGAAGCGCCTGCTGGAGGGTCACGGCCGGGGCGGTGCTCCGGATCGTCCGGAGGGATTGGATGAATTGTTCAGAGAATTTGACCAAGGTAATGCCGGCGGTGATTCCCCGCTGGATGATGGGGCCGAAGGGCCGCTCAATTCCAGGAGGCTTCTTGAGGAAATGATGCGCCGTATGGGTGGTCGTGGCGGCGATGGTCAGGGTTTGGGATTTGGTCCGGGAGCCCGTGAGGAAACGGCGCGCACCAGCAAACATCATCTGAGCGCCCTCGCCGAATGGAGGCCCTTGGTGGCCAAGACCCGCCAATCGACGGTGCGTGTCATCAAAAAGAACCGTCAGGTCGCGCTGGCCACGATCGTCAGCGCGGATGGCTATGCTCTGACCAAGGCCAGCGAAGTGGCGAAAGGTGACTTTGAAGTCGAATTCGGCGATGGCCGCATCGTTCCGGCCAGGATCGTTGATGAGATGAAGGCTTACGACCTTGCCTTGATCAAACTGGACGCCACCGGCCTCGTGCCAGCGAATTTTGCGAATACCGACACCCCGGTCGGCACCCTGATCGCAGCGGTCAGCACTGGCGAGGACCCGACCGGCCTCGGCGTGATCAGTGTGGCTGCCCGCAGCCTGGATGAACGCAGCAAGGGCTTCCTCGGGATCGTGATGTCCCGCGAGGATGCTCCACCTCGGGGCGTGCGGATTGGCGACGTGGTGCCGGGTGGGGCGGCGGAGCGGGTAGGCTTGCAGAAAGGCGATGTGATCCTTGAAGTGAATGGAACAGAAATGGCCAGTCCGGGGCAGTTGCTGAAACTGGTTTCGAGCCTCAAGCCGGAAGAAAAGGTCACCATTCAAATTGAGCGTGATGCCGCGAAAAAGAGTATCGAATTGTCCCTCGGAAACCGCGCGGAGGTGGCGAACCGGCCCGGTTTGGACATGCGCCAGCTCGACCAGACCGCCCAGATGGGATCGAGCCTCAGCAAAAATGCTTCCGGATATCCCAACGCGCTGCAGAGTGACCTGGCCCTCCAAGCCGAAGATGCCGGAGGTCCGGTAATCGATGTGACGGGGGCCATCGTTGGCCTGAACATTGCCCGGTCCGAGCGGGTGAGTACCTATCTGATTCCAGCAAAGATCGTGAACGCCCTGCTGACCGACGTGCAGTCCGGCAAATTTGCCCTCTCCAAGGACGCGGACATGCTCCAATCCGAGCTCCGGGAGATCAATTCCACGATCCAGAAGGCGCAGGAAGCCATGAAAAAGGCGGAAGAAGAGCGCGACGCGGCCATGAAAGCTTTGGAGAAGATCCAGAAGAAGTAGGCTCTGAAATTCAATCCCGATGGACAGCGCGCGGCTTCCCGCCTTGGTTGGGAGGCCGTGCGCGTTTTATTTCCGGTCCTATGTCGAATTCCTCCAACCTCTTTGCCCTCGCCAAACAATACATTCCCGGTGGTGTGAACAGCCCCGTGCGCGCCTTCCGGAATGTGGATGGCGAGCCGTTTTTTGTGAAACGAGCCAAAGGCTGCCGCATTCTGGATGCGGATGACCGCTGGCTGATCGATTATGTGGGCACTTGGGGGCCCGCCATCTTGGGCCATGCTCCGGAAGTGCTGGTGCGGACCGTGCAGGAGGTTGCCAAAGATGGGCTGAGTTTCGGAATCCCTAATCCCTGGGAGGTGGAGATGGCCCGCCTGATTGTGGATTGGGTGCCCAGTGTGGAGAAAGTGCGGATGTGCAACAGTGGCACCGAAGCGACTATGAGTTGCCTGCGCCTCGCCCGCGGTTTTACGGGGCGGGACCGGATCATCAAATTCGCCGGATGTTACCACGGGCACGGGGACAGCCTGCTGGTTTCTGCGGGCAGCGGGGCTCTGACCCATGGCCGTCCGGACAGTGCCGGTGTACCGGCGGCGCTGGCGGCGCTGACGACGGTACTGCCATATAACGATTTTGAGGCCCTTGAAGCTGCCTTCCGCCAGATTGGCCACGAAGTCGCAGCGGTGATTGTTGAAGCCGTGCCTGCCAATGCCGGCCTGTTTTTGCCGAAACCCGGTTACATGGAACTCCTGCGCCGCCTGACCCTGGAGCATGGGGCGCTGCTGATTTGCGACGAGGTGATGACCGGATTCCGCCTCGCCAAAGGAGGGTATCAGGAAATGATCGGACTGAACCCCGACCTTACTGCCATGGGCAAGGTCATCGGAGGAGGCCTCCCGGTGGGTGCCTTCGGTGGCCGCGCGGACATCATGGATCTGCTGGCCCCCGATGGCCCGGTGTATCAGGCTGGGACGCTTTCCGGAAATCCTTTGGCCATGGCCGTCGGGCTGGCCCAACTCCGCGAACTGGAGAAGCTGGAGGCGTGGCCGCGCCTTGAGGAAACCGGAGCCGCGTTTGAGGCCGGGGTCAGGGGCATTCTGGAGGAAATCGGGATCCCTCTCACTTTTAACCGGATCGGCAGCATGTTCTGCCTGTTTTTCACGGAATCACCCGTGCACAACCTCGACGACGCCAAGACCAGCCGGATGGCGGCCTTCCGCCGGTTTTTCCATAAATCCTTGGAGTTGGGGGTCTATTTCGCTCCCAGTCCTTTTGAAGCGGGCTTCCTTTCCATGGCTCATGGCCCGGCGGATTTGGAGGAGACGCTCGAAATGATGCGTCCCGCGTTGCGCTACGCCTTGGAGGGCTGGTGACCCGAGGGAAGGAAACAGCCCTTCTGGAGCAAGAAATTACTTTATTTTTGTGTGGACGCCAGACAGGTATGACGTTAAAAGTTATCTGTAGCTCGAATTTTAATTTTCTGTCCCCCATTACTAATCCACTCAAACATCCCATGAAGTTTCCAACATTGACTCTCGGACTCGCTGGTCTCGCTGCACTGGCTTCTTTCTCCACCGCTTCTGCTTCCGAGCTTTGCACTCCCGTTCAGGCTGCTGTGAGCAAGGCGATCGTGGCCGCCCCTGAGTCAGTGCTCAAGGTGGTGGCTGAACAAGTTGCTGCTTCCCCGAAGTGCGCCTGTGAAATCGTCAAGGCTGCCATTTCCGCCGCCAAGTCCGATAACGCTACGGTCGTTGCCATCGTTGAAGCCGCTGCCGCTGCTGCTCCTTCCGAACTTCCCGTAGTGCTCGCCTGCGCTGCTGCCGCCGCTCCCCAGGCCGCCAGTGCTCTCGCTGACAAATTCAGTGCAGAAACCGAAGGTTCCGGCAAGGATGTTGTGGGCAAAGAGCCCGTGGGCAAAGCTCCGGTGACAACCGTCGTCGAAGAAGAGGAATACTCCGAAGACTTTGGTTTTATCCGCCCTGGAGTGGGTGGCATTTACCTGACCATTCCTAATAGCGCTGGTGCCAACGCTGGCGTCGACCAGGATGAAATTGATCGCCTGCTCAAGACTGGGAAATATAAATTGGTCAACGGCCAACTGGTTCAGATCATCACCACCACTGTGACCAAACCCGGCAAACCAGTCCGCCCGCCACAACCCGGCACCGAAACTGCCCCTGCCGCCCAACCGGTTTTCACTGCAGCAGGCTAAACCGCTTCGGATTAAACGAATTCAGCCCGGTCTCGAAAGAGACCGGGCTTTTTTATGTGGTTGAACTGCGGTCATTTGCGCCCTCAACATAATGTTTTTCAGATAATGGATACCAGCGCAAGGGCTTGCTGATTCTGGTGACTATGCCATGCTGGACCGGTGTACTCCATTTTGTGAACCAGTCCTGTTTGCCCCATGCTTTCTGCCCATCTTGATGACCTGATGACGGTGCTTCGCTTCCGTAGCATTTCCACGGATTCCCGTTACACCGCCGACGTCTTGGCGAATGCTGAGTGGTTGGTGGCCCGATTGAAGTCGAGCGGGCTGGACACGCAGATTTTTCCCACGGCCCGTCACCCCGTGGTGGTTGCAAGAAATATCCATCGCCCGGGTCGGCCGACTGTGATGATCTATGGACATTACGATGTGCAGCCGGTGGATCCGGTTGAACAATGGCAGTCGGATCCCTTTGAGCCCCGGATCGAAAACGGGAGAATTTTTGCCCGGGGTTCCACGGACAATAAGGGACAGCACATGGCCCACCTATGCGGACTGTCCGATACCTTGCGTGCCCACGGTGATTTGCCCGTGAACTTGATTTTCCTGCTCGAAGGAGAGGAAGAAATAGGCAGTCCAAATCTCGAGCCCTTTCTCCAGCAGCACCGTGCCGATCTCGCCTGCGACATTATCGCGATTTCGGATACGGGCATGGTGGGACCCGGGATCCCCACATTCACTTATGGCCTGCGCGGCATCGCCTGCGTGGAAGTGGTGGTCCATGGGCCTACGATTGATCTGCATTCCGGCATCTTCGGCGGTAGTGTCGCAAATCCGAATACAGTGCTTTCACGGTTGGTCGCTACCGTCCATGATTCCGAAGGCCGTATCGCCATTGAGGGACTCTATGATGCGGTGTGTCCGGTCCAGCCGTGGGAACGGGAGGCTTGGGCCAAGCTCCCCGGCGGGGCGGAGGAAACCCTGCATCTGACAGGGGTGCCGCAGCTTTTCGGGGAACCCGGATATACTGATCACGAACGCCGTTGGGCCAGGCCGACGGCCGAGGTCAACGGGATTGGAGGCGGCTATCAAGGGGAAGGATCGAAAACGGTGATCCCGCGCAGTGCCTTTGCCAAGTTCTCCTTCCGGCTCGTGCCGGACCAGGATCCGCAGGACATTTTGACCAAAGTCCAAGCCCACTTCGCCCGGTACTGTCCGGCAACGGTCCGGTTGGAGGTCAAAATAGGTCATAGCGGGGCGCCTTATGCGATGGATCCCAACTCCAAATTTGGCCGTGCAGCGTGCCGGGCCTTGGAAACCACGTTCAATCAACCTCCGGCGCTGATCCGGGAAGGCGGCAGCATCCCGATTGTCCAGTCCTTCCGCCAAGTGCTGGGCGCGGAAACTTTGTTGCTGGGCTTGGCCCTGCCGGATTGCCAGGCCCATGCCCCAAATGAAAATTTCCCGTTGGCAAACTTTGAAGCCGGAATCCGGTTGAACCAGCATTTGTTGGAAGCGCTGGCCAGCGTTTGAGTCCGCTGCAGGTGGTCCCACCCCTCTACCGTCAGGCGGCGGGGCACCGCCTCATACCCCGGGGTCAACCGGGGGGCGGCCCGCAGTATCGCGGTATTTCAGGGCCGCTTCGGTTCGTGACCTGACATGTAGTTTCTCGTAGATACGCTTAAGATGCACCCGGACCGTTTCGACGCTGAGTCCGAGCCGGTCGGCGATTTCCTTGTTGGCGAGACCTTGGGCTATTTTTTCAAGGATCTCGGTTTCGCGCCGCGAAAGTTTCACGTCATCCAAGCCGGTGACAGGAGTGCTGGGCTGATGGAAAGCTTCCACCACCCGACGGGCGATTTCGGCGGACATGGGAGCTCCTCCGGCGCGGACGGCATGAATCGCTTCGCGGACTTCGGCGGGGGTGGATCGTTTGAGGAGATAACCGCAGGCTCCGGCTTTCAGTGCGGCAAAGATCCGGTCGTGGTCGCGATAGACGGTGACCATGATGACGTGCAGCGCGGGCAGGCGGGCTTTGAGCCGGCTGGTCAACTCAATTCCGGACATGCCAGGCAGATTGATATCCATCAAGACCACATCCGGCTGAAGGGTGGGAATGGCCTTCAGGGCATCCTCTCCGTTGGAGAAAAGGCCGGCACAGGTGCAGCCGGGAGTGCCTTCCACGAGGCGGCGTAGCCCTTTGCCGAGGGCTTCATGGTCTTCCACGATGGCAACGGAGGTATGGGGGAGAGTGGGAGGGTTCACGGGAAAGTCAGTTGGAAGAAAATGGGACGGAATCCGGGACAATAGAAGGGGGACCAAGGCAACGGGATCGGAGTTGCTTTCAGCAGGGAGGAGGGGGCAGGGGAATTTTGAATTCGAGGCGGGTGCCTTCCCCCGGGGCCGTGATCAGACTGACCGTTCCCCCGCAGGTTTTCATCCGCTCGCGGTAGTTTTCCAGCCCATTTCCCCGGTTGATGGTGGCAGGGTCAAAACCTTTCCCGGTATCCTCGACGATAACGGTGAGGTTCTGGGAGGTGCTTTTCATGCGCAGCCATGCCACGGACGCCCCGGAGTGTTTCATGATGTTATGGAGTGCCTCCCGGACCGCAAGAAACAGAGCGTGCCGGCGTTCGGCCTCCATGGGAAAGTCGATCAGATCCCGTGGAATATCGAGCCGGAGATGGATCCCGGCGCGGGCCAGAAATTCCTGTCCCCACGAGCTCAAATATTCCACCAGGGAAGCGGAGGTATCGTGCCGTGGATCAACTGCCCAGACGATTTCATCAAGGGTTCCGGCCACGGTTTGCGCACGGGCCGCGATCGTTTCCAGCGATTGGCGGTGTGGCCCGGCCGGGGCCTCCTCGGCGGACAGACCGGCCAGCAGGGATATTTCAGTTAGGCTGGCGCCGAGATCATCATGCAGATCCCGGGCAATCCGGGCGCGTTCGGTCTCCTGGGCATGACGGAGTTGGAGGCGGGCAATACGTTGTTTGGCGCGCTGGCGGGCCAGCAGCCAGCCGACTCCAATGGCTGCGGCCCCGGCAAGGAAGCCCGCCGTGATGCGGAATGTCAGGCTTTCCCACCAGTGCGGCAGGATCTGGACCGGCAAGCTGACAATCCGGCCGGAGGTGCCATCGCCATCCACGGCGGTAACTTCGAATTGATAGGTGCCCGGCGGCACCGCATCGTAGGCGGTGGTGCGCAGGGGGCCGCTTTCGCGCCAGCTGTCGTCCAGACCGGTCAGGCGGGTGCGGAATCGGATTTTTTCCGGTGCGGTGAAGGAGGGAACGGTGAAGCGGAATTCCAGCCGGGATCGGCCGGGGCCGGCCTGCAGGGCTCCCGGTTGGATTTCAGGGTGAATCAGGGTGTCGCCCGCGGTGGCGGATTCGATCACCGGGTCCGGAGGCGCGGCAGAATGCAGCGCTTCCGCGCGGATGCGGGCGACACCGCGGGAGGTGGGGAACCAGAGAGTTTCGTCGCGGGAGCGCCATGCGGAAGGTTGATTGTAACCGGTGCATTCCCGGGTGGTCAGACCATCGCTGCGGTCGAGCCGCAGCCAGGGCAATGTGCCTTGGGTAGCCATCAGATCGCTGCGCTTGAGCCGGAATATTCCCCCGAGGGATCCTATCCAAAGATGGTGCATGGGATCCTCCAGCACGGCGGTCAGGCGCAGGTCGGGCAGTCCGGCTGCCGCATCATAGACGGTCCAGCCGGTGTCGCGATGAAACCGCAGCAGGCCCGCTCCATGGGTTGCCGCCCAGACCAGACCCGTGGAATCGAGGAAAAACGAGGAAATGCGGCAGCCCCGGGAGAGAAGGGTGCCGGCTTTGTCCAACGCGGGTGGTCCGGGGTCGCTGGTCCTGCCGCGGTAGATGGCCCCTTCGGAGGTGCCCGTCCAGACTTCCTGCCCGGGGGTGATGAGGAGGGAGGAGAGGCGGCCGTTCAAGGCTTCGGTCCCGGCCCTGAGGTGGACCGAATCTCCCTCCAGGACGGCAAGGCCATAAGCCCCGGCAATCCAAAGCCGGCCTGAACTGTCCTCCGCCATGCCATTTACCTTGGAGAGGGGAGGACCACTGCCGTAGGAGATAAATTCCCCCCCGCGTCTGACAAAGAGGCTGCCATCACGGGTTCCGGCCCAAAGTCTGAGCGTGGAGTCCTCAAACAGCACGCAAACGGCCCGTTGGATGCTCCCCTCCTTCAATTTGAGATGAGTCAGGGTGCCATTTTCCAGCCGGTCAAGACCTCCGCGCCGATCGCCGATCCAAAGCACCCCGTCATGATCTTCCAGAAGGCAGGTGGCGGCTCCGGGTTGTCCGCTTTCATCCTGCAGCATGTCCACCCGACGGTCGCGCAGACACCGCAGCCCTCCGGATTCATGGGCGACCCAGATGTTTCCCTCATGATCTTCCGACAATTCCGTGACCCCCGAGTCGGCCGGCAGGACGGGCAAAACGCGCCCATCCGGCAGCGCTACGTTCAGTTCACGGTTAGGACCACTGAACCAGCGGCGGCCCAGCTGGTCGTTCAGTTCGGGAGCGGCCGCACCCGGGACGCTGCGGCCGGCCGAGCGCCACGACTGGAGATTGGCCGCCAGCAGGGTGGCCATCTCCCGCGGCACCGGCTCCAGCCGGACCAGCGGGGCATTTTCCGAAGAGGCCCGCCAGACTTCGGCCGCCCGCACCACCAGCACGGTCCCATCCGGCCCGGCTACCACCTGTGAGACTTCGGCGACGCCGGGTTGGGAAGAAGCTGGCCATACCAAGGCCCACACGCGATCACGCCAGCGGATCAGTCCCCCGGCCTCGGTGGCGATCCAGACCGAACCATCCGGCAGCGGAAATAGGGTCTTTGGCCGCAGCCGGGTAATCTCCTGATTCACCGTCCCCCCCGGCACAGTAAAGCGGACGCCATCGAACCGGACTACTCCCTCCGCCGTGGCCACCCACAAAAACCGGTCGGGGGCCTGCACGACGGAACGCACGAAGTTCCCCGGCAGCCCGTCTTCGGACAACCAGCTGCGCTGCAAAAATGGTTCGCCCGTCCAGCCCGATGGCAACCAGGCCAGGGTGATCAGGACGAGCAACAGATTCCGCATGGCTGTATCCTGACCCGCCTGCTGGCATCCGGCAAGATCATCGGCAACTCATCCGGGGTAATTTCCAAGCCAACCGGGCTTTTGATTTATTCCACGTAAAGCAGGCCGCTGGAGCTGAGCAGGGCGTGGCAAAGATCCGTCAGGGCTTGCCGGGCCGGGGCCGCCGTGACCGGCTGCTGCGGCAGATGGATGGTCTCACGACCGCTCACCGCATCCAGCCGGAAGCTGCCCGGTTCAAAGTGCCAACAGGCCATGGTGCGGCCGGTCATGTCAGGTTGCCGCAGGGCAATCCCGTTTTCGGTCAGGAACCCACGGGTTACCCGCACTTCATCGATCAACCCATCCCAAAGACTTCCCGGGCCGCCATGAGAGGCTCCGATGTAAAGCGGCCCGGGGGGAGGCGTGAGGGCGGTGACCGGATGCGGCACGGAGGCAGTCAGCAGCGGTTCATCCTCATTGGCGAGGTCCTTGACATAAAAAGTGACCGTGCCGGAGTGGCTGGCCGTGGCCGGCTGGAAGGCGACACCGAGATAATAACTACGGTCCAATTGGAGCTGAAAATCACTAAAAACCGGTTCCTGGACCATCTGCCCGGTGCGGTCCGGTCCGCAGAGGAGGAAGACCGGCATCCGGGGTTTCCGGCGGGACTTCAGTCCAGTAATGCCGACAGCCCAGCCGGAGTCTTTCACGTCAGCGCTCCACTGTCCGGCCAAGGTGCGGACGGCGCCTGTTTCGTAAACCGAATGGAGCAGGGCAATCGTCTCAATGGTGAACCCGTCCGGCGGAAGTTCCGGCAGGTCAGCCTCCAGCCGTTCCAAGGGAGATCCCGGTGAAAGTGCGGTGGCCTTGCCGCTCCGCTGGGGCATCGTTTCCGAAATAAAACCGCCGGTGGCCAAAACCGGTTCCGGTGGAGTCGCCGCGTCCAAAAACGCGAGGGCTTCCTCCCGTTCATCCGTCATGGGAGCGCGGCCATGGGTGCGCCACCAGGCGGCTTCCACCTGGGCGGAAGCGTCCTGGAGCGGGGACAGGCTGAGCGCCATGGCCTCGGCCCGTTCGCCCATAAACCGGCTGTTGGCGAGGAAGAGCGATTGGGTGGCGGTGGTGGTGGTGTCCCGGCTGGCGGTGCTTTGGAAATTCTGGGGCGCATCAAAAACTTCAGTCAGGGGATCCCTGACATTGCGCAGGATTTTGGTGTAAATCGTGCGGCGGGGTTTGCTGCTGTCCACCCCCGGGCCGCCGGTCTGCAGGTCGAGTTCTCCCGTGGCCTGGAAGATGGCGTCGCGGATCTGCTCGGCCTCCAGACGTTTGGTGGTCCACCGCCAGATCAGACGGTTTTCCGGGTCGGCCAGCCGGGCGCGTTCTGCCACGGGGGAAAGATGGCTCTGCCGCCATGCGGCACTGGTCAGGATCAGGCGGTGCAGCTTTTTCACGCTCCAGCCCTGGCTGGTGAATTGAAACGCCAGCCAGTCCAGCAGTTCCGGATGCGAGGGTTTGTCGCCGAGGGTGCCGAAGTCACTGGCGGTGGTGGTGAGGCCTTTGCCAAAGTGCTGCTGCCAGACGCGGTTCACCATGACGCGGGCAGTCAGGGGATTTTCCGGACGGGCCAGCCAGGCTGCCAGTGCGCTGCGCCGTCCGGTGCTGTCAGGGCGTGGGATGACGGGGGCGGCTTCCGGGGCCAGCAGGGTGGGGAATCCCGGAGGTATTTCACCCTCGGCTTCGCGGCGGGGAATGGTGACCGGCGGAGCCACCGGACCCACGTCCCGGGCGGTCATCGCCGTCGGCGGAGGACCCGGTTTCAGAGAGTCGAAGGCCGCCAGTTCCTTGCGCAACGCGATCAGTTGCTCCTTGGCTTCGCCTTTGATTTTGCTGTCCACCCGCTCCCATTCATAGAGGACCTGTTTCCAGGCTAGATCTGAGATTTGCCGTTCCAGCGGGGTGCGTTCCGCGGCGGGTTTTTCCAACAGCGCCTGGGTTTCCGGCGGGAACATGGATAGGGCTTTCCGGCGGGAGTTCTCCCGCTCGGGCGCTTGGATTTCCGCGATGCGTTGACGGATTCCGGAGGTGGCATGGTCCCATTTTTCCTGCCGGGCTTGATGTTCGGCCTGCTGGGCCCTGGTCAGGACCAGCGTGCCGTCACGGGGATCCAGCGGGGCAAAAAAGGCCTGCAGCCGGTAATAGTCGGCCTGCAGCAGCGGGTCGAATTTATGATCATGACAACGGGCGCATTGGAGGCCGAGTCCCATGAAGACATCCGCCGTGGTATCCGTGATATCGTTGAGAATCACCTTCCACTGCCCGGCGGCATCACGGTTGTTATATTCATAAATCCAGTGCCGCAAATAACCAGTGGCCACCAGCGCCTCCGGATTGCCCGGAAAAAGTTCATCCCCCGCCAATTGCTCGCTGAGGAAGATGTCATAGGGTTTGTCGTCGTTGAAGGCCGCGATCACATAATCCCGGTAGCGCCACGCATCGGGGCGGTAGTCGTCGGCCTTGTAGCCATCGCTGTCGGCATACCGCACGAGGTCCAGCCACAGCCGGGCCTGCCGTTCGCCATAGCGCGGGCTGGCCAGCAACCGGTCCACCAGGTTTTCCCACCCATCCGGCGCGGTATCGCTGACATAAGCCTCCACCTGTTCCCGGGTGGGCGGCAACCCCAACAGATCAAAATACACCCGCCGCACCAGGGCCACCTTGGAAGCCTCCGCGGCTGGCACGAGACCCGCGCCCTCCAGCCGTGCCAAAATAAACCGGTCCACCGGCGTCCGCGTCCATGCCGCATCCTTCACTTCCGGCAGGACCGGTTCCCGCACGGGCTGGAACGACCACCACGCCCGGTCGGCTTCGGTAAATTCCTTGGATCGCCCTGCCATGACCGGCGACCACGGCAGCAGGGTCGCGAGTGACAGGAAAAGCAGGCGGCGGTTCATGAACGGGAAGGGATGATAATCTGAAAAGCGATCGCGGTAAAGAACCGGTGACGTGCAAGGCCATCCTCAGTTACGGAACCTGCGGTGTTTCCCTTCGGAAGAAATGGGCTCTCCCCCCGGTGATCCATGGCTGGTCGTATTTTGGAAAGCGCAGGCTCAGGTCCGCAAGGCGTGGATTTTCAGGTGCAGGCCGATGTAGTCGTTGACGACGTGTTTGCCCAGCCAGGCGAAAAGGCGGCCGGAACCGTAGTTGACGCCCCAGCGGGTGCGGTCGATTTCCAGCCATGCCTGAGCGGTGAGCTGGCCGTCATCGTTGAGGGCGATCAGGGCAGGGAAGGAAAGCGGCTGGGTGACGCCGCGCAGGTTCAGGGTGCCTTCGATTTGATAATTGGGAAGGCCGGGCGTGGCGCCGGGGATGGGATTTGCCGCGGTGGCGGTGAAAACGGCCTCCGGGTGTCTGGCCGTCTCGAAAAAATCACGGTCCGCGAGGTGGCGCAGGAGCATGGCGTTGTAGTCCGGATCGGCGAGGTCCGTGCAGGCGATGCGGCGGAGGTCGATGGTGAAGTGGGCTTGGGTCACTTTGCCGCCTGTGATTTCAAAAGCCCCTCCGCTGAGAGGCACGGTGCCTTCGTGATGATTGAAAAGATTGCGTCCCGTCCAGCGGATGACGCTGGTGGCGTCGTCGACGTGCCACCGGCCATCAAAGTCCGGCGCAGGCGGCAGCTGCCCCGAACCTTCCACCGGCAATCCAGCGGCTTCCCACTCAGCGAGACCTCCGGCGAAGTCCGTGACCTGGGTGTAACCGGCGGCGGCGAGCTTTTCCGCCGCGGTGGCGGACTCCAGCGAGGGAAGGCCGGCTCCGTAAACGACGAGGGGCGTTGCCGGATCCGGGGCGAGTCCACGCACGGTCTCCAGAAAGCTCATTTCATAAACACAGGCACAACGACTGCCGGGCAGGCGGCGGCTCTCCCATGATTCCGGTGGAAGTACATGCAAGAGCAGCGGCGGGGAACTGGAAGCCAGCCGTGCGGAGAGTGCGGCGGGAGTGGGGGAAGACATGGGTGGGGGCAGGGCAAGAGTTGAAACGCTTAAACCAAAAGTGGCCCCGTAGGCCATGGCAACTAGTGCTGCAGAAATCCGGCAAAGACCGACATCCAGATCAGGGCAGCCAGCACCACGATCCCGGCCAGCCAATATTTCCAAGGCAGGTGGTGGGGTTTCACCTTCGCGGCGGTGCCGAACTCCCGCTGCTTCCAAGCCTCGTAGTCAAAATCATCCGCGTCTTCGGGCAGGTCGACGCCGTCCGGCCAGGCATCCTTCGACCCGGCGGGCAGGCTGCGGCATTTCCGGCAGCCGGTGGAGCCGACCCTCACCTCATCACCACAGGTCGGGCAGGCATACCAGTCCGCTTCTCGGGGGGAATTCAGATACCGGCTCATTTGAATTGCGGGAACATAATATGATCCGGGGGGCGCTGTCCAGCGCGTCGAAGCCGGGACTTTACTTTGCCGCCAGCCCCCGTTTAGTCAGGCCTTCCCCACGGAGTTCCTTTTTACCAAATCCGAACCAATCCATGTTCCGCTCTACCCACTTCCGGCCGGCTGCGCTGGCTTGCCTTGCTGTTCTGACTGTTTTGCCCGTGGCCTCTGCCCAGCAGGAGTCGCCGGATGAAAAAACCACCTCCCTTGGTAAACAATACGAGAGCATCGTGAATGTTGAATGCTCCGCCCTGCGGGTGGACTACCGCACTCCGTGGAATGCCGCCACGCCTTCCGGCGGCACCGGCACCGCCTTCCTGATCGGCCCCAATCTTTTTCTGACCAATGCCCACGTCGTCAGTGACGCCAGCCGCATCGTGGTTAAAAAAGTCGGGGACTCCACCCCGCACCGGGCCCGGGTCAAATTCATCGCCCACGATTGCGACCTCGCCCTGCTCGAACTGGAACAGCCCTCCGAATCTTTTGCCAAAGCCGTACCGTTGTCCATCAGCACGGAGATCCCCAAGCTGGACACTACGGTCAAAGTGGTCGGTTTTCCGATTGGCGGAGAACGCATCTCTGTCACCCGCGGGGTCGTCAGCCGGGTGGACTACCAGGAATACAGCCACAGCGGGGTGGACCAGCATCTTGCGATTCAGATTGATGCCGCGATCAATCCCGGGAACTCCGGCGGTCCGGTGCTGCAGGGAACCCAGGTGGTGGGCGTGGCCTTCCAGGGCTACAGCGGCGACGTGGCGCAAAACACCGGCTATATGATTCCCACTCCCGTGATCCGGCGTTTTCTGCAGGATGTGAAGGACGGGCGGTATGATCACTATGTCGAACTGGCGATCCAAAAATACCCCATCCTCAATCCTGCCCAGCGCAAGGCCCTGCACCTTCCTGACAATGACACCGGGGTGATGATCACGGCCGTCGACAGCACCGGCAGCTGTGGGGGAATTCTCAAAGTCGGCGATGTCCTGCTGGCCATTGACGGCTACCCGGTGGACAGTACCGGCTCCATTGATATCGAAGGGGAGCAGACCGAAATGGCGGAGGTGGTGGAACGCAAATTTGTGGGGGACAAACTCAAACTTAAGGTCTGGCGCGACAGCAAGGAGCAGGAGTTTGAAGTCACCCTCAAACCCTTCCCGGCCTATCTGATGCAGGCCAACCGTTACGAACAGCAGCCGGAGTATCTGATGCATGCCGGTCTGGTCTTCCAGCCGCTGGATCACGAGCTGATGGGCGCTTTCAGCCTGACGAATCTCCGGACCCGCTACTTCTACGACTACTACGCCCAGGATGAACTCTACAAGGAACTGCCGGAGATCGTGGTCCTCACCAGTGTGCTGCCGGATGCCATCAATACCTGGTTCCGTGACTACACCGGTCAGGTGGTCGAGGAGATCAACGGAGTGAAGATCAAATCCCTCAAGGATGCCGCTGACGCCCTCGCCAGGGAGCCTGAGGGCACCCACCTCACGATCCGTCTCGCTGGGGAAGGCCGCCTCATCGTGCTGGAGAAGAAGCTCGTTGCTGCCGCTCAGGACCGCATCCAGCGCAAATACGGTCTTGCCCAGGACCGCTACATCGCTCCCTGATTTTTACCCTGACACCATTTTTCCTGACATGAAATTCCGTCCCGTTCTCGCCGCACTCCTCCTGCCGCTGGCGCTGCCATCCATGGCTGCCGCCGCGCCTGCCCCGGAGACCTCCATCCTGCGGGTCAATATCACCAGCCAGGGTTACAACTTTGCCCTGCCCTGGCAAAAACAACGCCCCAATACGCGTCGCGGCCTCGGTGCCCTGCTTCAGGGAAACCGGGTGCTTGTCACCGCCGAACTGGCCCAGGATGCCAATTACATTGAGTTGGAGCAGGCCGCCTCTGGCAAACGCATTACCGCCAAAGTCGAAGCGGTTGATTACGAGATCAACCTGGCAACGATCATTCCTGACGAGGATCCCGGCGATTTCTTCAAAGGCATGGAAGCGCTGGAAATCGATACCACCCTCAAGCCAAAGGCGGGTCTCGATGTCTGGCAGTTTGAGAGCAACGGCACCCCCGTGAGTTCCCCGGTGGAGTTCAACCGGGTCGATCTGGCCCCTTATTTTCTCGAAGACCAATTTTTCCTTATCTTCCAGGCCAATGGCGCGGTGCAATACCGCAGCGGCACCTTCACGCTGCCGGTGATCCATCAGGGAAAACTTGCCGGCATGCTGCTCCGTTACAACTCCCGCGACCAGGTTTCCGATATCCTGCCAGCGGCGATGGTGGACCGGTTCCTCAAGGATGTGGCGACCCCTCCCTACGAGGGCCTGCCCAGTTTTGGCGTGCGCATGTCTCCCACTCTGGACCCCCAGCTGCGGAGTTATCTCAAA
This sequence comes from uncultured Verrucomicrobiota bacterium, assembly GCA_942492905.1. Classification (GTDB taxonomy): domain Bacteria; phylum Verrucomicrobiota; class Verrucomicrobiia; order Verrucomicrobiales; family V1-33; genus CAIZWU01. Next base: position 623,290 of record OW818657.1, read on the forward strand.
CTTGATCCCGCGAACGGTGGAATTCTCATCACGGATGTCACTCCCGGTTTTTCCGCGGCGGCGGCCGGGGTGCAGCAGGGAGATGTGATTATGGAGATGAATGGGTATAAACTGGATGCCCGTGGCTCCTACGAAGATCCGCTTTATGGTCTGCTCGGCAGCGGTCACCTCGCCCGGGGCAAGGCCGCCGCCGGGGAGGTGATGAAGCTGAAGCTCATCCGCGACGGCAAGCCGATGGATCTTGATGTGCCGTTGATGCGCAAGCTGCCCCAGGACTATCTGGTCGATCCCTACGTCTTTGACCGGCAGCCCCGCTATCTGATTCTCGGCGGGGTTCTCTTCCAGGAACTCACCCTCCCCTTCCTCCAGTTGGCCGGCAAGGAATGGCGGGACCGGGCTGCCTTCCGTCTCGTTTATGCCCAGGCAAATCAGGATGAATTCCTCAAAGCAGGCCGCCGGAAACTCGTCTTCATCAGCGGCGTGCTCCCGGCTCCCTGCACTATTGGATACGAGCGCATGGCCGGGCTGATCGTCAATCAGGTCAACGGCAAGGATATTACGGATCTCGCCTCCTTGGCCGAGGCCATTAAATCCCCCGCCAACGGTATCCACCGCATCGATGTCGTCGATGGCCCCAGAACCATCTATCTGGATGACGCCCAGGCCAAACAGGACAACGCTGAATTCCTGCCCAGTCGCTACCGCATCACTGCGCTGTCGAATCTGAAGTAGAGCCCTGCGTATCCGCAGGAATGTCGTCCCCATGCAGTGGCCTCCTGACAGTCAAGGCTGAGGGCAGGCTGGGAAAAACCGTCGCCGGTTCCAGCACCGGGAGGCAGGAGAATCGATGACCGGCAAAAGTTCCCTGCTCCGGTCCTTTGCTTGTGGTCGGCTTTTACAATTCTGCCCCGATTTTAGCCTTCCCCCTCCCCACAGACTCATTATCGGTAGATGCCATGTCCCGCCTGATCATCCTTTGCCTCGCCGCCGGTGGATTTTACCTGACCGCCCCTTTTAGTGGGGCAGAGCCAGCGCGGATGGTGTCCCGTACCGTGGAGATTCCGCGCCTTTGGCAGCCGGACCAGCATCTCTATGTCAAAGGAGACATCGGACTGCCCGCCGACCGGTTGGCCGCGCTGGAGGACTGGTTGGACGCCCATGCGCCGCACTGGACAGTGGTGCTGATGGAAGAGGCCTCCGGCGAATCCTGGCAGGAGGCCGGGGGTGACCGCTACACCGGCATGGATGCGGTGGAGTATGCCCTCGGTCAGGAATTGCCCGCGAAGACGGCGTTTGGAAAATTCACCCATCCACAAACCGGGGAACGCGATGGCGCGTGGCTGGTGATTTTTCTCCGGGAACGGAAGTTCAGCTATTGGGCGGCCGATGCCTACGACCGCCGCCGGCTGGGTGAGGACCGCTGGCAGGGAAATCTGGACAGCGCGGCCAAACAGGCCATGCGCGGCGGGGGGCGCATCGTCGATGCCGTGCAGGATACCATCACCTCCATCGATGGGGATTTGAAGCGCCGCATCACCCAGGAAATGGAGACCCGGCGTCAGGAACAGGAACGTCAGGAACGCCTGCGGACCCGCACCGGGAACGAGCTTGCCGGAATCCGTCAGTCGGTGCAACGGGCCGCGGAACAGGCAGCCAGTCTGCGGCGGGATCTGCCCCAGGCGGCCGGGGACCTCGCCAAACCGCCGGTGGACCGCTGGCTGGCCAGTCTGGAGGAAGCAGCGGCGCTCCTGCCTGGGAGCCCACCGGACCAGGTGGCGGCGCAGGTGGAGCAAGTGCGGGCGGAGGTTGAGGTGTGGGAGACGGCATTCACCGCGCACCGGACCGCGCCCGAAACCATCCGGACCCTGCAGCAGGAGATGGATGCCATCGAATTGCATGCCTGGAGCGGCGCCGCCCGGGCCGATCTTCTGACCGCCCGCGGACTTCTGCGGGAAGCCACCGCAGCCCATGCGCGGGCCGACACCGGGTTCGCCAAATCCTTGGACGAGGCCAGCCGCCGTCTGACCGCGCTGCGTGCTTCCGATGCGGCAACCCGCCGTATGGAAAACGAATACCACCAATTGGAGGAGCAGGCCGGGGTGGCGCACTATCCGGTTTCCACGGATGCGGCCCTACTTCTCAACCGGGCGCGCGCGGCTCTCGCGGAATTCCCTGTCGAACGCGAGGCTGGACGCGATGGCGGCGACCGGCTGCAGGCCGCCCGGGACCTCCTGGCCAAAGCCCGCCTGACCGATGAAGCGGCCACCCGCCGGGCCCGGGAAATCCGTCAGGCCAGCCAGGCCGGAGGCGTGGTGGGAAGCGCCGCGCTGCTGCTGGGCGGCTGGGCCGGCAACCGCCGCCGCCGGAAGATCAAGGAACGTGCCACCACCCTGTTCCAGCAGTGGGAGGAAGCGCTGCAAAAGAAAACCAACGAGCTGTTTTCCCTGCTGGACCGGGCGGGCCGCGCCATTGGGTCCTCGGCCGTGCTGGAGCGCAGCGGCTGGTCGGGCACCACGCGTCAGCTGGCCCATCAGACCATCCTGGACGTGGATCAACTCTTCGTGATGTCCTCCGCCTTGGATCAGGTGCTGGAGCGGGCCCGGGCCCTCGTCCAGCCGGCCAATCCCCTCTCCCAAGGCCGGAATCTGGTGTCGGGCGGGCGTTACCAGGCCGCCGTGGATCTGTTGGAGCAGGAACAGATTCAATTCAGCCCGGAGACCCAGATCCCCACCATCCTCAGCACCGCGCCCGACCAGGCATGGCGGGGCCTGTTGGGCCGGCGGGAGGACTGCGAACCGTTCGCCCTGACGTTTTCTGGTCTGAACGATGCTTTCAACGAACGTGCCGCCCGCGCCCTCGCCGGACTGGACCGGATTGAAACGGCATGGACACGGATTGGAACTGCCCTGACAGAATTGGACGGGACCATTGCCGCCGCCGCCCGGACCGAAAAACAGGTGAATGCGGCTGAAGCGGAGGACCGGCGGTTTGGGGTGGATCCGGTCTTCGCGACTCTGCTGCCGGCGGCCGGGAGTGACTCCGCCACCGCCACGGGGATGGCGGTTTCCGATCCTGTCCAGGCGCTGGAAGGGCCGGTGGCGGAGGGGTCGCGCAAGGCCCGCGAGGCGCAGGCCGTTTGTCAGGCGGTGCTGGAATTGCGGACCCATCTGCTGCCCAACCTGAAGCAAAGCGTGGAAACCCTGACGAAAGCCGGCCGGCAAACGGGATGGATCGGCGAAGCCCTGGACGCATTGTCCGCGGCCGCCACGGTCATCGCCCAGGACGCGGCGGACCGCAGTATTCTGGAGGATCTGACCGCATGGGAGACGACCAGCCGGGCGTTGCGCGACCGTGCGCTCGAGTCGGTCGCGCAGATGGAGCGCTCCATCGTTGAATCCGTACCGGAAATGCACGCCCTGGAAGGGCTCATTCAACAGGAACGCGGACGTCTCGCGGCCGCCCTGGGCCTGACGCCTGAGCAGATTCTGACGGAAGCCGGGCGCAACCCGGCGGATTCCCTGTCGCGTGCCCGCGATCATCATGCCGCCGCCCTGACGGAACTGGACCGGGGTGATCCCACTGCGGCGCAACGTTCCCTGAATGGGGCTGCGGAGGATTGCCAGGAAGGTGTCCGCCTGGTGGAGCGGGCCGGGGCCGCGTGGGCTGGCCAGCAGGCGCGGATGAAGGCTCTAACCATGGAAACGGAACGTCTCACTTCCCTGCTCCCGGCCCACGCGGCGCTGCTGGATACCCTGCGGCGCAGTTGGGCTCCTGCCGCACTCCGACCAGCGGCGGCGGATCCGGAGTTGCCTGATCCTGACGAATCCATCACTGATAACATCCGTGTTGCCGAAGACCGGCTCGCCGCCGCCCGGGAGCATACCCAAGCTGGAGCCGATGCCTGCCAAAAAGGAGCCTTGCTCGGAGCGGTCGATTTCCATGATCAGGCGGCAGCGGATCAGGCGGAAGCCGCAGGCCAATTGGCTGCCATCCAGCGTCAACGCGAAGCCTTGGAGGCGACTGCCCGCGCCAACGCCGCGGAAGCCGCACGACTGGACCGTCACGCGGCCGCCCTGCAACGCCTCGCTGACGAACCGGTCACCATGCAACCCACCCGCACCACCTTTGCCGGGATTTCGGAGAACCTGGCGGCCGCTCTCGCCCATGCCGCCGCCACTGGCCCCGCAGCCGATCCCTTTGCGGCTGCAGCTGCTCTGGCCCAATCCGATCTGGCTTTGGCTGAAATCGCGGCCCGGCTGCAATCGGACCGCAGCGTTTACGCCGAAGCGACCCGCAGTGTGGCCGACGCGGAACGTCAACTCTCTGCCGCCACCCCGTTGATCCGTCAGGCCGGCGGGGATGGCATCCCGGACAGTCCTGCCACGGCGACGGCGATGGAATCGCTGGCACGCCTCCAACATATCCTCTCGGAGGCCACCACCGCCCTGCAGCAGCCCCATGGCGACTGGAATGCGGTGGATCAAACCGCTGACCAACTGGCGGCCGATGCGGCGACCTGGCGGGCCCGTTTGCAGGGGGAACTGGCCCGCGCCGCCGCCAGTGTCGAGGCCGTCCAGCTCGCGGCCGGACGGATCCGGGACGCCGCCGGATGGTCCGGCTCCCTGGGAGTTTTGATTTCCGGGGCTCCAGGCCAGGACCGATTGGAACAAGCCCGCCGTTTCCTCGGCGAGGGTGATTATGAATCCGCGAAAAACCTCGCGGGAGCAGCCCTGCGCGAGGCCCAGCAAGCGATCGAAGCAGCTGAAGCCGAACAACGCCGCCGCCGCCGTGAACAGGAACGGCAGGAAGAAAGCCGCCGCCGGGCCGCCGCCGAACGTCGTTCCTCCCACTCCACCGGCTCCGCTTTCAGTGGAGGATCACGGTCCTCCGGCGGTTCGTCCTCGCGCTCCAGCTTCTCGTCCGGCTCCGGTTCCTCCCGTTCCGGTTGGTAGAGACTGTTGGAATGGGCGGCCGCGGCCCAGACCCCGTCTTTGCGTTTGCCTGCGGTCCCGGGAGGCGCTCCACTCGGGAAACCGGGAATCCACGTTCTGCACCAACGCAGGGTGCTCCGAACGTCGCCCATGATAAAGTTATCCCTTATTCCCGCGCTGGTACTTCCGCTTTTGGCCGCTGGCCTCAGCAGTTGCAATCTGATCGGCGGGCTGGTCAAAGTCGCGCTGCCCTTTGCCGGGCTCAAGGTGGCTTATGCCTGCCTTCCGGAACATACCCTGGTGGATACCCCCTCGGGACCGCGGCCGGTTGAACAGCTCGAATCGGGGGAAATGGTGACCGGCTACACGGGCCGGCCGGTGCGCATTTTGCAGAAACATTCCTACATGGAGAACCCGCAGACCGTGTTTCTGCAGATCACCTTTACCGACGGGGCGTCGGTGGATCTTTGCGGAAAACACCGCATTGCCGGCATTCAGGCGCAAAACCTCCGCGTCGGGCAAGCCGTCGCCGGCCGGATCGTTGCCAGCATCACGGCCCGGACCGGCGAAACCAAATCCTACGATCTCCTGACCGAAGATGCCGGCTATCAAATCCACCGCGTTCCGGTTAATAGCATGATTGAGGAAATGCACGCCGCCGCTGCCGGAATGCAGGCTGTCCGGAAAGAATGAATGACGCTGCAGCAATTGACGGCGTCTTCGGCGGGGAGACGCTTCAGGTAACTGCGTTTGAGGACCCATATAGACTGTCTGAAGAATCACCGGGCATTGGATTTCCGAGGGTAAGGCCCGGCATTGGCAAACTATTCAAGGAGCGTCAGCGACTCCTGATGGAAAATTCCCGAACCCCTGCTGGCTGCATCCACGGCGGACACGTGTGCACCCGCGCAGAAGGCAATCGCTGACGATTGCATCATTGCTGAGGGGCACCAGTTCCGGGCCCAACAGGAAAAGCTACAGTATGTGTCATCTGTTGATTTTAGACCATTGGAAACAATGAACCTTGGGTTGCTTCTATTTCATTCGAAATGACAGCCAAAACATTAATGCTAGGGAATCGCGTCCTTGTTTCCAAGGAAAGTGACACCATCAGGAAGTCCGCCTCCCATCACTGTCTGGTTGCGGCCGGTCAGGAGTCAGGCAAAAAATTTCTTAAAATAATCCTGGAGATCCTGACGTATTTTGTATAAGTATGGAGATGGAATTTCCCAGTAAGCACTGGACGCAGTCCGCTTGGGTTGGCTTGCATGGAGACACCACCGCAGGAGGGGGGGAGAATGGGGTTTTTCTAAGCTGCCTGAACCCCATCCTTGTCCAGTTGCAGAGGCGTGGGCTGCCGGAAGCGCGGATCGAGGGTCCAGCTCAGGATTTTGATACTACAGGGCGAAACTGCCCCCTCAAGCGAGGCGGCGGCATCCCGCCGCGGAACCGTGATGCCGGGGCTTTCGATAAAATCCCAGATAGGCCTATAGCCAATTGAACGCCATGTCCTGCAACCTAAAACTCCTGCCTGTTCCGCGGCACTGTCAGGATACGGAAACCCATTGCGGTTATGGGTGCGCTACCATGATGCTCGACTGGATGGGGGCCGGGGCCGTCTACGAAAAAGCAGCGGGGACTGGAGATCTCAGCCAGATCGCCATGCATACAAAAGTGGGGACAGGGGATGGTTGGTTTTGTTCCCCGTCCACCCTGACGGCCCTTTTGAACGAAGACGCCGGTGCGGTGGACGGGGTCCACCCGCGGGCCCCCTCCGCCACACTGCCTGCGGTGGAGGTCATGGCGGATGCGAAGGCCGGCGTGATTGTTTCTGCTTTGGATTATATGATCAGTGCGGGACGGCCGGCGGTAGTACTCCAGACTGCAGGCCCGGGATCGGGAGTTGATTCCCATTGGCTGGTCGTCTGCGGCAAGAGCATGTTGGGCGATGGAACGGCTGGGTTTTTCCTCCTTGATCCGTGGATCCCTGGACAGAATCCCGCCTACGACGAATCAGAGTGCTATAAAACACTCCCCAATGTCAGCGGACGTTTTGCCCACACGCGGGGGGCTTCGTGCTCCTGCCCGCAGTGGATCCCCGGGACATGCAACCCATCCATCCGTCAGGAATGGGCTACGGCCCACCTGACGGTCTCCTGGCTGGAACAGAGGGTTCTGGCTGCGGCGAAGGATGGAATATGCTATGCCATACTATATGGCACCTCCACTGAAATCAGTGCCGCGAAAGCCCATCAAATGAGCCAGGTCAAATTCCCGGCAGTGAACCCATCGGGCTCATTGAAAGTAAAGTTCCCAGCTGGCCTCCACCTTTCCCCCTTGGTGAAGGTCCTGGAGCTGGCAGGCCCCGGCGGGTCCGATGGTCCGGTGGGAATGAAAATGGCCTGCAGCCCCAGCAGGCCAAGACTGGAGGAATCTCATGCCGGGCACACCTTGGCGGTCCGGCCGGCAATAATTTCCCCCTTGGTCAAGGCCCTGGAACTGGTAGGCCTCGCCGGGCCGGATGCTCCAGCGGAATGGCAGAAAGCCCGCAGCTCCGGCAGGCCAGGCGTGGAGAAAGTGCAGGGCGGCCACCTCCTCGCGGCCTGGCCGGAAGCAGCAGGAGGGACCCGGCTGGCGGCTTGGTTTGGGGATTCTGGTGACCTGTTGGGAGCGGCTATTCTGGAGCACTGGCCGGATCTGATTACGCCGGCAGCGATGGAAATTGAGTTTAAAAGGCACGGAGCGAAATGGTGTCAGGACTCGCAGGTTCCCGTGCCTCCGGCCGGGGCCAGTCTGTCGGTGTTGCCGGGGTTGTACTGGGAAAATTGCGCACAGTCAGCCGTGGTGTGGTGGCCTTTTTACGTGGTTCTGGTCTTACCCCTGAAGGGACCAGCCATACGGCTTTTGGTGGACCTGAACCGACGGGTGTATTCCAAATTAACTTCAAATGGCCATCCCGGTGCCTAAAATATGAACCCGGAAGATAAACTCCCTGCCCAAGCTCCGACGGCCTGCCTGCGGTGTGGAGCCCCGGTGCCGGACGATCACGTCCTGGGCTGCCCCGCCTGTCTGGCGGAGGATTCGCGGGCTACCGCAGCGGAGTTTTTCACCCCGCTGGGGGAGAATGCCCGCGAGTTACCTGGTTCGGGCTTTACCTTGCTGGAAGAAATCGGACGGGGCGGCATGGGGGTTGTCTATCGGGCACGGCAGCGGGAACCACGGCGGGAAGTGGCGGTGAAAGTGCTGCTGCCGCACCTGGCGTCGGCGCCGGATATCGCAAGGCGGCTGCTCGCCGAAGCGGCGGCTCTCGCAGAGATGAATCATCCAGGAATTTTGCCGCTCTTTGCCAGCGGCGAGCACAACGGGCAGCCGTGGCTGGCGATGAAACTGGCCACCGGAGGAACGCTGTCGTCACGTCGTGCGGAGTGGACAGGGAATTGGAAAGCCACCGCCACTTTGCTGGCAGGTCTCGCGGACGCCGTGCAGCATGCCCATGAGCGGGGTTTGATTCACCGGGATATCAAACCGGCAAATGTGCTCTTTGATGAAAATGGCCGGGCCTGTCTGGTGGACTTCGGACTGGTGAAATGGCAGGACGCCGCCGACAGCGGGACGCTGACGCTGGTGGTGATGGGGACCCTGGCTTACATGGCGCCGGAAGTGGCCACCGCAGGCGGCCGCGCCGCCACCACTGCCAGTGATGTCTATGGTCTTGGCGCCACGCTTTACGAATTGCTCACTGGAGAACCACCCTTCACGGGAGGCTCAACAGCGGAACTGCTCGGACGCATCACGAATGGGGATTTGGAGGCGCCCCGCCGGAAGTGCCGTGCCATCCCGGCTGATCTGGAAGTCATCTGCCTGAAGGCGATGTCACGGGAACCGGAAGGCCGCTATGCCAGCGCCACGGATTTCGCGGCAGACCTCCGCCGCTGGCTGTCAGGCCATGTCATTCTGGCCCGCCCCAGCACCGCCTTGGAAAAACTACGGCGATGGGGCCGCCGGAATCCACTGCCCTCCGCCCTCACCCTGCTACTGGCCTTGGCACTGACCGGCGGAGGTTTGACGGTGGCCTTGCAAAACCGATCGTTGCGCACAAGCAATGCCGCCCTTGAAGTTTCCGTAGCCGAAGCCAGGCGGGCCCGGGCGGCAGCGGAGGACCGGGTGAATTTCAGCGTTAGGGAACTGCCGCCACTCCTCGGGCCGATCGGACGGTTGAACCTCCTTGATGGGGTGTATCAAAATGTGGCCGCCTACTACGCGGGGATGGGTGCGGTATCGGATGCCGCAGGTCTGGCCCGTGAAGCGGAGTTTCGCACCCGGTGGTCGGCCGTCCTCCGCCAGCAGGGTCGCCATCCGGAGGCGCTGGCGCAGCTAACGGAAGCGATGGCCCTCGGAGCCAAAGCGATTTCGCAGGACCACGCGGGCCCGGAAGCATGGCAGGCACACATTTCCGCCCTGCGCAGCCGCGGGGAGTATGCCGTGACCATGGACCAGCATGATGAAGCCCGCCACTTCTCCGCAGTTGCCATCAGGGCTGCGGAGGAGGGATTGAGGCAGCACCCGGGGAGTCTGCTGCTTGCAGAAATGGCCGAGGCCCTTTCAGATCAGGGATACGCCGCCATGGAGTTGGGTGAAGGCGCCACCGCCCTTCCATTGCTGGGCCGAAGCCTTGACCTCTGGAAGCAGCTGGAAAAAGCCCCGGACTTCCCGGACAAGGAACGCGTGGCACGGCAGCAGGCGACCTGCCACCATGAACTGGGACGCGCCAGCCGAGCCATGGGCGATCCGGCTTCCGCGCTCCAACACTTCCGTGCCGCCCACACCATCCAGCAGGAAGCTGCCCACCGGAACCCCGGTCCAAACGAGCGCGCGCGCGATCTCGCCGTTGCCGCAAACCGCCTCGCTGACCAACTGCTCCAGCCCAACGGCGATCCCCCGATGCCAGCCGCGATCGCCGAAGCCGGCACCCTCTTGGTGAAGGCTGAGGATATTTTACTTACTCTGGTGAAACATGATTCGGCCAACCTTCAATGGAAGTACGTCTGGGGAATGAGCGCCCTCGCCCTCGCGCATCTCGATTATTGCCGGCAGGATGCTCCGGCCAGCCGCCACTGGCTGGTGGAGACACTGCGGCGCCTCAAGGATCTGCCCCTGTCCGCGCAAGAAAGCGTCCGCTCCTCCACGGCTTGGGCCTTGCACTACCTTGCCCAAAATTTCGCCGCTACCGGTCATGAAAATGCCGAGGCCACCGGGCATTGGGACCAAGCCCTTGAGGTGGGATTTGACCGGTTGGTGTCGGACCCTCAACGCTGGGAAAACTTTGCAGCGTGGGAAATCATTCTGCGGGAGGCCTTTAATTTCCGCAACGAAACCACTGCTGCCGCAGAGTCTGTGCAGGCATTGGAGCAATGGATGGTGAGGATCAAGGCGGAAGCCGCCAAGCCGGAAGCGGTGCCTTGGTGGCAACGCACGGCCGCCACCGTGCACCGCCGTCTCGCAGACCTGAGCCCTGCGGATTCCCCGCGTGCGGCCACAGAAAACTGGAACGCCTTCACTCTCCGGGCCGGCCTCCTGAAGGATGAGCCGCGCACTGGCCAGGACGTTATCAATGACGTCTCCAGTGCGGCCAAAAATCTGTTGGAAAATGCCAATCTCAGCGCGGAGGTCCGCCGCACCGTGCCGGCCATCCTCACCGCCTGTGCCCCCCGGGCCGCCATGCTCAGTCCCACGGGTTCCTGGCGGACATATTGGGCGGGCCTCGTGTGTCGTGCTGCCAGCGGTTTTCCCCGGGGCCAGCGCGGAGCCCTGCTCCACCCTGCGATCGCAGCCTTCTATCCTTCGTCGCCATCCCGGCCATGGACGGACGGGGAACAGAAAGGCCTCACTCAACTCCAGACCTTCATCGCCGCTGAGGGCACCCCGCCATGAGCTCCCTTCGAGAACATTTTGACCGGGTCACGATTCTCTCGCTGCCGGCCCGCCATGACCGGCGTGAGCGCCTTGCCGCGCACCTCACCGAGCGGGGACTGGATGGCGGCCTCACCTGGCAGGCTGCCGTGGACGGAAGCGCCCTCCCGCAGCCAGAGGGCTGGTCCGCCGGAAATGGGGGCTGGGGTTGCCTCCAATCCCATCTCGAGACCCTTCGCCGCGCCCTTAAGGACGGAGTGGAGCGCCTCCTCATCCTGGAAGATGACGTCGTTTTCTCCCCTCACACCGCCGCCTGCCTGCCCCATCTGATGCAGGCTCTGCCCCCGGACTGGGGCCAGCTGTATCTGGGGGGCCAGCACATCGCCCCGCCGCAGCGCACCGCCAGCCCGCTGCTTTGGCAGGCCGGAAATATCAATCGCACCCATGCCTGGGCCTGCTCCCGGCAGTGGATGCCGCAGATCATCGCCCATCTCAGCCGGACCGCGGACTACGCCCTCCCCCCGGGCACCACCGGTTGGCATATGGACCACCAACTGGGCGCGGCCCATCAGCAGTCCCTCTGGCCCTGTTATACCGCCTCATGGTGGTTGGCGGGCCAGGAAGCCGACCACAGTGATATCTGCGCTCAGTCACTCCGGCGCCGTTGGTGGCATCCGCGACGCTATGCCCTCTCATTGCCCTTCGTCTTTCTGCCACCAGGCACGGAAAACGGCACGGCTTACTGCACCGGCACCGAGGATGAGGCTTTCGCCGCCGCCATCCCGCAGGCGGCCTGTCTTCTCGCCTGGCTGCACCGCCTCGCGGAGGAAGCCCTTGATCATGGTTGCCTGCCCGCCTGGCGCTCCCCTCTGCTCCCGGCCTCACGGGTCGCCGCCCTCTGGCCCGCCGGTATCCGCAACCCGGATCATATCTGCCAGGACTATCCATTCAACGGCCTCTTCAGCCATGACATGGTCACCATTCTTCAGGCCTGCGCCTGACCCTGCCAACCCAACACATCAACCCAGACAAATCAGATGTCCACCAAACCAAAAGTTCCCCGCAAAACGGGCTTGCCGCCCAAACTGCCGATAGAGCCATCCATGAATACCGATGCCTTCTACGTCTTCATCGGAGCCATCGAAGCCACCGTCCACTTCATCAGCCCCATGGGGCCGAAGGGAGGGGCTTCCGGAGATTCGAAGAGGACCACTGCCTCCTCTCCTCACCAGAAGGGTCCACGCACCGTCGCGGATGAATTGCGGGCGTTGCTGAGTATCAAAGAAGACCTGCTGCGCGCCGAAGCGGACCTGAACTATATCCTGCACAGCATCCCACCCCCCGACACCGCCACCATTGAGGCCGCGTGGCAGGCTTTCGACAAGGCCTACAACGGGGTGGGGGTGCCGTTTTTTCAGGCCGTAGCTACCCTTCAGGCGAACGCTCCGGAATGGTCCGCCATGGACAAACGCCTCGCCCATCTGATGGATTTCTTCAAGCGTATCGCTCCTGGTTCCGGGGGAACTCCGAATCCCGCCACCTCCTGGGGAGGCATGCTGAGCTCCGGGGCCTCCTCCAATTCCGGCACCAGCCTATCCTCCGTGCCTCCAAATCCCTGACACCGCGTCCGTCAGTGGGGTTTCTTTGCAGGCAAGGGCAGGGATACCGCCTTGCGGGGGCTGACCCACAACGTCTGCCCCCGGAAGAAGCGGCGCGCCCTTTCAGTGGTTTGGCGGCTTTCAGGATGCTCGACTCGCCGGGTTTACCGACCTGATCGGCACGCCGCAGCGGGGAATACATCAGCAACCACAGTTGGACGGCTCTGGAGCTTCGCGATCGAGGTCGGGGTGGTGAAGGCTGTGGGCAGGAGGTTTGATCAGCCAGGAGAATCTCACCCAATGATATGACCCAGCCGGGGCGGGGAATTCGGCCATGAAACCCGTGTCACAACCAGACTTGAACCAGGATCTGCGGCAGGGAAAGTGATGCATGATTTTCGCCCGTCCCTTGACCCGCCGCTCCATGCTCCAACTTCTGGCCGGGAGTAGCCTGTCGCGGACAGTCGTTGCGGCTTCCATCCCTTCTGCCACAACCGCACTTCAGCTGGCGATTGAACAGGGGTTCCAACGGCTTGATGAACGTTATTGGTCTCCGGAACTGTCCATCTGGCTGGACCGGCCCGGCAACGATTTGCGGGCCTGGTTCGAGGGGCGGCTCAATCCTCCCTGGTGGTCCTGCGCCAATGCCGTGGAGACGCTGGTGGACTTCATGGCCACCACCGGCAACCGCCGGTGGATGGCTCCCCTTCAGGAGCTGCACCGCCGCCACCGGGACAATCCGGATCAGGTGGCCGGCATCATTCCCGCCCTGAAAGCCCGGGGCCAATGGTCGGCCCGGGATGACGAAGCCCGCCGCAACAAACCCCGTCCCCGGCATTCCACCAAGGCCGGCTTCCGTGACTTCAATAACGAATACCTCGACGACTCCGGATGGTGGGGCCTGGCATGGCTGAAAATGCACCAGCTGACGGGTGGAGCGGAATACCTCGCCACCGCCCGGGCCATCCAACGGCACATGGACGCCCATCGTCAGCCGGATGGCGGCATCGTCTGGAATCTGGAGCAGCAGCCCCCCGTCACCAATGCCATCAGCAATAGTCTTTTCCTGACATTGTCCGCCCGGCTCCACATCGTCACCGGGGAGCCCGCCTATCTTGCCGCCGCGCGGAAAACCCGGCAATGGTTCGAGGATCAAAAACTGTATGACGGCACCGGGATCGTGGACGCCCCGGGCCATCAGGGCGACTACTGGAGCTACAATCAGGGCATGTGGATCCTGAGCCTGCTTGCCCTCGCCGAAGCCGCCAAAGAACCTGCCGGCGTGGACGAAGCCGCCGCCTTCACCCGCACCCTGCTGGAAAAAGCCGGTTTTGTGCAGGACGGCGTCCTGATCGAAAAACTAAGTCAAACCGGCTGGGATACCGCCCTTTTCAAAGGCGTCCTTGCCCGGGCCCTCGGCCAGTTGCGGGATACCCTGAACCGCCTGCAGAAACACCCTGACGTTTCCCGGCAGGTCACCACCCTGCTCCAAACCAGCGCGGCTTCCCTGCAAAAGCACAGCGTGGGCCCGACCGGGGAATTCGGTCTACAGTGGCAACCCGGTGCCAAAAATCAGGAATGGAATTTCAACACCCAGCTCGCCGCCCTGATGGCCCTGGCCGCCAACCTGCCGGCTCTGCTTCCCCGCAAGTGATCTCCCAGGCCCGTATTACCCGAGCCGGGAAAGTTCACCTGATAGACCGGATCAGTTTTCGAATTTCAGCGTGATTCCCCAAAAAGAAAAACACCAACTCGGGAGAGGTGGCGATGAAGAGGAAAGCGCGGCGTAGTCGGTGGACTCAACCGTTACCGAACGCAGCGCGATGATTTTTCCGTCCATCACGATTCCGATGTCATCCCCCTACCGACAAGTTGGCCCGGGCACTGGTTGGCGTGAGGGTTGTCATGCTCATGGCGGAAATGTGCTGGGTTGCGTCGGAAATGGGAGCAGGAATTGGCTGACTATGTTGCCACGTGATTAATCACCAATGCATGCAAAAACGTCTCAGCACCCTCATCCTTTGGACTTTCGCGTCCCTTATGTCGGGCTGCGTGCAACAGGCCGTAAATGAGGGTATCACGAGATACGATCGAAACAAAGATGGTCTCATCGACAGGATACGCAGCTACTCCGGAAGCGGGGTGGCTTTGGAGTGGAGCGACGAGGATTTCGACGGGACCTTTGAAACCTACGGATCAAGGTATTTGGATCATCCACTGAAACCACAGAAGACGATTCCCCCTTCTCCATGAAGGCATTGGGAAACTATGCGGTCGGGTAAAACGTGTATCCCCTCACAACTCCGCATCCGTGACCGCGCCTTCGGAGGCGCTGGTGACGAGTTTGGCGTATTTGGCGAGGACGCCTTTGGTGTAGCGGGGTTTGGGCTGTTTCCACTTGGCGAGGCGGGCCGCAATTTCGCTGTCGGGGATGCCGAGGGTGAGCTTGCGGGTGGTGGCGTCGATGCTGATAGGGTCGCCGTTTTTGACGATGGCGAGGGGGCCACCGACGAAGGCTTCGGGAGTGATGTGGCCGACCACAAACCCGTGGCTGCCACCGCTGAAACGGCCGTCAGTGATGAGGGCGACTTCCTTGCCCAGTCCGAGACCCATCACGGCACTGGTAGGGCCGAGCATTTCCCGCATGCCGGGGCCGCCTTTGGGTCCTTCCATGCGGATGACAATGACATCGCCAGCTTTGATTTTGCGGCCAGTGATGGCGGCCATGGCCAGTTCCTCACTGTCAAAAACGCGGGCCTTGCCGCTGAACTGGGTGCCTTCCTTCCCGCTGATCTTGCCGACCGCTCCGCCGGGGGCGAGGTTGCCATACATGATGGCGAGGTGGCCGGTTTTTTTGATGGGGTTGCTGAAGGGGCGGATGATCTGCTGGCCTTCGGGATACTCGGGTTTCACCTTGGCGAGGTTTTGCGCCAGGGTTTTGCCGGTGACGGTGAGGCAATCGCCATGGAGCAGGCCGGCGTTGAGGAGGAGCTTCATGAGCGGCAGGGTGCCGCCGATTTTCACCAGTTCCCACATGACGTATTTACCGCTCGGTTTGAGGTCGGCGAGGACGGGGGTGCGGGCGCCGATTTTGGTGAAGTCGTCGATGCTCAGTTTGATCCCGGCGGCGTGGGCCATGGCGGGGAGGTGGAGCACGGCATTGGTGCTGCCGCCGAGGGCGGTGATGAGGGTGATGGCGTTGAGGAAGGACTCGCGGCTGAGGATGTCGCTGGGGCGGATGCCGCGTTTGATGAGGTGCAGCACGGCGGCACCGGCGTCGAAGCAGTCCTGGAGTTTTTCGTCACCGATGGCGGACTGGGAGCTGCTGTTCGGCAGGGAGAGGCCAAGGGCTTCGATGGCGCTGGCCATGGTGTTGGCGGTATACATGCCGCCGCAGGACCCGGGGCCGGGAATGGCGCATTGCTCGAGAGCGGCGAGTTCCTTGTCGTTGATTTGGCCGCTGGCGTGCTGGCCGACGGCCTCGAACACGCTGACCACATCGACATCCTTGCCCTTGTGGCAGCCCGGCAAAATGGTGCCGCCGTAAACGAACACGGAAGGGCGGTTCAGCCGGCCCATGGCCATGACGCAGGCGGGCATGTTTTTGTCGCAGCCACCGATGGCGACAAAGCCGTCGAGGCCTTCGCAGCCGACCACGGTTTCGATCGAATCAGCGATGACTTCGCGGGAAACGAGGCTGTATTTCATGCCCTCAGTGCCCATGCTGATGCCGTCGGAAATGGTGATGGTATTGAAGATGATGCTCTTGCCGCCCGCGGCATCGACGCCCTTGGCGGACTCGAGAGCGAGCTTGTCGATGTGCATATTGCACGGGGTGACTTGGCTCCAGGTGGAGGCGATGCCGATCTGGTTTTTCTTGAAGTCGGCGGACTTGAAGCCGACAGCATGGAGCATGGCGCGGCTGGCGGCGCGTTCCGGGCCATCGACGAGGATGCCGGAAAACTGGCGGCTGGGGGACGGGGCGGCGGCGGTGGGTTTCTTTTTGGCAGGCATGGCTGGGGTTGATTCCATGCACGCGGGGAGGCGCAGCGTCAAGGCGGGGTGGCATCAACGGAGATGCCCGGGTGCAGATGGCTACTGCTGGTTGACACGCAGTCGCATGAAGCAATTCTGTCCCGGCGTGATGGGCACGGTGAAACTCCGCTGCGATCCGCTGCCCTGGTTGGGCACGGGCAACCATTGGAGAAAATCACTGGTGCATTCCGCCGTGTAATTCACGTCGGTGACGCTGGCGGGGGTGGTGAAATCGAGCGTCAGCCCGGCCGGCGTCAAGACTGGCTGGGGCAGGGCAAGGGTGCTGTTGGCGGTGAGGGGATTCAGGCCAAAAGCATACTCCACAAAGTTGGCGATCCCATCGGCATCCGCATCCGCCTGGGGTTGACTGGCCAGTGCTGGAAAGGCGGTTTCGAACCCACCCGGCGGGAGGGGCACCACCGTCAGGGCAGCCGAATAACCCATGAAGCGGGTGCCGATCTGCGATCTGACCCGCAACAGATAAGGATTTCCGGGAATCAAATTTCCGCCGGTCAACTGGCTGTTGAGCGTGAAGGACGTGCTGGACTGGGTGACCACGGCGGAGGCGGTAAGGCGGCGGACGTTGGTCAGGGTAATGTCGTCGAGATAGCACCCATGATTGATATCGGGGCCATCAAAGGAGACGCTGCCGGGACGGAGGATGAAGCGCAGGCGCAACGGCTGACCGGCCCATTGGGCGAGGGAAATCGTCCGCAAATGCCAAGCTCCATCCCAGCTGGTGTTGGTGTAGCTGGCTCCCGGGGCGTAGCCGTAGCTGCCGTTCCTTCCGTAAATTTCGGTCCACTGATTGCCACCGTCGGTGGAGATTTCAGCGCTGAGCCGGTTCACGCTGAAAAGCCAACGGAAGTATTCGTGGAACTGCAGGGAGCTGGTGGGTTCAGGGATGAATTCGCCATTCAGGCTGAAGGATTGGTTGTGCGGGAGGTAGTCCACCTCGGACTCGTCGAGGGGAAAACAGAGATGGAAGGATTTGGAGCCACTCCGCGGGGTGAAGCCGATGCCCGAAAGCGATCCCGCGCCCTGCAGCACCGGGTAGGTGCCCGTGGTGTCAGATGTAAACTCCAGCGGGGCCGTCTCGCCATTCTGCAGCCAGGTGGCGGGTGCGGCGGGTTGGGCCGCCTGTATTTGATAGGATGAAGCCAGCGGAGCGGCGCTGAATTGATAGTCCGCGCCGGCGGCGGGGGGCTGGACGGGGCCGGTCAGGTTTTGGCTGATCCCCAGCACCGTCGGGTCGAAGAAAATCGTCTGCCAGGTGAAGGAGGCCGGAACCCCGCTGCCAGTGATGCCGGTGACCGTCACATTGAATGCCGTATCGGCAGTGCCCTGCAGGGCGGTCTGCTGCGGCTGGAAAACGAGGGTGTTATCGCCAAAATTGTTTTGGTTGGCGGAGAGCACTGTCACCGGAATGACATTTCCTGTGGGACCGGTCACGGTGATGGCCGAAGCGGCGGATGGAAAAACAGCCCCGGGGTAGGAGATGGACCAGCGCAGGGGTTTGAGAGGAGCCGGCACGTAACCGCGGGGCGGCCAGGTCACAAACTGTTTGGGGGAGCTGGCGGCGGAGTTGAACACCCCGAGTACATAGAGGGTGTTGGAGGGAAGCACGGGGTAACTTCCCGAACCATCGGTATAGGTGCCGCGCGGCACATCGCCCGTGGCCATGTCCTTGGCCCGCGAGTAGAGAATCCAACGCCGGTGCCCCACATTGACGTTGTTGGCCTGGTCGTCGCCCTGGCCATCGTCCGCCATGTAAACATCGATCGCGCGTGGCCCAAAAAACCCCACCGTCAGATTGCCGTGGTAGGACCCATTCCAGGCTTTGTTGCTCCAACATACGGAAGCGGCTGCGGTGGGAGTGTGGGACAGCAGATTGCTATCGTAGAAGACGTCCGAAAACGCGTTCATGTAGGCGGAAGCCTGGGCGCAGGAGTGCTTGGAGGTATTGGCCGGTACGGCCGGACTGCCCGCCGGGCCATCGTTCGGTGCGGGGTCTGCTCCAAAGCTGATGGCGGCCGGCAAGCCGCAAATGGCCCGGTAATAATTCACTCTCCGCCGCACATCCTCCTGGAACAGCGCATTCGTGGTGCCCGGGGTGCAGGCCCCATAACTTCCGGTCCATTGAATCCGGTTCTCCGCGCCTTCCGAGGCCAGGAACACGGTATTATAGAAGGAAAGGGACTCAATGCGGCTGGTCGGGTCCACCACAAAACCGCCCGCTGGCACCACTCCGCCGGCGGGTTCCCACGTTTCCGGGCCAGCCGCAGCCTGCTGGACCACGCCGCCACAACATGCGGAAAGCAGCAGGAGAGACCGCAGGAAGGGGGACCGGGAGGCAATCATTTTATAATTACCATAAAACTACCGGCTTTTCTCAAAACTGCAAGATGATTTCCTTGGCAAGTGGAACTGAACGCCGTTGGCGCCTGACCGTTGACGTCCCCTTTTCTGCGGGAACGGTCATCCCAAGGAATCTTGGAAGGAAACGGATGGGTATTTTCCAAGCCAAGACGACAACCCCCGATCTCAATGGAACTCCGGTCTGCGGCATCCTACGGCGCAGATTGTCTGACCCTCAGGCGGATGAAACATTTTTCTCCTGGGGTGACTGGAATGGTGAAGCTGCGTTGGGCACCGCTGCCTTGATCCGGGACGGGAGCCCACAGGACAAAGTCGCTGGTGCATTCGGCGGTGTAGTTCAAATCACTGATGCCTTCCGGGACCGTGAAACCGAGGGTCAGCCCGGAGGCAGTGCGCGCGGGTTGCGGCAATCCCGCGCCATCGCCTGGATTGCCGGGATTGAGGCCAAAGGCATACTCGATCAAGTTGGACGCCCCATCCTGATCGGAGTCCCCCATTGGTTGCGAGGAGAGAAGAGGATACGCCGATTCAAATCCTGTCGGAGGCCTGGCCGCCACGGCGATGGGCGTGGAATATCCCAGAAAACGGGCACCGATCTGCGGCCGGACGCGCAGGAGGTAGGAGGCCCGGGGGACAAGGGCAGTACCAGCCGTCTGGTGGTCCAGCCTGAAGGCTGACGTCGGCACGGTAGTGGTAGTCGCAGTGCCCAGACGGCTGACGTTGGTGAGACTGATGTCGTCGATAAAACATCCGTGATTGATATCCGGACCGTCAAAAGAAAGATTGCCATGCCGCAGAATGAAGCGCAGGCGCAGCGGCCGGCCGGCCCAGGGCGCGAGAGATACACTGCGCGCCTTCCAGCCACTGTCCCAGTCCGTTCCGGAGTAAATGCCGCTGACGGTGTAGGTGGAAGCCCCGTTACGACCGTAGATTTCTGTCCAGAGACTGCCCCCATCAGTGGTGACTTCCAAGCTGAGCCGGTTCACCGTGAAGAGCCAGCGGAAGTGTTCGTTGAAGCTGATGCTGCTAGTGGCAGTCGGAATGAACTCCGGGCCAAGCATGAAGGACTGGTGGTGCGGTTGGTAGTCCACTTCGGACTGGTCCAGCGGGAAGCAAAGGTGAAAAGACTTGGTGCCGCCACGCGGGGTAAAAGTAGTGGTTATATCCTTCAGCGTAACCGCGTCCTTCACCGTGAGGGATGCCGCCCCCTGCAAAATCGGGTAAGTCCCCGTCTTTTCGGCCGTAATAACCGGATTGAGGCCATCGCCATTTTCGAGGTAGCCGGAGGCGGCTGAAGACGCTTGGTTCACTAAAACCTGGTAAGCGGCGGCAAAGGGAATGGGATTGAATTGATAGTCAGCTCCGGCAGCCGAAGGTTGCGCCGGACCGCTGATGGAAAGGCTGACTCCCAAGGCTGCAGGATCAAAGAATGTGGTCTGCCATGCGCAGGTGGCCGGCACGCCGGAACCATTGATGCCGGAGACGGCCACCTGATAGGACACATCTGCGCTTCCGGTGATGGGGGGCAGCTGTGGCTGGAAGACCAGGGTGTTATCCCCTTGGGTGGATTGATTGGCTGAAAGAATGGTGACCGGAATCACGGTGCCTCCGGGTCCTGTCATGGAAATCGCCGTGGCGGTGGCGGGAAAGACCGCCCCTGGATACGAGATCGACCAGCGGAGCGGCTTGTGCTGAAAGGGGACATAACCACCCGGCGGCCAGGTAACGAACTGTTTTGGCGCGGAGGCGGCCGGTTTGAGGACCCCAGCCACATAAAGGGCATTGGCCGGCTGCACAGGATGCCGGTCGAAGCCATCATCGTAAATCCCGGGGGGAACATCGCCGGTGCTCATGTCCCGGGCGCGGCTGTAGAGCAGCAGGCGCCGGTGGCCGGCATTGGAATTGTTGGACCGGGTGTCGCCCGCCACATCCTCGGCGATATAGGCATCGACGGCCTGGGGGCCGAAGTAGCCGATCGTCAGATTGGAATTGGTCGCCCCATTCCACGCCATCGGGGAATAACACTCGGTGGTGCCAGGCGTCGGGTTGTGGGTGATTTCATAATCATCAAAAAACAGATTGGAGAAGGCGTTATTGTAGGCGGCGGCCTGGGCACAGGCCTGCTTGGAGGTGCTGGCGGGCAGCTGTGGGCTGCCTGAGGCCGGATCATTGAACACCGGCTCCGCATCAAAAGTGATATCCGCGGGCAACCCGCAAAGCGCCCGGTAGTAGTTCACCCGCCGCTGGACGTCGGTCCGGAAGTCTGCCGCGGTATTTCCGGCCACACAGTCTCCGTAGGAACTGGTCCACCCGATCCTGCTCTCCGCCCCCTCGGAAGCGGCAAAGACGGCATTGTAAAAATAGAGCACCTCAAGCCGGTTTTGCCTATCCACCACAAAACCAGCCGCCGGCACTTTGCCTGCCACCAAGTCCCACGTCTCCACCGCCGCCTCCCCCAGATCCACCCACCCCCACAGCCCGGCGGCCAGCAGTGGCAGCAGGAGGGCATTTTTGGGAATCTGACCATTAGTAAGCATGGCTTTAATAGCTGGATTCGAATATCCGCAATCCAAGGTGGATGGGCGAAATCCCGGTCGGCGGGGATTCCTGCGCCGCGGATTTAATGCCTTTTCTTATTTTTCGGAATGGACAGAGTTTTGTTACGCCAAAGCTGCAAAAAAATCCGCAGAAGGGATTGCCCCTTCTGCGGATAACACCAACTGGCCGCGCTGCGGCAGGAAGTTATACGGAAAAATGCTGCCGGAGCATGGCGAGGCTCTCCCCGATGGCAGGCAGGGCTGGGGCTTTGCCTTCAAATTCGAGGGAGATATACCCACGGTAGCCCGCCTCGTTCATGATCCGGGCGATCCGGGCGTAATCTAGGTCGAGCGTATACCAGACGCCGCCGCCTTGGTAGGTTTTGGTCTGGAGCAGCACCGTCTGCGCTGCCAGCTGGGCAAGACGGTCGTAGGGGTCTTCGAGGAAATTCCCCGTATCGAGGGTGACTTGGAGCCAAGGGGATTTCAGGGCGTCCACCACGCGGAGGACGCCTTCCGGGGTGCGGCCGAGGCCCCAGTGGTTTTCCAATCCCATGATGATGCCGCGCTTTTCGGCTTCAGGGATCAGCTTGGCATAGGCGTCGGTGACCCACCGGAAGGCGTCCTCCACGGTATAACCGGGAAGCGGTTCCTCCGCCCCGCGATGGGCCATCAGGTCGTCAAAATCCTTCCGGGTGCCCCAGGTGCCGGAGTTGACGCGGATGGTGGGAATCCCGAGCTGATAGGCTTCCTCCAGATAGCCGATGGTTTCATCGATGTTCTTCTGCCGTTTGGCTTCATCCGGGGAGACAAACCCCTGGTGGGTGGAGTAACCCATCAGGTCGAGCCCGAGGGTAAAGGCCCGGCGCTTGGCGGCCCGGAGCACCGCAGGTGAGCGGTCCTCCCACTGACGCTGGAGGATTTCCACCCCATCAAAACCAAGATCGGCGGCGGCTTCGAGACATTTATCAATCGGGCGCCACTCGTTGCGTCCGAACCCCCAGAACGAATACGTGCTGACACCAATGCGGTGGCGGGGTTTCGCCTGCGGGGTGGAAGCGGCGGGCTGGGCGGGAGCCGAGGCGAGCCCGGCACAGGTGGCGGCAGCGGTGGTGAGGAAATGGCGGCGTTGCATGATCCGGCGAAGCAAGCAGGAATGAATCCGTTTGGCCAGCCAGGAAATGGGTTTGCACCACCGGCAGGGCGCCTCAGGGATTTCGTTCCGCCCGTTTGGGGAATTCCATTTCATTTTCCACTCACTTCGGCTATCTCTATGCCAGTCATGGATGATTTTTCAGAACAAGGCGGAGAAGAGGAAGCCTGTGCCGGCCCCAAGGCGGCCCGCAAGCTTCTCCGGAGCGATCTTTTTTGGGTCTCGGGCTCGCTCTTTTTACTCGCCCTCGGGATGATCGGCCGGTTCGGCATTTCCTGGGCGTTATGGGCCGCTGCCGGGGCCACGGCAAGTCTCGTCATTTATTCCTGCCTGCCCGTGGTCAAAGGCAAGAAACGCCTCGAATGGGAAATGAAACGGGAGGACCTGCTGGTAAAGTGGTCCTTGGTGGTGGACAAGCTGAGCAAGTCTTCACGGGAGCGCTACAACCGGCTGCACCTGCGTGTTTCGCGGCTGGGAGACCTGCATCCGTCCCTCCACAAAGGAAGCCTGCTCCGTCCGGGAGAATACCTCCTCTGGCTGTATCTGAAACTGCTGATGGCCCTCGATCTGCTTGAGGAAGGAACCACCACCAGCAGTGAGGCGGTCATTGAGGAACAACGCCGCGGCATTCTCTACGAACTGGATCACGCTAACCTGACGGCGCTCACCCGCCAATCCAAGGAGGAAACCATCCTGATTCTCGATCAACGCCTTGATGCTGCCCGCAACCGCGGGGGCCGGATTCAGGAAATTCAAAGCGACCTCACCCGCATCGAACAAAAACTGGCTTTGATGTATGACCGCGCTACCCAGCACAATATCATGGGGGACTCCGGGCGGCGCATCAACTTCTCGGACGAAGTGCAGACGGGCGCGTCCCTCGGGTCATTGATCAGTTCGCCGATTCAGGAAATGGACGGAATCGTCACCGCCCAGGTGTGTGCCTGACCAACACAGGGCAGAATCGCTCAAAAAGGGTGGGCGCGGATGATTTTGCCCGGGTTCCTCCCATATCCCGCCGCTGACCCGGGCTTTGCCCCCTGTGGTGTTCAGCGCAGCTGCCGGCGGGTAACAGAAACCTGCCAGCGGCCTTCTTCCGCATGTCCGGCGGGGACATGGATTTTTTCAGGTTGGCTGATTTGAAGGCCGGAGGCACTGGACGGGTCCTTCAGTTTCCAGTTGTAGCGGAGAGGCTCTGCTACATTGCCACCGGCGTTGGCCGCGTCCGACAATGTTTCGACGGAGGGCCGTGCGGGCGGGGAGAAGGAATGGGAAAAAGTGAGGGGAGGGATGGGAGTTCCTGCTTGCGCGGGAATCTGCAGCGCGGTGCCTGTTTCATCGTAATACCAATCGGTCGGAAGCAAATGCCCGGCGGTCGTCCGGACCATTTTTTTTGGCGACAGCACCTCGATGATGGCTTTGATGCCTGATTTTGCATCGTCAGGATTGGGCAGCAGGGCAAACCCCACGGTGCGCCCGGTGCCGACGGCGAGCATATCATCCAGGAAGGCTTCCGCTTCATCGGGAGAAGCCCTCAACCGGGCAAGGGTTGCCGCGTCGTCTTCTGTCAGGGAAAGCAATTCGCATTCCAGCTCTGGCGGAAGCGGGGCGGCGGCCACGGGCGCGGCGGGTTGGGGGCCCATTGCCTGGAGCAGGCTGATCTGCATCAATGGTCCGGAGGCAGGCTCTCCCGTGAAGGAATCCGGCAGGGTGATGGCCCCCAGACAGGAGACTTGGCCGGGACGAATGGTCAGGGTGGTGGTGAGCAGCGTGCAGGAGAAATCAGGCATGAAAACTTTGGGGCTGCGGTCGGGGGCATTCTCCGGCCAGCTGCGGGGCACCGGTTTTTGGCAATGGTCCAGACGGATGGCCAGCCGCGTTCCGGTGGAGTCGGCGGGCCTCACGACGACAACTTCCAACGAGCGGCCCAGCGTTTTGAACTCAAAGGACTGGGGAAAGAGGTGATCAGAGTATTCTGTGGGAAACATGTAATCAAGGTAGGACCTGGTGCTGGATTTCCGGTTCCCCTCAGCCAACACCCCCGGATTGCTGACCGGATGAACACGGGTGGTGGGTAAGAGACCGGATAACGGTAATACCAGAGGCAGGTCCGGGGGCGCAGGGGAAGGTGAGGCGGCAAAAGGATCCGGCTGAGAATCGGGAGGGATGGGAATTCCGTGAGGTTCCACCAGCAGCATGGTATGGCCTTCCAGCCGGGCGGCTCCTTTTTCGACCGCGCGAAGCAACGCGGTCAGCAGATGAGCATCGCCCTGTTCCGGACGCTCCCTGATCATTTTCCTGCCCGCCATGGCGTCCAGCTGGAAGGTCAAGGCGTGCAAACGTAGCGGGGGCACCGAATCCTCTGTTGTGGGAGCAGGCCCGCCGGGAAACTGCGGTATGGCCTTGAAAAATGTCAGGCTGGAGGGAGCAGTGTTCTGGCCGGTTTTGACCGGCCCCTGTGTCATGGAAACCAAATGATGCAGGGTGTCTTGGGTGTGGATAGAGGTCTGGGTGGATTCCTGGATGAAGGAGGGGGAGTTCAAAAACCCATCAGCGGGGGCGTCCGGGAGGCTGACGGGCCAACGGTCCAGATTTCCTTCCATAGTGTTATTGAATTCAATCACGCCTGCTGTGCTGTAAGGATACAGCCTGCCTTTCGGGTCGCTTAATAAAAAAAGTCTGGTGGTAATGCCAGAGCCGCAATTTCGATATTCGAATGCCTGGGGCAGCAAACCAGCCGACGCTGGCAAGGGGTGGTATTCGACGGGAAACGGGATTTCCTTGTCAGCTCCACACGTCCGATTTTCCCCGGGCCGCACGCTGAGGTGGAGGTCCGCGGACAACGTGGCGCTGCCGTCCGCTACCATTCCGATCAGCCGGGTGAACAACGATTCATCACCGGAGGTGGGTTGATTCAGGAGATCGCGGAGCAGGCTGGCGTCCGTCACGTTGAAGGTGGTGGCCTGCACCTGAATGGGGATAATGTCTTCTCCCGGGGGCGCTCCCAGCACCATGAGGGCAGGGAACAGCACGAGCAGGGTGGTGAGGGGAAATGTCATGATCAGGGAGCCGTGAGGGTGACAAAAAGGAGCAGGGTGCGGGGTTCCGGGCGGACATCCGGCAGGGTGGCAGAGGCGAGGAATGTGGCGGTGAGGAGGCGGGGACTTCCCTCGACCAATCCGCTGGCATCGCCGGTGATGAAGGAGCGGTGAAAGTCTTCCATTTTCACCAGGCTGCCAGAAGCCCCGTCGGGGTCGTCCAGGAAGATGGGCCAGGCGTGGAACTCAGGCTCGGCATAGTGATGGTCCAAGGCCCACTCCAGCTGGACACCACCACCAGCGAGGCGGGTGGGAATGGCTTCCAGGCTGGTGCCAAGCTTCTTGGATTCGATATCCGCTGACTGGGGAAGCTGCGTTTTCTCATTCCACGTCCAGCGTCCGGCATAGTCATAGGTACGGACCTTTTCGGAAGTCCGGGACTGCCCTGAATGGGTGGTGATATCGAGTTCCAGCAGGTTGCCCCCGCTGACGGCCAGTTTTTGCACTTCGTTGAAAAGGGCTTCATCGTCCTGGCCGGATTGGTAAGTGAGGAGGCGGAGGCTGAGGTCTTTGGCGGGAAGGTCGGCGAGGGTGAAGTGCAGGGAGATCTCAGGGGAGGCCGCGGAGGATGGAGTTTTGGCACCGGGACTGGGTGCGATGGACGCCCGGGTGGCAGAAGGCGAGAACCAGCCTGCGCTGGCGGCAGTCCAGAGGCCGCCCGTGACCAGCAAAGCGGCGACCGCGGGCCAGAAACGCCGGAACAGGGAGGCCGGAGGAGTAGTGATAGGGCCGGTGGCGCTGGCTTGCCGCCAGGCGGCTCCGGGCAGGGTGGCGGCGAGCGGGGACGGGACGGCCGCGGTGGCGTGATCGGTGAGTAGTTGTGTCAGGAGGACGGCGGTGAGGAGCACGCCCCGGCGGCGGAGGGCGGTGCGCAGTTTCTCCAGGGCGCGGGCGATCCGTTTGCGGGCGGCTTCTTCCGTGGAACCGAGGGAGGTGCCGATGCGGCGGTGATCCTGCCGTTGCCAGAAGCGCAGCAGGAGGGCTTCGCGGTCCGGGCGGGAGAGTTGGTCGAGGGCGGCATCCAAATGCGGCGCGGCTTCCGGCCAGAGGGGATGGGGATCGGCAGGCATGGCATCATCGATTAACATTTGGGCGGCGGAGTGCTCGCGGGTGCGGCGGCGGACTTCGGTGCGCACCATCTTCCGTGCGGTGAAGCAGGTGTGCCGGTGCAGCCAGCCGGCGGCGATGGTGTCGGGAGGCAGGGCCGGGGCTTTTCTGGCGAAATCCGTGAAGACGATCTGGGTCACATCTTCAGCGAGGCTGGCGTCCCCATTGACGAGACGGCGGGCGGTGGACCAGACCAGCGGCAAGTGCAGAGCCACCAGTTGCCGGAAAGCGGCTTCCCCGGGCGCGGCTTGATAGAGCCGTAGCAGTGCGGCCTCGTCGGCCAGGGAGGGGAGGGGATCGTGCAGGGACATGGGAAAGCGGCTCAATCAGTAGAACCCGCCGCTGAAGAAACCGGACAGGAAATATTCAAAACGGTCGGATTTCCCCTGCGGGTCTGTCGTCAAGATGTGCGGATTTTCCGGGATGAGATGCCGCCATTCCATGATATCACCCGGAATGTCGAAAATTTTCTGGTGCGCCATTTTACTATGGCTGGGTCCCGCCGCCAGTGCGTGGACAGCTCCGGTGCATCCCATGGTGCCGATGTTCCATCGTTGGGATTACGAAAAATCGGTGGAGCGGATTGCCCGGGTGGCGGAGAGCGGGGCGCGGCGGGTGAGTTTTACGGTGCTGCTGCTCTGTGAGTTGGAGCCCGGATTCAAGGTGAAGCATTATGGCGCAACGTGGCCGCGGGCCAAGGCGGATGGCGCGGTGGAATATGTCTTCCAGCCGATGACGGCGGAGATGCGCCGGGAGATCGGAGCTTCTCTGCGCACGGCCTTTGCGGAGGCGGTGCAGCGGGGATTGGAAATCAATGTGCTGCCGATGATCGATGCTACGGGAGCCATTACCGAGTGGCGGAATTTCTTTGATTTTGATCCCACAGTGAAGCTGGAAGGGTTCAGTTATGAAACGGCGGTGCTGGAAATGGTGGTGGAGGCGCTGGAGGCTGTTGTGCCGGCTGGCCATCCAGTCGAGATGACCTTGGAAGGCGAGATGGGGTGCTCGCTGTTCACGCATCCTGACGCCTGGCGGAGCATTCTGGAGCGGCTGCAGGCGCGGGGGAAACTGACGAAGCTGCGCCTTGGACTGAGCGCCAACTATGAAAACGTGGCGGGTAAAGTGGTGCCGGATGAGCAGCAACAGTCGGGGATGAGGCGGCTGATCGCGGCGGGCGACTTCGTCGGGATTTCCTGTTATGCGAAAGTCAGCGCCCCGCCCGTGGCCGCGGATTTTACGGCCTGCGTGGACCAGTTCTGCAAGGAATTCGCGGAAGCCGGGTGCCCGATTCCCCTGGATAAACCCCTCCGCTTTACGGAATTGGGCCACGGCGGCGGCGGGTTTGATAAAGCCTGGAAAGTAACCGTCCCGGCCCCCACGGTGGAACGCATGGGCAATGCAGCCTTCTTCGGCACGGACAAAACGGAGCTGAACCCTTGGACGACCCCGGACCGCATTTCCTTCCGCCGCCGCTTCTACCAGGCCGCTTTGGAATTCCTCGCGACCCAGCCCAGCCGGTGGCAGGTGGAAAATGCCTATCTGTGGAGCTTTGGTTCGTGGGACATGCACGGGATTAGTGCGCCGGTTTTTGCCGATCCGGAGATCGCGGCGGCCATCAAGGCGCACAACGCGGCGTTACGCCGGCCATAGGCGGTGGTTTTGGCGGGAGAGCCTCTTTTCCGTCGGGCCATGGGTGTTTCCTGACGGGCGGGCCGGCGGGATCAGGGATTGACGGGCGGGGGGGCTGGAGGAACCAATTCCACCCTTATGCCTTCTGCGGAGCCACCCCCCATTGCTGCCGCCAGTCTGTTCGACTTTGCGGACCGCTGGCCGGCCATGGTGGTGAAGGAGCTGCGGCAGGGATTGCGGGCCCGGGGTTTTGTGATGCCGTTTCTGCTGCTGCATGCGCTGGTGCTGATCGCCGTGGTGCTGGAGTATCTGCTGTCGCGTCCGGGAACGACTGCCAGCGCCCTGCTCCGGGCAGCCGCGGGAGAGCCGGGAGTGTTCTGGCTGGCAGTGTATCTGGTGGTGGCGGGCGTGATGCCTTTGCGGCTGATGGATTCCCTGCGGGGCGAATCCGAAGGCAGGAATGCCGAGCTGCTGCTGCTGGGTGGGTTGACCCGATGGCAGATCGTCCGCGGAAAGTGGCTGGTGCAGGCCGTCCTCACTTTGCTTTCGCTGGTCTCTTTGTTGCCCTACATGCTGGTGCGCTACTTTTTCGGAGGGGTCGAATTGGTGCCGAATGCGTTTTCCTTTGGCTCCGTTACAGCGGCCGCCCTGGGAATGTCCGGATGTGTTCTGGGGGCCAGCGGTTATGCCGGGCTGGGGATGCGTTTTTTCATTATTGCGGCCGGTGGCGTGTTGTTGGTGATCGCGTCCTTCAGCACTGAGATGATGATTGCCAATGCCCGCGGGGTGGCCCGCATCACGGACCTGGCCCTGTTCGCCTACGTTTATGCCTACGCCCTGCTGTTTCATGCCCTGTATGCCATCATTGGTCTGCAGTTGGGGCGGGCCCATCTGAAACTTTTCCTGCTGCCCTATGAGATCAGCCCCACCCGGGGAATGGTGGCCATGCTCCTCACCGCGCCGTTCATGCTGCTGGCCGGGGGCATTGCCACCTGCGGATGGGGTGCGATTCTGGTGCTGATTTTATTGCTCTATGCTGTCAGCGTTTTTGACAAATCCGCCGCGGGACGGGAGTGGGTCAGGTCCGCACCATAAGTGGAATTCCGGCTGGGTGAGAAAGTCCTGGCCTTGCTCCGGATCCGCCGCTCCTTGAATATACAATTCCAACCCCTTGTTCCATGCTGCTTGATTCCTTTTGCCGTTGGCTCCGCCAGTCCGCTCATGTGGCTGGATTCCTCGCTGGGCTGTGGAGCTTTGCTGAACCGGTTTCAGCAGCATCGTGGCCTGTGCCGCTGGCCGGCAATGCCTATCTCACCTCGTCCAGCGAAGGCACGGCGGATGCCATCGGACGTGCGGGCCGCATGCGTTGGCAGGATCCTGCCAGCGTGGTTTCCATTTTCTTCCGGGTGGACCGGCCGGCCTCGCTGGACCTGGCGCTGCGGCTGCAAGTGCCGGAAGGCGAATCCGTGATCCAGGCCCGGGCAGGGGATGACATCTTCGAGACCAAGGTCGCCGGGGCGGAGGTCCATGAAGTGCCCTTGGGGAAGGTGGAGGTGAAGGTTGCCGGATATGTGCGGGTGGATTTGAAAGGGATCCGGCACACCGGTCCTGTTTTTGCGGAAGTGTCCGATCTGGTGGTGTCGTCAGGCACGGAGGGCCTGGCCCCGGATTTCGTGAAAAACAACGAGGGCAACATGTTCTACTGGGGACGCCGCGGGCCGTCGGTGCACTTGTCCTATCAAATGCCGCGCGGCCTCGATGTTGAGTATGCCTACAGCGAACTCACCGTGCCGGAAGGCGGGGATGCGATTGGTTCGTATTACATGGCGAACGGGTTTGGAGAGGGTTATTTCGGCATTCAGGTGAAAAGCCCGACCGAGCGCTGGGTGCTCTTTTCCGTCTGGAGCCCTCATCGCACCGACAATCCTGCCGATATCCCGGAAGCGGAGCGGGTTGTCCTGCTGGCGAAAGGGGAAGGGGTGAAAGCGGGTGAATTCGGGAACGAGGGATCCGGCGGGCAGAGTTTCATGGTTTATCCCTGGAAGACGGGAACTACCTATCGTTTTCTGAATTCCGTGAAACCCGATGGGCAGGGGAACAGTGTCTATGCCGCCTGGATCGCGGAGGCAGGGTCCGGGCCGTGGAAATTGATCGCCCGGTTCAGGCGGCCGAAGACGGACCGGTATCTGACCGGCTTCCACTCTTTTCTCGAAAACTTCATGGACCGGAATGGCTATCTGGGCAGGCGCAGCCTGAACGGCAACCAATGGGTGCGCGATACCGCCGGGGGGTGGCATGAGATTACTTCGGCCCGTTTCACCGGGGATGGCACGGCGCGGGGCCGGCACCGGCTGGACTACGCGGGCGGGGTGGAGGGGCAGGGCTTTTTCATGAAAAACGGCGGATTCTTCAACGAAACGGTGGCCTTGGACGGAATTTTCCAGAGGCCCTCCACGCCGGACAAAAAGCCGGATATCGATTTCACCCAGCTGGAAGGGCTTTGATCCGGGCGGGGCCGGAGCCCGGTCCCGCACAGGCTATGAACGGGGCGTTTTGGCTTGTCGGATGGGGGTGATTCTGCTTTACGCTGAAATTCCGTTAAAAATTAAACCGGAACTATCCCTATGAATACCGTATCCGCGCTGCTCCGCCTGGCTTGTGGGGGAGTGATCCTGCTTCTCGCCTGGACCAGTTGGGGGAAAACCAATGAGGCTATCACGGCCGGCAAGCCGGTCCAGTTGTTTGGCCAGACCATTCAGGCAGATGGGGCCTCCATCACCTTGGCTTTCGGGCTGATTGCGGTGCTGGCACTGGGGCTGATTCTGCTGGGAGTGCTTGGTCTGCTGCGCAGTAAAAAGTAACAGCTGGCGATCGCCGCGGCGGACGGGCAATGGGGCGGATGTCCTGCGGAGGAAATGGCTGGTGGAACGGCGAAAGGAAAAAATGCCTTTGACACCGGGGGCGCACCGTCTAATATCCGCGACGCTTTGCGGAAGGCGGCTTTCAATTTTCCGGATTTGACCCGATTGGTCCTGCTTCACGGCAGACAAAAGGAGCTCAAGGATCCGTTTGAAAGCCGGCAGCCAAAAAAGCGTGCAGGACCCGGCACCGGAATATGTCCGCCCTTGGCAGCAAGGACTCATATTGCGGTGTTGTTTCGTCTCTGCGACATATCAGATTCGCTTGTGTAGCTCAGTGGTAGAGCACTTCCTTGGTAAGGAAGAGGTCATGGGTTCAATCCCCATCACAAGCTCCATTTCTTCAGTCACACCCTAAATCACCAACCACCCAAAAGACCACCATGGCCAAGGAAGCATTCGCCAGAACCAAACCCCACGTTAACGTCGGAACCATCGGACACGTTGACCATGGCAAGACCACTCTCACCGCAGCCATCGCCACCACTCTGGCGGAAAAAGGCTTCGCTCAGGCCAAGAGCTATGCGGACATCGATGCCGCCCCGGAAGAAAAAGCCCGTGGGATCACGATCAACACCGCCCACGTCGAATACGAAACCGACAACCGTCACTACGCCCACGTTGATTGTCCTGGACACGCTGACTATGTGAAGAACATGATCACCGGTGCCGCCCAGATGGATGGTGGAATTCTCGTGGTTTCCTCCGCTGACGGCCCGATGCCCCAGACCCGTGAGCACATCCTGCTCGCCCGTCAGATTGGTGTTCCTGCCCTCGTGGTGTTCATGAACAAGGTGGACATGGTGGATGACGCCGAGCTCCTCGACCTCGTCGAGATGGAAGTGCGCGATCTGCTCTCCCAGTATGAATTCCCTGGCGATGACATTCCAGTGATCAAGGGTTCCGCCCTCAAGGCCCTCGAAGGGGATCCGGTTCACAAGGCCAACATCATGAAATTGATGGATGCCGTGGACAGCTACATCCCGCTTCCTGAGCGCCCGATCGATCAGCCTTTCCTCCTCCCGATCGAAGACGTGTTCGCGATTGAAGGCCGGGGAACCGTTGCCACTGGCCGTATCGAACGCGGGATCGTCAAGAAGATGGAAGAAATCGAAATCATCGGCTTCCGCCCCACCGTCAAGACCACCGTCACCGACATCGAAATGTTCCGCAAGCTGCTCGACGAAGGCCGGGCCGGCGACAACGTGGGTCTCCTCTTGCGTGGCGTGAAAAAAGACGATCTCGAGCGCGGTCAGGTGCTGGCCAAGCCCGGTTCCGTGAAGCCCCACAAGAAGTTCATGGCTGAGGTGTATGTCCTCTCCAAGGACGAAGGTGGCCGCCACACCCCCTTCTTCAACAACTACCGCCCACAGTTCTACGTGCGCACCACCGACGTGACCGGCAGCATCAAGCTTCCCGAAGGCGTCGAAATGGTGATGCCCGGCGACAACATTCAGATGGAAGTTGAGCTGATCACCCCGATCGCCCTCGAAAAAACCATGCGCTTCGCTATCCGTGAAGGTGGCCGCACCGTGGGAGCAGGCCGCGTTGGCGATATCATCGAATAATTCAAGTCCGGAAATTTCCGGTTCAGGCTACAGGAAGCAGGGCGGTGTCACACCGCCCTGCTTTCCCTGTCTAAACCAAGGAAACGTTTTTCAGGAATTCTTCCACGAGTCAAAAGTCTGCGCACGAAGGCCGCTTGACAACTCCCGTTCCCCTCTACACCTTTCCGACCCGCCGAAAGTCGGGAAATCACACAGGTCCATAGCTCAATTGGTAGAGTAGTGGTCTCCAAAACCATTGGTTGTAGGTTCGAGTCCTACTGGGCCTGCCATTTTCCTCCCCGTTCCGTCGATTCCCCCGTTCCATGATTGGCTCCATCCGCAAATTTTTTTCCGAAGTCGGCCTCGAACTCAGAAAGACCACTTGGCCATGGGATGCCAAGGAGAAGGGCTTCAAGATGTTCAAGGAACTCACGGATTCGACCCTCGTGGTAGTCGTGGGCCTGATCATCCTTGGAGCCTATGTCGCCGCTTGGGACTTTATCATGATCGGCGTGATGAAGCTCTTCACCCTCGGAATCGGCCAGTAAGCCGTCCTCCCGGACTCACCGGCCCCAACCCCGGCGGCCCGGTTCCTTTTCTTCCCTACACTTTCTTTCCATTCCATGGGCGCGATTCCAGCAGCAAGAGATCAATGGTATGTCATTCACGTTCTCTCCGGACAGGAGCAAAAAGTGAAGGACAACCTCACCCGGCGCATTGCTACGGAGGAAATGGGGGACCTCGTATTTGAAGTCCTTTATCCCCAGGAGCGCGTTTCGGAAGTGAAAAAAGGGCAAAAGCGGGAAACCAAACGCAAGTTTTTCCCCGGCTATCTGCTCGTCAACATGCAGATGCTCAACGAAAACGGCAGCTTGGTTGACCGCAGTTGGTATTTCATCAAAGACACCGTCGGCGTCATCAATTTTGCGGGAACCCGCGACAAGCCGACCCCCATGCGTCCCAAGGAAGTGGAGCAGATGCTCCTCCAGATCCGCGAACGCGAAGACAATGTGAAGCCCAAGGTCGCTTTCGAAGTCGGCGACACCGTCAAAGTGGCCGATGGTCCCTTCGAATCCCAAACGGGAATTGTCGAGGAAATCGATCCCGAAAAAGGCAAACTTCGTGTCTCCGTCAGCATTTTTGGCCGTTCCACCCCAGTCGATCTCGAATACTGGCAAGTCGAAAAAGGCTAGTCATCCGCTCATCTTTTCATCCCTCATCCTTTATAAGTTCCCTCAGCCATGGCCAAAGAAATCGTCAAAACCATCAAGCTCCAGATTCCTGCCGGAGCCGCCAATCCCGCCCCTCCAGTTGGTCCTGCCCTCGGTCAGGCCGGTGTGAACATCATGATGTTCTGCAAGGAGTTCAACGCCCAGACCCAGAAAGCCGCCGGAGACATTCTCCCGGTCGTGATCACCGTCTACAAGGACAAGTCCTTCACCTTCATCACCAAGCAGCCTCCTGCCAGCCTCCTCCTGAAAAAGGCGGCCGGAATCGCTTCCGGCTCCAAGATTCCCCACAAGGAAAAGGTCGCGAAACTCAGCCGCGCCCAGGTGGAAGCCGTGGTGAAGCAGAAAATGCCCGACCTCAACGCCAACAGCCCTGAGGCCGGCTACCGCATCATCGCCGGCACCGCCCGTCAAATGGGGATCGAAGTCGAAGCGTAATACCAATTTTCAGGCAGCTGTATTTCGTTTCCGGCCTTCCGGAAGCGGGGCAGGGCCTGATTGTCCAAACCACCAACTACCGCAGGAGGGAAAAGAAGCAATCAGCCCTCCCGGTTCTCCTAAGACTCTCCGCTTGAAGAGTGAAATGTGAAAACCGGGAAACTCTGAAAACTTCCCCCGCACGCACTGCATCATACCATGTCCACCAACCGCTCCAAACGTTACGTCTCTGCCAGGAAACTGGTCGATTCCACCAAATCCTTCGCCTTCGAAGAAGCCATGGAACTTCTCAAGAAGCTCCCTGCGCCCAAGTTCAACCAATCGGTCACCATCTCCATGCACATGGGAGTTGATCCGAAGAAGGGCGATCAGATGATCCGTTCCACCTGCCCGCTGCCGCACGGCACCGGCAAAAAAGTGACCGTGTTGGTCTTTGCACAGGGTGCCGCTGCCCAGGCCGCGCGCGACGCTGGTGCGGAATACGTGGGTTATGAGGACATGATCGCCAAAATCCAAGGCGGCTTCCTTGATTTTGATGTTGCCGTGGCTACCCCCGATGCCATGACCGAAGTCCGCAAACTCGGCCGCCAACTCGGGCCGCGTGGCTTGATGCCCAACCCCAAAACCGGCACCGTCACTGAAGACACCGCCGCCGCCGTCAAAGCCGTCAAGGCCGGGCGCGTCGACTTCAAGCTCGACAAAAATGGAAATATCTCCGTTCCCGTCGGTAAAGTTTCCTTCGAGGTGAATCAGCTCGCCGAAAACGCCCTCGCGGTGATCGAAGCCGTGCAGCGTGCCAAACCCGCTACGGCCAAGGGACGCTATATCGAGAGCATCCACGTCACCGCCACCATGTCACCCTCCGTGTCCATTGACAGTTCCAAGTATGTCAAGCTCTGAGCCGCCCCTTATCTGAACCTTAACGGACACCCTTCTTAAATGAATCCCGACAAAAAAGTCATCGCTGATCAGCTTATTACGCGGATCAACACCTCCCCCTACGTCCTCCTCGTGGACTATACCGGCATGACCGTGCCGCAGTTCAACGAGATCCGGAAACGCCTGCGCGGCGTTGGATCCAGCCTCCACGTCACCAAAAACAGCTACGTCAAAGTGGCTGGTGCCAGCCGCGGTTTTCCTGAGGCTCTGAACGCTGACCTCAAAGGTCAAACCGCTATCGTCTTCGGAGAATCCGACGTCTGCCGCGCCGCTCAGGTGGTCAAAAAATTCCGCACCGAAACCAAACGTCCGGGCATCAAGAGCGCCGTCCTCGATGGTCAGCTCCTGACTCCGGAGAAGGTGGAAACCCTGGCCGATGTCGGCAGCCGCGAGGACCTCCTCGCCACCCTGCTCGGTGTGCTTAACGCTCCCGGTTCCTCCATCGCCCGCGCCATCCGTGCCAAGGCCGAAAAGGATGGTGGTCCGATCGCCGACGAAGCCCCTGCTGCGGAACCCGCTGCCGAGACTCCCGCCGAAGCCCCTGCTGCTGAAACTTCTGCCGCGGCCCCTGCTGCTGAAGCGTAAGTCCATCCCAACCCTTTCGCTCCGGTCCGTCCGGAGCGCTTCCCAAAACCACACGTAAAACAAACCAACCTCAGTTCCTTGCCGGATCGGCGGCTGCCGATCTCAATTTCCCCGGGGCTCCGGAGCACGGCGACACTGAATCCATAACATGTCCAAATTAGCTCAAATCGTCGACGACCTCAGCGCTCTCACCATCCTTGAGGCTTCCGAACTCGTGAAAACCCTCGAAGAAAAGTGGGGCGTCAGCGCCGCTGCTCCTTCCGGTGGTGGTGGCGGTCCTGCCGTTGCTGCTGTTGTTGAGGAAAAGACTGAATTCGATGTCGTGCTCGTCGAAGGCGGCCCGAACAAGATCGCCGTCATTAAGGAAGTCCGCGGTGCGGTTTCCGGTCTCGGCCTCGCCGAAGCCAAAGCCCTCGTCGAAGGCGCCCCCAAGGTGCTCAAGAGCGGTATCCCCAAGGCCGAAGCCGAAGAAATCAAGAAGAAGATCGAGGCCGCTGGGGCCAAGGTCGAAATCAAGTAATCGTTTCTTTCACTCCGGTGCCCCGGTTAATCCGGGGCACCGGTTTCATTCCTTCCCTCACCCTCTGCCGTCGTTTTCTCCTTGGGCAGTTGTTTAAAGTTTCCCCTCAGCAGTTCATTCAAACTCAACCCGAAGCCAGACGCGCTTCCTCCAGATCCAGCCAAATTTGAACCAGCCCAATCTCCGGTTCCATTACTTTTGATACAGCAAGTATGGCGTTCCGCCCCTCGATTTTGAAAGGGCCGGAACCCCATACTTCTTCGCGTCTCCCCTTTCTGCTTCTCACTGCACCGCTCCCCGCAGTTTCCACGTTCAACCCATAGTCCCCCATCGCCACCATGTCAGACCGTCTCCAATTTGGCAAAATCAAGGAAGTGCTCGATCCTCCGAATCTTATCGAGGTCCAGCTTAATTCCTACCGCGAGTTTCTGCAAAAAGAAACTCCTGCCCACAAGCGCGTGGTGATCGGACTCCAGTCCGTCTTCAAGGAAGTCTTCCCGATCGAAAGCTACGACAACAAAGTCGTGCTGGATTTCGCCCATTACGAAGTGGGTGAGCCTAAAATCACCGCCCACCAGGCGCAGCGCGAAGGGGAAACCTACAGCGCCCCCCTCTACGTCACTTTCACGTTGAAGGACGAAACGGGAACCAAGGAAGAGCGGGTGTATATGGGCGAACTTCCCCTGATGACCGATCGTGGCACCTTCGCCATCAACGGCGCGGAGCGGGTCGTCGTTTCCCAGCTGCACCGTTCCCCCGGCATCTGTTTTGAGATGAACCTGCACCTCAATGGCAAGCAGCTTCATGGTTTCCGGATCATTCCGGACCGTGGTTCCTGGCTCGAAGTCCAGTTCGATACCAACGATCTGCTCTACGTTTACCTCGACCGCCGCCGCCGCCGCCGTAAATTCCTCGCCACAACGTTCCTGCGTGCCATCGGCTACGGCAAGGACGAGGACATCATCAAGCAATTCTACAACATTGAAGACCTCAAGCTCAAGGCTTCCCTCGACGAAGCCGAGTTGAGCTCCAAGGTGCTCTTCAGTGACGTGGTGGACAACGAAACGGTGGTCGCCAAGGCCTACGAACCGCTCACCCCGGGGATCATTTCCGCCCTGATGGGACTCGGCCACAAGACTGCGAAAGTCATCACCGTTTCCGCAGATGACTTGCTCCTGAAATCCCTCAAGAAGGACCCTGCCAAGGACGAGGAAGAAGCCCTCAAGGACATCTACCGCCGTCTGCGCCCCGGTGATCCTCCTACCGTGCCGAACGCCCGCGCCCTCCTGAAGCGTCTTTTCTTCGACCCGAAGAAATATGACCTCACCCGCGTTGGCCGTTACAAGATCAACCAAAAACTGAATCTGAAGGCCAATGAAGACGAGCGTGTGCTCTTGCCTTCCGATTTCGTTTCCTCAATCCGCTATCTGCTGAAACTCCGTCAGGGCGAAGGCATTCTGGATGACATTGATCACCTTGGAAGCCGCCGCGTGCGGGCCGTGGGTGAACTGCTTTCCAACCAGTGCCGTGTGGGCCTTGCCCGCACCGAGCGTCTGGTGAAAGAGCGTATGACCCTCTTTGATGTCAATCTCGAAGGGATGACCCCGCAAAAGCTGATCAACCCCAAGGCGCTTTCCGCCGTGGTGCGCGATTTCTTCGGCCGGTCCCAGCTGTCCCAGTTCATGGATCAGACGAATCCTCTGGCAGAACTCACGCACAAACGCCGCCTCAGCGCCCTCGGGCCAGGCGGTCTGAATCGTGACCGTGCCGGTTTCGAAGTGCGCGACGTTCACCCGTCCCACTACGGCCGCATCTGCCCGATTGAGACTCCGGAAGGTCCAAACATCGGTCTGATCAACTCGATGTCGACCTTTGCCCGCATCAACGATTTCGGGTTTATTGAAACACCTTACCGCAAGATCGTGAACGGGATCGTCCAGGACAAACTGGAATACCTCACGGCTGACCAGGAGGAAACCCACAAAATTGCGCAGGCCAACAACCCGCTCAATGCCGATGGTTCCTTCGTGAACAAGAAGGTCACGGTCCGGTTCCGCGGCGACTTCCTCGAAGTCGAGCCTCCGCAGTCCAGTTACATGGACGTCAGTCCGAAACAATTGGTTTCGATTGCCGCCGGTCTGATCCCATTCCTTGAGCACGATGACGCCAACCGTGCGCTGATGGGATCCAACATGCAGCGCCAAGGGGTGCCGCTTCTCATCACCGAAGCCCCGATCATCGGGACCGGACTCGAGGGCAAAGCGGCCCGCGATTCCCGCGCCGTGATCTGTGCTGAGAAGGACTGCAAAGGCAAGGTCGCTGCTGCCAGCGCCGAGGTGATCATCATCACCAAGGACGGCAAGTTGCCCTGCACCGATGCTGAGTTTTTAGCCGATCCCTTCTGCGTCAAACACAATCCTGACAAGGGCGTGTTCTCCCTGCCGCTCCGTAAATTCATGCGGTCCAACGCCGGAACCTGCATGAACCAGAAGCCGTTGGTCCGTCGCGGGGATGTGGTCAAGCCCGGCGATGTCCTGGCTGACGGTCCTTGCACGGACAAGGGCGAGCTCGCGCTCGGCCGCAACGTCCTGGTGGCCTTCATGTCCTGGAATGGTTATAACTTCGAGGATGCCATCACCATCTCCTCCAAGGTGGTCAAGGAGGACATCTATACCTCCATCCACATTGAGGAATTTGAAGTGGGTGCCCGTGACACCAAACTCGGCCCGGAGGAAATCACCCGGGACATTCCGAACGTTGGTGAGGAAGCCCTCCGCAACCTCAGTGCTGACGGCGTCGTCCGGATCGGCGCGGAAGTGAAACCCGGCGATATCCTCGTCGGCAAAATCACTCCGAAATCCGAAACGGAACTGGCTCCTGAAGAACGCCTCCTGCGCGCCATCTTCGGTGAAAAGGCCGCTGACGTCAAAGACACCTCCCTGCGCGTCCCCTCCGGCTGCACCGGCATCGTGATGGACGTCCGCGTTTCCAGCCGCAAGGACAACGCCAAGGAAAAGGTCAGCGCCGCCGAAAGCCGCAAACAGGCCAAGGTGATTGAAGAGGAATTCAAAACCAAGCACACCGAACTGGTCGAGCAATTGACCGACAAGCTGGCGGATATCCTCCTCGGAGAAAAGATCCCGCTGGATGTCGTCAATGCGCAGACCGGCGAAATCCTCGTTCCCGCCAACAAGAAGATCACCAAGGCCCTGTTGGCCCGCGTCGCGGAAGCCCACGACCACATCGACATCGATCCGTCCCCGGTCCGTAACAAGATCTTCGACATCATCGGCACCTTCGAACAGAAGTTTGTCGAACTGGAAGAAGAACGCGAAGGCGCCCTCGACAAGGTCGAGGCCGGTGACGAGCCTGACAATGGCATCGTCAAGCAGGTGAAGGTCTACATTGCCTCCAAGCGGAAACTCTCCGTCGGTGACAAGATGGCCGGCCGCCACGGTAACAAAGGGGTCGTCGCCAAGATCGTTCCCGAAGAAGACATGCCGTTCCTTGAAGACGGCACGCCGGTGGACATCGTGCTCAACCCACTCGGGGTGCCGAGCCGCATGAACGTCGGACAGGTGTTGGAAACCCACCTTGGGGTCGCCGCCCGTGCCTTGGGATTCAAAGTCGCCACCCCGGTCTTCGATGGTATCCCTGAAGAAAAAGTCATGGGCTACCTCAAGGAAGCCAAGGAAACCACCGCCATGAGTTGGATCGGCCTGAACGGCAAATCCTCCCTCTTTGACGGACGCACCGGCGAACCCTTCCACCAGGACGTCGTGGTTGGCATCATCTACATGATGAAGCTGAATCACTTGGTCGCTGACAAGATCCACGCCCGTGCGGTTGGTCCTTACAGCCTCGTCACCCAGCAGCCTCTCGGCGGTAAAGCGCAATACGGCGGCCAGCGTTTCGGGGAAATGGAAGTCTGGGCGCTCGAAGCCTACGGCGCCGCCTATACCCTGCAGGAACTCCTCACCGTCAAATCAGACGACGTGGCCGGACGGACCCGCATTTACGAAAGCATCGTGAAGGGAGACAACAATCTCGAAGCCGGCACCCCGGAATCCTTCAACGTGCTGATCAAGGAAATGCAGTCCCTTGGCCTCGACGTGAAAGTCGCGAACTCCAAAGCCGGTCCCGACGGCGGCGGCATCAGCGCCCTCAGCGCCTAATTCCTTCACGGACGGCGGGTTTTCACCACCCGCCGTCCGCCTCCCTTCTCCTTAATTCCATTTTCCACTATCCAATCCTATGAGCGTTGAAACCCAACTACGCGAACTGTTCGGCGGCGATGCCCGTCCCCAAGGCTTTGACCACGTGGCCATCACCGTGGCT
Source organism: uncultured Verrucomicrobiota bacterium (assembly GCA_942492905.1). Taxonomy (GTDB): domain Bacteria; phylum Verrucomicrobiota; class Verrucomicrobiia; order Verrucomicrobiales; family V1-33; genus CAIZWU01. The sequence continues at coordinate 664,181 of OW818657.1, forward strand.
TCCTCCCCCACCATCCAAAGCTGGAGCCGGGGTGAAGTGAAGAATCCGGAAACGATCAACTACCGGACCTTCAAACCCGAAAAGGGCGGTCTCTTCTGCGAACGCATCTTTGGACCCACCCGGGACTGGGAATGCTCCTGCGGCAAGTACAAGCGCATCAAACACAAGGGCGTCGTCTGTGACCGCTGCGGTGTTGAAGTCACCTTGAGCCGCGTCCGCCGCGAGCGCATGGGCCACATCGAACTCGCCGTGCCGGTGAGCCACATCTGGTTCTACAAGTGTATGCCCAGCCGGCTCGGCTTGGCTTTGGACATGACCGCCCGCCAATTGGAGCGCGTGATCTACTATGAAGATTACGTTGTGGTCGATCCCAAGAACACCCCCCTCACCAAAGCTCAACTCTTGACCGAAGTTGAATTCCGCGAAGCGGAAGAGCAATATGGCGAAGATGCTTTCCGGGCCTCCATGGGGGCCGAAGCCGTGGAAGAACTCCTTTCCGGCATCAACCTGCCCGAGCAGATCGTGGAATTGCAGGAAGCGATGACCAAGACCCGGTCCAAACAGACCCGTAAGAAACTCGCCAAACGCCTCAAGCTCGCCCAAGGGTTCCACAGCAGCCACAGCCGCCCTGAATGGATGGTTATGCGTGTCCTGCCCGTGATTCCTCCGGATCTGCGCCCGCTGGTTCCCCTCGAAGGCGGCCGTTTTGCCACCTCCGACTTGAACGACCTCTACCGTCGCGTCATCAACCGGAACAACCGTCTCCGCAACCTGCTCCTCCTCAAGACCCCGGACGTCATCATCCGGAATGAGAAACGCATGCTGCAGGAAGCCGTCGATGCCCTCTTTGACAATGGCCGCCACGGCCGCGCCGTCACCGGCGCCGGAAATCGTCCTCTCAAATCCCTCAGCGACATGCTCAAGGGCAAGGGTGGCCGTTTCCGCCAGAACCTCCTCGGCAAACGCGTCGACTACTCCGGCCGTTCCGTTATTGTGATCGGGCCTGAATTGAAGCTGAACCAGTGTGGTCTTCCCAAAAAGATGGCCTTGGTTCTCTTCGAACCCTTCATCATCCGCCGCCTCAAGGAACTTGGTTATGTGCACACGGTGCGCTCCGCCAAGAAGATGATCGAGCGCCGCACTCCTGAAGTCTGGGACATCCTTGAAGAAGTCACCAAGGGCCACCCCGTCCTCCTCAACCGTGCGCCGACTCTGCACCGTCTGTCGATCCAGGCCTTCGAGCCGGTCCTGATTGAAGGGGAAGCCATCCGCGTTCACCCGCTGGTCTGTACTGCCTATAACGCCGACTTTGACGGTGACCAGATGGCGGTGCACGTGCCTCTCTCGGTGGAAGCCCAGATGGAAGCGCGCCTTCTGATGCTGGCAACCAACAACATCTTCTCGCCCTCCAGCGGCAAGCCAGTCACCACCCCTTCCCAGGACATTACCCTCGGGGCTTATTTCCTCACCCAGACCCGCAATCTGCCTCCGCAAAAGGGAGTGGCCGAGGCCCGCAAGCCCCTGTTCGAGACGATCTCGGAAATTGAGGCCGCTCTGTTTGACGGGGGCGTGGAAATCCACCAACTGATCCGCTTCAAAAATCCGGACAAAGGCAAGACCACCATCTTTGGCAACCCCAAGGATACCGTTGTGGAAACCACTCCCGGCCGCGTCCGCTTCAACGAAATCTGGCCGGATGCCATGGGCTTTATCAACAAAACGGTCGGCAAGAAACAGCTCTCCGACATCATCTGGCGCTGCTGGCAGACCTCCGGTCACCAGGAGACCGTGTATGCCCTCGACCGTCTCAAGGAACTCGGGTTCAAGGCGGCGACCCAGTCCGGTTGTTCCATCGGTATCACGGACATGGTGATCCCGGTCGAGAAGAAGGCCGAACTCGAAAAAGCCTACCTGCGCCTCGAAGAACTCGACAAGCAATACAAGCGTGGTGTCATCACCGACCGCGAGCGCCACAACATGATCATCGACTTGTGGACCCAGGCGGGTGACCACATTCAGCAGAGTCTGTTCCGGACCCTCGAATTCAACGAAGGCAAAAAGAACGCCAATCCGTTGTTCATGATGGTCGATTCCGGGGCGCGCGGTAACAAACAGCAGATCAAGCAGCTGGGCGGGATGCGCGGCCTCATGGCCAAGCCTTCCGGCGAGATTATCGAACGTCCGATCACGGCTAATTTCCGTGAAGGTCTCTCGGTGCTGGAATACTTCATCTCCACCCACGGTGCCCGCAAGGGTCTGTCCGATACCGCGCTCAAGACCGCTGACTCCGGGTATATGACCCGCAAGCTGGTCGATGTCGCCCAGGACGTCATCGTCTTTGAACATGACTGCGGTACCACCAACGGCATCACCGTCGCTTCCCTCTACGAAGGGGATGAAGAAGTCGTCGACCTCAAGACCCGCATCTATGGCCGCGCTTCCTGTGAGACCATCAAGGATCCGGTCACCAAGGAAACCATCGTCAAGGCCAACGACATCATTACCGAGAAACAAGCTGACTCGCTGATGAAGATCGGCGTCGAGCAGCTCAAGATCCGCTCCGTCCTCACCTGCGAAAGCAAGCGTGGCTGCTGCGTGCTCTGTTATGGCTTGCACCTCGGGACAGGGTTTGAAGTCAAGATCGGTGAGGCCGTCGGCATCGTCGCCGCCCAGTCGATTGGCGAACCCGGCACCCAGCTCACGATGCGTACGTTCCATGTCGGTGGGGTCGCCGGCACGAGCTTCAAGCAGCCGATCGTCAAGGTGAAGAACACCGGGGCCGTGCACTACAATGATGTCCGCGCCGTGCTCAGCACCGACGGAAACCACATCGTCCTCACCAAAAACGGCACGGTGTCCGTGCATGATGAAGCCGGTCTGGAACTGGAAAGCCACAAGCTGGTGGTCGGCGCTGTCATCTATAAGGCCGAGGGCTCTGTCATCAAGAAGGGCGAGACTCTCGTGACTTGGGAACCACACTCCGTTCCCGTCATCACCGAGCGTGAAGGTCTGGTGGACTTCCGCGACATGATCCAAGGCATCACCCTTGGCAAAGGCGGCGAAAAAGGCAGCGAAGGCGCCATCGTCCTCGAACACAAAGAGGATTTGCACCCGCAGGTTGTTATTGTGGATCCGAAGACCAAGGAAGTCCTCGCCAGCTATTCCATTCCTGCCGGCGCGTTCCTTTCCGTCAAGAAGGGCGACAAGATCCCTGCCGGCACCACCCTTGCCAAAACTCCCCGCAAGGTCAGCAAGGCGAAGGACATCACCGGGGGTCTTCCCCGGGTTGCTGAGCTCTTTGAAGCCCGTAAGCCGAAGGATCACTGCGAAATCGCCAAGATTGACGGGGTCGTCTCCATTGGCGGCATGGTCCGTGGCAAGCGCAAGGTCATCGTCCGCGATGAGGATTCCGGTGATGAGGAAGAACACCTCGTTCCCCGCAGCAAGCACATCATCGCTTTCGAAGGCGACCGCGTGAAGAAAGGCGATCAGCTCACCGAAGGTCCTGTGGTGCCGCACGAAATCCTCGACATCCTTGGCCCGCAAATGCTCCAGGAGCACTTGGTCAACGAAGTTCAGGAAGTCTACCGTCTGCAAGGCGTGGAAATCAATGACAAGCACATCGAGATCATCATCCGTCAAATGTTGCGCAAGGTGAAGATCACCGATCCCGGCGATACCGATTTCCTCTGGGGCGACCAAGTCGAGCGCATCGCGTTCGAGGAAGCCAACGAGAAAATCGTCGAACAGGGCGGCAAGCCTTCCGAGGCGGAACCCATCCTCCTCGGCATCACCAAGGCTTCCCTCGAAACCGACTCCTTCATCTCGGCCGCGTCCTTCCAGGACACGACCCGGGTGCTCACTGATGCCGCCACGCTTGGCAAGGCCGACTGGCTGCGCGGGTTCAAGGAAAACGTCATCATGGGCCACCTGATTCCGGCTGGCACCGGCTTCCTCCTGAACCGCAACATGCGGGTCAAGGAGTCCGGCGAAACGACCAGCAACGAAGGGCTCGATTCCATCGAAGACGAGGCCGATTCATTCCTCGCTGGCCTGTAACCTGGAAATCAGTATAAAGATCAGCCGCAGTCCCATCCGGGGCTGCGGCTTTTTTGTGCACATGCCTCCGGCCAAAGGCTGGGACGCCGGCCGGTGCCGGCTTGCCCCCTCCGGCCCCGCAGGTTAAGCCTGTAAAAGTGATTCCTGCACCAACGCCTGCCGATGCTGCCGCAGCCCTCTGCCTGGACTGCGGTCTCTGCTGCAACGGGGTGCTGTTTGATCAGGTCCGGTTGGTGGCCGGCGATAACGCCAAAGCCCTGTCGGCCCGGGGACTGAAACTCAAGCAGCGCCGTTTTTTCAACCAACCCTGCACCGCCCTCTGCGGCTCCCAATGCACCATTTATGGCGACCGCCCCACCAGGTGCCGGCAATTTGAGTGCCGCCAATACAAATTGGTCGCCGCAGGGGAAATCCCCGCAGAAAGTGCGGCCGGCCGGATCGGCGAGGTGAGATGTCAGGTGGCTGGAATCGAGGCCTTGCTGGCCGCCGCGGGTGCCACCAACCGCCGTAAGCCTCTGGCGCAACGCTACGCCACTGTGATGGCGGCGGTTCCCGGGCGACCGGATGGAAACGGCGGGGATAACGCCGCTCTCACCAAGGCCATGGATCTGCTGCAATCGACGCTGCGTGAACATTTCCGGGTGGAGGACGAGCGGCCCCGTTCAGTTTGAGGGATCTTTTAGAACAGGACCACCGGATGCACGGAACCGGCGGGGGCGACAGCGTCAGGAGCGAGGCGGAGCAGGGCGTTCGAGGAGGCCAGGGCGGCGAGGGCGTGCGATTGCTGCAGGCCAACCGGGGTGAAGCATGCGGTGGAAAATTGGTAGTGACCGCGCAAATAGTGGGGCCGGTCTCCGGGGTTGCCTGCCGCCGCGGTCAGGGTGGCCGGAGTGCTCACCGGAAGCGCCCCGGTTTCGCTGGCTCCGGCGAGTTTCCGCAGGGTCGGAAGCACAAAGAGGAGGGCGGTGACAAAGGCGGAGGCGGGATTGCCCGGCAGGCCAAAGATCAGTTTACCGGCTTGGGTAGTGAAGAGGAAGGGTTTGCCGGGCTTGATCCGGACCCGCCAGAACTGCAGGGGAATCCCGAGGGCTTCGAGGGCGGGTTTGACAAAATCATGGTCGCCCACCGAGACACCACCGGCCAGAACGACGACATCATGGGAAGTCAGGGCGTCCTGCAGGGTTTTTGTGAGGAATGGCAGATCGTCCGGAGAATGCCGCGCGGTGGTTTCGGCCCCGGCCCCGGCCAGCAAGGCCCCGAGCATTGGACCATTGCTGTTATAAATGTGGCCCGGAGTCGTGAGGGGCTGGCCGGGTGGCATGAGTTCGTTGCCGGTGGTGACAATGCAGACCCGGGGGCGTTGGCCGCAGAGCAGGGTGGCAGCACCCTGGCTGGCAAGCACCGCAAGGCGGGTGGGGGTGATGAGGTCGCCAGCGGTGAGAAGACGCTGGCCGGCACAGAGGTCGGCTCCGGCACGGCGGATGAACTCGCCGGGTTCAGTGGATTCAGTCAGTGTGATGCCCGGGCTGCCGTCTGAACGCACCGTATCCTCCTGCATGACAATGGCCCCGGTGCCGCGTGGCAGGGGGGCGCCGGTGAAAATGCGGACACAATGACCGGGAGTGACTTCGAGGCCGAGGTCTGGCCCAGCGGGTTGCTCACCAGTGAGGATCAGCTTACGGCCGGCCGGTCCGCAGTCGGTATGATGGATGGCATAGCCGTCCATGGCACTGTTGTCGAAAGGCGGAAGGGGCAGTGATGCGAAGAAGTCCACCGCAGCGTATCGGCCGGCCGCTTGATCCAACTGGACAGATTCCGCGGTGGCGGCAGGAATGAGTGACAGGATGCGCTGCCGGGCTTCAGTTTCATCCAGCATGGGATAGAGGGAGGGTAAGGAGCCCCGGTCAACGTTTCAGGTCTTCAGGCGTTTTGATGGCCTCTTTCAAGGCGGGGAGATTGGTAGGATCCAAGTCGTCGGCGGGCACCAAAGTGGGAGGCGGACTGTCAGGAGCGCTCACGGCTGCTGGCCCGTTGGGAGCGCTTCCCGGAATGGCCGCGGAGGGGGCTGGAGCAGGTTTGGGTTTGAGGGGATTGGGTTTGGCGGTGGACGGAAAAACCCCATCCCCGGTCTGGGGCGTCCCTTCCAGAAGGTCCGCGGCCACAAAGGCATTTTTCTTTTCCGGTGTGGCACGGAGGAGCGCAGTCCGTTTACCGTCACGGCGGGTCTCCAGCATGGCTTCCGGCGTAAGATGGATTCCGGTCAGGGCCCGGATGAGGACAAATTGCTCGGCATCGTCCACGTAGGCGACCTCGCCGACGGCTTTGGCTCCCAGCCGGGCGGCGGCTTCCTCGGAAGAGGTGGCGGCCAGTTTTTCCATGGCTTTCTGCTGCTTTTTAACGCGGGCTTTGGTGGCAAGGTTTTGCAGATTGCCACAGCCGGTGAGGAGCACCACGGCAAGGGAAAGAGGGAGGAAGGGGCGCATCCGGAATCAGTAAGCGCGGATTGGCCGGGTGGAAACTCCCATTTAATCAGCGTTTGCCGCCGCGCCGGGTGATGCTACCCTCATGGTTCAACTCCACCCCCTCCCCACGCAGAATTTTTATGGGCAAGACGCTATTCGAGAAAGTTTGGGACGCACACACCGTCCGCACGATGGATAATGGCCAGACGCAATTGCTGATCGGCACCCACCTGATTCACGAAGTCACCAGTCCGCAGGCCTTCGGGATGCTGCGCGATCTTGGCCTCAAGGTGAAATTCCCCCACCGCACTTTTGCCACGGTGGACCACATCGTGCCCACGGATGTGCAGACCGAGCCCTTCGCCGATACCCTGGCCGCTGAGATGATCCGCATGCTGCGGGTGAATGCGGAGGAATTCGGCATCACGTATTTCGACCTCAGCAGCGGCAAACAGGGCATCGTCCATGTGGTCGGGCCGGAGCAGGGGATCACCCAGCCGGGCACCACCATCGCCTGCGGCGACAGTCACACCGCTACTCATGGCGCTTTTGGCGCGATCGCGTTCGGCATTGGCACCACCCAGGTGCGCGACGTGCTGGCCACGCAGACCATGACCATGAGCAAGCCCAAGGTGCGCCTGATCCATGTCACCGGCAGCCTGCGTCCCGGCGTGTATGCCAAGGACGTCATCCTGCACATCATCGCCCAGCTCGGAGCCAAGGGCGGGATCGGATATGCCTATGAATATGCCGGCGAGGTTTTTGACCGCATGTCCATGGAGGAACGCATGACCGTCTGCAACATGTCCATCGAAGGTGGAGCCCGCTGCGGGTATGTGAATCCTGACGAAAAAACCTTTGAGTATCTCAAAGGCCGTCCCTACAGCCCTTCCGGCGATGCCTGGGACAAGGCCGTGGCCAACTGGGCCAGTTTTGCGTCCGATGCGGATGCTGTTTTCGACGATGTAGTGAATATCGACGCCGCCGACATCGCCCCGAGCGTGACCTGGGGCATCAGCCCGGACCAGGGTTTCAGTATCGATGGCCACATGCCAGACCCGGCGGACGCCCCCACCGAAGCCGAGCGCATTTCCATCGTGGAAGCGTTGGAATACATGAAGCTCCCCGCCGGGGCGCCCATTAAAGGCACTAAAATCGATGTGGCCTTCATCGGCTCCTGCACCAACGGCCGCCTGAGCGATTTCCGCGAAGTCGCCAAATACATCCAAGGCCACAAAGTCGCCCCTGGCGTCACTGCCATCGCAGTGCCGGGCAGCCAGATCGTGGATGTCCTCTGCCGCAAGGAAGGGCTCGACAAAATCTTTACCGAAGCCGGATTTGAATGGCGCGGCGCGGGTTGTTCCATGTGCCTGGCGATGAATCCTGACAAACTCATCGGCGATCAACTCTGCGCCTCCTCCTCCAACCGCAACTTCAAAGGCCGTCAGGGCAGCCCCACCGGCCGCACCATCCTGATGAGCCCGCTGATGGTCGCCGCAGCCGCCGTCACCGGTGCCGTGGCCGATGCGCGGGAAGTGTTTGACGTCGCGGAACTCGCAGCTGCCTGACATATTTGAATTTGGAAGCCTGCTCACCTCTGCGGTGGGCAGGCTTCTTTTTGAGGAAAACAAATAATTCCGATAATGCAGCACCGCCAGATCTCTCCCCGGCACCTGAAGGCTCTGGCGATTGGCAGCGCTATATTGTGGGCGGCGCTTTTGGTCCAACTTTATTCCTCATGGACAGCACCTCTCCCGGATGATCCGGTGATGAACAATTTCGCGAGGAATTTCCTGATCACCTCCACACTCAAGACCTTGGCTTTCTCTGTTTCCGGAGTTTTTCTTTCGCTATGGTCTTGGTTGCACAGATCGTCCTACGCCGCTCTCGCAGTCGCCATTCTGGCGGCTGGTGCTTTGTGGTGGTCGTATCTGGGCTCCTCGGGTGTTTTTTTCCGTCCCCCTGTCGGGGATGGGACTATCTCAAGGGCGTTTCATCTGTGGTGGCGTCTTCATAGTTCATTCATTGGCTTGCACGCTGCCAAAATACTGTTTTTCCTCGCCTCTATCATCCTATGGCTGATAGTCAGCTATCGCCTCTCCAGAAAGATGCCTGAACCGCGAAGCTGAAGAGGATATTCCGGTCGCGATGACAGAATATTCCTCAATTGCGCGGAGTTGGACTGCCGGTTTCCGCTCTATACCGGTATCTCCCCGCGTCCTTCATCTGTTCAAATTCACCCCATGAACCTTCCCCACGGACTCCATCTCGCTTACTGCACCAATATCCACCGCGGGGAGACTTGGCCGGAGACTTTGGAGGCTTTGGAAAAATATACGCTGGCGGTAAAGGCGGAGGTTTGCCCGGAGGGGCCGTATGCCATCGGGCTGCGATTGGGGGCGGAGGCGGCCAAGGCTTTGCTGGATCACCGGACACGATTGGATTTCCAGCGCTGGATGGACCGGAAAGGGTGTTATGTTTTTACGATCAATGGTTTTCCTTACGGCCAATTCCACGGCACGCGGGTGAAGGAGCAGGTATTCCAGCCCGACTGGTCCACGGTGGACCGGGTGGATTACACCCAGGCGCTTTTCACCATTCTGGCGGACATCCTGCCTCCCGGGGTTTCGGGCAGCGTGAGTACCGTGCCGGGTTCGCACAAGGAATTGATCCGCGATGCCAAACATGAGCAGGACATCACAGCCAATCTGAAAGCGATGGCGGGTTGGGTTGCTCGTTTGAGCGACCGCAGCGGGATCGATCTCCACCTTGGGATTGAGCCGGAGCCGCTGGGCTATATCGAAAACACCGAGGAAACCGTCCGGTTTTTTGAAACGCTCGGAGACGGCGAGGACATCCGCCGTTGCCTCGGAGTGAACTACGATACCTGCCATCTGGCGGTGGAATTCGAGGAAGGCGCCCCCGGTTTGAATACTCTGGAGGAACGCGGCATCCGGCTCAGCAAACTGCATCTGAGCAGTGCCCTGCGGGTGACGGATGTGCGGCGGGTGCTGAAGCGGCTGAAGGGTTTCCAGGAAGATACGTATTTCCACCAAACCATCGCCCGTCGTCCTGACGGATCGCTGCACCGCTTCCGCGACCTGCCGGATGCGCTGGCCCATGCAGAGGTGCATGGGGTGCCGGAGGATGAGGAATGGCGGGTGCATTTCCATGTGCCGCTGCACGCGGACGTTGAGGAGCCGTTCGGCGACACGCGCGACCACTTGCTGGCAGCACTGGATTGGCTGGCGGCCAAACCTTCGCGTTGTGCGCATTTGGAAATGGAAACCTACACCTGGGAAGTGCTGCCGCCTGAACTGCGGTCGGGCAGCGTGGTGGATCAGTTGGTCAAGGAATATGACTGGACGCTGGCGGCTCTGCGGGAGCGGAGTTTGGCCTAACTCCTGATGCCGTGTGCCGTAGCAACCGGATATCCAGCCCAAAAGTTCTGATCATTTGGGTGAAACTTTGACATAGAGTTCTTTCGGTGCGGCTTCGAAATACTTGAAGAGTGCGGGGCAAAGCCAGCCCTCTGTATCCCGCTCAGGCCATGAATACCAGTTCCCGTTGTGCTCGGAACGATTCCAAAGAAAACGTGCGGAATAGCCCGGGAACGGTTTTGGTGAGAATACAAGTTTAAATCCGAGGGCCGCGTTTGAAATGTCCTCGGTGAGAATATCGATGATCGTGTCGGCTCCGCTGACAAAAGGCTCCTGAAGGAGACCGACCTTTGGATCGTCGAAAACCCACATGTCTTCGAACTTGTAGGGGGCAATAGCAAAGAGTGAGTTCATTTTGTGTTCGTTCCCAGTGCGTGATTGAAACCTAACTACAGTTTTCCGGCGGGTTTGCAACCGGGTGTGTCCAGTCTTGTCTCTTGTGAAATTAGGTTTCCACTGAGGGATTCAGTAGGCTGGCACTCCTGAGTTGTTGCGGGGAGGGCGGGTTTGATTTAGGGCGGAGGAGTATGCCCGGTAAGATCCCCCCTGATTCCTGTGATGGTTTGGTGCGCCTGCAGCGCGTGGTGCATGATCTGCGGTCGCCGGGGGGGTGTCCGTGGGACATGGAGCAGACCCATTTGAGCCTGTTGCCGAATCTGGTGGAGGAAGCTTACGAGGTCGTGGAGGCGGCCCAGTCCGGGGATATGGAACACTTCTGTGAGGAACTGGGGGATCTGCTGCTGCAGGTGGTTCTGCACGGTGAAATTGCCAGCGAGAGCATGGCGTTTGATCTGGATAAAATTGCCCATGGCATCGCGGAGAAGCTGATCCGGCGGCATCCGCATGTGTATGGCGACAGCGGCGTGGCGGATACGGAGGGGGTGCTGAAGCAGTGGGATGAGATCAAGCGTCAGGAAAAAGGGAATGTGCCGCAGGCTTTTCTGGCCGGGGTATCCAAGGCATTGCCGGGGCTGAGCCGGGCGGCGAAGCTCCAGAAGAAGGCGGCCAAGGTGGGCTTTGACTGGCCGGAGGTGGGCGGGGTGCTGGAGAAGCTGCGGGAGGAATGCGAAGAATTGGAACAGGCGGTTTCAGCTGGAGATCAGGAGCACATTGCGGAGGAATTGGGCGATGTGTTGTTCTCGGCGGTGAATGCGGCCCGGAAACTGAAGCTGGACCCGGAGGTGTTGATGACGGCGGCGAACGCGAAGTTCGAGCGGCGGTTTACCGCGATGGAAAAGGCGCTGGCGGCGGAGAATTTGACATTGGAAGTGGCTTCGCTGGAAGTGATGGAGTCGGCCTGGCAGGCAGCCAAAACCAAGGAAATCAAATGAGCGAAACCACGACAGATTCGGCGGATCACTTGCCGGTGCCCCCGGGGCGCATCAGTATTCCGCAATACGCCATGGCGCTGGCCCAGGTGGCGAGTCTGCGCTCGGAGGATCCCTACCGGAAGGTGGGGGCGGTGGCGATCGACCACGCGAACCGGGTGATCGGCACCGCCTACAACGGATTGGCCCCGGGGTTCAATGCCGAGGCGGATTTCTGGGTGGACCGGGACGCGCGGCAGAAATTCATGCTGCACGCGGAAGTAAATCTGTGCAGCCTGTTTACCCGGGGATCGGTGAAGCTGGTGGCGGTCACCACCAAACCCTGTACCAGCTGCATGCAGATGCTCTGTGCCTATGGCATCAAGGAAATCTATTACCGTGATGACTACACGGGGAGTGAGGCGGATGCCCTCGCGGCGATGTATGGGGTGAAGTTGGAGGCGCTGACCGATTATCCCCACATCGGGTAGATGGCCGCGCGGGCAGTGGGAGGGTGGGGGTTTTCCCTGGGCGAAGTTTGTGTTTCCCCGGACTTGTCAGCGACACCGAAATCTGTAAGAAATTGCCTTCCGCAGGCCGTATTCCGGCGGCCCGTTTTCCCCATGAAACTTTCCCTCCCCTGTTGGTCCGTCCTTTTGTTGTGTTCTGCCGTGGTTGCCCATGGCGAGCTGATCCCGCGCAAGCCGGCCACCGGGGCCGAGACTCCGGCCCCTTCGGTCACTCCGCTGAGTACAGAGGAAATGGCTAAATTGAAGGAACAGGTGCTGCTGTTGGAGAAGGATCTGGCGAAAAAGCGCGGGGGGATGCACGCCAGTCAGATCGCCATCCTGAAGGATGCGATGTCCGGCAACGAGAAGGCGTTCAATTTCTGGCTCGACTGCAAAAAAGATCAGGATTTCGACATGAAGGGCAAAACGGCCACGGAGTTTTCCGAGTGGAAGCGCACTCAAATCAAGACCATTGGCACCAACGATGCGGCCTGCGCCGGCTTCCGCCTGCAAATTCACTTTCTGATGCTGTTGGTTTTGGATTCCCATGCCGAAACTCCGGCCCAGGAGGCAGAAGTTGCTTCAGGAGCGTTGTCCTATGTGGAAGCGCTGACAGCCTTCTGTGAAAAAGAGGAAAACCTCGCGAAGGGCATCATGGGCAGTATCATGAATACGGGCGCAGATCCCAATGAAGCGGTGACGGCGGATAATATCCAGGAGACACTGGCCAAAGTGCGCGAGGCCTCTTCCGCGTTGGGAGGCGACGTGTTGGACAGCATTTTCGCCAAACATCTTAAGTTGGATGGGAGTGTTAAGCCAAAAAGCGGGGCCACCAACGCGGGAAATATTGATGAAATCTACGATGCTCTGATTCTGGAGCCGTTGCGCAAAAAGAAGGACTCGGTCGCGATTGCCTCCGCATGGACCCGCCGCATCGAGCAGACCGCCCGGGTGGCCAAGGCCACCAAAGTGGATGAGATCGAGGAGGAATATGCCGAGGTCAAAGTGCCCGCCATGAAGTTTTCCATGTATCGCGACCAGTGGACCGCCGGTCAGCAAAAGCAGGCGGCCGCCGCGATGATGGCCCTGATCAGCGCCAATCCCACCCACCAGGACAGCAATGACTGGATGGAGGAATTGAAACGATTGACGGTCTCCACAAACTAGAGCGGGCGGTCCGGGGCCGCTTTGGATTGCCGGTTTGGCGGCTCAGTAAACGTCGCGGCGGTAGCGTTTGTCCTTCCGGAGCTGCTCAATGTATTCGGCCGCTTCCCCGGGAGTTTTGCCGCCGGCTTTTTCGACGACGGTGTGGAGGGCCTGATCCACATCGACGGCCATGCGGCTGGCGTCGCCGCAGATGTAGAAGATGGCTCCTGCCTCAAGCCATTGCCAGAGCTCGGCGGCGTGTTCGGTGATGCGGTGCTGGACGTAAATTTTCTCGGCCTGGTCGCGGCTGAAAGCGGTGGTGAGGTTGGTGAGGACGCCCTTTTTGAGGTAATCGTTGAACTCCTCCTCATAGAAAAAGTCTGTCTTTGAACTGACTTCACCGAAGAAGAGCCAGGCTTTGCCTTTGGCCTGGGTGGCATCGCGTTCCTGGAGGAAGGAGCGGAAGGGGGCGATGCCGGTGCCGGGGCCGCAGAAAATGACTGGAGTCGCATCGTCCGCGGCCGGGAGGCGGAAACCTTTGCCTTCTTTGATGAAAGTGGGGATGATGGTTTCGTTCAGCTTCACCCGCTCGGCGAGGAAGGTGGAGGCAACGCCTTTCCGGTCCCGGCCAAAAGTGTGGTAGCGGACGGTAGCGACGGTGAGGTGCACGCTGTCGGGATTGGCCTTGAGGCTGGAACTGATCGAGTACAGGCGGATGAGGAGCTTCTTGCAGAGGCTGACAAATTCCTGGGGTTCGAATTTGGCATCGGGGTGGTCGTGGAGGAAGTCGATGAGCTCCCGGCCGTGGAGGTGGGCTTCGAGTTGTTCCTTGCGCTCGGGTTCGAGCAGTTTGGCAAGTTCCGGGGCGTTGCTCGTTTTGGTGACGATGGCGTGGAGGAATTTCTTGTCCGCAGTGGCGAGGTTGCAGGAGGAAGTCAGGGCCTCCCGGAGCGTGGTGGGCTTTTTGCTGAGGTCTTCCACGGCTTCGTCACCGGTCCAGCCCTGGACGTGGAGGATGTCCCGGACGAGTTCCGGGCAGTTGGTGGGAAGGACGGCGAGGGAATCGCCGGGTTCGAAAGTGAGGCCGCTGCCGCGCAGATCGATCTCAAAGTGGCGGGTGTCCTTCGGGGAGCCCGCCTTGGAAAGCTTGACCGCGTGCTTCATGGTGGCGAGGCAGGGATTTTTGAGATTGAAGGCAGGGGCGGTGCTCATGGGGGAAGAATTCAGAGGTCAGGAGTCAGAGATCAGCCGCAGGGCTGAAATGGGAAACGCGCCCCATGGACCGGAGGGCGCGTTGAGAGCCGGCGCAGGGAGCGCTGGATTGATTCAATGAGCACACGCCGTGCCCGGGTGCCACTGGAAATTGGGTGGAGAAAATCCGTGGCCAGAGTGGCTGCGATGCGCCATAACAGGACACGCCTTTGTTTCCCCCATGAAAAACTACCGACCGATCCTGCTGCAAAATCTGGCCGTGACGGTGCCGGGGGTGCGGGTGCGGCAGTTCCGGCTGAATCAACACACGCCGGAAGCGGTGTGGACCAAACATTCTCATGAGCATGGCCAGCTGCTGGTCTATCTGACGGGCCGGGGGCGGCAAAAAGTGCAGGAGAAACCGCATGAATGCCGGCCCGGAACCGTCATCTACCTGGAGCCGGGGGCGATGCATGGATTTGAGCGGGAATTGGTCCGGCCGCCATTGGTGCTGGTGATTGATATTGATCTGGAAATCACCCGGGCGACCCCTCACCCGTGTGCCCAGATGCCGGATGCGGATTTGGCGAAGGTGAAAACTTCGGTGACCCGGTTGTTTCAAATCCGGCAGGTGGAGGCCCGGGAGTCGATGTTGCTGGTGGGGTCGATCGTGCTGGAGATACTGGACCGGGTCTTGCTGGCGATCGGGTGGATCAAGCCGTTCAACCGGTATGGGAATGCCAAGGTGATGAATACCACTCGATTTGTGGAACGGGTGCTGGACCGGATGGATGGGGCGGAAGTGACTTTGGAAATGATCGCGGCACGGTCGGGATACCAAATGGACCATTTGAACCGACGGCTGAAGGCGGAATGCGGGCTGACCCTGGGGCAACTGCGGTCGCGCCACCGGCTGCAGCGGGCCCAACGGTTTATCCAACAGGGGTTGCCCATCCAGACGGTGGGGGAACGGATTGGGATTCTCGATAATAATTATTTTTCGAGATGGTTCCGGCAGCAGACCGGGATGTCGCCCAGTGCGTGGAAAAAATCACCCCAGATCGCAGTCCGGTTTTAGGCCTCGTCTGGCGGAAGTTTTGCTGGAATCCGGGGGCAGGCTGGACTAGGCGCTGCGCACGGGGGAGGAAAACATGGTTTTGAAACCAGACGCCACCTTGCCCAACCCAATCAACTATGGATCAGCCGAAACGCCCTGCCGGGAAATCCTACAGCGAAGTCATGAACGAATGGGCTGCGCAGCGCGAGTTCATGGGGGGAAACCGCAGCCGCCTGCTGCATCCCCCCTACGATGCTCATCCAGTGAGAAAAGCGCTGGGCTATCTGGGCCGCCTGCTGGTGGTGATTGTCATCCCTCTCGTGATTTACCTGGTGTTGTTGGGCAGCCACGTGAAAAGCAAGGAGTTCAATCAGATGATATCGGACGGGATCGCGACGGTGCTGGACGCGGACAAGGTCACGGCCCATGGGGCTTTCTGGGAATTTGATGGCATCCTGGCTCTGAAGTCGATGAAGGCGGCCGGCAGCAGTGGGGCTTTTTTTGAACAGCTGGAGGCCCAGGGAATTGCCACCCGGGTGCCGATGCCCATGGTGTTCCGGCGCGAGTGGATCTTGCCGCGGGTGAGCATTGAAGATCTCAGCATTTCCCTGCGCTCGGGCGGAGTGGGGCAGGTGCCCTTGTATGAATTGAAGGCCGACCCGGATGATGAAGTGCGGCTCCCCTCCCTGCCTCCTGCCATCGACACCTCCCCGAAAACCGGAGCGCGCGGGCTGCCTCCCACCAAGGTGCTGCGGGCCGGATATGGTGTTTCGCCCGACTTCAAGGCCCTGCGCATCAATGCGGTACAGACTTCGCACCTGAATGCCACCTGGGGATCCAGTCCGGCCACGGTGGGAGGGGTGACCGGGATGCAGACAGACTTGGCCCGCACTTCCGCTGGGTGGGTGATTTCCGGGAACGGCGGGCAGTTTCGCCAAGGGTGGCTGGATGGGATGAAGATCGAAAAGCTCGCGGTGACCATCGCTCCCGGCAAAGCTGTGATGGATGACGTGAAACTCTCCCGTGCCGGCGGAGGCAAGGCGGGTATTACCGGCAGCATGACCCTGGGGGAATTGCCGGTCCTGGACGCGGAACTGAAGTTGGAGGAGGTTCGTCTGCAGGATCTGGTGGCGGTCTCGGCCGGCAGCATGTTTACCGCTACGGCCAGTGGGACCGTCAAGCTCAGCGGCAGTGTAAACCGGAGCTCCGGAATCCGGATGGAAGGCACTCTGAACCTGCAATCCGGCCGCTTGAATACCCTCCCGGTCTTCGATGCGCTGAGTCAAATCACCAAGGAGGACCAGTTCCGCCGCCTTTCCCTGCAGGCCGGAACCCTGACGTTTTCCACCAGCGGTTCAGAGGAACACGGGGGCCTGATCGTGGAGATCAAGGCCTTTGAGTGGGCCTGTGGCCCGATGGTGCGGCTGAAGGGCAACTACCGGCAGGAGCAGATCCGGGAAATCGGGGATTTGGACGGCAAGTTGCCCGGGGAACGAACGAAGATCGAGGGAGTCCTCCAGATCGGGGTGCCGGCGACAGTGCTGGCTAAAATCAAGCCAGCCGTGGCGGCCCGTTATTTCAAGTCCGGGGCGGATGGCTGGTCGTGGTTGGATGTCGTCATCGACGGTCCGGTGACGGGCAACCTTAGCCGTGAATTGGCGGCGGAGCTGCTCAAGGCGGTGGCCGACGCCCCTTGAGGAATGGGCTTTGACCCCGGTGCCGTCCCCCAGCCTACGGCAGGGAGTGTGGTCCAAAATACCCCACCACCAGAGCGACCCCCACCATGATCCCGTCCGCAGCCAGGCTATAAACTCCGGCCGGCCAGCGGTGCCGCATCAGATGCAGCCCGGCGAAACCCGCGGCGCAGGCCGCCACTCCGAGCAGTGCGGGGCGGCTCCATGGATCTGAGCCCCAGGCTTCCGCCAGCGCGCCGAAGTACACCGCAGCCAGCAACCATGGATAGAGCCGCCTCAACAGCAGACTTTCGGGATCAGAGGCCGTGGGGTTTTCCCACAAACGGATGCCCAGGGAGTTCAGCATGCACGCTCCGGCAAAGAGCACCACGGGTGCCGCACGGATCAGCCCGCCCCAATCCAGGACATGGGAGAATGGCCCCACCGCCACTCCTAGCGCAAAAAGATAACCGCCCAATCCCTTTTTTACGAGGGTCCAGGGAGGCGGATCATACTGCTGGCGCAACCCAAAGTAGAGCACGGTCAACAACGTTCCGGCGCCGATGGCCCGCCAGAGTTGAAATCCAGCGGCAATATGATCTTCCTGCTGCACCAGGCCCATGATCATGAGAACGCTCAATCCCAGCAGCAGGACCTGACTGACCGGCTTCCAGCGCGAGGCCGCCACGATTCCAAAGTAGAGCAATCCAGCCATCGCCACCCATCCGCCGGACTGCACCGTGATGGCCCGCATGCTGTGCAGAATCCAATAACTGGAGCCGGCGGCTACCGCCACCATGAAGGCCAGCAACCATGCGGCCTGGCGTCCCGCAAACTGGTGCCTTCCCCTTTTGCCATGCCCGGTCAGTCCATCCAGGATCCGGTCAGCCATGTAAAAAAGCCAGACTCCGGCCGCCAAAGCCCCGGTGTTCACCGGGGTCAGGCGCGCGCCCGTCAAATGAGCAAAGACCGGCAGCCAGGCCACAGCTACTGCTACGGCATCCAAGGCCAGCCAATTGATCCATCTCCACCAGGGCAAACGGACAGGGACGGGCGGAGGGGGGGAGTTGGGCATCGGGAAGCGGCAGGTTCCATCACCCATCCCGCTTTGCAAGTCCCCTCGAAAGTGACTGCAGGCCATGGAATTACGAGCCTTGCCGGGGCTTTTTCTACGGGTTTACTTTCCACCAGGACTGCCTTCCGGACTCAGTTTTCATGAAGACCAGAGAGAGGCCGATGCGGCAACCGGTTCCGCAGCTGGTCGGAATTACTTCGTCTCCCGCACTTTGAGATTGCGGAAGTGCACGGTCATCTCGAGGCCCCCGTGAATTTGCAGGCCAATCGGTCCCGGAGCGGCAAACTTGGCATCCTGGTAACTCACGGCTTCGGTCCCATTGATCCACACCGTGAAGGTATCTCCCTTGGCGCGGATTTTGAAATGGTTCCAGTCTCCTAGCTTCAGCAGTTTCGCCCGTTCCTTCGCCTGTCCGGCCTCCGGATATTTGCCCAGATAAAAGCAGCCTGTCATGTCCTGTTTCAAACTGCGCGAAACGCCGATCTGCACCTGCAGCTCCGGTTTCCGCATCATGAAACCGCTGTCGATTTCCCCTTCCCATTTGGCCTCGGCTTCCAGCTCAAAGTCACCATACAGCTGCTCGGTCAATAACATGTTGCCCTTTTTGGCGGCATCGTTGGTTCCGGTCAGAACTCCGTCCGTCACTTTCCAGAACGGATTGGGGGAGGGCACCTTCCAGCCCGTCAGATCCTTGCCGTTGAAAAGCGGCACCGCCACCGCCTCCTCCGCACGGACCGGATTGGGCAGCATCATCACCGCCACGAAGGCAGCCAGGCAGGGCAAAAAACAGCGTCGGGCCGGATGGAAGAAGGAAATCATGGGATGGGAATGAAGGAAAATGAAGCGGAACAAAAGCACAACGTTCAGGCAAGCCTCTTTTATCTGCCTTTGCACCTTTACCGACGGGTGCTCAGGCTGCCGTCCCGACCCGGAAGCACTTGCTGCCAACCAGGGCAGGGCATTCTTTCCCTGATCCTGATAAAGCACCTTTTGCCATGCCCTTGTCCCTGATCTGCCTCCCCGAAGGCCTGCTGCTCCTCAGCGGGGAACCATCGCCCGGCGATCCGTTGGAGCTGGCCAACGTGTCTACCCACAGCACGGCTCACGCTCTGCTCCACCTTGCAGTCCGCCCGTCCCACGAGCCGCCTCCGGACCCCGCGCTGGCTTGGCTGCATCGGTTCAGCCATCACTGGATGGCCGAAGTTTGCCGCGCCCGGCACGCCTCCCCGCCGGTCCCGGCCGTCGATTCTACCGGCCACGCCCTTCTCGCCTCGTGCGCGCAGGAGGCACCGCCGTTCCCGGGGTCCGATTATTGTAATGCGGAGGTCCTCGCCACCCTCTGGGCAGACGCCGGGACCGCCCTCGCGGCTGCCTGCGCCGGGCTCCCCGGCGGTCTCAATGATTATCTCCGCACCAGCCGTGCCGGTTGGCACCTTGTCGGGCGGGTCACCTTCCACCTCGCGGAAAACAAACGGGACCCGGACCGGCCCTTTGCCTTCCTGGCCACTTACACGGATGCCCTGGGAGCCACCGGCAAACCCCAGCATATTCCGCTTGGCCGTGCGCTCCAGACCTATGCTGCCTCCCCGGATCAGCGCACCCTCGACGCCATCCTGACCCCGGTCCGCACTGCTGCGGACACCATCCCCTGGGTCCGCGAATTGTTGGAATCCCGCCGGGTCTTTCAAGCCCTCGCCTGGACTCCTGCCGAAGCCTATCGTTTCATCCGCGACCTGCCTGCGCTCGAATCTGCCGGCCTCGTGCTCAAGGTTCCCGACTGGTGGAAAGGCGGCCGCCCCTCACGTCCCGCCGTCCAGGTGAAGCTGGACACAGACAAATCCATGTTGGGAGTGGGGGCCATGCTGCAATTCCAGATCAGCACCACCCTTGAGGGCATTCCTCTCAGTAAGGAAGACTGGGCCCGCATCAAAAACAGCCCCACGGGTCTCGTCAACCTGCGTGGCCAATGGATTGAGATCGACCACGCCCAGCTCGGTGAAGTCATGGACCACTGGAGCAAAGTCGCCGCCGCCCACGCCGGAGGGGGCCTGACATTTCATGAAGGCATGAGATTCCTCGCTGGATTTCAGCCTGGAGGGGCGTCCGGCCCTGCGGCGGAGTTCGTTGAAACCCTCACCAACTGGTCACATGTCGTCGCCGGCAAAAATCTCGCGGCCGCTCTTGAGCAAATCCGCAATCCTGACACCCCGCCCGCTCCGCCTCCCCTCCAGGCCACTCTGCGTCCCTACCAGGAAAAAGGCCTCGTATGGCTCAGATTCATGCGCCGCCTCGGCCTGGGGGCCTGCCTCGCCGATGACATGGGACTCGGCAAAACCCTTCAGGTGATTGCCTTGCTGGCCACCCCGGAGCCTCCGGGGACCGCCCCTTCGCCCGTCCTCTTGGTGGTGCCCGCCAGCCTCCTCGGGAATTGGCTGTCGGAATTCACGAAATTCGCGCCCCAGCTCCGCATCTTCCCCGCCCATCCTTCCCGCACCCCGCGCGACCCGTTGGAAGCCGCGCTCGCCCACCCTGCAGAAGCCTTCCAGAACTATCACGCGGTCCTCACCACCTACGGGGTGCTGCAACGCACGACTTCCCTGCAAAACCACCGATGGCAGGCCATCATCCTCGACGAGGCCCAAGCCATTAAAAACGCCGGCACCGCCCAGGCCAAAGCCGTCAAAAAAGCCTCCGCTCCCTGGCGGTTGGCCCTGACCGGAACTCCGATCGAAAACCGTCCGGGCGACCTGTGGTCCCTTTTCGATTTCCTCAATCCCGGCCTCCTCGGCGGGGCCACGGCTTTCGCCAGCACCCTCAAGCGCCTTGCCGAATCCCCCGCCAGCGGCGGATACGCGCCCCTCCGGCGGCTGGTCTCGCCTTATATCCTGAGGCGCATGAAGACGGACAAGTCCATCATTGCGGATCTCCCTGACAAAACAGAGATCACCGCGTCCTGCACCCTCAGCCGCAAGCAGGCCATCATCTACGGCAAGCTGGTGGAACAACTCAAAGCCGACCTCAAGGATCCCAACCTCGAACCCATGCAGCGGCGCGGACTGGTGGTCGGCTACCTCATGAAATTCAAACAGGTCTGCAACCACAGCAGCCATTGGAGCGGGGATGGCGTCTATGCTCCGGCCGACAGCGGGAAATTCCAACGCCTCGCGGAGCTCTGCCAGGACATCGCCGATCGCCAGGAACGCGTCCTCATTTTCACCCAGTTCCGGGAAATCATCGACCCCCTCCACGCCTTCCTGACCACGATCTTCAAACGCCCCGGCCTCCTGCTCCACGGCGGCACCCCCGTGCAGGAACGGCAAAAACTCGTTGATCAATTCCAAGCGCCCGGCGGGCCTCCTTTTTTCCTCCTCAGCGTCAAAGCCGGAGGGACCGGACTAACCCTGACCGCTGCCAGTCACGTCATCCACTTCGACCGATGGTGGAACCCTGCCGTCGAAAACCAAGCCACCGACCGCGCTTATCGGATCGGCCAGAAACGCAATGTCCTGGTCCACAAATTTGTGACCACCGGGACCCTCGAAGAGCGCATTGATGCCATGATCGAGGACAAAAAAGCCACCGCCCACCAACTGTTGGGCCCGGAAGCGGGCGCCGAAACCGCCCTCACCGAAATGACCAACGAAGCATTGCTTAAATTCGTCGCCCTCGACGCCACCACCGCGCTGGGCAGCGGGGCTTGATCCGTCAAAGGTCACCCCTCAACTTCCCTGGACACCCGGGAAGGCCCCCGGACCACCACGCGCCTGGCTTGGTGCGGCTGGTGGCCAGGTTGTTTCAGCATCTGCATTTGAGCGAGATGCCGGGCGTCGGCGTAAAACCGATGCACCACCAGAATGGCGTGGATTACGCCGGGAATCCAGAAAATGAGGGTGAGCACCAAATTCAGCAGGCCCGCGAGGGGACGGCCGCAACTGAACACGGCAAGGGGCGGAAGCACGATGGCAAGGAAATATCTCACGGGAAAAAGGGCGATAAAATCAATCCTGACAAGGGGCAGGCAATCACAAGGAGGCTCCCTGCACCCGGGCCGGCCGACGAGCTTATTCGGCGCCGGTTACCAGCTTCACGAGGGCGGAGGATTTTTCGTAAAGGCTTTTCACCTGGGCGGGTTCGAAGGGTTTGCCTTCGGGCATGTCGATCAGGACGCGGATCTCTTCGAGCCCCGGGCGGAGCGTTTTGAGCCAAGCGCGCTTCTGGAGCGTGGGATTGAGCTCCGCCAGCATGGCCGTGAAGTATTCAAGCAGGTCGGTACGCGCCAGCAGGCCGGCACGTTCCGGGGAAAACGGATCGGAGGCGGCTCCACTGGCGATTTGCAGGCCGCGCAGCCAGCCCCCCAAGCTGATCAAGTGGGCCATTTCCATGTCGCGGAGCAGCACCATGTCGCTTTCGACGTCTTTTTGGGTGCCCGCGAGGTCGCTGCGCAGGGTCTTCCAATCGCCGAGGGCGGAGTTTTCGAGCAGGCTTTTGGCGTGTTCGGTGACGCGGGCGCCCGCCCCGAGTGATTTCGCGTGTTTCAGGACCGCCCGCCCGACATCCTCGAGATCGGAAACTTTTTCGGTCTGCACGGAGAGGAAACCATCGCCGATCAGAACCCCGAGGGAGAGGGCCACCAGGGCCCGGTCGCTTCCGACGGATTTAGGAACGGGTCGTTTGAGTTTGTCATAGGGCAACGAACCGAGGGCCTCCATCTGCCCGAAGATTTTGCGGATGGAGGGAGTGGTGAATTGATTGACCCCATATTCCTCGCGGAGGTGATCATCTTCGAGGAGGTCGTCGGGCACTTCCGGTTTGCCATTCTCAGATTTGAGCGGCGTGGCGGGTGCCGTTTCCGGGGGAGCAGGGGACGCAGGTTTTTGCGCCTGGACCGGATGGAGCGCAAGACTGCACAGGATAGCAGCCAGCGGGCAGAGGAAAGCGGCGGATGGGTGGAGGGGCATGGAACTCGCGTTGTAAAGGGGGGACCCTTTGGCTTATGGCAAATATCAACTGGGAGGGCGTCAATTTCGAGTCTTTTCCTCGGAATATTTGCTCTGTTGACGGGGGGGGCAACAAGTTGCTCTTTCCCCCTCCCCGGCCCGGTGCCTTTTCGCCGGGCCAGTTTTGTTTTCACTATGCATTGGCTGACTATTCTTTGGCTTTGCTGCTACACGTTCGTGGTGGTTGGGCTGTCCGCGTTCGGGGTCCATCGTTGGTTTATGGTGGGGCTCTTCTGGAAAAATCTGAAAAATCCACCGCAGCCAAAGGGGCGGTTTGAAAAGCTTCCCCTCGTCACGGTCCAGCTCCCCATCTATAATGAACGCC
This sequence comes from uncultured Verrucomicrobiota bacterium, assembly GCA_942492905.1. Lineage (GTDB taxonomy): Bacteria > Verrucomicrobiota > Verrucomicrobiia > Verrucomicrobiales > V1-33 > CAIZWU01. The sequence goes on from OW818657.1 coordinate 687,422, forward strand.
TTGTGGTGTCCCGGTTGGTCAAGGCCGTGTCGGAGCTGGATTACCCGCAGGAATTGCTGGAAATCCAAATTCTGGACGACTCCACCGATGAGACTAAACAGATCTGCGAGGCCGAAGCCGCGCAGTTGAGGGCGAGGGGATTCGATGTGACCCTGCTGCACCGGGTGGACCGCACGGGTTATAAGGCCGGGGCCTTGGAAAACGGCATGGCTCAGGCCAAGGGCGACTTCATCTTCATCCTCGATGCCGACTTCGTGCCCACCCCAGGGGTGCTGCATGAGATGGTGCACTATTTCACCGATGAGAAGATCGGGATGATCCAGACCCGTTGGGGGCACCTGAATCGCGATTACTCCCTGCTCACCAAGGCCCAAGCGCTTTTCTTGGACGGCCACCTCGTGGTGGAGCAGGTCGCCCGCAGCCGCAGTGGGCGATTTTTTAATTTCAACGGCACCGCCGGCATTTGGAGGAAACAGACCATCATCGATGCGGGGGGCTGGCAGCACGATACCCTGACGGAGGACTTGGATCTGAGCTATCGCGCCCAGATGAAGGGGTGGAAATTCATTTTCCTCAAGGACGTGATCAGCCCCGCAGAGCTGCCGGTGGACATCAATGGCTTCAAGAGCCAGCAATTCCGCTGGACCAAAGGATCCATCCAGACCTGCCAGAAGATTTTGGGTCCGGTCTGGCGCAGTGATATTCCGCTGCTGCTGAAGATTGAAGCCACCGTCCACCTCGGGGCCAACTACGCTTACTTTTTAGTCTTCCTTATGCTCTTCCTCGTCTTTCCCGGAGCGGGGAAGGACTTTACCATGGGCGGTTACCGGACCTGGTGCTTTGATTTTCCGATTCTCCTGCTGACGACCGGCTCCGTGGGCGCCTTTTACCTCTCCAGCCAGATTGCCGCCTACCCGAAGACGGGGTGGAGAAACATCATCTACCTCCCAGTTCTGCTCGCCTTGGGGATCGGCATGAGCATCAGCAATGGAAAAGGAGTGATCGAAGCCATGCTTGGCCAGGAAAGTGCATTCATCCGCACCCCCAAATATGGGATCGAAAAAAAGGGTCAATCTTGGAAACCAGCCGCAGGACGTCCGACCAAAAAGGCGCTCTTGGGGTTGGAAATCTTGCTTGCCTTGTATTTCACAGGTGTCGTTATTTTTACAATTTTAAATAATTACTGGAGTTCTTTGCCATTTCTGCTTATATTCATGCTGGGGTTCTGGGGGATTGTAGCGGGTTCTTTCCCGCAGCTCTTCCGGAATCGGCAACCAGCTGAACCGGACGGCCCTGCCGCTGTCTGAAAATTCTAAAAAAATGAGTGCTTCAATCCACTGCTTTTCCTTGACGTCCCGCCGCTCCCTGCGGCAGGCCTTGGCGCTGCTGAGTGTGATCGCGGCCTGTTTCCTCACCAGCTGCTCGACCAGCAAGCCGGCGCGGGAGATGCGGGTCAGCGTCGCGGACCAAAAACTCGCCCTCTACGAAAATGGGGAGCCGGTCCGGGTCTACAAGGTGTCCACCTCCAAATTCGGATTGGGGGACAGCCCCTCCAGCAACTGCACCCCCCTCGGCAAAATGAAGGTGGCCAAAAAAATTGGCTACGGTCTGCCACCCGGCATGGTCTTCAAAAGCCGGCAGCCCACAGGTGAAGTGCTCCGGCCCAATGCCCCCGGCCGCGACCCCATCGTCACCCGCATCATGTGGCTCCAGGGCACGGAAAGCAAAACCCGCAACGCCTACCGCCGTTTCATTTATATCCACGGCACGCCGGAAGAATCCACCATCGGGCGGCCCGCCAGTTTCGGCTGTATCCGGATGCGGAGCATGGATGTGATCGACCTCTTCAACCATGTGCCGGAGGGCATTCCAGTTCAAATCGTCAAAGGCCGCCTGCCGGGCGATGCCCGCAACCAGCAGGAATATGTCTATACCCCGCCGCCGGCCCCGCCCGCCGCCCTCAAGCATTACGGACCCGCCCGGCCAGCCAGCAATACCAAGGCCACAGCCATGGCCAGCACGCGGCGCAGCAAATCCTGAGCGCAAATGGCGACGCGCCGCTTGACACCCGGGAATACGCGATTAGTCTCCGCTCCCTTTTTCAAGCTCACGAATTTCCAAAGCAATGGCCAACAACAAATCTGCCAAAAAGCGCAACCGCCAAACGGTCGCCCGCACCGCCCGTAACCGCTCCATCAAGAGCCGCGTCAAAAATGCCCGCAAGGCTGCCCTTGCCGCCATCCTGACCGGAGACAAGGAAGTCATTGCCGCCAAGGTCGCGATCTACGCCTCCACCGCTGACAAGGCCGCGAACAAGAACGTCATCCACAAAAACGCCGCCAGCCGCTTCAAGGCCCGCATCGCGGCCGCCCTGGCCAAGGCCAGCGCCTGATTTCCAGTTCCCCTTTTTCCAGCGCATCTTCCTTCGGGAAGGTGCGCTTTTTTATGCCGGCAAGCCGGGTGTGATGGACTGGCTGGCATCTTGCCGCCTTCGGCCGGGCTTGGAGCCCGGGCTTTCCCAGGGGAAAACCTTGGCGCAGCACGGCGGTTTCAAAGACCTCCGGAGGTTGCGACAGTGAAAGATGTTGGCCAATACATAAGAGAGGACGGGTACCCTTGCGGATACCCGGCCCGAGCGCGGGGTGATTTGACTAGCTGGTTACTTCAACTGAGCCAGGACGTCCTGCGTGTTTGATTCTGTTGGGATGGGCGGTTCGCTTATTCCCTGTCGGATTTGACTTTGCTGATGCCATAAATCGTGGTCGTCCCACTGACTTCGCTCCCGATGATGAGGAGGGGTTGGTGAGTCGGGCTGTCCTCCTCATTGATGAACAGCAGGCCCTCCGGACCGAGATCTCCCGCGGCCGCGCTATCCACGGGTTGGCTGAAATCGCGGTTGTTCACGTATTGCACGAATTGGGGTGAGGCAGGAGTGGTCACGTCATAGACCATGACGCCACCAATCCGCTCCAGTCCGATGAAAGCAAAGGTGCGGCCGTAGGCTTTGCCCACGGCCACGCCTTCCGGTTCCGGGCCCTTGTCGTCGCTGCGATCGTCGAATTTGTTGGCCTCGTGATTCGAGTTGAACAGGAATTGGGGAGGATCGTTTGGCAGCACGGGGGCGACCGGCTGATGCAGGGCTGCCGTGATTTGCTCAAACTGATCACCACTGTCCCAGAGCAGAGCTCCTGTCGTCGAGCGGATCGAAAAGGAGCGGCCCCCGAAGGTATAGATCTCCTTGTAGATGCTATTGCCTGCGGTATCGCCCTGGGCCTTCGTTGCTTTGAGCCGGCCGAGGTTCGACGTCTTCTTCAACTCCGCCGCCAGCGCTGGCGGGAATACAATGGGATCAAGCGCCATGCTGCCCACGCGGGTCTCCTCCGAGTAGCCTGACCAGTCACGCGAGTCCCCCTCATTGGCCAATATCAGATACGTCTCCCTGCCAATTTTGAAGGAAGCGATGGCGTCGGGAAGAAAGAGTCCTTTGACCGGCCAGTTCTTGATATTGATCCCACCGGCATTCGCCACGGGGATGCCATCACGGTCGCTGGCATCCATCGCATTGCTGGAGCCGAAGTGGTTCAGCGCCAGACTGTGATCCTTGACGCCGAGTCCGTTGACGGAGGTGACCGTCGCGGTGGAGATGTCGATAATCGCCAGGGCGTTGTTTTCCTGGAGAGTCACCCATGCCGTTTTTGAATCCTGCGAAATAGTGATGAACTCAGGCTCGATATTCTGGGCCACCGTGCTTTCAGGCCCAAAGACCCGGACGGCAGGTTTGGGGCCGCTGCCATTGCCGTCGAAGAGGTGCTCACGGCTCATTCCGTTGAATGCCGCGAAACCTGCCGTGCGGACGGTCGCCCGGGCGGCTCCTCTCGAAATACTGATAATGCTGACTGAGCCCTCGGGGTCCTGGGCATAGTCAGTGCTGGGCTCTCCTTCGTTGGCGGTCAATACATGCCGTCCATCCGGCGTAAATGTGATCATGTCAGGGAGCGCCCCTACTTCCACGGCCGAAATGAATTGCAGGTTCCGGCCGAAGAATACCACCTTTCCCGGGTCTGTTTTGACGGCGGATTCCACGGCCACGGCAATCAACCCGTCCCGCACCGCTACGCTGTTGGCGACCGCTCCATAGGGAGTCACGTCGATTGAAAGATCATCGCGCAGGACCGGCGCGGCAGGATTGGTGATGTCGATCACATCAATCTGGGCCGCCTGGGCATTGACGACCAGCAGCCGCTTGCTGCAGGCATCGTAGGCTACGATTTCCGCGGCACTGGTGAGGAAGGATCCTGCCGCCACACTGCCCAGCGGAGCGAGACTGATGGAGGAGGGGGATTTGGCCTGCAGGGATCCTGCCGTGAGGGTGGTGAGGAAACACAGGCCCAGCAGATGGAGAGGTGGATGGATGGGATTCATAAGTCCCCACCAATTATATCCAACCACCGTATTTGATATGCTTCTATTGTGAAGGTTTCGTGACGATGCCTTCTGTCATTCCGGCTGCCAGAGCTGGGGGTGAAAATCGGATAGGCGGACGATGCTTTACCCTCCGGACCGAGGGAGGAGCGGGAGCAGGGTGGCCGCGAGGGCATCGATTTGTTCCGTGGTATGAGTAGCGCTGAGGGTCAGGCGGAGGCGGGCTTTTCCCTTGGCGACGGTGGGATAGCGGATGGCGGGAAGCAGAAAACCCGCTTCAAGGAGGAGGGCGCTGAGCCGGAGGGCCTCGGCTTCGTCGCCAATAGGAAGCGGGACGATGGCGCTGGAGGGTTCGGGGATGCGGCCCTCAAGAACGGTGGTCAGATAGGCGAGATTGCCCCAGAGGCGGGTGCGGCGATCTTCTCCGTAAGCGGTGGGGAGCCAGTGGCGGATGACCTCTTCGGTGGCGTGGGCAAGGGCGGGCGAGGGGGCCGTGCTGTAGATGAAGGACCGGGCGCGGTTGATCAGAAGGTCGATCAGGGCGGCGTTGCCGCAGAGGTAGCCTCCGGAGAGGCCGGCGGCCTTGCTGAAAGTGCCCATCTGAATGTCGATACGGGCCGCTAGTCCGAGTTTGGCGGCGAGCCCGCGGCCTTGGGGTCCCATGATCCCGAAGGCATGGGCCTCATCGAGCAGGAGGAGGGCTCCGTAGGTTTCCTTGAGACGGACGATGTCCCAGAGATCAGCCCAGTCGCCATCCATGCTGAAGATGCTTTCGGTAACGACGAGGATGCGGCAGGCGGGATTGGCTTTGGAACGGGCCCACTGCAGGAGATGCTCCAGTTTCCCGAGATGGTTATGCGGGAAAATCCGGACGGTGGCGCCGCTGAGTCGGGCGGCATCAATCAGGCTGGCGTGGCTGAGTTTGTCGAGGAGGATGAAGTCTTCCGGACCGCAGAGGGCGGGGAGGGTGCCCATGGCGGCAGCGTAGCCGGAGGAAAAGGTGAGGGCGGCGTCGGTTTTTTTGAAGGCGGCGAGGCTGCGCTCCAGTGCGGCATGCGGAGGGAGGGTGCCGCAGACGAGACGGGAGGCGCCGGAGCCGGCTCCATAGAGGTCCAGGCCTTGTTTGAAGGCGGCGCGGACGGGTTCGGCATTGGCGAGGCCGAGATAATCGTTGGAGGAGAAATTCAGGAGTTCAGCGCCGCCTATCCTGACAAGGGGCGACTGAGGTGTCTCAAGGGGCCGCAGGCTCCGGTGCAGGGAGGCGGCGTGCAGGGGAGCGAGATCCTCATCATAGCTGCGCATGGGGGAATGGGGAATAGTTCCGGACGGAATCAGGAAAGCGCCGGACAGCGGCCGGCACCGGCCCCGGAACTTGGGGGATTGCTTCAGGCCAGCCCCAGTCCCCAGTTGAGCAGGGCGGCGGATTCCTTCCAGATGTACTTGGAGGAACTGCCGAGGGAAATGCAGATGATGGTGCGGCCCCGGTAGTTGGCGCCGGAGATGAGGCACTTGCCGGCGAGGTTGGTGTAACCCGTTTTCATGCCGATGCAGTGGGGGAGGTAGAAGGGGGAGTTGGGGCGCAGCAGGTGGTTGGTGGTGGTAAGTTTTTTGACGCGGCCATCCGGCCGGGAGACGCTGAGTTCATGCCGCCCGACAATGCCCCGGAGGGTGCTGTTATAAAGTACGGCACGGGCGATCCGGGACAAGTCCCGGGCCGTGGAATATTGGCCTTCGGCTGGCAGTCCGCTGGCGTTTTTGAACTGCGAATTCTTCATGCCGAGTTGCTGGGCACGGCGGGTCATCCAGACCGCAAAGGCGGGTTCGCTGCCGGCACAGGTGCGGGCGACACAGCGGGCGGCATCGTTGCAGCTTTCGACCAGCATTGCCTGGAGCAAGGATTTCAGCGGATAATGTTCTCCCTCCTTGAGGTACATTTTGTGGGGCTCGGCGGCGGCATCGAAGGCGGAGACGTTCGCGATTTTATCGAGCGCGGTACTCTCCACGCAGACGAGGGCACTGACCAGTTTTTGAGTGCTGGCGACAGCCCGGCGCTCGTCGGCATTGCGTTCAAAGAGAATCTGGCCGCCGACGGCATCCAGCACGATGCAGGCCTTGGCAGAGGTCGGGGGCGGTTTGGGCAGGCCGGACTGGGCCAACGCACGGGGCAGGAAGGCGGCGGTGGGCAGGGTCAGGGCGGCATTTCGGAGGAGCGTGCGTCGCTTCATGGGGGAGTGGGTTTCCTTGGGGGAGGGTTTTTTTTGACGGAAGGCTGGCGGACGGGAGGCGGGGGCGGGGACACCGGTATGGCGCGGGGGGGCTTGGCTGGAGCAGTTTCCTTGCTGGAAGCGCCGCCGATCGGGGCCTCAGGGGACTCATCTTCGGAAACCTCCGACTCCTCGACCGCCGATTCCCCGCGGATTTGTTGTTCCACGATTTCATCGGGGGCGGCTCCCAGCGACCGGGCCTTCCGGTAGTGCCGGCCTGCCATTTCCAGGGAGGGAGGCTTCCGCTCCAGATACATCACGGCGAGGTTGAAATGGGCTTCGGTGTAGTCCGGATCCAGATCGAGGGCTTTTTGCAGTTCGACCTCTGCGCCGTTGGTCCAGCCGATGCGTTTGAGAATGATGGCGAGGGAATTGTGGGCGCGCGGATCGGCGGGGTTTTCCGCGACGCCCCGGGTCGTGGCGGAAACGGCCATCATGGGAGCCTTCAGTTCCAAATAAACCTGGCCCAGAGTGAGCCACGAATCGGCCAGGTCCGGTTTGAGCGTGGTGGCTTTCTCCAGCGATCCCCGGGCGGCTTCATGTTCGGCCAGTTGATACTGGACTTTGCCAAGATTGGAAAGGGCGGCGGCGTTTTCCGGTTCCAGCCGGAGTACGGCCTCCCAGGAACTGCGGGCGGCCTTCCACTGCTGGGCACGCATGGCGGCGATGGCGCGCTGCACGTGCGGGGCGGCAGCGAGGGAGGGCAGGGCCGTGGCGGCGGCTTCCTGGCCAAAGGCAGCAGCGGGCAGCAGCACTAAAGCCGTGGCGGTCACCAGTGGGAGAAATCGGGTCACGGAAACGGGGGGAGGGAAAATCAAATGGGATGGGTTGCTTAAGGCAGTTGCGGATCAGGTTCAATTGAGGATTGGGGCGCCGGCCGCACGGTGCTGGGGAGGGTAAAGGATGGAAGCCAAGGACTCCAGCAAGCGGGGAGGGTTACGGAGCGGAAGGTTTTTTTCCCGGTCAGAAACGCTCCGCCTGGTGGGCCGATGAACCAGGCGGTCTGTCAGATGGCTTTGCCCTGCAGGATGTTGCCGAGCACGGTGGAGACGTCCATTCCTTTGAATTTTTCAGCCAATTCCCCGGTCTTGGCGGCAATGGCGGTGCCGTAGTGGGTTTGCAGGCTTTTGGCCTTTTCGACGAGGCTGGTGAACTCCGCTTTGAGCATGGAGAGGTCCATTTTGCGGCCTTCGGCGTAGTAGCGGTCGGCCACTTGCCCCAACGCATAGGTGGTGGCAAAGGTCAGGGCTGTCCCGGCCACTCCGCCCGTGATTTCCGCTGCTGCTTGGCCGGTCTTTCCCGCCACGCTGGCCACCACGCCGGAAAACAGGCGGCGCAGCCCTGCCTCCAGGACCTGGGAAACCGCGCCAATGCCCAGGGTGGCCGCAAAATCCTGCAGGCTGGTGCGGTCCAGGGCCACGCCATGCCGCTGACCAATATCGTGGACCATCTTCATTTGCGTGGGCACGATGGCCAGCGACCCTGCCGTTTGCGGCAGCAGTTCCAACGCGGCCGTCAGGACGGCATAACGGATCAACAGTGTCTCCAGGTCACCCGGGATGGCGGCGGCTGGCGGCGGGGCCGGGGCAAGGCTGGCCATGCCGAGGGCAGGTTTTAATTGGTCGAGCACCGCCTGTTCTGCCGGCACCACGGGGCCGTTGGCTTCGCAGAGGCACCGCGCGATCTCATAAGCGAGGTCCCGGGCTTCCGGAGAAGCCAAACCCGCAGCGGCCCCGGCCACGCTGGTTTCCTTCGAAATGACTCCTTGATAGAGTCCTGCCATCCGCGCGCTATCCAGTTGGAAATCGCGAAGGATGCCACGGATGGCCGCGTGTTCAGCTTCATCCTTCGAGCCGTCAGCAAAGGCGGCAATCAGGGCGATGGCGAGAATCGATTCCTGTTCTGATGGGGTCATAGGATTGGATATTGAGGTTCGTCCCATGACATTAGCACAGACGGCCGTCCTGGAAGGAACTTTTGTGGGCCATGAACCTATCCATTTTTCCCGGTGGGAAGGGGCGCGACCCGGCTTTCAGGCAGGGAAATTCCCGGATCAATCCGCTGCGGGATGCCATGTCCTGACGTAATCGATCACGAAAGTGGCGGGCAGGGTCGCAGGATCCGGCAGACCCAGCCACTCGGGTTGAGTTTCGGTGTCGAGAATCAACCGGAGCGGGGTCTTCCAGTGGGTGTTGGCCAGGCTGCGCAACGGTTTGCCGTCCAGATACCACGTCAGGAGATCGGCTTCCCAGAGCAGGCCCCAGGTGTGGAAACCGGCGGACGGGTCCTCCTTCAGCGTGAATTCCTGCTTGTGGGCCAGTTCGCCCGTCTGGCCGGGATAACGGATGACCGGCGCATTGGTGAAAAGCGTGCGGCCATACTGGGCATGGCGGGGGGAGAGCTCAAAGACATCGATTTCCACCCACCGCTCCGGCTGCTGATGGTAGAACCAGAATGCGCTGGTGCCCACGGAAGCACCGGCCCGGGAGCGGATTTCGAAATAACCATAGCGGATCCGTTTCAGACTGCGCACGATGGCGCAGGTGTAGTCCTTGTAGCCGGGCGGCATGTCAGGAACATTCTCCGCCTTCAGCAGCAGGTGCAGTTTCCCATCCTTGATGACCACGTTTTTCTCCTGGTAGCAGCCGGGCGGGCGGCCGGACCATTCCGGATTGCGGGGCTGCCACTTCCCCGGCTCCAGTGCCGGGGCGTCGAATTCATCCGTGAACTCCGGCACCAGCTTCCATTTCCCCGGCAGCGCCGGAGCCGGCGGTGATTGGGCGGGGGAGGAAACGGCGAGGAGCAGGAGCAGGAAGGCGGGAATTTTCATGCCGGGGAACATTCCAAGGAGAACTTGCCGGACTACCACTTCCGGCAGGAACCGATGATCGCATCGAAGTCGTTCATTCCAAACCCGGGATGACAGGTGGGGGGCCGACTTTGAGCCGGAAGTAATAGCGGGGTGAAGTGCCCAGATAACGGGCCGAATACGTGGAGGCGTCTTCCGCCAGCTCCAGATCTGGAGTCAGGGCCCAATCGGTCAGATCAGTCGATCCCTCCATCCGGTATTCCACCATGGGATCGGAAGCGGCGGCGGTGCCCTTGGTGATCATCATCCCGGGTTCCCCTTGGATAAGGGTGACTCCGAGGACTTGGACCGAGCCAGAGTCATTGGGAATGGTGCCCAGGGCATACTCGAGAAAGTTGGATTGACCATCCCCGTCGGCGTCATCATCAGGTCCTCCAATTTCCGGATAGGCCGCCGCCCAGAAACCGTAACCGACCGGATTGGCCACCACGTCGGCCGCGTCCCGTGGCATCAGGACGTAGCCGGAAAATGGATCGAGAGGGAGGGCTGCCTGGGAGAGGATGCCGGTGATGGTGGCGGGATAGGAAACAGGCGGCGAATTGGCATCAGTGGCCTGGGCGATCCGTACCGTCATGGTGCTGCCCACCGCATCCGAGAGGATTACGTCGTTGATGTTGGTGCTGGAAGGATCGGCCCAATTTCCTGAGACATAGGAGAGGCCCTCCATCCGGATGAGCCGGCCTTCGATGCTTTCCGCAAAAACGGGGTCGGCCATCTGGGTCGCCGTCACCACCAGGGGAAGGGGCGCGGTGTCGGGCCCCAGATCAATGAGGTCCGAGGCGACTGCCGGGCTGATTTCGGTCAGGCCCGCAAACTGGACAATGGTGCCGGTGACGACATACCGGTTGCCGCGGGTGAGGGTGGCCAAAGCAAAGTTGAACGAGAAGATATTGATCCCGGAATTGCCATCCTGGATGAAGGCGCTCAGCTGGGAATTGTTGAAATTCTCCTCAGTGACCACCCCGCTGATGGCCACAATCCTGTTCAATTCCTCGGGGATTCCTGTTACGGGATCCACATCGCGGAGGGATTCCACCGGAATGATGACCACGGCCGCGGGGGTGGTGGCGAGGGGAGCCAGGGTGCCGGAGGGTCCTGCGGTGCTGACGATAAACGGATAGCGTCCATCGGCGGAGGGTCCCGTCGGGCTGGGGGTGCTGAGGCCGGAGAGGGTGATAACAACTGGATTTACAGTAGTGGCTGCGGTTCCGGTGATGGAGATGGTCTGTCCCGCGATGGAGACGACCGGAGTGCCGGCTCCAGCTCCCGTTACGGTGAGGTTTGGAGCGGTTGGGGTGCCCAGGGCAGAGGGAACCATAATCGAGAGACGGGTCAAGGTGCCGGGGGAAACGTCGCTGAATACCGTGATGGAGGCTTTCTGGGCGCTGAGTCCCCGCCCAAAAATATTCTTGTCGAGGAAGGGGCTACCGGGGGTCTCGTTTTCAATGGAGGCGGCGCCGACCCCGCTCAGCGAAGTGATGCCGCGCAGGCTGCGGATATAGCCATTGTTGGAGGGATTGTTGGCTTTGCCAAAATCAACCACCGACAGGGTCCCGCTGGAGATGGCTCCCACTCCGTTGAAGTCGGAAATCGTGGAAGTCGCATTCTGGGCGATGGCGGAATTAGTGCCGGTGGCAAAAAGTTTGGCTGAGAGGACACTATCAAACCGCGCATAGGAGGACGGATCATTCGGGCCGGCCGCCAGGGTGTGGATGGAGCCTTCCTGACCGGCCTCGGCGGAACCGGCAGTCTTGAGCATCACCATTTCCGTCCCGCTGAGATCAAAACTGCCGGTGGTGCCGGAAAAACAGGCGGGGTCGGCCAGACCCACCCGGATCAGGAAATCCGAGGTGTCCGTGTCGGTGGTCACGGTGTTATTGGTGATCACAATCAGGGTGCCGACCGGAACGGCTTCAAATAAATTGCTGCCTTCCGGTGCTCCGGGGGTGGTGATCGGAGCCGTGCTGCTGAAGACGCGCTTGCCTCCCCCATCGTTGGCCATGCTGGCGCTGAAATCCTTCAGAATCATGCCCCGCAGGTCCACCGTGGTGCCGGGGGTGCCATTGCCGACGACCAGCAATTCCACCAGATCGGGCGTGATGTTAAGAAATTTATTGATCACCACGATCGGGGCACCGGCTGGCGGGGCGGGATCAATATTCGTGACCGAGACCTCCGCGGTGCCGTTGGCGTAACCCAGTGACGAGGCTGTGATGGTGACCGTGACGGCTGGAGTGAACACATTGTCGGGAACCCCGGAGATGGTGAAGGTGGCAAACAACTCATTGGCAGGAATCACCACCGTGGCAGGAACGACCGCCTTGCCGCTGTTGGAACTGGCAAGATTCACCGTAAGCGGACTGGACAATGCAGGATCTTCGGCCGGACGGGAGACGGTGGCTTCCAAGGTGGCATTTTCAGGGAAAAAGGTAGGATCCGTGCTCAGGGCCAGAAGTGGCAGGGGAGGCACCGTGAAGGCGGAGGGCGAGGCGGCGGCTCCGCCAGCGGTGCTGACAACAATCAGGCCCGTGGTGGCCCCCGGAGGGACGGTGACCGTGATCTGGGTGCGGCCCGCATTCACCGTTGCTCCGGGCGCAGGGACGCCATTGAAGGTGACGGTGGGAGCGGCGGTGAAGAGTGTGCCGTCAATCGTCACCACGGTGCCGGCTCCACCATTGTCCGGGCTGAAGGAGGTGATCGTCGGCGGCGTTCCGCTGGTCGGGTTCACCAACCCCTTCACGGAAAGGTCAGCGGCGGTGGTATTGGCCCGGTCGAAGATATAGAAAGTACCGCTGGCCCCGGTGGCACCGAAGGGCACGATCCTGAACGTGACCGGAGTTTCCCCGGCAATGTTTTGGAGTTCGGTGATCGAGCTGAGCAGGATGGGACCCAAACTTTCCCCGCCCGAGGCCGAGGAAGAAAAGGACAAGGGGCCAACATCGGTAAAGGCGCCCGCTCCGATCTGGTATTGCAGGACCCCTTCGGCGGGTCCGGTGCCCGACCGACGGTAGTCCAAACGGTCAATTTGCGTGAAGGAAACCCGGTAACCGGCACTGGGAGCCGCTCCGAAGGTGAAGAATTTTTCCGCAGTGATGGCGGTACCTGCATCCGTCGGTGCCAAGGTCCAGTCAGTTCCGCCCCAGGCGCGGGCCGCAGCCCCGCTGGCCGGGACGGTCACCCCGCTCCCTTTGGTCAGCGGAATAGTGGTGGTATTGGGAGCCGCACTGGATGCGGTCAAAGGGGACTCGCCGTAGTTCACCGCCCCGCTGACATCCCATGCGGCCAAGGAGACTTCCTGCGCTTGGGATTTCACGGGCAGCAGGGAAAAAACCGCGACGGCCAACCATCCATACCATAATTTCGCCGGGTGGAGTGAAAGCGGGGATAGCCTTGAGGCTACACGGGAAAGGGTCAGGACATTCGACATGGCTGGGGTATTTCTAGGGGATGACACCGCTTTCGGGCATCAGGTCAATTCAGGGATCCGGCAAAACGCCGGGAACGGGACGCGAAGGGATTTAAATGCAAAAACTCTGCCAAACGTCCCATTTATGCGCCGCGTAAAATGGCAGGGCAAGTTGTTCGCGGCGGGGCAGGGCAACGATTTCGCCAGAATGGACCCCATGGCCGCAATTTCCACAGTCATCCGATGGTCTGTGGTGCCACTTTTCAATAATCACCGCATTCAAGCTGATGAGGGGTGGTGGTCCCGCTAGGAATCGAACCTAGATCGCTGGTTCCGGAAACCAGAGCCTTATCCATTAGACGACGGAACCATGTCGTGTGGACGGCAATCTGTCTTTACACGGGGCATTTCGCAACCCATTTTCCGCCTTCCTTCCAAATGAGTACTTCCCCCAGACGATTGGTGATTAAATTCGGTTCCGGCATCCTGACCCGCCCGGGCACGGCGGCCTTGGATGAAAGCCAATTCGCGAACCTTTGCCAAGCCATCGCGATCCTGCGGCAGCAGGGGCACGAGGTGATTGTGGTCAGCAGCGGAGCAGTGGCCGCGGGGCTGCAGCCGCTGGGATTTGCCAAACGGCCGGATCAGACCAATGTGCTCCAGGCCTGTGCCGCGGTAGGCCAGACGCGCTTGATGAATAAATACGCGACCCTGCTGGGGGCCTGCGGTCTGCATGTGGGGCAGCTGCTGGTGACGCACCAGGACTTCGAGGATCCGCAGCGGCGGGAGAATTTCCGCAATACCCTGCTCAGCCTCCTGGAGCGCGGCAATATCATCCCGGTCATCAATGAAAATGACAGTGTGGCCACCGAGGAGCTGAAGTTTGGGGACAATGATGCCCTGTCCTCCCGCCTTGCCGGGATTGTCCGGGCCGATCTGCTGATTCTCTTCACCAGCGTGGATGGGCTGATGCCTCCGGGAGAAACCGAGCGCATCGTGGAGCAGGTCGATGATATCCAGCAGGTGCTGGCTTTTGCCCGCGATGAGAAGGGCGAGTATTCTACCGGGGGCATGATCAGCAAACTCCGGGCGGTGGAAAGCGCCGTAAATGCCGGCGTGGAAACCATCATTGCCAACGGCCGCCGGCCCCAGCAAATCCCGGACCTGGTGGCGGGGCAGGGCATCGGTACCCGCTTTGCCCCGAAACCGGCGGGCCAGTCCGCCGGAAAGTGAAAGCTGCCGGCAGGTCCGCGTTGAAACCACTCCCCTCATGCCCTGGTCAGCCTGCTTTCTCCTCCTGCTCCTGCTTTTCACCGGCTGCCGCGTGATGCCGCCGCCGCTGCGGCTGGAGCCGGTGGATGCCTGCACCATTGTGGCCCGGGCGCGGCAGCAAGGTCTGGTGCCGGTGCAGGCCTATGACGCCAGTATCCAAGCCGACCTCCGCTACGCCACTCCTGACAACGTTTTCAAAAAGGTGCTCTATCCGTTCGGCTTCCCTGCCATGGCGGCAGAGGCCACGGCCCAAAAACTGGCATCCACCCAACGCGCCTTGAAACCCCACGGCCTGGGCCTGCTGGTCCTCGATGCCTACCGCCCGCCGGAGGTGCAGTGGCAATTGTTCCAGATGTTCAAGGACGACAAATATGTGGCTGACCCCCGGGAAAAATGGTCCAAGCATTGCTACGGCCGGGCGGTGGATGTGACGCTGGTGGATTTGTCAGGAAAAGTTCAGGAAATGCCCAGTGCTTTCGATGACTTCACAAAACAGGCCGCTGCGGCGTATGCGGGGCAGGATCCGGTCGTAAAGCGCAATCTGGCGCGGCTTCAGCAGGCCATGATGTCCGCCGGTTTCTCGATCTACGCGGACGAATGGTGGCACTTCAATGATTTGAGTGACCCGGTCGTTCTGTCAGGGCCGCCGGTGTTTGGCCGGGATCTCGGCATCGCGGTCATGAAATGAGTCATTCCCTCCGGCCCGGTACCGGCCCGCCCCGCTGGACTAGCGCCCCGCCTGCAGCGCCTTGAACAGGTCCTTGTAAAACTGGCTGCCGTCGCCGCAGGGCACGCCGGCTTCGCGCAGGATATCCCACACGGCCTGGAAGTTGATATGTTCCGGCAACCCGGCCGGCGAACTGCGCTGGATGGTGCAGGTGAAGCAGATTTCCGAATGCGCCACCACGTGGCCGGCAGCATCATAAAAGAGGAATGCGTGGTGCGGCAGATAGCAGGCGGTGCGGTGCTGGCGTACCGTGGCGGTGGTCAGCGCGGGCATCAGGCGCTGCACCTGGGCTTCGGTCAGGAGGACGCCTGGCCCGTTGATCACGCCGCGGTGCACTGACCCACTTTTCTGGAAAAAACTGACCGATTTGTCCGCATCGCAGTCATAGACAAAGGCCCGCACGGTGGCGAATTTCCGGGGCGGCCAAACCACCGGCACGCTGGAAACCGGAGCCGTGGCACAGGAGGAAAGCACCGCGCCAAGCAGGCCGGTGCCCGTCAGGCGGAGAAAGGATTGGCGGTTCATCATCACCCTGCATGAGGGAAGAATCCAGCCACGCATGCAAGCGCGGACCAATGGCCGGATCAGGCCGCAGGCTACCGGATCAGCGGCCCGGGCTGCTCCGGCAGGGTTGTCCATGGTGACACTGGATGAGGATTCCGCTGCCAGCTGGCCTCATTGGCAAAGGCCCCCAGCTTCAGGCCGGTTTTATCGATCCGCAGGGTGACCCCGCCGGTCAGCGCCTGGTCGAAAAGCGTGATGCCCATCCCCGCGATGCGTTCCTGCCAGGATCCGGGAGCACGTTCCGCTTCCGGGAAGCGGTTGTTGGAAAAAACCAACGCTCCGGGATTCACGGCGCGGATGAACTCCGGAAGACCGCAGAAGTCGGAGCCATGGCGACCCATCACCAGCACATCCGCCCGCAGATCCTGCCCCGACGCCAGCAGCGCCTTTTCCGTGAGGAAACCGGCGTCCCCCATGAACAGCAGGCGGAAGCCCCGGCACTCCAGCCGCAGCACCGCTGCCCGGTCATCAGCCACGCCCGCTTGCCAGGTTTTTGGTGGAAACAGCACTTCAAGCTTTACGGTGTCATCGAGCGTGAAGCGCTGTCCCGCCTCCAAGGGTGAAGCATCCCCGCCATCAGTCACTCCGGACTTCCAGGTTTGCTCTGGATGAAACAGCTCCGACAGGGCCGCTGCCGCCCCGGTATGATAACTGTCGGAGTGCGTCAGGAAAATCCCATCCAGCCGGTTCACCGGGGTGCGCTCCAGATGGGGGCGCACGGTGCGGTTCCAATGCCGCAGGCCGCCGCAGTCGATCATCCACTGGCGGCCTGACGGGGTGTCAATCCGCGCACTGCCGCCGCCATGGTCAAGGGCCAGCACCGTGATTTCGCAGGGATCGCCCCGCCAAAGCCGGGCCGGATCCACCCGGACATGGCCCAGAGGCAATGCGGCAAAAAACTTGGCCGTGCTGATCGAGGCCCACGCGAGAGCCCAGTTGGCGTTGTTCCACAGAAGGACCAGCGGCGGCAGCCCCAGCGCTCCGGACACGAGACTGAGCGAGGCGACCACCAGAATCCAGAGCGACAGGGTGATCAGCACCAGATTGGCCAGGATGCCGACGGGGGTGATCAGATTGAAATAACCGATCATCAGTGGCATGGACCCGAGGGTGCTGGCGGTGGAAACTCCCAGGGACAGACAAAGCTTTTCCCTTAGCCAATACCAGCCGTTTTGCCCGGGGCTGCGCAGTTCCTCCGGCAAAAACGGGTCCGGCGCATTCCACCGGCCCAGGCACACGCCGGCGAGTTTTTGAAACGGAGTTTGGAAGAGCGCGATGGCCAACAGGACGCCGAAGGAAAGGGTAAACCCTGCTTGAAACAGTTGCTGGGTGTCCCAGCCCAGCAGGAGCAGGGCCGCGGCTCCCAGGCTGTTGAAGAGATTTCCCTCGCGATTCCAGAGCGGCGCCAGCATCAGCATGGCCACCATCAGCGCCGCCCGCCAGGCGCTGGGCCGGAGTCCGGTGATGAACACATAGAAAAACATCACCGCGAGGCTCAGGCCGATGATCCAGCCGCGCGGGAGGCGGGTCAGGCTGAGCACAAACCATAACATCGCCGCAAACAGGGCGACGTGCAGGCCACTGACCGAAAAAACATGCATCGTTCCGCTGGCCCGGAACGCATCCGTGATTTCATCCGGTGTTTTTTCCCGCGTGCCCAGCACCATGGTCCGCACAGTGGCCGCGATGTCCGGCGAGTCCTCCAAATCCCGCGTCACCGTCTGCGCGATCCAGTCGCGGGCCCGCAGCGCCGCCGCCATCACCGGATGTCCGGCCTCTTCCTCCAGCCGTTGCCATCGCTCCCCGTTGCCGTCGGCACTGAATTCCGCGGCAAATCCCTGACGCTTCAGAAACCCGGCGAAGTCAAACTCGCCCGGATTGCGCACCGGTTCAGGACGGCGCAACAGTCCGGCCAGCACCACCCGGTCACCATAGGCAGGGGGAATCAGGGTATCATACATCCTGACGTAAATCAGGGAGCCGGCAGCGGGCCAGGAACGGCCATGGGCCTGCAGACTTTCCACCCGCAGCGGGAACTGCCAGGAATTCCCTGAATATCCTGCGGCGGGAGCATCCGTCACCACGCCAGTCGTCAGGGCCTGCAGGCTGCCGCCGGGGGCGATCACCCGTTCGGTTTCCGTCCGCAGGGGATCATCCAGGTGAAGGCTGTGCATCAGTCCAAAACAGCACAGGGCCGCCAGATGGATCCAACCCCGGCCCCGGCGCCACCCCGCGGCGAGCCCCGCCGCTACCAGCGCACCCACCCATCCACCGGTGACGGGCCAGCGGTCAGCCAGCAGGATGCCAACGACCGCGGCCCACGCCAGAACGAAGAGGGGTTCCTGCATCTGCCTCAGCCCGCCACGCATGGCTTCCGCCAGAGCAGTGGTCCAGCGCTTCCAGAAAGTCATGACCATTCCTAACGACGATAACCCATTCCCGCAAATCCAAAACCAAAGCGGGACCAGGATGCGCCGGGGAGGGCGGACCCGCCGGGGCCGGAAGTATTTCCGCTTCCGGCAGACCCGCGCGGAAAGCGATGGCAGGTTGATTTGCCCGCGGCATCCTGCATCCTTGAAATGGTTTTTCCGGAAAACGGGACCGGTTCCCTTCCCGTTCCACCCCAAGCCCTGGCCATGACCCTCGCTGAACTCAAAACCGCCCTCTCCGGCGATCCTGATCAACTCCTGCAACTCCGTCTCCCCGGTGGCGATCCGGTGCCGGTCTCCTTTCACATCACGGAAGTCGGCCAGGTGACCAAGGATTTTATCGACTGCGGGGGCACCCGACGCACCACCACCACTTGCCAGCTGCAGGCCTGGGTGGGACCCGATGCCGACCACCGGATTCACGCCGGCAAGCTGCTGGGCATCCTCCGGAAAGGCGCACCGCTCTTCGTATCGGAGGACCTCCCCGTCGAGATCGAATACGAACACGGCCTGATCTCGCAATATCCTGTCAGCAGCGCCGGCATGGTGGAGGGCGCGCTGGTTTTTTCCCTCACCACCAAACACACCGACTGTCTCGCCAAGGAACTCTGCGTGCCGCGTGGGACCGTCCCCGCCATGTTTGCCAAAGCCTTCGCCAAGCCGGCCTCCTGTTGCGGGCCCGGCGGCTGCGATTGAAAGCTTACCCCCGCCGCCCTCCCATCATGTCCCCTCCTCTCATCCTCGTGCTCTGCACCGGCAATAGTTGCCGGTCCCACCTGGCCGAAGGCTTGCTGCAGCAGGCTCTGGGCCCGGGTTATGTGGTGGCCAGCGCCGGGTCGCATCCTGCGGGCTACGTCCATCCGCTCGCCCTCCGGGCCATGGCCGAAATCGGGATCGAATTGTCAGGACATGTGTCCAAGCATCTGGATGAATTCCTCACCAGGGAGGTGGAAACGGTGATCACCGTCTGCGGCAATGCCGACCAGGTCTGTCCTGTGTTTCCCGGGCAGAGGAACCGGCACCATTTCCCGTTTCCCGACCCCGCGCACGCGGCCGGGACAGAGGACGAGCAACTGGCAGTCTTCCGCCAGGTCCGTGATGCCATCGCCCAGGTGTTTGGAGCGTATGCCGCCGGGCGCCTGGATCAGGCCAATTCAGGCCGGCCCTGATCCGTCAGGCCTGAGAGCGATGTCTCACGGTTTTTTTAACTCAAAGGTGGTCTCGCCGGCCACTTTTTTAGTCCCGGGCTGATAGCGGATCACATCCATGGATTTGAGAACGGTAGCCCCATCCACTTTCATGCCGGAGGTGACAGCACACACCTTGATCATTTGTCCCTGCCAATCGTAGGCCTGGGTCCGGAGCAGGCCGCCGCTTGCCTTGTCGACAAAAATGCGGACGATGCCGTATTCCCCGATCTGCTGCGGAGCGTAGAGATCGACCACCCAGCACTTGCGCGTTTTGACAGTTTCCTCGTTGGGCTGTTTCACCCTTTTTGGCCAATAGAGGTAACGGAAAGAGATATCGTCGTAAGTGAGGTCGGTGCCGCGGATGCCTTCGCCGTAACGTTTGGCGGGGACGGGTTTGTTGGAACCGGCCATGACCTCGGTCAACTCCGCGCCCTTCTGTTTGATGTTCAGATTGATGATCTGCTTGGGATTCTCAAAGTAAAAGCGGACCAGATCGGCCTCCATCCGGACGACAAAAGGCACTTCCAGATCGTCCTTGCTCAGGGTGCCGCGCAATTCATGTTTTTTCAGGGCGCGGCTGAGGTGGACCAGCTCCACAATTTGATCGGCCGTCGGGTCGCCGGGAACCGCCAGAGGGGCTTCCTGGGCCCTGGCCGGCAGCGTGAAACTGCCAGTGAGGAGCACGGTGCAGGCGAGGAGAATCGGGGAAAGCTTCATGCGGGTCGGGGAATGGGGGAAAGGTCGCGAAAGTCGGGGCGGGCGGCCTGGTTGTCAACCTGACGGCCCGTGGAACCTCTGACGGGAGCGCCGCCGGAATTGTTCACGGAAACGTGCCCCGCGCCGCCCCCCGCTTGCGTCGCGCCCAGGCCGCTCCAATCTGATCTTTCCCCCATGGCTGCCCCCGCACTTCCAGAATCCTTCGTCCACCTCCACGTCCACACCGAGTATTCCCTGCTCGATGGCGCGGTGCGGATCGACGAATTGATCGCGAAGGCGGTGAAACTGAAAATGCCCGCCGTGGCCATGACGGATCATGGGAATCTCTACGGCTGCATCGATTTCTACCAGGCGGCGAAGAAGGCCAAGATCAAACCGATTATCGGCTGCGAACTCTATGTCGCCCCGAGGGAAAAGGAACTGAGGAAGGAAGTCCCCGGGTTTAAAAATAATTACCACCTCACCGTCCTCGCCAAAAATGCGGTCGGCTTCCAGAACTTGTCCAAGATCGTCTCCCGGGCGCATCTCGATGGCCAATACTACAAACCGCGGACGGACCGGGCCGATCTGGAAACCTATGGCGAGGGGCTGATTATTCTGTCAGGCTGCCTCAACAGCGAGATCAACGAATCGATCCGCGCCGGCCAGTTGGATCACGCCCGGAGCACGGTGGAGTGGTTCAAGGAACGGTGGGGTGATGATTTTTACCTGGAACTGCACGACCACATCAACGGGGATGTGGCGGAGGCCCAGCGGAAGTGCACCATACAGCTGCTGGAATGGGCGCAGGAGTATAACATCAAACCGGTGGCGGCCAATGATGTGCATTTTCTCGACCGCACCGACCACGCCGCGCACGATGTCATGATCTGCATCGGCACCGGCAAGATGGTCTTCGATGAGAACCGGATGAAGTATTCCGAGGAGGTCTATTTCAAGACCCCCAAGGAAATGATCAAGCTCTTCAAACACGTGCCGCAGGCGCTGTGGAGCACTCTGGAGATCGCCGACAAGGTGGATATCAATATCAAGCTGGACTCCACCTCCTCGGAAAAGTACCCACAGTTTGATTCCCCTGACGGCAGCCCGCGCGAGGAGTATTTCCAGCGCATCTGCCGCGAGGGCCTGGAAGTCCGGTTCGGTGAGCGTGCCCATACCGAGGAGCTGCAAACCCGTCTCGACTACGAGATGGAGATCATGACGAAGATGGGCTTTCTCAGCTACTTCCTGATCGTCTGGGATTTCATCAAATGGGCCAAGGACAATGGCATTCCGGTCGGGCCGGGACGCGGTTCGGCCGCCGGGTCGCTGGTGGCTTATGCGCTGGGCATCACCGATTGCGACCCATTGCGCTTCAGCCTGATTTTTGAGCGGTTCCTCAATCCTGAACGTGTCAGTCCGCCGGATATCGACGTCGATTTCTGCCAGACGCGCCGGCCGGAAGTCATCGAATACGTCCGCCAAAAATATGGCGAACGCTGCGTCAGCCACATCATCACCTTCGGCACGCTTGGGGCGAAATCGGTGATTCGCGACTGCGGACGCGTCCTGGGGATGAGTTATGGCGACACCGACCGCGTGGCCAAGATGATTCCAGCGGAACTCGGTATCACCCTGACTTCCGCCAAGAAGAAAAATCCTGACCTGAAAGCCGCGATTGAGAATGATCCCGCAGTGGCCCGGCTTTACGAAACGGCGGAAAAACTCGAAGGCCTGACCCGCGGGGTCGGTATCCACGCGGCGGGGATCGTGATTGGCTCGCAGGATCTTTCCGACTTCCTACCGCTCACCCGGGGCAATGCGGATGAAGTGGTGACCCAGCTGGCCATGAGTCCCCTGACGGAACTGGGAATGCTGAAGATGGACTTCCTCGGGCTGAAGACCCTGACGGTGATCAACGATGCGGTGAAGCTGATTCACCGGCACACTCCGGACTTCAATATTTCGCATATCCCCCTCGATAACCAACCCAGTTTCGAGCTGCTGAGCCGGGGCGCGACGATCGCGGTGTTCCAGCTGGAATCCGGTGGCATGGCCAACCTGTGCAAGAACTTTGGCGTGGACACCATCGACCACATCATCGCGCTGATCGCCCTCTACCGGCCGGGTCCGATGGAGCTGATTCCTGACTTCATCGACCGGAAAAAGGGCAAGCAGAAGGTCGAGTATCTGCACCCGCTGCTGGAGGACGTCAGCCGTGAAACCTACGGCATCCTGATCTACCAGGAGCAGGTCCAGAAGGCGGCCAACCTGCTGGCGGGGTATAGCCTCGGCGCGGCGGACTTGCTGCGGCGGGCGATGGGCAAGAAGGATCCGGAGAAGATGGCGCAGCAGCGGAAGATCTTCGTCAAAGGCTGCGCCGACACCAATAACATCCCGGAACAGCGCGCCAACGACATCTTCGACTTGCTCGAAAAGTTTGCGGGCTACGGCTTCAACAAGTCGCACTCCGCGGCCTACGGACTCGTCACATATCAAACCGCATATCTGAAGGCCAATTACCCGGTCGAATTCATGTGCGGCGTGCTGAGCAATGAAATCAGCAACACTGACAAGATCGCGATTTTTGTCGGCGAGGTTCAGGCCATGGGCCTCAGCATCTTGCCGCCGCACGTCAATCACAGCGGGGTCCAGTTCCTGCCGGAAGCCGTAGGTGAAGGCAAATGGGGCGTGCGTTATGGCCTCGCTGCCATCAAGGGTGTGGGCGAAGCCGCCTGTGAGATGATCCTGGCGGAGCGCGATGAAAATGGCCCCTTCAAGGGACTGGAAGACTTCGCCCGCCGGGTCGATTCCCGGGCGGTGAACAAACGGATTCTGGAAGGCCTGATCAAATCAGGGGCCTTCGACTGGACCGGCGAGGACCGGGCCTCGCTTTTTGTGAGGATC
Organism: uncultured Verrucomicrobiota bacterium; assembly: GCA_942492905.1. Classification (GTDB taxonomy): domain Bacteria; phylum Verrucomicrobiota; class Verrucomicrobiia; order Verrucomicrobiales; family V1-33; genus CAIZWU01. The sequence continues at coordinate 710,168 of OW818657.1, forward strand.
GATCAGTCCATTGCCGCCGGAGCCTCCACCCAGCGGGACAAGGCCGCGGGTCAGTTTTCCTTGTTTGGTGAGGAATTGGATGCCGCCCCGGCCCCGGCGTCCAGCAGCATGGCGCTGAAACCCGAGCCTTGGAGCGCTGCCCAGATGCTCAATGACGAAAAGGAGTTGTTGGGTTTTTACGTCTCGGGCCACCCGCTCGACCGGTGGCGCTCCACCCTCGCCAGCCAGGCCTACCGCAAGCTGGGATTCATCGACGAAATCCCGGAAAAGGACCGTCGCGGCAAACAGAAATTCGGCGGCATCATCAGCGAACTGAACGTCAAATACACCAAGACCGGCAAACAATTCGCCATCATGCGGCTGGAGGATTTCACCGGCTCCAGCGAAGTGATGGTCTGGGGCGAGGAATACGAAAAGTTCGGCAAGACGCTCGAGAAAGGCAGCGTGGTGGAAATCACGGCCAAGATCGAAAAGGACAACCGCAGCGACGCCCTGCAACTGGTCGCCCAGGCCATCAAACCCCTGCCGGAACCCACCGCGGCCATGATGGAGGGCAACGGCAACGGGTCCCATGGCCCCGCCGCATCCAACGGAAACTACAGCCGCCAGCCCGCTCTTGGTGCCGCCGGCCCCAAGCCCATCACCTTGCGGCTCGACGTCATGCAAAATTCCGTAAGCGAGTTGCAAAACATCCATGACATCGTGGTCAGGTTTCCTGGCCGCACCCCCCTGGTAATCAGCTGCCGGACGGTTGATGGCATCCGTCTGGAAATCAGCGCCGGTCCGCGCTTCAATGTGGAGCCGGATGATGCGCTGATCGATGCGCTGACGCCTTGGTTGTGATTATTTGGGGTATTCAGGTGCCGCGCGTATTGCCGAAAAGCTCAATGTGAAGCCGGTGACAGAAGCGGTAGCCGTGGGTCTTGCAGACTTCCACTAGCCAGGCGGAGCGGGTGCGGAGTTCCTCCATGGTGCGGCCTTCGGGCATGAGGAGAATATGATCCGGCGGGAGCGGGTGACCAAGATCGGCCAGCAGCAACTGGGCTTCCTCCAGATCAGCTTCGTTGGAGATGACGAACTTGAGTTGGGTTTCGACCGCTCCAGCGATCCACGACTGGATGACGGGAAGGTTGCGGCGGGTTAGTTCGTGGCGGGTGATCCAGCCCTCGCTGATTTCTCCCGGGAGGGGCGTGGAGTTGCTCAGCTTTGGACTGAGGCTGGCAAGGTCGCATCCGGGCTCCGGGAGCGGAATGGTACCGGCAGTTTCGATGGTGAGGTGGTAGCCAGCGGTGCGGATTTGCCGGATGAGGGAATCGATGTCTTTGGCGACCATGGGTTCGCCTCCGGTGAGGACGACGTGGCGGGCGGCCGGCCAGTCTTGGAGTTTGGTGAGGATGGCGTCCACGCTGGTTTCGATGCCTTCCGGTTTCCAGGACGCGTAAGGCGTATCGCACCAGCGGCAGCGGAGATTGCAGCCGGAGGTGCGGATGAAAATGCTGGGCACACCCGTCAGGAGGCCCTCGCCCTGGACGGAGTAGAAGATCTCGGAAATCAGCATGATGGAGCAGCGGGCAACGGTGGCGTGGCCATATAGGAAGTGGGATCGGCGATGCCGGCGAGGAGAAAGGCCTCGCGGCGCTCGACGCAGGTGCCGCAGGTGCCGCAATGGATGGTGCCGCCTTTGTAGCAGGACCACGTGCGGGCGAAGTCCACTCCCAGTTCAGCGCCGAGCCGGGCGATGCCGGTTTTGTCGCTGTCGATGAAGGGGCGGAGGACTTGGATTTCCACGTAAGTGCCGAGGCGGATGGCGTCGGACATGGCTTGCATGAAGGGCTCGCGGCAATCCGGATAGATGGCGTGATCCCCGCTGTGGGCAGCGATCACCAGACCTTCCGCACCCCGGCTTTCGGCGAATCCGGCCGCGATGGATAACATAATTCCATTGCGGAACGGAACCACGGTGCGTTTCATGTTTTCCTCGGCGTAATGGCCGTCCGGGATCTCGCCGCCGCTCTGCAGGAGGTCGGAGGCAAAATGTTCATTTACAAATGGCAGGGCAATCACGGTGTGGGGCACTCCCAACTGCGAGGCGTGCCATTGGGCACAGGGAATCTCGGAAGCGTTATGCTTCGAGCCGTAATCGAAGGAGACGGCGGAGACGACGTCGTGTTCCCTGGCCGCGTGATGCAGCGCGGTGACGCTGTCCATGCCGCCGGAGAGAAGGACGCAGACTTTCATGAGTGGTTGATGGAAGGATTTGAACAGAAGATCACGAAGGACAGAAAGGGGGGAAAGCGGAGGGATCCCTGGTCAGGTCGGGTCGTCGGGGTGCTTTGGTGTCCTTCGTGATCTTCTGTTCCAGTGCTAAAGCCCGAATGGATTTTCAATGATGCCCGGCGGCAGGCTGGCCTGGGCGGTGAGGCGGATGCCGCCGCGGGCGGAGAAATCGCCGCGGACGATCATTTTGAGCGGAGAGCAGGAGGCGCTGAGTTCGTCGAGGAGGCGGTTTACCACGTCTTCATTGAAGGCGGCGGTGTTGCGCCAGGAGGCGAGGTAATATTTGAGGGATTTGGTCTCGATGCAGAGCTGGTCCGGCACGTAGCAGATGCGCAGGCGGCAGGTGTCGGGCTGGCCCGTAACGGGACAGAGGCTGCTGAATTCCGGGTAGTCGAGGTGAATCCAGTAAGGGCGGTCCGGGGTGCGGTTGGGAAAGCATTCCAGCCGGGCGTCCTTGGGATCGGTTGGCAGGGGGGCGTGCGAGCCCAGCAGGGTGACGGGGGCGGGAGTATCCATGGCTTAAAAGGAATCAGTAGACACGGAGGCGGCTGCCGCAATCCCGCAAACCATGGGTAGTTGGGCTTGATTCCCGCGGCTGCGGCTGGTTGGATCGCGGCATTATGGCTACCATCGCAGTTCTCGGCACGCTTGATTCCAAAGGACATGAACATGCTTTCGTCGCGGAGGTGATCCGCGGGTTGGGCCATGAACCGCTCCTGATTGATGTGGGCTGTCTGGAGCCGCCTCAGGTGGAGCCGCAGGTGAGCCGCACCGACATTTTGCCGGGGTTGCCGGACATGCCGCTGGACCGTGGCCTGCGGGTGGCGGCGATGGCGGAGGCGGTGCCGGCTTATGTCGCGAAGCTGGCGGCGGAGGGTCGCATCCAAGGCATCATTTCGCTTGGCGGTGGTGGAGGCACGGCGATTTCCACGGCGGCCATGCGGGCGCTTCCCCTGGGTTTTCCGAAGCTGATGGTTTCGACGCTGGCCAGCGGAAATACGGCGCCCTACGTTGGAGTGAAGGACATTGTGATGATGCCGTCCATCGTGGATGTCGCGGGTCTGAACCGGATTTCCCGCAAACTCTTCACCCAGGCCGCCGGAGCCATTTGCGGAATGGTTCAGGCCGGAGCCGCAGCCGTAGAATCGGGTGAATCCAAGCCGCTGATCGTGGCCAGCATGTTCGGCAACACCACGGCCTGCGTCACCGAGGCCAAACGCCTGCTGGAGGAAGCTGGCTATGAAGTTCTCGTCTTTGCCGCGACCGGTCAGGGTGGCAAAACCATGGAGTCCTTGATCGAAAGTGGCCTGGTGGCCGGGGTCCTTGACATCACCACCACGGAATGGGCGGACGAATTGGTGGGCGGCGTGCTGAATGCCGGCCCGCACCGCCTCGAAGCCGCCGGCAAATTTGGCGTGCCCGCCATCATCGCGCCAGGCTGCCTCGACATGGTCAATTTCGGTGCGCCCGAATCCGTGCCTGCCAAATTCAAGGACCGCTTGTTCTACCATCACAATCCCCAGGTCACCCTGATGCGCACCACTCCGGAGGAGAATGCGGAGCTGGGTCGTATCCTCGCGGAAAAGATCAATGCCTACGCCGCGCCGGTCACCGTGCTGCTGCCGTTGGGTGGAATCAGCGTGGTCAGTGCATCGGGCGGCCCATTCCACGATGCCGCCGCGGATGCCGCCCTCTTCGGAGCCTTGAAGTCAGGATTGCGTGCAGGGATTCCGGTGCGGGAATACGCCGGCAATGTCAACGAACCTGGTTTCGCCGCAGCTTGTGCCGGGGCGCTGCTGGAAAATATCGCAGCCCTAAGTTAGCGGAGGCGGGGATACCGGGTCTTATTTGGCGGCGGAGATTTCCGTTATGGTGGTCAGGCCGGGCTGGCACTGGGGGAGGAGAAAGACCTGCTTTTTTTGATCGGGCCGGGCCCAGTTCTGGAAAATGGTCACCCGCACCGGGGCGGGTGATTTGCTGTCGAGACGGACGCGGAGGGTGAGTGGCGCTTTGGCGGCGGTGAGGAGGATGAAATCTTCCGGAGTGAAGCCCTTGCCATCAAAGGAAAGGGCTCCGCCAAAAGCGGGTAGAGGATTTTGCCATGAAGCGGTTTCGAAATCCGGACCTTCAATTTCCAGGTCGGCATCTGCCGTTTCATCGGCGCATTCGAGGACGATGCGCCAGTCGGCGGCGCCGCGGCCCTGCATGCCTTCGGCTTCGCGCTGGGCCACGCCGAGCGGGAGCTGGGACAAGGTTTTGAGGAGAGTTGCGGGTGAGCCGGGGAACCCGGATTTGGCGAGGGACACATCGCGCTCGGTCACTGCCGTAGGGCCGTGGAGGAAATCCGCCTGGATCATGACGTTGAGAGCGATGCGGGGTTGGTCCCATTCCATGAGTTGCCAGGCGAACAGGCGGAGCAACCCGTGTTCGGGTTGAGGCCGGGCCGCGAGATTGGATAGGGAGCGGATGGCTTCGGTTTCCCGGCCCTGCCGGTGGAGCCGTTCCGCGCTGGAGATAATTGTGGATATGGCCGCTGCTTCCATCCTTCCGGCAGACGCGTCCGCTTGCAGCGCGGAGGCGGACGGAAGGCCCGTTTCATCCGCCGCCGAAGCCTGGCCGGAATTGCTGTCACGGTCCAATTCTGATACCGAATCCTCAATAGTGACCGGCCCATTAAAGGGATCTGCCACCGGGGTGTAGCCACCGCTTCGGAACATGCCGCCCCACAGTTCAGGATTCAGGATCTCCATCAGGGCTACTTTGGCTTCCTGGAGGGTCCGGGCCTGGCGGATCAGAGCCACCCGGTCAGCCGGGGGAGCCCCGGCATACTTCGAGGTGATTTGTGGCAGTTTGTCCTTGGCTTCCGTGACGAGTTGGGAGGGCTTCTGATACGCCTCCTGGTAGGTGGGATCGTCGAGTCCCAACTTTTTCAGGGTGTCGGAGGGAACCCGCCGCTGCTGAAAATCGAGCAGATTCGTCCGCAACTGGTTCATTATTTGAAGCTTTTTACCGATGAGTTGCCGATGCCATTTGAAGGCATCAAAGGAAGAGCCCGGTGACCGGAGAATCGACTGCGAGACGATGCTGAAATCGATGGGAACCGGTTCCTCATTAATGGCAAAAACAGGACCGCTTCCGATCAGATCCGGCGGAAAGGGAATGCGGAACTGGTGATATTGTTCCCATTCTTCGAGGACGATAAATCCCGTGAGGCCGCTCAAAAACGGAGCTGAAGCCCACTCCGTCGGCAGGGCATGGCGGAGCGATGCCGGGGCATCCTGCATCAGTTCAAAGAGGCGGGTGCGACCGCGGTGCTGTGAAGTCAACAGGCCGGTGGCCAGGTCGTTGTCCTTCGCAGGGGGTGGATGCTTTTCCTGTTCCGATCCCGCGAAGATCGTGCCGCCCAAGGTGCCGGTGACGAACCAGAATTGCCGGTCCGGCAGGAGGTGAAAAGTGGGATTCGAAAAACTTCCGGCAGCCAAAGGGAGGCTTGGAAAATAGACAGGGGGCCCGGCGGACCGGGGGTTAAAAACGGCGCCGCCTGACTTGCTGGCGAGTCGAAGAGCCACGGTGGACGGCGCGGAGGAAACACTATCCAACACGATCACCGGTGCTTTCGCTGGCAATTCAGGCGTTACCCAGCTGGCGAGGGGATGTTGCAGACTACTGATGATGATGGTGAGATCCGCGGAAATGGCCGACAGCTTGAGCTCCTCCGGCCGGGGAGCCCCGTCGTAGGTGAGGCTGGCGAGAGCTTGGAAAAGAGCATCGCACTTTCCGCCATGCACCTCGTAACGGATGACCGGCTGGGGAAAGGTGTTGAACACGGCGAGGGCGATGTGGCCCTCGCCCATCCGCTGGATGAGGTCGGTCAGGAAACGCTGCTCGGACTTCGCATCGTGTGGTTGCTGAAGCGCGGAGGTATCCACGGCCAGCAAAAGGCGGTGGGGCGCGGGCGGAGGGGGGGCGGCCGGAAGGAGGGCTTGAAAGAGATATTTTCCGTTTTCGTCAGGATGGGCGGGCCAGACGCCCCCGGGTGGAGGCAGCGGAGCGGTGAGCGACCAGCCGGAGCCGCCGGAGAAATTTTGCGGCCGCGCTTTTCCGTGCTGGGGAAGCTGTGGGGCATCGGTGGTGAGGCTGGCTTCCGCCACCGGTTGGGGCAGGCGGAGGGGGAACTCCCAAGTCAGGCCACCGGGACCCGGGGTGAGGATTTGAGAGAACTCCAACTGCACGCGGCGCGGGGTAGCCGGGGTGATCGGAAAGACCTGCACTTCAACCATGCCGTCTGGGCGCAGGGTGACGAGGCACGGGTCCAGTTGACGGCTGACCACGGAAGTGTAGGCCGCGCGGGCAGTTTCCTTGAAGGTCAGGGAAGCCCGGCGCAGCACCGCGCCCAGGTCGAGGGCGGCTCCGGTGATGACACAATCCGGTGGCAGGGGAAAAACCAGCGTTCCCTCCATGGGTTGAACCGGCTCGGCTTTGGGCAGTTCCACTGCCAGGGTCAGGGTGACGGTGGTGCGGGCGAGGGCGTCCCGCAGGGTGCAGACCGCCTCCAGTTGGGTGATGGACAGGGTGCCGGTGACGGCGGGATTCCGGGGTGAGTGGGCGCTCAGGACCATGGGGCCCGGTGCGGCACTGGCGTGGCCCATCATCAGCAGCGGAAGGAAAAACGTCAGGACGCGAAGCATGGACGGAACTTAGCAAAACGAGCGGACAATGGCAAGAACAGTCAGGGAAGGATGACAGCGCGAGTCCGGGAAAACTTTGCTGGAGGGCAACCGCCTGCCGGCTTGGTGCGGGCTGGGGATGGAATTTTCCTTCTAGCCATGGGGGCGGGCGGTTGCTATGTTCAGAGCATGAGCCTCCGGATTTTGCTGTTTTCTGCTTTGTGGTGGTGGTGTTTTTCAGAAACGGGGCGGGCGGAGGAACTGGATTTCGGCATTTATGCCGCCCCGGCGCGGGTTTTCACCCGGGAGGAAGCGGCCAGCCTGCCGGAGCGCGGCAAGGCGGATGTGCAGGCGGTGCTGAAAGCACGCGGGTTTGATCTGCCGGAAGGCAGCAGTGCCTATTATGATGCTGCGGCGGGACAGTTTTTCCTGCGGTCCACGGGGCGGGATCTGCGGCACCTGCAGCGGATCGTCCAGCAGGTGGCGGCGGAAACCGGGGCTGCTCCAAAACAGGTGCAGTTGAATGTGGTTTGTTATGTGATTCCGGTTTCAGCGGTGCCGCCGGAGTTTGGCCCGCAGTCGCCAATCAGCCTGCTGCCACAGGAAAAGCTTACGGTAGTGGACCGGGTCGCTCTGATTTGCCGCGGCGGGCAGAAGGCGAGGGTGGAGTTGCATCGGGAGGACGCCGCCACGCCGAAGGCCGGACCGGAACCGGGCGACGCCCTGCCGCTTTCAGGGGAACGCTGGCTCGAATACGAGGCCACGGTCAGCGATGATGCAGGATGGATTGATATCAATTTCGCCTGGGAGATGCGGACGGAACAACTGGCTCCCAGCGGGGAGGCCGCCACCTTCAAGATCTACTCCCAAATTCTGGCGGCGCCAGGCAGCACGGTTTTCCAGGAATTGGGGGTGACAGAGGAAAAGGAACCCCGCCTGGTTTTGCTGTCGTTGGAGTTCCTCCTGTTGCCGTCTCCTCTAACGGGCCAGCCGGACCCAGCCGGAGAGTCTGAAAAATGAAGACTGTCCACACATGGCGAGGCTTTGTGCGGAAGCTGGTATTGGGGCTGATTCTGTCCGGTGGTTTCCTGGCGATGGGGCATGCCGCTGGGTTGGATGCGGTAAAACGCGAGGTTTTTCCGGTGCCCTCGGTGATCGCGGGGATTTTCCGGACGGGCGGGCTGACCGCTTTTGATCCGTTTACGGTATGGGAACGCGGCAGCGCCAGGCCATCAGATTTGTGGACCGTGGCCAATCCGGGGGCGGAGGCCAGTCGGTTGCCTGAGGGGCGTGTTTACGACGTGGTGCCTGCCTGGACGGCGCGGGGGTTCCGGCCGCATGCGGGGACGCGCGTGCTGTATCATCCGGGGAGCAAGTTGCTCTTTGCCAGCATTGCCGCGGAGGATGAGCGGGAGGTGCGGGCGTATTGCCAGTGGCCACCGGGCATCTGGCTGGGCGAGGAGAATTGGCGGGGCAGCCGGTCGCATCAATTGCAGGCACGGATCACGGCTTGGGCAGTGCCGGCGGCTGGGCCGGGGGGCTGGCAGTTCCGCCCGGAGCGGCCCGCCGATCTGATGGCACTGGGCGCAGAGGCCCGCCGGGTGGTGGGCCGGCAGATGTTTGTGGTCAGGGGAGGGCAAAAAGGCAAATCAGAGGCCATGACCACGCCGCGGCGGACCATGAACACCATGGGGCCGGGAATGGTCAGTGAAATGGAATGCACTTTTGCCGATGACGGGGAGCACGTTGATTTCAACTTTGCCATCTCGTTTCTAACACGGTTGAAGACGGGGGTGCTGACGGAGGCGAAGGTGGCTTTTCAGCAGTTGGCGAAAAAGGGCGAAAGCTGGCTGGTCGAAGCCGGTTCTCTGCCGGGCGAACCGCCGGAACGTTTGTTTTTTGTCTTTGAAAGCCACCCGGTGGAGCAGGATGGCATGGAGCCGTCCGATTTGGGGAAGGTGATCGGGCAGTGGACCGGGCGGCCGCAATTTACTGTGGCGGATTCAGCCGAGATGGCAGGGAGGATGTTTGGGAAATATGAGATCGAGGAGCTTGCCAGGCAGCGTCAGGAAGCTGAGTCGCCGAAACCGCGGGCTGAGGAAGCGGATCCCTTTGCCCTTCCGGCGTCGGGCCGGGAACGATCTGACCCCTTGCCGGGCCTCGGCGGGGATTCCCTTCCGGCGGTTGCCGTGCCGGAGTTGTTTGGTGAGGCGAAGCTGCCGGAAATTACGCCGGTGCTGGAAAGGTTTTTTGGATTGGAGCCGGGGAATATCCGGGCTTGGGTGGACGGGCGTGATTTGTGGCCAAGTCCGTATGTTTTTGTGCAGGGGAAACCGGCGTCCCTTTCTTCCATGGCCCGGCAAATGGCAGCGCTGGAACCCTATCGTTCCATGAATTCCGCCCAATCCATGACCGCCGACACCACGCTGAGCCTGTCGGCTCCCGGGGCCGCGCCGGACGGAGAAACCGTGATCTGGCGGGGCCGGATTCCGGTGCGCGGCGGGCAGACGTCAAGCCTGCAGAACTTGAACCGGACTAACGCTTCAGCCGGTGTGGAGCCCGTGATGGGAGGATGGGATCTCAAGATCGAGGCGACCCTCCAGGAGGGCACGGTGGATGCGGCCAAAATCGAAACGGGGAAGCCGGGGCCATTGGAGATCAAGTTGACCGGCAGCCTGCGCCCTCCCCTGGTGGAGGTCCTGCTGGAATGGCCTGCCCTGACAGAAGTGGGAAGTCAGGAGGGGTTTAGCCTGCGGCGCGTGCTCGGCCGGACGGGGGATGGCAGGGAGGTGATCCTGACCGTCCGGATTTCAACCGGGCCCAAAACCATCTGGTCTTCCGATGGCGGGCGGTTGGTGGGTGATGAGGGATTTGCGCCCGATAATAATTTGGAGTGGTGGTGGCAGCAGCAGGCCGCCGGGGAAGTGGAGGAGGGGAAGTGATGCGGTGCAATAAAGTAAGCCCAGGCCACGGACTCACACCAGGCCGTTGCGTTCCAGGAGCGGGGTGAGTTCGGGGTCGCGGCCCATGAAATCCTTGAAAAGTTTTTCCGGGGGCTCGCTGTTGCCTTTGCTGAGGATGCAGTCGCGGAAGGCGTGGCCGGTTTTCGGGTTGAGGATGCCTTCCTTTTGGAAGCGACTGAAGCAGTCGGCGTCGAGGACTTCGGCCCACTTGTAGCTGTAGTAGCCGGCGGCATAACCGACCGGGCTGGAGAAGAGGTGGGTGAAACGGCGGGCCATGCTGGGGGACTTGGTGCGGAGCGGCATCACATAACCTTTGAGCAGTTCATCGGTGACTTCATCAAGGTCGGCGTCCTCCGCTAGCGCGGGCATGCGGTGCAGGTCGAGGTCCATTTTGCCGAAGGCGAGCTGGCGCATGGTGGTGACCGCCGACAGGTAGTTTTTGGCGGCCATCATCTTTTTGAAGAGCCGGCCGGGAATCGGTTCGCCGGTTTCGTGGTGTTTGGCGAAACAGTCGAGACTCTCGCGGTCCCAACAGAAGTTTTCCATGATTTGTGAGGGCAGCTCGACGAAGTCCCAGGCGACGTTGACGCCGTTGAGGGACTTGATTTCGACATTGCCGAGGAGGTGATGGAGCAGGTGGCCGAATTCGTGGAAGACGGTCTCGACTTCGCCATGGGAAAGGAGGGCGGGCTTGCCGTCCACGGAGGGGCTCATGTTGCCGCAGATCAGGCCGAGGTGGGGTTCGCGGTCCCGCTCGCCGGAGGGTGGGGAGCCGGTTTTGAGATAATTCATCCACGCCCCGCCGCGCTTGGAATCGCGGGGGTGCCAGTCGGCATAAAAAGAGCCCAGATGGGTGCCGCGGTCGTTGTGGATCTCGTAGAATTTGACCTCGGGATGCCAAACCTCAATGGTGTCAGGCACGGCCTCCGGAGTCGGCGCGGCGGGGTCGAGGAAGACAGTGGGCCGTTCCTTGATCTGGATGCCGAAGAGCTGCTCGGCGATGTTGAACATGCCACCGAGGACGCCATCGATCGGGAAGTAAGGGCGGAGCTCCTCCTCGTCGAAATCGTAGAGAGCTTTGCGGCGCTTTTCCGACCAGTAGGCGGTTTCCCAGGGCTCGAGCGGGCCGGTGGGCTGGCTGACGGCCTCGGCTTTGTATTCCTGCAGTTCACGGGTCTGGCGGCTGAAGGCGCCGGCGATGCGGCGGTGCATGTCCTCGGTGAATTCCAGGGCGCGCGCGCCATTGCGGGCCATGCGGCGTTCGAGCACGAGGTCCGCGAAGTTGGCTTTGCCGAGCAGTTGGGCTTTTTCCTGACGGAGGCGCAGGATGGTGCGGATGAGTCCGGTGTTGTCCCAGGCGCCGGTACGGCCGATGCCGGAGCTGCCTACCCACATCTGGCGGCGGATGGCTTCGTCATCGACATGTTCCATCACGGGAATCATGCAGGGGGCCTTCAGGGTCAGGCGCCAGGCGGGGGCTTCCGGAGTGCCGTGGCCTTTGGTTTTGGCTTCGGCGAGAGCGGCGGATTTCGCGCTGTCCGGCAGGCCGGCCAGCTGGGATTCATCGGTGAGGATGAGTTCCCAGCCGTTGGTGGAATCGAGGACGTTTTCCGAATACTTCTGCGTCACCGTGGCCAGCTCGGCTTCGATTTCCTCCAGGCGTTGTTTTTTGTCAGGCGGGAGGTCGGCTCCGCTGGCGCGGAAATCGGCGAGGGTTTCCTCAAGGTAGCGTTTCTGGACGCCGGTCAGGGCTTTGGCTTCCGGGGTGTCGGCGTAGGTTTTGAGCAGGTCCCAGAGCGCCTCGTTCATCATGAGCTTGGTGTAGAAGGCCGTGACCTTCGGCAGCATCTCATTGTAGGCTTCGCGCAGGGCCGGGGAATTGCAGACGGCATCCAGATGGCCGACCTTGCCCCAGGCTTCGCTGAGGCCGGCGGTGCTGGATTCGAAGGCGAGGAAGGTGTTTTCAAAAGTCATGCGGCCGCGGTCGGTACGGCAGACCGCATCCACCCGGGCCTCGGCATCGGCGAGCGCGGTGGTGATGTCAGGAACGATGGCGTCCGGGGTCAGGGTGGACCAGCGGATGTGCAGGGAGGAATCGAGGAAGGGGGACATGAGGTTGAAGGTCGATTTTGAAGGGGAGGAACTGGATCAGGGGCGGCGGAAGAGCCCGAGGGCTTGAAGGGTGCAGTCTTTGAGGAACGCAAACCGGGTGGGGTGGGGACGCGGAGGGGTGAGGATCGGCCAATGTTCGTGTTCGGCGATATTGGCGAGGAAAGGGTCAGGATGGATGGTGACGGGGTTTTCCACAAAACGGAGCAGGGGGAGATCGGCCTTGCTGTCGGAGTAGGCCCAGGCGCCGGGGAGGGGCAAGGAAAGTTCGGTGGGCATGAGGTGGCGCATGGCCAGGAGCTTGGCCTCGTATTTGTTATTCGGTCCGTCGATCTCCGGGAAGAGCGGCATGGGATCGGTGAGGCGGACGGCGGTGCCGATGGAGTGATGGAAACCGAGCCGGCTGCCGATGGCCCCGACGTAGAAGGAGGGGCTCGCGGAGTTCAGAATGAGGGTCCGGCCGGCGGCGCGTTGGCGTTCCACTTCGGCCAGGACTTCCGGATAGAGGGCGGGAAGGACTTCCTGTTCGACAAAGGCGGAGACGAGCTTTTCCAGTTCGGGCTGGGAGAGGCCTCGCAGGTAGGAAAGGAAAACGCGCTTCAGAGTGCGGGTGCTGAGCAGATGGGCCGCTTTGAGCACGGCAGCCGGCCCGAACAGGGCGAGGTAGGCCCGGCGGAGGGGATGCTGTTTCAGGACGAAATTGCAGAATAGAACCTGGGTATCGTAGGGCAGCAGCGTCTGATCGAGGTCGAAGATGGCGAAGGACATGGGGTTGAATGCTATTATAAAAAGCCTGTCCGCGGGCCGCAAAGGCGAAGGTGGCTCCCGGGAAAGTGACCCGCCAAGGCAGGCTCCCGTTGAATTCCCCGGCGCTGGGGATAGGGGGATTTCGTCCAAATCCAAACGGACCGGAACCCGTTTTTCCCACCTCAGGCATGGCATTGACCAAACCCAGGCTGCTCCAACTCTATCGCCTGTCTGTGCTGGGGGCAGTGGTGTGGATGCTGCAGGCGCAATTTCCGCCGGACGGGGCGGGTCCTGTCATTCCTCCTCCGCTGGAGACGGTGCGCCGTTGGTTTCCGGAGGTGGTTTCCCTCGGGCCGGTGATCTCCCCGCGGCAGGCCTGGCCGGTGCTGACGGGGGATGGCCAGGTGCTGGGCCAGGTGCTGCGGACGGCGCCGTCCACCGATGGGATTATTGGTTATGCCGGCCCCAGTGATTTGCTGATTGCGGAAGCACTGGATGGCACGGTCCGTGGGGTTTCCATCCTGAGCAGCAGCGATACGCCTGACCACACCGCGCTGGTGGAGCAGGATTCCCGCTTTGCCACGGCCTTGACCGGTTGGCAGCCGGCCACCCAGCCGGTGCCGCGGGTGGAAGCGGTGAGTGGCTCCACCCTGACCAGTCTGGCGATGGCGGAAGCGGTGGCCCGGCGGTTGGAGGCCAATCCCGTCTCCCTCCGTTTTCCGGAACCAGTCACCATGGAGGAAGTGAGGGCCCTGTTCCCCACCGCCGCGTCCTGGGATGGGCGGAAGGCCAGCGATGCGTCAGGAAAACTGCTGGGGCAGGTGCTCCGCACTTCGCCTGCCTCCGATCAGGTGAGAGGCCATGCGGGCCCGACCGAGTCGCTGATCGCGCTGGAGCCGGATGGGGTGACGGTGCGGGAGATCAGGCTACGCAAAAGTTATGACACGGCCGATTACACGGATCAGGTGCGGGATGATCGATTTTATCTGGCCGGGTTTGCCGGGCGGACCCTCGCACAATTGGCGGCGATGGATTACTCCAGGCAGGGCATCGAGGGCGTTTCGGGAGCGACCGAGACCAGCTATGCGGTGGCGGAAGGGCTGAAGCGGCGGGCGGCCATGGAATTGGCGGCGAAGCCGGAACCGCCGCGTTTTCCATGGAAGTGGCGCGATACCTTGCTGGCGCTGGTGCTGCTGGGGGCGCTGGTGATGGCGTTTACCCCGTTGCGGGGAAAACGTTGGATTCGGCGGGGCTGGCAGGCCGTGCTGATTGGTTATGTCGGGTTGGCAAGTCACGATTTGTTGTCGATGGGCCTGTTGGCGGGCTGGGCCACCCATGGGCCGGCATGGCGCCATGCCCCGGCTCTGGTGCTGCTGGGAGCGGCCGCCTTGCTGATTCCGTGGGCGACCGGGCGGCAGCTGTATTGCCATCAGATTTGTCCGCACGGGGCCGCGCAACTCTGGCTGGGGCGCCTCACTAAACGGAAAATCAGGGTGCCGCGGAAGCTGGGAACCTGGTTGGAATGGGTGCCGGGGATCCTGCTCCTCATCGCGTTGGCAGCGGCTTTTCATCTGATCCCGGTGGAAGTGGCTCATCTGGAGCCTTTTGATGCCTGGGCATGGCGTGCCGCTGGTCTGGGCGTGTTGTTGCTGGCGGCTGCGGGTCTGTTGGCGTCGGTGTGGATTCCCCAGGCCTATTGCCGTTATGGGTGTCCGACGGGGGCTTTGCTGAAGTGGGTGCGCACCGCCGGACCGGGCGACCGTTTCAGCCGACGTGATACCTTGGCGCTGGCCTGTGTCATCGCGGCGGCCGGTTGGGGTTATGTTTCACGGAACAATCCGTCAGGGGCCGCGGCCTGGGTGGCGGAGGCGCCCGTCGGATTCCGTCACGTTTCCGGGCGCACCATGGGCACCACGTGGTTGCTGAAAGTCAGGCATGCCCCTTTGGATGCCGAGCTTTGCCGGCAGGGCATTCAAGCCGGCCTGGATCGTGTGGAAAGCCTGCTTTCCACGTGGCGGAACGACACACCGGTGGCCCGTTTCAACCAGGCCGCCACCACGGAAAGGCAGCGCCTGCCTGACGAAATCATGCAGTTGCTCCGTCATGGCCAGCAGTTGTCCCGGTTCACCGGAGGCGCCTATGATTTGACGGTTGGTCCCTTGGTCCGGGCATGGGGTTATGGACCTCCGCCGCGGCCGGTCCAGCCACCTGGCGCGGAACAAATCCGGGCACTCCTGCCCCTGACCGGATGGAACAAACTCACGCTCTTTCCGGACGGTGCGGCCCGGGCGCATCCCGGCCTCGAGATCGATCTGACCTCCCTAGCGGAAGGATGGGCCCTGGATGAAGCGGCGCGGTGGCTGGCAGGGCAGGGGGTTACCGATTATCTGCTGGAAGTGGGAGGGGAACTCCGTTCCGCCGGGGACTGGCCGGTCGCGGTCGAGCTCCCCGCCGAAACCCTGATGCTGAAGTCGCGCAGTCTTTCCACCAGCGGCACTTACCGGCAATTCCGGCTGGGCCGGGCGCCTGACAATCACTTGATCGACCCCCGCACGGGTTACCCTGTGGCGCATCGTACCGTGACTGTCAGTGTAATGGCGGCGGACAGTCTGACGGCGGACAGTTGGGCTACGGCGCTCAATGTGCTCGGCGTGGCGGAGGGTCTGCCGCTCGCCAACCGGCTGGGATTGGCGGCCCGTTTTGTGACGGAGGAAGCCCGGGGGCATCTGAGGATCACGCGGTCGGACGCATGGGAGGAAGGAAAGCGGGAGCTGCCGCTGATCTCCTACGGACCGGGAAGGGACTGACGCCTCCATCGCGGCTGGCCTCCGGTTCGACGCCTTTCCTGGGAAAGTGGGTTTGGTGGCGGGGAAGGGGATCGGCGAAAATAGTTCACCCCATTTTCGTTTTTATTCGATAATCGCGTGTTGCTTGGCCAGTCTGGGACAAACCACCTATGACAGAGCCGACCTGTTTCCCACTTGGGGGGACGGGCTGCAGTTCTGTAATCCTTTTTCATCTTTCTTATGAAACCAGTCCTTCCTCTCGCCCTCGCTCTGGTGCTTTCCAGTTTTCCTGCTGCGGCGGCCGCGCCACCCGTATGGATCGAAGCGGAATCCTTCGCCAATCACGGCGGCTGGGTGCTGGATACCCAGTTCATCGATATCATGGGTAGCGCCTATCTGATGGCGCACGGGATGGGGCAACCCGTCAAGGATGCCACCACCACGGTGAACGTCCCCGCCGCCGGCCCTTACCGGGTTTGGGTGAGAACCAAAAATTGGGTCGGGCCGTGGAATGCACCGGGATCGCCCGGCCGGGTCCGCCTCGCGGTGGACGGCAAAGCGCTGGAGCCTGAATTCGGGGCCACCGGCCTGGACTGGCGTTGGGAGGATGGCGGCACGGTGCAGGCCGCCGGGACCACCCTGGAGCTGGCTTTGAAGGACCTGACAGGATTCGATGGCCGGTTGGATGCGTTGATTTTGAGCGATGATCCCAGCTTCCGTCCGTCCGATGACTTCAAGGAAACCGCGCAACTCCGCCGCACCCTGAAGCAACTGCCGGAAGTGGCCCCGGAGACGGTGGAATACGACCTGGTGGTGGTCGGGGGCGGGTATGCCGGCCTTGGTGCGGCCATCAGCGGAGCCCGGCAAGGTCTGAAGGTCGCCCTCCTGCAAAACCGCCCGGTGCTGGGGGGCAATGGCAGCAGTGAAATTCAAGTGTGGGCCCAGGGCGGGACTCAGCGCGGATTGTTCCCCAATCTTGGAGATATCGTGGAGGAATTTGCGGACCGTGCCGGCAACAGCCCGGCGGCTTCCCCTGCGGAATTCAATGACCAGCTGAAGGAAAAAGTGGTCCGCGCGGAACCGAACCTGACGCTTTTTTTGAACACCCATGTTTACCGGGTGGAACTGGCGGAAGCCGCCCGGCCCGGTTACCGGATCAGCCTGCGCAGTGTGACTGGCCTGGATGTGAAAACCGGGAAGGAAACCCGTTTCCGCGGCAAGTTGTTCAGCGACTGCACCGGCCACGCCACGGTGGGGGCCCTCGCCGGGGCGTCCCAGATGATGGAGGAAAAAGGCCGCATGGGCATGAGCAACATGTGGGTCATGAAAAAAACCGCCCAGCCCCGTCCGTGGCCGGAAACCCCGTGGGCCTTGCCCCTGGGGTTGGAGGATTTTCCTCATCCCAAAGCGATGGTCACCACCGGCACGCGCGGGAAACCGGACTGGTTCGCCCCCGGTTTCACGGCGGTGGAAACCAAAGGCGATTTCCTTCATGGGGAGTGGTTCTGGGAGAGCGGATTCGATCAGGACCCTATCAATGGATTGGAACGGATCCGGGACTGGAATTTCCGGGCAGTCTATGGAGCCGTCACCACTTTGAAACGCGATGCCGCTGATCCCTATGCAGGTTACGATTTGTCCTGGCTGGCTTTCATCGGAGGCCCGCGCGAATCCCGCCGTCTCGTGGGGGATCTGATCCTGACCGGTGAGGAAATGGTCAAGGGCATCGTCCATCCTGACGCCTGTGTGCCCACCACCTGGGACCAGGACCTGCATTATCCCAAAGAACAATATGCCAAAAAGTTCTCGGACAATCCCTTCATCAGCCGCGCGGAGTTCGGCAAACACACCGACCGGAAAAATGGCTATCCCGTGCCCTACCGCTGCCTCTATTCAAAGGACGTGGACAATCTCTTCATGGCGGGCCGCAATATTTCGGTGGATCGTTATGCCCTCGGCAGCACCCGGGTGATGAAGACTTGCGGGATGTTCGGGGAGGTGGTGGGCAAGGCCGCCTACCTCGCACTCCGCCACCATACCACGCCGCGTGGAGTCCATGACCAATACCTCGACTTCCTCAAGGAGCTGATGACCCAGCCCGGAGCGGCCCGCCGGGCGGACTTCGAGGCGCCGCTGATCGCGCCCCCGGAGCCGCCGGCACCTCCGGAAAAACTCGACCTGGCCACCCTCCCCGGCCTAGTGTTGGATGATGCGCAGGCGGTGGTCACGGGCACCTGGGAAAGTTCGACCAATCTCAAGCCTTACGCCGGGACCGGTTATCGTATCACCAATGATCCGCAGGCCAGTGCCGTTTTCACCTTTGAAATCAAAACGGCCGGCCGCTACGAGGTGCGCGCTTTCTGGCAGCCGTATGAAAACCGGGCCAAGGCTGCGCCGGTGGTGGTGGAAACGGCGGAGGGGCCCCGCGAGATGAAGGTGGACCAGACCCTGGCCTCCCGTTTCCCGGATGGCTCACACCTCCTGGGAATCTTCGAATTCAAGCCCGGCAAACCAGCCTCCGTGACTTTCCGCTCCACGCCCGGCCCGGCCAAGATCCACATTGATGCCATGCAGCTCAAGCCTGCGCCCTGAACCGGCCCCTCTCAAAAAGTCCCGCCCCATAACCGCCCCAGCAATGCCGCCAGGACTGGATCGTGGGCGTCCAGTTCCGCCCGGGTGAAGGGGAAATAATCGTTGCGGGAAAAGAAGGCCTCGGTGCCTTCTGCGAAGTATTCCTTGGCGTCGGCCATGGCATAGGCCTTCTCCACGGTTCCAGGCCGGCCGTTGCCATGGTGGCGGGCCACGCGGTCATACGTTCCGGCGGCCTTGGCGGCGGCGAAGGCGGCAAGGATCTCCGGTTGGGTGAATGTCAGGACGCGGTCGTGGAAGGCGTGCGCCAGTTCATGCAACGCGAAGTTAGGCATCCGTTCCATCTCCTGGGCAAAGCGGCTGATGTTGCTGAATTCAACTCCCTTGGCCATCGCGGGATCACGGCCGTTCCCGCGCAACCAGCCCGCATCCGGATGATATTCCGCCCCCCCGTTGGTTCCTGGATATTGGGGTGAAAACCACAGGGGAACCTCGCGCAGTTTCGCCACCGCTGGAGCCGGCACCACGCGCACAATCTCGGCCAGCTGCGCCTGCAGCAGCCGCAGTGCCGCCACCGTGGCATCGCGTTCTTTTTTCCACAGCGCCGGATGAATATTCACCTTCCATCCCTCCACCATGACCTGGGCTTCCATCTTGTGCGGTCTGGCAGGGAGGGCGCCCTGCTCCGGCGCCACCGGGGCAGGGGGAGCGGGCCCTGTTTCCCCGGAAGCCCGGGCTGGCAAGATCAGGCCCGCCAGCAGCAGCCCGGAGGAGAGGGTTAGGAATTGGATTTTCATGGGAAGTCAGCCAGAGGCAGGCATTATAGCCGGTTCATATCCTTCATCCGCCCGCGACAATGCGGATGATTTCCACGCTGTCACCCGCAGCCAGATGGGTGTCAGGAAACTCACGGGGGAACAGGGCCGTGGTATTATGCTCGACCAGCACGGGAATGTCCGCCAGGCCCAGGCTTTGCAGCAGGGTCAGCACCGTGCTGCCGGCCGGCAGGGCATGCGGGGCGCCGTTGAGGGTGATCACAGGGTTTTCCTCCATGGCGGGCGGGCTCAGTCGAAGACCACGGTCTTGTTGTTGTAGGCCAGCACCTTGCGCTGCACATGCCAGCGCACCGCGCGGGAAAGGACGACCTTTTCGAGGTCTCGGCCCTGACGGACGAGGTCCTGCACGGTCTGCTTGTGGGTGACCCGGATCACATCCTGCTCAATGATCGGGCCCTCATCCAGCTCGGCGGTGACGTAATGGCTGGTGGCGCCGATGATCTTGACGCCGCGCCGGTGGGCACTGTGATAGGGTCTGGCTCCCGGAAAGGCGGGGAGAAAGCTGTGGTGGATATTGATGACCCGGTTGGGCCACGCCGCGCAGATGTCATTGGAGAGGATCTGCATGTAGCGGGCGAGGACCACGGTTTCGATTTTATGTTCCTCCAGCAGGGCGAGCTGCCGGGCCTCCGCCTGCGGTTTGTTTTCCGCCGTGACGGGGATCAGATGGAAGGGAATGCCGAAACGTTCCGCCGCAGGACGCAGCGTGTCATGGTTGGCGATGATGAGCGGAATCTCCGCATCAAGTTCACCGGCTTCATGACGGCTGAGGAGGTCGTAAAGACAGTGGGCGTCTTTGCTTACAAAAAGCGCGAGGCGGTGGCGCTCGTCGGAGAAGTGCAGGCTCCAGGTCATGCCGCGGGGTTCTGCCAGCGCCCGGATGAAGACGGGGAGATTCTCCCGGGAGATCACGAAATTCGCGAGGTCCCATTCCGCCCTCATGAAGAAAGTGCCTTCCTGGCTGTCGACGTGCTGATCGAAGTGGACCACATTGCCGCCGTTTTCCGCGATAAATGAAGCCACGGCGCGGACGAGGCCGGGTTGGTCCGGACTGTGAATCAGCAGGATGGCGGTGGGCATGGGGAAAAGGGGTGAAGGACGAAAAAGAAAGGCGGGAAAAGGGTTTTCCTGCGGTTGGGTCTCCCGTAAGGGGCGTCGGAAGATTTTCCAAGGAAAGGTTTGAAGGGGAAACAGCGACGGGACGGAGAAGGACCTGATTTCCCTTTGATATTTTTTAATTATGGTGGAATTTATAGTAATTCACCTATGAAAACACTTGTCGCCGAATTTTTAACCAAAGTTTCCAGTTCTCCCCCGATGCAGAAACTGCTCGATGGATCCTTGGTAAAAGCGGCAGATTTTTACCGCAGAAACCGGATGCCCGCCATGGAGGGAGAAGTGGCCGCCCGGTATGAGGCGATGTTCCATGAATTGGTCCGGGAGCTGACCGTCCGTTCGGGTCCCTTCCAAGGGATGAAATATCCAGGCGCCGAAGCGGCGGGCAGTGCGCTGATTCCGAAATTGCTCGGCAGCTACGAGCGCGAACTTCACCCCATCATCGGGCAGCTCATCGCCAAGGGTTATGATGACGTGATCGATGTCGGCTGTGCAGAAGGGTATTACGCGATCGGAATGGCCATGAGATTGCCGGAAGCCCGGATCCATGCCTATGACACCAGCGAAACCGCGCGGGAGCTGTGTTCCGCCATGGCGAAACTCAACGGGGTGGCTGACCGGGTATCCGTCCAAACCACCTGCACCCAGGAAACCCTCATCACCTTCCCCCAACGGGGCCGGACTCTGGTGATTGTGGACTGCGAGGCCTATGAAAAAGCACTTTTCACCCCGGCGGTGCGGGATGCCCTGAAAGGCTGCGATCTGTTGATCGAGATGCACGATTTCCTCGATATCACCATTTCCACGGAATTGGAGGCGCTTTTCCGCAGCACCCACGATCTGACCAACGTGCTGAGCGTCGACGACATCCAGAAGGCGAAACATTATCCGTATCCGGAACTCGCCGGCCTTCCCATCCCGGTCCGCTTCCATCTCCTGCGCGAAGGCCGCCCCATGATCATGGAGTGGCTTCTCGCCGAAGCACGCTGAAGCGGGGCTTTTGGATTAATTTCCGGGACCTTGACGCAAGCGAGGGTCGCCTTCCGAAAACGTGATGTCAGGATTGGCGGACCGTTCTCACCACCACCAATTCAGAATGATCGTCTGAGTTGGAATACGGGTAAAAGAACACCCAATGTAAAATGCTTGAAGCGTACAAGCATCGGCCCACTTGATCCGGCAGGGGATCAAATGGGCCGAGCCGATGGAATCGATGTTCTCAAGCTTGAATGGAGCCTCTTCCTGGCAAGGGGGAGAACTCAAAGGCACTGAATGTGCTCCGACTTGGAAGCACAAGGTCCTAGTAGAGGAACCATTTCCTCCGGAACGGCCCCGTGCAGCAAGGGTTCAAGCTGCGGTCGATCCTTTTTTCAGGAGCCGGCGTCCCGCGACAAGAGAACCCATGGAACCCAGCATGAGAATCAAGGTCGATCCGGTGTCGGGAACCGAGGGCGGGGTAGGATTGGTTACAGAACCTCCCTGTGCGCCCAGAATCACTGGCACGCCTGGGCGGCTGGTGTCAGTGCTGATTGCGAGAATAGGAAGGGTTCCGGTATTTCCAAAAAAGTTGTGCCATGGTCCGGCGCTAAGATCCTGGTTGGTAAGTCCAGGGAAAGCCGCTGTGCCAGCTGCAGTCAACGCAAGTCCATCATTTTGCTCATTGGTTACCGTTAGTCCGGGAACCAGGGAGCTGACCCATCCGTATCCGTTGGCTTGACTGAACAGTCCGCCTCCACCGCCGAGGAAGCTGTCGATTACAGAGGCATTGGCAGTGAAAACAGCCCGTTCCAATGCCGTGGATCCTCCTCCCACATTGTCGCCCGAGTCCATCATCAGAATCCCGGCGCCGGAGATGCCGCTGCCGGTGAAGAAACTAGTTAGGTTGGCGACGGTATCAACGAAGTTGAGAGTCCAGCCGTTGGCGGGCAATGTGGACAAACCGAAGGCGGAGGTGGCTGCAGCCCCGGCCTGACTGCCAGTGCTTCCAAGTACGACAACGGTCTTATTGGTATTCGTGACGCCGGGCGCAATATTTTCCAATGCCCTTTGCATGAAGAGCCATCCGTCCTGATTGGCGCCGCCGCTCACAGATCCGTGATCGTCGGCATCGGTGCCGGCGATGATAAATGAGCCAGCCAACAGGGTTGGCGCAGAGCTGGAGAAGATCAGCAGGGCACTGCCCGCTGCCAGTACATTTTTAAGTGTTGAGTTCATGATAAACGATTCTAGTTTAATGTTTGATATTATCGTATTTTCTGGAATGCCACTTGGACTAAGCAACTTTCCAGCAGGGGGTGGAACATTGAGAGCAATTGCGAGGCCGATTGAATAATGTGATTTTAAATAGAGTCGTAATCAATTGGTAATGAGTGGATTTAAATTTTCCTTAATCCATCTGTAATTTTAGGAGGGGCTACCAATTTCACAATGTTGTGTAAGGTTTACCGACAATGGTATCCGTCAGCGTTACCGCCCCTCCGAGAACTGCGGTTATTCGGGATCGGGAACCACCAGCCGGGCTTTGTCGCCGCTGCGTTCCATCTCAGCGGCGAGCTGCTGGGTCATCTGGATTATCTTGGAGGCATGTTCCGGCCGGCCGGCCAGATTGGTGGTTTCGTAGGGGGCCGATTGCAGATCGAACAATTGCGTTTTGTCCACCTGGGGATAGCGGATCAGCTTCCATCGTCCGTCGGTGAAGGCCCGCTGCACGTCCTTGTAGGCGAACATCAAATGATTGCGGGCGGGCTTTTTGGAATCGGTCAGGGTGGCGCTGAAATCGAAGCCGTCGCTTTGGTTGGGCGGGGTGACGTGGCAGATTTTTCCGAGGGTGGGGAACACATCAAAGAGGTAGCACAGCGCCTCCGTCTGCTGGCCTGCGGGAATGCCGGGGCCCGCGATGATCAGAGGCACCCGCATGGAGTGCTCGTAGACGTTCTGTTTTCCGATCAATCCATGACTACCCCTCGCCACCCCGCTGTCGGCAGTGAAGATCACGAGGGTGTTTTCGGCATACGGCGAGGCTTCCAGCGCCTCAAGCACCCGCCCGATTTGCGCATCCAGATAGGAAATGTAGCGGTAGTATTCCGCGATCATGGCCTTCACCTGCTCCGGTTGGCGCGGCCATGGGAGCAGCTGTTCGTCCCGGATGGTCATCTCCCCGTTGTTCCAGGGATGCTGCGGCAGGAAGTCCGGAGGGAGCGGGATGTTATGGGCTTCGTATTTGACCGGGAAATCATCGGGCACTACGTGGGGATCGTGTGGGGCATCGAACGGCACATAAGCCAGAAAAGGGCCCTTCCCCGGTTTCTTGAGAAACCGGATCGCCTCGTCGGCAAAGACCTCGCAGGCATGTTTGGTGGCAGGAATGGCCGGCCCCAACTTGCCGTCCACCACATGCCGCAGGTTGGCCTGCATCGGATTGGTCATGCCGCCGGTGAACATGGAGCGCGCCGTCTGGAAACTCCGTTCCAGCGAGGCATCCCCATTGTGCCACTTGCCACTGACGAAGGTCGCATAACCGGCGTGGCCGAAGGCCTCCGGCCAGGTGGGATCACGCATCAGCTTCTCGTCAATGTGGAACAGATTCCGCCCGGAGAGCAGCATCGCGCGCGAGGGCACGCAGGTCGCCCCATTCTGCCCGCCCTGCATGTAGGCGCGGTTGAAGGACAGGCCGCGGTGCACCAGTCGGTCCAGATGGGGGGTCTTGATCACCGGGTTGCCGAGTGCCGCGATGGTATCGGCGCGCTGATCGTCTGCGAAAAGGAGCAGGATGTTGGGCGGTGCGGAAACGGCCTGCGATGGCAGGAGTCCGGACAGAAGGGAAATCAACAGAATGCGACATCGGCGGGAAAGCATGGCGTCAGAGGTTGGGAGGTTTGTGGCAAAGGAATAAACTCCAGGCGGTTCCTGGGGAGGGCGTCGCTGATTCCTTACAACCTGACCGGACGCAGGAACAGATGAATCGACCATCCCGTCGCGGAACAGATTCACGGGCTGCACTGCCCGATCAGTTCCCGCCGCGGTATCGGCTGCCTCAGGAAGCTTTCGTTTATAACTGCTTCAGAAGCGTGATCGCCTCCTCCAGCCGGTGCAGGGGGGCGGCTTTTTCCCGCAGCCGGGGGAACTTGCCGCCGATCAGGATGAATTCCCCGTTTTTGGACAACATGAGTTTGTGGTCCTTGATCTCGACGGTGCTGATGCCCTTGTTATGGGCGAGAAGTTTGAGTTCGGTGCAGCGCTGCAGGTTTTCCACGGGGTGCGGCGGGCGGCCGTAGCGGTCGCGCCATTGCCGGGTGAGATCGACCAGTTCCTTGAGGGAGGCGATCTCGGCAATCTGGCGGTAGGCGGGGATGCGCTGGGTGGGTTCGGTGATGTAGGTGGCGGGGATGAAGGCAGGGAGCTTTCTGTCTTTGGCCTCCAGCCACGAGGCTTCGTTGAAGGCCACGAAGTCAATCGCCATCACGGTTTCGACCCGCCCGGTGGCACGTTTGCCCTGGTGTTTGTTCACCGCGGATTTCAGCATCTGGCAATACATCTCGAAGCCGACCGCAATGATGTGGCCGCTTTGCTGGGTGCCCAGCAGATTCCCGGCTCCCCGGATTTCGAGATCGCGCATGGCGATCTTGAAGCCGGAGCCGAGCGCGGTGTATTGTTTCATGGCGTTGATGCGCTTGCGGGCATCGCCCGTGGTCATCTGCGAACGCGGGATCATCAGGAAGGCATAGGCCTTGTGCCCGGCGCGTCCCACCCGCCCCCGCAGTTGATAGAGATCCGCCAGGCCGAACAGATCGGCCCGGTCGATGATGATGGTGTTGGCGTTGGGAATATCGATCCCGCTTTCGATGATGGTGGTGCTCACCAGGACATCGGTTTCGGCATTCACAAACCGCGCCATCACATCTTCCAGCATGCCTTCCTCCATCTGGCCATGGCCCACATCCACCCGGGTGCCGGGCGGACAGAGTGCGCGGATTTTTTCGGCGATGCGTTCGATCGTGGCCACCCGGTTGTGCAGGAAATACACCTGCCCCTTGCGTTTGAGTTCGCGTTCGAGGGCGCGTTTCACCACCCGCTCGTCGTAGGCGCAGATGGTGGTTTCCACCGGCGTGCGGTTCGGGGGCGCGGTGTCGATGGTGCTCATGTCCCGCACGCCCATCAGGGCCATGTAGAGGGTGCGGGGAATCGGCGTGGCCGACAACGTCAGGACATCGACGAGATGGAAGAGTTCTTTGAAGCGCTCCTTGTGTTTCACGCCAAAGCGCTGTTCCTCGTCCACGATAGCTAGGCCGAGGTTTTTGAACTTCACGTCCTTGGAAATCAGCCGGTGGGTGCCCACCAGGACATCGACATCCCCGGCGGCGAGGGCGGCCAGCACCTTTTTGGATTCGGCCGCGCTGCGGAAGCGGTTCAACACTTCCACTTTGATGGGATAGTCGGAAAACCGTTCGCGCAGGTTTTGATAGTGCTGCTGGCTGAGCACCGTGGTCGGGGCCAGCATGGCCACCTGTTTGCCGCCCATCACGGCCTTGAAGGCGGCGCGGATCGCGACCTCGGTTTTGCCGAATCCGACGTCGCCACAGATCAGCCGGTCCATGGAGCGCTCGTTTTCCATGTCGCGTTTGGTGTCGTCGATGGCGGTGAGCTGGTCCGGCGTTTCCTTGTATAGAAACGACCCCTCGAATTCCCCCTGCCAGCGCGTGTCCGGCGGATGGGCGTATCCTTTCCCGGTTTGCCGCTGCGCCTGCATCCCCAGCAGCTTTTCCGCGTACTCAAAAATGGAGCGTTCCGCCGCCTTTTTGGTCTTTCCCCACCGGCCATCGCCCAGGGTATTCAAGTCCGGCGTGCGTTTGCCGACCCCCACATAACGGCTGATCAGCCACGCCTGGGGCAGGGGAACGTAAAGCTTGCTGTCGTCGGCATATTCGAGCACCACCACATCCTCCTCCAGGCCATTCGGTGCCGCACGCTGGATCAGGCCGCGGTATTTTCCGATGCCATATTCCTGGTGCACCACAAAGTCGCCGTCGGTGATGTCTGACAAGTCCAGCGGAGCCTTGCGCGACCGCTGCCGCCGCGCCCCGTTGATGAGCCTCCGCGCCCGGGTGTGTTGATAGCGGCCGAAGATTTCGGCATCGCTCAGCACCGCCAGCTTCGCCGAGGGCACCGTAAACCCGCGGCTGACCCGGCCCAGATGCGTCTCCAGCACCTGTTGTTCCAGGGCCTCGCTTTCCATCAGTTCCCGGAACCGCTCAATCTCCCCCTCGTTGTTGAAAAACATCACCGCCCGCCATCCGTCCGCATGCCAGCGCTGCAGCTGGCTGACAAATTCCGCCCTCCGCGTCTGCTGCACCACAAAGTCGCCGGCATCAAATTCGCCCATCGGCAGATCATCGCAGGCCGTTTTCGGATCCTCCATGGCCAGCGCCGCCGGGTCCGCCCCGGCCCCGATCCAGACCGTCGCGTCCGGCCGGTCTAGCTCCAGATCGATAGCGATCACCACATCGCCTTTCCCGATGCATGCCTCCAACAATACCAGCCCGCCGCCGGTTTCCCCGCCGCCGTCCACTTTCAGCAGGATGCTGCCCTCTTCCAGCTTGCCCACCGATACCTGACTATCCGGATCAAAAGTTCGCAGGCTTTCCACCTCCCGGTCAAAAAACTCCGCCCGGAGCGGCAGCTCGCTTTGCCAGGGATACACATCCAGGATGCCGCCGCGCACCGCGAATTGTCCGCGCTCGCCCACCTGGGGCTGGCGGTCATAACCCGCCTCGGTGAGTTGCTGCACCACCACATCGAGCTCCACCGTCTGACCCGCCCGCAGGGTGAGGCGGGAGGACGCCAAACCGCCCGGCGGGGGCACCATTTCCGACAGCGACGAGGCATTCAACAACAATACTTCGAGGCCTTCCGCCGGCAGCGCCAGCCGCTGGAGCAGCGCCAATCGCTCTGCCTGTGCCTCCAAATCGGGCAACGAATCCTCCGTGCGCAGTTCTTCGGCTTCCGGGAAAAAGGTAGCGGCGCCCCACCACGTTGCGAGATCCTGCGAGAGAATCTCCTGCGCCTTCAAATCCCGCGCCAGCACCCACACCCGGCGCGGCGCGCCTGTCTGCTCCAAATGATGCAGCACCATGCCCGCCGCAAACCCCTGCGCCGCCTCCGCCACCTGCTCCAGCACGATCCGTTTCGACTTCCCTTTCCGCGGGGCGGTCAGACTGGTCAGCTTCTTCTGAAACACCGCCGCAGCTGCCGCCACGGCACACCACTCCCGCCCCGCCGCGACCTCATCCCAAGCCTGCGGCGACTCTTTATACTCCGGCGTCAGCACTCCCATCGTTCGTGAGTCAGAAACGCAGTCATGCCCCCGCCGGACGCTTCGGGCAATGGGGTTTTGGCCGGCACCAGCCGCGCCCTTAGGGCTGACCAAGGGCTTACCGGTTGTTTTTTAAAGTGGCTTTGAGTTTCTCCCCGACTTTTTCGAGTCTGCCCTGCACTTCCCGGTATGAGTCGGGGTGATCCGAGCTGGTCCAGATTTCCAGAGCGGACTCATAGCTTTTTTCCGCTTCTTTCAATAGATCGGTTCGCTCGGTATCCTCCATCTGCATAGCCAGGTCCTCAAAGCCTCTGCCGGCAGCATCCTGCGTGGTGGCCCAATCCTGTGGGAAAGCCTCGCGGGTATAGATTTCCAGAGCGTCCCTGTAGTGCTGCATGGCGCCCTGCAGCAGAGGAACCGCACGGTCTTTTGGCTGTCCCGTGGCTATCATCCGGAACGCAAGTCCGAGATTGTGATGAACTTCCGCCCAACTGCGCGGGCGATCCTCTCTGGTGTAGAATTTGTGTGCTTCATGGTAGGCCTCCATCGCTCCGTAGATTGACTTTGCGCCCTCGGGCCATTGTTGGACTGTCGCCCGCCGCATCAGTGCGATGGCGAGGTTTTGGTGCAGGGATGCCCAGCGTGAAGGATAGTTATCGAATCGAACAGCTTCCAATGCACTCCGAAAGGATGCGATGCCTTGGTCGATCAGCGCATTCCTTTCCTCACGGGCTGAACGGGGCAGGCCATTGGCTTGGTCCAGATAAACGTTTCCCAGGATAAAATGAGTATTGGCATAATCATCGGGAAACTCGTCCAGTTGGAATACCTCCAAGGCCAACTGGGCAGTAGTTACTGCCTGAGTCAGCAGTTCCCTTCGCTGGATATCCTGACTTTTTTCAGCTCGCTCCAACAGAGCGCGGCATATCTTGCTCTGAATCAGGGCCCATTGCCTAGGTCTGGTTTCGCGGGTATTTACTTGCACCGCCGCTTCATAGGTCCGGCCCGCTTGAATCAGTAATTCATTGCCAGCGTCTTTTTCGATACGGGCCAGCGAGCGGATGGCATCACCGAGGTCGATCTGCAAAGTCCCCCAAAGCAGGGGCGCACTCTCCTGCGGGGCAATCTTCAATGCGGCATGGCAGTGATCCATCATGGATAGGTATTCCTTTCGGAAAAAACAGGCACTGGCCGCGAGACGGTAATCGAAGACCGCAGCTTCCATGGATTGGGATGCGGTTTTGCCTGCTGAGGTGAGGGCTTTTTGTTCCGCCTCAACCCATTTTGCCTGAGCCAGGAGGGAGATCGCCTGATCCGTCAGGCTATTGGAAACCATGCCTTCCTGGACTCTCTTCCTGCATTCCGCAGCGTCCATGTCCAGGCCTGCAATAATCTCACCTTCCAGCGCGGCGGCGTTGAGTTCGCTGATACTTTCACTCATTCGCGGCCCATCTGTCTTGATGTCGATGAGCAGTTTACCGATGTCGGTTAAATCATATGGTGCTTTGTTCAGTCCGTGTTCCCGGCTAAGAATGTGAAACATTCGGGCGCCCCTGTCTGGAGCAGATGCAGACGATTTCGATGCTTCGGTGAGGCCAATGTTGAGAAACAGACAGAAAAGTCCCAATGGCGGGAGGGTAGGGCGTGAAGCATTTTTCATGGCGGACCACTTTTATAGGAGAGCGGGGAGGCTGTCTATTGGCGTTCAAGCAAGTGCCATCCATAGTGGGATTCATACACGCGATCTCCGCAGAAGCAATGCGGCTACTGCCTCTCGAGGAGACGTTGAGGCGCTGCGGAAATGGATCTGCTAATCTTCAGGGGCGGCAGCGCCTATGGCGTGGGGTTTAAAGTGAACGATGACCCAAGGACGACCAAGTCCCTTCTTCCGACATCCCTGGAATCGCATTTGAAAAGCGTCAGATTTGCATGCCGGGTTCCTTGCGGACACATTCCCGGAACCTCAACCGTCCCCGCCGGCGGCCGAAGTCCTTGGTATGGCAGCTGTCCTGCACCATCCCTTTCCAGCGAATATGATATGGCGAGTAATCAGCAGGGAGCCCTCAAAACCAGCTCCATGCCGCCCTCCAGGATGGATCAGTCCTTTTGTTTGAGCTGTTCCCGCAGCCAGGCGGGGCGGTTGGTGGTGATGGCGTCCACTCCCGCGGCAGCCAGCCGCTTCGCCACGGCCGCATCGTCCACGGTCCAGATCAGTAGCTTCAATTTCTGGGCCTTCACCTTGGCGGTAAATTCCGCCGTGACCGGCCAGTCGAAGTGTAGATTGAGTCCTTCGAACTTCGCCTCACGGCATAAGGTCAGGAGCGGCTCCAGCCGGGGAAGTTCTCCCGTTTTGGGGTCAGCCTTGTATCCTTTCAGAAAGTAGTGAGGCACTTCAGGAAGGGCCTTTTTGGAGGCGCGCAGGGTATCCTCCTTGAAGCTGATGACACACAGCTGCTCCGTCTTGAGGCCGGAAGCCTGAATGACCCGGGCGAACTCCGGGATCAGCTCCGGTCCATCTTTCAACTCCAGCACGATGCGTTTTGATGCCGGCACGGTGGCCAAGATGGACTCCAGCGTCGGCACCCGCACCCCTTTGAATTTGGCACCTTTGAAGGCACCCACATCCAACTGCTGGATCTCCTCCAGGGTCATCTCCTTGATCTTCCGCACTGGCTCTGCAAAGCGTTTGGTATCCGCATCATGGAAAACCACCAGCTTGCCGTCGCGCGAGAGCCAAAGGTCCAGTTCTGCGGCATCGGCCCCTTGCTCCCACGCCAACTGCATGGCCGGCAGGGTGTTTTCCGGCGCATCCTCCGAGGCGCCGCGGTGGGCGATAATGTCCAGAGCCGGGAGCGGGAAGGGCGAAAGCAGCAAGGCGCACAGCCAATGGTGGAAGAGGGATTTCATGGAAACGGGCAGGTGGGATTTGAGCGGCAGCGGAGTGGGCTGCCACGGGTTGACTACGTGGGCAAGCCTGCTTGCCTGACGAATTTGTTTCAGAAAACCCGGAGAGGCGGCGGCTCAGCTCAGGGCAGGATTAAAATCCGCTTCATCTCCTTGATCGCTTCCGGGTTCCGCGCCGCACTGTGGCCGGCCGGGACGATTTTCTCGGAGACGGCGGAGGGCCAATGGCTGCTGGAATAAGGCACTACGCCGTCCGAACTGGTCTCCAAGAGACCGGGGCGTCCGCGGTTGCCGATGATGGAATGGGTCGTCACCCACGGCGCTACCGGCAGGGCATTGAGCACGGGCAGGACGGGATGTTTTGGAGAGAGGGTTTGAATGCTGGTCAGTCTGCCCCGTCCCACGGTCTGCCGGAAGGCCTCGGTAGTGGCCTCTGGATTGTCGCGGATGAGCCGGCCCCAGAGACTGGTCAGCTCGTCGGGAAGGGCTGAAAGCGAAGTGCCGATCCGGCCTGCCAGACCTGCGGATACCGGACTGCCCCGGTGCGGCACGCAGACAAAGATGACGCGCTTCACCTTCTTCGAAGCTTTCCAGTGCAGCAGGTGGCGGGCGGCGGCCAGATCTTCCGCACTTCCTTTCATTTGGCCGGGAGGCACCGCCATAATAGTGTCCCAGATCTTCCCGCCGGAATCGGTGATGAGCGTCTTGCTGATCAATCCGCCCATGCTGTGGGCGATGATCGTGATCGGCCTGATTTCCCGATGCCCCTGAGCCTGGACAAGGCCGAGGGTTGTCCTCAGTTGGTGCCGGAAGACGCTGGCCGAATAGAGGAAGGGTGCTGAAGTCGGGTAATGATAGTGCCAGATCTGATAACGCCGGCGGACCTCCGGATCGCCCCAGAGTTCATTGGTGAGGGTCGCCCAGGTCAGCGGCGTGGAGAGCAGTCCATGGACCAGGATCAGCGGTTCCCGTTTGGGATCGTAGGGTTCCATCAAATAAAGCTGGGGCTTGCGTTCGGCCGTTGGACGCAGAAAACCCGTGAGTCCGGTGGCCCGCAGTTTGCCCGTGCGTTCCAGCAGGG
Organism: uncultured Verrucomicrobiota bacterium; assembly: GCA_942492905.1. Taxonomy (GTDB): domain Bacteria; phylum Verrucomicrobiota; class Verrucomicrobiia; order Verrucomicrobiales; family V1-33; genus CAIZWU01. The sequence continues at coordinate 741,552 of OW818657.1, forward strand.
CCACGAAGGAGGCGGTAATTTCCGCCGCCAGTGGTTGGCGCCGGCCATGGAACAGGATGGTGTCCTGACATAAGGGGGAATAGAGCGTGATGATCATCCGCCGTTTCCCGCCTTTGCCGGATTTGATTTCCGCGACCGCCGTGACCGGACGGGTGATGGCTTCCGGCGGATAGTAGGCTTCGATCGGTTCGCGGCCGGTATTTTCGCGCCGTCCGATCAGGGGCAGGCCGATGCCTTCCCGGCGGTGATGCGTCAGCTTGACGACGGTCACGGTGGAAGCCGGGATCAGTTCCTCGAAATAGTCATGGGCATAGGTGGTGACGCTGCCCGGGCTGAACTCCAATTGTAGATCCGGCGCCAGATCCACCTGCCGGATCCCCGGCGTTTTGGACAGACGTCTCCGGCCTTCATCCATGAGCGCGATCAGAGAACGCTGCCCTTCGGGGCTGTCAGGATTTTTTTCAATCAGATCAAAACACGGCTTCCATCCCGCCGCGTCACTGTGAAGCCGGGCTTCGGCGTGGTTGGAGCGTCCCGTCCGGACCTGCTTCAGCCGCGCCGGAGCCAGAGTGCAGGAGGAAACACTCCCGGCAATCAGAAGAACCCACGCCAGGATCACCGGGTGGGCAGCGCGGGAAAATCGGGACATGGTTTTGTGGCCGGTGATGGTGGAGTCAGTTATTGTAGGGTGGAGCAAAATGCACGCCCTGTTTCATAAAACGCTGCTCCAGACTGACGGTCATCTGCAACCAGCGGGGCAGGGGTTTTCCGGGCGGCATCTCCGCGATGACCACCGCCCGCAGCCTCGCAATGAGCGGCTGATAGTCAGCGTAGTGCGCTTCGCCAAACAGGGCGGCGTTCGATCAGCAGCAGCGCTTCGTGCTCGAAGGTGCGGCTGGCTTTCTCGCTCAACCCCAGTTGGAAGCACTCAAGAAGATGCAGGAACAGATGCGCACCATGAACGAAGCCGGGCTGAAGATGAACAAGTCGACGATGGGAAAATGAATGGGGTGGTGTCTTTGTGGTCGCTGGCTCACGCAGAACCTCCCCAGCAGGCCCCGTGTTCCACAGGAGGAAATTTGCGACGCGGGGCGGAGTTCAAACATCCGTGGGGAACGGCTTTTAGGTTTATGAGCAAAAAATGGAACCATTCCCTTCCCTGCCGGTATCATCAAGGAACAACACATGAACGAAGCCGACGAACTCCAAATCATCCGACGCATTGTGGACGGGGAGATCGAGGCCTTTGAGCATCTCGTTCTTCATTACCAGGATCGCCTGCTCCGTATGATTGCCACTCTTTTGAATGACGAACGACGCCACGCCGAGGACCTCGCGCAGATCGTCTTCGTGGAAGCCTTTCGCCGTCTCAAGGATTTCGATCCCGCTCGAAGTCGATTCTCCACCTGGCTGTTCATGATCGCCCGCAGCCGCTCACTCAATGCCCTTCAGAAGAAGAGCCCGACACTCTTGGCTGAACTTCCCGAGCAATACGCCGACACCCCGGAACCCGGTAACGGGGACCGCCTGAGAATGCTCGACGAAGCCCTTCATCAACTCCCCGAAAAGCAAAAGCGTGCCTTCACCCTCGTCGCCCTCGAAGACCTCTCCTACGCCGAAGCCGCCCAGATCGAATCCACCACCGTCGGCACCATCAAGTCCCGCGTCAGCCGCGCCCGTGATTTTCTCAAAGCCAGCCTCAACCACCACTGAACCATGACACCGTCATCTGATCACGAACTCGACCTCTGGATTGCAGCGCGAAAGAAAGACCCATCCGCGCACCTCGCTCCGTCTGTCATGAAGGAAATCCAGAATGCGTCCCAACCCATTCCCCATCCTTCACCCCGACCTGAACAGCCGTCCTGGCTCCTTGCTTCCGCCTGTCTCATCGCAGGCATCGGAAAACTCAGCCTCATTCTTCGCTTCGCATTCTAAAAACGAAAACAAACATCCAGGACAATGAACACCCACCCTTCAAACGAGTTCGCCCTTGGTCCCGTCAGCAAACGGAAACCATCCACCGCCATCAACCTGTCGCTCTTCCTACCCGGTCTCGGACAGGTCTATTGCGGAGCCCTTGGTCGCGGCCTTCTTCAACTCTCCTGCCTCGCCGCCCTCCTCGTCGTCGCCATCGTCTTCCTGGCGACCCAATCCGCCCCTCCGAAAAACCTTCTCATCACCGTCATCATTCTCGCACTCATCCCTACCGCCTACTCCGCATGGGACGCCCGCCGAATGGCCCTCGCCAGCCGCGAAGACTATCGCCTCAAAGACTACAACCGTCTTTCCGTCTATGCCGCGCTCACCTTCCTCATGATGTCCGTTGTCACCGGCCTGGCTTTCTCCGTTCGCGAAAACTTTCTGCACGTCTTCGCCATGGCCGGCAACTCAATGAGCCCAACCCTCGATGAAGGGGACAAAATCCTCGTGCGCAAAGACAGCTACCGTGACCGCCAACCCGGGCACAACGACCTCGTCGCCTTCCTCAACCCCACGAATCGCCGGCAAACCTGGGTTAAGCGGGTCATTGCCCTGCCAGGGGATACGTTGGAAATCAAAGAAGGCATCGTCCACCTCAACGGAGCAGCCATCAAAGAAGTCAGCGGCGTCCACCCCGACAAAGCCAACCTGCCCCCGGTCACCATCCCCGACCACCACTGCTACGTGCTCGGCGACAACCGGGGCAATTCACGGGACAGCCGCCACATCGGGCCCCTCCCCATGATCGCTCTGGTCGGGAAAGTAATATACACGAGGTAGAACCCCGTGACCTGAGAGATGATCTGGACAACCTGACTCAAAATCATGTAATTTGCGCAGCCTAAGCAGGCAGTTCAGGTAATCTCCGACCCCGTAATCCAACTCGAGTCACAACCCAGTTAGGCCATGAAGACACTTCCACTCGTCATCTCGCTCCTCTTTGCTGTTATGTCCCTGCTGCACTCCCGGGAGTGGACTTCCTCCGATGGCCGCAAGCTTCAGGCGGATTTTGTTTCCGCGGATGCCACGACTGTCATTCTCAAGATCGCGGGTAAGAATACACCCATTCCGCTGAACCGCTTGTCTGCCGCTGATCAGGCATTTGTGAAGGAACAGCTTTCTAAACCCGCCGCTGCGAAACCCGTCGAAGGTCCGTTCGCGGAGCTGGTAACCAGCGACTGGGCACTTTCGAAGCACAAGAACCTGCCGTTTGCGCTCTATGCCTCGAAGGAACTCGACGCGTCCAAATCATATCCACTCATCCTCGCCCTGCATGGCAAGAGCGATAATGACGAAAACGGCAAACAGGTTGGTGGATGGATGAAGAGCTTCCTCAAGGAGGAGCGCTTCGCCAGGAATCCCTGCATCATCGCCGCTCCGTTGTGCTACCAGCCTTACGGTGGCACAGGCGGCGGATGGAGCGACAAGCCGGGCACCGAGGCCGTTTCGCTTGTCAAAGAGTTGCTCAAATCCCTGCCCATCGACAAAAACCGCGTCTATTGCATCGGCTACTCGATGGGCGGGTTCGGCACCTGCCATCTCATCAACACCGAGCCGCGTCTCTTCGCCGCCGGGGTGGCCGTCGCTGGCTGCACCGGGCCGGAGACAGCCGGCACTTTCAGGAAAGTGCCGGTGTGGCTGTTCCATGCCTCGGATGACACGGTGGTGCCGGTGAAATACTCCCGCGACCTGGCCAAAGCTTTCAAGCAGGACAAGGAATGCAAATACACCGAGTATCCTGATGGCGGCCACGGGATCGGTGCGAAAGTCTTCGAGGACAATGAGATGCACGCCTGGCTCTTTGCGAAGGGTGTGGCGAACTGACCATTTTAAAATGGGGTCATGAAACTTTCGGCATGGGTTTCGCAATCCGCTGTCGTGATAGGGACGAAACCATCAGGCCAAACTCGTCCGCCACCATGGAACCGGGCAGCCTATCAAAAGTGGGGCGCCGCGAACCCCTCCCAATGGCCTCCGGAATCACAAGGCGCCCACCCACGGCAACTCACGTTTTCCGTTTCATGGAAAAGACGACATCTTCACCAACCAAACACCATGCAACACACGCTCTCAAAGACATCTCTCGTCACGCTTGCGCTTACAGTTCTGGGGCCTCTCCTGTTTGCCCACACCCTGCGGGCGGGTGATCTTGCGCCGATGCTCAAGCCCATTCTGGCGGACTCCAAACTGCCATCCATCGCGGCAGCGGTGGTGATTGGCGACAAAATCGAGGACACCGGAGCGGTTGGCGTGCGCAAGTCGGGTGAGCCGACTCCGGTGACTGTGAACGACAAATACCACCTTGGTTCCTGCACAAAAACGATGACTGCCGCGTTGACGGCCATGCTGGTGAAGGAGGGCTTGCTCACCTGGCAGACGACCATCGGCGAGGTGCTGAAAGGCGGCGTTCACAAGGAATTCAAGAACGTCACCATGGAACAGTTGCTGGCGCATGTGGGCGGATTCGCCGAGGAGTGTCCGCCAGAAATCTGGGCGCAAGCTTATGCCGACCAAGGGAAGCTTTCACCCACCAGACAACGGCAGAAGTTTGTCAAAGCCCTGCTGGAACGAAAGCCGGACTATGTGCCTGGAACCAAGTCCGTTTATTCAAACCAGGGCTATGCCGTAGCGGGAGTCATGCTGGAGACATTGGCCAGGAAACCATGGGATGATTTGATGCGTGAAAAAATCTTCAAACCGCTGGGTATGACGAGCGCTGGATTCCGCGCGCCAAAACCGGATCAGCCGTGGGGGCACAAGGATGGCACGCCAGTCGCCCCGGAACCGCATGGCGACAATCCGGACGCCATCGGCCCGGCAGGCACGGTCCACGCATCCATCGGGGATTGGGCGAAATTCGCGCGCTATTGCCTACAGAACAAGGATGAGAAACTGCACTCCACTTTGAAGAACAGCGGCAACCACGGCGTCGGCGGCTGGCTGGTCCAGGACATACCCGCAATGGGCGGTCACTGCCTCCAGATGATGGGCTCCAACACCATGTGGATGGCCGTGATGTGGGTCTTGCCGGGAAAGAACATGGCCATCGTGGTGACGACAAATTCGGGAGCCGCCAACGCCTTCGGGACATGTGATAAAGTCGTCGTGAAGCTCTTGCAGGAACACGGGAAGTAGCGCGGCGGGTGGGACGCCTTTTGCATTGGTTGGTCTTTCGAGCATCGAGTTGACAGCTTCGTGCAATTCCTCGCGGGTGGTGCGGATAGTGAGGAAGGCGACGTGGGAAGAAGTTTTCAGTTTCCAGAGGGGGGATCAGGCCGTAGGGGGGGAGGTCTGAATCGCGGGAGGTGGAACCTGCTCCTTGGGGGATGGGGCGTTTCCGGCGGTGGTGGAGCGTCGCACTCAGGCGTTTTGCCGGGCATTGCCTGGAACGGAAAGGGCAGGGGGGAGCAGAGGCCGGAGGATGGGAAGGTGGTGCGGCGTGATTTGCGGGAAACCTGAAGAAACCAAATGAGAGGCGGCTGGTGGGCGGAGGTTATCCCATCCGGTCCGGCTTGGGGATGCTGCTTACTTCCCCACACAAAAGAGCGTCTTTTCGCCCCGGATGAACAGCCGGCCCCCGGAGACTGCAGGGGAAGCCTGGACTTTTTCGCCGAGGGGATTGCGCGAGAGGATTTCAAACTTCGGGGTGGCGGGCAGGACGATGGTTTCGCCCTGGTCATCGGTGATGTAGATCCGGCCTCCGGAGACGACGGGGGAAGCGGCGAAAGTGCCGCCGATGCGCTCGCGGTAGAGGATTTCGCCGCTGTCGGCTTTGGCGCACCAGGCCATGCCGCCTTCGGTGACGCAGAAGAGATGCGGGGCCACATATACCATGGAGGGCAGCTTGGGGGCGTTCTTTTTTTGCTCCCAGACGAAGGCGGATTCGGAGACGTCGCCTTTGGCTCCAGCTAGTTTGAAGGCGCGCACGGAATCGAAGCCGCCCCAGCCGTTGGCCTGCACCGCCATGCCATCCGCGATGACCACCGACGGTGTGACACCTTCACCTTCGTTTTTGGCGGACCAGAGTCGTTCCCCGGTTTTGAGATCAAAGCCCTGGAGGACATCGCCGGCTCCGCTGACCACTTGTTTGCGGCCGGTTTCATCCGTCCAGATATTGGGCGTGATGTGGGCGATGCGGGAGGAGCCCCGTCCGGTTTTCCACGCCAGCTTGCCGGTGGCTGCATCGAGGGCAAAAACAAACGAGCGGTCCCATGGGATCTGCCAACCGACCTTTTCCTTGTCGGTGCCTTCTTTGTCAGGATCGGTGCTCCAGTCCCACGGCATCACCAGCAGGCCGTCCTCCAGCACCGGTGAGGCCCCGAGACCGTGGCGGCTGTAGAAGTGGAAATCGGTGAAGGTCCAAGCAGTTTTCCCGGAGAAATCCACCGCCGCGATCCCGCCGCCGCCAAAGACGGCATAGACGTGTTTGCCATCGGTGACCGGGGTGGGCGTGGCGTAGGAATTCCGGTTTTCCTTCCGGGCGGTGGCCTGTTTGAAGACCTCGGTATTCCATTTCAAGGCACCGGTAGCAGCATCGAAGCAGAGCACCCGGCAGGAGACACCCTTGTCTTCAGTAATGGTCAAAAAGACATCGCCGCCCCACACGACGGGAGAGGACCAGCCTTCGCCGGGCACGGAAGTTTTCCATTTCACGTTTTCCGTGGCACTCCATTTCAGCGGCAATTCCGGGCCGGTGGAGAGGCCTTGCCGGGAAGGGCCGCGGAAGCCGGGCCAATTGTCCGCAGCGGAGAGGGCCGGGACGAGGAATGCCAGCAGGACGGCGCAGAATGGTAGTTTCATGACGGCAGTTAACGGACTGAGCCAGTCCGAAGCAATCCTTTTTGCATTGATCCCGAAGGTCCTGAAAAGACGGCTTCGAGGTGTGGAGGCTGGATCACTTCCCGGCTTCTGCCGTAGCGGGCCGCACGACAAAATCCGTCGGCACGGGGCGGGCGAGATCGCGCTGGAGGGCGGTGAGCGCGGTTTCAATGCTGGCGGTTTTGGCGGCGAGATCAGCCTGCGCGGGATGGGCGGTGAGGTATTTTTTCAAATCACGTCCGGCCCAGTCAATCTCGTCGCGGAGATCAGTCAGGGTTTTGAGGAGCTGGCCCTGGGCCTGCCACGGGCCACCGGGTTCCCATGGTTCGTCGCTGGCGGAGGCCAGATTCACGCCCTGGGCAAGCTGCTCCGCGGACCAGGTGCCGAGCTTGCGGCCGCCGGCGAGGACGGCATAACGGCCGGGTGTCAAATTGGTGATAGTCAGGTCGTAGCGGTTCAGTTCCTCGCCGATGGGGATGAAGAATCCATGCAGCATCCAAAGGGGCTGGAGATTGAGTGGGAGGCGGTGGTCGTGGCGGGTGAAGGTGAGGGCGGCGTCTCTGGTGGCGAGGGCGGTGATGTCGCAGTCGCGCGCCAGGGCGACGGTGCCGTTCTGCGCATTGATGGTGGCGGCGGAGACTTCCGCAGGCGCGCCGAGCCCTTTCAGGATGGTCACGGCCATGGCCATCTGCCCGAGATCGTTCAGGTGGATGCCGTCGTTGGCGTGGAGCGAGTCGTGTTTGGTTTTATCAGGTTTGCTTTCATTGGCGGCCAGCACCCTGCGCTGGACGGCGCGCATGCCGCGCTGCACGTCGATGGCGCCCGCGCCTTTGGCTTTGGCCATGGACAGGCCTTCGTCGCACATGGTCTGGAGAAAGTTATGCTCCGCATCATCGGGCGCTTCCGCCGTGATGGGCGCGGAGCAGATGAAGACACGCACGCCTTTCGCCTGGCAGCGCCCGATGATGCTGCCAAGGGCCGCAAGGAATTCCGCTTTGTGTTTGGCATCGGCTTTGGTGCCCCAGCCGAGGTCATTGATGCCGTAGGCGACTGTGAGCACGGTGGCGCCGCGCGCGAAGACGGCTTCGTCAAGACGGGCCAGGCTGCCCTGGGCGGTCTCGCCGCCCTGGCCGACATTGACGAAGCGGATCTTCCGTTCGGGAAAACGCAGCAGGGTATAGTTCTCGATGACCTTGGAATAACCGCGGGCGCCCGTGATGCTGTCGCCGAGGAAGGCAACGGTATCGCCATCGCGCAGGGCGAAATCTTCAGCGGATGAATTTGATAGGAAAAAGGCGGCCGAGCAGATGAGGAGGAGCAGACGTTTCATGGAAATTCGGGGGCAGGAGAGGTGTTTTTGCGGGAAGCGGATGGGGAAGGGCGGGAGGTCACTTCTTCAAAACGTCGTTCGTAGTCAGGATGATTCGTGCCCATGAGCCGGTCCCAGACATTGAAGTAGAGGCCGTAGTTGCCGCGCATTTTTTCGTGATGCATGATATGGTTGGTCGGCGTGTTGAAGACGAGACGCAGGGGCGTGCGCATGAATCCACGCCAATTGTATTCGTAGCCGGTGTGGCCGATAATGTTGAAAAGCATCTGCCAGATCATGAAGAGCCAGAATGCGAGCGGGTGCATGGGCATGACCGTGATGGCGAGGGGAAAGATGGCCGCCTGGATTACCGCCTCCCCGGGGCTGAAGGCAAACGCCGCCCACGGCGTGGGATTGGTGGAAAGATGATGCGTGCGATGGAAGTGCCTGAACAGCCGCGGATGGTGGATGGCCCGGTGTGTCCAGTAAAACCACGTATCATGCAGCAGGATGGCCAGGCCGATACTGCCCCACCACCAGCCCCGCGAATGCTCGTCCAACCGCCAATACATTTGCGTCCAACCCCGGCGCGCTGCTTCCAAGGTGAGCACCGCTACCAATCCAAAGATGAACAGCGTCCTCAAAGAATAGCGAATTTCCTGACGCACCTGCCGGGATTCAGGCAGCGCTTGGATGATTTTGCGGTGGAACCACCGCCGGCGGAACCAAACATAACCAAGCAGCCATGCCAGCCCGGCGAAAAGAAAATAGCGCACCGCCGTCACCACGGTCGCGCCGGTGAGAATTCCGGTCCAGTCTAGGTCTCTCATGGGGCAATGGTTGTTTGGTTGATCTGTTTCAGTAAATGACCATACTCAATGAGTCAACTCATTTAAGAATTCACTTCAACCCTCCCGATGCCGAAGAAAAAACTGCCTGTGGCTGAACCCGTGCTGCCTCTGCGGCGCGAGGAGAAAAAAATGCTGACCCGTCAGTTGGTGCTGGCGGCGGCATTGGCTGAGTTCCGGGAAAATGGATTCGATGCCGCCAGCACGGCGGCCATCGCGCAGCGGGCCGGGGTGTCGCATGGCGCGGTCTTCACCGTCGAACCGACCAAGGAAAAGTTGGCAGTGGCGGCGTTCGACGGCGAAGTGCGCAGCGTTGGTGAGCAGGCCTTTGCCCGTGCCTTTGGCGGCGGAGAAAACGTAGCCGATCGCGTGATGGGGATTTTTTCGGCTCTTTTTGATTTCTACGGAAGCCATCAGCTGATTTCCCGGGTGCTGCTGCGGGAAATGCTGCTCAGTTCCCAGCCCGGTGGAGGCACTCCGAATGACCGGCTGCTCAGCGATTATTTCGTGGGACTGCGCGTGCTGGTGCAGTCCGCGGCCTCCGGGCAGCAATTGGAAGCGGGTGTCGATGCCGAAGCGGTGGCATCCGCCTTGCTGGGAATCTATTTGGTCTTTCTGCTGGCAAGGCTGAATGAGGCCTATCCGGACCAGGGGACACACCTCGGCAACTGCCGCCGGACAGTCGAGGCGGTGCTGGGGCCGCTCACGGCCGGTAAGAAAAAGAAGGGGTAATTGGTGGAAGCTGCAATAATCCGATTTGACGGTGGCCGGCAGAATTATTGGAACGCATCAACATATCAGGATATTATGATGCATTGCCCTTGAAACGCGGCCGGATTTTCCTATTTTGTCCACGTGACCATGATTATCACTCCCGATTCCCCTGCTTTCCACCAGACGCGCCCGAATGCCGAAGCCGAGCTTCGCGCCGAATTGGCCAAACGCATCATGGTCATTGATGGCGCCATGGGCACCACCATCCGCGGCTACGGGCTCGATGAGCAGCAAACCCGGGGCGAACGCTTCAAAAAGGTGCCAAAGGACGTCCGCAACAATGGTGACCTGCTTTCCCTGACCAATCCCGCAGTCATTGGTGATATCCACAAGCGTTTCCTCGAGGCCGGCGCGGACATCATCGAAACCAATACCTTTTCCGGCACCAGCCTGGCGCAGAGCGAATTCTTCCACCCTGGCTGGGACCACGGGGCGCATGAGGAGGAAGGCCGCAAGGATCCGGAGTTTTTCCAGCGCGTGCTGGAGGACAAATACCTCAACGAACTCGCCTGGGACATCAATTTTGAGTCCGCCAGACTCTGCCGGAAATGGGCGGATGAAATCGGCAACAAAACCGGCCGGAAACGTTATGTGGCCGGTGCCATCGGTCCGATGACGGTCTCCCTCTCGCAGTTCCCCGACCCGGAGGATCTCAGTTTCCGCCGCATCACCTTCGACCAGGCGGTGGAGGCTTACCGGCATCAAATCCGGGGCCTGATCGCCGGCGGTTCCGATATTCTGATGGTCGAAACCATTTTTGATACGCTCAACGCCAAGGCGGCGGTGGTGGCGATCGGCGACGTCTTTGCCTCGGACAAAATCAAACTTCCGGTCATGATTTCCGCTGCGGTGGGCAATGGCGGTGAAACCATGATTTCCGGCCAGGTCACGGAGGCCTACATGCATGCGGTGCGCCACATCAAGCCGCTTTCCATCGGCCTGAACTGCTCGCTGGGGCCTGAGAAAATGCGCCCGCATCTTTCCGAACTGGCCGCCAAATGCGACACTTTCGTCAGCGCTTATCCGAACGCCGGTGAACCCGATCCGCTGTCACCCACCGGCTTCCCTTACCTGCCGGAAGACATGGAGCGGCTGATGGATGACTTTGCCGCCAGCGGTCTGCTCAATCTCGCCGGCGGCTGCTGCGGCAATACGCCGGAGCATATCGCCGCCATCGCCAAAGCGGTCAGCCGCCACGCGCCGCGCCTGCTGTCGGAGCAGCCCGCGATCCCGCCGATGCGCCTCAGCGGTTCCCAGCCTTACACCGTCAGCGCGGCATCGAATTTCCTGATGATCGGCGAGCGCACCAACGTGACGGGCTCGCCGAAATTCTCCAAACTGGTCAAGGAAGGCAAGCTGGACGAAGCCCTCGCGGTGGCCCGCCAGCAGGTGGAAAACGGCGCCAATGTCATCGACATCAACTTTGACGAAGGCCTCCTTGATGGTGAGGCCACCATGACGCATTTTCTCAAGCTGATCCAGGCCGAACCGGAAATCGCCAAGGTGCCGATCATGGTGGATTCCTCCAAGTGGACCGTCATCGAGGCCGGCCTGAAGATCCTTCAGGGCAAGGGAATCGTGAACTCCATCTCGCTCAAAGAAGGTGAGGAGAAGTTCAAGGAACAAGCCTGCCGCATCCTGCAATATGGGGCGGCCACGGTGGTCATGGCCTTTGATGAGGACGGCCAAGCAGCCGATTACGAGAACAAGATCCGCATCTGCAAGCGCGCCTACGATATCCTCGTCAACGACGTGGGTTTTCCGCCGGAGGATATCATTTTCGATCCGAACATCCTGACCGTCGCCACCGGTATCGAGGAACATAACAATTACGCGGTCGACTTCATCAATGCCACCCGCTGGATCAAGGAAAACCTGCCCGGCGCCCGCGTCAGCGGCGGCGTCAGTAATATTTCCTTCAGCTTCCGCGGCAACAACAAACTGCGCGAGGCCATGCACAGCGCCTTCCTTTTCCACGCCATCAAGGCCGGAATGGACATGGGCATCGTGAATGCCGGGATGCTGGAAGTGTACGAGGAAATCGAGCCGGACCTGCTGGTGAAAGTGGAGGACGTGCTGCTGAACCGGCGTCCGGATGCCACGGAACTGCTGGTGGATTATGCCGAGCAGTTCAAAGGGGTGGCCGGCAAGAAACTGGAGGCCGATCTTTCCTGGCGCGAGGCCCCCGTCGAGGAGCGGCTGCGCCATGCGCTGCTCAAAGGCCTGACCGATTTTATCGATGAAGACACCGAGGAAGCCCGTCTCAAATACGGCAAACCGCTCGGGGTGATTGAGGGCCCGCTGATGGACGGCATGAGTGTGGTTGGCGACCTGTTCGGCGCCGGCAAGATGTTCCTCCCGCAGGTGGTGAAGAGCGCCCGTGTCATGAAAAAAAGTGTCGCCTGGCTGCAACCCTTCATGGAAGCGGAAAAGGAATTGCGCATTCAGGAACGTGCGGCGGCCAAGGCTGCCGCTCTGGCCAGCGGTACCGCCGTCGCGGCTGAAGTGGAGGAGAAGAGCAACGCCGGCAAGATCGTGCTCGCGACCGTCAAAGGCGATGTGCACGACATTGGTAAAAACATCGTCGGCATCGTGCTGGCGTGCAACAATTACGAGGTGATCGACATGGGCGTGATGGTGCCCTGCGACAAAATCCTCGCCAAAGCCGTCGAAGTTGGTGCCGACATCATTGGTTTGTCAGGACTCATTACTCCGAGCCTGGATGAAATGGCGCATGTCGCTTCCGAAATGCAGCGCCTGGGCATGACGACCCCGCTGCTGATCGGCGGAGCCACCACCAGCGCGGCCCACACTGCCATCAAACTGGCGCACAATTACAGCGGCACCATCGTCCACGTGCTGGATGCCTCGCGCAGTGTGCCCGTCGCCACCAGCCTGCTCAGCGAGGGACAAAAGGAAAAATTCATCGCCGACAACGAAACCCGCCATGCCACCCTGCGGGAGCAGTATGGCAACAAAAAGAAGCGCGACATCCTCCCGATTGCCGAGGCCCGCGCCAAAGCGTTCGTGTCGGATTGGGCCGGCGTGGATATTGCCCAACCTCCCATCACCCGCGTGATTCCAGTTTCCGAAACGGAGGGAGAGGCCACCACGGTTCCGCCCGTCAGCCTGACGGAACTGCGCAGCTTCATTGACTGGTCGCCCTTCTTCCACGCATGGGAACTCCGCGGCCGCTGGAAAGAGGAGGAACAGCGGTTCTCTTCCGCCCATGAGGATCCGGAACTCAAGATCCAAGCCGAGGAAACGGCGGCCAAGCTCTATGCCGATGCGCAGGACCTGCTCGATAAAATCATCGCCGGCCAGCACTTCACGCCCAAGGGAGTGACCGGATTCTTCCCTGCCAACGCGGTGGGCGATGATATCGAAATCTACACGGACGAAAGCCGTCAGGAAAAACGCGCCACGTTCCACACCCTGCGCCAGCAGGTCATCAAGACGGGGGGCAGTCCCACGCCCAACTTTGCCTTGAGTGATTTCACCGCCCCGGCCTCCAGCGGCCGGGCGGATTGGGTCGGGGGCTTCGTCGTCACCATCCATGGCGCGGATGAGTATGCCAAAACCTACGACGACCAGCAGGATCCATACAGTTCCATCATCGTCAAAGCCCTGGCCGACCGTTTCGCCGAAGCCTTCGCCGAGTGGCTGCATCAGCGCGCCCGGTTCTTCTGCGGGATCGAGAAGCCCGGCGAGCTGACCCGTCAGGAAATCATCCGGGAAAAATACCGCGGCATCCGCCCGGCTCCGGGCTACCCGTCCCAGCCTGACCACACCGAAAAGCGCACCCTCTTCGCCCTGCTCAACGCCACTGCGCTCACCGGTTGCGAGCTGACCGAGTCCTGCGCCATGCATCCTGGCTCCAGCGTCAGCGGTCTCTACTTCAACCATCCGCAGGCGAAATACTTCGGGATCGGCACCGACCTCGGCAAGGATCAGATCGAAGACTACGCCGCCCGAAAAGGCATGACGGTGGCTGAAGTCGAAAAATGGCTCTCTCCGTGGTTGGCTTATTAGGCGCGGGAAGGCGGTTTTAGAGTTGGTGCCAAAGTCTGTGATTTCTTTCTGGAATCATGGTCTGTCGGTCCCCACCGGGCCACTTGCCTTTGGGAAAAACACCGGAAGCCGCCGGAAAACGCCAGGAGTTGAAGCAGCTTGGGGCGCAAGATTGCCCGGAATTTGCCAGTATTATGATCCGATGTTCCACTCCCGGTTGTTTCCCTGTTTCCTGTTCCTGACGTGGTTGGGGGCGGGCTCGGTATGCGCGGCTGAAGCCGGCCCTGTGAGCTACAATCGGGATATCCGGCCCATCCTGTCCGACAAGTGTTTTGCCTGCCATGGCATGGACTCCAAAACGAGGAAAGCTGATCTGCGTTTGGATCTTTTGGAAGAGGCGGTGAAGCCCTTGAAGGAAGGCACGCCTTTGGTTCCGGGCAATCCGGACGCCAGCCTCGTCTGGCAACGGATGGTGTCGACGGATCCGGAGGAGGTGATGCCGCCGCCCGATTCGCACAAAACGTTGAATGCGGAGGAGAAGGGAATCCTGCGCCGCTGGATTTCTGAAGGCGCGGTCTATCAAAAGCATTGGGCCTTTGAACCGCCGGTGAATCCTGTGCTTGCAGATCCGGAAACACGGCCGGCCCTGGATCAACTGGTGAACGCACGCCTGCGTGCCGCCAACCTCGCACCCCTGCCGACGGCGGAGCGGCCGGTGCTGATCCGCCGTGTCAGTTTCGCCCTGACAGGTCTGCCGCCGTCGCTGGAGGAGACGGAACAGTTTCTGCGGGACGATCATCCGGAGGCTTACGAGCGGATGGTGGACCGGTATCTGGCCTCGCCCCGCTACGGTGAGGAAATGGCGCGCCACTGGCTGGACGTGGCCCGTTATGCTGATACCCATGGTCTGCACCTCGACAATGAGAGGCAGATGTGGGCGTACCGCGACTGGGTGGTGCGGGCCTTCAATAACAATCAGCCCTTTGACCAGTTTACGGTGGAGCAGTTGGCGGGCGACCTCCTCCCGGAAGCGACCCAGGAGCAGTTGATTGCCACCGGATTCAACCGCTGCAATGTCACCACCGGCGAGGGTGGCTCCATCGATGCCGAGCAGCTGTTCCGGTATGCGGTGGACCGGGCCTCCACCACGGCCCAAACCTGGCTGGGCCTGACCGTCGGTTGTGCGGCCTGCCATGACCACAAATACGATCCCGTCTCTCAAAAGGAGTTTTATTCGTTTTATGCTTTTTTCCATTCCAATGCGGATCCCGCGATGGATGGTAACACCCTCCTGACAAATCCGGTGATGAAAATCAAGCCGCCGGATTACCAGGTCAAAGTGGCCGCCTTTGAGGAAAAGCGGGATGCTCTCCAAGCCATCCTGACGGCGAAGACTGCGACGGTGGAGTATCAGGATCCGGCTGAGCAAAATCCCCCGCCGGAGGTGAGGGAAACGGAAGTCATCTGGTTTGATGACGCCTTCCCCGCCGGAGCTCAAACCGGCGTCGCGGGGCATCCGCAGCAATTGGTGGAAAAGCCCGAGCCGGTCGCCAGCGGCCAGCGGTCCCTGAAGCGGAGCGGGGAAGGCATGGCTCAGGATTATTATCAAAGTGGAGCCGCTCCGCTGGAAGTTCCCGTCGGTGGCCGGGTTTTCCTCCAAGTCTATCTGGATCCGCAGGATACTCCTGAGGAAATCATGATTCAATTTCACACTGGGGAATGGCTGCACCGGGCGTGGTGGGGGCAGGATATCATCCCATTTGGAGCGGTAGGCACCACCCAGCGTTTTGGGGCCGGTCCATTGCCGGAGACGGGGAAGTGGGTGCCCTTGGAAGTGGAGGCTTCGAGCATGGGACTTCTGCCGGGCATGAAGATCAGCGGCATTGCGTTCACCGTCCATGGAGGGACGGCGTATTTTGACCGGCTGGGAATCAAGGGGCGGCTGGATCCTGCCACCGACCCCTCCCGATCCTTCACCGCCTGGCGGAAATCCGTGGCCGGAAAGGATCTGCCGGAAGTGCCAGCCGCGCTGCGGGGGTGGCTGAAGGAAGGCCCTGACAAGGAACGCTCCGGCATTGAGCTGCAGCAGCTGCGCGGGTATTACCTGCAAAATGTCTGTGCCGGAACCGTGGCGGCGCTGGTCGCGGAAACGGGAGCACTGAAAGAGGCCAGCAAGGAGTTGGAAGCCTATCTGGAAAGCATCCCCTCCACTTTCATCTTCCGGGATCTGGAGCAGCCCCGGGACAGTTTTGTGATGAAGCGGGGCCAGTATGATCAGCCCGGAGAAAAGGTCGAGCCCGGAACGCCGGCGGTGCTGCCGCCCCTGGCCAAGGCCGGACCCCGCGCCAACCGGCTGGACCTGGCCCGGTGGCTGGTGGCCCCGGAACATCCGCTGGTGGCCCGGGTGACAGTGAATCGTTTCTGGCAGCAGGTGTTCGGAATGGGCCTGGTGAAGAGCAGTCATGATTTTGGAACGCAGGGCGACCTGCCCAGTCACCCGGAATTGTTGGATGGGCTGGCACTTCACTTCCAACAGAGCGGCTGGAATGTGAAAGACCTGATGCGCCTGATGCTCACCAGCCAAACCTTCCGCCGGACCAGCGCGGCCCCTGCTGAAGCCTGGCAGGCCGATCCCGATAACAGATGGCTGGCCCGCGGGACCCGGTTCCGTCTCGATGCCGAGCAATTGCGCGATCAGGCGCTTTTTGCGGGAGGGTTGCTCGATCTGACCATGGGCGGGCGCGGGGTGAATCCCTATCAGCCGCCCAACATCTGGGAGCCGGTCGCCTACACCGGATCCAATACCCGGAACTATGGGCAAAGCGCGGGAACCGGAGTCCACCGGCGCAGTTTGTATACCTTCTACAAACGGACCGCCCCGGCTCCCTTCATGATCAACTTCGATGCGCCGAGCCGCGAGCAGGCCTGCACCCGCCGGGAGCGCAGCAATACCCCGCTTCAGGCGCTGCAGCTGATGAATGATGTGCAGCACTTCGAGGCCGCCCGGGCGCTGGCGGAGCGCACCTTGCTGCTGGGCGGAGCCACGCCCGAATCCCGCATCGGCTTCGCCTGCCGCACCGTGTTGAACCGCGAACCGACCGAAGAGGAGCGCGTGGCTTTGCTCCAATTCCAACAATCCCGCCTCGAAAAATACCGGGCCGCTCCCGCCGAGGCGCGCAAGGCGATCACGTTCGGTACCGTGAAGCCCAGCGATGTGCTGAAGGAGCCGGAATTGGCATCCTGGACCCTGGTGGCGAATCTTTTGCTGAACCTGGACGAAGCCGTCACCCGTCCCTGAACCCCTGACCTGAACTGCTTTGAATCCTCTCTCTGAATATCAGCAGCAGCTGACCCGGCGAAACTTTTTTGGCCAGAGCGGCCTGCGACTCGGTGGCATGGCCCTGACTTATCTGCTGGGACGCGATCTTGCCGGGGCCGCGGCCCCCGCAGCCGTGCATCCTCCTTTGCCCGGGCTGCCCCACTTCGCCGCCAAAGCCAAAGCGGTCATCTATCTGCACATGAATGGCGGGCCCTCCCAGCTGGACCTGTGGGACTACAAGCCGGGGCTGAAAAATCACTTTAACAAGGACCTGCCGCGTTCGTTTCTGGGGGAACGGATCACCACCATGACCAGCGGCCAGACCAGTTTTCCGGTCGCGCCTTCCAAGTTCAAATTCGCCCAGCATGGCCAGTCCGGCCGGTGGGTGAGCGAACTGCTGCCCCACACCGCGAAAATTGTCGACGACATCGCTCTGGTGAAGACGGTGCACACCAACGCCATCAATCACGATCCTGCCTGCACCTTCCTGATGACAGGCAGCGAGATCCCCGGCAAGGCCAGTCTGGGCTCGTGGATCAGTTATGGGCTGGGCTCGGCCGCGAATGACCTTCCGGCGTTTGTCGCCCTGATGCCGCGCTTCCCGGAAAGCGGCAATGGCCAGGCGCTCTTCAGCAGGATGTGGGGCAGCGGCTTTTTGCCCGGCCGGCATGCCGGAGTGGTGTTGCGGTCGGCGGGCGATCCGGTGCTTTACCTGGAAAATCCGCCCGGGGTGGACCGCAGTGACCGGCGGGCCATGCTGGATGTGCTGAATCAATTCAACCAACGCAGCTTCGGGCGCATCGGGGACCCTGATATTCAAACCCGCATTTCACAGTATGAAATGGCCTATCGCCTCCAGGCCAGCGTGCCGGAACTGGCGGACCTGTCCAAGGAATCGCCCGCCACCCTGGAGATGTATGGACCGGAAGTGAAGACGCCGGGTTCTTTTGCGTCCAGCGCCTTGCTGGCCCGGCGGCTGGTGGAGCGGGGCGTGCGGGTGGTGCAGATCATGCACCGCGGATGGGATTCCCATGGGGACCTTCCCCACCAATTGGGCAATCAATGTCTGGATACCGACCGCGGTACCGCCGCCCTCGTGCAGGACCTCAAGCAGCGGGGACTACTGGACGACGTGCTGGTGATCTGGGGCGGCGAGTTTGGCCGCACGGTGTATTCCCAGGGCACCCTGACGCATGAGAACTACGGACGCGATCACCATCCGCGGAACTTCTGCATGTGGATGGCCGGCGGCGGCATCAAGGGCGGCATCGTCCATGGCGAGACCGATGATTTTTCCTACAACCCGGTCGCGGATCCGGTTCACATCAATGAGATCAATGCCACTATGCTCCATTGCCTGGGCATCGACCACGAACGTTTTTCCCTCAAGTTCCAAGGTCTCGACCAGCGTCTGACCGGCGTCGAATCCGTCAGCGTTGTGAAAAAGCTGCTGGCCTGAACCGGGCGGTGCCACCCATACTGCTCCGGGCGGGCAGGAGTCCTGACGGAAATGGCCGGCGTTATTATTTCCCCAGCCACTCCACGCTGAGGATCTGCTCTATCTTCATTTTACCACCGGCTTCTGGGATGTTCTCTGTGGACGGCTTCCAGCGGACCCGGCACTTCCGGCCCACGAACTTGCCGGGTTCCTCCAACACTTTTTCGAGCGTGGTGTCGGGTTGGAGGACGAAGAAGCTCCGTTCCTTGCCCTCTCCGGTCTTCATGTTCCAGTGAAGGTAGTCCCCATCATCAATGCCAGTGAAGATGCCTTCCGCCTGCTGCCCGGCATCCGCTTTTTCCTTCGGTTTGGCGGCGCTCTTTCCTTCGAGGGCTTTGATGAAAGTAATGCAGTTCCCGGTTAGTCTGTCGGCTTCGGCTTTAAACTCTCCCTCCTCCGGGGCGATTGTTTTTTTGCCGGCTCCAACCCATTTGAACATTTTGCCGTCGGTGAAATAAAAGCGGTCCTCGATCATGGCATTGACCTTGCCGGTGTCGGGATGGGTGCCGCGATAGTGGCGGAAGACAAAAAGGAGTTTCCCGTCCTCCAGATAATATTCCTCGCTGCCATCCCCGTCCTCGCCGGGAACCTGCACGAGGATTTTCCGCAACTTTCCTTTTTCGGACCATCCGGTGAGTTCAAAGACGATCGGGTCGTCTTTGTGGATGGCTTTGCACTTTTGATAGCCGACCTCTCCGGCATTGATCCCTTCGTAGACCTTGCGGTGGTGGGCGGTATCATCCGCCGCTCCGGCGGTGGGGGTGAAAAGAAAGAGGATCAGGGCAGCGGATAGGCGGGACATTGGCATGGGGGCCAGTTTGAATGTTCTCCCAGCGTTGTGCAAAGATTTCCCCAAAAAAGGGTTGGCGTGGCTGTAACTCCCGCGCTCCCATCGATGCATGAATATTGCCTCCCTGTTAACGATCCTTTTGCTGCTGGGCTCTACGCTGGGCCTGATGGCCGGGGCGAAGATTTCCGGATCTACAAAATTTCAATTCAACGCCGGAAATGGCGAAGTCACTTTCGGCTGCGGCGGCATCAACAATCCAAGCAAAGAGAACGCCACCGGCACCCTGATGGTGCGGCTTTGGGCGCTGGATTCGCCTTATCAGGGGGGCGGCATCAACGGCAAGATTGTCGCCAGCTACAAGCTGGACGGACTGAACCCCGGATCCCATTACCCTAATGTCTCCAAAACCGTCAAAACCACGCTGCCCGGCCGGCGTGCGGCTTATGTCCTGTGTTTGACGGTGATGGAATACCAGGGCGGCGAGTATGTGGTCACCGACTACCGGAATTTCTCCGGCAGCACCGTGCTCGAGCCTCCACTCTTGTTCACCATGAAGGCCCCGTGGCGCTGGCAGTCCAGCACGGAAGGGGGGACGGTGGAACTGGAAGTGGCTTCCATCACCCACACCCGTTCGGGCAATACCGGCTCGCTCAAATTGGCGGTCTGGGCCACCGATGCGCCCTATGCCGGCGGCAGCCTCCGGGGCTACCAGCTTGGCTTTGTGAAGAAGGACGCCCTTAAATCCGGATATTCTTATAACAACGTAAAGAATACGGCCAAATACGCACGTCCGCCGGCCGGCCGGTATTATGTCAATCTGATCCTCTCCGAGTTTGACGATGGAGAATACCGGATCGTGTCCTGGCTGGGCGGATCCACCCGGGTCGATTTCAAATGACTTCAAAGATTGCTCTCTCCTCCGGTCCGGCTGACAGCTCCCGATGGGGGTGGAGCAAAAGATTTCCCCGTCCGCTTCCCAATGATAGGATTCAAACTTCATCCCCGTCTCGCCGATGGTTCCCATTGGCTGGGGCGCCTGGCCGGTTGTCAGATTCTGCTGAAGGACAATGCCTGTTTCCCCTGGCTGTTGATCGTGCCGGAGGTGGCGGGCGGGGTGGAGGATCTGCACCAGCTGGAGCCGTCACGCTATGCCGAGGTGATGGAGTTGGTGCGGGAACTGTCGTTGTTTGTGTCCGGTTATTTCAAGCCGGATAAGTTGAACGTGGCCTGCATCGGGAATCAGGTGCGGCAGATGCACATTCATGTGGTGGGGCGCAGCGAAGGGGATGCGGCGTGGCCGGGGACGGTGTGGGCGAGCACAGTGAAGTCAGACTGGGAGCCGGGGCGGGTGGGGGAAATCCGTGAAGCCGTAAGGCGGACGCTGCATTTGGAATAAGAGCCCCGGGTCTTCCTTATCCATCGGCCAGTTTTTTGATAACAGCGGACAGGGCGGCGTAGTCCTGCTCGCCGCAGGTCAGGCTGCGGGGCAAGCCAGCGCAGGAGGCCTGTTTTTCCCGCCAGCCCAGTTCAGTGAGGTGTTCGAAGAAAGCGGTGAGGGATTCCTCGAGTGGTTCTGCGAAGGTCCAACCGGTGGCGTGCGAGGCGACCCAGCGGCCGGTTTCGGTAGTGGTATCGGAGAGAGCGGGGCAGGCGAAGAGGCCGCCTTCGTAAAGGCGGTTCGGGAGGAGCCACGTGGAGTTGGTCCCGGTATCGGCGAAGTCGAAGGTCCAGTTGAAATCGATTCGCCCGTAGATGTCCGCGAGGTCGCCGGGATATTGGTAGGCCCCGCCCCATTCCAGATTGGGCAATCCTTCCAACAATGCCGCGATGCCGGCGGCATCGGTACCGGAAGGATAACCGCGCAGGTAAAAGTGCAGCTTGTTTGGGAAACGGACCGCCAGTTGCCGCATCAGCTCGATGCTGCGGCGGCAGCGGAACGCACCGAACAAGCCGATCACCCATGGATGGTCTCCGCGGGAGAGCTGGCGGCTGGTGCCCGGGGCTGCGGCGGGGTTGGCTTCGGCGACTCCAGTCGAAGGATACACTTTGTTTTCCAACAAAAAAACCGGACCGGTAAATCCCTGGAACGGCGTGAAGTAGTTTTTGACGAAGCCGGGGGAGGTGGTTACCAAGAGCGCGGTGCGGCGCAGGACGAAACGTTCCATGGCCCGCAGCAGCCTCCCGCGCAGACCCTGACCGAGCATGGCAGGCTGTACGTCCGCGAGTTCCAGCACGATAGGTGCCGGGGCGCCCGGCCGGCGCGCCATCCAGCGTGCGGCGAGGGCGAGCAGAGCGTTGTCCGTATTCACCACATAAAACGCGTCGGCCTGCCGCAGGGCGGAGCGATGCTGCCAGAGGCGGGGCAGGCTGCCGAGAAAGACAAAGGCGCGTTTCAGATAACGGCGGTTCTCGGTGACGCCCAGTTCCACATTTTCCCAAAAGGGGGCTTCCTCCACTTTGTCACGGTTCCGGTGGAACATGTACCCCAACACTTCCCAGCCCGTGGCCTGAAGGGCTGCGACGCGCTTCCTGACCCGGGCATCGCCGCGCTCATGGGCGAAGCAGGCGAGGAGGGAGCGGTCGGTTTCGGGCATGAGGGCAGACAGGGAGAATCATGGAGAATGACGGGAAATCAATGGAAGGCGCTACCTTTGGCGGCAAAGGAACGACTGGCCGCGGCGGCCTTTGGCGGAACGAGCCCGTCAGGAGCCACTGGCTGACGGCAAGGTGATGAAAACAAAAACCCCGCTGCCCTGGAGAGGACAGCGGGGTTTTGTGATTGCTGCGGAGCCGGATTATTTGGCGGCGCGGAGGGCTTCTTCCTTGGCCTTGGCCTTGGCGATGACGTCGTCGGAGACGTTCTTCGGACAAGGGGCGTAGTGGCTGAACTCCATGGAGAACTGGCCGCGGCCGGAGGTCATGGTGCGCAGATCGCCGATGTAACCGAACATGGCGCTGAGGGGGGCTTCGGCTTTGACGCGGATGCCGCCGGGGGTGCCGTCCTGGCCTTGGATGACGCCGCGCCGGCGGTTCAAGTCGCCAATGACGTCACCGACTTTTTCCTCGGGAGCGAAGACGTCGAGTTTCATGATAGGCTCCAGGATCTGCGGGCCGGCTTTCGGCATGGTCTGACGATAGGCGGCTTTGGAGGCGATTTCGAAGGCGAGGGCGCTCGAGTCCACCGCGTGGGAGCCACCATCGAGGAGGACGACTTTAAAGTCCAAGCAGGGGTAACCGGCGAGGGGGCCTTTGCTGACCATGCCTTTGAAGCCTTTTTCCACGGCGGGGATGTATTCCTTGGGAACGTTGCCGCCGACGACTTTGGACTCGAAGATGAAGCCGGAACCGGCCTCGCCGGGTTCGATCCGGTAGTCGATCTTCGCGAACTGACCGGAACCACCGGATTGCTTCTTGTGGGTGTAGCTGTCGCTGACTTCCCGGGTGATGGTTTCGCGGTAGGCGACCTGTGGAGCCCCAACAATCACTTCCACCTTGTGGGTGCGCTTCAGGATGTCGATTTTGATGTCGAGGTGAAGTTCGCCCATGCCCTTGAGGATCATTTCCTTGGTTTCCTCGTCGGTTTCGACGCGGAAGGAAGGATCTTCCTGGATCATCTTGCCGATGGCGTTGGCCAGCTTTTCAGCGTTGGCCTTGTCCTTGGGAGCGACGGCGATGGATATGACGGGATCGGGGAACACCATCGGCTCGAGGGTAGCCGGGTTTTTCTCGTCGCAGAGGGTGTGGCCGGTCTGCACGTTCTTCAAACCGACGATGGCTACGATGTCACCCGCCTGGGCGGAGTCGATTTCCTTGCGGTCATCGGCGTGCATTTCAACCATGCGGCTGATGCGCTCGGTCTTGCCAGTGAAGGAGTTGAGGACGGTATCGCCTTTTTTGATGGTGCCCGAGTAGATGCGGGTGAAGGTCAGGGCACCGAACTTGTCGTCCATGATCTTGAAGGCGAGGCCGCGGAACGGAGCCTTCGGATCAATGATGGCGAATTTGCCGGTTTCGTTGCCCTCGGCGTCCACTTCGGGGAGGGGCCTTACGTCGGTCGGGGACGGGAGGTAGTCCACCACGGCGTCAAGGACGAGTTGGAGGCCCTTGTTTTTGAAGGAGGAACCGCAGTAGGTCGGGAAGAACACCAGATCGATAGTGCCCTTGCGGATACACTTCTTGAGGGTCTCGACATCGGGTTCGATGCCTTCGAGATATTGCTCCATGGCGGCGTCGTCCTGCTCGACGGCGATGTCGATGAGGGCGGCGCGGTATTCCTTGGCTTTTTCCACCATGTCAGCGGGGATTTCCCCGATGGTGAAGTTCTCGGGCTGTCCGGATTCGTCCCAAACGTGGGCCTTCATTGTGAGAAGATCGACCACGCCGGAGAAGTCGCCTTCAATGCCGATGGGGAGGACCATGACGAGGGGGAGGGCACCGAGGATCTTCTTCACCTGAGCGACCACTCGATAGAAGTCGGCACCCGTGCGGTCCAGCTTGTTCACATAAATGACGCGGGAAACCTTGGAATCGTTGGCGTAGCGCCAGTTGGTTTCGGATTGGGGCTCCACTCCGCCGGAACCGCAGAACACGCCCACGCCGCCGTCAAGCACCTTGAGGGAACGGTAAACTTCGATGGTGAAGTCCACGTGACCGGGGGTGTCGATGACGTTGAATTGGTAACCTTTCCAGAAGCAGGTGGTGGCGGCGGACTGAATGGTGATGCCGCGTTCGGCTTCCTGTTCCATGAAGTCCATGGTGGAGGCGCCGTCGTGCACTTCACCGATTTTGTGGATCTTGCCGGTAAGCTTGAGGATACGTTCGGTGGTGGTCGTTTTGCCCGCATCAACGTGGGCGAAAATGCCGATGTTGCGGTATTTGCTGAGGTCCTTCATGTCGGATAATGGCTTCTGGTTAGGGCGCGGGGGATCGCGCCGGGGGGCGAATCCCTAGTCGGGAATTGCGGTTTCGCAATCCTGGAATCGGTTTTGCGGTTTTTTTCCCGGGAGTGTGGAGTCAACCCCCGCCAGAGCAGAAAGCAACGCTTGGTTGGGTGGGGTGGGCGCGGGTTTCTCAAGTGGCTACAGCATGTGCAGCCAGCCGTTTGGTGGCAAAAGGCAGGCGCCGGACCCTTCTCTTTGGTCATTAGTCCGGCAACGTCCACGCCATCATGCCCCCCGGTTTTCGGTTTTTATCGGGTGATGGGGTTGCACCCTTTGTCACAACGACCTTCTCTTCAGCGCCGGCGGGCTTTCCGTAACAATCCGGTGAGATCCCTCCCGCTCATTCCAAGCGTCCCGGATTGGACTGCCTGTAGTGAATAACATGTGACAATGGAAGTGTGTGACGCTGATAATAAGGGATGCCGAAATGCTATGAATGGTCGGTCGGTCAAGGGTTGCCGCATTCCTGCGGGACAAGGAAAGAAAAGAACAAAAACCAGTTGCGGACCGGAAAAGGCCTCCTATAATCGCCCCTCCTTCCTCGGCCCTGCAAACTTCATCGTTTGTGTTCCGCATAGGATTTATCGGAACGCAGTGCCGGAAAAGTTGCTGCGAATAGTTTGGTCGGACGCCTTGTCGTCCGGGTTTGGCTGTCCCGGTGGATCCTCTGATGAGAAGGTATTCCACACTTTCAGACGCCATGCCCACCATTAACCAGCTTGTCACCAAAGGACGCCGTCCCAAGACGGAAAAGTCCAAGTCGCCCGCTCTGGCCGATTGCCCACAGCGCCGTGGGGTCTGCCTCCAAGTGATGACCCGCACCCCCAAGAAGCCGAACTCCGCGCTTCGTAAGGTCGCCAAGGTCCGGCTCACCAACGGCTTCGAAGTCATCGCCTACATCGGTGGTGAAGGCCACAACCTCCAGGAGCACTCCATCGTCCTCGTCCGCGGGGGCCGGGTAAAGGATTTGCCTGGTGTCCGTTACCACATCGTCCGTGGTTCCCTCGACTGTCTCGGCGTCGATAAACGCCGCAAGGGCCGTTCCAAATACGGTGCCAAACGTCCGAAGCCCGGCCAACCCGCCGCTCCCGTCAAGAAGGGCGGCAAGAAGTAAGCTTCTTCCGGTCATCCACTTTACTCAATTCCTACCGACTTACTCTTATGGCCCGCAGAAAGCGCGTTTACAAAAAAGCCGACCTCAGGGACGCCCGTTACGACAGCTCCGTTGTCGCCAAGCTCGTCAACCGTCTCATGTATGATGGTTCCCGTTCCGTCGCCGAACGCATTGTGTATGCGGCAATCGACAAGGTGAACGATGGAGCCCAGACCGTGGACCCTCTCGAAATCCTGAACCGCGCCGTGGAAAATGCCAAGCCCCGCCTGGAAGTGAAAAGCCGCCGCGTTGGTGGTGCCACTTATCAAGTGCCGCTGGAAGTCGCTCCGGACCGTTCCGAGTCCCTCGCGATGCGTTGGCTGATCAACTTTGCCCGCAAGCGTAAAGGGGTCCCAATGCACCTCGCCCTCGCCAACGAAATCCGCGATGCCAGCACCAATCAGGGCAACGCCGTCCGCAAACGCGACGACGTGCACAAGATGGCCCAGGCCAACCGCGCCTTCGCCCACTTCCGCTGGTAGTAGGCTGCGTTTCAGCACCCTCCTTTCGTTCCGCTTCCTTTTTTAGAAGACCCTTCTCTCTCCCTCCGTCCCCGTCATGGCTGATCCCCGTAACAGTCCCAACCGCCAATATCCGCTGGAGCGTACCCGAAATATCGGGATCTCCGCGCACATTGACGCGGGGAAGACCACGTTGACGGAGCGGATCCTGTTCTACACAGGCATGATTCACCGCATCGGTGAAGTGCATGATGGAGCGGCCACGACCGACTGGATGGAGCAGGAAAAAGAGCGCGGGATTACGATCACTTCCGCTGCGGTCACCACCAAGTGGAAGCAGCTCCCCAATCCCGGTGTCTTCAAAATGTTTGAAGGCGAAGAGATGCGGGTAAATATCATCGACACTCCCGGCCACGTGGATTTCACGGCCGAGGTGGAACGCTCCCTCCGGGTACTTGATGGAGTGATTCTGGTTTATTGCGGCGTCGCCGGTGTCCAGCCCCAGTCCGAAACGGTCTGGCGCCAAGCCACCAAGTATAACGTCCCCCGGATGGCCTTCGTCAATAAGATGGACCGCACCGGTGCCGACTTTAACAAGGCTGTCAGTGAACTCCGTTCCAAACTCGGAGCCAACGCCCACCCGATCCTGATCCCGATCGGTGCCGAAGATCAGCTCAAGGGCGTGATCGACGTCATTGGCAAACAATCCATCATGTATTCGGATGCTGAGAAACTCGGCTCCACCTACGAATACGGCCCTCTGACCGAGGAGCAAAAAATGATCGCCGATGCGGCCTACGACGATCTCACCGCCGCTCTTTGCGACGTGGATGAACAGCTCGGCATGATGTTCCTCGAGGAAATGCCGATCACGGTCAAAGACGTGAAAAGCGCTCTCCGCCGCGCCGTCATCGCCAACCAGATCGTTCCAGTTGCTGGTGGTTCCGCTTTCAAGAATAAGGGCGTTCAGGCTCTCCTCGACGCCGTTGTCGATTATCTTCCCAATCCCCTCGACATTCAGCCGCAGATCGGTCACGACGCGGATGATCTCGACAAGAAGATCGAAGTTTCTCCGGACGATAACGGCAAGTTTGTCAGTCTCGGTTTCAAGCTCTGGTCCGACAAATTCGTCGGCAAGCTGGTTTTCTTCCGCGTCTACCGCGGCAAAGTTTCCAAGGGAGACCAGATTTACAACCCCCGCACCCGCAAGAGGGAGCGCGTGGGCCGCCTGATCCAAATCCAGGCCAATCAGCACACGGACATCGAAACCTGTTATTCCGGTGATATCGCCGCCATCGTCGGCCTCAAGGAACTCCGGACCGGTGATACCCTTTGCGACGAAAGTGCTGAAATCCTCCTCGAGCCACCGACCTTCCCGGATCCCGTGATCTCGATGTCCATCGAACCCCGGACCAAAGCGGACCAGGAAAAAATGGCCGTCGCCCTTCAACGCCTCTCTGATGAAGATCCGACCTTCGTCGTCCGCACGGACGAAGAAACCGGCCAGACCATCATCGCCGGCATGGGTGAACTGCACCTCGAAATTATCCGGGACCGCATGCTCCGCGAATTCAAGGTGGAAGTCGATTCCGGCAAACCCCAGATCGCCTACCGCGAATGCACCACCGTCGCCGCCGATGGCGAAGGCAAACTGGTCAAGCAGTCCGGTGGCCGCGGCCAATACGGCCACGTGGTTCTCAAAATGTATCCTTCCGAACGCGGTAAGGGCATCACCACTGAAAACAAGATCGTGGGCGGTTCCATTCCCAAGGAATACATCAAGCCTTCCATGGATGGCATCATCGAAGCCACCACCAACGGCATCATCGCCGGCTACCCGGTGGTCGATCTCCACATCGAATTGATCGATGGTTCCTTCCACGATGTGGACTCCAACGAAAACGCTTTCAAGATGGCGGCGATCTTCGCCATGAAGGACGCCTTCAAAAAAGCCAAGTGCCAACTCCTCGAGCCGATCATGGGCGTCGAATGCACCACCCCTGACGAATACCAGGGCGACATCATGGGTGACTTGAGCCGCCGTCGCGGACGCATCAACAGCATGGAAAGCCGTCAGAACGCTTCCATCGTTAATGCAGAAGTCCCCCTCTCGGAAATGTTCGGTTATTCCACCGCCATCCGCACTCTTTCCTCCGGCCGTGCTTCCTACAGCATGCAACCCAGCCACTTCGAGCCGGTGCCCAACAACATCGTCGAACAGGTCGTCGAAGCCCGTGGGGGCGGCAACCGCCGCGGTGGCCAGTAATCCTTCAGTTCTTTTATCTCCATTCCCATGCAAAACCAGCGCATCCGCATCCGCCTCCGGGCCTATGATTTCCGCACTCTCGATCGCAGCGTGACCGAGATCGTGGACACCGCCAAACGCACCGGAGCCCGCGTCGCCGGCCCCGTGCCTCTCCCGACCCGGATCGAAAAGTTCTCCGTGAACCGTTCCGTCCACGTTGACAAGAAGTCCGCCGAGCAGTTCGAAATCCGCACTCACAAGCGGCTTCTCGACATCGTCGATCCCACCGCCCGCACCGTGGATGAGCTGAAGAAGCTCAATCTCCCCGCCGGTGTCGATATTTCCATCAAGATTTAATCCCGACACGTTCTCCGCGCTGTCACCAACTGAGCAATTCATATGAGCCTCGGACTTTTAGGCAAAAAATTGGGCATGACCCACATCTACGACGACAAAGGCAAAGCCGTCGCCGTGACCGTCGTTGACGTGAGTCAGAACGAAGTCACCCAGGTCAAGAACACCGAAACAGACGGCTATTCCGCTGTCCAGATCGGCTTCATTGACAAGCGGGAGAGCCGTTCCACCAAACCGGAAATCGGTCACTTCAAAAAGGCAGGTTCCGCCCCGAAATATCACGCCCGTGAATTCCGTGTCGAAGCCGGTTCCGCTCCCGAAGTCGGCACCAAGCTGGACACCACTCACTTCGCCACCGGCCAATGGGTTGATGTCATCGGCACCACCAAGGGCAAAGGCTTCGC
Source organism: uncultured Verrucomicrobiota bacterium (assembly GCA_942492905.1). Taxonomy (GTDB): domain Bacteria; phylum Verrucomicrobiota; class Verrucomicrobiia; order Verrucomicrobiales; family V1-33; genus CAIZWU01. The sequence goes on from OW818657.1 coordinate 770,459, forward strand.
CGGCGTCGTCAAGCGCTACCACTTCGGTGGTCTCCGCATGACCCACGGTTCCATGATGCACCGCCGGACGGGTGCCATCGGTTGCCGTCTCACTCCCGGCCGCGTCTGGAAAAACCAGAAAATGCCCGGCCACATGGGGGTTGACCGCCGCACCACGCAGAACCTGCAAATCGTGGGCAGCCGCCCCGAGGACAATATCATCTTCATCTCCGGCAGCATCCCCGGTGCCAAGGAAAGCCTTGTCATCATCCGCCCCGCCAAAAAGCGCCCCGCTCCCGAGGCCAAGTAACCCCATTTGATCCAAGGAAAGGACTAACTTTATGGCATCCACCGTGCTCACTCTCGAATCCGCCAAGGCTGCAAACATCAGCGTTGTCGAAAACAGCCGCTACACCCAAACGGTCCACGACGTCGTCGTCGCCATGCGGGCCAACCGCCGCAGCGGCACCGCCTGCACCAAGACCCGCGGCGAAGTCCGTGGCTCCAACAAAAAGCTCTACCGTCAAAAAGGCACCGGCAATGCCCGGGCTGGTGAACGCCGCTCCCCGACCCGCGTCGGTGGTGGTGTCGCCCACGGACCAAAGCCCCGCGACTACTCCAAGAAGGTCTCCAAGAAGGACAAGAAGATTGCCTTCAAGAAAGCCCTCTCCGAGCGCATCAAAATGCAGGACGTCCTGACCATCCCCGGCTTCTCAGTCGCCGATGGCAAGACCAAATCCTTCGCCGCGCTGCTCAACAGCATCGTGGTTTCCCCCAAAGTCATCGTGATCGCCGCCGCCTTCGATGAGCAAACCTACCTCGCCGGCCGCAACTACGCCGGTGCCCTGCTCATGACCGCGAACGAGGTCAACACCGAGCATCTCCTCAACTACCGCAAGATCATCGTCACCGCCGACGCCCTCGAAACTCTCTCCCGGAGGACCGCCCTATGAAAGACGTCTATCAAGTCATCAGAAACATCCGCCTCAGTGAAAAGGCCACCGTCCTCGGCGAACTGAACAACGAATACGTGTTCGAAGTCGATCCGAAGGCCAACAAACTGGATATCAAACTCGCCGTCACCACCATCTTCGGCAAGAAGGTTACCCAGGTCCGCACCTGCAACTACGCCGGTAAAGCCCGTCGCCGCGGAGCCCAAAAAGGCCGTACCAATCACTGGAAGAAAGCCATCGTCCGTCTGGCCGAAGGCGAAAAGATCGATCTGGTCTAATCCTTCCGGTTTCCCCTCACTCATTTCCACTGCCAACCTGATCCAACATCATGGCACTCAAGACCTTCCGCCCCTACACCCCCACCAACCGCTACAAAGAGCACCCCGATCTCTCCGCGCTTTCCAAAAAGAAGCCCGAGAAGTCCCTGCTTGATGTCAAAAAGCGTTCCGGTGGCCGCAACAACCAAGGTGTCATCACCTGCCGTCACATCGGTGGTGGCCATAAGCGCAAATACCGTATCATCGACTTCAAGCGCCTCAAGCGTGACGCTCCCGCGAACGTCGAGGCCATTGAATACGATCCAGGCCGCACCGCCCGTATTGCCCTTCTGAAATACGAAGACGGCACCAAGGCTTACATCCTCGCCCCCAACCACCTCGTTGCCGGCATGACCGTCATCGCCGGTGAGAAGGTGGCTCCGGAAGTCGGCAATGCCCTCCCGCTCCGTTCCATCCCGCTCGGCACCGCCGTGCACAATGTGGAATTGAAACCAGGACAAGGCGGCCGCGTCGCCCGTTCCGCTGGCCAATCGGTCATGTTGAACAACCGGGAAGGCGACTACGCCCTCATGAAGATGCCTTCCGGAGAAATCCGCAAGATCCATCAGGAATGCTACGCCACCATCGGCACCGTCGGTAACAGCGAGCACATGAACGTGGTCTCCGGCAAAGCGGGCCGCACCCGCTGGATGGGCGTCCGTCCTACCGTCCGCGGTATGACCATGAACCCGGTCGATCACCCCAACGGTGGTGGTGAAGGCCGATCCAAATCCGGTGGTGGCCGCCAGCACCTCCTCAGCCCCTGGGGTCACGCCAAGGGTGAGAAGACCCGCAAGAAGTATCACAAGACCGACCGCTTCATCGTGCAGCGCCGCAATGCCAAGAAAGGCAAGTAAGCCCGCCCAACCCAACTCTCCTTAAATAGTTCAATACCATGGGCAGATCCCTCAAAAAAGGTCCTTTTATCAACCAGAAATTACTGGTGAAGATCGACAAGATGAATGACAGCGGCCAAAAGCGCCCCATCAAAACATGGGCCCGCGCTTCAACCATCTCTCCTGATTTCGTCGGTCATACCTTCCTCGTTCACAACGGGAAGGACTTCATCAGCGTTTTCGTCACCGAAAACATGGTCGGCCACCGCCTCGGGGAATTCTCCCCGACCCGTACCTTCAAAGGTCACGGCGCCACCACGGCCAAGGTATCCAAATAATCTTCCAGCGCCTCCGTGTCCTTTTCGTCCTCTGCCACTACCGCCATCTGCGGTGCCGCCCTTCTGGCGGTACTCGCCGGTCGTGTCGTGGCACAGGATCAGGACGCCGCGCCATCAGGACCAGTGGTTGACATCCCCAACCCTGCCGCTCCGGCGGAAAGCCTCGCCAAAGCCAACCAGGAATTGGAAACCCTCCGTGCCGAGTATGAACGTCTGCGCCTGCAGACGGAAGCGCTCGGTCTGGCAGGCCTCAAGCCGGAGTTGCGACCGCTCCAGGAACGTCTCCTCGCTGCCGTTTCGGATTACCGCCTCGCCGACCGCCGCGTCAAGGAATTGACGGAGCGGGTGGTCAGTCTATCCGAAGCCTCCTTGGCTTTGCTCAGCGATCCGCAGGACAAACTGAGCCGGGAGCGTCTCCAACAGGAACTTACCGCCGCCAACCAATCCCTGATCTCCGCCAAAGCGGAAACGGCCGCCGCTCCCACTCCACTCGAGTCCGCCAAAGTCATTTCCCTGAAAAACGATCTTGGACTTGCAGTCATCAATACCGGCGCTGAAAGTGGCCTCCGCCTTGGAACCCCGATGCGGCTGGTCCGTGGGGAGAAAATTGTCGCCACCGGATTGGTGGTCGATGTGAGGAGCCGGATTGCCGGATTGCTGATGACTTCTACCAGTTCTGCCGGTGCCCTCAAGGTCGGTGATCTGGCCAAACCCGAAACCATTTCAACTTTAAAGTAAAACTACCAGTCATGGACGTCAAAGCCATCTCCAAATATGTCCGCATCTCCCCGCTCAAGGCGCGTGATGTGGCCCGCGAAATTCAAGGGTTGCCAGTCGGTCAAGCCCTCAGCCTGCTCACCTTCACCCCCAAAAAGGCAGCAGTGTTGTTCACCAAGACCCTCAAGTCCGCGGTGGCCAATGCGGAGCACAATTTCGATCTCAACCCCGACGCCCTGATTGTAAAGTCAGCCGTCGCCAACCACGGCCCGGTGCACAAGCGCATGATGCCGCTGGCCAAGGGATCTTCTGCCGCCATCCGCAAACCCATGGCGCATCTTCAAATCATCGTTTCCGACGACAAACCCGTCGTCAAAACCAAAGGCCGCAAGCACGTTTCCAAAACCGCTGCCGCTGCTGAATAAGCCGACTTAAATTTTCACTGACACGATTCTATGGGACAGAAAATCAATCCGATCGGCTTCCGCCTCGCCGTCAACAAGGACTGGCGCTCCAAGTGGTATGCCCCCAAAGCCGACTTTCCCGGCTTTCTCCACAGCGACATCAAAATCCGCAGTTACCTGAAAGGGAAACTGATGTTTGCCGCCCTTTCCCGCATCGTGATCGAGCGTGCCTGGAACAGCGTCCGTGTCACCCTCTTCACCGCCCGCCCCGGTCTGGTGATCGGCCGCAAGGGTTCCGAAATTGAACTCATGAACGCTGCCATCAGTGAGATGTGCGGTGGCAAGCAGGTCAAAATCGACATTTTCGAAATCAAACAGCCCGAGATTGAAGCGCAGCTCATCGCGGAAAACGTCGCCACCCAGCTGGAACGCCGTATTTCCTTCCGCCGCGCCATGAAGCGTGCCGTGCAGACCGCGATGGACTTCGGTGCTCTGGGCATCCGTATCCGTGCCGCCGGCCGCCTCGGTGGAGCCGACATCGCCCGCGCTGAATGGTATAAAGAAGGCAAAGTGCCTCTGCAAACTCTCCGTGTCCCGATCGATTACGGCTTCGCTGAAGCCCGCACCGTGTATGGCATCATCGGCGTCAAGTGCTGGATCAACCGTCGCGTCCTCGCCGAAGGCGAAGCCCCGCCGCCCCCACCACCCAACGCCCGCCGTGAGCGTCCCCGTGGTGACCGCCCCGGTGGTGGTGGTCCTGGTGGCCGCGGCCGTGGTGGTCCTGGCGGAGGCCCCGGTGGTCCCCGTGGTGGTGGTGACCGTGGCGGCAATCGCGGCCCTGCTCCAGCTCCAGCCCCTGCTGCTCAAGCCTGAGCCAGCACTGTCTTTCCATTTAATTCCTAACTATCTTTCATCATTATGGCAATGCAGCCTAAAAGAGTAAAGCACCGCAAAACCATGCGTGGCAGCCGGTCGGGCAATGCCCAGCGCGGCACCAACGTGGACTTCGGTGAATTCGGCCTCCAAACCCTCGACCGGGGCTGGATCAAGAATACCCAGATCGAAGCTTGCCGTGTGGCGATCACCCGCAACCTGAAACGCAAGGGCAAGGTCTTCATCCGCATCTTCCCCCACAAGCCAGTGACGGCCCGTCCTCCTGAAACCCGTATGGGCAAGGGCAAGGGGCAGCCTGAGTTCTGGGTCGCCGTGGTCCGTCCCGGCAATATGCTCTTCGAAACCGCCGGCGTGCCGGAATCCCTCGCCCGTGAGTCCTTCCGACTCGCGGCCCAGAAGTTGGGCATCCGTTGCCGCTTCGTCCGCCGCAATGGCGCCGCTTAACCTCCATCCGTCTCCCGTCCCATGAAAAACAGTGAAATCCGCGACCTCTCGGTCGATGAATTGATCGCCAAGCGCGGTGAACTCAAACAGGAGGGCTTCAACCTCCGCCTGCAGCAGCGCAGTGGCCAATTGGAGAATCCCTCCCGCCTGACGTTCATCCGCAAGGACCTCGCCCGCATTGAAACCGAACTGACCGCCAAACGCGCCGCCAGCGTGGCCTGAGTTGGTTTCCCTCCCTACACCTTAGACTTTTCCCATGTCCGAAGAAACCAACCAGCCACAGGAAACCGACCGTCCTACCCGCAAAACCCGTGTCGGCGTCGTCCTGTCTGACAAGATGGACAAGACCATCGTCGTCGGCGTTGTCCGCCGCGTGCCCCATCCGAAATTCCGCAAGATCGTCAAAAAAACCACCAAGCTTTACGCCTCCGATGACGCCGGCGAAGCCAAAGTGGGCGATCGCGTCCGCGTCATGGAGTCCCGCCCGCTGAGCAAGCTCAAGCGCTGGCGCCTCGTCGAAGTTCTCAAGCACTAAACTGCTTATTCACCAAGCCAAACCACATCCCAAACATAATACCATGATTCAAATGGAATCCAAGGTGCAGGTGGCGGACAACACGGGAGCCCGTGTTGCGAAGATGATCGGCGTTCTCGGCAAGCGTTCGCGCACTGCCGGCATCGGCGACATCATCACCGCCCACATCCGCGAAGCAACCCCCACCGGTGCCATCAAAAAAGGCGAAGTCGTCAAAGGCGTCGTCGTCCGCACCAGCGCTCCCATCCGTCGCGATGACGGGTCGATCCTCCGGTTCGACTCCAACGCGATTGTCATCATCGACAAAGATCAAAATCCCCGCGGGACCCGCATCTTTGGCCCTGTCGCCCGTGAACTCCGTGACCGGAATTTCATGAAAATCGTCTCCCTTGCTCCTGAAGTTCTCTAGACCCATGAAAACACACGTAAAGAAGGACGACCAGGTCGTCATCATTTCCGGCGGGCATAAAGGCAAGTCCGGTGTCATCCTCTCCGTCAATCCGACGAAACTGCAGGTGATCATCAAGGGCGTGCACATGATCAAAAAGCACGTCAAGAAGACCCAATCCTCCGAGGGTGGCATCATCGAGCGTGAAGGCCCGATCCATCTTTCCAACGTACGCCTTGCCGAAGCTCCGGTGAAGGAAAAGCCCAAGGCCGTCAAGGCTGCAAAACCTGCCAAGGCTCCCGCCAAAAAGCGCGCCAAAGCAGCCACCGAATAAGCCCCTGACCCTACACGGACATGGAACCAGTACCCGCCCTCAAACAGTTTTATAAGGAGAAAGTCTCTCCGCACCTCAAAGCCAAGCTTGGGGTTACCAACCTGCATCAGATTCCCCAGATTGAAAAAGTCGTGGTGAATTGCTCTGTAGGCAAACAGGCCGACCGCAAGCAGGCCGTTGAAGATGCCCTCAACGACGTTCAGACCATCACCGGTCAGAAAGCCGTGGTCACCAAATCGAAAAAGGCAATCTCCAACTTCAAACTCCGCGAAGGGGAACCCCTCGGTGTGAAAGTCACTCTGCGTGGCCGTATCATGTGGGAATTCCTTGAGCGTCTGATGAAGATGGCCCTTCCGGTGGTCCGCGACTTCCGCGGCGTCAGCCCCAAGGCCTTCGATGGCAAAGGGAACTACACCCTCGGCATCACCGACCAGTCGATCTTCCCTGAGATTGAAATTGATAAGATCAAACGCCAGCTCGGCTTTGATATCTGCATCGTGACCACCGCCACCACCGATGACGCCGGACGCGAACTCCTGCGCGCCCTCGGGATGCCGTTCCGCGACCACAAGCCAGCCGCTGTCTCCCAGAGCGAAGTGGCTGCTGCCTAATTCTTTCCAACTTTCTATCTCTTAAATATCATGGCCGTCCTCACCGACCCCATCTCTGACTTCCTCACCCGCTGGAAAAACGCCAGCCGCGCCCGGAAAGAAGAGTTCACCGCTCCCTTCTCCCGCATCAAGGCGGAGATCGCCCGCATCCTTCAGGAAGAAGGCTACATCTGGTCTTACGAAGTCGAAACCGGAGAGGGGCATCCCCAGATCCGCGTCAAAACCAAGACCACCGATGGCCGCGCTGTCCTGACCGACCTCAAGCGCATGTCCAGCCCCGGGATGCGTCAATATGTGCCCGTGGAAGAAATTCCCAAGGTGCTTAACGGCCTCGGCATCGCTATCCTCAGCACCTCCAAGGGACTGATGACCGGATCCCAGGCCAAAAAGCAACGTATCGGCGGCGAACTCCTCGCCATTGTCTGGTAAACCCCCAACTCCTTAACACTTCAAGCATATGTCCCGAGTTGGTAATAAATCCATTCCGCTTCCCGCCAAGGTCACCATCGAAAACAAAGACGGCACCGTCTCTGTGGCCGGACCCAAAGGCAAACTCAGCTACGTCCTTCCGTTGGGGATCAGCTTCAGTCAGGACGGCTCCGAGCTTTCCGTGAAGCGTGCCAGCGATGACCGCAAGCTCCGTGCCCTGCACGGCACCAGCCAGCGCCTCATCAGCAACATGATCATCGGTGTGAACGACGGCTTCGTCCGCCAGTTGGAAATCCACGGCACCGGCTTCCGCGCCGCCGTCAAGGGTGACAAACTGGACCTGAGTCTTGGTTATAGCCACCCGCTGCTGCACCCGATCCCGGCTGACCTCACCGTCACCGTGACCGAAAACACCAAGATCAAAGTCGAAGGAATCGACAAACAGCGCGTCGGCCAGTTCGCCGCGGATGTCCGTTCCTATTACCCGCCTGAGCCTTACAAAGGCAAAGGAGTCCGCTACACCGGCGAACAGATCCGCCGCAAGGAAGGCAAGAAAGTGAAGTAATCCTTCGCTTCCTCCAACTCATACTCCATTTCAAAATCATGAAGGTTAACCGCAAAGAAGCCCGGCGCCGCGTTCACACACGCATCCGCCGCAAAGTGTCCGGCACCGCGCAGCGCCCCCGCCTCGCCGTCCACTTCTCCAACAAGAACGTTTATGCCCAGCTGATCGATGATATCAGCGGCAAGACGATCGCCTCCGCCAGCACCAAGGACGAAGCCGTCAACAGCTCCAAGGCCAACGCCGATACCGCCCTCAAGGTGGGTCAGCTGATCGCCGAGCGTGCCAAGGCCATTTCCGTGGAAACCGTGGTCTTCGACCGTGGGGGTCACTTTTATCATGGCAAGGTCAAAGCCCTCGCCGACGCCGCCCGTGAAAGCGGTCTCAAATTCTAAATTCCTGACGCATGGCAACTGATACTGTTATTACTTCCGAGCACTCCGATTCCGGCAGCAAAGCCGAAATCACTGAAAAAGTAGTGTTCATCAACCGATGCGCCAAGGTCGTGAAGGGCGGACGCCGCTTCAGCTTCAGTGCCCTCGTGGTGGCTGGAGACCGTCAGGGGAAAGTGGGCTTCGGCTTCGGCAAGGCCAACGAAGTTTCCGACGCCATCAAGAAGGCCAGCGAGGCCTCCCGCAAGGGTATGGTTTCGGTTTCCCTCCGTGACAATACCGTTCCCCACGTCGTTCTCGGCGAGTTCGGCGGTGGCAAGGTTCTTTTGAAACCTGCCAGCCCCGGAACGGGCATTATCGCCGGTGGTGCCGTCCGCGCCGTGGTGGAAGCTGCCGGAGTCCGCGACATCCTGGCCAAGAGCCTGGGTTCCAAGAATCCAGCCAACGTCGTCAAGGCCACCTTGAGTGCCCTCACCCAAATGCGCACCCGCGAGGAATTCCTCAAAGGCCGCGGCAAGTTCAAACCTGAAAAGGCCAAAGCGTAAGCGGCCTTGCCAATACGACCGGGCTTCCGTCCGGACCACTCCTAAACTTCCAGAAATATGCGTCTCGACTCACTCTCCCCCAATCCGGGTGCCAAACACCGGATCAAACGCCTCGGTTGTGGCGAAAGCTCCGGCCACGGCAAGACCTCCGGCAAGGGCCACAAAGGTCAAAAAGCCCGCGCCGGCGGAACCGTCCGTCACGGCTTTGAAGGTGGCCAGATGCCGATCTATCGTCGTCTCCCCAAAAAGGGCTTCAACAATGCCGCCTTCTGTTACAATTGGGCCAGCATTAACGTCAGCACGCTGGATGAAGTCTTCGAAGATGGCGACGAAATCAACGAAGTCACTCTCCGCGATGCCAAGCTGATCAAAGGCCGCTGGGATGGCGTGAAGATCCTCGGCTTTGGTGAGATCACCAAAAAGCTGACGGTCAACGTTGACCGCATCAGTGCCTCCGCCCGGGAAAAGATTGAAAAGGCTGGAGGCACCGTGACCTCCCGCGGGCCCGCTGCGGAATAAATCATCAGAATCCTCCGGAGCGGGCGCAACCTCAGTTGCGCCCGCTTTGTTACGCTCCCACTCTTCCGCCGCTCCGGCCTCCCCACCGCTACCTGCCACTCATGATTTCCGCCTTCCGTAATATTTTCAAAATCCCGGAACTCCGTTCCCGCATTCTGTTCACGTTCGCCATGCTGGCGGTGGTCCGCATTGGCGCTGCCATCACCCTGCCCGGGGTGGATCCGACGGTCGTCCAGGGTTACCTCGACAAGGCCTCTTCGGCGGACACCAATGCCGTGGCGACCCTGATCAATGCCTTCAGTGGTGGAGCCATCGGTGCCTGTGCGGTCTTCGGGTTGGGAATCATGCCCTACATCAGTGCCTCCATCATGGTGCAGTTGCTGACTGCGGTGGTGCCGCGGCTCAGCAAAATCTCCCGTGAGACGGGCGGCCGCCAGAAAATCACCCAGTATACCCGCTACCTCACCATTTTCCTTTGTTTGGTGCAGGGATATCTTCTGGCCAAGGGCCTGGTTTCTCCCGCCAGCAATCCGCTGCTGCAGGGGATGGACGATTACCTGAAACAGGGCGGATACCAATTGGTGGCGAATCCAGGCCCTGGCTTCTACTTCATGGCGGTGACCGTGATGACAGCGGGATGTCTCTTCCTGATGTGGCTTGGTGAACAAATCACCGAGCGGGGGATTGGGAACGGCACTTCCCTGATCATTTGCGTCAACATTCTATCGGCCTTGCCCAATGCCTTGGTCGGCACCTTCACCACCTACATCCAGCCCGGTGATCCTCTGAAGGCGGCTCTCTTTGTCGGTCTCCTGCTCTTGTTCTTCCTGTCGATCGCCTCGATCATTGTCCTGACGCAAGCCGTCCGCAAAATCGCGGTGAACTATGCCAAACGGATGGTGGGCCGCAAGGTGATGGGCGGGCAATCCACTCACTTGCCGATCAAACTGAATTATTCAGGCGTGATGCCGATCATTTTTGCGTCGGCGATCATCTCTTTCCCTGCCTTGATCCTGCAGTGGCTCTTCCCTACCTCCGAGTGGGTCAATAATTTCTACCGCCTGATGAATGAACAGGGCCCTCTGCATTGGGGCATTTACTGCGTGCTGATCTTCTTCTTTGCCTACTTCTGGGTGGCGACCATGTTCCAACCGACTCAGATTTCGGAGGATTTGAAATCCAATGGCGGTTATATCCCGGGAATCCGTCCAGGGAAGCCGACCGCTGACTTTCTCGATTACACCATGAGCCGTTTGACCTTCGCCGGGGCAATCTTCCTCTCGCTGGTCGCGATCGTGCCGCAAATGATGACCTATTACTGGAAGGTGGCTTCCAGCACCGCTCAGTTTTTCGGTGGTACCAGCATTCTGATTATCGTGGGCGTGCTCCTCGACGTGATGCGCCAGGTGGAAACGCACCTCATCCAGCAAAACTACGACGGGTTCCTCAAACGCGGACGGTTGAAGAGCCGGTATGATGGCGATGGCACCTCCCGTGAAGGGCAGCTTGCCGAAGCCTCGAAAATGGTCTGGTTGTGGGTCATCCTTGGGCTCCTCATCATTGCCGGGGTCAGCGCCATGATTTACCGTAAATCGGTTGAATAACCAGTTCCATGAAGCGGAGTAATGGACAAACCGGGATTGCCCTGCGCAAAGGCGCGGAGATCGACGGACTGAGGGAGGCCGGTCACACGGCCGCCCGGGTGCTCCAGCAGACCGTTGCGTTGGTCCGTCCCGGCATCAGCACGGGCGAGATCGACGCCGCGGCGGCGCAGTTCATGGCCGATGCCGGCTGCCGCAGTGCCTTTCTCAACTACAAAGGGTATCCGGGCCAAATCTGCATTTCCCTGAACGAGGAAGTCGTGCACGGCATTGGCCGGGCGAGGCGGATCATTCAAAACGGGGACATCGTTAAAATTGATGTCGGCGTGGTCAAAAACGGTTGGATTGGCGACAATGCGACCAGCGTTCCAGTGGGTGCCATTCCTCCCGAGGTCCATCAGCTATTGAGGGCGACCGAAGAGTCGCTGCATACCGCCATCAGCCTGGCACAGCCCGGAGAAATGCTGCGCAAAGTTTGCGGCAGTGTTGAAGCATTGGTGCAGCGCTTTGGTTTTACGGTGGTGAAACAATTTGTAGGCCACGGATTGGGCCGCAAGCTTCATGAAAAACCGGAAGTCCCCAATTACGATTCCGGGAGAATCAAAACGCGTTTGGAACCAGGCATGGTCATCGCCATTGAGCCGATGGTGAACATGGGCACTTCCGAGGTGGATGTTCTGGCGGACCGATGGACCGCCGTAACGAGGGATGGCAAACCCAGTTCCCACTTTGAGCACACCATTCTGATCACCGCAGAGGGGCCGGAAATCCTGACCCCACGTGAACGGCTGACGCTTCCCATGTCGTGAGGCCCGCGATGCGGTGAGACCCATGGCCTGCGCGGCAGAAACTCAGTCTTTTGGCAGGTGATCCTGACAGTATTCCTCGCCATCCGCGGCGATGCGGAACTCCAGCGTTGGATCGGTCACCTCCGTGCGGCTGCAGGTCCTGCAGGTGTGAAAAGCGGCATTGGCCGGCAGTTTGCCTGATTCATAAACCGCCCGGCGGGAGGAGACCCGCACGCCGTGCCGCCACCGGCGCCACGCGATGGGAAGGGCAAAACAGGCGTAAGGAACGAAGGCCAGCAACAGCGGGAGCCGCATGGGGGGCACTGTAAAGAATTCATAAAGCAGGCCCGCGCCCGTCAGCAGCGCCAACCACTTCACCTTCACCGGCAGGATGAAAAAAATCAGGAAAGTGTAGTTGGGCACGATGGTGGCAAAGGCAAGGAAGAGGCTGGAATACAACAGGGTGCTGGCCTGCAGCCCCACAGCTGCTCCCCATGGCCCTGCCAGCAGCACCCCGGCCCAGAGGCAGACGACGGAACTGAAATAATACAGGTTGAGCCGGAACTTCCCCCATTCCGCCTCCAGTTGGTCGCCAATCAAAAGAAGGATCATCACGGCGAAAAGAATCCAGATCAGGCTCAGGGTATTCGGGATAAAACAAAAAGTGAAGAACCGCCAGACCTCCCCCTCCGTCCACGCGGCGGGAGTCAGCATCAGCAGGCTTTCAAACCCGGGTTTGGCGTAAATCAGCAGGAAGCAAATGACCTGAAAACTGGCGATGACACGAAGGAGGCCGGGGATGGCAAAACGGTCAAACCGGCGTTCCATGCGGTCGAGCAGGGTAGGGGAAGTCATAGGCAAATCACAAAGGGGTAACTGGAGGAATAAAAGGCCGCAAAGAGCGGGAAGATCAAATCAGGAAAATGAGCGGGAAGCGGGCTTGGCCACCGCCAAGGCATGGGAAAAACGCGGGCCGGCCCCGGAAGGGTTCACCAGAAGCCCCACTGCTGCGTCTGCATGACATACCAGCCCAGCAACAGGTTGGAAGTGGCGTGGACGATGATGCAGGCGGTCAGGCTTTTGGTCCGCACCAGCACCCAGCTGATCAGCAGCGCCCAAATGATGGCTCCGAGCCAGTCCGCGGGTTGATGAGCCAGGGAAAACAGCGGCACGGTGGCGGCGAGGGCGCGGGCGCTCCATTGGCCGATGGGGGCGAGCCAAAAATCCCGATAGGGTTCAGCGATGGTGCGCCAGAGAAAACTCCTCCAAAATAACTCCTCAAGGATCGGCACGGCGATCGTCATCCGCACAAAACGCATGAATACCGTGCCGTAAAAGACCGCCGGTTGATTCTGCCAGATCATTGGATTGAAACCCTCGCCTCCGCGCGACTCCAGTCCCAGCCACTTCCATTTCCACCACGAGGGCGCGTCCCATGAGGCGACATTCCACCGATCATGCAGCACGGAGGGCAGAATCCACAAGGCAATGCCTGCCGCGCCCACCGCGATGGCGAAGAGGGCGGTGGACGGCTTGATCCGGTGGATGGGATAGGCCGGCCACCACCATGCGATCAGGGCCAGACACGTCAGGGTCTGCAGCGGGTAAATCCACTGGTCGGCATGAGTCAGATACCAAGCGGTGCCCGGCGGGTATTGGCCAGGTTCCTTGAACAATCCTTTCAGGGCGAGGAAACCCATGAACACGAGGAATGGTGCCGTGTGCGTGATGGTCGGTGGCGGCAGGGGCCGCGTGCGGCTGGAGGAGGAGGCTGGAGAATCAGAACTCACGCCCGCTCCTTAACCCGCCCGCGCCGGATGTCATCCCGGAATGTGGCAGGCGCAGTCGCTACTATTCTGGCTCCGCCATGGCGGCCCGGCCAGAAAAGGCCACCCGGCTTTCTGTAAAATTTTCCCCCTTTGGGTGGAGAACTGGCGGATTGAGTGGATCGAAAGCGGAAAATCATTGCCACCCCGATCTTGGCGAATCAGGGTAAATCGATTTCAGTTTCATTTGACTCTCAAATAGCGAAAAGCGCCCTGAAAAAACCAACGCCTCCCGCATGAACTGGACCTATCTTGATGCCGCCAACCAGACCTTTAGGGTCGACGCCACAGCACTGGTGGAATTGATAAACAACGGTACCGTGACCCCGGCGACATTGGTCTGGAACGAAACCATGGCAGACTGGATTCCCGCAGGGCAGGTCTGGCAACAGCTCGCCGGCACCCCTCTGCTTCCTCCACTGCCCATGGGTCCGCCTCCTCTGCCAGTCGTTCCACCTACCCAGCCCATGGCAGGACGCCCCGGCCCGCCCGTCAGCCCCGACCCCCAAAGTGCGGCAAGGCGGGCCTCGCCAGCCAAGGCGGCACCGAAGAAAAAAGGCATCGGTTTCTGGATTGCCATCATCGTCACGGGATTGATCGGAATCATGGTGACCAATGGCGTGATCATGATGCGAAACTACAAGCCCCGCCCTAAAACGCCGGCCGAGCTGGGATTCGCGGTCGCCGAAGAATGCATCAAGGCGAAGTCCGGAAAGTCAGGGGGATCCAACGTTGCGGAAACGGAAGCCGCTCAACTGATGGCAAAGATGTCAGCGGCCTTCCGGGAGGAGACCATTTCTGCCAATGTTTCCAAGCCCAAAGGCCTGTTCCGCAAGGCAGCCAGCGGGTTGGATGCCAAAGATTTCGTCGCCTACTGCAAAGTAAAGAACGATACTGCCCTCTTTTTGCTCCATGTCCCGGACCTCAGGAAATTCACAGACGAAGCCAAGGAGGCCATGCTGAAGGGGGCTTGGATCTCGGCCCAAATGGCCCTCCATGGCATGCCCGAACCCAAACCCAAACAACTTACGGTCAGCACCCGGGGCATTCTGAGCTATGATGCTGCCTATTCCGGCAAAGTGGTCGATTTTTCCGTATTCGAAAACATGGGCGAAGCCGAACCCACCAATTCGCAATTGGGTATCGAAAAAACCCTGGCGGATCCTGGAGTGATGAATGCTGCTTTTCTCAAGTTCTTCGAAACGTCCCCGCTCCCCGCCAGCCCTTGAGCGGGATCGGTGCCCTGACAGGTTCAGCTTCGGCGACGCGGATTGGGGGAGCCGGGCTCAAAGGCCAGTTTATGTTTCAGGGGATCAGCAAGGCCAACTCCTTTTTGGAAAAGGAGATCGGGGCTCCGGGCCGTCAATTTTGATGACGGGTTTCCTGGAAAAGCCCTCAGTGCGCGGACCAAACCAAAGCAGCCGGGCAACAGTTTCAAGCCTCCTTCGGAGCACTCGCCCATGAGCGCGGGCCGGCTGCGGCTGGTTTTGCTAACGGTTCATTTCCGGTGCCGCTGCGCGAAGTCCGCGATGCGGTCCAAGGCGATGGCCAACTGCTTCTCGTCCGTGGCGTAGCAGGCCCGGACGAAGCCCTCGCCGGCCTTGCCGAAGGCGGTGCCGGGCACTACGGCGACTTTTTCCTCTTCAAGCAGACGGGTGGCGAATTCCCGGCTGGTCATGCCGGTGCTGCGGATGTCGGGGAAGGCGTAGAACGCGCCGCCAGGCTGGAAGGTCTTCAGGCCGGCTCCATTGAGTTTGCTCACTACCAGATTCCTCCGGCGCCAATAGGCCTTGCGCATTTCCTCCATGGGAGCGGCACCGTGTTCGAGCGCCTCGATGGCCGCGACCTGCGCGGTGATGCCGGCGCAGAGCATGGAATACTGGTGGATCTTCATCATGGCTTCGGTCAGCTCCGGCGGGGCGCAAGCATAACCGAGGCGGAATCCGGTCATGGCGAACGCCTTGCTGAAGCCGTGCATCAGGATGGTGCGCTCCTTCATGCCGGGCAGGGCGGCGATGCTGGGATGGGTGCGGTCATCATAGAGCAGTTCGCTGTAAATCTCGTCGGTGATGACGATGAGGTCATGTTTGATGGCGAGGTCGGCGATGCCCTGCAATTCCTTCGGATCCATCACGGCTCCGGTGGGATTGGTAGGGAAGTTCAGCATGATCACCTTCGTTTTCGGCGTGATGCATTTCTCCACATCGACAGCACGCAGGGCAAAGTCGTCTTCCGCTTTGGTTTCCACGACTACTGGCACCCCGTAGGCCATGTAGATGGTCGGGCTATAACTCACGTAGCAGGGTTCATGATAGATGACCTCCTCACCCGGATTCAGCAGGGCGCGGAAGGCCAGGTCCAAGGCTTCGGAGACGCCCACGGTGACGATGACTTCCTTGGCTGGATCGTAGTCCACGTGGAACTTTTTCGCGACATACTTGGTGATGCTTTTGCGCAGTTCCAGCAGACCGAGGTTGCTGGTGTAGGAGGTTTGGCCTTTTTCCAGGGAATAAATCGCAGCTTCCCGGATATGCCAGGGAGTGGAGAAGTCAGGCTCACCCACGCCCAGCGAAATCACATCGCCGGCGTTGAGGACCAATTCGAAAAATTCGCGGATGCCGGAGCGGGGGATCGCCTGGATGCGGTCGGAGATTTTACTTTTCACGCTGAGGGAAAGGTTGTCTGGGGAATCGGAAGGGGACTTCATGGCGTGATCGGCAGGCGGGACCCGTCCGGCGTGGGGGCCGAGAGGAAGCCGTTCTGTTTGTAGATTTTCAGTTGGAAGTGCGTCACCGTGCTGAGCACGCCGCCTAGGGTGCTGAGCTTCTCGGTCACAAACCGGGCGACCTCCTGGAGGCTGCCGGCCTGCACGACCACGGCGAGGTCATACCCGCCGCTCATCAGCCAACAGGTGGTCACCTGGTCGAACTTGGCCACGCGCTCTGCCAGCCGGTCGAAACCACCCCCGCGCTCCGGCGTCAGCCGCACCTCGATCATGGCCGTCACTCCTCCCTGGTCAGTTTTTTCCGGGTCCACCACGGCCTGATAACCAAGGATCGTGCCGTCTGCCTCCCACGCGGCGATTTTGGCCTTCACTTCTGCCGGCGTGAGATTCAGGCGGGCGGCGAGGTCTTCCGGGCTGAGCCGGGAGTCCTTGGTGAGCAGGTCGAGCAATGCGTCCATGGGAATGTGGTTGGGGATCGGTTCTTGAATCGAAAAACCCGCCGTAGCAGCGGAAGCTGGGATCCGGCGGGCCGCGTCTATAAACGAGAAATGCGCGGGGCACAATGGCTGGACGGCGGCAAATCACCGCAGCTTCACCAGTTATTCCGGAGGAAGCCGCCGCCCCGATTCCGATGCTTTTATTCCTCTGCGGTAGTGGGGGGATTACTAACGAAGATCCTCCCATTTCCAGGACCCATCTGCATTCAGTTCAAGACAGGCGTCATGGCCGGAGGTATCCGGGGCATCATCCCCGAAGGAGATGCAGGTGATACCATGCGCGGCCAGCAGTTTCAGGATGCGGTGATGCTCTGTCCCGCCCAAGGCTGAATTGAGTTGATCGAGCAAGGCAAAGTCGGGCCTGGCCAGGATAGCGCGGGCGACGGACATGCGCTGCTGATCTTCAAAGGACAACAGCTCCAGCCAATTTCTGGGATGTTCAAAGCCATCGCGTTTATTGGCTAAAGCTTCCAGCCCGACCTCCCGGAGCACACCGGAAATTTCCTCATTGGTCATCCGGTTGTCGTTTCCGGATGGAACCAGCAGGTCCCGCAAGGTGCCCGGGGGCAAATAAGGCCGTTCGGGCAGAAACGCCAACTTCCCGGCCGGAGGACGGACGATATTCCCCGTGCCGGCCTCGTACAGTCCGGCAGAGGCCCGGAACAGAGCCATCCTTGCGGCGGGATTGGGGCCATGGACCAGCACTCGGGTTCCGGGAAGAAAAGACGCGTTCAACCGATCCAACAGCACCGTGCCCTCCGGGTCGGTGGAACGCAGAGTCAGATCCACGTAGGCAAAATGATCGGAGATGGTCGAACACCCGATGCACGAAGCTTCGTTCCTTACCGCTGCTTTTTCGGAAGCCTCAAGGAATTCGCCCAAGCGCGCCGTGACTGAGGCGTAAGCCGAGATGGCCTGGAACTGGGTGACGATGAGGGAGAAGGCTCCCAGCAGGGTAGCAAATGCCATGGCCGCTTGACCAATCACCCCGAACTCCACACCGTGATGCATAAAAAGCGGGGCCACGATCAGGATCGGGATCAGCTGGATCATGTAGTTATACCCACTGGTGAAAAAACTGAGATTCCGGTTTACCCGGATGATGCGGCCAAAATTCTCCACCAGCTGATCCAACCGGTCCATCAGCCGCTCCCGGGTCCTGCTTTCGTTGCCCGTCAGCGCGATCCCTTCGGCATTCTCCCGCACCCGGATCAGTTCCGCACGGAAGTCAGCCTCCACATCGGACTGCCGGTAATTCAGCCGGATGAGCGGGCGCCCCAGCAGGATCGTCATGGCGGAGCCTGCCGCTGCATAAAGCACGGCGATCAGGAAGAGTTTGGGACTGATGGCCCAGAGCACGCCTGAGAATGAGATCGCGGTCAGGGTGCCATTCAGAATCATCAGCAAAAACGACAAGGTCGTGGTCGTCAGCTGCTTGATGTCCTCGCTCATGCGCTGATCGGGATTGGTGATTCCGGCAGTGGTCCCGAGATGCAGATAAATGCGTTGGTCGATGTAGCGGCCAACCGAGCGGTGGGTCAGGTAATCGCGCCAGAGCAGCCCGAGCCGTTCTTCGGAAAAGCGGAACAACACCGCGACGAGAGTGGATCCGGCAAACACGCCGGCATAAAGCCAGGCGTAGCGGACAAAACCTGCGGTGTCCCGGCTTTCGATGGCCGACATGAAGTATCGCCCGACGTAGCTGTTGATGACGTTCATCCCATTGATGCACAGCATCAACAGCAGCAGCGAAAGCCCCAGCAGCCTGGCCCTGCCGCCCACCGGGGAATTCATGAACACCATTATCGCCCGTCCGAGCAGACGAAAGGTCTGACGGGAGATCGATACTTTTTGTTCTTTCATTCAAGGAGACGGAAGACCGTCGCTACCACAGGATCAGGATCACAAAAGTGTCCGGGATTCTGGCAGCGGAACAGGGGCACCGCAAGCTCCTTGGGAGTGCGGACATTCCTCCCCGTTAAACCGTGCGGCTGGCTACAGGCGGGCCGGGGTGGTGCGGGAGACCTCGCGGGCGGGGATGTATTTGGGGCTGTAGCGGTCGTTCGGGCTGAAAAGGAAGCCGGGGGTGCGGTTCATGACTTCATAGCTGCCGGGAGAAAAAACCGGCAGTTCCATGTCCGCGTTGGGATCATAGACTTTGCGGCCATTGAAGGAGCCGGTGATGCGGTACTCGTAGTTGTGGTCAAAACCATGGGCGAGGCCGCCATCGGCCGGCATTTCGGGAAGGCGGTCCGGGGTTTTGATCCGGGATTCATCCATCACCACAAGCTGGGCGTTGTCCCACAACTGGCCCGGGCGACGGAGGTATCCCCAGAAGCGGACCTTGTCGACGAAGTAGCGGCGGCCGATCCAGAAGTCACCGCGGGGTTCGGCGAGGATCGCCTGATTGCGGGCCTCGACCAAGGGGCCGCCCGCAGTGGATTGGCAGGACGGGAGGAGCGGGACCAGGGCAAGGAGGAGGAAGAGGGCGCGGCGCATGGGAAGCAGGATGATCGGGAAATGATGGATGGTGAAGCGCGAAATGCGAACGTGGAACTGCGGAAAGGGGAAGTTGAAAATGGAGAGGGCGTTTGCTGGCGGGACGCCTCACATCCTTTGGGGGGTGGTATACTTCGCTTCACGGACTGGAATGTAATTCCGCCGGTCCTGGGCATCGGAAGGCGTAAAAAGAAAACCGGGTTGGGGGGTGATCAATTCAAAATGAGTAGCCCGGAAGACCGGCAGGACCAGATCCGAATTGGGGTCATAACATTCATGGCCGGGGAAGTGGCCGGCAATCCTGTATTCGTAATTCTGATCGTATCCATGAGCCGGGCCGTGCTCCGGGGCGGCGGGCAGACGGTCCGGGGTTTTACGGATGGATTCATCCATGATGACCAGTTTGGCTTTCTCCCACGCTTGCCCGGGGCGGCGGACATAACCCCAGAAGCGGGTCGTGCCCTGGGGGCCGGTCACGAAGTAGCGGCGGCCAATCCAGTAGTCGCCAGCCGGTTCCGCGAGGATGGCGGCCTGTCGTGCGGCCAGGGCGGGGTTTTCTCCGGTGCTGCGGCACGATGGGAACAGCAGAGCCAGGATGGGCAGGAGGTAAAAGGCGCGGCGCATCGTGGAGAGGAAGTCGGGCGGAGTCATGAAATATCCGGATCACCCTTCAGCCGGTGCCATGCTAGTCCACGATCTCCTCCGCGCCGGGCACCGGGGAGGAACGGGTGGCGGTTTCATGATGGTCTTCCGCAATTTGCCGGGCAATCGCTTTGGCGGCGTTGGCCCCCTGGCGCATGGCGCCGTGCATGTTTGGATAGCAAAAAGCCCCCTGGCGGCCGGCGGTGCGGAGGTTGGGGATGCGGTCCACGGTGCCTTTGAGGGCTTGGAAGTGCGGTTCGAAGCCCAGTTTGAAAATCGGATAGCCATGCACGGCCTGCAGGGTGTGCCACTCCTTGATCTGGGCCCGGGTGCAGATGTTTTCAATCTCCAGGTCCTTGATGATCTGCTCCTTGACCGCATCCGTGACCCGCCACTTCTCATCACCCAGCTCGCAGGTGGTTTCGACGATGAGCACGCTGTGGTCCGGTGGATTGACGATCAGGCCCGCATTTTTGGGCTCACCGACGCGGTGGAAGATGCGTTCGCGGTAATAAATATAGAGGCCATCGATGCACTTCGGTTTGTCCACCAGAAGGCCATGGATGGTGATCGGTTTGAACTTGAGATAATCGCAGGAATCCAGGACTTCCGGGGCCGGGGGCGGGACCATTTTCCTGACGAGATCAGGCAGCGGGATGGTGTTGATGCAATAATCGCATTCGTGGCGGGTGAGGTTGCCGGTGACCGTATTCCTGACTTCCACCGCCGTGACCCGGCCGTTTTCCAGCTGCACCCCGGTGACGTCCTGATGGTAGAAAATGGAGGCCCCCAGGGATTGGGCGTAGGCGGCGATGCGGCGGGTCATGGTTTCCGCGCCGGTCTTCGAGTAGTGGAGGGTTTCCTCGGAAAGGGCGCTGTCGACCGCATGGACCCGGTTGTCCTTGATGCCGACTTTGGAGAGGATTTTTTTCAGGACATCCACCGCGGTGAGGCGGGGCATTTTGGTGGTGATGAATTTGGCGTCGAGTTCGGTGGTGGGAAATCCCCAGTAACGCTGGGTGAAGTCCTGGAAGAAAAATTCGTAAAGCTGGCGGCCGTAGAGCTGGATGAGGGCCTCTTCCGCGTTGATGGGGGTCTTCGGGAAAAGCTTGAACCACAATTGGGTGCCGAAGAGGCTGAAGACACAGCGGGCGAGGGTAAGGGGCGGGATGCCCTTGATCATATCCCCAAACTGCAGCGGATACCGGTAGAAGGAGCCGGCCCACCGGATTTTGGAGTCGAGCTGCACCGCGAGGCGTTCTTCGCCCATGATGTTGTCGCGGATGTCGTGGAAAATTTCCTGGTCGAATTCATGCAGCATGTGGACCCCCAGGTCATACCAGTTTCCATTGTGATTGAAACTGGTGGCGAGGCCGCCGGGGTGGCCCTCTTTTTCAAGAAGAGTGACCTGATGTCCCTGCGCCGCCAGGGTGCGCGCGGCATACAGGCCGGTGGGTCCGCCGCCGAGAATCAGAATGCGGGCAGGCAGGGGAGGAGAGGAGGCGGGCATGGGGAAGAAGCACGTGCCGGACGATGGCCCCGCCAACGGCAAAGGCAGGAGGAGGTGGCGCGTTCTCCAGGATTGATGGAGGGGGGGCGGATGGGCAAGTGAAATTCTGCTGTTCCGGGCAGGCCGCCGCGGGGAGCAACGATTCCCAAAATCGGGGAAGACGACGGGTCCGGGATTTCCCGGACGGGCAGGGCAGGCGGTTCAGCCCTGTTTTTCCAAAGTGGAAACGCGTTGCAGCAGGCCGCCGATTTTACGGATGTGGACCCATTGCTTGCGGACTTCCGCGGCGGGCCCGGCGGGGTAGCCCATGTAATGGCCTTTTTCCAGAATCGATTTGGTGACGCCGGCCCGGGCTCCAATGACCAGCTGCGGCCCCAGTTCGAGATGCCCTGCGATGCCAGCCTGCGCGGCGATGACAGTGTAATCGCCAATGGAGGTGCTGCCCGCGATGCCGACCTGGGCAACCACCACACAATGGCGGCCGAGGACCACGTTGTGACCGATCTGGACTTGGTTGTCTATTTTGGCGCCCTGACGAATCCACGTTTTTCCGAAGCGGGCGCGGTCAATGGTGGTGTTCGCTCCGATTTCGACATCATCATCAATCTGCACGATACCGATTTGATCAATTTTCCGGTGGCATCCGTCGATGAATTCGTAGCCAAAGCCATCGGCTCCCAGCACCACCCCGGCATGGAGGCAGACCCGGTCGCCGAGCACGGTGTGGTGGTAGAGAGTGACCCGGGGATGCAGGAGGCAATTGCAGCCAATTTTGGTGCCTTCCCCGACAAAACCGCCCGCTCCGATTTCGGTGCCTTCGCCGATTTCGACGCCCGCTTCGATGATGGCGCCCGCTTTGATGCAGACTTTGGCCGGATCCAGCACGGTGGCGGGATCGATCACTGCGGAGGGGTGAATGCCGGGATGAAAAGCCCGGGGCGGTGGAAGGAATTGTTTGACGACGTCCGCGAAGGCTGCCGAAGGGTTTTCCACCCGCACCAAGGCCACTCCCGGGATCGTTTCGGCAAAGCCGGCCGGGACGAGGACCGCCGAGGCTTTGGTCGTGCGAAGATCCGGCAGGTAGCGCTCGTTGCCAAAAAAGCTGAAATCACCCGGGCCAGCCTCCTTGAGGGCGGAAAAACCGGTTAATTTGACGGCATCATTCCCCGGTTCGGCCACCCCTCCACTGAGAGTGGCCAATTGTTCGAGAGAAATTTCCACGTGGATTTACAGGCTCACCGCAGGGGCGGCAGGCCAAGTGGGTGAAAAGATCACTTCGGCTTCTTGGCGTCGGCAGCAGGGGCCACGGCCGGAGCGGCGGCTTCCGGCGGGGCATTTTTATTCAGCTCGGTGATCACTTCAGTGCTGAAATCGACGGCATCCTTGCTGTGCAACAGGAAGGGAACCCCGCTGGGGGACATCCCGCTCTTGTCGAAGACCAGATCGTAGTTGTCGCGTTTGGCTTTGTCTTCGACGCGACTCTTGATGTCTTCGAGGAGACCTTTGCGCATGCGCATCACCTGCTCCTGGAGCTGCTGCTCGCGGCGGCGGCGGAATTCTTCCATGTCACGCTCCAGAGCGCGGGCTTCGGAGATGATTTCCTGCGCTTCCTTCTGTTTTTGGCCCTTCAGCTCTTCATTGACGAGCTTGTCCTTGAGAATTTTTTCGATCTCATTCCACTTGGTGATGAGGTCGCGGTATTTGGCGCTGCGTTCGTCCAGTTCCTTTTTGGCCTTGGATTTGTCCTCGTTCACCTTTTTCTCGGCGTCCTTGGTTTTGAAATACTCCTGGAAGACACGTTTCATGTCCACGATGCCGATTTTCATCTCCTGGGCAGACGCAGGCGTGGCGGAGGTCAACAATGCAGCCGCGAGAGCCGCGCTAAACAGGGAACGGGTGATCATAAAAAGTCGGTCTGGGATGGCGTCGTCCGCTCGTTCGGATGACAGGGCGACAGAAGCAGCCGCCCGTCAGGTGCGCAAGGTAAAATGCAGCCGCCTCGGCCATTCCCCTACGAATCGTAAAATGTTTGTTGCGGCCCCCCCTTGCCTTGAGTAAATACCCCGTTCCACTCAGGATTTTTTTCTCCCATTCCCCATCATGTCCGAAGTCGTCACCACCACCGCCGATCTTTCACCCGCCCACCGCAGCCTTTTTGAGAAGGCCGCGGCGTCGGTGAAAATGCAGAACGCCAGCTACGCCGTCCAGTTGCTCCTGCCCATCATCAAGGACGTGCCTACTTTCCTCGAAGGGCGCAAAACCCTGCGCACCGCCGCCGCGCTCGCCCACTCCGGCAAAAAGAAGCTGCTCGATACCTCCAGCCTCTCGGTGATGAAATTGAAAACGAAGGCCGAGAAGGACCCGGTCGGTGTGCTCTACGACTTGGAGGAAATCCTCGCCACCGACCCCTTCAACACTGCCGCCAACCAGATGATGTTTGACGCGTCCGTGGCCGCCAAGATGCCGCAGACCGCAGCTTTTGCCTTGGAAATGATGATCAAGGGCGCGCCGACCAATATCAAGATCATGCACAAGGCGGCCGAGTATTTCATGCAGATCAACGACCCTGAAAAGGCGATCGCGGTCTTCAACAATATTCTGAAGGTCGACAACTCCGACGGCGAAGCCCGGCGCGGGGTGACCAATGCCAATGCCCGTTTGTCCATGAACAAGCAGAAATGGGATGGCGGCGACGGCGGGAACTTCCGCGACCTGCTTAAAAACAAGGACAAGGCCAAACAGCTGGAAGACCTCAACCGCATCGGCGCCACCAAGGAGCAGATGATGGAGCAGCTGGCCTACCTCGGGGCCGAATACGAGGCCGATCCCAACAACGTGGACACCTCCCGCCGCATTGGAGAACTTTACGAACGCCTCGATGACTACGCCAGCGCCCTCTCCTATTACCAGTGGGCCTATCAACTCAGCAACGGCGACGCCTCCCTCGAAACCAAGGTCCACAAAATCTCCGACCGTCTCGATGAAGCCAATCTCGCGCACCTCCAGTCCGTGATCGATGCCGATCCGACCGCCGACACCGCCGAAGCCGCCCGCGAACAGCTGAAGGAACTGCACCAGCGCCGCATTGAGAAACTGGTCGCCTCTTCCCGGGAACGTGTGGAACGCAACCCCACCGACCCCCAACTCCGCTACGAGCTGGGCACCAACCTGTTCAATGCCGGCCATCCCACCGAGGCCATCCCGGAACTCCAGCGCGCCAAGAACAACCCGGCGATCCGCACCAAGGCCATGCTGGCCCTGGCCCGTTGTTATGAAGCCAAGAACATGCTCGACCTTGGGGTCCGCCAGCTCCAGGAAGCTGCCAGCGAAATCCCCACCCTCGACGCCATCAAGAAGGAAGTCCTCTACGTGCTCGGCAACATCCTCGAAAAAATGGGCCGCAAGGACGAATTCCTCGAAGCCTTCAAACAGATCTACGAAGTGGACTACGGCTACAAGGACGTCGCCGCCCGCGTGGAAGGCTCCTACTGAACCGTCCCGGTCCGATTCAATCACCCGCAAAAGGCCCGGCTGGAGACAGCCGGGCTTTTTTGTTCTTCATGGGAATTGCCGGGGCATTTTGTAATTTTACATCCGGCGGGGTCAGCGTAGAGGGAAGTCATGCTGCAGCCATATCTTGCCGATGCCTACTGGGAGCACCTCTTCAAAGAGGCCCTGCCGGCCACTGTCATTTATTCCTTGGCCGGTATTCTGTTGGCGCTGCTGGCTTTCCGTCTGTTGGACTGGCTGACGCCGGGGGATTTGGACAAGAAAATTTTTGAAGAAGGCAATGTCGCCGCCGCGATCCTGGGAGCGGCCCTCGTCCTGGGGATCTGCGCCATCATTGTGGCTGCCATTGCCGGATGAACCCTGCCCGATCCGAATTGATAGACCGCGAAGCCGCCCGCCGCCGCCGCAGCGCGTGGGTCACGATCGGTGTGGCGGCGGCCATCGTCATCGGGGCTCCGGTGTTGTTCTATCAATGCAGCCGGGACGAGGACCCCGTGGTGGAAGGGCAGTCCTACGCCAACAATCATTATGTCCCCGGAGCTGGATATTATCATGCGGGTTATCACGGTTTCTTCCCCTTCCGCTACAATCATTACGACGCGGGACGCGGCAGTTATTTCTACGGCGGCGGTTGGCATTCCAGCCCGGATACGGCGCGGAATTTGACGTCCTCCGTTCCCAGCCGGAGCGCCGTGGCCAGTGCGAACCATCAATTCCACTCCACCCAGGCGTCCCGCCGCGGCGGTTTTGGCCGCACCGGCGGCTTTTTCTCCGGCCGCTCATGATCCGCCACCGCCTGACGCCCCGCCCGGATTGGGAAGCCACCGTCCGCAGTCAGGGCCTCGCATGGCATCATGATGATGCGGAGACGCCCTACTGGGATGAGAGCACCGCCTACGAACTCAACGAGGTCGAAGTCGGCCTGCTGGAGGAAACGGCGGCGGAAGTGCATCAGCTTTATATCGAAGCCACGGACCACGTGATTCAAAAAAACCGCTGGGCCGATCTCTGCATCCACCCGGATCATGTGCCGCTGATCCGGCAATCGTGGGAAGAGGATGAGTTTACGTTATACGGGCGGTTCGATATGGTGCTGGACCGCTGGGGCCAGCCTATCCTTCTGGAATACAACGCGGATACACCGACCGCGTTGTTGGAGGCTTCCGTCATCCAATGGCATTGGCTGAAGGACGTGAAACCCGGCTGCGACCAGTGGAACAGCATCCATGAACAATTGCTGGCGGCGTGGCAGCGGCTGGCTACCGGGCACATCCATTTCGGCTCCATCGCGGATGGTTGGGAGGATGAAATTACCGCTGCCTATCTGGAAGATACCGCCCGCCAGACGGGTTTGCCCACGTCGCGCCTCGCCATGGCTGCCATCGGGTGGAATGAGGCGGAGCGGAGCTTCACCGATGAGGAGGAAACCCCGATCCGCACGCTCTTCAAACTCTATCCCTGGGAGTGGATGCTGCGGGAGGAATTCGGCAAACACATCGCCGCATCGAAATGCCGGTTTCTGGAGCCGCCGTGGAAACTGCTCTGGAGCAACAAAGCGATGCTGGCCATTCTGTGGGAGCTGTTTCCCTCCCATCCCGCGCTGCTGCCCTGCTACCGCGAGGCCGGACTGCTGGGCGATACCTACGTCAGGAAACCCGTTTTCAGTCGCGAGGGAGCCAATGTCAGGATCGTGCAGCAGGGCAAAGTTTCGGACGAACAGGATGGCCCCTACGGCGCGGAAGGTTTTGTTTACCAGGCCCTCGCGGAAAATGAAGCCTGTGACGGAAACTGGCCGGTGCTCGGGGTCTGGATGATCGACGGCACCCCCGCCGGCCTCGGCATCCGCGAGGACTCCCAACGCATCACTGCCAACACTTCCCGTTTCGTCCCGCACTGGATCATGCCGCCTTTCTGACCCCATCCGGCTACGCACTGAATGGCGGAAAACAGCCGGGTTTTTTCTGGCCAAAGGTGCGCGGTGCTCCCACGGTGACACGCTCCACCATGAAACCGAAACGCCCCAAACGCTACAAACCGGACCGGCTGGATGCCTCCGCTATTACGCCCGAACTGGCTTTGGAATGGCGCGCGCCCCGCTTCGGCACGGAGAATCCCCAACGGATGAACAATCCGCTATGGGAATGGCTGGTCAAAACCCGCATTGATGCTTATTCCGCAGGAGATCGTTTCGGCTATCCCTCCCCTTTCGATGCCGGCCCTGCATGGTGCTTCTCCCGATTTGGCCAATCCGTCACTCCCTTGCCGGATGGACGGGTGATTTTGATCGCGGGAGAACATGAGGATTCCTACGATCCGGATTTTCACATCTACAACGACGTCACGGTGTATCATCCCGACGGGAAGCTGGATCTCTTCGGTTATCCGGAGACGGTTTTTCCTCCGACCGATTTTCATACCGCCACCCTGCTGGATGACCGGATCATTGTGATTGGCAATCTGGGTTACCCTGACAACAGAAAAGCCGGCATCACCCAAATCGCCGAACTCGATTTGAAGACGTTCGCGATCCGGCTCATCCCCTCCACCGGCACGCCGCCCGGGTGGATTCACGGCCACGTCGCGGAGTTGGCGACTGACCGGAAATCCATTTTTATGCGAGGTGGGCTGATTGATCCCGCTGATGAGGATAGGCTCAGTCTGCTGGAAAATCCAGACACCTGGTCGCTCGACCTGGCAACTTGGGCGTGGGCTCGGTTAACCCAACATCCGTGGGAACGACACGTCTTTTATGCGGAAGGCGTGCGGGTTCTGCCGCTTTGGCAAATCGAATTCCTCCTTTCATCCATGAACTATGACAGGGAAAGCAAACCGGATCCGGACAAGCCCGCACCTCAAAAAATCGTCCCTGCGGAAAAATGGGAAGAGTTCCAAGACCGCTTTGGAACAACAAATCCCACGGCCCAGGCCAAAGCGGCAGGCCTTTATGCCGGAGGCTACAACCCGGACTTGGAGGTCTTCGGGCAACTCTACCAGCCTGCCCTGCCTCATACGGCGATACCGGAACTGGAATCCTCTGATGATGAAGAAGAAGCAGACGAGGAGTATGATGAAAACGGCCCTTATGATTGGGACGAGGAAGACTACAGCCAATCCGGCGATGTCTTCGACGGGACCCGCATCTCCGTGAACGGCGTAGTCGTGCGTTACACAGACAACAGGAATCAGATCATCCTGACCATCGAAGGCAAGCTCCCTGCGGAAACCGTCAGGATCCTGGTCGATGACCTGCGCGGCAAACTGGAGACGCTTCTCAACCGACCGGTTATCACCCGGCAATTGTAGCCGCGGGACGATGATGACTGCAAAGCCCCCGCGCGGCTGTGATCAATCAGGAAAGGTGGACCGCACGCTCAGGCCGAGCCGGGTCGAGATTTTGCGGCGGTTGCGGGCGAGATAGTGGACGGCGGTTTTGGCGTGTTTCCTCCAGGCGGGGCGGGCGAGGCGGATGGCCCAGCGGCGGTAATCGCGCAGAGCCCAGAGGATGGTGATCCAGGCGCTGTCGCCACGGTAGATTTCGCCGGTATCACTCATGGCGATGACCTGCCGGTCGGGGTCCAGCCAGGCGAGGGCGGGGAAGACGGTGTGAAGCCGGACATCCTGATAGGGGACGAAGACGAGCGGGACGAGCTGGGCCAGACCGGCGAGGTGGGCGCGGGCTTTGGCGCAGAGGCCGCACTCGCCGTCGTAGAAGACAAAGAGGGCTTTCATGGGAGTGGAAAACTGGGAGGAAAGGGGAGGCGGAGGAGGCCGGGGCTTCCTCCGCCGGGGTTTGGTTATTTCCATTTATGCCTGGCCCCCGCGCACTGGTGGCAGGGTGGCTTTGGCAATGACCTCGGCGAGGGTGGTCACCGGGGCGACGGGAGGGGGCGCGGTGTCGAGATCGGCATTCCGGCGCAGGTGTTCGAAGACATAGAGATTGAAGAAGTGCATCGCCCCCAGCACGAGGAGCACGATGCCCAGTTTGTCCGCCACCGCTTCAATGACCCCTTGACCGTCCGCCACCTTCCCGGTGAGCTTGAGATACAGGGCGACAAATCCGAAATTCACCAGATAGAACCCGACCACCAGCAGATGGTTCACGCTGTCCGCCAGCGCTTCATTTCCCTTGAAGGCCGCGACAAGGAAGATGCGGCCATTGCGGTGCAGGGTGCGGGCTACCCAGACTGTCAGCAGGAGGCTGAGGGCGAGGTAGAGGGTGTAGGTAATGATCATGTGGTTCATGGATGGCGATGTGGTTGGTGGTGAACCGGAAAGCCGGCGGCTTTCTTTCGGTAATTTCTGTTTAAACCGAAATTACGGAAAGTAAAGGCCGGAAAACAGCCTTCCGCAAATAAACTCCTGACAAGGTCCGTGATGGGGCAGAATGAGCCGGGGGGCGGAGGCGCATGGCCGGCAGGATTTTCCGGCGGAGAGAAAATGCCGGCGCGCTCCACCCCGCTGAGCCTGCGGCGATAGACTGGAGGCAAGAGAGGACGGAGGACGCCTGAAGGATGACGCGGAAATGGGCCGCTCTCACCGGCATTTCCTTGCCGGGCCAAAACCGCCAACCTGAATCGTAAGAACGGGAGCACATTCCACGTTGCGCCGGGGGGATGCCCTGCTTAGATGACCCCTCCGCTTTCCCGCGGTATTTTCCGATCTATGACTTTGCGCTCCTTTTTCCGACTGGTCGCGGGGCTGTGCGCCGTCCCTTGCCTCCCCAGTTGTGTGGGTCTCCAGGCTGGCGGTGATGCCGGTCCCCATAGTGTGGCCAACATCGGCCCGGTTTATCCCGGCATCTCCTCCTATGTGGTGGCGGATGCCAATGACGGCCGCGTCCTGCTTTCCTACCAGCCGGATCAAAAACGCTCTGTCGCCAGCCTCTGCAAAATCGCCACGGCAGTGGTCGTGCTCGATTTTATCCGGGGTTCCTCTGGCGATATCGATGAAGTCATGACCGTGCCCCCCAGCGTGACGACCCTCGGAGTTCCCAGCCCACTGGGCCTGCAGCCGGGTGATGGAATCAGCGTGCGGGATGCCCTTTACGCGGCGATGATGGCTTCGGATAATTTTGCGGCGGAAACCCTTGGCACTCATTTCGGAGTGAAACTCTCCCAAGCCGGTCTGGGCGGGGCGCCCCTCCAGGCTTTTGTCAGTCAGATGAATGGCCTGCGTGCCAAACTCAACCTCCGCAACACCCGTTTTGCCAATCCCCACGGGCTGGAACTTCCCGGGGCCACCGGCTACTCCTGCGCTTCCGACGTTGCCAGGTTGCTGAATCAAGCCCTGACCACTCCCGGTTTCACCTTCTACACCTCCCAGAAAGAACGGCGCATCGCCTTCCTCCGCAATGGAATGGCCCAATCCCTCTCGGTCCGGAACACCAACGAAATCATCGGCCGTAACCGTATTGATGCCGGGAAAACGGGAACCACCAACCTCGCCGGTCCCTGCCTTGCCGTCACTGCCCCGAAACCGGCCACGGTGATCAAGCGGTCCGATGGCAGCACTCTGGTCATCCCGCACCGCCTCACCGTAGTGGTCCTCGGGGCCCCTGACCGTTTCAACGCCACCACCCGTCTCCTCTCCGAGGGATGGAGCCGCTACGATGGCTGGCGCGCCGCGGGCAGCCCCGCCGGAAATCTTTCTGAATACCTCGGCAGCGCCCCGGCTGCCCTGCCTGCGGTGGCTCCGCCAGCCCTACCGGCCCCTCAGCCCGCCCCAGCTCCGGCTTATCCTCCGGCTCCCGAATATCCTGTGGCGCCGGCTTATCCCCAAAACGCTCCTTACCCCCAGGCTCCTGCTTACCCGCAAGGAGGGTATCAGCCCGTGCCCGTCTACTGAAGTCCCGCTTCCTGCCCGGCTGGCCGGAATGCTGCTTGCGTCTTTCTCCCATCCCACCACTCTCTCCCAACTCCATCCCATCCCTTCCACTATCCCACCCATGAGAATCGGTATCCTAAACAGCGGGGGCGACTGCCCCGGACTCAATGCAGTGATTTACGGCGTCGTTGGCGCAGCAGCCAAACTCGGCTGGGAAGTCGTCGGTTTCCGCGACGGTTTTGAGGGGCTCCTCCCTCCCGGCGACTACATGATGCTCGAACCCGAGAAAATGGCCGGCATCCTCAAGCAGGGTGGCACCATCCTCGGAACCACCAATAAAGGGCATTTCGCCGCCAAAGTTGGAGAAGGCAATGTCGCCGAAATCCCGCAGGAGATTATCGACAAGGCCAAAACCACCCTCAAACTGCTCGAAATCCGCGCCCTGATCGTCGTCGGCGGTGATGGCTCCCTCACCACCGGCATGCAGCTGATGCGCAATGGCCTCCCCGTTGTCGGCGTCCCCAAGACGATTGATAACGATCTCGCGGCCACCGCCATGACCTTCGGTTTCGATTCTGCCGTCAGCACCGTGGTCGATGCCCTCGACCGCCTCCACACCACCGCTGACAGCCACAAGCGCGTCATGGTTGTGGAAGTGATGGGCCGCAACGCCGGTTGGATCGCCCTTTGGGGTGGCATCGCCGGCGGCGCCCACGTCATCCTCATCCCCGAGATTGAATTCAACTTTGAAAACGTCGCCAATGCCATCCGCCAGCGCGAAGCCCAGGGGCTGCACAGCACCATGGTCGTCGTGGCCGAAGGCGCCCACCTCCCCGGCGGCGATGCCATGACCAAGGAAAAGAGCAGTTCCTCTGAACACCGTCTCGGTGGCATCGGTGATTACGTCGCCAACAAAATCGCGGAAATGACCGGCAAGGAAACCCGTTCCTGCACTCTCGGTCACCTCCAGCGCGGCGGCAGCCCCACTGCTCTCGACCGCCTCCTCGGCGCCCGGTTCGGTGTGAAAGCCGTCAAGCTCATCGAAGAAGCCAAGTACGGCCACATGGTCAGCTACCAGGCCTATCACGTGGACTCCGTGCCGATCGAAGAAGCCGTCAGCGCCTGCCGCCTTGTCGAGCCCGACAGTGAAGTCGTCCAAACCGCCCGTGCGGTAGGTATCTCCTTCGGGGATAAATAGCACCGCGTGCAAATCCACTGATCATTACAGGCCGGGCCCCGTGAGGAGCCCGGCCTTTCAGCTTGCTGGCCATCGCGATCATCCGAAATCCAGATTCCCGCTCCCCGGCCCCGCCCCCCGCCACGGAGCCCTCTTCATCCATCCGTCCGTCGAATATCCTGGAGACTGTGGTTACTTCGTTGCCGGGCCGGTGCGGACGACGTAATTCCCTTCTCCACGACGCTCTATAGCCTGCCCACTGCGCTGTCCTGAAAAAGCTTCCCTTATGAAACGTCTCTCCACTCTCCTCTGCTGCCTGGTCACCCTCTCCAGCTGCAAGCATTATGCCACCATCTCCGAAACCCGGCCCCAGTTCCACCCGCTCATGGCCACGGCCGGTAGCCTCGGCGCCGCCCAGCAAGGCATCACCAAGGCTCTCACCCAGGATACCAAAAATCCTCAGGCGGCCCTCGCGGATCTTCTCAGCGCCACGGAAGCTGCGGCCTCGGAACTGAAGCGCAATCCGGGCAATACGGCTGCCCGCGACGCCTATAACTTCGCCTTGGCCCGTGTCTTCACCAAGCTGCGTGATGCCAAAATCAAAGCCTGGGACAAACCCCTCACAGTCTCCAATGCTAGCGGCAGCTGGGAACTGACCGGAACCACCACGATCACCAAAGAGCCCATTCTCGGCAAAGTCGAATTCATCCCCTCAGACCAAATCAAAACCGGCGGCAGTTATACCAAGGACCGCCTCACCAAGCCCGGCTTGGGCGCTCCTCTGATCGGCATCATGGCAGATGCTGCCGAGCTCAAGAAAAAAGACCGCTTCGTCCAGGGAGGCAAGCAGTTATACTACGGAGTCAGCGCCGTGGCGCGGTTTGAGGGAAGGCGTTGTTTGGTTAGCTTTGAGGACCCGCTCGATCAGGAAAACACGACCCTTGGTGGGCATCGGTATCCCCTGGCCGCGGATTACACCGCTCCTCTCGCCATGATGCTGGCCCGGGAAAACCCTAAGAAGATGGAGCTGTCCCGTCTGCTGCGCCCCGCCAAGTACGCGGAAACCGCCCGGCTGGCCCGCCTCCAGCCCTACGATCCTGATAAAATCCCGGTCATCTGTGTCCACGGGCTGATGGATTCCCCTGCCACCTGGACCCCGCTCATCAACTCCCTGCGCAACGATCCCGTGATCCGGGACCGCTATCAAATCTGGTTCTATAGTTACCCCAGCGGTTATCCCTACCCCCATTCTGCCGCGATCTTCCGGAAACAGCTGGATGAAATAAAAAAGGAATATCCCGGCCACAAGGACGCCATCCTGATTGGCCACAGCATGGGCGGCTGCATCAGCCGGCTCATGATTACGGACACTGGTGATAAAATTTGGCAGGAAACCTTCCGGCAGTCACCCGCAGAGACCGATCTTTCACCGGAGTCGCGCCAGATCATCACCGATGCCCTCATTTTCAGGAAACGCGAGGATGTGGCCCGCGTCATCTTCATTGCGGCCCCGCTCCGTGGCAGCGACCTCGCCACCAACTGGCTGGGCCGGTTCGGCTCCAGGCTCGTCAAATCTCCCGCCTCCCTGCTCAAGGCCGGGACCGAGGCCCTGAAGTTTGTCACCAACACCGGCGACACCCTCAACCTGAAGCGCATGCCCAACAGTGTGGATACCATGTCGCCCAAGAACCGGTTCGTCCAATCCATCAACAAGATCGAACCGGCCCGGGACATCCCCTACCACGTGATCGTCGGTGACCGCGGCAAGGGGGGGAATCCGGACCACACCAAACCCGTCAAATCAGATGGCTTTGTCCCTTACTGGAGCAGCCATATGGATGGAGCCCAAAGCGAGTTTACCGTGCCGTCTAACCACAGTGCCCACCAGAACCCGCAGGCCATTGCCGAAGTCCGGCGCATCCTCAAGGCCCACGTCGGGAAATAGGCCCTGAGGTTCCGGCGGGTTCGGTTGATCCGGCTTGAGCCAGGCCCGCAGGACGGCATGATGGTGCTCCATGAACCGAAAAAGATTGGGACGCAGCGGATTGGTGGTGTCGGAGCTTTGTCTCGGCACCATGACCTTCGGACTACAGGCCGATGAAGCGGCCTCACGCGCCATCATGGATCGGGCTGCGGAAGCCGGGATCGATTTTTTTGATACCGCGGAACTGTACCCGGTGCCGCCCAGCGGGGAACGGTTCGGGGTCACGGAGGAAATTGTAGGGCGCTGGCTGAAATCGAAACCCCGCGGGCAATTCCTCATCGCCTCCAAGATCACCGGGCCAGGGCACGGATGGTTCCGCCCGCCGGTGCGTGGAGGTTTCACCGCGCTGGACCGGCACCAGATTGTCAGGGCCTGTGAAGACAGCCTGCGCCGCCTGCAGACCGATTATCTGGACCTTTATCAAACCCACTGGCCCGACCATGGCATGAGGCCGGAGGAGACCATGGAGGGACTGACGACCTTGGTGAAGCAGGGCAAGGTGCGCGCGATCGGGTGCAGCAACGAGACTTCATGGGGCTTGATGAAGAGCCTGTGGACCTCCGAAAAGCATGGATTGGCGCGGCACGACACCGTGCAGAATAACTTTTCCCTGATCAACCGGCGATGTGAAAGCGAGTTGGCCCAGGTGTGCCGGCAGGAAGGGGTCAGCCTGCTACCCTACTCGCCGCTCGGTGGTGGCGTGCTCACCGGCAAATACAACGCCGGAGCCCTGCCGGAGGGAGCCCGTTTCACGGATTACCTGACGCACGGCGCTCCCCGCCAGCTGAACATGGCCCGCCGCTTCGTCAATGAGCGGTCACTGGAAACCGTCGCCCGCCTGCAACCGATCGCCCGGGACCTCGGCATTGGCGTGGCCGTGCTGGCTCTCGCCTGGAGCAGGCAGCATGATTTTGTGGCCTCCACCATCGTCGGAGCCACCAGTGTCGCCCAACTGGAGGAAACACTCCCCGCCGCCGGGGTGGTGCTGGACGCGGCGACGCTGGCCCGGATCGATGCCATCGACGCCGCCATTCCCTGTCCCATGACGGAAGATGGTCTGCGGCGGCTTTGATTTCCTGACGGCAAATCTGGTCCTGCGCGATCCCATGCCGAACCGCTGATTCCGGAAGGAGCTGATGAACCCTTCACCGCCTAATTGGACAGGATGCGCAGCCGGAGGAATTGCCGGGACTCGTTGGTGACCGGCGTGGGATGGCGGAAACTGATGGATTCCGTTCCGTCTCCCTGATCGATCGGCGTGCCAGTGAGGGGCGCTGCGTTGGGAGACCAGAAGTTCAGATTGGCAGAGGTGTCCGCCTGCAGGGTGAGCCCGGTGGCGCTGCGGCTGCGGCGGGTGGTCAGCTGGAGGTGCCGAACTGGACCCACCGGGACCATGTTTCCCGTGGTGGGGGTCGCCTCGGGCTGCCAGGGATAAGTGCCATAAGCCCATTCCTCGGCGTTGGTGAGGCCGTCGAAGTCGGAGTCGGCCCCGGCAGTTCCGGTGGCGGGATCGGCCTGTTGCAGCGGAGTGAAATGCAGGGCGGACCACTGGGCCCAGGTCAGGGCGGCGGGGCGGCCGAAGGTGCCGCCAGGCCCGGTGGCCGCACGCCAATTGGCCGGGTCATCACCAAAGGAGTGGGCATTGAGCCGCTCCAGACTGATGCCGTTAGGTCCGCCAGCGGAAACCGGCCAGGGAGCAAGCGGGCTGTAGTCGACCCGATCAACCTCGATAAGGGGAACCACCGTGAGGCCGGTTCCATCCAACCAGGGCGGGCCGGGTTTTTGCAGCGTGATCTGCTCCCCTTCGTTCCGCAGGGAGGCCGTCGCCGGTCCGTAGATGGCGGTGGCGGCCGGGATGTTGTATTTGGTGCGGAAGGTTTCCGGGTTGATCGGAACAACGAGGACGATCTGTCCGGGAGCGAGGGTGACGCCTAGCGGAAAACTGAAACCGATGCCGTCGACGCGCCAGACATTGGCAGGATTGGCGGGATCAAACAACGGGACCGGTTGGGTGCTGATGTTGCGCAGCTCCACAAATTCATCATTGCCCGCGACTGGCCAATATAGCAACTCACTGAGCACCACGGGACCCACCAGGGGTGCGGCATTGGCGGCCCCGAAAGTGGCTTGGGCCTGGGCCGTGAAAAAAGCGGTACCGCGGGAATTCAGATAGCGTCCAAAAGAGACCCCGGGATCGGCCGGACCGAAACTGAGCGAGGTGCTGTAACCGGTGAGGGCACCGCCGGCATCCCCACTGCTGAGCACGGCATTCTCGCCGCTGGAGCTGAAGGCAAAGGCATTTACGCCGGTGTTGAAATCCGATTCGCTGAAAACCAGGAAACCACCGGCGGGGATCACGGTGCCGGGCGGGATGCGGAATTTTTGAAGCAGGCTGTTGCTGTCGCTGATCCACCAGTGGCTGACATCCACCGCCACTGGATTGGGATTGTAGAGCTCAATGCGGTCGGTATCCGGCGCGAGGGCGTTGGAGAGAACCTCGTTGATGTAAACCGTCGGGGCCGGGGGAGCGGGATCGTCCACGCCGGGGCTTCCCTCCGGCTGGCTGCTGGTGCGCCAGCCCGGGGCAACGGCAGGGGTGGAAGTGGCATCGGGATCGACCGGGACGAGGGAGCGGCCGAGGCCATCGGCCTCCCCCGGCCAGGGCGGGGCATCGGACCAGGTGACACTGAAGACGGTCAGCCCGGCGGGATTGGTCAGGGTGAGGGTTTCACCGGAGTTGGCCAGATTGCTGGCGGCACCCCATTCCGCATGCGGAGTCACGGTGGGGTATTTTTCGAGGAAGCGGGAGGCGATGCGGGCCAGCACGAGGCGGGCTCCGGGGGCGATGGTGCTGCCGGGGGTGAAGGTGTAGTCGATGCCGGCGGTGAACTTCATACCTCCCAGTGGGAGGGTCTGGGTGCCGGCATTCCTGAGTTCGAGGAATTCATATTCATCTCCATCCACCGTTCCGAAGTCGGTGGGGTGATACATCAGTTCCGTCAGAACGAGGGGTTCCACGGTGGTGGTGAGGAAGGTCCCTTCCACCAACGGACTCCACTCACCGGCGGTGCTGCGGACGCGGGCCTTCACGGTGGTACCGTAGGTGATTGTCAGCGGAGTGCTGTAAGCCGTGCCGGCCACCACGCCACCCTCGCTGCGGGGGTCGAGTCCAGTCAGGGTATAATAAATCGTGCCGGCGGCGTTGGGATTTGTCAGTGCGAGGGAGGAGCCGCTGGCGACCGGGCCGGGGGTCTGGCTGAAACCGGGTGCCCTGGTGGCGGGCCAGAGGCCTTCCGCGACAAGGTGGGGTTGGATAAAGGTGCCGCCGGCCACGTCATCGGTATAACCGTTGAAGAGCACATTGCGTCGGCTGGGGGTATTGGTGGTGCCGGTCGTCGTGTAGCGGGTGGCATCGCCCACGCCATTGAGCCACGGGGCGACGCGGTCGGTCACCGCGGTCGGCGCGATGACCGGAGCGAGTTCGGATTTCAGAACATTCCATCCCGCGAGGAGGCGCGATTCGGTCAGGGCGCCGCCATTAAAGAAGTGTTTCTGGATGCGGTCGGCGAAGAGGAGTTTGAACTCCGGACTGGCACGCAGCAGCGTGTACAGGATGCGGATGCCTTCACCCTGGCCGGCGGTGGCCGGAGCGGTGGTGATGATGGAGCCGGTGGTGCCTGCCACAAACATGTTGGTCCTGACGTTTCCGCTGAAATCCCCGAAGGCACCCTCGGCGTCCCACAGGTAGTAGCGGTGGAGGCCGTTCACCGAACGTTCGCGGGCACACACGAAGTTGTTGTGCGGCCAGTCGCCGGTGACCCCCAGCAGATTCACGATCAGATAGTCCGCGAAGTTCACCATATCCAGCCGGGTCTTCATGCCCTGGTAGTTGGAAAGCGTGCCTTGCGGGTTGTTGCGGATATAGGTCAGCATTTCCTGGAAGGCGAGTCCATCGCCGCTCGCGATGGCGGTGACCTGGCGCACGTCCCAGGCATTGGTGCCGCCGTGGTGCCGTTGGAGGAAGTCCTCGCGGATGTGTTCGCAGAGATTGTAGTAGCCTTTATAGATGCCATTGACGTAAAGCGTATTGATCATGCCGC
This sequence comes from uncultured Verrucomicrobiota bacterium, assembly GCA_942492905.1. Lineage (GTDB taxonomy): Bacteria > Verrucomicrobiota > Verrucomicrobiia > Verrucomicrobiales > V1-33 > CAIZWU01. The sequence continues at coordinate 808,338 of OW818657.1, forward strand.
GGCTGCCTTCCTGGCCGGTGCTGATGAAGACCCGGCGCATGAATTCATCCTCCACAAAAGGATTGCTGGGATCGTTTTTCCCGGCCCGCACCCGGACGTCGTGGAATTGATTGACTGGATAGCCGGGGAAGAGGCTGTGTTCCAGCGGATCGCCGCCGTAGTCGTCCCGGAAGAAGAAATTGAAGGAGGGTTTTTCGGTGAAGGAGGTCGCACTCCATGCCCCGTCGTTGGGGGCGGGCGAGGCCCCCGGAGTGCGGTTCTGATTGGTCAGCCTGTAGCGCGGGCGGGCGTGGCCGCTGCCGGAAACCCGGAGGCCGAATCCGGTGTTGGGCCCCGGGGTGCCATCGGCGCGGAGAATTTCCAGATGGGCCGGGCGTTCAATGAAACGGCCGCGGTGGATGGGGTTGTTATAGGCAGTCAGGTCGGCGGGGGTGCCCGCGGTGGCTCCGGTCTGGGTCCAGACGCCATTGTTGTTGGTGGGAAGCGGGGTGACATAATTCGGGAAGGCCCCGCCCTTGATGGCCATGGCCCCGAAGGGTTGATAGAGTGAGCGCTGTTCATCGCCGGTCACGCACAGGGCGGGCAGTCCCTGCCGGGAAGCCGGTTCGGCAATCAGATAGGTGCGGGTGATGGTGTCACTGGGAATCAGGCCGGCCGCAAAGGCCCGCACGCGGAGGGCCCGGGAACTGCTGAGGGTCGCGGTGGTGCCGGTGGTGCCATTGGTTTCGGTCGGTTCGGTGCCATTCAAGGTATAGCGGAGGGTGGCCCCGGGAGTGCTGGAGGAGAAGGAAACGGTGCGTGATCCGGGATAGAACCCGCCGGCGAGGCTGAGCACCGGGGCCGCCGCCTTGCCTGTCAGGACCGCTCCCGCATTGGCCGTCCCGGGGGTCGGGGCGTCATGGAAGAGGTAACTGCCATCCCCGATGCGCCCATAACTTTGGAAAGCGGTCTGGGCGGGGAAGGTGGTTTGCTGGACGATGGTGCCGAGGGAATCGCGCAGCACCAGGGATTCCCCCTCCGATGCCAGTTTGAAGCCGGTATGATAAAATCCTCCCGGGGCGGGGGCGGTGATATTCAAGTCGTCGCAGGCCAACAACAGATAGCCTCCGGCGGGCAGAGTGGCATCCGGAGGGAAGGTCCACTTGGCGGGCAGGGAAGTGCTGTCGCTGAAGGTCCAGTTGCCCAGGGGAACGGCGGAGGTGCCATTGTTATGCAGCTCCACCCAGTCGAGCGCGGAATCAGGCGCTTCGGGGTTGTCTTCCAAGGCATCATCCTCGGACTCCACTGGTTCCCCGATGCCAACAAAATAGGTGAAGGGGACGGTGGGGGTGACGAGAGTGCGGTTGGTGCCAGCGGAATTGGTGCGGAATTGGGCGCGGAAGAAGAGATCGGCGTCGTTGAGCGTGAGGTTATGGATCTGGACGGAAAAAACGTTCTGCCCTTGGATGAGCAGGCGGGCGGGAGGATCGAGATTGTAGGTGGTGTAACTGCCGGGGGTGCGGGCAGCGCTGGCAACCGCATTGTGAGGGGTGAAGGAATTCGCTTCCGCCATCCCCGCGCGGGCGACCTCCACGCCGTTCAGATAGGCGACAAATCCATCATCATAATCCATCAGAAGCTGCAACATCAGGGGATCGGCGATATCGGCCGCCGTCGCGGTAAAAACTGTGCGGGCATAAAGTGAAGTGGCTTTGCCCGGGATAGAGGAGGTGAGATTGGTGCCGAGGGTGACGCCGGCGGGTGGAGTGCCCGCGCCCAGGGGGGCGGCTCCGCTGGCCCAGGCCGAGTCATCAAAACTGGGCCGGCCCCAGCGGGCGTTTTGTTTGGCGAGGAAAATCTGGGTCGGATCATAGAGGCCGCCGGAGGGTTCCACCACCCCGGGAAGATAACGCCACGCCGTGTTGTTGGCCACGAAGGTGACGGCCGGGGCCGCGGTGATTCTGAGATCTCCTTTGAAATAGAAATTGTCCCGGTTGTTGACGGAGGCGAAAGCATTGGTGGAGGTGTTCAGCAGGCTGGTGGTTTCCCAGTAATTGAGCGCGTGGATCGCCAGGGTATTGGTGCCGGGGAGGAGACGGATGTTGGCTGCGCCGAGCGTCAGTGTTTCGGTGCGCAGATAAGGCGTGGTGGTCGACTCGGTGCTCGCCGGGGTTCCGAAGGCCGCGAATTGGTCCCGGTAGACGAACTGATTGGCGGGCCCGGCATTGCGGCGGATCACTTCCACACCATTGAGATAACAGACAAAGCCATCGTTGAACTGCACGTCAAAACTCAGGAGGTCGGCCCGCCCGGCATCACTGGCAGAAACCGTAAACGTCTTCCTCAGGTACAGGGTCGGCGTCAGGTTCTGCATCTGGGTCGCCGTGTTGGTCGTGATGGCCGGGGCCGGCGAAACATTGGTGAAGGTGCCAAATCCAAAGGGACCGGTCCCCGTGCTCCAGCTGGCATCGCTGAACCCGCTGGCATACCATGGCGTGCCCATGCCGAGAGCTGGCACACCGGCCGCCGACCACCGCAACAACCGGTCCGAACCGCTGGCCATCAATTCGTTGATGACGATGTCAGCTCCGGCCGGAAGGGTCCCCAACAGGGCCAGCAGAGCGGGAAGTGCTCGAAGCACGGAACGGGGGAAAGGGAGGGGCATTCAGTTCTTATGCCTGAAGCCAGTTGGGAAATGCAACGTTTTAGTCAGATTGCCCCGGTAGGACTGGGCCTGATCAGGGAATCCCCTGGCCCGGGGACCATCGATTCAGGACCTTGCCGAGCGCCCTACTGCTCGCTGTGGGATCAGCCCTTGGGTTTGGCTTGGAGGAATTGCTCGACCCAACCGATGTTGTATTTGCCGGATTTGAAGTCGCTGTTGTCGAGGATGCTGTGCTGGAAGGGGATGGTGGTCTTGATCCCTTCGATCTTGAACTCCAGCAGGGCGCGCTTCATGCGGGCGATGGCGATTTCCCGGGTGTTGCCGGTGACGATCAACTTGGCGATCATCGAGTCGTAATACGGCGGGATGGTGTAGCCGGCGTAGATGTGGCTGTCCACCCGGACGCCGCGGCCGCCGGGGGCGTAATAATTCTGGATCAGGCCGGGGCTGGGGGCGAAATTGTTATACGGATCCTCGGCATTGATGCGGCACTCAATGGAGTGGCCGCGTTTCTCGGCTTTCCTGACGTATTCGGAAAGCACGCCGCCGGCGGCGATGCGGATCTGCTCCTTGATCAGGTCGACGCCGTAGACCTCCTCGGTGACGGGATGCTCCACCTGGATGCGGGTGTTCATCTCCATGAAGTAGAAGTTTTCCTGCTCGTCCACCAGATACTCGATGGTGCCGGCGTTGACGTATTTGATCTCCTTGCAGAGCTTCACCGAGGCGTCGCACATGCGCTTGCGCAGTTTTTCGCTGATAAAGGGGGAAGGGCACTCCTCGATAATCTTCTGATTGCGGCGCTGCAGGGAGCAGTCGCGTTCACCTAGCGCCACCACGTTGCCCTTGGTATCGCCAAGGACCTGGATCTCGATGTGGTGGGGATTCAGGATCAGCTTCTCCATGTACATGTCGCCGTTGCCGAAGCATTTTTCGGCTTCATTGCGGGCGGAGGAGAAGGCCCCGCCCATGGCGGCTTCATTGTGGACGGGTCTCATGCCGCGTCCGCCACCCCCATTGGAGGCTTTGAGCATGACGGGGTAACCCATGGCGGCGGCGGCCACGAGGGCTTCCTTTTCGTCCTTGAGGATGCCGTCGGTGCCGGGCGTAATGGGCACTTTCCACTTCTTGGCGGTGGCCCGGGCGCGGTTTTTGTCGCCCATTGTTTCAATGGTTTCGGCGCTGGGGCCGATGAACTTGATTTTGCAGCTTTCGCAGATGCGGGCGAAGCGGGCGTTCTCGCTGAGGAATCCGTAGCCGGGGTGGATGGCGTCCACATTGGCGATCTCCGCGGCCGCGATGATGCGGTCGATCATGAGATAACTCTGATTGCTGGGGCCGGGCCCGATACAGATGGCGTCGTCGGCCAACTGGACGTGCATGGATTTTTCGTCGGCCTTGGAATAGACCGCGACCGTGCGGATGCCAAGTTCCTTGCAGGCGCGGATGACGCGCAGGGCGATCTCGCCGCGGTTGGCGATCAGAATTTTATTAAACATGAAACGGGAGAGGACGGTGAGAAGCCGCAGACCAGGAAGAGGCCGCGGACGGAAGCGGATCAGGCCGGCTTGATTTCGAAAAGCGGGGTCTCGAACTGCACGGGAGTAGCGTCCTCCACGAGCACGCGGGTGATCACGCCACTGGTTTCGGCTTTGATCTCGTTCATCACCTTCATGGCTTCGATGATGCACACGGTAGTGCCTTCGGTGATGGTATCGCCGACACTGGCGAAGATTTTTTCCCCAGGACCGGCGGCCCGGTAGAAGGTGCCGACCATCGGCGACAAAATCCGGGAACTCCCCGTAGCGGCGGTCTCAGCGGACTCCGAGTCTCCGGCATCCACCGGAGTAAAGGCAGCGGGTTCCGCCAAGGCCACCGGGGCCGTATGCGGGGCGGCCATCATCACGCCGGAGCCTCCCAGTTTGTCCACCATGGTGTCGAAATCGACGCCTTTGCGGAGTTTGATTTTGAACCCTTCGCGTTCCAAGTGGAACAACGACAGGTCGTTGCGTTTCATCATTTCGATGATTTGACGAATCTCTTTTAAGTCCAAGGGTGCCTCCTGTTCAGGTTTCAATGGGATTGGGAAAACGGGGTGGATTCCGGTCCGGCCCCCCATCCAAGGGGATGGGGCGGGAAATCCATCGTAGGTTTTTTAATCCGCGCGTCAAGCCGGGTATTCTCCTGCAACGGACCTTTCAGGGACGGCTTGTTTTGTTCCAAGGAATTGATTTGCAGCGGTTTTGCCTCCAGGATCGCAGTCGGTTTACGAGGGGCTTCCAGGCAGTCCGTTTCTCAATCTTGGGACGGGCACCGGCGCTGGCGGCCTGGATGATTTTGCCGCAATCCGTCGGCAGCCCGTTATTTCTTCAAAAGAAGGCTCACGAGGAAAGTCAGGATCAGGCCGGTGCCCAGCACTCCCATGATCAGGCCAAAAACCGCCCGGCCCATGCCATACTTCGGCGTCGTGGCAGCGCGGCTCTTTTTGATGTCGCGCATGGCGATGATCGAAATGATCAGAGCCAGCGGGGCCGGCAGGATCACCAGGCTGAACAAACCCAGATACCCTGCCGCAATCGCCCAGCCCGAGCGGCCCACCGGCAGCAGCATACGGATTCCCGCATCATCCCCGATTCGTGGCGTGGGAACCGGCAGACCGGGAGGTTGGGACCCATAAGGTAATGGCGGCGGCATCTCTACCGGCAGCGGAATCACCTCCCTCACCGGCCGCCACTCCGGCATCCCTTCCGTCCAGCATAAATCGTCCGGCAACACATGGCCGGCCGTCAGCATCGCCGGAATCTCGCCCTCGGAAAAAATGCCGGTCTGGACCCGGTTCCGGGAAAGGTGATATGATTTCATGGCAATGGTAGGGACGGCCTCTCCATGACGGTGGAATTCAGCGATGGCAATCCGGGATTCAGCGGGTGCGCGGATCGCGTGAGGAATCCTGCCAAACGTGGACCATGGCCGGCGTCTGCCGGAAGGTTACCGGCTGCGCAGGTGCCAGCGGAAAAAACCTTTGGCTCCGGCGGGGAGTTGACGCCGGATGCGGATGATGCCGTCGGCATCCGGTTCTGTGGCGGATTCCTCCGGTCCGGTCTGGACCCAGGTGGTGAGGTCCAGGGAGTGCTCAAGGGCGATGCTGACGAGATCAGTGCCGGCGCGGCGGGGCTGGGTGACGAACAAGGTGCCATTGCTGAAAGTCACCGTGGAGGGCACCATGCCGAAGGCGTAACCGGCGAGGTCGCTATCCGTCAGGGGCAGGCTGTCGCTGGTGCCGGGGGAGCCTCCGCTGGCGGTGCTGGCACGCCAGGAAGCAGGATTGGGGGCGGACAAAGGTGCCGTGCCGGAGAGGAGGGTGAGGCTGTAACCGGTCCCGTCCGGTGCCAACGGCCACGGCGGGGCGTCCGTCCAGGTCAGGTTGAGCAGGGGGGCGCCGGCGGCATCAAGCAGCGTCAGGGTGTCGCCGCTATTGCCGAGCTGGCCGGTGAATTCGCCCGCCACCGGCAGGGTGGAACCGTAGCGCAGCGTGAAGGCCGGAGCGTTCCGCACCAGGAGCAGCCGGGCGCCGGGCGCGAGGGACCACTGTGTTCCCTCGTCGAAGCTATAGTCGATCCCCTGGCCGGCGCCGGTTTTGACGAGGCGCAGTCCGGCCAGGCTGATTTTGTCAGGCCCGGCATTCAGCAGTTCCACAAACTCAAAATCCCCGGCATCGGTGAAACCGGCGGCGAGCTCCGCGGCGTCAGGCGGTGCCGGATGATAGTGGATCTCGGAAAAGGTCAGGTTCGAGGCGGTGGCCGGGACGGCGCCGGTGACGTAGACGGCGCTGGCCGGGGCGCTCCAGCGGGTGGCGGAGACGCGGTTGCGGGCAGTTAGCCTGGTGTCTGCGGTGATGGTGCGGAGGCCGGTGCTGGAGGCGGCGGGGGATACGGCGCCGCCCGGCAGGCGCGGATCGCTGCGGTCCGTGGTGTGCCAGGGCACGCCGCCCACGGCGGTGAGGGAAATCTCCTGTCCGCTGCTGACAATTCCCCCGGCGGGACTGAGCGCCGGCCGGGCGGCGTATTGACTATCCACCCAGGTGGCCCGCTGGGTCAGCCAGGACTTCATTTGCGTAAGGCTGTCATTCCACGCCGCCGCGCTGGAGATGCCCTGGGCGACTGCTTTGGCCGCCGTGATTTCCGCGGCCTGATCGTCAATCACGTCCGTGATGCCGGCATTGCTCATGGCGCCCTGACGCCAGGCAAACCAGCGGTCGGTGTAGAGCTGCAGGAAATCCGGATCGGCAAAAAGGCGGGCATACCAGATCCGGTCTCCGCGCCAGCGCAGGCTGCCGGTGGGACCTCCCCCGGCGTAATAGCTGGCATAGTTATAGTCCCAGACCGGGCCCATGCGCAATTTGCCGTCATCGCCCTTCCACGGAAACATGGAGATGAGCAGGCCGTCGCCGTTTTTGGTCAGTTCATTGAAGACAAAATAGCCGGCGAAGTCGTCCGCATCCAGCCATTGCCGGTAACCCACCGCGGGATCACGCCAGGTGCTGCCGTAGAGGACGTCCTCAAACTGGCGGAACCAGTTCTGAACTGCGGCCCGCTGGGAGGGAAGAATGGTGTAGCCGCCGGGATTGTCGAAATTGAGGAAACCGTTGCTTTGTTTCGGTTCGTCGTCGCCGGCGGTGGCGGGATTGTCAGGCTGCGTTTCCTGGAGGCGGTTGGCCCCGGCGGTGCGGAAAAAGGACGGCGTGGTGGCTCCATTCGGCGCGGGCCACCCGGTTTCCGGGATGGCATCCATCCGGTTGAGGCTGAGCAGCCAGCCGCCCTGCTGGCCGTCCGCGCTCAGCCGGGAGAAGTCGAGGCGATCGGCTCCGCGGGAGACTTTTTCCAGCACCGCATAGACACCGCGGCGGTCGCTCAGGGAGAGGTCGCCGCCGTCCTCGTTGACAAACAATTCCACCCAGCGGAACCGCTGCGAGGGATGGCCGAGACGCCGTGCGAGGTCATAGACAAAGGTGTTGAAAAGCAGGGTGGGGTCCTTGTCGGCCCCGGGATCGGGGAAGTAGAGCACCCAGTCGGAATGGGCGGGCATTCCGAGCACGCTGACCTCCAGTTCACCGCCGGACGCGTCCATGGCCTCCACCGAGTAGGGTTTCTGCCTCCACGAGCTGGAGAAGGCGCCGCGCCCCCGGAGGCCGATCCGGGAGGAGAAGGCCGGTTCGCTGGCGGTGGTGCTGGTGGCTCCTGACCTTTCCCAGGCCAGCCAGGCGGCCGACTGCCGGGGTACTTGCTGGACGCCGGCGCCATTACCGCTCCAGCCCTTCTGCGGCACCGCTCCGCTGGCGAAGTTATCGATCATGAGCACCGGCAGCGGTGATTGATAGGTGGCGAGATCCGGGGCCAGCTTCACCCATGCGGTGCTGGTCTCCGCGCTGCGCTGGCCTGCCTGCTCCGCCCACGCCCGGACCTGCGCCGTCGCGGTGATTTCAATGGGGCCGGTGTAGGCGGAGGCAGGTGCCTGGTTGATTTGATAGAAAATTTGTGCACCGGGGGAGCCGGAGGAAAGGGTCAGGCTCACCGGCCCGCGCAACAGGCCGCCCGGCTGCGAAAACTGCACCCTCGCCGGCCGGGGCGGTGCCGGGTCGTTGGCGGTGCCCGGGGTCGGCCGTTCCGCATAACCAGCCAAGCCGGGATCGCCCCCGGTCAGGGCCCACGGGAGGTCGTCTTCCTGCGGGGGAAAGGCGGGGGAGAATTCATGAACCACTCCGGCCGCAGTGGTCAGGGCGAGGTATTCCCCGTCTTTGTTGAGGCGGAAATTGGCGTGCCACGGGGCAGTCAGCGGCGGGGTATCCCGGCCGGAAAGGAAGATCACGAGATACCCTCCGGCGGGCAGTGGAACGGCGGGCAGGGCCCATTGCTGCGGGTTGGCGGCATTATCGGTGAGATAGTAGCCTGCCAGATTCACGGCACTGCTGGTGGGATTGTAGAGTTCCAGCCAGTCCGGGTAGGCTCCGGTTTCGTCCGCCAGGCCGGATTGGTTGGAGGCCATGAATTCATTGATGACGACATGGCTGGCGGCCTGCACCACCGGAATGAGCAGGGTGCGGGTGGTGGTTCCATGGGCATTGGCTGCTGCCAGGGTGTGGGAGCCACTGGCGGCCTGGGTGATGACTTTTCCGGACAATCCAGTCACCGCAGCGCCGTCCAGGGTGAGGGTGTCGGCTCCGGATACCGACCAGGACAGCGTGACGGTGGCCCCGCTGGCCGCGGCGGGAGGGTCGGCGGAGAATGCGGTTATGACTGGAGGACTCAGGATGCCGAGGAAGGCTTCGGCATGCCGCCGGATCGCCCCGGCGGAGAGACGGGAATCGTAGGTGGTGACACGGAAGACGGTGCCTGACATTCCCTCGCCGCGGCTGGGATTGGCCCCCAGCCAGCCCTGACCCGTCGGCAGGGCGAATGGTGAGGCGACCCCGCTCCGGCTTCCGGCGGGGGCGCCGTTCACAAACATCTGCATGGTGCCCGCGCCGTCCCACAGCCACACCAGATGTGCTGTTTCCGCCGGAGCCGGGACGGCGGGACTGAAGCGATAGTCCGCGACGCCCAGCAGGGTCATGCCCAGTTCCCCGGTGTTGTTATATTGCTGGAGCCGCAGGTTGCTTTGAGTATTGGAGCCCACCGCCAGGTAGGCGCTGGCGGCGAGACCGGAAGGTTCGACGATGCACTCAAAGGTGCCGTCTCCGGTCACCGTGCCGAAGTTGAATGCCGCATTCTGATTGCCGGCAAACGTGATCGCGTCCGTCAGGGTGGCCGCCGGAATGAGTCCGCCCGCCGCTTCCTGTGAAATGATGGCATCATAGTCCGCCAGCGAGGCCCCCGCCGGAGTCGCCCCCGCCAGCACCAGACCGGCCAGCCGGCCGCCAAGGCGCACGCGCGCGTGCCGCCAACGCGCCTGGACTGGAGGAAACGCTCTCATCAGATGGGCTGGGGAGCCATGCCGCTTAACGCCGCCGGCGGAGGGCCAGCCCGGCGATTCCGGTGAGGAAAAGAACGCTGCTGCCAGCTTCGGGTACGGCGACGAAGGCGTTGTAGTGGGTCAGGATTTCGGCCGCTCCGAGGTCGCTGTCATAGCTGGCAAATCCGAGGATTTTCCCTGGGAGGATATCAAAGAAGGCCGACGTCGCTGGCGCATAGGCCGCTCCGAGACCCTGCTCGCCGGTCAGGGCCAGGGCGGCCGCAAAGCTCGTTTGAAAGACGCCATTGAGATAGAGATCCGTCTTGATGCCATCGGAAGTGAAGACCACCTGGGTGTTGGTGCTGATGGGGGCCGCGATGGTCGTCTCATAGTCCGCCACCCCGAAGGCAGTCATCCCAAGATTGCCGGTATCGTTGTATTGTTCGTACTTCAGCCCCTGCCGGCCATTGTCGACCGATTGGGTTCCGAGCAGGGCCGACGAGACGGAACCGACAGCAGACGGGTCGGCATTCACAATAAATTCAAAGGCCCGGCCGCCGGTCAGGGTACCGATGTTCGTCAGGATTGGTGCGGAGACTTCAGTGAATACGGTGGCCGCCGGAACGCTGCCGGCATTCACTTCAGCCTGCCAGAGGGTGAGGGTGGCTCCCGCCTCCTGAAGGGGGAGGAGCAGGGCGCTGGTGACCAGGCAGAGGGTGATGGCTTTTTTCATGGGACGATTTTTTTGCAGGGATTGTGTTGGGATGGACGATGGAGGGGAAAGGGAATCAGAGGCGGACGATCCGGAAGAAGAGCCGTTCCGCCGCGGAAGGGGCCGCAAAGGTGCGGGAAGTGGTGCCGCCAAGGGTGGCCGGGATGCCGGCCACTGCGGTGTTGGCGAAGGTGCCGGGGGTCTCGCTGTAGTCGATCCGGTAGGTCGCACCGTCATCGGAACTCCACGTCAGGGTGATGGCCCCGGTGATGGCATTCCGGCTGATGCCGGTGATGACAAACGGGCCCGGTGCCACTGGCGTGGTGTTGAGCAGCGCGGCATAATGCGCGGCAATTTCTGCCGGCGGGAGCGCCTCCGCATAACAGGCAAACCCGAGAATGTGCCCGTCGAGGCGGTCGAAGTAACTGGCCGTGATGATCGGCAATTGGGCCGCCGTGGCCAGTCCCTGCTGGCCGGTGCCGGTGAGTGCCACTCCGATGAAGGTATAACTCAGCACCCCATTCACAAAAAGCTGGGTGTCGGTGCCATCGGAGGAATACACAATATGGGTGTCGGTCAGTTCCGGGGCGGGAATGAAGGAATTGAAATCGGCCACGCCATATTCTGTGATCCCGAGGCTGCCGGTGTCCTGCCACTGTTCGAATTTGAGGGCCTGGCTGTTTCCGCCCAGCAGCGAACCGCTGGCGTTGCCAAGGCCGGCATTGACGATGAATTCGAACGAACGGCCACCGCTGAGGGTTCCCACATCCACGCTCCTCCCGTCGCTGCCATGGGTGGCTTCGAGGATGACGGTGGCGGGACTTCCACTGTTCACCGTGGTCTGCCAGGCGCTGAATACCTGGGCGCCCCCGTCCTGCTGGAAGGATTGATAGTGGGTGTTCACCTCGGCTTCCGTGAGGGCGTTGTCATAGCTGGCGAAGCGGAGCACCTGCCCGTCAAGCGGATCGCGGTAGACAGTGACGCCCTCCAGCCCCGTGATGGTGGCGGCGGCCCCGAGCGCGACAAACCCTGACAGGGAAATGGGCACCCCATCCAGGGTCTGTTGCCACACTCCATCAATATAGAGGTCCGTGCCGGTGTCCTGGGAAACCCATGTGATCTGAGTCAGAGTGTTGAAGGGGCTGGGCACGGTGGTGACGTGATCAGCCACCCCGAAGGCGGTCAGACCCAGCACGCCGGTGCTGTCCCATTGGTCGAACTTCAGTGCCTGCGGGCCGAAGCGCCCCATCAGCGCTTCGGAGCGGCCCACTTCACCGGCGTTGACGAGGAATTCAAAAGTCCGGGGGCCGGAGAGTTCCCCCAGATTGCTGAGGACCGGAGCCATGCCGGAGATCGGACTGAACACGGTATTGGCAGGCGGGATGGTGCCGGAGGTCACTGCATTGCGCCAGTTCGCGAAGGAGACCGGCGTGCTGCCCATCTTAAAGGCGGTATGGTGGGCGGCGATCTCTGCGGCGGTGAGTTCTGAGGCGTAACTGGCGAATCCGAGGATATGCCCGTCCAGTCGGTCAAATGCGGGTCCGCCCACTCCGTCGGAAACCCCGCCGAGAGATTGTAATCCTGATAGCACCAGGTCCACTCCGGTGAAAGTGTGCACGGCCGTCCCGTTGATATAAAGCCGGGTGTCGGTGCCGTCGCAGGTGAAGACGATCTGGCTATCCTGATGCAGCGGACTTGGCACCGGGGAGTCGTGGTCCGCAATGCCATAGTCGGTGATCCCCACGTGACCGGTCTCGAAATTCTGCTCAAACTTCAGACCCTGCACGCCGGCCAGCCCTAGCAGGGCGGAGGAACTGCCGGCGGCTCCTGCATTTACAATGAACTCAAACGAGCGCGGGCCGCTCAGGGTGCCCACATCCAGGACGACGGGTTCGAATCCGGAGATGGCCGGTCCCGAGATGCCTTTGATATAGGTTGAGGAGGGAGTGGTGCCGGCGGAATCGACCGCTGCCTGCCACTCGTCCAATGCCGCAGGGAGGGAGGCGGGGGCTGCCAGGAAGCCGGCGATGATCAATGAGAGGGGGAGTTTCATCAGAGGGGAAGACGTTGGAGCAACGCCGGGGAATTCAGATAACACAAACAACAGCACTCCCCATGCTATTGGCCAGCACAATCACCGGATTTGTCAGATTACCGGTGTAAGATGTAGGATTTGGTTCAGACCGGGTCGGCCAGGCACCGCTCCCATGGTGCCTGGCAGGAATTTCTGCGCAGGGAACCTGACGGAAAAGTGTCCTGACATGACGTTTGCCTGCGGAAGGCCCCCTGGTCAGGCAGAACCGGATTCCTCCCGGCAAAATCCGGAGTTCTTCCGCTGCTGCGGATTCAGCCGTGCTGGATCATCAGGGAACAAGCGGCGTCGCAGGCTTCGGCGGCGGCGGGACCTCCCTGGTTGCAGGCGGCGAACACCCCGAAGGCTTTTTCCGGGGCCAGCCAGACCGCGGAAAAGTTGGCGTTGTTGCTGCCGGTGTGGGTGAGGCATCGGCCGGCGGCCCAGGGACGGTCGGCGAGTCCCCAGCCGCAGGCATAGTGGCTGGCGGGGTCGGGGGTGTGCAGGATTTTATACAACGCGTCAGGGAGCAGGGCGGATTGGCCGGCGGCTCCGCGCAGCTGGTCGGCGGCGAAACGGGCGTAGTTTTCCAGACTGGCGTGAACGCGTCCGGCGGGGCCGAGGGACGGCGGGTTGTCACAACTGGGTCCGTTGACGGGAAGCGGGGTGCCTTTGGAATCGTGCGGCCAAGGCTGGTCTTCTTTGCCTTCGGTGCCCACCGGACCTTGCCCAGCGGTAATTTTCAGGGGCTTGAAAAGACGCTTTTCGAGCAGGGTTTCCCACGGCTGGCGGTCGAGTTTTTCCGCGAGGTGGCCGGCAATGGCGTAACCGACATTGCTATATAAATGGGAGCCGGGCGCGGGCCAATCGGTTCCCGGGGGGGCGGCGAGACGCAGGATTTCCCCGCGTTGATCGGCGCGGGGGAGAAGCCACCAGGAGAGCAGATTGGCCCGCAGGCCGGAGCGGTGCTGCAGCAGCTGCAGGACGGTGATATCCTTGGTGCGGGGGTGCGCCTTCCGGCAGGATTCCGGAATCAATTTGCCCAGCGGATCGTCCCATTGCAGCCGGCCCTCCTGCACATACGTGGCGAGCAGGGTGGCGGTCATCGCCTTGGTCATGGAGCCGTAATGCCAAAGATCGGACGGGGTGACGGGAGTGCTGCCGCCGCCTTTGCGGAATCCCGTGACGGACTGAATGAGGAGGCCATCCACTCCGAGGCGGGCGGCGGCGAGGGCAGGGACCTGGTGTTTTTGGCGCAGGACTTCCAGTTTTTCCTGCAGCCCGGCGGCGGCATCGGTGGAGGCGCCTTGACTGCGGGTGAGCGAAAGCATTCCCCCGCTGAGGCTGGTGAGAAAGTGACGTCGGTTCATGGGTGGGCCCTCAGGGAGGATGGACGGGGTCAGGTGACGAAAAGTTCGCTGTAATATTCCAAGGCCACCTCACGGCAGCGGTCGCGGATTTTCGCAGATTCGCCCAGCGTCAGGGCTTCCTCGAGCAGGGCCACGCAACGGGCGGAGGGGAGCTTGCGGATGGCGTATTTGACCATGGGGAGCTGGGGTGTCGACATGCTCAGTTCCGCAAACCCGAGGCCCACCATCAGCGGGGTCAGCATGATGTCGCTGGCCATTTCGCCGCAGACGCCGGTCCAGATCCCGGCGCGGCGGGCGGCATCGCTGACGCTTTTCAGCAGCTTCAGGATGCCGGGGTGGCAGGGCTGATAGAGATCGGCCACCATTTCATTGCCCCGGTCCACCGCGAGGGTGTATTGGATCAGGTCGTTGGTGCCGATGCTGAAAAAGTCGACTTCCTTGGCGAGGGTGTCGGCGGTAAGGGCGGCGCTGGGCACCTCGATCATGGCACCGACTTCCATGTTGGTATCGAAGACCACGCCGTCCTTCCGGAGTTCATCCTCACACTCCACCAGAATGGCCCGCGCTTCCCGGAGTTCCTCCACGCAGGAAATCATGGGAAACATGACACGCACCCGGCCCACGGCACTGGCCCGCAGGATGGCGCGGAGTTGGGATTTGAAGAGTTTGCGGCGCTTCAGGGATACCCGGATGCCGCGCCAGCCAAGGAACGGATTGGTCTCGTGCAGGCTATCGTGCAGGCTCTGCAGCTTGTCCCCGCCGACATCAAGGGTGCGGATGATGACCCCCTCCGGTCCCGCCGCAGAGGCGATCCGGGCATAATTCTCGGCCTGCTCATCCTCAGTGGGCAGGGACGCGCGGTTGAGAAAGAAAAACTCGGTGCGGTAGAGGCCGATGCCTTCTGCCCGCCAGGCATTCACCTCCGCCATTTCACTTTCAAATTCAATGTTCGCCGACAGCACGATACGCACCCCGTCCACGGTTTCCGCAGGCAGGTCCACCATCTCGCGCAGGTGCCGTTCGAGGGCCGCTTTTTTGCGGCGGGTGACGGCATAGGCCGCGAGCGTTTCCTCGCTCGGGTTGATGATCAGCAGGCCGCCATAACCATCCAGCAGGGCATCCTGACCGGTATGGAAACGCGTCGACAGGTCGGGAATCCCCACCACGGCAGGAATGCCCATCGACCGCGCCATGATGGTGCTGTGGCTGGTGTGGCTGCCGCCTTCCGTGGCAAATCCCAGCACCGTAGCCCGGTCCATCACGGCCGTATCACTTGGCGTCAGTTCGGTGCTCAGGATCACATGGGGCACGGCTGGGGCCAGTTCTGGCACGGTGCCGCGCAGATTCCGGACGACCCGGCGGGCCACATCTTCAATATCCACGGTGCGTTCCCGTAAATATTCATCGCCAATCCGCCGCAATGTTTCCACGTAGCGGGCCATCACGCTGTAAAATGCCCCTTCCGCCTTTTGGTTTTTTTTGCGGATACGGGAGAAAACCTCATCCAGCACGGACCGGTCTTCGAGCATCAGCAGATGGGCGTCGAAGATATCCGCATCATTGGTCCCGATCTCGCTGGCGATGCGGTCGCGCATGTTTTCCAGCTGGCGCCTTGTGGTTTCCAAGGCGTTTTGCAGCCGGAGCACTTCACGCTCGACGGCATCTTCCGGGATTTCCTCCAGTTCCGGGATTTCGAAGACATCGGTCGGCAGATGCACCGGTCCCCGGGCAATCCCCGGGGACACACCGATGCCCACGAGAACCATTTCCTCGCCTGTCTGGGCCCCTTTCTCAAACATCATCGGGGCGGACTGTGGCGATTCCCCCGCCATGTGCAAGTGCAGGGGCGCGGGGGAGGGGCGGTTTGATTCCGGCCGGTTGGACCGTTTATTGGAGAGAAAATGTCCCTGCCGGGCCTTGCCAAAGGCCTTGGGGACCAGCGGGGCCGGGGAAATCAGGTTGGGTTCAGCCCCGGCAAAAAAGAAGCCCGGGGGGTCCCGGGCTTCTCTGATCGACTGAATTAAAGGCGGATGGTGGTCCGGTTTCAGGCTTGGCCTTTCATGAAGGCCTCTGCCGCCGGGGCTTTCAGGGCTTTGAATTCGCGGGTCAGGTTGGTCAGCGACGCTTCCACGCCCATGCGTTCGAGGCTGCTGGCGCCGACAAAACCGACGGCATCGGTGGCTCCCATGACGCGTTTGGCGTCTTCCGGGGTATTGATCGGACCGCCATGGCAGAGGAAAAAGATGTCCTTCCGCACGGTCCGGGCGGCGTCGATGATGTCCTGGGTGCGTTTGATGGTTTCGTCCCAAGGCACGAGCGCATTGGTGACACCGATGCTGCCACCGATGGTGGTGCCGACGTGGGCAATGATGGCGTCGGCTCCGGCCTTGGCCATTTCGATGGCTTCCTGCGGGCTGCCGACGTAAACGACGCTGAAAAGATCCATGCGGCGGGCGAGGGCCACCATTTCATATTCCTTGACCACGCTCATGCCGGTTTCTTCCAGCACGCCGCGAAAATGGCCGTCGATGATGGTGTGGGTGGGGAAATTGTTGACGCCGGAGAAGCCCATTTCCTTGACCTTGCCGAGCCAGTGCCACATGCGGCGGCGGGGGTCGGTGGCGTGGACCCCGCAGATCACCGGGCATTCCTCCACGACGGGGAGGACTTCGTATTCGCCGATTTCCATGGCGATGGCATTGGCATCGCCATAAGCCATCATGCCGGCGGTGGATCCGTGGCCCATCATGCGGAAGCGGCCGCTGTTGTAGATGATGATCAGGTCAGCCCCGCCCTTTTCGATGAATTTGGCACTGATCCCGGTGCCTGCGCCGGCGGCGATGATGGCGTCGCCTTTGGCCGTCACGGCACGGAGGCGTTCGATGACTTCCTCACGGGTGTAAGGGTTTCCTTTTCCGGTCCAGGGGTTGGGCATAATATTAAGTGGGTGGGTTGAGTGGGTGGGTTGAAATGGCAGCGGGGCGGGTTGGAGGCGGCGGGTGGTCGCGCTTCAGACCGGCGGATACTCAATCGGAGTGAAGTGGCTGACCCATGGTTCCTCGCGGAAGCAGTCCACCACCATCGGCTCGGAGCCGCGGGAGTTGTTGAGAATGGCGAGGAATTTCAGGGGGCCGGGGCCGGGATTCAACGTCATGTGGGGCATGCCCGCAGGAATCAGCGCCATTTCCCCGGGGCCGAGGAGCTTCTTTTCCTCGCCCACCCATTGTTCGGCCCGGCCTTCCAGCACATAGATGATTTCCTCGCGGCCGGGATGATAGTGGAAAAGATGAGCCTCGTTCGGCGGGAAGGTGGCCCGGCAGAGGATGAGGTCCTCACTGGCGGCATTTTCCACGGAGACGAATTCTTCCACCGCGCACCAAGGCAGGGAGATGTGCTTGGCGTCGTCGGCGGTCAGGTATTTTTTGGGGAGATCTGGCTGGCTCATGCAAAGGGAGGGATATCAGACCATGACGTCTGAACCTTGTCCAGATGACAAGATGGAAATACAACATAAGACTTTGCGCAATCCCTCCGCGGCTGAGTAGGATGAAATGGAACGCCGTCCAACGGCGTTTTGACTGCGCCCTGAAACTTCCTTTACCCGATCCGATGAAACCTTATTCCTTGTTCCTCACTGCCGCCGCTGTTCTCATCATTTCCGGCGCCCGGGCTCAGGACGGGGCCATCACTTTTGCGGCCAAGGCCGGTCCGGGGCAGGGAAAACATGTGGTTTTCCTGAGTGGGGACGAGGAATACCGCGGCGAGGAATGCCTGCCGGTGCTGGCCAAAATTCTCAGCGACAAACACGGCTTCAAGACCTCGGTTTGTTTTGCGACCGGCAAGGACGGCACCGTGGACCCGAATGTAAATACCACCCTGAGCGGTTCCGCGGCGCTGGATTCGGCCGATGCCATCGTGATCCTGCTGCGCTGGCGGCAGTGGGAGGATGCAGCGATGGCCCGCTTCGACAAGGCCTTCAAAGCCGGCAAACCAATCATCGCGCTGCGCACTAGCACCCACGCCTTCAAGTTTCCTGACAGTTCCCCCTGGAAATCCTACAATAAATTCGGGAAAAATGTGGTGGGCGAGGACTGGGTGAGTCACTGGGGCAACCACAAGGTGGAAGCGACCCGCGGGGTGATCGAGCCTGCGAATGCCACCCATCCGGTCCTCCGGGGTGTCACCGACGTTTTTGGGGACACCGACGTCTATGAAGCCTATCCCCCGGCCGATGCCAGCATTCTCCTGCGTGGTCAGGTGCTCAAAGGCATGGCCCCGGCCGATCCTCCGGCGGCCTACTCCAAAAAGCGCGCCACCGACCAGGTCGGGCAGGATGTGAACACGCCCATGATGCCCGTCGCCTGGGTCCGCGATTTCAAACAGGAGAGCGGAGTCAGCAACAAGGTGTTCACCACCACCATGGGATCCGCCACGGATTTTGTCAGTGAAGACCTGCGCCGACTTGTGGTGAATGGCGTTTATTGGTCCCTCGGCATGGACGTGCCCGCCAAAGCCGACGTGGGGATCAGCGGAAACTTCACTCCTTCCAAATATGGGTTCAACGGAGCGAAAAAAGGATTGAAGCCCGCTGACTTCGCTCCCGGATCCGGCAAATAAGAAGGGTGCAATCCGGATCAGGCCCGCCGCTCCGTGATTTCGAGGTCCTGACGTAATTTTACAATGCGGTCCGGCGGCAAGGCTCCGCCGCGCCAGACCACTCCGCCGTAGATCACACTGCGCCGACCGATCAGGCTGCCGGGATTCAGGACCGCATGGCACCCGAGGTCCGCATAGTCGCCGATCACCGCGCCGAACTTGGGCAGGCCGGTGTGGATTTTTCCGCCTTCCGCACGGACGTCCAGCACCGGAATGCTCCCGTGATCGTGCCGCCAATTGGACAGGATCACCCCGGCGCCGAGATGGGCTTTGTGGCCGATCAGGGAGTCCCCCACATAATTCCAATGGGGGATCTCGGCGCTGTCCGCCACGATGCAGTTTTTCAATTCGCAGGAATTCCCAATGATCACATTCTCCCCGACGATGGTGTTGGGCCGCAAATAGCAGCCCGGCCCCACAAAAGTCCCCGCGCCAATATAAACCGGCCCCAGCAGCACGGCCCCATGCATGATTTGCGCCCCCGGGCCGATAAAGACCGGTCCTTCGATGTGGATATCCCCGCGGATGTCGCCTTCCACCGAGGGCTCCAGCCATTCCTTCAAAAATGGCCCGATCCGGGGCAGGGCCTCCCACACTTCCCCGATTCCTTCAAACAGGCGCGGAAACGGCGTGTGGATCACATCAAGATAGTCAGAGACAGGATGCAGCGGCATGGGGCAGTGCATGCCACGGACCTGGCTGAAACCAAGCGGAAACCCACTGGTCCCGCGCTCCTCCGGGAGGGGAGAGTTAAAGGTCCAGGACCGCCTGACGTTCCACCAGCCGTCCGCAGGCCGGGCAAGTGACCACCGTATCCTCGCGGGCGGCATCTTCGAAGACATGGCCGCAGATCGCGCAGACCACCTGGTGTCTGGTCCGGGCCCGCTCGCGGCGGCGCTCCCGCCACACCCGCACTGCCCAGAGCAGCGCCAGCCCGCCCAGCACGGCAGCGAGGTTCAGGACGATCAGGTTGGAAAGACTGGTGCGGATCACAGCCTAGTCTTAGTGGGGATTTCGAACGGCAGCAAGGCCACGCCCGATTTTCAGGGGACGGCCTTCACCTTCAGCACATGCTCCACCGGTCCCACCGACTTGTTTACGGCCTCCGCCAAGGGAGCGCGCACTTTTTCGGTCAGGGCGGCGGTCATGGCAATATCCGCAGCGCCTTCCGGGCCGTGGAAGAGGGTCTTGATCTGGCGGGTTTCGTAATCCTGCTTGGCAAAGACCGCTTTGGAGACTTTCTCAAACGGGGCGGAAAAAGGATTGTCCCGGAACTCGGCGGCGAGGTTGATGCCTTTGGTCAGATCTACTGCGGAGAAGGTTTTCGAGGTGTTGCCCCAGGTCACCTCATAGCGGGGAGCGGTGGCGTTTTTCAGGACGAGGGTGAACCGGTTCAGGGTTTCGTGAAAGGGAATCAGCGCCACCGCGGACTGGATGGAGTCGTCCTTTTTCACATCACCCTCCGGCACGCAGAAGGGATAGCGGGTGCTTTTGAATTTCACGCCGCCATCGGCTGCGCCTACCACTTCATGCCCGGCGGAAGCCGTCGCCGTGCCGCCCGCCGCGTCCCAGGTCAGGGTGCCGATCTCCCCATCCAGCCCGAGGGCTTTCAAAAAAGCATAAGCCATCACCGTCTGCCCGGCCCAGCCCGGATGCACCCCATCCTTGCCCGTCATCATGAACTCCGGCCCAAATTTTTGCTGGGCGGTGAAACCCGCGGTGAGCATCGGCCAATAAACATCGGCAAACCGGACGCCCATTTCCTCCGCGATCTGCACATCGTGATTCCGCAGCCGCAGCAGGCTCAAATTCAGGTCTTCCTTGGTGCCGGTGGCCGTCTTCACCCAGGCCGGCATCAGCCCGATGGTGCCAGGCGACCCCAGCACCACGCGGACGCCGGCTTCTTTGAATTGGCGCACGGTTTCTGTTTGGTTCTTCACATATTCCGCGCCGATGGCGTCGGTGTAGGGCACGTAGCGGTGGTCGTTCATGCCGTAACAGGTCGTGGCGACAGTCGGCTGGAAGCGCAGCACGTCATTTTTCATCCGCCCGGCGAATCCGGAGGCCTGCTCCCCGCTCCAGCCATACTGCCGGCAAGTCACCTTCAATTGCGGCACACAAGCCGTGAGATAGGTCTCGATCAGGCGGCTGTACATTTTCTGCTCCGTGATGGAGTCCCCGCAGATCGCGAGGCGGTCGCCTTCCTTCAGGTAAAGTCCCGGGGATTCTGCCGGGCGGTAGCCTTCATAGGCCTTGAAATAGGCGTCCTCGGGACGGGGCATCAAATCGCGGGCGGTCAGGCTGGCAGCCGTGGCAAAAACGAGGATAAGCGGGAGAAAATTCATGGAGGATGGGGAATGGGCGAGGGTTATGGAATTTGAGACGATCGTATTTTTGCTTGGGAACTGCTGTCATTTGGGCGAGGCCGGGATTGCTTCGCCGTAAACGGAGACTTCGATGTAACAATTGCTTTCGATGGTGTCTGCACCGTTGGACCATAACCGGACATAACGCCCCGTCACCGGCGGGAAGGGCACTGCCCGGCCTCTGGAGGATTCATAGTAGGCGGCGTCCTTTCCGTTGCCCAGCCCGAGGGAGTTGTCGTGGTCAGTATTGTGAACGGTCACGGATGTTTTGAACCCAGGGTCCTCAGAAACCTGGATCAGTAGGTCTCGAAAGCTGACGGGCATCTTATGAAACCTCCAAACCCAGATGAGGTGCAGACGTTTGGATTCCTTGAGGTCCAACTGCACCCATTGTTTGCCAGGAGCCAGTTCAGAAAAATAGCCGTCGTCGCCGAAACGTTCACCATCAGTGATCAAGGACAGATCCCCCAAGGGAGCGGGATCGCTGGAAGTCACCGGACAGCCACCGGAAACGAGCCGCACTCCAGCCGGCACCGTCATCTCCAGCCGGTCATGCTCCTTCGAAAGCTTAGGTTCCAGATTGGGTATGGCTGGATTTGGATAAGGAGGCCCGGGACCAACGAACATCGGCATTGGCTGGCAGGGCTGAAGGATTTCAGTTCCGGAGACGATCCCGGCTTTGAATTTGTCGGGCTTAAGCCGCCCATCTCCCGCAAGCGACGTGGTCACGACGAGGAAAATCAGCAGTGGCGACTTCATGGAGAATGGAAATTACAGGGGACGCTGCCAGTTACGCTGGAAAGCACCAGCCTTTTCCGGTGGCTTGCGGCGGGCGATTTCCCGCCATACGGTGTAACCGCCCGTGTCCGGACCGCGTCTGGCGGGCTGGATCCGATTTCCCCCTCATGAAACTCTCCGTTCTTTTTATCAGTTGTTTGGGTTTGCTGACGTTTGGCAGGGCGTCTGCAGCCGAATCCCCCCAACCCCGGACCGCCGCCGAAGCCGGTATCGGGCGCCTGATCCAGGACGCCGCGTTCGACGACCTTTCCGGGAGCGCCCGGAAACTTTCCTCGCTCGTGGCGGAGAGTCCCTTCACCGTGATTGCCGTCACCAGCCCGTCCTGTCCGCTCAGCCAGAAGTTCGCCCCCACCCTCGCCGCGCTGGAAAACGAATGGAAAACCAAGGGCGTCCGTTTCCTTTTTACTGGAGCCATTGAGTCCGACCCGCCGGAAGCCCTCGCCACCTTCGCTAAAACCCACGGCTGGGAGGGCATCTGCATGACGGATGCCAAACAGGCGCTGCTGCAGGCTCTGGGCGCCGTCAGCACCACGGAAGTTTTCATCCTCGACCGGTCCCGCACCCTGCACTACCGCGGGGCGGTGGATGACCAGTATGGCATTGGTTATCAAAAGGACGCGCCCACCAGGCATTATCTGGCTGAGGCCCTCGCGGCCCTGACCCAGGGGCAGCGTCCCCGTTTCGCCGGCACCACGGCCCCGGGTTGTGCGTTGGAGATAGCCCCGGCGCAGCCGCCAGCGGTGACCGCCCTCACCTGGCACCGCGAAGTCTCCCGCATCATCCAACGGAATTGTCAGGAATGCCACCGGCCCGGCGGCACCGGCCCCTTTGAAATGATGGACATGGAGGACGTCACGGGCCATGCCGCCATGATCAAAAAGGTGGTCACCAAGGGCATCATGCCTCCATGGTTTGCCGCACCGCAGACCGGGGCGCACGCCATCACCTGGGCCAATGACCGGGCGCTATCCGAAACTGACCGGACGGCCTTGCTCACATGGCTCTCCGGCGACCGCGCGGCAGGCGATCCCGCCGAAGCGCCGCAGCCGCTCGCCTGGCCGCAGGAGTGGGTGATGGGAACCCCGGATGCCATTATCGAATTGCCGACTCCCGTGGCTGTCGAAGCCACGGGCCGCATGAAATATCAATACCGGGAAGTCACTACCAGCTTTCCCGAAGACCGCTGGGTCACTGGCCTCGAGGTCCGCCCCACCGCGCTGGCCCAGGTCCACCATGTCCTGGTTTTCGCCGCCGGCCCGGGCAGCAAACGGGTCACCGATGGCGACGACTTCTTCGCAGCCTACGTGCCCGGCAGCAGTGCCGTGACCTACCCCGCCGGTTATGCCAAAAAGCTCCCCGCCGGCTCCCGGCTCATCTTCCAGCTCCACTACACTCCCAACGGCACGGCGGCGGAGGACCGCACCCGGCTCGGCCTGAGATTCACCACCGAAGCTCCGCCTCACGAAGTGCATGTCGCCGCCGCCAAACAAACCCGTTTCAGCATTCCGCCGGGGGCTCCCAATCACGAAGTAAAAGGGGCGCTGCCGGTGCCGTTCGATGCGCAGATCCTCTCCTTCATGCCCCACATGCACATGCGTGGCAAAGCCTTCCGCTACGACCTGGTGGACGCCGATGGACAGCGCCGCGAACTGCTCAACGTCCCCGCCTACGACTTCAACTGGCAGCTCCAGTACCGCGCCGCAGAACCCGTGATCGCCCGGGCCGGCAGCCGCATTGAATCCACCGCCTGGTTCGACAACAGCCCGGAGAATCCCAACAATCCCGACTCCACCAAAACCGTCCGCTGGGGCGACCAGACCGAGGAGGAAATGATGATCGGTTATCTGGAATACGTCAAAACGCCGGCCGCCCCCGGCCAGACCGCCGCCGCCGAGGCCCCGCTTTCCCTTACGCCCAAGGCCCTCGGTCTGCTCGGCCGCCGCCTCGACAAAGACAAGGACAACCGCGTCTCCCGCGAGGAAGCCGGCGCCGCATTCCTCGTCCTCCATCAGCGGCTTGATCAAAATCAGGACGGCTACGTCACGGGGGACGAAGCCAAAGCCGCCGCCCGGCCTTGATATGATAGTGGTTCCGCCAGGCAAAGACTGGACGCCGGGTGCACTAAGCAACGCGCAGGAAGTGGAAAAGGCGCTTCAAACTGGGCTCTTGCTGTGCTATGGTGCAGGATGCCCAAAGCCGTCAGTTCCTCTCCCGCTCCCGGTTCCCTCCCTGGGGCGGAGCGTCTTGCCCTCGCGGCGGAGGCACTGGAAACCTACCGCGCCTCCTGCTTCTGGTCGCTTTCGCCTGACTTCCGGGTGTCGGAGGCAACGGTGCCGCTGATTGTGGCGGGCTTGCGCCGCCATGGGGACCGGGTCGCATTTCAACTGGCGGACCGTTTATGCCGTTAACGGAATTCCAGCGCGAGGTTTTTGCTACACTGCGCCTGCACCGCAGTCCGGACAGTTTTGTGTTTGGCGCGACGGTCATCCACGCAGCTCCGGCGACACCGCGCTACTCGCAGGATATCGACCTTTGTCATGATGCCGCCGCCGCTGTGGCCGAGACGGCAGCCGCCGATGCCGCGGCATTGACGCGGGCGGGTTACACCGTCACCTGGCAACTGCAACAACCGACCTTCCACCGCGCCACGGTCCTCCGGAATGATGGATCCGTAAAGTTGGAGTGGGTGTATGATTCCGCATGGCGTTTTTATCCAGTCGAACCGGATGCCGAGCTCGGTTACCGGCTGCATTTTTTTGATGCCGCGACCAATAAAATGCTGGCTCTGTCCGGGCGGGCGGAGCCGCGTGACTTTGTGGATGCGATTCATCTGCATCAGACCTATCTGAGTTTGGGCACTCTGGCGTGGGCCGCGGCGGGCAAGGACGGTGGGTTGAACCCGCATCTGATTCTGGATTTGGCCGATCGCTTCGCCCGCTACCGTCAGGTGGAAATTGACGCGCTGCATTTAGCCCGGCCGCTTTCCCTCCCCGTCCTCAAAGCGGCCTGGAGTGCAGCTTTGGCTGAGGGACGTGCTCTGGTGGACCGCTTGCCTGCCTTGGAAGCAGGGTGCGCTTATCTGGATCCGGTAAGCCGCGCTCCAGTGGTGCCGGACCCGGAGTCACCGGCTTTTGCCTCGTTGGAACGTCACTTCGGCTCCGTAGGGGGAACTTGGCCGGTGATAGGCCACTGAATGAGGTGCCCGTCGGGTGAAGGAACAGCGGTGAGGCAGGAGCCGGAACGGGGCCGGGGCGTTTTCCACCCACCGCTTGCCCTGCCGGTGGGGTGGGGTAGGGATATGGCCCGCCAGGAGGCGGACTTTTTTATGGCTTCCCGTTTGGACACTACTTTTGCCGCGCTGCGGCAGTCGGGCCGCAAGGCATTTGTGGCATACATCTGTGCCGGTGATCCGTCGCTGGACGAGACCCTGGAGAACGTGAAGACGCTGGAAGCCTGCGGGGTGGATGTGATCGAGCTGGGGCTGCCGTTTTCCGATCCGCTGGCAGACGGGATTGTCAATCAGATGGCGGCCGGACGTGCCTTGGACGCCGGGGCGACCACGGTGGGCGTGATCGAATTGATCCGCCGCATCCGGGAGGTGACGCAGATCCCGCTGGTGCTCTTTACCTACCTGAATCCGGTTTATGCCTACGGATTTGAAAAATTCCATGCCGATGCCGCCGCGGTCGGAGCGGACGGGGTCTTGCTCCTGGATCTGCCTCCGGATGAAGCGGTGTTGAATGAGGAACTGCACGCCGGACTCGGCCTGCAACGGATTTGCCTGATCGCGCCAACCACGCCGGAGGCCCGCATCCACACCCTCGCCGCCGGGGCGCAGGGTTTTATCTACTACATTTCCCGCGAAGGCGTGACCGGAGCGCAGACCACCCTCGCCACCAATATCGCCAGTCAGGTGCAGGTCATCAAAGCCTCCGGCACCACGGTTCCGGTGTGTGTGGGTTTTGGTATTTCTACGCCGGACCAGGCGCGGGAGGTCGCGCTGGCGGCCGATGGCGTGGTGGTGGGCAGTGCCATCGTGAAGGTGATTCAGACCCATGGTGGCACCCCGTCCGCGCAGGCGGAGCTGGCGGCTTTTGTGAAACCGCTTGTTGATGCCGTGAAGTCCGTTTAAGCCGCACCCCGATACCCCATGGAGATTCAATTCTGGAAAATGAACGGCGCGGGCAATGACTTTGTGGTCATTGATAACCGCGACCACCGCTACGCCCTCACGCAGGAGCAGATCGCACGCCTGTGCGACCGGCATCGCGGGGTGGGCGCGGATGGGCTGCTGGCGGTGGAGCCGGCGGAGCAGGGCGCGGACTACCGGATGCGTTATTACAATGCGGATGGCGGCGAGGCTGAGATGTGTGGCAATGGGGCGCGGTGTTTTGGCCGGTTCGCCAATTTCCTGAACGGCTTTGCCCTTGATCAGGTTAGTTTCGAGACGCCCGCCGGAATCATTGGAGCCACTTTTCATGGCGACAACGTGCAGATCAAAATGAGCGAGCCGTTTGGCCTGCAGCAGGATCTTCCGTTGGATGTTGCCGGCACGGAACTCGCGGTGCATTTCCTGAATACCGGGGTGCCGCACGCGGTGGTTTTTGTAGGGGACATCGACGAGGTGCCGGTGAAGGAGTGGGGCTCGGCTTTGCGTTATCACAAAGCCTTCGCGCCCAAAGGCACCAATGCCAATTTCGTGCACCGCATGGGCACCAGCCACATCGCGATCCGCACCTACGAGCGCGGGGTGGAGGATGAAACCCTGGCCTGCGGCACCGGCACCGTGGCCTGTGCCCTGATTCATCACCTCCGGACCGGCCAGCCCGCCCCCATTTCGGTGGACGTGCGCAGCGGCGATACTTTGGAGATCAATTTCACCCCCGAAGGCGACACTTTCAAAAACGTCACCCTCACCGGCCCCGCCGAAATCGTCTTCCAAGGCACCGTACAGCTCTAACGCCGCACCTCCGATTCCTGAACCCTGAACCTTTTCCCTCACAATATGTATCGCGGCACCTTCACAGCCTTAGTCACTCCCTTTCTTCCAGACGGTTCCATTGACGAGCCTGCCTTCCGCAAGCTGGTCGATTTCCAGTTTGAAAATGGCATCACCGGGATCGTTCCCGTCGGCACCACCGGGGAGTCCCCCACCCTTTCCTACGACGAGCACAAACATGTCATCCGCCTCGCGGTCGAATGCGCCAAGGGACGTGGTCCGGTCATCGGCGGCACCGGAGCCAACAGCACGGATGAAGCCATTGAGCTGACGGCTTCCGCGGAGGCGGCGGGCTGCGAAGCGGTGCTCCAGGTGGCGCCGTATTATAACAAGCCATCCGCGGAAGGCCTGTTCCAGCATTTCAAGGCGGTGGCCGACAGCACCAAGTGCAAGATCATCCTCTACAGCGTGCCTGGCCGGTGTGGGATCGACATCCCGGTGGAAGTCACCGTCCGTCTGGCGGCGGCCTGCCCCAATGTGGTCAGCCTCAAGGAGGCCGGCGGCAGCGTGGAGCGGGTGAATCAACTCATGGCTGCGGTGCCGGAAGGGTTCACTATCCTGAGTGGCGATGACTCCTTGACGCTTCCCTTCATGTCGGTCGGAGCCACCGGGGTCATCAGCGTGGCGGGGAATCTGATCCCGCGCCAGATGAGTGATCTGGTGAATGCCGCGCTGGCCAATGACCTGCCGGCGGCCCGCGCCCTCCATCTCAAATATTACCCGCTCCTCAGCACCCTCATGAAGCTGGACAGCAACCCGGTGCCGATCAAGGCCGCGATGTCCCTCGCCGGGCATATGCAAGGCGGACTCCGCCTGCCGATGATCGCCATGAGCCAGCTGAAAATCGAGGAACTCCGCGCCGTGATGGCCGGACTCAACGTGCTCTAACCATGTCTCCCCCCGGCGATCGGCCTGAGGAAACGGCGGAGCAGATCCGTCAGGCCTGGAGCCGGGTCCACCCAGCGGCGCCTCCGCCAGGAGACATCCCGGGGGGGATGGCAGCTCTGCCGACGCGTACTGCGCCGGTGCCTTCCCCGGATAAACCAGACCGGTCCTTGATGGATCCGGTGCTGCTGGACCGCGTCACCGCCCGGCAAAGGGTGGAAGCGTTGCGCCGCAGGAGCCGGGACCAGCGTCGCCGCTGGAAGGCCCTCAGGATTGACCGATGGTTTCAGTTTGGGCTGTTGCTGCTCATCGGGGTGGCTCTCGCTGGAGGAGTATTCTGGGCTCTGAAAGCTTGGAAAATACGTCAGTCCCGCGATCTCCCCCGGACTCCGGTTTTGGCTCCAATCCAGCTGGTGCCTTCCGCCAGTGAGCGTGCCCTGAAGATGCTGCAGGCCTTTCTAGCGGCCCCGGACGCTGCCGCCAAGTCCGCCTACGTCCTTGATGCCGCGAGGGTGAAACCCTTGATGGAAGCCGTCTACCGGGCAGGTGGACTGCCGGAGGCAGCCCTCATCCTCGGGGTCCCCCAGATGCTGGATGGCAAAGTGATGGCCGTTCCGGCCCAGGTGTCAGGTCCCGCGGAATTCCTCCTGCACCTGATGATCCGGGAAGTGGATGGCGTTCCGCTATTGGATTGGGAAACCTACGAGCAGGAAATGGCGCAACGATTCCCCGTCTTTGCCGGCAATCCCGGCAGCCCCGCGGCTGAATTCCGGCTGGTTGTGGAACGGGCCCACGCATTCGACTCCATCCCGCCAAGCCCGCTGACGGTCCGTGTGGCGGCTCCGGGCAGCCCGGCCCTCGTTCAACCACTCGTGGTCCATGAGGAAGCGGCGGCGGCTGTGACCGCCTCCCTGACTTGGAACCGTCCCCGCCGGGCGCTGGTGCGCCTCGAATGGGAATCCCGGCCGGACGCCCCTCCCCGCCTGATCCTACGCCAGGTGGTGCGCTGGGAATTTCTGCCCTGAACCTTGGACCCGGTCTGCACTTGTAGCAGGAGGCATCCCGCGTCTTCAGTGGTTCATGAAAATCGCGGTGTTGAGTGACTGTCATGACCATCTGGAAAACCTGGGCCGCTCCCTGGCTCTGGTGAAGGAGTCCGGCGCGGAGCGGTTGTTTTATCTGGGGGATTTTTGTGCACCTTTCACCCTGGCCGCGTTGGCGGAGGGATTTGCTGGGCCGGTGGATGCGGTGTTTGGCAACAACGACGGCGACATTTTCCTGCTGTGCCGCGTCGCAGGCAAATTCCCCCACGTCACCCTGCATGCCCCGTTGGCGGAATTGGAACTGGACGGGCGGAAAATCGCGCTGCACCACTATCCGGAAATCGGAGTGCGACTGGCCGAGAGCCAGGCTTACGATGCCGTCTTCACCGGTCACGATCACCGGAAATATGTCCACCAAAAAGGCCGCACTCTGTGGGCGAATCCGGGGGAAATCATGGGACGGTTTGGGGAACCGTCCTTCGGCATCTATGATACCGGGAGCGGCACCTTCCAACACATGTCCCTGGACTGACCATGAAAACTCCGAGATCAGCAAAACGGCCGCCGCCATCGGCCGCGCCTGGGGTTGCTTTGCCGCACCACCGGCGTAGTTGGTGCGCAGCCTGCTTCTGATCTTCTGCCTTGTCTATGTCGCGCCGTCACGTTTGGGAACTCCTGTCTGCCCTGGTGCTGACCGCGGTGGTCTGCGTGGGATTCTGGACCATTTTTTCCGGACTGAATCTGACCCGCAGCCATGAGGCGTTGTGGAGATACCGTGAATCCCTCTACAAGGGTTGGATCGGATCTTTGGTGGTTTCGGTGGGCGGGCTGATCGGCTCCTGCCTGGTCGCGGCGATCCTGGTAGCGGGACAGCGGGCTCCGCTGAAATCCATCCGCTGGTTTACCCAGGGGTTGGTGGAGATCGTGCGCGGCATGCCGCTGCTCAGCCTGATCCTGATTGGATATTATGTGGTGCTCAACGATCCCACGGTGACCCGGGTGCTGAACGGTGTGGG
The DNA here is from genome assembly GCA_942492905.1 of uncultured Verrucomicrobiota bacterium. Classification (GTDB taxonomy): domain Bacteria; phylum Verrucomicrobiota; class Verrucomicrobiia; order Verrucomicrobiales; family V1-33; genus CAIZWU01. The sequence goes on from OW818657.1 coordinate 837,846, forward strand.
ACTCGGGGGCCGGCTGTTCGGGGGGATCATGCTGCTGTCCGTCTTCACCGGCGCTTACCTGACGGAAATTCTGCGCGGGGGGATTGAAAGTATTCCGCAGGCGCAGCTGGATTCCGCCCGCGCCGTGGGCTTCAGCCGTTGGCAGGTGCTGCGGTATGTGGTTTTCCCACAGGCCTTGCGCCGGGTCCTGCCGGCCCTCGCGGGACAATTTGTTTCCCTCGTCAAGGATTCGTCGCTGCTGAGCGTCATCAGCATCAGCGAATTCACTTACGAAATCCGGGCGTTCTACGCTGCGACCTATCTGGGCGTGGAAGCTTTTCTGCCGCTCGCCTTCGGTTACCTCATCCTGACGCTTCCTATCGCCGGCTTTTCCCACTGGCTGGAACGCCGCTTCCAGGCCGCCACTGCCAGCTGATTCTGCCGGCCCTCCTCCTGTCGCACCCCCATGAAGCTGCACGCCGATTCCCTCATCCGCACCTATGGCCCGCTGAATGCCCTGGATGGCCTGACGCTTGGCGTGGAGGCGGGCGTGCTGGTGCTGATCGGCCCTTCCGGCGGGGGGAAGAGCACCTTCCTGCGGCTCTGCGGCGGGCTGGATCAGGCGACCTCCGGATCCCTGCAAATCAATGACACGCCACTCGGGCACGACCCGGCCACCCTGCAGGCGTGGCGGCGGCGGAATGGATTTCTTTTCCAACAATTCAACCTCTTCCCGCACCTCACGGCCCTGCGGAATATCACCCTGCCGCTGGAAAAAGTGCATGGCCAAAGCCCGGCGGCCGCGCTGGAGACCGCCCGGCGTTGCCTGGACCGTTTCGGGCTATTGGCCCATGCTGATAAACTTCCCGCGCAGTTGTCAGGCGGCCAGCAGCAGCGGGCCGGACTGGCCCGGGCCATCGCGCCGGGCCCGGAGATCCTGCTGTTGGATGAGCCCACCTCCGCCCTGGACCCGGAAATGACGGCGGAGGTGCTGGAACTCATCCAGGAACTGGCGGCGGCCGGACAACACATCATCCTGAGCACCCACGAGATGGGATTTGCCCGCGCCGTGGCGGATCAGGTCGCCCTGATCGCCTCCGGCAAAATCCTCGAAAGCGGCCCGCCCGCCGCGGTGTTTGGCTCGCCCCGGGAGGAATTGACCCAGCGTTTTCTCGCCAAGGTGATGCGGTTTGCGTGAGGGAGAAGCAGGGGGCTGCCGACTGGCTGATCAATGGCGGTGGCGCGGGACCGGTGGAAAAAATGTTATCGACTTTCTGCTGAAAACCGGCCAAAGTCCCGCATGAAAATAACTGGGAGCACGGTCGCGCAGTATCTTCGTTATGCAGTGGGAACGGGCTGCTTTTTGTTGTGCGCGACGTTTCTGGTGGGCGCGATGGCGGGTGGAGTCGGGGGCGCCGGGATGGGATTGCTGGCGGCGGCCAGTTTGATTGCGGGAGCCATTTGCATTTCACCCGAAGCGAACCGGATTTTAACCAGCCCCTTCACCAGCTTCATTGATTATCTTTATCTGGGGACCAGCAAAGTGGAAGCTCCTCCCTTCAGTCTCAGAATGGCCCGGCATTACCGCTCGGAATGGTTGTTGGACGAAGCGGTGGTGGAATACCGCCGGCTGCGGGACTGGCATCCGGGACGGGTCGAGGTCTGGAAGGAGGCTATCCTCACCTTGCGGGAATTGGGCCAGCCGGAGGAAGCAGCACGGTGGTGCCGCGACAGCCGCCGTTATATCAAAGATGAGGCCGGCCGGAAATTGATCGGGGAGGCGATGTCTCAATCCGTGGCGACACCGCTGGACCGGGCCTTTTAGACGTAAACTGCCACGCCGCGGATCAAGCCCCGGCTTGGCCGGCGGCTGGCGGGGCTTCCGCACGCAACCACGCCAGCGCGGCTTCTTTGGTGGTCAGGGCGCCTTCCAATTGCTGGTCCTGGACGAGGGTCAGGAGGCGTCCGATTTCCGGTCCGCGTGCATAACCGGCGGCCATCAGATCGTGACCGGTTAGAAGTGGCGGTGGAATCACGGGCTCGTTGGCGAATTCCTGCTGCTTGGCCTGGAGGAATTCATAATTGTCCAGCATTCCATGGCAGCCGAGGCAATCGACCCGGTGCAGCGCCATCTGGTCGTCAAAGGTCGGATGAGCCATCCAGCGTTTCAGGCGGGAGGTCCGCATTTCCTTCACGTGCATGAATTTCATGTGCTGTAGCACCGCCTCCACGGTGGCGTCGATGATCTCGTTGGAGAACTTCATCCGCCGCAAAATGTCGCCCGTCATCCGGGCGCCGAGGTCGTCGTGTCCATTGAAACGGATGCGGCCGGTTTCATCGATGGTGTGGGTGGCGGGTTTGGCGATATCGTGCAGCAGCACGCTGAGCACGAGAGGGATGCTCACCTTTTCCGGCAACAGGCTGAGCATGAGCCGGGTGTGCACCCAGACATCGCCTTCGGGGTGGAATTGCGGCGGCTGCTCGCAGCCTTTCAGCGCTTCCATCTCCGGGATGATGGATGTCAGGAGACCGCCTTTATCCAGCAGGTCGAGCCCGCGCACCCGGTTCGGGTGCAGCATGATCTTGATGAATTCATCGCGGGTGCGCTCAATACTGATTTTAGCGAGGGCCGGAGCTTCCGCTTTGACCGCTGCCCAGGTGGCGGGCTCGATTTCCCACCCGAGGGTGGCGGCAAACCGCACCGCACGCATCAGCCGCAGGTGATCCTCGCGGAAGCGTTCTGCCGGATTTCCGATGGCGCGCAACACCTTGGCCGCCAGATCCGCCTGGCCGCCGACGAAGTCGATCACTTCATCCGTGGCCGGGTCCTGGAAGATGCCATTCACGGTGAAATCCCGGCGCTGCGCATCCTCCTCCGGCGTGGAATACGTCACCTCCTCCGGCCGGCGTCCATCCTTGTAGCTGCCATCGGTGCGGAAGGTGGCCACCTCCACATGATCCGCCCCGGTGCGCACCACCACCACCCCGAAGTGTGCCCCCACCGCCTGACTGCGGGGAAACAGGGCCACCACCTGCTCCGGCCGGGCATCCGTGGCCACATCATAATCCTTCGGCTCCAAGCCCAGCAGGGCATCCCGCACGCAGCCCCCGGCGAAGTAGGCCTTGAAGCCCGCCGCCCGCAATTTCGCCGCCACCGCTGCGGCCCGTTGTCTGCTTTCAGTCATGCAGGGAAGAACGCTGGCTGCGAGCGGGCTGCAAGGTGCTAATGTCAGTTCGTAAAGGGACCAAGCGGACCCAGTTCGGTTGCCCTTTCCCGCAAGTCGGCATCCCTGATCTGATCAGGCCCACTCGCCGGCAAGACCCATCTGCGAGATCTTCAACTGAGCAGATTTTGGCGGCGAAGGCGGAAAGCAGGCCGGTGCCGTAGAGCGCGGCGGTGAGAGCTGGTTTCATTCCAGGTTTGGTTTGTCCCGCTGATTCATCCGCACGACGGTGTTGGCAAAGGACTGCATTCTTGGGTTCTTGATTTGAGTGGCCCAGGCCGCGGCGGCTTCGGGATCGGTTTTGGCCAAGGTCTGAACAAGTTGGAGCGCACTGGTATCAAAAAGCGGATGTTGCGGGTTGGCCACCAGCCACCCGCTGGTAGCTTCCGGGCCCCATTGGTCCAGGATGATGCGGGCGGCCGTGGTTTGAGCGTCGGCTGAGGGCATTTTGGCGATTTCTCCGAGGCTGGAGGCCGGGTCCTGGCCGAGGTAGGCCAGGCCGATTTGGTCCCCGGCAGCCGAGGGCAGCCAGGCACGGTCGGCATACTGCTGGGCCAGTTGGATGGCTTGGCTGGAGTCGGTGCTTTGATTGGCGATCTTGAGCAACGTTTCGAGGTTGGCCTTCTTGAACTTGTCAGGCGAATCTCCGCCGGCGATTTGCTCGAACCATGGGAGGGTGCCGCTCAGGCCTTCCTGGGCGACCATCAGGGCGGCGATGCGGCCTTGGATCCGCTCGAAGGCAGGATTTCCAAGATTGGCCAAGATGAGGGCTTCGGCTTCGCGGGCTCTCCACTGGCCCAGGCCTTCCACGATGGCCCCGATGCTGGTGCCTTGGCTGATTCCGGGTTGCTGGCTGGCCCAGGCGAGGGCGGCGCCGGCATCCCGGCTGCCCCAGCCCTGCATCACTTTGACGACAATCTGTTCCTTGCCGGCATATTCGCCCACGATGCTTTTTGCAGCGGCGGGTCCATCCAGCTGGCCCCAGCGGTGGCAGAAGGCCTCGAATTCGCTATCAAAGTGGCGGCCGTCTTTGGCTTTGGCGCGGAAGAGTTCTTTGATCGCCGACGCATCTTCCGCCCTCATGGCGGTCAGGACGGTCTGCCACTGTGGACTCCGGACGGAAGCATCCCCAATGGAAAGAATCCCGCCAAGTTTGTCGATCAGCTCCTGATTCACCACTCCCGGCTGCATGGCCGATTTCACCGTGACCAGGTTGGCGGAAGCGGCCTCCAGCCAATTTTTAGCGGAAGGGTGGGGCGTCTTTGGGGGATTGACTGCAGGACTATGGCCGGGCGGCTTGGGGGGCGACCATGCCCGGCGCAAAGTCGGGTCATCCGAAGGATCCGCCGGTTTGAACCCCCATCCAGCTTCAAAAGCAATAAGCAGCCCGGAACCATAGACGGCTGCGACGAGGAACGGCTTCATGAAGGAACACCGAATAGCAGAAGGCGGCGCAGGGCAAGACTTTGTTGGAAGGTGACTGGGTCTGGCGGGGAAATGGGCTTCGTCTGTTCAAAGTCGAACTCCGATTCCGGGAGTGGTGAAACACAGGCCCTCCCACTGGCGTTGGGTTGGGGATGATTTATCCCGGTCAGAAGTTGTTGAGGTTTGGTTTCCTGCTGCTTGCCATGGCGGTGGGGAGTATGGTGAAGTTGCAGGCGGAGGCGGTGAGTGGGGAGGTTTTGGTGAAGGGCGAGGCGATTTACCGGAAGCTTTGTATCGAGTGCCACGGGGAGAAGGGCGTGGGGGTGGATGACAAATACAAGGAGCCGCTTTACGGGGATCGGTCGCTGGCGTCGCTGACGCGGCGGATTGATAAAACCATGCCGGAGGATGAGGCGGAGCTTTGTGTGGGGGAGGATGCGGCGGCGGTGGCGGCTTATATTTACCAAGCGTTTTATTCGCCGCAGTCGCGGGCAGGGCAGGGGACGGTGAAGGCGGAAGTGACGCGGCTGACGGTGGGACAATTCCGGAATTCGGTGGCGGATTGGCTGGGGCAACTGGACTGGCGTCCGGCGTGGGGACCGGCCGGCGAGCGCGGGCTGAAGGGCGAATATTTTGGCAGCCAGCATTTCAGCGGGAAGAAGGAAAAGGACGGGAAGGACAAGTTTGAGCGGCGGGATGCGGAGGTGGCGTTTTCGTTTGGCGCGGAGAGTCCGGACCCGGCGCTGATGGGAGCGGAGGAGTTCTCGATCCGGTGGTCGGGTTCGGTGGTGGCACCGGAGACGGGGCTGTATGAATTCATCCTGAAAACACCTAACGGGGCAAAGCTGTCGGTGAACCGGGATGAGCCGCCCTTGATCGATGGCTGGGTGAGCTCCGGACCGGAGGTCAGGGAGGAGAAGGGTTCGATCTATTTGCTGGGCGGGCGGGCCTACCGGCTGAAGCTGGAGTATTTCAAATTCAAGGACAAGGCGGCGTCGATTGAGTTGTGGTGGAAGACACCGCAGGGCGTGCCGGAACGGATTCCGGCTGAGAACCTGTTGCCGGTGGGGGTGCGGGGGATCCCGGTGGTGTCAGGGCCGTTTCCGGCGGACGACCGCAGTCTCGGGTATGAGCGGGGATCGGCGGTGAGCCGGGCGTGGTATGACGCAGTTTCGGCCAGCGCGATCAAAGCGGCCGAGTATGTAGCGGAGCGGCTGCCGGAATTGTCAGCGGTGAAGGCGGACACGCCGGACCGGTTGGCCAAAACCAAAGAGTTTGCGCGGCATCTGGTGTCCACCGCGTTCCGCCGTGGCTTGAGCGATGAGGAAGCGGATGCAGTGGTGGGACCTTATTTCAAGGAAGGGGCAGTGCCGGAGGTGGCGCTGAAACGGGCCGTGATGGCGATCCTGATGTCGCCGCGCTTTTTGTATCCGGAAGTGGCGCAGCCGGAAGTGCCGGATGGTCATACGATGGCGGGCCGGTTGGCCCTGGCGCTATGGGATTCCCTGCCGGATCAGGAGTTGATGAAGGCCGCGGCAGAGGGCCGGCTGAATACCCCGGAAGGTTTGCTGGCGGAAGGCCGCCGGATGCTGCAGGACCCGCGGACCAAGGAAAAGTTGCGCGGCTTTTTCCATCACTGGCTGGAGTTGAAGGACGCGGACACCATCGCGAAGGACCCCGAGACCTTCCCTGGATTTGATGCCGCGGTCCTGACGGATCTGCGGCGCTCCCTGGATCGGTTCATTGACCGGATCGTGTGGGAGGGCGGCTCGGATTACCGGCAACTGCTCCAGGCGGATTGGCTGATGCTGAATCCACGGCTGGCCGCGCTGTATGGGAAGGAAGTGAAGGGCCCGGGATTCGAGCCCGTGAAATTCGCGCCCGGCGAGCGCTCCGGCGTGATCACGCATCCATATTTGCTGACTTCATTTGCGTATTTCAAAAACACCTCGCCGATCCACCGCGGGGTATTCCTCACCCGGAATATCGTGGGCCGGCAACTCAAGCCGCCGCCCGAGGCCGTGGAATTCAAGGACGGGAATTTCGACCCGACTTTCACCATGCGGGAGAAGGTCACGGAGATCACCCGCCCGACGGCCTGCATGGGCTGCCACACTACCATCAATCCTTTGGGCTTCAGCCTGGAGAACTTCGATGCGATTGGACGCTGGCGCACCCAGGACAATGGCAAACCGGTCAACACCGGGAGTGATTTTATCGGAGACGACGGGGAGACGATCCGCTTGGAAAAACCGGGGGATGTGGCGGCCTTTGCCATCGGCAGTGAGGCCGCCCACCGGACCTTCATCCGGCATCTGTTCCATCACACGGTGAAACAACCGGCAGCGGCGTATGGACCTGACACCATGGACCGGCTGCTGCAATCCTTCACGGAATCCAACTTCAACGTGCAGGAATTGCTGCTGCAGACGGCGCTGACGGCAGCGGCCCGCGGGTTGCCTGGGGAACCGGCCAAGGCCACGACCGGGCCTTGAATGGATGGCTGGAGCGGCTGGATTATTTGGCGCGTTTCAGTTCCACTTCGATCATGACCTCGCCGGGATCACCCGATTCATTCTGCTTATAAACCTTTACCCGCATGGTTTCGGCATCGACATTGATGTGTTCGGAGGCGATTTTGATTTCACCTTCCTGACCATTGATGGTGGTCTTCAACAGAGGATGGCCCTCATGCTCTTTCCAAGCGCCTCTGGAGACACTTCCCTGACTATCCACGGCCACATACATCGATTCCTGGGTGCCTGGTTTCAAGGCAATCATGCCTTCCGCTTCGCGATCACCCGCTTTGAATTTCACGCCGATGATATTTTTTTCGAGCCGGTATTCGTAAACCAGTTTCACGTTGCCATCCGCGGTAGCCCACGAGCCGAGCAGCCAGCTGAGATCATGTTGTTCGATCAGATCAGAGAGCGGGGAAGCCTGGGTCGGCAGGGTGAGGGAAGCAGTGGCCAGAAGCAGGGCGGAGGCGATGATTTTAGTTTTCATGAGAGGATGCAGGAGGGCATGCGCCTGATGTTGTTGGGTGAGAGAATGGTTAAGAGAGTGCCACAAGAAAACAGAATGTCACTGCAATTCCAGATCCCCTTGATGCAGAGCTGGAACCGGGCCCGCCAGGGAGCCGGGGCCGTCGATGGAAGCGCGAAAGAAACAGAGGGGTTTGGACGGTATTTAAGGGCGTGACGCAACTGGCCGGTGCCTGCGTCTTTATTATAAGAGCGGTCCGTTTCTCCCGGAACCAGTGCCGTTTAGCTATTCCCTCCCACCCCCCTTTCCGGATATGAACCCAATGCTCCGCCGCCAGTTTCTGCGTGATTTAGGTCTTTCCGCGGCGGCTTTGCCGTTTTTGGGCGGGCTGCCGAGTTTGTTTGGACAAGAATCCGCGAAGATCCGGCCGCAGCGGCTGGTGATCATGTTTTCGCCCAATGGGACGGTGCAGGACAAGTTTTGGCCGGATCAGGCGGGATTGGACGTGCCGTTCAAGCCGATCCTCGCTCCGCTGGAGCCATTCCGCGACCGGACCATGCTGTTGAAGGGCATCGCCAACAAGGTGCGCGGCGATGGTGACAGTCACATGCGGGGAATGAGTTGCCTGCTTACCGGCACGGAACTGGCCCCGGGAAATATCCAAGGCGGTTCCGATACCCCGGCCGGCTGGGCGAGTGGGATTTCCATCGATCAGGAGATCAAAAACTTCCTGCAATCGCGGCCGGAAACCGCCACCCGGTTCGGGTCGTTGGAGTTCGGGGTGGCGGTGCCGGGCCGGGCCGACCCGTGGACGCGCATGGTGTATGCCGGGGCCAATCAGCCCTTGGCGCCCATCGATGATCCCCAGCAGATGCTGGGGCGGCTGTACGGTCAGATGAAGGACAAGGAAAGTCTGGTGAGCGTGCTGGACGGGGTGGAGTCGGATTTCAAACGTATCAGCTCCAAGCTGAGTGCGGAGGACAAGGCCCTGCTGGAACAGCACCTGACGCTGGTCCGCGAAGTGGAAACGGAATTGCAGAAACAGAGCAACGATCCGAGACTGAATCACCCGGTGCCGGAGATCGACCCCGAGATCGAACTCGTGAATGACAATACGCCGGCGATCAGCCGGATGCAGATCGATCTGCTGGTCAACAGCCTCGCCAATAACATGGCGCGGGTGGCGACCTTGCAATACATGCGGTCGGTGGGGCAGGCGCGGATGAAGTGGCTGGGGATCGAGGAAGGCCACCACGGACTGTCGCATGAACCGGATGCCGACACCTCGGCTCAGGAAAAACTCGAGAAAATCAACAAGTGGTTCTGCGGCGAACTGGCCTATCTGGCGAAGCGTCTGGCGGAGACTCCGGAGCCCGGCGGTGTGGGTGGATCCATGCTGGATAACACCCTGCTGGTCTGGACCAATGAGCTGGGCAAAGGCAACTCCCACACGCTCAATGACATCCCTGTAGTATTGGTGGGAGGAGGCTGTGGTTTCAAGATGGGGCGCAGCCTCCAGTTGGATCAAGTGACCCATAACCGGCTGTGGCTCGCGATTGCCAAGGGAATGGGGCATGAAAAGCAGAGCTTCGGCACGGCCACGCTCTGCGAGGGCGGCGCCTTGGATTTGATGTCGTAGGATCGGGGCCAACCGCCCGCGGGCTGTCAGGAGGCCGGTTTCAGCCGGACGGACTGGGGCCTTGCGGCCAAGGAGGGTGAATTTAGTTCGTAAAACTAAAATTTTCCAATCTCCTGATATTTACTTTTAAAGATTGACGTCTTTAAGGGGTGAACTATAATCACCGTAATTTCTGATTTAATCAGAAAGCCATTTCCTTCAAGAAAGTCATGTCCCAGTCCACCCTCAGCACCACCCCATCCCGGCATTTCCGTCTTCGGATGGCCGCCGTGCTGTATTTTGGGGCCCGCCTGTTACTGCTGGCTCTGCTGGTGGCCGCGCCGCTGGCTTACTGGCGGATGGGAATCACGGACTGGCGCCTGGGGGCCGGAGCTGCCGGAGCGGTCCTGTTGGCGTTTATTTTTGCCTGGCTGGCCGCGTTGCCGGTGCGTTGTGTGGTTTGCAGTCAGCCGGCCCTGCGCGGGAGCAGCCAACCTAAACATCCCTATGCGGCCAAGTGGCTCGGCCTGTCCTATCCCGCCCGGGTAGCATGGGACGTCCTCACGGCGGAATATCACCAGTGCATGTATTGCCACAGCCGTTGCCGGAATCGGGGCCCCTCCCGCAAAGGGCTGGGCAAGTCCGCCGCTGTCAAGACTCCGGAATCGCGCCCTGACCTGGCGACCCTGATGGGACCAGCCGGGGTGGTGGCCGTGGAAAGCCGGAAAGTGGAGGTAGTGGCTCCGCTGGCCAGCCCTCCTGTCCCTGTTGCCGGACTGGCTTTGGAATCCCCGGTCATGGCGGCAGGAGCGGAGTCAAAACCAATATCCAGCGTGGTGCCCGCCGCGCCGGAGCCCCTCTTCGCCGAACTGCCGCCCCAATTGAACTCCCCGCAACCAGCCTCAGGACCGCTCCCGACTGCGGTACCGCTCCCAACCGTGATAGCACCGCAGATCACGGAATCCCCGCGCACGGCTCCGGTGCCCCCGGCCATCAGTCCCCTTCCGGCCGTGTCCCCTGCGATTCCAGTTTTCGATTCAACCCCCACCCCCGTGCCCGCCATGTCGCTTCCGGCCCTACCCCTCCCTGTCCTGGCGTTCCCGTTCCAGACGGCCTTGGCCGGCCAGCCGGAAATCGGTCCGCGGTCGGAAGATCTTTCTCCCGCGACGCCTCCAGCCCCGGTCGTGACATCCCCTCCCGAATTGCCGGTTACTGCCGCCGCGCCTCCGGTATTGCCATCGAATCCATTCGCCCTGCCACCCGCGCTGGTGCCCCCCAGTGCGGAAAAAGAACCCGTTTCCTTCTTTGGGGCCGTGCGGCCGCCGTCCCTTCCCGCCGGTCCGTCTCCCTTCCTGCCCCCTGTTTCTCCCAAGGCTGAGGCACCGGCCCCCCTTCCGGCGCCACCGCCTCTCGAGCCTGCATGGTCGGCGCCAGCGCTGCCCTCCCTGCCGCTGCCCGTTTTCCCTTTGGAAACGGCCGCCATGGCGCCAACGGTGTTGCCTTCTCCGCCGGCTCCAGCTCCTTCCCTGACTTCTGCTCCGGTGTCTCCTGTTCCGGTTTCCACGGCTCCCTTGGCCGCCCCGGCCTTGCCTGTGGAAGCCGTGATTAAAGTGCTTCATGAAGGCCGCGCCTCCATGGAATTGGCTTTCCAATCCATGATCGATCAACTGCGGGCCACTTTGGAGGGTGCCTCTGTCCCGGCCGCGGCCAGCTTGGATTTCCAGGAGAGTCCCCCAGTCAATTTCCCTCCGCCGGTGCCAGAGGACCTTTCCAGCCCCACTCCTCCTGTTGTCGCTGCCCCCGCCGTGGTGCCCGCCCCCGTCGAAACCATTTGGCCACCTGCCGGTCCGGAAGCTGCCCCGCCGATGGCTCCCGTCCTGACCCCCGTTTCTGCGCCGCCGTCCCAGCCTGTCTTCCCCATTTATCCTCCATTGTATCCCGTGACTCCGCCAGCCCCGAAAGCGGTGCTTCCTGAGCTCACCAGCCCTGTGCTGATCGAATCCCCCGTGGCTGCCGGCGCCCTCTCCCCGGTTCGCCGCCGGCCCCTCCCCGCCATTTCACCCAACCTGATCGCGGAACTGGATTCGACCCTGGCCCAAGCTTTTTCGCCGGCCATGGCTTCAGATGCTGGACCGGCGTCAGCCTCGGCCCCGGTCCCGACCGCTCCGCTGGCGGCGCCATCGGAAGTCCCCCCAGGGTTTTCATTGACTCCTTTGGCGGTTCCTCCGGGTAACAGCTTCGCTCCGTCCCCTCCGGTTTCCGATCCTGATGCCAGCGTTTCCCAACCGGAAGGGCACGATGACGGCGCTCCCTCAGTGCCGGCTCCCTTCAGTTTCCTACAGGCCGTGCCCGTGCCGGAGGCTTGGCCCAACGATGATCTGCCTGACCTGGCACCTGCCGAGACGCCTCCTATGTGGACCCGCACCCGGGGCAATCCCTCGCTTTCATAAATCCTCAGCTGTCTCTGCCATGAAGCCGATCTTTTTCGTCCGGTTCCTGCTGGCCAGCTTGGCGGCGGCCAGTCTCCTGCCCGGGATGGCGCAGGACCTTCCCGCCGGTCTGGAGTTGCCGCCCCGCCCGGTCGAAGTGGCTTCCCATACCTCTGCAGCTTCCCGGATGCCGGGTCTGCCGGGAGGTCCTCCCCAGGTGTTTGTTCCGATTTCGCAGCTCACCTTGCCGGAAAAACCAATCCTGCCCGATCCTGCGGTCTCCCCGGATGAAGCCCTGACTCAGGATTCATCCCCCACCACGGAATCAGCCGGGCTCCCTGGGGAACTGCCGATGCCTGTGGCAGGGCCGGGCGATTCGTCCGGTCCGCTCAATCTGCTGCCCGCTCCGTTGGAATTTGACCTAGAAGACCCGGCGGCTGGTGCCAACGCCCCTGAAGTGGCCGCCCCCACGGAAGGCCCCGCCCCGGATTCCAGCGGGGTGCCTGGCGCTGATCTCACCCCGGCTCCAAAGAAAACCACCGAAGCCGAGGCCCCCAATGCCCGGGGCCCCATTTTCCGCGTCAAGGGAGCCGACGCTTTCATGCTCGGCCGGCAGCGCGGCTACCGCTTCACCCCTGCCCTGGGTCAGGGCGCACGGGATGGGGTCCATACCGTCGCCTCCCAGGTGCCTAACGTCCTTACATCCGAAGTCCATGGCACGCGCATGATGCAACTCCGGCCCAGCCCGCTTTGGACCACTCCCTACATCGAGAACACCTTCTACATGTTCTGTGATGAATCCTACAACGCCGTGCGGCTCAACCCGGGGTGGAAAATCCGGGGGATCCAGCTCCAGGGACCGGATTGGCAATGGGTGGCGTGTCCGCGTTCCGGAGCCGGCACCGCCAGTTTTTCCATCCGCATCCGCGCCTGGAAAACCGTCGATACCCCCCGTCAGGGCACCGTGGTCAATCTCCAGGGACTTACCCTCGAAGGCCCCCCGGGGGCCACTGATTGGAAAGCCGCCTTCCCGGATCTGAGGCGCCCAGCTCCGCTCTCGGTGAAACGATAGACCTCCGAGGGACGGGGATGGACTTTTCCTGCCGTTAGAATTCCACGCCACCGGCCCGGAGGGCGGTTTCGTGGACCGCAATGTCGTGGGCGGCATTCCATGGGAGCGACTTTTCCTGACGGATCGCTTCGGCGAAGGCGGTGAGTTCGGCGTCATAGCGGCCGGAAGGGACGGGCAGGGAAATTTGTTGTGAGCCCTTCGGATACGAACCCCTTGGGGTGGTGAACCGGGCGGTGATCTGGCCGGATTCCAAAGGCATGATTTCCATACTGCCTTCCGTACCGGTGATAAGAAACCGCCGCCGTGGGCCGCCGAAGGGATCGGCCATATTGCAGCGCAGGGTGGCCATGGCTCCGGGGAATTCGAGGACGGCAAGTTGGTTATCTTTGAAACCGTCGGTGCCGGTGGGTTTGGAGAACGCCTGCACCGCCGTGGGTTTTCCCATCAGACAGCAGACGGCATCCACGAGGTGGCAGCCCAGCTCGAACATGCCGCCGCCTTCCAGTCGCAGCAGATCGCGTCGTCCGGCATCATCCAGTTTTTTGCCCATCATGGCATCAATCTCCGTGATTTTGCCTAACCAGCCTCCGGAAACAGCTTCGGCAAGGAGTTGGAAAGCGGGATTGTAGCGCAGCATGTAGCCCATCTGGAAAACAAGCCCGCGTTCCTCCGCCTCCTGACGCATGGCGCGGAAGGCAGCGTGCTGGAGCGCCCCGGGCTTGTCGAGATGCACATGTTTCCCGGCCTTGATTGCGGCATGGGCTGCGGCGCAGGCGTCAGGAAAATCGGTTTCCACGATCACGGCTTCCAGTCCGGGCAAGGCGAGGAGTTCCGCCGTCTCCAGCCGCGGAAGACCGGCATAAGCCTCACCGGGGTTTTCGCCCGCCCCGGCCAGGGCCACCACGTCGAAGTGATCCTTCAAACGGCGCAGGGTTGCCATTTTCCCGGCGGCATGCCCATGCTGGGTGCCAATCTGGCCAACCCGGATACGGCGGTTAGGCGGTGCAGAGTCCGCTGCGGATTTCGTAATGGAGGTCAGGGCCAGGGCAGTGCTGGCGTGAAGAAATTGGCGGCGGGTTGGATTCATGGCGGGGGATCCGCGGCGTTCGGAATCAAGCCAAGACGCCGGGGATGAGGGAAGCGGCTTTCTGCACCCCGGTGAGGCGTTCGAGGCGGCCGCTGGTTTCGAAATAGAGTTGCTCGTGTTCGATGCCGAGGGCAGCCAGGATGGTGGCGTGGAGGTCGCGGAAGTGGGTGGGCCGGTCGACCGCCATCAGGCCGATTTCATCGGTGGCGCCGATGCGCGCTCCGGCCTGCACCCCGCCGCCGGCGAGCCAGACGGTAAACCCGGCGCAGTTGTGCTGACGGCCGTCCTCGCCCTGCATCATGGGAGTGCGGCCGAATTCGCTGCCGCAGATCACCAGCGTGGAATCCAGCAGGCCTGACTGTTTGAGGTCGGCCAGCAGGGCGGCCACTGGCTGGTCCACCACCTGGGCGTGGGCCTCGTGATTTTTCTTCAGATTGCCGTGCGCGTCCCAGCCGTCCTTTTCGTGCATGTCATAGACTTGGACAAACCGCACTCCGCGCTCGACCAGCCGGCGGGCGAGCAGGCACTTGCGGGCATATTTGGCCGTGTTTTTGTCAGGATGATCCAGGCCATAACTGCGGCGGACGGATTCCGGTTCGCGTTCCACATCGCCGGCTTCAAGGGCGGCGGATTGCATGCGCCAGCCGAGTTCGTAGCTGGCGATGCGGGCATCGAGCGGGGTGTAGCCGGGCCGGCTGGCGCGGTGGCGCAGGTTGAGCGCCTTCAGGGTATCCAGCGACTGGCGCTGGCCGGGAGCAAACTCTTCCGGCGGCAGCAGATCGGCGACCGGCGGGCCGGTATCGCGCAGGCGGGTCCCTTGGAAGGCCGTGGGGAGAAAGCCGTTGCTGTAATTGGTCGCGCCGCCGAGCGGGCCGGCTTCGAAGAGCAGGACGTAGGCGGGCAGATTGCGGTTTTCGGAGCCCAGCCCGTAGGTCACCCACGAGCCGAGGCTGGCCTTGCCGCCGGTGGTTTCGCCGGTGTGGAATTGGATGCTGGCCGGTCCGTGATTGTTGCTGTCGGCTTGCATGGAGTGGATCACGCAGAGGTCGTCCACGTGTTTGGACAGGTGAGGCAACAGGTCCGAAACCCAAAGGCCACTCTGGCCGTGCTGACGGAATTCCCACGGACTGGGCAGGATCTGGTCCTTGGCTCCGGTGAAGACATTGGCAAAGCGGGTCGCCTCCACGGCCTTACGCAGGGAAGCGGGCACTTTCTGGCCGGCCAGTTTGGCCAGAGTGGGTTTGTAATCGAGGGTGTCGATCTGGGAAGGCCCCCCAACCATGTAGAGAAAAATAACGTTTTTCGCCCGGGGCCGGAAGGCGGGCAGGCGGGGCGCATGGGGATCAATGGGGTTCAGCAAAACCGCTGGCGGGTGGGCCGCCGTGGCCTCTTCCGCGAGGAGACTTTGCAGCGCCACGCTGCCGAATCCGCAGCCCATCTGCTGCAGAAACCGTCGGCGCTGGAGAAACCCTGATGTCATGACGGATGATGGTGTGGCAGGCCGCGGTAGGTGGCAAGTTCCGGGAACGGGGGGAGCATTTCCCCGGGGAAGTGCCCGATAATTACGGGGCCCCGTGATCGTATCGTTCAATGTATGATCCGTCCGCTGTTGTGCTGCCTGATGGGCCTGACGATTTCCGTCAGGGCCGGGGATGCGTGGACGGATGCCGCGAACCCGGTGCGGGTGGTTTTCAAGGGAGCGCGGTTGGATCTGTGGTCCTTGCGGCCGGTGGCGGTGCCGGTCCTGCCGGAAGTGTCCGCCCAGAGCTGGGTGCGCCAGCCCGTGGATCATTTTATCCTGCAGCGGCTGCAGGAGGCCGGTCTGGCTCCGGCCCCGGAAGCGGACCGGCGCACCCTCGCGCGCCGGCTGGCCTACGTCCTGACGGGGCTGCCTCCGGAGGAACGGGTGCTGGCGGAATTCTGCCAGGACGGATCGCCCGGGGCGTACGAACGCCTGGTCGATACTTTTCTGGCCTCGCCGGATTTTGGAGTTCACTGGGCCCGGATGTGGCTGGATACAGTGCGCTACAGCGACAGCAATGGTTACGATTGGGATGAATTCCGGCCCTCCGCCTGGCGTTACCGCGACTATGTGGTGCGGGCGTTCCAGCAGGATAAACCTTTCGACCGCTTCATCCGGGAACAGCTCGCCGGCGATGAACTGGTGGAGGGGGCTCCGGCAGATGCGTCCGCGCAGGATAGTCTCATTGCCACCGGGTTTCTCCGCATGGGACCGCAGGACAATTCCGCCAAATTATTTGGTGAGGAACACCGGGCGCGGGCCGCCATCGAAGCGGATCTTGCGGAGACGACGGCGACGGCTTTTCTGGGCATGACCCTGCGCTGCTGCCGGTGCCACGATCACAAAACCGATCCGCTGACCCATGAGGACCATTACCGATTGCGGGCATTTTTTGCCGGAGTGAAACTGAAGGATGATCTGCCCATCGATCTGGCTCCGGAGCAGGAGGTGATCCGCCGCAGTCAGGAACAGGCCGATGCCATCATCACCAAGGCCGAACAGGAAAAACAGGCGGTGCTGGCAAAAGTGAAGGAACGGCTGGCTCTGGCTGCGGAAAAGAAACCGGAGGAGATTGATGACAAGGAAGCCCGCAAAGCCCTGACAGAAGAAGAGAAAGCGGATTTTAAGGGTCAGGATGAGGCCATCCGTCAGGCGAAGGAGGGCCGGAAAGGATTCACCATCGCTCTGGGAGTCTCCGAGGACCGGGAGAAGGCACTGGCGGTGCCGGTGTTGTCTGCGGGCGATCCCGATCAGCCGAAACACCCGGTCGAACCGGGCGTCTTTACCGCGTTCCGGCCGGAACCGGAAGACCTGACGGCGGGCGGATCCCGGCGGGCCAGCCGGCGTCTGGCCTTGGCGGACTGGCTGGTGGCGGGGGACAATCCATTGACTGCCCGCGTGATTGTGAACCGCTTGTGGCAGCAGTGTTTTGGTGAAGGTCTGGTGGGCACGGCGGATGATTTTGGTTATACAGGAATGCAGCCCACCCATCCGGAACTACTCGACTGGCTGGCCGGCCGATTTGTCAGGGAGGGCTGGTCGGTGAAGCGGCTGGTGCGCCTGCTGGTGACCTCCGCCGCCTGGCGGCAATCGGCCTGGGTGGGCGATGAGGCAGCGCTGGCCCGCGGCATGGCCGTGGATGCTCCCGCGGCCTGGCTCTGGCATGCACGGCCCCGCCGGCTCACTGCCGAGCAGGTCCGGGATTCGTTATTAAATGTGGCAGGGCAACTTACCGCAGCGGCAACGGGACCGCCGGTCTGGCCGGAACTCCCTCCGGAAGTGCTCCAGGCCAATCCCGCCTTCCTCGACGACAACGCCGAGAAGACCAAAGGATGGTATCCCAGTGCTCCGGAACAACTCCACGTCCGCTCCATCCGCCTGATCCAAAAACGCTCCGTGAAAATCCCCTTCATGGAGACCTTTGACCAGCCGGATAACTTCGAATCCTGCACCCGGCGCCTCGAATCCACCGGGGCGCCCCAGGCCCTCACTTTGATGAATCACCCCCTGACGGCGGAAGTGGCCAGGACCGTGGCGGAACGCATCCGCCGTGAGGCCGGTGACCAGCCGGAAGCCCAGATCACACGGGCTTTTACGTTGATCCTGCAGCGCCCGCCTACCGCCGGAGAAATCGAAACCTGTCTGCCGCTGTGCCGCGACCGCAGCCTCGCCGAAGTTTGCCGGGTGCTGCTGAATACGAGCGAATTCCTCGTGGTGGATTGAATGGCTTCAGATTCCAAGCGGGCGCTTTCGGAGGCCCGGCCTGCTTGTCACGGGACGCTGCCATGGGATGGACGGCCAATGGGATGACTGCATGGGAACGGATTCAAAGTAGTGGTTCTGGTGCTTGCACGCTTTCCCCCGTGACGGCACACTCCCCCTGCTTATGGTGAAAAACTTCCGCTTTCCTGCCAGTTTGGCAGTCGCTGTTCTGTGTGCTGGCGGAATGGTGATCCCGCTTTTTTCCGTCGAGGGTCTGCGCCCTCCTGCCAACCGGCCCTTGGCGGCGTCGGTGCATGCCTTGGCGGGCGGACACGTGGTGCTCAGCCCGGGGCAGGAACTGGACCAGGGCACCATTATCCTCCGGGACGGCCGCATAGTCGCCGTGGGAAAGGATACTCCGGTGCCTGCCGATGCCCGGGTTCATGATATGACCGGCACCACGATATACGCCGGTTTTATCGATGCTCATGTTTCCTTTGCGAAGAAGGGAGCCGTGCGTGCAAATCTGATGGAAGAGGGTCCACCGGTCGGGTCCGGTCAATTGAAGTCCGGCGCAGGCACGGTATTCCCGGGGGCTCCCTCCGTGGCCGTTGGTTCCAGGGCGGATTCCGTGGTGACTCCGCAGCGCCGGATGGCCCGCGGTTATGGCCCGGATCCCAAGGCGCTGGAGGCGTTGCGGGCCGAAGGATTTACAGCGGCCAATGTGGTGCCGGACCAGGGCGTGATCCGGGGGATCAGCACCTTTGCCTCTCTGGGCTCCAGCGATCCCGAGGAAGCCATCATGCGCCCTGACACCTTTCAGCACATCGCGCTCACCGTGCCTGCCGAGGCTACCGGCGATGGAGATCGTGGCCGTCCGGAGGCCTATCCAGGCTCGCTCATGGGGGTGATCGCGGTGGTGCGCCAGACCTTCTTTGACGCCCAATTTCAAGCCGCCGATGCCGCGCATTTTGCCGTCAATCCCAATTCCCGTCCGCGTCCAGCGCAGAGCGAAGCCTTGACCGCGCTGCAGCCGGCGGCGCTGAAAACCATGCCGGTGCTCTTCGAGCCGGGCGGCATGCTGATGGTGGACCGGGCCATGCAACTCGCCCGCGAACTGGGCCTGCAGCCGGTGATGCTGTCCACCGGGCAGGAATGGCGCCGTCCTGACCTGATGCGCGCGGCGGCCGTCCCCTTCATTGTTCCGGTCGATTTTCCGGAGGTACCGAAACTTCCTGACGAGGACGACTGGGTCGCGGTTCCCTCCGATCAACTGCGGGCCTGGGACCAGGCTCCGGGGAACCCCGGCCTGCTCCGGCGCGAAGGTCTCGAGATCGCCCTGACCACCCATGGCCTGGGCAAGCCGGAGCGGTTCCGCGCCAACGCCCGCCTCGCCATCGCGCGGGGCTTGAGTGAAACCGATGCCATCGCCGCCCTGACCACGGTGCCCGCGCGGCTTTGCGGGGTGGCGGATCAACTGGGGGAAATTGCGGTGGGCAAACTCGGCAACCTGACGGTGGTGGAGGAGGGCCGCTATTTCGATGAGAAGGCCAGGGTGCGCGAGGTCTGGATTGATGGGAAGGTTTTCCTGGCTCCGATCAAAAAGGACAAAAAGAAGGAGGAGGAAGCCAAGGACGGGGCCGGCAAACCTGACAAACCCGGGGAGCCGGACAAAAAGAAGGCCAAGGAGGCCCTGCGCGCCGCGCTCACGGATGCTCCCGCGCAGCAGGATCGTGGGCCTTTGCTCACGCCTCCGGCCGTCTTCATCAAATCCGCCACCATCTGGACTTCCGGACCGCAGGGGCGTCTGGAAAATGCCGGTCTCCTGATCGTCGATGGCAAAATAAAGGCCATTGGGACCATCGCTCCGGTCGAGGTGCCGACCGGTGCCCTCGTGATCGACCGGCCGGGCATTCATGTCACCCCGGGCCTGATCGATTGCCATAGCCATAGCATGATCATCGGCGGAGTGAACGAAGGAACCCTGCCATCCACCGCCATGGTCCGGATCGGTGATGTGGTGAATTCGGAAGCTGACACCATCCATCAACAACTGGCCGGCGGGCTGACGGTGGCGAATCTGCTCCATGGTTCGGCCAATCCGATTGGGGGGCAGAGCTGTGTGATCAAGCTGCGCGAAGGCGCGGGGCCGGAGGGTCTCAAACTGGCCGGAGCGCCCGGCGGCATCAAATTTGCCCTTGGCGAGAACGTCAAACAATCCAACTGGGGCGACCGTTACCGCAACCGTTTCCCCCAGACCCGGATGGGCGTGCCGGCCTTCCACACCAACCGCTTTTCCGCGGCGAAGCAATACGCCGAATCCGTGGCGAAACAGCTGGCCGGGGGCGGACCGCCGGTCCGGCGTGATCTGGAACTGGAAACGATAGCCGAAATCATCCGGGGCACGCGGTTGATCCATTGCCACAGCTATCGTCAGGATGAAGTGGTGGTCTTCCTCCGCGTCATGGAGAGTTTCGGCGTCCGGGTTGCCACCCTGCAGCACATCTTGGAAGGTTATAAAGTGGCGGACGAAATCGCCCGGCACGGGGCGGGCGCTTCGGCTTTTTCCGACTGGTGGGCCTACAAGCTGGAAGTCTATGATGCCATCCCGCAGGCGGGCAGCATCATGCGGGAGCGCGGCGTGCTGGTTTCTTTCAACTCCGATTCCTCGGACCTCGCCCGCCGCCTGAATCTGGAAGCCGCCAAAGCAGTGAAATATGGCGGCACCCCGGAGGAGGAAGCGCTGAAATTTGTCACCGCGAATCCGGCCAAACAGCTCGGCATCGATCAGTGGGTCGGTTCCCTTGAGCCCGGCAAGGATGGGGATTTTGTCATCTGGAGCGGACATCCGCTGGATACCCTGAGCATTTGCCAGGAGACGTGGATTGAAGGAAAACAGTATTTTGAAATCGAAGCCGGGCACCGCCGGGCCGGTGCCAGGCTGGGTCTGCGGGAGGCGCTCATCGCCAAAGCCAAAACGCTCGCCGGAGACGGGCCGGCGGATGCCGCTGAAACCAAGGCTCAGGATAAATTCTTCCGCCGTGCCCTGGAGGACCGGCAGAGCCACCGCTGTGTCGATTGTTGCCTTGATCACGAAATGCCATGGAAAAACTAGCCGCTATCCTTTTTGCCCTGCTGCTCCCGGCCGCGGGGGCGTCCGCCGGCACCCTGCTCCTGCGCGGGGCCACGGTCCATACCGTGACTCAAGGCACCCTGACACCCGGGGATGTGCTGGTGCGCGACGGACGGATCGCGGCTGTCGCCCCGCGGATCGAGGAAGCTGCCGATGCTTCCATCGACCTCACCGGACTGCATTTGTTTCCGGGTCTGATCAGTGCTTCCACCGACCTCGGTCTGGTGGAAATTTCCGGGGTGCGGGCCTCCGTCGATGATCAGGAAACGGGCGAGTTCACCCCTGAAATCGAATCCTGGACGGCGGTCAATCCTGACTCCGAATTGATTCCGGTCTCCCGGGCCAATGGCATCACCCATTTCGTCCCGGTCCCGGGGGGGAAACTCATTTCCGGCGCCTCGGGACTGATGGCGGCCCGGGGCTGGACGGTTGAAGACATGACGGTCCGCCGCCGTACCGCGATGCATCTGTTCTGGCCGGATCACTCCCTCAATGTGCCCGGGCCCAACGCTTCTGAAAAAGCAAAATCGCTGGAAGACCAAGCCCGCGAGCGGTCGGAGCGGGTGCGCACCATTGATCAGTTTTTCGCCGATGCGGAAGCCTGGGCAAAGCGTCAGGAAGGCAGCCCGGTGGTGCCGGCGTGGGAGGCCATGCTGCCGGTGGTGCGTGGGGAATTGCCGCTGGTCGTCCATGCCCAGGGCCTCCGCGAAATCCGGGCGGCCTTGAAATGGTCGGCGGCCCATCCCCGCCTGCGCCTGATCCTCGAAGGTGGCCGCGATGCCTGGATGCTGGCCGGCGACTTGGCCCAGCGGAAAATTCCCGTCATTTACAGTGAAATCTTCACCTTGCCGGGTCAGAGTTCAGACGCCTATGACGTGCAATTCCGGGCTCCCTCCCTCCTGGAAAAAGCGGGGGTAACCGTCGCGATCAGTGAATCGAATGGGAAAAGTGCCTCCAGCCAGCGCAATCTTCCCTACACTGCGGCGCAGGCGGTGGCGTTTGGATTTTCGCGGGAAGCCGCGCTGGCCGCCATCACCCTTGTCCCGGCGCAACTGCACGGCGTGGGCGACCTGCTCGGGTCCATCGAAACCGGCAAGGAAGCTTCCTTTTTTGCCGCCACCGGCGACATCCTCGACATCCGGTCGCAGGTAAAACGCCTCTGGATTGCCGGCACCGAACAATCCTTGGAGAGCCGGCACACCCGCCTCGCGGGCCGTTACCGCTCGCGCCCGGCACCGGCGGCAAAATAACCTGCCGTATTTTGGCTGGCGTTTCATAACGGAGGGGGCATCCTCGGGATCATGAGCTTCCTCACCAAATACACCTTGGTTGGCTGTGCCGGTCTGCTGCTTGTCGCTTGCCGGAAGGAAGATGTCCCGCACGTTTCCGCCGCCGCATCGTCTCCCGCGGGCGCCGGAGCTGAGGAGGCTCCGCTGAGCGGCATGAGCCGCAAGCAACGGGAGGCACACCGCATTTTGAAAGCGTCGGAATACCTGGAGCAGGGATTGACGGCTCTGACGGAACTGGAACGGAAAGGGCAGCTGCGCTGGAATTCAGATAATAAACCGGATCTCTCAGCCGCGGCGGCGGCGTTGCGCAGCGTGCGCGAGGAGACCGCACGGACGGAATCGGATGAAACCAAGGCCTATCATCATAGTAGTTTGACTCTGTTGAACGAGTCGATGAAGCAGATGATCGGTTTCAGCAACCAGGCCATTCTACCCGAAGGTTCAACGGAAAGCAGGGAATTCGCGGCTGCGCTCATCAGCGCCTCGGATGTCATGGAAACCACGTCGCCGTTGCGGGAAAAGGGGCTTGGCGGCGCTGGAGGATCGGAATAATCCAGACGGGCAAGGAAGTGGAGCCGCCCGGATCACGCCGCCTGAGCGCTTGCACGCTTCGGGGCGGGGCTTTTGATAAAGGGTGAGTTTTTTGGATACATTGAATCGCTTGCCGGAGGGCAAGTCGCCGCTGTTGCGGAAGTTTGAGGCGCTGCTGGAACCGGCGGAGCCGGAGGTTTTGGAGAGCATGGCGCAGGAGTCCATGCAGGCGACACGGCGGCATTTTGGGCGGACGATGCGGCTGTTTGCCCCGATTTACGTGAGCAACGAATGTGTGAACAACTGCGCCTACTGTGGATTTTCGCGGGACAATCCGATCCTGCGCGTGACGTTGACGGTGGAGCAGGTGGTGGCGGAGGCCCGGCACCTGGCGGCGGAGGGTTTCCGGCACATTCTGTTGGTGGCGGGGGAACATCCGAAATTTGTCAGCGACGGGTATCTCGAAGAGTGCATCCGGGCCATCAAGAGTTTTATCCCGACGGTGGCGATTGAGGTGGGGCCCATGGAAGCCCCCGAGTATGAGCGCATGGTCGCCGCCGGAGCAGAAGGACTGGTGGTCTACCAGGAAACCTATCAACGCGCGCCTTATGCCGCGCTGCACACCGCCGGACCCAAGAAAGACTTCGACTGGCGGCTGGCCTGTCCGGAGCGCGGGTATGCCGGCGGGTTCCGGCGCATGGGGATTGGAGCGTTATTTGGGTTGGCCCCGTGGCGCGATGAGGCCTTGGCGCTGGCGGCTCATCTGGAGTGGCTGCAGCGGCATTGTTGGAAGGCCAGCTACACCGTGGCCATGCCGCGGATGCGCCCAGCCGCAGGCGGGTTTGTGCCGGAGTTTTCCTTCACGGATGCGGAGTTCGTGCAGTTGATCTGTGCCTTCCGGATTTGTTTTCCGCAGGTCGGCATCGTGCTGAGCACCCGGGAGCCGGCGGAACTGAGGGATGCGATTTTGCCCCTCGGCATCACCTCCATGAGCGCCGGCAGCCACACCGAGCCCGGCGGCTACACCGGCGTTGGCAAGGACGATCTCCACCTCACGAAAAAAGGCCGCCGCGTGGAGCTGGAGGAAAAGTCCGGCGACGACTGCGCCACCGGGCAGTTTGATATCGCCGATGAACGCACCCCGCGGGAAATCGAGGACTTGTTAAAAAAGATGGGGCTTGATCCGGTTTGGAAGGATTGGGATGAAGCGATTCTCACTCCTTGAAAAATGGACACAACGAATTCCTCAGCAGTAAGTCTGGTTGGCAACTGGCGGAGTGAAGCGGTGATTGATCCACCATCCTCAAGCTATTTCCGCGTCACGCCCGATTTCAAATTTTTTTCCGCCGAGCCGATGCCTCCCAATTCCAAAGGCAAGGTCCATTATGCTCACTTCAGGATGTTGGCGGAAAACATCACAACATCAACATTCACCCTTCGCTTTGCCGGGAAGGAAGGAGGTTCGGAAAGGCGCTATTTTTTCGAAGGTGACATTCTGGTGCTGGCTGCGGACGCCTTGGACGGCGAGCGGCGTTGGAACTGCTGCCGCGTGGCCCAAGAAGAATTGCCGGAGTATTTTGAGCCTGAGTTTCTCATAGCTTCGACAAAGCCATGGAATTGAAATTGCCCGATGTCCTCGCCGCCCGCCTCGTCGGCACGTGGCGTTCCGTGCTCGTTTCAGGCGAGGGGGATATCTCCTATTTCCGATTTTTGGAGGATCTAAGATTCATCGGGATCGTCAAGTTGGAGCCTCCAATTGGCCGTCAACACTATGGCGAGTTTCGTTTGTGGTGCGAGTTGGAATCCGAGTCAATCCTGCGCATGACATTCTACAAAGGTAGGCCCGGAAGCGTGAGGGACGTGCATTTCGAAGGGGAGACCTTGGTCCTAAAGGCGGAATTTTCGCAGCAAGCTGGGGATACCGAGCCTCGAAAGCATGTTTGGCGCTGCCATCGGCTGAGGGATGAGGAGATCCCGGAGTGGTTTGAACCTGAATTCATCAAGGCCATGGCCAGACCGTGGCTCTGAGCTGTCCATGCAATCCGCACAATTTCCCGGGAAAGGCTGTCTGGGGACGGGGCGTTTATGCAGGGCCATGAAACGCCCAGTCCTTTTTTCCCTGATCGCTTTGACCACCTGTCTGCTGGCGGCTCCGCCGGCCGGCAAACCGCTCTTCAATGGAAAGGATATGGCTGGTTGGAAAGGGCCTCATGGCACATGGCAGGCGGTGAGTGGGATCACGCTGCTGGCGGACAATCCGAAGGGATTCAAGGCGCAGCCGGGGACGGGGGTGCTGCTGAATAGCGGTGAGGGGAAGACGGTGGATTTTTTGACGGAGGCTGCGCATGGCGACTGCGAACTGCATGTGGAATTCTGTGTGCCAAAGGGATCCAACTCCGGGGTCTACCTGCAGGGCAGGTATGAGGTGCAGATTTTCGACAGTTTTGCGAAACCGGAGGTGATCTACAGCGACTGTGGCGGGCTGTATGAAGGCGTGGAAAACGGGAAGGGGTTTCCTGGCAAGGCTCCTGCGGTCAACGCCAGCAAGGCACCGGGCGAATGGCAGAGTTTTGATATTACATTCCGGGCCCCGCGGTTCGATGCGGCCGGGAAAAAGACAGAGAATGCAAAGTTCCTGAAGGTGCTGCACAATGGGCAGCTGATTCATGAGAATGTGGAGGTGACCGGGCCGACAAGGTCGGCGGCGTTTTCGGATGAGCAGGCGCAGGGACCATTGAAACTGCAGGGGGACCATGGTCCGGTGGCGTTCCGTAATCTTATCCTGAAGCCGTTGGCGGAGTAGCGGGGCAGGGATACGGCCTTGTTTGCTGGGTACGCCAGGCGGACCTTCCATTTCTTTCTTATGCTCCATCCATCCTGCCTTCTGCTTTTTCTGGCTGCGGTCTCCCAGGCTTCGGCGGCTTCCCTCTGGGTGGAGGGAGAAAGCGCCAATCAATCCTCCGCCCAACGCCATGGCTGGTATGATGGGGTGAAGAAGGATCTGTTGAGTGGAAACCAGTGGCTGTCCCATTATGGCGATGCGCCGGGCGAGGCCGCGTATGAGATTGCGGCGGCGGAAGCGGGCTCCTACACGTTTTGGGCGAGGGTGAATCCGGTGGCATCGAAGCCTTCGTGGAAGCTGGACGGCGGATCCTGGCAAGCAATCGGTCTGGACGAGGCCCGGCAGAACCAGAACATCGCGGCGGATGGGAAGATTGATCACCGGTTTCTGGCCTGGGTGAAGGTGGGGCAGGTGGAGCTGGCGGCCGGCAAACACACCCTGCGGTTCCGCTGGGAAGGCGGGGCCTCCAACAGCGGGGGGCTGGATTGTTTTGTCCTGACCACGGAGGCCTTTGTGCCGCAGGGCACCATGAAGCCGGGGGAGGCGGCCGGAGCAACTGCCGGTGCCGCGGACGAATGGTTTCCCCTGCTGGCGGACGATGACCGCTTCGATCCGCGGAGTGTGATTGATATGTCAGGGCTGGTTCCGGCTCCGGCGGGGCAGGAGGGTTTTCTCAAAGCGCGAGGGGACAAGCTGCAATTCGAAAAAGCCACACAGCCGGTGAAGCTGTGGGGCACCGGTGCCAACGTGCAGCCGGGAAAATACACGCGGGCACAGCAGACGCAGCGGGTCCGTTATCTTCGCAAGATGGGCCTCAACACGGTACGCCAGCATGCCGTGTTCGATGAGCTGACCAGCGGCGGAGTATTGGATCCCAAAAAGCTGGATGAATACGACTGGTGGTTTGCCGAGTTGAAGAAGCACGGCATTTATTCGGCCTGGTCGGTCTTTTATCACTTCACCATCGGCCCGGAGGATGGCTATCCCGCCGCCCTCTATGCGGAACTGCCGCAACAGAAGGGACGGGCCGACACCTACGGCCTGATTACCGCTTCCCCCCAGCTCCAGGAGATCCGGAACCGTTGGCTGGTCCAGATGCTTCAACATAAAAACCCCTACACCGGCCTGCGCTACGTGGACGAGCCCGCCCTGGCCACGGTGGAGATGCAGAATGAGGACAGTGTCTTTTTCTGGAACCCCCTGGGCGAACTGGCCAAGCCTGACGGAAAATGGAAAAACCACGGCCAACTGCTGCGCCGCCGCTTCGCCGCTTGGGTGAAGGCGAAATATCCGTCCGATACCGCGCTGCGGTCGGCCTGGGGTAACCTGAAGAACGGGGACAGCACCGCCGCCGATGAACTCGCGATCATGAGCCCGTGGGAATTGCCAGGAAACGGACCGCGGGGGGAGTTTGCCGGACAGACCCGGCGGGCGGGGGATTTCATCCAGTGCCTGGCGGAAATGCAGCGCGGCTTTTTCACGGCATGTGAGGAAGCCATCCGTGGTGCCGGCTTCAAGGGCGTCACCATCACCACCGCGTGGCAAGTCGGCGGAGCCGCCAGCGAGGCTGCCAACCTCTGGACGGACTCCGTGGGATCCATGATCGACCGGCATAACTACTTTGGCGGCGGGGCCGGAGGGCATGGCATCGCCGAAGGAAAGGTGGACAACGCCTCGCACCTCTCCCAGCCGGGAGGAGGATTGTTTTCCATGGCCATGAAGCAGGTGGAAAACAAGCCGTTCTCCGTCACCGAGTGGACCCAACTTCCTCCAAATCAGTGGAAGCTGGAAGCAGCTCCCCTGATGGCGTTTTATGGCATGGGCCTGCAGGGCTGGGACGCCAGTTGGCACTTCGCCCAAAACGGCACCCGGCTCGGGGACGGCTGGCCGGGGATGGGCAGTTATGCCACCGACACGCCGCACTTTATCGGGCAGTTCCCCGCCTTCGCTTTCGCTCTCCGCAAAGGACATCTGACCGAAGCTCCCATCATCGCCGCCCGTCGCCTGACCCAGCCGGGCGTTTTCACTGGCACCGATCCGCTGCAGCAGGAAGCGACCACCCAGGGCAGCAACGATGCAAAAAGCCTGCAGGTCGCTGGAGGCACGCCGTTGGAGACCTTCGCCATCGGCCGCGTCACCGTCGGTTTCGAGGGCGGCCCGCCGGTGAAGCCGGACCTGGCAAAGTATTGGGATGCCAAACAGAAGGTGATCCGCAGCGCGACCGGTGAACTCACCTGGGACTACGGAAGGGAACTCATCACGGTGGCCTCGCCCAAAACGCAGGGCATCATCGGAAACCCCGGCAAGGAACCTCACCGCCTGCCGGGCGTGACGGTGCAATTCAACACGCCCTTCGTGAGCACCCTCTTCACGCCGCTCGATGACCAGCCGCTGGCGCAGTCGAGGCATATCCTGATCACCGCCCTCGCCCGGGACGAACAGACCGGCACCGTCTACAGCGAAGACGGAACAAAGCTGGTCTCCACCGGAACCGCGCCGCTGCTCCTCGAACCGGTCCAGGCCGTCTTCACTCTTGCCGGGGCCAAACCGGCCGGGGTCCGTGCCTTGGACGCCTACGGAGTGCCTTCCGGCAATCCTGTCCCAGTCGCGGCCGATGGCAGCGTCACCATCGACGGCACCTACCGCAGTTATTACTACGAGGTGAAGCGCTAGGCTGGTTACCGGATGCCGTAGAGTTCCACTTCGGCGATTCTGGCGGTGCCGTCGGGGCCGGGATTTTCGATGACGATCCTCACTTTCCTCGCCGTGGCGGGCGGGAATTCGAGGTCTGTGACGTTTTCCCGGTTTCCCGAAAACTGGTGAATCGGTTTCCAGCCGGCTTCCGGGGTAAAGGCTTCCAGCCGGTAGGCTTGGCTGTTCAAGGCCAGGGTTATGCCGGCGGCTCCAGCGTGACGGATGAGACAGCGGCTGAGGCGGTAGTCCTGACCGAAATCAAACTCGACCCATGGCCTGGCCGGATCCAGGGCCGTCCACAGGGTATTTGGGGTTCCGTCCTTCACGGCCGCGGCACCGGGCGAGCCATCTCCGGCGGTGACGGTGGTTTGGGCTGACATGGACAGATTGCAGGGTACGCCGTTGGCTTCGTTGTGCAGGTTAAAATAGTGGTCGGCCCTGACGAATTGAATTTTGCCCGGATATTCCCTGCTGAACTGATCCCGGAGTTCGACAAGCCGGTCGGCGCGCAGCTGGCCCCAGGCATCCACCTGATAGGAGAGGAAGAGTGGAGTCTGGCCATCCCAACGCTGCAGGCGGCGGGTGAGCGAGGTGGTGAAATGATCGGCAGAGCCGGTGTAGGGAACGACCAGTTTGTCGAAACGGATCCTGTGATTGACCACACTGCCAGCGACGGAGCGCACGTCTTTGAAGTTCTGCACCGTAGCCCCGTAGAGGGAGCGGCAGTGGGTTTCGTAGGACTGCCGCTGCATGGGCGTGGCATCGTCCCAGATGGTCAGGACGCGCAGACCGGAGCGTTGCAGGTAGGTCTCGGTGAGGCGGGCGTAGCCGTCCATCCTGACAGGATCAGTGAGCTTGTCGCCAATGGGCGCGCCGGGTTCCTCAAGGGTGTTGAACGGCATGAGATAACCCATGCCGGAAGGGCCGGTGACAAAGCAGTCCTCCGGCGTGGCGGTGGTGTAATAATAATTCAGAATGCCCGGAGCAATATCCACGAGCCCGGGGGCGATGGTCCAGTTCAGCGGCATCCGGCCGCGGGTGCCGGCGATGTGGTCCCAGTTCCGTCGCATGGCGTGCTGGGTGTATTGGATGTTGTCGCCATCGCTGATGAAGATGGCAACGTAGGCTTTGTTTTCCAGGGGCGGGCGCGGCGGCACGGTTGGGATCTGGATGTGGTGAGCGGTCCCGGCATAGACGGTGGAACTCTCAAAATGATCCGCGGGCATGGTGCCGATGCCGAATTCCGAAGCGGTGGGAATGCCGCTGCGCTCGGTGGTATACCAGCCGAGAGCGATAGCCTCGCCGGCGGTCATGCCACCAAAAAATTTCCGGAGCAGATCACGCTCGGCCGGATCGAGGGTATTCAGCCAGACCACGGCAGCCCCGGTGGCCGCGGCCATGTCGCGGGTGTGATGATAGTCGCCGCGGCCACGTTCATCGAAGGGCTTGGCGCTCACTATGAGCCGCTTTTCGCACTGGGGCCAATAACGTTCGTACAGGTGTTGGTAGATCTCCAAGGGCGTGGTGAAGGCGAGTCCGGTCAGATCTTCCACCACCTCCAGGGCGATGCCCTTTTCCTTCATCCGGGCCAGCACCTCGGGAGTGACTGGCAGGGCGCGGCGCTGGCCGGCCACGGTCCCGGCCAAATTGCGGTAGTGCGGACTTTTTCCAGGATCATATAACACGACGCCCGTGACCTCCGGCGCATACCTGGCGAGCAGTTCATACTTGGTATCGCGGTCGTAGGCGCGGCCCAGAGTGAGATTGATGGTCGGAGTCTTCGCCCAGGTTTCCCGGCCTTCCTCAGCCCGCGCATTCATCAGGAAAATCCTTGGCTGTTTGCGGTTCACCTGTCCTTGGAGCGCCGAGAAAGTGATCTGCTCATCCGGCGAGAGCGCCTGCACCATGAGGGTATCCAGCCCGGTAGCGGGTGCGGCGAAGGTGGGGAGGGCCTGGCCCTTTGGCCAGGCGGTGCCTTCCGTGATATCGGCCACCGCCGGGTGGGGGGCATAACGGTTTTTTAAGGAAGCTGTCCCGTCGGCCCCGGCCTTCCCCTGCCCGAGGAGCAGACTGCATAGCAAAAAAATCAGATTCCGCTTCATTCCAATCATTAACGCCGCTCCGGGACGGTGCGGACCACCCTAAGCCTTTGATTTCCGCACGCGCTTCTTTGGCTCGGGGGCGAGGGTCATTTGAGGAGTGACACGGATGCCCATGCGCTTGTAGTAGTCGAGCATTTTGTCCGTAGCGACGCGGCTGGCTTCCAGAACGATGCGGGACATTTCCGACATCTCGCGGGGCGGGTTTTCCTGCAGCTGGGTGGATTCTAGCATGGCCGTAAGTTCTTGGAGGGAATGGGTCGCGCTGTCGCGCGATTTGCACAGCCGGCGGTTTCCCATTGTCCCACGGGCCCCATTCATCAGCAAGAGGAAGGTAGTCATGCAGGAAGTGCGACCGGCTGCGGTGGTAGCGGCGGCCGATGTCGTCTTCCCGGACATGGTGGCCGCCGAGTTTCACGCGCAAGGCCACGTGGGCCACGGCCTGGGAAAGGGGTCATACAGGATGCAATGGAGGAGCAGACGGTATCTTTCGGCCTTTGCCTCCCGCAGCAAGGCGATCCAGGCATTCCGAAGTGGTCTGGTTCGAACCCCGGGTTTCGAAGATGCCGGCCTCAAGAAATTCTCCGGCGGTTTCGTGTGTGTGGGCATGGTGCTACTCAGGATGACCCATTCGGGGAGTTCGGGGTTTCAGGTGGGCTTGGCTGACGGCAAGCATATGACTGGTTGTGCGCATTGGAATTAAACAGGAAGGCCAAAGGGGCCTGATTCCCAAAACGCATGAAGCGAAAAATGGCTTAGATGGAGTTCCAGAATCAGGAATCCTTTGCCTGCCTTTATTGTGGTGGAATCCGCTCTGTTCTCAGACGGTAAAACAGTCTGGGGCTCTCTATCGGCGTGGTGCGAGGCCAGACATCCAGAATAAAGGAACCGGAGGTCTCACTGTGTAGTAAGCTGCTCGCACCGGAGTGCGTGAAGCGGTAGTTCAATCCGCGCGATTCCATCAAGCGTTCCCATGCCAACGAGTCGGGGGATACGGCGCACTCGATTATCCACGCAAGATCCGGTGCCTTGCTTAATTTGACGCTGAATCCTGGCACGCCATCGGGGGTGGAGATCACCATGCCCGGGCCGTCGCCCGCTGGAAGGGTCGCATCGGAAGGGGATGATCCCATCGCGTATTCCAGGAAATTATTCCACCCATCCCCGTCAGCGTCGTCGAAGGAACCACTGCCGTTTGATGGCAATTGCTGGCGCCAGAGATCGTAGGGCAGGGCAGGCTGCACGTTGAGTGTGACCAGAATGGGTGCGGACAGGCCATCCTTGCCCCTGATTTGATAGGTGAAACCCACGCTGCCACTGAAATCGGTCGGCGGAGTGTATTTGAAATGGCCGTCTGTCCCGATCATGGTAAGAGTGCCGGTCGAAACCCCGGAAAACACCAATCCGGTGACTGGATCGTAGAGGGAACCTGCCGGTCCGTATAGCCCATCATTGTCCATTACTCCAGGTCCGTAGTTGTCAGAAGAAAGGAAGGTGCTGTTCTGCGGGCAGGTAAAAACGTCAGGGATGCCGGCCGGCGGCTGGGATAATCCGCTAATCGTGAGGCGCACCGGAACTGGATCGCTGCTGATGCCCGCTTCCAGGCTTTCGAGGCGAAGTCCCAGATCAGATGAAGTTGCGGTAGAGTTATGGAGGGAAATGGCGAGCACATTTGAGCCCGCCAGCAGGGGTACTGCCGGCAGGTCAACGGTCCTCAGAATGGCCTCGTCAGTGTCCGCTTGTCCGGGGGGTCCAGACAAAAGAGTGAAAGTATCCGGGGCCGTCGCAAAGGCTGCGGAGGTGTTGTTCAAGACCCGGCCACGCTCCACCCCGTTGATGTAGATGATGGCGGCATCATCACAATACAGCATTATCCGAAGGGGCAAGGTCACCGCTTTTTCCGAGGAAAAAGCCGTTCGGAAATAGGTCGTGTAGCGGGAACCAGGGGGCGGTACTGCCAGATTCACCACGCCGGGGGATGCCGGTGCCGCAAGGCCGCCATAACTGATGATTCCGCTGCCTCCAGACCAGGTGGTGTCGATGAATTCCGGAGTTGCCCACGTGGTGGGAAAGGCCGGATTCGCCACCGCCGGGCTGACTCCATTCACTGGGTGCAGGTATTTCCATGGCGTCCGGGCATCAAGATATTGACGGTAGGGAATGGTTTCCACTTGATACGAAAACAGGAGATCGCCGGAGGCATTCGGACTTGGTGATGCCGTGAAATCCCCGTTGGGTTGC
Source organism: uncultured Verrucomicrobiota bacterium (assembly GCA_942492905.1). GTDB lineage: Bacteria > Verrucomicrobiota > Verrucomicrobiia > Verrucomicrobiales > V1-33 > CAIZWU01. The sequence continues at coordinate 870,218 of OW818657.1, forward strand.
ATTGTCACCGAGCCCCATGAGGGCGGATGGTTGACCCGATACACTCCGGGCGGCGGGGCAGGGTCATTGGCCTGAACCCCCGCAGGCGCGCCGCCCAGACCATTGGCGGTCAGGGGCGTGCCTTGCGTCGTGATGTAACCATCATCGCCGGTCAAGCCCGGCACGGTGGCGTCGACGATGGTTAATATTAGATTTTGGGAGGATTGGGGCATCTCAAGGCTGGTCACTTTCAGAAAAATTGTCTCACGGCCTTCATCCAGGGGGTCGCCGTGGATCAAGACCGGGATCCTGACACGGTTGGATCCTGCTTTCAGCAGCAGCGGGGCGTCCGGCAGGAGGAAGTCAGTCCCGGAAACCGCGGTGCCGCCCACGGCCAGGGAAGGAGTCAAGGTCACGTCCCGGTCCGGTGCCACTTGCAGGATATACTCTACCGATTGCATCATGGAGCCCGACGGTGGCTCATACAGGATGGTGGCTCCCGTGGGGATACGCCTTCCGGTCGTCTGGGAATCTGAGAGGGTAAAGGTATGCGGAGGGGCAGCTTTGCCAAAAGCCGGGGGATCAATCTCCAATTCGAAAGTTTCCTGTCGCTCAACCATCCGGTCGGCGAAAACACGGATCGGAAACTCCGCGCCCACAAAAGGGATGGAGGCGCGCGGGCCACACACCAGTCTGAAATCAACCGGGGCATAGTCTGCTCCGGCCATCGCGCTGCCGGTATCCCGCGAATGGACTCTGACACTTTGCGGAAAGGGCGGTGCCCGGTTGGCGGATAGCAGCATTTTATGGACAGTCTCGCCACCATACGATTCTGCGGCCAAGTAGCTGGAGCCACCGGGGTAAGCGATGGAATAGACGAGGGAATCATCGTCCGCCACGGCAAGGGGCAGCCCGGCCCGGTAAAGCCGGATCCGCGGCGTGTCGGTGTTGGCTTCAAACATCTGGAGCAAGGTTTGGTTACTGTTGGAAAAGGCCGCCACACTGTTTTCCACGGGCAATTGACCACTTGGGACCCAGGGGGCATTTGGCGGACCGGTGCGGGTGTAAATACTTCCCCCGCCGGCAACGGCGGATTCTGTCAGGAATTCCAAGCGGGGAACCGACACGCTGGAAGGAAGCGTTTGCTCCAGTTCCCATATTCCGTTGGCAGATTCCCGGTAAATCTTCACATTCCCAAGGTATTCCTGCACAAACAAGGTTTGGTTCCGGAGATGCACTTCACGGAAATTCTGCGGGCCAGGATGGAAAAAAGTATTTTTCAAGATCCAGCCGGGCAGAACGCCACGGGTCCTTTGGTAGGCCCTCACTTCCTGACCGTTCACACTCTTGAAGATCAGCCATTCCCCGTTTGTGTCCTGCAAGTCGCCTGCGGGCTGAATCTGCCGGGCATGATTGATCAGCCGCCACGGCCAGGATCCGGTGACGCGCTCATACAGGAGAGATCCCCAGGACACGTGGTTCCGATCGATCAGCTTCACGCGCTCTGCGATGCCACCAGGGGAATACCCGCCATATTGTGAAAACTCCAGACTCAGCTCCCAGGGGGCAGTCACTGGCCCCGTGCGCTGATAGAGCCTCAGGACATTCCTCGGCGCGTCATAGAGGGCATGGACGGTGGAGACCGCCAAAGTCTCTCCATCTGTGTCCAACTCGCAGGTGGAATTGGGGTCGATGTCCAGTTTTAGAATCTGTGGCGTGGCCAGTCGCGGACTGCCTGTATCCGAAATTCTATAACAGGCCACTACGCCCTGAGGGGGGGCGCCGGCCACGGAAGTGCCGCTCTTCAATCCGAAAATCCATCCACCGCCGGCCGTGATGCGCTCGATTCCCGCAGGGCCAGTGATATTTGCCGGCAATGCAGGCAACCAGCCTTCGTGAACCAGACCAAGCGTGCCAGGGCTGAGCAAACCCTCGGGCAGTGAGAACCATGCGCTGACCGCCTCCTCGGCGGCTTCCGCCAATTCGTCCTGATTTGCGCTGACATGGAAGGAGGTGGCCGGAACTGCGGCACTCAGCAAGCGACTGTCTCTCATTCCAGGCAAGTCGAGGCTCAAGGTCGAAAGAGGCAGTGTGGCTGGCGGATTGTCGAGGCCGCTCACCTCGATTCCGACACTCACCGGCCCGGTGGGCAGGGACGTTCCGGTGACTGGGACCTGGCGCAACGACAGGGTGCTTTCCCCCAGACCCTCCAGCAGTGGGGTCGCACTTCCGATGACAACCGGAGGCATATTACTATTCCAAATATTGGCAGAAACCTCGACCGCTGCCTGTCCAGCTGTGGCCATCCTGATGGTCAGGAGTTCTTCGGGTTCCACCAAATCGTCCGCGAGAAGCGTGAAGGGAATCATGGTCCGCCTTTGTCCTTTGTTGATCAGAACGCTGCCATTCAACGCTGTGAAATCCTGCCCGGCGACTGCGGTGCCGGAGATAAAATCGTGGGTAACCAGCACGTCTGTCTCCGCGGGCAGCGGCAATTCCGCATAGCATTCAGCCTCGCTGCTCCCCGAGGCCGGTTCAGGGTGCGGGGATACTGCAATCGAAAGCTTGCTCCGATCATCATCTTTGACGATGACCTCACCCCCTTGGAATTTCCGCACCACCACTTGATGGGGTGTGTAGCCGTCGGTCGCGTTTGAGATCAGTTCTCCCCGGTTCCAAAATAGATTCAGTCCATACCCGGGTCCGGGGCCTTGCAACGTGCCGGCTGGCTTCCAAATGCTGCGGTTTACGGCATCCCGCAGGTAAAGTTTTACGGTGCCTTCAGGCTTGGTCTCGCCGAACCGGATACCCCGGCCGACGGCCAACCAATCCCCCGCCAAGGCCAGACTGATTTCATATCCTCCGCCGGTGTCAGGCAGGGGCAATGTCGCGGTCCTGGCCCAGCCACCCTCCTGAGGCAGCCGTTCATGGATTTCCAGTCCGTTGGCGCTGGTTACTGCTAACATGCCCTCCGCTCCCGTCACCGCATATGGCATTTGGGTGGGGAACCCAGCGATTTGGTAAACGGGCTGCCACGAATCCTCCGTCCCCTGCGACCGCTCCAGAATCTGCACCGAGCCGCCGAATCGAGGGACCACCACGAAATCCTCCCGGAACAAAATCGCTCCGTTAATCCCCATGGTCCCGGTCATCCTCCAGCCGGTTGGCTGCGCTGGGTCCAGGCGGTAAACGAGGAACTCGTAATTCAACTCCAAGCCCAGCCGGTCCTCTGCCAGAAAGACCTGTCCTGGGGCAGTTCCATACAGGATGGTTTTTTTCACCCATGTGAAAGGTGCCGCCGGATTTCTCAGCCAGGTGTGAAGTTGCCCATCCTTAAAAACTACCATGGCATACTTGGAAACGCAGATCTGACCGGCAGGGTAGGAATTTGGAACTATCTGAATAGTGGAGCGCAGCGTCAGCGTTCCACCGACGGACCGCTCATAGGTATCCAGATACGTCGTCTGAGTGGCGTAAATGCTGCGTCGGGCTACCACTAGATCGTCCTGCCAATACAAGACCTCGTAGTCAGCATTCGGGAGATTGAATTCCGGTGGACTGACCGGCGCGCTCATGCTCTCCGCCCAGGTCGGTGCTGTGGAAGGCCGGGCGATCAGGTGCAGCCCGCCATGCTCTTCCGGCAAAAGATCCGGCAAAACCGGTATTTCAATGGTGCCGGAACTTGCGGGACCGGCTGGGAAAGTTTGCTTCGACTGATAGGGGCTAAAATCCGTCCCCGCCCGCAAGCGGTGCGGGATCAGCGCCCAATCATAAGTCTCGGTAGAGGCCAAAGCGGGCAATGAGTAGTGGAAAACAGCATTCACCGCCGATGTATCATGTTCTATCACTTCATCTCCGGTCACAACCGGTGAGGCAGAAGCCATGAATGATCCGGGGCCGCCAACGCAGAACCCAATCAGGCAGATTAATGCTGGAAAACGAATCATAAGCTCAGTCATCCGGCAGCCCAAAAGTCAATTCAGGGCACCGGAAAAATGCTAGACTATCCAGCGGTCCAGGAAATGGCCAGTAAAAACTGCACCGCTTCCGGCAGTCGTTGGTGGTGTGCCGCTTTGGCTGCCTGACCAGTCATTTAGGGTTGGTCAGGGAGGCCCACCTGATTGTGGTGGCCCATTGGTTGCCGTCGCCTTGAGAGTGCGGCTCCTGTAAAGTGCGGGGGGAATCCGGGGCGAGGGAGCTGCGCTGGTCATTTCCAGTCCCAGGTTTCGTTGAAGAACCCGGCGTCCAGCACCTTTCCGGCGGCTTCCGCGGTGGGAGGGGACGTGATGTCGAGGATCGCCCAGTCGGGGAGTTTTGGGTTTTGCTGGGAGTTCGTCTTGCTGTGGGCCTCCCGCCAGGTGGGGCCGCTGTTGAGGACGATGTAGTGGAAATCCAACTCGCCAACAGGGTAGATGAGAACAGGAAGATGGCCGGTGGTGGGGTATGTCTTGCCGTTGGCGGTCAGACTTTCCATATTCCACCGGATCGGCAGCTTGGGGAGGACGTCGGTGATGTAGGGGTTGCTGACGGGGTCGCCCCAAAGGATGAGATTGTAGTGTTGGAGGTCCATTTCTGTCACTTCGGAAGCTTTTTTGACGCGGGCGTCGCCGCGGAAGAGGGTGCGCCAACGGCTGATCTGGGCGGCGGATTCTTTTTGCACCCAGGCGTCGGTCTCGGGGCTGAAGCCGGGTTTGTCCGGGAGCACATGGAGGAAGGGGGCGTTGAAGGCGTCGTCGATGGGGCCTTTGAGGTCGGGGTTTTTGCGCATTTGGAGGTCGGGTTCGTAGAGCGTCCAACTTCCATTTTCCATTTTGAGGTGGATAGCCTTTCCTGCGGGAGCTTTGAGAGACTGCCCGTCGATGGTTAGGGCGACAGCATGGCGGAACGGAATCCGGTCGGGGGTTCCGATACTCATGGAGACGACATTTTTGGTCGTGACTGAGAGTTTGGTGGCTTGGGGGATGGGCTTGTCCAGCTCGGCGTCGACGCGGGTATCCTGCCAATGTTCCTGGAGGCCGTGGACGTGGAGCCAATGGAGCGATGCGTGGGCGAGGGTGCGGGTTTGGAGGGAGAGTTTTAAGGGATAGGGCAGGGTGGGGTTGAGGAGGGCGGCCTGGACCTGGTCCTGGATTTGCTGGCGGACGGCGGGGTCGTATTTGTGGCCCATGTTGGGGCCGATGTAGTGGGTGAGGGCGGCGCCGTGTTTTTGGAATTCCCCGGCCATGATGTCGGCGGAGGCTTTTTGGGCGTCTTTCTCGCCGCTGTAGGAGATGACGGGGAGGTTGAGGAGATTGCGGGTGTAACCGGGCACGTCGTTGAGGCCCCAGAGGGTTTGTTCCCAGGCGGGAGTGGCGGCGATTTTGTCGGGGGTGAGCTTTTGGTAGCGCTTTACGTCGACAAATCCGGCGCCGGTGTGGACGACGGCCCATTGGTCCGGGTAGTGAGCGCCCAGCAGCCATGCTCCGGCGCCGCCCATGGAGAATCCCGCGATGGCGGTGCGCTTGGGATCAATCTTTTCTTGGTAGATGAGGAGCTGGCGGACATCGAGGACGTCCTGCTCGCCGGGGCCCTTATAACCGATGCAGTAGCGGCCCCAGGGGTGGACGATGATGGTGCCAGGCGGCTTGAATTCGCCGCCCTTTTTCATGCGCTCGTGGATGAAGTGGAGGTCGGTGCGGGAATCGCCGCGGCCTTGGAGCCAGAACCAGGCGGGGGCGTTGGTTTTGGGAGTGTTGTCAGGGATTTCGAGGCCAAAGGGCTGGGGGGAGCCGTCGATATCGCTGTAATAACCACGGACGACGAAGCCGGTGGCGGTGTGCCACGGATAGCGCAGCGCGGCGAGGTCGGTGATGCGGCGGTCGGCTTCGGCGAGGAGGTCGCGGGCTTTGCCGGTGTCTTCGGGTTTGTAGAACTCTTTGTTTTCGATGGCGTATCGGACGGCTTTGAGAAATATCTCGGCGTTGGCGTTTTCGGGGTCTTTGCGGAGGGCCTTGAAGCGTTTGGTGAGAGCTTCGAGGGTGGCGGTGAGGGCGGTGCGGTCGGGGTCGGTGAGTTTATCGCCGATGGGCGGGATGACGCGGGGGAGGAGCGGGGTTTCCGCCCGGAGGCCGAAGGTGAGGAGGAGCAGCAGCGGGAGCGGGAGGAAACGTTTCATGGCAGGGCGCGGTGGAAACTGGAATAGCGGGAAAGGGAAGCTGAACGCAAGGCCTTGCTGATACGCGGGGGCGGGGCATGATCCATCATGCTGCGCCGCGTCTTCCGCCGGATCCTGACACCCCCGATGGTGGTGCTGGCGGCGCTGTTCATTTTTATCGAGGAGTGGCTGTGGGTGAGGATGACCGCCGCGATGTCGTGGGTGACGCGGTGGCCGGCGATTCTTTGGTTGGAGGCACGTCTGGCGAGGTTGCCGGCGTGGGCGGCAGTGATTTGTTTTTTCCTGCCGGGGCTGATGTTGCTGCCGGTGAAGATTGGGGCGCTTTTTCTGATGGGGCGCGGTCATGTGATCACCGGGGTGGGAGTGATTGTGGCGGCCAAAGTGCTGGGGACCGCGGTGGTGGCGCGGTTCTTCCTGGTTTGTAAACCGGTCCTGATGGGCGTCGGATGGTTCCGCGCGGGACATGATTGGATGATGCGGGTGAAGGATGGGCTTTATGCCCGGCTGCGGGCGATGCCGGCCTGGCAAAGGGCAGTGCGCTTGAAGGACCGGGCAAAACGGTGGCTGGGGCGACTGAAACCGGGGGTGGTCGCCCGGCGTTGGAGGGCCATTGGCGAGCGGTTGCGGCGCCGGGTGAACCGGAGCGGGGGCCGGGGTTAAGCCGCGGTAAATTCGAGGATTTCGACTTCCGGTTTGAAATTGTGGAGTTAAGATGCGGGCTTCATGCGGAAAATTTCCCTCATCGGCTGCTGTGGCACGCTGCTTTTTGCAGCGGGGCTGACGCGTGCCGAAGACAGGCGGGCGGCGGCTCCGGTGGTGAGCCGGGGGGAAGAGTGGCTGGGGGAAGGGGCGGATCTTGGTTTGGAGTTGGCGCATGTGATAGCGGCCGGAAAGAAAGGGAATCCGGGGCAGGCGCGGCGGGATTTGGAATTGATTGCGGCGGAGGCGGAATCGCGGGGGCTGAAGGCGGTGTGGCTGCAAGCCCAGCAATGGTGGGTGCGGTTTACCCTGGCAGATCAACCGGAGGCGGATTTGACCCCGGCGTTGGAGGAATTGCTGCACCGGGTGGAGGATTGGAATCAGACCGGGGAAGAGGCGGAAATTTACGCGCTCTGGGCGGAGGTGCTGAAAAGTCAGGGCCAATGGCTGATGGCGTTCAAAGCACAGGATCGCACCACGCAGTTGGCGCTCGACGCCGGCCGGGTGCAGCGGGCAGTGGAGGCCTTTCTGGAAATGGCGCGGCTGTGCCGGGAAGCGGGTCATGGCTGGCGGTTGCGTCAGGTGTGGGTGCGGCTGGATCAGGCGATGGCCGCCCGCCCGGTGACCCTCCCGGAGATGCTGCAGGAAAGCCTGGTGGCCGAAAGGCAGGCGGGTGCCGGGCTGCTGGCCCGCACCTCATCGGCGGGACCGGCTGGGCCGCTGGTGGCCGGGGTGGATCTGCAGCCCAGGGATAGCCGGGTGCTGGTTTCTGCTCCGGACAAGGAGTTGGGACGCAGCCGGTTTCTTCTGACCAATGCGGGTGCTTTTAGCGTTGGAGGAACCCTGAAGGTCACTGCCAATGGGGCAGTGGTGACGGCATGGCAAAGTGGCAAAGGCGGACTTTACATCACGCTGGGTCAGGGCGGGACGGAACCGGCGGCCCGCCCGCTGCGGTTGCTTCCCGGGCAGCAATTGGAAGTTTATGTGGAGCATGGTCCGGGACTGGCCGAGGACACGGTGCGGGTGACGTGGGATGGCGGGGAGAAGCCGGTCAGTGGGTCAGGGACGTTTTATTTTACGGAGGGTCTGCCTCCGGCCTCGGTGGTGAATGCCGGGGTGTTCCAACTCCATGCCGGATGGAGCATTCCGCTCTATCATGAAATCTACCAACGGGGACGCGGCACCCGGATCCAGAATCTTGCGGTCCAGGCCAGCGCGGCCTGCCGGTTGGAGATCTACGATCACGACACAGGCCAGTTATTGGCGGTTGATGCGGAAGGGGATGGCACTTACTTGGGTCCGGAGGATCAGATTTTCGGGGATTCCGACCGCGATGGCTGGCCGGATTTGGTGGTAGGGGACCGCGCCCGGGCAATTGAAATCTGTGCCTGGCCGCTGGGATTGACCGGGGGCGGCATCACCGTCACCGCCGGATTGAGGGCGGCTGGACCCGATGGGGCAGGGGCGGCCGGTGTGGTGGAAAACACCGTGTTGGGTCCGATCATGTCGGCTGGCCGGCCCTGAGCCGGAGGGGGAGGAGACTTGCAGGAGAATTTGACGGCAACCCTTGGCCGGATTTAATGAGCGCATTGAATGAGCGGTTTTCCATGAAGTGCCCGCGGTGCGTCCAAAAGGCCGCACCGGGGGTGCCGTCCTGTCCGCACTGCGGTTATTCCTTGCAGATGGCCTGTGGTTTGTATGGCTCGGAGGCAGTGGTAGCGGAGCGCTTGATGGACGTGGAAGGCAGCCTGGTTCCCGAGCAGCGTCAGGCTATTCTGGACTCGCTGGATGACTTTGGCCGGATGTTCCCGCAGTTGTTTTTGCTGGTGTATCTGGGGGCGCTGCCGCCTCCGGCCAGCCCCCGGCAATTCGCCTTCTGGCTGTTGAATCATGCCGCCGTGACCGATCTGGACGGTCTGCAACCCAACGAGCGGGGGCTGCTGCTGGTGGTGGACCCCCGTGGCGGCACGGCAGTCCTGGCGGGCGGTTATTTCCTCGAAAATCTGATAGGCCAGGAAGAACTGGATTTGGTGCTGAAATCCGCGGCCAAAGACTTTAGCCGGGCGGACTATCCAGCGGCGCTGCGGACCATCACTGCTGCGTTGAGCCGGTTGTTGAAACGGGTGGCGCGGGAGGCTCTGCGGAATCCCCAACGTTTGCCATCCGGCTTGCCGGAGACGGGACCGGCAGGGTTTCCTCCTCTCGTCCGGACGGGAGAGGTCTCACTGCCGGAACCCATTCCAGAAGCATCTCCCTTGGAGCAGGAGCGGCCTCCCGCGGAGGTGGTTCCCTCCACTGCCGCCGGGCGCCCGGCTGGCCGAACCCGCCCCGCTGCCAAGCGGGCCAACCCTGGCCGCCGGTGAACGTCCGCTTTCCGATAGGGTGCGCGGTGCTCCTGGCCTCCGCCGGGCGTTTGATGGCCTTGCCGGAAGCAGGTGAGCACGACCGGACCGGCGAAATGGAGGAATCGGTGGAATTCCTTCCGGACAATCCAATTCCATGGCACGACTCCCTGCTTGAACTGCCCGGATGGATGCGTCAGGAACTCACCGAAATCAGGGACCGGACCCGCCCGGCGAATCAGGGGGGCGGTCTTTTTCCTCCGCAGATTTGGCCGCTGCAGCCTGAGCCGGTCCAAGGCCCCCTGATCCTTGATCCCCCCCTCCCCGGGGAAGAGAGTTCAAGCCTGGCGCTGGATCCCAAAGCGGTGGTTCCGCTCGGAGCCGAGCTCATGGGGCAGTATACCCTGCAGCAGCCCGCGGGGGTTTTGGTGGATCCGCAGCAGGTTGTGCAAGACCGGGCCAGTGGGCAGATGGAATCACTGGTGCAACGATGGCTGAATGATCAATGTGTGTTCCGCACGACCTTGTTGGTCTTCGGCCCCGGGCAGCAATTGCCGTCGGATTTTGATCCTCAGGCGCTGCGCCGCCAGTGGTCCGGGGAATCCGATGACACCCTGCTGGTGTTCTATTTCTACCAGCAGCCGGAGCGCACTCTTGCTATTTTTGGCCCCGGGGCGCGTGCCACTTACACCGCGGCAGTGCTGCGTTCCATCGTGGATGCGGCCGTCGTGGAGGCCGCCCGGGTGTCCGGACCCACGGAGCAGCTGGAAAGGTTCTGCTATAAGATGTCGGTCCGTCTGCATTGGCTGGCCCGCAGCCTTCCGGCGAAGCCGGCGGACTCTGGGGCTTCGAGTAATCCGGGCCGCCGCTGGTGGGGAAACCTGGCGGTTTCCGTGCCGATCCTGACCGCCTTGGTGCTGACCGCAGGTTTTGGCCTGGCCCGGTTTATCCGGTCCCGCCGCGCCCGCTCTGAAGGAGAGGACGACGGCCCGGTATTTTTCCCCGAAACGGAACCGTGTCCGCGGTTCGGGGCTCCTCACAGTGGAGGATTTTCTGCCGTGATTACCTTCCCCCGCAGTCCGTCAGGGCCCTGAGTGGCTGAGCCATAACCCGCCAGGAGAAGCCTTACCCGGCCAATTGGGGAAATCCGTCGGAGCGATGAACGATGCTGAAGGGGCTGTCAGGCACTCGCTGCGGAGGGAGGATCCGGATGCCGCAGGTGGGGCAGGGGGCGGCCCGCCCGTCATAGGTGGCCGGGTCTTTGATGATCAGCACGGTGAAGCATGAGGGACAATTGAAGCCCAGCTGTTGCGCTGAGGAAGCGGGCAGTTGCCGAGAGGGGGGCGGTGGTGCTGGCCGGGCCGCGATTTCAGAGGCTGGCCGGGGTGAAGGAATAACGGCTGGACGCTGGTGCCGGGCGGGCGGGGTATCACGCTTGGGCGGCAGACGGAGGGCTTCCGGCAAGGAGCTCAATGCTGCAAACCGCCGGCCTTCCATCGGGGACATTTGCCGGTCCGATGCCGTGGCCATGGCGGCCAATCCCGCCCATGGAGGCGGCCCCATACGATTATCGGCAGGGACATGATCCGCGTCCGGCAGGGACGGGAATTCCGTCCGTCCATGGGGGGCGGTGGAAACGGAAAGAGGCGGCTCGTTCAAAACAACGGAAGCAGAACTTTCTTATAATATGGCACCTCCGCCACAATTTCAATAGCAAATCTTCCCTCTTCCCGCCGCTGCCGCTTTTCCTGCCCCTTCCATTGACGGCCCGCAGTCATTCCGGCTATAGACGGTCCTGCGGTGGGTTTGCCGCCGCCTTTTTCCGCTTTCCCCTTTTATGCAAAGTCTTTGGAACTCCGATGAAGCCGCCGCCTGCGGGGCTGATCTTCTCTCCCAGCGCGTCTACAGCTCCCGGCTGCTGGGACGCAATCCCGCCCTGGTTCTCCATGGCGGCGGCAATACTTCTGCCAAGGCCACCATCCCCGATTTTTTCGGTGACCCCGTCGAGGTCCTTTATATCAAGGGCAGCGGGGGCGATCTGGCTAAAATCGGTCCCGAAGGGTTCCCCGCCGTCAAACTGGACGTCCTGCTGCGGCTCGCGGAACTCCCCACCCTGACCGATGCCGCGATGGTCCGGGAGCAACGCGCGGCCATGCTTGATCCCTCAGGCCCGAACCCAAGCATCGAGGCCGTGGTGCACGCCGTGCTCCCGCACCGGTTTGTGGATCACACCCATTCCGATGCCGTGATTGCCCTGACGAATCAGCCGCACGGAGCCGCCCTCGTCCGGGAAACCTGGGGCGACCGTGTCATCGTGGTGCCCTACGTCATGCCCGGGTTTTTCCTCGCGAAAGCGGTGCGCGAACTCATCCAGGACGCCGATTGGAGCAAGGTGGAAGGCCTGATCCTGATGCACCACGGCATCTTCACTTTCGGGGAGACCGCCCAGGAAAGTTACGAGCGCATGATCCAGCTGGTCACCGAAGCCGAAGATGCCCTCGCCAATCGTGGCGGCGGGCCGGAGGTGGTGGCACTGGCCGAGGCCGGATTGGACCCCACTGATCTCAGGAGACTTGCCGCCATCCGCCGGGCCGTTTCGCGGGCCAGGGGACGTGCCGTGCTCGCCCTGACCGAAACCAGCCCGGAAGCGGCCGGATTTGCCAGCCGTCCGGATGCCGGGGACCTCGCCACCCGCGGCACCCTGACGCCCGATCACTCCATCCGGATGAAACGCGCCCCCGTGGTGCTGGGCAAGGATGGCGCCATTGCCGCCTTTGCGATCGACTATCTGGAATCCCACAGCCGTCTCCAGTCGGGCCAGCCGGCCCTCGACCCCGCGCCCCGCTGGGCTGTCTGGCCGGGCAAAGGCACCATCGCCTTCGATACTACTCTGGCCGGGGCCGGCATCATTGCGGATATCGCCCGCCACACCGTCCGCACCATCCAGCAGGCTGAAGCCGCGGGCGGCTGGACCGCCCTGCCGGAGCGGGATCTGTTTGAGATTGAACACTGGGATCTCGAGCAGGCCAAGCTCCGCTCCGCCCCTGCGCCCAAGCCGCTCCAAGGCAAGATTGCCATTGTGTCAGGAGCCGCCGCCGGCATTGGCCGCGCCATTGCCGAGGAACTCCATGCCCAGGGCGCGGTCGTCACCGGTTTCGATCTCAACCCCGAGACCCCGGTGCGCCTCGGTGGCCGCGCTGGTCTCACCGGAAAGGTCCTCAATCTGACGGATTATCCTGCGGTGCAGCTGGCGGTGGAGGACGTGATCCGGCAATACGGCGGACTGGACATCCTCGTCAGCAATGCCGGGATCTTCACCGCCGGCGCCAACTTTGAGGACATGGACCCGGTGAACTGGGCCAAGAGCCTCGAAGTGAACCTGACCAGCCATATGAAGCTGCTCCAGTGCTGTGTCCCCTATCTGAAAAAGGGCATCGACCCCGCTGCCGTCTTCGTGGGCAGCCGGAACGTCGCTGCGCCCGGAGCCGGGGCCGGCAGCTATTCCTGCGCCAAGGCCGCCGTCACCCAGTTGGTCAGGGTCGCGGCCCTCGAACTGGCGCCGGATGGGGTGCGCGTGAACATCATCCATCCTGACGCCGTCTTCGATACGGAACTCTGGACGCCCGAAGCCCTCGCCCGCAGCGCGGAACGGTATAACATGACAGTGGAGGAATACAAAACCCGCAATCTCATGAAGACCGAGATCAAATCCCGCGACGTCGCCGCCATGGTCGCCGCGATGGCCAGCCCCCTCTTCGGCAAAACCACTGGAGCCCAGATCCCCGTGGACGGTGGCAACGACCGGGTCATCTGATGGAGGGAGAATTTGCAATCCTCCCCCGGCAATCAGGGACAAAGCCCATGGAGACGGTCCCCGATTCCAAACCCGGAAAGCCAGCTTTAAGCTGTTTCTCGAGGAGAACCTTCGCGGCATTGCGTCTGCCAGTGGTCCTTGTGATCGCAGCGGTCTATCTGGTGGTAGGCCTCCGCATTCCAACCGGCGAGGATGTGGACAAAGCCAATCAATTCCGCCGAGTGCTGGTTGAAGAACTGGAGTTGAAGGGCTTGGCGAACCTCGAGATCAAGATGAAACCCTGGTCGCGTGGCCGGGGGGATATCATTTTGGAGACGCCGGTATCCCCTGAAAAACTGAACCTGATCCGCCGGGAGTTTGACCGGCTGAATGTGGCTGGTGACTATGAGTTGAAAGTCCAGGCCCCGTGAAAACCCGGAGCCGCATAAAACCAGGGATCAAGTCCCGCGACACCGCCGCCGTAGCCACGTCAGGCGAAAAGAGCGACCGGTGGGAGGTTTGTTCCGCGGTAGAGCAGGGCCGAGTGGCAGCGCGTAGCTACTGCCTTGAAGACCGTGGTCAGTGGTTGCACCATGACGAATGCTACCCGCCGGACCTACGATGAGTGATGCCCTTTCTTCCATCAGTGCGCTGGCGGTTTCATGGCCGTCCCGGTTGACCGGTTTTTTTGAAATGTCGGCAAAATCCACCGTGGAGCTGGCAGTGCGCTACTTTCTATTTGCCGGGGTGGCGTGGCTGCTGGGCTACGTGCTGTTCGCGCGGCGCTGGCAGCATCGGAAGATTGTGCCCCGGCTGCCGGCGGGTTCAGAAGTGAGGCGGGAAATTTTCTATTCCGCCATTTCGGTGGTCATCTTTGGATTGGTCAGTGCAGCTACGATAATGGCGGCGAAGGCGGGGTGGACCCAGCTTTATTGGAAAAGGGGTGACCTTGGCACCGCCTGGTTCTGGGGGAGTATTTTTTGTGCGGTGCTGCTACACGACACTTGGTTCTACTGGACCCACCGGCTGATGCATCACCGGAAACTGTTCCGCTATTTTCACCGCACCCACCATCTCTCGCACAATCCCAGTCCATGGGCGGCCTACGCGTTCGATCCTGCGGAAGCGGTGGTGCAGGCCGCCATTTTCCCGATCGCGGTCACAGTGATTCCGATGCATCCCTATGCCTTTGTGATCTTCATGGTCTGGCAGATCACGTTCAACATTATCGGGCACACCGGTTATGAATTCCATCCGCGCTGGCTGATGGATTCCTGGCTGGGCCGGATCGTCAACACGCCGACCAACCACGCCCAGCATCACGAAAAAATGCGGGGCAATTATGGTCTGTATTTCAACGTCTGGGACCGGTTGATGGGGACCAACCACCCGGACTACGAATCCCGCTTCCGGGAGGTGACGACCCGCCCCCGCCCGGCGCCGGAACCCTGAGCGTGCCGCAGAATCTGCCTGGCGGTGACGCCGCGTTCAGGGGCCAGCGGGCAGAGCGGCCATTCGTTGTTTAATCCTGGCGGCTTCGGCGGACCACTCCGCGAGTTGATAACGTTTGTGGACGGGGCAACAATTCCGGTCGGCCTGCAAGGCATGGGCGGAGGCGTAAATGGCGTTCAAGTTTTGCTGGTAACGGAGGCGGGCTCCGGTGCTGCCGGATTTCGCCCGTTGCATCCGGGCGACGGTGGCATTGGCGGCTTTGGTTTCCGCGATGAGGGCGTTGGTTTCCTCATCCACTTCCTTTTGCCGTTCAGCGGCCAGCCAGGCCGCCGCCTTTTCCGGATCGTAGGCAAAACGTTCGCGCAGGCTGGTCTCCAGTTGGCCCAGCGGCACCTTGTCCAGGCCCGAGGCATGGCGGAACCGCAGTTCCCCCGGGGTGATGGAAAGGACTTCCACGTCCTTGAATACCCGGCCCGCTCCGCCATCCAATGTCGCGAGGCGTTGGCCGGCGGCCCGGTGCTGGGCGCTCAGACGGTATTTCCCTTTGTATTCGTCAAAGGCTTTGAGCACCTCATCCAGCTTCTTCTGCAGGGCTTCGCGCTCGGCTTTCGTTTCCTGTTCCCGGCGGGTGGCCTCTTCCCGGGCGCTGTCGATGCTGCGTTGCGCCCCTTTGGCCTCACTGGTCACCCGGGCTACATCCTCCTGGAGAAATTGGATGCGCTCCTGGAGTTTTTTGGTCTCGGCGAGGGCCGCCCGATGCCCCTCGGTGGGGCCGCAGCCGCCGGTTGCCAGGGTGAGGATGAGCAGGGAGCCGCAGCGCAATCGGTTCATACCCTCAGGCCTATCGTAAAATGGATTTGCCCGCAAGTGAAGTTCTGGAGGGGCCGCCCCCTCCGGTTTTCCGGGCGAATCCAAAAGCCCGGCGGCCCCCGAAAATGCATCTTGCGCCTCCGGGGCTGCACGCTAGACTCGCGCTCCCGTTTTGGGACAATTTTAACTAAACCCCGCCCATGTTTGCTTTTCTCGCTGCTTCTGATTTTCTGCTGCACAATGGCATCCAACTGGCCCTCGCCCTGGGTGTCTTCGGACTGCTGGTGGCGGGCGTGCTGATTTTTCAGATCAAGAACGCCCCGGCCGGCAATGCGCGTATGGCGGAAGTGGCGGCGGCGATTCAGGAAGGGGCGGCCGCCTATTTAAAGCGGCAGTTGGTGGCGGTGGGGATCATCGCGGTGATCATCACCCTCCTGCTGGCAGCCTGGAAGCAGAGTATGGCCGTGCCGGCGGGGTTTGTGGTCGGTGCGGTGTGTTCGCTGGTGGCGGGGTTCATCGGCATGCGCATCGCGGTGCTGGCCAATGTGCGCACCACCCAGGCGGCGACCGAGAGCGAACCCAAAGCCCTGCGGGTGGCCTTCAACGGCGGGGCCGTGACCGGTTTGCTGGTGGTGGGTCTGGCGCTGCTCAGCGTGGGTATTTTCTTCAATGTGATGCGTGGCACCAGCACCGAACATGCCGTGGATAGCCTGGTCGGCCTGGCGTTGGGCTCCAGTCTGATTTCCGTGTTCGCCCGGCTCGGCGGCGGCATCTACACCAAGGCCGCCGACGTGGGAGCCGACCTCGTGGGCAAAGTTGAATCGAATTTGAACGAGGACGATCCCCGCAATCCTGCCACCATCGCCGACAATGTGGGCGACAACGTGGGCGACTGCGCTGGCATGGCCGCGGACGTCTTTGAAACCTACGCCGTCAGCCTGATTGGGGCCTTGTTGATCGGCTTCCTCCAACTCGGGAGCGGTCCAGCTGCCGAAGGAGCCATGGTTTATCCTTTCGTCATCGGCGGGATCTCCGTCATCGGTGCCGTCCTCGGTATCCTTTACGTCAATATCCGCAGCAACAGCGCCAAAGCCGACCGGGTCCTGATGGAAGGCGTGCTCGTCTCCGGCGTGCTCTCCGCACTTCTATACTGGCCTGCCACCATCGGGCTGCTCCCTGATACCTTGGAAATCGCTGGCAAAACCTACACCTCCACCGGCATCTACGGCGCGGCCCTGGTCGGACTGCTCATGACCGGCGCCGCGGTGGTCATCACGAATTATTACACCTCCACCGCCTACCGGCCGGTCCGCAGCATCGCTGAAGCCTCCCGCACCGGCCACGCCACCAATATCATCGCCGGGCTCGCGGTGGGGAACAAAGCGACCGCCCTGCCGGTGCTCTGCATTGTGGCCGCCATCTTCTTCAGCTACCAGGCCGGAGACCTCTTTGGTATCGCCACCGCCGTCATGTCCATGCTCAGCATGGCTGGCATCATCATTTCGCTGGATGCCTTCGGCCCGATTACCGATAACGCCGGCGGCATCGCTGTCATGAGTGGCCTGCCCGAAGAGGTGCGCGAGCGCACTGACAGCCTGGATGCGGTGGGCAACACCATGAAAGCGGTCACCAAGGGCTACGCCATTGCTTCCGCCGGGGTCGCCGCGCTGGTGCTTTTCGGAAGTTACTATCTGGAATTGGAACGGAAGACCGGTCACACCTGGGACTTCTCCCTGAAGGACCCGATTGTGATTATCGGCATGTTCCTCGGTGGTCTGCTGCCCTGCCTGTTCACCGCCTGGAGCATGAGCGCCGTGGGCAAAGCCGCCGGTGCCGTGGTGGTGGAAGTCCGCCGCCAGCTCGAAAAATTCCCCGGCATCATGAACGGCACCCAGAAGCCGGAATATGCCGCCTGCGTGGACATCGTCACCAAAGCGGCGCTCCGTGAAATGATCCTGCCCGCACTCCTGCCAGTGGTCGGCGTGGTCGCCATCGCCGCTATCCCCGCGCTCGGCGCCAAAGCCCTCGGCGGCATGCTGGTCGGCACCATCGTCACCGGCCTGTTCGTCGGCATCGCCATGACCTCCAGCGGCGGGGCCTGGGACAACGCCAAGAAATTCATCGAGGAAGGCCACCATGGCGGCAAAGGCAGCGACGCCCACAAGGCCGCGGTCACCGGCGATACTGTCGGCGACCCTTACAAGGACACCTCCGGTCCCGCCATCAATCCGATGATCAAAGTGGTCAACATCGTGGCCATCCTGATGATCGAGCTGTTCTTCTGCTAGGATCTGTTTTTCATCTGTTCAACTCCGCTCGTGCCATTGGAGCGGGCTGGGGAGGTCGAATGCAGCATATTCCAAGTGCAGGACGCGCCGGTGACGCGTCACCGTGGAACGACCCGAAGCATGAAGCAGCAGGGGACGCATGAGCAAGGCGTCGCCGGCTGGTGCCGCGCAAAGGACTTCACCCTGTTGGCCGCGTAGTTCCTGGATATCCCTAGCGGAAAGGCGACCCTTGCAGTGCGAGCCGGGGAGGACGCGCAAAGCTCCGTTGGATTCATCCGTGTCGTCGAAATGCAGCCGCACCGTGATCATTTGTTCGAGCAGTTCCACAGGCGGCTGCACATGAGGGACTCCATCCTTCATGCTCCATGGACCGAAGCCGGGCACTTCGATCCTGACACGAACCGCCAAGGTCAAATCCTGATGCCACGGCACCAACCAATTCGCGTCCGGTGATTTATCGAAGTAGATCGCACGAACCGGAACCGGTTCGGAGGAAAGATGCGGGCGGATCAAATCCAGCAACTGCTTCGAACGAGCCAAGGCCGCAACATCCGGCTCGGACAAAAGTCCCCGCCTCCCTGCTCCGACTACAGGTCCCAGTCTGGTAATCCATGTGGCCCGTTCGCCAGCGCCAAGAACCTGCGGAATGATCGCAAAGCCGTGTGCTTCTATTCCGTGATGCATGGTCGGAAAAATGCCGGGATCTCCAATTTCCGACCATCAAAAGTGGTGTGCCAATGCGATTTCAGATGGATGGAGTCACTTCCTCCTCATCACCCGGTTCATCCGGATCCTCTTCAATTTCCCGCCGCCATTTCCGGGAGACCCAGGGGCGGATCAGGCCGTAGAACAGATAACCGATGAACAGCACCGCCACCATGATCTTGGGTTTGTAGGCGATGATGGCCACCATGCTGATGGCTCCGAGGAACCATGGGATGGTGCGCTTGGTCTTCCAGGACAGTCCTTTGAAACTGGGATACTTCACGGTGCTCACCATCAGGAAGGACAGGAGAATCAGCAGAGCCGGCAGGAACCATTTCCAATTGCCCAGCTCGATTTGTTTATTGCTGAAATCATCCAGCAGCAGGGTGATGGAACAAATCACCCCGGCGGCGGCCGGGATGGGGCAGCCGGTGAAATCATTGCTGGGTTTGCCCTTCGGAGCGGATGCGGCCACGCAGTTGAAGCGCGCGAGGCGGATCGCTCCGCAAAGGATGTAAGCAAAAGCGATGAACCAACCGGCGCGGTCGTTGCTCTCGATATCAATATGGTCCAGCACCAGGTGGTGCATCAGAAACGCGGGAGCCACCCCGAAGCTGACAATATCCGCGAGCGAGTCAAATTCCCGGCCGAAGGGGGATTCCTCTCCAATGGCGCGCGCGATGCGGCCATCCAGCAAGTCAAACAAACAGGCCCCCAGGATCAGCCAGATCGCAGTGTAAACGGCGGTCGGAGCGGGATCGTGCCGCAGCAGCAGCATGGCGTAGAAGCCGCAGAACAGATTTCCCGCCGTCATAAAATTCGGCCAGAAATGGATTTTGGGAAGGTCCTGATTCATGAGGGGTGGGGGGAAAGGGTTCGCGGCGAAGCGCTTCCACCGGGTTGACCCCAGTCTAGGCGCGGCTACTGTATCGCAAAGAGGAAAATCCACCCCAGTGGACGATGCTCCCACTGAGTTTTTTCAACGATATGCTCCTATCACCCCCGCCCCCCATTCACCCCGGTCTCACCATGGGGGCGCTCCTGGATGCCTTCCCCGGAGCCCGCCGCGCCCTCTTTGCCAAATACCACGTCGGCGGCTGCTCCAGTTGCGGTTTCCAGTTGAGCGAAACGCTGGCCGAAGTCTGCGCCCGCAATGAAGATATGCCGGTGGATGAAGCCATCGCCCACCTCCTCGCCAGCCAGGAAAACGATGCCGCCATGCAGATCTCTGCCCCTGATCTCAAGGCCGCGCTGGATTCTCCTCATCCTCCGCGCCTCCTCGACGTCCGCTCCCGCGAGGAATTCGAAGCCGTCCGCCTCCCGGGAGCCGAACTCATGACCCAGCCCCTGCTGGAGGACTTCTTCCACTCCGGCGACAAAACCCAACCCATCGTGGTTTATTGCCACCATGGTCTCCGCAGCCTCGACGCCGCCGCCTACCTGATCGGCCACGGTTTCCAGCAGGTGAAATCACTGGCCGGCGGCATTGATGCCTGGAGCACCGAAGTCGATCCGGCGGTGCGGCGGTATAAGTTGGAGATGGAGTAGACGAGGTAAAAGGGTTCAGGTTTCAGGGTTCAGATAATAACATACCAACGCCCTTGCCTGAAACCTGAAACCTGAACCCTTTTACTTTCCCCCCACTATGGACGAACAACTTCTCAACGACGCCATCTCGAATCCCCGCAACCTCGGCGAAATGACCGATGCCGATGCCGTGGGCACGGTCGGTAGCCCCGAGTGTGGCGACATGGTGCGCATGTGGCTCAAATTCACCGAAAAGGACGGGCAGAAGGTGATCGACCGGGCGTCCTTCCAGAGTTTCGGCTGCCAGACCGCCATCGCAGTCGCCAGCATGGCCACGGAGATGCTGAAAGGCCGCACCGTTGCCGAAGCCCGCCAGCTTTCAGCCGCGGAAATGTCCACCCCGCTCGGGCCGCTGCCTCCGATGAAAATCCACTGCGGCCAAATGGTGGAAGGCGCCCTGAAAGCCGCCTTGGAAGCCGGTGCGCCGGCTTCCGTCCCCGCCGTGGCGGCTCCGGTTTCATCCGGACACCTTGCGGAAAGCCTTGGTGAAGCGGCAGCTCCCAAGTCCGGCAAGCTGAAGGTGGTGTTTGAGTAACCTTGGAAGGCCGGTCGGAGTGGGGTTGGGGGCGAAACGTCCCATGCATTCCGCCGTGGTGCCTGCCGGATTTCATGCCATTTGAAACGCATGGACTCCAAACGACTTTTTCTGCTCGATGGCATGGCGCTCGTCTACCGGGCGCATTTTGCGTTCGCGGCGAAGCCGATCATGACCAGTTATGGGCTGAATGCCTCGGCCATGCTCGGGATTACGAACACTTTGGTGGAGCTGATCACGAAGGAAAAACCGACGCATCTGGCGATGGTCTTCGACACCAGCGCGCCGACCGCGCGGCATGAGCGTTTTCCGGCCTACAAAGCGCAGCGGCAGGAAATGCCGGAGGACCTGAGCAAGGCCATTCCTCACGTGAAACGCATGATGGAGGCCTTCCGGATTCCGGTTCTCCAGCTGGATGGTTATGAGGCGGACGACATCATCGGCACCCTCGCCAAGCGGGCCGAAGCCGAAGGTGGCTTCACCACGTGGATGGTCACGGCGGACAAGGACTTCGCCCAATTGGTGGACGAGCGCACCTTCATGTGGAAACCCGGCCGGCAAGGTGGCGACCACGAAGTGATCGGAGTGGCGGAAGTGCAGGCCCAATGGCTGGTGGAACGGCCTGAGCAGGTGATCGATATCCTGGGCTTGTGGGGCGATGCTTCTGACAATATTCCCGGCGTGCCCGGGATTGGCGAAAAAACCGCCAAAAGTCTGATCCAACAGTTTGGCAGCATCGAGAATATCCTCGCGAATCTCGACAAGCTGAAAGGCAAACAGAAGGAGAATCTGGCGATCCATGCGGAACAGGCGAGGCTCTCCCGCGACCTCGCCACGATCCAACTGGATGTGCCCATCGATATCGATCTGGCCGAACTGATTCGGCAGCCTCTCAACGAAGAGGCGGTGCAGTCGCTCCTGGTGGAGTTTGAATTCAATGCGGTGGGCCGCCGGTTGTTTGGCGAAAATTTCAGGGCAGGCCGCGGATTCCATCGCCGCGAGGAAAACGCGGTTCCGGACGACACCGGATCGGCCCCCGCTGCCCCGCCGGTGCCCATCCTCCACACGCACGACACCGTGCCGCATGCATGGACCATCGCGGACTCTGCCAAATCCCGCGCGGCCGCCCTGGCCAAAGCACTGGAGGCGGGCATCACCGGCTTTGCGGTGGATTGGCAGGGTGCTGATGCCCGGTCTTCGGAGATCCGCGGCATCGCGCTGGCTCCGGCGGTGCATGAGGCCTTTTACCTGACCGGTGCCGATTCCGCGGTACTCACGGCAGAGGTGGCGGCATTGCTGGGAAATCCGGAGATCACGCTGGTGGGGCATGACCTGAAGGAGCCCATCCAGGTATTGCTGCTGCATGGCGCGGGGCCGGTCCAGGCCAGGATTTTTGATGGGATGCTGGCCCAGGCCCTGATTGATCCCGAGCAAAAGATCTCGTTGGAGTATCTGGCTGAATCCTTGCTGGGCTATATTCCGGCCACCCTGAAGGCAGTGGAAGCCTCCGGCCAACTCCTCATGCCCGGCATGGAGCCGGAAGACACCGCCCGTCCGGACCGCGCCATGGAACGCGCTGACCTGGCCCTGCAGGTGAAACCCCTGCTGGAGCCGAAACTGCACAAGCTGGAACAGGACCGTGTCTTTTATGAAATCGAAAGCCCTCTGGTTCCGGTGCTGGCCGGCATGGAAGCGGCGGGGATCAAACTGGAACCAGCCGTGCTGGGCGTCATTGGCATCCGGTTGGAAAAGGAGATCGCGCAGTTGGAGTTGTCGGTTTACGAAAAGGCGGGAACCAAGTTCAACCTGAACTCGCCCAAGCAGCTCGGTGAAGTGTTATTTGATCAGCTCAAACTGATTGAAAAACCGAAAAAGACCAAGACCGGCCAATACATGACCGGAGAGGATATCCTCGCAGAATTGGCGGATGAACACCCCGTGGTGGCGGATCTGCTGGCCTATCGTGAGGCCTCAAAATTGAAGAGCACCTACGTCGATGCCCTGCCGCAGGCGATTGCCCGGCGCACCGGGCGGGTGCACACCACCTTCCAGCAGGTCAGTACCGCCACCGGGCGGTTGGCCTCCAACAACCCCAATCTGCAGAACATCCCCATCCGCACCGAGGCCGGCCGGGAGATCCGCAAAGCCTTCATCGCGCCCGGTCCGGGGTGGTCGTTGTTGTCCGCGGACTACAGCCAGATCGAGCTGCGGGTGATGGCCAGCATCTGCCGCGATCCTCACATGATGGAGGCTTTCGAGCAGGGCATCGACATTCACACTGCCACCGCGGCCAGGGTGCATGGGGTGGCCCTTGCCGACGTGACCAGCGACATGCGCCGCACCGCCAAGATGGTGAATTTCGGGATCATCTACGGGATCAGCGCGTTCGGGCTGTCGCAGCGCCTGGGCATTCCCCGGAGCGAAGGTGCGAGGCTGATCGAGGAGTATTTTGTGCAGTATCCCGGCGTGAAGCGCTACATGGAAAACACCGTCGAGGATGCCAAACTATGCGGTTATGTCGAAACCATCACCGGCCGCCGCCGCTACCTGCGCGACATCAATTCCAGCAACGTGAATGTCCGCAAAGCGGCGGAGCGCACTGCCATCAATATGCCAATCCAGGGCACCTCGGCCGACATGATCAAGATTGCCATGGTACGCATCGCGGAAGCCCTGCGCAGCGGGGGTTATGCGGCCCGGATGTTATTGCAGGTCCATGATGAATTGGTCTTCGAGGTGCCCGATGCCGAAAGCGAAGCCATGCGGGGCCTGATTCCCGGATTGATGCAGGAGGCCTTGCCGTTGGCCGTCCCCGTGGTGGTGGAGCTGGGGCAGGGGGCGGATTGGTTCACCGCCCATGCTTGACAGGGCAGGGAATCACCCCCAATTCGCCACGCCTTTCCGATTGAGTTTCCCCGTCCGCGCCGCAGAGAGAAATCATGAGACGCTGGCTGATCTTTTCCCTCCTGCTGTGGGGCAACGTTCTTACGGCTGCAGAAGAGGGCCCCGGCACTTCCACCGCGGTCCTGACGAAAGCTCTGCCGGCTGCGGGGCCTCCGCTGCTGGACCTGCATCAGCCGCTCACCGAAGCCTGGCACGCTCCCGGTTTGGATTTCCGGAACAGCGATGCCGTGTGGGCCTGGGTGTTCCGGCACTTGCCAGCGGAGGTGATGGTTTATCCGACCGAAAACTACTTTTACTGGCGGCTCACCGCCGGGGGCCGCGAAATCCGGGGCAATATCCGGCCCGCGAGCGGTCTGCGGGAAAAAGGGGTGGTTTCATTCGCCTACGCCGAATGGCTGGAGTTTCCTGACGAAACGCTGGCAAAGGATCAGCTCAGCATCGCCCGACGCCTCGGGGCGGAGGAAGGGGTCACGGTGGCTTGTCCTGATCCGCTAACCTGTGACATTTCGTGTGAGGGAAAAACCGTGCGGTTCCATCTCCATCCGCTCCCGCAGCTCCCGCCCGCCGCTGGTCTGCTGGGGCCGGGCCAGCGGTTTATTTCGCGGACGTGGGACGAAAGCGGTTTGCCGTTTTTCCTTTGTTATGACACCGGAGCCCAATGTTTTTTCTGGGTGCTGAATGAGGAAAAACCGGTCGCCGAAACCTTCACCCCCCTGTCGCCGGATATCCTGCTCGGCCGGCGCACCGGTTTTGTGTTCTGGACCGACCGGGCCCATGCGCAGCGGAAAATCCTGACGGGCGTCCGCGAGGCCAGCATTCTGCGGAACGACTACTTCGACGGTCCGTTCGATCAACTCGCTGACAATTACGCGGCGCAGGTGCCGCTCCGCCAGACCATCGGGGAAGCCTTCCCGGGGCTGAAAGACCAGATCGATCTGTATGGCTACTTCACCAGCGGCCCGGATGCTGGAAACCGCGTCGCCCTCACCAGTTATCTGGCTTACTCCAGCACCGCGGGAGCGCTCGCGTTCACCCAAAAAGCCATCGCCTCGACTGATCCCATTGCGGCTATCGCGGCCGGGGGCAAGGATCGTTGATGCACAAAACGTGGCCCGGTTGCCGCCGGCTTGCATTCCGTTCCCTTTTCCGTAAGCACCCGGATGCCCACCCTCCTTTGCTTCGGCGATTCCAATACCTGGGGTTACGATCCCGATGCCACCGCCGCCTCACCCGTGCCGGTCCGCCATCCGTCCGCGTTGCGTTGGACCGGCGTGCTCGCGGCCGCGCTGGGACCGGACTTTGAGGTCATCGCAGCCGGTCAAAACGGCCGCACCACGGTCTTCGAGGACCCGCACCACCCGGGACGGAATGGGCGCACCGCGCTGCCTGTTTTTCTCGAAACCCACAAGCCGCTCGACCTCGTCATTCTCATGCTGGGGACCAATGATCTTAAAACCGTCTTCCATGCCCCACCCGGGGAAATTGCGGCGGGGGCCGCGGCGCTCTTGGGCCTGATCCGGCAAAGCGAGGCGGGGCCGCGCGGGACGGCTCCGAAAATTCTGCTGGTCTGTCCTCCTGCGGTGGGGCCGTTCGGCCATCTGCCGGATCTGGCGGAAAAATTTGAAGCGGCGGCCGCCAAATCACGACGGCTCCCGGACTATTACCGGCAAATCGCCACGCAGACGGGCTGTGCCTTCCTGGACGCCCAGCCGCTCGTCACCGCGAGCCCCTTGGACGGGCTGCACTTTGATGCGGCCAATCACCGCCTCCTTGGTGAAGCGATCGCTGCCCCGGTGAAATCGATGTTCTGATCCCGCCATTTTTTTGTCCGTGGAACGGTGGGCTTCCCAGCAAAGAAACCTTGTCAATTAGTAAACATCGCTTAAATATCAGCAATTCCTACAATCGCTCACCTTAACTTTACTGCCATGCGCCCTCTGTCCCTTGCCGCCACTGCCCTGCTCGCGTTTTCCACCTCCTCCTGCGAACTCTTCAAGCCCAAGGAAGAACCAGCGGCGGCTTATGATCCTTACGGGCAGCAGTCCAATCCCTACGGCCAGGCTCCAGCCAGCAACCCTTACGGACAAGTGGCTGCCCCGGCGTCAAATCCTTATGGCCAAACCGCGGCCCCGAATCCCTACGGCAGCTATGAGCAGCCGCAGACCACGGCGGCTCCAAACCCATATTCGGCCCCCGCCGACACTTACAGTGGCGCTGCCGGCAGCGGCCGCACTGTCACGGTCCAAAGCGGCGATACCCTGACCTCCATCGCCAGGCGCAACGGCACCAGCGTGTCTGCGCTGCGTTCCGCCAATGGACTGAGCGGTGATCTGATCAAAATCGGGCAAAAGCTCAATTTGCCCTGACCCGGCGGGCGCGGTGCGGCCGGCCCGTGCAGAATTCAGCTTGCCAGGGGGCAACCTCTCAAGTGTGATGACCGGGCATGAAAACCGCCTTTGTTCTCCCTGTCCTTTCCATCGCTTTCAGCACCAGCGTCTTTGCCGATGTCACCCTTCCATCGGTGCTTTCTGCCGGCATGGTGCTGCAGCGGGATAAACCGGTCCCGGTCTGGGGGCAGGCCGCCGCTGGCGAGAAAATCAAGGTCAGCTTTGCGGGGCAGGCCAAAGAAACCAGTGCCTCACCCGAGGGGAAATGGCTCGTCCGGCTGGATCCCCTTGCCGCCAATGCCACCGGCCAGATTCTGACCGTTCAGGGGAATAACAAAATCGAGCTGGCCGATGTGCTGATTGGCGAAGTCTGGCTCGGCAGTGGCCAGAGCAACATGGAGTGGCCGGTCAGTCAGTCCGAAAACGGGGCAGCGGCGGCAGCGGCCGCCCGTTTCCCGCAGATCCGGTTGTTTCAGGTCCCCAAGGTGGTCAACATTGATCCCCAACCCACCTGCGACGCCTCCTGGAAAGTCTGCACTCCCGAAACCGCCGCCGGATTTTCGGCGGTGCTTTATTTCATGGGGGCGGAACTGCACCGGGAGTTGGGAGTGCCCGTGGGTCTGATCAACAGCTCCTGGGGCGGCACCCGTATCGAACCCTGGACTCCGGTGGAAGGTTTCGCCATGGTCCCCAGCCAGCAGGAACTCTCCCGGGCCGTCCGAGCCAACGTTCCCGGCACCAGCGAATATGCCGCCAGCATGGGGGGCTGGGTGGGCAGCGTCGAGCAGTGGTCCCGCGACTCCCGGGCCCGGCTGGAGCAAGGCAAAGCCCTGACCCCCATTCCGCAACGGCCCGGAGCTCCTCCCCAGGGGGCGGTGGGCATGTACAACGCCATGATCCATCCCCTCGTTCCTTTCGCCATCCGGGGCGCCGTCTGGTATCAGGGTGAAAGCAATCTCGGTGAGGGTCAAGGTTACCTGGAGCGCAAAAAAGCTCTGATTGGGGGCTGGAGGAAAGTCTGGAACCAAGGCGACTTCCCTTTTTACACGGTCCAACTGGCCCCCTTCAATTACGGCAACCACCCCCGCGAGCAGGCCCGGCAAAATACGGCGCTCCCGGAAATCCAGGAAGCCCAGAACGACACCCTGACGCAAATCCCCAACACCGGAGTGGCCGTGATCAACGACATCGGCAATTTCTCCGACATCCATCCTGCCAATAAACTCGACGTGGGCCGCCGCCTCTCCCTGATCGCCCTCGTCAAGGATTATGGCCGGGCCAACCTCGTTTATTCAGGCCCTGTTTTTGCCGGCGCCACCCCGGAAAACGGCAAACTCCGCCTCAAATTCACCTCCACCGGCAGCGGCCTCGCTTCCCGTGATGGCCAGCCGCTGCGGGAATTTGAAGTCGCCGGCCCTGACGGAAAATTCCTGCCGGCCGAAGCGGTGATCGAAGGCAACGATATCCTCGTTTCCAGCGCTGGAGTGCCGGCCCCCACCCAGGTGCGCCACGCCTGGAACCAGATTCCCGAAGCCAACCTGATCAACAAGGAAGGCCTGCCTGCTTCCGCTTTCCGCACCCGTTAGCCCAAGGCCTGAGGGCCGCATCCTGAAAACTCCTCCATGTCCCCTGACAATCCCTGGTTCCTCCTCCTCCTCTGTTCTGTTCTTGGCCTCTACCTGCTGGAGACGGTTTCCGTGCTGCTGAATCTGAAACATCTCAGCCAGCCCCTGCCGGAGGACTTCAAGGATGTCTTTGATGAAGCCGCTTTTGCCAAAAGCCAGGCCTACAGCCGCGAGAGCGCCCGCCACGACCTCATTGCCAGTGGCGTGCGCCTGGCGGTATTCCTTGGTTTCTGGCTGGGGGGCGGGTTTCCGTGGCTGCAGTCGGTGGTGGCCGGCATCACGGCTCAGCCTATTTATCAGGGCTTGCTGGGGATCAGCCTGCTCCATCTCGGGAGCAGCCTGATCAGCCTGCCGTTCACCTGTTATGACACCTTCAAAATCGAAGCCAAATACGGTTTCAATAAAACCACCCCTGCCGTCTTCATGGCCGATCAGATCAAAGGTCTGGCATTGGGGGCGGTGATCGGCCTGCCGGTGCTGGCGCTGCTGCTCTGGCTGTTCGGGACCTTCCCGGGGGCTTGGTTATGGGCCTGGCTGGCAGTCACGGTGCTGGTCCTGGCGCTGCAATACATCGCCCCGCGCTATCTGATGCCGCTCTTCAATAAATTCACCCCGTTGGAGGATGGGCCTCTGAAAACTGCGATTCAAACCCTCTCTGAAACCTGTGCCTTTCCGGTGAAGGAACTCTTCGTGATCGATGGCAGTCGCCGTTCCACCAAGGGCAATGCCTTCTTCGCCGGCTTCGGCAAAAACAAACGGATCGCGCTCTACGACACCCTGATCGAAAAACACCCGCAGCCCGAATTGCTGGCGGTGCTGGCGCACGAGATAGGCCACTTCAAACGCGGCCATATCGTGCAGCGGCTGATCGTGGCGGTGGTCCAACTCGCCGTGATTTTCCTCCTGATGGGCACCATACTCAGTCATCCCGGCCTGCATGCCGCCTTCGGACTATCCAGTCCGGTGCTGTGGCTGGGGTTTGTCTTTTTCATGATCCTCTTTGAACCGGTGCAGACGGTGCTGGGCATCCTCAGCGGCCTGTGGAGCCGGAAGCACGAATACGAAGCCGACGCCTATGCCGCCGGGGCCACCGGCGGCCCTGTGGACATGACCGCCGCCCTCAAACGCCTCGCCCGCGACACACTTTCCAATCTCACGCCGCACCCCCTCACGGTTTTCCTGCATTACTCCCACCCGCCCATGATCCAGCGGCTCGCCGCCCTGCGGAAACTGGAAACAACGCCATGATCTGGGACCTCTATCAGCAGCAGGGCATCCACACGGCCCAACGCACCGCTCAACGCGCCAGCAACAAAGCGGAGGATGCCGCAGCCGAACTGGGCAGGCTGAAGCGCCAGGTGGAGCACCTCACGCTGGTTTCCCAGGCCATGTGGGAACTGCTGCGCCAGCACCACGGCCTGACGGATGAACAATTGTGCGCCCATGTGCTGGAGGTGGATCTGCGCGACGGCGCTGCCGACGGAAAAATCTCCGCCCAAACCCTCGTCTGCGGCAGTTGCGGCAACAACACCCACTCGCGGCGTAAACTCTGCGTGATGTGTGGTGAACCGGTCAAACGGCCCCATATTTTCGAATAAATCAAATTTCAGCCGGATCCGGCAACGGGAAGGGAGACTCCCTCCGCCGGCATTCCAGCATGAATTTTTGAACAATCTAACGCCGGAAGCGGTTTATGCTTTCCGTCAGGCCATTCTGTCAGGTAGAAGGGCTGTCCTGCCGCTATGAAACCGATCCTGCTGATTCTCCTTCCGTCCGCCGGCGTGCTTGCCGGGTGGTTTTTGCGTCCTGCGCTCCAACCGGCGGGGGCGCTTTCCCCGGCGGCGGAAGCCGGACTCCCGGCCGGAGGGCCCCTTCAGGCTTCCGCCACCGGCAAAAAGGGAACCGCGGGGGCTCCGGCCCCAGTGAAATCCGAAGTTCTGCCTCCTATCAATGCCGGCGATCCCAAAGCCGCCATCAAATCCCTGCTATCCTTTTCCCGGAGCGGAAAGAATCCGCTCCGCACCCAGGCCCGTCTGTTGGCTTTTGCGGATCAACTCAGCCCCGCGGACCTGAAAGCGCTGGCCCTCGAAGCCAGTAATCAGCCGTCCAACTACTGGGGCGGCGATTCCAAAGTAAAGGATATCCTGTTGGGCACCTGGGCGGAGGTTTCGCCGAAGGAAGCGCTCGCTTTTGTGATGGGCCCCAGCACCGCCGCCACCCGTGAAGCGCTCCCGGCAGTGTTTTCCCAACTGGCAATCACCGATCCGAAAGGGGCGGAAGCGGCGTTGGGAGCCTTGGGGGAAGGCCGCAAAACCGCCGCCCTGCGGGCGATGGCGGTCCGGGTGGCCCAGGACCGGCCGGAAATGGCGATTGCCCTGCTGGACCGGCAAAAAGCCCGGCTCGGCGATTTTTCCTACTATTCCGTATTCAGTATCTGGTCGCGGCAGGATCCCTCCGGGGCGGCGGCCTATGCCGGTTCCCTGCCGGATGGACAAAAGCGCAGCCAAGCGCTCGGCAATATCGCGGAAGGCATGGCGCAGGACGATCCGGTGGCCGCTTTGGCTTGGGCAAAATCACTGCCCCGTGCCAGTGAAAGCCTGAACTTGGTCCGCACGGTGATCAGCAGCCTGGCGGAGCGCGATCCGGAGACTGCCTTGAGTCTGGCCCAACAGCAACCCCTCCGGGAGCAGCGTGCCTTGCTCGGCGGGATCGCGTCCAATTGGATGTGGTCGGATCCCGACGGGGCCGTGGCGTGGATCAAAACCATGGAGGATAGTCCGATCCGTCAGGAATGTTTGTCGAACATGGCGTCGTATGCTGGTTATGGCGGCGTGGGGGAGAATTTGGAAACGCTGATGTCCCTGCTGCCGAAAGGCAAAATGAGGAACGATGCCCTGCTCCGGGTTTCCGGCAACCTCGGGTGGAATGACGCCGAAGGCTCCCTTGCCTGGGCGCGGACGTTGCCCCAGGAGGATCAGGATTTGGTGATAGGCCGGCTCTCCGCCGGCATCGCCTCGGCGGACCCGAAGAAAGCAGCGGAACTGGCGGCCGCGTTGCCGCCCTCCGCCGCTTCAGTGCAGGCGGCGGCGCGGGTAGCCTCGCAATGGGCGGAGAAAAATCCGGAGGAAGCCATCGCCTGGGCTGCCACCCTGGATTCCGAAAAAGCCCGTCAGGATGCCACCGCCGCCGCACTTGCCCAGTGGGCTGACCGCGATCCTGAAAAAGCAGCGGGAGCCACGGGACAAATCGCCGACGAAAATGCCCGGCGCACCGCACGGGAAAAAATTGCCGCCACCTGGGCGGAAAAATCACCGGCCGAGGCGGAAAAATGGGCGGCTTCGTTGCCGGAAGCGGATCGTTACAGCGCTTTGGCCAGCGTATGGAATGCGACCGCCACCGATGACCCCGGCAAAGCCGCCGGCAGCCTGGCCGCCGCCCTGCCTGGAGCCGAGGGAATCGAGGCCGCCACCAGCGGCCTGGCGGCTTCGGCCAGCACGATCGCCAGGGCCTGGGTCAGTCAGAATCCTCACGCGGCTGCGGATTGGGCGACCCAGTTGCCGGAGGGCAAAGCGCGCGAGGCGGCCATGGGTGCCGTGGCCGACCAATGGGCGGGCACGGATACCATGGCGGCTTCCACCTGGATCAACCAATTGCCCCAGGGCCGTTCCCGCGATGAAGCCGCGGCCAAGCTCATCGAAAAAATCACGCCGACCGATCCCGCCGCAGCCTTCACCTGGGCGGCTAACATCCAGGACCCTGACCGTCAGCTGCAGAGTTTGAAAAGCACCATCAATGCATGGAAAGTCTACAACCCGGCCGCCGTCCGCGAGTCCTTGGCCAACTCCAACCTCGACGAGGCCACGGTGGCCAAGTTGAATGCGGAGTTGAAATAAGGGCGGGTCGCCAGCGGAAATCAACGAAGGCCGGGAGACGCCGGGCTTACTTTTTCATGGACTTGCTGTCAGGCAGAATGACCTTGCTGAGTCCGAAGATCGGCGAGTAGATCGCGTAGATGAGGAAGCCGACCATCAGTCCAAGAATAATGATGGTGACGGGCTCCAGGATTTTATCGATCTGATTCCCGATGATATCGAGTTCCTCCTCGTAATCGTCGGCGATTTCCTGAAGCATGTCCGTGGATGAGCCGGTCTCCGACGAGAGCTGCATGAGGCTGGAAATGGAACGGCCGTCGGGACCGAGGAGGTGGGAATCCAGCAGGAAAGACTCGTGGAGACTCATGCCCTCCTCGACGCTTTTCTGGACTTTGAAGAAGAATTCCCGGTGGACGACGTTGGGTGCGGATTCGCCGGTGATGCGGAGGGCGGAAGAGATCCGCACGTTGGACTCGATGAGCATGGCCAAGGTGCGGAAGGAGACCGCGGCGGAGGCTTTGCGGACGATATTGCCCACCGTGGGAAGGACGAGGAAAAAACGTTGGGCGCTGGGGTTGCGGGCAATTCTGCCCCAGTTCTTGAGGAACACGATGATCCCGACGATAGGGATGAGCATCAGATAAGGCTGATGCAGCAGCATGTTCGAGAGGGTCATCATGAACTTGGTGGCAGCCGGCAGTTCCGTCTTGAAGGTGCCGTAGAGCCCCTTCAGCGCCGGCACGAGGGTCATGCTCATGACGATCACCACGACCACGCCGATGCAGAGCACGATGACCGGATAGATCATGCCGGATTTTAGCTTTTTGATGATCTTCAGGCCCTTCTTCTGACCGATGGCGATCCGTTGGCAGACTTCCGGCAGGCGCCCTGACTCTTCCCCGGAGCGGATCAGGGCGAGCATGGCATCACCGAAGATCGTGTTGTAGCGTGCCATGGCATCGCTGACTTTTTCGCCCTGGGAGACCTGGTAGGCAATGTCGGCGATGATGCCTTTGAAGATGGGGGATTTGACGCGGTTGGCCTGAAGTTCGAAGGACTTGATGGTGGAGATGTTCCGTTCCAGACAGCGGGCGATCCCTGAGAAGAGATTGACCCGGTCATCCATGCTGGGCCCTTTCATGGACATTTTGTAAATGGCCTCGTCCGCCCCGGTGATATTGGAAATTTTGGCGACTTCGTTGGAAGCCTTGCCGGCTCCGACGAGGGCTTTGCTGTCATCATCCGTGACCACGATGATGTCTTCGCTGCGCCCGGAATTGACGTTGGTGAGGGTAACTTTTTTGATCATGACGGACAGGAGTTAGCGACGGGCCGGTTGGAGGCGGAGCGCGGGGAAATCGATGTTGGAGGTGGTGCCGGGGGCAGGACTCCAGGTGACCCTGACGTTGGTCCGGTCCACGATGTAGGCATCAAAGCCGTAGTCGCCGCCCCCGCCCAGGGCGGCGGGGTTGTCGAGGGAGGCCGTGGAAAGGTTGCTGTCGAAGGAGTGGCTCATGAACGAGACGGCGTCACTGTTGGGCTGGGCGAGGAGGTAGGCTCCGGGAGCGTCCCGGGGGGCAAGTTGCCAGATCCGGGCGAGGTTTTCCGCGTAGTTGATGGCGAAGGATTTTTTCTGGGTGACATCTTCGGCGACGGATTGGGTCAGGCTCAGTTGGGAAGCGGCCCCGATGGCGAGAGCGACGATGCTCATGGCCACAAGGATCTCCACAAGGGTGTAGGCCGGGGACGGCGGGCAGGCGGGGCGTCGGGATTTCATGGCGGTCAGAGTTTGCCGGTGAGGAAAGTTTCCGCCCAGGCCAGACGGGGAGTCAGCCGGAGGAGGCCGCGGGTGTCGGTTTCCAGTTGGATTTCAAAGAGCTGCGGGGAGGCCGGGAAGAGCAGGGGGGAATCTGTCTGGATACCGCCGACGAGGTTGACGGTGGCGGCCTGGTGGAGGGGGACGGCCGAGGTGGCGTAGGTGATGTTAAGCGGAACATTCTCCGCGATGATGATCAGGCGCCAGGTGGGGTCAGTGACGGGGGATTCGACAATGACGTTGACGGTATGGTTGATGGCCGGACTGCGGGTGGCTTTCTTCAGGGCCAGAATCATGGCGCGGCGGTTTTGGTTGCGCAGCCGGATGGTGGTGAGATTGCGGCCGGTGACGGTGGCGTCCTGGGTGTAGACGACGGCAAAGGCCGGGCGGAAAGGAGCATAGGAAGTCAGGTTGGAGCCGCTTTGTCCGTCAATGATCAGCTCATTGAGCCCATTGGTTATCGAAACACTGGGAAGATCCGTAATGGGATTGCCGGGACAGGGTGAGATGGTGGCGATTCCGGTGGAGCCAACGATTGTCAGACCGCGGGAGTCTGTCTTATCGGTGATGCCGGTGGCCGGAATGGTGGAGGAATTGAGTTCGAGTTCGGATTTCAGGGAGTTGCTGGCATTGGTGGTGGAGGCATCAATGACGTTGAGCAGCCCTGAGAAATCAGGCAGGCGCCAATCGGTGGAAATGGCGGGATTGGGATCGATTCCGATATTGGGGTTGCTGATATTTCCGGAACTGAGGGCCGTCCAAGGCAGATTCGAAACCAGGAGAGAACTCCCGGCGATGCTGGCGGGAACGACCGTCAGGGCGACCTGCCCCGGCGATGTGAAGCGTTGGGAGCGGGCGGTGTAGGCGGAGGCGGCAAGGTTGGGCGCAAAGTGAACCACGCGGCCCTGCACGGCTACGTTGCCGGTGACCGCTGGATTGGGCCGGTGGAGCACCAGCAGGTCTCCGCCCAGAATGGGACTGGTGCTCCTGAGATAAGCGCGGTAAGTGGTGGCATCGTCGGGAAACTGCTGGGCGGCACCGGCAAAGGCCAGCTGTTTATAATTAGCGTTGAAAGTGAGTAACTTGGAGTAGGGGTAATCGTAGGTCGGGGAAAATCCGTTGATACCGCCGATCCATGCAATTGAGTCGAGTGCATAATTCCGCCACCCGGTGGTGGAAGGCCAATAAGTATCGTCGATCAGGGTGGAGCCTTTCCAGACGGCCGAGGTGCTGGTGGACCAGGCCGCGCCATCGGAGCCGGGAGCCCCGCCATCCAGGGTATCATCGCCATTGGCCGCGAGGACACGTGTCAGCATGTAGTCGCGGACCATGATTTCGCTGTTGGCGGCGGCGAGACGCTTGCGCGCCTGGTGTTCTTCCAGATCGCTCACGCCAGCGCGTTGCTGGATCAGGAGAGCCCAGGAGGCAAAGCCGGCTGAGATCACGCCGATGAACAGCAGGGCAAGGATCAGGGCACCGCCGCGGCGGGCGGAACGGGAAACGGTCGCATGCATGGCAGGAAAGGGCTAGTATGGGGGGAACTGGGGAACCACGAAGCAGAATGAGGTCTGACCTTCGTGCTTGGCGTAGTCGGCCTGGGGCAGGCCGGTGTAGGAACCTAGGGCGCTGCCCTTGAGCCGGGAAACGCCGGGATCCGGCCACCACATCAGGTAGAAGGATTGGTTGCCGGCGGCTTTCCATTTGGTGACACCGGATTCGACCACGTTGGTCCGGGCGGCGCGCTCGTAGTGGACGAAAGGCACCCCTACATCGGCCAGGACGGAGTCGCGGAAGACCACATCGTAAAAATGGGTCAGATTGATGGTGCTGTTGGTGTTATCCCACGCATACCGCCGGACGGAGGCATGGACACAGGGCATGCCGGTGGAGTAGCGGGAGGTGTCCTTCAGATCATTGAACCCGATGTAATCAATTTCGTAGACCGTCCTCACCCAGATTTCGGTGGGCGAATTGGAAGGCCGGAGAATGAAGATGGAGCCGTTGGTGACGTAGCTGGTGACGGAACTGGCGGTGACGCTGTCGACCGGAGCCCCCCGGTAGGAGAGAAAGACGTTGGCCCGGGTTTTGGTGCTGGTCATGCTGGTATCCTTCAGCAGATCGAGGAATTTGGCGGGGGTATCATAGGACGCAGGCTGCCAATAACCGATGGGGTGGGTGGTGTCGGCGGGGAGGGTGAGGATGCCTTCCCGGATTTCATTGATATTGCCGGTGCGGGGCAGGGCAAACACAGCCGAGCCGCTTTCCACATCCTCGTAGAAGAGGTTCCGCATCTGATTGGCCACGGCAGCGCGGCCGTAGCTGGGGGCCGTGTAGCTGTCGATGGTGGTATCGGTGGTGCCGGGGAAAAAGTTGGTGGCGACGTTGCTGGTGAGGGCGACTTCCTGGAAGGTGGTGGAGCGGCGTTGATTTTGGCCGACGGCCCGGAAGGCGAGCGCGGCGGAGGTGAAAACGATGGCGCAAAGCGACGCCACGATCAGGAGTTCCAGCAACGAGAACCCCCGGCGGGGGGATCGGGTCGGATGCAGGGATTGCATGGCAGGCGGGGGTTAGTTGCCGGAGGGGACTGCGGGTTGGGAGCTGGATTCCTCCCACGTGGCTGGTTCCAGAATGACGTCTGCTTCCGGGGGCGGAGTTGCTCCGGGGGCTGCCGGGGAAGATCCGCCGGGTGCCGGGGTGAAGGGGCTGTCTGCAACTGCCGGGGTGGTTTCCATGGGGGAGACCTGCATCAGGGCCGCTTCCTCGGTGGAACTGAGGGCGGCAGTGCTGGTGGGGGGAAGGCTGCCCATCAGGCCTTCCAGATCGGGAGCCATCTTCTTGGGCCAGATCACTTTGCCGTTCTCGTCGCGGTAAGTCATGGCATTCGGGTCATTCGTGCCAGCGGGCTGGGCGGCAAGCAGGACGCCGACGCGGGGCGCGAGTTCCACCAGTTTGACGATGCGGCGCGGCGCCCCGGTTTCCGGGCTGGTGCCTTCCACCCAGACAATCTCAATCTGTTTGTCCGTGACGCGGGTGACGCGCAGGATTTGAGTTTGGTTCTGGATGATGGGTTCGAGCTGGCGGCCTTCCTCAATGATGAGGTCACCGAGCAGGGCGCTGTATTTGCCCTGCGATTTGGTGATCCCGGTGATTTTAAGAGTGTCGAAGACCCGGCGGATTTTGATCT
The DNA here is from genome assembly GCA_942492905.1 of uncultured Verrucomicrobiota bacterium. Taxonomy (GTDB): domain Bacteria; phylum Verrucomicrobiota; class Verrucomicrobiia; order Verrucomicrobiales; family V1-33; genus CAIZWU01. The sequence continues at coordinate 906,350 of OW818657.1, forward strand.
CTTCGGTTTCGACGGACTCGACAGCTTTGACTTCCTTGGCCTTGGAGCGTTCGGCGAACGGATTGAGGCGTTTGGAGTCCAGTTTTTCTTCCGGACGATAGGAAAGTTTTTCCTCCGGAAGAATACCGAGGTCTTTCAGCTGCTGGAGTTTGACCTCCACTTCTGCCTGGGCGGGCAGGGCGGCAAGAGCGAGCAGAGGGATGAGGAGAAGGGAGAGTCTCATGGGAGCAGGCGGTTATTTGTTGGCCACGGCGAGGGCAGAGCCGGCGGCGGGGGCGGTGGGCGGGATGACGGGGAGTTCCACCAGGAGGGAAACCTCAATGTCGTTGGCGCGCTCGCCTTTACGGATTTCGACCGAGGAGATGCGGCTGGTGGGAAGTTCCCGTTCCACCATTGAAAGCATCTGAAGGCATTTTTGATAGTCGCCCACCATCCGCGCCCGGCCGGCGGCGCGCTGAGTGACGAAAACGGACTCCTTGTTGGGGGCGAGGGGATTCATGCCCTGGTCAAAGAAGACAATGTTGGGAATCCGTTTGATGATGGGAAGGAAGGAGTCCTTGGCTTTGAGTTCAGAATCGATTTTCTCGAACTCGGGCAGCCACATGCGGAAGTATTTGCGCAGGGGAGCGGTGGTCTCCTTTGTTTTGTTGAGCACCATCAGGGCATTGGAGTGCATCTGGGTGGCCGTATTGAGCTTGGCTTCGGCAGTCTCGGCTGCTTCCTGGGCAGCCTGCCGTTTTTTGTGGAGCATGAGAACGCCCTGGGAGAACGCGATCATAACCGCGAAGAGGAGGACGCTGGCGAGGTGCTTCTGGTTCATGGGATAAAGAGAGGGGTTAAAGCTAGTTGGCCGGACGGTTGGTTTCGACGAAGACGGCGGTGTAGGTCACATCCCCGCTGCGGTTGCCGCGCTCGCTGCTCTTGGTGTCTTCCCGGAAAGGCTGATAACCTTCCTTGCGGAGGGCTTCGCGGGTTTCATCGACCTGGGTGCTGCCGCCATTGTTGATGAGCAGGGTCATATCAATGTGCTCGGGATTTTCCGGGGTGCGGGCCAGGCGCAGGGAAGTGACGGTGTTGCCGGCTTTGACGCTGTTGATGATGCTGGTGATCATGGTCATGAGCGGGCGGGTGGTCTGGACCCATGACCTGACTTCCTTGGCCCGGTTCTGCTCGTCATTGATGGCGGTGAGTTCGGTCTGGATCAGGGTGGTCTGGGCCAGTTCTTCCCGTTCACGGCCAAGCGCGGATTCCTCGGCGGCGATGGCCTGTTTGGTGGTGATAACGGATAGCGTCGCGAGGCCGATGGAGCCTGCTACTGCTGCATAGAAGAGGCAGGGGAGCAGGGCCATGATGGCCGGGAGCGGCGGAGTCAGGTCCGGGCGCTCGTTCTTGAGATCGTGGAGGGCAGATGGCTTCTTCATGGCGTTACTGGTCAGTGAGGAGTTTGGCGAGTTGCTGGGGGACCGTGACTTCGCTGAGCTGGGTCCCCGGAGCCCGGGCCTGGAGGAGTTCGGCAAAGTTGCTGCCCTGTTCGTCATTCATGAAAACAACATGGGCGCCGGGGCCGGCGTTCTGGAGCAGCGGCATCAGGATATCGAGAACTGGGGCGAGATCGTCCGTGTAGAGGTCGGAACGGGAGCGCAGTTCGGTCCAGTTTTCCTCGCGCTGGCTCAGGACCACTACCGATCCCTCACAACAGGCGACCATGACCACATTCCCGAATGGCTCGCCGGGATGGGACACGGCGCGGGCGGCGCGGGCTTCGGCGACCTGGGAAATCAAATCGAGCAGCATGCCATAGATCCCGATGGAGACGCGGCCCACCTGCAGGCCGTGCTCGCGGAGCATGGCTTCCGTTTTGACGATGGCGTCGTCGTCGCAGGCCAGCAGCAGGCTGGTATTGCTTTCGGGGTTGTGGATCAGGTTATAGCGTTTGCCGCGTTCAGCCTTGGCCCCGAGGGCAGCTTTGGGATTGGTGCGGAGCTGTTCTTCGAGGCCGGCGCGGCGGCTCAGGTTCACCTCGAGAGTGATGACAAAGCGGTGATTGAGGGACACGGCGCACCAGCCCTCGTCGGTGTGGGTGCGGAGTTCCGGGCCCACCGTCGCCAGCACTTCCTTCAATTCGCCGTCCATGCTGCCGGCGTCGGTGAATTCCCCGCGTTTATCGAGGGAGAGCCAGTTGACGCGGCGGCGGCTGACACTGAGGAGCAGGGTTTTTTCGCGGGGGAAGCGCTTGCGCCATGGGGCACTGCTGTCGTCCGGTTCCGGCCGGAAGGAGCGGAAGGTGAGAACATCTTTCAGGTCTTTAAGTTTCATGGATAGGGCTGGTGGGAAAGGTTAATGTGAGCGGACGGTTTCCTGACTGAAGTAGGATTCGATCTCGTCCTCGCTGAAGCCGGTTTGTTCCGGGGGTTTGCAGTACCAGCCTTCGCCGAAGCGGGCTTCGAGGCTGCGCTCGAAGGTGAGCATCCCTTTTTTGAAACCGGTCTCGAGTTCCTGATCGAGCTTCTTGTATTCCCCGCGGCGGATCAGGTTGGTGGTGGAGTCGTATTGCAGGAGCAATTCATGAATGCCGAAGCGGCGGCCGCGCTTTTCGTCAAACATCAGGCGCTGGCAAAGAATCATGCGGAGACAGTCGGCCAAACTGGCCTGGGCGGTGTCGAGGCGGTCGGAAGGAATCAACTTGAGGAAACGCTGTACGGTCTGGGATGCCGTGGAGGTGTGCAGGGTGGCCACCACGACGTGTCCGGTTTCCGCCGCCTGAAGGGCGATCTCGGCGGTTTCACCATCCCGGATTTCCCCCACCAGAATTACGTCAGGAGCCTGACGCAGGGAAGCGCGCAGGGCCATGGCAAAGTCGAGGTCGTCCTCACCGATTTCCCGCTGGGACATCAGCGAGGGGGTGCCGGCAGGGTAAATGTATTCGATGGGATCTTCAAAAGTCACCACATGTTCGTCCCGCTGGCGGGCCCGGTGGAGGATCATGGAGGCAATCGTGGTGGATTTCCCTGAGCCGGTGGCACCACAAACGAGAAAGAGCCCGTTTTTGGCTTCCATGAAAGCCTTCATGGCGGCGGCGGGCACGGCAATATCCTGCGGGGTGGGGATTTTGCTGGGGAGTAGGCGCAGAACCCAGCGGAAGCGGCCCCGGGTGACCATGCGATTCACACGGAAGCGCAGTCCGGCAAAGGACATGGCGTAGTCAACGCAACCCGGTTCCACCTGCATCGGCTGATCCGGCACGTAAACAAATTGATCAATAATGAGGGAACCGTTCTGTTTATAGCAGATCGGCTCATGCGGGGTGATGTAGAAATCACTGACCCCGGTGAGTTGGGAAATTTGTTGCACTCGTTGGCCGAGAGGGCTGCGTTCGTCGATGTAGTCCATGATTCAAAATTGCGCTGACCATAGACACTATAATAATTATAATTCCAATGCAAAGCAAAAATTACGGTTTTTCAAACTAATTCATCGTTTTGCTCGAAGGAGGAAGGGGTCGCGCAATCGCCGGGACCGGAACCAGATGTCATTTCCTGGGCAGTGGAGCCTGATCTGACACACCGCAGGACCGGGTGGACATTCCAGCACAAGGTAGTCCATGACCGGTGTGCAGTCATTTTGGAGACGCAGGCCGCACTGCCTACCGAAAGACTCAAGGTCAGAGGTGCTGATTCCCGGGGGGCCATCCCACTTCGTTCCGGCATGGCAGAAGCCGGTTAAGTCAAATCAAGCGAAATGGCCCGACAGGTCCTTTCCGGTATGGATGGATTGGGGGGACGCCATGGCCCTGCTGAGAAACTGATTCTCCGTTGTCTGAGGGGGAAACCTCCGGTCCGGCGCGACGCACACTCTGGAAAATATAAAATAATCAGTTTTTCCTAAATTTCTCTTGAAATTGCATTATGGAAATTGTATTGTGTATGAAGTTTAGATTTTATCTCTCATCGCTTCTCTCTCTTCAACCAACCGTCAACTCCTCCTGTTATGAAACACCACCTGAAATTATCGAGCCTCCCGCTGCGGGTTGCTGCTGTGGGATTGCTCGCTACGCTGGCGGCCATGCCCCATGCGGCAGCTGGCATCTCGGACGACCAAGCCCTCGTCAATGTGAGCCCGGAATATGATGCGGTGCGCGAACGTCTGATCAGTGCGCCGGCCCTCGACCTGAATTTCGATAAAGCCAATCTGCGTGACGTGATCCGCATGCTGGCGACCAAGTCCGGGATTCATTTCATGTCCATGCCGATGCAGAAGGATCTCGACAAGCAGTTGGTGACCATCAGCATGAAAATGGCTCCTTTTGCAGCTCTGGAAACTCTCGCCAATGAAAACGGCATCGCGCTGGTTTATGACCGTGGCGTCTGGCACCTGCGGCCGTTCAACGACAGCGAAATGATCGCCCGCACCTACGTCATCAAATACAACACGGGTGAATTGGCCGAAACCAACGGGGGTGGTGCTGGTGGCAGTGGCTCCGAATCCGGCGGGTTTGGCGGGGGCGGAGGCGGTGGTGGAGGTTTCAGCGGAGGTGGCGGGAGCAGTGGTGGCAGCGGAGGCGGTGGCATGGGCAACGGACTGGATCTCGGTGCCGCCGGCAACATCTTCAAAGTGGATGACAAGGAGATGGTCGAAAAGGTGAAGGAAATCCTGGGGACCAGCACCTCTGGTTATAATGCCAACTTCGCCGGGGAAGTCTCGGTGGATGAGTTTTCCAATTCCCCGATTCTGGTCCCCTCCCAGGCCCCGCGCGGTGAAGGGGAAGGCGGTGACAAACAAGGCGAGGCGAAAGTGGTGTGGAATTCAGACAGCAACACCCTCTTTGTGGTCGCCACCCGCCAGCAGCACCAGTTTGTCGAGCGCTGGATCTCCTCCATCGACCGGAAACAGTCCCTCATCGCGGTGGAATTGAAGTTCGTCGAGACCACCAAGGACCCGAAAAACCAACTAGGGGTCGACTGGTCCGGCACGTTTGACGGTGGGTTCAAGTTCTCCCTGAACACCCCGCCCACCACGGTGGATCTCAATGACATCGGCGCGACGGAGCTGCCTACCGCCGCCATCCTCACGCCGGATGATGTCAACGTGAAGCTCAATTTCCTGCTGAAGGACCGGGAAACCAGCACCGTCAGCTACCCGCGGGTCCTCACCCAGAATAACCGGGAGGTTTCCATGCGCAGTGTGGTGAATTTCCCCGTGCTCGCCTCCAGTTCCTCAGTCAGCGGCGGGACCGGCACCGGTGCCAGCACCGCCAGCATCAGCTTCCTGCCCATCGGCACCACGGTCAACATCCTGCCCAAGCGAATCAACGAGGACAAGGTGATCATGCACACCAAGATCGTGGTCGCCAACGTGATCGGCAATGAAATCATCGACGGCAATTCCTATCCCGTGCCGACGTCCCGGGTCTATCAGGCTCCTTTGGAAGTCACGAGCGGCTATACCGTGGCCATCGCTGGCTTGGATGAAGCAACCGACGCCCGTGCCGGAACCGGCATTCCGGTTCTCAGCCGGATCCCGGTGGTGGGCTGGGCCTTCAAGAACCGCTTCCGCGACCGCTCCCGGAAGAACCTCCTCATTTTCATCACCCCCACCATCATGCCGGTCGATGGCAATGGCGTGGGCGAACGTCCGATTTCGGAACTGCCCCGGTATCATGGCGATCAGCCCGTCGCGGCTCCCCGCATCTATCCCAATGGCGAACTCGAAGGTGGTGTGGCTGCCTTGGAGCAGGCTATCAAGTGGTGTGACCGCGAGGAGCGCCGGATCCGCAACGTGTGCGGGGAAGCCCGGGCGGCCATTCCGGGCGGCGCCTTCCAGCGGACCGAATTCAACCAGTTGATTCAACTGGGCAGGGTGAACTACGCCCTGCGCCGCTACATCGCCGGCCTGAAACAACAAGGGGCGGCCGACCCTGCCATGCTGCAATTGCCGGAGTGGAATCTGACCCAGATCCACCGCCGCACCCGCGGCCTCTGGCTGGAGCACTTCCGCCAATCGCTCCACACCCCGGGCATTGGGGAGAATACCAGCCTCTATTTTGAGTAAGCCGGAAGCGGCCATCTGCAAGATCGGTTAAGAAGAGAGAGCATACAGAAGAACCGGGCATTCTGCACAGCAGGATGCCCGGTTTTGCATTCGCCGCTCGACAAGCCGCCCCCCACATGCCTAGTGGTGACCGGATTTACCCTCAAAACTGTTCCGGTGACGATTTCTTCAGACGCATGAAAGCCCATTTAATGTTCCACGCCATGACCCCCGAGACCAGCCATGCCATCACCGGCTGGCTGCGCGAGACGGAGAAGCCCGTCTTCCAGTCGGCGCTCGCCTCCCTGGCCGCCCAGCGGAAACTCCGCCCTATTTTTGTGGCCCGCAAAACCAAGTCCGAACAGATTGCGTGGATGGCGGAACAGCTCAAGTCCCGTCTCAACGAGGCCATCGGCGAAAATCTGTTGCAGATCTGGTTGATGAAAGGCCGCCCGGCCATGCTCATCAGCTTTCTGAACGCTCTCGGTGTCACCCACGACGGCCAGGGAGGCATCGAAGGTGATATTCCCGCCCAACTGGATCCCGCCAAGGTCAAAGCCGGAGCCGAGGCCCTGCTCGCCGCCCATCCCGCGGAAGAAGTCGCCATTTACCTCAATCTATTCCAACTGCAGCAAGTGGGCGGGTGGCCTGAACTCCAAGCCGTCCTCGACGCCGATTCCCGTCTCGGCTGGAGCGCGGTCTAGGAGGCTTTCCCCCGCCGCCACAAAGCCCTGATAGCTCCGCCGGAGCAGGGGCGTTCTACAAATTCCCCTCCGCTGCGTGGAATTCGTCAAACAAATGACGTTTTCGCCAACGCTTCAACCGCGCATCGGCGAGTCAGGCACGTTCTGGCCCACCAGTCCCTTCCCCATCCAACCCTGCGTTCTTTCCTGTTAGTCCCGTATGATTGAAATCACCTCCCTCAGCAAGCACTTCGGCCCGAAAGTGGCCGTGGATAATCTCTCCCTGACGGTTCAAAAAGGTCAGGTGCTCGGATTCCTCGGACCCAACGGGGCCGGAAAATCCACCACCATGCGCATGATCACCGGCTACCTGCCGCCGACTGCCGGAGCCATCACCATCGGCGGCGTGGACATGCTGGATGACCCGAATCAGGCCAAGGCCAAAATCGGCTATCTGCCGGAAAGCGCCCCGCTCTACGCAGACATGACCGTCGAGGGATTCCTCGCCTTTGCGGCCGCCCTGCGTGGTCTCAACGGCTCCGCCAAAAAAGCCGCCGTCGATAAAGCGATCTCCACCTGTTTCCTCGAAAAAGTCCGCACCCAGTCCATCGACACCCTGTCCAAAGGCTACCGGCACCGCACCTGCCTCGCGCAGGCGATCATCCACGACCCTGAAGTCCTCATCCTTGATGAACCGACCGATGGTCTCGACCCCAATCAGAAGGACGTCGTCCGGAATCTGATCAAGGAGATGGGTAAAACCAAGGCCATCATCTTCTCCACCCACATCCTCGAGGAAGTGGAAGCCTGCTGCACCCGCGCCGTCATCATTGATCAGGGCCGCGTTGTTGCCGATGGCACCCCGGACGAACTGAAACGCCGTGCCCTCCGTGCCGGCAGTGTCCACGTCAAAATCTCCGGTCAGGGCAGCCAAGGTCTGGCCGCTGATCTCGGAAAACTGGGCCATGCCGCCCGCGTGGAGAATCCCGCCACCTCCGGCGACACCTTCACCGCCACGGTTTTCCCCAAATCCAAAACCGCCATCAGTGCGCTCTCCACCGAGATCTACGAACTCTGCCGCCAGCGCAGCCTCGTTCTCCAGGAACTCCACGAGGAACCGGGCCGCCTCGACGACATGTTCCGCGAACTCACCAGCCAGAACAAAGTCTGACCTGACCTCCACCCTCACCTTTTCCTAAAAAGTCATGCGTCACATCGGCATTATCTTCAAACGCGAGCTCGCCAGTTATTTCAATAACCCCCTCGCCTACGTCCTCATTATCATCTTCAGCCTCCTCTCCATGGGGCTGACCTTCGTGATCGGGAAATTCCTCGACCTCAACGACGCCTCCCTGACCAGCTTCTTCTGGTTCCACCCGTGGATCTACATGATCTTCGGCCCGGCCATCGGGATGAGATTGTGGGCGGAGGAAAACCGCATGGGCACCACGGAATTGCTCCTCACCATGCCCATTTCCGCCTGGCAGGCGATTGTCGGCAAATTCCTCGCCGCCTGCGTGGTGTTGGCCGCCGCCCTCGCCAGCACCCTCCCGATCGTCTACACGGTTTATGACCTTGGCAACCCCGACGGGGCGATGATCTTCAGTGGTTATCTGGGCAGCTTCCTGATTGGCGCTGCCACCATCGCCATCACCTGCGCCATCTCCGCGCTCACCCGCAGCCAGATCAGTTGCCTGCTCATTTCCGTGGCTATCTGCTTCCTCCTCGTCCTGGCAGGATTCCCCAGTGTCACGGATTTCCTCCGTCCCACCATGCCATGGCTGGCGGATCTCGGGAATTCCGTCAGCTTCTGGTGGCACCAGAGTGAAATGGCCCGCGGTCTGGTCCGCCTCCAATCCCTCGTTTACCTGATCACCCTCAGCGTCTTCTCCCTCTACCTCACCAGCGTCATCATCCGCTCCAAGCGGGCCTGATCTTTCCGCCGGCCTCCTCTTTCTTTTCCACCCCTATCTTTTCCAAACCATGAGCACTCCCACTTCTCCCAGTGGCTCCGCCCAGCCCCGCAAACATAGCGGTTGGCTTCTTACCGGCGCCGGCGTTGCCATCGTCGCTGCCATCTTTTTTGCCCTGAACTGGTTCTTCAGCCTCAGCTCGGCCAATCTGGACTTCACCGAAAACAAGGTCCACACCCTGTCCGAAGGTACCACCAACATTCTCAAGCGGGTCGACACCGACGTCACTATCCAGCTCTTTGTCTCCCCCACCGACGACCTGATGCCCCAATTCCGCCCGATCGTGAATCAGGTCGAAGGCTGGCTCCAGCGTTATCACGAACTCCAGCCGGAACACATCAAGGTCCAAAAATTTGTGGTCGAACCCGCCTCCGATGAAGAACAGGCCGCCCAAACCGTTGGCCTCCAACCCCAGCGGAATCAATATTTCGGCATCGCGATCACCTGCCTCGACAAGACTTCCCTGATTCCCTTCGTGCCTGCCCTGATGGCTCCTGCCGTTGACCAGGACCGCATCGAATTCGGCCTCAGTGCCGGCATCACCGAAGTCACCGCCCAGAAAAAGAAAGTGGTCGGTCTGATGACCCCACTGCAACTGACCGGCAATGCGATGCCCTTCGGTGGCCGTGGCCAGCCCGCGTGGGCTATCTACGAAGCCCTGAAGAGCCAGTATGAAGTCAAAATGGTCGATGTGAAGGTTAACAAGATCGAAGACGGCCTTGATGTCCTGCTGCTGATTCACCCTGCCGGTATCACTGACGAAGCCCAATGGGCCGTCGACCAGTATCTGCTCAAAGGCGGCCGGGTTATTGCCTTCCTTGATCCTTACAGCATCGTCGCCGCCCAAAGCGGTCAGCCCCAACAGGGCATGCCCCCCGGCATGAGCCCCGGAGCCATCCCCTCCGGATCCAATCTGCCCAAACTGCTTAGCGCCTGGGGTTACACTTTTGAGAGCGATAAAATCGTGGCGGACCTGAACTATGCGACTCCGATGACGCCTGATTTCAGGTCGCCGATCCTCCTCACTCTCGGCACCGATGGCATCCGCAAGAACAGTGAAGTGACCAAGGAAATCAGTGACCTCTGGTTTATCTATTCCGGCGCCTACACCGGCAGCCCCGCCACTGGCCTCAAGGAGACCATCCTCCTCACAACCTCTGTGAAAAACCAACTGGTGGACACCAGTTACGCTTCCGCCAACCCCAACAGCCAACAGGGGCAGGGCCAGATGCAGAACCTCATCCGCAGCTTCAAACCGGAAGGCAAGGAACGCCTCTTGGCTCTGGAGCTGACCGGTAAATTCAAAACGGCCTTTCCCGAAGGCAAACCAGCTCCCCCTCCGCCGGCTCCCCCCGGTGGTCCCGGTGGCGGTATGGGTGGTTTGCCTCCGGGCATGAACTTCGGCCCCCAAGGCGAAGAAGGGGCTCCCGGCACCCCGGCTCCTGCCGCCGACGTCAAACCCGCCGAAGCAGCGCCCGCGCCCTCTCCCGAGGTCAAACCTGCGGCTGTTCCCGCCGTCGCAGAGGCTCCTCCCGCTCCCGCGGTCGATGCCAAACCCGCTGAAGTTCAGCCTGCGGCTGTTCCTGCGCCCGCCGAAACCAAACCGGCCGAAGCGCCTGCCGCTCCCGTCGCGGCTGAAACCAAACCCGTGGAAGTCACCACTCCTCCCGTGGCCGTGCCCGACCCGCTCCTCCCTCCCCCGGCCGCCGCCCCCGGAACACCCGCCCCGGCCCCAATTCCTGCCGCGCCCGCCGGTGATCCGAACCAGCCTCCCGCCCTCAAAGAGAGTGCCAAGGACGGTCTGGTTTATCTCGTCGCCGATAGCGACCTGCTCGCCGACATGCTCACCCCCCAGATCCTCCAAAACAGCAACCTGCCCTTCGCGCTGAACCTCGTGGACCAGGCTGCCGGGGACAAGGACCTGATGAGCATCCGCTCCCGTGGTTCTTCCCGCCGTCCGTTCGATACCCTGAATAACATCCGGTCTGTGGCCAATGAAAAGATCAAAGGCGACATCGAGGCCATGAACGCGGAAGTGGAAAAGATCAATACCAGCATTTCCGCGCAGAAGACTTCCAAGGACCGCAATCAGGCGCTCTTCAGTGGTCTCAAGGAAATGGAAACCAAACAGCGTGAAATCAGCAAACGCATTTACGAGAAGCAAAAAGAAGCCAACAAGGAAGTGAAATCCAAAGAGAACTTCATCCAGTGGATGAACATTCTCCTCATGCCTGTCCTGATCGCCGGCATCGGTCTGGTGGTCTGGATCCTACGTAAAGTTAAAACCTCCGCCCGCTAAACGATGAAGAAAAACCAACTCATTCTCCTGCTGGCCGTCCTCGCTGTCACTGGCGGCGCCGCCTTGTGGAAATACAGCAAACGCTCCAGCGCCATCGGCAACGTCCCTGGCGAAATCGGCAAGGACCTCCTGAAAAACTTCAACCCGGCGGATGCCACGGCCTTCACCGTAAAGGACTCCAAAGGTGAAGTCGTCATCGAGCAGAAGGACGGCAAATGGATTGTTCCGGCCCGAGATGGCTTCCCTGCCAGCATTGATGCCGTCAACGAACTGCGCGACAACTCCGCCTCCCTCAAAATCGGCGACATCCAGAAGGTCGGCGAGTCCCAGTTAGGCCGGCTCAAGCTGAAAAAACCTGGCGACGGCACCGAAGAAGAAACCGGCACCCAGGTTTCCTTCCGCGACAGTTCAGGCAAGGAAATCAGCGCCTTCATCGCCGGCAAGGTGTTGTCCAGTGACGACACTCCTCCCGGTGGTTTCAGCATGTCCCCCACCGGACCGAAGTCCCAGTATATCAAAGTCGCCGGGGTCGAGAACGTGGTGTATAAAGCCCGCGATGGGTTCACCCGTCTTGAAACCGATATCAAAGGCTGGCTCGATAAAACGGCCTTCATCAAGATCGACAAAATCAAATCGGTCGCAGTCACCGGCAAGGAATCCGCAGAGTCCTGGACAATCTCCCGCGAAACCGAAACCGGGGAATTGAAGCTGGAGGCTCCCGTCACCGGCGAAGAATTCGAAGCTGCCAAGGCCTCCCCGGTCTCCACCGCCTTCTCCTTCGTGCAGTTCAATGATGTCCTGCCCGCCGCCGAAGCCGCCAAGGCCGCCCTCGACCAGCCCGTCCGCACCGCGGTGATCACCACTTTTGACGGATTCATCTACACCATCAAAGTAGGAGCCGCCGACGGCGAGAATCACTTCATCTCCTACACCATCGACGGCAAGTTCGAGGAAACCCGCACTCCTCCGGAACCGAAGGAAAAGGATAAACCCGCCGAAACCGAAGAGGAAAAGAAAAAGGCCGACGAAGCCTTCGCCACAGCCCTCGCGGCGAAGAAAAAGAAGCTCGCCGAAGAACAGGCCACCGTGGGCCGCATCTTCAGCATCGCCAAGTCGTCGCTCGAACCCATCCTCAAAAAACGCCCTGACTTCATGAAGGACAAACCCGCGGCCATCCCTCCTGGCAGCCCCGCCAATGATCCGGAATTCGGCAACAAGCCCCCGCTGCCTGCCCCTGGAGGTCCCCGCATCGAAGCCGTCACCCCGCCTATCAGCGTGGAAACGCCTCCGGCCAAGTAATTCCCCTCATCGGACTGGCGGATCAGCCGGGCAGTCTCCAAACCCTTACCGGGCGACTGGGCCAAAAGCCCAGTCGCTCTTTTGTTTCCCTCCATTGCCATCCATTTTTCTCCACCCTAATATGGCCCAAGCGGGTCATCTCCGCTCCAATCGTTCCCCCGCATGATCCTCCCTTCCGACTCCGACCTCCCCCCCGACCGGAACGATGGCGATGAGCCTTCGGAGGAACCGGATGATGCCATCAATTGGTGGGAGGCAGGAGACGATGACGAACAGGACCCCGATCTTGCCGGTCTCCCCGACGAATTGGATGCGGTCCCGGATGACCTCGACGATCCCAACGCCCCGCAGCTCCAATCTGTCGCCGGTCCCGGGTGGCGGAATGATCTCTACAAAGACCTCATCGAAAGCCTCCGCGACCTCGAAGCCATCGAAGATCCCGACGACGAATTTTCCCCACCGGAGCCACCCGATCTCTACACCTTTTTCGGCGAACTGGCAGCACTCCGCCAGGAATTCCGCCACGATGGGCAACGGACCCAGGAAGCCCTCACCAAACTGGCGAAATTTATCCCTGACGCCCCCGTTTCCCCGGCGCCCCCGCGCCGGTCGGGCAAATCCGGAACAGGCCCTGCCGCGGAAGCCTGGCCTCTGGAAACTTGCCTCGCCCTCCTCAGCACCTGGGACCTTCTCCCGCAGGCGACGGCCGCGGCTGCCTTCGAATCCTCCCTGCAACCTCTCCTCCAGGCCGCCGGCCTCACCCGGATTCCGACCGCCGGCAAACCATTTGACCCGGCCACCATGACTCTCGCAGGTAAGGAGCCCGCTCCGAAAAAATCTCCTGCCGGGGCCGTGCTCCGGGAAATTTCGGCCGGCTTTCTCCGGGCCGGAGTGCTCCTCCGGCCCGCCAGCGTCATCGTCTCGGCCTAGCGTTTCCCATGAACATTCATTGCCCCTTCTGCCGCAAGAAAGTGCCGCCCGGCAATGCCCGGCGCTGCCGTCATTGCGGGTGTGAAGTCGCCATGCTCCGCCAGATCACCTCCGCCGCCCGCGATTCCCTGCAGCTGGCGCTGGAAGCCCTGCGCGAGGGCCGGGACCGAGATGCCCACGAATTTGCGTATGAAGCCTGGGGCCTGCGCCACAGCCGCGAAGCCGCCGCGGTCGGCCTGCTCTCGGCGATCGGTTTAAGCGATCCGATAGAAATCCCCCGCTGGATCCGCCGCCGCCGCGCCGTGGTGATTTAAGGGCGGGCGCGCGACTTGCACGATCCGATGAAACCGTGGAAGTATCGATAGCAAATTACGGGGCAGGGGTGCCCGGTTTATTACTGAACTAACTTCAGCTTTCCGGGGGCAGCTGGAACCGCTGGTTTGGCGGCCGGTTTCGGATCGCCAGGGTAGGGCGGGTTGGTCCAGGCGCCAGGGGCGACTTCCTTGATATTGGCAGGGGTGTCGGCCTGGGCGAGACCCATGGCCCAGGCGAGGCCGCCGGTCAGGACGTCCTGAAAGAGGGGATTGGTCCAGACATCCTCACGATGGCCCATGCTCGTGTAAAAGACCCGGCCCTTGCCTTCATTCCGGGTCCAGGTGGAGGGATAGGCGGGACGTTGATAGTCGATGCCCTGCATGGCGGGCGCGTCCTGGAGCAGGAGGACGTGCACATCCTCCCGGAAATCCTTCAGGGAATACCATTCCTCATGCAGATCAAAGCTGGACCCCAGTTTTTCCATGCCGGGGAATTTCGGATTGATCACCGTATTCTTCGCCATCTGCTGGGCACCGTGTTTGATGAACTCCGCCCCCACCAGGCGGACATAGCTGTCCGCTCCGGCTCCGTGGTTCAAGTAGCGGTCCGGCCCCTTTTTGGATTCGTTGGCGGTGTGGAAGGTATCGGTGGCGGAGTGGGTGCCCGCGAAGGCCCCGCCGTTCTTCACATAATCCAGCAGCGCCTGTTTGCCGGCGGCGGACATCGGCGGTTGTTTGTCAGTGCCTTCGCTGGTGAGGTCGCCGGTGGTGTAAAAGAGCACCGCATCAAATCCCTTGACGTATTCCGGGCTGAAGAGCGAGCCATCCTTGGAAAAGGTAAACTCCCAGCCGTTTTTAGTCCCCAGTTCCAGCAGTTGTTTTTCGGCCCACGAGGGCTGGCCGTTCTTCCACGAAATCACCGAGTGCTCGAATCCGCTGGATTTGGAAAAGAAGAGGATTTTCTTTTTCGCGGCCGCCACCTTGGCATCGGCCGCCGTGGTGGGGGAGAGGGGGACGAGGAAAACAGCGGACGCCCCAAGGGCGAGAACCGGGCAGAGCAGGCGGAGTGTCATGGGCCGCTTTTTATACGAGCCGGGGGAGCCCACAAGGATTAGTTTCTACGGACTCCCGGAAGTCCCGGTCCGGGGAGCCCCGGACCGGGCCCCAGGGCAGGGCTGGTTCTGCGGAGGGTGGATGATCCTGCCGGCCAGACGCCGGGTTTTGGCGGGCCACCCAGCGCAGTGCCAGCAACCGCCCGGAAAAACTCCCCGCTGGTCTGCGTATCGTGTCCAGCTATGCATGGGAAGACTGGATCCCGGGCGGCCCCACCATTTCTCTCCGATGAAACTCTCCGCCCTGCTGCTCACGCTCCTCTGCCTCGCTCTGCCACAGACCCTGGTGGCAGCGGCCGGGTCCAAGCCCAACTTCATCTTCATCAACATTGACGATCTGGGATATGCCGATATCGGGCCGTTTGGGTCCACCTTGAACCGGACACCCCACCTCGACCGGATGGCCCGGGAGGGGCGCAAGCTGACCTCGTTTTATGCGGCGCCGGTGTGTTCCCCCTCCCGGGCGTCCCTGATGACCGGTTGTTATCCCAAACGCGCGCTGCCGATTCCCCATGTCCTGTTCCCGGGGGATGCGGTGGGCCTGGCTCCCGCCGAAATCACGGTGGCGGAGGTGCTGAAGGCTGCCGGTTATGCCACCGGTATTGTGGGAAAATGGCACCTCGGCGATCAGCCGGCGTTCCTGCCCAACCAACAGGGGTTCGATCTGCATTTTGGGCTGCCCTACTCCAATGACATGGGCCCGGCCGGGGATGGGGTGAAAAGCGATTTGGGCAAACCTCTGCCAGCCGCGAAAGGCAAAGGCCAGCCTCCGCTGCCCTTGTTGCGCAACGGCAAGGTGGTGAAGCGGGTGCTGCCTGACGACCAGCAATCCCTCGTCGAAATCTACACGGAGGAAGCCATACAATTCATCAAGGGGCATAAGGACGGGCCGTTTTTCCTCTACCTTCCCCACAACGCTGTTCATTTCCCGATCTACCCTGGCAAACAATGGGCCGGCAAATCCCCTCATGGGTTGTATTCGGATTGGGTGGAGGAAGTGGACTGGAGTGTCGGACGCCTCCTCGACGCGGTCCGGGACCGGGGCCTCGCTGAAAAGACTCTCGTGATCTTCACGAGCGACAATGGCGGCACGCCGCGTGCCGTGAATGCCCCGCTGCGCGGGAATAAAGGGTCCACCTGGGAAGGCGGGGTGCGCGTGCCCACCATCGCCTGGTGGCCGGGCCAAATCCCCGCCGGCACCACCAGCGATGCCATCTGCGGCATGTTTGATATCCTCCCCACCTTCGCCGCCCTTGCCGGGGGCAAGGTTCCTGACGACCGCAGGATCGATGGCATCAATATCGCGGCGCATCTGACCGGAGCCGCCGGGTCGCAACCTGCCCACGAAGTCTTTTATTATTACCGTGGGCTCGAACTGGAAGCCGTCCGCGACCTCGAATGGAAACTGGTGCTGCCCTCTGCCAGTCCGGGTGCCGGGCTGAAACCAGGCAAGGCTGCCCCAGCCGCGGCGAAACCAAGCACCACCCCGCTGCTCTTTCATCTCAAAACCGACCCGGGGGAAGCCACCAATGTCGCGGCGGGCAATCCCGAAATCGTCGCCAGGCTGGAACAGCGGATCGCGGACATGAAAGGCGATCTCGGCACCAGTGGCCCGGCCCCCGGATCCCGTGCCCTCGGCAAGGTGGAAAACCCCCAGCCGTTGATCGTTCCGGACGCCCCCTGACCCCCTCGTGGCCAAACCAATGAAATCCCCCCGGCAAATCTCCATGGCGACCGCTGCATGGATTGCCGTGCTCCAGTTGCCGCTGCCCATGGCCGGAGCGGCATCCCCCTTTGAAGACACCATCCGGCCCATTCTGGAGAAAAACTGCTTCTCCTGCCATGGCCCGGAGAAACAGAAGAGCGGCTACCGGCTGGACGTGAAATCCATCGCTCTCACCGGTGGCGAAGGCCATGCGCCCAATATCGTCCCCGGAGATGCCGCCGCGAGTCCTTTGATGAAATTCATCTCCGGCGCGGACAAGGACCTGATCATGCCGCCGAAGGGCCCGCCGCTGTCACCGGCGGAAATCGAAGCGGTCCAGAGATGGATTGAGGACGGGGCCCCTTGGCCGGACTCGGCGAGCGCTCCGGTCAGCGATCCGCTGGACTGGTGGTCGCTGAAGTCGATTACAAAACCCACTCCACCCACGGCGGCAGCGCACCCGATCGATGCTTTTATCCACGCGAAGCTTACTGAAAACGGCCTCGCGCCGTCTCCTGAAGCGGACGCCCGGACCCTGTGCCGCCGCCTGTATTTTGATCTCACCGGCCTGCCTCCCTCCCCGGAGGAGATCGGGGATTTTGCCGCCGACCCTTCCCCGGAAGCCTACGCACGGCTGGTGGACCGGCTGCTGGCCTCGCCCCGCTACGGGGAGCGCTGGTCCCGCCATTGGCTGGATGTGGTGCATTACGGCGACACGCATGGTTATGACAAGGACAAGATCCGGCCTAACGCCTGGCCTTACCGCGATTATGTGATCCGGGCGTTGAACGCCGATAAGCCCTATGCCCGGTTTGTGCAGGAACAGATCGCCGGGGATATCCTGTTTCCGGATTCCCCTGACGGGATTGAGGCGCTGGGTTTCATCTCCGCCGGCCCATGGGATTTCATTGGACATGCCGAGGTGCCGGAGACCAAAACGGACGGCAAAATTGCCCGCCATCTGGACCGCGATGACATGGTGGCGAACACCTTGGGCACCTTTGCCAGTCAAACGGTGCATTGCGCCCAGTGCCACAACCATAAATTCGATCCGATTCCTCAGGAGGATTATTACAGCCTGCAGGCGGTGTTCTCTGCGCTGGACCGGACCGAGCGGAAATACTACCGGGACGGCGCCGTTAACGCCCGTTATCAAAACCTCCTGCGGCAGCAGAAACAGGAACTGGGCGCCCTCGCCGCCTTGGACGCAAGCCTGCGCGCGAAGGCGGGGGGAGCCCTTGCAGCCTTGGAGGCGCCTGACAAACCGGGTGCTGCCGCGGCGGCCCATGGTTACCACAGCGCCATTGCGGCCACTCCGGACGAAGCCAAATGGGTGCAGGTCGATCTCGGACAACCGGTCAGGATCGGAAGGGTCTCCCTGTTGCCCTGCCAGGACGATTTCAACGGCATCGGGGCCGGCTTCGGATTCCCGGTGCGCTTCCGCATCGAGGCCAGTGACGATCCGGAGTTCCGGGCGGGAGTGCAACTACTTCCGCAACATCATGAACTGACCGGCAATGCCGACTTCAAAAATCCCGGGCTCACCCGGTTCGACACGGATGGCGGAAAGGAAGGGGCCGGCATCGCCGGCCGGTATGTCAGGGTAACGGCAACGAAACTCGCCCCGCGGCAGGGTGATTTCATCTTCGCTCTGGCGGAATTGCAGGTCTTCGACTCCGCCGGAAAAAATGCCGCGCATGGGCGGCCCGTGACCGCACTTGATTCCATCGAAGCTCCCCCCCGCTGGCAAAAAACAAACCTGACGGATGGTCTCGCGCCCCTGGACCCCGCCGCGCTCCAGCGGGAACGCGAGGCCTTGCTGCTGAGTGTCGCGGATGAGGCCGCCAGGGCGCAGCGGTTGGCCTTGGTGGACCGCACCGGGAGTCTCGCGGCAGAATTGAAAAGCCTGCCTTCACCTGATTCGGTGTATGCCGGCGGCATCCATCAGGGGACGGATGCCTTCAAGGGCACCGGCGCCAACGGTGGCCAACCGCGTCCGGTTTTCCTGTTGGCGCGCGGGCAGGTTACGCATCCGGGCCGGGAAGTCAGGGCCGGCGCGCTATCCGCCCTCACCTTTGCCCCGGCCCGCTTCCCCCTGCCTCCGGATGCCCCGGAAGGAGCCCGCCGCGCGGCCCTGGCTCATTGGCTTACGGATCCGCAGAACCCCCTGGTCTGGCGCAGCATCGTCAACCGTGTCTGGCAATATCATTTTGGCCGGGGCCTCGTGACTTCACCTGGTGATTTCGGCCGCAATGGCGCGCTGCCCTCACATCCTGGCCTGCTCGACTGGCTGGCCGCGGAATTCCGCGATGGAGGCGGCTCCTTGAAAACCCTGCACCGGCAGATTGTCACCAGCGCGACCTACCGGCAAGCGGCCAGGGGAAATGCGGCAGCTGAAAAAATCGATTCCGGCAACACGCTCCTGTGGCGGCAGAACCGCCGGAAGCTTGAAGCCGAGGCGGTGCGTGACGCCGTGCTGGCGGTGAGTGGAAAACTCGACCTGACGATGGGTGGGCCCGGCTGGCAGGATTTCGTGATCGAGCGGCCCGAGCACTCGCCACACTATCAATACGGTCTGGCCGACCCCGGAGACCCGAAGACGTGGCGGCGTTCCATCTACCGCTGCATCGTGCGCTCGCAAACCCAGCCGTGGATGACATCGCTGGATTGTGCCGATCCCTCCATGCGGGTGGATCAACGCAACGAAAGCCTCTCGCCGCTGCAGGCCCTCGCGCTGTTGAACAACGGCTTCATCCTCACCCAGTCACAGCACTTTGCGGCGCGCGTGCAGCAGGAGCGGCCCGGGCTCCCTGACCAGGTCAGCCGGGCGCACGAACTCGCCCTGGGCCGCACCCCGGATGCCCGGGCTCTGGACCCGCTGGTCGATTTCGCCAGGGCCCATGGGCTGCCCGCTTTGTGCCGGGTGTTGTTCAATCTGAACGAATTCACCTTCACCGACTGACCCATGGCTCACGATTCTCCCTTCCATCGGCAGCGTGCTCCGAGCCAAGTCACGCGCCGCGAGTTTCTCTGGCAATCCGGCGGCGGGCTGGGAGGCCTCGCTCTCGCGGCCATGCTGGGGCAGGACCAGGTGCGGGCGGACGATAGGCCTTCATCTGGCCAGTTGCATCACCCTGCCAAGGCCTGGCGGGTGGTGCAGTTCTTCATGGCCGGAGCGGCGAGCCACTTGGACCTCTTTGATTTCAAACCCGAACTGATCAAACGCCACGGTCAGCCCAGCGATTTCGGGGAGCCGGTGGAAGCCTTCCAGGATGGACTGGGTCCTTGGCTCCGGCCGCTCTGGGATTTCAAGCCTTACGGACAGTCGGGGAAAATGCTGAGCGACATCGTGGCTCCGCTGGGGGACGTGGTGGACGATCTCGCCTTTGTCCATAACATGGTGGGGAAATCCGGCGTCCACAGTGCGGCCACCCTGCTGCAGACCACCGGGTTTCAATTGCCCGGATTTCCCGGGGCAGGCTGCTGGGCGGGTTATGGGCTGGGCTCCATGAACGACAATCTACCCACCTTTGTGGTGCTGCCGGACCACCGGGGATTTGCCTCCAATGGCGTGAAGAATTGGGACGCTGCTTTCCTGCCCTCACAACATAGCGGCACCATCATCCGGCCCGGCACGGAGACGCCCATCGCGGACCTTTTTCCGCATCCCGCCGGGGAATTCGTCACCCCAGCCAGCGAGACGGCAGCGCAGGAACTCATGGCCGCCATGAACCGGGACCACGCAGCGGCCCGCAGCGGCGACCCGCGGCTCGACGCCCGAATCCGCAGTTATGAGCTGGCCGCCCGGATGCAGCTGGCTGCGCCCGGAGCGCTGGATCTCAAGGCCGAGCCGGACCATGTGATGAAACTCTACGGGCTCGACCGCGGCCCGCAGGCGTGGCCGAAGGAGATCAATGCGGAAGAGGAGGCCTATCATTTCTCTTCGAAATGCCTCACCGCCCGCCGCCTGCTGGAGCGGGGCGTCCGTTTTGTGCAGGTGTGGAGCGGGAACGATAACAGTTTCCCGAGGCGCAACTGGGACTCGCATGAGGACGTCCAACGCGACCATGGCCCGCTCGCCCACGGCATGGCCTGCGGCATCGCCGCCTTTATCAAGGATCTCAAGCAGCGTGGACTGTTTGACGATACCCTGATCCTCTGGACCACCGAGTTTGGCCGCATGCCTTCGTCGCAAGGAGGCAAAGGCCGGGACCACAATCCCTATGTGTTCACCAACTGGCTGGGCGGCGGCGGCATCAAAGGCGGCATCACCCACGGCGAAAGTGACCATTGGGGTTACAAACCGCTCGACCGTGCCCATCCCACCCTGGTTCATGACATCCATGCCACCCTGCTGCATCAACTTGGTCTGGATCACACCCGGCTTACTTTCCGCCACAATGGGGTCGACCGCCGCCTGACGGATGTGCATGGCCATGTCATCAACCCACTGATTGCCTAGCGCAGGATGATTCCGCCGCCTCCTTTCAATCCTGTTTTAAAAAAGAGATAGTTAAACGCGCGGGGGAGTAACTGCTTCAAGCTGCAAGAGAAAGTGTATGAAAAATTTAACTGCTTTAAGCTTGAATAATTAAGATTTCTCAAATATCGCCTATTTGCTGCTTGGACCACTTGTGGTTGCAGGGAGCGATCCAATAAACACAACCCATCCAGACAACATGAACAAAATTGCCACTACGATCGCGAGTCTTTCCTTTGCTGGTTTTGCGGTAGCCGGTGTGTCGCCAGCTCCTGCTCCAGTCCTTCCGCCTCCGGTGGTCCAGGAAACCACCCTGAGCTACAGCAACTTCGAAGTGGACTGGCTCCACACCGAATTCGACAATGATGTCTTCAACCTCGACGGCGGCGATGGCGTGGGTGCCCGCTGGCTCCAATCCATCACCGAAGGATTCTACCTCTCCCTCGGGGGCGGTTGGCAGCCCGTCGACGGAAACAACGGCGGTACCGTTGACATCTGGAGCGCCAGCGCAGGCTTGGGTGCCTATTACCCGATCACCAACAACATCCACCTTGTGGGTGAAGTGGGGGCTCTGTTCTACGGCTACGACAACGGCCCGCTTGGCTTGGATGACAACGATGCCAGCGCTTATGCCCGTCCCTACGTCCGCGCCCAATGGGGTGCCTTGGAACTCCAAGTGGGTGCCACTTGGGCAAACATCGACGTGACCAACGAGTGGGCCGGCTTTGCCCGCCTCTACTTCGCGGTCGCCCAGAACTGGGATCTCGCAGCCGGGGTCAGCGCCGGTGAAAATGAAACCACCGTCAATGCCGGTCTGCGTTTCCGCTACTAAGGTTTATTTCTGCTCTGCAGAATAATCGATTACCGGTGAGGGCCGGCGCTTCAGGCGCCGGCCCTCATTTTTTTGCCGGAAAGCGGTGCTGGCCAGCGGGTTGGCGCCCATTTGGCCCGTACGGAGGCGTTGGTGTGACGGGAAAAACCTCTTGCGCGGCCCCGGTTTGCCCTTAAATTCGCCGCCCCTGTCCCAATCGGCCGGGGAAATTGCCTACTTAAACCAACCTCAACTGCCCTGCCGCCGGATCGGATTTCCGAGCTGTCTTTTCCAAGACGGTGTTGGCCACGGGATTTCAATACCACATGAATACAGAATTGCTCAAGGATCTGATCGAAGCCGGTGTCCACTTTGGCCACCAGACCAAGAAGTGGCATCCCCGGATGAAGCCCTTCCTGCTCAGCACCCGGAACAAGGTCCACATTATCAATCTCGAAGAAACCACCAAGCAGATCACTGCCGCGGCTGATTTCCTCTGCGATGAAGCCAAAAAAGGCAAAAAAATCCTCTTTGTGGGCTGCAAACGCCAAGCCCAGGACGCCGTCCGTGAAGCCGCCGAAACGACCGGCCAATATTATGTGAACCACCGCTGGCTCGGCGGCACGTTGACCAATTTTGAAACCATCAAGAAGAGCATCGCCCGCATGAAGTATCTCGAAAGCATCGAGACGCAGGCCGAATTCAAAATGATGTCCAAAAAGGAACTCGCCGCCCTCGGCCGCGAAAAAGCCAAACTCCAGCGCAATATCAGCGGCATCCGCGACATGGGCGGCCCTCCTGACATCATGGTGGTGGTCGATTCCCACAAGGAAGCCATCGCCGTCGCCGAAGGGAACCGCCTGGGCATCAAGATCGTCGCCATGACGGACAGCAATGCCGACCCCGATCAGGTCGCTTATCCGATCGCTTCCAACGATGACGCCGTGCGCTCCATCCGGATCATCCTCCAGCACCTCGTCACTCCCCTGCTGGCGACCTTGGAAATGTCCGGCCGCGCTCCCCGCAAGAAAGCGGACGCTCCTGTAGTTGCTGCCTGAGGCCTTTCGGGGCAACTCCGCTCATCCATTCCCCAATCCCATGGTGGCGGCGGCGAGGTCCATCCTCTCCGCCGCCGCTCTTTTTTAACCAACCTGCCTTTTCAACCAACCCTCCCACTTATTATGGCCGCAATCACCGCATCCACCGTCAACGAACTCCGCCAGAAGACCAACGCCGGCATGATGGACTGTAAAAAAGCCCTCACCGAAACCAACGGCGACATGGAAGCCGCCATCGATATCCTCCGCAAAAAAGGCATCGCCTCCAGCGCCAAGCGCGCCGACCGCGAAGCCAAGGAAGGCACCGTGCAGGCGATCCTCAACGCGGACAGCACCGTGGGTGCCCTCGTCGAGGTGAACTGCGAAACTGACTTTGTGGGCAAGAACGAAGGCTTCCGCTCCTTTGTGGACGTCGTTGCCAAGCACATCGTGGACGCCGGTCCTGCCGATGCTGATCTCGCCGCCGCTCTCGCCCAGCCCGTGCCCGCTTCCAATGGCCTCAGCCTCCAGGACGTGATCAAGGAAAAGGGCGGCATCGTCGGGGAAAACATCGTGCTGCGCAGGTTCCGCCGGTTTGCCGCTCCGGCCAATGGCACCATTGCCAGCTACATCCACCTCGGTGGCAAGGTTGGCGTGCTCCTCGAAGCCACTGCCGGCAAAGCCGAGACACTGGCTTCCGATACCTTCAAGACCCTGCTCAAGGACATCAATCTGCACATTGCGGCCAGCAGTCCGGTTTCCGTGGGCCGTGAATCCGTCGACCCGGAACTCGCTGCCAAGGAACGCGCCATTTACGCCGATTCCGACCGCCTCAAGGGCAAGCCGGCTGCGGCGATGGAAGGCATTCTCAATGGCATGATGGCCAAGTTCTTCAGCCAGATCTGCTTGTTGGAGCAGGGTTTTGTCAAAGATCCGGATAAAACCATCGCCCAGCTGGTCGAGGAAACCGGCAAGACGCTCGGTGATACCATCACCCTCACCCGCTTCACCCGCTTTGCGTTGGGTGAAGAATTGAAGGCGTAAATTTTGCTCTGTTTTCAGCGGCGTGATTTCCGCTGATCACTGGCGCCCGCGGCTCCGGTCTGTGTAAACAGGCCGGAGTCCGCTTTCCGGGTTTTACCAAGCGGGCCATCCAGAATTCTCCCCGATGCCCGACTTTAAGTTTGAATCAGTCCACTGGACGGCGGGCCACCGGGTGGTGGCGGGAGTGGATGAGGCGGGGCGCGGGCCGTTAGCCGGGCCCGTCGTGGCCGGGGCCGTGGTGCTGCCGGAGGATTTCCAGCATGCCTGGCTGAATGATTCCAAGAAATTGTCAGCGCCCCGGCGCGAGGCCTTGTATGAGGAACTGACGGGCAATGGCAGGATCCGGTTTGCCTCGGGCATGGCCAGTGTGGAGGAAATCGACCGGCTCAATATTCTGCGGGCGACCCATTTGGCGATGAGGCGGGCAGTGGCCGCCTTGGGGGAACCGGGGCCGGAAATGGTCCTGATTGATGGGCTGCCTGTGCGGGATTTTGCATGGCCGCAGCAGGCCGTGGTGAAGGGAGATGCGCTGAGTTTGAGCATCGCGGCGGCCAGTATCATCGCCAAAGTGGAACGGGACCGGTTGATGCTTGCCCTGGACGCGGCCTTTCCGCTCTATCTGTTTGCGGCGCACAAGGGTTATGGAACCGCTGCGCATCTGGCGGCTTTGCAACAACATGGACCTTCTCCGCATCATCGCCGGTCGTTTCAGCCGGTTGCTCAACTCTCCCTGGACTTCTCCGGGGGAGCTCCAGCCTGACAAGGATGCGGTAGGGCGTCGCGGTGAGGAGATCGCCGCACGTTGGCTGTATGCGCAGGGAGGCAAGGTGCTTTACCGGAACTACCGCGGGCCGAAGGGCGGAGAGGTGGATATCGTGTGCCGGGAAGGGAAAGTGCTGGCTTTTGTAGAGGTGAAAACACGCACCAGCACGGCCTTTGGCCGTCCGGCGCAGGCGGTGACGGTGGATAAACAGGCCCTGATTGTGCGGGGAGCCACCGCTTACCTGCGGCTCCTCGGCGCGCGGGATATCCCCTGGCGGTTGGATGTGGTGGAGGTGCTGTTGATCCCCGGGGAGAAGCCGGCGGTGAATTGGATCCGGGCAGCCTTCAATACGCAGGAAATGCGGCAGACCCTGGCGTGGAGAAAGCAGCGGTAGGAATTCCGGCCGGTGGTTAGAGCAGGGCGGCTGCTTTCCCGTCTTGCGGCACGGGGGATTCGGCGTAGGGCAGGGGCATGACGGATGCGGAGGCGTTGGTGGCACTGAATATGTTGCCGAAAATCGGGCCGGTGCGCGTGCGCCGGTTGGTGGATTATTTTGGGTCCGCGGCCGCCGTGCTGCAGGCCCCCGGCGATTCGTTGCGCCGAGTCGAAGGGATAGGGCCGGACACCGCCGCGCTGCTGCGGCGGTGGGAGGAGGTCGTGGATCTGGAAGCGGAATTGAACCGGGCGCGGGAGATGGGAGTGTCAGTGGTCACCCAGCAGGATGAATTGTATCCGGCCCCGTTGCGGGAAATCCATGATCCCCCGCTGGTCTTGTATGTCAGGGGCCAACTGCTGGCGCGGGATCGGATGGCGGTCGGGGTGGTGGGCAGCCGCCGGGCGACCAGTTATGGACTGACGGCGGCACGGAAACTTTCGTTTCAACTCGCCCATGCCGGCGTGACGGTGCTGAGTGGGCTGGCCCGTGGCATTGATACCGCGGCCCATGAGGGCGCCGTCGCGGCGAAGGGGAGGACGATTGCGGTGATCGGATCAGGACTGGGCAGGCTTTACCCGCCGGAGAACGAAGCCCTCGCGGCCCGGATCGCCGATGGGCATGGCGCGGTGGTGTCGGAATTCCCCCTCCTGACGGAACCGGACAAACAGACCTTCCCGCAGCGGAACCGGATTGTGAGTGGATGGAGCAGCGGAATCCTTGTGGTGGAAGCCCCCGCATGGAGCGGGGCGCTGATAACGGCCAACAATGCGGCGGATCAGGGGCGGAGTGTCTATGCGGTGCCCGGGCCTATCGACAAGGCCTCGTCGCTGGGTTGCAACAAGTTGATCCAGAATGGGGCGCGGCTGGTGCTGGATGCGGGGGATATTCTGGATGATTTGAATTTGCTGCTGCCGCGTGAAGCCGGGGAAGTTCCCTTGGCAGATGCGGCGGCGGTGGCCCGGCCGGAATTGACAGAAGGGGAACGGGTGGTCTGGGAGACCCTCCTGACGGATGAGCTCCAATTG
This sequence comes from uncultured Verrucomicrobiota bacterium, assembly GCA_942492905.1. GTDB lineage: Bacteria > Verrucomicrobiota > Verrucomicrobiia > Verrucomicrobiales > V1-33 > CAIZWU01. The sequence continues at coordinate 932,288 of OW818657.1, forward strand.
GATGAGATCATCGGAAAGAGTGGTCTGCCGGCTGCGGAGGTCGCGGCGGGGTTGATGCGGCTGGAGATCCGGCGGTTGATCAAACAATTGCCGGGCCGCCGGTATGTGCGGGCGCAGTGAGAGGGTGGGATAAGTCAGAAGCCCTTTATTTTGGATTTTAGCTCCTAAAAGTTTACCGGTGGCCAAACTTGGTTCCACGGTGTCTGACCTCGGATAATATGACAAAACTACCAAATTCTCTGCCGGCCGCCGTGCCGAAGACTCCGGTCAAACGGGCGCGGGTGGCGAAGTCCACGGTGACCCATCGTGAATTGGTGTCCGTGCCGGAGCCGGCCCGGGTGGCCGGGATGCTGCCTCCCCCGAATACGGCCGGGCCGCCCCGGGTGCTGGCGATCGATCCGGCGCTGCGCAATACCGGATGGGCCATTGTGGAGCGGCAGGGCCGGAAAAACGTGGCCTTGGCCTGGGGGGTGATCCGGAATCCACCGAAGCTCCTGCCGAGTTCCTGCCTCGCGGAAATTGCGCGGAGTTTCCGTGGCTTGATTGAACAATACCGGCCCAATGTCTGTGGGATTGAGGCGACCATTTACGTGCAGAACTTTCAGACCGCGATCACGCTGGGAGCGGCGCGGGGAGCTGCCCTCGTGGCCGCCGCGGAGGCTGGACTGGAAATCTACGAATATCCCCCGCGCCGGGTGAAACAGGCAGTGGTGGGGCGGGGGAATGCCGACAAAACGCAGGTGGCTTTTATGGTGCGGGCGCTTTTGGGACTGGCGGAAACACCTCCCCATGATGCCGCCGATGCCTTGGCGATTGGGATTACCCATCTGGAAGGAAGCGATCCGCGCGGGGGGCTGGCCAAGGAAAAGATCAGATGCTGAGGCGACTTGCCGGGGTTTCCGGGTTGACGCCACAGAAGCGCGCAGGCATTGCTGACGCGTCTTAATAGTCCGTTCTTCCTCATGGATTTGTCTGCCGCCGGCTCCTCTGCCCCTGATTCCCGCTCCCGGTGGCAGAAGGGAATCGACCGTTTGCGGCAAGTACCGGGGCTGCCCACAAAACTGGCCTTCGCCGGCACGGCAGTCTGGATGTTCCTGACGGTCAAGGCGCTGCTGGCGCTGACGGGGGTGGACCAGATTGGTTTGCAGGTCGAGGCGGTGGCAGACCGGACCGGGGCCATCGAATTGGCGACCCAATTCTTCAATCAGCACTGGGTGCTGCTGTTCAAGTGCCTCGCCCCGTCCTTGGTGGTGGCTTTGCTGGTCAGCCGCCGCAAGGCACTGGTATTTCCGGTCACTCTGGTCTGTGGCTGGCTCTTTTTGTGGTGGCTGGGCGGGGACTTGAGCCGGAACCTGGAACGCGCTTTCCATGATCCGCTCGGGATGGATGCCTCCCCGGCGGCCTATTTCATCAAGCTCGCTCTGATGGGGTTTCTGATCATGAGTGTGCCTCTGCTGATGGGGCTCTACTTCCAGTCCAGCCTGTTGGATCGTTATCTGGTGAGGTGTTTTGCCGTGCCGTTCCTGCTCTGCGTGGGAGGGATTGCCGGCATCATGATCACCATGGACCTGCTGAACAACGCCAACGATTTTGTGGATGCGAAGTTCGGGTTCAGCAAGATTCTGCGCTTCTATCTGGCCTTGTTGCCGCAGATTCTGGTCACGATTACCGAAGCGGCCCTGCTTTTGGCCACGCTTTATGCGCTGGGGCGGATGTCCCGCTACAACGAGCTGATTTCCATGATGTCCGCGGGACGCAGTGTGGCCCGGATCATTGCTCCGGTCCTGATCTTCGGCGCGTGGTGTTTTTTCGCGGTGATGGCGTTGAACTACCAGTTGGCCCCGGAAGCGGACCGGACCAAAGAGGAAATGTTGAAGGACAGTGGGAGCCGGGCGAACGCCAAGGGCGTGGAATTCAATGTGCCTTACCGGAACCGGGAAGACCGGAGAAACTGGCTGATTTTCCGCCTGCCGTACGATCTTTCGGAGCGGAGTTCCATGACGGAAGTCTGGCTCATGCAGCAGGATCCTGAGGGGAATCCGCAAAGCATGATTGTCGCCAAACGGGCCGCGTGGAATCCGACGACCCGTGCGTGGACGTTTTATCAGGCAGCAGTGATGGACTTTGTGCCCGGTGACTTGAAGCTGCAGTCCCTCCACTACGAGGAACGCTGGCCGATCATGGAATCGTGGCGGGAAACCCCGGGCAGTATTCTCAGCGACCGGCTCAACCCGGAATACCTCGGGGTTCCGGAATTGCTGGCCTATCTCCGGACCAATGCGTCCCTGCCGGAGCGCAGTCTGGCGAAATATGAGTCGGCGCTGCATTGGCGTTTCGCTTTGCCGTTCCGCTGTTTCCTCCTCATTCTGCTGGCCGCCCCGTTGGGGATCGTCTCTTCCCGCCGTGGACTGCTGGGAGGGGTGAGCACGGCGGTGGGCCTTTTTATTGCGGTATTTTTCCTCTCCGCCGTGGTTCTGAAGGCGGGCGAGGGACTTTACCTTCCACCTGCCGTGGGCGCCTGGCTCACCAATGGGGTTTTCCTCGTGATCGGTCTCGTGGTGCTTTGGATGCGCTCCAGCAACCGTCCCTTACCTGGCTGGAATCCTCTGAAGTGGTTCCGGCGGTCTGCGCTGGCCTGACAGCCCTGCTAACCTGCTTTGGCCACCGGAACCGGATTGTGCAGCAGGGAGGGGGGCCCCACGTAGGGCCGGGGGCGGGCGGTGAGCCAACTGCTGAGGTAGCCGCGGTAAGCCATCCGTTGTTCCTGTGGGAGATGCCGGTATCCCGCAATCACCCTGCGGCAGTTCTTTGTGCCGCAGGAACAGTCCATCTGCCAGTCGTTATCCTCCGTCATGGCGTAATCCCAGGTCAACTCAGTGCCTGGTGCGATATCCTGCATGGCGGTGATCCAGATGAGGTCCGTGATGCCGCAATTGGGCTCGCAGGAATGGTTGGCATAACGGGCCAATCCCGTGGAATCCCGTGATCTCCCTTCTCCAATCTGGATGCAGTGGTCACGGATAAAGAGCGGCGCTTCGTTGGGCAGATTCAAAGTGGTGGCACTCCACTCATGGAGGCTGCCATCGAAAGCCATCAGCTTTTCTCCGGCGGTGATGGGCTGGGACGCGATGAGGGACAAACCCCGTTTAACTGTGAGAATCAAACCTACCTTGGGACTGTCCTGGTGGGACCAGTGGATGGTTGTTTTTAAGGCGGATGCCTGAAGGGGCCGGTCACTCATACCATTCTGTAAAAAGGAAAGTCTTCTAAAGATGTACGATCTTCCTAAAAAGACAATCCCGTAATCTTAAATATAAGTTTTAATTTTAAAATTTTTCTCAAAAAAATGAAGGGGAAAGACCCTTGAATCCATCAAGGCTGTAATTTCCGTCATTAAGACTTCAAGCAAGTATTTCTGTAAATGAAATAAATCTTTTACTTTCAATTGTTTAGCCGTGGCCGGAGGAGCCGGCCCGTCGCGGAGGGCAAGGCCACTCCCGTTGGACAAAAGGCGGACTTGTGCCACAGATCAGATAGCGGATTACCCTTGCTCCGCGGCCAGCGCATCTTAGATGAATCCACAGTCCTTCCCGCAACGGGATGCTGCTCCCCAGGCAGCCGTTGCCGCAATTGCCCTATCCCCTGCACCGGATAAGGCCGGACTCCCTTCACTCCCATGAGCCAACCTGCTTCTTCTGCGCCGACACGTTCGCGGACTGCCTTATTATGCCTGACCGCGCTGGGAATCGTCTACGGGGACATCGGCACCAGTCCCCTCTATGCCATGCGGGAATGTTTCCATGGGGAAGCAGCTCTGGTGAACCCTGCCAGCGTAATGGGGGTGCTCTCCCTGATTGTGTGGACCATCACCATCATGATCACCCTGCATTATGTGCTGCTGGTCAGCCGGGCGGATCAGAATGGCGAAGGTGGTATACTGGCGCTGCTCTGCACGGCCTTCCCGGACCGGCGCAATAAAGGAGAATGGCGCTCCCCCGTCGCACGGGTCATGGTCATCCTCGGTCTGTTCGGGGCTACGCTGCTTTATGGCGACGGCATGATCACTCCGGCGATTTCGGTCGTGGCCGCGGTGGAAGGACTAAAAGTCGCCGCCCCCGCCCTTAGCCATTGGGTGGTGCCGGTTTCCGTCATCATTATTGTGGGCATCTTTTCCGTGCAGCGGTTCGGCACCGCTAAGGTAGGGTCCGCGTTCGGCCCGATCACTGCCCTCTGGTTCCTCGTGCTGGCGGGGCTGGGAGTGCTCTGGATCAAGGAAGCCCCGGGCGTCCTCCAGGCTTTCAATCCATGGCTGGGCATTCATTTCCTCTACACGCATCCCAGCCAGGCCATGATGGTGCTCGCGGGCGTCTTCCTGACGGTTACGGGCGGCGAGGCGCTTTATGCCGACATGGGACACTTCGGGCGCCGCCCGGTCGTGCTTTCCTGGCTCTGGATCGTGAAGCCAGCCCTGATTCTCAACTACCTCGGCCAAGGGGCCCTCCTCATCGGCAATGCCCACGCCATCGAAAATCCCCTCCAGTTCATGACTCCGGAGTGGGGCCGGTTGCCGCTGACGGTCCTCGCCACTCTCGCTTCCATCATTGCTTCCCAAGCCCTCATTTCCGGGGTGTTCTCCCTGACCATGCAGGCGGTGCAATTGGGTTATCTTCCCCGCATCCGGATCAGTCATACTTCCTCGTCCGAGCACGGACAAATCTACATCAGCAAGGTCAACTGGCTGCTCATGATCGGCACGATCCTGCTGGTGGTCGGATTCGGGACCTCCGAACGGCTGGCTTCCGCCTATGGCATCGCCCTCAGCCAGGCCATGCTGGTAACCACCCTCCTGCTCTTCTATGCGGCCACCCGGAAGTGGGGCTGGTCCGCGCCCCGGACAATCGCCCTGATCAGCGTCCAATTGGTGCTCAACGTAGTTTTTGTTTACTCGAATTCCCTCAAGTTTTTCCATGGCGGCTGGGTGCCGGTGGTGGTGGCAGTGGTCCTCTTCACGATCATGGTCACCTGGCGGGCCGGCCGGCGCGTGCTGGGTGCCAAACTCTATGAACAGGCGCTCCCCCTCCATCAATTCCTCGAAAGCATCGAGCGGGGCAAAAAGGTCCAACGGGTGGGCGGCACTGCGGTGTTTTTGTCAGGAGCCAGCGGTCTCACCCCGACCTCGCTCCTCCACAATCTCAAGCACAACAAGGTTCTGCATGAACGGATGCTCTTCCTGACGATTGTTTCCGAGCTGCATCCCTACGTCTCTCCGGAGAACCGTCTGCGGGTGGAAAAGCTGGCCGAACATGTCTGGCGGGTCACCGGCCACTATGGCTTCATGGAACAGCCGGACGTGCCCGCGTTGCTGCGTGCCTGTGCCGACTACGATCTGCATTTTGATCCCATGCAGACCTCCTACTTCCTCGGCCGGGAAACCATCATCCCTACCAACCGCAGCCTCGCTTTCTGGCGGGCCACCCTCTTCGCCGTGATGTCGCGGAATGCCCAGAGTGCGGTCGCCTACTACAACATCCCGCCCAGCCGGGTGGTGGAGTTCGGCATCCAGATCGAATTGTAAGGCCGTCCCGCCATCAGGGTCCGGGATTGACCAGGGGCGCCGGGTGATACAGCCCCCTTCCATTGCAAAGAGAGGCCACGCCGCAGGCCGCGGCCATGGGCAGGGCCAGGCCCGGCCCGAACAGTTCCATTCCCATCAGAAAACAGGCCGCGGGGGTCCGGGCCGCGGCACCAAACACCGCCGTCATGCCGAGGGCGGCCAACCATCCGGCTGGCAGGCCCAGCAGCCCTGACAAGGTGTATCCGAGCGCCGCGCCCATGAAAAAAAGCGGCGTCACTTCCCCGCCTTTGAACCCACAGCCCACCGTCAGCACGGTGAACCCGGATTTCCACGCCCAGGCTGATGGGTCCAGCACCGCCCCATCCTCGAAAAACGATTCCAGCACCATGCTGCCCGGCGCGGCCGCCAGCGTTCCCAGGCCCAGATAATCGCGCGTGCCACTGACCCAAACCAGTCCGATCACCGCCAGCCCCCCCAGCACGGGGCGCAGGGGAGACCATGGCACATACCGTTTCAGCAATCCCTGCATCCCATGGGTGGCCCCCACAAATCCCCGCGCCAGCAGCCCGAAGCAAAGCGCCGCCAGCCCCACTTTTCCCCAGGCCCCCCAATCCGTCAGGGGAAAGGTCCCGCCCACCTGCCATGAGGCATGATGCCCGCCCCACGCCTGACAAACCCGGTCGGCCAGCCACGCGGCGGCGAGGCACCAGGGCCATTCTTTCCATCGCCCGGTGCGGTGCCGCAACACCTCCAGGGCAAACACCGCGCCCGCCCATGGGGTGCCGAACACCGCCCCGAATCCTGCCGCCACCCCCGCCATGAGCAGGCCCGGGAAATGGTGGCGCGGCGCTTTCCCCCAAAGCCCGATGCTTCCCGCCAGACTGCCGCCGATCTGCACCGCGGTGCCCTCGCGGCCGGCCGAGCCTCCGCCCAGATGGGTAGCGAGAGTGCCCAGCAGAATCAAAGGAGCCATCCGTGCCGGCACTCCTCCCCCGGCCTGATGAATTTCATCGAGGATCAATCCCGTCCCCCGCTCTGCCCGCGGCCCCGCCTTCAGGTAAAGCCATCCCATGCCCAGGCCGATCACGGGCAGGCACCATAACAACCACGGATGGGCGAACCGCAGCCGGGTGACCGCATCCAGACTCCACAGGAAAAACGCCCCGGCCGTCCCGGTGGCCACCGCGGCCACCCCGATCAGGCCAGCCTTGTGCAGGCAGGCGGTCAGGGCAGGGCGGGACAGCAACGGCATTCCGGTGCGTTATCCCACCCCTCCCGCCCTGGCCAACGGGAAAATGCCGGACCGGTCGATTCCCGCCTGGACGGGGCTCATCCGCCCCGGGCTTGAACCGGAGCCGCGGGCCGCCATACTGGGAGTATGGAGCAGTTGGTTTTGCAGACGATGGAAGATACCCTGGCATTGGGCGGGCGCCTCGGCCGCGCGGCCGTGCCCGGCTCTGTTATCGCCCTCTGCGGCGGGCTCGGAGCCGGGAAAACCCACCTCACCAAGGGCATCGTCGCCGGGCTCGGGGCCGATCCTGAGGCCGTGAGCAGCCCGACCTTTTCCCTCGTGCAGGAATACCCGGGGGGCCGCCTGCCCATTTTCCACTTCGATTTCTACCGGATGGCCTCGCCGGAGGAAGTGCTGGCCATCGGCTGGGACGAGTATGCCGAGGCCGGGGGCGTCTGTGTGGTGGAATGGGCCGATTTGTTTCCGGGCCTCTTGCCGGAGGGCACCGCCTGGTGGCGGCTGGAGCTTTCCCCGGACGGAGTGCGCCGCGCGTGGTTGGAAGCCGGCCCGGGCCCTGGCTTGCCTTAATTGTAAGCGACCACCGGCCGCCCGCCCCGGGCCGGTTTGGCCTTGGCTTTCTCCTCCTCGATCATGGCATTCCGGTGGACCCAGACACTCTGGATCAGGCCGAAGAGGAACAGATTCATCACCATGAATGTCCCGCCATAACTGATCAGCGGCAGCGGAATCCCCGTGATCGGTGTGATCCCGATGTTCATCCCGATGTGCTCAAAGATGTGCGCAAACAGCAGCGCGATGATCCCCACCGTGATCAGTCTGCCCAGCTGGTCACGGCTGAAAAACGCAATCATGAACGACATCGTCAGGATGAAGATAAACCCGATGATCATGATCGCCCCGCCGCGGAATCCAAACGTCTCGGCCGATGAGGCGAAGATGAAGTCCGTATGGGCGGTGGCCTTGGAGGTCAGTCCCAGTTGCAGCATCGATTTCTGGCCCTGGGGCAGGTCCTTGATGTGCAGGCCTTTCCCGTCAAATCCTGCAGAACCCACCGCCTTCAGCAGGTTGGTCAGGCTGTAGCCATCCCCTTTCACGTCCACCGGCCGGTTCATCAGCAGGTCGATGGTGACCTGGATCCGGGCCCGCTGGTAGTCCTTGAGCGCGAAAAAATACACCGGCGGCAGCACCGTCAGCCCGATCAGGGCCACCGCGATCAGGCAGCGGAACGGGATATTCCCCACCAGCAGCATGGCCGCCACGATCGGCACCAGCACCATGGCCGACCCGAGATCCCCCTGCTTCACCACCAGCAGGAATGGTCCCGCAAAGATCAAACCGCCCAACAGAAAGCGCACCATGTAATGTTTCAGCCACGGGATGTATTTATGGCCTTCCCCCAGCATCACCGCCAGCAGCATGATCGTCGCCGTGATGGCGAACTGAGCCGCCTGGAAACTCACCCCGCCAATAGTCAGCGACAGCGTCTGCCCGTAGACGTCCTTGCCCTTCAGCCCCTGCAGCACCAGCAGCCCCAAGCCCACCAAATAGAGCGGCAACGAAGCCCAGCGCACCCACTTGTAGTCGATCAGGCTGGCTCCGAAAAAGAACACGGAACCGATCAGCACCCAGCGGATCTGGTCATTCCACCGGTCGTTGAACGCCCGCTCCGGGCGGAAATGCACCGCCGCGTAAACGGAATAGATCCCCATCGCGACCATGACGACCATGGCGGCAAAAAGGATCCAGTGCAGGCCTAGGAATTTGCGGAAAAGCGGGGTCACGGAGCGCGGATCGGTCGGCATCATTCCTTAACTGCCCCGCTCCTGCAAGCGCTCGCTATCCCAGAGTGGGTACCGCCGCCAGCAGCCGCTTCGTGTAGTCGTGCTGCGGCGCCTGGCACACCTGCTCCGCCGGCCCGCTTTCCACCAGCTTCCCGTGGTGCAGCACCAGGATCTCATCGCTGATGTGCTCCACCACCGCCAGATCGTGGCCGATGAATAAATACGTCAATCCCAGCTCCTCCTGCAAATCCTGCAGCAGATTGATGATTTGCGCCTGGATGCTCACGTCCAGCGCGCTCACCGCCTCATCGCAGATGATGAACCGCGGCTCCACCGCCAGCGCCCGCGCGATCCCGATCCGCTGCCGCTGCCCGCCGCTGAATTCCCGGGGCCGCCGCCCCAGGTAGTCGGGATTCAGCCCCACCTTCTGCAGCAGCGCCGCCGCCCGCTCCCTCCGGTCCGCCGCCGTCCGTCCCGGGAAATGGATCTCCATCGGCTCCGCCAGAGTCTGCCCGATCGTCAGGCGCGGATTCAGCGAGCCAAACGGGTCCTGGAACACCATCTGGATCTCCTTCCGCAGCGGCAGGAAGTCATGTTCCTCCATCGGCACGATGTCCTGCCCCCTGTAGAGCATCCGCCCCGCCGTCGCCCTTTGCAGTTTCACCAGCGCCCGCGCGATCGTCGTTTTCCCCGATCCGCTCTCCCCCACCAGTCCTACCGTTTTCCCCTCCGGCACCGTGAAGGAGACATCATCCACCGCCGTCACCCGCCGCTCCTCCCGCCGGAAGAACAATCCCCGCATCACCGGAAAGGAAATCGTCAGGTGATCGACTTGGAGCAGGGCAGGGGCGGGCATGGCGGATATCAGGCCCGGAAAAAGACACGGCTTTCCCTCCACCGCCAGCGGGCAGGCAGCCGAAATCACCGGTCCCGCCCCACCCCCTGTTTCCCGCCAGGCTTTGAGGTTTTTCTTGCAGCCCTGTCAGGGATGCCGCATATCAAAGTCATAACACCGCCCGTATGATGCTCCGACTCATTCCCAAGATCTTCTTCAACCACATGGAGGAAGGGCTCGACCTCTTCGTGAATGGCCTAGGCTTCACTGTGCTCCACCAGGACGCCACCTTGGCCGTCGTGGGCCGGGATGGCGCGAAGGCCTACGTCATGGAGAGCCCGGAGTATGCCGCCAAGGACCGGCCGGAGATCGCCATCGAGACCGACAACATCGACGGGATCCACCAGGACATCTCCACCCGGCGGCCCGACCTGCTCCACCCCAACCTCCCCCGGGTCACCAAGCGCCCCTGGGGCGCCTTGGAATTCTCCCTGCTGGACCGGACCGGAGTATGTGTCGTGTTCCGGCAGTGGCCGCCAGAGCTTGCATAAGGTCAGCCGCAGGTCCGGGGAATCTTCCGGATGACCAGGGTCCGTCATCACCGTCGGACACACGCTACGCCCCTGAGGGGTCCCCCCGGGATCCCTCAGGGGCTTCGTTTTGCCCCCGCCGGGAGCTGGCTGCTACCCCTCAGGGCATTTCCTGTGTCCCCTCCGGCATCAGGCCCTCACCCCGCCGGGGTCACCCTCGCAGCCCACCGGGGTCAGACCCGCACCCCGCCGGGGAGAGGCCGCTACCCCTGCCAGTAGGGTCCATTATCAACGGATTATGCCGATTCCTCCACCCGGCGGCGGCTTTTCGGGATCATTGGAGGTATTCTGATAATAACCATAATTACCATTGCTGATCTGGAGGAAATGTGTCAGAGTGTGCCATCATCCTGCCAGACAAGGCATGGGGCTCTCCCCCCCCTGCCGTCCCGGTCTGGCGGGCTCTGTTGCTGGCTCCACCCTCCACCGCCCCTTCCCATGACCACCCGGACCTTCCGCTATAACACCCGCATGGCCGCCGGGCCGGGCCGCTACACCACCCAGCCCAATGCCAGAGGCAGGGTCAGCACGGCCGAATTCGTCGCCGATGTCGCCGCCGCCACTGGCGAGTCGCCCGCTCTCACCGAAAAACTCCTCCACGAGTTCTGCCGCCAGATCATCGACCGCACCACTGACAGCTGGCGGATTGAGCCCCTCTTCGATCTCCTCGGTTTCAACGCCTCCTGTGGCGGGGCCTTCGACAGCTACGACATCGCGCCCACCTATCAAAATCTCAACGTCCGCCACCACCTCCTCCTTGGCAAAGCCGGTCAGGCCTATGCCCGGGAAGGCTTCCGCGCGGAACTGATCGACAGCCAGGGCCGCATCGTCCCTGTCATCAAAGCAGTCACCGACAAAGCCAGCGGCTCCGTCAACACCTACACCTCCGGCCAGGGTCTGGAAATCAACCTCGCCCGCAGCGGCGCCATGGACATCGCGGATTCCGCCCAGGGCCTCTTCCTCACGGATTCCACCGGCCACCGCACCCGTGTCAGCGGCTACCTCAAGACCAACGGCAAAACCCTCTACTGCATCGTCCCGGCCGACCTCACCGGTCCCCAGCAGCTCAGCCTTGTCCAGAGCTTTGGTGGCGAACCCCGCACCGGCATCTACGACTTCCCGCTCCAGCCCGCCAACACGGCCCGCCCCTCGCCCGTGGGGCCCACCGTCGCCGGGAATGGGAATGGCCCTGTCCACGGAAATGGAAACGGCCTCACCCCCGCCCCGCGTGCCACCCGCCCTGCCAGCCACATCACCCCTGCCGCCCCCCGTTCCCGCAGCCGCACCGGCCAGCCCCAGCCGCAGCCGCAGCCCGCCCCCCTCACCAAAACCCCGGCCAAATAACCGCCCGGGCGGTGGGTGGGTTTCCATCACCCGACCCCTTGGAGAAAACCGACACCCCCCGTTTCTGCCGGATTGGGAGGTTTTTCTGGCATCTTTGCGGCATTCCACGCACCATGCAGGAAATCCAGCACCCATTTCCACCCCCTATCCCACCCCCGACATTCCTGCAGGAGATAAGGTGGAGCACTCTCCTGCAATCCTGTCGGTGAATCAGTAGTTCGCCCAACTTCGAGAGCACCATGCCATATGGCCTTAGCCGTTTGCTACTCCCATCGCATTGAGGATCATCTCCAGCGGCACGCAATTTATCTGGAGCAAACGTTTTACGCCCTCATCTTCAGGGTTTGCAGAGCGGACAGGGTGACGTTTCCGCTCCTCGCCGAGATAGCCTCGCTCCGTTACAAGAGTCCGGAGATGATGGTCGATCCCAGCAGGATTGCGTCGCTGCACGATGAGCTGGATTCCCTGAGGATGCTCGGCCATAACCATCATCAGATTTCATTGTTCTCGGATGTCGTGGCGCGGGCCGTCTCGGAGGGTTGCACTCTCACTGTCCACGCTGATATGTATCCCGAACTTCCGCTATGAACCCATCCACCGAACAAACGAGGGCGAACAAAGCGCGGCTGGACAACCGCTGGGGCCGCTTTGTCGGCCATGCTTTCCGTAACTTTAACCCGCCTCCCGTTTCGTTGCTCACCCTCGCCCCAGCGGTGCCAGCACTTGATCGTTGACGGTCTTCGTAAGCTCACATGAAAACTCACGCTTCCATTCACGCGATAGCAGCGGTGGCGTTGTTGGCGGTCGCGGCCGAACTCAGAGCTATTCCTTACGCCGACAATCTGCGTGATGGCGTGGGCAAGCCATCCGACCAGCAGGATGATTTCACCAAGAAGGAAGCTGAGAAGCTCGCCAAGAGCCAAGTTCCCACTTCTGAGGAGGCCAGCAAGCTGGCGCTGGCTGCATTTGTCAAGCAACCGGGACTGGATGCGCGGGAGTCGTGGCGAGTTGTCGGTCTTTATCGGATTGGCCGGGATGTTACGGATTTTGCCAAGGCAGAAGATTTGGTTTGGGAAATTCGCATCACTCGAATGGGGGAGGGCGTTTCGGGCATCGTATGGGTTTCGACCACCACCAAGAGCGCAAAGGTATTGTTCCCATGACGACGGCTTGCCAGAGCGCTGCGGCCACCCGCACCCGCAGCCACACCGGCAAGTCCCAGCCGAAGCCCGCCCCCCGCGCCAAAGCCACGGCCAAATGACCACCCCGGCGGTGGTTTGGTTTCATCGTCATGCTATTTGTTGGGTAAGTGATGACCCTGCCGCCTGGTGCTCATGGCGGCGGGGTTTTCATTTTCATCAAAGAGTCCGGATGGCCGGGGGAGAGCTTCCGGGGCACTGCCCCTTTGGACTGCGGGCAGCCTTGCTGCCGCTTTCTCCAGCCAGCCCTGCTGGCGTCGGGCCAGGACAAACCTCCCCCACTGGACAGATCCCGGAGGAAGCCATCCGGCACCGTGTCAAAGATGGACCATGCCAAAGATCCAAACCAGCAGGAAGCATAGCCACGCTCAACGGCAGCAAGGCTGCCTGCGGAAAGCGGCAGCAGGGCTGCCCGCAGTCCAAAGGGGTTCCCCTAAGCCGTTCCTCCAGCTTCACTCCCACTGGCCCCGGCACCCGACCCCTTGGAGAAAATCGACCCGGTTTCTGCCGTGTTTGGAGGTTTTGCTGGCATCTTTGCGGCATTCCACGCACCATGCAGGAAATCCAGCACCCATTTCCACCCGCAAGCCCATGATTCCGTATTCCCCCGACATTCCTGCTGGAGATAAGGTTGAGCACTCTCCTGCAATCCTGTCGGTGAATCAGTAGTTCGCCCAACTCAGACCGCTCGCCAACATGACAGAGGCACTCGATAGAGCATGGAGAGTGGGTTCCCCGCCGTTCGCTGACACGACATTGTTCACCGAGGATGAAGTGCCTTGGACAGTATTTGCTGGCATCTGCACTGCCATTGTTTCCAGGCTGGAGTCCCAATTTGGCACGGAGATGCTATCTCGCTGTGATGACTGGCATTGCCACGATGGTTTCGGCACAGACTCCCAGCGCGTGACGTGGTCTGAGCTGCGGACGGCTTTCGGGAGCCCAGCGGCCCTTCGACGGATTACCTCAGCGGACTTTGAGGTTTATTGCGCCATTTTCCCGGAGTCGTCTGCGTTCCTTTGGCGGCTTCTCCTGCCCCCCGCAGAGGACTGGCCATCACCCGAGCAGCCATTCGCCGGCTTTGATTTCTCCGGGCCTGAGCATCTGCTGGCCGACATCAGAGCTATCCTTTCCTCATCATCGGATATTCGCATTGCCTCGGAGCAGTCGTCCTCATACTTTAGCCGTCGATATGCAGGATAGGCAGCACAACCGGCTAACGAGGGCGAACCAGGCGCGGCTGGCAACCGCTGGGGCGGTTGCCGTTGCCATCGTTCTCCGTAGCTTAAACATCAACCTTGACGTCCATGCGCCCTCTCGCCCCAGCGGTGCCAGCGCTTAATCGTTCGCCCGAGCAACCGAGTCCAGCGCCCTTCTCACAAGTTATGAACCGAACTCCAATTCTGCTTCTCGCGTGCCTGGGTGTCATGTTCGCCTTGATGAGTTGCCGGTCGTTGCCGCGTCAGCGAGATTCTGTGCTTGCCCATGGTGACACAATTCCGTGGCGATACGATCAGGTCCTCGGCCTCTCCATGACCTTGGACGATCCGAAGCGCGTGGAGTATTACTCTTTTGGACGGAAGGGTGCATTGGCTGTGACCTTTGGCGAGCGCGATGGGAAGTGTTGTGGCCCCCTGATCGGGTGGAGACTTTATCGTGGCCGCTTGTTCCTTAGTTATTTTGAAGGTCACACCCTTGACGAAGAGTTGTATTTGGTTCGCTACGCTCATGATGAGGTGGTCATTCGCCGTTCCAGCGGTGAACTGGCGCGCTTCAAAAGACACACCAACTAGCTAAATGCTGCATGAAAACGAATGGGGGCGAATGACCATGGTGATCATTGGGCGCAGCCCCGATGATAACGGTGGTTGAACGATTCGCGGATCGCCTTCCCCGGGGTGGCGGGTCAGATCCAGGGGTAACGAGTGTGACGCCTTGCCGTCACCTGGAAAAGCTCCTTGGCGCTCATCCGCGGTCAGGCCTGGCTGGCGCTGCCCTTGGCCTTCCGCCCGTAACGGGTTGAGTTCTCTCCGTAAATTTTTCTGTCGGAAGGGCCGTCGCCGTGCCGACTATAGGAAAAGCGAAGTATGATCTCTCCCGAACGGTCCCACGAACTCCTGCGCGCCTACGCGGCTACCCGTTGCGGGACCGCGTTCCGGGAACTGGTGGCGGGCTGGACCGGCATGGTCTACGCCACGGCCCTGCGCATCGCCCGTGGTCAGGATGCGCTGGCGGAGGACGTCACGCAGACCGTTTTCTCACGTCTCGCCGCTGCGCCCGAAAAGGTGAAGGACGCCCGCGCGCTCGGGGCATGGCTGCATGCCGCGGCCACGGGTCTTACCCTGGATGCCCTGCGGCATGAGGCCCGCCGGCGGCGCCGGGAGGAGACTTCGCAACATCTCATGTTGGACCCGCCAGAACCTCCTGCACCGGACGCCGGGGACGGCGGCCACGAACTCACGCCGGAAATCGATGGTGCCCTCAGCAAACTCCCGCCGCAGGACAGCCAGCTGCTCCTCATGCGCTTCTGGCAGCAGCAGGACTGGCGCAGCATCGGAGGGACATTCGGATTGAGCGATGACGCCGCGCAAAAGCGCATGAACCGCGCGCTGGAGCGCCTGCGCCGCATCCTCGCCCGGCGCGGCATCACCAGCACCGCCGGGGCCCTCTCCGCCGTGCTGGCAGGCACCGTCCCCCGCGATCTGCCCGCCTCCACGGTCCTGAAAATCATCTCCGCCACCCAGGTCCCCACCGCCACCGGGGCCGCCTCCACTGTCTTAACCACCTCCGTCATGACCACGAAAACGAAAGTCGCCATCGCTGCCGCCCTCGTCATCGCCGCCGCCGCGCCGATGGTCTACCAGCAGCAGCGGATCGCCGCCCTGCAGGAGGAAAACCAGGCCCTGCAGCAAAGGGCGTCCGTTCCCGCCTCGAAAAAGACTCCGGTCACTGTCTTTGCCGGGGAAAGGGGATCTGCAGATGCCGTTCCTGCCAAACTCCAGGACTTGCCGGATGCCCCTTCGCCGGAATCCTCCAGCAGCTCCGGCGCGATGATGGATAAAGGCGGCCCCATGGACTTTGATGCCCTGAACCGCGGAAAAGTGGAGGAAAAGCTGGCCGTTCTGGGCAAGCGCCTCTCCCTCACTCCGGAGCAGGAGACCAGGATCGCCCAAGCACTCGAATACGGGCAATCCAAAATGAAGGTTTCCCCACCCAATGTCATGGTAACGAAGGCGACTCCGGAAGATGTTAAGCGAATGGACGACGCCATCAGCGCTTCCCTCACCGCCGGTCAGCAGGAGGAATACGAGTCCTTCCGTGCGGAAGAAAAGGCCAATGCTCTGGAAGCGGTCGCGAACCGCGAGCTCTCCAGCCTGCAGTCCATGACGACCCTCTCCCCGGAACAAAAGGATCAGGCCTTTGCCGCCTTTTCGGAAATCGCGTCCAGAGAGTCCATGCTGCCCGTCCTGGATCCTGCCAAAGAGGCGGAGGCCATCCAAGAGGCCGTGGCCGTCCGCTGGGCTGACCGTCAGGACGCTCTCAAGGCCATTCTGACACCGGAGCAAATGGCCCTCTACCAGCAGGCCGGGAACCCCTTCGGACGCGGAACCGGTGGTTGATCCGGGCCCCGACCGTCCGGCAGACGTTCCCTTTCAACTGGACAGGCCCGGTGAAACGGACTACGGAAGGCTAGGACAATTCAACAGTTATTTTGGCATAGGCCAGCCGTCTCCCTGTGCCAAATGATATGCAACACAAACCATTACCACTCGGTTCCCGGATTTTTCTCGTGCTTATGACTGTCGGCGTTCTCTGGTTGTGGGTTTCCTTCATCCTCTTCCGGCCTGACGATGAGCGCGATTTTGCAACGGTCACTGGCATATTGGTTTCTGCCGACGAACATATTGGTTACGGCAAAATTCGCACAGGTAGCCTGGAGATTCGCCTGCAAGAGAGCACGGTGCGCTACTGTGTCCCGGAAGATGGCTACCTTGATTATTTTCGCCGAGAAGCATTCTTCGCGGAGGTTCCCAAGGGTGCCACTATTCAGCTTACTGCGCTGGCGTCAGACATTGCGGTACCCCGCGCGTTCATTCTCAACTCGACACCGACTGTTTTCATTCGCGGTCTCCGAGTTGGTGGTTGTGACTACTGCACCCTTCAGGACCACATCGCATGGCAGAAGAGCAGCAACTGGTGGAGCCTTGGTGTGGCGGTCGCTGGCAGTGGCTTCCTCGCGTTTATTTTTATCAGGTTACGACGGCTTCGGATGATTGAGAGAGAACACATGAATACGCGGCGGCCTATTGACCATGGCAATCATCAGGCGCAGCCCCGGGGATAACGGAGGGTAGACAATTTGCGCACGGCCTTCCCAGGTTTGTCGGATCAGATCCGGCATCCCGCCTCGCCGTCACTGGGCAAAGGTTCCGGAGGTTTCTTTTCGGGCGCTTCCTCCGGGCGGGTTTTGGCAGATTGGATTTTACAGCCCTGGGATTCCCCACTAAGAAACGGCAGCACCCTGCTAAAATCCATGAGCCTGGCCGCCGGAATCCTGAACTTGCCGTGCCCCGGCCATGGGCCTCCCCTGAATGGAATCCATTTCCTCCAGTATGAAGCTTAAATTCTATGGAACCCGGGGCTCCATCCCCGTCTGTGATGCCGGATTCCAACAGTTCGGCGGCAATACCACCTGCCTGCAACTCACGTTCACGGACACCAACCGCATCGCGATCATCGACGCGGGCACCGGAATCCGGAATCTGGGGAAGGATCTGCTGGCGATTGGCCACCAGCAGGAGCAGATCGTGATGGCCTTCACCCACTTCCACTGGGATCATATCCAGGGGTTTCCCTTCTTTGGCCCGGCCTACGTGCCTGGTCAGAAAATCACGATCCTGACGATTGGCAAGGACCAGACCAGCAGCGGACTGCGGAAGATTTTTGAGGTCCAGATGCGGACGGAATATTTCCCGGTGCAGCTGGATCAGATGGGGGCGGAGTTCGAGTTCCTCGCCATCTCCCAGGCCAGTGAACACTTCACCGGAGTCAATGGGGTGCAAACCAAGGTCACGACCCGGCAGCAGAATCATCCGGGCGGCGCGAATAGCTTCCGGATCGAGCGGGAGGGGAAGGTGCTGGTGATCTGCACGGATGTCGAACATCTGGAGGTGATGGACCCGGAGCTGGTGGAGCTGGCCCGGGGCGCGGATGTGCTGGTGCATGACGCGCAGTTCACCGCGGAGGAAATGGCGAAGCGGCGCGGCTGGGGACACAGCAGTTATGATCAGGCCATGAAGTTCGCCGAACTGGCCGGGGTGAAACGTCTCGTCCTGACCCACCACGATCCCGAGCATGACGACGAATTTCTGCTGCACATGGAAAAACTCTGTCAGGGAAGGTTTCCCAACACCATCCTCGCCCGGGAGGGGATGGAACTCGTCATTGAGTAGGCGGAGCCGAGACACCGGGAGGCAGGAGGCAGCTATCTTTTCCCCATATCATCGTGAAATCGACATCTTCCCATTCCCGATACCGCAGCCAAGAGGGTCTGAATCTGTTCGAACTGATGTGGTTCATGCTCATCGTTGCCGGTGCTGTGTTCGGCGCCTTCTTCGGCTTTTCCTGGTTCGGACTTTGGGGTGCGGTCCTCGGAATTCCCGCCGGTGGCGCGGTTGGCTACGGTGGAGCAGTCCTCTGCGCCTTCCTGCTCGCCCTCATCTTCAAGGCTCTTTGGGGCGGCACGGTCTTTCCTCCCCGCACCCCCCTTCACGGAGACAAACTCAAGGACACCAACCGTTGAAATTCACGCATGGACACCAACCTCGCCATCATTTGCGGCCTGACTTTTGTGATTCACCTGATCGGCACTCTGGCCTATGCAGCCCGCATCGCAGGCGTGCGGACCGGACATATCGCCACGGCCCTGACGCTGTTCAATCTGCTCATTCTGGTCTCCCGCACCTCGAACTCTTTCCAGGCGCCTTTCCTTGCCAAGCGGATTGAAACGACTTTGTCCGCGTCGGCGACGCCTTTGTTGGCGGACTTCCAGTGGATTCTGGGTTCCGCGGCTTTAGCCACGGCCCTGGGCGCTCTACTGGTTCCGAGTGCGCAGCGGGCTTTTGCCCGCGCCGTTGGACTGCTCCAGGTGCATCGGTCCCTGTTTCGCCTTGTCCTGCATGGCCTCCACCCGCGGCGGTGGCTGATGGCACGCCACTACCTGGTGGTGCCGCGGATGGCCAACTTCTCGTGTTTCCGGAGCCGGGGTGGGCTCTCCTGGGGGTTTCTGGGTCTTAACGCCGCTGTGGTCGCCTTGTGGACGGTGGGCGTTTTCGCCTCGCTCTACGCCGGGGCTCTGGAGCCGGGGCTTCGGGTCACGTGCAGCAACCTTTCTTCCATCATCAACGGAGTGGCGACTATCATCATGTTTTTGCTGCTGGATCCGCAGCTTTCCCTCCTCACCGATGATGTCGCCCGCCAGCGGGTCGGCCAGAGCACCTTCAGATCCGCCGTCGCCTCGCTGATTGGGGCACGATTTGCCGGGGTGCTGCTGGCTCAGGTTATCCTGCTCCCGTCCGCTATCCTGATCGCTTGCGTCGCACGGCATATCTGACGCCACCACCCCAAGAGCGTTTTTCTACGAATGATGGATCATGCCCTCCCCGTCCGCCCCGCTGCGGCACCTCTCTGCGGTGGACATTGATCCGGCGGACCCCTATGGTTTGCGCGCCTCACGAGGCACCTCCTCTCCTTGCCGGCCGGGCCTGACAGTAATTTGCTGGCAGCCAGGCCGGCCTGATAACCGTTTGAACGATCATGACTCCGCACCCCAAGTTCTTTCCCCAAGCGCTGATCCTGCTGGCGGCGCTGCTGTTGTTCCACCTGCCGGCCCGTGCCGGGGACCGGCCCACTGTGCCCAATTTCTCGTTGCTTGACCAGGACGACGCCAATCATGAGCTGCACCGCACCCCGGGCCGGGTGGTGGTGTTGATGTTCACCGGCACCGGCTGCCCTATCGTCCGCAAGAACGCAGTGAAATTCCGCGACTTGAAAGACCGCTTCGAGAGCGAGGGCATGAATTTCTGGCTGGTGAACGCCTATGCGGAGGACTCGAAAAAAGACGTGCGGAAGGAGTGCCAGAAACTGGGTCTATGGAGCATGACCTGTCTGCTGGATAGCAAGCAGAGCCTGGCGCTGGCCCTGCAGGTGGAGCGCACTGCGGAAGTGGTGGCCATCGACACCAAGGACTGGAGCATTTTTTACCGGGGGGCGATCGACGATCAATTGGCGGAAGGGGCGGAGAAGCCGGCCGCGACGGAAAAGTATCTCGAACAGGCCCTGACCGCCTTTTTGGCCGGCAAGGAAATCACCACCCCGAAGACCCGCGCGCACGGTTGCCGGATCAGTTATGCCAAAGTCGCCGAAGCCGGTGCCGTGCCGGACTACGCCACGCAAGTCGCTCCATTGCTGCAGCAGCATTGTGTGGCGTGCCATCGCGCCGACGGCATCGGACCCTTCAGCATGAACAAACACGGCCGCGTGGCCAACAAGGCTGAAATGATCGAGGAAGTGTTGCTGACCCGCCGCATGCCGCCGTGGGACCCGCATCCCGACTATGGCAAGTTTATCGACCCGCATGCGCTATCGCGTGAAGAAACCCAGACCCTCCTCCGGTGGGTGGACGCCGGGGCGCCGCGCGGGGAAGGCGCCGACCCCCTGGAAGCGCCGCTGGCCGCGCTGCCGGAGTGGCCTCTGGGGAAACCCGACGCGGTGCTCAAGGTGGCCGAAGTGCAGAAGATCCCCGCCACCGGGGTGCTGGATTACCGCCACATCAAGGTGGCCAACCCCTTCAAGGAAGACGTCTGGTTGAGCGCTCTCGATGTGAAGGCCGGCAACCGCAAGGTGGTGCATCACGTGATCCTCTACGCGAAATGGCCCGGCGCACGGGACAGCGGCAGCAGCAAGGGGGTCTTCTTTATCGGTTGGGCTCCGGGTTCCAGTGCCATGAAATATCCCCCCGGCGTGGCGAAAAAACTGCCCGCCAATGCGGAACTGACGCTGGAGTTGCACTACACCACCAACGGTTCTGAAGAGACGGATCAGAGCGAGATCGCCCTCTACCTCGCTGCGGGGCCGCCGGAACGTTCGGCGGAAACCCGGCAGGCCATCGAGCCGGACCTCAACATCCCGCCCGGGGTTGCCGAGGCCCGGCAGACCGCGACCTACGCCTTCACCAAACCGGCCACCATCTATGGCCTCTTCCCTCACATGCACTTCCGGGGGAAATGGATGCGCTATGAACTCCTGCTCCCCGACGGCAAACGCGAAACCCTGCTCCACGTGCCGCGTTATGATTTCCAGTGGCAGCTCAGTTATTACCTCGAACAACCGCGTCACGTGCCGGCCGGCTCCTGGCTGATGGTGTCGGGTGCGTTTGACAACTCGGTGCTCAACCCCGCCAACCCCGCTCCCGGCAAACGCGTCGTCTTCGGCGAACAAAGCTGGGACGAGATGTTCATCGGCTTCTTCGAAGCGGCCGATGATCCAGAGCCGCCCAAAACGGCGGCGAAGTAGCGGCGACGGGAAGGCAGATTTGATGCGGATTCCGACCGGGGGCGCTGGCCCTTTTCTGTTCCCTGAAATCTGTCTTCGCCGGAGAGAAATTCTCCAATTGACTCAAAGCCATCAATTCGCCGCAGGATGGCTGGATATCGGTTTCCGGATTGCTACAATCAATTCATGAATGATCCCAGTCAGCCCCTAACGCCGAAGCAGACCCTGCTTTTGATTCTGCTGCCGCTGATGGGCATTGTCCTCGGCCTGCGGCTCTGGCTGCATCTGGTGCGCGTGCAGCATGTCTATCCCGGGGGATACCTGGTGCACCATTTGTTCACGGGGGTGTTGCTGGTAATCCCTGCCGCGTTTGTCCTCGCTTTTGGGACGCGGCACCGGTGGTCGGCGATCCTGGCGCGGCTGGTCCTGGGTTGCGGCAGTGGCCTGATCCTGGATGAAGTGACGTTTCTGGTGATGACGAAAGCCAGCGATGACGATTATGTGTCCGGCGTTTCCTTGTATGGAGCCATTGGGTTCATCGCCGGGGCGGTCCTCCTCCTGGGGCTGCTCTACCGGTCGCGGCGGTGAAGGGCCAGGGGAGTGAACTGGCTTCCCCTGAAAATCAGGCTTTCGGTGTGGCTGATCTCCCGTCAGGCTGCCGCCGTGAAATGCCCCCGACCCTTACGTCTTCTGCTGCGGACTCTCGCCGCACTCATCCTGCTGACCGTGGTGACCATCGGATCTGGCTGGCTGTATTTTCATCCGGCCTTCGAGCGCTCGCCCCGGATCGTGTACGGCCAGCGCCATGGGCAGGATCTGACATTTGAGGTGGTGCGGCCGGCCAAACCCAATGGTCTGGGCGTGATTTTTGTGGTGAGTGGCGGCTGGAGATCGGGGGCGGATTCCTTCAAACCGTGGACCATCGCGCCGCTCCTGCGGCGGGGGTATACGATCTTCCCGGTCTGCCATGTTTCGCAGCCAACCGCCACGGTGATGGAAACGGTCGACGACGTGAACCGGGCGGTGCGGTTCATCCGTCATCGGGCGCGTGACTACGGGGTGGACCCGGCGCGGCTGGGCGTGAGCGGAGGCAGTGCCGGGGGGCACCTCAGCCTGATGCTGGCCACCCGGGGCGGCCCCGGCCCGGCGGACGCCCCGGACCCGGTGGACCGCGAATCCAGTGCGGTGCAGGCGGTGGCGATTTTCTATCCGGTGACGGATTTGCTGAATCTCGGTGATTCCACGGAGAACCTGCACGATGGCGGCGCGCCGAAGAGCTTCCTCAAGGCCTTTGCCCAGGACCCGCAGGACCTGCCCTCCTGGCAAATCACCGGCCGCGCCATGTCACCCATCTTTTATGTTACGTCGGCCCTGCCCCCGACGCTGATCTTCCACGGCGACGCCGACACCCTGGTGCCCCTGGATCAATCCCAACGTTTTCAGGCCCGGGCCAAGGAACTGGGCCGCCGCGTCGAGCTCATCATCCATCCCGGGGGCAGCCATGGCTGGCTGACCATGATGTGGGATGTGCGCCAATTTGCGGATTGGTTCGATGAGAATTTGAAGAAATGAATTCCAAGGGCGCGGCGGGCTCCTCCGCTGTGGCCCGGGTTAAAGGCTTGTGGCAGGCGGGTGGCTGCGTTTTGTAATCCCATGATGCGACACGATGAAAACCACCGCACGCACCGCATCGGCTGGCTCCGGGCGGCAGTGCTGGGCGCGAATGACGGGATTGTTTCCACGGCCAGTTTGATCGTCGGGGTGGCTGCGGCCGATGCCAGCCATGGCAATGTGTTGGTGACGGGGATTGCCGGACTGGTGGCAGGTGCGATGTCGATGGCCGCGGGGGAATATGTTTCCGTCAGTTCCCAGGCCGATACTGAGCAGGCCGATCTCGAACGGGAGCGGCTGGAACTGGCCACCGAGCCTGAAAAGGAACTGGCCGAGCTGACCGCCATCTATGTGGCGCGAGGACTGGAAGCCGGACTGGCCAGTGAGGTGGCCCGTCAATTGACCGCGCATGACGCCCACGGCACCCACGCCCGCGATGAGCTGGGCATTTCCGAAAGCCTGAGTGCCCGCCCAGTGCAGGCCGCCTTCGCCTCGGCTGGCACGTTCGCGGTCGGGGCCGCCCTGCCGCTGGTGCTGGTGCTGATCGTCCCATCGGCTTCGCTAGTCTGGACGGTGTCGCTGTGCTCGCTCGTTTTCCTCGCCCTGCTCGGCGGCCTCGCGGCCCGGGCGGGCGGCTCTCCCATCTGGCGGGCCACTGCGCGTGTCACCTTCTGGGGAGCGCTGGCCATGGCCCTCACCGCCGGGGCGGGGGCGTTGTTTGGAGCGGTCGGGTGAGCGCGGTTTCCGGCAGGCTTATGGACATCATCAGTTGCCTCGAACCAGCCCTTTTCTACAAGCACACCTATGGGCTTCGTTTCGAAATCGGCCCACCCGAAGTCGAGGCGCTGAAGCCAGACCGGTCACTCAATCCCCCCTACTTCGAAGAGGCACGCCGCAGGGCGATCACTCTTTTCGAAAGCGTATTTGAGAACGAAACCGCCGTGATTCTGGTGCTGCAGCAGTTTTCATCCGGAAGAAAGAAGATCCCGCTGACGCATCCTCTGCTCGCTCTGGCTTCAGAAGCGGGGATGACACCAATCCAATTTTCGAAGCGGCGGGATGTCGAAGCGCGCAATCTCCAGAAGCGTAAACAGCACTGGAGCCGGGCCACCGTGACAGTGAGGAAAGCCGATGCTGATTGGACAAAAATCTTGGATCTGACCCTGTATTCGGATTTTGGAGCAGGATGGGAAGGGGATTGTTATCTGTTGAATCCCCGTCGCACCCTCGCGTTCCATCTTTACGATGACCGGGGGCTCGATGTGGTGGCGGTGGGTCGGGACAAATTGGAGCCGCTCTACCGGCGGCATCGCGATTGGATTCTGGAATACGACGAACCAGCGATTTCCAGGATGTTTGGAGAATAGCCCGGGTCACCATTCCGCCCGGCGATCGTGAACCTTCTTGCCCCGAACCGCGGAACAATTACCGCCGAGGGGATAGGCCGCAGTGGGGGAAGAACATTGACTTTTGCGGAGTATTTCCGAAAACACGGGGGTGTTGGTGCCGCTGGCTTCCTGTGCGGAAGCCCAGCGGGCGCCGCTATCCCCCCGTTTACCCCCCGTTATGTTCAAAATCCAATCTGCCTGCCGTCATGCCAACGGTACTCCCACCTGCCGGCCCCGAAGGAACAGTCCCGGCCACGGCCTGTTTTTTCCCCGCCTGACCCGGACCCTGCTGGTAGCCTTTTGTACAGGGCAGGGGCTGCCAGCGATCGCGGGCACCTATCCGACGACGGGGGGCACGCAGGGTTTTACTTACACGAATGGCACCGTGCCCGGCGGGGTCACCTGGAATGACGGCACCGCGTTGAACAGCACCCTCACGGGAACCCCGCCCGCTCCGGTGGCCTCGGTGCAGAGCAGTGCGCTCCGTCTCACTGCCAACGGCGTTCCGGATACGGTCACTTCGTTCAAGCTGCCGGAGATTGATGTCGGTCTGGATGTCTCGGCCCTGACGGTTAATTTCAATCTGAAGCTGTCTGCCACCGGAACCGCCGGCGAGGGGTTTGCGGTGAATTTCGGGGACATTCCGCCCAGCGATGGTGATGGGGAGCTCGGCTGGGCACTGGCCAATGGTCTGGTGGTCGGGTGGAAGACCTATGATGATCCTGCCATCAGCGACGTGGAGGGGGAGATCGTGGTCTACGCAAACCGGGTGGTCATTGCACGTGCGCCCATGACCTTTCCCAATGATGCCACCTTCCGGCCGGTGACGGTGCGTTGGGATGCCCTGGGAGTGGACGTGCGCTGGAACAACGCTGACGTTTTCCTGAATCTGGCCGTACCGGGCTTCGCCCCGCGCGTCGGGGATACCGTGGCGTTCTCGGCCCGCACCGGGCCGGTGGCGACCCAGGAGATCAGCATCGACAACCTCCAGGTCCTGACGACCCCCTTGGCGAATATCGTGACCGGTGGACCGGTGATCACCGAGTTTGTGGCGGAGAACAAGGACTCGTATGAGGACGAGGATCTCGAAAGTCCTGACTGGATCGAGTTGTTCAACGGCTCAGCGGCCGGGGTGTCCCTGACCGGTTGGTTCCTGACCGATGATCCGACCCTGCCCAACAAATGGGCGCTGCCCGCCGTCACCCTGGGGGCGAACCAATACCGGGTGGTCTTCGCCTCCGCGAAAAACCGGACGGTCGCCACCGGGCAATGGCATACGACCTTCACGCTGCCGAAAGCCGGCGGTTACCTCGCGTTGGTGCGGCCTGATCTGACGGTGGCTTCGGAGTATAACTATGGCCAGCAGTATGAGGACGTGCCGTATGGAGAACTGGGCGCGGCCCGGCAGCGGGGGTATCTGGAAGTCGCCACGCCGGGCAAGAAAAACATCAGCCTGATGGATGCCGGTCCCCCGGCGGAAGACGTGGTCTTTTCCCGTGAGGGTGGCCTGCTGGCCAACACCACTCCCGCAGTGCTGTCGATCCTGCCGCCGGTGGCTCCCGGGGCCGTGGTGCGTTATTCGCTGGGCCAGACACTGCCCACAGAAATCTCGCCGGTGTATACCACTCCATTTTCCATCACCGCCAGCACCACCGTCCGGGCCCGGGTCTTCCTGCCAGGGCGGCTGCCCGGCCCGGTGAGCAGCCGGACCTTCCTCAAGCTGGATACTACCCTGACCAACTACAACAGCTCGGGATCCGTGTTCTCGTCCAATCTGCCGGTGCTGGTGATGGACAGCTTTGGGGTGTCAGTGGACAGCACCACCGATCCTGCGGGAGCCCGTCCTTTCCGTCCGGCCTATTCGGTGATGCTGGCACCCGATGGCACCACGGGCCGCACCCGGCTGGATGCCCTGCCGGACTTCCAGGGCCGCTGCGGCACGCACGTGCGGGGCGAAAGCTCCTCGGGTTTCGGCCAGAAATCCTATGCCTGGGAAATCTGGAACAACGAGAATCAGGACAAGGATGAATCGGTGCTGGGGCTGCCTGCAGAATCGGACTGGGCGCTGCACGGCCCGTGGTCCGACAAATCCATGATGCGGAACTATCTGGTCTATTCGACCTTCGGGGAGATGCATCAGGACTGGTTCGCGCCGCGGGTGAAATTCGTGGAGGTCTTCTCCAATCAGGAATCCGGCCAGCCGGTCAGTTATTCCGACTACCGCGGTGTCTATCTGCTGGTGGAGAAGATCAAGAGTTCCTCCAGCCGGCTTGGCCTGGAGAAAACCAATCCGCTCGTGACCGACCCTCTGCTGATCCAGGGCGGCTACATCTTTAAAAAGGACAAGGCGAGCCCTGGGTCCACGGCATGGACCACCGCCAGTCAGGGGATCTCCATCCAGAGCGCTGATCCCGAAGCCCTGTCCACGGCGCAGCGGAATTATCTTCAGGGTTATATCAACTCCTTTGAAACCGCGCTCTACGGGGCTTCGTCCACCAATCCTGCCACGGGTTATGCCAAGTGGATCGACGTGCCCAGTTTCATCGACTGGCAGTGGGCGGTGGAGATCTCCAAGCAGATCGATGGTTATGTCTTCAGCACCTACTTTCACAAGGACCGCGGAGGCAAGATGAAGGCAGGGCCGCTCTGGGATTTCAACATCTCCCTCGGGAATGCCGATTACGCCGAGGGCGAATTCCGCACCGGCTGGGATTATGACGCCTCCCGGGTGGCCCCGTTGAATGGAAGCCTGTGGTTCCCGCAGCTGCACCGGGACCCCAATTACCGGGTGGCCACGTTCGACCGTTATTGGCAGTTGCGGAATTCCGTATGGAGCACCGCCGCCATCCAGGCGCGGATCGAGGCGGTGTCCGAACTGCTGCGCGACGGCAATCCCACGCCCGTGACCAGTTCCACTCCCTTGAGCGCGCAAAGTCCCGCCATGCGGCAATTCCGCCGGCATGCCCTGCTGGGCATCCGTCATTGGCCCAATCCGGCCGATGCCACCACCCGCACCACCTTCCAGGCAGAGGTGGCGCATTTGAAGCAGTGGATCACCGACCGGCTGGCGTGGGCCGACAACCAGTTCCTCCTCGGGAGCACGGCAATGCGCCCGCCGGTCCTGACCAGTGTCAATGCCGGAAACGATTCCGTGCAGGTCTCCCTCGCGCCCTTCAGCATGATGCAGCCCGGCTTCCGGTTTCCCGGTGCCGAAATCCGTTATACCACCGATGGTACGGATCCGCGGCCATCCGGGTATGGCCTGCCCGGAGCGGTGCAGAGTGTGACTTTCCTGACCGAATATGGCCAGGGCAGCTGGTTTGTTCCGACGGCGGCCAATGGAGGCTCCACCCTCGCCCTCACGGACTGGACCGGGATCACCGATCCTCCCAATGCTGTGTCGTGGACCGCAGGCCAGCTGGGCTTTGGATTCGATGCCGGAGTTTCCTCGACCACCAATCCTACGCTCTATCACGTGGGCGGCGCGCACCTGAATGACAACACTTGGACCGGAGGGACCGGCAATGTGCAAACCGCCCTGCTGAACAACAACTCCGCCCTGATGGTGCGGGTGCCGTTCACGGTCACGGAGGATCAGCGGAACCGGCTGGTCAGCCTCAAGGCCAAGGTCCGTTATGACGATGGGTTTGTGCTGTTTGTGAATGGTGTCGAAGCGGCCCGGCAGAACATCCTTCCAGCCAGCCCGGCGGCATGGAATGCCACGGCGGATGCCACCCCCGGGACCTTCACGGATGCGCTGGGAATCACCGGCATTACGGTCGATATCTCCCATGTGCTGGGCAGTCTGCAAACCGGCACCAACCTGCTGGCGATCCTCGCCCTCAACAAGACCGCCGCGGATACGGATCTCCTCTGCGTGCCCAGCCTCACCGGCAGTCTGGGGGTGAAACCGACGGGCCTCAATGCGCCCGCGATCACCTCGCCGGTCTACAGTGCCCCGCTGGTGCTTTCCTCGTCAGCGGTGGTGAAGGCCCGCCTGTTCGTACCGGGAACCGGACTCTGGGGACCTCTCGCCAGTTCCAATTACATTGTCGCCGCCGAACCTCCCACCCGTGAAACGCTGGTGGTTTCCGAGATCAATTATGCGCCGCTGCCGCCCACCGCGGCGGAGATCACGGCAGGTGCTATTGAGGCCAGCGATTTCGAGTTCATCGAGCTCTTGAATACAGGTGCCAACCCCCTGGATCTCACGGGGGTGAGGCTCAGCGGAGCGGTGCAGGAGTTCAACTTCACCAATGGAGATCCCGCTGCCCTGACGCTTTTGCCGGGCGGAAGGGTGATCGTCTGCGGCAAACTCAGTGCCTTCCGCGCCCGTTATGGGAACGGGGCCCGGGTCGCTGGCGCCTTCACCGGAAACCTGAATAACACTGGAGAGATGATCACCCTGCTGGACGGGAATGGGGCCACGCTGTGGAGCTTTGCCTATGACGAACAATCGCCCTGGCCGCTCATCAATGAGGGAGGGCACAGCATCATCCTGACCAATGCCGCGCTGCAGCCGGCGCCGGAACCTTCCCTGGGTTCCAACTGGCGGCCGGGTCCCGCGACAGGGGGCGATCCTGGAACTTCGGGCAGCCTGCCCTTCACCCTCGTGGCGGATGCAGATGACGACGGGGATGGCGTGCCCAACCTCGCTGAATATGCCTTTGGAACCAATCCGGCGGACCCGGGCTCCAGCCGGGCCTTGGCGGTTTCCGCCGATCCTCCGGCTCCTGGGTTCTCCCCGGTGCTCCGCTTCGAAATCCCGGTCGGGCTGAATGCCGACGGATACCGGGTGGACATTCAAAGCAGCACCAACCTCAGCAGCTGGGCCGCTGCCGTGCCCGCGCCGGTCAATCAGGGCATCCGCTTCGGAGCAGATGGTCAGGCCTCGTCCCTCTGGGAAATGCCTGCCGCCCCCAACGGCCCGCAGGTGCCGCGGTTCTTCCGGGTCATCATCACCAAACCGTAGTCCGGTTCCCTGACCTCCGGCGCGCCCTGGGGCGCGCCGCGCCGGGGCTACAGGATTTCCCCCGGCTGGACTTTGGTGGCGGCGGGGTATTTGCCAACCCAGGCCGCCGCGGTGCTGGCAATGGCTTCCACCTGGGCAGCGGCGGCGCCGGTTTTGTGCGAGCCGGCCTCAAAGAGTTCGTCGAGGCGCGCGCGGGTGGTTTTCAGACGGGTGTCCTTGGCGAGGCGGTCGAGCAGATTGTTGACGGTGGTTTTGCCGTCGCGCAGATCGCGCACGGTGGCGACGGCATGCTCCTTGATGGCTTCGTGCGCGGTCTCGCGGCCAACCCCGGCTTTGACGGCTTCCATGAGGAAGGTGGTGGTGAGCAGGAAGGGCAGGTAACGTTCGGTTTCGCGGGCGATCACCGCCGGGAAGACTTCCATCTGCTTGAGCACGGTCAGGGTCGTTTCCAGCACGCCGTCGATGGCGAAGAAGGCGTCCGGCAGGACGACGCGCCGGACCACGGAGCACGAGACATCGCCTTCGTTCCATTGGTCGCCGGCGAGACCGTGGGCCATGGTGACGTGCCCTTTCAGGATGGTGTGGAAGCCGTTGATGCGTTCGCAGGAGCGGCTGTTCATCTTGTGGGGCATGGCACTGGAGCCGGTCTGTCCGGGAGCGAAGCCTTCACTGGCCAATTCATGTCCCGCCATGAGACGCATCGTTTTGGCGAAGCTGGAGGGGCCGCTGGCGAGATCGCAGAGCGCACAGACGACGCGGGCATCAAGGCTGCGGGGATAGACCTGTCCGACGGCAGTGAATGCGGAAGGCAGGCCGAGGTGATGGGCGACTTTGTTTTCGAGGGAGGCGACTTTGGCGAGGTCTCCGCCGAACAGATTGATCTGATCCAACTGGGTGCCGGTGGCGCCTTTGAGCCCGCGGACCGGGTAACTGTGGAGCAGTTGCTCCAGACTGGTGAGGCTGCCGATCAATTCCTCGGCAAACATGGCGAGGCGTTTGCCCAGGGTGGTGGGCTGGGCGGCGACGTTGTGGGTGCGGGCGGTCAGAATGATGTCCTTGTTCTCCCGGGCGCGGTCCGTGAGGGCGTTCAGGGTGGCGACGCCTTTGACAAGGATGACGTGGAGGGACCGGAAGATCTGGAGCTGCTCCACATTTTCCGTGAGATCACGGCTGGTCATGCCTTTGTGGATGTGCTCGTGGCCGGCCAGTTCGCAGAATTCATCGATCCGCGCTTTGACATCATGCCGGGTGGCCCGCTCGCGGCGCATGATGGCGGCGATGTCGATGCTGTCGCGGACGCGCTGGTAGTCGGCGATGGCGTCGGCCGGGATGTCGAGGCCGAGTTCCCGCTGGGCCTTCATCACCGCGATCCAAAGCTCGCGTTCGAGGCGGACTTTCCCTTCCGGGGACCAGATGCCGGTGATGGCGGGCGAGGCGTAGCGTTCAGCGAGGACGTTGGGAATGAAACTCATCCCGCCAAATGGCCACGGATCAGGGGAGGTGCAAGCGGGGGGTGAATCGGGCGTCCGGGGACGCCTTGGTCAGGGTTTGAGGACGGCTCTGAGGCGGGCCATGAGACGGCCATTTACGGCATGGGCCGCGGGGAGATGGACCGTGACCTGCCCGGGCGCGTCATCAAAGTGAAGATCGTTTCCGGTGGAAACATCAACCTCTCCACCCTGGCCTTCCGCCCCGCCGGCACGCAACGGAAGGGACCGGACATCTCAGCCATTCGAACGCCGCTGCCGCCCGTCGCTTCCAACCCCGCCAAAGATAGGTGCCGTCCATCCGGTATTAGCTTGGCAAACTCCGGGAATCCATATCCTTTTGACCGGCAGGCCTGACTCTCCATCTCTCCCCCATGAAAACATTTCCAAACCCCATCATCACCGTGGCCGGGTTCGCCGTGGGCTTCGGCCTTGTGTCAGCCGCCAACTCCGCCCCTGCCCAGGCCATCGGCATTTTTGAAAGCGCGGCCGACATTGGTAAAATTGACTTGAAGGGGTCGTCCAGTTTCCTTCCTGACAAAAACCAGTATCGCATCACCGGCAGCGGCAAGAACATCTGGTTCGCGGAGGATGCCTTTCAGTTCCTCTCGAAGAAGTTGTCAGGCGATCTGGTCTTCAGCATGGACACCGGCTGGGAGGCCGCGGGCAAGGAACCGCACCGCAAGGCCTGCGCCATGGTCCGGCAAACCCTCGATCCCGACTCGCCGTATGTCGACGTGGCGGTGCATGGCGACGGCTTGATCGAGATGCAATACCGCATCGCCAAAGGCGCAACCACGCTCGCCGCCCGCACTCCGGTCCAAGCCCCGGCCACAGTGAAACTGGAGCGGGATGGCGACGTCTTCACGGCATCGGTGTCCAAGGATGGCGGTCCCTTCCAACCCATCGGCGCGGTTTCTCTGGCGATGCCGGATCCGGTTTATGTGGGCATCGCGGTCGGAGCCCACAACGCCGCCAACCTGGAAACGGCGCTGATTTCCAATGTCCAGCTCACCAACCGGGTCCCCGCGAACGGTGAAAAGAGGGTGCGGGAAACGACCCTTGAGACGCTCGACATCGCGACATCGGAACGTAAAACCGTGTACCGCGACCGCAGCCTGTTTGAGGCCCCCAACTGGTCTCCGGACGGCAAGCTGTTTTATTTCAACCGGGCGGGCAGCATCTGGACGATTCCAGTGGCCGGCGGGGAGCCTGCCAAACTGGATACCGGGGTAGCGGTTAAAAATAACAACGACCACGGCATTTCCGCCGATGGAAAATGGCTGGCGATCAGTTCCGGCTCCGGGGAAAACGGATCACAGATTTACATCGTGCCGGCCACCGGCGGGGAAGCCCGCGAGATCACGCCCACCGGCCCTTCCTACTGGCACGGCTGGTCTCCGGATGGGAAAACCCTCACTTATTGTGCGAAGCGCAACGACAACTACGACGTCTACACCATTCCCTCCGACGGAGGCCCCGAAACCCGTCTCACCGATGCCGCCGGACTCGACGATGGTCCGGAATACAGCCCGGATGGGCAAACCATTTTCTTCCACTCCGAGCGTCACGGTCCTGCCAAACTCTGGCGCATGAAACCGGATGGCACCGGCCAGGAACAGATCACTTCCGACGAAGCCTACGCCGACTGGTTTCCCCATCCTTCCCCGGACGGAAAATGGATCGTGTTTGTATCCTTCGATCAAAGCGTGAAAGGCCATCCCTCCGATAAAAACGTGGTGCTCCGCCTCATGCCCGCAACCGGTGGCAAACCCAAGGTCATCGCCACCCTCTTCGGCGGCCAAGGCACCCTGAATGTCCCCTCCTGGTCTCCTGACAGCACCAAAATCGCTTTTGTCAGTTACCGTCACCTCCTTCCCTGAACTTCCCATGTCCTTGCTCCCCAGCCGCCGCTCCTTTCTCAAGCACGCCGCCCTGCTGCCCATGCCTGCCAGCGCCAGCTTTCCGGTCACGACGGCCCGGGCCGCCCTCGCGCCGGTTCCCCGGACTGGGGGTGCTTTGTTGAAGACCTCCCTGAACGCCTACTCGTTTCTGGAACTGCTCAATGCCAACGCCAAAGATCCTGCCAAAGGCGTCGATTTGTTCCAAGTCTGCGACTTCTGCGCCAAACATGAATTTGATGCGGTGGATCTCACCGGCTACTTTTTCCCCGGTTACCCGAAGGCCCCTGATGATGCCTATCTGTATAAACTGAAGCGCCACGCCTTCAATCTCGGTCTGGAAATCAGCGGCACCGGCGTCCGCAACGACTTCACCACCGCCGACAAAACCGTCCGCGACGAAGGGGTGCAGCGCCTCAAGACCTGGATCGAAGTCGCCGCCAAACTCGGAGCTCCCGTCATCCGGGCCTTTGCTGATTCCCAGCCGCCGTTCAAAAACTGGCAGCAGGCCAGCGGCGATGCGCCGCGGGCGGAGGTGGAAGCCTGGCTGGCCGATGATCTGCGCGGGTGCGCGGATCACGGCAAGAAATTTGGCGTCATCGTAGGCGTGCAAAACCATGGCGATTTCATCAATACCGGTGCGGAACATCTCAGCCTGCTGCACCGCGTCGACCACGAATGGTGCGCCGCGCTTGTGGACACCGGCAAATACCTGACACCCGATCCCTACGCTGACATTGCTCTCGTGGCCCCGTATGCCGTGAACTGGCAGATCAAGGAAACCACCGGCAGTTCCACGGATTCCCCCCTCACGGACATGAAAAAGCTGGTCACCCTCATCCGCCAGTCCGGCTACCGCGGGTATGTGCCCATTGAGACCCTGTCGATGAAGCGGAAGGGCTATGACTCGTTCGTCGAAATCCCAAAGATGCTCGCAGAACTGCGATCCGCCATCGCCGCCACCGTGTAAGTGGTTTCGGCGAACTAACGCAAGCTTTTGCCGGCGCCGGGCGGTGGACATGATTCCCAAGTTGTCTTTACCCGATTCCCTGCCGTGGAGGAAATCCCGGTGAATCTGAGGGGACTGTGAACCGATTCCCTCCAATCCCATGCCTCAACCTATTAACCGCCATTACGTCGGTTTTTGCTGAATCCGGCACAAAATTGTCGGAATTTTTTACAGATATTGCTTCGTGCGAATCCTCTCCCTTTGACTCCAGCGGAAAAATGCATGTAATAAAGCACTGATTACAAGCGACTTATGGAATTATACGGCGGACTTGGGTGCCACATGGCACGCTTGGTGCTTATAGAAATTCCAGAGGGTATAACCCCTCGATTCAAAACTATAATACCACCTACCATCATGCTCAGCCGAATTCCATCCGCCCTCTTACTGACCGGAGCTGTCCTGGCCCTTTCCTCCATTCAAGCCCGTGCCAGTGTGGTGATGGATTTCACCGGGCTGCAAGACTTCAGCAATTTCAGCCAGAACGGGATCGACATGGCCTCCAATTCTGTCTGGAACTGGCCCGGCACCAACGAGGCCCATATGGACGGTGGCGTGGCCACCTTCAGTCTTGGCTCCCTCGGGGATTTCACTCTCGAAAGCGTGTCCATGAACAGCAACGGGGGCTCCGGTCCCGCCCGGTTTACGGCTTTCAACAACGGGATTGACCTCGGTTTCGTCGACGTCGGCGCAAACGCCGGCACCTTTGTCTTTCCCGCCCTGTTCAGCGCCATCGACCAGTTCAGGGTCAGTGTGCCATCAAGCCATTTCACTTTCGACAACGTGACCATCGGTTCCGCCACCAGCGTGCCGGACGGCGGTGCCACCGTGGCTCTGCTCGGCATGGCCATGGGCGGAATGGTCTGGGTCCGCCGCAAATTGGCATAACCCTCTCCGAACCTTCCGATAGCAAAAGGGCGCAGGTCTTTACCTGCGCCCTTTCATTTTCAATCCTGATCCATGCCGGGCTGCTCTGCGGGAATGGCTCCCGGCAAGCTTTGACGATTACCCGTCGTTTTGTCCGCCACCCCTTGGGAGTGAGGCCGAATCCAAGCCCGTTGGGGCTGATCTACAGCCGTCTTACCGCAATCAGAATCCCAAAACGCTGGAGCAGAATCCCAACGTAGTGGGGGTGTAAAGATTGTTCTGTAAAAAGCTTTAGCCTTGCGCCGCCCACTTGGACTTCAATGGGTTGCGCGGGCCCCCAAAACAGGGGACAGGTTCCGATGACAATGCAGGACAACATGGCTCCGGAACTCCTTTCCCCGGCGGGGAACTGGGAGTGCGCGCGGGCGGCGGTGGCGAATGGGGCGGACGCGATTTTTTTCGGAATGCCGCGCTTCAATGCCCGGATGCGGGCGGACAATTTCACGGAGGAGGACCTTCCCAAACTGATGGAATACCTGCACGGGCACGGGGTGCGCGGTCTGGTGACGATGAATACCCTGATTTTCACCAGTGAGCTGGCGGACGCCGCGGAGCAGCTCCGGAGTCTGGAGGCGGCCGGCGTGGATGCGATCATTGTCCAGGACATCGGTCTGGCGCGGTTGGCCCGGGCGGTGGCGCCGAAGCTGGCCCTGCATGCCAGCACTCAAATGACTCTGACCTCTCCGGAAGGCCTCGCTTTTATGCACGACCGGCTCCGGCTGGACCGGGCAGTGCTGGCGCGGGAGTTGTCGCTGCGCGAGCTGGAGCGCTTCCGGGAGACCACCGTGCCGTTGGAGGTTTTTGTGCATGGGGCGCTCTGCGTGGCCTATTCCGGTCAGTGCCTCACCAGCGAGAGTCTGGGTCAACGCAGCGCCAACCGCGGCGAGTGCGCCCAAGCCTGCCGGATGCCTTATGAACTGATCGTGGATGGTGAACTGACGGATCTGGGGGATAAACGTTATCTGTTGTCCCCGCAGGACCTTTCAGCGGTGGAGGAAATTCCGGCCTTGCTGTCGCGGGGCGTGCGCAGTTTCAAAATCGAGGGCCGTCTGAAATCCCCGGAATACGTCGCGGCGGTGACGGCGGTCTACCGCAAGGCTATCGATGCCGCCCTGGCGGGAAAAACGGATGGGCCGATGGCAACGGCCGAGGACCGGTATGCCTTGGAGATGACGTTCAGCCGGGGCTTGTTCAGCGGGTGGATGCATGGGGTGAACCACCAGCAATTGGTGGGAGCCCGTTACGGCAAAAAACGGGGCGCCATGGTGGGGCGGATCCGTCAGGCCGGCCGCGACTGGGTGGAGTTGGAATCGTTGGGAGCCAATCTCAAAGCGGGGGATGGCGTGGTTTTTGATACCGGCGGCGACACCAACGATGAGCAGGGCGGACGGGTTTTTGAGGTGATCGGAAACCGGCTGACATTTGCGCGCGGCAAGGTGGATTTTTCCAGACTCCAACCGGGCGACCGGGTTTGGAAAACCAGCGATCCGGCCCTAGACAAAAGGCTGCGGGCAACTTTTGAAAAAGAGGCCGGATGGCAGCCGGTGCAGGGATTGGATGTGGTGGTCGGCGGAAACGAAGGCAGCCCGCTGGAGTTGGTCTGCGGGGAGATCAAAGTGGTTTCCACCATGCCGCTGGTGCCGGCGCTGAAGCGGCCGCTCACCGAAGAGACGCTGCGGGATCAACTCGGCCGGCTGGGCGGCACGGCTTACGCTTTGGGTAACGTGGACTACCGGATCATCGGTGACTTGATGTTGCCTGTCAGCGAACTCAACCGGATGCGCCGGGAGTTGGTGGAACGGCTGGACGCGGTGTCTTCCGGAACGCCTGACACTCCGGCGGAAATGCGGCCGGTGGTGGAAGTTGGGCCGTTCCTGGAAGCGGTCCGGAACCGCCCAGCACCGCCTCCCGCTGCCTCAATGGAGCTTTCCGTGCTCTGCCGGACCGTGGAGCAAGTGGAGGTCTGTGCGGCGGAAGGGGTCGCAGTGGCCTATGCCGATTTCGAGGACGTGCGCGGTTATGCGGAAGCGGTGCAGCGGGTCCGCGACACCTCCGCGATGCGGCTGCTGCTGGCGACGCCCCGCATTCAAAAACCCGGGGAGCAGGGCTTTTTCAAACTGATCGAACGCGCCAATCCGCATGGCATGCTGGTGAGGAATCTGGGCGCAGTGCCGTGGTTCACGAAGCGTGGGCTGGAAACGGTGGGCGACTTTTCCCTGAATGTCGCCAATCCCCTGACGGCGGCGTTTTTCAAGGATGAGGGGTTGGATGTCCTGACGGTTTCCTACGATCTGAATATCACCCAGGTGCTCGGCTTGCTGGCAGGCGCTCCGCCGTCGTGGTTTGAGCTGACGCTGCATCAGCACATGCCGATGTTTCACATGGAGCACTGCGTTTTTGCGGCCTTCATGTCCCAGGGAAAAACCTTCCTCGACTGTGGCCGGCCGTGTGAAAAACATTCCGTCAAGCTGCGCGACCGCGTCGGCATGGAACATCCCCTGAAGGCCGATGTTGGTTGCCGGAATACGTTATTCAATGCCCAGGCACAGACCGGGGCCCAGTATTATGCGCAGCTTCACGCTGCTGGTTTGCGCCGCTGCCGGATTGAATTGCTGGAAGAGGACCCGGCTGGAGTGCGCCGCGTGCTGCACACCTACCGCGCCCTGCTGGAAGGCCGGGCGGAGGGTTCCGATCTTTGGCGCAGTCTGAAGGCGCAGTCAAAACTGGGCGTGACGCTGGGCACCCTGGAACCGGCGGGCGCGTGACCGGGGAGTTTCCCGGAAAGGCGCGTCGAGCTGCATTTGTCCGTGCGTTGCGGCGGGTTTCCCGGTAGGGCTGGGGAATAATCAGGCCATCAGGCCGTGATTTCCGCCTTAAGCACTCCATCCCTCCCATGCCGCCCTCTGCTCCTGACACTTCGCCCGCTCCCGGGATCAGCCGCGGGGCCAAACTCGCGCTCGTGGCGGCGGTGCTCGGCTGGTTGTTTGATGGATTTGAAATCGGCTTGTTTCCCGTGGTGGCGCGTCCGGCCCTGCTCTCCATGCTGGGACCCGGCGGGGAAGGTCAGGTGGGCACCTGGATGGGCATCATCACGGCGACGTTTTTACTGGGGGCCGCACTGGGCGGGGTGGCCTTTGGCTGGTTGGGTGACCGCATCGGGAGGGTGAAAGCGATGTCGTTGAGCATTTTGTGCTATTCCCTGTTCAGCGGGGCCGCTTACTTCGCGGAGGTGCCGTGGCATCTGGCGGGATTCCGGTTCGTTGCCGCTCTGGGCATGGGAGGAGAATGGGCGCTCGGAGTGGCGCTGGTGATGGAGGTCTGGCCGGAACGCCATCGCCCGTGGCTGGCCGGGGCCATCGGCGCTTCGGCCAATCTGGGGATGGTTCTGGTAGGCGTGGTGGCGGCGCTGGTGCCGGTGACCCAGGATTCGTGGCGCTGGATGTTTCTGGTCGGTGCCTCGCCGGCGCTGCTTACTTTTTTGATCCGCCTGTTTGTCCCGGAATCGGAGCGGTGGGAACACGCCCGGCAACAGGGCGGCCACCGGATATCGCCGGTGCGCGAGGTGTTGGGAAAAACCCTGCGGGGCCGTACCCTGATCGGCATCGTGCTGTCTTCGATCGCCCTGATTGGCACGTGGGGTTCGGTGCAGTGGATTCCGTTGTGGGTGGATCAATTGACCGCGGGGACCGTGCCGGGAGCCAAGGCCAATGCACATATGATTTCCTCGCTTGGGGCCATGGTGGGCAGTCTGCTGGCGCCGGTCCTGCTGGGCCGGATCAACCGCCGCACCAGTTATACCATCCTGTGCGTGCTCTCGTTGCTGGTCTGCGGATTGCTCTTCCGGACCCAATCCGCCTACACCACCCAATTCCTGGTCATGGTCTTTGGCGCGGGGGCCTGCACCGCCGCCTTCTACGGCTGGTTCCCGCTTTATTTGCCGGAACTGTTCCCCACCCGGGTGCGCGCCACCGGACAGGGACTTTGTTATAATTCCGGACGCATCATCGCCGCGGCGGGGGCCCTCACCAGTGGTGCCCTCGTGCAGTTTTACGGCGGTTATGCCCAGATGGGGGCCATGGTCACCCTCGTCTATCTGGTCGGCATCATCGCCATCCGGTTCGCCCCGGAAACCAACGGCCGGCCGTTGCCGGAGTAGGAAATAGTGATGGATTCCCCGGCCATTGCCGCGCCATTCTGAAACTGATCCCAGGTCCCTGATACCCCTGTCCTCATGCTCCCCACCGACATCACCGTCATCGGCGCTGCGCTTTATTTTCTGCCGGTCATCACGCGGGTGCCGCTGAAGTTCGGCACCGAAACCCTGACGGAAGTTACCTGTGCGCGGGCGCGGCTGCGGGTGCGGCGGAACGATGGGCGGGAGGCGGAGGGATGGGGCGAGACGCCGCTCAGCGTGCAGTGGGTCTGGCCTTCGGCGTTGCCTTATGCGAAGCGTCAGGACGCTTTGCAGGATTTTTGTGTCAGGCTGGCGAAGGCCTGGCCGGCTTGCGGGGTGTCCGGACATGCCCTGGAGTGCGGTCAGGATTTCATCACCCACACCCTGCGGGAGGAGTGGACCGTTTGGAATGCGGGGCGTCCGGCGGCAGAGGCATTGCCCTGGCTGGCGGCCCTGGTGTGTGCCTCGTTATTTGACCTGGCAGTTCACGATGCCTA
Source organism: uncultured Verrucomicrobiota bacterium (assembly GCA_942492905.1). Lineage (GTDB taxonomy): Bacteria > Verrucomicrobiota > Verrucomicrobiia > Verrucomicrobiales > V1-33 > CAIZWU01. The sequence goes on from OW818657.1 coordinate 971,383, forward strand.
CGGCCGGGTGAACGAAGTGCCGGTTTACGAAACCTACCGCTCCCCGTGGATGAGCCGGGATCTGGCGGACTTTATAACGCCGGCCGAAGACCGTGCGGGCAGTCTGTCGTTCGCGGGAAAATACCCGGCTGATTTCCTGCGCCCGCAGCGCCGGGAGCAACTCATGGCCTGGCATCTGGTGGGCGGGCTCGATGCCATTGATACGGCTGATTTGACGGGTGGGGAGCCGGACGATGGCCACCCGGTGCTGCTCGCCGACTGGATCCGGCGCGATGGCTTGCAGGCGCTCAAGATCAAGCTGCGGGGGAATGATGCCGCATGGGATTACGAGCGGCTTGTCCGGGTGGGCCGCAGTGCCTTGGCGCACGAGGTTCTTTGGCTCACGGCTGACTTCAACTGCACCGTCACCGACCCTGCCTACGTCACGGAAATCCTCGACCGCCTCCGTGATGATGAACCCCGCATTTTCGCCCTGCTGTTATATGTGGAACAGCCTTTCCCTTACGAGCTGGAGACGCATCCCATTCCGGTGCAGTCCGTGAGTGCCCGCCGTCCGCTCTTTCTCGATGAAAGCGCCCACGACTGGCAGCACGTCCGGCTGGGCCGCTCCCTTGGGTGGACCGGGGTGGCCCTGAAAACCTGCAAGACCCAGACCGGAGCTCTGCTCAGCCTGTGTTGGGCCCAGGCCCATGGGATGACGCTGATGGTGCAGGACCTGACCAATCCAATGCTCGCCCAGATCCCGCATTGCCTGCTTGCGGCGCACGCCCCGACCATCGCCGGCGTGGAGACCAACAGCATGCAGTTTTACCCCGCGGCCTCCGCCGCCGAAGCGGTGTTCCACCCCGGCCTTTACCAACGCCGGAATGGCCAGGTGGACCTGCACACCATCCACGGCCCCGGCTTTGGGATGAGGGTGGAGGAAATCGGGCGCGTGCTGCCTGCTGCCGTGCAAATCTGACCGGTCGTGCAGGAACGGTCAGGCCGGGCCTGACGCAGAGGATTTGACCTCGACGGCGGCGCTCAATTTAGCCAGCGTCAGGGCCTTCTTGGCTTCGTATTCTTCGTCGGTCAGGAGGTCGCGGCTTTTGAGTTGATTCAGGTTCTCGATGCTTTCGCTAGCTTCCTGGGTCGCTTTGGCCACATCGCTGGACTGGAAGGACTTCACAAACTCGCGGCCTTTGGCGAGGGCTTCCTGGTAGAGATCCCGGGCGCGGTCGATCGGGAGATTGAAAAATGTTCCCTGGGAGCGGAAGTGGCGGATCGCCACCTGACACACGGCATAGGTCGAAGCGCCGGAAAGGGCGGACATACTGACTCCACCGAGCATGGTGCCGATACCGGGAATGGCTTTGACCAGACTGGCGCCGGTGCGGGCCACGGTGCTGCCGGTCAGACTGGTGACGAAACGTTTCCCCTGATCCGCCGCGAAGTCCACCTGGTAGAGTTTGGCCAGCTGCTGCAGGGCATCCATCTGGATGGCGGTGACCGCTGCGATGTCAGCAAGCGGCACCGGAATCAGCCCGGCTCCGAGGGACCAGAGGACGTGGCGGTTTACAATTGCCGCCGCCTGGGCTTCGCGGGGATCCTGCTCTGACGGGCTGTCCACAGGCACGAGGACCAGCTCCTGCGGCGGAGGGGAGGCGGAGTCAGGCTGGGAATCGGCGGCGGGAGAGGATGGATCGGTGTTCATACGGTTGAGGGGTGGTATTTACGTTTTGTCAGGAGAAAGTCGAGTATAATCCGGGCGGCATGTTTGTATTCGCCCGGCCTTGGGACCGGATTGACGGAAACGCGGTCATTTTTATCGTGCAGGAGCCTCCTCTGCCTGCGTAAATTATCCCCATGACCCGCGTCCTTCATTTACTCCTGCTTAGCTTGACCGCCACTTCCCTGTGGGCGGCCGCTCCCAATGTGGTGATGATCTATACCGACGACCAGGGCTACGGGGATATCGGGGTGCAGGGGGCGAAGGGTTACACCACGCCCAACCTCGACCGGATGGCGGCGGAGGGGATGCGGTTTACCGACTTCTACGTGGCGGCGCCGGTGTGCTCGGCGTCGCGGGCGGCTTTGCTGACGGGTTGTTATCCGGCGCGGGTCGGTATCAACGGGGCTTTGGGGCCGAAGAGCCGGACCGGGCTGAATCCTGATGAAACCACCCTCGCCGAAGTCATGAAGGCGAAAGGTTATGCCACGGGGATGTTCGGGAAGTGGCACCTGGGGGACCACCCCGATCTGCTGCCGGTGAAGCAGGGGTTTGATGAGTATCTGGGCCTGCCTTATTCGAACGACATGTGGCCCGAGAATCCGAATGCCAAAAAGGGGAGTTATCCCCCGCTGCCTTTGATGGAAAATGCCGCTGCGGCCGATCCTGAAGTGTCTGCCGAAGATCAGGCGACTCTGACCACCCGGTATGCGGAGCGCGCCGTGAAATTCATCACCGAACACAAAACCAAGCCGTTTTTCCTCTATATCGCGCCTTCCATGCCGCACGTGCCACTTTATGTCAGCGGCAAGTTCAAAGGGAAATCGGCGCAAGGCCTGTATGGTGATGTGATCCAGGAAATCGACTGGGCGGTGGGTGAAATCCTGATGGCTTTGAAAACCCAGGGGCTGGATGAAAACACCCTCGTGATTTTTACCAGCGACAATGGCCCGTGGTCGATTTACGGCAACCACGCGGGCAGCGCCGGACCTTTCCGCGAGTCCAAGGGGACCTGCTGGGAAGGTGGCATCCGGGTGCCGTGCCTGATGCGCTGGCCCGGGAAAATCCCGGCCGGAACGGTCTGCCGGGAGGTGGCGGGAACGATTGATATCCTTCCGACTCTGGCGGCCCTGACGGGTGCGGCGCTGCCGGAACAAGCGATCGACGGCAAGGACATTGGCCCGCTGTTGCGGGGGGAAGCCGGGGCGAAGTCACCGCATGAATCCCTCGTGTTTTATTATGGCAACCACGAGCTGCAGGCCCTGCGCAGTGGAAAATGGAAGCTGATTCTGCCTCATGCCTACCGGACCATCGAAAAGACCGGCGCCGATGGGCTGACGGGAAAACACGGCCGCGCCACCACCGGACTGGAATTGTATGATCTGGAAAAAGATCCGGGTGAAACCAAGGACCTGGCCGCCACCGAGCCCACCGCGGTGCAGCAATTGTCAGCGCTCGCCCAGGCCGCCCGGGAAGAGCTGGGGGACACCCTGACCAAAACCAGGGGCAAGGGCCAGCGCGCCCCGGCGGCCGTGACCTGGCCTTGATGAATCAGTCCCCGGGCTTGATGTCGGGTTCCTGTTCATCGGTCGGTTTTCCGATGGCCCTGGCCAGCATTTGATTTGAAGCCAGCAGAGCCCCGAACAACAAAAAGGGCATAATCACCGGCCACGGAAAGCGGGTGGAGGAGAAGGCGATATGAAGTACGCCCGGCAGGATCATGGCCGCCAGCCAGAGCAGGGTGTTGGTGCGCAGCATTTTCTGTTTTTCGGCCTGGTTCATGATGTTGGATGGTTGGAATGGGTTCGAAAACGAAGAAAAGGCCTCAGCGCGGATCTCCTCCAAGGGAGAACATCAGCGGCATTCCTTTAACGGTCAGATTTTTAAAACCGTAGCCCCCTTTTTCGATCATCTGATCAAAGTCGGATTGTTTGGCCTCCGGGATGAGTTCGCGGAGCTGACCGCGGCTTTCCTCAAAGAAAGCCCAGCGTTGTTCCAGCCACGGGTGGAACTCCGCGGAACCGCGCGCCGGAAGATTGGCCAGGGTGAACTTTTTCGCGCCCGCCTCCTCCAGCCGTTTGGAAAAGAAGCTGGCGATTTTTTCCTGGCCGGCCTCATCCAATCCAAAGGCGGCACCATAAGCCGAGGCGATGAAACGGCTGCCCTCCTCAGGCACATCCTCGAAGTTGATGATCTCCTTGGACAGCCCGGAAATGGAGCCCGCCTGTTCGAGGAATTTGCCAAAACGGGTCTCTCCCTCCGGGGTGGCGAGCTTGCCATTTTTCTCCAATTCGACCAAGGCGAGGGCTTCCGTAAAAACGGAACCGAGGGTGGATCCGATCTGAGTGACTTTGCCATAGGAGACCACCACCTCGCCTTGCAGTTGGGCGATTTGGTCGCGCACCGATTTGGCATCGCGTTCGGCGGCGAGGCGCTTTTCGCGCTCAGTCTCCAGAGCGGCCTGCAGGTCTGCCAGGGCCGGGGCAGGAGATGAGGCATCCAATGCCGCAGTGTTCCCTGACCCCTTGTTGGCCGAGGGCTGGGCTGGATCGGAAAGGCCGGCGCGCAGAGTGGCCAATTCGGCGGCGAGGCGCTGGTTTTCCGAGGAAAGGCTGGTGCCCCACCAGGTGAGGCTTCCGGTGAGCAGGGTGGCGGCGGCGATGCCGAGGGCTGGTTTGGTGTTCATAAGAAATAAGGTAGTGAGGAAACCGGACGCCGGGGGGATTGCCGGAGCGGCGGCGATCACCGATTGCATCACCCCGGCCGGGGCGGGTCCGGCCAGACAGGCTGGAGTGAATCCCGCAGCGGCAGACGGGCCGAGGATGCGTTGGAGGCGCTGCAGACCACGGGAGACCCGCTTGCGGACCGCCATTTCAGAAACCCCGAGTTGGGAACTGATCTGGGCGTAGTCCTGATCCTGATAAAACCGCAGCACGACGGCCTCCCGCTCCTCCGAGGGCAGCCGGTCGATTGCCGAATCGATTTCCCCATCCCCGGCCGGCGGGGCTTCCTCATGGCTGGATTCCTTGGATTCGGAAGCAAACCGGGCCAGCTTCTGCTCATGATGGAACCGGGCGCGCCGTTGGCTTCGGGCGGCATTGATCGCGGTCCGGTGCAGCCAGCCCGCGACACTGGGGTGCCCTGACAAGGCGGCCGATTTCCGGGCCAGCAGGCAAAACACATCCTGCACCACCTCTTCGGCCATGGTCCGGTCGCCGGTGACCCGCCATGCCGCCCCAAAAATCATGCCGGCATGACGCTCCACCAGCTCACGGAACGCGCCGTGGGTGCCGGTCACATAGGCCCTCAGTAATTCCTGATCGCTCGTCATCATCAAGAAATAATGGCCCACCGGGCCGGGTTTGTGACCAAAAAATTCTGCGGGTTTTCCGGGCCTGGATTTTCCGGTTCATTCCCGGGCAGGCAGACGGGTCAAACCGGCCTCACGAGACAGAGGGGGCAGCCATGCTGGCAGGATCGGTCCGGGGTTTGATGAGGAGCACCACCACGGCGCTGAGCAGGGCAATCCCGGCGAAGGCCCCGAAGATCAGATTCAAGGGCACGTGCCGGTCGCGCAGGGCGCCGAATCCCCAATCGGCAAATCCGCCGCAGCTGATGCTGACCAGGTTCATGAAACCATAACCGGTGGCCCGCAATTGAGGGCGGACGATCTGGCAGAGGATGGGCATGTTATTGCAATCAAAGAATCCCCAGCCCAGACCGAACATCATGAGAAAACACACCGCCATGCCGAGGGTGCCGGCATTGCCCACCCCAAAGAGGGACGGCAGAAACAGGATCATGCCGAGGGCACTGACAAAAATCCGGCCGCGGATATTTTTACGCATCCAACGGTCCGCCAGCCAGCCGCCGAGGCCGACGCCGATCAGGGAAGCGATCTGGACATAGAGCACGGCGGAAACCCCGGCCTTGCCCTGGCCGAGGTGGAATTTTTCCCGCAGAATGTCCGGCATCCAGTCCTTCACCACCCAACCCGCGAGGGCTGGCAGGGTGAAGTAGATCACCAGCAGGATGAAGTTTCTGTTGCCGAAAAGCTCGCCGGTGGCGCCGGGCAGGGAAACCGGTTCCGGGGCGATGGCAGGGGGCGCGGGATTCCGCAGCAGGGCAAAGAGGGGCAGGGCATAAGCAATCCCGATCAGGCCGCAGGCGCTGAAGGCGAAGCGCCAGCCGAAGTCCGGCGCATCGGCCACATAACCGGAAAATCCTCCCAGAATGATTCCGGCATAAATCCCCATTTGATGGAAACCGACGGCCCGGGAGCGGGTGGCCCCCAGATGAAATTCCGTGATCAGGGCGAGGGCGGCCGGGATGTAGAAGGCCTCGCTGATCCCCATCAGGGCGCGCGCCCACAGCAATTCATGATAGGTGCTGACATGTCCGGTCCACCAGGTCACGGCAGACCAGACAAAGAGGCTGGCGCAGATGACGTGGCGTTTGCTCAGGCGGTCCGCGAAGTAACCGCCGACCGGACTCAGGATGGCATACACCCATTTAAAGGAACCGAGCACGATTCCCCAGGCGGCCTTGTTCTGGATGTCCGGGATATCGGCCACCATGGAGGCCTTCATGGCGGCCAGCATCTGGCGGTCGAGATAGTTCAGCAGGGCGACCGGCACCAGCAGCAGGACCATCAGCCATGCGGTGCGGGCGAAGGCGGGGGAGGAGTGTTCGTTCATGTGAGGTTCAGCGGGGGTTCTGGAGCAGATAGAAGCGGCCATCCTCCGCCCCGCCGAGGAAGTCCGGCACCCCGTTGCCATCAAAGTCCACCACGGCCGGACTGACGTCGTGGCCTTCGATATTCTTTTTGGCGAGGGTTCCGGCATTCCGGAAAACCCACGAGCCGTCCCTGCTTCCCGTCTGTTGGAGGAAATCCGCATTGGAGGAATTGAGGAGGAAATCGAATTTCCCGTCGCCGTCCCAATCGGTCACACAGAGTTTGCGGCGGCCGCTGGCTCCGGCGGTTTTGGCATTCAGCCGCAGCGGATTCCCGGCTTCATCGAGGAAGGCCCGGCGCGGCGGTTTCAGGCTCAGCCGGGTATCGGTTTTATAACGTTCGAAGAAGGCGAGGTAACCTTCGTGGTCCAGCATGGCCAGATCCGGCAGCCCGTCCGCGTTGAAGTCAAAAACCACCGGAGTGGTACGCCATTGAGTCAGGAGGGCCTTGCCCTGGGGTTTCCGCCAACCCCAGGCGAGGGCTGGCGGGGCGGCGGACCATTCGACCTCAATGGCTTGGGGGGCCTTGAAAGCAGGAGCGGTGCGGGAGCCGGTGTTTGGCAGCCATTGGACGTCGCCGAGGATGCTGTTGAACAAAATGTCAGGGAGGCCATCCAGATCCCAGTCGGCCACCACCACGGCAGTGTAACCCCATTTGGCTTCGGCGGGGCCCTGGATGCTGCCGTTGGGGCCGGCCATGACGCGGAAGGGTTTGCCGTCCACTTCCAGCCGGCGGGGCGCGGCCCATTCGGGGGAGGCCTTCTTCGGGCCGCTCCGGTTCTCAAAGATTTCGATGAAGCCGGCGGTATTGCCTGACACAATATCCATATCGCCGTCCCCATCCCAGTCGGTGCCGAAGGGGGTGGCCAGAGCTCCGCATTTCAAGGTGTCGGCTTCCTGTTTGAAATAGACCGGCCGGGTGAACACAGGAACTGAAGCAGCCATGGCGCCGGTGTTTTCCACCAAAGCCACCCGGCCGTCCTCATCGCCCACGATGAGGTCCTGATCACCATCCTTGTCCCAATCGAACGCGACCGGTACGATCATTTCCAGTTCCATCCTGACCTCTGCTCCGCGGGGGTCCTTGAGACGCTGTCCGGACGCATATTGCGGTGAGGTGCGGGTCCCGGTGTTTTGGAAATACGTGAAGCCATCCAGGAACTCGCCGCAGAGCAGATCAAGGTCGCCGTCCTGATCGAAGTCGTGGAAATTGGGCGACGGGCAGCCGAACGTATCCACGGCCTTTCCTCCGGCTTCGACTTTCACGGGATCGGCGTAGGAACCATCGCCGGTCTTTCGGAAAACGAAGACATAACCATGGAGCGGGCCGTTCTGCCAGAGGCCTTCGGCATTCCAGGCATTGTCCCAGCCGTAGTGGCTCCAGTCCTCGATGCCCACGATGAGGTCCTGCTGGCCATCGCCGTCGTAGTCCGCGTAGCGCCATTGGTTATGCCGGAGCCGCGGCCCGCCTTTGGCCGTGCCCTGCGGCTGGTAGAATTTGGGGTCGACCGGCAGCTTGATTTTTTCAGCAAGACCGGCGTGGGTGAAATCTGGATATTCCCAGCCGGGCGAGAGCACCCGCAGTTGTCCGTCAGTCCAACTGGGCATCACGTAATGGACTGTGCTGCTCAGCCGCCGGGCCGGTTTGAACACGGGAAACTTGTTTTTAGCCGTATCGCCGGTGGTATTTTCAAACAGCCAGATCCCGTTGGAGGGTTTGTCCGGACAGGAGACGATCAGATCGTAATCCCCATCCCCATCGGCATCGCATGGGACGGGCCACGCCCAGAGGCCGACTCCCAGATCCACCACGAGGCCGGGGTTGTGGTAGGGCAGGCGGTCGAGGGCAGGGGCGCGAGCGGCTGGGATCAGGAAAAACAAAGCTGTCAGAATCTGACAGAGACGCAACGAGGGGGATTTTTCCGATCTTTTCACAAGACTACCCTGGCGGACCTGCGGGCCGCAGCGCCAGCAGAATCTGCTTCCGCAACATTTCAATCACGGGAAGGCGGGCGGTTTCACGGCGTGACGCGGAAGAATAGACGAGGGTCGGCGGGAATGGTAAAGGAACGGGTGGAGCTGGTTTCCACAGAGCCGGTGCTCAGGAGGCATTGAAGGAGGACTGGATGAGACGCGGAGAACTGGGCTTCCGCGGGGTTGATATCAGACGCGGTGGTGGGAAGATCCTGACCATGAATCGGCGTGATGCAATCGGACTGGCTTGTGGAGCTGCGGCCGCAATTCCGGCCTGCCGGAAGGATGCCGAAACCGTAGTCGTGCCACCTTCCGGGCCGAAACCGAAACGTGAAGGTGAGAATCTGGTGCCGGTGAGGGTGGAGGAATCTTTGGAGATCCGGACCATGGTGGGTCTGCGGCCCTACCGCCCTTCGGGTTTTGTCGTCCGGCGTGAAGATGTGTCAGGAAAAATTCTGATCCACAACTACGGACATGGTGGGGGCGGGATGAGTTTGTCGTGGGGCTCGGCGTTACTGGCCCTGAATCTCGCGCCGCTGATGGCTGGCCGGGATTGTGCGGTCGTGGGCGCGGGAGTGATGGGTTTGAGCCTCGGCCGGCTGCTGCAATCGCAGGGGGCGAAGGTGACCATTTACGCAAAGAACCTGCCGCCGGAAACAACCTCCAATGTATCAGGGGCACAGTGGTGGCCGTTTTCCGTATTCGACAACAGCCGCCGGACCGAGGCGTTTTCCGCGCAGTATGTCGCCGCCGCCCGGTTTTCGTATGAATACTTCCAACAGTTCGCCGGACCGGAATGGGGGGTGAGTTGGCTGCCCAATTATTACCTCAGTGATACCGCCCCGTCGAATGGATGGCTCGGCGGACCGGGTGGAGTGCTGCACGGCATGCAGGTGGATTTCCGCGATTTCGCGCCTGGCGAACATGTCTTTTCCCAAGGCTACGCGAGGCGGTTTTATTCCATGTTCATCGAACCGGCCACCTATCTCGCGAAACTGACGGAAACGTTCCGCACTGCGGGAGGTGCTGTCATGATCAGATCTTTTGCGGACGCTGGGGAAGTGCTGGCTTTGCCGCAGCCCGTGATTTTCAACTGCACCGGCTTGGGAGCCGGGGCGCTTTTCGGGGACCTCGAGCTGATCCCCATCAAAGGCCAGCTTACTTTTCTGCTCCCCCAACCGGCGGTGAATTACAATCTGATCAGCGGGGATTTTTATATGTTCCCGAGAACCGATGGCATCCTGCTCGGCGGCACCTACGAACGCGGCCACTGGGATACGGCACCCGATGAGGCAGCAAAAGCCAGAATTCTGTCGGCCCACCGCGCCTTGTTTACGCGGATGGCGGCGATCCAAGCGGCGGGCCGGTCCTGATGGGTCAACAACAGCCTGGGTTCAAGCGCTGGGCGGGGACGCGGCCGGACGATCCTTTTCCCCCGCCGAACCTGATGATCTTCACATGATGTCCTAAGCCCCTCTCGGATGGGCTCTGGATCCGGGGGAGTGGGCGGTAGTGGCTTGCATCGGGAAACGGGCCGGGGCAGTCTGGCCGGATGATTCCCGCTTCCCCTGTCGTCCGGTTTGCGCTGCTTTCCGTGGCGGCGGCGGTGGTGACCTTTGTCCTGAAGCTGGTGGCGTGGCAGTTGACCGGGTCGGTGACGTTGTTGTCGGATGCCTTGGAGTCGGTGGCAAATTTGGCGGCGGCTCTCGTGGCGGTGGCCTCGGTCACGGTATCGGCGCGCCCGGCCGATGATGAACATGCCTACGGACACACCAAGGTGGAGTATTTTGCCGGTGGGGTGGAGGGCGCGCTGATTCTGGTCGCGGCGGTGGGAATCGGTTGGAATGCCGTGGACCGTTTTTTCCACCCGGTGGCCCTGACGGGTTTTTCAGCCGGGCTTTCCGTCTCCGTGGTGGCTTCGGTGGTGAACCTGGTGGTGGCGCGACTGCTCCTGCGGGCGGCCCAGCGCTACCACAGCGTGGCCCTCCAAGCCGACGGGCAGCATCTGATGACCGATGTGTGGACCTCGGTGGCGGCGGTGACCGGATTGATTCTGGTGAAGCTGACCGGTTGGCCATGGCTGGACCCGGCGCTGGGGCTGCTGCTGGCGTTTCACATCGTGTTTACGGGGGTGCAATTGGTGCACCAATCGATGTTGGGGCTGATGGATACCGGAGTCCCGGCGGAGGATTTGGCGAGGATCAAAGCCGTGCTGGGGGAATACGAAGCGCAGGGCTTGCTCTGGCATGCCCTCCGCACCCGGGAGGCGGGTGCCCGTCGGTTTATGTCCGTGCATTTGCTGGTACCGGGCGAATGGACCGTGCAGCGCGGGCACGACCTGGCAGAGGAAGTGGAAGCGGCGTTGCGGGCCGCAGTGCCGCGCCTGCACGTGCTGACGCATTTGGAGCCGATTGAGGATCCGGTTTCCTTCCGGGATGCCACGCTGGATGGCGCGGCCGGGATTTAAGCCAGGGCGGGGCTGTTTGGGGTGCGCGCTGGCGTGAGCGGCCTATTTCGCTTCCGGATCTTCCGGCATGACGGGGACATCAGGACTTTGACCAGGAAGGAGGTCGAGGGGGCCGGACAGGTCATTGGGCAGTGGGGTCTCGGCCGAGGGAATAGGAGGCAGGAGCAGTCCTTTGGCGATGGCGAGGGTGGCGCGGGCACGTTGGTAACCGGCAGGAATGCCCGGGAGATACGAGGCGGCGGCGGGCTCGTCGGAGATGGCCCGGTTGCGGATCCGGTCCAGCGGTTCACCCCGGTTGGGTGGGGCCGCCGGGTCGTAGCCAATCGCTTCCTCGGCGGCGGTGGTGGCAATGGCATCAAGCAGGGCGCGGCGGTGAGATGCGGTCGCGGCTGCAGCGGGAGTGGCCGGAAGGGAGGACGCGGTTGGAGTCCCGGACTCCGGGGTTTTGGAAGGCTGGGCATCCGTGGGTGAGGCTACTTTCGTTTCGACTTCGGGCAGTAGGCTGAGGGCTGCGGGCCAATCGCCCAGACGGGTGAGGAATTCTGCCAGTTCGGTCACCAAGGGCGGGGAAAGTTTGACTTTGGGTGCGATCTCCAAGGCTTCGGTGGCGAGGGCGGCGGCGGTCTGGATTTCGCCGGCGTTGAAGGCGTGGTGCAGAATGACCACCAGCAGCGGCAGCCGTTGATCGGGAGCAATGATGCCACGGGCCGACTCGGTGGCTTCCTGCAGCGCCTGTTTGGATTCCGGGAACAGCAGCGCATCCGGAAGGAGTTCGGTGAGTTCGGCGAGCAGGGTGGCGCGTTGGACCGGGTCGGGGAGGGCTTTGGCGGCTTCCAAGGCCGAGCGGAGAGGAATGGCTGCGGCTTCCGGACCGGTGGCCCGGCGGTGGGTATCGGCTAATTCAAGGAGGAGACGGACTTGCTCCGGACCGGGGGCCGTCGCTTTCAGCTTCTCCTGAATCTCTGCGAGGATGGCCTCGGCGGGCCGCAGGGGGATGTTCGATTGCAGGGCTTCCAGTTCAATCTGGCGCCGCAGGGCAGGGGCGGTGATTTGGCCGGAGACTGCGGCGGAATCGCTGGCGGCAGTATCTCCCCGGCCGAAGCAGACCCGGAAAAGATCGAGCCACAGGGCGTCCTGTTCGGGAGCAGGGACGCGGCGGATGGCCTCGAAGGCTTGATGCGGCCCGTCAATGATGGCCAATTGCACCCGGGTCCATGCCAACTCGGGGAGCAGGGCGGTGACATCGGCTGGCGGCAGGGTGGGCAGGAGCGCTTCCTGTTCCGCGAGCAGGGTGCGGGCCACGTCCTGCCCGTCGGTTTCGGCGAGGCGGCGGGCCACGCGGGCCCGGAGCAGAGGCGTTTTGGCTTCCGGCAGCACCACATCCGAGAAACCCAGCATGGCCAGCTGGATCAGGATTTCCTCCTTCATCTGGTCGCGCAGGGGCACGTCGGTGATGCGGTCGCACATGCGGAGGGATTCGCTCAATTGTTTGGCGTCCTGATTCAATTGGGCCTGCGCGAGTTGCCGGATGGTGCGGGCCTGCACGATGGGATCGGCGATGAAACCGGCGGTCTGGAGGCTTTCCGGCACCATGGCGAGGCGGGCCTGAAGGATGGCCGTCTCCATGAGGTCGAAGTCGAGCACCAGCCGGTCCAAGGGGGCGTCCAGATTCGGCTCCGCCAAGGCACGGCCAACCAGTTCCGCCGTGGAGTGGGGAATCCAAGTTTCCCGGGCTGGCCGGAACCACCAGAAGAGGAAACCAAGGCAGAGCAGCACCGTCAGGCTCAAACCGAGCCAGCCTTCCCGCTTTTTGGGGTGGAGCAGGGGATCAGTCACCGGACGAAGAGTTCAGGAGCGCTTTCCACGGAATAGATGCCCACAGAGTTTTCTTTGCCCTTCAACGCATGGGTGCCGAGGGAACGCACGTGTTTCATCCCGTCCTTCCATCCTTTCATGAAGTCGGCCGAAACGAGGATATCACTGCCGAGTTGGCGGGTCAGGGCCTGGATGCGGAAGGTGGTATTCACCGCATCCCCCAGCATGGTGAGCCCCCCCTGGCCGAGTTGGCCCCAGGAGACTTCGCCCATGTGGAGTGCCACCCCGCTGCTGAATTCCACGTCATAACGTTCAAAGGTCCACTTCATTTCCTCCTGGATCAGCGTGCAGCTTTCCCTCAAATACCGGGCCGCAGAGAGCGCCCATTGACGGGCGTTTGGCGTCACATCCGTCCAGTAGGCCAGGACGGCGTCGCCAATGAATTTATCGATCGCGGCGCCGTGTTCGGTCAGCACCTGATCGCAGTAGGAATACCAGGAGCCGATGGCCTGGGCGAGTTCGTCCGGGGGGAGAACTTCCGAGAGGCGGGTGAAGCCCTTGATGTCGCTGACGAGGATCAGCATGGGCACCACCTGCATGTCCTGTGCGTCGCCGCCGGGGTGCAGACCCGCCTGGGGCAACTCGAAACGGAACTCGAAATCGCAGATCCGGATGATGTCCCCGGGTTCCAGCTGCCGGGTGGTGGTGACACGTTCGTCGTTGATGTAGCTGCCATTGAAGCTGCCCAGGTCGTAAAACCAGAATTCATCATCCTCCTGCCGCCGGATCATGGAGTGGCGGCGCGACACCCGGTTATCCGGGAGCGGAATCGTGCTGTCAGACTTGCGTCCAAAAATGGCCGTCTCCGGGAGGATCACTTCGGATCCATCCGTCAAACTGATTAGCCTTGGCCTTAAGTCATTTTCTGTCATGTAGTTATGCCCCTGAACCGGATCATCATTCTATTTTCACGCAGACTCTAGGGGAAACCACGACGAAAGAGAAGACCCTCTTTGGGGGATTGGGTAAAAATAACAAGGGAAATCAGTGCAGGAATCATGCCGCGGGGTGTCGGGGCGCCCGGCAAGCGTCGGCCCGGCACCGAATTGTGTGACCGGATTTGCGGAATTTTCAGGGCGGGAAATGAGCTTGATTCCCGGTCCCCGGGCTGGCAATCATGGGGATTATGCGAATTTCCCTGCTGCTTCCCTCCGCCTTGGCTGCCTTGTTCCCCCTCACGGTCACCCTCCCAGCCTCGGCCCAGGACTCTGCGCCCGCCGCCAAGCCTGCCGCCGAGGGCTTCACCCCGCTCTTCGATGGCAAAACCCTCGCGGGCTGGACCAATCCCTACACTTTTGGCAAGGCCGAGGTGGTGAACGGCGAAATCCACCTCACCGCCGAGAAGAAATTCTTCCTCTGCACGGAAAAACCCTACGCCAATTTCATTTTTGAGGGCGATGTCCACCTCCCTGAGGGCAAGGCCAACAGTGGTTTTATCTTCCGTGGCCGGGTAAAACCCAACAGCGTCACCGGTTACCAAGCCGAAGTGGACGGCGATGTCGCCCGCATGTGGTCCGGCGGTTTGTATGACGAGGGCCTGCGCATGTGGTTCATCAGTCCGAAAAAAGGCGATGCGGCCTCCGAAGCGGCCTTCAAAGAGCGCTCCGCCGGAGCCTTCAAACGCAACGACTGGAACACTTACCGCATCACCTGCGACGGGCATAAGATCAAAATCGAAGTCAACGGCGTGACCACCACCGACATCGCCGATGACCGCGACGCCACCGGCCCCATCGCCATCCAGCACCACGGGGAAAAAGGAGCCACCTATCGTTTCCGGAATCTGCGGATCAAGGAGCTGAAGTAAGGAATCCCGGGACCCGGCTTTTCCCCGGCCGCGGCCGGTCTACCTGAAATGGCCTCCTCTTCCCCCGCTTGCGGTCACCGCCGCAAGATCGTGCTCATCGCCGTCCTCATTACGGCCGTGGCCTGTGCCTTCCTCTTCGGTGATCCCAAAGGCTGGCTGAACAGTGCCATCGTGGCGGTGGAGAAGCTCGGCCCGTGGGGTCCGGTGGTCTTTGCCCTGACGTACATCCTGGCGGCTGTGCTGATGGTGCCCGGCTCCGCCCTGACGCTTTCGGCGGGAACCCTGTTTGGCGTCTTCTACGGAACCATCATTGTTTCCCTGGCCTCCACCACCGCCGCCGCGTTGGCTTTTCTGATTGCCCGCTACCTTGCCCGGGATGCCATCGCCACGAAGACCAAGGCCATTCCCGCCTTTGCCGCCCTGGACCGCGCTTTCGGAGACGATGGCTGGAAGCTGGTCGGACTGATCCGTTTATCCCCGCTGTTTCCCTATTCGCTGCTGAACTACGCCTTCGGTCTCACCAGCGTGAAATTTCTGCATTACGTGGTGGCCTCATGGGCCGCCATGCTGCCGGCCACCCTGCTGTATGTCTACCTGGGGTCCCTCGCGCGCGCCGGAGCCCGGGGCGGGGAGAAGTCACCCTTGGAATGGGCGATATACGCGCTGGGTTTGCTGGCCACCCTGGCCGTCACCGTCTTCATCACCAAAGCGGCCAAAAAAGCGATGAGGGAGCAAGGACTGCCGGCGGCAAAACCGGTGGCACCTGCCGCCGCCGCTGCTGATTCTCCCCAGTAATGTCAGGCCACTCCGCCCTCATCGTATTCACCCGCTATCCCCAGCCGGGCCAGGCCAAGACGCGGCTCATTCCCGCCCTGGGGGTGGAGGGGGCGGCGGAATTGCAGCGCCGCATGACCGCAGTGACGGTCGGTCGCGCGTGGAGCTACTGCGCTGCCACTGCTTCAGCAAAACTCACGATCGCTTTTGAAGGCGGCGATGCGGCTCTGATGAAGGAATGGCTGGGACCGCTGGATTTCGTGTGTCAGGGAGACGGTGATCTGGGACAGCGTCTCCGGCGGGCGGCCCTGCGGGCGTTCGGGGCCGGGGCTGGCCGGGTGGTCATTATCGGCACCGATTGCCCCTCGCTGACGGAGGAGGTTCTGGCGGCCGCCTTCACGGCAACCCACCTTCACGGCATCGTCTTCGGCCCCGCCGGAGATGGCGGTTATTATCTGGTCGCGCTCACCCATCCTTCCCAGGTCTCTCTCTTTGAAAACATCCCATGGAGCACCGCGGAGGTGTTATCCGCTTCGTGCGATGCCGCGCAGGCCATGGGCCAGGAACCCGCCCTGCTGGCCACGCTGCCGGATGTGGATGCACCCGCCGACCTGCCCGCCGCCGAGGCAGCGCTGCACACCGCAGGGACGGTCTCCGTCATCATTCCCGCTCTCAATGAAGCCGCGAACCTCGCCCGGTTGCTGCCCGCATTGAACGCCGCTGCTCCGCATGAAATCATCATCGCCGATGGCGGCAGCAGCGACGAAACGGCAGCCGTGACCGCCCGGTTTGGGGCGCGGCATGTCCGCACTGCCAAAGGCCGGGGCGCTCAAATGAACGCCGCCGCCGCCACGGCCACAGGCGAATTACTCCTGTTTCTGCATGCCGACACCGATCCGCCCGAAGCATTTCCCGAGATTGTCAGGAAGACTCTGATGGTTCCGGGTACGGGCGCCGCCGCTTTCGGTTTCCGGCTGAGGGAGCCTTTCGCGGGGCGGTCGCTGGTGGAAGCATTGGTGTCGCTGAGGTGCCGCTGGAGCCGCCTGCCGTATGGAGACCAGGGTTTGTTCCTGCGCCGTTCTCTTTTTATTGCCTCCGGCGGTTATCCGGAGTGGCCCATCCTTGAGGACGTCGCTTTCGTCCGCCGGCTGCGCAGCATCGGCTGCGTCAGGACAACGAAGGAAGCCGCTTCCACCTCCTCCCGCCGCTGGCAGACCTGTGGTGTCATCCGCACCTTTCTGAGGCACCAGTTGATCCTCACCGGTTATGCCCTTGGCGTTTCCCCGGAGCGCCTGGCAGGGTGGAGGTAGGACTCACAGCTGGTGTCTACGGGGAATCCGGCACGGACCTGCCAAACCATCCGGCTCAACCCCGCCGCCAGGCCAGTAGCCTGGTCATGATGCTTTTCACCTTCGGGGTCAGGCGGGTGCGGTTGTATTGGTCCGCCACTTTCCGGATGGCCTCCGCCTGGGTCGGGTAGGGGTGGATGGTGCCGGCGATCTTGCCGAGGCCGATTTTGTTCGTCATCGCCAGCGTGATTTCGGAGATCATGTCGCCAGCGTGAGCGGCCACGATAGTGGCGCCCACGATTTCATCGGTGCCTTTTTTCACATGCACCCGCACAAAGCCTTCGGTTTCGCCATCAAGGATGGCGCGGTCCACCTCACTGAAGGGCTGGGTGAAGGTGGTGATTTCAATGCCGCGTTCCTTGGCCTCCTTTTTATACAGGCCCACGTGGGCGATCTCCGGTGAGGTGTAAGTGGCCCATGGGATGGTGAGGGCACTGGCCTTTTTTCTGCCAAAAAACAGGGCGTTCTGAAGGACGATGCGGGCCATGAAATCAGCTGTGTGCGTGAACTGATATGAGGAGCAAATGTCGCCGGCGGCAAAGATCCGCTTGTTGGCGGTGCGGAGGGTGTCGTCCACCTTCACGCCTTTTTTATCATACAGCACGCCCACGGCTTCGAGATTCAGGCCTTCCACATTCGGGGCACGCCCCACGGCCACAAGCAGTTTGTCCACGGTGAGATCATAGCTTTTTCCTTCGGACTCGACGATCAGACGCACGGTGCCGCCTTCGCCTTGGGAGAGTTTCAGATCCTTGCCGCAGCAGAGCACCTTGACGCCATCGCGCTTCATGCGTTCCCGCACGATGGCTGAGGCATCGGCATCCTCACGCGGCAGAATGCCAGGCATGGCTTCGACCACGAAGACTTCGCTGCCGAAGCGGGCGAAACTCTGGGCCATCTCGCAGCCGATGGGGCCGGCTCCGATAACCGCGAGCCGCTTTGGCAATTCCGTGAGGGAGAAGAGCGTCTCGTTGGTGAGATAGGGCACGTCCTGTAACCCAGGAACGGGTGGTGCCGAGGCGCGTGCTCCGGTGGCGATGACCGCGGTGTGATAGTTCAGTTCCGTGCCGCCCACCATGACACTGTTTTTGCCGGTGAAGCTGGCCTGCCCGAGAAAGACATCCACTCCCAGCGAGGCAAAACGATTCACGGAATCGTGCCTGCTGATACCGGCGCGCAGTCTTCTCATGCGCTGCATGGCGGCGGCAAAATCCACCTGCACGCCGGAAGCGGTGACGCCAAACTCCGCGCCATCGCGCATGGCGGCGGCGTGGCGTGCGGCGCTGATGATGCCCTTACTCGGCACGCAGCCAAAATTGAGGCAATCGCCTCCCATCAGATGCCGCTCCACCAGCGCTACTTTAGCGCCGAGGCCAGCTGCTCCCGCAGCGGTGACGAGTCCGGCGGTGCCGCCGCCGATGACGACGAGATTGTAGCGGCCCTGTGGCAGGGGATTGGTCCAATCGGACGGATGAAGGTGCGCGGCCAGGGTTTTGTTATACTCGTCGGCAGGGATGACTTGGTGGATTGGATTCATGCGGCTATTTTTGGCGTTGCTCCGCGGCAATGGCCTGCTGGATGCGGCTGCGGGCTTCCGGGCTGAGGTCCGGGGCAGAGGGGGCTCCCGGAGGGAACGCCCCATGCTCTTCCTGACAAATGCAGCGGGTCAGGAGACGCAGGCTCTCGAGCTGCCGTGGCAGACCACGGCACAGGCCGCACAGGTCCATATGGAAGCGGAATCGGAAGGATTCCCCTTTGGTCAAAGCACGGGTCATCCGGATGGCGGCGAGTTCCGCAAACTGGCGGCAGGACAGGCCAAACAGCTTCATCACCGGGCACATCACGGCGTGCATGATCCGGTAATGAAGCGGGGGCAAGTGCGGGGCCCGGTGGCTGTGAGCTTGGCTTTTCATAAAGTGACGTCGTGTTGTTGCAGGCAGGCGCGCAGTTGATGGCGGGCGCGGGTGAGGAGCACGGCGGCACTGCCCGCAGTGACTCCGGCAGCTGCGGCGGCTTCCGGAACTGGCAGGTCATCCATTTCCCGCAGGGTGAAGAGCAGCCGCAAGCGCTCGGGCAATCGTTGCAGGCAACGGCGCACCCAAGCAAGGACATCCGCGCGATGAGCAGTCACATCGGGCGATTCATTCAGCAGCTCCAAACCATAATTGGGGTCCACTTTCCAGGCACCGGCCGCGTTGAAGAGTTGATCCAATGGATTGGGGCCTTCCTCCTCCTCATCGCTGCGGACCGGAGCGGCCGCCCGCTGAGTGGGGATGCGGTTGGAGGCGCGGTGATGATCGAGCACTTTGAATTTCATGATCCCGAACAGCCAAGTGCTGAGGGCGGAATTGCCTTCGAACGATTCCCGTTTCCGCCACGCCGTGAGGAGGCATTCCTGAACCAGATCCTCCGCATGGTGATGATCCCCCACTCTCTGCCAGGCGTAGGCAAACAGGTGGTTTGCCTCCTCCAGCAGGCGCTCGGGCGTTATTTCAGTCATAGGCGGCAGGATCTTCGGTGCACGGTAGTGAGTCGAGTGCCATGATGAACCCATTAACGATAGAATTTGAAATCTGCCCGCTAATTCTCCATGAAGCGAAATATCTCTGGGAGCCGGACAAAAACGCGTTAAGCCATAGAGCACTGCCGGCGGCATATCCTGAGACCCTCCACCCTTTTCAACCCGCCCATGAGCACTTCCTCTTCTCTTAACCATTCCGCCGAGAGCGCCACCCGCGAACGCTACGCCGCCGCGGCCAAAGCTCCCGAGGCCGCCCTGTGCTGTCCGGTGGACTACGATCCGCAGTATCTGAAAATCATCCCGGCCGAAGTCATCGAAAAGGATTATGGCTGCGGCGATCCCTCCAAGTATCTCCAGCCCGGCGAGACCGTGCTCGATCTTGGCAGCGGCACCGGGAAAATCTGTTTTATTGCCGCTCAGGTCGTGGGCGCGGCGGGCAAAGTCATCGGGGTGGACATGACCGACGACATGCTGGAAGTGGCGCGGCGCAATGCCCCCATCGTGGCGGAGCGCGCCGGGTTTGCGAATGTGGAGTTCCGCAAAGGGCGCATCCAGGATCTGGCGCTGGATCTGGAAATCCTCGACGCCGAATTGAAAAAACGCCCTATCAAGAACGCGGCTTCTTTCCTCGCCGCCGATGAGTTGGCCAATGACCTGCGGGTGAAACATCCGCTGGTCGCCACGGACTCGGTGGATGTGGTGGTGTCCAATTGTGTGCTCAATCTGGTGGATTCCCAGCACAAGCGCCGCCTCTTCGAGGAAATCTTCCGGGTGCTGAAAAATGGCGGGCGGGCCGTGATCTCGGATATTGTCAGTGATGAGGACATTCCCATGGAACTGCAGAAAGATCCCGTCCTTTGGAGTGGCTGCATCAGCGGGGCCTTCACCGAGGATGGTTTTCTGCAAGCCTTTCAGGAGGCTGGATTCTACGGAATTGAGATCTTGAAACGCGATGCCGCACCATGGCAGACGGTGGAAGGCATCGAGTTCCGCAGTGTCACCGTGCAGGCATGGAAAGGGAAAGAGGGGCCGTGTTTTGAGCGCAATCAGGCGGTGATCTACAAAGGACCGTTCCTCAAAGTGCTCGATGACGACGGCCACGCCATGGAGCGCGGCAAACGCTACGCCGTCTGCGACAAGACCTTCCAACTGTACAACAAAGCACCCTACCGGAGCTTTTTCGAATTCATCGGCCCGCGCCTCGAAGTCCCGGCCGACACCACAGTCCCCTTTGACTGCACCACCACCCGCCTCCGGCATCCCAGGGAAACCAAAGGCCACGACTACCATGACACCACCGCGGCTTCCAATTGCTGCACCAGTGGCACCGGCACCGATTGCTGCTGACAGAGTCTGCTCAGTATTTCCCCCATGAACCGATTCCAGGAACAACTCGCCAGGCATCGTGTCCCGTTGAAACGCGGGACCTTCCAAACGCTGCAAATCAACGTAGGCCGCAAGTGCAACCAGACCTGCACGCACTGCCACGTGGATGCCGGGCCGCATCGTACGGAGATGATGGATGAAACCACCGCGCACAAGGTGGGGGCATGGATCAGGGAACACCGCCCCGCCACGGTGGACATCACCGGCGGCGCCCCGGAACTGAGCGAGTTCTTCCGCTACTTCGTGGAGACCGCCCGCAGCGCCGGCTGCCACGTGATTGACCGGAATAACCTCACTATCATTGAGACCAAATCCCACGCCTGGCTGCCGGAATACCTGGCGGAGCACCAAGTGGAAGTGGTGGCCTCGCTTCCGTGCTACCTTGAAGAAAATGTGGACGCGCAGCGGGGGAACGATGTTTTTCGGCGCAGCATCAGCGCCCTGAAAAAACTCAATGCGGTGGGTTATGGCACGAGTCTGCCGCTCACCTTGGTTTACAATCCGCTTGGCCCCAGGCTGCCGCCGGATCAGGCGGAACTCGAAGCCGACTACAAGGAGGAGCTGGCAAAACGCTACGGCATCGTTTTTACCCGCCTGTTCACGATCACCAATCTTCCGATCGCCCGCTTTGCTGCTGACCTGCGCGAGAAGGGACAATGGGAGTCTTACATGGATCTGCTGGCGGACAGCTTCAATCCCGCCACGGTTGATGGCCTGATGTGCCGCAGCACCATCAACATCGGCATGGCGGGTGAAGTCTTTGACTGCGATTTCAATCAGATGCTCCGGATGCAGCTCCGCCATGGAAAAGAGTTATTTCTTTGGGATGTCACCCAGGAAAGTATCGGCCGATGCGACATCCTCACCGCCAATCACTGCCTCGGTTGCACGGCCGGCGCTGGCAGCAGTTGCGGCGGGGCCTTGAGCTGATTTGCGTTGCTGTCACGGAGGTGACAGGTCCGCAATTCATCCCGGCCGGAGCCATCGGCCCCTCCCCACCGGGGTGCCCTCCGGCAGGGGCCAGACGGTCTGGCCCCTCAGAATGGTGCGGACCACCCGGCAACGGTTGGTCAGGCCGGTGTAGGCGCTCAAGGGATGCCTGGTCAGCAAGGCCTCCGGCACGATCCGGTCGGCCACGCCGTTTCGCAAAAACACCAGATCGGCTTCGTGGTTTACCGCGATCCTTCCCTTGCGGCCGGCCAGACCGAACCGCGCCGCCACATTCCCGCTCAGCAGCGGGGACAGCTTCGCCGCCGTCAGGCCATGGTCCTGCAAGCCGGCGGCAATCGTCAGAGGAAACCCATACTGGCAGCCCGCGATGCCGCCCCATATGTTGAAGAAGTCCGCTGATTCCTTCAGTTCCATCGGAGCCGGAGAGTGGTCCGTGCCGATAGTTTGCACAGCCCCTGCGGCCAGGGCCTGCCACATCGCCAACCGCCGAATTTCATCGCGCAGCGGCGGGGCACACTTGGCCAAGGCGCCGATCCGCTCCCCGTCCATGTCGTTGAATAGCAGATAATGAGGGCAGGTCTCGGCCGTCACATCCACTCCGGCCGCCCGTGCCGAAGCTATCATCGTCAGGCCTTCCGGAGAGCTGACATGGACAATGTGCAGGGTGCAGCCGGTTTCCCCGGCCAGCTCCGTGGCCAAGGCGATGGCGTTCACTTCTGCCTGGACGGGCCGGGAATCCAAATAGTCCCTGACCGAAGTCCGGCCGGCCGCTCTGGCTTCCGCTGCCAGCCGCCGGGTCAGTTCCCGGTCTTCGGCATGCAGTGCCACCAACCGCCCGCAGGCCGCAGCGCGCTTCATCCCCGCCCGTAGCACGGCCGCCTCCGCGCAGGGGAATTCGTCGATCCCACTGTCTGACATAAAGGCCTTGAACCCGATCACGCCCGCTGCGGCCAGAGGTTCGAGATCATCCTCATTGCCCGGAATCAGGGCGCCCCACAGTCCAAAATCCAATACCGATTTCGCCTCCGCGCAGCGGCGCTTCTCCTCCAACGCCGCCACGTTGGCGGTCGGTGGCGAGGAATTCAGGGGCATGTCAAAAAACACCGTGCCTCCCCCGGCGGCCAACGCCCGCGATCCCGTGGCCAGACCTTCCCATTCGGTCCGGCCCGGCTCATTGAAATGCACGTGGGCATCGATAAATCCCGGCCAAACCATCAGCCCGGACGCGTCGATGGTTTCGCGGGCGGCGCCGGTCAGGGCAGGGCCGGTCTCCACGATCATACCGTCCGCGACCGCAATATCACAGAGCCCGTCCGGCGTGTTGGCATGATGGATCAGGAGGTCAAACATGGGGGTGGGCGGCAAGGGATATCACAAAACGGACCGCCGCTTCCAGGGCCGCGGCGAGATCGGCGGGCGAGGCGTATTCGTCAGGGTGATGACTCAGTCCCCCGCGGCACCGGATAAAGAGCATCGTCGTCGGGCAGACCCCAGCCATCACCGCAGTATCGTGTCCCGCCCCGCTGAAAATCGCCGGCACCTGCTCCTGGCCACAGGCCACTGCGGCACCCAGCAATGAAGTCAGGCCAGGATCACAGGCCACGGCGGGATGGCTCTGCTTGATATCCCAGTGCCATATCAGCCCGCGCTCCAAAGCCAGCTCCTTGCCGAAGGCCTGCAGCGCCGTGATAGCACTTTCCCGGGAGGCATCGTCCGGGTGGCGCACATCCAAGGTAAAGACCACCCGTCCGGGAATCACATTGCCGGCTCCCGGCTGCAGATCCAGTTTTCCCACGGTGGCCAGCAGCGGGGGCTGTTCGCTTGCCAGTCTTTCCGCTTCCAGCACCACGCGGGCGGCGGCCGTCAGGGCATCATGGCGCAGGGTCATGGGAGTGGTGCCCGCATGGCCCGCCTTGCCGGTGAATCCTGCCAGAATCCGGGTCTGCCCCGCGATGCCCGGCACCACTGCCAGGGGCAGGCCGGTCGCTTCCAGCACCGGCCCCTGTTCGATATGGATTTCCAGATAGCCCAGGAGATCCGGAACCGCCGCCGGTTGGTCAGGAAAGCCCGCCGCCCGGCGGGCCGCGACCAGCTCGCCGACAGAAATTCCTTTCGCATCCCGCAGGGCACATTCCTCCTGCGTGATCAGGCCGGCATAAGCGCGGCTGCCCAGATAGGTGCTCTGAAAACGCACGCCTTCTTCGTCGGAAAACCCGGCCACCTCCAGAGTGAAGGGCAGCTCCGGCAGCGCTGCCGCCACCGCAATCCCCAGCAGGACCCCGGCCGGCCCATCAAAACGTCCGGCGTCCACCACGGTGTCCAGGTGTGATCCTATCACCAGGGTGCGCGATCCTGCCGGGCCCGGCCGGGTGCCGATGAGATTGCCAAACGCATCCTCCCGGACGGTAAGTCCGGCCTCCCACATCCAGCCGCCCACCAGCGCATTGGCCCGCAGGGAGGCCGGGGACAGAAAGGTGCGCACAAGACGTCCGGGTTCATCCGAGACCTGGCCCAGTTCCTCCAGACGGTCCGCCAGTTGCTGGCCCCGGGCTGCAAAGTCGATGTCAGGATTTCTCATGAGCCGCGATAGGTGGAATAAGCCCAGGGCGAGACCAGCAGTGGCACGTGGTAATTCCCCTCCGGATTAGCGACCCCGAACCGCACCGGAATCACATCCAGGAACGGAGGGTCCGGCAGGCGCAGGCCCATCTCCGCGAAATAGAGGCCGGCATGGAACCGCAGTTCATACCATCCGGGCTGCATGGCTTCCCCTGACAACAGCGGGGTATCCGCCCGGCCGTCCGCATTTGTCAGGATGGTGGTGATCAATCCGCCGGTGCCCAGATGGATCAGATCGATGGTCATGCCGATGGCAGGGCGGCCGTGGGCGGTATCCAACACGTGAGTGGTTAGTTTTCCGGACATATCAGGTCGTCGAGGCGGAGTTGGGCGATGTGGTGGATTTCCTCCAGGGCCGCCGCCCGTTCCGTGGCGGCATCGTGCTGGAGGCGGTCCGCGACGGCTTCGAGGATGGATTCCTTCGAGTGCCGGCGGGCGCAGATGATGAAAGGGAAACCAAATTTTTCCCGGTAGGCTTGGTTGGCGGAAGTCAAGGCCTGCAACTGCCCGGGTGACATCGCGTCCAGGCCGGCGGCGGTTTGCTCGCGGGTGGATTCCGGCGTCAGCTGGCCAAGGCGCGCCAGCTTCCCGGCCAGATCAGGATGGGCGCGGATCAGGGCCAGCTGCGCCTCTTCCGGGGCGGTGTCCACCACCTCCTGCAGAGCTGCCTTGAGATCAGTGAGTTCAGCAAAGGGCCGGCGGCCGGCGGCTTTTTCGGCGATCCACGGCGAATGCTCATATACTCCACCCAGCAGCGCGGTGAATTCCGCGGCCGGCAGGGCGTTGAGTTCGGCGGGAGTTCGTTTCATGCGCGGCGCGACTAATGCTGAATCTGTGCCATGGTAGCATCACACCCTGCAATTACCAGCTTATGATCCTCGCAGAAAACCGTTACGGCAAGCAACGCGTCCGCGTCCTCAAAGTCTTCCGCACCCCGGACCGGCACGCCGTCAAGGAACTCACGGTCAGCTGCCTGCTCCACGGCGAGTTTGCCGCACCGCATTACGGACCTGACAATTCACCGGTGGTTCCGACCGATACCGTGAAGAACACCATCCACGTGCTCGCCAAGGATCTCCTGAAGGAAGACAGCGAGGCCTTTGCACTGCAGGTCTCGGAGCATTTTCTGATCAAATATGCCCATGTCACCGGAGTGGATGTGGACCTGTCCGAGCGGGTCTGGCAGCGGATGCAGATTGGCGGCCAGCCCCATGCCCACAGCTTTGTGGACCGCGGCCAGGGTCATCCCACCGTCTCGGTGCACCGCACGCGGGATAGCGTGGTGATTTCCTCCGGCATCACCGGCCTGCTGGTGATGAAAACCACCGAGTCCGGTTTTGCCGGGTATCCGAAGTGTGATTTCACCACTCTGCCGGAAACCGCCGACCGCATCATGGCCACCAGCATCGACGCCAGCTGGACCCACACCCGCCCTGCCACGGCGGGGCCGGCAGCCAATGCCGCCGTGCTCGAAGCCATTCTCCGCATCTATGCCACCACGTGGAGCCCGTCCGTGCAGCGCACCCTCTTCCAGATGGGCGAAGCCGCGCTCGAAGCGGTTCCCGGCCTGTCCCATCTGACCTTCAAGCTGCCCAACAAGCACTATCTTCCGATCGACCTCTCCCCTTTCGGCCGGGACAATGCCGGGGAGGTCTTCCTCCCCACCGACGAACCCCACGGTCAGATCGAAGCCATCGTCCGACGGAGTTAGGGGAAGGTGCCGGGGCGATCCTACCAGGATTTCCGGCGGGTTCCGGCGCGCGTTTCCGGCCGGGGCTGAACTCCTGACTGGACGCGGCGGAGCATTTTATGGGACAAGGCGGGATGACGAAATGCTGGATGCTGCTTTTGACCGCCGGGGTCTGTCCGCTGGCGGTGGCCGTGCCGGTGCGCGTGCGGCCAGTGGCGGCGTCTGCGGCCGCGCTCCCTGGATTTCCGCTGGAGTCGGTGGTGGCGCTTCCGGTGATGGCGGGGAAGGGGTGGCGTCCGGGAGGCGATGCCCTGACCCAGGAACACTTTGCGGTGTTTGTGCCGGAAGCTCCGGTTTCGGCCGGGCAGTTGCTGATGGAGTTGGAGTTCCCTGGACCTGAGCCCGGGGATTATTTCGGGAAATTCGGGGTGGATGTGACAACCGATGCCGTGCCAGCGCTGGAGGGACGGTGGATGCCGTTGATCCTTGAGACGACCAGTGTGTCCGATCCTGATTTTGCGGTGGCCGCGACGCCATCGGTGGTGCTGGACCGGCGGCTGACGCCTTTGGTGCTGACCTTGCGGGCGAGGGTGCCGTTTGACGGGATCACGGGATTCCGGCTGCGGATTTTTCCGGAAGGCCACGAGGGAGGCATTCCGAGGCTGGGCCGTGGTCCGGATGGGGGGTTTTTGCTGGGCGGATTCCGGGTGGAGGCGGATGTGCCGCGGTCCACCAATCTGGCCTTGGGGCGACAGGTGTATTGTTCGCGCCAGGTTCAGCCAGGATTGCCTTCGCGGAATTTGACGGATGGATTCCATGCCACCTGGTCGCAGCCGGAGCGGCTGGAAGGGGCGGCAGAGGGTTTTTTCCAGATGGATCTGGGGCAGACCACGGCCTTGGACCATGTGGTGGTGCGGCGGCGTCAGGGGCCGGGCGCGGTGCCGCCGCCGGAGGGATATGAGGTGGCATTGCTGACCGAATCCAGCGGGGCCGGGTGGCGGGCGAGGCGGTCGGCGGATCAGGCGCGACCGTCAGTGGAGGTACTGCGGGCGGGGGATGGGACGGGCGAGTTTGCCGGAAGGATGCTGATGATCCGGGTGGAAGGAAGGGCAGGGGATCAACCGCAATTGGCGGAGATCGAAGTCTACCCGGCGCTGCGGGCCGAGGCGCGGCAGTGGCTGGCGGATGGCCGGGTGCTGGATGCCGCAGGACCGGTGCAGGTTCCTTCCGGCACGGCGCAACTTTCCTTTGTCCCGATGGCGGCCGGCGCGACCGATGGGGTCACCGGCTGCCGCTGGCGTCTGGAGGGTTGGCAGGATTCCTGGCAGGAAGCGGTGATGGGCCGGACGATTCATTTTACGGCCCTGCCCGGACCTGGTTCCTACCAAGTGATCGTGGAGGCCCGGCATAGCGACGGCCTGTGGGATGCCACGGGCCGGCCGGTGGGCATGGTGGTGGCCGCGCCATGGTGGAGTCACGCGCCCTCGGTGGTGGCGGCGGTTTCCGGATCGGTGGCGGCGGTCGGGGCAGGGGCTTGGTTTTTGATGGCCCGCCGGCTGCGGGGCCGGCTTGCTCACACCGAGCAGCATCTCGAATTGCATCGCGACCGGCTGCGCATTTCGCGGGACATGCATGATGAAATCGGAGCCCGTCTGACTTCCATTGCCATGCTGGCGGACCGCACCCGGCACCAGCCGGGGGAAACACCGGCATTGCTGGATGATCTGGCACACCAGGCGCGGAGCACGGTGGAGGCCCTCGACACCATTGTTTGGGCCGTGAATCCCCGGCACGATACGGTGGGTGGGTTGGCGGATTACCTGTGTGACTACGCCCCGGTTTTCCTGGCGACGGCGGGGATGGCGTGCGAGCTGGATTTTCAGGTGTCCCGGCCGGACCGGCCGCTCGCCCTCGCGGTGCGGCACAATCTGCTGATGGCGGCCAAGGAAGCTCTCCAGAATGTGGTCAAACATTCCGGCGCCAGCCACTGTGCGGTGAGCCTGAATGAAGCAGCGGAGGCTTTGGAATTGACCGTGACCGATGATGGGTGCGGGCTCGGGGCGGCGCCTGCTGCAGGGGTTTCCCATACCGGCTTGGAAGCGATGCGCCAGCGGATGGCGGAGGCGGGGGGAAGCTGTGAAATTTCGCCTGGGGCGCAAGGATGCGGCGTCCGGGTGCGTCTGAAGGTTCCGTTGACCCAATCCTGAACTGATTCCCCGATCCTATGCCCACGCCGGATATCCGCCTCATCCTGGTAGAGGACCATGCCGTGCTCGCGGTCGAACTGGAGCAATGGATCACTGTGACCAAGGGCCTGCAATGTGGCGGCGTTTATGGCTCCGGCGAGGCGCTGTTGGAGAACTTCCCTCATCCTGCCCCTGATGTCGCGCTGATAGACCTGCGGCTGCCCGGCATGAATGGCGTGGAATTGATCCGCGAACTGCGCCAGCGCTACCCGGCGGTGCAGTGTCTGGTGCTGACGATGTATGCGGAGAGCGAGCTGATCTTTGAAGCCGTGAAGGCCGGGGCCTGTGGGTATCTGTTGAAGCGCACCCCTCCGGCGGAGATCGCCAAAGCGGTCCGTCAGGTGCACGCCGGAGGTTCCGTCATGACCCCGAGCATTGCCCGCCGGGTGCTCGAAATGTTTGCTTCCCCGCCTTCCTTGCGGCTTCCGCCGGTGCCCCCGCTGGACGCGCATCCGGTCCTGACCGAACGCGAGGTCCGGGTGCTGCAGCACATGGTGCAGGGCCGGGCGCGGAAACAGATCACCGAGGACCTGGGGATCAATTCCCACACCCTCGATTATGTGATCCGATGCATTTACCGCAAGCTGCAGGTGCAGTCCCTGGCTGGAGCGGTGTCCGTGGCGGTGCGTGAAGGATTGGTCAGATCCCTGTGAGCTTTCCGGTCCGCGGATCGGTTCCGCCACGAGCCCGGCCTGCGGTCCTGAGAGCCTGTGATGGAACGGGTTACGACTTCTCGTAAATGGACGCCTGCCCCTCTTTTCTGATAGCCTCGATTTAATTCAGGAATTCAACGCTGGCGCGCCCCCGCCGGTCTTTCCTGGGTAAACAGCAGCAACCTAAAAAAGCCACCCTCACCTATGACCAACCGAGCCCTTCCTTTCTCCCTCGCTGCGGCTATTGGACTCGCCACAGCCTCCTCTGCCTCCGCGGTAGTCCTGTTATTTGACGTCGGGGCGGCCGGCACTCAAGCGGTGGCGCCTACCAATAACATCGTGGAAGCCCAGGCGACGATTGCCGATGCCACGGATACCACCGGCAGCGCCACCGGGATTTCGGTGGCCACGGCTGGATTCAATGCCTCAAACACCGCCGGGACCACCGCCCCCACCGGCGCTGCTGCGGCGATCTTCGGCACCCTGTTCACGCAGGATAGTCTTTTCGGCAATACGGTGGTTTTCAACACGGTGATCCGTCCTTCCGCGACGCTTACCTTCAGTGGCTTGGATGCCACCGGGGCCACTTCCTACAGCTTCGATTTTTTCGCCTCGCGCACCGGAGCGACGGATAATCGGGAAACCGAATATGCGGTGGCAGGACTTACGACGGTTTCGGCCTTCCTCAACGCCTCGGCCAACCTTTCCGAAATCGCCACCGTCAGCAACATGATCCCCAATGCCGGCGGCACGATCACCCTCACGGTCGATCCTGGCCCCAATAACAACAATTCAAACGGCTTTTTCTATCTAGGGGCCTTCCGTCTGACGACGGCAGCGGTACCTGAGCCGTCCTCGGCCGGCCTGCTCCTGCTGGGCGGTGCTGCCCTGCTGCGCCGCCGCCGCTCTGTCCGCTGATTCCCGCCGCATCCCGCCCGGGAGGCTGCTTCCGTTAATAACTGATTTCTCCCTGTCGCGCCGCGCCGGGGACATTTCCCCGCACGCTCCATGTCCATGTATCCCATCTCATTTCACGCCCTGCCAGCCGCCCTGCTTGGGCTGATGCTGGCGATCTCCGCTGCCACGCCGGCAGACGCCCAGACCCTTTTGTTTGATTTTGGCGGGGCCAACATCACCACCCAGGGTGCGGCTCCGAATGATGATCCGGTCAACTACTGGAACAACATCAACAACACCATCGCCACCGTGCCGGGAGGCCAACTTACCGGGGCCGTGACCACCACGAACGCCGCCACGGCGGTGAATCTGGTTATTGTCGAGCGTTTCAACAGCGCCAACGAAGTCGGGACGACGGTCCAAGGTAATATTTACCCTGTCCATGCCACCCAGGATACCCAATACGGCCACACCGGAGCGTGGGGTAATGTAACGACGAGTCTTTTTCCTTCCTTCAAGCTGACCGGCCTGTTGCCCTCCGACAGCATAGATCTGAACTTCTACGCCTCCCGTGCCTCGGTCACCGACAACCGGGAAACGGATTACACAGTGACGGGAGCCGCTACGACCGTGGTCTCCCTGAATCCGGCCGGCAACATCGATACCACCGTCACCGCGGAAAACGTCCAGCCGAATGCCGCAGGGGAAATCACCATCACGTTGGGGCCAGGTGTCAATAACAATAACGGGAACCGCTTCACCTACCTTGGCGTGCTCCGGGTGGAAATTAATTCCGTGCAGGTGCCGATCGTTTTCACGGATGAGCCGGATGATGCCACCGTGATCCTGGGTCGTCCGGTGACCTTCACCGCTGCGGTCAACAGTTCCCCTCCCTACACGGTCCAGTGGATGAAGGATAATGTGGATATTGAGGGGGCGACCAGCTTTTCCTACACCATTCCCGCCGTCACCCAGGATTTGGACAACGCCAAATACTCCGTGAAAGTGTCCAACCTGCAATTCAACGGCACCAGCCGGCAGGCTACCCTGCGGATCAATCCGGACAATGTCATCCCAACCTTGGTATCGGGGTCAAGCACCGGTCCCCGCCAGGTGAGGCTGGTGTTTTCGGAGGAAATGGACGAGGCCACCGCCGAGGACATCAACAATTACGTCGTGGACCAGGGAGCTGTGTTTCTCAACAGCGCCGAGCTCCTCGCCGACCGTAAAACGGTGGTGCTGACTCCCGGTGCCTCCCTGGCGGCCTCGGCACTTGTGCAGCCAGTCAACCTCAATGATCTTGCCGGCAATACGCTGGCGGCCACCCTTGGCCTGACCATCACCGTTCCCCAGCCGGACGGACTTTCCTTCCTCTTCGACTTTGGCGGCGGGGACACCACCGACCCGGGCGGAGGAAACGACGATCCCCTGAATATCTGGAACAATATCACCGGTGGAACCGCCTCAGGGGATGGCAACGTTGTGCCCGACCTTTTGCGGAATAACGGCGACCCCACCACGGTTTCCCTGACGATTGTCAGCCGCTTCAACGGAGCCAACACTGCCGGCACCCAGAACGGCGGACCCTACCCCGTGGACGCCACGCGGGACAGTCTCTTTGGCAATACCGCCCTCTTCCAGAATCTCGAAAACGTCTACCCGGTCATCAGGCTGGGAGGTCTCAATGCCGCCGAAGCGCACGACCTCGTTTTCTATGCCTCTCGCTTGGATCCAACTGAAAACCGGACCACCCGCTACACGGTGACAGGAGCCACGGAAGATTTCGTGGAGCTGAATGCGGCCAACAACATCAGCCAAACGGTGGCCGTCAATGGCATGCGGCCGGACGTCAACGGCGACATCACCATCGCGCTGACACCGGGGGATGCCAACAATACCGCCAATAAATTCACCTACCTCGGGGTGTTGAAAGTCACCCCGTATGCCTCCACCGGTCCTTTGGAAATGCTGACTCCGGTGGTCTCGGAAGGCAAGATCCGGCTCAATTGGATCGGCACCGGCAAACTCGAATGGTCCACCAGCCTGACAGGAATTTGGACTCCCATTACCCCCGCCCCGGTGCCGCCGTATTCCGAAGATATCGTTTCCGGCCAGCGGAAGTTCTTCCGCCTCCGCCCATGAAGCTGTCCTTCCCGCGGCAGTGGCACCGGTTGGTGCTTGGTCTTGTTATAGCCATCGGATGGGCGCCGCCGGCGTGGGCTGCCTACGAGGCGGAGATGGCAGCCTTTGCCGCGCAGGATCTGGCCAATCCGCCTCCGGCCAATGTGATCGTTTTCACCGGTTCCTCCAGCATTGTGGGATGGTCGGGACTGACAGAGGCTTTCCCCGGTTATCCCGTGCTCAACCGGGGGTTTGGCGGGTCGCAGATGAACGATGTGCTGGACAAGTTCGACAATGTCATTACCCCGTACCGGGCGCCGCTGATCGTCCTGTATGAAGGTGACAACGACATCTGGGCCGGCGAAGCGCCCTCCGCCATCTTCGCGGAATACGTCACTTTTGTGAACCGGGTCGACACGGAATTTCCCGGCACGGATATCATCATCATTGCCGTCAAACCGAGCCCCAGCCGCGTTTCCCGGCTGGCGGCCACGGCGGAGTTGAATGGCCTGCTGCGGGACCTCTGCACCACCCGCCCGAATTTGCGTTATGCCGATGTCTTCACGCCCATGCTGAATGCCACCGGCCAGCCGCGTCCTGAACTGTTCGGTTCGGATATGCTGCACATGAATTCCGCCGGTTACGCCCTCTGGCAGCAGGTGGTCGCGCCATTGTTGGCGGAGGCTCCGTTTTCCACGGAGCACTCCTGGCTGTTTGATTTTGGTCCGTCCTCCCAGGTGCCCGGCAGTGGCTGGAACAATGTGTCCACCGAATTGGGCGCCACCCCGGGCGGTCTCCTCAATGGAGTTGTCAATGCCAGCGGCCAGGCCGCCACCCTGACGCTTGAAATCATGGCGCCCTTCAATGCGGCCAACCTGGATGGCAGCCAGAGCTCAGCCGTTTTTCCCGCCGCCGCGACCCGTGACTCGCTCTATGGCAATACCAGTGAATTCAACGGGAACAGCAATGTTTTCCCCGGCATCCGCCTGAATGGACTTGATCCCGCCCTGGCTTACCGGTTCACTTTTTTTTCCTCCCGCACCGGCGTCACCGACAACCGGGAAACCCGCTATACCGTGGCCGGGGCCGCCACCACCAGCACGCTTCTGAATGCGGCGGAAAACGTCAATGGCGTGGCCATCGTCAGCGGCGTGGTCCCGGACGCCCAGCAGGGGATCACCATCAGTCTTGCGCCCGGCCCCGCCAACACCAGTCCGAACCAATTCACCTACCTGGGGGTTCTGAAAGTGGATGGCTTGCCCCCGGCTCCGGTGGATGCCGCAGCGCCTCTGCTGCTCTCCGGGACGGGCCGATCCAGCACTGCCCTCGAGTTGACCTTCAATGAACCGCTGGATCCTGCGTCGATTACGAATCCGGCTTCCTATCTCATCAATCAGGGTGCCTTCACGGTCACGTCCGCCACCCTGTTATCCGGCGGACGGGTGATTTCACTGAAACTGGATGCTGTCGCTAGTGGATCGGTCACGGTCGCGGTCAACGGCATCCGGGATACGTCCGGCAATGCGGTCGCGGCCGGCAGCCAGGTGGTGATAGCCATCCCGGTCAGCGGGGCAGAAGTCCTGTTCTTTGACTTTGGCGCATCCAGTCCGGCCATGGAGGCTGCGGACGATCCGGTCAATGCGTGGAACAACATCACCCCAGCGGTGGGCTCCAGCGATACCGGTGTCCTTCCCACGCTGGTCACCGCTTCCAATCAGGCCACTACCGCCGGCTTCCAGATGATCCGGCGCTTCAACGGCGCCAATACCAATGGCACCACTGCCTCCACGGTGTTTCCGGCGGATGCCACCAGCGATTCCCTTTTCGGCAATACGGAACTCTTCAGCAGCCTGACGAATATTTTCCCCTCGTTCAAACTCACCGGTCTTGCTCCGGGGCAGGGTTATGACTTCACGTTTTTCGCTTCCCGCACCGGAGTTTCCGACAATCGCGAAACCCGCTACACCGTGGTGGGAACCAATACCGTCATCGCCCACCTTCAGGTCGCTGGAAACATCAATGGGGTGGTGGAGGCTCGGGCAGTCCGGCCCACCGCCGCCGGCGAAATCACCATCAGCCTAGCCCCGGGAGCCAATAACAATAACGCCAATCATTTCACCTACCTTGGCGCCATGAAAATTACTCCCGCGCCTCCCTTGGATTTGTTGCCGCCCCAACTGGTGAACGGCCGCATCCAGCTGCAATGGACCGGCTCCGGGCAACTGGAGCATGCTGATACGCCCGGCGGCCCTTGGACGGCGATTCTCCCGGCGCCCCAATCGCCCTTTTCGGAGGATATCAATCCCCTGAAGCGCCGGTTCTACCGTCTCCGCACCCCGGCCCCCTAGCCGGAAATTGGGGCGGTTGGATTTATTCATGGCCCAGCGGGCGCCCTTGCGGTCCGGTTCCTCCACCAGAAAAAGCCGTGGATTCCGTTGAGGATTTGCGTCATGGGAGCCCGTCCTGCTTTCCCTTGGTCAGGCAGGCAAAGAATCGCTCCGGAGCCTTGACCTCCAGGATAGATTTGGCTTAGAACCAGAGTTTAGCTTAATAAATCATGAATTCCCCCGTTTCCCCCAGCGGGCTGCGTCTGTCTGCGTGGCTCTTTTGTCTGGCCACATCCCTGCAGGCTGGCGTGTCATCGAAGCTCTTTGCCCCTGCCTCCAAAGGAGTGTCCGGAAAATTGTTTGATACCATCCCGGCGGTCCAATCCAAGGTGGCCATGGTACCCAAGGTGCAGAACGATCACCCGCTCAGTTTTCTCTATCATTCAGGTTTTGTGGTGGGCGGGATCGCGATCGGCGACCTTACCGGGGATGGCCTGCCGGATCTGGTTATCGGAGGGGCGGCCGGATCCAATGAAATTTACCGGAACCAAGGCGGTTTTGCCTTTGAAAACATCACCCAGGCGATCGGCGGAGGTATTGATGGCGGGGGGCGCTGGACCACCGGGGTGACCCTCGCGGATGTGGATGGCGATGGGGATCTGGACCTCTTCTGCTGTAATTACGAGGCTCCCAATCAGCTTTTCCTCAATAAGGGGCCGGGGGCCAACGGCGTGCCGGCCTTCAAGGAAGTGGCCGCCGCTGCGGGAGTGGCCTCGGTGGATTCCAGCCATAGTGCCTCCTTTGTGGATTATGACCGGGACGGGGATCTGGATCTGTTTTTACTGACCAACAAGGTGGAGGACCCGCAGGGTTTCCCTTCCAAGGAAAGGGCTCCCGTGGCCTTTGATGGCACCAATTGGCGCATGCTGGAAGGCATGGACCGGTATTATGCGCTTTGGAAATACGACGCCAAAAACTCCGGGGTGGAACCCGCGGGCCGGCCCGATCTGCTTTTCCGCAATGACGGGGCGGGGGCGGGCGGCGTGCCGGTTTTCCGGGATGTCACCAACGACGCGGGCATCTCCGGGCGGGGCGACGGCCTGTCGGCCACCTGGTGGGATTACAACAAGGATGGCTGGCCGGACCTGTTCATTGGCAACGACTTCCTTTCCGAGGACCGGCTCTGGCACAACAATGGCGACGGCACTTTCAAAAATGTGCTGGCCCAGGCCGCCCCGCACACCTGCTGGTTCAGTATGGGGGCGGATGCGGGGGATCTGAACAACGACCTGCTGCCGGATTTCTTCCTCGCGGACATGTCGGCCACCACCCACTACAAGAGCAAGACCACCATGGGAGCCATGGGCGGCATCAATCTGAAACGGGCCGTCGAGTCTTCCCCGCCGCAATACATGCGGAATACCTGCCTCCTCGGCACCGGCACCGGCCGTTTCCTGGAAGCCGCTTACATGCTCGGCATCGCCAGCACGGACTGGACATGGGCGGTGAAATTCGGGGATTATGACCACGATGCCAAACAGGACGTCTATCTCACCAACGGCGTGATCCGGGCGATGAACCATTCTGACTTTGTGGTGGATGAAGCGAGCAAGGCCGGCAGCCACCAATGGGATTTTTATAAAGACCAGACCACCCGGCCGGAGCAGCACCGCGCCTACCGGAATGAAGGGGATCTCCATTTCCATGACTCCAGCGAGGAATGGGGCCTGAACCGGACGGCGGTCACTTACGGCTGCGCCTGGGGTGATCTGGATGCCGATGGGGACCTGGATCTGGTGGAAGTGAATCTGGATGAACCCCCCACCCTCTACCGCAACAACGCGGCCGGCCGCCCGAAATCCAACAGCGTGGCTTTCCGCTTCAAAGGCAAATCCCTGAATACCGAAAGCATCGGAGCCTCGGTGACGGTGACTTCGGCGTCCGGGTCCCAGATGCGCCAGTTGTTCCCTGGTTCCGGATATCATTCCCACAATGAAGCCCTGATCCACTTCGGCCTCGGGGCCGATCCGGTGGTGGAATCCGCCATCGTGACCTGGCCCGACGGCTCCAGTGAACGCCTGGAAAAATTGGCGGTGAACCAACTGCACGTCCTTGCTCCGGGCACCGGCACCGCGCCTCCCGCCGCCAGCAAACCTGCCCCGCCGATCTTTGCCGCGGCTCCCGCCTTCCCGCAGATCCGGCATCAGGAAGTCCCGTATGATGACTATTCCGACCAACTGCTGCTGCCCCATGCTCTGTCCCAACTCGGGCCGGCCATCGCCTGGTCCGATGTGAATGGCGACGGATTTGACGACTTTTACCTTGGGGGCGGGGCCGGACAGCCCGGCGAACTCCGCTTTGGCAATGGCAAAGGGGGCTTCACCTCCCAGTGGGTGGATGCCTTCCAAGCCGACAAAGCCCATGAAGACATGGGTGCGGTCTTCTTCGATGCGGATGGGGATCAGGATGCGGACCTGCTGGTGGCCAGCGGATCGTATCAATTCAAGGAAGGCAATCCACTCCTCGCCGACCGCCTGTATCTCAATGATGGCAAAGGCGGATTTACCAAAGCGGCCGCGGAAGCCCTCCCGGTTTTCCTGAAATCCAGTGGCCCCGTGGCGGCGGTGGATTTTGACAAAGACGGCGATGTGGATCTCTACATCGGCAGCCGCGTGGTCCCGGCGGAATATCCCATCGCCCCGGAAAGCCGTCTCCTGCGGAATGACAGCCAGGCCGGCAAAGTCCTCTTCACCGATGTCACCGTAGCCGTCGGTGGAGCCGCCCTCCGGAAGTCCGGAATGGTCAGCGGGGCCGTGTGGTCGGATGTCAACTTGGATGGCGCCCCGGACCTGCTCCTCGCCCACGAGTGGGGAAGCGTGAAACTCTTCCTGAACCAAAAGGGCAAACTCGCCGAAAGGGTGGAAACCATGGACGAACTCGCCAAAAATACCGGCTGGTGGACCAGTGTGGAAACCGCTGATCTTGATGGTGATGGCAGGTTGGACCTGATTGCCGGGAACTTCGGGTACAATACCAAATACAAGGAGGCGACTCCTGAAAAACCGAAGCTGCTTTATTACGCTGACTGCGATAACACGGGCCGGAAAAACATTGTCGAGGTGAAGCGGGAAGGGGATACCCTTTATCCGGAACGTGGTCGCAGCTGCAGCTCAACCGCCATGCCCTTCCTGAAAACCAAATTCCCCACCTACCACGCCTTCGCCAGCGCCAGCCTGAAGGAGGTTTATGGCGATTCCCTCGACAAAGGCCAGAAATTCGAAGCCAACACCCTCGGGACCGGCATTTTCTGGAACGAAGGCAATGACGACTCCGGCCAGCCCATCTTCAAGTTCCAAGCGCTGGAACGCCTCGTGCAGGTCGCTCCAGCCTTCGGCATCGCGGTCACGGATGTGAATGGCGATGGGGCGCCGGATCTCTGCCTGGCCCAAAACTTCCACAGCCCGCAGATCGAGACCGGGCACTACGACGGCGGTCTCGGGCAAGTCCTGATCAACGGAGGCAAACGGGCCTTCTCCGCCCTCCCCGCCGGGGACAGCGGACTGGTGTTGCCCCGGGATTGCAAGGCTGCGACGGCGGCCGACCTCAATAACGACGGCGTGCCTGATCTTCTCATCACCACCAATAACAACGCGGCCGCCGCCCTGTTGAATCAGACCGCAGTCCCTGCCAACTTCCTCCGCGTGCGCCTCCCGGCCGGAAAGGCTCCGGGGGCCCGAGTCACCCTCGTCCAGACCGGACAACCCGCCCGGATGCAGGAATATCACGCCGGGGCCGGTTACCTCAGCCAGGCCCCCGCCGTCCTCACTTTTGGCCTCACCGGCGCCGCCTCCCTCCGTATCCAATGGCCGGATGGACGCACCGAAGAAAAGCCGGTGCCCGCCGGAACCCAGGTGATGGACCTAGCCCCCTGATCCTTGGAGCACGGTTCCCTTGGGCTGCAGCAGTCCAGCGTCGCTTTTTTCCCCGCAGCGCTGCTGTGGAGCCCACACCGAAAAGATGGCCTCGTGGGTTTCCGACGCGCTCCCCTCCCCCTCTCCCCTCCAACTCATGAAATCCATTTGCCTGGCCTTCGGCTTTTACGCCTTGGTCCTGCCTGTGCTCCTGCCAGCCCAGGAGCCTTCTCCGGTGAAGCCGTCCTCGGACGCAGCCACTTCCGCCCCGGCGACCCCCGCCCGCAGTGCTGCGGCCAAAGCCGTCATGGAAGCCGTCGCCCAAAATGACCCGGCGGCTGCCTTCCGGGCCGCCAGCGAGGGCCGGGCCAAGGGCGATCCTGCCTGCACCTATCTCCTAGGTCAGATGTATGAATTGGGACGGGGCGCCCCTGCCGTGGATTTGAAACAGGCCTTTTCCCTCTTCGAGGAGGCCGCCCAAGCAGGCGTCCCCGAAGCCCTCACGGCCACCGCGCGGTGCCTCGAATCCGGCATTGGCACCCCGGCCCTTCCCGAAAAAGCCATGTTTTATTGGCAAAAGGCCGCTGAAGCGAATGACCCGCCCGCCCTTGGCCGCATGGGGCAGGCCGAACTGGAAGGCCACCACCGTCCCGCCAATGCAGAGGCCGCTCTTCCCTGGCTGGAAAAAGCAGCCGCGGCCAAGGATCCCCTCGGCCTTTGGCTTCTCAGCCGCTGTTACGATTCTGGTCTCGCGGGCCTGACGCCCAGTGTGGAAAAGGCCGTCAACTTTTGCTCCCAGGCTGCCATGGCCGGTCAAGTCGAAGCCATGCACCGCATGGGCGAATTCTACGCCACCGCCCGTGGCCTGCCCGGCGATCCCGTCGCGGCCACCGGCTGGTTCCGGCTGGCGGCCGACTATGGACATGCTCCCGCCTTTGCCCGGTTGGCGCTTGCTTACTTGGATGGCACCGGCTGCCGGCAGAATGACAGCCTTGCCCTCGAATTCGCGATCAAAGCCGCTCAATTGAAAAACCCGCGCGGCACCTACCTCGTCGGGCGGATTTATGACGAAGGACTCGGTGTCGCCGTCGATCCCATCGTTGGCCTTGTTTATCATCTCCGGGCCCTGCAGGGCGGAATCCGTGAAGCTGGCACCGCCGCCGAGCGTCTGAAGGCCGCCTTGAAGCCCGAGGACGTTCAAAAGGCGGAAAAGCTCGCTACCCAAGCCGATTGGCAGGTGGGATACCCGCAAAAGCGATAAAAACCTTTATTTTGGTTAAAA
This sequence comes from uncultured Verrucomicrobiota bacterium, assembly GCA_942492905.1. Taxonomy (GTDB): domain Bacteria; phylum Verrucomicrobiota; class Verrucomicrobiia; order Verrucomicrobiales; family V1-33; genus CAIZWU01. The sequence continues at coordinate 1,010,675 of OW818657.1, forward strand.
AAGTGATCCGCATCACCCGTTCGGGTCATTTTTTGATTGTAGAAAATTGTCCATTTGTTCATTCATACCTGAGAAATGGATTAATTTGTCTTTTTTAAGGACGTAATTTGCGTTCAACGACACCAAAACCTTCAGCCATCCAAACACAGCAGAGCGGACCTTCTCTTGGACCGGAGGGTCTGAAACCAAGCACCTTTTAAGCAATTTTCACGCCGCCGCCCCCTGCAATTCCCCATTTTTTTCCGATTCCTAGTAATTCATATGAAACTATTATCTCTAACCAAGTCGCTGATGCTGCTCAGCATGGCCGCCTTCACGGGCGGTGCGTTGGCGGGCTCAGCCAATTTTAATTTCAATACCGATCCCAGCGGTATTCTCACCCTTTTCGGCAATTCCATCTGGCGGGAGACGGGCGGCGTGGGCGGCACCGGCTATATGTCCATCACCGACGCCGTCGGCGGCCAATCCGGAACCATCGTCTTTGATGACCTGGATCCGGGCGGGATTGTGAATGCCTTTACTTTTTCCTGCGACCTCCGTACCGGCGGTGGCACCGGTGGCAACCCTCCTGCGGATGGCTACAGTGTCAGCTTCGCCCGCGCTGGCGATCCTGCCATCACCGGCGGTGGATTTCTGAAGGCTCGGGAAGAAGGCACCGATACCGGGCTCGCCATCTGTCTGGACGAATGGGACAGTGGTAATCCTTTTAACGAGGGCCCTGATGTGGTCGGTATCTCCGTCCGTGTCGATGGCGTGTTAAAAAGCGATTTCGCCCTTCCTACCCGCAATGGCACCGCTGCCGATACCACTTCCCTGCAAACAGGTCCTGCCGACCGGGTGCCGGATCCAACCACTTTCGATGTGGCTGACCACTCGTTTGTCAATCTCACGGTGACACTGGAGCCGGATGGCACTTTGGACGTCAGCTACAAGGGCGTAGCCGTCGTGAGCAACTTGGCCACTGGCTACATTCCGGGCCCCGGACAGCTTATATTCGCTGGACGCACTGGCGGTGCCAACTCCAACCACCATGTGGATAACATCGTGATCAGCACCACCGTATCCAGTGTTCCGATCCTTACCTCAACATCACTTTCGGCGCTGACTCTCAATGCGGCAGTCACCGACTCCATCTCGGTGGCCGTCGATCCTACCAAGCCGTTCTCGGTCACGATTGATGGCACTGCGGTGGCGGCTGCGGCTTCCAAGGCTGGTAACATAACCACCTTTACCTATTCGGCCACTTCTCCGGCGTACTATGCGATCGGATCCCACCCGCTCGTCATTACCTTCAGAGATACCAACAACAATCCGATTACCCTCAGTGGCAATGCCATAGTGGCCCCTTACGCCACCATGGATCCTGCTTGGAAAGCCGCTGCCGGGCAGGTCGATACCGTGACCCCGGCCAATCAACTGACCATGCTCGCCCGCATCCACCAACTGTCCTTCACGCGGACTCCTGGGGACGCCAATCTCCTGCCTCTGCCGGAAATCCAAATCCAGAACGGTTATTTCGACCGCGTGCTCAATACCGTCGCTCCCAATGTTGCCAATCCAACCGGCTTTGATAATCCCCTCACCTTTGAAAAAGTCATCTCCGGGGTCCTCAACTGGGATCAGGCTTCCGGTGCCCAGGGCAATTTCAACGCGGGGAACGGATTCCCTGAATCGCCCATCCCCGGCATCCCCGGCACCACCGGCAACGATGAAAACGTCATCGGTGAAGTCTTCACCTGGCTTGACCTCCCTGCCGGCCTCACCCGTCTCGGCGTGAACAGTGATGACGGATTCACCCTCTCCGTCGGAGCCTCCCCGCTCGACTTTTTCGGCAAGATCACCGCTGGCGTCTTCAATGGCGGCCGCGGAGCCTCCGATACCCAGTTTGATATTGCGGTCCCTACCGCCGGTCTCTATCCAGTGCGTCTCCTCTGGTGGGAAGGCGGCGGTGGAGCCAACCTCGAGTTCTTCAGCGTCAAGCCCGACGGTACCCGTGTCCTCATCAACGACACCGTCGATGCAGCGGCCATCAAGGGTTATTACTCAGGCGTTCCGCTCAACCCCTCCATTCACGCCATCGCGCCCTACCCTGGCACCACGTTCGATGCCAATAACAGACATCCTCTCCTGATCGAGCTGCTGGATGGCGTCAATTCCGTGACCGACGCCAGCATCGTGGTCAAAGTGGATGATGTCACCGTGACCCCCACCGTCACCAGTACGGGCATCACCACCAAACTCGAATATCTGCCCGCCAGCGGACTGTGGCCGCCCGGCACCCGCAACATTTCCCTGTCCTATACCAACAGTGCTGCCGTAGTCCGCACCGAAACCTGGTCCTTCCGCGTGGCCGGCTACGCCACCCTTGATGTGGCATGGAAAGCCGCGGCTGGACAGGTCGACACCGCTAACCAGACCATGCTGGCCCGGATTCACCAACTGTCCTTCGCCCGCACTCCCGGCGACTCCAATCTGCTGCCTCTGCCGGAGATTCAAATCCAGAACGGCTACTGGGACGCCACTCTCGGCACCATCGCTCCCAATGTCGCCCAACCGGCTGGGATCGAAACCATCATCGCCGGCGCACTCAATTGGGACCAGGACTCCCTCGCTCAGGGAAATTTCACGGTCGCTAACGGATTCCCGGAAGCTCCGATTCCTGGCATCCCCGGGACCACTGGAAACAACGACAACATCGCAGGCGAAATTTTCACCTGGCTTGACCTCCCCGCCGGGCCCGTCCGCTTGGGAGTGAACAGCGACGACGGATTCACCCTGTCTGTCGGAGCTTCTCCGCTCGATCACTTCGGAAAGATCACTGCCGGTGTCTTCAATGGCGGTCGCGGAGCCAGCGATACCCAGTTTGATCTGGAGGTGCCGGTGGCCGGTCTGTATCCGGTCCGCCTCCTCTGGTGGGAAGGTGGCGGTGGAGCCAACGTTGAATTCTTCAGTGTGAAACCGGACGGCAACCGCGTCCTCATCAACGACCCCAACAACGATCCGCTGGCCATCAAGGCTTACCATGCCGGCCTTCCCTCGAAGTCATCCATCCACGCCATTTCTCCTTATCCGGGAACCCTCGTCAATAACAACAAACATCCCCTGACGATTGAATTGGTGGATGGATTGGCCGCCGTGAACGATGGCAGCATCCTGCTGACGGTTGACGGTGTCCCGGCGGTCCCAACGGTCACCAACAATGGCTTGTCGACTGTCCTGTCCTATCTCCCTGCCGCCAATGGTGGACGGTGGACGTTCGGCAATCACACGGTTTCCCTGACCTACAATACCACTCCGGCAACCGTTGCCCGGACGGAAACATGGATCTTCAATGCAGCAGGCCAGAACTACGTCTGGGAAGGTGGCGGCACCGACCCGAACAACATTACCGACCCGACCAACTGGGTGGGCGATATTGCTCCAACGAATGACGGCACGAATATCAATCTAGGAAACGGGGAAGTCATTTCCTTCGCCCTCAACAACCTGACGATTCCGGACAGCGGCGGCCGCCAGATCAATCTGGCCGCAGGAGCCCAGATCTTCAGCAACAAGGGGGGTGGTGGCGATTGCCGCGTCAATGCCCGGGTCAATGCCCAGGGTGTGGGGGCGGACAATAACGGCTTCTTCTACGTCGAAGGTGGCGGCTGGGGCATGCCCAATAACCTCGTCCTGGTCGCCGACGGCACCACCACCGCCAACGGCGCCAACCTGCGGATTGCCGATGGCCCGAACCGGCTCGATCTTGGAGTCTTCACGCTGACAACCAAGGGGAATAGTGAAACAGTATTGGGGAACACCAATGTCATTGGGGCCCCAGGTTCCCGCATGCTGCTCCAGAACTTCACGGCCTTTGAAGGGGGCACGCGCCTCGACCCCAATATCACCGTGGAACTCGCGGGTGGGGTTACCTTATCTTCATGGGGCGGCCAAGGAGCCCGCCGGGACTCCGCCATGGTGCTGAATAACAATTCGATAATCGAAACCCGCTTTGATGATGATGACTTGACCTTCTCTGGTCCGGTCACCGTCGCCACCGGCAATACCGGTATTCTGAGGCCGAAAGTCCACGTGGACGGGAACCCGAATGAGCTCAATGGACAGGATCTGCGTCTGAACATCCTCGGACCCCTCGCTGGAGACGGCAAATTCCGCAAGGAAGGCGGGGCCACCCTCCTCCTCAGTGGCGCTGGAACGAACACCGGCGGTTTGGATATCAATGGCACCGGGAACACCGTTCTCGCTTCCGATACGGCTGCTGGCACGGGCCCGATCAACGTCAATACCTCCTCTACCCTGGCGTTCACCAATGCCGGTGGTCAGGAATACATTGATGCCGCCGCGCGGGATGCTGCTTTGGATGATGCCAACAAGACGGTCATTGATGCCGCACTTTCCGGGGTGAATTCCCGGCAAGCCCTCGGAGGCAACCGCCGCACCAGCTACACGGGCAAACTGAATAACCCAACCGCTTCGAACCTGCTCCTCACCTTCGCGGAACAATATGATGACGAAACTTACCTCGAAATTGATGGAACTCAGGTGTTGAGTGACGGCGTTTGGAACGTCGTGACATCTGGCCAGATTTCATTGAGCCCTGGGTCCCATGACTTCAGGGTCAGTATGCGGGATGGTGGCGGTGGTTCCGGACCGAATAATAGCGTCCCCGGCTGGGATCAGATGGGCATCGGCTATTCCTTCACCCTGCCGGACGACGGTGCGGGTGGAGTCAACGCCAGCAAAACCGCGACCGACTACATCAAACTTGGTCGGAACTATGAAGTCTACCAGCCGGTCAACCGTTCCATTGCCAATGCTGTCGTCCTGAACACCACAGGGACCATCAGCACCGCAGCCATGAACGGTTACGACGCCACCATCGGCGGCAACATCTCCGGCACGGGTGGCCTGGCGGTGATCGGGTCCAGCAACTACACCACGGATGAACTCATCCTGAGCGGAACGGGAAGCTACACCGGATCGACCTCTGTGAGCAACGGCACGCTGATCGTGAACGGGAACTTCAGCACCGCTACCGGTGCCGTAACCGTCGAGGCAGGCGCCACCCTCGGTGGCTCCGGCACGGTAGGTGGAGTGACGACGGTTGCTGGTGGGATTGCCCCGGGTTCCGGCGGCATCGGCACCCTGAACATCGCCGCCAATACCACTTGGGACGCGGGGAACAGTTGGATCTACGAACTCGGAGCCACCACCGTGAGCGACCGTCTGGCCATCACTGGCAACTTCACCAAGGGAAGCGGAAGCAACTTCGCCTTCAACTTCTCCAACACTGGAGCCGCTGGAACCTATACCTTGGTCACTTGGACCGGGACCACCAACTTTGTTGCGGGAGATTTCTCCGCCAGCAACCTGGGAGGAGGATCCACCGGAGCCTTTGCGATCATCGGCAACAGTCTGGTGCTCAATGTGACGGCGGGCGGCTACGCGGTCTGGTCAGCCACTGCCTTCACGGCCGGCACGCCAGCCGGTGACCGTCTCCCAGCGGCCGACCCTGACAAGGATGGAATCAACAACCTGATGGAATACGCCTTGAACACCAATCCAAGCGTCTCCTCCGCCGGCCCGGCTCCCGAAGTCGCCACGGTCGGAGCCGATAAATTCCTCCAGATCCGTTGGACCCGTCCGAATAACCGCACTGACATTACGACCAGTGGGGAAGTCTCGACGGATCTCACCCCAGCCCTCGACTGGGTGACGGGTCCCGCCAACGTGACCACCACCTTCAACCCGGCTGGGGCAGGGCAGGAAGAAGTGATCATCCGCTCGGCCCAGGCAATCGGCAGCGGTCCACGCCGCTTCATCCGGGCCAAGGTCACTCAGCTTTGAGATCTGAGTTCAGCTAGCTAAAGAAGCCACCCAGCCCTGCCAGGCTGGGTGGTTTTCTTTTTGGAGGGAACCCTGCCGGCCCTCTGCAATCATCATCGACCTTTTTGTGATGGTCCCGAAACGCCCGGAAGGGGGGCAAAAGCTCCTTGGAAGCCAAGGGTTGAATTGCAATCTGATGTAAAATTTGCCGGTTGGACTGGATGACCGATACCGCGTCAGCCGGGGGGAGGTTAAGAACTGCAAAACCCGCGATTCGCATTCATCCCGTCACGGGATTTTTCATTCCTCCGCCGCCGACCTCTGCCGATTTCTGGTGGAGGAGTCCACACTCACTGTCTTCCGCGGCGTGCCTCGCGGATGGCTTTTAAATTGGCTTGGGCCACGGTGTCTTCCGGATTGATGGCGAGGGCTTTTCCGAAATGGATTTCGGCTTCGGCAAAGCGTCGTTGCTGCATGCAAATGTAACCAAGGCTGCCTTGGGCTTCATTGTCCTGGGGGTTGACCCGCACCACGGCCTCGAACTCGGTCTGGGCCTGCGGCAGCAGATTCTGGCGAAGATAAATGGAGCCGAGTTGACCGCGGGCCAGTGGATTGGCGGGGTCGAGATGGGTCGCGGTGCGCAGGTGGTCCACGGCCTGTTCGACTTGTCCGAGTGCGAAGAGGGCGCTGCCCAGTTTGGCGTGGGCGATCGCATCCTGAGGATCGTTTTGCAGCTTCAGAAGGAGTGACTCGATGCTGTCCTTGGTGGCTTTGACAAAGAAATCCCTCGAAAGGACAGCAAGGTCATTGCGGTCGCGCGGAAGCACCTGGAACCACAACTCGCCCATCTCATCCGTGGTTTGAAGTCCATAGCGGACCCGTTGGGGTGGCTGGTTGGGATTGTGGATGTTTTCGGCGGAGTTATCGAACGTGATCTGCATGTGCAGCGTGGTCCCTTTGGGCAGAGCGATGGGCTCCTGATACTTGTAGTCACCCTGCCAATTGAAGTCCCAATTCCTGATCAGGAGCAGTTCCTTCCGGCTGCCATCCGGGAGGATGGCCCAACCCTCAATCCGTTTGCCGAGGTAGTGGGTGTGCGGATTGATCCGCATCAGATCCACATCCACCGGGAGGACGTAGCTGTTGTGAATCCGGTAGTCTTTTTCACCCGCTGGGATGTCGATGGTGTAACGCGCCAGCTTGAGGAGAAACGGGGTGTTGGAGGGGGCGCGATCCGTGAAATAGAAACCGACCGAGGGCTGGACGGCCTCCGGTTTTCCTGAAGGATGCAGGTGCAGTTGGAGCACCAGATCGGATCGTTTCTCAAGCAGCCATGACAGGCCTTCCGGCGATTCCATGGCTGGCTTGCCCGGCTGCCAGCCCAGCATCTGGCCCATCGGCATGTGAACGCTGGGGGGAAGGTCCATCCCGTCGAAGCCCGGCGGCTGGGAAGTGCCCGTCAGAAAGCGCGACTGGCGGGAGAAGTCAAATTCCACAAAGGCATGGTGCACCACCTTGGGATTGCCCGGACGGAACTCGACGGCGCGCACAAAGCGGTTTTCCGACAGCGGAATCGGCACCACAAAATTGCGGTAAATGTCTTTTCCCTCGGCGGGCAACGTATAGGCAGCGGGCAGACTGACAATCAGATCAGGTGGGCCCAACTGCCAGTCCGCAGGCCATGGGGGCAGTTCCGGCAGGTCCCCGCTGCTACCCTCGGCCCCTCCCTCCGCCAGCCATTGCTGGACCAATCCGCGTTGCTCCGGACTAAGGGAGAGGTCCCCCGCGAAATGGCCGTAACCTGGTTCGGGCAGCCACGGCGGCATGAAGCCTGAAGCGATCACCTCCTGGATGCCCTTCTCTTTTGCCTTCACCTCCCGGTAGGTCAGCAAAGAAAAAGGAGCCGCCTGGCCGGGGCGATGGCAGAAGGAACACTTCGTGAAAACGATGGGGGCGACATCCTTGGTGAAAGTCAGGGTTCCGGGCGTGCGGGGGACATAGACGGAAGAGGAGGCTGGCGGCACCGCCCCGGAGCGTTTCCGGGTGATCATCAGCACCACGGCCGTGACCGCGCTGAGCGTGAGCACTACGGACAAAACCATCAACGGCGGCCGGGATGGCGCGGGCGTGGGCGCGACCTCTTCGCGGGCAGGGCGGGGGGGGCGGGGGGGGCGTTGTTTGGTTTTTTTCTTCATGAAACCCGGGGGATATAACAACCCACGGCGCGGGTGCTGGAAGGGGTAATGGCCTCACCCTTCACAATGCGCTGCAGCAAGTCGCGCAGGTCGTGTTCGGTGGCTTCAGGGCGTGAGCTTCCAAAACCAGCGTGACGGTTGTCGATGCGTCCGTGATAAATGAGTCGTCCGCCGGGAAGAAAAACGGCCGCCTCGGGCGTGACGCTGGCCTGGCTCCGGGCCACCAGGGCGTGCTCAGGATCGCGGAGCACCTGCAGAGGCAATTGAAACTCGGTCCGGTGTTTCATGATAGCCTCGACGGAGGTGCCGGGGTCGGGATACACCAGCCAGAAATTCACCCCCTTTGCCGCGTATTCCTCATGGAGTCGCCGGATCCCGGGAGCATATCCGTTGGAAATAGGGCACTCGATTCCCATGAAAAGCAGGACCACCGCCGGGCCCTCCATGGATGCCAAAGGGTCCACCCGATGCCCCTCCGGATCATAACCCCAGGCCGGTCCGGTTGCGACGCCTGCCGTTCCGGCGGCGACCGGCGGAATGGAGGAGGACGGTGTCCGGAGCCGGATCAATCCCACCACCGCCCCAACCAGCAGGAGGCCGGCAAGCACAAGGAGGGTGGATCGGGAGAAACCGGATTTCATTGGTGGAACGTTGTAAGCGGGGCATCCCCTTGGCAGTTTGTTCAGAATCCCGTCGTTCAGTGGTGGTGTTTCGTAACTTCCTTACGGCCTCTGGTGAAAGCCTTTGTAAAAGTGCTCCCGGCAGGGATCGAACCTGCGACCGACGGATTAGAAATCCGCTGCTCTATCCACTGAGCTACGAGAGCCGGAACTGCATGGGATAATCTGGTTTTCCATTATCGGCAAACCGGGATTTCCGCTTCCGCCGGGCGGCGAAGCGGGCATTTTGCAGTCATGGATGAACTCTTCGCTGATGACGAGCCGGAAGCGCCCCCGCCGGCGCGGAAGGGAAGTCATGTGCCTTTGGCCGCCCGCATGAGACCGCGCACCCTGGAGGAATACGCCGGGCAGCAGCACGTGCTCGGCGAGGGCAAGCTCCTGCGCCGGGCGGTGGAAGCGGACCGGTTTACGTCCCTGATTTTCTTTGGCCCGCCCGGGGTGGGCAAGACCAGTCTCGCCCAGTTGATCGCGCAGCGGACGGCTTCGCGGTTTGTGAATCTCAGCGGGGTGGAAAGCAACGTCGCCGACATCCGGAAAGCGGTTGAAGGGGCGGAAGCCGCCCGCCGGCTTCATGGGCGGACCACCACCCTGTTTGTCGATGAAATCCACCGGTTCAACAAAAGCCAGCAGGACGTCCTCCTGCCGTGGATCGAGCGGGGTACGGTCCGCTTCATCGGAGCCACCACCCATAACCCCTTTTTCTATGTCAACTCGCCGCTGATCTCCCGCAGTCAGGTTTTCCAGCTCGAAGCCCTGGCTACGGAGGACATCGTCCAGCTGCTGCGCGCCGCGTTGGAGGATGAAGAACGGGGTCTCGGCGGGGAAAACCTCACCGTGAGCGGGGAGGCCTTGCGCCACCTGGCTGTGATGGCCGATGGCGATGCCCGGAAGGCGCTCTCCGCGTTGGAACTGGCGGCCATCACCACCCCGCCGGATGCGTCCGGTCAAATCGTTATCGATCTCCCTGTGGCTGCCGAAAGCATTCAGAAAAAGACCGTGGTCTATGACGGGGATGGCGATGCCCACTACGATACCATCAGCGCCTTCATCAAGAGCATCCGGGGCAGTGATCCTGACGCCGCGCTCTATTGGCTGGCGAAAATGCTATACGCCGGGGAGGATTTCCGGTTCATTGCCCGCCGCCTGATCATTGCGGCCAGCGAGGACATCGGCCTCGCCGACAGCAACGCCCTGCGGGTGGCCATCGACGCCTGGCAAGCGGCTGAAATGGTGGGATTGCCGGAAGGCCGCATCCCCTTGGCCCATGCCACGGTTTACCTGGCGACCGCGCCCAAAAGCAACAGTGCCTACGCCGCACTGGGGGCGGCGATGAAGGAAGTGACCGAGGGCCGGACTCTCGCTGTTCCGGTCCATCTCCGGAGCACCGGTTATCAAGGGGCCAAAGACCTCGGGCACGGCAAGGACTACCAATACGCCCACGACTTTGAGGGCAATTACATTCCTCAGGCCTATCTTCCCGAAGGCCGGCGCTTTTACACTCCCACCGTAAACGGGCAGGAATTGCGGATCAAGGAGCGCCTCGATTTCTGGCGGCAGCAGTTTGACGCGGCTGAAAAAAGTCAGGGGTAAGCCGGGGCCACGGAGGACCCCTTCATGGAATCCTGGTAAACACCCGGGTTGGCCTACTTGCCACTCACATTGATGCGAAGCAGCCGTTCGCTGCGGGTGAATCCAAGTAATGTTGACATGATGGTGGATGACCGCACGGGGAAACATGACCTCATCAGCATAGATCGCCTTTAAATCCGTGGCGCGGACCAGGAGATCTGTCAGCAGCAACAGACCCATCGCGATGCGGAACAACGCCAGCAGGCGCGGGTCGATTCCGAACAAATTACGCAGAGTGGTTGGCGTGGAAGTCGCCGAGGGAAGGGCGGCGGGGACCTGCTCCGGAAGCTTGGACACGGACGCCCGGCGAGTCCTGATGCGGAGTTTTTCCCATCTGCCGGAATGCAGAACACCGTCCCGTGGGGGGCTCCCGGCCGATTCAGCCGCTTTTCCTCAGCAGAAGCTTTTCCTGGTAGAGATCCTTGTTCGAACCCTGAAACTCCGCCTTCAGCCTCACACGAAAATCATGCAGGTCGATCAATTCCCAGCCCACGAAGGTCCAGGCGCCGTCCTTTCCGTCGTGGGAAATTCCCAGCAGCAGGTGCCGGGCGTCGTGCTGGACTTTTCCGGTGAGGGCGTCGGGTTCATAGTAAAACGTGCGCAGGGTGCTGTGGCGGGAAGTGGCTTCGAAGAGCTTCGGATCCAGATAGGTGACGCGGCCGGTGGGCGTGTGGGTGATCTGCAGATCCGGATAGCCGGAACGCTGGGCCTTGCCTGTGCTGCTGAGCGGGATGGAGCAGGTGAAATCGCCTTGGGTCAGGAGTCGGTGGAGTTCGTTTTCGACATGGCTGCTGGCTTCATTGATCCGCCGCAGGCCGCGGACGGGACTGTCGGGGGCGTTGATCCATTCCATCAAAGCATTGAACGCCATGGTGAGATGATTGAGCAGCAGACGGTCTTCCGGCGAGGCGGGATCCACGGGCAGAACCCGGTAGCCGGAAGCGGCGAGGACGACTTCCCGGAATGGTATGTCCGTCATGGTGTCGGCGGTTTCCATGAGAGCACGGATCGGGGAGGAACTGGGTGCCGCAGAGGTTGGATTCGATTCGGGGACGGCCACCCGTGCCATGGGCAATTCCAGGAAATCACCTGCGAAAAAGCAGGAAACGATAAGAACCAGCACCGCGCCCATAAAAAGGGCCACAACAATTCCTGTCAGCAGGTTGCGGCGGCTCTTCATGGGTCTTTGTCAGGAAAATTTCAACGCTGTCCGCAGTTGGGTGGCGGCTTCGGCGGCAGCTTCCGGGGTGGCTGCGTGGATGCGGCATAGCACGGCGTCGGTTTTCACGTCGCTGCCGGTTTTGGCAATTTCGTCCAATCCCACGCGATGGTCCACGGGATCGGCGGCGACCTTCCGGCCTGCTCCCAGATTGAGAACGACTTGGCCGATGATGCCGGCATCAAAAGCGACTAGTTTTCCGCTGCGTCCGGCTTTGAATTCCTGGATCACGGGCGCGGTGCCGGTGGTGCGGCCGAGGGTGGCGAGCGCGGGGACATCACCGTTTTGGGCGGCGGTCATATCCTGGAATTTCCGCCAGACCGAGCCATCGCGCAGGCGGGCGGCGTGGACTTCGCACGGGGTCTCCGACACCCCGGCGGCGAGATCGAGGATGAGTTCCTCCAAGTCCGACGGGCCTTTGCCCTGCAGGCAATCCACACATTCCCGTACCTCCAGAGCGTTCCCGGCGGTGTGCCCGGTGGTTTCCGACATCGGATTGAGCAGGGCCTTGACCGATACTCCACCAATGGTTCCGGCATCGATCAGGGATTGTGCCAGGGCCTCGGCTTCGGGCCGCGTGCGCATGAAGGCCCCGCTGCCGTGTTTCACATCGAGCACCAGCCGGTCCAGTCCTTCGGCCAGCTTTTTACTCATGATGCTGGCGGTGATGAGGGCGATGCTGGGCACGGTGCCGGTGACGTCCCGCAGGGCATAGAGTTTGCGGTCGGCCGGGCAGAGGCGCGGGGTTTGGCCGGCCATGAAAACACCGAGGGCTTGAATCTGCGCCATCATTTCCTCACGGCTCAGGCCGACGCGGAATCCTGGGATGCTTTCCAGCTTGTCCAGAGTGCCGCCGGTGATCCCGAGGCCGCGCCCGGAAATCATAGGGACCCACAAGCCATCGACGGCAAGCAGTGGGGCCAGCACCAGCGAGGTCTTGTCGCCGATGCCGCCAGTGGAGTGCTTGTCCACTACTGCCGGGCGTTTGTCAGGAGGGCCGAAATCCAGGACGTCGCCGCTGTCCCGCATCGCACGGGTCAGGGCCCACTTTTCCTCCGCCGTCATGTCCTTGAAAAAAATCGCCATGGCCAGGGCGCTCCACTGGTATTCAGGGATGGAGCCATCGGTCAGGCCGGCGACGAGGAATTCGATCTCGGCGGCGGTCAGGGCGCCGCCATCGCGTTTGCGGGCAATCAGGGAAGGGACGTGCACGGCGGGATGATTTGGTGAGGGATTCAGACGCCGACCGGGTGCCAGGTGGTGCGGGTTTCCGTCAATTCAAGAAGCCGGTAGGGTCCGGCCGCCTGGTCGTGGTCCAGCCAGTCGACCTTGTCAGGGAATACGGTGACGCGCTTCAGATTGATCGCGCTGCCGGCGCGGAGCAGGGCTGTCAGGGCAGGGTCGGTGGTGGCATCCACGATGCTGTCGATGTCCCGGTGGTCTGCCGCAGCTGGAACCAGCTCGGTGCGTTGGCCTGTCAGGATATTGACGGTGCCACCCGGCACATCGGAGGTGGCGATCGCTTCCGCCAGGGTCATGGCCGGCAGGGGGTATGCGTCGGAGGCCACGAGGATGACCGTATTCCCTACCGCGATGGCATTGCCAATCAAGGTCACGGCGGCCAGCAGGGCAGGGCGGTCCGGAGCGAAGGCCACCACCACGCCGGCGGGGTCGAAGGTGGAGAAATTGAAATACGGCGCGGCGACCGGATTCACCGAACCGAAGACCTGCGCCAGCTTGTCGGTCCAGCCGGCCACATAAACCAAGCGGTCAATCGCCGCCGCCACTTCCGCTGCCGCTGCTTTGGGCGTAGTGCCGGTGGATTGGACGAGTTCCGCCGCGAAGGCTTCAGCCCGGCCCTCGATCATTTCGGCCAGCCGGTAAAGGATCTGTCCGCGCAGATAGGCGGTGCTGCCCGACCAGCCGGGCAGGGCGTTGCGGGCGGCCACCACGGCATCGCGCAGGTCTTTTTTGGAACCACGCCCGTAATGGGCCAGGTGTGCGCCATCCGCCGGGGCAGTGGCGGTGAGGACCCGGCCACTTTCCGGCCGGGGGAATTTCCCACCGATGAAAAGCTTGTAGGTTTTCAGAATGTTCAGGCGGGGACGGGGCGCGGCAGGCATGGGAAAAGGCGGACGGATTCTGGCGCAACTTAGGGCGCAATGCGGGATCGGCAAGTTCCGTGCCGTGGGGATAATCCATGGGCCGGAATTGCCCGTCCCGGGTGGTGGGTTCCGGTCAGGCCCGCTCCAGGGTGATGACGCACTCCAGATGTTTGGTCTGCGGAAAGAGGTCAAAGGGCTGCACCTTCCGCAGTTGATAACCATGGTCGAGGAACAACCTCAGGTCGCGCATCTGGGTGGCGGGATTGCACGAAACGTAGACCACGGTGCGCGGGCCGTAAGCAAAAAGCTGGGTCAGGAAAATCTCATCGCTGCCCCGCCGTGGCGGATCGATCAGCACCGCGGTCTCGGCGGCCGGAGTGGTGATTTTGGAAAAGATTGCTTCCGCGCTGCCCGCGGTAAACTGGCAATTGGTCAGGCCATTCCGTGCCGCATTCCGGCCGGCGCGTTCCACCGCACTGGCGGCGATTTCCACGCCCGTCACCTGCTCGAATTCGCGGGCTCCAAACAGGCTGAATAATCCGCTGCCGCAGTAGGCATCCACCAGATATCGGGCTCCACCCGCCCGCGCTTCCTGGATGGCATAACCGGTAAAGGCTTCGAGGATAAATGGATTGTTCTGGAAAAAGTCGCCCGCGAGGAATTCAAACTCCAGCGGCCCCACCTTCTCGTGGGCCAGGGCATTGGAGTCGGTCATCACGCCTTCCAGGGTGTCGCGCAGCAGCAGGGTGGCTCCTTTTTTGAAAGCAGCCGATTTCGTCCTGACACCTTCCCGGATGGCTGGCAGCGCGGCATTGATGGCGTCGGTGGCGATCTCACAGCGCGGCACATCCACCAGATCGTAGCGCCGGCCGGACTTGAGGAATCCGATCTCCTTTACCGGCCCGCCATCGCGGGGTGCTTCGAAGTGCGGAGTGATTTTTGAGCGGTAGCCATATTCCCGGGGGGATCCGATCACCGGCAGCACCTCGTGCTCCACCTTGGCCATGTGTTTCAGCAATTCCGACACCTGCTGGCGTTTCCAGCGCAGCTGGGCGGCATACGTGAGGTTCTGATATTGGCAGCCCCCGCACTGCCCAAACAGGGGACAGGGTGGTGCCACCCGGTCCGGGGAAGGCGTGAGGACTTCGATCAGATCCGCTTCGGAAAAATTCTTCTCATTGCGGAAGACCCGCGCCCGCACCCGCTCGCCGGGCAGGGCAAAGGCCACCATCACCACCCAGCCATCCAAGCGGCCGAGGCCCTGGCCCATGTTGGTAAGAGTGGCGATCTCCAGTTCGATCTCCTGATGCCAGGTGAACGGCGTGGGGACGAACTTTTTCGGAGGACGCGGCGTCACCGGGGCGGAACTCATGGCTGCTTCCCGCCGCGGGCCAGCAGGCTCAGGGAAACAAAGGTGCGCAAGGCCACCAGGACGGTGCAGCCCAGGACCACCATGCTGAGCCACTTGGTGCTATCGCCGCCGGAATAAGCCCGGCCCGCCATAAAGAACCGGGAACCCGGCATGGCAATCGTCAAAAACGAAAGGGCCAGCCCGGCGTAGAGCGGCCATTGTTTTCCCTTGTCACTCAGCCAGCCAAACAACACCGCCAGCGCCGCCGAGATGCCGCAGACCATCAGCCCGGATTTCCCCTTGGGATTCCATCCGAGCACGTGGTCATGACTGTAAAATCCGCTGACCAGGCCCAGCACCAGGAGCATGGCGGCAAACGAATAAAGAATTGTGGCAACACTGCGGTTCATGGGAACGAAATGCCACTGCTGGCCCAATGCCGCAAGCGTCCATCCGGGGGGCAGGCAAAGAGAGACCCCTCCGTCCCCCCGCCAGACGTTCCCGGCCGACCGTGCAAATCCTTGGTTCCACCGCCCGATTTTCCCCTATTTCGCCAATTGTCATCCACCGATTTCCCATACAATATGGCGGCCCATGAAAGTCGGCTTTAATCTCCTCCTCTGGACGACTCACTTTGTTGAGTCGCAATTCGATCTCCTCACCAAGCTCAAAGCCACCGGTTACGATGGCGTGGAGATTCCCATCTTCGACAATAGCGACGTGGGCCACTTCAAGAAGATCGGTGATGCCCTCAAGGACAACGGTCTGGAATCCACCGCCGTCACCGTGTGTCCCGATGAGCAGCACAACGCCATCAGCCCCGTCGCCGCCCACCGCCAAGGCGCTCTCGACCACCTGAAGAAGGTGATCGATTGCGGTCATGCCGCCGGCATCAAGCTTCTCTGCGGTCCATATTACCAAGTCCTCGGCAACTTCACCGGTGCCTTCCCCACCGAAACCGAACTGGAGCACGCCGCCGAGGTCCACCGCCCCCTCGCCGACTACGCCCAACAGGCCGGCATCACCCTTGCCATCGAGTCCCTGAACCGCTTCGAGTCCCACCTCCTCAACACCATGGAGCAGGCCAAAGCCTATGTGAAACGCGTCAACCACCCGAACTTCGGCACCATGTATGACACCTTCCACGCCAACATCGAGGAAAAGAATCCCCTCGCGGCCTTGAAGGACAATCTCGACGTCGTCCGCCACATCCACATTTCCGCCAACGACCGCGGCACCCCCGGCAAAGACCACTGCCCGACCCGTGAAACCATCGCCATCGCCAAGGAAGGCGGCTACGACGGCTATCTCACGATTGAAGCCTTCAGTGGTTCCCTCCCGGACCTCGCTGCCGCCACCCGCGTCTGGCGCTCCTTCTTCAAAAACGAAGAGGAAGTCTATACCGATGGTTATGCCTTCGTGAAGTCCTGCCTCTAACCCGTCAGGGCCGGTCCGGCCCCGGATCAGCGTTCCCCCGCAAAACGGCACTGCCCCAAAGCAGTGCCGTTTTTTTGCGCCCAGCTCCTCGAGCCAGCCGCCTTCGCCGGCAGGATCGTCCCCGCGCTCAATACCAGTTCCGGTTCCTCACCTCAATGCCCAGATCCTGTCCCACCGTGGTTTTGAACAAACCGAGATTGGAAAAGCTGCCGTCCTGATTCCGGTAATGATAGGGATAAATCATTTTCGGGCGGAATGCGCGGGTCGCCGCGGCTGCATCGGCCACGGTGAGGGTGAACGGCACATTGATGCAGAGGAACGCCACATCAATGTTTGGCATGGCATTCATTTCCGGGGTGGTTCCGGTGTCCCCGCTGATGTAAAACCGCTTCCCTCCAATGGTGAGGATGTAGGAATTGCAGTTGCCCTTCACATGGTTGGCGTTGTAGGCCGGCACCCCTTCAATCGTGAGGCCCTGAATCTGCAGCGCGGGTGAATTGGCCGCGGCGCTGGTCTGCCCGGTTTTGAAAATAGTGGTCAGGCTTTTCAGGGTGGTGCCTGCGGTGGTGGTGCCCATTCCATCATAAACATCCTGCGGGGCCACGATTTTGGTGTCGGTGCCATTCCGCAGACTTTCGAGGGTAGTGACATTCAGGTGGTCCCCATGCCGGTGGGTCAACACCACCAGATCCGCCTTGGGCAAGCCCATGAACCGTCCCGCCGGGGCGCCTTGGGATGACGGGTCGCTGTAGATGATTTTGGTCCCGCCCGATCCCGCCCAATGCAGATAAAAACTCCCGTGATAAATGGGTTTGATCGTGACCACCCCGTCGCTGGTCTGCACGTGATCCCCCGTCACCTCATTGGTTCCGGCAACTGGCACCGCGCGGTAAAACCGCCGCGGCCGGTAGGGAGCGCCGGAATCGGTATAGGACACGGCCCCGGTGCTCTGTCCCGTGTGCAGCGGCTCCCAGGCCGCCATGTCCGGCGAGATTTCAAATTTCATGAACTGCCCGGCCGGCACCGCCACCGTCAAATCGGTTTCCCCATTGTTCTGCCGCGTCATGGAAAGCGGATTGGGCTCCGGCCCCTGCGCCCACGAGAAGACCCCGACTGCAATCACCAGCGGCAGTCCCCAGAGCGGAAGGGACCGGTGGCGCTTGACCAACTGGGGAATGGACATGGCGGTAAACTAGGGAATTTCGAAGCCGGTGTCATGGAATAAAATTTTGGACGGTTCTCCTCCCAGAATTCCCCTTTTCAATTGCCCCCTCCCACCTACGGTCCAAGCCACATCACGCAGGGGCGCTGGACCGAATCCGGCTGAGATCTTCCGAAATCACACGCGGAGGAACCCTTTGAACCTGATCCGGTCAGTCCCGGCGCAGGGAGTCAAAGTCACATCAGCAGGCCACGTCCGCCCACCCCGGCGACCGTGGCCTTTCCGTTTTCAAAAACCATCCCCGCTTCCCCCCGTCCCAGTTCCGGCCTCCCCTCTGAAACCAGAACCCTTTTTCCAGAACCCTTCCCTATCATGATCTCCACCCACGACACCCCCGGTTTCCCCGAAGGCGAACCCACCACCCACGACGCCTCCCGCAAGCCCCTCCCTGCGTCCACGCGCGTTTATGTCCCCGGCCAGCTCCACCCGCAGATCCGCGTTCCCATGCGCGAGATCGCGCTGTCCGACACCAAATCCTTTAACGGCCGCATCGAGAAAAACGATCCCGTCCGCGTCTATGACTGTTCCGGCCCCTGGGGCGATCCCGCCTTTACCGGCAGCTCCGAGGAAGGCCTCCCCGCCCTCCGCCGCGATTGGATTCTCGGCCGCCAGGACGTCGAAGCCTACGACGGCCGCGAAGTCCAGCCGCAGGACAACGGTTACCTGACCGAAAAGCACGCCGAGTTCGCCTCCAAATCCGAGCGCGCCAACAAATTCATCGAATTCCCCGGCCTGACTGCCGAGCGCCGCCAGCCCCTCCGCGCCAAGCAAAAAGAAGGGAGCCCGGGCGTCTCGCCCGTGACCCAACTCCACTACGCACGCCAAGGCATCATCACGCCGGAAATGGAATTCATCGCCATCCGCGAAAACCTCCGCCGCGCCCAAATCGCCGATTTGAAAGAGGACATTGTCCGCAACAACCTCGACAAGCAGCACAACGGTTCCACCCAGTCGCCTGACAGCCCTTACACCCCGGGTATCTTTGGCCGGTTTCCCCAACGCATCCCCAAGGAAATCACCGCCGAATTTGTCCGCAGTGAAGTCGCCGCCGGCCGCGCCATCATCCCGCTGAACATCAATCACCCCGAGTGCGAACCGATGATCATCGGCCGCAACTTCCTCGTCAAAATCAACGCCAACATCGGCAACTCCGCCGTCGCTTCCAGCATTGAGGAGGAAGTCGAAAAAATGCGTTGGGCAACCAAGTGGGGCGCCGACACCGTCATGGACCTCTCCACCGGCAAAAACATCCACGCCACCCGCGAGTGGATCCTGCGGAACTCCCCCGTCCCCATCGGCACCGTCCCGATCTATCAAGCCCTCGAAAAAGTGAACGGCAAAGCCGAGGACCTGACTTGGGAACTCTACCGCGACACCCTCATCGAGCAGGCCGAGCAAGGCGTCGACTACTTCACCATCCACGCCGGCGTCCTCCTCCGCTTCGTCCCCATGACTGCCAGCCGCATGACCGGCATCGTCAGCCGCGGCGGCAGCATCATGGCCAAGTGGTGCCTCGCCCATCACAAGGAAAACTTCCTTTACACCCATTGGGATGAAATCTGCGACATCTGCGCCGCCTACGATGTCAGCTTCTCCATCGGCGACGGCCTCCGCCCCGGCTCCATCGCGGACGCGAACGACAAAGCCCAATTCGGCGAACTCGAAGTCCAGGGGGAACTCACCACCCGCGCCTGGGCCAAAGGCTGTCAGGTCATGAACGAAGGCCCCGGCCACGTCCCGATGCACATGATCGAGGAAAACATGGCCAAACAACTCGAGTGGTGCCACGAAGCCCCCTTCTACACCCTCGGGCCCCTGACCACCGACATCGCCCCCGGCTACGACCACATCACCAGCGGCATCGGCGCCGCCATGATCGGCTGGTATGGTTGTGCCATGTTGTGTTATGTCACCCCCAAGGAACACCTCGGCCTGCCCAACAAGGACGACGTGAAAGTCGGCGTCATCACCTACAAACTCGCTGCCCACGCCGCCGACCTCGCCAAAGGCCACCCCGGCGCTCAATACCGCGACAACGCCCTCAGTAAAGCCCGTTTCGAATTCCGCTGGGAAGATCAGTTCAACCTCGGCCTCGACCCCGAAACCGCCCGCTCCTACCACGACGAAACCCTCCCCCAGGACGGCGCCAAATCCGCCCACTTCTGCAGCATGTGCGGCCCCCACTTCTGCTCCATGAAAATCAGCGAGGACGTCCGCCAATACGCCGCCGAGCAAGGCATCGCCGAAGAAGAAGCCCTCGCCAAAGGCATGGAGGAAAAGAGCCGGGAGTTTATGGAAAGCGGAGCCGAGGTCTATCAGCCAGCCTGAAACCTAGGTTTAGAATCGGGATCTGAACTGTCATCCTCTAAGCTTCCAGCGGCCGAGGTGGTGATATTTTGTTGCACCCAATATGCTGTGCACCAAGGCAATCTCATGGACCGTCCAAATCACTGGCGGGACGGGCTCTCCGGCAATACTGCTCTGGTCGTAAAGCAGCGTGACGTGGGGATTGAAGTCGCGGCCCCCTTTGCCGGGATGGCCTGACCTTATCAGTTTCTTCCACAGTCCATGCTGAAATTCTAACAGATGATCATTATAGCCTCCTTGACTGGTCAAAACCAGCGGGTGCTTTCCTATGCCATTGCCCCATGCCTCGACTCGGTCCAGTCTGACTTCGAACGGGGCAACGCCGACCGTGGCGTCTTCGCAGGCACGCTTCACATCCTCCAGGGTGCTTTCCGGTATCTCCACATAATCATCAATCCAACGCAGAGTGATGTGGAGATGACTGAGTGGCCGCACCGCACCGCTCAAATGGTGTCGGTGGCGCATTCCCCCTGCCAATCCCTGGATGAGCCGCGCAGACTGGTCGTCAGGAAAAAGGGCCACAAAGAGTCTCTGATTCGCGGGCTTGGCCGGGGGGAACTCCCATAGTTCAGTTTGAGCGTTCATATTGTTACTTATTCGGTGTAGTCAGGCAGCAGAGCCACTCCAATACCGGAAGGTCCACTAATGGAATCTAGACCCAAGGCTTTAAGGGCGGAAGTTCTGGAGGCGCGGTCATCGAAATAGAAATGGGCATCTATTGGATTCAACCTGCCTGCCTTATCGCGGATCACGTTGTTTACATGCAGATCGATGACATCCACTTCTCCGACGGTTTCATCATCTATGATAAAGCTGCCTCCCTGTGAATTTGGGGAAGGATCGCGCAGGCCTTGTCTGACAAGCCCGGCTTTTAGCTCAGCCCAGTCCGGATGGCCCCCGTCCACATAAGGCTGGGAAGTGACTAGGTGCAGTCTGCCGTCCACCTCATAGCAGCCCAGTATTTGCAAGTCGTCCTGAAGGAAGTGGTTTGAAAGCAAAAGATCAGTCAGATAATCATAAATCGATTCTGTGGCGAGTGCATGCACATCGGCATCTTTGATCACACGCTCTTCATTGATCAGCAAGGCGACGCGATGCTCCCTGCCTCCCAGCATTTTATCCGAGGAGCCTTGTAGCTCCAATACAGATTCCCTGTTCATCACCAGCCCAGCTTCCTCTATAAACCTTTTTAGGGCAAGGACTTCATCGTGGACTGATTGGCCCGGACCCGCTCCATCGTTACCCTTTCCTGCGTTTGCAACGCTTTGAGCCGCGCTTCGAAGAAGCCCCTGCGAACCGCCGAAACGGGCATGGGCTTTTTGGAGGGCGATTGGGCTGGAGACGTAGAGTTCAATAGAGGGGAGAATGGCTTAGATCCTGGTAATTGTCAAAGGGCTCTGCTGGCTGGGATTCCGGGACTTCCAATCTCAAACACGCGGCCGGCTAAAAATAAATGCGGACGTGATGTGAAAATCCTGGGCTGGAACCCGCCAGCTTAGTGGAAGTGAACGTCCTGTGTGCAGGTTATTTTTGCGTGCGGCCGCGTGTGAGCCGATCTCTTCAACTTCTGACCCATCCCACCATGAAAGCCAAAAACATCATCTGCCTGTGGTTCAACAAGGACTCCGAAGAGGCGGCGCGGCTTTATGCGGCCCCTTTTTCCTGATAGCGAAGTCACGGGCATCCATCTGGCACCGGGCGATTATCCTTCGGGCAAGGAGGGCAAGGTGATCACCGTTGAATTCACAGTGATGGGTATCCCTTGTGTGGGGCTGAATGGCGGCACTACCTTCAAACACAGTGAGGCTTTTTCCTTCCAGGTGGCCACGGATTCTCAGGAGGAGACGGACCGTTATTGGAACGCGATTGTCGGCAATGGCGGCGAGGAAAGTGAATGCGGCTGGTGCAAAGACCGCTGGGGGATTTCCTGGCAGATCACCCCGCGGGTGCTGACCGATGCCATGGCTGCGGGTGGTGATGAGGCCAAACGCGCTTTTGCGGCAATGATAGAGATGGGCAAAATCGACATCGCCAAAATCGAAGCCGCTGTCCGCGGGTGACGGCTTTGTGAAACCGGGGCAAATCATGGCAAGCGTGCCACGGGTGGAACCAGCGGAGAAGTCCGCCAATACTCCGCCGGGCACGCTCTCTCCCTGCACAAACCCGTAGTCCGGAGCGGGAGGGAAGGAAGGAACGGTGGAGAATCGGGATTGACAGGGAAGAGATGTCCGAACAATTGTTATTAACCGGAGGAACTGCCCTATGATCAAACTTAGCCGCTATTTTAGCTTTCCTTTCCAGGATCCCGGGATCAGCTTGGATAGTCCCCCCGCTTTCACCACGGGTCATTTGCCGCGGATGATCGAAACAATCCAGGGGCGGTGCTCCATGGGTGAGGGTAAATGAGCTTTATATATGCCTGCCACGCTTTCACCTTTTTCCCAATGGGCGCTGGAAGATGCGCGGACGGCTGAGGAGCATTATCTGATTTTTCTGATCTGCGAGGATTGCAGGATATTGGAGTTCCAGCAGCTTCCCATGGAGGCGAAGCGCCGTCGGATCCCCAAGCGGATCGACCACCAGCTTCACAAGAAGCTGCATCTTAATCCGCTGCTGATGCCGAAATATGGGGTGAAGGACACGGAGCGGGCGGCGGCGATGGCTCCGTTTCTGAAGAAGTTCGCGCCGGGTTTTGGTCACGACCGCCGGCGGATCGGTGACGCGGGGGCGGTGCTGGGGTTTTTTCCGGCGTTGGAGGAGGTGGCTTTGGGCAACTGTGATTTGCAGGATCTTTCGTTTGTGGAGGCGCTGCCGGTGCTGCGGTCGCTCCAGATCTGCAGTGCGGTGCTGGAGGATCTAGGGCCGTTGGCGAAATGCGCGGCGTTGCGGCACCTGAACCTGGGCTTCACCGGCTCACAATATCCCTGCCTGACGCCGCCACTCTACTGGGTGGATGCGAGTCCGCTGGGGGCATTGCAGGAACTGGAGTCGCTTACGATTCAGCCGAATGGGGCGATCCTGACGGGCCTGAGTTTTCCCGTGCTGCACTCGGCAGAACTGGGCGGGGGGAACTGTGTGCAGCGGGATTGTGAGTATCTGCCGGAGATGCCGGCGCTGCGGGTGCTGAAGCTGGAGGGGCCCCAGAGTCTGCGCGGCATCGGGCGCTTCCCGGAGCTGCGGGATCTCCGCATCGCGGGGCCGTTGCGGGATTTTGGCGATATCGCGGAACTGAAGCACCTGTCCTGCCTGGATGTGCAGACGCTGAACGGCTGGCCCACGGATGTGACGCCCCTGACGGAAGTGCCGGAACTGCGGTGGGTGAATTTCAATGCGGATATTCCGCGGAATTACTGGCCCCTGACGAGTGCGCCGCGGCTGTGCGAGGTGCAATTGCAGATCCCACTGTTGCAGGAGACATCCGTGGCTTTGGACGTGCAGGCGATCAATGCGGTGCTGTGCCCCTGGGACGAGGTGTTCCATCTGCCGGAACTGCGCCCGCGCGGGAAACTGCGCTTTGTGGCGGTGTACACCGGTGGCGATACCAGCGTGCTGCCGCGAAACTCCGCCGTGCCGGGACCCGACTATTTGGCGCACCCCAGGCTGTTCCATCTGGAGGTGCTATGGATGCAGCGCCGGGCGCAGGCCGTTCTCGTGCAGTTTGGTGGATGCATCGAAGATAAAAGTTATAGCCGGCCCAGTGATGTTCACCGGGAGCGCTCGTTCAACCTTGAGATTCAAACCATCTCTGCCGCCCAGCGCCTGCCGGAACTGCTGGAGGCGCTGCGGGAGGTCATGGCCGCCTCGCCACACGGGTGGAAGTTCCAGATTTACGTCAACCTCCGCATCACAAAGCTGGAACTGACGCCGCAGCAAAAAAAATGGCTGGAAGAGATGGAGGCTAACTCCCGGAACTGGGACGAGGAAAGGGACACCGAGCGTTGGAGCAAAACGCAGCAGCATCTCATTGAGACCCAGTTCCGACTGCGCACGAGCAGGGAGGAAGGTGAAATGCCGAATCCGGAGGACTTCGAACCGCCGGCGGAGATCCTCCCGGAGGATGAATCTCACAGATTGCTGGTGCCCGCCGGCTCCGGGTCCGATGAGGATGACCCGGAAGACGAAGAGGAAGAAGAATATGCGGACTTTGACCTGAAGCCCTACGATGAACAGGAACAGGACAACGGAGATGAAGATGATGATGACGAAGACGACAACCCAGTGCAGACGGCACCAGCACCGGAACCACCGGAAGAGTTTCTGGAAGATCCCTACGCTCATCCGCTGGCGGACTCCTATCGTTTCTTTGCCACGCTGACCTTCGACACATTTTATTACCACGGGAATAACCTGGGCACCGTAATGCAACTGATGGGCCGCGCGCCGGATGAGTATTACGCGGCTCCGGACAATCTGGAGTGAGGTTCTTGAGGGTCGAGACTGCGACACAAATTGAGTGGCATGGCTTTTTGTGTTGGCATAGATTGCCCCGCATCCAATGATCTTCATCCATGAAAGCCAAAAACATCATCTGCCTGTGGTTCAACAAGGACGCCGAAGAAGCGGCGCGGTTTTATGCGGCCACGTTTCCTGACAGCGAAGTCACCGCCGTCCATCCGGCACCGCTCGATTATCCATCGGGCAAGGCGGGCGATGTCATAACCGTGGAATTCACAGTGATGGGCCTGCCTTGCATCGGGTTGAATGGCGGCACCGCTTTCAAGCACAGCGAAGCTTTTTCCTTCCAGGTCGCGACGGACACGCAGGAGGAAACCGACCGCTACTGGAACGCGATTGTCGGCAATGGCGGCGAGGAAAGTGAATGCGGCTGGTGCAAAGACCGCTGGGGGATTTCTTGGCAGATCACCCCGCGGGTGCTGACCGATGCCATGGCTGCGGGCGGTGACGAGGCCAAACGGGCTTTTGCGGCGATGATGGAGATGGGCAAGATCGACGTCGCCAAAATCGAAGCCGCCGTCCGCGGGTGACCGTCCTGATCAGAGGGGCGTGCTGAAGGTTTGAAGGCGAAAACAGACCGCTCCACGTGGAACCACTGACCTCGCCTGCCGCAACCCATTTTTGAGCCGATGCGGGAGCTTCTGGAAACATTGTACCGCACGGAATCCGGCCGCATCCGGGCGACGCTGATCCGGTTGCTGGGCGATTTCGATTTGGCTGAGGACGCCTTGCATGATGCCTTTGCCGCAGCGCTGGAGCGCTGGCCGCAGCAGGGTGTTCCGGACAATCCGAGGGCATGGCTGGTTTCCACGGGGCGGTTCAAGGCGATTGACGCGCTGCGGCGGCGGGCTCGGTTTGATGCCGCGCAGGAAATGATCATCACCCAGCTGGAAACCGGTTCCAACTTCAGTGCAGGGACCGTGGAGACGGACGCGCATGTGCAGGACGATCAACTGCGGCTGATCTTCACCTGCTGTCATCCGGTCCTGTCGCCGGAGGCCCGTGTGGCACTGACCCTGCGCGAAATCTGCGGTCTGACCACGGAGGAAATTGCCCGCGCCTTTCTCACCACTGCTCCCACGCTCGCCCAGCGGATCGTGCGGGCCAAAGCGAGGATTCGTGAAGCCCTCATACCCTATCAGGTGCCGCCTGCGGAGGAATTGCCGGATCGTGTCGCAGCGGTGCTGCAGGTCGTTTATCTGGTGTTCAATGAAGGGTATTCGGCGTCGTCCGGCGCGGCAGTGACCCGGGCGGATCTTTCAGATGAAGCCATCCGTTTGGGACGATTGCTGATGGAGCTGTTGCCGGAACCGGAGGTGATGGGCTTGCTCGCGCTCATGCTCCTGCAGGAATCCCGCCGCACTGCCAGAACCTCACCGGAGGGCGAATTGATCCTTCTCGAAAACCAGGACCGGGCCTTGTGGAATCGCGACCAAATCGCCGAAGGAGTGAAGCTGGTGGAGCGTGCCCTGTCATCGCGCCGGTTCGGTGCTTACACGCTCCAGGCCGCGATTGCGGCGGTGCATGCGGAAGCGCCCGACGCAGCATCCACCGACTGGCCGCAAATCGTCGCGCTTTACACCGCCCTGAAACAGGCGGCTCCTTCGCCGGTGGTGGAATTGAACCGCGCCGTGGCCGTCGCGATGCGCGATGGTCCGGAGGCTGGACTGGCTTTGGTGGATGAGATTTTCGCCGGCGGTGAGCTGACGGAATACCACCTCGCGCATTCCGTGCGGGCGGACCTGTGCCGGCGTTTGGGCAGAGGAAAAGAGGCCCGTGTTTCCTACCAGCGCGCCTTGGCGCTGACGCAGCAGGAGTCCGAGCGGCGCTTCCTCGAAAAACGCCTCCGGGAGTTGGCTTAGCACCGGCTTGGAAATTATTTCCAAAAAAGCGCAGGTGATGTCGAATCCGGTAAATCCCAATCGACTACTTTTTAGAGCGGTCACTCCGAATACCGACGAAACGATATATCCACCCACCAACCCCTCGAAAAAATGAAATTTCTCATGCTGATGATTCCCCGCGGTTATCAACCTTCCGCTCCGGCAGCCGAAAGGGCCGGCGAAGACTTTGTGCCGAAGCTGGAGGAACTGGAGTCTATGGGGAAATACAACGATGAGCTGGCCAAGGCTGGCAGGATCATCGATATCGACGGCCTTCACCCGTTGGCCAAAGGCGCGCGTGTTTCCTTCGCCAAAGGCAAAGCCACCGTCACGGATGGTCCCTATATCGAAAGCAAGGAAGTCATTGGCGGCTACTGGATTGTGGAGCTGAAATCCAAGGAGGAAGCCGTGGAATGGGCTCAGCGTTGTCCGGCCCAGGATGGGGATGTCATTGAAATCCGCCCGATTTATGAATTCCCACCAGCCTGAATAGCAAAAGAAAAGCCGAACTTTAATTCACCAAAACCGACACCCTTTATGAAATACATCTGCCTTGGATACATCGCGCCGGGAAAATTCGAAAATCTGACTGAAACCGACCGCAACGCGATGGTGGACGAATGCTTCACCTATGACGACGAACTTCGGGCGAAGGGACACTTCGCGGGCGGCGAAGCGCTGCAAGGCCCACAATCAGCCGCGACTCTGCGGTGGGCGGATGGCAAAGTTTCCGTCACCGACGGGCCCTATGCGGAAACCAAGGAACAAATTGGCGGCATCCTGATCCTCGAAGCCCGCGACCTGAATCATGCCATCCAGATCATGTCGAAACACCCGGGCGTGAAGGCCGGACCGTTTGAAATCCGCCCTGCGGCGGACCTCGCGGAAATGGTCCGTATCAGCGAAGCGCGGCGCGCGGGAAGTGCGAAATCCGAATGACAAATATTACTAGACCGGCAACATCATTCCCATGAGTGCATTCAAATCATCCCGTGAAATCCCGGCGACGCCGGAGCAGATCTTTGCTGCCATCAGCGATCCCGCGCGCCTCGCCCGCTGGTGGGGGCCCGCCGGTTTTACCAATAGCTTCGAGGTGTGCGAATTCAAACCCGGTGGCCAGTGGTCCTTCATCATGCACGGACCCGATGGCTCCGACTATCCGAACGAAAGTGTCTTTGCCGAAATCGAGGCTCCGGGCCGCATCGTCATCCAGCACGTCAACGAACCACACTTCACCTTGACGATCACTCTGGAGCCCAAGGCTTCGGGCACACTCCTGACCTGGTTGCAGGAATTTGAGAATGCGGAGTTTGCCCGCCAAATGGACCACATTCTCCGCCCCTGCAACGAGCAGAACCTGGACCGGCTTACGGCGGAGGTGCTCGGCGCGGCCATCGGCTAGTGGGACGGGGTTTGCGGCTTCAAAACTGCCGCTTGGCCATTCCTTTAAATGACTTTATTGGCTCTCCGCGAAACCAACGGTAAGCTCCGCTGAATCCACCCATGAAAACCACCAGTGCGAAAAAGAAGGAGTTCCCGTCCAAACTCCGGGCAGAGTTGCTCGCGGAATTGGAAGACCGCTTTGGGAAAAATATGAACCGTCATCAGGGGCTCGAGTGGGCTAACGTGCGGACGAAGCTGGAAGCTCATCCCGAAAAGCTGTGGTCGCTTCAGGAAATGGAAGCCACCGGCGGGGAACCGGATGTGGTGGGGCATGACCCGAAGACCGGCGAATTCCTCTTTTGTGATTGTTCGCCGGAAACCCCCAAAGGCCGTGTGAGTGTTTGTTACGACCGCGCCGGCTGGGAATCAAGAAAGGAAGCCCGGCCCAAAACCACGGCGGTGGATCAGGCCGCGGAGATGGGCATCGAGCTTCTGACGGAGGAGGAATACATTGCCCTGCAAAATCTGGGCGAGTTCGACCGCAAGACCTCCAGTTGGGTGAAAACCCCGTCCGATCTCCGGAAGCTCGGGGGCGCCCTGTATGGCGAACGCCGCTACAGCCGCATCTTCACCGGCCACAATGGAGCGCAATCCTATTATGCCGTCAGAGGGTTCCGGGGCTCGCTCAGGGTTTGAATTTTGCCCTCACCGCCGCCGGCGTGAAACAGGCCGGGTGGCTTGCCTTGCCGGTACCTGCGGAGTAAGAAATCCCATGCTCCGCTTCCTTCTGCTGTTTTTCGCGGCCACGTCGCTCCTGTCCGCTCAACCCGTCGTGGCCGTCTGGCCCGAAGGAAAAATGCCAGGCAAGGGCGCGAAGGAACCCGAGGCCGCCGTGCCCCGGAACGACGGCTTTCAGCGCCTCACCAATGTCAGCCGTCCGACCCTGACTTTGTTCCGGACCACGCGGAAGGACGGCCCGCCTGCCCCGGTCATGATCGTCTGTCCCGGTGGCGGTTACAGCTACACCGTCATCGACAAGGAGGGCTCGGAGATTGCGGCGTGGCTGAACACAAATGGCATCAGTGCGCTGGTCCTGAAGTATCGCACCCCGGACAACCGCGCCGGGGCCCTGCTGGATGCGCAGCGAGCCATCAGCCTAACGCGATCGCGGGCGGAGGAATGGGGCATCGATCCCCAGCGCATCGGGATCATCGGATTCTCCGCCGGGGGCCATCTGGCGGCCAGAACCAGCACGCTGTTCGAAGCCCGCGCCTACTCCGCGCTGGATGCGGCCGATGTGTCAAGCTGCCGGCCGGACTTCGCGGTGCTGGTTTATCCCGCCTATCTCGACAACAAAAACGGTGGCCTCGCGGCTGACCTCAATCTCAAAGCCAACCTCCCGCCCACGCTCATCCTCCACAGCGAGGACGATAAAACCCATGTCATCGGCAGCAAAATCTACCACACGGCGCTGGAAGCCGCGAAGATCGCGCACGGGTTCAAACTCTACCCCACCGGCGGCCACGGCTACGGTCTGCACTGCGAGGGCGAGGCCAAAGCCTGGCCGGAGGATACCCTGAAGTGGCTGCAAACCATCGGCATGCGGTGAGCGGCGGGAAATGCCAGCGGCGCTTGCAGGGGATGGGCCTCCGCGTAGAAGATTGGGCATGATCCGTTTTTCGAAATTTTTGTGTCAGGGATCGTTCCTCGCCTTTTCCACGGGGCGGCGGCTGGCGGGATTCCTGGCATGGGGGACGCTGTGGCTGTCCAGCTTGGCACCGGGCCGGGCGGCGGAGCCGGCGGCCAAACCGCATCTGGTGGTTTTCCTGGCGGATGATTTCAGTTTCCTCGACTCGGAGCTCCAAGGCGCGAAGGATGTGCGCACGCCCAACATGCGGAAACTGGCGGCGGCGGGAATGACGTTTTCCCATGCCTTTGTGGCCTCGCCGAGCTGTGCCCCCAGCCGGGCGGCGCTGCTGACCGGACTCATGCCCGCCCGCAACGGAGCGGAGGTGAACCATAGCAAACCACGTCCGGACCTCAAAAAGCTGCCCGCCTTTCTGAAGGAGCAGGGCTATGAGGTGGTAGCCTTCGGCAAGGTGTCGCACTACAAACACACTGCGGACTACGGCTTCGATCACTTCGAGTTCGACGGATTCCACCAGCACCAAGCCATCCCGGCCGCGCTGAAGTGGCTGCGGGAGCGCCGGAGCGAAAAGCCGCTGTGCCTGTTTGTGGGTTCCAACTGGCCGCATGTGCCATGGCCGAAACCCGCTCCCTGGACCGCTCCCGCCAAGGCAGAACTCCCGCCCTCACAAATCGCCACGCCGGAAACCCGCGAAGCCCGCACTGCCTACGCCACCGCCGTCGCCCGCATGGACGACGAACTCGGCCGCGTCCTCGATACCGCACGGGAAACGCTCGGCCCCAATACCGTGTGCCTCATGACCAGCGATCACGGGGCGCAGTTTCCCTTCGGTAAATGGAATTGTTATGACGCCGGCATCCGCGTTCCCCTCCTGGTCTCGTGGCCCGGCGGGATCGCGCCCGGTTCGCGGACCGGCGCCATGGTGAGTTGGGTGGATATTCTGCCCACCCTCGTGGACCTCGCCGGCGGCCCGGCTCCGGCGGATCTGGATGGCCGGTCCTTCGTCCCGGTGCTGCGCGGGCAGGCCACAGATCACCGCGACCGCATCTTCACCACCCACAGCGCCGACGGGAAAATGAATCATTATCCCATGCGCAGCCTCCGCACCCGCGACTGGAAACTCATCCTCAACCTCACGCCCGACGCCAAATACACCACCCACATCGACCTCGCCCCGCGCGAAAGCAAAGCCGGCAACTGGGGCACCTACTGGGAATCCTGGGTCCGCGCTGCGGAATCCGACCCCGCTGCCGCCGCCACAATAAACCGCTACCACCACCGCCCCTCCGTGGAACTCTACGACCTTAACAAAGACCCGCACGAACTGCAAAACCTCGCCCAGGACCCTGCCCAAGCTGACCGGGTGCGGGAGCTGCTGGCGGAAACTGGAGACTTGGCGACACAGCCAAGGTGAGCAGCCTTGAAGATGCGGCCGCCCCAGCGCGCCGTATGGACGGCCCCTTGAGTAGTCGGCATCCCGGCCATCTCCGTAGAGGAACGGGAACGGGCGTATCGGCTTGGCGGCATCACCAAGTGTTGGTAGAGTCGCCTCCATGATTTGGCAAAAACTGAAATCCCTGTTCGGCGGCAGCGAGGCGGCGGAAGCGCCCATCTTCCGGGAGGAGTGGCTTGCGCTGATTCAGAAAAACGTGCCCTTGGTGGCGAGGTTGCCGGAGGAGTTGCGCCTCCGGTTGCAGGAACGGATCGCGCAGTTCATCGCCACTATCCGTTTCGAAGGATGTGGCGGCCTGGAACTGACAGAGGACATGATCCTCACCGTAGCGGCGCAGGCGTGTCTGCTGGTGCTCTACCGCGAGGGAAAACCCTATCCGAAGCTGAAAGTGGTCTATCTTTACCCCGGGACCTTCAGCTCCGTGCAGAGGCGCGTGGACGCCATGGGAATCGTGACCGAGGGCGAGGTCCACCGGCTGGGCGAATCGTGGGAATCCGGCAGCATCGTGCTGGCTTGGGACTCGGTCGCTCAGGGCGCACGCAATGCCTTGGATGCCGCAAACGTCACCTTCCATGAGTTCGCGCATCAACTGGATCACGAGGATGGTGCGACAGATGGCGCCCCCGGCCTTCCCAACCACGCGGCCTATCGCTCCTGGGCCCGGGTCTTCCAGGAGAACTACGACGAATTCCTGCAACAAACCGAAGACGGAAAAAAAACCGTGCTGGATGCCTATGGCGCCACCAGTCCTCCGGAATTCTTCGCCGTGGCGACCGAAACCTTTTTCGAAAAGCCAGCCCAACTCTTCCACCGCGAGCCCGACCTGTACGCCGAACTGATGAAATACTACCGCCTCGATCCCCGACCATGGTTCGAGTGAAGGGCCTTCCACCTTCATGGCAGCAGGTCATGGCCCCTACGTCGCTGGCTGAACCGCTGCCAAATGCCTATGGTACGATCAACGAGGGCTTCCAAAGGTATTCCTTGTGAATTTTGGCGTTTCGTGTATTTTTCGTGCATGGCCACCAAAACGATCACCTTGGAACTCGATGCCTACGAGAAGCTCCGGCAGGTCAAACGGGGAGGAGAATCTTTTACGGAAGTCGTGCGCCGCGCGATATGGCTGGATGCCCCGGCGACCGGCGAAACGCTGCTCCAATATTACCGGAAGGGCGGCAGTGGCGTCAGCGGCAAGTATTTGGACGCCGTGGAAGAGGCTGCAAAGCATGACTCTATTCCCGATGATCCATGGGCTTGATTCTCGATACCAACTTCATCATCATGGCTGAACGCGAAGCCCGGCGCGGGCAAACGTCTACCATTGACCGCTTCTTTGCCAGCCGCGCGCAGGAGACTTTCCATATCACGTTTACCGTGGCCGGCGAGTTGGCCTGCGGCCAATCGGCGAGCCCGAAAAAAGACTGGGAGCGATTGTGCCGCCCCTACCCGATCCTCCCCTGGTCGAGCGACATCTCCTGGCAGTATGGTGAGATCTACCGGGCTCTCGCGGCCAAAGGAAAACTCATCGGAACCAACGACCTATGGATTGCTGCCACCGCGGTGGTGCATGGCATGGGAGTGGTCACTAGCAACGTGGACGAATTCAGTCGCGTGCCGGATTTGACGGTGGTGCCCTACTGAAGGCGTGGAACCTGACTCGCGGTAAAGGTAAAGAGGTCAACGCCACAGGTGGCCGGGGAATTTTTTGGCGACGGTGGCGCGGTGTTTTGGCCATTCGCGGGTGAGGAAGGTGGGCCAGTCAGGGGTGGTGGCGAGGCGTTTGCCGTCAGGGGTGGTGAGGGTGAGGAGGACGGGGAGGCGGCCTTCGCAGAGGGTGGGGTGGGTTTTGAGCGCGAAGCTTTCCTGGAGTTTGGCCTGGGCTTCCGGTTCCCCGCTGGTGTAGGAGATTTTCAAGGTGCCGTTGTCGGGCCAGGGGATGGAGAGGGGGACCAATTCATCCAGCCAACTGACTTGGCCTTTTTCCAAGTGGCGATGGAAAGCGGAAGTGAGGGGCGCGGCCTGGGCTTCTTTGACGAGGGAGAGGCCGGTGAAGGCGCGGGCCAGGCAGGCGGTGATGGCGGCTTCATCCAAGGGGACGAATTCCAACTCCGGGACGGTGGTGTGGAGGAGGTTGACCCGGGCGATGAATTGCTTCAGCCGATGATCCAGCAGGGGCAGGTCGAAGGCACCGGTGCGGTAGGCTTCGGCGAGGCAGTGTCCGCTGGCGGCAGGGTCGAGGTCGCGTTGCTGCGCGGTCTGTTCGATCACGAGATCGTGATAGCGCACCAGTTTCATGGCGGCGACGCGTTTGTTTTTGGCATCGAAGCGGTGCTTGATGGCGGTGCTGAGATGTTGGGGAAACATTTCGGCGATCCACCCGGGCTCCACGGCGGTGGCGAGGCTGAGCAGGGTCAGCGGAGCGGGGCCGCGGGAGGGCATGTCGCGCAGATTGGCGGCGACGAAAAAGGCGGCGTCCTGGACCACGCTTTCGCGCACGAGCTGGCCCTGCCGTTGCCCGGTGAGGTCGCAGGCGGGTTGGCCGGGCTCACGGCGTTTGGCGAGTTGATCGACGAAGCCGGCCATGAGGCAGCGCCGCAGGGCTTCGTCGTTTTTATCAGGGGAAGAGGCGGAGGTAGCGTGGCGGTCGTGGAGTCGCTGCTGGCCGGCGGCTTGCAGGATTTGTTGACAGGTCTGCTCCACTTGGCGGGCGACCTGGGCGTTGATGCCGTGGGCGCGGCAGCGGTCAAAACTGAAGCCGTTCGCCTTGGCGAAGTCGTAGGCGCGCATCAGAGTGAGGAAGTCGGAGTGGCTGCTGTCCTCGAACATTTCGCGCGCGGTTTTGGTGTGGGCATCATCGCGGTCCACGCGGGCGAGCAGGTCTCGGCCACTGACCAACGCGGCACACAAGGCGGCTTCGGGCACACAACCGCGCTGGCTGGCTTCGATCAACATGCGGGAGTAGCGCGGGTGCATGGGCAGGCGCAGCATTTGGCGGCCGATGGCAGTGAGAGCCGTGTTTTCCAAAGCCCCGAGCATGGTGAGGAGGCGCTCGGCGCGCTCGACAGCCTGGGGATCCGGTTTGTCCAGCCAGTCGAAGGTGGCGGCTTCCTGGATCCCTAACGAGTGCAGCAGCAGCACGACCTCGGCGAGGTCGCTGCGCTGGATCTCCGGGGTGTTGCGTTCGTCGCGGCTCTTATGCCCGATGGCGGTCCACAAACGGTGACAGGTGCCGGGCGTAGTGCGGCCGGCGCGGCCTTTGCGCTGGTCCGCGCTGGCCCGGCTGATGGGTTCGAGGAGGAGGGTGCCGATGCCGCGTTCGGCATCATAACGGGCGACACGGGCGGTGCCGCTGTCCACCACATGGCGGATGCCGTCGATGGTGATGCTGGTCTCGGCGACGTTGGTGGCAACGATGACTTTCCGCTGCGCGTTAGGAGCGAAGGCGCGGTCCTGCTCCTGCGGTTCGAGTTCGCCATGCAAGGGGATGCAGGCCACCCGCTCCTGCGTTCTCAGGCCACGCAGTGCGTCCAGGGTGCCGTTGATCTCGCCGCGCCCTGGCATGAAGACGAGGATGTCCCCGGGGTCGCCGTTGCTGATGATGCGCCCGACTGCTTCCGCGGCCTGCGCGGTAATGGGGCGCTGGTCGGGCAGGGAAAGATAACCGACTTCCACGGGATAACTTTGCCCTTCGGAAACCAGGATCGGGCAGTCGTTCAGATACGCCGCGACAGGCTCGGCATCAAGGGTGGCAGACATCACCACCATCGTCAGATGGGGGCGTTGGGTCTGCTGCAGGTGTTTTACCAAGGCGAGGGCGACATCGCTGAGGAGGTTCCGCTCGTGAAATTCATCGAAGACCACGGCACCGATATTGGCCAGGGTGCAGTCATCCTGGAGCCAGCGCAGCAGAATGCCTTCCGTGACAAAACAGATGCGGGTGCCCACGCTGGTGTGATCGTCAAAGCGGATCTGATAACCGACCTCCGCGCCGAGTTTCCCTCCGCGTTCCCAGGCGACACGGGTGGCCACGGTGCGGGCGGCGACGCGCCGGGGCTGCAGCACCACGATCATTTTATCGCCCGCGATCCCCGCATCCAACAACATCTGCGGCACCTGGGTGGTCTTGCCCGAACCCGTGGGCGCGACCAGCACGAGGCGATTGCCGTCCCGAAGCGTGTGCAGGATGTCGGCGTGGATTTTCCAGATGGGGAGCGCGGTGGGGGCAGGCATGAAGGAGGGCGCGCAGGTTATGGCGCAGTGCGGGCAATGCCAACGCGAAGCGCGGGGGCAGGCGCTGAAGTTCTGGTGTCCGTGCAAAGTGTTTGTCAACAGCCACGCAGAAGCCTATAGCAGGATTTGACCGCCTGATGAAAAAGCGGTCTGCCATTGAACAATCCGCGACGCCGTCCAAGGCAACTTCGCCAAACTGGATCGCAAAACGGAAGGCAGCCAGGTCAGATCAAATCACCGTCGTTCCATGGATATAAAGATAGCGCACACTTTCATCATCTTCCTTCTGTCCGGTGTCGCCGCCTTTTTCCAGCGATGCCACGGAAAAAGTTGGTGGTTGCTTGCACTGATTTCTGCTCTGTTTCTCGTCGTTTGGCTGGATGCAGTGGACGAGAGCGTAAAGGGTGCAGGCAAGCCAGCGGTGAGCAGGCTTCGGCAAGCGTGTCGGATCTCAGCAGTTGTATTCATGGCAGCGTTGGGGATCTACGATGGATACCATGGACAAAGTTGGTGGTTTACGGCTCTGCTATCCCTCATGCTGTTGTTCTTTTGGTGGACGGCTGGATTACCCGATGGGGAACCGGGGGAGCTCGAACCGGCTTACAACCCGGGCAAGCTGCCGAGCCTTCCTTTCGAGGACGCGGTGCTGTCCGGTTCAGATGCCGATTTTACGTATTACACAAACGAACGCTTCCCCTGGGCGGATTGGAAAGATCCTGCAGAGGAGACTTTGGCACTCTTTTTACCTCACGTTCCTGGATTGAAATTTGACGTATTGCGTAGTCCGCCGCAAATCTCCGTGACGCTGGAATGGGGAGTAAAGAGCCAAACCATTATCCTCGAGGTTGGTCCGCAGGCTGCACAGCTTATTGAGGCGCTAGCGGATTTTATGGCGCCTGAATTTATCCTTTGCAGCTATCGCTTCACGGAAGGTTCCGACACCTGGATTAATCCCGTGTTTACGGCGGAGCTATGGGAGCGGCTGAAAAGCGAACGACCGGACCGGGCGAGACTATTCACACCGCTGATTGAGCACAGAACCCTGACCAGGGGCCCCTTGCGCAAGTAACCAAAAAGCGCAAGAAATCCCGCGTTTGGCTGGGCAAAGAAAGCGCCGGGACGCCGAGATCATCCCGGTGCCTCCATTCGAGGAGCCAGCCCGGCACTCGCTTTGGCTTTGGAGAACGAAGAGTGCGAGGAACGCCTCCAGGATTAAGCTTGCTGGCAGCTCCTGAAGCAGGAAATGGAGTGCCTGAGCAGGCGGGAGTCCGTCCCTCTTTTCCGATGGCGCCTGTGTCAATCCCGATAGAGGAACGGAGGCTCCCCCGTAAGAGGGCGGAGCCTTAAATGAGAATGAAATGACAGCCCCCGGAACAATTCGCAGTGGCGGAATGGCCATGGCGCTCCTGGGCGTGGCATTGACTCTGGCCTTGCCGTGCCGGGCGGAGCCGGCAGACGACGGAGAGTTCGGGGCGCAGCAGGCCGAGGCCAAGAAGTCCTTTCGCGAGGGGGTTACCCCCTTCGTGAACACCTACTGCACGGAGTGTCACGGGAATAAAAAATCGAAGGGGGGCCTTAACTACGAGGCGGCGCTGAAGAACCCCGGTGGCACGGCCTCCCGCAAACACTGGAAGCAGGCGCAGGCCAATGTGAAGGCCCATGACATGCCGCCGGAAGAGGCGGACCGGCAGCCCACCGAGGAGGATCGGCAGCGTTTCCTCGACTGGATTGGCAATATCAAGTTTCTCAGCCCGAAGGATCCCGGTCCTTTTGTGATCCGCCGCCTGACCAAGGCGGAGTATGGCAACACGCTCCATGATCTTTTTGGGGTGGATCCGGCGGTCGCCCATGAGCTGCCGGATGAAGTGTCCGGAGCGGGTTATCTGAATACGCTTTCCCCTTTACAGTCGGAGCAATATCTCGGCATCGCCAATGAGGTGCTGGACCGGATCCTGGCCCCTGACGATGCGACGCCCACGGAGGTGCAGCGGCGTCTATTCGGGGAGCCACCCGCACCGGGCGCAGACCTCGAGGCGGCGGCGGGACTCGTCGCCCGCACCCTGGCCCGGAAGGCCTATCGCCGGCCTCCGTCCGAGGAGGAACTGGATGTCCTGAGCGGCGTCTTCGATCTGGGGCGTGCCAACAACCTTGGCTATCCCGCGGCCTTGCGTCTGATGCTCAAAGCGATCCTCGTTTCCCCGCAGTTCCTCTTCATCACCCCGGCCAAAGATGCGGAACCGGGCCGCACCTTTGTTCCCCTGGATGATCATCAGTTGGCGTCCCGCTTGTCGTATCTGGTGTGGGCGACCATGCCCGACGCCGAGCTGTCGGCCCTGGCCGATGGAGGACAACTCCACGAGCCGGCAGTGCTGCAGGCGCAGGTGAGGCGTTTGCTGGCGGATCCGCGGTCCCGGGCGTTGTTTGATGGGTTTGGGGCCCAGTGGCTCGGGCTGGGGGAGCTGAAGAGCAAGACTTTCGACACCACAAAATTCCCGCAGATGACCCCTGCGATGCGCACGGCTATGGTCGACGAGGCGCGGCTGTTTTTTGATAGCATGGTGCGGGAAAACCAGAGCGTCGTCCGTTTTGTGGATGGCGATTACACCTTCCTCAACGAAACCCTCGCCAGCCTGTATGGCTTGGAAAAATCTGTCACCGGGCCGGAGATGCGCCGGGTGACCCTGACGGATGCCAACCGGGGCGGGATTCTGGGGATGCCCGGGATTCTGGCGACGACCTCCTTTCCCAACCGCACCAGTCCCGTCCGACGCGGCGTGTGGGTGTTGGAACAAGTGCTGGGCGAACACGTGCCGCCGGCCCCGCCCAACGTGCCGGCTCTGGAAAAACAGGACCAGAGCACCGTCGCCAACCTGACCCTGCGTCAGCGCACCGAACTGCACCGCACCAATGCCGGGTGCGCCAACTGCCACAAGATTCTTGATCCCATCGGCTTCGGCCTGGAGAACTTCGATGCCATAGGGCGCTGGCGTGACCAGGACGATACCGGTGGGACAATCGACGCGGCGGGCGAGCTGCCGGGCGGCAAGCATTTTGCGTCTCCCAAGGAGCTGAAAACCATCATTGCGGCACGAACGGATGATCTGGCGCGCAACCTGACCGAGAAACTGCTGGCCTATGCCCTGTGCCGCCAGCTGGAAGGGTATGACGAAATCGTGGTGGATCATCTGATGGACACCATCGCAAGGGACGGCTACCGTATGCAGACCCTCATCACCGGAATCCTGACCAGTTATCCCTTCCTCAATCAGCGTATTCAGGCCCCACCCGCCTCCCCGTCCCATGAGAAATAACTTCCTCATCGATCGCCGCACCTGTCTGAAAGGGCTCGGAGCGTCCCTCGCCCTGCCGCTTTTGCAAACCATGGGCTGGGCCGACTCCGTCCAAGGCAAACCCTTCAAACCACCGGTCCGCCTGGGATTCATGTACATGCCCCATGGGGTCATCATGGATCAATTCTGGCCGGCGGATGCGGAAAATTTCCTGACAACTCCTCCGCCGGCCCTGGAATCGCTGCGTCCGGTGCTCGACCAGTGTCTCCTGATGAAGGGCATCTCGGGCGTCCCGATTGCTCCATTCAATGGCGCTCCTCATGCGCTAGAACTCTCGA
Source organism: uncultured Verrucomicrobiota bacterium (assembly GCA_942492905.1). Lineage (GTDB taxonomy): Bacteria > Verrucomicrobiota > Verrucomicrobiia > Verrucomicrobiales > V1-33 > CAIZWU01. Next base: position 1,049,386 of record OW818657.1, read on the forward strand.
CCTGGCTCACGGCGGTGCTGCCGGATGCGGACCGGCGGAATCAGATCAACATTGCCATCTCGGCGGATCAGATTGCCGCCAACTACGTGGGCGCGCTCACCTCCTTGCCGTCACTGGAATTGGCCACGATGCCCCAGACGCACAAGGAAAACCAGGAGGGATTGAACGAGGGGTATTATTCGCACTGCAGCTTCCGGTCGCCTACCCAGGCGGTCCCTGCCGAGACCAATCCCCGCAGCGTGCTCAACCGGCTTTTTGGAAAGTCCGACCAACCCGGAAACCTCACCCAGGCGGACGCCCTGGACCGCCAGATGTTGGATCTGGTCCTTGGAGGCGCCAGGGATCTGCGCCGGAAGTTGCCCCGGGACGACCAACACAAACTGGATGAATACCTCGACAGCGTGCGCTCGGTGGAACGCCGCATCGCCGCCATCGAATACCGCCAGAAGGAGGCAGCCCTGGAGCAGGCCGGCGTCAGTGCCAGCAAACGCCACGCCTCGGATTCCCCGCCCATTGAGATCAAAATCCCCGAGGGCGACAAACGCAGCGAGTACATGCAGGTGATGTGCGACCTCAATGTGCTGGCCTTCCAGACCGACACCACCCGCGTCAGCACTTATATTGGCTCCACTCCCAACGGGGTCTCCTATCCGGAACTTGGCTTCAAGGACGAGCACCACTCGCAAACCCATCACAACAACAAGCCCGGGCAGGTCTCAAAAGTCGCCGCGATCACCGCCTTCAACATCTCCCAGTTCGCCTATATGGTGAAAAAGATGTCCAGCCTGCGGGAAGGCGAAGGCACCCTGCTTGATAACTGCATCATGATGTGGGGCTCCGGCCTGGAGGACGGGAATACGCATGGCCGCGAAAACCTTCCTTTCATCGTGGCCGGGAAAGGCGGCGGGTCGATCAATACGGGACGATTCCTCGCCAATATCAAAGGCAACCAGGGTGACCTGCTCACCACCCTGCTGGCGTGTGCCGGCGTTCCGCTGGACCGTCCCATCGGGATTGCGACCAAGCAGATCAAAGAGATGATGAAAGTCTGAGCCGGGCGGGTGCTGGTGTTTTTCCTGAAAAGGATACGGACGGGCCACGGATGGCACGGATTTGACTGATGGTCACGGATATAGCTGAAAGGAAGGATTCATCCTCCGGCTGTGCCATTATTGGCTCCATCTTATTCCTTAGCATTACCAATCCCATTCTGCGGTACAAAAAACGCCCCGGACCTTTATGGGGGGATCCGGGGCGTCGTATTCGGTTTCCGTTCTGTCGCTGACGATCAGGCGAGGTCGAAGCGGTCGAGGTTCATGACCTTGGTCCAGGCGGCCACGAAGTCGTGGACGAACTTGGTTTGCGAATCCGATGTGCCGTAGACTTCGGCGAGGGCGCGGAGTTGGGAGTTGGAACCGAAGACCAGATCGACCCGGGTGCCGGTCCACTTGAGGGCACCTGTTTTGCGGTCGCGGCCTTCGAAGGCGTCCTGGCCCTCGTTGAGCGGGGCCCAGGCGGTGCTCATGTCGAGCCGTGAGCAATTTGTTCGCCTGACATGGAGCAGGTGCCAGAATTGATGTGGAGAACAGGGTCCGGCAACGATTCTGTCAGTGATTCTTGACCACTTGATCTCTGATGCTTGTTTCCCGTGCCATCCCGGAACGTCCTGATCCAGACTCTGGCTACTTTCCCTTTCCCTTCGGGGCCTGACCCTGTAGTCCCTGTTTACAAGACTTGATATACACCGCACGTTGTTAATTCTCCTCAATGAAGAAACCAAAGCGGACTTCCAGTCATCTCTTTCGGTCCCGTCAGAAGCCAAGGGTGGCCCTTCCATCCACCCTTTGTCTGCTCAAGGCCCCCGCTCTCCGGTTGCTTCGATTCTGGGCAGCTGTTTTTGCCCTGCTGCTGCTCGGTCCGGCGAACACGTTTGCTGCGGCGATCACCGCCACCTACACCACCGGAGCCGAGGTGCCGCTGACGGCCAGCAATTATACCCCCGCCGGCGACACGGTGGAGCTCACCCTCAACTACCCACCCACCACAGGCACTCGGCTGATGGTGGTGAACAACACCGGCACCGGATTCATCCCTGGCACTTTCAGCAACCTCGCGCAGGGACAGACGGTGGCGCTGGCCTACAATGGAGTGACGTATCATTTCGTCGCCAACTACTACGGAGGCACGGGCAACGACCTCGTGCTGGTCTGGAAGGCCACCCGCGCCTTCGCTTGGGGCGAAAATGGCTCTGGCCAGCTGGGCAACAACAGTTTGGAGGATCGTGTTGTGCCGATGGCAGTGACGAGCACGGGCGTGCTTGCGGGCAAGACCGTGGTAGCCGCGTCCGCGGGTGCTTCCCACAGCGTGGCGCTCTGCTCGGACGGCACCGTAGCTGCGTGGGGTTCCAATGGCAGCGGCCAGCTCGGCAACAACAGCATAACCTACAGTTTGGTGCCGGTGGCGGCGAGCTTGACGGGCGTGCTTGCGGACAAGACCGTGGTGGCCGTGGCCGCAGGTGGTTCCCACAGTGTGGCGCTCTGCTCGGACGGCACCGTGGCCGCTTGGGGTTCCAATGGCAGCGGCCAGCTGGGCAACAATAGCTTCACCAGCAGTTCCGTGCCGGTCCAAGTGACGGCCGCAGGCGTGCTGGCGGGCAAGACCGTGGTTGCTGTAGCGGCGGGAGGGGGCCACAGCGTGGCGCTCTGCTCGGACGGCACCGTGGCTGCCTGGGGGCTGAATATTTACGGCCAACTGGGCGATAACAGCACCAATACCGCTCATCCTTATGGCTCCGCAGTGCCGGTCGCAGTGGTGCGTAGTGGAGTGCTCGGGGGTAAGACCGTGGTGGCCGTGGCCGCCGGTTCTTATCACGGTATGGCGCTCTGTTCGGACGGCACCGTGGCCGCTTGGGGCTCAAATTACTACGGCCAGTTGGGCAACAATAGCCTCATCGATAGTCCGGTGCCGGTGATTGTGACCCGCAGCGGCGTTCTCTCGCTCAAAGCCGTGGTGGCGGTGGCTGCGGGTCGAGACCACAGCATGGCGCTTTGCTCCGACGGCACGATAGCCGCCTGGGGTTGCAATGACAATGGCCAACTGGGCGACGACAGCGTGGGTGCCCGTTCCGTGCCGGTGGCAGTGACACGCAGTGGAGTGCTCACGAACAGGTTTGTGGGGGCCATAGCTGCGGGTGATTACCACAGCGTGGCACTCTGCCCGGACGGCACCTTGGCCGCTTGGGGCCGCAACAACTCCGGCCAGCTCGGCAACAACAACACGACCGACAGCAGAGTGCCGGTGGCAGTGACGAACAACACCCTTGCCCCCGGAGAGCGCTTCACCGGTCTGTTCATGGGATCTCAAGGTGACCATTCCTTGGCTCTGGTAGCCGCTTCTGTGCCCACCGTCATCACCCCCGTTTCGACAGCAATTAGCTCCACCACGACGACCCTTGGCGGCACCGTCCTGAGTGAAGGCGGCGCGGCCATCACCGGGCGGGGAGTGGTCTTTGCCCCCACCGCGACCAACAGCAACCCGCAGATCGGCGGAACGGGCGTGGTCAACTTGACCGCCAGCGGCACGACCGGGACGTTCACCGTCTCCGCCGCCAACCTCACCCCGGGCAGGGTCTACACCTTCGCCGCCTATGCCACGAATACCTTTGGCACCCAATACAGCAGCTCCGGCACTTTTTCCACAGTGGGCACCAACGCCGGCCTGTCCGGGTTTGTCCTGAGCACAGGCACCCTCTCCCCGGCTTTCACCACGGCAAACTCCAGCTATACGGGCACGGTGCCGATGGTTGTCAGCAGCCTCACCGTCACGCCCACCGCCGTCCAGGCAAATGCGACTATCCAAGTGAACAATGCCACGGTGACATCCGGCACCCCCAGCGGGGCGATCCCGCTCAATGTTGGCAGCAACACGATCACCACAGTCGTCACCGCTCAGGACGGCGTCACCACCAGGATCTACAGCGTCACCGTGAACCGGGTAGCTGTCACGCTCGATGCGATCTACAACGCCGGCATCGATGTGCCGGCCACTGCCAATGGCTACGTCGCCACGGGCAGCATGGTGAACTTCACTCTTAACTACGCGCCTGAACCGGGCAGCCGGCTGGTGGTGGTGAACACCACCGGCGCGGGATTCATTACCGGCACCTTCAGCAACCTCGCGCAGGGACAGACGGTGGCGCTGGCCTACAATGGAGTGACGTATCATTTCGTCGCCAACTACTACGGAGGCACGGGCAACGACCTCGTGCTGGTCTGGAAGGCCACCCGCGCCTCTGCCTGGGGAGGAAATTCCAGCGGCCAGCTGGGCAATAATAGCACGACGTACAGTTCTGTGCCGGTAGGGGTGATGACCACGGGCGTGCTCAGAGGCAAGACCGTGTTGGCCGTGGCTGCGGGTCAATTCCACAGTATAGCGCTGTGCTCGGACGGCACTGTGGCCGCGTGGGGCAACAATGGCTCGGGCCAACTTGGCAACAACAGCACGACCAACAGTGCCGTGCCGGTGGCGGTGACGGGCTCAGGAGTGCTCGCAGGCAAAACCGTGGTGGCCGTGGCGGCAGGTAGTCTCCACGCTCTGGCACTCTGCTCGGATGGCACCGTGGCCGCCTGGGGATCCAGTTACTATGGCCAGCTGGGCAACGACACCACGGGTAGCAGTTCTGTGCCAGTGGCGGTGAGCCGCAGCGGCGTGCTCTCAAGCAAGACTGTGGTGGCGGTGGCTGCGGGGGGCGGGCACAGCCTGGTGGTCTGTTCGGATGGTACCGTGGCCGCCTGGGGTGACAATAGCGATGGCCAATTGGGCAAAAGCGGGACGTACGGGGCGCGCGTGCCAGTGGCGGTAACCAGCACGGGTGTTCTCGCGGGCAAGACCGTATTGGCTGTGGCTGCAGGTGATGCTCACAGCCTGGCGCTCTGCTCGGATGGCACTACGGTGGCCTGGGGCAATAATGGGGGAGGCCAGTTGGGCAACAATAGCACGACCAGGAGTTCCGTGCCGGTTGCAGTGACGAACACGGGGGTGCTCGCGGGCAAGACCGTGGTGGCGGTGGCTGCGGGTCGTAGCCACAGCATGGCGCTCTGCTCGGACGGCACCTTGGCCGCCTGGGGCAACAAGAACTGGGGCCAACTGGGCGACATCATCGTGACCAACAGTTCTGTGCCGGCGTGGGTGCCCCGCAACGGTGCGCTTTTCGGCAGAACCGTGGTGGCCATAGCCGCAGGTGATTACCACAGCATGGCGCTCTGCTCGGACGGCACCGTGGCCGCATGGGGTCTCAACGACAGGGGCCAGCTTGGCAATAACAACACGGACAACAGTGCTGTGCCGGTGGCGGCGATCAGCACCAGCCTTGCCCCCGGAACGCGATTTACCGGTCTATTCGCAGGATCCGTCAGTTCCCATAGTCTGGCACTGGTGACTGGTCCTGCGGTGCCTGATTTCACCTCCCCCACCTCGGCGGGAATGACCACCACCACGGCGACCCTTGGCGGCACCATCATCAGCGACGGCGGCGAGTCCATCACCGGGCGGGGCGTGGTCTACGTCCCCACCGCGACCAACAGCAGCCCGCAGATCGGTGGCACGGGGGTGGTCAACGCAATGACCAGCGGCACAACCGGAACGTTCACCGTTGATGCCACCGGCCTCAGCCCGGGCACGGCCTACACCTTCGCCACCTATGCCAGCAATAACTTCGGCACCAGCTACAGCAGCACCGGCACTTTTACCACCCTGAGCATTAATGCTGACCTGTCAGGCTTCGCCTTGAACACGGGCACCCTGTCCCCATCGTTCACCACAGCAAACCCCAGCTACACAGGCACGGTGCCGATGGCGATCAGCAGCCTCACCGTCACGCCCACCGCCGTGCAGGCAAATGCGACTATCCAAGTGAACAATGCCACGGTGACGTCCGGCACCCCCAGCGGGTCGATCCCGCTCAATGTTGGCAGCAACACAATCACGACAGTCGTCACCGCTCAGGACGGTTTCACCACCAGGACCTACACTGCGACCGTGAACCGGGTCGACGTCGCGCTCAGTGCGGTCTACAGTGCCGGCACAGATATGCCGGTCACGGTCAATGGCTACGCCGCCAAGGGCAGCACGGTGGACTTCACCCTTAATTACGCGCCTGAACCGGGCACCCGGCTGATGGTGGTGAACAACACTGGTCTTGGTTTCATTACCGGCACCTTCAGCAACCTCGCGCAGGGACAGGCCGTGGCGCTGGTCTATAACGGGGTGACGTCCGAATTCGTGGCCAACTATTACGGAGGCACCGGCAACGACCTTGTGCTGGCTTGGAAAGCCACCCGCGCCTATGCCTGGGGCTTCAACGAATACGGCCAGATGGGTAATGATAGTTTGACCAACAGCTCTGTGCCGGTGGCAGTGACGCGCACGGGGGTGCTCGAAGGCAAGACTGTGGTGGCCGTGGCTGCGGGTGGCAGGCACAGCGTGGCGCTGTGTTCGGACGGCACTGTGGCCACTTGGGGTATTACAGGCAGGGTGCCGGTGGCGGTGACGGGCAGCGGTGTGCTCGCGGGCAAGACCGTGGTGGCTTTGGCGGCGGGGGACGAGCACACTCTGACGCTCAACTCGGACGGCACCGTGGCTGCATGGGGTGGCAATAACAAAGGTCAGTTGGGGGACAACAGCTTCAACTACAGGAATGAGCCGGTGGCGGTGATGAGCAGCGGCGTGCTTGCGGGCAAGACTGTGGTCGCGGTGGCTGCGGGTGGCAGCCACAGCCTGGCGCTCTGCTCGGACGGCACCGTGGCCGCCTGGGGCGCCAATCATTTTGGCCAACTGGGCACCAACACCCCCACCGACGGGAATTCTGTGCCTTTAGCCGTGATGAGCAGCGGTGTGCTCTCAGGCAAAACAGTGGTGGCCGTGGCCGCAGGTTATGCCCACAGTATGGCGCTGTGCTCGGACGGCACCTTGGCCGCCTGGGGCTGGAATTACCATGGCCAGCTGGGCAACAACAGCACGAACGAAAACTTTTCTGTGCCGGTGGCGGTGGTCAGAGGCGGCGTGCTTTCGAGTAAGACCGTGGTGACTGTGGCGGCGGGTGGTAAACACAGCCTCGCGCTCTGCTCGGACGGCACCGTGGCCGCCTGGGGCGCCAATGACGACGGAGATCTGGGGAATAACAGCACGAGCGATAGTTCCGTACCTGTGGCGGTGACGAGCAGCGGCGTGCTCGCGGGCAAGACCGTTGTGGCCGTGGCTGCAGCTAGTGACCACAGCCTGGCGCTCTGCTCGGACGGCACCGTGGCTTCCTGGGGCAGCAATTTATTCGGCATGCTGGGCAACGACAGTTGGACTGGAAGTTTGGTGCCGGTAGTAGTGACCGGCCATACTCTTGCCCCCGGAGAGCGATTCACCGGTCTCTTCGCAGGATCACAAAGTTACCATAATCTGGCACTGGTGGCCGCGGCTCCAAGCCCCGACCTCGCCACCCCCACCTCCGCAAGCATCACCGCAACGACGGCGACCTTGGGCGGCACGGTCCTAAGCGAGGGCGGCACGGCCCTCACCGGGCGGGGCTTGGTCTATGCCCCCACTGCGACAAATACCAACCCGCAAATCGGCGGCACCGGGGTCGTCAACCTGACCGACAGCGGCACGGGTGAAACCTTCACCGTAAATGCCACCGGCCTGACCCCGGTCACAGCCTATACCTTCGCCGCCTATGCCACCAACAGCTTCGGCACCACCTATAGCAGCGCCGGCAGCTTAACCACCTTATCGTTCAGTGCGTTGGAGACCTGGCGACAGACCTGGTTCGGTACGAGCGCCAGCTCGGGCAACGCCGCCGACTCTGCCGACCCCTACGGCACCGGCGTCCCGAACCTTGCCGTCTTTGCCTTCTTCGGTCCCACTCAAAACCCGGCCGCGACCACGGCCGGCAACCTGCCGCAACCGCAACTGAGTGGAGGGAATTTCACCTACACCTTCACGGAGCCATCCGGGGTGAGCGGTATCATCTTTGGCGCAGAGTGGAGCACGAGTCTGGAGGCTGGCAGCTGGCAGACTATCACCGACACTGGTAATCCGCCCCAGCATACTTTCAGCGTGCCGGTGGGCACTAATACCAAAATCCTGATGCGCCTGCGTGTGAGAAATCAGTGAAGCGTGGATGGTCTTGACGGAAAGGATAAAGACGGATTTCCGGCGACATAAAAACGCCCCGGAACTTTGCGGGATCCGGGGCGTTCTGTCAGGCGGTCGTTCCAATCCGGGGAGTTATGCGAGGTCGAAGCGGTCGAGGTTCATTACCTTGGTCCAGGCGGCCACGAAGTCGTGGACGAACTTGGTCTGGGAGTCCGCGGTGCCGTAGACTTCCGCGAGGGCGCGGAGCTGGGAGTTGGAACCGAAGACCAGATCGACCCGGCTGCCGGTCCACTTGAGGGCACCTGTTTTGCGGTCGCGGCCTTCGAAGGCGTCCTGGCCCTCGTTGAGCGGGGCCCAGGCGGTGCTCATGTCCAGGAGGTTGACGAAAAAGTCGTTGGTCAGGGTTTCCGGACGGGTGGTGAAGACGCCGGCTTGGCTTTCGATGGCATTGGTTTTCAGGACGCGCAGTCCGCCGAGCAGCACCGTCATTTCCGGGGCGGTGAGGGTGAGGAGTTGGGCGCGGTCGATGAACAACTCCTCGGCCGGAATGGTGTAGCGGCCTTTGAGGTAGTTGCGGAATCCATCGGCGTAAGGCTCGAGGAAGCCGAAGGATTCCACGTCGGTTAGCTCCTGGGTGGCGTCGGCGCGGCCCGGGGTGAAGGGCACGATGATCTCTTGACCGGCATTCCTGACGGCTTGTTCCACGCCAGCGTTGCCACCGAGGACAATGAGGTCGGCCAGGGAGACTTTTTTCCCACCGGTCTGCGTGGTGTTGAAGGCGGCCTGGATGCCTTCCAGCTTGGCCAGCACTTTGGCAAGCTGGGCGGGTTGGTTGACGGACCAGTCCTTCTGCGGAGCGAGACGGATGCGGGCACCGTTGGCGCCGCCGCGTTTGTCGGAGCCGCGGAAAGTGGAGGCGGAGGCCCAGGCGGTTGAGATCAGTTCGCTAACAGTCAGGCCGGAAGCGAGGATCTGGCGCTTCAGGGAAACGGCATCCTGTTCATCGATCAAAGCGTGATCGACGGCGGGGATCGGGTCCTGCCAGAGGAGGACTTCCGCCGGGACTTCCGGGCCGAGGTATCGGGCGCGTGGACCCATGTCACGGTGGGTCAGCTTGAACCAGGCGCGGGCGAAGGCGTCGGCGAACTGGTCCGGATTCGCATGGAAGCGGCGCGAGATTTTTTCGTAGGCGGGATCGGCCCGCAGAGCGATGTCCGATGTCAGCATGCTGGGGGCGATGCGCTTGGTGGCATCGTGGGCATGCGGTACGGTCCCTTCACCGGCACCAGCCTTCGGCCGCCACTGGTGGGCACCGGCCGGGCTCTTGGCCAGTTCCCATTCGTAGCCGAAAAGGTTATCGAAGTAGCCATTGCTCCACTGCGTGGGTGTGCTGGTCCAGGTCACTTCGAGGCCACTGGTGATGGCGTCGCCGCCGACTCCGGTGCCGAAGCTGCTCTTCCACCCCAAGCCCTGTTCTGCGAGACCGGCTTTTTCCGGCTCATCTCCGACATTGTCAGCGGGGCCGGCCCCGTGGGTTTTGCCGAAGGTGTGCCCGCCGGCAATGAGCGCCACGGTTTCCTCGTCGTCCATCGCCATGCGGGCGAAGGTTTCGCGGATGTCGATGGCCGACTTGAGAGGATCGGGATTTCCGTCGGGGCCTTCGGGATTCACGTAAATCAGGCCCATCTGGACGGCGGCCAGCGGATTCTCCAGATTGCGGTCGTGGATCTTTCCATCCGCGTTGTCGTCGGAAACGAGCACGCCGTGATTCTCCACCACACCTTCAGACCCGTGGGCATAACGTTTGTCACCGCCCAGCCAGGTGGTTTCGCGGCCCCAGTACACATCGTGGTCGGGCTCCCAGGTGTCCTCACGACCACCGGCGAATCCGAAGGTTTTGAAGCCCATGGTTTCCAAGGCGACATTCCCGGTGAGGATCATCAGATCGGCCCAGGAAATCTTGCGGCCATACTTCTGTTTCACCGGCCAGAGGAGGCGGCGGGCTTTGTCCAGGCTGACATTGTCCGGCCAGCTGTTGAGCGGGGCGAAACGTTGTTGTCCCCGACCGCCACCGCCCCGGCCATCGCTGGTGCGATAGGTGCCGGCGCTGTGCCAGGCCATGCGGATAAAAAGTCCGCCGTAGTGGCCGAAGTCGGCCGGCCACCAATCCTGGGAATCCGTCATCAGCGCGGCGAGATCGGCCTTCAGCGCGGCGTAGTCGAGCGATTTGAATTCCTCCGCATAGTCGAAACCGCCGCCCATGGGATCGGACTTGGCGGAATGCTGGTGCAGGAGCTCGACCTTCAGGGCTTTCGGCCACCAGTCACGGTTGGAGGTGCCGGTGCTGGGCGCGTGGTTGAAGGGGCATTTACCGGCGGGCGTGGCGGCGGCGTGGTCGACGGGGCATTTTCCCGGAGTGGCTGGATCTGACATGTGGGTGGTGGGTGGTTTGGGATGAAAAGTTTTCGTTGTTTCTGAATGGCTATTTTGCCGCTTGGCAATCGGGGCAGGTGCCCCAGTAGATGATCTCCGCCTCATCGACCAGAAAACCGGAGGTCCCGGCTGCGGTCAGGCAAGGCGCTGCGCCGACGGCGCAATCGACATCGGCCGTTTTTCCGCAGCTGCGGCAAATCAGATGATGGTGGTTGTCCCCGATCCGATCTTCGTAAAGCGCCGGTGAACCGGCCGGTTGAATGCGGCGGATGAGCCCTTTTTTCACCAGCATGCCCACCGCATCATAAACCGCCTGCTGCGAGATGGCTCCAATACTGGCGCGGACCTGCTCGGCAATGGCGTCCACCGTGCCATGGGGCCGGTCCGAAACCGCTTTCAGCACGGCCAGCCGCTGGGCCGTGACGGGAATCCCGTTTTGGCGAAGAAGGGCGGCGGGTTCAGACATCGGGCTGGATATAATCAAAATTTGGAATGAGTCCAGAAGTTTCTGAGTTTAAAGCATCGAATTGGAAATTCAGGAACAATTTTGTTGCGATCCATAATCCGATATGGATATATTTAACCGAATGGTTAAGTATTCACCGCAACTGCTCGACCGGACCTTCTCGGCGCTGGCTGATCCCACGAGGCGGAGCATCCTTGAGCACCTCGCTCTGGGCGACTGTTGCGTGACGGATCTGGCCAAGCCGCATCGGATGTCGCTGCCGGCCGTGTCCAAGCATCTGAAGGTGCTGGAAGGTGCGGGCTTGGTGTCGCGCCAGAAGGAAGGCCGGTTCCATTCACTAACGCTGGAGGCCGCTCCGATGAAACAGGCGCAGGAATGGATCGGGGAATACCGGCGCTTCTGGGAGGCGGGTTTTGACCGTTTGGAAACCTATCTGAAACAACTTCAATCCACTGAAAACCAAAATGACAACCCAATCTAATGTCACTGAACCCCTCGTCATTGAGCGGACTTTCAACGCCACCACCGACAAGGTCTGGCTGGCGCTCACCGATGCCGACGCCATGCGCCAATGGTATTTCGATTTGAATGAATTCAAGCTTCAGGTGGGCTTTGAATTCCAGTTCGTGGTCGATCATGAGGGGCACACTTATGATCACCGCTGTCGGGTCACCGAAGTGATTCCTCTGAAGAAACTCGCTTACTCCTGGCGCTATGCCGGATATGAGGGCGATTCACTGGTCACTTTTGAATTATTTGCAGAAGAGGGCGACCGCACGCGGGTAAAGCTGACGCATGAGGGTCTGGAAAATTTCCCGCACCTCCCCTCCTTCGCCCGAGAAAATTTCCTCCGTGGCTGGACACAAATTGTTGGCGCGGATCTCAAGGAATATGTGGAACAGGCGGCCAGTTTCAAGCTTGTCGTGACGCGCGAATTCAATGCTCCGCTGGACCTGGTCTGGCAAACTTGGACGGAGGCGGCCCGGGTTGAACAATGGCTTCGTGGCGGGGATGAAGAAATGACACTTGAGTCCATATCGATGGACCTGCGGGTGGGCGGGAAATTCCGCATCCAGCACAAAATGGCCAATGGCGAATTTTACACCGCAGCTGGAACCTATCTGGAAGTGAAACCGGGCGTGCGCCTCGTGCATACCTGGGATTGGGAAAAAGATGGCGGCGGTACGGAGTTCGGCGAACTGGAGGGCAACGAAACGCTGGTGACGGTGGAGTTTGAGGCCCAGGGGAAACAGACGCAGGTCGCGCTGACCCATGAAAAATTTGCGACAATCAAGAGCCGTGATGGTCACGAAACCGGCTGGACCAAATGGCTGGAGCAGGCCGCAAAATTTATCGGGGACTGAGTCCTGCGGGAGTCGACAGCTTTCTCAACGATGGAAACTAAAGAGACGCCTGATAAACTAGCGCAACGGACTCACCCCTACCCCCATTTTTATGAAATCATGGATCGGCACTTCGGGTTTTCAGTATCCGGAATGGAAAGGTAAATTTTACCCGGACAAGCTGCCGGCGGCGAAGATGCTGGGGGTTTATGCGGCGGCCTTCCGCAGCACGGAGGTCAATTACACGTTTCGCAGCCTGCCCAGTGAGAAGACCATCGAACGCTGGGTGGCGGAGACACCGGCGGAGTTCCGCTTCAGCCTGAAGGCCCCGCAACGGGTGACGCATTTCTCCAAACTGCGCGCCTGCGGTGGAGCGATGCATGATTTCCGCAAAGCGGTGACCGGATTGGGTGACAAGTTGGGGCCGGTCCTGTTCCAGTTGCCACCTGTCTTAAAAGCGGATCATGGCCTGTTGCGGGAGTTCCTGGACTCCATGCCCGCCGGTCTGCGCGCCGCGTTCGAATTCCGCCACCAGTCCTGGTTCACGGATGAAGTATTTGAGATTCTCGCCGGGAGGAACGCGGCATTGTGTCTCGCCGAATCGGAGGACATCACCACGCCCCGCGTCGCCACGGCTGATTTCGGTTATCTCCGGCTACGCCGGGAGGACTATACCAAGGACGACCTCGGCGGATGGGCGGGATTTGTCCGGGAGCAATCGGAAAAATGGCAGGAGGTCTTTGCCTATTTCAAGCATGAGGAAACCGGACTCGGCCCCACCTTCGCTCATGCCTTTATGAAGGTGCTGGAAAATTAGCCCAGTCGCAGGCGGCCGGAGGATTGAGCCTGCCATCGCCCATTCACCTCACCACGGGATCACCTGACGTTGCTTGACGAAGGAGCCACGTAGCGAGTGGGGCGCGTCAAGTGCCAGCCAGACGAGGGTGTCCGCGCCTTCGTCGGCGCTGAGCGGAGCTTCAGGGCCACCCATTTCGGTGCGGCACCAGCCGGGGCACATGGAATTGACCATGACCTGCGGCAGGGCGGCGGTGAGTTGTTGGGTGAGCATGTTGAGCGCGGTTTTGCTGATCGAGTAGGCGGGAGCCCAAGGCTGGGGCGCGCCGTCCAACTGGCCGGCTCCGCTGGAGACGTTGATGATCCGTGGCGAGGTGGATTTTTCGAGGAGCGGCAGCATGGCCTGAGTCACGCGGAAGGTGCCGATGAGGTTGGTTTCGAGGGTTTCGCGGAGCTTTTCGGGTTTCAGCGCTGACAAGGTTTCGTAATGGTCGAGCAGGACGGCGGAGTTGTTGGCCAGCACGTCGAGCCGCCCGTGACGGCGGCTGATCACTTCCACCGCGGCGTGCAGGGAGGATTCGTTGGTGATGTCGACTTGGAGGGCCTCGACCGGGGCTCCGATTTCACGCGCGGCTGCTTCCGCACGCTCCATGTCGCGGCTGCCGATGATGACGGTGGCTCCGCGGGCGGCGAGTTGTTTAGCGGCGGCGAATCCGATGCCGCGGGAGGCACCGGTGATGAGGACAACGGGAGCGGTCATGACAGGAGTTTAACCGGATTTTAGCGGGATGCCAGCCGGGTTGCAGGCGAGGGGATCGACGGGCCTCCCCGAAAGGCATTGCCGGCAACCTCGCGTAAGTTTACCAAATAGCATCCCATCATGAACCCTGTCACTGGATACCATCTCATCACACCGGAAGACCTCTTCTGGCGGCCATCCAATCTGATGAAGATCCCGAACGCGGATTATCTGGAGCGCACCGGAAGCGGGAACATGGGCGCACGGTTATGGCGGATGCCGCCCCGCAGTGCCAACACGCTGCACAAGCACATCAGAGCCGAGGAGTTTTATTTTGTGCTGGAAGGCACGGGCCGCCTGCGGGTGGGCGATGAAACCCTGACTGTGCCGAAATATGGTGGAGTGCTGGTCGGGCCGGACCAATTGCGCCAGGTGTTCAACGATACGGATGAGGAAGTGCTCTGGCTCATCATCGGTGCGCCGGAGGAGGTGGAGTTTCTTCAAGGTTCGAAATCGCAAATGGACCTGTCGTTGATTTACCCAACCGACCCTACGGAACTGCCCAAGGAGCTCGCCGGTGAGAAGTGGCCACCGGAAGAATCCGGCTAAAAAATGAATCAGAACAATTCCGGCTGTCGTGGGGGATCTGGTGGAGGGGAGGGTGGGGGATCGATTTTCCGCACAGATCCGTCCCGGTCGAGGGTTCCAAAGAGGGAGAAACGGTCTTCATTGAAATAGGCGGTTTGGGCGGGAGTGGCGGCGATAGTGACCATTTTGGCGATCCGGTAATTTTTGCCGGAAGGCGGTGGTTCCAGGACGAAGAACAGGTGACCCCCGACCGGAGCCGCGCCCCACCGGACTTCCCCAGTGTCTGCGTCCCGGATGGCGATTCCGGCAATTTGGTCCTTGGTTTGGGAGAGGAGGTGTCCAGGTTTGTTGATCCACCAGTGGAGTTTTTCGCCTTGGGCGGAACCACCCCAGATCCCCTCAACTGGGGTGCCGTCGGCGAGGGCCAGGCGAAGCGTTTCCCCAGGACGGTATTCCCTGCCGTTGAGCGTCCGGAAAAGATGGGGCATGCGCGTACGGACAGTGTCAGGAAACCGGGGAATGGCCAGACAGCGCCGGTTGGGCTTGACCTCCAAGTGGCCAGCAGCCCAGCGGGAAATACCGGGTTTTCCCGAGAAGACTATGGACCAGAACGATTTCGCCTGCCATCCAACGCACGGGATCAATCGGTGCCCTGGGGATGATTTTATCATCGTAAAGCAGGGTCAGGTGAGGAGTGAAGGCCCCTTTATCAGAGGGGCAGCCGTGTTTGGCCAATTCCGCAACCAGCCGCTTCTGGAAATTCCGGAGATCGCTGTTTCCGCTATTATCACACAGGATAAATGGTCTGTTGCCGGGCTTGCCTCCGAAGCTTTTCACACAGTCCAATTTTACATCGAAGGGAGGAGTGGAAGCGGTGGAGGCCAGACAGGCTTGGCTGGCGGCTTGGACAATGTGTGTGGGCAGGCCCGCATAGTCGTCGAGATGGGACAGCGTAATGTGAAAGTGGCTTGGCGGACGTAACTTGCCACGAAGTTGATGTTGTTCCCGGAGCTGCGGCGCCATCCGGTTGATGTGCGCGGAGGCCTGGGCATCGGGGAACAGCGCCACAAACACCCTGTCGGTGCGGGGTGCGGCAACCCATGTTTCCGGTGAAAAGAGCTCGTTCATGATCCGGAAAAATCGCCCGGATTTGTCGGATGTAAAAGACGGAAAGAGGGACGGATTTAAAACCGGATCGGGACGCGGCCCTGGTCCTCAGGCAATTCGTCCATCCGTTGTCCCTTGCCCGGTCAGGAAAAGTCTCCAAGATCACGAGCCATGGCTGCCGGTAGTTTGCTCACTTTGCTCGACGATATCGCGTCGATTCTCGACGACGTTTCCATCCTCACCAAGAAGGCAGCAGCAAAGACGGCCGGGGTGCTGGGAGATGACCTCGCTCTGAATGCCCAAAAGGTGAGCGGGGTGGTGTCGCAGCGCGAATTGCCGGTGGTATGGGCGGTGGCCAAAGGATCGTTCCTCAACAAACTGATTCTCGTTCCTCTGGCTTTGCTGATCGGAACTTTTGCGCCCTGGGCAATTGTCCCCCTGCTGATGGTCGGCGGGCTTTTCCTGTGCTTTGAAGGGGTGGAGAAGCTGCACCATACTATGCGGCACCGTGGAAGGAAATCACCGGAAGCCGCCGGGCAGGAGATCGCGGTGCTGGCGGCCAGTTCGCCGCAGGAGATCGTGGAGACGGAAGCGGAAAAAATCAAAGGAGCCGTCCGCACGGATTTTATCCTCTCCGCGGAAATCATCGCCATCACTCTTGGTACAGTGGCCGGGCAGGATTTCATGAGGCAGTTACTGGTGCTTTCCGCCATCGCGCTGGTCATGACCGTGGGTGTTTACGGATTGGTGGCAGGGATCGTGAAGCTGGACGACGCCGGCCTCTACCTCACGCAGCGCCGCAGCGCTCTGGCACAAAAGGCCGGCCGGGCCATTCTGTGGGGAGCGCCCTTTCTGATGAAGAGCCTGTCCGTTCTTGGCACGGCCGCGATGTTCCTCGTGGGTGGCGGCATTATCACCCACGGCATTCCCTGGCTGCATCATTTCATTGAGCAGGCGGCCGGAGGGCTGAAAGCCAGCGGCGGTCTGGGGGCGGTGCTCGGGGCGGCCGCTCCTCCCGTGCTGAATGGCCTGTGCGGACTGATCGCCGGCAGCTTGGTGCTGCTGCTGGTGGCCGTTTTCAAAAAGTTCCGCGGAAAATCGGCGGAACATCAGGCGCATTGAACCTGACCGGCCGGATTGTTTCGAATCGGTGAGAATGCGGTAGAAGCTTGAGCTGCCGCCAACTGACAGAGCGTGCCGCTGGCTTGAGCCGTCGCCGGACAACGGTGTCAGGGCCGGGATTTATCACCAGAAGCGGCTTCTCCCGGGGTTGCCATGTCAGGGGCCGGGGGGCCCGGTTCCGCCGGTGGTTTCCTGGCCTTCACGGAGAATTTCGGGGGCGGAATAAAGCCAGTATGCCCACCGGACCAGCCCCGGGCTGAACTCGTGGCCTTATGGGGGCGGGGGGCTTTGTTGGTTTGTTTCTGGCTCCTCATGGGTTGGGGTGCTTGGTCGGTTGGTTGGTTTCGACGGCGGCGGCGCGGGCCTGGCATTTCTGCCGGAGAGTTGCGTCGGTGGGCGATTTTGGCAAAGCGGAATCCGCCCGCTTTAGCCGGGGTCACGAAAAGGGAGCGATGAAAACGATGATGGAGAGATTGCCGGCTGGCGTGTAGTGGCGGCCGGAAATCGGTTGGCCGCTTCAATGCGCGGCCAACCGGATTACGGCGGCTGGAGGACATCGTGCCGCTACAGCGCGGCCGTCAGTACTTTTTCCATGCGGGCGAGCATCGCAGTGGGCGTATCCATCAGACCGGCGGCAATCAGCGCATTGTCCCGGATCTGTTCGGCGATCATCGGAGCCAGCTCATCACCGGTTTTGTCGCGGTGAGCCAGTTTCCGGATCAAAGGGTGGCGGGGATTGATTTCCAGGATTACCTTGGCCAAGCCTCCGGCATCCTGATTCATGGCCTTCATCATGGCGCGCATTTGCGGGCTCATCTGGCCATCCGGTTGCAGGGCCACGGCAGGACTGCTCACGAGGCGGGTGCCGGCGCGCACGCTTTCGACGCTGCTGCCCAAGGTGGACTTCAACCATTCACACAGCGCGTTTGTGTCGGCTTCACTCAAGGCTTCGCCTTCCGTCGGCGGAGCGTCACCAAGATCCAGATCATCGCTGGACGCGGAAACCAGCCGCTTTTCCGCCACTTCCGTCAGGGAGGAGACCACATACTCATCAATCGGCTCAAAGAAGTAGATGACTTCGAGTCCGCGGGCCTTGAACGCTTCCAGGTATGGCCCGGCCTCAATGGCGGAGCGGCTCGGAGCGATCAGGTAATAAATGTCTTTCTGCCCGTCCTTGGCCCGGCTCAGGTATTCGTCAAAGCCTGTCACCGCGCCGGGCTCGGTCATGGAGGACTCGAAGCGAAGCAATTTGGCCAAGGCTTCGCGGTGTTTGTCATCCACCGCCACCCCTTCCTTGATGAAGCGGCTGAAGGTCTTGTAAAAGTCGTGGTATTTTTCAGCATCGCTCTTTGATTCCGCCTCCAGCATCTTGATCAGACGTTTCGTCAGGACGTCGCCAAGTTTCTGCACCAGAGCGCTGTCCTGCATGGATTCGCGGGAAATGTTCAGAGGCAGGTCATCGCTATCAATCACCCCTTTCACAAAGCGAAGCCAATCGGGCAACAGTCCACGCGGCTTGGGGTCAATCAGGACCCGCCGGCAATACAGCGCCACCCCGGGCTCCATCTGACCCATCCCGTAGCGCTCCGGATTTTCCCGGGGCACGAAGAGCAGGGAGTTGATCACCAGAGGAGCGTCCGCGCTGAAGTGCAGGCGGTAACGGGGCTCATCCCATGCGTGGGCGATGAATTTGTAAAAGTCATTGTAGTGTTCATCGGTCACCTCAGACTTCTTTTTCAGCCACAGCGCTTCCACGTTGTTCACCCGCTCGCCGTCCAACAGGATGGGGAAGGGGACGAAATTCGAATAACGCTCGAGGATCGTCTTGATCCGGCCCGGAGTGGCAAATTCCGCGTGCTCGTCCTTCAGATGGATCACCATCCGGCACCCGCGTGACTGCCCGGGAACGACTTCAATCTCATATCCCCCGCGCCCGTCGCTGGTCCAGCACAGAGACTCGGCGTCCTCATGCCACGAGTGGGTGAAAACGCTCACTTTGTCCGCCACCATGAAAACGCTGTAGAAACCAACGCCAAAGCGGCCGATCACATTGCCCGCGGCCTGGGCTCCCGCTTCCAGGTTTTGCAGAAATGCCTTGGTGCCGCTGTGGGCGATGGTGCCAAGATTCTGCACCAGTTCGTCCCGCGTCATGCCGATGCCGAAATCCACGATGGTGATCGTCCCGGCTTCAGCATCTGTCGTGATTTCAATCCGGGGTTCCTGCTCAGCCTGGAAAATGGAGGTTTCTGTCAGGCGGAGATGGCGCAGCTTCTCCAGCGAATCCGCCGCGTTGGACACGAGTTCGCGCACAAAAATCTCTCGGTCCGTGTAGAGGGAATTGATCACGATGTCCAGCAACTGGCGGACTTCGGCCTGAAACGGCTGGCGGGTAATGGAATCGGCACTCATGGGGATTGGCGGTGGTTTGCTAGTGAAAAAATCAGAGGGACCTTAAAATATCCAGAGCCGCCCGCTTGTCAAAAGCGCGGCAGCCAGGAGGGCGGGCTCATTCGCAGGTCGGGACAACTTTCACTTGTGCAGGGTGCTGACGGCGTTTTCAGAATACTCCATGAGTAAAAGATTGAGCACAATTTCCTCCGCGATGCTGGGCTATCCGGATTGGCAGAATGTTTTGGAAGTGATTCTGGAAGAGTTTGGCTGCCAGACAGGCACCCTGCACCAGTGGGCCGACCTCCGCCAGACCTTGGAAATCGTGGCCCACGCAGGCATTCCCAAGGACCTTCTCGTCAAGGTTGAGCGCATCCCTCTGGGCAAAGGCATCGCCGGAACCGCAGCGGAGCGCATGGAGCCCGTGCAAATCTGCAACCTGCAAACCGACCGCAGCGGCGTGGCCAAGCCAGCTGCCAAGAAGACCAAAGTCGGTGGATCGATTGCGGTTCCGGTGGAGTTTGGTGGTCTTCTGATGGGAACTCTGGGCATCGGCAAACTGGAGCCCTACGAATTCACTTCTGCGGAAATCAGCGACCTCCAGACGGTCGCCGCCGAGATCGCCGAAAAATGGGCCGACGGTTAGGCCGGACTGCCCATTCGCCTTTTCAGGAGCCACCAGCCTACCGCTGGTGGCTCTTTTTGTAGTGGGCCTGCCCGCCCGGGGCACATTCAGGCGACCTCCTCCGTCACAGCCAGCATCGGTCCCAGAGCAGCAGTGCCCCCTTTGTGCCCCAGACCTGGAGCATGGAGCTGGGATATCACCCCGTCCAAAAACAGGGCATCGGGACATCCCAATTCATCCCGGAAGAGGGTGGCGCTCTCGTGGAAATTCACCGGCTCCGCAGAAATCGCCAGCCAGACAAGTCCATCCGCGTCCACGCCTACGGCGTTTCGGATATGCCGGTTTGCCGAATTCTCCCGGAAAGCCGGGTGCAGTTGCCCGGCGGTGACGAGCAACGGGCCCGACTGTGTGATCAGGGTCGCTTTGCCCAGTGTTTTGACGGCGGCATCCGTTTCGCGCACCAACGCCTTTCCGCCCTGAACCGCAAAAACGCCGTTAGGCTTGAGGAAGAAGTTCCCCTGTCCCTCCTGCTGATTCGGCCCCTTGATCGTTTTGCCGTCTGCCACACACCATCCCACGGGCGAACCATCCTGCTCAAACATCCCGGCATTCATGGCCGCGACAACCCGTCGGCCCTGTTTCGAGACATGCCGCTCAAGAGCCGCAAAATACTTGAGGGGGTTCCCGTCGTCGCCCAATTGGAACAGTCGGAGCGAGTTCCGCGTCAAATCGAGCCTGAGGCAAAACCAGCGTTTCCCCCTGCAACGACGGGAGAGAAGCGCCAAACCAGGATCATTCTGGCCCAAACCAAGCCCGCAGGAGCCTACCGCAAGGATGCTGGCCAATGAAAAAGCGCGCCTGTGCATGCCCTCTTCAATCATAAAGCACCCGCCAAACCAAACAATTACGCCCATGCCTTCGATGAAAGACCGGACCACGGCGTGAAATTTCCCGTTAGGAACGGCTTGATCCGGGAATATTTCCCGCATCAACCCGCGTTAGGGGAGTGGAAAGGCCGGGAGCGCGGGGGCGAAAGCCCCGTGGCCGGAAGAAAATTCAAAAAAAGGAATGAAAAGGAGTTGCGAAGTTCTGGAGGTGGGGTATTGAAAGGGGTCGCCCGAAACAAGGCGATCAGCGGTCGGAACTGACAGTCGCGAGTGAAGAGATTCACCCGCGGCTATTTTTTCCCCCTGAAACTGGAGTTCTTTGCAAGATTTGGCTTTAATTGGCTGGGAAAACCGGATTGGGTGTCCTGAAAGGGAAGTTCAAAAAGGAGTAGTAACGGACCAATTATTGCAGGAATAAAAATGACTGAAATAGTGCGCTGCGCTTTTGGGAACAGAGGGGTGAAGCCCTCGGAGCGCGGTCCATGTCAACCGGGTGAAGATCTGGTTGATGTGAACGTCAAAACTTTAATTTGAGCATTGCGACTGGTTTTAAGTAATCGGTCAGAATGATACAAACAATTCTTTACGGAGAGTTTGATTCTGGCTCAGAACGAACGCTGGCGGCGTGGATAAGACATGCAAGTCGAACGGGGTCGTATGAGATTATATCAAGTGCGGTCCAGTGGCGGACGGGTGCGTAACACGTGAGTAATCTGCCGGAAGGAGGGGGATAGCCCATGGAAACGTGGATTAATACCCTGTGTGGCCTCAACAGGCATCTGTTGACGGCCAAAGGTGGCGCAAGCTGCCGCCTTCCGATGAACTCGCGGCCTATCAGCTTGTTGGCGGGGTAACGGCCCACCAAGGCGATGACGGGTAGCTGGTCTGAGAGGATGACCAGCCACACTGGAACTGAGACACGGTCCAGACACCTACGGGTGGCAGCAGTCGAGAATCATTCACAATGGGCGAAAGCCTGATGGTGTGACGCCGCGTGGAGGATGACGGTCTTCGGATTGTAAACTCCTGTCATGTGAGAGTAAGAACCAGGGAGTAACTGCCTGTGGTTTTGAGAGTATCACAAGAGGAAGAGGCGGCTAACTCTGTGCCAGCAGCCGCGGTAATACAGAGGCCTCAAGCGTTGTTCGGAATCACTGGGCGTAAAGGGTGCGTAGGCGGCGCGGAAAGTCAGGGGTGAAATCCCGGAGCTCAACTCCGGAACTGCCTTTGATACTCCCGCGCTTGAGAACTGGAGGGGACATCGGAATTCACGGTGGAGCAGTGAAATGCGTGGATATCGTGAGGAACACTAGTGGCGAAGGCGGATGTCTGGACAGTATCTGACGCTGAGGCACGAAGGCCAGGGGAGCGAACGGGATTAGATACCCCGGTAGTCCTGGCAGTAAACGGTGCACGCTTGGTATGGGGGGAATCGACCCCTCCCGTGCCGGAGCTAACGCGTTAAGCGTGCCGCCTGGGAAGTACGGTCGCAAGATTAAAACTCAAAGAAATTGACGGGGACCCGCACAAGCGGTGGAGTATGTGGCTTAATTCGATGCAACGCGAAGAACCTTACCTGGGCTTGACATGCATCTCTCAAACGGTGAAAGCCGTGGATAGGAGCAATCCTAAATTTGCACAGGTGTTGCATGGCTGTCGTCAGCTCGTGTCGTGAGATGTTGGGTTAAGTCCCGCAACGAGCGCAACCCCCGTGTCCTGTTGCCAGCACGTAATGGTGGGAACTCTGGACAGACTGCCTAGTTCAACTGGGAGGAAGGTGGGGACGACGTCAAGTCAGTATGGCCCTTACGCCCAGGGCCGCACACGTACTACAATGCCCGGTACAATGAGAACCGAGACCGCGAGGTGGAGGAAATCTATAAAACCGGGCCCAGTTCGGATTGCAGGCTGCAACTCGCCTGCATGAAGTTGGAATCGCTAGTAATGGCAGATCAGCTACGCTGCCGTGAATACGTTCCCGGGTCTTGTACACACCGCCCGTCACATCATGGAAGCCGGTCGCGCTCGAAGTATCCGCGTTAACCCGCAAGGGAAACAGGGTCCTAAAGCACAACTGGTAACTGGGATGAAGTCGTAACAAGGTAGCCGTAGGGGAACCTGCGGCTGGATCACCTCCTTTCTATGGAGTATCAGAACTGCCCGTTCCGGACAGCTTGGAAACAAGCCCAACCCCGGAACTTAAAATAGAGACAGTTCAGGTCGATACCTTCGGATTTTCGCCAGCTTGCTGGTTGGAATCAAAGGTAGTCCTCAGCAGAAATGCCGGCACCAACCTTAATAAGCCGCTCCTTTCAAGGACGCAGCGCACCATTCAGTCATTTTTTATTCCACCCCACCCGCACCCGTGCGAACGCCCTGAAAATCAGGGGGTATAGCTCAGTTGGTAGAGCGCCAGCTTTGCAAGCTGGATGTCTGGGGTTCGAATCCCCATGCCTCCACTTTTTGGGTCAAACCAAAAAGCACCGGTATGGGGCTTACCTCGAACAAACGATCGCAACCACCTGAGTGCACGATCCATGACACAAATCATGGACCCATAGCTCAGTTGGTTAGAGCACCGCCTTGATAAGGCGGGGGTCGTTGGTTCAAGTCCAACTGGGTCCACCATTTGCAATGGGGCAAAGGACGGTGAAGGGAAACGCAAAACAAGCCAGATCAAACAAACGAATCACCGGGTGAAACCGGTTCTTTGACAACTGCATATTGGGTAATAAAGAAAAAGATACAGGATCAACATCCGCCCTGAGGGGCGGACTGAGACATCAACACTCTTGGAAAATGATACCTGGGAGAATTACGGCGAACATTAAGAATGGGTTTCGCCGGCTTTAAGAGAGCCGGGGAAATCAAGTTATAAAGGGCACACAGTGAATGCCTTGGTGCTAGCAGGCGATGAAGGACGTGATAAGCTGCGATAAGCTTCGGGGAGCGGCAAATACGCGTTGATCCGGAGATTTCCGAATGGGGTAACCTGATGTGAATAATATCACATCGTTCTTTCCTGAATACATAGGGAAAGAGACGCGAGACCCGGTGAAGTGAAACATCTCAGTAACCGGAGGAATATAAAGAAAACAATCGATTCCGCAAGTAGTGGCGAGCGAACGCGGAAAAGCCCAAACCGGAGGCATTGCCTCCGGGGTTGTAGGAGCCCGATATGGGATTGACGAACGTTAGGCGAAGCGGATGGAAACCCGCTCCACAGAGGGTGAGAGACCCGTAGCCGAAAACCGCAGTCACCCTAGGGAATTCCTGAGTAGCGCGTCACACGTGAAACGACGCGTGAATCCACGGAGACCACTCCGTAAGGCTAAATACTAGCTAGCGACCGACAGTGAACCAGTACCGCGAGGGAAAGGTGAAAAGAACCGCTGTGAGCGGAGTGAAATAGAACCTGAAACCGTGTGCCTACAAGGTGTCAGAGCCGATTTATTCGGTGATGGCGTGCCTTTTGCTTAATGAGTCTGCGAGTTAGTGCCGGTGGCAAGCTTAAGCCCTTCTGGGGCGCAGGCGCAGGGAAACCGAGTCCGAATAGGGCGATTTAGTGGCCGGCACTGGACCCGAAGCGGAGGTGATCTACCCTTGACCAGGACGAAGCGCCAGTAACATGTCGTGGAAGGCCGAACCGGTGAATCTTGAGAAATTCTCGGATGAGTTGAGGGTAGGAGTGAAAGGCTAATCAAACCCCGTGATAGCTGGTTCTCTCCGAAATGCATTGAGGTGCAGCGTCGCATGCTGATGACTGGGGGTAGAGCACTGAATAGGCTAGGGGACACACCCGTCTACCAACCCTAATCAAACTCCGAATACCAGTCAATGAAGTGCGGCAGTGAGACTGCGGGGGATAAGCTTCGTAGTCGAGAGGGAAACAGCCCAGACCAGCAGCTAAGGTGCCTAAATTATGCTCAGTGGAAAGGAGGTGGGACTACAGAGACAGTGAGGATGTTGGCTTAGAGGCAGCCACCATTTAAACAGTGCGTAATAGCTGACTCATCGAGTGGTCCTGCGCCGAAAATGATTGGCGATCAAGCATAATACCGAAGCTCTGGATGCCATCGACCCTAGGGTCTTTGGTGTAGTAGGAGAGCATTGTCTGTGCGCAGAAGCTGGATGGCGACTGAAAGTGGAGTGCAGACAAGAGAGCATGCAGACATAAGTAACGTGAAGGCCGGTGAAATCCCGGCCCGCCGTAAACCCAAGGTTTCCTGGGCCACGCTAATCGTCCCAGGGTTAGTCGGGACCTAAGCCGAGGCAGAGATGCGTAGGCGATGGACCGCAGGTTAATATTCCTGCACCACCGAAACTTAACCCGGAATGACGGGGTTCAAGAGAGGGCCTGCCGATTGAAAGTGGCAGGGGCGCAAGCTGACGGGGAGACTTCGGTCAAACCGGATCCTTCAAATGAGCCTCCAGGAAAAGTTCCGGCGTATGCTAAGGTGCCCGTACCGCAAACCGACACAGGTGGGTGGGTAGAATATACCAAGGCGCAAGAGTGAACCCCCCTTAAGGAACTCGGCAATCTAGCCCCGTAACTTCGGGAGAAGGGGTGCCTGTTGCAAAACAGGCCGCAGTGAATGGGCCCAACCGACTGTTTATCAAAAACACAGCATTGTGCCAAGGCGCAAGCCGACGTATACGATGTGACACGTGACCAATGCGGAAAGATTAAGGCAAGATGTTAGGCGCAAGCCGAAGCTTTGAACCCAAGTCCCCGTGAATGTCGGCCGTAACTATAACGGTCCTAAGGTAGCGAAATTCCTTGTCGGGTAAGTTCCGACCTGCACGAATCGTGTAACGAGTTGGGCGCTGTCTCAAGGGGGTGCTCAGTGAAATTGTATTGGCGGTGAAGATGCCGCCTACCCGTGGAAGGACGGAAAGACCCTATGCACCTTAACTGTACTCTGTCACTGTTGTTTCGGCTCTCATGCTCAGCGTAAGTGGGAGACTTTGAAGGCGGCCTTTCGGGGCAGCCTGAGTCGTCAATGAGACACCACCCCTGGGGGTTGGAACATCTAACATCGGTCCCGTGAATCCGGGCGTTGGACCATGGCAGACGGTCAGTTTTACTGGGGCGGTATCCTCCTAAAGAGTAACGGAGGAGCGCGATGGTCGGCTCAACCTGGTTGGCAATCAGGTGTTGAGTGCATTGGCATAAGCCGGCCTAACTGTGAGACCCACCAGTCGAGCAGATGCGAAAGCAGGTCAAAGTGATCCGGCGTTGGAAAGTGGAATCGACGTCGCTCAACGGACAAAAGGTACGCTAGGGATAACAGGCTGATTTTGCCCAAGAGTTCATATCGACGGCAAAGTTTGGCACCTCGATGTCGGCTCGTCACATCCTGGGGCTGGAGAAGGTCCCAAGGGTCCGGCTGTTCGCCGGTTAAAGTGGCACGCGAGCTGGGTTCAGAACGTCGCGAGACAGTTCGGTCCTCTATCCTCCATGGGCGCAGGAAAATTGCGGGGTTCCATCCTTAGTACGAGAGGACCGGGATGGACGCACCTCTGGTGTTCCAGTTGTTTCGTCAGAAGCATAGCTGGGCAGCTACGTGCGGAAGGGATAAGCGCTGAAAGCATCTAAGCGCCAAGCCCATCCCAAGATAAGTTTTCCCTGAAGGATCGTGGTAGACTACCACGTCGATAGGGCAAGGGTGTAAGCACAGTAATGTGTTCAGCTCATTGCTACTAATCATCCGTCCGGCTTGATTTCCCCACTCTTCTTATTACCTCCTCCAACGCCTAACCTGCGCAAGCAGCCCAAGCCAAGGAATGGTGAATAAACGTAATACTCCCCATCTTTTTCCCACACCCCATATGCAGTTGCCAGTGAACCGGTCCCCGTGACCGTCCCCACCATGCAAACTCCCCTTTCAGCAGCACCCCGCTGCCGTTCTTTCCCATAAATCCGTTTCCAATTCCCCCGCGATCCAAGGCCCCCATGGACAGCCCGGACTTTCCATCCATCAATGATGGAGCATTGCCCGGCCTGCCTCTGGTGACCATAGCGCGGTGGAACCACCCGTTCCCATCCCGAACACGGAAGTGAAACGCCGCAGCGCCAATGGTAGTCGGACGACAGGTCCCGCGAGAGTAGGTCGTTGCCAGATTAACAGCCCGGTCACAGCAATGTGGCCGGGCTGTCCCCGTTCGGACACTGCACGCCGGACACCTGGCCCACTCCATGGCAAACTGGCTTCAATGCCCGTCCCAGGCCCGCTGGTTCCCCTATTCATCAGCTTTACGGGTATTCACCCAAGTTGGGCTGATGATTTTGATTACTCCAAGGCCCGATTTTCCGGTAGGCGCTGGTGCTTTTTGGCGTAGTCTGCCAACTCCAACCCGTCTCAATTTTCACATGCCCCAACTTTATTACGCTGGTCCCAATCGCCAACCGCTACCTGTTGCCGACGATGTGGTTGATGCCATGCTCAAAATCGGCTCCCTGACGGGGGATTCTCTGGTCTGGGAAGAGGGAATGAGCGAATGGAAACCGCTCCATTCGGTGCGGCCCGACCTGCTCAAAGCCAGCCCGCCTAGTCTCCCTGGCGGCATCCCGCCCTTGAACGTTCTGCCGGGCGGAGGAGCATCGAGATCCCACGAGATTGATTTCAAGATCATGGGCGATGATATGCAGATTGTGGAAATCGAACTGGATCCTGGTGAGACGGTAATCGCTGAAGCGGGGTCCATGAATTACATGGAAGCTGGCATTCAGTTCGAAACCAAAATGGGGGATGGATCCAATCCCAAGGCCGGCTTCATGGACAAGCTGATGAGTGTTGGGAAGCGGGTGCTTACAGGGGAAAGTCTTTTTATGACCCATTTTTCCAATCGTGCCTCCATGAAGCAGTCAGTGGCTTTTGCCGCCCCCTATCCGGGTAAGATTATCCCGATGGATCTGACTCACTTCAATGGAGAGCTTTTCTGTCAGAAGGACTCCTTTTTGTGTGCTGCCTTTGGGACCAAAGTGGGCATCGCCTTTGCCCAGAAGCTCGGTGTCGGCTTCTTTGGCGGCGAGGGATTCATTCTCCAGCGTTTGAACGGTGATGGGAAAGCCTTTATCCACGCTGGTGGCACCATCGTCAAAAAGGAACTAAAGGGGGACACCCTGCTGGTGGACACAGGGTGCCTGGTCGCTTTCACTCAAGGGGTGCAGTACGACATCCAACGTTCCGGAAATTTGAAGAGCATGGTTTTCGGAGGAGAAGGGATGTTTTTGGCCACCCTCCGCGGACATGGAACGGTCTGGTTGCAGAGTTTGCCGTTCTCCCGTCTGGCTGACCGGGTTCTGGCGAATGCCCGTGGCACCGCCAGCAACGATTCTGGCTCCGTGCTTGGTGGTTTGGGCAATCTGTTCAGCGACCGTTGAGTTTGAACAATCCGCCTTCCAACCGGTCTATCCCGACACTCCCTTCGATTCTTTATCCTGAACTATGTCTTCGCTCGCCCATCGTATGAATGATATGCTGCTTCGTGCGGCAGAAGCCGGCGGAGCCGAGGACATGGAGGCTGTGGCCAAGTTGATCGCCGATTCCAATCAGGCGCAGCGTCCGGTGGTCGAGGATTTGCTGGATGCCCGTCTAGCCACAGAGGAGGATTTTCTGGGAGCTCTGAGTGCGTCATTGGGTTTGCCTTGGGAAGCGGAGTTAAAACCGCGGAACTCCCGGCGATTGAAGGATGTCTGTTCCTCTTCGGTGGCCCTCCGTTATCGGCTGCTGCCTTTGTGGTTTGGTGATCCATCGTCCCAGCAGCAGGATGAAAACGGTGATCTGACGCCCGAGGCGCAGACGGCCAACGATGCTGCGGGGGACAACGGGCCCAAAGTTTTGGCGCTCTGCACCTACGACCCGTTCAATTTCCATGCCCGGCAGGCGGTGACCCAGGCCATCCCCTACCAAATCCAGTGGCACATGGCCAGCCGGACCCGGTTGCTCCAGGGCATTCAAAAACTCTACGGGGTTGGGGCCGATACCTTTGACGCCATCTTGAAGGCACGCGACCCCAACGACACGGCCGCGATGGATCTCAATGAGGAGACGAACGTCCTTGATGAAGACGACGAGGAAGCTAGCGTGGTGAAGTTTGTCAATGCGATCATCCGGCAGGCGCTGCACCAACGGGCGACGGATATTCATGTGGAGCCGATGGAAAGCAGTTTGCGGATCCGGTATCGGATTGATGGGCTTCTTGTGGACGTGCCGGTCCCCGAAAACATCAAGGCCCTGCAAAGCATGGTGATTGCCCGCCTGAAAATCATGTCCCGCCTCGACATCGCAGAGCGCCGGCTGCCACAGGATGGGCGCATCGGGCTGGAGTTGGACGGCAATCAGATCGACGTGCGCGTGGCTACGGTCCCCACCGTGCTCGGCGAAAGTGTTTCCCTCCGGTTGCTCAATCAGCAAAAATTCAATCTCGACAAATTGGGGCTGATTCCGGAAGTCCGGAGTGTGGTTGATGGGTTGTTGCAGTTGCCCAACGGGGTTGTTCTAATCACCGGTCCAACCGGTTCCGGCAAATCGACCTCGCTTTATACCTTCCTGAGCGAAATCAACACAATCGATAGCCGCATCATTACGGTGGAGGATCCGGTGGAAAACAAAATCGAGGGGGTCGTGCAGATTGCGGTGAAACCCGAGATCAATCTGACTTTTGCCAGTGCCTTGCGCAGTATCCTGCGGGCAGACCCGGACATCGTCATGATTGGGGAAATGCGGGACCTCGAGACCGTGGAGATCGCCATCCGGGCGGCTTTGACCGGGCACCTTGTCTTCTCGACCCTGCACACCAACGATGCCATTTCGGGGATAACCCGCTTGGTGGATATGGGGGTGGAGCCATTCCTCGTGGCGGCTTCGGTCAGGGCTTTTCTTGCCCAGCGTCTGGTCCGTCGGCTTTGCCAGAAGTGCAAACAACCGGTGAACTTGTCGGCAGTACAGCTCCGGGCGGCAGGCTTTTCTGCTGCAAGGGAAGACCGGACGGTCTACAAGGCCAAGCCCAAAGGCTGCGATTCCTGCAATCACACCGGTTTTTACGGGCGAATTGCCATTTACGAAGTGGTGGTGGTGTCCAAGGCCATTGAAGATCTGATTGTGCGGCGGTCTGCGGAAGCGACCCTCAAGGAATTGGCGATCCGGGAAGGGTTCATTCCCATGCGCGACTACGGTTTCCACAAGGTGCTGCAAGGCGAAACGACCGTCGAGGAAGTCATCAGTGTGACGGCTATCGACATGACTCTGGGTGAACCGGATTGATTTTTGAATTGAAGCGAAGACCACAACAGGCTGCCAGCACAACGGCCCGGGTCCGCGATCTCTTTTCCCCCGCAACCATTTCCGATCATGGCAGTTTTCTCCTACTCAGCGCTGAACAAGGCCGGCGTGCTTTCGAATGGCGACATTACCGCCAATGACCGGGCGGATGCTTTTCGCCGGTTGGACCGGAACGGGTTGCAACCCGTCTCGCTCAAACCCAAGGAGGAGGGAGGAGCCCCGGTGGTGGCGAAGGAGGCCAAACCCGCGGCGGCCAAGGAGAAGGCCAAGCCGGACTCGGTAAAGCCAGTGGCTGCGTTGGCCACAAAATCCTCTGGTGCCAAAACTGGTGAGCCGGAAAAGACCAAAGCCGTCATCCCGCAGGGGCCAGTAAAGCTGAAACGGGGCGATATCATTCTTTTTACCGAGGAACTCAGCGACTTGTTGGCGGCGGGTCTGCAATTGGAGCCGGCGCTGCGGATCATGGAAAGCCGCGATGAGCTTTCCGGCGTCAAGGACGTGACGACCATCCTGCGGTCGCGCATCCGCGATGGTGCCAGCTTTTCCCAGTCACTCAAGGTGGCCAGTCCCAATTTCGGGGAACTCTACTGCAATCTGGCCGCTGCAGGTGAGATTTCCGGAGCCTTGCCCAAGATCCTGCGGCGGCAGTCCGAGTATTTGCTTTCGGTACAGGCTCTGACGAACAAGGTGACCGTGGCCATGATCTACCCGATCTGTCTGATGGTCGCGGGCTTCGCAGTGAGTATTTTATTTGTCTCTTACCTGATTCCGCAGCTCACCCAGTTGCTCAAAAGCATGGGCAAGGAACTGCCGATGGCGGCCAAGGCCGTGCTGGGCGTGGGGGATTTCGTGATGGGCTACTGGTGGGCGATCGCTCTCGTGATAGGTCTGGTGGTTTATGGCTTTCAGCGCATTACCAGTTCGCCTACCTACCGCGAGCCATGGGACCGCATCAAATTGACCTTGCCCTTCTTTGGTCCGCTGATCAGCCAGCGGTTCTTTGTGCAGTTTCTCGAAACGCTCTCCAATCTGGTTGGGAATGGACTTCCGCTGCTGCGCGCCCTCGAACTGACCCGCGACGCCACAGTCAACCGGCATCTGCGTAGTCTCCTCACCAAAGTCATTGCCATGGTGGGAGAGGGCGGGTCGCTTTCCCGTTCGCTGCGCAAGGTTGGTTTCTTCCCATCCCTGCTCACGGATATGATCACGGTCGGGGAACAGACCGGGGATATTGAACACTCTTTGGAGCGTACCGCCATGCGCTACGAGAAGGAACTGCAGAAGACGATTGACCGGGGCACCGCCATGGTCACTCCCATTATCATTTTCTTCATGGCGATCATCGTCGGGACCATGGCCTATCTGATGGTGTCCGTGATCCTCCAATCGGTCACCAGCATTAAACGCTGAGTGAGTTTCAGGGCTGGTGGCGTGGTCGACTTAGCCAGTACAGATGGAAGTAAATTTCAGGCCAAGGGCAGTACCGGGCTTTTTCAGGTCATTTTTTTGCTGTGGCAACGCTTTCCCGGCGGCTTGGAGAAAAGGCGTGGCGGAATTGCCTAAGTGGGGTTAAGCTTTTCCCAGCGATTTTTGCCGGTTGTCCGGTGGCATAGTTTCCGCTAAATCTTTAATCAACAATGAAGGAATTGATCACACAGGGAGGTCCCCTCATCTTTCTCCTCCTCGGGTGCAGCCTCTTGGCGGTCGGGATTTTTCTCGAACGCTTTTTCCATTTCCACCGTTCCACCATCGTGGTGCAGGATCTTCTGCAAGGTTTGGGGAATTTGATCAGCCGCAAAAATTATGCGGAGGCGCTCCATGTCTGTGCCGGCACCCCGGGGCCGGTTGCCCGGGTGATGAAGGCCGTTCTGACCCGTCATGAGGCTGATCGGATTGAATTGAAGGAGATTGCCCAGGAAGCGGGGCAGTTGGAAGTTCCCCGTCTGGAGCGTTCCCTGCCCGTGCTGCTTTCCATTGCTTATATTGCCCCACTGATCGGTTTGCTCGGCACGGTGCTGGGCCTGATCGATACCTTTCTTCCAGTGGCCCAGAACGGCTACGCGACCAATACGGAACTCGCCCGTGGCATTTATCGGAGTCTGGTCACCAGTGCTGCGGGCATCGCAGTGGCCATTCCCTCCTACGTGCTTTATGCTTACCTCGCCCAGAATGCGAAAACCCTGATGCACGATATGGAGCGTGCGGGGATTGAAATCGTGAATCTTCTCCTCCAAAGTCGGCAGACCACCGATATTGTGGAGTTCAAAGAAGGGGCCCGCAGCATTGAGGAAAAACGCCGGAAGGCTGCTGGCGGGGGACCAGTGGTGGTGAAGTAGGGATTGGCCCTGACGCACGTGCGCTGCCCGGGATAAATGTAAAATCCAGCTTTTGAGGTATATTCAGGCCATGAAACTCCAGAGCACACTCACGCTCCGCCCGGATTTTCTGTATCTGGCACCGCTGCTCAATATTGTGCTGCTGCTGCTGATTTTTTTCCTGCTGAACTCCAACTTGGTGGTCCGCAGTGGGATCCGTGTGCAGTTGCCAGTCTCCCAATCCAGTCTCAAGCTGGTGGAGCGGGCACACATCATCACCATTCAGGCGGGTGATTCGCCTTCTGTCTGGTTGAACGATCAACCCATTTTTACCGGAGATCTGGCTGCGGCGCTCGAGGCGGTGAAGTCCGAGACCCGGAATGTTGTGGTGAATGCGGATCAGGCCGTTCCCCACGGGATGGTGCAGCGGGTACAGAATGCCGTTCTGGCGGCCGGGTGTGAATTGGCCATGGGTACCCAGGTCGGCCCGTAGCGTAGTGCGGTCCTTCTTGCCAAGTTTGGTGGACTCGTCAGATTGGAGTCCATGAATCAGGTCAAAGACACTGCCCGGGCAACGGTTCGACTCGGCTACGATGGGCGGGTCCACAAAACCTTCCGGGGACCGCATGCAGACGAGCGGTTTGCCAATGAAGTCCGGGTTCTGCAATATCTCGAAAAGCGCGGATGCCCTTTCGTGCCCCGCCTGCTGGAGCATGACCCGGCCCACCTGGTCATGGTGACCACCAACTGTGGAGGGCGGGTGGAGCGCATGGACGAAAGCCGAGTCGCCCAACTTTTTACGGAGTTGGAGGCTTTTGGCGTGCGCCACGAGGACCGCCATTTGCGGAATATTACCTACAGTCCGCAGTTGGGGCGGTTTTGCCTGATTGATTTCGAGTTCGCCACTTTATTGGATGATCCCGGCGCTGGTCTGTTGGATTTGGAAAAATCTGAAATGAAAGGGGCGGGCTGTTTGGAGCCGGATCCAGAGTCCCCGCCGCCCGCCCCTATCACAGATCACCGGTAGGCGTTTGCGCTCAAACCAAGCTCCTTTCCCCTCCATGCCATCCACGGATTCCTCTTCTCTTTCCCCAGACCTCAGGTGGTCCGGCCTGACCCATCCCGGCAAAGTCCGTCCCAATAACGAGGACGCTTTCCTGGCGCTATCCTTCAATGCCGCCGAAGTCCGTATTCTTGGAAAGGTCGGATCTGCCACCCTCGCGGAGGCGGACTTTGTCTTTGCGGTGAGCGACGGCATGGGAGGGGCCAAAAGTGGCGAGTTTGCCAGCCGTATCGCGGTGGATAAAATCACCAAGTTGCTGCCGCGGAGCTTCCGCCAGCGGGCTCAGGGCCGACCTCCTGACTTTCAGGATGTGCTCCCGGAACTCTTCACTTCCATCCACCGCGACCTTACAGAATTGGCCGGAAGTTACACCGAATGTGCCGGCATGGGGGCCACCCTAACCTTGGCCTGGTTCGCTCCGGGCTGGCTCTATTTCGCCCACATCGGTGACAGCCGGCTTTATTATCTGCCCGCGGAAGGCCCTCTCAAACAACTCAGCAAGGATGACTCCCAGGTCGGCTGGCTGCGCAGGAATGGCAAGCTTTCCGAACGCGAGGCCCGGACCCATCCGAGGAAAAATGTGCTCAATAAAGCGCTGGGGGCAGGGCATCAATTTGTGGATCCCCAGATTGGGGCGGTTTCCTGTCAGCCAGGTGATCGTTTTCTGCTCGTCACGGACGGCATCACCGATGGTCTCTGGGATCACCACCTGGAAGAAGTGCTGCGCAGTCCAGACAGGGTCATCACACCGGCCCAGCAGCTGATCAATGATGCTCTCGAACGTTCCGGCCGGGACAATACGACGGCGGTGGTGGTGGAGATGACCGGTTAGTACCGGGGTTGCGCCGGCCGTCCTGAATTCCCGTGTCTGATGCCGGAGGGGCGCTTGAATAAAGGCGCGATGGCTGCTGCCATTAATTGGGCCAGTCCCGGAATTCCCTGAGCCGGTAATACTGCCGGGTTTGAGTGGAGGTGGGAAAGGGTTCCGTCCAGAGATACGGATAACCGGAAGCCCCGGCTGGCGTGACGGTGCGCGAGGTCCAGCTCCCTGTGGCCGGATCACTGGTGGACTCCAGCCGGGACCACCGGCCGGGGGCGGGAGTCCATTGCAGCGTCATGGGCTCTCCGGCAGCAGTGGGAGGGATTGCACGCAATTCGGCGGGCTCCGGCACGGGCCCTTGATAGCGGGCCCGGAGGATGTAGCCGGAGTCATTCGTCGCAATCAGTAAATCCCCATTCAGGGCCACACTCACCGATCGCAGTTCACTCACCACGGCACTGCCCAGGGCCGGCAGAGTCCGGGGCAGGCTGGCCGGCACGTTGGCATTCGCGTCGTTGCCCTGGATTACCAGGGTAATGATCCCATTGCGGTCCACATACCACAAATCACCTCCCTTGTGAGTGGCCAGGAAATAACCGCCGGCCGGATGGAATGCGATCCCCCGCACCCCACGGATGCCAACCTGCGTGGCGAGGGAGCCGCTGGCGCCAGGCCCACTGTCTGTGGTGCCGCCCGTACCTGCGACCACCTGCGGCGTGAAGGTGGTTGGAGTGGCGTTCGGGGCGATACGGAAGACTTTGGAAAAAGTGGGATCAGTGGTCACGTTCCCCCGGTCCGTCAGGTAAATGTCTCCATTCTCCGCGACATCAATATTGCCCAACTCGGAGAATCCACTGGCCATCACCGCCCCGGGATTGCTGCCGAAGGCCGGCGTCCAGCGTTTCAGGGCAGTATTGGTGCAGTAATAAATCAACGAACCGTCGCGTTTGACCCACAATCCCCGGGAGAGGCCATTGCTTTCGACAATCACGGTGCTCATCTGTCCGGCGGCATCCACCCGCCGGATCCGCTGATTCCCGGTATCGAGAATGTAAAAGGAACCATCCGGCATGGGATAGGCGTTCTGAGGACCATTCAGCTGCCGCTGGTGGGCCGGGCCTTCTCCATTATAGCCGGCGGTGTTGGTGCCGGCCACTGTGCGGATCCTTCCACTGCGGTCGATCACCCGGATGGCATTGGCATTTTTATCGGCGACGTAGATGTTTCCCAAAAGATCGCCGGTGGCGGAGTGGGGCTCGCTCAGATCGACCTGGGTGGCCAATTGTCCCTCATATTCCGGTTTCCATTCGCTGCTATTGTCCAGCACCTCGCCATTGAGGCCGCCGATCCATTCCAGAACGCCGAAATTCGCCAATACGGCATCGGACTCAGGCGAAGCGCAGGCCTGGCCGAAACCCAAAAGCAGAGCCAGCATACCGGCGGCAGGATGGGAAGACCGGGGGGAGATGCTTTTCATCTGCAGCAATGTAACAGAATTGTCACTTAAGGGAGGATGAAAGCAGCCAGCGTTTGTAACCCCCATCCCTTCCTCAAGGCAGCACCGGGCCTAAACCATTCGGATCAGACGGCGGCGCAATAAATCAAGCGCCGCTTGGGCGGTCAGCTGCTTGAAGGTCTCGCGTTCCACTTTGAACAGGAACTGCTCCACCAGCGGTTCCTCAATCCCCTTGGAGGCGAGGCCCACGAACACGGTGCCTACGGGCTTTTCCACGCTTCCTCCGCCTGGACCCGCGATGCCTGTGACCGCCAGGGCATGATTCGTCCCCGCCGCGTGGAGACAGCCGTGGGCCATAGCGGCACAGACTTCGTGGCTGACCGCTCCCCGCACCGCAATCAGATCTGCCGGCACGCCGAGCAGGTCGGTTTTGGCTTCATTGGCATAAGTCACCACCCCACGCGGGAAGATCGCCGAGGCTCC
Source organism: uncultured Verrucomicrobiota bacterium (assembly GCA_942492905.1). Lineage (GTDB taxonomy): Bacteria > Verrucomicrobiota > Verrucomicrobiia > Verrucomicrobiales > V1-33 > CAIZWU01. Next base: position 1,085,445 of record OW818657.1, read on the forward strand.
CGGCACATTGGTGATGCGATGGGCAATCAACCCTCCAGTGCAGGACTCCGCTGTCGAGACGGACTGCCCCATTCTCACCAGCAGATCCACGACCGTAAACTCCAGCGGCTGATCCCTGGAGCTGAAATAATGGGCCGGAAAGGCCGCGCAGATGATCGCTTCCGAGGCCGCCAGCTGCGCCGGAGTGCCCAGCACCCGCACAATCACCTCGCCGGCCCTCGCGCAGTAGCCCAACTCCACATCGCCGAGCGATTGGATGGAATCCTCCACGGCCGCCGCCACTTGGCTTTCGCCCATGTTGGCGAGGCGGAAATTCCCCATTTCCCGGATCACGGTGCGCCCCTCACAGATTTTTTTGAGCAAGGGCACCACCACCTCCTTCACCATCGGGTGCAGTTCCCGCGGCGGACCGGGCAGTAAAATCAAATGGGGCGAAAGCGCCCCGCCCGCCGCCATCACTGGTCCCGGGGGAAGATACAATCCCGGGGCGGTGCCCCAGGCATTCGTCAAAACGGCCGCCCCGGCCGGCACCATGGCCTGACGCCGTGTGGCCTCGCTCATTTCACGCCGCCGGTTCCATAACAAGGCCTTGATCGCTCCTTCCACTTCGGGATTCAACTCCAGCGGCAGGCCGAGCAATTCCGCAATCAGCTCCCGCGTGATGTCATCGCTGGTCGGTCCGAGGCCACCCGTGACAATTACGATGTCTGCCCGCCCCACCGTCTCCAGGACGGCTTCGCCAATAATGGCCCCATCAGGAATGGTGAGTTGCCGGCCGATCCGCAGCCCCAGTGGCAGCAGGGTTTCGCCGAGAAAGGCGAGGTGCGTATTCAGGGTGTTTCCCAGCAGCAGTTCCGTCCCGGTATTGATCACTTCAAGGCGCATCCGCCAGCTATCGCCGGGCGGTACGGCCGGTCAAGCCGGCTTGCTTTCCCTCCCGCTCCGGGACTCGCGCCACAGCAGCCACAGCCCCATGCCGAGCAGGGTGGCATTCAGCACCAGATGCTGGAGATAGCCCAGCTCCAGATCCGTCTTCCCAAAACACCCGCAGGAGATATCCAACCCCCGGTGCCACGACCACGCGATGACCACGATGAAAACAGCGAGGCTCGCCGACAGTATCGCCACCGATCCCACATACAGCCGCTTCAGCAAGACCCCGGCGGCACAGAGCAGCTCCAGCCACGGCAATCCCAAGGCGAGCAGCCCCGCATAGGGATCCGGGAGCAGATGGAAACTGCGGATATCCAGCAAAAATTGGACTGGGTCGCGTGCCTTCTCATATCCGGCCACTAAAAAGACCCCTGCCAGCACGAGGCGGAAGATCCATTCAAGCACACAGGAATAACTCATCGGGGGAAACTACAGGGCATATCATGGCCAAGACCCCGCATTTGGCTACCGCGGATCGATGCTCCTTCCCGAAGCCGGGGGGGAGGGCGTGTCCAAGGCCGCACGCCCACCCGCAATGCGGCTTGCCACCGGTGGAGTTTCCGCCTAGTCAGAACCAGCCATGCCCGATCCTGCTGCTGCCCCCACCCCTGCGCCCGCGCTATCCAAGTCGCGTGTCTTCGCCCGGCGGTTGAGCAGTACTCTGGCACTCTGGGCCCTCGTCGCTGCAGCCATTGTGACGGGCAAGGGCGCCCTGTTTTTTGTGCTGCTGGGCTTGCTGGGGATCGCGGGCGTGCGGGAATTTGTCACCATGGACAAAACGCTGCCGAAACCATGGCGCTGGGGGCTGATCGCAGTCACGATCGCCTGGTTTGCCGGGACCTTCACGATTTGTCAGCGCACGGGTCAGCCCTGGTCCCCCTTGGTGGATCTCGCTTTCATCGCCGGGGTAACGCTCGCGTCGTTTGTGCCGGTGTTGTTCCGCCCGCTGGAAGGCCGGGCCACGCTCTGGGCCATCGTTTATACGATCGCGGGTTTCCTCTACGTCCCCTGGCTCAGCAGTTTCATGACCCGCGTGCTTTACCTGCCGGGCGTCGAGCCGGACGGCTGGTTGCGTGGTCTGCCCTATTTGGTTTTTCTGATCGTGACCACCAAATTCACGGATTGCGGAGCCTACGTGGTGGGCTCGTTGATCGGGAAACACAAGATGATCCCCCATATCAGCCCTGGCAAAACATGGGAAGGCATGATCGGCGCGGCCCTCGGCGCGCTCGTGGGCGGCTTGGTCGTTTATTTCGCCTGGCAGCCCCGCATGCCGATGCTCACTCCGGTCAGCGCCACCGTGCTTTGTCTCATTCTCGCGGCGGTCTGCGTGGTGGGCGATCTGGCGGAAAGCGTCATCAAGCGCTGTCTGGAAGTGAAGGACTCCGGAAACTTCCTTCCCGGCATCGGCGGCTCGCTCGACCTGATCGACAGCCTGCTCTTCACCGCTCCGGTCTTCTATTTCTATCTCTGGTATGTCAGCAGTCAGGCCCTCTGAAAAGCGGAAGCGCGTCATCCTTCTCGGGTCCACCGGCAGCATCGGCACCAGTGCCCTGAAAGTCGCCCGCGATATCCCGGAGCGGTTTGAAGTGGTCGGTCTTGCGGCCGCACGCAGCACAGACGCCCTCGCCGCCCAGGCCGTGGAATTCGGGGTCAAGCATGTGGCCCTGACCGATGCCACCTCGCTCCCTGCGCTGGCTAGTGCCTTGCCGGATGATGTCAGGGTTTTCCCGGGCGAATCAGGCCTCGTGGAGCTGATCCAGGCGGTGCAGGCGGACATGGTGCTCATCGCCATTGTCGGCACCGCCGGGTTGCGTCCGGCGCTCGCCGCCATTGAAGCCGGCTGCGACCTCGCCATTGCCAGCAAGGAAATTCTGGTCATGGCCGGCGAAATCGTGATGGAAGCCGCCCGCCGCCAAGGCGTAGCCGTGCTGCCGGTGGACAGTGAGCACAACGCTATTTTCCAATGCCTCGAAGGCCGTGACCCGGAGGAAGTAACCCGTCTGATCCTCACCGCCAGCGGAGGCCCGTTCCGCACCTGGCCGAATGACCGGATCGCCGCCGCCACCCTCGGCGAGGCCCTGAAGCATCCCACCTGGGAAATGGGCCGGAAGATCACTATTGATAGCGCGACGCTTTTCAACAAAGGCCTCGAAATGATCGAAGCCCGCTGGCTGTTCAATGTTCCCATGGACCGCGTGGATGTGATCGTCCATCCGCAAAGCATCATCCACAGCATGGTGGAATTCATCGATGGCAGCGTGCTGGCCCAACTCAGCCACAGCGACATGTGTTTTCCGATCCAGTATGCCGTCACCTGGCCGCAACGGGTGAAAAACAGCCTGCGTCCGCTCGACTTTGCGGCCCTGCGCCAACTTGATTTTGAAGCACCGCGCCGCGCCGATTTCCCGGCCATCGATCTCGCCGTGCAAGCCGGTACCATCGGCGGCTCTCTCCCCGCAGTCTACAATGCCGCCAACGAAATTGCCGTTGCTGCCTTCATCGAAGGCCGCCTCTCCTTCCCCGGGATCTGGCAGACGGTGGCACGCACCATGGAGGTGCACCAAACCGAATCGCACGCCGGTTTGGAAGCCATCCTCGCCGCCGATGCCTGGGCGAGGAAGGAGGCCGGACGGCTGCTGAATTCCGGCTAATGCCAGAAGAAGAAGGATCAACGGAGGATGCTGACCAACTGGGCCGGTTTTTGCCGGAAGGTGCAATTCCTCCGCCGTCCTGGATTTCGTGCCTGACGCATCCGGTGGGGATAATCATTGACTTGGCCGGGGGATTTCCGTTATTCATCTGAACTTGTACGCAACGGGCCGGTCGCTTCCATAGCAGGAATTCAGGCCCCTTTCAGAGCAAGATCGTCCATCGATTTCCCATGAATGCGCTGCTGACCAAATCAGATGAAGATCTCCGCACGGAGTTGCGGGGATTTCCACCCTCCGCTCTGGACGCTGTGATGACGCTGCGGGGCGATTTCACACCGGTCCGGCTGCGCGCCGCCATGTTGGGGCTGCTGCAGTTCTATTTACCCAAAACCAATGCCCGTTCCCTCGCGGATGTTCCGGATGATGCCCGGCTCAACGAGGATCTAGGGGTCGATTCCCTGACCTTGGCCGAGGCCGCTTTCAAGTTCGATGAACTGCTGGGCGTGCCTATCGAAACGCATGAGACCGCTCAGGTGAAAACAGTGGGCGAACTGCACGCATTGCTGTGCCGGAAACTCGGCCTGCTGCCACCGGAGGCGGCCTCCCCCTGATCTCCGCATGGAATCGGTATTCATCACCGGCCTTGGATTTGTGACCAGCATTGGCCACAGCCGCGCCGCCGTAGTCGAATCGCTGACGGCAATGCGCAGTGGCATCGTGCCTTGGGATCCCCTGCCGGGCACCGCGCTCCCGGTCAAGGTGGCCGGCACCTTGAAGGGTTTTGACCTTGCCGCGACGGAACCCGCCGGCTGGACCTTTCCTGACAATCTTGAAATCGACCGCCAGACCGCCCGCAGCCTGCCGCCCCATGGCGCCTGTGCGGTGCTGGCAGTCCACCAGGCCCTTGCTGAAGCGGGGCTTTCCCTCACTGGAATCACGGATGGCCGCACCGGACTGGCCTGCGCGTCGGGCGGGTCGCCGCAGGTTATGTTTGACCGGCTGTCGGCGATGGCGCGCACCGGCTGGCAGCGCGGGCATCCGCTGGGCGCGGTGGCATCCGTCGCCGGGACCCTGAATTTCAATCTGGCGGCCCATCTCGGCATCCGCGGGGCCTGCTGCGGTTTTGTGTCCGCCTGTGCTTCGTCCGCGCACGCCCTCGGATATGCCTGCGATGCCATCCGTCTGGGGCGTCAGGACCGTATGATCGTGGTGGGGGCCGAGGACTTGAACGTGCCGATGCTGCTGCCGTTCCACGCCATGGGTGCGCTGTCGTTGGAGACCGATCCAGCCCGGGCTTCCTGTCCGTTTGATGAAGGGCGGAACGGCTTCACGGGCACGGGCGGCGCGGTGGTGCTCATCCTCGAATCCGGGAGTGCTGCGAGACGGCGCGGTGCCACCCGGCTGGCCAGACTGGCCGGCTGGGGGGAAGCCGCCGATGGCTTCAGCGTGGCCGCGCCTCATCCGGAAGGCGATGGTTTGGCCCGCGCCATGGCCCTCGCCTTTTCCGATGCCGGCATCAATCCTGACGAAATCGATTACGTCAATGCCCATGCCACCAGCACGCCTGCCGGAGACCGGGCCGAGGCGCTGGCGCTGCACCGCGTGTTCGGGACGCACCGTCCCGCCATTTCCAGCACCAAAGCCCTGACCGGCCATGGGCTCTCGCTGGCGGGCGCCATGGAGGCGGCGTTCTGTGTGCTGGCCCTTCAGGAAGGTTTCATTCCGGGCCAGGCGAATCTGGTCAAAGTCCTGCCCGAAGGCGCCGGGTTGGATTTTCCCCGCGAAACCCGGGACACCCGCCCAGCCATCATTGCCAGCAACGCCAGCGGATTTGGCGGTGCCAACGTTTGCCTGATCCTGACCCATGCCTGACATTATCACTTCCACCATGCTCAAACTCGCCTGGACCGGCATGCTGCTCGGTGTGGTCAGCGGCGCCGTGATCGGTTTGTTCTTCGCCCGGGAGGACTGGATGGGCGGATATTCCGGTTGGCGCCGCCGTCTCACCCGGCTCGGTCACATTTCCTTTTTCGGACTGGGGTTTGTGAATTTCTTCTTCGCCTTCACCCATCACGCGCTGCATCTGGATCCCGCCTGGGCGCTGCGGGGCGCGTGGGCTTTTGCCATCGGTGCGGCCACCATGCCCACCGTCTGTTTCCTCAGCGCTTGGTGGAAGCCGCTGCGGCATCTCTTTTTCATTCCCGTCAGCGGCGTGGCCGTGGGCGTGCTCTGCACTTTTACCGGTTGGCCCTGAATCCGATCTGTCCGCGCTGCACATTCCTTTAAACCCATGACCCTAGGCCTCATCGCCATGTCCGGCATCCGCTGTCAGAACGCGGAGCTGCTCGCTATCGGGCTCACGCTGCCGGGGTTCATGGAGCGCAGCAAGGTCATTGCCTCGCTGCCCAGCCTTGGCCTGCTCACGCTGGCGGGGCTGACCCCGGCGGATATTGATATCAGTTATGTGGAAGTCCCGGATCTGGCCCGGGTCGATGGATTGCCCGGGGAATTTGATGTGGTGGCCATCTCCAGCTTCTCGGCCCAGATCAAGGAGGCCTATCAACTGGCGGACCGCTACCGTGCGGCGGGCACGGTGGTGCTGCTGGGCGGCCTCCACGTCAGCGCCTGCCCGGACGAGGCCGCCCGGCATGCCGACGCCATCGTCATCGGGGAAGGGGAACCGGTGTGGCCGGATCTGATCGCGGATCTGAAGGCCAACCGTCTGCAACCCCGCTACAATGCCCGCGGCCGGTCGTTCAATCTGGCGGAAGCTCCGATGCCGCGCTTCGATCTCCTCGACATCAGCCGCTACAACCGCATCACCGTGCAGACGCAGCGCGGGTGCCCTTACAATTGCGATTTTTGCGGGGCCAGCATCCGGCTGGATCCCCGCTACAAACTCAAGCCGGTGCCGAAGGTCATTGATGAAATCAACCGGGTGCGGGAACTCTGGCCGCATCCGTTCCTGGAATTCGCCGATGACAACACCTTTGCGGACCGCCGCCGCGGGCGCGAACTGTGCCGCGCCCTGATCCCGCTGGGGCTCCGGTGGTTCACCGAAACCGACATTTCCGTGGCGTGGGACGACGAATTGCTGCATCTCATGAAGGAAAGCGGCTGCGCCCAGATATTGATCGGACTGGAAAGTCCTGACATCCGCGAACTGGCCGGCGTGGAGCGCAAGGCCAATTGGAAACAGCGTCAGGCCAACCGCTACCGGGAAGCCATTGCCCGCATCCAGGACGCCGGGGTCACCGTGAATGGCTGCTTTGTGCTGGGGCTCGATCAGCAGGATACCACCTGCTTCGACCGGGTGCTGGAATTTGTGAAGGAGACCGGGCTTTATGAAGTCCAGATCACCCTCATGACAGCTTTTCCCAATGCCCCGCTTTATGACCGGCTCCTGGCGCAGGGCCGCATCATTGAACCCGGAGCGTGGGAAAAATGCACCTTGTTCGACGTGAATTATCAACCCGCCCAGATGTCCATCGCCGAGCTGGAGAACGGTTTCCGCAATCTCGGCCAGCAGATCTACGACCGCGATTTTATTGAAGCACGCCGCCGCCGGTTCCTGCAGCGGCAGAGTGAATTGCGCCAGCAACGGGCGGTGGAGGAACCCGGATAACAGGAAAGCAATTCTGCTCCAGCGCATCAGGCACTCAATTTCCAGGGACTGCGCAAGGGCCGGGCGAGTTGGGCGTTGGCGTCAGCGTCGGAGCCGAAGTTTTCCGCGACTCCATCATACTTCACCGGGCGGCCGAGCGCCGCGGAGATGGCCCCCAGATGGCAGAGGGTGGCCGCACGTTGGGCCACCGGGGCAGGGGCCGCGGTTTGGCCGCGGGTGAGCACCGCATCAATGAAATTGCGGTGGTGGTTAGTGGATTCGAAGAGCCGCACTTCACCGTCCTTGGGCCGCACCGCACGCAGGCTGACGGGATCGGTTTCCAAACGGTCATTTTCCGTGAAAACCGTGCCTTTGGTGCCGACAAAACGGACGCCCCATTCCTTCTCGTTGGTGGTGCTGGTCATCACCATCCGCGTGCCGTTGGCATATTGATATTCGATGCGGAAACTCTCTGGAGCATTAAAGATCCCCTTGTCACGGCGGACCACTCCCGTGGCGGAAATTTCCGTGGGCGAGGTGTCATCCATGCCTGCGCCCCATTGGGCCACATCCAGAAAATGCGCGCCCCAATCCGTGATATAACCGGGCGCGTAATCGGTGATCCACCGGAAGTTGTAATGCAGCCGGGCCTGGTGATAGGGGGCCTCCGGGGCCGGACCCAGCCACATCGGGTAGTCAATTCCTGCCGGAACCGGCTGCGCGGCCTCGGTGCCGTCGAAGCCGCCGGAAGGACGGAATTTTCCCGGCACCCCGACTTCAATCACTTTGAGATCGCCGATGTGGCCGTTGCGGACCCACTCGCAGGCGAGGCGGGTTTTCAGGCCGGACCGCCGCCAGGTGCCGCATTGCAGCACCCGCTTGTGAGCCGCCACCGCGCGGCAGATGGCGCGCCCGTCCGCAATTCCCGAGGCCAGCGGTTTTTCCGTGTAGAGGTCCTTGCCTGCTGCGGCGGCAGCCGTGGCGATCACCGCGTGCCAGTGGTCCGGCGTGGCATTCATCACGGCATCGACGTCCTTGCGGGCGAGGACCTCGCGGAAGTCCCCGTAGAGATCGCCATCCGTCAGTTTGGCCAGATCCCCGGCGGCCCGGCGGTGGTTGATGTCGATATCACAGACCGCCACCACCTGCACGCGTTCATCACTGAGGAAGGACTTCAAATTCCCCGTGCCCATGCCGCCGACGCCGATGCAGGCGAGCCGGACTTTGGAATTCGGAGCCACCGCTCCATCCACTCCCAGGACGCGCCCTGGCAGAATCAACGGAGTGCCGAGAGCGGCAGCGGAGGCGGAAAGGAAACGGCGGCGGCTAACGGTTTTGCTCATGGGATGCGGAGGTGAAGTCACCTCTGGAAACGCGTCGGCCCGGCCGCATGTTTCCTCCCATTTCCAGCCACTTTGCCGCGTTTTCCATTTTCAGGCCGGGACCGCTTCCGTCAGCGGCGCGCCATAGGGAAGGTCGTCCGGGAGATCCACGAATTCACTGATCTGGGCCCAGAGTTCGGTGTAGTCGCGGCCAAGGTCGCCGGAGAGACAATCGGTTACGGCTCCCGCCGCTTCGGGGAAGCGCATGATGAGATCCTTGAATGAAAAATTGGGGTCGTAAAAGGCATAGACCAGTTTGCGCATGTTCTCCACACTGGTGCGGATGGCGGCGGCGTAGCCGGCGAACCGTTCCGGCGAGACATCGTCAGCTTCCAACGCTTCATGCACGGCATCGGCGGCGAGGACTCCGCTCTTCAATGCCAGCATCACCCCGCTGCTGAAAACGGGGTCAAGGAACGCAAAGGCGTCCCCCACCAGCAGCAGTCCGGGAGCCGCCCCGTATTTGCTATGACGGGAGTATTCGCTGGTGATCCAATATTCTCCCTCCTGGCGGCCGGTGGCGAGATGCTCGCGCATCCAGGGATTGCCCGCGATTTCGCGGTCCATCATCTCCTTGGGATCGCGCACGCCATCGCGGCTGAGATATTTGCCTTCCGCCACCACGCCGACGCTGATGCGGTCGCCATGCTGCGGGATGTGCCAGAACCAGCCTTTTTCCGGAATGGCGGCCACGGTGGTGGTGCCTTCATCGATGCCGGATTCGCGGGAGGCTCCTTCATAATAAGTCCAGACGGCGACCTTGTTCAGCTTGGGGTCCGGCAGGCGCCAGCCCAGCCGGTTGGAGGCGAAGGCTTCCTTGCCGGTGGCGTCGATGGTCAGGCGGGCATGGAGTTCCTCCTCACTGCCGTCCGCGTTTTTCACCCGGACTCCGGACACGGCGTTGTGGGCATCGCGGAGCAGGGTGGTGACGGTGCATTCCTCACGGACTTCCGCGCCCTTTTCAGCCGCGTGGCGCAAGAGCATTTCGTCGAACTCCGAGCGCAGTACCTGCCAGGTCTGGGCGACGGTATTGATGTCGTAACGGGTGTGGAAATAGAAGGGCTGCGAGCGTTTGCCGTCCGGCTGGACAAACATCACGCTGTATTTTTTCTGGAAGTGCGAGGCCTTCATCCGGTCCACCAGTCCAAGCCGTTCCAAAGGACCGAAGGTGAAGGGAATGAGAGATTCTCCAATATGATAGCGAGGGAACTTCTCGCGCTCCACAATGAGGACGCGATGGCCGTATTCGGCAAGGAGAGCGCCGGTGCTGGCGCCGGCGGGGCCGCCGCCGATGATGATGACATCGTAGTCTGGAGTCGGGGGCATTACCATGATAGGAGGGGGATTGTGGAGGCGGATGGGAAAACCGTTGGAATTACGCCGCGATCGCCGGGGCAGTTTCATTTTCTGCGCCCTCGTCTGCGTCGGGCTCGCGGGTGACGCCATGTCGTCCCACCAGGTATTCAAAGATGGGGGAGGCCATCAGGGTGGTTATGACGGCCATGATGACGAGGGTGGCGAAAAGGCCTTCGGATATGATGCCGCGCTGCAGGCCGATGTTGATGATAATGAGTTCCATCAGGCCCCGAGCATTCATCAGCACGCCAATGCCCATAGCCTCGCGGTTGGAGATCCCCGTGGCCCGGGCCGCCAGCCAGCAGGCGACGCCCTTGCCCAGGACCGCGGCCACCAGAACGGCGCCGCACATGCCCCAAAGATACCAGGAATCCAGCAGGCCGATTTTGGTATTCAATCCGGAATAGGTGAAGAAGAGAGGCAGCAGCAGCGCGACGGCGAGTGGCTGGATGCGGGCGATCAAATCCCGCGCGATCACCCGCCGGGGCATCGCGGCTCCCATCACAAAGGCCCCGAATACCGCATGCAGGCCAATTTTATCCGTAAACCAGGCGGCGAGGGACATACAGGCCAGACCAATCACGAGTCCGCCTTCCGTCAACGAACCGTCCTTTTCCAATCTGCTCTGAAACCGGGCCAGCAGGGGTTTGACGACAAGGAGGGTGACGGCCACAAACCCCGCCCCATAGGCCATATTCACAAATGCATGGCTGATATTCTGGTCAAAGCTGGCCAGCACAACCGCCAGCAGGCACCACGCCGTGGCATCGTCGATCGCCCCGGCGCCGATGGCCACCGTGCCCATGGTCGTGCCCGTCAGCTTTTTGAAATGAATGATCCGCGCCAGCATGGGGAAGGCGGTGATGCACATGGAGGCGCCCAGGAAAAGCATCGCCTCCATCAGGCTGGTTTTTTCCGGGAACAGTTCCGTGTTATAAAACAATACCCACGCCAACCCGGCTCCCAGAAGAAACGGGGCGATCATCCCGGCCATGGAGACCGCGATGGAGCTTTTCAGGCGCTTTTGCACGATATCCACCCGGAACTCCATGCCGACGATAAACATGTAAAGAGCCAGCCCCAGCTGTGAGGCGGGGAAGAGGTAGCTCTGGGTGTCCCGCGTGCCCTGAGTGGGATCCCAGGGAAACAAAGCCCGCTGCATTTCCGGGGCCAGCAATCCAAAAAGCGAAGGGCCCAGCAGGACCCCGGCAATCATCTCCGCCACCACCTGCGGTTGCCCGAATTTTGCCGCAATCATGCCCACGAACCGGCAGAACAGCAGGATGACCGCGATCTGAAGGAAGAACTGGACGGCGAGATGGACATTATTCACCCGAACATCATTCCCCATTCCTGGTGGTAACGGAAATACTCTTTCGGTATCTGCGTGATGCTGATATGGTATCACTTCAAAGCCAGCCCAGCATCACTTCCTGACTTTCCATGGACCTCCGTCACCTCCGGTATTTTCAAGCTGTCGCTGAAGATCTCAGCTACGCCCGCGCCGCGCGGCGGCTGCGGATTGCCCAGCCCGCCCTGAGCCGTGCCATCAAGGAACTGGAGCACGATCTCGGCGCCGAGGTGCTGGAACGGAGCCGTCACTTCGTCCGGCTCACTCCGGCCGGGGCGGTGCTGCTGCAGGAAACGGCATTGCTCCTGGATGGCTGGGAGGAAGCCCTGCGCCGCGTGCGCCGCACCGCCAGCGGCGAAGAGGGCGAGTTGCGGCTGGGTTATATCGGGCCGCCCACCCAGCCGTTTCTGGGACGGCTGCTGCATGAATACCGGCGGCGTTATCCGCTGGTCAGCCTGCATCTGGAGGAACGCACTCCGGAGCGCGTGTGGGAAATGGTGGCCAAGGGCCGCCTTACCGCCGGTCTGACGCGGCCGGTGCCCAGCCACACCGCCCTCGGCCTCCAGACCCTGACTTTACGGGAGGAACGCCTTGGCGTGGTGCTCCGCCCGGACCATCCGCTGGCCACCCGCCGCAGTCTGCCTTGGAAATCCCTCGCCGGGGAGCCTCTCATCGTGCTGGCCCGCCGGGAAGGTGCCAGCCTCCACGACGCCATTCTCGCGGCCTGCCGGAATGCGGGATTCATGCCCCGGCTGGCCCGCACGCCCAGTGTCATCGGCACGGTGCTGAGTTATACGGAAGGAGGGGCCGGGCTGGGCATCGTGACCGATTCCGTACTGCCGCCGGGCACCCCGTTGTGTTTTGTTCCCCTGACCCCGGCGCAGACGGTTCCGCTGGTGCTGGTGTGGCAGGAGGACCTAGATCCGCCTCCCCTGCAGCGTTTCCGGGGGTTGCTGGAAGACTGGAAGACGACGCGGCAGCTTTGGCCCGGACGCCCGGAGTAGTCTTTCCCCTTCCGGGCGCCCACCTGACAGGCCCGGCTCCGGTTCCGGCTTCGGGGACTGCTGCCGGAGATTTGAAAAATCCGCCTTGTCCCCCCGTGGCATGGGCTATGCTTGGGCTGGACCTTTGCCCCCCTCTGCCATGCCTGCCCTCACCACCCAAGTTGACGGTCTCACGTTGCCGAATCCCTTTATCATTGGATCGGGACCGCCCGGGACCAACCTCAATGTCATCTACAAGGCCTTCAAGGAAGGCTGGGGCGCGGTCATCGCGAAGACCGTAAGCCTGGACGCCACCAAGGTTAAAAATGTCACGCCACGTTATGCCAAGCTGTATTCGGCAGACCGTCAGGAGGTGATCGGATGGGAAAATATCGAATTGATCAGCGACCGCGCCTTTTCCACCTGGCTGGATGAATTCAAAAAGTGCAAGGACGCCTTCCCGGACGGCTGCCTGATCGCGTCCATCATGGAGGAGTATTCCAAAGACGCGTGGATTGAGATCGTGGAGCGCTGTCAGGACGCCGGGGTCGATGGTTTTGAACTGAACTTCTCCTGCCCGCATGGTCTGCCGGAGCGCCGCATGGGCGCGGCCATGGGGCAGGATCCTGACCTCCTGGAGGAAGTCTGCGGGTGGGTGATGGGCGCCGCCAAAAAGCCGGTCTGGGCCAAGATGACCCCGAATATCACGCACATCGAGGAACCCAGCCGGGCGGCCCTGCGCGCTGGTTGTCAGGGAATCAGTGCCATCAACACCATCCGCAGCGTCATGGGCGTCAATCTGGAAACCCTGCGCCCGGAACCCAGTGTGGAAGGCTACACCACGCCTGGTGGTTATTCCTCCAAGGCGGTCAAACCGATTGCCCTCCGCATGGTGATGGAAATCGCCCAGATGATCCGCAGCGAATTCCCCGACCGCAGTTTGTCAGGGCTGGGCGGGATCGAGTCCGGTGAGGACGCCGCGCAGTTCATCCTCCTGGGCTCCGACACGGTGCAGGTCTGCACCGGCGTGATGAAGTTCGGCTACGAATGTGTGAAGCCCATGTGCGAACAACTCCTCGCCTTCATGGAGAAGCACCAGTTTGAAACCCTGGCAGACTTCAAGGGACGGAGTCTCGACTACTTCACCACGCACGCGGATCTCGTGAAACGCCAGACCGAGCGCAAGGCAGCCGCCAAGGCCGCCGGGGAATCCAAAAAAATGATCGGCTCCGACATCGAGTGGAGCGGCGATGAGTTTGTCAAACAATCCGATGCCCTCGCCCGCGGCTGAGATGGCGCCGGGCATGACAGGATTGGCGGCCGGAATCCGGAACGCCCCGGCATTTCGTCCGGGTTGACAGCTCCGGCATGGTTTTTGCGTTCCCATCTTGCCGGGAGGGCGGTGCGTAGTTACTATGTGCCTGAATTCCTGATGTTCCGTCCAGTTATGAAATCGTTCCGCTTTTTGCTGCTGGGTCTGGGGGTGTGGCTGGCTGCCGGGCCGTCCGCACGGGCGGAAGGGCTGGATGACCTCCGGGCCCGCGAGGAAAAAGTAAAAGCCATCGTGCAGCGGGTGATGCCTTGCGTGGTGGCCGTGACCTCGGCCGATGAGGACAAGCCCGGCTCGGGTTCCGGCGTGATCATCAGCAAGGACGGCCTGATTCTGACCGCAGCCCACGTCACTCAGGCCACGGGGAACAATCTCACCATCATTTTCCCGGATGGCCGGCGGGTGAAAGGCACGTCCCTGGGGGCGAACCGCACCACGGATGCCGGAATGGCCCGGATCACCGAACCGGGGGACTGGCCGTTCGTGGAGATGGGAAGTTCCGATTTGCTGAAACTGGGCGAGTGGGTGGTCGCCATGGGCCATCCTGGCGGCTACAGCTATGAGCGCCGGCCTCCCGTCCGGCTGGGACGCGTCTGGCGGCGGGATTTGGATGGAGCGCTCTTCACCTCGTGCCCGCTGATCGGGGGCGATTCCGGCGGTCCTTTGTTTGACCTCGAAGGCCGCGTCATCGGCATCCACTCCTCCATCCATGGCAGTGTGGAGATGAACCGGCATGTGGCCATTGATACATTGCGGTTTGATTGGGAGAAGTTGGCCAAGGATCAGACGTGGGGGAAGGTGTCGTTCAATTCCAGCAACGAAACCCGCCCCATCACCGGGGCACTTTTTGACCGCGAGAGCCGTGACGGGGTGGTGGTCAAACAGGTTTTTGAAGACTTGCCCGCGGCCAAAGCCGGGCTGAAAACCGGCGACGTGGTGAAGAAATTTGATGGCCAGGAAGTGGCCAATTTTCATGCCATGCAGCGCCTGCTGGGCCGCCGGAAGCCGGGGGATGTGGTCCCGATGGCGGTGCAACGCGGGGATGAGTTGGTGGATCTCCAGTTGGAACTGGGCCGCCGGTTTCTCCCGCGCCGTGATGGCCAGGGCAATCTGCCGTCGGACGAACCGGAGGAGGGCCCCAGCGTTCCTTTTGTGCCGGAAGCTCCGGGCCCGCGGCCCTGGCTGGGCGCTGCGGTGGAACTCAGTGCTGACGGGCCACGACTGGGCCTGCTTTCCCCCGAAGGACCTGCCGCCAAGGCCGGGCTGAAACCGGGGGATCTCCTGATGAAAATCAACGGCACCGCGGTTAAGGATGCCACGGAAGTCTCCGACGCCTTGCTGGCCCTCCCGCCGGAAGCCACCACCACCTTCGAACTCAAGCGCGACGGCCAGCCGCTCAGCCTTGAGGTCAAACTGGGAAAAAAATAACCTGCCTGCCGCCATGAAACTGCCCCTTCTCCACCGCCCCCTCCTCGTTGCCGGCTGGTTGCTCGCTGCCACCGGGTGGGGTTTTGCCAAAGAACCGGCCACGCCAGAGGAGGAAAGTGCCGATGGCGTGGCGGCTGCCGAATCAGACCGGGCCCAGGACCAATTCAGCCGCGAAACGCCGGAGATGGCCGCCGCTTGGTCCTCCCTGCTGGAGACGGCCCGCCGCAGCACCGCCCGCATTCTGCGCGAGGGCAAACCCATCGCCCTCGCGACCGCCGTGAACGAAAAAGGATGGCTCCTCACCAAATCGAGCGAAGTCCACGACAGTAAAGGAAAGGCGCTCGCCAATCTCTCCGCCCAGTTCTCCGGCGGCATCACCCTTGATGTCAAAATTACCGATATCCATGCCCGCTATGATCTGGCCCTGCTCAAAGTGGAGGCCCGTGGCCTGACCCCGGTCGAGTGGGACACCGCGGCGACTCCTGCGCCCGGCAGCTACCTCGCGGCCGCCGGACCCGAGCGGTTGCCCGTCGCCGTGGGGGTGGTTAGCGTGGCGCCCCGGAACATGGATGAATCCCACAAAGGATTTCTCGGGATTTCCCTCGAAAATGAAGAAGGCAATCTCCGGATCCGGGAAGTCGGCCCGGACAGTGCCGCCTCCGAAGCCGGGTTGCTCAAGAACGATGTGCTCATTTCCATCAATGGGCAGTCCATCAACACCGTGTCCGACTTCATCCAGAAAATCGCCACCCATAAACCCTACGACACCGTCAAGGTGCTGATCCGCCGGGGCCAGGAAGACAAGGAACTCAGCGCCACCCTGCGCCGCCGGGAGGAAAATCACGTCGGCCTGATTGAGGATGCGAGAAACCTGATGAGCGGCGCGCTCAGCCGGAACCGCACCGGCTACCCGGCCGCCCTGCAACACGACATGTTCCTCGAACCCGCTGAGTGCGGCGGTCCGGTGATTGATCTCGCGGGTCACGTGGTCGGTATCAATATCGCCCGATCCGGCCGGATCGAATGCTTCGCCATCCCCTCCGCCACCATCGTCGAACTCCTCAAAAAAGTGGAGACCGGAAAATTCGCCCGGCCTGAACTGGATGACCTGCGCAACGAAGTCAAAAACGCCGAAGCGCTGTTGGAACGGGTCCGCAAGGATACCGATCGATTGAAGTCGCAGTTGAAGGATGCGGAGGGAGGAGAATCCCCATAAGGGGTTCAGGCATTTTGGGGCTTTATCTCTTTTCGGGATCATCCTCCAAGCGAATCCCAATGGACAGGGCCGGGGGAGAGTGCATCGCCTTGTGAAAGTCTGACTGGGTGCCCGGACGGTTGTCTCGGGTTCAAACTTGGAGCACTGGAGGGAAATTACTGATTATTTATTGCCCATGACCTCCGCCATCATCGTCGCCGCCGGAAGCGGCACCCGCATGGGTTTCGACAAACTGCTGGCCAGTCTCGGCGGGGCTCCGGTGATCCTCCACACCCTGAGGGCGTTCCAGACCTGTCCAGAGGTGGATGAAATCGTGGTGGTGGCCTCCCCCGACCGGCAGGAGGTGATCCAGCGGCTGGCGGATGATGCGGGGCTCACCAAGCTGCGGGCCTTTGTGGCTGGCGGGGCGGAGCGGCATCTTTCGGTCTGGGCGGGGATTCAGGCGGTGGCGGCAGAGTGTGACTACGTGGCGGTGCACGATGGGGCGCGGCCACTGATTCACCCTTCCCAGATCAGCCGGTGTCTCGCCAAGGCCCGCGAGACCGGTGCCGCGGCCAGTGCGCGTCCGGTTTCCGAAACCCTGAAGCGGGCGGACGGGTCGGGCCGGGTTTGCGGCAGCGTGGACCGGGCCGGCCTCTGGATCATGGAAACCCCGCAGGTGTTTGCCCGCCCGCTGCTGATCGATGCCTATGAAGCCGTCCTGCGGGAGGGCGTGCTGGTCACGGATGAAGTCTCCGCCCTGGAGCGGCTGGGGCATCCCGTTTGGCTGGTGGACAATCCCACGCCGAATCCTAAAATCACCTGGCCCTCCGATCTGGCGGTGGCGGAGCGGCTGCTGCCCTTGGACTGAAGGGGCTTCCGGGGCCGTGCGGAAGTTTTGGTTTCGGACTGGCCGGGGCGCGTTTTTATGTTAAGTTTGAGATACCCATGACCAAGTACCATATGTTCAATTTGCCATACGGCACCCCTGTCTGCGTGGCGGAGATGCCTTGGATGGAAAGCGTCAGCACGGGCATCTGGGCCAACGTGGGGGGGCGGCACGATCCCATGCGCAAAACTGGCCTCGCGCATTTTGCCGAACATATGATCTTCCAGGGCACCAAGCGCCGGTCCGCCCGCCGGTTGAACAGTGACGTGGAAGGCCACGGCGGCACCATGGACGCCTACACCTGTGAAGACCACACCGCCTTTTTTGTCCGCGGTCCGGGTGCCCATTTCTCCCGCTTCATGGATGTCCTGCTCGATATCTATCAAAACTCCCTCGTGGACGGCGAAGTCGTCAAAAAAGAGCGCGATGTCATCGCCGAGGAAATTTCCATGTACCGGGAACAGCCCAGCCAGTATGTCGAGGACCTGCTGTGCCGCACCGTCTGGCCGCGCCACCCCCTCGGCATGCCCATCGCCGGCACTGAAAAAACCATCGACCGTATCACCCCCCACGACATCAAATCCCATGTCTATAAATACTTCGGCTCGGGAAATTCTGTGATTTCCGTGGCTGGGCGCATCACGGTGGAGGAGGTGCGCGAGGTGCTGTCCAGCATCCTGCCCTCCGATCTTCCCGTCGATTCCAAGCCAAACCGCCGGCCCTTCCGCCTGACTTCCCGCCGCATCCCGGCGGTGATTTCCGAGACGCGCGATACCGACCAGGTGCAGCTCGCCCTGGCTTTCCATGCCCCGGGCCGTCTCCATCCCTCGCAACACGCCCTGCGTCTGCTGAACGTGATCCTGGGCGAAAACACCAGTTCCCGTCTCTGGACCGAACTCCGCGAAAATCGCGGCCTCTGCTACGATGCCGGCTCTGATATCAACAGCGTCCAGGAAACCGGTCTGCTCGACATCCACGCGGGGATCGATCCTGACAAAATCGAGCAGGTCCTCAAGGTCATCTTCGCTGAACTGAGGAAGCTCGCGGAAAGACCTGTCCCCGCTTCCGTACTGCGGGCCGCGGTGGACTTCTCCATCCACGCCAGCCGCATGGCCCTGGAAAGCACCGCGCACCAAATGACCATCATGGCGGAGAGCGCCCTGCTCTACGGCCGCATGATCGACCTGGAGCGGGTCCACCGCAGACTCTTGGCCGTTACCCCCGAGCAGATCCGGCGCATCGCCGCCACCATCTTCCGCCCCGGCCGGCTCACTGCGGCCATGGTGGGGCCGGAAATTGATCACGAGTTGATCCTGAAGGCCGCCAAGGTCCTGAATTAGGGGGGCGCGACGCGGGAGACCAGCTAACTGGATTGTTTGATCCCGGCCGCTTCGTCGTAGTGCGATTCCAGAATTGCGGTCTGCGCCCCGCGTTCGAATTTGGCACTGACTTCCGCGCACGCGGCGGCGGCCATGGTTTGATACTTCGGGAAATCAGCAAGCAGATCCAAGGCGGCCCGGGCGAGGGCAGGGGCATCGCCTTCAGGGACGAGGTATCCGCTGTGGCCATGGGTGACGGCTTCCGGGATGCCGCCATGGTGAGTGGCGAGGACCGGGAGACCCGAGGCCATGGCTTCGAGCAGGGCGTTGGGCACGCCCTCGCGGTTCCCGTCCGCGGGAGTTTCGCTGGGGTGGAAAAACGCGTGTGCCGAGTAGATCAGCTGGCGCAGGGCCTCCTGATCCAGGAAACCGGGGAAGTGGATGCGGTCTGCCAGCCCTGCGGTGGCTGCGGCGGTGCGCAATTCCTCCAGGAGGGGGCCATTGCCCGCGAGCGTGAGGGTGGCGTTGGGGTAGCGGGCCGCGATTTCGGAGAAGGCCCGCAGGGTGGTACGCAGGCCTTTTTTGGGAACCAGGCGGCAGGCTTGGACAAAATGCCAGGCTCCCCCGGAGGGAAACGGGCGGGCCACGAAAGGCCAGGCATCAAGGGGAATGCCAGTACGCTGAAGGCGGAGTTTTTGCGGAGGGCAGCCCAGCTTTTCCAAGCCGTCGAGGAGGGATTCGGAGCGGGCGAGAATGAGAGTGCTGCGCTGGAAGACCTGTTGGAGCGCCGCGCGCCAAGCCGGGCGCTGGGCGTCCACGCCGACATCCGCCCCGTGAAAGGAAACCACCACCGGGCGCGGGCTGGCCGCGATGAAGGGAAGCAGTTGCACCCCAATGTGGCCGAAGAAAATATGCACGACCTTGGCGTCGAAGCGCAGGGATTCGTAAATCAGCCGGTGCACCCGCGATTGGGGGATTACCATCGGGGCGTGCTTCACGTGCCGGAACCAGGCGCGGCGGAGATTCCTCCAAGGCAGAGGCGGGAGGACGGTGAGGCGTTTTTTTTCCTGGGGGAAGGGGAACTGGTCCGCGTTTTCACGTTTCTGGGTGATCACCGCCGGTTGCCAGAGGGACAGGGACATGATCTGCCGGTGGACATGCTGCATGTCCGGCTTGAGGAAATCCTGACAATAACAGGCGACGGTGGGCACGGGGGCATCTACCGCCCGGGATCAGCCGGTGCAAGGGAGGGAACAGGCTGGAGCCGAAGTCCGCCCGATCGATTCGGAGGCGTGTCAGGCAACTTGCTCCCCATGAATCAAAAACGGCAGCCCAGTCAGGGCTGCCGTGGTTGAGGAAAGGCAATGGAGCCTGGCGCTTGCTTGGGAGATCAGGCGAGCGCGAGGAGGCGCTTAATGATTTCGGACTTGGGCTGGACGCCGAGGGCTTTGTCTTTCAATTCGCCATCCTTGAAGAAGAACAGGGCGGGAATGTTGCGGATGCCATACTCGACGGCGAGATCGGGCTCTTCATCGACATTGACTTTGACGACCTTGACGGCGCTGCCTTTTTCGGTGGCGATTTCGTCGAGAACCGGGCCCAGCATCTTGCAGGGGCCGCACCACTCGGCCCAGAAATCAACCACCACGGGGACGGTGGCTTGGAGGACTTCGGAAGCGAAAGTGGCTTTGGAGACTTGGGTGACTGCAGCGCTGGCCATGGGATGGGTGTGGGGTATGGGGTGGAAGTGATCCTTGGTTAAACTTAGTCGGTTATGGCACGATGCAACAAAAAAGCCCGATTGGCTGCGGGAGCCAATCGGGCGTTCTGAAATCGGGTAATTCCCGGGAGGGGGGATTACTGGAGGAAGGTCAGGACCACCGCGGCGAGGGCGGCGAGTGACGAGACGACAAGAAAAACGGCAGGACCCATGGTTTTATCAGGATAGGGAGTGAATGAGTTTACTCAGCAGCCGGCTTGGTGGGGATGGTCGGCTTGACGGTGTCATATTTGGACAACACGGCACCATCGTTCTTGGAGTCGAACGGAGAGTAATCCAAAGGAAGCTTGAAGGAAGGCTGGATGTTGTCGGCGGCCCAGTCTTCTTTTTTGGCTTGGCTGTCAGCCAAGCCATTGGAAAGCGGCCAGGCATCCACCGAAGCGAACGCGAAGAACAGCATGGCGAGACTGGCCACCAAAGCGACCCAGGCCATGATATTGAGCGGGCCGCTATCCACTTCTTCATCGTCGTCGGCCATGGAGGTGGTCCGGATCGGGGCACTGGAGATCGCGGCCGTAGGGGAAGCGGAAGGCAGCTTCATCGTGGCGCGGGGCAGCGGCTGGGTGGCACTTCCGCCGGCTCCCGGAGTGGCCGGAGCCCCTGCGGGACGGGCCAAGGCGGGAGTCGCCGGACGTGGCGGCGTGGCGCCGAGAGGAATGGTTTTGCTGCCGACAGGGGAAACGGGAGGAGCCGGACGGGGTGGGGCACCGGGAGCCGTGGGAGCGCTGGGGGCCGGAGGGGCTCCGCCCATGGAAGGACGCGGAGGAGGGCTCAGCGGCACGGTCGGGGCCGGAGGGCCACCGATGGACGGGGCACCGGGAGCCGGACGCGGGGTCAATGGGACCGTGGCCGGAGGAGCATCCGCCCCGGGGGCATTGGCGCGCAGAGTGATGCGGACCGTCTCTTTTTTCAGAGGCACCGCCGACGTTTTGGTCGATGGCATCGGGGTGGGAGTGGGGGCGTTTTCTTCTTGGCTCATTGGGAAAATTGATTTTTTGGGAGAATTTCCACCGATCAATGGCAGTTCCAACGGGGGGTGTCAACTATTTGAGGGGAAACTCCGAAGGAATCCATGGGGGAACACGGAAGGGATTTCTTTTAACCCGCGGAGCAGGGAATTTCCAGAATAATTTGAGATTCCATAGGTCAGCGGGCGCTTTCCCGGACCCGCCTCACTTCGTCGGCGATGATATGCAAGGCTTCCTGGACGGTTTCCGGGTTCCCCGAGCAATTGAGCCGCAGGCACTCGGTGCGGTGCGGCCAGTCGTGGGGCAACCCAAAGAAGAAGTCCTCGCCGGGAACCACCAGCACCTGGCGGGTTTTGAGGCGCTGGTAGAGTTCCCTCGTGGCAATCGGCAGGCCGGTGAGGTGGAGCCACCGGAAGAACGCGCCTTCACAGCGGTGCAGGGACCAGCCCGGGGTATCGCCGAAGGCCTGGTGCATCCAGCGGCCGGCGTCGTGGGCACGGTTTTCATAAAACGGGCGGATCACCTGCCGGGAAAGCTGGAGCAGTTCGTCGGAGTCGAGTAGCGGTTTGACGAGCTGCTGGCCGGCGTTGGTATTGGCCAGACCGACCACCGAGGTCATGGCGGCGATGGCGCTGGCGATTTCCGGCCGGGCGACCACGATGCCGGTGCGGGTGCCGGGCAAGCCCAGCTTCGAGAGGCTGAGGGTCAATATAATATGGTCACCGAACACCGGGATGGCATCGGTGAAGACCGCGCCGGGGAAAGGCAGGCCGTAGGCGTTGTCGATGATGAGCGGGATACCGGCAGCGAGGGCGAGTTCCGAGAGGCGGGCAATTTCGTCATTGGTCAGGACATTTCCGGTGGGATTGGTGGGACGCGAGACGCAGATGGCTCCGATGTTTCCCTGGGCCAAGGCGGCCTCTACGCGGGGGAAGGAGACGCGGTATTTGAACTCGCGGTCCGGCAACTCCTCGATCTCCGGCTGGCAGGCGATGAACAAATCCGCCTGCAGCCCCTGATTGGCGTAACCGATGTATTCCGGCACCAGCGGGAGGAGGATGCGGCGGGCGGTGCCATCCGGCATGGGGCCGGCCAGCAGATTGAAGAGATAAAAAAAGGCGCTCTGCCCTCCGGCGGTGATGGCCAGATGGGCCGGTGTCAGGTCCCAGCCGCAGTGACGGTTGAGGAATCCGGCGAGGCTTTTCAAAAACGGGGGATTCCCCTGAGGTGGATCATAATTCCCCAGAGTCCGCTCCAGGGCATCGCCATCCGCCATCAGTTCCGCCATCCGTCGCCGCCACACCGCATCCACCGCAGGGATGTGCGCCGGATTGCCGCCGCCCAGCATGCGCATCCCGGGATCGGTGGTCAGGGCCTTCCCGAGATCATCCATCAATTCAAGAATGCCGCTGCGCCCGGCAAGCCGGGAGCCGGAGGAGGAAAAAGGGTAGGGCTGGGACATGAGGGGATGGGGTGAAGCCGGGAGGTGGAAAAGATTTCCGTGGAGGCTGTGGCATCCAAGTGGTTTCCCGCAAGGCTGTCTTTTGGTATGAAACCAATCTTCGTTTGTTTGGCGGCAACCGTCCGGGGAGGGTAATTCCGGAGGATGTCCGGCCAAGGGAAGTCCTCGCTTCAATCGGAAAGGGGTTGATTATTTTGGAAAATCAGACTACTATTACTGGTGTATCGTTTTAAACGATGGTTCAGAGAAAGGAGAGCCGGACATTCTGTCAAAATTTATTTCAAAGAGCAGTTATGGGCAATTCGACGAATACGGAGCAATGGGCGGCGATGGAGCGGCTGCGGTTTATTGAGCGGGCGGCGTGGTGGCGGGGGGTGGTGCAGCGTCAGGATGTGTCGGAGGTGTTCGGGGTGGGGGCGGCGCAGGTGAGTGCGGACTTCCAGAAGTATCTGGAAATGAATCCGGGATCGCTGGCCTACAGTCTGAACCGGAAACGTTATGAAGGGGCACCGGGAATGAAGCGGCTGCTGGACACCAGCACCCTGGAGGAGGCGATCACCCAATTCATGGACCGGGCAGGTCGGCCGCCGGGGACGGGACGGATGGAGGTGCCGGGATCGAACCGGGTGGACTGGCTGGTGCTGCCGGACCGGCAGGTGGCCGCGGAGGTGGAGCGGCGGGTGTTCCATGCGGTGCTGCACGGGATGAAGCTGGAGGTGCTGTATGCCTCGGCGCATGGGAAATCCCGGAAGTGGCGGTGGATGATGCCGCATGCCCTGGCGTGGAGCGGGCACCGCTGGCATGCCCGGGCGTGGTGTCTGGAGAACGGGGCCTATCAGGATTTTGTGCTGGGGCGGATGGAGGAGGCGCGGTGGCCGGAAGCCGCGGAACCGGTGCCGCTGCGGGATGAGGCGTGGGATTCCTTTCTGACGGTGGAACTGCGCCCGCACCCGGATCTGGAGGAGGAACACCAGCTGGCGATTGCCAAAGAGTTCGGCATGGAGAAACGGCGGCTCAAGCTGCGGGTGCGCCAGGCGATGGTGCAATATCTGGAGACAGCGCTGGGGCTGGTGCCGGCGGATGGGAAACCGGTGCCTCCGCGGCTGGAGCGGTTGCGGTGAAACCCTGTGAAAGAACACGAGCCATGAGAAGCAATGTCCCTGAAAAGGTGATTCAACTCATCAACGAGATTGATCGACTCGGGCAGGCCGATCCGGCGGGGCTGACTTTCATGCGGAAATGGTTGGACGATCCGCCTCGCCTCCTCGCCTTTGCGGTCTGGGTCGCGCAACGCACCGCTGCACGAAAGGGGAAGACGACAGGAACCGCCGGAGCCTTGCTGGATGAAACGCGGGCGCTGCTCCCTTCTGAATATGGCGAGGGAAGAGTGCGGCCCAGCCCGGACCGCGCCGCCGCCGCTGAGCTCCATGCCCGTTTCAAAACCTGGCTGGACTCTGTCGATGGTCGGGGGTACGATCCGAAAGCCGCTGCCAAAAACCGGAAACTCCAAGTGGTGGAGCAGGCGCTGGCGGTAATCCTGTGGCATCAGGATTCCCCGGAGCATGGCTACCAGTTGGCCGTGGATCACTGCAGCACCATGACCCCAAGCTGGGCGTGGGCTTAAGCGGCCCCAGCCGCGGCAAGCTCAGCGAACTGGTCCGCTTCATGTTCACGATCGAAGGTTACGAGGAATTAGAGTTGTGAGCTCCAGAGAAAAGAGGTCAGCAGCAACGGACACGAGGTGCAGGGCCCGGGTGGAGCCTGAGGGGCGGCTTTCTTTGAATAAAATGGTTACGGCGGGGGCTGGGAATTCCGGAGGCTTCACGGCCAAGATTTCAAGGCACGCGGAAGGTTTTGCCGGTGTAGGGGCATTTGACCTTGGTGCCGGTGGGGATGCCACTGACATCCACCAGTCCCTTTTTCGACCAGGGGCTGTAAACAAATCCGGTTCGGGCGGGCACCAGTTCGCCAAAGGGAAGATCCTCACGGGCGGGGGCCGGGGGAACGGTCTTTGGAGGTGATGGCGATGGGGGAGCCGCAGGGACCGGCGATTTCAGCGCAGGGGAGGCTGGGGAAACGCCTGCGGCTGATTCCGCCAGCTGACGCTCCTCCGGGACCCGCCCGTTTGCTCCCGGAACGGTCTGGCGGGAGCCGGACTTATTCCGCTTGGCGGGGTCATCTGCGTTGGTGATGGGGAGGGAAGTGGATTCATCCCTGCCAGCGGCGGCGGGGATAGTTGGAGGCTGGGGTCCGGAAAGCACCGGCCGGTTGGGGGGCTGCGATCCGTCCACATAAGGGCCCCCGGAAGAGGGGCGGGTTGCGTCAGGGTAGTCCGAGGGGTTGAGCGGTCGGACCGGGACCCGCGGGGCGGGTTTCAGGGGCGCGGGTTTCAAGTTTTTGAGGGCCGCGCCGATCCGCCGGGGATGGACCACCTGCTTCACTTTGGAGAGTCCCTGTTTGGCTTTGGCGCCGAGAAACTTGAAGGGGTTCTCCGCCTGCGCTGATTCAGCGGCGAAGGGCAAAAAGGCGAGCACCACGGCGATCCGCAGCGAATAGGGCAGGGAGAGGGAGAACATTTTCATGGGAGGAGGATTCCGGGGAATCCGGGCGCGGCGGACGGACCAGACGACAGTGCTTTGCAGGACGCGTGCCGTTGGTCGGGGTTTTCATTTAAGTCGTTGATTTGCAATGGGAAACAGGCTCGTCAGGACAGGCGTGGATCCGGGGCGATGCTTGAAAGGCTTGCCAAATGCGGTTGTTCCCGGGAGGCGGACTGGAGATTTGCATGGGGTGGCGCGCGGCGGTTCATTTGTCAGCCATCAACCCACCAGTGGATGGGGCATCGCTCCATAAGCTGGAGAGGATGGATGATGGGCGCGGCAAAATGCTATGAAAGGCGGGTGGCCTCCCGGTTTGCGGCTTGCCTTCCCGGAGGAAGGCGGGAGGGTAGGGGCCGTCCACCCCGCCTATCATGATTACTCTCAGAGAACTGATCCGGATGGCAGGAGTGGGATTGCTCGCTTTGGGGTTGATGCTGATGCCTCGCGGGGTTCCCCGCGAACAGCCGTTTTTGAAGGAGACCGGTTTTACCAGCATGGCGGATTCGGGGGCTTTTGCGGATGCCAGCAAAATGCTGCTGTTGATCGGGGCCGGTGTTTTTGTGATTTCCTTTATGCCACTTCCGCGATGGCGGGAGAAGCCGTCCAGTTTGAAAAAACCTAAAAAATGAAATTGATCCGATTTGGAGAAACCGGGGCCGAACGGCCGGGATTGTTGTTGGCGGATGGGACGCGGGTGGCCGCGCCTGATTTCTGCCGGGATTATGATGAACGGTTTTTCGGGTCGGGCGGTTTGGCCGGGCTGCGGGAGTGGGCGGCGGGGGATTTGTCAGGGGCGGAGACAGTGCCGACGGAGGTGCGCTGGGGGGCGCCGGTGGCGCGGCCTTCGAAGATTGTCTGTGTGGGGCTGAACTACCGGGCGCATGCGGTGGAGACAGGGGCGGCCATCCCGGGGGAGCCGGTGTTGTTCATGAAGGCCTCGTCGGCTTGGAACGGGCCGTTTGATGACGTGTGGCTGCCCCCGGGATCGGTGAAGCTGGATTGGGAGGTGGAGCTGGCGGTGGTGATTGGAAAAACGATGCGGCGGGTGCCGGAGGCGGAGGCGCTGGATTTTGTGGCGGGTTATGGGGTGATGAATGACTACAGCGAGCGGGCGTGGCAGAAGGAGCGCGGAGGTCAATGGTCCAAGGGAAAGAGCGGCGATACTTTTGCACCGTTCGGGCCTTGGCTGGCCACGCCGGAGGAGATCGGCGATCCGGGGAATCTGGGGCTGGGTTTGCAGCTGAATGGGGAGGTGAAGCAGGAGAGCAGCACCTCCGATTTGATCTTCGGAGTGGCCCACGTGCTGAGTTATATCAGCCAATTCATGACCCTGCTGCCGGGGGATGTGGTGAGCACCGGGACGCCCAGCGGGGTGGGGGCGGGACATCGGCCGGAGCTTTATTTGAAGGCCGGAGACGTGGTGGAGGCCACGGTGGCGGGACTCGGCACTCAGCGGCAGCGGGTAGTGGACACGCCGGCTGGATGAAGCCGTTCAGAATACGCGTTTGCGGATGAACCTTTCGCAGGGAGTTCCGTCCAAGGACTGGTGAAGCAGCGGTTTGGCAGGTGCCGGGCCGGAGGCTTCCAGCAATCCCAATTCCCCAACACCTATGAAAACATCCCTTTCCTTTCTGCTCGCTTTGGCGGGTCTGATCTCCCTGTCCGGCACGGCCGGAGCCCAGGATACGCCCCGTCCGGGAGCTGGTGCCCGCGGCGAATGGCGCGAGCGCATGATGAAGGAATTCGACAAGGACGGGGACGGCAAGCTCTCCGACGAAGAACAGAAGGCGGCGCGCGAGGCCGGTGAGAAGCGGATGCTGGAGCGGTTTGATACCGACAAGGATGGCAAGCTTTCCGACGACGAGCGCGCCAAAGCCCGTGAGGCGGGTGGGGGACGCGGCCCGGGAGGACCCGGAGGCGATGGCCCGCGCCGTCCCCTCACCCCGGAACTGCTGAAAAAATATGACAAGGATGGCGACGGCAAATTGAACGAAGCCGAGGAGAAAGTGCTGCGCGATGACCGCCAGAAAGAAGCCCTGGCGAAATACGATGCCGACAAGGACGGCAAACTTTCCGACGAGGAGCGCGGCAAAATGCGTGAGGACTGGCAGAAGGAACGGGCCGCCCGCACCGGGGGCGAGGCCGCCAAAAAGGTGGAGGCTCCCAAAGTACCGGAAGCACCCAAGGCTCCTGAAGCCCCGGCCGCGGAGCCGAAAAAAGAATAGCGGTTTTCTCCAATGCCCATTCCTCCGCCGTCCCTGCGTCTTCCGTGCAGGGGCGGCGGTTTCCTGTTCCACCATAACCTGAAATGATGCCATGATCCGTCCCGTCACCTTTGCCTGTTCCCTCACGCTCACCCTCGCCGCTCTGGCAGCCTGGGTAAATCCAGCCCGGGCCGATTGGCCGCAGTGGCGGGGCCCCCTCGCCAATGGGGTGGCCACCGGCGCGACTCCTCCGACGGAGTGGAGCGAAACGAAAAATGTGAAGTGGAAGGTCAAAATTCCGGGGAGCGGCACCTCGACGCCGATCATTCTGGGCGATAAAGTTTACCTCACGACGGCGGTGGCCACCGGCAAAAAGAGTGCGCCGCCAGTGCTGGATCCTTCCCTGAAACAAGCCGATGCCCCGCCCGCCCCGCCTCCGCCGGGCGGTCCCGGGGGAGAGCGGCGGGAACGCCGTCGCGAAGGCGGCCCCGGAGGCCCGCCCGGAGGTCCTCCAGGTGGAGGCGGCGGCCGGGGCCGGGGCGCCGCTCCGGATGAGACCTATCAATTTCAACTGCTCTGTCTCGACCGGGCCACCGGCAAGACCCTCTGGCAGCAGACCGCCATCGAGCAGCTGCCGCATGAAGGCCACCACCAGGACCACGGGTATGCTTCCCATTCACCGGTGACCGATGGCAGCCATGTGTATGCCTACTTCGGCTCGCGTGGACTGCATTGTTATACCCTGGACGGAAAACTGGTCTGGTCCAAATCCCTCGGCCGGATGCAGACCCGCAATGGGTTTGGAGAGGGCAGCTCGCCCCTGCTGACGGGTGATGCCATCGTGATCAATTGGGATCATGAAGGGGCCGACTTCATCGTGTGT
The DNA here is from genome assembly GCA_942492905.1 of uncultured Verrucomicrobiota bacterium. Lineage (GTDB taxonomy): Bacteria > Verrucomicrobiota > Verrucomicrobiia > Verrucomicrobiales > V1-33 > CAIZWU01. Next base: position 1,113,766 of record OW818657.1, read on the forward strand.
CTCGATAAGAAGACTGGAGCGGAACGCTGGCGTAAAGAGCGCGACGAGCCCACCAGCTGGGCGACGCCCCTCGCGGTGGAGCATGACGGCAAAACCCAGATTGTGGTGAGCGCCACCAACCGCATCCGCAGTTATGACCTCGCGACCGGCGACCAGATCTGGGAGTGCGGCGGCATGACCACCAATGCGATTCCCACCCCGCTCACGGGCCACGGGATGCTTTATGCGGTCAGTGGCTTCCGGGGCAATGCGGTGCTGGCGATCCGCTTGGGCCGCACCGGTGACCTGACGGATACCGATGCCATTGCGTGGAAGTATGAGACCAAAGCTCCCTACGTCCCCTCGGCTTTGCTGGAAGGGGACCGCCTCTGGTTTTTCTCCCAGAACACGGGGATCATTTCTTGTCTCGATGCCAAAACCGGCAAAGTGCTGGTAGATGCGGCCCGGGTCGAGGGACTCGGCGGGGTGTATGCCTCGCCGGTCACGGCCGATGGCAAAATTTACCTGACGGGCCGCAATGGAGAGGGCATCGTCCTGCGCGCCGGACCGAAGCTCGAAATTCTCGCCAGCAACAAATTGGACGAAAAGTTCGAAGCCTCGCCCGCCCTCTCCGGGAAGGATATGCTGCTGCGGGGGCATGAGTTCCTGTATTGCCTCGCGGTGCCGTGAACGCAGGACGAATCAAGCCCCCCGCAGCCGCGGGCTATTTCTTCGCCTCCGCCAGACTGGTGCTGAGTTGTTTGACGCGGTGGGCGTAGGCATGGTGGAAGCGGTCGCCTGACAACGGGTTGCCGGTGCCTTCATGCGCGGCTTTCGCGAAAGTGTCGCTGAGCAGTTTTTCGAAACTTGGCGTCAGGATCTCGGTGCGGCCCAGGATGACGCGCACGGACTCGCGGGGGGCGGGGGTGACCTTGAGAGGCAGCACCTCATTGACGTAACTGGCCGGCACGACCCAGAAGACGCGCACGCCCGGCTTGTCAAAATAACTCGACCACCACGTTTGCAGCATCCCGTCCGCCTCCTGCCGGGTCAGCCCGGCCGTGGTCAGCATGGCGGCGGCGTCCTCGTAAAGTGGCTTTTGCCAGCCGGCGCGGTAGGGCTGGGCGTTGAGCGGCAGGGGTTCGGGATTCCGGCCGGTGTGCATCACGGCGGGCACCGGAGCGGGACGCGACCAGCGGGCTTCATGCCGGTCGTTCAGGTCAAAGACCAGCAGGTGCTGCAGCGTTTCCGTGCCGCAATTCACCACGTTGAGTGCCGAGTCGGTGGCGGCGAAACGCACCGGCGGGTCCAACCGGCCCAAACCGCGGTAGAAGAGATATTTCTCGGTCTCACCGTCCTTGGTGCTGACGAGCGCGGAGTCGGGCTGGCGCGGGTGCAACCAACCCGGCGTCTCGCCGCCGCGGAAGACGCGGCCAAAAGCGTCAGGGCCCGCCGGTTCCACCTGGACATCCCACGAGATGGAACCGTCATAACCTTTGGCAAAATCGAGGGTGTTTTCCTCCTGCAGGGGCAGCCCTTTTTCGTTGCGTTTCAGCGCGGGCAGCGTTTCGCCGCCGCTGCGCTGCGGATACCATTGGCTGATGGTGCCGCCTTTGAAACCGACCTCCACCCGCGCTTGGAACGGTGCTTTGGTATAGAAATAAATGACCGGGGTCTCCATGCGCACCGTGACGTTGGCCAGCGGTCGCGTCCAGGCGATCCCTTTGCTGAAGGGAACGGCGATGGAGTTGTTATGATGCATGGCCTCATGGGCGTAGGTAAAGGAAGGCAGAGCCTCCTCCGAGCGCTCGACCCCCGGCAGCAAATTTCCGTCGGAACCGGAAACGCTGGTGAAAGTGCCCCATTCGTGCAGCGTGAATCCGCCGGGAGGTGGCTGGAGATTTTCGTCCAATCCGGCCCAGGAAGGCACGGCCAGGGTCAGGGAGAGCAGCAGGGCAGATGTGGTTTTCATGGTGTGTTTATTTGGTGGGTTGGTGGATGGGTTGTGGTCCGGTTTTTTCGTGGGGACTGAAAGAACATGAGGCTCCCTCCGGATTTCTTCCGGACTGGCGGCAAGGCAGGCGGCTCGCCGCAGCGGACCGTTATCAGGGTCCGGCCGTCAGCCGTTTGGTGCGTTCGGCGGACCATTGGACGCGTCCGAGATAAGCCCCCGCGGCGGCGGCATCCCGGGTGTTCCAGCTTCTCCAGATGTGATCGATGGTGGATTCCCGGGTGGCGGCGTCACTGACCGTATCCGCCCAGGCCAGCGCGCTTTCGGGATCGAGATCATTGACCTGCCGGGCAAAGGTCATGCGGGCCGTGTCGCTTTGCGGACCGGACGGCTGTTTTGAAAGCCAGGTCCCCGCTTCGTTTGGATTTTCCTGTGCCCAGATGTTGATGATTTTCACCAGGGTGTCCGGGCCGGGCGCACGCTGCAGCCACCATTCCGCCGCCGCCGCCGGATCAGTTTGCAGCCATGCGAATCCCAGACTGTCCATCAGCCGGGTGCGTTCCCATGCAGGTTTTGCGGCATCCACCCATACGGCGGCTGCGGTAGGATCCTGTTGTGCCCAATGCTCCACTACGGCCCGCCGCGCCTGCAGCCTCACTTCTTCATTGGGCACGTGGCTGATCGTTTCAAGCATGGTCTGCCGGGCCTCATCCGTCTGCACCGTCTCCATCATGCCGCGCAGGGCCTGCGCCCGGCCGTTGGCACTTTCGGTCCGGGTCAGCCATTGGAAGGCTCCCTCAGGATCCTGCGAGGCCAGGGTTCTGAAAACCGTGGCCATCAGGGAATCCTGGACCGGCGGCGCAGCCAGGGTGCCGGTCTTCGATTTCCAGCCCAGCATGGATTCAGGATTCCGCGACGCCCACGCGGTCAGCACCCCTTCACACACCATAGTGCGGTGTTCGTCCGGCACTTCATTCCGGGCGAAAGCCAAAGCGGCCGAAGGATCTTTTTCCGCCCAATAGCTGAGCAGATATTTGTAGAGCAGGGGGCGGGCGGAAGCGTCGGGCACCTCTGCGATGCGGGCCAAGGCATTGGGCATCTGCTCCGGGCTGATTCGGGTGAGAAAGCCCAGCGCCGCGTTGACCGCGGACACATTCTGCGATCCGCCGCGGAGGGCTTCAGCCGCTTGGGTGATAAGGCTGGCGACATCCGGAGCGGCGGAAGCCGGAGCCGGGGCGGCCGGCGATGCGAAGGAGGAGAGAGCAACGCTCTGAGGGATTCTACTCAGAAGGCTGGCGTTTTCGGTCTCCAACGCGGAGACCCGCCGTTCCTGCCAGACCACGGGCACGGCCGCCGCCACCGCCACCGCGGCGAGGCCTGCCGCGGCCCGCTGCCAGCTGCTGGTCCCTTGCAGCAGAGCCAGCCAACCGGCGGGGCGGGCCGCGGCCATGGCGAGGGCTTTGCCGGGCACCGAGGCGGCAAGCGCGGCGGGTGCGGGCGGTGCGCCAAAGGTCATGAGGAGGGCAGGCAAGGCCGCCGCCGTGCCATAACCGGAACCGCGCCGGGTCAGCAGACCACGCAATTTATCCAAGGCACGGTTCACCCGTTTCTGGGCGGTGTCGTCGCTGACTCCGAGGGCGGCACCCACCGCACGGAAATCGCGGCGTTCAAAAAAGCGCAATACCAAGGCATCGCGGTCCGCGGAGGGCAGCGCATCCAAAGCCGCATCAAGCAGCGGGGCCGTGGCGGCCCACGCAGGATCCTCCGTCGGTTCAGTGAGTGTATTCATGACAGCAGCCTCCTGTTCCAGCACGCGGTGGCGTTTTTCGCGGGCCACGAGTTTTCCGGCGACAAAACCTGTGTGCCGGTGCAGCCAGCCGCCAGGCACTCTGATGCACATCAGGGCCGGTGCCTTCCGCGCAAAATCCGTGAAAACCGTCTGCGTCACATCCGCCGCCAGCGCCCGGTCGCCGTTCACCCGCCGCAGCGCCGCGGCATATACCTGCGGCATGTGGCGCCCCACCAATTGCGCGAAGGCCCGTTCGGATCCGCGCTCCGAGTAGTCACGCAGCAGCGTCAGGTCATCAGGGGCGGGGTCGGCAGCGTTCATAGGTTCAGTTTCACTATACAGAATTGCGCGCCCGCCGGAATCCGACATTTACTTTTCCGGCAGTTCCGGTTCATTTGATTTTGGGTGGTTCGGTATTCTTCTTTTGAGGGGGAACCTTCCGGAGTTCGTAGCGATTCTCAGCGGCTTCAAAGCTCTTTGGCGCCTCTCCGTCACCGTTACCCGTGGCCAAGGTCAATGTCCCGTCCTCAATTTTGAAGATGGCGACGACCACTTGGCCGATGCTATCAGCTGGTGGTGGACAACCTTTGATGGTGGCGTGCAACTGCTTTGGGTTTGTGACTGCTGGCAGTGTAATTGTCGTATCCCACCAAAAGTTCGCGTCCCGGTGAAAATGCAAGGAATTGCCAGTGATCGTAACGGTGATTTTTTCTTGCGGCCGAGGGGGACTTTCCAAAGCTCCAGTTTTCAAAAAATCCAAATCAATTTCACCGGGCTTTCGCTTGCCGGTTTCTTGGAAATCAGGAGTTTTGGAAGTCCTCTTGTCGTCCGCTACGCCTCCCTCCCATGTTCCTTGGAGAAGTTGCAGTTCCGCATTGGTTGGTGGATTGAGAACGCATTTGGCTTCGGTGGCGGGTTGTTCGCCAGCGTGAGCGATGAAAGTGCCGGCGAGGCAGGCAATGGTGATGATAGGTCGAAGGAGTTTCATGTCGTCAAGTGTCGGGCGGTTGCTGAGCAGGGTGTCAGGAATTTGTAAAGAGATTGCAAATTGTCCGTTCCTCCGTGAAAACCGTCTGCGTCACATCCGCCGCCAGCGCCCGGTCGCCGTTCACCCGCCGCAGCGCCGTAGCATATACCTGCGGCATATGGCGCCCCACCAACTCCGCAAAGACCCGTTCGGATCCGCGCTCCGCGTAGTCACGCAGCAGCGGCAGGTCGTCAGGGGAGGGGTCGGGGGCATTCATGAACGACAGCGTTTCCCTGTAGAACCACGCGACCGCAGGAATCCGACAATTATTTTTTGGCTTCCTGAAGGAGGGCGGTTCTCCACTTGGTCAAGTGGCGTAGGGGGATCCCGGGTTTTGGCGGATGAGGCATTTTCGTTCTTTCTTAATTCCGGGCTTCCGGGGCAGAGTGACGGAATGTTCACATTCCCCCAAGTGAGCCGCGTGGCGGCTTTGTTCCCGTTCCTCTTTGGGACTGCCTATGCCCAACAGGTCGTCATCAATGAAATCCACTACGATGAGGATGATCCCACGGTGCACAGTGAATACATTGAGCTGCACAATCCGGGGACCCAGCCGCAGGATCTGTCCGGGTGTTATTTCAGCGAGGGGATTGCCCTGAAGTTTCCGGCGGGCACGGTGGTGGCGCCGGGCGGGTTTTTGGTGGTTTGTGAGGATGCCGCGGTGCTGCAAAGCAAATGGGGGGTCGGCGGGGCCGGGGTCTTCAGTTGGAATGCGGGGGTGGTGCCACCGGTTTACGGCCAACTTCGGAACAGTGGCGAAGCCATCACCCTGCGATCCACTGCGGGAACGACCGTGGACGAGGTGGCCTATGGCCGGGGGTTTCCATGGCCGACCGTGGGGGACCCGCCCAATTATTCCATCGAACTGATCCATCCTTCGTTGGACAACAATCTGGGCGGCTCGTGGCGGCGATCCGATGCGGTGGGCGGCGGGGGATCTCCCGCGATGACGTATGTGCCGTTGGGCAGTGCCTCCTGGCACTACCGGAAGGCGCAGAGTGAGGCGTCCACTCCGATGGAGGCGTGGCGGGCGCTCAGCTTTGCCGAAGATGCCACCTGGCTGACCAGTGCCGGCGGCGCCCCATTTGGTTATGGGGAAACCGTGGATACCCTCCTGACGGACATGACGCCCAATGCCGCCGCGGTGCCCCCGGTGGACGGCTACAGCGGCATCTACCTGCGGCATACCTTCCAGGTGACGGGGCCGGTGCCCGGGCAACTGCAGTTGAGGGTCTTCAACGATGATGGATTCGTGGCATGGATCAACGGGACGGAGGTCGGGCGTTTTGGCCCGCCCGCCGGGCAGGCGGTGGCCTACTCCGATTTTGCCGGGCGGAATCACGAATACCAGACGGCGGATGTGATCCCCATTCCGCTGCCGAACGCGATTCTCAACGTGGGCACGCCCGGTGCCCCCGCGCAGAATGTGCTCAGCATCCACGCGCTGAATACCAATTTCACCAGCAGCGATTTTTACATCGATGCGGAATTGTCATTCCCTGGTACCACCGGCACCGCGGCTCCTTCGCCCCGGGCTCCCAACACGGTATTGTCAGGGGTGGCCCCGCCGGTGATCCGTCAAGTCGACCACGCGCCGGTGGTGGCATTGCCGCTGCCGGAGTGGCCGCCCTCCGGTCAACCGGTCAGGATCACGGCGCGGATCACCGATCCCCAGGGAATGGGGGCGGTATCCATGGCCTGGCAGGTGGTGGAACCGGGGGATTACATCAAAATCACCGATGCCCGCTACAATGCGCCGGCTTCGTGGACTAGTATAGCCATGACGGATGACGGGCAGGGGGGCGATCAGGTGGCCGGGGATGCGCTGTATTCGGCGTTGATTCCCGCTGTCGTGCAGCAGCACCGCCGTCTGATCCGCTACCGGATCACCGCTGCCGATGCCGCAGGGGCCAGCGTGCAGGTGCCGTATGCGGATGATCCGCAGCCGAACTTTGCCTACTACGTTTATGATGCGTTCCCCGCCTACACCGCCAAGGCCACGCCCGCGGCGGCCGAAGTGACCTATCCGCCGGCCCTGCTGGCCACGGTGCCGGCCTATCACCTGATCACGCGGACGGAGGAACATTCCAATGCCCAGAACGTGCCGGTGATCCAGCCGGGCGGCGCCACGCTGAATCCCACCGCCGGGGCCTACGGGCACAGCCTTTACAATTGGCAGGGGGCTTTGTGTTATGACGGCAAAGTCTACGATCACATCCGCTACCGGGCGCGGGGCGGGGTGTGGCGGTTTGCGATGGGGAAAAACATGTGGAAGTTCGATTTCAACAAAGGCCATGACTTCCAGGCCCGGGACAACTACGGCCGCAAGTATGACCAGCCATGGAAGAAGCTGAATTTCTCGTCCTGCATCCAGCAGGGCGACTTCGCGAACCGGGGCGAACAGGGACTCTTTGAGAGTGTGGGATTCCGGCTGTTCCAACTCACCGGGATGCCGGCCGAGCATACCCAATTCGTCCACTTTCGGGTGGTGGAGCGGCCGTCGGAAACCAATGGCACCACCAACCAGTTCGATGATGACTTCCAAGGGTTGTACCTCGGTATCGAGCAGCAGGACGGGCAATTCCTTGATGAACACGGCCTGCCCGACGGGAATCTCTACAAGATGGAATCCGGTACCGGGGAGTTGAACCACACCGGCACTCTCGGGCCCAAGGATAAAAGCGACCTGACTGCTTTCCTGAATTACGGCACCACCGAGGCGTGGTGGCGCGCCAACTGCGATCTGCCCAACTACTACAATTACCGGTCGATCATCGACAGCATCCACCACTATGACATCGGCGATGGGAAGAACTATTTCTACTACCGGAATCCTCTCACCACCCAATGGACGGCACTGGCTTGGGACCTGGATTTGACCTGGGCGGATAACATGTATCGCAGTGACAGCGGCATCGCCGGGCTGTCGCCCTCCGGCAATTCCACCGAGCCGTTTTTCAGCCGGGTGTTTGGTCCCACCCAGGCCGGGGCCGGTCCTATCCCGGTGCTGCGTCAGGAAATGAGGAACCGCATCCGGGAAGTCCAGGATCTGTTGTTCACTCCTGAACAGACCGGGATGCTGATCGATGAAATGGCTTCCTTCATCTTCCAGCCGGGACAGCCCTCATTTGTCGATGCCGACCGGGCGATGTGGGACTACAATCCCATCCTGGTTTCCAGTTATGTCAATTCCAGCAAGGCCGGGCATGGACGGTTCTACCAAAGTGCAGTCAACAATCCCGCCACTCCGGAGAGTGAGCTGGCAAAGTTCACCGGCATGATGGTGAAGATGAAAAACTACATCACCACCCGGCGGAATGTGATCGCCAGCCAGGTCCTGACATCCGCCGAGGAAGCTCTGGTGCCCACGACTCCGGTGCTTTCCCGCAGCGGCAGCGGCCCCATTCCCACCAACGCCCTGAGCTTCACCAGCAGTGCCTTTGCCGGGAAAAACGGAGCTGCCTTCGCTGGTCTGAAGTGGCGCATCGCGGAATCCACCGATCCGGCTGCGCCCGGTTATCTGCCCTATGATCACACCGCCCGGCGTTCCTATGAAATCGAGAACGCTTGGGAATCGGAGGTCATCACCCCCTTTCCCGGCACTCTCACCGCTCCGCCCATCGCGGCCCGGCCCGGGGGCAACTACCGGGCCCGGGTGAAACACCTCGATTCCACCGGCCGCTGGAGCCACTGGAGTGCTCCGGTTTCCTTCACAGCGGCGGAGCCTGACGTCACGGTCTACCTGCAATCCCTCGTCATCACCGCGGTTCACTATCATCCGGCCCCGCCCGATACGGCGGAAGCGGCGGTCTCGCCGGACCCTGAGGCCTACGAATGGATCGAACTGATGAACGTGGGACCTGCCGCCTTGGATCTGTCGCCGGTCCGTTTCACCAAGGGAATCGACTTCGCTTTTGCCGGCAGTGCCGTCACCACCCTGGCGCCGGGCCAGCGGGTGCTGGTGGTGAGAAATCTGGCCGCCTTCACTGCCCGGTATGGGGTCTCCCCCGGCGGCACCCTGGTGGCGGGCGAGTGGCAGGTGGATGATGCCCTGAGCAATTCCGGCGAGCAACTCAAGCTCAGCTACGGGGCCGGCAGCGCCATCCGCGATTTCACCTACGATGACAACGGACCGTGGCCTGATGGTGCCGACGGTGGAGGGCATGGCCTCGTCCTGACCAATCCCTCCACCTTGCCTGATCCGTCCAATCCGATGCAGTGGCGGCTCAGCACGCAGGCCGGCGGCACGCCCGGGCGAAGCGACCGGGTCAGTTATGCCAGCTGGGCTGCCGCCATCGGTGGGCCCGCCGCCAGCCTTGATTCGGACGGCGATGGGGAGATCAACCTGACAGAATACGCCCTGGGTTCTTCCGCCACCACCGGTTCGTCCCTGCCATCCCTGACCGCAGATCAGGAATGGGTTGAGGGCATCCCCTACAGCCGCGTCTCCTTCGTCCGGCGGGCCGGGGCGGATGATGCCATCGTGGTTCCCCAATGGAGCACCCAGCTGGGCAACTGGACCACTCCCTCCATCACCTATGAGCGCATCAATGTCAGCCCTCAGACTGGTGGCATGGTGAGCGAGACCTGGCGCAGCACCACCCCGCTCCCTCTGCAGTCCAATGCCTTCTTCCGGCTGAAGATCATTTCGTTGCCGTGAGCCGAGGTTTGCTGCGATTGGGATAGCCCCGCCAGAAATGTCAGGAGAGCGCAGCCCGCAGGGCGGCGAGTTCCTCTTCGATCAAGGCTTCGGTGGGATTGTGCAGGGTGCCCGCCACGGTTTGCCGGAGCACGGCGCGGAAGCGTTGGCGCAGGCGGAAGACGGCTTGGCGGATGGCGTTGGCCTCCATGCCGGTGACTCCGGCGTTGGCGGCGTAGTCGCGTTGCCCGGCGGGATCAAGATAGGGACGCAGGGTCTCGAATAGCACGGCGCGGCCGCGGTCGGCGTATTCGGTTTCGACGAGACGCATGGCGGCTTCCAGGCAGGTCACGGCCCACAGCCGGTCGTATGTGGCGGCGGGGGAATGGAGCAGCGGGGTTTGGCTGAAGAGAGTTTCGGCATCCATCGCGTCCAGTGGCATTATTTCCGTCATGCCGCCGCGTTTCAGCCGGTGGGCGCGGCGGTGGGCATCGATCAGGTCGCGCTGGAAGGCCTTCAGCAAATAAGTCCGCAGCCTTCCCCGGTCCGGCATGGCACGGGACAACAGATCTTCCGAAGCCACTTTGGTGAGGAAATTCTGAGTCTCGTCCTCCGCATCCTCGGGGCTGCACCCCCATTGCCGGGAAAAGACATACAGGGGAAACCAGTAAAGCCGGCACATTTCCTCCAAGGCGGCCCGTGCGGAAACGCCGCCGCCCGCCGCCGCCAGCACCATGCTCCATCGCGTGGCGGGAAATTGGGGGGCCTGCATGGGAATATCCATCATTTTGGCGCGAGGATATATAGAATTCCCCAGGACACAATCCCCGCCTTTCCGAAACTCCGCCCCGGCTTCCGTTTGCGCATAACGGCGGATGCCGGAACGCGCTCATTGACAGGAAGCGCTACTTTTTATCCGCTGCATTTCCACGATCATGCCTGATTCCAAGTTCCGGCCCGCCTCCTCCCACACCTCCCGGCTGCGTGGTCTGGACCCCGCGCGGTTGTGGGATGGGGCCATGACTTCTGCCTCTTCCCCGGAATCCGCCGGAATGACGCATGGGACACCCTCCGTGGAGGATATGGCCGCGCTGCTGCCGGAATACGAGATTCAGGGGATCGCCGGGCGCGGCGGCATGGGCACGGTTTACCGCGCGGTGCAGAAAAACCTTGATCGGCTTGTGGCGATCAAGGTGCTGCCGGTGGACCTCGGGGACGAACCCGGATTCTCCGACCGGTTCCGGCGCGAGGCCATGACCACGGCGGGCCTGCCGCATCCTGACATTGTAGCGGTTTATGATACCGGCGAGACCGTGGCGGGCCATTGGTATTATGTGATGGAATTCGTGGATGGCCAGGATCTGGCGCAGCGGCTGGCCGCCGGGCGGATGAACGTGGAGGACATCGTGCCGATGCTGGAAACGGTGTGCGGAGCGCTCCAGGCGGCGCATGAAAAAGGCATCGTGCATCGTGATATCAAGCCGTCGAATATTCTCCTGACAGCTCAGGGCCGGCCCAAGCTGGCGGATTTCGGCCTCGCCCTGCTCATGTGGAAAAACCTCGAATATTCCCGGCTGACCTTTGGGGGCACAACGCTGGGCACCTTGGAATATGCCGCTCCCGAGCAGTTGGCCGGTACCGGCACCACCCCGGCGATCGATATCTACAGCCTCGGAGTCCTGACTTACGAACTGCTCACCGGTGAACTGCCACGGGGCGTATTCGATCCTCCCTCGACGCGGAATCCGGAGGTGGATCCCGCCTTCGATGGCGTAGTGCTGCGGGCCATGCAGAGCGATCCCGGGCGGCGGTTCGCGACCGTTGGGGAGTTTTGTCAGGCTTTGAAGCTGGCGGCCGACCGGCGGTGGCAGCAAAACCAGCGGGAAAATCTGCTGCGGCGGAAAATTGTCAGGCGGGCAAGGCTGGCAGCGGTTTTCGGCGGAGTGGCGCTGGTGGCGGTTGGCAGTACTTGGTATGCCTGGCGGGCGAAGCAGGAAGCAAATGAGCGCCGCACAGCAGCTGAAACTGCTGAAGGGAGAACAGATGACGTGATCCACTTCCTCCTGACCGATCTGCGCCACCGGCTGGAGGCCACCGGCAATTTGGCAGCCATGGAATCCGTGCTGGAGCGAGCCGTGCAGCACTACCGCGAGAAGTATGCCGGTTCCGGCCATGCCCCGGGAGCCGCGCTGCATCTGGCTGATGTTCTCGTGACCAAAGGTGACGTAATCGGCGTGCGCGGATTGAACTCGGAGGCGGACGCGCTTTACACCGAAGCCATCGATCTGGCCAATGCAGCGCACCGGACCAAGCCTGCCGCCGCATCCGGTCTCAGAGTCGTCGAAGCCTGGCGGGACCGCTCTGAACATCGTATGGGAACGGGACGTTATCCGGATGCTCTCACGGATGCGCGGAGCATGCTCGCAGCGGTGGAGTCGGTGCCGGCGCCGGCGCCGGTAAATGATGTCAGGGTGCCGCGCGCCCGGGCCGCGTCCCACCGGGCGGTTGCGAATGCGTTGGGCTACACCGGTCCGTTGGAGGAAAGCCGGAAGGAGTATCTAACGGCGCAGCGGATTCTGGCCGACCTCGCGCGCGCCCATTCCGGTGACGAATCCGTGAGTGATGCCTTGGCGGATCTTGATATCTCGCTGGGATCATTGGCCGAGGAACAGAAACAATATCCCGAAATGCTCGGCCATTTCAGCTCCTGGCACGACTACGTGGTGCGGCGCTGGGGGAAGGAAAACCAGATGTATTCGCACGCCGCCTTCCGCATGGGAGTGGCCTTGGTGAAAATCGGCCGCCCCTTGGAAGCCGTGGATTATTTAAAGGAGGCCATCCGGCTGGCGGAAACCCAGGCGGCCGCGCAACCGGGCCATCATGGCACCTTGAATCACGTCTCGTGGTGCCTGCGGACCATGATTTCCGCACAGGAGGCGCTGGGGGACGCTGCCCAAGCGGCCGCGTTCAAGGAGCAACTGGCCGCGACCACCGCCAAGCAGGAGGCGGCAGACCGGGCTTCTCTGAAAGTGGACAAGTGACCTGTGGAGGTGCTAGCACGCACGTTTGAAAAAAGGATGGAAAATGCCGGGCCCGAAAAAAAGAAAAATCGACCGTAACGCCGCCCGGACGAGGTCGAAGATCATTGGAATGCCTTGCCTCTGACTCAGTCGGATCATTCGTCCTCTTAGCTTTCCGTCCCTCCAGCATTATTTGCCATCAACCTAATGAAACCAAGCTCCCGCCGACACGCCTTCCGGTCCTTTGCGCTTACTTTTGGAGTGCCATTTTTGGTCATGGTGGCCCTGATTTGGGCATTGTTTGACTCTCAGTCCCAAAGCAGTGGCGATGCGACGGCACCTGCGGAAAAATCGACCAGTGCGCCCCGCGCCAATGATTCCTTGGCTGGCCGTCTCAAGAAAGCGGTTCAAGGCCAACCCGAACAGGAAAAAAACCAAAACTTCGACAAGCGTCAGGGCGGAAAGCCCGTAGCGGCATGGAGCGACTCCCGGCGTCTGGCGGTGGAGGCATTGCGGAAGGAGGTGCCGGATGTGAAGCTGGATTTTGATCCCCTCCTCGGTTCACCCAAGTATGTGGTGTCCACGTCGCGTTTTCTTACGCAGAGCCAGACAGGGCTGATGCAGGGGCCGCTGTCCTACGAACAGGCCATGATAAAAGTGAAGGCTTATGTGAACACCCACCGCGCCCTGTTCATGCACGGCGGTGAAGTTCTGGACGCGGCGAAGGTGACGCGCAAGGATACGACCGTCGACAGTGGCTTGCAGACAGTGACTTGGCAGCAGCAGGTCGGAGCAATTCCGGTATTTGAAGCATTCTTTAAAGCCAACCTAAGCAAGACGGGTGAGATAATGACACTCGCCAGCACTGTTATGCCCTCGATTGAGACTGCGGCGGCGGGTTATCTCAGTGCTCACCCCAATGTTGTGGCAGCCCCTCCGGTGAGCGTGGAAAAAGCCATTTCGCTGGCTGCGGAGAATATCGGAGAGAAGATCGCCCCTTCGCAGATCACCAAAACGCAAAGCCCCAATCCCAAGCTCCCGTTGGATTTCTACACAGGGCCGGGACTGAGCACGACCTACACGCAGAAGGTGTGGCTGCCGATGGATGCGGCGTCCGTGCGTCTCGCCTGGGAGGTGACCCTGACAAATCCCGTGCTTGGAGCTTTTCTCGTGATGATCGATGCGGAAACGGGAGCGGCGCATCTGCGGACGAGCCTCACGGCAGCGGAGGCGACACCACAATACATGGTATGGACAGGTGATAGTCCCACCCCAAAGTCACCGGGTTTCGCCAAAGCGGCGGACGCAACTGTGCTACCGGCTCAGGTGCCACGGCAGTTGGTCACCATTTCGAGCGTTAATGCCACGGCTTCACCGGATGGTTGGATCTGGGCTGGCAAGAGCACTACTTCCGGGAACAATGTGAATTGCTACGTTGACCGGGATGGCAACAACCTGCCTGACGCGGGAACCCCCGTATCCGGCACCGGCACAGACTCCCGCACCTTCAATTTCCCCATCGACCTCACGCAGGATCCCAGCACCTACACCGCTGGCGCGAGCACTCAACTCTTCTATTGGTGTAATTGGATCCACGATAGATTATATTCCTTGGGGTTCACGGAAACGAGCGGCAATTTCCAGATTAATAACTTCAATCGGAATGGTATCGCAAATACCGATCCAGGGGACCAAGACCGGGTCGATGCGGAGGTCCAGGATTCCGGCGGACTGCCGGCAACAGCGGACAACCGCAATAACGCCAATTTCTTTACTCCCGTGGATGGACTGTCTCCCCGGATGCAAGTGTATGTCGCCACCAATGCGACGCCAAATCAGGATGACGACCTGGATACGCAGACGACGATCCACGAATATTGCCATGGTCTGAGCAACCGTCTGGTCGGGGGTGGGGTCCGCATTTCCCAATACCAAACCAGGGGGATGGGTGAAGGATGGGGCGATTGGTATGCGCTCGCGCTTCTCAGCAAGCCCTCGGATGATCCTCATGCGGTCTATCCTGTGTTTGCCTACACTGCTTCGCAGGGTGCGGCCAACTACTATTGGGGTTTGCGTTCCTATCCCTACTGCACGGATTTTTCGGTAAACCCGCTGACTTTTAAGGATATCGATCCAAAACAGGCGAGTTCCCATGCGGGCGTTCCTCTCAGCCCGAGGTATCCCGGCGGCCGTGTGTTGAATTCCGTTTATAACGCTGGCGAGATTTGGTGCACCGTTCTTTGGGATGTGCGGGCCCGGCTGGTGGATCGCTTTGGCCATGACGTGGGAAATGAAACCATCCTCCGTTTGGTGACCGATGGGATGAAGCTCGCCCCCCAGAATCCCAACCTGATCCAGGCACGCGATGCCATTTTCGCGGCGGACATGAACACCACCGGCGGAGCCTATTGGGGGCTGCTTTGGAGCGCTTTTGCCAAACGCGGTCTGGGCTTCGCCGCCACCTCTCCCGACAGTTCCCTGGTGGAGGGTGTGGTGGAGGATTTCACCGTTCCTTCCGGCACAGATACGACCGCCCCAACGGTCACTTTTTCGCCATTGGCACCGAATGCCAATATGTATGAATTCACCGGGAGCGGCCCGCAGGCGCTGGGCGGCACAGTTACTGAAAATGCCAAAATAACCTTTACCATCGTCGAGTGGAACCCATTCACCCCACATCGGTTCTGGGATGGCACGGGGTGGATTTCCGATGAATCCTCCTATAGCAAAAACCTGCCGGGGACGGCGGGTGGAAATACCTGGGCTCCGGCTGCGGGCCTGACTCTACCCCTTTCCGCGGATCTTCGGAATGGAGTGTATTGGCTTGAGGTGAGGGCAGTCGATGGAACGGGCAATGTCGGGACCAAGTCGATAGACGTCCGCCGCACGATCGGTGCCCCGACCTACGCACTTTTCGCGGCCACCACGCCGGAAACGGTTCCTCCTCTAGTCCAAATCACTTATCCCCTGCATAACTCGACCATCGCGGGCTTTAACAGCCTGACCGGAACGGCCAGCGACAATGCCGGAGGATCCGGACTCACCGGGGGCATCACCCTGACCATCGTAAATGGGCAAGGCGAGTATTGGGCGGGCACCGCCTGGAGTGCCACCCAGGCGACCATTGGTGCAAATGTCATGGCGAACGGCACATGGCAGACCAATCTTTTGCCGGGCGGACCAAACTTCCGCACCGGACAATTTTCGGTAAGCGCCACGGCTTACGACTGGAACGGCAACACTTCCGTTCCCCAGTCCGGGGTGACCAACGCCATCTTCACCGTGAATCCTTCCGTGGACGCGGTGCGGCCCCTCGTTCAGATTACCTCGCCATTCCCCACGGGCACGACGCGTTCCGCCGTGACAAAGATTTCCGGCACGGCCTCCGACACCGGCGGCTCCGGGCTCACGCGCTACGTCACGCTCACCCTCTATCAGGATGGCGATTATTGGAATGGCACGTCGTGGACCTCTACCCAGGTCGCTCTGGATGCCGTAGTGGAGGGCGGCACCTGGGTCTATGATCAAATGCCGACCGGCGGGAAAATCCGGGCCGGACAATATTCCATCAGCGCGGCAGCGCACGACTACGCCGGCAATGTGTCGCTGCCGCAGACAGGCGTAACGAATCTATTCTTCAGCATCGATGCGAGCCCGCCCAGCGGCAGCATCACCGCTCCGCTGGATGGCGGATCATTCCCGGCGTTTCCCAACTTCACCGCCACGGCGAATGACAGCAGCGGTATCTCCGACGTCGTGGTCTATCTGCGCCGGAACCGTGATTGGAAGTATTGGACCGGCTCATCCTGGGTGACGAATCCCAGCCTGGCGGTCCTGGATACGAACCCTGCCGGTGGGAACATCTATACCGGCAATTTCACCCTGCCCCAAGTTGGAATAAATGCCATGGGCGGCAGTTATAACTATATCGCCATCCCCGTCGATGCAGCCGGAAATCACTCGCAATACGATGCGAATATCATCATTGACTACCACGCCACCTTCACTTGGACGGGGGCTTCGCCTGCCGCGAATGGTTTGTGGGATGATCCGGAGAACTGGAGTTCAATCGTCGCGGGCGGAGTGTTTACGCCAGGCCCCGAAGACATCGCGGTCATCACCAATGGCCTCGCTCTTACCAGTAGCTCGAGCCGGACCATTTACGCGCTGCAATTGATTTCCGGATCTTTGAATATGACCGGCAGTCCCGGAGCACCGGCGGTCCTGACCACGACCGGTCTGGACTCTACATGGACGGGTGGCATCATGAATGGGATTTGGGACAACCAGGGAAAATTAACGGTCAGCGGCCCGGGACCGAAAGTGTTGTGGGACAGCGCCGTAATGAACAATCGCGGCGCGATGATTTGGGAAGGTGATGGCCCGATCCAGGCGCGGGCCTATGACGGAGCCGCCGCAGTCATCAACAACAAACCCGGCGGGGTCTTCAGGATCTCGGGAGCCGGTTCGGTTTTCAGCCGGGAATATACCAGCCGCCGCCCGGTCTTTAATAACGAGAACGGGGCCAAACTGGAACGGGACGGCAGCGGCGGGTTCGCCACGTTGTCCGTCTGGGAATTTCACAATGCCGGGGAAATCCGCGCCCAGACGGGGATCCTCACTTTTGTGGACGGTGCGTTCGATGGTTATGATCTTTTCCTCGATCCCGGCACGACTTTGACCGGGGCCGGATATTTGAGGATCAATAACGCAACCCAGCTCAACACGGCGGTGCAGGCGCAATGCTCCGTGGAAATGGTGGAGGAATCGTGGCTGGGCTGCCTTGGAGTGCCCGGCACCGCTAAATTCGAAGGAACGCTGAACTGGTGGGGCGGGGTGATTTCCGGGAATCTGACCATCGGTCCCGCCGGAGTCCTGAATCTCAGCGATCCGGTGCCCGCCAGCCAGAAAGTGAAAGTGATGTGGGATGATACGACCCTGAATAACGAGGGAACCATCAACTGGCAGGGCGGGGCTCCTCTGAGGGCGAGGGCCTACGACGGAGCCACGGCGGTGATCAACAACCGCGCCGGAGCCTTCTTCAATCTGGCGGCCGACGGAGTGCCGTTTGCCAGGGAATATTCCAGCCGGACTCCGGTCTTCAATAACGAAACGGGCGCGGTTTTCCGCAAAACGTCAGGGAACAGCACGGCGTTGGTGCATACCTTCAATTTCAACCACCGCGGTGGGATGGCAAGTGAAGCCGGGGTGCTGGCCTTCAATACGACGCTGGATGTGGATTCGCCTGTCCCGTGGACGGGGGCCGGGGATTTTGAAATGCAGGGCGGCGTAACTATCGTGACCAACACCATGGCGCTGAATGGTCCGTCATTCACCATGACCGCAGGAGACGTGTGGGGCGCGGTGAATGGCACGGGGGCCCTCGCCACTACTGGCGGCAGCACCATCGAATGGAAGAGCGGCACGATCTGGCGCACTCTGAGGCTGACGGCGGGCAGCACCATGAATTTGTCAGGCCCCGCGCCCAAGGTGCTGTGGGACGACACCACGCTGAACAATGACGGCACCATCGTGTGGCAGGGCGTAGGCCCGCTGCGGGCGCGGGCTTACGACGGCGCTGCCGCCGTGGTGAACAACCGGAACGGAGGCCGTTTCAACATTGAGGGAGACGGGGAGGTCTTTGCCAGGGAATACAGCAGCCGCCTGCCCTTGTTCAACAATGCGGCGGGCGCGGTTTTCCAGCGGACGGCGGGAACCGGCACGGCCACGGTGCATTCCTTTGCTTTCACCAATGATGGCGGCCTCGTCGCGGGCACGGGCGTTCTGGCGTTCAATACCACGCTCAATCTCCGTCAGGGCGGCACTCTGAGCGGTGCGGGAACATTCGAAATGCCGGGCGGCGCGCTCAATATGACCGGCACCACGACGTTGACCGGCACCACGTTCAGCGTGCAGGCGGGCGACCTCGTCGGCCAGACCGGCGGCATGTTGACTTCCACGGCGGGCGGGGCCTGGCGTTGGGTGGGCGGCACTTTGTCAGGCACTCTGGAGGTGACTCCCGGCTCCACCCTGCAAATCGCCGATCCTCCCGGAGGCTCCACGGTAAAAGTGTTGTGGGACAACGCGGTGCTGAATAATCGCGGCACTGTCGTGTGGTCGGGTGCGGGGCCGATGCGGGCAAGGGCCTACGATGGAACGGAAGCGGTCATTAATAACAAATCCGGCGCGGTTTTCCGTCTGGACTCGGATGGCGCGGCCTTTACCCGGGAATATGCCAGCCGGCTGCCGCGTTTTGTGAACGAGGCCGGAGCCTCCTTCCGGAAGCTGTCCGGCGATGCCGCCATCCCCACAACCTGCGACTGGCGGTTTGACAATGCGGGGACGGTGCAGATCACCGGAGGCAAGGTGGATCTCTTCCAGGGCGGGGACAGCAGCGGTCTTTTCGATGTGAGCACGGGCGCATTCCTGCGGTTCCGCGCGGGCAGTCACACGCTGCGCCATAACACAGTTTTCAGCGGCGCGGGCCATCTCCAGGTGGAAGGCGGCACGGTGCTCGGCGATGGCACTTTGCAGGGGAATAACACGGGCGCAGGAGCCTTCGAACTGCTTTCCGGCACGCTCGGCGGCGTCACCAATTATACCGGCACCGGATTGTTCCACTGGGCCGGCGGCACGGTCGCCGGTACTCTCAACCTGGAGGCGGGCACCCGTGCGGAACTCGACGGCCCCGCTCCGAAGTTGTTGTGGGATGACACGGTGATTAATAATTCCGGCACCATGATCTGGCAGGGCGGGGGCACGCTCCAGGCGCAGGCCTACACGGGAGCCACCGCCGTATTCAACAACCGGAATGGAGGTGTTGTGCGTCTGACGGCGGATGGGGATATCTTCTCCCGCGTTTACAGCGCACGCCGGCCTCTTTTCAATAATGACACCGGAGCGGTGCTCGAAAAACAAGGCGGCACCGGGGATTCCACCCTGAGTGTCTGGGAGTTCCATAATACGGGCGAGATCCGTACCGGCTCCGGCACGATGGCCTTTGTTGACAATGCCTACGATGGTTACGATCTCTTCCTTGGACCCGGCACCACTCTCACCGGCACGGGACGACTGCGGCTGCAAACGGCCACCAACCTGACAACCGCCGTCAACGCGGTGTGCCCGGTAGATCTGCCGGACGGCAGTTGGTTCGGCTGTCCTCCGCCCGTGAGCGGTCCTCCTTCGCGCTTCGAGGGCACCATGAACTGGACGGGCGGCATTATCTGGGGTGAACTGCTGCTCGGCCCCGCCGGAGTGCTGAATGTGAGCGACGCCACCGCCGGGACGCTGGTGCCCAAAGTCCTCTATGACGATACCACCCTTCACAATGAAGGATCGATCAACTGGCTAGGCGGCGGTCCGGTCCGTGCCCGTGCCTACACCGGGGCCACGGCCATCATCAACAACCGCAGCGGTGCGTTCTTCAATGCCGCGGCGGACGGCACGGTCTTCGCCAGAGAATATTCCAGCCGGGTTCCGGTCTTTAATAACGAAAGCGGCGGTACCTTCCGTAAGACCGGCGGCAGCGGCACTACGCTGATCAACACCTTCAATTTCAACCACCGGGGAGGGATGGTCTGCTTAAGCGGCGTGTTGGCTTTCGATACCACGTTGGATGCCGCGTCGCCCGTGCCATGGACTGGGGCGGGGGATTTTGAAATGACTGGAGGTGTCACCATTGTGAGCGGCATCATGGCGCTCAACGGCCCCTCATTCACCCTGACGGCCGGGGACATCTGGGGCGCGGAAAATGGCTCCGGTGCCCTTGGAACGACCGGAGGCAGCGCCATCGAATGGAAGAGCGGCACCATCTGGCGGACCCTGGGATTGACTGCCGGCAGCACCATGAATTTGTCAGGTCCCGATCCCAAAGTGCTCTGGGACGACACCACGCTGAACAATGACGGGACCATCGTCTGGCAGGGAGGAGGCCCGTTGCGGGCCCGCGCTTATACCGGAGCGGCCGCCGTGCTGAACAACCGCGCCGGAGCGGTTTTCCATGCCAGTGCCACCGGGGATACCCTCACCCGTGAATATTCCAGCCGCGTTCCTGTGTTCAACAACGCCGGCAGTTTTCGCATTGGCAGTTCCCCTGCAGCCTGCGGACTAATCGGCTGGAACTTCAATCAATCCGCCACCGGCGGGCTGAATATCGAAGTGGGCGGAACGGCCCTCACGGAATTTGACCGCCTGACGGTTTCCGGCGGCAGTCTCGCTATGGACGGTGCTCTGAATGTGACCAAACTTGACGGCTATGCTCCGCCGGCCGGCACGGTCTTCGCCTTCCTGACGGCTTCCTCCCGCACCGGGAATTTCGCCACGATCACTGCTCCCGGTTTCGCCGTGGATTATACCGCCGGGGGAGCCAGCCTCCGCGCTCTCGCCACCAGTGGGATGGATTCGTGGGCCGCCGCCGCCGGGCTGACCGGAGCCGACGCGCTTCCCACGGCGGATCCTGACAATGATGGGGTGAGCAACTTCATGGAGTATGCTCTGGGGATGAGTCCGACATCGGCTTCAACCGCCGGCCTCCCGGTGGCGACTGCGATCCCCTTGGAACATCTCAATATCACTTTCTCACGCCGGCAGCCTTCGGAGTTGACTTACATCATCGAGAATCCGTTTCTTCCCTCTCCGGGGAATATCGTCGCCCAGCTCCTGCCCGGAGCCACCGCCTGGACGGGCACGGCTACCGTCACGGAAACCGGCAGCGGAGCCACCCGCACCGTCATTGTTTCCGATCCCGACATCGTTGGCACCGTGCGTCAGGATTTCCTGCGCCTGCGCGTGGTCGGGCCGCAATAGCCGGCGATGGAGCAGGTTGCTTTGGCGGCAAAGAGGGGCTAGCTTCGCGGTCGGTACGCGTATGAAAATCCTCTCTGTTGTTCTGCTGAACCTTGCTTGCGTGATTTCTGTGCCGGCTGATACGGGATCGGTCGCCACCAGCATCAACACCTTTGGTCTGGAGTTGCACCGGCGGCTGGCGCTGGAGGGCGGGAATCTGGTGACTTCCCCGTGGGCCATCGAAAGTGCCCTCGCCATGACCTGGGCCGGGGCCGCCCACCAGACTAAAACGGAGATGCAGACCGTCCTCCGCCTGCCGGAGGATGGGGCGGCGGTGCACGCCGGGTTTGCCGGTCTCGCGGCGGATCTGGCCGCGCTCGCGCAAAAAAGTCAGGACCGGGTGAAGGCCGCCAGGAGATCGGGCGGTCCTGCCACGGCCTTGGAGATCAACGCTGCCAACCGGCTTTTTGGAGACCGGGGTTATCCTTTCGAAAAACCCTTTCTTTCCCTGACTGAAAAGTCCTACGGCGCCCCGCTGGAGGCGCTGGACTTCCGGAAGTCACCGGAAGCGGCGCGCCTCCGGATCAACGGGTGGGTGGCCTCCCGGACCAAGGACCGCATTCCCGAACTCATTCCCGGAGGCGTGATCGACAAGGACACGCGGCTGGTCCTGACCAATGCCATCTACTTGAAAGCCCCGTGGGCGGAGGAGTTCAGGGAGGAACCCAACGTCCCGTTTTTCGTCAATGGCACCCAGGCGGTCAAGGTTCCTGGTCTGGTCAGGGAGGACCGGTTTGGATATCAAAAACTGCCGGGAGGGGCTGCGGTCACCGTCCCTTATGCGGGGGGCGGGCTGCAGTTTGTGTTGTTCGTTCCCTCGGCCAAAGATGGACTCTCCGCCTTGGAAAAGAAACTGACCCCGGAGCTGCTGGCCAAAACCGCGCCGGCGGAAGGTCGCGACATCCTGCTGCATTTTCCCAGATTCAAACTCGAGCCCGGCCGCGTCATGCTGTCGGAAAACCTGATCGCCATGGGCATGCCCAGCGCCTTCAACCGGCCCCCCGGCAGCGCCGATTTCTCCGGCATCGCGCCCCGGAAACCTGACGACTATCTCTGCATCAGCCAAGTGATCCACCAGGCCTTTATCGCCGTGGATCAACACGGGACCGAAGCCGCTGCCGCCACCGCGGTGGTGATGCCCCGCGTGACCTCCGCTCCCATGGAAAAACCCAAGCCCCTTGAAATCCGGGTGGACCGGCCCTTTGCCTTCGCCATCCAGCACCAAGCCAGCGGGGCCTGCCTTTTCCTCGGGCGGGTCACCGATCCGCTGTGAGCCAAGGCTGCTGGGGTCGGCACGCCAGGGTTCAGGGCTTGGACGCGAGATTGGCTTGCAGTTCTTCGATGAATTTCCGGGAGGCGGGGTCGAGGCGTTCCAAGGCGACCGGGTAGGCCTTGCGGTCGATGAGGAGGCGGACCTGGTTGTTTTTCAGCACCGTGGGGCGGGTGGTGATCGGCGGGGCGGTGGCCGCTTGGGGGGTGGGGCCGGAGGTGACGGTTTCCTCCCAGGCGATGAGTTTTCCCATGAGGGTCTTGCCATCGGTACTGGTCCACTGCCGGAGCGGGCTGAGGGTCAGGTAGGTGATGTGTTTGACAGCAGGAGCGGTGGAGGGCGGGTTGATGGTGGCCCCGGTGGTCGCCGTCGCGGCCCCGACGGGTTTGGTACTGAATTTGGTGGGAGTGGTGGGAACCACCTGAGCCAAGGCGGCAGCGGGGACGGCGAGCAGCAGGGCAGACGTCAGGCGGCGGCTTGTTTTCATGGAGGAAGCATGGCAGAAAAGGCCGGGGGTGGCAAGCTGGGAGGGCTCGGCCAGCGGGATACGAAAAAGGCCGCCATCCGGTGAGGGAGGCGGCCTTGGGGAAAGGAGGAAAGGGCGGAAACGATCAGGCTTCAGCCGTGGTTTCCGGAGTTTCGGTCACGGTTTCCGGAGCGGCGGCAGGGGCTTCAACAACGGCTTCGACCTTCTTGGCCGCAGGCTTTTTGGCTGGAGCCTTCTTCTTGGCAGGGGCTGCGGCCTTCTTGGCTTCGGAGGTTTTTTTGGCGAGGGCCGGATTGGCTTTCTGGTCGCGGGCGATTTCTTTTTGACGCTTCACACGGGCGAGGCGGCGTTTGCGTTTGGTGATTTTGTTGAGTTGTTGGCCCATGGAATTAAGTTAGGGTTGGGAATTGGTTGGAAATAGAGTTTAGGGGGCTGCGCCCGGGGGGCAATGGGAAATTGCAGGGATCAGCGGGGAAGTTGAGGGAGGGCAGGGTCTCCGCTGGTGGGGTCGGATCCGGGTGTGGCAGGGGGCACGGGAGGACGGGGATTACTGGAGGAATCAGGAATGAGACCGACCGGAGGCGCGAGCATGACGGGGGGCTGGGACAGGTTGAAATTGAGGCGCAACGGGACTTGTTTCCAATCACTGAGGGCGAGGTCGGTGGCCTGGACCACCCAGAGGACCACTTTGGCGGAGCCCAGCGGATTGCTGCCATTGGTGGCCTCCCGGAGGATGCGGAGGCGGGCGGCGTTCCGTCCATCGGTTTTGCCGGGGAAGACGTCGGGGGTGGTTTGGAATTCGAAGGCGAGTTGATCGGCGAGGCTGGCAAAGGCATCGGTGGCACCGGCGGGGTTGTTGGCTTCGCGCCAGGCGAGGATGGTGTGGTCGCCGATCAGCGCGAGGGGGTGGCCGCCCTGGGAGAAGGTGACGGAGCGCATTTTTCCATCAGCACTGCGACCGATATTCCGGGCCCCGAGGGATTCAGCGACGGCGGTGCCGATGGTCAGGGTGCCGGTGTAGTTGAGGACGGCAGCTTCGGTGATCAGGGGGCCGTCCTTGGCGGTTTGGTTGGCCCACGGCGCGCCTTTGAGGGCTTGCGCGATTTCCTGAGCGGCGACTTCGGCCCCCCGTGGGGACCAGACGGCGGCAGTCCGGGGGAAAACGGGGCCGAGTTTTTTATTTTCGCGGGTCGCGAGGAGGGCGTCGGTGGGATCGATCACCCGGACCCCTTTGGCGCGGAGGGCGGCGTAGGTGGCCTGCAGGGCTGAGTCGAGGCGGGCCGGGCGTTTCCCTTTGACCTTGATCTTCAGATCCTTGTCGATTTTGTCGGGGAAAATGACGGCTTTGGGAGGAACCGGGACAAAGATAAGTTCGGTGCCTTGGCGTTTCAACTGGTCGCGGTAGTCGGCGATGGCCGTGGTGGCGGTGCGCAGGGAGGTATTGGCCGGGTCGGAGAGGGTGGCGAGGCGCTGGAGCTCGTTGGCGGAGAAAAAGTAGCCATCGCGGCCAGCGATCGTGGTGCTGGTAGCGCCGAGGGTGGCGCATTTTTCGAGGAAGGCGGACTCTTCGGGAGTGCGGCCGGGGGCCGGCGCGGCGGTGGAAGCGTCCGTGGTTTCCGCGGCGGGTTTATCCTTTCCCTTGAATTTGGGGAGTTTGAAACCGGATTGCTGACAACCGGTCAGCGTGGCGAGCAGGAGGCAGCAGGGGAGAAGACGGAGGGTAACGGCGCGGGACATGCGGGTGTTTAGCATCCTGCGTCATCGAACGGTAGCTGAAAAACGCACAATCACGTTCCGGTGCCGTTCCCGGGGAAGCGGTTAGGGGTTGATGGCGAGGGGAAGGGAGGGTTGAGGAGAAAGGGGTGGAGCAGTCAACCCGGGACTGGCCGTTTGGGAAGCTGCGGTGCGGTCGGTGGTGACCACCGTGGAGGCGGCCCCATTGGCTTGGGCCGGGGTGAGGGAGAGGGTTTGCGATTGCCAGTGATGCCATGCAAAAGCCCCGAGTCCGAGGAGGGCGGCAGAACTCAGTGCGGGCACCAACCACCGGAGGGGGGAGGGGCGTCGGCGGGGTTTGACCGCCGCACGCGTGCCGGCAGGATGACTGGGAATGATGGTTGTCCGGCGGGTCGGACGGGGACCTCCGGGCCAGGCCGGCGGTTGGCCGAGCTGGATGCGCCGGAGAACGGCGATGGCGGCGGCGGCATCGGCTGGACGATCATCTGCCCGTCGTTCCATCAGCCAATGGACCCATTCATGAAGCGGCCCGGGAAGCTGGGGGCGGTAATGGCGCAGGGGCCGGAAGGTGTTGGCAAGATGGGCGGCGATGACCTGCTGCACCGTTTGCCCTTCGAACGGGCGGTGCATGGAGAGCAGGTAATAAAAGACACATCCGAGGGAATACAGGTCAGCCCGGCCATCCAGAGGGCCGCGTTCCAGCTGTTCGGGGGCCATGTAAAAGACCGAGCCCATCACTGTGCCGTCCGGGCGGACGGTTTGTTTCGACGGTTTTTCAAAGAAACGGGCCAGGCCGAAGTCGACAAATTTGCAGATGAAGGTGCCATTGGCCAGCCACGTAATCTGGATGTTGGCGGGCTTGATGTCCCGGTGCAACAGGTTGAGCCGGTGGGCGTTGCTCAGGGCATCGAGGGTTTGCTCCGCGACTTTGTAGAAGTCTTCAACGGTGATGGCTGCCTCGGTGACGGCCTGCTCCAGGTCCTTGCCGTTGAGGTATTCCATGACCACACAGGGACCCCCGGGGTCGTCCGGCAAAACGTCATAAATCGAAACGATATTGGGATGCTGCATGGCGGAAAGCACGGTGGCCTCCCGCATCAGATCAGGATCGATCGCCCCCCCGTCGGAGCGATGATCCGGGGGGAGGAAGCGCTTGATGGCCACGGTGCGCTGGAGCCGGGTATCCCATGCCCGCAGGACGATACCGACCCCGCCTTGGTTGATTTCTCCTTGGATTTGATACCTTGAATTCATGGTAATTATAGAAATTACCATATAATTACCTAATGACCAACGAAATGATTGGGAAATGTGGAAGGTCTCCGTGGCTCTCCGGAGGGAGCACCGACTGCCGGGTCCGACGGCCCTTTTTGCCTTGGCGTGCCGTATGCCGAGATGCAGGCAAGACAGGGTAGCTTCTTTTTCATGGCATAGTGCCCCGGTTCACGATATACGACCCCTTGTGAACGTCGTGAAAGGTGGTTTTCCGGACAGGCGGACTTCTCCGTCTGGGCAGGCGCGGCCGCCGGTTCCAGCCTCCCTTTTGTTGAATTTATCCTGAATACCATCCTCGTTGCCGGGGCTGGCACTACAAAAATCCGGGCTGGAGCCATGACCTCACTCTCTCAATCCACCGCCAACGCTCTGATCAAATTCGGCAGGTTGATCGTGTGGTTTTATTATTCGCCCATCCGGATCATCGGCCGGAACCATCTCCCGCCCTCGGGGCCGCTGCTGCTGGTGGCGAACCATGCGAACTCGCTGATTGATCCGGTGCTGGTGGGCCTGGCAGCCGGGCGGCGGGTCCGCTTCCTGGCCAAGGCGCCGCTCTTTGAGGTTCCGCTTTTTGGAAGGCTCCTGAGGTGGGTCGGCATGATCCCGGTCCACCGGCCGGTCGATGATCCCAGCCAGGTCCGCCGCAGTCTCCAGAGCTTGACCAAAGCCGCGGAGGCACTCGCCGCTGGTGCCGCCATTGGCATTTTCCCGGAAGGGAAATCGCATGATTCGCGGACCCTGACCGAACTTCCCGGGGGCACGGCGCGTATGATTCAACAGGCCCTCGAGGCGGGGGCTGCAGGGCTCCAGGTGGTTCCGGTCGGCATCAATTATGACGACAAAAGAGTCTTTGGCAGCGCGGTCTGGATCGAGGTCGGCAAGCCGATCGACGTCGCGGCGCTGCTGGCTCAGGCCAAATCAACCGCCGAGGGCCGCCGTCTGCTCACCCGGGAAATCGCCAACCGCCTGCGCGGAGTCATCATTCATCTGGACGATCAAAAGCTGGAGCCCTTCCTGGAGGATCTGGAACTGCTGGATCCGGCCCTTCAATCCTCCAGTGATGAGAAGGTGTTCTCGCTGCAGCAGCGCAAAAGCGTGGCCGATGCCCTGAATCATTTCCGGAAGACGCAGCCTGACAAGGTCGACAGCATCGGGCGGGCCTTGGTGGTGCATCGGCTCCAGCTGAAGGCACAGGGCCTGCGGGTGGGGTCGGATCTGGTCAATGTGAGCGGCCCGCGGCGCGTGGGGCGTCTGCTTTGGCGGACCCTGAGCCTGGGGTTTGGTCTGATTCCGGTGCTGGGCGGTGTCCTCCAGAATGCGCTGCCGCTGGCGGTGGAACGCTTGATCGTGCGCTTTCTGCCGCAGACCGGAGCCACCACCATGGCGCTTTCGCGGCTGGCGGTCGGGGTGCCGGTTTTTGCCCTTTGGTATGGCTTCACCTGGTGGCTGCTGAAGGGCTACTTCCTTCCCTGGGTGGCGTGGTTCTGGGTGTTGGCCACGCCCTTCGCGGGGCTTTTTGCGTATCGTTATTTCCGCACCCTGGCTTGTGTGGTGAGGGATTGGCGGGATGAATGCCGCCTGTTGTTCAAACGTGGGGTGCTGCACAAACTGCGGGCCACCCAAAACAAGCTGCGCGGCCGGCTCAGCCGCCTCAGCGATGAATATGCCTCCCTGCGGGCGCCGATCCCGGCGAAGCGGCAGAAGCTGCGTGAAAGCCCGGCCTTCCGCCGGCTTATCCTGACGGGATGTGTGGTTGCCGGTCTGATGTTTTTTATGGTCTGCAGCCTGCGGGTGGGATTCAGGGGATACACCCTCGATTCCCTGCCGGGTCCGGCGCCTGACTTCAGCAAGGTGGAGCCGGCCGCCATGGAACTGGTGGTCGCGGGCGACGAGGCGAGGCTGGTGCGGGTGCTGGATACCATGGCTGGGATCGAGACCGGCATCCGGGCGCTGAAGTCAGGGTTCGACTCCAATGCCCTTTCGTTTTTCGATGACGCCGACAACGACCGCATCAGCCAGCAGATGCTCACCTATCTGAACTGCCGGCAGGAGCTGCTGGAACTCATTTTCCGGTATCGGGCCGGAAACACCATCACGGTGCCGCAACTCCGGTTGAGGGCCTCTCTGATTGATCTCACTGCCGGGTGTTCGCTCTATCAACGGTCCACCCAGTTTGTGTCCCTGTTTGCCGATGCTCCCCAGGCCCGACGGAAACTGAATGAAGGGGATGCCGCCTGGGGAATCCCTGCCGGCCTCTATGACAATATCCGCGCCAATCTCACGGATGAGCGGAATCTCGTTCCATTCCGGACCGCCTTGGCGGAATATCGCGCGGCGGCCGGCCCATACGAGGCGGCGGGACTCTCCGCGGCGGAGCCCCAGGCAGGCTTCCACCGCCTGATCCAGCAAACCATCGTCACCCCTCCCGCTGACACCGGATTTCTCGCCAAACTGTGGCGGGAGGCCGGAAATTTGCGGGCCAGCACCCTTTATCATGGGCAGTCCGCCATCTCCCGGGCTGTCGGCAGCACCCGCGTCCGGCAACGACGGGAAGGTCCCCGGGTGCAACCCGGACAGTTGGAAAAGATCCGCCAGCTGGTGCGGCCGGGAGACATCCTGATTGAGCGCCAGGATTGGTTTCTTTCCCGCGCCTTCATGCCGGGCTACTGGGCTCACGCGGCGCTTTATATTGGCACCGCGGAGGAAGTGGAGAAACTCGGCCTCCAGACCCACGAATGGGTGGCGCCGCATTGGGAAGCCTTCAAACGCCTGGATGCCGACGGTCACCGCCACGTTATCATCGAAGCTGTGCCCGAAGGGGTCCGCTTCACCACCCTGGAACATTGCCTCGGGGCCGCCGACTCCGCCGCCGTCCTGCGGCCGTCATTGATCAACCGGGAGGAACTTGGAGACGCGGTGGCCCGGGCCTTTCATCATCTGGGCAAACCCTACGACTTCGAGTTCGATTTTTTCAGCGCGGACAAGATCGTCTGTACCGAGCTGGTGGCCCGTTGTTATGCCGAATCCACCCACCTTGGCTTCCCCCTCGTCAATGTGATGGGCCGGCCGACCCTCCCGCCGACCGAAATCGCCCGGAAGTTCAGCCTGGAGCGCCACACCCCGGCCCGGCAATTGGACCTGATCATCTTCCTTGATGGTCATGCCCGCCGCGATCAGGCCATCGAGGCCGATGAAGCCGCGTTTGTGTCGACCTTGAAACGCCCGGGCATGACGTGGTTCAGTTCGGTGGACTGATGCGCGAGGCCTTGTCTTGAAAATGGATCCTCCATCCTGGCTCCTGTCGCTCCCTTTCTGTAAGGATAGGAGATTGCCGGATCAGGGTAGGGGCTCGATCGTGGTGAACCGTCCGAAGATGGAGCCGGTCATGGTTTTGTTTTCGTGGGTGTGGAATTCGTCGATGGTGGTGAAGCCATTGGTGCTGGTTGATCCGAAGCTGAGCACGAGATAGAAGACCTGCCCTTTGATGATCGTATTGAACTTGGTGGAAACCTTCGGGATGTAGACATAGTCCGCATCGGCATCCGGATCGACCCCTTTGTTGGTGGTGCTGAGGAGGTTGAACGTGAAGGGCAGGGTTTCCACCACTCCGGGAGTGGTGAGATTCAGGGACACTTCCAATTGAACACTGGAGGCATTGGTGCCGGCGTAGGTGCTGCCATTGTAGTAGGTCAGAGTGCCAAGTTCGAAAAGTTGATCCGGAGCGACGCTCAGGAAATTTTTCCCGCTGAAGGTGAGGGAATTCGGCTTGGTGTAACCGGCGGAGGTCGCCGGGCTGCCAAAGGTGAAGAAGCTGTTGGACAATCCTCCCAGCAGATTGCTCGCCAGACCGGAATCGCCTTTGGGCGCTTTGAATTTCCCGCTGCTGGTGCCGCCGAAAAAGATGGTTTCGTAAAGGGTGCTGGCGACGGCGCTTTGTTCGAAATGGTCGGGGTCCAAGGGGGAGCTGAAGGCGCGGAGTTCGGTGGTGAGGGCCCGGGGAATGGAGATGGGCAGCCCGTTCCAGCGTTGCCAGGGGCCATTGGCGATGGAGTAGTAGGTGTCTGCCTGTTTCAGGTCGTTGCGTTCAACGAGGGAGACTTTCATGTCGGGATTGAAGGCGTCGTAACCGTAGAGCGCACCAGGAACAGTGAATTCCGGGGCCTGCAATACCTTCATCGTCGAGGCGGTATTGGTGGCCAGGACCGGGTTTTCCTGGACGGCAGCACCGGCGCGGGGCGCACTGTTGGCTTTGGTTTGATCAGTGAAGCTCCAGATCCATTTGTCTGAACTGTCCATCTCCATCGCAACCTGGCGGGTTTCCTCGACCTGGGTGGTGGGAGTCGCCCCATCCAAACGGAATTCGCGGAAACCGTCTCCGGTATTCTGCACCACGAACAGTTGCTCCGTTTCATCCCAGAGGGCGCGGGGACTGCCATCCACACTGGTGGGGATGCCCTGCAGCCGCAGGTCCACCATGGAGCCCCGCAACCCGGCAATCGTGCTCCGCTGGCTGGCTTTGGCTGTGGTTTTGAGTTTTGCGATCACCTCGGCACCGCTGGTGACCCGGGAAAGATCGCCTCCGCTTATCAGATAGGTGCGCACCGCACTGTTCAAAGCCGCGACGTCCTGCCGGAGTTTGGCCGTTTTTACGGAGTCGGTGGTATTCGAGAAATTCATGAACGCCATCGCCGCCACGGAGGACAAGGCTCCCAGCACGATGAGCATTTCCAGCAAACTGAAGCCATGAGGTCGCCGGGCGTTGCGGATCGTTTTGCGATAAAAGGAAGAAATTTTCATGGCTTGAGTGATTAACCATAACTCGGGCTATAATTTCCGCAACAAATATTTTCGTAATAATTAGAAAACTGACGAGAAGATTCTCGCGAATAAGAATTTTTACGGGGGAATTGGATCCCGCCGTGTCCCCAAGTGCCTGATATTCCCGCATCGAGATCACCTATTGCGTTGATTATTTGGAATTTACAGGTACGAGCGGCAATTGGTGGGCTTGGAAGTGTCCCGGAGCCGAGTCAGAGCCAGGGAAGAAATTTTTCCTCATTCTTCAGGGGCGCTGGACGTCTTGGAGACGGGTGAGATTTCCTGATTCATGGCGCGGTAAGGGGCGACTTCCCGGCGCCGTCCCTTTTCCGGCAGGAAGGGAAGGGTGCATATTCTGGAAATAACCATAAAATTTGTTTTCCTCACGGGTGGACCGTGCTTGATTAGGCAGGTTCAGCCTTCACTGCCTATGAGACGCACGCTTTTCTTCGCCGGGTTATGCCTTCTTTCTGCCTGGCCCATGGCGTGTCCCGCCACTCCCGTGACCGTGGAACTCACCCAAGGGGGCTCCGTCCGGGGCGAAGTGCTTTCTGAATCTGCCGAGCGGGTCGTGGTGGATCTGGGCTTCACTATTCTCCAGGTTCCACGCGATTCAGTGGCACGGATCGTCAAGGACGAACCCGGGACTGCCGCGACTTCCCTGGCGGGAGCTGATCTGTACCGCACCGACCCCGTCGCCCGCACCCAGAGCGTGAAGGATCTGGTCAATAATATCGGTGACCGCGTGGTCCTCGTCAAAACCCCCTCCGGGCTGGGCTCCGGGTTTATCATTCATCAGGACGGCTATCTCATCACCAATGACCACGTCGTCGCCGGGGAAACCCAGGTGACAGTGACGGTCTTTGCCAATGGCGAGAAGGGCATGGACAAGCAGACCTGGGAGAATGTGAAGATCGTGGCGCTGAATGGCGATCTCGATCTGGCGCTGCTGAAAATCGAAACCCCCGACAACCGGAAATTTCCCACCGTGCCGTTGGGCGACAGCGATGAATTGAAGCAGGGCCAGCCGGTGTTCGCCATTGGGGCGCCCCTGGGACTGGAGCGCAGTGTCAGCCAAGGCATCATTTCCCTGAAGAACCGGCTGGAAAACGGGCGCATGTACATTCAGACCACCACCCAGATCAATCCTGGCAACTCCGGCGGTCCGTTGTTCAATCTGCGCGGCGAAGTCGTCGGAGTGAACAACATGAAAATCGTGGCCGCCGGTGCCGAAGGCCTCGGATTTGCCATCCCCGGGGCGGTGCTGAAGGCCTTTCTCAAAAACCGCGATGCGTTCGCCTACGATCCTGCCAACCCCAATGCCGGATTCCGCTACAACAAACCACCCCGGCCCGAAGCTTCCCCGCCCAAGCCCCTTTAACTCCCCGTTCCGTCCTGTTGGTTTTTCATCCCTCTTCCACCAATTCATCCTCCCATGCGTCCTCTTACACTTCCTCTCGTCGGTCTCTTTGCTCTGGGTAATTTTATGCCGCTGTGGGCGGCCGATCCTTTGGTGGCCGTGATGCCGGAGGACACCACCTTCTTCGTGAACCTTTCCAGCCTCACCAAGCTGCGCGGAGCCAAGGATCATCCCCTCATGAAATCCTTGCGCAGCGGAGAGCTGGGCAAAGTCCTCGAACCGATGCTGGAGAAACTGGCGGGCGAGGCTGATGCGCAAACCGAAGCCCTGCTCAAAGAAGAAACCGGACTGACGGCGGAGGAACTGATGACCAAATTCCCCGGGGCTGCGGCTGCTTCCGTGAAACTCTCGTTCAAAAAACTACTCGAAGACGGCGCTGGCGGAAATCCTGACGTGGGACTCACTCTGGTGGCCGATTTTGCCGGTGACGAGGAGCTGATGGCCAAAATGCTGAACGCTTTCGACAAGTTTGAGGAAAAAAGTTCCGCTGCCAAAAAGAAAGCTGCCGAAAACGAGGAGGACAAAGACGAGGATGAGGATGAGGATGAGCCGGACGATAGCCGGCCGGAAGCCAATTGGCCGGCTGATTATGAGGAGACCATCACCGAGGCGGACGGGGTCAAAATCCATGAATGGACCGTGAAGGATCCGGACAAGATGGGCGGGGATAATATGTCCTGGAGTGTGGCCCATGGCAAAGCGATGCTGTCCATCGGCGACTCCGACCTGAAGGAAGTGGCGGGGCGTTTGGCCAAACCTTCCGATCCCGGAAGTCTCGCCGCCACGGGCGCCTGGAAAACAGTGCCGGAGGCTGACCGGGACGCGGATGTGTTGATGGGCTTCAATCTGGAGCACCTGCTCGGCGAGGTACAGGAAGGGCTGCGGGTCCAGATGGAGAAAGGGAAACTGAATACCGGTGGCCTGCCTATCAATCCGCTGCAGGCCTGGGTCGGAGCGGGATTGGACCAGTTCCGCATGGCCTTTGTCAGCACCACGCTCGAAACGGAAGATGCCTCCATGCACATGGGCCTGACCTATGCGGAAAAGCCGGCCCTGCTCAAAATCTATGCGGCCAAAGGCCCGGGCACCCCGCCCGACTTTGTTCCGGCTGATGTGCAGCAGATTTCATGGGGCACCATGGATTGGGGCGCCATGTTTGACAATATCAAGGAACTGGCCACGGCGGTCAGCCCCATGGCGGCTGGTGGCATGGACATGGGAATGGCGGAATTGAAAAAGAAAATCGGCGTGGACCTGAGGGCTGATATTCTCGGTCAGATGGGCGATGATCTGTGGAGTGTTTCCCATACCGATCCGGGGGCCGCCCAGGATCCGGACGGGGAAAAAGAGGAGGACGAGGATGAGGTTCCCCTGGGCCTCTCCGCGCTGGCCCTCACCCAAGGCCAGGCCCAGGTGGCAGGCATCGCCCTGCGCGATGCCAAGGCTTTCAATCTCAGCCTGACAAGCATGATCAATACCCTCGCCCCCGGGCAGGCCCTTTTCGAGGACCGCGATTTCATGGGGGTGAAAATCCACCAGATCAAAGGCACCCCGCCGAACATGTCCGTGGCTTGGCTGATCCACCGCGACACCCTGATTTTCAGTATCGGGAAATCGGAACTGTTGGAAAAAGTCCTGGGGGGAATGGAGAAAAAGCCTGCCAACCCCCTGATCGCGGAACCCCATGTTAAAGCCGCCTTTGCCAAACTGCCGGAAGGCGGGGTTTCTTCCGGTTATCTCAATGCCGGGCAGATGATGGATGTGATCCTCGGAGCCTTGAAGCCCGTCCTTGAAGCCCAGGCGGAAGGCGAAGCCGCGGAAATCATCAAAGGTCTTCCTGACAAACTCGATCTGCCCTGGTATGTCGTCACCCGCACCTACCTGGGCGACCAGGCGGCAGACGTCCGGCTCCGCCTTTCCGCCAAACCCTGAGCCGATTTATTCCCCACTTCCCTCACCATGCGACTGCCCCTTCCTTGTTTTGCGTTCTGCAGCCTCGTTTCCGTTTCCGCGGCCGGGGAGGTTCCGGCCCCCATCCGGCTGGATGGACCGGAGGTGGCCCGGTTGGCATGGGACACCCGCAGTATGGTGGCGGAGGATTTCGACCGCGATGGCAAGCTGGATGTGGCGGTGATCAATAACGAAAATGCCAAACTGGTCCTGCTCTACCAGCGGGTGCCCGGCAGCCCGGCCCTGAGCGCCGACCGCCGGGCCGTCGCCCGCGACCGCTGGGAGCCGCAACTGGAGGACAGCCGTTTTCAGAAAGTCTCCCTCCCCGCCGACCAACGTCACTTTGCCCTCGTGGCCGGAGACTTCGACGGGGATGGCCGGCCGGACGTGGCCCTGACCGGCGCGTCCGATGCCCTCACCGTGCGTTTCCAGGGGGAAGCGGCCGGCTTCAGCAAGTCGTGGACCTACCGGAATTTTGAGCCACTCCAGGGCAACCGGTCCCTTCTCGCCGCAGACCTTGATCAGGATGGAAAAGCGGATCTCGCAGTGCTGGCGAAAAACAAACTGCTGGTTTTCCGTCAGCAACCCGGCGGAGGTTTCGGGGAGCCGGTGGTTTATCTGACCACCGAGGAAAAAGCCGGTTATCTGATGGCCGAAGATGTGGATGGCGACAAGGATCTGGATCTGCTCTATTTGGCAGGATCAGGCGAAGGTTCCCTCCGCCTGCGCCAGCAGACGGCCCCCGGCGCCTTCTCTGCCGAGATGTCGCTCGATTACAAAGTGCCGGCCTACGGGGTGACTACCTCGCGCGACGCCACCGGCCAGTTGGTGCTGAACCGCGTCAATGCCAAGAGCCGCCTCGTGGAGCGTCATACCCTGGTGATGCAGTCGCCCGGCGCGGTGCAGCAGGATAAGCTGCTGCCCACCCTGCACGCCCCTCCGGGCGGGGTGAGCGGAGCCCTGCATGCCATGGGAGATTTCAATGGGGATGGCCTGACGGATGTTGCCCAGGCGGATGGCAAGGCGGCTTCGGTGTCCCTCTACCTGCAGCAGTCCGATGGCTCATTCGCCGAGCCGCAGACTTATCCCTCGCTTTCCGGCATCAATGGACTCGCCGCAGTGCAACCGGTGGCCGGCCAGCCGCATCTGGTGGTTGTCACCAGTGCCAAGGAAGGTCTGGGGATCAGCCGGCTTTCCGCCGCAGGACGTTTGGAATTTCCCATTCTCCAGCCACTTGACGCGGCCCCCATGAACATCGCCACAGTCCGGTTGCCCGGTGGCATTACCCTGCCGGTGGTGCTCGCGGAAAAGGACAAAACGTGGTCCCTGCACTTCCTGACGGCGACTCCGGAGGGAGCCTGGACCGCTGCCGTGCAGCTCCTGAAATCGGTGAAGCGCGAACCGGCCGGCCTCCGCGCCGGCGATTTGAATGGCGATGGCCGGGATGATCTGGTGATCCTGCTGCCCAAGGACCCTGCCATGATTTTGCTGGCGAAATCCGATGCATCCGGTTTCGCCGACCCGTTGAAGGAAACGCCCATCCTGAAGTCCCAACTTTCCGATCTCGCTCCTGAACGGGTCGCTTTGTTCGATATCAATAACGACCAGCGGGCCGAAATTCTGACGGCTGCGCCCGGCTTTGCGCGAACTCTCCGCCTGACCCCGGAGGGGAATGATCTGGTGATCGTGGATCAATACAATGCCCGCACCGCCAGTGATAAACTCACCATCCCGGTCCTCGCCGATGCTGATGGGGACGGGGCTCCGGAACTGCTCTTCCAGGAAGCCGGCAGCGCCTTTTGGCAGGTTCTGAAAAAAGACCCGGCCGGGGTCTGGCGCACTACCACCCGCCTTGAAGCTGATCCCTCCGAGACGACTGCCGCCCTCGTCCTGCCCCTGGGCAAGGAAGGCCGCCCCCACCTGCTCGCCCTGGGACGGGACCGTTTTTGGACAGCCCCGCTCACCGGCGCCCGGCCTGCGCTCACCCTGACCTCCAGCTATGAAACCGATCTCAAAAATTGCACCTACTTCCAGGTGGTGCCGGCCGATCTGAATGCTGACGGCAAGGAGGAAATGGTGGCCTTCGATGGCGAAAGCAAGTTGTTGGAAGTCCTCCAGCCGGGCGGGATCACCGGAGAAGGATGGAAGAGCCTCCTGCATTTTGTGCTTTTCGAGGCAAACATCCACTTCCGCGGCCGCAAAGGGGAGGACAATGTCCGCGAAGTGCTCATCGGCGACTTCACCGGCGACAACCGTCCCGACCTTCTCCTTCTCGTCCACGACCGCATCCTGGTTTACCCGCAAGGGTGAAGGAATCCGTCGGCGGGAATGGGCGCCGGAACCACCCGGAGTCACCGCGTCTTCTTATGGGGAGTCACCGCTGCGCGGGTCCAGCCGATCCGGATTTCATCTACCAGCCAGGAAGTGCCGGGCGAGGCACCCTGCTTTTCGCCTGCTCCAAGGCGAAGGAGCTTCAGGTCACTCCACGCCGTGAGATCGGAGTCATGGGAGATGAAGCTGAAGCCAGTATTCTCGGCAGGCGGGGTGGCCAGGGGAGGGTTGACCCAAAGCGTGGCCCGCTCCTTGGCGCCGTCCGCATTGCGTTCCAGGCGGGCGAGGAGAAATGAGGGCCGGGTGGAGGGCTGGTCCGAGACGGCTGCCTTGCTGAATTGACCTGACGTGCTCCGGTCCCAAATCTGCCAGACCTGCGGGCCAAGCCGGCTGCGCATTCCAATGGCCAGGATCTCATCATCATTCGGATCGGAATCGTGCGGGTGGTAGACATTGTCCGCGCCGCGGAAACTCAAATTGAGAAAGCGCGCATTGGTGCCAGCGGTCTGTTGGGCGAGGAAGGAAATCCATAGTTCCTCCTCCGGACCATTGGGGATTTTCAGCGAGGTGATGTGCCGGAGCGGGGACTCCTCTTCAGCAGCATCAAGGTGGGCGGCCCGGCCGCTGGTCAGGAGCGCCATCCCGTCAGAGGATGTATAACTCATTCCTTCCGCAGTGATGTCGGCGATGGCGTCGGTGGAATCCTGCGTCCCATAACGGGGCGCGAGGGACAAACCATCTTCCCCAGGCGGGTAGTCGAAGGATTCCTCAAAAATCAGCCGTGGGTCCAGGATGGCTGGATTCGGCAGTGGCGGAGGGGTGAAATTCCTGGAGTAGTGGGCCGCTGTACCCGCAGCCGCGCCGGCCAGGATCAGGACTGCGGCTGCTCCCCAGCGGCGGGACCGTGGCAGGCCACCGCTGCTCTGGCGCAGGGTTTGCAGCGCGGCGTGCATCTCCGTGATTGTGGCGAAGCGGCGGTTGGGATCAGCCTGCATGGCCTTGTCCACGATGTCATCAAGGCGGCGGTCGAGCGGCTGCCGGTGTGAAGGGGGCAAAAACACCCCCCGGGGCAAATCCCCCGTCAGCATTTCATAAATCAGCACGCCCACGGCATAGACATCCACCCGGCCATCAATGTCCTGACCGTCCAACAGTTCAGGAGCCATGTAGTCGCGGGTGCCGATGACCTGGTGGGTGCCGGTCAGCAGGCTTTCGGGCTTGGTCTTGTCAATCGGGCGGGCGAGGCCGAAGTCCACCAGCTTGATGCGGCCGGCCGCGTCCATCAGCAGGTTTGCCGGTTTGATATCCCGGTGCAGGATGCCTTGGGAATGGGCACCCATAAGAGCATCGCAAACCTGGCAGGCGATCTCCAGGACCTGCCCGGGAGGGAAAGGGGGCGTGTCAGGATGGCCGGATTTCTGTTGGAGAAGGAGATCGGCCAGGTTGGTTCCCTCCACATATTCCATCACAAAGAACAGATGCCCGTCGGCGGTGGTGCCGAATTGATAGATAGTGACAATGTGAGGGTGCTCCAATTGCGCCAGAGCCCAGGCTTCGCGACGGAACCGGTCGGAAAAACCAGGGAGCCGGCTCAATTCCGGCGGCAGGATTTTGATGGCCACCGGCCGGCGCAGGGTAGGGTCAGTGCCTAAATAGACAGCTCCCATGCCGCCCCGCCCGATCATGCGGGAAATGTGGTATTCGGCAAAAAGATGACCCAGTTCGTCCAGGGGAGGGGGTTCCCACCCAGTGCCGGAGGCGGGAGAGGTGGTGGCGTCGAGGGCGTCCATCAGGAGCCACCTCGCGGAGGCCGCATCCATGGCCGGCCGGCCGGGGTGGGGCGGCGGCGTCTCGGACTCGGGGGCATCGGACATCGTGGCATCTCGTCAGGGTGAACAGAAAATTCAATATGTCCGGTGTACCCGGAAATAGTGTGGACTGTTGGCTCCTGCCGGAGTCTCATAAACGACGGATGCAGCGACCGGACCATTCAGCCGGATGCTGTTGGCATAAGGAAACCAATTGATCATATCCGGCGACCATTCCACCCAGTCCGTGAATCCCGGGGCCGCCAGCCATTCAATCCTTACCTGATTCTGCAAGGTGCCGGGCATGACCGAAGTCACAGTCAACGGCCAGTGGGGCAGGGCCTCATGCCAGGTATCCGCGAAACGGATTTCGTCGACTTTCCAGCCGGAAGGGTCCCCCGCGTTGTAGCCTGCGGCGAGCCGGATTTGCTCCAGATCGGACCAGGTATTGAAGTCCGAGGCACCCGAAACCATGGTGAATCCGTCCGCTTCGGCGGGCTGGCGATCCAGCCTGGGATTGACCCAGAGCGTATAGCGTTCCAGCAGGCCATCCACGGCATTCAACTCCACCCGGGCCAGAATGAGACATTGTTGGGTGGAGGGAGTGGTGGAGATGGCCGAGGCCCAGAGATTTGCGTTGGTACCCCGGTCCCACAGTCGCCACATTTGTTCCCCGGCACCCGAGGGCATGCCTAGAATAACCACTTCATCCATGTTGGTGTCGGCGTCCGCAGGCTGAAGCGTGTCATCTGCCGCCCGTAGTGCGAGATTGAAAAACCGCAGAGTGCTGCCTGCCGTTTGTTGTCCCACGAAGGAAATCCAAAGCTCATTTCCCGATGGCTGCTGGGTAGGCAGGCGCAGCACGGGCGCGATATTGCTGATCGTGGCCCGCTCCTCGTGGGTGTCGATTTTGGCATGATGCCCGGTCGTTTGCAGGGTATTTCCCGCCGCGTCCATATAACGCAGGCTGGCTGAGTCAATATCCGCATCCGCTCCCGCCGCCGGGTCCGGAGTGGCGGCGAATCCTCCCTGATATTTCAGTCCGTCCTCTGCCACCGGGTAGTTAAAACCCTCATAATAAAGCAGTCCCGCCTGGGCAATTGTGGCGGCTCCACTCACCAACAAAAACAAATATATCTTAAGCATTCCAAAAGTGAGTTTCAATTAATTGATTTTATACAGGAGTGCGGCTTTTACGCAAGCCAGCAGGCTTGCACAGAATTCCAGCCCACGGCTTGATTCCTTAAGAGGTCCAAACTAATCTCCCGCCCATGAGCGAACCGATTTACGACGAAGACAGCATCCGCAGCCTCGACTGGGTGGAACACATCCGCCTGCGCCCCGGCATGTACATCGGGAAACTGGGCGACGGTTCCGCGCCGGATGATGGTATTTATATTCTCGCCAAGGAGGCGCTGGACAACTCCATCGACGAATTCGTAATGGGTCACGGCAAACAGATCGACATCGAGCTGGCCGATGGCCGGATGAAGGTGCGCGACTATGGGCGCGGCATCCCCTTGGGCAAACTGATGGACTGTGCCGCAAAAATCAACACCGGCGCGAAATACGATTCCAAGGCCTTCAAAAAATCGGTCGGCCTCAACGGGGTCGGGATCAAAGCCGTCAACGCCCTTTCCAGTTTCTTCGATATCCAGGCCTACCGGGAAGGCGAGACCAAGCTGATCGAATTCAGCAAAGGGAAGGTGCAGCAGGAGATGAAAAAACCGCAGCCGACCCGGGAAGGCAACGGCACCCGCCTCAGCTTCACGCCGGATGCGGCCATCTTCGGCCCCAGGGTAAAGTGGGATATCGAAACCCTGGAACGGATGTGCCGTTATTATTCCTATCTGAATACCGGACTGACCCTCAACCTGAACGGCACCAAATTCCGGTCCAAGGACGGCCTCGCCGACCTCCTGCGCGATAACCTCCCCCAGGAGGCCCTCTATCCGATCATCCACCTCAAGGGCGAGGATATCGAAATCGCCTTCACCCACGCCGAGCAGGCCGGGGAAGATTATTACAGCTTTGTGAACGGGCAGAACACGCACCAGGGCGGCACCCACCTTGCGGCCTTCCGCGAGGCTCTGGTGAAGACCATGCGCGAGCATTTTAAAAAGGACTACGATCCTTCAGACATCCGCACCGGCATCGTGGCGGCGATTGCCATCAAGGTCACGGAGCCCGTGTTTGAAAGCCAGACCAAGACCAAATTGGGCTCCACCCACATGGAACCCGACGGCCAGACCGTCCGCACCTTTATCGCCAATTTCCTGTCCAAGGAGCTGGAACTCCATCTCCACAAAAATAAGGACACCGCCAAGGCCCTGCTGGAGAAAATCCAGATGAACGAAAGCGAGCGCAAGGAACTCGCCGGGGTGGCCAAAATCGCCAAGGAACGCGCCCGCAAAGCCAAGATCCATAACAAAAAACTGCGGGACTGCCGGGTCCACCTCGACTCCACCGCCAAAAACAAGGAGGAGAGCACCCTCTTCATCACCGAAGGCAACAGCGCCAGCGGTTCCATCACCAGCGCCCGTGATGTCGATACCCAGGCCGTCTTCAGCCTGCGTGGCAAACCGCTCAACACCTTCGGTCTGAATAAAAAAATCGTATATGAAAACGAGGAATTCAACCTCCTCCAGCACGCGCTGAACATTGAGGACAGCGTGGACGACCTGCGCTATAACAAGGTGGTGCTCGCCACCGATGCCGACGTGGATGGCATGCACATCCGGCTGCTGATGATCACCTTTTTCCTGCAGTTCTTCCCCGATCTGCTGCGCCGCGGTCACCTCTTCGTGCTGCAAACCCCGCTTTTCCGCATCCGCAACAAAAAGGAAACCATCTACAGCTACAGTGAAGAGGAGAAGCAGGCGGCCATGAAGAAACTGGGCAAGAACCCCGAAATCACCCGCTTCAAAGGTCTCGGCGAAATCAACGCCTCCGAGTTCAAACACTTCATCGGCAAGGACATCCGCCTCGACCCCGTCGGCATCGACCACAGCCATTCCATCAAGGAACTCCTCACCTTCTACATGGGCAAGAACACCCCTGAACGTCAGGAGTTCATCATCCGCAACCTCCGTGTCGAGCAGGACATCCTCCCGCCCGAAGGTCCGCAGCCCCGGCCGGATGACGTCGTGGAGGAGAAGGTGGCCTGAGCAG
This sequence comes from uncultured Verrucomicrobiota bacterium, assembly GCA_942492905.1. Lineage (GTDB taxonomy): Bacteria > Verrucomicrobiota > Verrucomicrobiia > Verrucomicrobiales > V1-33 > CAIZWU01. The sequence goes on from OW818657.1 coordinate 1,155,279, forward strand.
GTCCCGGCCTTGAAGCGTTGCGCCTGATTTGTCACGCTGCCGGGTCCGCCTGGAAAGAGCAGGGCCGGCAGTGCGTAGGCAGGGGATGATACTGTCCATGAGGTTTGGTGCGGGGATGCTGCTGATGATGGCCGTGGCGGCCGTGGCGGCCCCGCCCATAGTGCTGGAGCCGGCCCGGCGGCATCTCGGGCAATCGGGAAAGTGGGAATGGGAGAGTTTCAAAGACCGGCCGGTGGATGCCCCCCGCCTGGAATGCCGCTTTCAAGGCAGGGCCAATGCCACCCGGCAAACCCTCCGGATCTGGCAGCGCGACGTCAAACTGACCTGGCCGGTGTTGCTGAACGGGAAGCCCATCGGTGCCTTGGTGACGGCTGAAACGGCCCTCGAAAGCCTGCTGGCCATTCCTCCGGGGGCTTTGCAGGATGGAGAGAATGTCCTGACGATCGATGCCCCGTCCGCGCTGGATGATATCGAGGTAGGCCCGATCACCCTGCATCCGGGGCCGATCCGGGAGGTGCTGGGGGAGGCCCGGCTGGAAGTGACTGTCCTTGATGGATCGAATGGAAAAGCGATTCCCTGCAGGCTGACCCTGACAAAACCGGATGGCACTCTGCAACCCTTGCTTGCGGAGCCGGCAGGCGGGGTGGCGCTGCGTGAGGGGGTGTGTTACACCGGCGACGGAAAGGCCCGGCTGTCGCTTCGGGCCGGGGATTATGTAATTCACGCGGGACGTGGTTTTGAATGGAACGTGGCCCGGGCGGAGCTTCGCCTGGCCGAAGGGGAAACCAGGCCGGTGACCCTCAAACTGCTCCGGGAAGTGCCGACGGAAGGGTGGATCGCCGCCGACAGCCACATCCATACCCTCACCCATAGTGGTCATGGCGATGCCACCCTGACGGAACGTGTCCTGACGATTGCGGGGGAGGGCATCGAGTTGGCGGTCGCCACGGATCATAATCATCACACCGATTTCACTCCTGCGGCGGCGGGGCGGGGGCTGCTGGACCGGTTCACCCCGGTGGTAGGGAATGAGGTCACCACCCGGCATGGACACTTCAACGCCTTTCCCATCGCCCCCGGCGCTCCGGTGGCACCCTTCCGTCAGGAATCATGGGCGAAGCTGCTGCCGGAGATCCGCGCTACACCGGGGGTAAAGGTGATCACTTTGAATCATCCCCGGGATGTGCACAGCGGCTTTACCCCCCTGGGAGAAGGTCAATTCAATCCGGCCACGGGGGAACATCGCCAGGCGGATGGCCTGCAGATAGATGCCATGGAAGTGGTCACGTCCGCCGCGATGCAATCCGACATCCATCTGTTGTTCCGGGATTGGTTTGCCCTGCTGAACCGGGGGCACCGTATCGCCGCGATTGCTTCCAGCGATACTCATGATGTGAGCCGTTTTATCCTGGGGCAGGGCCGCACCTATGTGGCGGCCCGGGATGCCGATCCAGCCCACCTCGATCTGGATGAAGTATGGAAAAGCTATCAACAAGGGCGCCTGCTGGTCAGTCTCGGCCTCCTCGTTCAGTTGAAGGTGGAGGATCGGTTTACGGTGGGTGATCTGGCTACCGGACTCCCCGGGACCATCAAAGTCGAGGCCATCGTGCTCGGACCTTCATGGGTCAAAGCCGACCACGTGGAACTGTATGCCAACGGCCTGCTGATCCAGGAGGCCGCCATCGAAGATGCCAACCGGCCCGGCGAAAAAGCACGCATCGTCTGGCATCTGCCCAAACCGGAGCACGACGTCCATCTGGTGGTCATGGCCACCGGGCCCGGGGTGGTCGAACCCTTCTGGGAGATTCCCCGGCCCTATCAGGCCAGCAGCAAAACTTTCACCCCGCGGGTGATGGGTTCCACCAATCCCATCTGGCTGGACGCCGATGGGAACGGCCGGTTCCAGTCCGCCCACGACTATGCCAAGAGTCTGCTGGCAAAACATGGCGGAGACCCCCGGAAACTTCAGGAGGCCCTGCTGCAGTATGATCAGGCCGTCGCCGTCCAGTTGGCCTCGCTGGCGGTCAGGAGATAGCATCCACCTGAAGCCGGGCGAGGCCTTGCAGGGTTTTGGTGAGGCTCTGCTCCAGCGGACCGGTAGTGCTGATTCTGAAGCAGTGGCCGCGCGGCAGCTCCGTGGGTGGCTGGTAGCGTTGGGTGAGGGGAGCGAAGTCCTCCAGCCGGGCATCTGACACTTCGCCGGGACTGGCCTCGCGGGCGCGGAGCCTTTGTTTGACCGCAGCCTTGCTGGCATGGGCTTCGACAAAGCACCATGCCACCCCGCGCTTCTCAAAATGATTCGCCAGCTTTTCCCGCTGCGTGCGGCGGGAAAAGGTAGCATCGAGGATGACGCTGCCGCCTTGTTTGACCTGCGCGGTGGCGGCGGCGAGGAGGGACTGGTAGATTTGGCTGGTCATGGCCCGTGAATAGAGCTGCGGCCGGGCGGAAACACTGCTGCGTTCATACAGCGGCAGGCCGGCCGCTTCTTTGCGGAGCCGGTCGGAAGCAAAAACTTCCCACCCGAGCTCGCCTCCCAGGGCCTGCGCGAGATTGCTTTTGCCGGAGGCGATGCCGCCCATCACCACTAATACGAGGGGCTGTGATCCGGCGACGGCATAGCGCAGCGCCAGCCGGAAGTAGCGCCGTGCCCGTTCCGCACCCGCCCGCCGCTGACGCTCCGGTGCGGCATGGGCCACACTCTGCAGACTCTCGACTTTGCCCCGCACATAGGCGCGATAACATTTGTAAAAATCCATCAGGCGCAGCATCCCGTCATCATGGAGCGCCCCCGCCATCCGGATGGCGAACTGACGCGCCAGATCGGAGCGCTCATGGTAATCGAGGTCCATGGCGAGAAACGCCGCGTCGTTGGCCACATCCACATAACGGAAACGGTCATTGAACTCGATGCAGTCGTAAATCTGCAGGGTGCGGGGCGTGAGATGAATATGTTCGAGGTGCAAGTCCCCGTGGCAGTCGAGGATACGGCCTTCCCGGAGCCGCGAGGCAAAGAGCCGGGGGTGGCGGGCATAAAACCGGTTGGTATAAAAAGGAAGGGTGGCGGCCGCGGCCGGGGAAAGAGTGTGGCCGGTGAACTCCCGGGTCTGGCGGAAATTCTCGTCGGTGCTGATGCGGAGATGGTCAATACGTCCCCAGTCGCGGATTTCCGCGGTGGGTTGCTGGGCCTCATAGAAGTCCTTCAGGAATCGGGCGATCCGGTTCAGATCGCGGGGGCCGACCTCGTTCCGTTTGAGGAGTTGGTCGAGAAAATGACCGTCAGGAAGTTGGCGCATCTGCACGGCGTATTCCACCACGGGGCCTTCCGGGCCGAAGCCATAGCGCCCGTCGTGTTTTGTGATAGGAACCACCCCGAGGTAGGTGCTGGGCGCGAGCCGGCGGTTGAGGGCGACCTCACGTTCGCAGAAATGCAGGCGTTTCGCGGGGGTGGAAAAATCGAGGAAACCAAAGTTGACCGCCTTCTTCACCTTGTAGACAAAAGGCGGCGCGATGAAGACGAATGAGGCATGCGTCTGCACCAGGCGCACCCGCTTCGGCCGGTGTGGATAAGACTGCGGATCAAGCAGGAAGGGGAGCAGTTGTTCCTGCGCCACCAAAGCTCCCTCGCGGTGATCGTCTGGTTGAGTCGCGGTCATGAGTGGCGCTTTATTTCCAGCAATTATTTAAAATACTTCCGCTCCTGCGGGGAAGCTTTTTTGAGATGTTTTCAATCCAAACTTACCCTGACCCGGTAGAACCAAATGGACGAGAAGGGCGCACCCAGCGGGACGGTGACCGTGGCTCCGCTCCCGATAAAAGTCACTGTCTCCGCCCATCCGGCGGGATTGATAAGGTCCAGGGATCGTTCCACACGATAACGGCGTCCTGAAACGGTCGGGAACTTGAGGGCGTGGGCAGAGGGAGTGTATTCAAATTCGATGGCGAAGCGGTCGGAGCCGTTGTTTGGCGCGGTCAGGAACAATTCCAATTCCTGCCGGTTGGTGAAGCCGTCCCCGTCGAGGTCTTCATCTCCGTCCTGGACCCCATCCTCGTCGGTGTCCTTCACCAATGGGTTTGTTGAAGTGACTTTGACCTCGGTGCCGTCCTTCAGTAGATCGCCATCGGTGTCCTTTTTGGTCGGGTCCGTGCTGTGAACGTTGACTTCTTCCTGATCGAGCAGACCGTCCGCGTCTGAATCCCCGGAGTGCGGCGAGGTGCCCAGAGCGGCTTCCTGGGAATTCGTAAGGGTGTCACCGTCTTCGTCCTCCACTCCATCGGCAATGCCATCGCCGTCGCTGTCCTGTTTCACCGGATTGAGCTGAAACTTGACTTCGAAGGAATCGCCCAGTCCGTCACCGTCAGTGTCCAAGCGTAGCGGATTGGTGCCGAGCGTCCTTTCCTGTCCGTCGCTCAATCCGTCGTCGTCAGAGTCAGCGTCCGTTGGGTTGCTGGCGAAGCCGGTTTCCAGAATGTATCCATCGCGGGTGGTGATACTGGCGCGGTCATACCACTTCCCGATCTCCGCTCCGGCCCCGCCCGCTACCTCTGCATAGTCGAGCGTATTGCCGGTGATGGTGCTGGGTCTGGTGGCAGCCCAGCGCTGATATACAAATGCTTCGCCATTCACCCAAGTCCAATTTCCTTCCACCGCCACGTCGCCCGCACCGATCCAAAGGCCGGCGTAGGGATCGAGTGCATTGGCTCCCAGTGTTTCCATGACTCGGTTCCACCGGTTTTCATCCGGCAATGATGCCAGATCCCCACCCTTCGCCTTGGCATCGGTCCGGGCCTGTTCCCAGGTGAAACTTCCCTGGATGATCGAGAATCGTCCCACGCCAACCTCCCAGGCGTCCGTCAATCCGTCACCATCGGTATCTGCCGAGTTGGGATTGGTGGCATATACCGCTAGTTCAAGATACGCGGGCAAGCCGTCCCCGTCCGCATCGCTCGGGTCAGGTCCAAAGGTGGCACCTATCGTCTTGTCCGAGTCCATTGGGATTGAGAGCGGGTTTGCCGTGCCGCTGGCGTCGCCGGTCCATCCGGTGAAGACGTAATTTGCGGCGGGAATCGCAGTCAGCGTGGCCGTCGTCTCCGTGAAGTATTTTCCATCCGCAGCAATCCCCGTGATGGAACCATTGTTAAGCGTGGTGGTGGTCAGTGTGAATTGTCGGGTGAAATTGGCACCGACCGTCTTGTCCGAGTTCATCAGGAGCGAAAGCGGATTCGCCGTCCCACTGGCATCACCAGTCCAGCCAGTAAACCCGTAGCCGGGGGCACCTATGGCCGTGAGAGTGGCCGTGCCGCCGGATGTGTAAATGCCGTTACCGGTTATCGTACCGTTCACTGCGGATGTTAAAAGCGAAAAGCTGACCAAATCAGCAAAAACGTAGGCGGCACCGGAGCCCGGGGCCGAATTGTCATCTTGGTTGCCGTTCATCCCGGTCGAGTTGCTGTCCTCCCAATTAGCCCCAATCACCACCGTATCGCCGGAGGCCGCGACGGACCTGCCAAACACGTCTTCAGCCCCCGTATTGGAAGCCTTGAGGTAGGCCTGCTGGCTCCATGTGGTTCCGCTGCGCACAAATACGTAGACGGCCCCGGCATCGGCAGCTGTATCATCAGCTTGGTTGCCGTTCACCCCGGTGGCGTTGCTGTCCTCAAAAGGAGCCCCGACCACCACCGTATCGCCGGACACCGCGACAGAATGGCCGAACCCGTCCCGAAAATCCGTATTGGAAGCCTCGAAATCCGTATTGGAAGCCTTGAGGTAGGCCTGCTGGCTCCATGTGGTTCCGCTGCGCGCAAATACGTAGACGGCCCCGGCATCGGCAGCTGTATTATCGGCTTGGTTGCTGTTCACCCCGGTCGCGTTGCTGTCCTCCTGATATGCCCCGACCACCACCGTGTCGCCGGAGATCGCGACGGAATAGCCAAAGTAGTCCTGAGTTCCCGTATTGGAAGCCTTGAGGTAGGCTTGCTGGCTCCATGTGGTTCCGCTGCGCACAAATACGTAGGCGGCACCCGAGTTGAAATCCAGATCGCCAGTGTCATTTGGAGTGCTGTTCACCCCGGTGGAATTGCTGTCCTCCTGATATGCCCCGACCACCACTGTGTCGCCGGAGACCGCGACGGCGAGACCGAAGTAGTCCCGAGTTCCCGTATTGGAAGCCTTGAGGTAGGCCTGCTGGTTCCATGTGGTTCCGTTGCGCACAAACACGTAGGCGGCCCCGGAACCGAGGGTGGAATTGTCCGCCTGGTTGCCGTTCACCCCGGTCGCGTTGCTGGCCTCCCCGAAAGCTCCGATCACGACCGTATCGCCGGACACCGAGACAGAATGGCCGAACCCGTCCCAAAGATCCGTATTGGAAGCCTTGAGGTAGGCCTGCTGGCTCCATGTGGTTCCGCTGCGCACAAATACGTAGGCGGCTCCGGAAATCGCAAGCCAATTGTCAACTTGGTTGCCATTCACCCCGGTAGCACTGCTGCGCTCAAAAGGAGCCCCGACCACCACTGTGTCTCCGGAGACCGCGACGGACCAGCCAAACTTGTCGTCAGCCTCCGTATTGGAAGCCTTGAGGTAGGCCTGCTGGCTCCATGTGGTTCCGCTGCGCACAAATACGTAGGCGGCCCCGGCATCAGCAGCGGTATTATCAGCTTGGTTGCCGTCCACCCCGGTCGCGTTGCTGTCCTCAAAAGGAGCCCCGACCACCACCGTGTCGCCGGACACCGCGACGGACCAGCCAAATTCGTCTCCTGCACCCGCATTGGAGGCCTTGAGGTAAGCCTGCTGCGCAATTGGATCAACGGTGATGGGATACTTCGCCTCCGTGTCATCGACCACCACGCCAATCAGTTGGCTTTTTCCTGCCCCCTCCACGAAGCGGGCCTGCACGGTTTTGCCGTCCGCATCCCATGCTTTGAGTCCGCCGTAGGTCAGCGCCGCGCCGCCGGATTCATTCAGGAATGCCACGCTGGCTCCCTCCGGGGAAATTTGCGGGCGCAGGCCGCCGCGCACCGTGAGATCGAGGCGCACCGGGCCACTCGGTCCAGCGCGCACAGGGCGTTGGGTGAGCGTCCATCCCTGTTCCAGTCCCCGCGTATCATTGATAAACCACTCGGTCAGTCCATCCGCCCTGGCATAGGAGATCTTTCCGCCCTCCTGCCACGCTCCGGTTGGCTTCCCGTATCCCGCCAACTCCAAGCCCCACGTCCACCCTCCCGCATCGGGCGTCACGGTGAAACCCTGCCCCTCGAACTGCGTCAGCCACTGCTGCCCGGGATTCCTCGCCTGCCATCCGTCCCCGACCGGTTGGAAAGCATGACGGCCGGCCTCGTGGGCCGCACGGATACTCTGCCAATCCGACTTGGCCAAACCTTCCGGCACCTGATCAGGCGAAGTGAGTTGCTGTGTCTTCCCCTCCAGGGTGTCGGCGTATCCGAACGACGTGAAAAGAACCAGCAGGAGAAGACCGATACAGGTGAGACGGGTAATCATGGAGTTGGTGGAGTGGCAAATTATCGCAAATCACTTGTGCTGCCGGTTGTTCCTCCTGGGGCACTTGGGGTGGCCAAAGTCCAACGCAGGACCCTGACTTTAACACTCCCGTCAATAAACCTGGTTTGCAACAGCTAGGATTCCCCATGGCAGCCGGGTTTGCCCTCCGGCAGCCTCGCCCGCAGCAACGCCACATCTGCAAGTCTCCTGCAACGATCGTGGTGATGAATTGCTGGTTTAAAATCAGCCCCCTACACCCCCCTTTTTTTTATAGCCAAATTATGTTGAAGAGGTGGAGCGGGTTGAAACGGCAACCTGGAAAGCAGGCTCGGACCTCGGCCTGGTTTAGCGCTCCAACTTCTTTTTGAAACGGGCCTCAAGGAAGGCGCGGACTTTTTGGGGGACTTCGGGGTCCTTGAACCCGCCGTGGCCGCCGCCGGGAACGGTGTGGAGTTCGTGAGGGACGTTGGCTTTCTTCAGGGCGGCGGCGAGGAGTTCGCTCTGGCCGTGGGGAACCAGGGGGTCCTTGTCGCCGTGGACGAGGAGGAAGGGTGGGTCGGTGGGATCGACGTAGGTGATGGGGTTGGCGCTTCTGACTTTGTCAGGGACGGTCTGGACCGGCGCGCCGAGGAGCTTGGATTCCGGGGAGTCGGCGGAGTCGTGTTTTTGGCCATCCGGCAGGCGCTGGGCATCCATTTGGGAGACATCGGTGGGGCCGAAAAAGTCGATCACCCCGGCGACTTTGGTATTCTGATTGGTGTCAGGTCCGAGCGAGCCGTCCATTTCGGGCACCCCGGCGCTGGTGCCGAGCACCGCAACGAGATGACCGCCGGCAGAGGACCCTTGGACGACAATGCGGTCGGGGTCGAGGTTGTGCTCTTTGGCGTGGGCTTTGATCCATCGGATCGCAGCCTTGCAGTCGTGGATCTGGGCCGGCCATTGGGCTTCGCTGCTGAGGCGGTAGCCAATGCTGACGCCGGCGCATTTTCCCTCGGCCACGAAACGGAGGACCTGACCCCGGCCCTGGGATTTGTCGCCCGCCAGCCAGGCTCCGCCGTGGACGAAGACGAGGACGGGCAATTTCACGCCGGCTTGGCGCGATTTGGGGAGATAGAGATCGAGCTGCTGGCGTTTGTTATCGGTGCCGGCGTAGGGCAGGTCGGGCTTCGCTTCCACGGTGGGTGGAACGGGAGGGGCCTGGGGCCGCTCCGGGCGTTGGGCGTGCAGGGCGGGAGCGGCGGCCAAAAGGCAGGCGAAGGAGAGCGGCAGGAGTCGGCACATGGGAGGGAGCAGGATGAGAGATGAGGAAGCTTGGATTGCTGGACAGGACGAAGCCGGGGAGGAGGTGGTTACGTTGAACCCGGCATCAGGAGGATTGTTCTGTGGCCCATTTCATGGCGGCTGGGAGGCCCATGCCGCCGCTGCCGCCGAGCCGTTGGTCGATGATTTCCAATTCATGGATGAGGTCACGGACTTCCTTGCGGGAGTAGGGCCCGCCGGCGGCTTCGCAGAAGTGGGTGCGGCAGGCGAAAGGGCGGGAATCGTAGATGGTGCAGCGGCCGTCCGGGCCCAGCAGCGGGCAGGAGCCGTCTGTGGGCAGCGGGAGTTTTTTCTTTCCGGCGGCGCGGGCAGCGGAGTGGGCGACGAGGGCTTCGCCCCGGGTGAGAAAGGGGGTGCGGCCGGTCAGGCGGAACCGGCAGCATTCGGTGCGGTTGAGGCAATTCCGTTCGATGGGCCGTTGGGCGAGCCGGGCGTAGATCTCCCGGACCTGGGAGAGGAGCGCGGCGCGTTCTGTGGAAGTGAGGCCTCGGGCCATGGGGAAGTCAGTTTGGGGGACGGGTGAAGCGGAGGATCGTCGGGCGTGGAAGAGGGAACGTCCAACGTGGAATGAGGAAAGCGGGACGTTGCGGGACCGGCGGGGTGGTGGTAAGAACCGGAATGCTTTGGTATTACGTTTCGGATCGTCAGGAGCGCCTCGCCGTGCCGGAGGATCAATTGTTGGCTTTGGCGGGCAGTGGGGTGTTGCGGCCCACCACCTTGGTCTGGCAGAAGGGGATGCCGGCGTGGGTGTCGGCCGGGGAAGTGAAGCCGGAACTTTTTTCAAGCGCACCGGGACGGCAAGCAGATCCTGCGGTGGAATCTGCGGAATCCGGCGGCCTTGTGGCGGAGCTGGCGCGGACCCTGCGGGGTTATGCCGGCTGGGTCGAAGTGTCAGGATGGCTGCACGGCGCGACCGGGGTGGCCTGTGTGGCGGTAGGCACGGCGATTGGTTATTTTGCGTGGTTGAAGCCCGACCGGCTGACGGAATGGGGCAAGCGGGTGCCGCCGTTGCTGCGTCCGGTCATGGAGCATCCCTGGGCAACCGTGGGCGGGCTGGCTCTGGTGGCGCTGCTGCTCCTGTTCATGGCGGCGCAGCTGATCGGCGGGGCCGCCCGGGCGCGGCGGGCGGAGCAGTTGGGCAGCCGGGAGGAATTGCGGATTGCCCTGCGCAGTATGGGAAGTTTTTTCCGCTCCACCGTGCTGACGCTGTTGCTGGGACTTCTGCTGCTGGCCGGGGCGCTGCTTTATTTCTATCGTCCTGTCAAAACTTCCGGCCCACCTGCTCCGGAGACTGCCCCGGCGCCCAAGGAACGGGTGACCATCTGATTCCGTGATGATCGCCCCGACCTTGATTCACCTGTCTGATTTGGAACCCTGCCCTTACCTGCCACGTCAGGACGATCCACTGTCGGCGGCCTCCGTGGCAATGCTCGGGGAGAATCGCGGTCCGGATTTTTACCTGGCCGCCCTGCATTACGCGCAGAGTCTTTGGCGGCAGGGATTTCCCGCCCGGTCAATTTTACTGCTGAACCGGGCCTTGGGGGCGGAGTTGGATGGATCGGAGCCAGTGCTCCGTCAGTGGCCCCTGCCTTATCTTGCGATCGGTTGGCTGCTGGACCACCACTTGCCGGAGCACTTCATCGGAAATCCGCGGCGGCATTGGCAGCACCTGGCCACCAGGATGTCCGGGCCCCGCGCGGAGGTGCGGACGTGGCGGGCATGGGCTTGCTGGCGGATGGCTTGTGTGGCGCTGCCGGACTGGCCGGCGGATGAAAAACAACTGGCGGAAGAAGGTGTCAGGGAACCGGGCGAGGAGCAAATCGCAGGGCACCTCGAACGCCTGGGCCATCCGGGTGAAGTGGGGCTATGGCGGGAAGTGCTGGAAGGGCTGGGCGGATGACGGCCGGTGGCGGTCCATGGCCGGACCGGAGCGGAGCCCGGGCATAAAAAAACGCACCCGGCGGACCGGGTGCGTTTCGGGAAAGACTTTCCGGGGAGGCCGGCGACTAGGCGCTGGCGTGTTCTTCGACGTATTTCACGACGTCTCCGACGCTCTGGAGTTTTTCGGCTTCTTCATCGGGCACTTCGATGGAGAATTCTTCTTCAAAGGCCATGACGAGTTCGACGGTGTCGAGGGAGTCGGCGCCGAGGTCTTCAATGAAGCGGGCGGCGAGGACGACTTGCTCGGCATTCACGCCGAGTTGATCGACGATGATGTCACGGACTTTTTCTTCGACGGATTTTTCTGACATAAAAAGGTTGGGTGGTGGGACGGGATGTTCTGGCCGGTCCCCTTATCAGGACGTGTTCTGTTTGCAACTGAAAACAAAGTCAGCGGCCGGATGGGGCGGCTAAGCGGCAGGAGGAGGGGAGGCACTCTCCGGGGTGGTTCCGGGCGTGGGAGTGCGTTCGAGATCGATCAATTCACCGTGAAACTGGGACATCAGGCGGTCCAATACCTTGCCCGCGCCGTCGAAGACAAGGTCGTCGATCACCGCTTTTTTGGTGACCTCCCCGTCCTTCCACCAGAGGTAGGCGAGGGCTTTGTTGTCCCATTTCCGTTTGTCGATTTTGCTCACGCTGCTGAAGGGAATGGTGACCCCTTCCGGAGTGGTCAGGCTGGTGGCATTGGCCAGCAGGACGCGGTCCTTGTTGCGGAGGAAGGCCAGCAGCATGCCAAGGCCGGCCAGGCCGGTGCCGACGCCCCAGATGAATTGTTCCTTCAGCTTGTAGTTCCAATCCTTCTCCTTGGGGCTTTCCGGCCAGCCGTTGTCCTTGGCCTTGGCCAGCCAGCCTTTGTCGTCCTTGTTCTTGACGGAAAGCTCCTGGTAGACCGGCCAGTAGGCATTGTATTCCTGCTGCTGTTTCGGATACCCGACTTTCCAATCATAGAAGAAGTAGGCGCTGAAGCCGAGCAGCATCGCCACCATGAGGAGACGGCGTTTTTTGTACCACGGGGTGGTGCGGCAGATGATCTCCTCGGTTTCGTTGGTCATGCTGGGAATGGCTTTGTCAGGAAACAGGAGGACGGGCGGTTTGTCAACCTGGGGTCGCAGGCGGGTTCGCCTTCCCGGCCGGCGGACAGGTCAGGGTGATTTCCGGATACAATAGAGGTGCGTTTTGGTGCGGAGGAAAAGATCGGACCCGGCGGCGGCGGGACCGGCCATGATACCCTCCGGCAGTGAATTGCGGGCCAGTTCCTGGTAGGTCCGTCCGGGCTGGACCACGTAGGATTCCCCCCGCTCATTGCAGAAGATGAGCTTGCCATCAGCAAAAAGCGGCGAGGAACTGCAGGAGCCTCCGGTGCGCTCGCTGAAGAGGAGTTCACCGTTTTTGGGATCGACCGCACTGAGGAATCCATTGTCGGCCATCACATAAATCAATCCCTCCGCCACCACCGGGGAGGAACGGGTCGGGATGTATTTGGTCTGTTCCCAGACGAGAGCGTCCGTGATGTCACCGGTGGTTTCCGGGGTAATGCGGTAGGCGCGCAGAATAGCTTTGCCATGGCCGGTATTGAGCACCAGCAGTCCGTCCACCCAGGTGGGGAGGCTGGCGTTGGAGAAGCCTTTATAACGGGCCCGCCAGAGCTCTTTGCCGGTATCGGGATCGTAGCCGACCGTGGCCCGGGAGCCGGTGCTGACCAGTTGGGGCTTGCCGCCGGGATTGATCAGAATCGGGGTGCTGTAGGCCTTGCGGTAGTCCCCTTCCATCATGGGTTTTCCGGCGGCATCAAGGTCGTCATACTCGGTGTTGCGGTCGGTTTTCCAAACGGTGGCACCGGTCTTTTTGTCGAGAGCGGCGAGATATTGCACGTCCACCCCGTCCATGGTCAGAATGAGGGTCTCCTTCCACGGGAATACGGAAGATCCCGGTCCCCGGTAGTGACGGCAAGGCAGGTCGGTCCGGCGCCACAGTTCCTTGAAAGTGGTCGTGTCCAGGCAGGCGGTGCCGTAACTGCCGAAGTGGAGGTAGACGCGTCCTTTTTCCAAAAAGCCGGTGGGTGACGCGTAGGAATTCAGCGCGTTGCCCAGCGGTTCCGGGGCCTCGCTGGTAAAGAGTTTGACCTCATGCAGGATTTTTCCCGTGCTGCGGTCCAGGCAGTAGGCCCAGTATTGCTTCCCGTCCTCGGTGGCGGTAGTGAGCCAGACTTGGTTCCCGAGAATCAAGGGAGTGGACCAGCCTTTGTGGGGAATCGCTACTTTCCACGCAACATTTTCAGTGTCGGACCACTTCAACGGCAGACCGGTGGCGTCGCCATGGCCATTGCCGTGCGGGCCACGGAATTGGTTCCAGCCCGCTTCCGCGGGGTTGTCCGCTCCCTGCATCGCCGCAGGCTGGAGGGGCAGGACCGCGAGCCCGGCGGCAAGGAGGGAAGAAAAGGCGCGACGGTTCATCATAGGTTGACTGCCACTACGGGAAGCTCCCGTCAATCTTTCGCTTCGGCAATCCCGGGGGGCGGTGCGTGAATTTTCTGAGACTCGGATCTGATAAAATGTCTAAATATTGTGGCATCGGCGATTGACACCACTACCGGTAGTCTCTATTTTGAGAATATTCCGAAGAGGATGCCGACCCCATGCGCTGCCCCAAATGCCAAAACCAGGATGACAAGGTGATCGATTCCCGGACTTCCCGGGACGGCGCGGCGATCCGGCGGCGGCGGGAATGTCTGGCCTGCAGCACCCGCTTCACGACCTACGAGCATGTGGAACAGGCGGACCTGCTGGTGGTGAAACGCAATGAAGCCCGCGAGGCGTTTGACCGCGAAAAACTGGTCCGGAGTTTCACCAAGGCCTGCGAAAAGCGGCCGGTCAGCATCGAGAGCCTGCACGCGGCGGCGGACGACATTGCCACCGACCTGGAGGCCTCCGGGCAGCGCGAGATTCCGTCAAAGCTGCTGGGACTCAAGGTGATGGACAAGCTCCACAGCATCGATCCGGTGGCTTACGTCCGTTATGCCAGCGTTTACCGGGAATTTCAGGACGTCGGTGAATTCATCAACGAGATCGAATCCATGGAACACCGGGTGCCTGCCAGCGTGGTCCATCCTGAACTCTTTTCCCAACGCTGAGTTTCCTCCCCTTTTCCTCCCCGCGGTTTTTTTCCACCTTTTACCTTCCTGTCCTGTGATTGCCTTGCCCGCCCAACTTCCCCTTCTCCGCGTCGGCCGCTATGAAGTCACCACCTATGGCCAGGACTGGCTGGAGGAAAACATCCGGGATGCCGCCCGCGCCGCCGGTCAGGCCGATTGGTGGTTCACTCCGGACATCGTGCGCAGCCTCATGATCTATCTGCGGGAGCGTTTTTCCGGGTCCACTATCACGCTGGATGAACTCACCGAAAAAATCCGCGCCACCCTCGAAAAAATCGGGTTCACCGAGATCGGTGACCGGGTCGCGCTGACCCCGCCGGCGCTCAGCTTGTCACTGGACGACCTGGCCCGCGAGGCAGGGGAGGGTTTTGAACTCCGCTTTTTCCAACTCCTTGATGCCCGGCTGCAGGAACTCGCTGATTTGGGCGCACCGGCGGTTTCCCTCACGGAAGCACACGATGGAGTGAAGCGGCTCTGCGCCGCCAAATACTGGACCCAGACTTGCCGGAAGCTGGAACAGGAGATTGCTATCTTTTTGAGGAACCGCATGGCCGGTTCGGAAGGCTGCCGGATTGAACTCCGGGCGGCGGCTTGACCCGCTGGCGTTAAGGGGACACTGTGCAGCCAGAACCCCCGGCCGAGCGGGGTATCCTGCCCCCGCTATCCCGCCATGACTATCTTTGAACGCATCATCGCCCGGGAGTTTCCGGCGGACATCGTCCATGAGGACGAAGAAACCTTCGCCTTCCGCGACATCAATCCGCAGGCTCCCGTCCACGTCCTCATCGTCCCCAAACGCGTGGTCACCCGCGTCGGCGAAGCTTCGGCAGAGGATCAGGCCTTGCTGGGTAAGTTATTGCTCACCGCAGGGGAGGTGGCCCGGAAGCTGGGCGTCTGTTCCAGCGATACCGGCTTCCGCCTGGTGATCAATCATGGCCACGATGCCGGTGAAACCGTGCCCCACCTGCATATCCATCTGCTGGCTGGCCGGCCGCTTGGTTGGCCTCCCGGCTGACCGGGACCTGGGAAGGCATCCGGGCCGCGTTCAGACTTGAACCAGCGAATCCGCCAACCGCTGCGCATGGGCCAGGGTATCGATATCCGCCACGGTCTTGTCGCGGCGGATGGCTTTGATCCGGGGAAAGCGCAGGGCGAGACCACTGTTGTGGCGTTTGCTGGACTGGATGCTGTCGAAGCCAATCTCCAGCACGAGGTTGGGCACGACGGTGCGGCGGCGTCCCTCGTCGTGGAGGGTATGCTGCTTGAAATGGGCGGTGAGTTCCTCGATTTCAAGATCTGTCAGGCCGCTGTAGGCTTTGCCGATCACTTTGAATTCCCCGGTGGAGTCATCCCGGACCGCGAAGGTGTAGTCACTCAGCACATGGCTGCGTTTGCCATGGCCCTGTTCGGCGGCGGTGACCACGACATCCAGACTGAGGGAACTGGTTTTGAGTTTCAGCCAGGACTTGCCGCGGCGCCCTGCGGCGTAAGGACTGTCAGGGTCTTTGATGATGAGGCCCTCGTTGCCGGCTGCTTTGGCCGCGAGAAAGGCTGCCTGGATGGCCTCGGTGGACGCTGCATGGGAGACGGCGATGCGCTCGAAACCCCGGGGCAGGACGAGGGTTTCCAGCAAGCGCCGGCGTTCGGTCAGGGGTTCCTTGAGCAGGGGCCGGCCATCCAGCCAGAGCAGATCGAAGATAACAAAACGCAGGGGAATCTCCTCCGGCATGAAAAGGTCGGCCTCACGGCGGCCCAGCCGCTTCTGGAGATCGAAGAAACTGAGTTTCCTCCCCTCCGCGAAGGTGATGATTTCGCCATCAAGAACCACTTCCTGACTGAAGCCGCCAGCTTGTTGCAGGATCTCAGGGAATTCCGATTCCATTTCCCGGAGGTCGCGGGAAAAGATGGCCGCCCTGTCTGCGGTGCGGTGCAGCTGGGCGCGAATGCCGTCGAACTTGTCTTCCAGCCAGACGCGGGCCGGTCTGGGGATTGGCAGATCTTCCTGCGCGTCAGGATGGCCTAACCGCTCCCAGACTGCAGTAGCCGTTTCCTCCGGGCTGGCCAGCATGGCCCGGACCGGCTGGAAGGGGCGCATTGCGGTCTCCTCCAGGCGGCCGTCCCGGGCACGGAGACTGGTTTCCCCCAGGTCGCCGCTGAGCATGTGGGCTTCCCTCACCAGTTCTGCGGGCTGGTCAAACGCGGCGGCGAGAGCCTCCTCCAACAATCCTTCCTTGAGTCCGAGACGGGTATCGCCCGTGAGGATTTTCACCACATACTGGCCGCTCATGGGGGAGAGGGCCCGGAAGGCTTTTGTGAGGAGAGCCGATTTGGCCGAAGGTCCCCGGGCGAGGCGGATGCGGTCGAAGAGCAGTTGGATTTCTTCAATCGTCCACGGTTGCGGCGTGGTGTTATTTTCGAGCAGGAGAAAGGCGGTGCGCCCCGCATCGGCCTGGGTGCGGGAGATTTCCTTATAACGGATTTGGCTGACCCCGGTCGCTTCCAGCAGGGAAAACCGGATGATGGCCCAGCCGGTGCCCATGGCCTTGAGTTGTTCCCGGGTCTCGGCCGGCCGACCTGCCAGAAACCGCACCGCTGCCGGCAGGGTGCCGGGCTCCGTCAGGCTGCGGAAATAATCGGCCAGCAGTTCAATTTTTTTCAACCGTCCAGACGCTGCGGCCACGGATTCACCGACGGTGCAGAATGTTCCGAAAGGTCCATCGGCAAGGGAAGGGGCGGCCGCCTGCGGGAGGCTGGAGCCGCTCGCTGGTTCCCTCCCGGAGCTGCTTTCCAGCACCAGCTCCATCTGATCGGTTCCCGCCAGGGACCAGGCATTCCATCCGCGTTGGCGGAGGTCCTGGGCGAACCCGGCGCTGTTTCCGTGGGTGGCGAGGATGGTTTCAGGTTTTGTCAGGGTAAGGAGCTCCAGCAGTTCCGCATAATCGGCATGGTCGCTCAGGGGGAAGGCTTCATCCACCTGATAGGAAAAGCGGGCCCCGGCATTCAGCGCCCAGCCGCTCACCATCGCGGTCACCTTGGGTTTCACCTTCCTCAGCAGGGTGGATTTTACGGTTTGCGGCGGGAACACCAGCACGCACCCCGACGGATTTCCGGTGAATTTTTCCCAGGGAGGCAAGGCCACGCCCAGCGCCCCGTAGGCCAGATTCATCTCCGCCACCTGCGGGTGCACCGCGATCCTGAAGCCGCCGCCAGCCAACACCGCCTGAATTTCCTGGGCCTTCCCCAGGGAGTATCCCAGCAGCACGGGCGTCTCGCCGTGGTCCAGGGCATCCTGGCACCAGCGGTGCATCGCGGAGCGGACTTCAGTCAGTGGAGGAAAGCGATAGTGAGGCAGACCGAAGGTGCATTCCATGATCAGCGTATCGGCCGCCATGGGGCGGGCGGGTTCTGCCGTCAGTCCGTGGCGCAACTTGAAGTCGCCCGTATACAGCAGGGTCGCACCGTCCGTCAGGCGGGTCAGGTGGATCATCGCGCTGCCCAGCACATGCCCCGCCGGCGTCAGCACGATGCGGTGCCCGGCGTGCTCCCATGGCTCATCCCACTCCAGGGCGGTCATCTCCCCTTTGAATCCGAAGCGCTCCTTCAGCAAAAAGGCGGTCGCCTTGGAGCACACCATCCGCTGATGCCCTGCCACATGATCGGCATGGGCGTGGGACACAAACGACAAGCCCTGACCACGGTGGGCATCCAGCCACAATCCCGCCTCCGGCAGGAAAATGCTACCGTTGATGATCTGACAGGGAATCGGGGTTTTCAGGGGACGGGGAAGGTTGAAGGACAGGGTAGCAGAAACGGGGGGATCACCAAGCCCATACGTCTGCCGGCGGCAGGTCCGGCAGGGTGTGTGGTTTTTTACCGATTCTTAATTGACAATCTGTGGTGGAGTGAATGGTTAGTCGATTATGAAATTGCTTCTGGCCACCGCTGTCATTCTCGCCTGTCCCCTGATCACTCACGCCCAGGAAAAGGCGGAGGCTCCCGTGGAGCAGGCTGCCGGGGCGGATCAGGAAGCGGCCGCCGGGGAGCCCGATGAGCAGACCAAGGCCCTGATCCAAAAGGTGAAGTCCTTCAACTATCAGACCGGCAGCGTCACCCTGAAGGCGGACCGGGCAACTCTGAATCTGCCGGAAGGCTACCGGTTCCTGGATTCCAAGGACGGCAAAACGGTCATTGAGGAGTTGTGGGGGAATCCCCCCGGTTCCGCCAGTGGGATCGAAGGCCTGGTGCTGCCCCGGGGACAGGATGTGGTCTCGGCCGATTCCTGGGCGATTGTGGTTCAGTTTGAAGAGGATGGCTATGTCTCCGACGAGGATGCGGATGACATTGATTACGACGATCTGTTGAAGGACATGAAGAAAAGCAGCATCGAGGCCAGCAAACGCCGGGTGGCCGCGGGCTACGGAAAGATGGAGCTGGCCGGCTGGGCCCTGCCTCCCCGCTACGACAAGTCCAGCAAGGTCCTTTACTGGGCCCAGGAATTCGTCACCGACAATCCCGAGAATAGTTTGAACTACGATGTCCGCGTGCTCGGCCGCCGGGGCGTGCTTTCCCTCAACGCCATTGCCGGGGCTTCCCAGAAACAGGAAATCGATGCCCTGACCCCGGAGATCGTGTCCCTCGTGTCCTTCAACACCGGCCACACCTATGCCGACTACAACTCATCCACGGACAAAAAGGCCGACTACAGTTTGGCCGGACTGGTGGTCGGTGGAGCCGTGGCGGCGAAGCTTCTCGCCAAGGGTGGCATTCTGGTGCTGCTGGCCAAGTTCGGCAAGCTGCTCATCATTCCCGCCGTCTTCATTGGTGCTTGGCTGAAGCGGAAATTCAGCAACGGATAGCGCAGGGCAGGGATCCAGGCGCTGGTACGTCCCTACCTCTGCCTGCAGGTCGAGAGGGTGCCGTCGCTCTCTGGAAACGCCGCCATCCGGGTGAGCGACTGCCAGTTTGAAGGTAGTAATTGAAATTTGATGGGAGTTGGTCTGCCGCTGATCCCAACTCGCCCACCATGAAAACTCATTCAAAAGTAATCGCCGGAATTTCAATTTTCACTGTCTTTGTGTTGGGCGGAGCGGCATGGATGAGGGAAAGATCCAGACAAAAACTTCCCCACAGTGAAGACGATCTCAGCCCTGGCCAAGCTGCTATGAGTCAGGAGGAAGTTCCGCAGAAACCCTCTGAAGCTTTTGTTGAGTCGGCTGCTACTGATTTTAAAGCAACTTGGATTGCTGCTCATGGTGCCGGCATCGGAAAGACAGAAAAATATGAGGAGGCTACCGATAATTTGATTACCGAGCTTGCAATTGGTTCAGAGATTTTACGACTGAACTCGGAGGGAGGGCGTTTAGGAGACAAACGACTTAGGTATAAATATGACTTAAAGTCAGTGGCAGGCCCGTTGCTGCTTGGAAACAGTTCAACCAGGCATCGGAAGGAGTTGGTGATTTTTTCCCTGATTGCACCTGAGGGCAAACACTTTCCGGAATTGGAGGTCACATTCTCCATTCCTTATATGTCCAAATCCGGAGGATTTGCGTTTTACCGGGATCAAACCGAGCTTTCCTCGATTGGACTTTTGATCCCGGACTTTACCATTCCTGCAAATGAAAGTCCGCACTCAGAAGAATGGAGCATGGATGTGCGGATCTATAAGGATGGGACTTTTCAATCAGACCTTGGACGGGAGGAAATCATGAGGCTGGCAAAAAAAATGAACCCGGAGGAAATCGTGCAGTTGCATCCTGATGGTTCGCATCCTGATACTCAGGATCCTCATGTTTTGTGGTTTTCGACAGGCAAGAATGGCTCCTTTACTTTAACCTCCCCCTGACTCCACTCCGGCGTGTCTGAGCTTGCAGTCAGAGTCAGGGCCGGATGTTTCTTCCCCACTACGCCATGACATCCCTCGGAAGAATCATGCTGCACCGGGAGTGGGCGGTTTTGGCGGTGTTGACGGCGCATCTGTTGTTTTTTGCAGTGGATCTGCTGGCCGCCCGATTGAGAGCGCCGGGTCCTTTTCGTTCCCTGCGGCGGCGGTTGGTCGGGGTGGCGGTGGTGGGCGCGTATCTGTTGATGTGGAATCGCTGGATTTCCCCGGAGTTTCCTCATGTATTCGGGTCTTTAGGTGTCCCCCAGTTTCCTGTTGAGCAGCAACGTTTGGTCTCACTTCTATCGCTGCTGATACCCGGGACCCTCCTGCTGGTGAGTTGGCAGGCGATGCTGGAGAAACCGGTCCATGAGGTCCGGATGGTCCGGGCTTGGAGCAAATGGGGGTGGAAGGGCCGGATGTTGGGCAGGATATTCTATCCGGGGTGGCCCTCCGGAGTGGTTTTTGCGTTTCTCCTCGCCTGCAGTTTTGCCGCCTTGCTGGGGTGGCGGGATTTTGAAATCTGGCAGCGTTATCAGGTGAAAGCCGGTATTCCTGATTATAATTGGAGTGAAATTCTTCCTTACAATTGGCAGGATTTGCTGAGACGCAGCCCTTCCCATTGGGCCGCTTTCACCGGTTTGCTGATTATGCCGCTGGTTCTGTGGCAGTGGCTTTTGCCAAATCTGCTGCGTTGGAATCTTTTCGGGTATTTGCTCATTTTCGCAGGAACGGCGATGTTGCAGAAGTCCATTTTGGCTTTGGCTGTGTTTATGGGAGACAGGGGAATAGCCAAGTGGGCGCTGCCTTTCCCGGGGATGTATTGGTATTGGCCGGCATATCAGCGGCCGGGGGTGGGTGAGTTTGGGGAAGTCATCGTCCCGGGAGTTGATTGGTCATCCGGCACCATCCTGATCCTGAGTGGAGTGGTCTGTTTGGCGTGGTGGACGGCGGCTTTGGGGTTCGCCGCGAGGGCTTTTCGTTCCGTCAGGGTGGTGGAACGCAAGGCGGAGGCTGCGCTGACCGCTGGGCCCCCGGTCCCGGACGGGAGTGGCGGGATGGGTCCGGAGGTGGCGGCGTTTCCGGGAAAGAAACGGCCGCGGATTCAAGGATGTGGTCCTGCGGCGGAGTTGCCCCTAAAACCCCAACCTATGGAAAGTCAGCAGTTCAGGTGTGACTACTTATGCAACGTGACCTTCGCGCCAAACACCAGCCTGACGACGGCGGCGAACACGCCGAAGGCTCCTGAGGTGATCCAGAAGAGGGCGGCGTGGTGGCGGGCGAAGCGCCCTCCGCCGCCGGCAGGACCGGCCATGGAGAACAAGGACCAGGCCATGCTATCGGCGGCCCCGCATTTCCCGGGAGGCGATGCGGGCCACGTAGGCGCTCTGCATGGGCATGGCGATCAGTTCACCGATCGGGAACAGGGTCATGGACAGGATGAGCACGGCCAGCCTCTCGCCGATGGCATTGAGCGCGAAGCCAATGCCAAGGATGGCCTAGCCGGGGGCGATGTCGCGTTTGGCAGCAAACCGCCCAAGGGAATCGATGCCAATCATGAACCAGAGGGCTAAAGGCCTGCTCCATGGATGATATAAATCGAAAGCTGATCAACGGAACGAGCCTGGTTGATCAGGAAGAGGAGGCTCATTGATCAGAGGAAGCGTTCCAGTTGACCAAGGGAAGGGGTTCCGTTGATCAGAGGAAGAGGTCCAGTTGATCAAGGGAAGCAGTGCCCCTGATAAGGAGAGGGGCCTCTCCTTATCAAGTGAGGAGGTCCAGTTGATCGAAGGAAGGCTGTCCCCTGATCAGGGGAAGGGGTCCCGTTGATCGAGGGAAGACGTCCAGTTGATCAATGGCATCCTTCCGGGCGTCACTCCCTGGAATGGCGTTTTCTACCGTAAACCCTTCACGGTCAGGGGATTGATGGAGAATTCAGGTCATTTCCAGAAGTCTGGAATTCTAAAAATTACGGAAATCATTAATATTTCCTTGATCGCGGAGGGAAGTCCGGTTAGATTGCTTTCACTGCTGGCCCCGCCCTCCTGCCTCTGGGGTCCAGGCATTCAGCCCATGATGCAGGGCAACGTTCAACCGTTATGAAACCAAAAGCTAAAGCCACGTCTGCCGCCCCTGCGGAGTCCACTCCTCCCCGGCGCAAGGCGGGACGCCGTCCTGCTGCCGCGCCGACGACAAAAGGCCTCCTGCCAGGTTCCCCGGCCGCGGTCCGCCGGGCCGCCCAACTGCAAGCGGGTGCCATCCCTGCCAAGGGCAGTGTCCGGCTGGATCTGGGGGACATGACTCCGGCAGCGCTCCTTGCCCTCCTCCACCTCATCCGGGACGGGTTGAACGGTAATGAATACTACGGGAACCTGACCGATATCGTCGCCTCCCTGACGGCTTCGGAATCCGGTTTGCTGGAACTGCTGCGCACCCTCGCTGCCCTGGAACAACAAATAAAATCCACCCGTGCCGCCGTGGCGACCGCAGTGCTGGACGGCAAGGAAAAGCTGCGCGCCGCCGCCGTGGCCTGTGAAAACACCGACCGGAGCCGGGAAGCCCTCCTCAGTGCCGGCTGGTCCCTGCGGCGCCCCGCGGGTCCCGCCGCCACCATGACCGCCCCCGTCCACCTCACTGCGGAGTCCACCAGCAACGCCGGGGAACTGAGCGCCCGCTGGAGCGCCGTGCCCAACAGGAAGTTCTACGAAGTGCAGATCATCCCGGTCGGAGAGGCCGCCGTGTCCACCGTCTGGGAAGAGCTCCCCACCCGTGCTGTCAGCCACCGGCAAATCGACCTCAACGGGTTCACCCCCGGCAGTCTTGTCAGCCTCCGCGTCCGCGCCGTCGGAGCCAAAGGTGCCGGTCCTTGGTGCCACTCCATCACCACCCGCGTCTGATCCTGACCGTCAGGATAGGCCCCGCGCTGCGCCGTAAGCGCCCCCCTATTCTTGCAAGACTCATCCACCGGACCGGTCCGGCAGATGGGTTCTGTCTTCGCTTTTCCTTCGCAATTTGCGTGGCAAGTTGAACTTCCATTGGATCAGCAAGGCAGGTCGTGTGGCAGATAATTTAGTCAAATGAGAGAGAAATTGAGAAAATTCCCCCGCAGAGGAACGGTAACGAGCATCCTTGTTGATAAATTTCTACATGCATATGTAATAGCCTTGACGGGGAATGAAACTTTTTGGCTCTACGGTTTTTTAACCACATCCAGAATCTGCGAACCCGATTTATTTTCATCTGATAAATGGAAAAAGTTGTTTATTTTTTCCGGTAGTGGATTCAATTCCGTTTGTATAGATGAATGTATCTTGGAATTAACTGAATCCGAGAAGGTTGTCCCGCCCAAATGGGAAAAGGTCCCAGCATGGAAGCTTGAGCGTGGGGAAGTGCCAACGCCTTTCCGGGTTAAGACATGTGACCCCAGCGTGGAGCACGAGATTTGGTATGTGACGGAAGATCAACTGTCCAAGTATCAGGAGAATGTGGCCTTCACGCACAAGGAACTGGTGGCTTACATCAAAGCCAACCTTGATCAGTTTGAGATCATCACTCCAAGGGAGGATCAGTTATCATCCCCTCCAGAAGCGCTGCCGGAGGTGGCGACGTTCACGCCGGGATGTCTTTACGAAATATGGCTGTCAGGGTTGAACCTGATGGAACTGACCGATCTGGAGGAAATCTGGGAAGAGATCGACGAGGAACTGGAAAAGCACGCCGCGGGCGAAGTGATCGGCATGGGCGGCACCGACGGGCAAGACCACCACAACATCGCCGTGCAAAGCGAGCCGGGCAAAGACAAGCAGGCCCTGACCTGCATCCGCCGCGTGCTCCAACGCCTGAAAGCCAATCCGGAAACCACGGACATCTCCATCCAAGGAGGCTCCGGCAAGAACCTCGGCTTGAAGTAAAAGCCGTTTCGGCATCGGGCTGACCTTGAAGCCGATGCTGGATCGGTCAGGGTTTCCGGATCAGCAGGGATTTCATGGCGGCGGCTTGTTCCGGGGTGTCGATGCCGGGGCTGTCGTGCGAGGTGATGACGCAGTGGATGGAGGCGCCGTTTTCCAGAGCGCGGAGTTGTTCGAGGCCTTCGGTGAGCTCCAGCGGAGAGGGGGGCCAGGCGACGAACTGATTCTGAAAGGCGCTACTGCGCCGTAGAGCCCCATGTGGTGGTAACCGGGGAAGCCCGGCTGCGGATTTCTGGGATGAGGAAACGCTACGGATTCGATTTCTTCAAGCTGCTCATTCGGCTTCTGGCACGACTTAGCTCGTATTTGGCCGTGATTGAAAAATGCGGATCCTTGGCATCCAGCACTTCCAGTGCGGTCAGAAAATACTTCTCCGCCACTTTCAGGTTTTCCATTTTTTCGGTGGGTGTGCCATGCTTTGAGCGAAGCGAATACACTTCGCCAATTTGGGTTTGAATCCCCCCCCACTCTTCGGGCATGGATTCCCTGGTAATGACCTCAAGGGCGGCTTCGAGAACGGTCAAAGCCTCTGCCAGCAGAGGTTCAGCAATTTTTCGTTTGGCCGATGCCGCCTGATAATAAAGGAGACGCCCAAGGTGCGACTGCGCCTTTGCCCACTCCTTTGGATGACTATCAGGTTTGAGGAATTGAACTATTTCACGTATCGCAGCAATGCCTGCGGCATCACTGTCGTAGCCCGCCTTCGGCTGCATCCTGCCAACCAGTGCATAGCCAATAAATACTTGGGCATCCACCCATTCGGTTGGATCAGTCTCCTTGGTAAAAACCTCCTGAGCGGAGCGGTAAGCGGTCACGGCTTCCTCCAAGAGGCGGTCACCTTCGGCAAAGTCCCCATTCCCGGACTCCACGGACGCCGCCAGTGACAACGCAAATCCGAAGTCCATTTGCATCCTGGCCCAGGTTTTAGGGAACTTGGCACGTGGCGCCAGTGTGAGAGCCTCGCGGTAAAGCGGCAAGGAGGCTGAATATTTGGCTTGGTCATGAAGGGTCTTGGCGGCATCGCGTTTTTCCAGCGCGGGGGCCAAAGCCGGGTTTTGTTGCTCTCCGGTTTTGTTTGAGGCTTCACTCGAATCACGATCCTGAGTCTGCGCCCCGGCTGGAGCAGGCAGAATGGTAACCAGACTCAAAAGCAGCGCGATCAAGTACGCAGGACTGGGAAGCAGATCAATTTCGAGCTTTACGGGAGGTGAAGGCATAAAGTGGAAAGTAGATCACAGCATGATCCAATTGAAACAATTCAATCTCCAAACTTTATCTTCGCGCCAATCACCAGCATGACGCCGGCGGCGGGCAGGCAAACCCTGGATTCGCGGTCCTGGGCAGAGCTCAGGTCGTCAGAAGGTCCTTGATCACATGGCCATGCACATCCGTCAGGCGCCGCTCCACTCCGTTGTGATAGAAGCTGAGGCGTTCATGGTCGATGCCGAGGATGTCCAGAATGGTGGCGTGGAAATCATAGACCGTGACCACGTCCGCCACGGCCTTGTAGCCGAAATCATCGGTGGCTCCGAAGCTGTGGCCCGCCTTCACGCCGGCGCCGGCCATAAAGGCGGTGAAGCCGGCGGGATTGTGGTCGCGTCCGCTGGCTCCCAGCTGGAAGGTGGGCATGCGGCCGAACTCCGTGCACCACACCACCAGGGTGTCGTCCAGCAGACCCCGTTGCTTGAGATCGGTCAGGAGCGCGGCGGTGGGCTGGTCCATGACCTCGCCGTGTTTGGTGTATTGTTCCTTGAGCGCCTTGTGGCCGTCCCAATTGCTGACGCCCTCTCCGCCGGTTTGATAGGCTCCGTTGAAGAGCTGGACGAACCGCACGCCTTTTTCGACGAGGCGGCGGGCGAGGATGCAGTTCCGGGCATAGGCGGCTTTCAGGTCCTTCACCGGATTGCCCGCTTCGTCCGCGCCATACATTTTCAAAATGTGGGCGGGTTCATTGGAAAGATCCGCCACCTCCGGCACGGACAACTGCATGCGCGCCGCGAGTTCGTAGCTGGAGATCCGGGCGGCCAGTTCGGAGTCGCCCGGGAACCGTTCGAGGTGATGCCGGTTCAGCGTGCTGATGAATTCACGCGTGGCGCGGTCGCCGGCGGGACTGACGGCCGCAGGCCGCGCCAGATTGCGGACCGGCTGCGAGGCATTGAAATCCGTGCCCTGAAATGCGGCAGGCAGGAATCCCGACCCCCAGAAGTTCCCGCTCGATTGCGGGGCGCCGCGCGGGTCGGGGATCGCCACATAGGCCGGCAGGGTTTCATTGGCGGTGCCCAGCGCATAGGTTGTCCAGGCTCCCATGCTGGGGAAACCGTCGAGGGTAAACCCGGTGCCCATGAAGTTTTCGCCGGGACCGTGTGTATTGGTTTTTCCGGTCAGGGAATGCACGAAGCAAAGGTCGTCGGCCAGAGCCCCCAGATGGGGCACCAGGTCCGAAATCATCTTGCCCGTCTGGCCGCGCGGGCGGAAGGCCCAAGGGCTTTGGTTCAGGGCGCCCTGTCCTCCCTGGAAGGTGATGATGCCTTCGCCGCCCGGCATGGGCTGGCCGTGGAGGCGGATCAGTTCGGGTTTGTAGTCAAAGGTGTCCAGCTGACTGACGGCTCCAGAGCAGAAGATCATGAGGACGTTTTTGGCCCGCGGCTTGAAATGGGGGCGCCGCGCTGCATTGGGGTTGGCGGGATTGATGTCCGGGCGGATGGGCCGTGCCGTTGTGGCGAGGGCGTGCTCCTGTCCCAGCAAATGCGACAGGGCAATCCCGCTCAATCCCGTGGCGGTGCGGGAGAGGAAACCTCGGCGGTTGAGCAGTGGGTGCATGTCGGGAAAGGTGTCAGGGGTCAGAAAACGAAGAGGAATTCGCTGGTGTTATAAAGAGCCCGGCAAAACGCGGGGAGACCTTCGGCCTGGATGAGGGCGGCGGATTGCCGGCGCTCGAAGTCATCGGGCGGGCGGCCGTAAAACAGGGGAAATGCGGTTTCAACCTGCTGCTCCGGAGCGGTCCCGGCTTCTGCCAGCAGGCGGTCCGCGAGCAGCCCGGCCTGTTGGAGGACGAAGGGGCTGTTGAAGAGATTGAGGGCCTGCAGCGCGGTGTTCGAGCGGCTGCGGCGGGGCATCACCTGACTGCCGTCGGGACAATCGAACGAGCCGAACACGCCATCCGTGGTCTGCCGGATGCGGGTTTGATAGACCATGCGGCGGAATTCGGCGGCAGTGAATTTTTCCTTCACGTGATAGTGCATTACATTCTCCTCCTCGACCTCCATCAGGTAGAATCCCGGGCCGCCCGCGGCCGGATTCAGTGCTCCGGAAACGGCCAGCATGCTGTCGCGGATGGCCTCGGCTTCGAGGCGGCGCGGCGGAAAGCGCCAGAGGAGCCGGGCCTCCGAGTCCACTGTCTGGGCTTCCGTGCGGGGAAGAGATGATTGTTGGAAAGTGGCCGAGAGAAGGATCAGACGCTGCAGGTGTTTGACGGACCAGCCGCTCCTGACGAATTCATCCGCCAGCCAGTCCAGCAATTCCGGATGACTGGGCCGCGCGCCATTCACCCCCAGATCGCTCGGCGTGTCCGCGAGACCGTGACCGAAGATGTAATGCCAGAGGCGGTTCACCATCACGCGGGCCGTCAAGGGATGCCCGGGCTGGGCAATCCATTCCGCGAGGCGCAGCCGGCGGCGTTGCTCCGGTTCGTCTTTGGAAAGCCCCAAGGACCCCAGCACCGTCAGCCCGCCGGGCGCGACCACTTCGCGCTTCTGCAAGGGATCGCCGCGGTAAAGCCGATGGGTTTTCCCCGGCTGGGAAAAAACACCGAGCCAGGCGGGGGTGCCGCCGGAGAGTTGGGTGATACGTTGGCGGGCGGCGGCGAGTCCGGTCTGGACGCGGCGGGCGGTGGTGGCTTCCTCCTCCGTGAGATTGCCCAGCCAGCCATCGGAATCTGCCGTGCTGTCAGGATCAAATTTCACCCGGTCACGGGAACTGGCGAGGAGGGTCCACCGACCAGGGGCAGTGGCGGTTTCGATGCGATAGTCGGTGGCGAGACGGTCCTTGTATTTGCCCTCGCGGTCGCGGCTCCAGACGATGCGCTGCATCTTTGATTTCGCGGGCAGATCGACCTGCACCCAGCCTTGGCCCGGCGTGTCCGCGATCCAGCTGCGCCCGTTGCCGGGTTGGCCGTCGTTGACATGCTCCAGCCGGTGGAAGGCATTTCCCCCCAGCGATCCGGAGGTGGTCACGATGGCGCCGGCCCCCGCCAAAGCGATGTTTTTGCCGGAGTCATCAAAGATTTCCAACTCATCCAAACACGGCGCGGCACTGTTGGTGGCGAGAATGGTGAAACGCAGTGACGTGGTTTCGACCGGGGCAAATTCCTCGACATTGAGGAGGGCATTGACCGCTGGTCGCAGCTTCCCTCCGGCGGCGGCTTGGCGGGCCTGTTCCGCATGCTGGCGGTGGATGGACAGTTCACGTTCAAGCCCGGAAACCGTCGCCTCCAGCCCGGCCAGTTCTGCTTTGGCAGACGCGTCCGGCGTTTTCCGCAGCGGCCGCTCCCCATGGGTCACTCCGGCAAAAACCGCCTGCATAGAGTAGTAGTCCTTTTGCAGGATGGGATCGAACTTGTGATTGTGGCAGCGGGCACATCCCATGGTCAGGCCCATGAAGGCGGTGCCCGTGGTATTCACCATATCCGCCAGTTCGTCCTCGCGCTGCATCAGGGAGAGGTTGATGTCAGGGCTTTTGACGATGTCGTAGGGACCGGCCACGAGGAATCCGGTGGCGGCATCCTCGCCGAGTGCATCGCCTGCCAATTGTTCACGGATGAACTGATCGTAAGGTTTGTCCTTGTTGAAGGCGTCGATCACATAGTCGCGGTAGGGCCAGGCGGTTTTCCGTTCGCGGTTGGTTTCATAACCATTGGAGTCGGCGTAACGCACCACATCCAGCCAATGCCGCGCCCAGCGCTCGCCATAGTGCGGACTGGCCAGCACCTGGTCCACGCGCTTTGACCAGGCATCGGGATGAGGATCGGTGACAAAGGATTCGACCTCCTCAGGGGTGGGCGGCATGCCATGCATGAGGAGAAACAGGCGGCGGATCAGAGTGCGGCGGTCCGCTGCCGCCGAAGGGGTCAGAGATTTTTCCCGCAGGGATTTCAGAATGAATCCGTCAATACTCCCCCCTATCCAGGGATCATCTATAACAGGTTCCGGGGGGCGTTTGACGGGCTGGAAGGACCAATGATCGGTGGTGATTTTTTCCTCCTGCGCCTCCAGAGCCGCCCGGGCTGCGGCTTCGCCCGGAAGCATGGCTCCGGTGCTGATCCAACGTTTCAGCAGATCAACGGCCGCTGCCGGCAGGCGCTCCCCTTTCGGCGGCATTTGCAGGTGAGGATCGGAGGATATCACGCGGCTGATGATCTGGCTGGAGACGGGGTCTTTGGGAATAAAAACCGGATCGCCCGATTCTCCCCCTTTCAAAAGGCCCGTCACGGTATCGAGGCGGAGATCATTTTTGGCGTCCTCACCGCTATGACATTTCACACAATGCGCTTCGAGGAGGGGGCGGATATCCTGCACATAGGAAACATCGGCCGCAGGGCCGGCGGCGCGCACAGTGTTGTTCCCGGAAGCCAGCAGGGCCAATCCCAACGCCACCTGTCTGGCCGCAGCGGACCAGGGTTTTAGGGCAACGGATTCCCCTCCCGCAGCTGAGGGCTGGCGGGTCAAATTCGGCGGGGAACAGGGAAGGGGCATGATCAACTCAGGGTAATGGATAACGCCGGAATCTCAATTCCCCGTTCGGGGGAGCGTCCAGGAGCGGGGGGCCCAACATAAAGTCTTATACCAGGCGGAGGGGAGAGGGCGGTATCAATTTGTCAGGATGCGGATCCGGAGGAGTTTGGCGGGAAGGTCCATTGGGGTGGTCGCGCGGATGGTTTCGGTGCCATCACCGTTGTCGCGCACCACCATCAGGGCTCCGGTCACGGGGGTCCAATGGCTGCCGGTGGTGCTCATTTCGGGGAGATAAGTCAGGTCCGGGGCCTGCTTCAGACGGGGGAATTCAAAGTGCAGCATTCCTTGGGATGAAGTGACCTGAAACAACGTGGCCGGTGGCGTGGCCCTGGGGGCGAGTCCGAAAGCATAGCGCAGCAAATTGACCAGACCCGTCCGGCCGGGATCGGCGGCCGGTCCGCTGATGGCGGGATCCCCTAGCTCTGTTGCGCTGAAGTGTAATTCACGCCATGCGTCGTATCCCACTCCTTCAGGCAAGGTCCGGGTCACCGTGATGGAATCCGACGCCAATGGATTTCCGCTATATCCGATGGCTTCGAAGCTGATGACATTCGGACCGGGAAGGAGGGGCGCCGTGATCTGCCACTGTGTCAGGCTGCTCCAGACGACGGCGGAGGGGATCCCTGCGAGCCTGATATCCCGGACGTCGATTCCGGCCGTGCCCTGCAGCAACACTTCCGCCGCTTCCGTGGCGAAGGGGGCTCCGTTATTCGTAGTCAGGGCAAAGGAGGTCTGGGATGGCATCTGGCCCAGGGCAAAATTCCGGCGGGCCGTGATATAACTGGCGGCTCCGCTGAAGTTTTTACCCACGACCGATCCGTAATGCGTCAACCATGGCGTCAGTTCGTTGGTTTTAAAAACCGTGTCGCAAAGATGCCTGACATGCCCCAGATACCGGCGCTGGTGGGCCGGGCTGCTGGTGATGAGTTTGGCGAGGGCATTGCCGGAAGGCTGCAGGGCCGAGGTGGTGGAGGCACTCATGGCGAAGTCCATGTCCCATGGGAGAAACTGGATGCCCCGTCCGCTGTCCGGCACAAAAAAGCGCACATTATGCTGCAGTCCGCCCGTGTAATAACTATCTCCCACCCCCCACAGATTCACCAGAGCGGTGCAGCGGAAGACTTCGTCAAGATCGAGCAGGTCCGGGGCAGCGGCTGCCAGCGCGCTGGAGGGCAGGGCCATCGTTTGGGCGAGCCTGATCAATCCATCGTATTGGTCGCGGCGTTTGCCGGAGCGGATGTCGAATGGGCCGCGGTATTGTTCCTTGTCAGAGCCGAGATCGGCCAGATCGGTGCCCACATGCACAAAAGGGGAGGGCAGTTTGAGGCTTTCCGGATTGCCGGGTTGGCTCAGTGAGGTGGGATCGTAGGTGATGTCCAGATTGAACACGGTGCCTTCCTCCGCATACTGCGATTCGGACCATGACCCTCCGTAAGCCGCCATCTGCAGGATGGCGGGGCCGGTGTGGATCCGGCCGGGGGCGATGAAATAGCATAAATCGTCCTGCGGGCAGGGCAGGCCGGCCCGGTGGAAGGTGTGGCGCACATAGATTTCATCCTGACTGCGCACGGCGGGGGTGCGGCCCGAGCGGTCGATGCCGATGCTCTCATGGACCCCGTGGAATTTCCGGTCCGCCGGAAAGCCGATGTCGTAGCCGATGTAGTCATTCCCATCCCGGGCCCGGGCCGCCGCGCTTCCCTTCAGGGTCACCCCCACCCCATAATAAATCTCCTCGTTGCGGCTCACGAGGGTGCCTGGGAGGGGCTGATTGCTCAAGAGGTTCGGCACTGCCAGCAGGGCGGCATGATCCGCGGCCCGCATGATCAGCCGGAGCTTAGGTGCCGGAAGATTTGAGGTCTGGTCATCCTGCCACTGGATCAGCGCTCCGCCCGCGGCGCCTGCGGCGGGACCTTGCGTGGACGCTCCGGCCGGGTCGGAAAACTCCACGTAAAATTGCAGGATGGCCCCGGCCGCACGGCCGGGCAGGACTGCCGACCAGCGGCCTGCGGCCAGCGTCATCGTCGTGCTGGTGAAGGTGGTAGCGCCATCCAATCTGGAATGCACCACCGCGGTGGCGATGCCGTCAGGATCGGTGGCTTCGGCGGAAACGGTGACCGGTTGTCCGGCGGCCGGCACGGCCGGCTCATGGGTCATTGAATGCACCACGGGTCCGGCATTGGGGGCCGCGCGGGAATTCACAGCTCCGGGCGTGCCCCGCCGCGCCGGAATCGGCAACTCCCAGGTGCGGGCCAGTTTTTGATAGTATGCCCGGGTGTTCAGTTGGTTCGTGCCCGACAGCCAGCGCGCGCGGAAGCTGATTTCATGAATGTCCGCGGCATTGAGGGCCTGATTGTTCACGAAGGTGGATTCCGCGTGATTGTGATTGGTCTCCGTGGGACCGCTGGCGGCCAGGTGCAGCACATGGTTGGAAGGCACCCCAGGCTCGGGAATGACCGCGCTGGTCCCATGGTTGCCGAGGAAGCGCCAGTTGCTTCCGGTGGGCAGGGTTTCGAAATTGCCGTTCCGGATCAGTTCCTGGGGAGCACCGTCGGGATTCCGCTTCACGCTCAAATCATCGATCAGGCACTCGCCCGCATCCAGCATGCCCAGCCGGAATTCGTTCCAGGTGGCGGGGCCGAACCGTTGCTGGCCGTTGCTCCTCCAGGTAAACGTTTGCCATGCGCTGGCCGCCGTTTCATCACTGTCCGCCCACGCTCCGGGCAGCGAATTGTCCGCACGGGCATCACGCAGTTCCAGCGTGGAACCGCCGCTGCGGCTCCACTTTCCGGGCGCATAAACGACTTCATCCGCCGGATTGCCGGTGGCGTCCAGGAGTTCGAGACGCTCCCCATCGTTGTCGAGCTTTCCGGTCAGGCCACCGATGATTTTCGTGGCCCGTTCCGGCCATGCTGTCGTGAGCAGGGCAGCATCGTTCGCGACCACCAGGTAATCTCCGGCCGCCAATTGCGTGCCGGCCGGGAAGGTGAAGGAGACCGCGTCGTCAAGTTGCCAGCCGCTCAGATCCACGGCGGCGTTTCCTTTGTTGTGAAGTTCGATCCATTCCTCCGGATTGGAGCGCACCGGTTGCCCGGGCACGGCGGGCGCGATTTTACGCAGCGCGGAGAGCCTGACCCCGCAAATCATGTCATTGCTGGTGGCGATCTGTTGGTGCACCTGAACCGAGAGGCGGTTCACCCCGGCGACCAGGGGCAGGCCCGCCACGGGTACATCCACCGGAGTCTGGAGCACGGCGTTGCCCACACCAGCCGTCGTGGGAGTCGTGGCGGTAATGGTGCCTGAGGGGAGGTTGAAGCGGGTGCCAGGCAGTTCCACGCCGTTCAGAAAAAACACTGCACCGTCATCGACCACATGTTCCAGGCGCAGCACCGTCAGCGAGGCCCGCTCTGCTTCCGTCAGGGTGAAATCGGTCTCGAAATAATAACTGACCGTATTGCTGGAGGCGAAGGGCGTGCGTAGCGGTTCGGGCAGCGAGCCGGGGGTGGTCTCGAAGCCCAGCAGGCCCTGGCCCTGAAGCCAGCCATTGCCCACCGGATGGTTCACCGCCGCCCAGCCCGGCCCCGCCTGGCCTCCTCCCGACAGATACCTCCAGACGGCATCGAGCGCTACCAACCCGGAGGTTTCCACGACCTCCGGCAGGGCGGGTGAGCTGGGGAACGGCGGGGCATGAAACAGAATTTCATTGATCACCACGTCCGTAAAAAGCGTGAAGGGATTGGCTGTGTCGAAGCTGGGGGAGGCCGGAACTATCATGCGCCCCTCCCGGCGCGCACGGCCTGTGGGGCGCACGATGACGGCATCCAGCAGAGCCGCGCCGCCCGCGCCGTGCAGGAACAACCGGTCGCCATCGGCCGGATGGAAACCCAGGGCTGCTTCCTCGATCACGAGAAATTCACCAGCGTTCAAAGTGGCCTCCGGGAACAGGTAGGAGCCTAGTTTGAAATCATGGAGGGAAACCGCCGCCGGACCCTCGTTCACCAACTCCACGCGGAAAACCGGATCAAGGGCCCCGGAAATTTCCGAGATCCTGACCGCCGTCGTGGTGGTGGCCATAGTGGGAAAATTTGCGGCTCCCGGCGTTCCGCCGATTCCGGAACTGGCGGCCCATGCCTGGGGACTGGAATCCGCACTGCGCCGGCGCCGGGAAAGCGTGGCCCCGGAACCATCCGCGCCGAGGGGCCAATGACCGCCATCGCGATAATCCAGTTCATCCATGATCCGTCCCGCGACGTTGACGAGCTGGATCAGTTCGCCGCCATTGGACAGCCGTCCCTCCCAGGGTCCCAGCGCCCCCGGAACTGTAGCCAGCCCATTGGAGATGATCTGGTAGCCCCCTGCGGCAAGCACGGTGCCTTCCGGAAAGGTAAAACCGATGCCTCCCGTGATCTTCCACCCGGACAAGTCGATGTCCGTTCCCATCAGGTTGGTCAGCTCGATCCATTCGCCTTCCCCCACGGCGTCGTTATACATGACTTCATTGAACAACGCCGTGCTGTCCGAACCCCTCGCGGTCATGGCCGCACACAACGCGGCGGAGCCCGTCAGGACTACCAGCAGACACCGGGGGAACAGAGGGAGGAACCTTTTCATGGGGGGCAATGTGGGGGAAAAGGAAAGGTGCCGGAAGCCTTCGGCTCACGGCACCTTCTTACTGGACCGTGCAGAAAATAAACAGGACGGATGCACGTGCCGGGGAGTTGAGGTCAGGGAGGCGTCACCCGGACCGACCGGTAATAGAGACGCTTGGGAGCCCGGGTGGAATACAGCCGGGTCATCTCTCCGCCCCGGCCGATGATGCCCGACTCCACCGTTTCCCAGTCCTGGAGATTCGCGGAGGATTCGATGCGGTAGGTGCGGTTTTTAGCCGTGTGGAAACTGAACTCGATGGACGTAAAAATGTCTGCCTTGGATTCCGGAGTGCTGAGCGGGTTGTTGGGATTGAACCCCAAAGCTGTCTCAAACGTATCGTCGAAGCCATCGCCGTCGATGTCGGGGTTCACGACGGATGGACCGTAGAGTTCGATTTCATCGATAGCGGTACCGGCGGGACTGATGCCGGTGCCGGGCACCAGAATACGGAAGCCGGTAGCCTGCACTCCGGCGATTCCCTCGGCGATTTCATATTCATGGCGGTAGTAGGCGGTGAACCCCCCACCGATCACCGCGTCTTCACTGGCGATGTAGTCCAAGGTTCCAATGGTCACCCAGCCCGTGGCGGCATCGCCGGTTTCCTGCGTGGTGGCATCCGGGGTTGCGATGCGGGTGATTTGAATGGTGTAAAGACCAAGGCACCGGTCGGGCAGCTGACCCAGGTAGCCATTGTCCTGGGGATCGGTGACATTGTTCCCGTTGTCCCGGCCAAAGGCGAAGGAGGTAATGGTAGTGAGTTGCCCCAGCGCGATGCCGGCAAAGGCCGGAGAGTTGCCATCCGCGCCGATCCAGCTGTTCGCGTTGCCGTAGCTGCCGTCGTTGAGGGTGGGGATGTAGTGCGGGCCGACAGCCAACTCACCCGAGGCGATAGCGGTGGCTCCGGCCCCGGTGGCCAGGTTCGGTGGAACCGGAGCCGGATTTTCGGCGCTGAAGTTATCCCCTTCATTGCCGTCCCAAAGCAGGATGAATCCTCCGGACGGAGTAATAGTGACGTCCGCCTGCAGCAACGGAAGAGGAGTTAGCAGGCAGGCGGTGATCAGAGGGAAGGCGGTGATGGTTTTCATGGCGGGAAATCAACAAATCCGGCTGGAAGATGGGGTGGGGAAATCCTAACGGCGGCGGAAAAACCCCGCGCCGGCCAGCCCGAGAAGGAGGATCAGGCTGGTGGAAGGCTCGGGAACGGCGGTGCC
Source organism: uncultured Verrucomicrobiota bacterium (assembly GCA_942492905.1). Classification (GTDB taxonomy): domain Bacteria; phylum Verrucomicrobiota; class Verrucomicrobiia; order Verrucomicrobiales; family V1-33; genus CAIZWU01. The sequence goes on from OW818657.1 coordinate 1,190,682, forward strand.
GAAAAGTTCGATTTCATCGATCGCGGTGCCGGCGGGGCTGATGCCGGTGCCGGGCACCAGAATTCTGAAGCCGGTGGCGGTCAGCCCTCCCCCGGCGGCAAGACCGACCTCAAACTCGTGGCGGTAGTAGGAAGTAAAGGCACCACCGAGCACGGTATCGTCCTCACCCGCATAGTTCAGGGAGCCGAAGGTCTGCCAGCCGGTGGCGGAAAGGCCGGTATCCGCAGCGGTGGAAGGTGAGGCCACAGAGGTGAATTGAAGGGTATAGACGCCAAGGGACCGGTCGGGCAATTGTCCGAGATAACCATTGGCCTGGGGATCGGTGACGTTGTTGCCGTTGTCCCGCCCGAACGCAAAGCTGGTCAGGTTGAAGGTGCCGTCGAGGGCAATACCGGCATAGGCCGGGGAATCGCCCTCTCCACCGATCCAACTGTTGGAGTTCCCGTAGCGGCCATCGTTCAGGGTGGGGGTGAAGTGGGGGCCGACGGCCAACTGACCCGAGGAGATAGCGATCGCGCCGGCCCCGGTGGCGAGATTGGCGGGAACCGGGGCGACTTCCGCGGCATTGAAGTTTTCGCCTTCATTGCCATCCCATGTCAGGGTAAATCCGGCGGAGGGCGTGATCACCAAGGCCGCATTAAGCGCCGGCGGAAGAACAGGAAGAAACGCGATGAGGCCGGCCAGGGTCGAGGTTTTCATGGGATGGAATGGGTGTTTGTTATGAAATAGTATTCCTTGGGAACCCATTAAATATCCAAAATATCCGGAGATGGACATTCCCCGTTCGGGGGAGGGATAAAACAAATTCCCCATGGCAAACTCCGCTTCACCGTCCCCGTATGATGTCCATGATTTTCCGTTCCGCTTTGCTGCCGCTCTGGCTGATGGCCGTAATGGCAGGGGCGGAGGTGAATCCGGCAGCGGGGCAACGGGGACCGGTGCATCCACGCTATAATGTGGAGGAGTTCGCGCCGGTGCGTGCGCGGTGGCTTCGGTTTACGATTCTCCAGACCAATTCCAATGAGCCCTGCCTGGACGAGTTGGAAGTCTATGGCCCGGAGGAACCCTTGCGGAATCTCGCGCCTGCCGAAACCGGCACCCGCAGCCGTTGTTCCGGGAGCTTGGATGGCTATCTCATCCATGATTTATCGCACCTCAATGACGGCCATTACGGCAATGGGCACAGCTGGATCGCGAGCACCAAGGGCACCGGTTGGGTGGAGCTGGAATTTGCGGCACCCATGCTGATCGACCGGTTGGTCTGGAGCCGGGACCGCGAGCGCAAATTCATCGACCGGCTGGCGACCGGCTATCATGTCGAGGTCTGCCTTGAACCGGGCCAATGGCAGCGGGTGGCTTCGTCCGCGGACCGCCAGCCCCTGCCGGAGACTCCGGATGGCAGCGGTTTGATGACCGGTTGGCCGGATCTTTTTTCTGCGGCTTCCACGGATTTTCCCGCCGCGGAAAGGCCCGCCGGACGCGAATACCTGCTGCAATCCTGGCAAACCGCGGACGGTTTGCCGGCCAGCACCGTCACGGCACTCCTGCAGACCCGCGACGGCTGGTTATGGGTCGGCACCACCAATGGGCTGGCCCGTTTCGACGGGGTCCGTTTTACGCTTTTCGGCGAAGCCCATGGCTTGCCCAATCTGACGATCTCGTGCCTGCATGAAGACCGCGCCGGCACTCTTTGGGCAGGGACGGAAGGCGGCGGACTCGCCCGTTGGCAAGGCGGGACCTTCCTGACCCGGCCCACCGGCGAAGGGTTGGCGGGCAATACCGTGTACGCCATTGAGGAGGATCCTGAAGGCCAGATGTGGGTGGGCACCGCCGCCGGGATGGGTGTGTGGGACGGCACGGCGATGACGCGTCACGTGGAGGGCCCGGTGGCCCGGCTCGCGCAAGGCCAGGAAGAGTTATGGATCATCCATCCGGACCGGCGGCTCATGGCCTGGGATGGCAAGGAGCTGGCACTGCTCCCGGCATCGCTCGACCGGGCCCGGTTTTCCTCCGTCAGCGCCCTCGCCGCCGGTCTGGAGGGAACCCTTTGGTTTGGCGGGGCGAACGGTTATGTGGCTCATCTCGACAAGGGGACGGTTTCGACTTTTGGCGAGGGCGAGAGCGTGCTGTCCTCCAACGTGCTGGCGCTGATGCCTGCCCGCGGGGGAGATCTCTGGGTTGGCACTTCCGCCAGCGGGCTGGCCCGGCTGCGGGGGCAGGACTGGCTGCATCTGACCACGGATGACGGACTGCCGTCCAATGCGGTGCGGGCACTTTGCGAGGACCGAGAAGGGCAGCTTTGGGTGGGCACGGCGGGAGGCGGATTGACCTGCCTGCGGCCCAAGCGTCTGGAGACCATCACCACCCAGGACGGTTTGTCCCATAATGCCATCATGGCCCTGTGCAACGACCGTGAGGGCGTGGTCTGGATCGGCACGCACGGCGGAGGCCTGAATCGCTGGGATGCCAAGGGAGCCTCGCCCCGGGCCCCCAGCTATCTGTTGGACAATCAAAGCATTTCCTCCCTGGCAGTGCGGCGCGACGGCACTTTCTGGCTGGGCACTTCCGGCCGGGGAGCCTACCGGCTGCGGCAGGATGCGGCCGGTCCCCTGACGGAAGTGGCGGGGTTGCCGGGAAAGGTGGTCACGGCCCTTTGTGAGGATCAAGGCGGCCGCCTGTGGTTCGGCACTTTGGATGGCGGCCCGGCCTGCCTGGACGGGGAGCAGATGACCTTTCCGCCGGGCATCGCGGCGCTGGCCGGCCAGCCCGTCACCTCCATCATCGCTGACTTGTCAGGCCAAGTGTGGTTTGGCACCAATGGGCACGGCGTGGCCCGGCTGGACTTTGCGGGGAAACTCGACCGCTGGACCCGTGATGACGGATTGGCCAGCAGCTTTGTCCGCACCTTGAGGGAAGACTCCACCGGGACCGTGTGGGCGGGCACCAGCGGGGGACTGACCCGCTGGAAGGGCGGAACGATTTTCAATTTCACGGACCGACATGGACTGCCGGACAACGTTGTCTCGCAGGTGATGGACGATGGGGCCGGAGCGCTGTGGATTGGTACCAACCGGGGCATTGCCAGGGTGCCGTTGGCCTCCTTTGACCTCGTCGCGGCGGGTCAGGCCGCCGTGTTGGAAGTATTGTCGTTGGGCATCGGCGACGGCTTGCCCAGTCTGGAATGCACCGGCGGATATCATCCGGCCGGATTGAAGACGGAAGCCGGAAAGCTCTGTTTCGGCACGGTGGGGGGATTGGTGGTGATCGATCCTGCCAATTTCAGCACTCTCCGGGAAGCGCCCCCCGTGATTCTGGAAGCCGTCACCGTCGGGGCCGCGCAGCGGTTCCTGACAAACCATGGCGGACCGATGGACATCCCCGCCGCTTCGCGGTTGGGCATTGAATTCACGGCGCTCGCCTATCACGCCCCTGACCGGGTGCGTTTCCGCCATCGGCTGGTTGGACTTGATAATGAATGGTCCGCCGCCAGCACTTCCCGCACGGCCGCTTACGCTCCCTCCATACCGGGGAACTATCGATTCGAAGTCATGGCCAGCGCGGATGGCGGGACGTGGACGGACGAGCCCGGCCGGCTGAGCTTCCGCATTCTGGCCCCCTGGTGGAGGACACCATGGGCCATGACCTCCGGCGCCCTGTTGGGGGCCGTCGGCATCGCGGGGCTTGCGCGCAGCTTCACCCGGCGCCGCATGCAGCGGCATCTGCGGGAGGTTGAGCGCCAGTTTGCCCTCGAACGCGAACGCTCCCGCATCGCCCGTGACATCCATGACGACCTCGGGGCCTCCCTCACTCAAATCAGCCTGCTGAGTGCCGCCGGAGCCGGGCAGTCGAATGATCCTGACAAGGTGGTCGACCGGTTTGCCGCCATCTCGTCCACCTCCGGGGAACTGGTCCAGGCCATGGACGCAATTGTGTGGGCGGTCAATCCTCGTCACGACACCCTTGAAAGCCTGGCCCGGTATCTGGTGAGATTTGCCGGAGACTTTTTTGCGTCCACCGGGTTCCGTCTGCGGTTGGATGTGCCGCCGCAACTGCCGGAGGCGGTGCTCAGTTCCGAGTTGAGGCACAACCTTTTTCTGGCTGCCAAGGAAGCGCTGCACAATGCGCTGCAGCACTCCGGTGGCAGCGAGGTTCAGCTGAGGATCTCCACCGCCGTCCGGCAGTTGGAGATCGAAGTCAGTGACAATGGCGGTGGTTTCACGCCCAACCCCGCCCGGCAGGGCAATGGTCTCGTCAACATGCACCACCGACTTGCTGAAAACGGCGGCGAATGCCGTATCACCAGCACCCCCGACGGCACCCGCGTTACTTTCCACATTCCACTTTCCTCCCTTGTATGAACCGTGCTATCCGCGTCGCCCTGGTGGAGGACAACACCAGGCTCCGCCACCAACTCACCCAGCTTATCACTTCATCGCCCGGCTTCGAGTGCGCCGGGGCGTATCCTGATGCCGAGTCCGCCCTCACCGGTCTGGCCGCTGATGTGCCTGATGTGGTGCTGATGGACATCGAACTCCCGAAGATGTCAGGAGTGAACTGTGTCGCCCGGCTCAAGGACCGGCTGCCGGATTTGAAAGTGGTGATGCTGACCGTTTATGATAATAGCGAGAACATCTTCGAGGCCCTGCAAAACGGAGCGAATGGCTATCTGCTCAAACGGACCCCGCCGGCGGAAATCCTGCGCTCCATCCATGAGGTCCAGGATGGCGGAGCGCCGATGAACAGCCACATCGCCCGCCTGGTGGTGCAGTCCTTCCACCGCCGGGGCAACTCGCCGAGGGCGGCGGAAAACCTGACTCCCCGCGAGGATGAAGTACTCGGCCTGGTGGCCCGGGGTCTGATCAACAAGGAGATCGGCGAACAGCTGGGGATCACTCTCGAAACGGTGCGCCAGCATCTGAAGAATTGTTATGCCAAGCTGCATGTCCGCACCCGCACCGAAGCCGCCATGAAGCGTTTCCGGTAGGCTAGTGCTGTCTTTGGCGGGCGGGATGCGGCCTTTTTGCGGGCAAAGAGCTTCCGCCTTCCCCACGGTGCTGGGGAAGCTGGGGGCATTCCCTGCCGGATTTCACCGGTCCGACAGGGAACTGCCTAGTGCTGGTTATTCAACGTAACCTTCGCGCCAAACACCAGCATGACCCCGGCGGCGAGCAGGCCGAAGGCACCGCAGGTGATCCACAGGGCGTCGTGGTGGTGGGCGAAGAGCCACATGCCGCCGACGGGGCCGACCATGGAGGAGAACGACCAGGCCATGCTCATGGCGCCGCTGTAGCGGCCCCGCATTTCCCGGGGGGCAATGCGGGCCACGTAGGCGCTCTGCATGGGCATGGCGATCATTTCACCGATGGTGAACAGGGTCATGGACAGGATGAGGACGGTCAGGCTATCGCCGATGGCATTGAGCGCGAAACCAATGCCGAGGATGGCATAACCGAGGGCGATGACGCGTTTGGGAGCGAATCGCAGGGTCAGGGAAGTGAGGGGCAGTTCGAACAGAATGACCATCAGCCCGTTCAGCGCCAGCAGCGACCCGTAGTAGGTGGTATCGAAACCGCGCCGGGTCACTTCCAGCCCATAGGACGTATTGAACTGGCTGAAAACGATGGCCGAGAGGAGGGCGCCGGCAAACATCGTCACAAAGGCTCCGTGGCGGAAGATGTGGCCCAAGGCAATGGACCAGGGGATATAGCCATTTCCTCCCCGCTGGTGGCGCACGCCGTGCGGCAGAAAGGCGAGGGCGATCCCGCCAAAGATCAGCAGCGTAAAGGCATCACCGAAGAAGAGCCACGCGAACGAATATTTTGCGAGAAACCCCGCCGCGGCCGATCCGATGCCGAACCCGGCGTTGACGGCAAAACGCAGCGCGGCAAAGGCACGGACCCGCAGCCGGTCCGGCACGAGATCGGCAATGAGGGCGCTGGCGGCGGGACTGTAGAGGGCATTGGCAAACCCATTCAAGGCGGCGACGGCCATGATGACAGGCAGGCCCTTGGCATAATAGAGGGCGATCAGGCAGGCGGCGGCGCCCCACGAACCGACCACCATGGTATGGCGCCGTCCGATGGTATCCGCGAGGTGCCCGCCAATCAGCGAGGCCAGCAGCGCTCCGGTGCCATAGGCGGAAATGGTCAGGCCTGCCTGGCCCACGGTGTAGCCTTCCCTCACCAGATAGATGGCGAGGAAGGGCATCACGAAGGTGCCGAAGCGGTTGATGAACGTGCCGGTGAACAGCACCCAGAACGCCCGGGGCAATTCCCGCAGGTCGCTCATCAGCGCGCTTTGCCCGGCCCGGGCCGGCAAGGGCAGGGCGGGACCCAGGCCAGGTTCGAGGTCTTCTTTCAGATTCATGAGGGTAGGTGTCAGGGGACAAAAAAACCCTGCCCGGTGGATCGGGCAGGGTGGGATGATTTGGGGAATTCAGCGACAGGAATCTGCGATGAAATCCACTTTACCGGCGGAATTCAGCCGCGGGCGACTGTCAGAACGATGATGCGTTGGGCGCCGGCTTTTTTGAGGGCGGTGGCGCATTCGTGGGCGGTGGAGCCGGTGGTGAAGACGTCATCGATCAGCAGGATATGGGAGGGGATCGGGGCGCCGTTCCGGGAAACCGGGAGGAAGGCGCCTGCCAGGTTTTTGAGGCGTTCCTTCCGGCTGAGGGCAGCCTGGGCAGTGGTGTAACGGGTGCGGCGGAGCAGGTCCTGACAAGGAAGACCCGTGAGCTTGGAAAGGGTGCGGGCCAGCTCGGCAGACTGATTGAAGCGGCGCTCGCGGAGGCGTCGGGGGTGCAGGGGCACGGGCACGAGCATCCAGTCCGGGATGGTCTCCGGTATTTCAGCATCGGGCGGGCCAGACTCCTCCCGGCGGGCCACCGCCGCATCCGGCTGGCTGAGCCGGGGGTCGCCGAGGGTGTCGAGCAGCTTCCGGGCGAGGGGTAGCCGGAGGTGGAGGTGCCGGCCGTATTTGAAGCGGTGGATCGCTTCCCGCAGGGGGCCGCTGGAGTGCCATGCGGCAATGGCGCAGTCGAAGGCGAAGGTTTGACCGGTGCAGTTCGGACAGGAGAACCCGTGCGGCAGGAGACCGGGAAACGGTTCGCTGCAGATTTGGCAGGCGGTGGCCGCGACGGGTTCGAGCAGATCCTCGCAGGCGGGGCAGAAGTCGGCCACGGCGGGGGACTGGAGCCTGACCACACAGGCGGCGCATCGGGGAGGGTAAAGCAGATCCAGCGCGGAGCGGAACAGTGGCCGGGGCCATGCCATCAGGCGATGGGCGAAGAAGGGAACCACGGATTTCAGGAAGGGTACGGATGACCGGGTTCAGGGTTGAGGGGGGCACGGGCCGGAGGCCCTGCTCCGGCGGGTTAGGCGGGGAGCTTTTTGAGGCGGAGCCGGAGCCACCAGAGGACGGCGAGACTGGTGAGGGCGAGCACCGCGAGGGGGAGCAGGCCGATCTTGAGTTGGGCGCCGATGAGCGGGATGGCACTGTCGCCGGTGCCGAGATTGAATTTGCCGGCGCGCATGGCTTTCGTGGTCAGGGTGGAGCCCATGTAGAGGGTATTCATGAAGATCCAGCCGGCGTGCAGGCCGATGGGCATCCAGAGCGAAGCGGTGCGGGTGCGGGCGAGGGCCAGAATGAGACCGATGGCAAAAAGAGTCAGGAATTCCGAAAGGAAAAGAGCGGGCTGGGCATTGCGGCGGAAGATCTCCGCGGTCATGGCGAAACCGGAGGTGGCCCCAATTTTGGAAGGGGCGAACTGGGTCATGGAGGGATCGGTGATCCAGTCGTTTTTGGCAGGGTCCGTGGCGTGGTTGGTGGCGAGGACGGTCCAGCGTTCCTTGCGCATGACGGAAAGCTCCTGGCGGGTGGTCTTGTCCTTCACATTCAGATCCGGAGCCTGCATCAGGTGGAGGATGGAAAAGAAGGCGGAGACGAAAACGATGGCCTTCCAGGGTTTGGCGGCGCGCAGGGCGATGCCGAGGAAGAGACCGCGGAAGATCCATTCCTCCAGCAGGGAGGCGCCGATGGCGGCCAGAGTTGCCTGGGTGAGGACGCTCTGCCAATCGGCGGTGGGCTTGGCGGTGAAGGCTCCGAGTTGGAGCAGGACCAGTCCCATGAAGGCGAGGAAACCGCCCGCAATCAGGAGGCCCATCAGCGTATCCGCGAGCTTGAGCGGGTTTTTTTTGAGCCCGAGGGAGTCGCGGGAGATGCCCATCCATTTCAGAAAAGGCCAGAGGAGCCCGAGGGCGGAGACGAGGAAGGCGCGGTTATAATAACTGTCGAACTCATGGATGGTCAGTTTGTTGGCCAACCAGCCGAGCACGGGGGTTTGACCCTGTTTGAAGCTGACAAGCAGAGCGGCGAGCCACTTGCCGCCGGCATACAGAACCGGGGCGAGGAGCGCTCCGAGGAGGAGGACACAGGCAAGGTAGAGAGCGATCTTGAGGATCGGTCCGGGGCCGCGGGCGGCTGGTGAGTCAGGGGAGAGGGAAGCCACGGGAAAAAGGAAGGGGGAACAGATGGAAAACGGAGGGCACGAATGGCACGGATTTAACGGAGGGGCACGGAAGTTGTTGGGAAAAATGAAGAAGGGATGGCCGGGCGGAAATTGCTTCCGCGGCGGCCATCCCTTGGATGGATTCTTGTTCCCGGGGGGGGATCACTCCCGATGGCGGGCACTGGGGCGGACTGAAAGTCCGCGCTCCGTGGTTAGACTTTTCCGAAGATGGTCTTGCCGTCCGAGCGGAGGTCGAGGCAGGCTTGGTAGAGGCGCTTGCAGAGGCCTTCCTCGCCTTTCTTGAGATAGACGCGGGGGTCGTAAATTTTCTTGTCGCCGATCTCGCCATCGATCTTCAGCACGCCGTCGAAATGACGGAACATGTGCTCGGCGATGGGGCGGGTGAAGGCGTATTGGGTGTCGGTGTCGATATTCATCTTCACGACGCCGTAGTCGAGGGTCTCGCGGATTTCCTCGAGCGGCGTGCCGGAACCGCCGTGGAAGACCAGATCCATTTCGGCGGTGGGGCCGTATTTGGCTGTGACGACGGCCTGGCCATCGCGGAGGATGGTGGGCTTGAGTTTCACGGCCCCGGGTTTGTAGGCGCCATGGACGTTGCCGAAGGTGGCGGCGAACATGTAGCGGCCGATGCCTTTGAGGGATTCGTAAACTTCCAGCATGTCCTCGGGGCTGGTGTAGAGCTTGTCATGGGAGACCCCGGAGGTGTCGTGGCCGTCTTCTTCACCACCGACGACGCCCGCTTCGACTTCGAGGATGATTTCGTTTTCGGCGCAGATTTTGAGGAGATCTTTGGAAAGGCGGATGTTTTCTTCGAGGGGCAGCTCGGAGGCGTCGAGCATGTGGGAGTTGAACAGGTTGTTCAACCCAGCCGCGCGGCGTTTGGTGGTCTCGGCGATGAGGGGCTTGAGGAAAGTGTCGACTTTGCCGGGCTGGCAGTGGTCGGTGTGGAGGCCGACGAGGACGTTGTATTTTTCCGCCAGACGGTGGGTGGCTTCGGCGAGGACGATCGCGCCGAGGGCCATGTCCTTGATGCTCATGCCGGAAGCAAACTGGCCACCCCCGGTGGAAACCTGGATGATGCCGTCGGATTTGGCATCGGCGAAGGCCTTCAGGGCGCCATTGATCGTAGTGATCGAAGTGATGTTGATCGCAGGGTAGGCGTAGCTGCCCTTTTGGGCGGCATCAAGCATGGCGGCATATTGCGCGGGAGTGGCGACGGGCATGGTGGTGTTAGTTTATGGATGTGAAAACGGAGGAACACCTTGACGTGCTTTCCGGGGGCGGCAAGGCGGCAAATCCCGTGCCGGACGGGATGCTTATCTTCACCGTTCCGGAACTGGAAGATCTCCCGGGAGAAGTGGAACCCGGCTACTGGATGGAGATGCGGCCATGCGGCCTTCCGGGAGGGCTAGCCTTTCCATTCGGCCGCGGGACCGTTTTTACGGAAGAATTCGATGTAGACTTCGATCTGTTCGGCGCGGGTTTCCGGGAAGGGGTGCGAGCTGAGAATTTCCGGCGGGCGCTGGCCGTCACCCATGCCTTCGGCGAGGACTTTCATGACGCTGAGGAGTTCCTCGGGCTTGTAGCCGGCTTCGAGCATCAACTGGATGCCGATGCGGTCGGATTCGCTTTCGTGTTCGCGGCCGTATTTGGTCTGGACGACCTGGCCGACCACCTGGGCGATCTGGGAGCTGTTGCCAGTGCCGTCCGACGTGGCAACCACGGCCGCATTGACGAGTCCGGAGAGGAGCCCGCTTTTGGCCATCTGCTGCATGGAGTGGCGGGCGAGGACGTGACCGATTTCGTGGCCGATGACTCCGGCGACGGCGTCCTCGTTGGGGAGCTTGGAGAGAAGCGCCATGGTGATGAAAACCTGGCCGCCGGGGAGGGCGAAGGCATTGATCGTCTCCTTGTCGGCGAGGACATGGAATTGGAATTTATAGTCGTATTCAGAATCCTGCTTGCCGCGCTTCGTGACGATGCGTTCCTTGGCATCAAGGAGCCGCTGGCCGACCTCGTTGATTTTGCTGCGGAGGAGCGGGTCCCGCACTTCTCCCCCGAACTGCTGGGCCATCTCCGGCACGGACTGCAGGCCGAGCGCGGTTTCCTGCTCGGGCGTCAAGTCCTGCACGGTGACGACCTGGCCGGTGAAGGGGTTTTCCTGCTTTACAGTAGTGGTGTTGTATTTAATCACTGCAAAAACAACCAATCCCAAAGCCATCAGGATGCGGGGGTGGCTGAAGAGCATGCGGAGCAGCCCGCCACCTGCGGGGGCTTGCCGGGAACCGGGGGAAGATGGATTGTAGGGCATGGCCGTGTGGAAGTCAGAGTTGATGGGGATTGCTTGGAAGCAATGCTTGCGGTGGAGAAATGGTTGCCTGAATCCGGCGCCCTGGAAACGGAAAAATGAGGCCGTGAACAATTAATCCGTCAGGGTTGCACCCAGTTGTCGTGAATGAATTTTTCGATCATGACCTGATTGGTTTTCCGGCCTTCCGGAGGAAAACGCAGCCGCAGGATACAGGAAATGGCAACTTTGCCATCCTGATTGACCTGCCGTTGGCGGCGGGCACTTTTGAGATGGAAAAGCAGTTGGGAAGCGGCCTCGGAGTCTTTGTCGCAGTAGGCCCAGCAGGAGCCATAACGTTCAGGATCCTCGATTTTGAAGCACATCAGATCCAGTTCGCGGCCTTTGAAGGAGTAATTGTAATACTGATCGCCGGGCTCGTGGGTGACGGTCACGCGGAAGTCGACCGATTGCTCCGGGGGCGTTTTCAGGAAATCCTTCCAGGGAAATTCAGACCAGTTGACGAAGGATTCCCAGTCGACCTTGGGATCGGCTCCCGGGATGATTTCCAGAGCGATGGGATAGACCCGGAAGTCATCCAATTCCCACGCGGCGCGGATGAATTCCGTCTCTGCGATCCGGATTTCACTCCAGGACTGGCTCTCACTGCGTTTTTTGCGGGGTTTCAGGGGATTGCTGGCATAGTAGCGCTCCATCCGGGGGCGGGAGAGCTCGGGGTGACGCACTTCGGCAGCCATTTTTTCGAGACTGTCGGCTTCGAGGAATCGTTGCATCACCCGCCGGGCATCCTCCACATTGCGCATCACGTTCTCTTCGGCCTGGGCTTCCTCCTGGGAGGTGCCTTCCGCGGCGGTAGTCGCGGCCCCCGGAGCTTGAAAGGCGTGGCGGAGTACGTAGATGCCCACGCCCCCAGCCGCGAGGAGAACGATCAGGAGTGCCAGGGAAACGAACCGCCGGGAGCGGGCGGCTTCTTCCGGGGTGTGGGTGGCGCCACCCCAATGGGTAGCTTCTGTTTCCAGCTCCGGCGTGTGGACGGGGCTGAAGTGGAGATTGCGTTCGGCTCCGAGGCGGAAGCCCCGCTTGGCGGTCGATTCCTCGCCCGGGGCTTCATCATTTTCCGGGGCAGCATCGGGGCGTGGTTCCGGAGGAACCGCGGCTGGCGGGGGCGCTCCGACAAAACGGGACGGTCCACGCAAGGGTGTGGCGCTGATTTCAATATCCGGAGGCGGCTCGATGGGTTCGACGGCCCGGATGATGGGACTTGGCTCCAAGGGGGTGCCGCTGACACGCCGGTTTGGTAAAATCTTGGCAGGCCGCATTTCAGCGGGTGCCGCTGCTTCCGCGGCGGACTCGGGAGGAAGGGTGCGTTTGGTGGGAAGCACCGTGCGGTGGTGATCCACGGGTAAGGTGGCCGCTTCCGGTTGGAAGGAATGGGCCGCTCCAGCGGCGGCGGCGGCCCCGGCGAGGCGTTTGAGTTCTTCCTCGGTCGATTTGGTGCGTCCTTGGGGAAGGGAGGATTTCGGGACTGAATCAGCTGCGGGCGGGGTCTTGGCCGCCGCCGCCGCAGACGGTTCAGCCAAGGGATTTTTTTTCCGTCCTTTGGCGGGGGCTGATTTGGCCGGCGCGGCGGCAGGATTCAAAATTTCGGGCACAGAATCGGCCGAAATCCGGGAGGGCAGCCGCAGGTGGGCGTTGCAGTCCGGGCAAAAGACTTCCTGTCCGGCATTCTCTTCATCGAGGATGAGGGCCGTGGAGCAGAAAGGGCAGGGCAGGGAAACGGATGGCATATGGACGCGGCGTGGGGGAAGCAGCGCGGCCCCGGTGGGCGCGTGAAACCTTGGAATGAACCATTAAACCGTTATGCGGAAGTGGGCTCCCGTCCAGGGAATTAAGGAGCGCCCCACTCCGGCTGGCCAGGGCACACTGCCAACCGGAGTGCCGCAGTTCAGGCGGGTTCCATAAAGTCCTCTCTTCAAGGCAGAAAGAGCTGCCAATCGGCCATGCCATGGGCGTTGCGGATGCAGGCACTAGCGGGCAAATCCCTCGGTGGCAGCGGAGCCCGCAGGAGGCGCAAACCGGCCTCCCCGGGCGTGCGATCCCCTTTCCGGTGATTCACCCGCTGATCCGCCAGCACGCAGTTTTCCCAGGAAGTGGCGCCGCCCCGGCTGCGGGGAATGACGTGGTCGATATTTGCTTCATCAAACTGCAACCGGCGGCCGCTGTATTGACACACCCCACCATCCCGCAGCCAGAGGCCGCGGCGGGAAAACGAGAGACGCCGCCGCGGCATCCGGGAATAACGAGCCAGCACCAGGACGGTGGGCGACCGCACCAGGCCGCGCGGAGTGCCCACGCCAGTATCCTGCTCCCGCACGGGCAGGGCCAGCCAGTCCTGCCAGGACACTGGAAGCAGGGACCCGGCCCCGATGTCCAGCGCACTGGCCGCTCCTGTCGCCATCATGGCAAATGCCTGCGCGGGCGTCTTTACGTCAACGGCCTGCCAATTCCGGTTCAGGATCAGCACAGTGGAGGTGTGGAGCGGTTGGTTCATGGGCAGAGGGGACAGGGAAAGGGTGAAAGTTGGAATTTGAGAAAAGCGGGCGGGTGGTCCTGGCGGTGTCTGGTCTTTGATACCCATCATTATCTGCCGGGCCCGGAAGCGGCTGCTTCCGGGCCCATCCAAAACATTGGTGGGCCGCCACGGTGCTGCCCCGTGCTCTGCTGGTTAAAAGCCAGCTGCTTCGCTGCAAAGCTTGCGGTCCTCACAAAATTGGTGCTCACGGCGGGACCCTCACCCGCCCTCTGCGGTTGGGCTGCCTGAGCACAAAATGGCCACCCCGCCGGGATCTGCCCCCGGGTCTTCTGGTTGAAAGCCAGGTGTCTTGTCTGATTGGACGACAGGGTGGAAAAAACGATTGCAACGCGGAGGGCAGACGGGGCCGCGCTGAAAATGGCGGAAGACGGAGGACTTGCACCCCATGCCGCACGCTGGCGGCACGATCCCGTTAGCACCGGGTCCCGGCGCGCTGGTCCGGATCGTCTTCCCGTTGGTCCTCCTGGCAGGACCCGCCCCCGCGACTGAACGGCCTCGAGCCGGTGGCGTCTGCTGATTGGGCCACCGGAGGGGGTGATGGAAATTGGTATCCCCGGAAGGATTTGCACCTTCGACCTGCCGGTTATCGACCGGCTGCTCTGCTGCTGAGCTACGGGGACGCAAAATTGGCGGAGGTCAGTGGTCCCGCCCCACAATCGTGCCAGGCACGGTCCAGCCGGTTTCCAACCGGCGGCGGATCTCATCCGCTTTGACCTCCATGATTTTGCCAGGAAATGGTCCCTGCGGCAGGAATTGCACCCGCACTGGCGCCGTTCTGAGCGGCGTGTCTCTGCTGTTGGACTACGCAGGGGAAATTGGTGCTCCCGGCAGGACTTTCGCCCGCAACCTCCGCGTTCGAAGCGCGGCGCTCTCTACATTGAGCTACGGAAGCATAAACGAGCAGGGATTGATAAGAACCGCAGGGGCGCGGAGAACGCAGAGGAAGGGAATGGATGAATCCTGCGGCCCAGGTGCCGTCCATTCCGGGCAATCCCATTAACTTCTTTCCTTCTCTGCGTTCTCCGCGCCTCTGCGGTTCCATTTTCTCCCTCAAAATGAGGCGGTCCAGCTGGAGTCGAACCAGCACCTGCGGGGATATGAACCCCGTGCTCTACCATTAAGCTACAGACCATCAACAAAAGTGGAGGTGCGCCCTGGAGTCGCACCAGGTAAGGCAGTTTTGCAAACTGCTGGCTCCACGGCTTCACCTTGCGCACCGGGTTGGGGAGTTCGACCGGTGCTGCCCCGGTTCCTCGACGTTCACAGTGTCATATGCTCGCTGTTACACTACGAACTCCATAATGCCCGGCTCAGACGAGAGCCGGAACCCGGAGCGGCGGCCGCAATGCCCACGCGCTGCGGCTGGTGCGCCAGACCAGATCCAGATCGCGGTCCGGGACCCCATTTTTGGTGGGGAAGGTGCCCTGGCAGGCAAACCCCAGCCGGGCCGGCACGGCGGCGCTGCGGCGATTGTCAGGATCGCAGACAATCGTGACCGTCTCCAGCGGCCAGGTCGCGAAAGCCACTGTGGTCAACGCCGCCGTGCTTTCCGAGATGAACCCTTGGCCGGTGGCCGATTCCCGCAGCCAATAACCGATCTCGCGGTCCTGCGGGCCATTGCGCGGGTGGAGCCCCGTGCCGCCCAGCACGGCGGTTTGGTCGCGATTGAAGATGCCGTAGATAAAATCCCGGCCTTCCTGGAAATCGCGGGCAAACCGGGCCAGCCGCACGCTGATATCATCCAGCGTGGAAGGCTCATCCCGCGCCCAAGGCATCCAAGGGCGCAGGTGGTCCAGACTGGAATCCAGCGCATCCTTGAGCAGCGGGGCGTCGGCAGGCCTCCAGCAGCGGAGCACCAGGCGGGGCGTGTAAATAGGAGTGAGGGGATGGATCATGGCAGGGAGGGATGGAGGGTGGAAAATGGGGGGGATGGATGATGGAGGGTGGTTAGTAAAAGGATCCCCCGGCGGGATTCGCGCCCGCATCAGCCGGTTTACAAAACCGGTGCCCTGCTGAAATCGGCCACAGGGGAGTGGGTTGTATGGAAAGTGTTCCCGGCCGGAGTCGCACCGGCAGCCTCCCGTTTCGCAAACGGACGTGCTTCTGTTGCACCTCGGGAACGGAAAGGAGTGGTGCGGTATGCCAGTGCTGCCCTGGCGCTCTCTGGGTGGAAGCCAGATGTGCTTGCTGTTACACCAATGCCGCCTCGGATTGTGAAAATGGCCGCCAGAGCTGGAATTGCACCGGCCTCGTCGCGTCTTCAGCGCGCTGCTCATCTGTCTGAGCTATCTGGCGATGGTTATGTAAATGGTCGGACACCCCGGTGTTGCGCCGGGCTTCTCCTGATCCCAAATCAGGCGGGAACGCTGGCTCCCTCGTGTCCGAAAAATAGTGGCTCCCCGACATGGACTTGAACCATGACGTCCGGTGTAACAGACCGGCAGGCTGCCTTACCTCATCAGGGAATGGAAAAATGGTGGAGGATGGTGGTAGTGCGCCACTGGTCGCTTCCGGCCTCTTGGGGTGACGGCGGGGTTACAGTCCGCTGGCCGGGGCATCCTCCGGGAAAAATTGGTGCGGCCAGCCGGAATTGCACCGGCGTCACCGGATTGGCATACCGGAATCCTGCTGCTGAACGATGGCCGCAATTGAAAAATGAAATGAATCGCCAGGCCGGGCGGCGGAGGATTCCGGCCGCCCGGCTGGCGTGTGTGATGTGTATAAAGAACAAACACCGCTGCCGCTCCTCCCGGAGCCGCACCCGCTGGATTTCACGGCGGATGTTTCGGTGTTTGAATTCGGCACACCTGATAAGAAGCCTGTATGGATATAAAATGGGATCTCATACAGACAGAAGTGATAAGCGCGCAATAAGCCCTGACATCATCCCGGAGGGTCCGGGTTGACTTTTACCGTGGCTGCCGCGAAGTTGGGCGCGGGTTGGCCGTGGGAGGGGATAAGCGTCGAAGCACTCTCTGTCTGCGGTCCGTCCACCTGCCCCTCCGCTGGTTGCACCCGGCGGAGGGGTCTTTTTTGGGGACTGAGGGAAACGGACCTGGTTGGGTTGGAAATGATTCCGGGTGGGTGGGCCTTCGGGATTCGGGGGCGGTTGGCTGTGGAGGATTTCCGGGAGTTGTTTAGTGACTCAGGGGAAATCAGCCGGACGCTGGTTCGCCGGGGGAAAGCTTTGGATTGGGTTGGTTTTTAGGGGATTACGGGGAAAATAGGAAGGGAGAGGGTGTTTCCGGGACAAAAAAGAAGCCCCGCTCTCCAGTGTGGTGAGCGGGGCTTCAGGAAACTTTTTGTTGTTTCAGGGAAGTCAGGTCAGGCACTGGAAGCCTGTCCGCTCTGGTTGTGGTTTGAGGTTCTGGACGTTAAATCCTGGACGGTAACTGACCCCGGTTGGCCACATCGTTCCCATCACACAGGCACCCTCCAGCGCCTGGTCCGCACCCAAATGGGAGGACGGCCGGAGGGCTGTATGAATGGGGGCGGATGATTTCATGAACGTTTTGGAAGATGACGGGATTATGGCACGCGGATTCAAAGCGTCAAATGTATTTTACAAAATAGCGTGAATTTTCCAGGAGGTGCCCTCCGGACTAGCGGACTCTATTAGATATCTGCCAGCCGTCCGGTGCTGTCGCCGAAGCGTTCCAGGCGGGGCACGCCGGCGTGATCCAGCATGTTCAGGTAGAGATTGCACATGGGGGTGTCCTCCAGTTGCAGGAAGCGGCCCGGGTTCAATTTGCCGCCGCCGTTGCCGGCCACCAGAATGGGAAGGTTGCTATGCGTGTGGCGGTTGCCGTCGGAGTTGCCGCAACCGTAGACGATGGTGCTGTTATGGAGGATGGACTGGCCGTCGGCATCCTTTTTGGACTCCAGCAGATTGAGGAATCCGGCGAGCTGTTCGACATAAAACCGGTCGATCCGGGCGACTTTGGAAATCATGTCAGGATCGTTGCGGTGGTGGCTCAGGGAATGGTGGCCTTCCGCGATGCCGATCTCGCCAAAGGCGCGGTTGCTGCCATCGTGGGCGAGCAGCAGCGAGGCGATGCGGGTGCTGTCGGTTTCAAAGGACAGGGCCATCATTTCAAACATCAGCTTGATGTATTGATCATAGGCCGCCGGGATGCCGGCGGGGGTCTCCATGGCAGGATCCGCCGGGTTGGGGAAGCGCTCGGCCGCAGTGATCCGTTGCTCGATTTCGCGGACGCCGGTCAGGTATTCATCCAGCTTGGCTTTGTCGCGGTGGGTCAGTTGCTGCTGCACCGCTTTGGCGTCATCCATCACAAAATCGAGGATGGATTTCTGCTGCGCGCGGCGACGGACGAGATTGGCGGAACGTTCGCCTGGAGGGCCCGCGCCGAAGAGGCGCTCGAAGACAAGGCGTGGATTTGACTCCGGGGAGAGCGGGGAGGTGGGGGAGCGCCAGGCAAGGTTGGATTCGTAGGCGCAGGAGTAACCGGAGTCGCAACCGCCGGATTTGCGGTGAGGGTCGGTGGAAAGCTCAAGGGAAGCAAAGCGGGTGGTCTGGCCGATGTGCTGGGCCGCGATCTGGTCGATGGAAACGCCAGCATAAATGTCGCTGCCGGCGGTCTTTTTGACGCGGACTCCGGTGAGGAAGGTGCCGTTGGCACGGGCGTGGTCGCCGGCTCCGTCATTGCCGGCCTCGGCATTGGCGTGGGCGAATCCTGACACGACTTGAAGGCGGTGCTTCAGGCTTTCCAACGGCGCGAGGGTCTGGCCGAGGGTGAAGTCCTTGCCCGTAGTGGTGGGCCACCATTGATCATGGATGGCGCCATTGGGGAAGTAGATGAACGCCATCCGCTGGGGCGCTCCGCTGGCGGTGGTGGCGAAGGCCGGGGCCGCGGCGGTAGCTTTGCCGGAGAGCGCCTCGAAGGCTGGGAGCGACAGGCAGGCGCCGATGCCACGGAGGAACCGGCGGCGGTTGGTGAGGGTGGCGTTCATGGAATGGAGCGTTGGCGTTTTTGGAACGGCGGGCTTTCGACGATGCCCATGATGAGAGTGGAAAACCTGCCGTCAGCGGCTTCCAGTTGATTTACGATGGTGTCGACGGCCTGGATATCGCAGGGCTGCGGGCCGCGGCCGATGGCATAGGTCAGCATTTTTTCCGTGAGGCAGCGGTAGTAGTCGGCGCGGCGGGAGGTGACGATGAGTTGTTTGAGGGCCCGTACGTCGGCGAAAGCCTCGCCGGTGACCAGCTTGCCGGAGGCCGGGGGCAGAGGTTCACCGCGATCCTTTTCACGCCATAGGCCCATCGCGTTGAAGTTTTCGAACGCGAAGCCGAGCGGGTCCATCCGGTTATGACAAGAGGAGCAGAGCGCGCTTTCGCTGTGGAGGGCGAGGGCTTCGCGCATGGAGAGTTCGCGGCCGTCGCTGGATTTTTCCGAGGCTTCCAGTGAGGGAATGTTGGGCGGGGCGGGCGGAGGTGGCGTGCCGAGGATGTTATCGAGGATAAAAAGCCCGCGCTTCACCGGGGAGGTGCGGGTGGGATTGGAAGTGACCGCAAGCACGGTGCCCATGGTCAGGACGCCGCCCCGGGGGCTGTCCGGTGGAAGGTCCACAAGGCGCATGTCGTCGCCATCCACGCCGGGGATGTCATAGTGTTTGGCGAGGTCTTCGTTCAGGAAGGTTTTGTTGTTCGAGATGAGTTCGAGCACGCTGCGGTCCTCCTGGAGCAGGTGACGGAAGAGCATTTCAGCCTCCCGGCGCATGGCGCTGCGGAGATCGCCGCTGAATTCGATGCGGCGGGTGCCGAATTTGGCGCGCAGGGCGGTCATTTCCTCCCGCAGGGCGGCTACTTTGGCGTCGTCGCGGGCTTTCTCCGCTTCGTCGATCGCGGCATTGAGCTGCCGGCGTTTTTCAAAGCGCTCCCGCAGGTCTTTTTCGGACCCGGCATCGCGGGCCTGCACCACGCGGGCATCAATGCTGACGCTTTCCACATCGCGGGTCTGCAACCACTGGCCGGCGAAGTTCCTGACGAATTCTTTGGACCGCTCGTCGGCGAGGAGACGTTTGACCTGGGCCGCCAGGTTTTTGCGCAGTTCGCCCCTTGCGGCGAGATCCATGAGTTCGGCATCGGGAATGGTGGACCAGAGGAAATACGAGAGCCGGGAAGCCAGGGCATATTCATCAAGGACAGGATGGGCCTGCGGGTTATCCGCGGGAAGGGTGTCCTCCATGCGGAAGAGGAAACGTGGGGAGGCCAGCACGGCGGTGAGGGCGCGGGCGATGCCTTTTTGGAAACTGCCGTCCGGGGCCACCATGGTTTCCTGGGCGAGGGCAGCGAGGCGGTCCACGCTGCGTTCATCCACGGGACGGCGGAAGGCGAGGGTGGTGAAGCGCCGGATGATGTCCACCGCGAGGGATTGGCGGGGGGTGGGATCGGCAGGGATGCCGGAGGCGGGGAAGAAGCGGGCGTAATTGTCAGGGCGGGTGGCGAATTCCGGCTCCAGCGGGCCTTCGATGATGGCCCCGCGGAAACGCAAGTCCACCCATGGCTGGCCGTCGCCGGGGATTTCGCCAGGGCGCTGGGTCCTGTCCTGGGAAGGGACCACTTTCATGCGCAGCGCGTAGGTGCCGGCGGCCCATTTCCGCTCCACCACGTGATCCATTTTCTTTTCCGACTGCCATTTGATCTCCTGTTCCCAGACCGGTTGGTCCTCAATGAACCATGTGGCCCTGGCCTTGCCGGGATCGTAAGCGAACGAGCCCACAATGGACGCGTTGAGGGCGATGCGGTAGGTGCCAGGCTGGGTGATTTTGATCTCCGCCCTGACATCGGCGGCTTCGTAGACCGGCATCACCATTTCGGACCGGTTCTTCTGGCGGTCGCCCTCGCCACGGAAGGCATCCTCGTCCACCTCGCGGCGGGGAATCACCAGATCGGTCAGAGGAATGGCGCGGGCGGTGATGGTTTCCGCCGCCTGCATGTATTTCTCCAGCAGCAGCGGCGAGGTAGTCAGGACATCGCCGATGTTGTCAAAACCGTAGCCGGTGTCATCGGCGGGGAATTCCTCATCGGCGCGGAAGTCGATGCCCATCAGGTCGCGGATGGTATTGCGGTATTCCACCCGGTTCAGGCGCCGCAGGGTGACCCGGCCGGGGTCGGGATTCTGCGGGTCCAGTTGGAGGGCTTCGCGTTTCAGCCAAGTGACCAGCTTCTCCCGGTCCGCCGGGGGGATACGGTCCTTTTTGGCCGGCGGCATCAGGTCGCTGCGCACATTTTTCAGCACGTGGACCCAGAGATCGGTTTTAGCCATCAGGGTGTCGAATCCACCCGGGCCATCGAAAACCACATTGCCTTTATCTGCCCCGTCGGCGTGGCAATCAAAACAATGCTCCGACAAGATGGGCTGGATTTCTTTTTCGTAAAAGGCCGCGCCGCTGCTGGGCTCTGCCGGCACAGGCACAGTGTCTGAAGCCATGATGCCCGGGCAGAGCATCAGCAGAGGGAGGAACCGGAGCGCGGGATACATGGGTGGAGCGGTGGCGTGGTTCAACGAATCAGGCGCCGACTGATACTACGGAGACCGGCACCGTCTTGTTGCTGAGAAATCCGGCTGGGCGGATTAAGCAATCTACCCGGCGGCACTGCGGCCGCCAGAGTCATTTACGGCACGATTCCGCTCAGACCGGCAGGTCCACCGTGGCGATGGCCATGGCGCACATGCCTTCCTCGCGGCCCGGGAAACCCATGCGCTCGTTGGTGGTGGCCTTGACGCCCACCTGACCGATGGAGAGACCGAGGACGGCGGCCAGGTGTTCCTTCATCTGCGGAACGTGCGGCAGGATTTTGGGGCGCTCGGCGATGAGGGTGGCGTCGATGTTATGAATCACGGCGCCTTTTTCAGCCAGAATGGCGGCGATCTGGCGCAGAATTTCCAGGCTGCTGATGCCGCGGATGGATTCATCCCCGGGTGGGAAAAAGTGGCCAATGTCCGGCTCGCCTACAGCCCCCAGCAAGGCGTCCGCGATGGCATGGCAGAGCACATCGGCATCGGAGTGGCCTTCCAGTCCTACATGGTGGGGGATCTCGACGCCGCCGAGGATGAGCTTGCGGCCTTCAACAAGGCGGTGGACGTCGTAACCGATTCCGGAGCGGATCATGGGAAGGAGGTTATAAAGGATTAATTTGGATCAGGGGAAGAATCAGCTTCCCTTGCGGAATGCGCTAGGATTGCGAGCCCATTTCAGCTTCCACATCTGCGAGCGGGAGCAGGCCGTTGGAACAGCACATGGAGTATTTTTCGGCGGCCTTGTCTTTGACGTAGAGGGGCGCTCGGCCTCCCGCGGTTTCGACGAGGAGGATGCCGGCGGCGACGTCCCAGAGGCTGATGACTTCCTCGATGTAGGCGTCGAGCCGGCCGCAGGCGACGTAGGCCATGCCGAGGGCGGCACTGCCCAGGATGCGGGTCTTGCGGACCTGGGTGAGGAGGCGCCGGAAGCGGACCATGCCGGCCTCGATGGATTCCTTGTTTTTGCTGAAGCCCACGGTGATCATGGCGTCCGCCAACTCGCTGCGCCGGCTGACGTGGATGGGCTTGCCGTTGAGGGTGGGGGTGCCGCCTTTTTCGGCCACGAAGAGTTCATCCATCATGGGGTCGTAGATCACCCCGAGGATGATGTCCGGGCCTTTCCGCAGAGCGATGCTGACGCAGAAATGCGGGATGCCGTAGAAGTAGTTCACCGTGCCGTCGATGGGGTCCACGATCCAGTGGTATTCGCTGGTCTGGTCGCCGGCGAGGCCTTCCTCGCCATAGATCGCGTGGTCGGGGAAGGAGGTCAGGAGGATGCCGGTGATGAGTTCCTGGCTTTGGACATCGAGTTCGAGTTTAAGGTCGTATTGCAGGGTTTCATTGACGCCGAGATCGGTGCCGTAGTTGGCCTTGATGAGGGCGCCGGCCTGGCGGGCGGCGTCGATGGCGGCGGGGAGGAAGGGGGAAACGGGCTGACTCATGAGGGGGAGGGGACCATGAGTTCGCCGCAGACGCCAACGAGAATTTCCGCGAGGCGGGATTTGGCGGCCCGGGGCAGGGGGCGGATTTCGCCGCTGGCAAAGACGAGAGTGATTTCGTTGTCTTCCGTGTCGAATCCCGTTTCGGAGCCACTGACGTCATTGGCCACTATTAAATCGCAGCCCTTCCGCTGGAGTTTTTCCTGGGCGTGGGCCAGGACCTGTTCGGTCTCGGCGGCAAAACCGACCAGCACGCCGGTGAATCCCGCGGCACGCACGGAACCGAGGATATCGGGCGTGCGCTCCAAGGTCAGAGTCAGCGTTTCTGCCCCTTTTTTGATCTTTTGCACAGCGGCTTGGACGGGCCGGTAATCAGCCACCGCCGCTGCAAAAACCGCGATTTGTGCCGAGGGCAGCGCGGCCATGACGGCGTCGTGCATTTCCTGCGCCGTGGTCACTTTCACGAGCGATACGCCTTTAGGGGGCGTCAGGGCCGTGGGACCGGAAATCAGGGTCACGGCATGACCGGCCTGCTGCGCCGCGGAGGCCATGGCGTAGCCCATTTTACCGGACGAACGGTTGGACAGGTAGCGCACCGGATCGAGCGGTTCGCGGGTGGGGCCGGCGGTGATCAGGAAATGCATCGGGCGATTCAACCACAGACGGCGGGGTTCTGCCAGAGCGGACCAGCAGATTAAAGCCCGGCTTGCGTGGTGATGGCGCAGCATTACGATGGACCGTCTTTCCGTCCCCCTATGAAACGCCTGTTCTGGTTGCTCTGCCTGCTTTTATCGTTCGGTTCCACCCACGCCCAGGCCCCCGTTTCCCCGGCTCCGGCCCCGCCTGCCGTCGGGATCGCAGCTCCGGCCGAAGTGGCCAAGCCGAAACCCAAACCGGTGGCGGTCCTGGATATGGTCAAACAGGGCGGCTACACCATCTGGTTTCTGATGGGGTTGTCGGTTCTGATGGTAGCGCTCACCATTTTCCTGTTTCTGACCATCCGGCGGGGTGCGGTGGTCAGTGACTATTTCATGAAAACGGCGGACGCCTTGATCCGGAAACAGGACTACCTTGGGCTGCTGGCCGTCTGCAACCGCCGCAACGAAGCCATCTCCAGCATCACCCAGAAGGCGCTCGATTTCGCCACCAAGAATCCCATGGCCACTTTCGACGAAGTGCGCGAAGTCACCCTTGCTGAAGGACAGCGCCAGGCCAGTCAACTTTACCAGCGGGTCACCTACCTCAGCGATCTCGCCAATGTCGCGCCCATGGTGGGGCTGCTTGGCACCGTGATCGGGTTGATGAGCGAATTCACCCGCATTTCCAAAGCCGACATGCAGCAGGCCCAGATGGAATTCGCCGGTGGCACGGCCGAAGCCCTCATCAATACCGCAGCCGGTCTGGTCATTGCCATCCCGGCCATGATGATCGCTTCGCTCTACCGGGGCAAGGTCAATACCCTCGTCTCCGAATTGGAGTCGGCCGCCACCCACATCATGGCCCTGCTGAGCGCGCAATATAAACGAGTCACCGCTTCCCGCGCCGCCGCTGCCCAGACGGCCCAGGCCGCCCGCCGCGCCTGAGTTTCCCTTCCCGAGCTGCCATGAATTTCCGCGCTCCCCGCCACACCGAAGCCCACGGGATGAACCTCGTGCCGCTGATCGATGTGCTGCTCATTCTCCTGATCTTTTTCATCGTCACCTTCAGCATGGCGCAGCGGGAGAACGATCTGAACATCTCCGTGCCCGCGGCCGATTCCGGGGCGCCCAAGGACCGCCAAGTGGGAGAAATTGTGGTCAATATTGCCCGCGATGGCTCGTTCAAAGTCAATACCCAGGTGCTGACGGATGAACAGCTCGGCCAGCGCTTCAAAGACATCTTCGCCCTCAATCCCAAGCAGGCCATCATCATCCGGGCGGATGAAGAGACGGTTTACAAAAACATGTTCCGGGTCCTCGATCTTTGTTATCAGGCAGGATTGTATCATGTTTCCTTCGCCTCCCGTTCCCCCGCGCCGGCGCCGCAGCCGTAAGTTTTGCCGCTTGGCCGCCGCCCCTCCGTTCAACTCTTGCCAGTGGCCGCCGGCTGCGGTTGGTTTCGCTTCTTTCCCTCCCTGTTCCGAGCCATGAAATTCCCTGTCCCCTCCCGCCGTTGGAGCCCCGCCCTCCTGGTGGGATCGACCCTCATGGCTTCGCTGCTTCCGGTGATGGGCCAGGTTCCAGCGCCGCGTCCCGAGATTGTCGAAGACGATCCGGCACCAGCCCGTGGTCCTCAGATTCCTCCGCCGGACCGCACCGCCCCCCGGCCGGAAATTGTGCCGGAAGAAGCCCCGCCCAAGGCCCGTCCGGCGCCGCCCCGGGCCAAAACACCCGAGGACGATCTCTTTGACTATAGCGAACTCCTGTTTGGCAAAGGAGACAACCTGCTCGCGATCCGGCAGTATGAGGAATACCTCAAAGTCTTTCCCAACGGCAAATACCGCGAGGAAGCCCGCTTCAAAATCGGCGAGGCTCATTACCGCAACCAGTCGTTGGATCTGGCGCTGATGGAGTTCGATAGCTACCTGAACGATTTTCCCACCGGCCGGAACCGGGCCATCGTGTTATACCATGCGGGCGAATCCCACCGCATCCTCGCCGGCAAACTGCTGATTGCCGAGGAAAAAGCGGCCCGCATGGCCATTGCCGAGAATGCCTACCGGGCCACCCTGCAGACGACCAAAACCGGTCCCTACGCGGCTTATGCGGCCTTCCGCCTCGCCAGTTTTGCCTACAATGCCGCGGCCATCACTCCGGACCGCTACAAGGATGCCATCCGCTGGTTTACCCTCGCCGCCGCCCAGGCCCCCAGGGAACAGGCGGCGATCCGGCACGCTTCCCTTTTCTTCAAAGGACGCAGCTGCAAATTCACCGGTGCCCTGAAGGATGCCGCGGCCGCTTTTGAGGAAGTCACCCGCATCAAAGCGGGCAATGACTACTACGAAAAGGCCCTGATGGAATTGGCCACTCTTGATATGGAAGCGGGCCGGGCCGATGCCGCCATGAAGAAGTTCGAGATGTTGGCCAAGGAAAGTGCCGCCGCCGAAACCCGCGCCGAGTCCATGGTCAATGCGGGCATGATCCATGCCGATGCCGGCCGCACAGCGGAAGCCATCCAGCATTTTGAAGACGCCGCTAAAATGAACGGGGCTCCCTTGGCCCAGGCCCGCGCCCGCTTCGGCCTCGTCTTTGCCTACTTCAAGCAGAAGGCTTATGACAAGGTCATCAGCGCCTGGCGCGGCATGACGGACTATGCCTCGCTGGACCCCAATAACCGCGCCCGCCTGCTCATCATCGTGGGCACTTCCTACGCGGCCGTCGACCAGCACCTCCGGGCTGCGGAGGTTTTCGGCATTCTTGAAGAAAACATGCCAGAGCGTGATGAAGCCCACGAGGCAGGGTACAAGCGCCTCGTCAGCCTCTTCAAAATGAACGATCCCGGACTGCCCGAAGCGGCCACGGCCTACGTGGAGCGCTGGCGGGAGCGCAAACCGGAAAGTGATTTCCTCGACAAAGCCTGGCTGGTCCGCGCCGCCTATTATTATAACCGCGAGGTCTGGGAACAGGCTGCCGAAGCGTACCAACGGGTGCGGGAAAAGAAACTCGAACCGGAAAAAGTCGCCACCTATCTTTATCAACGGGGCAGCGCCGAAGCTTCCAGTGGAGACAAGGAAGCCGCTGCCACCCTGACGCAGTTTGCGGAAAAATACCCCGCCGATGAACGGCTTCCCATGGCCATCCTGCAGCGGGGCAAAGCCAATCTGAAGACCAAGGACTACCCGGGAGCCATTGCCGACTTTGAGACGGTCCGGGACAAATATCCAAAATCCGATGCCGCCGAAAGCGCCGCCTATCATGCCGGCAAGGTGAAGGGCATGAAGCAGGATTACCCTGGCATGGTGGCCGATTTCCAGCGCCTCCTGAAGGACTTTCCCACCACCAAAGTCGCCCCCGAGGCGTGGTATTGGATCGGCACCGGATTGTTCCAACAACAGAAATGGCAGGAATGTGTGGAACCGCTCCGCACCGCCCGGGACAAGGATCTCAAGAGCTATTACACGGATGCCACCCTGATGATCATCGGGGCCCTCACTGCCCAGAAGGATCTCGATCCCCTCATGGCCGAGGTCGATGGTTATTTGAAGGGCACCCAGGAGAAGAAAATCTCCCCTGACATTCTGCGCTGGCTTGGACGCACCGTGTTTGCCCAGCGGCAGGATTACCGGGCCGCCTCCCGCTACCTTTCCCCGGTCGTCACTTATGATGATCCACGCAGCACCGCGCCCGAAATCTGGAGCACGCTCGGGGAGAGCCAGGTCGAGAATGGCAGCCATGAGTCCGGCATTGTCGCCCTAGACCACCATCTGGCGGCTGAACCTCCGGCCATGGAAAAGGTGAAGTCCCTCCTCCTCAAAGGCCGCGCCTACTTCGCCTTGGGCAAACTCACCGAAGCCACCCAGAGCGCCGAAGCCGGGCTTGATCTCGACAAGGAAACCCTGCTCTCCGCCCAGCTCCGTCTTCTGCTCGGCGACATCGCCATGGCGTCCAGCCGCCCCAATGAAGCGATCAGCAGTTACGGTCTGGTGATGCAAAATTGGGAAGATCCCACCTACACCCCGTTGGCCATGACCAAGCTCATCAGCGCTTTTGAAAAATCCGGGGACCCTGCCAATGCGGCGAAAGCCGAAAAGGTCCGGACCGAGCTCAAAAAGCGCTTCCCCCGTTACCAGATTCCTGCCAAAACGCCATGAGCCCGCCCGGTTCCGCCCCGTCCGACCGCTGGTCACTTGAGTCCTGGTTCACCGCTTTCGGCGCGCCGGATTATCTGTCTTTCAAAGATGGACTGACCAGAAGCTTGGCCGCGCAGAGTGAAACGTCCGCCGATTGCAGCCTGGCCACGGTGTTGGCGGCCTATGAGGACTTGTCGGTGAAATTGGGGCACCTCTCCGCTTTTCTCGGCTGCCTGTCCGCTGATGACGCAGGCGACGAATCCGTGAAGGCCGATGAAGCCTGGCTTTCCGGCCGCGAGGCGGATTTGTCTAAAATCGAAGCCGGGCTGCGCTCTCGTCTCGCCGCCCTCAGCGCCGCGGAATTCGCCGCCCTGACGGCTGATCCCGCGCTGGCCGACGCTGCCTATCGGCTCGGCCGCATGCGGGAGGCAGGCGCGCACCAGATGCCGTTGGAGCTGGAAGGCCTCGCCGCGGATCTGAACGTGGACGGGCTCCACGCCTGGGGGCGGCTATATGAAACCCTGACCGGAAAACTTTCGTTCCCCATGACCTTCCCGGACGGGCATGAGGAAACCGTGCCCATGTCACGGCGGCGTGCGCTGATGGCCTCACCGGAACGAGCGGTCCGGTCCTCCGCTTTTCATGCGGGCCAGCAACCCTGGCTGGATCATGCGGACACTTTCGCGGCCGGGCTCAATGGCATCGCAGGTGCGCGGCTGACGCTTTACCGGCGGAGGGGACAGCCAGGTTTTCTGGAAGCACCGCTCTTCGACTCCGCCATGAGTGCGGCCTCGCTCGACGCCATGATGGGGGCGATCCACGCCCACATTGAAATCCCGCGCCGCGCGCTGCGGGCTGCGGCCAGACTCCAAGGGACGTCAGCCCTGCACTTCTTTGATCTCGAAGCGCCGCAGGTCGCCCCGCCGGGTGAGGCGCAAATTTCGTGGACCCAAGCCTGCGCCATGGTGGACCGCGCCTTTACGGCCGCTTATCCCGCGCTCGGAGCGTATTTCCGGGAGATGCTCGATCGCGGCTGGATCGAAGCCCAGCCCCGCGCAGGCAAGCGGCCGGGCGCGTTCTGCACGGGCTCGCTGCTCTGCGGCGAGGAGCGCGTCTACATGAACTATCATGGCACGGTGCAGGACGTGATCACGCTGGCCCACGAAGTCGGCCATGCCTGGCACGCCCGGGCGCTCAACGGCGCGCGGCTGTTCCGCTCCTCCTATCCGATGACCCTCGCGGAAACGGCCTCCAATTTCGGCGAGATGATCCTGCTCGAAGGCCTCCTCACTGAAGGCGCCGGCACCCCCGGACTGCAAGCCTGGCTGCTCGATCAGGAGATGAACCGCGCCCATTCCTATCTGGTCAATATTCCCATGCGCTTCGAGTTCGAGCGCTCGTTCTACACCGAACGCAGCAGCGGCGAAGTCCCCGGCTCCCGCCTGCGGGCCCTGATGGAGCAGGCGCAGCAGAAGTGTTATGGAAACACCCTCGAACCCGACGGCCTCGACCCCATGTTCTGGGCTTCGAAGATGCACTTCTTCATCTCCGGAGTGTCGTTCTACAATTTCCCCTACGTGTTCGGTTACCTGTTAAGCCGCGCCCTTTTCGCCCGGTTCCTGGCCGAAGGTCCGGCCTTCCTCCCCGGTTACGAAGCATTCCTCCGCCTCAGCGGCTCCGCCGGTTGCGAAACCGTGGCCCGCGAAACCCTCGGCGCCGACCTCACCGATCCCACCTTCTGGGCCTCCGGCATCGTTTCCCTCGAGCCCAAGCTCACAGAATACGAAGCAATCGCGACGGTGTCGGAAGGATAGTCGCACTTAGCGGGGGTTGTTCCGTTGAACGCCGCGGAGAGGCAATCCGCAGATTTTTTTCTGCTTACTCCTTTGGCAGCGCGAAGGCCACGAGCTTTCCCCCGGCAGGGCGGCCGGACTTTCCGCCGCCGGCGGAGATCACCACGTATTGCCGGCCATCGACCATGTAGGTGCTGGGGGTGGCGTTGCCGCTGAAGGGTAGCTTCGTTTTCCACAACACTTTGCCAGTGTCTTTGTCGAACGCGCGGAAGGTTTCGTCCGCGGTCGCGCCGATGAAGATCAGGCCGCCGGCGGTGACCACGGGGCCGCCATAGTTTTCGGTGCCGGTGGGCGGGATGCCGCGGGCGGTGAGTTCGGGGTATTCGCCGAGCGGGACCTTCCATTTGATTTCGCCGGTGTTGAGATCCACCGCGTTCAGCGTTCCCCAGGGCGGCTTGATGGCTGGATAACCATCCTTGTCGAGCCAGCGGCGGAATCCCGCAAAAGCATAGTCAGGCGGGCTGGAGTTATCCGCGGTGGTGGCGGAGGGAATACCATCCTCCTTGCGGGAGGCGGAGACTGGTTCGTTCAGGACGTAGTTCAAAATGGCGGTCCGTTGCGCCTCCGGCATGGCCGCGTAATTCGGCATGCGTCCGCCACCCTGACGGGTGATCTGCTCGATTTCCGCCCGCGTTTTCCGTTTGGCCACATCGATCAGTGAGGGGAATCCCGCCGCCACATTTCCTGCCCGGTCCAGCCCGTGGCAGGCAGCGCAATAGATCATGAAATCCTTCTCCCCCGGCACCAGCGGCGTGCCGTCGGCGCGGCGCGTCTCCACCATTTGCAGGAGCCATGGGATCTCGTTCACATTCACATAATAGATGCCCTCGGGATCGGCCGCCCCGCCGCCCCATTCCATGCCGCCGTCGAACCCCGGGAACATCACCGTCTCGCTTAAAGACGGCGCCGGGAAGGGGCCGAAATTCGGTGAGGCTTTGATGCGGTCGAGTGTCATCTGATGGGTCTCCGGGGAAAGGTCGGACGCGTCCGCCTCCGTGTATTGCTGACGCATCAGCGGCGGGGGCTTCACCGGCATCGGTTGGGTAGGCCACGCCTGTTCGCCGCGCAGCGTGGAGGTGGGCACCGGCTTTTCCTCGACCGGCCAAAGCGGCTCGCCGGTCACGCGGTCGAAGACAAAAAGCCGCCCGTGTTTGGTTCCCTGGGCCACGGCATCGATCCTTTTTCCCCCGTGCGTCACCGTCAGCAGCACCGGCGGACAAGGCAGATCCTTGTCCAGCAGGTCGTGATGCACGATCTGGAAATGCCAGAGCCGCGTGCCGGTTTTCGCATTCAGCGCCACCAGGCAGTTGGCAAAAAGATTCATGCCGTGACGTGCGCCGCCATAAAAGTCAGGTTCCGCCGTTTTTGTCGCCACATACACAATCCCGCGCGCCTCATCCAGGGACTGCCCGCACCACGGCATCAGCCCCGTCGCCGTCTTCCACGCGTCTTTCGGCCAAGTGTCATGACCCACCTCGCCGGGCTGCGGAATGAGGTTGAAAATCCACCGTGGTTCCCCCGTCCTGACATCCAGCGCGCGCACCGCGCCTTTGCCACCCACGCCGCCGAGGATCAGCGAATCCTGCCAGGTAACTCCCGGCGTGTTCAGGCCAGAAGACAGTTCAACGGCACCATCCTTTCCGAAGCTCCGGATCACTTCCCCGGTCTTGGCATCCAGCGCAAACAGCCACCCGCCGACTCCGGTAAACAGCCGGCGCTCCCCTCCTTCCGGATTCTGCCAAAACACCAGGCCCCGTTGCCGTCCGCTGCCCTTGCCCGCCCGCTCCTTGGCCGGGTCCCAGCGCCACCGCTCCCGCCCCGTCGCCGCATCCAGCGCGATTACCTGTCGGGATTGCGACGGCGTGTAGAGCACCCCATCCACGATCAGATTGTTCGCCTGATACTCTCCCTTTTCGCCGGTATCAAAAGTCCACGCCAGCTCCAGCTTTCCTACATTCTCCCGGGTGATCTGAGCCAGCGGCGAAAAGAGACTGCGCGTTTTCCCTCCGAGATACTCCGGCCAATCCGCGTGTTTCGGTTCCTGGCCAAAGGAAGGGAGGATGCCGAGGCATGCTGCGAGAAGGGAAACCGGCAGGGCCGGGAGGAGTCGGGCTGGAGGGAATTTCATGCAGCGGAATGGGGTGTCGCAGAGCCGGACAGGGTTTCCCAAAAGTGAGGGCATGCAAGGTCTTGTTCCGATCCGGCTGAAGGCCGCGTTTTGGCTGCCCGACCCGCCCGGACGCGTTGCCTTTGGAATACCTGCTCTCCGCTGCTAATAGAAGCGGAGTCCGCACGTTTAAGTCACGGCGGGCTCACGGCTCCTCTTTCCGCCCAAATAAACCCATGGAATCTCCACTGCTTCTGTTTATGAACCGATTTCCCTGCCTCTGGAAACCTTCCCTGTGCCCGGTGGGTGGCCGGAGATCATTGCTGTTGTGCCTGCTTGTTGCCAGCCTGACAGGTATTCTCCTTCTGAGACCGGCAGTGGCCCAGCCTACTCCCTCCGGGACGAATCTGCCCGGCCAGGCTTTTCCCCGTATCAATGCGGACCACAGCGTGACCGTGCGGCTCAAGGCTCCGGCGGCGAAGCTAGTGATGTTGGAAGGCGGCGATGGCCTCGTGGCCAAGCCCTGGGAGATGACCAAAAACGCCGAGGGCGTCTGGGAAGCCACCACGCCGCCCGCGGCGCCGGGATTTCACTATCATTGGTTCACCGTGGACGGGCTCCGCGTCAATGACCCGGGAACGCAGATGTATTTCGGCTGGGGCCGCGACACGAGCGGGGTGGAGGTGCCGGACAAGGACGGGGACTTCTACGCCGCCAGGCCCGAGGTGCCGCACGGAAGCGTGAGCCTGCAGTGGTATCACTCGAAAATCACCGGCAAGTGGCGGAGGTGCTTCGTTTACACCCCGCCAGGCTATGAGACGGATGCTGCGCGCTATCCCGTCCTCTACCTGCTGCACGGAAGCGGCGAAAGCGAACGCAGTTGGGGCGAGCAGGGCCGGGCAAACTTCATCATGGACAATCTGTTGGCCGCCCATGCCGCGCAGCCCTTCCTCCTCGCCATGGACAGTGGCTATGCCGCCTACCCTGATGCCCAACCCCAGGACCGCAGCGGCCCCACCGCTGCTTTCGGGGAAGTGCTGACCAAGGAGCTGATTCCTTTCATCGACAGCCGATTCCGCACGCGGGCCGATGCCGCTCACCGGGCCATGGCGGGCCTTTCGATGGGCGGCGGGCAGACCTTGAACATCGCCCCGCAGCATCCGGAACTGTTCGCTTACATTGCCTCCATGAGCACCGGAGGCCGCGGTACTTTTGATCCCGCCACCTCCTACGGCGGCATCTTCAAGGACGCCGCGGCTTTTGAGAAGGGAAACCGGCTTCTTTTCCTCAGCGCAGGCACTGCCGAACCGGGGTTCCACACCAGCGTGAAAGCCATGCATGATTCCCTCACATCAAACGGCATCAGGAGCACCTTCTATTCCTCCGAAGGCACCAGCCACGAGTGGCAGACCTGGCGGCGCAGTCTTCACGACCTGGCTCCTCGGTTGTTCCGGGAGTGAACGGCCCGGGTTTTTGAAGCGGGCATCCGGCGAATGTCGGGACCTCATCATCAGCAGGAACGAGGCAGAATCCCGCCGTCAAAAAAGCTCTAGGCACGGCGGGAGGTGATGGTATGGTCCGGCATCCTGAAAATTCACCATGAATCATGCTGCCAACTAGCAAATGCCTCCTCCAGTGACTAAAAAGCAGGCATTCGTCAGCTATCGCCATGAATCGGAAGCGCATCGGAAGGCGGTGCTGGCCTTCTGCAATCGTCTGGCGGCGACTCTGCAGGACAGTGGCGTGGAACTCGTCAATGATCAGACGTTATTGGAGACGCTTCCGGGCGGACCCGATGAAGGTTGGAATCGCTGGTCGATGAACATGGCGGCCCACGCCGACCATGTGGTGGCGGTGATTTCTCCTGGCTGGTTTGCGGCCATGGACCAGAAGGATTTGGAGCCTCTTCCCGGAGGCAAAGGCTCGGCTGTCGAAGCCACCGTGATCTTCAACCGCCACACCCACGGCAGAACCATCAGCCCTTGGCTGCGGTTGGTGCGCCTGCCCACCTACCCGGAAACCGAGACGAATTGGCTATTACGTGACCTTCCTATTTTTTTGGGAGAGAAGGAGGCGGATATCCTGGCCCTGAGCCGGTGGATCAAAGGGGTGGACAGCCCGGGTGGTGCCAGTCAACCGCCGCCGTCAGGGATTCCCAACCATCCCTCGGCCCAGGATTCGCACGATGGCGGGCAAGGACCGCAGGGGCCCGGAAAGACCGGTAAAGCAAAGGCCGACCCTCAACCTTCCCGGATGCGGGGAGTCATATGGGCGATCGGCCTCACCACACTGGCCGGAGCGGCGGGCTTGGGGTTGTTCCTCCATTTCAAGCAGGGCAAGAACGACAGCGGGCCGCGTGAAGAGCCGGTGGTTTCTGGTCCTGCCGCGACGAATCCCAAGGTTGACGCGGTGCCCGCCCCCCCGCCGGCTCCCAGCACGCCGCCGGAGGCTCCAGAGGCGGGTGACCTCTGGGCCGTGCCGATCAACACCGACGGCACGATCACGATGCGGTTTCGATGGTGTCCTCCCGGCACGTTCACCATGGGCCGGACCCGGGCTGAATTCGATCATCTGGCCACCTTCGTAATGGAGGATCAGCCCAGAGAGAAAATGCAAACCGACGTGACCATCCGCGAGGGGTTTTGGATTGCCGAGATGGAACTCACCCTGCAGCAACTGAGCCAAATCCGCGGTTCAGGGGAACCCGGGAGTGGCGGCCTGCCGTTGACGTTGATCACTCATGCGGAGGCGGGGCGGATCTGCGAGGAACTGAGTGCCAAGATCAAGCCAACGGGGATGAAGGCCCGACTGCCCACGGAGGCGGAATGGGAATACGCCTGCCGGGCGGGCAGTTTGGGAATCTTCTCGTTCGGAGAGCTGATGGACTGGAAGGACGCCAATTTTGCCACTGACGAACCGATGCCAGGAACTTTCAAGAAACCCGCCAAAAAGGGGGCGGTCCCGGTCGGATCCTACCCGCCGAACAACTGGGCTATTCTTGACATGCATGGCAATGTTTCCGAATGG
The DNA here is from genome assembly GCA_942492905.1 of uncultured Verrucomicrobiota bacterium. Taxonomy (GTDB): domain Bacteria; phylum Verrucomicrobiota; class Verrucomicrobiia; order Verrucomicrobiales; family V1-33; genus CAIZWU01. The sequence goes on from OW818657.1 coordinate 1,224,848, forward strand.
TGTGATTTCATCCCCGGAGGAGGAGCGGCCGCTGACGCCACCGCAGGGATACAACCGGGCCACTTTCCGGCCCGCGGGGGGAATTGGAATTTCTTATGGATCGGATGCACCTCCGGAGCGAGGAATTACCAGGATGGAACCCTCGGCACCAAGATGACCGGGATGCGATCCGTCCTCTCAAAACCCCAGCAGCCATGAAGCTACCTCAAAATCCGACACCACCGGGCAGGATCGCCACCAGGCTTGGCCTGTTAATTTGGCTCATGGGAGCGGGCTGGAGTCAGGCTCAGCCGCCCACCCCGGAGAGTCCGGCCACGGATGAACTCCCCCGGCAAATCACCGCCAAAGTCCTTTACGTCACGGACTCCATTGATCCCCTCAAGAAGTCGGGTGCCATGGACGTGGTTCTCCGCATTTTGGAAAATCCCGGCAACCAGCCGGTCGTTTCCTGTTCCATTCCCACGCCTGGCATCCGCAACGATCAGTGGCAGGCCTCGGCGTGGATGGCGGCCTTTGTCGCGTCGCGCCGCCTCGACCTTCAAGTGTCCGATTACGAATTCAATGTCAACGCGACCGGGGTTATTGATGGCCCCTCGGCGGGCATGGAACTGGCGGCCTCGCTGATCGCGCTCATCAACAACGTGCCCATCAAACCGGACCGGGTGATGACCGGGTCGGTCAATCCTGACGGAACCATCGGCCCGGTCGGGGGCATCGGGGCCAAGTTGGAGGCGGCCAGCCGGATCCAACTGACCCACGCCGATGGCAGCACCCATGTCATCAAATATGTCGGCATTCCGGTGGGACAGCGGCTGGAGTTCCGCAAAGAGGAAAACCGGTTTGTGGACCTGATCGAACGGGCCCGGGAACTCAAGCTCACGGCGGTCGAACTGAAGGATGTCGACGATGCCTACTTTTTCCTGACCGACCAGCGCCTGGAGAACAGCAGCATGTCCGCCCCGGTGACCACGCCGCAGATCTCGCTCGCCGCCATCAACCGGCTCCGCACGGTGCAGGTGTCCATGCAGGAGAGCTTCAGGGATTCGCAGAAAAAGCTGGCCGAACTCTGCGAGAGACGATTCCCCGACCGGAACACGCGCGACCCTGACGGACAGTTTCTGATCGGCCAGTTGGATCTTGCCTTCGAATACAACCGGCGATCCCTCTCGGCCATCAATGGAGGCGCCCCCATCGCCGGTTATTATCATCTCCTGAAAGCAGCGGCGCACGCGGACATCGGGAGGAATTACGACCGCATCCTCGGATCGCATGCAAAATCAAAGGGCAGCGACCGGGATGCGCGGATTCTGTCAGCGGTGGTCAGCATCATGGAACTGCGCAGCGAGGTGGCGAAGGCGCGCGAGGCGCTCGCGTTGGCGATCAAGGGTAACATCGATTCGAAGCGTCTGGCCGCCAAGCTGGAAGCCATCAACGCCCAGCTCTCGCTGCGGGAAGCCTATAGTTATGAGACGTCGGCCGATGACATGATCCTCACCGCCCTGAACCTTATTATGAATGCGGATTTCGGTCCGGAATCCAAGGCCCGTGCGACCGTCCCCGACTTTTTCTCCACGGCCCAGCAGGCGTGCACCTACTATGCGCTGGCGAGGACCCGTTACCACGCGGCGAAGGACTGGTATAGCTTCTCGCTGGCCCGTGACGCGGAGAACGACCTCGCGGTGAAGTGCGGACTGCCATTTTTCGAAAACCTCGGCACCGCGTTCTCGAAGGGGGCCCAATCCGCCCTGGCGTATCTGGATGCGACCCTGAAACAGGGGTGGCAGTCCTATCTGGAGGGGACCGATCCCCCCATCAAGTTCGAAGGCAGTCAATACCCGTTCCAGATCCGCGGGGCGAGGAATGAGGCGCTGCCGATTAAAATCGCGATGGCGGGCAATATCCCCTTCAATGACGCCAATTTTCCCCGCATCGCCTCCCTGATGGAAGGCCGGTATCTGCCGGCCCGGAAGGCCGCCTACAGCGAATCCAGCCTCTCGGTCTCCGATGCCGATGCGGCCGGCCCCGGCTCCCGTGCGAGGAAGCCCGAAGACAAGGGATCGGCCCTGGCCACGCTGCTGCGGGAGAAATGGGTTTCTTCCAGCTCCAAAACCGAGGACCTGGATGCCTTCGGCAGCGGCGCTTCAGCCTTTCTCAGCCTTTCGTCGCTGGTCATGAAGTATTACAATTACCAAGGCGACGACGAGCGGATGATGAATTCACGTTCCATCGGGATCTACATTGATCTCGCGCGCTCAAAGGCCCTCGCCCGGGCCGGATTGCTGGCGGACCGGATGTATTCGAAGCTGCGGTCCGGGAAAAAGGGTCAGGGTGAATCCGTTCCCATGGGGGCGAACCACGACTTCCTGCTTCCCGAAGCCATCACCGTCAACTTGGAGCTGGCGGATATTCTGCGGTATGGCGGCCCCGACGACAAGGTGATCAGCCTGATGACGTTTTGGCGCGCTCACATGTTGGCGGACATTGCCCTGGCCATGATCACCTACTCCGACAAGAACACCCAATAGGAAATGAATTGACTTGCAGGGGGTTTTCCATTTGATTCCTATCCATCTTATGAAACCGCTTCACTTTTTTGCCAAGCCGATGCTTTCCTTAGTTTGTGTGCTGTGTCTTGCTGGATGCGAGACCATGCAGAATCCGGAGCTTGGGGCGGGCCTCGGAATGGCCCTGTCCGGTATCGGGGGCCAAATCGGGGGCCAGGAAGGTCGGCTTATTTCGGCTGCCGGCACGGCGATATCATATCAGGCATCGCTCGCCCAACGAGATCTGGCTCAGGACCGGGCGCAGGCCGCACTGCAGAAGCCATCGGTCAAAAAGGCGGTGGCGGCGAAGAAGGCCCGCTATGTGGCCGTTCCCGTCAAACCGTCCGACGAGCAAAAAGCCAAGACGAAATCGAAGAATCTGGTCATGTTGTACGACACCGAAACGGGGACCGCGAAGGCAACCGCCTACGAGCCCAAAAAGGCCAGTTATTCGCAGAACGAGGAAGCGTCGTTTGGCGGGCATCGCGCCGTGGTGGCGCAGAGCTTCGCCGGTATTTGAAGGGTCTATCCACGACCGCGGAGGCGCCAAGCCAGGTCAACCTCTTTGAGTAGGCAGACGGCAAAGCCATTTTCCAAGGCGTGTTCTCATGGATTGGCGGTTGGAGGTGTCAGGTAATCACCAAGGTGACGGATGGCGGCCCGGTCGTAGTCTTTAGTCATTTCGTCCAATTGATCGTAGGGAACGAGATTGGGATGGAGCTTCGCGGCATCGTCGCGTCGCGGGGCATGCTTCCAGCCGGTCATCCAGAGGTAGGCCGCCCACCGGGCATGTTCCATGCGGGAGAGGGTTTCCACGACGGTATCGCTCAACTGGGACCAAGCCGCCGGCGTGACGGTGCCGGGATCGAGACCGGCGGCACGGATTTTGAAGGGAATGTGATCCGCCTGGCTGCGGTTCGCGCCTTTCTGCTCCTCACTGAGTTCCTCCCATGGGCGGAAGGTGGCTTTGGCTTCGTGCTTGCGGGCGGCGGCTTCGTCCCCGCGAGCCCGGGCAGCGTCGGCCTGCCGCCGGGTTTCCGCCAGCCAATTGTCGTGAATGCGGCGCGCGGTGCCGTCCAGGGTGTCACGGATGATCGCCTCGTAGCCACCGGTGAGGACACCGGCAGGAAGGAAGGAAATCCGGTGCTTGAGGGCGGGATTCTGCTCCACCAAGCGGCGCACCGGCGCGCCGGGCGGGGTATCCAACAGTATCTGGAGGCCGGGCCGGTCATGCAGGTGCTCGGTTAGTTCGAGCGCACGCGCGAAGGCTTCATGATCGTCCTCAATGCCGGGATACACCGTAAAGACATCCTGCTCCGGCTGCTGCGCCACCAGTTCCGCCACCTTCGCCGCGAACCGGCCGGTCTCCGGCAGATCCACCGCACTCAGCACCAGGCATTTATCGATGGCTGGATAGAGACTGCGCAGCCGGTCGGTTTCGGCCGTGGCCCGCCGTCCCACCAAATGGACATGCGCTCCGCGGCCGCCGGGATAATGGCCCACCATGGCATACTCCACCACCAGGGCAAAACCCAGACGCGAGAGCGACGGCAGGACCACATGGAGGTTTCCGGTGCCCGGGGCGGGCGGGAACTCTTGGAGGCACAGGCGCGCCATATTCCTGAAGTGGTTGAAGACCCGCACCGGCACGCCGCCGAATCCGTCCTGAAGGGCACGGTTACGTTGATAGAGCGCACAGAGCGCGGGATCGCCACAGTGGAGGTAAATCGCCAGGGAAGGCGCGGGCTCCGTGCCTTCCACAGCCTGCGCCGCCGCTACCGCGATGGCCAGATTGTCGTGGTCATCACCGGTCGCCGCCACAAGGCGCAAGGCTTTGCGGATGCCGGTGCGGACCAGCACGGCGGTCTCCGAGGCATCGCCGCACACGGCGGTCAGGCCTTCCGAAATGAGCAGGTCCGTCCGTTCCCGGTTCCGTTCCACCACCACAAAGGGAAAATCCCGCTCCTTCAGATTTTCCGCCAATACGCGTCCTTTCGAGCCGCCGCCGCAAATGATAGTGTGGCCGGACATGCGCCGCGCCTTCCACGCCATCAGACGGCGCTCCAGCAGGCTGATGGCCACGCCGAAAATCGCTCCCGTCAGCACCAGCGGCGCGAGCCACATGGCCGCGATGAGCGTCCATGGCATGATGATTTCCTTGGCGCCATCCCATGGGGAATAGTCCCAGTAAAACAGCCGCAGCGTGCGGTAGAGCGACTGGTCCGCCGTCAGCGCCGGATTGCAGGTGCGAAAACCGATGAAGCCCAGCACGGACGCCACCAGCCCGGCCGCGAGAAGGATTTTGCCAAAATGTAACCGGAGGGTAGCGAGCATGGAAAAAGTTATTGGGCAAAGGGCGAATGTCCGAAACCGGAATCGCCCGGCTTGGCTGAGATCACGGTTTCGGTGAACCATTTGTAGGCATAGCGATGCGCATCCAACAAACCGGCCCCGGCTTCCGGGGTGATGTGTTTCAGGTAGATCCCAGCGGGCGGCGCATTGTCATCCAACCCCAGCACGAAGGGCGATGTGACGTAAAAATCCATCCCGGAGCAGGCCTTCGGCACTTCCACGGTCAGTTCATGGTCAGGAGCCGGGGTATCCAGAATGGTCACCTGCATCACATTGGGGGCGAGGTTCATCTTCCGGAGATACAGCGCGGCGCGGGAGACCACAAAGCCCCCCGCACTGTGGCCGATCAGATGCAGGGGCTGGGTGCGGTCGATCTTCCCCTCGAGGATCAGTTGGGAAAGGCGGAAGGCCAGCAGGTCGCCGACCTCCCGCGCTTGGCTGGGAATTCCCGCAAGGTCGGCGATGAACCGCGACGTGGCGTCGCCCGGATCCAGCCCGTGCAGGTTGGAAGGCATCGCGGCGGCGGACCAATCCACCAAGGCAATGTCAGGGGCCCGGTCGCCGAGGCGTTTTCCCAGCGCCTCGTGCATCCGGCGCATCCACAGGCTTTCCTTGCCGCTTCCGTTCACCATGGCCCCGTCATGCAGTCCATGGGCGATGATGATCGTGCCATGCGCGGTGCGTTCCGGATCAGGCACCCATGCCTCCCCTCGTTCATTCATCAGCGTGCCCTCCGACCGCAGATGGCTGCGGGCCTCCGGGTCCGAGGGGGAACTGAAGGACAGCCATCCCAGTGTGCCCGCCGAGGCCGCCACCAGATAGGGCACCCGGCCCAGCATCACCCTCCCCAGAAAGAGCAACCCCACTCCTCCCGCGAGCCACGCCAGGCGCGTAGCCTCCCGGGGACGTCCCGCAGGTAATGCGCCGACGGGATCAGCGCGGCCTTTCGCTTCCCGGACTTGATAGAACTGTTCGGCCGTTTCCGCCTCGAAATACCAATCCACCACTTCATCCAGCAGGCGCTCCTCGGTGCTGGAGACGATCTCCAGCGCCGTCTCCGGCGAGTCCGTCTCCGTGATCTCCGCGCGGGCTTTTTCCAGCAGAGCGATCTGCCGCGAGAAACGGGCGGTGCGCCGGTTCAACTCCTGCAGGTAACGCAGCGACTGCAGCAGAATGATCCCCAGTGGCAGCAGTGCTCCGGCAATCCCAAGAAACCCCTCCACCCGGTAGTCGCCGAAAAGGCGCAGCCACTGCGGAGCCCGTTGGCTCAACGTGAGCACCGCGCCGCCCACCGCCAGCGCCAACATGACATCCATGAAAATCGTGGACCAGCGTGTAAACTGCCAGCGGCTCTTTTCCGCCCGCTGCTTGGCCGCCCTGTAATAGGCTAACTGATCCTCCAGGCGATCCCGCAACCACGTGTCCCGCCATTGCGGCCAGGGTTGTTCATTCCCGGCGTCGCGGTTTCCTATCAGGGGTTGGAGATCCGGGATGCTGTCGAGCACGCGCCGCTCCGGCAATATGGGAAACACCGCCGCCGTGATTTGGCTGCGCGCCACCTCCGCCACCAGCCGCGCGCGGGCCCAGGTGCGCTGCATCCCGCGCCATCGCATCCACCACAGCGCCCCGATGAGCGCCAGCACGGACAGCAGCGTGGCCACAGCGGCCACGGAGGGGGAGAAATTAAGCGTCCGGCGCAGCAGCCACAACAGGGGCATCACCACCGCGGCGGCTTGAATCAGCGTCATCCACTTTGCCCACGACCGCGCCAGCGGAGCTGCCCGCAGGGCCAGATCATCCATCGCGGCTTGAATCCGCGGCAGGGAATCACCAGGAGTGGTGCCGGCCGCCTGACAAAGATCCGGCAGCCACGATGGCATTGGATTGGAAGTGCGCTGCGCTGGGGTGATCGCTGAAGCCATCTGGAGTTACCACCGTGGCACAGCCGCATCATCGTGACAATGCAAATAGCCCCCGGACCGCCCGCCACGATTGTCATCAAGGCCGGCGGTGCATTTGCCGAAGCGCTTGAGCCGGCGGCGGCTCAGGGAACGTTCCTTGCTCATCACGCGGAGCGATGATGGCTACTTTTGACAAGCCGCGCAGTAATCCTGCTTACGCATAGGTATCCCGATTAGGCAGCATCCCCACCAGCGGTCGGCGGTAAACGTGGTCATCTTTATCGATCAGACCCGCGTCCTCGATCCTGCCCAGAGAGGCCGGCAATTTTTCGGATTCCTCCCAGCCTTTCGGGCCGTGATACCCGGAAGGGGTTTGGCAATACAAAGTGTGACTGAACTCCTCCTCGGCATGGACTTTGCCGTCATGGATGTGGACGGTGGGGAAGAATAGGCCGTTGCCGGGATTCGCGTTGGGGAAACTGAAGGCCATGGGATGGACCGTCGTGGCGTCCTTGCGGAGCTTGAACACGGCAAACCCCCAATCCGTATACTGCGGGAGTTTTTTCCAAACTTTGTCCTCCAGGCGGAAACGGGGATCCAACCGGGAAAAGTCGGCTTGAGTGGGCACGAAGGATACCTCGAACGATCCTACTTTGATCACCAACAGTGGCTTTCTGGAATAACCGCCTGCCGCGACGGCCATCGGGGATTTGGCACCTGACCTATCGGGCACCGGCCAGAGTTTTTCCAATTTTCCGAATAACTCCGGCTCCTTTTCCAGATCCAAAAACTTCACCGCATCTTCCGGGCTGCCGGGGACGACTGGAATCGGCAGAATCATGGCGACCTCCTTCTTTGTCGAATAACGCATCTGATAGGCCAATAATTGCCGGGCCGGCCTGGTTCCCGGCAGCCAGCGGGCAAAGATGCGGGTATGGGTGACGGAGCTGACGGGGCCGGAAAAACAACACATGGACAATTGGGCTGGCGGGGATGTTTTCCGCTCCTCCGAATCTACATCCCATCAGAAGTTAGTCCATTCCAAATTCTCTTTCCATCACGCTAATCATTATCCCGCTTCTATCCCTGCCCCATTACTGTAAAATTCACCTCGCGGGTGTGCGGAGCGCGGCGGTGTTCAAATAGGTAGAGGCCCTGCCAGGTGCCGAGCATGAGCTGGCCACCGGAGACGGGGATGGATTCAGAGGTCCGGGTCAAGGCCATGCGGATGTGGCTCAGAGCGGGGTCCCTCCCGAGCACGAGGTTTCTTGAGGTTGAATTCTTCGACATCACCTCATTTTTTCACTGTGGTACACTGTGATCCCTATGAACTAGGCAGTTGTTTTACCCTATAGAAGCGTGAGGTTCCGGGCATCGGAGGACTGATGGTGCCGGGGGGACCGCGGTCGATCCATTGCAGGCGGTTCCCGCCAGCTCGAATGCGGAGCGGTGAACCGGTCCACGCCTTGCCGTCCGAGGAATATTGGATCTGATAAAGCGCTCCAGGCAAGGTGGGGAACTCAATCAGCAGGGCACCAGGTTGCAGCATCATCACACGGTCGATGGCGATGGCCCCGGGTGACCCAAGGGCTTGCGCGGCATCCGTGGAAGGGAGAGCCGTGGCTGTGGAAAGCAAAGGCTGGAGATTGGCGCGGCTGGGGGAGTAATATTCCAGCACCAGGGTTCTGGTCGCGCCAGATTCCAAGGGGCGGTAGTCTCCGGCTACAAAACCATTGTCCCGCGTTCCGCTGTTGTTGTGCAGGGTCGCGCCCTCAAGAAGTCCGGTGATGAGCAATTCAAATCCGCCGATGGTCCGTGCCGCCTCATTGCGCAGGGTCACAGTTTGTTCGAAAAGCCCGGTCTGACGGTTCAGGATCAGAGCGGATCGGGTGACAATCACCGGCGGCGCGATCGGAGGAACGATCACTTCCACCGTGGTCAAGGCAGCAGCCCCTTCCGCGTCACTGACCTCCACCACCAGAATGGCGCGTCCACTCAGGAAAGGGGCATATGAGATCAGAAGCCCCCCGGCGGAATCAAACCCGAGGCGGCTGAATAAGGCGGGATTGGAATTGGAAACCAATTTCCAAACATGGGTATCGCCGGGATCGGGATCGCGGAGCAGGGCAGCAAAATCGATACGCGCGTCCGCGGCGGCGCTGCCGGCATTGATCCCAGGAAAGAGAGCGGGGAGGACCGGCAGGTCATTCACGGGAATCACCTGAATGGTCAGAATGGCATCCGCACTGAGCCCGCCTTCATCCGTGGCCCGGAGGGTCAGGACGGCAGTTCCAAAGGTGTCGGGCACATAGCCAAGCCGGAGCTGCTTTCCACCGCTGGCCACATCGAGCGTAGTGGTGATCACCCCGCCGGTGTTGGACAAGACCACTAACTGCAGCTGGCCCACCGGCGTTTCCTCATCGCTGAACAAGGCCGCAGAATCCAGGAGTTCCGGAGCAGCATCCTCCAAGCGGGTGAAACCGTCATTCCGGCCGACAGGGGAATCATTCACTTCGATCACATTCAGCACGAAGGTTTGCTCCGAGGCGGTTTGGTCCGGTCCGGTCACCCGGAGGCGCAGCGGGAAGGAACCCGTCTGGCCGTGAAGGGGAGTGCCGGAGAAAACTCCGTTTTGCAAACTCAACCAGGAAGGGAGCGCATCTGCACTCACCATCAACTCCGCATCGGGATCGGGGTAGCTGATCCGCGGCGTCCAGGACCATGGAAGATCCTCCACCGGATCGGAGGGCGCTTTATCCTCTGCGAAGGCCGGCACGGGTTTGGGAAGGATCGGAGACCAGGCGGTGAAAACACCCCGGGAGTCGGTGATGGTTCCCGGCAGCGTGAGGCGGGTGGATCCGGTCAGGGCGGAATCACTCAGCAGCACCATGTTATTTCCCACTCCGGCCGCGAGCAGACCGGTGGCAGAAACACTGACGTCCTGCATGCTTTGTTCCAGCGGAATCCTTCCAAAAACCTGGCCCGTAGCGGAAAAGCCCGCGAGCTGCAAATTGCTGTTCCCTCCGTATACGCGACCTTCCGTGCCCGCGCCGAAACCGTAAAAACCCACTTCATCGAGGGTCCTCAGGACACTGCTCCAGGACCAGGTCTGGGGATCAAATTCCCTCACCTTTCCGACGGTGACGCCGACCAGCCGGAAGTCCGGGCCGCTGCCAAAGTCCAGAGGTGAAAACCCTTCGGGCGGCAGACGGAATTCCCCCGTAACCGTGCTGGTGAATCCCGCCCGGCTGCGCAGCCATTCGCCGGCGAGGCCCAGGATTGAATCGTCCGAGCTGTTTTGCAGGATGTTCAGCGGCCGCACTTTCCATTGCGTGGTATCCCCGTCATAACTGTAAAGGGAGCGCCTTCCCTGGGGCCCGAAATTGAGCACATGAATCACGCCGACCGCATCGACAATGACGTCCACGCCCGTATTTTCAACGGGCAGGGGCACGGATTTCACGAGGGCTCCGGCGGACGTGTATTCATAAAGAGTCTTCGCCGAAACCGCGAGAAGATTGCCCGGAGCCACCAGGGGATTTTTTACGGGGCCGGCATTCAGCAAAAAGGCCTGGGATGTCACCGTGCCCGCGCTGTTGCTGATCCTGACACGATACGCCCCCGCCGCCTTCGAGCCCATGCGCGGAATAAAATACTGATTGGAATCCGCATCCGGAATGAGCACGTCATTGAGGAACCATTCATACCTGAGCGGCGCGCTGCCGGCGGCGTTGAGGTTCAGCGTGATTTCCCTGCCATAAGGCACCCGCAGGGATTCCGGCGGCACGGCGATCACGGGCGCGGTGTTGGCCGGCCCGGACTCATGGATCACATTAAGATTTTCATCCAGCAGGTAAATGCGGGGAAGGCCATCGGCGGGGAGCGTCGCCACGAGATATCCCGCACCCGGCCGCGCAAAAATCCGGAGCGGTTTTCCGATGAGACCGGCGAAGGACCGGCGCTCAAACGTTTCCTCATTCCGGCTCCATACCGCGGCATGGCTGGTGCCCATCGCGTCCAGGGTGAGCAGTCTTTTTCCGCGCCACGCGGCATCCACGAAAGGCTCCGCCAGGATGGTGAGCCGTCGGAGGGTGGTGCCGTCATAAATCGAGCCGCCTGCCAAGGCAATCCGCGTGGCATCCCCGTTCAGGCGGATGGCTCCCCAATCCTTTTCCGTGGCGTTTTCCTGGGCATTCTGGATCGGACCCAGGCTGCCATCCGCTGCGATGACCGTGTAACGCAGCAGGTCGATGCCGCCGGAGGCAAGGCCCGCAGTGAAAAGCCGCCGGGTGGCGGCATCCCAGGCGGTGAAGCTGCCGGTGCCATAGCTGAATTCCTCGGGGTTGGAAATCCTGATGCCGGTTGGACCATAGCTGGCGCGTCCACTCTGCCGCCCGAGGTAGAGAAAATCATCCGCGGCTCCGATTACTCTCGGAAAGGAGGATGCTTCCGCATATTCCTCTTCCTGCGGGGCTGCGGCTGAAAGGGACATCCGCCTGATCCGGCGGCTTTGGTAGGCGGCGAAGAGCTTGTGCTGCGTGGCCGAGTAGCTGAGGGACAAAGGCCCCGGAAGGGTCAGGCTTCCGGTATAGGTCCGGGATTCCGGCGACCAGGTCAGGAGGAGATTGCGGTCGTTGCTGTAAATCCGCAGTTGCCCGTCGCGGTCCAGAAAGGCGTCATCCACCTGATAGGGCAGCGCCGCCGGAATGATGGCCTGGCCCGGTTCGGGCGCATTGAGGGATTGTAGGGGCACGACTTGCACCCTCAGCCCGTGCTCATTGGTCTGATCCTTGGCGAATACCAGAGCGTCCCCGCCATTAACCGCCACCCGGACAAATCCGCTCCCGCTGAGTGTCACCGTGCCTGCTGTCTGCAGGGTATTGGTCAACGCTTCCAAACGGTTATTCCGGAGAACCACCGGCACATCGTTGCCGCGGAAATCCATGTCCAGCAGGGAGCCCACGCTGGTGGAAAGCCGCAGGCCTTCCGCCCCGAAAATATTGCCGGTATCATCGGCAACACGGGCTCCTCCAGGGAACAGAATGCAGCGGGCCATGCCGGGTTCGGACTGATTGAATCCCCCGCTGGGAGGGATGAACCGATTCAGGGTGCCGTCGTTGCCCATTTCGTAGGCGCTCAGTTGATTGGTCAGCAGGTAAAAGCGCCGGGCAACCGCATCCACCGCCACCGCCTGGAGCGGAAGGATGATATTCTGAGGTTCGGCAAGGATGGCCCCACTGGTTTTGCTGATGACGGTAATCTTGTAGGCGCCTTGCATCTGATACCCCAGCAGATCCCCCATGGTGAAGAGAGCTCCCACTGCGCCGCTGGCCGTGTGGATGGTCTGCGGACTTCCGCTGCCATCGAGCGGCCAGCGCACGATGGCCGATTCCCGCGCGGCATAAATGCCGGATTCATCAGTCCACAATGCCCCGAGGCGCGCGGTTGCCGGTAGAGGCGCCAGCCAGGAGCGGGACGCCAGGTCGTAGCGCTCGATGCGGTCCGGATCGGCTAAGGTAAAATAATAAACATCATCCTGACGTGCGGTGTGGCCGGTGTATTCGCCGCCAAGGGTTTTGGTGGTCGCCGCCGTGGCTTGAGACGGCATGCTGCCGCTCGCATTGGCCGAGGCCACGCGCAGGAAATAAGTGGAATTTGGAGTTAGTCCGGTAACGTTGAAAGTGGTCACATTCCAGGCGACACGCCCGGCTTCCACCCAGGTGGACGAGCCTTCCAGCTGCCATTGAATGATAAATTGATCCTCGTTGGGCGAATCATCCATCCACGTCAGGGTCAGGGAAGTCGTGGTTATTCCGGTGGTTTGCAGGGCCTGCGGCCACTTGGGCAGTCCGGCTGCGCTGAGCGTAGTTACATTCAGTGGTGCCGAGGCCGGAGCCACCACACTGCCATTTAAGGTCTGCACGCTGTATTGATAGGCGGTGGCTGCGGCCAGACCGGAGTTGGTGTAAATCTTTGTGTTGGCCGGGACTGTGAACACCGTTTCCGCCCCGCCCCCGGCCGGAGTGCGCACAATGCGGAAACCCGTTTCATTCTCGGCATTGTCGCTCCAGGAAAGCGTCACGCTGTTGTGGAAGATGCGGGCGGCCGCGAGGTTGTAGGGTTCGCCCTGGGGGATTTCCGTGGAAGGAAGGGTGGTGGCCGTGACCGGAGCGGAATAATCCGATTTTAGCGCTCCATTCAGGGCGAGGACGCGGAATTCATAGGCCGTGCCGGGCAGCAGCTGGAAAACGGTGCCGGAAGTGTCGCCGGCGTTGGCTTGGCCTCCGGCAAACCAGGCGGTGGAGGGTCCCACGGGCCGGTATTCCATGGCAAAACCCGTTTCATTGTTGGAAAGATCCGGCCATTGGAGGGTCACGGAATTCGTGGTGCGACTGATTTGCGTCAGGGTGCCCGGTGCCGCAGGTTTCAGAGGCGGGGTGTAAACCGGCTCCAGCGCCTCATTCAGAATCGTGAACTGCGGCGCGCCATTCAGGATCGTCACCACGACCAGGCCTTCGGAGCTTTGATAAACCCGGAGCGGAGTGCCGGGGATTTGCCTGGTCACGGCGTTGAGGTTGAAAAGCGGGCCGGTGCGGCTTTGCAGCTGGGTGCCTCCGCTCAGGAGCCGGAGCGTGTAAACCGTAGTGTCTTTCCAGAACGCATCCGCGATTTCATAGCCCATCGACTTGGCTTTGGTAAGGTCCGAGGCTTTGAAGATTTCGCCGCCGCCAATGATGACAAAATTTCCGTCCGCACTGACCCGGATAGGCTCCAAGACTGCGAAATCCCCATGATAGGGACTTTCAAACGGGCCGGTGACCGTGCCACCGGTGCTTAGGTTTTCATAACCAAAATCCTGAGGGGAAACTCCCCTGACAAAATGATAGACGCGGCGTTGAACCGGATCCCATATGTTATAGGTTCCGGTTGTCCGGAAGCCGCTGGAAACGGTATTTCCGGTGGGGCCGAAAACCCGGTGGGTTTCGAGTCCAGTGGTGTAAAGATACTGGCCGGCGGACTCGATCCCTTTCAACCAAGTAACGTAGCTGGCGTAGGGGGCCTCCACCGGAACAGCCGCATTCAGATCTATTTTGCGGAGAACTCCCTGCCCGTATCCGGTGAAAATGGTGTGTGAAGTATCCGAGTAGGTGATGGACACCGGCGAACCCTGCAATGGGAGCGCAGGAAGGTATTTCCGCTGCGTGGCGGACCATGGGAAAATCTTTTGCAGGGCTTTGCTGTAAAAATAAATAACCCCGTTTTTATCCACCAGCGTCTGGTCCGCAGTATACACCAGGCCGTCCGGGCTGACCGGTGCGTCCGGTTCCGGAACACCCAGCTCCCGGAGGGGAATGATGCGGAGGTTCATGCCGTGCTCGTTGGCTCCGTCCGCCACAAAAACGATCAAATCCGCACCAGCCACCGCCAGGCGTTTTCCGTCCGTGGTGTCTAGTGTCCAGGTGCCGGTCTCAACAAACGTATTGGAATACGCTGTCACCTTGTTACCCCGGATTACGATAGGTACATCCACGCCGTGGAAGGCAAGGTCGAGCAGGGAACTCCCCAGGGAAGCCACCGGTTCCAGTCTTCCGTTGGAATAAACGACGCCCGATCCCGAGGCGATCCGGCTGCCGGAAGGATAGGGGAATGGCTGGCGGGTCGGGCCGGCACTGTTATCAAAAATGGAGCTGTAAATGACCCCGGTGCTGCCATTGGCCGCGATATCCAGGGTGTAGATCTGGCCGCTGGTGCGCAGGTAGGCTCTGCTCTCCACGGGGTCCACCGTAATTCCGATGGCGTTGTCCGTGAAGGTGATCAAAGGACGCGCGGCAGCCGTCGTCTTGTGGACCAGATTTAATTTATAGTCGGGATTTCCCGAGCGCTGATAGACCAGCATATCCCCCACGGTGGCCATCAGGCTGATGGTGCTGGCGGCGGTCAGTAGTTTCGTTTTGCTCAGGCCGTTCAGCGACCACCGGTATAAGTCAGCTCCTTCCGCGGCGAACACTGCGGAATTGTCGACCCAAAGGGCACTGACCGGAACTTCAGACGCCCATGGCGCCAGCCAGGTCCGATTGGTCAAGTCGTAGCGCTCAATCCGGTTTGGCTCATTGAAAACGAAATAATAGACATCTCCGGACCGCATCGCGGTGTTGTAATACGTGCCGCCCAGCACCGGAGTCTTGAGTGAACGCGTGGCGGCCGTGCTGGTGCCGGTGCTGTTGATGGCGCGGATCCTTAAATTGTAAGTCCGGTTGGGGACGAGATTCGTCAGTTGAAGATTCGTCACATTGTTGGAGGTCCGGGCGATCTCGGTCCAGATGGTGACCGGATTGGGGGAGGACTCGATGACGAATTGATCCTCGTTCGGCGAATTGTCGGTCCAGGCCAGGTTCGCCGTGGTGAAGGTCACATCGCTGGCGGTGAAATTCGTCGGTGCCGGTGGAACCGTGGCGGTCTGGGCCGGCAGCAAAGCCGGCGCCGCCAGGCAGACTATCGCCAGCAGCAGGCCGTGGAAGGCGGCCGTCCACGCTGAGCACCATCCTGGAATTCTACGGCAGTCTGGAGAGGTTATTGATTTATTCATGAAATAGTGGATGGGAAATTTGAGGCGCAATAACCCTGATTGGTGTCCGGGAAAAGTCAGGGTTGCTTTGGAGGAAAAAACGCGGGAGACACCACGCTCCCGAGGCGGGTCGGATCAGGTTAAAATGAATAACCAATCACCCCGCCCAGCGTCCAGCCGGAGGGATCAATATGAAATGCGGACGGGCCAACTTTGCCGTCCACGGTATCGCTCCAGTTATACTGGCCAAAAGCGGTCAGGGAAAAATGCTGCGTCAGCTTCACCCGCGCTGCTGCCTGCAGATAGACTCCCGGGAGGATTTCAGTATCGCTGGAACTGTCAGACCATTGTTTGTAAACCCGCGCCGCCTGGCGGTTGCGCTTCACATAAAGCGTTTCGGTGTGGGTGGCTTCCCAGTCCGCGATGTTCAGGGAAAGCCCGCCGCCCAGCGCCAGATGCACCGGCTCCGTGGCCATGGTGAACGTGGGCCCGAAGGCGAGACTGTGGAGTTTGACATCAAGCGTTTCCTCGATCCGGTTAATAAAACTTACCTCATTTTTGCCCAGCAGGGCGCCTTCATGCACGGACCGGGCGGAAGGAAGATTGTTGATCAGCGGGCCCGGACCTTCATAACTGTTTTGAAATGGCGCCTGCGGAACGATAATGCTGCTGGTGTCATAGGAATCCGTCAGGCGGTAGCCCTGGCTGCTCTGCGACTGTGTGGCGGAGAATGTCTGCTGCGCATTCCCTCCATCAAATCCGAGAAAACTGTATTGCAGGGAGAGCCCTCCCGTCAGACGCGGGGTAAAATCATATTCCCACTCGAGTTTTACCACCGGAACCGCCCCTTCCGCGTCCGGCTGCCAGGATTCCGGCTCCCCATTCCAGGAGCGGCGACTGGTGCGGAGTTGGGAATCGCCCGTGCCGTGAAAGCTCAGTGTGGAACCATCCGCGGAAAGCTGCGACGCATTGTCATAACCCCAGTTCCAAGTATTGCCGTCGCGCGCTGTGCCGGCGTCCCGGTCCACATAACCGTCCTCATACCGGCGGGAACCAAATTCCGAACTGCTGCCCGCTGACGAACTCTGACGACCCGGAACCGTCGCCAGAAATGGGAGCCTCAACCCGCCGGAACGGGAACCGCTGTTAAATTCCACCTTGTCGAGGCTCCGGTAACCCGCTCCCGCGCTGATGCGGAACCGGGAACGGTCAACGGGAGGCACCGGGGGCATGGATAGAGCCTTACCCTCCACGGAAGATTTTCCTGGCGTGGGCATCTCCCCCGCGCCAGCAACGTCAGACGCAAGGTAAAAGGAGGTCAGAAAAGCGGAGCGGATCAGAGTTGATTTCATGCAGAATGGGAGCGTGGCCTTGTATAACGTGGCAAGAGTGAGGAAATCCGGTGAATTTCAAAAAGTGCATCCATCAGCGTTCCAGAATATTTTCCGCTCCCGTGCCGGGCCAGTGCGATCCCCGCACCGGCTCCAAGCCAAAGGCAGAATATTCCCGTCGGCCAGCAGGATCCGCAGGACGCAATCGTTAGCCCGGGGCAAAAATCTTGGCAAGCTTTTAATTCTCAGCCGCAAGCCTCTTTAACCGCTTTGCGGCCGCCCAGGGAGGCTGCCTGCATCCTGATATGCAAATGCAACTGAGGCGACTGACAATGAAACCGATTACGAATGGTCTATGGGTCTGGCTCAGGGTTGAGACGGCGCAATCCGCGGGAACTCAAATGCGCATGCCAATACCTCCATTGGCTCTTCACTCGCATCGCCGCCGAAGCCATCCACGCCTCGGACGCCCTGATCCCTGCCACCTACGCCACGCACCAATCCCGCGCCCGCAACGGCTCAAGCCGCCTGAGCCGGCCTCGGGCCAAACCCCGGGGACTCCTATGGGCGCGGGGCAGCCACAGCACCATCGACGCCGGAAAGATTCCGGGAGCGGCAGTGACCGAACTGGCCACCGACAAGCCCGAACGGTCCAAGGCACTGCTCCTGACAATTGTGAGCGGATTGCGGCGTAGTGACCCGGTCTACTGGAATTGGAAGGGCTCCCTGCCTCCGCGGTAGCCGGCCGCATTCCCAGCATCCGATCATTACTACCTCAAACCTCAAAAACGAACCGGAGGAACCCGCCGTCAAAGAGAAGCTCCGTCTTGGGAAGGCGGGAAAGGCTACGGCGGGCCAGAAATTGGAACGCCTGCGGAGGGAGGTGGCTTGCGGAGAAAACCAGGTTGGAGGCAGGCCGGTGAAATATTTTGTGCAAATTTTCAGTTGAAGGTTGACACGATTTTGAAATTACACACTTGAGGCGACAGTCAAAAGCCAATAGAGATCGGCGATCCTGCGGGACTATTTCCCCCCTCCGTATAAATACCCAACCTTCCGGTTTCCTACTTTGGATGAACGCGCATTCCGACTCCAAATTGACACCGTCACAGGGAAGCCAACTTCCCTGTGGACCACTCGATCCCTACCTTCCCAGCGCGCCTCTTGCTCAGCCCTCAACCGAACTAGAGCGCGCGGAATCCTGGCAGCAATTAATGCAGATGCACCCGGTAAACCGCTTTCGATTAATGTTTGGAAAACAGCTTTTGAGGGAGCGGTAAACCAGTGGGAAGTGCCGCTGGTGTCGTTGGAGAAACTTGGCTTTGACCGGACAGATTTCGGCCTGATTGCACCCAAAACCTTCGTGACGCTGAAGTATGGTGCAGAGGCGGAGCCTTACCTCCACAGGGAGTCAGGGATGGTTTACAAGCTATTCAATCTCCGGATTACCGGGGCGCTGGGAAAGAAACTCACCATTGAGGAGGATGGATCTGAGGGTTTCGACATCAAACAGACAGACGCGAATCTTGTGGAGACGATGGAAAAGATCCAAGTGCTGCATGACATGGGAGCGCATCCGACAGAGATTGTGGGGTTGAGTGATATGGGGGACTTTTTGGTCGTGAAACAGCAGGTAGCCCAAACGCAGAATTATAACACAAGGCGCAACGCCTCGGACCTCGGAATCGGGGACTTGAAGGAATTCGAGATTGATTCCCACGAAGCTATCCTTTCAATTAAGGCGGAATCCATAAGGAGGCCCGGACTTCGCGGGAAGGCGGTATTCTCCTGGCTGGAGGGGCAGCCATGGCTCGTTTCCGATTTGCATCCGGGAAATATCATGCGCAATCAGCAGGGAGAACCTACAATCATTGACGCTCTAACTGGACCAGTGCCGCCAGCGGTAATCCGAAAGCTGACTTGGCTGGAAGATGAGATTTCTTACTTGAAGCGGTGGCGGCAGGAAGGTAGAAAACCAGAGCGGCGGAGCCTGTTGGAGGAGGATCAGGATGAACTGGCCTATTGAGTATTAGCGTCGCGGTGGGGAGGTCACCGTTGCCGAGGAGCCATTTACCCGGACACGCCTGTTCTACCACTCCACGCACTTGGTTCAGGTAAAGGGAAAGAAGGGCATCATGGTTAATGCCGTGTCGGCAATTATCGCGATAGAGGATGGCGCTTCGCAGGCCGGTTCGGGCCTCGCCAATGAAGAGCCATTTTTTATTGCTGATGGCGGTGAGGCGGAATGACATTTTCTACCGGATTGGTGTCGATGCCGATGCGGCGTCCACATACACCTGCTCCGGCTCTTGATCGGTTTCCTTGGCGGCCGGCGGCTTAACCAGCCGATTTTTCCCGATCCCAAGTGAACGTATCAGCATTTGGTGGTGGGGTGATTGCTGGATCCGGCTGACCGGCAGATACCACCCACCAATGGTTACGACGACCTGCAGGGGCTGTTTGCCGAACGGGTTTTTTCAACAGGCTACTAACCAAGGTTCCACCCGGATACCTTTCACCGGTAATCCGAGGACTGAGAGCCTAGGGGTTTGGGGAAAGGCTTCCTGTTCTTCCCAATTGGTCGGCTTGAACGTATCCACAACGGGCCATGTCTGAAGCGGTGTATTTCTGGGTTGATGCAACAAAATCGCAGTCGCGCATGTTTCGGGGCGAGAGATACAGCTCCTCGTATTTCGGCCCTTTTTGAAAGGCTCTCAGAAGTTCCCCAAAAACCATCGCCGAAGCCATCGCGCCGATGAAGCTGGTGGATACCGACTTCCCTGCGATTTCCAGTGCCAATGCTCCGCATACCTCACCGGGGGGAGAAAAGGCTTTCACAAGTTTCTGGTCATTCGAATTTTGACCGGAAGTGGACTCCTGCCAGAGCTTTTCCGCGCTCGACCGTCCTGGAAAATTGTGGATATGGATGAGGTCAAAGTCGTTGATGGAACCGCCGAGGCCGCATTCGAGCACCCGAAGAAATCCGGCTCCTTCAAGCAATCGACGGGGGTCCGGCTTGTCAAAACCACAAAGCGCGACGGAGGGCTCGCCAACGCGTCGGTGGGTGGTCTCATCAAATGCTCGTTCGCAAAGGCGGGTCCGAAATCCTCTTTCTTCCAGCCAGCGGGTACAAACGCGAGTTTTTAGCGTGTGTTCATCCTCAGCAACACAAAGCAGGCCCGATCCAAGGTTGGCTCGTTCGATGATATCGAAATCCTGAAGCATCAGCTCGCATTCCGATGGATCTTGAAATGGCAACATGCCCAACGACCAGAGGAAAGCTTGACCAAGGTGGCCCAGCCCTAGAATCCAGAGGGATTCAGGAAGCGCGCGTAGCGGTGGTCCATCGGAGGAGGAGGCACGCCAGTCACAGCCAGGAGCCCACAGTGAGATGCCCGCGCTTTCGTCGCAGGCGAAGATCGAAATTCCGGCAGCCCGGAGGAATCCCCGGTGAACTGCCAGACCGGCGGCAAAGATTCCACCTAAGGCGAAGTCAGGACACCCCCCATCTTCGAAGGTCGACTTTTCAGCCGCGGGTTCTATGCTCCCCCGCCATCCAGTCGCCCGCAACGTCAACGCATGGGGGATTGGCGTGTCCGGTTGGAAACCGAAGTAAATGGTATGGGAAGCGCTGACTCTGGCTGGTTTGGTATCTGGGATCAAATCAAGGACCACATCGTTGAGTGTTGTTCGGTCCGGCCAAGGAATGAGGAGAGGGACGTCATCCGGGATGGTGACTTTAACTCCTCCAAGAAAGGCGCGTTTGCCGCAATTCAGAGCGGTGAGCAATGCGGCCTGTAATGCTGAAGAGCGGCAAATTGTGTCGTCACAAACTAAGAGAAGCACGAGGTTTTCCAATGTGGAAACTGCCTCGTCGTAACTGAGATCCCGAGCTGACATCAACCCGAGGGCGAGGCGGTTGGCGGAGTTCGGCAGGGGAACGGTCATTTAGAAGAGCGTGAGTTTTAGAGAAGCAGCCGGCAGGGTTTCCCAACGCCCGTCGCCGAGGTATCGATAAAATCCTGCACCATTCGGGCCGAACCATGATTGCTGAGCGTAGCTGGGGAGTATCAGAGCCAGGTGTCCGGACTGTGCGACCATGGGGTGAGTCCTATCCGCTTCACTCTGACTGATCCTTGTCGATGGGTGGGTATGAATATCGGCCACTACCTTGAGATTGCGCTGCCTGCAGTAATTCCAGAGTGGGATAAATCCAGCACCATCGAAGCGGATGATTCCGGTGTCGAGGGAATGGGGATCCAGATCGTCGTAGCAGATGAAAGCAGACACCCGCCCCCCTGTCCTGGGGCCCAGGAGAAAGGCACCACTTTCCCGGACTCCTCCACCGCGTTGGTGGAGTTTCCAGACTAGGCAGAACCATACAAAAAATGGGATTCGAAGTTCAAACTCCTTGGTAGTCATCGGATTGGATCAGCTCGTAGATGGGGCGCAGATAGTTGACAATGGTGTGTTCAGGAACCCAAAGCAGCCCTGCATGTTGGCGGACCCAATCGGGGTGACCCGCCGCTGCCAGTCGATCCCATGGAACATAAATCGCATCGGCGTTGTTCCAGGTTGCACGGAAGGCCATATTCACATCGTTGGAACCCTTTGGCCATTTCTTAACATCCAGTTTCGCTTTTGTCTGGGGATCCCACAGGTAGGCCGTCGGCCCCGTCCTGGGGTAGTGGTCGAGGTTGAAAAGTAGGTGGAAGTGGGCAGGACCGCCGATCCGCTGGGGAGCGGCGATCCAGATCACCACCTTGGGCCATTTCACCGACTCGTCGTCGTGCAGATTCCACTTCCCGTCCTCTACCCCTTGTTGGAAGGCAAAGCTGGCGAGGTGTTCCCTAAAGCATTCCTCGTCCAGATTCATCCTTGGATCAAGCATCGCTCAGTGAGGTAAAGGGAGAGGTTGCAGTTGGGGAATTTCACCAGCCTGCCGATATGCGAATCGGAATCAATGATCTCCCCGTCAGCAGCTCCCAGACGGAGAATCCACTTACGACCTTCATCAACGCCGAACTTCTTCTTCGCCCACTCAGTAATTCGTCGGATCTTGGCGTTCGGATTGAATTTATTGGTTTCCTCGCCGTTGTAAAACACCGTAACCTCGATTTTGCGGCAACGGTGGCAGTGGATGATTTTTGGAGGGCGGGGACCGCACCCGCAAACTTTGCGATCGTGGGCAAGTTCGTCATCTTCGTCGTCGGCGAAAACCGCGAAAAGCTCCGGCTCATGATTCGCGGCGGGCTGCAAGACCCGGAGCCGGGCAAGCAGGGAGGCGATGGATTCATCACCTTCGACGCTTAAGGGTTGCGGCTCGTGCCCGTCGATTTGAATATGGACTTGATGTGGGGTGTTCATAGGCTGATACATTATTTGATATTGGAAGTCACCCGTTCGACGTGAACAGGAATTACCTCCTCACCTATGTCCGCTCCACTTTCGGGATTTTCTGGGAAGATTTTCCCAGATTTCTTCAAATGCGGAGCGGCCACCAGTATGAACCCCTTCCACTTTCCATAAGCCGACCATGAAGCAGACGCTCGAAGAGTCACTCAAATCGTCCGATCTGGCGCAGATGGTTCCGCGCTTAGAATACTACGCGAGCGGTCTCCTGATGTTGTACGTCTGGCGAGGACATAGGCTCGGGACGGGATCCAAAGGCCAGCTTCTTGCTGCGGGAAAATCAGCGGATGATTTCGTGAGCGACGCCTTCGAAGCCTTTCTGAATGGGCGTCGAACCTACGACGAGGAACTGGATCTTGAACGGAACCTCAAGCGTACGATCGAGAGTCTTATTTCAAATTGGAAGAAAAAATCAGACCGCCAACCTTTACTGGACCACAATGCCGGCATGTCCGAAGACGGGATAGCATTTGATCCGATCCAAGCGGCATCGGACCCATTCACGGGGGATTACTCTGTCGCCGAACTGAATGAAAGGCGTGAGAATCAAAACCACCTTTTGAGTGACTTCAAGGCGTCGCTGATGGACGATGAGGAACTATCGAACCTCTTCGATGCTTGCGAAAACGACTTCACCAAGCCCGCCGAGATTGAAGAACTGACGGGAATTCCTGCCAAACGCATTTATGAACTCAAACGAAAACTCCAAATGAAATTCACTTCTTTCGCAGCCAACCACTCCAGCGCCGAAGCGCTGGAGAAATGAGGAGAATGCTATGAATACTAATCCAGCAAACCACGAGTCTCTAGAGAAATTATTTCGGTGTTTGGAAATCGACGCTGAAAATCTGAGCAACGAGGAACTCAGGACGAGCCTCCACGAGAGAGGCCTCAATCCAAAGGCTACGCTCTCGGAAATAACCGATAAGGTCAATAGCTTTCTCAAAAGCAGCAGACTCTCATGGCGGGATGCAGCAAAGCAAAAACAAGCAACACTCCAAGGGCTGGCCTCGAAGGCTAATTCTTGGAGTAGCCGGAAGTGGGAGGAAATCGAAGCGGCATTTGAAGCCGTTCGCGCTGGCTCACACGGTGCCGCCACGCAGGGCAGGCTCCAGGTTGCGTTTCGAAATCTCAGCAACATCCCGACGGAGGACAAAGCTTCGTTTCTTGATGAACTTGATCTGCTCAGACAATTGAAGGACACTGACCCATAGGAGTCCGGAGATAGCAAATGAAAGCACCCGCCCGCCATGCGATTCCATTGACGAAGGCACGTGAAATCATCACGAAGCTGAAGATTGAGGATCCATCGGAAATTGACATTGAGCTCATTGCGGCGCATGAGGGTGCCCCAGTTCTTGAAAAACCGTTGAGTGGATCGGACGGACGCATGGTTCGCGCGGACGGATGCGCCCTAATTACGGTTAGGGATTCCATCCGCTTTCCGGGTCAGAAACGATTCGTAATCGCACACGAACTTGGGCATGTCCTTCTCCATCCCTGTGTTCGGCAGATAGACGAGGTGAAAAGCGCGCAGGTTTCGAATTGGTCGCTCAATCAGGAACCTGAGGAAGTCGAGGCAAATCTGTTCGCTGCGGAGATTCTCATGCCCGGCAAATTCCTAATCCCACGAATTGAGCGGAGAGATCCGAGCTTTATGCTTCTTCGCAGCCTTGCGGAGGAGTTCAAGACCACCCTGACCGCGACGGCGATCCAGTTTCTCCGCTACACCAAGGAAGAGTGCGCGCTGGTGTGCTCGAAGGACGGGCGACGGAAGTGGTTTTGGACCACGGAGGCATTCAGTTTTCGCCTTCGTGACGAAATGGAAATTCATGATTACACTTGTGCAGCCGAGCTGGCCAAATCGGGCGAAAGCGAGATGTCCGGCTCCGACATTCCCGCCGGTTGCTGGCTTCGGGGTTTTTCGCCGGATGGCAAGGAGTGCGTCACCGAGGATGCGATCTACTCCAGTGAGTTCGGTGAAACGCTCTCACTAGTTTGGATTCATGATGCGATTTGAATCCAGAATTCTGACAAATGACGAGTTCAGATGCGGATTTACTTTTCAGCTCCTCTGCGGGAGGGATGGAATTTCGAAGCGCGAGTCCACTCAAGGGTTCAGCGTTGCTAAGGAAGAGTCCGACGGCGACGCGGACCGGTTCGGATTCACTGTGGTTTACAAATTTTAAGCCTAAACGTTAAGGCGGCCTGGTTGGCTGATCACCAGTTGGCAGAGGCCTAGTGGGTCGAATCAAAGGCGGGTTGGAAGCACCCTGAGAATCTCTTCAGCGTGGGAAGAAGGTAACCGTCTGCCTGGCCTTGTCCTTCCTCACTGCCGCCAAGCGCCGGCGTGGTCAAGGGAAGACCGGCTGATAAACACCATGGACCGCTGGTCGCTTCCGGGGGTGGCGGTGAACGGCGCCTGTATCACGAAAGCTTCCTGGAGGCTAAACCGCCTTGGGGTTCTGGGCCGAGCGGAAGGCCGTTGGTACATAACGACGGTCTGGAAAACCCTTCTCCCGCTCAAAATGAGGCGGCCTCCTGCGCCGCCCAGGATCTGAAACCGAGTTACTACTTTATATAGAAGAAAAGGATTGGGACAGGGGTGCCCTCAGGGTACCGGTACGGTTACCTTTGGGGCACTGGTTGGGCTTGGGTCCCGGCGACAACCTTGCTAGTCCGGGTGGGAAGCCTCTACTTCGTCTTTCTGAGTGTGAGAGCGCGAAAGCCTCACGTTGAGGGCCGGAAAGGGGCTTCCGAGACCGCTGAGGCGTGTCTGCCCCCCGGCCCAGAACCCCCAAGGCGGCTGGGAACATCCACGGAAGCCTTTCGTCGCTCAGCCCAGTGCCGAAGGAAGGCCAAGCCCGTGTGGCGCCCACCTGCCGAAGGCGCAAGCGGTCGTGCACCGACGGGACAACGTGGATGGTGCGGCCAGCGTTGCTGAGATCAAACTCAGGGGCGGGGTCGCAGTCTCACAGGATCCAGGCGACGACAAGTTTCCTTCAATGTCCCGCAACGCCATCCGGGCTACTTCCGTAGATTACTGCCTGCCGTTGGGACGGATTCCGGCTTTGCTCGATGATTTGGCCGGACTGCCCTCTTCGCACCGGTGGCTTGGAGGCAGAGAATCCCCGGTGGATGCTGGGGCCCGATGGGGACCGGCCGGGATTGCTCGCCATCCTTCGCAACGCGCTTTCCGGCATGCTCAACCCCCGCAACCATTTAAACCTGCGACCGCGGACCAATGAGAGGAGTGAAAGCCTGCATCACGCCATGCGGGAGGCCGCGTAAAGAAAGCGGCAGGCGACCGAACCGGACGGGGTGCGCCCTTTTTCGTGGCCGGGTGCGAGTAACTGCGTAAAGCGGCAGGAAGGTGGTCCAGCCGTAACCCGTTGTGTTTAGCCATACGGTTTCGTGACGCAGACTCTCCGCTCCTTCCGCGTTACCGACTCACCCATCGGAGACTGCCTCCGGACTTCTCTCTGCACTGTCTTCCACCGCGTGCGGGTGTCCGAGGATGAAGAATGCCATGTCAGGGGTCGGCCCCTTTTTCCGGCAGGCACCTACCGGGGAGATTCCGGCGATCCAGCTTTCAGGATGAGTTGTTTCCGGGTGACGGGGAGGATCTGCTCAGTCACCTGACCATCGGCCCCGGTGCGGAGAAGCCGAATGTTGATGGCGTCGGTGGTGTCGCCGCGCAGACTGGCGACTGCCTCATCAAGTCTGATGCCATAAAGGGAGACTGGCTGGCCGGCGGGTCCTGAGATTTCCACGAGACGGTCTCCCGGCAGGAGGCCTGCCTGCCCGGCGGCTCCGTCGGGCAGCAGATTCCGGATGGTGGGAAAACCGCTTTCCGAAGAGAGGACCGCGCCAATGCCCCGCGGGACTGCGGTGTAGATGGCCTCATGGGCGGCTTCCTGTTCAACGGTGGTGGGCAGAGTGTCCGCCCAGGCTACTGCGGCAGCGGTGTCCTGGGCTCCCAGGTGTTTGGCCTGGGCGCTCAGCAGTTCCAGACGCCATGCGGGATCGTTCGTGACGGCCAACTGTTTGCTGACTTGGTCCGGACCCCACTGCACCCATTCCTCCAGGGTCTCCGCCCGGGCCTTGGCGGAAATCCCGTCAGGGTTTTCCCGCAGCCATTGCAGAGCGGCCTCCTGATTGGCCTGGGACCATCTGCCGATCACATCATTCATGTACTGTTGTTTTTCCCAGGGGGTAAAGGTCTCCGCCAAGGCGAGGAGGCGGTCCGAATCCTTGGTCAGGAAGGCTGCGGCGTAAGCGGATGCGACCAAGGAGCGGCCGGGATGATCTGCAAAGGTCTTCAGCCAGGCGTCCGCCACACCGGGAGGAAGGATTTCGGCACTGAAAAGAGCCCGGGACTGATCCACGATATCACCCTGAGGTGAGAGGGAAGGCGTCAGGGGATTGCCGGTCCAAGTTTGCACCAAGGCCGCGATGGCGGTTTTCTGATCTTCCCTCCCACGGAGCGCGAGGGCCAGGCTCAGGGCTTCCGCAGGCGGCCGATGGCCGGCTATATACGCAAAGAGTCCCATGATGAGGGCCTTGCGCTCCGTGGGATCTTTGTTGGACTGCAGGCGGGCCAGGGCCGCCTGCAGATCCTCTGCTGCATCCTGGTAGATGGAGGCGGTGAGACCGGCTGCGGTCACCAAGGCCGGTGCGGGGGGTGCAGCGCTCGGCGGAGCGGATTTCCCCGGCCCCGCCGGTCTTGCCGGTGAGGCCAGCGGGGTGGGAGCGATGTCGTCCGGCTGGTCAGGGCGGGTGGCTTGGCAAACTGCCCAGCCCAAGCCAAAGGCCACCACAGCGGACAACCCGGTCTTCAGCGCAGCAGGAGGTTTCATACGGGATGGTCTTAAAGTCAGATCCGGTAACAGGTTTATGGTTGAGAACAAAGAGCAAAAATGTCTCGCCAGGGATCGTCTTGTTCGCGCAGCAACCCCACGCGCCGGCCTCTCCTGCTGAAATGCTGCGCATCCCCCGACTTGACCCGCCGAAAATCCACGGCACGATTTTCAGACGGAAAAGGATCAACCGCTTACGCAGAGCAGAACGAGCGAACGCAACACCGGCGACACTGGCGCATAGGCCAAGGGCCGTAAGCTGGAGCAAGTCTGGATGGGACACCGGGGAAGGCCGTCCACAATCGTTCAACCACTGCTATCGCCGTGTCTGCACCCAATGATAACCATGGTCATTCGGCTCCCTCCTTCGCAGCTTCTTTGAGGAAGTCATCCATTTCCTTCCGCAGGGCGGCAAGGTCTTGTTGAGGCGCCTCACCTTCATACGACACGACGGCTCCAAAAGAGCTTGCCAAGGAATAACACAAGATCATCGCACATGCTGCCTCTCGAAGGCTACTACCCCACCTGAACGAAATGCAGTAATCCCGACCTCCGGCCAGTTCTTCCGCGGCTGCTGGATCGTCGAAGACTTCGTTGGCTTGAGCGTAATACATCTCCACGCCGGAATCATTCCCGAAAAGCTTGCACGGCATGAAACCCGAGTGCTCGAAGACCTGTAGCTCTGGATATATCTGGAGGTCAAATCCGGCAGCATCAATCGCCTCTTGCCATTGGGCTCGCGACGGAACCTTGTCCTTTTGGATGAATGCGTATTGTTGGTTTGCCATAAATCGGGGCCTAACTACTGATTCACCGACAGAGTTGCAGGAGAGTGATCGACCTTATCTCCTGCAGAACTGTGTGGGGGATGGGGCGATCAAGGGGAATTATGCGCAGAATGCCCCAAGGATACCAGAAAATACTCCAAATCCGGATCAGCGGCAGTTCCACCAAAGGCGGAGCCGCAGGACAGCCAGCCAGGTGAGGCTGGGAAGCAGGAGCCAATAGAGGCCGATGTGGCGATATTCTTCAATAAAGATGATTTGGAGAAGGCCCGTGATGCAGATTCCTCCTGCCACGGCGTGTTGTCTTTTGTAGTATTTGGGGGCGTTGCCGGATGTCATGATGCAGGGGTTTAAAGAGGCAGGGGTGGTTTTTTTCAGATTGTGGATCAATTGTCCATCGTGCATGCACATTGAAAATGACCACCCTCCGATCCTTTTTCAGCCGCCTAGGTTGGCGGCAGTCAGACCCTCCTCGCTCCTTCTCCCCCCAATGCTGCATGGCGGACTCATACAGGTAACGGGGCAACACCTGCAGGCATTGAATCAGGAAGGTCTGCGGTGCGGCGGTAGTGGAAGGGGCCATTCCCGGAGCCAACGCTGCCGCCATGCGATGTCATTGGAGGAAGCCCGGCTGACGGGAATCCTTTTTCCGCCCGTGAGCTGACCCACACCATCAGTTCCCGGTGGCGATCTGGGAATAATCCCTCACTGTGTGAGCTCATGGACCCGCCTCAACTCCCTCGTGCCTATTCTTTAGCAGCGGACTCGGTGGAAGCACCGTGAGCTCTCAGCATCAGGCGCACGCTCGCCGCAGGCGGTAAGTCCAGCAGCCAATATAAATGTTGTGACGATTTTATTCATGCGGTCTTAGCTGACCCTATCTGACGCCAACAGGATTTGCAAGAAATTCAGGGGATTTACGGAATGTTGATGGATGTGGCCCGCCCGCTCCGATGATCTGGATGATCGTCAAGAACGTGCCCAAAGAATTGCGGGTCGCGGTCGTCAGGTCATCCTTCCAGCCGGCCGGCAAAATCAGCCATACCGGAGTAAAATGCCCCACTCCGCCGTATGATCGGCTAGCAAATCAGTGTTCGGACAATTCAGACTTACTTGTGACGTTGCAAAATCGATGGCCTGAGCCAGAGTAAGCCACAAACAAATGAGCATCCATGAGTTAAGTGTTGCGGCCTTGGGGCTGGCCATGGGCGCCTTCATATCAAAAGACGCGTTTCAGCCGCTCCCTAAGAAGGACACTTCTCAAGAAAGTTCTACGGTGACTGAAAAAAGCGGCCCGAAAGCTGGCCCCGTCAACCCTCCCTTCCATCCTCCTAAAAAGGAGATTTTCGAGATTTATGCGATCACTGACTTGGACTCCTTCCTCTACGTCTGCCATTTGGATCCGGTGAAATCAATGGAGTGGGTTAGGAGACAGGCTCCTGAATCCCGCGACTCTGCTTGGACCCAGTTTTTGGAATGCCTGGCTGTAAATGCCCCGGAGCAACTCGGGCAGGTATTGTCGAGATTGGACACTCACGAAGCTGGCCTCAAGAATCTGGGTAAGGCCTTTAGCGCGTTTGCAGCCGCAGAGCCAAGTTCCTGCGCCAATCTAATGATTGCAATGCTGCAAAAGCCAGAATCGGGATGGCAAAGCTTTTTGGCGAAAAACCCTCGCGCCCTATCAGAGATTTCATCGCTCTGTGGTCCATTTCTATTCACGGCCGCTTGCAGCAGCGGCGAATGGCCCAAGGAATGGCCTTGGAAAAACATCACGTTGAGTTGGTTCCGGTCGAGTGACCCCGAAGTTTCATTCGCAGACAGTTCGCTTCTTCCGGAACACCTTCAGCCAATCGCTGCGCTCAAAGGAATGCTCCAAGGTGGGAAGCCGCTCGATCTGAAGCTGCTTTCTGAAAAGGTTAACCTTCCCGGATGGGGAGATGAAGAAGCCGAAAGCCCCGATCCTCTCCACAATAGTTTTGTGGATTTCGCGGCAAAGAATTTATCTGAAAATGAGCTTACCAAGCTAAAAGCCTCCATTTCCGATCCGACGTTTGCGGCTCCGCTAGAGCACCAGTTGATGCAGATCCGTCTAAGAAATGGCGTATCGCCTATCGAGGTCTTGAAATCCATCGAAACAGACGAGTTCAACCAATGGGGGGAGAGCAGACTTCGGACGGCCGGCAATGAGTTTGCACTGGCCATGAATAACCCTTTTGCTTCCCTGCAGGGCAATCTGCAAAATCTAGCCCAGATTCCAGACTCGAAGCTTAAATCTCAGATTTTGGATTCGCTGCTTTACCGCATAGCACGGAGTGATGCCATTGGCTTGTCGATATGGGCATCCACGGAGCCCCCCTCTCCTCTTCGAGACGCCGGAATTTTACATTTAGTTCGAGAGCTTGGCAGAGATCCAGAAGCCCAGCGCCAGTGGCTGGGCCAGATAACCGACCCCGCAATACATTCTCAA
The DNA here is from genome assembly GCA_942492905.1 of uncultured Verrucomicrobiota bacterium. GTDB lineage: Bacteria > Verrucomicrobiota > Verrucomicrobiia > Verrucomicrobiales > V1-33 > CAIZWU01. Next base: position 1,255,064 of record OW818657.1, read on the forward strand.
GCGGCTTCAGCCTTAAAGGAAAACTGATACATGCCGATGAAACGCCCGCTCGTATCCTTAGCAATATTCGCCACGGCATTTTCCCTCCCTTTTGGAATCAGGTGGGGTGCAGCGCGCTCCGCCAAGACGCCTGAAACAAGGGGAAAGGCATATGCAAATCCTCCAGCCGCACCGCAAAAGCATCTACCAAAAGCTCCAGATGATTACGCCGACCTTTGGAGCTTGCTTCAGGAGCCTACCGATGCATCTGCAATCCTTCTCTCCGCCCAACAAATTTCCGAAAAGCTCTCGCCGGATTGGCCGGATCCTGGCGAAAAATTGTTCGGGAAGATCAGGTCGATGCCCCCAAGCAAGCTTAAAGCGAAGCTGTTGACCTGGGTCAGCGTCAACCTGCCCGTGGAGAAGTTATCAAAGCTTCTCGCTCAGTGGAACCCAAATGATCCTCAAGGCCTTGAGGCCGTTCTAGAGTCGAATCTGATCAAGCTGGCTGAGTTGCCGGGAGAAGCGTTCAAACATCTTAATCAGAATCGGCCCTTGCAGGAAGCCCTCTCTAGGAGCCTTGCAAATGGAATTGAAAAGGACCCATCTGGCTCGCACACTAAGGCGTTTTTGCAAAAATTTCTTCTGCTTTCCAATTTTGGGGGAATAGCGCTCCTAGATCCCCGCCTAGTAAAATCAATTTCGTCAAATCCCGCCTACCTGCGGGAAACCATGGAGGCTTTGAGCGCCACGAAAGGAGTCGCTGAGATCCCACCCAGGGCACGCGACGCATTCGCTAACGCCGTGCTCGCGAGTCCCGGTCTTGAGAGTCCAAGCAGTGCGGATTCGTTTCTCAAACGCCATCGCGAGACCCTCAAACTGTCTGACGATCTGAAAACCGGCGTCATCTCGGTTGATGAAGCTGTTGTGGCCGCAGGTTCGGCTTCCTATGGAACTCAAATGGCAGAAGAGTCGTTGTGGCGCCTGGCGACTCGAGATCCCGAAACTGCCATTCAATATGCCATGGCCTCCAAGGATTCAGAGTTTTCCGAGTATCTGGCGCTAAGATTGTGGACGGACTGGCATCGGAAGGACGCGGAACGCGCACGCCGTTTCGCAAGCGAGAATGGAAAGGACGCTTTCCTGCAAAAAGGGACTCACCGAAAATGAGCGGTGGTGTTCGTCCAACTCCAGCCTCCCGCAGGGCCGCACGCGGTTTGATGGACTAAACTTTCCCAGCCTCATGAAGGATGGTCGCAAAAGGTTGCTGACGTGCCACGGATGGCACGGCCTCTTGTTGGCGTTGATGCTGTCATATCGCCTTCAAATACTCGCTTAGCCACTTCTCGTCGGACTCAATCGCCAAGACATCACCCCGGGCGTGAAAAGTGCTCCATGGCTCAACTCCGGTTCGGCCAAGTCGAAAGGTTCGTTCCGCCTCTGTCATTTGAAGGGACCGGAGAGCATGGATGACATCATCGCCCGAAACACCGCAAAGCTCGCAGAGCATGGAGAATCGCCGTGTTTGGCTGGCACCTGGCGCAATGCCGCAGCAATGACAAACTTGTGGACGGGCGAGCGGGACGCAATACCAAGCGATCTGTGCAATGTCGTCGATCTTGAATCCAGGCTCTGCCATGTCCCAATCGATAATCCCGACAAGCTGACCGTCCCGCCAAACCATGTTCCAGGGCCCCAAGTCACCGTGACGCACTATCATGCCAGGTGCCCATCGCGAATCTGGACAGCGCCAAACGGAACCGGGTGGAGGAACAAAATCCGAGACTGCCTGATGATACCCGCCAATGGCGATGGCAATAGCCTGAAGTCCAGAATCATCCAAAAGGCAAGTCGGCCATGGTCGAAGCCCCACTTCTCCCTCTATATAGGTCAGGGTCTCGAATTTCGAGTCTGCTCCTAAAACTTGCGGTGCGTAGCCATATCCGCGCTTGGCGAGGTGCTTCAACAAGTCATGAACGCCAAGAGTCCAGGGGCCGCTCAGCCGCCGAATCGTATCGCCCTGTCTAGTCACAGTTGAAACGCTTCCGGCCCCTGATTCACCGTCTTGAAGCTGGCGAGTTAAGTTACCCATTTGCGCTGGTTCTTATCCGAACGATCAAGCGCTGGCAGCCTGTGGGCGGGGCAGCGCGTGGAACGCGTGATGAGGGTTGGAGTTAAGGGGAGCCATCGGCAGAAAGGAGGGAGCCCGGAGGCTTACCAGCCGCACCTGGTTCGTCCTTGGTTGTGCTGCGATTCTCTCCAGTGGATTCATAGGTCAGTAATCTGAGCACCTGCGGCCCTGCATCGCTCGACCATGAAGGCGAGGGATGCCTCTGGGATCTGTGACGCTGGAACAATGGAATACATGGCTCCCCGGAAGCCAAGCAGAACGAGGTCTTTGTATCTGCGCAGTTCTGCGATAGATGACCATGCGAGCGAAACGGAGCCAAGCGAACTCTGTGCCTCGATGGACTCGTCTGTCAGTCGGTAAGTTGCCCTGCCGTCTGTAATCATGTCGAGCTTGGAGAGCGAACGGCGTAGCCCAATGAAGTAGCCGGTGACAAAAATGAGAGCCGCCAAGCCAAGCACTGTCAGGCCGACGATCGAAACAGTCCCAAGTCCTCCCGAGCGAGAGTCATAGGCACTGACCAACACGAGCCCTGCGCCAACAGGAAGCGTCCAAAGCCGCTGTCCCCGAAAGAACCATGCGTGCCAAGCGGCCCTCATCATCGCCAAATCCACTTTGACTCCGAATTCGTGAGGCACGTCGGATGTTGTCATTGTTGGGCGAACTACTGATTCACCGACAGGAATGCAGGAGAGTGCTCAACCTTATCTCCAGCAGGAATGTCGGGGGAATACGGAATCATGGAATAGAAGCAGGAATTTGGTGCTGGATTTCCTGCATGGTGAGTGCAATCCCGCAGGGATGCCAGAAAATACTCACCTGGCGGCGATGGTCGCAGCATGCCAGCCGATTGGGAGCAACGAGAGCGGGAATCCCCGCCGTGATAGCCAGGCGGGTTCGATCTTGATTTCCTCTATACCTTGCCGGGATGGTAGTGACGGGACTGGAAATCCGATGCGCCTGATTTAGTCAGGGGGCAGGCGCGCCGAGGCTGGCCCGGATCCTGAAGTGGACCGCGGGTCCAGTCAGGGAGAAGGGAATCATCACGGCCTCCATGTTTCCTTCCGTGGCCAGGACCACTGGTGTTGTCAGACTTTGCTCCCAATGGATGAGATCCGTACTGAACTCCGGGAGATAGCTCAGACCGGCGGCGGCGCGGTCGGTGCGACGCAGGAATATTGCGTGCATACCGCTGGCCTCGGATTGAACCGCGGGCTGACCTCGCGAGACAAGGGTTCCGCCGCCGGAAAAATCCCCCGCGTAGTGAAGCGCTGCCGGACCGCTGCTTCCGCTGCCAGGGTTTGTCCCGAAGGCAAATTCCGCCAGGTTGACCACCCCATCGCAATCGAAATCATCCAGGTTTCCCGTCAGGGCGGGCACAGTACCGAATGAAACCTGGCGCCAATGCTCCAGAATGGTAAGTCCGGTGCCTTGGATCGCAAAGTTGTGGTCGGCGGTCACTCCGGCAGCGTTTACATAGCGGATTGTCAGCCGGGCCGTGCGCAGGCCAAATCCCCCCGGGGTGAAATTCACGCGAACGTTTGTCGAGGCCGAGCCCGCCACCGGGGACTCCGGCTGGGCGGTGACCGTGAAATCGGCGGCATGGGTGCCCGTCACGGTCGCCCGGGGGGTCCCGGCGAGGTTCAGCCGGAGTACTCCCGAATTGCCGACGGCGAAGTCGCGCGTCACCCCGCCAGCCGACTCCTTGGCGGCTCCGCCGAAATCCGTGTGGTCGCTCAATGCCGGACTGGTATCGCCATGGGCAATGCCGGCCCCGTTGCCGGTGACTTCCATCCCCGGGCGCAGCTCCACCAGCAGAATTTTCGTGCCGAAGGAGTAACTGACAATGACCCGCTGATGAATGGGATCATAAGTGTGAAGCAGGATCGGCTTCAGCCCGGCTGCCTCCGGATAGGATGTGCTGTTTGCCGGGGACACCCCGCCGCGGCTTCCCACATTACCGTCGCCAGCTGTGACAAAGCCTGCCGCAGGATCATACCCCACCGATCCCTCAGGCGTCACCACCACGTAGTTCCCGTCGCTCAGGGCCACACATCCGCCGTTCCCGAAACCCCAGGACTGGCCGGGACCGCCTACCAAGGCAGTTTCCGCACTCATGACCCCGACCGCACCCACCGTCGCACTACCCCAGGCTGCCGCTCCGAGATATGCTGTTTTTTCCGGATTAAAGTAGTCGCCCCTGACCACATAATTTCCGTTGGCCAGGACTGTCACCGGGTTGTTGCCAAGATGGTCCCTCACGCCGTCGCCAACCAGGGAATTCGAGGCAGAAACCACCCCTGTTAGTCCAGCCGTTCCGCTCATCCAGGTCACTGCCCCTCGGCCACCGCCCCACTCGGGGCTGTTTACGACGAAATTCCCGCTACCCACTTTGGAAACTCCAGGTACCAGCAGCTGTCCGCTGATGGTGACTCCCAGACCTACATAATCGTAAGGATTGGTTCCCGTGAGAGAGTTCCCCGCGGTCACGGTGCCGATTCTGGCCGCTGCCTCCCCGATCCGCGTAACCGATCCGCGCCCTGCGTTCCAAGACGGGCTGTTCACCAAATAAGCTCCTCCATCCAGGGGAATGATCCCACCGCAAACCCCCGATGGCCGATCTCTGAAACCCGTGGTGTCGCCACCACCGACGTTGTCGCCGGTTTGGGTTCCCACGAACGAATTGGCCGTCGACACCGGACCGGACAACCCCGTGGTCCCGTTCCCCCATGTCACGGCACCCCGACCGTAATTCCAGCCAGGACTGCTTACAGCATAGTGCCCGTCGCGCAGCGCTGCCACCCCTCCAAAACCGATTTCATCAAAGAAGTCACCGCCCGTCAGGGAATTGGCCGTCGTCACCGCTCCTTTGCCCCCGGTTGTGCCGCTGCACCAAGTCACGGCTCCATATCCGCTTTCCTCTCCGGGACCCCAGGATGGACTGACCACCACATAGTTTCCATTGAGCAGGGCCGTGACCCTGCCATTCCCGACAAAATCAGCCCACTTGGACCCGATCAGCGAATTGGAGGAGGAAACCGCCCCCACCGGTCCTCCGCCCACCGCACACCAGGTGACGGCCCCGGCCTGATTGTTCCAGAGGGGGCTGGCAATGGTATAGTTTCCATTGGTCAATTCTGTGACCCCGCCCGCACCCACCGCATCGCCTGCGAGTGACCCTATGATCGAGTTCGCAGCCGAGACGATTCCCTTAACGCCCAGACTGGAGCCACCGCGGGTCACTGCCCCCCGCTCGCCATTCCACTCGGTGCTGATGACGACATAACCACCATTGGCCATGGCCTTCACGCCATCATCCAGCCCTTCCCGGCCCACGAGGTCATCCTCGGCACTACCAACCAGAGAGTTGGAAGAGGAGACGATTCCCTTCACCCCGAGAGTTGCGCTCCCCCATGTCACCGCGCCGCGGTAGGAGTTCCACAAGGGGCTTTTAACCACATAATTTCCGTTGGCCAGGATGGATATCCCGGCTGAGCCTACCTCATCAAAATCGGCCCCTCCCACCAAAGAGTTGGCCGAAGAGATTGTGCCGACCACGCCAACGGTGCCGCTAGCAAAGGTCACGGCTCCCCGCACGAAACTCCAGTAAGAGCTCGTGACCATGTAATTGCCGTTCGGCAGCTCAAGCACCCCGCCCCTTCCCGCTCCGTCCCCCGGATTTCCGGTCAGGGAATTAAGCGCCGTGACCTTGCCGACGGTGCCCCCGGTGCCCTTTCCCATGGTCACCGCCCCCCGGCCTCCTCCCCAATAGCCGCTGACCACCACGTAGTTTCCGTTCCTCAACGGGGTTACCGCGACGGGGTTTTCCACCGCGTTTCCTACCGTATCCCCCTCCTCGCCAACGAGCGAATTCACCTGCGTGACCTTCCCGGATAAACCTGTGGTTCCGCTGCACCACGTCACTGCCCCGGCGTCATACCCCGTCGGGGCATCCCACCACGGACTGACCACCACATAATGACCGTTGGCCAGCACGGTGATCCCTCCATTGCCGATGCCATCATTCTCCCGGTCCCCCGTGAGCACGCTGATCACCTGCAGGGTGGTTCCGCGATAAAGATAGACTGCTCCAACATCCATCACCGGCCCCGGCGCATCGTAGCCGGGATCGGTCACCACAAAATTTCCGTTGGGAAGTACGGTCACCGAGGCGCCGAAATACTCGCTGCCCGCCGGCCCCGGAATTTCCCGTACCGCCGCCATCCCCGCCATCGCCCCCAGCCAACCGAGCCCTAGCACCGCACCCGGAACCCATGAAGGCGCCTTGCTCGGCAGGCGGTTTTTCCTTAATAACGGAACTCGGTGAAAGCGGGGTCTGGACATCCGCCCGAGCTTCAGCGGGATTTGGGGAAGGGAAAGCAATAATTGGCCAACCCGTTGACACACCTGCATTATGGCCATTCTTCCGGCAGCGTCACTGCGAAACAATCGCCGCCCGCGCGATTTCCTGGCCGGATTTTTAGAAGAAGCAGTCGCAGCCGCCAGCGAAGGGATGGGCTTGCTCGCGGAACACCAGGACACTGCCACAGAGTCCCAGGGCAGGAAGCTGGAGCAAGTCTGCAATGCCACCCCAGGGAAGGCCGTCCGCGAATCGTCCCACCGCCGTTATCATCGGGGCTGCGCCCAATGGTAATCACGGTCATTAGGCCACTTGTGTCGTAATCTGGTCACTGAATGCCTCAAACTGTGTCTCTCCGCCCTTGGCTTCAACACCCCAAGGGCGCTCGGTAGTGATGATGCAACGCCTGCGGCTATGCTCGTCTGTCCACTCGCGAACAATCTCGCAAGCGACAACGCCGGGCTGCGGATAACTGCTGTGAGCATCCAAAGCGGCATCAGTGAAAATCGGTATCTTGTCGGCAAGTAGCCACTCACGACCCGACGTGTCTCGGAGCACACACTCAACCCAACCGGGCTGAGAGGCGTCAGTGAACCGAACAATCTGGACGCTGATGGTGTGCATGACGCGCGTAATGGCTTAACGTTTTCAGTCATCCGCACCGGGAACGGAAGACTCGGATTTGGAATTTGGCGTAGCCTAGCGATTCGGAGGGACGACTTGTTCGGACTGAGCTGTCCACTTCGACGTGCGCGGCCTGAGGATCATCGTCATGGCGAAGACGAAGCCATCCAGCCCCACGGTTCCGTGAATGTGAAAGCAGCGATGTCCTTGGCTCGTCAGAATCCCAGCCAAGTCCCCCCGACCATTCCACCCGCTCGCGGGCCATCCATAATTCTGGTTGGAGCTGATAAAGTCCCAATAACGCCCCAGCGTGGTACCGGCCTCTTCCTCTTCGATGTCGAAAAGGACGTTTGACGGATATCGCGGATCGGTGGTCATGCACTGCGTCTCGAAGTGGTGCACAAGGACGTCTGCGAAGATCACGTCTGTGAATTCATACGGCTCGCTGTGCGGATACACCGTATGCAGGACGATCATTTGCGATTCGTGATCAACGCAGAGTGCGTAAACCCAATTGTCATGGAGACTGATTTCCATTTCCGCCGAACAGTCTATGATGCCACCAGGGGGTGTTGGGGTATCCATTTGGTAGGGTAGTCTGTTTTGCGTGGGGTGGGGGGTCTGAAGTGGTTGATGGATAACCATTTAGCACTGGCGGTGGGAGTCTATCCAAACTCAACGGGATTTGCAAGGAATTATGGGGAAGGAGAGCAGAGGGCAGAGAACGGGGTGCGGACGGTGGTGATCAGCGAACTGGACATCCTGGACAGTGCGGCGATGGGGCCGCGGCCGTGGGGGCAGGGCGGGGTGGATTTGAGCATGGGCGGGGACGGGGTGATTTTTGTGGTGGGGGAGACCGGGCCGGTGCAGATGGGAATCGTGCCCGGGCCTGGGAATTCTGCGCCCTTGGGAGCGGCGGGGCCGCACGTCTGCCAGATCATGGCCAAGGTTGAAATCCCGGTGGATGTGAAGCGGCCCGACCGGTCCATGCAGATCGCCAAGGGAGTGATTGCCCAGGTGGAGGCCCACAAGGTGCCGTGGGAAAACATGTGCTTCGACAGCACCGGGCAGCAGGGGGCGATTGTGGATACCATCGAGCGCGAGGCCGGAGTGCTGGGAAAATGCATCCGGGTGAACTCCAGCGATGCCGTCAGTGAGCGGAAGATCGGGCCCAAGGGAGAACGGGCGAAGGACCGCTACCAGACCCGGGCGGCGGAACTGGTGCTGCAGGTGTGTGCTTTGGTGATGCGGCAGCAATTGTGCCGGCTACCCAAGGAAGTGGCCTATCAGCTTTCCACCCGGGGCCTGGTGGAGATTGACGGCAAGAAGGCGGATATCGAGCCCAAGAAGGACTGGAAGCGGGCCAACAAAGGGAAGAGCCCGGATGAACTGGATGCGGTGGCGGTGATGATAGAGGGCAAGCTGCAGCGGAAAGTGCTGAGCCTGACCCAGCAGTGGCAGCCATTGCCGACGGAGTCCACGTTGCCGGACTTTATGAAACCGAAGCCTCTGCAGCACCGCGAGCAAACCCGGCGGCGGCGGGTGAGTGATCTTGTGAGGGGATGGAATGGTTGAACGTTCAAGCGATGGAAACCCCACTAGTGGGGGTTGCCATCCGCGTCTTGTTCACCCGCGTTACGTTGGGGTGGATGGATCGTCCCTCGCTTCATCAGACTCCAGCACAAGATACTTCCGCAAATGAGTCCCAGAACGGGTGGGAGCAGGACGGCTGGCCAATATCCGAACCGCTCATAGAACGAAACGATAGGAGCCCAAAGCCGAACGGTCTCCACCTCTCCAGACTCAAGCGCGTTCAAATCCATGACCGTCATCACGGTCATGACAAGGAAAGCGCCCCCAAAGAAGAGAATCTGTTTCCAGAATTGCCCAATGATCTGCCCGAAGGGCATTCCCCGGTTTGGTAAATCGCTTGTAGCGGCATTCCTCGGTTTGGAAAAGCGCTTGTAGAGTGCATAGAATAAAAATACCGGCAAGATCCCAACTCCAGTGGCTGCAAGCGCCTCGTAGACGGAGGTGGCTCGACTACCAGCTCCCCATGTAGCTGCACTCCAAAATCCTGTGTATCCAGCCACAGCGGCAAAAAGAGCCAAAGAAAGGCGACGACGGAGAATCAAACCGGAAATGAAGCCTCCAACTATGGGCACAATAGCCCAAAGCGAATAACGCAAATCCAATAGTTTTTCGGAATGCCCCATCATGGGAATGAGGGCTGCGGGAACAACCACCAGCAGCGCGAAGACCACCCCAGACCACTGATCCCGACTCATAGGTTGGCTGTGTGATTTCGACATCGCGTGCTGGAGGGGGAGAACTCTGGATTAGGCCAACAGGGGTGTTGGGAGATCCACTTCGGGAGGGGTGAGCTGGGTGGGCATCGATAGTTTAGTCGACGATATCGAGGGTGGGGTTTTGTCATCCTGATATGCCGTCTTGAGTGGTCAAAATCCAACCTGATTGTAGATCAGGAGTGACCACAAAGGCCGCCTTGTAATCCTTGCCATATTTAATCCACACGATTCTTATCCGGTCTCCTTGCATCATCATGTTTTTGGGCTGAGGAGCCGGTCCTGGGAAAATAGTTCCTTGGCGAGAAGCGTCATCTTCAGTGGTCCATATTGGTGAGTTTTCCGATAGCACAACCACTGGACGGCTGAAAAACCAAAGCGAAAATCCAACGACAAGCGCCCCGGCAAGCAGAGTGACGATCAAGCGTTTCATCACCTTGGTGCCATTCAAAGGCCGGCTTTGGCGGGCTCGTCATTAAAGAGAATTTGAAGAGGCTCCCACTTGCCGGCACGATTGTAAAACAAAGCGTTCCAGAAAAGAGGTGACTCATCCTTGTGTTTTGTGAGCCACTTCAATTTCACGAGGCTATCGCTCAGCGTTTTCTCTTCTATGAACTCAATCGCCGTTGGTGGTCCAAAAAAATCGAAAGCGCTTTTTGCCTGATTTCCCATTGCCTTTACCTGCATTTCCTTCCGCTCGGCCATCAAGCTAGAGGCAAACAACAGGCTAAACCCCTCTTCAGTATTACCAGCGGAAATGCTGCTATAGAGCTTCATCGCCTGCTCTTTGGGAGTGCCTTCTCCAGCTACGACTGTTTGAGTGAGAAGGGCAATGGCTGCGACTATGGTGCCTGCGAAATTCATTTTGTGATGGGTTCCTTGGGTGAACTGTTTATTTTGCCAACTGGGGCGTTGGGATACCGATTTCAGGAGGGGTGGGCTCGGTTGGCATGGAATATTTTGACTGACGATATCCGTGGTGGGGTTCTTGGCGAGGAAAAAAGTGAGGAGGAAGTTCGGAGGGGGGAGGAAGGGGAGTTCTCAGCTGTCAGTTACAGTGGCCCGGGGGCCACGATAGGCGAGGCAGCAGAGGCGGACGGCGAAGAAAACGGGAGTGACGATGGCGCCAATCATCCATCCGCATATGGGGTGAACAAGGAGTATGCCGTCCAGGGCGCCTTCGGCATCGGCGCTGGCCTGCACCGCGGGATAGATGAAACCGTAGAATAACGCATAGATGGCAACTCCTGTAACGAGGACCCCGAGAAGCAGCCGGAGAAACGATGCTCCCGCACGTAGAAAGCCCGGAGGATAGAACACGAGCCAAGCAGGCACACCCAAGCCGAGCGCTGCTATCAGCCACAAGGAAACGCTGGAAATGGTTTCAAAGCTCATGAGGAGAGGTTCTGTGGTGGCGATCCTATGAATTCCAGATGGATCTCACTTCCGTTCCCACAAAGGCAAATTCATGAGCCGTGCCCTTCCGAGAGCAACCCCCAATAGGGAAGGCAGCTTGTCGAGGGAGTGACGTCTCAGGAAAAGTCCAAATCTACTGTTGCTAGAATTAAAAGCGAGGTAGCCCTCCCCAAACCCACGGGAGAAATGCTCTTTGGTAACGAAAAGTGGTGTCGCTCCCCCCAGCTTCAAGCCGATAATTGCGATTGCAAGTATCGGGAGCATCAGCATCAGCATAATACACGCGATTATCGATTGGAAGACTCGAATCATAGGCCTTAAAGTTGGTCGGCGGGTCCCTCAATCATCGAAATGAACACGCTCTATTGTTTTGCTTTTTGAGGAATCAGATTCCGTGGGCGGCGCGGCTCCATCCTTGTTGTCCTTTGGCTTCAGGACAATTTCAAATTTCTTACAAAATGCCGCTGCCTGAATTCCAAAAATGAACATTATCAGGATCAATCTGGCCCACTTTCCCCCCAGAAAAAGATTTGGTGCGATTAAATTTACAAGTTCGGAGACGCCGAAACACACTAAAATGAAAAAAACTGCGAAAGAGACAAATGCAAAGATGGATTTTGAGCAATTCATTCGCTTAATTCCAAGGTATTAATAATTAGATTGCAACCGGTCGAAAAGTCTTCCGTTTCCTTTTTTACCAAGAGATAAATCTGACTGACGATATCCGTGGTGGAGTTCTTGGCGAGGCAAAAAGTGAGGGGAAGGGGCTGCAGAGGATTGGGGATGGACGGGGTGGATTTGAGGAAGGTGGGGTTGAGGTGATTTAAGATTTTGGAGCGAGGGGGTTGCGGGGTGGGAGGATTGAGGTGACAATGTGGGCAATGACCACTGACCAATTTGCCGCGATACTTGCCAAACCGGGCAAGTAAAATCAAAATGCCCCTCAAAAAACAAGATGACCATGCGGAAAATTTTTTTTCTCTTAATTCTCGCACTGTATTCTTTAGGCGGTGCTGATCTTATTACTCAACTCGTGCCATCATTTGCGGGTGGTCGAATGATATCAGTTGGCTCATTTATAGCAAGTTTGACGCTTGTACTCGTGGTATCGAGGCGGATTTCTTTAAAAACGCCGCAATTCGAGACGAGTCCAACACCAAATAATGCACCGGCGATCTATCGAATTACTGCATTTTATATTTTCATTTGTGTAGGCCTCGCGCGGATCACCGCTTTTTTGTTTCCTATTATTCCCTCCAGTTTACCGGCTAATTTTCTACCGATTATATGCATTTTTGGAGGTGCTTACCCTTTGTATAAGCTCGCCGTGAGTACAAAAATGCTAAATGACGGAGATTGCTGGAAATGGGTTTAGGTGCGTTGGGATTATCCATCTCAGGAGGAGTGAGCTCGGCTGGCATGGATTAGTTTGGCTGACGATATCCGGGGCGGGCTCTCTGGCGGGGAAAAAAGTGAGGGGCAGGGACTGCTGAGGCTTGGGAATGGACGGGGTGGACGGGATGGACGGGATAGGGATTTCAGATTTGAGGATTTGAGGAGGTTGGGGCCCTTCGGCCGCTGTCATGGTGTTTGACAAGGGAGCCAGTTCCTGGGTAGAAGGGTTTCCATTAAAATCTGGTGTCCTGGAAATGCATGAAATACTTTCCCTATTTGTTGGCTTTGGCATTTGGCGTAATGGGCTTCATCCTTGGAAGGAGTGTTGGACCAAGGCCTTCGGCAAAAGGAGAACCGCCACGTGCGGCACCAGCCACGGCGGTCGCAGGAGCACCTGACACGGTAAGTTCCCAGGGCAAGGCGGAACCCTTCAGTGTCGGCGTGAAAAACAGGGAGCTGCTTCCGGGGATCGATATATCTTCGGAAGCAAAATGCATGGCAGCGGGTAGTTTCCTCGGTTCCAGGCTTTACGCTGAAGACCCGGAGCTTTTGATCAACACCTTGGAGAGTGCCCTCTCCGGGCTGCCTGAACACCTGAGGCCGGCCTTTTGGTCAGGTTTTAGGACCAGTTACTCAGAAATGGATACCACCTTTGGGCACATCGAAAAGCTGAGCCGGCTTGATCCAAAATTGGTTGCCTTTCTAAATTCAACAAAGCTCCGTGGAAATGAAAACGTGTTCGAAAGTCTGGTCGCCGGTATTCTGGTTCAGGGAATCGTACAAAATGGGGATGAAACGGCGAAACAAGTTCTGAATCTGCCGGGATCTACCAAAGAGCAGACCCTTCTGAGAGATGCGCTTTTAGCAAGCATGGCGGCTTCCAAAATCACTCAGGATCCGAAAGCCGGGTTGATTCTCATAGAAAAGCTAGAACCAAACTTGAGGGCTAAGTTAGGCTCCCAGCTGATTCGAAGATTGGCCCATGACGACTCCCCCGCTGCCCTGAGCTATTTTTTATCTGATAAATATTTAGGTAAAGCAGACTCAGCAACCGCTGGCCTAGCGTTGCAATCGTATGTCGAGATTGACCCGGAGCAGGCTTCTGCTCAGATCCGGGATGCCCCGCCATCTGCTCAGAAGGATGAGGCTGCGATGTATCTGTCCGGACGCATTGCACAAACCGATTTTGAATTAGCCCTTAAGTGGGCTGAAAGTGTCGCCAACCTTGGACTACGACGACAAGCCATCAAAAACGTCCATGACCGGCAAAAGAATCCCGTTCCAAGTGTGGTTGATCTAATAAAGAGCAACTAAGCGTAGGGTGTGCCGCTTGATCGTCCCCAAGACTCGAAAGCGACCGTAGGTATTGAAAAAGTGACTTTTGGGAATGGAGGCGAGGCGTGTACGACCATGAAGACATGAGAGTTGCGTGGTGACAGGAGCAGTGTAACCATGTGGGGCAATGACGACTGATCAACTTGAAGCTCCGGCGGCGGTGCCGCGGCAGGGGAAGCCTCGTGCTTCGGATCCGATGAAGATGCTGTCTTTGATTCAGGCGCAGGAGAAGAAGCAGGCGGGGCGGTTGGAGATTTACCGGGCGGTGGAGGCGGCTTATGACCGGGTGCCTCCGGATGATGATTCGGCACTGGATGCGGACAAGCTGGGGTGGACGGCGAATATCGACTGGGGCGGGATGGAGTCGGGGGTGGATGAGGGGGCGGAGATGGATTACAATCTGGCCACGCAGCCGGATACTTATGTGCGGCTGCTCTCGGGCATGGAACAGATGGCGGATCTGCTTTCGGTGGTGGAGCAGGAGGACAAGCGGGCGCTCGATGACTGGGAGGAGTGGCTGGATGAACTGGAGATGATGGTGCACAACCGCCGGGCGCATGGCATGGGGATTTTCCATTTTCCACATCCGCAGGGCTGGCACTTCAGCAGCCTGCACCCGGGGAACCTGATCACCCCGCCACAGGGGAAGAAGAATCCCGGGAAGTGGCCGTGGTTTGCCATCAAGACGGAATTCCGCATCACGGATCTGCTGGCGCGGCTGGAAGATCCTGAGGCCAGCGGGGTGGTGGGATGGGATGTGAGGGCGATCCGGCAGGCGATCACCAAGTTTGCGGAGCATGGCGGGCAAGGAGGTGGCCGGGGAAGCGGGGATCAGCGAGGAGGTCCTGAAATCGATTTTTGATGCGGATTCGGAATACAAGATGGCCAAGGCCCTGGGCGCGGTGGAGGATGAAACGGCGGCCGGCCTGCTGAAGGAGAAAGCCAATCAGTTCCGGGGACTGACCCGGGCGAAGGAGCAGGCGCTGAAAAGCCCGACGGCGGAGCTGCAGAAGTGGCGGGACTACGAGGCGGGGATGCCGGGGGTGCTCAGTGGCAAGATCACGGAAGGGCTGCGGCAGCGGTTCGCGGCCGAGGCCCAAGACAGTGGGGAAGGAGCTGACCGACCCGGCCACGGGGGAACTCTTCTTCCGCACCCCGGCGGGGAAAGCGGTGCTGGCCCAGATCCAGGCGCGGTTTGACGAGGGGTTTGACGTGACCCCGGCCGAGCACGTGCGCCACATGGCGATGGCGGAGGCGATGCCGATCTACCGGGAGGTGGCGGCCAAACAGGCGGCCACGATTGTGGAACTGCAGCAGCGGCTGTCCCGGTATGAGAAGGCGGAGCCGAATCAAGGGGGCGCGGCGCCTCCCGCCGGGGGCGGGAAGGGTGGGTTTGATGTGGGGGCGATGTTTTGGGGGGTAGGTAGGTGGATGGCTGGTGAGTTGCGTTTGGCCGGAGCCTGATAAATTCACTTTGGGCCAAAGCCGCAGGCATAGCGGGCCGATTTGTCTTGATTCTGAGCGCGAAATGGTAATCTGGGATGCGTCGTGGAAAATTCCAAAACACCCAACAATGAAGGCGTTCCAATGAAAGTCTGGCAAGAACGGAGCGTGACCTTTTCCGTGGGTTTATTGGTTGGCTGGGTGGTGTTTTTTTTCCATCATCGACATGATTGGAGCAGCAATGCAATTCCACCAAAGCTTCCGCCGGAAGCTACCACACCCTCACCTTTCCGTGTGGACCGTACTGCGCAGGCGGGCGCAGAGGGAGCTTTAATCGACACCTCTAAAGACCCGTCCGCGGAGAAGGCAATTCCGAGAAAGCCCAATCCGATCAAGTTGCTTTTGGCTCGATACCGATTCCCAACACTCGATTTCAATACTCTTGAATTCAGTGAAAGTCTTGCCGAAGATTTGCAACTGGCGCCCGATCAAATCACAGCTACCAAGACTATTTTGCAAAGAACCTTGGAAAGCTTAAAAGCGCTGGAGAAAAAGCATGTCACGGTGGAAGTAACCAAAGATGGGGGTCAAACTTTGGTAATAAATCCATTTGATTCTACTTCGGTTTTGGACGCTCTTGGTTCCGAATTGAAAGAGGCTTTGGATGCCGAGAGGGCAGATTTGTTAAAATCGCTAATTGCTAATGATCGACTTTTCGGTCATTTCGGTCTGAGACGCCAAAAAATTTGCGCTGAAAACGTTATTCACAATCAGGGTAATGATGCCCGGGAAATCCCTGTTATTGTGATGTTTGATTCGATAGATGAACAAGGCCAGTATATTCACGAATCAACGACTTTGACTCAGGCGATGTACTTAAAAAGATATGGTGAATTGGTGTCTCCCTGATTCCCGCCGAAAAAATGGATCCGACACCAGCCCCCGGCCGACATGGGGACGTTCTGGCGAGCTGGTGGAGATCCAAACGCTGATTTAATCTGGGCTACTCCAAGCAAAGGCACACTCACAGGCTGCTCCTACTGTTTGCTTTTATCATGCACCAATCGTCCGATAATCCAAAAAACCATACTCCCGATCAGAATTAAGTAAGCCATCCTTCGTCCACCAGGAAATGAATCGAAATGATCCTTCATTAGAATTTCCATTATCACACAAATAGTGACCATGAGGATGCTAAGAACTACTAATTCCTTTTTCGGATTCGTTGGCGGATTTTTTTTCATTAATTGCACTTCTGACAGCCGTTAATGCATCCGTGATCAGGAATACCGGCCCCACTGTTTAAGCCGCCCATCTTTTAGCATCAACTCATGCCGCTTGTCTCCCTTGCCCTCGTAGATCCAAATTGGCAAGCTGTCCAAGGATGTTTTCTTTTTGATAGGGTCGCCCCAAGACAGGGCGATAAACTCCGCCGGCATGCCGAATTCGATTTTCTTCTTAATGACCAACTTGGACCATGCCAACACTTCCTTGGGCAGCGTCTTTCCTTCCATCAGTTTCAAGGCCACGGTCCGGGCCGCAAGCAGCGCTTCCTTCCGCCTGATTCTCTCCAGATCCGTCATCCCCAAATAGCGGGCGGCATAGTCCTCCCAGAGCGGCTTCATCCAACGGTTTTTGATATCCTTCGTTTCCGCCTCCACTGCCACTTGTTCCGCCTCCAGTTTCTTTTTGGTGTTTGCCGCCATCTCCTCAGCCCGCGGCTGCCGCAGAGCTGCTTTTTCTTCCGGGGGTTTGGCGGTCTGGCCGGACACGGAACAGAGGCCGGCCACGAGGAGGAGGGCGATGCGCTGTTTCATGATCATGATAGGTTTTTAATCCGGCAGGCTCAGTAGCCTTCCCAAGAACCGCGGGAGATTTTCTTCCGTTACGGTAAATCACCCCCTTGGCTTGTCCACGTTGACTTGGAAATTTCGGGAAAAACCTTTCCCCATGGAAGGGGCGGTATGGGGATGGCGCGGACCCCCCTCTACTTCGAAATTTCAGCCAATGTCGACAAGCCCTAGACATTGCAACCAAGGGGGGCATGATCACGTGGAGGCAGTTTCTGATTGCCGTCCAAGCGCCCCCCATCCCCCTCAAAATGCGACTGCCCATTGTCATTGCTGCTGGTTTATTTTGCTCTGTTCCCCTCTTGAGGGCCGCGACCGTTACATTTTTGCCCCGTCCTGTAAGCGAAATCATTCCAGGTCGTGGTGGAAGCCCGCCAACCGTTCTTGCGCCACGTGCGGAGGATTTCTTGAATATTGACATGGATGGAGATGGCAAGCCTGAGCTTGCGAACCTGATCACGACCGATAACGCGGCGAGCGTGGGGTTTCGTTTTGGAGTCATCGGAGGTCCGGATTCGAACCCATTAAATACGTTTCCATTTGAAAAGGACCTTTGGGTTTCCGGTCCCGTTGCAGGGGCGATTTTCGGGAGTCTTCAAGAGCTTTTTGAAAGCGGATTTACGACAGCTTCATTGGAGATTCCGAGTTACACTATTCGCTTCCCGACTTCGGGCGGACACGATATGGGGCTTAGCCGTTGGCATCCAGTTTTGGCAACATGGATGCTAGGCACTTCCGGGGTAGGGGATTCGCCGGTATCTCTGATTGGATGCATCGTGGACTACAGTTCACATTTTGGCAGTGGAGGTGTTGAGCCTGTTTCGATCTACTATCATGACTACGGCCGCTTTAGTCCGGGAACCTCCCTGCCTGAGTTCAACTTGGCGGCTACAGGGATTCCAGAGCCGTCCAGTTTGGCACTCCTTCTTTCCGCAAGTCTCCGAATCCTGAGGCGATCCAGGGCGATCAGTTGCGGAGGTGCGGAGACACGTGCGATCTTGAGGTAGCATTCGTCGCTCAAGATTCGATTAAAACGTAAAGGAGTAGAAAACCCTTTTGGGTTCGCCCTTATTTGTTGCGTCGTGGCTGCCAGCTCTGGTAGTCATTGTCGACAAGCCCCAGGATGCCTTTTCTCCCAAGAAACGAAGTCTGCACTCGTTCATTCAATATGCCATACGTTCTCTATAGCCTGACGCTGATTTGGATTCTGAGCAGCTCAGCGTTAGGACGGGTCACCACGAAGACAGATTATCACGAGAAGTTTAAAGAGTTGTGCGCCATTTGGGAGAAGACCGACAAGAAGCCGACCCAGACATTGACCGACGCAGAGCTTGAACTGGTGCGTTACTGGATCGATCACCAGCCTGAGGTCGTTTTCGGTCACGACTTCCCCCGCATGGCAGCGATCACTGCGGGCACTGCTGGCGACGCCAAGTCTTACGACGCGCTGGAAAAGCTATACCTCGACACGAATCGCATGGAGATTCTTCGCGCAGAGGCGTTTCGAGCGATCGCCAAGATCGACCCGAAGCGAGCCGCTCACTACGTCATCAAGGAGGCTTCGACCGGGAGCCCACAAATGGCCTCCTATGCTGAAATTGCGTTCAAGGAAGCATAACTCAACGTCCGTCACCGTAATGAGGGACAACGTGATGAATTCGTTCAAACGGCGAAATTAGAGGCAACGGGGCCGCCCGCGGACTGGCCAGGTTTAAGTCCTTCCGCACGCGGGTGCTCTTCTTCTTTTGGCAAGCTGGACCTCCGGTATGAGAAGGCGGAGCCGAACCAAGGGGGCGCGGCGCCTCCCGCCGGGGGAGGGAAGGGCGGGTTTGACGTGGGGGCGATGTTTGGGGGGCGGTAGGGGGAGGGGGCAGAAGTCAGAAGTCAGAAGTCAGAGGTCAGAGGTCAGAGGTCGGTTGCGGGCGTTGTGAAATTGTTCCCAATTTCACAATGGAATCTGCAAAGGATTTCATGTTTTGATCCTTGATCTGGCTGGCCCAGGCGGCGGCAGCTTCGGGATCAGTTTTAGCCAAACTCTCGACTAACACGTAGGCGGCGGTATCAAAGACAGGGTGCTGCGGATTTCCTGCCAACCATTCACTGGTGGCCTCCGGTCCCCAATGGTTCAGGATGAGGCGGGTGGCCGTTCTTTGAGCGTCTCGGGAGGGCATTTCCCCGATTTCATTGAGGGCAGCAGGCGGGTCTTCGCCCAAGTGGGCCAGAGCGATTTCCTCTCCAGCGGAAGCCGGCAACCAAGCGCGGTCAGCATACCGCCGCGCCAGTGCAATGGCTTGATTGGAGTCGCCTCCCTGATTGATGATCTTGAGCAGGCTTTCCAGATTGCTTTGCTTGTATTTGTCAGGCAATCCGGCGGAGGCGGTTTGATCGAACCAGGGTAGAGCACCACCCAATCCCTCCTGTGCGACTTTCATGGCAGCGATCCGGCCCTGGAACCTTTCCAGATCCGGGTTTCCGAAGTTGGCAAGAATGAGTGATTCGGCATCGCTGGGGCTCCGCTGTCCTAGTCCTTCCACGATGGCTCCGGTGTTGATACCCTTATTGATTCCCGGTTGCTGATCTACCCAAGCAAGCGCTGCCGGAGCATCCCGGCTGCCCCAACCCTGCATCACTCTGATGACAATTTGTTCCTTTCCAGCATACTCGCTGACGATGATTGGGGCGGCGACCGCTCCATCCAGCTGTCCCCAGCGGTGACAGAAGGCTTCAAACTCGCTTTCGAAATGTCGGCCTTCCTTGGCTTTGGCACGGAACAGCTCCTTGATGGCCATCGCATCCTCGGCGCGCATCGCGGTGAGGACCGTTTGCCATTGTGGATTCCGGATTGATGGATCGCCGAGGGAAAGGATTGCCTCCAACTTGTCGATCAGCACCTGATTCACCGTGCCTGGTTGAACCGCGGTGCGGATGGCGGCGATATCCAAGGAGGCGGCATCTAACCAGTTCTGTCGGGAGGAGCTTAGTGGGCCAGCCGGCCTTGAGGGCCAGGGATGACCACTTCGCTTGGCAACACCGGCCGGGGCGACGGCGTTATCGGGAGTGGAAGCCGATTTCACGAACCACCCGGCCCCAAAGCCGATGAGCGCGCAAATCCCGTAATGGAGGGTGACAGCTGGCAGTTTCATTCCAGGAACCGAATAGCAAAAAGCCAGGCAGAGCAAACACAAAGCACCTCAAAATACTCGCCCTTCCCAATCCTCATTCCCGCCCTCTCACCACCGCCGCTCCAATCCTCACTCTTTTCGAGGGCGACCCATGGTTTTCGGTATAAAGTTTAAGCGCTCCCTCGGTGTCTCCCTCTCGGTGGCGCACCTGACCGACCCAGAGGTACGCAGGGAACAGTTTTGTTTTCAGCTCCACGGCCTTCCCGAAATCCACAGGCGTGGCGGTGGGGTCGCAGCAAAGCTTCACTGCGTCCGCTGTCGCCGGTGGCTGGCGAATGCTCCGGCTTCAGGTCCCTGCCGTTGACATTCAATGCAATGCAACTTCGTCGGACTGCAGAAAACTGAGCACTAATTCTTCGAGCTGACAGCACCTCCGGCAAGCGAGTCGCCGTCTGAAAGCGGAGGTAATACTTTATTAGGATTAGGACGGGGGTACCGGTAACGTTACCTTTCGGGGACTGGTTGGACTCGGGTCCCACCGACAGCTTTGCTAGACCGGGTGGGAATCCTCCACTTCGTCTTCCTGAGTCGGGGAGAACGACGGCCTCACGTTGGGCCGGAAACGGGCTTCCGAGACGGCTGGAGCGTGACAGGGTCCTCCGGCCCGGTCCGGGCACCCCAAGGCGGCTGGGAGCGTCCCCAGAAGCCTTTCGTCGCTCAGCCCGGTGCCGAAGCAACACCACGCCCGCGTGAGAGTTCTCAACGTTTTCTGCGGTTGCTCGTCGAAGACAGAATTGCTGCTCGAGTTTTGACACCTCAAGACCCCGAATGACGTAAGACAGGTAGAGCCGTAATCAACGAGCACCCCCGATTACGCTCCCTGACTATGGTTTGGGAGCGGGGTATTTGTCGTTAAAGGCACTCATGGCAAGGTCGCGGGTGGTATTGTGCGGGATTTTTTCCAACCATTGAGCTGCGGAACCCGGATCAATACGTTTCCATTGGCGGACGAGATTCCAGACGGCCCAAGTGCGGGTTTCTCCCTCCGGCAACGAAACGACCCAGGAGGCGGCAGTGGTCGCGTCGTCCATCACCCAAGTGGCGGCGAGACGGGAGGCTTGCTGAATCGTCTCCGGCGAGGGAGCGGCCTGACTGATCCAAGCGGCGGCTTCGGTGGGGTGATTGTGGGATTGAAAGTCGATCAGGGTTGCACGGGCCTTGACCCGCGCTGTCTCGCTCAGGGTTTCGGTTTTCTCCCACAGACCGCTCACCTCCTGAGGCTGGAGGGAGGCCAATGAGGGTTTTAAATAGTCGCTTGGATCGGCCAGCAAACGGAGTGTGGAATCCACGGGAGATTCTTCCAACCGTTGCTGTTGTTTGAGCCGGTTGGCAGCCATTTCCTTTTGCCGGGCCACGGCCTTGTCTTTGTGCGGACTGGGAGGAAGTTCCTCCAGCCACGCGCCAGCCGCCGCAGGGTCGATGTTGCACCAATCGGATGTCAGGGAGGGGATCCAATCCTTGGCGTAGGCTCCCCAATCCTTTTCGAGGAGTTGCCGTGCAGCGACGGCATCCTGTCGCACCATGGTAGGAATGGTCCGGCGGACCAGTGAACTGACGGTGGCTTCCGAAAGCTGGCCGGGGACCTGCTTCAGAGCGGCGAGCATCTCGGCAGGCTTGTAGTTCCCCCACCACACGCGGCAGTCCTGGGCCATTTTTTCCTGATCCTCGTGGCTGAGTTTACTGAGACAGTCCAGCAGTATAGCTGGCGGCACTGTGGATTGACGGAAAACCTGTTTCAGCATCTCAGGCGAATCGGGTTGCTGCTGAGCCCAGGCAACGGCCTTCGGCAAATCACCGCGGGCCATTTTATTGACGGCTCTATGGATGAATTCTTTGCTCACTTCCGGGTCCGTAATACCTTGGGCAATATCCGCCGCCAATTGAGGGTCGTGGGAAGTGAGAGACTCGAGCAACCAGGAATAATGTTTGAAAGAAGGCTCATTTTGGCGGGCGAGGATCATTTTCAGACAGACATCCGGGTCTTTTTTTGCCAACGCGGAGTAGAAGCCTTCATGAGCGATATTACGCTGTGCATCAGCTAGTCCATTAAACCAGGCCATGGCGGCTGTCTGATCCCTTCTCACCCAGGCGGCGGCCGCGGCGCCAACCATATCAAGGCGTCCGTGGGTGCGTTTCAATCCCCACTCGGCGGCCCCGGCAGGATCTGCTTCCGCCCAGCGCCAGGAGATTGATTGTCCCAGGACCTGCCGTACAATTTCAGGAGAAAAGAGATCCAGATTCTCAAGGACTTCCGGCCATTGATCCGGCGAAAGACGCGCCGCAAGTGCAGCGGCAGCGGCGGTTTGTTGTGAGGGGGAACCGGCATTCCGGATTTCCAGAATCCAACTTTTGAGGTTTGCCAGTGGGTGCGGACTTTCGACGGTACTTCTTGCGGGGGGTGGGGCAGTGGGCCGGATGGGTGAAGACAGCGTGGAGGGGAGGTGGTGGATGACCCCAGCGGCCAACCAACCGAGGAAGCCACTGGCGAAGAATAATCCTGACACAAGCCATGGATGAGAGCGGGAAACGGGAGGTGCGGAGTCCATGGGGATGTTTCAGGGAACTGCTGGTTGTGTCAGGAACTCACGGAGGGCGGGAGGAATCTTCAACTCCACCAAAGCGGTATTGGCTGCCTCCGGATCCGATCCTTTCCAGAGCTGGATGACGGTGTTGAGAGGAGAGTCTTCCGGTTTCCGGTCCAGGGAGAGAGTGGCCGCCCATCTCGCGGCGGCATCGAAATCGGGGGACGGGTCCAACAATAAATTTTCCACCAGCCTTTTGGCCCCTGCCTCACGCACGGAAGGCACGGTCTGCTGGACCAGCCACTCCGACAACTCCTGGGATTTTGATTTGGGCCAAGAACTGGCTACGGCACCCATGGCCTGATCCTGCAATGGACCTGAGGGCACTTCTCCGGCAATGGACAAGGCATCGGCAAGATGATCCTCCGCCAGAATTTGAAGGGTGGCCGCTGCCCGGGACGAAGCTATTTGGGCTTCGGCGGTTTCGCTGACGGCGATGGTGGCTTCTTTCCAAGCGTCCCCGGAATGGGACCAATCCAGCGTTCTAAGAATGCGCATAGCCCCTTCCGGTTGGTTGCTGGCAAGACCGTAGGCCGTTTCCTGAAGAATGCCGGCACGGGCGACAGGTGACGTAACTTGGGCAGCATAAGCAATGGCCGCATCGGGATCGGAACGCGCCAGACCCTGGGCATAGGTTGCCTGGACGGCCCATTTGGACTGGCCTTCAGGTAACCCGGCCAGCAGAGCTGGTATTTTGTCAGGATGGGAGTCGTTCCATTCTGCGACCAATCTTTTCAGGGCCGCGGTTTTTCGCTGCGGCGTGTTTTGGGACAGCGCCCAGGCCTGGGCCGCGTCCGGTTCACTCAGGAACCACAGCTTCAATGCCGTGACGGGAGCGGCACCGTGTGAGAGCATGTAGTCGGCAGCGGCCTGCGGCTGGGTGCGGGCCATGCCCCCTGCGATGTTGCTATGGATGGAAGTTTCGCGCAAAGTCATCGGATCGTTCCAGTGTCCCATGATCTCTCTGGCGAGCATGGGATCGTTTTCGGCAATGCTTTTGATGACGTTTTGTTGTGCGAAATAGTCCCGGGCTATGGCGTCCTGCCATGCTGCGCGGGGATCCAGCCGTGCCCACGCCTGGTAGCAATTCCATCCGCCTGGAATGGTGAGGCGGCCGGCGTGGAAAGCGGCTTTGCGGTCAATGGCAACCCAGTGCTGGAGAATCAGTTCGATTTGCAGGCGGTTGCTCGGGTGATCATCCTCTGCGGAGACTTTCTCAAACATTGCCGCGGTTTCCGCGCTGTTCGCAGTAGCCAGCCAGATTGCGAGTTTTTCGATCCGTTCTGCAGCTTGAGCGGCGATGACCTCGGCAAGGTTTACGGACGGCGGTGGTTCGTGGGTTGGCAGAGTAAAGGAAGGGGTGCCTGTCGTAGTTGGAATTTCACCCCCGGATATGGGGAGGCCGCTGGTTCCTGACAGCGGAGAATTACCAGCCTCCGATTTTTGGGTGGGAGGGTGGTTCATCAGCAACTCCAACAGGCCTCCAAAGGAAAAACCCAGAAGAACAAGGAAACGTATACGCGGTAGCCGTCGCATAAGGTCCCAATTATCAGGAATCAATGAGGATAGGAAGCAAATCTTGCAAGCAGGGACGCCATGGAAACAGTGAGCTGAGCCTATAGTCGGTAACACTACAGCAATGTTTTTAGGCGTGGACATCAAGCGACGGATCCCGTTCTCCTGACGGCCGAAAGGCCAGGGCCAAAACCGCAGTCACTGCAAGGCCAAGGGAGCGTGTGGGCCAACTACTGCAGGATCACATCGACGTCGTGCTGCTGTGCGTGGGGGGCTGGCCTCTTCCGCCTCCCGGGCTCTGAAACGGAGGTACTACTTTATATAGAAGAAAAGGATTGGGACGGGGGTGCCCTCAGGGTAACGGTACCGTTACCTTTGGGGGACTGGTTGGGCTCAGGTCCCGGCCAAACCTTTGCTAGAACGGGCGCGAAGCCACCACTTCTTCTTTCTGAGTTCGGGAACTCCGAAGCCTCACGCTGGGCCGGAAACGGGCCTCCGAGACCGTTGGGGAGTGCCGGCGCCCTCCGTCCGGCCAGACACGCCAAGGCGGCTGGGTGCGTCCCGGAAGCCTTTCGTCGCTCCGCCCTGTGCCGTTTTCCCCGCCTCTCACTCGACTGAACGCTTGCCATCTCGTGGTGGCAGGGCCAAGCGGTTCCGTGCTACCCGCTTGTCCTGACTCGCCAAAGGTGGTCTTGAGGGTGAAGGGCAGAGGAGAGTAGGGGGCTGCGTACCATTTTCCCCGCACCATTACTTTTTTCCCGCAGGATCGGCGGGAGCAATGGCCTGCGTGGCCGCCTCCTGAAGCGAACCGGCGGGCAGTGTGTCCATCCAGGCACGGGCGGCTTGTGGGTCAAAGGCGTTCCAATTAGCGGCCAGCGTGCGCACGACGGCTTCCTGAATGGGGGAAGTTGGAAGGCTATTGATCCATTCCGCCGTGAATTCCGGGCGGGACATGGCGATCTCCGCCAGCACGCCCTCATCCTTCATTTTATCCAGCAACCGGGGGTCTCCGGTGCGGGCTCCGATCCACCCGGCCACCGCCTCGGGATCGCCTTTGGCCCAAGTGCTGAGAACATAACCGGTCACGGCGTCATTCAATTCCGGCATCGCCTCCAGGCTGGGTCCGGGATCCCTGATGCCCGACCCGTGACCCCAGGAAAAAGCGTTGGCCCAGCCGGACATGGCGCTTTGCCTCATCGCGGGATCGGCCAACCAGGTGCGGGTCTGCTCCATGGCGGCGACGGGATCCGCGCTGAATCCACGGGTCAGCCAGCCGCTCATCGCCGCCCAGCGCTGCTTCTCCGGCAGGGCATTCATGAGGGTCAGGGCGCGTTCGGGATCGCTGGAGCTGAGGGAGGCGAAAGCCTCACGGAGTATCCCATCGTTTTCATAAGTCCGGCTGGAGCCGCCGGTTTCTGCCAGCAGCGCGAGAGCCTGTTCCGGATCCGAAGTCGCCAATTTCCGGCCGGAATGTGTGAGCACCTCTTTACTCAACGGGTCATCGGGAGGCTGCTTACGGGCCCACTCCAGGGCGGCAACTGGATCCTGGTTGGCCAGGGTCCGCGCCAGTTGCCCCAATTCATAATCGAGGCGCTTCGGATCCTTTTTCTTAAGCAGGGCCAGGATTTCTCCCACCACCTGCTTTGCTTCAGGAGACTCGAGGGCTGCCGCAGCGGCGAATACGGCTCCCAGTATTGCCGAATCCGTCAGGCCCTCTTTATAATATCGCCAGGCGGCTTTCGGGTCCATGATGGTCCAGGTCCGGGCCACCCCTGTGCTCGATTCAGTGTCCTGCTTCCCCGCCTGATCTGCCGCTGCAGGCGGATCAATGAAGGCCCACTTTTCATACCCGCTCTTGAGCGCATAATCCCAGGGATCATTGCTTTTCCATCGCGGCTTTTCCAGTTCCCTCACCGCCAGCGCCGGGTCCTTGTCCGCCAAAGCCATGAAAAAAGCATCCCGCGCCTTTTTAGTCAGCGCTGGACTGGCCTGGCCGAATGCGGCCAGGGCGGAAGGGGCATTCAGGTCCAGCCAGACGCGGAACAAATCCGTTCCGAAATCCCCCTCCGGCCGCCGCTCGGCTTCGGCGAGAGCGCTTTCGGCATCCAGCTCCAGCCAGCGGCGCAGCGCATAGTTTTTCTCCGCACGGGCAATTCCCGGAGGCCGGTCAAGCGGTGAACCCGCAAGCGATTCCAGAAAATGACGACAATCCTCCACTCGGCTCAGCTCCGGCAACGCAGGCTCCAGCCGGGGTGAGAGGGATGTGGATGATGTTACCGGATTCGGCAGCCTGTCCTTCGTGGAAACCGCCTTTTCAGCCGAAGCGGACTTCTTCTCCGCCGGGTCTCCCCCGCGGCTCCACGAGGAAGCCACCCATCCGACGGCCACCCCGGTAAACACCGCAGCCGGAATAATAGCGGAGGAGAGCAGGCGTTTCATGGTTCAAGACCGCCTTCCCGGGCAATGGCGGGCCGGAGACCATCCGGCACCTTTTCCTGGAGAAACCGGCGCGCGGCCTCTGCATCCAGCAGTGAAAGCTGCTGAAGCAGGGAGCCTGCCGTGCGGATAGTTGAGGTGGAATTGAATGTTTCGGACGGCCGCATAATTCCCCCGCCCACAATGTCCGTGAATGTGCCGCCTTCCTCCCACCCAGCTTCCTCCAGCAACCGGAGACCAGCCACGGGATCAGCTCCTCCAGCCGCCGCTGCCGCTTCCACGAGCGCGAAATGCCGCACCGGTCCTTGCTGGGTCTGTCGCACCCACTCCGCTGCAGCGGCCGGATCGCGGGCCGCCCAAGCCCCGGCCAGCGACACCACGGACAAGGCTTTGGACCGGCTGGCGGGCATTGCGGCGACGGCTTCCGCGGTTTTGACGGGATTGTAAGCGGCGGCGGCAGCGACGGCCGGGGGCACCGGATCGCTGCCGATATTTCCCGCCCGGCGAGCCGCCTCAATGGCGGCCGCGGGATCGGTTTTCGCCAGTGCCCCGATCTGCGCGCGCTGCAGCGGCTGGCGCGCCCCGTCGTACATTGCCCGGTGAAGGAGGTCCGGGATCATTTCAGGGGCTTGATCCGCCAGTTTTGAGGCGAAAGTGCCAAAGATGAACTGGGCATCCGGCACCCGCAGCGCGAAAGCCGCGGCTTTTTTGGCATCCACCTCCGCGATGCTCCCCATCAGCGGCCGCATGAGGTCCGGCGGCAAGTTTTTCCCGGCCGCGAAGGCCGCCTCGGGATCCGCCGCCCCCCAGGCCGACCAAGCCAGCGGCCGCAGCCAAGCCCTGTCTCCGGCGGCAGTCCCCTTCTCCACAAAAGCCATCATGCCCGGACCGTCCGCCAACGCCCAGTGGGCGAGCAACAATTCCCATACCGCGTGATCATGGTGCAACCCGCTGCTGCCAAGAAATCCCCGCGCGGTGGCTGCCAGGCGGGCAGGATCGGCCTCATTCAAGGCTCCGGCCAGTTCCCGGATTTGCGCGGAGCCCGTGGAGGTGAGGACAATGCCTGCGGCTTTTGGCTGAGCCGTGTTTTTGTGAGGGATCAAAGAGGCATGGCCGTGAAAGCCGGGCGGCTCCGCCACAAGGCCCCGCTGCAAAAACCATCCCGCCGCAAACCCTCCAGCAACCATCGCCGCCGAACGAAGCGTTAAGGATCTGACGCATTTCACGGGCACAAGTTCCTTGGACCGGGGCACCCGTTGTGCGTTCAAAATAGAGCTGAAAAACTTCCTCCGTTAAGACCGGGCAGGACGCTGAGAACCGGACCAGAACCGTTTTTGGCTTGGGGGCATGGACCAGACATTTAATCCATCCTCCGGTAGGTTATGAGCTGGTCTCCCTGCGCCACAGTGCCGCCAATTTGCTGCTCAACGAACGCGGCCGCAATATTCGCGAACTGCAGGAGCTGCTCGGCCACCGCAGTTTGGCCACCACCGCCCGTTACACTCACATCGACCGCGAGCGCCTCCGGGGGGGGGGGGCGGATATCGCCCTGCCATGATTTCAGCCGGTTCCAGAACCAAACGAAAATCCGTTGGCCAGGCGGCCGTCAATGCTCACGCCGTCCGCGCCGTGGTGCAGATTTTGTTCGCGACGGGAAAGGCCTACTCCATTGAGACGCTGAGGGAAAAGTTGCGGGAGTTTTTCGTGGGGGAAGGGGATTCCGAAAAGCGTGCCGTGGCCGCCCTTTCCGCGGTGCAGCTCATCACCGCCCTGCTGGAAGCAAGTCCCGGCCTAGAAGCACTCGGTCTGCAAATCCGTCTGACGAACGGCACCGCCCAAATGTTCACCGGGCGCATTCAGAATGAAATGCTGTCCGCGTTCATCGCCGAACGCGTCCCGGCCTCCAGCGGGGCAGGGGAGTTGACCCAGGCCGCGTTGGAAGTCCTTTCCTGCATCGCGTTCAAGCAGCCTATCAGTCAGGGGAAGATTGATCAAATCTTCGGCGATACCGACAAACGCCATCTCGTTTCGGTGCTCCGGAAGTTAGAGCTGGTAGAGGAGTTTGCAGGGCCGGACGGGCGGCTGCGGTTTGCGACGACGGGAAAGTTTTTGGCCCGCTTCGGTTTGCAATCCCAACTGGCTTGTTCGTTTTCCATTTTGTCCAGAGAATAAAAATTTATTGTAGGTTGGCGTGAGGAGTTGTGGCGAATGGAATTGAAGGAAATAGGAGAGAGGCTTAGTTCTACATTGTTAAGTTGTATTGCTGGAATTCCCCTTCCGTCCCGCATGGGAAATCCGGGCCTGGGTGCGGCGTTCGTGTCGCAGGATCATTTGCCGGAAGACTTCAGCCTCATCGCGTGGCCGGCGTGGAAGATAGTGGTCGAGAAGTTCGACAAGGTCCCGGGCACTGAGCATGGGAACGTCCGGCAGGGCGGCCAGCCGCTCGCGCACTGTGAAGAGCTGGGCCAGGCAGACCAAGGCCAT
The DNA here is from genome assembly GCA_942492905.1 of uncultured Verrucomicrobiota bacterium. Lineage (GTDB taxonomy): Bacteria > Verrucomicrobiota > Verrucomicrobiia > Verrucomicrobiales > V1-33 > CAIZWU01. The sequence goes on from OW818657.1 coordinate 1,284,099, forward strand.
GTGATGATGCCAGCCTTTGCAGCCACGCACTTGATAGTGAGCCATGCCCAGTTCGCTTTTGGCCTCCTTGAAGGCCTGCTCAATCCAGAAACGCTGAGCCTGCATGCGGCCCAGCCGCTCCCATGAGGTGTCCGCCGGGGCATTGCTCAGGCTGTATTTATGGGTCCCATCCGCTTCCCGCCGCCGGCGCGACTGGAGTGCCCCCTGCGGCCAGAGCCAGACCTCACACACCCACAGGTTGGCCTGGAGCGTTACCTGGGTGGTGTCGCGCAGCGAAAGCCGACGGTTTTCCCTGTGAAAATGGGCGGCGGCGAGTTGGCTGACCTGATGCTTGCGGGCCGACTCCTCCGTGCCCTGCGCCCGGCGGCGGGGACGTCCATGGGTGCTGGCGGGGGTGACCGGAATCCGGGGCGCGGGGTCAGCGTCCCACACCACCGTTGCGGCCCCAACATCCATGAGAAAGATCTCGCCGAGGTCCTCCAGTTGCGCACAAAAAGTCAGATTTCCTCCGTAAACTTCATCACCCCCGATCCATTCATGCCGGCTGCCGCGGGCACCATCTCCATGGCAAGTTCAGTTTTAGTGAGGTGTTCCCGCCTGTCTTCCGGTATTTTGGCACGGGCGCAGCGCGCTTCATCCTGCGCCCAGGACTCCGGCAAAAACAGCCGGTAATCCACCAGCGCCGCGTGCCGTCTCCGGCCCAGACAGGCAAAAACCCCCACCTGATGACGGCTTCCGGGAGGGGTAGCCGGTCAGACAGTTTCGAGCGGCAGGAGGGCTTTGCCCTGCCGGGAGAATCAGTCAGGCTGCACCGACCGGTGCGGAGCCGGGGCGTTGCGGGTGCCCCCGCAGAATGGGTAGCGCCCCACTTCGTAGGCGCGAAGGGAAAGTCGTTTCCCTTGGAGGTAGTATCGACTTCATTGCAGGGTGATTTTCGGGGCTTCATTCAAATTGGTTGACGTGACGTAAAAATTCGTCATGATTTTAAACGTAATGGATAATCTAGTTTCGTTCACACATGCCCTTGCCGACGCCACCCGGTGGAGAATCGTTCGTTTACTGCTGAATGAGCCGCTCTGTGTCTGCGAGCTGGCGGACATTCTGGATATGCCGCAGTCGTCGGTTTCGAGCCATTTGCAGGTCATCAAAAAGTCGGACATGCTCGAAAGCGAGAAGTGCGAAAAATGGATCTACTACCAGGTCAAGTCAGCGCACCGAACTTTGATTATGTCCATCGAACGATTTTTCGAAGCGACCCCGTTGGCGGACGAACGATTAAAAACCGATGCGGCAAATACTGTGAAGCGACTTGCGGAACGCGAGGAGAGCTGCTGCCCGCTGCCCAAATCCCTTCCCGGCAGGAAGGCAGACAAAAAAACGAAGAAAATTCCTTAACATTCCAACCAACACCCCCTATGAACCTCAGCGAATTCAAATCCCTCCTCAAAAGTCAGGCCGGAAACAACTTTCAGATTCAACTTCCTGATGGCTCCCCGGTCCCGGTTTCCTTCCATGTGACGGAAGTGGGCCGTGTCCAGAAAACGTTCATCGATTGCGGCGGCACGCTGCGCGAACTCATCACCTGCCAGTTGCAGGTGTGGGTGGGGGATGACGTCGACCACCGCCTTGAAGCAAGGAAAGCGGCGGCGATTTTGGAGAAGGCAAAATCATTCCTCCCGGACGATACCGTTCCGGTCGAAATCGAATATGAGCAGGCGGTGATCTCCCAATACACGATAGAAAGCCACGACATCATCGATGGCGCGGTCGTGCTCCACCTCGCCCACAAGCATACTGACTGCTTGGCCAAAGAATTCTGTCTGGTGCCCAGTGCTGGCCAAAAGGAATCCTCATGCTGCGCTCCCGGCTGCTGTTAAAATGAAAAAACTGCTCTCTGAATTTCTGGGGACGTTCTCGCTGATTTTTGCCGGAACGGGGGCCATCGTCATCAACGATGTGAGCGGCGGAGCCATAGGTCATGCCGGAATCGCCCTCACGTTCGGACTGATTGTCCTGGCGATGATCTACACTTTCGGTGATGTCAGCGGGGCGCACTTGAATCCCGCCGTAACCGTGGCATTCGCCGCCGCCGGCCGCTTTCCATGGCAGGCCGTGGCCGGATATGTGGCGGTGCAGGCGGCAGGCGGATTCACGGCGAGTTGGTTATTGTACATTTTGTTTCCCGCCCACGAAAAGCTGGGCGCGACGCTCCCCGCCGGGCTGGCCTCCCAGAGTTTCATTTTGGAAGTGGTGCTGACCGCGATTTTGATGCTGACTATTCTTAGCGTCTCCACCGGCGGTAAAGAGAAAGGCGTTACCGCAGGCATCGCCATCGGGGCCGTCATCGCGCTGGAAGCCATGTTCGCCGGTCCAATCTGTGGGGCCTCCATGAATCCGATCCGCTCGCTGGCTCCGGCCGTCGTCAGTGGACACACCGAACACCTTTGGGTCTATCTCGCGGCTCCAGTCATTGGAGCCTTGCTAGCAGTCCCGCTCTGCATCGGCGTCCGGGAAAGTGGATGCTGCGGTGGCAAATGCAGGTCCGTCGCATTGTAACAATTCCACATCCTCAACTCATGAAAAATCCTCTCATTCTCGTTCTCTGCACCGGCAATAGCTGCCGCTCCCATCTGGCCGAAGGCATTCTCAAAGCAGCCCTTGGCAGTGGCTATCGTGTGGCCAGCGCGGGTTCAAAACCTGCTGGCTACGTTCATCCCCTCGCCATCCGCGCCATGCAGGAAATCGGCATCGACATCTCGGCGCATAATTCCAAACATCTGGACGAATTCCTTTCGCAGAATGTGGAAACCGTCATCACCGTTTGCGGCAATGCCGATCAGGTTTGCCCTATGTTTCCGGGGCAGGTAAACCGCTACCATTTCCCCTTTGATGATCCGGCGCACGCCCAAGGCAGCGAGGAGGAGCAATTCACCGTGTTCCGTCGGGTGCGTGATGAAATCCGCGCCGTTTTTGGAGCATACGCGGCTGGGCGCAAGGACCAGGCCGGCATCAAATAACCGGACACTCTTTCCATGGAAAATGTTGTCATCATCGGCTCGAGATGTGCCAGGTGGACGGCGGCCCTCTACACCGCCCGCGCCAATCTGCAGCGAATCGTCATTTCCGGAAAGACTCCGGGAGGTCTGCAAACGACCACCACCATGGTGGAAAATTTCCCCGGCTTCCCAGAAGGAATTGATGGCTTTGAACTCATGACGCGAATGCAACAACTGGCGGAAAAGTTCGGAACACGGACCCGGATGGGAAGCATAGTGGAAGCGGTGGAATTCAGCGACTAGAAGATCTCCCTGACGGGTGGATGCCGAATCGCTGGACACTAAAACGCTGATTATCGCCACAGGTGACCCGGCTTTGGCTCAAAGGTCTATCTCGTGCATCGTCGCGATACCCTCCGCGCCTCCAAAGTGATGGCTGAACGGGTAGCCGCAAATCCGAAAATCCAGCCCGTATGGAATTCCCAAGTGACCGAAATCCTTGATGTCGGCAAGGACATGGTCACCGGCGTCAGGCTGAAAAACACTGTCACCGGAGAAGAATCCACGCTGGATTGCGCGGGTGTCTTTGTGGCCGTGGGACATCCCCCGAACACAGATATTTTTGCAGGGGGTTCCTGTCATCAGCGTCCACGGCCTGCGCCACAGCGCCGCCAATTTGCTGCTCAACGAACGCGGCCGCAATATCCGGGAATTGCAGGAGCTCCTCGGCCATCGCTGTCTGGCCACCACCGCCCGCTACACCCACATCGACCGCGAGCGCCCTCCGGGGGGTGGTCGCGGATCTCGCCCTGCCATGATTTCAGCCGGTCCCAGAACCAAACGGAAATCCGCCGGCCAAGCGGCCGTCAACGCCCATGCTGTTTGCTCCGTGGTGCAGATTTTGTTTGCCACGGGAAAAGCCTACACCATTGAAACCCTGCGGGAAAAGCTGCGGGAGTTTTATGTGGAGGAAGGAGATTCCGAAAAAAGGGCCGTGGCCGCCCTTACCACCGTGCAGCTCATCACCGCGCTGCTGGAAGCCAAGTCCTGCCCTGGAAACCCTCGGCCTGCAAATCCGCCTGACCAATGGTACCGCCCAAATGTTCACCGGGCGCATTCAAAAAGAAATATTGTCCGCGTTCATCGCCGAACGCGTCCCGGCCTCCAGCGGGGCAGGGGAGTTAACCCAAGCCGTCTTGGAAGTGCTTTCCTGCATCGCTTTCAAACAGCCCATCAGTCAGGGGGAAATCGATCAAATCTTCGGCGATACCGACAAGCGTCACCTCGTTTCCGTGCTCCGGAAGTTAGAGCTGATGGAGAAGTTCGCGGGGCCAGACGGAAGGCTGAGGTTCGCGACTACGGGAAAATTCTTGACCCGCTTCGACTTGGTGGCATTGGATCTAATGCATGTGATCGAATTCTTCCCGATGACCCCACAAAGTCAGCAGGATGAGGGCGTCAAACATTGCTCCAATGCCGGTGCATCCAGGACTTCCGCCGTGGGACCGAACATGACCAGCCGCCCGGCGCATAGAAGGGCGAGGCGACCGCAGAGGCGGCTGGCTTGAGGAAGATTGTGGGTAACGAGGACGATGGGCTGACGGGACTGGAGCTCGAGGATGAGGTCCTCAATGGCGGCGGTGGACCGGTTGTCGAGGGCGCTGGTGGGTTCGTCCATCAGGAGCACGTCCGGCTGGCAGGCGAGGGTGCGGGCTAGGCAGAGGCGCTGCTGTTGGCCGGTGGAAAGGTTCAAAGCCGAGCCCTTCAACCGGTCCTTCACCTCGTCCCAAAGCGCGGCTTCACCTAGGGCGCGTTCGGCGGCGTCGTGCAACTCCCGTCGCGGGAGAATACCTAATCGTTTCACTCCGAAAAGCACATTGGCCAGGATGCTGGCAGGAAAAATAATAGGCTGCTGGAACAACATGCCGATACGGGCGCGCAGGGCATCGGCATCGACAGCGGGTGCGTAAATCGGAGCACCTTTGAACTTCACCTCACCGGTGATGCTGAGGCCGGGCGTGAGTTCGAGCAGGCGGTTCAGCGATTTCAGCAAAGTGCTTTTTCCGGCACCGGACGGACCTATAAAACCGAAAATTCCTCCGGCAGGAATATCGAGATTCACCGACTGCAACAAGGGCAGCACGCCCGAGGTAACGGTAAGGCCGCGGATTTGGAAAAGGGAGGGATCAGTCATGATGAGCCGGTTGCCGGAGTTTCAGCCGGGCAGGCAAGGCTGCCAGGCTCAGGAGGAAAACAAGCATCAACAGTGTAAGGGCGGTGCCCCAAAGTTTGGAGCCCACTGCGGGGTCAAACGAATCCTGTGCCAGAATGAAAATATGATAAGGCAGCGACAGGACCGGACTTTCCTTAATTCCGGAAGGCATAGTGGCTCCGGCGAAGATGGTGGCGGTGAACATGATGGGAGCGGTTTCCCCTGCCGCCCGCGCCAGACCGAGCAGCGATCCGGTGACCAGTCCGCCCACACTTTGCGGCAGGATGACGGCGCGGATGATTTGGGATTCCCGCAGTCCCAGCGCCGCCGCCGCCTCACGGAATTTCCGGGGGATGGCGGCGATACGCTCCATGAGGGCGATGGTAACCGTGGGCAAAATCATAAAGCCCAGCAGGATGCCGCCGGTCAGCCAGCTTTTCCCCCAGCCCAGAAAGTGCACAAACACTATCATCCCGAAAATACCGAAGAGGATGGAAGGCACGCCGTTCAGAATATACAGCAGCAGCGCCAGGGTGCCGCGCCGCTTTGGTGGAAGATAGACGCCGTGCAGTAGCGCCAGGGAAAGCGCCACCGGAGCGCTGACGCAAAAGGCAGTTACCAACAAAATCCCAGTGCCCAGCAGATTGTAACAAATGCCACCGTCTGCGCCAACCAGCAGGATTTGCTCGGTGAAGAAACGCCAACTGATCGCGGGCCAGCCGCGCTTGACGATGGCCCATATGATGAGACCGAGCACCGCGCAGGCGGAGGCGGCGCACAGACCGGTAGCGATCCGGAAAAAATGATGAATGAGCTTACGTCTCATGCGGGGATCGTTGAAGTCTGACCCCGATGGCGGTGATGACCGTGACCAACACCAGCAGCACTAAACCCAGCGCCACCATCGCCGCCCAATGAAGGGGATCGCCATAAGCGATGTTGGTTTCTGAGCTACCCAGCTTGGTCGAAAGAGTTTGTCCGGCTTCCAGCAGCGGTTTTGCCGAAAACAGTTTGTCCGGCCATTGATTGTCCTGCCGTCCTACGACCAGGAAGACCGCGATCATTTCCCCGCAGGCCCGTCCAACCGCCAGCAGGATTCCCGCAAAAAAGCCCGGCAGCGCCTGCCGCAGCGAAACATGCAGGACGGCCTCTGTGGAATTCAGCCCCAGCGCCCGCGCCGCAAGCCGCTGGGAAGCAGGCACGGCCCGCAGCGCGTCGTCGCTCAGTGTCATGATGGTGGGTAAAATCATGACGCCCAGTAAAATCCCTCCAGTGAGCAAAGTATCGCCGCTGAGTGGCTCGAAGCGCTCCATGGCTTCATACACCCAGTCCCGCAGTAATAAAATCCCCAGCAATCCATAAACCACTGAGGGAATGCCGGCCAGCAGTTCGATGGCGACTTTCACGATAAGCCTCAGCCTCGTAGAAAGAAACTCCGCTGTGAAGATCGCCGCACCAATGCCCAGCGGAGCCGCCAATCCCAGCGCCACCAAGGCTACCGCCACGGTGCCGTGAAGCATGGGTGCAAGGCCGAATTCCTCCTGACGGTAGAACCACCTTTTTCCCGTCAGAAAACCCCAGCCTTCCTGACGCCAAACCGGCAGGCTTTGCCGGATAAAAAGGACCAGCAGCGCCGCCAGCGCCAGTAGGGCAAAGACAGAAAAAGTTCCGCTCACCCACTTCGTCAAGCTCCATCGGCGGCGACCGGTCATGGTCTGGTTTCAGGCGCTTTCAATTCCGCCAGGGGAAGATATCCGTGTTTTTTCACAAGTTGCTGTCCGCGCTCACTGAGCAGAAAATCGATCAGGACTTTGCTTTCGCCGGATGGCTCACCATTGGTCAGCACGAAGAGCGGCCGACTCAGCGGATAGATGCGTGAGGCGATGTTTGCGGTGACAGGAGCGATCTCTTTTCCGTCCACTTTCAGGCTCAGCGCAAAGACAGTTTTACCATCCGCCCAGGATGAGGATAGCTGCGAAAGCGCCCCTTTGGTGGAAGCCACCTTGTTGCGCGTCTCCTCATTGCCGCCTACTTCCGGAAAGCTAACCTGTGGTGCCTTTTTTGGATCGCCATACAGCCAATTAACAAAGACTTCCCAAGTGCCACGACCTGGCTCTTTGTTGAAAAAAACGATGCGGCGGTCCGGTCCGCCCACCTCCTTCCAGTTTTTGATACGTCCCTCATAAATGTCAGCGACCTGCTCCTTGGTGACGGTCTTTACCCCACCTTCCCACACATCCTTTGAAACGATCAGTGCCACCGCATCCTCGCCGATTTGAATTTCTTTGTATTGGCACTTTGGAAATTTTTCACGGTCCGTCTGACTGACGTGTTTGGAAATCATGCCCACCTGCACCAGCCCCTCCCCCAGCATGGAAATCCCTCCCGAGCTGCCTCCCTGGGTGTCGATTTGAATATCCATCTTTTTCTCCACCCGCAGGACTTCCGCCGCCTCCGCTACCGGCAGATTCACGGTGGTGGAGCCATTGATTTTTAACGTTTCCGCCGCAGCGGAAAGGCTTAGCAAGGTGGGAAAAAGAATGGCGAGCTTCATGAGGAAAGAAATTGACACAGAACGGAGGGGAAAAACATTTCGCAAAACGTGAGATCGGATCCGGCGTACTCTGCTTGCGGCTACTGCCAAGGACACTATTTTTCGCGCCACCCGCTATTTACCAGATGCCGTCCATAGCGTCCAAACCGCTGTTGCCGGCTGGCCCCAAACACTGGAGACTCACCTGCCTCTGCGTTGGCTTCGCCATGTAATAAAGTCAGCGTCTTCCAGCGCTTAGGCTCCCGGTAGTAGCAGGTTGTCACGAGATCCGGGCCTGTCGCGTGCAGCACGTCGAGGTCCGTGCATCGGTCAACCTCAAAACTAGCGGTGCGCTTAACCATTTCTTCGAGTATACAACCGGTAAATGGATGTCCGGCTGTAGCCCCGAAGGCATACTGCCCAACCATCCAGTGTTTTTCTCCCTGACGGGTGGCTTTTGGGAAACGGAGCGCAAAATGGTGGTCGTCCATGTGCTGCTCCCAGGGAAACACAGCTTCATGTTTACACAGCGGATCGAGAGCAGCAGTGAGCAGAACATCCGCATCAAGATAAAATCCTCCCAGGATATGCACTGCGAGCACCCGGAAAAAATCCGCGCGCATCACGGCACGGGGAATCCATCGGTAAAGGTCCGCATAGCCTTCACCCTGTTGGCGGACAAATTCCTCACAATCGCCATCAGAGAAAAACTGAATCTCCCAGTCCGGATGCAGCGTTTCCATTCGGTCCACGCACATTCTCATCAGGGGATTCAGAGCCGCTTTGGAAATATACGTGATAATGAGTCGCTTTGGAATCCCCTGATCGCTCTTGTCAACCGTCAGCCACCTTTCTTCGGCTATACGCGGAACCTCGGGCGCCCGCCATCCAGCCCTCTTTTTCCACCCTTGGGCAACGGAACTTTGATTCATGACTATGGCCTTCCCCAGTTCCATCCACGCCGCCAAGAAAAACTCGACCTTCACCGCCTCGCCTCCCTTGCGCCATGCCGCCAGCAATTGATGCAGAAACGCCGCTCGCCACAAAACCATCGGTCCCTTCAACTTCGGATAACGTAGCGGCTGACCCACCTGCCACCGCCCAGGAGTCAACTTCAACCGTTTCGCCCACGCAGCTACCTCAGCCGTCACCAAGGCAAAGGCAAACCCACTGTGCGCAACATCACAGCCATCCATCCGCCGGTCCAAAAACACTTCTGCCCCGCTCGGTAATGGCTCGATGCCGTCAGAGACAACCGCTATCCAGCGGGTGGAGACCTGCCATTTCCGGCCTTCTAATATCTCCTGCCAAAAAGCGGCCTCGCAATGTTCCCTCATGGTCACCGCGCCGGGCTTCTCTGCAGCGTCCAACGTAGTGCCACAGCATCCGGCCTCCGTTGGTCCGAAGTAGTGAATCTCAGCTCTGTTATTCGCCTGCGTGGCATACTGCACATCGAGCGTCAGCAGCCGTGACTTTGCATCGGATGGGACAAATGTCAGCACTCCGTCGTAAGCCGCTCTCGGATATACTCCAGACAGCATGAACCATTCGTCGAATCCGTAGTCCGGCCACATTACACCATGGATCTGTCTGGGCGCACATCCCGGCAGTTTGGCAAACGTCTCGATCCGCCCCGTCTGGCTGGCCCATGCCAGAGCCTCCATCATCTTGCGTACCTCGGTTAGTCCTCCCATACTTCCAAATTGAAGTGCCAGAAATGGACGGTAACACACTGTTCCTACTTCATTCAACTCCCCCCAAGTCGGAACCCGCCACCACTTCAATCCAGATTGAGCCATCACCTCGGTGCGGAGTATATCCGGCTCCGCGTGAGCTGCCCGGTCGGCGTCCACGATTGTTACCAGTCGATCCGTTTCCGCTAAAGCCAGAAAGCGCCACATCGCTCCGGGATTGTGCCGGATGGACGACGATTTCATGAGCCTCACCTCGCAGCCTGCCGCAACAAGATCCTCCACGAGAAAGGCCATGTCCGCTGCCAGGTAAACCCGGAATGCCACATCCTTTCGCGCCGCATGGAGCCGATACGCGCCTTCCAGCACAGGCCTAACATAGGTGCTCCATGGCTCGAAGCGAAGCAACTTTCGGCTCTTCCCCGCCGCCATAAAATCGGCCCGGTCCCGGATCACAATGTCCGGCTGATGACTGCGGAGGTTCTTCCAAAACAGAGAGACACTCACAATGTGCCGGGTTGGGCGTGGATTGATGGTGCGTTGCTCGGCAAACCACTCCGCGGCTTCCCGGCGGAATTTTTTAGGGGCATCGGCGAGATACTCGTCGAACAGTTCATCGGATAGGATCGGAAATACGTCTGACCAAGTCATAGAAAACTCATTAAATTGCGAAATATGGACTCTAGGAGTTCGATCCCCTTTCTCTCAAAGACTCATCCTCCGGTAGGTCGGCTGCGGCTGCCCCGGTTTGAAGGATGCCCGGTGCTTCCAGATCACCTGCCACTCCGTCCGCGCCTTACCTAGATGCCGCGATACGACAGCGTTCAATACTTCCGGCTCTGCCTCAGCTCTCAAATTTACCAACAGTTCGCCAACAATAAACTTTTCTCCACACCGTCTGGAAAGTGCTGGGGGCACCCCATTCCTCACCCCATTCACCACCGCCATGCCTCCTGTTTTTCCACGGCCGCGCCCACCGGCCTCAAGCGCCATCTTGAAATGCGCTACTTCAGCACCTTCCGCCTCCAATTCTTTTTGAATATCGACCGCCAATGCCAGTAGCATTCGGTTTCCATCAATCGGTTTTCCAGTCGAGTGCAGCCCCAGCGTGGCGTTATACCATCCCATTCGCGCCTCGCCTAAGCCATAGCGTTCATAGTCAACCTCCATCAATGCCGTCGGTTGGCTCCGCTCCGCCAGCAGCAGATCGAACCATTCCTCCAGTCCTCCTCCAGTCTGCGTCGATACCGTCAGAATACGCTTTCCAGCGTGCGACCTGCCCAACCATTCAACCAACGCCGTTAGCCGCTTTTGTGTCAGTAAATCGACCTTGTTCAGGACGAGCAGTTCCGCTTCCTCCAGTTGTTTATCAAAGATATACCGCACGTCTGCCGTAAATCCACTCCGATTCCCAGACTTATCCCGTGCTTTCTCATCCAACATGGCGGCTTCCAGCCTCGCGGCATCGATCACCACCGACATCGGCGCTATCGCCAGCGGTTTTTTGTAAATTTGTTCCATTGGCAAGATCACCGTGGCCATCAGATCCGTGCAACTCCCTACCGGTTCCGCGATGAATACATCCGGCTGTGACTCCTCCACCATCGCCGTCAGTGCCTCTCCCAATTCAGATGCTTTGCAGCAAAAACAACCTCCTGTTACTTCCCGAACCGTTCCCTTCCCGTTTCGCCCCATCGCCGTATCGATCAGCCCCTCCCCTTGATCATTCGTGATCACCCCTGGCTTCAACCCTTGAGCTACAAGCCAACTCACCATCTCTCCGATCACCGATGTCTTCCCCGCACCTAGAAATCCACCCATTAGCACAAATCTTCGTGCCCCATGGGAAGGCTGATTATTAACGCGAGGATTTGTCATTTGGGCTGATTCCGGTGACTGTGAGTGCATGAAATTAAATTCTTGCCAAAACCAAAGCAAATGCGCAAGATGAAAGTGCTGAGAAACAATCAGTTCAGCGTTTAACCTAAAACCAGACCAAACTATGAATCGCAGATCCTTCGCTCAACACTCCGTAATCGCGGCAACCACAGCGCTGTTCGCTCTAGGCCTAGTCAGTAATGCAGGGGCAAGCACAGATAGCAGTGGAGTCGTAAACTGCGGGATAACTAAATACCAGTTCCATCCGACGACTGGCAAAGTCATTGGGGCTACCCGCGACTGCACCGGAAGCACGATGTCCTGCTCTGTTCAATGCAATGGCTGCAATGCAGTACAAATTGCTGCTAATGGATCTGGCAACTCTGGAGGAAATTGCATATAATCTAATGATCGGGCGGGAGACGGCTCGTCTCCCGCCTCCCATGCTATTGTTCCGCCTCAGAAGGAATGTCTGATTTGACCTGATGAGGTATGCCCCGTGGAGCCATCAGCCCTGAAAGGCCAAACCACCCCACCTTCACCCCATTTTAGGACATTCACGCTGAACCAAGACACTTATGAAAAGCTCACGCCTTAAATCACTTCTTTTCGGTTTGCTGTGCGTCAGCGGAGGATACCTCGTCGCTTTGACCATTCATGGCAAATCCGTTTTAAATCTAAACTCTTCAGCGAATTTAATCGGCACTAATACTAGTGCGACTCTCAAGCCTCTACCGCCAACAACCAAAGTTTCGCCTCTCGTCACCTTGAAGGACTTTTTACAAAATCCAACAAAAAACAACGGCTCTACCCGACGGTTTTTGGATTTATTGGACGGGGTCCGGCAGGGTGATGAGGAGGCATTTTTGGAACGGATCGGCCTCGAGATTGAACAGGGTCGGTTTTTGCCTCTGGAAATCGAACTATTGTGTCAGTGGATTGCGGCCAAAAATGGTCCATTGGCGTTGGAATGGTTGATGAAACTGAGTCCTGAGGCTCTCGCCAAATACGGGATGCCCCACACCTTGTATTCCTCAATGGCAGCTAATGATTCCAAATCAATCGCCATGATCAGGGATTCAGCTTGTTTCAAGGCAAACCCTGATGCTCCTGCACTGTACAAGGGACTGCTTCTTTCATCTCCATCTGATGCGGCACTAATTTTGGCGGAGACTGCTGCTGACACAAAGGATCCCAATCACTTGCGTACTGTCGGCAGAATGCAGCACTGGAGAGTCGAGGCGGCCCTTAGGCAAAATGGCGTTGAAGGAGCGCTTGCCCTTCTTGCACAAGGGAAAGGGTCCTCAAGCGTTTTATATGGAGCAGACGGCAAAACACCGGGAGGGAGCTTAGGCGGCATCAATAATAATTTGATATATGAGGTTTTCACTTCACTCGGAACACTCAAGGAGGTTCCGGTGGCGGATATTATGAATGAACTTGGAAAGAGTTCGTGGTTCGGAAAGGATGACTTGGAAACCCAGCAAGCTCTTTCCCGGATTGCCAGACTGGATGGCAAAACTGCGCTCGAAAAAGCGATACAAATAACTGACAGTGAGAATGTGCATGATAGTCGATATATCACGGCGGCCTTTACTTCTTGGGCTGAAAAAGACGAGCAGGCTGCACTGGACCACCTAAATGCTACCTCATTTGAACCGGCGACTCAATTATTGCTGGTCACTGCATTATATCAAGCAAGCAAAGACCCTGAAATCCGAAATGAAACCAAGCAATTACTGCTTGATAATGGATGGCAAGTTCCCCCTGACCCTTCCCCATGAGGGGAAAGGCGTCTCATTGTGCAGGGTGACCTTTGATCAAAGGACTGTGAGGTATTCATGGGTATAGTCTTTGACATCTATTTGGCAACCACAGGGAAGGGAAAATTGTACGCCTACGGATTGTCGACAATGCTCCCAATTTTGGAAGGAATGCTGCTCCCACTTGAAAAACGAGGTGATGGCTCCGAGTCTGACGACGCAGCGGCCAGTGTGAGGAACGAACTTGGCAAGGCCGCGGTAGCTCCTGGACCCCTCCCTTTTGCCAGATGAACGCCACGATCCTGGAACGCTTCTCTGTTGCTGCCCTCGACCGGTAGCTCGCGGTCCCGTTGGCGGCTCGGACCGCAGCGAAAGGATTCGATTTCGCCTCGCTCCCCCGCGAAAATGCTCTCGCTTATTACGAGGATCTCACCATTCAATCGCCAGTTGGCGGCCGGGTGTTGGGCCGTCGGCGTTTCCGTTACCATCGCTCATGTGGTGAGCCACGTTGCAGCCAAATTGCCGCTCAACGAACGCGGCCGCAATATCCGGGAATTGCAAGAGATGCTCGGGAACAGCAGAGTGCCAGAATTTTTTTGCAACTGTTGTTAAAAAAAGATAGACAACCATTCGGTTTAGGCACTATGGTGAGAGACTCACTTTACCATTATGCGTTCCCTCGGGCTGGTTGCTTTTTCTGCTTTTCTTGGCAAACGGGCCTAATTCTGTCACCTATGTCTGGACGCACCCTTGTCTATACGATCGCTTTTGATCCCTCTGGTTCCCCCGCCCACCGGGGAATGGCCAAGATCCTAGTCTCTTCCCTGCTCCGCACCTACTTTTCGGGCGAAATTCTGGTGCTCCGGAACTCGACCGAACCTTTGTTCCACATGGAAAGAGGCGGATTGACTGAAGTGCTTATTGACTCTGTGCAGGATGACCCTGGAGAGACCACGGACACGGCCTGGAGATGGAAATACCGTGCCCGTCATTATTTTGATGCCTCACAGTATGACCGAGTGATGTTTATAGATGCCGACTGCATTGCTCTGCGCAACATTGACCATCTGCTGGAAGGCGACTGGGACATCGCCTATCAGCCGGAAAGGGGCGAGCCAATCACGACATCGGATTTTAATGGCTATCTTAGCGGGGAGGAGATGAGTTCCCTGAGCCGTCCAGGGATTAACAGTGGTGCCTTTTCGATCCGGGGCACCATCTTCAATGCCGTTATGGAGCACTGGGAAAAGGTGCATGAGGGGCTGGCGTCCCGCCCCACCACTTTCCTCGAGCAATCGGCTTGGAACCGGGTCATCCTGGATACCATTTACAAAACCAAGGCCTTCGAGAGGGACGGTATCATGTTTCCCTGCCGGAGGGAGTCGGCGTTTTCCAATTATCTTGATGCCAGTGTGCTTCATGCCCAAGGAGTCGGCACCTTGGAAAAAATGAAGTTCCTGTTCGGCACATACGCCCATACATTTCAGTTCGACGATAATCTCACCCTTCTGAATCTGTTGGAGCCCTGACCCCTGATGGAAGGGATCTGCCCGCCGCCGCAGGCATCCGGCCGCTACCCTAGAGCATTCCCCAATCAAAATCATATTAACACCAATACACATGAATCCAAATATAACTACAACTACCCGCCGCCGATTTCTGAAATCGTCTGGAACCCTCACTGCGACGACCATGCTTTTCGGGTTTGGGCGGAAATCCGCCATTGCAGTCACGCCTACGCCGGGCAGCGGCAGCGGGCAATTATGGGTAGCAGTTAAATGGGAAGCGACCATTCCGGCGGGAACGGTTGTGGATACCTTCGTTGGCCCGCTTCCGAACAAGACAATAGCAGAGACATTAGATCTGTTTTTGGCCGGAAATCCTGCGGCTGTAACTCATGTGACGGGCTCGACGACGACCAAAATGAGCGACCCAAAACACAATTATGGGCTCGGTACGAATGTGCAGGTCCTGCTCAAAGAACAACAGCCCTTTACGATAGTAGATTACGAATACGGACCCCTCGCGATAGGCTATAATATGACCTTTGCTATTGGTGGAGGGCAAATCCGTGTCCGCGCGACCATCCCCGCAGCAACCAAAGTGACCAAAACAGCGGTCTTAGGGGATTAACTACGTTCTGTTCCGAGCAGGCTGCCATGTGGCGGGAGAGTGGCAGTCTGCTCTGCATTTTACAGAACCGCTTCCCCAAGAAGCGCGCAGCTACCCGCACAGGCAGTCCGTTAAATTATTTGAACGTTTTAGACGCTCCCTCCGTCAACATGATTATAGCCCGCCGATTCCGTCTTCTTCTTAAAAAGTTCATTCTATGAATATACCGCCGCTGTTGAAAAAATTATCCGCCGCATTTGTTGTGGTGGCGGTCATTTGTGTTTTCCTTGTTGATCGCATGCGGGTACCCAAGGCAATGCCTGTGGAAGGCGGGGGCGGCATCCGGGTGGCTCCGGTGACCGCTCGCCAATCTGTTGTGGCTCCTGCACTTCCTGCCAACAACGTCCCCAAAACGAGCGCGACAGATGTTACCGAAGAGATTATGGCGCAGGTGAAGGCGCGGACGGTTAAGGAGATCAAAGCTTGGGAGACTGCGAGCCGCCTACAGGCATTCAATGAAAGTGATCAGGAGATGACTATCACCATAATGGCGATGCCAGAGGATAGGCTGAAGGAGATCAAGGCCAAAATTGAAAGCGAATACCCGCTCGCCGAAAATCAATACAGAGCGGCTTGGAAATCACGGAAAATTCAGCAGCTGATGGAGGATTTGAGTTGGAAACGAATATTCCGTCTCAAACTCAAGGGGGAGAAAGGGCAGAATACTGACACTTTGGTGGTGGAAAAACGTCTTATGGACCAGCCCGAAAACAGCATGACTTTCTTAGATGGCGGAGTGATCCAAGTCCCAGGCATAGCTGGATCGGTAACCAAGTGTAGAATGCCAGATGGGAAGATTCCAGCCCGGTTTGCCCATATACTACAAATACAGGAGGATCCTTGAATAGTGTTTCCCACTTACCTCTAAAGATTCTGGTAGCCGCCAATTTTTTGGGAAAGTGCTCTGCTCGGCGTTTTACAAATTATCTTCCCATCAAGCGTGCAGCTACCCCCGCACAGCCGGTCCTTTAAATTATGCGAACGTTCTGAAGATTCAAGGAGTCACTCTATGAATATACCCTCGCTGTTGAAAAAAAGATCCACCGCCTTAGCCATGGCGGCGATCGTCTGTGTTTTTCTTGTCAATCGCATGCGGGTGCCCACAACGCCTGAGGAAGGCGGGGGCGGCATCCAAGTGGCTCCGCTGACCGCTCGCCAAGCTGTTGTTGCGCCAACCCTCGCTGCGAACGCTCCTAGAATGGACGCGACAGGTGTTACCTCAGAGATTATGGCGCAGGTGAAGGCGCGGACGGTTAAGGAGGTCAAAGCATGGGAGATCGCGAGCCGCCTACCGGCATTCAATGAAAGTGATCAGGAAATGACCATCACAATTATGGCGATGCCAGAGAAGAAGCTGGAGGAGATCAAGATGAAAATTGAAGAGGAATTCCCGCTCGCTAATAGTCAATACCGAGCTGTTTGGCGCTCACTTGAGCTTCAGGAGATGGTGAAGGATCTGAGTTGGAAACGAATTTTCCGTCTCAAACTCAAGGGAGCGAACGGGCAGGAGTATGACACTTTAGTGGTGGAGAAACGCCTTATAGACCAGCACGGCAAAAACTCGACTTTCAAGGGTGTAACTGGATCGAACACTAAGTATAGTATGCCGGACGGGAAGATTCCGGTCCAGTTTGCCCACATTCTACAAATACAATCGGACCCCTGAATCCAGTTTCCCGCATGAATCTAAATATCGCATTTCCGTTACGATTTTATATTAATCTGAATAAACATGATGATCGGCGGCGGCGGATTGAAAATGAATTGCTGGATAAGCAAATTACGGATTTTGAGCGAATCCCCGCCGTGGACCGGAAATGGGTGAGGGAGGCCAAAGGACATTGGGATTGTGCCCGGTATGCCCAAGCCCTGAGTCACAAAATGGCTGTCTGGAGGGCGCGTCAGCGCCGGGCATCAAATGTTCTGATTTTTGAGGATGATGCGCTGCTGGTCCCGGACTTCCATGAGAGACTGGCAGTGATTGATCTGCCGGAGGACTGGGCAATTTTCTATTTCGGCTGTCAGCATTTGGACCGTCCCGAAGTCGTGGGCAAAGGCTTGGTGCGGGTCACGCGGGCTTGGGATATGCATATGTATGCGGTCAACGCGAAATACTATAACCGGGTGATGTCGGTCCTGACACCCGGCCACAGAGGGGATACTACGCATCTCAACCCCTGCGACCTTCAAGTTTCAACGCTCCATGCGGAGCTTCCGGTCTATGCAGCGTATCCCAACCTCGCAGGGCAACCCCGGGAGCAATCCTACGCCGCTTATGGCTGGTTCAATGACAATTACCGGAATGATCTGCAGCAGGCCAAATTCCGGGAAGCGGTTGATGGGCTGGATACTGGCATGGAGGAGTTTGACAAAGCTGCGGGGGTGGTGAATCCTGAGCTTTCCAAGCGGGCCAAACCTCTCAGATGGATGCCTGGGTGCCAGGAGGCGTGCGGACTTGGAGACCGGCTCCGGGGATTGGCGGGAGCGCTAGCCATTGGTGCGATCAGAGGCCAGCAGGTGCATTTCTGGTGGAAATCCGCCGCGTTGTGCCCGGGGGATATTCTGGAGGTGCTGGATGAGGATGGTTTTACGCGTGAATGCTGGGATGAGCGATCGACTCTGCCAGTCACTCTCAGCCCGGACATTTCTTTTCCCGTGAACGAAATGCCGGACGCCGTTGGGGAGTTCGCGCGGATGGAAGGTTTAATCCCTCCTGATTGCGGGAGTAGGGAATTCCGGCTGGAGTGGGAGGCGGCAGTGAGACGGTTCCGCCCGTCCGGCAGGGTGATGGAACGTGTCACCCAATCCATGAAATCCTGGGCTGGCACCCGATTCATTGGAGTGCACATCCGCAGAACGGATGTGCTTGGCGACGGTCAAAAGGGAATCACTGAAGAGAACCGGAGGGCGTATGACGAATACCTAGTGAGCCGCGTGCGCGATGAATGGGAGAAAGGGGGATATCACGCCGCCATGCTGGCGTCCGACAATTATCAGGATGTGGAGCTTTTCCGGCAGCGCCTCGAGGAGGCGGGAGTACCGGCCGTTTTTCTCAGCAAGAAATTCTCACCGGATAAAGTCCGCCAGACGGGGCTGGTCGATGCTGCATCCGATCTGATTCTACTTTCTCGCTGCAGAGTGATCTTTGGTTCCGTCTGGTCGAGTTTCGCGTGGATTGCCTCCGTGCATGGAGGAATCCCGTTCCATGTGGTCTGTCCTACTGAATTCAGCGGCGCATCTGCGGAATTGGACGACCGGAAACTAGCCACAATTGATACAAATGCTGAAACATGTGATTGGGAACTGAGTCCGGTATGAAAGTGGTGACCCTTGCGGACCGGATATGGACGGACTTGGTGGAGACGGAAGAACGGTCTGCGGACGCTGCGGATAGTGAGCAGTGGGACGGGATCTATCTGGCGGTTCCATGGGCGGACATTGTGAATGGAACATCCCCTGGGCTCACAGAGGTAGAGCAGTCCGTGCTTTGTGAGGCCTCATGCGGTCCCACTCCGGTGGTGACCACATTTCAGCATTGTCACGTGGAGGCTTTCCTGAAACTGGCCCCATCGGTCAGGGTCTCGCATGTCATTTCACCTCATTGCACGGCTGCTCTTGTGGAGCTTTATCAGCGGCATGGCATCACCTTGGTCCCTGGCGTGCACAGCGCTGTGGTCTCACCAGATCCTGAAAGCCCGCTCAATGAACGCCCGGTATTGGCTTCGTTTCGTGGGATGGGCAATCATCCACTGCGAGAGACAGTGCGGCAGATTCTGAACGGGGCGGGATGCCCTTCCGTATGTTCCGCCAACTGGGGAGTGGATGCGGACCGGGAAACGAAGGAACTGTATTCGAGCGAATTAGCCTCCTCCTTCTTCGTTTTTTGTCCTCCGGGAATGGGGGAGGGCTCCATTCGCCTGACGGAGACCGTGGAGCATGGGGCGGTCCCTGTTCTGGTGGGAGGGGACCTGCTTTTACCCCCATTGTGGGAAAACGCCGTAGTCCGTCTGGATCCGAACCATTCCGCCTCTTGGATCGAAACTCTCGACCGCATACGCAGGGAGGCCGGTGACAGCCTTCAGGCGGCTGGAGAAAAGGTGCTTCAATCGGAGGACGGGCGGGTGAACTTTGAGGCCTTGCGGACAATTTTCGAGTCCATCAGACGCTTGAAGGCTGTCACAATGATAACGCCGTCGCACCGTGGCATATGGCAGCGCCTGCGCGCGACGCTGCCCTTGGATGTTGACCTCATAACATTCGAACGCGCCCAGCAATGCCCAAGCGGGGAGTTTATGGAGGCCGGATGGAATTCCTCGATGATTGAAAAAGTCGAGTGCATCGCTGCGACCTTGGAAGAACTGGAGGAAGGGGACTTTTTGCTTCACGTGGATGCCGATATTCAGTTTTACGGCACTTATGCTCTGCCGCAGTTGTTGGAACACTCCGGAGAAGGGTGGATCTTTACCGGGCAAAGCGAGGTTTCAGCAGACTATGTGTGTGGAGGATTCTTTCTTATTGTGAACGGCCCGCTGGCCCGGCGGACCTTGGCCGGAATGCTGGAGCTGATGCGGCGAAATCCTGATGGAGGCGGGCGGGCATTGAATGATCAGGAGGCACTGAATGCAGTGCTGCGTCGCGATAAAGTGAAATACGGATGCTTTCCGGAATGGCTTGTTTGGTCCCCGCGGAGTCCATGGAGGGCCGGGAATCCGTTGGACATTCCTGTGGATGTGCTGGCCCATCACGCAAACTGGACGACTGGCGCGGAAAACAAGATAGCGCAGCTCCGTGAGGGTGCCATCCGCATCAATCGACATCTAGGCCAACTTGCCTGCGCACCCAACGCGGAACCGCATGCCGCCTCTGACCTCATCGCTGTCTGCCTTTCGCTGCCCCGCCGTCCGGACCGGCAGTTTGTATTCGAGCGGACCTTTCCAGGAATCCGGAATTTGCCAGTCGAATTTTTCCCGGCTATCGATGGCTACTCGGTCCCAATGAGGAAAGTCCTGCGATTGAGGAAAAAGCTCGGCATACCGGAACTTACACAGTCAAACTGGGCAGTCCGGCTCTCTAAATGTTTAATATTAAGGGAATTCCTTCAATCCAATGCGGATCTTCTGCTCGTCTTCGAAGATGATTGCCTTCTGCTGCCGGGATTCGAGGATGACCTCGAACTGATACTAGCTGATTTCCGGACTGACATCGCTGTTTTTTCGGGAAGTAAAAATACAAAGATTTATTCCATCGTTAAGCCCCGATTGCGTTTTGCCCCAGCGGATCCAAGTGAACTTTGTATGCTTCTCAACCGTGCCGGTGCGGAAAAGGTTCTTCGGATGCTCAAGCACCCGTCCCGTGCCACTACCGCAGAGGAGCTTCGCGATGCCGTCAGGGCTGGCAGACTTTCTGCGTGTTGGACCGGTCGATTCACCGCCGTCCAAAGAGCATCGGTAAGTGATAATGGCGGGCGACCGTCACCCATCGTGCCAGGTAAGGGAATGATGGCTGGTCCAGATGATACATGGGTGCTTTTCTCGGCGGTTTCTCCCGGGGATACGGTTCTGGAATGGGGCGCAGGGAAAAGCACCGAACTGCTCGCCCATGCGGTTGGCCCGAAAGGGCATATTTATTCGTTTGAACACAATTTCGCCTATTTCACTCAAGTCGAACAAAATTTGATCGATGCGGGCATCGCGTCGCGGGTGAGTCTCAACTACGTGCCTCCCTTCCCCCTGCGTGAGGACGATGATCTGGGTAAGCTTCTGCCCGGCCAGTTGGTCCGTTATGTTCAAGCTCCGCGGTCAGCCCTGCGGGAATGCTCTGTTGATGTCGCCTTTGTGGACGGCAGGCAACGCGTGAGGTGTATGGATGTGGCACTCGATTTGCTGCGTTCCGGAGGCCTTCTTATCGTGCATGATTTCTGGGGAAGAAGTCGCTACCGAGACCACATTTCCGTCATCTTGAAGAGGGCTGAACTTGTTTGCAGCACCCCGCAGGGAGGACCCGACTGGGCAGTTTCGGATATGATTGTTTTTCGAAAATCCGCACCTGAAGAAAAAACTGTCCTCTAAGGAGCTGAGGCTTCACCGAAGAGTCCGTAATTTGCCAAGTCTGACCTTAGAAAGCGTCGGCCAGATGAATTCAGAATCGAATCCGCTCGATCTCTTCCAAGGTGATATTGTCCGCCGTGCGGTCGTAGAGCTTTGTGGTTCTCGGCGATTCGTGCGCCGCGATGTGAGCGGCGGTTTCCAACGCTCCGCCGTTCTCCAGATAGACGGTTATCCCGGTCGCCCGGAAGCTGTGATTGCAAATGTGCCCCAACAACCCTGCGTTTTTCGCCCGGCGTTGCACGATCCGGAACGCATCGACCCGCGACAGCCCTTTCTCTGTGAGCTGCATGGTGCGGCCACGCGTGGAGCGGAACAGGGGAGTCTTCGGCTGCTGCCGCAGCTCCGCCGCCTCAAGGTAGGCATCCAAATACTCCTCGGCCTTGTGGTGACAGGGGACTTCATGAAACTTCCCGCCCTTCTCGTGAAGGCGGATCCACGACCGTTTCCCCTGAGGATAATAGTCCTGCACCAGCATCCCAACGACCGCCGATACGCGGGCAAAGCTGTAGAGCATCGTGGCAATCAAAGCCCGGTCCCGCAGGCCCACCACGGAATCCACCCCAATCGACTCGATCAACTGCCGCGCCTCTTCCGCCGTCATCACCGGCGTTTTGCCTTTTTTGACAACGTGCTTCGGCCCCCGGACTGAGGACGCGGGATTGAACGGCACGATTTGACCGGTCACCAGCCAATCGAAGAGCATTTTGATGGCGGCCAAGTGTTGCTTCATCGATGGATCTGCAAGCCCCACGGTGAACCCTTCAATGTAGCTGGCGACGTGAATCTGACGGATGTCTTCCAACTCCAAATGCCGTTCGTCCGCCCATTTCAAAAAGCGCGAAATCGCCCGGAAATATGCCTCCCGCGTGTTCTTGTTCCGGATCGTGGCGACGAAAAATTCCAAGAACCGCTCCTGTGCGGCAGCGCCGGCACGGACAATCAGTGAGGGCCATTTGCCCTCGGCCAGTGCCAGACCACCTGCAGCGGCCGTCGACCGCAAGATGACCGGCAGTTCTGTTTTGGGGCTGCTCATCTTAGCTTTCCTCCACACGTTCAAAAATCGCCGCATCCAAACTGGTTCCAGTGGGATCCAGCTCAATCCGGACGTTCGGCGGCTTTCGCGCTTTTCACGAGGATCACAAAATCGTCGGCATAGCGGCGTGTGTCGAGAGTCCCAGGTTCATTAAGGGGCTCGAAAAATTTAGGTTTGCTTAAGTAGTTTCCAGCTTCAACAAAGACCTCAGTCAAGCTTTCTCGCCTGAGTCACCCCAGTTTTCGATATTCCGATACAGGACGAACGGGCGTTCGCCCAGTAACGAGGGTTATTGCGTCGGGGCAGGGGCCGTGTTTCCGTTTTCGATGACACCTCCTCCATCCACGCGCCAACTCTTAGTTTCGTACCTGCGCGTATCCACAACTCGCCAGGGAATGAGCGGGCTGGGCATGGACGCCCAAGCTGCTGCCGTAGCCCGCTATGTGGCTCATATTGACGGCGAGGTCGTGGGAGCGTTTGTGGAAACGGAGTCGGGTAAAAAGGCCACGAACCGTCCTGAGCTTCAAGCCGCTTTGGAATTGTGCCGGAGGACCAAGGCGACGCTCCTAATCGCCAAGCTCGACCGCCTCGCTCGCAACGTCCATTTCATTAGCGGACTGCTGGAGTCGAGGGTAGACTTCGTCGCCGCAGACGCTCCGTCCAAGGACCGCTTTATGCTCCACGTCCAAGCCGCCTTCGCAGAAGAAGAAGCTAGGCGGATTTCCTTGCGTACGAAAGAGGCCTTGGCTGCCGCCAAACGCAGGGGCGTGGTCATCGGGGCCACGGGCAAGGTCCTTGCTCGCCGGCATGTGGCGGACGCTATGGAGCGGGCCCTTGGCTACGAGGCTGTGTTCCGGCAGCTGGCGGCTGAAGGCGCCTGCACCACGAAGGAGTTCAGAGACGCTCTCAACGCCCTTGGGGTGCCGGGGCCGGGCGGAGGGCGCTGGCACGTTCCGACGGTCTGGAAGACCCTTTCCCGGCTCAACATGAGGCCTTCCCGCTCTCGGACGCGGAAAGCGCCCAGGAAGGTTCCGGTTGCAACCTAGCAAGTTTTGCGCCGGTGACCGCGCCCAACCAGCACCCTCAAGGTGCCGGTACCATTACCCTTCAGGCACCCCTGTGCCTTAATCCTCTTTTTCTTCATAAGTTATACCCCCTTGTAGGGCTTTACCCGAGACGGGCGTGCCAGCCCGGCGCGGCCTACCCGACCTCGCAACCTGAGGCGATGTCCGTCTCCGTCGCCGACTACCCCTCTCCAAACATTGTATTTTTCCCGCTTTCCCGGAACCTGAGGCTGTCCAAGCGTGCTAGGCCATGCCGAAACCGATCTGCCTGCTGGGAGGGTCCCCCTCCATATTTCATCTCCTGGCCGGATGGTGAAGTCCAAGATTGCGGTCAGGACTGAGGGACGGTGCTTTGTCCGCCTCCGGGTGATTGCTCCTTTACGGCGCGGGCCGGGCCAATCCAGCCCCGAGGTCTCGGAGCCGGTGGCAAGGCCTTGTGGCTGGGCCGGTAAAGGCACCTGTAGCACGAAGGGCTTCTCTACTCCCTTCTGTGGACTCGGACTTCCGGGCGCGTCCGAGGGCGTAGACAGTTTCCTGGTGCAAAGGAGGCCGGTTCCCGGCGCAAGAACAGCCGCTTTCTCAGCCGGGCGGGCAAGGGTTCGCGGCAAGACCCTCGCTGGGCTAGCAAACGCAGTGGTCGTCCTCTTTCCCGGACCGGTCCCAAAAGGTAACGGAACCAGTGCGTGTGAGGCGGGGAGGAGGGTGACGAACGCGACTTAGTAGTCGCTGGGCAGAAGGACGCAGGTGCTGGAGCGGTCGGCCTCGGTGATAATCCAAAACCGATTATCGTCATCCATCTGATACACGGAGAAAACACGGTAGCCCTGCATGACCGCGTCCTCGTTCGCTTGTGCGTCTTCGGCCGAAACATCGCCCCAGTCACCGGTGAGATGCCGTTCCAGCGCCTCCAAAAGCTGCTGGGACGAGGTTACGGCAAGTACGCCGGGAGTGGCGACGATGGAACCGGACGGGAAGCGGTGGCTGGCAGGCATGAGGTGTGGGTAGACGGAAGTGTGGGTGAAATGAAAAGTGGTAGCCTCAGCCGTGGTTCTCCTGCGTCTCGGCGCTCTCCATCACGGCCATGAACGTGGGGATGGCATTAGGGTGGATTGTAACCCAAAAATGGCGGAGCCGGCCCCAGTCTGATGGTAGGCGCAAAGGATTAAGTTCCCGGACCGCCCATTGAACCGGACCGACAGGGACGACCTGGCATTTGCACAAATAGAGGGTATGATGTGCAACCCCGGACCCGGCCGTCATTCGTTTCAATGTCGCCATATTAACGGACCGGGCGACGTGCGCGTGCTTACGGTACCGCAAGAAGGCTTCCGGCTGCTTTGTAACAACGATCATGCTTTGGGTGGCTAAATCATCCCGGATTCGCGGAATGAGTAGGTGGTGGGGTCTCCTATGATGATATGGTCGAGGACAGGGATCTGCAGGAGGGTTGCTGCATCGCGCAACGAACGGGTGGACCGGAGATCTGCGGCCGAGGGCGTCGGATCGCCCGAAGGATGGTTGTGCATCACGAGGATGGAGGAGGCCGAGGCAATGATAGCTGCGCGGAAGATTTCACGCGGATGGAAGATCGTTGAGTCTACGGTCCCGACCGAGGTCACGGCGTGTCCAAGTGGAACCGATTTCGCGTTCAGGGCCACCACCACCAACCGCTCGACCTCGGGAGTGTAGCTGGGAGCGGCTTCCACTGCAGCTTTCCAGTAATGTAGAGCCAACGCCGGACTGACGAGGGCAGGGAACAGGAAGCGTTCGTGCGGGTATACTGGCACCACCTTCCACTCACCATTAAACAAACGGTTTGGATCAAAGGAATCACGGGAGAATTCTTCGCGAAAGCGCATGGTTTTTAGGATGAGGGTTGGAGTTGAGGGTTGCCGGCCAGCCGCCGGATCGTGGCCGGGGCCATGTTCAGTTCCCGGGCGATAGCCCGCTTTGACACGCCTTGGGTCAGCAGCTGCAGTGCGTGCTCGCGCTTGTTGTCTGCTGGCCTTGAAACCGATCCAGGGCTTGCAGACACTGGCTTAGGTTTGGGCCGGGGGCGGCGTGTTGGAGCCTTTTCTGTGGGCCGGAGGCTGGAGGAGAGCTGCCGGAGCAGGCTCTCGTAGCTGAGCCCGAGCAGAAGCGGCGGCATGGCTGATACTAAACACGAGGACACGGTAGCGTGGGCGTGGGCGATGTTGAGGACGATGCTGGCCAGGGTGGTGACGATCACCAATCCGATCGACCACCAGTCCGTCCTTCCGAAGAGCGAAGCCCGCAGCGCCGCGGTAGAGAAGATGATGACGGCGCCATCGATCAGGAGCGGGAAGATCCAGGCCTTGGATGGCGAGATCGCTCCGCTCTTGGCTGCAAGCTCTGAGAGCGCTTCGAAGGACAGCGCGAAACTCGCCACGGCAAGGAGGAGGACCAGGACGACCGTGATGCGGCAGATGATGGCATCCAGCCGGATGCGGGCGAGGATTTTGGGATCAGGGTTCTCAAGCGTGGTCTCGGTTTCACAGAAGGGGGCAGGCATTATATAACATAATATGCTGTTATTTTCCTGTCAATAAGGCTGGACAGAGCGGGGAGTGCCGTTATCGGCGTTATCGACCAAGTTTGTTCTCCACTGGGGGGCCTCAGGCTCGTCCTCGGTCTGGCGGTGGGGCTCAACCGCAGAGCCATTGACAGATAAATTATTGTTATGGATGCCAGCTCCCGACTCCGTCTTTCTTGACCTTGATGAGACGTTGATCCACACCCGTGAGGCAGGCAGTCAGCTCGAACCCGGTCTCACCAGTCCGTTCCGTTACGGTCCCTACCTCGCGTGGCTGCGCCCCGATGCCTGGGCCATCCTCCAAATCGTCAAGGCCCTTGATGTCCCGCTCTACATTTGCACGGCGTCCGAACGGGCTTACGCGGCGGGGTTGTCAGCGGCCTTCGGCCTGGGCATCCCGGAGCGGAACATTCTGGGGCTGGAGCACCTACAAGCTGGGCTGACGGGGATTGCCCCAAGTGGCGTGCTCATCGACGATCTTGACCCGGGACACGAAGTCGCCCGGCTGAAGCGGCGGGTGCTGGGGATCGGAACCGAGCGCTACTTCCAGATTCCCGCGTTCCGGGGCTTCCCGGACCCGCGTGGTTCCCAGACCCTTCGCGCGTTGAAGGCATTCCTTGGCCGAACATAAACGGTCGAGGCTCTGGTTGCTACCACGAAACAGCCTCCGGCACTGTTGGGGCTCAAAGTCTTTCGGGTCCGCTGCGCTCCGCTAACGCGGTTTCCACAGGTCACGGTCCTCCTCGTCGTCGTCCTGCATCAGCGCAAGCAGCTCCAGAATCGGAGCGCGGGATTCAGTCGGTGTAGGTTCATCAGCTTGATCGTCCGTGCCGTGGAGCGAAGCCCGGACTTCGCCCATGATGTCGCGGTAACGCCTACCGATGAAGTATTTGGCGACGAACGGCGTGTAAAGCTCTTGATACCCTTCGCAGAGTTTGGGAGACCTGTCCTGGGTGAAGAGGATGGAGTAAGCTAGGATTTTGGCATAGCACGGAGCGCAGTCCGCATGGGTGGCGCGCATGGCGTCGATCATCCGCATCCACTTTCGGAGCGCAGCGGTCGGGAGCTTGGTGAGGACCGGGTACAGTAGGTTGAAATCGTTCATTCCCCCTCGGTTTCCGGCGAAGGCGTGAAGCGAATGCTCCGACTTTTGATTGTTGATCAGGCGCTGAATGTTGTCGTCGGTCATAGGTTTTGGAGGTCGGCTTCTGCCAGTTTTTGAAAGCGGAAATAGTTGTGCCCACTATAACATTTTATGGGATTCACGTCAATGTTCCGGACTTTGTCGACGTGACTCTGAGCCGGAACCACTTTACCAAATCGGCCTTTTGGCAGGCCGGCTGGCCCGATCCCTCCACCCGGGGCGGAGCGGGCTGGCGACCATAGCAACGGGAATTGAACCAGCCTCTGGCATCGTAGGCGGTCACTTTGGCAAGGGCGGCTCCGACAAAGCCTGAAACGCGCGCCAAGGATATGGCAGCAAAGCCTGTAGGGCAGGGGCTGGAAACGCCGTCGTCTCCGCGGCCTGCCCGGGTGACCCTTGCCCAGGCAGCCGAACCCTCCAAAGTGGCTCATGTGCCCAGTGCGGCGCATAGAAAAAGCAAGCCCGCACCTTGGAGAGCGGCCAAACCGCCCGGGGTAGCATCGACCTCATTTTGGAGACGAAAGCCGGTCGGGTGGTGATCGACCACAAGACCTTTCGTGGCTCAAAGGCCGAAGGGCTGCGCGTGCGGCCTCACATTACGGACAACTCGCGCTATACCGCGCCGCGTGTCGGGCTGCCGGCTACGGCGCCGTAGCCCTCTGGGTCCACTTTGTAACCGGAGGCGGCTTGGTGGAGGTCATCCTCCCGTCCTGGCAGTCTGGGCATGGTTGGGGTTTAATCCGGCACCCATTCTGTCGAGTCCTCGACGGGCTCCTTCAGGAAATCTTCCATGGGCTCTCCGACCACGAGAAACAAATCCGTGAGAAACTGTTGCCGCTTTTCCTCCGTGGTTGGCTCGTAGGAATTCATGAGCCGCAAGACCGCTGCCCGCTGAGCAGCGAATTCGTCTTCCCTCGACAGGCGACGTATGAATTCCTCCTCGCCCAACCGTTCAACGTCCGCGACCATTTGGCGGTCCCAGACCTCGCCATTGTAATAGCCGTTCAGCCAATTGGCGAGAGGACCAATCTCCTCGTCTGGAAGTTGCAGGATCTGTGCTTTGATTTGGGATGCCATGGATTTTCTGGACGGTGTTGTTGAAGTTGGAAGCAGTCAGGGACGTTGTTTGGAAAATGGTATCAAATCGTCGAGGTTCGCGCAATGATCTCACGATCGGGGCGAAGGAGGCTTGTCCCATCCGAAGATGATCAATTGCTCTGTTCTCCGAACGATAGCGTCCGAGAAGATGACTGCGAGTGATGAAGGGCTTACTTTCGTGCTCGGGCTCGCACCGGGGTGCAACCTTGGATTTGAGAAGAGCAACCTTCTGGCTATGGTCCGGAGGTTTTGCCCCAGTCGGACTCGTCCCGATACATTTCCAGCATGGTGGCTACAGCTTCCTCGTAACCATCGGCTCCGCCAAAATCCCTGTATTGCTGAACGCCCCACTGGGGCGAGCACGAGAACTTGTCTTCGAGCCCAAGCTTAAAGGTGCAGACGTAACGGTCCCGGTTCATCGCGCCAAAGCTGTTTTGAGCATGGACCACGGTGACCACTTGGTACCACGGATCTTCGGCCTTGAGGATTTTCACCGGCTCAAACCTGGCCGTGTCCGGAGACTTGAGTCTTGCAAGAACCATGGTTTCCGCCACCCCTTGGATCCGACTTTCGTTCGATGCCTCGGCGAGGGCTTCATTCTTGGCCACAGGCTGAGGCATAGGCTGAGGCATAGGCTGAGGCATAGGCTGAGGCATAGGCTGAGGCATAGGCTGGGCCACAAGCTGAGGCATAGACTGGACCACAGGCTGAGACACAGGCTCGGTTTTATCAGCGGACCGTGGTTTCACCTCAGCTTCGGCCTTTCCGCTGATCCCTTTGCGCTTGGACTCAAAAAAGGAGGGAATGCTGAATCCGATTACGGCGATAACCACCATTGCGGTAGCGGCGTGAATGTTGGGGTTTTTGAGGAAATTCATTGGGAAATGCCACTGAAGTGTTATTGTGATTGCGCCAGAAGCGAGGATGCCTGGCGCGTCACAAATGTGACATGCCTCAGTTGTCCTGTCAAGAAACCCACGACGGTTTGGAACGTGGCAGTCCTTATGCATCCTCAGGACCTCAGGCGCCGGTCACGGATTGGAGCCGGTCTTCAATTTGTGAAACGTTCCCCAGCGTTGCCGTCCTGTTTTTGCATCCACTATGGGGACAAATGAATTCGGAGACGAGAACCGGCTGGTGGCTCACTTCCTCCGTGGAATCCCCGCCGGCTCCTTCAGGTTTTCGGAGGTTTACCCCAGCCGGACTCCTCGCGGTAGAATTGCAACGCGGAGTTGAGGACCTCCGCCGGGGCTCCCGGAATTTCACGATGTTCCTGAACACCCCACTGCCGATTCGATGTGAATTTCCTGTCTGGCTCGAGCTTGAACGTGCACACGTAGCTCTCCCGGACCAGTGCTCCAAAGCTGTTCTGGGCATCCACCACGGTCAGTAGTTGATACCAAGGATGTTCCTTCTTTAGAACTTTGAAGGACTCGAATCTGGCGGTGGCCGGCGCCTTGAGCATCTGAAGCACCATGGTTTCGGCCACGTTCTGAGCCCGTTCGCCATTGGACGGTTCGGAAAGGGTCAAAGTCCCAGGCACATCACCGCCCTTTTCTTTACCCGATCCGCAGCCGGAGAATGAGGCTATCTTGAATCCGATGATTGCGATAACAATCCACCCAGCAACGGCATTGGCAGTGGGGTTCTGTGCGAAACTCATGTGGCTGGGGATGGTAGGCAAGAGTGAGGCAGGGGGCCAAGGCTGGAACTTGATTCCACTCTCCGGTCTGTCACAAATGTGACGTATTCAAGTTACCCAGTCAAGAGAAGCTTGCAGGGTTGAAATTCGATGATGCCCATGTCTTTTCCCACAACTTCGCCCAGGTTCTGAAGGTGAAGCGGATGGCTTTGGGGATTTCGCACTCCTCACTGGCGGCGCTGTCGGGCGTCAGCCGGTCCGCAATTTCCATGATCGAAAGCGGTCAGCGCAGTCCATCCCTGATCACCTGCCACCTCCTCTGTGCGGCGCTAGGGGCCAGTGTGGCCGAAGTGGGCGAGGAGGCGGCACGGGGGTTGAAGGGAAAGCCTTCAACCAGGCGACGGTGATTCGAGGGATGGAGCCTTTGCGGTATCGGCGGCGGTTTTTGTGTCAGCTGCACAGCTTGCTGAACTGGAGCTCCATCCATCTGGGACTGGCCTCCGTTCCGTATTCGCGCTCCAGCTACACCAACACCCCCGCTCCGGCGCTGAGATTAGCAGCCCGGGACTGGAGGATCAGTCCGTTTCTTTTGATTAGAGGGCTTACCGGCAGCGCCACCGTGTAAAGCATCTTTCAGCGTCTCAGATCCCACAAACGCATCGCTCTGGGATCTGACAGGATCTCATTCTCCCTTCGCCGGCTTCATTATTCTGGCGGGAATTCTCGATGGCCTCCACCGCCTTTGATTTGTAACGAAACCGCTTAGTCGGAAGATGCATTGACAGAATTATGCGAATCGTTAATTTAACGGTCGCTCTGACAGCAGCTTTTTTATGTCGAAAGAAAATGAGTCTCATTCTGATGTGATCGAGCCGAAATCAAAGGTTCCGATTTCGGCAGCTGAGTTCGCGAATTTAATCCGTTCGGGGAACGAGGATCATGATGCCTACTTGGAAGAGGTCTCGACGACGGTGGAAATCGAAGGGACTTCGACGAAGGTGAGTTTTTATCGAATCGCTCACGATGCGACACGCAACGCGCCTGACGTAAAGAAACTTGCGGGGAAGCTGGTGGGATTATTGGTGGATTTCGCTTGTACGCGGGAGGAGCAAGCGAGGGCCGCCGCTCTCTACGAGAAGACCCAATCTGCCGAAGGTTTCTCCCAGCTCCATGAGAAAGCCAAACGGCTTTTCGTGCAGTCCAGCTCCACCGGTGAACCGGGAGAAGTGCTGCTGTACATGATCGCGGAGCGTCTGCTGGGCTATCCTCAGATTCTTTGCAAGTTCCCGCTCAAGACCAGTGGAAATGTCCATGCTCACGGCGCCGACGGCGTACATGCGTCGATCGATCCCATAAGCGGGCACCTGAGGCTTCACTGGGGGGAAGCCAAGTTCAATTCCTCGTTCTCGACGGCTGTCACGGACTGCCTTGAAACGATTGCCGATCTCATCCTCGAGCGACCGGGTGCCAAGAAAAAGAAAGCCCGGGACATCGAACTGCTGTGCGACAACATCAGTCTGAATGATCCAAAGCTCGAAGAGGCAATTTGTTCATATCTCGATCCTGATAAGGCGCTGTCGAAGCGAACAAAGTTTTGCGGCATCGGCGTTGTGGGATTCAATCACGACTCCTACGCCGAGCTGACCGCTGCCTTCGATGAAAAGAGCGCCGAGCGAATGCTCGTGATGAGCACGAGTTGGGGCAAGACCGTCAAGACGGCGATGGCGAAGACCGAGCTTGGCAGCGTTGAGGTCATCATCTTCTGCATTCCGTGTGAATCGGTGGATAATTTCCGCGCCGGCTTTCTCGAAAAGATGGGAGTCAAGTAATGGCCACACAACGCATTCGGCAATACCTTCTGAATCACCCCGGCTTCCAGGCGAAGCTGGATGAACTGATCCATGATGGAATTCTCAATGAATTCCCCTCCATCAAGCCACACGCGGCTCGGATCGAAATCGATTGGAACTACCTGCTGCTCGCCGCAAGCGCATTTGCCCGCAGCGATGAAGGGAAGCATCAAAGTGTGGCTCTCCGGATCGCAGATACCTGTCTCAAATCGGAGGAGGCCGGCCCGTCCGCCAAGAACGCCGCCGCTGTCATTCTTGATACGATGGCCAACAAGCGCACCCAGAACCTTGCTGTGTCGCGAGGGCATATTTCGGGGGAGTGGGACCGCCATCTTCCGTTGCCGCTGGCAGCCGATGCGCTAAGAAGGGCGCTTCAAGATTCAATCCAGACCTTCGATGGAGAACGGCTTTCTGTGAACAGGTTCCAGAAAGATTTCTGGGAAGCCCTGAACACTGCGACGCAGATCAGCGCATCGGCGCCAACGTCCGCCGGGAAATCATTCATACTGAGGGAATGGGTCGCGAACAAGTTCCGCGAGAGGCCGATGGCCCGTATTGCGGTCATCGTCCCCACTCGGGCGCTTATCCAGGAATTCGCCGATGAATTCGGAGCGGATCAACTAAGCGGCAAACTCAGGGCTGTGACTATCCACACCATTCCCCTCGATGATTCGATCAATGAGGAAGGGGGGCATCTCTGTGTGTTCACCCAGGAGAGGTTGCACATCCTGTTGACGCGATCCGCCGAACTGAGCTTCGACCTCATCATCGTCGACGAAGCACAGAAGATCGGAGACAGCTACCGGGGAGTGCTTCTGGAGGAAGTGATCGGAGAATGTTCCGTGAGGAGGAGTGACGTCCAGATCGTGTATGCGTCGCCATTCGTGGAGAATCCGGAGTATCTCCTGAGAACCGATTCCGAGTCGCGAGGGGCCGTGGTGGGTCGGGAAGTTACAACCGTGACGCAAAACCTCCTGTTCCTTAATCAAAAAAGGGGGGATTCCACTACTTGGAACGTATCGTTCGAGAATGAGGGGCGGTCACTGGACATCGGAGAGATCAAACTTCCGTTCAGGCCGACTCCCAAGAGTAAACGCCTGACCCTCGTGGCGCTGGCGATGGGAATGGGCGGTAGTGGCAATCTGGTGTACGCGAATGGCGCGGCTGACGCCGAGAAATACGCCGGCCAAGTCTATGAGGGTTTGGTCGCGATGAACGAGGAAGAGGAGCCCCTGCATCCCAAAATCAAGGAGTTGATCAAACTCATCAGGAGAACCATCCACGAAAAATACTTGCTGGCGACGACCCTCCGGCGCGGAGTGGCTTTTCATTACGGCAACATGCCACTTCTGATCCGCTCCGAAATTGAATCGCTCTTCAAACAGAACGTGATCAAGTTCCTCGTGTGCACCGGGACATTGATCGAAGGGGTGAACCTTCCGTGTCGCGCGATCTTCATGAGGGCGCCCACGAAGGGCAAGGGGCAGCCGATGAAGGCCTCCGATTTTTGGAATCTGGCGGGGAGGGCCGGCAGGTGGGGGCAGGAATTCCAAGGTTCGATCATTTGCGTCGATACCGAAAAGCCGGCGGTGTGGAATGAGAAGCCGCCGAAGTTCCGGACGAAGAGCCAGATCAAATCATCGATCGACACTTCGCTCCGATCCCCGGATTTGCTCCTCGACTACATTCGCAACGGCTATCCGGCCGAAAGCCAGAACTCATATCCGGAATTCGATTACGTCATCAGCTTCCTTTTCCACATTCTGGTGCGCGAGGGCGATCTCGAGGAATTCCTTCCGGAGCATGGAGGGGAGGATCACAGGAAGATTGCCGCGATCCTGGCAGCCGAGCTTGCCGAGTTTCCGATGGAAAACCATCTGATGTTCAAGCATCCCGGGATCCTGCCATCCGCAATGAAGAGCTTGCTTGAGAAGTTCGAATCGATGTCGGTGGAAGAACTTGTGAATGTTTCCCCGGTGCAGCCTGAGGAGGACGACGCGGACAAGCGCTACGAATCCATCTTCGCCTTCATCAACGTGGAACTGAGATCGGGCTGGGCGCACGATCGCGAGAGGCAATGGCGGCTCAAGCAGCTTGCGAAACTGTCAGTTGGCTGGATGCGGGGAATGCCCCTTGCCTATCTCATCAAGCGGCAGCTGAAGCTGGAGGAATGGAAGAAGAGCCAAGGATACAGTTCGAAGAATACCGCGGCAACCATCATCTCCGTGATGAAGGATGTGGAAGAGTTCGCCCGATTCAAAATCCCCAAATACCTGAGGGCGTTCCTCGACGTGCTTTACTTTCATGCCGAGCACCGGGGGATTACTGACAAACTGATCAAACTCCCTGATCTGGAGCTTTGGCTCGAACTTGGTGTTTCCACCCGAACCCAGATGGCTTTCATGGAACTCGGCCTCTCGCGAACGTCCGCAATCGAGCTGATGGAGGCCGTGATCGACACCGAGTTGGGCAAGGAAGACGCCCTCGGCTGGCTCAGGACAAGCGACTACATGGCTCTCGACCTGCCCGGACCGGTGCAGACCGAAATTGAGCGAACCCTGGCTCGCTTCAACCGGCAACCGGGTTGAGCCGCCGGCGGCTCGAAACTTGAACCGCTTCCGGGACTTGCTATTTTGCGGATAATTCCTTCCAACGCATCTCGGAAGTAAGCGGTTGATCCTTGCGCGTCTGAAAAGTCGTGCCGCGGATTTCAGGTGTGTCAGGGTGAGGGATGCGAAGCATTTCAGCAGGCAAGGATCGGCGCGTGGCGTTGCTGCGCGAGTTTGAACGCAGCGGGCTGTCCATGGCGGAGTACTGCCGGCGGCGTGAAGTGGGCTACAGCACCATGGCCGCTTGGCGGCGGTCCGGCCGCCGGGGGACCGCGGCGTTTGTAGAGGTGGAACCGCTGGAGAGCGGGGCGCCCCCGGCCGCCCGCAGCACCGGCAGCCTGTGTGCGGAGCTGGCGCTTCCGGGAGGGTCGGTGCTGCGGGTCTATCAAATCCACCCAACTGGAGGACGGGCATGATCTTCACGCGTGGGCTGAGGGTATGTCTGGCGGCCCAGCCAGCGGATTTGCGCCGGAGTTTTGAAGGGTTGGCCCTGCTGGTGCGCGGGGCTCTGCAGGAGGATGAGCGGTCCAGTCAGATCTTTGTTTTCACCAACAAGCGGAGGGACCGGATCCGGCTGCTGTATTGGGACGGGACTGGTCTTTGGCTCATGACGAAAAAGCTCGAGGCGGGGAATTTTTCGTGGCCGAAGGTGCCGGAGGGGGCGGCGAAGATCGCGCTGCGGGCCGAAGCGCTGGAGATGTTGTTGAGTGGCCTTGATCTGAAGGGAGCGCGGATGCGGCCGTGGTATGAGGAACCGGCGGCGGCGGCGGCAGGTTCCTCCTGACTGGTCAGTTCCACGCGTGCAGGGGCCGGCCGTGGCATAAAAATGATCCTCCCGGCACTTTTTCCTGGTCCGGTGGTTTTGCTTGCTATAAAAGCAGGGCATGACGGAACTGGAAGCCGCCCGGCAACGCATCGCCACCCTTGAGGAGGAGCTGGCGGTGATGGCGCGGCAGCTCACGGCGCTGACACGGTATGTGTTTGGCAGGCGCAGCGAACAGACGCCGCCGCCGGTGCCCGGACAGCTGGATCTGAATCTGGAAACGGAATCCGGCGGGGCACCGCCTGCGGCGCCGGCCCCTCCTGACAAGCCCAAAGGAGGCAGCCGCAAGGGCCGCAAAGTCCGGGCGCAGTTGCTTCCCGGGCAGCTTCCGGTGGAGGAAACGGTCGTCATTCATCCGCAGGTGGCAGCCGATCCCGGCAACTGGCGGGAGATTGGCCGGGATGTGTCCGAGCGTCTGGAGCGCATTCCCGGCAAGCTGGTCATCCTGCGCGTGGTGCGTCCGGTTTTCACCAGGAAGGACCAACCCTTCGCCGCCCCGGTCACCGCGCCCGCCCCGCCGCAGTTCCTTCCGGGCAGCTTCCTGGGGCTCCAGCTGATGGTGGATCTGGTGTTGGGCAAATACCTTTACCACCTCCCGCTTTACCGTCAGGGCAAAGCGCTGGAATGGGAAAGCGCTGTCAAAATATCCAACGCCACACTTTGTCAGACCATCGCCCGGATCGCCCAGGAAGTGGAACCCGTGGTCCAGGGCATGGCCGATGACTTGTGGCATGCGCCCTGCGTGCAGTTCGACCTTACCCCGGTGCGCTGTCTGAGCCGGGAGCATGCGGGAGGCTCGTTTTTGGGGCAGATGTGGGTCGCGGCGGTGCCCGCCGGGGATGTGTTGTACACCTGGGATCAAAGCAAGGCCGCCAGCGTGGCCGAAGGCATCATCCCGCCGTGGTTCAAAGGCATCCTGCAGACCGACGGCGGTCCGGAGGTGCTTTGTTATTTGAAAGGAGGCAAAAAGCGGCTCAAGCCGCCCCCGGGCATCCCGCGCGCGGCCTGCTGGGCCCATGTCAGGCGGAAGTTCTTTGACGGGGCCAAAGCCGGATGTCCGCTCTGCGCCCGGCTGCTCAAAATCATCAACGTGCTCTACCGCATCGAAGGCCGGGCGCGTGAACTCGGACTGGACGCGGAGCAACGCACCCTGCTGCGCCAGCACCGCGCCCGCCGGGTCGTGGCCGGCCTGCGCCGCCGGATCCAACGCACTTTGGCCACCGAGCGGCCTAAAAGCGCGGTCGGCAAAGCCTACACCTACGCTCTGGGGCAGTGGGACGGCCTGCTTCTCTACCTCGATCATGGGGTCGTCG
Organism: uncultured Verrucomicrobiota bacterium; assembly: GCA_942492905.1. Taxonomy (GTDB): domain Bacteria; phylum Verrucomicrobiota; class Verrucomicrobiia; order Verrucomicrobiales; family V1-33; genus CAIZWU01. The sequence goes on from OW818657.1 coordinate 1,320,581, forward strand.
AGATCGACAACAACAGCGTGGAGAACGCCATCCGCCCGTGTGCCCTTGGCAAGAAAAACTGGCTGTTCATCGGCGATGTCAAAGCTGGTCCCCGCACGGCCATCTTCTACAGCCTCATCGGCAGCTGCCTGCGGCGCGGCCTCAACCCGCGGGCCTACCTCCACTGGCTTTTCACCCGCATCGCTGCGCAGGGGACCCATGCCCCCCACACCCTGACCCCCGCCGCCTACGCCGCCTACGCCGCCTACGCCGCCTACGCCACCATCACCGCTCCCGCCCAGCAGACTGCTCAAGCCGCCTGAGCCCACCTGACAAGCCTGCCTCCAACCCAGCCCCATGACGCGGGGTTCCTATGGGCCCTGGTCAAAGGCTTACGTTGGAATCCGTAATGCAGGCCCCGTCAAACCTCCGGGGTCCAGTGGGACCGGTGCTTGCTTTCGAGGCGGAAACCCTGAGCGCGGAACCGGACCTATTTGGAGGGGCCGTGGACCATGTCCTCCGGGATGTGGGTGCACGTGAATTCGTGAATTCAACACCCTGAAGCTCAACCGGCTGGCGAAGCTGGCCGCTCCCGTTAAAGCCGCTCTGCGGGAGCAATTGGCTGTCAAAGGAAATTCCCTTCTGGCCGCGCAGGTGAAATGACCGGATGGGTGTGGTTAATAAAAGCAAGAAAACTTGCGAAATTTCAAATCTCCTCTTGGCATGGGAAGGAATCCACCTCTGGTTCAGTTATGTATTCAAAATTCAAGTACTTGACGAAAGAGATCCTCGCTGCCATTATGGCCACCAACGATTATTCCGAAATTCTGAGCGAGATGGTCCGGGGGGAGGTCATTGAACTGGAGGCCCTGATAGGTTTGCCAGTTTTAAAGAGGATTGGAGATAAGGTCGATGATTGGGATGTAATTTCTCAGGAAACCGCGGAGAATTCCAGAAGCTTGGATGAAGATAAAGCGCATCTGGCTGAAAAGCCCCTCAGTGACCTCGTCCGCGCCGGGCTAGAAGTAATGCGGGAAACGTTTGGCGACTAAAACCCTGATACAGCGTGGCGGGTTGCTGGCAGGGCACTCCGCGCGCGGCTTGGCGGAGCGAGGGGCCGAGGCCGGCGGAACCGGAGGAGGACCCGTCCTGAGCCAAGGCGCGTGCGGGCGATTTCGAGGGGGCTACCCGACGGCCGGTTTCGGGGCCTTTTCACCGGCCTTGTGGACTCGCTGGCTGGCTCCATCGAACTCAAGGATGATGGAGTGATGCGCCAGACGGTCGATAGTGGTCATGACATCCTTGAAGACCTTGTCCGATCGGCTGAAGACCAAATTGGAACTGATGAGGAGACTGCGGCGGCACCCCCCGCAACACCGGCCAGACCCACGTTACTTTTACGGGGCAAGGCAGCGATTATCTTTCCCACTGGAGCAACCTCTCTCACACTACTGTGGGAGCGACACCATCGGCGCTCCCCGTGGACGGGAATGGGTGGAGACGGAAGTAGGAGTCGTGCACACGGTGGAGATCCGCGACCTTTTCCTCACCCCCGAAACCGCGCATCCCCGGCTCTATCTGCTCCTCCACGAGCAGCCCTGGTCCCACCTCATGCCCCGTCGGGGAGCCTTGCGTGGAGGGTGAGGGCCGGGGCGGCCGGATGATAACCCGGAAAATGGGTTGTGGCTGGCCCGAGGTCAAAGGCGCGGCGCAGACAAGTCGTCCCGCTACAAAGCGTTGGGGAGCGTGAAGAAAGCCGTTCGCCCAAGTGGACCAGCTCACTGGGAAAAATTGTCTCCCCAAATCATAGGCAGCGGATTGAGCGTGTGAGCCTGCCTTTGGGGTCAGTGGTCTCGGCGGGGGGGGTAAGCGAATTGTCGGAGCACGAGTCCGCAATGGACCAGTAATTTTACCAATTTCCACAATTAACGGCATTTTCTATCAGGAATTGCCGCGGAGCCTTGAGCAGGGGGGGGGCCTCAAAAAAACGGACCGCCGCTGAAGTGATTTCGAGGGGAGGGTGAACTCACCTAAACACACCCCAATCGGGGCCGATTCTCAAATCGACCGGAATCTGCTTAAGGCCGGACAAATCCTCCGCGCGTGCATCAAACTGGAGGACTTGGACGCAACGAGCCCGAAACGGCCGCTCAAACCCAACTACTCCCTGAAAGAGTATGACGAGGCCACGAAAATTTTGGAGGAAACCCGGTGGTGGAGCATTCCCTTCCTTGTGGTTCAAGGGTTATCCGGTTTGAAGCTTACTAACATCGGAGTCGGCTCTCACTCCGATATGGTGCACATCATTCTCATCGGAGGAGCACACGCGGTCCTGCACGGCCGTACATCCGCGCCACCTGAAATCACGAATTTAGCGACACTCATTTCAGGATGCGCCAGCGCAGAGCGTTCAGCGCCCATGCTGGACAAAGCCTTAGTTGGTCAACCACAGAAAGCGCTTGCCGCGCTGTTTGAGGCTCTGCTCGACGGGAATACCAAGATAACAGGCAAGCTGTTTGATGCAATATTGGGTGCTGTGGCAGAGGGCAACCTATCTGACTTCTACAAACCAAGACAAAGCAAATCTGACCGGATTGATGGACCACCCGGATCGAATGCAAACCAATTCTCAAACAGCTGGACCATCATTCAGCAGCTGGAAAAGAAATCCACGCGCTCGATGGCCACCGCTCAACTTGCAAAGGCATGGTGCCATCAGCTGGAGACTTTGAAACGGAACTTTCAGGAGCGTTCGGAAAAGCCGTAAGTTCCTGGCGCACCTTTTGAGGTCATTCAAATGCATACCAAGGTGTTTGCGGTCATTCTCTAACCCGACGGCAAGTTCGTCGTCAAACCCAACTACTACCATGATCCCAAATAACATTACCAGTGCGACAAATGTCCAGAAGTTCTCCTCGACCACAGACCCGCTCGGGGATCTGGAGGCGAAAGTGCTTGAACTCGCAACACAAGACCAGCTGCAGGTAAGTGAAGGTGGAGGGAATCGTATGCACAACGTTGCATCAGGCTCGCTTATAGAATCTGCCGAGGCAACGGAAATCGTATCGGTACACTTTCCGAAGTCTCCTGTTGGATCGTGCGGGGCACTCGGGTCTGAAGCCCTTCCCCAGTTTGGCATTACAGCAGAGGCCCTTGCTTCCCAGACCACCATTCCATCAAGGAGGAACCGCGGGCACGTCTCATCCCATGTTGAAGCCATCCGCAACGCCGCGCCCCAACTCATTGAACAGTATGGAACACCTATGCTGACAGCGAAGCCGGTGTTTGAATACCTGAAAAGCAATGACCTCTGCCAATCAGCGGCAGGGCAGTCGCTCCAATTCGCAAATGCCGTAGGTGACGCCATGGGTAAGGGTGGCCTGAATCTACCACGCCTGCGTATGGGTGGAAAATTGGTTTTCTCCCTCACCTACGTGAACTCGTCCGATCAGGAGAAAGCGGAGGCACAGGAGGCATTGGACAATCTCACGGTCCTCCAAAAGAAGGCGATGAAAACAGCATAACTAGCTAACCGCCTATAAGCCATAAACCAAAGTTAATATTACCCTATGAAAATTGAACTTTCCCATGACAGCACCGGAAATGCGCCCACCGGCCTCAACTTCGGTGGAAGCCCTGGACCAAGCGCGGACGGTCTCATCACCCCGCCGGGCACCGCGTTATCAACCCCGAATCTTCCCATTTTGAAAATGGATGGGTTCGCCATTAAACATGAGCAATCCAATATCCCCGCACCGGATCGTCCACTGTCCCCATCCGCTCTGAAGCCTTGGCGACTTCAAAGCATCGTAGGTCAGGTGAAGGAGGAGCAGCAGGTTATCGCAACCTTGTCCAAGCCGAAACCCGGCGAATGGTTCCAAACCTTCCCTGATCGTGCGTGCTGGGTCGAGTGCTACGTCTACAAAAGGGCCGGCCAAGGGCGGGATTCGATCTACATTGTTGCCCCTGAAATCTCCGAGAAAATGAATGACTGCATTAAGCGCATGCAGATCGTTCCGTGGTGCAATGTCGACGATGTAGTGGGGTTTTGGCCGTTGGCCATCCCTGAAGCGGGCCAAACGATGGCCTGGCATACATCCGCAGCTGCCATTGCTGAGTCGGGGCGTTCAACTTGGCAGCGCATGGTGGCCGATACCAAAAACGGATTCTACCGGTCTGCCGTAGCGGAGAATCCGCGACCATCACCGAAATGGCCCGACCAACAGGTTTTGGACAACCTTCTCGAATCTGCAGTTCGGAACTGCTTTATTGATAGCGAAGCCCACGCGGTTTTTCTCGAATACGCGATGCGCTAACGCCGATTGCCCGGCCCCCCATGCCATATCCATGGGGAGCCCTTTCCGCAAACCCTAAAACCCCATGGACATGTTTTCATCGATTTCGGTTATAGATGCTGAATTTTATCAACCCCCAGGCGAGACTCCTGAAGTCATCTGCATGGTCGGCCGTGACCTCCAAACGGGAAGGACCCGGACATGGACTAAAGATGTCGGTGGTCCTGCCCCCTATCTCTCGGGTACGAGGGATCTGGTGGTTGCTTACGCCGCAAATGCCGAGGTCAGCTGCATGCTCAAGCTTGGCTGGCCGATGCCGCACCATATGCTCGACCTGCACGTAGTCTTTTCACGACTGGTCAACAGCCATGGAGCAAAATGCTCAACGAGCCTCCTGAATGCCCTCGATACTTGTGGAATTCCGCATATGTCCGTGTCCGAAAAAGAGCAATTTCGTGACCTTGCGACGGGCGGCGAGCCGCTGACACCAAACCAGATGCGTGAGCTGGTGTGCTACTGCCAGCGCGACGTTATCGGCACCGTGGGTTTGTTTGAAGCACTCCGCCGCCATATAAATTGGCCTCATGACCTTCTTGCTTCGAGGTATACCGGCAACGCGGTCGCAACCATCGAGGCGGCAGGAGTTCCTATCGACGTCAAACTCTGCCAACGCATCAGGGATGGCTTGCCGGAAATCAAGAATGCACTCAAGCGCGAAGTGAATCTGGACACACAGGTTTATGGACCGAACGGAGAGTTTTCCTTGAGCTTGTTCTCAGAATTACTGAGGAAGCACCGAATCCCATGGCCGCGCACTGCGGAAGGGATCCCCGAAACGAAAGAGGAGACCTTTAAGATTGGTGCGATTCGACACCCTCAAATCGCCAAGCCCCTCACTATTCAGGTCCAGCTCAATAAGATGAGGAACCTGAAACTTCCAATCGGCAGGGACGGCAGGAACAGAACAAGCGTTAGACCATTCGCTTCAAAGACCGGCCGCAACCAGCCCAGTTCGACCAGGTCCATTTTTGGGTTGGGGGCCTGGACCAGACACTTAATTCATCCCCCGGCAGGTTTCGAGCTGGTCTGCCTTGATTTCGAACAGCAGGAATTTCAGATCGCAGCAGCTCTTTCAGGGGATTTACGAATGTTGCATGCGTACAAATCCGGGGACCCTTATTTGGCCTTGGCACGACTTTCGGGGGCCCTGGACTCAGTTTACAATCCTGATGAGCGGAAAGCCGTTAGGGACCTGTTCAAAACCGGGACGTTGGGAATCCAGTATGGAATCACAGCGGACGGCCTCGCCCCCCGAGTTGGCGGGCTCTTGGCCGCAGACAAATTGATCCGCCACCACCAACAGGCGTTCCCTGTCTACTGGGGCTGGACGAGAAGAATCCAGCAGCTTGTTTCTTTACACAAAATCAAACTGGTCTCTCCTTATGGTTGGCCGGTAGAGTGCAATTCGGTCGCCGGCCTGAATGTTCGGAGCGTTGCCAATTTTCCGATACAGGCAGCGGGAGCGGATATTATGCGGATCGCCTCCATCTCTCTCGTGGAAAGGGATATTCCGCTGGTGTGGACGATGCACGACGGATTTCTCCTGGTTTGCCCTGAAGGTCGGGTGGAGAAGATGGTTGCTGACTCCGTTCGACTCCTTGAGGAATCGAGCGCCGTCGTTACCGGAGGGCACACCTGCAGGGTCGGCGTCCGGCGCTTCGGCGTCAATCAACCCTTCCACGACGAGAAGGGGCGGCCGATGTTCGACAAGATCATGGGATATCTTTCGCAAATCGAAGGGAGGGCGGAATGAACGATTTCCGGATTCCATTGGAGGAGCTTGAAGCTCTCGCCAACGCACCCCGCTCCAAAGCAAGGTCGAACCATTTCGCGATGATTCCCTTGGAATGGATGCGGGAGGCGAACCTTCTTGGGGGATCGGCGTTGGCAGTGGGGGGCATCCTCTGGTACCGGGTCAAGCTCACCGGTGATCCGGTGACGATCCTGTCAAACAGCCTTGCTGCGACATTGGGAATTACCAAAAAAGCAAAGCTGAGTGGTTTGAAAGCCCTTGTGGCGGGCGGTCTTGCAAAAGTGACCTACGCTCCCGGTAAAGCCCCCCGCGTAATTATTCTTCCTGTGCCGGCATCAGCCTTGGGGGAAGGCATTCCCGCTGTTTCCCCTCTCCCTGCATCAGTGCCTGCCGAACTGGCAAAGGGTATCGAATTCACCTCAAACCCCTCCGGCCTCGATCGGACTACCCCCCATGACAAGTAACGCAAACAACGGCGGGTTGGGTTCCAATCCACACGCCATGGGAGGTCCCGTTGTCAACGCACTCATGCGGCTGGTAGCCGCGGAAGAGCGGGCTTTGGCCGGACTCACCGATGCCGTCCGCTCCGGTATCAGCGATGACATCCTGCGGCACGCCGCCAATGTCGTTGAAATACGCTCCACTGCTTTGGGGCCTGTTATTGCGCCCGGTGAAGGAAAATAATAATTGTTCCCATGACATCGCCTGCACGGACTCCGGAGATCACCCACAAAACAGCTGCCGCTATAATTGCAGAGCTCTCCGGATCAACATGCCCAGAACGCCGCCCGAGAGTGCACTGCCTAATCCGTGTTAGTACCGCTGGGCAGGCGTTGGACGGAAGGGCCGGCCTTGCTAGGCAAAGATTCGTTTGCGAGCAGGTTGTCAAATCCAACAACTTGGAATGTGTCGAAACCCTGGAACTTTGCGATGTTTCGGGAACAGCGGTTCTCCAAAATCCCCAAATCCAGAGACTCTTGCGCCTGATATCGGAGAAAGAAATAGACGGTATTGTTGCCAGCGACCTTGACCGCGTCCTGAGACCGGGTGATCCATCTGACTACCAGTTATTCAAATATTTTCAGGATGCCGATGCTACAATCTGGACCAGCGGGGCAAATTACCGGCTTTCTAACAAAGACGGAATGTTTATGGGCGTGGTACGCAGCGCTGTCGGCGAAATGGAGCGCCGCATAATGTTGGAGCGGGCCGCCGGTGCAAAGGAGGCGAAGCGCAAGCAGGGACGCAACCCCAACAGCTACGTGACGCTCCCTTTGGGTGTGTCGTATGACAGGAAAGCGGAGAAGTATTTTTACAACGATCAGATTTCAAGGATTCAGGATCTCTTCCGTTTGTTTGATGAAGGCGAGCGGTGCTACTCGCAACTGGAGCGGATTACCGGCATTCAGAAAACATCGGTCAAGAACCTCCTGCAGAACCGGCTTTTCATCGGTGAGAGGTGCATCACTGAAAAACGGGGGCCGACTCGTTTGAGCAAAGGGGGGGTGACGTACCGCTCAAAAATCAAACGGGCGGATTCGGAAATCATTGAGGTCAAAGTCATTGAAACTCCGGCTGTTCCCCTGGAGGTTTTCGAGCGCGTCCAGGCTCACCTCGCGGTAGCGAATTTCAACAACCTGAAGAAAACACCGGGCGCAAATGTCAGTCTTGCCTCCGGGATCGCCTTTTGTGGCTACTGTGGACGGCAGCTCTGGCTCCAGACAAAGACCAACAAGAACGGAATCAAGCGCAGGTATATGCAGTGCCGGGCCAATACTATTCCCAAACTCGATCGTGTTCCACCTTGTCCCCAGTCCCACCTGCGACAGGATCAGGCCGACCAAGCCATCTCCGAACTGATCACCGGCATGCTGAATGATCCTAAGATCTTGGGAAGCCTGATTGAGGATGCCCTGACGCGGAATAATCAGACGATTGTCCAATACCCCCAGCCCGAGGGAATCGAAGGGAAGCTCACGGAGTTGAGGAAGAAGTCCGAGCGGCTCACCAAAGCCTACCTCGAGGGGGTCATTCCTGTCGAGGAACTGAAGGAACTCCGGGCCGGTATTCAAAGGGATTCGGATCATCTGACGAGAATTCAGCGGCAAAATCGGGGGCAGCATGAAGTTTCAAAGATGGAAACGGCCAGGCTGATCGTCAAAGCCGCCAGCAGGTTTTCGGAATGCAGTGACGACCGGTCCCGCAAGGAAGTGATTTTGGAAATCCTGTCGGCTGTTACCTTCAAAAACAAGGCCATCACGCGGTATACCCTTCAACCGGGTGCACTCTGGGCTGCCGGTGAACGACTTTCCGATGGATTATCCATCACACTCCGTAAGCCCATTAAAGTGGGCCCGGTTGAGATTCCCGTCGAGGAAGGCTTCAGAAGGTGCCGGAAGTGCGGGGTGATTAAGCCGGACACGGAATTTTACAGAAGCCTGACCGTTTGCAGCTCGCCGTGCCGCAAGACGGAGGAACGCAGGCGCCATCTTGAACGGGTCCTGAAGCGGAAAGCAGCAAAGGCGAAAGACTCCCCCGGCAGGCAGGTGGCTCCCTGATGCTCCTGAGAATCCTCCCTTTGAACCTTTGAAGGCCTCCATCTGAGAATTGCGCAAGCGGGGAGGAATCAGCCCTGAAGGAGATTGCGCCGCGGTATCGAAGCCACGGGTTCGATTTCTTCCGGAAAGCTGTGATTTTTCGTCACGAAATGCTTCGGCCGGCAGTGTATCAGCAACAATGACCGATCCCGACCCCATGGATGACGCTGAATTGCTCCGGCGTTTTGCGGCTGAGCGCAGCGAGGCTTCCTTTGCCGTGCTGGCACGTCGGCATACCGGACTGGTCCTGGACACCGCGTTGCGCATCACCGGATCCCGGCCTCTGGCGGAGGAGATAATGCAGACTGTGTTTCTCCAGCTGGCGCGGAAGGCTGCGGGTGTGGCCAGTTCTCGGGCAGTGACGGCATGGCTGCACCGGGCCGCTGTCCTGGAATCGCGTGCCGTCCTGCGCGCGGAGTCCAGACGCCGCAAATATACCACCGAAGCCGCTGCCATGGCCGCTGTATCCTTCCCGGCTTCACCAGATCCCGACCACCGCATGACGCAGCTGCTGCGCTCCCTGGATGAAGCTCTCGGGTCTCTACCCGTTGTCGAGCGTGAAGTGCTGCTGCGGCATTACTACGAACGGCAACCCTATCACGAAGCCGGTCAATGGCTGGGCACCTCCGAGGCGGGCGCGCGCCAGCTGGCGGCGCGGGCACGGAAGCGGCTGGCAGCCTGGTTCCGGCGGCGGCACGGAGTGGAAATTTCCATTCCCGGCATCGGCACGCTGCTGACAGGGCATTTTCCACCCGATCCCTGCTCATCCCATGGCCCATTGGCGGAGATTGCAGCCCGCACCGCGGCGGCCGCAGTGGCACCTCCTTTAATCATCAAACCGGTTATAATTTTGCACTTCTTGTCCGTCATGAAAATCCAGGTCGCTTTGTGTCTTCTGATGGGATTCTTACTGACACTATCACTGGGCATCGGACGGGAACGGGGGCCGCAAACGGCAGCACCTGTTGCTGATGATGCCATTGGCAATCCCCGCAGGCTTCCTCCGGAAAGCGGCAGGTCCAGACCCGGCCGGGGGGCAGCAAGGTTGACGGAGGGTTTTGATTTAACCCGGTTTGAAATGGAAATGGCCTCTGTGGCCCGGCTTTCAAAGGACCGCCGGCTGGGATTGAGGGTCCGGAGCGGAAGTGCAGCGGGATCCACACCCCCTTTTGATCTTTCCTATGGTTCCCAGCTCCAGCTGGCGCGGCTGGTGATGCATCAGCCCATCTCGCAGATGCCTGCCCTGCTTGAAGCCTGCAAACGCGGTGATCCCGAAGCCAAAGGGCAGTTTGTTCTTCAGGCCCTGTTTGCCCGCTGGGCGGAGGGTGATCCCGCGGATGCCAGAACGCACGTGGATGGCCTTCCCCGTAAAGCGCAGGATTATGCGATTCAAGGAATGTGTTCGACCATGCTGAACCGCGACGTCGGGGCCACCGCCCGGATGGCGCTGAGTCTACCATGCAAAATCAGGGAAGGTCTTTACGACGGATCCCGGCAGGGTTTCATCAATAACATTATTTCGATATGCGCCGCCCACAATCCGCAGGCGGCTTTCCAGGCCTGCCTCGACGCGCCTGTGCATCTTGCCGGCGAGGCAGTTGACCGGGTGATGCAGAGTTGGATACAGGAGGATCCGGATGCTGCCAGTAGCTGGTTCGTTGTCACTTGCGCCTCCCGGGAAATCCCCGGAAAAGGGCGTGTTGAGAGACAGAGCGTGAGAATGCTGAAAAAGTCCCATCCCGAGTTGGCGGCGAAGGTGGTGAACAGCCTTCCAGCGGGGGCGCTGCGGGATGCGCTGGCGGGTGAACTGAACGGCACCACGGGTGCCCAGACCGGTGAAAATTGATTCCCCTCCTTATGAAATGGTATTACTATCTGCTGTTTTTCAGCTTCGGTTCGCTGGGAGCTTGGGCGGTGAACCGCTGGCGCAGTCCCATGCCCGACAGGGGCACAGTCAGGAGTAATCCGACAGCAATCCAAGGGAGGGTTTCCCCGGTCATGGGGGCGGAAGCGGGATGGAATGATCTCATGACGAGGGCCCGGGAAGAATCTCTTTCAAATCTGGAAACGCTCCAAAAACGGGGACCGTCAGCATTTTTCGGCCCATTGGATTCGGTGGAGTGGCATTTGTCCATCTGGCAGGAGATCGGACGGAAATCAAATGAGGGGGGAATCAGTGAACTGCTGTCTCCAAATAAAGCCGGATTGAAAGCAAAGTCTTCGATCCAAATCATGGACTTCTCCGCGTTCCTTTGCTGGGAGCTTGGACATCGGGATCCGGAGACCGCACTGGCTCACCAAACGTGGAATGATAGGCGTAGCGCGATCCTTTCCGCCTGGGCGGAAAGGGACGGGAAGGCCGCGCTTAAAGCGGCCACTGAGAATTATCAGGGTCTGGACCGCGCCACCAATATTGTGGCCGTGCTTTCCGTCATGGCCCGAAGCGATCCGGCCGGTGCCATCCGACTTGCGGCTGAGTATCAGCTCGAGAATGAGGATTTGGCGGGCGGCGTTCTCCAGGAAATGGCGGCCAACAATCCGCATCAGGCCCTAAGCTTTCTGCTGCAGCCAAAGAATGGATTGAGCCCTGTGCAGACTTCGGAGCTGCTTACGGAGACTGTTGCGGCAGTCGCCGCCGAATCCGGCAACTTCCCTGGGGAAACGTTGAATATGCTGGCGGATCACCCTGAACTTGCCATCGCCACAGGAAAATCCCTCGGCCAGTGGGCCGCTGCGGGATCCTCTCTGCCACCTGAGGCGCTGGCGATTTTTGAAAAGCTGCCTCCGGAGGTGTGGGAAGAGTCTCTTGTCGCAGGACTGGGAGTGGCCCTGTACCGGTCCGACCCGGCGTTGGCGGACAAGGTGCTGTCCCGTTTGCCGGAGGACGCCGCCCAGCGGTCGGTGGAGGCCGCCGTGAATGGCGCAATTAATAGCCATGGGCGGGAGAATGCTCCGGATGCGGCCCTGGCCATGAGTATTGCCTCGCGCCTGCCCTATGAGCGGCAATACGAACTATTGGACTCATGGCTCTATTACGGGAACTTCTCCGCTCCAGGCGGCGAAGCGTGGGTTTCCAGTGTGACCGATCCCTATTGGCACGACAAACTGTCGGAGAAATTTGCGGCGGAGTTCGAAAAATCCGATCCTGCGGCCGCCGTGCGCTTGGCGGAAAACATCGGGGACTTGGATCAGCGCGCAGCCGCAGTGTCCTCCGCCCTTGGAGCATGGCGGGCCCGGGATCCGGCGGCCGCCCAGTCATGGGAGGCGACTCTGATAGACCGCCTTTCCAACCAGGAGCAATAAAGCGCGGACGTATCCCGGAGAAATTGCTACAAGGCGATTGGGTCCCAGTGCCGAGGGGCGCTGATACCATTATTTGGTTGAGCCACCCACAATGGTTACAACTATTTCCCGGGTGTGGGGTGCCCGGCGGTGCTCGAAGAGGAATATGCCCTGCCATGTTCCCAAAAGCATGCGTCCGGAGGAGACAGGGATAGACTCAGAAGTTCGAGTCAAGGCCATGCGAAGGTGACTGGCCATATCATCAGGGCCTTCGCAGGTATGGGTGAACCACGGTGCACCGTCCGGAACGAGAAGCTCGAAAAACTCATGAAGATCCCGGCGGGCCGACGGGTCTGCGTTTTCCATGATCACCAGGCTGCAACTGGTGTGGCGGACGAACACGGTGACAACCCCCTCCGTGATCCCGCTGGATCTGAGGATATCGCCCACCCGGCCCGTGATCTCGACCGTGCCCTTACCCCGGGTCTCAATCGTAATAGTTTCGTGCTGGATATGGAGGGACTTCACGATGGAACCTGTGATCCCGGATCATGGAAGACAAGCTCAATTCTGAGCCTCCAAAGCAAGGGCATTTTCGGGAACCTCGTTCGGCCATTCATCCCAAGCCCTTCACACCCATTCGTGCGCCGGAGGGATCCCGTTCGGGGCCATGCGGATGTGACTGGGCATATCGTCAGGGCCTTCGCAGGTATGCTGGAACCACGGGGTGTTTTCGGGAACGAGCCGGTCGAAGAATTCATGCAGATCATCCCGGGCGGACGGGTCGGCGTTCTCCATGATAACAAGGCTGCAGCTGGTGTGGCGGACGAAGACCGTCAAAACACCCTCCGTGATGCCGCTGCTCTTCAGGAAATCCCTGACAGATCCGGTGATCTCGACAGTTCCCTTGCCGCGGGTTTCCATTTTGATGGTTTGGTGCCGGACAAGGAACGATTTCACGACGGAACCTCTGATCTCGAACCGAAACAAGGCAAGCTCAATCCTGGGCTGCCGGCGCGCGCGGCATTGGCGCTGATGCCGCCCCGCTTACCTTGGAGGTCGTTGTTATGGTGATGGATTCCGCTTATCGCCGTGTTGGCCGTGGGCATGGGCTTCGGGAAGAAGCCGGTAAATCGAGACGATCCGGCACCCTTCCACATGCGGATCATTTCCAAAACTGCGAAGCAGCTCAGCCTGAATATTTTCAATCACCGGCAGGGAGGGGATCAAAGCAGATGGCGAAAGTGCACGATTGATGTTGCCGATGTCATTTCCCCAGTTGGTTAAAAGAGACACAAAGCAGTCACCGTCGATCAAATCGAATCCGAGGAACCGGTCATCCGCCGGATCATGGTTTGAAAACTTCACGCCCACGAGGTCCCCAGTTCCGATCTCCTGGTGCTTTGATCGGGCGTAATCGTAATCGGTGATGAAACGGAGCATGAAATCCTCCTGCACAATATGGTTCCAATCCTCGCCCTGCGGTTCCCCCAGCAGGCTCGGCCTGAGGATGCCATCAATGGATTCAAATTTTTCAAAATCCAGACCCCGCCATGCGCAGTAAGCCGTCCATGGGTCGCCATCCTGCGGCGAAAATGACCCGATGATGGTGAATAACATGAGAGTCCTTTTCCTGGAGATGTGACGACGGCCGGCCGCGGTGGAGGATAACTACCGGCCCCCTGCCAGGAGGGCAAGACAATTGCCGGCGGACTGCTTCCGCCGGTTGCCGAGGCGGGGTGGCCGCGCCAGGATGCGCCCATGTCCAAGGTCAAACGAATCAGTCATTTGCTGGTGGGGGATTTTTTCCGCAAGCATGGCACCCATCTGAAGCTGGAATTGATCAGTGAGGACGCGGGGCTGAAGCGGAAGATTTTTGAGCCGTCGGTGAACCGGCCGGGACTGGCGCTGGCGGGATTCTATCTCTATTTTGCCTACAAGCGCATTCAGGTGCTGGGGAATTCGGAATTTGCCTATCTGGGCAGTCTGCCGGAACGCGAGCAGGCGAAGCGTTTTGAAGAGATGTGCGCCTGCGATATTCCGTGTGTGGTGGTGTGCCGGAACCGCCGGATGCCGGAGTCGCTGCTGCAGTTGGCCAATGCGTCGGGGGTTTCGGTGTTCCGGACCACCATGGATACGATGCGGTTCATCAATGCCTGCACCCTGTGGATGGATTGGGAATTTGCCCCGACCACGACAGAGCATGGCTGCATGGTGGATGTGAAAGGAATCGGGGTGCTGATCAAAGGCGAGAGCGGTTCGGGAAAAAGCGAAGCGGTGCTGGGTTTGCTGGAGCGCGGGGCGGCGCTGGTGGCCGATGACATGGTGCGGCTCCGGGCCCCGGAGGGACGGGAACTGGAGGGGACGGCTTCCGAATTGGGGCGCTTCCACATGGAAGTGCGGGGCATCGGGGTGGTGAATGTGCCGCTGCTTTTTGGCGCGGCGTCCATGCGGGTGCGGAAACGGCTGGATTTGGTGGTGAATCTGAAGCCGCTGAAGGAATTCCCCGACGTGGACCGCCTCGGCATGGTGCAGCAGTATTATAAAGTGATGGATATCGATGTTCCGCTGATCGAACTGCCGGTGGGGCCGGGGCGGGATACGGCCCGGCTGGTGGAGGTGGCGGCGCTGGAGCAGAAGCTCCGCAGCTTTGGCCACCACAGTGCGGTCGAATTCAACAAAAACCTGCTGCGGACGATGGAGGAGCAGAGAATCAGCTAGGGATTAAATTTTCCGGAAATGCGCCATCTGCCCTTGCCGCCTGGGTTCCGGCAGCCATTTTTGGCACTATGCTGACCCGCGAATTCACCATCACCAACAAGCTTGGACTCCACGCCCGGCCTGCGGCCATGTTCGTGAAGGTGAGCAGTGCGCACCAGGCGGAGATCTGGGTGGAGAAGGATGATGAGCAGGTGAACGGGAAAAGCATCATGGGTCTGATGATGCTGGCGGCCGGTTACGGGTCCAAGCTGACGGTGACGGCGGAAGGGCAGGATGCGGAGCAGGCCATGGCGCAGATCGCCGCGCTGATCGAGAGTGGATTTTCCGAAAACCGGTAAGCCAAAGGCCGCACAAAAAAACCGCAGGCGTTTCGGCCTGCGGTCTGGATGGGAGTAAATGGGGCCCAAGGCCGCGATTACATGGCTTTCTTGGTGGTGGCACAGGCCTTGCAGGCCACGCCTTTGGCAGCGGCATCCTTGCAGCAGGCCTTGGTGGCGGTCGCGCTGTCAGCGGAGCAGCAGGAGCCGGACTTGGTGCAGGTGCAGCTGGAGAAGGTGAGGGAAGCAACGGTGGCGAGGAGGAGGGTAATGGTTTTCATGAGTGGTATTTGGTTTATGGGATGGGCAGGTATCGGATACGACACCGGACACGGCGGGATATTCCTTGGATTTTGGCGGATGGCTACGGTTTTTTTAGAAGTTCGTAGGCGGCCTTGACCACCCAGCCGCTTGCTTCCAAGGCAGCCCGGGCGGCAGCGCGGTCGGCGCCGGTGAGTTCAGAGACAATGCGCTGGGCCCGGTCGCGGAGTTTTACGTTGGAGGGATTGAGGTCGATCATGAGGTTGCTCATGACCTTGCCGGTGCGGCTCATGGCGAGGGTGGTGAACAGATTCAGGATCTGTTTGGTGGCGGTGCCGGCCTTGAGGCGGGTGGATCCGGTGAGGATTTCCGGGCCGAGGTCGGGGGCAATGACGAAGTCAGGGTGAAAAGCGTCAGGGTTTTGCTTCAGGACGGTTTTGATGGTGGGATTGAAACACAGCATCACGCTGACGGCGCCACGGGCCTTGGCTTCGGCAAGGGCACCCCAGACGTAAGGCGTGCGGCCGCTGGCGGCGATACCGATCACGACGTCAGGGGATTTGACGTTGCGGAAGCGGATGGCTTCGGCTCCGGCGGTGGCGTCATCCTCGGCACCTTCCACGGCGGACCACAGGGCGCGCTGGCCTCCGGCGATGATGCCCTGCACTTGTTCGCGCGGGGCGCGGAAAGTCGGAGGGCATTCGCTGGCATCCAGCACTCCCATGCGGCCACTGGTGCCGGCTCCGATGTAGAAAAGCCGCCCTTCATTTTGAAAGGCGTGGATGATGGCTTCGATGACCTTGACCAGGGTAGACCGCTCCTGGGCGATGGCGTGGGGCACCTGGCTTTCCTCATCCAGCATGAGGTTCACCGCCTTGGCGAGCGGCATGGTGTCGAGCTTGGTGGACCGGGGGTTCCGGTGCTCGGTGGGAGAATCCAGCAAGGCCGTCAGCGGAGCGAGGGGGGAAGGTGGGCTGGTTTTGCCAGGGGACGTGAGACGGGGAGGCCGGGATTTGGCGAGGGCGACGGCTCCCCAGACGCTGGGGCGGGTGAGCGCCTCCACGCGGGCGCCGGGCCATTTTTGCCGGAGCCGCCGGGTGACGTCTTTGGCGAAGGCCGGATTATTGAGGAGCATCCCGCCGTTGAGGATAAAATGGACGGGCTGGCTGGCTCCGGTCAGGTGCCCTGCACAGGCCGCGGCGTCCGTAGCCAGGGCTTCGGCGGCTTCCGCCAGGATTCCGCGGGCAAGGGGATCGCGCTGGGCGGCGGCCCGGAAGACCGGGATGGCGAGGCTGGCCATGTCGGTTTTATCGGCTTGGATGGACCAGTCGATCAGGTCGTCCGGGACATTGAGCGCCAAGGCATCAAGGATCAGAGTGCCCAGTTTTGGCCAGGTGCCGGAGCGGTCGGCCTGGGCGACCAGGGCCCTCAGGGCTTTGAGGCCGATCTCGGTGGCGCTGCCCCGGTCGCCAATGATATGGCCGCGGCCGCCGGCTTTGGCAGTGCGCCCTTCCGGGGTGCTCCCATAACAACAGGAGCCGGTGCCGCTGAGCACCAGCACGCGGGCTGCCATGCCGGGTTTCTCCGGGGCCGCGGCGAGCGCGGTTTCGAGATCGTTGGTGGCGAGGCAGGGGACCTTGGGGAAAATGCGGGAGGCGGCGCGGCGGATACGGTCGCGGTCCGGATCGGTGCGGGTGCCGGCCAGTCCTATCGCGATGGCGCCGAGGGCGGTGACCGGGCAGGGGAGACGGCTGGCAATTTCCCTGAGCCGCCACTGTAGTTCCCGGTCGGAGAGGAGTTTCAAATTACCGGCGTCGAAGCTGGCTTCATAAAGGACGCGGTCGGCTCCATCCACCAACAACGCGGTGGTGCGGGTTCCCCCTCCTTCGATACCGAGAAAAAGCGGGGTGGTGGGCTCCGGGAGGGGTGGTTTTTTCATGCAGTCTGGACCAGTCGGCCAATTTTTCGCCCCCGCCGTTAAAGGGCTGGCGGCTCCCAGCGTTCCTGCAGCCGTACGATGGATTTGGCTTTGCCGGTCGCGGCGTCGATATCAATGACGGCCCCGCAGAGCAGCACCGGACCGCTGGCGACGGTGAAACGCCTGGGCAGACAGGTGGTGAAACGTTCCAGCACGGGTTGGATCTGGCTGCCGATCACACTTTCGATGGGCCCGCACATGCCGGCATCCGTCAGGTAGGCGGTGCCGCCGGGGAAGATGGTTTCGTCGGCGGTCTGGACGTGGGTGTGGGTGCCGACCACGGCAGAGACACGGCCATCCAGGTAGCGGCCCATCGCGATTTTTTCACTGGTGGCCTCGGCATGGAAATCGAGGAAGATGACCGGGGTTTCCTGACGCAAGGCCGTGACCTCCTGGTCCAGGGCGAGGAAGGGATTTTCGATCGGCGGGTTCATGAAAGTGCGGCCCATGGCACTGACCACGGCGACTTTTCCTTTGTCGGTCTCCAACACAATGCTGCCCTGGCCGGGAGTGCCGGGTGGGAAATTAAGCGGGCGCAGCAGGCGCGGTTCCGTGGCCATGTAATCGGTAATCTCATACTGGTCCCAACAGTGGTCCCCGAGGGTGACCACTGTGGCTCCGGCCCGGAGCAGGCCGATGCAGAGCTTGGGACTGAGCCCGCGGCCCGCGGCGGCGTTTTCACCATTGATGATGATAAAGTCCAGCCTCAGGCGTTCTTTAAGCTCCGGGAGGCGGTCGGCGATGGCCCGACGTCCGGGTTCGCCGAATACATCCCCTAAAAACAGGATCCGCAGCGTTGCGGCATCAGGAAAAGTCAATGAATCATCCACTCCCCGTCCATACCGCAGCGGGTCCGGTTTTGTCCAACGGCAATCCTGGCACCCGGCGCCGATTTTTGAAAACCAGTGCCGCGGCGGCGGGGGGGCTGCTTGTTGGTTGTGATAACAAAACGCCCGCCCCGGTGATCACCCCGCCGCCACCGGTGCCAGTGCCGCCGGTAAAGTTGTGGAACCTCTCGGAACTGGCGCCGCCGCCGGATTGGTCGAGGCTGGAAGCCTGGCAGGACTCCATCACCGCACCGGAATTCCGCCACCTGCTGGAAAATGTGGTGACGGACGGGACGGCCTTCTGGAGTACCGTCGAGCAGCGGGAAGACCGGGCCATCATCCGCACCACCACCGCGCGTGAGGGTGCGGAACGGTTTGAGTTGAGATTTGCCAGGGAACCTCAAGTCAACCCCTCCGCAAGATACTGGCGGACGGCGGCGGAAATGGGGCCTCCCTCTTCGGCCGACCGGCCCCTGGAGGGTGTCAGGATCGCCTTGGACCCCGGCCACATTGGCGGCCGCTGGGCGAAGATGGAGGCGCGCTGGTATCAGATGGGCGAAGCGCCGCCGGTGATGGAGGGTGAGCTGACCCTGCAGACGGCCCGCGTGCTGCGCCCGTTGCTGGAGGCCATGGGCGCCACCGTGAGTCTGGTCCGGGAAACCCACGAACCCCTGACTTCCCAGCAGCCCGACGCGCTGCTCGCCGAAGCCCGCGAAAGCCTGGCGGTGTCGCTGGGCGTTTCGATCGTGCCCACGGAGGCGCAGGTCCGCCGCGAGGCCGAACGGTTATTTTACCGCACCTCTGAAATCCGCACCCGCGGGCAACGGGTCAATGAGGTGTTGAAACCGGACCTCCTGGTCTGTCTGCATTACAATGCCGAAGGATGGGGCAGTGACGCCGGGAAGCCAGTGTTTTCCCCGGCCAACCACGTGCATGTGCTTGCGCATGGCTGTCTCAGTCCGGCGGAGTTTTCCAATGACGACCAGCGGTTGGATACCCTGCTCCGGCTGGTCCAGCGCATCCCGGTCGAGGAAATCCGCCTGTGCGATGCGGTGGCCCGCCACCTCGCGGCCGCCACTGGCCTGCCACCGTTTACCTATCTGGGGAAAAACGCCCGCAAGGTGAATGACAACCCCTGCCTCTGGGTGCGCAATCTGCTGGCCAACCGGGTGTATCATTGCCCCGTCGTCTTCACGGAACCTTATGTCATGAACAATCAGGAGGTTTTTGACCGCATCCAGGCTGGGGACTACGACGGGGAAAAGGAAATCGCGGGCAAACTGCGGCGCAGCATTTTCCGGGAATACGCGCAGGCCGTCGCGGATGGCCTCGCCGAAGCCTGCCGCACCGGTCGGGTCTGAGGGCGGCGGGAATGACCATGCCGTGGGCCTTGATCCCGGCAGGTTTTTGGCACTGTATCAACGGATTCCCCGCGCCCGTTCATGGCCGGCTCAACACATTTTCATTTTTTCGATCCTATGTCGTGGTATGACTACAACGATGCTGCCGAGCAGAAAGCCAAAATCCAACGGGAGCTGGAAAAACGACGGAAACGCGGAGAAAAATATGAAGCTTTCGTGGCTCCGGAAGGGCAGAAGCTGGCCGTGAATTTCTGGGGTCAGGCATGGTGCCGGCATCTGGAAACCTACTGTGGTTACGAGACGCGCTTGCCGCGGGGGCGCAGTTATCTGCGGGCGGGCCATGTCTACAATCTCGCTGTAGAGCAGGGCGTCATTACCGCAGAGGTGGCAGGGTCGTCCTTATATGAAGTGGAAGTCAGGATCGCCCCGTTGAAAGTTGCCGCCTGGGCCAGGATCAAGGAGACCTGTCAGGGGGAAGTCGCCAGTCTGTTGGACCTGCTGGGCGGGAAATTGGGAGACCATGTGATGCAGGTAGTGGTGGACCCGGAGGAGGGACTCTTTCCGGGACCCAGGGAAATCCGTCATCAATGCACCTGCCCGGATGCGGCCGATCTCTGCAAACACCAGGCTGCCGTGCTCTATGCTGTCGGGGTTTTGTTTGACCGCGATCCCCGATTTTTCTTCGAACTGCGTGGAGTCGATCCTTCAGAACTGATCGCATCTTCGGCGGCGGTGCTGGGAGCTATCGCGGACCAGACCGGCGGCGACCTTGGTGGAGAGGATCTGAGCGCGTTGTTCGGAATAGAACTGGCTGATCCTGAAGCGCCGGTGGCCTCCGCCGTGCCAGTAACGCCCCGGATTAAAAAGCCGGCAGCAGTCGCGAAAACCAAGCCAGCCGTGAAACCCCGGGGTCAGGTGAAAAAGAAAGCAGGGCCGAAAAAGAAACCGGCCTGACAGGAACGGGGCGCCAGTCGTTAAACAATATTTGACGCGTGAGGATCCGTGATGATAGGATGCGGGCGCTATGAACATCCTCCCCGCCCGCATCGCTTTTTATGTGTTGCTGCCGGCCGTGTTGGGGGGAGGGCTGGCCTGGGGCACGCGGTCGGTCACGGTCCCGGATGCCGGAGAGGTTGCCGCCAGCGTGGCGGGGACGTCCCGGCCAGCGGCACCGGGGGCGGCGGCCAAAACGGGAGGTCCGGCGGATTTACCTTTGGATAGCGTCCTGGCGGACCAGAAGCGGTTTTGCGGACGGCTGCAGGCGGCAGACCTGCCGGAAATGATGGCGCTGCTGGCCGAGGCCCAGGCCTTTGCCGATGCCTTCCGCCGCCGTTCCTTGCGCACTTTGGTTTTTGAGCAAATGGCGCGGGTGGACCCTGCCGGTGCCTGGGCGCTGCTGGAAACGTGGGAGAAAGGCGGCTACCGGAACCAGTTTCTCCAGGCTTGGGCGCAGGTGGATGCGGAAGGGGCCCTGACGTGGGCGGAAGGGCAGGGGAAGGATGGGGTGGAGTTTGCCCGGGAGATTGTGGCGGGATTGGTGCCGGATCACATGGAAACCTTCGCCAGGATCCTGCCGCGCCTGAAGCCGGATCAAATTGGCAAGGATAAGATAGGCACCGCCTTTCGTCTTCTGGGAGCGCAGGACAGCGCCGCGACTCTGCGCCTGCTGGAGGGACTCTCCGGCAATGGTCAGCAAAACTTCGCGTCCTCGTCCCTCGCAGAAGGCTGGGCCCGCCGCGATGCCAAGGCTGCCTACGCGTGGGCGAAGGAACTGACCGATCCCGCGCAGCGCGAGTCCGCCCAGCGCGGGGTCTTCCGCGCCTGGGCCGAAACCGATCCGAAAGGCACCGCCGCACGTCTGGATGAACTGACCAAAGACCCCGCCATGGCCAAAGCGGCGGCCGGCGATTCTCCGGTCCGGGCCGTGGTCCGCGCCTGGGCGGCGCAGGACCCGAAGGCCGCCGCGGCGTGGCTGCGCCAGCGTGCGGAAGCGGGAGACGGGACATCCTTCCGGCAGTTGCTGCTGTCGGAAATCCTGCCCATGCGCAATGAGTGGAATGCCATAGAACTTGCCGAGCTGATCCGCAAGCCAGGGGAGAAACTAGCTACTGGGACAGGTGACGCCACGGCGATGTTCAATACCTCTTCGGGTTCGGGTTGGGGTACCGACGAGGACGACAGCTACCGGGAGGAGACCGTTGGACCGTTTGGGGGCTATAACTCGCCTCTGAATCCCCATGCAGATCCTTTTCAAATGGGCGCGTCGGTAACGCGAATTGCGGACCCGGCGAAGGCCTTTGACGAACTAGCCAAACAGCCGGGGGATTCATCGCGGCAGCATGTGCTTCACGAGGTCGCTGCGCAATGGGCAGAAAAAGACCCCAAGGCGACCTTGGCCAAGCTGCAGGAGACGACTGATCCATGGTTGAAGTTGGGGCTGATCAACGCCCTCTCCAACCGGGCGCGCCAGACCAGCGATCCGCAACTGGCGGCGGAAATCGACAAGGCCTATCCCGAAAACTCCTATCGGGGAAAACAAACGGTCGGTGATATTTACCGCAATATGGCTCAACGGGATCCGGCGCGTGCTCTGGCGCTGCTGGACAGCGATCTGGATGTGGCGGGCAAGACTTCCATCGCTTCGGCCTTGGTCACGCAGCAGGCCAGCTATGACCCGACGGGCGCGGTCGGTTGGGCGGCCCAACAGCCGGATGAGGCGGTCCGGCTGGCGGCGACCCGCACCGCGTTGCTTAGTTGGGCGGGAGCGGATGCCTATGCGGCCTCCGAATGGCTGGCAATCCAGCCTGCCGGATCTTTGCGGGAGGCGGCGGTGCAGGGATTGGTCCAAACTCTCGGTCGTAATTCCCCGGATGAGGCACTGCAATGGGCCGGGACCCTGACGAATCCGCAGCAGCGCGAGTCCGCGCAGGTCAACGTCCTGCTAAATCTGCTACATCAGGATTTGGCCAAGGCGAAGGAACTGGCAGCCGGGCTGCAGCTTTCCGGGCCGCAGCGCAGCATGATGGATCAAATGATCCAAAGCCGGGAGAAAAACGGCCGTTAAACCCATTCCCCATCTGCCGCCATGACCCGTTCCGCTCTTATTTGGCCCATCACCGCCGCCGTTGCCGCCGCCGGGGCGTTTTATGGGGTGCGGACCGTCTTCCCGCCGCCACAGCCGACGGAAGTTCGGGTAACCGATTCAGTGGAAACGAAGCAGGCTTCACTGGCTTCGCCGGAGTCGGGCCAGCCGGAGGATCCTCTGCTGAAGCGGCTGCGCTTTCTGGATGATCTGGCAGCGGCGGATTCTTCCGGTTTGCGGCAGATGTTTCAAGGCCCGGGCACCGGCCGTCAGGAAAAACGCGTCGTCGCGCAGCGCTGGGCGGAGAGGGATCCGGCCGGTTTGCTGGGTTTTCTGAAGGGCCTGAGCCGCACGGACTGGGACCGGGACGCGGAGCAGTTCGATGCGGTTAGAAGGATTCTCTTCCGCACCTGGGCGGCGCAGGATCCGGAGGCCGCGCTGGCCGCCGCAGAGGCGCTGGGGAACCGGCCTCAATTCCGCACCGCCCGGTGGGAAGCTGTGCAGAGTTTGTTCGGGACGGATCCTGCCAAGGCCTTTGCGGCGGCCGTGAAACTGCCTCAGTATCTGAATGAGGATCGCGTGGCGGACACGGTTTGGAAAAAGGACCCCTCAGCTTTTCTGAAGGCGGCTGGGGATGCTCCGCCTGGAGCGTTTAAGAATGGGCAGGTAAAAAGCGCGGTGGAGAATGCTTTCGGGGAGCTGCTGAAGCAGGATCCTGCAGCGGCGGCGGCGTGGCTGAAGGCGCGCCCGCTGGACCAGCAACGCAAATTCTGGGGAGGCATGGCTTACAAATTGGCGGAAGCGGACCCGGCTGGGGCGCAAGCTTGGTTCAACGACATGCCGCCTTCCGCGGAACGTGAAAAGGCCGGGGCGGAAATGGTGAAAGCCCTCGCCAAAAAAGACCCGAGCGCCGCTCTGGAGTGGTTGCAGGACAATCTGGAAGGAGGTCGCACCGCTGGATTCGCTTATCTCGCGGAAGCCTTGGCGGAGAAGGGCGTGGATTCCGCAAAACAACTCCTCGAAGCCATGCCGCCCGGGGAGCAGCGCGATGGCGTGTTGAAGGTGATCGCGATGAAGTGGGCCGACAAGGATTTCAAGCCCGCCATCGCCTGGGTGCTATCGCTCCCTCCTGACGATCCCGGACGGAGGAGGGCACTGCAGCAGCTGGGTTATCAATGGGCGGAAAAGGACCTGACCGGCGCGGCAGCCTACCTGCGGGATCAGGCCAATACGGATGAATCGCAGGGGCTGATGTATAGCGTGACCCGTCAGTTTGTCGAAAAGGACATGGCGGGTGGGTTTGTCTGGGCGGACACCCTTCCGGCCAATGCGAAGGCCCGGGCCTACAGTAATTTTTTCCAAGATGCTTTTTCGCAGAAAAAACTCCCGGAAGTTTTCGCTGCCGTGGAAAAACTGCCGGTGGGGCAGCAGGAAACCATCGCGGGTAAAATCGCCGCCGGTGTGATGAACACCCGATACAGCGATACGGAAATGGACACGCGTCTCGTCAATTCCCTGAAGCTCCTTCCGCCCCACCTCCGTCAGACGGCCCGGGATGGAATCAACAAAAATAGTTCTACCGATGCCGCCAGAAAGCAGGCCGCGCTGGAGGCGCTGAAATAACGGTTTTACCCTCTCCGCCCGGCAGCGCCGGCTTCATTGAACTCCTGCCATGAACGAATCAGACAATACCACTCAGGACGAAACGACCGCCCCCTTGTACCTCCTGCAGGCGCTGGGACTGCTTTTGGAGGCCGCCCAGTCAGATCCGGCGACCACGGAAATCACGATGCAGCCTGTTTCCGGCCGGGAGCAGTTCGATTTTCGCCAGGAAAATCCCAGCGGCGTCAACGCGGTCAGGATCAGGTCCACCAAAAGCATGTTGCTGTATTCCCTCGTGCAGACCCTGGCAGGGGAATTGGACAGCGATCCCTCGCTCGCGGAGGGCCGGTTGGTGCTGATCGGCATGATCCATCCGCGTCTCGAAAAAATCAACCAACTGGGAAAAGTGGTCCTCACCAAAAGGATCTATGACCCGGAAATGCTGCTCCACGAAGCTGCCACCGCGGTGGGGACCTTCCGTGCGGCCGCGGGGCTCCCTCCGCAATCGGCGGCGGTGGATCAGGCGGTGGCCTCTTGTCTCGCCATGCAGCTGGGGGAATATTGTGCGGAACCAAGGCGGCTGGACCGGTCGGCTCTGGTGGCATTGTTCCGCGAGGCGATTCTGGTGGCCACGTCGAAGACCGGGCCGGTTTAACCGGGTTTCCGGCGCGGGGTTGAAGATTTTTTCCTTGGTCAAATCCGGATTCTCCTGACAAAACAAGCCGGGGACCATCCCGGACCCATGAGCGCTGGGCTCTTGGATTCCAGGACAATCCCCGGCAAACTTTTAAGCAGCCTTCCGGCCGCGGGGTGATAGATCAGGCATGGGCCAGCGATGGGAGTGGGCGCATGCCCTTCTCGGTCTTGCCGGCTTTGATTTCGTCGTAAATCCACGCGTAGGTTTTTTCGAGGCCTTCGCGCAGGCTGATGGAGGGAGCCCAGCCCAGCCGTTCCTTGATCATGGTGTTGTCGCTGTTGCGGCCGCGGACGCCTTTGGGGGCATCGAGCTGATAGTTCCGCTGCAGTTTTACACCGGCGATGTCTTCGGCGATGGAGACGAGCTGGTTGATGCTGACCATTTCATCGCTGCCGAGATTGATGGCATCGAGGATGTCGCTATTGAGGATCCGGTGGGTGCCGTAGGTGCAGTCATCGACATACATGAAGCTGCGGGTCTGTTCGCCGTCGCCCCAGATGTCGATGGTGTGGTTGCCGCTGAGTTTTGCCTGGATGACCTTGCGGCAGATGGCGGCGGGCGCTTTTTCGCGGCCTCCGTCCCAGGTGCCGTGCGGGCCATAGACATTGTGATAGCGGGCATAGCGGGTCTGGATGCCGTAGTCCTCGCGGAAGTGACGGCACATGCGCTCGCTGAACAGTTTTTCCCAGCCGTAACCGTCCTCCGGCATGGCAGGATAGGCGTCGGCCTCCTTCAGGCCGGGATTGTCGGAACCGGTTTGTTTTTCACCGTTGTAGACGCAGGCGCTGGAGGCGTAGAAAAACTGTTTCACGCCATGGTCGCGGGCGGCCATGAGCATGTGGGTATTGATGAGCACGCTGAGCATGCAGAGGGCTTTGTTGTTCTC
Source organism: uncultured Verrucomicrobiota bacterium (assembly GCA_942492905.1). Taxonomy (GTDB): domain Bacteria; phylum Verrucomicrobiota; class Verrucomicrobiia; order Verrucomicrobiales; family V1-33; genus CAIZWU01. The sequence goes on from OW818657.1 coordinate 1,346,279, forward strand.
GATGAAACCCATGCCGCCCATGTCGGCGGCGAGATTGTAAACCACTTCAGCATCACGGCAGATGAACTGACAGGCGTCGATGCCCTGCACGTCCATCACCAGATTTTCGACGTTGCCGTGGAGTTGGTACCAGTCGTCGAGGGGTTTCTGATCGACCGCACGGATGTCTGAGAACCCCTGGTTCTTGAGAAACTGGACGAGGTGTCCGCCGATGAAGCCGCCGGCTCCGGTGATGACTGCTTTGCCTTTCATGTGACTGATAATGGATGGGTGCTAAGGGGTGAAGATGTTTTCAAAATTTGAGGCAATGTCCTCAATTTTAAAGGTGTTTTTGGCGTACTCGCGCGCATTGGTGGCACACCGGGCGGCCAGGTGGGGATTGGCCCGGAGTTGTTCGGCGGCTTCCAGAAAAGCGGGGACGTCGGCGGGGGGGACGGTCAGTCCGGCCTTCCGCTGGTGGATGATCCGGGCGGCGAGATTGACCTGCGGGACGGCCAGCAGGAGGGGCCGGGCCGCGCAAAGATACGTCAAAACCTTGGATGGCACGGAGAAGACGCCGGCGTCCTCCTCCAGCACGGCACAGAGCACATCGCCCGTGGCCAGCACCTGGGGCATGACGTTGAAATCCTGGTAGGGGAGCAGCAGAAGATGGGTAAGCTGCCGGGCCTTTTTCTGTTCGGCCAGCCATTCCGCCCCGATGCCTTCGGAGATCACGACCACGCGGATTTTGTCGTTGTCGCGGTATTGTTCGGCGAGGCTGAGCAGGAGTTCCGGATTGTGCTTCATGCCCAGGGTTCCGGTGTAGAGGTAAACGAATTTATCAGCCAGCCCGTGGCGCCGGCTCCAGTCATTGGCCTTCTCGCCGACGGGCAGGGTTTCCAGAGGAGCCCAATTGGGAATCACGGTGATCCGGTCTTTGGGCATGCCGAAGTCCTCTTCGAGAATGGGAGAAAAATCGTCCGTGATGGCAACGACCCGGTGACTGGCGCGCAGTTGGCGGCCCTCCATTCTGCGGTAGTACTGGCCGATCAGTCCTCCGACGACAGGGATTTTTTTCCGCACCAGCTTGTCCACAGCGAGGCTGTAAAAATCTTGGAGCCAATAAACGAACCGGGCATTCACGGCTTGGGTGGCACGGAGGATGGGTTCCTGGGTTTCCGTGGGAGTGTTGGAGGAAATGACCCCTTCCGGTTTCCACATCCGGATCAAACGGGCAACCTCCTTGCCGTAGTTGACCTCCATGTTCCGGCGGCGGATGAACGAGTACTTGTACCGGACATATTCCGGATCCATGGCGACCTCACGCACGATCAAACTGGCGGCATCTTCCTCGTTTTTGACCAAATCCCCGCGCGGCGTCTGGAGGGAGCCCGCGAACGCGTGCAGGACATCATGCCCCATTTTCGCCAACTCGCGGGAGAGTTGGATTTGGAACGGATGGCCGGCGTAATCGTGAACCAGAAGGCGCATGGTGGAAATCAGGAGAAGTGAACTTCCAATATGCGTGGTAATTATGGTAAATGCAAATTATTAAAGTGGGTCGATTGCTGGATTTTCAGAACAGGAGGACACTCAGGACAGTCTTACCCGATCGGAACAACCCCCGATGCGGAGGGTCCCCGGCTTACGCCAGCTCCCCGTAAAGGGTGAACCCTTTGGTCTCCAGCACCCTTACCGGAATGATTTCGCCGCGGAGGCGGTCGTGGGGGCCTTCGAAGACGAGGATTTTGTTTTGCGGGGTGCGGCCGGTGAGGCGGGTTTCGGTGGTCTTGCTGTAACCCTCGCAGAGGACTTCGCGGATGGAGCCGACTTCGGCGGCCAACTTTTCCTTGGCCTGGGCGTTGATCAGATCCAGAAGGTCGTGATTGCGGGCTTCCTTGACGGATTCCGGGAGTTGCATTTCGTCCGGCAGATCGGCGGCGGGGGTGCCACGGCGGGGGCTGTAGCGGAAGATGAAGGCGTTGTCGAAATGCACAGCGCGGACCACCTCCTTGGTGGCTTCGTAGTCGGCTTCGGATTCGCCCGGGAAACCGACGATGATGTCAGTGGTGATGGCGAGGTCCGGGCGGGCCTCGCGCATTTTATGGCAGATTTCGAGAAAGCGCTCCGGGCTGTAGGGCCGGTGCATCGCTTTCAGGATAGCCGCGCTGCCGCTTTGGAGCGGGAGGTGGATGTGCGGGCAGAGTTTGGGCAGGCGACGGAAGGCTTCGATCAGGTCATCGCGATAACCAATCGGGTGCGGGCTGGTGAAGCGGATGCGGTGCAGGCCGGGCAGGGCGTGGAGTTGATCCAGCAATTGCACGAAAGGGCTGAGGCCGCCGATGGTGGGGAATTCCTTGATGCCGTAACGATTCACAATCTGGCCGAGCAGGGTGACTTCCTTGACGCCTTGATCCACGAGGCGGCGGACTTCATCGACGATTTCCGGAATGGGCCGGGCGCGTTCGCTGCCGCGGGTGTAGGGCACGATGCAGAAGGTGCATTTCATGTTGCAACCCTGCATGATGCTGACAAATGCGGTGGCCTGCTGCGTGGTGACGGTTTGATCCCGGATGGTGTTCTGGCTGCCTTCCTCCTCGCCGGTATCGACGATGCTGAACCGCTCGTCGTCCATGCGGCGTTCGAGGCGTTTTGTCAGGATGGTGTCCACATAGTCCACCACGCGGTGGTACTTCTGGGTGCCGGCGACGAGGTCGAGATGCGGGATGGTATCCAGCAGTTCGTCGCCCCGACTCTGCGCCATGCAGCCGAGGAAACCATAGACGACATGCGGTTTGGTATAACGCAGCGGGCCGACCTGACGCATTTTGCCGATGGCTTTCTGCTCTGCCTGATCACGCACCGAACAGGTGTTGATGAGAATGACATCGGCCTCCGCTTCCTCCCCGGTCATGGTGTAGCCTCCCCGGTCAAGAAACATGCGGGCGACCTGGTCGGAGTCGCGCTCATTCATCTGGCAGCCGTAGGTGCGGATGTAAACTTGGTGCATGGGGTGGAGGGGAGCAGTCTGGATTCAGCGGGCAGGGAATTATTTTGGATCGTCAAAAAACCCGGAGGCTTCGGTGGCGACATTGGTGTCGAGCACCTGCCAACGGCCATCGGCGAGGTAAAAGTAAAAGCGCCAGCGGAGGGGGCGTTTTTCGCCATTCAGCAAATAGGTCACTTCGCGGATGGTTTTGCCCGAGGCACGGATTTTCAGGATTTCCGTGTTGTCGATGCGGCCGGTCAACTCCAGCACGCGGGTGGTGGATTCCACCAGTTTGGTGACCAATTCCGGATTTTCCTCCGCCAGCACCGATCCCTCCAGCAGTTTGGTGTAAGCTTCGGGAACCTTGCGCTGCTTCAGCACCGCGAAGAAGGCCTCAATCTTGTTTTTGATGTCCGGTTCCAGGGTCAGAGCGTCCAAGCGCACCGGTACGCGGGGTTCGGAGCCGGGCTTGGGAAGGGACCGCTCCTGGGCGGGGAGCACGCCAACCAGCAGGAACAACAGAGCGGAAAAACGAAAGCACATCATGGCTCCATTATCCGCCCCGGCTCCCGTGCTGCGCAACGGATTTGCCGTGGAATCCGGGAGGCGGCATCCCGGTCCAGGCATGTCGCTCCGTGGGGAAAGTCCAATAGACCCGATGAGGCGCGTCCTGACAGAAACTTTGTGTGAAATTTCTCTCGCCGACTTATTTAAGACATATTAAGAGTAGGCCGCCCCCCGCCAGTCCTCAACTCTTCCTCTGTTTTGTCCTCCACGTCCCCTTCCAACGCACCGGTTGAGCGGATCAAAGCGGTGAATCACCACCTGCGGGTCGCCTTGGACGAGGTCTCGGAAGCCGTGCTGATTCTGCAAAACGGACTGAGCCAGGACGAAGGGCCGGTCATTGCCTGGGGCAATGAAGCGGCGGTGCGCTGTACCGGTGTGGCCGGGGCGGACTTGTTTGGCTCACCGCTCCAGCCGCTGCTCACCGAAGCGTCCTGGCAGGCCCTGCTCGCTGCGCTGGCCACGGCATTCAAAGGCGAGCCTGCGCTGTGTGACCTGACTTTTCTGAATCCGGACGCCAAACCGCAGCGCGGCCGGGTCAAAGCCACTTGCGGACCGCAGGGGGAAATTCTCGGGGTGATCCTGACGCTGGTGGAGGTTCCGGTGCCTGCTCCCACTCCACCGGTGGCGGGGACTCCAGTCCGCCTGGATCTGCCTCCGCCCTCCCCGCAGGGCTGGCAGGATGACGTTATCGAAACGATCCGTGAAACTGCCCGGCAGGTCGCCCACGAATTCAATAACGCCCTGACCTCCATCGTGCTGCCCGTGCAGCTTGCCATCCGCGCCATCCCGCAGAATGGCGACCTCTACGACAGCCTTGAAGTCGCCCACGTCTCCGCCCAACGGGCCAGTGATCTGGCGAAGGATTTTCTGGATTGCTTCCGTCCCCGGTCGGCGGTCCGCAGCCGCTGTGCCCCCGGGGCGTTGCTGGGGCGGGCAATCCGCCTCGCCACCTGTGCGCAGAATGTGTCAGCCAGTCTTGATCTGGCGGAGGGGCTGCCCGAAATGGAAGTCGATGAGAGCCAGTTGGAACGCGTCATTTTCAATCTGATCCGCAACTCCTGTCAGGCCATGCCGAGCGGGGGACGCCTGCGGGTCTCCGCCACCCGGCGCGAGGTTGCCGCAGGCGATGGCATTGCGCTGCCTGCCGGGCCTTATCTTCAAATTTCGGTCCGCGACTGGGGTCCGGGGATCGCGGAGGAGCACCTGCAGCACTTGTTCCATAGCCGCTTCACCACCAAGCCGGAGGGCAATGGCTGCGGTCTGCCCATTTGTTACCAGATCATCAAGGAACATGGCGGGGAAATGCTGGTTCGCAGCCGCGTGAATGTCGGCACGGAATTCCTCATTTATCTTCCGTTACCCGCGCCGGTTGCGGTGGAGGGCTCCGGTGCGGAATCTCCTGATTCCCTTGAGGGCTCTCTGGCCGGGGCAAACCTGCCAACCCAGCCTGTTCCGCCGCCGCTGGTGCCCCCCTTGGTTCCGTTGCTTTCCTCAGGTCCCGTTCCCGTCTGGGGAGCGGTTGATCCTGCCACCGCCTTGGTCCCGATGACTGCCAGCACTCCGGTTCCGGTGGGCGCCGGGTCCACCACCTCACCTGTCCCTGCGGCAGCCTCTTCACTAATGGGGGGAGTGACGGCTCAGGAAGATGCGCCGCCTTCCCTCCTCGTCGTTGATGACGAGCAAGGCGTGCGCACCGCCTTGAGCCAGATCGCCAAAGTCATGGGTTTCGATGTTTCCACGGTCGCCACCAGCGATGAGGCCCTGCAAACCTACAAGGACCGCCTGCACGCCGCCCGGCCTTACAGCACTGTCCTGCTTGATCTGAATCTCCGCAGCGGCCTGAATGGGATGGAAGTCTTCCAAGCCATCCGCCGCATGGACCCTGAAGCCCTGGTGGTTGCCACCAGCGGCCAGCATGCCGAAGGCGATGTCGAACGCTTCCGGGCGCTTGGTTTTGCCGGTTTCCTGCCCAAGCCCTACAGCCTGGAACATTTTGATAGTGTGATGCGCGCCGCCTTGGCGTCCTAGCGGATGGCCTGCGGCGGCGGGGAGCCTGACGTGCTTCGCCAGCCGGATGGACCGGCACACAAAAAGGGGAGGCCGTTTCCAGCCTCCCCTTTGGAGTGAGTATCGAAACGGACGGGATCAGGCGAGGGCCTTGGCCACGGCCTCGGCGGTGATGCCGAGTTCCTTGAAGACGATGTTGCCTGGGGCGCTGATGCCGAAGCGGTCGATGCCGATGATCTGGCCGGCGGTGCCGACGTATTTCCACCACAGACCGGAGACGCCGGCTTCGATGGCGACGCGTTTGGTGCACGCGGCGGGGAGGACGGACTCGCGGTAGGCGGCGTCCTGGCGGTCAAAGCGCTCGAAGCAGGGCAGGGAGACGACGCGGACGCCGGGTTTGCCTTTGGCTCCCTCGACAGCCCACTGCACTTCGGAGCCGGTGGCGATGACGATGGCTTCCAGCGGGGCCGTTTCCTTCACCAGGACGTAGCCGCCTTTCAAGGTGCCTTCGCGGCGGGCGGCGGCGGAGAGGAAACCGAGGATCGGCAGATCCTGACGGCTGAGGGCGAGGAGCGTGGGGCCATCTGCGCGGCTGAAAGCGGCAGCAAAGGCGGCGGAGGTTTCCTCGACGTCGGCGGGGCGCATCACATCGAGATTGGGGATGACGCGGAGACCGCTGACGGTTTCGACCGGCTGGTGGGTGGGGCCGTCCTCACCAACGCCGACGGAGTCGTGGGTGAAGATATACGTGACCGGGAGGCGGGACAACGCGGCGAGGCGAATGCTGGGGCGGCAATAATCAGCGAAGACGAGGAAGGTGGCGCCGCTGGGGAGGAAGAGGCCATCGTAAGCAATCCCGTTGCAGATGGCGCCCATGGCGTGCTCGCGGATGCCGAACCAGATGTTGCGTCCGGTGGGGTTGGCGGCACTGAAGTCGCCGCCGTCCTTGATGTAATTTTTGGTCGAACCGAAGAGGTCGGCGCTGCCGGTGATCAGGTTGGGGACCGCCTTGGCAAGGTGGTTGAGGATTTCTCCGCCGCAGTTGCGGGTGGCGGATTTTCCTTCGAGCGGATACTCGGGGATGGCCTTGAGCAGGGCTTCTGCGGTGAGGTCACCGGCGCGGGCGGCGGTGAGTTCGGCGGCGAGGGCCGGATTGGCGGCGGCCCAGGCGTTGAATTTCTTGGTCCAATCGGCATGGGCGGCGGCGCGCTTGGCTTTGAGATCGGCGAAATAAGCGGTCACTTCTTCGCTGACGTAGAAGTGGGCGCCATCGGGCAGACCGAGGCCTTTTTTGGCGGCGTCGATAAACTTGGCGCCCCCTTCGCCGTGGCCCTTGGCGGTGCCGGCCACTTCCGGGATACCTTTGCCGATCAGGGTCTTGGCGATGATCAGCTTGGGTTTGCCGTTGTTGGCGTTTTTGGCGGTTTCGATGGCATCGTAGACGGCCTGCAGATCATGGCCGTCGATGGTGACGACGTCCCAGCCGATGGCGGTGTAGAGGGCGGCAGTGTTTTCGCTCTGGGTCACCTTGGCCATGGCGTCGAGGGTGACGTCGTTGGAATCGAAAATGAGGATCAGATTGTCCAGTCCGTTATGGGCGGCGAAAGCGACGGCTTCGCGGGCTACGCCTTCCTGGAGGCAGCCATCGCCGGCGAGGGCGAAGACGTGGTTATCTATGATGGTATGGTCAGCCGTGTTGTATTTGGCGGCGGCCATTTTGCCGGAAAGGGCATAACCAACCGCATTGCCCACGCCCTGGCCGAGAGGGCCGGTGGTGCTTTCCACGCCGGGGGTTTCAAAGGATTCCGGATGGCCGGGGGTGTGGCTGCCGAGGACGCGGAAATTCTCCAACTCCTTCATCGGCAGGTCATAACCGGAAAGATGCAGCCAGGAGTAAAGGAACATGGAGCCGTGACCGGCGGAGAGGACGAAGCGGTCGCGGTTCAGCCATTTGGGCTCGGCGGGGTTGCAGACGAGCGATTCCCCAAACAGCACTGCGCCGACATCCGCCGCCCCGAGGGGCAGGCCGAGGTGGCCGGAGTTGCACTTGTGGACGGCGTCCATGGCGAGACCACGGGCTTGATTGGCGGCGGATTGGAGCAGGGCGGTATTCATGTTCAGTAGGAAAATGGCAGGGTGGAAGCCGGTGGCTGGACCGGTGGCAAGCGGACGGGGATTGATCCGATTCCTCCCCGGAGCGGAGTGCGGGATTTTTAGGGTCGCCCCCCCGTGGGTGCAACAGGGACTTGGCCGCTCAAACGGGGTAGTCCCATGAGGAAAACCCATAGTGGGTATGAACGGGACGCGGGAAACGGGGTCAGGACGGCTGGTCGGGCATCGTTGCCCCGGGCGGTTTCAGGGTGATCTGGTAAAGATCGTGCCGGCGCTGCCTCAGGTTCCGTACGCTGCCGCGGATATTGAGTTCCTTTAGCAGGTCGGTATCGACATCGGCGATGAGGGTCGCCTCGGCGTTGGGGGTGGTTTCGGAGACGATGGCCTGATTGGGGAAGGCAAAGTCGGAGGGTGAAAAAACGGCGCTTTGGGCATACTGGATGTCCATGTTGACCACGCCGGGGAGGTTCCCCACACTGCCGGCGATGGCGACGTAGCACTCATTTTCAATCGCCCGGGCCTGGCTGCAATAACGCACGCGGTTGTAGCCGGTGGCGGTGTCGGTGCAGAAGGGGACAAAGAGCAGGCGCACCCCGCGGTCGGCAAGGAGGCGGCCCAACTCCGGGAATTCCACGTCGTAGCAGATCAGCATGGCAATCTTTCCGCAGTCGGTGTCCAGCACCTTGAGTTCGTCCCCGCCGATCATTCCCCAGTCGCGCACCTCGCTCGGGGTGATGTGCAGTTTGAACTGGTAGTCCCACGTGCCGTCGCGGCGGCAGAGATAGACGATGTTATACAACTGACCGTCGCGGTAGAATGGCATCGATCCGGTGATGATATTGATGTTATACTCGACGGCTTTCTGGATGAAAAAGTCGCGGATTTCTTCGGTGAATCCGGCCAGTTTCCGGATGGCGGCGGCGGCGCCGTCGGTGTTGAACGGCGCCATCAGCGGCGCGTTGACGTATTCCGGAAAGACCACGAAGTCGGATTGATAGCCGCTCACGGCATCGATGAAAAACTCCACGTATTCGAAGAACTCGCGCAGGCCTGGCGTGCTGCGCATCTGCATTTGCACCAGCCCCAGCCGCACCACGCTTTTGGTGCCGAGCACGGGACGCGGCGGAGTGTAGTACACGTTGTTCCACTCGATCAGGGTGGCGTAGGCTTGGGATTCGGTGTCATCCAGGAGGTAATTTGTCAGGGCTTTTTTGACATGGAAATCATTGCTGAGCTGGAAGGTCATCACAGGATCGTAGATTTCCTTGCGCCTTACCCTGTCGATGTACTCGCGCGGAGACAGCTCGTCCTTGTATTTGCCGTAACCCGGCATCCGTCCGCCGGCCACGATGGCCCTGAGGTTCAGCCGCTCGCAGAGTTCTTTTCTGGCATCGTAGAGGCGGCGTCCCAGCCGCAGGCCCTGGGAGTCAGGATCCACGCAGACCTCGATGCCGTAGAGCACATCCCCGTCGGGATCGTGGGTGGTGAACTGGAAACTGCCCGTGATATCTCGATAGCTGTGTTCATCGCCGTAGAGCGCGTAGTCCACCACGAGGGAAAACGCGAAGGCGACCAGCTTGCCGTGGTCCTCCACCCCCACCTGGCCCTCCGGAAAAGTGCGCAGCAGGCGCATGAACTGGGCTTCCGTCCAGCTCGCATTGATCACCGAATACAAGCGCCGCGAGATGTCAGCCACGGCGGGCGCATCCGCCGCCGTGAGCGGGCGGACCACAATCTGGTGGCTGGGGGGAGGGGAGGAGGCGCTCATGAGCAGGAAGGGTGGGGGACCGGTACCCCAAAGGACGGCGGACACCCCAAGCCGTCAAGCCGGGGCGGTGGCCGGAATCCGCTCCCGGAAGGGAACCCACACCTGCGGGGGTTCCAGTAGTAAATCCACTCAATTCCGGAATCTGTCGTCAAAAACATCCCGGCAATTCACATCATCCTGGCTGCGATAAGGCAGGTTCGTGAGCCGCCATGGATCGCCCCGATATGGCATGGCCACGTCCTGGAATGCCAACCCCGGGTGACGGAATTGTTGATATAAAAATCCAGATTCCGCTAACGATACATAGCCGGGCCGGCGAGGTGGCAATATCGTTGCTGCGCATGATTTGCGCATGGCCGGAGGATGCGGCACCACGATGCGGGCTCTCCCCATGGGAGGACCCTGCATCCCATGAAATCCAAATTTTTGGTCGGTTTGATTCCAGTATTGCTGCTGTCCGTGAGCGCGTGGCGGTTCTCGCGACCCCTCGCGGCCGGCCCCCTGCCAGGCGGGGCCCCGGCTGCTCCGGCATTTGAAGGCCGGCACGCCTATGCTCCTTTCGACCTGGAGCGGCTTTTTGTCCTGCCCGCTGGCCCGAAGGGTCTTGAGTATAGCAAGGAAGCGCGGCTGCTGGAGGGGAAGAACGTCCGGATCGCCGGCTCCATGGTCCGCCATGCGCATGACGATGCGGCGGTATTCCTGATGACCCCGCAGCCGATGACGCTGAACATGCAGGAATACGGGCTGACCGATGATCTTCCCCCATACGCCGTCCATGTCATCCTTCCGGTATTGCCGGGCTTGGCCCCGGACTGGGTGCGTCAGCCGATTGTCGTCCATGGCAGACTGGAACTCGGCTCGCGCACCGAACTGGACGGCCGCGTCTCCCATATCCGCCTTTTCGCGGAACAGATCACAGCGGCGGACGGCAGCACCATTATTGAGCCCCGCCGGTCTGTATTGCTCCAACCGGCCCGCATCAAATCGGGCAAGGTGAGCCTGAAAACTCTTTCCGCAACTTCTGCGGAATAACGCAACGCATCATCCACCCACCCACCTACCCATCGAAATGAAAACCACCACTGCCCTTCACCTCACTCTGGCCGGCCTTGCGGCCGCCCTTGGTTCTGTCCAGGCCGCCCCCAGAGTCTCGCGTCTGAATCCTCCCAGCGCGCTGTTCACCTACGGGGACGCCTCGGCTCCCTACACCGCCCGCTTTTTCGAAGGGCAACGCTTTGACCTCCAGGCAACCGTGCAGGCAGATCCCGGCACCACCATCACCGGCGGGTCATTTACCGTGAATGGCAAAGTGGTGTCCGGCCCGGTCACCGTCACCGCCATCGGCGCAGACCGCTTCAGCTTGGCCTTGCGGGCCTTCTCCTATCGTAAATCAGGAGTCCACACTTTCGAGGTCGCTGCCACGCAGAGCGACCAACTCACTGCGGGTGCCAGGGGGAATTTTGAAATTGTCGGGGTCCAGGGCCAGGGCAAAAAGGCCAAGAATATCATCTACCTGATCGGTGATGGCATGAGCCTGGCGCACCGCACGGCCGCGCGGATTGTTTCCAAGGGAATCGCCCAGGGCAAGGCCATCGAGCCCCTCGCCATGGACACCCTCCCGGTCGCCGGCATTCTGATGACTCCGTCCCTGAATTCCATCATTACGGATTCCGCTCCCGGGGCGGCCTGCTACTCCACCGGCAACAAATCCAACAATGGTCAGGAAGGGGTGTTCCCGGATGATACCTCCGACAAATGGGACAACCCACGCGTGGAGCACATGGGCAACTTCCTCGCCCGCACCCAGGGCAAAGCACTCGGTATTGTCAGCACCGCTGACGTGGAGGACGCCACTCCGGGTTCCTTTGCAGTGCATTCCCAGGACCGCGGAGCTGGCACCGGCATCTGCGATATGTATCTTGATGAAGCGGCCGCCAACCACAACCTCCGGGTCCTCCTCGGCGGGGGACGCAAGTGGTTCATTCCTTTCGGTTCCCCCGGCAGCGGCCGTGTGGGCAGTGCCACCGCTTCCGGAGGTGACTATATCCTCCCGGCAGATCTGGCCAATGCCTGGGGAGTCCCCACCGGCACCGTGGATCCGACCCGCGATCTCATCGCTGATTTCGTCAGCGCCGGCTTCACCTATGCTCCGGACGCAACCACGCTCCTCGGGGCGCCTGCTTCCACCACCAAGCTTTTGGGCCTCTTCCACACTGGTAATATGGATGTCTCCCTGGACAAAATCGCGGAGCGCCGCGGCGGGGCCACCGTGGGCACCGTGCCCACCTTCCCTGATCAGCCTCTGCTCGAGGAAATGGCCGGCAAGGCCCTTGAGGTGCTCGCTAAAAACAAAAAGGGATTTGTGCTTATGATTGAGGGGGCATCCATCGACAAACAGGCGCACAACATGGATTCGGAGCGGTTTGTCCATGACACCATCGAGTTTGACCGGGCCGTCGCCCGGTGCATCGCCTTCCAAGCCGCCAATCCTGACACCCTGATTGTCGTCACCGCCGACCATGAGTGCGCGGGTGCTGCCATCATCGGCTCCTCGCAGGTCACCAATGCCGAGTTGATCAACCGGGCTGCCGCAGGCGGCAATGACGGTTTGGCCGGAGTGATCAACGGAGCCAATGGCCCATCCACCGATGGTCAGCTCAGACTCCGCAGTGGTGTGGTAGGCATTTACGACAGTGCCTCCTTCCCGGTCTACACGAACAACTTCGACGGCTACCCCACCACTATGGACCCGGACCGCAAGATGCTGATTGGTTACGGCGGCAATGGCGACCGGTATGAAGACTGGCTCCAGAATGTGCAGCCCAACGTCAACCCCGCCACCCGTGACCTCGCGGGCGACTATTTCATTGCCGGCCAGGCGGCTGGTCCCGGCGTGCAGAGCGCCGTCCACACCGCGGCAGACATTCCTCTTTCCGCCAGTGGCCCCGGATCCGAACTCCTCGGCGGCACCATGGACAACACCAGTGTGTTCTTCCGCGTCATGCAGGCCGCCGTCGGTGGCTCTCAAACCAGCAAAGACAAAGGCCGTGATCATGATCACGGTGAAAACGATGATTAATCAGCAGGGCGGGAAGGCGGGACCGGCCTTCCGGCACGCCGCCGCCCCGGACCGCCCTGGGGCAGGGGATTGACCGTAGCGATTGCGGCCTGGCGAAGCGAAACTTTGGCAGGCCGCTCTGCCATAGGGAGGCAAGCCTCCGCCAGAGGGGGCGCGCGACGCGGCTGCCCGCAAGGCCTGCGTGTAAGCCTCCGCAGGAAAACGGCCGTGGCGGGACACCCGCAGGTTTCCGGGCCATGAAAGGGTCTCCGGCAGTCCCGCCCCTTCCGGGGCATATTGGAAAAGCACGCGTTTTTCATCACCGGGCTTGGCAGCGCCGCCGGTTTACGCTAAACCGGTCGTTTCCTATGAACCGCCGCCATTTCCTCCGCACCTCCGTTGCTTCGTCCTTCGCGCTGGCCAGTGCCCCTTCGTTGTTCGCCCTGGAGGCCGACAATGCCTATCGCAAAAACATCGGCCTGCAGCTCTACACCCTGCGCAACGAGATCAAGGCCGACGCTGCCGGGGCCATCAAGGCCGTGGTCGCCGCCGGTTACAAACAGGGCGAAATGTATGGTTTCCCCAATTGTGACCCGATCATTCAAGCGGCGAAGGACAGCGGACTGGCGCTGCATTCCTCGCATTTTGAATGGGACAGTGTGGTCAATCCCAAAGACGGCTCCCTGTCCGACTTCATGAAGATCCTCGACAAGGCCAAAACCACCGGCCTGAAACATCTGGTCATCCCTTTCCTGGCGGACAAAAACCGCGTTTCGCTGGACGAGTACAAACGCGTCGCGGCCAATGCCAACAAGGCCGCCGCCAAGGCGAAGGAAGCCGGAATTCAACTCTCCTATCACAATCACAGCTTCGAATTCAAGCCCATGGAAGGTGGAAAAACCGGGTTTGATATCTTCATGGCCGAGTTTTCTCCTGACATGAAATTCGAACTCGACCTTTTCTGGATCAAGCTCGGCGGTCAGGACCCGGCCGCCATGCTCGCCAAGCTGGCGGGAAGGGTTTCCCAGATCCACTTGAAGGATCTGAAGGCCGGGATTGCGGTGCCGAGTTACGGCAGCATCCCGCCGGAGGCGTTCAAGGAACTGGGCAACGGCATCATCCCCACCGAGCCGCTCCTCGCCGCCGCCAAAGCCGCCGGGGTGGAACATGCGCACGTCGAGCAGGATCAGTCGCCGGACGCGATGGCCAGCATCAAACAGAGCATTGCTTACCTGAAAACGCTGTAATCGGGACATGTCCCAGGGGAAGGGCTGCATCCGGGTTGCAAACCGGCGGCAGCCCTTCCACACTTCCGGACCATGCCCTCCAAGCTCGATCCGGCGCTGCATACCGATAAAAAACCCCCGTGGATCAAGGTCCGCCTGCCCACCAATCCCGTCTTCTGGTCCACCAAATCCATGGTGTCGGACCTGAAGCTGCACACCGTGTGCGAGGAAGCCCAGTGCCCGAACCGCTGGGAATGCTGGAGCCAGGGCACGGCCACCTTCATGATCGCCGGGGACCGCTGCACCCGTGCCTGCGGGTTTTGTGCCGTCAAAACCGCCAAGCCGTTCGCCCTCGAAGCCGATGAACCGGCGCGCGTGGCCACCGCCACCAAACGAATGGGCCTGAATCACGTGGTTATCACGGCGGTAGCCCGGGATGACCTCGCTGATGGCGGCGCGCAGCATTTTGCCGAAACCATTGAGGCGGTCCGGGCCGAAAATCCTAAAATCACGATCGAGATCCTCGTCCCCGACTTTAATGGCAAGGACGATGCCCTGAAGACCGTGATGGACGCCCGGCCCCACATCTTCAATCATAATCTCGAAACGGTGGAGCGCCTCACCCTGCTCGTCCGCAGCCGCGCCATGTATCGCCGCAGTCTGCACGTGCTGAAGCGTGCCAAGGAAATGTCGGGCGACCGCATTGCCACCAAGAGTGGGATCATGCTGGGCCTCGGCGAGACCGAAGCGGAAGTGCTCCAGGCCCTGGATGACCTGCGCGAAGCCGGAGTCACCGTCCTGACCCTTGGTCAATACCTGCGCCCCTCCCCGAAGCACTTGCCGGTGGTGGAATACATCCACCCGGATCAATTTGCCAAACTGAAGGTCATCGCGGAGGAAAAAGGCTTCCGCCACGTCGCCTCCGGCCCCCTAGTACGCAGCTCCTATCATGCGGCGGACTTCAAACCGGAACTGGATTTGGTGGGACACGAAACCGTGGCGGCCGGGATTTGATGGCTAATTCCATGCGCGCCCTGATCTTCGATTTCGATGGACTCATCGTGGACACCGAGTCCGCGATTTATGAGGCGTGGCGGGAGCTCTATCTGGCGCACGGCCAGGATTTGCCCTTGGCGACCTATGTGCAATGCGTCGGTTCCGTGTTTGGCCACTACGACCCCATGGTGGCGCTGGAGACAATGCTGGGCAGTCCGGTGGATTGGGACACCCATTTACCGATGAAGGATGCCCGCATCCGGGCCGGGCAACAGGGGCTCGATACCCTGCCCGGCATCAGGGAACTGCTGGCCGAAGCCCGGGCCGCCGGGATTCCCTGCGTGGTGGCTTCCAGCAGCCAGCGCAGCCACGTCGGGGGCTGGTTGGACCGGACCGGTCTCCGGGATCAATTCGATTTTGTCCGCAGCCGCGACGACGTCGCCCGCGCCAAGCCCTTCCCGGATCTTTTCCTCTCTGCCGCCGAGGGATTGGGGCTCCGTCCCGAGGAAACCCTAGTGCTGGAGGATTCCTCAAATGGTCTGCGGGCTTCCCTCGCGGCCGGAGCGCCGTGCGTCATTGTACCCTCGCCCGTCACCGATGGGTCCGATTTCACCGGAGCCGCGGCCATCCTGAAAACCTTGGCCGGTGTTTCCGTCGAGGTCCTGCGGGGTATCCATGGCACCGCTTTTGAAGCCGCCAGGATTTAGGCGTTACAAAAAATTCGACGGCGCGGCGAAAATTAATCCAGGAATTTTCCAGGACGGGGCGTTTCCAATATGCTATAGCTAGCACATTATGCCGGAAACCGAATGTCACGATCCCGCTGCCGACCTCGTACGGCGGGCGGTGCGTGACTATGAGTCCATGCTGACCGGGTATGTCAGCAACCTGACCGGCGATCCCGAGATGGCGCGGGATGTGGTTCAGGATACCTTCATCAAACTTTATGCGCAGGATCCCGCCCGGCTGGATGGCCCTGGGCTCAAAGCTTGGCTTTTTACGGTGTGCCGCCACCGCGCCCTTGATCTGCTGCGCCGCCGCCGCCGTCTCGTCAGCCTGGAAGATTCGCCCATGGATCAGCTCGCTGATCCTGAACCCGCGCCGGACCGCCACGCGGCGGATGCCGACGAAACCGCCTTCGTGCTGCAAACCTTCCGCCGCCTCCCCGTGAATCAGGCAGAAGTGCTCCGGCTCAAATTTCAAAGTGATCTCTCCTATCAGGAAATCGCCGATATCACCGGTCTCAGTGCCAGCAATGTCGGCTTCCTGATCCACACGGGTCTGAAGCGCCTGCGGACCCTGCTCGCCCCCGAAGTTGCAGCGTGTTCGTGACCCCCAATTTTTTCTTCCAACTGAAGCCCGACCGCCATGTCCATCTCACCTGACCAGTCCCGTTTCTCTGCCTGTGTACTCGGGGAAGCCACTCCAGAGGAGCAAGCTGCCTTTGACGCGGCACTCCTGAAGGATGCCACTCTGCGGGAGGAAGCGGTCACTCTCAGCCGGACCGCCCACCGTCTGGCAACCGCCTTCAGGCAGGAAGCGCCGCTTTCCCTGACCATTTCCCAGCGGCACGCCGTGCTGTCCTATGGAGGGGTTCCGGCCGTGCCCCGCCAGCCTTCGCGGTCCGCCTGGATGACTCCGACCTTCGCAACCTTGGGCATTGCCG
Source organism: uncultured Verrucomicrobiota bacterium (assembly GCA_942492905.1). Classification (GTDB taxonomy): domain Bacteria; phylum Verrucomicrobiota; class Verrucomicrobiia; order Verrucomicrobiales; family V1-33; genus CAIZWU01. The sequence continues at coordinate 1,362,647 of OW818657.1, forward strand.
CGGCTCTGGCCCTGGGGCTGTATCTCTTCGCAGGAACTCCCACCCCGCCCTCCGGCTCCAAATCCGAACCGGGCATCCCGTCCATCGCCATCAAGACAGTGCCTGACACGGGATCCGGCACCCATCCGGTGCTGCCTCCTCCGGTCGTGACCACCCGCCCAGGGAATGCAACCATTCCGGAGGCCACCGGACTCGAAAGTCCCGTGCTGCCACCCCGTCCGGAGACCATGGCTGCCATACCTCCTGTTATCAAAGTCAGCCCCGCAGCTGTGCCCCCGGAGCGCGAGGTTTTGAACGGATCGGAACGGAGCATCAAGCCCGCCTCCAGTCAGCCGGCTAGCGGGGAATCGTTGGCCAGCCCGGCTCCACGGCCGCAGCCCTGAGAGGCGCTGCTGTCAGGACACCAGTCCCAGGGGTTTGAGGTGGTGGCCGGGGAATACTTTGGAAAGGTCCACTCCCTTGGATTGCCGGGCGAGCACGGGAGCTAGGATATCGCGGTAGTTGTGATTCACCGGCAGGTCCCCGGGGCCGACCAGCGGGCTGCTGGTGAGATCCGGCCATGAGGCATGCACTTTATTGCTCCCCGCCAAAGCTCCCCCCAGCAGGAACAGCACGGACCCGCGTCCATGGTCGGTGCCCAGCGCGCTGTTTTCCGCGACGCGGCGGCCGAATTCGGTCAGGACGACAATATTGGTCCGGGCCAGTTCCTCGGGGCCGAGATCGGTGGCAAACGCATTCAGGCCCTGGCTGAGCCGCTGCATCGGGGGATCCATGATGACGGATTGGGTGATATGGGAATCCCAGCCACCGAGATCCAGGGTCGCGGCCTGCAAGCCCACCCGCCCTTTGATGAGACGGGCCACCTGACTCAGTCCTGACGAAAAGTCATCCTTCCGGTATTCCGCCTGAAGGGCAGGGGAATAGGTGGTTTTTGTCAGGGAATTGATGCGCTCAAGGGCGGCGAGGGCGCTCTGGCCGGCGGGACCGAGCACTCCCGGAGCAGTTTTATAGAGGGCCGCCAATTGGGGTAAAAACCCCGGGGGCACGCGGTCTCCGAGGCCGAAGTCGTCGAGGGACTGGATCGCGGCACAGGACGGAGCTCCCCGCAGGCATTCCGGAAGTTGCGGACCGATGGCCACGGCGGTGAGGGGGGATTGCCCGGCATCGGGCCGGACGCGCAGAAACCGTCCCAGCCAGCCCCCGGCGGCCAGTCCCCCATGCTCCATGAAATCCTGGGCTTCAAAGTGGGAGCGCGTTTCGTCTTCCGAACCGGCGCAGTGGACGATGGAAAGTTGGCCCTCCTGCCACCACGGATGCAGCGCGGAGAGGTGCGGATTCAGGCCGAAAAACCCATCGAGTTCCAACAGGTTTTCCCGGCGGATTCCGATGCCGGGCCGGGCACGGTAATATCCGTCATCGCCATGGGGCACGACCATGTTCAGGCCATCGGCGCCGCCCCGCAGGAAGACCACCACCAGCGTGCCGGCAGGGTCCTGTTGGTTGTTGATAAAAGTAGTGAGGGACATGGACGGGGAGGAGGCGGGGATCAGAAGACCTGGAAGGCGGGGCTGGCCAGAAGGAGGGCGACCGGCTGGCCGCTGGCCGCAAGAGCGGTGGTTTCAGCGGCGTCAGGGAGGCGGCCGAGCAGGTGGGCGGCGAGTCCGGTTTCCCCACCGGCGCATTGTTGGAGCCGCTTGGGATCAAACTGGGTGCCTTTGAGACTGCGGTCTGCAAATTCGAGGGCGAATTTCCAGCGCCAGAGCAGGGTGGCCATCCATGGTTGGGCTTCCTCCGGATAACCGTCAGGAGTGGGGAATTGAAAGGGGGCGTGGCCCATGCGCAGGAGATAATCCTGCAGGGCAGGGCCGGCGTCCGTGCGGGCGGCGGTGGCACGCAGGGTGGAGATCACGAAATGGAACGGGCGCTTCACTTTACCGCCACGGGCGGCGAGGAATTCCGGGGAATCGAACAAGGTGCGCAAGGTCTGCCGGATATCCCCGGAGGAATCGGTGAACGCCTTGGCGACGTTGGTAATGGCGCTGGCCGGAGGGGCGTCCGCAATGAAGCGGCGGCAAAGTTTTCCGGCCAGATACAGGGCGGTGGCGGGGTGCTGGCAAACGATGTCCAGCACCCGGTCGAGATCGCCTTCCCCCAGTCCGGCGGGAATCGGGACCCCCAGCAGGGTCTTGGGGCCATCGTCATGCAGATCGGCCTGGAAGCTGACTTTGCCGACGGCGAAACGCGTGTTTTCCCGCGCTCGCACCGTCCATCCCGTCAGGCAGCGGGCCACTTCCATGACATCGTCCTGGGTGTAGCCGCCATTCACTCCGAGCGTGTGGAGTTCCAGCAACTCGCGGCCATAGTTCTCGTTTGGTTTTTCCTTGTCGGTGGCACGCCGGTTCACCCGGCCATCCAGATACCAGAGCATCGATGGGCTCAGCGCGGAGGCTTTGACAAGATCCCGGAATCTTCCAAAGGCATGAGCCCGGATCACAGTCTTGTCGTCGGCCGGTTTGAGCCACTTGGAGTCGCCTTTGGATGGATCAATGTTGAAATGATCCGACCAGAAATCGACCATCACTTCCTGCAGTTGGCGGCGGGAGTGGACTGCCCTCAGGATTTTGGCGCGGGTCATCTGGTCGAGCAGTTCCTTTGCGTTATATTCCAGGAGTTCGCCGAGCGGCCAGACGTTGAGCGCTTCAAAGTGGCGCGTGCGGGCTTCCGTCCAGCCGTCATCGATGGACTCCGGATCCAGCTGGCGGTCGAGCCAAGCCTTGCGCCCCAGCTTGATCATCTCCGCGTGGTCGCCCGGCCGCGGGCCAAAAGTGAGGCGGTTCAGGACATGGGTGGCTTCATCAATCTCATCGGCCTGGGGCGGGTGGAAGGCAGTCAGGCCATCGCCCGGACCGGAGAGGATCGGGGCTAGGAAATGTGACAGGGCGCTGAAGCCTGCCACGCCGGCCACGGCCCCGCCCGCCGTGGCGGCTTGGAGGAAGCGGCGTCGGGTGGTGCTCATGACGTGGCTTGGCCGGGGAGGTTGGAAAGCGCCGGGGTGGAAGCCAGGACTGGCTCTGACTGAGGCAGGCTGGGAGGTTTGGTTGCCTTGCGGCGGGCGGCCCAGGTCAACAGGCTGGCTCCCAGTCCACTGGCGAGGATGAGTGGGATGGCGAGGATTTGTCCAAGGATCGGCAGGAGGAAGGTCAGGGCCAGGGCGGTGCCACCGCGCATCGCCCGTTTCCATGGCTGATGTTCGTCACCGGGAGCCGGCATTCCCTGACCGATGCGCAGGGCCAGTCCGGCCGTGCCCAGCAGTCCGCCGAGAATGGGGGCGAAGATAATCAGCAGCCCGACCCATTTCAGTGCGGGCGGCAGCACGTTGAGCAGCCCTGTGCCGAGGGCGATCGGCACCACCATGGCCAGCAGCCCTATCAGGGTGACCACAATAGGCCGGCGGTATTGTGCCGCGCATTTCTCCACGTAGTCCGGAAACAGGGAGACGGCAACGAGCCAGTGGCTCAGAAAAACCAGAAAGAAGCCCAGGGTCAGGAAGAACCAGAGCAGAACGTTGGCGGTAGTGATGTAGTCCAAGGGAAGAGAAAGGTGGGAGTTGGGCTGTGCCGCAGGAAGGTGACACTCCTTTCCGCAGACGCGTATCACCCGGCACCGGTTTCACTTATTTTGCGGATCACATGATTGTTTTTTGCCCGGCAACCTCCAACCGGCTGGTGTCACGACTGGACTGTCGCGGCAAACGGGCAAACAAAACGGCGGCGCAGAAAAACTGCGCCGCCGTTCGCGAGGGGTTGTAATCAGTCTGGCCTGGTCAGGCTTTTCGGGGGCTCTGGCCGCACCGCTTCCGGTTAAGGCCGGGCGCGGAAGAACTGCCGGCCTGGCGCGCCGAGGGGCACGGTGTAGGGCGAAGTCGCGCCGGGCACATCAATGAAGGTGCCCAGGGTAGTGGAGGACTGGAGGATGCCGGTGTATTGAATAATGACCGCCGCCCCGCTCTGGCTGATGCTGATGGTTGGCGCTGGTCCGGTGCTGATGGAGGAGAACGTTTTGAAGGCCGCGGTATCCAACGGATCGTTCACCAGGTGCCTCACGCCCAGGGCATCAATGGAATACCACTCGGCATTGGCTCCGCCGTTGCCTTCAAAGTTCATGAACCGGATCGGATACAGGCCGGGTGTGCTCACGGCGACCTGGAAGGTCGTGGTCTGATTCAGATCCGCCTTGCCCAGCGTGGTGGATTCATCCGGACCGAATTTGACCTTGAGGCCTTCCGGGGAAGTGAGGAGCGCTTTCAGGGCATCGCCGTCCGCTTTGCTGATCATTACGCCGGGAATGGTGACCCCGGTGATGGCTGGACCGTCGCCGCCCATCACAATCGGGATCCCGTCCGGATTGTTCTGATTGACTATGATGGCGCCAATGGCTCCGGCTGCCTGGGCGAACTGGAGTTTGGCGGCGAACCCGTTGGTGCCGCGGTCGATCAGGGCAATGTTGCCGGCCATGGCCGCCGCATTGGTCAGGGCCGTGGTCGCATCGGCCGGCACGGCCTGGACGACACTGGCGATGACTGGAGGATTCGCATAGGGACCGGAAATCCCACCCGCCGGCGTGGAGGCGATGGAGGGGACGGCGGCTAGGATGCGGGCGTTGGCGGCAGGTGACACGATGGAAACCCCAGGCACTGGCGCATGGGTCACACTCACCCGGAAGCCATCGTCGGCGACCACCCCGAACTCGTGGATCCCACTTTCGGGGAAGAGCATCCAAGTCAGGGCTTCGAAGACGAAGTTGTCGTTGTAGCCGGTGGTGCCGGGAATTCCGGGGATCAGCGTTTCACCGCTGAAGAACCCGGCGGCCAGGCCATCCTGCTCGAAGTTGATCACGTCGGTGTGGTAGACGCCATTTACGGCGCCGGTGGGGTCGGCCACATTGCCGCCGACAAAGGGGCTGCCGGTGACACCCTGGAGAATGCCTTCGAGGTAATCCAGCCGGTTCGGATTGATCTGGCCTGCCACGATGGGATTGACCTGCACGGTGCGGATATTGAATCCAGAGACTCCGGCGGCAGAGGCCGGCAGCGCCAAAGCGGGTGGCAGGATGAGATAGTTCCCCGATTCAAAGGTCCGTGTTTCCGTGAAGGGCGTGCCTGTGGTGCTGCTGTAGTTGAAGACCAGCGTATTCGTCCCCGATGGGAAAAACGCTTGAAGCGTGCCGGGATAACTCACCGTGGTGATGCTGCCGGTTTTGGTGGAGGTCACGGTGATAGGCGCCCCGTTCAGGGTGACCTGCACGGTCGACGCATTCACCGGAGCCGTGGTGCCATCAAAAATATCTGCCAGGAAGCTGGTGGCAGTGTTGGAGAGCACGAGGGACGGGGTGGTGGTGGCCGGAATGGAGACCGTCAGGTTGTCGATTTCGACTTGGGAAACGCTGCCTCCGGTGCGGGCCCCGGCGATGAGGCGGAAGTCCTCCGAAGCGATCGTGAAACCGGGCACGAGGACATTGTCGAAGATGACCCGTGGCATGGCGGCCCCATCGACATCCTGAATGATTTCCAGTTTCACCATGCTGGAGGTTGGTCCGTTGGTGATGACTGTGATGATCGCGCGGTTGTAGGGATTGAGGGGATCCACCTGGGGCGCGAGATTGAAGGAAGGGTTGAACGTGGCCACTGGGACTGTTGGAGCATCCGGTCCGATCAGGCGGATGGTGTCCGCTCCATAGACGCCGAAGCCGAAGAACAGGGCATTGCTGTAGCCACCTCCACCGGTCGGGTTCTCCCACGCTTTTGCATCCACAATGGCCGGGCTGCTGCCGGAGGTGCCGTAGGCACTCTTGCGGAACAGGCCGATCCCAAAACCATCGGCCGGGTCAGTGTTGATGGCTCCGATCCGGAAATCGAAGCTGATCTGCACGGCCGGTACGGAAACGGTGTCCACATAGTCCCAGGTCAAACTGTTGTGGGATGATCCCAGATTGTTGGTGAGCTGGGCTACCGCGTTATGCAGGGTAGCGTCGCTTTCATATACCCCGGGAATGAAGGCGGTATTGGTGTTGAGGGATTTGAAAGTGTAGGTGGAATGGAATCCCGGACTGTCGAAGTTTTCCGATATGGCCGGCTGGAACACAAAGGCCGGGCTGCTGGCAAGATCCTTGGGATTTGTTCCGAGCGTCACTTCGCTGAAGTCTGCATAACCATCTCCGTCGGTGTCCTTTTTGTTTGGATTGGACCCGGGCTGGGAGGCCCCGGTGGTCGCGAGATCGGGATTTTCCACGCCATCGGAGAGGCCATCCCCGTCGCTATCCACTACCAGAGGATCGGAGCCGCTGTTGGTCACACTGACCCAGAGGCCCGTTTTGGTTTCGACCCCGTCATTCAGGCCGTCACCATCCGTGTCCGCCACGGCGGGTTTGGTGCCCTTGATGTATTCCTCGTAATTGGTGAGGCCATCGGTATCCAGATCCAGCCCGGCATCCGCGACATCGGGGTTGGTGCCATTGGTGGTTTCATAGTCATTGGGCATGCCGTCGCCGTCTGCATCCGCGCTGTAGGCCTCGAGCAATTCCCAGGTGGAGTCGATGTGGTTGGCGTATTCACCGGGCTGTTTGGAGATCAGCAATTCCGCACTGTTGCCACCGCCGCCTTCGAACATGGTGAATTCCAAGGCGTGCGGTCCGGCCGTCAGCTCCACACTGGCCAGATGGTCCGTGTTAGCATCCGTATAGGAATAAAGTTCCGTGCCATCAATGCGGAGGCGCTGGCCGTCGTCGGAATATCCCAGAAAGGTGTAGAGACCCGCCGTCCGGATGAAGAAAGTGCCCGTGACCCGAAGCGCGAAGTTATCACCAGGCGTGCCCCCGATGGGGAAGTTCAGGTCCGCTCCGAATTTGCCGTTCGCGCCGGTGCCGAAATTGATGGCGGTGGCGGTCGAATTATAGGTGGTTCCGGCAATGGTGCCATCCAGCAACTGGTCAGCGAGTTCGATGCTGTTGATGGTGGTGGCGGTGGCGGAGACTTGTTTGGCGGCAAAGCTGCCGCCGCTGACAACGGGGCTGCCGAAGGTGTTCAATACGAAGTTCTGACTGAAGGGGTCATTGCTGGTGAGATTGAGCACCGCTTCGGACAGCCCGGCCGCCCCTCCCGAATTGAAGGAGACGGCCACATCCAGTTTTCCACCCGGCAGGATGGTGACCGGCGGAACGAGGCCAGTCACCGAAAAGCGCGAGGCATGGGTTCCGGTGATGGAGAAACTGCTGATGACATAATTGGACGAAGCCCCGGTGCCGGTGCTGGTATTGCGGAGTGTCAGCACGCCGTCATATCGTGGAGTGCCGAGGACCTTGATGGGCAGGAAGGCTGGCACGGGATACCCGGTGGAGCCACCCACAAATTGAGGGACCGGCACCGCCACGTCCAAGCCGATGAAGAGCTGGTATGGCCCAGCTTTGCCTGCTGGCAGGCCGGGCGCGGTTCCGGCGGTGAAGGGATCGGACGGCAGATTGGCATCTCCAATCCAGTTGCTGACACACACATAATAATCCCCGGCCGCCAAGGTGGTGTAGGTCAGGCGGCTGGTGCGGTCATAGCCACGCGAAGTGTCCCCTTCGTCATCATTTTCGGCCAACAACGTCCCGGAAGCATCATAAATCCCCACATAGGAATCGAAATCCGGATCAATCCCGGCATTGTTAAGATTGACAAAAAGCACCTGACCGGCACCCGCCGTTACTTTGAAGAAGTCCACGTCTCCAGTGCCAGCGCCGGGGGGAAGACCAAAGGCGCCGTCACCGGTATTACCGAAGGCCACCTTGACTCCGGTCGAGCCAGCCGTGAACCCCGTGGCATTTGCCGAGGGGATGGAGTCATTGGGCTCCGACTGGGAAATGGTGGCCTGGGCCCATGCGGTCAGGCATGAGGGTCCAAGAATTAGCAGGGTGCACAGCAGGGCGCACCCCCGTCCAAGGGGTATGATATTCATGTGAGGGGGATGGTTTGGGAACCGCTTGTTTTCCAAGCAATTGCCGCGCCATCATCTGCATCCATCCATGATTGCATTAAATCATAGCGCTAACGGGGCAATCCTGTAGGGAAGGGTGCTGCCCGGGGCTGCGGCGAAGTGGCAGGGCGGGCCTCCTCCGATGTCGATGGTGGGAAACGAGACCCGGGTTCTTTGCCTTATGGATCGGCCATGCGGAGGAAGCTGCATCTCCGGGGCAGATCAGTAATGGAAGTTAGTCCCTCCGGCGCACCCCGAGGTGCTGGCTGGATATGTCAGGCACGGCGGCCGGGAAATCAGGCTTCGATTGTCTTGTGAGGCATCCGTCCACCCATGACGAGCACTGGCACGCGGCAGCGCCGGATCATTTCGGTGGTGGTGCTGCCGATGAAAAACTGGAGGAAACGGGAGTGACTGTAGGCTCCCATGACAAGCAGGTCGATCTGATTGGCGGAAATCTCCCAGGTGCTGACGGTTTCCGGATCGCCTTGCATGAGGAATTCCTCGGCTTCGAATCCGCCGTTCCGGAGCATGGCCCGGGCGGAATCGAGGGCGGCGCGGTTTTCCTCCGTGGGATCGCCTGCCATCACCAGATCACAAGGCAGGCCCCGGAGCAGTGGACTTTCCACCACGTGCCTGACTGCGGCGTGGGCGGAGGGACTGTCATCGAAGGATATCAGGAAACGGCGGACCGGCCGGAAATCATGGGACGCCACCAGGACGGGTTGTTTGCTGTGCCGGATCACGGTCTCCAGTTGGCTGCCCAGGGCTTTATGCTGGGCACTGGTGGATTCGCCCCGCTTGCCGAGCAGGAGCAGATCGAGGGGCTTTTCCCAATCCGCGATCACTTCCGGCAGAGTGCCGGAGAGGGCGGTCAATTCCACCTCATGCACCCCGGCGGTCCGCAAGGCAGCCGCCGCATCATTCAACAGGGCGAGGGCCGCGGAGCGGGCTTCCTGTTCCTGGGCCTCGCTGATCATGGTGAGTTCCGGCAGAGCCAGCGAAGCCGACCCCATGCTGGGATCTCCCATGAAATTGACCGGGGGAATATAAAATGGTATGGCGGGCGGGTAAACGTGCAGGACTTCCACGCTGGCGGCAAGCCGGCCGGCGGCCCAGGCGGTGTATTGATAGAGACTGGGCGCGTAATCCGAGCCATCGGCGCAGGTGAGGAGGGCAGGCATGAGAGGTGGGTTGACTCCGATTCATACGCCGGGGTTCCTGGCTTTGCATCAATTTTACTGGAGTGGGCTCATACCCATCCGTTCCCCCCTTCACCGGTGATAGGGTTCCCCGCGCTTGATGGTGTAGACGCGGTAAAGCTGCTCCAGCAGGACCACCAGCGCCAGTTCGTGCTGGAGGGTCAGGGCGCTCAGACTCCAGAGCTCGTCGGCGCTTTCGCGGAGGGCTGCGCTGTGTCCGTCGGCTCCACCGATCAGCAAGGTCACCCGTTTGGTGCCGGCAAGCTCCCATCGGTCCACTGCGGCATGCCACTCTCCCGTGGTCAGACGTTTACCGCGCTCATCGAGGACGATCCGGCGGCTGCCTTCGCTGCTCTTGAGAAAACGTTCCTCCAGCTGGGCCCGGGGGCCATCCTTCAGGTATTCCACCTCCACTTTGGCGTAGTGGCCGCAGCGGCCAAGGTAGTCGTCGATGCCCTGGCGGGCCCAGGGCAGGGCCGGCTTGCCGACCGCGAGAATTTTCCAGTTCATAAGCAGCACATCAGGGGTTGGGGAAAATTTCGTTCCGCCCCTTGCATCCGGGTGGGTTTGGTTTAAGTAGCGTCCTGTTTTTTGCCCCGTGGTGTAACGGTAGCACAGGAGATTTTGATTCTCCTTGACAAGGTTCAAATCCTTGCGGGGCATCCAAACAAGTTCAATGCATTTTTGCCCCGTAGTGTAACGGTAGCACAAGAGATTCTGATTCTCTTTGACAAGGTTCGAATCCTTGCGGGGTAACCATCCTCACCTTGGGTTCAAGGGGGCTTCCACGGCAGGCACTGCCGGGAGCACTGGTTTGGATTTGGCCAAGGCCGCCGCCTCCAGTCCTGCCAATCCCTGCTCCAGATCCTGCTCGACCAAGGAGCGGAACAGGAGACCGAAGTAGCGCCGTCCGGTATTTCCTCCAAAATCGGTGCGGAATTTCCAGCGCACCCGGGTTTGCAACCGGTCGGCGGATTCTTCGAGGCGGATCATGCTGACGGCATCCCCCCGCTCACCAAAATCAAAGGCCACCATGACTTCCCGGTCCGGCACCACGGCGGTGATCTTCGCCCGGCCTTCCCCCTCATACTTGCTGCGCCAGGTCATGGCTGATCCGGCGCCGTGTTCCGGTCCGGCATAGGCTACTTCCAGGAAAGGTTCGCGTTTCCACCAGGTGGCCCACTCCGGCCAGCGGTTCAGGGAGGCTACCCTGACATATAATTCCGGAGCTGGCAGCGGCACCAGCCGCTCCCGTTCCACTTCCAGCGAGGAGGGCAGGAAAAACCCACCGATAGCCACGAGGGCCATCAGTCCACCCGCCAGCATCGCCGACCATTTCAACCATTTCCGCCACCATTTCATGGGAGAGTTCTGACACGGGTTGGACCCGCCGTCACGCGGAACATGGGGCGGGGATCATCCCTGTTCCAGCCACCGGTGCGCGGCGGCCGCCACCGTCTCCCAGGCCAGGCCGCTCATGGGCGACCCTGCTTGTTTCGGGAGCCATGGCGTTCCTTCCGGCACCCCGGATTGCAGGACTGCTGCTTCCGGGTGCCGGGGAGCCCAATGGAAAGGATTGGTCGGCCCGAAGAGGGCAATCTGGGGCACATGGAAGGAGGCCGCGACATGCATGGCAGCGGTGTCCACCGTTATGGCGAGGCGTGCGCCGGCGATCACGGCAGCCAGTTGCAGGAGATTCAGTTTTCCGCTCAGATCCAACACGGGAGCGGTGGTGGCTGACAAAATTCCCGCCAGATGCTGCTGTTCGAATTCCCAGTTCCCTCCAGTCAGCACAATCGGCATCCTGTGCCGCCGGTGCAGGTCATCCAGCAGGGCCGCCCAATGAGCGGCGGGCCAGAATTTCTCCTCCCGTGCGGTTCCCGGATGCACCAGGACATAGCCGTCCGGCAGGTCAGGCCGCTTCAGCCCGGCCGGCAGCACCAAATGCCCGGCATCCGGCACGGCCACCTCCGGCATCCCAGCCGAGGCCGCCAGCGCATGATGAAAATCAATCGTGTGCAGGTCCCTCACTGGCGCCTCACAAGTCACGGTGCAGGCCATGCTGCGGAGAAATCCTCCGGCGAATTTCCCGTATCCGGCCCGGACCGGTGCCCCCGAAATCAAGCTCAGCAGGGCGGAGCGGTCGGTGCCTGTGAAATCCAACACCAGCCCGGGAGACAACTCCTGCACCCGGTGGAGCAGGGGCAGGTTCAGTCCGCCAGCTTGCCAGACCAGCACTTCATCGGCTGCGGAAAACAGGGGTCCCAGTTCTCCGGCGGCCCCTGCCAGCACCAGCGTGATCCTGGCTTCCGGCCAGGCCGTCCGCAGCGAGCCCAGGGCCGGAGCCGTCAGGACCGCATCACCGATACGTTTGAGCTGGAGAACGAGCAGGCCGGGCAAAACAGAAGAGGTGAAGTCAGTCCCGCAACAGAAGGGGGGCGGGAGCAGAAGGAAACGGAAAAATCGGAATCTTCCACGGCTGCCTCAAGTGCCTCCTGAAGCCCCCGTGAGGAAAGTTTTCCTTGGTTTTTAAGGCGTCATCTGCCGTGCTTTGGTATACCCTGCCGCGATCCTGGTCCGGAAGTGTTCCCAAGTGAAGTAAGTCGAAACATGCTCTCTCGCTGCTCTGCCCATGGCCGCGAAACGATCCCGTTCCTGCCAGGCCTCCTGCATTGCTGCCGCGAGGGCGTTTTCGTCATTGGGTGGGACGAGTCGCCCGGTCACGCCATCAATCAAGGCATCGCCGCTCTCCTGAGTGGTGATCAGGGGCAGCCCGCAGGCGGCTGCTTCAAGGGTGACTTTGGCAAATCCCTCACACTCGCTGGGAAACACCAGGGCACTGGCGGTCCGCAGCAGGTCGGGGACATTGGGAACAAATCCCGTCACCCGCACGGATGGTCCGGCGCAGGCCTCGAGATCCTTCCGGATTTCGGGATGAGGTTCCCCCACCAGCACCAGTTCGGCATCCCGGAGCCCCAGTTTTTTCCAAGCCCGCAGCAGGTGATGGACGCCCTTCCGTTTGATCAACGCGCCGACAAAAATCAGACGGAAACGATCCGGGGGAGTTCCCGGCGCATAACGCGAAACATCCACCCCACGGCCGGTGTAGTGGAGCCGCTCCGCCGGAATGCCCGCGTCCAGAAATGTCTGCGCGGAACATCGGGAAGGCATGAACAACAAGGTCGCCAGTTCGTATTCCATCAGCATCTGCTGACGCGAAATCAGCAGCCGGTGTTTCCATCCGGCCAGTCCTTTCAGGAGGGAAGCTTCCCTTTCCGTCTTGGTCAGGAAGGGTTTTTGATGACCCTTGTTCCGGTGCCAGGTCGGGATGTCCATCACGGAGGGCAGGCCCTGCTGCCGGGCCGCGATCAGGCTGCGCACGGCGTCGCCGCTCCAGGTGTGCAGAAAATCATACCGCCCTGAACGCACCTCCCGGGCGGTGATCCAGTCCACGTAGTGTTTTTTCGCCCCATAGTAGCGGGCGCTGCCCAGTCCGGAGAGCAGCCGCACCGGATGCCAGGCGAGCGATCGGATTCTGCCCGCCGGGATGCCCTGCTGCTGGTTGGCATAACCAATCGCCCTTTTCAGAAATCCGGCGCCGGCAGAGGCCTTGATGCCTTCCAGGGAGCTCACGTCCAGTCCGCTTCCTCCAATGCGCGCACTGGTGCTGTAAAGCAGGGCACGCGGCAGATCCCTTGGCGGAGGCAGGGCCGGAAGGGTTTGATAGGAAGGCAGGGACTGGGCAGACACGCGGCTGAAGGGAAGGCGAGCATGCGGCAGCGGCCAAGGGTTTTCCAGCCCGGAATGGCCCTTGGATCCGCTTTGCCGGTGCGGCTTCCCATCAGGTGATCGGGAGCTTCCACCGGGCATGGCCGAAGCATGGTGAAATTCCGGATGAATGAATTTCAGACTGGGCCGTCAGAGCAGGCAGTTCATCATCCGTCCCCCCGCCGTTCCCATGAAATATCCCTTCCTCCCGACTCTGCTGGCCACTTCCAGTCTGCTGATGGTGTCCTGTGATGGCCAGCCCGCCGCCCTCAGCCAATCCGCCGTGGCCCCTCCTGCCGTCCAGACCCCTTCTCCCGAGCCCGTTGCAGATGAAAATGCGGCGTTGGAAAAGCAGATCGCGGACCTCAAAACCCAGGAAGCCGAACTCCGGCTCCAACTGCAGCAGGATCAACTGGCCCAGGAAAAAGCGGAACTTGAGCGCCAGCGCGATGACCTGGCCAAGGAAAAAGCCGCCTTGGAGGCTGCTGCGGCCGCTCCGGCGTCCCCCGTGCCTCCCGCCGCCAGTACCCCGTCGGTCCGCCGGGCTCAACCCGTTTCCACCGCCGCGGCCCCACCAGCTGCCGGCAGCCGCGACTATCAAATGTTCTACGAAGGCCTGGCTCCCTACGGTCAGTGGATGGAAACCGCGGAATACGGTTACGTCTGGCAACCCACCAGCCCGGCGCCTGGTTGGCGTCCCTACACGGTGGGCCGCTGGGCGGACTCCGATCAGGGCTGGACTTGGATTTCCGACGAACCTTATGGCTGGGCCACTTATCACTACGGCCGGTGGGCTCTCCTGGAACGACAGGGTTGGATCTGGGTTCCTGGCGATACCTGGGCTCCTGCCTGGGTTTCCTGGCGGAACAACGCCGACCTCGTCGGTTGGTCCCCCCTGCCTCCGGAAACGGTCTATGCGGACGATATCGACTATGGCCCCGGAGTGGATGACGACTACGGCATCAGCCCGGATGCCTACACCTTCATGCCCGTCCAGTATTTTGACGAGCCCGTCTACGAACATTATTATCCTGTCGCGGAAAACCGGAGCTACTTCGGCCTGACCATCGGCATCACCCGCATCGTCATCCGTTCCGGCAATGTCCATTGTGATGGCCCGGAACGGCTTTGGGTCAATGGCCGCCTCTCCCGCCCCATGACCCGTTACCGGCTCGACCGCGACTATGGTTATGACGATCGCCACGACTACCGTCCGCGTTTCGACAACGACCGCCTCAGCTGTTATTCACCCCGGGTCCGCACGTCCTGGAACGAAGGTCTCCGCCCTTCCCGCCTCCATGGCCGCATGGATGACATCAAAGTCGTCAGGCGTCATGAATCCTTCCGGGGCGACCTCAGCCGCCGTTATCAGGAAGAACAGAGGGAACGGCGCGGACGGGCCACTGCGGCCCTCCAGCAGGAACCTGTCCGCCGGCTTGCCGAGCGCCATGGTGCTCTCGAAAAAGTCCGCTCCCAACGGGATCAACTCACCCAACGCCGCGGGGGATCGGAGCGTTCCTCCAGCCGCCAGCCTGCCTTGGAACGATCCGACCGCAGCGATCGGGTCCGTGGCGAAGGCGCCCGGCAGGAGGTGCTCCAAAAGGAGAGGCTGGAAACCTCGCGCAAGGAACTCAAGGAACGTCAGGACGAGGTGACCAAGCTCCGCCAGCAACGTGATTCGGTGGAAACCAAAGCCAAAACGGAACCCCAGCGCGGCCAGCGCGAAGGTGAAAGCAAGGAACGCGATGCAAACGCCCGCCGTGGCCAGACCCAGTCAGCCGAAGCCCGTCAGCGCGAAGAACTCCAGCAACGTCAGGAAGCTGTGGCCAGGCTCCGCCAGCAGCGCGACTCCAGCGACAGTAAAGCCAAAACCGAGCCTCAACGCGGTAGCCGGGAAGGCGATTCCAGCCGCAACGAACCAGCCAGCAAAGAACGCGAAGAAGCTGTCCGCCGGGAGCAGGCAAAACAAAACGAAACCCGCCAACGGCAGGCCGAAGAGCAACAGCGCGGTCAGCGGGAGAGCCAAGGCAATAAGGAGCGGGAAGAAGCCGCCCGTCGGGAGCAGGCGAAACAAAATGAAACCCGCCAACGCCAGGCGGAACAGCAACAACGCGGCCAGCGGGAGAGCCAGGGCAATAAGGAGCGGGAGGAAGCTGCCCGCCGGGAGCAGGCGAAGCAAAACGAAACCCGCCAGCGGCAGGCCGAGGAGCAACAGCGCGGTCAGCGGGAGAGCCAAGGCAATAAAGAGCGGGAGGAGGCTGGCCGCCGGGAGCAGGCGAAGCAAAACGAAACCCGCCAGCGGCAGGCCGAGGAGCAACAGCGCGGTCAGCGGGAGAGCCAAGGCAATAAAGAGCGGGAGGAGGCTGGCCGCCGGGAGCAGGCGAAACAAAATGAAACCCGTCAACGTCAGGCGGAACAGCAACAACGCGGCCAGCGGGAGAGCCAAGGCAATAAGGAGCGGGAGGAGTCTGCCCGCCGGGAGCAGGCAAAACAGAATGAAACCCGTCAGCGTCAGGCGGAGCAGCAACAGCGCGCCCAACGGGAAAGCCAGGCCAACCAGGCCCGCGAGGAGGCCGGTCGTCGCGAGCGGGCCCAGCAGAATGAGTCCCGCCAGCGTCAGGCCGAACAGCAACAGCGCGGCCAGCGCGAGGCCCAGGCCAACAAAGCCCGCGAAGAATCAGCCAGGCGGGAACAATCCCGGCAGAACGAAGCGCGCCAGCGACAGGCGGAGCAGCAACAGCGCAGCCAGCGGGAGAACCAGGCCAGCCAGGCCCGCGAGGAGGCGGGCCGGCGCCAGCAGTCCCAACAAAACGAGGCCCGCCAGCGTCAGGCCGAGCAGGAGCGCGGCAACCGCGAGCGGGAAAACAATGCCCGCCGCGATCAGGCAAAGCAGGCTGAAGAGAACAACCGGCGGCAATCCGCGCAGAAGGCGAAGCAGGATGACGAGGATAAATCTGAAAAGAAGCGGGGCCGTTAGGGCTGGCCTGTCCCGCAGGCCCAGCGAGCGAGCTGCCGGAAGATCTCCACGTTGTCGTCGTCCGGCACGACAATACCGCCGATGCCTTTGCCTTCGAGCACCGGATTGGCGATCCAGCCGGCATCCGTCACCACCACCACCCGGCCTGCGCCCGGGGTCGCGGTAGCCAGGAGTACCCCGGATTCATTCCGCTGGCCGCCCTGCACCGGAACTTTAAGATCATTCGGTACCAGTGCCTGGGGTTTGGCGGCATGGGCCGGGTCCAGCACGAGGGTGTTTCCTGAATAGTAACCCCATTTCAATCCACCGATCACCGGGGTCTCCGCAGGCAGGGCGATGCCTTTGATATCGGTATAACGATCTTCCCACCGCAGGCCGAATCCGGCGAGGAGGTGGTTGGTTTCCACGGTTTCCAAATTATGATTTTCCTGATTCCCCATCAGGATCAGCCCGCCGCCGCGTTTCACGAAAGTAGTCAGGACGGCCCGGTCGTCGGGTCCGAGATGACGGGGAACCGGATGGCCTTCCACCGCCTTGTCGGAAGGATTTGAGATCAGAATCACGGCGACTCCGGAGAGCGAGGCCGCGGTAACCGGGTCAGCACTGACGCGGACTTCAAATGTCGTCCGCAGTTTTGCCAGAATACCACTGTAGGTGCCATCAGGCTGGTAGCGGGTCTCCCCCTCAGCATTCCAGGCCCGGCTATAAAGCAGGACGGGTTTCGTCGTTTGAGCGGAGAGCGGGAGGGCAGCCAGCAGCCACAGGCCGGTGAGGGAAGCAGAGAAGGAACGGCGTTTCATAGGTCAGGCCCGGGCAGGGCATCAGGAACCAGTAGTATCGAAATGGAACCAGGCAAATTCATCAGTGGAAATTCCCGGGAAGGCCACCCGGGGCTGCTGCGCGCCGGATTCCCCGGATTGCGCTGCCCGTTGCACAGTAGGGCGGCGTGGGTTATGCGCCGGTCATGAAACCACACGTTTTCTGTATCACTGCGGCCCTCTTGTCCCCGTCCCTCGCTGTGCGTGAGGAACAATGTGTGGGGAATTGCGGGAAACAGAACCTGCTTCTGCCCATGGGCGGGGAGATCAAGCCGGGCCGCAAATATGCCCGGGACCGGCTGGTGGATATCCAACATCTGGCGTTGGACGTCACTCCGGATTTCAAGGCCCGCACGGTCCGGGGGACAGTAACGATCTCCTTTACCCCCATCGCCGAGCCGCTGCGGACCCTCGCGCTGGATTCGGTGGACCTGACGATTGATCAGGTCACTGCAGCCGGGGTGCAGATCGCAGACCGGCAGGTGACGGAAGACCAGTTGCTGGTGCACTTCACCACCCCGGTGGAGCCCGGAAAGGAAGCGAGTGTGACCATTTCCTATCATGGGCAGCCGGAAAATGGCCTGCATTTCCGCACGCCGGAGCAGGGGTATCCGGCCGGCGATACCCAGGTGTGGAGCCAGGGTGAGGCGGAGAACCATCGCTACTGGTTTCCCTGTTATGATTATCCCAACGAACGATTCTCCAGCGAGGTGACCTGCCATGTGCCCGAGGGCATGGAGGTCGTTTCCAATGGCAGCCTGGCCGGACGGACCGCCGGACCGGGCGGTCTGACGGCGTGGCATTGGCAGCAGAAGCAGCCTCATGTCAATTATCTGATCGCCCTCGCCGCCGGGCATTTTTCCAAGCTGGAAGCGCAGGCCGGGGCCATGCCGCTGGCCTTGCTGGTACCGCCTTCTGAGAAGGCCCAGGCCGCGCTGGCCTTCCGCGATACCCCGGCGGTGATGGCGTTTTTCCAAAAGGAAATCGGCGTGCCGTTTCCTTGGGACAAATACTACCAGGTGTACTGCCATGACTTCCTCGCCGGGGGCATGGAGAATACGAGCTGTTCCTTCATGGCGGGCGGGCTGTTGTTTCCGGAGGAGGTAGGCAAGCTGGATTCCCTGCATTGGCTGGATGCCCATGAGATGGCGCACCAGTGGTTCGGGGATTTGCTGACCTGCCGTGACTGGGCGCACCTGTGGCTCAATGAGGGCTTCGCCAGTTATTACACGCTGCTTTACGATGAGGAGAAAAATGGCCGCGATGGCTTCCTCGCCGGGCTGCACAAGTCGGCCGACCGGGTGATTGAATCCAAGGACCGGCGGCCCATCGTCTGGCGCGACTACGGCGAGCCGATGCAGCAGTTCGACAGCCGGGCCTATCCAAAAGGGGCATGGGTGCTGCACATGCTGCGCAGCCAGCTGGGCAAGGCTACCTATCAAAAAGCCATCCGCCTTTACATCGAACGCCACCGCAATGGCATCGTGACCACGGATGACCTGCAGGATATCATGGAGGAAGTGAGCGGCCGTTCGCTGGATCAGTTTTTCGACCAATGGGTGCATCACGGCGGGGTGCCGGAATTGAAGGCTGACTATGCCTGGGATGCGGAGACCAAACAGGCCAAGGTGACGATCCGGCAGACGCAAAAAGTGGATACGGAAGTGTTGCTCTTCCGCCTGCCCGTGCCGGTGCGGTTTGCCGTGCCGGTCGATGGCAAAACCGAAACCAAGGAATTCTCGGTCACGGTGAGCAAAGCGGAGGAATCCTTTTACTTCGCGCTGCCGGCCCAGCCGGAGATGGTGGGGCTGGACCCTGATTTCACCATCCTTGCCAAGTGGGACTTCACTCCACCGCCGGAACTGCTGAAGCGCCAGCTCAAGGCGGACTTCGAGAGCCGCTGGCGTGCGGTCGAGGTGCTCGCGGCCAAAAAGGACGAGGCCACCGTAAAACAACTCGGTGAGGTCGCGGCGCAGGATGCACACCACGCCATCCGGGAGAAAGCCGTGCAGGCTCTGGCTAAAATCGGCACCCCGGAGGCCCGGGCCACGTTGATCACCCAACTGACGCAACAAGACGAACGGGTCAGGATGGCCGCCGTGGAGGGAGTCGCCGCCTTGTATCATCCCGACTCCCATGCGGCGCTGGTGGCGCTTGCGGGGACGGAGCGGAATCCCATGATCCTCGCCAAAATAGTGTCCAGTTTCGCGGCGTGGCCACAGCAGGATGTGCTGCCGTTTTTGAAAATGGCCTCCTATCAGGAAATGGTGGGAGTGGCGGCGGTCGGGGCTCTCCGGGGGCAAAATCGCACGGAGGCCGTTCCGGCGTTGCAGGCGTGGCTGAGCCAGCCGGACCGCCGGCTCCAGCAGAAGGAACTCGGCCAGGCGCTGGAGGCATTGGCCTTTCTCAGCCGTGACTCCAAAGACCCCGGCGTGCAGCCTTTCCTGGCTGGTTACCTGACCGATAACCGGGAAATCGTTCGCACCGCGGCGGCCCGATCCCTCGGGTTGCTGGGGGATCCCCGCTCCCTGCCAGTGCTGCGGGGAATGGCTTCGGTAAAACGTAATCCCTCGGCCAGTACCGCAGCGGAGGCCATGACGAAAATCGAGGCCGCCCTCACCGCTCCCGTCCAGACGCAGGAAGCATGGAAAAAAGTCCAGGACCTGACGCAGAAGACGGAGGAACTGGAAAAGAAACTGGAGAAGCTCGAGAGCCGCGCCAAGGCGGAACCGGAAACCAAGAAATAACATGTCCCTGCGCGATCAGATTCATCAACTCGGCCGTCAGGCCCTCGAAGCCAGCCGGGGACTCGCGGTCCTGCCCGCTGCCACCAAGAACCGCATCCTCACCGCCATGGCGGAAGCGCTGGAAGCGCGTGCAGACGAAATCCTCGCGGCCAACGCCAGGGATCTCGAAGCAGGAAAGGCCAAGGGCCTCAGCGCCGCCATGCTGGACCGCCTGATGCTGAATCCCGCCCGGGTCGCCGCCATGGCTCAGGGCGTGCGTGAGGTGGTGGACCTGCCTGATCCGGTGGGGGAGGAACTCGCGGCCTGGGAACGGCCCAACGGTTTGAAAATGCGCAAGGTCCGTGTGCCCATCGGGGTCATCGGCATCATTTACGAAAGCCGCCCCAACGTCACCAGCGATGCCGCGGTGCTTTGCTTCAAGAGCGGCAACGCCACCATCCTGCGCGGCGGCAGCGAGGCCTTTCATAGCAACACCGCCATCGCTGCCGCCCTCCAGGCCGGGGGCGAGCCTGCGGGCCTGCCGCCGCACAGTATCCAGCTGGTGCCTTTTACCGACCGCGAGAGCGTGCAGCACCTCGCGGAGATGAATGAGTATCTCGACCTCATCATTCCGCGCGGCGGCAAAGGTCTCATCGAAACCGTGGTGCGCCTCGCGCGCATGCCGGTGATCAAACATTACGACGGCATCTGCCACGTTTACGTCGATGCCACTGCCGACCTGGCCATGGCCGAAAAAATCCTGCTGGATGCCAAGGCTAAAAAGCCCAGCGCCTGCAACGCCGCCGAAACGTTGCTGGTCCACGAGAGCGTGGCGAAACGCTTCTACCCACAAATCATTCCCGTCCTGCAGGTCGCCGGCGTCAAAGTGTATGGCGATGCTTTCCTGATCGGACTTTTCCCTGACGTGGTCCAGCCCGCCACGGAGGAAAATTACCGCACGGAGTATCTCGACCTTGCCCTGTCCGTCAAAACAGTCAGCAGCCTCGACGACGCCATCGCCCACATCCGCACCTACGGCTCCAGGCACAGCGAAGTCATCGTGACGGAAGACCCTGCCAACGCCGCGCGCTTCCTCAACGAAATCGACAGTGCCGTCCTGTTTTGGAATGCCAGCACCCGGTTCAACGACGGCGGCGAATTCGGCTTCGGCTGCGAGATCGGCATCAGCACCGACAAACTCCACGCCCGCGGCCCCATGGGTCTGCCGGAGCTGACCAGTTACAAATACCAGGTCACCGGCACCGGCCAGGTGCGGGGGTAACGGCGCGGATTTGTAGTCCGCCCCGGAGCATCGGCAGAGTCATAAGTTTGGACAACAAAGGCTGCCACTGCGGACAATAAGGCCAAGCTCCAAAGGCAAGGCCCGGCCTTGCTGGGAAACCTGGAGATTGACGATTTCTCCGTCGGGAGTAATTTGCTCTTCATGTCAGCCGTCCTCTCTACCCGCGAATTGATCACCTCCGAGGAGTATCTCGCCGGAGAGCTCGTCAGTGAGGAACGGCACGAGTTCATTGCGGGTGTAGTCCATGCGATGGCTGGGGCCAGTGCTGTTCACAATACCATAGCGGTCAATCTGGTGGCTTTCCTTCATGGTCACCTCCGCGGAAAATCCTGCCAGCCATTCGGCAGCGACATGAAACTCAGGCTGAATTTCGGTGCCGACACCGTTTTCTACTACCCTGACGCCATGGTGGTGTGCGACCCCACGGATGATGCGACTTACTACCGGGAGCGGCCCATTCTGATCATCGAAGTTCTTTCTCCGGAGACCGCACGGGTGGACCAGCGCGAAAAGCTCCTCGCCTACCGCACTCTCCCATCGTTGGAAGTGTATGTCCTCGTGGATCAGTCCCAATGCCGTGTCACCTGCTATCGCCGCAGCACCGGCTGGACGCCTGAATTCCTCAGCGGTGCGGATGAAGTGCTAGTGGTTCCCGCTCTCGGGTGGTCGATTCCGCTTCGGGAGATTTACGAGCGCACGGGATTGGCGGGTGGATGAATTGGCACGTGAACACTTTTGACCCCCGGGAAGGACGTTATGCTTTGGCATTGGGTACGCCCAACGCCAAGTTGGGATCAATGTCTGAATCCAGCGATGTGAACTGCCCGGCTTGATAACGCTGGAGGGCGGCGTAGGCGATCATGGCGGCGTTGTCGGTGCTGTGGGCGGGGGAGGCGAGGTGCAGGGTGAGGCCGGCTCGGGCGCAGTGTTCGGTGAAAACCTGGCGGAGGCGGGTGTTGCAGCTGACGCCGCCGCTGACGCTGATATGCTGGGCGTTGAGTTCTTTGGCGGCGGCGATGGTTTTGGAAACGAGGACATCGACCACGGCTTCCTGGAAGGAGGCGCAGAGGTCGGGCAGGCGGCCGGCGGCGTTTTCCCCGAGAGTGGGGAGCAGGTAGAACATGGAGGTTTTGAGGCCGCTGAAGCTGAAGGCGAAATCGCCGCTGTCCCTCATGCTGCGGGGGAAATCGAAGGCGGCGGGGTTGCCGGTGCGGGCGAGTTTGTCGATTTCCGGACCACCGGGATAGGGGAGTCCCAGCATGCGCGCGACTTTATCGAAGGCCTCGCCGGCGGCGTCGTCGCGGGTGCGGCCCAATAATGGATAGTCACCAGGGCCGCGCAGGTGGAGGAGCAGGGTATGGCCGCCGCTGACGATGAGGGCGACGCCAGGTTGGATGCCTTCCGGCTTTCCAAGAAAGGGGGAAAGCAGATGGCCTTCGAGGTGATTGATGGCGAGGTAGGGTTTGCCGCATGAAAGGGCTAGGGATTTGGCGATGGTATTGCCGATCAGGAGGGAGCTGGCGAGGCCGGGACCGGCGGTGGCGGCGAAGGCATCGATCTGCGGGAGGGTGACGCCGGCTTCGGTCAGGACCTGGAGGATGAGGGGGCGGATGCGGATGAGATGATTCCGCGAGGCCAGTTCGGGGACGACGCCGCCATAGGGCTGGTGATCGGGAATTTGCGAGGAAATGGCGGCCCCAAGGATGCGGCCGGAGCCATCACACAAGGCCACGGCGGATTCGTCGCAGGAAGTTTCCAGGGCGAGGATCAGAGGGGCAGCGGGCATGGGAAGGTGGTTTGAACAAAAGGGCACGAAGGCCGGGGAATCCGGCTATTTTTTAGCAGGAGCCGTCACGGCTTTGTAGGCGAGGATGCCGTTGAGGGCGGTGATGGCGCGTTCCAGTTGCCGGTCGCCGAGTTTGGTGAGAGCGGTGGGATCGGGTTGGCTCAGGGTGCGGTCGCGGAAGGACTCGAAGACCCGTTTTTCCTCCTCGGGGCTCAGCGTGGCGATGAGGTTGGGGATGATGCCAACCCCATGGATCATCTTGTGTCCGGGGGTGAAATAGCGGGCAGTAGTGAGACGGATGGCAGTGCCCCGGTCACCGGGGATGATGGATTGCACGCTGCCTTTGCCGAAGGTGGTGGTGCCCACGATGACGGCGCGGCTGAGGTCCTGGAGGGCTCCGGCGACGAGTTCTGCGGCGCTGGCGCTGTTGTGATTGACGAGGACGGTAATCGGATAGGGGCGGACACGCCGCTGGCGGCCCGGGGTGCGCAAGGCGGGTGGATTGCTGGCGCCGGGGCGGCCTTCGGTGGTGACGACTGCCGTATTGGGCGGGAGAAATTCACCGAGCACCTCTACGGCGGCATTGAGCAGACCGCCGGGGTTGTTGCGGAGGTCGAAAACGAGGGCCTTCAGGCCCTGGTCTTCGAGTTTATCGAGCGCGTCGGCGAGTTCGCGGGGACTGGAACTGTTGAACTGGACGAGGCGGAGGTAGCCGATTTTGGCCCCGCTGGTAAGGGTTTCGTCGAGCAGCATGACATCGCGCACTGTTTCCTGGCGCAGTACCTCGCGGACCATGGCCACCTCCTGGGTTTCGCGTGTGGATGGGCGGCTGTAGGTCAGCGTCAAGGTCTCGCCGGGCTGGCCGCGCAGGCGCTGCACGCATTCGAGGTAACTGAGTTTGGCGGTGGGATCGGGGCCTAGTTTGATGATGCGGTCACCGGGCACCATGCCGGCGCGGGCGGCCGGGCCATCCTCGCGGACGGAGACAATCATCAGGCCGGCGGGCTCGGGGGCGATGGTGAAGCCAACCCCTTCATACGTGGCTTCGCCGCTGTCCTTCATCTGCTGGAAGACTTCAGGCGACATGAATTGGCTGTGGGGGTCCAATTCAGCGAGCATGCCACGCAGGGCGGCGGCCATGAGTTTGGGGTAGGTGACTTTATCGGGATCGACGTAGTTCTGGCGGACCGTTTCGAGGACGCGGGTGAGGGTTTCGATTTCGGCGTAGCCGTCGTCGATATCGGCGCGGATGCCCTGCTTTTCCTCCTGAGCCGCAAGGGGAGAGAATGCCCCCGCGAGCGCGAGGGCCAGGCAGGAGGGGAGGAAGCGGGACATATCCATGCGGTTGGCAGAACAAACACCAACTGATCCAGGGGGAAAGCAGGGATTCCAGTCGGGGGATCGGAAATTGTCGGGTTGGCGACGCATTCCCGCGTTGACGTCGCGGTCGGGGGGGCGTGAGTCTGCCTCTGATCCATGAGCACCCTGAGCCGCATTTTCCGTTATACCGCCCATTATCGAGGGCGGGCGCTTCTGGCTTTTCTTCTCGCGGTTTCCGGCACTTTGCTGGTGCTGGTGATGCCGGCGATGACACAGCGGTTTATCGACGACATCATTCCCAATAAGAAGTGGGACGCGATCTGGCCCACGGCCCTGCTGGCGGTGGGGGCGATTGCCCTGCGGCAGATTATCTTTACGGTACGGATGTTGAGTAACAACTCTTTCGAGCAGGTGGTAGTGCATGACCTGCGCCGTGAGCTTTACGACAAGATCCAGCGGCTGCCGATGAGGTGGTTCGACAACCAGCCGACGGGCGACATCATGACGCGCGTGGGGAGTGATGTGCCGGCGATTGAGAAGGTGATCGTCGACAGTATCGACCAGGCTTTGAGCGGGGTCCTGCAGTTTGTCATCGTGTTGGGCTGGATGCTTTACCAGCATGTGGGGCTGACGTTGATCACCCTGGCTCCCATGCCCTTCGTGGCGCTGGCAACCTGGCTTTATTCGCGTCGGAACGAAGCCCGCTACCGGGCGGCCTCGGAGGCCAGCAGTGCGCTCAACTCCATGTTGCACGACAACATTGCCGGGATCCGCCAGATCAAAGCCTACACGGTGGAGCCGCAGGAATTGCTGCGGTTTGACCGGACCAGCACCAAAGTAAAGGAGGCTCAACTCACCGTGGCTAAAGCCAATGCGATGACATGGCCGGGAGTGTCGCTGATCGCGGAAACAGGAATCGTAGCGATGATGGGGGCGGCAGCTTACTGGATTCTCAAAGGGGAAATGAAGGAGGGGACTCTGATGGCATTCTTGGTAGCCTGGGGTTTTTTGTTTGATCCCCTCTCGCGTATCAATCCTCTGACCCAGACCTTTGTGAACGGCGTAGTCGCCGGAAAACGGGTGTTTTCCATTCTGGATCTGCATGATGAGCCCAATCTGACCGACGGATTGCGGCCTGAAACGCTGAAGGGATATGTGCAGTTTGAAAACGTCGGATTTTCCTACGCCGACAAGGCTCCGACGGTGAGTGGGATCAATGTGGAGGCGCTGCCGGGCCAGACGATTGCCTTTGTGGGGCCGACGGGGGCGGGGAAGAGCACGCTGCTGAATCTGCTGACCCGGTTTTACGAATGTGATGAAGGGCAGATTCTGATCGATGGGACGCCGCTGACGGAATTGTCCAAGGAGTGGCTGCGGGACAATATTGGTTATGTGACCCAGGAGAGTTTCCTGTTCAACGCCAGCATCCGGGAGAATCTGGTGCTGGCCAAGCCGGACGCGACGGATGAGGAATTGTGGGCGGTGCTGACGGCGGCGAATGCGGATGGTTTTGTCAGACGGCTGGATGAAGGTTTGGATTCGGTGACCGGTGAGCGGGGCACCAAACTGAGCGGCGGGGAACGGCAGCGGCTGTCGATTGCGCGGGCGCTCCTGAAAAATCCACCGATTCTGCTATTGGATGAGGCCACCAGTGCGGTGGACAACGAGACGGAGAAATTGATCCAGCAGGCGCTGGACCGGCTGCGCAGCCAACGGACGTCGTTTGTGATCGCGCACCGGCTGAGCACGGTGCGGGATGCCCATCTGATTTGTGTGATGGAACGCGGGCGGATCATTGAATCCGGACGGCACGAGGAACTACTGGAAGAGGGGGGCCTTTATGCACGGCTGGCTTCCACGGGATTCAAGGAGGAGAAGAAGCCGGCGGTGGTGGAAGGGTAAGCAGGAGGGCTGGTTTCAGTAAGTTGGCACCGTGGGTCGAGAGATGGACCGAGTCGTGGAAGAGGGACTGACCGGTGGGGGATTGGAAGATCAGGCTGCCGTCGGGGTGGGTGAAAAACGGGTCGATGTCGATGATGCTGACGCCGGGGGAAGCGAGGGATTTTATGGTTTGATTGAGGCGCTGGCGGAGGGTGCGGTCGGCCGGGGATTCGAAGAAAGGCGGGCGGTTGCCCTGGCGGATGGCGGAGCGGGTAGCGGCCGGGGGAAGCAGTGGTGGCTGGGTGAAGAGGATGATTTTACCGGCGTGGGGTTGGATGGCTTGGAGCGTCAGGGCGAGGCGGTCAGGGTCCTGCTGGAGCTTGTAAATCCAATGGCAGGCCAGCAGGACGATGGCGGGTTTTTCGCGGCGGATGGTATCGAGGGTGCGCTGGAAGAGTGCTGATGACGGGCCCTGCCTGGTGGCGAGCGGATCTTCTCCGGCTGTGCTGAGGATGATCAGATTCAGGCCGCGCTGGGTGGCGAGGTCGCGGGCGAGTTGCCCATACATGGAGCCTTGGCTGTCGCCCATCAGCACGAGGGTGCCGCGCGACTGAGGGGCGGGAATGACAAGGGCTCCCTGAGAGCCATTGGAGGCATCAAGGTAGTGACGCCGATGGATGGAGTAGCCGAGCGGGGCCAGCAGGGCGAGAGTGGTGCCAAGGAGGAGAAACGGGGACCAACGGCGGCGGGGTTGATTCAGCCAGGCGCGGGCGGGTTGCTCGATGAAGTGATGGCAGGCCGTGGCGGTGAGGAGGGTGAGAAGGATTTTGAGGACCAACCGGGTGAGGGGGCTTTGATAGAGCAGGGAGTAGTCGATGAAGGAAAAGACCGGCCAGTGCCAGAGGTAGAGGGAGTAGGAAAGGCGTCCGGTCAGGACGAATGGTTTTGCGGAGAGGACGCGGTGCACCGGGCCGCTTTGGCTGTAGCGGATGACCGCAGCGGTGCCGAGGACGGGGAGGAGGGCTTGCCACCCGGGAAAGTGGGGGCCTTCCTGAAGCACCAGAAAACTGGCCAGGATGGCAGCCAGACCGCCGAGGGCGGGGAGGTGGGAAGGAGAGCCCTGGGACGGCGGGCGCGGGGCGGCGTGCAGGGCGAGCAGACTGCCGGCGAGCATTTCCCACGCCCGGGATGGCAGGAGGTAAAAGGCGTGGATGGGCTTGGTCGCGGTGAGGAACAGGCAAGTGGCAAAACTCATCAGGACCACCAGCCAGGTGAGGAGGAGGCGGCGGTGGGGTGGGGTTTTGAGGAGCAGGGCGAAGAGGAAAGGAAAGATCAGATAGAATTGTTCCTCGACCGAGAGGGACCAGGTGTGCAGGAGCGGCTGGGCATCGGCGGAGAGTTGGAAGTAGTTTCCCTGACCGAGCAGATGGAAGTTGGCGATGGAAAGGAGAGCGGCGGAAAAGGCGGCTCCGGCGGAGGCGTAGTCCCAGCTGGAATAGCAAAACTGCGCCGCCAGCAAGGTGACCAGCGCCATGGCGAGGAAGGCCGGGAAAATCCGTGCGATGCGGCGTTGATAGAAAGTGCGGAGCTGGAGACGGCCGGCGTCGTGATCGCGCTGCAGGATGGAAGTAACGAGGTAACCTGACAGGACAAAAAACACATCCACGCCCGCAAACCCGCCCGGCAGCCACGTGGCGTCCAGATGGAACAGCAGCACCGCCACCACTGCGATGGCGCGGAGGCCGTCCAGTTCCGGACGATAGTGATGCAGCGCGGCGGGCATGGGGTGGATCTCCAGGAAAGGATGCCGCCGGTTTTTACATGGCGGGAGGGAATGGGAACGGCTTCACAAAAAAGCGCCTGCCCCGGGGTGGGGCAGGCGCTGGAAGGAAACTCACAGGCGGGAGGCCCGTAATGCTTTCACTTGTAGCTGGCCTGGCTGCCTTTGATGTCGCGCTTCTTGACCCATGGCATGAGGGCGCGGAGTTTGGCACCGGTTTTTTCGATGGGGTGGTTTTCGCCTTCCTTGAGGAGACGGTTGTAGTTTTTGTAGCCACCTTCGTATTCCTTGATCCATTCCTTGGCGAATTTGCCGGATTGGATGTCCTTGAGGGCGGCCTTCATGCGCTTCTTGACACCGGCGTCGATGATCTTGGGTCCGACATGCACGTCGCCCCACTTGGCGGTTTCGGAGATGGAGAAACGCATCCCGGCGATGCCAGCTTCGTTCATGAGGTCGACGATGAGCTTCAGCTCATGGAGGCACTCGAAGTAGGCCATCTCAGGGGAGTAGCCGGCTTCCACGAGGACTTCAAACCCGGCCTGGACGAGGGCGCTGGCGCCACCGCAGAGGACGGTTTGTTCGCCGAAGAGGTCGGTTTCGGTTTCTTCCTTGAAGTCGGTTTCGATGACCCCGGCACGGGTGCCACCCACGCCCTTGGCCCAGGCGAGGGCGGTCTTCTTGGCCTTCTTGCTGGGGTTTTGATAGACGGCGATGAGGGCGGGGACGCCTTTGCCTTCGGTGAACTGACGGCGGACGATGTGGCCGGGGCCCTTGGGGGCGACGAGGATGACATCGACATCAGCCGGTGGCACGACGGTCTTGTAGTGAATGGCGAAGCCGTGGCTGAAGAGGAGGGTCTTGCCCTTCTTCAGGTGGGGGGCGATGTCCTTGTTATAGACGGCGGGAATCTTGGTGTCGGGAACGGCGACGAAGATGACGTCGGCCTTCTGGACGGCGGTGGCGGTGTCCACGACTTCAAAGCCGAGGTCCTTTGCGACGGGGATGGATTTGCTGCCGGCGTAGAGGCCGATGATGACCTTGGCGCCGCTGTCCTTGAGGTTGAGGGCGTGGGCGTGGCCCTGGGAACCGAAGCCGATCACGGCGAGGGTTTTACCTTTGAAGAGGGCGAGATCGGCGTCTTTGTCCGTGTAAACTTTGGCGGGCATGAAGTGTGGTGTTAGTTAGGGTGAATGGGGAGGGTCAGGGAAGGGAGTTTCCGGGGAAAGGGCAGGGGCCGTTTCCGGAAAGTTGAAGGCCCGTCTTTATCAAACGGGCCCGGGGAAAAATCAGACCCCGCAGTCCGTGGTTTCTTCGGGGGCTTCGTTGAGGCGGGGAAGGGCGATGCGGCCGGTGCGGGTGAGATTGATGATGCCGAAGGTGTCCATCAGCGAGGTGAATTTATCGATCTTCCCGGAGTCGCCGGTGATCTCGATGGTGAGCACGGTGCGGCCCACATCGATGATTTTGGCGCGGAAGAGCTGGCAGATTTCGATCACCTCGGCGCGGCTCTGGCGGTCCACTTTGACCTGGAGGAGCACCAATTCGCGTCCCACATAGTCGCCTTCGCGGAAATCAATGACCTGAATGACATCGATCAGTTTGTCGAGCTGCTTGATGATCTGGTTGAGGACATTTTCCTTTTCACTGACCACGATGGTCATGCGGGAAATCTTCGGGTCGTGGCTGGGGCCGACGTTGAGGCTGCGGATGTTATAGCCGCGGCCGCTGAACATGCCGGCGACGCGGGCGAGCACGCCGAATTTGTTTTCAACGAGGACGGAAATGGTGTGGAAAGTCATGGTGCGCGGGGACCCGGTGGACCGGGAAAAAGAGCGTGGAGATTCCTCCGCTCTTTCCCAGCGGTCAATGCGGATTTTTACCCGGTCAACGCGCACGGTTGGGAGAACCGGAGGCCTCCCCATAATAGGTGGGGAAGCAGGAATAATGTTTGTCGGGCGGGGAGAAGTCTGCTTTAACAGTCCTTTGGTTCCTTGTTCCCTTTTGTCCCGCTTATGAAAGCCACTTCCATCGCCTTGTCCCTCGCCGTGTTCCTGCCCGGGCTTTCCTGCCGCACCGATGCGGCTTTGACGACTTATGGGCCGGATGCCAACACCCAGTATTTGTTCCACTTCGATGAAGCGGCCGGTTCCAGTGTGGCCGCGAATGCCGGAGCCACGGGATTCAGTGCGGTTTCCTACAGTGGGAATACCTATGCGGGCGACGGGTTGAATCAGCCTACGGTGACCAACGTTCTGGGAGCCACCGGCTATGGCGGTTTTGGCAACGCGGCCAACGTCTCAGCGAATAACCTTGGCCTTGGGGTGGACCGGGATGCTTCCGGCGCCTTCATGATGGGCGACAATGCCCCGGTCAGTCCGGACCAATTTTTGGACCACAGCACGATTTTCGGGGCCGGCAATGTCTTCACCCTGGATGCGATGGTGAATGTCCCTTCCATCACTTCCGGAAACCGCCACATCGTCAGCACCGATAGCAATGCAGGCAACGCGGACCGCGGTCTGCAGTTCCGCATCACCGGTGACGGCCGGCTCGAATTCAATTACATCGGCGTCAATACCAGCTCGGTGTTTGCGCCGATTCCGACCACCGGGGACCATGCCTTCGTGGCCAATGAGTGGTTCCATGTGGCGTTATCCTACGATGGGACGAATGCGAGTTTTTACTGGACGCGGGTGAATCCGTCCTTCACTGCCGCCAACCCGGTGGGCACTCCGGTGGCGGAAGGGGTGGATCTCAACGACGACATGCTCCTGGTCATCGGCAACGAAGGCCGGGCCACCGGAACACCTGCCTCCGCGGAAGGTCTGGTTGGTCTGATCGACGAAGTGCGCATCAGCAATGTGGTGAGGACGGCCGGACAATTCATCTTCGTGCCGGA
Organism: uncultured Verrucomicrobiota bacterium; assembly: GCA_942492905.1. Lineage (GTDB taxonomy): Bacteria > Verrucomicrobiota > Verrucomicrobiia > Verrucomicrobiales > V1-33 > CAIZWU01. Next base: position 1,393,119 of record OW818657.1, read on the forward strand.
GCCCTCGGCGGCGGTGCTGGGCGGGATGGGGCTGCTGGCCCTGCTGCGCCGGAGGACCCGCCAGTGATCGCTCCGGGGCTGGTCTTCATGGATGGGGAACCTCTACAAGGAGATCGTATGGGACCTGGGGATCGGGGTGGAGACCGTGCGCACCCACCTGCATAACATTTACACCAAACTGCAGGTCCGCACCCGGACCGAGGCCGTGGTGAAGTATTTGGGAGGTCCTGAGGCCACCGGACGGTGATCAGCCATGGATCGGTCCGGAATGACCGGTTTGGCGGGCGCGGTGACGCCAGGCAAGGATGGCGGCCAAAGCGAGGGCGAGGGCGGCTATTTGATAGACCGTCAGTCCTCCGGGGAGCCACGGAGGCGACGGGGTGGCGCGGTGGAACTCGTGCCAGAAACGGAAAATGCCATAGCTGATCAGATAAAGATGGAAGCGCTGACCCCGGAGAGCGTGGAATTTCTGCAGGGTGAGGGCCAGGCTGAGGAAGAGGAGCTGGAAGAGGAGTTCCAAGTGGGCAGCGGGCCAGCGGAGGGTGCCCGCGGCATCGGTCAGGGCGGGACTGGAGCCGGGAGGGCAGACTGCTCCGGGGCAGCACCCCTGCGCGATGCAGCCGAGGCGACCGAGGGCGCAGCCCAGAGGCACTACGAGGGCGAACCAGTCGCCGGTGGTTTGACGGAGGCCGCTGAGTTTTTTGACTCCTTCGACGGCGAGCCAACCGCCGATGAGACCGCCAAGGATGGTTTTGCCAGCCGCGAGCCGGAGCCAGCGGTCAGGCTGGGGCCAGTCGTGCCAGCCTTCAGCGAGGAAGTAGAGGGCTTTGGCCCCGATCATGGCGCCGAGGAGGGCTGCCATGTAGAGGTGGAAGAGGGTGCGGTCCCGGCGGGCCAGCCGCCACCAGAGCAGCAGGCTGAGACAAATGCCGGCGATCATCCAGGCGCGGTAGGGGGACGACCAGTTGAAGTCGGGCATGGGAGCGGAGGTCGTCGTCCGGCAGTTGACTATGGTGCTGGGAGGGTGTCGGGAAAGTTGCTGTAATAGCGGCAGAAACTATCTAATTTTCCGTCAGGGCGGATCACGTGGGTGCAGCAGCGGTCGATGCGGTCTTCGTCCCAGGTCCAGGCGTCCATGAAGGGCTTGATCATGATGCGGAAGGTGTGGCTGCTGCCGATTTCGAGGTCGTGGAGGAGTTGGCCCAGCGGCTCGTTTTCGCAGCCGCATTGGGCGAGGTCGGCCAAGGTGTAGTGGATTTTGTCCTGGAGGAATCCTTGGAGTTTGGCGAAATCGAGGAACTCGCTGAGGGGGCGGAGGCTGCCGTCCGGGAGGCGGAAGAGGTAACCGAGGGTGGCGCAGTTGGGGTCGCCGCAGGGGAGGGGCGTGAAGTCGTCGTAGGTCAGCTGGCCGGTGGATTGTTCGACGGCCGCGATGATGAGGTCGGCGGTATTGAGCCGGTGGGCGGAAGGCGCAGGATCGCCGCGTCCACTGCCGAAGACGGGCTGCAGGGTGATGCCGTGGATGTGAGGCTGGCGCAGGCCGAACTGGATGGTTTCCCAAAGGCCGGGGAGATTGTCAGGAGTGACGGTCATGGCGAGGGTGACCGGGATTTTGGCGGCCGCGCAATGGGCCAGGGCCTGGGATTTGAGGGCGCGCAGGTCGGTGCCGCGCAGGGCTTGCTGGCCGGGCTCGTGGATGCCGTCGAACTGGAGATAGATCTGGAGGCCGCCCTTGGTGAAGAGTTTCCCCAGCGCGGCGGCGAAGGCGGGATCGCGGGCCAGTTTGACGCCGTTGGTGTTGATCAGGAGATAGTCGATGCCGGGGTGCCCGCGGGCCCAGGCGAGGAGTTCGAAGAGTTCGGGATGCAGGGTGGGTTCGCCGCCGGAAAGCTGGAGGATTTCGATTTTACCTTTGCGGGCGATGACGCCTTCGATGCGGGATTGGAGGTCAGGGAGCGGCACGGCATCCACCGCACCATCCTGGGGGCGCGGGGAATTGGCGTAACAGGTGGGACAGGCAAGATTGCAGGAATGGACGATCTCGATGAGGGCGAGACAGGTGGAGAGGGTTTCAAAGGGGCCCTCTGCACGCCCGGCGGCGTTTTTGCCCAGGGTGGCCGCGGGGCCGCAGCCGCAACTACTGCCGCAGCGGTTAGAGTCGCTGCCGAGGGAGAGCCAGTGGAAGCGGGCATCGCTGGCGATACAGGCTTCGTGAAATCCATGGTCCAGACAGGTGCGCTCCAGCATCACGCGGGCGGGAGACTCGTCCGTGCGGGTGACCTGGGCAGGGACGGAGGCGTGGCAGACGGGGCAGCGGCTACGGGTTTGTTTGAGGACCGTGCGGTTAGAAATTGCAGTAGGCTTGGAGAAGGGCGAGAATGAGGAGCCAGCCGCCGATGATCCAGAGGATGAGACGAATGAGCGTTCGGAGACAGTTCCTGTCGGGAGGGGACCGGTAATACTGCGGGTCTTCGTAAAGCCAGCGGGAAGGCTGAAGCGGCTTGGGGGCAGGGGGGTCGTCTTTTTCATGAATGGCACCAGTCAATGTGGCAGCCTGTCAGGGGCGCCTTGATTTTGCATCCATCATTATCGGAAAAATCGATGATGCGGACAGGCGGCCAGGTGATATGAAGCAAAGATGCCATACACGCCACCATCCTCTTCCCCGGGGCCGCCTCCTTTGCTGCCGCCGGGTCCAAAGAAGAGGTCTTTCCAGAAACGGCTGATGTGGACACCGCTTTGGTTTTTGGTGGGTCTGGTGCCGGTGTGCCTGGCGGCGGCGATGTCGAGTGCGATGAATTTGGATTTCGGTTTCCTCATCCTGGTGGCGCTCACGGTACTGGCGGTTTCCTACTATATTTACCGGTGGCTGGTAGCGGGACTGGATTGGCCCTTACAACGGCAAAAAGTCATGGCCTGGGTGGGAGTGCCGTTGGTGGTGGTGGCGTGGGGAGCCTTTTTGTTTGGAGTGCTGTTCGCGATTTGCGGGATCATGGGAGCAGGGAGCGGGTTTCATTGATGAATTCCGCATCTGGAATGGAGCCCTCATGCACCTTGGCGTGGTCAGGGGAGGCCAGGGCCTGAAAAAGCAGGGCACTCCTGTCTTTGCTTGCCATCGGGTAGTAAATTTGGACATAGTGACGGCTCAACCTGAAACCTTATAACTGTCATGTCCTCCCTGATCGATTCAGTTGTTTCACACATCACTCCGGCCCTGATGGGGCAAATCTCCAAAGCGCTGGGAGCTGATGAATCAGCCGTCTCCAATGCTCTCCGAAATCTGGCGGCACTCCTGCTCACCGGTGCGGCTCGCAAGGCCGGGGAGCCTGCCGGGGCCGCCGCGCTGCACCATGCATTGGCTGAACACAAGGAGCGGGGCTTTTTTGACATGCTCAAAGGGGCGTTCGGGGGTTCCATTGGGCAGACCGGAGCGGATCAGATCCAGGCCCTGCTTGGGGTGGGGGTCAATTCCATGGTTGGCACGCTCGCCCGCAAATCAGGTTTCAATCTCTCCCCGTTGCTTGGACTGGTGACTCCGGCGCTGACGCATTCCTTGTCCGCCACGGTCCGGGAAAAAGGACTCGATGCCGCGGGTCTGGGTGCGTGGTTGAGTCAGGAGGCCAGGGAATTCGAGGCCGATCCTGCGAACGCGGCCACCGTCTCATTGCTGCGAGAAGTTGCTGCGGCCGGGGCTGGGGCGGAGTTGTTGCGTCAGGATTATCCGGATGAGGAATGGAGGGCGGTGCGGATCGCCCCCACGGCGGCCCTGCTGCTGGTGGCTACAGCGTCACCTTCCGGTCCGATGGGCGCCATGAAGGAGATGGCTGCGGCCAGCCATTCGCTCAACGAAAGCCTCAAACACGTGGAGCCGGTCTCCTTGCTCGGGGCCGCGTTTGGTACTGGAATGACCGGCACCGAGATTGAGGGAATCCGGGCCGAAGGCCGCTCCAATGAGGCCCTGCTGGCCATGATCAAAAAGGGTTATGAAACGGTGGGCCGGCGCAACCCGCCCGAGGCCGCGGCCTATCGCCAGATGATCCTCGATGGGGCGAAAAAACTGGCGGAAGCGACCACCGACGGCGGTTTTCTCGGTTTTGGAGCGAAGTTGGTGAGTGACCGCGAGGCGGCAGCTCTCCAACAAATCGAGGGGGCGCTGGCCTGAGCGGGCGCAACGCCTGTCCGCCGCAGTCAGGGTCAAAAAAATGGATTGTTCCCGCAGGCCGGGGCCGCTTTGGTCATGGCCATGCCGCGCTGCTTTGATCCTGACAATCCGGAACTGATGGACCGTCCGCAGCCGGTATCGCCGGCGTTGGAGCGGGATCTCGCCAATCTGCGGGGACTGAACCGTTGGTTTGGCGCCTGCCGGATCGTGCGGCGGGTGCTGGGGCCGGTGTTGCGGGGTGGCGGGACGGTCCGGATTGCGGATTTATGCAGCGGGACAGGCGACCTTCCCCGGTTGATGGTTGACCTGGGGAGGCAGCAGGGGACGGAGGTGCAGGTGGAAGCGGTGGAGGGCCACCCCGCGACTTGGGAAATCGGCCGGAAATTTTGTGAGGATGAAACTGGGATTTCCTTCGTCCATGCGGATGTGAGGACGTGGGAGCCGGAGAGGCAGCCGGATTGGGTGGTGTGCTCCCTCGCCCTGCATCATTTCACGATGGAGGATGCGATTGGGATCCTGACGAAAATGCGGAGGGTGGCGCGTTGCGGAGTGTTGCTGGCGGATCTGGAACGCAGCTGGTGGGCTACGGCGGGGATTTATGCAGCGTCCGTGTTTTACCGTGAGCCCATGACGGTGGAGGATATGAGGCGGTCCGCCCGGGCGGCGTTTTCCTGGGAGGAACTCCGGGAAATGACAACGGCGGCCGGCTGGGAAAGCGGGCGGCAAAGGCGGTTCTGGTATGGCCGGCAGGCCGTCTGGGAGGCGTGGGGGAAGCCTGAAATGCAAAATTGCTGAAAATGGAATGTTGAAGGCCGGCCGGGGAACGGCTAACGCTGGAGGTTGCCACATGCCGCTCACCTCTTCTGTTCCCCCGCCCCGTTCCCTTTCTTTGTTGGCCCCCGCCAAGATCAACCTGTGGCTGAGGGTGCTGGGGCGGCGGGAGGATGGGTTTCATGAGCTGGAGACGCGCCTGGCCCCGCTGGAATTGTGTGACCGGCTGACCTTGACGGCCGACCCGGCGCTGCCCCACGGGGAGATTGCCTTCAGTTGCGATGACACGTCGGTTCCTGCCGATGGATCGAATCTGGTGGTGAAGGCGGTGCGGGCGCTGGAGCCGGTCACGGGGAAACTGCCGGGGATGCGGCTGCATTTGGAGAAACGGATTCCGCACGGGGCGGGGTTGGGTGGAGGCAGCAGTGATGCTGCCGCCGCGCTGCGGTTGGTGCGGGCGGCGTTTTGTCAGGATTTGAGTGATGGAGTGCTGCAGGCAGCGGCGGCGGAGGTGGGGTCGGATGTGCCATTTTTCCTCCTGGGCGGGGTGGCGGATGGGACCGGGCGGGGGGAACAGGTGGTGGCGGTGCCGGAATTTCCGGCCACCCCGCGGGTGCTCCTGGTCAAGCTGCCGTTTGGCATTCCGACTCCATGGGCCTACCAACAGTGGAAGGACGCCTTGGAAGTTCCGGGATTGCCTTATGGGCCGCAAGCCACGGCCTGCGGGGAGTTGCGCAATGACCTGGAGCGCCCCGTTTTTGAAAAATACCAAGTGCTGGGACACCTGAAAGCCTTGCTGCTGGCCATGCCTGGCGTGTCGGCCGCGCTCATGTCCGGCAGCGGGTCCACGGTGTTTGCGTTGCTGGGGGATTCGGTTGATCTGGCGGCCGTGAAAGCTGCCGTGAACGAGGAAGTGGGTCATGAGGTGCAAATCATCGTCACGCGGCTGCGGCCTGGAGCCCACCCCATTGCGGAGCCAGCCGACTTTTCCTCCCTGCCTGCAACAGACGTTGCGCTTTAACGTCTTTGGTAGTCTATTCCATCGACCTCCCCCCTCCGCCAAATGTCCCTTTCTCCCCCCTCCCAGGACTGGATGGTGCTGCAATGCAGCGCCTGTGGCACCCGCATGAAAGCCCAGCGCGGCTTGGCTGCGGCTTCCCGGCTGCTGTGCCCGCAGTGTCATGCCCCCGTACCCTTTGAAAACGAAGACGCTGGTCCCGGGGAATCGGAGGAATTCCGGCCGTCCACGTTGCCCCCCCGGGAGCAGGGGATGCCTGCTTCGCATCTGCCATTGCCCCAGCGGGAGAGCCCTACCCTTCAAGGCGGCACTTACCCGGCCGGTCCGCGGCCTGTCCCGTCCCCTGCCGGGGAGATGGGCGGATCGCATCCGGAATTCCATGGCCGTCTGGAGGACGAAACGGAAGAGGAGGAAGACGGCGGGGAGGTTTTCCATGATCCAGCCTCCGGTGAACGCCGCCGGGTGAGGATCAAAAAGCGCCGGACGAAACGGGCCGAAGTGCAGCGGTACAAGGAACTGACGGATTGGGATCAAAGTGAATTGACCGACATTCCCGAGGCGGAAATGGCGGCCGACATCTGGGCAGACGTGCGCCCCATCCCCGAGGATGTGGCTCCGGCCCAGGAAGAAAATGAATACGTGGTGGAGTCCGTGGAGGGTGAAGACGGCCAGACCCGCACCACCAAAAAGAAGGTGCGCCGCCGCCGCCTGCTCCTCGGAGCCCGCCTTTTATTCCAGCGTTTTACCTGGTTGTCCCGCTACTTGACGGCCGCGCTGGCGGTCGCGGTGGCGGCGGTGGCGATGTATGGATTTTATGTCTTCCGGCAACAATATGAGGCTCCCCCGCTCCCGCCGGTCACCGAGCCGCCCATCGACCGCTCGGTGCTGACCCAGTATGACGAAGTGGGTGCTGAAAAGGCGGTGCGCGATTTCCTCGCTGCCGACGGTATTGAGGCCAAATTGGCTTTTGTCCGCCATCCGGACCGCATCCGTCCGATGATGAAACGCTGGTACCGCGGCGAACGCACCGCCGGTCCGTTGCAGGCCGGGGAGCCCACCATGCGGGATAAAAAGGGCGGTGAACCGGGCAGTGAGGGATATTACGTGATGCTGGCGATGCCGGTAATGGTGCCCGATCCCCTGAATCCCGGCAGCGTCTACGAAGAGATGACTTTCTTTGCCATCGAAGAAATCAGGAATGGACCTGAGAGCACATATCTGGTGGACTGGGAAACCTCCACCGGATACCAGGAATTGCCTCTGGAGACCTACAAGCAGACCATGCCGCCCGAGACTTACCCCTTCCGCATCTACATGAAGGCAGATAATTATTACAATCACGGGTTCAGCGAAACCGATTGGCAATGTGTCGCCCTCTATTATCCGGGGCGGGATTTCCACCTCTACGGTTACATCAGCCGTAATTCACGGGACGGCCGCGACATGCTGCCGCTGGTCGGAGAAGGCCGGCGCGCCGGAATCATCGCCGAATTGGTCTACCCGCCCAACCCGGCTTCCCGGGATCAGGTCATTGTAAAACGGTTGCTGCATTCTTCGTGGTTTTATGCCAAACCGGAGGACGCCCAGCCGGATCGACTGCAGCCTTCGGTCCTCTCCAACTGAAGATTTGGTGATGGCTAAACGAACCTATCAGCCCGATCCGGCGCCACAGCCGCCGCCCCCAGCCACTCCCCCGCTGGAATGGGAAGCCGATGCCGTGTCCGAAGCCCCGGCTGAACCTTGGGATCAGCAGGATCCTGGCAGTGCCGCGGACCATCCTCCCGAGGGGGATTCCACCGGGGCGGTGCTTCCTGAGGCCGGTCCTTCACGGCCCATTCCCCGGGCGTCCCGCGCAGATAGCTTCGAACAGAATCCGCTCTCCAACCTCCGCACGGCCTCCATCGAAGGAGTCGACCGGGCGGAACTGGATGATAGCACCCGGGTCCGGGAGGCGCTGCGCAGCGTGATTGAACAGGGAGACAGCGTCAAGGATGCGGCCCGGGACTGGTACGTGGCCCCGAGTTCCGTCGCGGAGTGGCGCAACCGCTACCAGGATCTTCTCAAGGAAGATTCCCCGATGGAATTGTTGGAGGCCGACAGCGCTGCGAAGGATGCGGATCTGACTTACATCCCGGATGCCGCCCGCGAGATTTTCACGGAGAACTGGGATCGGTTGGTCACGGAAACCGCCGCTACCCCTTCTGATTTCCGCCAGAGCCCGCGTCAGATTTTCCTCCAGACCTCGCGGCTCACTTCATGGCTTTTCCAGGACGGACAGCTGGACCGCGGTATCCTGATCGGTGCCCTCAGCGGGCTGGTGGGATTGGCTATCCTGACTTCTTTTTTGATGGCAGATTACAATGCCCCCCCCGTGGTGACGGTGCCTGAACCTCCACCCCGGGAGGATATCATGATCGATGAGGCCGCGGCCGTCGCCCAGTCCTTCTTTAAAGCCCCCAATTGGCAGGAGCGGTTGAAATTTGTCCGCCAACCTGAGGCGGTGCGCGAAATGATGGAAAATTACTACCGCGATCATCCGGACGCTCCGATCAATGACGCGGCGCTTTCCCTCGCCATGCCGGTCCGGCATCTGGTAAATCTCAGTTTCGACGTCCCGTCGCTCAACCGCTCGCACTTTCTTTGTGTGGTGATCTCCAAAGGCCGGCATCTGGTGGACTGGGAAAGCTCCTCGCTCTACCAGGAAGCCCATCTGGCCAAGCTCCGTGCGGCCCGTTCGACCGAACCGGTCCGCATCGCGGTGACCGTCACCAAAAGCGAGGCCGCCAATTACTACAACTACGCCTTCCGCGATGCCACCCGCTGGGAATGTTATCAACTGGGGTATCCCGGGCTGAACCTGAGCCTGTTCGGTTATGCCGCCAAGGATTCCAGCGACGCCATCACCTTGGATGCCATGCTGGGCATCGTGGACAAACAGGCCGTGGTGATGGAGGTGCGCTTCCCGCCGGATTCTGCTACTGACAACCAGGTCGAAATCATCAGTGTGCTGCGGAGCGAATGGGTGCCGGACGAGCCCTGAAGTTCATAGACGCCGCACCATGACCCAGGTGGTCATTTCACGGCCGGTGGCCGGATCGCGTGCCGTGAGGGTATGGCGCCCGGGGATCAGCAAGGCAGTGTGGTGATCGATTTTCAAGCTGGGCGAGGTCCAGACCACGGACTCCGTGGGAGGATTCACCCGCAGGGGCAGGACTTTCCCGCCCTGCGGCAGATCAGGATCCAGCAGCACCGTGGTGCCGGGCAGGGGACTGGTGATTTGCCATGCCACGCCGGAGGCGGAGGGGGCCGCGGCAATGGCGGCGGCGCCCAGCCAGTTCTCGGGACCGGCCAGCCAGGCGGCATACTCAGGAGCCAGCCGCACCCGCCCGGTGTGGTCATAACGGTCAGGATCAGCCGCCGCGGGAGCCAGATCGCGGCGGAATTTCTCCACGACCACCGGACGCCGGGAGGCCCATTCCGCCGGCCGGGGTAGGCCGGTCAGGGGATCCACCTCCCGTTCCACAATGGAGGGAGGGCGCTCATACCATGAGGACGGGTACCGGGCGTCCAGCCACGTGAAAATATCGCGGAAAACCGGGGCGGCTCCCGTGACTCCGCTGACTCCCCGCATCGGCGAGTTGTCGAAGTTTCCCACCCAGACCCCCACGGTGAAGGCTGCGTTATAGCCGATCGCCCAGTTGTCCCGGTAATCGGTGCTGGTGCCGGTTTTCACGGCACAGGGAAAGGGCAGGCGCAGGGCGGAATCAGTGCCGAATGTCCGGGCTCTGGCGGTGTTGTCCGAGAGAATGTCCGCCAGCAGCCAGCAGGCATCCGGATCATACAATTGCTGGCCACTGGACTCTGCCTGAACGGGCGTGAACTGCAGCGGAATCGACCGGCCGAGGCGGGCGAGGGTGCTGTAGGCGGCGGTGAGTTCGAGCAGGGTGACTTCGCCGCCGCCGATTGTCAGGCCCAGACCGTAGTCAGTGGCTGGTTTGGTCAGGGTGGTCAGGCCGGCCGACTGCAGACTGGTCACGAGGGCCTCCGGTCCGCCATGGGATTCCAGAATTCTGACGGCACTCAGATTCAGGCTATTGGCGAGGGCGGTGCGCAGGGAAACGGGTCCCGCGGCCCGGTGATGATAGTTCTGCGGCCGGTAGAGCCCAGTGGCGGTCATATACTCCACCGGCAGATCGGGGATGATAGTGGCCGGACTCAGATCCTGCTGCAGTGCCAGTAGATAGGTAAAGGGCTTCAGCGCCGAGCCGGGCGACCGCCGGGCGGTGGCTCCATTCACCTGGCCCGTGCCGGCGGCTTCGTAGTCCCGGCTGCCGACCAACGCGCGGATTTCGCCCGTGGCGTTGTCGATCACCACCACGGCGGCCTGACTGACATTCCGGCCGTTGAGCCGGTTCAAGCGGTCGGCGATACTGCGCTCACAGATCTGCTGGATATTCAAATCGAGTGAGGTCCGCCAATCGCCTTCCTCAGGCGCGACGGTTTCCGGCCCGGCAGCGCGTTGCAGCATCAGGTCGGCAAAGTGAGGCGCGGCAAAACTGCCATAATGCCGCCGCAAGCGCAGCGGTTCGGCGCGCGCCCGGTCCGCCGTGGCTGCATCAATCCGGCCCAGCGTCTGGAGCCGTTCCAGAATCCATTGTTGTCGTTTCGTGGGCCGCGTGGCATCGCGCCAGGGATTCAGCCGGGTGGGCGCCTGAGGCAGGCCGGCGAGAAAGGCGCATTCAGCGAGGCTGCAGTCCCCCAGCGGCTTTCCAAAATACCCCTGCGCGGCTGCGGCGGGCCCCCGGTGCAGGTTCCCGTAATCAAGGCGGGCGAGATATTGCTCCAAAATCTTTCCTTTGGTCCAGGTCATTTCAACCCGGCGGGCTGTTAACATTTCCAAGAGCTTGGTCTTCCAGGTGCGCGGCCGGGGATGGGACAGTTTAACCAGTTGCTGGGTGATAGTACTGGCCCCGGAGACGCTGCGGCCCGCCTGCACGCCGTCCCGGAGAGCCCGTCCCAAGGCGAGCGGATCGATCCCGCCATGGGAGTAAAATCGATGATCCTCCGCGGCCAGAGTGGCTTCTATCAAAAAGGACGGGATTTCAGACAGGGAAAGCGTCTCCCCGGCCCGGTGGCTTCCGGCCAGCAACCGCCGGAGAGGAGTGCCATGGCGGTCGGTCAGCCGCACTCCGGAAGGCACCGGACGGTTCAGGGCTTCCGGCCACGGCACCGCCCATGGCAGCAGAAAATAACCGGCCAATCCTGTGGCCAGCGCCACCGCCAACCAGCGCTGCACACGCTTCCAGCGTGATTTGGGTGGCTTTTCAGGCGGAAGGGACATCGCCATAACCTGCGCGGATTTCCGGATTTGTCCCGCGCATCCTTCGCCGGATTGCCGGGGTTGCGACCCACTACGCCGGGATCATGCAGGCCTCTTCCAAGGCGGCCTTGAGCCGTTGGAGCAGGGCTGGATCGGTGATTTTTTTGCCGTCCTGACCAGTCAGGCAGAAGGAATCGATCGCCGCTCCCTTTTCTGTGTTGATGCGGGCGTGGGTGATTTCGAGGCCGAACTTCCCGATGGTATCAAATACTTGGAACAACAGCCCGATCCTGTCCACCGCCTGGATTTCGACCACGGTGTAATCGCGGTGCTGTTCATTGGTCATATAAACCCGCATGGGGAATTCGCGGCGCCAGCCCGGCAGGGGTTCGGGTTCTTCCTTCAGGCGTTTGGCGATCAGCGCCGCGAAGTCGATCGCTTCGCCCATGCAGGCGCGGGCAATCAGTTCCCCTACGCCTTTGATCTGTTTCTCATCCCGCACTGGCTCGAAGTCGGTGGTGCACACGCGGAAGATGTCCAGCACCAGCTGGTCGGCCCGCAGGAAGAAGTCGGCGCGCAGAATGTTCAGGGAATTGGCGGCGAGGGCTCCCGCGATTTTCGACAGCAGCATCTGGCGGTCCCAGGTGCAGAGGATCAGTTCGCTGGAGCCTTGTTCCGGACGGGCGGTCCATTTCAGCACCGGAGTCAGGGCGCTGGCGCGGTCGTCTTTGCGTTGCTGCCGGTAGAAGGCCCGGAAAGCCTTCAGGTGCCGGGCAATGCTGGTCGGGGTGCGGTGTGCCAGATAACGTTCCGGCATCGCACTGAAGTGGGCATCGATTTCCGGACCGTAGGATTCGTCCAGCAGGGCGAGGGTCGCGCTGCGCTGGTCTGCCAGGGGCAGCGGACTGCGGAAGGCGGCCTGATCCGCGAAGTATTCCGCGGTGGCCTGGTAGAGTTGGCGCACCAGCGATTCCTTCCAATCCGTCCAGCCGGCTTCATTGGTGGCGCGGGAGTCGGCGTAGGTGTGGAGGAAAAGGGAATCCAGCCACTCGCGCCGGCGCACGATTTTGGCAAAACCGGCGATGACTTCCGGATCCTCCAGATTCCGCGTCGTGGCGGTGTGCCAGAACAGCAGATGGTTATCGACGAGGAAGAGCAGCTTGTTGCGGCGGGTATCCGGCACTTGGAGGCGGCGGCAGACCTGGTCCGCCAGTTCGGTGCTGGCATCGGCATGTTTGCGTACGCCTTCGGCCCGGCCGGTATCATGCATCAGCAGCGCGGCATACAGCACAAAAGGGTCTTCCAGATCGTGGAAGAGTTTTTGGTGGAAGGCCAGTTTAGGGTTTTTGTTATCACTGAGCTCGTCCAGGCGTTCCAGGCACTTCAGAGTATGTTCGTCAGCGGTGTAGCGATGGAAAAATTCGTGCTGCACCAGATCGGTCAGTTCACCGAATTCCGGCAGGTAGCGGCCGAGGAAACCGACGCGGTGCATTTGCCGCAGGGTGGCTCCCACTTCGCCCTTCCGGCTCAGGATGGCCTCGAAGGTCTCACGGTTGGCGGTGCGGTAGCGGAAGGTGCGGTTGATCAGGCCATAGTGTTCCTTGAAGAGCTGGCGGATCTGCGGGCTGAGCTTGAGACGGCGGAGCTGGCAGTGCTGGAAGAGCCGCATCATCCGGCCGCTGTCCTCCGTGAATATGGTGTCGCTGACCGGGAAGATGAATCCGTCCCGGCTGTAGAAACCGTCAAAGCTTTCCCGTTTGGCGCCTTTGCGCAGGGCGAGGAAGCTGAAGATGCCATCCTTCTCCTCGACTTTCTCCAGTTCAAAACGCTCCATCAGGGAGAGGTTGTGCTGATAGAGATTCCGGGCGTGGTGATAGTAGTCACGCATGAAAGTCTCGCACCGCTGGACGATGCGCCGGCCTGGATAGCCAAAGTTGGTGGCGACCACCCCCTGGGCCCGCAGAGTCAGGATATCACTGGCGCGTTTTTCGGTGTAATGCAGATCATTGCGCACCCGGAGGAGGAAATCATGCGCCTTGATGATCTCCTGTCCGGCGATGCGGGAGAAGATCCGCTGTTTGATCAGGTCCTCCATGCTGGAGGTGCCCAGCTTTACCCGGCAGCACCAGAGGATATTATGATAGTCCCGCAGGCCGCCGCAGCCGTTTTTCAGATGGGGTTCCTGCAGATAAACCGTGTGGCTCTGCTTGGCATGGCGGTCATGCAGGTCGGTGGCGCGGAACTTCAGGAACTCCGTGGCCTTCCCCTTGCCCTCAAGGCATTGTTTGGGAAATCCCGCCGCGAACTGGTCATACAAGGCTTGGTCCCCGGTGATGAACCGGTGGTCCAGCAGGGCAGTCTTGGTCTGGTGGTCGGCATTGGCCTGGGCATAGGTTTCCTTGAGCGTCCGCACGGCGTGGCCGATCTTGAAGCCGACATCCCACAGCATGTAGAGCACTTTTTCGATGACGTCCTTGGTGCGGCCGGAAAGTTCCCGTCCGCCCCGCTCCGGATGCAGGAAGAGCAGATCCACGTCACTGCCGGGGTTCAGCAGGCCCCGGCCATAACCACCGGTGGCCACGAGAGTGACCCGCACTTCCGCTGCGCTTTTTTCGAGGGCTCCCGCAAAAAGATTGTGCAGAACCACATCCAGCAGGGTGCTGCGCTGGGTGCAGACATCAGTGCCGCTGGCCCCTGACTTGTGCGCCAGGCGGATGCGGTGTTCCTCCTTTTTGAGGAAGCTGCGGTAACGTTTGATCAGGTCGGCCTGCACCTGATCCGGTTCGGGGGCCAAGGCCTTGCGGGCATGGGCCTCGACTTTTTCGAGATGGCGGGCCGGCATGGGAAATCAGTTCTCAGCCTTGGGTTGCGGAGTCAGTTTGTTTTCCGTCATGAACAGATACAAACGTCCGAAAGGCCCTCCGACATCATAGTAGTTTTTCATCGGAAGTTCCGAGGACAACATCCCCTGCAGGGCAGTGCTTTCCTGGTCATTTTTAGCCAGCCCCATGGCCGGGTAGAACATGACATACTGCCGCCAAGCGAAGAATTCCGAGCGGGGCTGGCTGGCTTCGCTCAAGCGGCTCCACAATAATTGCGGGCTCAGCAGGATCGCGGAAATCGGGGTCCCCTTGTCCTTGCCCAGGGTCATCAGCGTGTTGAGCTGTCCCTGATCCTTGGGCAGCCAGAAACTGCTCCGTTGTCCATACCATGAGACCGCCCAAGGGATATCCGACACGATGATTTCATTTTCGGGCAGCAAGTCCGCGTAGTCCTTGATCAGACGGGGGACATAGTTGGGATACTGGACGCGGAATTGTTTATCGATCTTGTTCAGGTCCACCACCCGGGGGATCATATTGAGGACAAAGGGAAGGGCGCTGATGAGGATGGCGAGGATAAAGTGTCCATTCCGAACGGCGGGAATCTGCAGCGGGAGATTGAGCCGGTTCCAGAGCACCGAAAGGAAGGCCAGCCCGTAACCGGTCATCACCGGGATGAAAAGAATATGGAGATTGTTCTCATGGGTCTGCGTCTCGTGGAGGGATTTGATCCCGTAAAGGGTCATCCCTACCACGCCGAAGAACCACATGATCAGGATGGCCCAGCGGAAGTCCGCGATCTCCTTCCGCCGGAAGGGATGCAGCAGGCTGAGGAAAAACAGCGGGGCCGCCACCACCCCACCCAGATAACCATACAGTTCGGACACCTGCCCCAGAGCGTTGGCCACCGCTTTGCGGAGGAATCCCTGGAAATTCAACCCGCCCACGGTCTGTTCCAAATCCCGGAACAAGGCCTCTTCGCTGCTGGCTCCGCCCAGTCCGGAGTAGAAGGCATACAATCCGGATCCGAGAGGATTGCCGGTCCGTTGATAATTCATCCATCCCCAGATCCCCGCGATCACACCTACGATGCCCAGGATCATTCCCAGCATCAGCACCCGGCGGGAGAAATACAGGGCCACAAAGACCAGCAGCCCGAAGAACACCCACAGTGTCAGCCAGTGCGCCAACGCCAGCAGTCCAAAAAATCCACCGGTCAGGGCCAGCCAGAGCACCGAACTGCGGCCCTGGGCTTCATTTTCCACCGCCTTGTATAAAAAGTAGGTCCCGAAGCTGAACAGGAACAACATCAGCATCTGCGGCAAACCCGTCTGGGAAAACTTCCACAACAGTTCACAGAGCAACAGCAGGAGGGCGGTCACCCCCCCGATCCGGGCATCAAAAATTCTCGAAACCAGCAGATAGGTGATCCCGATGGAGGCCAGCAACAGGACCATCGCGGTGCCGGCAATCAGGACATCCGGCGTATACACCGACTGTTTGTCTCCCAGTTTCCAGGTGTCTTTGGCCATGCCCAGCACCAGACTGTTCACCAGGGGGTTCAGCGGGGAGTGGTAAGTGTCCGGGGTCGCCTGCAGGTCCAAGGTGGTTCCCGGCCCCAGCAAATCCTTCGCCCGTTTTTCCAACTGCTTCCATTCCAGCGGTTTCTGCACGGTGGTGATAAATCCGTTCCCCTTGGCAATTTCGCGGGAGATCACTGCCTGCTCCATTCCTTTCGGGGTGGAAAGCCCCTTGAAGTCCAGTCCCAGAAAGTAGGCCGTCAATCCGGCCAGCAGCACCAGGAACAAAGCCCTCCGGACCATCATCCCGGCATCCAATTCCTGAGGGGCGGCAGTGATTTCAGTAGTAGCCATGCAGTAAAATAAGTGAGGAAAATGAGGCAGGCCCGAGGGCGGGAACGCGCAGTATGCACCTGCGGCTGCTTAGCGCAATCATTTCAATGGGGCAGCATAGTCATGCTTCCACGATCATCTTCTAACCCGCTGGCAGAGGAGTCCACCGGCTCAGTCGCTGCCTTCACCCTCGTTGTCGTCATCCGCCAGTTTGAGTTCCTTGAGCTTGCGTTGCAGCGTACGGCGGGAAATGCCCAACAATTTAGCGGCCTCACTGCGGTTCTGGCGCGTGCGCTGGAGGGCTTCCAGGATAAAGCGGATTTCCATTTTCCCAATCGAGAGATCCGACGGCAGGACGGCGGCAGTGACAGGCAGCGGCGTGCCGGCGGGCGAGGGACGTCCCGGACGATGCATGGTGGGAGCCGGGGCTTCGCCTCGCAGCGTGGCGGGAAGGTGGCGCACCAGCATCCGGGCTCCCGTGCCCATGACGATGCCGTGTTCGATGGCGGTGCGCAGTTCCCGCACGTTGCCCGGCCAATTGTAGGCCATCAGGGCCTGCATGGCTTCGGGGCCGATTTCCCGCATCGGTTTGTTATTTTCCTTGGCCAGTTCGCGGAGAAAGGCGTTGGCGAGGGTGGGGATGTCTTCCTTCCGCTCCCGCAGCGGGGGCATGTGGATGCTGACTACGTTGAGACGGAAATAAAGATCTTCCCGGAATTTCCCGTCTGCCACCATGCCGGCGAGGTCCTTGTTGGTCGCGGCAATCACCCGGACGTCGACTTTGATAGTGGAGTTGCCGCCCACCCGCTCAATGGTGCGCTCGCCGAGGGCGCGCAGGAGTTTGACCTGGATGGCGGCGTCGATTTCACCCAATTCATCAAGGAAGAGCGTCCCTCCGTTGGCTTGTTCGAACCGGCCGATGCGCCGTTCCATGGCGCCGGTGAAGGAGCCTTTTTCGTGGCCGAAGAGCTCGCTTTCCAACAATTGCGGGCTGAGGGCAGCGCAATGCACAATTACCAGTTTGGCCTTGGGGCGCCCGCTGAGATTGTGGATGGCGTGGGCGACGAGTTCCTTCCCGGTGCCGCTTTCGCCTTCCACCAGCACGGTGGCGCGGGTGGGGGCGACCTGCGTGATAGTCTCGAAAACGCGCTGCATCGGGACGGACTTCCCGAGGATGCGGTCCAGGGCATATCGATCTTCGACCTGTCTTTTGAGCGAAGTGTTTTCCAGCTCCAGCTTGCGGCTGCGCAGAGCCCGTTTGATGAGGAGATCCAGTGCTTCGAGGTTGAGAGGCTTGGTGACAAAGTGCCACGCCCCCCGCTTCATGGCTTCCACGGCGGCATCCACGCTGCCGTAGGCGGTCATCATGATGACGACCGGAGCGTGAGGCATGGCGACGGCGGCTTCGATCAATTCCATGCCGTCATCCGCCCCGAGCCGGAGGTCCGTGAGCATGACATCAACCCGCTCATTTTTCAGGACTTCCATCGCCTCGGCCCGGTCCGCGGCGATATAAACGTCGTAGTCATCTTCGAGGGAGAGGCGTAGGCCTTCCCGGGTGTGTTTTTCGTCGTCGACGATCAGAACCGTGGCATCCATGTGCGACAGTCTGTCCATGGAAAACGGGGAAGGCAAGGCTGCTTTACGGGTGGCCCTAGCCGTGGGAGAGGGAAATCAGCGTGGGTTTTTGTGGGAGGACTGCGCAACGGGATCTTCCCGGATTACAGTCCCTTGGCGTAGCTGGCGCAGCGATTGAACCATCCGGCCCGCCATTGGCCTTCCGGTTTCGGTGCCAATTGGATGCGGCGGTCCAAGGTCAGACGGGCCGCCACGGCGAATTCGGCGGGTGCCTGGGCGGCATTCGGGGTGGCCCGCATATTTTGCAGGACTTGGAGGAGCCCCCAGCCGGTGCCCTGATAACGCTCGGCAGGGTTGGTGCCTTCGCCTTTAAAATTGACGTAATCCATCAGGCAATACAGACCGTCAGGACTGGCTCCCAGAGCCCGGAAGCGGCCCTCGATCAGAGCGCGTTGGGCCGGAGGGGTGGCCGCCAGAATTTTGGGCAGACTGCGCAGGCTGCGTTGGGCCGCCAATTCCCCCTGCAGCCCGATGGTGCCGGCGAGGAGGTTGCGGAGTTCGCCCATTTGGCGGGAAGGGACGGCTGCATTGAAGGCCTCCCGATTTGGCCAAGGGCAGTCCTGCGCACGAATCCATGCCGGAACCGGCACGCCGCGGGAGACCAGAAAAGCCGCGAGACCGGGGAAACTTTCTTCGTAGGTGCGCCGGCCTCCTTTGGGATACCAGATAAAGTGTCCAATTCCAAAAGAGCCGAAGGCTTCCCCTTTGTTCCAACTGGTCAGGCCCGCCACCGTGCCGCCGCACTCATTCTGCCAGATCCGCTGGCCGATTTTCTGCGCTGCCGCCGGTGGGATACGGAAGGTTTCGGCCCTAGCCGGAGGGCCGGGCAGGGCGCACAGCATGGTCAAGGCCAGCAGCCATGGACGGCTGCATCGATGCAAAAACGGGCGGAACATGCCGGGCAGGACTTCAGACAAACCGGACCTTGGCGCCGGGGACTTCTCCTGCGGCCATGGCGGCATGGGCTTCATCGGAACAGGCGCGGTCGATCGGGGCGTCAGCTTCCTTTTCGGAATTGCCCACCAAGCCTTCAGCCAGCAGGTAACGCTCCACTTCCTCTCCGCTGATATCGGCCAGCATGACGCCATTCACCACCACGCAGGGGCTCAGGGGCTGACCGCTTTTTTGTTCCATTTCCCAGCGGAAGGCGGGGTTTTTGATAATGTCCTTTTCTTCAAAGGCGAGTTCATATTTGCGCATGATGGCGCGGACACCTTCGCTCCAACCGCAGAAGGTTTTGACGTAGGCGGTGATAACGGGGGCTGGCTGGCTCATGATAGTTTTTTGGTGGGGGGTGGGTTTGAAGAAAAACGATATGACAGTGCGGGACGGGTGCAACCTGGGAAATCCAGCCGCGTTTTCCTTTGCCCCCGTCCCTAAACCCGGCGATACCCCGCCTTCCATGCCTGCCACCCCTCTGCCAGAAATACCTCCTGCAGCGCCCTGCCGCGTGATTCTGCTCGGCGGCAACGGACTGCTGGGCGGGGCCTTCCGCCGGGCGTGGGCCGGACATCCCCGTTTTTCCGTCACCGAGTTTCCCCGGGCGGAGCTGAACCTCACCCGTCTTGATCAAATCCAACAAACGCTGGACCGGACAGAGTTTGATTTGCTCATCAATGCCGCGGCCTACACCCAGGTCGATGACGCCGAGGTGCAGCCGGACCTCGCCATGGCCGTCAACGCAGACGCCGCTGGTCTGCTCGCGGAACTTTGTGCCGCCCGGCGCGTCCGCATGGTCCATTTCAGCACCGATTACGTTTTCGATGGCCAGCAGTCCCGGCCCTATCTCGAGACGGATCCCGCCTCCCCTCTCAATACTTATGGCCGGTCCAAGTTGGAGGGGGAGCAACGGGTCGCCGCCGCCTCTCCGCACCACCTCATCCTGCGTCTGGCCTGGCTCTTCGGCCCGGGCCGCGATGCGTTTCCTGAGTGGGTCCTGCAGCAGGCGCTGCGTCAGGATGAAGTCCGCGTCGTCTCTGACAAAACCGGCTCGCCTACCTGCAGCGAAGATGTGCCTGCCGGTGTCGAAGCCCTGCTGGCCGTGCCGGATCCCGGATTGGTCCACCTCGTGAACGGCCCCGCCTGCTCCTGGCAGGAATATGGTCAGGGAGTCCTGGATGCGGCCGCCGTCTGCGGTTGGCCCCTGCGCACCACCCGGGTGACTCCAGTTCCCCTTTCCAGCCTCCCGGGCCTCACCGCTCGCCGCCCTGTCCAGAGTGCTCTCGATACTTCGAAATTCACCCGTCTCACCGGCCTTGCTCCACGGCCTTGGCCGGAAGCCATGGCGGACCATCTCGCCGGCAAACCCGTGCCGACCCTCTGATCTCTGCCATTTTAAGACCGTCTTTTACCGATCCAGCCAATCCCCCAAGGCAGGGCTACTCCGGAAACTTTTTCCCCGGAAGAAGCCAAATCCCTTGACCCGGGCGGAATCGGAGCTAAAGACACTGCCCCTTTCCCGCCTTTTCAAATTTCCAGAAAAACCTAAGCCTTATGTCCAGAATCTGCATGATCTCCGGGGCCAAGCCCTTCCGCGGCCGCCGTATCCACCACAGCGGTAAAGCCAAAAAAGAGGGCGGGATCGGCCTCAACCACGTCAAAAAGGTCAACCGCACCTTCACCCCCAATCTGCGTGACAAGCGCATCTGGGTGCCCGAGCTGAATACTTTCGTCAAACTGAGGCTCACTGCCCGGTCCCTCAAGACCATGAACAAAAATGGTGCCTACAATGTTTTGAAAAAAGCTGGACTCCTCTAGGGCTCCACTGGCACACTCTGGTTTCACCACTTCTTCATCAACCCAAACTGCGGTTTACCTACCCTTAAATCTATGGCCTTCAGCGTCGTCTCCAAAAAATCCTCCAAGACTTATTACCTCCACATCCGCGAAACTCCCCGTGCGGACGGCAAGGTGACCCGCCTCTTCTACTTCTCCGGTTCCGCCGAAGGCGCTGCCGATCTCTGCCCGGAAGGTTACACGGTGGTCGAAAATGAGCGCACTGGCCTCCCCTTCCTGAAAAAGAAGGTCTAGTCCTCCTTAATCATTTCCAGCCCTCTGTTTCCCGTCGAGGGAAGCAGGGGGCTTTTTTTGTCCTGAATTTGAGAACTGGAACTGAAGGGCCGCAAACAGTGCCTCATGGCCAAGGCTCCTCAGTTCCAAAGGTTATCCTTGCATCCGTTGAATCGGGGCCATCCGCGGCCAGCTTAGGGCCAGTTCCACCTTCTGACAGCTGATTTCCCCCTCTCCCCAGTCGTTTTCCCATGTCCCAACCACACGTTGCCATTGTTGGAGCTACCGGTGCCGTCGGCATCGAAATGCTGCGCTGCCTCGAACGCCGGAACTTTCCCGTCGGCAAACTCACCCTCCTTGCCAGCGCCCGCAGCGCCGGGAAAAAACTGACTTTCCGCGGGGAGGAACACACCATTCAGGAACTTACCCCGCAGAGCTTCGCCGGGGTGAATATCGCTCTCTTCAGTGCCGGCGGTGGTATCTCCCGCGACTTTGCCCCCCATGCCGTCAAGGCGGGCGCGGTGGTTGTCGATAATTCCTCCGCCTTCCGCATGGACGATACCGTCCCGCTCGTGGTCCCTGAGATCAATGCTGCCGATGCCAAAAACCATCGCGGCATCATCGCCAACCCCAACTGCAGCACCGCCATCGCGCTGATGGCGCTCTATCCGTTGCATCAGGCATTTGGCGTGAAACGCGTTTTTGCCAGTACCTACCAGGCCGTGAGCGGCACCGGTGCCCAGGCCATCGAGGAACTGGCGGCCCAATCCCGTGCCTGGGCCGCTGAAGCCCGCGCCTGGGATGACGCCAAGCTCTCCACCCCGCCGCAGGTGTATCCCCACCAGATCGCCTTCAACGCCCTCCCTCATGTCGATTCCTTCATGGACTCCGGTTATACCAAGGAGGAGATGAAGATGGAAAACGAAGGCCGCAAGATCATGCATCACCCGGCATTCAAGGCCAGCGTCACCTGCGTGCGCGTTCCAGTCTTCCGCTCCCACAGCATCGCCATCAGCGCCGAATTCGAAAAACCGATCACCGCCGCCAGCGCCCGTGCTGTGCTCGAAAAAGCCGCCGGTCTGGACGTCATTGACGATCCGGCGAACAAACAATACCCGCTCGCCCTTGATGTCGCCGGCCGCGACAACTGTGCTGTCGGCCGCCTCCGCGCCGATTGTGCCATGGACAACGGCCTCGCCTTTTGGGTGGTCGGCGACCAGCTCCTCAAAGGCGCTGCCCTCAACGCGGTCCAGATCGCCGAGCTGCTGGTGTAACCGGAAAGCCTTGGCGAGGGGGCAGGGTGGGCCATGCAAAGCACGGGGGGGCGTTTTCAGGCGTGAATGGTTTTTTTGCGGCTCCGGCATCCAGCCGGGGGAGGTTTCCGTTGGACTGCGATCCGCAGGTCTATTCCCGCGGGTCGGTTTCGTTCTGAACCACCAAAAAACCACTCCCCATGAAACTCATTGCCCTTCTTCTCTCCAGTGTCGTGCTCAGTCCTGTGGCTGGCTCCGCAGCACTCATCTACGGCCTCACCAGCACCAACGGATTGATCAGTTTCGACTCATCCTCCCCGGGGACCGTGACCACCATAGGAACGATCTCCCAGGCCGGGATTATGGACATCGATTTCTATCCCGTGAACGGCGTCCTCTACGGCTCCACCAGCTCGGGAGGGCTTTACCGCATCAACACCACGACAGGGGCGGCCTCCCTCGCCGCCTCGCCTTCCCTCGTCATCGCCAGCCTGACCGAAATTGACTTCAATCCCTCCGCAGACCGTCTGCGCATCTTTGCCGCCAATGACCAGAATTACCGCATGGCTCCGGATGTGTTCACCAACAATGCCGCTGCTCCCGGAACCACTTTGCTCGATGGTACCTTCAGCGATACTGGGGTGAATCTCGTCGGCTCCGCCTATTCCAACAATATCGACGGCACCGCCACGACCACACTCTACAGCATCGACTCCGTGAGTAGCCGCCTCTATGAGCATTCGGTCGGCCCTGCGTTCAACACCGTCACCCCGCGTGCGGCCATGCTGGGCTTCACGGCCAGTCTGAATGTGGGCTTTGATATCGGCCAGGACGGCATCGCTTACCTTTCCAACAATAATGATTTCTACACTTTGGACCTTACCTCCGGAGTGGCGACCTCTGCGGGCACGGTGGGGGGCAGCGGACTTGTCAGCCTCGCCGCCGTGGCAGTGCCGGAAGCCTCGACGGTCTCCGTGCTCCTCCTGACGGGCCTCGCCGCCCTGCGCCGCCGACGGGCCTGAATTCTGAATCCGCGCGGGCATCGTTTAGGATATCCGTCTCCCCCCTTCCCAGAAAATCCGCGGAGCAGGCACAGGGAAAGACGGGGCCGCTCTTGCGTGCGGGCTGCACGGGCTTATCTGAAGCCATGTCAGGTATCATCATCAAGCCCCGCGCCCGCATCTTCCATGGCCACGAATGGGTCTACGGCGCGGAAGTCCAGAAAATGTTCGGCGACCCCCAGCCGGGCGACGTCATCACCCTCAAGGACTTCAAGGACCGCGGCCTTGGCAGCGCCATCTTCAATCCCAAGTCCCAGATCATCGCCCGCCGTTTCTCCCGGCACCGCGAGGACCTCACCCAGGAATTTTTTGTCCGCCGCCTCCGCCGCGCCCTCGCCTGGCGCAGCGAAATTCCGGATCTCGACATCCAGCTCTGCCGCATGGTCTGGAGCGAAAGTGATGGCCTGCCCGGCGTCATCATCGACCGGTATGGTGACCACTTTGTGCTCCAGACGCTGACGCTGGCCATGGACAAGCGGAAGGACCTCATTGCCGCCGCCCTGGTGGAGGTGTTCGCGCCACAATCCATCATCGAGCGCAACGACAGTCCCTCGCGCCTCGCTGAAGGCATGGAAATCGTGACCGGCGTCCTTCACGGCACCGCACCGGAAGCCTTCCGCCTCACCACCCGCGATGGCCTCACCTTCCTGATCGATCTGGTGGACGGTCAAAAGACCGGCATTTACCTCGACCAACTCGATAACTACCGCCTCACCGCCCGTCATGCGGCCGGCAAGCAGGTCCTGGACTGTTTCAGCAACCAAGGAGGCTTCGCGCTCGCCTGTGCCAAAGCCGGCGCCACCCACGTCACCTGCATTGATGCCAGTGAGTCTGCCATGGCCGCAGCCAAGGCCAATGCTGAAGCCATGGGCGTGGCCGACCGCATGGAATTTGTGGTGGGCAACGTGTTTGACTACCTGAAAGCCTCCGAAGCCGCCGGGACCAAATGGGACCTCATCATCCTGGATCCCCCCAGTTTTTCCCGCAGCAAAAAGACGGTGGGCGACGCCCTGCGCGGCTACAAGGAAATCCACCTCCGGGCGCTCAAACTCCTCCCCTCCGGAGGCAAACTGGCCACTTACTGCTGCTCGCATCACGTCAGCACCGGCGAGTTCACCGATGTCATCCTCGACGCCGCCGTGGATGCCAAAAAAACCTTGCGCCGTCTCGAAATCCACGCCCAGCGGGCCGACCATCCCGTGCTCCCCTCCATCCCGGAGAGCGAATACCTCCGCGGTTATCTCTACGAGTTGATGGCGGCATTCTGAGTTCGTTGTCCGTTTCTTCTACAGCCAGCATCTGCGATGCCTTTTTCCGTTTTCCAGAAACTGACCGGCAGAAAAAAGCCGCCAGCGCAGGCACCTTCAGAGGTCGCGCTGCATCACCGGAACCTCTCCCTCATGGCGGCCCGGTTCTCCCCGGCCCGGCCGCTTTATTTCCTCCATGTGCCCAAGACCATGGGGACCGCCATCCGATATGGTTTGGAAAACGGGATGGCCGGCAAGGAAGTGCTCTTTCCTTATCAGGAGCAGTATTATCCCCACCAGCTTGAACTGCCTGGCGGAGCGGCGGCTCTTGCCGAACCCAAATCCTGCTACTTCGGGCATTTCGGATGGGATCTGCCTGCGGTCTTGCCCGGCCGCCCATGGACCATCCTCACCGTGCTGCGGGATCCCAAAGACCGGTTGCTTTCACTGTTTGATTACTGCCGGCAGTTTGGTCAGCTCCCCAAAGATCTGATTCTGGAAGAGTGGCTTGAAGACAAGGTGCGCTGCCTTGACTTCATGATTTGTTATTTAGTGCCACAGCTCTGGAAAAACCCTGCGGCAGGCACTGCTGCGGTGGCCGCCGTGTTGGAGGACCACCTGCCTGCTGCCCTGGATAACCTGCGGCGCTGCACCGTGGTCGGCATCCAGGACGAGCCCCAGGCGACGTTGAATCTCATCAGTCATGCCACAGGCTGTCTCCTGCCGCCCGCAGAACAACGGGTGAACGCGTCCCGGCGCCAACATCGGCTGGAAAATATCAGTCCGAAGGCCGCCTCCCTGCTCGTCGGAGCCACCGCGGCTGAGGAAATCCTTTATCAGGAGGGCAGACGCCTCTTCCGAGACCAATCGGACCGCCTGCTGGCGGAACTGGGGCTGGTATCAGGCACCGATGGGAATGACGTGGCCGCTCTGCTGACTTCCAAAACAGTGGCAGGGTTTTCCCGGACCGATCCTGCGGACGGAATCAAGTGGCAGCCCAAACAAAGTTATCCTGGGGGAAACCTGCATTCCCGCGAGTTCCATGATAACATGGCCCTGCGCTGGACTGGCCCCGCTACCCATACGGAGTTCTATTTCAAACTTTCCCCGCAGGAATCCTGGAAAATAACCATCCGCCTGCACCCCGCCACGCCGTCAGCCCACGCGCAGGCCGCAGCGCTCACCGTCGATGGCCATGAGGTGGCCCTGGAGCTGGAATCCTGGCCGGATGGGCAGCCCCACACGCTCACCGGGCGCATTCCGCCTTCCGATCACCCCGCCGCATTGCGGAAATTCTGTCTCACCAGTCCGGTCAGCAAAGGCAATCAGGAATGGCGGCTGCTGGGACTTTGCCTCAAAGGAATGAACTTCGAGCGGGAGATTTCCTGACTGGCATTTTTCCTGCAGAGTGATAGCGGGAAACTGTCCGTGAGACAGCTAGGAGTCGTCTTTGCCCGCTTGAATCCCGGCGTCAGCTATATCTAGTCAGCAATCGGCCGCTCCCGATGCCCAACCCCCATGGCCAGCCCTGCGACAAGCCTCCTCTCCGTGCCTGCTTCTCCTGGCGCATCTGAAGGTCCATCGGTTTCCGTCATCATCCCCCTTGAGTTCCACCGCGGCCAGGCCGGGAATTGCCTCGAGCTTTGGCTTTCCGGCCAAACCTATCCGAGGGAGGATTTCGAAATTATCCTGGCGTGTCCGCCTGACTTTCCGCAGGACCAACGGCAGGCGATTCAGGAAAAACTGGCTCCCTGGGACCGGTTGGTGGAGTTTCCCTGCCCGCATGACATTGCGTTGGTGGAGCAGGGAGCCAGGTTGGCCAAGGGCCGGTTTTTCTTCTTCACGGAGTCACACGTCCTGCCGGAACCGGACACCTTGGAGCGCGTGATGCAGGCTTTCGGGGACCATCCGGAATGGGCGGGATTCAGCCTCCAATCCGTGCCGATCACCCATAACTTCCTGAGTGAAATCGAAGCCCGGTTTTATTCTCCGGTCATCCATCAGGGGTTGAGCGGGCACCCGTGGTGCAAGGTGCTGGATCAATGTTTTGCGGTGCGCCGCGTTCCCTATTTTGAGGCGATTGGTTTCCAGGCGGAGTTCGGGCATTATTCGGAGTGGGTGCTGGCCGCCCGGTTTCATGTGCTCGGCCATCGGATCGGCTATTTGCCGGAAGGGAAGATCAACCACTATTACATCGGCGAACTTCACGATCTGGAGGAATTCACGGCCGACTTTGCCGCCGGGCATTGGCAGTGGTTTCTGCAATCTGCCAACGATCCCACCCGGGCGTTGATGCAGGAACCGCCCGGGTATGCCCAGCGCTTTGAAAACCGGCGGCCGCTGGCGCAGGCTCTGGCCAATGTCGCCCAAAGCTCGCCCCCGGCGGCGGGTGTCCGTACGCATTGGAAGTTGGCAGGCTGGTTCGGTCTCCGTGGTGTGATTTGGTTATCCCGCTGGAAATATTGGACGGCCAAAGTCCGGCTGCTTTGGCGGTGCTGGCGGAAAAAGCCTTCCGCCCTGGCGGCATTGATCGATCTGAACGACGCCATTGTGGCCATCACCCAGCAAAAGGAACTGCTGAAGTTACCTGCTCCGGATGCAGCGCCGCTGCCCGTTGAGGGCGAATGGACCCCTCATTCCAACCAGTCCATTCCCGTGCTGGGACTATTCGCCCCGGAACAGACTACAGGTCAGATATTCTGCTGGAGCCAGCCGGCGGCCCTGATGGAACTCGATCTGCCGCCGGGACGTTATCATTTGGAACTGGAATGGCTTGCTCTCCGGCCTGACCTGGTGGAACCGCAGCTGTTTCTCAATGAGCGGCCCGTGCCCAGGGAGAAACAGCGGCGTTTCAAGTTCCGCGTCCGCTGCTCCTGGCATCAGAAAACCCACCATCCCCTGCGTCTGGCATGGACTTGTCCGGGCTTCCCTGCTGCGGATGACAACCGCCTGCTGGCCTTGCCGCTGGCTAGGATTTCATGGAAACCGCACACGCCTGGTCCTGTGACCGAATCCGCCGATGCCGAAGCTCCGTGAAATCATCAGCCGGCTTCTGGCGAAGCAAATCGTGAAGGATCCGGCCCGGAATCCTGAAGGGGCGGCCATGGCTCAAACCGTGCTCAGCCAGCAGGAGACCATGGAACGCCTGCGTCAGGCAGAACAACACCGGTCCATCCTTCAGCGGAAGCTCAAAGACAGACTCAAACAGGCCAAACGCGAGGCTGCGCAGTACAAGGATGAGGCCCGACTCACCAAGAGGGAGCTGAAACACAGCCAGGCACTTTGTGAGGAGCAAGGTCAGTTGCTGGACTTTTACCGCCCGTTTACCCCGCGCCGCGGAGGGGATGGATCCGGCGAGGCACATGATACGCTCATGTCTCCCCAAAACCGGGCCCGCAAAGAAAAAAAGGCCTGGAAGTCCCACTGGATGCGGCTGGGGGTGCTCTACCAGCATCCTCCACGGCCCATGCTCGTCCCGCCGGTGCCTTTGGCCGCCCTGCCGGACCATCCGCCGTCGATGGTCATCGTGACCCCGTCCTACAATCAGGCGGTGTTTCTGGAGCGGACCATGCAGAGCGTGCTCGGCCAGCAGTATCCAAATCTGGAATACATCGTCATGGACGGCGGTTCCACGGATGACTCGGTTCCGGTGATCCAGCAACACGCGGACCGGCTGGCGTATTGGCAGAGCGGCCGGGATGGCGGTCAATCCGCCGCGGTCCACGCGGGTTTCCAGAAGTCCCGGGCGGAGATCATGGCCTGGCTGAACTCTGACGATCTGCTGCTGCCCGGCACCCTCGCTTATGTGGCGGCTTATTTCTCCCGGCATCCGGAGGTGGACTGCATTTATGGGCACCGCGTGCTGATCAATGAAGCGGATCACGAGGTTGGGCGCTGGTTCCTGCCGGCGCATGATCCCAACATGTTATTATGGGCCGACTACATTCCGCAGGAAACCTGGTTTTGGCGGCGTTCTGCCTACGAAAAGGCCGGGGGGGTGGACCCATCCTTCCGGTTTGCCCTCGATTGGGATCTGCTGCTCCGCATGCAGCGGAGTGGGGCCGTGTTCAAACGCCTCCCCGCCTTTCTCGGGGCCTTCCGGGTGCACCAGGCACAGAAAAGCCAGGCAGAGCTGAACGATATTGGCGCTGCGGAAGGCGCGTTGCTCCGGGCCAGGGAACTGGGCGCAGCCTTCACCAAAGGGGAGTTGGAACGCCGCTGCACCGCCTTTCAAATCCGCGCCCTGCGCACCATGCGGTTATGGAAACTTGGCATCAAATGGTAAAAACCCTCCAGTCCATTCTCGGCAGATTCCGCCGCCTCAAGCCGTCCAACGCTGCGGCAGGTGACGCTCCGCTATTCAGCATCATCATTCCGATCTGCCATCCCGGAGCCAAGCTGCAGAAGTCCTTGGAATCACTGCTGGCACAGCCTGGGGTCACCATCCAAGTCCTGGTCGCGGAGTATGGGGAATGCCCTGAAGCCCGTGCCGCCATGGAGGCCTTCTCCGGGGATCTCACGCATATCCTCATGGATGCGCCCGGGGTTTACCGGGGCATGAACGAGGGAATCGCCAAGGCCACCGGCCGCATCTTTTATTTTCTGGGCGCGGGCGACCGGTTGCGCCCCGGGATCCTGGCTGAAATCCACGCGGCCTATCACTGGGGCGGCTCCCTGCTCGTGTATGGGGATGTCTTCATGGAAGACCTGCAGATCATTTACGATGGCCCGTTTGATGCCAAAAAGCTGCGCAAAAAAAACATCTGCCACCAAGCCATTTTCTACAGCCGCCGGGTGTTTGAACGGCATGGCTCCTACGACCTCCGTTACCCTCTGCTGGCCGACTACGCCTACAATCTGCGGGCCTTTGGGGATCCGGGAACGGAGAAACACTATCATGCATTGACGATAGCCGACTACGAAGGGGGCGGTTTGAGTGCGAATGGCCAGGACGATGCGTTCATGAAGGACCGTCCCGGCCTGAACCAGCGCTATCTTCCCCTGAAGGCGGGCAAGGCCTGAGAATGGGATGCAGTCAGAGTGATTCCGGCCTGAGTCAGGGTGGAGCCTGCAGTGCGGCGATGCGGGCGTCCAATGCGCTGATTTTCAGACGCTCGGCTTTCAGGGCGGCGGTGACTTTGGTGCGGAAGTCTGCCAACTCGGTTTCAGTCAGGATGGCGGGAATCTGGAAGGGCTCGTCCCCGGGGGCGCGATACCGGGCAATGGCCGTCTCAAGATCAATCAGCAGGGTTTCATCGCGCTGGAGACCGGCCTGCAGGCGGGCCGCGATGTCAGCGGGGGCAGGTTGGGCGGACGATGGGGGGGCGGCGCGGGCGCGGCGGGATTCGAGCAGCTGGATCAGAATTTCGCGTTCGATCCGGAAATAGCCGCGCTCCAGAAAATGGTGCAGATAGTAAAGCTGGCCGGGCTCAAGGGTGTCAGGGTCGAGGGCGAGAAAGTCGTCGAAATGGTTCTCGACGTGGAGTTGCTGGAGGCCGGCCAGTTCCTCACGCAGGCTGGCCAGTTGTGTCCTGACAGATGCCGAGGCCTCAAGCCAGCGGTGCACGTCCGGCGAAGGATTGGAATTCCGGCGCGGTTCCACGGGTGGGGCCACATAGACCACTCCGCCGGGCGGGCCGGGGTTTTCCTCCAGCGGACCGCAGGCTGTCAGCGTAAGAATGGCCGGGAGAAAGGCAGCGATGGAGGCACGCGGGGTCATGGTTTGGACCGGAGATCGTAGCAAATCAGCCGCGGAGGCAGACCGGTGACGCGGTCGTCATCATTCTGCATCACATAGAGCAGGCCCCGGCTGAGGGCGGGCAGGGTCCAGGTTTGCTGGGCCGTGAAGAGCTGGGCGGTGGCGGCGCGTCTGGCTCCCGCAGGAGAGAGGTCGAGCCAGCACAGGGTGCCCCATTCGCCGAGGCAGAGGAAGCGGCTTCCCACCTTCAACAGACTGGCGCGGTAGAGGCTCATGGGCAGTTTTTGCCCATCCAGGGCCACGTATTCCCACTCCATTTTTTCGTGCCACAGTTGGCGGCCGGTGGCGGCTTCATGACAGACCAGCTCGCAGGAGCGGTCTTTTTCGCCGGAGAAGGCGTAGAGGTGGTTATCGTGATAGACCGGGGTCATCCAATGGCAGCCAAATGTCGGCACACTCCAGACCGGGGAGAGTTTGCCCTTGGCGTCGGTCCGCAGCATCACTCCGCCATTCTGATCGTGATCGCGGTCCACATAAGCATGGGAAATGAAGACCTGGTTTGCGCCGCAGAGCACCGGCGAGGAGGCGTTCACGCTGGGGTAACGGCGTGCCCTCCAGGGAAAGGTGCTTTCCAGCTTCCCGGTCTCAGGATCCACCACCACCAGGCCGCCGGTGGAAGGTTCGCTCTTTCCTCCCGTGAAAAACAGAACGCGGTCCGTGCCATGCCACTTCGCTGCGATCGGCGAGGAGTAGCTTTGTCCCCAGGGATGTTTGACGATCCATTTTTCCTCTCCGGTCTGGCGGTCAAACGCGACCACACATTGGCCGTCCCCGCCGCCCACATTCACCAGAACCAGGCCGCCCTGCACAATCGGGCTGGAGCCGGAGCCGAAGAAGTATTTGGGCACAGCATATTTCTTTTCGCAGTCCACTTCCCACAGCAGCTTGCCGGTAACCAGGTCGACGCATTTCAGCCAACTGGTCACGCCAAACGTGTAAATTTTCCCTTCGCTGATGACCGGGCCGGCGCGCGGGCCATCGCTGTAGCCGAAATCATCGGTGTATTCCGCCGGGTAGGAGTAAGTCCAAATCCGCTTCCCGGTCTCCGGTTCAAGGCAATCCAAGGTCTCGGCGCCCTTGATCCGGTGAAACAACACCAAATGGCCCTCCGCGATCGCGGGACTCGCATAACCACTGCCTTTCCGGCATTCCCAGACCACCGGCGGACCCGTCACGGGAAAATCCTGACGAATCCCCGTCTCCCCGGAAACCGGAGTATCCTTCGGTCCCTGAAAGCGTGGCCAGTCTTCAGCTGCGGCTCCGACGGCGTGTGGCTGAGGAGCGGCCCGGAATGTCAATCCCTCCCACGTGGTGGCCGGCCCGCCCAGCAGTGGTCCATTCCAGAATCCCAGCAACAATCCGATCGGAAGAAAATGACGCATGGGCGACCATGGCACAGCCTGGGAGCCTGCGGAAAGCAGGAAAATGCGCCGGTGTATCCCTTCGTTTCCCAGAAATTGGGGGCAGGTGCCGCAGTGGCAGATCTCAGCCTTTGGCCTGCGCCTTGGCCCAGGTGTCCTTCAGGGTCACGGTGCGGTTCAGGACGGGCTTGCCGGGTTGGCTGTGTTTGGTGTCCTGACAGAAGTAGCCGAGGCGTTCAAATTGGAAAGTGCCGGAGCTGGTGAGCGCGGCGGGTTCAACATGGGCATGAGGCAGGATGTCCAGTGATCCCGGATTCAGGGTGCTGGTCCAGTCGGTGCCGTCGGGGATGTCGCTCGGATCGGGTACCGTGAGAAGGCGGTCGTAGAGGCGGACCTCGGCGGGCACGGCGTGGGCGGCACTCAGCCAATGGATCACCGCAGTGCCTTTCTTAGGCTTGCTGTTGCGGCTTTCGGGATCGTAGGGGCCGCGGAGTTCGACTACCTGGCCGGCATCGTCCTTGATGATTTCCTCACAGGTCACATTGTAGCCATGGCGCAGGCGGGCGGTGCGTCCGGGGGCGAGGCGGAAGTAGCCGGGAGCCGGTTCCTCCATGAAGTCGTCCTGTTCAATGAGCAGTTCCCCAGTGAAGGGAATCAGGCGGGAGCCGGCTTCCGGATCGGCGGGATTGTTGGCGGCTTCCAAGGGCTCCACCTGTCCGGCAGGCCAGTTGGTGATGGTGAATTTCAGCGGACGCAGCACCCCGAGGAAGCGGGGGGCAGTTTTGTTCAGATCCTCGCGCACCGCTGCTTCGAGAAGGCCCATGTCGGTGACGCTGTTGTATTTCGTGACGCCGATGTGGTGGCAGAAGCTGCGGATGCCGGAAGGCGTGTAACCCCGGCGGCGCAGTCCGGAGATAGTGGGCATGCGGGGGTCATCCCAGCCGTCCACGAGGCCTTTTTCCACCAGCTCCAGCAGCTTGCGCTTGCTCATCACGGTGTAAGTCAGATTGAGCCGGGAAAATTCAATCTGGCGTGGGTGGCAAGGGGCGCTGACGTGGTCGATCAGCCAATCGTAAAGCGGGCGATGGGCTTCAAATTCAAGGGTGCAGATGCTGTGGGTGATGCCTTCCAAGGCATCGGAATACCCATGGGCCATGTCATAGGTCGGGTAAATGCACCATTTGTCGCCGGTCCGGTCATGCGGAACCTTCTTGATCCGGTAGATCACCGGGTCGCGCAGGTTCATGTTGGGCGACGCCATATCGATCTTCGCCCGCAGGGTGCGGGAACCGTCCAGGAATTCCCCGGCCCGCATCCGGGCGAAAAGATCGAGATTTTCCTCCGGCGTCCGGGTGCGGTAAGGGCTGTTGGTGCCGGGTTCGGTCAAGGTGCCGCGGGTGGCGCGGACTTCCTCCACGGGCAAATCACAGATGTAGGCGAGCCCTTTGGCGATCAATTCGAGCGCAAATCCGTGAATCTGGTCAAAGTAGTCGCTGGCATGGAAAAGATGGGTGCCCCAGTCGAAGCCGAGCCAGTGCACGTCTTCCTGGATGCTCTCCACATATTCAATGTCTTCTTTGGCGGGGTTGGTGTCATCGAAGCGTAGATGGCAGCGGGAGCCGGGATGCTCCTGGGCGATTCCAAAATTCAGGCAGATGGATTTGGCGTGGCCGATGTGCAGGTAGCCATTCGGTTCCGGGGGGAAACGCGTGACAATGGCGGGGTGCTTGCCGGAGCGCAGATCTTCCTGTGCGATCTCGCGGATAAAATCGAGGGATTCGGCGGCGGTGGCATCGGGGGCAGGGTGGGACATGGCGGGAAACCTCACCCTTCCAGTGCGAAGCGCCCGGCGGCAAAAGGAAAATGCGGGGTAGCGGGACCGGTTACATCCCTTGCCTTAAGACCTTTTATTACGCTGAGCCCCGAAAAGTGGATTTTACCGCAGAGGCGCAGAGGACGCAGAGACGATAAGGGGACGGATGGAGGCCAACGAAGCCAGCTTGTTGGGCCTGCCCACTGCTCAATCTCCGCGTTCTCTGCGCCTCTGCGCCTCTGCGGTTTTTTTGGTCTGTCCAGCCAGTCGGCTTCGGAGTGCGCCATAGGATGAGGATGCATTCATTTCTGGAAAATCTGGTATTTTTAAAGCGTAAAAAGCATTAAATTCCGCCAAAAATCCCCTAAAAGCACATCGCGGTGTGATTTATTTACAATAATTATGAAAATTATCTTGAAAATAGATTTCGAATGAGTTAAGTTCACAGCGTCCACAAGGACCATACCAACTAAACAGACCAAAAAAAATGAAAAATCTGATCAAAACCAAAGCTAAAAAAGGATTCTCCCTCGTTGAATTGCTCGTCGTGATCGCCGTCATCGGCGTGATCGCCGCCATCGCGATTCCTGCGATGTCCGGGATCTTCGGCAAGAGCGAAGCCGCCAAGGCCCGCCGCAATGCCCAGAGCATCGTGTCCACCTTCAACTCCGCCCGTGCTGCCGGTAACACCGCCAGCTACACTGACGCCGCTACCGCGATCACCGCCGTGACCTCGACGGCTGGTCTGGCTGGAGCTGGTGCCTTCGCAGGCAGCCAATTCTCTGCTCCCATGAGCAGCACTGAATCCACCGCCGCTGCGACTGGCATTGGTTTGTCCGGCACCGATGGCAACTCCGTCATGACCCTGACCGCCAACTAAGATTCTACAAATCTCGGCCCCCGACGGATTTTCCGTCGGGGGTTTTTTTTAAACACAGCCGGAAAACAGGTAATAACATGAAATGAGACCATGGGCCGGGAGCTCACTGTGGAACTCACACCCCTGAGATTCCAGCTCCTGATGGTTCGGGATGATCCCGGCAAGGCAACGCGCCGGGCTTCTGACGGTTCCATCCATCGGATGGTGGCGCCTTGATCACTACCAAAAGAACGGCTGAATGTTGTATTGTCCAATTTGCTTTGAACTCATCCCCAGTGAAAATGAGAACACTTCAAAAAGATAGCAAATCCACCGCAGTCAGGGGTTTTTCCCTCGTGGAACTGCTCGTGGTGATTGCGGTGATCGGTGTGATCGCCGCCATTGCGATTCCGGCGTTGTCCGGAATTTATGGGACCAGCAACCGGGCCAAGGTCCGCCAGAACGCCCAATCGCTGGCATCCATGTTCGCCAGTGCCCGGGCCAGTGGGGCAACGTTTGCCTCCTACGACAAGGATACCGTGATTGATGCCCTGACCAGTCCGTCAGGGGTCAGCGGAAAGGGTAAATTGTCTACGGTCGTTTTCAAACTGCCGATGGACGCCGTGGAAGCCGCCGCCGTGAAAAATTCCACCAACCTTGAGAGCGATGGCTCCGGGGAAGATTTCCGCCTTATTTTCACAGGCCCATAAGCGCCAAAGCAGCCTCGCTGGTGGCCGCACTGTTTCCGTCTTCACGGAAATTCCCTTTGGAGAATCGGTGAAGACAAGCCGATTTCAGGTGAGTCAGGGAACTCTTGGTTCTTGATGACATGTGGCTTTATGGCGTGATTGCGGATGGGTCCATCCCGGTCGTAATCTAAAATCCGGACCATGGCCCAGTCCCCTCCTGCCAGCATCGGCGGCGGAGGGCTCTTTCTTCACGATCAGTCTTCCATCGGGGCTGTATGTGTCGAAGCGGTGTTATCGATATGCCCTTGCCGGTCATTTAAAGAAGAGGGCGTCGGGAAGTCAGGCTTCCTTGCTGGGGAGCGGCGGTTGGACGGGCAACAGCCCTGATCCGGCCAGCGTGGTTCCAGTTGCCACCCCGCGAAGAGGGTTTCCTTGCAGCAGAGAACCGGCGGGATCTTTTGAACTGCGGGAGCCTTTGCTCAGACCAAGCCTGTGACCAGGCATCAGCAGGATCAATCATGTGAGGCGGCCGGAAAGCGAAGGTCCCTGCTCCCATCATTCGCTGTCACCCTGCCCGCCGAGTGCAGTCCATCCTGACGGAGCCCCGCATTGCTTCTTGAAAAGTCCGCTAAGGCAGGGCAGGGGATTGGGCGCGGGATTCTTTTTGGGCTTTGGCCCGTTCGACATTTTTCCTGGCCTCCAGCAACGGCCATACGGTGGTCTGGGGACTTTCCCTGGTCGTGAGGAACCAGTGAGGCTGTTCGGTTTTAAGTGCGGCCAGCGAGCGGTCCGAGAAATCCAAGGCTGCCTGGTAGCCCTCAAGTTCGGCCTTGGCGTAGATGGTCAACTGGAAGCTGCTGAGGACATTGCTGTTGGCCCGGAGGGTATCAGTATATTGACGCCTTTGCGTCAGGGCATTGGATGCCGAAATCTGACGCAGGGTATCCAGCACCTCATCATGACGCTGAATCACTTCGGCGAAGTGCCCGGAGTGATAGTCAAAATACTGCAATTGATTGCGGGCCCTGAGATTCAACGGGTATTGGGCCATCGAGTTCTCGGCCAGAAGAATGCTGCTTTTCCAAACCGCGCCCCGTTCGACGCTGAGGAGAGTGAAGATCATGACCGTTGCCCCGGCGGGCAACCAGCGGAGCCGTGGATTCGGCACACGGCTGGCGAGCGCGGAAAGCGCCACGCCAAACAGCAGGCTGATCCATGGCAAGGCGTTGTAGGCCCGGTATTCCACCATGATCTCGATATTCACATACAGCATCCGCATGGCGAAAGGGATGAGGGCAAAGAGAATCAACAGACCCAGGCCGCGCCGGGAGGCCGGGCCCTGGCGGAAGGCGAAAAAGGCACTGCCCAGCATCAATAAAACAAAGAGGGCCAATTTCATGACGGATTCCGCATCCCTGAATGTGGACCAAGGCTGGTAATGATCGCTGGCCAGATGGACCGGGAGGAAGACCCGCTGCGCATATTCCCAGAAAACCCGTCCCTGGGTCGCGACGTGAACCAGGAAGTGATCATTCCATGAGGTAATGACCTTGTGGAAAGCCCCTAGGAAATAGTAAGCAATATAAAGGACCGCCGCTCCGGCCATCATCAATGCCGCAAGATTGCGAGGGCGGCGTAGGGTGGAAAGGGATGGGGTGAAATGGGCCAAAGCCCCGCGGTCTTTTCCCGCCAGCGTGAACACGACCAAAACGCACAGATTGATTCCAAGCATCACCGTGCCCGGAAAATAGGAAATGATGCACAGTGTCGTAGCGAGCAGGCAGCGCAGCCCACTGCGGCGGGCAGGGGCTGCTAAAAACTCCAGTGCTTCACAGGTCGCCCAGAACCCGAAGAGTGCCACCAGCGCGACCATGTGGCATTTGGCATAATGAACCGGTTCGGTGGCCAGGGGATGGCAGGCAAAAACCAGCGCTCCCCAGATGGCCGCATGGCGGCAGGCCTCAGGTGAACTTAGCACCTTCAGTCGCCCGAGCAGCCGCTGTCCCAAGTGAAACACCAAAACGGACAAGGTGAGATGGATCAGGAGATTCCACGCGTGGGCCGCCATGGAATTCATCGGAAACAACCAATTGGTTAAAACCGTCATCAGCGTGGGGATCAGTTGGAAAACCGTGATATCCCTCGCCTCCGGTGAAACGCTGCCAAAGGTTTGGCCCCCCAGAATCAGGCGGAAGGTATTGGGCGCATTACCATTCCGGTCCAGGATGAACCCGAAGTCGTCCATGTAGAAGTCGGCTTGCAGGGCACTCCCCATCGCCAAAAGCCCTACGACCAGAATCCAAAACAGGGGAAATCGCCAAGGAGACATCAGCGTGGGAGGATGGGGATTATGAGTCGCGGGCATGGGTGAAATTAACGCAAAAGTCCTGATTGTAAATAAATATTGAAAATTTCAATAATTTTCACATCATTGAAAAGTGCCAATGTCCAAAGTTTGATGGAAGTACCAGACCCTCATGGAGGCATGAAGGACTTCACATTTGTGGTAAGTGCCGAACGATTTTCAATTTCCAGCGTCTGCAGCTAAGGATGCTGCCCTGCTCCAAGTGACTCCCTTGGAATTCATGCCCATGCAAAGATCCGCGTGGGGGCTAGTTCAGTGCCGTCTTTATTGGTGAATGGCATAACCATTGGTGAGGGTCCGCATGGACTGGAATATTCCCCTGCTCCCATGGATGTCTTGTGTGGATGCAGAGCGTGGTCAGGCAGTCCGTGCCTGGTGCCTGGAGACGGGTGCTTTGTCCGGCAGTGGCATAAAGCGTGCTTTTCAAGAGGCTCCCACCGGAGCTATACTCTCCATCATGTCCTTGCTCATTCAAAACGGCCATCTGGTCAGCGCTGACTCCGATTGCTTCGCGGATATCTACTGCGAGGGCGAAACCATCACTCGGATCGGGAAAAATCTTGAGGTCCCGCCGGACACGGAAATCATCGACGCCACCGGCCAGCTGGTCTTCCCGGGTTTCATCGATCCCCATACCCACATCTATCTGCCTTTCATGGGCACCCAGGCCAAGGACGACTACATCACCGGCACCAAGGCGGCTCTGATGGGCGGCACCACCACTCTTTTCGAAATGATCTGTCCCTCCCGCCAGATGAGTGCGGCGGAAGGTTATGAAACCTGGCGGGCCCAGGCCGAGGGCAAGGCGGCCTGCGATTATGCCTATCACATGGGGGTGACCCGGTTCGATGCGGAGACGGCGGATCACCTTCGGGAAATTGTCCGGAAAGGCACCGCCAGCTTCAAGGTGTTTCTCGCTTACAAAGGGGCCTTCGGGGTGGATGATGCTGAACTTTATCACACGCTGAAACTCGCGAAGGAGTTGGGTGTCATCGTCTGTGCCCATTGCGAAAATGAGACGCTGGTCGCGGAGCGCTGCAAGGAACTGTTGGCGGCCGGTGTCACCGGGCCGGAGGGGCATTATCAGAGCCGGCCGCCCCGGGTGGAGGCCGAGGGTGTGCATCATCTCTGCAGCTTCGCGGAACTGACCGGCGCTTCAGTTTACTGTGTGCACACCAGTTGTCAGGAGGCCCTCGCCGAAGCCATTGCCGCCCGGCAGCGCGGGGTGAAGGTTTCTGTGGAAACCCTGATCCAGTATCTGCTGATCGACAAAACCTATGCGGAACGCCCCGGCGGCGAGGGAATGAAATACGTGATGTCCCCGCCGCTCCGCGAGGCGGCCAATCAGGACGTGATGTGGAATGCGCTGCGCTCCGGTTTGGTGAGTACGGTGGCCACGGATCACGCGCCATTCGACTATCACCGGCAGAAGCTCGCCATGGGCACCGATGATTTCACCAAAATCCCCAATGGCATCCCCGCCCTCGAGGATCGCGTGAACCTGCTTTACACCTATGGAGTGAAGGGCGGCCGGATGGACCTGCGCACCTTCGTCGCCACCGCCAGCACCAACGCGGCCAAACTCTTCGGACTCTTCCCCCGCAAAGGCAGTCTTTCCATCGGGGCCGACGCCGACCTTGTGATCTACAATCCGGAC
The DNA here is from genome assembly GCA_942492905.1 of uncultured Verrucomicrobiota bacterium. Taxonomy (GTDB): domain Bacteria; phylum Verrucomicrobiota; class Verrucomicrobiia; order Verrucomicrobiales; family V1-33; genus CAIZWU01. The sequence goes on from OW818657.1 coordinate 1,431,775, forward strand.
TATCGCGGCACTCTCAGCGTCAAAACCCAAACTCAAAACCTCGACTACAATGCCTTCGAAGGCTGGCCCATTGAAGGCAAACCATCCGTGGTGACCGTGCGGGGCCAGGTGGCAGTCCGCGACGGCCAATTCACCGGAACCATCGGCCGCGGCCAGTTGCTGCAGAGGGAACCGAATCATTTTTAGGGACATTACCTTGCATGGAACCGCCACCTCCCTCAGCCCTTGAATCCGCGCCCTCCGAGGTTGAGCCCTCCCCCTCCCTCACCAATCCAGATCTCGCCCCGGTGCCGCCGGAGCAGCGAACCTGGACCCAGTGGCACATTGCAGCGCTGTGGGTGGGCATGGCCGTCTGCATCAGCACCTACACCCTGGCCAGCGGGCTGATCGCCCAGGGCATGAACTGGTGGCAGGCGGTGTTGGCCGTGTTGTTGGGGAATGTGATCGTGCTGATTCCCATGACCTTGAATGCGCACCCCGGGACGGCCTACGGGATTCCCTTTCCGGTGTTGCTGCGGGCGTCATTCGGCACCCTGGGGGCCAACATTCCCGCGATGGCGCGGGCGCTGGTTTCATGCGGTTGGCTGGGTATTCAGACGTGGATTGGCGGATCGGCGATCTACCTGACCGCCGCCGTCATGTTTGGGTTCGATCCGTCCACCAAGGTGCCGCTGGCCGGCCTGGGGATTTCGCCGGGAGAGTTAGGTTGCTTTCTGCTCTTCTGGCTGGTGAATGTCTATTTTATCTGGCGCGGCATGAAATCCATCAAATGGCTGGAGGCCTGGAGTGCGCCCTTTCTCCTGCTGGTCGGCGTGGCCCTGCTGGTCTGGGCGGTCACCGCCGCCAAAGGCTTCGGACCGATCTTTGCCCAGCCTGACAAATTCGCCTCCAAGGCGGAGTTCTGGCCGGTGTTCGGCGCTGGTGTGACCGCCATGGTCGGTTATTGGGCCACCCTCTCACTGAATATTCCCGACTTCTCCCGGTACGCCCGCAGCCAGCGCGATCAGGCCGTGGGGCAGGCGCTCGGCCTGCCCCTCACCATGGTTTTTTACAGCTTCATCGGCATCGTCGTCACCAGCGCCACCGTGGTGGTCTTCGGCACCGCCATCTGGGATCCGGTGCAACTGGTGTCCAAATTCAACAGCCCGGTCCTCAGCGCCGTGGCCTTGGTCGCTCTGGCCATTGCCACCCTTTCCACCAATATCGCGGCCAACGTGGTCTCGCCCGCCAACGATTTTTCCAATTTGGCGCCCCGCCGGATTTCCTTCCGCACCGGTGGCCTGATCGCGGCCGTGATTGGCATTCTGATCATGCCGTGGAAACTCTATGCGGATCCCACCGGGTACATCTTCACGTGGTTGATCGGCTACAGCGCCCTGCTGGGGCCGGTGGCCGGAATCATGATTGCTGATTATTTCATCCACCGGAGACGTGTCCTGAATGTTGAAGCCCTGTATCAGGCCGATGGCGAATATACTTATCGTCATGGGTTCAGCCTGGTGGCACTCGTTACCCTGCTCCTGGCGGTCGCGCCCAACGTGCCGGGCTTTCTTGCGGTGATCGGGGTTCTGGAAAAAGCCGCCCTTCCCCCGCTGTTGGCGACCTGCTATAACTATGCATGGTTCACCGGCTTCGGTCTCGCGTTCATCCTTTATCTGGTCCTGCGGAAAATTGCCCCCGGTGCCTGACGGAAATTGCTCCAACCGTAAAACCTCCCTGGTAACACTCCCATGAGCCTCCCGAAACTTCCTGCCTTCGCCCACGTTCCTGCGCCATACACCGGTCCCAGCCTGGCCAAGGTTCAGGCCTTGCGGAAAGCGGCCGTCAATCCGGCCCTGTTCCACTACTACAAGGAGCCGATCATGATAGTGGAGGGAAAGGGGCAGTATGTTTTCGATGAAACCGGCCGCCGCTATCTGGATGGTTTTGCCGGCATTGTGACCGTGAGCGTTGGTCATTGCCATCCCCGGGTGGTGGCTGCCGCCAATGCACAGAACCAACTCCTTCAGCATACCAGCACCATCTACCTGCACCCGAATCTCCCCGTCTACGCCGCTGCTCTGGCGGAAAAAATGCCGGGGAATCTGAAGGTGGTCTATTTCGTGAACAGCGGGTCGGAGGCCAATGATCTTGCCATCCTGATGGCCCGTGCCTACACGCAGAACTACGACGTGGTCGCCTTGCGGAATGCCTACCATGGCGGCAGTTCCGGCACCATGGGCCTGACCGCTCACAGCACCTGGAAGTTCAATGTGCCCCACAGTTTTGGGGTGCATCATGCCCTTGCGCCCGATCCCTATCGCGGTCCCTGGGGGCACGATGACCCGCAGGCCGGCCAGAAATACGCCGCCGATGTGCGTGAGCTGATCAGCTTCGCCACCTCCGGCCGCATCGCCGCCTACATCGCCGAGAGCATCCAGGGCGTGGGCGGGGCGGTGGTTTTTCCTGACGGTTATTTGAAGGAAGCTTACGCCTACGCCCAGGCGGCCGGCGGCCTGTGCATTGCAGACGAAGTCCAGGCTGGTTTTGGCCGCACCGGCACCCACTACTGGGGTTTCGAAACCCAGGGCGTCATCCCTGACATTGTCACCATGGCCAAGGGAATCGGCAATGGCGCGCCGCTTGCGGCCGTGGTCACCACTCCGGAAATTGCTCAGGCCCTGACCAGCCGCATCCACTTCAATACCTTCGGCGGCAATCCTGTGTGCTGCGCCATTGGCAAGGCAGTGCTGGAAGTGATCGACGAAGAAGGACTGCAGCAGAATAGCCTGACGGTTGGGGCTCATCTGCAGGCCGGCCTGAAGAAACTCCAGGAAAAGCACTCCATCATAGGCGAGGTCCGCGGCAAAGGATTGATGATCGGCGCCGAGTTGGTGAAGGACAGCAGCACCAAAGAACCCGCCAAAGCCGAATGTGCCCAGGTCTTCGAAACGGCCCGCGAGATCGGACTCCTGATCGGCAAAGGCGGCCTGAACGGCAACGTCCTCCGCATCAAGCCCCCCATGTGTCTCACCACCGCCGATGCGGACTTCATGCTGGAAGTGCTGGATCTCGCTCTGGCCAAATTATGACCACAAGAGGATCCCCTCGATTTTCCTTGAGGGTGCACGGCTTCCGGACTCTCAATCGGCAGAAATAAAAACGCAGCGGAACCGGCGATGGCGCCCAGACGAAAAGCCGTCGGAAAGCCCCCCGGCTTTCCGGCAACCTACCCGTCTGCAGGCCCGGACCCGGTCCGCTGCGATATAAAAATCGTGCAGGCTGGATTTCCTGCAATGGCGAAGCGTCATGAAAAGTGCACAAGTCGCGGGTCGGGTGGCAGCGGCAATTTGCGGCAGTCAGTTGGCAAAATTCCCTGCCTGGAACCGCCCGCTGGCCGTAGCTGCCCAGTGCGCACAACGATGATACCAGGAATTCAGAAAGATGAGGTCGAGAGGCTGAGCCGGGGGTTGCCCACCCGGTCGCGGCGGGGCAGTCGGGGCATTGGGCACCGGTTGACGCAGAAGGAGCGGATCCTGTTCGAAGCGGCCAAACGGCAGGGCTTTTTGAAGCTCCCAGTGACTGGTTTGCGGGATAATGTGCGGAACATTTACCGTCTGTGGTGCGAGGCGGAGGGGTGTCCCTGCGTGGTGAAAGGCGGACTGCCGGCCTGATGCGCGGGGCGCTTGTGCCGCGGGGGGAATCCATCCATCATAGGTGGTCGCGCGGGGCGCGGCTTTTTTACAGATGACCATGAGCAGTGAACCGAAGACAGTTTTTGTAGGCTTGGCCGGACTCGGCAATGTGGGGGCCGGCGTGTATAAGAACCTGATCAGGAATGGCGACCTCCTGACCGACCGCACCGGGGTGCGGATCAAGGTGAAGCGGATTGCGGTGCGTTCCCTGGAGAAACATGCCGACATGCAGATTCCGGAAGGGATGCTGACCACCGACTGGCGGGACCTGGTGAACGACCCTGAAATTCCCGTGATCGTGGAGCTGATCGGCGGGGTCACCGAAGCATATGATTTGGTCAAGACCGCCATCCTGGCCGGAAAAACGGTGGTGACCGGCAACAAGGCGCTGCTGGCCGGGCACGGTTATGAGTTGATTGCCCTCGCCGAGCAGGAGGATGTGCCGCTCTACTTTGAAGCGGCAGTGGCTGGTGGGATTCCGATTATCAAGGCAGTGCGGGAAGCCCTGATCGGCAACCACATCCAGGCGATCTACGGAATCATCAATGGCACCACCAATTACATTCTGACCCGGATGAGCGAGGCGGGGCTGAGCTATGAGGATGCCCTCGGCGAGGCCCAGGCGCTGGGTTATGCAGAGTCTGATCCCACACTGGATGTGAATGGGTGGGACGCCGGCCACAAGGCGATCATTCTCGCCTGGCTCAGTTATGGCGACTGGGTGAAGCCGGAGCAGGTCTATGTGGAAGGGGTGACGCACCTCACCCAGACGGATCTGAAGTTCGCCCGCAGCCTGGGTTATGCGGTCAAACTGCTGGGTGTGATCCGGTTGGACGCGACCAACCGCATCGAAGTCCGGGTGCAGCCCTGCCTGATTCCCCAAACCAATATCATGGCCAATGTCCACGGCGTGATGAACGCGGTGGCGGTGTATGGCGACATTGTGGGAGAAACCCTCTTTTATGGCAGCGGAGCCGGGCAGAATGCCACCAGCAGTTCCGTCATCAGCGATCTGGCCGACGCGGTGGACAACCTGACGAACGAGGCCGGCGACAACAACGGTTTTGTGCCGCAGGGGCACTATGGAGCTTGCCTGCCGGTGGATGAAACCGTCAGCCGTTATTACCTGCGGCTGCGGGTGGACGACCGTCCCGGGGTCATCGCTTCGATCTCCAAAATCATAGCAGATCACGGGATCGGGATTCTGTCGCTCCAGCAGCCGGAGGTCGATCCGGGCGCGGATGCGGACCTCATGCTGATGCTGCACCAAGCGACCTTCGGCAAGATGAAACAAGCCGTGGCTGCCATTGCGGCACTGGAATGCGTGCTGGCCCCGCCCGTATTGCTGCGGGTGGAATCGCTGAAGGCGCGGGAAGGCTAGGAGGGCAGTTCTGCTCCAGTCGGAGCATTCGCCCTACCAGCTACCAGCGGCGGGGACCATAGTAGCCACGTCCGTAACCATACCCGGAGCCGTAGCGTGGCGCGACGTAAACCGGCCTGGGGGCGACATACACTGGGCGTGGTGCGACGTAGACGGGCCGGGGAGTCACCACCACCGGGGGGCCGCCGACCACTACTGGAGGCGGGGGATATCCACCGGCGTAGTAGGGATCGACACAGGCGGTGAGGGGCAGCGCGGCGGCGGCCAGCAGGAGAAACCGGGAGGTTGAGTTCATAGGGTTGGTGGGTTGGGGTTGGGATTAGTCGCCAAGGCGGAGGCGTTCGATGATTTCAGGATGGTCGGAGGCCCAGATTCCAGCTTCGGCAGAGTCGACCACGCCGTCCTGGTTGGTATCGGTCTTGGTTAACAGATCCCGGCAAAAACCCCGGCGGTGGACGCTGGAGAGAGCTTCTTCAGGGGTGATGCGGCCGTCGCGGTTGCCGTCGCGCTGGTGCATGAAAATGGGGTCGCCGTCCGGGTCAAGCTTCCGCCATTCGATCGTCGTGATGATGCGGTCCTGGTCGGCATCATACGTCTTGAAAAGGCCTGCCGTGACTCCCTGCTCGAGTTCGGTGAGGGACAGGCGGTGGTCCTGGTTCATATCCAGCTCCGCGAACACAGAGGGTTCCTCACGACATCCTGTCAGGGATGAACATGCCGTGAGAATCAACAGGGAGCGGATCATGGGTCGGGATGGGGGGCGGCAGGGGCAGGGAAATTCACCGGGCGAGGACCGGACTCAATTTTTCGGCCAACGCGATGTTCCGGGCCTCCAGTTGCTGGCGCAGGGTAGGGGAGACGCTGCCGGACAGAACGACTTTAAATCCTTTTGGGGTCAGATTTTGGGGATGGAGCAGGGCTTGGATGAAGCGGTCGGTGACGGGACTCCAGATCGCGTAATCAAGGTGCAGCGCCACAAGGACGGAGCCATCGCGTGCGAGGCAGACGGGGAATCCATTCAGACTGACCACCCGGCTGAGCGGAATTTGCGTGGTGTGCACCCAGGCGATGAGTTCGGTGGTGCGCTGGAAGAAGAGGGCATCATCCTCGTCGGCCGCGCTACGGGTCAGATCCAGCAGGACGTCGAGCCCCTCCACGCTCCGCAGGCTGGTCAGGGCTTGGGTCATGAGGGTCTGGTGGGCGGGAGAAAACGCGGGGTTTTCGACAAAGGACTGGACGAGGGCAGGGGGCATTCCCAGCGCCGTCAGTTGTTGGGTATTGAGGAGGCGCAGGTCCGCCGGACTGTTATCCCGGATGCTGCTGGTGAGGGTAGTGCCGACCCCGGTGCCGGTGGCGATGGCTCCGGCGGCTCCCCCCAGTGGCATGAGGGCTGCCGTGAAAGTCATTTTGCCGGCAAAAGAGGTCCATGCCACTTCATCCAGAATTTGTTGGAGCACTGCGTTACGTGAGTAGGGATCAACTCCCATGCTGAAAGCCAGGTGGCGTTTCACTTTGGAAAACCCGATCAGGTCCCGTCCGGCGGATTCCTCGTAGGCAGTGCGTTCCCGACCGCTGACGGCTCCTTTGATGCCTTCGCCGGCGCGGTTCATCAGCTTCCAGGCCCCTTTGGCTACGCCCTGCACGGTTTCCTTGGGCTGGGTCACGATGCCCTTGGCCAGATCCAACGGGGCGGTGGCTGCCGTTTTCAAGGCGGACTTGTATTCCTCCCCTTTGGAGATGTGGCGCAGTTGGTAGATGGCATTGATCTCCCTGAGCCGCTCAATCAGCATTTCATTGCCATCGGCGGTGAAAACGCCCTCGTCGGAGTCGATGGTGAAGCGGTTCACGCCGCCTTGGGTTTCCACGGTGCTGCGGACCCGGTAGTGCACTCCCGTCAGGAGGTTGGCCGGAAAGATGGCATCAGCCCGCAGGGAAGGAGGGGCTTCGTAGGGAACCGCTGGTGCGGCGGGCACTGTGGGAGCGGGGGACTGGGCGGGGAGCGGAGCAGCGCTCAGCAGCAACCCGGAAATGAAAAGACGGGGCCAATGATTCATAGGAACCTTTATTACCCTTGGAGATTGCGCCTGCAAAGCCAATCCTTGCGTCTTTTATTTTAAGCAATAATTCCGTCCCCCGCCCGTTTGTAGTCTATTCCCACCGCCATGCTTACCCGCCGCTCCCTTTTGCAAACTGCTGCCGTGCTGACCCCGGCGCTGCTCTCCCGTGCTGTCTCTGCCCAGACGCCCGCCGCCCCGCCCCGTCTCGCGCTGGGTTTTGATAACTTTTCCATCCGTGCCCATGGCTGGAAGGCCGGACAGATCCTCGACTACGCCGCCACCCAGAAAGTGGATTGCCTGCTGCTCTCCGACCTTGATGTCTATGACAGCCACGAAGCGGGCTATTTGAAGGATCTGGGCAGGAAGTCCCGCGATCTGGGGATCACGCTTTATGCCGGTACCGGCGGGATCTGCCCCAGCGCGCACCGTTTCTCCAACAAATGGGGCAATGCCGATGAACATCTGGCGCTGGCGATCCGCGTGGCCCAATCCGTGGGTTCGCCCGTGCTGCGCTGCTACCAGGGATTCGGAGAGGACCGGAAATCCCCCGGAAGCATTCCGGCCCGGCAGCAGGACACCGTCAAAGTTTGTCAGACTGCCAAATCCCGGGCGATCGATGCCGGGGTGAAGATCGCGATCGAAAACCACGCGGGCGACATGCAGTCGTGGGAATTGCAGGAATTGGTGGAAGCCTGCGGCAAGGACTTCGTGGGAGTGACCATCGACAGCGGCAATGCCACGTGGACGCTGGAAGACCCCCTGCTGAATCTGGAAATCCTCGCACCCTATGTGTTGTGCAGTGGAATGCGGGACAGCATGATCTGGGAGGATGCCGACGGCGTGCAGGTGCAGTGGACGGCGATGGGGGAAGGGTCGATGGACCTTAAAACTTACGCGCGACGGTTTGCCGAACTCTGTCCCCAGGCCCCCTTTATTCTGGAGATCATCTCGGGATTTGCCCGTCCCTATTCCTGGCGGAAAGCGGATTTTTGGCCGCCCTATCAACGCGTCCGCGCCGGAGAATTTGCCCGTTTCCTGAATCTCGCCAAGGCCGGAAAACCGATCCCTTCCTGGCAGCCGGCGCCGGGCGAGGACCGGAAAAAAGCAGAGCCCGCCTACCAGCAGGCTGAGCTCGAACGCAGCCTGGCCTACTGCCGCCACACCCTGGGAATGGGCCGCCGGAGTTGATCCTGCTGCAAGAGCCCGCCTGAACGCAGGAAGATGGCGGTTTCCTGACACTGCCATGTCCCGCTTGCCCCTCTCCCATCCGCATCACCCGCGCCCTGCGGGTCCGGTGGTGATGCGCCAACACTGGAAGGATCTGTTGTTCCTGCACTGGAAGCTGCCGGTGGACGAAATCCAACGAACCCTGCCGCCGGGGCTGATGGTCGATGTATTCGATGACGCGGCCTGGGTGGGGATCGTGCCGTTTTTCATGGAGGGGGTGCGTCCAGCGGGGTTGCCGGGGCTGCCTTGGCTGTCCTCGTTTTTGGAACTCAATGTCAGGACCTATGTGCGTGATGCCGCCGGCCGGCCCGGGGTGTGGTTCTACTCCCTCGACTGCAACCGACGGCCGGCGGTCGAGATCGCACGGCGCGGTTTCCATCTGGCTTATCACCACGCCACCATGTCGGCCTCGAAGGCTCCGGACGGCAGTATATCCTACCAATGCCAGAGGCGCCCGGTGGCGGGTCACCTCGAGGCGGACTACCGGTACCGGGGCCGGGGTGCCACCTTCCCTGCGGCCGGCGGAAGCCTCGAGTTTTTTCTGATGGAGCGGTACCGGCTCTTTTCCTGGAACCCCCGCCGCCGCCGGCTTTATACCGGCGAAGTGTGGCACGATCCCTATCCCCTTCAGGAAGCGGAGGTGGCACAATGGTCGGCAGTCCCCGCCTACTGGGACCGGCAGTTTTCCCTGCACGGGCCCCCTGTCACCCAACATTTTTCGCCCGGGGTCGACGTAGGTATTTTTCCGCTGCGGCCTCTGGCCTGAGCCTATCCTTTCTGATCATCGTGACCAGACGAGTGCCCATCCACGGACGGAACCCACCCGGCGCCGCGTCCAGGTGTTGAAGAGATCCGGCTGCCTCAGCGGCATAAACAGGATGTATTTTGTGAAGACGTCGGGATTTGGCTCGTCAGTCCGGGGAGGACTCCTTACAAGAGGAGGGGGTGCCGGAATATTCAACGTCCGGACACCTGTTAAAAGTCAGATCAAGCCCCTATGAAATGCCAACTAGCCCTTCCTTCTCTTGTCGCTCTGCTCACTATCGCTTCCACGGTGGAGGCCGCCCGGGTGGTCTGGGTCAGTGATAATGGTGCCGAAGGAATTGGCGGAAGTGGATCGGACGGAGTGTCCCTCGGGGCCTTCTACACCAATCCTGTTTCTACCACCGGCACCCCCTTTACGGATCAGGGATTCATTGATCTGCTGATTTCCGGCGGGCACACCGTGGAGCGGTTCAATCCCCCGTCCGGCGCCATTTCCGCCGATGATATCACCACGCTCAATACCTACGATCTGGTGATAGTGGGTTCGGCGACCAACAGCGGTCCGTTCAATCTCAACGCCCGGGGGGCCAAATGGAATACCCTGATCACCAAACCGATGCTGGTCACCAAATCCACCCTGATCCGCCGGGACCGCATGGGCTGGTTGCTGGATAACAAGGAGTATGACTGTGCCGCCGACACCAGCACCACCGCCACCGGCAAGCTCGCCTTCGTGGTGCCGGGCCATCCGGTCTTTGCCGGGATCAGCACCACCACGGTGGGAACGGCCAAGGTCATGACCAACTTCTGCAATATCATGGTGCCGGCTCCCGCCAACAACCGAGGCACCTCTGTCCAGTTTTTCGATCTGGCTATCAGCGGGACGGATCAGGGGATTGCCAACGCCATGGAACCTGGCGGGGTGCTGCTCGCAGGCATCAATTTCAATCCGCTGGATCCCGGCGTCAATATTCCGGCCGGACAAGTCCCGGCGGTCGATCCTGCCCAGGTGGCCAACGGTTATGCCATCGCCGAATGGCCGGCCTTCACCACGGTCCGTACCACCCAGGTAACCGGCGAGCGTCTGGCCGGATACCGGCTATTCTTCGGCTGTGGTACCCGTGATGCCTCCGGCAGCATCACCGCTGCGCCGAATCCGCAGGCTGGGGCCATGGATTTGTCCGCCGATGGCCAGCAGATGTTCCTCAAAGCAGTGGCCCATGCCGCCAGCCAGCCGGTTGGCGCTCCCACCATCCCGAATGTTTGGACGAACTCCTCAGGAGATCAACTTTGGAACGGCAGCAGCATCAACTGGTCCCTGGGGTTGTGGGCCGGAGGCCCGGCTCTCTTCGAAAGCGCCGGTGCGGGCCTCGTCACCCTGGACTCCGCCACGGTGACGGCCTTGGGTCTGGAATTCAGCGTCGCAGACTACAATATCGATGCCACCAGTGGCAATAGCCTAACCCTGACCGGCTCCCCGGCTACGCCTCCGGTGATTGCCGTCAACGGGGATGCCACGATCACCGCACCCCTGGCCGGGGTGGACGGTATCACCGTGAATGGCACCAGCGTCCTGACGTTGGCGGGGGCCAATACCTATTCCGGCAGCACCTTCATCCGCGGCGGGATCGTGGTCCTGAAAGCCCCCGCCGGGGTCGATGGAACCGGGAGCTACGCGTTGGATAACATTGATGCCCTGGATACCGGAGCGACCGTGAAACTCTTCAACGAGGTGGACACCACCACCACCCCGGGCACTCCTGCCAATGTCAGAGTCCCCAATGGTCAGATGGGCAACCGCAAGCGCCTGATCATGACCGGGGGTACTTTTGATATCGCGGGAGATGACAATCAGAACAATTTTCCTGCCCCCGATGGGACGGGCCGGATCATCAATAGCTCCCCGTATTCCCGTGCGGCGTTTCGGATGGGTTCCGACTCCGGTGCCACCCATACCTTTTCCGGGATCCTGGCCGACGGGGCTCCCGTCATCGAAAGCGTGGTTGCTGGCAAACAGGGTTATCGGCTGGATGTCGACTTGCAGGGTTTCGCCGATGATTCCGCGACTTTTGTGATGGCCGGCCTGAATACCTTCACCGGCTTCACCCGGATCGGTACCGGGAAACTGACCTTCACCGGCAATGGACGATGGGGCGTGCCCAACAACACCGGAGTGGCCCTCACCAGCAGTCCCAATGGAACGGTGATCTGCAATGGCGGCATTGCCAATCTGCGGGTCGACTTCAATGGCACCAGCCAGCTCACGGGCGGATTGAGTGGCAGTGGCGGGGTTTATGCGAACAATGCAGCGGGCACTGTTTCCACCCTGACCGTGGGCGCTGCCAACATCTCCAATACCGTCTGGCCGACCGGAGGAGGAGGACAAAATGGAAAGATCACGGACAACACCACCGGCACGGGCGGGATCGTGGCTCTCACCAAAACCGGCACGGGCAAAATCGGCCTGCCCACCGCCTTGAACGATTACAGCGGACCAACCCTGATCCAGGATGGCATCCTCGAATACACCGCCACGGGCGCTCCCAGTCCGAACAGTGAAATTAAAATCAACACCCCCGGGCAATTGAGCCTGCTATATACGGGCAGCAAACCGGTGAAGGGATTCTTCATCAATGGGGTCAAGCAACCCAGTGGCCAGTATGGGGCCAGCACCCATCCGGCTTTCATTACGGGAGAAGGCACGATCACGGTTCCGGATCAGGGCCGCTGGACCAATGCCGCGGGCGATTTTGCCTGGAACGATACCAGTGCCAACTGGAGTTCGCCGGCAGTGTGGGCCGGTGGCGACGCCTTTTTTGGCCTGGCCGGCGCGGGGACCATTAATATTACCTCCCCGGTTACGGCCCACAGACTGGAAATCAAAGAGGCCGGCTATAGCTTTACTTCGGCCGATCCGTTGAATGCCCTGACCCTGGCAGGTGCGACACCCACCATCACCGCCGACGCCAAGGTTTCCATGGCGGCCCCGCTGGAGGGCACCGATGGCCTCACCATCCGGGGAACGTCCGTGCTGACCCTCGAAGCAACGAACAGCTATACCGGCGGCACCTTTGTCAGGAGTGGCACCCTGGTGCTCCGCGCTCCCACCACCGGCAATAACCCGTCGCCTTATGCAGTCGATGGGATTGATGCCCTTGATGCGGGAGCAACGGTGAAGTTCTTCAACGAATTGGACGTTTCGGTTCCGGAGACTCCCTTGAACGTCAGGGCGCCCAATGGACAGATTTACCGCTACAGCCGGCTGGTCCTGACGGGTGGCACCTTCGATCTGGCAGGGGACGACAATCAAAACCAGATGCCGGCCCCCTCGGGCACCGGCTTGGTCACCAACTCTTCGCCCTATGCCCGCGGCGTCCTGAAAATGGGAGTGGTTTCGGGTGGTTCGACCACGTTTTCGGGGAGGATCGCAGATGGCGGTGCCCTCATCGAAAGTGTGGTTTCCGGGAAACAGGGTTACCGGACCGATATCGATCTGGCCACGATGGGCGATGATACCTCGACCTTTGTGATGGACGGAGTCAATACCTACACTGGCTTCACCCGGATCGGCACCGGAAAACTGACCTTCACCGGCAACGGACGCTGGGGAGTCCCCAACAGCACCGGGGTGGCCCTCACCAGCAGCCCCAACGGGACTATCATCTGCAATGGGACGGCCAGCCAGCTGCGGGTAGACTTCAACGGCACCAGCCAGGTAACCGGCGGCCTGAGCGGCAATGGCGGCGTCTTTGCCAACAATGCCCCGGACACCACCTCGACCCTGACGGTGGGAGCGGCCAATATCAGCAACACCGTGTGGCCGACCGGGGGCAGCGGCCAGAACGGTAAAATGGTGGACAACACGACCGGGACTGGTGGCATCCTGGCACTGACTAAAACCGGCGCCGGCACCATTGGCATTCCTACCGCCCAGAATGAATATAGTGGTCCGACCCTCATCAATAATGGGATTCTTGAATTTACCGCGACTGGCGCTCCCAGCCCGAACAGTGATCATCAGATCAACAGTCCCGGACAATTGAAGTTGAGCTATGATGGGACCCGGAACATCAACGGTCTCTTTATCAACGGGGTGAGACTGCCAGCCGGGGTATACAGCGCAGCCACTCACCCTGACTTTATCACCGGCGACGGCACCCTGACCATCGCGCAGGTCCACCCCACCTACGCTGCGGTGCTGGGAGTGACTGGTTCCGTCAGCAGCGTGGTCCTGGGCTGGACGGGGGTCGGAGTGCTGCAATCCTCTCCGGACCTGAGCAACTGGACGAACCTGCCGGGCGCCTCCAGTCCTTTCTCAGCGGTCCCCGTTCCCGGGCAGAAGATGTATTACCGGGTGAAGCAGTAGCCTTTGATGGAGGCCTGGCGCCGGTGTCTACCCTTGGATACCGGCGCCACGGCCCACCTGCGGAGGTGGCGGCAAAAAGATTGTCGCACGGATACTGTCTCCTGTAATTTCAGCCAAAATGAAACCGCCTGTCTGCTCCTTCCTTGCTCTGCTATTGCTAGCGTTCCCGGTTGGCCTGCGCGTCGCTGAGCCGCCCTCCCCCAAGCCGCTGACAGCGACGAAGGTTCTGTTCCTGGGCAACAGCATCACACGGCATGCCCCCAAACCGGAAATTGGCTGGACCGCCGACTGGGGCATGGCCGCGAGTGCGGTGGAAAAGGATTATGTCCATCTGCTGGCAGCCGATTTGGGCAGGGCGGGAGGAAAGGTGCCGCAGGTCATGGTCCGCAATGTGGCGGATTTTGAAAGACATTACGATCGTTTTGAGCCGGAAGTGGAACTCAAGGCGGAGTTAGCTTTTGGCGCCGATCTGGTGGTAGTGGCGGTGGGAGAGAACGTGGCGGAACCGGTTGCCGCTGCGGATCGGGCGAAGTTCGCGGCCGCTTTTTCGGGGCTATTAGGGGTGTTGCGGAAACACGGTCAGTCGGCTGTTTTTGTGCGGAGTTCGTTTTGGCCCCATCCCGTGAAGGATGGTATCATGAGAAAGGCCAGCGCCGATGCGGGAGTCACGTTTGTGGATATTTCCGGATGGGCCGGGGAGGCCTCCCTGACCGCAGGCTCCGAGCGGAAGATTGAACATGCCGGAGTGGCGGGCCATCCTGGCGACAAGGGAATGAAAGCGATCGCCGATGCGCTTTTTGCCGCGATCCAAAAGGTGCCGGCAACCCGGTAAGGATGTGATGGGCCGGAATGGTATCCTGCCAGGATTCAGGCCCCCGCCAATTCGTGAAGCACGATGCCGCCATTGGTCACGCGCCGGGGACGGTTCAGGGGATCCATGAATTCTCCGGCGGGATCGATCCCGAGGAGATGGAAGATCGTGGCCGCCAGATCCGGTGGCCGCACCGGGCGCGATTCGGGCAGGGCCCCGGTCCGGTCGCTGGCTCCGATAATCTGGCCGCCCCCGGTTCCAGCGCCCGCCATTACGACGGAAAAAACAGATCCCCAGTGGTCGCGTCCCCCATTGGCATTTACTTTGGGGGAGCGGCCGAATTCACCCATGGCCACGACGAGGGTTTCGTCCAGCAGGCCCCGTTGCTGGAGGTCTTCAATCAGCGTGGCAAAGGTCCGGTCGAACTGAGGGCACAGCACGTTGCGGACCCGGCCGGCATTGTCCGCATGGGTATCCCAGAGCGGACTGCCTTTGACCTCCTGATCGCCTTCGCGGGGCCAGTTGACCTGCACGAGGCGGGTGCCGGCCTCGACCAGACGCCGGGCCAACAACACACTTTGGCCAAACTTGTGAGGGCCATACGCCTCCCGCAGGACAGCCGTTTCCTTTTCGAGGGCAAAGGCGGTGCGGCTTGATTCCGAGTGTAACAACTCGAAGGCCTTCTGGTGCATTTCGCCCATCTCGGTCACGGCATGGCTGCGGATTCCACTGCTGAAATGTTCATCGAATTGGTGGAGCAGGTCGAACCGCTCACCGAGCCGGACCGCGCTCAGGCTTTCCTCCAATGTCAGGCCCTCGATCCGCATGGGAAGTTGGCTGGGATCACACTTCATCAGCGTCGGGTGCCACTTGGAGCCCATGAACCCGCCATTCTGTCCCGGCCACACGATGTGCCCGTCGTTGTACAATTCATCCGGCAGGACGACAGATGATAGGGGTGAACGGGTGCTGGGCTTCAAGGCACCGGCGGCGGCGGCGATACTGGGCCAGTCGTCAGGGCTGGGCGGGACATTCTCCGCTTTGCTGGCGGGTTCATATCCGGTGAGCATGCAGGCCCCGCTGGTGGAATGCGAATGGATGTCCGTGGACATCGAGCGGATCACCGCGAGGTGGTGCGCGATTTTTGCAGTGAAGGGCAGTGTTTCACAGAACTGCAGGCCCGGCACGCTGGTGGAAATCGCCCGGAAGTTGCCGCGGATGTCCACGGGAGCCTCCGGCTTGGGGTCGAAGGTTTCGTGCTGGGGCGGCCCCCCGCTGAGAAATAGAATGATACATGATTTGGCCCGGCCAAAACTGGCGGCGCGTGCCATGGAGGCCGCGGTGGGATTCCCCCGCAGCAGGCTGGGCAGACTTAAACCCAGGGCGCCCAGTCCGCCGACCCGCAACCATTCGCGGCGGGACAGCGCGGAGCCCGGTCTTGAAGGTCGATGTGAGGGGTTCCACATGAAGTTGAATGGATTAAGTTAGGGATCGACCGCCGCCTGTTCAGTCTTTTCGCTTTGAGTGAAGGCGGCCGGCCTGCGATGGCATGTTAAATCCTCAGGGCACCTCGCGCAGGAGTCTTTTGGAGGCGGTTTGCCAGATGCGCAGGATGCCGTCTTCTCCGCCCGCCGCGACCAGGGAGCCGGAGGGATCGGAGGCGAGGGCAAAGCAGAAACTCTTCGCGCCGGGCAGCGCTTCCTCATTGAGCCGGACGGCCGCATCACCGCTGGCGCTGGCCACGGTGTCGCCGGTGCCCAGCCATGAGACGGCACTGACTTCCTTGGTGAAACTGGTGATGCTGCGGGTTTGTTTGCCATCCAACAGATCCCAGAAGCGGAGAGTTTTGTCGGCGCCCCCGGTGGCGAGGGCCAGGCCATCACTCCGCCAGGCAATGCTGAGCACTTGGCCGCTATGCCCTTCCAGGGAGGTGGTGCGGCGTCCATCGGTCACTTGAAAGACCCGGGCCCAGCGGTCGCTCCCCGCAGTGGCAATCAGCGAATCGTCAGGTGAAAAGGCCAGGGCATTGACGGTATCGGAATGCGGGTCGGGGAGGTTCAGCACCAGGGTGCCGTCCGTCGTGTTCCAGATCTTCACTTCGCCGCTGCGGGAGGCCACCCCTCCGCCGGTCGCGAGCAGCCGGGCGTCGGAGGAAAAGCTGAGGGCGGTGACCCGGTTGGTGAGGGTTCCGGCATCGTCAGGTTTGCCGATCAGGCGGTCCATCACAAAAGGCCGGCGGGAGGGCAGCCGGACCACCTTCTGGTCGGCACGGGCTGCGAGGACTTGGTTGCTGGCTGTTGTCAGGAGGGTGAGTCCGGGGGTGCTGCCTTCGGCGGCATCAAGGAGTTCTCCAGTTGCCAGGCTATGCCATTGGAGGCGGCCATTATCGAGGGAGATCAGCGCGACCTTCCCGCCGTCGAGCAGGGTGAGGGATTGCGGCGGCGTAACTGGCACGAGGGCTTTCTTCAGGCTTTCCAGGGTGGCGGTGGTTTCCGTGAGGGTGGTTTCTGCGGCCGAGGCCGACCCCTCGGAGGCGGCTTGCTGCTGCATGGCCTGTCCGGTCAGGCGCACCGCCAGTTCGGCATTGGTGCGGGCATCGGTGAAGGCCCGTTCGGCCGTAGAAGCTTCTCCATTGGCCTTGCTGGCGGCGTCCTGGCGCCCTTTGTCTCCTGGGGCAACCCGCAGGGCGGTGCCGGCGGTGCGGGCGAGCCCCAGTTTCCGCTGCCAGTCGGCGCGGGCTTTTTCCTGCCCTTGGTGGGTGGCCCGGAGGTTCTCCGATTCCTTTTTCACCGCTTCAGTGGCGGCAACAAGCTTGGCTTTCCGGCCCTCGAGGTAGCGTTGGGCGGCCTTGAGGTGTCCCTCGGCGCGGGTGATGGTGGCCTGGACGGGATTTTCCAATGCGACATTGGCCACCCGTTTTCCGTCCGCGGAATCCGTCAGATTGAGCACCGGTTCCTGATCGGTCCATAGTAGCTGAGTGCCGGCGGGGTCGGGAACAGATAGGGTGACCACAGCCTGATCGCCGAGTTTCCATTCGCGCAAGGCGGTCGGCGCCGCGGCGGGGGCGTCTTTGGAAAAAGGATAGAGGCGCAGCATCCCATCGGCAAAAGTCGCGGCTAATTCGGTGCCTCCTTTGAGAAAACACAGGGCGGTGATTTCGCCAGGTGATTCCGTCCGGAAGACCGGTCCCCCTGAGGCCACGTCCCAGACCCGCACCGTGCGGTCGGCCGCCGCGGACACGAGGAATTGCCCGTCCGGTGAAAAACAGAGGGCTTTGATAGTGGCGGTGTGGTCCTTGAATTCCTTGAGAGAAGGTTGCTCCGCCGCAGGGTCCCAGATCCGGATCGCTCCATCAGCGGAACCCGCCGCCGCCCTGGCTCCAGTGGAGGTGAAACTGGTGACCGCCGCCGGCAAAGCCAAGGGGGTGCCCTGTTCCGCCAGGGGGGCCCGCCGCCACAGGCGCACGGTGCGGTATCCGCCGGTTGCCAGGAGGTCATCGGTGCCGAACGCGACCGCCATCACGGCGTCGCGGTCAGCCACGGCGCGGCCTTGGTAGAGGTCCAGTTTTTGCAGTTCCGGATCGGAGAGTTGTCCCAGGGACAAACCGGTGGCGACTTCCGTCAGGTGAACCTGATTGCCCCGCGCCGCCGCCGCGATGCGGCCGGTGGAAGAGAGGGCCGCCGCGGCCACCGGAGCGTGCTGTGCGGGGTAGCCGCGCCAGGTGGCGACCTGGTCTGCGACCGCACTGCCCTTGAGGCCCTGATCAATCCAGAGCTTGAGCAGTCCGAGTTCATCCGGGGTGAGGTCGGGTGCATTGACCTTGTTGCCAGGCGGGGGCATCGCCGATTCCTCCTGGTGGGAGGCGCTGCGCAGCACCAGACTTTCCGTGCCTTTGCCGGGGGTGGCGGCGGGTCCGCCCTCGCCGCCTTTGAGGATGGCCTGGGGTGATTCCAGGTTGAGGCCGGCCTTGGCTTTGGTAGTGTTATGGCAGGCGAGGCAGCTCCGTTTCAACAAGGGGTGGATCTCCTTGGCAAAATCGACCGGGGTGTCCCGTTTCAGGTCCACGATACCGAGCGGGGCACCACTGGCGGAAAAAGTCAGGGCAGCGAGGACTGCGGGGATCAATCGGGTCATGGTTTTACCTCCAAATTAAAGGGAATGCTCCACGGCAGGGTTTCGCCGTTCCATTGGCATTTGGCCTGCAGCGTGCAGTCCAGGGGGCCCAAAGGGGCATCCGCGGCCGTTTCGATCACCAACCTGGCCTCGACGTTTTCCGGGGCAGCCGTCAACGCGGCGGCGGTGATTCCCTTGATCCCGGAGGGCACCGCCAATTCAATCGTCACCGCTCCGGCAAAGCCATAACGCCTTTCCAGCTTGAGCGGCATTTCCACCCTGCCGCCGGGGGCCACGGTCAGGGAGGCGGGTCCGGTCAGGCGCACCGGGGACGGTTCGATGTGCAGTTGAATGGGAGCGGAATAAGCCGATTCCGCCAGTTCCCGGACCGGATCTTTTTCGTTCGGTTGCCAGCGGATGATACCGCGGGCGGTGGCTTGGATGGTCCAGTTACCCGGGGTAAAGGTATTGCCATCCTTGGCCTTTAAATCGAGCACCAGCCTGGCCTCGGTGGCATCCGCGGCCGGCTTGACGACCGGAGCCTGACGCAAGCCTGGCATCCCCATCAGGACGGCCTCCCACTCACCTTTGAAGCCCTTGAGGCTGGCATCGCGGGTGAACTTGACAGGCACCTCAATGCTGCCGGCGAGCGAGGATTCATACACTTTCTGCTCGGCCGGCTCCACCAGCAGAGGAGCGGCTTCCACTTCGGTGACGGCGAGGACGCAGCCCTCGGAGCTCAGCCGCAGGCTGACGCGCTCCGCGGCGCGGTTGCCCACCGTCCAGCGGGGAATGGCCTCGCGGGCGGCCACCACGGTTTCCCCCGACGTCCCCGTGACGCGGATCCGGCCGTTCCAGGCTTTGGCACCGGGAGCGGCCCGCACTACGAGCGAGGCGGTGGAAACGCCCCTGGGCAAAGTGACTTCCCCGGCGCTCACCCCCTCCGGCAAGCCTTCCATCCGCAAGGTGACTGGGGCTTCAAAGCCATCGCGCCGCAGCACCGCAACCTGGACGAGGGAACTACCTCCCCGGCGCAGCAGCGGACTCCAGCGGTGCAGGGCCGGGCCTTTGGTGGCGGGACTTTCGGAAAAGGCGACCACGGAAAATCCCGGCTGGGGATCACGCAGCACTAACCGCCAAGGCTTTTTGGCCTGGAACCGGTCCGTCAACTGAAGCCGGTAAACGGTGTTCTCCGCGCAGACGAGACTGCCCGAGGGATCGCGGCTTCCCAAGGTCAGGGATTCCGCGCCGGGAGGCGCCGCAGTGTCGTCAAATTCCGCGATCCGTTCGCTTTTCTCCTGGCCCGCCGCATCGCGGGTGATCTTGAAAATCTGGAGCACCCAGTCGGAGGGATGGCCCAGACGGTGACTGAGGACGTCGATCATGATTTTACGATCCTTGGTGCCGGTAAATTCAAACCAGTCTTTGGAACCGGGAGCGGCCGCCACCACGGTGGGCAGGACCAATTGATGGGCAGCCGTGGCCATGGGGGCCGCCTCCTTGAATTCGGTCAGGGGCTGCTGCGGCATCCAATCGCAGACCGCTCCGGAGAGGGGAACGGCGAGGCTTTCACCATCGGCCCCGGCCCCGGCCGGTGTGGCGGTGAGGCGGTAAACGTGGTTGGCTCCGCCTTGCCAGACCATGTCATGGAGCTTCAGGACGAACTCGCCATCCTGCGGTGCCGTGAAATCGATGATCGCATCCCCACTATGGGTGCGGTGGGCCGAATGGAGCTCGCGGCCGGCCGGGTCGAAGAGTGTCAGGACGGTATTCAGCGGCGAATCAATCCGCTCGGCGGCGCAGGACAGCAGGAGGCGTTCGCCTTGGGTGGCCGCGAAGCGGAAATAGTCTGCGGCATCCGTTCCGGTGGTGCCATTCACGGTAACAGGAAGGGTCAGCGGAAGGGCTTTTTCCGGAGTGTCATGGGGGCTGGATTCCATAAGTTCGGGCAGGGTGCCGACCGCGAACAGGCGGCTGGCAGAGATGCCATAACGCCCCGCCGCCCGGATTTCATAGAGTCCTGGCTGGATTCCCGCGCTGGCCGTGACTTTAAAATTCAGGCCTTCGCCATGCACGGCTGACAAACCGGCGTCGCTGAAGACCAGACGGTCCACCTCTGCCAGATCCAGGCCGGTCAGGGCCACTGTGGTCTCGCTGCCGGCCTGGAGGCCGGGCGGGAAGACGGCATCCAGCCGGGTGGTGGGCAATTGTCCCAGAACGGGAGAGGCCACGCAGGCCATGGCCGCCAGGAACTGGCGGACGGAAGCAGGGGTTAGCATCAACATGGGCAACCTTCAGTGATTGAAGAGGAATTCCTTGGTGTTGAGGAGGGCCCAGACCAGATCCTCCCAGGCACCGGCTTCACCCTTCTTTTGCGTCAGATAGGTCTGGGCCTTGGTGGTTTCAGAGGCTTCCGGAGGACGCCCGTAGGCCATGACAAATAACTGCCGGATCCTTTCCTCTACGGGCCGGGGATCTGCCGCGAGCTGGGCCGGACGGCTGGCCGGGGCAGTGAGCTTTTCCTGGATTCCTTTTGAGTTCAGCAGATGCAGACTTTGGGCGAGACTGCTGTCCTGGGTGCGTTCGCATTCGCAGGCACTGGTGTTTTCCGGGCGCCCGAAAACGGTCAGGAAATAGCTGGAACCGTTGAAGCTGTCGTCCGGCAGGGCCACCGCGCGCCGTTCCACCGGTTGACCCGGGAAACGTGAGGCGAGGCCGCTGACGGTGTCGATGGCATCCAGCAGAACCTCGGCCTGGAGCCGCCGCGGATAGAAGCGGCTGAAGTTCTGGCGGTCGGTGGCGTTATGCTCGTTCGGGAAGCTGGAGAGTTGATAGGTGCTGCTGGTGCAGAGGGTGCGGATGAAGGCCTTCATGTCGAATCCACTCTGGATGAACGAGGCCTCAAGGGCGTCCAGCAGGGCTGGATTCACCGGCGGGTTGGTGATCCGCAGGTCGTCCTCGGGTTCGACGAGAGCGCGGCTGAAGAAATGCTTCCAATAACGGTTGGCGAACATGCGGGCGAAGAAGGGATTTTCCGGAGCGGTGAGCCAGGCTGCGAGAGCCCCCCGCGGGTCCTCCTGCGGGTCCAAGGTCAGGGGTTGGCCTCCCAGGGTGGTGGGTTTCACCGGCTTGCCGGTGCGGGGGTTTTGCGCGGAGGCTTCCCCCCATTGGTGGATGATCGCCTCTTCTGCCGGTTGATCCGATGCCTTGCGGCCCACCTTGGAAAAGAAGGCAGCGAGGCCAAAATAATCCTGCTGGCTCCACTTTTCGTAAGGGTGATGATGGCACTGAGCGCACTGCAGCCGTTGCCCGCAGAAGACCTGGGCGATGTCCGTCATCTGGTCCTGCGGTTTCTGCACTGCCCGGTACCACGCCACCGGCGGGGAGGTGCTGATGGTGCCGGAAGCGGACACTATGCCTGCGGCCAATTCACTGAAGGGCCGGTTCCGGTTCAGACTGTCCCGGATCCACGAGTAGAAGGCCTGGGTGCCATAGGCGGGCCGGTCCGAGCGTTTGTTGCGCAGCAGGGCCGACCATTTCGAGGCGAAGTATTCGGCGTAATCCGGCGAGGCGAGCAGACGGTCCACCAGCGCGGTGCGTTTGTCAGGAGAGGGATCGCTGGCGAAGGCTTCTGCTTCCTGCGGTCTGGGCAGGCGGCCGGTGATATCGATCGTGACACGACGGAGGAAAGTGGCATCATCGCTGAGGACGGCCGGCGGCAGACCGAGAGTGCGCAGCTTGGCAAAGACATGCTGATCCACGAAATTCCGTTCCGGCGGAAATTCCCCGAGAGGGGCGCCCAGTGGAATGGTGGCGCGGAAGACTCCCGCCAATTCCATATAACGGATCATGACGGCGGCATCCCCGGGCTGCTGGGCGGTGTGCACCAGTCCGGAAGGCGTGACCGTGGCCATTTCCTTGGCGCCACTATCATATTGAACCTGGGTGGTGACATCCCGCCACGAACCGTCCGAATAGTGGGCGGTCACCTGGAGTTGCTGATCCGAGTCAGGGGCGAGCAGGCGTTCCTGGGGGAAAATGGCGAGGCGCACCGGCACGGGGGCGGCAGTATCCCCTTTGGGCATCCCTTGCTCCATCCAGCGGACCAACATTTGATAGTCAGGGGATCCCCGCTCCATGCGGGCTCCGCCGCCATGCGGCATTTCCCCGGTGCCTTTCAGCAGCAGCAGACTGCTTTCCGGAGCGGCGGGGAACAAACGACGGCCTCGCGATTCATGCACGAGGTGTTCGTAGTCCTCGCCGGGTTCGAACCCCAGCAGGGAAAGTTTGAAGCCATTCTGCCCCTCGCTCTTGCCATGGCAGCCGCCGCCATTGCATCCGTATTTGGTCATTACCGGCACCACGTCATTGGTGAAGTGCAGCGGACGGTTGGCCGCGGCGCCTTTCACGATAATGGTGGTCGTGGCTTGGGCTCCGTCCTTGCTGGCGGTGAGGGTGGCGGTGCCATCCCGCAGCGGGGTGGCCCGGCCGGCCGGGGAAATACTCAGAAGGCCCTCGGGTTCCACTTTCCAGGAAACGGCCCGGGTGGCATCGCTCTGCCGTCCGGGGGCATCGGTGGCGGTCACGAGCAGCTGCAGCACGGCATCGGCTCCGGTCAGGATCCCTGGCGAGCCGGCCGGGGCACCGTGGTGGATTTCCAGCCCCGCGGCTCCGGCGGAGGCGGGCCATGCGGCTGCCAGCCATAAAAGATTCCAACGCATTTTCATGATACCACCTCCTTCATGGGTTGGAACTGGCCATCCACGAGGAAGTGAGGCCGGCCGGTGAGGTCGGGCACGGTGGTGGTGTTCGGGTTGATCCCAAGGTTGTTATAAAGCGTGGCGAAAATTTCCTGGAAGTGAACCGGCCGGTCCGCCGCTTCCCCGCCCAGCCGGTCGGTGGCTCCTATGACCTGGCCGGTTTTCATGCCGCCTCCGGCCAGCAGGGCACACGAGACATTGGGCCAGTGGTCACGCCCGCCGCCAGCATTGATACGAGGGCTGCGGCCAAATTCACCCCACGCGAGGACGGTGACATCCCGGTCCATGCCGCGGTCGTGCAGATCCTGCACCAGCGCGCTGATGGCCTGGTCAAAGTCCGGCAGGTTGTCCTTGGCGATCTTGAAATTCTGCCCGTGCCAGTCCCAGAAGCTGTAACTGAGCGTCACGACCCTGACTCCGGCTTCAACGAGGCGCCGGGCCAGCAGAAACTGCTCATTCAGCCGCGGGGCGGCATCGCCCTGGATTTTGTCAGTCCCCTTGCCGTAGCGTTCGCGGAGTTTGGGATCTTCATCGGAAAGGTCGAGCGCCTTGAGCAGCCGGGAGGACGTCAGGATGTCGAAAGCCTGTTCCGTGAAGGCGTCCACTCCGGCCATGGCCCCGGAGGCATCGGCCCCGCGGCGGAAACCATCAAAGGCATTCAGCAGTCCACGCCGGTCGGCGAGGCGTTCGAGAGTGATTCCGTTGAGGGTCATGTCGTCCTTCACGCTGCCCATGGGCATGAAGGGCGCGTGGGCCACGCCGAGGAAACTGGTGCGCCCCTGATTGTAGGGGGTGTGCTGCATCTTCGGTGAGAGATTGACGTAACCCGGTACCGCCGCACCTGCCCCTTCCAGAGTGGAGACGATACTGCCAATTTCGGGCCAGCCGCCGGGAGGCACATTATCGTTGAGGCGGCCGGTGACGCATTGGAAGGATTCGTGCCGGTCCTTGGCTCCCACTACGCTGCGCACAAAGGCAAACTTGTCCGCCATTTTCGCCATGCGCGGCAGGTGCTCACAGATTTGAATGCCCGGCACGTTGGTGCGGATGGGGGAAAACTCGCCGCGGATTTCCGAGGGAGCGTCCATCTTCAGGTCAAACATGTCCTGATGCGGTGGTCCCCCTGGCAAGTAGACCAGAATGAGCGCCTTCTGGGATTTGCCAGCTCCCTGGGCTGCTTCGGCGCGCAGCAGCTGGGGCAGGGTGAGGCCGCCGAGGCCGAGGCCACCGAGGCGCAGGAAGGAGCGCCGCGACAAGCCATCGCAGAAGGAGCCTCCTGATTTTTGGGAAAACAAGGTCAGCATAACAGTCAGCCGATCAGCTCGGGCATGGGTTTGAACTGCTCGTCCACGAGGAAGCGGGGACGGCCGTTGAGGTCACTCATGGTGGCGGTTTGAGTATCGATGCCCGCAGCATGGTAGAGCGTGGCAAAGACCTCCTGGAAATCGACTGGACGGTCAACCGCCTCGCCGCCGAGGCGGTCGGTGGCCCCGACGACCTGGCCGTGTTTCATGCCGCCGCAGGCCAGGGCCGCGCAAGAGACCCGCGGCCAGTGGTCCCGTCCGCCTTCCTTGTTGAGCTGCGGGGTGCGGCCGAATTCACCCCACACCACCACACTGACGTCCTGATCCAAGCCGCTGTCGTGCAGGTCCTGGACGAGCGCTGTCAGTCCATTGTCCAGCTGAGGGAAAACTTCGCGGGCCTGCGGAAAGTTGCGTGAATGCCAGTCCCAGCGGTTGAAGCCCAGAGTGACACAGCTCACGCCGGCTTCGACCAGACGGCGCGCCATCAGGAATTGTTCCGGACACTCCGGTCCACCGTCGTCGCGGCATTTCATGGTGCCTCCCCCATAACGGGCCCTGACTTTGGGATCCTCCTTGTCGAGGTTCAAAGCCTCAGACAGCCGGCTGGACGTCAGGACGCCCATGGCCTGCTGCTGGAAGGTATCCATGGCTCCCATCATGCCCGAGGCATCAACATCGCGCCGCAGGTTGTCAAAACTGTGCAGGAGCGCCCGCCGGTCCTGCAGACGGTCCAGGGTAATGCTATTGAGGACGAGGTCGGCCGCGCCGCCCCCGTTAGGCTGGAAAGGGGCGTGTGCCGGACCGAGGAATCCTGGCAGGCCGGGATTGGCCCAGGGCCCATGGCCCATCTTTGGGGAAAGCCCGACGAATGCGGGCACTCCCGGCGAACCCGTCCCCTGCATCCGGGACATGATCGCTCCAATGCTGGGCCATCCGCCGGCCGGGGCATTCTGTGGAGGCCGTCCCGTCAGACATTGCTCCGCAGCATGCTGCCCGGTGCTGCCCACCACGCTGCGGATGATGCTAAATTTGTCCATCATCGCGGCCATTTTGGGAAACAGTTCACAGACTTCGATGCCGGGCACTTTGGTGCGGATCGGACGGAACTCCCCGCGGATGTCCGAGGGCGCATCCATTTTCAGATCCCACATGTCCTGATGTGGCGGTCCTCCGGGCAGGAAGACCATGATGATCGCCTTTTTGCCAGGGGTGGCTTGCCGGGCTTGCGCACGGAGCATGCCAGGCAGGGCCAGCCCACCGAGGCCGAGGGCGCCAAGACGTAAAAATCCGCGTCGGGATTGTCCGTCACAAAAACGGGAGGAACGTGAACCGGATATACTCAACATGCGCTGGGGTTTGCGTGGTTAAGGGTAGGATGGACGGGGTTTAAGCACGCTTTCAAAACCCTTCTCCCGCCGCAGCCGGAGGAGGATTTCTGGAACGCACCTCCGACATTAAGGAAAATTTAAGTAGTTTCTTTCGCTTTCCGCTCAAGAACATGCCGCAGCCTCCTGGCTGGCAGCGGGCATTCCTGCTATGGAATGCCTGGTGTCATGCCGTGCCGGGCTGGCCTGTGGAAGTTAGGTTGTGAGGAAAGGCCGCGGCCGGAGTCACTGGGTCACGGCATCCCAAGTCAGGCCAAAGTCTGTTCTTTGGCAGGGCGGGTCGCAAGACAGTGGTAGCGGGAAATGCAGGTCCACAAGCATCCCATAGGGACTGCTATAGCGTTTGATCTCAAGGAGCCGGTATCCAGCCACAGGTGCATCTTGGCGGCCGCCTTGCGTCGGCGGCGTGATCCCAAATTCGGCGATCGCCCGGCGCTTGAGACGTCGCCATTCCACTGACATCATTGAAGCTGAAAGCGTGCGCCAGCTGCACAAAAACCACCGCCCCCAGATGGCTCCAGACGGAGTAGGTGCGGGCCTTGGCTTTCACCCCATGCTCCCGCGGGCGGCGACTTAGGAGCCTGTTGAAAAATTCTGGTCCGGCAAATTTTTCCTGGAGGTCCGTGTAAAACCTGGCAGGATCACGGGCATGGGGAAATTCCGCCGCCAGGACCAGCAGATCCAACAGGGAGAATTATGGGTGCCCACTGCCAAGCTCACCCGGGGGCCGAAGGACCATTTTTATGCCCGGCTGCAAAAGGTGTTGGAGGGGATGGACTTCACCGGTCAGATCCACCGGATCTGCGAACCCTACTACAAGGCCGGAGGCCGCCGCACGGGCCGCCCGCCGATTGATCCCGCCGTCTTCTTCAAGATGATGATGGTGGGTTTTCTGGAAGGTCTCCCCAGCGACCGCGGCATCGCCGCCCGCTTTTCGGACAGCCTGACGCTGCGGCGGTTTCTGGGCTACAGCCTGACGGAGGAAACTCCTGACCACTCCAGCTTCACGGTCTTCCGGCAGCGCCTGCCGCAGGAGGCCTTCACCGCCGCGCATGAAGTCGTACTCGACGGCCTGCGCGCCCATGGCCTGCTCAAAGGACGGCATCTGGGAATCGACAGCAGTGACATGGAAGCCAATGCCAGCCTGAGCGGGCTGGTGCGGCGCAACACCGCAGAGAGCTACCGCGATTACGTCAGGGAACTGGCCCGGGCCGCCGGGGTGGACCCTGATGACCCTGCTGCGGTGGCCCGGTTTGACCGCCGCCGGGAGGGCCGCAAGACCTCCAATGCCGAGTGGCACAACCCTTCTGATCCTGACGCCAAAGTCGGCCGCACCAAGCATGGCGCCTGCGACATGCTGCATAAACCGGAGCACATCGTGGATCTGGACAGCGGGGCCATCGTCGCCGCCGAAGTCCGCCCGGGTGATGCGGGCGACAGTGAGGACTTGTCCTCGCGTGTCATCGAAGCCGCGGAACTGGTGGAGGATCTGCACGGTCAGCCATCGCAGGAAGGCCGCTCGCACGTCAAAAGTGTCACCACCAACAAAGGCTTTCACGATCCTGCAGAGCTGGCCATCATCCAGCATGAGCTTGGCGTGCGCACCATCATCGGCGATGCCCATGCCCTGCGCCGCAACCTTGGCAGACTGGCCCCGGAAGCCCGGGCTGCCGTGGTCAAAGCCGCCCGCGCCGTGGCCAGCCGGAGCGGCAAGGCCCTGCTCAAAAAGAGAGGGGAAAAGATCGAACGCAGCTTCGCCCATGTCCTTGATAGTGGCGCTCAGCGGCGCACCACCCTGCGGGGACTGGACAACATCAACAAACGTTATCTGTGTGCCATCATCGGGTTCAACCTTGGGCTCATCCTGCGGAAATTGACCGGAGTGGGCACCCCGCGGCAGGCCGCCGCCGCCCAAGCGGCCTTTTTGGCGGTTGGCCGTTGGCTGCAGGAGTGCCTGGACGGGTATTTCCGCCCCGCCGCCTCTCCTCACCGCTCTTGGCAGGAAAATCCCGTCCCCGCGCCGCCTCACACCAGGTATTTTCCAATCTTCATACCGGCCGGCGGAAATGCGGTTTTTTCAACAGGCTCTTAGACGATCCCCTGCGGAATATACTTGAGAAGCTGCCCCAGGACATTGATATGATGGCGTGGTGGCTGGGCGGATGGAGACGAAGTTGTTTTAGTTGGCATCGTAATCCTAATTCAACCTAGGGTCCCCGCTCCACCAACCAATGTCATCCCTCAGGCCCATTCTTTATAACTATCTTGTCGAATGCCTCTGTTCCTTTTTCAGAAAATGCGTGCTGTAATAATTTGTTGGATTGTTTTGTTATTTTCCCTCGTAGGGTGTTCGCCGAAACCGGTGGAGATTTCCGGCCAGATTTTTGTGGTCACGGCTGGCCGCGAGAACATCAAAATGGGATTGGTGGATGTCCACGCGGTGGCGGATGAGGATTTTAAGAAGCTGGCCGCCAGCCTGACGGAAACCATCCGCAAGGGAGTGGCGGAGGATTTTCAGGCGGAGGTGGACGAGTCCGCGCGGCGGGCGCTGCTTCAGGAAATCGATGCCATTGCGGAGCCGGCATCGGTGCTTTCTGAATTGAGAGCCCTCAAAAACGAGGTTTTTCGGAGAGAGCTTCCACGGAGCCCCGGGGATATGTCGTTCGAGCGTGCGGCGTCCATGCTGGCGGTTTTTTTACCTGCCGCTTCCGGGAAAAGCGACGCCGACGGTCGGTTCAGCTTGGCGGTGAACGGCAAGGTTTGGCTGGTGGCCCGGGCCAATCGCACGCTCGGCAATGACAAAGAGGAATCCTACCTGTGGATACTGCCCTGGGAGCGCCCCGCCTCGGCGGGCGGCGCGCCGCTGCTGTTGTCCAATGACTGCAATGTAGACAATCTTTATGGACTGTATGCGACTCTTGCCCGGGCAAATGGCGGCGAGACTGCCTTGCAGGCGGAGCGCCAACAATCGGCGGAGCCCAACTGGGTGGCCTCGCTGCAGGCGGCCCGGGAAAAGGTGCAAACGCTGGTCGGCGAAGCGAGGACCAAGGACAAGCAGAAGGCAGAGCAGGAAGTCATCGCAGCGCAGGTCAAGCTGGATCAGGAAGCTCTGGCCGAAAAGGAAGCCATGCTCAAAAGGGCTGCGCAGTCGGCCCAGACCTTGGCTCGCATCCCCGCTGGGAGCTTTTCGATGGGGGACTCTTTTGGGGAAGGTGCCATTACTGAGCGTCCGGTGCGGCAAGTGACCGTGAGCGCCTTTTACTTCGGGAAGACGGAGGTCACCAAACAACAGTGGGACGAGGTGAGGGATTGGGCGGTGGAGCGCGGCTACACCGACTTAGCGGAGGGCGAAGGCAAGGAGGCGAATCACCCGGTGCAGACGGTGAGTTGGTGGGATGCGGTCAAGTGGTGCAACGCGCGCAGCGAGCGGGAGGGCTTGGCGCCGTGCTACGCGGTGGGTGGCAGCCCGATGCGCAACGGCACCACTGTGCCGACGGTGAACTGGGCGGCCAAGGGGTATCGGCTGCCGACGGAGGCGGAGTGGGAAAAGGCGGCGCGGGGCGGTTTGGGCGGGAAGCGGTTTCCGTGGGGGGACACCATTAGCCACGGCCAGGCGAATTATAACAGCAGCAGTGACATCGCCTGCGACGTGAGCCCGACGCGTGGAAACCACCCGCGCTATGGGCGCGGCACGTCGCCGGCGGGGAGCTTTGCGGCGAATGCCTACGGACTCCAGGATATGGCGGGGAACGTGTGGGAATGGTGCTGGGATTGGTATGGGACTTATGCGTCGGGGTCGCAGTCTGATCCCAGGGGGGAGGCTTCGGGCTCGGCCCGGGTGCTCCGGGGCGGCGGCTGGTCCGCCGACGCCCGCGGCTGCCGCGCCGCAGACCGGTACGGCTACGACCCGGGCGGCCAGGGCTACTACCTGGGCTTCCGCGTGCTCCGTAGTTCAGTCCCCTAACAACAAGTGCCGCGGAGCGCTGGAAGTGTAGCGAACGCAGCGGAGCCCGGAGTGAGGGACGAACGAAGAGGCGGAGAGGAGGGAGTGGACGGGGGATGGATTCTGGGGGGTGAGGCGGATTTACCAAGGAGGGGTTCAGGGGCAGCGCCCTTGGGAAAAATATTCAATGAAAACGCGATCAAGACGATGCCATTTGAATTCATACAGGTGCCGGTCCATGGGGGGAGCAGCGGCAGGGAAGAATTGAACCACTTGCTGCGGAGAGGGCGGATTGTGTCGGTGCGAAAGGAATTTGTGGCTGCCGGGGAGGATTCGTTTTGGGCGTTTTGCGTGGACTTTTTCGAAGGGGCCGTGCCCCTGGAAAAGGGGCGCGGGGTGGCCAAGGTGGATTATCGGGAAGTGCTGGGGGAGGATGAATTTTTGATGTTTTCGAAGCTGCTGGTCGTCAACCACGGGGCTGGCCGCGCCATGGGCCGCAAGGAAGCCGGCCGCCGCCTTGACCAGAAAACGGTCGATGCAGAGATGGACGCCCACGACATCCTGTCCAACTGCCGCCGCTACCCAATCGATGAATCGCCTGACGCCTACAAGGATTTCGCGGAAGTCCTGAAAAGCGTTGAACAAGCCGGTCTCGCCAAACCGGTGGCGACCCTGAAGGCACGGTTTGTGATCAAGGACAACGACAAGGCGGATGATTGAATCACTGAATGCCAGCCCTCTCCCCTTGGTGGAGCAGGGCTGGCATTTTTGCGGCGATCACGGATTGATGCTTTGTGAGGTGGCGACAAAAATGCAAAGTTCGGTTCCCGTTTTCTCTCCGGGTGGATTGATCCCACTGATGAAGCAGCAGGTGGCGTCATCATCCAAGCCAATCCGGCTGTCTAGTGAAACCGTCCCCACGACAGGCGCCCGCAACCCACCAGGGAATGTTTTTTCTCCGGTGATTCCTTTCACCTCAAAAGTGACGTCCAGAACCAGCCAATCCCCTGAGGGTCGCCCGGTCAGCTTCAGTCTGGTGCCTACTTCAACTGAGTCCATATAGAGGAACGTGTGGCCATGCTCATCCTTGGCCGGTTCGCTGGGCCGACGGGGCCGTTCGAAGGTTTTGGCCATGAGGCTGCGCATGTCCACTTCCTTCCCGGCGAGGGTGGTCGTTTTTGGATAGCTCGCGATCGACAGGCCTCTCTTTACCCGCATGAGAGCGAGGATTTTGGCGGCTTGTTTCGCAGTGCATCTTTGAGGG
This sequence comes from uncultured Verrucomicrobiota bacterium, assembly GCA_942492905.1. Taxonomy (GTDB): domain Bacteria; phylum Verrucomicrobiota; class Verrucomicrobiia; order Verrucomicrobiales; family V1-33; genus CAIZWU01. The sequence goes on from OW818657.1 coordinate 1,462,825, forward strand.
AGGGGCTGGTCGCCGGGCCAATTCCGGTCCGGCTCCTTTTCGATAAAATGGACTTCGTAGCTGATCAGCCTGGCGCCGCTGGGCAGGCTCGCGTCGCCGGGGAGAGGGAAGCTGACGGTATCGCCTCCTGATTTCCGGGGCAGAGGATGGGAGGCCGCATGGAGGGCGAGGACGCGATTGCGGGATTCTTTATCTTTTGGAGCCGCGGGTTGAAAGGTGCCGGGCAATACGACGAAACCTCCATTTGGAATACGCAGGGATTCAAAGGTCAGAGGGGACGGCTTGCCGTCGATCCTGATGGCCGCTTGGGTCAGGATGGTGTCACCCGAAACTGACTTTGCACCTGATAGATTCAACCGGTAGGCGCCTCCGGCGTAATCCACCGTTTGACCTTCGCGGACGGAAGGCAGGCTGTAAAGATCAACCCCTCGCTTCTGACTGAGATCCCGCAGGGAATCGCCGGCAAGGGCTGCGATGGAAGCGTTTTCCGCAAGGGTCAGATAGGGATTGGCGGTGTCCCTGGTTCCGGTAATTTCGATGAGGGAAAACTGAATCAGCGCCTTTCCGGGACCTGCCTTGCCGCTGATCGAAATCACCGGTGATTCCGCGGGGGCAGGGACCGGAGAAGTGGTGCGGCAGGAAATGAGCAGGGTGGTGAACGCTGTCAGAGTGCACCACATGGTTGTGAGGACGGTGCGCGAAAGCGCCGTGAGGGGTTGGCGGGGAGCATTGGGACAGAGCAGTCGATGGACCCGGCTGCCAACCTTGCTGGATTGCGCCATGGCCATGCCGCCGACTGGGAAGACCTGACGGCCCTGATGACGGACGATGGCCAGCAGATCGGCACTGTAGGCGGGGGCTTCCGCATTGCCGTGAGTGAGCACCCAGTCATCGCAAGCCGCCTCGCGGAGTTGGCGGGACTGATGCCGGGCGAGCCAAACGAGGGGATGGAACCAAAGCAGGATCGCTGCCGGAGCGGAAAGCAGGGCTGTCAGGAGATCGGCCCGGGCGATATGCGCCATCTCATGCCAGAGCACGTGTTGGAGTTTCCGGAGTGGCCATGCTGCGGCTTCCCGTGGCAGCAGGATCGCTGGATTCGTGATGCCCCACGTGGAAGGCATGACCCACCCGCTGGCGATGAACAGCGCCGGGCTGCGTTTCAAGCCGGCGCGGCGGCATTCCTCTTCCAGTCGGTCAACAAGGATACCCCGGCGCACCCGGGCAAAGCGCCGCCGACGGTTCATGGCAATAGCCTGCCGGGCCAGCATCAGGAAAAAGGTCAGGATGGACCCGCCAGCCCAGGCCAAAAATAGCGCCTCCAAAAATGATGGAAGCGCGGGTTCAAATGGAGCCGCAGCTGGGAGAGCCGCGGTCTCCGGCAGCGGCTGGATTTCCACCACCAGCGGTGACATTCTGACAGCTGTAGGAGCGGATAAAGTTTCCGGATGAGGAAGGGAAAGAGCATCCCGCCAGCGCCACTCCGGGAACGAAACGGACAGGGCGAAAACGGGAGGCAGGGAAATAAGGGCCAGGGAGAGAACCCAGTTGCGCCACGCCGGGGACCGGGACCCGGCCAAAAGCGAGATGGCCAGCGCGAGGAGCAGCAGGAGAGAGCATTTCAGCGCTGCATCGGTGAGGGACTCCATGAGGCGGGGAGAAATCCATGAAGTAAGGATGCCGGTAATGGAGGTATTCATGGAGCCGATTTATTTGGATTTTTTGGTTTGGCGTTTGGCGGCTTGAGCGACCAATTGCTCCAGGGCGGCGAGTTCCGCGGGAGCGATCGTTTCGCCAGGGTCGGCCAAGTGGGCGGCTACGGCGTCCTGCAGGGAGCCGCCGAAAAAGACATCCAGGACGCGGCGCAGGGCGGATTTGCCGGCTCCTTTCTTTTCATGGGTGGCGGCATAAACGAATTCGCGCCCGGATTTGCGGTGTTGGAGGTGGCCTTTGTTTTCCAGGATGGTCAGGATCGACCGCAGCGCGGGGCGGGTGGGTGGATCCTCCATGCGGTCCAGGATTTCGCCCAGGGTCGCCTGATTGAGGGCAAAGACCAGATCCATGATTTCACGTTCACGTCGGCTGAGTTTGGCAGGCAGGGTCATGGGCTGAAAATTCAACCCTTTAGCAAACAATGCAAATCAAAAAGCTGAATTTTCAGCCTTGGGTGAAGGCACCGGTGGGGGGCGCGGCAGTTCGAATTCAACGAATTTGTCACATACATTCCATCGACTGTGTGACAATGAGTGGCTAAAACGACACAATACGGTCACCCCGCCGTGCAGCACACCAACCCACCATCGCATGTCAAAAAATACACTAGGCACTATTGCCGCTACCCTGGCTACCCTGACTCTCGCCGCCCACGCCGGCACGGTGACCACCGCTCCCAAGGCACCGGTTCCGGAAGCGCCCAAAGAGGAATCCACCATGGACAAAATCTGGTCCCTGGCCACTCTTTACAAGAACAAGGAGAATCCGGTGATCCAGAAGCTGGCCTTCACCGGCCGCTATCATGGGCAATATGGCTGGCTGGATTCCGATCAGGGCAACTACGATGACTGGGACAACCGGCGGTTCCGTCTGGGATTGAATGCCCAGTTGTTCCAGGACTTTGAATTGAAGGCTGAAATGTTCGGTGATCTCAACTCAGGGGGCGATTTTTACGAAGGGTTTACCGAAGTCTTCCTCGCATGGAAGCCGGATGACGCCTTCAACCTGACGGTGGGCAAGCAGAAGCCCCGGTTCTCCTTGGACTGGAGCACGACTTCCCGCGAAATTATGACCTTTGAACGGAATATCATGATCAACAACTTCGGTATTGACTATGAAACGGGCATCTCAGTTTCCGGTAAAAACGGAAATTTCAGCTACTACACCGGAGTCTTCAATAACGATGTCGGCAGCCCGGGGGATGAATCCGAATTCGGCGACCTCGGCGGCGGCTTCAGCTACATCGCCAGCGCCAGTTATGATTTGAAGGACGTCACCGGTTTGGAGAAAACCGTGCTGCGTGGCGATTTCCTGCACTCGGAACACGATGGGGAAGATGATCTTCTGACCAAATTCGACAATGGTCTGGCGGCCAGCGTGGCGCTGAAGCAGGGCCGGTTTGGTCTGAATGCCGAAACGGTTTATGGCGAGGGTGACAACGGCGACATGTGGGGTTTCTATCTGACACCCTCCTGGGACATCACGGAGAAACTCCAGGTGGTGGCCCGCTACACCTACGCCCACAGTGGCGATGATGTGCTCCGGGCTCAGAGCCGCTATGAGCGCCGTGCAGAGGACCTGACCGATGGCGGGAACGGCGGCACCTACAATGCCGGGTATCTCGGCTTCAACTATTTCCTGTATGGTCATAAGCTGAAGCTCATGACCGGAGTGGAATTCTCCAGCATGGATGGCGGTTCCGATGGGGGCGATTTCGATGGTGTGACCGGTCTGGCCGGGGTTCGCATCTATTGGTGAGAAAAAACCGGGATATCTGATTGGTTATTAGTCCGGAGGGGCCGGGGCGTGATGGATGGTCACGTTCCGGCCCTGTTCCGTTCCGGAAAAGTCAGGGCAGGAGAGGGAAGTGTGGTGTTTGACTTGTCCGGAGCGGCTGGCCGTCCGGTTTCCAGGTGATGCGGGCTTCGAGGCCGGGCCAGGTTTTGGCGAGAAGGGCGAGAGATTCTGCGGGATCCAGCAAGCAGAGCAGTTTTGTCAGGGGGTCCGCCATGGCGCCGGTGGGAGCGATCAGGGTGGCCTGACGCGAAATGGTGGAGCCGAGACCGGTGCGGGGATCGATGATGTGGCTGTAACGTTTCCCGTCAATCTCCACGAATTGATAAAGGTCACCGGAGGTCGCGGCATTGGCCTCCTTCAGTGCGATGCGCACCGGGGGCTCATCACCGGAGGGCTGGAGGCCGATTTCCCAATGGTCCTTTCCGGCGGGCGGGGACCCGGCAGCGACTTCGCCGGCGGCATCGAGGAGGACGCAGGTGATTTTGAACCTGTCGCGCAGGAGTTTCAGGCAGGCGTCCTGGGTCCAGCCCTTGGCAATGCCGCCGAGATCAAGCTGCATGCCGGATTTGGCGAGGCGGACGGTGCGGTTGGCTTCGTCGAGCTCCATGGCCTGCCAGCCACTGCGGGCGAGGGCCTGGGCGAGGGCTTCGGACTCAGGGAGTTCGCCCCGGCGGCGGCTGCGGCGCCAGAGGCGGATGGAGGGGGCGAGGGTGATATCGAACAGCCCGTCGCTGAGGGCGGAAATTTTGCGGGACCGGTGCAGGATGTCGAATAGTTCGGCGCTGACCGGTAAGGGGTCATCCTGGCCGGCCCTGGTGCAGAGGCGATTCAGTTCGCTGGTGGGTTCGTAATCGCTGAAAATGAGGTTGAGCCGGGCGATTTCGGCAAAGACGGCATCGGCCGCCGCGGTGGCGGAAGCGGCAGGGAGGCCCGGCAGGGTGAGGGTCCAAAGGCAGCCCATGTGCGGCTCGCGACGGGACCATGGCCTTGGTTCAGCCGCGCCTGCAGCCGGGGCCAGGGGCGTGGCGGCTAGGGATTGGAGAAAGTGGCGGCGGGTCATGGGAATCTGGACAGACGAAGCCCGGAGTGGCGCCTTTTCATCGGATTGTAAGCCATGCTCCGCTATTACAAAGTAAATCTGTGTCTGGGTCCCTCTTCCTGCATTCCTTTATTTTTGCTGCGATAGCGGGGCTGATCGCCGGGGCAACTGCGGCCCGGGCCGGGGTGGCGCAGGTGGTGATCCATGAAGTGATGGCGGATAACCGGCTGGGGTTGCGGGATGAGGACGGAGCCGCTTCTGACTGGCTGGAGCTTCATAATCCCACGACGGCACCCATTTCCCTGGCGGGGGCGGCATTGACGGACAATGCCGCCGATCTGTCCAAGTGGCCCCTGCCCGCCGTGGTTTTGCCAGCCCAGGGGTATTTGGTGATTTTTGCCAGCGGGAAGGACCGGCGCGATCCCGCCGGGACGCTGCACACGAATTTTTCTCTCGCGAAGGGCGGGGAATTTCTGGCGCTGACATGGCAGGGCCAGGTCGTGAATGGCTTTGTGCCTTCCTTTCCGCCTCAGGTGGAGGACGTGTCCTATGGCTACCGCAGCAGTGGAAGCACGGAGCTGGTTTTTATGTCGCAACCGACCCCGGGAGCGCCGAACAACCCGATCTCAGCGATGCCGGGAGCCGTGGAGATCTCCCCGCCGGGGGGAGTCTTCGTTGGGTCGCTGACGGTGACGTTGTCCACCGGCAGCAGCGGAGCTGAAATTCATTATACGCTGGATGGCACCGTTCCCACGGTGGCTTCCCCGGTCTATACGGAACCTATCACGGTTCCGGCGACGACCCGTCTGCGGGCGGTGGCGGTGGAGCGGGCGAATGGGTTGATGGGGGTAGTGAGCGGGGCCTCCTGGGTGAGGTTGGCTCCTGATCTCGCCGGCTACACTTCGCCTTTGCCACTGATGGTGATCGAAAACTTCAATGCGGGTCCGGTCCCGGCCAAGGGGCTATCCAACCAGCAGGTGGCGGCCCAGGCGGCGGTTTGGGTTCTGCAGGAGCGGGTGGGCGGAGCGGCGTCGATGGCCGGGGTGCCGCAGCTGACGGGAGACATCGGCATCCGCGGGCGGGGTTATCTGTCGAGCACATGGTCGAAAAAACCCTATGCGGTGGAGTGCCGGTCGGCCGATGGCGCTGCAGCCGGAGCGGCTCCCCTGGGGTTGCCTGCTAATGATGACTGGGTGCTTTATTATCCAGATCCTGGCGCGCTGCGGGATTCCACCCTGCTGGCCAATACCTTTATTTATGAGCTGAGCCGGCGCCTGGGCCGGTATGCCCCCCGCTTCCGGTTTGTAGAAGTGTTTCTGAATGAAAACGGGGGCGATCTGACTTTGGCGGACCGTCAGGGAGTTTACGTGCTGATGGAAAAAATCTCGCGGGGAACTGAGCGGCTGGACTTCACGGCGCTGAGCGCGGATGGCAGCAGCGGCGGGGCTTTGCTCAGCATCAACCGGCCGGATGCGATCCCGGAGACCGGCTTTCCGGCGGACAATGGAGTCACGACGCCGCAGTTTTTCCGGACCGCAGGACCTGACCGGATTTCCCAGACGACAGCCAATGTTCTGACCCTGGCCGGAGATGATTTGCCGGGAACCAACAGTGCGGTGCTGAACTTTGAGCAGCCCGGGGGCTATCGGATCGTGGGCGCGCAGCGGACGGCGTTGGAGACGTGGTTCCGGCAATTCGAGGGGGCGCTCTATCATCCGGTGGACTGGCGTGATCCGGTGGTGGGCTGGCGGAAATGGCTGGTGGAGGAGGACTGGGCGGAGGGATATCTGCTATCCAATTTCACGCGGCACAGCGATGCGTTTTTGCTGAGTGTGTATCCGTGGCTGGGCGACGACCGGAAACTGCGGCTGGGTCCGATCTGGGATGTGACCCCGGGCGGGTATACCGACCAGGGCAGCCCTGACAGCGCGCTTTATTACCGTTCCAGCCAGCTGTGGTTTCCGAGATTGTTTGCGGATTCGGATTTCAAGCAGACTTATCTTGATCGGTGGACGCGCTGGCGCCGCACCGGCTTCAGCGATGCCGCCATGGAGGCCATTATCGATCGTCAGGCCGCGGAGATCACTTCCTCCAATGCCGTGCTTCAGGGAATTCCCAATGAGGTGGAGTGGCAGTCGCGCCTGACAGCGATGAAGGCGTGGGTGAAGGGAAGGGCGGATTATTTTGACAGCAGTTTTGTCCCGCTGCCGGTGCTGGTGCCGGCTGGGGGCATCGTGGATGCGGGGAGTCACGTGACTATCACGTCCGGCGCGCCGGAATGGTGGGTCACCACGGATGGCAGTGATCCCCGGCTGGCGGGGGGAGCCGTCTCCCCAACTGCGTTGGCGGTGTCTGATCTGGTGGTCAGTCAGGATGTCAGGATCACGGTGCGGAGCCGGAATGGCACGGAATGGAGCGGGCCGGTCTCGGCCGTTTTTGCGGTGGGGGCGGTGTCAGCGACGGCGGCGAACCTGACGGTTTCCGAGATTCACTATCATCCAGCGGAACCCTCCGGGGCGGAGCTGGTGGCGGGATTCAGCAACGGGGAGGACTTTGAATTCATCGAGCTGCACAATCCGGGAGCCCAAACGGTGAGCCTGCATGATGTGCGGCTGGTGCTTGATCCGGAGCGTTATCAGCCAGCGTGGGAAGGCGCGGAGGCGGACCGCTGGAGCCTGCCGCCGGGAGGGCGGTTGGTCCTGGTGCGGAACCGCGCCGCCTTCGGGCAGCGTTATGGTGCCGCGGGTCCGGTGGGGGGGCTGATCCAGGGATCACTGTCCAATTCAGGCGGGAATCTTCTTTTGGAGAAAACGGACGGCAGCCCGCTGGGGCAGATCAGCTATGGCACCAAGGGCCTCTGGCCTTCCCCGGCGGATGGGGCTGGTTACAGCCTGACCCTGCGGGAGGGTGGGGTGGCGGGGAGTGCCTCCGCGTGGCGCAGCAGTGTGTCCCGTCATGGCACGCCGGGCGGCACGGATGCGGTGGCCTATACCGGCTCCACGGATGCGGCCTGGCAGGCTTACGCGCTGGGGGCGGGGCCATCGCTTTCATGGACAGGAACGGGTCCCGGGCGATCCTTGACGTTGTCGGTCCCGCCGGGGGCGGACCGGGCTGGCTACAGTGTGGAGCAGTCGGCGGATCTGACCGGCTGGCAAGCGGCGGGCTGGCCGGGACCGGTTGAAAGCCGGACCACGGCGGGCGACTATCTCCTGTCGTGGGTTCCCCCCGTGGCCGCTCCGCTCCGCTTTTTGCGGGTGCGGGCGACGGCCCTGCCCTGACACCATCCCCCCACTCCAATGTCCCTGTGTTATTTGGCCCGTTTCGTTTGGCTGCCCGTGGCGGTCCTTGTTCTATCAGAAACCGGGTCCCTGCGGGCAGGGGAAAAGGTGCTGGTGACCGGGGACAGTCTCACCAAGGAATACCGCAGTGAGTTCCCGGCGCTCTATCCGTCGACCCCTGCGGCGTGGGAAGCGCGGAACTGGATCGAGATCCTGGATGCCCGGCGCCATGACCATTTTGATTTGGGAAGCTGGTCGGTTTATCCTGACCTGCGGCTGACCGGACACGAATTCAACTGGGCCAAGCCGGGTGGCACGGTGCGCGAGTTCCGTAATTTCCTGAGGCAGACGGCGGATGCCGAGGCGGAGATCAAGGCCTCCAGTGGAGGGGATGCCATCTGGGCGTTGTTTCCTGCCTGGCGGACCACCTTCACCGAGTACACTGGGCAAGCCCAGCGGGTGGTGATTTTTTTCGGAGGGAATGATCTGGCCCTCGGGAACAGTGATCCTGAGACCAATCCGCTGGTGGAGGGCCAGCCGAAGCAGATCGATTATGAGTCGATCTATGCCGGGACTTTTGGAGAAGGTTCTAATCCTGACAGGATGCGGACGTCGATCCGGAGCAATTTGAAATCGGTGATTGAGTGGTTCCGCAATCCCCGGACCTTCAGCGATGGCAGTCCGCGGGAGCCTCGTTTTACCGGGCCCATGATTCTCTGTGCCGTGCCCCACGTGGGCTGCACCCCGAAGCTGCAGGCGGAGGCGGGGACTGATCCTGTCAGGACCGCGGTGCTCACGCAGATGATCGAAATGTTGAACATGGAGATCAGGGATTTCGCGGCCACCAAGGACGTGGGTTTTGCCGACACCTACGCGGTGACGAAGGCGATCCTTGATCCGGCTCCGTTCCTGATCGGCGGGGTGACTTTTTACAAACAGGCAGACGATGATTGCCGGCCGCGGTATCTGTTTTCCGGCGATGGATTCCATCCCAACACCGCTGTCCACGCGAAGGTGGCCCAGGTGGTGGCGGATGCGTTCCTCGAAAAGTATCCGGCCATGGCACCGGAACTGACGCGGTTGAGTGATCACGAAATCATTACCCAGGTGCTGGGCCTGCCGGGGGATTTGGGATATGTGGAATGGATGACAGAGGCTGGACTGCCTGTGGAAGCGCGCGGCCCCTTGAGCGATCCTGACAAGGATGGAATTCCCAACGCGATGGAGTATGTCCTGGCGGGCCGGAACCCGGCGGGTCAGGATGCGGAGCCTCCGTTCACGGCGGTGCGCGGGCCGGATCCGGCGGGTGCGGGCGAGGTGCTGACCGTGACCTGGTGGCCCCGGTTCAAGGAAAATGCCTACGCTGATTTGATTCCCCAGGTGGCTTCCGGGTTGCGGGACTGGCAGCCGTTGCCGGTGGAACAGGTGATCCATCTGCCGGATGGAGGCTGCCGGGTGCACTTGGCCATCACGGAAGGCGCGGCGCTCTATTTCCGGCTCGCGGCCGTGCGGATAATGTGAGGGGAACGGGTTACTTCTGGCCGTAGTAGGCACCGGGGCCGTGTTTGCGGTGATGGTGCTTGTCGAGAATGTGCGCCGGGATGGGAGCGAGGGATGGGTTGAGTTGCAGACTGCCGAGGGCCATGTGAGCACACATTTCGAGGGCGATACTGTTGTTCAAGGCATCGACAGGACTGGTGCCCCAGGTGAATGGCGCATGGTGGAGCTGCAGCACGCCGGGAACATGGAGAGGATCGATTTGCTGGTCGCGGAAGGTCTGGACAATGGCGTGGCCGGTGTGGCCCTCGTAATCTTCAGCGGTTTCCTGAGGGGTCAGGGCGCGGCAAAGCGGAACAGGGCCATGGAAATGATCGGCATGGGTGGTGCCATAACAGGGCAGGGACCGCCCTGCCTGGGAGAACATGGTGGCGGAGGGGCTGTGCGTGTGACAGATGCCGGTGATTCCTGCAAAGGCGCGGTAGAGCACCAGATGGGTGGGAGTGTCGGAGGACGGACGGAGTTTGCCTTCCACCTGGCGGCCGGTGGCGAGCTCCAGGACCACGAGGTCATCGTCACGCAGGTCGGAGTAGTCGACGCCGCTGGGCTTGATCACCATCAAGCCCGCCCCGGGATCAAGGCCGCTGACATTTCCCCAGGTCAGGCTGACGAGGCCGGAAGCCGGGAGCCGGAGGTTGGCTTCGAGAACCTGCTGTTTTAAGGCGCGGAGCATTTCCCCTGAGAATGGATCGCATGGACCCCGGGAACAACTTTTTTCTTGGGGGGGCCTTCGTTTCCTGCGGTTCGAAACCAAGGGTCAGCCCGGACGGACTTCATCCCGCAGATTGAGCAGTTCCTTCATGACGTGGCTGAGGTGACCGGACCACTGCTGGGTGCCGAAGGCGTCGTGGAGCTGCCGGTAGAGGCCGTAGAGGCGGGCGTAGAGGGCGTGGTTGGCGGGGTTGGGCTGATAGACCGTTTCGCGGAGGCGGCAGAGGGCGCGTTGGGCGTCGGCGACACTGTCGTATCCACATTCGACGGTGCCTGCCGCGATGGCTCCGAAGATGGCGGCTCCGAGGGCGCAGGTCTGGTCGCTGCGGCTGATCTTCATGGGCCGGCCGATCACGTCGGCGTAGATTTGCATGAGGGCGGCATTCTTGACCGCGAGGCCGCCCGTGTTGACGACTTCCTGGACGTTGACGCCGTATTCCTCCAGACGGTTGATGATGGTCAGGGCTCCGAAGGCGGTGGCCTCAATGAGCGCCCGGTAGATCTCGTGGGCGGTGGTGTGGAGCGTCTGGCCGAGGATGAGACCGGTGAGGCGGGTATCGGTGAGGATGGTACGGTTTCCGTTATTCCAATCGAGCGCCAGCAGTCCGGTCTGGCCGGGGCGGAGGGGGGCGAGGGCCGCTTCCATGGCTTGGAATTTGGCGTCGGGAGTGGCCCCATAACGGTCCGGGACGAGATGATTGACGAACCAGAGGAACATGTCGCCCACAGCGCTCTGGCCGGCTTCGAGGCCGTAGTTGCCGGGAAGCACGGAGCCATCCACGATGCCACACAGGCCGGGAATGTCGGCGAGGGGCTGGTGGTTCGGATGGATCATCAAATCACAGGTGCTGGTGCCGAGGATTTTGACGAGAGTGCCTTCACGGATACCGGCCCCGACGGCTCCCATGTGGGCGTCGAAGCCTCCCACCGCGACAGCGATGCCGGGACGCAGGCCCAGTTTTTCCGCCCAGGCGGGGCAGAGGCGGCCAGCGGCGTGGTTGCTGCTGACGGCAGTGGAGTAGAGCCGGTCGCGCAGGCTGGCGAGGGCGGGGTCGAGCTGGCTGAGGAATTCCTTGTCAGGCAGGCCACCCCAGGCGGCGTTGAACATGGCCTTGTGCCCGGCCGCACAGATACTGCGGGGGATGGTGAGCGGGTCGGTCAGGCCGCAGAGGACGGCGGGCAAGTAATCGCAATGCTCCACAAAACTGTGGGCGGCAGCGAAGACGTCGGGCGCGGTGCGTTGGAGGTGGAGAATCTTGCTCCAGAACCATTCCGAGGAGTAGGTGCCTCCGCATTTGGCGAGATATTGCGGGCGGATGCGGGCGGCGAGCGCCGTGATTTCCGCAGCCTCGGCGTAGCCGGTGTGATCGCGCCAGAGCCACACGTGGGCGGCCAGATTATCGGCGAATTCCGGGAGCAGTGCCAAGGGGGTGCCATGGGCACCGACCGGAATGATGGTGCTGCCGGTGGTATCGATGCCGATCCCGATGACGCGGGCGGGGTCGAAGGCCGGGTTGGCCGCTTTGGCCTGGGTGAGGGCTCCGGTAATGATGGCGGTGAGGCCGTCCAGGTAGTCCTGGGGATGTTGCCGGGCGAGGTGGGGGTCCTTGGGATCCAGGAGGATGCCGGCGGAGCCGCTGGGGTAGGAGAAGACGGCGGAGCCCAGTTCCTCGCCAGTGGCGAGATCAATGAGGAGGGAGCGGCAGGAATTGGTGCCGTAATCAAGACCGAGGGCAAAGCGTTGATTCATGGCGCGGTTGGGGAAGAGGCGGGTTTATTGGCCCGGGGCGTCCGGCGTGGGGGGAGCGGCGGGTTCGGCGGGAACCGGTGCGGCGGGTGCCGCCGGAGCCGGAGTCTCCACGGCTGGAGGGGTCTCCGGAGTGGGGGATGGAGTGGTCACGGGGTCGGCGGGAGTGGCCGGACCGGGCGGTGGAGTGCTGGTGGCGCTTTCGGCGCCGGGATCGGCGGGCTTGGTGACCACTGGTTTGTTTTTCAGACTGGAATGCACCTTGGGAGAGCGTTTGGGACGGCCTTGGCTGGCGCCGTAGGGGACGCCGTTTTTGGTGCCCCGGACCAGGATTGGGGTGCCGAGGGGCACTTTGGAAAAGAACCAGGAGGCACTGCGTTCCGGCAGGCGCACGCAGCCATGACTGGCGGGATGGCCGGGCAGGACTCCCCGGTGGAACCCCATGGCGGTGGGGCGGCCATTATAATGGAAACGCTGGAAATATTTCATCATGGCGCCTTCAAAACGGGCTCCCACCGGAGTGGGGTCAAAGCCGTTCTGCACATCGCTCATGACGGTGCCTCCACCTTTGGAAACAAAATTGCCGTAGCTGCTGGACCGGTGGTTGAGGTCTTTCTGGCCCACGGTGAAGTCGCCCGTTTCAGTGCGGTAATACTTCCGGCCGCTGGCGATGGAGGTGGCGGCGGTCAGCTTTTCATCAATGTAAAAATAAACGCGCTGGCCATCGAGATCGACGATGAACTTCGAATTGGCGGCAGTGATCGCGGGTGTCTGATCTGCCGCCGGGACCATGCTGTTCGTTTTGTGCGTCTTGAAGAAGGTATTCACGGCGGCGACGTCAGCTGCGGGGACGAGGCCACCGGCAGCAGCTTCCACAGCAGTCTCTCCGGGCGTGGCGGGTTCGACCGGTTTCGGAGTGGTCCGGCAGGAAGCAAGCAAGCCGGCAGCAAAAAGGAGAGGAAGAAGTCGCATGGAAAGGAAAGGAGCAGCGGAGTTTGCCGGAGAAAAGTTAAAAAACAGCAGATTGCATCAAAAACGTTCAGGGTCAGGGAGTCCTGGGGCGCACTCAGACTGGCCGGGGTGCCGGCACCGGGGAGGTGGTCCGGGTGGGCAGGAAAGGTTTTTCAAAAGCGTCGGCGAAGGTGTAGACATCGTTGAAGTCCTCCACTTTGTCGGATTTGCTGCGGCTGAAGGCTCCGGTGCGGATCAGGTTGAAGACCATCTCACCGATGTCCCTTGTCGTGGCGAGGCCCCAGGCTTCAAAAATGGTGGGGACCATCGGACCGAATTGCTGCAATGCATAGTCCCGCAGGCCTTCGCAGAGTTCGGCGCCCGAAATATGGTTGACGGCATCGGTACGCCCCTGCTGCATGGTCTTGATGGTCATATCCAGAGCATCGCGCAGAAAGTGGTAGGCATCCGCCGCATAGCGGGGATCCTGGCGTGCGGCTTCGATGACGGCCTGTTCAAAGGGAACCTTGCTCATAATGGGTATGTTCGTCTACGTCAGACTAGGGGGCTTTGGTGCCGGTGTTCAAGGATGGATGAATTAAATTGCCTCCTCCGCGCCGGAGGTGGCGCACTACGGTTCCCAGCAACAAGGCCGCGAGAAGGCCGAGGACCACGAATTTTTCCTGCCGCGTCATGAGAGGGCGCTGGCCGGGGATCAGCTGCCGGCCGGTTCGTTGGCGGCAGCGGTTTCGGCGGTTTCGGGGGAACGGCGTTTGAAATGGAGGCGCAGGATGCGGCGGCCGTCCATGGCCGTCACCGTGATGTCATATCCTTCAATCTCCGCGGTTTCACCTACCCCGGGCAGGTGCCCGACATGCGAGGTGATGTAACCGCCGATGGTGGAGACTTCCTCGCTGTCCAATTCGATATCCGAGTGCTCGGCCAGTTCGTAGAGCGGCATTTTACCGTCCACTTCAAACTCGTCATCGCTCACCCGGTCGAATCCATTCTCGCGCAGGGGAGTATCGAATTCGTCCTGGATTTCCCCGACCAATTCCTCCAGCACATCCTCCAGGGTAACCATGCCGACGGTCGCGCCGAATTCATCCACCACGAGGGCCATGTGGGCCTGCCGGCTGAGGAAGGTTTTCAGCAGTTCATCCAGGGCTTGGGTTTCCGGCACGATGATGATTTCCCGGCGGATCTTGGTCAGGTCCGGTTTCGGGTCATTGATGATGCGGAAGAAATCCTTGATGTGAACCACGCCGAGGCAGTGGTCGAGGTTTTTTTCCCGCAGGGGGAAACGGGTGTGCTTCGATTCCAGCGCCATTTTCAGGTTGGTCTGGAAGTCTTCCTTGGGATCAATAGCAATGATTTCCGTGCGCGGCGTCATCACGTCGTGCGCCGTCAACTCGCTCAATTCCAGCGCATTGATGGAGATCTCGCGCTCGGTGGCGGTGACTTGGTTGGACCGCTGGGATTCGGCGACCAGAATTTGCAGTTCCTCCGCGCTGTGGATGTTTTGAAAGCCGTCCTTGTCCGGTTCGATGCGGAAAATCACGCGCATGATCCAGTTGGCGCTGCCATTGAGCAGGCGGATGGCGTAGCGGAAGACAAACTCGAACGCGCTCAGTGGGCCGCTTAAAGTAAGGGCGGTATTCAGCGAACGACGGATCGCCACGGACTTCGGCATCAATTCGCCGAACACCACATCCACAAACGTCAGCACCGTGAGCACCAGGACAAATGCCACTACACTGGTTGCTGCCTGGGGAAGTAGCCCTCCCAGTTTGGGCTGAAGCCATTGCACAATATATCGTTCCCCGAACATGCTCAGCGCGATGCTCGTCAGGGTGATCCCGAACTGGGTGGCGCCCACGTAGTCCTCCAGTTTGTGGACCATGGCCTTGGCCCGCATGGCGGCACCACTGGCCTTGCCCTCCTGCATCAGCTCATCGATCTGGCTGGCGCGCACCTTGACGAGGGAAAACTCGGCGGCCACGAACACGCCCTTCAGCAACACCAGCAGGAATACGAGGAGCAACTGCCACGCGATTTCCTCGTTGCTGGGAGTGGCGGGCAGGGCTTCCGCGAGGAAGGTGGGAAATGGGAAAACGGATGGGTTCATTCGGGGAAATCCGCCGCCGGAAGAATCGGTTGGAGGCGGCGGATCAGGCAGGGAAAAACGGTGGGGTCAGAGTTTTTCGTAAACGCCCTTGTCGCGGCGTTTCAGGATGGTGAAGCCCTTCGATTTGGCGTCAGAGACGGAAAGTGGTTTGGTGATCTTGGGCGTATTGACCCTTGAGACGAGTTTTTTGACCGGATTCTTGCAGAGATAGCAGATTTCCAGGGGAGCCCGGTCCACCGGACGCATCAGTTCAAACCCCTTGCTGCAAATGCGGCAGGACTTTTCAGGGTCGGCGGCGATGTATTCGTAGATCGGCACAGCAGGGAAAAGGATGAAGGGATAAAAGGGGGAACCGGAGCGGCACTACTATATCACAGATTCAGGGGGCGCACAGCAGTTTTGGGGAAGGTGGAGCGGATTTACTGGAATAGAGCGGGAATCGGGCCGGGAGCGGGGAAAAGAATGAGGGCCGGAACACTGTGCGTATTCCGGCCCTGCGATGGGGAAAGCGTTGGGAATGAAGCCGCTGGATTACCAGCTGGACTTCGTCACCCCGGGGATCAGACCACCTGAAGCAAGTTCACGGAAGGCGATACGGGAAAGTTTGAAGCGGGCCAGGTAACCACGGCGACGGCCGGTCATCAGGCAGCGGTTCGTCAGGCGCGTGGGGGACGCATCACGGGGCAACATGGTCAGACCGATGTAGTCTTTTTCTTTCTTGAGCTGTGCCCGGAGGGCAGCATACTTCGCGACGGTTGCAGATTTGCGTTTTTGACGCTCGAGCCAGCAGGTTTTAGCCATGGTGATGAATACAGGGAAATTTTGGGGCTGGACAGATAAGAGATCCAGATCGGGTTGCAAGAGGTTTTTTTAACTGGAGGTGGCGGCTTATCTTTTCGCACTCACGGCCGCATCGAGTCCGGCGCGCATGGCCTCCACGGGCGCGGGGCGCTGGAACCACCATTCGAAGGACTGGACGCCCTGCCAGAGGAGCATGGGGAGGCCGTTGATGGCTTTGGCTCCGGCGGCGCGGGCGGTGGCGACCAAGGGCGTGATGAGCGGTTTATAGACCATGTCGTAGACGAAGTGCTGGGAAGTGAGGGTGCCTTCAGGCAGGAGGGCGGGATCTTCCGGGGACATGCCTAGGGAGGTGCCGTTGATGACGAGGTCGATGTCAGGGAGGGCGGCGGCCAGGGCTTCCGGGGTCCAAGGAATGGTGCGGCAGCGGTCGTCGGGGAGGAGATCGCGCAGGGAGGCGGCGACGGCAGCCGCTTTGGCTTCGGTGCGGTTGGTCAGGGTGAGGGAACGGCAGCCTTCGAGGGCGCTCTGCACGGCGACGGCTCCGCCTGCCCCGCCACCCGCGCCGAGGAGGAGGATGCGCAGGTCTTTGACTTCGGCTCCGAATTCCTCCTGGACGGTCCGGACGAATCCGGGGCCGTCGCTGTTGCGGCCGAGCGCGCTGCCGTCGGGCCGGAAGAGAATGGTGTTCACGGCTCCGAGGCGGCGGGCGGCGGGGTCCACTTCATCGACGCTGTCGAGGGCGGTGAATTTGTGAGGAATGGTGATGTTGGTGCCGATGAACCCGAGGTCGCGGATGGTGCGGAGGGCTTTGATGAAGTCAGTGCTGGCGACTTGGAGGCGGACGTAACGGGCGTCGATGCCGCAGGCCGCAAGGGCGGGGTCGTGCATCTGCGGGGAGAGGGAGTGGGAGACGGGGTCGCCAAACACGCTGAGCCGGGCGGGCGGGGACAGGCGGGCGGCTTCGGCGATGGTGTCGAGCGTGTAATAGGGAAACATGGGGCAGGGAAAAGGGACTAGAAAAGCGTTGGCGTGGTTTTCCAATGGCGATCTGCAGGAGCGGTGGAAGCAGCTTGCGGAGGCGGTCCGGGGCCGCTACCGGTCTGGCTTTCCTGCCATGCGACTTCCGATCCGGGATCTGTTCATTACCTTAGGGGTGTTTGCGGCTGCTGCCGGAATGGTCCGGCTGTTGTCGGTCATGCCCGTAGCCGCACCGGCCCCGTCGGGAGGCGCCGGGGAGCCGCCGGCAGTGACGCCGGGGGACAGTGCCGGCATTGCGGAGGCGCTGAATGAAGCGATGGCCAATGTGGTGGAACGCACCCTGCCGGGCGTGGTGAGTGTGCATATTGACCGCCAAAGGGTGATCGAGGAGACTATCGTGACAGGTGTGGGTCCCCAGGTGAGGAAGCGCACCGTGCGCGAGCCGGGGGTGGGGTCCGGGGTGATTGTGAGCAAGGAAGGTCTGGTCCTGACCAATTGGCATGTGGTGGAAGGCGATGATGTCCTGATCCGGGTGACGCTGCACGGCGATGAGGAACCACGCCGGGCGACCCTGGTGGACCGGGACGAATCGGTGGACATCGCCTTGCTGCGGATTGAACCGCGCCAGCCGGACGAACAGTTTCCGTGGATGGCGTTTGGGGATTCCGATCTGATGCGGCCGGGGCATTTTGTGTTTGCGCTGGGGAATCCCCGGAACCTGGCGGATACCGTCACCCAGGGCATCATCAGCAACCGGGCCCGCCGGGTCAGTGATACCTTGGATACCTATTTGCAGACCGATTGTGCCATCAATCCCGGCAACTCCGGGGGGCCGCTGGTCAATTTGAGAGGGGAGCTGATCGGGATCAATGCCCGGTTGGTGATCGGGCCGCAGGAATCCCCTTCCGGACAGGGGTACGGCCTCGCGATTCCAGGCAATGAAGTCCAGGACGCCTATGAACGGATGATTCACAAAGGCCGGCCCCGGGGTTATCTGGGGGTGACGGTGGAAGATTGGCCGGTGGCTTCCTATCAAACAGGGCGCCGGTCGGAAAGCGCGCTGGTGGCAGGGCTGGACAAGGGTTCCCCGGCGGCGGCGGCCGGCCTGCGGAAGGATGATCTGATCCTCTCGATGGATGGTGAACCGGTGCGGAGCAGTGCGGAATTTTTCCGCCGTCTGCGCCAGAAGCAGGTGGGGGAGTCCCTCGCTCTGGGCATCCGGCGGAGCGGCGTGGATCAGGAATTGCAGGTGGCGGTGGTGGATCTGAAGACGATTTTTGAATCCGAGGAAACGCCCGTCAGCCGGGAGATCGCGGGTCTGACGGTGCGGGAATTGCGGCGGGCGGAGCGGATGCGCTTGGCACTCCCTGACAAGGGGGGCGTCCTCGTGGTGCAGGTGGCGGAAACGTCTCCGCTGCATGGGAAAATCAGCCCGGGCGAGGTGATCCTGCGGGCGCGGGAGGAGGTCATGGACCTGGATCAGCGGGTGCAGCATATCGACGCGTTTGAGCGTGGCATGGAGAAGCTGAAGACGGGAGGCGGTTACCTCGATGTGTTGCGCAAAGGCGTGGTCGAAGCCGTCACGGTGCCTGCCGCCTGAGCCGGGAACCTTCATGGCCGGCTGCCATGCTTGATTCACGGTGACGGGACCGGGAAGGGTGGATTGGTTTGGCCACTACGGCTACCACCCCGCAGAAAAACCCTACCAGATGGGCGGAAATCACCGGAACGAAAGGCTCAGGCCCCGCTTCCACAAATAACGTGCTGCCGGTAGTCAGCTCATAAAGCGTCTTGGCTAGAAAACCGCCGCCTCCCAGCATGGCCATGATCCTGGCGCGGTGTCCTCTCCGGTCTCCGGAGGGTTGCTGCCACAGGGCCGCCACGACCAGTCCGAAGAGGGCACAATCAATTCCCGAGAGTCCACGGTAGGTATCGAGCATCGGCTGGTTGATGGTGATTTCGAGAGGGATCAACATGGCTGCCGCCAGCAGTGAGAACCCATAACGGGATGGCGCCACGCGCAGGCTGAGCAGGGAGAGCAAACCGAACGCGAACATGTCCCAAGCCAGATGGTTCCAGGACCAGTGGCACAGGTGGGAAGTCAGCCATCCAATGCCAGCGCCTGCGCTCCGTTGCCATTGCAGTGCCTCCGCCAATCCGGTGCTGCATTGCACCAGCACTGCCGCCAGCATGATGCCGCCGGCCAGCAGCATGCCCGCCAGCGGCGGGCATGCCTTGACCCCTGATTCCTGATGGTCCGATGCAGTCATCAGCCGTCTTTCCGGGGATTAGGGGAACGCCCTGTCCAACGCAGAGCCAACCAGGAAAATAGCGCCATCACCACCGCCGTCACGGGTGACAATGCTCCCGCTCCGCCACTGCGACTGCTCCGGTAGGAAGGCGCCTTGGAAGGAGTTAGCGGCTGGGTAGTATCCACGCGGTAACTCACGGGCTGCGGGGCCGCCGCCCGGACCGACTGCGCGGCGTGTTCCACCGCGATCCGTTGCTGATTATGCCGTTCGATCCCATGCCGGGAAAAGGCATCGTCTCCCAGCACCAGCATGGAGGTGTGATCCGTCACCAGTTGATACTTCACCCCCAGGTCTCCGATGGCCGAATCCGATTCGCTGGCAGGCATGATCCCGGTGTTGGCGCGCAGTTCAAACTGTTCGATCTGGTTCATGGCCCACAGCCGCTCCAGCTCCGGATTCGCCGCATCCTTTTCAGGGAAGCTGAACTGGGTGCGGTAGGTTTTGTCTTCGCCTGTCATCCGCGCCTTCAGCACCAGCTCCGCCGTTCCGCTGCCTTCATACTGGCCGAACATCACCAGCTGCTGCCCGCGGTAGACCTTGCCCGGCAGCAGCCCCGTGGTGTTGAAGGTCTTCACGCCGGTGATGCTCAGTTCCACATCATGCAGGCACTCGTGCCTCACCTTGCTCTTCGCCTGCAGAATCTGGCCCATGATGTCATCGGCGTTCGAGACCCCGGCATAAAAACCGCCGCTGGCATCACAGACGGTGCGCATCAGTGGCCAGTTCGCGCTGTTGCCCAGCAGGAAACCGAAGATGCGGATGTCATGACTTTTTGTCAGGGTGTGAAAGGCCGCCGGATCGACAATTCCGGTGTTGGTCACGCCATCGGTCACCAGCACCACGTTGGTGGCACGATCGGCATCGAGATCCTTCATCGCCAGGGACAGGCCATCATAGAGGTTGGTGCTTCCGTTGGGCTGCAGGCCCGCGATTTGCTGCAGTGTCCCCCGCAGATTCGCCTCGTCGGCCTGCTTCCATCCGTGGGTCAGATCCTGCGCCGAGCTGGAGAAGGTGACGATGCGGTAGCGGTCCTGGGCGGACATCTTGCCGAGCACCTGGCTCACCCCATCGGTGAGGACGCGCAGTTTACCCGCCATGCTGCCGGAGGTGTCCAACACAAAAACGTAATCCGCTCCGCCGGTCAGTGGCTGCAAGTCCAGCCCCGGTGTGACCACCAGCATAAAGGTTCCCGGACCGGTCCCGCCGTTGCGGAAGGGAATCAGTTCCACCCGCCCCGGCATATCATCTGCGAGGCGGTAATAGAACACCAGGTCGCCATTCAGCGAATGGTCCTTTTTTTCCACCCGCACCTTGTAGTGCCCCTCCGTCACCTTGTCGGTCACTGTCTCCTTTTCAAAACCAGGCACCCTGACATCGGCCACCGGCCAGGCCGACTTCAATTCGATCGCGGCAGAAAACATCCCCTCCACTTTGTCATGCACCGGATTCCAGAAGCTGGCCGCGACCTCATCCGTGCCTCCTTCCTCCAGAGGATAAACAAACCGCCCGACCCCGGCGTCGATTTCCAGCGGCTGGTAATACACGATGCGCAGCCGGGTCTCGCCCTTGGCCCGGACCGGATGCACCCGGAAGTCGAACGATTGATAGCCATTTTTGGCCGCCAGGCCCGCTTCACTGCCCGCCTGTTTTTCCGATTGGTAGATCGTTTCCGCTTTTCCCTTTTCCACCACCTCGCCGTGGATCTCACGTTCGCCAAGCGTCATCGTCACTTCCGAAAGACTGGCGCCTTTCGGCAGCGGAAAATGATAAACCGTCTCCAGGTCCTTGTCGTTCGGATTGTAGAATGTCTGCGTCACCTCGGCCCGGGCAAAGCCGTTGTTGAGCGTGACTTCGAGGTGGTGATCGCGGATCTGGACCGGCTGGTCCGGTGATCCCTTCGGTGTCAGGGTGCCCGCTGCATCGGCGGAGCCTGCCAGCCCCCAAGCGAGGCCCAGCAGGATGAAGAGGCGCTGCAATGAGCGCGTGGAGGAGGCCTCACGTTTGGGGTGGGCCGTGGTGGTCAGGGTAGGTGGGTGTATTTTCATGGCACGCCCAGCTTCCCGTCCCGTCCGTGCTTCCGGTAATTGATAAAACCGGTCCTTCCATCGACACGGTCAATACTCGCGCGGTGGGCCGTCTTCGGTCCCCGCCGTCCTTGCCTCAGCGCTCGGGTGTTTTCCCGGCAGCCGGCCGGACCGGGCTCAGCGCGAGACGGAAACCGATGGTGTAATCGCGTCGTCCGGCGGAGCCGCCGGCGCGGGCGGCGGAACGGCACAACTCCGGCCCCATGCGCCAGGAGCCACCCCGGGCCATGCGGAAATGGCCGTAGTCCGGGCCGGTGGGATCGGTCACTGCCCCACCGGGGTAGTCGCCAAACCAATCAAAACACCACTGTAGCACATTGCCTGACAAATCATAAAACCCCCACGCATTTGCTTCCTTGGTGGCGACCGGATGGGTGGTGCCGTCACTGTTGCCCTGATGCCACGCCATGGTGTCAGGATTGCCGGCATAAGCTTCGGTCTTCCCGGCTCGGCGCACATATTCCCACTGCGCTTCCGTGGGCAGGGTGTAGGCATAACCTTCCGGCAGACGGCCTGCGGTCCGTTCCTGCCCGGTCAGCTTCGTGCAGTAGTCCATGGCATCGACCCACGAGACCTCCTCGACTGGAGCGTCCTTGCCCTCCGCTTTGAAATGGCTCGGATTGGTCCCGGTCACCGCCTCATATTGCGCCTGCGTCACCGGGGTTTTCCCCAGCCAGAATCCCTGTGTGAGGGTCACCTCCGTCTGCGGTCCCTCAGCCTTGTTGCGGTCTGCTTCATGGGCCGGGCTGCCCATGACAAAAGTGCCCGGCTTGATCCAGACGAGCTCCAGGCCCAGCTTCTCAATCCGGTGGTTCAACGGATCCGCCGCTGGAGCTGAATCCTTCTGGGCCGTTGGCGCAGGTTGCTCCGAGGGTCCAGGCTCTGCCAGGGAAACGGCGGTCAGTAGCCCAGTGAGTATGAGCGTGGGCCGGAAAAATTGATTCGATCGGGAGGAGGAAAGCATGGCAGCAAACGGCAGGAAGAACCAGTATCCTGATCTTCACGGCCATGGCGCCGGGTTTCTTTCCATGGGCTTTCTGATCGGTGTTTCCCCTTTCCCGGCCGGCGGAGGAAGCAGTTGGGGAGGAGTGGCTAAGGAAGGACAGCGATGCGATAGAAAAGGGCGCTGCCGGCAGCAGTCGGATCGGTAAAGGTGAGGATGGCGCCGTTGCCGGGTTGTGCCGTGCCGATGTCCGCCCAGTCGGGCTGGATCAAGGTGGCGGAGCGTTGCAGGCGGTAGCTGTGGCCGGCGAAGCCTTGGATGGTGACGGTGAAACCGTTGTTCCGGCTGGCGCTGGCGACCTGAACCATGCTGGAATCCAGGATGACGCCCTGGTTTACGATGTTCTGCAGCACGGTGGGAGAGACTTCCGCGGTGAGGAGATCAAGGAGGCCGGTGTTGGTGAAGCTGCCGTTGAGCTCAAAGCCGGTGCCGCTGGTAACGCGGAAAGTGCCGTGGTTCACGACGTCGCCGTTGATAGTCAGTTTCACCCCGCAATCGGACTGGACGGTGCCGTGGTTGATCAGGTCGGCCATGAGGGTGCCGCAGCCGAGCAACGAGCCTCCGACATCTATGACGACCTGATCCATCGCCACGGTGCCGCCGGTGAGACGCAGGTTGGCTCCGCTGGAAACGTCGAGATTGCCCAGGCTCGTCAAGGTGCCGGAGATGTCCAGGGTTCCGGCAGTGACCGCGGTATCGCCGCCGTAGCTGGACGTGCCGCTGAGGGTGAGAGTGCCGGTGCCGGTTTTGGTGAGGGCGGTGGTATGCGGAGTGGCGTGGGTGCCGTCGGAGATGCTGCCCGCGAAGGTGGTGTTGCTGTGCAGTGCGCCGATGAGGTAGGTATCCAATGCGGGTCCGGCCTGGTCGCTGCCGAGGAGTTGCGACCCGGCGGATCCGCTGAGTGCCCCCAGTGAAATGGCAACATCGGTGACGGCGCGGTGGTTGATGACGCCGGTGCCGGCATCGAACGCGATGTCCGCACCGCCCCATGTGGCGCCGGAGGGCGGATTGAAGCGCAGGGTGCCGCCGGTGCCGGTCAGGGCGATGCTGCCGGCGAAACCATCAATATTGCCTTGCAGGGTCATCAGTCCGCCGGCGGGGAAATAGATTCCCAAGGCGCCCGTGCCGGTCAGTGGTCCGGTGAGGGTGTTGTTGCCGCCTGTGAGGCCGAAGCTGGAACTGCCGGAGAGGCGGAGTTCGTTGGCGAAGGTGAGGGCGGCCGTGGCGAGATGGAGGGTGGCCCCATTCAGCGCGACGAAGCCGGAGCCGAGCCCGGTGGAAGTGCCGATGGAAACAGTGCCGCCATGGATGGTGGTGCCGCGGGTGTAGGTGTTGTTGGTGTTGATGGCCAGGGTTCCGGTGCCGTTTTTGGTCAGAGCCGCCGAGCCGGAGAGACTGCCGGTGCCCCCGAAAGTGTAAGCGGTATTGGTATTGGTGACGATGACTTCCTGCGGCTGGAGCGCGCCGGTGAGGGTTACGGTGCCATTGACGGCGGTGTCATCGAAGCTGGCGGCATCAAGATTATAGAAGGTCGAAGC
The DNA here is from genome assembly GCA_942492905.1 of uncultured Verrucomicrobiota bacterium. Lineage (GTDB taxonomy): Bacteria > Verrucomicrobiota > Verrucomicrobiia > Verrucomicrobiales > V1-33 > CAIZWU01. Next base: position 1,486,459 of record OW818657.1, read on the forward strand.
GTTTCCGGAAAAAGACCAGTTGGCGGTGCTGTTGAGATTCCACGCGCTGCCCCCCGCGCCGGTCCAGACAAGGCTTTGGGAATTCCCGGTGACGGCGAGTTGCACAAATGGGGTCGTCGCGGCATTGGCGGAACTGGTGAGGGCAAAGCTCTGGCGGGTGGTGGCGGGGAGATTGTGGGTGAAGGTGGCGGAGGTGAGGGTGGTGTTGTTGCCTCCGTCGATCAGCGTGTAGGTGCCCGCTCCGAGGCTTCCGTTGGAGAGGGTGAAGAGGAAATTCTGGGCGCCGCTGATCTTCAGCAGATTCTGGGTGGTGATGCGGTCGTTGCTTCCGCCGGGGGTGCCGGAGAGATCGTAGGAAAGCGTGGTGCCGTTGAGGGTGAGGGCGGCCAACCGCAGCAGTCCGGCCTGTCCTGCCGCCCCCGGGGCGAGGGAGGATCCGCTGGCTGCGGTCACCGATCCGCCAGCGGAGTCGCCGATCCGGCCGGCCCCGCCCAGTTTGGCGCCGCTGGCGACGGTGGTGGCGGTGCGGCCGAAGGTGCCGTTCAGGAGGAAGGTGCCTGCATTGATATTGGTCGCGCCGGTGTGGCTGCCGGAACCGTTCCAGGTGAGGATGCCGGTGCCGGTTTTGGTGAGGACGGTGGCGGATCCGCTGGCGGAATCGGTGGAACTGGTGCTGTTGGTGATGGAGCCGTCGAAGGTGGTGCTCCGGTTCAGGGCGCCGATTGAATAAGTCAGGGCGCCGGCGTAATGGGCTCCGCCGAGTTTGGCGCTCGAAGTACCCTGCAGCGCGCCGATGGTGAAAGTGTTGCCGCCGGAATTGTCGCGGCCTCCGAGATTGACGTTGTCGAGATTGACCGTGGCTGCATTGAGGTTGTTGAACGAGCCGATCGCCGCGTCACCGTTGAAATTCGCGCAAATCAACCCCTGGGTGCCGGTGGCCGCCAGATTGAGGGTGCCGGTGAAACCCGCCCACGAGCCGGCCAGCCGCGAAGCCTGGGTGGCGGTGGCAGTGACCTTGAGATTCAGGGTGCCCGCGCCGCTGACGCCACCGAGTTTCATCTGCGGCGACAGGTTCACGGACACGTTGCTGCCGCCAGGAACGGTGATGATGTTCGGGAGGGTATGGTTGGAAGTGTAGAGCGAAGTGAGGGTGCCGTTGCGGAATTCCAGCGGGCCGTTGCCGATGCTGGAACCGGCGCCGATCACCACCGCGCCGCCGTCGATGAGGACGTCCAGCGGGAAGGTGTTGGCACCAGTGTTATAGAACGCGAGGGTGCCGGTGCCGGATTTGGTCAGCGATGACGCGCCGCCGATCCCTCCGGTGCCGGTGAAGGTGTAGTTTTTCGATGAATCCACCGTTACCGCCGAGGGCTGCACGGTGCCGGAGATCGTGATGCCGGGTAAATTGAAACCGGTGTCGTCGAAAGTCGCGGTGTCGGTGTCGCCCCAGCTGCCGGGGGTTTCCCCGTCGAGCCACATCTGGTTGCCCGCTGTGTTGTTCCAGGTGTGCGAGGTGCCATTGCCTTTCCAAACCAAAGGCACCGAAACCGGATCAACCGGGAGCGGATCACCGGAAATGAGAATGGCAAAACGTTGCGTCCAGGCGCTGCCCTGCGCGTCGGTGACGGTGAAATCAAACATGGCCCGGCCCGTGGCGTTGGCGGGCGGGACGAAGTGAGCCTGCGAGCCGCCCGGGCCTGAAAGCGTGACCGCACCCCCGGCGATGTTGGAGACGGTGAAAACGGGACTGCTGGCAAAACCTTTGGTGTACCGGCCCAGGTCGATGTCGAGCGCGTTGTCTTTGAGCACGGCGCGATGAGGGATCGCCATGTAGTGCAGGTATTCCTCCAGCTGGGTGTAGCCGGCGGGAGTGCCGGGCGGGAAATAGGTGAGGCCGGTCACCAGACCGCCGGAATTGGGCATCACCGTATTGTTGTTGGCGGCGGTGTGGCTATAGCCGACGGATTTTTCCCAATAATCGGGCATGCCGTCCTGATCGGTGTCGGCCGGTGCCGGGCTGGAGATCAGGGTGCCGAACCCGCCATTGGTGGCGCCGGAGCCCCCAAGGGACCCATAGGTGATGCGGTGGCGGCGCTGGGTGACGAGGTTATTTGTCAGGATGGTGTTAAGTTCGTCCCGGAGCGCGCGGTTCGGATTTGCATCGAGCCGCAGCGGGCCGCAGGCGGAAACGATTTTTTTGTAGGCGAGCAAGGCGTTGGCGTCTTCGGTCACCGGGGTGCCGGCGGTGCGGGCGACCGGGCTGGCGAGCAGGTTTACATTCGCCAGGCTGCTGCCAAGAAGACTGCTGCCGCGGTCGGTGCCGTCGAGGATTCCATCCTTGTCGCTGTCGTAAAGGTTGTTGCTGACAAACACGGAGAAGTTCGGATTTCCATTGCTGTCCTTGCTGGCGCTGGCAAAAGGGCTTCCCGAGGACGAACTGGCGATGAAGTAATTGCCCACCACATTGGTTTTCCAATTGGCCGGAGTCTGCGAATCCCCCAGGATGAAGCCAATGTCCCAGTCGAAGGTGACGTTGTTCACCCAGTCCAGCAGACCGTCGGGCCGCGCCTTGGGATTGCGGGTGTGATTGTGGGCCCAGAGCGAATGGTGGACGGTGGCGCGGTTCACATCCCAGAGTCCGCCGGCCGAGTGACTGGCCAGACCCCAGGCGTTGTTGGACCATTGGAAGGTCAGATTGTCGGGCGGGGTGTTGAAGCTGGAGAAATTTTCGTCGTGGGCGAACATCGCGTCGCAGTGGTCGAACATCGTGTTGGTCGCGGTGCTGTCGATGTCGATTGCGTCGCCTGAGCGCCCGTCGCGGAAGCGGATGAAGCGGAATACGTTGTTATTGCCGGAGACGCGGAAGGTTTCGTTTTTCAGCCCGAAGCCATCGCCCGGCGCGGTCTGGCCGGCGACGGTGATTTTGTTGGCGGTCACCCGCAACGTGCTGGAAATGGTAGTGTAGCCGCTCACGTCGAAAACGATGGTGCGGCCCGCCGCGGGGACGCCGGTAGTGAGTCCGTAGGCGAACGATCCGGCTCCCGAGCCGTTGGTATTGGTGACGTGATAGACGTCGCCACCGCGGCCCCCGGTGGCATGGGCGGCAAAGCCTTCCGCCCCGGGGAAGGCGGGAATCTGGGCGTGGAGCAGAGCAGGGGGCAGGAGGGCGATTCCGAAAACCAAAGAACGGACCACCGCCGGTGGGGGCAAGTCTGACTGGATTTTTGCAGGCGGGCGCGGCGTCATGGGCAGGATAGGAAAAGGAAAGCCTGGAACAAACCCGGCGGGCAGAGTGATCCCGGAAAGCAGGATCATTGCTCGCGAGCATGACGTTCCCTCCCGGCTTGCCAAGACTATTTTGGCTACCGCATTCGGGGTAGGGGGTGGCAATGGAGTCGTCCGGGGGAGATCTCCTGCTTGGTGCCACTTCGCTTCCGGGGGCTTACCGTGGAGCGGCCCCTTCCCTCACCCGGTAGAAGCGCCGCGGTCCGTCAAAGGCAGCGGAGTAACTTTGCGAAGAAGTCGTGGCGAGGTCGTTCCAGATGCCGGTGAGCGAGTTGGAAGTCTGAATGCGGAAGGGTGCGGTTCCTCCGGTCCACTGCAGGGACACGCCGGTAACCAAGGGGCTCACGAGGAAAGCGCTCAAGGGCGGGGGTGGGGTGAGGGTGGCCAAAGTGCTGGAAAAGGAAGTGGTCACTCGCTCGCTGGTCGGCAGTTGGTAACTGGCGGTCAACGTGACCACCCCGAGTTCGGCATTAGTCAGGCCCAGCGCCGCGACATTCACGCGGAACGCTCCGGGGGCGGCATCGAGGTCGAGAGGTCCATCCAGCACAAAACTGGTGAGGCGGAAGCGGCCCTGGGGCGCGGCGGGGTCCAGATAGAGCCCCGACGCATCGGCCAGATAAACCTCGATCAGGGGAGCCGGCAGGCCTGCCGCCGCCACTGGGGCGGTGCCTTCCAGAACGGTGGTCGTCGAGCCGCTGCCCAGGGTGACCGCCGGGTTGAAGGGATCCAGCATCACGTCGGCATAGACGCGGTCCGGTGCCACCGCCGCCCCAGGGTCCAGCGGGATGCCTCCGGCATTGCCGATGAGTTCATTGCCCTGCAGGCTGATTCTCGCCGGGGTGCTGCCACCGTCATTGTTGTTGCCATGCCATGAAATGAAGGCAAGGCCCAGACCGCTGATGTGATTGGCTTCTGCGGCATCTCCGGTGCCGTTCAGGTCTGATCCGATCCGCATGCTGCTGTCCTTGCGCACCGCCATCAGGCTCTGTCCTGAGCTGGAAAAGAGAGGGAATCTGTCAAGGCCGACCCCCACCGAATTACCGGCAAAGATCACGCCCGGGGCGGAACGCCAGAATTCCACAAATACGTCATAGACGACCGGGCCGAACAGGTTGCCCTCGTCCCCATCGCTCACCCCATTGCCATCCGTGCCGATGCGCATTTCCGTGCCGTCGCCATTTTCCATCGCTTCCATGGTCCCGTCCTCCAACACCAGTCCCTGGGTTTCAGGCCGCAGGACGGAGCCATCCGGCAGAAAATTGAACCAGTTCCCGGAGACGGTCACCCGGGGGGTCTGGAGATGCACTGCCAGACGCTGCGCCACCGAAATATTGAATTCGCCAGGGTCGCCGGTGCCGTCTCCATCGGTGCCGAAGATCAGGCCTTCGGAACTGGAATCGTCGCTCCACTTGAAGGAAGCCACGGCGCTGCGGGCGCCATACACCCCGGGCACCACGCCGGCACTGTCCGGAGCCCAACTGCCCACGCCGGGATCGATCCCGAACCAGCAGCCCTGCACTTTGACCCCGGTGGAGGCTTTGATCAGGGCAATGTTGTAGACGGAAGCATCAGTGTCGCTGCCGGTCCCGGCCACTCCAATGAAGGCCAGCCCGCGGATCCTGGCATTGACCGCGTCGAGCAGGCCGAGGATGCAGCTCTCGCTGAGGCCAAAGCCGGGATAATCGATCACGGTGCGGCGCTCGCCTTCCACTGCGGTTCGGCTGTCCAGCACAATCCGCAGTGACGCGTTATTGGGCTGACGCAGTCCGGCGGTGTTGGGGCTGGCTCCCGGCTGGGAATATCCATTGATCGTCACTCCGGATTTTTCGATCAGCGGATAGCCTCCCGGCGGAGTGAGGAGATAGTGCGGTCCTGCGCCGGGAATGTTGAAACTGATGGTTTCATTGTCCGCCAGGTTGGTCAGCGCCTCCAGAAAGGACGTCTGGCCGTCCCCGGCCGTGCTGCTGTTATCAGCCGTAGTGACCACGGCGGCCTGGAGCGGCCAGCCAACCAGAGTGAGAGCGGTGAGGGCGAAGGCTATTTTCATAAGGTGGCCTACCCATGTCAGGAACGGGCCCCTCTTGTCCAGAAACAAATCCAAGGGACTGCCGTCCTGGCGGATTTTGTGAAGCAGTGATCGGATGGGTACTGCACTTTGCTGCTCCCATCCTGCGTGGTGGGTGGCGCTGTCGCGTTGGAACGCAGCCACTTATCACTTCCCCAATCGTCAGGATTGGGGTCGCTCGATAAATGATAGAACTGCCAAAATTGTCACTTCACAGCAGTTTGAACTCTGCTTTTTCCTTCAGATTCCAGAAGGCATGGACCAGCCGAAGCAGGCATAGAGGTCCTCCTTGGCTTATTTGGCCCCATTTCAATCCGCGGGCTACTCCGCCCCGGGTTCCCTGAAACCAAAGATCCGGCAGATCCTGGTGGCGATTTCCAAGGTGGTATCGAGCGGGGAGACGGGGATGTTGACGAAGGCGGTCTCGCGTTTGAACCAGGTGTGTTGGCGTTTGGCGTAATTGCGGGTGGTTTGCTGGATGGAGGCCACGGCTTCCTGGAGGGAGGTGGCTTCGTCGGCGACCGCGCGGAAGTCCCAGAGGCCAATGGCTTTGGAGGCGGTGTTGGAGAGTTCGTCCTCGTTCAGGGCAGCGACTTCGGCGACGACGCCGGCGGTGACCATGGCGTGGGTGCGGGCATTGATCCGTTCGTAAATCAGGTCGCGGGGCAGGTCGAGAAACACGCCGCGGACACCGGAGCGGGGCATGGCCCAGGATTGTTTCAACTCCGAGGCCGGCTGGCCGGTGAGGAGGCAGATTTCCAGGGCGCGGGTGACGTGGCGGGGGTTCTGCAGGTTGAGCTGGGCGGCGGAACCGGGGTCAAGGGCCATCAGACGGTCAGCCAATTCGTCCGGGCTGAGCAGTTCGAGCTGGCGGCGGAGTTCGGGGTCGCCGGGGGGCAGAGGAGCGAGACCGTGGGTGAGGGCTTTGATATAGAGACCGGACCCGCCGACCACGAGGGGAAGTTTGTGGCGGGACTGGACTTCCGCGATGGCGGCAAGGGCGGCGCGTTCGAATTTACCGGCGTCCATTTCATCGGTCACCGGGACGGTGCCATACAAATGATGCGGCACGCGGGCGAGGTCTTCCGCTGTGGGCTGGGCAGTGAGGATCGGGATTTTCTGGTAAACCTGATAGGCATCGGCGCAGATGATCTCGCCACCGGTGGCTTCGGCGATGAGCAGGGCGACGGCGCTTTTTCCGCAACCGGTGGGACCGGTGAGATAAAGAGGAAGCGGAGGTTTGGGTTTGGCGGGCATGGGGGAGACAAGTTTCAGCGGCGAACGGGGAACGTCCAACGCCAAACATGAAAAATCCCAGATCAGACCGCGGGGCCTGACCTGGGAAGGAGTGAATTCGGGTGCCGTTAACAACTAGCGGCGTTCCCGGCGGTCGCCGTCCTCGCGGAACTGGCCGGGAGCACGGGCGGGGCCGATTTCGAGGCGGCGGCCCATATAGTCCTTGCCGTGGAGTTCAGTGACGGCGCGTTTGGCTTCGTCAGTGGTGAGCATCTGGATGAAGGCGAATCCTTTGCTGCGGTGGGTGTCGCGGTGATACACCACTTCCACGGACTGCACCTGGCCGACGCCGTTGAAGAGTTCGGTGAGGTCGCTCTCGGCGGCTTCGTAGCTCAAATTCCCCACATGGAGGCGGGGACCGGTGACGGCATCGGGATTGGCCGGGGCGCTCTGGCGGGGCTCCCGGGGGGTGCGGGCGGGGCGGTTTTCCCGGGTGGCGCGGTCGCCGCGTTCAGGCCGGGCTCCGGATTTCGGGGTGGCGGACTTGGCGGCCGGGCCGGATTTGGCGCCGGGTTTCTTTTTCCCGCCGAAGAGGCCAAAGGTCAGGATAGAGGCGATTTTCTGGAACAGGCTGGGCTCCTCGGCGGCGCGGCGGCGGATGTCGCGTCCGCGGTCGACGGGTTCCCAGTCGCGATGATCTTCGCGGGGGGTGCGGTCGGACTGGGCGCTGCGTTCGGAGCGGTCGGAGTGGTGCGGGGAGCGGGCGCCGTGGGGGCGGTGGTTGGAGCGGCCTTGTTGGCGTCCGCCGCGGCGTTGGCGGGGATTGGGTTGGTCAGTTTGGGACATGGTGTTTCAGCGGGGGCACCTGAAAACGGTGCTATCGGGTCATTCGGTCGGGGTAAGGCGGGGCCGCCGGCTCGCGGCAGGGCATGAGCAGCAGGGCTCCGCCAGTGAAGGTGGACAGAGGGCGTCCCTGCTGGTCGCATCGGGCTCACATCGCCCGGCGGACTGGCAGCGAAGCGCGCCGGGGCGTTTCTCCTATCCACCATAATATTAAAAGTTTCCGTTGCGTCCGGCAACCGCTCATTTTTGAAACCGGATTCCTGGGAATGCGTCGGCGTCACGGCGGGGTTTCGGCTTGGCTCCGAAGCCCTTCGAAAGGCCCTTTGGAAACGCAGCGGCAACCTTTTTTGAGGGCGGCCGCGCTGGAAATCCCGGTGGCAGAAGTTCGTCCCGTCCTTTATGGCAATCCATGGAAATCCTCATCCGCCCTGCTGCCAAATATGGTTCTCCCTTCGGCCTCAGTGCCCCCACGGTGGACAAAGTCATGGTGGAACAGCGGGCGGAGAGTTTTAAAAAACGCAGCATCAAAAACGAGGCCAAACTGGCTGGACTGAAGCTCGCGGTGTCCATGATGGACCTGACCACCCTGGAAGGCATGGATACGCCGGGGAAAGTCCGGCATCTTTGCCAAAAGGCCCTCGCGCCGATGGATCCCCGCTTTGGCTGTCCGCGGGTGGCGGCGGTCTGTGTTTACCCGAACTTCGTCAAACTGGCCAAGGCCCTGGTCGCCGGGTCAGGTGTGAGGGTCGCTTCCGTGGCCACCGCCTTTCCCAGCGGCCAATCCCCGCTGAAGATCAAGTTGGAGGAGGTGAAATTCGCGGTGCGCGAGGGCGCGGATGAAATTGATATGGTGATCGACCGCGGGGCTTTCCTCGCGGGGGAATATAGCCGGGTTTATGATGAAATCGCGGCGGTGCGCGAAGCCTGCGGGGAGGCTCATCTCAAGGTCATTCTCGAAACCGGCGAACTCAAAACCTATGATAATGTCAGGCTCGCCAGCGAAATCGCGATGCGGGCGGGCGGCCACTTCATCAAGACCAGCACGGGCAAGGTCAACCCCGCGGCCACCCTGCCGGTGACCCTCGTGATGCTGGAGGCCATCCGCGATTATTATTACGCCACCGGCGAAATGATCGGGATGAAACCGGCCGGCGGCATCCGCACGTCCAAGGAGGCCCTGCAATATCTGGTAATGGTGAAGGAAACGCTGGGGGCGGCGTGGCTCAGTCCGGACTGGTTCCGTTTCGGAGCCAGCAGTCTGCTGACGGATGTGAATATGCAGCTCGCCAAAATGACGGACGGGCCCTACCAGCGGTCCGAGGAGATGAGCCTCGCTTGAGAGGAAAGGTTTTGCGGGTTGACGTGGTGGTGATTGGATGGTTGCATCGGCTATTGTTAGCAGACAATTCCCCCTCCATGAAAAAGTCCAAACTTCTGTTTTTCGCAGTCAACTGCGCCTTGGCGGCGGCAGCCTCCCAGGCTTCCGCCTCCGTCCTCTTCAATCTCGCCGGACCGCAGGTCGCCACCGGCGGCGGCGATGGCGCTTCGATCGTCAATACGGGCAATGATGCCGCGGATTGGATCACGACGGGCGGTTATGATACCGGGTCGGCCACGGTTCCGCTCTACTTCACCTTCACCATGAACATCACCAACAATGCCGGTGAGACTGGTGGTGGTGGATTTTTCACCGCGCTGCAGCTCTACAAAGCAGGCGAGCGGTTTGCCGTGGGCAATACCTGGACCAGCCTGAATTGGGGCGGCTTCGGAGGTGGGGACTATGATTTGACGGGAAATCCGGCTTACGTCATCGGCACGCCTGCCACTTTTGTCATGAAGCTGGATCAGGCGGCCAGCACCGCCACGGTCTGGTTTAATCCCAATCTGACAGTTCTGGAAGGGGCTCAACCTGCTGGAATCACTACCATCCGGAGCGGTTTGACCACCAATGACGAATTTGACTCGGTCAACATCCGTGCCGGCAACGACGCCGGGTCCACCACCTTCTCGAATATCACCATTCAAAACACCACGCCGTTCGGGGTTCCGGAAACGGGCAGTGCCGTGCTCGCGGGCGTCGCTGCGCTGGGCTTGTTCCGTCGTCGCCGTTAGGCTCCCTCTCTCATTTCAAGAACGGTGTTCCGGGTTTGGCCCGGAACGCCGTTTTTGTTTTTCAGGGCAGCGCCTTGGAGGGCGCGGCATCCGGCTTTGGCTCTGAAATCTCGAGATAAACATCCACCTGCTGGCCGACGTAGAGCTGTTGGTGGGCCGGTTTCTCGAGGCTGAAGATGACTTGGAGGACGCGGGTGTCGACGCGTTCGGTGCTGTCGCCGGTGAGGGATTTTTTCGGCAGGACGAACGGATCAATGCGGACGAATTTCAGCGGGAAGCGGTTGGCCGCATTGCCTTTGATGGAGGCGGTGGCGGCGCGGCCCGGTTCCACCATGGGCGCGTTTTGTTCATCGACATCGGCCCGGATCTGGAGGGTATCGGTGTCGCCCAGAACCATGAGCGGCTCGGGCGGGTTGGCGTTGGCGTATTCGCCTTCGCGCAGATTGAGCTGGAGGATGCGGCCATCCCGGCTGGCGCGGACGGTGAGGACATCGAGTTCGGTGCGGGCTTCCCGCAATTGCACGCGGGCGGCTTCCAGGGCGGCGGTGCTGCGGGCGACGCGGGCCTCGGTGGATTGGGCGGCAAACCGGCGGCGCTGGATTTCGTCCTCGGTGATGAATTTGGCGGAGCCGGTCCGGTTGACCCGGTTGAGCTGATCCGTGGCTTCCGCCAGGAGGACCTGATCGGCGGCCAGCGAGGCGGCCTCGACCGCAATCTGGGCTTCGATGGCGGCGGTGCGGGCGATGGCTTCGCGGTCGTCGATCTGGAATAACGGGTCCCCCGCTTTCACGCTGGCCCCGACCGTGGCGTGGACCTTGGTGACGAGCCCGGGCTTGGAAGTGGCGACTTTCACATTTTCTCGCGCGGATTCGATGATGCCGGTGGCGGCGATGCTGAATTTAAAAGGAGAGCGGGCTGGTTCGGCCAAGGGCGGTGGAGCGGCGGGTTTCCCGGCCTGCTGGCGGGAGAGGGTGATGCCTTTGTAGACGCCGAGGCCGGCGAGCATGATAAGGAATCCGATGAAAAGGCGGTAGAGCATGGGGCGGGGAAAGGAGAGGAAATGTTGTTGTTTATGAAAGAGGTGCCGTGTCTGGAGGAACCGGGATAATAATCAACCTGCCGCGGTTAGCGGTTGCCCGTGGCTGGCGGGCTGGTTGCTCAGGACGCGGCCGTCCTCCATTTCCGCGATGCGGTCGGCGAAGTCGTAGACGCGGGGATCGTGGGTGACCACGATGACCGAACGGTCAGGGGCGCGGGCGACGTCTTTGAGCAGATCCATGACCTGGTGGCCGGTTTCGCGATCGAGCGCGGAGGTGGGTTCGTCGCAGATCACCAGCCGGGGATTGTGGACGAGGGCGCGGGCGATGGCGACGCGTTGTTGTTGCCCGCCGGAAAGCTGGCGCGGGTAATGCCGGCCCCTTCCGGAGAGGCCCACCTGGTCCAGCATGGCTTCGGCGGCCCGCTCGGCCCGGTGGCGGCTGATGCCATTGAGCAACAGGGGCACACTGGTGTTCTCGATCAGGTTCAGGGTGGGGATGAGATTGAATTGTTGGAAGATGAACCCGATGTTGCGGCGGCGGAAGGCAGTAACTTTGCCCTGCGACAATGTGGTCAGGATTTCGCCAAGGACTTCCACGGTGCCTTCGTCAGGAATCAGGGTGCCGGCGATGATGGAGAGCAGGGTGGTTTTGCCGCAACCGGAGGGGCCCACGATCAGTTGCAGTTCGCCCAGCGGGGCCTCCAGACTGGCTCCTTTCAGGGCCATGGTGATGGCGGCTCCTTTGCCAAAACCTTTCGTGATCTGTGAGGCGTGGACGGCGATGGACATGGGGTAAACGGAAGGATGAAGGAAGGGCGGATGGCCTGTCAGCCGCGGAAGACGACGGCGGCTTCGAGACGGCCGACCTTGATAATAGCGAGGGCTGCCGCCAGCAGGCAGATCACGAGGATCACGGCAAGAACCCCGGCGACCAATTGCCAGGGCAGGAAAAACGGCGGGTTGCCCCGCTCGGCCGCCAGCGCCCCGAACAGGGAGGCGGCCCCCATGCCCAGTCCATAACCAATCAGGCCCACTGTCATCACCTGGGCGATCAGCATGGCCGCCAGTTTGAGATTGCTGGCTCCCATGGCTTTGAGGGCTCCGAGGTTTTTGAGGTTCTCGAGGACGAAGCCATAAAAGGTCTGCCCGCTGATGGCGATGCCGACGATGAACCCGAGGATAATGGTGACCCCGAAACTGATGGGGATGCCGGTGTTTTTGAAATACCAGATGATGGTGTCGCGATGAAACTTTTCTTCCGTCCACGCCTTCATGCCGGGCACGCTGCGGTTGATCTGATCCACCGCTTCCTGGGCGGTGAGCCCGGCGGCGGGTTCGGCCAGCACGGCGCTGAGCATTTTGCGTTGGCGCGGGGCAAACTGGAGGGCCTGATCGTAAGTGGTGAAGACGTAGGGATAACCAAAAAACGCCCGGTCGCTTTTGCAGATGGCCACGATGCGGGCCTCGCGGTCGTTGATTTCAAAAATGTCCCCGACCTTCGGGGGCGGACCGCCCGGGGTTTTGAGGCGCTGGAGGGCGAGGTCATCCACAATCACGCTGTTGGGGAGGCGGATATCCTCCAGGCGGCCTGACAAAATCTCGGCGGGACGGCCCACCAGACTGGCGGAGTCGAGTCCCACGCACAGGATGGGTTTGAAATTGCCATCGGCCAGCCGGGCCTGGAGAATGCTGACATAAAGCGGCACCGCCCATGCCACGCCGGGCACCGAGCGGACCCGGCTGACATCGGTGTCGCGCAGGGGTTTGAGTTCGTTTACCTGCTCCACCTTGGCCTCCACCACCCAGATTTTGGACCGGATATTGGAGAGGTGGCTGGTGGTCCACGAAAGCAGACCGAAAAACACAGCGCACTGCTGGGTCATGAGGAGCGCCGCAAAGAACAGGCCGCCGAGGAGCATGAGGAACTTGGCCCGGTCGCCGACCAGCATTTTAAGCGCGAGATGAAACATGAAGAGGTCAGGGGTAACACAGGCCCGGCAGACAGCAAGGCGGGCGAAGGCTTGCTTTCAGCTACGTCATCCCCATAGATTCGGGCCCATGAAAACACGCCGCACTTTCCTCGCCGGGCTGATGACTGCCCTCAGCGTCCGCCCGCTTCAGGCGGAAGAGTCGCCGATGGCAGCGGGCACCCGGGCCTTCATGGCCGGAAAAATCGAGGAAGCCCTGCGCCACTGGGACCAGCAGATCGCCGCTGATCCCGCCGCCGGTCCGCATCATTGGCAGCGTGGCCTCGCCTTGTATTATGCGGGGAAATACAAGGAAGGGCGCACCCAGTTCGAGGAACACCAGAAGGTGAATCCGCAGGATGTTGAAAATGCGGCGTGGCATTTTCTGTGTGTGGCGCGGCTGGAATCCCCCGAAGCGGCCCGCAAGGTCTTCATCCCGATCACGGCCGACCGCCGCGTGCCCATGAAGGAAATCCATGCGCTCTTCGCGGGCCGGGGCACCGCCGCAGAGGCGCTGGCCGCCGCGGCGAAGGAAGCACCGGGCGATTCCCTCAGAAACCAGAATTGCTATGCCCAACTTTATCTGGGCCTGCATCATGAAGCCCATGGCCGGACGGCCGAAGCCAAAGCGTGTCTGCTCAAGGCCGCCCATGAGTACCGGATGGAGCACTACATGGGCAAGGTCGCGCAGGTGCACTGCCAGTTGCGCGGATGGAAACCGGAGGCCTGACGGGCCCATGCCGGCATGAGTTATCGGCCGCTGCCTGACGGTGGGGAGGCTGCTTTTTCGAGGAGTAGGCAAACCGCGATCACCTCCCGGGGCTCCAGCCGGTTGGCGGCTCCGCGGATGGCTGCTTCGAGGGACTGGTCACCCACCACCAGCACCTCCGGGTCGGTAAAGGTTTCCGGGCGCCGCACTGTCCATCCAGGAAAAATCACCACGGGTTGCACCGGGATGGTTTCCAGGCCCTCGGCCCCCAGCAGTTCGTAAAGCCCCGCGGCGGCCCGGCGCGCCTGATCCAAAGGATCGGCGAGGACTTCGTGGCTTCCAATGCGCAGCGAGGTGTCATCCTGGTGGATCACCTGCTCCGAAAGATCGCGCCCCCGGGGCAAAAACCGGGAGACCAGGCAGAACACGCCGGTTGGTCCCACCACTACTGAACCCAGCGACCATCCGCGGGCCCCCGTAACGCCTTCAAACAAGACATAACCCTTCGCGCACAAGCCTTGGAGCACATGGCGCAGCAAACGGCGGGCTTCCCGTTCCCTTCCCAAAGTGCGGAGCTGAGGCAGGATAAACCACACGCGCACCGCGGCATAACCGATCAGGCCGGCCGCAAAGGCGCAGACCCACACCGGTTGCGGCGGGGTATTGAAATACCAGCGGCCCACTTCAATCCCGGCGATCACCAGCACAATCAGGGAGACCAGCAAATATTCCGCGATCCGGGCCAGCAGGCGGGTCCGGCGTTCGTTGCTCCCCGTGTCATCAATCAGGGACAACCGCGTCGCATTCAGTTCGGCCAGGAGACGGGAGACGCCTTGGGATCGGAGGGGGGGAATCAACATTGCTAACAGACGATGGCCTGGTCTGCCCGGGCGCGCCAGGGGAAAAGCCCGTGGAGCACGGGGCTTGACGCCCCCGCCTGGTTCCGCTTAGATCGCGTTCCCATTGGATGAATCCACCCCCTGACTCCCTGACATGAACCGCCTTTCCCTTCTGCTTCTCCCCCTCGCCTTCGCCTGGCCCGTCTCCGCCCAGAATCCCCCTGCGGCTCCGCTCCTTCCACCTCCCGCCGGTCTCGGCGCTCCGGCCGAAGCCCCGCTCGGCCCGTTCAAGGATCAAAAGGAACGCCACAGCTACGGACTCGGCACTTTCCTCGGCAATCGCGAGAAACAAAATGCCGCCAACAACCCGGACAAACCCACTGTCACGGTGGACGAACTCTTGGCCGGTCTGAAGGATGGGCTCGCGGGAACCAAGTCCCTGGATTACACCAGTGGGCTCGCCATGGCCGCGCAGATCCAACGCTCCGGCGTGGAAATCGACCCCGCCGTTCTGACCGAGGCCGTGCGTGCGGCGGTGGAAAACCTGCCGGCCAAAATCCAGCCTGCTGATGTGCAGGCCATCATGCAGGAACTGCAAAACACCATCCAGCAGCGTCAGCAGGCTAAAATGAAGGCCGAAGCCGATAAAAACCTCGCGGTGGCCACGGAATGGCTCGCCACCAATGCTAAAAAAGAAGGCGTGAAAGCCACGGCTTCCGGTCTGCAATACATCATGGACGCCAACGGCGAAGGCCGCACTCCGGGCCCGCGTGATGTGGTGACGGTCAACATTACCGGCACCGGTACCGATGGCACCGAATTCGACCGCTCCCCCGAAGGCGCCCCGGCCCGCCGTGCCCTGATGGCCTTGCCCAAAGGCCTGCAGGAAGGCCTGCAAATGATGAAAGTCGGGGGCAAGGCCCGCTTCTGGGTCCCGCCAGCACTCGGTTTTGGGGAAACCCCACGTGGGCCCGGCCTCAAATCCAATGCGGTGCTCGTTTACACCATCGAACTGACCGCCGCCGAGGAACCCCCGGCGAACCAGCCTGCCGCAGCGGTGGGCCCGGACGGCAAGCCCATGCCCCAAGTGAAGCGCGAACCGATCACCGCCGTCACCCCGCCCGTCTCGGTCGAAATTCCCCAAGGGGGCGGCCCGCCCAAGATCAAGGTCGAAGGCCAAACGGGCACTCCGCAGGCTCCTCCCGCCGCCCCCACCCCCCGGGTGAAACCCGAGTCTAAATAGACGGTTTGCAGACGGGCGTGGAGTCCGGCGTCGGCCGGGCCTGCCCCGCCGCTCCCGGCCAAGCCAAAAAATACCACACCCTGGTGATCCGATGAGATCACCGGGGTAATTTTTTACCATGCATTCATGGATCGACCGGAGCAGAGGAGGCATTGCTTTAGCGCGTGGTTGGAATAGACAGAACAGATAGTTCAATACCTATTAAAAGTATGGAATGACAAATCACGTGACATCTGCTTTGGTCATGCTCCTCACTCCCAAGCCATGAAGAATCCGGTCCTGCCCCTGTTCCTGTTTACCCTCACTCCGATGGCCGTTCTTGCGGGTCCGCTGGTGAACTTCAATGACACCTGGCATTACCGGCCCGGCACCAGCGCCCCCCAGGCCGATTGGAAGACGGTGGCGGAGGCCTCATTGGATGCTTCCTGGCTCACCGGCCCCGGATGGTTTGGATTTGGCGACGGCACTCCAGGGACCCTGCTGTCGGATATGGCGCAGGTCACGGGGGGCTCGCCCGGTTACCGCATGGTCCATCTGAGGAAAACATTTACCGTGTCCCCTGCCGTGCCGGGCACCGATGAAGTGGTCCTCGAAACCGATTTTGATGATGCGTTTATCGCGTTCATTGATGGTGTCCATGTGGACAGTTTTGGCTCGCCGGGTTCGCCCGCGGAGCCAGTGTGGAACACCACCGCCACGGTGGCGAGTCACGAATGTTCGTTCGGAAATAACACCCCCTTGGCGGTCCGTTCCACCGTCCTGGGAACCGTGGCCGCCAAATTGACGCCGGGGACCCACGTGCTTTCTGCGGTCCTGATCAACAATACCGTAACTTCCAGTGATGCGGTCCTGAAAATGGATCTTTTCACCAGAGTCGCCCCGTTGCCTCCTGATTTGCATTGGGAGCTCTCCGAGAGCCCGGTCATCCTGAATGCCACCTTCGTGGTGGCGGCAGGTCAGGAATTGATCATCGATCCCGGAGTGGAGGTCCGTTGCCACGGGAGTTCCGACGCCATCGACTGCGCCGGGAAGATCACCGCTCTGGGCACCGCCGCCCAGCCGATCCGTTTTGTGAGGGCCGCGGCGGGTACGGCGTGGCAACGCATCCGCATTTCGGGCACCCAGGAAAGCACCTTCCGCTGGTGCGATTTCGAGGGAGCCAACAGTTCCGGGACCATTCGCGGTTCCGGCACTGCCAGCGCCGGTCCCTCCATCAATCTGGAGAAATGCCGGTGGCTCAATACCGACGTGCAGATGGTGGATCTGACCTACACCTCCTGCAATATCATCGACTGTGAATTCGATTCCATCGGAGCGCAGGAGTTGATCCACTTTTCCAACATGCCAGCCACCGGGCACGCCTTGATCAAAGGCTGCCGGTTTGGTCTGCCGGGTGTGTCACCCACTTCCGGATACAATGACATTGTAGACTTCACGGGAGGGAATCGCCCCGGTCCCATTCCCCGCTTCATCGATAACATCTTCCTTGCCTGCGTCGATGACTGTTTCGACATGGATGCCACCGATGCCCATATCGAGGGGAACCTTTTTCTCAACGTGCTGCAGGGAGAACCCCGGGCCTCCAGCAGCAGCCCCATCACCACAGGGGAAGGCAGTGCCATTTCGGAACTCGTGATCTGCCGGAACTTTTTCTATAACTGCGAGCATCTGCTGCTGCTCAAGGATGCCGGCGCCGCCGTCGTGCAGAATAACTCGTTCCTCAAAATGGTGCAGAATCCCAATGCCCTGCAATCGACCGGCGGCACCGCCATTCCTCCAGGCATCATTCTTTTCGGCGAGCCCTGGCGCGGCCGGCCGCTGGGAGCGGGGGCGATCTATAATGGAAATATTGCCTGGGATTTGGCCGCGGTGATCCAGACCACCCCCTTTCCGCTGTTCAACAGCAGCAGCTCGTATCTGGTGGCCAGTCATTCCCTGATTCAGGGCAATCAGTGGCCCGGTACCGGCAATATCACGTCTGATCCGCTCTTTGTTTCCACGCAGGGAATCGACTACACCACGATCCGTTCCAAGCTGATGCTCCAGGCCGGCTCGCCGGCCCGGGGCACGGGGCCCAATGGCATTGATATGGGAGCCTCGGTTCCCGCGGGAGCCAGTATCGCAGGCGGACCAACTGCCCTGACCACGGAACGGCAGGCGACTTTCACGATCTCAGGTCCCGGCATTTGGGCCTATCGATGGCGGCTCAATGGGGGAGCTTGGAGCGCCGATGTTCCGCTCGTCCCGGCCGCAGTGCTCAATGGCGGGCCGTTTTCTGCGGCCATGTATGCCAATCCCACGCCGGTCACCCTCACCAATCTGGTGGATGGCACCTACACCCTCGAAGTCATCGGACGGAATAGCGGCGGCGATTGGCAACCCACCCCTGCCACCTCCCAAGCCTGGACGGTCTACACGGACACCGATGGCGATGGGATTTCAGATGTCTGGGAAACGGCCAACGGTTTCAGCCCCACTGACCCGGCTGATGCCGTCAAGGATGCCGATGGCGACGCGGCAACCAACCGGGATGAATTCGTGGCGGGCACGGATCCGCAATCTGCCACCAGCGTCCTGCGCGCCGAATCCACCCTGCTGGCAGACGGAACGATCCGCTTGAGCCTTCCCGTCGTGGCCGGAAAAACCTACCGGGTGGAAATGAGCTCGAGCCTCAGTCCGGATTCCTGGGAATTGCTGACGGTGCTGCCGGCCCAGCCAGCCACCGCCACCATTACCCTGGATGATCCGAATGCGGCCGGGGTGAAGCGGAAGTTTTACCGGGCGGTCACCCCGGCCCCCTGAGCGGCGCTAATTCGCCGCCTTGATGCGGGCCCCCCGGATTTCAACCTGTCCGCCATCACGGCTCAGGTTCTGGAAACCAAGGCGGCCGCGGAGCGGGCGGTTCTTGAGGGGCGGGGCCTCCGTGTTGTCATGGCGCCGGACCGGAATCGTCTGCGTGCTGAGGTCCGCATCCTGGATGGTTTTTCCGTTGAGGGTGACGGTGATTTTCGGGCCCTGAAGGGTGACCCGCATCCGGTTCCACTGCTCCGGTTGATAACATTGTTCGCTTGGCGCGAGCGCACGGTAGAGGCCGCCGGTGAGTTCGGAGGGCTTGGCCTCGGGATTGTAGCGGAAGTCGGCCATCTGCAGTTCCATGCCATCAAAGGCCGGATCGCCTGAGGCCGGCGCGCGCAGGGCGAGGCCGCTGTTTCCCCGCGGCCCGAGGCGGAACTCGTATTCCAGAGTGAAGTCGCCATATTCCTTTTCGCTGAGGAACCAGCACCCGCGGTCGCCGCTGCTGGTCAGGACGCCGTCCTTCACCGTCCAGACCGGCTGGCCTTCGGCAGGCTTGCTGACGTCGGCCCAATCCCGCACCACCCATCCGGCCGGAACTCCGTCTTTGGCGAAGAGCGCGACGAAGCCATCTTCCGCCGCCGCAGAATGACTGATGAAGAGCAAGGCGGTAAAAACAGATTTAAACAGGGTGCTTTGCATAGGGTTGGAGGAACGGGTGGTTCCCATCAGAGCCGATGGCAGGGAAAAGGGGAATGAAATTCGACGGGGTTTCCGGACGGTGCGGCCGGCCATTCCGCGGCAAAAGTTGTGGCCGGAAAAACGCCTTGGCACCGCCGGTGGAATGGATAGTTTGAAATTCGGGACATGGACGTCACCCGACAGGTGACCTGAGGCCGGTCCAGTCTAATCAGCTTTCCGTAATACACTGCCCATGCCTGAAACCCTTTCCACGCCGGTCCTGGTCATCGCTCATCCTGGTCATGAACTGCGGATCTGGGAATGGGTCACCCTGAATCGACCGGTGGTATTTATCCTGACTGATGGCAGTGGGGGCAAAGGAGAAGCGCGGATCGGCTATAGCAAACAAATTCTTTTGCAGGCCGGGGCCACTCTTGGCAGCTGGTGTGGGATGTTTGCTGACCGCGAAGTGTACGACCTCATTCTGCAGGGTCAGGTCGAACGACTCGTTCCCCTGGTCCGGGAATTGGCCTCGGAACTCCAACGGCACCCCGGGCGCCTCGTGGTGGGAGATTTGGCGGAGGGTTACAATACCGCCCACGATCTTTGCCGGGCGATGATCAATGTGGCGGTGGATCTGGTGCGGCTGGACCCAGCCATGGTTTCGCGGAACCTTGCCTTTCCCCTCATGGGAGATCCTGCCAAGGCATGGGAGGGACGACTGCCGCCAGTAGAGGCGATCCGTTTGGAGGAGAAAGGATTGGAAGCCAAATTGGAGGCGGCCCGGGGGTGCGGGGCGTTGCGGGATGAATTGGAAGCTGCGCTCAAGGCCACCGGCGTGGCTTCATTTGCCAGCGAATATCTGTTTGAAGCACCTGCTGGACCACTGCGGGATGCAGTGCCCGAAGAACCTCCCTTCTATGAAACATTTGGAGGAAAACGGGTCGTCGAAGGGTCTTATCAAAACATCATCCGCTATCGCGAACACATGCTGCCTCTGTTCTCCCGGCTGCGGGTGGCTTGTGGATTGGAAGCTTAGACGCCTGTTATGACGCGCCGCATCCTATTCTCGAATTTCACTCTCGCAGGGCGCTCCGGCACGGAGGTTTATTTGTGGGATCTGGCCAGCGGATTGCAGGCCCGGGGCTGGGAGTGTGGCATCTACACGCCCCGGCCCGGACGGCTGGCGGAAGCATTCCGGCAACGTAACATCCCCGTGTGGCACAACCTGGAGGCCATAACAATGCAGCCGGAGGTGCTGCACTGCCAGCACACCATGGAGTCCTTCGCCCTCAGGGAACGGTTCCCCGGAATTCCGGCGTTGTTCATGGTCCATGATGGGCGGAGCTGGCACGATACCATTCCGGGCCTGGCTGGCTGGTCGGCTTTGGTGGCCGTGGATGACTTTTGCCGGGAACGGATCATGCGGGAAACGGGACTGGGGAAGCATCAGATCGAAGTGATTCATAACAGTGTGGACACGGCCCGGTTCCTGCCCCGTGATGCACTGCCGGAGCTTCCCCTGAAGGCGGCCATTTTCACAAGCAACGTCGCCAATGATGACCATGTCCAGGCGGCGCGGGCGCTCTTCAGAAAATTGGACATTGCCCTCGATGAACTGGGCCCGGGTGCCGGAAGGCCCATCGAGAGTCCCGAGAATTGGTTGCCACGGTATGACCTGGTCCTGGGCAAAGGACGTTGTGCCCTGGAAGCGATGGCGGTGGGGTCGGCAGTGATCCTCATCGGTGCCGAAGGCATGGGGGAAATGGTGACGCCGGAGAATTTTGCGGCGTTTAAAAAACGCAACTTCGGGCAGAGCCTGCTGCGCCCGGGCATGAACCCGGATTTTCTGGAGCAACAGGTGCTGAATTACTCCGCAGGCAGCGCCCGCCAAGTCCAGGAACAGGTCCGTGCCACCTGTAGCCTTGAGGGCATGGTGGAAACGTTCATTCAACTCTATAACGCTCTTCCGGCGCGGGGCCGGCCCTTTGCCGGGCCACCGGATGTATTGCCGGCGGGGACCGTGGCCTCCTGGTGCGGGCCGCTGCTGGATGAGCACGCCAATCTGTGGGTGCAGCAGATAGAGGCGGAAGGCGGCCCTCCTCTGCATGAGAGGGCAATGCAAGACGTCCGCGACCAACTGCGACATCAGCGGAACCGGGCGGAACACTACCGGGAGGATGCCCGGAAATACAAGACCCGGGCGGTGGAGCTGAAGGCCAGACTGGCGTTGCGCCAGCAGGCAGAAAAGTCGCTATGGGCGCGGCTCTGGTCCCGGAAAAAGCCGTGAGCTCTAGGAGGAACTCCGCGATCTCCCGGTCCTTGGAGGGGTGGGTGCCACCGTCAGGGGCGACGTTGTTATTGTCAGGCTGACCGCCGGTGGCGGGAGTCAGCCTGTTTTCGTGGAAAGGATTGGGAGGAAGCAGGCCAAGTGTTCGCTTGATGGAAACCGGGCCGGGCGGCTTGGTGCAGGAATGAAACTTCCCCTGCTGGTGCTGGCTGGAATGCTCGCTGCTGCTCCCATGAATGCTCAATTTGCCGCCGGTCCGGATGCCCCCCGTCCGGAGAAAAAACCAAAGGATGTCACAGTTCATGGAGACCGGCGGATGGATAATTATTTCTGGCTGCGGGAAAAGGAGAACAAAAACGTGCTAGCTCACCTCAAGGCGGAGAATGTCCACACCGAGGCCGTGCTGGCTCCCGCACTGGTCCTGCGGGAAAAACTCTACCAGGAAATGACCGGACGGATGAAAGAGGATGACTCCTCCGCGCCGGTGCCGCTGCTGGGATGGCTCTGGTATGAGCGGACGGAGAAGGGAAAACAGCACCCGATCCTGTGCCGCCGGAAGGATGCGGCCGGCACGGAGGAAGAAGTGGTGATTGATGTGAACCAGCTGGCGGAAGGAAAGGAATACACCCTGCTGGAGGATTATCAGGTGTCCGCCAGCGGAGCCCGTTTGGTCTATCTGATGGATTGGACCGGCTACCGCGAGTATGAACCCTTCGTGTTGGATCTGGCCACGATGAAGCTGGTGCCCCAAAAGATCGGCAAGGTCTCCAGCCTCACCTGGGCGGCGGACGACGATACCCTCTATTTCACCACCGAAAACGAAGCCAAACGCTCCGATAAATTCTGGCGATATCAGCTCTCCTCCGGGAAACGCGAGCTGCTCTATGAGGAGAAGGATGAGATATTCGATGTGGATGCCAGCCGTTCGGCGGACCACCAGTTTGTCTTTTGCCGCAGTGGCAGCAAGACCACCTCCGAGGTGCGGGCGGTGCCAGCGGGCGATCCGTCAGGGAAACCAACCGTCCTGCTGCCCCGGGTCACGGATCATGAGTATCACGCCGAACACCGCGGCGGGCGGTTCTATCTGGTGACCAACAAGGATGCCAAAAATTTCCGGGTGGTCAGTGCTCCGGTGGACCGGCCGGCGGAGTGGACCGAAGTGCTGCCACACCAGCCGGCCATCAAAGTGGAGGGCGTGGCCATGTTCCATGATTTCATGGCCGTAATGGAACGTGAGGGCGGCCTGCCACAAATCCGGCTCTATGATTTCGCCACCGGCGCGGGCCGGCGGATCACCCTGCCGGAAGCCACCTATGAGGTGATGGAGGATGACAATCCTGACTTCACCGCCGCGGAGTTCCGCTTCCGTTATGAATCCATGGTCACGCCTCCCTCGGTGCGTGCGGTGCATGGTCTGACGGGCGCGATACGGGTTTTGAAAAACAAGGAAGTGCCGGGTTATGACCCTGCCCAATACCGCACCGAGCGGGTGGAGGCCACCGCCGGCGATGGTACCAAAATCCCGGTGTCGCTCGTCTATCGCGCCGATCTGGACCGTGCCCGGCCGCAGCCGCTGCACCTGACCGGTTATGGCTCCTACGGGCTCAGCGAATCCGCGTCCTTCAGCAGCTCCCGGGTCAGTCTGCTGGACCGCGGGGTGATTTTCGCCGCCGCCCACATCCGCGGCGGCGGGGAGATGGGCGAGGAGTGGCGCGAGGCCGGCCGCATGCAGCACAAGATGACCACCTTCACGGATTTTGTGAGCTGCGCGGAATTCTTCTGCCAGGCGGGCTGGACCACCCCGCCGCAACTCGTCATCAGCGGCGGCAGCGCGGGCGGAATGCTGATGGGGGCGGTGCTCAATCTGCGGCCGGATCTCTGTCAGGCGGCCATTCTCGACGTGCCCTTTGTCGATGTGCTCAACACCATGCTGGACGACACGCTGCCCCTGACCACTTCGGAATATGTCGAATGGGGCAACCCCACGGTGAAGCAGGAATACGCCTGGATGCGGGCCTACAGTCCGTACGACAATCTCAAACCAGCGGCCTATCCCCACGTGCTGGTCAATGTGGGACTCAATGATAGTCAGGTGCCATACTGGGAGGGCGCCAAATACGCCGCCCGGCTCCGCGATGTGCGGACCGACCAGCGAGTGACCCTGCTGCACTGCGACATGGGAGCGGGCCACGGGGGCGTTTCCGGCCGTTACGACGCCCTGAAGGAAACCGCCCGTGACATGGCCTTTGAGCTCAGTGCCCTGGGACTGTTGGGCAAATGACGCTGGCCATGAGCGTTTGGCCGGATGATTCCATGCTTGCCATTCGCTGTCCTCTTCAGGCACCTTGCCCGGATGAAACGTTGCCTGTTGGTTCCTTGCCTGAGCTTGATTCTGTTATCCGGAGGGTGGGCCGAGACCGTCAAGGACCGGGAAGGGGCGGTGCGGGGTGACAAAGCCAAACTGGAGAAGGACCCGCGCTGGAACTACAATGATCTTGATAGCGGTTTCAAGCTGGCGGCTGCAGCGAAAAAGCCGTTGCTGGTGGTGTTGCGCTGCGTGCCCTGTGTTTCCTGTGCGGGGATCGATGCCAGTGTGCTGGAGGAAAAGGAGCTGGCTCCGTTGCTGGATCTGTTTGTCTGTGTGCGGGTCATCAATGCCAATGCCCTCGATCTGGCCCGGTTCCAATTCGACTACGACCTGTCGTTTTCCGCGATGATGTTCAACGGCGACGGCACTGTGTATGGCCGCTACGGTTCATGGCAGCATCAGCAGGACCCGCTCAACAAGACCACCGCCAGCTTCAAAAAGGCGTTGGAGGCCGCCTTGGTACTGCATCAGGGGTATCCGGCCAACCAAAAATCACTCGCCGGCAAACAGGGGGGCGCCACGCCCTTCCAGACGCCGGTGCAGTTTCCCACTTTGTCAGGAAAATACGGCAGCAAGCTCGACTGGGACGGCAAGGTGGTGCAGAGTTGTGTGCATTGCCACATGGTCGGCGATGCCTTCCGCGCCCATTACCGCAGCCAGCAGCAGGCGGTGCCGCTCGAATGGATCTATCCGCAGCCTGCTCTCGATACCCTGGGCGCGACCCTCGCCAGTGATGACATCGCCCGGGTCGAAGGCGTGCGTCCTGACACCGCCGCCGCCAAAGCCGGACTGCAAGCCGGGGACCATCTGTTGTCGCTGAACCGGCAGCCGCTCCTCTCTACGGCGGATGTGGCCTGGGTGCTGCACCGGGCGCCGGAATCCGGAGTGCTGCCTGTGGTGGTCCGCCGCCCTGCCGGTGAGGTTTCCCTGAATCTGGAATTGCCTTCCGGTTGGCGGAGCCGGTCGGATATTTCCAAACGTGCCGGCACCTGGCCGATGCGGGCCATGGCTTTCGGCGGAATGAACATGGAGGATCTGGATGATGCTGCCCGGACCAGCCTTGGTTTGAAGAAGGAGGGAATGGCCCTGCGTGTCAAACATGTCGGCCAATACGGGCCCCATGCCGCCGCCAAAAACGAAGGGTTCCTGCCGGAGGATATCCTGGTGCAGGTGGACGGGCTGGATCAACGTGTCACCGAGAGCGCCTTGCTTGGCCATCTCCTGCAACAGCACCGCCCCGGCGAAAAACTGACGGCCCACGTGATCCGGGGCAAGGAGCGGCTGCTCTTGAAACTGCCGCAGCAATAACCAGACCGCCTCAGGCCCGGTTCAGCACGGTCCGCCCATCCTCCACCACAAAGGAGGCCCGGGTCTGCAGCGGAGCCCCGGGACGGCTGACATATTCCACGGTCCGGAAATCGGTGCGCCAGGTGGTCGGGGTCACCTCGCAGCTGACATAACCGCGCTCGGCATTGTGGAACTTCACGAAGGGATTCTCCGCCAGTAGTTCTGTCAGACCTTTGGGTTCCGCCCGGCCGTCGCCTCCGGAGGAAATGGAGGTGCCAACAAATTCGGTGGCCACACTTTTCGACCCCAGATCGTCGAAATCCGCGATCAATTCATTGGCCCAGTTGGAGTGGATATCGCCTGCGAAGGCCACGGGATTCGCCGTTTTGTGTTCGTGGAGGAATTTCAGCAGTTGCCGGCGTTCGAATTCATAACCTGGCCACTGATCCATGCTGTAGCCGGCCTTTTCCCCGGCCACCCGGTCCACCCGCGCGATCATCACCTGCTGGGCGAGGGCGTTCCATTTGGCGGGAGAGGCATCGAGGCCACGGAAGAGCCAATCGCGCTGCTCCAGGCCCATCATGGTGCCATCCGCCCCGAGCGCCTCCGGGCACTGCGGTTTGTTGCCATCGCCACACGGCTGATCGGTGCGGTATTGCCGGGTATCGAGCACAAAAAACTGGGCGAGGGCCCCGAACGACAAGCTGCGGTAAAGCAGCATATCCGGTCCCTTGGGCAGGGCACTGCGGCGGAGCGGCATGTGTTCGTAATAGGCTTGGTAAGCCGCCGCCCGGCGCTTCAGGAAGTCGGTGGTGGTCACCCCGGGCTGCTCGGAAATGTCCCCCGCACAGTTGTTATCGAATTCATGGTCATCCCAGGTCACCACCCAGGGCACGGCTGCATGCATCGCCTGGAGGGCAGGGTCGGTTTTGTATTGGGCGTGACGGGTGCGGTAGTCATCAAGAGAATTAATCTCGTCGCCGAGGTGTTTGCGCACCCGTTTGTCGATGCCGCGGTATTCATAAATGTAGTCCCCGAGATGGAAGACCAGATCCAGATCCTCCTTCAGCATATGTTCGAAGGCGGTGTAAAGACCGGTCTCGTAGTGCTGGCAACTGGCAAAGGCGAACCGCAGCCGCGGTGCCATCACTCCGGCTGCCGGCAGGGTGCGGGTGCGGGCTTTGGGGCTGACTTCCGTGCCGGCTTTGAATTGATACCAATACCAGCGGTCCGGCTTCAATCCTGACACCTCCACATGGACGGAGTGCGCCCACTCCGGCACCGCATTCGCCTGGCCCCGCGCCACCACCCTGCTCATGCCTTCGTCCTCGGAGATCATCCAGTCCACTTTCACCGCTACGGTCGGCATCCCTCCTCCCACTTCCAGCGGGCGTGGCGCCAGCCGGGTCCAGAGCACCATCCCATCCGGCGCCGGATCGCCCGAGGCCACTCCGAGCTGAAAGGGATAGCCAGTCAAAGGCACCTGCTCCTGGGCCACTCCCAGCGCCCGGCCGGACCAGACCGCCGCCGCGGCGAGGGAGGTGGTATACAAAAAAGAACGGCGCTTCAGGGACGAACAAACGGGGATTTCAAACATGCCATTCCGATACACCGCACTTCAGGCTCAACTTGCCAAAAATCTGCGGCGAGTTTGTCACCCGGCCCGGCTGGTCCGCTGCAGTTCCAGACAAGTGGTCAGGGTGTGGGTGGCGCCCGGAGCAAGGGTGATCACGTCCTCCCAGGCATTGGCGGTTTCCACGCAGACAAAACGCAGGTAGTCCTCGTCCGGAAGATCAGTCAGGCGGGCGGCCTTGGCGATCCAGGGATTCCACACCACGCTGCATCCGCTGCCGGCACTGCGCACCGTGATGATCCTTTGCAAAACCGGGTCATGCACGGCCACGGCGTCCCGGGTGGCGTAAAGACGGTCCACTTCGCGGTCGAACGTGATATCGCCCGACTGCTGGTGCACCGTCCGGGCGCCCACCGTATCCAGGTAAGGAATGCCATCTAGGCCGGTGACACGGATTTGACTGATGTCGCCAATGGTCAGGTAGGTATGCAGGGCACTGGTGAGGATGACCGCGGAGGAACCGGGGTTTGTCATGTGCAGACTCAGTTGCAGGGAGGCGCCGATCCGCATCTCCAATTCGAGATGGAAGGGGTGATCCCAGCAGCGGCGGGATTCGGGGTCATCGGTCAGGGTGAACTTCAGAGTGACCCCGGTATCATCCGTGGTGACAGGCCCCTGCTGCCAGAATCGCGTTCTCACCAAACCGTGGGAGGGCAGGGCGGTGTCCCCAGGATGCGCCCCAAACCACGGCCAGCAGAGCGGAATCCCGCCGCGGATCGGCTTGCCTTCCTCATAGAGGGCCTGAGGACTGAGGTACAATACCGGATCATGCCCGGCCGGCGTCCACTCCATGAGATGCGCTCCGCACAGGGCGATGCGGGCCTTGGCCGCGGGATGGGTGATTTCCAGAATAGGATAGCCCGGGGTGAGTTCAGTTTGTGTGATGTTCATGGGCGGTTTCCAGGAAGGGGTGGTGACCAGGAAAAGGGATGCGGCGTCCCGCGTCCAGTGCCAGAGGAAAAAAATGGCGCATTTTGCCACGGAAATGGCTCCCCCAACGCTTCAGGATTGCCCTCCCGGCGGTTCCAGTGGTAGGTAACCGGGATTCACTGCCATGCCTTCCCTTCCTGTGCTTCCCCGTTTCTGCTATTTTCTGGTGCTCTTTTGCGGCCTGCTGGGCTGGACGGAGGTGCGGGCGGAAGCTCCTCCGGTGACGGTGCATAAGAATCTGGCCTACAAGACCGGGGAGGGCCTGACCGCTTATGAACAGGAGCGATGCCGCCTCGACTTGTATCTGCCCGCCGGCCGGAAATCATTTTCCACGCTGGTCTGGCTGCACGGCGGCGCCCTCACTTCCGGGACAAAGGATGACGGCAGTGTGGTCGCCGTAGCCCGGCATTTCGCCGGCTCCGGGGTGGCTGTGGCCTGTGTGAACTACCGGCTCAGCCCCCTCGCCAAATATCCCGCCGGCATCGCGGATACCGCGGCGGCCTTTGCGTGGGTGAAACAACATATCGCGGAACATGGGGGGGACCCTTCCCGCCTCTTTCTGGGGGGACACTCCGCCGGAGGTTATCTGGCGCTGATGGTCGGACTGGATGCCCGTTATTTGAAAGTTCATGGTCTTGATACCACGGCCATCGCCGGTCTGGTCCCGGTCGCCGGGCAGACCCTCACCCATTACAGCATCCGGGAAGAACGCGGCCTGCCGAAGGACCGGATCATTGCAGACGAAGCGGCGCCGCTGCATCACGTGCGCAAGGACGCCCCGCCCATGTTGATCCTTTACGCGGAAAACGACATGGCGATGCGTGCGCAGGAGAACGAACTGTTGGCGGCCGCGTTGCGGCAGGCGGGTCATACCGGAACCACTATCCGGATGATCAAAGGGCATGATCACGGCTCGGTCGGCAATGCCCTGGCCCTTCCCGGGGATGAAGGATTTGCCGAAGTGATGAAGTTCATCCTTCAGGAAAAACCGGGCCGTCCGTGAACGGACAGTTGGCGGCTACTTCGTGTGCTTGACGATGAAATGCACGATGGGAGTGGAGTCCTCCAGCCCATGGGGATGGTGACCGACCCCGGGCTTGCGGATCAGAGTGATCGAGCCGCCCAATGCCTCATAACGGGAAGCAATCAGCCCGGTGTTTTCCTCCCAGGGCACCACTTCATCGGCATCGCCAAAGACATGGAGCAGCGGCACCTGGTGCTGGGCGA
Organism: uncultured Verrucomicrobiota bacterium; assembly: GCA_942492905.1. Taxonomy (GTDB): domain Bacteria; phylum Verrucomicrobiota; class Verrucomicrobiia; order Verrucomicrobiales; family V1-33; genus CAIZWU01. Next base: position 1,515,006 of record OW818657.1, read on the forward strand.
GCGGCGCGAGACGGTCCACTGGATTCCTTGGCCAGGCGAGCGCCGCTGCTTCATCCGGGAAGTTCCAGAGTTGAAGCACCCGGGCCCAATTGGCGGGGTCGCCTTTCCCTTTTCCTTTGCCGCCCGGCCAGCTCTTGAAGTCGCACACCGGGGCGTCAGCGTAAATGCAGGACACCTTGCCGGGATTGGCGATGGCCCAGTTATAACAATAAAGCCCTCCGCGGCTCAGACCCACCAGAGCAGGCCTGGGACTCAGGCTGTAACGGGTGGTGAGTTCAGCATAACATTGATCCCAAAACGAGACCGCGGCCGGGCTGCCCAGCAAGTCGGGCACTTCCAGATAGACGATATGGAAACCCCGGCCCAGCAGGGCAATATCAGGCGCGGGTTTGTGGCCGAAGAATTCGCCATGCCAGACCCATGGCCGGCCAGCCGCCGGGGAGGCCGGGGCCACCACCGTGAGGCGTTTTCCGGCTAGCTCGAAATCATGCCGCGTAAACCCATTCCATGAACTGGTGCCGGGAAATGCCGGGCCAGTTTTCCGCGCCAGGTCGCGTGCCACCGCATCGAAAGCCGCGGCCTGGCGTTCGGCTTCCGCGAGCGGAAGGCCGGGCTGGATGCCGGGACGTTGGTGGCCGGTGTGGCTGAGCCAGGCAGGGCGCAGCAGGGATTGCTTTTGTTGCACGGCTTTCAGGATGCCGGCGCCCTCCGGGTGCATGGGTGTGCCGTCAGGATTGGCCTTCAGGCCCCAGGCTTCGAGGACCGGCTGGGCCATCAGGCGGTGGCCTTCCGCGCCCGGATGGACGCCGTCATTGGAGAAGGTGAAGGCCGGGTCGGTCTTCCGGCGTTCCGTCAGGGCCGCGTTCATCAGCGTGTGCAGATCCAGCACTTCCCAGCCGGCCTGACGCTGACCGGTCAGCCAGGCACTGTAGGCGTCCAGGACGGTATTATAACCCTGCCAGGGTTGCGGGTATTTTTCCAGCCCATCCCCGAGCACCCGGCCTTTGATCGGCAGGGCATCAAACACCGGCGGAGTGAGATGGATGATCCGGGCTCCCGCCGCGGTGGCTTTCCCATGCAGTTTTGTCATGCCCGCCTCGAAGGCCCGGCGGCGTTCCAGACTAAGGGGATGATAAATGCCATCGTTCATGCCATAACACGCCAACACAAGCTGGGGCCGGGTCTTTTCCAGCACCCGGTCCAGCCGCTCATGCAGATCCGGGCGGGGGAACTGGCCTCCGGCGTGTCCTTCCTCACTGAGGCCGGAAACGGTTTCGCTGCTGAGGCCGAGCGATATGATGGAATAGGCGGAATCCGGGTATTGGGCGATCAGTGCAGCCTCGATGATATCGACATAACCTCCTGCCTGAGTGATGCTGTCGCCAAGAAAAACGATGCGTTTCTCCTGCGGCGGTTCCGCGGCGGAAACAGTGATGGCAAAGAGAAAAGTCAGGAACAAAGCACGCATGGCGAAAAATGGGCCAACCCTCGGCCTGCCCACAAGACGCAAGCCAAGGCCGGGGATTTTCAACCCGTTTGGAGATAGTGTCGGGGCCGGCCGGGCTCCCAGGCCACCGGCAGTAGCCTCAGGGACGTTTCATGAAAGCGGCCTGCTTTTTGAAATACCCCAGCCAGGCCTGCATCAGGGCGGCCACCTCCTTTCTCTCCGTGGCGGCGGCGTATTCCTCAAGGGTCCGGCCCCAGTAGAAACTGAAGTATCCTTCGGCGCGGTCCTTGGATCGTTTCAGAAAATCATCCATTTCCTCCAGACTGCAGGCGAGGGGAAAGGTCTCTTCGATCACCAGCGGCTTGCCGAGATCATAGACCGCCATGGCCATGAGCGCTTTGTCCACCTCCCCTTTGCCGGGATAGAGATGGATGCTGACAAAGTCTAGGCTCCGGCCGGCTTCCGGCGCATAGAAGACCGGCTTGGCGGTGGGCCATACCTGGGCCCAGGGAATGACCCCTACGGTGATGAGATGCCCGGGGTCCTCCTTGCGGATGGCCGTGGTCAGTTTTTCCACCCACGACTTGGCGATTTCGACCGCACTGCGCGACCCCTGCTGCAGGGTGAGCCGCTGCACATAACATTTTCCGCCCAGTTCTCCGGTGACCCAGCCTTCGGCCACGTTTCCGCCGATCACCGGTTCGTTCATCAGATCATAGCAGAAGACGGCAGGGGAGCTTTGGCAGGTCCGGGCTACTGCGGTCCAGAATTCTGCCTGCACCGCCCAGCGGGCGCCTTCGTCCAGTCGGTCATACCAGGCCGGGGTGTCGGCTTTATGATAACACCCCAGTCCGGTGATGTTCAGATAGAGGCCCATGGATTCGGCGAGGTCGAGCAACCGGCGCAATTGATCGAGCGAGGAATGGACTGGGGTGGCGGGGGCACTCATGAACCGGCCCAACTGCAGATGGATGCGCACCACATTGGCGCCCAGGTCCTTCATTTCCCCGAAATCCTCACGGACCGTGTCCCATTCTGTCAGCCAGTAGTCCTCCAACAGCCGCCCGTTTTCACCCGTGGCATCGCGGTCGTAGTTCACGCCCCAGATCCGGAAAGGCTGGCTGGAGACCCCGGTGACGAAAGTCCGGCCATCGGCACTCAACCGCACGGTCTCCAATCCAGCGGCGGGTGCGGCCGTGATAGTGACGGTGGCTGCCGCCAGACCCAGCCACACCGCCGCCAGCGCGGGCCAAGGGGCGAAGGAGGGAGTCGTTTTCATGGCGACGGGGGTAGCACAAACCGGAGGCGGGTGTCTACTCATTGGAATGAAAGTTGGACGGGGGAAATTCTGAGGGTGGAAGAGTTCCGACAAAGGGGATAATGCTTTGCTTATGACCGGCAGATCTGGTTTAGATACTAAGCGGTGTCTTCGCAAATCACTGGTGGAGCAAAACATCCAGCAGCGCGGCGAAAGTGATGAAAGCGGCGAAGGAGGAGGCGGTTTTGTCGGATCTGAGAGCGATGCGTTTGTGGGCTTTGAGGCGCTGGAAGATGTTTTCGACATGATGCCTCTGCCGGTAAATGTCCGTGTCGAAAGGCTCGGGCTGATCCTCCAGTTTGGTGAAACCCCGGCGTGGAATGGTGCTGCCGGTGGCTCCCTGCTCCAAGAGGGCCTGGCGGAAGGACAGACTGTCGAACCCCTTGTCCCCCACAAAATGGATGCCCCGGAAAGCCTCCATCATCCGCCGCGCCGCCGTCTGGTCATGGAGATTGCCGGAGGTCAGGACGAAGGCGCAGAGGTTGCCCGCCTCATCCACCGCTGCCAGCAGCTTGGTGGTCATGCCGCCGCGGGACAGGCCGATGGCCTCCTGCTCCCGGAGCCTTTTGGCTCCTTGGAGGCCGTGCTGGTGGAGCTTGAGATAACTGCCGTCCACATGCCGCAAGGTGCCCTTGGCCTGCTTGCCCAGCCATGCCAACACGGCATCCCAGACGCCGCACCGGCACCACCGGCGGAACTGGGAATAGACCGTGCTCCATGGCCCGAAGCGCGGGGGGAGGTCGCGCCACGGGCCACCGGTGCGCAGGATATGGAAGAAACCCTCCAGATGGAGCACCACCACGTGAGGCCGTCGTCCGCGTCGTCCCGCCCATTTTTTCAGCAACAAAGAATGAATGAAGAAGCCCTGTCACGCAGGGCCAGTTCCAGACCACGGGTCAATCTGTTGAACATAGTATCCAAGAGACGCCGGTCACCCCGGAAACCTGTCAGGAAATTGCTTGATTTGCGAAGACACCGCCTAATCTGGAGGGTGTTCCCGCTTGGATTCAATCTGCGCATGGGAAGCTCAGGATGTTCGTTGGGAAATTAGACTTGCAGCCGATTGTTGAAGTTGATGCCGCACACGGATGACTGGCAGCTTGAGAAGTGGTGAGCACCGGGTTATCCCGCAGTATGAAAAATCCCCCGATTCATCCCGGCGTGCGGGTTGGCCATGTGCATCTCAAGGTGGCCGATCTGGAGCAGTCCCTGGCGTTCTGGCGCGATGTGTTGGGATTTGAGGTGACCCAGCGCATGGGACAGCAGGCGGCTTTTCTTTCCGCTGGGGGGTATCATCATCACCTCGGGCTGAACACCTGGGAAAGCGCCGGGGGGGCTCCACCGGCAGCCGGCACGACGGGGCTGTATCATGCCGCGTTTTTGTATCCGACGCGTGCGGCGCTGGCTGATGCCCTGAAGCGGGTCCTTCACGCCGGGATCGCGTTGGACGGGGCGGCCGATCATGGGGTGAGCGAGGCCCTGTATCTCCGTGACCCGGATGGCAATGGGGTGGAGCTTTATTGGGACCGTCCGGAGGAGCAGTGGCCGCGCACTGCCGCGGGCGGACTGGCCATGTTTACGGGGGCGCTGGATCTGCCCGGCCTGCTGGCGGAGTCCGGGAATTGACCGGAGAAGGCGTCCCGTTTCCGGTCACGGCGGAGGTGGGAACTGCACCCGCACGCTGGCCGACCATTCCCTGGCAAAATCGCGCTGGGTGCGGCGGTCCACCAGGATCATGATGAGCAAGGCAATCAGCGCTCCGGCGACGGCCAGGGCCATGTCTTTCTGGGCATCCCAGGAATCGCCCTGGGTCCCTACGTAGGCGGTCCCCAGTTCGCCACCAAAGATTTCTGCCGCCGCCCATTCGATCATTTCGTAGAGTGCGGAGGTGGCCAGGATCAGATCCAGCGGCAGGAAGTAGCTCCAGAAGCCGCGGGCCCTGGCCAGATGAAAATAAATCTCCCGGAGGGGATAGGCGAGAAACAGGCCATAACAGAAGTGAATCAGCCGGTCGAAATGGTTCCGCGGGCCCTCGGCCACGGCCTGCAGGGGCGCGCCGGTGATGAGGCGCCACCATTCATGGTAGGGGACTTCGGAATAGGTGTAGTGCGCCCCGACTTCATGGAGGCAGAGGAAAGCGAAGACGAGGATCCAGGAGAGCCGGGAAAAGGGCAGGTAGCGGTAGATGGCCCATAACACCGGCAGGGCCGCGGCCACGAGGGCATTTTCCAGGAACCAGTCCTGGCGGTGCCAGGGGGCGATCCCCAGCAGCAGGGTCAGGACCGCAAAAATCCCGGCCAGCCAGCCGATCAGCCGGCGGGAGGGTGCATTCACTGCGGGTGGGCGGGGGATCACGCTCATCGCGGCCACTGTGGCATAAAACGGATGGCCTTGTATAGAGCGGATCGCACGGCGGCTTTGGCAGGCCACTCCCACAGTTGCTTTGGAAAGAAAATCATGAAACCCATGGCCCGTGTCCAGGTTGGCAGACGTCGTCCAAGAAGCCGATACCAGCACCGCCCACTCCTGCTTGAGTTGCGGCGCGTGCTGCGCCACGTTCCGTGTCTCGTTTTATTGGGCGGAAACCGCCACGCGGGGCCTGCCCCCGGACCTGACAGAAAAAGTGAATCCGTGGCTGAGCTGCATGGCAGGAACGAATGCGGCGGCCCCCCGTTGCACCGCTCTGGAGGGGCAGATCGGTCACCAGACAGGATGCCGGGTCTACCCGCAGCGTCCTTCCCCATGCCGGGAAGTCCAGCCCGGCGACAGTCAATGTACCAAAGCGCGGGCGCATCATGGATTGCCGCCCCTGCCATCCTGAATGTTCCTGCTAGCGCTTCAGCACAAAAGCGGTGCCCGCCAGCCGTTCCCCATTGATCAGGATTTCCACGGCATGGTGGCCGGCATGGTGGACCCGGGTCGTGAAATCGCGGATCGTCTGCGCGCGCGACAGGCTCACGGTTGCTCCCGGGTCCAGGGTCAGTTCCTTCCATTTAAAAACCTTGGGCGATGCTTCCCCGGATTTTTTCACATAATGCACCGCATAATCCACCACCAGCCGCTGGGTGCGGGTGGCTTGGGAAGTAAGGTTGAAGGTGAGGGTGAAGCGGTCGCCCAGTTGAAGCGTGGCGGGTTGGAGGGATAATCCATGCACCAGCACTTCGGGTTTTCCGGTGGCTCCGATCAGCTGCAAGGCGCGTTGGTTGCCCTTTTTGATCAGGGTGCGCAGGGCTTGCCGGGCAATCCAGGCGGTGGGGGAATTTTCCAGAGGCCAATCTGTCAGCCGGTCCATTACCCAGTCCGGGTGCTTTTTGGTGATATCGTTGAGATGATTCGCCACCGACTTCCTGACATACAGACTGGGGTCCGCTTTCAGATTTTCGAGGATCGGCACCACTGGTGCCGGATCGGCGATGAGGGCGCCGAGCTGGAACGACCATGGCAGGCGCGGGCGGCAACCCTCACAGGCGAGGCGGCGGACATGTTCGTCCTCATCCCGCGACCACACTTCCATCACGGCGAGGGTGCGCGGGAGATCGCGTTTGAGGAATTCCCGCACCGCGAATTCTGAAGAACCAAAGCGGGTGAAAAACTTCAGCGCTTCCATGGAGGCGTCGAAATCGTCGTGCCCATAGAGCCCCACATAGTCAGGCAGGGCGAGGGTGACAAAAGCCTTGTCGATGCGGGGGGCCAGCTGCTTCAACCGACGGAGGGCTTTTCCATAATCCGGCGGCAGCGTGGCATGGAGACTTTCAGTCATCCGGCGCAGGCGCTGCATCAGCGTGAGGTCATCCAATCCTGTCAGGGAAAGCCTTAGGAACCGCACGGCATCGAACTTCGGGTCCAGCGCGGTCAACGATTCCGCCACCATCCGGAACCGGGCGGCATCAAACATTTCCTTGAGAGCGGGGGCAGGGGGTGGACTGGGCATGGTGGCGGTCGGATGGTGAAACCAGCGGGATGCTGGGAGAGGCCCGGCCCGTTTTCAATCCATCATCCTGAAAAGGACGCTGACGGACCACGGATTTGCGAATGACGGGCCCGGCCGTCCGCGCTCTGCTGGGCCTTGTATCCCCTTCATGTCCCTCCTTGATCTCCCCATCCGCGCGGCCACCGAAACCGCCATTGCCCACGGCATCATGCCGGACCGCTGCGACATTCTGCAGAATGGGCATACCCTGGTGCTGCGGCTTACGGAAACCTTGGTGGCCCGGGTGGTCACCGACCGGGAGGGGCCGCGGAAAGGAACCGCCTGGTTCGCCCGGGAGAATGCGGTTGCCTGGCACCTGACGCAGCGCGGCGCTCCCGTGATTCCGCTGCATCCGGAGTTGCCGCCGGGACCGCATGAGCATCTGGGTTACACCCTCAATTTTTGGCGATATGTGACAGCCATTGAAGCACTGCCGGAGCCGGGGGAGGTGGGCCGGACGCTTCATCAATGCCACCAATTGCTGCGCACCCTGCCGGAGCCGCTGCCCAGGCTGGCGATCCTCACCGAAAGCCTGGAGTTGCTGGAAACCCTCGCAGAACGCGGGCTTTTTCCGGCGGCCACACTCGAGCTGCTGCGGGAACATCTGGTTTCGTCCATGGAGGTGCTGGCGGCGGTTCCGCATCAGCCACTGCATGGCGATGCCCATCCCGGCAATCTGCTGAATACCACCATCGGACTGCTCTGGACGGACTGGGAAGATGCCTTCTCCGGCCCGGTGGAATGGGACCTCGCATCCATCATCTGGAACGCCAGGATCCTGGAGGAGGACCATGACACCGCCGACCGCATCCTGGCGGCTTATCAAAAGGCTGGCGGTCTGGTGAATCCCCTTGTCCTGCAACATTGCCTGATCGCGCGGGCGGCGGTGATGAGCGCGTGGTATCCGATTCTGTACCCGGAGCCTGATGCGGGGCGGCAGACAAAACTCCAGCGGCGGTTGGATTGGCTGAGTGGATCAGCCCGCGATATTTGCTGAATGGTATTCCGGCGAAATACCCTACCGCGAGACGGAGATTGGCAAAGAACGTCGACTGATTTCCGGAACCAAGGACCAGTTTGTCGAAGTCACCGTGCAGCGTATCGATTACCTTGTGATTCAGAAGGGCGTTTTGCTGAAGACGGAATCACGTAACAGCCCTTGATTTCCACATGAAACGCAGGACCCAAAAAGGTATGGAACAGGGGTGTTATACGGGTTTTTATCACTAAATCGCGACGGGACGGCTTCCCGGAACTGGTATTCAGGATGGCGTGGAGTTGAAAAAACGTGTTGAGAACCTCGTTTCAGTGACAATGCTTGTTATGAAATGGTCATGGTTACGGATTTGTGCCACTGGGATGGCGGGGGGCATCTCCTGCGTTTCCGATTCCTGGGCCGCGCCGGCGGAACCCAGGCTGGCGGAGGCGGCCGATTCCTCGGATACCTTTGAACTGACGCGAAAAATCCGCGATTACATTTTGAAGACCAGCGGGGAGGGAAACGAGGCTGATTTCAAAGCCTACGAGGGATTAATGACAAAAGCGGCGGTGCCTCAAAAGTTTGCGATGGTGCCCATTCCCGCCGGAGAATATCTCATGGGAAGCCCGGACACGGAAGACAAACGCAAAGCGGACGAGGGACCGCAGGTTAAGGTGAAAATTGATGCGTTCTGGATGGGGGCAACAGAGGTGACGTGGGATCTATTTAAGCCGTTTATGCTGACTCCGCAGGCGCGTTGGAAGGATGGAACGAAAAAAGCATTTTCGCGGGACGAGCCTGCCGTTGATGCTATCGCCAGTCCGACTGTGCCTTACATTGATATGACTTTCGGCATGGGGGATTCGGGCTTTCCCGCCATCAGCATGACGTCGCATTCGGCTAATAAATTCTGTCAGTGGATCAGTGCGCAGACCGGCCACTTCTACCGGTTGCCCACTGAGGCGGAATGGGAATACGCGGCCCGCGCCGGCACCACCACCCGGTGGTCTTTTGGCGATGAGGAATCGAAGTTGGGTGAATACGCCTGGTATTTTAAAAACAGTGAGGCGAACACGCATCCGGTTGGGACGAAGAAGCCGAATCCTTGGGGACTTTATGATATGCACGGCAACGTGACCGAGTGGGTGCAGGATCAATACAGCGCCGAATTTTATAATGCACTCACCACGGGCTCCAAGGAGATTCCGGTGAGTAATCCCTTCAATAAGCTGGTGCGGGAATACCCCCAAGTGGTGCGGGGAGGCAATTGGGACGACGATCCCGAAGGCCTTCGGAGTGCCTGCCGAAGGGGCTCAACAACTATGTGGAAAGCTCAGGACACCGACATCGTCAAAAGCAGATGGTTCCACACAAACGGGATATTCATTGGAATGAGAATGATACGTCCTCTGAAAGTGCCATCATTGGAAGCCATGCATCAAGCATGGAATGTCGAGTTCCCAAAACAGAGATGAGGCGAACGGTTCATGACGCGGACCTGATTTAGGCCGAAAAGACGGACTAAAGAGTCCGCTTCGCGATCAGTTGGCTCTCTATGAGAACCGCTTTGTTTCGCTTGGAATTCCCGCGAATCGCCCCTTTGAGGTGGCTTACGAGAAAACCGAGGAATTATCCCTGAGTTCACTTATGATGTTTTGCCATAACGGGGGCAAGCGCTCCGCCTCGGCAGAGACAGGAATGGGGCGTAATGCCGTGCAGGATTTTGCCGACCGTAAAGTGCAGGCAATGGCAAAGGACCATGGACTTGCCGTCCGTCACGATACTCCGTCCATGGAGGAAGAGCGAACTCCCTGCGGGCGGATGGCAATCCGGCGATCCATTACCTTTTGCGCCAGCGGGTTGATGCCGATGGCGTGGCTGGCGGAACTTTCAGGGCTACGGGTTGGCCAGGCGGTGGAGGTCGGGTGCCTTTCCATTTTCTGACGTGTGGAGGATGATGGTGTGCTTCAGGTGATAGGTTGCGCCGCGCTTCACTTCCACACGGCTGGGGGCTCCCCGCTTCATCGCTTGGCGGCCGAAGGCATTGGCGACGAAGACGCCGTAGTCTCGGTTGTGCCACCAACTGGGCGATTGATTCGCGGGATCCGGCACGATCATGATACCAACATGATGGCCCGCGATGATGCCGGAGTAGTCGCACCAGGCGGCGGGCTGGCCCCAGGTTTTCGCGGCGGTGGTGGCGCCGCTGCTGAGAGTGATGAGCCCGCCGTTTGTCTCGGTGATAGCCGTGGCGACGCGGACGCCGAGACCCATCTCCTCCTGGTCGCCGAAATAGAAGCCATCAGAAGCCGGAGTGACTGCGGCGTCCCACACGAGGCGCAGAACCTGTCCCTGAGGAGTCAGGGTGAAGTGGTTCGTCATCGCGGCCAGGGTTGACCCCTCCTGGGTGATCAGGGTGTTTCCGGTGGAAAAAGTTAGGCTTCCCTCTTTCCATGTGGGTGGTTCAATGAAGCGGTCATGGCGGATGGTGCCTTTGTTGCGCCAGAAGTCGTGGCCGGCCAGATCGCCAAAACCAAGCCAGAGGCCGGGATGCAGATCGGCGTGATCGGTAGGGTCCACCCCTTCGAGTGGGGGGAAGTGACGTGTAATCGGAATGCCCCCCGGGGCGCGGAGATTCGCGAAGCCTGGGCGGCGCATTGAGGGATGATGGAAAAGAAACTCGCCAATGGTGGCACCCTCCTGGGTGAAGATGAGGCGGTCCGGTTTTTCCAGTGCTGCAAGAGGGGCAGGGTTGAGAGCCAGTGGGGCAGGCGCGGCGGTAGTTGAGACTGGGGTGGATTTTTGTGATAAAAGCCAAGCTGTGATATCCGCGACCTCCTGCGGGCCGAGCAAGGCTCCCTGCGGTGGCATGGGGGAAATGGGCAGCACTTCGTGTTTGGTGATACTTTCAGCGGCCAGTTCGACGGTGGTGCCGCCGATGAGGCCGAGTTTCAGCTTTTTGCCAGTGGAGAGCAGCATGCCGAAATAACTCTGGCCGCCCGCCTCGACCGCATGGGCGGCGAATCCCTCGGTGATCACGGCATTGGGCTCCAGTAGGCTTTGCACAATAAACCGGGCTTCCAGGCGGTCGCCGGAATTTGTCAGATCGGGTCCGAAGTTGATGCCGCGATCGCCGGTGCGGTGGCAGGTGGCGCAGGACGCTGTGAGAAAGAACAAGGCTTCGCCGCGTTTCGGATCAGCTTGATGGAGTGCCGCCAGCGATGCTTCGGCCGTGGTCGCAGTGGAGCGGGGTGCCAGGGGAGTGGGTTGGATTACGACGAAGTAGTTGGCTTTACCCCGGGTGGGTTCCCTGACATTCCCCCCAAGGGTGACTACCCCTGCCGGGAAGTCTTTCGTCCACAGGCGGAAGGTAGTGTCGTTCGTGGTCACGGTAAGATCGGTGTCGGCAAAGTCCCGGAGCCATGGTGGGCGGTCCTTGAGGCGGGTGTCATGGGCCACCATCACGGCGGAGGCGAGCGGCAGGTCGAAGGTCAGGAAACTCCGGCCGCGGGAGTCCTCGTCGTTATTGGCGGTACGGATGATGGCGGCTCCGTGGAGCAGATCAGGGACTTGTTGGAAGACGTAAGGACGGTCCGTGTAGCTGGGCTGGCCGGTCGTGAGGGTGCCAAGGACATAAGGTCGCTTGCTTTCGGCGGCGATATTCGTGGCGGGGGCGGAAAGGAGCGCGTGGGTGGCGGTGACCGGGGGGGCGGGGGTGGCCGGGATCTGGCCAAGTCCTAGCAGAGCCACCTGGCGCACCGTCTTGTCGCCGTCCGTGGCCAACCGCTGCAAGTCCACGGCCGGCATGGCCTGCAGGTCGAGCAATGCCAACAAGGCGGCACCGCGAATCCCGGGGCGGGCATCGTCGAGTGATGGCCGGAGCTTTTCTGCGGGAAGCAAGTCACGCAATGCCCGCCAGGTGGCGTAGTAGGTGAGGCGTTCCTGCTCCACTGCGGCGTGGGAGAGGAGTTTGTCCGCAAGAACTGCCAGCTTTGCCTGATGCACGGCCTGCACAGCGGCAAACCGGATGCGGGGTTCCGGGTCGGCCAGGGCTGCCTCCAGCACTGTGGCAAGCGCGGAGGACTTCCGATGCCCAAGGATGCGGATGGCTTGCAGGCGCTGGTTTGGTGTCCGGTTGGCATGGCCCAGACGACTGACAAAAAAGTCATCCCCCAGGCTGCTGCGGCCCAGCGCCCACAGTGTCCACGTTTCCTGGGCCTTGGTTGCTTTTCCGCCTTCCAGGGCCGAGATAAGGGTTTCATGGACCGCCGCGCCACGGCGGACCAATTCATCCTGGGCATTGATCCGGCGCACTGGAATGTCATGGTCAAAATCGGAGAGAAGTTGCGCCACCGTCAGTTCTGCGGTGGGGACGTCAGGAGGTGGAGGCAGCGTGGCCGCGTCCCGGGGAATGAGGCGGAAGATACGGCCTTCATTGGTCATGTTTCCCGCGGCGTCCCGCTCCACGCCATACCCGCGGCCCCAACCCAGCAGGTAAAGCGCCCCATCCTGGCCAAACTCCATATCCACCGGACGGTAGAGCGCTTTCTTTCCTGCGATGAACTCTTCCCAGGTTCCACCCTGAGGCTGCCGCAAGGCGCCATCCCAGGCCGGACGGTAAATGTGGGTCGATTTCAGCAGCCAGTCATTGATCAGATAGACTCCACGGTATTTTTGCGGCCATGCCGGGGAATCCGCATACACGATGCCGGTGCCGCTGCCTGTGAAGACCGGACCGCTGATGGGTGCGGTGGGCAGGTGGTCCCGGCCGGTCCAGTGGGTGCTCCATGCATGGGACCAGCCGAACTCCGCACCATAAAAGGGCATGATGATGCGGTCGCCTTCGTTTTGATCCTGGTCGGTGCCCAGCCAGTCGAATCCATCATCGAAGGTGATGTCGTAAGGATTGCGCAGGCCCCGGCTGACGATCTCGGGATTTTTCCCCATGTCATCGCAGCGCAGCACGCCGCCCATGCGGCCCCAGTCATCCCTCGGATCCTGGTAGGTGCGTTGGTAGGTATCACGGGTGAATGTTTTCGGGGCCGGCAAATCCGGGGCATCAACCGGTCCCGGCACGTCCCATAACTCACGGAAGACCTTGGGAGCAAGGCGGTCCGGTTCATCGCGTTTCCAATCCTTGATGACGACCCCTTTGCTGTTGCCTTTGCTCATGTAGAGCTTGCCGTCAGGGGCCCAGTTCAGGCCGTGCAGGCCATGCTCGATGTTCCCAAGATCGGTAAAGACGCGGATGTATTCATCGGCCACATCATCGCCATCGGCATCCCGCACCACCGTGAGGTCCGGCGCGTTCGCTACCCATAAATCACGTCCATGCCAGGCGAGACCCTGGATGCAGTTGAAGCCCGTGGCGAACAGATGCGTCCGGTCAGCAACACCATCGCCAGTTGTGTCCTGCACGATGACGACGCTGTCCGGCGGCGTATCGGGCGCGGGATTCCGGTACTGCGGCCCCATTCCCACAAACATCCGGCCCTCCGCATCAATGGCGAGACTGCACGGATTGCGCACCAGCGGCTCCTGGGCAAAGAGCGTGATTTCAAAACCAGGCGGGACTTGGGGAAGGGTGTCGAGATCTGCGGTGGTTTCCACGAACTGGGCAGCGAGCGGCCCTACCGACCACAGGGCAGCCACGGAGACCAGGGCTTGGCGGATGCGCAGTGAAGTGGTGTAAAAAATCATCGGTATTCCGGAGCTCCGGTTTTTTTGGAAATATGAGCAAACCTGAGGCCCTTGACCATCTGATTCCAAGGGACCCTCTTTTTAAATCCTGCCTGACCTTCCAGTCCATTCCGTCTCCGGCTTACCCAAATGGAGTATCCGCCGCAAACCGGAACCTCGCGGGAAACCCTTGACCCTGAACGGGTATTTCCGGTATTTCCTCCAGCGAAATGAAAACGCTTCCCACTCTTTTGCTGGCTTTTTCCGCGATGCTGCTGCCCGCTGCGGCGCAGGATATCCGGGCCGGTCTGGTATCCTACTGGCCTTTGGACGAAGTCTCCGTGGATGGCCTGACCACGCCCGACCATGCCCCGCTGCATACCGACCTCACCCTCGTGAACATGAGTTCTGCCAATGTGGTGCCGGGCATGCGAGGGAACGGCATGAGCTTTGACGGGGCCAGCCAGTTGATGTTTGCCGACACCAGCACCGGTGCCAATCCGGGGCTGCCTCTCCAGAACAATGTGAGGAAGACCATCTGCCTGTGGGTCAAAGGAAATGGGAGCGCGCAGCAGGATAAGCGGTTTTTCTCCGAAGCCAGCATGGCGTCCACCAGCCCGATGTTCAATATGAGTACGGACAGCGCCGCGAGTGGCCGCACCGGCAAGATGGACATCTACATCCGCGCGGATGACGGCGCCGCCACCGTGAACCATGCTAAAAGCGTGGGTGAGCCGCTGAACGATCAATGGCATCACGTGGCCCTGACCGATGACAATGGGGTGGTGAGATATTATTTTGATGGAGTGCAGGACGCTGCGGCCCTCACTTATACGCGGCCTGCGATGACGCTCACCACCCTCAGCCTGGGCGCGATCCAGCGGCTGAACGGCGCGGTGGCTTATTTCAATGGCACCCTCGACGACGTCGCGGTGTGGAACCGCGTCCTCACCCCGGCCGAAATCCAGCAGGTGAAGGATAACGGCCTCGTCACACCCGTCCCCCCGATCGCCACCGTGAACCGGTCAGGCCCGCATCTGCAGGGCGACCGCCTCCTGTTCGCCGTGGAGGTCAAAGGCGTCGAGGTCACATCCACACAATGGCGCAGAAACGGCGCGGATATCCCCGGCGCCACCGAAAGCACCTACGTCATCCCTGCGGTGACACCTGCCCAGCAGGGAGAATACACCGTGATGATCAATGGCAGCCTGGTTTCCACCCCGGTGGCCATTGCGGTCACCGCTGATCCCGTGGCTTCCCTCTCCACCAATATCGTTTCCTGGTGGCCCTTCGAGTCGCTGGATGTCAATGCTATCCCCGCTACCACTCCCGACCCCTGGGGCGGTCATCCGTTGAGCGGCACGGATATCGACCTCACTGCCCTCGTGCCGGGCAAGTTCGGCACCGGCATGGAATTTGATGGGCTCACCAAAATGGCCTACCGCACCACCGGTTTCCCCATCGCCGGGAATCCTGAATACACCGTGGCCTTCTGGGTCAAGGCCGACGGCACTACCCAGGCGGATCTCCGTGTCTTCGCCGAAGGCTCGGACACTACCAATACTCCGCTCTTTGCCATGGGCACCGCCACCGATGGCTCCAACCACCTGAGGATGTATGTGCGCAGCGATTCCAACGTGGCCTCCGTCGCCTTGGATTCCCAATCGCCTGTCCTTGATGACACCTGGCACCATGTGGTGTGGACGGACCGCAATGGCCAGGCCCGCCTTTATGTGGATGGCCTCCTCGATGCCACCAACTACACCTACAACCGCACCGCCCTCACCTTCACGATGAATCAAACCTCCCTTGGAGGCATCAAACGCCTCGTGCCCTCCCATTGGTGCCGCAGCACCATGGATGATGTCGCAGTGTGGAACCGGGCTCTCACCTGGACGGAAATCCAGGCCCTCATGACCACCGGCGTGCCTGCGCCGGTCAGTGCCGTGGCGCCGGATGTCACGGTGCAGCCGGTCTCCCGCACGCTTTGGGCCGGCCGCGCCGTCAGCCTCTCCATCCAGGCCACCGGCACTGCTCCCTTCACCTACCAATGGAAGCGGAATGGCGACCCCGTGGCCACCGGCACGGAGGCCACCCTGCTGCTTGATCCCGCCCAGGCCGCTGACTCCGGCAGCTATGTCTGCACCGTCACCAATACTGCCGGCACGGACACCAGCTCCCCCGCCACCCTGCTTGTGCGCCCTATCGCCAATCTGGACACCGGCCGCCTCTCCGCCTGGGCCCTGGATGCCGGGGACCCCACCACCCCGGACTCCCTTTCCGGTCATGATCTGACCCTGACCAACTTCGCGCCGGAGCTGCCATGGCAGGCCGGTCTCAAAAACAATGCCGCCCGCTTCGATGGTGTGGACGATTTCCTCGTGCACCCCTGGTCCGGCACCGGCACCGATAGCGCCTTGAGCATCCGGGAGGAATTCACTATCGCCTTCTGGGCACGCGGCAGCGGGGCAGGGCAGCTGGACCGCCGCGTCATCGCGGAAGCCTCCGTCATCAACACCAATCCCCTCTTCAACCTCGGCACCGACATCGCCGGAGCCACCGACAAGCTGAATGTCTTCATCCGCTCCGACACCGGTGGGGTTCCGGTGAATCACCTGGCCTCCAACGCGGCCGTCTTCGATGGCTTCTGGCATCATGTGATTTATACCGACTACCGCGGCCAGATGCAGCTCTATGTGGACGGGCTCCCCGACGCCACCGTCACCTACACCCGTCCCGCTTCCACCTTCAGTAATTTCAGCATCGGAGCCATCGCCCGGGCGGCTCCCAGCCATTGGTTCAATGGCAGCGTCGATGAGGTCAACACCTGGGAGCGCGCCCTCAGCCCGGATGAGGTGGCGGCGCTCTATCTTTCCCAGCCCAAACCGGAGCCTACCCTCGACATCACCGGCATGACCGTGACTCCGGAAGGCCTATTCCAGTTCACCGTCTCCACCTCCTACGGCAATGTCGAATACCGCCTGCAAACCTCCAACGAACTCACAACCGGCACCTGGACCGACGAGACCAACGCCGTGATCGGCCCCGTTTCCTTCGGCGCCCTCACCATCGACCTCTCCGCCACCGTGGCCGGCCGCCGCTTCTACCGGGTTTACATCCCGTGAGCCTGAGCAGGAAAATAGAAACCACAGATTTCTGGCATGTAGTCATTCAAGGATTTTCTTTACGTTCCATGGGGGATTTTGTGCGGGTCCGCCGCCTGGAACGGGGAGAGGGACTGGAGTTGTTGCAGGAAGTGGGCGAGGCAGGCGTCGAGGGCTCCCGGGAGACCGAGTTGGGTGCGCTGGTTTTTGCCGAGGAGGACGGAGAGTTTGCGCAGTTTTACGGCGAGGCTTTTTCCGGACTCGGCGGCGGTGGGGGCGTTGCCCATGAGCTGATGCCAGACCTGGACGACCATTTTCCTCGCGACGGCGACGACGGCGATGTTGCGCTGGCCTTTGCGGGCGAAGAGCTTCCAGCCCCATTTCCCCAGCGCGCTGTCACGGCCGGAGCGCAGGACGGCGTGGGCTCCCCGGATGAGGAGGTGGCGCAGGTCGCCGCGCCCGTGTTTCCTGACGCCGAGGCGGATGTCTTTGCCTTGGCCGCTCTGGCGCTGGCCGGGACTTAAACCCAGATAGGAGACGAGTTGCTGCGGACGCTGGAAGCGGTGGATGTCCCCGATCATGGCCAGGAGGGCGAAGGCGTTGATGAGGCCGATGCCGAGGATTTTCATGAGCCGGAGCATGAGGGGTTCACCGCTGACCTGGGCGGCGATGAGGCGGCGCAGGGTGTCGCGCCGCTCTTTTTGGACTTTGACCTGCTGGAGGTGGTCCGCGAGGAGGGCCTGCTGGAGCGGAGTCCAGTCGTGCTGGCGCATGACCCACGTGGCAAAGGCGGGGGTTTCCATGCCGCGGCTGCCGGGCCGGACGGCGAATTGGTTGAGGAAGCCTTTGAAAGCGTTGGTGGCGGCGGTGTGATCGGAGACGGCGCTTTGATGGGCGTGCAGGAAGCTGGCGGCGTCCGGCAGTGACAGGGTCGGGCTGCCAGACGCAGGGGGCGTTTCCGATGAGATAGACTTTGGCGATGCGCACGGCGGCGATTTTGTCGTTGTCGCAATGGAGGGCGGCGTGGCGCCCGACGTGGGCGCTTTCCAAAACACAGGAGCGGCGGCCGAGGGCGTGGAGGCGGTGGCAGATCTCGAAGCTGTTGGACCCGGCTTCCATGAGGAAGAGGTCGTCCGGGGTGCCCTGCGTGGCAGCCCAGTCGAGGAAGGCCGTGAGAGGGCGGTCGGCGTGGGATTCGAGCTGCCGGGCATCGTGCAGGCTGGTGCCGCACAACACGGCCCAGGTGAAGGTATCCGGGTGGCAGTCCAGACCGATGATCCTTCCTTTGGCGGAAGGGGCTGGCGCGGGGTAGGTTTCAAGGCCTCCGGCGGCGTTCCCCTGCCGCCCGTCCGCGGGAGGCTGGGGGGATTTTGGTTTGGGTGGTTTTGAGGTGGTTTTCATTGGATTTCCCTGGTGTCCCGGTGAAGGGATGGGGCAACCGGTACGGGCGGCTGGATGTCCTGGGCTATGGACGGAAGGTTGCATTCAGGCATCCGGGGTCTTGCGCCCCATGAGAGTGCCTTCCGCCATGATTCAATCACAGAGAGGAGTAGTGAACTCAGCGAAATCATCGAATCGTTGGACCTTCAGCCACCCGTGCGTGTTGCAGGCACTCACGTGTTCCTGGAGAGGACATAGCATGGAACTTCACAGTCCGCACCGCGCCGGTTGCTGAATGACTTCATACCCTCACAGAGGGCACAGATAGTCAGCATTTTAGGCCAATGAGTCGCACAACCCCTAGGGGGTGAGGCCGGTCGAAGATCCAACCCGTGCCTTATCTGTGTCCTCTGGGAAATCTGTGGTTCCCCCTTTCCCCGGGCTCCCCGCCCCCGTGATTTCCCCGGCAACTCCTCTTGCTGAAACGGCCGGTTTCCGCTGAGGTTCGGGGCATGAAGCTGTTTCCTGCCGTCGCGGTCATCTGTTGGTCCTGTGTTGCCGTGGCACAGGCGGGGCCGGGGTTTTACCGCTTCCCCGCCTTATTTGGGGATACGGTGGTTTTCACCGCGGAAGGCGATCTTTGGAAGGTGCCGGTGACGGGCGGGATCGCGCAGCGCCTGACCTCGCATCCGGGCACCGAGTCGTTTGCCGCTATCTCGCCGGATGGCAAGACCGTGGCCTTCTCCGCGGAATATGAAGGACCGGCGGAGGTGTATGTGATGCCGCTGGAAGGCGGCCTGCCCCAACGCCTGACATGGAATGGCGAGGGATCTTTTCCCACCGGATGGACGCCGCAGGGCCGCGTGATTTTTACCTCCAAAGCGTTTTCGACCCTGCCCAATGATCAGCTGGCCACGGTGGATCCAGGATCGGGCGAGGAAACCGTCATACCCCTTGCCCAGGCCAGCGAGGGCACCACCGACGACACCGGGCGGCAGCTCTTTTTCACGCGCCTGCCTTTCCAGGGGAGCAGCACCAAACGCTATCAGGGAGGCACCGCGCAGAATCTCTGGCGCTACGATGAAGGCGCGCCGGAGGCCGTGGCCCTGACACCCGATTTCAAGGGCACCTCCAAAAACCCGATGTGGTGGCAGGGGCGCGTTTATTTCATCACTGACCGCTCCGGCGTGGCGAATCTGTGGTCGATGCGGCCGGATGGGACCGATGCCCAGCCGTTGACGCAACATCCGGAGTTCGATGTGAAATGGGCCCGGCTCCACCAGGGGCGGATCATCTATCAGCAGGGCGCGGACCTCCGGCTGCTGACGCTTGAGGGCAAGGTGGATACCGCGATCCCGATCACCCTGGGTTCCGACTTCGATCACACCCGGGAGCGCTGGGTGGACAAACCCATGGATTTCCTGACCAGTGTGCATCTCTCCGCGGACGGCGACCGCCTCGCCCTGACGGCGCGCGGGGAGGTGTTCACGGTCCCCGTGGAAGGAGGGGGAAGGCTCGTCAACGTGCCGCGCCGGGAAGGGGTGCGTTATCGTGAGGCGGCGTTCCTCGGGGAGGGCAAAAGCCTGCTCGCCCTGACGGATGAGACGGGCGAAATCGAACTGGCGAAACTCCCCGCCAATGGACTGGGCGCTTCCGAGGTGCTCACCCGCGACGGCGGCGTGTTCCGCATGGACCCCGTGGCCGCTCCGGATGGCCGATGGGTCGCCTGGCAGGACAAGAACCGGCAGCTGTGGGTGCGGGATCTGAACAGTGCCCAGTCGAAACTCATCGCCACCAGCCTTGAGGATGAATTTGCGGACCTGACGTGGTCGCCGGACAGCCAATGGCTCGCCTATGTGGAAACCCTCGCCAATACCTACCGTCAGATCAAACTCTGCCGCGTGGCCGACGGCACCATCCTCACTGCCACCACCGACCGCGTGAACAGCTCCGCGCCCGCGTGGTCGGAAGATGGCCAGTGGCTTTATTTCTGCAGCGAGCGGCAACTCCGTTCGCTGGTGGCCAGTCCCTGGGGCGACCGCCAGCCCGAGCCCTATTTCACCGAGCACACCAAACTGTATGCCCTCGCCCTGCGGAAGGGTCTGCGCTCCCCCTTCGAGCCGCCGGATGAACTGAATCCCGCGCCGGATCAGAAGGAGAAAGGCGACAAGGAAAAGCCCTCGGACAAAAAAGGCGAAGCAGACCCGAAGGACGAAACCAAAACCAAGGAACCCGGCCCCAAAGAAAAAGCGGCTCCGGCCCCGGTGGTGATTGAGGCCGATGGCTTGATGGCCCGCCTGTGGGAACTGCCGGTGCCGGCGGGGAATTACTCCGGTCTCACCGCCGCCGCCAAGCACCTCTTCTTCACGGCCCGCGCCCCCGGCTTTGAGGTGGAACCAAAACTGATGCGTCTGGAAATCACGCCCCAGGACCCGAAGGCCAAGGTGTTCATGGAAGAGGTGAAATCGTGGGAGCTTTCCGCCAACCGCAAGAAAGTGCTGGTGCGGAAGGACGACAGTTTTTATGTGGTGCCCGCCGGGGGCGATGCCCCTGCCAAGTTGGAGAAAGCCGTGCCACTGGACCGCTGGTCGTTTTCCATCAGCCCCCGCGAGGAATGGCGGCAGATCTATCAGGAAGCCTGGCGCATGCTGCGGGACCATTTTTACGATGCCAAACTGCATGGCGTCGATTGGCTGGCCATCCGCCAAAAATACGCCCCCCTGGTCGACCGCGTGACCGACCGCGAGGAGTTGAGCGAGGTGCTGCACGAGATGTCCGGCGAGCTGAGTGCCCTGCACACCTACGTGCGGCACGGCGAAATCCGGGAAGGCCCTGACAAAATCGCCCCCTCCTCGCTCGGCGCCCGTCTGGCGCGCGATGCCGCCTCCGGCGGCTGGCGGGTGGACCACATATTCCGGGCCGATCCCGACTACCCAGCCGCCCTCAGCCCCCTGTCCCAACCCGGCGCCGGTGTCCAGGAAGGGGAGGTGATTCTCAGCATCAATGGCACCGCGCTTTCCACCGTGCCCCATCCCGCCGTGCTCCTCCGCCAACAGGCCGGACGCCAAGTCCTCCTGGAAGTAAAACCCGCCGCCGCCGGAGCCGCCGTCCGTCAGGTGCTGGTGAAACCCCTCGCCCCCGACGCCGCCAGGGAACTGCGTTATGCCGAATGGGAATACACCCGCCGCCTGAAAACCGAGGAACTCGGCCAGGGCCAGATCGGTTATCTCCACCTCCGCGCCATGGGCAGCGAGGACATCGCCGACTGGGCCCGCGATTTTTATCCCGTCTTCCAGCGTCAGGGATTGATCATCGATGTCCGCCACAACCGCGGCGGCAACATCGACTCCTGGATCCTCGAAAAGCTCCTCCGCAAAGCCTGGTTCTACTGGTCGCGCCGCACTGGGAATCCCTACTGGAACATGCAATATGCCTTCCGCGGCCATGTCGTGGTGCTGTGCAATGAGCGCACCGCCAGCGATGGCGAGGCCTTTTCAGAGGGCATCAAACGGCTGGAGATCGGCAAGGTCATCGGCACCCGCACCTGGGGCGGGGAGATCTGGCTCAGCGCCCAGCGCTGGCTGGTGGACAATGGCATGTGCTCCGCCGCCGAGGCCGGCGTCTACGGCCCGGAAGGCCAGTGGCTCATCGAAGGCCACGGCGTCGATCCCGACCTCGTGGTCGACAACGCCCCGCGCACCACCTTCGACGGCTCGGACGCCCAGCTCGAAGTCGCCGTGAAACACCTCCAGGCCCTCATCCTGAAAGATCCCCGCCCCGTCCCCCCCGCCCCGCCCAAGCCTGACAAATCCCGGAAATAGCCCCGCCCCCGCCGCCAAAGGTGGACGAGGGTCCTTCCGAGTTTCCCGGCAACCCTGACAACCCTGGAGCCTCAACTTATCCGTGCAGTAAAGTGTCGCCCGCCTGAAGCCCCCGCCCCCGCCATTTTTTAAACTTGACCATCCCTGACAAATCTTTTCTCCTCACCGTCAGGCGCTGTCCCAATCGCCTGAATGAATTGCCAATCCCGCTCGGTTGGATATGCGCCGTCAGCTCCGGTCCTGTCCATCGACTCCTGCCCCTGTGCAAGCCACCAAATCCTCCAATATCCAGGCATCTTAAAATGGATCTCTCCAAGCCCCTGTGGGCATAATCCGGAGTTCGCCCCCTCTTAAATTTATGTCCCGTTGGAACAATTATCTTGAGGGTTTACTCGACTTGAAAGAAACTTTGGAGTTCCTGCGGTCAGATAAACTTGGGTTCCGATATAGTCACCATCCTGAGAGGCTTAATGTCAGTCCGGCACGACTCACGCTACTCAGGAACTTAGTGGAACACTTGAGCGAATCACATCAAATATTTGCTCCTTTTGTTGAAGCTGTGAACAAGGACTATCTTTCGCCAGAAACCAGCCCGGCGACATTCGAGCAGTCCTTATATTCTGAACTGCACGCGACTATTGAGGAGCAAGTGCGTTTAGAGTCTGCTCCAGACGAACGATGTGCGGATGGAAGCCCCTCCTAACCCCCTGTATTCGATGCTTCATCTTCTTTCCATCTCAACCCCGCGTTTGACGCTCGCCCCTGCTGGTGGGGTTGCCAGCTCTTGGCCGCCCACCCAAAGCATTTACAGTGCGTTTACACCCGATTTCCAGTTCTCAGCTATCTTAGCCACATGACCCGATTACTCATTCTAATCATCGTTGTATCCTCCGTCGTGGCACGTGCTGAGGATTCCTTGTGGAAGGGCAACAAGCTTACTCCAGCGCAACCATTTCCCGGGCGCGTTCTTGCTGTGGAGAGCAGTTGGGGAGGCTATCGGTTGGTCATCGAGAGTATCGGCGAGGGTGACAAAACATATTGCATCGCCCAGATTTGGCCGTCCGGATTTCCTCAATTGGACTACAAAGTCATCGGGAAGGGGGATCTCCCGAAGGCAAGCGTCCAGACCGTGTATCTGAATCCACCCGTTGAAGTTAGTGGTTTCAGTTGGTCAATGGGGCCTTGGAAGATTGGTGAGATTTTTGGTGATGACGACAGCCTCAAGAAGGTGGCGACTCATGACATAGATCGAAAATGAACCTCCTCCAGACCACAATTATCCTTTCGGTGATCCTGCAGTTGTGCTGGGTGGTCCCCCAGCAGGGGAAAAAGCTGGCTCCGGCCATTTTCGGAGGTCCGGCGGTTCAGTGGACCAGTGCCGTGATCGTGGCCCTCCTGATCCCCATCGTGGTCCTGCTCTCCTTGAAGATGCTTTCGAGTGGCAGGATGCGAAGAGCAGGCCACGGGTTTCTGGTGTGCGCCTGCTTGCCGCTCTTCTGCAATTTGGCAATGTTTGCCATGGGGGGGCTTTTTCTGGAGCGGGCAGGGCTGAAGTTCAAACACAGTCACCACCGCGAGCTGGAGATGATCGCCACCCTCACGGACCGAGCTGTCGAAGCCGACTCCGCAGCGCAGCGGCGTGGTTCCGCCTCCCTGCTTTATGTGATGTTCGGGGTCCGGCCCGTCTGGCAGAACGAGCAAGGAGCGTTGGCGCGCTACGATCCGACCGTGGAAGATCAAGGCAGGTGGGAGCGGACCGTGGACACTTCGCAGATTGAAGCGAAAACCATTCAAATCATCGACGGCCAGTTGGACCAGCTGCCATGGCTCTTTGGCTTATATTTGGGCTCCTTTGGTCTGATCGTTTTCGTCGGCCTCACATGGTATGCCTACAAACCAAACCGCGGCCCAGACGCCATGGACCAGCCCGCTGCCGGGCCACCACCGCATTGACCCGGTATCGCCGATCCTACCTTCCGTCACCCCTTGACCCGGTGTTCACCGCCGCCCGCCGGCTTTTTGATCTTGACCATCCCTGACAGACCACCTCTCCTCACCGTCAGGCGTAGAAAGACTCGACGTCCGCCCAAGTCCGCGCGCCAACCACGAACCAACCCGATGCGAGTATGAGTTTCGATCCTGAGTATGAGGAGTTCCTGGCCAAACACACAGACGGAAACCCTGTCTTTGAGTATGGCGGATGTCACTACCGCCTGAAGACACGGGAGGGGCTGTTTGCCCGTGAGAACTCCGGACGTCTCAGCGTTCCGTTTATCTCCTGCCTGGTAGCTTGCCGGCAGCGCCTTCGGCAGTGTGGCTATAGCGAGGCGGATGTCTCGGCCATTGATGGCACGGCCATCGGCGAGTATAGCGGAGACATCCTTTTCATCTCCCATGAGACCGGCGCCGTATGCAAGCACTGTGGCGGCGGGACGGCAGATGTTGATGAGGTGGCATCGTCCATCGGCGAGTTCCTCGCCGGAATCGTACGACTTTGACCCTGATTTTATGCGGATCGAAACCACAACCAAGGGCGAAGGCGCGGCTGGCAAGCCTCCAGGCTCTCTTCTCTCTGCGATCACTCCTCTGAAATCCAACCCTCACACTGCGTTCCACGCGCTGCTCCGCCCCGGAGGTTGCCAGCGCGCTTGAGACGTCCGGTCGAGACATTACATGATCAGCCCGCACCAACTCCCGCTAGTCGCACATCTGATTGCCGCAGGTGCGCCGCAGTTCTTGTCTGATCTGGACTCGCTGAAGCTTGAACCTATGGACGATGGCGGCATGGGAAGCCACCAGTTTCAAAGTCCGGAGCTTGATCGCCGAATGGGATCGATGGCTGCCCAGTGTGGGTTCACAGATTCCGATGGAATTCCTGTTTTCGCATCGTTGCTGCTGGATCAAAACGGACAACTTTTCGAACTGGAGCTTTGGAAAGCTGACTTTAGCCCGCTTCGTAATTGGCCCAAGGCCGTTGATCTGCGGATTCCAAAGGAAACCGAACAAATCCCCGCCCTGAAGCACTCATCGCCACCTTTTCAGATTCCGACATCCTTCGTTCGCAGTTCAGAGGAATCATGACGCCCGGCAAAAAAATCCATGAGCGCTGACATACACCGTGCTCTGAAATTGCTCTTGGATGGGTGGCGCAAACGGCGCGCGTTGCGTGCACTGGACCGGCTCCGAGCTGCTCTCCGCCACGGCCCCGCGCAACATCCCCCCGTCGTCCGGCTTCCCCGCCGGGCGACGGGGGCCTCACCAAAACCCCGGGGTGGAGGAGAGTCCTCCCGGGTTGCCAGTATCTCCAGACGATCAGCCCATCGGTGCAGTGTCCTCTGCCTCCAACACCAGCTTCACTTATCGGCCTCTCCATTTCTGCCTGATTTGGAGTATTGTCTGGCATCTTTGTGGCTTTCCCCTCGCAATGCAGGAATTCCCGCACCAATTGTCGTTCACCAAAGAAATGAAACCTTCCCTCGATATTCAGAAGATTTGGGAAGACGACGACATGATCGAAGTGGCTTTTTCGGTATCGGATGGACGATCCGTTTTCACTTCCGATATCTACGTGGGACGCCGAACTCTTTCCGAAACAGTGGATGCACTCGACAGATTTAGACCGCAGGTTCACGGTGGGATATACGATCTGGAATGGGGTGGTTTCGGGCCTGAGTTTGCGAACGGTGCAGTACGAATCAGACTGCATTTTTATCATGAGGCTCGTCTGTGTATCTCGGGATTCATCGAGTCAGAATACAACGAGTTCGGACTGAAGCAGATCGCCAGCAAAGGTGAGCTGTTTTTTTATTCAGAGCCAGTATTGCTGGATAACTTTGTCGAGGAGTTGAGGTTGCTCTCCAAAGGGGCATCCAATTCGGCATCGCTTGCCGGAAAGACATAACATGTCGAACAAAACGGATGCAGGCGACGGATCGGGTGGTATCTGTCCGATTATCGGCGCTTCCCGCTGGCCGTTGGCTGATCCGGAACGTTCTCTCCAACTTCGAAGCCAATGCATGTGTCTCGTTATATGAAGCGACTCGCTCGCGAGATGATCGAGGAGGATCCAGATGCGTTTAAGGTGCGCAACGAAAATCCCTCAGAGGAGTTCGCTTTTGATATTTCACCGTCCATTCAGATCGGAACGGCTTCCGAGTCCACTTCGTTCGAGGCAGTTGATGATTTTGGCAGCCCTGTCTCCATCGTTCCGTTGGATCTGACAGGCGTTGTAGTGTTTCTCGATTTTGCCGGGAGTGCATTGCGATTGGACTTCCAGTCTCCTGTCGCCGTTGGGCAATTTGTCAGGCAGATTTACCACCTCATTCGAACCGAAGTTTGCCATCCTGACAACTCACTTCAGACGTTTATCCCGGTTGATGAGATTCTTCGACTTCAGATACGCCGATTGTTCTGGGATGCCGGCCTTGCCGCATGGACATTGCATTGGGTTGATGAGCCTGAGCGCCCGCTACCCATCAGCCTATGGAGAGATGGACTGACGCGACTCAGAGACAGGATACAAAGCTGCAGTGATGGCACGCTTACTGTGCATGATACGCTTCATGCCTGTGTTCTTGTGCTGGACTGTGACTATCCTCAGATGGCGAAGGAGGATTGGGGTGGTTTGACCCAATTGGTGTATGATTCCGCCGACGAGGATGACTACCTGAACTCGAGCCAACGCAAGCGCCATGCCAAAAAGGTCTTTCGGGTTGCGTTACCCTTGATTGAGAATCGATTAGCCCAACTACCACCTGATGGAGCTGGCTACTAGCTAAAAATCGGGACGAGCAAGGCCCGGCACCCAACCCTCAGGGCTGCTGTGTCGGACTTGCCTTTTTCTAGCTCCACTCTTTACTCAGCCTTCGACGTGCCACCCCGCCCTGAGGGTGGGTGCGCTTGAAGGGATGCCCGCGCCGGCAGTGACGTTGCAAAATAGAAACACTATGAACGGGAGCGCAAATCCTGGAGACCCCTCCAGCCGGTGGCGGACATTCGGATATGTTCTCCTGTTTTGGTCGGGTTACGCCCTGTTGCTGCTCGGATCCGGCATGCTCTGGGGTATGGTGCCCCGGCACTGGCAGCAGATCCTGCTTCCCCCATGGCAATTGATGGTGTTTGGCCCGGTCATGAGTCTCGGAGCCATGATCCTGACCGTGCTGCTGGTGCGGCGGGAAAAGATAAGTCTGGAGGATGTGGGGGTAGCGCTCCGGCAGCGTAGCCCGGTCCGGTTTATGGTTGGCTTCCTCTTTGGCCTGATCCTCGTGGCGTTGAATTTTGGAATCGTTTCCCTGACAACCGGGATGCGTTTGAGGTGGGCTCCCGAGGCCAGCTTGGCCGCGACCCTGATTACCTTGGTTAGTTTTTGCGCGGGCGCCTGCGGCGAAGAATTGGGATTCCGCGGATATCCTCTCCAAAGATTGGAACGGGTGTTTGGGTTGTGGGGCGCGCAAGCCATGGTTGCCGTGGCTTTCGCCATTTACCATCTCTGGGTGGGCGTGCCTTGGATGAACGCATTTGTTTCCACCGGTGTGGGATCGTTGCTTTTCGGCATGGCGGCGATCGCTTCCCGTGGACTTGCCCTGCCCATTGGCTTGCATGCGGCCTGGGGTTTTGGAGGGTGGACGATGGGTGGAAAGGGATTTTGGAAGGCGGTTTCCCAAGATTGGCATTCCTCTGAGGGGGGAATCTCCATCAGCTATTTGGCGGTAGCGGGGCTGGGGATTCTGGCTTTTTGGCTGTGGCATCAAAGAAACCTGAAGCGGAAGTTGATCACCTGAAAATGCCGGTTAACCATGCACTCCAGCGACCCCGGCCAAGTGTCCTCGAGTTGCCATCACGGCCCTGCCTCGGCGGGCCCGCTGAACTTGGGGCGTTGCCGGGTTTTTTCCTGAACAAGCATCCATGAGCACATCCACCTTCCGGGTTCACGGTCTTGACCACGTGCAGCTTGCCATGCCCTCCGGCGGGGAGGCGCTGGCCCGTGAGTTCTACTCCGGTCTCCTGGGCCTCACTGAAATACCCAAGCCTCCCAACCTCGCCAAACGGGGCGGGGCCTGGTTCGAGGGGGGCACGCTGCGCGTCCATCTCGGGGTGGAGGCTGACTTCCGGCCTGCGAAGAAGGCCCATCCGGCTTTTCTCGTGCAGCACCTGGATGCCATCTCCCAGCACCTCCGGGAGGCGGGCGTGCCCGTGGTCACCGACGAGCCCTTGGAAGGCTATCATCGCCTTTACGTGCCCGACCCCTTCGGCAATCGCATTGAGCTGCTGGAGCCCGTCACCTCATGAGTGCTTTTCGCCCTTCAACCGCAACGGTGAAAGGCGGTGGGGCCAACCTGGCAAGCGAATTTCCTGATAGTCCAGGTTGCCAAGAATCATATGAGGGCGAAACGTGAGCCCCACCCCCAAACGATGTCCTCGAAACCTCCTTCCTGGCTGCTGCGGATCGCCACCTTCGGCGGTCTTTGGGCCATGGTTGGTGTCATCCTCTACGCCACCTACCAGACTGACGCCTGCCCGCCGGAAGTGAAAAACCGGGAGGCAATCCGGGCGGGATTGCTCGCTCCGCTGGTCTTATCTACAAACGTGAGTGCGTGCTTGAGAGGATTCCCGGGGGAGCTGGCCGCGGGCCTCGGATTTCTGTCAGCTTACGTGGTGCTGGCCATGGTCCTGCTCCGATCCCGCACCATGACCGGGTTCGCCATGGCCTCGATCTTCCTGGCGGTGCTGAGCGGCTTTGGATTGTGGGGCACGTTTTATAGCTACGCCCACTCCGGAGGCTGAACCCGGTGATTCGATGCTGGTCTTCCTCCGCCCTGACTCCTTCCCGCTTTAACCCCGTTTTGTTCGTCCCCGCCGTCTGCCCTCACCTCCCGCCCCCGTGGGAAATCGACATCCCCGTTTCTGCCGGATGTGGAGTATTGTCTGGCATCTCTGCGGTTTTCCCCTCACCATGCAGGACATTCCGCCCCTGAATTTCACCCGCCATCCCATGAGCCCGTATTCCCCCGACATTCCTGCTGGAGATAAGGTTGAACACTCTCCTGCAATCCTGTCGGGGAGTCAGTAGTTTAGAATGAGCCAAATAAAATGATTCGAGAGTTGCCAATTCCACCTGACGCTTCACAAGCAGACCAAGCCATTGAGGTATTTCGGGGATGGGTGATCGATGGCCCACTTCAGTGCTCCATCTTCCCAACTATCTGGAAGGACTCACCGGGAACGTGGGGTATATTGCTGGCAGATGCTGCGCACCACATAGCAAACGCCATTGGAGAAGCAGCGGGGACCGATTCCGATGCAATTCTCTCAGAGATCAAGCGTGTCATGTTCTCTGAGCTTGAGAGTCCTTCGGCTGAACATGAAGGAAATTTCGTGGAGAAGCCAATCGAGGCCGAACAAGGCGCGGATGGCCGCCATAACTAGCGTTTCTGTTTTCCATGCTCCTCTTTACTTCAGATCATCCTCGCGATCAACGCTGCCTCCCCCCTGGTGGGGTTGCCGTCGCTTAAACGTAGCTAGTTGCCAGGAAACCATGAACGCCGTTGACGATGATTGGCTCGAACGTATCTGGGCGCACCGCGAAGAGGTCATTTACCCGTCGCTGTTTGGTGCCAAGTCCGAGGGCATATTCCCAATTCCAGTGGAACAGGGTGGAGATCCGAGGTGGTCAACATGTGGGGTGTTTCGATTTGCTCCGACCGAGAAGCGAAAGAGTTGGCTCTACGTTTCATCAGGATTGTCGAACGCCTGGTTTGATGAGACACCTGATCCATCAGGGACTTCCGGATTTGGATGCGAGTTTATCATGGAGACTCCTGAGAAGGCGGATTGGCCGATCATCAGACTCCACCAGATCATGAAGTATCAGATCGACATTTGCTGCGGGAAGCATGGGGGCGCTGATCCGCTCAGCGATAATGACCGGATTCCACTTGGGGGCGCGATTGACTTCATGGACAGTTCCCTCACTCATTTGATATTGGCTCAACCTCCATCGATTGCGCAAGGGTTTCAGCAGGGCTCGGGTAGTGCAGATTTTTATCTGATGTTCGGCATCACGGAGGTGGAGCGGGATTTTGCCAAGAGATCTGGCGGGAATGTCTTCCTCGATGCCCTGCGTGCCGAGACTGAATTTCCGATCACCAACCCAACACGTAACTCTATCAAGGCTTAATGCCGCAGAGGCAACTCCGCTGCGCACCATGATTGCATATCCCGCTCTTCTCAAGACTCCGCACTGGGCCACCTCTATCCGGTGCCCCTATGACCATGGTCATGCTCCCCCGGGCCGGAACCTGTGGCCGCACGCTGCTGCTAGCCCGGGCTGCCAGGAGCAGGCTCGAGGCTGCGTTTCAAAAAGGGGGTGATCAGCTCCATGGGCAAGGGGATGAAGCTGGTGGTATGATGGTCGCCGGAGATTTCCTTCATGGTCTGCAGATACCGCAGCTGCAGGGCGATGGGTTGGTGGCTGATCATGGCGGCGGCCTGCACAAGCTTTTCAGCGGCCTGGAACTCGGCTTCGGCGTTGATGATGCGGGCGCGGCGCTCGCGTTCCGCCTCGGCCTGGCCGGCCATGGCGCGTTTCATGGTTTCCGGCAGGACCACGTCCTTCACTTCCACGGCAGTGACCTTGATGCCCCACGCATCGGTCTGGCGGTCGATGATTTCCTGAAGCTGCTGGTTGACCTTTTCCCGTTGGGAAAGCAGCTCGTCCAACTCTGACTGCCCGATCACACTGCGCAGGGTGGTCTGGGAAATAAGCGAGGAGGCCCGCAGGTAGTTTTCAACTTTGACGATGGCCGCGGCGGGGTCCATGACCCGGAAATACACCACGGCATCCACCGATACGGGGACGTTATCGAGGGTCATCATTTCCTGTTTGGGAACATCGGAAGTGACCACCCGCAGGTCGACCCTGACCATGCGGTCGACGAAGGGAATCAGGATGACGAGGCCCGGTCCCTTGGCTCCGATCAGCTTCCCAAGGCGGAAGACCACGCCGCGCTCATACTCGCGCAGGATGCGGATCATCGCGGGGAGCAGGAAGAAAAGCAGCAGGATGACGGGAAGCAGCCAGGCTGTCGTGTTCAGGAAGGAATCGATGGGGTTCATAACAGGAGGGATGGGGGTGGGCCGGCCGTCAGGTCAGGTGGTCGGCAGGTGCTCCGGACCGGAAGGGGTGTCCCGGGGCCTGACTTTGAGCATGAGGCCGTCCATGCCCACGATTTCGACCCCGGTTCCGGCGGGGATGGTTTGTTCACTCACGGCATTCCAGTAGGCGCCTTCGACAAAGACTTTGCCGCCCTCCGGATTGATCTCGGTGAGGGCTGGGGTGGTGGTCCCCAACATGGTTTCGCTGCCCGCGGTGACGGGCAGGCGCTGCGCGCGCAGCCCGGCGGCCACTACAAAAATGAAGAACAGGGCGGTGACCACGGTCGCGGGAATCACAGAAGCCAGGGACAAGCGGAACAA
Source organism: uncultured Verrucomicrobiota bacterium (assembly GCA_942492905.1). Taxonomy (GTDB): domain Bacteria; phylum Verrucomicrobiota; class Verrucomicrobiia; order Verrucomicrobiales; family V1-33; genus CAIZWU01. The sequence goes on from OW818657.1 coordinate 1,546,178, forward strand.
GGGATCCGCCCGGTCGAACAACAGCAGCAGTCCGAAAAAAAGCGACACGACTCCCCCTCCAAGGAGGGCCCCGAAAGTGGGGGTGAAGGCCTCCGCAACAAAAAGCCCCACGGCCAGGACGATGAGGATGATGCCGGCGATATTCACCGGCAGCGCGGCCGAGAGGTAAAGGGCCAGGATGAGCGCGACGACGCCCACCACGCCGGGGATGATGCCGCCGGGATTGCTGACCTCGCCAAGGATCCCGTAGATCGCGACCAGCATCAAAATCATGAGCACCTCCGGCCGCCACATCCGGTGGAAGACCCGTTCCCGGACGTTCATGGGAATCTCCCGCACCTCCGCACCTGCCGTTTTCAAGGGCCGGTCCCGGACCGTGCGTCCCTCGAGTTGCGTCAATAAATCGGGGACGTCGCGGGCGATGATTTCGATCACATTGGTGGCCAGGGCGGTCTCTGCGGTGATGGACGCGCTTTCGCGCACGGCGGATTTGGCCCAGTCCACATTACGTCCCCGCTTTCCGGCGATGGTCTCGATGTAACTGACCGCGAAGTTTTCCAGCTTTTGCTTCATGGTGTCATCACCGCCGCTGCCGTTACCGCCTCCAATGGAGACGGGATGGGCCGCGCCGATGCTGGTATTGGGAGCCATGGCGGCGACGTCCGCAGCCAGGGTGATGAAGCAGCCCGCGCTGGTGGCGTTGGCCCCGGGCGGCGCCACGTAAACGATCACCGGCACGGCGGAGGCGTAGAGACTTTGCACGATGTCCTTGGTCGACTCCAACAGCCCGCCCGGGGTATCCAGTTCCAGAATCAGGCATTCCGCTTTCCCGGTGGCCGCCTGCTCCAGGCTACGGGCAATATAACCGGCGGTGGCGGGACTGATGATTCCCCGGACTTGAATCAGGGCGACCTGATTTCCCGATGCCGCACTACTCCATCCCAGAAACAGGACTGTCAGCAGGCTGAACAGGTATCGTTTCATAAGACCGGCTCCTCATGAGTTTGGAATCGTCTTTACACCGGCCGGGCGCCCCGGTCACCGCCCTTCAACTGGCGGGTTGGCCCCGGGGCCGGGGAGATGACTCCCGGAATCCGGCGGCTGATTGCAATCTACCGTTTTTCAGCGGTGGGGGCAAGTCTGATTGGGGTTCAAATTGCGACGCGAATTTAGAGAGAACCAGCAAAAGTTTCGGTTAAATAAATCATGAAGAAAAAGACTTTCCTGTACGGCTTGGTGGGAGGTGCACTTCCATCCGTCATTCATGCAAAATCAGAAGATCGAAAATCACTGGACGCTTTGAATCAATTTTACCAAAAGCTACGCCGGATACCGGCTTGGCGTGTGGTCCATGATTTGAAATTGAGGGGTCGCATATCCTCAATTGAGCTAATTACAAGATGTGTGATCGCGGGAACTGAGCAGAATATTCGAATTGAAGATGCATTTAGTGGCGGTCCGGACTCAAGAGGCATAAATGGAAAACTTATCGAATGGTCCGACCGCATGGAGAAGGAGTCGGCCGAGTATGTTCTAAAAGTTATTACTGACTCAAATTCATGGATGGTCAGTTTTTCAGGCGATAAGATCCTGATTCACAGATATAGAACCTGAATGCCAGTTTACCATGGCCTTGGCGATGCTGAGTGGCTTTGGATTGTGGGACGCGATTTATAGCCACGCCCACCCGGGAGGCTGAACCCTGCAATTTGATCCCGGTCTTCTTCCGCCAGGTCACAATCTCTCCCCGCCGTTCCGAACCCCGGGGCTACACTCGACGATGCGCGGTGGCACCGAGGACCGGGCGGTGCTTCAGAATGGTTTCGCTGCCATGATCTCTCCCCGATTTACCCTCGTTTTGCTCGTCCTCTCCGGTTTGTCCGCTTCGGTCCATGCCGAGGGTGAATGGAATCCTGACACCACTTTCCCGGCGCTGACGCCGGAGGAGGCAATCAGGACCATCGAAGTCCCGAAGGGTTATCGGCTGGAGTGCATTGCCAGCGAACCGATGGTCGAGGAGCCGGCCAGTATCGCCTTCGACGGCAATGGATCGCTCTATGTCTGCGAATGGCGGACCTATATGCAGGACGAGCATGCGACCGGCCAGCTCGATCCGGTGAGCCGGGTGGTGAAGCTGACGGACACTGATGGCGATGGCAAGATGGACCGGCGGACCGTCTTCATCGACAAGGTGATCCTGCCCCGCACCGTGCTCCCCCTGCACGATCGCGTGCTGGTGAACTTCACGGAAGACCAGACCATCTGGGCCTATTACGACGACAACAAAGATGGGGTGGCCGACCGCCGCGAGGTCGCTTGGCAAGGGGAGCCGGACCATGGCAACATCGAGCACCAACAGACCGGGCTGCTCTGGAATCTCGACAACACAATTTGCACGAACGACCGCCGCTTCCGCTGGAACGGCGGCAAGCTGGAAGCCATGCCGCACAGCCGGGGCCGCATCAGCCAGTGGGGGCTGGCGCGCGATAACGACGGCCGGTTGATCTGCTCGTGGGGCGGCGGCGCGAATCCCGCGCACAGCTTCCAGTTGCCCGCGGGCTATCCAATTCTCGACCTCCCTGAGCACGAGGAAGGTTATTTCCGCCCGTGGGGGATCTGCCCGGTGTGGGACTACAGTGATGGCGGATATGATGTGGAACGCCAGGCCCAGCTGACGCATTTTTCCGCCGCCTGTGGACAGAGCGTGGTGCGCAGCCCGCTGTTCCCGGAATGGCAGGGCAACTCCCTCGGTTGTGAGCCGGTGGGCCGCCTCATCCGCATGACGCGCTACTCCTGGCAGGACGGCCAGGGCACCGCGCACAACGCATTTCCCGGCAGCGAATTCATCCGGGCCAAGGACGGCTACTTCCGCCCGGTCTGGACCGAGTGCGGCCCGGACGGCGGGTTCTACATCGCGGATCTCTACCGCGGGATCATTCAGGAAAAGGAGTGGTTTCCCACCGCCGTCACGCCGGAGCTGCGCGCCCGCTACGTGGAGGACTACCGCAAAAACAAGCTGGAGCTCTGGACCGAGCGTTATGAACGCGTGAAGCGCTGGGGCATGATCAAGGTCCACCGCCACGGCCGAATCTACCGACTGCTCCCGGAAGGCAAGTCCGCCCTCAAGCTCCCGCACATGCTGGACGAATCCCCGGTAGAACTGGTGGCGCATCTGGCCAACCCCAGCGGATGGTGGCGCGATACCGCGCAGATGCTCATCGTTGCCCGCGGGGACAAGACCGCAGTCCCGGCCCTGGAACAGATGACCAGCCATCCTGACACCAACGCCCGCATTCACAGCCTCTGGGCCCTCCGCGGTCTCGATGCGCTGAAGCAGGAAACCGCGCTGGCCGCCCTCAAGGACAAGGAACCCCGGGTGCGCCGCGCCGCCGTGCAGCTCGCCGAACCCTGGCTGGGGCAGCAGGACGGCGCCATCGTGGCCGCTATTAAAACCCTCGGCAGCGATCCCGATGCCCAGGTGGCCACCCAGGTCTTCCTGGCATGGCGCGCGGTGGAGCAACCCGGCAACTTCCAGCCCGGCAACCGTCCGCTCCCCCTCGTGGCAGCCCTCAACCGCAATGAGGCCGACGAAACCCTCCAGCGGAAACTCAGCCCGACGGCGCGCCAGGGCCGGCTGGTCTACGAGAGCCTCTGCATGTCCTGCCACGGGCTCGACGGCATGGGCGTGAAGGCCGCCGACGCCTTGCTGGCTCCGCCGTTGGCCCAGTCCGCCTGGATGGCCGATAACGGAAACCTCCCCGTGCTCGCCCGCATCCTCCTCAAGGGCCAGACCGGCCCCATTGAGGGCATCAGCTATGGCGCCGGCCTGATGCCGCCCCTGGAAAAAACCCACACCGACGAGCAGCTCGCCCATGTCCTCACCTACGCAGGCGAACGCTGGCACAACTGGAACACCCCCCTGACCGCCGATGACATCGCGAAGATCCGTCAGGAAACCGGGGAGCGGTCCGACCCCTGGACGCACGAGGAATTGAAGGCGCTTGGGAAGTAGCGGGGCGCCGGAGGTGACTCACCGCAGCAGCCCCTGAGAAGCGCTGATGGGGGTGGACGAGGCTCCTGCCGAGTTGCGACTGGCTGGGTTTCCATGATCATGGAAAACCAATGCTCTGGAACTCGGCAGGAGCCTCGTCCACCCCATGCGGCCTTTACGGGGTTCCGGACCGGGAATGACTCCGGGCCTTGCGGTCAGGGGCGCGCCTTCGGGTGCAGTCTGGATTTCAGATAGTGGCCGGTGAGGCTGGAGGGGCAGGCGGCGATGGCTTCGGGGGGGCCTTCGACGAGGACCTGGCCGCCGCCGGAGCCGCCTTCCGGACCCATGTCGATGATCCAGTCGGCGCATTTGATGACATCGAGATTGTGCTCAATCACGATGAGGGTGTTGCCGGTATCGCGCAGGCCGTAGAGGACGTGCATCAGGCTGTCGATGTCCGCGAAGTGCAGGCCGGTGGTGGGTTCGTCAAGAAGGTAGATGGCGCGGCCGGTGGCGCGTTTGGAGAGTTCGCCGGAGAGCTTGATGCGCTGGGCTTCGCCGCCGCTGAGGGTATTGGCGGCCTGACCGAGACGGAGGTAACCGAGGCCGACCCGGCACATCATGCGCAGCTTGTCGCCGAGGCCGGGGACGGTGCGGAAGAATTCGGCGGCTTCGTCGAGAGTCATTTCCAGCACCTCGGCGATGTTGCGGCCCTTGAAGGTTACTTCGAGGACTTCGCGGTTATAACGTTTTCCCTCGCAGGCCTCGCAGGTGACGTAGGCGTCGCTGAGGAAGTGCATGTCGATCCGGATCTGGCCATCGCCCTCACACATCTCGCAGCGGCCGCCGGCGGTGTTGAAGCTGAAGGTGCCGGTGGTATAGCCCCGCACCTTGGAGGACGGGAGCTTGCTGTACAGATCGCGGATCAGGGTGAAGGCGCCGACGTAGGTGGCAGGATTGGACCGCGGGCTGCGGCCGATGGCGCTTTGGTCGATCACCACGGCTTTGTCGATCTGGGTGAGGCCGCTGATGCTGGTGTGTTTGCCGGGGGCTTCCTTGGAGTAGTAGAGGCGGCGGAAGAGTTCGCGGCGCAGGATGTCATCCACGAGGGTGCTCTTGCCGCTGCCGCTCACTCCGGTGACGCAGACGAGGCAGCCCAGGGGAAAGCCGACATCCATGCCGCGGAGGTTGTTTTCCGCCGCGCCATGCACGGTGAGCCAGCCATTGTCCTGACCGGGCTTGAAGGGAGGGGGGATGACGCGGCGGGAGGGCAGGGGGATGCGGGCGGTGCCGGCAAGGTAACGTCCGGTCAGGGAAGCAGGGTCCTTCATCACCGCTTTCGGGGTGCCGCAGGAGATCACTTCGCCCCCGCGCGGGCCGGCCCCGGGGCCCATATCGATGAGCCAATCCGCCGCGGCCATGGTGTCCTCATCATGCTCCACCACCACCACGGTATTGCCGAGGTCCCGCAGTTCCTTGAGGGTGGTCAGCAGGCGGTCGTTGTCGCGCTGGTGCAGGCCGATGCTGGGTTCATCCAACACATAAAGCACCCCGCTGAGCCGCGATCCCAGCTGACTGGCCAGCCGGATGCGCTGGCCTTCGCCGCCGGAGAGGCTGCCGTATTCGCGGTCGAGGGTGAGGTAGCCGAGTCCAACATTGGCCAGAAACCCGAGCCGGGCCCCGAGTTCTCTTAACACTTCACTGCAGGCCACTTTGAGCTTCTCCTCCACCACCAGCCGGGGCACTGCGGCGCAGGCTTCGGTGATGGTGAGGGCGGTGAATTGGTCGATGGAGATTTCCGTGGCGGGCTCCTTCCGGGAGGTGCCGGAAGCGGTGAGGGTGACGCCGAGGATCTCGGGCTTGAGACGCCGTCCCTGGCAGGCAATGCAGCGGGAGGGATTCATGTAGCGGCGGATGTTCTGCTTCATGAATTCGCTCTCGCTCTCCTTCAGCAGCCGCTCCGCCTGGGCCGCGAGGCCCTCGAATGGCTTGGTGACGGTTTTGGTCTTGGTTTTGCTGGCCACTGCAGTGCTGCCGGAGCCATGGAAAAGGGCGTCCTTGAACTCCTGGTGCAGGCTGCGGAAGGGTTTTTTGCGGTCGACCTGGAAATGCTCTGCGAGGCCATCGATCTGCCGGTCCTGCACGGCTTTGAGCTTGGCGTTCTTCGACCACCAGGTGCGCAGGGCGCCGTCGTCGAGGGACTTGTCAGGATCGGGCACCACCAGATCAGGATCAAAGCTCAGGGTGCTGCCGAGGCCTTCACAGACCGGGCAGGCGCCGAGGTGGCTGTTGAAGGAGAAGTGTTTCGGGGTGAGGGCCGGCATGCGGAAGCCGGTTTCCGGATTGGCATAGAGGGTGGTGAAACGCCGCTCCTGCCAGGTGCCCCCGTCGTCCACGAGGATCAGCACGGTGCTGGAGGGGCCGCTCCAGCGCAGGGCGATCAGCACGCTGTCGAGAAGGCGGGTCTGGGATTCCGGACGCACCACCAGCCGGTCCACTACCAGTTCCACGGTGGTTTTTTTGCCGGACAGATCCGGTTTTTCCTCCAGCTCGCACACTACGCCATTCACCCGGATCCTGACAAACCCCTGACGGGCCAGCCGGTCGCACAGCTTGCTGCCCTGGGCGGTCTCCGTGTCCGGCAGGGGAGCCGCCACCATGAGCTTGGTGCCCTCCGGCAGGGCCAGCAGAGTTTCCACTATTTCCTGCGAAGTGAACCGGCGGATGAGGGCTCCGGTTTTGGGATCGTGGGGCTGCCCGCAGGTGGCGTAGAGCACGCGGAGGTAATCGTAAATCTCCGTCACCGTGGCGATGGTGGAACGGGGATTCGATGAACCGGTGTGCTGCCCGATGGCAATGGCCGGGGAAAGGCCCTCGATCTGATCCACATCCGGTTTTTCCAGACGCTCCAGATAAGCCTGGGCGGAGGTGCTGAGGCTTTCCACATAACGCCGCTGCCCTTCGGCATAGAGGGTGTCGAAAGCGAGGGACGACTTCCCCGAGCCACTGACGCCGGTGATGACGGTGAGGCTCTGCTTGGGCAGTTCGACCGTGATGTTTTTCAGGTTATGCTGCCGCGCGCCGGTGATGCGGATGATGCCGTGGGAGGTCGCCATTTTGTGGTTTCGGGGAAAACGCAACGTGGCGGTGCCGGAGGCGGATTCAATCAGGGATTCCCGGGGCTGAATTTGACAATGCCTTGGTGGATGGATCGTTGATTGCTAGCTAAAAGCCTTGACCGGATAGGTTTCCCATTGGATCGGTCGCCCATGAATAGCAATGAAATGGTCAATCCCTACGAAGCACCCCGGGGTGAAGTCCTGGTTCCCGCCAGTTTCAATCCGGTGCGTATTGAGGGCAAGCAATTGGTATTGCCGAAGGATTGGGCCAGTCCTCAGCTTTGTCTGTTTACGGGTGTGACGCATCCCCTCACCCCGGCCAGGAAAGCGAAACTGAGTTGGGTGAATCCTTTGTACCTGATTTCCATTCTTGCCGGAGTTCTGATTTACGTTCTCATTGCGCTGGTGGCCCAAAAGAAAGGAACGATCCATTATTTTCTGAGCGAATCCATGGCGGCACAGGTCAAAAAGCGGTTGAGAATCAATTGGGGAATCTTCGGGGCTTCTGTGCTGATGTTCTCTGGCGCCAGTGCGACGTCTTCCGGCGAGTTGGCTGGGGTGGGGGTTCTGGTTCTCCTGATTTGTTTGTTTCTCGCCGTCACGTGGTGCCGATTGCTGAAGGTTGGAAAGATCGACAAAACGTCCATTTGGCTGAAGGGTATTCCGGCTGACGTGCAGCAGAAGATCGTCCAGATGGACCAATCGCGATATAACACTCCGCCCCTGCTGTCCGGTTTTGCCGGTGCTCCTCCCGCCCGGCCATCGGGGTGGTAAAGTAACCAGGTTCAGTTCAGACTCTCCAGCACTGTCAGCCCCGGCACCTGACGGAAATGCCCATCCGCTGTGAGCACCGCAATATCCGCTTTGAGGGCACAGGCCGCGATGAGGTGATCCTGCGCGGGGAGGAGGATGCCGCGGCGGTCGAGTTCCCAGGCCAAGTGCTGCGCCTTCCTCCAGACCGCATTGGAGGTCGTGATGAAGTGCATCAACGAGAAGGCTGTTTGCAGTTTGGCCAATTGCCGGGGATCGCGCACGCCCCGCAGCACTTCGAGCATGACCATGCCGCAGGTGAAGAGTTCCCAATGCTCACTGGCGGCAGCCAATTCCCGGAAGGGATTGCGGCCCGCCCGGAGGTGAGCGATGTAGAAATTGCTGTCGATCAGGACGCCGGTGACCATGGGATTGCAGTGACAGGAAAGGGGGCCGGGTTTTAATCCGCAAGGTCTTCCGCGACGCGGGCGGATTTGGTTTCCGGAAAGGCATGGACTACTTTTTCCGGCGCCTCGTGGGCTGCAAAATCATAGCCCCTTGCCAGTTCCTCCCCGGGGATTTCCGCCAGTTCACGCAGCGCTTTGCCAAGCTTGCGGCGGCGCGCCATCTCCGTCAGCGCCATTTCGACGGCAGCGGTTTTGGTTTTCGCCCCGGTGATTTCCATCACCTCGGTCAGGACGTCCTCATCAATATTCATGGTCATTTTCATGGCGGTATGGTTCTGCTGCCATACGGTATGGCTTCGAAGCCATACCGCAAGAATTTTGCACACTTTTTGGGACCGGGGCCTTTTCCGGTGAAAGCATGGTGCCAATGTGGTGCCAACTTTCTCTTTGCACCCGCTTGCATTAAGGGCTTTTCTTCGCGTTTGGAAAGTATGTCCGAACCCTTGGCCTCCAGTGCTCCCCGCCGAACTTATAAGCGCGTCGTCCTGAAACTCAGTGGAGAAGCCCTCCGTGCCGACGGCAGCCTGGACAATATCTCCCCGCCGATCGTGGAGGACATCGCCCACCAGATCAAAGCGGCTTACCAAACCGGGCTGGAAATCGGGATTGTGGTTGGAGGCGGCAATTTCTGGCGCGGCCTCGCAGCGGCCAACAAAGGGATGGAGCGCACCACCGCCGACTACATGGGCATGCTGGCCACCATCATGAATGCCCTGGCCATCCAGTCCATGCTCGAAGGCATCGGAGTGCCCACCCGTGTGCTCAGCGCCTTGGAATTGAAAAATGTGGCGGAACCGTTCATCCGCCGGGTAGCGGTGCGTCACCTGGAATTGGGCCGCGTGGTCATTTTTGCCGCCGGGACGGGCAATCCCTACTTTTCGACCGACACCACCGCCGCGCTGCGGGCCAGTGAGATCGATGCCGACGTGATCCTCAAAGCGACCAAGGTCGACGGCATCTACTGCAGCGACCCCAAGAAAAATCCTGATGCCAAACGTTTCACCCACGTCAGCTACCAGGACGCCCTCTCGCGGCAGTTGAAAGTGATGGATTCCACCGCCTTCAGCCTGTGCATGGACAACAACAAGCCGATCATCGTTTTTGACATGCACCAGCCAGACAACATCCGCAAAGCCCTCGCCGGCGACCCCATCGGCACGCTGGTCAATAACGGCCCGACCCTGCCGGCGGAACTGGCCGTGCAGGCCTGATCCTCGCGCCGGCCTTGCGGCGGCGGCGGACGTCATATTATTTTCAGCTCTTACCGACCCTACTGATTATGGACATCGAATTCACCATGCTTGAACTGGAGGAAGCCATGCAGAAATCGCTCGACTTCACCATCAGCGACTACACCAGCATCCGCACCGGCAAGGCCAACCCCAGCATGGTGGAAGGCGTCGAAATCCATGTCAACGCCTACGGGATGAACATGAAGTTGCGCCAGCTCGCCAACATCACGACGCCAGAGCCGCGCATGATCGTGGTGGAGCCGTTTGACTTCGCCAACATGAAGGACATCGAGCGCGGTATCCGCGAAAGCCGCCTCGGTTTCAATCCCGTGACCTACGGCAAGATCCTGCGCCTCCCCGTGCCGGAGCTCACCCAGGAGCGCCGCAAGGAAATGGTGAAGATCCTCAAGGAGAAAAGCGAAGACGGTAAAATCCGTCTCCGTGGTCTGCGCCGCGATGCGGTGGAAGCGGTGCGCAAAGCCGAAAAAGCGAGTGCAATCACCGAGGATGATTTGAAAGGCGCGGAGAAAACCATCCAAGACTACACTGACAAATTCATCAAGGAACTGGAAGCCGCGACGGCGAAGAAGGAAGCGGAAGTGATGCAGGTGTAGGAAAGCAGCAGCGGGCCGGACCGCCGCGGTGACAGCCGAAGGCAAATGAGAATCCGATGGGTGGGTAAAGGAAGATTATCCCGCAGCCGCTCCGCCCCGGGCTCAATCATTTTTCCGGGCCGTGCCATCCGTAAAATCAGTGCTATCAGTGGCCCGTCCCCTGCATCAGGATGGCTTTCCCCCCTAATTTACCCGTTTTTCCCCGCACCTATGAAAGTTGGCACCCTGAAAAGAGATGAACTCGACCGTGCGCTGATCGCCATGGTCGAGGGCAAACCCCGGACCGTGCTGGAGCGGTTGTGCGTGGATCCCAAGGTCAAACTGTGGCAGAACCAGGCCAATCATGTCTCCATCGTGCGCCTGGGTTATAACGATCACGGTCCGGTCCACATGCGCATCGTCACTCTGCATGCCCTGCGCATCATGAATTTGCTCAAGGAGGGCGGGGTGCGTTCCACCATGGAATTCGAGGAACTGGGCACCTACGAGGATTCCAAGGTCGCAGTCGTGCTGGCCGCGATGTTGCACGATGTCGGCATGGGCGTGACGCGGGACAAACACGAGTGGCACAGCGTCCACATGTGCATGCCCACGGTGGAGCGGTATCTTGCGGAAATGTATCCTGACGATGAAGAAAAGCAGCTCGCGATCGCCTGCATGGTCCGCGAAGCCATCGTGGGCCACATGGGGCACGACAAGATCCACTCGGTCGAAGCCGGCGTGCTGCTGGTGGCGGATGGCACTGACATGACCAAAGGCCGGGCCCGCATTGCCAAAATGCTCGCCCAAAAACCCACCTTGGGTGACATGCACCGCCACTCGGCGGATGCCATCAAGGAAGTCATCATCACCAAAGGAGAGGAACGTCCCGTCCATATCGCGGTGAAAATGGATGACTATTCCGGGATCTTCCAGGTGGAGGAGGTCCTGATGCAGAAAATCAGCTATTCCCCGATCCGGCAGCACGTTGAACTCAGCGTCATCGTGCACGATGATCCGCCGCGCCGGTATTTGTGAGGACCTGCGGGTTATCTTCCCGCCAGCCAGCCCAGCGTGCCAAATGACAGGGCGGAAGCGATCAGGCCCGTGGCATCGCGGTGGAGAAAAGTGGAAACCAATCCCGCGACTCCTGCGGCCAGCAGGCCAGTGACGGCCAGACCGATGACCAGATAAGCAGCGTCAGGCTTGGGGGATTTCTGGCTGTTCATAGCGGTTCAATGGCAGGTTCCGGTGGGTTGCCCAGCAATTCCATGACCCGTTCCACGATGCCTTCCACAGGCCAGAGCCGGCCGAGGCCTTCGTAGCCGCAGGCGAGCAGGCCCGCTTCCGGACCGATGAACTGGTGGCCCCATTCCGCCAGGGTGGCGACGTTGCGCACGGTAGCGGGATGCGACCACATTTTGCCATTCATGGCCGGGGCGTGGAGGATCGGGGCCCGGGTGGCGAGACAGATGGCGCTCAAAGCATCATCGGAGATTCCGGCCGCCAGTTTTGCCAGGATATTGGCCGTGGCCGGGGCGATGAGGACGAGATCAGCATTGTCCGCGAGGTGGATGTGGCCGGGCCGCCAGGATTGTTTTTCATCGTAGAGGCCGGTCACGACGGGGTTTTTCGTCAGCACCTGGATGGTCAGCGGAGTGATGAACTCCTGGGCATCGGTGGTCATAACCGCGGTAACATCGCAGCCGAGTTTGGTGAGTTGGCTGGCCAGATCGGCGGCCTTGTAGGCAGCGATGGAGCCGGTGATGCCGAGGAGGACGCGCGGTTTCATGGGAATCGGTCAGGAGGTCACGAGGCGGGGAAGCGGAGGCGGGAGCTGCGGTGGCGCTCTGCGGTGAGGATGGCGAGAAAATCGGCAAGGTCTTCCTGCTTGCTGCGGCTGATCACGGTGTAGGCGTAGATGGGCCAGTGCTGCATTTCGTCGATGGCGTTGAGGAGGCGGAGCTGGAGTCCGGCCTCGGATTCGGACCGGCGATTGGTGAGGCGGGCGCGGAGTTCGTCGATGCTGGCGGGGAGGATGAAGACGTCCACCAGGCTGTGGCGGATCGCCAAGTCATCGCAGGCGCGCAACTGGGCGGCGCCTTGGGGGTCGAGGTCCATCACCACATCTTCCCCGGCGGCGAGGCGGGGCAGGACTTCGCTCTTCAGCGTGCCGTAACGGCGGCCATGCACCTGGGCGTGCTCGAGGAAATCCCCGGCGGTGATGCGCTTTTTGAATTCCTCCTCCGTGAGGAAGAAGTAGTCACGGCCGTGCACCTCGCCGGGCCGCTGGACCCGGGTAGTGCAGGAAACGGTGTAATAAAGCGTCGTGGCCTCGGCTGCGCCGCGGCAGACGGTGGTTTTCCCGGACCCGGATGGGCCGGAGACGACGCAGAGAATGCCGGTGCGGTGGAGAGACATGGGGAAGAAAATTAGAAGTCAGCGGTCAGCGGTCAGAGGTCAGAGGGGGCTTGGCAGAGCATTGGACTGATTTCTGACCGCTGACTACTGACTTCTTCCCTCTGGCGGGGCTGCTTACTCCACATTCTGGACCTGTTCGCGGAGGCGTTCCACCTCGGTTTTCCCGGCGACCACGCGATGTTGAATCGCGGCATGGTTGGCTTTGGCGCCCATGGTGTTGAGTTCGCGGTGCATTTCCTGAGTGAGGAAATCGAGGGGACGGCCCGCCGGGGTATCGCTGGTCATGAGGCGTTGGAATTCGGTGAGGTGGCCGCCGAGCCGGGAAATTTCCTCGCTGATGTCACACTTGTCAGCGAACAGCGCGATCTCCTTGAGCAGCCGCTCATCATCCAGCGGCAAGGGCAGGCCGGCTTCCTCGAGGCGGCGGTGCAGGGCGGCGCGGTGCAGCGGCGCGACTTTGGGCGCTTCCCCGGCGATCTGATCCAGCAACTGGCGCAGGGTCTCGAGGCGGGAAGTCAGGTCCGCGAAAAGATGGGCGCCTTCGCGGGTGCGGGCTTCGTCCCAGGCGGAGAGGGCGGCGGTGACGGCGGAGTGAACCATCGGTTGCAGGACCTCTGGAGGGGCGGGCTCGCGGCCTTCCACATTAAAAACGCCGGGGGCACGGAGCAGGGCTTCCGGGGTCATCACCATGGGGTTGCCCAGCGCGGCCCCGAGTTGCGCCAGGTAGGCGGCATACTCCCTGGCGAGGGCATCATCCACCCGCAGGGTCGAGGTGGCTTCGACGGCGGTTTCATAAGTCACCACACCATGCAGGCGGCCGCGGGACAAGGTGCCGGCGAGGAGTTGCCGCACCCCGGCTTCCAAGGCCTGCCAATCGCGCGGCATCCGCAGATCGATATCCGCCTGCTTCCGGTTCACCGAAGACAACTCCACGGTGCAGCGCCCGCCGGGGCCAGTTGCCTCGCCCCGTCCAAATCCTGTCATGCTTTTCATGGCGCGCACCGTGGCAGGCCCCGGGCGCGGGGCAATGGGGAAGCTGCAGGCCAGCGCCGGCTCATTTCGCCATGAGGTAGCCGATGAGGTCGCGGAGATCGTTTGCATTCAACGATTCCAGCAGGCCTTCGGGCATCAGGGAAATGGGAGCGATCTCCGTTTTGTCGATGTCGCTGAGGGGCACGGTGATGGCTTCGGCCAGCGTCTGCAGGGTCAGGGTCCGGTCATTTTTCGAGCGGATGAATCCAGCGAGCACCCGGGCATCCTTCATGGTCAGGGTGGTCAGCTGATAATCCTTGGCCACCACGCTGCCGGGGTCACCGATGTTCTGCAGCAGGTAGTCGAGATTGTCCCGGTTGCTGCCGGTGAGTTCCGGCCCGATGCGCCCGCCCTCGCCATTCAGGACATGGCAGGTCGCGCAGAGACTTTGATAGAGGAGGCGGCCTTTGGCCCGGTCGGCCTGATCGATCACCGGCTTGGTCAGCTGACCTTTCCATTGGGCGATCCGGGCGACTTTTTCCGCAGGGGATTCGCGCACATCGCCCCAGACCTCGGCCACCATTTTGGTGAGGGCGGGGTCCTGGTAACTCCGGATCTGGCGGGCGTGGAAAGCCGTCAGGTCCTGCAGCGGCACCCGGCCATCGGTCACGGCCTGCAGCAGCCGGGCCGCCCAGGTGGCGCGTGAAATCAAGGTGCTGACCAGTCCCGCGCGGTCTTCCGGGGCCGCGCTGGGGTAGTGCTTCAGAATGAGATCAACGAGGGTGGCATCCGCTTCCAGGGCGAGTCCGCCGGCAGCGGTGGCGAGGAGTGCGGGTTCGGTGAGGAGTTGAGCGCAGAGAGCCCGCAGTCCATCGGTGCGGGCCTCGATCAGGGAACGCAGGGCCTCGCGGCGGGCGGGTTTTTCCGCCTGCGGGTCGAGCACGGTTTTTCGCATGGCCAACAGCGCCGCGGGATCGGCAAAGATGGCTCCCAAAGTGCGGAAGGCCCCGCGCACTGCGGCATCCTGACTAGCGGCAAACACCGTGGCGGCGGCCCCCCATCCTTTCGGCGGGGTGGCTTTGCGTTGGCCCTGGAGGGCGATCGCCATGCCCTCCAGCACATCGGCCTGCACGGCCGCACTGGCTCCCGCGGCATCAGCGAGCAGAGGTTCCAACAGGGTGGCGTGGTCCTTGGATTCGGTGAGGCGGCGGGCGATGCAGCGCCTGACCAGGGGCACTTCCGCGACTTTGGCCAGAGCCGCCAGAGCGGCCGGATCGTGATCGCCCAGGGGCTCGATTCCATACCAAAGCATCTGGGGCAGATTGTGATCCGCCGCGTCTTCCGGATGGCGCAGCAGCGGAGTGGCGAGGGCCGCACAGCTCGAAACCGGCACGCGTTGCAGGGCGGAGGTCAAGGCGAGGCGGACCGGGGCGGTGGTTTCCTTTCCGGCCAGGGCAACGAGCGCCGGAAGAGTGGCCGGATCGTTGGCCGCGGCTTCTCGGTCGTCCAGCAGCAGGCGGATGGCCCAGGTGCGGATAGGCCCGTCTCCGTGATTCAGCTGAGCCCGCAGGAAATCGGGATCCGTGCCCTTGATGGCATGAAGCGCCCACAGGGCCCGCAGTTTGGTTACGGTGTCAGGGTGTCCGGCGAAGGTTTGCCTCAGGGCGGCTTTTACGGCGGATAGGTCGGTTCCGGCAACTGCCAGTTCCTGCAGACGGAGCCGGGCGTGACGGGCGAAGAATTCGTGTTTGGCCTCCAGCAGGGGAAGCAGGGCGAGAGGTTGAAGTTGGCCTACGTCGGAAACCCCGGGGCGTTTGGGCGTGCCGTGCGTTATTTTGTAAATGCGGCCCGACAACCGGTTCACTCCGCTGTCATCGTGGCATTCCCCGGTATCGGACCAGTCGGCGATGAAGACGCCGCCGTCCGCCGCGGCCACCAGATCAATCCCGCGGAACCATGGGTCGGCGGCAAATCCGATATCCGGTTGGCGTTTGCCCACATAACCTGAACCTTCGCGCACCACATCCTCCACATTGAGGCGGCGCCCGTTGAAATTGACCGTCAGCAGTTTTCCCTGCCAGGATTCCGGCCAGTTGGGGCCGGAGTAAAACAGCAGTCCGGTGTGGGCATGACCACCCCCGGCGGCGGAAGTGGCATCGGTGGTGCCCAGCTTCTGCCAGTCATTCCATTTTTCCCCCTCGGCCCAGTGCACGTGGTCGGCATGCTGCTCGATGATTTCATAGGTATGAGGATTGAGGTCGCTGCCATACATGCGCCGGTAGTGCGCCCCGGGAATCACCTGCCAAAGATGGCCGATCACGGTATTGATGAAAAAGGCATCGCCGAACTCATTCCAGTCCATGCCCCAGGGATTGGTGGTGCCCACGCACACCACTTCCAACGACTCCCGCTGCGGATGATAGCGCCAGATGCCCACATTCATCTTCATCCGGGCAGATTCATCGGTGCCGGGTTTTCCCAGTGAAGAAACCGCCTGAATGCCATGCCGGCCATAGAGCCAGCCATCCGGTCCCCAGCGCAGGCCGTTGGCAACGGTGTGATGGTTCACCTTCCATTCGAATCCATTGAGCTTCGGCACCGCCGGACCATCGGGCCGGTCATCGCCATTGGCGTCCGGAATGAATACCAGTTCCGGCAGAGTGAGGGCCCAGACCCCGCCGAATCCGATTTCCAGACTGGTCAGCTTGTGGAGTCCTTCACAGAAAACGGTGCGCCGGTCATGACGGCCATCGCCATCGGTGTCTTCGAAGATCACGATCCGGTCCCGCTGGTCCGTTTCCCATCCCACCTTGTGCTCCGCATAAGTATAACATTCCGCCACCCAGAGCCGGCCCCGGTGGTCCACCGCCATGGCGATGGGCTGTTGGACGTCCGGTTCTGCGGCAAACACGGTGGGAGTGAAGCCCTCAGGCCACTTCCATTGCTGTGCCGCCTCCTGTGCCGTCAGGGGCCGGGTGGGGGAAGGTTCGGTGTTGAAAGGAGCCTTTTCCGCGGCACCCGCCGGGGCGTGGACTCCCGGCAACAACAACAGCGCAGCTAAAACAAAAATGATTCTCATGGTGGCTCCCAGATAAAGCCGGAATCAGGGAACTCTTCCACCATTCACGCGATGATTTCACGGATCGGCTTCCCGTGATCGATTTCGAGCCGTTTGCGTCCGGGGATTTCGAGGCGGCGGGAGTCGAGGCCGAGCTGTTGCAGGATGGTGGCGTGGATGTCGGTGACGTAGTGGCGGTTCTCCACCGCGTGGAAGCCGATTTCATCCGTAGCGCCGTGCACCACGCCGCCTTTGATGCCTCCACCGGCCATCCAGACGCTGAAGCCATAAATGTGGTGGTCGCGGCCGTCCGCTCCCTGCGAGCCGGGGGTGCGTCCGAACTCGGTGGCAAAGACCACAAGGGTTTCCTCCAGCAATCCCCGACGGCTGAGATCCCCTAGCAGAGCTCCGATGGGCTGGTCCACCGCAAGGGCGAGGCTGGAGTGATTGGCCTTCAAGCCACTATGGGCATCCCACGCGCCCGCCCCGCCGCCGCCGTGTTGGATCTGGATAAAACGGACACCGCGTTCGACCAGCCGCCGGGCACTGAGGAGTTGCGCGCCGAAGTCGCGGCAATGCGCCAGGTCGAGACCGTAGAGGGCTTTGGTTTCCTCCGTTTCCTTGGAGAAATCGAGGGCGTCCGGCAGGGCGTGCTGCATGCGGTAGGCCAGCTCGTAGGAGGCAACCCGGGCGGCCATGGCGGGATCGTCAGGGTAGGCCACGCCGCGCAGGCCATTGAGTTCCCGGATCAGGTCCATGGAGACATTTTGCGCGTCACTGGAAAGCGGGCGGGCGGATTTTCCGAAATCCAGCGGATTGCCAGGATCGATCCGCAAAGGCACGGCATCGTGGGCGGGGCCAAGGTAGAGGCCGTCCTTTTTGATCCAGTATTCGCGGGTCCCGAGGGAGATGAATTGCGGCAGGTTGTCATTGAGGCTGCCGAGGCCGTAGTGGACCCAGGCGCCGAGGGTGGGGAATTCTCCGTCGAGCATGTTGCGCCCGGTGTGGAACTGCGCCTGGGCGCCGTGGTTGCTGTCCGTCGTATACATGGAACGCACAATGCTCATGCGGTCCACGTGCCGGGCGATGTGAGGAAACCAATCGCTGACTTCGATGCCGCTCTGGCCGTGCTTTTTGAAGCCGGTCTGCAGGGGATAAAGCAGGTTGCGTTGATTCCCGTTGGCATCGGGAACGAGAAGCCGTTCCAGCGCCAGTTTCGCCGGATCCTGGGCGCTGGCGAAGGGAGTTTCGGCGATGGTCTTGCCGGCGTATTTGGTCAGCATGGGCTTGGGATCGAAGCTTTCCATATGGCTCACCCCGCCATTCATGAAGAGCCAGATCACGCTTTTGGCCTTGGGCGGGAAATGGGGCATTCCGCTGGGCGGGTGCCAGCCGGGAGTGCTGGCAAGGCTGTCGCGTTGCAGCATGGCGCCGAGGGCGAGGCCGGTGAAGCCCATGCCCATGTCCGAGAGGAAGGTGCGGCGGGAGAAGGGAGGCCGGTTCATGGATTAGCGGAGGGTGACAAAATCGTTATGGTTGAGCAGGCTCCGGATGAGCTGGATGCGGGCATCACCGTCGGTGTCCGACGGCAGCGCCCGCCAGGCCTCCAGGGCGCGGGTGCAGGCGGCGACTTCGGCGTCGCTGGCGGACATTCCCAGCAGGAGCAGGAAGGCTTGGCGGATGAAGGCGGTATCGTCAGGGGCGGCGTCGCCGGGTCCTGCGGGCTGGGCGAGGCGGGCCGCGATCTTTTCTGCGGCATCTTGGACGAGTTCGCTGTTGGTCAGGGCGAGGGCCTGCTGCGGCACGATGCTTTGGTCGCGGCGGTAACATTCCTTCACGGCGGCAGCATCGAAAGTAGTCAGGAACAGATTCCGTTCATTGTTGGAGTTGAAAAAATAAAGACTGCGGCGTTTCGATGCGTTTTGCTCCGCAGGCGGGACCGGAGGGCCACCGGGGGCCGGGTCGAGTTCGCCGGACAAGGCGAGGAGGGAATCGCGCAGCACCTCTGCTTCCAGCCGGACCGGATTGCGCCGCCACAGGTGTATGTTGTCAGGATCTTTTTCGGTATTGCCAGCCGCTCCGGCGGCTGAGGAGGACAGCCGCCAGGTAGCGGAAGTCACAATCAATCCGTGCAAATGTTTCATGTTCCATCCGCTCGCAATCAGCTCAGAAGCCAGCCAGTCGAGTAATTCCGGATGGGTCGGCAGGGCTCCGTTGCGTCCGACATCAAAGACGGTGGCAACCAGCGGCGTCCCCATGTGACGCGCCCAGAGGTGGTTGGCCGCCACGCGGGCGGTGAGGGGATTCCGGGCATCGGTGATCCAGGCGGCGAGGGCGCTGCGGCGTCCGGTGCTGTGCTCCGGGAAAGGCACCGCCGGGTCGTCAGCGGAAGAGTTCAGAAAACGTGTCGGCGTCCAGCGGGCTCCAGGGATCGGGGTGAATGCTGCATCGGGTTCCACCGGCCCGGCCGCGGTTTTTTCTGCCGCGGCGAACGCTTGGCGGGCCGTGGTTACAGCTTTTTCCGCTTCGGGTTTTTTGTCAGGAGCAGCCCGGGCCAGCTGTGCTTCCGCTTCCGCGAGGCCAAGCCGGGCTTTGGCCGCTGCTGCCAGACGCTCCGCCCGCACCGCGGCCCGTCGTTTGTCAGGCCCGCCGGCAGATTGTTCCCACGCGGCCCGCATCGCATCCGCGCGGCACCGCACACTGTCCCATTCGGCGCTCGTCGAGGTGACGCGTTGCCGGGCGGTATTTAACTCAGCCAGGGCAAGAGATGCCGCGGCCGGGTCCGGGACGGGAGGCCCGCTGTTTTTCTGCACTGCCAGGGCCGCCGCCTCCACGGCTTCGGTCATGCTCCGCTGCGCGCTGGCCAGATGAGTGGTGATCACCCACGGCTGCCGTTCCGGTTGCCAGGCCTCCGGCGGCAGGGTCACCCGCTGGATGTCAGGCTGTGGGATGGAGAGGAAGGCGGGCACGGCGGGTGGGATCACCGCAGATTTGTCAGGCCGGTTTTCCTCGCCCCGGATAAAACGCCACGTGGGCAGGTCCGGCTGGCCGTCGAACACCCGCGGGATACCGTCGATGTTGGGATCGGTCACGCCTTCCACGGTATCCAGCCGAACCTGGTAGGGCTCGAAGAAGGCGCGCAGCCGGTAGTAGTCGTTCTGGGGGATCGGGTCGTATTTGTGGTCGTGGCATTTGCTGCAATTCATGGTCAGGCCGAGCAGGCCCTTGCTCACGTGCTCCACGGTTTCCTCCATCCAGGGGTTCCGGTTGAAGAGGAAAAAATTGCGCGCCAGAAAGCCGGTGGCCCGGACCTTTTGCAGATCCCCCGGATAGAGCTCATCCGCGGCCAGCATCTGGCGCAGCATCTCATCGTAAGGCAGGCCCGCGTTGAGGGATTCCACGATCCAGTCGCGCCAATGCCACATGTGTTTCTGGCTGTTCCTCAGCTGGTCGCCGAGGCCCCACCAGTCGCTGTAACGCCAGATGTCCATCCAATGCCGCGCCCAGCGCTCGCCATGCCGGGGGTCCCCGAGGAGTTGTTGGACGATCCGGTGATACCCATCTGTTGAAACTTCCCGCAACAGTCCGTCCATGGCCGCCGGGGCCGGCGGCAGGCCAATCAGATCAAGATAAAGCCGGCGCAGCAGCACTTCCGGCGGCGCTTCGCTTTGGGGGGTGAGGCCCTGCGCTTCCTGCTGTTTGGCGACAAAGGCATCGATCGGATTGCGCACCCAGACGGCGTTGGCCACCACCGGCACGGCAGGCCGCACCAGCGGACGGAAAGACCAATGGTCGCGGGGATCCGTCTCGGCGCGGTCATCAGATGGAGCGGGAGCCCCGTCGGCGATCCACTCCTGCAGCAGCTTGATTTGCGCCGCCGTGAAGGGCTCACCCTCATGCGCGGGGGGCATTTTTTCATCAGGGTCCGCGGACTCGATCCGTTGCAGGATCAGGCTGGTCCCAGCATTCCCCCGCGTCAGGGCGGGACCTGATTTCCCGCCCTGGAAGATCGACTGTGCCGAATCCAGCCTGAGGTCTGCTTTTTGCTTGAGGGCGCCATGGCAGGCAAAACACCTTTCCCTGAGCAGCGGTTTGATCTCTTTCACATAGTCCACCGCGGCCTGCAGCGGAGCACTCAGCAACAGCCAGCCCCATGCGGCCACGATGGAGCGGGACGGCAGAGCGTGGAAAGAGTTATAAATCATGATGGACGGTGGGAAGCAGGGAGGGGCCGGAGCCCGCTGATGGGGGATTCATCCTTCAGATAAAAGACGTCGTTCCCGGGTGATCTCTTACTGGCTGGAATGATTTGGACCTGCTTCCGCCAGGCCGGGCACGATTCGCCTGAGCGCAGCAGGATATTGCTTTTATTCCGCTGCGGGATGATTAACAATATTCCGGAGCAGACCCAACCGCTCCCGGAATTTGACTTACGGGTGGCCCGCCGTGGCTGCCCTCAGCCGCTCCGGCGCATCTCCCTCTATTTTATGAAACCAAGATTCCTTTCCTTTTGGTGGCTTTGTCTGGTGCAGGTGCTGATGGTGCATGCCGGCCTGGCTCAGAAGCCCCCGATGCCCGATGTCCTGCAACCCTGGGCGGGATGGGCACTGCGTGGGGTGAAGGACTTGAACAGCCCGCCGCTCTTCTCGGACGCGGCGCAGCGGCTGAAGTTATGGCCTTCCGTGCTTTCCCTCGAAACCGGGCTGGAGGGCGGAACCTTCAAAGGGACCGTCCGGGTCTATGACCAAAGCTGGCTGACCCTGCCAGGCGGCGCCGGGACCTGGCCGCAGGAGGTGATGATCAATGGCCAACCGGTCCCCGTGCTGACCCGGGACCAGCTGCCGGCCGTGCTGCTGGCAGCGGGGGAATACGAGCTGTCAGGGCGCTTCCGCTGGCAGGGTCTTCCCGAAAAATTGCCCGTGCCTCCGGGGTTCGGCATGCTCTCTTTGAGCGTGGATGGCAAGCTGGTGGAGAGCCCGGATCAGGAGGCGGACGGGACGGTGTGGTTGAAGCGCACGCGGTCGGAATCGGCCGAACGCGATTTTCTTTCCCTGCAGGTCTATCGCCTGATCGAGGACGGGATTCCGGTGGTGCTGCATACGGAAATCGAATTGAGTGTGGCCGGAAAAAGCCGTGAGGAAGAGTTGGGGCAGGCCCTGCCGGAAGGCTGGCTGCTGAGCGCGGTGGAGTCGCCGATTCCCTGTGCGGTGGAGGAAAACGGGCGCATCAAGGCCCAGGTGCGCGCCGGGAAATGGCAGATCCGCCTCACTGCTTTCCGCAACGATCCGCCCACGGAATTCCGTTATGCCGCCGGGGTGAAACCCCTGACGGACACCGAACTCATCGGCCTCAAAGCCGCCCCGGAACTGCGCGTGATCGAGTTGCGCGGCATCACTTCGGTGGATGTCTCCCAGACCACCTTCCCGGAAGCTTGGCGGCAGTTGCCCGTGCATCTGTGGGAGACCCAAACGCCCTTCGGAATTGAGGAAAAGATGCGCGGCATGGGCGCGGAGCGGCCCCCGGGCTTGAATTTCACCCGTGAATTCTGGCTGGATGAATCCGGCGGCATGGCCACTTACCGCGATATCCTGACCGGAACTTCCCAGCGCACCTGGCGGCTTGATGCCGCGCCTGGCAATGAATTGGGCGCCGTAAAAATCGCGGGTCAGGGACAATTGATCACCCGCAATCCGCTGACGCAGGCGCATGGGGTAGAGGTGCGCACGAGGCAGTTGAGGCTGGAGGCCACCGGCCGGGCGCCGTTCGGGTCCGCCATTCCGGCCACCGGCTGGATGAGCGATGCCGACGGCCTGACCGCCACGCTGCACCTGCCACCGGGCTGGCGGCTGCTGGCGGTGTCAGGACCCGAATGGTCGAACGGCGATTGGCTTACGGCCTGGTCGTTGTTGGATGTGTTTTTGCTGCTGATTTTTTCCATGGCGGTGATGCGGCTGTGGGGCTGGCTGCCAGGGGTGGTGGCTCTGGCCGGATTGATCCTTTCCTGGCAGGAGCCCGGGGCCCCGCGCTGGACCTGGTTTGCCCTGATCGGGCTGCTCGCCTTGTGGCGTGTGGTGCCGCGGGGAGGCTGGGCGGCCCGCAGTGTGCTGGCAGGCATTGGGGTGGCGGTGCTGGCGTTTGCCTCGGTGGCGGTTCCTTTTCTCAGTCAGCAGCTCACCGGGATGATGTTCCCGCAGGTGGAAACGGTGGGCCGGCGTGGCGGGCCGGTGATCATGGCCGGGAGCGCCAAGGAGGTGCAGATCGAGGGTAACACCGTGGACGACTCCTACTTTTCGAGCCGCCCCAGTGCCGGCCTCGAGGTAGAATCGGATGGCAAAAAACCCTCGGTCAAATCGAACATGATCTATGACAAAAAGGCCCAGATCCAAACCGGTCCCGCCCTGCCGGAATGGGAATGGCGTACCGTGCAGTTTGGCTGGAATGGCCCGGTCGCAGCCGGGCAGACCATCCGGCCCATCCTGATTTCCTCCGGGGTGCAGCGGGTGCTGGTGGGGGTGCGGTTGGGATTGCTGGGGCTGCTGGCCTGGTTCCTCTGGCGGCGCCGCGGCGGAAGTCCTGACAAACCATTGCCATTGCCTTCCGGATCGCCGTCCCCGGTCGCGGTCCTGATGCTCGCGGGCTGGTTGCTGGGCGCTCTGACCCCGCCAAGTCATGCCCAGGACGCCGCGCCGGCTACGGCTGCACCGTCCGCGGTTTACCCAGATCCAACGATGCTGGAGACGCTCCGCGAGGAACTGCTGAAGCCGCCGGAGGCCTTTCCCGGGGCGGCGGAAATCCCGTTGGTAAAACTCACCCTGACAGATCGCGTGCTCACCATGGAGGCCACCATTCATACCGCGGCCTTCTGTGCCGTGCCCCTGCCTGGACGGTTGCCCGCGTGGTCGCCCGTCTCCGTGATGCTGGGCGGTCAGCCGGCCCAGGCCGTGGCCCGGCGGGAGAATTATTTATGGATCGCGCTGCCGCCCGGCACCCATCAGGTCTCGGTGCGCGGGGCCATTCCGTCGTCCAGCGAATGGTTATGGGCCTTCCTGCTGCCACCGCGGGTGGTGGAGATCGCGGCCCCGGGCTGGACCGTCACCGGCGTCAGACCTGGCGGCATTCCCGAAGCGCAGGTGTTTTTTGCCCGGCAGCAGGCTGCTCCCGGCGCGGCGGCGGCTTATGACCGGCGGGACTTCAACGCCCGGGTGATGGTGGAACGCCATCTGGAGCTGGGGCTGATCTGGCAGGTGCGCACCACGGTCCGCCGCCTCTCGGCCCCGGGGAAGGCCCTCGCCTTTTCCCTGCCGCTTTTGCCAGGGGAACGCATCCTGACCGGTGAGGTGGTTCCCGCCGAGGGCCGGGTGCAGGTGCGCCTCGGTGCCCAGGACGAGGAATTTCGCTGGGAGAGTGAACTGCCGGTGCAGCCTGTCCTCACGCTCGCGGCGGAAAAAACCGACCGCTGGACCGAGCGTTGGCATCTCGAAGCCTCGCCGGTCTGGAATGTGGCATTGTCAGGACTGGCGCCGGTCTTCACCCCCGGCGGGAGCGACCTGATTCCCTCATGGCAGCCGTGGCCCGGCGAGACCGTGACCCTGACTGTAAACCGGCCGGAACCCATCAGCGGGGAAACCGCTACCGTGCGCCGCGTGGGCCACGTCGTCAGCCTGGGCGCGCAACGCCGCAGCACGACCCTGACCCTGGACGTGGAAGCGAGTGTGGGACGTGATTTTCCGGTGACGCTGCCGCCCGGCGCAGAGATCAAGGTGCTGGAACACCTGGGCAAATCGGCCCCCGTGCGCCGTGAAGGCGACCGCGTTATCATCCCGGTGCGTCCGGGGGATCAGACAATCGAACTCCAGTGGCAGGAGATGGCAGGATTGCCCTTCACCGCCAGCGCAGGTTCCGTGAGTCTTCCGGTCGAAAGCTCCAACATCACCACCACCCTGAAATTGCCGGAAAACCGCTGGCTGCTCTGGGCGCGGGGTCCGCGGCAAGGACCGGCGATCCGGTTTTGGGCAGTGCTGGCGGCCGCATTGCTGGTCGCGCTGGTGCTGGGCCGGATTCCACTCTCGCCGCTCAAACCCGCGCAGTGGCTGTTGCTGCTGCCGGGCCTGACCCAAATCCATGTCGCAGCCGGCAGCTTTTTTGTGGTGTGGTTGTTCTGGATGGCGTGGCGCGGAAAACATGGCCCCGCCTTGCCGCGGGGTCTGTTCAACCTGAACCAGCTCGCCCTGCTCGCCGGGGCTGGGGCGGCGGCCCTGACGCTCATGGCGGTGCTCCATACCGGGCTGCTGGGGCATCCCACCATGTTCATCCTCGGTGAGGGTTCCTGGCGGAATTCGCTGCAATGGTTCGAAGGCCGCAGTCCCGTCCTCCTGCCCGCCCCGGAAGTGATCTCCGTCTCCATCTGGGTCTACCGCGGCCTGATGCTGGCTTGGTCCCTCTGGCTCGCCGTCACCCTGCTCCACTACATCCGCCGCGCCTGGCAGGACTACAGCAACGGGGGACTCTGGAAGGCGGCCCCGCCGTCAGCAAATCCCGCAACTCACCATGATTCCACCACGGAGCATCCGAAGCCCACGGTCAACCCTCCCCCGATGCCGCCTGGCGCCGGTTGACTGACCCCGGAGAGCAGGCATCTGCAAGGATACAGTGGCTGAGGACGGAGAATTCCGAAGCCGTGAGGGTTTGAGAAAAGCGGCGCCGGCCAGTTTTCTCCAACCAAAAAACCCGCAGCAGGGCGGTCAGGCTCTGGCGGGTGGGGTGGGGTTATTTTGGCAGGCCGTAGGAGGATTCCGGTCAGGGTTTGACGCGGAAGAAGCGCTTAGGTGCCAAGGCGGGATCAATGATCATTGGCGTCTTGGCATTCACATCAATCCATGAGGTGGATAGATTGTCCGACTGCTGGATAATCCCGCTGGGCCATGAGACGACAGCGGCGCTGCTTCCTCCCTGGCTTAGTTCGTAGCTGTCGATTTCCCATCCGGAAGGGGAAAGGGGGCCGGTGGTGTTATTGTCATAGGCCGCGATGAAGCGCACTTTCACCGTATCGCCGGGCTGGGCTCCGGTGAGGACACAACGGCTGGTGATGAAGGCAGGATGGCCGGCGGAATTCTCAATGAAGCTGTCCAGCCCGTTCAGGTGGGCACTGGTGTCGCCACGCACCGTGCCATTGTAGCCATTCTGGCTGAAGGCCAGTGAGCCAATGGTCAGGAAGGGACCGCCGTTCAGGCTGACCGCGACATTGCCGCCATCCCACAGGTCGCCTTCGAAGCTATGGCGATGATTGAAGGCGAGTGAGACCACCCCGGGGGCGGTAATAGTGAAGGCGGGGCTGTCCAGATAGGAGACGTTATCGCTGCCGGCCGCCGTGCTTTGCCCAGCGCTGCGCCACGAGCCGGCCGCCCAGACCCATTCGGTTTCGCTGGATGGTGCAGGGGTATCCACGGTGAAACCAGCATCCGAGGCATTGAAATCGCTGGTGGCCAGCGGAGCCACCCCGCTGCCGCCGGGGATCCGAGTGATTTGAGGCTGACCGGAGATGGCCCGGCCCAGTAGATAGAGGCCGGAGATTTCGCTGTTCGAAAGCACATCATTGAACACGGCGACTTCGTCGATTTGACCGGTGAAAAGGTCGCTCAAGGCAGATATATTGTTCCATGCTCCACCGCCGATGCAGAAGGCCTGGGAATTATTGGGCTGGGTGGCGAAACCGGTGGAGGCAATCGCGTTGCCGTTCACATAGACAGTTTTTACGCCGGGAGTTGCCTGATGGGTCAGCACCACAAATCCCCACTCCTCGTCGGCGAGAGGGTTGTTGCCGTTCGCGCTGTTGCCGGTCCACACGCCGATTTGGGTATCCGAGCTGTTGCCGAATTCCACTTTGTCGTTTTGTCCGAAGAAGCTGGTCGAATGACCGGCGGGAGTGGTGCGGCGCACCCAGCCGGTGAGCGTGAAATTGGTGCGGTTGTTCAGGAACCCCGGAGGACCAAGCACATAACCGGTGCTGCCATCGAATTCAGCGGCCCGGTTGGTGTCCGGGAAACCGGGCAGGCCGGCTGACGCTTTAGGAGCCTCCGCCACGCCGATGGTTACGCCCCCCGTGTAGGTTCCGTCGTTCAGGCCGGCTGAGTCGAAGGCCGTTGTTCCGGAGGTTTCATCCAGCCTCCAATAGGCAACCGGCTCCAAGCTCATCACCAGCGCTTCATAACTCCCAGCTGGAGGGGTGATGAGCGTGGCGGTGGCCGCAGCGCTGGTGACGCTGGAGACGACATTGGTGATCCTTACTGAATAGTCGCCGGTCGTGGAAGCAGAGGCCGCTACAGAATAAGTAGCTCCGGTTGCGCCGGGAATGTCCACCCCGTTACGGATCCATTGATAGCTGAATGGAGCGGTGCCAGCCGCGGTGACCGAGAAGCTGAAGAAGCCGCCGGCCAAGGTGGGGCGGGGTGCCGGCGGTGTCGTAATGGTAGGAGGCACTGCGGGATTGACGGAGACTGTCACCGGGATGGTGCTGGGGGCAGATCCGAAGGCATTGGTGACCACTACGCTGTAGTCGCCGCTGTCCCCGGTTGCGGCGTTGGTTTTTGTATAGGTCCGGGAGGTGGCACCTATGATCGGTGTTCCGTTCCGGCTCCACAGGTAGCTGAGGGGGGGCGTCCCGGAAGCATCCGCCGACAAAGTGAAGGTTGTGGTGGCATAAATTTCCAGCGGGGGCAGTGGGGACTGGATCCCGGGTTCCTGGACAATGGCAGGAGGGACATTGCCGAGGGCCGCGTGGTAAAGTGATTTCACCCGTCCCGTGGTGATGGCTTTGTCGAATACGGAGACTTCATCAATCTGGCCCAGGAAGTAGTCACCACTGGTGTTGAAGATGCCGCCGCCACCAATGTTGAATTTAAAGGCATTGCTGCCGTAGCCAAGCGGCTCCGCGGAGTTCCGGGTACCGGCGAGTTCACCATTCAGATAGAGTTCATTGGCTTGGCCGGTACCGGTGAGGACGATGTAGACCCATTCGTCATCCGCGCCGGGATAGGGGCTGATAATGTTCCCTCCGGCGGCATCGATCCATGCCTCGATGTTGGTTCCGGCATCGGCATCGCCAAATTCCAACAGATCGTTCTGTCCGAAATAGCCGCCCCTGGCGGAGTGCAGGGCGCCTCGTTTCACCCATCCCATGACGGTAAAGGCGCTGCGGTCATTCAGCAGGCTCAGAGGGGTGCCGACATAGCCGTCCCCGGTGGTGAGGGAGAGGGCCTTGTTGTCACTGGCGAAACCAAGAAATTGCGGAGGCCGGGGTCCGGTGCCGGCGGTGGTTGCGCCGCCGATATAGTTGGCATTGGCGGTGGCTCCGAGGCTGCCCGCATTGGCGGCTACGGGGAGGACAGGGACGGGCGGGGCGGGTTCATTGAGTCTCCAGTAGCCGACCGGGGCATCGGCCGCGACGACTGAAGCATAGCCGGCAGGATCGCTGGTGCGGGCCGTGAAGTGGGCCAGAATCCGGCTGGGGGCGAGGGCGGTGGGGTAGTAGGCGACCTCATCCACTGCCCCGTCGAAGGTGCGGTTGGGAGATGATGTTGAACCGATGCAAAAGGGGGCATTGGTATTCGGTTCATAGAGGCCTATACCGGCGGATGTGGAAACCTCGGCGCCATTGACGTAAAGAGTCATAGTGCCGCCGGTGCCGCCGGTTACGCCCGTGTAAACGCCGGTTACGTGTTGCCAGTCATTGGCGGTGACAGTTCCCCCATCGAGGATATTGGCGGTGGTGCTGCCGGTATTGCCGACGCGGAACTGCCAAGTGCCGGCATTTTGATAGAACAGATAACCGGCGCGGCCGGTGGTGAAGCTCATGGAGCTCACGGGAGAGAGCAGGGCTGCGGTGTTGTTCGTGGGTTTGGCCCAGAATTCGATGGTAAAGGAGTTGTCCGCGTCCGTAGTCGCGTTCAAGGCTGCGTTGTTGGGGATGTTGATGGCTCCAAAATAGCCGGTGCCCAGGGTAGGGTTGCTGAAGGCGACGGCGGAGTCTCCCGTGAGGGCTCCGGCGACTGGGCGGGTGAAGGTGCCGGTGTAGCGGCCAGCTCCGACGCTGCCGAGGGAGCCGAGATTGGCCGCGAGATCGGGGTCGGGGGCCACCACCGTCTCCGCGAAACGGTAAAAGGCCAAGGGGTTCTCGAGGAGAACCTCGCTGGCATAGTCAGCATAAGCGGCAGTCTGGAGCAGGCCTGCGGCAGCCGCTGCAAGCAGAAGGCTGGGAATGGGAAAGGCTGGTGGAAAGGCGGAACGTTGCATGATGGCGGCGATGCTGGGGTGATGGATTGGAATGGAATGTTGCCCGGGAGGGATGCCGGTTACTTGGTGGCAAGGGGGATATCTTCAGGATTAAAAGGCACTTCCCGCTGGTCTACTCCGAGGAGAATGGACGGTTTCAGTGGATTTATTATGTTATTATTTGAATTGTCAGGAAGAGCTGTGACGATTAGATAGGGGGATCAAGCAACTTCCAGACCACGCTATGATGGTGTCTTAAAAAGAACTAGAAGCCTATCTTGCCAATACTGATGCTTTTCTGATACCGCGTCCGGATTCGACCATTGGAGTACTGGCGGGCCCGGCAAGGAGCGTTCCGGAAGAGGGCAAAGGTGACTCGTGG
This sequence comes from uncultured Verrucomicrobiota bacterium, assembly GCA_942492905.1. GTDB lineage: Bacteria > Verrucomicrobiota > Verrucomicrobiia > Verrucomicrobiales > V1-33 > CAIZWU01. The sequence continues at coordinate 1,575,430 of OW818657.1, forward strand.
ATTCCGGGTTGGCAGAACACAGCCGTGCAGCCCGGGGTATTTTTCGCCGGGGGACAATGGGCCCCATTTGCTTTATAAGGATGAACGCGGGAGCCGTTTGTGGATGGGGGAAATCCGGGCTGGCCCGGGGATAATTCCTCTGATAAATCGAAATGGAGCAGTTTTTACGCCGATTGATGAAACGTGCCCTCTTTACCGCCACAGCCCTTTTTTCCAGCCTGCTGGCCGGCTGGGCGCAGACTTTGCCGGAGGCGCTGGACAGTCCGGCCCTCGTGTGGACTTCGGGTGGGGCGACGCCGTGGCGGGCCGCGGTTTCCGATACTGCGAAAAATGGCGGGGATCTGGCGCGCTGCGGGCCCTTTACGGAGGAGCCGTATGCCTGGATCGAAGGTTCCTCCGGCTGGATGGAGACGACGGTCACCGGCCCGGGCACGTTCCGGATTTATGTCAGGTCAAACGGCAATCCCTACCTGTCGGCTTCGCTGTCGGTGGACGGTGCGATCACAGACACGTGGAATTGGTTTGATTCATTTGCGCTTCCCGCGGTGGTGTCCCCGTGGAAGGCGCTCACGGCTCCGCTGAGCGACGGCCCGCACACCGTCCGTCTGGCGGGCTGTTTTCTGTGCCATGATGGTGGGACCATTCCGCTCAGTTCTCCGATGCTGGAGGCGGATGCCGCCTCGGTTCTGCCTCCGTTGGTGGCTGCGGGAGATGCCTTGGAGGCGCCGGAGCAAATCTGGCTGACGGGCGGAGAGACCAGATTTTCTGCGGTGACGGATGTGACCCATGATGGGGTGGATGCCGTGTATGGCCCTGCCCAAAACGGAACCGGTTGGCTGGAGACCCGGGTGACGGGACCGGCCACGGTGAGCTGGTGGAGGAAAGGGCGGTCGGAGATTTTTCTGGACGGCCTGAGGTTTGCTTCGGAAATCAAAGAGGCCTGGACCCAGGAAACGGCCTTTTTTCCGGCCAGCGATGCCATCATCCGCTGGGATGAGTTGGATTATGGAACGGGAGGAGTCTGGGTGGATGAATTTGCCGTGCAGTCCGCTGCGACGGTGACATTGGCAGAGGGCTTGGACACGCCGGGGCGCGTCTTCACTTCCAATAATTGGCATGCCCACACCAGTGCTGCGGCGCCGGACGGCGATGACATGGTGTGGACCCGCACGGCCCCGGGGGCAGGGGCTTGGATGGAGACGGTCATTGAGGGGCCGGCGCTGGTGGAATTCGAGGCTCAGGGGCGTGGATTCAGTCTGCTGGAGGTGATTGTAGATGGACTCGGTCTGCTCAATCTCCAGGGGGGATATAACGAGACCCGGAGCAGTGAGTCCTTTTTTCTGGCCGCCGGCAGCCATATCGTGCGCTGGCAGGTGCCGGTGGATTCTCCGAATTCCGGCGGCGCCCTGTTCATGTTGGACCGTTTGCGGATCTCCTCCGCTGCCGCGATTTCGCTGGCGGAGGCTCTTGATGGTCCGGGCCTGACCTGGAGCAGTCCGGGAACCGTATCCTGGCAGGCGGCAGGGGCGGCCCTTTCCCAGGATGGCACCGATACTTCCTACAGCCCGCCTTTGGCGGAAGGTCAGACTGCGGTGCTGGAAACCACGGTTACAGGACCGGGAACCTTTTCTTTTTTCTGGACGACCAAGGTCAAAGGAGCGGCGGCGCGCCTCCTGATGGATGGCCTCGTCCTCCTGCGCACGGTTCCCACCAGCGGCCCTCTGAATCATTGGAGGCGGGAAGCGGTGGAAGTTCCTGCCGGACTGCACACCTTCCGCGGCGAAGTGACAGGACCCTGCGGAGCCGGGGCCCTGCTGGTGGATCAGGTGCAGTGGACTCCGGAGCCGGCTCCACCGCTGGCGCCCGCGCTGGACGTGCCGCCTTCGATCTTTCAAGCCTCGGCGCTGGGAGGAATCGGGCTTGATGCCGTGATCCATTCGGATGGCACCGACTCGCTGAGTCTGGCTGCGTCCAGTCCCGGTGATACGTCAGGTTTTCTGGGAATGTGGATTGCGGGGCCTGCCAGTGTGACCTTCCGCACCCGCAGTATTCATGGCTCGCTGGTGGTCCAGGGGGAGGAAGCTTCCACCCAGCAATTTGCGCAGACGGAGTGGACGAATGGCGGGGTGCTCGTGCCTCCCGGCATGCGCCGGCTCCAGTTTTTCCCCCGGGCCAACTATGACGCTCCAGCAGCGCCTTTTTCCTGGATCGATGCACTGACGATCACCTCCACCGCCATTCCCCTGGCGAATGGCCTCACTGCTCAGGGCTGGACGTGGCGGACCAACCCGGCAAATCCCTGGTCCGGCATCTCTGGGAGTGGCACCTTGCCTCCCCGCGCCAGCCCGGGCCTGATGGAAACGGCAGATTCCTCGTGGCTGGAGACCACCCTCACCGGCCCGGCGGTGGTCGAATTCACCGCCGCCGGATTTCTTGATCTATGGCTGGATGGGGCGCTTTTTTCCAAGGTGAACTATCCTTATGAAACAGCGTCCCGGCGGTCTGTCTGGATTCCCCGCGGTGAGCATACCCTGCGCTGGTTGCGTTCCGGGTGGTCCCCCGTGCTTCCCTGGCTGGCGTCTTTTTCGGCAGCTTCCATGAATGGGGAGCCCTCTCTGAAACAGGAAAACGGGCAATGGCTCTACACGGTGCCGCGCCCGGCAGGCTTTGCGGACTCCCGTGTTTCATTGGAATCCGGCACTTCTCCGGCCTCCCTGTATTCCTTCAGCAATTTCACGGTGGAACGCAGTAATCCTGACGAAATCGTTTTCCGCATCCTGCCTGAGGCGGGGGCTACAAAATTCTTCCTGCGGGCGAAATTCCGTCCATAAAACCCGGGCCATGCGGCCGGGATGTGTTTTGTCAGGATTGCTCCTGAAGTGCTGTCAGCACGGCCTCGAGCAGACCGAGGCTTTTTTCGTTGGGAAGGACGCCGGGTTCCATCTGGTTCATGACGTAGGCAAAGGCGAGGCCGGTTTCCGGATCGGCGAAGGCATGGCTGCCGCCGGCCCCCGGGTGGCCGAAAGCGGTCAGGGACGGACCGAAGCGGGAACGGAGTTTGGTGCCATCCGGGGCGATGGGGTCCATCATGAAACCGGCGGAAAACCGGGTCGGGAGCTGGAGGACGAGGTCGTGGCCCCCGGTGAGCGGAGTGGTTAGGGCGGGCAGGACTTCCTCCGGGATGATCTGTTGGTTCTGCCAGACGCCGTGGTTGGCGAGGATGGCGTAGAATTGTCCGAGAGCGCGGGCGCTGCCGACGCCGCCAAACGCGGGGAGGCCAGCTTGCCAGGCGGGAGGCTGGTTCATCTCCGCGACCGCGTGGAGACCGGCGGGGGATTGGAAAGCACGACGCGTCAGACTGGCGGGATCGGCCATGGCCTGGAAGAAACCGGTTTCGTCAGGATGCGGCGGTTTGGGGCGGCCGGGATAGAGCCGGGCGATATCGGGATAACGGGATTCCGGAACGCCGCCGATCCAGAAGTCGAGGGTGAGTGGTGCGGCGATACGATCGCGCCAGACCTGGCCTAACGGGATGCCTCCGGTGAGGCGACGGACACATTCATCGAGGAGGAAACCGAAGGTACGCGGATGATATCCGTGGGCGGTGCCGGGAGTCCACGCGGGCGCCTGCTGCTCCAGGGCGTGGACCACCGCCGTGTGATCATAAACGGAAGGAGGCTGATCAAGGGCCGGGAGGCCGGCCTGGTGAGAGAGCAGTTCGCCGAAGGTGAGGGGCAGGGTGAGCTGTGGCCAGAGGGAGCAGACCGGAGCGTCCAGCGACAGGTGGGCGTCGTGAAGGGTCAGCAACAGCGTCAGGGCGGCGGGACCTTTGGTGGCGGAATAGACAGGGACCAGCGTTTCCGGGGTCCAGGGGGCTCCGCCATCTTTGGTCAGGGTGCCGCCGGTGAGGTGCAGGATTTCGACGCCATGCTGCCACACCGAGAGCGCGGCCCCGACTTCGCCGCGCTGGGTGAAGTTCTCGTGGAAGCGCTCCGTGACGGTGGAAAACATAACGCAATCTCTTTCTGACCGGAGGCCGGCAACCCATGGGAGAAGGAACCCGGTGGCAAAGGTTTCCCGAAGTCCCGCCTCCCGAAACTGTCCTGCCCGGTCATTCTCCTAGCGTTTGTCCTTGGAGGCGGGTTTGGCAGGCTTCGCTGGTTTGGCGGGAGTCTCCTTGGTTTTCGGTTTTTCGGTGGCTTCGGATTTGTCCGGAGCGGCGGCGGGCACCCCGGCACCCGGGGTGGCGCGGTTTGCCAGCACGAAGGCCTCGGCTTCCTTGAGTTGTTCAGGACTGAGGCGCTTTTTGAAATTGGCGAGGCGTTCCTTGGCAGCTTCGATTTTGGCTTCGGCCCCGGCGGTGTAGAGGAGGAAGACCTGCTTGAAATCGCCCTGCACGCCCCGGCCATCCTCGATCATGGCTCCGAGCGAGGCCATGGCGAGCGGGTTGCCTTTGGAAGCGGCCTCCTTGTAGATTTCGCCGGCGGTTTTGTTATCCACGGCGCCGGTGCTGCCGTTTTCCAGAATGGCGGCCACGTTGAGGGCGCCTGTCATGTCGCCATTCTGCATGGCGCGTTGGAACCAGGCGAGGGCGGCCTGGGCATCGGCGGTGGTCCCTTTGCCATCGCGGTAACGCGTGCCGAGGGCAAGCTGGGAGGGGACAAAGGCCGACATGGCGGCCTTGTAGTGCCAGTCGAATGCGGCGGCGGGGTCCTTCTTCAGGCCGCCTTTTCCTTCGTCATGGAAGACCGCCAGATTGAACAGGCACATGCCCACTTTTTTGTCGGCTCCGGCTTGATAGGCGGCGAGCGCTTTCTGCTCGTCCTTGGGCACGCCGAGGCCGTTTTCATGGAAATATCCCAGTTTGTTGTAGGCGGAAAATTCGTTTTTGGCGATAGCGTCGCTATAGAGATCGAAGGCTTTTTTCGGATCTTTTTTGACGCCGCTGCCGGCTTCGTACAGTCCGCCGAGGGTCATGATGGCCTGGGTGGACCCCATCCCGATGGCTTTTTGGAGCAGGGAAAGGCCGCGGTCCACATCCGGCTTGAGGCCGTTGCCGGAAACAAGCCGGCGGCCGTATTCCACCAGCGCCGGCAGGTGGCCGGCCTGGACGGCCTGTTCCATCAGGGCGAGGGCCTGTTTGGCCTGGGCTTCGGTCAGTTGGGGCTGATTCCCGATCATCAGGGCCAGCGTCCAGGTGGCATCCGGGTCGCCACTGGCTGCGGCGCGTTCGAACCAGACCCGCGCTTTGTCGGCATCCTTGGCAATTCCGGCGGCGGGAATGCCATCAAGGTAGAGTTGACCCATGGAAGTCTGGGCGGCCGCATTGCCGGTGTTGGCGAGGTCCTCCACCATGGCCACGGCCTTGGCGGGATCGCCGCCGCTGGCGAGCAGGAGCAGCCCGAGGTTGTTTTTGGCGGGGGCATATCCCGCGTCAGCCGCCTTTTGATAGGCCTCCCGGGCTTTTTCTAGGGAAGCGGTGGTGCCCAGGCCATATTGATGGAGATATCCGAGGAAAAACTGACGTTCCGCGGAGGAGGCGTCCGTGGCCAGTTTGGCGGCGGCTTCAAAGGCGGGCTTCGATTCCTCCGGCGATTTGGCCTTTTTCAGGGTCTCCACAATGGCGGTGAGTTCCGGCTCCTTGACCACATCGGGGGGGCTGAGGAATTTGGCCCGCGCTGCGGGGGCCGTCCACAGCCCGAAGGCGACGGTCGCTGCGAGGGGGAGGAGGGAAGAGCGGAAGTTCATAAAAAGAGGGGTTTTTCGCAGAGGCGCCCGGTAAAGTCAATGCCCGCCGATCAGGGGGAAACCCGGGGGGTGGGTCCGGGCAGGGGTCCGGCTACCGCGAAGGGAGCGGATTTCCCGGGCTGATTCCTGCATTGCGCCCGCCGCGGGCTGTGGTCCTGTTTGCGTTATGGATTATGCGACTGATTCTGAAATCGCGGCGGCGGCACCGGCGGTGCAGGCGTTGCGCGGGGCAATGCAGCAGGTGTTGTTCGGGAAAGAGGAATTGATCGACCTGACGATCTGCGGGCTGCTGGCGCGGGGACACATTTTATTGGAAGGACTGCCGGGTTTGGGCAAAACGGAATTGGTCAAGGGGCTGGCGAGGGCCCTGCAGTTGGAGACCAAACGCATCCAGTTTACTCCCGACCTGCTGCCGGGCGATATCACGGGGAATCCGGTGCTGCAGGAAACACCCCAGGGCCGGGCGTTTGTGTTCCAGCCAGGTCCGGTGTTTGCCAATCTGGTGCTGGCGGATGAAATCAACCGGGCCAGCCCGAAAACGCAGAGCGCCCTGCTGGAGGCGATGCAGGAACGCCGGGTCACGGTGCTCGGCCAGACCCATGTGCTGCCGGATCCGTTTTTTGTCCTAGCCACCCAGAACCCCATTGAGCTCGAAGGAACCTATCCGCTGCCGGAAGCTCAGGTGGACCGGTTTTTGTTCAAACTCGAAGTCCGCCGCAACGATGCCGCGACGCTGGAGCAGATCGTCAAAAACCGCGAACTCGGGGTGGAGCCGGTGGTTCATGCGGTGATGACGCGGGAGACTCTGGCGGATCTGCACGCGTTGGTGCGCCGGGTGTTCCTGCCGGATGTGGTGGCGAATTATATTGGCAGGATTGTCGATGCCACCCACCCCGGCCAGTCCGCCGCGGCGCAGCCGGTAAAGTTCGGGGCCAGTCCCCGGGCGGCTTTGAGCCTCGCTTCAGCCGTGAAAGCCCGGGCGCTGATGCAGGGCCGGTGCCATGCCAGTTTTGAGGATACCCAGGCGTTGGCGCAGGCGGTGCTGGGGCACCGGGTGGTGCTGGATTACAGCGCCAGGATCGAAGGAAAAACCACCCGTGATATTGTGGCCGCGATCCTCCACGAAGTGCCGGTCACGGCTGGGGCGGTGCCGCGTCCCCTGCAGCGCGTGGCGGTTGGTTAGCAATTTTACGACCGCACGCATGGCCGCTTTGAATTTTCCTTCCCTGACCAGACCCACCCGGCCTGCTTTCCTGCGGTGCCTTTTCCTGTCGTTCGCGGCAGTCTGCTCCGTCCCGGCCCAGCAGACCGAGACTCTCCCCTTGAACGAGGAAAATGGATCGACCGTACAGCTGACCCATGTGTTCAGCAGCGTGCCGCCGGGTGGTTATACCGCGATCCGGGTGAATGTGAACAACCAGGGGAAGGAAGCGATTTCATTGGTGGTGGGCACTTCCAGCACCACGCCTTCGAATCGGAGTGAACATGTGCTGACGGGGCCGGCCATCACCTTGGCCTGTCCGCCGGGATCGACCACCGTGCGGGAACTGATCGTGCCCTTGATGACAGAATTTTCCTCCAGCCGGAGCTATCGGGGCAGTTTCCTGGGGGTGACTCTGAGCGGGGCAGGCCGGACCCATCAGGCAAGATTTGACTCCATGATCTCAACGACCCAACCATTTTGGGCGATCAGTCAATCCATCGGTGGTGCTGCGGCTACGGCTTTGAACGAAGCCGCGCGGCCCAAATCTGGCAAGGGCGGCTCGGGTTACAGCAGTGGAGAGTCATTTGCCGGCAGTTTTCTTCCGGCGGATTTGCCGGCCGACTGGCGCGGCTACATGGGGCTGGATGGCCTGGCCCTGACCGATGAGGAATGGAATGCCCTTCCGCCGGGTGTCCGGACTGCCATCCGGCACTGGATGCTGCTGGGGGGCGTGCTCGATTTGTATCATACCGGTGCGGCCCCGGAGGCGATTCTGCAGGAACTTAAAGCCGGGCCGGCCGAACCGGATCCTACCGGGGGAGTGCTGGGCGGGATGCCGGCAGGAGCAGGAAAGGTCCGGGTTTTTGCCTGGAACGGGGGCGTGCTCGGCGCTCCCGCCATGAGCCGCTTTTTTTCCGGTGCCGGCCTATCCATCCGCCACGTGGCGGCCCGGGAGGCGATGCTGCCCGGTCCCCCAGGCAACCGGGCAGGATCCACCCTGCGGGAGGCGCTGGGCATCCGCAGTTTTGCGGCTTGGCAGGTCGGGGTCATTTTACTGCTCTTCGGCATCCTTGTCGGACCGGTGAATTTGTTTTACCTCGCTGGCCCCGGGCGCCGGCACCGGTTGTTTGTGACCACTCCGTTGATCGCGCTGGGAGCTTCGCTGGTCCTGATCGCGGTGATTTTTCTCCAGGACGGGGCCGGAGGGAAAGGCCAACGGGCAGTCCTGCTGGAATTGTTCCCTGACGAGAATCTGAGCACGGTCCGGCAGTATCAGATCAGTCGCACCGGCGTCCTTTTCGGGGGAGGTTTTGTGATGGACGATTTGGCGCTGCTCTCGCCGCTGTTGCTCGAAAACAGCCGCTGGACCCGGCTCAAGTCCGGCGGCAGCAATGACTCCGAAGGCCAACGCTTCAACCAGCCCGAGCCGCAGGCGTATGCCGGCGACTGGTTCCAAAGCCGCAGCGAGCAGGCGCAACTGGTGGAAACGATCCGGCCCGGCCGCGGCCGTTTGGAACTCAAGCCCGGCACTGGTGATCCGGTGTTGGTTTCGAGCCTTGCCGGAGCCTTGGAGTCCGTTTTTTATCAGGATCCCGGCGGGCAGTGGTGGACGGCGTCGGCCCCTCTCGCCACCGGAGGCAGCCTGTCTCTGCAACCATCGGATGCAGCGGCTTTCGCGGTCTGGGCTGCAGAGCAACTCGCCCCATTTCCTCTGGCCGTGGCGGCGCCCCTCCGGTCCGGCCGCCACGCCGGCCGGTTCTACGCCGTCTCCCGCGATCCGGCTATTGGCTTCGCCGGAACCCTCAAATCCATCGACTGGGCCAACGACCATGCCTTTCTTCATGGCCGGCTGGCCCCGGCTCCCTGACTTTTTCAACCCATGTCCGCCGCTATCGCCGTCCACCATCTGCACCGCTCCTTCGGCACTTTGAAGGCCGTGAATGGCGTGTCCTTCGAGATCATGCAGGGCAGCGTGGTTGGTTTTGTCGGAGCCAACGGCGCCGGTAAAACCACCACCATGCGCATCCTCGCCACGTTGGATTATCCCACCGCCGGCACCGCCAGCATCATGGGCCGGAGTGTGGTGCAGTATCCCGCCGAGGTGCGGCGCCTGCTCGGCTGGGTCCCTGACAGTTTCGGCACCTATGAAAACATGACGGTGCTGGAGTATCTGGATTTCTACGCCCGGGCGCTCGGGTTCAAAGGTCAGGAACGCGTCCAGCGCATTCAGGATGTGATGGACTTCACCGACCTCGGCCCGCTCTCCGGCCGCCTGATCAACCAGATGTCGAAAGGTCAGGGCCAGCGCCTCTGTCTCGGCCGCGCCCTCATCCACGATCCCCAGGTGCTCATCATGGACGAACCGGCCGCCGGCCTCGATCCCAAGGCCCGTGTGGAATTGAAGCGCCTCATCCGCATCCTCGCGGAGGAAGGCAAAACGATCCTGATCTCCTCCCACATCCTCTCTGAACTCGGGGAAATGTGCGACACTCTCCTCTTCATCGACAAGGGCCAGATCGTGCACCACGGCACCGCCCAGAGCCTCCAGCGCACCGATCACTCCGTCACCCTGGTGGATGTAAAGCTCGCCCACAGTCCGGAGAAAATGGTGTCATGGGCACTCGTTTCGCCGCATGTGAAAATCCTCGAAGAGCGTAAATCAGGCGCCCGCCTCAGCATTGATAGTGCCGATCCTGAAATCATCGCTGGCGTCCTCCGCCGCATGATCACTGACGGTCTTCCGGTGGTGGAATTCCACCAGGAGCAGCAAAACCTTGAAGACGCCTTCATCGACATGCTCGGCCGCATCGAGTCCGGCGAAGTGGTGCCATTGCACGCCGTACCGGCGGTACCCGGACCGCCCGCGGAGCCACTTCGCCCGCTGGTTGATGATCCCGCGCGTTGGGGCGGATAAAAGTGGAACGAGCGCGGGCTCCCCAACCATTCCGCGGCTCTTTTCATAGGCCGGGTTTCACCCGCCGTTGCGGAAGCGGTAGCCTACGCCCCGGACCGTCTCGATGATGATAGGGGCGGCAGGGTCCGGCTCGATTTTGCGGCGGAGCTGGGCGATGTGCTGGTCGAGGGTGCGGCTCTCGGGGAAGTAGTCGAGGCCCCAGCAGCGGTCGAGGAAGGTGTCGCGGTGGACGGGGCGGCCGGCGTTTTCCTGGAGGAGCTGGAGGATGGCGCTCTCGCGGGGGGTGAGGTCGATGGCGTGGGTGCCGCGCGAGGCGCGGAGTTCGTCCGGCCAGACGGTGAGATCGAGCAAGGTGAAGGCGGGGCGGGCCTTGCCGCTTTTAGTGAGGCGGCGGCGCAGGGCGGTCCGGACCCGGGCGAGGAGTTCGCGTTTGCCGAAGGGTTTCCGGATGAAGTCGTCGGCCCCGAGTTCGAGGCCCACTACCACATCGATCTCCTCGTTTTTGGCAGAGAGGAAGAGGATGGGAACGGTGGAATCAGCGGCCCGGATGCGGCGGCAGACTTCGAAGCCGTCGAGTTTCGGCATCATGATGTCGAGGCAAAGGAGTTCGGGCCGGTGCTGTTGCCACAGTTCGAGGGCTTCCGCGCCGTTGCTGGCGGGCACGGGCGAGAATCCGTCGTCGGTGAGGCAGGTGCAGACGGCTTCCAGCGTCAGGGGATCATCGTCGGCGACCAGGATTTTCATGCTGGCTGGGGGTGGAGCATGGGGGGCTGCCGGGCGGGTGAATGAGTGGTTAGTCCATTGAGGGGAAGGCGGACGGTGAAGACGCATCCGGTTCCCTCCGCGGGAGGGGCCAGGGTGATGGTGCCGTGCATGCGGGTCGCCAGATCCCGGGTAATGGCGAGGCCCAGCCCAGTGCCGGTGACCCCTTCCGTGAGGCGGCTGTCGAGGCGCTCGAAGGGCAGGAAAACCCTGGCGGATTCCCCGGCAGGGATTCCGGGGCCGCGGTCGCTGATGCGGAGGACGAGCGCGTCGCCTTCGGCTACGAGGGCGGCAAGCATCCAGCCCCCGGAGGCGGCATACTTTTCGACGTTGGACACAAGATTCGCGACGATTTGTGCGAAGGCATCGTGGTCGAGCGTGGCGCCAGGGGCGTCGTCCAGGCTGGTTTCCACGGTAATGCCGCGCCGGGCGAGGGCGGGCGAAAACTGATCCAGCACGGCGGTGAGGATTCCGGCGGGATGGCAGGGAGCGGGGTGAAGATCCAGTTTTTGGCGCTCGCTGCGGGCGAAAGTGAGAACGTTCTGCACGAGGCGGATGAGGCGTTCGTTTTCCTCCTGGGCGACCGAGATGCGGCGGGCGGTTTCCCCGGCTTCGGGTGGCAGGGAGTCGCGGGCGAGTTCCATATAAAGGCGGAGATTTGTCAGAGGAGCGCCGAGTTCGTGGGACACCCGGTTCACAAAAGAAACGCGGGCGGTGACTTCCCGCAGGGCGCGGCGTTGGGCGGAGGAGACCAGCCAGCCCAGCAGCGCCAGGCCCACCGCTAGGGTGCCGGCGAGGATGAGGGTGGGCTGGTGCCATGCGGTGGCGGTTTCCCAGCGGTCGTAGGAGACGATCTGCCAATTGCCCAGCCGGCTGGCGAGGGGGATCACGAAATCCGGGGCGACTCCGCGATTCCCTGCGAATCCGGCGAGGAGGCGCGCCCCGGGTCCCTCCACGCGGTCGAGTCCGCCGGCGGCGCGGACCGGAGCCCACACGGCGGGCATCATGATAGTGAGGTGGCGGTCGATGGCGGTGCGGATGTCTTGACCGCGCACCACGAAGACGGCCACCTGGGCATCATCCGCCCGGTGCCACCATGCCAGCCAGGGATCGTTGGGCCGTCCGATCCAGCCTTCGGTTGCCTGAGGCAGCGGGGCTTTTTCATCCTTGCCGAAGATAGGCTCCAGGGGAATGGCCATGGCGAAGGGCGAGACGGGGCGTTTTCCACTAGCGGTGAGTTCCGGCTCCGGTGGGATGCTGGCGGGGCCGTTGAGCCGCTCGTGGACGGTCCGTGGCCCCTTCCGGGGGAGCAGGGCGAAGGCGGCGATGCCCTCCACATCCGCAGCGGCCCGCCGGGTCCCGGCGGGGGCGGGGGACTGGCCAGTCCCCAGCAGCCCCGCCAGCCGTTGGAGGTGGCCGAGGTAGACGTAATCCAGCTGCGATAGCTCCGCCTGGAGGGTCGCGGCGCTCTCCCGGAGCAGGGCGCGGTCGGCGGGAATGCGGTGTTCCACTTCCCGCCGCGCCAGCCATATCCCGCCTGCTAGCATCACTGCGGCGGCAGCCAGCAGGAAGCTGAAGGTGAGGCCCGGGCGTGGACCGGGAATGGCGGCGGCAGTCATGGGAGGGAATTTGTAGGAGCCAGCTTACTCAGGCTTCTTCACGGTGACAAACAAAAGCCACGTGCGGTCCACTTTGTTTCCGTCAGGAACTCCCGTATTCACCGGCGGGCTGAAGGTGCTGACTAGGATGGGCTGACCAACAAGGTCGGACACCTGGGCGGAGCATTTCTGGGTTTCGAATACCGGTTGGTAAACTTCCTCCAGCAGGCCCCATTTCACCGTGCCGACGCGGCGGCTGGTCTCGGGCGCGAGGTTGAGGTCCACGGTCCTGCCGTCCTCTCCGAAGGTCAATTCCACTTCGAAGGTATTCCCCGCGTTACGGTATTCGATGGATTGCGGCGTTATGCCAGTGCGGGGCCATGGGGCGAAGGTGGCGTCGCCCGCGGGAGTCGTCGTGCTGGTGGCCGCAACCGGAAGGCTGATGTTTTGTGGACTCCGGGGGGGATCGAATTCCGTCGGATAGGGGATAGTGTCGATGCCTTCGGTTTTTGATTTTTGCCCACCGCGCACGATGGTGATGGAGTGGCGTTCCAACTTCACGGTGCCGTCCTGTTTCGCCGTTTCGGCATCCAGCCATGTATAGAGTTCAGTTTCCTTCGGATACGCCATGAGGGCCTTTCGTGCGGCAAGGGGCGGCAGGGAGAAGACCTCAAGGTGAACCTGTCCCTGCTGCACCGGGTTGATGAAAGAGGCGGACACGACGGATTCCACAAGATCCAATTGCTCCAGGGTATTCCTTACAACCAGTCTGGAGGTATTTGGACTATAAGTAACGGTGGACCCGGGCGCTGCGAAGGAGATTCCCAGCGATTTGAGCACGGTTACGGCATCGCGTTTGACGGGAGGACCCGAGGCGAACGGATCAGGTGCCGAAGTATCTCCCTTGCTCAAAAAGTCAGCAGGAACCCGGAAGACGCGGGTTTGCAGCCCTGGGTTTTCAGGCCCCTGCGGTGCGGCCGGGAGGTCCGGGGATTCCACTATTTCCGCGCGTGGGTTTTGCGCGGGGCAGGGCAGGGAAGTCAGGATGATGGCCGCCAGGGCCGCGTTGAAGGATAGGAATGTTTTCATGGTGGGAAACCGGGTGAAAAGTTAGCGGGGGTTGGTGACGGTGATAAAAAGCAGGCGGGTGACGTTTTCCGAGTTTCCGCCTGCAGCGCCGGTGTCGACCGGCGGGCTGAACGTCCCGGCCAGGGTGGGCTGTCCGAACTTCGTCAGGATCTGGGTAGCTATCGAGCTGGTTTCAAAGAGCGGCTGGATGATTTCTCCGCTCGGACTCAAGCTCTCCTGACCGCAGAGACGGATGAATTGGGGTGCCAAATTCAGGTCCACCGTCTGCCCATCGTCAGCAATGGTCATTTCGACTTCCAGCGTCCAGCCGGTGTTTTTAAACTCCATGGATGAGGGGGTGCTGGTGGTGTAGGGCCAAGGGGAGAAGACGCTGCCCGGTGGCGATGAACCGGCAGGCCGGGGGACGGGGGCGGCAGGAGTGCCGGAGGGGCCAGGTTCGCCTTTGGCTCCGGGGGGCGCGGGCGGATTGGGGGGAGCAGGTGGGGGCGTTGGAGGGGTGACGGTGACCGTGGTAGTGCCCGGTGCCGGTTGGCCGATGCCGATCGACTGAGGGACTTGGGGCGGATCGAACTCGGTCGGGTAGGGATACTCATCCAGTTCTTCCACCTTCGAGCGCTGGCCGCCCCGGACCCGGAGGACCATGATGCGTTCGAGTTTTACTTTGGGGTTTTCCTTCTCCAGTTCTTCTCCCAACCAGGCATAAAGATCGGTCTGTTTCGGAAATTTCCGGGTGACAGCCCGGCCCTCCTCCAAGGAAAGAGTGAAGACTTCCATCCGCACCAGGCCTTCCCGGGGCAGGGCCTGCGCCGTCGGGGCGACTGACGCGACGGGTGGGGTGTTGGACTTGAGGAAGGGATCGGTGCCGTGGTTGCTGGGCTGACCATAGGACGCCAGAGGGCTGAACAGGCTCAGTGCCGTGAGAAGGATGGGGAGCGGTCTTGGTTTCATGGAGGATGTTTGTTTTGAATGGATATAGCCAGCCAGAGACGACGGACACCGTCACACCGTGACACAAGCGGCCCGTTTTGTGTCAAACGGGCGTCAGAGTTGTGTAAAAGTTCTGTCAAAACCCGTGGCCGGGAGAAGGGGGATTCCGTGAGGCAATCCGGGTTGGTCCACCGTATTTCCGACTGGGACGCCTTTCCCCGTGCCTCGCCTCAATCTGGGAGTGAAGTCAAAATCCCCAGCCAGCCGCTGCCTTGGGTGAAATCACGCAGTCTCCCTTTCCAGCTCCCGCTTTCGTTGCTGGCTTCGCTCATCACGCGGAGCGATGATGGCTACAATACCCTATCCCGTCGGGCATTACGGCCGGTTTTGTCCGATGCAAAAATCGAAATAGGGCTTGCCAGCGGGGAAATGCCCCTTAAATTCGCCGCCCTCTATGAGAAAGAAAGTAGCCCGCAGTAAAACGCGAAAGGGCGTCGCGAAACGCTTCAAGATCACTGGAACCGGCAAAATTTTGCGCCGGAAACAGGGTCGTCGTCACCTTGCCGAATGCAAGAACCGGAAGCGTAAGCGTAACCTGCGTAAAGTGACTCTGGTAGCCGCCTGTGATGTGCATCGCATCATGGAAAACCTGCCGTTCCACTGAACGCACGCCCCTGATTGGCCAATTCCGGCCACCCCTTCCGCCACCTGGAGTGCCTTCCTGCATTCCTACGATTTGGGTGAGGTGAGGAAGGTTATTTAAAGCAACAGCCCGGTCACCACCAACAACCAATGCCAAGAGCCACCAATTCCCCGGCGTCGCGCAAGCGCCGCAAGCGGGTCCTTAAAAAGGCGAAGGGTTTCTACGGAAACCGTTCCCGCCTCTACCGTTACGCCAAGGACGCCATTTTCAAGGCGCAAACCTGGGCCACCCGTGACCGCAAAAACCGGAAGCGCAACTTCCGTGCCCTGTGGATCACCCGCATCAGCGCCGCAGTGCGCCAGCGCGGCATGACCTACAGCCGCTTCATGGAAGGCCTCATCGCCGCCAAAATCGAGCTGGACCGCAAGGTTCTGGCCGACATGGCCATCGAAGCCCCGGGTGCCCTCGACGAACTGGTCGCCCAGTCCAAGGCCGCCCTCGAAAACAAGGCCAAGGCTGCTGCCTGAGTCCGGGCCCCGTCCGGAACCTGAACCTTCATCCGAAGATGGCCGCTCCGCCGCAAGGCAGGCGGCCATCTTTTTTGGTTTTTGGGAAGCTGCTGCCAAGGCTGCTCTGTTGAATCCGTCCCAATTGCCTCGGCTGTTTCCGCTACGCTCCGGCTGTGGATCCGCCTGCTTTCCGGTCCCCTCCGTCTTTTAAGTTTCTTTCGTCCTTTCTTTCCCAGCCTCCCTTTCATGGAATCCGCCCTAGCCGAACTTCTCAAAACTGCCCTCGCCGAGATCCCCACCGCTGCCGATGAAGCGGCAGTGGAGGAACTGCGCCTCAAATACCTCGGGAAAAAAGGCAGCCTGACTGCCGTCAGCGCCGGCATGCGGGACGTGCCGCCCGACCGTAAGGCCGCTGTCGGGGCCGCCCTCAACGAGACCCGCCTGGGCATCACATCCGCTCTCGAATCCCGCAAAGCCGGACAGATCGCCGCCAAGGATGCCAAGGAAGCCGAAGGGATCGATCTCACGCTCCCGGGCCGTCCGGTCTCCCCCGGGGCCCTGCATCCGCTCACTCAGGTGCTGGACCGCGCGGTCGGCATCCTGCGCCGCATGGGTTTCGCCCTGGCCACCGGCCCGGAAGTGGAAACCGAGTGGCACTGTTTTGATGCCCTGAACACCCCCGGCGATCACCCGGCCCGCCACGAAAGCGATACCTTTTATTTTGATAGCGGGCATCTCCTCCGCACCCACACCAGCAGCGTCCAGGTCCGCACCATGGAGACGCAAGCCCCGCCGCTGCGGATCATCGCTCCTGGCAGCGCCTTCCGCCGCGATGAAATCGACGCCACCCACCTGAGCGCCTTCACCCAGCTGGAAGGGCTCTATGTGGCGGAAAATGTCAGTCTGGCCCAGCTCAAGGGGACCTTGGAGGCCTTCTTCCGGGCGCTCTTCGGCGAGTCCACCGAAGTCCGTTTCCGCCCCCACTTTTTCCCCTTCACCGAACCCAGCTATGAAGTGGACGTGAAGCTAAGTCCCAAAGGCCAGGAACCCCGCTGGGTGGAAATTCTCGGCTGCGGCATGGTCGATCCTGCGGTGTTCCAGGCCATCTGCGATGCCCGCGGCGACGATGTCTATCATCCGGATAAAGTCACTGGCTTCGCCTTCGGCATGGGCTTGGAACGTCTCGCCATGATCCAATGGGGCATCCCCGACATCCGCCATCTGATTGAAAACGACGTCCGCTTCCTCGGTCAATTTGTGTGAGGCCATGAACGAGCGCATCGCCTTCATTTCCGCCTCATGGCACGATGACATTCTGGCCGTATGCCGGAAAAGTTTTGCCGACGAGTTGAGTGCCCGGGGTTTTGATACCAGCGCCATCGAGCAGTTTACCGTGCCCGGGAGTCTCGAGATTCCGCTGATGGCCCAGCTGCTTGCTGAAACGGGGCGCTTTTCGATTGTTATCGGCGCGGGATTCATCGTGGATGGCGGCATCTACCGCCACGACTTCGTCGCCAATGCTGTGATTAATGGCATCGTCCAGGTGGGTTTGAAAACCGGGGTGCCGGTGCTTTCCGTGGTGCTCACTCCCCATCACTTCCACGGCCACGAAGTGCATCACGAATTCTTCAGCCAGCACATGGCTTCGAAAGGGCGCGAGCTGGCAGGATCCTGCCTCCATACCCTGGCGAATCTCGAAGCCGTCGCCAAACTCCGCGACCCGGGCTGATTTTTCCATAACCCCCGCGCCATCCGTGGCCCGTCAGCAACCCATTTCCTAGTCCTCTCCCATGAAAGTCTCCTTCAACTGGCTCGCCGATCACCTTGATCTTTCCGCCCATTCCACCGCCCAGCTTTCCGATCTCCTGACTTTTGCCGGGATTGAGGTCGAGGGAATCACGGAACGCGGGGTGCGCTCCGATTGTCTGATCGTGGGGCAGGTCATTTCGTTCGTGCCGCATCCCAATGCCGACCGTCTGCGGCTTTGTCAGGTGGATGATGGTTCCGGCACTCCTCGGCAGATTGTGTGCGGGGCGAAGAATTTTGCGGAAGGTGACAAGGTGCCGGTGGCTTTGCCTGGAGCGGTCCTGCCGGGTGGTTTTCAAATCAAGGAAAGCCAGCTCCGGGGCAGTCTCAGTCAGGGCATGATGTGCGCGGGCCGCGAGATCGGATTCAGCGATGATGCGGACGGCCTGATGCTGCTGCCGGCCGATGCTCCGGTGGGCACGCCCATTCACCAGTATCTGGAAGTGGACACCATGCTGGAAGTGGAAGTCACCCCCAACCGGCCGGATCTGCTGTCGCATCTCGGCATGGCGCGGGAGTTGGCGGCCCTGGCCAAACTGCCGATGAAGAGCCTGGGGGACCACACGGATTCCAGCGTCCGGCAACAGACTGCCGCCGCGGGCGAAATCCGCCTCGACGACACGGCCGGTTGTCCGTTCTACACCGCCCGCCGCATCCGTGGCGTCAAGGTCGCGCCCAGCCCGGCCTGGCTGGTGCGGAAGCTGGAATCGGTGGGCCTGCGTCCCATCAACAACATCGTGGACATCACCAACTATGTCCTCATGGAAATGGGGCAGCCCCTTCATGCCTTCGATCTCTCGAAGCTCCAGGGCGGCATCGTGGTGCGCTCCGCCAGTGAGGGCGAAACCTTCCTCGCGCTGGATGGCCGGGAATGTAACCTGACCACCGCGGATCTGGTGATTGCCGACCAGCGGCAGGCGGTCGCCCTCGCCGGGGTGATGGGCGGCGCGCTTTCCGGCGTCACCGATGAAACCACCGACATCCTCATGGAAGCCGCCTGGTTCCAACCGTCCCGGGTGCGTCACACCAGCCGCCGTCTGGCCATGATGTCGGATTCATCCTATCGTTTCGAGCGCGGAGTCGATCCACAACAAACCGCCGGAGCCAGCGAACTGGCCGTGCGGCTCATCCTGGAACTCGCGGGAGGCACGGCCGATGACGTGCTCCTCACGGCCGGGGCCCCGCCGGTGCTTACCCGGGAAGTGACTCTGGATCTGCTCCGGGCGCAACGCCTGCTGGGGACCCCGGTTTCCGAAGCGGAAGCCACCGGAATCCTGACGAGACTGAACCTGAAGCCTGTTGGTGGGCTCACCTTTGCCATTCCCGGTTACCGTCAGGATCTGCAGCGCCCTGTGGACCTCATCGAGGAGATCGCCCGCGTTTACGGGATCGCCAACATTCCCGCCACCACCGACGGACAGTTTGTTCCGGCCAGCGCTGCGGATGGATTCTACGACTTCAAAATGGCTCTGCGTCAGCGCCTCGTGGGACAAGGCCTCTACGAAGCCCAGACCATCAAGCTGATCTCTACCGCCCAGCTGGAGGACGCCCTCGGCACCACCCCGCAACTCCTCCCTGCCTTGCCCCTGCGGAATCCCCTGAGCGATGACCACACCACGATGCGGCCGAGCCTCCTCCCCGGTCTGCTGGCCACTGCCGCCCGGAACATCCGCATGGGCACCAGCAGCCTGCGCTTCTTCGAGACCGGCACCGTGTTTGCCCGCACCCCGGACGGCAAAGCCATAGAGAAGGATGCCCTGACCATCCTGCTTTCCGGCCCCGTCAGTCCGGCCGCCTGGAATACCCCATCCCCCCGTGTGGCCGATGCCTCCGAACTCCGTGCCATTCTGGATGCCCTATGTCCCGGCGTCCCGGTCAAGCTGAAGCCGGTCCCTAACGCCCGTCTGCTGATCGCGGCCCAGATTATCGTGAACGGCAAACCCGTCGGAAATTGCGGCCAGATCGCCCCCGCCCGCGTCCGCGCCTTGGACGGACGGCACCCGATGTTTGCCGCCGAGATCGACACCGCCCTCCTGCTCAAAGCGATGACCCGCGAGGTGAAGTTCGACGAAATTCCCCGCTTCCCGTCCATCACCCGCGACATCGCCCTCGAAGTCCCGGCTGACCTCGCCAACGGCAAACTGGAAGACTTCTTCGCCACCCGCAAGGAACCGCTCCTCACCGGAGCCGGCCTCTTCGATCTCTTTGCCGACCCCACCGGCCAGAAGCTCGCCGCCGACAAGAAATCCCTCGCCTATACCCTCACTTACCGCGACCCTGCCAAAACCCTCTCCACCGCCGAAGTCGACACCGTCCACGCCAAAGTCGTGGCCGAACTGCTGAAGGCGTTCCCGGTGACGGTGCGGTAGAACATCAGTCGAGAAACTCTCCGGCGCGCTCTTCAGCCTCGGCAGTGCCCGCGTGGATCGCTTCGGCGATGACGCGGTTGGTCACTTCCGAAAGGTAGGAGCTGAGCGTTTTGCTGAGTTCGGTATATTCCGGCCAGAGGGTATCGTTCACGAAACTGCGTGGCAGACGGGCCATCACAGTGGTGCGGCGCTGTCGGCTGTAGCGGTATGGGGTAATGGAATAGCGGCGGAGCAGGGCGATGAATAACTGCTTGTTCCAGCCATCCTGAAATTTGAATTTGTATTCGATGGGCGGTTCTGTCCTTTCGATCTCCTCAAGCCGTTTACGAATCCGCCGGATCGCGTCCGCTGCGGCATCCATCTCGCCGGGCGTGGTGGCCCCGGCGTGGAGGCGTTCGATTTTTTTGAGTTTATCCAACAAATCCTGTTCCTGCATTTCTCACCGTGGGCCGGGTCGTTGATGGCGTCAAAGCTGAACCTTCCCATGTCCGCTTTACCGGTTCCCAAGGCGGCCTCTGCGACGTGGTCGGGCAGCGCAATTTTATTGGAAAATGCGTGCGCAGGTGACGCGGTTTCCGCTTACATCGCCAAGCACCTGCTGAAAAATCCCGCGCCCTCTTCATGTTCTACCGCACTTCCCCCATCGCCACGCCCGGTATGCCGCCGGGGATTTCCCACATCATCGGCAATGAGGCGGCGGAGCGCTTCAGCTTTTACGGGATGCGGGGGATTCTGGTGGTGTTCATGACCACCTACCTCGTGAACAGTTCGGGGGTGAAGGACACGATGACGAAGGAGGAGTCCACCTACTGGTTCCATTTGTTTGTCAGTGCGGTATATATCACGCCCATTTTTGGGGCGATGCTGGCGGACTGGCTTCTGGGAAAATTCAAAACCATCATGATCTTGTCGGTGGTCTATTGCCTGGGCCATCTGGCGCTGGCGGTGGATGAGACGCGGAGCGGGCTGTTCTGCGGGCTGGCCCTGATTGCCTTGGGCTCCGGCGGCATCAAAGGATGTGTCTCCGCGCATGTCGGGGATCAGTTCGGGGCCACCAATGCCGGGTTGCTGCCGCGCATTTATTCGTGGTTTTATTTTGCAATCAATCTGGGGTCCTTCTCCGCGTTTCTCATCATTCCGCAGTTATTGAAATCCCATGGGCCGCATTGGGCGTTTGGCGTTCCGGGCATTCTGATGGCGGTGGCCACGGTGATTTTTTGGATGGGACGGCATTCCTTTGCCCACATTCCGGCGCGGGGGAATGCGGTGTGGCGTGAGACCTTTTCCCGCGAGGGTCTGAGGGCCGTGGGCCGCATGGCGGTGATCTTCGTTTTCGTCGCTGCGTTCTGGGCGCTCTTTGATCAGACCGGCTCGCGCTGGGTCCTGCAGGGCGAGAAGATGCACCAGCAGTTCATGGGCTGGACACTGGATCCCTCCATGCTCCAGGCCGCGAATCCCTTGTTTGTCATGATCATGATTCCGCTGTGCAGTTTTGTCATCTATCCCCTGCTGAACCGGTTCATGGTCCTGACGCCGCTGCGGAAAATTGGGCTGGGTCTTTTCCTGGCGATTCCTTCGTTTCTCATTCCCGCCTGGTTGGAGAGCCGGATCGTGGCCGGAGACACGCCTCACATTCTGTGGCAGGTGACAGCTTACTTTTTCATCACCCTGGCGGAAGTCATGATCTCCATCACGGCCTTGGAATTCTCCTACACCCAGGCCCCGAAATCCTCGAAATCCCTGATGCTCGGACTGAACATGGCGGCCGTTTCGTTGGGAAATGTCTTTACCGCTCTGGTCAATAAATTCGGAGCCGCCAGCTTGACGGGGCCGTCCTACTTTCTGTTCTTTGCCGGGGTCATGGCGGTCGCGGCGGTGGTCTATGTGGGAGTCGCCCAGTTCTTCCAGCCGCGGGATATTCTCCAGGATGAAGTGCCTGCGGCCGGCCCGGCTCCCACCTGAGCTGCTCCGCACGAAAAATAGTGAATGTCTCGTTTACTAACTAATCAAATTCCCGTGGGTTCTCTGACAGCCGCTGCAACGCGAGCGCATCCAGTCTGTCCTTTTCCCTGACGGATTTTCCTTTCCAAGCGATCAGGGAGGCTTTTGAAGCGAAGGCGATGGAGTGGTCTCCAACGGAAAACCAGTCTGCGTCCCCGATAATGTCCGCATAGTGCTTTCCCGCCATGACGGTGAAGAGATCCATTTGACAGGACTCCACTTCCTCGACGATCCGGATGGCTCCTTCCTCGTCGGTGAAGTCTTCCAGGGACAGTTCCCGGGCGAAGCCTTCGCCATAGCTCCCAGCACATTGAGGAGTCGTTGAAGGTTGTCCGGCGGCAACCCCGCCCACCACGATGAACTTCACCTTTGCCTCAGCGAGCACGACCAACAGTTTTTCGAACGAGGGTTCCATCGTCGGGAGGGGGAGACCAGGGGCCACCCCGGATCATTTGGGCATTGCGTCGCAGCATTTCCAAGCGCTGGAGCACCGGCAGCCTCGAGAGACTGCCTCCCACTTTTTTCTTCAGCGGTTCGCGGAATGGATCGGACACCTCTGACATGGGCCTCCGGTTCCTGATTCAACAAGCGGGCAGTATCGGCTCAGGGCGTGAAAATGGCAGGCGCATTAAAACGATTTTCCGCAGGTTCCGTTGACGCCCGGCAGGGGCCTGGTTACGTAAAGTCTTTAGTTCTTTCCCAGTGGATTCCGCATCGTGCGGGGTCCGATTCCTTTCCTGCGGTGTGCGTGACTCCTGATCACCTGGGCCCGCTCCGATACAAAATTACGGAGGTCTGGTCAGCCCTGCCGATGCCGAGCCTCTATATAGGAGGGCAGACGTTTGGTTCGTGCGGCCACCACCTGATTTAACTCTTGGGAACGAGAGCCTTCGATCATAGACGCCACCGCGGGTTCAGGATGGGGAATTATGAAGGACGAATTTTCAAAACAGACCCAGCGGTCAGCCCCGGCGGCGGTCGTCGCGGGGAGGATTGAGAATGGCTTGCTGGGCAGCAGCAGGGAGCTGCGAGTTTTGCAGCCAGGTGGTGGCGGCGGCAGGGTCGCGGCGGAACCAGGCTTGGCCGGCCTGGGTCAGGGTTTGGACGCGGGAGGCTTCGTTGGAGATGGTTTTGGCCCAGATCACAGCGGACTCGGGGTCTTCGCGGGCGAGGCTGCGGGCGAAGCCGCTAACGGCTGAATCTTTGGATGGGGAAGGGGGCAGGGCGGCGAGATATTCGCTGGCGGCGGTGGGGTCGCGACGGGTCCACTCGCGCAATGCCGAGTAGGTGCCTTCGGATTTTGCAGGGCCATCAGTCAGGCCATTCAACCAGGCGACAGCGGATTTGGGATCGCGCTCGGACCACTCCTCACCGATTTCCTCGACGATGCCGGCTCCCGAACTGGTGGTGGCGAATTTTTCCGCCCAGGCGGCGGCGGCGGTGGGATCACGTTGGACGTAAGCTCCGGCGATTTGTTCGAGGGCTTCATTCCGGACCGCCCCTTCAGGCAGACGCTCACCCCAGAGGGCGGCGGCGGCGGGGCCGTTTTTCCGGAGTTCCTCGCCGGCGACCGTCTGCATGTATTGAGCGGCCTGCTTGTCACCGGCGGCAGCGCGGGCAAGGACGTAGTTGGTGGCGACTCCGATATCGTGGTCAGCCAGGCCACCGACGAGGCTGCTGCGGTAACGGGTTTTGGCGTCGCCTTCCTCCATGGTGTCGAGCCAGGTGATGGCGGCGGTGGGATCCTTGCTGGCCCAGCCGGGGATGGTGGAGTTCAGAAAGCGCTCCTTGTCGCGGCCTTCGAGCGTTTCTGCATGGGCCAGCGCACCGACGCTGTCCATTGCTCCCCAGGCGTAGAGGAAGAGTTGCATTTGCTCACCGCCTGCCCGGTTGGCCCGCAGGGTTTCCATCAGAGTGCCGGCGTTTTCCGGGGTCATGGATTCGAGCAGTTTGGCAAAGGCAAGGCTGCGGGTGAGTGGGTTCGGATCACTGAGGGCTTCCTTGGCCAGGGCTTCGAGGGCAGCCGGGCTGAGGGGCACGGGACGGGCAGTTGCCCCGGGATTCCCCGCCGTTCCCAGACCCGCTGTCCTGGCGGACCCGGGGGGAGAGGGGTTGGAAGCCGCGGCCATTCCGCCGTTTCTAACGGTGAGTGACCGGTTGGCATCGGAGGCGTTTTCGGAGTCGGAAGGTTTGGCGATCAGGTAACCGAGGGCAAAAGTGCCCAAGGCGGCGCAACTCCAGGCACTGTGGGTTAGAAGGGAAGATTTCATGGTGCGTGGTATGGGGGAAGTAGATGCGGTCTGGAAACGATACGCGTGGCGGCCCCTGGGTTTACGGAAAATCCGCTTTGCCACTCAAGCAAGCAGGGGCTGTGCCCGGCAGCGGGACAGTGCCCTGCCATGCTCTCCGTGGCACAAATTCAGGAGTTTCAAAAACAGCTTGCCAACTGTAACTATACAATATACACAGTAGAATCACCTTAATGTCCGACGAATCTCCCAGACTGTTCCTACCTCCCATTTCGGCTGCGGCGCCGGGGGCCTTGTATGATCAGATCGTGACGGGGCTGAAGCGGGAGATCAGCGAAGGGCGCCTGGTGCCGGGCGCAGCGCTGCCGTCGTTCCGGCAACTGGCGGCGGATTTGATGGTGAGTCTGATCACGGTGAAGCGCGCCTACGAGGAGTTGGAGAAGGAAGGGATCATTTTCCGGAGGCAGGGGCTGGGCACGTTCGTGGCGGAGCAGGGGGCGGACCGCAGCCGGGAATCCAAACTGGGGCAGGCGCGGGAGCTCATCGCCGCCGCGGTGCGGGAGGCGGAGGAGGCGGGGATCGCCCGGCGGGATCTGCCGGCCTTTTTTCAGGAAACGCTCAATCAACTCAATTCAACCAAACCACGATGAACACACCAGCCATCGAAATCCGCGGCCTGCGCAAGGTCTTTGCCAAATTTGCGCTGGGTCCGCTGGATCTGACGGTCCCGCAGGGGGCGATTTACGGATTGATCGGGCCCAATGGCTCCGGCAAATCCACCACCTTGGACCTGCTGTTCGGCATGGGCGGGCGGGATGCCGGGACGATCCGGGCGGCGGGGTTTGACCACGAAACGCAGGAGCGCGAGATGAAACGGGTGGTCACCTATTCCAGTCCTGACACCTCGTTTGCCGCGTGGGGAAAGGTGGGTCGGGCGATCCGTTATGTGCAGAGTTTCTATCCGGCGTGGGACGAGGCCCTCTGCCTGCGGTTGCTGGAATTGTTCCGGCTTCATCCTGACGAAAAGTTCGCTGCGCTGTCCTTCGGGGCACGGACCAAACTGTCGCTGCTGCTGGCAATGTGCCCGCAGCCGCAGGTGCTGGTGCTGGACGAGCCGACCACCGGACTGGACCCGGAGGCGCGTCAGATTTTGTTCAACGAACTGCTGCGCATGGTGCAGGATGAAAACCGGACGGTAATGATTTCCTCACATCAATTGTCCGATCTGGAACGGTTTGCCGATCACATCGGGATCCTGGCGGACGGGCGCCTGGTGTGTGAGGGATCGACGGCGGATCTGGTCGGACGGCACCGGATGGTGGAGTTCTCCCAACCTGGCGGCGGGCCGGTGCCGGCCATGCCGGGATTCCATCTGCGACGGACCCAGGCGGGCCGGACGCTGGCGGTGGTGGACATGACGATGCATCCAGTGGCGACGCTGGAGGCACGTGGGCTGCAACTGCACTCGCAGACGGAATTGTCGCTGGAGGAGATTTTCCTGGCGATCACCTCAACCCGGAAGGAGGCGGCATGAATTCCCTGACACTCGATTTTATCCGCCGCTGGAAGTGGCTGCTTCTGGTGCAGTTTGTGATCACGACCGGGGCCTGGATCCTGCATGCTGGGGAGCCAAAGGCCCGATTGCATCTCGTGGTCATCGTGGCGGTGGCGATGTCGTGGGATCTGATGCGGGGTTTGGTGAGGGCGCAGTTGGGACTGCCGCAGCGGCGGGCCTCGATCGCAGCCGGTTTGTGGCTTTCGGTGGTTGGGGTCGGAGTTGCGGTGCATTTGGCCGCCATGTTGCTCGGTGGCGTGGTGCTGGCGCCGTTGTTGGGGCAGGGCGTTGATGCCGGGGTGCTGGGTCTGCACGGGGTGTTCTGTGTTTTGCTGATCGGCACGGTTCAGTTCATCCTGACGGGATTGCCTTCGGCTCCGCCCCGGACCTTGGCGGGGCAGGTGAAGGGGGCCATCTTCGGGGGACTCTGGGGACTGCCGATGTTTGGTATTTTCTGGCTTTCCTTTTTTGCACCGGCCAGTTGGGAACAGGTGACGATGGGGCAACGCTGGATCATGCTGGTCATGGGGGCGTTGACCGTGGCCTCGTGGTTCACGACCCGGAGCATGATGCTGGAGCGGGCCATGCCGAAGCTGGAAGCGGTTCCGCCAAGGCCGGCCGTTGCCCATCGTTTGGGTCTCCACGGGAACAAGGGATGGGGGGTGCGCCTGGAGCAGGAAATGCGCTGGTTGATGCCGGTCGTGTTCATGGTCCTGATGGCGGCAGGGATCATGATTTCAATCAACGATTTTTCCGGACAGGGAGCCACTTCAGGCGCGCAGGGACTGAATCAATACCGATCCATGGCCATGCTCAATGTGATGATAGGGTCTCCCCTGGTGATGGTGGCGGCCGGTTCGTTGCGGGCGTTGCGGAGTCTGCCGCTGCGGCTTTCCTCCTGTGCCTTGCTGGTGGCGCTGCGCCCGTTCGTGGCCAGTGCGGCGATGATGGTGGTCTTTATGGCGCTGAACGCCGTCATCGGCCGCAGCTCCGGGATGGAAGGACGGGCCCTGATCGCCTTTTTGCCGCTCTGCAGTCTGATGAGTCTGGCTCAGGCGGTGATGATCCGCTATCCACGGTTTCCGGTGGCCATGGGCCTGCTGATGGTGATCTCCATGGCCAGCGTCATTTTTGTGGAGTTGCTGGAGTTGTCACTGCCAGGGCTGTGGCTGTTGGTCTCAGGGATCCTCTTGCTGCTCTCCTGGGGGCTGCACTGGCGATGGCTAAGCCGCAGCAGCGGGATCTATCGTTTAAACGGGGGATTCCTGCGGATGATGGGCGGCGCGCAGCGGTGAGGTCCTGCCAACAAAAAACGCGCCCCGGAGCCGGGGCGCGTTTTGGTGAGGATTGAGATGGTGGTTGAGGGGAAACCCGGAACGAGCTTCGTCCACCGTTCGGGTCAGTCCCGACTGTTGAGGGACATCAGCAGTTGCAGCACATACCAGAAGAGGGTGGCGATGCTGGCGAAGAGGGCGAGCGAGGCGGCCACGTATTGGTTGGGGTGATAGTGATGCATCACGTTGGAGGTTTGATAGAGGATGGAACCGCCGACGAGGAGCAGCATGGCTCCGGTGAACCAGAGGCCGAGATTGAAGCCGAAGGCAATGCCGACCACGATCGTGGCGAGGGCCACAAAGAAACCTACTTTGAGGAACCCGCCGAGGAAGGAAAAGTCCTTGCCGCTGGTGAAGGCGACCCAGGTGAGGCCGATGAAGACGCCGCCCGTGATGAGGCCGGCTTTCATGATGAGACCCTCACCGAAGCGGGAGGCGAGCATGAGCAGCGGGCAGAGGATGATGACTTCGGCCACCACGTAGAGGCCCAGTCCGGCGTATTGGCCACCGATGCTGGTGGCGGTGGAGGCCCACTTGGTGGCGATGTGGGAGACAAACATGAAGAGGCCCAGCACGATCAGCCAGGACCATTTACCACCCAGCATCAGGCTGCCGAGGGCCGGTGCCAGCGGGCTGGCGAGGAGCATGGACTCCAGCAGGACAAAAGCCCCTACCGCCCCGGCGACGTGCAGGTAGGTCTGGCGGATGAAAGTGGCCCGGTCAGCGGAGGCTGCGGTATTGACGGTGTAGTCGGGGTGGGGAGAGTAGTCGTTCATATGGTAATTGGGTGAGAAATGAAGCGGAACAGCCCGGGAGCGTAACACCTGGCCGCTAGAGTGCAAATATTCCTTGAAGGGAGGTAAACGGGAGGTCAGGGGAGCAGGGACAGGCTCTCCACCCACATGATTTCGCAGGCTCCGTCGCCGGTATCGAGCCGGCTGAGGGAGCTGGTCCAAGGCCCCATGCCGGGGCGGGTGACTTCCACAAGATACCCTTGGGCGTGGAACAGCTGGCCGCGCCGGAGATCAAGCAAGCGGTCGCGCACTCGGTCATTGGCGGGGAGCATGTGCATGTTGACCATGCTGCGGGAGGCGGCCTGCTCCGGGAAACCTTCCCCGGACCACGTCCAGTTGAGGTAACGCCCGGCATTGGTGAAATCGCAGCGGCTGGCATGGGTTTCGTCGGACATGACCCCCCAGCCGACCCCGAGATCAAGCGGGGCAATGTCCGACATGGCGTCCCAGCGGTAGCGTTCGGTGTGGAGGACGCGGCTCTTGATGCTGTAGCTGGCAAGGGCGCGGAAGTTGGTGCCTTCGGACTGCCAGAACCCCCGGCCGGTGGGCACCGGGCCTTGGACAGGCTCCTCCGCGATGAGAATGCCGGGCGGATGAGTGACCGGGCCGCCGCTGGAAAAGTAGCACCACGCTCCGATGAGCGAGAGGGCGGCCAAGCTGTGCCGATGCAGCAGGAGCGCAAAAAGGGAATTCCTTTGCGGGCGCGGCGCCGGCGAAACCGGCAGAAACGGGCGGGACCTGCGGCTGGGGACCGCCTCGGTCCGGGGCGGGCAGCATTCTTCCGGCTGAAGCGGAACAGTCGCGGGGGCGGGCGCATACGATCCGGCATGGCCCGGCATGGGATTACCGCAGCTCCGGCATTGGGCGGCACTGGGGGATTCCTCCCAGCCGCACCCGGCACAGGCCAAACCCGGGCGGCTCGGGGCAGGGGCGATCAGGCTCATTTTTCCAAGGTAATTGAAGAAATGATAATTTCCATACTAATCTGGTCTGGAGTTTTTGAAGGCAGGGCAATGGATTCCCGCTTAAGGTCAGTATGGTCACGAAACGAATCACCGCTCTGATGCTGACCCTGCTGACGGTGGTCCTGAGCGGCTGTGCGACGGGGCCGGATGGATTCCTCAAGGAACCGCTGCCGCAGGAGGTGACGTTTTGGCAGCCTTGGCTGTTGAATTCCGCACGGGCGCCCTACCGGAAACTCTATGTCGAAGTGGATGCGGTGCGGGGCGCCGAGCCTTCCCAGGCGTGGCTGGATGAAATGGCGCGTTTCCTGAAAACCCAATGCGACAAACCGGACGGGGTGCGGGTGGTGCGCAGCGACCGGATTTCCCCCACGGAGGCGGCGTCGGCTTCCATCACTTCGCTGGCGTTGCGCTATCTCGACGGCCCGCCTGCGGGATCGGCGTTTCTGTACGTGCTGTATTATAATAGTGCGCTGAATCCCGCGCTGAAGACCTCCAATCCGCATGCGGTGGTTTTTCCCTATCCCTGTGCGGTCTTTGTGGACCGGAACTACAACGAATCGGGGTTTGGTGATGTGCTGGGCGGTTTGATTTTAAAACACGAAACGGCGCATCTGGTGGGAGCAGCGCGGAATCCAGCCCACGGGGATGGGGCGCACTGCCGGAACCGTCATTGCCTGATGAATCCGGCCTTCCTTTATGCGCCGGAGCTGGTGGCGCTAGGGATGGTGCCCACGCCCCAAACGGAGTTTTGCCCGGATTGTCTCGCGGACATGGCCCGCTGGCGCACCACACCCGCTCCGGCCAATCTCCGGTTCGACGGTCCTTTCCTGTCCCGCCGCGAGCAGGGCTACACGGTCATGACCCTGCCGAATACAGTGCACCTCCACCTCGGCAGCACGGCCTCCCTGCCGGTCGCGCAAATGCGGGAAGCGGTGCGTCAGGCGGCGGCCGGTCCCTTGCGGTCGCAGGAAGGATTTATTTTAAGTGTGAGTTCCTCCGGTGACCCCATGACCGAGACCTTCGCGCTACAGATGGCGGCCAGCGATCTGGCGGCTCCGGTGCGGCAGGCCGCCCAACTCTACACCACCGCCCGCCTGGCCTCCCCGGCTCAACCCTGATGCCAACCCCATTGCCTCGAATAGCCACCTGTGCCAGAATTGCCCTCCATGTCTGCCCCCGAATCCGACGCCCCTCCTTCCCAAGCACCCCAGCCGGCCATCCCTGAGACGGTGGCAGCGGTAGCGGCGGCTCCCGCCAAGCCAGCCGTGAAGCCGGAGAATGCGCTGCTGAATCTCCTGCTGAACGTGTTGATCCCGGTAGTCATCCTGACGAATTTCAACAAGGAGACCGGTTTTCCTCAATTGGGGCCCAAGGGAGCGCTGCTGGTGGCCCTGCTGTTCCCGATTGGCTATCAAATTTACGATTATTGGCTGCGGCGGAAGTGGAATCTGTTTTCGTTCATCGGGTTTCTCAGCGTGCTGCTCACCGGAGGGCTGGGCCTGATGACCATGAGCGCCCATGTTTTTGCCTGGAAGGAAGCGGCCGTCCCCCTGATTCTGGCGGCGCTCATTTTCTTTTCCCACAAAGGCAAGAAGCCGTTGGTGAAGGCTCTGCTGCTGAACCCCGACATGTTGGATATGCCAAAGGTGGAAGCCGCCATTGAGCGATCCGCCACCCAATCCGGCTATGAACGGCTGCTCTGGACCAGCACTCTGCTGCTGACCGCCTCCATGTTGTTGAGTGCGGTATTGAACTACTTCCTGGCCATGTATTTTCTGGCTGACAAGACCCCGGGAACCCCGGAATACACCGCCGCCATCGGTGCCCAGACCGGCTGGGGTTATCTGGTGGTCGGGGTGCCCAGCCTTGCGATGATGGCTTATGCGCTCTTCCGCCTTTTTAAGGGCCTCAAGCAACTCACGGGTCTCGGGACGGATGATATCATGCTGCCCCGCTGAGGTCCGCGCAGCCTAACGTGCCGGCGGCGTGACGTAACGCACCGGCGGTGGGGGCGGGGCGGGAGTCGGGGTCACCTTCTGCTGGACCCACCCGGCGGCGTTGCCAATCCCGTGGCGGACGCCTGTGGCGCCCCGGTTCAGACCTTCCTTGGTGCGGTCCCACAACCCAGGTTGGGGCGGCGCAACGGGAGCCGGAGCGGGCACGGCGGCACTGGCGGTGGGTTTGGGCGTGCGGAACCAGTTCTGGGAGATGATCGTTCCGGTGCTGGCGCCTACGCTGACTTCGCCGACCCGGTTTCCCTGGGCATCCTCCAAGGCGATGAACCAAGCGGCATTGGTGGAAAGTTCCAGACAGCGGAGTTGGTAATTCAGGTGATCGAATCCGACTTTCGCGGTGCGCGCCGCCGCCTCGGCCTTTTCAAAAGCCGCATTGGAATCGATATTCAGCCGGTGCATCGGCAACGGAGTGCCGGAGATGCCGTTGGCCTTGGCTGGAGGGATGATGCCTTCGGAGATGATGGCTCCTTTGCTGACGTAAAATTCCCGCACCGCTCCCTTGGCGTCGCGGGCGACCACCCGCCAGACCGCTGGCTGGGGCACTCCCGCCGGTCCGAAGAGATGCAGCATCCGGGGCAAATAATTCGCGCCACGGTCACGGCCGACGATACGCATGGCTTCCTTGCCCGTTGCTTGCGCCGGGGCGACAGAGGGAGCGGAAAGAACCGCAAGACCGATGAGGAACAGAACCGGGAGTTTCATGTGTTTAAGGAAACTTGAGTATCAATCTGGATGAGTGGTTTCTCAATGGCCAAGTTGAATTCCTGAGGAATCCCGGGGGATTCCGAGGGAACGGAAGGAATTATTGGTCGCCTTCTTTGAGCAGTCCGAGCTTTTTGAGCTTGGGAATGGTGCTGGACTGGCAGTAGCGGTAGTTGCCGGTTTTGTTGGGGACGTTTTTGTCGAAATAATCCTGGTGGTAGCCCTCGGCTTTGTAGAACGTTCCGGCCTTGGTGATCTCGGTGACGATGGGGGATTTGAATTTTCCGCTGGCCCCCACTTCGGCTTTCACCTTCTCCGCGATGGCCTTCTGCTCGTCGGTATGATAAAAGATGCCGGAGCGGTATTGAGTGCCGTGATCGTTCCCTTGGGCATTCAAGGTGGTGGGATCGTGCATTTCGAAAAACAGATGGGCCAAGGTTTCGAAGGGGATCACGGCGGGGTCGAAGACCACTTCCACGGCTTCGGCATGCCCGGTGAGGCCGGTGCAGACATCCTCGTAAGTGGGGTTCGGCGTTTTGCCATTGAGGTACCCGCTGGTGGCGGATTGCACGCCTTTGGTGCGTTGCAGGATGACTTCGGTGCACCAAAAGCAGCCGGTGGCGAGAGTGACAGTTTCCATTTTTTTATCTGGGGAGGGGGCCGCGGGTTTGGCGGTGGGGGCAGGGTCGGCTGCAGAAGCGGTGAGCAGCGTGCCGGCAAAGCTGGCGAGAGTGAGGAGGAAAAGGCGGGTTTTCATGAATGGGTAACGAATAGAGCGTCTCAGGCAGCGGAATATTTCAGGGAATTCGCGGAAGCGGCCGGCCGCTTCCCCTTCAGGCGGCGGCAAAATCGAAAAACCGCCGCAGTAGCGAAGCGGTGCCGGGGGTGGGTTGAGCATTATCAAGAACCTGATCCAAGTCGAAGCAGGTAGTGCCGCGCAGTTCCACCCGCCGGAGCGCCCAGTTGGTCAGGAGCCGATCCGGGGTGAATTCCGGATGGAATTGGACGCCGAATTGGCGACCGCCGGGGCGGGACTGAAAGGCTTGGACCGGAGTTGCCGGATTCTCCGCGAGGAGGAGTCCGCCCGGAGGAAGGCTCAGAACGGCATCCTGATGGCTTTGCAGAACGGTGGGCGTCGGCCCGAGACCGGCCAACAGCGGACAAGCCATCCCGGCCGCCGTCAGGGAAATCGGCACATTGCCCACCTCCCACCCCGAGGGATTCCGGCCCACCGTGCCGCCGAGGGCCCGGGCCAGGATCTGATGGCCGAAGCAGATGCCCAGCACCGGCACATTGCGGGCGGCGAGGCTGCGCAGGGTTTCGCCAAGCCGCAGGATGGCTGGTTCCATGGAATCGGCATCGCGCGCCGATCCGGTCAGGACCACGGCGTCCGCCGCGAGGGCGCGGGCGGCGCATCCGGGATCGGAAGCGGCCACGGCTCCCAGTTGAAGGTGATCGACCGTGCTGAGGAGGGGGCCGAACCATTCCGTCAGGACACGGCGCTCCGGCCAGTCCTGAGGATACTCGACGGTGTCGATTAGCAGGGCGTTCATAAAGTAGCCATCACCGCTCCGCGTGATGAGCAAGCGGCTTCCCTCCTGAACTTGTATCCCATCCGCAGGTCTTCGCCCAGGAATGCATCGTTGAGGGATGGATTTGAAAATCGGCAGTCTGTTTTCGAGGTCACAGGCAATGCCCCGTCACGCGGAGCGGTGAGGGCTACTTTGTTGGCGCTGCGATGATCAACTGACGGCAGATGGATTTCACGATCACTTCCTTGATCTCCCGATGTCGTGGCACCGGACTCACTTTTCCGGTGGCGGGATTTTTCCAAAGCGTATGATTGCCTCCTTGGCGTTCGAGGTGGCAGCCCTGCGATTTCAGGTGGCGTTCGAGGTCGGCCAGTTTCACGCCGGGGCCAGTTGAAACTCATGCCTCACGGCTTGGCCGGAAGGTTCCCGTCGCCGGGCCTCATCGCGATGATAGGCAAGGACGAGTTGCAGGGCATCGAAGAGATTTGCTTCGGCTTCCTCAAGAGTTTCACCTTCGGAGAAGACGTCAGGAAATTCTTCGAAGGTGCTGGTGAATCCGCCTTCAGGGGCGGGTTCATAGACTGCAGTCAGTTGTAGTGGAGTGGACGGCATCGTCATATTTTGGTGATACTACGCTTTACGGACCCGCCTTGCAAGCTGCGCTCATTTACACCCGCGCCAGTAGCCAGCCGTTCAGCTCGCAGATTTTGACCCGATGCTGGGCGCCGCCATCGCGCTCGCGCACGGTGACGGTGTCGGCCAGTTCCGGACCTTGTTCGCCGAGGGTTTCGAAGTCGATGGTGACGCAGAACGGCGTGCCGATTTCATCCTGACGCGCATAACGGCGGCCGATGGCGCCGCTTTCATCGTAGAAGGTGTTCAGTTTGCCCTTCAGTTGTTGGAAGACACTGCGGGCCTTGGCCACCAGTTCCGGTTTGTTCTTCAGCAGCGGGAAAACGCCCACCTTGATCGGTGCGATGCTTGGGTGGAGACGCAGCACGGTGATGGTCTCGGATTTGCCTTTGCCGTCTTCCTTCTCATATTGCTCGAAAGCCTTGGCGATCACGGCAAGGGCCATGCGGTCGAGGCCGGCGGAGGGTTCGATGACGTGCGGCAGGTAGAATCCTTTGAACAGGCGCTCAAACCAGGCGCGGACTTCGGCTTCGGTCAGGGCGCCCTTTTCCTTGGCCTGTTCGGCGGCGAGGCGGCGTTGGATCAGGGCTTCCCTGGCTTCTTCGCTCAGGGCAGCGGCGGCAGTTTTCAGTTCTTCGTCGAAAAATTCGAGGGGTTTGCCGCAGTGTTTCTGGTGCTGGGAAAGATCGAAATCACCCCGGGCCGCGATGCCTTCCAGCTCTTCGGTGCCAAAGGGGAATTCGCAGAGAATATCCACACAGGCGCGGGCGTAGTGCGCCAGCTCACTCTTGGTCTGCCAGTAATAATGAATCACCTTGCCGAGGCCGATGCTTTCATAAAACGCGGTGCGCTGCGCCACCCAATAACGGTGCCACATTTCCCAACCCCAGTCTGGCAGCGGCACGCTGAGGTCGGCGCTTTCGCTCCAGGCCGTGACCTTGCCGGAGATGATTTCGATGGCTTCATCGGGTTTGATGAAGAACTCGAGTTCCATTTGCTCGAACTCGCGGCTGCGGAAGGTGAAATTGCGCGGGTTGATTTCATTGCGGAAGGCCTTGCCGATCTGACAAATCCCGAAAGGCACTTTGACCCGGCTGGAATCGACCACGTTTTTATACTGCGCGAAAATCGCCTGGGCCGTTTCCGGCCGCAGATAGGCCACATTTTCCTCGCTCTCCACCGGACCGGTGTGGGTCTTCAGCATGAGGTTGAACATGCGGGGTTCCGTGAGTTCCGCGCCGTTCTCGGGATTGAAAGCGGTGGAGTTTTCCAGCTTTTCGCCGGTCTCCCCGCCCAATGGTTCCGGGTCCTTCACGCCGCGGGCCGTATAAAAAGCCTTGGCCGTTTTCAGGGCGGATTCCCGGGGTTTTCCCGCAGGCGCCAGAGCGGAAAAAGCCACGGTGCTGGCGGTGCCTTCTGCGCCGGAGGCTCCCGTGAATTTATAGACCACGCCATTTTGCGGCTCGATCTGGTCGGCCCGCAGGCGTTTGTTGGTCACGAGGCAGTCGACCATCGGGTCGGCAAAGGTATCCACGTGCCCGGAAGCCTTCCAGATCGCCGGATGCATGATGATGGTGGCATCAAGGCCGACCACATCCTCACGTTCCCGGGTCATAGTGCGCCACCAGGCATCGCGGAGATTCCGTTTCAATTCCGTGCCGAGCGGGCCGTAATCCCAGAAGCCGTTGATCCCGCCGTAGATTTCGGAGGACTGGTAGATGAAGCCCCGGCGTTTGCAGAGGCTGACGATTTTTTCCATTACGGGCGTTTCGGCTTTTACGGGGGCGGACATGACCGGGATGAAAGCGGCAGGCGGGGCAGGGTGCAAAGGGAAATGAAACCCGCCCAACGCAGCTGTCCCGTGGCGATGTCAGGCGGAATGATTTCCCACCTTTGCGGCTGGAATCTCCTCCAGGGGTGGTAGGTTAAGCGATGAATGTGGCCAACTGGATCACGATTTCCCGCATCCTGCTGATTCCGGTTTTTGTCGGGTTGGCGCTGTATTACGGGAAAAGCGCGGCGGCGGGCCAGCCGGTGGAAGCCTACCGCATCGCCGCGGTGGCGGTGTTTCTGGTGGCTTGTATCAGCGATTTTGTGGACGGCTGGGTGGCGCGCCACTTTAATCAGCAGACGCGCCTCGGCAGCCGTTTGGACCCTATCGCGGACAAGGGACTCGTCCTCGCTGCCTTGATCACCCTGTCGACCTCTTGGCCGGAAGATCACCGGTTTCCGTTATGGTTTCCGGTGCTCGTCATCAGCAAGGACGTGCTTTCGTTCGGCGGCGCGTGCCTGATTCAATATTGCGTCGGCAATGTCATTATCCGCCCGCACTGGACCGGGAAAGTCTGTGCCGTCAGCCTCATGGTCGCCCTCTCCTGGGCCATGCTGCGGCTGGACTGGCTGCCTCCCATCGTGCCCGTGGTGGTGGCCTCCATCTTCGTGGTGGCCTCCGGCATCGCCTACATCGTGGACTGTGCGCGGCAGATCCGGGAGGGGGAAGCGGTCAAACGGTGAGCGCCTGCCTCCGATGGCCTTAGAAGTCCCAGAGCGCCTGCCTCCGATGGCCTTCCCGATAAGAGCTTGCGCCGGGGGCTTTCCGGGATGAAACAGACGATCCCCCGTTTTTTCAAGCTTATGCAGGTTTCACGCAACAAGGACCGGATCATTGCCATCGTCGGTCGTCCCAATGTGGGCAAGAGCGCCCTTTTCAACCGGCTCGCCGGCCGCCGTATCGCCATCGTGCACGACATGCCGGGGGTGACCCGCGACCGTTTGATGGCTCCGGTGAAGGAGGCCAGCTTCCCGCTCCAGATGATGGACACCGGCGGGATCGGCGCCACGTTGAATGATGACTTTGGCGACATGGTCCGCATCGAAGCCGAGATCGCCATCGCGGCGGCCGATGCGATTCTTTTTGTGGTCGATGCCCTGTCCGGGATGCATCCCATCGATGAATCTGTCGCCCAGATGCTGCGCCGCCAAGGCAAGCCGGTCATTCTCGGCCTCAACAAAGCCGATGACCCGAAGCATGATCTGAACATCGCTGATTTTGGCCGGCTTGGTTTCAAAAACGTCCAGGCCTTCAGTGCCGAACACGGCCGCGGGATTGAAGCGCTGATCAAGGCCTGTGAACGTGCCGTGCCGCCTCCGGTGGAAGATGCGGCGGTGGAAGTCGCCGAAGACGGCACCGCCGAGATGGATGAGGAACAGGCCATCCGAATGGCGATCATCGGCCGTCCCAACGTCGGAAAATCCTCTCTCTTCAACGCCATCCTCGGCACCGAGCGGGCGATTGTCAGTGCGGTCGCGGGCACCACCCGTGATTCCATCGACAGCATGTATGTCCACAAGGGCCAGCCCTTTCTGATGATTGATACCGCGGGGATCCGCAAAAAGGCGAAGATCGACACCAGCGTGGAAGCTTACAGCGTGGCCCGCAGCGAGCGCAGTATCCGCCGCGCCGATATTTCGGTGCTGGTTATTGATGCGTCGCGAGGGGTTACCGCGCAGGAGCGGAAAATCGCGGGCACCATCGTCGATGAGAACAAACCCTGCATCATTGTCGCCAACAAATTTGACCTGTATCATCCGGAAGGCCAGATGAAGGCCCGGCTGGAAGAGCTGGAGGAACATGTCAGGCGGGAACTTTTCTTCCTGCATTATGCCCCGCTGGTGGCAGTTTCTGCGAAGGACGGGAAAAACCTGTCCAAGGTTTTCACCGCCATTGATGAAGTGAAACGCGCCAGCGACAACGGCATGTCCACCGGCCAGTTCAACCGGCTGCTCCAGGATGCCATTGCCCGCACCCCTCCGCCGCATGTGCGGGGCCGGCGCTTCAAGCTGCTCTACGCCACCCTCGCCCGCGAGGAGATGAGCCGTCCGATCATGGCGCCCCGCGTGGTCCTGTTTGTCAATCACGAGGACCTGATGACGCCCACCTACCGGCGTTATCTGGAGAACACCGTACGCGGCAGCATGAAGTACGAGGGTCTGCCGATCCGTTTTGATGTGCGTGCCCGGGAAAAACGTCAGGGCAGTGTGAAGGATCTGTGGAAACCCGCCACCCGCGGCACGGGAGGACGCCAGGGCCGGCGCAAGGAAGACGAGGCCAGCGGCAAAAAAGAGCGGCAAAAGGACGCCCAACGCCGGGTTTCCGCGGAACGTTCCGGCACGCCACGGGAGGAGGGAACAGCTCCGTCAGCGGCCCCCGCCAAACGTCCGGCTGCCAAGCGCCCCGCCTCGAAACGCCCGGCCAGCAAACGCCCCAGCGATGAGCGGACTGAATCCAAACGTCCCACCCGGGGAGGTCCCGCCGCCAAGCGGACTGCGTCCAAACGCCCTGCCAGCAAAAAAGCGGACAGTAAACGCCCGCCGCGCAAACGCCAAGCGCCCCAAAAACGGGCTGGAAAACCTTCCGGACCGAAACGCGGGCGGAAGTAATCCAAGTTGGCAGGGGACCGTGGCGTAAGCGGCGGGCCTTCAGAGCGAGTCAAGGAAGGCAATCAGGGCGGCGCGTTCGTCTTTAGTCAGCTTTTCGAAGGCTTCCCGTGAGGCTTTGGACTCGCCGTCGTGCCAGAGGATGGCTTCGGTGAAGGTGCGGGCGCGGCCGTCGTGCAGGAAAAAAGTGTTGCCGTTCACGGCGGCGTTGAGGCCGATACCCCAGAGCGGTGGGGAGCGCCATTCCGTGCCGGTGGCGAGGAAGTCAGGCCGGTGGTCGGCAAGGCCTTCGCCCATGTCGTGGAGGAGGAGGTCGGTGTAGGGACGGATGGTCTGGTCGCGCAGTTCCTTGACTGGATGATCGCTGCCCGTTCTGAGTTCTGGGATATGACAGGCGGTGCAATTCACCTGGGCGAAGAGTTTTTCGCCGAGGCGGACGGTGGGGTCGTCCAACTGGCGGCGGGCGGGGACCGCGAGGGACTGGGTGTAGGTGACGACGCGGTCGAGGATGTGGTCGCTCAGTTCCGGAGTTCCTCCGTTAGGGAGGATTCCGAGAGTGGGCTGCTGGGTGGCGGTCAGGGATTCCTGAGGATGGATGCTGGTGGTGATGCCAATATCGCCGAGGAAAGCATCGGCGGTCTGCTGGCGGAGGCTGGGTTGGTTGGCTTTCCAACCGAACCGGCCGGGCATGGTCTTTTGAAACTCGAGGCTCCAGACTTCGTTGAGGCGGCCGGAAATGCTGTCGTGATTGGTGTCGTCAGGATCAGTCAGGGCGCGGAGGGTGGTTTCCGGGATGGCTTCGAGGAGGCCGTTGCCGAAAATGGGGGGAGCGAGGCGCGGGCCGATCAGGAGGCCTGTGGCGGGCGGGCCGTAGTGCCAGACGATGAGGCCGAACTCCGGACGGCGCAGTTCGATGGTCTCGCCATCAGGCAGGGTGCGGGTGGATTTGACCCATTGGATAGGAACCCCGGCTTCCGGCTGCGAGCCGGGGAGGGCCCGGACGGCGAGCTGGCCGCCGTAGGTGGGGTCAGGGAGAGGGGCGCCGTGGCCGTCCTGACCGGGGAGGCTCAAACGGAGCAAAAGGCCAGTCATGGTTTCGCCCTCGTTCGGCGGGGCTCCCCGGCCGTCCTTGGTGTGGCAGGTGGAACAGGAACGGGCATGAAACAGGGGGCCGAGGCCATCACGGGCCTGGGCGCTGGCAGGGGCGATGATCCAGTTTTCGTTGAAGAAGGAATTGCCCACCACAAATTGCCGGCGGATCTCGCGGGAAATGTTGGCGAGGGCGAGTGAGTAGGCATCCTTGCCATCGTTGAACACGGTGGTGGTACCGCCGGAAAAGGCTTCCGGCGGATGATCGGTGGGGGCCGCGGGGACGGGGCCGATAGCGGCCAGGAAGACTGCTGCTGTGCCGCTGTGGAGGCCTGCCACGGATAACACGGAGATGACGGATTTCACCGATGGAAGAGGTTCAGTGGAGAGAGGTTGTTTCACGATCCGGAATGGGCCACGATCATAATGAGGGGGGCCGCCACGAAAAGTCCCGAGATGCCTGCCGCGACCAGATGAAACCCGGTCCTTGGACGGGCCTGGATGGTTGAGATCATCACAAAGACAAGGGCGGCGTAAGCCACTATCATAAATGCCAGAACCGCCACCACGCCGGCCGGCGACGGCATCAGCAGGGCACAGAGCAGGAGGTAGCCTCCGATGCTACCGAAGATGATGAAGAACGCCATTCGTGGAGGATACTGGACCGTTTTCTCCATCCAATGGCACAGGGCGAGGTAGAGAGCCGGCAGGATGGCCAAACTCACTACCAGAAGAAGGATTTTTTCCATCTGTTCAATTAGTGATAGGATCAGGGGCCCTTTTGCTGGGGAGATCAGCCTGCGACATCGCCGGCGGGTTGCTCGGGGATTTGGATCTGGAGGGCGCGGGCGAAGCGGCGGAGGAGCGCCGACTGGTCCTCGGCGGTGGTGATGGTTTTCATGACCGCCTGGCGGCCCGGGGCGTCATCCTCGCCGAGGATGGCTTGGTCGAAGGGCACCGGAATGGCGCGGGCGGCGGCGAGGGTGCCGTCAATTTTGGCGTCCAGGCCGGGAACCAGGTCCGGTTGGACGAGTTCGGCGAGCTGGCGTAGGCTGGGTCCGGACAAAGTGGTGCCATCAAGCCTGACATATTGGCCGCGGTATATGTTTTGCAGGCCGAGGGCATCATAAATGACGTCCTGGTAGCTCATGTCGCTGAAGCACGAGTGTTCGTCTTCCTGCTCCTTGGTGTCCCAGGCGACCTGGAGGCGTTCTCCCGCGAGTTCGTTGCCGCTCAGGAAGATCATGCCGGTGAGGATACGCTCGATGGATTGATCATACCCTTCCTCGAAGATGGCGCGGAAGTTGCCGAGTTTGCCCGGCGCCCACTGTTTCAATAAATCCTCGAAATGGGTGATGAGGAGATCAGCACAGGCCTGGAGATACTGACCGCGGCGGGTCGCAAAGGGCGCGCTGGTGTAATCCGTGAAGGGCCGGTTGCCGGGGCCGGTGGTGCTTTTGTCCTGCCCCCAGAGGAGGAACTCGATGGCGTGCCAGCCGCATGAGATGTTCTTCTCGCCGTCTTTGAGATTCAGTTGCCCGATCAGTTCAGCGTCGATGACAGGGTAGGCTTTTTCGTTGCCAATGATCCCCCCGTCACCGCCTTCGCCGGCGTCGATGTAGAGTTCGTCGAGTGGCCAGGAATTGAGGAGGGGTTCGGGACCGTCAGCGTCATCAATGGGACCGGCGTAATAGCGGAAGACTTCACTTTGCAGATAGGGCTGCCGGGCTTTGATCCAGGTTTGGCGGGCGGTGGCGAGTGTTTCCGGCGAGGGGGCGGCGAGGAAGGCGCGGATGGACTCGCGAAGCTGGGTCGTGGAAGTCAGGCAGTCGCTGTAAATGGCGTGGACGGTGGTGGC
Organism: uncultured Verrucomicrobiota bacterium; assembly: GCA_942492905.1. Taxonomy (GTDB): domain Bacteria; phylum Verrucomicrobiota; class Verrucomicrobiia; order Verrucomicrobiales; family V1-33; genus CAIZWU01. Next base: position 1,616,163 of record OW818657.1, read on the forward strand.
GTAGTGCTGGACCACGGCACGGGAGGTTTTCTGTTGGGGAGTCAAGGCGGCGGGGGACGGTGCTGCCAAGAAAAAGCACGCCAGCAAAGAGAAGAGAGAGAGCTTCATGGCGGTGGCTTGGAGTTTGACTTGGGAAAACAATCCATGATACGCGGACAGCAGGCTGTTGTTTTGGGAGCGGGGACCGGGAGGATGGCTTTTTAGGCATTTTGGCCATCAAAGCACGCCAGGAGGAAGCTTGGGCTGATAGTTTTATACTTGCGGGATCCTACACCTGCTTTACAAATTAAACATGCCTGAAATCCTTGAGACATCCGAGATCCTTCCTCCATTGGGAATTCTGGCTCATGTAACGCCGGGAAGCCGTGCGGCCCTGACGGATGGCGGGGAATTCGTCCATTACGCCAAGGGCGAGGCGGTGCTGCAGCAGGGCCAGGCGACGGGGCACTTGTTTATCGTGGTATCCGGTGAACTGGCCGTGACCCTGCGTTCCCCTGAGCAATTGGTGCCGTTGGGTTATATTCACGAAGGTGAGACCGTCGGGGAAATGGGATTTTTGGAGGAAGTGGAGGCCAGTGCGTTTGTGGCGGCAGCGGTGCCCTCCAAGGTATGGCAGATTTCCAGGGACGCGTTCGAGGTCTTCCTGACCAAGAGTCCAGTGGCGGGAAATGAACTCCTCAAGGAGATCGTGAAGCTGCTGAGCCGCCGCGCCCGCAAGGGGCACGAACGCCTGACTGAAGCTGAGTAAGGTCCTGTTTCAGCCATGGGCAGCGGTTGCTGTCCTGCCCGCCTCCTGTGGACAGGCGATGGGTTTTGTTTGGCTGAGCGGTTTGAGTGGGAGTAGCCGGCCCGGGGCCCCTTCCAGGTTGAGGACAACGGACGCCAGAGTTACTGGATGTTCAGTTCCAGAGGCTGCCGCGTCAGACTGGCCCGTACGTCCGTAATATTCAAATCCAGCCGTTTGCGCGCCAGAAAGTGGGAGACCTTGCTATATCCAGCCGCCTCCAGGGAATCGAGGGCATCGCCAAAATCCGATCCCACCCGGCGGGGCACATGGCTATCGCTGCCCAGCACCACCGGGATGCCTCGCTCGCACATCATAGTGAGCATTCCCGGCCCCGGATTAAACTCCGGGGCCAGCTTCAGCCGTCCTGACGTGTTCAGTTCCATCGCCACTCCTGTTGCGGCGATCCGGTCGAGGCAGGTTCCCAGATGCTCGGCGATGAGCTCAAATTCGTAATTTTCCGGCTGCAGGTTTTTCACCAGATCGGGGTGGGCCAGGGTATCAAACAAACCCGTCTCGGCGCTTTCCGCGAGGTGAGTGAAATATTGCTTTTGAAATGCCAGTAGGTCGCCCTTCCAGAATTGAGTTTTATAGTCCGTGCCAAAGAAGTGAACCGAGCCCAGCACGTGGTGGAATTCGCAACGTTCGTTCAAGGACTCCACCCACCACTCAAAGCCCGGGAAAAAATCCATCTCCATCCCGACCCGGACATCGAGTCTTCCGGCATAGGCCTCCCGGGTGCGGTCAACCATCGCCAGGTAGTCATCCAATTGGGAAATATCCATGCGCACCTGGGGCCACCAGCCGTCCGGCATCGGGCTGTGGCAGGTAAAAATAATTCCCTTCAAGCCCCGTTGCAGGGCCGTTTCCGCATACTCCTCCGGCTCCCCATGGGCATGTTTGCACAGCGGCGTGTGCATGTGGGAATCGTAATAGAGCGGGCGGGGCAGAGCACTCATGGTTCAATCAGCGGGTCAAAGCGAAACCGCACCCTTCCCCCAAACCCTGCCCGCGTCCACCTGAAATCCCTTCCTGCTTTCCCGGCCGGGTCTTGGCCTCAGGGGGCCACCACTTCCCATTCTTTCAGCTTCCGGTCGAGGAAAAAGGGCACCAATGGAATGAACGAGGCGATAAAAATCAAGGCACACCGCTGGAAGGGCCAGCGGGCCTCCAGCATCGCCCGCAGCAGGGCGACACAGAACACCACGAACAAAATCCCGTGGATCATTCCGGTGATTTTCACCGCCAGCGGTTGGCCGGCCAGATACTTCAGAGGCATGGCGATGCCCAGCAGGATCAGATAGGACACGGCTTCGGCCAGCGCGATATGGCGGAGAAACGAAATGGGGTTCTGCATGGGGGAGGAGACCTCATTGGGATCGGGGCCGGAGCCTTTCAAGCGGACAACGGGGGGCGACTGGTTCTACGCCCTCCAGCCCCCTCCTTCATTTGGGATAGCGCTGAATGCCGGAAAGGGGGCGGAATTCTGGAGATTCTTGCAATATTATCTATAAAAACCATAATAAACGGGTATCATGTCGTCTTTTTGATTCCCCGCCTGCCAGTTCATCCCCTTGATCAGCGCAAGAGAAACACCATTTCCCGATCATGAAACCAATCCCGCTGGCGCTCCTCTGCCTTTGCTTCACGAGCGATCTCAAAGCCTTGGATGCCAACGCGAACCAGCAAAGCGATCTCTGGGAAATCCAATTCGGGGCCTTGAGCCTCGCGGCGACCGCTGACCATGACCAGGACGGTTATTCCAATGCCATCGAAAGCCTGGCGGGGACGAATCCCCTCGATGCGGCATCTTACCCCTCATTGGAGGTGGCGTCCGGTCCGCCAGGACAGCTGCAGTTGAGCTGGTCCGGCGAGTTTGGGAAAAAATACAGCCTTTACCGGAGTCTGGACTTGAGTGGAGGGAACGGTTCGGTCCTCGACACTTTTACCGGCGATGGCACCACCATGATTGAAATGGTGGAGACCATCGGTCCGCGCGGTTTTTTCAAACTGCTGATCAGCGATCTGGATAGCGATTTGGATGGCCTGACTGACTGGGAGGAGGCCGCGATCGGTTTTAATCCCACGCTCAGCCACACGGACCGGAACGATACGGCGGATCTCATCCGCGTTCAGACCACCCTCCAAGCCGCCAGCACCATCACGGTGGCACTGCTGGATGGCGAACTGCGGGAGGACTGGCCGGACCGGGGCGTAGTGGCCATCCGCCGCACCGGCGGACTGAAGCCGCTGACCGTCAATCTTGCCTTCGCCGGCACGGCGGCCCGGAATGCTGATTACACCTCCAATGTGGCCGGCTCCACCATCACACTTCCCTTCGGAGCGCGGGAAGTGTGGGTCGAACTGATCCCGGTCAACGATGGTGCCGATGAAGGCAGCGAGAGCATCGTGGTCAGCGCCACGGCAGGCCCGGGCTACACCCTGGGTGCGACTACCAGTGCCACGGCGACCATCAGCGATGCCTCCTCCCTGCCAGGAACCAAGGCGGCGGCCCGGTTCCTGATCCAAGCCGCCTATGGGCCAGACCAGGACAGTGCCGCTGATCCCGATGTGGTGCCGGAGAATGTCGAAGCGTTGTCCGCCATGGGATTTGATAGCTGGATCGAGGATCAGTTTACCCGGCCTCCCGGCTACCTCGAACCCTACACGGCTTGGGCGATGGCGAACGGCAATGCCATCCAGCTTTACGGCAACTACAAGGAACACGCCTGGTGGTCGCGCGCCATGGGTGCCGTCCATATGCAACCCGATGTGGCGGCCACCCAGATTCCGGATCTGCTACGCCAACGGGTGGCCTTTGCGCTGAGCCAGATTCTGGTGGTGTCCGACCGACCAGAGACCCTGGGCGTTGCGCAGCAGGGCATGGCGAATTTCTACGACCTCATGGTCAAACATGCGTTCGGCAACTACCGGGACCTGCTCTTCGAGGTGGCGATGCATCCGGTGATGGGGGTTTACCTGAGCCATCTGGGCAACCAGAAGGAGAACCTCGCGCTCAACCTGCATCCTGACGAAAACTTCGCGAGGGAGGTCATGCAGCTCTTTTCGATCGGGCTGTGGCAACTCAACCGGGACGGAACCCGCCAAGTGGATGGGCAGGGCCGCTTCATCCCGACTTATGACAATGGGGACATCACCGAGCTGGCCCGCGTCTTTACCGGATTCACCTATCCTGACAGCCTCAATTTCAATCCCAACAACCAGGCCAACGGCGACAAGACCCACGCCATGAAATGCTGGGATGCGTTCCACGACTGCAATCCCAAAACCCTGCTTGGTGGGTTGGTTACCCCAGCCCGCACCGCCAGCCCGGGCAATACCGGCACGGCGGGCCTGGCGGATGTCAATGTGGCCATCGACAACCTCTTCAATCACCCCAACGTCGGCCCTTTTCTCAGTCTGCGTCTGATCCAGCGCTTTATAACGTCGAATCCCACTCCTGGTTATGTTGACCGCGTGGCGGCGCAGTTCAACGATAACGGCAGCGGCGTCCGGGGGGAACTGAAGGCGGTGGTCAAAGCCATGCTGCTGGATTCCGAAGCGCGGGACCCTGCCATGATGGACCTTCCCACCTGGGGGAAACTCCGCGAGCCGGTCCTCCGGGTCGTCAATTTTGCCCGGGCCTTCAATGCCGCCTCCACCAGTGCTTATTATCCGCTGGATCAGTTTGCACTCGATCACCTGCAGGACCCGCTGAATGCCCCCAGCGTGTTCAACTTTTATCTGCCCAATTACAGCCCGCCCGGCCGGATCACTGAGTTGGGGCTGATGGCACCGGAGTTTCAAATCCTCAATGCCAGCTCGGCCATCACGGGCGCCAACTATTTTCAGAACGCCATTACCGGCAATGACCTGCACCGATGGGGATCCGGTACTGCGGCGTACGGAGTGCGGCTGAATCTGGACCCGGAATTGAGCATGATTGTGCCTGCGGGGCAGATTAACGAAAACGTTCCTGCCTTGCTGGCGGGCGCGGATACCGATGCCCTGATCCGGCGGCTCGACCTCGCCCTGATGGGCGGCACCATGTCGCCAAGGCTGTTCCAGACCATCCGCGAATCGATTCCCCGGCTCGCTCCGCCCTCGTGGAAGTGGCACCGCGAGCGTTTGAGCCTGGCGATCACCCTGATCGTCACTTCTGCCGAATTCAACGTGCTGCGCTGAATTGCCGGTATTTCCGCATCTGCATTTTTGATCCTATGAAATCCACCCGCCGCAACTTTCTCGGACAGGCCAGCTGCGCGGCTGTCACGTCCATCCCGGTGCTGAACACCCTGCTGAACCTGCAGTTTGCGGAAACGCTTTCTGCAGTCACGGCTCCGGCTGATTCCGAATACCGGGCCCTCGTCTGCATTTTCCTCGCCGGGGGCAACGATTCCTACAACATGCTCGTACCGCGGGAAGCTGGTGCCTACGCCACCTATCAGGCCAGCCGGTCCAATCTGGCCCTGACCCCGGCCCAACTCATCGACATCCATCCCACTGGCCTGCCTGACTTTGCGGTGCATGGCGGCATGCCGGAAATCGCCAGCCTCTTTGGTGAGGGCCATGCCGCCTTTGTCGCGAATGTCGGCACCCTGATCGAGCCGGTCATGAACCGGACCCAGGTTGCGCAATTGGCCAGACAACTGCCGCTCGGGCTCTACTCGCATTCGGACCAGATCGAACAATGGCAGACCAGCCTGCCCAACAGCCGGGCGGGCATCGGCTGGGCGGGACGGACCGCTGATTTGCTCAAGGGGCTGAACACCAATCCCCTCGTGCCGATGAATATTTCCCTCGACGGCAGCAATGTCTGGCAGACCGGCAGCACCGTCGCGGAGTATGCCATCACCCCTGACGGAGCCACTGCCCTGACCAATTACGGAAATAACTGGAAAGCCAATGACACCACCCATCAGGCGTTCAGTCAGGGCGTGGACAGCCAGCTCGCCCAGCAGTACAACAACATCCTGATGCAGACCTTCAATCAGCGCAAAAAGGCCGCCATGGATGCCTACGAGGTCTTCGACACGGCCTCCGCGCCACCGCTGCCGGCCGGGGCTGCTTTCCCTGCCAGTTATGTCGGCTCGCGCCTCCAGATGGTGGCCAAAGCAATCCAGGGTCATGCCGCCATGGGAGCCAAACGGCAGACCTTCTTCATCCAGTTTGGAGGATGGGATCACCATAGCGGGGTGCTCAATTTCCAGGGCCAGATGCTCCCGCAGGTCAGCGCCGCCATCGGGGCGTTCCAGACGGCCCTGACTGCCATGGGCCTCCAGGACAAAGTCACGCTGTTCACGGCCTCCGATTTTGGCCGTTCCCTCACCAGCAATGGTCAGGGCAGCGACCACGCCTGGGGCGGCAACCACCTCGTGGTGGGCGGCTCTGTGCTGGGCAAAAAGATCTATGGGCAATATCCCAGCCTGGCGGTGAATCCCTCCAGCGGGAGTGAAGTGAACCCGCTGGATACCGGCCTCGGCCGAATGATTCCCACCACCAGCTGCGATCAGTTTTTTGCCGAACTGGCACTCTGGCTGGGCGTCAGCAAAAGCAATCTCCCCCTCGTTCTCCCCAATATTGGCAACTTTTACAGCACTACCGGCAACGATCCTCCACTTGGCTTCATGGCTTGAGTCATGGATGACAGATTGGAGGGTAAGGCCGCGTTTTTTGGGTTCACTATGAAAGTCTGTTCCGCGATTCTGGGGTTGTTGTTGGTTCCATGTTTGACGGGAGGCTGCGGGGAATCGCCGAAAGGGGGCACGGTGGCCGGAACCGAGAAGGCCGGGGAGAAGGGGTGGACGGTGAGCGATTGGTCGGAATGGAAACAGCAGGACACCGGGCCGGAGGCGAAGGTGAGCGTGGTGGCGGATTTGCCTGAAACCAAGCCGGTGGAGGGCCGGCCGCCGCTGAGTGCGGAGGCGCAAAAGGCTGGAGTCCTCGTGTTGGAACGGGGAGAGCCTTTCACGGTGGTGCGGTACGAGGGCAAGGCCCCGCTGCTGGTGGATGAATATGAGATTTCCTGGGATGCCATGCGGGTCGATGGCAATGACTTTTTTGCCTCCCTCACGTTCCCGGTGGGTTCGAAAGAACAGTGTGCCACCTTCGTGACCGGAGGATGGGGGGGATGGACGACCGGGATCTCCTCCATCGGCCATCAGTTCGCCAATGAGAACGAGACGTCCGGATCAATGGAATTTGCCACCGGCCGGTGGTATACGTTCACCCTTCAGGTGAACACCAAGTGCCTGCGCGGCCTGATCGATGGGAAGGAGCAGTTCAAGGTAGGACTCAAGGGAAAGACGATCGGGATGCATCCGAGTGAGATCACGAAGTCGATGCCGCTGGGCTTCGCCAGCTACAGCACCAAGGGAGCCATCCGGAACGTCAGGGTGCGGCCGCTCAAGGCCGGGGAGTTGGTGGCGCCGGTGGAGGCGGAGTAGGTTTTTCAGGTCGCACTGTTTTGCATGGGCGGTCCGGGCGCGGATCGTGGATATAAATGGTGATCGGTTGACGTTTGGGGTGGAGGTGGTGGCTTTTGCTGCTGAAATCCCGAATCTGAAACACTGAAATCTTCTCTCCCATGCGCCTGCTGTCTGTATTTGCCCTGACGTGTTCCCTGATGTCCGCCCCGGCGGGGAATTGGCCGAACTGGCGGGGGCCGGACTATAATGGGTCCAGTCAGGAGCAGGGAATTCCGGCGAAGTTTTCGCCGGTGGAGAATCTGCGCTGGCAGGCCGCGTTGCCCGGACCGGGGGCTTCGACTCCGGTGGTCTGGGGCGAGAGCGTTTTCGTAACCACGACCGATGAAAAGGCGGAAAAGCTGCTGGGGATTTGTCTCGACCGGAAAACCGGGGCGGAACGGTGGCGGAAGGAAATCGGGAAGGGATTCCGTCAGGATGACCGCAGCACCTATGCCGGACCGTCGCCGGTGACGGATGGGGAGCGGGTGGTGTTTTTCTTCGGGACCGGGGACCTCGCCGCGTTTGATTTTGCTGGCAAGCCTCTGTGGACCCGGCAGATCCAGGCTGATTACGGGAGCTTTGCCTTTTTGTGGACCTTTTCGAGCAGCCCTGTTCTGCACGGCGGGCGGTTGTACTTGCAGGTGCTGCAGCGCGATACTTCTTTCGAGGGCCATGGGGCACTGCGCGGGAAACCGGGGGGCGGGAATGAGTCCTATCTGCTGGCCCTGGACCCGGTGACCGGGAAGGAACAATGGAAGGTGGTCCGGCCCTCTGATGCCAATGCAGAGTCCAAGGAGTCGTTTGCGACGCCCATGCCTTTTTCATTTGGCGGCAGGGATGAGTTGCTGGTGGCGGGCGGGGACTGCCTGACGGGGCATGATGCGGCGACGGGCAAGGAGTTATGGCGGTCGCCTTCGTGGAACTCCGAGAAAATTTCGCATTGGCGGCTCGTGCCGGGTCCGGTGGCGGGGGATGGCATCATCCTGGGCTGCGCCCCCAAACGGGCGCCGGTGTATGCATTCAAGGCGGGCGGGAATGGATTGCTGACTGAGGCCGATACCGCTTGGGTCAGCGGGGATGACGTGAATAGCCGGGATGTGTCATCGGATGTGGCGACGCCGTTGTTCTATCGGAATCGTTTTTATATCATGAACAGCGACCGCAAGGCGATGACCTGCGTGGAGCCGAAAACGGGCAAGCTGTTCTGGGAATACCGGGTGGAAGGTGGGGCGAAGATCGAATGTTCGCCGACCGCGGCGGACGGACGGATTTATTTTATGGATCAACGCGGCAAGGTCACGGTGCTGGCGGCCGGGGATGAGGCGAAGCTGCTGCATGAGGCGGATTTCGGAGGGCCAGGCGAGAAGGATATCCGGTCGAGTATTGCTATCGCGGGGGGAAACCTCTTCATCCGGACCAATACCGGACTGTTCTGTGTAGGCGGGAAGGAGTGAGAGGAATGACGGACGGACTCCCATGCCTGGAATGGTAATGTTATGAATGGGAACTTGATATTGAAGCGGTGTCCGATGGTGGGTTGCGGGGTTTTCCTGCTGCTGGGAGGCTTGGCGTGGGCGGAGGAACCCGGGGTGGAGGCCTTTGGCAAGGTGCAGTGGCGGCCGGTGTTTCAAGGCGTGGAGCATACTGCGGTGATCCTGACGGAACCGCGGCCGGTGCGGGCCCAGGTGCTCCGGGTGCGGTTGGAAACGCCTGGCTTGTCCATGGTGGCAACGCCGGACAATGGGGAGGCCCCCGGAGAGACCACCGGTCAGCGCACGAGCGGTTTTCTGAAAGCCCAAGGATGTCAGGCGGCCATCAATGCCGCGCCGTTTGACCTCGTGTCCTCCCAGGAAGGAAACCCTCTCAATATCAGCGGGCTCCAGATTTCCGGCGGAAAGGTGGTCTCCCCGGACAATGGTTATCCAGCCCTCTTATTCCTCAAGGATGGCCGGGCGAGGATTCAAAGGCAGCCAATTCCCGGGCCGGACATCCTTGAGGCGGTGAGCGGGTTCCAGGTGGTGTTGTGGCAGGGGAAAACCGTGGCGACCGATGTGAAGCTGCACCCCAGAACCGGAGCCGGAGTGAGTGCGGATGGCCGGACGCTCTGGCTGTTGGTGGTGGATGGGCGGCAGGTGGGAACCAGTGAGGGGTGCACCACGGTGGAAATGGCTGGTTGGCTGCGGGCCATGGGGGCGGACTCCGGCATCAATCTGGACGGCGGAGGCACCACGACCATGGTGGTGGCCGGCCCAGATGGCAAACCAGAGGTGCTGAACCGTCCGGTACACGCCGGAATCCCAGGCATGGAGCGGCCGTCGGGAAGCCACCTCGGGGTGAGGGCGCGGGCCTTGCCGGTTCCAGAGACTGGCCGTTAGCCGGGCAAATCAGGGCTTGGGGGTCGTGGCCTGACTCAAGGCCTTCACCAGAGGCGCCTGCCGGGCACGGGCCGCATTCAGGTTGTTGTAATAACCAGTCAGTTTTCCTTGGTCGCGGCGGACTTCGGCGCCGGCTTTCTGCAGCCGTGCGGTGATGGATTTGGCTTCGAGGGCTCCCACCGGGGTCATATCGGCGGTGGTCGGACTCAGGATGGTCCCGCGGGCGTTCTCCAGAGCATTGATCAACGATTGGTTGCGGGCAATATCCGCCTTCAGGAGTCGGGCGGTCTCCGGTTTGGCGGCGGCCAATTGGCTTTGTTTGTAACGATTGGTCGATTCGAGGCGGCGGATGTTGTCGTCGATGGCGTCGCCGAGTTTGCCTTTTTCCTTGGCGGACTTCAGGGTGGCGCGGCGATTTGCTTTCCAGTCTTCGTTGATCCGGTATTCGGTATGCCCATACCAGCCTGCGCCGGTGGCATCGTATTTATCGTAATCCTCGTGCCGGGCAAAGGTGCCGCCGAGAGCGATGACCTGTTCAATGCGGCGGTCGATCCGGGCATCAATTTTGGCGAGGTCGGCTTCCAGGATATCGATCGGAATGACCCGTTGCCGATTCTCCAATTGGCCCCGGACCTGGGCCCGGCGCTGGGCATAGTCAGTGATCTGTTTGCGCAGGAAATCAATCACGTTGGCCTTGGCATCCGCAATCCTAGTGACCGAGTCTTTGGAGTCGGTATAGGTGGCCAGCAATTCCACGGCCTTGGAAATTTTAGCCTCGATCCGGTCATCGGCCTTCCGGAGGTCGGAAGTGATGGCATCGACTTCCTTTTGAGCAGCATCGATTTGCTTCTGGAGGGCTTTGATCCGGGTGGAATCAACTGCTGCCACGGGTGGGGCGGCTGCGGCGGGTTGTGCGGAGACCAAGGTAGTGAGAGCCGGGAAGGCGAGCAGGGAAAGGAGCAGTAGTTTCATGACAAGGATCGAAATGGTGGAGGGCACCAAGACGCGATACCACCATATCGCTGGATTTTTGTAAAGCACCTGCGGCCCTGTTATTTGCCGGGCGGGGGCCGTTATTTCCCATGCCGGGGAAAGAACCTACCAAATCCGTTCGATGAATTTCTCAAGGAAGCCTTTTTCAGAATCGGGCTTGGTCTTCTTCCGGGAGTCGAGCGGGTCGGGCTGGAGGTCCGGACTGTCCGCGCTGACGAGCCGGATGGACTTCACGTTGACGCGGCGGACAGGGGTGTCGTTGGTGTCCACGGTGACCCCGCTGGCGGCTTCAAGGACTTCGAGTCCCTGGGTCACCTGACCAAATACGGTGTAGTTGCCGTCGAGCCGTTTCTGGGTGCGCAGGCTGATGTAGAATTGGCTGCCGGAGGATTGTTTGTCGGGGGCGTTGATGTCGCCGGGACGGGCCATGGCAATCGCTCCCTTGGTGTGCAGGCCTTTGATTTCAGGGGCGAGTTTATAGCCCACGTCGGTGAGGCCCCACTCGTCCTTTTTGTCGTCCGTTTTGGTATTGGGGTCCCCAGTTTGAACGATGTAATTTTTGATGGCCCGGTGGAAGGCCAGACCATCGTAAAACCCTTCCGAGGAAAGTTTCTTGAAATTGGCGACCGTCTTCGGCGCATCCTGCGGATTGAGCTGGATGACGACCTTGCGCTTCACCCCGTTGATCTCGACGAGCATGAGGGCGGTATTGAACTGGCTCTGGCCAGGCAGGACCACTGGTTTGCCTTCCGCGGCGGCCGCGGCGATTTCCTCCGGCGTCTTTTCCTTGCCCCGGAAGACATTCATGCCGCGATCGAGGGCATTATTGACAGTGCTGCAGGAGCTGAGGACAAGTGCCGCTGCAGAGAGGGCGAGGAGGGGCCGGAAATGGTTCGACATAAGCGCTGCTGAATGGATGAGCGGAGGGGTCAATCGTCAAGAGACTTTCTGATGGTGAGCACTGCGGTGGCGGCGGACGGGTCAGGGCCGCTGTGCCAGGGCGGAGTGGCGCCGCGGCGCACAAAGGCGAGGGTATGCAGCTGGCCGGTGAGGGGGTGAAGGGCGGTCCGGGTAAGAGTGCCCGCAGGGGAGGCGGTGGGCTCCCCGGCTTCGGAATGGAGGGTCCAGCCTGCGACTGCGGGCGGGCCACTGGTTTGGACGAGGGCGGTGAGGTGGCGGTTGACCCGCCCTACGCTGCGGATCCGGCTGATGACTTCCTGCCCGATGTAGCAGCCTTTGTGGTAATCGATGGCTGTCAGATCAAGACCGGCTTCAGGAGGCAGCAGGTCCGGGGTGAGTTCGTGACCCCATGCCGGAATCCCATGGATGACTTCGAGGGTCGATTGGTCGTCCGGGGAAAGGACCAGGAATTGAGCCAGCCAGAAGGGGAGGCGCTCCGGCGTGGTCCAAAGATCGTGGCCGGGCAGGCCGAAACGTGGAGTGCTGGCGAGACGCTCCTCTGACGAGAGCCGTGGGGTGATTTTATCCGGGGGACCGATTATGTGGCACAGGGCGGTGGCTTCGGTGATGTCCTCGAGTACGCAATCGTCGGCGATCAGATATTTTTCCAGACGGAGCGGGAGAAAGTCGCGCAGTTCGCCGGGGCCGCTGATGAAGAGGGCTCCGGGGGAGTCCTGGGAAAGGTGCACCCAGGCTTCCAATTTGCCTTTGTGATTGGTGACGCAGGCAGGCAGGGCTCCGCCGGGCGGGATTTTTCGGACGTCATTGGTGACCTGGCCATTCAGGTAGCGGACAGCGTCAGGACCCGTCAGGCGGAGGCGGACGTGGTCGCTGAGATCGGCAATGGCTCCCGTTTCATGGATGGCCTGCCAGGTGGCGGGAGTCATTGATGGAAGGGAAGGTAGTTGGCAGCCATGACGGAAAAGTCCTCCTCGCCGTGCCCATTGCTGGCCATGGCGGCCATCCCCTCGGCGACGGTGCTGAGGATGGGGAGTTCAAGGCCGGATTCGCTGGCCAATTGGAGGGCGAAGGACGCATCCTTGAGCATATTTTTCAGGGAGAAATGCGGGGTGAAATCGGCTGCGATCATGGACGGGACCTTGAGATTTGAAACCCCCGAGGCGGCGGCATTGCGTTCGAGAGCGGCCTGGAATTTGGTCAGGGCAATCCCTTGGGCGGCGGTGATGCCCATGGCTTCGGAGAGGATGCCGACGATGGTGGAGGAGACCATGTTGGTGACCAGCTTCAGCACGGTGGCACTTCCGACGGTTCCGCACAGGAGGATGTCCTTGGAACTGGCCTCCAGGATGGGTCGGGCGGTTTCGATCACCTCCGGATCGCCGGCAACGTAATAGACCAGCTGGCCGCCGGCGGAGGCGTCCTTGCTGCCGGTGAAGGGGGCGTCAAGAAAAGCCGCTCCGGTGCCGGTGACGAGTTTGGCAGCGGCGTGGGTATCCGCGAGGGAAATGGTGGAACTTTGGATCACGATCTTGCCGGGGCCGAGTTCCGGCAGCATTTCCTCAAGAACATCAAGCACGGCCCGGCCATCGGTCACGAATAGCTGGATCACGTCCGAGTCTTTGGCGAGGGCGGCGGGCGAAGGGGTCCAACCGGGCTCCTCCGGGCGTGGGGTGCGGTTCCAGGTGGCAGGTGCGAGGCCTTTGGCGCGGAGGGAAGCGGCGACACGTTGGCCGATGATGCCGAGGCCGGCGATGCCGGGACGGAGGGATGAGGTCATGTTTCAGGGTTGAGTCAGCGGGGGAGGGGCGCAAGCGGAGGGTGGGTTTTTTATGATTGTGGCCGGAAGGGGAACGCGGCAGGAGTAGCCCATGAAACCGAGGGTCCTGGCAATAGCGGCACATCCTGACGACATTGAAATCTTCATGGCGGGAACGCTGCTGCGGCTGGCGGAGGCCGGCTGGGAGCTGCATTATTTCAATTTGTCCTGCGGCAACGGGGGAAGCCTGGAGATGGACGGGCAGACCACCGCCCGGGTGCGGCTGGAGGAGGCCCGCGAAGGCGCTGCCCGCCTGGGGGCCCGGTTTTATCCGCCGGTGGCCAGGGATTTGGAGATTGTCTACTCGGTGGACCTGCTGCGGAAGGTGGCGGCAGTGGTGCGGGAGGTGAACCCTTCGGTGGTGCTGACCCATGCCCTGCAGGATTACATGGAGGACCACATGGAGACGGCGCGGCTGGCGGTGACGGCGGCGTTCGCCAAACATGTTCCCAATTTTGCCAGCGACCCGCCCCTGCCGGGGGCGCCGGGGGATGTGGCGGTCTATCATGCGATGCCCCATGGCGGGTGCAGTCCGCTGCGGGAAAAGGTGGTGCCGGATTTTTATATCGATATCAGCGGGGTGATGGAGCGGAAACGTCACGCGCTGGAAGCGCATCAGTCCCAGCAGTCGTGGCTGGATGCGTCCCAGGGGATGAGCAGTTATGTGCAGAGCATGATGGAGACCGGAAAGGAACTGGGCCGCCACAGCGGGCGCTTTGGCGCGGCCGAAGCGTGGCGGCGGCATCTGCACCTGGGATTGTCCCGCACGGAGATCGATCCTCTGGCTATTTTATCTGACTTATTCAACCCCACTCAAATATGCCCCGACCCCTCAGTTCTGTTGCCCCCGCCTGGTGGGATTACACCACTTTAGATCCCTCCCTGATCCAGGAGGCCGCCCGGCTGACGGCGCGGGATCTGGAACAGTTGTCCCGCCCGGGATTCCAAGTCGTGTTTTACGACACGCTGGAGGATTTCTATTTGGCCGAAGCCTTGGAATACATCCACGCCTGGCAGCAGGCGACCGCGGACAATCCGGTGGGGATCTGCGGCCCTATCGGACCTACGGAGCAGCTGCCCCTCGTGGCGCGGTTGGTGAATGAGCTGGGCGTGTCTCTGCGGCATGCTCACTTCTGGGGCATGGACGAGTGGTATGATGCCGCGACGGGCCGGGAGGTGCCGGTGTCGCATCCCTTGTCCTTCGAGCGGGCGGACCGGGAATTGCTATTCAATCGCATCCGTCCGGAACTGCGGATGCCGGAGGAACACCTGCATTTTCCCAAGGCGGATACCGCAGCCTACCGGGCCAGCTGGCAGGCCGGGGTGCGTTGTGCGGTGATGCAGGGCGGGCAGGGGGATATCAAACACTGGGCCTTCAATGATCCGGTGAAACGGGAGGGCGATTTCCTGCAGGAGCCGCCGTCCCCGGAGGTTTACCGGGCGCTGGCGACGCGGGTGGTGGAACTGCATCCGGTCACCCTGATGCAGAACGCCCGCACTTCCGGCGGGGGGAATGTCACCATGGTTCCCAACCAGGCCATAACGGTAGGACCGGTGGAAACCTGGCTGGCGGAAAAGGTCTCCATCTGGCAGGCCGGGGTCCACGACAATCCGCTCGGTCAACGGCTCACGGCACTGATGATTTCCAAGGGGCTGGCCGACAGCGCGGTGCCGATGTCCCTCCTCGCCGACCATCCCTCCGTGCAGTTCAACTACTACCGCGGGGGCCTGGGCCATTGCGCGGTGGAGATGCACTGAACGGGGGAGCGGGGGGCGGTTGCAGGATGTTTTGGCAGGCTTCTGCCTTGAATGAGATTACATCTGAGCCTTCACCCGCAGGTACATCGGAGTTCCCGGGGTAATGGGAATGCAGGCGCAACGATATTCCATGACCGGCGTCGAGGTCTGGGTTGGGTCCGGAATATCCGTCAAGCCCACCGTGCTCCAGTCCGACAAGTTACTGGAGACCTGGGGAATCAAAGTCAACCCTGCCGCGGTGCGTGCGGGCTGCCTCATGTAATGCAAGGTCAGGGTAGGGACGCCCCCAACCTGCTCGACCGTGACTCCGGGAGGGGCGTCGCGAACACAGGGATGGGTGCTGAAGGCATACTCTGCAAAATTGGTGCAGCCATCCTTGTCGAAGTCCGTACTGCCATCGGTCCCCAAACCGTGGACCCCGGCAAAATCGGCAAAAGTCTCCAACAGAGGCTGAAATGCGTTTGCTGCGACAAAATCTGCGACCTGCTCTCCCAACGCCTGGCCTGCCGTCTGGTCAAATCTCCAGTGCACTCCCAGCCAGACTCGGCTGTCCGCGTTTTCCTGCGCGGCTTGGGAAAAGGTGTTGTAATAACGGGTGACTCCGGGAACTTCATCGGAGGTCAACCAAAAGCTGGTGGCGTCCATTCCATAAAAACTCTTGAGGATCTGAAAGGCTGATCCGCCCATGGAGGCATGACCTGAGACGTAGGATGGGAAGGGGGGCGTGAAGTTCGGGAATAATCCGCCCCCGGGAGCGCCGTAGGGTTTCCACTCAGGATTCATCAGGGTATCAGGATTTCCATCCGTATCGGCTTCCCTGATGGCATTCACCGGGCGCCAGAAATCGTCGGCGAACTTGGCATCCCATGCACAAATTGCCGCATCGGCCATGGCGACGGAAGCCTGCGCAAACAATCGGGCATTGGCCTCCTCGCCGGTGCCGCGTTGGAGACAGATCTGGTAAATATTCTGATTGAAGAGGACTGGGGGAGGGCCCATTCCGGACCGGTCGTAAGCCCAGAACTGACCGATCTGAAGTTGCTCGGGAGTCCTAACGGCGCTGTCGTCAGCTCCGTAAGCGGCGACCTCATTGAACGCGGCCGTATATTCGGGGCTTGTCAGAGCTGGAACCGGCGGGGGCTGGAATTGCTGGGAATCCGACAACAAAAAGGGCACCAGCGCCCCCCACTCCGGGCCCCATGCGGTCTGTACCGGAAAAAAGTCTGGATCAGGCCGCCACTGGCCTGGTTCCGTTCCGGGAGTGTAGGGCACACTGGAGTCGAACCCATCATTGGCCCGCCATGCCAGATATTGCGCGGCAACGGCCTCGCCAAGGGCGATGCCAGCTGCCTTCTCCGGACTATCCGGAATCGGATCCACACTGTAGCGGTAGCTCCAGGTCAGAAAGAAGGTCTCCGCCGGATACAACTCTTTTGCGATGGGGAATGCTGCCGCGGCCGCAGCGGCGGCCCGGTTGGCCGTGGGGCTGGCCGTCATATCCACATGCAACGGCTGATGCGTCCGGCGGATCGCTTGGAAGCAATCATAAATGGCCCCGTTCATCATCGCCATGGACCGTGTCGCGTAACCCGGGTTGGAATGATCCGAATCCCGTTTCATGGCTTCCCTCAGGTAGCTGTTCCATTTGGTGACGCTGTCCTCCGCTCCGGCCATGGGGGCCAAACTCAAGGACACCATGCACGCAGCTCGGAAAAGGCAGGGGAATCTCATATAAACGGGCGGGTAACAGGCGACTTTTACTTAGGATGGCTTGAATACAGTCAATTTACTATAATTTCAAGGGTTTTGGATGAAGCCCGCCTTACTGTGGTCCAACGACCGCTGTGACTAGTTCGGCGAGTAAGGGCCGCCACTGCCATGATAGAAGACAGTGCTTTCCCAGAGCAGGCCGGAAGTGGCCACCCCCTGAACGCCGCCGCCACTGAAGGACGTGTTGACAGTGAAACCGTCCGATCCGTCGGGGTTCACTTTGACCACCTGAATGGTAAGGGCTCCGTTGCGCCATTCGCCGTAGATCCCCGGCGTATTGTTCTTCACGTGGCCGGTATTGCCTTGGATCAAGCCGCCGGAACCAACGGTGGCGGTGTCGTAGTAGAAACCGAACGAAGTCAGGCGGGTGGTGCCAGGAGCGCCATCAAGACTGTAAACCGGCAAGGCGCTGGGCACCGTATTGTCATAGGTGGTGACGGGTGACCAGGTGGCTGGATTCGAGGGATTGTAGGTTTGATTGATGACGATCCGGCCTCCAGGGGAGAGATCGGCGTTGGCCACAATGATTTTGAACTTCACGCCGTTGGCCACATTGTCCGTGATATTGTGGAGCTTGCCGCCGAACAGATTGAAGAAGTCGGCTCCAGTGGTGTTGAAGTGCTTGTCGTAGGCATGCACGTGGCCATCTGTTTTTCCACGGCGGTAGGGATAGATCTCGGAGGAGGTGTCAATATCCATGTGACCACTTCCGGATCCTGCGTTGACCTCCATGTAGCTGGCACCGCTGGCGGCAAACCACTGGGGCAGGCCGGTTGGCGGGTAGAGGCGGGCTTGGATCAGGACCTCCTTGTTGCCATTGATCAGATTGCTGGCGATGGTGAACGGCCCCGTGTAAAGTTGCCCGGAAGTGGCATTGTCGAGGCCGTTGGAATCACGGAGCACGCCCGGGACGGTATCGTCCGTGGAATAATAAATCCGCGTGCCTGGGGGGATCATTCCTCCGGCGATATTGGCTTGGATGGCGAATTGCCGCTCGCCATTGAATGCGGCGATTTCGGTGATCAGCGGTTCGTCCAGAACCAGCCGGGAGGCTGGAATCTCCGGGGCTAGCAGCGGAGAGTCAACCAACACATTGGTCTGGAGCGATTTGGCGACAACCTGGAGCGGAAGGCTGGAACGGTTCCCCCAGAGGCTGTAGGAGACGCTGAGCTGCTGCCCGGGGAATCCGTTGGTGAAGGCACCCGTGACCGAGGCCGTGGGCGAAACCCGCGGATCCGCACCATCCGTGCTCCAGCGCACTTGGAAATGCGCACTGTTCTGCTGGCTGAGCAGCAGTTCATTGGCGTTATTCAACACCACCGTGGGGCCGGCTACGGCGGAAGGAGGGGGCACAAATCCGACGAGGAAAGGTCCGCCGACATCGGCGTAGGAATAGGAGCTCAGCAGATTGTTGAGCTTCAGCAAAGGCCGCAGGGTAATGGCATTCGGATCAGACAGGACTCCCGGGTGCTGGTCGGAGAAGTCGATCAGACTGAGGCTGGGGGTAATGTTCCGGGCGAAGGTGCTGGCACCGGTACTGGTATCGACCGTATGCAGGGGGGAAGGCGCGACGGCGTAAGTGCAGTAGAGCGTGCGGTTTCCTCCGGCATCGGGCGGTGAAAAGGCGAGCGCGTCAAACCAGTTTTCGCGGTAAGTATCGCCTTCGGCCAGGAGGACCGGCGGCGGGCTCGGTCCGGACAGCACTTCAAACTGCGAGAGCGAGTTGATTTGATAACGGCAGAAACGTTGTCCATCGGAATTGATACAGGAGAAGTAGACCCAGCCATCCGGCGTCATGGCCAGATCACCAATCAGATCGAAACGGAGGACGTTGCCATTCAGATTGGACATCTTCTTCTGGGCGACGATCCGGTCGGAGCCGCCATTCCCGGCGACAAAGGTGACATCCCGGAAATAGTTGCTGTTTTGCCACGAACTGTTCGGGAATGACCCCTTGTTGTTGTGGAAATAACCATTGGCGCCGTCGGCCACACTTTTGAGGTCCCGGTTGGTGATCTGGTTGCTCAACCCGCTGGGGCTGATGGCGTAGGTGGTGTTGCAATTGACCGAGACGATATAGGTCGTGTTGGCATTGACAGACACGGGAGAAGCCAGCGTAGCGGTTTGCCAACCGCTGGAGGTCTCGCCGGTGAAGGTCACTGTGGCGAGCGATGTGCCGCTGGAACTCCAGAGGCGGCCGGTGTGGCTTCCTGTCTCACTTGATGGCCGGTAGTAGCGCAATTGGGTGATGGTGCCGCTCACCGTCGGCTGGAATTTCATCCCCAGTTCGTAGTCGCCGTCCGTGCCGGTGCCGTCCGGAGTCTGGGAGGTGAAGAGATTGGAAACCGCGCCGGCGCCGTTCCCCACTTCAATCCGCATCAGGTTGTCAGTATTCGGCTCAATATACCAAAGATAACCGCTGAAATACATCAGATTGTCCGGCAGCATGATCGGGCTCCGCTCGAAACCGCTGTCATTGATATCACCATAGATCTTGTGCTGGAAGGTATCGCGGTTGAACGAACCGAGTGTGAAGGAAGTGCTGCCGCCGCGGAGGTAGAAGACTTCGCGCCGCTCCATGTCGTAGGCCAAAGCGCGCACGGGCCAGGGCGCATCGGTGACCGGTACCGTCTGGCCGGTGGCGAAATCGATCCCGTGGATGGTTTTGGAGCCATCCGCGGCGAAGAGGTCCACCTGGGTGTTCAGCAGGAGGAAAGGCGCCTGGAAGAAGGAAATGGCTTCGATGGTGGCATAACCCCAGCGTTCGCGGTAGTTGAGGAAGATTTCATCATTGTCGGGACCGCCATTCACCATCAGGAAAACGTCCGGCGGTCCGTTGCCGCCGATGTCCGAGGCAATCATGCGGTAATCATTGGTGTCGATCGCGATGCCATGATAGCAGCCATAATTCTGGCTCATCAGGGAGAGGACGGCCCCGGTCTGCGGATTGAGTTCCAGGATTTCGTTGTCGGAGGAGTCGATGCAGAAGAGCCGGCCATCACGGCCGAAGACGAGATCTTCGGTTTCGCTGGAGTGCCCAGCCGCGGAAGTGGTGCGGCCAACATTGGCGACCCCGATGCTGGGTCCGGTCATGGACGGGGCGGCCTGGGTGCACTTGAAGAGGTAGTCGGCACTATTGCTCCCGGAACTGGTTCCTTCACGGAGCACCCCATAGAGTTCTCCGCCGGGTGAGAGGGTGATGCCCGTCACCACATCGTCAGGGTCGAGCGTCCCGGCGATTGCTTTGAGCCCGGGTTCGAGGTCTCCGAGGTAGGCTACATTCAGAATATCGCCAAGTTTGAGGGTCCCCAGATTGAGCTTGAACAAGGGACGGTTGGTCCATGTGTTGGAATTGGCGATTTTAACTTTGGTATTGAGGACCATGTAAGCTGCCCCGTCATTGGAGATCGCCAGTCCACGGAACCCGTAACGGGTGTCGGTTTTGAGGGCGGAGCTGTTGTATTTCAGCAGACCATAGTCGATTGCTGTCGACACCAGAGGACTCCGGTAGTTGTTGCGGAATTCGATCAAGTGCGGTCCATCGGATTGATCATCAATCCCCCACATGGATTTGGCGACGGATACCGGGGTGGCCGAGGTGGGCGAGGCAAGGTCGATGAACCTGCGGGAATTGGCGGCTCCGATGCTGGACAAGGCCGATCCGGTATTGGGGGCGAGCCGGCTGATGCTGGTGCTGTCGGAGCGGCTGGCGAAGAGACGGGATTGATAGAAGGCCAGGCCGGCGTAGGATTGGGCCACCGTGGAAAGCTGCAGATAACCACTGAGGGCCGCGAGGTCGTAACGATGGTATTTTTTGGTGGTGTCTACGAAGAAAAGGAGGCCGGTTTCATCAATCGCGAGGTCGCCGACGTTGGTCCAATTGCTGTTGCCGCGCAGGTCCGCAACTTTGGCGACCGAGGCGATGGCGCTGGCATCGTCGTTGAGGGCGATGCGCACGAGGTCGTCACTGTTGGCATGGATGTAATAAAGCGCCCCATTGAAAAAGGCGAGGTTATCCGGTTGAGTGGAGGCATTGTAGGACCAGGTTCCCTTGATGTTGCCGAGCGTGGTGTGGGTGCTGGCAATGAAATCCAGATAACCCACACGCCAGCCTGCGGTGGAAGACCCACTGTCCTCCACATAATAGATGCGGGCCTTGCCGGTATCGAGGGCGAGGGCGCGCAGATTGTAGGTCGAGTTGCTGTCGTAAATCCGGTTGGTGCCGGTGGAGGGATTGATGTTGAAGATCTGGTTGTTGCCTCCGATCACCGCGTAAACGTTTTCCTCCGCGTAAGGCAGATAATAGTTCAGGGTAGCGGATGGACTGGTGGTGAACCAACGCTTGTAGGCGGTCGGTGGGTAAACGCGGGCCACCACACGCACGGTGGGGCTGTTGAAGGAATCGAGGCTGAAGGGTGCCGTATAGAGCGTTGCTCCCGCCGCAGGTTCGCCATTCACATCCCCGGGGTCCTGTCCGTCGGTCCGGTAATAGATGCGGGCATTCGCCGGGGTGGCAGACCCCTGCACATTTACACTCATCGTAATGACTTCGCCATTGCTGAGGCTGCCGGAGTCCGGGGTCACCAGAGGGGCCAACAGCGGCGTGGTGGCGATGGAGGTGGTGATGGATTCGATGGGTGAAGAGATCGCGATTTCGGCATTTTTGGAGAGCGCGACGTATTTCAGGGTCAGCGTGTTGCTTGTTGTGGGGAAACTGGCCAGATTCAGGTCCAAGGGTTCGCCGGGATAGCCGTTGGTGAAGGAGGAAATTCCGGAATAGCGGCCTGCGGAGGCGGTTGCAGGACTCGATCCGTCCCACGTCCAGAAGGACTGGAAGACATCATTCCGCTCAAAATGATCAGGAATGTCGTTGGCGTTGGAGAGGAAGAGCCGGGGTGCAGGCGCGAGAACCGGAGCGATGGAGCCGCTGGCGAGGGCGCCCCCGAGTTCCGCATAGCGGTAAGTGGATTGAATGGCGTGGGCAAGATCCAGGGTGATCTGGTTGGCACTATAGTTGTTCATCACTTCCGCACTGTCGGAATAGTGATCCAGATCCAGGGCTACGGATTTGGCGACAACGGTTTGGCCGGGGTCGGAGATCGGAATGGGGGCCGTGTATTTCTGCCACTCTCCTCCGGTGATAATGTAATAAATGTCGGAAACACCGGCGGGAGTGCTCGCCGCTGGCGTCAGGGTCAGGTCCCGGGGATACCACGATAAATCGAAGCGCCCTCCCGCGATGCTGAAACGGGGAGGGGCGAGGACAATGATCGTTTGGTCTATCGTGCCACTGGAGGAGGAGATGGTGGCATTGCTGGTAATGACGTTGGAGGGGGTGCTGCGCGGGGTGGAACCATTGCTGTCATAATCCCAGACCCAGGAGTCCACGGCCGCAAAGGTCCCGTAGGTTTGGCGGTCATCCAGATTGGGATTGGTGATTGTGCCATCCTGATTGGTGATCAGCGGCAGGGGCGGCGGCAGGGCTCCAAGATAGAACTCCTTGACCCCGGGTTCATCACCGCTTTCGGAAATCCAAAACTGCCGCTCATCAGGGTCCCAATAGGCCCGTTTTCCGCCTTGGCTGGCTTCGCCACCGGTCTGGTAGCGCAGGTTCATCCGGGGATCGATGGCCGATCCTTTCAATCCGGCATTCTTGCGGAGATCCGCAGATTGCCGGCGGAGCTTCACCAAGGCTTCGTCTCCGCTGATGCCCGCGGCGAGTTTGCCTCCGTTCACTTCATAAGTGCGGATCGCATTGTTCACGATGCGTACATCCTGCTCCAATTTAACCTGGCTGCTGCTTTGGCTGACGTTGCGCATCACAACATATCCGCCGGCCGAAATGCCGCCGATGACGGCGATCGACACCAGAATCTCAGCAAGAGTGAAGGCGAGTTTTCTATAAAGAGTCATGAGGATCGGGAGTTGAGGTATCTAGAAATTATAGAAATTACCATTAAATGCAACGACTTATTTCCGAGAAAACAACGGAAGTAGTATCTAAGCGGCCGAAAAGAATACTAAATCACAATCAACCGGAGCATCTTTCGCTCGAATGCTCCTCCAAACCGCTGCTCAGGGCTAAGCCGGGAAACTTGGAATGCCGAATCTGGAATCAACTGAAACCCGCCGGGGAAGGGCACTTTTAGCCATGAAACCGGTCCACGATGCTTCATCGCGAGGGCTCCCAGGCGCAATCAGCGGAGGTATTCCGCTTCCATCTCATCGAGATACCGGGAAATCGCGTCCGTCCGGGCGGGACGGGGTTTCTCCAGCTCCCCGGCGGCTTGGAGGTAATCTTCGAAGGCCCCGCTGGGAGTGGTGGACTGGGTGGCCTCATACCAATCGAGGTGGTCTTCGATGCCGCGCAGGGTCACCGCGAGTTTTTGCCGGGTCGTGGCGAGCCTCTGGAGGGTGGCCGGAAGGGATTTGCCGGCTTTTCCTTTTGCCAGTCCGCGGACCAAGTCCTGATACTCCTGGATGATGGGCCGATAGATCGGATGAGCGCGGAGCATGAGGCGGGTAAGGGCCAGCTCCACCTGATTGAAAACGGGTGCGGGTTCCGGCAGGGCCAGCACGCGGGCGAAATCCTCAATGCCACAGGTCACGAGGGGTTCGGCCGCTTCCGGAGCGCCTGCGGCGGCGGCAGGAGGGGCCGCTTTATCCGGGGTGAAGAGTCGTTTGAGCGCGTTCGGCCGTTTCTCTGCGGGCGCTGGCTGGGCGTAACGCAGGATCAGGGCTCCGGCCAGTTGTTGCTCGGTTTCATCGGGTTTTTGCACTTCGTCCAGCCCGGGCTGGGAAAGGGCGGCAATCTGGAGAGACCACCATTTGGACAGGCTGTTGGCAGAGCCGGTCAGGGCCGGGAAAGCACGTTCGATCAACAGGCCGGGGTCCGTCCCCTCCTGAGCCAAGGCGGGGAGCAGTCTGGCCAATTGCTCCGGTCCCTTGGGCTGTTCCACCAGCATCATCAACAGGCCCCCACAGGAAACGCGATAAATGGTCAGGCTGACGGAATCCATTCCCACCGGGTCCGCATTCAGGATATCCTGTACCGAAAGCACCCGCCCCAGCTGGAAAATCCGGGAAAAAGTCCGGCTCATCCGTCCCAGCTGCCGGTAATCCATCAAAGCCAAAGTGCCGTGCAGCAGCCAATCCGGTGGCGGCGGGGTGGTTCCCGTCAAATCCCGCCCAGCTTTTCCCTTGAGCACCTGATCGGCGAGGATCGCCCGCACCAGATTCTCCTGGAGCAGGGGGCCTGGCACCGCTTGGCGCCGGGGAACCAGATTGATTTCGATCCGGAACCCTCCTTCCACCTGCGAAATCGTGGTCCAGACCGGCGGACGCTGGTCCGTGCCACTGGCGAGCGGTTCACGGATTTGCAGGACAATCGGATAATACCATTGATCATTCAGATGCAGTGTTTCCTGCACGGAACGGCGCACCAGTCCGGCTGCCGTGAATAGATTCGAGCGTTGGGTGCGGTTGCCACCCCAGATAATAAAAGGGCTGCCCTCCGAGTAGGTGCGCCCGACCTTGTCGTCGGACTGAAGGCGGATGCCGGGAACTTCGCCGTGCCCGGATTCCCGGGACGGAACTTCCGGCGATAGCGGCCCGGGCGTTGCGCCATCGGCGGGCAACGCCGGCACGCTCTCCTGCGCTCCGCTGGGCAGAGCCAGCAGCAGACTGAGGAGAATGGGGCGGATTTTCATCGCGGCATCGTAACGGGAAATCCCCTCAAGCCAAGCCGGAAGCGCAGGGAGGCGGCGATTCCGGGGGTTGCCTGCACTTCGCCTTGTCATCCCGCCGCAAGCAGCGTTTTTTGGATGATGGATGTCCCTCCCTCCGATACTGCCAGCCTGCTGGAAATCCGATGTTATTTTGTCCGTCACCGGAATGCCCTGCTGGTGCGCGCCAACTTCAGTCCGCTCTTTGTGGACTACTATCTGCATCTGATGGAAATCGCGGCGAAGCACCCTCCCCAGCTCGATGCCATGCTCAAGGAGGCCCTGGTCGGCGTGGTCCTGCATGCCTCCTCCCGCCCGCGGAATGAACGCCACGCCTGGACCGTCAACTTCCAGCACCCGCTCGCCAATTTTTTCGTCACCGCCGACAACACGACTTCTTTCGTCACCGGGCGCGTTTTCACCGAAGACGTCAAACGGGCCGAGCGCAGTGTGTTTTACGCCCAGGCCCAGAAACACCCGGAAGAGCCGCGGCTGAGCGCCATCGAGATTGACGGGGTGGATTTCCTCAAAGCCGTGGAACAATTTTACGAACGGAGTGAGCAACGGCTCGCCCGCTTTTTTGAGCACTCTCCGGAGGACTACGTGCTTATCTCCTCCCAGCCGGGCTGTGACCTTCCCTGGCTCGAAGGCCTGACAGCGGAGGCGATCCGCGCCATCGATAAAACCGAGGAAATCAGCCTGCTGGAACAGCGCACCTATCATTGGGAATGCGGCTGCACCGAGGCCCGCATCTATCAGGTCCTCGCGCCCCACGCCCGCCATGGCCTGGAGGAACTCTTCGCCGGTGACGAGTTCCTCAAAGTCACCTGTCCCCGCTGCGGCAAACTCTACCGCGCCCATCGCGAGCAATTCGAGGCCTGGCTCGCCGACGAAAAAAACCAGTAATTGCGTGCCATTGAGGCCCCGGCTTGCCAGCGCCGCCATGATAAGCCATAGTCAAGCCATGCCCTACCACGATCCCACCGGTGACCTTCTGGCCTTCCGCCAGTTCTGCCGGATCGCGGACAAGATCGAGGCGGACCCTGCCGTTCTGGAAATCCCGCTGGCGAATATCGGGCGGTGGCTGGGCAACGGGCACTGGGCCAAACGCGAACTGGGCCAATGGCGCCGCTGGATCGAAGACGCACAATGCTCCCCGGAAGGGCTGCGTTTTTTGCTGGCCTTGTTGCGGGACGATAGTGAAGAGTCGCGGGACTGGAAGGGCTTTGATCCTTTTCCTGGAATACTCACTGAGCAGGAATTGGCTCCGCTATCATGGATCTCCCGTCACTGATCGTACTGGTTTCCGCCATTCGGGAAGCCGGTTGCCACAAGGAGCTGATCCTTTTTGGATCTGCTTCCGCTCTGGCATCCTATCCGGATCTTGGAAATGCTGAAGACTCGCCCGTAAGGCATTCGCGGGATGCTGATTTCGTGCTGGATCCCTGGGAGGAAGGGATGGCCCGGCAAATTCATGAGCAGGTCGGGGCCGGGAAGTCATTCGACATCGCGCACGGATTCTATGCTGACATCATCCGCCCCATGGCCTGCGAAAACTTCCCTCCGGGATGGCAGGACCGTCTGGTGGCGCTGGAAGGTTGTGGCGGAGTGTTCTGCCTGGAGCCGCATGACATGGCCGTCGCTAAATGTTTCCCGGCCCGGAAGAAGGATCATGACCTGCTGGTAGCGCTGATTGGGGCCGGGCGTTTGTCACCGCCCGTGATGAAGGAACGCCTGTCCAGCATGGCCCTCACCGAAGCTTGGATCGTAAAGTCCCACCGCTTTCTGCACGAGGTGGCGGAAGCTGGCGGCCACCCGTTGCCTCGTTAGCCAAAGACCGGGTGGCTGCCTGAGGCGGGATTGCGGATACGTCCACGCGTAAGCCGCCGACCGGTTTTTTATGAAACCTCGTGTATCTTCCGCCGTCCAACTCATTGCGTTTCCTGCCCATCCCGGACCTCCTTTCCCAATTTGCTCCTCCTTCTGCCATGAACCCCTCCCCTGAATTCATTGCCCAGCACTTCCCGCACCTTGCGCCGGGTAACATTATTCCCACCCGCCGCCAATTCCTCCAGCGTACTGGGATGGGACTCGGCATGCTGGGGCTGGCCGGTCTGATGAAACCAGCAGAAGCCCAGGGCGCCTCCAGCCTGCTGGCCACTGCGAAGGGCGGGCAGCCGCTGCATTTTGCGCCCAAGGCCAAACATGTCATCCACATCTTCCTCGAAGGGGCGCCTTCCCACATCGACACCTGGGATCACAAACCGGAATTGAAGCGGCTCGACGGCAAATCGCTCCCGGGAGGCGACGGCCTGGCTTTTGGCTCGCCCTTTGAATTCACCAGGCAGGGCAAGTCCGGGATCGAAGTCAGCGAAGTCTTCCCCCACCTCGGGAAAATGGTCGATGAGATGTCCGTGATCCGCTCCATGTGGACCGATATCCCGGCTCACGAAACCGCCACCGTCTTCATGAATACCGGATCGCTCCGTCTGCCGCGGCCCAGCATGGGAAGCTGGGCGCTCTATGGGCTGGGGACGCTGAATGAGAATCTGCCGGGGTTCATCTCGCTGCGCGGCGCCAATCTGCCGAACGGTGGTACGGCCAACTGGCAATCCATGTTCCTGCCTGGCCGCTTCCAGGGGACCAGCGTCAACACCAATGCCGGTGATGTGAACAAGATCATCGAGAACCTGCGGAACCAATACGTCACCTTGCCGGAACAACGCCAACAGCTCGATCTGGTGAAACAGCTCGACGAAATGCATAACCGGGCGCTCGACCGCGACAGCCAGTTGGAAGCGGAAATCGCCTCCTTCGAGATGGCCTTCAAGATGCAGACCGAGGCCACCGACGCTTTTGATATCAGCAAAGAGAAACCCGCCACCCGCGAAGCCTACGGCATCAAGGCCGGGGCGGCTCTGGCAGGAGCCCGCCAAGGGAAAAAAGCTCCCCCCAATCCGGCGGAAGCCGGCAAGCGGCTCCTCATCGCCCGGCGTCTCGTGGAGCGCGGGGTACGCGTGGTGCAGGTCTTCATCGGCGGCTGGGACATGCATGGCAATCTCAAGGACAGCATGGAGAACCGGGCCGGGTCCATCGACCAGCCCATTGCGGCGTTGCTCGCCGATCTCAAGGAACGCGGTCTGCTGGACAGCACTCTCGTGATGTGGGGCGGGGAATTCGGCCGAACCCCCGGCCGCGACCGCAATGGCCAGGGCGACACCGCCGGCCGGGACCACAATGCCCGCGGCTTCTGCGTCTGCCTCGCCGGCGGCGGCGTGAAGGGCGGTTACGTGCATGGGGCCACCGACGACCTTGGGGCCGCCGCGGCCGTGGACAAGGTCCACGTGCATGATCTGCATGCCACAGTGATGCGTCTGCTGGGCTTTGATCACGAAAAACTGACCTTCCGCTACAACGGCAGGGACTTCCGTCTCACCGATGTCTCCGGCAAGGTCGTCAGCCCTATCATCGCCTAATCCCTGCGAAGCCATGAAACCCATCCCGATTCTCCTCTCTTTGGCCGCTCTGTCCGGCCTCGCTTCTGCTGCCGATCCCACGGCCGAACAATTGAATTTCTTTGAAAATAAGATCCGGCCCGTGCTGGTGGAAAATTGCTATCGCTGCCATAGTGTCAGCGAAGGCAAATCCAAAGGCGGCCTCACCCTTGATACCCGCGAAGGCTGGGAAAAAGGTGGGGAGACGGGGCCTGCCCTCGTGGCCGGGAAACCGGAAGACAGCCTCCTCATCAAGGCCGTGCAGCACCACGATCCCGATACCGCCATGCCGCCCAAAGGCGACAAGCTCCCTGACACCGCCATCGCCGATCTGGAAGCCTGGGTCAAAATGGGTGCACCTGACCCGCGCTCCGGTCCCGCCGCCGCCGTGGAGGCCAAGGCTGGTGGCCCCATGACGGAATCCATGAAGGCCAAGGCCGCCAAACACTGGGCCTACCAGCCTGTCAAAGACCCGGTCCCTCCCACCGTAAAGGACACCGCGTGGCCTGCCAATCCCGTGGATCAATTCATCCTTGGCCAGTTGGAGGAAAAAGGACTGACGCCTTCGCCGGCTGCCGACAAACGCACTTTGATCCGGCGGGCCTATCTTGATTTGATCGGGCTGCCTCCTACCCCGGAGGAGGTCATGGCTTTTGTCAGGGATGAGTCCCCCCAGGCCTTTGAAAAAGTCATCGACCAGCTCCTCTCCCGCCCGCAATATGGTGAACGCTGGGGCCGTCACTGGCTGGATGTGGCCCGCTATGCGGATACTCGGGGCACCATGCGCCAGCGTCAATCGCCGCTGGACCCCAACGCGTGGACTTATCGTGATTACGTGATCAACGCCTTCAACCAGGACAAACCTTTCGATCAGTTCATCCGCGAGCAGATCGCGGCCGACCAGCTCCCCGGCCGCAAGGATGACGCATCCCTTGCGGCGCTGGGTTTCATCACTCAAGGCGAGCAATACATGGGGAACCGTCAGGATATCATCAACGATCAGATCGATGTGGTGACGAAGGGATTCCTCGGATTGACGGTCAGCTGCGCCCGTTGCCATGACCACAAATTCGACCCCATTCCGCAGGCGGATTATTATTCCCTTCACGGTATCTTCAATTCCAGCAGCGAGCCTGACGAAAAACCGCAGGTCGCCGCGGCGGCCATGGGATCGCGCAGCGCGGAATACGAAAAGCAGAGGGAAAACATCCTCCAGAAAGGCCGTGAAAAAGCCGCCGCTGAGATGAACCGCACGGCCTCGGTCTTCAATAAACACTCCCGGGCTTTCATGACCCTGGGCGGCATGGACCGGAAGTCACCCGAGATGTATGCCTTCATCAAGGAGCAGAAAATCGATGGCCGCCTCTTCCAGGAACTCGGCCGGATGGTGCAGGCCGGCATGGGTGCCAGAAAGAACGCCACTCCCAATCCGGTGCTCTTCCCGCTGCGCCGTCTCATGGTGATGAAGCCGGCCGACTTTGCCAGGGACTTCCCCGCCTGGCGTGACCAGTTGATCAAGGACACTGCCGGCATCCGCAGCAATGGAGCGGTGCGTGACGCCTTTCGTGATGCCGCCCCGAAAACCAAGGACGAGGCGCTCGACCTCTACGCTTCCGTGTTTACCAAAGCCGATGAGGCGTGGAAGCTGGAATCCGCCGCCTGGACCAAAGCCGGCGGGAAGGGCTTTTTCCCCGGCCTCGAGGATGCCATCCTGGAGGAAGTGCGCACCGCCGTGGCCGATCCTGACCGGTTCCTGACCGGCCCTCTCGACGAAAATATCCAGATTCTGCCGCGTGATCTGCAATACCTGATCAACGCCGTGATCTCAGAGCTCGCCCGGTTGGATGTCAGCCATGCCGGCGCTCCTGGTCTGGCCAATGTGCTGCAGGATGATAACAAACCCCGCAATTCCGCCGTCTTCCTGCGCGGTCAGGTTCAGAATCCCGGCCCCGTGGTCCCCCGGCAGTTCCTCGAAGTCCTGAGCGGTCCGGAGCGCAAACCCTTCACCCAGGGCAGTGGACGCCTCGAATTGGCCGAAGCCATTGCCTCCCCGTCCAATCCCCTGACCGCCCGCGTCCTTGTGAACCGGGTCTGGCTCCATCATTTTGGGGAAGGGTTCATCGGCACCCCCGATGACCTAGGCGTCATGAGCGGCACCCCATCCAATCCCGCCCTGCTCGATTATCTGGCCGCCCGGTTTGTCCAGGAAGGCTGGTCCATCAAACGGCTGCACCGCCAGATCCTGCTGTCCAAAACCTGGCAACAATCCAGTGAGGCCGATGCCGCCAAAGCGAAGATCGATCCCTTCAACCGCCTGCTTTGGCGGCAGAATCTGCATCGCCTCGATTTCGAGTCCCTGCGCGACAGCATCCTCTTCATGGGAGGCCAACTCGACCTCACCTTGGGCGGGCACCCGGTGAATATCGAAAGCGAACCCTACAGCCAGCGCCGCAGCGTTTACGGTTTCATCGACCGCAGCGAGATGGCCGAGTTCATGCGCAACTTCGACGTCGCCAATGCGATGCTGCCCACCGGCCGCCGCTTCCAGACGATCGTTCCGCAGCAGGCCCTTTTCCGCATGAACAGCCTCCTCGTCATCGAACAGGCCCGCAATATCATGGACCGGGAAGACGTGAAGGCCTGCGCCACCGATACCGACCGGTTGAAGAAACTCTACGAAATCATCTACCAACGCTGGCCGAAAGAGAAGGAAGTGGAACTCGCCACGGCCTATCTCCGCAGCCAATCCACGCTCGGTCAGGAACCTGAGATCGTGGCTAAAACGGACAGCCCTCCCGATCTTTCCAAAATGACCAGGGAAGAGCGCCGGGCCCACTTGGCGGCGGAATTCCGGAAACGTAAACTAGCCGAAAAAGGCCTGATGGACCCCCGGCGCCAATCCACTGCCATGAAGGAAGCTGTCCGCGACCCCTCCGCTGAGAAAGTGGACCGCAGCCCGCTCACCGCGTGGGAAAAATACGCCCAGGCCCTCCTCATGACCGCCGAGATGGCCTATGTGAATTGAGCGCTGTCCCGGACCCGTGACACCATTCCTACACCGGCCTGCGGGTATGACGGGGCAGGGCACGGGAAGGGAGTCATGCACGGCCGGGGCGTTTCCTCACACGTCACAGAGCCGCACCGCGTCGGCCAAGGCGGCGACTTTATCGGCGGCGCGGGGGATGAATTCCTGGCCGACGAAGCCCGTGTAGCCGCTTTCGGCGATGGCGCGCATGATCGGCGGATAGTTGATTTCCTGCTGATCGTCCAGTTCGGCCCGGCCGGGATTGCCCGCGGTGTGGATGTGCCCGACGTATTCCCGGCATTGCTGGTAGTGCCGGATCAGGTCGCCATCCATGATCTGGACGTGGTAGAGATCGAAGAGGATTTTCATCCGCTCCGAACTGATGGCCTGGCAGATATCGAGGGCCTTGCCGATGTGGTCGCACCAATAGTCCGGGTGGCCTTTCATCTCTTCGCTCACCTTGGAATTCAGCATTTCGAGGCAGAGGGTGACCTTCTTTTCCTCGGCGTAGGGTAGGACTTTTTTCAATCCTTCGATCATGTTCTTCCGGGCGGTGGCATCGTCGAGACCACGCCGGAAGCCCGAAAAAGTGATGACGCGCTCCACCCCGTGGGCCACACAGGCATCGATGCTCTGGCGGAGCCGGGCGAGGCATTCATCGTGTTCCTCCACGTGGGCAAAGCCTTTGGCAAATCCGTGGCTGCCCGCGATGGCGCAGGTGAGTCCGCGTTCCTTCAGCGCGGGCCAATGTTCCGGGCCGATCAGTTCCACGGAGCCGAGGCCCATGGCGGCGGCGGCGTCCGCCAGTTCCACCACCGTGAGCGGCTTCATGTTCCAGTGCACCACGGACTGCCTGATCCGTCCTTTGGTGATGCGGTAGGGAGCCGCCTTGGATTGCGCGGAACTGAGGGCTGGGGTAGCCGCGGCCAAGGCAGCGGTGACAAGGAAGTGACGGCGGTGGACCATCATATCAGGTTGGGGAGTTGGAGGGGAAATGTCAATTGTTCCTTGCGGAACCTAGCGTTTTTCCACGGCAATGATCGTGATGTCATCGCTCTGCGGGGAGCCGCCCACAAACTCGGCCAGAGCCATTTGGAAGGCGGACAACACGGCTTCCGCGCCCGACGGGGCAGCCGCGAGAAAGACGTCGTGCAGGCGCTCAAGACCGAATTCGTCCCCGGCGGCATCCACGGCTTCGTTGACGCCATCGGTGTAAAGGAGCAGGCAGTCGCCAGGCTCCATGTCGAAAGTGAAATCCTTGGTGACCCGTTCGAAGACGCGTCCGCCATCAATGCCGAGGGCCAGACCCGGGGGCTTCAGCGTAGTGACGATGCCGGTCCGTTTGGAAAAATGCAGCGGGGCATCGTGTCCGGCGCGGGACAGGGTAATGCGGGGCACGTGGCGGTCGAGGACACAATAGGCGAGGCTGATGAACATGTCCTCGCGGATATCGCTGAAAAGCATCCGGTTCACCTTGGCCAGGGCGGCAGTGGGGGAAAGCTCTCCCGCGGCCTGTCCCCGCAACAGGGCGCGGCAGGTGGCCATCACCAGGGAGGCGGGAAATCCTTTGCCGGACACATCGGCGATCACGAGCCCCATATGATCCTCATCCAGGGGGATGAAGTCGTAATAGTCCCCGCTCAGCACCTTGGCCGGCAGATTGGAAGCCGAGATGATATAATCGCCCATCTCCGGCGCGGTTTGGGGAAGCAGGATGCGTTGAACTTCGCTGGCGGACCGCAGTTCCTCCTCCATGCGCCGCTTGTCCATCGCCTCCTGTTGGATGGTGGCATTGGCCAAGGCGAAGGCGCCCTGTTCCGAGGCCGAGCGGAAGACCTCGAAGGCATGGGCGGTGAAGGGGCCACGTTCCGGTTTACGGGTGACTGCCAGCACTCCCATCCGGCGGGTGCCGATCGAAAGCGGAGCGGCCATGACGCAGTGGTCGGCTTGAAGGGGGCTGAGGTGTTTGAATAATTGAGGCCATTGCGAGAGTTTGCCGAAGTGAATGGGGCCTTGGGAATCGAAGCATTTTCCAAGCACTCCTTCCGTGCGGGGGACGGCTTTCATCTGGAGAAAACTATGCAGCGATTTGCTGCCTGAAGGCCCGGCCAACTCAACCGGGAGATCGATCAAAGGGGCCGCAGACTCCATCAGCCCGGCTGGCACCAGATGCGTTCCGTGCCGGGCATCCAGCAAATAGAGGGCGCCGCCATCGGCGTCCACCACCTGGCTGACCCCGCGCACGATCTCTTCATGCAGCCCGCGCAGGCTTTGATCATGGCTCAGGCTGGCCCCGATTTCATGCAGGAAAGTAAAGATGCGGGACTCCTCGCCGAGCAGTTCCTCGCGCTCTGTCTGGAGATTCCGGATCAGGCGCATCCCCCGCACACGAAAAAGATAGGCAACCGCTGCCGCCGTGAGGAAGCCTCCAGCAAAAAAGATCAGGGAAGGCCACATGCTCAGGTTGGGAAAGCCAGCAGTCCACCTGTGATCATGGGAGGCGGAGGGAGCAGTCGCATAGGAAATGAGCAATCACCAAGGGTGCCGGGAATCCTAATGAACTGCTTTTTCAGGCCGGCCCTGTTGACGCATCAGGGTGATGACATCGGCGAATTTTTCCGCATTGGCTTTATCGAGGCTGGCCAAGGCTTCGTGCGCTTCCAGACAGATATCCAATTGGTCCTGCTTGCTGCGTTCGGTTTTAGGGACGGCCGCCATGTCTACCGTTTCGGCGGTAACTCCCGGGCAGGCACAGGCCCCTTGTTCCACCAATTCCGTGCCATCCTCGACCGTGAAAACCTCATCAAGCCCCAATCCCCGCAACAGCTCCCCATTTTTTCCCACCGCATTCACCACGTGCAGGCAACCCCCTGCATCCTCCAGTTTGACCGCCACGCAGGACAGCATTCCCATGAACGTGCTGTCCATCCCACTACATCGCTGGAGGTCTACCACCATGCGGTTGGTGCCTTCATCAATGCCTGTGCGGACCAAGCCCTTCAATTCCGGGCTGTTCTGAAAGTTGCCACGCCCTTCCACGGTGAGCCATGCCACACCATGCAGGGTGCCTGTTGAGATACCGGAAGGGGTGTTCACAGTAAGAGGGGAGGGGAGATCCTCCGTTCAGGTGAAAGATAAACGGAACTGAGCCTTGGGTCAAATCCCGCGTTACGGAATTGTTCCGGAAATTTCGACGCCGTGAACGGGGCCTTTATTCAAGTCCCCGCTCGTAATCCATGATACGCCCGAGCGCCTCGTAGAGATCCTGCATCACCTCCATGGGCACCATGATGGTGTCCCGGCGGCCACCGACCTTTTCGGTGATTTTCAAGACCCGGCCCCGGTTGTTCTCCTTGAGGTCGAGGAAAAATTCCTTCCGGTCGTGGAAGATTTTTTCGGTCAGCAGCGGAGGATTGTTCTGCCGCTGATAATCACCGCCGCCGCCACCGTATCCATCGCGTGGCGGGGCATCGTAGCCACCCCCGGAGTCCGGGCGGTATGAGTCCTGATAATAATCCATAGTCGTTCCTGATGGGTTAATCCTTCACATGTACTTCCTGTCCCCGGCTCCAGCCGCCGACATTCCGTTGGGTAGATATAATCGGGACTGGACACTTGTCCACGTTTCAATTTTCGAGCGCATCCGGCCGCCCGTCCAGCCGCAACAGCCCCCAAACCCGGGTAAAAACTTCCGGTGGGAATCCCATGGCCGCTTTCACATGGAAGTCGCGTTCGAGGAAATTAGGCTCTTCCGCCAGAAAACGCGCGGCGTCCCCTGACAGCAGGCCGCGCCAGTGCGCCCAATGCGGCTGCACCGGAACGGGGAAGTCGCTGCCATGCACCAGCCTCGCATGATATTCCGGGCGGATCAGGGTGGTGAATCCGGCACTGCGCAGCGGCAGATTCAGCGCACTGAGATCGCCGTAGAGATTCGGATAGTGCTCCATCATCCGCAGCAGCGCGGGCAGGTAGTCCGGGTCGTTCCATCCGCTTTTGGTGGCACAATGGGCCGCGATCACATTGACTCCGCACTCCAAGGGCAGCCTCAGGGTCGCTGGATCTGCATACGCGGGCCGATACTGCGGCACGGTGTGTTCACCTCCGGTATGCGCCAGCAGCGGCAGTCCGGCTGCGGCCATGCGCTCCCAGAAGGGCCGGTAGGCCGGGCGGGAGCAATCCACGTTCTGACAGTTGGGCAGCAGCTTCAGAAGCGCGGCGCCTTCGCTGAGGCAGCGGTCCAGTTCATCCAGCGCATCCCGCCGGGCGGGATGGATGGAGACCCCTGGCAGGAAGTCCGGATAGGTCCGGGCCAGCTGCAGCACATAGTCGTTGGGAATGAACATCGAGCCGAAGTCAATCCGGCTTCCGTCTTCATGATAGACGTCCTCATGAGCCAGAATCACCGCATGCGTCAGGACGGAGGTCCGCAGCCAGCGCAGCAGCAATTCCACATAAGTTTCGTCAAACTCCGGCCGGTCCCACGATACGATCATCCCAAGCTGGTGCAGCATGAAATCCGCCAGCCGCCGGTGCCAGCCATGCAGCTTCAGCCGGCAGCCACTGCCCCGCAGGCCATTCCCCACGATGTGGACATGCATATCCACCGGACCGCGGGGCTTGGTGCTGGAAAGGGAGGCTGGATCTGTCATAAGGAATAGGAAGCGCCCAGACGGGCTTTCGGTAATCCGGTGAGGGGAGTTTACCCGCCGGACGGCTTGCTCGGGTCAAAGAAAATCCTGACCTCCGCTTGGGACGTGCCGAGGATGGCCTGGGCGCGTTTGAGGGCGTTGCGGGTGGAAATATTGGGATTCTGCGCGGAGCCGATGAACAGATTTTCCCGTCCGATCACCGGCACCATACCGGCGTTTTTCAGGACCCGGTAGACCTCCTTGCTCAGCCCGCTGATGATCAGATCCCGGCCGTCGTGCCGGAGAAAATCGGTTAACTCCTGCAACGCCATCACGCTGGTGGCATCCAGATGCCGGGCGTTTTTCATGCGCAGGATAATGATCCGGAGATTCGGGTCGGCGGCAGTTTGTTGGATCTGACTGCGGAACAGTTCGGCGGCACCAAAGAAGAGTTCGCCTTCCACATGGACAATCGAGATCGCCGGATTGGAGCGTTTCAGGGCGACGGGCCTTTCCGCAAGATTTCCTTCGGCGGTGAAATCATATTCCACCAGGCTGGGCCGCGAAGCCTTCCTCAGATAAAGGACAATACTGGTGGCCACGCCGACGAAAATCGCAATATAGAGCGGCATCAGCAGGGTGCTGATAAACGTGACAATGACGGTGATGGCATCGCCCCGGGTGGCACGCAGGCAGATGCGGAGATGGGCCCGGTTGATCAGGGTCAGCGTCAATCCCATGATCAGAGCGGCCAGTCCCGCGCGGGGGATGAAGGCCACCGCTTTTCCCAGCAGCAGGGCGCCGGCGAGGCAAAACAGGCCGCACAACAAGCTGCTGATCTGGGTGCGGGCACCGCTGGTGAAGTTCAGCATGCTCCGGGTCAGGCTGCCGCTGACGGGGAGGCCCCCGCAAAAAGAACTGCCGAGGTTGGCCATGCCGCAGCCGAACATGTCCTGATTCAAATCCGGCTGGTCCCCGCTCCGGCTGGCGAGGGTCTTGGTCATCACGGAGTTTTCCAGGGAGGCGAGAAAGGCCACCGCAAAAGCGGGCCCCAGCAGCATGGTCACACGGTCGTAGGTCCTGACATCTGTCAGGTCAGGCAGGGCGGGGACCAGGTCGCGCAGGGAGAAGGCCTGCAGGCCCGCCACTTCGAACCCCCTCATTTTCATCAATTGAGCCAGCCCGGCCGTGAGCACGAGAGTCAGGGCAAAGCAGGGCAGCTTTTTGAAATGCCGGTGCCTTGTGAGAAGAAAGAAAATGAGCAGGCTGGCTCCGCTGATAATCACATCGGGTCCGGTCACATGGGACAAGCTCCGTGCCGATTCGGCGAGGAGCATTATAAAGGTGCGGGACTGGCCGCTGCGGTATTCCGCGGCAATGCCCAGCGCATCGGGCAGCTGGCTGGCCATGATCAGCAAAGCAGCTCCCGTGACATAACCCACGATCACGCTGCGGCTGATGTATTGGATCAGGTCCGCCATGCGCAGCACCGCGCCCAGTAACAGCATCGTGGCGGCCATCACGGAGAGAATGGCCAGCAGCATGGGCCGGTCCACTGCCGCAAAACCAGCCAGGGAACTGAATGCCATCAAGGCCGTCGCATTGGTCGGTCCCAGATTGGTATGCCTCGAATGTGCGAACAAAGGACCCAGGATGGAACCAATCGCGGCACAGACGATACCGGTCGCTTCCACGGGCAGGCCCGCAATTTTGGCGCAGGCCATGCCTTGGGGAATGGCCAGCAGGGAGACATTCACCGCCGCCTTCAAGTCCGCCAGAAACGACTCTCCGGAATAATGCCGCAAAGTGCGCCGGATGGGAAACAGACGGAGCCCCCGCTCCAGGCCACCCTGCAGCCGCCCGATCACAGGCGGGGAAGTGGGAGGGGCGGACGGCACGGCAGGGCAGGAGGATTGCCTACTCCCATAGCTGACCTGCCATCCGCAGTAAAGAGAATCGCGCCTGGCGGAGGAAACTTACTTGTTCAGGGCTTCATCCAGATTCAGCACCTGATTCGCAATGAGGGTCCATGCGGCCAGTTCCGGGGCGGGAATGCCATCGGCGGGCTGGGCGGCGCCGGTGGTGATGAGCTTTTTCGATTCTTCCGGCGCGGCTTCGTATTCTTTGGTGAGATTGATCAGGGAAGCGATCAGGATCACCTGTTCGTCGGCCGTGAAGGGCCGGCTGAGGACGCGCTGGGAGAGGTAGGTGAGGCGGCTGATGGGAGTGAGTCCCCCTTCTTTGATGACGTGTTGGGCCAGCACGCGGGCGGCTTCGATGAACTGGATGTCGTTCAGGGTATTCAGCGCCTGGAGCGGGGTGTTGGTGCGCTCGCGTTTGACGGTGCAGTTTTCCCGGGCCGGGGCATTGAAGTTGTCCATGCTGGCCGGAGGGGCGGCCCGCTTCCAGAACGTATACATGCTGCGGCGGTAAAGCCCCTCGCCTGCATCGGCCTTGTAAAAACGGGTGTTGCTCTCGGGCATGGCCACCGCATCCCACAGGCCATCGGGTTGATAGGGACGGACGCTGGGGCCGCCGATTTTATGGACGAGCAGACCGGAGGTGCTCAAGGCGTAGTCGCGCACCATTTCGGCATCCATGCGGAAGCGGGGGCCGCGGGCCAGCAGTTTGTTGGTGGGGTCCTTGGCGGCCAGCTCCGGGCTGAAGTGCGCCTGCTGGCGGTAGGTGGCGGAGGTGACGATGAGGCGGAAGAGCTCCTTCACGTTCCATCCCTTTTCCCGGAACTCTACCGAGAGCCAATCCAACAATTCCGGGTGGGTGGGCAGCTCGCCACTGATGCCGAAGTCTCCGGTGCTGGGGACCAGTCCGGTGCCGAAAACTTCCTGCCAGAAACGGTTCACGGTGACCCGGGCGGTCAGGGGATGCTCCGGACGCAGCAGCCACTGGGCGAGGCCGAGCCGGTTGCGCGGCAGTTCGCCGGGCATGGCGGGCAGGACCGCCGGGGTGGCCGGCGTCACCCGGTCGCCGCGCTTATCATAAGCTCCCCGCAGCAGCAGATAGGCTTCCGCTTCACTTTCCTTTTCCTGCATCACATGGGTCACCGCACTGCGGGCGCGGATGCCGGCTTTTTCCTCATCCAGTTTCGCGAGGTGTTGTTTCAGATTCAGGGAAGGCCCGTCCAGGGTGAGCAGATACCAGTCGAAGACGCTCTGCAGTTCCTCCTTGCTGCGTTCGCCGGCGGGTTTGGTGAGGATTTTGGCAAGCTGCGGGGCGCGAGCGAGCGACGCGACCTCGCCTTCAGGGAGCTGCCGGTTATACAACCTGACGTCCTGCAGCACGATCCCATCCGTGCGGGAGCCTTCCTTGCGTTGCCCCAGTTTGAAGGGGCTGTCGCCCTGGAGGCTGTTCTTCAAGCCATCGGCATCGATCTTCAGAGGCTGCAGCGCCCCGTTCACATAGATCGATACGCCGCCCGCCTTGCCGGAACCATTGTAGGTGACAAACACATGCTGCCAGGCATCGGCTGCGAGAGGTTTTTTGGTGACCACTTTGATGGCGTCCGAGGGCCATTTGCTGATAAGGTGGGTGGCGACCCGGCCATTTTCCAGGTAGAGATCCCAGCCCCGGAAATCACGGCTTTCGTCCATGCGGGCGAAGACCGAGCCGGAGGGCCCGTCCTTGGGAATCCTGAGCCAGGTTCCGAAGGAGAAGGGTTTGTCCCGTTCAAATCCATCGTTGCCGGGAAATTCCACGGTCGCTCCCGGGGTGATGCGGTAGCCATGGCCACTAACCGGGCCGGGCACGGCCGCGATACCTGCCGGAGCCGGTGCGGTGAGCGCGCCCGCTGGTGTGTTCGCGGTCACGGTCTGCCCTGCGGACTCCTCCAGCGGAATCTGCAGCTTAAAGTCGCCGGTGCCCTGCTTCGCCTGGAAATAATCCGGCGTGGTTTTGGCCAGCCAGACGTCGAATTCGGGAAGGGCCAACTGCTGGCGCTCCTCCAACTTTTTCTGAGTCCCCGCCAGTTCTCCTGTCAGGGCGTCCCAGCGTGACTGGTCTGCTTTCGGCGGGACCACCACCATGGGAGGGGTCTCGGCGATGTTGCCGTCCATCGCGTTCTGCGTGGTGTTATTGAAAAAGGCTGCGAGTTGATAGAACTCCTTCTGCGAGACGGGATCGAACTTGTGGTCATGGCACACCGCGCAGCCGGTGGTGAGGCCCAGCCAGACGGCGCTGGTGGCTTCCACCCGGTCCCGGGCATACAGCACAAGGTATTCCTCGGCGATCGCCCCGCCTTCGTTGGTGGTGATGTTGCAGCGGTTGAAGCCGGAGGCGATCTGCTGTTCCAACGTGCGGTCAGGGAGGAGATCGCCCGCAATTTGTTCAATGGTGAATTGATCGAAGGGTTGGTTGCGGTTGAAGGCTTCCGTGACGTTCTGCCGGTAGGGCCACATCTCACGATAGTTGTCGAAATGAATCCCGTGCGTGTCGGCGTAGCGCGCATAGTCCAGCCAATAACGGGTGCGGTGCTCGCCCCAGGCCGGGGAAGCCAGCAGGCGGTCCACCAGCTTCTCATAGGCCTGAGGATCGGGGTCATGGACGAAAGCCTCCACCATGGCCGGTTCGGGAGGCAGGCCCGTCAGGTCGAGGCTGGCGCGGCGGATGAGGGTGCGGCGGTCCGCTTCCGGGGCGGGTTTCAATTGATTGGCCTCGAGGGTGGCGAGGACAAATTGATCAATGGGATTTTTGATGGAGGCCGGATGGGCCACCGCAGGCAGGGCAGGACGGACGGGGGCGATGAAGGACCAGTGGGGTTCGTATTTCGCGCCATCATTGATCCAGCGTTGCAGGGTCGCGATTTGCTCCGGCTTCAGAGTTTTATGGGACTCCGGCGGAGGCATGATCTCATCGGGATCTTTGGACAGCGCCCGCTTAATTACTTCACTCACGTCCGCTTTGCCGGGCACCAGGGAAACCATGCCGTCCTTGTTGGCAGCCGTCGCCGCTTCGAATGAATCCAGTCGCAGCCCCGCTTTGCGCGAAGCCGAGTCGGGGCCATGGCAATTAAAGCAGTTTTCCGAGAGGATGGGGCGGATGTCCTTGTTGTAACTCAAGGGGCCGGCCGCGGCTGCCATGGCCGGTGCGGCCAGCAGAGGCAGCAGGCGGAGTGGCATCCGGAAGGTCAGGGGGCTGTAAAGGATCGGCATGGCGAAAAGCGATGGCTCCCGGTGGAGGAGCGGGTCAGAACTATGGAATACGTTCAGGATACGTCCAGCTTTCCGGCAGAAAACCGCCCAATTGCCGAGAGGGGGTCGGTTTTTGCCAACAAAAAGGCGCAGTCCCGGGGGGACTGCGCCTGTGGTAAATTGCCAGCCGTGGGACGGCGGAT
Source organism: uncultured Verrucomicrobiota bacterium (assembly GCA_942492905.1). Classification (GTDB taxonomy): domain Bacteria; phylum Verrucomicrobiota; class Verrucomicrobiia; order Verrucomicrobiales; family V1-33; genus CAIZWU01. The sequence goes on from OW818657.1 coordinate 1,657,265, forward strand.
TATTTGTCGGCAATCGCGGCCACGCCGGGCAACTCCTTGCCTTCCAACAGCTCGAGGCTCGCCCCGCCGCCGGTGGAAATGAAGGTCATCTGGTCGCCCACGCCGGCCTTTTTCACAGCCTTCACGCTGTCGCCACCGCCGATGATGGTCTTGGCGGTGGTGTTGGCGGCGATGGCTTCCGCGATGTCAAAAGTGCCCTTGGCGCAGGCCTTGATTTCAAAGACCCCCATCGGACCATTCCAGAGCACGGTTTTGGCGTTGGCGATTTCAGCACTGAACAGTTTCACGGATTCCGGCCCGATATCGACACCTTCCCAGCCGTCCGGGATGTTTTCGCCGGGAGCGGTGAATCTGGTGTTGCCCACCTGCATGGCTCCGAAATCAAAGTTGTCCGTGATGAGAGCATCCACCGGGATGAGGAACTTGACCCCGCGTTCCTTGGCCTTGGCCAGAGCGGCTTCCGCGATGGGTTCCCATTCGGGTTTGTAGAGGCTCTTCCCGAGGGTGATGCCCTGGACCAGCTTGCGGAAGGTGTAGGCCATGCCACCGCCGATGATGATGGTGTCGGCTTTTTCCAGCAGGGCATTGATGACGTTGATTTTATCACTGACCTTGGCGCCGCCGAGGATCACCACAAACGGGCGGTCCGGGGTCTGCAATTCGTCGTGCATGTAGGTTAGTTCCTTCTCCATCAGCAGGCCGCTGACGGCGGGGAGGAAGGCCGCGACGCCGGCAGTGGAGCTGTGGGCGCGGTGGGCGCTGCCGAAGGCATCGTTCACAAAAATCTCCGCGAGCGAGGCAAACTGCTTCGACAATTCCACGTCGTTCTTTTCCTCGCCGGCGTGGAACCGCACGTTTTCCAGCAGCAGCACCCCGCCATCAGGCAGGGCTTTCGCTTTGGCTTCGGCTTCCGGGCCCACGCTGGTTTCGGAAAACTCCACCGGCACGCCGAGCAGCACGCTCAACGCAGTGGCGACGGGACGCAGACTCTGTTTCGGATCGATCTGCCCCTTCGGGCGGCCGAGGTGGCTGCACAGGATGACTTTGGCGCCCTTTCCGATCAAATACTTCAGTGTCGGCAAGGTTTCCTCGATGCGGGTGGCATCGGTGATGACCATGGCTCCCTCTTTCTCCTCCAGCGGCACATTGAAGTCCACGCGCACGAGGCAGCGTTTGCCGGCAGGATCGATATCACGGATGCTTTTTTTGGCCATAAGTCTGGGAGTTGAGTTCGAAGGTGGGGGAGGGTGAAAACCGGAAAACGGAAGCCGCGCCGTAGCCCCACCCCGTGAAAATTGCAAACGCCGCCTTGTTCGCCGATTTTTTGAACGGCTTTTGCCCCCATCGGCCCGGACGGAGCCGGGGGATTGGCCCTTTGGGGGCTCCAAAGGCCAAATCCCCCTTGCCTTCCCCGCCCCCTCGCCCTTTTTAGGACTCAGCCCCGCGCCTGCCGCCATGTTGCTCAACCCTCCCGCCCTCCTCATTAAATTCCCCGGCACCAACTGCGATGCCGAGACCGCCCGGGCGTTGGAAGCCGCCGGTTTCTCCACCAACATCGTGCCCGTCTCGCTGATTACCCCGGAACATCTGAACGCCGCCAAACTGGTGGTTTTCAGCGGAGGTTTCAGCTACGGGGATTACGTCATGGCCGGCCGCATCGCCCAGCTCGTCAGCGAGGTGAAACTGGGCGATTCCCTCCAGAAGTTCATCGCCGACGGTGGGTATGTCCTCGGAATCTGCAACGGCTTCCAGATCATGACCAAACTAGGGGTTCTCCCCGAGGGCAGCCTGATCGACAACACCAGCGGCCGCTTCCAATGCCGCTGGGTGAAGCTGAAAAATGTGGCCCCGGAAAGCCCCTACCTCGCCGATCTGCCGGACGATTTCGAACTTCCCATCGCCCATGCCGAAGGCCGCTTTGTCGCTCCCGAAGGCAAGGCCCAGCAGTACATGGATGAAGGCCTTGTCGCCCTGACTTATAAAGATGACGTCAACGGCAGCACTCTGAAGATCGCAGCCCTCCAGGACAAAACCGGCCGGGTCTTCGGCCTGATGCCGCATCCGGAGCGTTTCCTGCACCCGCAGGATCATTACGATCCCGACTGGTCCGGCCGCCAAAACCACGGCTGGGGTTATTACCTCTTCCGCAGCGTCTGGCGCGAGATTTCCGGCAGCCGCAAACTCATCGCCTGATGGATAGGACGGGTGGCTGGAATCCCCAGCCCGTTCTCCCTGATTTTTCCGATCCCTGATTTCCGACCACTGACCACTTTCCTCAAATGTCCGGCTTAACCTACAAAGACTCTGGTGTTGATATCAAAACTGCGGCCGAACTCGTCGGCGACATAGGCGAACTCCGCCGCCGCACCGAAGGCAAACGCAAGCTGCTGGGTGCCTTCGGCCTTTTCGCGGCAGCCTACGATCTCAGTGATTACAAACAGCCCGTCATCGTGACCGGCTGCGACGGGGTCGGCACCAAGCTGGAACTCCTCCTTGAACACGATCTGCTGGAAACCGCCGGCAAGGACCTTGTGGCCATGAACGTCAACGACGTCCTCACCACCGGCGGCGATCCCATCATGTTCCTCGATTACATCGGTATTCCGAAAATCGACAAACAACAGATCTCGCGTCTCATCGCGGGCATGACCGAGTGGCTCGGCGCCTGCAATTGTATCCTCGCCGGAGGGGAAACCGCCGAAATGCCCGGCATCGTCCCCGAAGGTTTTGTCGAACTGAGTGGTTTCGCCATTGGTGCCATCGAAAAACCAGACCTCCTCGACCCCACCCGTGTCGAGCCCGGTGATGCCGTGATCGGTTATCCCTCCGACGGCTTCCACGCCAACGGCTGGAGTCTCGTCCGCCGCGTCCTCCGCGAAAACGCTGCGGATTTCACCAAGGAAGAGATCATTGCCATGCTGGCTCCGACCCGTCTCTATCATGAGGAAGTCAACGCCCTCAAAGCCGCGAAGATCGATCTCAAAGCCATGGCCCACATCACCGGCGGCGGCCTCGTGGAGAATCTGGAGCGTTTCCTCGGCACCAAAGGCGCTGATCTCGCCATCCCCGAGTGGACTCTCGGAGCCATCCCCAAAGTCCTCAAACACGTCGATGCCGCCGACCGCCTCAACACGTTCAACATGGGCTACGGCTGGGTCGTCATCGTCCCTGCCGCGCAGAAGGACGCCGCGCTGGCCTGTGGTCTGAAAGGCACCCTGCTCGGCACCATCACCGCCGAGCACGGCGTGAAGGTGAAGGTGGGTTGATTGATTGATTGATTGAAAGTAGCTGAAAGGAAAGTAGCCATCATCGCTCCGCGTGATCAGCGATGGCAGCGGCGAGTCAATCCATGAGGCCGAGGATATAATGGACAACCATCCGCCAAAGCTTTATGGTGTCAGGCCATGCCAGTGAAGCCATCCACAGGGAACCTTGGCGTTTTAGCCATCGGAATCGTCATTGGTGCCTCGGTGGCCAATGCCCTGCCATATCTCGGGGTCAATTTTCGCCTGCTCCCCCACACTGACAGCGGTTATACGATTGTTCCACCCGACATGGGTGTTCATACCGGCAAGCAGGAACGGATATTTTCGCAGTTCGCCCATCAATTGCATCCGCCCTGCACCTCCAAGGAAGTTCACAAGGTGCTAAATGCGACTTGGCTGAAACGGGAAATGATCGGTGGAATCTATGTTCTTGGAGGATGGATTCCGCTAAACCATGATGATTCACAGCCATTTGTTTTCGAAATCAACTCCGACGATGGCAAGCCATGGGGACGGATTTACGTTGGGATTTCAGGAGGTGATGGAACGGAAGATGAAGCCTTTGCTTTTCTGACTGGAACCGGGTCGGACAAGTTGAGGATGACCGAGTTTGCGCTGTGCTACCGTTCAACGCCTGATCGTCCTGGTCGCATTGAGCGATTCACTTGGTGGGGAATTCAAGGTCGCAGGTGGTAATGCAAGCCTGCTGCCATGCCGCAGGCACAAATGCAGGCTGAACGGCTAGTAGCCATCACCGCTCCGCGTGATGAGCGAATGCAGGGTCGAATCAGTCGGGATTTTCGATTTCACATTCAGCCTACGTTCGAAACCGTCCGAGGCAGTGGAGTGCAAAGCTCATCGCGCGGAGCGATGACGGCTACTTTGGCATGGCTGCTTGCCGCTGCTCCACAACACATACTCGCCTTCCCTCAGCCGGGCCTTCACCGGATTCTCCGCGATGTAACGCTGGAGACGCCGGAATTGGGATTCATGCCGCACCAGATGATCAAAAGCATCCTGCTGCCAGAACCGCCCCTTGGTCCCTAGCCGGCGATTGATCCGCGTCGCAGTAAAATGTTTCCATGACTCGCATTGCTCCAGCATGGAGGCCTTGTCAGGAAAGGTGGCCAGCAGATGGACGTGATTCGGCATCACCACAAAATCCAGCAACGCGTAGCGGTCGCCATCAAAGTGCCGCAGGCTGTCCGCCACGATCCCCGAAAATTCCACCAGGCGTAGCACACAGGACCCATGGCCGGCATCGAGTTCGTCATGCCAGCGGGTGGTGAAATGGTTGTGAAATGCAGCTAGTTCATCAGCGGGCAGGTCCTGCACCTTTCCCTTCCAACCGGGACTTATGGGGTCAATACCGTGTCGGTCCAGCCAGCGGTTCCGTTCGGCGCGCCATGACTCAAGCAACTGTTTTGGCATGGAATCGTGCGTGCGCCATGTCAGGAAAACCACGGCGCCATCCTGCGCCCAATGCGGCAGGCGGCGCTGGGTGACCAACAGTTCGTCTTCAGGGCAGAAGAAACGCATGGTTTACAGGGAGAATGAAATCGAGGGAGATGCCAGCGGGGAATCGGCAAGGTAGCCATCATCGCTCTGCGTGATGAGCAGTGCCCATGCGGGGCGGTGAGTTTTTGCGATATGCCCTAAGTTTACGTTTCACGTCCTGGCAGCTGGTGGAGTGCAACGCTCATCACGCGGAGCGATGATTGCCACTTTCCGTTTGGCTGCTTTTCAGAAACGCCAAAACCCTCCGCTCATGCCATGGCTGCCAGCTTAGCCGGAAATCCGGGAAGCCGACATGTCCGCCGTGGGCCGGGGTTTCGAGATGGAATTCAGTCGTTTCCAAGGCGGCGGCCGTGGGGAATGATGGCGTGTCCAGCAAGGGGTCGTTCAGTGCATTGAGCAGCAGAGCGGGCACCCGAATATTCGTAAGGTGGGGCAGGGAAGAGGCGCGGGACCAGTAGTCTTCGGCTCCGGCGAAGCCGTGGAGCGGGGCGGTGACGTGTTCGTCGAAGTCGCTGATGGTGCGGATTTTGGCCAGGCGGGCGGGATCGATCGATCCGGGGAATTGTTGGGCTTTGGCGGAGGCTTTGGCGAGGAGGGTTTTGAGAAAACGGTGGAGGTAGAGGCGGTTGCCGCGCCGCTGATCCAAGGCACGGGCGCTGGAGGCGAGGTCTACGGGCGCAGAGATGGCGATGGCGGCTCGGACGGCGGGATGCGGGGGCGATTCCCCTGCGTATTTCAGGGTGATATTCCCACCGAGGCTGAAGCCAATCAGGGCGATTCGGGAATAAGTCAGGGCGGCGTGATCGATGACGAGGCGGAGGTCGCCGGATTCGCCGCTGTGATAGGACCGGAGCAGCCGGTTGGGGAGGCCACCGCAGCTGCGGTAGTTCCACGCGAGCACATCCCAGCCATGGCTGCCAATGGTACGGGCCATGCCGCGGATGTAGGTCGCCTGCACGCTGCCTTCCAATCCGTGGGAGAGGAGGGCGAGAGGACGGGGAAGCTCCTTGCCGGTGGAGTCCGGGTGCTCCAGCCAAGTGAGATCCAAAAAGTCGCCATCGGCGAGTTCAAGGCGCTCGTGCCGCGTCCAGGCCTCCCGGGGGGCGGGGAGGAGGGATGGCAAGATCGTGGCCAGGTGCCCGTGGCGGAGCAGGCGCGGCGGGCAGTAGGTGGAAGAAACGAGAGGCACAGCGGACGGCTACTTTGCGGGAGGCAGCAGGAGTTGCACGGGGAGGTGGTCACTGACGGCCATGTCCACCTCGACGGCGGAGGCGGTGAGTTCGCCGAAGCCTTTGGCGAAAAGATAATCGAAGGTGGTTGGTTGAAAACGGCCGCCGGGTTCGGTGCGCCAGGTGAGGCGTTTTTCCTTGGGGACGTTCAGCCACGTATTGTAAAATCCTCCTTTGGTCAGGAGGTCGACGACGTGGCATTCGGGGAATTGGCCGTCATGGTTGGTATTGAAATCGCCCCCGGCGATCCAGCCGCGGATGGGGCGGTTTCCGTAGGCGACGGTCATGTCCTTCATGTGGCGCAGGAGTTGGGTGGCCTGTTCATCGCGCATGGTCCCGACGTTTTTGGCGCCTTCCGGGGTGTCGCTGCCGCGGTTGGATTTGAGGTGGTTGCCATAGACCATGATGAGTCCCTTGCCGTCGGGGTCCTCGAGGGAAGCGAAGGAGAAACCGCGGGAGATGTTGGGAACGTTGGCTTTCCAGGGTTCCCACCAGGCACCCTGACATTTCAGCTTGGAGGCGATGCCGATCTGCTGCGGGCGGATTTCGCCGGACTGGGGATCGACAAAGCTGCTCACGACATGGACGACCAGACCGGGGACGACGGAGCAGACTTCGTGGAAGGCGTTCCAGTCATTGACTTCCACTCCGATAAAAATGTCGGGATTCATGGCCTTGAGGGCGTCCTGTCCGGCTTTCATGTGGGCGGCGGCTTCCTCTGCGGAGGCGGTGGGCCGTTTGCCGGGAAACCATTCCATATTCCACGAAATGGTTTTGAGGGACGCGGTCTGGGCCCAGGCGGTCGTGAGCAGGGTGAGCAGGAGCAGGAACGGGGAAAGGAGACGCTTCATGGATTTTGGACAACGGGGCACAGATTCGGGTCAGCGCAAGTTACGTGCAGGGGAGGGGCCATGCAGCGGTCTTTTTTGTCACCTCCGCCGGGACCGGTGCGCCCTTGTGTTTGGCGGGGCAGGCGAAAGAATGGGACAACCTTCCTCCGTCTTTCCCTGCATGCCGTTGCCCGTTCCCAGCCCCACCGGGGATATCTTTTACGCCTTTCTCAGTATCCTGCTGGAAGGCGCGCCATTCATTCTGCTGGGGGCGCTGATCTCCGGGGTGATTGATGCCTGGCTGCCTTCCGGGGCGATGGACCGCCTGCTGCCGAAGCGGGCCTTCCCGGCGATTCTGGTCAGTGGGTTGCTGGGGATTATTTTCCCGGTGTGTGAATGCGCCATCGTGCCGGTGATCCGCCGCTTGGTGCAGAAGGGACTGCCGCTGGGCTGTGCGATGACCTATATGCTGGCGGCACCCATCGTGAATCCGATCGTGGCGCTGAGCACATGGACGGCTTTCACCGGGCGGGATCCGCTGCTGATGATGGGATCGCGGGTGACGATGGGATATGTCATCGCGGTGCTGGCGGGACTGATTATTTCGCGCTTCGCGGCGTCATCGGTTTTGAAGGATCGGGTCCTGGCCGGCATATCGGCTCCGGCCCTGGCGGGGGGCGCGGCGGCTGAAGCAAAACCCGATCACGGGAAGCGGTTTGTGCAGGCCATGCGGACGGCGCAGCGGGATTTTCTGGACGTGGCCTTATATTTTGTGATTGGGGTGGCGATCGCTTCGATTCTTAAGACACAAGTTTTCTACCGGCCGTCGCTTCAGGAAGGCATGGGAGTGGTGGCGGGGAATCATTGGATTGCGGCACCGGTCCTGATGGTGATGGCTTTTGTGTTGAGTCTGTGCAGCACCACCGATGCGTTCATCATTGCGGCGGACAATCTTTTCCCGGCGGTGGCAAAACTGGCATTCCTCGTCTTTGGCCCGATGATGGATCTGAAGCTGATCTTTCTTTACTCCACGGTGCTGAAACCGCGTGCGGTGGCGGCACTGGCAGTGTCCTTGTTCATTGCCGTCTACGCGGCCGGTTTTGGAATGGAAGCGATCTGGCCGTGGCTGCAATCCCTTGCCTGGTTTAAATCATGAGTGCTACCCCTGACTCCCCTCCCGATCACGATCATAAACCTGCCGGCCACAGCCATGGGACGGACTGTGGCTGTGATCATGATCATCACGATCATGGGCATGGTCATCAACACGGCCATGAAGCCGTCGCGCATCCCGCTGGTGAAGCTGAATGGACGAGGCGCTTTTTGTTGTTTCTGGAACTGGGCGTTCTTCTGATCTGGGCGGTGATGATGGTTTGGTTTTATGCCAGCGGCCGCATTAACAGCTACCTGATCGGGGAGGGCACTTTCCGCATCCAGGTGCTGGTGGGCGGGCTGATTCTCGCCGTGCTGGGCATTTTCAATTGGCAGATGCGGGCCCAGCCGGAGAGCTGCGGGCATGATCATGCGGAGGGCGGATGTTGTGACCACGATCATGATCACGAGAAGGCGGGAGGCCATTCCCATGAGGGCACCCCGGCAGGGCGTGGCCTGGCCTTGGCTTTACTGGCGCTTTCGGTGACGGCCTCGGCGGTCCTCACGCCGGATGAGTTCAGTGATAAGTACAAACAGAATATGCTGGCAGCGTATTCGTCGCGGACCGGAAGTGATACCAAGGCGCCGGAGGCCTATCGTTTAACGCCTGAGGGATCGCCCACGGAGGCGGCAGCCGGGGGCATGACCCTGGCGGTGGTGGAGAAATACCGCCCCCGGAACAAGGATGGAAATTTCGAACTCGGCGTGGAGGAGCTTTATTACAGCAGTGCAGACCCGGAGTATGCCAAAGTGATGAAGGGGCAGGGGGTGGAGACGGTGGGGCAGATCGTCAAGGACACTTCCAGCACTGAGCCGGGGCGGTGGCGGGTCTTTGTGCTCCAGATGACTTGTTGTGCCGCCGACGCGCGGCCGGTGTCCCTGCCTGTGGTATTCCAGCCTCCGGTCCCGGCCGGCCTTCAGGAAATGGGATGGTTCAAACTGACCGGCCAGATCGATTATGTTGAGGAACGGGGCATTCCGGTGGCAGTGCTGCGGGCGTCCTCTGCCCAGCCCAGCCTGCGGCCCAAAGATCAGCGGAGCCTGTTTTGACCTGATCCCTTCCAACAAATATGGCTGCACGAAGTTTGGAGGATCTGGGGTGGAATGATGTCCTCGAAGCTGAGTTTGAGCCATGCCGGGAAGCGGGTTGGACGCCCGCCCGGTTGATCCGGGATAACAAAATTTCCTATGGCGCGCTCTATGTTGCGGGCGGCGTCTTTGAAGAAGTGGAAGTGGTATTGGGGGGCAAGGTCTATCATGAAGCCGCCACGGATGCCGACCTTCCGGCGGTGGGCGACTGGGTGGCCTTGGAGTTGGGCAAAGAAGAGGGGGAGACCGTGATCCGGGCCCGCTTGGAGCGGCGTAACCGGCTTTCCCGCAAAGCGGCCGGGCAGAGCACGGAAGAGCAGGTGATGGTGGCCAATGTGGATGTGGTGGTGGTAGTGACCGAGGCCGGCCCGGACTTCAATCCGCGGCGCATGGAGCGGTTTTTTGCGATTATCGGCCGCAGTGGGGCCCGGGCGGTGGTGCTGCTCAACAAGTGTGATCTTTACGAGCGGGAACAGAATGAGGCGGCGGCGGAATCGATCCGGGCCTTGAATCCCGAGGCCAGCATCCACATCACCAGTGCCCAGGAAAAGAAAGGACTGAAGGCGCTCAAACAGTATTTCCAACGGGGCGCCACCGTTGCCTTGGTCGGGTCCAGTGGCGTGGGGAAATCTGCCCTGATCAATCAACTGCTGGGGGACGAGTTCCAGTGGACCGGGGAGGTGAATGAAATCACCGGCAAGGGACGCCACACCACCACGGCACGGGAACTCATGGTGCTGCGCGGCGGTGGGATTATCGTGGACAATCCTGGCATCCGGGAAGTGCAGATGTGGACGGATGAAACCACCCTGCGGGAGCGTTTTGCTGACATCGAATCCCTCGCGGAGCAGTGCCAGTTTGGCGACTGCAAACACACTTCAGACCGGGGCTGTGCGATCCGTCAGGCGGTTGCGGACGGGCGGTTGGAGCAGGAGCGCTACAATGGATTCCTCAAACTGGATGCAGAACTGGCGCAGTTGGGTGCCCGCACCAAAACGCGCCGGATGACTGAGGAACGGCGCTCCAAACGGGACCACAAGATCAAGGCGAGGAACCGGGCCGACCGGATCGAAATCGAACGCGATCTCAAACCACGGGCCTGAGGGGGAACTTCTCCCCGCGAAGCGTCCGGCAGGTTACAGGGAAGCGGCCGGCACAGCATCGCTGCTGAGTTGCCGCGCCAGGAAGGCTTCAGCCACCTGACGGTAGGCGGTCGCCGCTTTTCCGTTGGGGTCGTACTCCACGAGCGCTTTTTCAAAACTCTGGCTCTCGGCCACCGCGATACTGCGTGGAATGCAGACGGGGTAGACCAGATCCCCAAAAGCCCGGCGCACCTCCTCCACCACCGCCCGGCAATGCCCGGTGCGGCCATCATACATGGTCATCAAAATGCCTTCCAGAGTGACGGAAGGATTGATCCCGCTGGTCGCGATCTGATCGTGGATATCCACAATCCGGGCCAGCCCTTCCAAGCCGAAATATTCGCATTGGATCGGAATCAGCAGACCATCCGCGGCGGCCAGGGCCGAAGTCATCAGAATGCCGAGGGACGGCGGGCAATCGATCAGGAGGAAGTCAAAGCGCCCGGTATCCTTGAGGGGAGTGAGCACTTCCCGCAGGCGGATCAGGTGATTCTCCGCCCGGACCAGTTCGACTTCGCAGCCGGCCAGTTCCATCTGGGCGGGAATAATCGAAAGATTGGGAAAACGCGTCTGCTGGATTTTGCCAGCCAGCGTGTCGTGGCCGATCAGGACGCGATAAAGGCTTTGCCCTTCGCCGGCGCGGTGCCCGAGGGCGCTGGAGGCATTCCCCTGCGGGTCTAGGTCCAGCAGAAGCACCCTCGCGCCGGCCTTGGCCAGGCAGGTGGAGAGATTGATGGCGGTGGTGGTTTTACCCACACCCCCTTTTTGGTTGGCGATGGCAATGATCTTCATGCGGGACGGCGGAACGCCGATATACCCACAGGAACCAGCAGGGTGCCAGCGGATTCGTCCCCCTTCTTTCCGCTCAGAGGGGCAGGGAAGGGGTTTGCTGCAGGGGAAGCCGCAGCGTGAGCACCGTGTGATCCGGCAGGGAGGTGGCGGTAATCTCCCCGCCGTGCGCATGGGCGATCCATTGGCAAATGCTCAGGCCCAGTCCCACGCCGTCCAGACCACTGCCGCGGGAGGTGCTGCTGCGGTAGAAGCGGTTGAAGATGTGGGGCAACTCATCGCGGGGGATACCCCGGCCGCCGCTTTCCACGATCATGAGGGCGTGGGAGCCTTCCCGTTTCAGCACATAACGGATGTATCCTCCTTCGCGGTTATACTTAACTGCGTTGTCGGTGAGATTCAGGAGCAATTGGCGCAGCCGATGGCGGTCGGCTTTCAGCGTAATGGTGTCTTCCAGGATGACCTCGACGGTGAGATTCAGACTCTGGCCCAGGATTTCCGCTTCACTGGCCGCGTCCCGCAGCAGGTCATGCAGGGCTACTTCCTCTGTCGTCAGCGTCACTTGTCCTGCGTCGGCCTGGGTCAGCAGCGTCAGGCCGCTCACCACCCGGTTCAAGCGGTCGACCTCATCCACCCAGCTGATGATTTGATCCCTCATCGGTTCGCTCAAATCATGGCGGCTGAGGGACTGTTCAAATCCGCTGCGTAGAATGGTCAGCGGTGTCTTCAACTCGTGCGAGGCATGCAGCGTAAATTCCCGAACGCGGGCGAAGGACGTCTCCAGCCGGCCCGTCATGTCATTCATGACAGATGTCAGGCGGTCCAATTCGTCCCCGGTTCCCAGCAGCGGCAGGCGGCGGTGCAGGCTGTCCTCGTGAATATGTTCGGCGGCTTCCGTCAGTTTCACAACCGGGGCGAGGGAGCGGTGGATCAGCCACCAGCTGACCGCCCCCAGCAGGACAAAGGGCACGCAGGATTCCAAAGCGGTATCCGTGATGAACTGCCATTTCTCCCCGGTCGAGGCGCCGGCCGGGTTATGCCGGTGGACTTCCTTCCAGGCGAGCAGCAGGGAAATGGCGATGGCGGCGGCAAAGAGTCCGGTATGCCACCAGCAAAGGCGCTTGCGCAGGGACTTCGTCATGGCGCGGTTTCACTCAGCATGTAACCCACCCCACGGATGGTGTGCAGCAGGGGCAGGTTGGCCCCGCTATCGATTTTTTCCCGCAACTTCCGGATGTAGACGTCCACCAGATTGGTGCCCGGATCAAAGTTATAGTCCCACACTTCGCGCAGCAGCAGGGAGCGGGGGCAAACCTGCCCGGCTTGTTTCATGAGCACTTCCAGCAAGCGGAATTCACGCGCGCTCAATTCGATCAGACGGCCGCCCCGCGTCCCAATCCGGTGCGGCACATCCAGGGTGAGGTCCGCGACACGGAGCAGGATGGCCTTGGACTCGCCCCCCCGGCGGGTCAGAGCCTGGAGGCGTGCGACCACTTCGCCGATCGCGAAGGGCTTGGCCAAATAGTCGTCGGCCCCGGCGTTGAGGCCTTCAATCCGTTGATCCACTTCGCCGAGAGCGGAGAGAAGCAGGATGGGCGTGCTGTTGCTCCGGCTCCGCAGGCGGCGTACCGCCGTCAGCCCATCGCAGCCCGGGAGCATAATGTCCATAACCACGGCATCGTAGGCCTGGGTGCTGATCAGTTCCACCGCTTCATCGCCCCGGCCTGAAATCTCCGGAGCAAACCCGGCTGCTGCCAAGCCGGTCTGCAAGCCCGCGGCGGTGCGGGCTTCGTCTTCAACAATCAAAATACGCATATCGCAAAAGGCCTTCGCCGTCATCACCCGGATCATGAAACGGCGGGTGGGGGAATGCACCTTAAATTCCGTTACAAATCCACCGTTTCCCGCGAGGCGGTGAAAATCAGCACGGCGCGGATTTTCGCGGCCGGCAGGGCGAGTAGCCGCTCCAGAGCTTGCCGGTAAATCCCGATCTGCCGCCGGTACGGCAATGCCGCTTTCCCCGCGGTGGGAGTGGCGGGTCCCGTCTTGAAATCCACCAGCACCGCCGAGAGCGCCTGTCCTGCGGCATCCCTCACTACCACCACCCGGTCGAATACCCCGCTCTGCAGGGTTCCCTCCAGGATGATGTCAAAGGCCCGCTCGCGCCAGACGTCCACCGTCCCTTGCGGCCTGACGAAAAACTCCGCCAGTCCCGGTTCCTGCAGACAGGCCCGCGCTTCCGCCACGGCGGCCGGTTCCAGCCCGGCTCCCGCCAAAGCGGCGTCGGCCCCGTCGAGCCACTCCACCCGTTGAAAGGCCGCATGAACGGCGATGCCCGCTTCCTTCGCGGCCTGCCGCGCGCTTTGGAAAACGGCTTCGTTTTCGTCATCGGAAACGTCCGACGGCCGTTTGAAACGCAATGGGATAGTTTTGGCAGGGACCACCGGAGACGGCTCCGCGAATAAATCCGCCTGCTGGTCCGGGACCGGTGGGGAGGCAGCCTTGGCGGCAGGAGGGGCGCTTGGTTGAACCGCATGCGCCCGATACCAGTCAGGCTCCCCGAAACAGGCAATCAGCGGATACTCCGTGCCGGCGATGTTGAGCTTCCCGGCGTCCTGTTGTTGAAGGGTGTGCCGCACCGTGGCCGGCAGAGTGGGTGATTTTCCTGGTTTGTCAGGAGCGGGCGGCAGGAAAAGATAATTGGCATAGCGTGCCCGCGTCACCATCACATAAAGCGCGGAGAGACGTTCGCACCAGGTCGCGCCATTGGCCCGTTCGAGGGCCCGGGCGAGCACGGGGTCGGCTTCGGCGATGTCCTTGTTGGGGAGCTTGGTCAGCCACTGCACTTCACCGTGGGCATCGGATTCGCGGCCGGTGGTGTGGCGGTGGGTAAAGGTGTAGGGATAACCGAGATCCGGGATCACCACCACATCGAAGGTCAGGCCCTTGGAGCGGTGGATGGTCATGACCTGGATGGCTCCATCATGACTGTCTCCGCGCTCGGTCCAGGATTTTGCGAAGGTCAGGAACTCATCCGTGTCGCGGCTGCCGCTGTTGTCGAATTCCCGTGCGCAGCCGCAGAGTTCATCAATGCGGCCCTGGCTGAAGGCGTCCAGGTCCAGCCGCTGCCGCCGCCGTTCCTGCATCAGCGCCTCCGACCACCAGCGCAGGGTGTCGTGGAAGCCGAGTTCCGCCACCTGGGCGAGCACCCGGCGCACCACCGCCCGGCGCAGGGCGGGTCTCTCCGGTTTTGTGTTGGGCTCGGCCTCGTGCGGCAGGCCCTGCATCACTTTCAGCAGTGGCGTCATCAGCAAATGTTGCCAGGCAAACTGATCACCGGGATGCGCGGCGAATTGCAGCAGCGCCAGCAGGGCGGAAGTTACCGGGTTGTCGCTGGCGATGAAAAGATCGCTTTCGCACACCACTGGCATTCCGGTCGCGGTCCGGAGGAAATCCGTCAGAGCCAGCGCCCGTTTATTCTGATGACAGATCACCGCGCAGGTCAGGCCCCGTTTCAGCGGCTGGATCTCCCGGAGCAATTCCGCGGCGCGTTTCCATGCCGCATCAATGTCGGGAAAGCGATCGTCGGAATCCTCCCTTTTGGGATCGACTTCAATTGCCAGCGCGGTTCCCCCGTAATTGACGTTTTTGCTTTCGTGGTGCTGCCAGTGCCACTGCGCCACCGCGGCGGGAGGGAGGCCGGATTCAAGGAGGCCGGTGTCGTCTCCCAACAGTTGATTCGCCATCGCGATCACTGCCGGGCCGGATCGTTGTGACAGGGAAAGCGGCTCCACCTGCAAGGGCCACTGGTCCGGGGGCAGCCCCGGCAGATTGTATTGCGCCTGGAGCTCATCGAAGAGTGCCGGAGTGCCGCCGCGCCATTCGTAGATGCTCTGTTTCCGGTCTCCGACCGCGAAGAAGGACTTGCGGCCTTCGCTGTCCTGGATGGCTTCGTCCATCAAATTGGCAAGGACGCGCCACTGGATCCGGCTGGTGTCCTGGAATTCATCCAGCAGCCAGTGTTCGTAACGCGAGTCCAGCCGGTAGTCCATCAGTTGCCGGTTTTCCTGATGGGTCAGGAGCCGGGCCTGTTGTGCGTTGTGGCCGGAGGCCTCGGGACTCAGCCCGCCCCCGAGGATCAGCTGCACATCATGGAAGGTCAGGCGCCCCTGCCGCCGCACGAGGGCATGATAGGCTTCGTCATACCGGCGCACTACTTCATGGATTCCCCGGGTCTGCCGGAGCACCGCTGCCAGTTCGCCGGCGATGAGATGCCGCAGCAAAACCATCACCGCCTCCGCCAGCGGGCCTTCCAGATCATAGGTGCTGCGGTCCATTTTGAGGATGGCCGAACCGGTCTCCAGTTCCTTCACCAAAGGCAGCAGCCGGTCCCAGAGGTATTTCATCGGTTCCACCACCGGTGAACCGGGCAGGTGGACGGCGGCGGATTCGAGGAATCCATGCCAGCGGTCCTGGTGGCCAGGCTTGAGGGGCAGCCGCTCCAGTCCCTGACGGATTCGCAGGATGGTGGCCGTGCGGTCCACCTCCGGACCGGGCACCGGAGGCTTCACCGGCCAGATGCGGCGCGGGTTTCCCCACTTGTCAGGATCGGGCGTGGCGAGGTATTGCGCGTGCCAGCTGCTGACGAAATCATCCAGCAGCGCCCGCACCCGGATTTCATCCTTGCCGAACGTCGCCTCGGCAAAGGCCCGTCGGAACTCCGCCCGGGCTTCGGTGGCGATGTCATCCGGAGCGAAGACGCGTTCGTACACCCGCAATTTTTCCACGGAAAGTTGGTGGTCATCCAGCAGGGTGAACTCCCCGCTGAGGCCCAGTTCAAAAGGAAAACTGCGCGCCAGACGGATGAAGAAGCTGTCCAGCGTGCCCAGCATCAGGAAGGGCAGACGGGAGACCAGTTGTTCAAGGGCCCGGCAAAAGTCGTCGGCCCCTTTCTCCGGCATTCCGATATCGCAGGCCAGCCTGACAGCCGCGGAAGTTGACCCGGCCGCTTCGGCGAGGCGGTGCAGGATGGCGTTGAAGAACTCGCCGGCGGCCTTGCGGGAAAATGTCAGGGCCACGATCGATTCCGGCGCGGCGCCCATCATGACGAGACGGAGATAACGCACCGTGAGTCGCCAGGTCTTGCCGGAACCTGCCGAAGCGGTGATGAGAGTGTGGGGAAGCATGGCCGGTCAGAGGGGGGAGGACAGGAGGGGATGGAATTCGCCGGACGCGATCATGGACTGCACGCGCTTCAGCGCGGTAGGATCAAAACTGGATTCAGTGTCCTGAAACACCAGCGACCCGAAATCGTCATATTTTCCCTTGGGTCCCGGCGGCCAGAAGATGCCTTGTTGGATGTTGGAGACCACTCCGTCGGCGCAGGCCCAGGCGGATTGCAGAATGGTGTCATCCAGGTCCTCCCACATTTCCAGTCCGCCCTCGCTGACCGCGCGGGGCAGGTTGATATAGCCAACCCCGACCGTTTTGACATCGTAGTGATCCGCCATGATTTTGGCGTAAATCGGCAATTGGAGGTTTTGCCAGACGTGGAATTTCCCGCCGTGATCGAGGGTGGCAAAACCACCGCAGGGGCCGAGGAGGAGTGACTTCTGGCTGGCTTTGTTTTTGACGGATTTCAGGTGGGCCTCCGCCGGCTTGGAGGCGGTGGACGAAGTCTTGTAGTCCAGGATGCGGTAGCCGTCTTCCGGATGGTGCTGGATGAGGTCGATGCGGCCCCGGATTTCCGTGCCGCGGATTCTAACTAAAGTCGGGAACGCGATTTCCACTTCCTTGAACCGCCAGCCTTTTTCACTTTCCGCAGCATGGATTCCGGCTGCTTTGGTCAGGCAATTCCGGATCACGTCCAGCTGCATGACCACCGGAACCGTCAGGGCAGTGCCGTAGGTTTCCTCGATCCGCTTTTCAAAGGCATCGTGCAGAAACTCCGCGATGCGGGTGGTATTGCCGCTGTCGCGCAGTTCCGGATGTTGATGGAAAGCCTCCATCGTGTTGTGAAACAGATTTCCCACGGTGCGGGCATCCAGTTCCGCCACGGAGGCATCCACCGGTTCCATTTTCAGCACGTATTTCAGATAGAACCGGAAGGGGCATTTCAGGTATTCGCCGAAAGCGGTGACGTTAAGGCGTTGGAAAACCCTCGAATCCGGGCGCGGCGGGGGCACGTTGAGCATCCACGCCCGATGCCACGGCAGAGCGGGGGGGCGGGCGGATTCGTCCGCGGTCTCCTTCGGAAAAAGCCGCACGGCGCGCCCGGGCAGGTCAGCCGCCGGGCAACGGAGCAGCAGGCGGCTGGGTTTGAGAGGGTCGCCGGCGGCAGTCAGACGTCCGGCGAGCAGTTGGATGCTGCCGCCGGAGCGGCGACTTTCAATCATGGTGGTCAGCAGATAGCTGTCACGGGCGAGCCGTGTGTCATTGGTTTTGAGATCCAGCAGAGCCCGCACGCTGTCAGGCAGCCAGGCATCGCCCTGCAGACTGTCCGGGACCATGCCTTCATTCATTCCGGCGATCAGGAGGTGAGGCGCATCCTGCCATGGCAGTTCGAGCCAGCCGTGGAGCGCGATGGCGGTGTCGGCGTGCGGGGCGTAAAGGCGCTTCTCGCGGAGGAGCGAACCGGCGAGTTCCAGACGGTCGGCGGGGGATAAATCCGGCAGGAAGGCGGCGGCCCCGCGTTCCACGGATTCGAGCGCGTCCTGCCATGCCGTGAGGGCATCGGTGAATCGTTGGCGTTCGGCAGCGGTTTCAAATTTCCGGCCGCCGTAGAGCGTTTCGAGGAAAGCGGCGAGGGTCTCCGGCAGCGGCCCATTTTTGAGTTGGGCGATTTCCTGCCGCAGCCATGCGATAATGTCAGGGAGAACCGGGCGCTGGAGGTTTTCCGGGGATTCGGCGTGAGTTTGCCGGCGTTCCTGAAGGGCCTCGGCCCAATGCAGGGCCAAGGGGGCGGCCTGGGACAGGTTTTGGGGGAGCCGTTCGCCTTGAAAGGCATCCCATTCCTCCAGGGCTTTCAGATGATGGCTGGTCCGGGCTGCCTGGCAGGCGGAGGCCAGCACGTCCGGCAGGCGGAGCAATTGACCGGCGGCGGACCACGCCCCGGAACGCAGGAGATGGGTCAGGGTTTTCAGAAGCCAGGAAATTTCGTGCTTGGGGAGGGGCAAGCCTTCGGGATCGAAAACTTCGATTCCGGCTGCCTCGGCATGACGGCGCAGGGGCGCGGAAACTTCGGGATCGGCGGATCCGATGGCGAGGGTGTTGGGGGCGGCGGTGGCTTTGGCGAGGCCCTGCACCAGGGCGTGGGCGGCATCTTCGGGCCGGGCGGTCAGGGTGATGCTGTCGTTGCCTTTGGGGAGTTTGATTTCCCGCTGGGACCAAATTCCGGGGAGGGGCCGTCCCCAGGCATCGAAGGAAGCGGCGGCGGACTCCGGAGCGTGAATGATGACCGAGACTTCGGTGGCCGTGATTTCAAGCAGCCGTTCCAACGCCAGTCGCACCAGCCGGATGCTGTCCGGCACCCCTGCCAGCACGACACGGGTCACTCCTTCCGGCAGGATTGGATGCCGTGCGGCGTCCAGCCTGATCAAGGTCGAGTCCCGCCCGCCAGCCGATTCCAGACGTCCAGCCGCGAGCTTTTCCAGCCGCGCCAATGCTTCCCAGCGCCCCAGTTCCGGATGTCCCGGCCCGAGATCCAGCGCCGCCATTCCCAAGGTCCTGGCCCCTTCCTCGAGGGTGCGCCGCAATTGCAGGAGATTTCCTGCCGCCTGCACCGCCCATGCGGTGTCCTGGCTGACCGGATCAATCGGAAACAAGTCCCGCCATTCCTCGAGCCGCAGTTCCGTCAGCACCGCTGCCCAGGCGGTGACCGACTCGCCCCGTCCCGCCACGGGAGCGCCGGACGGTATGCTCCATGAAATCAACACTTCGGGAGTGATCACCTGTGGGGATAACAAACCACTTTCACCCGCCCGGATCGCCAGGGATTTCCTCAAGCGCCGCCCGGCGCCTGCTGTTGGCAGGATCACCACGGTCGCGGAGAGATCGGGAGCGCCAGGCCCGGGGGGGACGTCCAGCAGCCAATCTGTCAGGGCCGGCAGCAGGGGAGTGGACCAGTTCAGAAAATGCCGGCGGGGCAGGGCAGTCGAAGCGGGAGTGGACATTGGCCGGAGCTGATCAGGAGAATGGTTCATGGAAAAGGGGATCGGATCCGGAATTCCAGGGCTTCGGGCCCAGCGCGTCCAGGAGATTGGATTACCATGCCTTGCCCGTCCTCCGTGGAGGCAGGGTGTGATGTGGGAGGGAGCGGAACGGCTGCCGGAGCCATCCGGGGCTAACGCTTCGACGTCAGTTGATCGAAATTGCCTTGTTCGCAGGCACGGACAAAGCCTTCGGTGGTGGTCTTCAGATCGTCCCAGCGATGGCGGATGCTTTCAGCTTCCTCGGGGTTGATGGCGCGGTCGCTGGCTGCGGTGGTGATGGATTCCAGGAGATCGGCGAATTGCTGGATGATAGCGTTGGTGGCTGGTCCGACATCGCGGTGGCCTTCGTTCGCCACTTTGGGATTTCTCACAAAGAACCCGCCTGATTGCTGGCAGAGCCACTGGATGATGCGGCTATCCCGGGTCAGGCGGATCAATTCGGTGGTGCGGTCGAGCGGGTTTTTGCTGCCGCTGCCTTGGCCTTCCTCCTCGGGCGGTTGGGACCATTTATAAACGAGCGAGAGGGAGATGCCCAGCTCGCTGGCAATCTCTTTGGGACTGGTCTTCTCGAAGGCGTCGCGGAGGATTTCGTGTGATTCCACAGGATTGGATTAAAGGGCAAACAGGACAGGGGGCAACCGGAAGGATGCCCCCCGGACATGGTTATTATGAAAGGTGGCGGGAATTGTCCATCAAGCATTGGAATTCAGTCGATTTTCCAAAATGCTGCCGGGTTATGGCAGGGTTTGCGTTTTAAATGGTTGATTGGCTACGGAAATTTTGGACGTGATCGATTTTTATTGCGGGGTTCTCCCCGGATTCCATGGATCCGTATACGCAAATAGGGAGAACTTGGCCTGGTGCCCCGGCCGGTTCAGGAGTTTGTTGGATTGTTGTGAAAAATGAAGTCTCCCCCAGCCGTCCGCCGGAAGAGGCCACGAATCAATTCGGGGCTCCGACCCGGTGGAGCATGGTGTGGCAGGCCGGGCATGGGGACGACACGGCGAAGTTGGAGGCCATGCAGATCATTTGTCAGGACTACTGGCCGCCGGTGTATGCCTACATCCGGCGGCAGGGGAAGTCCGAGCAGGATGCCGAGGATCTGACGCAGGATTTTTTTTTCCGGATCATCCGGCGGGATTGGTTTGCCAAGGCCGATCCGGCGCGGGGCCGGTTGAGGAACTATTTGTTCACCAGTCTCGTGAATTTTCTGCGGGATGCGCACCGGTCGGAACAAGCAGAGAAGCGCGGGAATGGGCAAGCCTTGATCAGCCTGACGGATGCGGAGGGCCGCTACCACCGGGAAGCCGTGGATCAGATGAGTCCGGACCGGCTTTTCCAGCGCCGGTGGGCGATGCATCTGGTGGAAAAAGCAGTGGAGACGACAGGGGCGGAATATGCCGGGCGCGGGCAGTCGGTCATTTTTGAGGCGCTCCAGGCCCGGTTGATGGATCCAGATGGAGGAGGAGAACAATTGGGCACGGTCGCCGCCCACTTGGGAATGACACCGGGGGCAGTGCGGGCCGCCTTGTTCCGGCTGCGCCAGCGATTCCGGGAACTGCTCTTTTTGGAGGTCGGGCACACCATCGGCTCCATGGACCGCGAGGAAATCCGCAGCGAAATGGCTTCCCTCCTGGAATACCTCTGAACCGGCCGGAGAAGCGTCAGGCGGTCAGCATTTCAGTGCGTTCGGCAGCGACCCGGCTGATCATGGTGACCACGCTGGAGGCATCGTAAGGTTTGGGCAGGAAGTTCCGGCCGGGAATCAGATCCTGACCTTCTGAGAAAAGGCTGGAGCTGTAGCCGCTGCTGTAGATCACTTTCAGTTCCGGCCGCTCGTCGGTGAGGCGGGCGGCCAGTTCGTGGCCGGTCATGCCGCCAGGCATCACGATATCGGTGATCAGAAGGTGGATACGGGATTTCTCGGCGGCCCAGACTGTCAGGGCAGCCGGCGCATCCGGGGCTTCCAGGACCGTGCAGCCGCAATGGATGAGCAGATGGCGCAAGATGGTGCGGACCGCCGGCTCATCCTCCACAAGGAGCACGGTGAGGCCGGCTTTGGCGGGCTTGCGGCTGGCTGGCGCTGCATCCCGGGCTGTCTCTGCGGTCACGGGCAGGTAGACAAAAATGGCGGTGCCCTGACCAGGATCACTGAATAATTCGATCCAGCCGTGATGTTGTTTCACGATGCCATAAACCGCCGCGAGGGCCGTTCCGGTTTCCTGAGGGGAGAGGCGGGGAGTAGCGAAGGCCCCCACGAGGCGGTCCACGGTGCGCTGGTCCATCCCATGCCCGGTATCCACAATGCTGAATCTGACAAATTTTCCTTCCCGGGCCTCGGGGTTCTGCGCCGCGTTGGCGGCGGAGATTTCACTGAGGCCGGTGGCGATGCGCAGGCGGCCACCGCCCGGCATGGCATCGCGCGCCTGGAGGATCAGGTTCATCAGCACCTGCTCAATGCCGGGCACATCGCCCATGACGTGGGGAAGGCCGCTTTCACATTTCCACTCCACGTCGATATGCTCCCCGATCAGCCGCTGCAGCATGGCACTCATGCGTTGGATCACGGCATTCAAATCAAGCGGGACGGCCTCGAACAACTGACAACGGCTGAGGGCGAGCAATTGCCGGGTCAGGATGGCGGCATGTCCGGAAGCCTCCAGTGTCTCCTTCAAGGCCGCCCGGGTGGAGACATTGAATTCGCCGGTGTCCAATTGCAGGCTGAGATGCCCCTGAATGATGGTGAGGATGTTATTGAAATCGTGGGCCACGCCCGCCGCCAGTTGTCCCATGGCTTCCATTTTCTGCGCCTGGCGGAGCTGTGCCTCCAAGTGCACGCTCCCGGTGAGATCCTCGATCAACAGCATGAGGTGGGGTTGCCCTGCGATGGCAGTGGGCTGGGTGGATAAGTTCAGATGCAGGGCTTCCCCCCCACGGTTCCGGCAGTCGATGCGGCAAGGCGCCAGTGGGTGGGGGCCGCGCAGCACTTCCAGCAGTCCAGTGGCCTGCAGCGCCGGCATGGAGTGCTCCAGCAGCTCTGCCTGGGAAAAACCAGTCAGGGTACAGAAGGCCGCATTGGCTTCCGCAAATTGCCCGGTCGTAAAGTTCAATATCGCCTGAGGATAGGGAGCGGCCCGGAAGGCGGTAGCGAACCGTTCTTCGCTATGCCGCAGTTCATTGGTGCGGGTCGTGAGGCAGGCGCTGTCCGCCGGGGAAGCGAGCAGGGAAGTGGCGGGGCCCTGGTCGTGACGGCTCCTGGCGACGGATGCTCCAAGCAGCCGCAGGGCATTCAGGTCCAAAGGGAGACTCATCACCATCAGCCTCGGGGAGGCAGGATGTTGGGCCACCCATTCCCGCCAGGCATCAGGCAGGTGCGGGGCGGCGAGGATCACGGGGAGATCGCTGGCGGTATCAAGCAGCGCCGCGGCCAGGACGGTCGGATCCTGACCCGCCCACGGGGTCAGAGGCACCACGGCGAGGGATGGGCGCCCGGAAACGGATTCGCGCTGCAGGGCTGCAATGGCTGCGTCAGGATCCTGATAAGCCTCCACGAATGCCTGCGGTCCCGGCATTCCCGTCAAGGCCGCCAGGGCTTCGCGCACGGCGGGCAGGGAATCGATCAAAAGCAGCTTGAAGTCGGGGAGCATCAGCAAGGGGAGGCGGTGTAATTCGCTTGCAGGACTTAATGATCCTTGAGGAACTGGAATTTTCGTAATCTATGGAATTATTGCTTCTTCACAAGTTTTAATTCAATTAAGTAAATTCCGACTGGATCCAGTCTGGATAGCGGCGAGTCACGCCATTTTCCCGGTAAACGGGCGGCAGGTGTGAGGCGTGTCCCAGCCATGGGCATTCCCCACCAGTTCTATCAGATCACCCGTAAGCCGGGAGAAGCCCTTGGCTCAGCCTCCTGGACCAAAGGTGCCGGAAGTGGACCGGGACAGTTCCCCGCCTTCGTAAGTGCTGCTGCGGAAGCTGCCCGCTCCACTGGGGCCGAACTCCAGATCATAATCCTCGACCCGGTCGGTCAGGGCTCCGGGGAAGGTCAGGGCGAGGCTGGCTTCATCGTCATCGGTCGGGGAATAGTCGTAAGTAAACGGTGTCACTTCCACCGAACCATTGTCGGTGCGGGTCGCGGTCCCGGTGCCGTCCCCATTGAAGGTCAGGGATACAGGATCATCCCCGTTGATCTGCAGGGTCTTGCCTGTCAGGGACTTGGGGGGACCGGTGGTGGAATTGGCCACCACGGGCGCGGTGGGCACGTTGAAGGTTCCGGTCTTCGGCAGGGTGCCCGGAGGAAATCCACCGCCCGGCAGCGGCAATGGCATCCGCTCGGAACTCCCTGTTGCCTGGGAATTTGCCGAGAGCGCAATCATCTGCCCCGGCTGATCCGGTTGTCCCGGTTCATTGGAAGTTCCGGGGCCGACCCGCACTTCTGCCTGACCGGGGGCACTGCGGCTGTATTGATATGGATGTGTCTCCACGGAGCCGTCGGGACGGTGCAGGATGACAAGCCCATCGGTCCCGAATTCATAGCGCGATATCGTGCCTCCTTCCTCGAAGAGCACACTCTGGCCACCCAGAGTCGTCGGCAGCACGGCCTCATGGGACTCATCGCGGATCCGCCCCGTGTGCAAACTGAAGCCCCCTCCTTCCGTGACCTGCGCGATCCCGGCAGTATTCTGGTCGCGCATCTGATAAGCGCCCAACAGGCCGTTGGAAAAAGTCAATTCCACCCTGGAGGATGTGCCGTCGAAAAATTTAAGATCCACCGTGACGAGGCTGCCCGCACTTCGGCGCACCTGCCATTCAAACACCCTGGCATGCGTGGCGTCGGTTTTCAGGAACCCCCGTCGGCTCCCTTGGCTGGACGGGAAGAAGATGAGCTGCCGGGCGCGCCCATTATCATTCAGCACGAGGGTTTTCCCTCCCAACTGGGTCGTGGCTGCTCCGTAGGAGGAGGCGCTGACCGGCCGCACGCGGAGTTGACGTTGGCCTGCAGCGGCGGGTGGCAGCATGGCCCGGGCGGCTTTCCCGTCGCCGAAAATCGGACCGGCCAGAGTCGTCCAAGTTTGGCCGTTCACGGTGCCCTCCAGCAGATACGCAGCGCCATCAGTGGTGGGAAATTCGTATTCCGTCGCCCCCTTGATGTCCAGCCTGGGTTCTCCCTGC
Organism: uncultured Verrucomicrobiota bacterium; assembly: GCA_942492905.1. GTDB lineage: Bacteria > Verrucomicrobiota > Verrucomicrobiia > Verrucomicrobiales > V1-33 > CAIZWU01. The sequence goes on from OW818657.1 coordinate 1,681,662, forward strand.
GCAGCTACCGACCGCACCACGCCCGTTCCAACGAGCAGCAGGACAAGCAGAAGTCGGGGGTTCATGGCGCAAATCAGGGCATAGGACATCCCCGGATTCATTTAACCGTAGTTTTCCCTGTTTGGGCAAGCTTTTTCCTTGCTCCGCAAACGCGCTTTTCCCGGCGGAGTGCCTCCCCTTTACAAGCGGCCTTTCCGCCTTACGCTGTTTGTTCCCGTAGTTTCCCCCGCTTTTCCCAGAATGTCCGTTGTCTCCCACACCCGCAATTTCTCGATCATCGCCCACATCGACCACGGAAAAACCACGCTTTCCGACCGGCTGCTCGAAACCACCCTCACCGTCACCAAACGGGAAATGCAGGCCCAGCTCCTCGATTCCATGGACTTGGAACGCGAGCGCGGCATCACCATCAAGTGCCACCCGGTCACCATGATCTACCGGGCGCGCAACGGTGAGGACTACAAACTGAACCTGATCGACACCCCCGGCCACGTCGATTTCTCCTACGAAGTCAGCCGTTCCCTCGCCGCCTGTGAAGGCGCCGTCCTCCTCGTCGATGCCGCCCAGGGCGTGGAAGCCCAGACCGTGGCCAATCTCCACCTCGCCAATCAGCAGGGCCTGACCATCATCCCGGTCATCAATAAAATCGACCTTCCCAGCACCAATCTGCCGGCGGTCTATAAACAGCTGGAAGACATCCTCAGCATCCCCCACGAGGAATCCATCAAAGCCAGCGCCAAGATGGGCATCGGCATTGAGGACATCCTCGAAGCGGTGATCGAGCGCGTCCCACCGCCGCAGGTGCCCGACGACAATTTCCTGCGTGTCTCCGTTTTCGATTCCCTCTTCGATTCCTACCGCGGCGTCATCATGTATGTCCGCGTCGTCAGTGGCACCCTGAAAAAAGGCCAGAATGTGACCATGTGGTCCACCAACAAATCCTACGACATCAAGGAAGTCGGCATTTTCACCCCGAAGCAGTGCCGCTGCGAAACGCTCGGGCCAGGGGACGTCGGCTTCGTCGTCGCCAACATGAAATCAAGTGGCGAGGTCAAAATCGGCGACACCATCACCGAAACCACCCGCATGTGCCCGGAAGCCCTTCCCGGCTTCAAGGAAATCCAGCCCATGGTCTTCAGCGGCGTCTATCCGATTGATAGCGACGACTTCGAGGCCCTCAAGGCCGGCATGGCCAAACTCCAGATCAACGACAGCGCCTTCCGCTTCCAGCAGGAATCCAGCGCTGCCCTCGGCTTCGGTTTCCGCTGCGGATTCCTCGGCCTGCTCCACATGGAAATCGTCACCGAACGCCTCCGCCGGGAGTATGACATGGACATCATCTCCACCTACCCCAGCGTGGTCTATGAGATCAGCCTGGCCAATGGAGAGGAACTCAAAATCGACAATCCGACCTACATGCCCGATCCCGGTACCATTGTCGAGATCCGCGAACCCGTCGTCCGCGCCTTCATTCTGATTCCGAATGAGTGCATCGGTGACATCATGCAACTCGTCGCGGAAAAACGGGGCCTGCTGGAAAATACCGAGACCCTCGACGACCGCCGGGTCATGTTATCCTGCACTCTGCCGCTCAATGAAATTCTCGTCGATTTCAATGACAAGCTGAAGAGCATCACCCGCGGATATGGCAGCATGGATTACGAAAATGCCGGCTACAAAGCGGACAAACTTGTCAAAATGGACATGCTCATCAACGGCGACCCCGTCGATGCCTTCGCCACCATCGTTCATCGCGACAAAGCCGAAGCCCGCGGCCGCCTCCTCGCCAAAAAGCTCAGCGAAGTCATTCCCAAACAGCTCTTCACCGTAGCCATCCAGGCCGCGATCGGCGGCAAAGTCGTCGCCCGCGAAAGCATCAGCGCCAGCCGCAAGGACGTCACCGCCAAATGTTATGGCGGCGACATCAGCCGCAAACGCAAGCTCCTCGACAAACAGAAGGAAGGCAAAAAGCGCATGAAGATGGTCGGTAAGGTCAACATCCCCCAGGAAGCCTTCGTCAAGGTGCTCAAGACGGGGGATTGAGTCGAACTGGGCGCGAATTCCCTCTCCCCCTTTAATCCTTCAAGCCTTTTGGTAACAAAAAGAGCTAACGACTCACTCCGCTTTGGTCTTTTTTTCCCAATAGTCCAGGAAGGAAAAACAAAAATGGAAGGCCGCCATAGCCCCGGAAAATGCCGCCACAATCAATAAGCCGGTTCCTTCGAATTCGGCGGGATGGAGGACTGCTATACCGGGATTATCCGGGTCATAAAAAGCCTGCCAAGGGGCGCTATTTTCGATCCGTACCGGCAGGCCGTTGGTGTCTGGACCCGCCTGATTACCGATATAGGATTTCCCGGCCACCGTGTATTCGAATTTCACCCATTGGGAGTCGAGTGTAGGGGTGGATGACGGGCCAAATCGTCCTTGTGTGGGAAATGATTGAAGTTTCCCTCCGTAATCCAAAATCTTCGCTTCTACGCACGGCCATTCAGTGATTTCTTTATACCTCACTGCGCTGACAATCCAGGATCCCGCGGTAACCAAAAACACAGCGTAGATCAGCACGACAAAAAATACCCGGCTCCGGGCATCTTCACAGTGCCTTGGATTGACAGAACCGGTATTTGAATTTGACATGTCTGATTCCGAAAGATTGGATAACCTTTATTCCTCCTCGCCCTCCCGCAGAGCCTGCATCGCCTCAGCCGTCGTCCGCCACGGCAGTGGCGGAGCTTGTTTGCGGGCGGCGTCAAGAATCCGGCGATACTCCTCAAGGTCCGGCACGGCATCCAGCTGAGGCACTTCGGAAACGGCCAATTTCACTTGAATGCCTTTTGGGAATTGCCGCAGAATCTCCGTGACCATCACGGCGCTGTCCTCCCCAATTTTGAATGTGGCTGTAACCGCGCTCATCTCCAAGGATTACATGCCTTTCCGCCGTGTTCAACTTTCTGGGACTATTTCATCGCGCTCATCAGCAAGCGCTCAAAGTGGCCAAGGCATCCCCGCATCAGCCGCAAACGCAAGCTCCTCGACAAACAGAAGGAAGGCAAAAAGCGCATGAAGATGGTCGGCAAGGTCAATATCCCCCAAGAAGCCTTCGTGAAGGTGCTCAAGACAGGGGATTGATCAAAGTGGTGAGCGACTGTGAATTGTCCGGCTCTTCCAGTCTCCTGATTGTCGTCCAACGCATTTTTAAACCTGTTTTGCCAGTGGGGGGGCAGTGCCATCTTCTTTTTCCTTTGGTGGATAACCCCAATAGATGCTCAGACCGATGCGGAGCGATGAAAGCAAAGCCAGCGTCGCCCCATCGAGGTCGCAGGTTCCCTGGACTGCGGAGTCGCTAAGGCCAATATGCAGGTAGGATTGGGTTCCATGAGCCAGCACATGGAGAAAGGTATGGTTTTCCAAAAGGAAGTCCTTGATGTCGGCCGTCATGCACCATTCCTCGTCGTGGTGGGAAATACCAACGTCCAGTTTCCATTTGTCCCCGGTAATTTCAAAGGTGCCTGGATTTTGAATCCAGCCGGGGATTCCCGGAAAGATAGGGTTCAGTTCGAGCCCGCCTTCCTCGAATTGACCATAACCATTCAACCAACAACAAAATCGTTTTCCTTCTTTGTCCAACATCGTGATCGGATTCTCGTAGCGGCGCTGCTTGACGTCAATTTCCCCTTGGCACGCCGCATGAGGGAGATGGGGCTCGGCTTTTAACAAGGGTAGCCTGGCCGTGCATTCAATCCTCCGATGCTGCTGAACGCATCTGAATCATAAGAAACTGAATTTCCTGCCAGCGGTTCGGGCCTTTTCGGGGCAGCCCTGCGCCTTACGGCAGATACTCCGCAATGACTTTGCCGGCTTCGCACCGGATGGCGGTCAGTTTGGTGAGGTAAGCTTTGAGTTTGTCATCTTTCCGGACTTCGTCGAGGGCGAGACCGTCGAGGTGGTTGGCTTCCAGGTAGGCCTTGGTGAAACCGGGGGTGAGCTGGCGGCCGGGGACGTCGATGGCGCGGGTCAGGAGGACGAGCCCGGTGTCCTTTTTGAGTTCGGGGCGGACATTGATGAACCCATTCAGATAGAGCCGCTCGCCGCTGAAGGGGATCCCATTGATGGCGAGGGCGACTTTGACGCGGATGACGTCGGTGATCTCCTCGACCTTGGCAATATCCTGCAGCCGGCTGACGGGTTCCTGGGCGGCGAGGAGATGATTCAGATCGGCGGCGGTGAGTTCGAGTTTGGCGGGCTGTTTGGCGTCGATGGCCGCGGCGAAGGTTTGCAGCCGGAGTTGGAGGGCCGCTTTTTCCTCCCCGGAAGGCGCCGTGGGAGCAATCACCTGGGCGGTGGGATCGGTGAAGCCGCGCATTTCCTTCACCTGGCCATAGAGATGCCAGACCATCCAGGCCCCGAGGGCGACGAACCAGCCGGCCACCACCAGAATCATGATGCAGCCACCTGAAAGTTTGGAGGCAGGAGCAGCGGGGACGGAGGCGGGGGGATCTTCGGGCATGGCAACGTCATGACGAGCATGAAAGCCCTTCATGCGCAACCCGGACCGAAAAGCGATTGCGCCCCCAGTCCGCGCCGGCTACGCAAAAGGCTCCCATTCCCGGCGGAAAAAGATCAGCCGCCGGCCCCTATACTACCATGAGCCAGCTCGACGAATTGAAGAAATACACCGTAGTGGTCGCTGATACCGGCGACTTCGAGTCCATGCGCGCCTTCACGCCGCAGGATGCCACCACCAATCCTTCCCTCATTCTCCAGGCCGCCGAGAAACCGCAATACCGCCACCTGATCGACCAAGCCATCGCCGAACACAAAGGCAGCGCGCTCACCGGCCCGGCGCTTCTCGACAGCGTGATTGACCGCGTATTGATCCTCTTCGGCAAGGAAATCCTGAAAATCGTTCCCGGCCGCGTTTCCACCGAAGTGGATGCCCGCCTGTCCTTCGACACCGAAGGCACTGTGGCCAAGGCCCGCAAACTCATCGCCGATTACGCCAAGGAAGGCATCGCCAAGGAGCGCGTCCTCATCAAAATCGCCTCCACTTGGGAAGGCATCAAAGCCGCCGAGATCCTGCAAAAAGAAGGCATCAACTGCAACCTGACCCTCCTTTTCTCCATGGCCCAGGCCGTGGCCTGCGCCGAGGGCGGCATCAAGCTGATCTCCCCCTTCGTCGGCCGCATCCTGGATTGGTTCAAGGCTTCCACCAAAAAGGAATATACCGCCACCGAAGACCCCGGCGTGCTCTCCGTCACCGAGATCTATCACTATTACAAAAAGCATGGCCATGCCACCGAGGTCATGGGCGCCAGCTTCCGCAACAAAGGTGAAATCACCGAACTGGCCGGCTGCGACCTCCTTACCATCGCGCCCAGCCTCCTCGCCGAACTGGCCGCCAGCGACGAACCCCTCGTCCGCAAGCTCGACCCCGCCGCTTCCGCCGCCATGGATATCCCCAAGCGTGTTTATGACGAAAAGACCTTCCGTCTGGAACTGAACGATGATGCCATGGCCACGGAAAAAACCGCCCAGGGCATCCGCAACTTCTCCATCGACATCGTCAAACTGGAAAAAGTCCTCAGCGCCGCCCTTGCTGCTGCCTGATCCGGTCCGGAATCCATTCAATCCACCGCGCCGGAAGGAGGCCTCCTCCCCGGCGCGGTTTTTTGTGGGAACGCTTACGGTAATCCTCGCTGTAATGACCGCGTTGAATCACCTGTGGGCCAATCAAAAGGGAGCCATGGATTTTGGGGATTTAGCGCGGTAGTCGTGGAGACGGAGATTGAAGGTGCGGGAGCCTCCGGGCCCGGTCAGGCAGAGCTGGCCATCGCCTTCGGTGCCGAAGAGTTTCAGACTGCCGGTGCAGCCGGTGTAGGCGAAATCCCGCAGAGTGCCGAGGCTGATTTTCCCCAGATCGGCACTCAATCCGCCGAGGGCGTTGATCTTTTCCTTCATCGAATCCAGCGCGAGGATATGGAGCAATCCGGGGCGGGTCACTTTCAGATCAAGCGAGGCCTGGTAGAGGGTGGTGGTGTCACCGTAGGCCTTGAGGGTGAGTTCGTCCACCGGACCGGACATCCGGAAAGTGTCAGGGGTGAGCTTGTCGGTCAGCGGCTGCATGCCGATCCCGCCGAGCGAGGCCCAGGCGTCCCAGGTATAGAGTTCGTCGAGGTAGAGGTTGAAGCCGCCGTTGAGGGTGCCCCCACAAGTATGGCCGCCGAAGCGGGCATAGATGCCCCTGGCGTCATAAGTGATGGAAAGCCAGGCGTCATCGATCTGGAGCTGACGGAAGATCAGGGTATTGTTTTCGAAGACCTCGGTCAGATTGTTGTCGTGGTCCCGTTGCGGGGTGTTGAAGACAATCCGGCCGCGGTCGCTCAGGCGCAGCCGGACCTTGTATTCCGGGAAATCATACCAGCCGGGCTCGATGGCGAGTTCTCCGTGAAAGCTTTCTCCCTTGAGGAGAAAAGGCAGGGGCTGGCCTGACGCATCGCGCGCATTGCGGAATGGGATGACCGGCAGATTGGGCCAGGGAAACCCCTTGGGCGCGACGAAGACTTTGCCGCTTTCGGTGAAAAAGGGGATATGCCAGGCAGCGGCCTTGGTGCTGGTGGAAGGAGTCACGCTGGCGATCGCGCTCAGCATGGTGGCACTATCGGATCCGGCATCGACCAGCATTGGTTGGGGCCGCGGCGGGGGCAGGGCGGCCAGCCCGGCAAAACGTTTGCGGGTGGCGTCCACAAAATCAAACAACGGCTGGCCGGCGTAGAGTGAAGGCAACATCAGGTCCACCCGTTCCAACCGCCGCTGCATCAGGCCGGAGGGCGTGAATTGAATGTAATTGGTGTCCAGCACCGCCACTTTTTGCCCCGCGGAGAACGGGTTATACAACGTGATGTTGGGAACCTCTATTTTATACAGCCGGTCCACCGCGGCGAGGGCGGTGGAGTCCAGCGGGAGGTCCTGGAATTCCTGACGTTTGACCGGGATATCCAGCCGGCGGCCGTCACCGAGGTGATCAAGCTGGATCAGGGTGTCATCGAGCACCACGCTCCGCAGCCGCCATGGCGGGGATTTCTGCGAGGGCGTCGGGGTCGCTGCAGACGTGACGGGGGGAGCCGGCGGCGGCGGAGGCAGGGCATTGACCAGACGGAAGAGGGCTTCGCCGATCTGAATCCGCGATCCCGCGAGGGTCAGGGAATCGATTTCACGTTTTTGCCAGAGTCCGGCTGCCGACGCCGTGAGTTGGATCGCTCCGGCGAGGGCAATCGGCTGGTCCGGCAGATCCGGATGCGCCAATTGCGGTTGGGTCAGGATGATTTGATAGTGCGGGGAAAGATCCGTGTCCAGCGGAGCCACGGTGCTCACGGTCAGGGCGGTGGTGACTTTGGACCCACCTGCCTGTGGCAGGGTGGCGGAGACGGTTCCTTCCGTGATGATGAGGCGGTCTGCCGTCCACCCTTCCCATGCGGGCCGGCTGGGGGAGGTGGGGGTTGTCCCGCTGGCCGGGGCAGGCGACCCGGTCAATCCCTGCTGGATGGAGGTGAGGAGAAATTCCGCCTGCGGAGCGTTCAATTCGACTAACCGCAACCGTCTTGCGGTGGTGATTTCATCCGGAATGGCCGTCAGCGTCAGCCTCGCGGCAGAGGCCTGTCCTTGTCCGGGCAGCTCAAGCTTCAGATCTTCCATCGTCAGGGTTTGCTCTGCCGCTGAGGAGGGTTGACCACCGGACAGCCCGACATCCTGAAGCCTGCCGCTGGCTTTGAAGGAAATGGCGGAATTTTCAGGAGGCTCCAGACCCAGCAGCCGCGCCAAGGCTGCCGCATCCGGAATCTCCGCTCCGGAAAATGTCAGCAGGCCCAACCGGGGTACCCCTTCGGACAGGCCGGCCTCGAGAGCGAATTGCGGCAGCTGCGCCCCGTAGGGCAGTTGGGCGGAGGCCTCCTTGAGATGCAGTTGCTCTATCCCAAAACGCACGCCTTCCCCAGCCTGCAGGCGGTCCAGTGTCAGATCGGTCCTTCCCGTCAGTGCCCATGGCAGCATGGCCGCGACCTCCAATTGTGGAGCCTTGAGGCCACTCAGCCGCACGCCGGACACGATGGCGGGGCTATCAGCTGTTTCCTGGACGGTGTCAGTTATAACGGGCAAGGGTGGGGCCTCCACGGGAGCTGCCAATTTCAAACGGCTTCCCGCCAGCAGGGCGCGGGTAATGGCCAAGGTGCCCGTGCCGGGATCAAGGGATCCCTGCAGGTCAAGCCGGGAGGCGTGGACTTCCAGCGAGCCAACCGGGCCTTCCCGCAGTGTCATGCTATAGAACGGGTCCACCAGCACCAAATCCTGCGGGGTGAGGGCCAGCCGTCCATTCTCATGCCATGCGCCAGCCCCTCCCTTGCCCGTGATCTGCCCCGTAAAGGAATAACTTCCGGGGTCTGCCACATCAATCCTGCCTTCTATGATCTGCAGCGAGTCCCAGGTGACCAAGGGACCCGATCCCGTCCCGGCATCCGGTGTGGCGGGGCCGGACCGCAGCCCAGCCCGCCAATATACTGCGGGCGATTCCACCCGGACGGCTCCCAGTTGCCCGTGCTGCCAAGCCTTCCAATTGCCTCCCACCTGAACTCTTTCGGCTGAGAAAACGGGTTCCGCCTGGTCAACATGTGACACCCGGAGTCCTGTCACCTCGATCTGGCTGCCCCTGAGCTCCAAGCCGGTCACGTTCACCCGCCAGACGCCATGGCCATCGGCCAGCCAGTGGTTCAGCAGGCTCACCCTCCCCAGCCAGACCGCTGTGCCGAGGCCAGCCGCCAGCAGCGCGGCTGCTCCCAAACCCAACGCCAACCGGCGTCCCCAGCGCCGGGGACGCGGGGTCACCGGGGGGGGAGACGATGCGGGCATTCAGTGACTATCGCCTGGATTCGCCGGAACAAAACCTAAAAGCCGACCGTCCCGTTTTCTCCTCCTCCAGTCCGGAAGGCCGGCATCGCATGGCTTCCCTGGCCGGGGCGAGTCTGGGAGCATTCTGGCATCAAGCCTGCTCAAAACAGTTATTCACTTTGCCCGAAATTATGATCTCCCTCCAACTCACCCTCGGCGGCAACGGTGCCGCCAACTTCATGTTCAACAGCGGGCTGATCAGGGCCCTGCACCTGGCCCCGCCTGGCGATGGCTCCTCCATCGCCATCCAGGTGAATCAACTCCAGCCAGCCTACCTGTCCTTGACGTCCCTGAACGGCCAACTCAATTCTGCGACGCTGGACATCACGGAAGGCCCTGATCCTCTGTGGCTTTCCTACACCATCGACTGCACCGCCGGAGGCTCCGTCACCGCCGGCTTTGCGGGATCTCCTACGGTCATCATCAACCCCGGTTCCTACCTGACCTTGGAATACAACAATGGCAATGCACCGCCCCCTGTTCCAGCCGATCTTTGACTTGGGAAGGCCAATTTCCGAGGGACCGGGGGCCCGGTGATGGGGCTGCTGGCAATTTCCCGACGGGGAATCCTGATCCCGGGGCGATTCTTCCGTTTGACACTGCCCGCCCGGTGAATGACAGCGCTGAGGGTATAAGGCCACGCCAACCGGGCCGACTACCTTTATGATTGACGCCATTCCTCTCGGACTCAGCTTTGACGATGTCCTGCTGGTCCCGCAACTGACGGAGATTCTGCCTGCCGAGGCAGACCTCAAAACACGGCTGGCTCCCGGCCTCGAATTGAATATCCCGGTCATCTCGTCCGCCATGGACACGGTGACGGAAGCCGAACTGGCCATCGCCCTCGCCCGGGAGGGTGGTCTGGGAGTGATCCACCGGAATATGCCCATCGCCCAACAGGCCGATCAGGTGCGCCGCGTGAAACGTTCAGAGAATACGGTGATCGATCAGCCTTTCACGGTGAGCCCGGAGCTGACTCTGGCTGAGCTGATGATCATCATGGACCAGCGTGGGGTGGCCGGCTTCCCCGTGGTGGACGACGAGGGCAATCTGGCGGGCATGGTCACCAGCCGCGATGTCTGGTACATGCAGGACGCCAAAGCGACGGTGCGGGACGTCATGACTCCCCGCGACCGCCTCGTCACCGCGCCGACCAACACCTCATTGGAGGAGGCCCGAGCGATTCTTTACGACCGCCGGATTGAAAAACTCCCGCTGGTCGATGCCAATGGCAAACTGGCCGGGATGATCACCACCCAGGATATCAAAAAGCGCGAGATGTTCACCAACGCCGCCAAGGACAAACGTGGCCGCCTCCTGGTCGCCGCCGCCGTCGGCGTGGGTGGTGATTGTTTTGAGCGTGCCGCCGCTTTGGTGGAAGCCGGCACCGATGCCCTTTTCATCGACGCCGCCACCGGCCACACTTCCCGCGTCATGGAAGTGGTCCGGCAATTGAAAAAAACCTATGGTGACCTCCCGGTCGTGGCGGGCAATGTCGTGACCGAACAGGGCGCCAAAGACTTGATAGATGCCGGCGTCAGTGCCGTCAAAGTCGGGGTCGGTCCCGGCTCGATCTGCACCACCCGCGTCATCAGCGGGGTGGGCGTGCCCCAATTCACTGCCATCCAAAACGTGGCCAAATATGCGCAGGGCAAGGGCGTTGCGGTCATCGCCGATGGCGGCATCCGCTACTCCGGAGATATTGTTAAGGCGCTCGCCGGTGGCGCGGATCTGGTCATGCTGGGTTCATTGCTCGCCGGCACCTCCGAGAGCCCCGGCAACATGGTCAATTACCAGGGCCGCACCTTCAAGGAATACCGCGGCATGGGGTCTCTCAAGGCCATGCGCGCCGGCAGCAGCGACCGCTACGGCCAAAACGCCAGCGGCAAGCTGGTAGCCGAAGGCGTGGAAGGCCGTGTTCCCTTCAAAGGCCGTCTGCGCGAAGTCGTCTTCCAGCTCATGGGCGGCCTCCGCTCCGGGATGGGATACGTCGGTGCCGCCAATCTCCACGAACTCCGCGCCCGCGCCCAGTTTGTCCGCATCACCGCCGGCGGCCTCCGCGAGAGCCACACCCACGACATCGTGGTCACCGAAGAACCGGTGAACTACCAGAGCCTCTAGCCGTCCGCATGGCGACTGATCTCCGACCCCTGACTTTCCGACTAATTCCCCCATGGATTCCCAACACATCGCCGTCATCGACTTCGGCTCGCAATACACCCAACTCATCGTGCGCCGCATCCGGGAGCAGGGTTTTTTCTCGCGTCTCTATCAACCCCATGAACTGAAACAGACCGGCACCCCTGCCGCCATTATTCTGAGCGGCGGGCCGCGCAGTGTCACGGAGGAAGGTGCTCCTGACATTGATCTCGACTACCTGCTCGCGCTGGAAATCCCCATTCTCGGGGTGTGTTATGGAATGCAGTTGCTGTCCAAGAAACTGGGCGGCGTTGTCGCTCCCGGCAATACCCGCGAATACGGCCCCGCGCAGCTTGTCCCCTGCATCGACAACTCCCTTTTCGCCGGCCTGAGCCCCTCCGCGCAAATCTGGATGAGCCACAGCGACACAGTGAAACAGCCCCCGCCTGGCGCCGCCGTGCTGGGCAAAAACCAGGACGGCGTCCCGGTCGCCCTGCAATTCGGACCGGAAATCTTCGGCATCCAGTTCCACCCGGAAGTCAGCCACTCGCACGAGGGTTCCATCATCCTGAAGAACTTCCTCGCCCTCGCTACCGATGCCAAGCCCTTCCTGATTGAGGATTTCAAGCAGGAGCTGATCACGAAGATCCGCGAAAAATGCACCGGCCATGAAGTCGTCTGCGGTGTTTCCGGTGGCGTGGACAGCACCGTCCTCGCCGTGCTGCTCAAGGAATCCGGAGTGCCGCACCGCGCCATCTTTGTCAATAATGGCCTGCTCCGGCTCAACGAAGTCGCCGAAGTCCAGAAGCAGTTCACCCAGCTCGGGGTGAACCTCGAGACTATCGACGCGGCGGACCAATTTCTGACCGCTTTGGCAGGCGAAACCGATCCCGAAAGAAAGCGCACCATCATCGGCAATAACTTCCTCGATGTCTTTTGGGAAGCCGCTGCCAACGTGGATATTCTTGCCCAGGGCACGCTGTATCCTGACGTGATCGAAAGCGCCACCAGCGGCTCCATCGCCAGTAAAATCAAGACCCACCACAACCGGGTGGACCGCATCATGGCCCTGCACAAGGAAGGCCGTGTGCTGGAGCCCCTCGCTGAACTGTTCAAAGACGAAGTCCGCGCTTTGGGTGCCACCATGGGCATCCCTTACGACATCCTCCACCGCCATCCCTTCCCCGGCCCCGGCCTAGCGGTCCGTTGCCCCGGAGAGGTCACTGAGGAAAAACTGCGCATCATCCGCGAAGGCGACGCCATCTTCATGCGGATGCTGAAGGAACACGGCCACTATGACAAAGTCTGGCAGGCCTACTGCGGCCTGATCCCCGTCAAGACCGTGGGTGTGAAAGGCGACGAACGCAGTTACGAATTTGCCGTCACCTTGCGCGCTGTCACCAGTGAAGACGCCATGACTGCCGACTTCGCCAAGCTCCCCTGGGAATTCCTTGGATTGGTGAGCAATGCCATCCTTAATGGTGTCAAAGGCATCAACCGGGTGCTTTACGATATCTCCACCAAGCCGCCGGCGAGCATCGAATGGGAATAACATTGCCGGCGTAACGTGGGTTTCCCATGCCCCGGGCGGGAATTTCGGGAGGGAAAGTTGCCTCCGCTGGAACTGCCAGGATCATCCGCTGAAGCTTGACCTGACTCCGTGAAACCTCTGCCACCAGTCCTCCGGAAACTCCTGATCCCCGCCGGTTTTCTGATCGTCGGAATCGCTGGCGTGACGGCCTTGCGTCACTCCCGGAATCACGCCGCCTCCTCCCGGATCGCCCCGCCCGCAGTTTCCCTCCAGGTTGAGGTTCAAAGCCTGACCCTGCGCCGTGAAGGCCGCGGCGCCCAGCTTGTTTTGGCCGCCCGCTTCCAACAGAGTGGCTCCACCGCAGTCCGTCTCGAACCGCCTCTGGTGGTGTTGCGCCCGGAAAATGGAACTCCGGCCGATCGTTATCTGGGGCCTTTTCTGCCGGAGCATGTTCTGTCAGGAGCGGGGCCGGCCCTCGTCTCCCTGTCGTGGTGGATCAAAGCGGAAGATTTGACGGGAGCGGTGTTTCTGGAGGTTTCAGGCAAATCCCTGCCGGTCAAATCCAAGGCCTCGTTCGACTTTCCGGCCCTTCCGGAAAACCAGACGGTTTCGGTGTCGTTTCCTGATTGGAAAGTGATTCCGGCTGATTCCTGATGATCCTTCGTCCGCACGGAATCCCGGCCGAGGCACGGCCATCCGCATCGCCCCTTGTTTCCGCGCCTCATCTCCCCATCATGCCAGGATGACCGTCCCTTCCAGCGAACGCCTGCTGCACCTGCTCAAAGATCACTTTGGGTATGACTCCTGGCGCCCGCTCCAGCAGGAAATCATCACGGCCACCATGGCCGGGCGGGATGTCCTCGCGCTGCTGCCGACCGGCGGCGGAAAATCGCTCTGCTTCCAATTGCCGGCCATGGCGGGGCAGGGGCTGACGCTGGTGGTGTCCCCTCTCATCGCGCTGATGAAGGATCAGGTGGATCAGCTCACCGCGGCGGGGATTCCCTCCACGTTTTTGAATTCCACCCTGGATGCTGCCGAATCGCGCCACCGGCTCCGCGGGCTGCATGAAGGGCGTTATCGGCTGCTGTATGCGGCCCCGGAGCGCATCATGCTGGATGGTTTCCTCTCGGATCTACAGAAGTGGAAGATTGACCGCATTGCCATCGATGAAGCGCATTGCATCAGCGAATGGGGCCACGACTTCCGCCCGGAATACCGGCAACTGCCCCGTCTGCGGGAAGTGTTACCGGACGTGCCCTTTATCGCCCTCACCGCTACGGCGACGGATCAGGTGAGGGAGGACATCGAACATCACCTCGCCTTGCGCCAGCCGGAGCGGTTCACCGCCAGCTTCAACCGGCCCAACCTTACCTACCGGGTGGCCCAGAAGGCCGGGGCCTATGAGCAGGTGTTGAAGTTTCTGCGCCAACGTCCCGAGGACAGCGGCATCATTTATTGCCTCTCCCGGAAGGGGACGGAGGCGCTTGCGGCACGGCTCAGCTCGGATGGCATCGCCGCCCTCCCCTATCATGCCGGTCTGGAGCAGCCGGAGCGGGCGGGGAATCAGGAAAAGTATCTCCGCGACCGCGTCAGGGTGATGTGCGCCACCATCGCCTTCGGCATGGGGATCAATAAACCCAACGTCCGCTTTGTCATCCACTACGACATGCCGAAAAACCTGGAAGGCTATTATCAGGAAACCGGCCGGGCGGGACGTGATGGTTTGCCTGGGGAGTGTCTGCTCCTCTTCAATGCGGGCGACGCGGCCAAACACATGGGATTCATCGATGAAATCACGGACCCAGCCGAAGCCGCGCGGGCGAGGCATCTGTTGGACCAGGTGGTGCATTATGCCGAAGCCTCATCCTGCCGCCGGGCGCTGTTGCTGAACTACTTCAGTGAGGAATATCCGGAACCCAATTGCGGGGGTTGCGACAACTGCCAGTCCCCGCGCCAAAGTTTTGATGGCACCCTCGTTGCCCAGAAACTGCTCTCCTGCGTGCTCCGGGCCAACCAGGCCAGCCGCTGGCAATTTGGCCTCGGCCACTACTGCGATATCCTCTGCGGGGCCAACAATGAAAAGATCCTCAAGCAGAATCACCAGAACCTCAGCACCTACGGGATCGGCAAGGAGATGTCGCGTACGGAATGGCAGGCGATTGGCCGCGAGTTGACGCGGATGGGGTTTCTCCAGGCCATGGCGGTGGGCATGGGCACCACCATCAGCGTGTCCGAGCAGGGGGTCAAAGCCTTGAAGGACCGCATCAAATTCACCCTGACCCGTCCCCTCCCGGCGGCGGAAGCGAAGAAGCGGAGCCAGGCGCCCTCCAAAGCCGGAGATATTGATTGTGACGACATGCTTTTCCACTCCCTGCGGGCCTTGCGGCGCGAACTGGCGGAGGTGCGGGGGGTGCCGCCTTATGTTATTTTTGGAGATGTCGCGCTGCGGCACATGGCCAGTGCCTATCCGGTCAGCGAAGCGGAGTTCGCCCGCATCCCCGGGGTGGGCCAACAGAAGCTGGTGGACTTCGGCGCGGCCTTTACCGCGGTGGTGCGGCAGCATCTGTCGTCCAATCCACGGCAAAACTTCGGAGCAGCCCCGAAGGCCGTTCCACGGGCGACCTCCGGCAGCCCGGCCGCCCCCAAGCCAGCTTCGATGGAGCCGGCGGCGGTCACCGACACCATCGCCGAAACCCTGCGGCTTTACCGCAGCGGCATGCAGGATCTGACTACCCTCGCCCAGCAGCGCAACCTTGCCGAAAGCACCATCGCCAGCCATCTCGGCAATGCCATCATGGCGGGCCGCGCGGACGACCTGAAGCCGGAACAATTTCTCCAGCCCGCGCAACTCAAGGAATTGTCCGCCATCTTTGAATCGGCCGGCCAATTTGAAAACCTCGGCCCCATCAAGGAACTGGCCGGAGACCGTTTCGCCTACCGTGACCTGCATTTCTTCCGAGCCTTCCGCAAGGTTGGCAAAGTGTGAGGATTGGGCGCCCCCGCAACCATCGGTGATGCCGGGTGGCTGCTCCCGGGAGCAACCAGAGCAAGTCCGACGCAAAGATTGCCAACGTCAGGCACCAAGCCGCTGGGACTGGTGATCCACGGATCAGTTCAAATTGCCACCCAAATGATGAAGGAAAAAGCGGAAAGGCGCAAAAGGTAAAGTGTTTCACCGCCTTTGCCGGAGGCGGGGGGCGATGATGGGAGGAGGCTATGAAGTGCTGATGCTGATGTGATTGGAGCTGATGGGGCTCGTGCTTCCAATGAAGAGGCGACGTTGGAGAGAGGGCAGGGCACGGAGTGGATGGGACCGGAGCGGATGGCCTGAGATGAAGGAATCGTGGAAAGAGTGGACAGTAACGGTTTTCTTTCGTAATTTGGGTGGCAAATGGCATTTCTTGAAGCGGATCATAAGGAAGGGGGCTTAATGGGAGATGGCGCTACGGATTTGGGAATAGGTTTTTATGCGAAAACTCACCGACGGATGCGGCGGGTTTTTGAATGGGAGGGATCTCAGCCATGATTTCCACAAAAACAAAGTTTGTAATTTTGATATTTGCTGTGCTTTTACTTCGCGCAGATGCCCAGACGGGAGAGGGTGTAAATGCAGATAAAATATACAAAAGGCAAAGTGCCGCATTGGCCAAAAAACTGACTCTGCTCTCTGCATACGCAAAGATTGTTCTCCATCGCCCGGATGCTCAACACGCTGAGCCTCAGTCGAATTTCTGGAAGCTTATAGAGGATTCCATGAATCAGGATAACCCAAATACATGGCCCGACATGAGGGAGAGTTTTTATCTTTTAACACCAATAGATGGCTCCATTATGCGAGGGAATGGTCAAGGGGAAGGAAAACTGATGGCTATTTCAAAATTCGCTTATGAGCGGCGCGGCGGCCAATCACAGCAAACATTGTATGCACTGTGGTGGCTGCCTCGGAAGCAAGTAATTTTATACACGCCGGAGTCTATGGATGACCTGAAAACGTTCACAGGGCTCGCTGAATTGAAAAAACAAGGGGCATATCCTGAAGTTGTGATTTTTGAGGATCCAGCCGAGCAGCCGGCAAAGGAAGTAATCCCTGCCACCTCTCCACAGACACCGCAGAACGAAAAACCATCGGGGATTTTTAAGAAAGAGAGAGAATCCACAACCAAAACACCACGGTCTTTTTTTTGGATATGGGTGCTGCCAGCACTGCTAATGGCACTAGTAGGTAATTGGTTTTTCAAGCAGAAATAAAAGACACAAGCATCCCGCAGGGAGTGTTATAGCCCCTGATTTCCCCGGTATGAATTCAAATTGCCAAGCAAATGACGAAGGAAAAGGCGGAAAACGCAAATGGCTTCGCCGGAGGCGGGGGCGGGTGATGGGAGCAGGCTATGAGTGCTGATCCTGATGTGATTGGAAATGATCCAGGGACAACGCAGTCGCTGGTGGGGTGGTGGATGCGGGGTTTCCGATATTGCTGGCGGATGGGCCGGGGAGCCGGATGACGCAGTCGGTGGTGTATGATACCAAGGACGGGTCGGTTATGCCGGGGGGCGGGCTCCCGAGCTATTCCGAGCGCAGGGCGGCGGCGAGGTTGGTGCTGGCGGCTTTCCAGGCGGGGATCAGGCCGGCGAGCAGGGCGACGGCGGTGACCCAGAGGGGAGTGGCCAGCCATTCCTCCCATGGGACCTCATAACGGACGGTCCAGCCGAAAAAGGCTTTGTTCACCACCCATGTCAGGATCATGCTGAGGAGCAGACCACAGATCATGCCAAGGAGGGCGCTGACGAGGCCGATCAGGCCGGCTTCGGTGAGGTGGATCGCCGCGATTTGCCCGCGTCCGGCGCCAATGCTGCGGAGGGCAGCGATGTCCCATGAGCGTTCCGCCACCAGCGTGCTGAGGGCGAGGGTGATGCCCAGCAGGGCGACGGCAATGGCGATGACGCGGAGGAGTTCCGTGACGGCGAAGGTCTGGTCGAAGATCTCGAAGACCCGGGTGCGCAGAGCCTGGTTCAGATAGATGGACAAGCCGCCGCCGGTGTTGAAATCGCGGCGCAGTTCCTCCTCCAGAGCGGGTGCAGCGGCGTGATCCTTGAGAAAAGCGGCGACGGCGTGGTAGCCCGGTGCGTTCCAGTGCCGGGCGTAGTTTTCGCGGGTGATGTAGAAACAGCCCTGATCGTCGGCGTAGTCGTGAAAAATGCCGGCGATGGTGAACGGCAGGGGGCCGCCGGGCGTGGATAGGATAACGGATTGGCCGGCCTGCCATTTCAGGCGGGTGGCAAGGACTTCGCTGGCGGCGACGTGGCCGGGTTGCCGCCAGAGTGCCTCCTGCGCGATGGCATCACCGGAGACCCAGGGCAGGGGATTGGCCGCGGTGCGGTTGACGGCGCGGAGAGTGTATTCGCTGCCATCAGTCAGGGTGACCCGGTCCTCGCGCAGCGTCTCGGTGTGCGCCACGGAAGGATGTTGTTCCAATCGTCCGACCAAACCTTCCGGCAGCAGGGCGCTGCGTTTGATGACCTCATTGGCGGCAGGTGCGATGTAAACATCTGCCTTGAGAGCGGAGTCCACCCACAGGGTCAGGGTGCCCCGGAAGGAATGGATCATGATCGTGACGCCGAGCACCATGGCCACGGAGGTCATCAGGGCCGCAATCACCGGCACGGCCCGGTGCAGCGCTTTCGCCAGATTGGCCGCGCCCATCCTGAAAAGCACGAGATTGGGAAAGGGGCGGACCAGCCGTTCCGCCAACCAGGCCGCGGCCGTGGCGCAGGGCCGGGCCAACAGAACAAAACCCAGCACGAGAAACAGACAGGAAAGGAAGCTCAACCACGGAGGTCCGGTGCGCAGGGATTGCCACGACAGCCATGCCGCGAGGGTGATCAGCAGGATCGCGGGGCCGATGGGTTTCCACCAGGGGATGGGGCGCGGTTCGATATTCCGGCCGGGGCGGAGCACCGCGACCGGGTCCACGGCAGAGGCTTCGCGGGCGGGCAACCAAGCGCCGCCGAGAGCCGCCAGCAATCCGCAGATCAGGGCCTGGGCCACGTGGACCGGCGAGACCCAGAGTTTGTCGATGCTGAGCAGGACATAATGGGCCGAGATGGTCTGCGAGACCCCTTCCAGCAGTCCGGCCGCGATGAGACGGGCGAGGGGAATGCCGAGCAAACCACCGAGCAGGGCGGAGAAGGCGGCTTCGCCGAGAAAGAGGATGCGCACCTGGGACCGGGAAGCTCCGATGGCGCGCAGGACCCCGATTTCCCGGCGCTGGCGGACCACGGAAGCGGCGATGGTATTGCCGATCAGGAAGACGCCCACCAAGAGGGATACCATGCTGAGGGCGGTCAGGTTGAGTTGGAACCCTTGCAGCATCAGGCTGACCTGACGGTTGCGCTGCGCGGGGGCTTGAATGCGGGTGCCCGGCGGGAGTTGCCGCTGGATCGCTGCGGCCACAGTGGCGGCCTGGGTGGGATCTGTGGCGATGATCTGGATGCTGGCCAGTTTTCCAGCCTGACCGAACAATTCCTGGGCCCATCCGATATCCAGAAACGCGGTGCGCTGGGAGTTGCTGCGGCCATCCGGCGAGGGGAAGGTGCCGGCGATTTGCACCGGCACGGGCCGGCCCTGGACCGAAAGGGGGAGGGAACTTCCCTTGGTTAGCTTCAGGCGATCCGCCCAGGCGTCGCTGATCACAATGGCGCCTCGCTGCGCCAGCCAGGCTTCGGTGCTGCCTTCCCACGCGGTGGAGGCGCCTCCTTCCACCGTCGCAAAAAACGGTCCCGCGGTGAAGGGATCCACGCCAATGATGCGGAGGTATTCGCCGGGGTGATCCGGGAGCGTGGCGTAGCCTTCCACGATGGGAGAGGCCGCTTTTACCCCGGGGAATCCTGACAAACTCTGCAGGAGTGTTTCGTCGACTCCGCCCGGGGCGGTGATTTCCAAATCACTCCGGCCTGCCACCAGATCAATGCCGGCCTGGAAGGACTGTGTGGCGCTGTGATTGACGATCCGGATCGCGAGGTAAACCGCGATGCCGATGGCGAGTCCGAGCACATTCAGCGCAGCGAGGAAAGGCTTGGCACGCCAGCCACGCCATGCCGCCCTGGCCAGTGTGGCGGCGAGAGGGAAAAGGGCTGACATGCGGAAAAAGAAATCCTGATTTTTCCTTCAAGCTACGCCTGGGGCGGCTGGATCAGTCGGAAGTTTCATGGGATGGTGTGGGGGCCCAGGCAATGGGAGGGGAATCATTTCCATGCCTGATGATACCGTTTCCGGCTACCGGAAAGAGTCGGCATGCGCGATCCCAGCGGTGGGTTGTTTCCCGCATTCCTTGTCGGGAGGCTCAATTCAACCGGGGGGAACTGCGCAGCCAGGCGATCAGATCGGCCATTTCCTGATGGGAAAGACCTGTTTCCAGGCCGGGAGGCATGAGGGAAACCCCGGTGCTTTGGAGATCGGCGAGGTCTTGGCGGGCGACCAGCCGGCTGGTGCCGTCGGGGAGCTTGAAGGTGACGCTGTTGCCGGTTTCGGAGGTGACGAGGCCATATAGGACACTGCCATCGCCGAGCTTGGCCTGATAGGCAAAGTAGCCGGGCTGCACATCAAGGCTGGGGTCGATGATATTGGTGAGGATTTTTTCGGCCGGGTGGCCGGCGATGGATTTCAGATCCGGGCCGAGATCGATACCGGCACCCTCCATCCGGTGGCAGGCGATGCAGCGGTTGAGAAAAACCTGCCGGCCCCGCGGGGCATCACCCTTGAGGGAAAGGGCGGGTCGGAACTGAGTGAGGACTTCCTGGCGCGACGACTCGGCGGAAAGGGTTTTGGCGGCGAGCGAACGGACTTTTTCCGAGGAATGCTGCATCAATCGCGCCCGTTGCACGGCGTCCAGCGCCAGTCCTGGCGTTGCAGCCATCTGGTCCAGCAGCGCCAGCGACCAGGTTTCGCGGCTGAGCAAGGCCTCCAGCGCGGCCTGGCGGGTTTCCGGGGAGAATCCTGGCAAGTGCTGGATAAGGATGCCGGGGACAACTGGTCCGGCGAAGGCGGCGAGGTGGCGCACCGCAGCCACTTGCAACGTCTGTTCACTCGCGGGTGCCAGCCAGGCGGTGAGTTGTTTCACAGCCATGCTTTGAGTTGCGGCATCGTGGAGGAGCAGTCCGGCGGCGGCGCTGCGGAGGGCGGTGGCGGCGCTGGCATCCAAAAGGGTCCGCGAGGCAAACGCAAAGACGGTTTCCGACGATTCCATCAAGGCGCCGAGGGCATCCGGCTTTTCCGCCAGGCCAGCCCGGGTAAGTCCCTTCTTTTCCAAGGCGGTAAGCAGCCGGGTGAACGCACCGAGCTGTCCGGGCGTAAAATGGCCATCCGGCGCGGTGAGGGCAGGGCGCACCATGGCGGCGAGGGAATCCCGATCATTGAGAGCCAGCGCGAGGGTGGCCAGATCATCGGCATAGGCCGCGAGGGCGGGTCCTCCGGCGGCGGCCACCCCCTCACATAAGGCCCGGCAATGGGGGGCCGCGCTGCTCATGACTGCGGCGCGCATCCATGGATCGGCGTGATCGCGGACCGCGAGCCGGGCCAGCGTGATGCCGGCTTTGGCGCTGTCAGGATGGGACTCGGGCATCCAGGCTCCCAAGCTGAAGGCCAACTGCAGCCGCACTTTGGCATCAGGATCATCTACCATCGTTCCGAGGCGGACGGACACTGCGGGATCCGGGAGAGCTTCTGCCAGCCTCAGGGCGTTTTCCCGCACGGCGGGAGAAGAATCATCCAGCCCGGCCAGGACGGCGGTGGCGTTGCCGGCTCCGATACCATCAAGGGCACAGAGCAGATGAAGCCTGACCAAGGGGTTGAGGTGGGCCAGCCCGGCCCGCACTTCAGCCGACCATTTTTCTTTTTCTTCCTTGCTGAGATCGCGGAGTTTCCACACCAGCATCATGTGGGCCTTGTCCCGCTGCCATTCGTTGGGGGAGTCCAGGGCTGCTGCGAGCTGTGGGATCGTCATGGTATCGAGCCGGGGCGCCTTCCGGGGCGATTTCCCGTCTGGGAATATGCGGTAGAGCCGCCCTTTGTCCTCGCCCAACCGGTAGTAGGGCAACAGCTCGGCGCGGCCGTTTTCAGGCAGCCAGTCCGGGTGCTCAATGATGTAGCGGTACATGTCCACCACCCAGAGCGCGCCGTCCGGGCCGGTGCGCGTCATGACCGGGCGGCACCATCGGTCGCTGCTGGCGAAGAAGTCATGTTTTTCCTCGTCGGGGGCACGGCGGAAGGTGTAGGATACGCCGTCTTCCCGCAGAATGTTGTGCTGCACGAGGTTATGGAAAGGCTCGCAGGTGAAGGCGTCCAGTTCGTGCTCCCGGCGCGGGAAGAGCAGATCATCGCGGTAAATCAGGCCGCTGCAGGCGGAGGTGAAATGGCCGGTATTTTCAAAGGAATGGAAACGCTTTTCCGGCGGGCTGACTGGATAGACCGGGGCATTGAGCGGAGTGATGATGAACTGGGTGGGGTCCGGCGCCGGGACGTGGGGATTCCGTTTCAGATAGGGATCCGGCAGCACATACTGCCACAAGGCACGGCTGTTCTGGGTGCCGAACCAATGGCCGGCATCATCGCGGTTGCGCCCGAATTGCGAGGGCCCGCTCTCGGGCCTGACATCTCCGGTGAAGGGGTCGAAGCTGAAATCGCGGCTGCCGGTTTTGACGTCGGTCTGGTTGCGGTGACTGCGCAGCACTGTCGCGGCGCCGTGGCCGCCATGGTGTCCTCCGGCGGCGCAATAGATGCGGTTGTCGAGCCCCCAGCGCAGCCCATTGGCGCGCAGTTGCTGGTTGCCTTCGGTCAGGCCGGTGATGACTTTTTCGGTGTGATCGGCCCGGCCATCGCCGTCGGTATCTTTCAGATAGAGCAGATCCGGGGCGGCGGTCACGAACAGGCCGTCCTTCCAGGTAAGCAGGCCGGTGGGGAAATTGAGACCGTCGGCAAACAAGGTGGACTTCTCGTAGCGGCCATCGCCATCGGTGTCCTCCAGGACCCGCACCCGTCCACCGGGTTTTCCCTCGTTATCCATGCCGCTGGGATAGTCCGCCATTTCCACGATCCAGAGCCGTCCGGCCGGGTCCCAATCAATTGCGACCGGGTCCAGGGTCTGCGGTTCACTGGCGGCGAGTTCGACTTTGAACCCAGCGGGCACGTGGATGGACTTCAAGGCCTCCTCCGGGCTGAGCGGCGGGAACTCCGGGCTCAGCGCCGTGACCGGCGGAGTTTGCCGGGCGGTTTGATAGAGTTGGCTGACGGTGGTGGGAGCCAGAGCGCCGGGGAAGACCGCGATTTCATCGAGCTTTCCTTCCCAATTGGCGAAACCATCGACCCGGCCGCCGAAGCAAAGTTGTTGCAGATCGGGAGGAATGGTCAGGGGGAGCGTGCCCTCCAGGTCAGGCACGGGCCGGCCATCAAGATGCACCCGGACATTTGTCCCTTCGCGAACCAGCACGATGTGATGCCATGCTTTCAGGGCGAGCGTGGATTTGCCGGTGAGCAGCTGATTGGAGTCGTTGCCATTGAAAAGAATCAGCCGTCCCTGCGCCTCCGGCAGATGGGTGCCGCCGATGCCGAGATGTTCGCCCGCCGCGGTGGTGTCGCCGTTCCGCCCGCGGGAATACGCATAACCGGTCACGGGCCGGGCGTCCGTGGGCATGCCGTTCCATAACCAGAAGGCAACGCTGTAGGTATCGCCCAGAGGCACGGAGGCCAGCATGCGTCCTCCTGCGAAATGAAAAGCCCGGCTCAGGGGCGCGGTGCGTGGTTTTTCATCGTGCCCTGGCAGATAGAGGGCGACCCCCGGTTCCAGGGTGGCAGGGTGCCTGCCCATTGCGTCGGGGACGGCCCCGGATTCCATTTGCTCCATGCGCCAAAAAGCGAGCGGCTTGGCCTCCAAGATGGCTTTGGCCTGGTCAGTCACCATGGGCTGCGGCGCGCGCGCTGGTTTTCCTGAGGCCTTTTCCAGCAAGGTCGTGAGGGCGGTGGTGATTTTCGTTTCTGCCGGTGTCTCCAGCTTGGCAGTCCGCGCCGGCCACGTGGTATAGCCTCCGAGGGCATGCTGTTCCGGCGGGGGAATGTAACCTTCCGCACCATTCGCCAGGGAGATGTTCATGGTCAGGGGGAAGGGGCTGCGGGCCTTGAGTTTCAGTCCGGTCAGGCAGAAAACCTCGTTGGGGATTCCGGTGATGCCGAGATCACCGATCCTCAGCGCCTGCAGCTTGAATTCCGTGGTTGGACCCTCATGGAGGTAAATGGCTTCCAGCGCATAGATGTCAGCCTGGGCTTGCGGCAATTGATCGCCGAGGGCCTGCTGCTTTTCCTTGGCCCATCGCAGCCGGGCTTCATCAGGAATGCGGTTATTCAGGGTCAGGGTAGTTTCCACCATCGCCAGCGGCACGGCGGTGTGCCACTCGATCTTCCGGTAGGCCGCCGCGACGCGCTCTGCGATTTCCCTGGCGTAGGCGTCGTATTCCAGCGCCGGTTTGGCCGGGGCACTGTAGTCGCCGCTCCAGAGGTCACCGCTGGTGCCC
This sequence comes from uncultured Verrucomicrobiota bacterium, assembly GCA_942492905.1. GTDB lineage: Bacteria > Verrucomicrobiota > Verrucomicrobiia > Verrucomicrobiales > V1-33 > CAIZWU01. The sequence goes on from OW818657.1 coordinate 1,705,830, forward strand.
TGACTCATGATCGCGGTGAAACCGGGCCCAGCCTTCAGCAGTTGGCCGATATGCACCGTGAAACGCCCGAAGTAGTCCGACGACAGTAGGGGCGACCCCTGGTAGTGCATGGAATAATTGGCCAGCAGCGCGAGGGGTTTGCCATCGGTGGATTCCACCGCCAGCATGGAAAGTTGCGGATCGACCGGCCCGGAAGGCCCGGTCACGTCTGGGCTTTGGTGGCCCGGATGCATGTTCGCGCGGACGGTGGGGTGGCCAAAGGGATCGTTGAGGAGTTTGTCAGGCCGGCGGATCCAACGGCGGTTATGGGTGTGGTCCCAATCGTCAAAAGCGGTCCAGCCGGCCCGGGCGGGTTGCAGGTTTTTCACCGCGGCAATGACTGCCTCCGCGATTTTTCCCGGCAGGATGGCGGCGTAGGCAGGGTCTATCCGCGAACCGAGACAGCCCATGGCTGCCGGGGCGGAGTGGGTGTGGGTGGCGGAGATCAGCATCCGGTCCACCGGCACTCCGGTCGCTTGTGAGGCTTTGGTTTTGGCCTCGTCGAGGATTGCACGTGGCACCATGCAGCTGTCCACCACGCACAGCACCAGGGTGGTCCGGCCATCGGCCAGGGCGAGGGCCCGGGCGGTGAGGGGATCGACGACTGCGTCAGCGGTCCGTTCTGTGAACATGCCATTCACCCGCACCGGAAATGATGATGGGGCCAGATCCACCACGGCGGCGCCCGCGCGGAATGACAGGGGCTTTTCCGCTTCAGGTTGGGCGATGACCAGACCGGCGGCGAGGAGCAGGAGGGGAAGCGCGGCGGAGAGGAGGCGTCGTCGTGGGTTCATCGGGTTCAGATTCGTTGGGGTGGCGGGCGGCAGGCGCCACGCGGTTGGATCGGGTCGAAGTTGGCGGAGCCTGCCAGCGGTTCAGGCGAGGATTTCCCGGATGATGTGGCCATGCACATCAGTCAGGCGGCGGTCCACTCCGGCGGTGCGGAAAGTCAGGCGTTCGTGATCGATGCCCATGAGGTGCAGCAGGGTCGCGTGCAGGTCGTAACATTGCGTAATGCCATGCATGGCCTTCCCGCCGAATTCATCACTTTCGCCGTAAGCAATTCCTGGTTTGATGCCCGCTCCCGCCAACCAGGTGACAAAGCTGCCGCCATTGTGATCCCGTCCCAGCGAGCCCTGGGCGAAAGGGGTGCGTCCAAATTCCGTGGTCCAAATCACCAGGGTGTCCTCCAAAAGGCCGCGTTGTTTGAGGTCGCCCAGCAAGGCCGCGATGGGTTGGTCCACACTGGCCGCGATGGGACTGAGTTCCGCCTCAATGTTGCCGTGGTTGTCCCAATTGTTGACCGCGCCCTGGGGACCGCTCCAGACCTGGACAAATCTTGTGCCCCGCTCGATCAGACGGCGGGCCAGCAGACAGCGTCGGCCAAAGTCGTCCGTGACCGCCTGCCCCACGCCGTAGGCAGTGCGGGTGGATTCCGATTCGGTCGCGAGATCGAAGGCTTCCGGGGCGCTGAGCTGCATTTTGGCGGCCAGTTCGGCTGACGCGATGCGGGCCTCCAGCCGCGAGTCGCCCGGATGTTCCGTGAGGTGCTGACGGTTCATCTTTTGCAGGACGGCGCGGGCTTGACGGTCCGCCTCGCCACCGGCAAAGGCGAATTTGTCAGGTGGAAACAGGTCCGGAACCGGCCGCGGCGAGGCCGCCTGGATGAGGGTGCCCTGGTGACGGGCCGGGAGAAACCCCGCACTGAAATTTGCTTTTTGATTGTAGGGCAGGCCCCGGGCATCGGGGAGGACGATGAAGTCGGGGAGATTGTCCGACAGGCTGCCCAGTGCATACGAGACCCAGGCGCCGAAGCAGGGAAATCCTGGCAGGAGGAATCCGGTGTTCATCATGTAGCTGGCCGGACCATGGACGTTGGTCTTGGAGGTCATGGCCATCAGAAAAGCCATCTCGTCCACCCATTTTGCCTGATGCGGGAAAACGCTGCTGACCCAACGGCCGCTTTGGCCATATTGTTTGAAGGCAAAGGGACTCTTCATCACGGCGCCCGAAACACCGGTCTGGCCTTCGGGCTTATCCTTCGGGCCCAGCAGTTCACCATGCCGGCGGGTCAGTTCCGGTTTGTAGTCGAAGGTATCCATCGGGCTGGCCCCGCCATTCATGAACAGTTGGATGACCCGCCTGACTTTGGGAACGAAGGCAGGAAGTGCCGGGGCGATCACCGGGGCACCTGCCGCAGATTGACGGGCCACCAGGCCGGCCAGCGCGGCACTGCCGAAGCCGCCTCCCAGACGGTTCAGGAATTGCCGGCGGTTCCAATGCCGGTGGGGTGAGGAGGGCGGATACATGATTCAGTCGATGAAAAGAAATTCGTTGGTGTTGAAGAGCACGCGGGCCACGGCGGGCAGGCCCGAGGATTGAGCCAGGGCGCTGAATTCCTCAAGCTCTCCGGCGCCAGGTTCCCGCAGGAGGACCAGACGGAACATCTGACGGATCGGTTCTGCCGGAGCCGGAACGGTCTCCGCCACGCGGGCCGCGAGGTGGGCGCTTTGCCCCAGCAGAAAGTGATTGTTGAAAAGGGTCAGGGATTGCAGGGCCGAGGCCGAAAAACCACGGGTGGGCGAGAGCAGGCCCATGTCAGGGAAATCCAGCACTTCCATGAAGGGGTCGGCGATGCCCCGGTAAACCACGCGGTAGATGCTGCGCCGCGGGGCGGTCGGCGCTTCCCAGTCAAATCCGGCATAGTCCAGCACCGGGGTGGACTGGGGGCCCGGACTGGCATTGTAATGGGCAATGCCCGGCCCGCCCATGGTCAGGTTGAGCCTGCCACTGGCGGCCATCACGGCATCGCGATAACTGTCGGCATCGAGCCGGGCGCGGTTCATCCGCCACAGCAGACGATTGTCAGGATCGATGCCCTGCGGGTCCGGTTCCCCGCCGCGGGGTGGGAGGGTCGTGACCGGCTGGGCGGCACCGGCCGGCGGTGGCGGAGCGGGAAGTGCCGAGCTTTGCTGCCAGGTGGCACTGGTGACGATGAGGCGGTGCAGCGCCTTGGGCGAGCCTTTGGCTTCATCCCGGAACCAGACGGCCAGCCAGTCGAGCAGTTCCGGATGCGAGGGAATGCCTCCCATGCGGCCAAAGTCAGAAGGCGTATCGCAAAGTCCCCTGCCGAAATGATAGTGCCAGACCCGGTTGACCGCACTGCGCCACGTCAGGGGATTGTCCCGGTGAGCGAGCCAGCCGGCCAGGGCGGCGCGTCGTTGCCCTTCATTTTGCGGGTCGGCCGGGGAGAATCGTGCGTTCAGCGCCGTGACGGTCGACAGGGCTCCCGGACCGGCTGCGGCACCGGGTTTGTCCAGATCACCCCGTTTCAAAATGTGGATGGCCCGGGGCTGCGGCGCCTTCAAAATCGCACCCCGCGCGGCCTGGTTGGCAGCGGAAGCCGCATAGACCTGGACCTGGGCGGGCAGGCGGGACAACTCCTGGCGCGCCCGTTCCTGAAGCACGGCCGCCGCCAGCGCCAGCCGGCCCTCGGGCAGGCGTTGTCCAAGCGCTGTCAGGAGGGCGGCCTGCGCTGCCGCTGGCAGGGCGATCAGCGGTTCTGCGGGAGCGGCGGTGGCGGAAAGACGGAATCGCCCCAGCAGGTGTTGTCCGCCTTGCAGTTGTTGCAGGGCAATCACGAGCCGGTCACCATCGGCAAATGTCAGGGGGGCCGCCGACTTGAGGATCGCATGATGCGGTTCACCGACCCGGGGATGAATCGCCCACGAGGTTTTGGGGTCGCCATCAATCAAGGTGGGAACCGCGTAACTGGCCTGGTCAAAATCAGACAGGGCCCGGATGAATCCGACTTTTTCCGGAGCCGTTCCCCCGGCCCGGAAAATCCACGCTTCAAATCCACTGAGGTGCAGATTTCCGTTGTCCAGCCGGCCCGGTCCCTTCAGGGGCAGGGAGTCATCTGTCAGCAGATCAATCCGCAGGGCGCTGACTTCCCGGGGCGGACTGGAGATGGTGAGGGTGTAGGTTTCCGTGTCGGGCCGCGGCCCGCTGGATAGCACCGAGCCATCGGCGAGACGGGTCAGCACGGCGCCGATCGCTGAGGTGTAAAGGTCCGGGCTCAGGGTTTGCCAGGTCTCCCGGCCCCCGCCCGCAGCTTCCCATTGGGTCACCAGTGTTTCATTTTCGGCGGTCAGGAGCACTTCGGGCTGGAGAGGGCCGATGGCATCGGCCGCATCGAGCACCGTTGTCCATTGGCGTCTTTTCCCAGCGGTGGCGGGGTCTTCGTCGTAGGCCACATTCCCTTTGCCGATCCCGGCGAAGACCGCCTGCAGCGAAAAATAATCCTCCTGGGTGATGGGGTCGAATTTGTGGGCATGACAGCGGGCGCAGTTGGCGGTGGTGCTGACAAAAGCGCCCATCGTCTGGGTCACGAGGTCGTCGCGGTCCACATATTCATACGCGGCCGGGGCGGTGCCTTCGGCTGAGGCGTCGAACGGTCCGGCCCCGAGGAAACCCAGCGCCGCAGTGAGCCGGGTATCCGCCGGGTATAACGTATCAGCGGCCAGTTGCTCCTGGATGAAACGCGGCCATGGGGTATCCTGATTGAAGGCGCCGATCACGTAGTCGCGGAACCGCCAGGCGTTGGGGCGATGGACATCGTGCTCAAAACCGTGGGTGTCCGCAAAATGGATCGTATCCAGCCAGTGGCGGGCCCATCGTTCGCCATAGCGGGGACTGGCCAGCAGGCGGTCCACCACGGTTAGCCACGCGGGGCTGGATGCCTCCTGGCCTGCCGGGGAGGCGGCGGTTTCCTTGATGAAGGTTTCGGTTTCCCCGGGGGTGGGAGGCAGGCCGGTCAAATCCAGGGTCACCCGGCGCAGCAGGGTCCGGGCGTCAGCAGGCGGGGCGGGACTCAAGCCAGCGTCGGCAAGGCGGGCGCGGATGAACCGGTCGATGGGATGCGTGAGGGAAGGGTCAGGTGCGCCGGGGACCGGAGGAGCCACCAGAGGCCGGAGCGACCACCAATCGGAATCGGGTGGTGGCTTCACCATCGCAGTCCGGGGATCAGGGGCGCCGCGTTTGATCCATTCCTCCAGGAGGGCGATTTCCCCGTCAGGAAGTTTCTCCTTGGGCGGCATCTGATGGTCCGCATCTGTCCAGCGCACCATTTTGAGAAGCAGGCTGTTTTCCGGTGCTTCAGGCAGGATGGCGGGGCCATGTTCGCCGCCTTCGGCCCAGCCGGGTTTGCTGTCGAGGGTGAGGCCTCCCTTCATTTTGCCGGACTCATGCGAGTGGCATTCGAAGCAGCGCTGTTTCAGAAGCGGAGCGATCCGGTCGGTAAAAAACTCCTCCGCCCCGCATGGCGCCGCGAGGGCCAGGGTCAGCAAGGTGAGGCGAAGAGCGTATTTCATATCCGGTGTTATGGTCCGGATACGGCCCGCAGGGCCTGATTTCTTCAGCGCGTTTTAGCTTGGACTGAAAACCTTATCCGGGGGAACCGGCTGGTGGAACAAACTTGAAGGAGGTTTTGCAGGCGTCAGGCTTTCTCCCCGGGCGGGGCCTCCGGACCGGGGCCGGTGCAGGCGGACATGTCAGGCTCGGGCAGGTGCTGGAGGCGGCGGCGGAGAACTTCGGCGCGGAGGATATCGCGTTCCTCGCCGCTGAGTTTGCGCTGGGCGGCGGTCTGGAGGTGGGCGGGCTGGATTTCCACCAGCAGGGTATCAATGAGCCGGGCTTCGCTGGCGGGCAGGACTCCCATGTCGGCCCCCATCCGGAGCATGGAGAGGTGGGTGAGCGCCTCCTTGCTTTCAATGATATAGGCGAACCGCAGCGCGGCGTAGGCCCGGCCGATATGATCGCAAATCTTGTGGGGACTGTCCTCGAGGAGTTTGCGGCGGGCGTTGCGCTCGTGGGTGATGATTTGTTGGATCACCTTCTCCAGACGGGCAATGATGTCGCCCTCGCGTTCGCCCAGGGTGTGTTGGTTCGAGACCTGGAAAAGATTGGCGAGGGCTTCGGTGCCTTCCCCGTAAAGTCCCCGGACGGCGAGTCCGATCTTGTTCACCGCCTGGATGACCTGATTCACCTGCTCGCCCAGGACGAGGGCCGGGAGATGGAGCATGGCGCTGGCTCTCATGCCGGTGCCGAGGTTGGTGGGGCAGGCCGTGAGGTAACCAAATCGTTTGTCCCAGGCAAAACGGACCTGCTCTTCCAGTTCGGTGTCCAATTTGTCGAGGGCGGCATGGGCCGCCACCAGATCCAGGCCGGAGCGGATGCTTTGCATGCGGAGGTGGTCCTCCTCATTGATCATGATGGAGAGGGACTGCTCCCGGTTGATGACCGCCGCGCTGCCGGCGGATTTGGCGGCCTGCTCACGCGAGATGAGGTGTTTCTCGACGAGGACCTGCTTGCGGATGGCGTCCAGGTTGGAGAGGTCCTCGGAGAAGCAATCCTTCATGCCGCTGAGGGATTCGATGCGCGGCTGGAGTTCCTGCATGATGGCAATGCGGTCCTCCTTTTTGGCCCATCCCGGGAAAGCGGGGCCTTCGAGGTTTCTGGCCAACCGGATGCGGCTGGTGAGGACGATATCGCGGCAGGGCCCGTCGTGCTCCATCCATTCGGGCGGACGGCGGAGGAGGGTGGTGAATTTCATCATGGGAAGAAGAGGGAAAGAAACGGGCGGTGGATGGCCGGCTGGCGCGCTGAAAACCGAGGGTCTGATTTTTAGACGCGGACGCGCTGTTTGAGGGATTTTTCGAGCGTGGCGATCTCGGATTTGAGGCGGGCGGCTTCTTCGTAGGCTTCCTGGGAGACAGCGTCGTCGAGGGCGGTGCGAAGTTGGGCGAGGTGTTCCTCGTCAGCCTGACGGTTGCTGAGGTGGGCCGGCACCTTGCCGATGTGGCGGGTGCCTTTGTGCATGGCCTTGAGCAGGCCATCCATGCCCTCGCCGAAGACACTGTAACATGCGGCGCAGCCGAGGCGTCCGGTCTTGCGGAAGGTGCTTTGGGTCATGCCGCAGGCGGCGCAGGATTTTTCCATAGGTTGGGTTTCTACACGGGCGCCCTGGCCAAATCCCAGAAGCATGTCTGCGAGTTGGAACCCGGTGGGATCGGTCACTCCCTTTTCTTTGGCGCAGTTTTCACACAGATTGATCTTCTGCATGTTTCCTTTCACGATTTGCGTGAGGAAAACCGTGGCCGTTTTATCGTCGCAGACGTCGCATTTCATTGAGGGGGGCGGAAAAGAGGGGGTGGAAAGGATTGAAACTTCCTTGGAAGATACGGCGCCCCGTGCCGGGGGAAAGAAGGATTTTCTCCTATGGCGGGGCGGTTGAATTCCCGGTTGGCCTGCGCGTGGATAGGATATGATCAAAGTTCAGCATGACATGCCCGAGCCCGCCATCGGCATTATCGGGGGAAGTGGCCTTTACGAGTTGGAGGGGTTGGAAGGGTATGAGGAACTGGCTGTCGAGACCCCATGGGGGCCACCGTCGGATGCCCTCGTGGCCGGGCGGTTGGCAGGACGGCGGGTCATTTTCCTGCCCCGTCATGGAAGGGGTCACCGCATTCTTCCCACGGAATTGAATCATCGGGCCAATCTTTGGGCGTTGCGGTCAGTTGGGGTGCGCTGGATCATCTGCGTCACCGCCGTGGGCAGCCTCCAGGAAACCTACGAGCCACGCGACATCGTGCTGCCGGATCAGTATTTTGACCGCACCAGCCGCCGGGATCAGCACACCTTTTTCGGGGATGGCATCGTGGCCCATGTGGGATTCAGCGATCCCGTGAGCACAGAGCTTCGCGGCATTCTACACCGGGTCTGCCTGGCGCAGGGCCGCCGGGTGCATGATGGGGGCACTTATGTGAATATGGATGGACCGGGCTTTTCCACCCGGGCGGAGAGCAAGGCCAACCGTCAGCTCGGATTTGATGTGATCGGAATGACCAATCTCCCGGAAGCAAAATTGGCAAGGGAAGCCGAGATCGCGTTGGCCACCCTGGCGATGATCACTGATTATGACTGCTGGAAGGTCGAGGAGGAACCAGTCAATGCGCAGACCGTCATCGGCCATCTCACCGCCAATGCGGCCTCGGCCAAGGCCATCATCGCGGCGGCCATCCCGCAGATTCCCCTGGAGCCGGATTGGCCGGAGCACCGGGCGCTGGATATGGCGTTGGTCACGGACCGCAGTCTTTGGCCTGACGTCACGTTGGAGCGGTTGCGGCCCATTTTGGGACGATTCGCCTGAGTAAACCAAAACTCTGTGACAATTTTGCTACGCAGCCGCCATGGTGGGAGTCCTTGGCCCGTCCCAACCCTGATACGATAATGGAACCTCCTCCTGCCGCTGGTATTGAATCCCTCCCCCCCGCCCTCCGTGATCACAAGCCGGTGCTGTTGGACGGCGGTCCCTTCCGCAGCAAGGAAATCAGTTGGCTGGCCTTCAATTCGCGTGTCCTGCAGGAAGCAGGCAATACGGCGGTGCCTTTACTGGAGCGCCTGAAATTCCTCGGCATCTACTCATCGAACCTGGATGAATTTTTCCGGGTCCGCATGGCCACGCTGCGCCGGTTGGTCTTGTTGGGAAAGGACTACCGCAAACTCCAACTGCCCGATCCCAAAGCCACCCTGAAGGAAGCCCGCAGCGTCATCAAGCGGGACGCGGGCATTTACGACCGGATCTACGACGAAATATTTGCCGGACTGGCCCAGCAGGGCATCCGCCTCATCAACGACACCGAGGTGCCCCGGGCGCTCAAGCCGTGGCTCACCGAGTATTTTTTCGCCAAAGTGAGGCCGCGGATCATGCCCATTGTGATCCGCAGCTACAGCCAGCTCGGTTCGCTGCGCGATCAGCCCATGTATCTCGCCGTGGAAATGGGCCGGGCCGGCCGCAAGACCCGCCTCGCCCATGCCCTCATCGAAATTCCGAGCGTCGAGTTGCCCCGTTTTGTCACGCTCCCGGAACACAAGGGGCAGCGCCTCGTGATGTATCTGGACGACATCATCCGTTTCGGCCTGCCCAGCATTTTCACCGGCCTGCCTTATGACAAATTCGAGGCCTATGCCATCAAGTTCACCCGCGATGCCGAGATGGGTTTTGATGACGATGTCACCGAGAGCCTTTACGACAAAATCGCGGAAGGCCTGCGCAGCCGGCAGACCGGCCAGGCGGTGCGCATGAATTACGATTCGCGCATTCCAGCTTCATTTCTGAAGCTGCTGACGGACAAACTCAAGTTGGATGCCGAAGACACCCTGATGCCGGGATTCCGCTATCACAACCGGCGCGACCTCGTGAAATTCCCCGCGCCTGACAGCCTTGGATATCCCCGGGAGACCCCGCTGCCGCATCCGCAGCTCAGCGGGAAACGCCAGTCCATCTTCCGGGTCCTCCAGGAGCGTGATCTCCTGCTGCATCTTCCCTATCACTCGTTCTCGCACTTGCTGGATTTTCTGCGCGAAGCCAGCCTTGATCCGCTGGTGCAGAGTATCTACCTGACCCAATACCGCCTCGCCCGGCAATCCTGTGTGGCCCGCGCCCTGATGAATGCCGCACAGAACGGCAAAGACGTCACGGTGCTGATCGAGCCGCAGGCGCGCTTCGATGAAAAGAACAACATCGAGTGGGCGAACCGCTATCAGGAAGCCGGAGTTAAGGTCATCCTCGGAGTGCCGGGATTGAAAGTGCATGCCAAGATGTGTCTGGTGGTGCGCCACGAGGGCGCCGCAGACCGTTATTACAGCGCCATTGGCACCGGAAACTTCAATGAGGAGACCAGTCAGTTCTACACGGACCACATGCTGCTGACGTCACATCCCGGCCTCGGTGCCGATATTCTGGAAGCCTTCCGCTTCTTCCAGTCGAACTGGCAGCCGCCGCGGCTCAGTCACCTGGTAGCCGCTCCCTTCAGCCTGAGGGCAGGGGTGAAATACTGGATTCAAAACGAGATCGACCACGCCAAACACGGGCGGGAGGCCGGTATTTTCATCAAACTGAACAACCTCGCCGATCCGGAAATCACGGGCCTGCTTTACGAGGCCAGCCAGGCTGGAGTGAAGGTGCAGATGATCGTCCGGAGCATGTTCTCCGTGGTCACGGGCGATGCTGCCAGCAAGAACATCCGCGCCATCGGGATCGTGGACCGTTATCTCGAGCACAGCCGCATTCTCGTCTTCCGGAATGGAGGCAGTCCGCGTTATTTCCTGAGTTCCGCTGACTTTCTGCCACGGAATTTTGACAGCCGGTTCGAGATTGTCTGCCCTATCTACGACCCGGTGCTGCAACAGCAGTTGCAGCACTGCCTCGATATCCAGTGGAGCGATAACACCAAAGCCCGGGTGCTCGATAAGAAGCTCGCCAACCACCTGGTCAAGTCGAACGGGCCTCCTCTCCGTGCCCAGGAGGCCATGCGGGAATGGCTCGCAAAGCTGAATCAGAAGGCTAAACCTGCGGCGGGCTGAGGTTGGCAAAGCGCCATGGATGGACGCGCCTGCCGCTGGCCCAGGGAGCCTGCGTTGCAGGGATGGTTTGGCTATCGGCTCAGGCTTTCGGCCTTGTCGATCAGTTGCAGGAATTCACCGCGGTAGCCGAGGGTGTCAGGGCCTTTGGAATTGCGGGCAAGTTGGCGGACGGTGTCCCACGTCAGGGTGGGCGGGGCCTCGCCGCGCAGGAGTTGGGCGAATCCGGCGACGGCGGTGGCCCAGCGGGTTTCCTGGCCGGCCTGGTCCAGCGGGATGACGCTGTCCTTGACCGGGATTTCCAACAATTCGCTGGTGTCGCTGGCGGGCAATTTCCAGCGGAGTTTGACGTTCATCAGCTCACCATTGAGGGCGGCGGGAGTGGGTTCAGTTTTCGGGACGATGACGGCCGGGACCTGTTGGTATTTCAGGCCGTCCACCACTGGGACGGGCTTGGCATCCGGGGCTCCGGCGGGGATGATTTCATAGAGTGCGGTGACGTTGTGGCCGGCGCCGATTTCCCCGGCGTCCTTTTTATCGTTGTTGAAATCCTCCTTGGCCAGCAGCCGGTTCTCATAGCCCAGCAAACGATAGGATTTCACCGCGGCGGGGTTGAACTCGATTTGGATTTTCACGTCCTTGGCGATGGTGACGAGAGTGCCGCTCATCTGTTCCACGAGGGTCTTGCGGGCTTCGCTGAGGCTGTCGATGTAGCCGTAGTTGCCATTCCCCTTGTCGGCGAGGAGTTCCATGGTGTCGTCTTTGAGGTTGCCCCGCCCATAGCCGAGCACGCTGAGGAAGACGCCGGTTTTGGCCTTCTCCTGGATGAGGGCAAGCAGCGCTTCGTGACTGCTGATGCCGACGTTGAAGTCGCCATCGGTAGCGAGGATGACGCGGTTCACGCCATCCTTGAGGAAGTGCTCCGCCGCCTGCTGATAAGCGAGCGTGAGGCCGCCCGCGCCATTGGTGCTGCCGCCGCTGCTCAAGGCATCGATGGCGGCGAGAATCCGGGCTTTTTCCTGGCCATTGGTGGAGGGCAAAACCACGGCGGTGGACCCGGCATAGGTCACGAGGGAAACCCGGTCGTTTTCTGTCAGGCGTCCGGCGAGGAGGCGCAGGCTCTGCTGCACCAGGGGGAGTTTGTTCGGCTCCGCCATGGATCCACTCACATCCACGAGGAAAACCAGATTGCTGGCCGGACGCTGCGCGGTGGCGATCTCCTTCCCCTTCAAGGAAATCCGCGCCAGCCGGTGCTCCGGATTCCACGGCGCGGTGGTCGTCTCCACCCGCACCGCGAAGGGTTTCCCATCCTGCGGCGGCACGTCCTCATAGGGGAAATAGTTCACCAATTCCTCCAGCCGCACCGCCTCGGCCGGCGGGCGCTGGCCTTGATTGAGAAAACGGCGGACGTTGGCGTAGCTGGCCGTATCCACGTCGATCGAAAAGGTGCTGAGTGGGGATTGGGTGACGTCCTGGAAAGTGTTCGCCGGTAGTGGTTTGTAGGATTCGGTGTTGGTCAGGGTATCCCCTGGTTTGTTTGCGATGCCCGTATCAAAATCGCCACTGAGGGATGTTGGAGAAAATTTTCCCTCCCGTGTGGATTGTTCAGAGAACCGGAACCTGGATTGCACCTCCGGGGAACCGGAGTAGGCATACGAGTTTCCACCGCCTGCCCCTTGGCTTGGAATGTCCTTTCCGTCTGAATGGGTCAAAGCTACCGGTAGGCGTTTCGCCGGGTCCGGAGCCGGAGCAGCTGTAAGTTCCGACAATGGAGCCAATGACGGGGAAGCGGGATCATTTGGTCGGCGGCTATATAATTGGTAAAAATCATTCTTGGACCTGTCTTCCCCAGCCAAAGGCCGGATCGCTCCGGGCTGAGTTTGCCAATTACCGAAACCCCGTGCAGCGGCTTGATCTGACGGGTTGGCTCCTTCCTTGGATTTAAATATCGACTCATCAATCCCGGTGAATAACGGGGGCGGTGATGGGGCCGACCCATCAATCATGCGTCCTGCCGCGAGGCCTGAGACTTCCGGCCCATGGAGCCAGTCCGGACGAAGTGTCAGCATGATCCCCGCTGCGGCAGCGGTCGTCAGGGATAGAATTTTCCAATGGCGTTTTACAAAGCTCTGGGGGGTGGGGACTGATTGGCTTAAAACAGACACCAAGTGGCTGCGGCTGGCTTCCGGCAGTTGTCCGCTTTCGTCAGCTGGGAATTCGGCGGCGAGCAGATGGGAGAACTGGCGCATTTCCTCCGCGTAGGCGGCGAGGCCGGGGTTGGTGGCCATTTCGGCTTCAAAGGCAGTGGCTTCTTCCGGGGTGAGCTGGCCGAGGGCCCAGGCGGTGGCGCGGACGTAGGTTTCGTCGGCGGAGGGAAAATCGATTTCGGTTTTCATGGGATTTTGGAAAGTTGGAAACGGGTGGAAAGGGTTTCGGTGGCGAGGTATTTGCGGCGGAGGGTATCAAGGGCCTGGTGGAGCAGGGTGCCGACATTGGTGACGGTGAGGCCGGTGGCGGTGGCGATATCGCGATAGCTGAGCCCGCTGTGGAATTTGAGGCGGATCAGCTCCTGCTGGCGGACGGGCAGGGTGGCGATCAGGCGGATCAGTTGTGAGGATGTCTCGCGGTTTTCGGCGGCATCGGCGGGACCGGGGGAGGGATCGGCGGTTTCGGCGAGGGTTAGCGTTTCCATGGAGGTAAGGCGTTGGTTTTTGCGCTGGAGGCTGGTGAGCCGGTTGCGGCAGACGGTGAAAAGCCAGGGAGCGAGGCTTTCCACGTCGCCGTCCGGTGGGTTTTTGGCGAGACTGAGGAAGGTATCCTGTACGGCATCGCGGGCGGTTTCGGGGTCGCCGCAGATGGATCTGGCAAAGGCGATCAGGGGCCGCTCAAAGCGGTCGAGGGCCGCCAGCAGGCGCGGGCGTTCCGGAGGAGGTTCAGCGGGAGGAGTCACGGGCGAATGAAAGTGGAAGCGGAGGGGACCGGAATTCCCCGCGATGGAGGAGCGTCAAGGAGCATCACGCGCCACGCCCGGGTTTCCTGGAATTATTTTTTGCGGCGTTTTGGCGCGGGAGGGGTTCCGGGGAGGCCGGTATTTGCCAAGTGCCGTTTTGGGGTGAAACTGCCAATTATGTATGAACACCGGAAACATCCCCTGCTGGAGCTGCCTGCTTTTGTCAGGCGGGTTGTTGGCCATGCGGCACTAGCTCTCATTGTCATGGCGCTGGGATTGGGGATCGGAGTCCTCGGCTACCATTGGATTGGCGGACTGGGCTGGGTGGATTCCCTGCTGAATGCTTCGATGATTCTCGGTGGCATGGGACCGGTCGATCCGCTTCCCTCCGATGCCGCCAAAATCTTTGCCTCCCTTTACGCCTTGTTTGCCGGGCTGGCTTTTATCGGGGTGACTTCCGTGATTGTGGCACCTTTCATCCATCGGTTATTGCACCGGATTCATCTGGACGACCAGGAATAGGAAACGGCAGGGCTTGGCGGAGGCGTCTCCTGCAGGAGTTTGATGCCGTCCCGGATCGCATTGAGCCCGAGGGCGAGCAGGCCGATGCCGAACAGCAGATGGAGCGGGCGGGCGGTCCGGTGCCAGCCGCGCCGCACCACGGGATGCTGCAGGGCGAGGACAAAAAGGCTCCAGAAGAGGAGGGCCTGGCCGAGAATGATGGCGGCGGCGGCAAATTTGCGGGTGGCGGTGGGGGCAGTGCCGAGCCAGGCGAGGACGACGGTGGCGAGGAAGAGGACGGCTTTGGCGTTGGTGAGATTGGTCAGGAGACCCTGGAGGAAGGCGGCGCGGTCGGACAGGGGCAGGCGTTGGTCCCCAGTTGAGGCGTCCGGGGGTTCCGGCCGGGTGCGGATCAATTGGAGGGCCATCCATGAAAGCCAGACGCCTCCGGTCAGGAGCAGGGCCGGGAAGAGGACGCGCGATTCCTTCACGGCGAGGGCCAAACCGGTGAGCACGGCGGTGAGGTGCACGGACAGGCCGGCCGCGATGCCGGCCACGGTCCACAAACCGGCCCGCAAGGGATGGGCGAGGGAATTCCGGATCAGCAGGAGCATGTCAGGCCCGGGCGAAAATTGCGCCAGAAGCATGAGCAGACTGAAAGCCAGATAATCCACGCCGCCGCCTTGCACCCAGCCGGGAGGCCGCGCAAGGGGATGGTCGGTCCAGGATGGGGCGGCTAAGCCCGGACTCCGGCAAGGAGCGGTTCCTCGTCGTCCATGAAGTCGGGTTCCTCGTCGTCGCCGGGGTCCATCATTTTGGTGGAGGGAGTGCCATTCATGGTCGCGATGCGTTGTTGGAAGGTGTCAAATTCGATGAGTTCAAAGCGGCCGTCATAGGTTTCGCCGATGGCGGTCATGCTTTCCACCCAGTCGCCGGAATTCAGATAGTGGATGCCATCGATCATCTTGTCGGCCGGGGTGTGGATGTGGCCGCAGATGATGCCGATGCAATCGCGCTCCATGGCGAAGTTTTTCAGGGCGGCCTCATAACGGCCCACCGCGTTGACCGCGCCTTTGACCTTGGCTTTGATGGCACGGCTGATGGAGAAGTATTCCTTGCCGCGCAGCTTCCGGGTCCAGTTGTAGGCACGGTTGATCATGAGCAGCATGGAATAGCTGAAACTGCCAAGCAGGGCGAGCCAGCGGAAGTTGGTGGTCACGGCATCGAAGCCGTCGCCATGGACACACACGTAATTGCCCTGGGCCGTCTCGTGGATGTATTCGTTGCAGAGGAGGACGCGGTCAAACTGGAGGGGCAGGACCTTCCAGAGGAAATCGTCATGATTGCCGCGCAGGTAAATGATCTCGGTGCCATGCTTTTCGGCCTTCTTCAGAACGAGGCGGAAAAAGCGGGTGTGTTCGACGTTCCACTTCCCCCATTTTTTGAGGTGCCAGCCATCAATAATGTCGCCATTCATGATGAGCTTCTCACAGTGGATGTGACGGAGGAAGTGATTCACCTGACCGATTTTGCAATCAGCAAGGCCAAGGTGGACATCCGAGATGATGACGGTGCGGTAGCGGAGCTTTTGGCGTTTCATACAGAAAAGGGCAGGGGCAGGCGCGGAGGAGTTGGGGGAGCTGAATATTCGTGTTGGGCGGCCTTCAGGAGCCAGGATTCAAAGACGCAGGTGATCCGGGACCACGACTGGGGCTGGACCGACAGCCGGGCGGCTTCGGCGATCTGAGGCCAGCGGCGGCGCTCGCGCAGGGCACGGAGAAGCTGACGCAGAAAAGCGTCGTCCGTTTCCTGGCTGGCGGCGAAACCATTGACGCCGGGATCGACAAACCGGCGCGAGGCGGCGAGATGATAGCTGACGGTCACCAGGCTGGAGGCCATGCCTTCAAGGAGCACATTGCCGAAGGTCTCAGTGCGGCTGGGGAAGAGCATCAGGTCGGCCGAGGCGTAGGCTTCGGCGAGGTCCACGCCGGTGAGGAAACCGGTCCAGATGGCGTCAGGATATTTGGCCGCCCATTGGGCGCGCTGTGGCCCATCCCCGGCCAGGACCAGTTTGGCACCCGGGTGCTGGGCCCGGACCAGATCCCAGGCCTGGAAGACCAGCGCGAGGTTTTTTTCCCCCGCCACCCGGCCGACGTGCAGCAGGACGATATCGGCAGGGCCGGCACCCCAGCGCTGGCGCAGTGTGCGTTCGCGGTGGCCAGGGTGGAAAAGATCTGTGTCCACGCCCCGTTCCACGATCTCCACATGGTGGAAACCCTGGCGGGTCAGGAGCTGGCGGGTGTCTTCGGTAGGGACGAGGGTCAAGGCCGTGGCATTGTGCAGTTTCCGCAAATAGCGCAGCAGCAGAGGGCCCAGCAGGCCAAGATGGTAGCCTGACAGATATTGCGGGAAGTGGGTGTGATAACCGCTGACCACGGGGATCTGCAACTTCCGGGCTGCCCGCAGGGCGGAGTAGCCCAGCAGGCCTTCCGTGGCGAGGTAAATCACGTCAGGACGTTGTTCCCGCCAACGGCGGTGGAGAAAAACGGGGCGCGGCCACCCCAGTTTTACAAAAGCATAGCGGGGTACCGTGAAGCCGGGCACGCAGACCTCGGTGAATCCTCCCTGGCGGTCCTCGCCATTGAGGCCGCTGACGCCCGGGTGGATCACTTCCACGGCATGGCCGCGTCCGATCAGGCCGGCGGCGAAACGTTCCAGCGTCATGGCCACGCCATTCACGTCAGGAGGGAAGGTGTCAGTGACAATAGCCAGTTTCATGGGTTCGCCATTTTGGTTCCGCCAAATAACCCCACTCCATTCAAGCCAGCCAAAGATATGGTGTGCCTTTTCCGTCACCGCCGGGGAAGATCTCATTTTCCTTAAAAAGCTGAAACCAGATATCGCCCGCGGGCGGATCATGGAGGGTGATCCGGTTCTGGTTTGCGCTATTGCAGGAAGGCGGCGCTGACGGAATTTGAACTAACCTGAATCAGCCCCCACTCCCCCTGTCGACAATGAACCGTCTCCTTTTTCTGCTCGTGCTGTTGGCCTCCCCCCTGGGGGCGGCGCCTCTGATCACCGAATTCCAGGCGCTGAATCATGGGCCGGAGGTGGATGATTTTGGAGTCACTTCGGATTGGATTGAGGTCTCCAATCCGGCAGGGGAACCGGTGTCATTGGAAAATTGGTCACTGACCGATGAGGCGGACCAGCCACGGAAATGGGTCTTTCCGGCTGTGGTGCTGCAGGCGGGAGAGAGGTTGGTGGTGCGGGCGTCCGGGCGCGACCGGCGGGTGGCAGGGCAACCGCTCCATGCCAACTTTTCATTGGAAGCGGCGGGGGAGTTTCTGGGGCTTTATCCGCCGGAAGGGCCCTGTGTTTCCTGCTGGCAGCCGTATCCGCGGCAGTTCAGTGGGACCAGTTATGGAACCGGAGCGGGGAATGCATCCGGTTATTTTCCGGTGCCTACCCCGGGGGCGGCGAATGATCCGGATCAACGGGTGGACTATGTGCGGGATACCAATTTCAGTGTGGGACGGGGGTTTTTCACCGAACCCTTTGCTGTGAGCCTGGCCTGCCGGACGCCTGCAGCACAACTCCGCTATACGGTGAACGGGGATGTGCCCACCGAGGCCAGTCTCCTCTACACGGGCCCGATTCCGATCGCCGCGACCACCATCCTGCGGGTGAGGGCGTTCAAGCAGGCGTGGCTGCCTTCCAACACGGATACGCAGAGTTATATTTTCGCCGCAGACTGGAAAAATCAGCCGGATTTCCCGGCTGGCTTCTCCACGACGTGGGGGCAGTTCAATACGAGTGTGAAATACCGGGGGGATTACGGGATCAATCCTTCCGTGACCAACAGCGCAACCTATGGTTCATCGGTCATTCCGGCCATGACGACGACGTTGCCCATCCTCTCTGTCACGGGGAATGCCGAAGACATTTTCGGGGATGCCGGAATCCATGGGGACCTGCGCAAAACGGATGCCGAAGTGCCGGTGGGGGTGGAGTTTTTCAATCCCCTGAATCCAGCAGACCAGTGGAGTGCCCGCGCAGCGCTGCAGGCTCATGGGGCGGCGGTGAGGGATTTTCCGAAGAAGGCGTTCCGTTTGGACTTCACGGGAGCCTTTGGGGATGGGGCGCTTAGCTATCCGTTGTTCCAGGGATCGAAGTCGGAAAAGTTCGACCAACTGGTCCTGCGGGGAGGTGGCCATGACAGTTTCACGGCCCGGGTGCGGGGCGGACCGCCTGATGCCAATGACCGGGCGTTTCATGCGACGTATCTGAGGGATCAATTCCTGCGGCGCACGGAGATCGCGGCCGGCCTGGTTTCGCCGCATGGCCGATATGTTCATCTCTGCATCAATGGGCTGTATTGGGGGCTCTATGACCTTCATGAGCGGCCCAACGCGGAATTCTTCGCTGCCCAGGCCGGTGGAGAGACGGTGGATTGGGATGTGCTGCATCACGGCACGCAGTTGGTGGATGGGGATTACGATGCCTGGGGCGCGTTGCAGACCAAAACCGCCGCAGGCGTGCAGACGGCTCAGGACTATGCGGCGCTGGCGGCCCTGACCGGGCCGGACCGCCTGATTGATCACCTGCTGATCCGCATGTGGGGCGCCGACCATGATTGGCTGGGACCGGTGACGATGCCTTCAGCCACGACGGGGACGACGGGGGATGTGGCTTATTATAATAGCAAAAACTGGTATGCGGCCCGCCGGTCCCGGGGGGCCGCGCCGGGGGAATGGCAATTCTTCACCTGGGATGGGGAAATCAGCATGGGCAGTCATTTGTTGTTCAGTTGGATCGATGGCACGCGGCCGCAGCCCAGCGGGATGGAATTTCCCCGGTTCCGGGAATTGCGGCTGGATATGACTGGGATCTCGCAGCCGGATACGCCGGCAGCGGTGTGGGATGCGCTGCGGCAATGGCCGGAATTCCGTCTGCGGGTGGCAGACCGGGCGCGGCGGTTGTTTGGGCCGGGTGGAGTGCTCAGCCCTGCCAATGCTGCGGGCCGTATCGAATCCATGCGGGCCGAATTGGACTTGGCGATGGTGGCAGAGTCCGCGCGGTGGGGCATGGCGTCAGGTTTTACGTTCACCGGACTGCCCGGCGGCGGGGTTGGCGTCAGTTGGGAGAATACGCTGCTCACGCGGGACACCCATTGGCGACCGGAGGTGGCCTGGCTGCGGGATACGTGGTGCACGGAGCGATTGCCGGTTTTTCTGGATCAGTTGAAGGCCCGCTCCCTCTACCCTGCCACGGCTCCGGTGGAGATTACGCCGCCTGGTGGTGCGCTGGGGATCGGGGAATTTTTTGTTTTAACCAGTCCGGCAGGGGCGATTCATTACACGCTGGACGGTCAGGACCCCAGGGATGGCGGAGCGGGGGTGCTGGTGTGGCCGGCTGGGCAGGGGACGATGCCGGTAGGATCTTTCACGGTGAGGGCGCGGGCCTGGAACAATGGCACCAGTGAGTGGTCAGCCCTCACGGAAGCGGTCTTCAGCACCGCCGTCGCTCCGCAGCCGGGGATGCTGGTGATTTCTGAAATCCATTACCATCCGGCGGCTCCTTCCCCGGTCGAGGCGCAGGCCGGGTTTTTGGACGATGGGCAGTTTGAGTTTCTGGAAATTACCAATGTGTCAGGACAACGGATCAGCCTAGGGAGCCTGAGGTTTGCCGCCGGGGTGGATTTTGATTTTGCCCTGGACTCAATCCTGACGGAACTCGCGCCCGGCGCGGTGTTGCTCATCGCCGCCGATGCCGCGGCCCTGCAGCTGCGTTATGGAGCAGGCCTGCCCGTGGCGGGACAGTTTGCGAATGGCACCCGGCTTTCCAACAGCGGTGAGCGGATCAAACTGGTGACTGGCGCCGGAGTGGTCATCGCGGAAGTGAGCTATGGGGAGGCGGGGGATTGGCCAGCAGCGGCGGATGGAGGCGGAAAATCCCTGGCTCTGCTGGACCCTGCGCCGGGTATTTCCGGCACGTCCGGAGATGCCTGGCGGCCCAGCTCCGCAGTGGGAGGGAGTCCGGGTGTCTTGCCGGGATTGCTGACTTATGCGGAGTGGCAGGCCGATCATTTTACCAGCGCTGAGATACTGGATGCTGCCGTCTCGGGCCCTCTCGCTGACCCGGATGGGGATACGTTCGTCAATCTGATCGAATATGTCGTGGTGAAAAACCCGAGGGTGCCATCCAAAGCGGTGGTGGACGTAGCGCCGGCTGCAGCAGGCAAGGTGCGGTTTACCTGGGAGCGCCGCCGCGGCGCGGCGGATGTGACGGCGGCGAATGCCGCGATGCAGCTGGGGAGTGGCAGCGGCACGTGGACACCCGCGGTGGAGGAGCCCGGAGCAGAAGTGACTACCGTGAACACCGGCGAGGGCACCGATCTGCAGACGGTGGAAATCGACACAGGGTCCATTCCACGGCGGTTTGGCCGGTTGCGGGTGGGACCTTGAGGATTTCAGGGTTTGGCGCCGGGCAGGGCGGGGGTCAGGAGCCGGCTGCGGAGACCGGCGAAGGTGGTGCGCATGTCTTCCGGCCGGCCGATGGCGAGGGCGGCTTCATAACTGAAGTCAAGGCCGGGGGTGATGGCGAATTTGACGACGGGGGCGAAGTAGGAACAGGCGCTGAGGGCTTCCGGAGTGGCCCCGAAGCGATAGCAGGTGAGGGATTGGGCAATCGGGACGAAGACGCCGGCTCCGATGCCGTCCTTGTTGACGTAGGCGGCCCAGGATTCCGGGATCTGGCGGCCTTCGTTCGGCCAGCCGGGCTGGGATTTGGTGAGGGGACCGCCGGTCCATGGAGCCTCGCCCTGGTAATGGACGAGGTCAGTCAGCCGGGGATTCATGAAGACCGCGGGGACTTCATGATGGACCACGGGATGGGTTTCCGTGCCGGTATAAAGGAAACGGAATTTGACGATGGCGCAGGCTCCTTCGAGGCGGATGTCCTGCTCCATGAGGCAATCGGTGAGGAGTTGGCCACCCGCCCAGTTCCGGGGACGGATGCGGGCGCGGAGAGTGGTGCGGTCGTGGGTGAGTTCAAGGACTTCCGCGGCGGTGCCCTTGTAATCGCCGCCTTGCACGGGATTCCAGCGCCAGGGTTTGCCGGCCCAGTCGGAGCCGTCGGGCTTGCCGTAATAACTCTGCTGGATAAGGCGGCCGTGATCGAAGTGGTCGAGGAGATTTTCCTTGGAGCCGCTGGCAGAAAGCCAGGCGATCCCGGCCCCACTGGAGCGTTTGACGCCGAGACGGATCGTTCCGTTGTCCAGATAGACCCAGTTTTCTGGGGCATCGGCTCCCCTCGAAGCGGTGAAAGGCAGGAGAGTGGCGGTGTGGGCAAGACGGGAAAGAAAGCTACGGCGGGACGTGGGCATGATCAGAGAACGGCGGGGGCACCGTGGTTTATCGCAATCGCGCTGGAGGGGGGTTCCTTCATCCGGCCGGGATTTACCGGTCCGATTCATGCGACCGCTGCCTGGCAAAGGGCGAGCTGGCTGGTTCCGGAAAAAGCCGGGAGAGCGCTGTCCACGCCTCAGCGCATGACGGCGAGTTCAACCTTGGTCAAACCGATGGTTTTGGTCAGCCCGATTTGCGCAGCGGCGGCGGGAGTGAGATCGATGATGCGGCCACGGACAAAGGGGCCGCGGTCATTGATGCGGACAACGGTGCACCGGCCACTTTTGAGGCAGGTGACACGCACCTTGGTGCCCATGGGAAGGGTTGGATGGGCGGCGGTCAGCGCACGGGAGGAGAAACGCTCCCCGCTGGCGGTACGGTGGTCCGTATAAATCGAAGCCACACCGTGTTGTTTTTTTCCAGAGACTGCCGGCAAAGCCGAGGTCACTTCCGGGCGGGAGGCACAGGAAACGGAGTGTGAGCAGAGGAGCAGAAGAATCGAGGCCAGACCGGAACGCTTAGTTTGAATCATCATTATGGAAAATACGGTTCATCAGCGGGATATCTCCTGGGCGCTGAATGTGGACCGTAACGGTCTGCCCTGGAACGAGCAAGCCCGGAGTTCCGGGGGTGGGGGAGTGGGCTTTTTCGGGGAAAGTGCAGACGACATCGCGGCCAAAGATGCGCCGGTTGGGCAGCGGGCTGGTGGCGTCGGCGACGTTGTTGATCCGGGGGGAGATGGCGGTGACCTTTGATTCAAAGATGTTATTGCGGTCGAGGGCCGGGGTGATCCAGACGGTGTCCCCGATGTTCAGTTTCCCGATTTGTTCCTGGGGCAGGAAGGCGACGATCTGGTCCGGTTCGGCGACGACACGCATCACGGCTTCGCCCTGGGCGACGAATTCGCCTTCTTCTTTTTCGAGGCGGTCTACTGTGCCGCCGCGGGTGGTGCGGAGCGAGCACAGTTCGATGAAGCTCAGCAGTTCGTTGATCTCCTTTTGTTCATCCGGGAGAAGGCCCGCTCGCACTTCGTCCGTGATGCTGCTGGCATCGGCACTGGCGGTCGCGGTGGCATTGGCTTTCAGTTTGGCGATCTGGCTGGTGACTTTGGTCAAGGTGTTCCGGACTTCGCCAATGCTTTGAACGGCAGCGGCTTGGCTCCCTTGGAGTTCGGCGATGTCGGCGTTGAGGTCGTCAATTTTTTCGTTGGTCAGGGCGGCGAGGCCCTGCAGACCGAGCAGCTTGGAGGCATTGGAATTCGGGGTACCCTCGGACTTGAGCAGACGCTCGCGGGAGGCGATGAGTTCGGTGAGGCGGCCCTTGTCGCCGGCGTCGGTGATTTCCAGTTTCCGGAGTTCGGATTCCAGATCGAGTTGCTGGCGCTCGATACGGGAGATTTCCTCGTAGCGGTTGGCGGCGACCCCGCGGAGGACCCCGACGAGTTCACGCTCATACAGGCTGGAGTCCATGCGGGCGATGATGGTATTCGGGGGCACGAAGTCGCCCCGTTTTACGAGGATTTTCGCGATCCGGCCCTCTTCAATCGGGGAGATATTCTCCTGATAAACGTCGACGGCTCCATTCATCCGGGCAAAGACGCGGCCCCGGCTGTAACCCCATGCGGCGATCAGGCCGATGCCAACCCAGACCAATAAAGGCCAGGATTCCAGGATTTTCCGGCGGGTGAGACCGAGTTTGGTTTTGACGGGAGTGTCGCGGTTGGGATGGAACTCGCTCATGGCAAAGGAAAAGCAGGCAAAGGAAACGGAAGCGGAAGCGGGAGACCGGGGTTAGATTTCCACAGTGGTGCGCTGCATCACGAGGGAGACTTCGCTGGCGTCCGGCAGCTTGGCGATGGCATCGACGAGATCCACTTTATAGGAAGGATCAATCAGGCGGACCTGATAAGCATATTCGAGGACTTCGCCCTGGATGGCCTCGCGGGTGGCGATCATCTCCGCGGTGGTGCAGTATTGCCCAAAGATGGATGGCAGGGCGGCCTGGGCGCGGGACTCAGCCGGCAGCATGAAGCGCAGCAAACCTTCGAACTCGCGGCGGCTGGCAAACGGGGACCACGCCAGGAAGATCGCAGTGGCGGCGAAGAACAGGGTGCCGAGGATGGCGACCATGAAGACCTGGGCGCCGCAGGAAACGCCGACGGCGAGGGAGCAGAAGATGAAGATGATATCCCGCGGATCCCGGATCGGGGTGCGGAAGCGGACAAAGGCCATGGCGCCGAGAATGCCAAGGCCGCGGGCCATATTGTTTCCGATAGCCATGATCATGATGGAGATCACGATACAGACGAGGACCAGCGTATGAATGAAGGATCGTTGGTAGCTGAATCCCTGGTGGGTCCAGCGGTAAACGTTGGCGATGATCATCGACAGCACGAAGGCAATGCACAGGGCGTTGAAGATCTCCATGGCCTCCAAGGTACGGCTGGCACCAAGGGCATCGAAGAGAGGGGCGGTCTGTTGATCTAAATTATTATTCATGAGGCGCGGTCACGTAGGCAGAGGCAGGACAAAGGGGATCCGGGGAAGGAGGATCGCATTGTGGCGGGATCGCATCCCGATGCAATGGAAATAGGAGCAGGGACCCGGACGGGTCTGACAGATGAAGTGGGCGGCATCGGTCAGATCCAGTTGGGGGTCAGGGTGGTGTTTTCGCTGCCATCAGCGTAGGTGAAGCCCCGGAAAAGGGTTTCGAGGCGCCAAGCGACGGCATATTTACAGAAGCCGGTATTGTTCAGATTGAAGCGGCGCACCAGTTCCATCATCCAAGTCGGGGTGTCCCGCATGGCCTTCAGTTCGAAAATGTATCCGGCATAGGGACGGCGCAGCCCGGTCTGGGTGTCCATGGGCCGCCAGTATTTGAAGTCGGCCACTTCCTCGCCAGGCAATTCCCACGAGCGGGTGGGGCGATAGCTGACCCGGCGGTCGAAGGTGATCCGGGCGTAGTCGTCATTGGCGCCGAAATAGCTTTCGCGGATGTAGCGGATCAGCATTTTGGGCCGGGCACCGATGGTGTTGGCGATGCGGCAGAACTCGAGGAGATTGTTGTTCTCCTTGGGCGATTTCAACATGGGGGCCGTCTCCGGATGGGGCACGATATTGGGACCATATTTCCCACGGGACATACGGGCACGGCTCTTGATGATGACCACGCCGACCTTGCGCTTCAGTTCAAAAAAGACGGGATTCTTCGGATTGCTGTCGGTCCCGTAGGTCCGGATGCGGAGTTTGAAACGGGCGAAGGCCTTGCGCTCCTTGGCCAAGGCCAAGTCCATGGTGGGCCGGTCGAGCTGCAGAGTCGTAGTGATATACTCCGGAATATCGCCTTTCCCATTCGGGTCCGGGACCACAAAGGGCTCCAGGTAGTGCCGGATCTGGGGGACGAGGCGGGGATGGATGATGAATTTTTGCTCGAAGCGTTCGATCACCATGTCTTTGGCCCCTTTGCGGCTGGGACCAAGGGGCTGACGACCGGAAGGGGCCGGGGGGGGGGCACCAGCGGCTTCTACCTGCCCCGGGATGGCTCCACCCAATTCCACCGCCGGCGGGCCGGTCGGTGAAGTGATGGTCTCAACAGAAGGTGGCATGGAAGCAGGTGCGGGCAGGAATGGGGACGGGAGCTGGCGATTTTGTCACAGAGTGGCTGAAAAAGCACTCTAAAATCATTCTTTTCTCATGGCTCTTATATCCTGAAAGCAAGATTAAAATCTATAGATTTCCAGAAATTCAGGAAAAAATCGCCCGTTTTTCCCGCGAAAACGGTAATCCGCCCGGAAAAGCTGGTGCATCCGGGAGCAGCCAACTGGCTTGCTGGTGATTCTCCACAGTGCTCCTGCGGCAGGCAGGTCAATACCTCGCAACCCATCGGCCGGTGAGGAATGGTTTTTCCTGTGGGAGTAGGATGTCTGATTCCTCGCTGTCCACAGCCCCAAGCGGGGACAACCACCTGCCTGAGGGGGCGGTGGCCCATCCGGCGGTTTTCACTCAAACCGGACTGGCTTTTCGTAGATGGCGAGCACAAGGCATCCGGCTTCGCTCATGACCTGATGGCTGGTGCCGGGGGGGTGGATGCGGAGGGTGCCCGCAGGCAGGACCCCGAATTCGTCCCGCTGGCTGCCGGCGAGGATAATAATGTGCTCGTAGCCCTCGTGATAGTGCCGCGGCACGCTGCTCGATTCATGATAGCGGAGCAAGGCGGCGGAAGGTCCGGTCAGCCCGTCGCCGTAGAGGCGATGGATGTCCACCCCTTCGCGGAAGGGCTCCCAATTCAATTGATCAGGGTCTTCGGCGAGACGGAGGAGGTGAGGGAGTTCGATGATGGGATCGACGGGGGTGGGGAAATTCACGAAAGGAGATGGTTTAGACGACCGCCATGTTTTCCAGCCGGCCGCGCCGCCCGGCAGGAGTGCTCCGCGCCGGGCCGTGATGGGGAAATAGTCTTCCCACACCGTCGGTGGTGCGTAGCGGACCGGGGCAGGGGCTTTTGACTAGGCAATGGCTTTGATGAAGGCGGCGGAGTCACTGACGGCACCGAAGACGCCTCCCTGCATTTTTATCATCTTGAGAGCCGCGAGGTGGTTGCCGTGGTCGGTGGCTCCGGTGCAGTCGGAAAGCAGCAGGCATTCGTAACCACGGTCATTGGCTTCCCGCATCGTGGTGTGGACGCAGACATCCGTGGTGATCCCGGCAAGGACGATATTTTTAATGCCTTTCCGGCGCAGCAGCATGTCAAGGTCGGTGCCGTAGAACGAACCTTTGCCTGGCTTGTCGATAATGGCTTCGCCGGGGAGGGGGTAGAGTTCCGGAATAAGGTCCCAGCCGGGCTCACCCCTTGTCAGGATACGTCCGCAGGGACCGGCGTCGCCAATGCCGGCGCCGATGCGCCGGGAGCGCCATCTTTTGTTTTCCGGCAGATCGGAGAGGTCGGGGCGATGGCCTTCCCTCGTGTGCATGATATGATACCCCCGGGGCCGGGTGGCGGCGAAAACCTGTTGGATGGGGCCGATGGGCGCACGGGTGAGGGAGAGGTCGTAGCCCATCTGATCGACGTAGCCCCCGGGGCCGCAGAAATCGGTCTGCATGTCGATTACCAGAAAGGCGGTGTTCTCCGGGCGGAGATCGCCATTCCAAGGCCAAGGGTAGGGATCAGCATCAACGTAAGGCATAACAGGGAAGGGGTCAGGTTGCAAAATGGTAGCAGGAAGCGGTCCGCCACCACCAGCGAACCTCTTCCTGCCTGTCATCCATGACAAATTTTCAGGCGGCCGGTTCCGGGAGTGGAGTGCCGTGGCCCTCAGGTTCCCGGGCGGGTTGGGGGGTGATGCGGCAGAGCCTGGCGGCTCCGAACAGCACTCCGGCGACCGCCACATAACTGAGAGCCACCACCGGCGTCATGGCGAAGCCGATGCGCTCGCCATGCATCAGGCCGAAGAACGTCATGACGCCCCCGGCGAGGGAAAATGCCGCTGCTTTGGCAAAGGAACGGTCGATCACATGCACTGCTATCGCGGTGAGGACCAGGCCCCCGAGAATCGCCCCGCCCCCGAGAATCTCCAATCCGTGATACAACACGCCTTCGTTCCTCATGGAAGCCACGAGGGTTGTTTTGGCTTCCGGGGTCAGGGCGGGCATGATGGTGCCAGCCGCCGCGAGAGCCCCATTGATCTGGGTCATGGCCCAGGCCGCGAGGTGGGGGGCCAGACCGAGAATGATCGCCGGAGCATGCGCCTTGGGCGTTTCCTGGAAGGCCTGCGAGCCGATCAACATGCCGATGTAGAGCAGGATCGGGAGAATGGCGACGGTAGGGATCAGGGCCAGCATCAGGGAGATGACGCCGAACCAGCAGAGCAGAATCACCAGCAATCCGGTGGCGGCGGAATAACCAATGCGGCCACCCATGGCCTTCCAGCCGGGGTGGCCGATGTAGACGGCATTGATGAAGGGGTTGCCCATCAGGCAGCCGATCAGACTGACCACGCCGTCGGCGGTGAGAACCCGGGCGGTGGGATACGAATCACCGGCCACCTCCGCACTCTCGACATTGTCGATCGCTTCCACCAGATCGTAGATGCCGAAGGGAATGGCGGTGACCAGCAGGATGCCGAGGAAGGCGAATCCGCCGAAGACGTGGTTGAACGCGGGCAGCGGGATATTGAACCCGAAGTTCGAGACGGAATCGGTCAGGCCTTTCAGAGTCAGGCCACCGAAGTTATAACCCAGGGCCGATGAGCCCCAGGCAATCAGGGTGCCGACGGCGATGGCGACGAGTCCTGCCGGAATGCCGCGGTACTTCACGCCGCCAAACCAGCTGAGCAGGATGATGGCAAAACAAGTGAATCCGATCACCGGAGTCATGAACATCTCCAGGGCGGGCTTCATCGAGATGAAGGTGATTGAAACCCCTGCCAGCGTGCCCAGGAGGGCGGCCCTCGGTGTGATTTTACGGATCAGATTTCCCGCGAAGCCGCCGATCATCAGCACAAAGCTTTGGATAAAAACCCAGGTCAGGCCCGCTTCCCATGCCTTGACGGGATCGCCGGTGCTCAGTTTGATTGGCAGCATGATGACAAAGACCACAATGAACATATGCGGCACACTGATGCCGGACGGCAGGGCGCAGACATCGGTGCGTCCGGTCTTTTTCGCGAGGCGGTAGGCCAGCCAGGCGTAATACACGGTGGACAAGCACAGCATCAGGCCGGTGGCGGGCAGGATTTTGCCGAAGACGAGATCGTCGGGCATCTTCAGCACAAAGCGCAGCAGAGCGGTCAGGGTGAGCAGATTGACCAGGATATTGGTCCCGAAGCCGAAGAAGGCATTCCAGTCTCCGGGCACCCAGATTTTGGGTTTGGCAGTAGTAGAGGTCATGGTGAGGTATGGTTATTGAGTTGGTGGAATGAACCGGGAAACGGTGTCAGGTGAGGGCGGCGAGCAGGTGGGAGGAGTGGGTGACCCAGCCAAAGATCCCGCCCTGGGCTTTGATCATTTTGAGTCCCATCTCCTGGAATTCCGGGAAGTAGGAGCCGGTGCAGTCTTCCGGGACGAGGCACTCATAACCGCGGTCATTGGCTTCCCGGACGGTGGTGTTGACGCAGACTTCCGTGGTCACCCCCGTGACCACCAGTTGAGTGATGCCGCGGTTCTGCAGGATGGCATGGAGGTCGGTGGCGAAAAAGGCTCCCTTGCCAGGCTTGTCGATCACCGGCTCCAGCGGAAGTGGATACAGCTCCGGGATAATATCATGCCCGGCCTCGCCGCGGATCAGGATGCGGCCCATCGGTCCGGCATCGCCGATTGTTTTGGCGCCACGGCCCCTGATCTTTTTGGCCGGCGGGAGATCGCTCAGGTCGGGCCGGTGGCCTTCCCTCGTGTGGATCACGGTCAGTCCGGCTCCCCGCCACGCCGCCAGCAGCACCCGGTTGGGTTCGATGGTGCGGCGGAGCTGGGAGACATCGTTGCCCAGCATCTCCCCGAAGCCGTCCGGTTCCAGGAAGTCGCGCTGCATGTCGATGATGAGCAGGGCGCAGCGTTCCTTGGCCAATTCAAAAGGATACGGTTCGGCTTCGATGGGACTGAGGCTGGTTTCCATGGCGGGGCAGGTGGAGGGATTTGACCGGAACAGGGAGCAGAACCCGGGCCTAGAAGAAGATCGAGAGGCCGCCATAAAACTGGACGAGGTCATCATCGTCCCCGTCCGGAGTGAGGACGCTGTTCCCATCCGCCAAGCCCTGGTTGTCGAGATGATAGTATTTCACCCCGGCGTAGAGCGACCAGAAGCCGGCAGCCTTGGGAATGAACTTCAGCGGCACGCTGGCCTTTACCCCGGTGCAGAAGACCGCCCATCCATCGCCGCCCGGCGAGCCGTCGAATTGTTGGTAGAAATCATCATCAACCAGGTTGATGAAGGTCGGGAACTCCAGCTTCAAGGCACTCAACTGGATCGTCGGATTGAGTCCGAAGGTGAAGTAGAAACTTTCATCTGAGGTGGCGCTGTTGAAGACGACGGTGGCTTTATCTTCAATTTCCTGCCAGAAGGCAACGTAGGGATTGATGGAGAATTTACCGCCCCAGAGGGAGGAGTCATCATAGGACACCTTGGCCTCGAAGTGAGTGGAGGTCGGATAGGAATCCACCATGCTGTCGAACTGGGTGAAGGTCGTATCGAGCTTCCAGTTCCCGGCGAATTTGAAAGTCAGGCCGAGGATGGGATCGAATTCGTTCCAGTGGCCGGGATCTGCTCCGGATTTTTGGCTGTGGATGGAACTCCACACGCCGGTGGTCAGGCTGACGTCCTTGAGGTAACTGGATTCGCTGGAATACAGGTCCCAGAAAACAAGGAACAAGGGTTGGAATACGAGACCCTCATTCTCCACATTCAATCCGCGGGGGGTAATATAGTGATCCGAGAAGTCCAGTTGCAGCAGCACATGTGCCCAGGGATCGGATTCCGGCGGAGCCACCACCGGAGCCTTGGGCGTGGTGCCGGCCATGGACGTTCCGGGAATGGATAGTTGGAGGGCGGCGGCGAGCAGCGAAATGGATAGAAGCTGGGTTGATTTCATGATGGATTGGTTTGGTGGCGGGGACGCCGATTCAAGTTGCATCGACTGTGCCAATGGGCTTCATGTGATGTAATGCATTGATAAACAAAGACTTGAAGACTTGTATCTGGTGATGAGAAGAAGCCCGCGGGTGTCCGGGTTGTGGCCCGGTGCGACAGTTGGGACACTTCCGGACTTTGCCCGTGCCGTTGAAGGGCTGGTGGGGCAGTCGAGCCGGTGGAACTCCCCCCCGGGCTTCACTCCGGACCGCAATTAACCGCGAATTAACCCGTTTGGGTAAGTGGCCGGACCTGTTCCGTTTCCCCTATATCTGCACCCAGGCCGGAAATACCCGCCTGCCGCCTTCAGTTTTTCCACCTCCCGCCGTCAGGCTCATTTACCGCTCCGATGAAGACTCCCTTGCTATATTTTTCACGTAATCCGCACGATCGGCTGATCCTTGCAGGCTTGCTGACCACGCTGGCGGCCGCCGCCCCGGTGCAGGCCCAGAGTGGCGCCTGGTCCAATCCTGCCTCGGGAGGCCTTTGGAGTGTGGCTGGGAATTGGACGGGAGGGGTGATTGCGGATGGCAGCGGTGCAACGGCCGACTTCAGCACCCTGGACCTCACGGCGGATCATACGGTCGTGCTTGATGGGGCACGCACCCTGACGAATTTGACCTTTGGCGACCTTGACCCCGCGACGCCGGCGAATTGGATCATAACCGACAATGCCGATCCTCTCAATGTCTTCACCCTGGATACCACGCCCACGATCACGGTCAATGCTTTGGGCACCGATGCCACGGCTACGGTCAAGGCGGCCATCACCGGCAGTTTGGGGCTGATCAAGGCCGGGGCCGGTCCTTTGACGCTTACGGGATTCAACACGTACGCGGGGGCTACCATTGTGAATGGAGGCATACTCCGCCTGGGAACCGGCGGGGTGATCAATGCCGGAGCGCTCAGTACGGCCACCGTGGCGGGGTCCCGTTATATCGGCAGTGGCGGGGACCTTACCTGCAGTGCCCTGTCCACCATCCAACAGACCGGTGGCGGGTTCCTGCTGGAATCCGGCAGCGCTACCTTCAACGGCGGCATCCGGACGGCCAACTCGGACGGCAGTGTGATCCGGATTGATGGCGGCAGCTTCACCGCGACCACCGTGGAACTGCGCCGCACGCAAAGCTACACGGCGCTCCGGACCACAACCGACGTCAATCCAAACGGCCTGTATGTAACCGGGGGCACGGTGAATATCACCACTCTCAATGCCGGGACCAGCAATTCCTCGGTGTCCGCCCGGATTGATGGCGGGGATGTTCTCATTTCCGGCAATGTCAACATCGGCGGCACCAGCAACACCCGCTTCAGTATCCTCCAGGTCAAAGGAGGCACTTTCACTTCGAGCGATCCCACCAATGGCGTGGTGCTGGGCTTCAGCACCACCACAGGAAATAATACCGAATTTTACCTGACGGGGGGCACCTCCTCGGTCGAGAAAATCACCATGGGAACCTCCGCGCTCGTCACCGCGGGATCCGGTACGGTTTATCTGAATGGGGGGGCGCTCTATCTGGGCAGCGGGGGCGTGGAAAAACGTGCCGCAGGTACCTACGTCGCGAACGTCAGCCTGATCGCCGGCACGCTTGGAGCCAAGGCCGATTGGGCCACCGGGGTCGATCTATCAACCGGAGCTGAATCCACCAATAACGCTTCCATCAAGGCAGCTGATGCCACCGATGCGCCCTTCAATATTACGCTGGGCGGGGTCATTTCCGGGAGCAGCGGCTTCACCAAAACCGGTGGCGGCACCCTGCTGCTCACGGGAAACAACACCTATGACGGTTCTTTCGGTACGGGCACCATCATCAGCGCCGGGACCCTCCAGATGGGCAATGGCGGCACCAGCGGCTCGCTTGGGGCGGGCCCGGTCACCAATGATGCCCGGCTCGACTTCCGGCGCAGCGATGCCCTGACGGTTGATAATTTGATCAGTGGCACCGGCTCCCTTACCCAGTCCGGCACCGGCATCCTGACGTTGACGGCTCCCAATCTCTATGCTGGCGGGACCACCATTTCCGCCGGCACGCTTGCTCTCGCCAATATCAGCGACTCCGCCACCGGGAGCGGTGCGGTCAATGTCCAGTCCACTGGTGTCCTCGGGGGCACTGGGGCCGCCGCGGGGCCCGTTACCATTGCCGCAGGGGGAGCGATTGCTCCGGGCACCGGAGTCGGTAACCTCAGTGCCGGAAGCCTGACACTTGCGGCGGGCTCCAATCTCCATTTCGAATTCAACAGTACCCCGGCCAATGACCAGATCGCGGTCGCCGGGACCCTGACCCTGAACGGCGGCGCGGTCCGGTTGCGTCAGGAGAATTCCACCAATCCCTGGAGTGCCCTTACCAAATACTATCTGATCAAGTACGGCGCACTTGCCGGGACCGGCATCAGCGCCCTCAGCGTGGCCAATCCAGTGAGCGGGGTCACTTACGCCTTCGGCACAGAAACTGTTGGGGCCGAACAGTTCATCACCCTCACGCTCAGCAGTGCCGGGACTCCGCATACCTGGAACGTGGATGCCAGCGGCAGCTGGGATACGGCCGCCAATTGGAGCACCGGAATTCCGGGGGGGATCGGGAACCCAGTCAATTTTCTGGGGGCCATCTCCACCGCCCGCACTATTACCCTCGACACCGCCCGCACTGCCGGTTCCATCACATTTGATAATGGGAATCCCTACATCCTCACTGGTTCTGTCCTGACATTCAACAATGGCGCCCCGGCGGCCACTGCCACCATCCAGAGCGGATCACACACCATCAATTCCAATGTCAGTCTGCCGGCTGCCGGCCTAAATGTCGCCGTCAGTCTGGCGGATGCGGCCCTGACCTTCGGGGGCACGGTTTCCGGTGCCGGAGCGCTCCGTCATCAGGGTCCGGGAACGCTTCGTCTCACCGGGGACAATAGCTGGAATGGCGGCACCACCCTGGCGGGCAACGGCGTCATCGAAATCAATCAGGCGGCCGCTCTCGGCACCGCCGGCCTGGCCTGGACCGGGGCTGGCACTCTGCGGCCGCTCGCCCCCCTGACGTTGGCCAATCCCCTCTCGGTGGACGCCGGCATCAATGGGACAATCGATACCGCGGGCTTTGATCTGACCGCTTCCGGGGTCATCAGCGGCGCTGGCGGACTGGTGAAGACCGGGGCCGGAATCCTCACCCTGACCAATGCCAATTCCTGGGCCGGGGGCTCCACTTTCCGTGGGGGGCTGGTTTCCTTCACCGCTCCGGCGCAGCTGGGAGGAGGGGACCTGATCTTTGACGGCGGCGGTCTGCGCTGGGGCCCCGGCAATACCACTGATATCTCAGGCGGAATCACGTCGTTCCTCGCCGGTGGAGCCACCTTTGACACCGGCTCCAACAATATCTCCCTCGCCAGTGTGGTGGGCGGGGGCGGGCCGGGCGGCCTGACTAAAACTGGCTCTGGCAGGCTGACCCTTTCCGCCGCCAACAGCTACACTGGCCGCACCCTTGTCCTGGGAGGTTCCCTCGCCCTGCCGGCGGCGGAAAATCTCGGGCCGGCCCCGCTGACTCCGGTCGCTCAACAGTTGACGCTCGATGGCGGCGCGCTGCTGATCGAAAATTCGTTCGATCTGCCGGTCACCACCGGTGTAGCCGTCGGAGCGGGTACCGGCACGATCAACGTTCCCGTGGATTTGACCCTGGGAATCGCCGGGGGGATTGTGGATCGGGATGCGCTTCCGGGCGTGCTGGATCTGGAGGGCTCCGGGACCGTCAACTTCACGGGCAACAGCAGTTACAGCGGCGGAGGCACGTTCAAGGGTCTCACCATCAATGCCAATGCCACCAACGCCTTTGGCACTGGAGCCGTCACCCTGGACGGCACCACCGTGAA
This sequence comes from uncultured Verrucomicrobiota bacterium, assembly GCA_942492905.1. Lineage (GTDB taxonomy): Bacteria > Verrucomicrobiota > Verrucomicrobiia > Verrucomicrobiales > V1-33 > CAIZWU01. Next base: position 1,739,625 of record OW818657.1, read on the forward strand.
CTGCGCCGGCAATGTCTTCCTGCCCAATGGGTTCATCGTGAATTCCACCGCAGCCATCAACCTCTCCAATGCCAACCCTGGCAGTACCCTGACAGGCTCACTGCTGGGTGCCGGCACCCTCACCATGACGGCCACCGGCAACCGCAGCAACATCTCCGGCGACTGGACCGGATTTGCGGGTGACCTGATTCTCACGGGGGATGGGGAATGGCGCATAACCGGGTTTAATGAAACCCTTTCCAATGCCCGCGTGCGCATTGATGGTATTACGCAACTGGTCCTCGCCGTGAATCCCAATGTCGGCGTACCCCGCGTCATCAGGATCGGTCAGCTCACCGGTACCGGACTGCTGGGAGGGCAACCGGTCCCCGGCCGTTCCGTCAATTGGACGGTGGGGGGGCTCGGCACGGATTCCACCTTCGAGGGCATCATCAAGGATAATATGAGCCAGCCCAATGGGGTCGGGAATGCGGCCTCGGACTTTACCAAGGAAGGCATCGGCACGCTCACCCTGACCGGTATTTCCACCTACACCGGGAGCACCACGGTCTCCAATGGCACCCTGCTGGTGAATGGGGATAACTCGGCCGCGACCGGAGCCCTCGCCGTTACCGGCGGCACCCTGGGAGGCACTGGTATCGTGGGCGCCGCGGTGACCGTCGAGGCCGCGGGTTTCCTCGCGCCGGGCGCCTCCATCGGCACCCTCACCACGGGCACCGCTTTCATCGAGGGCACCCTGCTGACCGAATATGACAATGCGGATGCCAACCGGATCGACAAGCTCAGCATCAATGGTGACCTCATCCTGGGCACCGCCGCCCAGCTGGTGCTGGAAGCGGATGGCGCCTGGCCGGCCGGAGCACCCCGCGTCATTGCCAGCTGGACCGGCAGCCTCAGCGGCACGTTCGCCACCGTGATCGGCCTGCCAGCCGGTTATGATGTCAACTATGCCTTCAATGATGGCATTTCCTCCAACAATATCGCCATCGTCCCCGGCTTCTCCAGTCCGGCCTACACCGCCTGGCTTACTGCGAATTCCCTCGCCGGAAGTGACGCCGCGGCCTCTGCCGATCCTGACAATGACGGAATGATCAACCTGATGGAGTTCGCCCTCGATGGCAATCCCAGCCTTGCCGCCGACTCCGGCAAGTCCCGCACCGCCATCGCCACCGCCGGCGCGGATCAGGCCCTCACCCTCACCATTCCGGTCCGCACTGGAGCCGTCTTCAGCGGGGCCACCGCGCAGACCGCAGGCATCGATGGAATCATCTACACCATCGAAGGTTCCGATGATCTGGCCGGCTGGTCCGCCATGGTCATCTCTGAGGTCACCCCTGCGGCCAGCGCCGGCCTGCCGGCTCTTTCGACAGGCTGGACCTATCGCACCTTCCGCACTCCGGATACGGTGAGCGCCGACAACCGGGACTATCTCCGGGTCAAGGTTGCTCCCGGGAGTTGACTTTATGCTGGAGGAATCCGGCTTTTGCGGTTCAACCGTAACTCTGCCGATTAAACGCGCAGGTTTTTGGCGCCATGTCACGCCCCATTCCGCGGCATGGTCCTGCAGGGTATTCCTGACGGGGCCGGGAGGACGGCATGGCAGAGGCGCTTTATGCTGTGAAGTCCTTGGCAAGCCGGGGCGGATTGTGCCACAAGAGAAGGAAATGACCCTCCGACTTCTCCCCACCCTGTTTTTTCTGGCCATCTCTCCGGTTTGGCTGGCCGCCCAGGACCGCGCCGCCCTGACCATTCCCGCCACCGATGAGGGCTTGCCAGGGGCCGGCCCGATCCGCCGTGCCGACTGGTTCCGCCAGCTTTGGGAGCAACGCCGCATGGCCTGGGCTCCCAAAGTGGCAGCCGATCAGGGCGCGGTGGTTTTTCTGGGCGACTCCATCACCCAGGGCTGGGGCGATGATCTGGGCAAAGCGTTCGGTTCCATGAAGGTGGCCAATCGTGGCATCTCCGGCGACACCACCCGTGGCATCCTGATCCGCCTCCAGCAGGACGTGCTGGCGTTGCATCCCTCCGCGGTGGTCCTGCTGGCGGGGACCAATGATCTGGAGGAAAAAGCGGGCCCACCGGTGATCGCCGGCAATATCAAACTCATCCTCGCGGCCCTCAAGGCCCACCGCGCGGACCTGCCCGTGGTGTTATGCAAGGTCTTCCCCAGTTCTGCCAGCAAGTCCCGGTCCGCGGAGCAGATCAAAGCCCTCAATGAACAATACGCCGCCCTCGTGAAGGACCAGCCGCAGGTCACTCTTTTGGAAACCTGGAAGCCGTTTGCCGATCCCGCCGGCGACGCTCTCCCCGCTGAATTTCCCGATCTGCTCCATCCCAATGAGGCCGGTTATCTCAAATGGGCCGCGGCCCTGCGTCCCGTCCTCGCCACCCTGGGCCTGACGGAGACCGGGCCGGATCCTTTCCAGCTGGAGGAGGGTTTCACCAGCCTCTTCAATGGCAAGGACCTCACCGGCTGGACCTTCAAGGACGGTGCGCCCTTTGATGGAAAAGCCCGCAGCAGCGACCAACGCTATTTGGCCATCAATGGCCGCCTGGTGGTCACCACCCCGCCGGAAGGCAGCAAACTGGCGCAGCTTTGGACGGTGCGGGAGTTTCCGAAGGATTTCACCCTGCGCTTGGAATTCCGCGCCACTCCTGACGCCGACAGCGGGGTCTTCCTGCGCGGCCCGCAGCTCCAGTGCCGCGACTACTCCCTCGCCGGTCCTTTCAAAAACCTGACGAAATACAAACCGCAGGACTGGAACGAACTCGAAGTGGTGGTCACCGGCGGCACCGCCCGCTGCACCTGCAACGGCGAGGTCCTCGATGCCGCCTTCAAAGTCCCGGCCACCGGGCCCATCGGCCTCGAAGGAGACCGCGGCCAGATGGAATACCGCCGCATCAGGATCAGGGAATAGGACGATCTTTTTGGTAATCAGGGGACGGAATCGGTTTTTGTTGGGGCGTGTTCCAACAAATTGCCGGCCGAGTGGTCTGTTGCCGGGGATGCTTGCGGCACGGTGTTTTACCTGGAGTTTACATTCCGGCGTGTTTTGCCATCCTACCTTGTCCAACATGAAAACGATTCCCTCCCCCCTCCCGCTTGCCGGCGTCCTGTTTGGCCTCGTCCTTCCCTGTCAGGCCCAGCCCGCCCTGACGATCTACAATCAGAACTTCGCCACGGTGCGGGACCGGCTGACGCTGGACCTGCAAAGCGGGCTGAATGATGTCCGCTTCACGGACACCACGGCCCATGTGGAAGCGGATTCCGTGATCCTGCGCGATCCCGCCGGGGCAGTGACGCTCCGGGTGATCGAACAAAACTACCGGGCCGATCCCATATCCGAGGGCCTGTTGCTCTCATTGAATGAGGGGAAGGAAATCGATTTCCTCATTCCCGGCAGCCTCGGCAAGCCGGACCGCACCGTGAAGGGAAAAATCATCCGCAGTGGCTATACCGCGCACTCCGCCGAATCGATGCAGCGGTATGGCCGGGCTTACGCCATGAGTCAGATGTCGATGAATTCGGCTTACGGGCAGGGTATGCAGCCCATCATCGAAGTGGAAGGCCAGTTGCAGTTCGGCCTGCCGGGCAAGCCATTCTTCCCCGCTCTGGCGGATGATACAGTGCTGAAACCCACCCTCGTCTGGAAGCTCCACTCCGACAAGGCCGCCAAAGTGAACGCGGAAGTCGCCTATCAGACCGGCGGGATGAGCTGGGCGGCGGCCTACAATGTGGTGGCCCCGGAAAAAGGGGATACCCTGGACCTGACTGGCTGGGTCACCATGGACAACCAAAGCGGTAAAACCTTCAAGGAAGCCAAGGTGCAACTGGTGGCGGGGGACGTGGCGAAGGTGCAAAACGGCAATGCTGGTTCTGCCCGACGGAACGCTGTCGGAGCGGCGGATTCCTCATACTCTGCCCCCAGAGTTACCGAGAAATCCTTCGATGAATATCATCTCTACAGTTTGCCGTTGCCTACCACGCTGCATGACCGCGAGACCAAACAGGTCGAATTCGTCAGGGCCGCCGCAATCAAGGCGCAGCGTATTTATGTGTATGACGGCGTGAAGATCGACCCCAACCGCTACAGCAACTACAGCATGCTGAACATCCGCAGCCAGGAGGAGTATGGCACGGAGAGCAATCCCAAAGTCTGGGTGATGCGCGAATTCAAAAATAGTGCCGCCAACCAATTGGGCATTCCCCTGCCGCTCGGCACGGTGCGGTTTTATCGTCAGGATGATGAAGGCCAGCTTCAGTTCACCGGCGAAAACCAGATCGACCACACGCCGAAGGACGAAACCCTGCGCATCTACACCGGCAATGCCTTCGATCTCGTGGGCGAACGCAAGCGCACCGCCTACAAGAGCGACAGTTCCAACCATTGGTTCGACGAAACCTTTGAAATCACCCTGAGGAACCACAAAACCGAAGCCGTCGAAATCCGCGTCGTGGAACACCTCTACCGTTGGACCAACTGGGAGATCCGCGCCCCCTCCAACACCTTCCTCAAAACCGACGCTCAAACCATCGAGTTCCGCATCCCGCTGAAACCGGACGAGGAACGGGTGGTGTCGTATCAAGTGCACTACTCGTGGTAAACTTCAATCCTATGAGGCGATTATCTGTCAGGTCGACGCTGGGTCTGAGGGCGCTGCGGGGCTTCGTAGTTATGCTGGGAATGACCTGCGGGCTTCATCCCGTTTGGGGACAGAAATCCGGGAATACTGGCCCGCAACCCGACGGGTCCGGACCTAGTCATGGCGCGGGGGGGCCGAACCACGTCGTGGATGCCTCCTGGAGAATGCTGGAGCTGGCAGGGAACCGCTTAGGATCGGCTGCGTGGGGGATTCTGGACCCAGGGAATCGTGGGGCGGAGACCGGCCCGGGAAGGCCAGTGCCAGCTAGGTTTGATTCCGGCACCCAGCGCTGGAAGCTCAGTGACACCCGTGCGGTCCCGGAGGCAGCCAAGCCGGAGAAGCTGGCGGTTTTTGAGGATGGCAGGGCCGTCTGTCTCTGGCGGAACGGGGATGGGTGGCTGCTGACGCTTCATGGAGGTGATGGTGGCAGTCAGGTCTGGTGCGCCTTTGGCGAGGGACTCGTCAAGCCCCGGTTGCTCCCGCTGAGCGAAGGAGGGCTTATCATTACGGAACTTGGGCCGAAAATCATCCATCTGCCGCAGGGCGGGGATAAGCCCCAAACCGCGCTCCTGCCCGGGGATTGGTGGACGACGGTGGTGGCGGGCGGGAAGTCAGGATATGCCCCGCTCGAAGCGGTGGAGTGCGGGGACGGCAGTGTGTGGCTGTGGAGTTACACCCTCCACGGAGAGCCGCTCCGGACGTTGGATGGAGTGGTGAAATGGAATGTCAGGGAGGGCGGCTTGCCGGAAAAACCGAATTTCGGGAAAGGAAAAGTCCTCTCGGGCGTGGTAGCCGATGGATCCGGACATATGTTGGCAGCCACAGCGGGAGAGGGGCTTCTCCGGGTCAGTCTGAGTGATTTTAAAGCGGAGCCCGTGCCTGGACCCGGCGGGGGAAAGGCTTCCGGCCCTATCGAAAAACTGGCCCATGTGGGAAGCAGTCTGTTTGCTGTTACCTGTCCTCCGATCGAGAGCGTCAAATGGCAGGATCATGGCGAGGGCATGGCAAGATCCGTCAACTATGACAGAACCCGGGGGAGGACGGGAACTTTGTGGTGCAGACACGGGGATTCGGCGGCGTTTGAACCGGTGCTTGCAGGGCTGGACGAAAGGCCGCCTTTTGGCTGGAGCGACCGCCCTCTGCTGGAAACGGGCGAAGGAATTCTCGTGGGGGCGGCGAACTCCGGGCCGTGGTGGATCCCCCGGAGTGCGGCGGACAAGCCTTTCCTGTTGGAAGTTCAGGATAATTTCCTGCTGGATAACACGGCGGCTCTGGCGGCGGCGGGAGACAAGGGGTTCCTGGCCAGGACAGTGGAAGGAAACTGGGCGTTGCGGCCATGGCCGGGCCCGAAGCCGGCGGAGAACCGCCTCCGGAATGTGCGCGCCGAAAGCCGGGTGATACAGGATTCGCGGCGGCATCTCTGGGCGTTCGGGGTGGGTGGCTTCCAATTTGCCGAATGGGATGGCCGGACGTGGCGGGACCATCCGCTGCCGGAAAATGTGAAGGCTTTGCCTCTGAGGGAGATGGAGTTCATGGCGGATGCCCAAATGCAGGGTTGGCTGCTTTCGGGGGAGGCGAAACAGACCGCCGTTTTTGACATGAGTGGTTCCTTCGAATGGAAGGTTTTCGACACTTTGGAGGCTGCGGTGGAGGAAAAACTCCAGCCGGGCGACCCGCCGATAGCTATGGATTTCCGTATGGTGCAGCGGCCGATTGCTCATGCCAATGGAGTGAAGGGGTTTTTGAAATGGCCGGTGATGCATGTTCTGATCGGCGGCAAGTGGACCCGGACACATATTCAGGAAATCGCGCACCGGGAGATGAATGGTTACTCTCCGCCCTATTTTAACAAGGACGGCGTTTTTTGCCTGCCTATCGACACATCGGAATTTCAGTGTATGGGACCAGGCCAGTGGCGCGAGGTGCCGTGGAATATGGTGACAGGAAATAGATATGCGGATGATGGAACTGTTTATGAGCCCCGAGAAAGCTGGGGAGTTCCGGATGTGTGGAGCCAATGCCGTGACCGCTTTGGAGTGGTATGGCTAACCACCCGCAGCGGGGAGCTTTGGAAATGGCTGGATGGACGGCGGATGAGGGTGGTGGACCAAGCGAATCCGGTGGTGCTGCCACTAGGAATCCATCCTCGGAGGGTGCTGATCGATCCTGTGGGCAACACCTTTCTGGGGACCGGCGATCCAACCGGAGAGATCCATAATCTGATGCTGACAGCCTCACATCCGGTACCCTCCGTGGCCGCCCCGGAACTGATTTCTCCACAGGCCGGCGCTGCTTTTGTGAAACTAAGCGGGCCTCCCGGAACACTTTACCGCTGGCGGGTGGACGACGAACCACGGCAGGATCTCACGGAAGTTCCGGATAACAAAATAGATCTGAAAAAGCTGCTTCCGGGTGACCATCTCGTGCACATTATGGCCTATGATGCCGACCTTTCAGCCCTCGGAGACCTGCACACGATGAAGTTCACTCTTAGCGCCGTGGAAGGGGACGCCCTGGCGCATCTGGTCTCGCAGCTTCAGACCGGGGATCTGGACCAGCGCGAGGAGGCGGCTCGCCTGCTGCGGGCTCAGGGGCGCCGTGCCCTCCCCGGATTACGCCGTTCCCTGGAGGATCCGCAGGCCGATGAAACACAGCTTTGGTGGCTGCGCGCCGTCATTCAACAAATTGAGCGCGGACCCGGGGGGTGAACCTGCGAGGTATGAGTAGCGCTTTCTGCAGTTCGGGAAAACCCCATCATTTGAGGAATCCCCGAGGAAAGCGGCGTCAGCAGTTGGCTTGGGATTGGAAATCCGGGGGATGATCCGCCGAAAGCCGTTGCCCTGCGGCGATTTTCCCGCAGGCTGCGGGTTATGGAATACGATTGGGCCAGCTTGGATGAATTGCGGACGACTTACCTGGAAGGGACGGCAGGGAAGGGGGATTATTGGGCTTCGGAGGAATTGCTGAAGGGATATGATGTGACGTTTGCGCGGCGGATTGCGTGGAAATGGCATCATGTCTTCCGGGATTTGGCACGGGTGGGGTGGTCGCCTCCGGCCGGGGCCGTTTATGATTGGGGATGCGGGACAGGCGTGGCGGTCAGGGAATTTCTGGCGGCTTATCCGGAGGCGGGGCTGACGGCAGTGGGGCTGCATGACCGCTCGCGCCGGGCGGTGGGATTTGCCACGGCCGCGGTGCGGCGGGAGTTTCCTGGAGTGGCGGTGGCGACCGGGGAGCCGGAAGGCGTGTTTACGTTATTGATTAGCCATGTGGTGACGGAGCTGAATGATGCAGGGTTCGCGGAACTGTTGAAACTGGCGGGGCGCGCGGCTGCAGTGGTGTGGGTGGAGCCCGGGACGAGCGTGGCCAGTGCCCGGCTGGTGAAGGCGCGGGAAATCCTGAAGGAGACGTTTTATCCCATCGCTCCCTGTCTGCACCGGAATCAGTGCGGGCTGCTGGCGGCGGGACATGAAAATGACTGGTGCCACTTTTTCGCCACGCCTCCTCCTGAGGTTTACACGGACCGGGACTGGGTGCAGTTTGGCAGGATCATGGGGATCGATCTGCGGTCGCTCCCGTTGAGTTATCTGGTGCTGGACCGCCATGCGCCGGGGGAACGGCCAGCGGGCGCGGTGCGGATTCTCGGCAAATACCGGCTCTACAAGGGCCACGCCCTGCTGGATGCCTGTGATGCCACCGGGGTGAACGAACGCCGCTTCACCAAACGTACCGCCCCTGCGTTTTTCCGGGCGATGACCAAGCACAAAACCAACACGCTCCAGCAATGGACGCTGGAGGGAAATGAAATCACGTCGTTGTCCGAGCCGGGGGACGGGCCGGGCTGAGAATGTATTCCGGAGGCCGGTCCGGTGTTTGAACCCTCGGCCAAACAGTCTGGATCTGTTCTTGGGAGGCCGGGTCAGATTCCCAGATAGGCCGCCTGCACTTCCGGGTTGGCTTTCAGCTCGGCGCTGGGGCCTTCGAGGATGACTTTGCCGGTTTCGAGGACGTAGCCGTAGCTGGATACCTCAAGGGCGAGGTTGGCGTTTTGTTCCACCAGGAGAATGGTCAGGCCCTGGGTGCGGTTGATCTCGACGATCTTTTGGAAGATGGATTTTACCAGCAGCGGGGCGATGCCCAGTGAAGGTTCATCCAGCATGAGGAACCTGGGCTTGCTGAGGAGGGCGCGGGCGATGGCCAGCATTTGCTGTTCGCCTCCGGACATGGTGCCGGCGAGTTGCTTGCGGCGCTCCAGCAGCCGCGGGAAAATGGAAAACGCGTAGTCCATATCGGCGGCGATGCCTTTGGTGTCGCGGCGCAGAAAGGCTCCCATGCGGAGGTTTTCGTCGATCGTGAGATTGGGGAAAATCATGCGGCCTTCCGGGACGTGACACAGGCCACGGGCGACAATCTTGTGAGGGGCGAGATTGGTGATTTCAGCGCCCTCGTATTTCACGGTGCCGGCCCGCGTTTTGATGAGACCGGAGAGCGCGCGCAGGGTGGAGGATTTCCCGGCGCCATTCGCCCCGATCAAGGTGACGATGCTTTTTTCAGGAACTCTCAAACTCACCCCGTGCAGGGCGCGAATGCTTCCATAAGAGACTTCGAGGCCGGAAACTTCAAGCATGGGACACCTCCTCGATTTTATCTTCGGTGCCGAGGTAGGCGGCGATCACCTTGGGGTCGGCTTGAATTTCAGCGGGAGTGCCTTCGGCAATTTTGACGCCGTATTCCAGGACCGCGATGCGGCGGCAGATGCCCATCACTACTTTCATGTCGTGCTCCACCAGCATGATGGCGATGTCGAATTTATCGCGGATGAACTGGATGAGGTGCATCAGGATTTCCTTTTCCGTGGGGTTCATTCCCGCGGCGGGTTCGTCCAGCAGGAGCAGCTTGGGTTTGGTGGCGAGGGCGCGCACAATTTCGAGCCGGCGCTGGTCGCCGTAGGGCAGGCTGGTGGCCATTTCGTGGCGGACTTTGCCCAGGTCGAAGATCTCCAGCAAATCCATGACGTTGGTGTCGATGGTGGCTTCCTCCTCACGCCACGCCCGGTCCCGCAGGAGGGCTTTGCCCATGCCGCTGGAGAGGTGCATCCGCATGGCGGTCCTGACATTGTCGAAGACGGAGAGGGAAGGGAAGAGGCGGATGTTTTGGAAGGTGCGGGCGATGCCCAGCGGGGTGATCTGATGCGGCTGGTGGCCGGGCAGGGGGATTCCGTTGAAGGAAATATTCCCGGCGGTGGGGGTGTAGACGCCGGTGATCATGTTGAAGACGGTGGTCTTGCCCGCCCCGTTGGGGCCGATCAGTCCGAAGAGTTCTCCGGGCGGCACATGAAAGCTGAGGCCGCTCACAGCTTTGAGGCCGCCGAACTGGATGGTCACGTTGTCCAATTGCAGGCCCTGACTCATGCGGTGCGGCCTTTCTTTTGGAAGAGGGTGGCGGGCAGCAGCCCTTGGGGACGCACGATCATCATGACGATGAGCAGCAGGGAGAAAATGATCATGCGGTATTGCTCGAAGTCGCGCAGGTATTCGTTCAAAACAGTCAGGACGATGGCGGCGAGGATGACGCCAACGGTGCTGCCCATGCCGCCCAGGATGACCATCACCACCACGTCCACGGATTTCAAAAAGTTGAACCCTTCAGGATTGATGGCTCCTTTTTGATGGGCATACAGCCCGCCGCCCACGCCGGCAAAAAAAGCACCGACCACAAAAGCGGTGACCTTGTAGCGGGTGGTATTGATGCCCATGGAACTGGCCGCGATTTCATCGTCACGGACTGCCAGGAATCCCCGGCCCCAGGTGGAACCAATCATGGTGGTGACCACGTAGATACAAACCGCCGCCGAGCCAAAAGCCCAAAAAATGGAGGTCGAGGCTGGAATCCCCCCCAAGCCGAGGGCTCCGCCGAAGACGCCGTCGGGTTTGGTGTTTTGCAGGACGACCCGGATGATTTCATTGAACCCCAAAGTGACGATGGCCAGGTAATCGCCGCGCAGCCGGAGCGAGGGGACGCCGACAATCCAGCCGCAGAGCGCGGCGGCCAATCCGCCGATCGCCAGGGCAATCAAAAAGGCCACGCCTTCACCGGCTCCGCTGTTGCCAAAGATCCTGGCCAATTGCGGGCCGAGCTGGAGGCTCACGACTGCAGCGCCGTAGGCACCCACCGCCATGAAGCCGGCATGGCCTAGGGAAAATTGGCCGGTGTGACCGTTCACCAGATTCAGACTGACCGCGAGGATGACGCTGATCCCGGCCGTCAGGACGATGTCCAGATAGTAGTCATTCATGCGGCCGGAAAGCTGGGACACCGCGAAGCTGATGAGCAACGCGGCCAACAGGGCGATCTGGGCTTGATAATGCTTCATGTCAGACTTTTTCGCGTTCGGTTTTTCCGAGCAGACCGGAAGGTTTGAAGAGGAGGATCAGAATCAGAATCACAAACGCGACGCCGTCCTTGTAGCCGGTCGGAAGCCCGAATGCTGAGCTGTAACCGCCGACCAGGGTTTCGGTCACGCCGATAATCAGTCCGCCCAGGGCGGCTCCCGGGATATTGCCAATCCCGCCCAGCACAGCAGCGATGAACGCTTTCAGTCCGGGAATGATCCCCATGAACGGCTCTACCGAAGGATAGAGCGATGCGTATAAGATTCCGCCTGCCGCCGCCAACGCCGAGCCGAGGCCGAACGTGAAGGAAATCACCACACTGTTATTGACGCCCATCAGGGCGGAAGCGGTGGGATTGAGCGAGAGGGCGCGCATGGCCAAGCCCATCCGGGTGCGCATCACGATGTAGCGCAAGGCAACCAGCAGGACCACCACCGTCACAAAGACAATCATCTGGGTATTCGTCACGGCCAGTCCGCCGGCGAGGGCGATATTGTTCGCCGGAATCAGGACGGGGAAGGGCTGCTGGGTGGCTCCGAAGACCAGTTGGCCAGTGTATTCGATCAGCAGGGAAACCCCGATGGCGGTGATCAGCACATTCAGGCGCGGCCGGTTCCGCAGGGGGCGGTAGGCGAGGAATTCGATCAGGATGCCCAAGGCTGCACAGAGCAGCATGGACAGGATCAGGATCACAGTCAGGCTGAGTGACCAGTGCAGCGGAGCCAGCGCCGGTCCCAGCCACTTTTTCAGATACAGCCCGGAGAAGGCCCCCAGCATGAAGACATCGCCATGCGCGAAATTGATGAACCGCAGCACGCCGTAAACCATGGTATAACCCAAGGCGATGAGCGCGTAGATCGACCCGAGGAAGAGTCCGTTTAGCAGTTGTTGAAGGAACTGTTCCAATGGGTGCAGTGGGTGGGAGCCCGTGGGATCGTGACCAATGCCGGAACTTCAGGGTTTGACGGTTTCGACGTATACAAACTGGCCGTCCTTGATGGTGAGGATCACGGCGGATTTGGTGGCGTTGCGTTTCTCGTCCAGCGTGATGTTGCCGGTGATGCCTGGGTAATCCTTGGTGGCGGCGAGAGCATCGCGCACGGCCTTGCCATCGGTGGAGCCAGCCGTTTTCATGGCGTGGAAGAGGAGCATGGCCGAGTCGTAGCCGAGCGCCACAAAGGTGCTGGGTTTTTCGTTTTTGAGCGCCTGATATTTTTTCACAAAACCCTGAATGGCTTCGGATTTGTCTTCGGTGGAGAAGTGGTTTGAGAAGAAGCAGCCTTCGACTGCTTTGCCAGCCACCGTGATGAGGGAAGCGTCATCCCAGCCATCGCCACCGCACATGGGCACCGTGATTCCCAGTTCGCGGGCCTGGGAGGCGATCAGACCGATTTCGCTATAGTAGCCGGGGACAAAAATGGCATCCACCCCGGCGGCTTTGATCGCGGTGAGCTGCGCTTTGAAATCCTTGTCACCTTTGCTGAAGCTTTGCTCGACCGCCAGAGTGCCGCCGTTTTGGGTGTAGTAATTCTTGAAGAATTGGGACAGGCCCACGCTGTAGTCCTCTTTGACATCGGTCATGACAGCCATTTTTTTCCAACCCTTGGACAAGGCGAATTTCGCCATCACGGTTCCTTGGAAGGGGTCGATGAAACAGACGCGGAAGATGAAATCACCCACTTCCGTGACCTTGGTATTTGTTGAACCCGGGGAAACCATGGGGATGCCTGCTTTCTGGCAAATCGGGGCCATTTCGAGCGACTTGCTGGACGAGATCTCGCCGATCACCGCGACCACGTTTTCGCGTGATACCAGCTTCTTGGTCACCGTGGCGGCCTCGCCATTTTTGGACTGGTCGTCCTCCGTGAGGAGTTTGACTTTTTTCCCCAGAATCCCGCCGGCAGCATTGATTTCCTCGACTGCCATTTTGACGCCTTCATTTTGAGCCTTGCCCCAGGCGGCAGTGCCACCGGTCAATGAGGCGACCTCACCAATGACAATATCCGGGGAACTCTCCTTGCCGCAGCCGGTGAGGAACAGGGCGACGGAAAGGCTGATCGGCAGCGCGGCACGGGAAAAAAGGCGGGCAAGCATGATAGTGGTTGGGTCTGTCGGGTGAGCAGGAAGCCTGCCGGGCGATTTATAGGAGACTCTCCCGTGGCCTGCAACATCAAAGCCCTCGGCCGGGCATGGAGAGTTTAGCCCGGGAGGGGGTGCAGGTGGCGGTTTTGGGATGGTGCATTTTAAGATTGACTATGGTATGATGCAATGCAAGATACCTGCCGAACCCGCAATTCATGGACGACTTTTTCGACAACTGGACCGTTCAGGTCCGCAAAGGCGTCCTGGAGCTGTGCCTGCTCTCGGCGCTCGATGCGGGGGAACATTACGGCTACGCGCTGGTGAAGCGGCTCAGCGCCACGCCCGGTTTGTCGGTCGCGGAAGGTTCCATTTATCCGCTGCTTTCCCGGATGAAAAGTGCCGGTCTGGTGGACTCCCGCCTCGAGGAATCCTCCTCCGGCCCGGCCCGGAAATACTACCAGCTTACAGAGGCCGGGCGCGACCGCCTGCGTCTGATGCGGCCCTATTTCAATGCGCTGGTTCTCGCGGTTTCTGCGCTGCAGCCGGAAACCTGATCTTTCAACCATCCTCTCCTGACATGACCTCTCCAGTAATTCAATGGACTCCGCCCGCCCTCGCCGGGCTGGAACGTTTTTTCCGCGCAAGGCTTGCCCCTGACCAATTGGAGGGAGCGGATTCGGCCGAACTGAAGGCCGATTTGCACGCGCACCTTGAGGAGGAACTGGCGCAGTCCGGCGTGTCGGTGGTGACCTTGGAGGACCTGCGCCTGGTGCTGGCGAGGATGGGCGAGAGTTTACCTCCCGCGATCGGTTTGGCGACTCCCCCGGCTGCCCAGCCTGCCGTGGCAGCCCCGCCGCCGGTCATGCCTGGGATTCCAGTCGGGCCAACGTCGCCGGGTGCCTTGTCCCATACCAGGTGGTTTTTGTTTTTGGCGGTGTTTTTGCCCTTGGGCACCTTTCTCTTTGAGGTCCTGACCCGGGGCGGGGCGGGGATGTTTTTCGATCCCATGCCCGACGTCTGGCATCACTTCCTGGTGCTCCTTGTTCCCGGGGCGGGGCTCGCCTTCTGGCGCGCACAAAAGCCTGACGCCTCCCTGCGGCTGCGGCGGCTGTTGCCGTGGCTCATCGGGGCAGGGTGTGCCTCCGCCGGTTTTTATGCGTTTTGTTTTTTGCCGGTGATGCCGTTGGCGGGACTGGGAATCATCTGGTTCGGACTAGGTCTGCTGCCCTTGGCACCCTTTTTGGCCTTCCTCGCCCTCTGGCGTGCCCGGACCTTGCTGAAGCGATCAGAAGGCAGATCGGTGCAGGCTCCGCTGCGATGGGGCTTCCGGTTGACCGCGATCCTGATTCTGTGGTTGGAGCTGCCGGGCTTCCTGACCCATCTCGGGATTCACCAGGCCAACCGGGCGGGTGCGGATGCCGAAGGCTGGGCCTCCGCCACGGGATTCATCCGCCGTTTTGGTTCCGAGGATACGTTATTGAGATCCTGTTATCCCGGCCGGGGCAATTCCATGCTGGGGTCAGCTTCCGGCAAGGATCCGGCGGCTTGGCTGGCAGGCTGGTTGCAGCTTTCCCCCGGCCGCGGCCCCTCGCCCTGGAATGCTTCCCAAACCACCAGCCGCGAACTTTATTACCGCGTTACCGGAGTGCCCTTCAATGACCTGGCCCAGCCGGAGAGCGCCCGGCCGGTCATCCATAACGACTGGAACCGGCAAGGCTCCTGGAGGAATGATGAAGACCGCGGCGGCACCAGGGTCGCGGGCCGCATTGAGGGCCTCAGCCTTGCGGAAGGCCGGATCGACTGGCACTGCGAGCAGGCTTCCGGCCTGACGTGGGGCGAGTGGACCCTGACCTTTGCCAATAATACAGGGGCTCCGGAGGAAGCCCGCTGCCGCATCGCGCTGCCGCCCGGAGGTTTTGTCAGCCGCGTGACGCTGTGGGTGAATGGCCAGCCGGAGGAGGCCGCCTACAGCACCGTCTCCAAGGTGCGTGCCGCCTATCAATCGGTGGCGGTGGTGCAGCGGCGTGATCCGGTGCTGGTCACTCAGCCGGACGCTGGCAGCGTCCTCGTCCAGGCCTTTCCGGTGCCGGCCCGGGGCCAGCTGAAAACGCGGATCACCTTTACCGTGCCGGCGGGCACGGACTCAAAGGTATGGCTGCCCAGCATCGTTGAACGAAATTTTGAACTTCCCTCGCGTGCGCTGCATCCTCTGTGGGTCCAGGCCGATCGGGGCACCCTGACGCTTCCCGCGGAAGCCCAGCCGCGTGCGGCCATGGAGGCCGGGGCACCCACGGTCACCGGCAATCTTCCACCGGCATTGTTCACCGGCAGCGGATCGTCCTTCACCTGGGGGCATCAGCCGGCGGATACGGTTTTCGCCGAGGATTCCTTTGCGGCTCCGGAACACCGTTGGGTGGTTCGGAAACAAAGCGCCCCGGAGGTCTTCCAGCCGGGGGCCATCGCCTGGGTGATCGATACCTCCGCGCCCCTCGCGGCGCAGCGGGAAAGCATTGCCGCCGCGGTCACGGGGCTTTCCCTGCCTGGGCAGAGTGCCGTTTTTCTCCCCGGAGACTCCCCCGCGGAATTGAAAACCCTGACGGATTTCGGTAATTTCAAACCCGGCTATACCGGAGGCCGGGACAACGCCCCGGCCCTCACCGCTGCGGTCGATTGGCTGCGCGGCAAACCGGGGGCTTGTTTGATCTGGATTCACGGTCCGCAACCCGGGGCGGCCGCCTCCCGCGGGGCCTTGGAACAACTGCTCGAACGCAGTGTGGCGCCCTTCACCCTCATGGATGTGCCTTTGGTGATGGGAGAAAATACCCTGGCGCCTGTCTTTGCGGCCTTGCCGCGGATCCATACGCTGCCCGTGCGCCATGCCGGCCCGGACCTCGCCGGTTCCCTGCGGGCGGCCTTACAGCAGCGTGGCGGCACGTTCATTACCCTGCCGGAAGGTTCCAACCCACCGGAGGGTGCCGTCAAAACCAAAGATACTCTCGCCCGCTGGTTCGCCCGCACCGAAGCCTCCCGCCTCGCCCTGTCCGATCCCCCTGCCGCCAGCGCTCTCGCTGCGGCCCATCAAATTGTCAGTCCCTGGTCCGGAGCCGTCGTCCTTGAACGTGCCGATGACTATGCCAAACACGGCCTCCAGCAAAGCAGTGCCTCCGTGAGTCAGCAGATTCCGGCCATCCCCGAACCCTCCGGAGTGGTTCTCATGATGTTGTCGGCAGTTCCGTTCATCCTGCGCCGCCGGCGTGACTGCCTCTGTGCCCGGTAACTCCAGTGGATTCCCCTTTGTTCGGCAAACCCGATCCCATAAGAACCATGAACATCACGACACACCAAAATACATCTCACTGGCCGAGGAGAGCTAAACACGCGACTCTACTCATTACCGTCGCAGCCTTGGCTTTATTAGCTTTCGGATTCTATACCGGGCATCCTGTGTCCTTCCTGAAGTGGTTCTTCGGGCTGCAGGCTGATGATTGAGCTTTGAGCCATAACGCAGACCACGCCAATTGAATCCCGCATGCTGCTAGCTGAACAAGATCACCGCAGCCAGCCGCTGGAGGAACGTGATCATGGTCCATGACCCCGGCACCGGCAGCATTGTGGTGACCGAAAACGCGGCCCGCCGGGCGGTGCTCAACAGGAAGCGTGGCACCTTCTGGATGGATAATGGTGATTTCAGCCAGGAGTTGGACGCTCCACAAATGGAGGCGGGCGGACGGAGCCCCTGACGGGCCGATGGCTCTGATTGGCGCAGCAAAATCAGGGGCTGGTGGGAGCGGGAGTTTCCGGCAGCACGGCGAATACCCGGACCGGTTCCGGCAGCCCCTTCAAGGGAAACACTCCACATTCTGAAAAGTGGAATGGAGGATCGGGCCAGTCTTCACAAAAACGCGCACTGACCAGCAAGGGATGGCCGAGCTGCCGGGTGAGGGATTCCATACGGAAGGCGGTATTCACCTGGGAGCCCAGCAGCGTGAAGGAGGAATCCGGCATCCGGCAGAGTGCGGCCTCACCACAATGCAGAGCCACCCCGCAATCCATCACCAAGCCTGCCGGTGGGGTGATCTCCAGCAAGGCCCGGGCGGCCCGCACGGCCTGCTCCCGGATCACCGCCCCGCAACCCGGCCACCAGGCGAAGGCGCAGTCTCCGATGAATTTGTCCAGCACGGCCCCGTATTGGGCGAGGATGCGGCGGCATTCATCGCACCAGAACCGCACGGCGGCCGCCAATTCGGTGGAGGACAGCTGGGAGGAGAGATTGGTGAAGCCCTTCAAATCGGCCACCAGCAAGACGACCTGCCGGGTTTCCGGCAGGCTGAGGAAGGTGGCTCCGCTCTGGGTGTCCTGCGCGGCCTTGTCGGGAGAGCAATGGAAGAGAAACTTACAACTTCCCAGCCGCAGCTGGTCGCCATTCATCAGGCGGCATACCCCGCGCACCGGCATTTCGTTGACGAGGGTACCGTTGGAACTGCCGAGGTCCATAATCTGCCAGAACCCTCCCTGATGCAGGATGCGGGCGTGCTCCCGCGAGATGGAGGGATCGTCCACCCGGAGCGCGGCGGAGGTGGCGCGGCCGATCACGGTGCCGTTTTCCGACAATGGATGCTCTGTGGGAGGCGAGAATTGAACAAGACAAGCTTCCATGTTCTTTATTTCCCACAATCCGGCCGGACTGTCACGAAGTTTGAGCGGCGCAAAGGGAGGCTGGAAATCCCGGGCTCTGGCGTCAGCCAACCGTGAAACCTGTGGGGCCGGACCGGTTTAATCCACGCCGGCAGCGGAAACCCTCACCCTTCCCATTTCCAGCGTTCGGCCCACCAGCTGTATTGGTCAGGGGCTGGCTGGACGATGTGGCCAAGACCGGGCCAGGGAAGATGGAAGCCATAACAGCGGGTGTGTTTTGCCGCAGCGTCGGCCCAGTAATTCTTCCGGCTTTGGATGGCGAGCGCGGGATCGTGGTCGAAGGCAATATTCCACTCCGGGTTGGCAAACATGAGGAGATGATGATGGGCCAGGTCCATGAGATGAAGCAGCTCCTGCCCTTCCGAGCGCAGCCGGAAGCAGGCATGACCCGCGGTGTGGCCCGGGGCCGCTTCGACCCGGATCTGTCCGCCGAAGAGTTCGGTGCCGTCCTTGACCGGTTGGAGGACCTTTGCGAGGGAGTCAAAGTGACCGCGGACTTCGCGGATCATGCCGGGGATCTTGCTGGCATCGCGTTTGGATTTGGAGAAGTCAGGCTGGGGCGTGCGCCAGAAGGCCAGTTCCTCCGGCAGGAGGTGGATCGCGGCATTGGGAAAGGCGGGCTTCCCCTCCCTGACGAAGCCGTTGAGATGGTCGGCATGGGCATGGCTGAGGAAGCCGGCCGTGACCTGCTCCGGAGTGATGCCGATAGCCGCGAGCCCGTCGCGCAGCCAGCCCATGCGGGGATTGTCCACCTGGCCGAAGCCGGCATCGAAGAGCGCGATTTCCTTGCCCATCCGGACGACCAGCAGATTGACGTAAAGCGGGATGGCGTCGAGGGATTCACCATGCCGGATCATGGCCTCACGCATCGCAGGGCGGGCGGACTCGGGGTGCATCAGGTCGAGGCCTTCGCGGAAGGAAAGATCGCAATCGCTGATGGACCACGCTTCCATGTTTCCGACGTTGAACCGGTAAACGAACGGTTGGCGGAATGGGGCGGTCTGACGGGAAAGGCCAGGGGATTCCTGGGCAAGGGTAGGGGAGGAGCTCAGGGCGGGCAGTCCGGCGAGGGCTGCCGCCATGAAGCCGCGGCGGGAGAGTTCCGATGGGGCAGGATTCATGGAATTGGATACGCACGGGTCAGGACAGATTCACCGCATTTCGGAACGACCCTGCCGGAGACTTTCCTGCCGTCCGTCCTGCGGTGGCGTTTCCGGGGAGGCCGGGGGCCGCAGGCCAGTCCGCAAAATTCGCCGAATTTTTTTGCATAAAATCTGCCGGATCGGCGGATATTTCATCAAGCCACGCTCCTCCCATGATCGATCTCCCCCCTCCGGAAGCCTCCACTCATGACTTCAGCCGCACCCGGCGCAGTCTGTTGACGCGGCTGAAGGACTGGGAAGATCAGCAGGGCTGGCGCGAGTTCATGGACAAGTATGGCCGCTTCATCTATGCCTTGGCGCGGAAATCCGGATTCACCCAGGAAGAAGCTGAGGACGTGGTGCAGGACACCTTGCTTTCTGTGGCCAAAAAGATCCCGGATTTCCGCTATCAAGGGGAGAAGGGGTCTTTCAAGGCCTGGCTGGTGATGATTGTGAAGTCCCGCATTATCGATGCTCTGCGTAAAAAATACCGCCGCCTTCCCTCTGCCGGCGCAGCCTCCGGGCCTGAAGCGGAGACCCGGCTGGAAGAGCGTATCGCCCAGCAGGAGGACGAACTGGGGCATGAGGCCATGTGGCAGAACGAATGGGAAAGCTATGTGCTGGAAACCGCCTTGAACCGGGTCAAGGAGCGGTTGCCGGCCAAGCACTATCTGGCTTTCCGCATGTGCTGCCAGCAGCACAAAGCTCCTGCCGAGGTGGCAAAGGCGCTCGGGCTTTCCCTGCCCACGGTCTACTTGATCCGGCACCGTGCCGGCCGCCTCGTGGCCGCGGAAATCAACCACCTGCGTGAAGGAAAATGAACTCCAGCGATGCCACGCAAATCCTCGCGGGCTCCCTCAGGGAGCCGGTTTCCATTCCTGATCATACCTTGTTGCGGGTGATTGGGCGTGGGAGTTATGGGGAAGTGTGGGAAGCGCGCAATGTGATGGGCACCCCGCGTGCAGTGAAGATCGTGCGGCGCCAGGACTTTGATGATGCCCGGCCATTTGACCGTGAGTTCGAGGGCATCCAGCGCTACGAGCCGGTCTCCCGGAGTCATGCCGGACTGGTGCAGGTACTCCACGTCGGGAAGGATCCTACCGGGGATTATTTTTATTATGTCATGGAGCTGGGAGACCGCGATGATGCCGCCGGTCCTGAGGTCTACGTCCCCAAAACGCTGCGGAGCGAGCTGCAGCGGCACGGCACCCTGCCGGTTCCTGATTGTATCGAGATGGGGATCGCTTTGGCATCCGGTCTGGGTCATTTGCACCGCAGTGGACTGGTCCACCGGGATGTGAAGCCTTCCAATATCATTTTCGTGAATGGCCTGCCGAAGCTGGCGGATGTCGGGCTGGTGGCGGGCCTGAGCGATACCCGCAGCATGGTGGGCACGGAGGGCTATTTCGCGCCGGAGGGCACCGGCCAGCCGCGCTGCGATGTCTTCAGTCTTGGAAAAGTGCTCTACGAGTGCATTACCGGGATGGACCGGCAGCAGTTTCCTGACATTCCGGAATCATGGGGTTCCGGCGCGGAATCAAGGGCCGCTTTTGAGTTCATGGAGATCGTGCTCCGCGCCGCCGAAAGCGATCCCGCCCGGCGTTATGCGGATACGGATGAAATGTTGTCCGACCTCGCGTTGCTCAAGGCTGGAAAATCACTTCGCCATCTGCGCCGGGTGGAAACCCGTCTGAAGCGGGCCGGTCAGGTCCTGATGGTTTCCGCGCTGTGGCTTTCCATTGCAGGAGGCGCGTGGTATTACGAACGGCACCGCCGGGGACAGGTGGAAGCGGCCGAGGCGACTGCCACCCGGGCCCGGCAAAGGACTCAGGAACTGCTGGCCGAATCCCTCGTCGCCGAGGCCCGTGCGGTGCGCCTGAGCGGTCAGGCGGGAGCCCGGGAAAAAGCCTTGGCAGCGGTGCGCCGGGCTTTGCAGGCGGGAGCGCCCCTTTTCGATTTGCGAACCCAGGCCGCTTCGGCCCTGGCCCTGACGGATGCGGGAGATTTGGATCCTGCGGGGGAAATCGCGTCCGCCGGGCATCGTGTGATCTGGTCGCCGGGCGCTACCCACGCCGTGCTGACGGCGACAGCGAGTGGGCGAACCCGCATTGTGGACCGCAGCACAGGCAGGGAGATTGCCGGATTCGATACCGAACCCCGGGTTCTTGAGGTTTTTGTTTCCCGGGGAGCCCGCTGGCTGGTAACGACCCATGAGGGCTATCACCTCAGCCTCTGGGATACGTCGGACGGAAAAAAACGATGGACGTTGCCGGCGGTCCAACATGCCCCCACCGTTTCATTTTCGAACGATGGCACTTGGCTGGTCGCATCGGCGGATAACGGGATCATGGCCCATGCCTGTGCAGAGGGACAAACCGTCGAGCTCAAACCGGGGACCCCACCGTTGCGCTCCATTTTGCTTTCACCCGATGGCCAGTGGATTGCTACCCTGCCGGAAACAGAGGAGGAGGGAAAACCTGCAGGAGACCTTGGATTCCGTATTTACGCTGGATTGCCAGGCTCCATGCCGACCCCGGAGGAGGTGGCCGGAGTCCGGGAAAGCAAAATCGAATCGGATATCCGCCTGGAGGGTCCCAGTATCAGCGCAGACAGCCGCTATCTGGCGGCGGCCGTGAGCGAGGACCGTCTGAGAGTATGGGAAATGCCGTCGATGTCCCAGGTGGCATGGCTCCGGGGGCATCAGCGCAGCGTGCGCGGCACAACGTTTCATCCTGGCGATTCCAGCATTATCGCCAGCACTTCCTGGGATGGCACGACCCAGCTGTGGGACATCCCGACCCGGCAGCGGATCCTCGCCATTCCGAGTGGAGGTGAGCAGGTGATACTAGCGCCTGACCGGGGGGAAATCCTCATCCGGACCTGGGAGGGTGACGCCATCCGCAGTGCTCCCTTGTCGCACCGCAGCGCCCTGCGGGTGATGATGCTGCCGGCGGTGACTCCCAGCGGACTCTTTGCCGCAGTCAGTTTCAATCCCGACGGTTCCTTCCTGACGGCTGGCGGGGACAGCGGAATTCTGGTTTGGGAAACGGACAATGGCCGGGTTTCCACGGCTCAGGTTCATGGGAAATCGATGGATTGGCGGTACGCTATTTTCAGTCCAGAGGATGGCTCGCTTTATTTCAGCGGCCGGGAAGGGCTTTTCCGCCGCAGCGTGGTCCGGGATAATTCAGGGGCGCCTGTTTTGGGAGATAGGGAACAAATTTTGCATGGTTTTGCCTCCGGGTTGCAGTGGTGCGGGAGCACGCTGGCCGTCAGTGGCCGGTTCGATGATAAGCGTCAACCCGGGGTGACGCTGCTTCACGCGGACGGCTCGGTCCGCCATCTCGCGGCCGATCATGCCCCGGACCAAATCGCCGCTTCTCCCGATGGCCGCTGGTTGGTAGGGACGCGCTATCCCGGGAGCGGCGGTACCCTTTGGGACGTCTCGGCCCCGGCTGCCACCGGCAGGCCGGTGTCCTCCCCATCACGTGCCGCTTTTGCCTTTACCAGCGATTCCCGGGTGCTGATTACCGGCACGGACCGGAGCGTGTCGTTTTCCAGCCCGGCAGACCCTGCCCGGGCGGTGGCTCCGCCACTCCCCCGGCATAACTGCGAAGTGGTGCCCGCTCACGCCCATTCCAGCTCAGCGGCCGGCCTCACCGCCGTCGCGACCGGGCCTACCGAAATAACGCTTTGTGATACGGCTACCCTGCGTCCAATCCTTGCTCTGGATTCGTCCCTGACACCCTTCGACTGCCATGTCGCCTTCAGCCCGGACGGGAGCAGGCTGGCTCTGGCCGGTGGGGTGAGCCGGGTGATCGTCTGGGACATTGCCTGGATCCGGGAGCAGCTGACGCTACTCGGACTGGGCTGGTGAAGCCACAGGACTCCGGTCCGTGCTGATCCATCTGCCGGAGTCCGATGTTTTTACGAAAACGAGGAATTTGCCGCAAGGATCCTCTGCAGGCTGCGGATAGACCATTCTATGAAACTGGACTATCTGTTTAATATTCTGGCCGGAGTTGGTGTTTTGATCGGCATCACCCGGCTCACTCAATCCTGCAGCAATGCTCCTGCCACCCTTTCCCCGGTGGAGGCTACAGCCGGGAAAGGCAGCCTCGCGGAACGCGGGCGTTACCTTGTCAGGACCAGTGGGTGCAATGACTGCCACACCCCGCGCTTCCCGGAACTGGGCGAGAAGGTCCCCGAAAGCGAGTGGCTGACCGGGGTGCCGGTGGGCTGGCGCGGCCCTTGGGGCACCACCTATGCCAGCAATCTGCGGCGTCATCTCGAGGGCTATTCCGATGCCACGACCTGGATTGCCATGGTGAAAAGCCGCCAAGGCCTGCCTCCCATGCCATGGCCGAGCCTGCACGCCATGACGGAGGATGATCTCCGGGCGGTCCACAGCTATATCCGGAGTCTGGGAGTGGCGGGGGAGGTAATGCCAAGCCCGGTGCCGCCGGATCAAACCCCAGTCACTCCCTATCTTAATCTGGAGCCGGTGATGCCGCAGCCCTGACGCCGGAATCGCCAGCCGTGCCCGGGGCCATCCCAAAGGGACCACTTCCCCTTCACGGCCGCGGAGCAGGATTGAGGACGGACCGAGGTTTGGCGTTTTCCTGCAGGGAAATCTGGCATTGATTGCGGCATGTCTGCCCGTCCTGCTCCGCTGAAGAAATCATTGTTGCCTGCTTGGCTTTTCCCGGGACTGCGGCGGCGTATCGCCGGCTGGCCCTTCTTTCTCAGATGGCCGGTGATGCTGCTGGGATGGGGGACTCTGTTGGGGATCCTGGGAGTGCTGGTGGTGGATGCAGGATACAGCGCTTTGGCCCGGAGATACGATCTGGCGGAATTGGGCAAAATGCCGGAGCGCAGTGAGGTCTATGATGCGCGGGGGGGCTTGCTGGGCCGGATCCATGGGGAAAACCGCACCGTGGTGCCGTTGAGTGCGGTGTCGCCACACTTTATCAAGGCGCTACTGGCGCGGGAGGACAGCCGGTTTTATGACCACGGGGGCGTGGACTATGTGGGCGTGGTGCGGGCCTTGGTGCGGACTGTGAAGGACCCCACGGTGCGCCAGGGGGCCAGCACCATCAGCATGCAGCTGGCCCGCAACAGCTTTGACCTGACACGGGAGAAGTCGATCCACCGGAAGCTGCTGGAGATCGCCCTGACGCGGCGGATCGAGGCTCAGCGGACGAAGGATCAGATCCTGGAATTGTATGTGAACCGGATTTTCTTCGGCACCGGAATCTTCGGAGTGCAGCGCGCGGCGGAGAGTTATTTTGGAAAGCCGGCGGCGGAGTTGAGCCTGGATGAGGGGGCGATGCTGGCAGCGATCATCCGGGGGCCTAATAAGTTTTCCCCCTTCCGACATTATGATATTGCAATGAGTGGGCGGGACATGGTGCTGGACCGGATGGTGACGACCGGGGTGCTGGGCGCCGAAGAGGCGGCCAAGGCCAAAGCGGTCCCAACCAAGGTGCTGAAGGAACCGAAGGCGCCCAAAGACACCTGGGCGTTGGACGCCGTGCGGCGCGACCTGGAAAAGCTGTTGGACGAGGGCGAGATCGGGGAAGGCGGGCTGAAGATTCATACTACCGTGGAGCCGGCCCTGCAGCAGGCCGCGGAAGCGGGCCTGACAAAGCAATTGGCCACCATCGAAAAGCTGCCCGGTTACGCTCATCAAAAGTGGGCCCTTTATGAAAACATGATGGAGCGCGGCCTGGCGGTGGAACCGGAATATGTTCAGGGTGCGGTGGTGGTGCTGGAAAATGGAACTGGTGCCATAAGGGCCATCGTCGGAGGGCGGGACATCCGGCACAGCAGTTTCAACCGGGCCCTCCTGGCACGGCGTCAGGTAGGGTCCACCTTCAAGCCGCTCGTGTATGCGGCGGCCGTCGAGCATGCGGGTCTCCTGCCGGGACAACTGGTGGCCGATGCCCGCATCCAGCCCGGGGAAATCCGCACGGCGGAAGGGGACTTCAGTCCACGGAATTCCGATGAGAGCTACCAGTCGCCCCAGCCTGCCTGGTGGGGCCTGGCCAAGTCGCGGAACACCATGGCGGTGCGGGTGGGGGAAATGGCCGGGATGGATCAGGTGAAGGCGCTGGCGGACAAGGCCGGGATGAAATTCATCGAAGGCCGTTCGCCGCAGATCTATCTGGGCAACCTCGGGGCCACTCTCGAAAGCCTCACCAGTGCTTATTCCCTGCTGGGAAACAACGGTGTCCGGTGCCGGCCTTTCCTGATCGACCGGATCGAGAGCAGTGCGGGCGAACTGGTTTACCGCAGCGGGGTGATGTCCTATGAGGTCGTGAGTCCGGGAACGGCCTGGCTGACCACCATGATGATGCAGAAAGTGATGGAGCCCGGCGGGACGGCCGCAGGGGTGAAGCAAATGGGGTTCGACGGACTGGCCGCCGGCAAGACCGGCACCACCGACGACTACCGGGACGCCTGGTTTGTCGGATTCAACCCTCGGCTAACCTGCGGGGTCTGGGTAGGTCTGGATGATCCGGAGCGGATCATCCACCGCGGCTACGGCAGCCGTCTGGCCTTGCCGGTGTGGGCAGGAGTGATGGCGGCGGCCGGCCGGCTGGGCTACGAGCCGGGGGCCGGATGGCAGGAGCCGGGACCCATGCTGCGCCAGCAGATCTGCGCTGCTTCCGGAAAGTTGGCCTCCCCCCGCTGCGGGTCGTCCGCCCTAACCCTCGATTTGCCGTCCAGTCATGTGCCCTCCACCGTTTGTGAGCTGCATGACCGTTCCCCGGCTGTGGTGGTGCCCGCCCGGGGGGCAGGACCGGAACGTCAGGCCCCCGGATTTTTTGAAAGACTGGGGAGGTTTTTCCGCTGATTTTTTGAAAATTGGACTCACATGAAAAAAGTTGAAATCTAGCGCATTTGGAGCTTGCGGAACGTCTAGCGGAAAGGTAGCTTGGAGCGTTGGAATGCCAGGGGTGCTATCGGATATTTGGTCCGAGGGTGTCCCTGATCGTCCCAAACACCACACCAAGGATACCAATCCAAACCACAAAAACAAACTACCATGTCCGCACCAGCACCACGTACCATGTATGGCATCAGCCGCATCGATCAGCCTGAGAAAAAGAATCACGGCTGGTATGTCCGCGTGACCTACAAAGGCAAGACCGAGCAGAAGTTCTTCGCTGACAAGGCCCACGGCAGCAAACCCAAGGCCCTCAAAATGGCTCAGGAGCACCGGGATCATCTCGTGACTCTCCTCCCCCCAGCCCGTCAGGAAGCAGCAGCCCGCAAGCGCGCCGTCTCCAAGAAGGTGAGCACCAAGAAGGCCGCTCCTGCCCCGGTCGCCAAGGCCCCTGCGAAGAAAGCTGCCGTCAAGGCTGCTGCCAAGGCCCCTGCGAAGAAGGCTGCCAAGAAAGCCGCCAAGAAGAAGTAATCCACTGCGGTTACTGACTACCATCAACTGTCCCGCCGGTTCGGCTTCCTCCCTCAATGCCCCACTGCTGCAAAGCAGTCCGGCATGAAGCCGTTCCGGTGGCTTGACAGTCACTGGCACTGTGCTGCCTTCACGGCACTCATGTCTGCTCCCATTTCCAAACCGGCTGGCAACCCATCCCAGCCCTTCCTCCGCGCGGAGAAAGTCCGCCGCACCTACCATGTGGGCGGCACTGCCATCGAAGTGCTGCGGGGTGTTGATTTAACTGTAGCCAGGGGAGAACGGATCTTCCTGTGCGGACCTTCCGGGGCTGGAAAAACGACCCTGCTCTACGTGCTCGGAGGACTGGAGCGTCCCGACGGCGGGGAGGTCCTGCTGGAGGGAAAGTCCGTTTATGGCCAGAGTGATGCCAAACAGGCCACCCTCCGGAACACGGATATCGGCTACATTTTTCAAAATTATTTGCTCCTGCCTGAGCTGACGGCCTTGGAGAATGTCTGTTTGCCGGCCCTGATCGGCGGGCGCAAGGCCAAGGCCCGGGCGGCGGAGTTGCTCGAAAAAGTCGGTCTCTCACCGCGCCTCCACCATCTTCCTGCGCAACTTAGTGGCGGCGAGCAGCAGCGCGTGGCCATTGCCCGCTCGTTGATCAATGATCCCTCCATTGTTTTTGCCGACGAACCCACCGGAAATCTCGATTCCAAAACCGGAACTGACGTCATGAATTTGCTGCTTTCCGTGGTTGCCGACGAAGGGAAAACCCTCATGGTGGTCACCCACGACACGCGCCTTGCAGGGCAGGGGGACCGGATGCTGGTTCTGCGCGACGGGATGCTGGTGGACTAGTCGTTTACCCTGCGCCCCGCGCCGGATTCAGACGGGATCCCTGCTGACCCGGGAGCCCTCATTGATTTACCCGCCCTCCATGAAGATCTACATCGACGGAACCCTCCACGAAGAAGCCGCAGCCAAAATTTCTGTGTTTGATCACGGGTTGCTCTACGGTGACGGCGTTTTTGAGGGCATTCGTTTTTACAACCGCCGCGTCTTCCGGCTGGAGGAACACATCGAGCGCCTCTATGCCTCGGCCCGTTCCATCCTGCTCAACATCCCTCTCAGTCCGGAGGAAATGATCGCGGCCGTGCAGGAAACCTGCCGCGCCAATGAACTCGACAACGGCTATATCCGCCTCGTGGTGACCCGCGGCACCGGCCCGATGGGGCTCAGTCCCTACAAATGCCCCAAGGCCTCCGTGATCATCATTGCCGCCAGCATCCAGCTCTACAGCGAGGAAGCCTACCGCACTGGACTGACCATGGCCACCTGCGCCACCCGGCGCCCCATGCACGATATTCTCAGTCCCCAGGTGAAAAGCCTGAATTACCTGAACAACGTCATGGCTAAAGTCGAAGCCATGCAGGCCGGCGCCGAGGAAGGCATCATGCTCAACGAGCGCGGACTGGTCGCCGAATGCACCGGCGACAACGTCTTCGTCGTGCGGAAGGGGGCTATCACCACCCCTCCCATCAGTGCCGGAGCCTTGGATGGCATCACGCGTTCCGTGGTGTTTGAAATCGCTGCCGAGCTCGGCATCCCCATGCAGGCCGCCGATCTCAGCCGCCATGACATTTACACCGCCGACGAGTGTTTCCTCACGGGCACCGCGGCCGAGGTCATCGCCGCCGTGAAGTACGATCAGCGTATCATCGGCACCGGCATCCCCGGCCCTGTCACGGAGCGCGTGATCCGCCGTTTCCGGGAAATCGCCGGCAGCACTGGAACCGCCTTCTAGGCCACCCTGATCCGCCCGGCCCTCCCCTCCCATTTTCTGCAACACTCATGAAGGACCTCAGCGACGGAATCTATCATTGGCTCTACGAAGGATTGAGCTTGCGCCAGGTCGGGCTGGTGGTCGGGCTTTTGTTGGTGCTGGGGCACGCGGTGGCGTTGGTGCGCCAGCAAAAAATCCTGCCATGGCTTTCCTCGGTGCCCCGCTCGATGAATGTGGGCACTTTTTTCCTGACCCTTTCCTTCCTCATGGCCTGGATGGTCGCCACCTCCATGGATCTGGGGGAGTTCAACAAGGCGCGTTGGCTGGCCCAGTTTGCCCTGCCGGTCTTTTATGTCGGCACATTGTTT
Organism: uncultured Verrucomicrobiota bacterium; assembly: GCA_942492905.1. Lineage (GTDB taxonomy): Bacteria > Verrucomicrobiota > Verrucomicrobiia > Verrucomicrobiales > V1-33 > CAIZWU01. The sequence goes on from OW818657.1 coordinate 1,768,139, forward strand.
ATTGCCAATGATTACCTTGGAGCCCGGTCACTAGGCACCTTTCTGCTGCTCGCGGCCTGCCCGGTTCTGAATGCGGCCATGCTCAAACCGCCGGAATCCCGGCTGCTGCTCAGCATCCTTGCCTACGGCTGGATCATTCTCGGCCTGTTCTGGGTTGGGATGCCATTCACCATGCGGGATCAGATTGCCTGGCTGCAGGCCAAGCCTTCGCGCTACCGTATCATGTGCCTTGCCGGCATCATTTATGGCGCCCTGGTGCTGGCGGCGGCGCTGCTGTATTATGGCGGAGCGGAATCCGCCCCCGTCTGAGCCGTATCCTCCCCCATCCCCCCTTGGTGACATGTTCAAACATTACCTGCCTCACCTGACGTTCTTCATCGCCTTTTTCGCGGCGGCGGTGCCCATCCTTTATTACATCCAGCGGAAGAATCCGAATCCCCGGTTCCGCCCTGGGTTCGGCGAGATGTCTCTGATCACGCTGATTGCGCTCTTCATCTGCGGGGGGATGGCGATCGGTTTGGGCAGCCTCTTCAAACCTGAGAATGATGGTTCGTCCATGAAAAAGAAGCCGAATGAAGGCGCTGGGTGGTCGGCCACAAGTGCCGACGACTCCGAAGGTGGATCCCGGAAAAAAACCAAGGAACGCGATAAGAACTCCGACGGGGACAAGCCGCCCCGCCGCCTCAACGACCGGAACTAGCCTTTCCTCCGCGCCGATGACTACCCCTGCCGCCGACCGCGAGTGGATCAAATTCCGCCACGCCCGTTTTACCGCCCGCTTCCCGGCTGATTTCCTTTATTCACCCTCGCATTACTGGATGATGCCCGTGCCTGGCGATCCGGGACTCTGGCGGGTGGGCTTCACCAAGTTTGCCACCCGCATGCTCGGCGAATTGGTGGATTTCACCTTCAATCCTCCTGAAGGCGGCCCCGTTCAGCCGGGCGAAATGATCGGTTGGGTCGAAGGTTTCAAGGCCGCCAGTGACGTCTTCTGCGTCATGTCAGGACAATTCGCGGGCAGCAATCCCGCCCTCAAGGCCGATGCCTGCATCGTCCGCAGCGATCCTTACCTCGAAGGATGGCTCTACAGCGTGCGCGGCGAGCCAGAGCCTGGCCATCTCGACGCCCAGGGTTACCTCGAACTCCTCAACGCCACCATCACCCGTATGGCGGAACAGGAACATCCCGAAGAATAAAATGCTGATTTCCCACGTATTGCTTTTTCCATGAAATCCTACCGCCTCAATCGCCTCTTCCATGCCCGTTCCCGCCGCTGTTTCGACGTTGCCGTCGATCACGGATTTTTCAACCAACCGGGCTTCCTGACCGGAATCGAGGACATGCGCGAGGTGATCAAAACCCTGGTCGAAGCCGCCCCTGATGCCATCCAGCTCACCGCCGGCATGGCCCGCCACCTCCAGGACCTTCCCGGCCGCCTCAAGCCCTCCCTCGTCCTGCGCACCGATGTCGCCAACATCTACGGGAAATCCCTTCCTGACACCCGCTTCAGCCTCATGCTGGAGGAAACCATGCTCCAGGCCGTGCGCCTTGATGCCGCCTGCGTCTGTGTCAATCTTTTCCAAATCCCCGGCGCTCCCGAAGTCCACGCCGAATGTGTCAAAAACATCCTCCGGCTCAAGCCCCAGGCCGACTATTACGGAATGCCCATGATGGTGGAACCCCTCGTTTTTCAATCCAACGACATTGCCGGCGGCTACATGGTGAATGGGGACGAAACCACCATCACCCACCTCGTCCGCCAGGCCGTCGAGCTCGGAGCCGACATCATCAAGGCTGACCCTACCGACGACGTCAGCATCTACCACCGCGTCGTCACTGCCGCTTCCGGCATTCCCGTCCTGGTGCGCGGGGGCGGCCGGGTCAGTGATGAGGAAATTCTCACCCGCACCCAGGGACTTCTCGCTCAGGGCGCGGCCGGCATTGTCTATGGACGCAACGTGATCCAGCACCCCAATCCCAAGGGCATCACCCGCGCCCTCATGGCCATGGTGCATGACAACGCCGATGTCCCTACGGCCCTCGCGATGATCTGAGGCGGCTGGCATCCGTCCGAATTTGCTTTTTCCAAAGCTCCGGCGACCCCATAACGGTCTGGCCTGATAACCGTGAACCCCGCTTCGCGAATTCACCCAGCCGCACCACCGTGCCGTGCCGCGATACTGCAATCCTCCGCCTCCTTCCTCTCATGACCGAAGCCCTGCTCCAATCCCTGCGCGAAATCCTCGGTCCCGCCCATGTCCTCACGGCTCCGGAGGACCTCATCCCTTACAGTTTCGACGGCACTGCGGCCCTCAAACAAAAACCTGGCGCGGTGGTCTTCCCTGCCGATACCGGACAGGTCGCCGCCTGCGTCCGCCTCGCCAATGCCCACGGCACCACGATCGTCCCCCGCGGTTCCGGCACCGGTCTCAGCGGCGGCAGCCTGCCCTTGGACGGTTGCCTCCTCATCGTCCTCGTGCGCCTTGACCGCATCCTCGAAATCGACCCCGCCAACCTGACGCTTCACGCCCAATGCGGCGTCGTCACGAAAACCATCGACGACACCGCCGCCCTGTATGGCCTCTTCTATCCGCCGGACCCCGGCTCCATGAAGATTTCGACCATCGGCGGCAATGTCGCGGAGAATTCCGGCGGTCTGCGTGGTTTGAAATACGGCGTCACCCGCGACTACGTCATGGGCCTCCGCATCGTCCTGCCGGATGGCACCATCACCTTCCTCGGCAACAAGTGCGTCAAGGACGTCGCCGGTTACAGCATGAAGGACCTCTTCATCGGCTCCGAAGGCACTTTGGGCATCATCACCGAAGTGTTGTTGAAACTGGTCCCGCGCCCCGCTTCCCGCCGCACCCTCCTCGCGCTTTATGACAGCATGGAGCAGGCCGCCGCCACCGTCAGCGCCATCATCGCGGCCCACATTATTCCCTGCACTTTGGAGTTCCTCGACCAGATGACCCTCCGCTGCGTCGAGGATTTTGCCAAAATCGGGCTCCCCACCGATTGTCAGGCTCTCCTGCTGATGGAGACCGATGGCCACCCAGCCTCCGTCGCGGATGAAGCCGCCCGCATGATGGAAATCGCCCGGGCCCATGGAGCCCGCGAGGTCCGCATGGCCGCCGATGAAGCCGAGGCCAACCGCCTCGCCACCGCCCGCCGCTCTGCCTTCTCCGCTCTGGCCAGGATGCGCCCCACCACGATTCTTGAGGATGTCACCGTTCCCCGCAGCGAGTTGTCCAAACTCGTCGCCTTCGTCGCCGCCACTGCCAAACGGCACCAACTGCTGGTCGGCACGTTCGGTCATATGGGCGATGGTAACCTGCATCCCACCTTCCTCACCAACGAACGCGACCACGATGAAATGCACCGGGTCGAACTCGCCCTCAGCGAAATCGTAGATGAAACGCTCCGCCTCGGCGGCACCATCACCGGTGAACATGGCGTTGGTCTCGCCAAAAAAGCCTTCCTGCCGCGGCAGTTCGACGATGGCAGCCTGGCTTTGTTGCGCTCCATCAAAAACACCCTCGATCCGGCCCATCGCTTCAATCCCGGGAAGATCTTCGACATTTTGGAAAAATAGGGCGCACATGGCCTATCGCCAGCCACCAGCCGACTGAAAACCGCTTTCCGCCCCATGCCTGCCAGCCCTTCCCTCCTCGCCAAGCTGGACTATTCTGTCCTCCAGCAGTGCATGCACTGCGGCATGTGCCTCCCCACCTGTCCCACCTACGATGAAACCAAACGCGAACGGAACAGCCCGCGCGGGCGCATTTCCCTGATGCGCGCGGTTGCCGATGGCGACCTCCAGGCCAGCCGCGCTTTTGCCGAGGAAATGTATTATTGCCTCGGTTGCCTCGCCTGCGAGACCGCCTGTCCGGCGGGCGTGGACTACGGCTCCCTATTCGAAACGGCCCGTGCCGAAGTCGCACGCACCGGCACCGCCGCCACGCCCCAGCGCAGTTTCTGGCGCTGGCTCACGTTGCGTCACCTGTTTCTCAAGCCCCGCCTCCTCCGGGCTCTCGGGACCGCGCTCCGGTTCCATCAACAATCCGGCGCCCAGGCTTTTGTCAGGAAATCCGGTCTGCTGCGTTTCCTTCCGCCCTCCCTGCGGAGTCTGGAGCCTCAGACGCCCACCATTGCCGCCGCGTTTTCCCACGAACTCATCAGCCCTGTCGAAAGGCCCTCCGGAGCTCCCCGCTACCGCGTCGCTCTGCTCACCGGCTGCGTCCAGGATCTGGTTTTTCCTGACATCAACCGCGACACCGCTGACGTTCTCCTCGCCAACGGCTGCGAAGTCCTGACGCCTCCCGTCCAGCCCTGCTGCGGCTCCCTCCACGCCCACAACGGCGACCTCGAATCGGCCCGCCAACTCGCCCGCCGCCAGCTCGATCTCTTTCCGGTCGAGGATCTCGACGCCATCATCACCAACGCGGGAGGCTGCGGCTCCCACCTGAAAAAGTACGGCCACCTCCTCGCCGGGGATGCCGCCTACGCCGCCCGTGCCCACGCCTGGGACGCCAAGGTAAAGGACATCCACGAATTCCTCATCCAGACCGGCTGCCGAATCCCCACTGCCGGGTGTGGCGAAACCTCCGTCACCTATCACGAATCCTGCCACCTCTGCCACGGCCAAAAGATCACGGCCCAGCCCCGCCAGCTTCTCAAACTCATCCCCGGCCTGACCCTGACGGAACTCCCCGAGTCCTCCTGGTGCTGCGGCAGCGCCGGCATCTATAATATCACCCAGCCGGAACAATCCGCCAAGCTCCTCACCCGCAAGCTCACCCACCTTGCCACCACCCAGGCCCCGGTCGTCGCCACTGCCAACCCCGGCTGCCACCTCCAACTCCAAAACGGCCTGACCGCCCAGCCTGGCCACCCCTGCCAAACCGTCACCCAGCCCGTCACCCTCCTCGCCCGCGCCTACCGTGCGGAGGCTCCAAGATTCTAGCGCTTTATGGACGTGTTCTTGATGATGGGTTGTTCTGGTGATGACCAGTTGAGAATTCAACATTTCGTGCGTAGTGAAGATGTGATAACTGCGCGGATAAAACCCAGTGAAGGCGATTCGGACTTATACGACATTCCGAACTATTTGCTGCCCGGGCCATGCAAAAACTTTACCGCCCATCTTGACCGTAATTTCTACACTAGAATCACTGGTCTGGTCAAGAACAGGCAAATCCCGCAAAGTCAGATTGGTGATTATCGGTTGGCCGCTGCAGTTTTGGCTTTTTGCCAACTTGCGGAAATTACTTTTGACTACGGTGCGTCTCTTCAGGAATATGCTAGCAATCACTCGGGGGACGCCGCAATCAACGAACTCAAGGCATTCCATCTTGCGGACAATACAAGCGCCTCATATTTTGTCGATTTTGCTTTGGGACGATTAAATTCCATTCCCGAGCATGCTTTTTCATCCATTCCCGAGATGGAGGAGATACCATCAGCCAAAGGACTTGCCCGGAAAACTGCTGAATATCCGCACAATTATGCGTTTATGTTAAAAATAGCGCAACTATCCAAGACCAAGTCGGAACCTTGGGAGAAGATGATGGACATGATGGAATGGATGAATTCGGATTTCTTTTTTGGCTCCAGCGCCTTTCTTTTCGCCAATTACTATTTTTCCCCAAGGAGATATGGGAAAATGCTCAAGAATCTTTCGCGTGCGGGTATCGAAAATGCCGCATGGGATTTAGCTCTTGTAGAACGTTGGAAGAAATTGGCCTTGGCGGGAATAGGTAAAAACGAACCTGTTTTGCTCATTACACGCGATAAGGCAGTAAAAGCTATTGCTCGGACACACTTTGCCGACTCTGAACAGGATGCGCTAGATTTTATTTCCAAGAATTGGGGTCGCAAGAATGCCTGTGGCAGGTTAATCGCCGAGCGTTACAGGGAGTTGACCGCAGTGATCAGATCGTCAGGACTAGGCAGAAGGATTATTGATAAGACCAATTATGCGCAGATAGTTGCCGAGTTGGAGATGCAGGTTTTCGCTGATTAGCACGGATAAGTCCGTGTCTTGGTGGCAACTGAGGATTCGGCATGGTTTACCTCACTCTGAGTAATCATGTCCGGCCACTACAGTTGTTTAAGGCTATCTTCTTCGTGCGTCCCGGTGAATACGCCGCAGGCCAGCTTCGTGTATGATCAATAGCAACGACGTCACTCCTGCGAAGACGATAGGTAAAACTGCTGGCCCGGCCTGCTGCGCGGCGAGGCCGGCCAGGGAGGGCCAGACGGCGATGCCGAGGGTGGCGGCGGTGACCTGAAGGCCGATGGCGTTGGCGGTGTGGGCGGGGCCGGTGCGTTCCGGAGTCAGGGTCATCAGGCAAGGGAAGATGGGGGCGAGAGCAAGGCCGGTGAGGAGGAGGGAAATCAAGGCGGCTGCGGGCGGGGCATTGGGCAGCAGTGCCAGGGTGGAGAGGGCGGCACCGGCGATGCCGAGGCGCACCAGCCGCGCCGCGCCCGCCCGCAGCACGAGGAATCCTCCCAGGATCCGCCCCGCGAAGATAGCGGACCAGTAGGTGGTGACGATGCCGCCGGCGAGGGCGACCGGAAACAGACGGCCTTCCGCGAGCAGGGTGAACGACCATTGGCCGACGGTGCTTTCCACACCGGAGTAGAGGAAGAACAGCCACAAGTGCCAGCGCACCACCGGGAGGGCGAGCGTCTCCCGCAGCGGTGCCCTGACGGCAGGGGCAGGGGACACTTGGCCACCGTCCTCCCAGCCCCGGCGGGTGAAAACGAAAAGAAGTGTCAGGATCAGCAGGATTCCGCCGACCGCCAAGTAGCCCGCGCGCCACCCGCCATGCGGGCTGACGGCGGCGGTCATCACCGCCGGGCCGGCCGCGGCTCCGAGACTGTAGCAGGCGTGCAGCCAGTTCATGTGCCGGGCGGAGAAATGACGGGACACAAAGTCATTCAATCCGGTGTCGATGGCCCCGGAGCCGAAGCCATGAACCATGGCCGCCAGCACAAACAGCCACCACGCCGGCGCGCCAGCGAACCCGAAAACGGCGAGGGTGACCGCCGCGCTGCTGAGGACCAGCAAGCGCCCGGTGCCGAGCGAGCCCAGCAACCGTCCCGAGGCCGAACCTGACAAGGCGTAGGCCGTCCCCATGGCGATGAATGCGGCGGCGGCGGCCGCTTGCGGCAGATCAAAACTGCCGCGGATGAATGGCCATGCCACGCCCAGCAAGGTGTCCGGCAGTCCCAGGCTGACGAAGCCCAGATAACAAATGACCAGCAGAAACGGGGAGGTTTTGTTCATGATCTTCCCGGCATGCCAGGCGGCAGCCAATGCTGCCAAAACCATGGATTCCCCGGACCTTCAAGCAACGATGCGGAATCAAACCGGATCCCCGGCGTGACCGTCACTGCCCGGTTGGGTCACCGGAGCCGCCATTTGGCCTGGCGGAGCACGGCCAGTTTGGGTTCCTTCATCTTTTCATACCACACACTGAGGAGGGTCCCGTCGGTCAATTCCACGGTGCTGGGATAACCAAGATCGCCTCCGATGCCGTCGGTCGAGAGGGCGATGGTTTCGCCCCAGGTGCGCCCGTGGTCGGTGCTGACGCGGGCCTGATTTCCAAATGGAGGGCGGCGATGGCTGTAGGTCATGACGAGGCGGCCATCGCGCAGCAGGAGGAGATGGGAAGGCAGGCCCCAGACCCCGATGGAATGCGGTGTGCTCCACGTTTTGCCTCCGTCCCGCGATTCGCTTTGCAGGGTCTCTCCCTCGTTGGCGGCATTGTGATTGCGGATCTGGGCGATGAGGGTGCCGTCCTGCGCTTCGATGGCATGAAGTTCATGGTAGGACTCCTGCACCGAGTCTCCTGGCCGGGTGGGAATGTCCGCCAGCCATTGCCATGTGAGCCCGTCGTCTTTGGATTCAGCCACGCCGATTTTTTTCTCTGCCGTCCACAGTTGTTTGCCTGCGTAGAGCAGCCGGCCGTCCTTAAGTTGGATAGGACCATGCGGACTGTTCACGACGGTGGGAATGCGGCTGGACCAGGACTTTCCGCCATCGTTGGAACGGATGACCCATTCCCCGAGATCGGCCTCCCGTTCCGCGTCACTCAGCCGGGCGTGGACTGCCTTCCAGTGGGCCAGTTGGTCCGGTGGCATGGCGTTTTTGTCTCCGGCCACGGCCGTGAGTCCGGCGGCGAGCCGGGGTTGGTAGGCGAGGGAGGTGAAGCTGGAGACGAGCAGGGTGCCCTTGATGCTTTCGAGGACTCCGGAGTCCCGGTCATCGGTGGCGGAATCCAGCAGCACCCGGGGCCAGGTCCAGGATGCGCCTTCGTCCGATGAGGTCATGGCGTGGACTTGACCGAACGGGCAGACATGGGATTCGCGCCCGCCGGACCAGGTCACCCAGAGTTGACCATTCCTGAGCCGGGCGACGGTGGGCCAGCCATGATAGTATTCCGGCTGCTGGGAAACGATCTTCGTTTCCAATACCTCCGCGGCAGAAGAGGCGCCATGCGCAAGGCAGGGAAGGGCGAGAGCGGAGGTGGCGATAAAATGTCGGCGGGTCATCATGCCTGATGACTACGCCACCCGGGGGACATGCTTTACGTTTGGTATGGACTCAATCCTCGTCCAGTTTGGTGCCGCATTGCTGGCAGTAGCGGGCCGTGGCTGCATGGTCGGTCCAGCCGCATTCATCGCAGCGGCGGCGGTTTCCGGGGAGTTGGCCACGCATTTCCCGGCCAATCTCGTAAGTGACGATGCCAGTGGGGACCGCGATGATGGCAAAACCGGTCATCATGATAACCGAGGCCATGATTTTGCCCAGAACGGTCACCGGTGCGACATCCCCGTAGCCCACGGTCGTGATCGTGACGATAGCCCAGTAGATCGACTGGGGAATGTTGGAAAAGTCAGGATTGGCATCTTGCTCGATGACATACATGATGGTGCCTTCAACGAAAACCACCGTGAGTACGGTGATGAAGAACACCGTGATCTTGCGGCGGCTGGCGGCGAGGGCGTTCAGCAGCAGGCTGGCCTCGCCGAGGTGCTCCGCCATTTTCAGAATCCGGAACATGCGCATGAGACGCAGGATACGGAGCATCATCAGATATTGGGTGCCGGGAACCAACAGGCTGATGTAGGTAGGCAGAACCGACAGCAGGTCCACAATGCCGAAGAAACTGCGCGCATAACGCCAGCGGTCCTTCACCACCCAGAGGCGCACGAGGTATTCGAGGCTGAAGAGCCCGGTGAACATCCATTCCACGCTGGTGAAGATCCAAGGGTGCTGATCCCGCAGTTCCGCCACACTTTCGAGCATCACGGTGAGAACGCTCAGGATGATCAGGATCAGCAGACCAATATCAAAACGCCGGCCGGCCGGGGTGTCCGACCGGAAGATGATACGCCAGAGCGTTTCCCGGAATGCGGGGGATTCAGGCGGCGGGGGAGAAGTCATGGTCCAAGCACAGCAACGCCGGAAAACCCGGGATGGCAAGATGGGTTGTGCCTGCGGCCCGGGATCAGGGGGCATCGACCTCCGCCCCCGGAGCTCTTCTATACCAAGCCCGCGACGCCGGGTTGGAAAAGGTAACTTTACCTCATGCGCAGGCGCAGGCGTTGCACGGTGGCGGCGGCTTCGTGGGTGAAGCCGGCGAAGGTGGGGGAGAGTCGTGGATCGGCGGCGGCACGTTGCCAGAACTTAAGGGCCCACCCGGCGGCTTCCAGCCAGGCTTCGTGGCCCGCGGGTAATGGAGGCTGGGGCGCGAAGGTGCGCACGACGATTTCTCCCAGCGGTCCGGGAGCCCAGAGCATTGGCAGCATGTCGTAGGAGGGCGCGAGACGGAAGGGCAGAGAGTCCTCCAGCCAGAAGGCGAGATTGCCATGGTGCATGTCGGTATTGCCGATGAGTTCACCAAAGGCGTGGAGCCGGCGCGTGGTGACGAGGGCGCTGGCGTCGATCAGGCCTTCAGTCTGTAGTTCCCGCACCTCGGAAGGCCAGTTGCTCTGGCCGGATCCGATGGCGGAATTGTGGAGAGCTTCCAGGGAAACGACGCCGCGTCTTCCCCCTATCGCAGTGCGGTCGAAGCGCGGAACTTCCAAAAACCGGCGACCCGCCTCATCGATGATCCTTGCACCGGGGAGAGCCAGGCCTTGCTCCGCCAGGACTTCATGAGCGATACATTCGCAAAGCAGCAAGTCAGCCCAGCGCTGGCCGGTGAGTTGATCCATGGGTGGGGAAAACTTGACCAGCACAGGTGCCAGGGTGCCGGAATCATTGGTGAGGGTGGTGAGAAATTTCGGCTGCTCGCCGCCGGCGGAACTGCCGGGCAAGGTGCGGGAGGTGAGTTCGGCGAGGGCCGAATATCGCTCCGCCGGGGTGGACTCAGCGATCAGTTCTTCAGGCAGTGGATTCAGCACCCGTTGCAGCGCCCGGCGCAGGCAGTCGTCGCCAACCACAAGGGAACCTGGTAAATCCTCTCCGGCGGCTTGGAGATAAATCATGGTGTCGTCGTCGCTCCACGTCTGGGGATTGGCCGGGACTTGGAGGGTATTGGAAATCCGTCCCGCGATAGCGCGACCGAGAAATCCTTGGGGCCGGATATCGCTCAGGAAAAACGGATAGCCGTCCCACAGGCCTTCGCGGCCACTGAAGCGGTCTGCCCAAACAGGCGGGGATTCCGCCCAAAGGATGCGCCAGCGCCGGTCGTGCAGGGATTCCAATTCCGCCCAAGGCACCGCTTGGCCGGTTTCCGTGATCCGGTAAATCGGCCAATGGTCTCCGGCAGTCCGGACGGAACGCCTGAGGGAGTATCGAGTGCTCCGGGTGGCGCCAAAGGTGACCAAACGTCTTCCATAATCAGCCAAGGTCCTTACCACGGTGGTGCGGTTTACTCCCAGCGATGCGGCCAATTCTGTCGCGGACACGGGACCGCGCATCTGAATCTGGGCGGTCAGGTTTTCCCGGGAGATTTGGATGGGGCGGGCCATGGAGTTAAATTATGCATCAAAAAATATTGGAATACAATTACGAAATCACACGGGGTCAAACGGGGAGTTTAAAGACTCATTTGCACTTGTTGCGCGGAGTAATATGCCTAATTATGCATCATAAAATTGTCAAAATTGAAATTGAGTGTGAGAGGCACGTTGTCCCGGTTCCCACGGGGAAGATGAGTTGCCTTGAAGGAAGCCACCGCTCTGGACACCCGGGTGGGAATGATTAGAATGCCGGGGATGAAATATCCCATTTTGCTGATGAGTGCGATGCTGCTGACTGGTTCTGCGATGGCGGCCCCTGCGGATTGGCCGATCAATCAGGACGAGGCCAAGGTGCCGGTGTATGTGCTGCCGGAGCTCCTGAAGGCGGCTGAGGGGGCCGTGGTGAAAACGGTGGATGACTGGCGGTGGAAGCGACGGCCGGAATTGGTGAAGATCTTTGAGGAAGGCATGTATGGGATGGCTCCTGCCCGGCCGGAATTGGTGTATGAGGTGCTGGAGGATGGCGTGCCGGCCTTGGACGGGAAGGCGCGGCGGAAGCAGGTGCGGGTGTATTTTGGCGGAAAAAAGGAGGGGCCGGCGATGGATGTTCTGATCTATGTGCCAGCCGCCGCGGCCGGGCCGGTGCCGTTTTTCTGGGGGCTGAATTTTCAGGGGAATCACACGGTTTCCAACGATCCGGGGATTCTGATGCCCAGACCGCCGGAGGAGTCGGCCGGGGCTCCGCGGCCGAAGCCGCTGAAGGCATTTGCCCGGGGCGATCAGGCGGACCGCTGGCAGATCGAGTGGGTGATTTCCCAGGGATACGGCACGGCCACGGCGTGGTATGAGGACATTGATCCGGATTTTGATGATGGCTTCAAAAATGGCGTGCACGGGTTGTTCCCGGATATCGAGGCGAAACGGGATGGAACCACCTGGGGCAGCGTGGCGGCGTGGGCCTGGGGGCTGCGGGTGGGGATGGACTATCTGGAAAGAGAGCCTTGGTGCGACGCCAGGCAGGTGGCGCTGCACGGACATTCCCGGCTGGGCAAGGCCACGCTGTGGGCGGGCGCCCAGGATGAGCGCTTTGACGTGGTGATATCCAACAACAGTGGCTGTGGCGGGGCGGCGCTGAGCAAACGGTGTTTTGGTGAGACGGTGGGCCGGATCAATACCAGTTTCCCCCACTGGTTCGCGGGAAACTTCAAACAGTGGAATGGCCGGGAGGCGGACATGCCCTATGATCAGCACGAGTTGCTGGCGCTGGTGGCTCCCCGCGGGCTGCTGGTGTGCAGCGCCGAGGACGACCAGTGGGCTGATCCCGAGGGGGAATTCCAGGCGACGAAGCAGGCCTCGCCGGCGTTTGCCTTGCTGGGGCAGCCGGGCCTGGATGCCGGCTTCAAACGGGAGAATCTGGCGGTTTCCACGGGCAATCCAGGATACTGGCAACGGCCCGGAAAACATGATGTCACGGTCGCTGATTGGAAACGGTGGACTGGTTTTGTCAAAGCCCGCTGGGGAAAATAACATGAATACCGGCCGCCGTCAGTTTTTGGCAGGATTGCTGGCTGCTGCCGCGGCGTCAGGGAGTGCCCGGGCGGCGGGGGAATTGGATGGGTTGCGGTTCCGCGTGGCCGCCGATGGCTGGGGGCAGGCTGCAGCCGGAGAGGTCGAGGGCGTGCTGAAGTCCGCCGCCGGAGTGTTGTGGAAATATTTCCCGGCCCAGCAACGGGAGCCCTTTGTGGTGTTGCGGGGCAGGGAGGGGCCAATCGTGCTTTATCAGCGGAATGTGGTGGGAGAGATTGTGATGAAGCTGGATACGGAGGACTACTTGTGGTGTCAGTATGTGTATCAGTTTTCTCACGAGTTCTGCCATATCCTCAGCGGATTCGAGGACCGGGCATGGAAGCGGAACAACTGGTTTGAGGAGACAATCTGTGAAGTGGCTTCCCTTTTTGTGCTGCGCCGCTTGAGCGAGGTCTGGGCGGCCCATCCGCCCTATGCCAACTGGAAGTCCTATGCGCCGGAATTCCGCCGCTATGCCCAGGGGGTGATGGATGGCCGGACCCAGGTGGGCGATGGTCATCTGGGGGATTTTTATCGGAAGCATCGCAGGACGCTGGAGGAGACCCCGCGCGACCGGTCGCTCAACGGGGCCATGGCCTTGCCCCTGCTGAAACTGTTTGAGGGCGCGCCGGAATCGTGGGAGGCGGTGACCTGGCTCAACCGCACTCCTTCCCCGGAGGGCGGCACCTTTGCGGAGTATCTGGAAAAATGGCGGTCGGCGGTGCCGGCCAAACACCGGGATTTTGTAAGCGAGGTGAGGCGTCGGTTCGGGCTGGAGGACCCGGGGGCCGGTGCGGCCGGTCCGTCCGGACCGGAGCATTCCCGTGATTGAAGAGGCCGGGCGCCCGCGTTACTTAATTCCATCTTATGTCCATCTTATCCCGATCCACCTTGTTGTCAGGACTTGTCCTCGCCGTCACCGCGCCGCTGTCACCCGCTGCTTTCTACGGCGATCCGCCGGATGCCACCCATCCGTGGGCGATTCATGATGAAAACCGCCCCCAGCCTGCCCGGGTGGAGCCCGGCACCTTCAGCAGTCAGGAGCAGCCGGGCAAACCGCCCTCCGATGCCGTGATTCTTTTTGATGGCTCCCCGGCCACCTTGAAGAACTGGGTTTCCGACAAGGACCCCAACCAAGCCACCAAGTGGGAGGTCAAGGATGGCAGCCTGCAATGTGTGCCCGGCTCCGGATACGTCCGCACCAAACAGGAGTGGGGCGACTGCCAGCTGCACGTCGAGTGGTCCGCTCCCAGCAAGGTCGAAGGCAACAGCCAGGGCCGCGGCAACAGCGGTATCTTCCCCATGGGGCAGGTGGAAGTGCAGGTGCTCGACAATTTCAACAACCCCACTTACGCGGACGGTTTTGCCGGCTCCGTCTACGGGGTGAATCCTCCCATGGCCAATGCCGTGCGCGCGCCCGGGGAGTGGCAGGTCTATGACATCGTCTTCCGCCGCCCGGTCTTCAAGGATGGCAAGATGATTGAAGATGGTTATCTGACCGTTTTTGTGAATGGCGTCCTGACCCAGGATCATACCCCGCTGGAAGGCGGCGGCGGTCACAAGGCCCGCTCCAAGGATCATCCTTTCCCGGAAAAAGGCCCCCTCAAGTTGCAGGATCACGGCAATCCCGTCCGCTACCGGAATATCTGGTACCGCCCGCTGCCGGCCCGGGCTTCGGAAGGCGGCGATGCCAGCCACATGAGTGCGGAAGCCACCACCGCGAAGCGTCAGAGCATCGCGGCCGGTCTCCGGTCCGATGCTGCCAAGGAGCAGGGGAACGGCAAAATGCTGAAGCTGATGGAATCCCTGGTCTATGCCCCGGATGCGGCGGCTCTGGCTGAAGCCACCAAACTCTCCACTGCTTTCCTGGCCTCCGTGAAGGATCTCAGTGGCGATGCCCTGGAGCAGAAGAAGGGGTCAATCCGCCAGGTCCACGAAGCGCTGAAGTATCTTTCCAACTACAAAATCCTGCCGGCCGCTCTGCCGGAGCAATCTGCATTGAGCGGCATCATCGAAAAAGCTGGCTGGAACGCGCCGAAGAAATAAGACGGCCTGCCGCCCCGGCATTCACTCTGAAAAAACCTGCGGGAAACATCCCGCAGGTTTTTTCATTTTCGGGGAGGGCGGAAGCAGGAGGATCGGCGGGGAAAGGGTGCAGTCCGGGATTTCTTTTTGGTGGGATTGATTCAGGGTGCGCGGAGATTTCTGCAAAACCCAACCTGCCTGTGCTCCCGCTGCTCGACTCCCTCCGCCTTCTCAGTGAACCGACCCGGCTGCGGTTGCTGCTCCTGCTGGACCAAGCGGAACTGACGGTGGCGGAATTGCAGGAGATTCTGGCGATGAAGCAAAGCCGGATTTCGACGCAGTTGGGGCTGCTGAAGAACGCGGGCCTGGTCCAGGCGCGGCGATCGGGGAAGAATTCGATCTATGGGCTGGACCGGGTGAGTGCGCCGCTCCGCACGCTGCTGCGGGAAGGAGCCCCCGAAATCCCGGAGGCTTCGGCGGACCGGGCGGCGCTGAAGCTGGTGCTGCGGAAGCGTTCGGATGCCGCACGGATTTATTTTGACCAGCTGGCGGGGAAGTTCGGCCGCAGTTATCTGCCGGGCCGGTCGTGGAAGGCCCTGGCGGAAACCTTGTTGCTGCTGATGCCGGCGCAGGTGATCGCGGATCTGGGGGCGGGGGAAGGCACGTTTTCCCAACTGCTGGCCCAGCGGGCGGAGCGGGTCATCGCGGTCGATTCCTCAGAGAAGATGGTGGAATTTGGGTCCCAGGTCGCCAAGGCGAATGGATTCACCAATCTGGAGTATCGCCACGGGGATCTGGAGGAGCCGCCGATCGCGGATGCCTCCATCGATTTGGTGTTTCTGAGCCAATCGCTGCACCATGCGGCGCGGCCGGACCGGGCGCTGCATGAGGCGTTCCGCATCACCCGGCCGGGCGGCCGGATTGTCATTCTGGACCTGCTGAAGCATGACTTCGAACAGGCCCGGGAGCTGTATGCCGACCTCTGGCTGGGCTTCTCCGAGGTCGAACTCCAAGGTTATCTGGAAGCGGCCGGATTCCGGAATATTCTGGTGAGGACGGTGGACCGGGAAAGTGAGCCTCCGCATTTCCAGACGCTGCTGGGCATGGGGGAAAAGGCGGGTGCCTGAGCCTGAGGGGCCAGGCCAGACGAAGGGTTATTTCTTGGCAGGAGCCGCTGGGGATTTGCCCTTGGCGGCATTCATCTGGCTCATGGTCATCATCTTGTGGATGTTTCCCTTGGGCATGATGGTGTAGATGCCGTCATCCCCGTGGTATTCGCCCGTTTCGCTGACCCACGGCTGATTGTCATACCGGTAGGGTTCGGTGGGTCCGGGAGGGAATATGGTGGGGACGATGGAGGGGAAGGAAAGGGCTTCCTCCATTTCCTTGAGGCTGGTGGTTTTGCCGCCGGATTCCTTCAGCTCGCGGTTCAAACGGCGCAGGTGGGCGGTGGTATACCAGTCCGCTTCGTGGATGCCGTACGGTTCCATCTCCTTTTTCCACCATACCCAGAGAGCTTCGTCCGAGGCCTCGCTGTCGTCTTCCGGTTCCTGCGGCCAGGAGGATTTGTCCACAAGGTAGCTGGCGAGGCCGGCATACATGCCTTTCAGTTTGTTGATGGCATCGATGCTTTCGGCTTTGGCGAGCTGGGTCTTGTAGGCACTCAGGCCGAGTCCGGTGAGCACTGCGATGATGGCCAGCACGACCAACAATTCCACGATGGTCAGGGCGCGCCGCTGGCGCAGCAGGGAAGGACAGGAACGATCAGGCTTCATGGGGCGGGGGGCAGTGGGAGACGGGAATCAGATATCGAGATTGCGGACATTGAGGGCGTTGTCCTCAATGAATTGGCGGCGGGGTTCCACCACGTCGCCCATCAGGATGGTGAACATGCGGTCTGCTTCGACAGCGTTGTCCTCGTTCATTTTTACCTGGAGAAGACGGCGGGTGGCCGGGTCCATGGTGGTGTCGAAGAGTTGGGAGGCGTTCATTTCCCCCAGCCCCTTGAACCGGCGGATCTCCACTCCGCGGCGGCCGATATCGAGGACGCGCTCGAGGATTTCCGGGACGGAGAAGACCGGTTGGATTTTTTCCTCGGATTCGATGACTTCAAAGAGCGGTTTGTCCTGGGCGCTGAAGTGATCCAGGGCGAGGCCTTTTTCCTGAAGTTGGGCGAGCAGGCGGGAGATGGCGCGGGCTTCGTGGACTTCGTAGAGGCGGGCCCGGCGCTTGGTGACCGGTTCGGCTTTGCTGGCGGGGAGGGCGGCGGCATCGACCGGGGCCTCCGGGGCAGCGGCGACCACGGCGGCGCCGAGGTGCAGGTCGGGATTGGCCTCGCTGTAAATGCGGAGGGCGTCTTCATCATGGATGTAATGAACCGCTTCCTCATTGCCGGTGCGGACGATGACGAGGTATTCCGGTAGCCGGTGAGTCTCGGCATCGCGGTGGCTCATGTAGGTATCGAAGTTCCCACCCTGACGATTGATGATATCGGAGAAGCGGCTGAGGCGCATCAGGAGTTCAAGGATTTCCCGCAGGGGAGCGGCGGCGATAATGTTGCCGTCGGCGAGGTTTTTGAGCTTCACCTCCTCGGCGCCAAGGTCGATCAGGATGCGGTTCAGGGCGACATCGTCCTGCACGTATTCACTGCGCTTCTTCCGCATCACCTGGTAGAGCGGCGGCTGGGCGATGTAAAGATAGCCGCGGCGGACCAGTTCCGGCATCTGGCGGCAGAAGAAGGTCAGGAGCAGGGTGCGGATGTGGGAGCCATCCACGTCGGCATCCGTCATGATGACGATTTTGTGGTAGCGGGTTTTTTCGATCCGGAAGGTGCCTTCCTCCTCGCCATTGCCGATGCCGGCGCCGATGGCGGTGATCATGGATTGGATTTCCTTGTTTTCCAAAGCGCGGTCGAGGCGGGCCTTCTCCACGTTGATGAGCTTTCCGCGCAGGGGCAGGATGGCCTGGGTTTTGCGGTCGCGGCCCTGCTTGGCGGAGCCACCCGCGGAGTCACCTTCCACAATGTAGAGTTCGGACAGCGCCGGGTCTTTTTCGGAACAGTCGGCCAGCTTGCCGGGCAGCCCGCCGCCGGTGAGGGCGGACTTGCGGACGGTTTCGCGGGCCTTGCGGGCAGCTTCCCGGGCGCGGGCGGCCATCAGGATGCGGTCGAGCAGCCGTTTGGCGATCGCGGGGTTTTCCTCGAAGTATTTGCTGAGGCCTTCGTAGGCGATGGAATTCACCACGCTTTCCACTTCGTTATTCACCAGCTTGCCCTTGGTCTGGCTGGAGAAGCGGGGGTTGGGAAGCTTGACGCTGAGGACACAGATCATGCCTTCGCGGCAGTCGTCGCCGGTGATGGCAGGGTCCTTGTCCTTGACGAGATTGTTGGCCTTGGCGTAGACGTTGATGGCGCGGGTCAGGGCGGTTTTGAGGCCGGTGAGGTGGGTGCCGCCGTCGCCATTGGGAATGCTGTTCGCATAACAAAGGATCTGCTCGTTGTAGGAATCCGTGTATTGCAGGACCACATCGCAGTAGATGTCGTCCTCGGGTTTGCCGGGTTCGATCTCCACGCTGCGTTTGCTGCGGATGTTGATCGGCTCGGCCGGGAGCACGGTTTTGTTTTCGGCGAGCTGGTTGACAAATTCGACGATCCCCTTGTCATAACGGAACTTCTGATGGCGTGGTTTTTCGCCGCGTTCGTCCGTCAGGTTGATGGTCAGGCCCGGGTTGAGGAAGGTGAGTTCGCGCAGGCGGGTGGCGAGGCGGTCGAACTGGAACTCCGTGGTCATGCGGAAGATTTCCGCGTCCGGGAAGAAGGTGATGCGGGTGCCGGTGTGGGCCGGATTTTCCAGGTCCCCGATGATCTTGAGCGGCGAAGTGGTGACGCCGCGTTCGAAGGCGATCATGTAGATGTGGCCATCGCGGAAGACTTCCGCTTTGAACCATTCGCTGAGGGCATTGACGCACTTGGCGCCCACGCCGTGCAGACCGCCGGAGTATTTGTAGGCGCCCTGACCGAATTTACCGCCGGCGTGCAGATTGGTCAGGACCAGCTCGATCGCGGGCATCTTGAACTTGGTGTGCATGGCCACGGGAATGCCGCGGCCATCATCCCGGATGGAGCAGGAACCGTCCGTGTGGAGGATGACGTCGATGACTTTACAGAATCCGGCGAGGTGCTCGTCGATGGAGTTGTCCAACACTTCAAAAACGCAGTGGTGGAGGCCGCGTTCATCGGGGTCGCCGATATACATGCCAGGGCGTTTCCGGACCGCTTCGAGGCCTTCGAGTTTGTCGATCTGCTCGGCACCGTAGGCCTGGCCGACGGCTGGCATCATGTCGGCGTCTTGTTCGGGGAGAGGAATGTCCTGGTCTGGCATGGGAAAAAAGCGGGAAGCCCCACCGGGCGGCGGGAGCGGGAACCCGATATAAAGCGGAGAAGCGGGGAAAACGCAACCCCTTGGCGGGGGATTCCGCGGTGCGGTCCGGAAGCGTCAAATCAGGGGGAAATCGGCTTCCGGCATGGAATTAACTTGCGGCGGGGCAGGGAACCCCTATACACGCAACAGACCTGCCGTTGATTCTCCGGGATTTCGGTTCCAAGGTCCTGTTCTGTCTCTATTTCACCCCAACTCCCACGTCCTGTGTTAAAGCAAATCATCGGTCAAAAACCACAGCCTGTCGCCCCGCCTGCCCCGGTGGCTCCCGCTGCCCCTACTTACACTCCTTCCCAGGAATCGTACTCCAAGCCCGCCCCTTCCTATAATCCCGCCCCCCCAGTCAAATCCACTTTTTCAATGAGCACCAACAAAAATATCCTCAGCAGCGACGTCGAAATCAAAGGTTCCCTCAAGTTCTCCAACGATCTCATCATTGATGGCAAGATCGAAGGAGAAGTCACCTCCGATGGCTCCCTCACCGTGGGTGAGAACGCCCTCGTGATTGGTGAAATCCGCACCAAATCCGTGGTCGTCTTCGGCAAAGTGCAGGGGAACATCACCGTCACCGAGCGCTGCGAACTGAAGAGCAATGCGATTCAGGAAGGGGATATTGTCGCGGGCACCATGTCCATCGAAGAAGGCGCTTCCTTCTCCGGCCGTTCCTCCGTCGGCAAGAGCGCCGTGGCCAACGCCCAGGCCGCCAAAAAAGCTGCCGCTCCTCAATCATAACCCGCGCTGGCGGGAATCCGCGGCCCAACTCCGATACCGGGAACAGCGGATCACCCGTTGCGATCAACCGGAGGACTGACCGCTGATCGAGAAAATCGAAATCGAATGCCCGCATTGCGGTTCCCGGCAACGGGAGTCCGCGAGCGGGCTTTCGACGTATTGCCGAAGCTGTGGTCAGCACATCAAGCTGACCGGCGGAGCTTTGATTGCAGCACCGCGCCGCAGTTTCTGGGGTCTGGGAAAAGCGGTTCCGGTCCCCGCGGCGTCCCCGCTGCGCGCACGGCCCGCCGGAGTGGCAGTCCCCCTCTGGCTCGCCGGGAGCAGCGCCACCGAGGGCGATCTGGTGGCCCAAAGCGGGGAACATCCCGAAAACAGCCATGGGGTTCATGCCCCGGTGCCCCGCCGGGAAGTGGTCTGCTTCGATTGCAAGGCGGTCAGCAAAGCGTCCGCCAAGGCCACCTCGACCCAATGTTCGAACTGCGGCACCTTCATCGATTTGCGGGATGTGGACATCCGCGTGCGCAGCACCCAGCGCATCCGGACCCGGGGGAATGTCACCGTCCACAAAAAAGGAGCCCTGCTGGGCACCGCGATCCATTGCGGCAGTCTGGTGATTGAAGGTTCCGTCGCCGGCAGCATTTATGCGCAGGAGACGGTGGAATTCCGCACCAACGCGAAGGTATTGGGGGAAATCCGCTGCCGTCACCTGCTGGTGGAAAAACGCTGCCTGGTGCAATGCCTCCAACCGGTCCATGTGCAAACCTTGACCCTGCAGGGGCAACTCACCGCCCGGGTGCTGGCCAGCGGGTTGGTCCAGATCGGTCGGCAGGGCCGTCTCGAAGGGGCCCTCAATGCCGGCCGGCTCAGCCTGGAGGCTGGCGGATTGGTGGACGGGGCCATGATGATCACGGGCCGGGTTCCGGAGGCCGGCTCCTGAAGATGGGTGGTTTCCCCCGTTGAAATTCCCTCTCGACGGAATGCCCCGAGCAGGTCAGTAATACGGGTTCATTAACCAATGCACTGCCCATATTGTCAGCAACCCGTCGCCGAAGATTCGGCGCAGTGTGCCGGTTGTGGCCTGGATCTGGGCCGCGTGGACAGCGTCCTGGGAATTCCCCCGGTGATCCCTTCCGGAATCTCGGACATGGCCCAAGTTTTGTCAGGGAAAGCGGCAAGGCAGATCAAGCGCGCGTTGGGTCAATTCTGCGGGCGGTTTCCCCAGATTACCGTGGCTGTGGTGTTGGCGGAGGCGCCGGAGGTCGTTCCCTTGCGGACGTGGGCGTGGTGGCTGTTCAACCGGGGGAATTTCAGCGCTGCCCTCGACAAGGGTTTCATGAACCGGGATCTCCTGCTGGTGATCGACCCAGTGCGGAGACAAGCCGCGCTGACCATGGGGTATGGATTGGAGCCATTTGTGGGACCGCGGGATTTGAGCAATGCCCTGACCGCCGGCACGGCGGCTTTGGCGGCCGGGGAATGGGCGGAATACTGCCAGCAGGTTTTAGTCGCCTTGGATGATGGATTCCGTCTGATCATCAGCCGTATGTCCCAGGTGTATGGAGTACCCGTGCCGTTGCTCACGGCGTCGCCACCACCCGCAGAAGGGGCCGCGGTCTGGTAAACTCCGCTGATTTTCAAATACATGTCTTCTCCCGCCGATGCCTCCGATGATTTGCCTATGATGAGGCGGTTGCGCGGGGAGGTCGATGGTTATCTGGAGCTGGAAATGCCGGAGATGGCAGAAGAGGAATTGGCTGCGGTGCCTGCCCGGTTGGCCGCGCATCCTCTCATCCTGGATGGCAAAATGGCCGTGCTGATGCACCGGAAAGCCTGGGCGCAAGCCGTGGAGACTGGCCTGACCGGCTGCGTCGCTGCCCCCGGACAAGCTTCGTTTTTTATCCATACGGCCTTCTGCTTGCACGAGTTGAAGCGGACCGAGGAAGCTCATCTCCTGCTCATTTCCGGACCGGCTTCCCTGCGTCAGGAGGCCTTGTTTCATTACAACATGGGATGTTATCTCTCCGTGCTGGGCCGGACGGAGGAAGCGCGGGGCTACCTCAGCGAGGCTTTCCGTCTGGACGCCTCGCTGAGGAAATTTGCCCGGGCCGATCATGACCTGCAGGCGATGTGGCCGCTTTTGTGAGGGAAATCCTCTTTTGGCGGGATCAGGACCAGCCGTGTGCCTCGCGGACCTTGAGCATGGCGGCCAGGATGGCATTCCAGGTGCCGGGGCGGTGGAGGACTTCGTTGGGGAACATACAACCATCCCAGCAGAGGTGCTTGATACCGCGTTCCTGGGCGCCTTTCAGCCAGTAGCCGGAAGCCGCGGTGATATCCAGCTTGCCATTGGGATCGTCCGCCTGGCAGTGACGGCCGGTTTTATCGTGGCTGCCGGAGCCATGTACCGTGCCGTCGTTCTGGGCCACATGGAAGTCGATCGTCCACGGCCGCAGGGCATCGGTCATGGTGGTGTAGGCCGCATGGAATTCCTCCGGCGTATAGCCTTCGTGGAGCAGCGCCGCTTCCGGGGCATTGTAGCCCATCAGATAGAGATAGGTGTGGGCGAGGTCGGCCTGGAAGCCCACGGTGCCGGGCATGCCGGTCTGTTCGAGAGTTTCCAGCATGGCCTTCCATGAGTGCATCCCGCCCCAGCAGATCTCCCCTTCGGCGGCGAGGCGTTCGCCGTGATCGGCGGCGACCTTGCCGGCTTCGCGGAAGGTTTCCGCGATCCGTTTGGTGGTGCCGGCCGGGTCTTCCGCATAAGGACCCACCCCGCCGGCGGAGTCGATGCGGATCACGCCATACTGCCGGACGCCGTGTTGATTGAGCAGGCCGGCAATGCGGCAGGCTTTTTCCACCGCGAGCACAAACTTGGCGCGCGCTTCAGCATCGCCTGCGGCGCTGTCCCCCACCGTGCCGGGCCAGACCGGGGCCACGAGGGAACCGACCGCGAGGCCGTATCCGGCGATCTTGTCGGCCATGGCTTTGAGGTCGTCCTCGCTGATGTCGATATTGGTGTGCGGGTCAAACAGGAAAAGATCCACGCCATCGAACTTCTGGCCGTTCACTTCTGCCGCGGCGGTGTAGCGGAGCATGGTATCCAAATCGATAAAAGGTTCCGCGCCGGGGCTGCCTTTGCCGACGAGACCGGGCCACATGGCGTTGTGAAGCTTGGGGAGGGAGTGGGACATGGTGGTGATAGTGGAATTGAAGGAATCCATCCGCGGAAACGGACCGGAAAGGAGGGGTTATTACGTTTCTCCGGGCTGGAGTGTCCAGCAAAATATCCCATTCCCCTTTCACCGGCCACCCGCGCCAAGCGTTCGAGTGAAACGGGCAACTTGCTTGCCGGATAAGGAGGATGGTATTGCTTGGACTAATCCTCTCCCCCTGTGGAGCGGGAGTAAATCAAATCCCCACATAATTTGCCGCCCCAGTTGGCTGTTTCCCGTGAATTCTCTCATTTTCCGACAGATTGATCCGTCCGAGACCGCCGCCGTGGCGGCATTGGCCTGCGAGGTGTTCGACCAGTTTGTGGCCCCCTGTTATGCGTCCGAAGGCATCGCGGAGTTTCATCGCTATGCGGCTGCGGGTGCTCTTTCCCAACGCCATGGTTCCGGCCATGTCACGTGGGTGGCAGGGCAGGCCGGCGGGTTGGCCGGGATGCTGCATCTCCGCGGACCAGCGCACGTTTCCATGCTGTTTGTGCGGGCGGCGCATCAGCGCAGCGGGATTGGCCGCGGGTTGCTCGCCGCCGCCGGGGAGACGGACTGCCTGTTCACCGTCAATGCCTCTCCCAACGCCGTGGCGGCCTACCAGCGTCTGGGTTTCCGCCTGATTGGATCAGAGCAGTGCCTGCACGGCATCCGTTTTTTCCCCATGCAACGTCTCCCGGATCCGCCCGCCACCTTGTCCTTTGGGGAGATCACCCTGCGATTCGTTGAAGTGATAGCGGGCGATCCTGCCCGGGGTTTGGTTCCTTATTACCATTTCCGGATGATGACCCCCGATGGGGCAGAGGTCGGCCACCTGAACTTCCGCATCGGCGATACGGAGCACGTCCGGGTCGCGGCGGGCCACATTGGGTTTGGAGTCCTGGAGCCCTTCCGGGGACACGGTTACGCCTTGCAGGCCTGCCGGGCGGTCGCCCCGTTTGTCCGGATGGTTTCGCGGTCGGTGACGATCACCTGCGACCCCGGCAATGCCGCGTCCCAACGGACTATCGAGCGCCTGGGCGCGCCGTGGGTGGACGAGGTGGAAGTCCCCCCGCACGATCCCCACTATCTGCGGGGATCCCGAAGGAAGCGGCGTTACCGATGGACCCCTTGAACCCGCCACACTGAGGGGAGGAGGGAACCGGGCAAGTGACCGACCAATTCAGCGACCCAGTCGGGCGGTCATTTTCCCCCTCAGCTTTGAGGATTGTCTTGCAGTGCTGTCCGTCAAAGCGCATAACCGGAACCATGCCGGCAGCAGGAGCGCCGTCCTTTTTCGAAGATGCCTCAATCTCCTGACTCTTCTACGGAATGCAGCGGGGCGCACTCAAATGAAGTCCTGCCGGTGACCTGCTAATTGAAATGATGCGCGTAAAAGCCCGGAAAGCCAGATTTGTGTTTATGGTCTCCGGAGTCGTCCTGATTTTGGTGGTTGGGCTCCTGTTTGCGATGGGGATTCTTTCGATGCCGCGTGATTTTTCATCACCTCATGCCGTCATCCGGCTTGTCGATGGAAAGGGTGCCCCGCTTGCCGGGATTAAAGTGGTTCGGAACTGGTATGACAGCGATAGCGGCAAAGAGGGCAGCGATCAGGTGGCTAGCGACCAAGCGGGGATTGCCAGATTTTCCAAGGTGCCTGCGAATGTTGGACCATTTACCGGAGCCTGGAGGAAAGCCTACACCAGTCTGGGGATGTGCGGTGCTGGAAGCGGCACCTCCACCACCATTTATGTCCGCTACCACGGGATTTGCACCGTTGCCCCCAAAAGCAAAACGCTGCGAAAAGTGGGACCGTCGAATCAGGATCCGGATGGTGTCTGGTTTTATTCATTCACTGACAGCGAGTCGAACACCGTGGTGAATCTCTCTTTTCCGGGGACAACAAAGAACATCGATTACGTGCTAGTATCGGGCTTTCCTGCTCCGTGAATGCTGGCCGGGGATATTCTGCACCCCTTTTTCCATACACTCGTCCACCTCCTTACGGCTTCGCGAAAAGTTTGGCTTGTTAATCCCCGGCAGTTTGGGAGAGCTTGAGCACGGTTTTGAATTCGCCGGCGGTGACTGGGGTGATGCTGAGGCGGTTGCCTTTGCGGAGGGTGGCCATGTCCGACAGGGCAGGGGTGTCGCGCAGGCGGGGCAGGCTGACGGGATGTTTGAGGTCCTTTTCCCAGGCGACATCGACGAGCATCCAGATGGGTTTTTCCGGAGTGGCCTTGGGGTCGAAGTAGTCGTCGGAAGGATTGAACTGGGTGGGATCGGGGTAGGGTTCGGAGGCGATGCGCATGACGCCGGCGACGCCGGGTTCCGCACAGCTGCTGTGGTAGAAAAGGGCGAGGTCGCCAACCTTCATGTTATCGCGCATGTAGTTCCGGGCCTGGTAGTTGCGCACGCCGGACCAGGGTTCGGTCTGGCGGGGCCGGGCTTTGAGATCGGCGAAGGAGAAGACGTCGGGTTCGGATTTGAAGAGCCAGTAGTTCATGGGTGGAAGAGAGGACGGTGAGCAGGAGTCAGGCGACAGGAGTAGGCGGCGGCAGGGGTTGCCAGGTGCCGCTGTGCCAGTCATACGCTTCGAGGGCGGGGAAAGTTTTTTTGTAGTCGTAGTGGCTGGGCTCCACGGTGGCGTAGCCGGGGTAGAGATAGCGTCGGCCGGTGCGCTGGGCGTAGGCGATTTCGTGGAGGAAGGTGCAGATGCCGAGGCTGCGGGCGGAGGCGTCCGGCTCGAACATGGCATAGACGCTGGAGCAGGATTCGGCCCCGAGATCCAGATAACTGACGGCAAGGAGCTGGCCGCGGTCGAGCAGGCGGACTTCCTGACACTCGCAGGGCTGGGTGGCGGGGTCGGCTTCGGGGAGGAAAACGCGGAGGGATTCCGGGAGGTTGGATTTGAAGCGGGCGCGGTGGCGGAAGAAGAGGGCTTCGCGGTCGGGGTTGACCTGGGCGGGACCCATTTCCACGGTGAGGTCTGCGTTCTTTTTCAGAATGCGGCGGTGTCGGGCGGTGGGCTGGAAATCCGCGAGGACGAGGCGCAGGGGCAGGATGCGGTGCCATGAGCCATCGGGATTCAAGGACAAGCTATAGCGGAAAAACTCCCGGCCGAAATGACGCCAGCCCTGACTCCAACGGGTGTCCATTTCCTGCGGCGTGGTTTGCGTCAGGATGGCCTGTTCGAAAATGACGGGCGGGAAGGACACGGGGGAGGAGAAGGTTGATGGGCGGAGGGGGGCCGTGCGGTTAGTTGGTGGGTGGGGTGCGGCGGAGCAGGGTGTAGGGGGTGCCGTCGTCGTCGGGGACGGTCAGGATTGGTTCAGAGAATCCGGCGCGGGCGAGCCGGTCCACCATTTTGGGGTCTTCGAGGCGTTTGGCGGGGATGAGGAGCCATGGGGCATCCGGCGTGACCTGGCGGATGCCGGCAATTTCCACCACGTTTTCCCCCAGATAAAAGAGGAAGGGCTGCGGTCCAGGATACATGGCGAGGAGGCGGGGCGAAGGGCCGGTTTTGGCGAGGATGGCCAGAGCCGGGGGGCGGATGTCTTCATGCAGGCGCATGATAGGCATCATGACGGAAGCCTTGAAGATCATGGCCCAGGCGCAGAGCAGGGCGGACTCGGCAAAGAGCCGGTCAGGCCAGGCGATGCGGGCAAAACGGATGGCGAGCAGCCAGAGAATGACACTGCCGCCCAGCATGACGGCCATGGCCGGGATCATGGAGCCGGGGGCTTTCCAGTAGGGAAGGACGACTCCAGCGACGGTGAGAAAGAGCAGCAGAAACCGAATGATGCCACTGACCCAGCGGGCAGTGGCAGGTTCTCCGGCGACGGGATCGCGCCGCTGTTTCCAATGCGTCAGGAGCACCACCGCGAGCGCGGCCACCGGAGCGAGCAGCGGGAGCTGGAAGCGGGCGCGGGACTCCGGGAGCAGGGCATAGACCAAACCAGAAGTCAGGGTGCCCCAGCCGAGTCCGAGGATGAGGGCGCGGTCCTTTTGGGACAGGTCGGGCCACCAGGTGCGGCGGGCCGGGCGCCAGAGCACGAGGGCGACAATGGTCCAGGGACTGAGCAGGAGCAGGGTCTCAAACGGGCCGAGGGGATAGGTTTTCCAATCGATGGCGGAGGGGTCGAGTCGCTTCAGCACCTGGTTCAACCACATCTGGGTCTGGCCGGTGGCGGAAGGATCGGTCGGCAGGAGGGCGAGGCGTTCGCGGGTGGCCATGACCCACGGCAGGGGCATGAAAATACTGAGGGCCAATCCCGCGAAATGGGCGGGATGCCAGAGCTCACGACGCTGGCCGTTTTTCCACAAGGCGATGCCGGCGATGGCATAGAAGAAGGGGAGGAAAACAGGTCCCTTGGCGAGGGAGGCGAGGCCGAACCAGACCCCGGCCCATAACCAGCGCGGCCACGGCGAGCCGCCGCGATACCATCCGGCGAGCCAGCCCAGCATGCCGATGCCTGATAAACTGAAAAACACCGCCTCAATCTCGGCAAGACGTCCTTTTTCCACCGCGCCGATGGTGGTCAGGATGGCCAGCGGCAGCCACCAGGCCCCAGCGGGTCCGGCGAGGATACGCCCAGCGTAGGCAGCAGTGAGCGCCAGCAGCAGAACGGAAAGAGCCGAAGGCAGGCGGGCGGCGAATTCGCTCTCGCCCCCGAGGGCTTTGAAGGAGGCGGCGATGGACCAATTGATGAGCGGTGGTTTGCGGTGATAGGGTTTTCCCTCGGAGTAAGGCAGGACGTAGTCGCCGGTCTGCATCATCACCCGGGCCGGCAGGATGCGGCGGCCTTCCTCTCCTTTCAATTCCATGCCGCCGAGGCCGGGCAGATAGATGGCGGCCCAGGTGAGGACGAGCGTGAGGATAAGGAGGACGCGGGGCATGGGGGGCGGGGCCGGTGGTGAGAAAGGGGAAGCCGACGGAGTCAAGGAGGCACGGAAATGGGAAAAGCAAAAGGGGCATCCGTGACCGGATGCCCCTTGGCGTAGAAGTTTTGGGCTGGGCTTATTGGACGGCGCCGCCTTCGGATTTGGCCATCAGTTCATCCCACTTGGCTTTGACGGTGGCGAGGATGGCTTTCAGCTTCTCCTGCTTTTCGGGAGCAAGGTTTTTGATGGTTTCGGAGGATTTGGCGTAGAGTTCATCCCACTTGGCTTTGAGGGCGGTAGCCTTTTCGCCGGTCATGCCGGTCTGGACAGCGGTTTTGGCTTCCGCGATGAGCAAACCGAACCCATCCAGCAGGCCATCGGCCTCGGGCACACCCATTTTTTCGAGACCCCATTCCTTGGCGGTATCAAGCATGTCCCCGCCTTTTGCGAGGGCGTCGTTACCGGCGGCTTTGGCGGTTTCCAGGGCACCGGCGGCTTTGGCCTTCAAGTCCGGGATCGAGGCTTCGGCCTTGGCGGCGGCCTCTTTGGTTTGAGCGGCGGCTTCGGCGGCGGCGCTCTTGGCTTTGGCGGCGGCCTCGGCGGCGGTTTCCTTGGCCTGATCGCAGGCGGTGAATCCAAAGGCCGCAGCAGCAGCGAGGAGCGTGATCGTGGTTGTTTTCATAGGTGGCGGATTGAGTTGAAGCTGACGCCAGCGGTGCGACCGGCAGGTTTCCCTAGAGGGCAGGGCCATGGTGGAATTCCGGAAGTTACGCGATAGCGCAGCCGCGTTTGAAACGATACATCAGCAAGAACATCCCTGGCAATCTCTAATTTTTATGGCCCTCCAAGCAACTCCTCCCCGCGCCCGTTACATCATGATCGGCGGTTTTCTCGGTGCCGGCAAAACCACTGCGGTCGCCCGCCTCGCCAAACAGCTGACCGAGGCTGGCCACCGGGTGGGCCTGATCACCAACGACCAGGGCCGCGAACTGGTGGACACCGCGATGCTGCGGTCCCTCGGCTTCGCCACCGAGGAGATTCCCGGCGGATGTTTCTGCTGCAGGTTCAACTCCCTGACCGACGCAGCCGCCAGTCTGACGGAATCCACCCGCCCCGACGTGATCATCGCGGAACCGGTTGGGAGCTGCACGGATCTGGTGGCTACGGTGACCTATCCCCTGCGCCGCATTTATGGTGATTCCTATCATATCGCGCCGCTCACGGTGCTGGTGGACCCGATCCGGGCGCAGCGGGTGCTCGGCCTGGCGGAGGGCGGGAACTTTTCCGAAAAGGTGGTTTATATCTATCGCAAACAACTGGAGGAGGCGGATCTCATTGTGATCAGCAAGTGCGAGCTGCTGCCGGCAGGACCACTGGCGGAGCTGAAGGCGGCGCTGCAACGGGCCTTCCCTGCGGCGGAAGTGATGGCGGTTTCGGTCAGGGAAGAGCAGAACCTCGAACCGTGGTTCGACCGCGTCGCCACCGGCGAGCAAACGCCGCGGGCGGCCATGCCAGTGGACTATGATGTCTATGCCGATGGCGAGGCCCTGCTGGGGTGGTTCAATGCCACGGTGGCCGTGACCGCGGCGGACGAATTTGAGACCGGGGATCTGCTGCGGGATTTGTGTGGGGCGGTGCAGACAGGCCTGGCGGCAATTCCGGCGGAGGTGGCTCATTTAAAAATGACCTACAGCCCTGACGAATCCCTCGGCGGCGACGTGGCCGTGGTGAACCTGGTGCGGAGCGACTTCGTGCCGGAACTGGGCATCTCGCTGGATGAGCCGTCGGCCAGCGGCCAGCTCATCATCAACCTGCGGGCCGAGGCAGCTCCGGAGGATCTGGCGGCGGTGGTGCAGGAAGCCCTGAAGCTAACCGCCGCCCGCCACCCGGGCTTGAATCTCGCGGTGGAGCATCACGAGCACTTCCGCCCGGGCCGTCCGACGCCCACGCACCGGGACCGCTGAGCGTCATTTCCAAGGTTTTTGGGCGGAATTCATATGCATTCCGGCTTGCCAGCGGGGGCCTGATTTTACAAAGTGGCCGCCTCATGAGTCAGGAACATTTCCCAAAAATCAAAAAGATCGCCTTCGAGGGCCCCAAGTCCAAAAACCCTTTGGCCTTCCGCCACTACAATGCCGACGAAGTCGTGGGCAAAAAGAAGATGAAGGACCATTTGCGGTTCGGTGTCGCCTATTGGCACGCCATGAAGAACTCGCTGGCGGATCCGTTCGGCGCCGGCACCGCGATCCGTCCGTGGGACGACCGCAGCAACTCCGTCGAAAATGCCTGCCGCGTGGCTGATGCCTGTTTCGAATTCACCGGCAAGCTCGGCATTGAATATTATTGTTTCCACGACCGCGACGTGGCCCCGGAACTGGGCTCCCTGAAGGAAAACAACGCCGCCCTCCAGGCGGTGGCCGACCACCTGGGCAAGCTCCAGAAAAAGACCGGCATCAAGCTCCTCTGGGGCACCGCCTGCCTTTTCTCCCACCCCCGCTACAACCAGGGGGCCGGCACCAGTCCTGACGCCGATGTCTTTGCCTATGCCGCAGCCCAGGTGAAAAAGGCCATGGACGTGACCCAGCAGCTGGGTGGCCTTGGTTATACCTTCTGGGGTGGCCGCGAAGGGTATTCCACCCTGCTGAACACCAACATGAAGCGGGAACTGGACCACCTCGCCAAGCTGCTGCACATGGCGGTGGACTACAAAAAGCAGATCGGCTTCAAAGGCCAGTTCTACATCGAACCGAAACCCCGGGAACCCTCCACCCACCAATACGACAGCGACTCCGCAGTCTGTTTGAACTTCCTCCGCGAGTATAACCTCCTGGATCACTTCAAGCTGAACATCGAAACCAACCACGCCACCCTCGCCGGCCACACGGTGCAGCATGAGCTGACCGTTGCTGCCGGAGCGAACGCTCTGGGTTCCATCGATGCCAACGCCGGTGACGAACTGATCGGCTGGGACACGGATCAGTTCCCTACCAACATCTACATGACCACGCAGATCATGCTGGTTCTGCTGAAAATGGGAGGCTTCAAGACTGGCGGTCTCAACTTCGACGCCAAGGTGCGCCGTGAATCCTTCGAGCCGGAAGATCTCTTCCACGCCCACATCGGCGGCATGGATGCCTTCGCCCGCGGCCTCAAGATCGCCCACAAGATCATCGAGGACGGCCGTCTCGATGGTTTCGTGAAACAGCGTTACTCCAGCTTCGACAGCGGCATCGGCAAGAAGATTGAGCAGGGTAAAGTCGGTTTCGCCGAACTGGAGAAACACGCCCTCACCCTGGGAGACACCACCATGCCCGGCAGCGGCCGCCAGGAAATGCTGGAGAACCTGCTGAACGACTTCATCTCGTAGTCACCGGCCCGGCGCCCGGCGCTGACCAGGTCCGAATTCAAGTGGCGGCATCCTTCATCAGGGTGCCGCCATTTTTGTTTGACGGGCGATGGATTTCACCCGTGTGACTGAGGATCACGGATTCAGCCGAACAGAAGGATTCACCCAAAAGATGAGGGGCTTATCTTTGCTGAATCCGTGATGATCAGTTTCAATTCGTGATATCCGTGGGCTTCCATTTCCCCATTCAGGTTTACAGTTCGTTGTATTTTAGATTGGACCCGCGTGCCTTGTCCGCGGGATAGCGGATTTCGTTGCGGGCCAGTTTGGCGGTCA
Source organism: uncultured Verrucomicrobiota bacterium (assembly GCA_942492905.1). GTDB lineage: Bacteria > Verrucomicrobiota > Verrucomicrobiia > Verrucomicrobiales > V1-33 > CAIZWU01. The sequence continues at coordinate 1,799,635 of OW818657.1, forward strand.
TTTCCAGGGCAAGGTCGAGACCAAGTTGGTCGGCCAGTTCAAACAGGAGGATGGCGACGTCGGCGATTTCGTTGGCGATTTCGGGACGTTTCCGCTGGGCGATTTCGCGGGATTCGTCCGGGGATTTCCAGACGAAGGGCTGGAGCAGTTCGCCGGCTTCCGCGACGATGGCGACGGCGAGGTCCTTGGGGCTGTGAAACTGCTGCCAGTCGCGGGCATCGCGGAAGGCGCGGATTTGAGCGGTCAATTCAGGAATGGTCATGTGGGGAAGTCAATTTGAACAGAAGGTCACGAAGGACAGGACGGTTTGATACTCTGCTGAAGCTACCGCGAACCTCCGCCGGGTTCCTGGTGACGTTCAGTTCAAATTCCCTGCTTTCCAAGCGGGGAGGGGCGGGTTTGGTGAGAGCATGCGAATTATCAGTGGAAGTGCCGGGGGCATCCCGATTGCAGTGCCAAAGACGCTGCTGCGGCCAACCGCGGACCGGGTGCGGGAGGCCGTGTTCTCCATGCTGGGCGAGCGGACGGAGGGGGCGGCGGTGCTGGATCTTTTTGCCGGGAGCGGGTCGTATGGGCTGGAGTGCCTGAGCCGCGGGGCCGCGTCGTGTGTCTTTGTGGAGTCGGACCGGGCGGCCGGGCCGGTGATTGCGGCGAATCTGAAAAAGGCGGGGCTGACCGGCGGGACGGTGGCCACGGCGCCGGTGGAATCGTGGTTGAAGGCAAAAACAGGGCAGTTTGATCTGATCTTTGCGGACCCGCCCTTTTTGAAACAGAAGGGCGACCGGGATTGGGATGCGGTGTTGCTGGCCTCGGAGGAATTGACCGGGCTCCTCGCGCCGGGCGGGGTTTTTGTGCTGGAATCCTTCGCGAAGTCGGCACAACCTCCGCCCCCCGGCTCTCCGTGGTCCTGCGCGGTGGAACGCCGCTATGGCGACGTGGTGGTCCGTCTTTTCCTTTTTTCCCCGCCTGCTTCTGATGCCGCTGCTCCTGGTCCTGCTGATCTATAATCTGCTGCTGCCGTTCGCCCTCTTGGTGCTGCTGCCGGTCAGTGTGCTGAAAATGCGGCGCCGCGGCGGGTATGGCGCGAAGTTCTGGCAGCGGTTCGGTTTTTTTGACAGGACGACCGCGGCACAACTGGAGGCGGTGCGGGGCCGCTGCCGCTGGATGCATGCGGTCAGTGTCGGCGAGGTCAATGTCGCCCGGAAGCTGATCCGTGAGTTGTTGAAACAGGAACCCGGGACTCCGGTGGTGTTGTCCGTGACCACGTCCACCGGCTATGCGGTGGCCTGTGACAAGGCACCTGCGGAGCTGACCGTGATCTATTCGCCGGTCGATCTGGCCCTGGTGGTGGGACCGGTGTTTGCCCGGATTCAGCCGCGGCAATTTATCCTCGTGGAAGCTGAAGTGTGGCCGAATCTGGTGCGCGTGATGCAGCGGGCCAGGGTGCCGGTGGTGCTGGTGAACGCGAGGCTTTCGCCGAGGTCCGAGCGCCGTTACCGGAAGTTCCGTTGGCTGGTGGCTCCGGTGTTCGGGATGCTCGACAAAGTTCTTGTGCAGGAACCCGAGGACGTGGCGCGGTGGGAAGCGATCGGCGCGCGGTCCGGCACCGTCGAGGTCACCGGCAGCATCAAGTTCGATCTGTTGGGGCAGGCCGCCTCTTCGCCGGAGCGGGTGGCGGAGTTCCGTGGATTGTTGGCCGGGGCCTTTGGCGGCAGTGTGCCCCGGGTGGTTCTCCTGGCGAGCAGTCACGCGGGAGAGGAACAGGCGATCGCGGAACTTTGGCAGGGCATCCGGGCGGATTTTCCGGAGGCCAGGCTCTTGATCGCCCCCCGGCATGCCGAGCGCCGGGCGGAAGTGTTGTCAGCGGTGGAGGCCGCCGGATTGTCAGGGGTGCTGCGGTCAGCCCTGCCGGTGAAACAGGACCCTGACGTTTTGGTGGTGGATTCCACCGGGGAGCTGCGCGACTGGCAGGCGCTGGCGGAAGTGGTGATTATTGGGAAGAGTTTCCTCGCCAAAGGCGGGCAGAATCCGGTGGAGGCCATCGCGGCGGGGGTGCCGGTGCTGACTGGCCCTCACATGGAGAATTTTTCGGCGCTGATGACTTTGCTGCGGGCGGCAGAGGGGGTGGCGCAGACCGATGATCTGCCAGGGCTGGCCGTTCAGTTGCGGAAAATCCTCGCAGATCCCGCGGCGGCCCAGGCCATGGCCCGGCGGGGCAAAGCGGCCCTGGCGCGCCATGCCGGCGCGACGCCCCGGACAGCGGAGGTGCTGCGTTTGGGGTGAACAGGTTGGGGCAGCCAAGCGGGGAGCCATTCGGCGAGGATGATGTCGCGGAAGTGCTGATGGAACCGGCCCTGCGATACCATTCCCCCCTGCTGATATTTTGTTAGGATTGTGCATCCAGCATCAACTGGTGCAGGGTGAGGGACAAGGCGGCGTTGGATTGGTTTCTCCGGACAGCTTCGGCGAAATCGGCCAGGACGCCGAGGTAGTGATCGACCATCCGGGAGGGGTGACGCTGGCAGTGGCGAACTGAGGCCGGCGGAGCAGTCAGGCTGGTGGCTTCCGGTGACGGAGAAGATGCCCCCAGGGTGGCGGTTTCCTGGTTGTGGTCGAGTTGCCATTGCTGGCCGTTGGTCAAATGGAGGGTGGTGGTCTTGTCTCCGGAGTCGGTGGTCCAATCGGTGTGAATGGTGCCCTGCAGGCCGGGGGCGGCGAGAGTGACGTGGGATTGGACATCCTGGACGGGCTGGCCGGAGGCGCGTTGGAAGTTGGCCGCGAGAATGGTGAGGGATTCCGGCGGGACAAACCGGGTGAGCACGCTGAGGGCATTGATCCCGCTATCCACCCACGAGCCCAGCACCGAGGGGGCGCGGGGATGGAGCTGTCCGGAGAGGTAGAGGGGATCGTGAAACACGCTGGCGAAGCCGCAAATCGTGGGATGGTCAGGGCCGGCGGCGGCCAGATGGGCCGCGAGCCAGTCGGTTTCCGAACCCCGCGACATATGAAAGGCGGTCTGGAACAGCACCCCGGCTTTGGCGGCAAGTTTCTGGAGCAGTCCGACTTCTCCGGGATGGATCGCAGCGGGTTTTTCCAGCAGGAGATGGCAGCCGCTGGCGATGACCTGCCGGGCAACATCGAAGTGGGTATCGGTCGGGGTGGAGACGAGCACGGCATCGCAGGTCGTGGATGCCAGCATTTCCGCGAGGGAACGAAAAAACGGGACGCCGGCAGGGCAGACGGTCGCGCGGGAGGCGTCCGGATCACAGGCGGCGACCCATGTGAGGGCGTTTTGTCCGGCGAGGGCTTCGGCTTGGATTTCCGCGATCCGACCCATGCCGGCGATGGCGAGTCGGAGGGGAGGATGGGAAACCGTGGAAAGGTTCATGCGGAGGAAGAGGAATGGATGGCCCTGAAAACCAGCTGGAGATTCTGGCCGCATGGGCGCAGGATGGCAAGCCGGTGGGCCGGTTCACTTCTCTTCCACCCTTTCACAGGCCGGGCCAGGTCTCGAGGAGGCCGGCCAACGGTTGGAAGGGCAGGCCGTGGGCTTCGGCGACGGGGGCGCAGGTGAGGTGGCCGTCGAGGCAGTTGACGCCGCCAGCGAGTTCGGGGCGGAGTTGGCAGGCTTCGGCGAGGCCGCGCTCGGCGATGAGGTGGACGTAGCGGTGGGTCACATTGGTCAGGGCCTGGGTGGCGGTGCGGCTGTAGGCTCCGGGCATGTTGGCCACGCAGTAGTGGATCACGCCTTCCTCCACATAGGTGGGATTGTCGTGGGTGGTGGGCCGGGTGGTTTCGGCGCAGCCGCCCTGGTCCACCGCGATGTCCACGAGGACGCTGCCGGTGGGCATCAGGCGCAGCATTTCCCGGGTGATGAGCTTGGGGGCCTTGGCGCCGGGCACCAGCACGGCCCCGATGATCAAATCCGTCTGCGGCAGCAGGGTGGAGAGACTGGCTTCGCTGGAATACAGGGTGTGCGCGGTCTGCATCGTGATATCAAGATAACGCATCCGCTCCATGTCCACCTCCAGGATGGTGACATCGGCGCCGAGTCCGGTGGCCATGCGGGCGGCATTGATGCCGGCGGTGCCCCCGCCCAGCACCACCACCTTTCCGGGCAGGACGCCGGGCACGCCCCCCAGCAAAACGCCGCGTCCGCCCTGGTGGCGGGCGAGGTGATAGGCCCCCACGAAGACCGACATTGATCCGGCGATCTCGCTCATGGGTTCGAGGAGGGGCAGCCGGTGATTCAATTCCACCGTTTCATAGGCGATGGGCGGTACAGCCGGAGGCGAGCAGGGAAGTGGTGAGTTCGCGCGAGGCGGCCAGGTGCAGGTAGGTGAACAGCGTCTGCCCGCGCCGGAGCATGGCGACTTCGGCAGGTTGGGGTTCCTTCACTTTGACGATGAGATCGGCGGTGGCGAAGATTTCCGCGGCGGTGTCGATGATGCGGCACCCGGCTTGTTCGTATTCGGAGGTGAGGAAGCCGGAACCCAGGCCGGCATCGCGTTCCGCCAGCACGGTGTGGCCGTTTTTGACCAATTGCCAGGTAGCCGAGGGCGTGAGGGCCACGCGGTGTTCCTGGGCTTTGATTTCGCGGGGCAGTCCGATGATCGATTGCTTCATGGGCCGCGATCATAGCAGATTCAGCGCCGGAGCCCAGGGCAGAAATACATGCTTTCCCGTGGAGGCTCAGGATCCGGTGCCATGCCGCGAGGCATCAGGAGGAAGAGGGAATCGGGCTGAAATTTAACGTGAAAAACCCTCGGAAGGCGGGAAGACCCGGTGTAAAATGACTCAAATATGGAACCAACCCTTACTGAAAAGATCAGCGATCTGCGCACTGCCATCGGGAACATCGAGGGGCTGCCGGCGGACCAGCGGGAGCAGATTTTCACTTCATTGAACGATCTGGAACAGGCGATCCCTGCCGGGGACGACAGCCACTTGCCGCTGCTGGGCCAATTGGAGGAAACCATGCTCGAAGTGGAAGCGAAACATCCGGACACGACCCAATTGCTGAAAAGCTTTTGTGATGCCCTCGGGCGGATGGGGCTGTAGAGCAGGCTTCCCGGGCAGAGCAGGGAAAGGGCGCGGAGGCTGTTTCAAACCTCTGTGGGTGTCAACCCTGCTCTCCGGATGGAGAATGGAAATTGGCATGGCGCGGGCGGTTTTTTTGGCCTGGGTAAGCGCATGGAAGGCATTTCAAGTCAGACCGCCGAGTGGCTGAGAGGACCTTCGCGGTTTTCGACGACGCACTGGACGCTGGTGATGCAGGCCGGCACGGAAGGGGCGACCCGGGAAGCGGCGCTGGCGGAATTCTGCCGGGTTTATTGGTATCCGGTGTATGCCTTCATCCGGCGGAAGGGCACCGAACCGGAGGCGGCGCGGGATTTGACCCAGGGGTTTTTTGAAAAGCTGCTGGAGCAGGACTGGATGGCCGGGGTGGAACAACGGGAAACGCGCTTCAGCACCCGGCTGTGCGCCACCCTGAAGAATTTCCTCGTCAGCGAATACCGCCGGGAGACGGCCCAGAAGCGCGGGGGCCATCAATTGCCGCTCTCCCTGGATCTGATGCAGGCGGAAGAGTGGTATGGCGCGGAACCGGAGACGGGGGAGACCCCGGAGCGCATCCTCGAACGGCGTTGGGCGCAAGTGGTGCTGGAGGCGGGCTTGCGGCGGCTGGAGGCGGATTGTCTGGCGATGGGGAAGGGGGCCTTGTATGAAGCCCTGCATCCGTTTTTGTCGAGGAATCCCGAAGAAGGGGACTACGAGCGGGTGGGGCAGCGTCTCGGGATTGACCGGCGGGCGGTGGCGGCGGCGGTGTTCCGGTTGCGCAAAAAATTTCAATCAATGGTGAGAGAGGAAGTGGCCCATGGGCTGCGGGATCCGGAGACGGTGGACGAGGAGTTGCGGCATCTGGCGCAGGCTCTCTGAACGGCCGACGCCCCGGACCATGCAGAGGCTCCGGTTACACGAATGCGGGAAAGGACGCCTTGGGCACACGGTTATGCTGGCTATGCTGAGCCGGTTCTGCTGCGGTGGCCTCACCACGGGTTTTTCCGCGGCCTGGAGGAGTCCCCCGAAATTTTTCACCATGAAATTCCTGCCTGTTTCCCTGATGGCCTGCCTGTTCTGGGCGGGCACCGCAGTTGCATCCGGAAAGCCGATGAACATTCTGGTCCTGCTGGCAGATGACTGGCGGCACAATACCCTCGGTGTGGCAGGGAATCCTGTTGTGAAAACCCCCGTGCTGGATCGGATGGCCCGCGAAGGCACGCGATTCACCCGGGGCTGTGTCACCACTCCCATCTGCGGTGTCAGCCGCGCCTCGCTCTTCACCGGCCAATGGATGTCGCGGCATGGCAACCCTGCCTTCGCCGCCTTCAAGACGCCGTGGGCTGAGACTTACCCCGGCCTGTTGCGCACCCATGGGTATTTTGTGGGACATGTGGGCAAATGGCATAACGGAAAATTTCCCGCCGTGGAATTTGACTTTGGCCGCGCCTACTCGGGCACCCACTGGATCAAGGAAAAGGATGGCACCAGCATCCACGTCACGCAGAAGAATGAAAATGACTCCTTGGAGTTCCTGCGCCGCCGGCCCAGGGACAAGCCTTTCTGCCTGACTCTGGCATTTTTCGCCACTCATGCCGAGGACCAGAATCCCCTGCAATTCCTGCCCCAGCCCGGCAGCATGGCCTTGTATGAGGATGTGACGATCCCCCTCCCGCCGAATGCCACGGAGGAATCGTTCCGCCGCCTGCCTCCATTCATCGCCAATGAGGAAAATGAAAGCCGGGTGCGCTGGCACTGGCGTTTTGATGCCCCTGCGAAATACCAGACGATGATGAAGAATTATTACCGTCTCGCCACGGAAGTGGATACCACTTGCGGCCGGGTGCTGGAGGAGTTGAAAGCCCAGGGATTGTTGGACAACACCTTGGTTATTTTCACCGGGGACAACGGGTATTTCCATGGGGAACATGGTCTGGCTGACAAATGGTATCCCCATGAGGAAAGTATCCGGGTGCCGCTGATCGTGCGTGATCCGCGGCTGCCCCGGGAGCAGGCGGGCCAGACCAATGATGAGTTTGTGCTGAACGTTGATCTGGCCCCCACGATTCTGGGCGCGGCCGGGATCAAGGCTCCCGCGGGAATGCAGGGGGTGGATTTCGCACCACTTTATCTTGCAGCCACCAAACCTGCGTGGCGCACGGAGTATTTCGCCGAGCACGCCACCATCAGGAACGTCAAATTCATCCCCTCCTCCGAGGCCCTGGTGCGCAAGGAGTGGAAGTACTTTTACTGGCCTGACTTCAAACAGGAGCAGCTGTTCCATCTGACAGCTGATCCCATGGAGGAGCAGGATCTCGCGGGCGATCCGGCTTCCAAGGACCAACTCGCGGAGATGCGTCTGCGCTTCGCCGAACTCAAAGCGGCCGCGCGCTGATTTCCCCATTACGGCCAGAAGGCTCCCTTTCTCTTCAACTATCCAGTCACCCCCGGCCGGATGATCCGGACTTACTATCATGATGCTTCAAAAACTCTGTCTGCTCCTTGTGGTCTGCGGCCTGTTCCGGCCCGGCCCGGCTGCTGCGAAACCCAACGTGGTGATCCTGCTCGCCGATGATTCGGGCTGGGGGGATTACAGTGCTTCCGGCAACCCCAATCTGAACACCCCGCAGATCGATTCGCTGGCGCGCGATGGGGCTTCGCTGGATCATTTTTATGTGTGTTCCGTGTGCGCGCCGACGCGGGCGGAACTGCTGACGGGACGGTATCATCCCCGCACGGGAGTGCGGGGCGTCTCTTCCGGGCAGGAGCGGCTCAACCTGGATGAATCGACCCTGGCCGATGCCTTCAAGGCGGCCGGTTATGCGACGGGGGCCTTTGGGAAATGGCACAATGGGAGCCAGTGGCCCTATCATCCGATGGCGCGCGGTTTTGACGAATATTATGGTTTCACCTCCGGGCACTGGGGGGAATATTTCGATCCCCCGCTGGAGCATAACGGAAAACCGGTGCGGGGCAAAGGTTTCATTGCGGATGACCTGACGGGCCACGCCCTGGAGTTTATCGAACGGAATCAATCCCGCCCCTTTTTCTGTTATGTGCCGTTCAATACGCCGCACTCGCCGTGGGCGGTGCCGGATGAATACTGGCAGCGCACCAAGGACCGGCCGGTCGGACGGCGCGGGGCGGATGGGGAGCAGGAGAATCTCCAACAGACCCGCTGTGCCCTCGCGATGATGGAAAATCTGGACACCAACGTGGGCCGCGTCCTGCGGAAGCTGGAGGAACTGAAGCTGAGTGAAAACACGATCGTTCTTTATTTTTCGGACAATGGTCCCAACTCGAACCGTTGGAACGGCGGGATGAAAGGCCGCAAGGGATCGACCGACGAAGGCGGGCTGCGCTCGGTCTGTTTCATCCGCTGGCCGGGACAGATCCGCGCCGGCCTTGCCGTGCCCGGAATCACCGGGGCGATTGATCTGCTGCCCACCTTGTCCGCGCTCGCGGCGGTGCCCCGCGTGGGGGAAAAGCCCTTGGATGGGCGCGATCTTTCAGCGCTGCTCCGGGGCACCGCGGCCGGGGGGCCGGAACGCTGGATCTTCTCCCACCAGAATGGCAAGGTCAGCGTCCGGACGCCGCAGTTCCGGCTGGATGACCGCGACGCGCTGTTTGACCTGACCGCAGATCCGGCCCAGCGCACCGACCTCGCCGGACAGGACCCGGACACCGCCACCCGGCTCCGGGAAGCCGTGGCGGCCTGGCGCAAGGACGTGGGGGTTCCTCCTGGCGGGGTGGTGCCGGACGACCGGCCCTATCCGGTGGGCTATGCCGCGTTCCCGACGACACCCTTGCCCGCCCGCGATGGCATTCCGCATGGCGGGGTGAAGCGCAGCGCCAGTGCCCCGAATTGTTCTTATTTCGTGAATTGGAAATCCTTGGAAGACCGGATGACTTGGGAGATCGAGGTGAATACCACCGGTGAATATGAGGTGATGATTCCCTACACCTGTCCGCTGGTGGATGCCGGGTCTACTGTGGAACTGAGCTTCAAGGGAGCGGTGCTGACCGGTGTGGTGACGCCTGGCTGGGATCCGCCGCTTTATACCAATCAGGACACCATTCCCCGGCCTGCGGCGGAGTCGCAGATGAAGGAATTCCGGCCGTTGCGTCCCGGCACCATCCATCTCGAAAAGGGGCGCGGCGAGCTGACGCTCCGGGCGCGGAAAATCCCGGGGCAATCGGTTATGGACGTGCGCGGGGTTTATCTCACCCTGAAAAAATGACCCCTCGTCCGGGAGGCAAGGGGCAAGGCGGCAAGTTGCGGGTTGCCTCCCGGCGATTCATGGCGCATGACGGCACCTTGTGACTAACTCTGCTCCTGCGTTCGTGCCGACTGATTGGGCTGCCTGGCAGCCAGGCTTGGTGGCGACCCTGCTGTTTGTGGTGAAGGAGGGGCAGGTGCTGCTGATCCGCAAAAAGCGCGGGCTGGGCGCGGGGAAAATCAATGGGCCCGGAGGCAAGCTGGACCCGGGCGAGACGCCGGAGCAGTGTGCGGTCAGGGAGACCGAGGAGGAACTGTGCGTGCGGGCGACCGGAGTCACCGAACTGGGGCGGCTCTCGTTTCAATTTGTCGATGGCATGAAGCTCTACTGCCACGTCTTTCGGGCGGACGACTGCATCGGCGAGGCGCAGGAGACGGATGAGGCGATTCCCCGCTGGACCCCGGTGGAGGCCATGCCATTTGAGCAAATGTGGGCGGATGACCGCGAGTGGTTCCACCTCCTGCTGAGCCGCCGGAAGTTTGTGGGTTATTTTGACTTTGATGATGATACCATGCTGTCCTGCCGGGTGGACGAGGTGACGGAGCTGCCGCGTTGAATCGCTGGGGCAAGCCGTTGAATATCAATCAAGGGGAACCTTCTCCGGTCTTGGGGTGTGTAATTCTGTCGCACTCCGGGAAAGGTGGTTGAAAATCCAATCCATTGACGATCAATGAGTTGCGGGAATTGAGGGATGATTTAAGGCGGAACTTCTTGACCTCGCCCGTTGTCTCCTTATAGCTCTTGTTTTTCAATTTGACATTAATCAGGACATGGTAGCGAATCGATTTGTAGCAGGGCAGCGTTGGTTGAGCCAAACGGAGCCGGAGTTGGGTCTGGGTCTGGTGCTCAAGGTAGAACCGGACCGGGTGAACATTGTGTTTCCGTCCAGCGAGACCACGCGTGTCTACACCATCGAAAATCCGCCACTGACCCGGGTAAGCTTTTCCGTGGGCGACGTCCTGAAGACCCAGGAAGGCAAGGAATTCACGGTGGAGGATCTGATCGAAAAGGACGGCTTGGTGACTTATGTCAACAAAGGGAAAAAGGTCGAGGAAAGCCGGCTCTCGGATTCCCTGACGTTCAGCAAGCCTTTCGACCGATTGCTCAATGCCCAGGTGGATGACAAACCTGTGTATAATCTGCGCCACCGGGCGCTTTATCGCCGGTTCAAAACGTTGCGGGCTCCGCTGCGCGGTTTTTTCAATGGGCGCTTCAACCCGCGTCCCCATCAATTGTATGTCGCCGTGCAGTCCACCCGTCAGGCATTTCCCCGCGTCCTGCTGGCGGATGAACCGGGCATGGGCAAGACGGTGGAAGCCGGCTTGATCCTGCAACGGCTTCAAACGTTCGGCAGTGCCGACCGGGTGCTTCTGCTGGCCCCGGAATATTTGCTGGAAACGCTGGAATTGGAGTTGTCCCGGCGGTTTGCCTTCAGCCTCGCCCGCGTCACGGCGGATGATTTCGCCCCCTCCGCCAAACCTGCCAAAAAGACCTCCAAAAAAGGTGAGGAATCCACCAATCCTTTTGTTGGTGAGGACTGGCCGTGGGAATCCTGCACCTTGGAAGATATCTCCGGTGGACGGGGTAAACGTGCGGCGGCCGCGGCCGAAGCGGGCTGGGATGTGGTGATCGTCGCCGGCGGTGAGATGCTGGAATGGACCGAAGAAGGCGGAAATGCGGCGTGGACGGCAGTGGAAGCAATTTCCCACGCCACGAAAAGCCTGATTATTTTGAGCGATGCCGGTCCGGAGCAGGATGCCAAGAGCCATTTTGGCCGCCTGCACCTGCTGGACAATGAAGCCTTCGCCACCCCGCGTAAAACCGCCGCGCACCGCAAAGCGGGCGAAGCCATTGAGGCGGCGATCACACATCTGCTGGGAGTGACAGCCTGGGATCGGGAATCGGATGGATTTGTCAAACCGCTCATCACCGGTGAACCCAAGCTGAAGGAGGCCCTTAAACTCTGGAAGGAAGGACGGGAAGAAGCCCGGGACCAAATCATCGACTTCCTCCTCGATGGGCAGGAGCAGGGCCGTTATGTATTCCGCAACACCCGTCAGTCTGCCCTCGGCATCCCCAGCCGCGAAGTGTCCCTCATCCGGGTGGAATGCCTGAAGCCTGAAGTGCGCGAAGGCCTGAAGGAGGAATTCAAGCTGCATGGCAAGCCTTTGGAAGGCGGTAAAAGCAAGGCCAAGGCCCTGCCTTCCGCTGCCGACAGTACTTTGGCGACGTGGTTGGCCACCTTGGTGAATCCCGCGCCGCCTGCCGTTCCCTCCGTGCCGCCGGTGCCCGCCGAGGAACCTGCGGCTCCCGCGCCGCTTCCGACCGCCTTGGTGATTTGCGCCAGCCGCAGCCGGGCCCTCGCCGTGGAAAAAGTGCTTTCCAAAAAAGTCCAGGGACTGGTGGAATTGGTCGGTCCTGACATCCGGGGCAGCGACGACATCGCCCCCAGTGTGGTGGTGGTTGGTGAGGAGGATACCATTGGCCGGAGTTTCCCGGGCATGGACATTACCATTCTTTGGGACACGCCGCTTACTTTGGAAGAAGCGGCTACCCGCCTCTTCGTGGCTGAAAATTCCAAACGCCGTGATTCCCTGAAAATCCTCGTTCCTGTCATCGAGGACACCCCTCAGGAAATGACCGCCCAATGGCTGGAGCAGGGCCTGCACGCCTTCTCCACCTGGTCGCCCGCCCAGGCCGAAGTCGCCGCTGAATTTGCCAAACCGGTCCACGATATCGCCAAACGGATCGGCGTGAAACATAACCCGAAACTCGACGAGGAACTCAAAGCGCTCCTCAAAAAATCGGCGTCCACCCACGACTCGGCACTGAAGCGGATCGACAAACATCGCGACCACTTCCTCGAAGCTGTCTCCTGCCGTAAAAATGGAGCAGAACAGGCTTCTTCCCGCATGAAGGCCACCGACGAGGATGATTCCCTCGACATCTTCATGAACCGCACGCTGGAGCAACTTGGGATCCTCGTGGAGACCAAGAGTGGCCGCACCGTGGTGGTTAAACCCAATCCGGAAGCCACCTTCCGCCTTGAGGAGATTCCGAAGGAAGGGATGAAACTTTGCTATAGCCGTACCACCGCGATGGTGCGGGAGGATGCCGATTTCCTGACTTGGGACCACCCGCTGGTGGCCCGGGCCACTGACCGGCTGCTGGCCACTGCGATTGGCAACACGGCCTATGTGGTGTGGGAAGATGAACGCGCCCAGATCGTCCTGCTGGAAGGGATTTTCCTGGCCACTCCCGGCCCGGCGGATTCCAAACTGCAGACCTCCCGCCACATGCCGCCGACCCCGGTGCGTTGTGTGATCAGTCACGACTTTGAGGACATGAGCGGTGAATACACCAGTGAGATGGTCAACAAGATCGTCCGCAATGGCCGCCGTGAATGGCTGCGCAACAACGCCCGCCCTCTCTATAACATCATCCCGAGCATGATGCGGATCCTTACCCAGCGTGCTGCCGTGAAAATGCGCGAACTCGCCGGCAAAGCTTCCCACCAGATGGAAGCCATGTTCACGGCTGACATTGCCCGCCTGCGCCGTTTGACGTCCACCACCCGGCGCGAGGAGGAAATCGCCCGGCTGGAGGCGCTGATCGCCACCTTGAAGCCTTTGATCGGTGAACCGGTTCTCAGCCTGGATCAACTGCGCCTGCTGCGCCGTGGACCGAGCGGGAAGGGGATTTGATCGTTGCCGTCTCAATTCATGTGATGCGGGGCTTGTGGTTAGCAAGCCCCGCATTTTTTTGCTGCGGAACGAGGCAGGCAGGGATTGGTCGCGTGCTGGAAAGCGGCGCGGCTGAGCATGGCGTGCCGTGGGATATTCCGGAAGCCGGGCTGTTTTTGGTGGTGCGGCTCCTGCGGTTCCTTCAGGGTAGGAGACCTCCTTCACCCTTCTCAGACTGAATCCATGAATGCTCCGGAAATCTCCGCTCCCGACGAGGAGGCCACCTACCGCAAAGTCACCCTGCGGCTGATTCCTTTTCTATTTTTATGCTATATCCTCGCGTTCCTGGACCGGGTGAACGTGGGATTCGCCAAACTGCAGATGCTGGCGGATCTCGGTTTCAGCGATGCCGTATATGGCCTGGGTGCCGGCATCTTCTTTTTGGGCTACTTTCTCTTTGAGGTTCCCAGCAATCTCCTGCTCGAAAAATTTGGCGCGCGGGTGTGGATTGCCCGGATCATGATCACGTGGGGCCTGATTTCCGCTGCCATGATGTTTGTTAGGACACCGGGGATGTTCTACTTCATGCGTTTCCTGCTCGGGGTGGCGGAAGCCGGGTTTTTCCCGGGAATCATCCTTTACCTGACTTATTGGTATCCGGCGTGGCGACGGGGCCGGATCATTGCGCTTTTTATGACGGCCGTTCCTGTTGCCGGCGTGGTGGGGAGTCCGTTGTCAGGGTGGATCCTGGGGGCGTTCCATGGGGTGCACGGCTGGGCTGGCTGGCAGTGGCTTTTCCTGCTGGAGGGGCTGCCTTCGGTGATCGTCGGTGTGGGGGTGTTATTCTATCTCCGGGACGGAATCCGCGATGCGCCCTGGCTTTCGGAACAGGAGAAAGGCCTGCTGCAGGCCCGCCTTGATGCGGAACCGGAACGCAAAAAACTGCGGGTGCCCCTGACCCGGCTTTTGCTGCAGCCCCGCTTGCTGGGTTTGAGCTTCATCTATTTTTGCGTCAGCATGGGCCTGTATGGAGCGGTCAGTTTTTGGTTGCCGCAACTGGTGAAGAATTCCGGCTTCCAGAATCCCCTGCACATCGGCCTGCTCACCGCGGTGCCGTATCTGTGCTCCATCCCGGCCATGTTGTTGCTGAGCCGGAGCTCCGACCGCAGCGGCGAGCGCCGTTGGCACTTTGCCCTCAGTGCCGTTTTGGGCGGGGCGGGTTTGATCCTCAGCGTGGCTTATGGACAACAACCCCTCGGCGCGATTGCATCCCTCTCCCTGGCGTCGGCAGGCATCCTGGCGGCGCTTCCGGTCTTCTGGTCGATGACCACCACCTCCCTGGCCGGGGCCGCCGCGGCCGGGATTGCCCTGATCAATTCCATTGGAGGTCTCGCCGGCTTCATGGGGCCTTATCTGATGGGCTGGATCAAGGAGGCCAATCACGGCCGGTTGGATGCCGGGATGTATCTTATCGCAGGGTTTCTTTTTCTGGGCGCGCTGCTGGCACCTGCGCTGGTGCCCCGGAAGCAACTTGGATAGTCGAAGTGGGAAATCAATATCCAGGGACTACCGGCCAAGACGGCAGGGTAGATTATTTTACCGCGGCATAGACCCGGTGCACATCGCTGTGGTCATCCAAGGCTGACAGGAACGCGCCGACTTCCTCCTGCTGTGCTTCCGTAAGCTCCGGGAAGGTTTTGGCTAGATAACGCAACTCACTGGCCTGGAGTTTCCAGCCCAGCGCGGCGAGGGCTTTGGAGACGGCGGCGAGTTCCTTGGGGTCAGTCAGGAAAGTGGCGCCGGTGTGGCCTTCGGGAATTTCCTCGGCATCCAGTTCTTCGACATTCTGGGCTCCGGCCTCAATGGCATCATCCTCCGCCTCGCGGCTGGCTTCGGGATGCACTGCTTCCACCACCCCCATGTGTTCAAAGAAAAAGCCCACGCTGCCGGGAGTGCCGAGCGCGCCGGTTTTGAAGAGGGTGCGGATTTCCGGGCCGGTGCGGTTCCGGTTATCAGTCAGGGCTTCCACCATCACCGGAATTTTGTGAGGGGTGAAACCTTCATAGATGACCGTCTCCAACTGCGCCTTTTCACCCCCCTGGCCCGAGCCGGTCTTGATCGCCCGTTCGATGGTGTCGCGCGTGACGGAGTTTTTCCGTGCCTTTTCCAGGGCGGCATACAGCCGGGGATTCATATCCGGGTCCACGCCACCCTGCTGCACCGCGACCTGGATTTCGCGCACGAGTTTCCCCACGACCTGACCCTTTTTGTTGGAGGTCAGTTCCCGCCATTTCTGTTTCCATTGAGCGCCCATGATTGTGTCGGTGTTGGTTGAAAGTTGCGTGTCGATTCTGCCGGTTCTGCTCCCCTGCGGCAACTGGAACTTGCAGCGGTGCCGCCGTGGACCAAAGGGCTTGCCTGGACTGGTTCTGGTCCTATCATGGCGTCCTCCAGTGCCGGCTTCAGGCACTTCCCCACACAAATGCGCCCGTCTGATTTGCTGCTTTACCTTGTGGGCCACCGTGGGGCGATCGAACGCATCGCCGCCAGCCGTCAGGCGTTATGGGCCGGAGCCCTGCTGGTCGTCAGCGCCGGGATCGCCCGGAACTACGATCACTTGTCGTTGCTGGCGCAACCGGAATGGATCCTCGGCCCTTTTGGGATGTCCCTGTTCTCTGCGGGATTGATCTGGTTTATGTTGATGGCGGGGATTTCAGTTTATTCCCAAAACGGCAAAGATCCGGCTTTCCGCACCTTTCTGACGTTTTTCTGGCTGACCGCTCCCTGTGCCTGGCTGTATGGCTTTCCGGTCGAGCGGTTCACGGATTTGCTCCGGGCGACGCAGTGGAATTTCGCTTTCCTGATCGTGGTTTCGGTGTGGCGGGTGGCCCTGATCGTGCGCATGGTTACGGTGCTGACCGGAGCGGCTGCGGGACGGGTGCTCGCCTGGGTCATGTTGCCAGCCTGCATCGAGATGGGCCTGGGAAGTCTGATGAAAGGACTGTCGTTGATCAGCATCATGGGGGGCGTGCGGTTGCCTCCGCACCATGCCTTTATCAAGCAGGCTTCCGGAGTGGTGATGACTGGATCTTTTTGGTTGGGGCTGGCCAGTCTGCTGGCCATCATCGTTTACGTTTCCAGAGAAAGCGAAGAGGTCACTAAACCTCTGTGCCGTGACCGGATTGCGGAAAGTCCGGGGGTCATTCTGACGGCGGCAGCTTTTTTGTTGGGCTGGATTCTCATCGCGATTCCGGCGCAGGGACCAGTGCGGCAGACCTATCAACTCAGTCAGTATTTTGCGGACCAACAGTGGCGTGCCGGGATCAAGTATGCCGCCGCCCGCCAACGGTCCGACTTTTCTGAGATCCACTTCCTTCCCCCTGATCCCTATGCCCGAAAGCATGGAGGTGCCAATTTTCCAGTGTTGGAAGCAATGGATGGAAGCGAGCCGGAATGGTTGAGGCGGGTTTGGATAAGCCAGGCTATCATGGAGTTGGAGATGGGAATGATGATGGTTCCGTCGGACACACCGGAAGGCAGAGTGCTGTCCCGCTATCCGGAGATCATGTCGTTTATCACCCTCAAGGCGGCACGATTGAAAGCACAACCGGACCCCGAATGGGAGGATGAACTCTGGCTGCTCAGCTATGAGGAATATTTCTCCCAGCCCCAGGAGACTCAAAGCGCTCCTCCCTGAGGTGGAAGCATCCACGGGGAAGCGCGCCGGGGTCCCGGTGGACCAGTCAGGTTTTTCCCGTCGTATCTTGCCAAACGGGAAACTACGGTTGTTCAGCCTGACGATTTCCCCCGTTATGAAAAAACTGATCCCTCTGTTGCTGGATGGCTGCTGGCGGGCGTGGCCATCCTGCCCCCCCTGATCCCGGCCCACCAGCAGGAGGTTGGTCCCTGGCCAGGGCGGCTCTTGATGGGAGGGCGGCTGGACGGCAAGGCTTTGCGGATTCAGGGGACCACCCGATACCACGCGGCCGGCTGGCCGGACTGTCCCGGGTTCTCGATGAAGGGGGGGGAGGATACCGGAAGCGCACTCCAATCCTTGAGATTGGTCGTGGTTTCCAGCCGGCCGCCGCCCGCCCAGTCCAGCCGTAGCCGCCCCTGCGGCAGCGGGGAAATGGAGAGTGGGGCGAAATCGGCTGGCGCCGGCAGTCCCACGCGGTCGATCTCTGTGCGGATCTGGCTGAGGATGCGGATATTGTTATTCGGCAGGGCGGACAGGCCTGCCAGTTTGAACGTGAAAATGATGCCGGTGAGGCCGCGCTTGCGGTCCACCCATGGGTAGGTGCCGAAGGCGCCGGGGCTGCTGACTTCCTCCACCGGAGCATCAGAGCCGGCCTGGGCCTGGATCCACGAGCCCATCCCGTAGTCCGGCCGGGTCTGATAGGGGTAAAACAGGGAAAGCGGCCACGGGCTATGGTATTCGGTCAAGCCGGGCGTCTGGTTCGTGAAGAATTCCTGCACCGACCGGCTGCTGAGAATCACGGTGCCATCGGGAGCGGCTCCATTGCCGAGGATCATGCGGAGGAACTTCAAATAGTCCTCTGCCGTGCTGCGGGCGCCGCCCGCGATGGCGGGATTGGGGTCGAAATAAAGATAGTCCGATTGCGTCATCCCAAGAGGCTGGAAGAGCAGTCCGGCAGCGAGGGTGTGCCAGGACTGCCCGGTCACCACTTCACAGATCCGGCCGACGATCTGCATGCCGGCTCCTTCGTAGGCCAGTTGGGTGCCCGGAGGAAACACGATCGGGACATGGGCGGCGATCAGGTTGACGGATTCCTCGAGGGTCAGGGTGCGGTCGATTTCGTAGCCCAATTCGGTCTGGTAAAATCCGGAGGTCATGGCGAAACACTGACGCAGGGTCGGGTGGCCTTTTCCGGCGTTTTCAAAAACCGGCAGGTATTGGCCAATACGGTCGTCAAGATCAAAGTAACCGCGTTCGGCAAGGATCAGCACGATGGCGCCGGACAACCATTTCGAGCATGACGCGATGCCCTGTTTACTGGTGAGGGTGATGCTCCCGCTCTGATACGAAAAGATCGGAAGGCCGCGCTGCTCGATGCAGACAGCGACCCCGGGACCATACAAATCGAGGTTTTCCGCCAGTTGGGCGGTGGCCGTGCTGAAGTTATAGGATGGCGGTCCGGCTGCCGTGGCGCTGACCATGGCCAACAGAAGGCTCACGGCGCGGAAGCCGTGCTGGCAGGCTATTTGGCAGAGACGGATTGGGGGAATGAGGCAACACATAAGCAACGACCCACCTCCGGACGCAGGGAGCGGCCGTGGCGTTACAGCAGGCACCGCATTTTCAATACCGCTCCACCCGCAGTCTGAAAAATTGCCGGGCCGGGCCCGGTAGTGCTGCGGATTGTGTGAGGATCACCAATTGCCGCGTGCCGGGACCGCTTTCCTGAATAGTCCAACCGGAGGCCACTTCGGCATAGGCGGTGCCGGCCGTGCTGCGTGCCAGCACCGTCCAAGGTCCGGCAGGGTCGTTGGCGGATTCCACCATGCTGCGGATGCCGATGGCGGTCGTGTTGTGATAAAGTTGGAGAGACAGGGAATCTGCTGGAATGGTCGCGGTCAACGGTGGGGTGAAATCACGCACCAGGGGATCGCTGCCGGTGCTGTATTCGATCAGGTTGTTCAGTTGGTCGAGGTCAGGATCGGCGGCGTCAGCTTCAACGGTGAAAAAATCGAGGATGCTGGCCATGTATTCGGTGCGCCGGGTGGCATTGCCGATGGTTTCAAAAGGGAAGCCAAGGTAGACGACGCGGCCTCCCCCGGCGCTGCCGTCATATTGGATCGCGGCAGCTCCGGGGGCGACCCCATTGTAGGATAATGCAGCGGTAGCACCGGGACCGGATGGGGTCAGAATGTCCGGCGTCTGCACCCGGTAGAGACCCAGCGATCCGTTGTCGAAGCTGGCAGGGGCGCGTCCTGAAAAGAGCCCGCCGGCAACGGGGGCGACACTGTAGGAGGTGGAGTCATCGTTGGCGTTGCCGCCCAGATCCGCTTTGAGGTGAGTGTTATAAAAGCTGCGGTCCGCAGTGGTGGGGCCGGAATCCCGGTCCAGATCCCAGCCGATTTCCGACCCGCTGACCATCAGGTGGCCACCGCCAAGGCGGAAAGTGGTGATGCGGGACTGCTCCGTGGCGCTGAAGGATTCATCGGTGGTCGATTCCTGCCCGTTGGCCCACAGGGCAATCGGATAGGCCGCCAGGGGCACGCTGCCGGGGCCTACATGGTCGTTGGCGCAACTATCAAAAGCAAAGCCATGGGCGCTGACCGCCTGGGCGTGCTGCACCAGATAGTCGAAGGCATTGCTCCGCAGGGGGAGCACCCGCTCGGCGGTGCCGGCTGCCCCGGGGGGAGCGTAGGCTTTCGCAGTGAGGGTCTGTTTAAGGTTGGTGCTCCGGTCGAAGCGGTCGAAAGCATTGACCATCAGGACGCGGGTGCTTTGTCCAGCAGTGGGGAGGCGGCAGGTCGCGGTTTCCGAGGGGAAGGATTCACCGCCAGCATTGGTCGCGGCGACGCGGAAGAACAACGCGGTGCCGGTGGGCAACCCGGTGAGGGTGGTCGTGGTGACATTGCCGAGCACGACGGGATTCCCAAACCCCCGGCCATCGCTGGAACGATAGACCACATAACCCGTCGGCGTGCCGCTGCCGCCCACGCTGACCGGCGCCGACCAGTTCAAGGTGACCGAACCGTTGGCAGTGCCGGAAGTGCGGAGGTTCTGCGGGGCATCGGGCAGGAAGGCGAGGGGCGCACCGGCGTAGGTGTTCATGTAGCGGACCACGGCCTGCATGGAGGCCTTGGCGACCGCGAGCCGGACCTTCGGGTCGCGCATCAGCTTGGCGTCGCTTTCCTGGTCATGGAAGCCGACCTCAATGATGGTGGCGGCCATCTCGTCCACGAAATTGGTGTTGGAGATTTCGGAATAACCACCGCTGTAGGTGACGGTGCTGCGGTCGTTCCACGCCAGCTCCAGCGGCGGGGTACCGAGATTGACGAGGTCATCGTTGACTTCATTGCCGCAGAGCTGGGCGAGCGCCGTTTGGTTCAAGGTGGGGCTGCTGGAGGAGATCAGGGCGACGGTGCCCCGGCCCCCTCCGGCGTTGGAATGGAAGCTGATGTGGAGGCGGTCGGTGGCGGCGCCGGCCTGTTCACGGTTCATCTCCACCGAGAGCCGGGGCGGGGCGGACCACGAGTCCTGTTCGTCATTCCCGGTGGTATCGTACAAAGTGTCAGGCTGGCCCTGTCCCAGGCTGGCCTGCACCCAGTAGCGGCTGCTTTCATCCTCACGCGGATAACCCGAAACTCCATTGCCTTGGTCGATGCTGCCCATGCCATTGCCGAAGCGCACCGCATCCGCAATGATCACACTGCCCTGGGCGTTGCTGCGCAGATTACTGATAACGACCGAGCCCGTGGCGGCGTTGGCTCCCGCGTTGAAATAATACTGGCCCAGATAAACCCAGCCATTTCCGACCATGTGATGCGGCAACCGGACCTCGGATTCACCTCCGGTGTGGCGGATGCGGTAGAGCTGATCCCCTCGGTCCGGACCGTGCCGCACCCAGGTGTAGACCGGATAAAGACCCGCTTCCGGAATGGTGGGCCGGTAGGTGGCGGTGGCTGTTTCACTTGCTGCCAGCGAGGCGAAACGATAGGCAATATCGCCGGCATTTCCATAATAGAGCGTTGAAGTACTGTTGGACCAGGTGCCGGTCCACGTGACGGATGGGTCGTCATTATCGATTACCACTTCGTTGTTCTGATGACCGACCGGGCGTAGCGGCACCACGACGGCCCCGGCATTGAAACAGTAGTCGGCGAAAAGATTGAACTGGTCAGCATTCCCGTAGTCCTCGTTGATGCCAAAAGTAAGACCGCGCTGCAATCGCCAGCCACTGGAGAATCCGCTGTCTGCCGTCCAGCCATGCCCTCCATTGGTGAAGACGACCTTGCCGGTCAGAGCCCCAATCGGTTGTCGCATGGCCGCCCCCGTGGCGCCAAATCCATTGATCTGCGGGAGTTGACCATAGTTCACCGACGGCTGCAGCTTCTCGTGGAAGTCCGGCGATTGCGGGGGAGGAGGGTCGAGGAATGGATTCAACAATTCCCCGCCGCATGGATGGTAGTTCGAAGGCACCGCGGCCCGACTGACCACGATACCTGCCAGCGTGGTGCTGAGCCAGAGCCAGATGAGTGCGGACGGGGGGCGGCAGGGACGCATGAAAAGGCAGACGATGGGGAAGGGAAATTGAAGCAGTTACCCTGCCTCAGATCAGCCGGAGTGTCTTGTGCTAAAATGCATCGGAATCTGTCTGAGTGCCCACTTCCGGGGTTATTTGCGGAAATGGTTTCCGGCGCTGCAATTGCTTGTCGATGGGTGATCCTACCGTCAACAGGTGGGTTTTTTTGACATTCAGTTCGTCAAACGCCTACTGTGGGAGTTCATATTCCGGGTGGCGATTGATGCACCAAAAACGGTGAGGGACCAAACTCCGAGGTTGGCAAAAAAGGGCAGATAGCCTTTCTTTCCCAAATACGGCAAAGCCCGCATCCCGCCTCCGGAATCGTCGTATCCATCGGGATCATTTTCCTCGATGCCTTTCAGGTAAAAGGTATCAAAATTATCTTTTATACCGTGGGCGTGTTTCATCCGACTCAGGTCCATGTTATTCCAGAACGTTTGGGAAACATATAGTTGGATGGTGCAAAGCAGCACGGCGATGGAGGGAATGTAAGGCCATGGTTTTTGGCGGGGGCGCGCCGCTAATCCCAGCATCAGGCCGGAAACGGCCAGCCAAGGCGTCACCAGTGAAAGAGGGTTCAATCTCCACCGGAGTTCAATATAGAGAATTGCCGTTACGCAGGCGGATGCGAGGCCGATCAGAATGATCACGCTGTATGTTGCAAGGTCCCGCAGGCTCATAAGTTTGAAGATTGAACTTCCTTCGACTGTTTCGCTTTTTTAGTGGGCTTTCCTTGAGAGGGAGTTGAGGAGGATGTGGATTTTTGATGGATGGATGTGCTTTGTTTGAGGACCTCGGCTAGGAAGGGGGCGGTGCGGCTGACGGGGTGGGCGGCGATTTCCTCGGGGGTGCCGGTGGCGGTGAGTTGGCCGCCTTCGGCTCCGGCTTCGGGGCCGATATCGAGGACGTGGTCGGCTTCGGCGATGACGTCGAGGTTGTGCTCGATGACGATCACGGTGTGGCCGTCGTCCACGAGGCGGTGCAGGACGTCGATCAATTTGGCGACGTCGGTGGGGTGAAGGCCGATGGTAGGTTCTTCGATGAGGTAGAGGTTGCCTTTGGGGTTGCGGTTTTTGCGGATGCGTTCGTTGGCGGTGCGGGCGATGCCGCGGCTGAGTTCGGCCACGAGTTTGAGGCGCTGGGCTTCCCCTCCTGACAAGGTGGGGCTGGGCTGGCCGAGTTTGAGGTAGCCGGTGCCGGTGTCGGCGAGGAGGTTGAGGGTGCGGGCGATTTTGCTATGGGCGCTGAAGAAGTCGGCGGCTTCAGCAATGGTGAGGTTCATGACATCGCCGATGTTCTTGCCGTTGTAGTCGATCTCCAGGGTGGGGGCGTTGTAGCGTTGGCCGTGGCACTCAGTGCAGACGACGTGGCTGGTGGGCAGGAAGGCCATTTCGTGTTTGATCAGGCCGTTGCCACCGCAGGCTTCGCAGCGGCCGCCTTCGGTGTTGAAGGAGAAACGGCTGGCGGTGTAGCCGCGCATTTTGGCTGACGGGAGATTGGCGAAGAGGGCGCGGATTTCGTCGAAGACTTTGATGTAAGTCGCCGGGGTGCTGCGGCTGGTTTTGCCGATGGGGGACTGGTCAACCTCGTAGACGGCTTCGATCTGGTCGATACCTTCGACGCCGTCGCAGGGGAGGTTGGGGTTTTTCTTGTGGCGGGTGGCGCTGAGGGCTTCGTGGACGGCTGGATGGATGACGCCGCGCATCAGGCTGGATTTTCCGGAGCCACTGATGCCACTGAGGACGGTGAGGCGGGCGAGGGGGATCTGGACGTTGATGTTTTTGAGGTTGTTGGCGCGGGCACCGGTGATGGTCAGGTAACCCTCGGTGTGGGTTGATGGCTGAGGGTTGAGCGTTGATGGGTTGGATTTGCTGGCCTTGGCTTTGGGAAGCTTGGTTGCTGGGATCGGCGCGCCGCCGGCGTGCCCAGGCGGGAGCGCTCTGCGGGATCCCCGGCTGGGGTGCGGCATGGGGTGGCGGAGGGCTTGGCCGGTGACGCTTTTGGGGTTGGTTTGGATTTCCTGCCATGTGCCGTGGGCGGTGATTTCGCCTCCAAATTGACCGGCGCCGGGACCGAGATCGATGATGAGGTCGCTGCGGCGCATGGTGTCCTCGTCATGCTCGACGACGAGAAGGCTGTTCCCTTTGTCACGGAGGGCGATCAGGGTGTCGAGGAGCTTGACGTTGTCGCGGGGGTGGAGGCCGATGGTGGGCTCGTCGAGAACGTAAAGGACGCCGCGCAGGTTTGACCCCAACTGCGAGGCGAGGCGGATGCGTTGGCTTTCGCCGCCGCTGAGGGTGGTGGCGGCGCGGTTGAGTTGGAGGTAGCCGAGCCCGACCTCACGGAGGAAGGTGAGACGCTGGGCGATTTCCGTCAGGATATCCCGGGCAATGATGTCCTGGGTGCCGGTGAAGGTGAAACGTTTGAGGGATTCCGTGGCGGTGCTGACAGGCTGGCCGGTGAGGGTGCCGAGGTCCAGTCCGTGGACGAAGACATTGCGGGATTCCTCGTTGAGGCGGCTGCCCTGACACACTTTGCAGGGGATGGATTCGCTGACATCGTCAGCGGTGCCGCGGCGTTGCTCTTCAATGAGCTCGGCTTCGAGGATGGAGTTGGCGTGGGTGGTATCGAGTTCCCGGGAATGCTTGGGCACGGTGCCGTAACCCCGGCAGGTGGAGCAGGCGCCGTGGGGGCTGTTGAAGGAGAAGAGGCGCGGATCGAGGTTATCGAAGGAGCGGCTGCATTTGGGGCAGGAACGCTTGGTGTTGAGGACGGTGATGCTGCCTTTTTTGTCGAGGAGGCGGATGACGCCGCGTCCGAGTTCGAGAGTGCGGGCGACGAGGGCATCGAGTTCGGCGACGGAGGGAGCGTTGGTCAGGTGGGCGGTGACGGCGTCGATGGTGTGCTCTTTGAAACGGGCAAGTTTTTCGAAGTCGGCCGTCCGGATGACTTTGCCGTCGATCCACATTTCCTCACAGTTTGCCCGGGTCGCGATGCCGGCGATTTTGTCGTGGAATCCTTTGCGGCCGCGGATGAGCGGGGCCATGACGCGGAGGGGACCGTTTTTGGTGAGGGCGGCACGGATGAGGGTGGCGATGGCTCCCGGGGATTGCTGGGTGACGGGGACGTGGCAGTCCGGGCAATGCTGTTCGCCGACCTTGGCGTAGAGGAGGCGGAGAAAGTGATAGATCTCCGTGACGGTGGCGACGGTGCTCTTGCCGCCGCCGCGGGTGATGCGCTGCTCGATGGCGACGGTGGGGGGCAGGCCGGAGATGTGGTCGACCTCCGGTTTTTCCATCTGCTCGACAAACTGCCGGGCGTAGGTGGACATGGAGTCGAGGAAACGGCGCTGGCCTTCCGCAAAGACGATATCGAAAGCGAGGGTGGATTTCCCGGAACCGGAGAGGCCGGTGACGACGACGAGTTGGTCGCGTGGGATGGTGACGGAGATGTTTTTCAGGTTGTGCTCGCGGGCGCCGGTGATGCGGATGGAATTGGGGTGGGGCGTGGGGGCGGTGAGCGGGGATTCAGCAGCTTTGAGGGTGGGGAACCTAGCGGCACGGGGGCTGCTTCTCCCTTGGGCGAGGATTTCGGCCAAGTATTGACCGGTGTGGCTGGCTTTTACTTTGGCGACTTGTTCGGGGGTGCCTTCGGCGACGAGGAGACCGCCGTCGGCGCCGGCTTCAGGGCCGAGATCAATGACCCAGTCGGCGCATTTAATGACTTCGAGGTTGTGTTCAATAACCAGAAGACTGTGGCCTTCATTGACGAGACGCTGGAAGGTTTGGAGGAGCAGATTGATGTCGTCGAAGTGGAGGCCGGTAGTGGGCTCGTCGAGGATGAAGAGAGTGGGGTCCTTGCCGCCTTCGAGGAGGTGACCAACCAGTTTGAGGCGCTGGGATTCGCCGCCGGACAAGGTATTCAGCGGCTGGCCGAGGCGGAGGTAACCGAGGCCGACTTCGGCGAGGATTTTCAGGGCGGCAGCGGCCTTGTTGGCTTTGAGTTCGGTCTCCTGGAGGAAGAAGGGGATGGCTTCCGTGACCGTCATTTCCAGCACGTCGTGGATACTTTTTCCATGGTGGTGGATGGCGAGGGCTTCGGGGCGGAAGCGTTTGCCTTCGCATTCGGGGCATTTCACGTAGAGGTCGCTGAGGAACTGCATCTCGACCTTTTCATAACCGGCGCCCTGACATCTGCCGCAGCGGCCGGTGCCGCTGTTGAAGGAGAAGTAACCGGGGCCGGTTTCCTGCTCGATGGCATCCGGCGTTTCGGAAAAGACGGCGCGGATGTGGTCCCAGGCTCCGGTGTAGACGGCAGGCGTGCTGCGGGGGGTGCGGCTGGGGGGCGACTGGTCTACCATGATGACGCGGCTGATGGGTTCGTCGCCGGTGATGGCGCGGCAGCGGCCGGGTTCGTTTTCGCTGCTGAGTCCTTTTTTGCGGATCAGATTTTCGTAGAGGACTTCGTGGACGAGGGTGGATTTCCCGGAGCCGGAAACGCCGGTGATGGCGCAGAAAAGACCGAGGGGAATCGTGACGTTGATGCGTTGCAGGTTGTTCTGCGAAGCACGCTCGATTTTAATGGCGTGGCCGGGTTTGGGTTTGCGTCGTTTGTCAGGAACGGCGATGGATTTCCGGCCGAGGAGGTAGTCGGCAGTGAGGGATCGGCGGGCGGTGTGGAGTTCGGAATGCGGGCCGTGGAAGACCAGTTCGCCGCCCTGTTCGCCGCGGCCGGGGCCGATCTCGATGAGGTTGTCGGCGGCGCGCATCACGCTTTCCTCGTGTTCCACGACCAGCAGGGTATTGCCTTTGTCTCGGAGGTGGTGCATCACGTCGATGAGGCGTCCGGTGTCGCGCGGATGCAGGCCGACGCTAGGTTCATCAAGCACGAACAGCGTATTCACCAGCGAGGCGCCGAGGCAGGTGGTGAGGGTGACGCGCATGACTTCGCCGCCGCTGAGGGTGCGGGTGGAGCGGTCGAGATTCAGATAACCGAGGCCGACATTTTCCAGGTAGCGGAGGCGGCTGGTGATTTCCTTTTGAAGCTGATCGGCGGTGTGATCGTTTTCAGGAAGCGGCAGGGCGGCGATGAAATCGGTGAGTTGCGTGATGGGCCACTGCCAGAGTTCCGGCAGGGTGTGGCCGGCAACTTTGAAGGCGAGAGCTTCCGGCTGGAGGCGTGAACCCTGACAAACGCGGCAGGTGGTGTAGGTGCGGAAGCGGCTCAGGAAAACCCGCACGTGCATCTTGTAGGTCTTGCTTTCGAGGTAGTCAAAAAACCGGCGCACGCCATACCATTCGCTGTTGTCCCACTCGCCGTCGGGATCGCTTTTATACCCGGGTTCGCCTTCCATGACCCATTGCTGGTCTGCGGGATCAAGGTCATCGAACGGGGTCGTCAGGCTGAGGCCCCGGCGTTTGGCGTTGCGTTCGAGGTCACGCTGGCTGTCCGCGTAGACGGCTCCGGAGAAGGCTTTGACGACACCTTGTCTGATGGAGAGCGATTTGTCAGGAAGGGCGCGTTCGAGGTCGATCCCGATAGTGCGGCCGAAGCCCCGGCATTGCGGGCAGGCGCCGATGGGGTTGTTGAAGGTGAAGAGCGCGGCCGTTGGCTCGCGGAGATTGATATCACATTCAGCGCAGTGCCAGCCTTTGGAGAAGGCGAGGGTTTTGCCGGACTCCGGCTCAATCAGGGTGAGTTTGCCTTTGCCGAGGTGGAAGGCGGTTTCGATGGCTTCGAGGAAGCGGCCTTGCTGGGTGGAGTCAAGCTTGAGGCGGTCCTGGATCACCGGGACGATGGGCGGGAGGACGGCTTTTTTGAAGGAAGCGGGTTCGTCGGTGCGAAGGGTTTCGCCAAAGAGCAGGACGCGGAGATATCCCTGGGCCTGGAGGAAGGGGAAGAAATCGGCCGCGCTGGTTTTGGCGGGGACGGGGACGGGCAGGGTGACGAGGACGGTTTTGCCGGGGAAGTGGCGGAAGGCGGCGGCGGCAACGGTTTGCGGGGTGTCGGGCTGGACGGGTTGGCCGCAGGAGGGGCAGGTGCCGGTGGCGAGGCGCGGGAAAAACAGCTTCAGGTAGTCATTGATTTCCGTCATGGTGCCGACGGTCGACCGCGAGGTGCGCACGGTGTTGCTCTGGGCAATGGCGATGGCAGGCGGGATGCCCCGGATTTCCTCGACCTTGGGTTTGTCCATGCGGTCGAAAAACTGCCGGGTGTAAGGCGAGAAAGTCTCGACATAACGGCGCTGGCCTTCCGCATAGATGGTCTGGAACGCCAGGCTGGATTTCCCGGATCCGCTGGGACCGGTGATGACATTGAGTTTCCCGAGGGGAAGGTCAAGGTCGATGCCCTTGAGATTGTTCTGGGTGACACCCCGGATGGTGATGACGTCGGAGGGCGCCGGTAGAAACTCGATTGGCGCCGGGGACGAAGGCTTGGTTTTGGAAGGGGATTTGGCTGGGGAAGCGGCCTTGGCGCGGGTGGGGGTCTTCATGTCTGCGGGAGACAACGAGAGGGAGGCCCGGCGTGGACGCAAGGGGGGCTGGAACTCAGGGCCGGGTAATTTTGAGGCGGAGGAAGCGGCGGGCCGGATTGAGGGGATCGGGGTCTTGGGCCGTGACAAGGTGGTGGGTTCCGAGATCCTCGGTGGTGGCAATCCAAGGATGGGTGAAGCCATCTGTGGCGCTCCACCGGTCGGTCCAGGGGCCGTCGAGGGAGGCTGCCGATTGGAGCGTCACCGTGGTGCCAGCAAGGCTGGGCCGGAGGGGAAAAGTCAGGGTGAGATGATTCGCGGCGAGGCCTGGTACCACTGAAATGGGCGAAGCCGCAAGGGGCGGGGAGGGGAGGGCGAATTCTACGAGGTTGTTGCTGCTGTCCTGATCCGGATCGGCCGTGGGAAGGGCATCGGCGGGCTGGGCAAAGGATTGCTGGGCAGCCCAGAGATCATAGGCATCCTGCACCGAGACGCTGAAGGTGGTGGAGACGAACTGATTGTCGAGATCAGTGGCGGTGAGGGTAATGGTGGCGGTGCCGGAATTCAGGGGAGTCAGGGTTACGGTGGGGGCCAGGTCAGTCCCGGTGATGGCGGCGGTTGTGATCGTGGGCGCGGAGGAGGCAGCGCTGAGAGCAAGTGGCGGGATGACGGCGGCGTTGCTGATGCGGACGAGGGTGGTGGGATCGTAAGCGGGAGGAAGCGGAGTGCCGCGGACCGGAGTGTCGGTGAGGGCGCTGTTGATAGTTTCGTAATTCCGGGTTGGAAGGCTGGCGATGGCATCGGCGACGGTCATACCGGTGCCGGCGACGCGGCCGAACACGGTGAAGCCGCCATTCTGATTATTCAGGTTGGCAGCATTGTCCGCGAGGTTGATGAAAAATTGGTTGGTGGCGCTGTCGGGATTGCCCCCGAGTTTGGCCATGGCGATGGTGCCCCGGGCATTGGTGATGGAGGGCTCATTCACCACGGCAGGGGTAGTGGTGACGGCGGAGGCGGTGGCATCGGCGCGGAAAGCTCCCGCCTGGACAATGAAGCCGGGGACACTGCGGTGGAACATGGTGTTGGCAAAATCCCCGCGATTCAAATAGGCGAGGAAGTTGGCGACAGTGAGGGGGGCGCTGTTGGGGTAAAAGGCGAAGTCGAGGTTGCCGAGGTCGGTGGTGAGCCGGGCGGCGGAGCTGACGTCGGGATCGCTGAAAAGGCCCGTAAGAGCGAGGGGCGCGGGGCTGCTGCCGGCGGTGAGCGACTGGGTGGCGGGAGGGGTGCCGGCGACGAGGGGAGCCAACAGGGCGGGAGGACTGATGAAGCCGGGGGTGGTGACGGTGGCGGGGCCGGCGTAGGCGGAGTATTCCGGGCCGGGATTCAGATAAGACCGCACCTGGAATTGATAGGTGATCAGGGGGGAGGCCCCGTTCAGGTCGAGGGTGGTGCTGTTGGCAGCCACGGTGCCGAGCGAGGAAAAGGCAGCGCTGGTGCCGACCCGGTAAGAGATTTCGAAGCCGGTCTCATTGTTGGAATTGTCCTGCCAACTGAGCTTGAGGGTGCTGACGTAGGGGGCAATCAAACTGATATTGGAAGGGGCCGCCGGGGGGGCGGCCAATGCGGGGAGGGCACCAAGGAGAAAAAGCAGCGTGCTGGACAGGAGGAACAATCGCATGGGTCAAAAGGAGGGTCGGATGGTTCATACCAAGGCTCCGCGGGAGGTAAAAGCGAATTCCTCCGGCGGAATCCGGGATTTCCGGGGGGCGGAGCAGGCGCGGTCGGCGGCCGATGGGGTCATCCGGCATGCCACAATACGGCCTGGGCGGGCGGCTTCCGGAAGAATGGCGGGGGTTGTTCTGTGCGATTGACGCCGCGGGTTGCTGCAAGATATTTGCGGCAGCATGAAGATTGGATTTTATCAAAGGGCCGCGGTGGGGCTGTTGATCTGGCTGACCGCCCTGGCCGCCCGGGGGGAGTTGAAAGTGGCGACTTTGCACCCGCTGCTGACGGATTTGGCCCAGCAGGTGGGTGGCGACAAGGTGAAGGTGATGGCGGTGGTCAAGGCGGGGACGGATGTGCATCATTTTTCCCCCTCCACGCGGGACATGCAGGCGGTCTCCGGAGCCGATTTGGTGCTGGCCTCGGGAAAGAAATTGGAAAATTACCTCGGAAAGCTGCAGGACAGCCTGACGGATGGGCAGAAACTGATGGAAGTGGGGGCATCGATTCCCTCCCTGGAACTGAGTGAGGCGGCGCAGCTCATGGAGGCAGCGGAGCAGGGGCACTCCGGTCATACCCACGGTGGGGTGGACCCTCATTGGTGGAACAGCGTGGAAAACATGCAGCGGGCCACCCGGGTGGTGGCGGCGGCTTTTGCCAAGGCGGATCCGGCCAATGCGGCTGCCTACGAGGCCAATGCGGCGGTGTATCTGAAAAAGCTGACCGACCTCCGGAAATGGGCACGGCAGGAGATCAGCAGCATCCCTCCCGGGCAGCGGACGCTGGCCACCGCGCACCTGTCGTTGGGGTATTTTGCCAAGGAATTCGGCTTCAAACTGATTCCGGTGCAGGGCTTGAATCCGGAGGTGCCGGCGACTTCGCAGGATGTGGCCGCCGCAATCGATACCATCCGGCGGAGCAAAGTCCGCGCGGTGTTTCCGGAGCAGGGGGTGAATCCCAAACTGCTCTCCAAAATTTCGCAGGAGACCGGAGTCGTCTTCGGCGGCGAATTGATCGCTGACGGCAATGGAACAGGACCGCTGGCCAACTTTACCGGACTGTTTGAGCACAACATCCGCGAGATCGTCCGGGCGCTCAAAACGGAGCCTTAACTGATAATTTGATGCGTGGTTTTCCTTTGATGAATCTGCTGGCGGTAGGGGCAATCCTCCTGGCGCTGATGGTCCCGCTGCTGCGGGTGGACCGGCCCCGGCCCGTGCCGTCGTCCAGCAGTCCTGCCGTTGTGGCGCAGCAGAGTGGCACGCCGGTCATGGTTCTGCTGCGGTTTGTGCATGTTCCGGTGGAGGTCAGCCTCACGGTGGGGGATCAAGTGATTCCGCTGCGGGGCGCAGGACTGGAGCGTCAGGGAGAAACCATCCTGGCGGAGCGTGACCAAGCTCTTGAGATGGAGCTCAAGGCGGTCTGGCCGCCAGATGCTGCGGGCACCATGGTGGAATTGCGGGCGGCTCCCGATGGCCTGTCCGAGCAACAACAGAATATCTGGGCGGACGCGGGATCCGTCGATGAAATCGTGCGCTTTATGTGGAGGACCACGCCATGAACACTGCGGCCGCCGCTGACAGCGGACATTGCCATCATTGTGCACACCACCATGAACTGCAGGTGAATGGACTGAGTGTGGCCTATCAGGAAATTCGGGCTCTGGAAGGAGTGTCCTTCGCCACCTCCTGCGGCAATACCGTGGCCCTGATCGGGCCGAATGGGGCCGGGAAGAGCACCCTGCTCAAAGCCATCGCCGGGCTGGTGCCGCGGTCGGCCGGATCTATCCTGTGGCGCGGGGTGAAGGTGGCCCAGTGGCACCGGGAGTTTGCCTACTTGCCGCAGCGGGAGGACGTGGACTGGAGTTTTCCGGTGACGGTGCGGGGCCTGGTGGAAATGGGCCGTTACAGCCAACTGGGCTGGTGGCGGCGGTGGCGGGCGGTGGATGAGGAAAAGGTGCTGGAGGCCATGCGGTCGATGCACCTCGAAGGGCTGGAGAACCGGCAGATCAGTGAATTGTCAGGCGGTCAGCAACAGCGGGCGTTCATTGCGAGGGCTCTGGCGCAGGAAGCCCATGTGCTGATGCTGGATGAACCATTCAATGGCCTCGACCGTCCGGCCCGGGAGAACCTGGCGTCGTTGCTCCGGCAGCAGGCGGCGGAAGGCCGGCTGGTGATCGCCAGCCATCACGATTTGAATACGGTGGCTGACCTCTTCGACGAGGTCCTGATCCTGAACCGCCGCGCCGTCGCCTTCGGACCGGTGAAGGAAATATTTACAGAATCCAATCTTGCCCTCGCTTATGGATGATATTCTTTCCTATCCGTTTTTTCAGCGGGCTTTGCTGGGAGCCTTGATCATCGGTTTCACCAACGGGTGCTTCAGTGCCTATGTGGTTCTGAAGCGGAGTGCCCTCGTCGCCGGATCGTTGTCGCACGCCCTGTTGCCGGGGATTGCGGGCGGAATCCTGGTGGCGGGATCGCTCACCGCCTGGAGTGCTTTCCTGGGGGCACTGATCGCCGCCCTTGTGGTGGTGCTGGCCTCCCTCGCGGTGGCCCGGTCCTCGCGTTTGGACCAGGGAACCTCGTTGGCAGTTATTTTCACCATCGCCTTCGCGGCGGGCCTGATCATGCTGAAATACGTGCCGGTGCAGGTGAAGCTCGAAGACTATCTCTTCGGCGACATTTTGAATATTTCGACTACCGATCTGTGGGTGGCATTCGGGATTGGGGCGGTGACCCTGACGCTGACGACGGCGCTGCAGCGACCGATTTTGCTGACGCTGTTTGAACCTTCGGTGGCGGCGGCCCAGGGCGTGCCGGTGCGGGCCTTGAATTATCTGATCATGACCCTGCTGGTCCTGGTCATGATCTCTTCCCTCCAGGCGGTCGGCTGCATCCTGGCATTGGGACTGGTGGTGGCTCCGGGAGCGACGGTATTTCTGTTGACCAACTCCACTCGGGCAATGTTCTGGGGTGGTGGAGCCTTGGGCGCGGCGGGGGCCGCGGGTGGGATGTGGATTGCCCACTGGGGCGAATTCCGGCCCGGGGCCGTCATCACGGTCCTGCTGGGGGCCGCATTTTTACTGGCCTTTTTCTTCGGGCCACGCAGTGGGTTTTTCCGCCGCACCGGCTGATGGGTTGGGGCGTGGAGCGGCCGGATCCTGGGGGGCCTCCCTCAGAGTGATGGACCAGTTCAGGGAACCGTGGGTGGCTTGACGGGTTCGGGCGGTGATGGCGGTGGGGAAGTGTCTGGAATTTGAACCGGGGCCGGAGTTTCCACGGGTGCTGGCGATTGAATGGAGGGCAGGGGCTCCGGGGGAAGGTTCTTCTCCGGCGCCGGGATCATTTCTTCCGGCAGTGGCTCAGGGACCCGGAAAAGTTGGTTGGAGTAAGGGCATTTTACCTCGACCCCGGGGGCAATCCCGGCGACGTCGACCAATTGATTTTTCTGCGCGAAGGGGCTGTAGACAAATCCCGGGCGACCCGGAACGCGGCTGCCCAAGGGAATTTCCGGCAAGGCAGAGGTGGCGGCAGGCAGGGGATTTGGAGTTGGAATCAGCAGGGGCACCTGATCCGCCGCGGGCAGGGTCTGGGAATCAGCCCGGTGGGAGGCGATTTCGGCGATCGAGCGCTGGGGCTGGGGCCGGACCAGCGGGGGCGCCGGGACGGTGAAGTCAGGCACCTGGAAGGGTTGCATGGTGTAGGGACAGCGCACTTCGGTTCCGGCGGCGAATGGGCTGACATCCACGATTTTGTTCCCGGGGACATGGGGGCTGAAAACATAACCGTGCCGGCCGGGAACGGGAGTGGCGAACAGATTTTTGGCGATTTCCGCTTGCCGCACTGGCTGGACTTTCAGGGCTTCGTCAGGACCGGCGGGGACTTGGGAGACCACCCGATGGGGAGTGGCAGGAGTCGAGGAAGGGGCCGGTTGGAAGAGGACCGGGAGGAGGCCGCGTTGCTGCACCTGATTCCATGCTTCACGGGGAGGGAGTTTGCAGGACACCGAGACAAGGCAGAGTGCCAAAACGCTGCCAGGAATGACGCCCCGACGGGCCAGAGTGAAGATGGGTGGTATCATCATGAGAGATCGGCTTGCTGAAAGAGGGCGGCGGCTGTTCTGAAGGTTTGGGGCATCGGTTGGAGAAATTATAGTAATTTTTCTAAAGTGCGAGATTTTTTTGAGGATTTTTCGCCATTTCGGGAAAACGGAGGGCTTTTTCAGGCGATTTCACCTTGCGAATTCTCAAATGTGACAATTCCTCCTAAGGGTAAGGCCAGACACAAGGGATCTCTGAGTGAACCGGCATGAAGGGTGCGGGCGGGCCGGAGTGATTTTCGAAGCTGGACATGTCCAAGGGGAACCGTGAAATAGAGGTTATGAATTCCCGGCTGCTGTCCCATCCGCTGCTCTGTGGGGCGGTGCGCCTGCTCAGTTTTTCCGCGCTGACGGTTTGTCTGTGGCTGTTTGGCCGGAAGTTGTCCGGCGGTATTACCAGCATCGCGGGCTGTGGGGGTGAAGGGGGGTGCTCGCAGGTGCTGGGGGGGCGGTGGTCAGAGTGGTTTCAGGTGCCCGTGACCCTGCTGGCAGGGTTGGTGCATGCGGCGGTGCTGAGCCTGACACTTCCTCCGGTGCAGCGCCGGTGGGGGCCGGTGGGGGACCGGTGCCTCGTCGCGGCGGCGGTGATGCTGGGCGGTGCTGCGATTTATTTCCTGACTCTGCTTTATAGGGTGGAACGCCAGCATTGTCCGTGGTGTCTCGGGCTCCATCTGGCGGGGATCATGGTGGCAGGGCTGATCCTGGCGGATGCCGTGAGGAAGCGGGGATGCGCAGGGCTGGGGATGCCGGTGCTGACAGGTTTCCTGGCGCTGGTGGCATTGGCCGCCGGCCAAATCTGGGGACCAAAACCCAACACGTATCTTTTGACGGGCCTCGCAGCAGCGTCTGCTCCAGCGCTGGTGGTGGCGCCGGCGGAAGGTCGTGAGGTGAGTTTTTTGGACGGCCAGTTGAAATACGATACCGCCAGGCTGCCGCTGCTCGGATCGCCGGCGGCGAAGGTCGTGCTGGTGGAATTCTTCGACTATACCTGTGGCTCCTGCCGGGAACTGGCGGGCGATCTGAAAGAACTCAAAAAGAAGTGGCCGGAGACGTTTGCGGTAATTGTGTTGCCGGCCCCGCTGAACCGGGCGTGCAATCCCGCGCTCAAGCCCGCTGTGCGCGATCACCCGGGGGCGTGCGAGCTGGCGAGGCTGGCCCTGGCGCTCTGGAGGGTGAAACCGGAGGTCTTCCCTGAGTTCCATGACTTTCTGTTGGCCTTGCCACTGCCCATGACAATCGAGCGGCTGGCGGAAGCCCGGTACAAGGCGGTGACTTTGACCAGTGAGGAGGCCATCGCCGCAGCTTTGGAAGACCCGTGGGTGGGCCAGCGGCTCAAGGAGAATGTTGCGGCATTTGCTCAACTGACGGCGCAGAGCATCGCCATGCCGAAGCTGTTGCTTCCGCCTTCCGGGGTGATGCACGGCACGGCGCGCGATACTGCGGAGTTTGTCCGGGTGATGGAAACCCAGTTCAAGCTGACGGTGCCGACTCCGGAAGTGGGTGCTCCGTCAAAATGAACGGCTGGACGCCGGGATTTGTCAGGAACGGGGGCTGGCGTGGAGGCGGAAGAAGGCGCGTTGGCCGGCGGGGAAAGCAGGGCCGGGCGTCAGGGTGATGCGGATCCGTCCATCCGGCAGGACGGTTTCCGAAAGCGGTTGGAGCCAGGTTGGACCGCTGTTCCAGGTTGAGAGGTCCGACGCGATCTGCGGCACGAGGATAGTATCATCGGCTGCGGCGGCGCGGGTGTAACTGAAGAGCGGGAGGCCGCCGGGCAGGGACGGGGGCGAGGCGGCGAGGCCAGCGTCCGGATTGGCCTGGGAATCGGAAGTCCCCAGCGAGTATTCCATCAGGGCGGAGAAGCCATCGCCATCGGCATCCGCAGTGGGGACGCCGGTGAAGGCCGGACCGGCATCCCCGGTGCCGGGGGTGCCATCGGTGATGCTGCTGGAGCGCCAGTTTTCCGGAGCGTCGAGGTTTTTGCCAGGGGCGGGTTTGATGAGGGTAAGGCTGCGTCCCCCGCCGTCGGCCAGTAATTGCCACGTGCTGTTGAAGGCCAAACTGAACACTGGATCAACGCCACGCACCAGAGTCAGAGCCTCGCCGGCATTGTTGAGGCTGCCGGAGTAGATGCCCGCGATGCGGCGGTCCCAGCTGTAGCGTTGCCGGTGGATGAATTCGCTTTGTACCAGCACGATCCGCTGGCCGGGGGCGAGCAGAATGTCGCGGAATTCGCTGAAGGCGAAGTCGATCCCCGCAGTGAAGCGGCAACCGCGCAGATTGACGGCGGCGGGGGAGACATTGATCAGCTCGACAAATTCGGCGTCGGTGTTGCCAGTGGGGTTGAAGTGCAACTCGCCCGGCACCACCGCCCCGGCGGGCACCGGCGAGGAGGTGGAGAGCTGGAAGAACCCTTCCTGCAAGGCACTCCAAACGCCGGCCGTCGACCGGGTGCGGGCGCGGACGATCGTGTTGGCGGTGAGTGCGAAGGGTCCGGTGTAAGTCAGGGGAGCAGGTGCGGTATTGACCGCGCCTCCGGGAGCCCGCGGGTCGCTGCCATCGAGAGTGTAATAGATCACGGCCCCCGCGGGCAGGGAAGGGACCGACAGGGAGAGATTGAATGGTGTGGTGAAGACGCCACCATTCTGGCTGAAGACAGGGGCGTTCACTGCGGGGTAGAAACCCGCAGTCCTGAACTGGCTGAGCACTGCATTGGTGCGGTTGGGGATCCAGGAGTTCAGGCAGACATCGCGTGCCGTGGCCCAGCTGGCAGGGGTGCGGTAGAGGTTGCTCCACCGTGCGGCCTCCGCGATGAAGGGGCGCTGGGTGGCCGTGCACATGGTGCGCAGCCGGGCGTCATTGCGGGTGGGCGTCAGGACCCCGTCGTTGAAAAAGTGGCGGTGGATGGAGTCGGCCACCAGCATGCGGTGATCCACCCCGCCGGTGAGGAGCATGGCCGAAAAGAGCGAGGCCGGGCCGTCGCCCATGGCACGCCCGGGATTGAAATTCCCATTGGTGAAGGTGGCGTTGCGGGCCGTGTTGTTGTCATTGCCATCCCACGCGAAAATGCTGTTGCTGGAATTGATGGAAAGCCAGCCGTCGGCATCATTGAGGATGAACCGGGCGCCACTGCCATTGCCGATGAGGCGGTTGGGGCTGACCCCGCGCCATTCATCCTCGGAATTGCCGAACATGAAGGTGATCATGAAATCCACGAAATTCTGCACATCGAGGAGCCCGCGGAGTTCATTGTAGTTGGCGCGGCGGGTTTTCAGATATTCCCACGCAGTGCCATCCCCGTCGAAGACCGTGCCGGGGTCAGCCCAGCCGCCGACGTTGAGGTTTCCGTTGATGGCTTCGTAGTCGTCCTTGCTGCCGCCGAGGTAGTCCGCATGCATGTCCGCATTCCAGCGCTCACGCAGGTGATACATGCCGTGGTAGAGCCCGTTGAAATAGAGATGAACCATGCGGCCGTGCGGGGCGAGATGACCCATTTCCTTGAGCACCTGGTCCGTGAAAAGATTGCTCATGTAGAACCCGCGGTCGACCATGTCATGGCTGCCATTGCGCAGTTCCAGACTATCAAATTCCTCCATCGGTTTCAGGCCATGCTCATGGCCGGTAAAGAGAGGGGCGGCGAGTTTGGCGTCGCCGTATTCCGAGCGGAAGTAGAGCCGGAAACTCTTCTTGGTGAAATTGGTGTAGGCTCCGCCAAACAGGGTGACGGCGGCATCGACCTGGGTGTGCTGCAGCGGGTCGGTGTTATGCAGCCACTCGACCGCGGTCTCGACCTCGGTGTCCTGATTGATCGCCCCGGTGCTGGGCAGGGTCAGCGAGATGGAGGGGATGTCCGTTAGGGCCGCCGGAATCTGGGGGCCGAAAGTGGCGTTTCCGGTGATGCTGGCCAGCATGGCGGATTGGGTCTGGACGCTTCCGGGAAAGATGTAAGTGTGGGTATCCACATTGGTGGGGGCCGCCCCATTCAGGAAAGCCGCCGCGCGCAGGACGGTGGTGGCAGTGACCGTGATGGGCGCGGTGTACACGGTTCCCACGGCTTCGGTGGGGCGCGTGCCGTTGGTGGTATAGCGGATCGTGGCTCCGGGGGTTGCGGTCGTGATGGCCACGCTTTGCGGGGTGGTGTAGAACCCGCGTTTCACACTGAAGGAGGTGTCCTCGACAACGGTGGTGTAACCGAGGGTGGCATTGACTGCTCCTGGAGTGGGAGGGCGGAAGAACCGCAGCTGGCCGGTCCCGTTGATCCCATAGCTGGTGTCCTGGCTCTGAGGCGGATACGTCAGGGAGGCGGGAAAGTCGGCGGGGATGCGGCTCCACAGGGTGGTGCCGTCCGGGGCGTGCAGGGCAAGGGATTCGCCGGATTTCTGAAGCTGGAAATTGGTGTGCAGCGGAGCGGAGGAGACCCGGCGGTCCTTGCCGGAGGCAAAGACGGTCAAATAACCATTCGGCGGCAGGGTGGATCCGGCGGGGAAGGTCCACTTGGCGGGGATTCCGGCGTCATCGCTGAGATGTGCCCCGGCCAGCGGCAGGGTGAAATTATTGGGATTGAACAACTCGATCCAGTCAGGTTTGGAGCCGTCCTCGTCCTCCAGTCCGGCGGCATTGTCGGTGACAAATTCATTGATCCTTGGGGGGATTTGCGGGGCATCCACTGCGATCAGGATGGACGCGCTCACGGAGCCCGCAGTGTTGGTGGCCGTGAGGGTATAAGTGGTGGCAGTCGCGGGGGAGACGATGGTGCTGCCGGAGGGCAGGGAGGCCGGGATCGCTCCAGGACTGATGGTGGCGCTGGCCGCTCCCTGGATCTCCCATGAGAGGGTGGCCTGGGACGGAAGGCCGGCCGCGCCGGTCGTGGTGATATTGCCGGCATTGGTGGTGAAGTAGCGGATCGTGGGCGGGGTGGCCCGGTAGGCTTCGATTTCGGCAAATTGCGGATTGGAGGCCTGATTGCTCAGGTTGGTGATCCGGAGGAAGCGCCCCCGCATTTCTCCCGTGCCTTGTTCCGGGCGGATGACCTCTCCGGAGGCGGCGGAGGCAAAGGTGTTGTTGGTGCGGATATCAGCGGTCCATTGAGGGGCACCGGGAACGCCGGCATTGTCCGCAAAGAGTGTCACGCGGTAGTTGGTGGTGCGTTCGGGGCAGCAATCGTGGCGGGAATAAAGCACCAGCCGGTCGAGGCCATACTCGCCGCTCAGATCCACCTGATAATAAAACCCGAGGGTGGCGCCGGCGGCTCCGGCCGGGAAGGAGTAGGTGGTGGAAATGCCATCCGTCAGGGCGGAAGCCGGAGCACCGGCGCCCACGGCGGCACTGGCAGTGACGGTTTTATAGAGCGCCACATTGGGACCCGTCAGGGCCTCGACTTCGGCCACCTGCGGATGATAGGTGGTATTATTCAGGTTTTCGAGACGGATCCATTGTCCGGCGAACTGTCCG
This sequence comes from uncultured Verrucomicrobiota bacterium, assembly GCA_942492905.1. Lineage (GTDB taxonomy): Bacteria > Verrucomicrobiota > Verrucomicrobiia > Verrucomicrobiales > V1-33 > CAIZWU01. The sequence continues at coordinate 1,838,675 of OW818657.1, forward strand.
GTGGGGTTTGCTCCTGCCACCACCTCATCAATCCCACCGACGCCTGAATTGGTGCCGTTCGCCCGCACCACAGTGGTCCAGACGGCCGGGGTCGCGGCTACTGCCGGGTCGGCCGTGAAAAGCGACACGCGATAGTTGGTGAGCCGTTCCGGACAGCAGCCATCGTTGCGGTTCAGGATGCGTAACTTGTTCAGCGACTGGATGCTGCCGAGGTCGATGGTATACTTGAAACCCAGCGCGGTGGCCGGAGCTACCGGGGCGGCGGGGTGGCTGAAGGTGGAAGCGCTCCCATCCGTGATCATGCCAGGGGCCCGCTGGGCATCGTAGACGGCACCGCTGGCGGTGGCGGTTTTACCCAGCGCAGCATTCGTCAATTGAGCATGGAGGGGGAAGATAGCGGTGTGCAGCAGCAAAAATATACCTGCGGCTTTCTTCCAATGGGAGGGCAATGGGACCATGGAAATTTCCTAAGGTTTCCGGCAGGAGCCAGCAAGCTTTAAAACAATACCAAGGAGCGCCCGTCAGGCCTGCATGCGAAATTCCATAACAGCGGAGGACGGCCGCATCACCCAGTTCAGGTGAAAGTAGAATTAAATATTGCAACAAAACCACAAATCCTTCAAGTATCCCGATACCTTAATTCAAGCCGCCTGAATTCATCATGAAAAAACCCAAATCAAGAAGATATCCGATCGTCGTGGGAGTCTGTGCAGGAGTTGCGAGCATGGGCTGCGTGCAGGCCACCTCGGTGCTGACCCCGGTTGACCTCATCTCAGGAGCCGTCGCCAGCCAGTCCAGTGATCCCTATGGTTTCCCGGCCATCAAGGCGATCGATGGCACAACCAATGGGATCAATCCGGATTTCAACCACACCAACAATGGGGGGGATGAATGGCTCCGGGTCGAATTGAATGACGTGGCGAGCGCCGACCTGATCCGCATCTACAACCGCAGCGACTGCTGTGCCGAGCGGCTCAACGGCACCGTGGTGAGGGCTTTCAGTGATGTCGCGGGAGCGAATCAGGTATTCGCCTCCGGTCCGGTGGCGGGATCGCCCGCCCAGTTGAATTACAGGTTCCCCACCCCGCAAAATGTGAGGGTGATTGAACTCCGGCAGTCAGGCAACTTCCTGCACGTGGCTGAAGTCCAGCTTTATAAAAAAGGCCCGGCCGTGCTGCCGCTCGGCACGAATCTCGGCCAAGCCTCGCTTTCTTATTTGAGCGCCTCGCAAAGCAGCGGAACCGGGGCCGACCTCGTCCTTGATGGCAACACCTCCAACTTCAGCAGCACCGCCACCGGGCTAACCACCAATCAATGGTGGAAAGCGGATCTGGGGGAATTGATGCAGATCCAGCAGCTCGAAATTTTCAACCGTGGCGACGGTTCCTTCCCGGAACGCCTGCGCGATCTCACCGTGGAAGTCCTGGGGGATGCCGGTACGCCGGTGTGGACCTCGGTCCTGTTGAACCCTGCAAATGCCCTGTTGGGCCCTCTCAGCATTCCGTTGGACATCCAGGCATTGAATGGCGGGACGCCGGTGCTGGGCAGGCAGATCCGTATCACGCGGACAAATGACGCCGCGTCGACGGGAGATGATGCCAACATTCTTTCGCTGGGTGAAGTTGTCATCATTGGTGGGAGCCGTCCGGATGGCGACAACGATGGCATGGCGGACGCCTTCGAGACGGCCAATGGCCTCAACCCGGCGGTCAATGATGGCGCGGGAGACGCCGACAGCGATGGCTCTTCCAACCTCACTGAATACGAAAAAGGCACCAATCCGCAGGATAATGACTCTGACAACGACGGCTTGCTGGATGGCGTGGAGAGCGGCACCGGCAGTTTTGTCAATGCCGCCGATACTGGCACCAACCCCCTGATCGCCGATACGGACGGAGATACCGTTGCTGACGGTGCGGAGAATGGCAGCGGCACGTGGGTCAGCATTGCAAATCCGGGGACCAATCCTGTGAAGCTGGATTCCGATGCGGATGGGTTCAATGATCAGGTGGAAACCAATAGCGGAATCTATGTCAGTGCGGTGAATCCAGGGACCAATCCCAACCTTGCAGATACCGATGGAGATGGCTTCCGGGACGGCTTGGAAGTTCTCTACAGTTCCTCCAATCCCACCAAAAACTCCTCCCGCCCCTTGCGCTCCGGGCTGGTGGACATCGTGGCTTATTGGAACTTCAACAATGACAGTAATCCCGCGGAAGCCTTGGATACCGTGAAATCCTTCGCGGGAACTTTTGAAAATGGAGCTGCCTACTCTGCTGATGCGTCTGGCCGGTCTGGCCTCGCCGGAGACAAGGCGTTGGATCTGGGGGTCGACCAGGCCTCCCGCCGGATGCGGGCTCCCGGAGGATTCCTCAACGTGGGCGCCACCCAGGATGAGGTTGCCTTCGTTTTCTGGCAAAAGCTTTATGGTAGTGCCGCCAGCAGCAGCTTCTGGGGGCAAAGCCCTTCGAGTGCGGGTGGCAGGGGAGCCCAGGCCCACGTGACCTGGAGCAACGGCATCATTTACTGGGACACGGCGGGCTGCTGTGGTGGTAATACCCGGATCAACACCCCTACGGCGGTCAATGCCGCCAACGGAGGGCCCGTCGACTTCGCGGAATGGCGCCATATCGTCATCCAGAAAAAGGGTTTGGTTAAAGAAATTTGGATCGATGGCCTGCTGATCCACTCCGGTAACTTGAGCGGCACTGGCACCGCCTTGCCGCAGGACTTCACCGAACTTCTGGTCGGCAACGATCAGGCGAACGCCCAGGTTACGGGCTTGATTGATGACTTTGCCGTCTACGGCGATGCCTTGAGTCCGGCAGAGATCGCCACCCTCTTCGGTACGGGTGCCGTCAATAACATCAGTCCATTGTCCATCGTTCCACCGAACACGGATACCGATGGCGACGGCATGCCGGACGCCTACGAATTGGCGAATGGCCTCAGCATTACTGTGGACGATACCCTCGGAGATCCGGATGCGGATGGATCCGATAACTTCAACGAATATGTCAAAGGCACCAAGCCCCAGATCGCTGATACCGATGGCGATGGCTTGAAGGATGGGGCGGAGACGGGCACCGGGACCTATGTCAGTGCCACCAATACCGGCACCAGCCCCTTGAATACGGATTCGGATGGCGATGGGTTTTCCGATGGCCTCGAAAACCCCGCCTTGGCCAGCACCGGTCCGCTCCAGCCCGGTAGTGATCCTACCAAGCCGGATACCGACGGTGACGGATTTTACGACAACACCGAAGTCTATGCGGGCACCAATCCGAACCTCAGCACCTCTTTCCCAGTGCTGACCGCAGGGCTGGATCTGTTGGCCTATTGGTCTTTCAACGATACGTCGAATCCCGCAGTGTCCACGGATGCCATCTACCGTGCCAAGGGCAACATGACTTCGGGAGCGGCCTATACTGCCGCCGGCGGCGGACGCACGGGGCTGCCGGGCGACACCGCTTTGGATCTCGGTACGGTCAAGGCTGGCCAGAAGCTGGTCGTGCCCAACGCCACCATCCTCAATCTTACTGCCAGCCAGGATCAGGTCAGCTTTTCCTTCTGGCAAAAGTTGAATGCGGTTTCCAACAGTTTTGCCTTCTTTGGCAGAAGCAGCAATGGGACCCGGCTCTTCGGAGCCCATGCCACCTGGGGGGACGGTAATTTCTATTGGGATACCGCAGGGACTGCCGCCAATTGTTGCGATGGCGCCGCGAACCGTATCTCCGGCCCCAACCCGGGTATTGAACTTACCGAGTGGCATCAACTGGTGTTCGTCAAGAATGGCAATACCAAAGAAGTCTGGGTGGACGGTGCGCTGGTGATCAGTGGCTCCAACACTGGAGTGATGGAGGCCAATATTCAGGACTTGGAAATTGGTTCCTCGGGCGCCGAGAACACCGAGGGAGTGATCGACGACTTCGCAGTGTATGGGGACGCTCTGACTCCCGAGCAGATCCAGCGGCTGGCGGCCGGAGAAAGTCCTCCCTCCATCCAGTTCCCGAAATTGGAGTTTTCCAACGTGATCTACAATTCCGCCACCAAGGCGGTGACCTTGGAATTCTCCTCTGTGCCGGGGCTGCGCTACACCGTTCAGGCCAGTGAAAATCCGTCAGCAGGGTGGCCGACCACCATCGTCACCGATCTGGCTGCCTCTGCAGGCACCACGACGACCTATACGGACAACCTGCTTCCCCGGTATGCTCCAGCGGCCCCACCGCAGCGGCTCTACTATCGTGTGGTGATGCAATAAGACGGACCGTCATTCCTACTTCAAGAAAACCCCGCTGGCTTGGACGCCGGCGGGGTTTTTTGGTGTGAACACCCGGGCATGGGGTGGAAGAGTAGGAGTGGTGGTGGAGTCCGGGCGGCCGGAAGCTCCGCATGATCTTTATGGAAAATGAAAGAAAACCAGTCTCCGGGTTGAACCGGGATCGGAGAGTGTTATCCTGCGCTCCCTTAAGGAGGACGCCCGGATCCATGTCTCATAATCCATTCCCAGTTTCGGCAGGATCGTCCATCTGGAAAGACTGGATGAAGCAGGGCTGCGTGCTGGTGCTGGTGGGTCTGGCGGGCTGCCGGGATACGAAGCAGCAGGCGATGTTGGAACTGGAGCGTCGCGGCATCGCGGCCACCCCGGCGGCCTTGGTGGAAGCGGTGCGGCAAAACAGTGCCACCCTGATTGGATTTCTGGGGGCGGCGGGGGTGAAGGCAGGCCTGCCGCCGGAAGGCGAGCCGACGGTGCTGCACCTCGCGGTTCTACAACAGGATTGGCAGTTGGTCGCGCGGTTACTTGATTTTTCGGATGCCGCAGTGATCAACCATCAGGGGCCGGGGCAGGTGGTCGTGTTGGAACAAGCTGTGTTATCCGGCCAATCCGGGGTGGCGATGGCCCTGCTTGAGGCTGGAGCCGAGCCGGACCGGACGGCCGAATCCTTCGACGTGCTGTTGCAACGGGCGGCGCCGGATTCCGCTTTGATGGATCGCTTGATCAGGGCGCTTCCCCCTGGGCATAAGGCCTTGGGGCCAGCCCTGCTGCGCGCGGTGGCCGCGGGCGAGGACGGGCGGGTGCAGCTTCTCCTCGAAAGGGGCGCCCCCCCGGGATTCAAGTCGGAACAGCACGAAAACAACACCCTCGAATTGGCCAGCCAAGGAGGCTTTACCGCCATCGCCAGCCAATTGATCCTTGCGGGCGCTCTCCCGGAGGAATCCCCGGCAGCGTTGGACTACGCGGTGGACCGCCGGGATGTGGCCATGGCCGGTTTGCTTCTGGATGCGGGGGCTCTGCCCGGAACGGTGGGCGATTCCGCCCGGCCGGGGGAGACGCCTTTTGCACAGGCGTTGGAAACCAGACACATGGAGCTAATCCGTTTGATGCTGAAGCATGGGGCTTCCCCGGCCGTTGGCTTGGAGCATGCCCTGATTCAGGGTGATCTGGAGCTGCTGGAAGTGCTGCTGCAGCAGGGCCTGCCGGTGGACCAGCCCGGGCCGGATGGAAATCCACCCTTGGTGAAGGCGGTTGTGGCAGGGCATGACGGTCTGATCAGACGCCTCCTGGAAAAAGGAGCTTCGCCCGAACAGCCCGGCGCCCTCCGTCAAACGGCCTATCATATGGCAGTGTTGCACCGGAATGTGAATGCGGTGGAAGTTTTGTTGGCCGCCGGGGCCAGACCGGATGATCCTTTCCGCAAGCCAGCCCCGCCGGAACTGATCCCACTGTTTGGCAGCGATTATTTTGCGAAATGGTATCAGCGGGATGAGGGACTGACTCCCTTGATGCTGGCCGCCGCCCGGGGGGATACCGCGCTGCTGCGCCAACTGCTGAAAGGCGGAGCCAAGCGGGGAGCACAAACCAAGGCGTGGCATCGTTACCCTATCGTCTTCGCGTGCGATTGTGTCCAGATTCCGGCAGCCCAAATCCTGCTTGGGCGGGATCCTGACACCGAGACAGACCGTCAATATGCGGTGGTATCACTCTCCCGTCAGCGGGTGACCCTGTTCAGAAATGACCAACCAGTGCGGAGCGCCCGCGTTTCCACTGGCAAACTGTCCACTCCCACACCAGCGGGGAAATATATCATCACAGACAAGCAGGCAGACTGGGTGTCCTCCATATACAAGGTTTCCATGCCCTTTTTTATGCGCTTGAGCTGCAAGGAGATCGGATTTCACGCCGGGATGGTGCCGGGATACCCGGCCTCCCACGGCTGCATCCGGATGCCGAAAGGTGATGTTCAGGCTTTCTTTAAATTGCTGAAAATCGGCGACCCCGTCACCATCGAACCATGACTGCGGCCGGTCTCCGGCCGGGGGCCACATGTGTTTTTCGACTCGCAGGCTGCCGGATTGCGGCCCACGGTGCGTCCGTCCGCAGGTTCGTGCGGGCCTTGAAATCCCAGACATCTTTTTATCATGCCGGACGATGCCTATTCCCGAGAATCCACCTCCAAAACGGGTTGGACCCCCCCCCGGCGTTCGCCGTGGCCGGTCCGCGGGGTGATCCTGGTGCTCGCAGCGGCAGGCATCGCGAGTCTGTTCACTCCCTTCGGACAACGGGCGGGACGGGCTGTTTCCCGGCGCCTTTTCCCGCCCGGTCCGGAAGCTGAACCCAGGGTCATCATCAGAGAGAAGATCGTGGAAAAGCGCGTCGAAGTGCCCATGCCACCGCCCGCCCTGCCTTCGGGACCATCGCTCAGTCCCCGCGGGGGGGATCTCACTACGATGTTCAGCGGCATCGGGCTGAAAACCTCCCTGATTCCCAGCAAGGGTGACACGGCCACGGAAGAACGCGCTTCCGAGGCCGCCTACGTGGTCGAAATGACCGTAAAGCTGAGGGTGCCCAAACCCGCCACCACCCTGGGGCAGCTGCAATTGCTCAATCCCGCGCTGGCCAGCCTTTTGCCGGATCTGGGAAGCTTGATTGAGAAGGGAAAAGTGTCCGGCTTTTTCCACTATCTGTATGATCTGAAGCAAAAATCCGTGGCGGCCAATCTGCGCCGGCTGGACCGCTTGCCCAGCCGGCATAACTACTATGACCTGGATGCCATGCTGGAATTGGAACATCCCGCCACAAAGCAGAAGGTGCTGCTGATGCAGGCGGACATGGATGTGGTGTCCGACGGCAGCGATGGCGACCGGATGCCCTCCTTTGATGATTACATCCTGAAATCGTCCCACTTCCAGCCCACCACCAGCTATGGCTGGCCGAAGCTCACCGATAAACTCAACCCCGTGATCCCCAAATTGGAGCAGGAGCTCGAGGAGGCCAGAGAGAAACTCAAAGCGCCCAAACTCACCAAGGAGGAAAAGCCGGTTTTGATGGCGAGGGTGGAGGAAATCCCTCTGCTCATTGCGGACCTGAAACGCCGGAGCTATCTGGTCGGCCAGGAGGATCCATTCATTGTGATTCCCTCCTCCCTCCGCAGCTACGCAGGGCGCAATGCCTGGGCACCGGTCATCGGCGACTACGCGGTGGTGATTTACGGCAACCTGCTCCTCCCCGCAGTCGTGGGTGATTATGGTCCCACCACCAAGGTGGGGGAGGCCAGTCTGCGGATTGCCCGGCAATTGGATCCCACCGCCAGTCCCTACAAACGTCCTGTCAGTGATCTTAAAATAACCTATCTGATCTTTCCAGGTTCAGCCGACGCCGAGCGCAAGGCTCCGGACTACCCTGCATGGCGGGTCCGCTGTCAGGAACTGGTCACGAAGATCGGCGGATTGGGAGGGGAAGCCAGCCTGCATGAATGGGAGGACCGTCTCCAGCCGAAGCCTGTCCCAGTCCCTGTTCCTGAAGCGGTCCCGGCCGTCTCACCCCCGGCTCCGGTGGCCGGACCAGGGCAATAAACGCCGGATGCCATATTGATCATGTCTGCTCCGGTAGTGCTCCCTTCACTTTGGCTGCGGCTGCGCCGTCAGCTGGAATTTGGCGTGTTGACCCTGGCCGGGCACGTCATTCCCATGCTGCCGTTGCCGGTCGTGCGGAAGGTCGCCCTTGGACTGGGCAGTCTCGCGTGGGCGGTGGATCCTGCCGGGCGCCGCGTCATCCGGGAGAATCTCCGGGTCGCACTGGGATCCACCCATGACGAGGCGGCCCGCCGGCGCATTGAGCGTGAAAACTACCGGGTCTTCGCGCGGACCTTTCTCGAGCTGTTCTGGGGCCAGAGATTGGATCCCGGAGAATGGGACCGCTATTTTGTGATGGAGTATGACAGCCCGGCGGCGCAGGCCGCCGCCACCGGGGGAGGCTGCATTTTCGCCACGGCCCATTGCGGGAATTTCGAGTGGCTGAGCCTGGGGCGTGCGTTGCATTGCGGCCCCAGCATGATCATCGCCCAGGATTTCAAGAATGCGCCGCTCACGGCTATTTTCCGGAGGTTACGTTCATTCGGGGGGCAAATTATTGTGCCTCAGGAGGGCGCTATGCTGCGACTTTTCCGGCACTTGAAAAAGGGAGGAAGTGCGGCCGCACTGGTTGATCTCAATACTCATCCTGACCAAAGTGCGGTGGCCATCCGCCGTTTTGGCTGCTGGTCCAGCATCAGTGTCCTGCACGTGGCTTTGGCGGCCCGCACCGGGCTGCCGCTGGTTCCCGCCCTCGCCCTGCCGCATCCTGACGGCCGTTGGCGGCTCCGGTTCATGAATCCAGTCCCTCTGGAGGAGGGGGTCTCCCTGCAGGAGGCCGCCCAGGCCTGCTGGGATGTATTTGAGCCTGTATTGCGGGCTCATCCGGAGCAGTGGATGTGGCTTTACAAGCACTGGCGGTATCTGCCGCAGGGTGCTGATCCGGCCAGTTATCCGGACTACGCCAACCGTTCCAAGGCTTTTGACAGGCTTTGTGCTGCCAGTGCCCCCTTGATTCGTAAAATGACGGTCTGAAAGCCTGATGATTGCTAGCAATCGGGGCTGCAAGTACCATAAGCAAAAATTCAACATTTTCGTTGCGTAACCAACAACTGTTCTGTTAAGTGCCCCCGTGAAGTCCGGTATGGCAATATAAAACCTGCTTCTGCCAATTTCCCCAGACCTACCCCCATGGCCACCGTCACCAAACGCGAACTTGTTATTCAGATCAGCGATCAGACTGGACTCACCCAGAATCAGGTGTTTGATGTTCTGCAGCTTTTTCTGGATAATACCACCACGCACCTGGCACAGAATTGCGATGTGGTGTTGCGCAACTTTGGCACGTTTGAAATCAAGGTCACCAAACCAAAAGTTGGTCGGAATCCCAATAACCCGGCCCGTGAAGTGCCTATTCCCGCCCGCGCCGTGGTGAAATTCAAGCCGGGCAAGGAACTGAAGGAGAAAGTTTTGCAGCTCCTGCCAACGCTGGCCAAAAAACGCTGAGTCCGGAACTCCGTTCGGTCCTTCTCGAGCTGCTTCCAGGTCCCGTCCAGGAAGCAGCTTTTTTGAAGGATATCAGTCTTCCACTCTGGCCAGTCCGCCTGGGGACTGCTAAGGATCAACATGGTTCTCCCCCTGCGCCTGCTGATTTTCCCTGCATTCCTCCTCGTCCCGGTATTTAGCAGCCGGGCAGACTACTTTGATGACACCGGTTACCGCGCCCTTGCCGCCGAATTGGGGCCAGCACTCCCGGATGGTACGGGAGTTTCCGTCACGCAGGTGGAGTTTGGTGATCCTGATTATCTGCCCCAGGCCGGCAGCGGAAGCTTCACTGGGAGCGGCAGCTACCTGGCGGGAAAAACCTTCACCGCCAAAAGCGGCGCGTCTGCGGCATCCGGTCATGCCTTCGATGTCGGTGCGCACTTTTACAGTCTGAATACCAACCCCTTGGCCGGCCGGGCCAGTTTCGCACCCGGGATCACCACCATCGATGTTTACCGGGTGGACCCGGCCGGCAGCGCTACCTCCTGGACCGAGCAGGCCTGGCTGGAGCCGGGAAACTTCAGCGCCCCGCTCACGGAAAACCGGGCGATCCAAAATCATTCCTGGATCTCGTCGGGCAGCAGCAGTTCGGCCGCCGAGGACAACGACGCCCTGCGCCGGTTTGATTTTGCCATCCGGCGCGACGGTTTTCTGGCAGTGACCGGGGTGAACAATGGCGCCTCGGACGTGCCCGCGCTGATGGCTTCGGCCTACAACAATCTGGCGGTGGGCCTCAGCAGCGGCGCACACAGCATGGGAGGAGTCGCTTCCTGGCTGGATGGGCCCGGCCGGCAAAAGCCCGAGATCGTGGCCCCCTTGGATTTCACCAGTTTTTCCACCGCATTGGTCAGTGCGGCCGGGGCACTGCTGCGCCAGTCGGCCAATAATCAGGGCGGCAATGCTGTGCTGCCCGAAACCATCAAAGCCATCCTGCTGGCCGGTGCCACCAAGGAAGAGTTTCCCGGCTGGTCCCGGACGCCAGCGGCTCCGCTGGATCCGGTTTTCGGAGCGGGTGAGCTTCACATCGGTCATAGTTGGCACATCCTCGCGGGACTCCAGCAGACCCCCAATCTGTCGACGCCTCGTCCTGATATGGCCTGGTCTATGACCACCCTGACCGCCGGTGGCACCGCTGACTATCTGCTCCACGTTCCGGCCGGATCCGTAGGGGAAACTCTTTCCGTCACCGCCGTGTGGAACCGGGTCATCAATGATACGGGGCCAGGCAACTTCTTCGCCATGACGGTGATCCCTCTGGCTGACTATCAATTAAAACTGACCCGCGTGCCGGCCACTGGTCCGGAAAGCATGGTGGATGAGAGTATCAGTGAAGCCGGAAACGTGGAGCATCTCCATCAGAGGAATCTCCGCTCCGGCACCTACCGGGTGCGGCTCAGTCTCGCCAGCGGCAGCGGCGTTCCGGCAGCTCTGGCATGGCGTCTCGCGGCTGTCCCGCACCGTCCCGGCATTACTTTGACGCGGGCGGCGGGGACCGACATCCTTGGATTCACGGGATTGCTGACCGGGCAGTCCTATCTGATCCAGAGTTCCCCTGATTTGACGGGGTGGAATCCCGAACAGGCTTTCACGGCCACCGGCCCGGGGTTCAGTTGGACCACCGGCAATAGTGGCTCGCGCCGCTTTTACCGGCTGGCAGCGGTGGAATGAAAGCCACCCTTCTCAAGGGGCGGTAATCGCCCCGTAGCTGTCAGGCCGCCGGTCCCGGTAGAATTGCCAGGTATCCCGGACGGTGCGGATCAGGTCCAGATCGACGTCGGTAACCAGTAGCTCGTCCTGGTCGCGGCTGGCCATGGCGACCATCTGGCCCCGCGGGTCGACCACGTAGCTTTGGCCGTAAAATTCACCGATCGCCCAGGGTTGTTCCACGCCCACGCGATTGATGGCTCCCAGGAAATATCCGTTTGCCGCGGCATGGGCCGGTTGCTCCAGTTTCCACAGGTATTCGCTCAATCCGGCCACGGTGGCACTGGGGTTGAACACGATCTCCGCACCGTTCAGCCCGAGGCAGCGGGCTCCTTCCGGGAAGTGCCTGTCATAGCAAATATAAACCCCGATGCGTCCCACCCGGGTTTCGAACACCGGATAGCCCAGGTTTCCGGGGCGGAAGTAGAATTTCTCCCAGAAGCCAGGCAGGCAATGCGGAATGTGGTTCTTCCGGTATTTGCCCAGCCAGGTGCCGTCGGCATCAATCACGCTGGCGGTGTTGTAATAGACCCCGGTGTTCTCCACTTCATAAATGGGAACGATCAGCACCATGCCAAGCCGTTTGGCGGTTTCACACATCAATTGAGTGGTGGGGCCTTCCGGGATTTTTTCCGTGAGGGAATACCAGTGGGTTTTTTGTTCGGCGCAGAAATAGGGGCCGTAAAACAGCTCCTGGAGGCACACCACCTGACATCCCTTGGCGGCGGCTTCCTCGATGAAGGCGAGGTGTTTGGCGATCATGGCTTCCTTGATCACCTGGGGATCAGTGTCGCCGGGGTGGGTGGTAGTGGCCTGGATGAGACCGATGCGGACGTTGCGGGGCATATGAAGGAGAATGGATGAACCACTATTTCAGCACGGCCCGCACCAATGTCATCGCCAAATTCGGCATCAGGCCGGCCGGAGGGAAATCCCGCCATTCCTGGGAATTTGGCCATTTCGGCGGGCCGGCCGCCGCCGCATGGAGGTGGGCCCCGGCAGTGTTTTTGTCAGTCCGGCAATTTGACAATTGGCCGGGAATGCCGTGTGTTGGAAGCAGGTTACCTATGATCTGCTATGAGTAAAATCCTTTCTCCTCATGAAGTGGCTGCCGAATGGTTTGAACGGCTTTGGATCAAACACGATGGAAAGGTGATTCCAGAACTCATGGCCGCCGGTTCTCGAGGGGAGCTGGAAGGCGGTCACATCACCCACGGACCCGAGGAGTTCGGAAATTTCCACCAACTGATGCTGGGCACTCTTCCTGACATCCGCGTGGAGGTGGTGGAGATTGTGGCGGAGGGCAGTCAGGTTTATACCCGCTGGGTGGCCAGGGGCACCCATAAGGGAACAGCCATGGGGCTGGTGCCAACGGAAGAGGAAGTGATGTTCCGCGGGATTACCTGGATGACGGTGATCGATGGAATGATCACGGCCGGCGGTGATTGCTGGAATCAAGGGGCGTTGATGGCAAAACTACAGGCGAAAACGGTCCCGGCCTGACTGATCGCGAATCCCCGGGTTCAATAGACCTTTTCGCTGGCCTTTTGCCAGGCGGGCAGGTGGATGATGGTGTTCAGCATTTCGTAGGCGACGATGGCCGGGTGCTTGGTGGCGTCGATGTCGTGGACGAGATGCTGGTGGGCGTATTTGCCGGTGGAGTAATATTCCAGGACCGGTTTGGTCTCCTCTTCGTAAGTCTGGATGCGGCGCTCGATCACGTCGTCGCGGGCATCATCGAAACGGTTGTCCTTGAGCGCCCGTTTGCGGAGCCGGCGACGCAGTTCGTCCCGGTCCGGACAGGACAGGTGGAAGACCCCCATGACTTCGATGTGGGCTTCCATGATGATGGCCTGGCCGACGTTGCGGGGGATGCCGTCAAGGATGAGGAAATCGATGTCGGGTTTGAAATGGTGGGAGTCGGCCTGGGAGCGGATGTTGGCTTCCCAGAGCTGCACGGTGAGTTCGTCCGGAACCAGCTGGCCTTTGGAGGAGTATTCCACAAAGGCCTTGCCTAGTGGGGTGCGGGTATCGAGGGAGCGGAAGACATCACCGCAGGCAAAGTGGATGAAGCGGGGAATGCGGCCGAGAATGGCACCCTGGGTGCCTTTGCCGCTGCCGGGAGCGCCGAAAATGAGGAATGTTTGATAAGGGCCGGAAAGGGGAGGGCTCATGGGAGGGACAGGGAATAGCAGATACGGGGCCGAATGGGATGGGCGCGCTACTTAGCCCAGTCATTGCGGAAAAAAACTGGAATTTTCCAGCAGGCGGAGCGAAGGCCATGGCATGAATGGCCCCGTCAGACGTCTGGTGATCGCGACCCATAACACCCACAAGACCGGGGAATTCCGGGCCTTGCTGGGGGAGGGATGGTGCGTGGAGGATCTGACGATGCATCCGGAATTGCCGGTGCCGGTGGAGGATGGAGCTACTTTTGAGGAGAACGCGGGCATCAAAGCGCGGTCGGCGGCGGAGCGGTTGGGGGAGGCCGTATTGGTCGTGGCGGATGACTCGGGGCTGGAAGTGGATCATTTGGCGGGCCGGCCGGGAATTTTTTCCGCACGGTATGCCGGGCCGGGAGCGGGCGATGCCGGTAACCGCGACAAGGTTTTGCAGGAACTCGCTGGCGTGCCGTGGGAAGAGCGGGGCGCCCGGTTCCGCTGCGTGCTGGCGGTGGCGCGGGGAACGGAAGTGCTCGCCTGCTTCAGCGGCGCAGTGGAGGGACGGCTGACCGGGACAGCCGCAGGGCAGGGCGGGTTTGGCTACGACCCGATTTTTATCCCGGAAGGGCACGATGCCACGTTTGGGGAATTACCCTCCGCGGTGAAAAATGGACTGAGTCACCGGGCCAGGGCGCTGAAGAAACTACTGGGGTGGCTGGAAGATGCTGAATTGACGAACTCCCCGTAATTTGTTCTAATACAGGCTCCTGTTGCTGCGTTTTTGCACCGGGCTTGCCATTCCCCACCCTCTTTTCATGTCCCAAGATCCCCCTGATTCCTCCGGATTGCCTCCTGAATACGATGAGCATGGTGTCCTCCTGCTCCCGGAAAAGCGTGAAGGCTACTGGCGCAAGCTCGGTGGGGGCTCGCTCACCATCAGCATCATTGTTCACGCCATCCTGATTATCATCGCGCTGCTGGTGATCCGCGAAAGCATCATGCCGGTGAAGGAGGAGGTCAATTTCCTGCCCGGAGGGGGAGGGGGCGGTGGGGGCGGCGAGCAAAAACTGGCCCAGAAGAAGCAGCGCGCCATTTCCCGGAGCGCGCCCAAGGTGCGGACGGTCTCGAGTGTTTCCAATGCGGATGCGGTCAGCCTGCCCGATGTGAGCAGCACGCTGACAGATATGTCGGCCCTTTCGTCCGCGACTCTGGGAGGGGCGGGACTCGGCAGTGGCGAAGGCATCGGCCGTGGTACAGGCAAGGGCAGCGGCGTGGGATCAGGGATTGGCAGCGGCTGGGGCCCCGGCAGTGGCGCTGGTTTTATTGCCTTGCCCAAGTTGTATGCCAGCCGGTGTTCGCCAGCGGAGCGGTCTGAGAAAATGAAAGCCAATGGGGGATCGCCGGAATGTGAAGTTGCGGTGCAGAAAAGTCTCGATTGGTTGGCCAAAAAACAGAACGCCGATGGGTCATGGGGCGCCAACCATAAAGGCGGCATGACCGGTTTGGCGCTGCTGGCCTACCTCGGCCACTGTGAAACTCCGGAATCGATTAAATATGGGGAAACGGTCCTCAAGGGCATCACTTTTCTGATCGATCTGGGACGCAATCAGAAGCAGGAGAAATTTGCCGGTATTTTTTCTGCCCAGCCCCAGACCAACAAGAGCACTTACGAGCACGGAATTGCCACCTATGCGCTGGGCGAAATGTACTCCTTTGCCAAACTCGGCAGCAAAGAGCTGCCCGGCCTGCGGGAAGGCTTTGAAAAAGGCGTGGATATCATCATCAAAAATCAGAATGCCGGCGGCGCGTGGAGTTACAAGGAGGGCGCCGGGTATATGGTGGACAGCCGGAACGATTTGTCCCTGACGGGCTGGCAGTTTCAGGCGCTCAAGGCTGCCAAACATACCAACTTGAAAATTGCCGGTCTCTCCAAAGCGATTAATCAGGTGGAGGATTATTTGAAGTCCACCCAGACCAAGGATGGCGGTTTCGGCGTGGCGGACCGGACCCAGCACTACAACCAGTGGAACTTGACCGGGGCGGCGCTGCTCGGGTTGCAGACCCTCGGTGGGGGCAACAGCGGGGCGGTGAATAAAGGAATCCGCTGGCTGATGGACGAGACGGAGAAGGATCCCCTGTCCTGGAACAAGGATGCCTATCTTTACACTTGGTATTACAACACCCAGGCCATGTTCCAAAAGGGCGGGGACGCCTGGAAACTGTGGAATGGCATGTTCCAGAAAGAACTGTTGGCCAACCAATTGCCGGATGGCAGCTACAAGCCGGAGCAAGCCGGAGAGAACGGGGCCGCTGCCACCAGCGCCGCAGGAGCCGATGCGGATGTCTACCGCACCACCCTGTGCACCCTGATGCTGGAGGTTTATTATCGTTACCTCAAGGTGGGGGACCGCGAAGACGGGGGTGCCAGCAGTAGCTTGCTGCCGGTCCGCAACAAGTGAGATCCGGAGGGGCTTGCGGCGGCAATGCCAGGGCTTGCGTTGCGGCAGGAATACCGCTTGGGGTTTACCATGTTGACTGATTCCCATGCCCACCTGACTTCCGAAGCTTTTTCGGACGACTTGGAAGCTGTGCTGACGAGGGCCGCAGCGGCCGGAGTGCACCGGATCATCGCCATCGGTTGTGATGTGGAAAGCAGCCGCCGGAGCCTGGAGCTGGCAGAACGTTATCCACAGGTCTGGGCCACCGTGGGGCTGCATCCCACCTACGTGACAGAAGAACCGCACGCCGACTGGTGTGGTCAATTGCGTGATCTGGCGAAGCATCCGCGCTGTGTTGGCATCGGGGAGACGGGGCTCGATTTCTACCATCCCGCTCCGGAAGGCTGGACGTGGGAGGCCTATCTGGAACGTCAGCGGGAGTGTTTTTCCGCCCAGTTGGCTTTGGCCGCCCAGTGCGGTCTGAATGTGGTGGTGCATCAGCGGGATCGCACCGGCACGGCATGTTGGGAGGCCATCAAGACCATGGTGGCACCCTGGCAGGATCAATTGCGGGCGGTGTTTCACTGCTGGCTGCATTCCTGGGAGGAAGCCGGGCCGATGGTGGAGCAGGGGCATCTCATTTCCTTCACCGGAATCGCGACCTATAAAAATGCGCCGGTGGTGGCGGAGTGCGCCGCCCGTGCGCCCGCCGGCAGCTTCATGCTGGAAACCGACAGCCCCTATCTGGCTCCGGTGCCGCATCGTGGAAAGCGCAACGAGCCAGCCTTTGTCCGTGATACCGCCATGCGCATCGCCACGGCCCGGGGCATTACGGTGGAAACCCTGGGAGCCCTGACGGATCAGACCGTGGACCGGTTTTTCAGAAGGCCTCCGCAGTGAATCCCGGGCAGAAGGCGTCTTTCCCATGGCAGGACGCGTCTGGCCGGCTTTGTTGATGCCATGAGCGATATCGCAGAAAGGTTGCAGGAAATCCACGGCCGGATGGCGGCGGCGGCCCAGCGTTCGGGGCGTCGCCCGGAAGAGGTGGAATTGTTGGCCGTGAGCAAGACTTTTCCTCCGGAGTCGATTGAGGAGGCCGCCCGCGCCGGGCAACGGCTTTTTGGAGAGAGTCGGGCGCAGGAGTGCCTGGAAAAGGTGGCTCTGTTGTCGCCGCAGTTGCGCTGGCATTTTGTCGGACATCTCCAGTCGAACAAAGTCCGCAAAGTTCTCCCGGTTTGCGAAGCCTTTCATAGCATCGACAGCACCGCGCTGGCGCTGGATTTTGAGCGGATCGCCTTGGAGGAGGGCTGCCGGCCCGTGATTTTTCTCCAAGTGAATGTGGCAGGAGATGGGCGGAAGTTTGGATTCACGGCAGAGTCGGTGCGCCGGGAAATCGGCCCGCTGCTGGAGTTGAAGCGCGTGGAGGTGGGCGGGCTGATGACGATCCCCCCGCTGGTGCCGGACCCGGAGCAATCCCGCCGCCATTTCGCGGCATTGCGGGAGTTGCGCGACCAGTTGGTTGAGGAAACCGGGACGCCTCTGGCCGGACTTTCCATGGGTATGAGTGGCGACTTTGAAGTCGCAATTGAGGAAGGCGCCACCATCGTGCGGGTCGGCAGTGTGATTTTTGGAAAGCGTTGAGACCGGCCGGATCCTGCCATGCTTCACCTCTTGCGCGGGGGCTCCGGTTCGGGTGGGTTGAAGCATGCCCGTGAACTTGTTTGCTGAAATCCCGTTCAGCCCCTGGGGATGGACCGTGGTGGTGGCGGTGCTGCAATGGGCCCTCGTGCCCCATTTACTGTCCCAGCGGAACAAATCCCCCAACGCAACCCTTGCCTGGCTTTGGGCGATCCTGCTCTTTCCCATCGTGGGAGGCTTGGCCTACTTTTTGATCGGATCCGAGCGGGTCTACCGCCGGCGTTTGAAACGGGTGCATGATCTGGAGTCGCGGGCCGGTCGTCATGGCAAGCCGGCTCCGTGCCAGTTCCTGTGCCAGGTTCCCGAACTGGAGCGCATCAACGGATACCCCCCGGGCGGAGGCAACGAGGTGGTGCTGCTGGTCGATGGCACGGCATTCTTCCCTGATCTGTTGCGGCTGATCGGGGAAGCCCGGCATCACCTGCATTTGGAATTCTACATCTGGAGCATGGACCGCACCGGGCGGGTGGTGCGGGATGCCCTCATCGCGGCCGCCGCCCGTGGGGTGGAGGTGCGCGTGCTGTTGGATGAAATCGGGTCCGTCCGCACCGTGCGCCGCTTCTTCCGTAAACTCGAGAAAGCCGGAGGTCAGTTTTCGTGGTTCAGCACTTTTTCGCCCCTGCGGGGCCGGCTGCACCTCAACCTGCGCAATCACCGCAAGCTCGTCATTGCGGATGGAGCGATGGCCATGACCGGGGGAATGAATGTGGCCGACGAATACTGGATGGGGGGCAAGGCACCACCCTGCCGGGATGTCCATCTCCGGGTGGCGGGGCCGGTGGTGACCCAGTTGGCGGAAATCTTTGCCCAGGACTGGTATTTTGCCAGTGGCGAAGCTCTCATCACCCCGGGCCTGTACTATCCGGATCTGCGGGCGGCCGGGCCGGTGGAAACGCAGGTCGTCCCGGGCGGTCCTGACAACGACCGGAATGAGATTCAACTCAGCGTCCTCGCCCTGCTCCAGCGCGCCCGCCGCCGCCTCCGGCTGATGACGCCCTACTTCGTCCCCGAGGATGCGGTGCTCTGTGCCATCCAACTGGCCGCGATGCGCGGGATCGAGGTGGAACTGATGGTCCCGGCCCGGGGGGATCATTTTTATCTCACCCATGTCACCCGTTCATCCTATCAGGATCTGCTGCCTTACGGCGTGCGCATCTTTGAATATCAGCCCAGCCTGCTGCATGCCAAGGTCGCGATCATCGATGATGATTATGCCATGTGCGGCAGTGCCAATCTCGACGTCCGTTCCCTGCGCATCAATTTTGAACTGAATCTCGCGTTTTACTCGCCGCAGTTGGCGGCAGAGCTCCACGATCTGTTTGAGGAAAATCTAGCCCATTGCCGGGAAATCACGGCCGGGGGACATGCCGCCCGGCCCTTTTCCCACCGTTTGCTGGAAGTGGTCTGCCGCCCCCTGACTTCGCTCCTTTGAGTGACGGGGACTCCATCAGCCGGGAGGGGCTGGTGTGACGGAATTGTGACGCAGCTTCATTGGCGTATTGGTGTCTGTGGGCGTTAGTATGATGTTGTTGAACCATTCAAAAGGTTTCACTTATGATAACCCCAATCAAAATGAGTCCGCCCGAAGTGACGGCGCTACAGCCCCTGCGAGAAGTGGGCACCCAGGAAAAAACCCAGTTCTGGGACATGGAGGATGTCATGCAGGCCCTGCGGATCGCCAACCGGCGCGGCATCCCTCTGAAGGCCCTCTACGGCCATCCCGGTTCTGGAGAAAACCTGCTCCAAGCCAGCTGAGCCGGGTTCCCCCGGCTGATCCGGGCTTGCGTGCAGCCCATTCCGGGGCACGTCGTTCCCATGACTCTGCCCCTGATTCAATTCAGCGAACTGCCACCGGAAGGCCGCAACTTCTCAGGAGAAATCCGCGAGGACTGGTTCGGCCTCACCGGGAAGTATGATCCCATTTTTGAACCCCCGTTTAAATATGACGTCACCGTCCGGCTGGACGACGGCGATGTGATCGTGGAAGGTTCGGCAAGTGCCTGTTTCCAGCTCCAGTGTTCGCACTGCGCGGCGAGGTTGCCTTGGCGGGTCCTGCTGGATCCGTATCTCACCTGCGAAGCAAAAGAAGGTGGCACACTCGACTTGACAGCACAGCTCCGTGAAGATATTCTGCTGGCCCTTCCCGGTTACCCCCGCTGCGAGGAGTCCAATGTCGAACCGCATCCCTGTCAAAAGGAAGGCGCGTTCGCACCGGAAAGCGAGTTTGTCCCGCTGACCGGTGAAGAACCATCGGACACCCCCAAGCCCAATGTCTGGGAAGCCCTCGACCGACTCCCACCCGGCGGATCTTCCTCCGCCCGATAGCATTCAATCCCAAATCAGAGACCGAACTCATGGCCGTTCCAAAACGTAAATCTTCCCGCAGTAAGCAAAAGATCCGTGCCGCCTCCCACCGCTGGCACGCTCCCAAGCTGAATTCCTGCTCGAACTGCGGCTCTGCCGTCCCGTCCCACATCGTTTGTCCTTCCTGCGGCACCTACAAAGGCCGCAAAGTGATCGAAGTGGCGGAGATTGCTTAAGTTCCTCCCCTCTGCCCGCTCCGGGCACTGTTTTTTCGGCAAACCGCCGGACACCCGATCAAGGTGACCGGCGGTTTGCTTTTTCGCGTCCCCCCTGCCGCAGCAAGACCTCTGCACCGCCTCGTGGGTTTCTGGCAAACCCTTGGGAAGCATTTAGGCTTCAGGCCCTCCGCTGTGGCCTGCGGGCCTCCCGGTGAATAATTGATAACTCAACAGAATCCTCATCCGTATTTTGGATTGAGGCTGGCATGCAATCCAAACCGGCCCGGTCTCCCCCCCAGTCCCATGTCCCGCAAATCCCTCCTCCTGTCATCCGCGCTCTGTGCCACCGCTCTGAGTGGTGCCTTTCTGGCCGGTCGGGCCACAGTCGGCCCTCCGGACACGGCCGCCCCCGCGTCCGGCGGCAACAGGGTGGTGAACTTGTCCGCCAGTTCTCCTGCCGGGCTGGCCAATGCTGGCAATTCCCGGAGCCCCACCCCTGCTGGCGGCACCACGGCGCTCGGGCGTAAAGTCTCCCCCAATCCGGAGCAGGCCAGCGCCCGGCTCAAGTCCATTTTCGAAAATGAGGACCCCGTCACCCGCATGACGGACTTTCTGGCGTTCCTGAAGACCCTCGACAACAACGAATCCCGTGCCGCTGCCCTCGGTACCATGATGGAGAACTTCAATCCCCGTGAACGGGCCCGGGAACTGAATATGCTGATGAGCGAATGGGCCGGCGCCGACCCCGTGGCCGCCTTGGCTTCCGTGAAGGACAACAAGGACTGGACTGGGAATATGGCGGCTTCCACCGTGCTCTCCAAGTGGGTCCAGTCGAATCCCGACGCCGCCATTGCCTGGGCCACCGAAAACGGCAAGGAAGCCAACGACACCGAAAACGGCAATTTCTACATGGTTGGACTGCTCGGCACTCTTGCCAAAACCGACCTCGACCGTGCGGTCCAACTCGCTCAGACCGGCATGAACCGCAGCCGGGCCCGCGGCGAAGTTATGGAGAGGGTGCTCGACCAATTCCTCGCCCAGCGCAGCCCGGAAGCCGCCCAGGCTTGGGTTGGCAGCCTTGGCCAAGGCCCTTTCAAGGATGGCGTCATTGGCCGCCTCGCCAGCCGGCTGGCGGACAAGGACGCGCCCGCGGCGGCTGCGTGGGCGACAACGCTCCCAGACAGCGAAGCAAAGCCCCGGGTCATGGCTGAAATCGTGGAACGGTGGTCCCGCGCCGATCCCAATGAGGCGGGCGCCTGGCTCAACCAGTTTCCTGCCTCTGCCGCGACTGACGACCCGCGCGAAACCTTCGCCATGCAGGTCCAGAAAAAGGACCCTGAAGCCGCGATCGCCTGGGCCGGCACCATCACCGATGAAAGACGGCGGGAAAGAGCCACCATTGAGGTGGTGAAATCATGGGCTGAACGTGAGCCCGGCCTCGCCCGTCAGTGGGTGGATTCCAATAACGTTTCCGAACGCATCAAGAGAAGGTATGGCACCAAACCGAATGGCTGAGCCCTGCCGCATCCCTCTTGCAATCGTTCCGCACTGGGCCAATTAGCCCATGTCGTGCTCAGGCATTGCTCCAGGAGGGGTGGTCGAGCGGTTTATGGCTGCAGTCTTGAAAACTGCCGTAGGGCAACCTACCGTGGGTTCGAATCCCACCCCCTCCGCCACCTTTGTTTTCAGGGCGTTTGTTGTGGCGAACCTACGTTTCCTCTATGGGTTACAGGGCAGGCAAGTTGCACCGGGGCCAAACGAAACGAGGCCACGCCAACAGGGGATGCTCGCAGAGGGGCACGCTGGTTCACGAATTTCAAAGTCCCCAAGGACCTCAGTAAAGCTCTGGGAAGGGAGCCTGTCCGGGAGACTCTGGAATCTTCCGATTTCCGGGAAGCCTGCCGCAAGGTATGCTTCCGCATGACCTATTGGCAGGGAGTCTTTGAGGAGCGGCGGCGGGAGCTGGCGCTAACCAAGCCAGCTTCTGTAGCATCCTGGAAAAACCTCATGACTACTCTGTCGGAATTGGCTGCGTGGGAGATGACGGGAGATCGGGCCGGTTTCTTGGCGGCACCGCCTGCCTCACTGCTTGGGGTTTAGGTTTTCCACGGTGTGAAGCAGCGGGGGAGCTCCGATGCGGAATTGTGCGATAGTGATCAGAATAATCTTGGCTATTCGTCATTGACAGTGTAAACGTCGTCATGAGCGGATTTTGCGGAGCGCTGCCGTTCTGGGAGGCATTGGCCTGTTTACCGCACGCGGCATATCGCGCCGTCAAAATCCCCAGCTCATACATAACCTGAAACCATGGAAAGCAATGAAAACACCAATCCACGTTGCAACTCTCGCTTCCCTTATCGCAATTTTGACCCTCGCCGGCTGCGCCGGGACCGCGGTCCGTCATGACGCCCGCGTCGACCGCCGCGGAGATGCCGTCGACCGAGCCGGGAATCGCATCGACAACCGACAGGAGAACCGCGATGTTCGCCGCGATGACCGCCAGGAGCGGGTCGACACCCGCGTCGGATATTGATAGCACTCAAGGGGGCCGGACTTCAGCAGGTTGCCAGCCGTCGCGCCAGGCTCTGTGCGGCACCGAACCAGGTCCTCGCGCGCTGGTTGCTCTCCTTGCATGCCGCGGGCCGGGCCGCGGAGCATGAGCGCTTGGCGGCGTGAAGCACGCCGTTGGCACTGCGCGGGCCTGCTGGCGGGCAAACAACGGAGGATCAGCCATGAAAGACCACCCGCCCACTGCGGAGAGCATCCCAACCTTCCAGACCTTTTCTTCCCATGCTGAACTCTACAGCATGGGAAAGAAGCTGCGTGAAAAGTGCCCTCTCAAATCACATGCGGTTTGGAGGCCCGTGCAGGACCGGGCTGATCCGCTGCGCCTCCTGGAGGAATCCAACAAGGGCCGTATCCCGGAACTGATCCCAATCCGTTATGGGCGCATGATGCAGTCGCCTTTCACCTTTTACCGCGGGACAGCGCTCAATATGGCCGCAGACCTGGCCACGACGCCGGTGAGCGGTCCGCATGTCCAAGCCTGCGGGGACTGCCACCTTTGCAACTTCGGCGGATTCGCCACGCCGGAACGAAGAGTGATTGTCGACATCAATGATCTGGATGAAACGCTGCCCGCCCCCTGGGAATGGGATGTAAAGCGTCTTGCGGCAAGTTTCGTGCTGGCCTCCCGCAACAACAGCCACAGCGAAAGCGACGCACGGGATGCGGCACTGGCCTGCGTCCGTTCCTACCGCACGGCCATGGCTGACTTCAGCCAAATGAGGGTTTTGGACATCTGGTATTCGAGCATTGATCTGGATCTGCTGCTTGCCTCCATCAAGGACAGGGAAACCCGGAAGCGTGCCCAGAGAAGGCTCGCCAAGGCCCGTCGGCATTGTGTGCTTGAGCACGATTTCCCTGAATTGGTGACCGCCGCCGGCACCGGCCCGGTGATAAAGGACAATCCGCCGCTGATCTATCATCCAAGAGAGCAGGGCCGTGATGAGTTCTACGCCTCCGTTCAGAAGGCTTTTGCCGCCTATCGGAACTCCCTGCCGGAACACCGCCGGCTGCTCCTTGACCATTACAAGTTCATGGACATCGCCGTGAAAGTGGTGGGAGTCGGCAGTGTCGGCACCGCCTGTGCCGTGATCCTTGCAATGGCCGGGGAAAACGACCCCTTGTTTCTTCAGGTCAAACAGGCGCGGGCCTCGGTGCTGGAACCCTACGCGGGCAAGAGCGTGTACACCAACCACGGCCAACGGGTCGTGGTCGGTTGCAAGCTCGTGCAATCAGCCAGCGACCTGTTTCTGGGTTGGACGCAGGGACATCTCGGCCGCCATTACTACATCCGCCAACTCAAGGACATGAAGATCAAGCTCCTCGTTGAATTGTTCTCGCCACAAGTCATGCGCCAGTATGCCGAGGTGTGCGGCCGGATCCTGGCCCGGTCCCATGCCCGCGGCGGTCAGCCCTCCCTCCTCAGCGGCTACATGGGCAAAAGCGACAAGTTTGATCAGGCTATCGCTTCCTTCTCGATGGCCTATGCCGATCAAAGCGAACGAGACCACAAAACTCTCACCCAAGCCGTACGTGCGGGAAAAGTGGAAGTCATAATTGAAGACGTGTAAGGTCCATCCGGCCGGCATCAAAGCAGCCACTCGATCGGCAGCCAGCTCATGAACCTGATCTTCAGGCGCGTCCACCGGGTGGAGTCCGGTTCCGTGGTGTAGCGCACTTCGGCGTCGCCTTCCTGCGACACCCAGACGAGGCGGCCCCCTTCGAGTTTCACGCGAAAGGCGGTGTGGGCGAGATCACTCTCCACTTGTTCCGGAAGCCGCTGCGCCAGGTCCGGGCAATCAAAAACCACGCCCATCTCGGTATTGAGCCGGTTTGAGCGCGGATCGAGATTGTAGGAGCCGACAAATCCGGTCCGGCGGTCGAAAGCGAACGCCTTGGCATGCAGCCCGGCCCCACCCTTGCCCTCGGGGGACTTCGACCCGACCCAGCCAGACCGGTGGCGCCGGCTGTGCGCGGTGGGTTTGATTTCGTAGAGTTCGACGCCCGCTTCCAGCAACGCTCTGCGGTATCGCTGGTAGCCCGAGTGAACCGACAGGACATTGGTGGATGCCAGCGAATTAGTGAGGACCACGACGCGTGCTCCGCGCTGGCGGACCCCCGTCAGCAGGGCCAGGCCACTTTTCCCGGGGACGAAGTAGGGCGAAACCAGGAAGAGTTCCCGCTCTGTTTGGTGCACCAGCTCGCGCAGCTTCGGGGCAAGGTGGGTTTCCGTTTTTGCGGAGGAAGTGAGCACCTTTTCGGGATGATCGTTCACGATGGCCGCCTGCCCCCAGAACCAGGTCAGGGCGCTGTCCCGCAATTCCCGGGCAAATCCGCTGTCCCTCACCATATCCGCATATTCGGACTGGGTCGCGGCGGCGTGATGGGCCCTCAGTCCCGCGCGCTTCGCCTCGAACTCTCCGGGGGTTATGGTCTTCCGGGAAAGCGCGGAGACCGGCACAGCGGTCCGATGGTTCCAGTAAAGCTCGAAGGCCTCCGACACCTCGGTGACTACCGGTCCAATCACCGCCAGGTCGAGATCGGCGGAATTGACCCCGGCACTCGCACCAAAGTAGCCTTCCCCGATGTTGCGGCCGCCGACGATCGCGACCTGCCCATCCGCGGTGAATGATTTGTTGTGCATGCGCCGGTTGACCCGCGCAAAGTGGGTGGCCATCCCCAGCATGCGCATGGAACGGATGGCCAAGGGGTTGAACATCCTCACCTCGATATTCGGGTGACTGTCAATGGTGAGGAGGATCGCGTCAGAGGGAGTGGTGCCGACATCGTCGAGCAGCAGGCGCACGCGCACCCCGCGGTCAGCCGCGCGGAACAGGCGTTCCAGCAGAACCCTGCCCACCATGTCTCCGGTCCAGATGAAGTATTGCACATCCAGACTGCGCTCCGCGGCATCCGCCAGCACGATCCGTGCGGCCATGGCATCACGCGCGTCCGCCAACGGATGCAGACCGGACTGGCCGGGATGCGCCGCGAGGTGCGTCAGCATTGCCGCCAGCAATCCGCTGCCGCCGGGGCAGGGGGGCGGCATATTTTCAACGGATTGGTCTGGATTTCGCATGAGATAAATCTGCTGTGCTTGAGGTGGGGCGCTTCCTAGACACCGTCTTGTTACACAATTCCCGCGAAAACGAAAGGCTGGATTCGGCCCGAAAGCGACCTCATAGGCAAACCTCAAAGCAGCCATTCGATCGGCAGCCAGCTGATCACCTGCGCTTGGATGCGTTTCATGGGGCTGGCCCCGGGCTCGGAGTGGTAGCGCACTTCCTTGCCGGCTTCGCTCGTCACCCAGATGAGGCGCTTGCCGTCCAATTCCAGACGATAGGCATTCCGGGAGAGTCCGCGCTCGGTCTCCCCGGGCAGACGCTTCGCCAGCGGCGGGCAATCGAAGAGCACCCCCATCTCGGTATTCAGTTTGCTGGAACGCGGATCGAGGTTGTAGGAGCCGATAAATCCGATCCGGCGGTCGAAGGTAAACGTCTTCGCATGCAAGCCCCCGGTGCTTGATCCGGCGGGTTCGCGGAAGCGGCGTTTGAGCTGGGCGCCAACGGTCGGCTTGATCTCATAGAGTTCGATGCCGGCCTCAACCAGCGCCTTCCGGTAGAGCTGATATTTCGCGTGGACCGGCACGCCGTCGGTCGAAGCCAGCGAATTGGTGATCACCACGACGCGCACTCCGCGCTGGCGCACCCCGGCCAGCAGCGCAACGCCTTCCTTTCCTGGCACAAAATAGGGCGAGACCAGGAACAGCTCGCGCTTCGTTTCATCGACAATCTCACGTAACTGCGGAGCGAGATGAGTCTCCGTCTTCCCGGCGGAGGTGGCCACCTTGTCCGGATGGTCGTTCACGATCTTGGCCTTGCCCCAGTAGTAGGAAACGTTTCGATTCCTGAGCTGCCTGGCAAACTCACTGTCGCGCAAGCTCTTTGTGTAGGCAGAAGCCTCCACGGTATCGCGGTGCGCCATGAGCGCCGCCCGCTGCGCCGCGAATTGTGCGGGCGTGGTGTTTTGCCGCGCCAGCGCGGAGATTGGAACCGCCGACTGGTTATTCCAGTAAAGGTCAAATTGATCGGAAACTTCACGCACCACCGGTCCGATGACCGCCACGTCGAGATCGGCAAAATTCATGTCTGCATGCGCCTCGAAGTATTCATCGCCGATATTGCGGCCGCCGACGATGGAGACCTGCCCATCGACCGTGAACGACTTGTTGTGCATTCGTTTGTTGATGCGCCCGAAGTCCATGACCATGCCGAGCAAACGGGGCGACCGCAGGGCCACGGGGTTGAACATCCGCACTTCGATATTTGGATGACTGTCGATCAGGAGCAGAGTGGCGTCGGAGGGCATCGTGCCGAGATCGTCGAGCAACAGGCGCACGCGGACGCCGCGGTCGGCCGCGCGGAACAGACGCTCGATCAGAACCTTGCCCGCCGGATCCTTGTTCCAGATGAAATACTGCACATCAAGACTGCGTTCCGCCGCATCCGCCAGGACCAGCCGTGCGGCCAGGGCCTCGCGTCCGTCCAAAAGCGGGTGCAGGCCCGACTGCCCCGGATGCGCCGCCACGCGCGGTCGCACGATCGCCGCCAGCGAGGTGCCCGCGTCGGCGCTGATCGCCGCGGATGGCGTGCGGGCGCCGCCCTTGGGCAGTCCGCCGCACGCAGTGAGTGAAAGCACGAGCAGCAAACCGCCGACGTAATGACTCCAGCGGTGAAAGATGGAGGGTGAGAGTGGATTCATCATTGGGGTCAATTAAGTCGTTGGGACGGCGGATTGATGTGGCGCAAGGAAAACACCCAGCAAACTTTCCACTGCCGAAAGTAAAAGCCCAGCGATAATACAAAAATGGTTTGCTTCGTGAAGAATGGGTAGACCCGCCCACCGCGCAGTCCTCATTTATCCTGCCATGATAGGCTTCGCCGCCCCTTGGGCCTGCCGGGTGGATGTGAATTCCGACGGGCCCCGGGCCAATCCCGTTGACACTCCTGACTCCACCGGGATAAGTCCCCAGCATCCCCGTGAGGGCGGAAGGGTTCCATTCCGGATGACAAACTCCATCACCAACCATCACGGATGAAGCTCTACCCATTATTGGGCGTGATCGTTTGGTGGGTGCTTTCCGCTCTCAGCGCCGCCGCCGCCGATCCCAAGCGTGTCCTGATTCTGAATCCGTATGGACGGGATGTGGAGCCGTTCAGTTCCGCTGTAGCCTCGTTCCGGTTGACGTTGGCGCGGGAAATGGGGGCTCCGTTGGATTTTTACGAACTCCCCATGGAGCTGACCCGCTTCAACGGAGGGGAAGAGGAGGCGGCGCTGGTGGCGTTTCTGGAGGACCGGATGCGGAACCAGCCGGTGGACCTTGTGGTGCCCCTCGGCGCCGCGGGGATGCAGTTCGTGAGCCAGCACCGTCCACGCCTGTTTGCGGCCACGCCGGTTTTGCTGACGGCGGCAGAACCTAGGTTCGTTCCCTCGGAGTTCCTGCAGACCAACACTACTCTGGTGACCCAGAAAGTGGACCCATCCGGCTTTATCGAGGACATTCTGCAGATGAAGCCGGAGACCAGGCACATCGCCGTGGTGTTCGGGAGCTCGGCGATGGAACGGGCCTGGGTGGATGAATGCCGGCGGGAGTTTGCCCGGTTCTCCAGCAGGGTGGAGTTTATCTGGCTAGACCAATTGCCCTTGGAGCAGATTCTGGCGCGTTGTGCCACGCTGCCGCCGGATGCGTTTATTTTCCATGCGTTATTCATGGTGGATGCGGCCGGCATTCCCTGCGAAAAGAGTGATGTCCTGAGACGCCTTCATCAGACCGCCAATGCTCCGGTTTTCGGCTTGTTTGAAAGTGAATTCGGTCATGGTTTGACCGGTGGCAGGTTATACCGCAATAACGAAGTCGGGGAATTGAGTGCGCGGACGGCACTTAGGATTTTGCGGGGGGAAAGAGCGGGAGATATTCCTCCGCAGGTGCTGGAAGCAGCGGGGCCGCGGTATGACTGGCGCGAACTGCGGCGCTGGGGAATCAAGGAAACCAACCTGCCCGCTGGCAGTCGTGTGGAGTTCCGGCAGCCGGGTTTCTGGGAACAATACCGTTGGCTGGCGGCCGGGACGCTGGTCCTAAGCCTCCTTCAGGCCGCGCTGATTTTCGGACTGTGGGCAAGCCAGATGAAGCGCCGCCGGAGTGAGGCGGAGGCGACCCTGATTGCGGATATCTCGTCGAAGTTCGTGAACCTGCCGTCCCATCAAGTGGACCAGGAGATTCTCGATGCCCAACGGCGGCTTTGCGGGTTTTTTGATATCGATCTTTCAGCGTTGTGGCAGTGGGAGGACCGGAAGGAAGGTTTTTTCACGACCACTCATCTTTACAGCCTGCAGGATGGCCCGCAGCCGCCGATGCAGTTGAGCGATGACGATTTCCCCTGGTCTCGCCAGCAAATGTTGGCCAACCGGGTTACGGCACACCGCTCCCTCGCGGAAATGCCGGCCGAAGCGGCCAAAGACCGGGAAACCGCTCTCCGGTTCGGGATTAAATCGCATCTGACTCTTCCGTTATCCGTCGGGGGAAGTCCCCCTCTGGGCGTTCTGGGATTCAATAGTATGCGGGCAGAACGTTCGTGGCCTGCCCCTCTGGTGAAACGCATGCAAATGGTGGCGGAGATTTTCGCCAATGCGCTCGCGCGCAAGTGCGCCGACCTGGCACTGCGTGAGAGCGAAATGCGGCTGAGTCTGGCCACGGAATCCGCCGGGGAAGGGCTTTGGGTGTTGGATTGGGAAACCCAGGCGTTCTGGGCCAGTCCGAAAGCGCGGGAGATCTTTGGCTATTTGCCGGAGGAAGATATCGAAATGGCCAGGTTCCATCAGTCCGTCCATCCTGACGACTGGGAGCGGGTGGAGCATTCCATCGGGCGGGCAGTGCAGGCAGGCGAGCCAGTGGACATGGAATACCGCATCCAATTCACCGATGGCAGTTGGCGATGGGTCCTCTCCCGTGGCCGGCCGCTCTTTCGGACTTCTGGAGAGCCGGATCGCCTGGTGGGGCTCACTATGGATATCACGGAACGCCGGCAGGCGGAGGAGAAGCTGCACCAGCTTTCCCTGGCGGTGGAGCAGAGTCCGGCCCTCGTGGTGATCACGGATTTGCAGGGCCGGATCATCTATGTGAACCGGAAGTTTTCGGAAGTGACAGGCTATTCCTCTGAAGAATGCCTCGGCCGGAACCCCCGCATGCTGAAGTCGGGCGAATGTCCGCCCTCGGTCTACCGGGAAATGTGGGAAAGCATCACCCACGGTAAAATTTGGCAGGGAGAGTTTCAAAACCGCCGGAAGAATGGAGAACTCTATTGGGAGCGGGCCAATATTTCACCGTTGCTGGACGACAGCGGGAAGGTCACTCACTACGTAGGGGTCAAAGATGATATCACCGAACAGCGCCGCCTCGAAAAGGAGGTGATGGAGCAACGGGATGAATTGTTCCATCTTTCCCGGGTGGCGTCACTGGGGCAATTGTCCGGTTCCCTCGCCCATGAGTTGAATCAGCCCCTGGCCATCATCCTGAGCAATGCCCAGGCCGCCCTGCGTATGCTGGCCCGGGAGAATCCCGACATCGCGGAACTGCGGGAGATTCTCGCCGACATCGTGGGCGAGGACCGCCGTGCGGGCGAGGTGATCCTGCGGCTGCGCGCCCTGCTGAAGCGCGGGGAAACGAAACTGATGCCCTTGGCTCTCGGGAAAGTCGTTGAAGATATGCTGGGTCTTCTGCGCAGTGATCTGATCGCGCGGGGCGTGACGATCCAGACCGCCCTGGCGGAAGCGCTGCCCACGGTGCCAGGTGACGAAGTGCAACTGCAGCAGGTCCTGATCAACCTCATCACCAATGCCTGTGATGCGATGGAGGAGAATGCCCCGGCGGAGCGGATCCTGAGGATCTCCACCAGCAGGCAGGAGAGTAGCGTACGCCTGTCAGTGGAGGATCTTGGCTGCGGGCTGCCGGATGGGGATGCCAACCGGGTTTTCCAGCCATTCGTGACGACAAAAAGCCATGGCATGGGAATTGGGCTTTCGATTTGCCGGTCGGTCATGGCGGCTCATCATGGGCGGCTCTGGGCTGAACCCAATCGCGGACGCGGCACCACTTTCCACCTGGAACTGCAAGTGGTTGAACCTGTTGCCTAATAATTGCATGAATCTGCCGGTCATCCTCCTCACCCTCACGGCGTCGTTGCTGATGCTGGAAACCGTTCCCGCGTTGGATGCCGTGGGGCCGCTGCCTGCTCCTGCGCCGCCGACCGGGTGGGTCACGCGTTCCTGGCAAACTGAAGACGGTCTGCCGCAGGACTCGGTGAATGCCATCGTGCAGACCCGCGATGGGTTTCTTTGGGTCGGGACGGGCGCGGGGCTGGCGCGGTTCGATGGCGTGCGGTTTCGCAAGTTCGGGCTCCAGGATGGGCTGCACTCGGTCTGGATCACGGCGCTGGCCGAAGATTGGGAGGGCGCATTGTGGGCCGGTACCAGCGGCGGCGGGGTGAGCCGTTGGAAAAACGGGCGCTTCACGAGTTTCGGCGTGGCGGAAGGATTCCCGTCGGGCGGGGACGTCATCGCACTCGCAGCGGAGCGCAATGGCCCGGTCTGGATTGGCACCGCCCGCGGGTTGGTGAGGTGGCACGACGGTGCGTTCACGATGGTCGGCGAGGCGCAGGGATTGCCGCAGAAACAAGTCCGCGCGCTGCTGCAGGATTCGCGGGGCACGCTTTGGGTGTCGGTGCTTACGGACGGTCTCTTCCGCGGCAACCACGGGCAGTTCACCCGCGAGGAAGGGATGGGGCCGGAGGGCGGAAATGTTTACAGCCTCATGGAGGACCGCGACGGCGCGATCTGGGCCGGCACCAATTCCGTATGGAAACGGAGTGGCGGCGTCTGGAAACGCTTCGACTCGGCCGACGGTTTGCCGAAAACCGTCATTCAAGCGCTGGCACAAAACAGTGATGGCACGCTCTGGGTCGGGGCACGCAACGGCGGGCTGTATTGCCTCACCGGCGAGCGTTTCGTGCGCACCGCGAACGACGGGCCGCTCGCCACGCAAAGCGTGGGTGCAGTGATGACTGACCGCGAAGGCTCGGTGTGGGCGGGCGCGGTTTCCGGCGGCTTGCATAGGCTCTCGCCTCGCGTGCTGCAATACTGGAGCGCGGATGCGGGCCTCGCGCCGACCGCCGTCACCTCCGTCGTCGAGGATGCGTCGGGTGCGCTGTTTGCGGGCACCGCGAACCGGGGCATTTTTCGTTTTGAAAACGGACGCTTCAACGCGCTCACAGAACCGGTGTCCGCAAAAGATTCGATCATCTACTGCACCACAGCCACCAGTGACGGCGTCATTTGGGCCGCGGGCGAGCAATGCCTGTTTCGCTTCCAACTGGGCCAGCCGGTGAAGGCATATCTCGATCCGCCCGTGCGCGGCGAAGCCATTCGCGCCTTGTGCGCCGACGGCGAAACGCTGTGGCTCGGCACCTATGGCTCCGCGCTGTTGAAATGCGACGCCGGCGGCGTGCAAGTCGTGGCACCGGCGGGGTCCTTTCCCGGCGGCATCAGCAGCCTCGTGCGCGAAGCCGCGGACACGCTCTGGGTCGGCACCACCGCCGGGCTGCACCGCTGGGAGCGCGGCAAGCTGCGGACGTGGACCACGCGCGACGGCCTGCTCACCGGCAATATCCGCGCCCTCCATCGCGATCCTGACGGTACTCTTTGGATCGGTACGCTCGGAGGCGGACTGGCCCGGATGAAAGACGGGCGTTTTGTCCACATCACCACGCGGCAGGGACTCATTGATGACGTGATTTCGCAGATCGTGCCGGATGACTTTGGCGGATTGTGGCTGGGCTGCAATCGCGGTATCATGCGTTTGGAGCAACGCGAATTGGACGAGCTGGCCGACGGAAAACGCTCTGAGGTGCAGCCTGTGGTCTTTGGCCGGAATGAGGGTATGCTGAAGGAGCAATGCTTCGGCGGCACTTCGCCCACGGCGTTCAAGACGCGCGACGGCCGTCTCTTCTTCCCCACCATGAATGGCCTCGCCGAGATCGACCCGCGGGGTTTGCAGAATATCGCGGCGCTCACCCCGCAGGCTATCATCGACGAAATCCTCGTGGATCAGCACGCGCCCTCCATTGATGCGGAACTGGTCATTCCGCCGGGCAAGCACCGGTTCGAGGTGAGCTTCACCGCGCCCGTGCTCCGTGGCGGCGAGTGGGTGCGATTCCGCCACCGCCTGGAAGGGTTCGACCGCAATTGGAGCACCGCGGGCCGCAACCGGCTCGCCTCTTACGATGGGCTGCCGCCGGGCCGCTACGTTTTCCATGTCGCCGCCGCAGACGGCAAAGGGAACTGGCATGAACCGGGGGCAGCCCTTGAGTTCCAGGTGCAGCCGTTTTTGTGGCAGACGCTTTGGTTCCGTAGCGGCGGCTTGCTGCTGCTGGCCAGTGCCAGTGGCACTGCCGCATGGTGGCATCTGCGCCGGAAGCACCGGCGCCAATTGGAGGAACTCCAACACGAGCACAAGCTGCAGGCGGAACTGGCGCATGCCAACCGTGTCTCCACTGCGGGACAGCTCACCGCAGCATTGGCCCATGAACTGAACCAGCCTCTTGGCATCATTCTGAGCAACGCCCAGGCCGCGCAACGCATGCTCCAACAGGAACCTCCTGATCTGGTGGAACTGCGGGAAATTCTTTCCGATATCGTGGATGAGGACCGTCGGGCGGGAGAGGTGATCAAGCGGCTCCGGGCGTTGCTGAAGCGTGGGGAAACCCGCCTGGTGCCGGTTTCTCTCAATGATATCATCGAGGATGTGCTGCGCCTGATCCGCAGTGAACTGATCAACCGCGGGGTTTCGGTCCAGACCGGGCTGGCGGCGGGACTTCCCGATATTGAAGGAGATCAGGTGCAGCTTCAGCAGGTCCTGTTGAATATCATTATCAACGCCTGTGATGCCATGGCCGGGAATCTGCCGGCGGACCGGATCATCCGGATTTCCACCAGCCAACAGGAGCGGGTGATCCGGGTATCGATTCAGGATCAGGGCTGCGGGCTGCCGGATGGGGAGGCCAGCCGCATTTTCCAGCCATTCGTGACGACAAAAAGCCAGGGCATGGGGATGGGGCTTTCCATTTGCCAGTCGATCATCGCGGCGCATCATGGACGCCTCTGGGCGGAGCCCCATCCGGAAAAAGGCACCACTTTTCACCTGGAACTGTCAGTCACCCCGCCTCCCTCCCTATGAACAGTCCGAATGGCCTTGTTTACCTCCTTGATGATGAGCCGGGAATGGTCAAAGCCTTGACACGTTTGTTGCGGACCGAGGGCTTTCCGGTGCAGGGATTCACTTCCGCCGCCCGATTTCTGGAAGCCTTCCAGCCAGGAAAGGAGAGCTGCCTGGTGCTGGATGTGGCGATGCCTGAATTGGATGGGATCCATCTCCAGGAACGACTCACCCATCAAGGCATCGTGGTGCCCATCGTATTTCTGACCGGTCACGGTGACATCCCCATGAGCGTGCGGGCCATCAAGGCCGGGGCCGTGGATTTCCTCACCAAACCGGTGAATGATGCCGATCTCCTGCGGGCTGTGCGCACGGCACTGGACGTCGCCGCCAGCCGGAAGGCGGAACTGGCGGCGGTGGCGGATCTGGTGGCACGCCATGCCAGCCTCACGCCGCGCGAACGCGAAGTCATGGCGCATGTCGTGGCCGGGCAGTTGAACAAACAGATTGCCGCCGACCTGGGCACGGGAGAACAGAATATCAAAATCCACCGGGGCCGGGTCATGGAGAAGATGGGCGTGGAGTCCATCGCAGATCTGGTGCGGGCCGCAGAACGGTTGAAACTCTGAGGAATCCGGAGCAGCAAAAAACATTAAATTTAAGTCTGCTTGTGCCCCGGCATGGCTGCTGGATGATCGGCGGAAAAGCGGCACATGGCTGCTTGAATTTGACAATGACGGCGGCGGGGATGCAGTAAATGTTCCGGTGCGCCACTGTCGCATCGTCCCCAAATCGCTCTGCGCCCATGTCCGACCAGCCGTCCCATCCTTCCTCCAACTCTATCGCCGCTATGCAATTGTCGGTCCGTGCGGCCCTGTCGGCAGGGGTTGCGGTCGCCATCTCGCAGGCGTTGCAGCTTCAGTCGCCGCTTTATGCGATGCTCGGAGCCGTCATCGTCACCGATCTCTCGCCACGGCAAACCCGGAAACTGGGACTACAGCGGTTGGCAGGAACGGTCCTGGGGGCTGCGGTCGGGGCGGTGTTCAGTCAGTTCTTGCCAGCCGGCCCGGTGGCGATCGGATTCAGTATTCTGATCGCCATGGCCCTCGGTCATTTGCTCCGCTTGGAGGGGGCTGCCAAAATCACCGGCTATATTTGCGCCATCGTCGTCCTTGATCATCATGACCAACCGTGGGCTTATGCCTTCTATCGTCTGCTGGAAACCCTGCTGGGCATCGGTGTAGCCGTCATGGTGAGTCTGGTCCCCAAACTCATCCCGGGAGACAAACCAGGCGGGGAGACCTGAGCCCGGCATGGCGCGCCGATTCCCTGACCGATGCGCGCCCGGCCGCCGGGGTGGCCGTTTCCTTATGTGGATAGGGAATTGCTTTACTTTCACTTACACCAGCGGGCAAATGGACTGAATGTCACGAACTGTCATCATGGCAGTTCATGATCATCGGGATTTTGCCGTTTGGTGATAGGTATGGGATCCCGGTGCTTGGGGGGCTCCTGGCAACCCGTGGATTGCAGGGAAAAGCCTGGGTTAAACCAAGGTATAATGGACTTCCCAACGGGGGCTGGGCATGGTGGTGGGCAATGTCAGGCGAAAAGGCAACCATAGCTGTTTTGGATGATGAGTCGAAGATGCGTTCGGCATTGGGACGCCTGCTCGGAACGCATGGCTATACGGTGGAGCTTTTCGAGACCGGTGAAGATTTTCTGAAGGCGGGCCAGAATCATTGGCCGGACTGCCTGTTGCTCGACCTTCATATGCCCAGGACAACGGGATTCGATGTCCTGCAAGCCATGACCTCCATGCGGATCAAAGTGCCCGCCATCGTCGTTACCGGTCACGATGAGCCGGGCAACGCCGAACGGGCCTATGAACTCGGGGCGGCTGCCTATCTTCTCAAGCCCCTCGATGAATCCACCCTGGTGGACACCATCGAGCGCATCTGTCCCGGTAGTGCTCCTCCGTCGGGGGCGCCGCGCTGAACCTCTCATTTTTTCCTTCGGCCCAATCCTTAATCAACCACTGCTATGTCAACCCTATCCACCAAAACGAACCAGAAACCATCCAGCTATTCCGTTGGCATGTTCAGTGCCGGAGAAGCCCGTTGTGATCGCTGGCAGGATTTGGCCCACACCGCCCAGGCCCTTGCCGCCCAGGCAGTCTCCGGAGCTACCTCCAAGGAATCGCTCGCCAAGGTCGAAACCCTCCTGCAACCGCTCGGTGATATCGAGACCTTCCACGCTTATCCCGGCGAATTGTTGATGAATGCTGTGAAGGATGCTTTCGGCCGGAGTGATTATTCCGGTTTCTCGAGACTCAGTACCCGCATCGGCAAGGCGATCATCACCGGTTCCTACCGCCGTTCCGCCAATGCTTGGAAAGTGGGAGAGGAGTCGGAGGGGGAAAGCAGTGACCGCCTGATGAAGGATTATTTCGAAACTGGCGACCTGACCAAACCGTACTTCGAGGTGCTGATTGTCAGCGACGATCCGACCCCGGAACAGATCCGCCAGGGGCGTGCCGAAATGCGGCAGCTGCGCCGCCCGGAAGATCCCTTCGTTTATGAAACGGTTACGGTGCCCAGCTTCGAGGACGGAGTGATTGGCACCGTGCTGAACGCGGATGTGCAGGCCGTGATCATCAAGGACAATTTCCGGTTCCGCTCGCAGTTTGATGCCGTGAATCTGCGCAGCTATCTGGAGCAGCATTCCTCCGTGGAACCCGGCACCCTGGAGCCCGGCGACTACGGCGTCGCGCTCGCCAAGGTCATCGCCAAGTTCCGCCCCGAACTGGATGTTTATCTGATTCTGGATGGGGCGGTGGAAAAGATGGCGAGCCACCTGGACTCGAAAAACATCAAACGAATCTTCTACGGCATCGAGGACCTCATGGAGATCCACCTCGCGCTGATGGAGGGGGTCAACCAGCGCTATGACACGCCGTATTTCAATAATCTGAA
Organism: uncultured Verrucomicrobiota bacterium; assembly: GCA_942492905.1. Lineage (GTDB taxonomy): Bacteria > Verrucomicrobiota > Verrucomicrobiia > Verrucomicrobiales > V1-33 > CAIZWU01. The sequence continues at coordinate 1,875,401 of OW818657.1, forward strand.
AAATTACGCGCGGCGTCCCGTCGGCACTTTCCACGCCCTGCCGGTGGCCCGCGGCAAGTCCGTGTTCAACTCCCACTGGATCCGCGATTTCGGCCACTTTTACGGGGCCAATATCTTCATGGCCGAATCGTCTGCGACCACCGGCGGCCTGGACTCCTTATTGGAGCCGACTGGCAATATCAAAGTCGCCCAGGAAAAGGCGGCACGGGCCTTCGGATGCCAACAACTGTTCTTCGGAACCAATGGCACCTCCACCTCCAACAAGATCGCGGTGCAGACCATCGTGCGTCCGGGAGATATCGTGCTGGTGGACCGCAACTGCCACAAATCCCACCACTATGGATTGGTCCTGTGCGGCGGCCAGCCCCTCTATGTGGAAGCCTACCCGCTGACTGAATATTCCATGTATGGGGCGGTGCCGCTGAAGACGATCAAAAAAACCCTCCTCGACCTGAAGGCCGAAGGGAAGCTCGACCGGGTGCGCATGCTGCTCCTCACCAACTGCACGTTTGATGGCCATATTTACAATGTGCCGCGCTTCATGGAGGAGGTGCTGGCCATCAAACCCGACATCGTTTTCCTCTGGGACGAAGCATGGTTTGCCTATAACCGCTTCTCCCCGTTCCACCGCATGCGTTCCGCCATGGGCGCCACCGAGGCTCTGCGGGAGAAATATGCTTCCGAGGCCTACCGCACCGAATATGCCGAGTTCAAAAAGAAACACGGCAAACTCGATCCCAAGGATGCGAAGCTGCTCGACCTCCATCTGCTGCCGGATCCCGATGCGGTCAAGCTGCGGGTTTATGCCACCACTTCGACGCATAAATCGCTCTCCTGTTTCCGTCAGGGTTCCTACATCATGGTGAACGATGATTGCTGGGAAAGCACGGAGGCGACGTTCAAAGAAGCCTTCTTCGCCCACACCAGCACCTCGCCGAATCTCCAGCTGATTGCTTCTCTGGATATCGCCCGGCGTCAGGCCGAGCTGGAAGGCTATGAGCTGGTGGGCCGCTCCATCGAACTGTCGCTCATCCTGCGCCGCGAGGTGAACCGGAATCCGCTCATCTCCAAATACTTCAGCATCGCCACCAATGCCCAGATGGTGCCGGCCCAATACCGGGCCAGCGGATTTGAGGATTTCCACGCCGACGGGGTGAGCTGGAAAACCGTCTATGATGCCTGGGCGACCGATGAGTTCGTCCTCGATCCCACCCGGATCACTTTGTTGTGCGGTTCCGCTGGATTCGACGGCACTTCCTTCAAAGGGCTGCTCGCCAGCAAGTTTGACATCCAATTGAACAAGACTTCGCGCAACAGCGTCCTGCTGCAGACGAATATCAACAACACTCGCAGCGACATCGCCTACCTCATCAAGGTGCTGGCGGATCTCTCCCGCGAACTGGACCGCAAACTCGCGAAGAATTTTGATGAGAAGGCAGGGTTTGACGCCCGGGTGAAGAGTCTGGTCACCGATGTGCCGGATTTGCCCAACTTCAGCCGCTTCCATGATGCCTTCCGCGAAAACCCAAAGAGCAAAACGAACGAAGGCGACATGCGCACCCCGTTCTTCCTTGCCTATGACGCGGCCAACTGCACCCATGTGAAGCTGAACAGCAAGGAGATCGACGATTTGGTGAAACGCGGCCAGGCCGTCTCCGCGAAATTCGTGATTCCTTACCCTCCAGGCTTCCCGATCATGGTGCCCGGCCAGGTCATCACCGAAGAAACCATCGACTTCATGCGTAAACTCGATGTGAAGGAAATTCATGGCTACCACGCCGCCTCGGGCTTGGAGCTGATCAAGCCGGAAATCCTCGGCGGAGCCAAAAAGGCGGCCAAAAAATAGCGCCGCCCGGACACCAACCATCAACAAGAACGATCACCACCAGAAAGGCAAATCATCATGCAAGCATTCTTTGAGTTCCTAAAGGCCAACCCCTACATCCTGCTGTTCTTCACGGTCGGGATGGCGGTCTATGTCGGCAAGTTCAACGTCAAGGGCTACGGTTTGGGGATGGTCGCTGCGGCGGTCGTCGTCGGCTGTGCCCTCGCCACGTGGGCCTCCACCTACGGGGTGAAGCTGCAGCTCGACAACTTCGCCAAGTCGCTCTTCTATTATCTGTTTATGTATGGGGTGGGGCTCCGCGTCGGTCCCTCTTTCTTCAACAGCCTCAAGAAGGACGGCCTCAAGTTCACCATCCTCGCGGTCGTGTGCAGCATCATGGGCTTGGGACTGGTGGTGGGCTGCGCCAACATGTTCGGCCTCCCCCCCGGGGCAGCGGGAGGCATTCTCGCCGGTTCGCAAACGATGTCCGCCGCCATCGGCACCGCGGAGATGGCAGTGACGCAGGGGGCCTACAAACTGCCGGAAGGCAGCACCGCGGAGTCGGTTTCGGCCATGATCGCCCTCGGTTATGGCGTCACCTACATCTGGGGCACGGTCGGGATTATCCTCATCTGCAAATATCTTCCCCGCTGGTGGGGTGTGGACGCCAAACAGGCCGCCAAGGATTACGAAAAGGAACACGGCGTCGCCAACGTGGATGACTCCGGGCTGACGGGATACCGTGCCGGCGGTCTGCGTGCCTACCGGCTGGAAAACAAGGAAGTCGCCGGTCATAGCATCAGCCAGTTCCGCAGCAAAAACCCGCAGTATCGGATCGTCAATGTCGTGAGGAATGGCGAATCGGTCGGTGCTGCGGCGGACACCAAACTGGAAATCGGTGATATCATTGCGCTGGGCGGACGCCTTGAGGACCTTACGGCCAACCTGGGATTGATCGGACCCGAAATCGCGGACGCAAAAGCACTCAATATCCCGCTGGATCAGGCAGAGATTCTGGTCACCAACAAGGAGATGGAAGGCAAGGCGCTGCAGGAGTTCCGTAATGAGGACTTTGCCGGACAGCTGCAGGTGACCCGGGTGGAACGGGGCGGGGTACCGATTCCTCTGGGTGCCGACACCAAGCTCGAGCGCTTCGACGTGCTTTATGTTGCCGGACTGAAGAGTGCCGTGAACAAAGTCGCCGGCCTGCTTGGCAAAGTGGCCCGTCCGAGCACCGCGACCGACCTGCTGACGCTGTCCGCGGGCATGGTCCTCGGCCTGCTCATCGGACAGATCAATGTCCCGGTCGGCAGCTTCTCCGTCGGTCTCGGCAATGCGGGCGGCCTGTTGCTCTCGGGCATTCTGGTCTCCTCCATCGTCTCACGGCTCCGTTTCTTCGGCAACACGCCGAACGCGGCGCGCAATGTCCTCGAAGACCTCGGCCTGGTCACCTTCATCGCTATTGTCGGCATCAATGCCGGCTCCACCCTGCTGGCCCAACTGACGGGAAAAATCGCCCTCTTCATCTTCCTCGCCGGATTCATCGCCAGCACCATTCCTCCGATCCTCACCTGGATCATCGGATATCATTTCATGAAGATCAACCCGGCCGTGCTGATGGGCGGGGTCGCCGGGGCGCGGTCGCACTCGGGCCCGGCCCGGGAGGCCTCCAAGGAAATCGACAGCAGCGTGCCGTGGGTCGGATTCCCGGTGGGTTATGCGGTCTCCGGCGTGCTCCTCACGGTGTTCGGCTACTTCGCCATGCTCTTCAGCAAATAATAACGATCCGGACTGACCAACTGCCATGAAAAAGTGCTTCTCTCTCCGCCTGCAACCCACTGTCACCCTGGCCTTGCTGGGCACGGTGGCCGTCGTCTGTGCCCAGCAGCCCGCAACGCCCGCCGCCCCGCTTCCCCCGCCGCCGGTCCCGCCCCCGGTTCAGGTGGTCCCCGAGACCGCCGTCTCCGCCGCCGCCTCTTCTACCGAGCAGGGCCAGACTTCCCTGAGCGACTCGTTTGACTCCGACTTCCGTGAAGGGCGTCTGGAGAAGCGGGGCAAGGCAATCGAGGACACGCAGTTCAAGGTCAATTTCCGGACGATGTATTTCGACCGGAACAAGTACGATGGTTCTGAAAGCGAAGCGTGGGCCGCCGGCGGATGGGCGGGATTCAAAACCGGTTACTTTCTCGACCATGTTGCCTTCGGCCTGACGGGTTATACGTCGCAGAACCTTATCGGCGACAAGGACAAAGATGGAACCTTGATGCTCGAGCCGGGGCAGGAAGGGTATTCCGTTCTGGGAGAACTCAATGCCGATATTCGCATCATGGACGGATTGAATCTGTATGCAGGACGAATGGAGATCAACACACCGTTCGTCAACGGGTTCGATGTGCGCATGACACCCAAAACCTTTGAAGCCTATATGCTAATGGGCCAGGTGAAACTGGGTAGCGGCGGCGGCGGGGAACCCGTGACGAGCGGCAAGACGATACTGGGCGACGGCAAGACGCCCGCGCCCGCCGCCGCGCCGGCACCGGCCAAGGGGCCGACACTGAAATACGGTCTCGGCTATATCGACCGAATTAAGGAGTGGAACTCCGTGGACTTTGTGTCGATGTCGAAGGATGCCGGCGCGGAGGTTGACCGCGGCGTGTTCACGGCCGGCGCACTTTACCAGAATGGAGGGTTCTCCATCGGCGGGATAGACTATTACAGCGATGACATTATTAACATTGCCTATTTCGAGGCTAAACAGGAATTCGAGCTGAACAACGGCTGGAAGCCGCGGGTGGCCCTCCAGTTCACCGACCAGCGCAGCGTTGGAGACGAATTGCTACAGGGAAACTTTTCCGTGCAGCAGTATGGCATCAAAGCGGAACTGCCCGTGGGTCCGGCCCTGTTCACTGTGGCGTACTCCGGAGCCAGCGGGGACGCCAACATGCAGCACCCGTGGAGTTCAGATCCCGGTTACACCAGCGTTCAGGTCGAGGATTTCAACCGGGACGGCGAAGAAGCGCTCCTGCTGCGGGCCGGCTATGATTTCCCGCAGGTCAAGGGGCTCAGCACCTATGCGCTGTGGGTTCACGGCACGGATCCGGATGCAGCGGACCAGTATGCCCGCGACGAGTATAACTTGAACCTGCAGTGGGCTCCGCCGGAAGGCACCCTCAAGGGCCTCTCCCTTCGTCTGCGTTATTCGCTCGACAAGCAGCATGGGGGAAACTCCGACGATCAAACTGACTTCCGCGTGATTTGCAATTACGCCATCAACTTCTAGCCACTTGCCATTATGGACTACCTCACCCGCGCCCTCCGTGAGCATCAGGAACTGGCGGTCTTCCTGACCCTCGCCATCGGTTTCCTGATCGGCCGGATCAAGATCGGCTCGTTCAGCCTGGGCACGGTCGTGGGCACGCTCCTGGCGGGAGTCATGATCGGGCAGATGAACATCCAGGTGCCGGCTACGGTGAAGTATGTCTTTTTCGATCTGTTCCTCTTCACCACCGGATACAAAGTCGGTCCGCAGTTCTTCCGGGGGCTGAAAAAGGATGCGCTGCCCCAGGTGGCCCTCACCATGGTGCTTTGTCTGACTTGCCTGCTGGCAGCGTTTTTCGCCGCGAAATTCCTTGGTTATGATATGGGAACCGCCGCCGGGCTGCTGGCCGGAGCCTTTACGGAGTCCACCGTGATCGGCACCGCGGGCGATGCCATTGGGCGCTTATCAATTTCGGCCGCGGAGAAAACCGCTCTGACCAATAACATTCCGGTGGCCTATGCCGTGACCTACCTGGTCGGCACCGGATTCATCGTCTGGTTTCTGCCCAACATCGGACCCAAACTGATGCGGGTGAATCTGAAGGAGGAGGCCCGCAAACTCCAGGCGCAAATCTCAGGATCTGGCAAAGAGGGGGCCGAAACCCTGTCCGCCTTCCAGACCTTCGGGGTCCGGGCCTATCGTGTCTCAAAACCGGATTTGCTCAACCAGAGCGTGGCCGCCTTGGAGGCGCGTCCCAAAGCGGCCCGGGTCTTTATTTCCCGGATCCGCCGCGATGGGAAAATTATCGATCCCGAGCCTTCCACGGTCATCCAGGAGGGGGACATTGTCGCGGTCCTCACCCGCACGGAACTGCTGGTGACCCGCGGGACAGAGATCGGGGAGGAGGTTGACGACAGGGAACTGCTCAATTTTCCGATGGCGTTCCTGAATGTGGTGATCACCAACAAATCGCTGGCCGACAAAACCATGGCGGAAATAGCGCAGATGGATTTCGCCCGGGGGGTGTTTCTGAAGAAATTGACGCGGGCAGGGCAGCCCATTCCCTTCTCGCCCTCAACGACCTTGGAGCGGGGGGATCTGCTGAGTCTGGTGGGGGCGGAGCGGGACGTGGAGCGCGCCGCCAAGCAGCTCGGGTATGCCGACCGGCAGACCATAATGACAGACATGATTTTCGTGGGGTTGGGCATCTTCCTCGGAGGACTGGTAGGTTTGCTCACCGTGGTGGTCGCCGGCCTGCCGCTCACCCTCACCGCCAGCGGCGGCGCGCTGATCATGGGCCTGGTGTTTGGCTGGCTGCGGTCGGTGCATCCGACCTTCGGCCGCATCCCCGAGCCCGCCATGTGGGTTTTCGACACGGTCGGGTTGACCGTCTTCATGGCCTGCGTCGGGCTGGCGGCCGGGCCCAGCTTCTTCACAGGGTTGCAGAAATCCGGCATCAGCCTGGTTTTCGTCGGGTTGATCGTGGCGATTCTCCCGCACACCGTAGCGATCCTGTTCGGCCGGTACGTGTTGAAGATGAATCCCCTGATCGTTCTAGGCGCTTGTTCAGGCGCCGGGACCATCACCGCGGCACTCCGCGCTATTCAGGAGGAATCCCAGAGCGAACTTCCGGCCCTTGGTTATACCGTGCCCTATGCCGTGGGCAATATCGTGCTGACAGCCTGGGGGCCGGTCCTCGTGGCCATGATGTCGTAGCCTTGACATGATCACCTACTCCCCCTATCACTCAAAGGATGGCGGCTGATCCCATTGTCATCCGGACGGTAGCTCTCCCCCTCTCCATTGATCTGGGGGCAACCTTCCTGTTCAGCATTACCGGGGCGATGGTAGCCATCCGCCGGCATTATGATCCGATCGGTCTCTTTGTCCTCGCCCTCGCCTGCGGATTGGGCGGCGGTTTGCTGCGGGATGGCATTTTCATTCAGGCCGGTCCTCCGGCGGCCATGCGGGAAGCGTCCTACATGTTCGCGGTGTTGGCCGGCTGCGTGGTGGCGGGGTTTTTCTTCAAACACGTGGAGCGCCTCTCCAAACCCTTTCTGATCTTCGATGCGCTGGGTACCGGTGCCTATGGCGTGGTGGGCGCCAGCAAGGCATTTGAGGCAGGCCTTGCCCTTCCTGCCTGTATCTTTGTGGGGGTGGTCAATGCGGTCGGCAGTGGCCTGATCCGAGATGTTCTGGTCCGCGAGGAACCGCTTCTGCTCAAACCCGGGCAGTTCTACGTCATCGCCTCGTTGCTGGGGGTCACTGGTTTTGTCGTGCTCGCGGCCTATGTCCGCGTGCCGCTGGTGCCGTCCGCCATTTCGGCGATCGCGATAACATTTATTTTCCGCATGCTGGCGATGTATTTCAACTGGAACACCAAGTCGATCCTCCACCGGTCTGCCCGGTCCGTGGATTCCTCCTCAAACCAGCCCCCACCATAATTGGAAGATTGTTCATTTAAAGTCTGGAATGCCGCCCGGGAAATGAGTCTCCAGAATTTTATCGCAGCGGGATCAGTCTATACCAAGGTATAATGGACATGGCCGTTGTCCCCGCCAACGATGCGTGAGAATGAATACCGGCAAAAAGGGGATCGCAGTTCCGGACGCCATGTCCAAAATGGGGGACGTTGTAAGGAAACTTTCCGCAAGTGGTAACCACGGGACGGTTCTCCGCAGTTCCGGGTTGGAACTGCATGTTTCCGATCATCGTTCATTGAAATTGCAGAGACTTTTGGTTACATTAACTCGACAAGGCGGGATAGCCCTCCATACTTTTCATCGCCCCCCGTTCTCCAGCTTCCTTATTCAAAACCTTCACGCATGACACCCTATCTCCTTTCCCGGCAGTGCCTCCTCGGCCGGCTCCCCGCATGGGCCGCGCTCGGCGCTGTTCTGTGGGCCCCCGGCAGCGCCCACGCCTCATTCCTTGCGGGCGATGCCCTCGACAATGTCGCCAACATTCTGTCGTGGGTGGTCCTGATTGTGGTGCCGGTGATTTTCATCGCCGTGTTCTGGCTCGTCCATATCCTGCCGGAAAAGATCGCTCACAAAAAGAAGCATCCCCAGACCCACGCCATCCAGTGCCTTTGCCTGTTGTCCCTCGTTTTTGGTGGACTGCTGTGGCCGATTGCGTGGTTGTGGGCCTATAGCAAACCAGTTCTGTATAAGCTCGCTTATGGCACGGATGTGGATGAGTCGCTCGGGCACCACGAGGATCAGCCAGAGGCCAAAGCCGAAGGCAAAAACAAGGGTGGCAGCGCCGCAAAGGCGGCTGTTTCTGCAGAAGCTGATGAAACCCGGCAACTCCGCACGCGGATTGCCGAATTGGAAAAACAACTCAAACCGGAAGGAGGGCAGTCCTAATGGATATTCTGCTGCTATTGATCTACTGCTTTTTTGTCTGGCTGATCTTTTTCAAGTTCAAATGGCTGCCATGGAACATCACCAGCCAGGTGATTGTGGTCACGATTCCGATTATCGTTCTGACCCTCGTGATCCTGCTCTTGAACATCTTTGCCCCGTCCTCCTCGGACATCCGGGCCATGAACTATGTCGTCCCCATCGTCCCGCGGGTGACCGGTCAGGTGACGGAGGTTCCGATCGAACCGAACCGCCCCATCAAGAAGGGAGACGTGTTGTTTAAAATCGATCCGATTCCCTTTGAATTGGCGGTAAAGGCGGCGGAGGCCAAGTTGGAGGGGGCGAAGGTGGCCCTCGTCACCGCCGAGGCCAGCGAACGCGGCCTGGAGGATCAGATCCGTATCGCAGCGGCGCAAAAGGCGGCCATCCAACCCCGGCTCGCCCTCGCGGTGAAACGGGTGGAACAATTTACCGCTCTGGCAGAGGCTGGAGCCGGCCGCCGGGCCGACCTCGAACAGGTGCAGGCCGATGTGGCGAATCTGGAAAGCGTCGTCGTGGCCGCCGAGGCCACCGAGTCGCAATCCAAGCAGAAACTTTCCGCCCGCACCAGCACCGGGGAGTTCGACGAGATCGCCAAGGCCAAAACCCAGATCGCCCAGGCGGAAGCCGATCTGGCGAATGCCAAATTCGATCTGGAGGGCACCGTCCATCTGGCGCCGGCCGATGGCCGCGTGGCCAACCTCGCCCTGCGCCCCGGGGTGCGGGCCTCACAACTTCCCATGGCCCCGGTAATGAGCTTCATTGAGGAAGGCGACCAATGGGTGATGGCCTTCTTCCGTCAGAACGAACTGCGCTACGTGCAGCCGGGCAATGAGGCGGAAATCTTTGTCAAGACCCACCCTGACCGCATCATCAAATGCAAGGTGGACTCCATCCTCTGGGCCACTGCCCAGGGACAGATGCCCATCAGCGGGAATCTGCCCAACACCATGCCGGTGGCCGCGCCCGAACAGCGCATCGCGGTGCGCCTGCTGGTGGAACCCAAGGACCGGGAAATCTTCCTCGCGGCCGGGGTGCGCGGGGCCGGGGCCATCTACACCGAAGAAGGCAAACTGCTGCACGTCCTGCGCAAGGTTTTTGTGCGCGTCTCCACCAAGATGGACTGGTTTGTCGCCAAACTTCACTAAGGTCCGCCCCTGTATGAACAAACACATTCCCGCAGGTGCCGCCTTTTGCCTGGGCTTGGCCGCCTGCACCCCTTTGAAAGTCCCGCCTGGCGGATCCGATATCCTGACCGATACCGCCCGCTCCAAAATCCCCGGGACCTGGAGCGGCAGTCACCGCAGCGGGCCGGTGGTGCCGGATTGGGTCCGCACCTTCGGCGATGCCGACCTCAACCGGCTGGTGGAGGATGCGGTGGCGCGGAATCCGGACCTCGCGGTGGCGGCCGCCAAAGTGGAGGCTTCCCGTGCCGCCGTGCGGGTCGCTGCGGGGGCATTGTATCCGCGTGCCGGGGTCAAGCTGATGGGGGAAGGGCAGCTGAAGGCTTTGTCCGGTGATTTGGACTCCGGGATTGACCCACCCAGCCTCGGCGGACTTGGGGTGGAGGACGCCGGAGGCGGGGGAGATACCAACAGCGTGGATAGCAATTCCATCCGCGGCGTCGAAGGTCTTGGAATCGGGGCTTCCTGGGAAGCTGATGTCTGGGGCCGCATCCGCGCCAAAAAGGCGGCGGCCCAGGCTGAAAGCGAGGCCGCGGAAGCCGACTTCGAGTATGCCCGTCAATCCCTCGCTGCGACCGTGGTCAAGGCTTGGTTTTCGACAATCGAAGCCTCCCAGCAGGCAGCCAATGCGCGAGAAACGATGGGCTTGTATAACGATTACCTGAAACTCTCCGAAGTGCGCCAGAAGGTTGGGTTTGCCAGCGACTTCGATATGGCCCAGATCAAAACCCGGGTGGCAGATGCGCAGGATACCATGATCACCGCCGAAGCCGCCCGCACCCAGGCCATCCGTGCGATTGAGGTGATTACCAGTCGTTATCCCGCCGGCAAGCTCTCCACCCGCACCAGCTTCCCAGCTCAGCCGAAACCCGTGCCAGCGGGCCTGCCTGCTGAGCTTCTGGAACGCCGCCCGGATCTGATCGCGGCCGAGCGCCGGTTTGCCGCTGCGTTCCACCGGGTGCATGAAGCCCATACTGCCCGTCTGCCGCGTTTTGTCCTGAGCTCCGGCAGCGGACTGGGCAGTGCCCAGCTTGAATCCGTCGGCACCCTGAATGCCCTCACTTGGAGTCTCGCCGCCGGCATCACCCAGCCGATCTTTTTTGGCGGGGAACTCAAAGCCATGGAGGACATCCGCACCGCTGAACAAAAAGCCGCGGCTGCTGCCTACGCGGGCACGGGTCTGCGCGCCTTCGAAGATGTGGAAAATGCCCTGGCCAACGAATTCTATCTGCGCCAGCGCGAAGCTGCCCTGACGGATATGGTCGGCAGCAGTGCCACCACCATCAAGCTGGGCCGGCTCCAGCTCGATCAGGGGCAAACCGAGATGTTCAATATCCTGCGTCTCACCGGCGAAAACCTTGCGGCGAAAATCGAACTGACCCGGATCCGCGCCACCCGTCTGCGGGAACGCGCCAACCTGCACCTTGCCCTCGGCGGCAGTTTCAAACCGTCCTCCAAATAATCCCCCTGGAAAGCCCGGCACAAAACACACCCTCCCGTCCGTCCAGACCCTTTCAGCCTCAGTCCCTCAGATTATGCCTGCCATCACCAACGATTACACCCGCTGCCAAATGCTCAACCTCGCCTCGGGCCCCAATGGCCGCGGTCCATTTGTGATCCGTCAGGAAGGCTCTCCCCCCGACAGCACCAGCCTGCAGCAGGATCCCTTTCTCCTCCGCGACGATGGGGTCTGGGTGATTAATTTGACGGTGTTTTCTCTCAAGGAAGAGGAGCAACAGCGCTTTATTTACCCCACGTCCGTGGAGGTCCTGAAAGCCCTCGACAGCCTTCATGGGGATCCTGTCGTGGAAGCGAAACTGCCTGACGGCGTCAGCAAAGCAGAACTGCTGGCGGCGGCCGAGAGGACTGCCTCGCGCCTGCTCCGCGGACTCAAAAACGCCAAAGCTGTCCCGATGCCCTGAAGCATCCGGCAACCCAAGTCCCTCAACCTCCTGCCATCATGAAAATCAAGGAACTCGTCAAGAAGGCCCGCGAATTCGCGGATCCCTACCGTGTGACCAACGGCAGCAAGTTCCGGCTCAAGGACTATGATCCGGGAGACACCCTGCATCTGGATTCCGAGGACAAGCCCAGGGCGCAGGAAGGCTTGCAGGTCGGCGTCGACGGTCTCGCGACGCTTCAGGAGATGTTGTATGCCCAGGACAAATGGGCCGTCCTGCTCATCTTCCAGGCCATGGACGCGGCGGGCAAGGATGGCGCCATCAAACACGTGATGTCCGGCGTCAATCCGCAGGGTTGCCAGATATATTCGTTCAAGGCACCCACCAGTGAGGATCTGGACCATGACTACCTTTGGCGGTGCATGAAGTGCCTGCCCGAGCGAGGCCGCATCGGCATCTTCAACCGCAGTTATTACGAGGAAACGCTGGTGGTGCGGGTCCATCCGGAGATCCTGGAAAAACAGAAGCTGCCACCCTCCCTGATCACCAAACACATCTGGGACGAGCGGTTCGAGGACATCCGGTCCTTCGAGCGATATCTGAGCCGCAATGGAGTAATGGTCAGGAAGTTCTTCCTGAATGTTTCCAAAAAGGAACAGAAAAAGCGGTTCATCGAACGAATCGATGACAAGGACAAGAACTGGAAATTTTCCACGGCGGACGCCAAGGAGAGTGAATTTTTCGACGACTATATGAAGGCCTACGAGGACATGATCCGGAAAACGGCCACCAAGGAATCGCCTTGGTATGTAGTCCCCGCTGACAACAAATGGTTCACCCGGCTGGTGGTCGCGGGCGCAATCATCGACGGCCTGAATTCGCTTGATCTGGAATTTCCAAAAGTGGGTGCCGCACAGGTGAAGGAACTGGCGGCGACCAAAGCTGCCCTGCTCAAAAGAAAGTGAGCCTCTGCCATCTGCGCCCGGCGGGGACCGGGCCGTGCGCAAGGCTTGCTTGAAGGTTTAAAATGCGCGGGCCGCCAGCCAGTATCCCCGGTTAAAATCATCCTTATCCCAACTGATGAATCCTGCGGCCAACACCACCCCGTCTTCCGGACCGGCTCCGAAGCCTGCCGGTCAGTCTTCCTGGCTGGGCTGGCTGCGGGGTTACAAGATGCCATGGCTGCGGGGGGATGTGATGGCCGGCATCACGCTCGCTGCTTATCTGCTGCCGGCCGGGCTCGGGGATGCCTCCCTGGCCAATCTTCCGCCGGAAGCCGGGTTGTATGCCTGCCTGTTCTCAGGTCTCGTTTTTTGGCTCTTCTGCAGTTCGAGGCACACTGCGATTACCGTCACCTCGGCGATATCCCTGTTGATGGGCGCATCGCTGGGCGAATTGGCCGGCGGAGATGTTTCACGATTCGGGGCGCTGGCCGCCGCCACGGCCCTGCTCACCGCGGCCATCGCTTTCCTAGCATGGCTGGCCAAAGCTGGCGGGATCATCAACTTCATCTCCGAAAGTGTGATGACGGGATTCAAGTGCGGCGTCGCCCTGTTCCTCGCCAGCACCCAGTTGCCGAAGCTGTTTGGCATTCATGGAGCCCACGGGGATTTCTGGGAAAACAGCGGTCACTTTTTGAAGCACCTTGATCAGACCAACCTAGCTTCCCTGACGACAGGACTCGTGGCCCTCGCCGTCCTGATCGCGGGGAAAGTTTTTCTCAAACACAAACCAGTGGCCCTGTTTGTGGTAGTGGGAGCCATCCTCGTCTCCGGCCTTGCCGGACTGGAAGCCCGCGGGGTAAAACTGCTCGGGGAAGTGCCGCAGGGGCTGCCTGCGTTAGGGCTTCCAGCCGTCCACTGGACCGATCTCCGGGATCTGCTTCCCCTGGCTCTTGCTTGTTTCCTCCTGGGCGCGGTGGAGACGGCCGCCATCGGCCGGATGTTCACCGCCAAACATGGGGGCCGGTTCAACGCCAATCAGGAGTTTCTCGCTTTGGCAGCCGCCAACGTGGCCGCCGGCCTTGGCCGCGGATTCCCGGTCAGCGGCGGCATGTCCCAATCCCTCGTCAACGAAAGCGGCGGAGCCCGCACCCCGTTGTCGGGTGCCATCGCCGCGGTGATCATCCTCATTGTCATCCTGTTTTTCTCCCCGCTCCTTCGTGACCTGCCGCAACCGGTGCTGGCCGCCATTGTGCTGGTGGCGGTGGCCGGACTTTTCAAGCTGTCCACTCTCAAAAAATTGTGGCGGAGTGACCGCCCGGAATTTGTGGTAGCCATGACCGCTCTCCTCGGTGTGATGAGCGTGGGACTGCTCCGCGGGGTCCTGATCGGGGCGGTCATTTCGCTGGTGCAACTGATCCGTCTCGCCTCCAAACCCCACGTGGCGCCACTCGGCCGGATCCCGGGCACCGACCGCTTCTCCGACCTCGAACGGCATCCTGATAATGAATCGGTTCCCGGAGTGCTGATCTTCCGGCCCGAATCCGGGCTGATGTATTTCAACATCGATCATGTGTGTGATGGCATCCTCGACAAAACCAAAACTGAAGCCTCTCCTCCGAGGGCCGTGATCCTTGATCTCTCCGCCGCTCCCCGCGTGGACCTGCAAAGTGCTCATGCCCTGGGCGTCATGGCGGCGGAGATGCGTGGGCTGGGCATTGCTTTCCGCGCCGTGGAGGCCAGATCCTCGGTGCGCGACCGCCTGCGGGACGAAGGATTCGAGGAAACGCTCGGTGGCATCAACCGGTTCACCTCGGTGGCGGACGCCGTGGCCGAATTCATCCATGCTATTCCTGATAAAATTCCAGATAGACCACAACACTCCCATGAATCCTAAACCAACAAATTTCACCATGGCCCGTGCCTTCGCCCTGACCTCCCTGCGCCACTTGCCTCTGCTGGGTCTCCTGCTCTCCCTCCCTGCCGCCATTCCGGTTTGCGCACAAAGTCCGGCGGCAACGGAAGCCACTCCCGCAGCGGCCGAACCTACCCGCGCCTCGGTGGAGAAGTATGTCCCGGAACTCAAATCCTATATAGATTCGCGCGAGACCAGCATGACCCGGTTGGTCAATGAAATCACCGCCCTGGACCAGTCGATCCAGGCAGCCGTGGGGAAGGTGCTGGGCATTCTCACCGAAGCGAAGGACACCAAGGAGACGCGCACCAACGTCACCAAACTGAAGGAGGAAACCCTCGCCGGCTTGAAGCGTGCGGCGCAGGCCTATGCGCAGAAGCGCGCTCTGATCGCCGACGAACTGCGCACCACCAAAAACGAATACCGCCGCGAGGATCTCTTCACCTCACGCGGACAGATCGATACCCGGATTGATAACATGGTTGATGCCATGGTGAAACTTGCCCTCAGCATGGAGACCGATGAAGGTCATGAACGCTACGTCCAGGACTCCAGTGTTTCGGTCGGCGGCCGCTGGGGTGTGGTCGTGCCCACCACCAAGCGGAATCCGGACTATGACCAGAATAAACGGCAGGTCGCGCAGACCGAAAAGACCACCAACGAACTGGACAAGGCTTTCGACTCGTCCCTGCAGCGCCTTGATGTTCAGGAACGCGACATTGTCGCGAAACTGGCTGCGCCGGCTGTCAGCGAGGCGGATAAAACCCGTCTGATCGCGGAACTGGAACGAATCAAATCGATCCGTGAGGAACGCCTCCGGCAGCGGACCCTGCTGGACAGCGGGGGCGGGGAAGGGATGCAAACCGGATTGGACCGGAAGGAATTCATGGAGACCGGGGAATTGGTTGAGAGCATTACCGGCGGAGCCCGGCGCGACTTCACCAGGATGATGGCCGCCTTCAATGAACTGCGTACCGAACGCCAGGCGCTGGCCACGCTGAAGGCGAAACTCGATCATGCGGAACAATGGCTGGAAAGCCACCCTGCCAAGTGAATCCGTACCGGAGGATCATAAGCCACGTTTCCTCCGCGGCAGCCCTTCGGCTTGAAGCTTCCCTGATTCTGTCCTATCCTCAAACCAACCGGAATCCCTATGAAACGCATCGTCCTGTCTTTGCTGGCCGTGTTCACCTCAGTTCTTGGGGCACAGGAGGAGGTCCCCAAACCCCGTGAACTTTCCGTCGACGAAAAAACCGTCGCCGAAGCCGCCAACGCCTACATGGCGGCCTACAACCAAAGGGATGCCAAAGCCCTCGCCGCCATGTTTGATGACGAGGCGCAGTGGGTGGACGACGAGGGTATCCTCTATACCGGAAAAGCGGAGATCGCCGCCATGCTGGAGGCGGCTCTCAAGGGCAGTCCCGGCCGTACCTTGGATGTTGATGTCGGCACGGCCCGTTCCCTGGGGCCAGGGGTTCTCCTGGAAACCGGCACCAATACCGTCACAGAAGGTGATGGAACCAACAGTGTGGGCAGCTATACGGCGGTCCACGTCAAAAAGGATGGCAAGTGGCTCATCGCCCAAGTCACGGAAACGGGGGCGCCGTTTGCGGGCAGCGCGACCGTGCGGTTGATGGAGCTTTCCTGGATGATTGGCACCTGGGAGGAAAAATCGGGGGAAGCTGATGTCAAAACGACTGTCAATTGGACCCCCAGCCGCAGTTTCATTACCAGAACATTCACGGTAAAGCGTGCCGACGGCACCATTGATGAAGGCACCGAAGTCATCGGATGGGATCCCTCCGCTGGTAGGATCCGTTCTTGGATCTTTGAATCCGATGGAGGGATTTCCGAAAATGTCTGGACGCAGGATGGGCGGCGATGGTTGGTGCAGGCCCGCACCGTGCTTCCGGACGGCAGTCAGGCCACCGCGCAGCACACCATGACTCAAATTGATCCGGACCACTACACCTGGTCTTCGGCCAACCGGGAGAGTGACGGTGAACTGCTTCCGAATATCGAGCCTATCACCATTGTGAGATCCAAATAATTTCAAATTGAGGAGGCCATCATCATGAAGCTGAAACAATTCCTCGTTGTTGTGGGCTCATTAACAATTTTGGGATGGGCCACTACGGATACTTTTGCCCGTGGCGGCGGCGGTGGGGCGCGTGGAGGAGGTGGAGGAGGAGGTGGATCGAGGAGCGGCGGCGGCGGCGGTGGGGCGAGCCGTTCTTATTCCAAGCCTTCGGGAGGCAGCAGCGGCAGTTCGTTCTCCAGGCCGCCATCCAGCAGCAAGCCTTCCGTAAGCCGGCCTTCTTCAGGCAGTGGCTCCGTCTCCCGGCCCTCTCCCCCATCATCCAGCAAACCGGCCACCAAGCCTTCCGCCAAACCCGCTGGCAAACCGGCCGCCAAACCAGCGCCGAAGCCGCCCAGCACTTCTTCAGGCAAACCGGCCACCAAACCCGCCCGGCCCGAAGCCAAACCTGGGGCCGGAAGCGGAGGCAGTGGGGTGAACCGGCCAACCACCAAACCAGCCAATCCGCCCAGCCTGAACAAACCATCCACCTTGCCCGCGGACCGTCCGTCCACCAAACCAGGAACGGGAAACCGTCCGGGTAGCGGCACCAAGCCCGGCGAGCGGCCGGGGGCGGGCGGACTTCCCAGCGGTGGAAACGGCATCCTCGATCGCCCCGGGGACAAGCCGGGGATTGCCGGCCGTCCGGAGAT
The DNA here is from genome assembly GCA_942492905.1 of uncultured Verrucomicrobiota bacterium. Taxonomy (GTDB): domain Bacteria; phylum Verrucomicrobiota; class Verrucomicrobiia; order Verrucomicrobiales; family V1-33; genus CAIZWU01. Next base: position 1,892,560 of record OW818657.1, read on the forward strand.
TGGAACCCTCCCTGGCACCAGACCAGGCGTGGGAGACCGGCCCGGAGCGGGGACGCTTCCCGGCGAACGGCCGGGAATCGGAAATCGGCCGGGGAACAAGCCTTGGGAACCCTCGCGGCCCGATGGCCGGCCCGGCCGGCCTGACCGTGGCGATACTTTTATCAATACGGGCGATATCAACACCGGCAGCAACTTTAACAACTATTTCAACAGTCAAAGGGGTGGAATCGACGCTTGGCAGAATAACCGCGCCAATCATTGGGACAACTGGAGCGATGCCAGGTCCGACCGGCTGAACAACTTCCGGGACAATCGAAGCGACTTGTGGAACGACCGGATGGACCGCCGGGAAGATTTGTGGGATCATCGTGCGGACCGGCGTGACGACTGGATGGACTGGCGTGGCGATGTCTGGGATTTCCGGCTGGACCGTGCGGATGACATCCGGGACTTCTACCGGGATTCCTATTGCCACTGGTTCACCCCAAACTGGTTTCATGGATGCGGCTGGTGGCCCGGGGGGCGCATTTACGGGAGCTGCAATCCGTGGTGGTGGTGGCGCCCGGTGGTGTGGAGTTCATGGACGTATCTTTGGACCACCCCGATGCCACCCGCGGTGGTTTATGACTATGGCACCGACATCATCATCCAGAATGAAACGGTCTATGTAGAGGGGGAGGCAACCGTGCCTGCCGGGCAATATCGTCAGGAGGCGATTGACCTTGCCTATCCCGATACCCCGCCGCCGCCGCCGGTTCCGGCCAGCGCGGACGATCTTAGCCTGATTCCTCTGGGGGTCTGGGCGCTCGTCCAGGAGGAAAAGGGCGATGCCATCATGTTCTATCAGTTGACCGCGACGAAGGACGGTCTCATCACCGGGGCCTACAGCAATGTCCTGACCGGCGAGAGCGCCCCGGTCATCGGTTCCATCGACAAACAGTCCCAGCGTTTGGCATTCCGGACCGGAACAGAAAAGGCTGGTGCCGTGATCGAGTGCAACCTGAACGGACTGACCAAGGATCAGATCGGGGTGTTCGTCCACTTTGGCACCGGTCAAACCCAGGAATGGTTGCTCGTCAGAATGGAGAATCCTGACATGCCCGCGGTGCCCACGCCGGTGACCCCGGCGGTGCAGGAAAAGTAACTATGGCTAGTCATCCCGCCACCACCCGGAACCAATGATTCATTCCAAAAACATTCAACTGATGAACCAAATGCCTGACGACACAGTCCCCGGCATTGATGGAATCCTGCATCCTACGGATTTCACCGAGGGCAGTCGTGCGGCTTTCCATCACGCCCTGATGCTGGCGTTCATGGCAAAAACGCCACTCACCCTCATGCACGTCTCAACCGATGCCACTTCGGAATGGACGGATTTCCCCGGCGTCCGCGAAACGCTCGAAAGGTGGGGCTGGTTGCCCAAGGACAGTCCAAGGTCCGCCTTGCCGCAACTGGGCGTCGAGGTCCGCAAAGTGATCGCAAAGCAGGACAATCCCGTGCAGGCCGTGCTTCACTATCTGGAAAAACATCCAGCCGGTCTCGTGGTGCTGGCCACCCACCAGCACGAAGGCCGCGTCCGCTGGCTGCACCAATCCGTGGCTGAACCCGTCGCCCGCCAGGCCGGTCAGATGTCCTTGTTCATTCCCGGGGGCCTCTCCGGTTTTGTCTCTGCGGAGACGGGAGCGGTGTTGTTGGATCATATTCTCATTCCGATCGCGGCGGTCCCGCGGCCGCAACCTGCCATCGAGGCTGCAGCGCGGCTGGCGGCTGGTTTGAAACTTCCCCACGGCAGCTTCACGATCCTCCATGTGGGCGAGGTGGATACCATGCCTGCCGTCCATTGTCCCGAGGTGCCCGGCTGGGACTGGAAAAAGGTCATCGTGCCGCATGGCAACGTGATTGACGGAATCGTGGAGACGGCCTCGAAAATGGCGGCGGGTTTGATCGTGATGGCAACGGATGGGCGCCATGGTTTCCTCGACGCCTTGCGTGGCAGCCATAGTGAGCGGGTCCTGCGGCAGGCTCCAGCGCCATTGCTGACCGTTCCGGCAGGTTCATCCGCCAGTAATCAACTCCCCTGATACCGTGCTTCGAATTATCTTTTGTGCCTGCCTCCTGGTCGCCCTCACCATGGCGGTGCATGCTATAGGCCTCGGAGCACTGTTGAGGAATTTGATGAAGCCGCAGGCCCGGCCGCCGGAGAGTTTCTGGCCTGTCACCTGGCTGCTGGTCCGCGTCATGTGGTGGCTCATTCTGATTCATCTGGTCAGCATCTCCATCTGGGGGTTGTTCTATTTTTGGCAGGACTGCCTGCCTGATGCCGAATCGGCCTTCTATTTTGCGGGAGTCACCTACACCACGGTTGGCTATGGAGATCTGGTGCTGCCCAAGCCGTGGCGGATGCTCGGTCCGGTGGAGGCGCTGACCGGTATCCTGATGTGTGGACTGTCTGCCGGTCTGTTTTTTGCGGTGGTGACAAGGATCTACGCCCTTCGTTTCCCTGACAAATTCAAACAAAACCCATGAAACTACTGTTCTCGGAAATCCGCCGCAATCCACTGCTCTGGCTGCTCGTCTTCGTGCCCGTGGTGTTTGCTGCGGCCAAGCTCAAGCCAGGGGCGCATACTTTGCTGTTTGTGCTGTCAGTGCTGGCCATCGTGCCACTGGCGGCACTGCTCAGTCACGCCACTGAATCCGTAGCTGCCAAGACCGGAGACGCGGTTGGGGGGCTGCTCAATGCCACGCTGGGGAACCTCACTGAACTGGTTATCGCACTGACCGCGTTGCGCGCCGGGGAATACATGCTGGTGAAGGCCTCCATCGCCGGCGCGATCGTCACCAACACCCTGTTCATGCTCGGTGCGTCGTTTCTTCTCGGGGGCCTCAAACATCACACCCAGGAGTTCAACCGGGTGGGCGCCCGCATGCAGGCCGGGATGCTCTTTCTGGCCACCATCGCCCTGCTTGTTCCGTCGGCCATTGCGAAGGTGGACTCGGCCGCTGCCTCGGCGTTTACCCACCAATTGAGCGTGGGTCTCGCGATCATGCTCATCATTGCCTATGGGCTGGGGATGCTGTTTTCCCTCAAGACGCACCGCGAGCTTTTCGGCAGCGAATCGCATGGGGAGGAAGGCGAAACGCCGTGGCCGATCGGGATGGCGCTGGCTACGCTGGCGGGCGTCACGTTGCTCGTGGCCTTGGTCAGTGAGATCTTCGTCGAGTCGGTCCAGGAAGCGGCGGTGTCATTCGGCATGACCCAGGCGTTCGTGGGATTCATTGTCGTGGCGCTGGTGGGCGGTGCGGCGGAAATGGCCTCGGCCTTTTCCGGGGCCCGTAAAAACCGGCTGGATCTGAGCGTCGGCATCGCCCTCGGTAGCGCGTCCCAGATTGCTCTCTTCGTGGCGCCGGTGCTGGTGCTGCTCAGTTATGTCATGGGCCCGGCGCCGATGGATCTCCAGTTCTGGCCGGGCGCGGTGGTGATGATGCTCATCGCCACCCTTACGGCGGCGCTGGTCACCAACAGCGGACGCTCCGCGTGGTTCGTCGGAGTGCTCGTGCTCATGGTCTATCTGATCTTCGCCATGACCCTTTACCTGCTGCCGCCCGGAGGGCTGTAAGTTCAATAAAGCTGATTCCTTTTCGCGTGGTCAAACACGGCGGGTGCCCGGCCGAAACCTGCCCCCGACACCAGCCGCAAGGTGGAATGCCAGGCGCGCGCCAGCGCAGGGCCGCAATACCAAATCTTCCCATCAAATAATCATGGACCATCAGCCTGGAAACAAATCCACCAAACGCCTGCTGGATCCGATCGACCGCACTTCCGAAGTGTTGTTCGGGCTCATCATGGCGCTTTCCTTCACCTGCTCCATCAGTGCCGCCGGGGCGGGCCGCGAGGATGTGCGGACGATGCTGATCGGTGCCATCGGATGCAACATCACCTGGGGTTTGATTGATGCCATCATCTTCCTCATGACGAGTCTCACGGAGCGGGCACACGGCATTGCCACCCTGCGGGCTTTGCGCCAGACCACCGATCCCAGGGAAGCCCGCGCCATTATTACGGATGCGTTGCCGCCTTTGGTCGCGGGCGCGATGAGTGAGGACGATTTTGAAGGGATCCGCCAGAATCTGGGATTGATGTCGGAACCGCCGGCCCGGCCCCGTCTGGGCAAGGCTGATTTCCTTGCCGCGGTGGGCATTTTTTTCCTGGTATTCCTCGCGACCTTTCCTGTGGTGATTCCGTTTCTCTTTATGGGTGACCCCCTCGCGGCGCTCCGGGTTTCCAATGCCGTCGCCCTCGTGATGTTGTTTTTTGCCGGCTATTCGCTGGGTCACTATGCCCGGCATCGCCCGCTGAGAATGGGATTTGCCATGATGCTGATTGGCAGCGTGCTGGTCATGATCACCATTGCCCTTGGAGGATAGTTCAGGTGGTGAGTCCCTCCGGATGGCTGAATCTGGAATCCTACCACATCAGTGAAAGGCCAGCGGTGATCGTGTCGGAATCAGCGCCCGTGCTGGTGAGGGTGCGGGTGTTGATGTAGGCGACTTTGAAGCCGAGTTGGCGGTTGATCGGGATGCCAAGACTGAGCCCCCAGCCGAAATTGCTTTGCTGATTATCGCTCGGAATGCGGTTCACCAGGGTTTCGCTGCCGCCGCCATAACCGGCACTGGCACTCAGCCAGAGGCCGGGGCGGAAGGTGTAAATGAGATGGGCGTCGGCGGTGTAGAACGGGTCCTGTTCGAGTTGCTTGCCGTTGAAGAACTCATCGTTTTCCGTGAAAATCCAAACGGAGGTATTGAGTTCCAACGACCAGGGGCCGCGGGTATGGACGACCCCCAATTGAGGGCGGAAGGTAAAGCGGTTGCTGCCAAGATTGATCAGCTTGTCCTCCAGGTATTCTCCGGTCGGCAGCTGCACCCCGAGGCCGGCGCCCACGATGGTTTCAGGTCCCGTCCGCGCCCGGTAGGCAGCATACTCCTTTCCTGCAAGCGGTGGGGCTCCGAACAGATTTACCGCAAACCGCAGGTGGGAGTCGGACCATCCCTCCCGTTCCACGGTGGTGGGGGTGCCATCGAGGATTCCCGACCATTCGCCGCTCTGATACGCTTGGACGAAATCAATACGGGCTGACTTGCCGAACAATTCAAAGCTCCGGATGTATTTGAGGGCAGCCGTATCGAGTTCGAATCCGGCATCCTCGATTTTCAATAACGGATCGAAGGCGATATCCCCGGAAGTGTAAGCATAGGCGCCGCCGAGGAAGTTGCTCCCCATCGGCAGATGGCTCCAGCGGCGTGGTTCAATGTCCTGACCGTGGCAAGTCAGGGCTGAAACCGCCAAAGTCAAAGCCAGTAACACACCGAAACGATCTGATGCTGTTCCACCCGATGGGTGCCCCACGGGTTGATGGTTTTGGGATACTTTCATGGCTGCAGTCTGGCGACGGCCCCCTCACTGTCAATGCGATCAACCCGCCGTCTCTTGTTTCTACGGGTTGCCGGGGCACGGGGATTGCGTGCAGCCAGAATGCTGCTGGCAAGTTCATGCGGGATTCACCGGTCCTGTCAGGATAGGCCCATCCGGTGGACGGGGTTCGAGTTGGAGGATACTGTGAAAAGGAAGAGACTTCATGAAGACAGTGGTGACTCCTGGTTGAATCCACCGGCCTTCGGGCAGGGGCGGGGCGATGGAAAGGCCGCCGGGTGGCAGGGTGAGGGCGCCGCCAATGGTCACTTCGATAGACTCATCGCTCCCGGCTTTGATGAGGAAGTCCAGGCTGCCGTAACGGGTGGGCAGGCCTTTCACGGCGAATCCATCCCCGCTGGAGATCCATGCCCATGGCATGCCGGAGGCGAGCACCATGGAATCGGTGGCTTCGCGTTCGCTGGCGACCATGGACGCGAGAGCGAGCAGGTATTCTGCGGCGATCCAGGTATGCGGAACATCACCGAGATGGCCCGGGGATATAGGGTTGCGCCAGGTGATTTCCGGCCATTGATTCCAGGCAAGCGGACGCCGGTCCGACAGGAAAAACTGGAGGAGTTCGTTGGCTTCGTCCCGTTTCCCGAGACGGACAAAAGCCCCGATGATGCGGATCTCGTAGGCGGTGTAGTTGTTCCACGGCATTTCGCCACGGTGTTTGCGCCGGAAGCCGTCGAGGTAGGTGTCCAGCATGGCGTGCAAAGGTCCCCCGGGCAGAACGTCCGCGAAGTCGAGTTGCGCGATGGCATTGGAGGTCGCCGTGGGATCAAAGTCGGCCCACTCGACCGAACCCGGAATGTAAGCGAGATCCTTGGCGGCGATGACCTGCTGGATCGATTTCAGCACGTCCCCCTGGAAAGCCTGGGCCTCGGTTCTCCAACGCCTGGAAGGTTCCGTCAGGTCGGCCGTCGTGGCCAGATCCGCTGCCGCCTCCAGCCCGCGGATGCCCCAGAAATCGTCCCAATAGGAATGCACCGGATGGGCGAGATAGCCCTCGTGACTAGCGGATTCAGGGAGTAACCCGTAACAGGCCGCATGGTCCCCCTCTTGGTATTCCCCGGTCATGCGTTCGCGGCGCAGGGCGATCAGGTAATCCGCCGCCCGGGTCACGTAGGGGATCATGCTTTGCAGGAAAGCCGGATCTCTGCTTCCGCGCATCACCTCACGGACGCCCCAGAGGAACTGGCCGTGGCTGTCGTGCTCCACCAGCCAGTCGATCCCATCGCGGTCCACCACGCAGGGCACAAAGCCGTCGTCACGCTGGAAGGGTGCATACCAAGTGAGGAATTCCCGCAGTGCCTGGGGCAGCCCGGCCTTTGCCAGGGCAGCGCCCATGATCACGCAGTCCCGGACCCAGGAACGGGTGTAGCGCCGGGGGCCGGGTTGGATGGCCGGGCCGTCGCGGTTGATCAGAATGTGCCCGGCCGCAGTACGGAAACAATCAAAGGCGGCGCTGGCGCAGGGCGGGACCTGCCATTCCACCTCATGGAGGGTGCGGTGCCAGCGGGCGAGGGCCTCAGCCCGGGCTTCCTTCCGGAGGGCGTCACTTTTGTCGAAGTAGGGCACCGAGATCGTGACTTCGAGGGAACTGCAGCCGGGAGGTAGGTCCCACGCCAACGTGGCGGAGGCATAACCGGTTTGGTCCTCCACGGTGGAGCGGGATGGCATGATTCCGCTGGCGAGAATCCAGAGGATGCCGCCCTCCTCGAAAGCGGCAGCGCCCCGGGCATCTGCAGGAGGCGAGAACTCCACCCGGCGGCCTTCCACCAGGAGGTGGTCTGCCTGACAGGAAATCCGGTGAACCGGGCTGATGCCGCCGAGATTGCGGAAAGCCTGCCAGGGTGGATTGACCTGGAACGGCCGCACCGCCACCATCAAACGTGCCTCCTGAACCGGGTTGCTGTATTTCAACCGGTAGGTCACGTGGAGCGTGAGGGATTCGGCCTCACCATCGACCCATGGCCGGATATCCAACTGCAGATCATCCGATTTCCAGGTGACAGAGGGCACCGGAATCCCAGCTTCGGCGAGACGGCTGGTGGTTTGCACATTTGCCCAGGTGATGCGCTGGCCGGCGCTCATCACAAAAGGCTCCAGTGAAAAACCCGCTTCGTCCACCTCGACCATGCCTTCCTCGTTGATCAGGGCACGGCGCCTGCCATCCGGACTGCCGACGGGAGTCCAGTAGGATTGCTCGCGCAGCCAGTAGCGGGGGAACCATCCCCGGGGGAATTCTGCCGCCACCTGGTGGATGAACTCATTGGGGGTGCGGGTATAGGCGTCCGGACGGAGTGTCAGGGAGAGCAGGCCTGCTCCGGCGGCATCGGCGAAGGAAAGCCGCAGGTGCCTGGCTTCCGCGCCGGGGGTGGGAATGTGGGATTTCATGCCCACGGACGCCAACGCCTGATAGACCGGGGTCCAAGCGATTCCATCATCGGATATTTCTACCGTGTAGGCGCGCGGCGGCAGCGGCTCCGGCCAATGGATCACCACACCGCCGAAACGCAAACTCCGTCCGAAATCCATCCGCCACCAGGGTTTGTCATCTCCGGGCACCGCCTTCCAGGTGGTCAAGGAACCTTCCCCAAAAACGGCGGTCGCCGGATAGCCGGTTTGCTCGCTGGAGGCGTGAATGCGGCGGGGGGATCGCAGCGTCTGATCTTCGAAGCTGGGCGAGGAGAGCTCGAGCGTGCCTTTGCCGCCGGGACCGGCAGCAATGACAAACTCGACGGCTTCAATCACTGAAGCCGCGCCCCCTCCGGCAGGTCCCCAGGCGAAGGGCAGGCTGCGCTCATTGAACTGGTATTCACACCACGTGGCGGGCAGTTCGAAGTTCTGGCACAGGTTCCGCCAGACGTTGCTGCCGCCCGGATCCGCCACTTTGAATTCAAAGTGATTGGGCGGCCCCGCTCCTCTCATGCGGAAGCCGATTTCAAAGGTTTCCGGCAGAGTGAACCGGAATACCTGACGGATCACCACAAAACCGCCGCCACCGTGGAAATCATAGTCCAGCCGCAAGCCGGCCTGGCCGTCGGGACCCTCGGTCCGGGACAGTTTTCCCTCTGCCTGCCCTGACGCAAAAACCTGCCAGGTATCGGGATTTTCAAAGAGGGAGAAAAAGGGGTGGGTATTCATGGAAAGGCGTGGTGATCGGAAAAATCAGGCCTCCCGCCAGGTCCACGAGCCGTCGTCGTGGAGTTCAAGGGAGGCACCTTGATAGGACGGTGGAGGCCCCCCGCTGCCGAAGGAGATGCAGGTGATGTGGTGCCGCGACAGCAAATCGAGCACCATTTGCCGGCCGGCTTCGTCGAGCGAAGAGTCCAGTTCATCGATAAAAGCGAATTGTGGCCTGGCCAGCACTGCCTGGGCCACGCCGATCAATTTGGCATCGCGGAAAGAGAGCGTTTCCCGCCAGTTCCGCGGTTCATCGGCGGCATTCCGGTCATGGACCATCGCAGCAAGTCCGAGTTCGGACAGCACCTCGTCGATTTGATGATCGGAGATGCCGGCGGAGGTCCGGTCCGGCACCAGCAGTTCGCGCAGGCGGCAGGGCGGCAGGAAGGGACGTTCCGGCAGGAACACGACCTGGTCGGCAGGCGGGCGGACAATGGTTCCGGTGCCGCTCCCGTGAATCCCTGCCGCCGCCCGGAAAAGGGCAATCCGGCCCGCGCGATTGGAGCCATGCACGATGACGCGGTGCCCTGGCTGCCAGGTCAGGTTCAGATCCTTCACCAGCACCGCAGCGTCCTCCGCCGGGGAATGCAGGGTCAGCCCGGTGAAGGCGAAATGATCTGCCCCCGGGCTGATGCCGATCCGCGCCAGCTCGCGGCGGGCTCCCAGTTTTTCCGCAGCTTCGACAAATTCGCCCAGTCTCGAAACCACCGACGCATAACTTGAAATCGCCTGGAACTGCGTGATCACCAGCGAGAAGGCTCCCAGCAGGGTGGCAAAGGCCATGGTGGCCTGACCAATCACCCCGAACTCGACTCCGCCCCGCATGAAAAGCGGAGCCACGATCAGCACCGGAATCAACTGGATCATGTAGTTGTAGCCCGTCGTGAAGAAACTCAGATTGCGGTTCACCGCGATGATCCGCCGCAGATTCTCCACGAGGGCATCGATGCGGGTCATGAGGCGCGCCCGGATGTCCGCCTCCTTGCCCGAAAGGGCGATGCCGTCGGCATTGGCGCCAATCTGGATGAGAGCCGAGCGGAAGTCCGCCTCGCGGTCGGCCTGGCTGTAGTTGAGCCGGATCAGCGGTCGTCCCAGCCAGATGGTGAGGGCCGAACCTGCCGCGGCGTAGAGGACCGCCACGCCGAACAATTTGGGACTGATGGTCCACAGGACGCCCGAAAACGACACCGCCGCCATGGTGCCATTCAAAATCATGAGCAGGAAGGAAAGGGTAGTGGTGGTCAGTTGCCTGACGTCTTCGGTCATGCGCTGATCCGGATTGCTGACCGCCCCTTCGCCTGTCATGTTCAGATAGAGACGGGTGTCCATATAATTGCCGGTGATGCGGTGGGTGAGCCAGTCCCGCCAGAGCAGCCCCAGGCGTTCCTCGGTAAAGCGGAAGAATACTCCGGTAAGGGTTGATCCCGCGAAGACCGCCACATACAGCCATGTGTAGTAGGAAAAGCCGCCCCAGTCTCGGCTCTCGATGGCGGACATGAAATAACGGCCGACAAAACTGTTGGCCACGTTCATGGCATTGATGCCCAGCATCAGGGTCAGCAGACCAGCCAGCAGCCACCGGGCTTTTTTGCCAGCCGGTGATTTCAGGAACAGCCCCACATTGCCTGCCAGGCGGCGGAAGTTTTGACGGTTGAGAGCTGATGTTTGTTCCTTCATGAGCACGGCAGGCAACAAGCCATTCCAGGGAGGTTCTGTGTGGAGGACTGTCAGTCCAAATGGATGACCAGGCGGTCGTCCGCGCCGGTCAGCTGCCTGGTGAGGGACTCCATGGTTATGCGGACGGCGCCGGAACGGTAGGGATTGGGTTCCCGGACGAAATCGAGAGGGGCGCCGTTCAATTCCACCGCAACGGTGCCGCATCCCCTGCCTTTGATGTGATAGGTGATCTCCACCAGACTGCCGGCGATGCGCAGGGCCGCTTTCAGTCCATCAAGAGCCGGAGGAATCACCGGGTCCACCGCGAGGGCGGCTTTCTCCAGACGAAGACCGAGGAAACACTGCAGGATGAGCCTCACGCTGATGCCCGCTCCGCTGGAGTAGACCCGCCAGCCACCTTCGAGGGCCACCTCTCCGCGGTTAACTTTCCCGTAGTCATGGAAGGCCTCGTAGCGGTCGGCGAAGGCTGCATCCGAACTGGAGTAATAACAATTCGCCTGACGCCGGGTGGCCGAAGGCACGATTTCGCTGATGGCGATGGGATTGATCCGGCAAAGCGCTTCGAAGAATTCGACAGCCGCTCCGCAATGGGCGAGGGCCTCGCAGTAGCGGAGGTGGGCATGCATATACATGATGCCGATTTCCCGGCCGAAGAAGCTGGCGCTTTCGGCACGCTGAAAATACTTTTGCGGGCCTCCGTGGTAGGCCATCGGATGGTCGAAAAGATGGACTCCGTCAGGCCCCAGCAGATGTTGCCGGATCAGCGCCAGATGGGATTCCGCCTGCTGGGGGGTGAACATGTCATTGATGATGGCATGAATCATCGGCAGCACGCTGTAGGAAAGGCCGGTGAGTTTGTCCCCCGGATGCAGCAGAAAGTCGGTTTTGCCGTTCTCGTGGAAATAGGCGAGACCCGCGATGACGCCATCCACGATCAAAACGCGCTGGAATTCATCGAGCAGGGTGGCCGCCATGGCCTGAAGGGCTGCGGCGCGGCCGTGGTGGCCCAGTCGGCCGAGGGCCTGCGCCAGCGCGGTCAGGGTCTGATAGTTGAGGGTGACCGTCCACGAACTGCACAGCCGCTCGCGCATGTCGGGTTTGGCCGGTTGCAGGGAATCATTCCAGTCCCCGTGGCCGTAGGCCGCCAGGTGGGTTCCGGCAATGACCCGGCTCTGGATCAGACCGAGGGCGCGTTCGACGTGTTGCCATATCGTCGCCTTCTCCGCGGCTTCATCCCCGTCAAAATGGAAGAAAGGCAGGGTCTCCTCCAGCAGTCCCTCATCTCCTGTGGCGGAGAGATACTGGGCCAGGGCCAGAACCGGCCAATAGACGATATCCCCGTGGGAATCACCGGGCCGGATGCCGCGCTCACGGTCAAAGAACATAAACCATTGAGGCCAGTCGCCATCCGTATTCTGCTGGCGGAAGACCCGCCCCAGCAAATCGCGTACGGCTTCAAACCGGCCCAGGGCGAGAAGGAGTTCCACCGGTCCCTGACAAACATCCCGGGTGCCCCAGCCGCCGCCGGAGTATTGCTCCAGCCCGCGCGGGGAAAGATAGTGCACCAGCGCATTGTGGATGAACCATGGGAAAATCTCGGCAGTCCGCCCGGCGGCGGCCGCCAATGGACTGGCCCCGGGAGCCTCGATGGCCAGGCCCGCTCCGATGGAATCCCACAAGCCCGCGCCCGGACCGGTGGTGGATTCCACGAGGGCTCCTTCGATCACCAGGCCAGCGGCCCGCGCCGGTGCGGTGACCACGCAGAGGAAAGGCTGGCGGCGCGATTGGCCATCGGCGAACAACAATTCGTCGCCTCCGGCGGCCTCCACCAGGGTCTCCGGGGAAGGGGTGAGGCGGAATCCGCCTGCCGGAAAACGCCGGCCAACATCACTTTCAGGGCTGGCCCTCACAAAGAAGGCCGGGCCCTGACGTTCCCATACTGCCGGCACGGACAGGCTGCCATCGTCTCCATTCAGGGAGATATGGTGGGAAATCAGAAACCGCACCGGCGGGCCTTCCCTCACGGTGAGGGACAGGCGAAGCTCATGCCGGTCATCAGGGGCGGAGGAAACCACCTCCAGCAGGCCGCCGCGGTATTGATAAATCCACCGGCAGGAATCCGGGGTCATTGCAAAGGCCGAGGGCATATCCAGCAACTGCCAAACGCCTTCGATTTCGGCAAAGACACGTTGTCCGTGACTGGGGAAGAGGCCGAGGTAGGTGTGGCAGGTGGAGAGGAAACGGTTGATGCTGACATGCCCCTGAGTGACCATTGAATGAAACACCCCATTCATCCAGGCGGTGGACATGAGGGACGATTCATCGGGTGTCAGGGAACTGCCGGAACGCAGCAGATGGCCATGGGGACGCAGCACTGACAATTCCTTGGCCGGGAGTACCACATGGCTCCGGTCCCCGGTGAAAAAAGAGAGGAGCGGGCCATCCCCGCTTTCGCCGTGACGCGGGGCCTCCCCAAACAACCGGACGAGGGCTGGTTGATCCAGGGCCAGCGATGCCAACCGGGGAGCGTTGGAAAACAGACCTTTGGCAGGAGGGTTGTCCGGAGCGCTATCCGGCCATGCGGGAGGGGCGGCTTCGGGCAGGGCCAGCGCAGCATCGATTTTCTCCGCGTCAGATGGCGCCGTGGCTGCCTGCTGGTCGGGTTCGAACCAGCCGAAAAACCCACTCCGGGCCTTGCCGCCGGCCGCCAGCACGATGGGCTCATCCTGGAGGGCCACCATGGAGTGTTCGTGCTGCAGGCGTTTTCCGGAAAGCCCCGCCGCCAGGCCGGGGGGCGTGCCGCCGCCACGGGTCGAGAGGCCATGGAACTGGAGCGCATCGGTCGAGTAGGAAACCCCGCGTCCCAACGAACCAATCACCGTCCAAGGGCATCGCCCGCCCATCGATTGGTTTTGCCGCGAAGCCACCGCATGTCCCCGGAGGGGGTGTTCCAACGGCGTGTGGTCCACATATTGACTCACATAAAACTCATTGAGACGGATCGCCCCGTAGTGCGCCAGCGCGATGTCCTGGGTATGGATCAGATCACAGGTGACCGCGGAATCCCCGGTATTTTCCAACTCCAGGTGCCAGAACCAGGCGGCGGCGGACTGGGCCAATATCAGACGCAGCCGGAAGGTGATATCCCCCCATGTTCCGACGGCAAACAGGCCCCGGTCATCGGTCTGATAGGAAGCTGGGCTGCCGGGTCCCAGCAGGGGCACGGTCTCCAGAGTGTTTCCGGGGCAGCGCAGATGGATGTTGGCCAATCCGCCGTCCATTTCGTTGCCCAGGAACAGATTGAGCATGATATCCTTATGATCCATGCGGCGGATGGACCCATTGGCATTGCATTCCAGGCTGAGGCCGGAAGGGCTGGAAATGCGGATGGGGAAGGCGGTTGAAGCGGCTGACAGGGCTGGATTCATTCCGGTGGGGGTGAACGGTTGGGGGCGGGGAAAGGCATGGCAATCCGGAGGCGGAGGAGAAGAGGGTTCCAGACTTTGGCTGGTCCGGTGATTTGTCCAACAAAATCGGCTGGTCCGGTCCCGTCTTATACCAAAGTATAGTGGACGGGGCGGGATGCCCCGGGCTATGGGAAATGATTCAAAATTGCCCAGGAAAAAGGCAGGAAAGCGGCTTCACTCCCCTTGGCCTATCACCCCATCAATCGCATGATCCCAACCGTCGTCTTCGATACCAAGCCCTACGACCGCGAAGCCCTTCAGCGCGCTGCGGAGGGGCGGGGGATTGAATTGCGCTTCATGGAATGGCGGCTTTCTGCCGAGACCGCCGCGACCGCCCACGGGGCGAAGGCCGTCTGCACTTTTGTCAACGACCAGGTGAACCGGCCGTGTCTCGAGGCCCTCGCCGCACTCGGGGTGAAGCACGTGGCGTTGCGTTGCGCCGGATTCAACAGCATCGACCTTCCGGCCGCGAAGGAACTCGGTTTCGCGGTTTCGCGGGTTCCCGCCTATTCCCCTTATGCCGTCGCCGAACACGCGGTCGCGCTGCTCCTCGCGCTGAACCGCAAGATCCCGCGTGCCAACAACCGCGTGCACGACCTCAATTTTTCGCTGCAGGGGCTGGTCGGCTTCGACCTTCACGGCAAGACCGCCGGGATTTTCGGCACCGGAAAAATCGGCCGCATCACCGCGCAGATCCTGCGCGGTTTCGGCATGAAGGTGCTCGCCTACGATCCGTTTCCCTTGCCGGAATGGGCGCAACAGTATGGGGTGGAATACACCGATGCCCGCACCCTGGCGGGGCAATGTGAGGTGATCTCGCTTCACACTCCCCTCACACCTGAAACGCGCCACATCATCCGCCGCGAAACCTTGGAATTAATGAAACCCGGGACGATCCTCGTCAACGTCAGCCGCGGCGCGCTCATTGATACCACCGCGCTCATCGAAGCGCTGAAATCGGGCCGGCTCGGCGGGGTGGCTTTGGATGTGTATGAGGAGGAGGAAGGAGTGTTCTTTGAGGATCTGTCCGGTCAGATTCTGCACGACGACGAGCTGGCCCGTCTCCTCACGTTTCCCAACGTGCTCATCACCGCCCACCAGGCCTTTCTGACCACCGAAGCCCTTTCCGAAATCGCGCGCGTGACGGTCGAAAACATCGTGGCCTCCGGTAACGGCCGGCCCCTGCTCCCGGAGACCTCCCTGACTTGAATCATGGCGGAGACCTCCGGGATCGGACCAAAGTCTTATTTCCCCGCCCGGCTCTCTGTGCTGTGGTTGCTTTCATCGATTCAAGCCTATGAAAATCCTCACCATTCTTGCCATCTCCATCGCCCTGCTAAACCCTGCCCAGGCAGTGCAAAAACCATCTTCCCACACCAAAGGCACGCCCACCGGGACACCGGCCGGGCCGCTCCAGCCAGGGGAGTATTGGTGGCGGCCGCAGCTTTCACCAGGAGGTCCACTGGTGGTGCTGGTGAGCGTCCCGGGGCAGATCATGCATGTGTATCGCAACGGTATCCTGATCGGGCGTTCCACGGTGAGCACCGGCTCGAAGGGCCACGCCACGCCGGGCGGCGTGTTCAGCATCCTCGAGAAAAAGCAGGAGCATTATTCCAAGAAATACAACAACGCGCCCATGCCCAACATGCAGCGGCTGACGTGGACCGGTATCTGCATGCACTCGGGCAATCTCCCCGGGCATCCTGCCAGCCACGGGTGCATCCGCATGCCGTTTGATTTCTCGCAGTTGCTTTTCAGCGTGACCGGGAAAGGCGGCACCGTTGTGGTCGGGGATGGCAAAACGCCTGTGCCGCACCTTGCTTCGAGTCCCGGCCTGATCCTCGCCCCGAAGGATTTCACGCCCGAAATGTTGCGTCCGCTCGCCAACAATGATTACATCTGGAACCCGGAACGCAGCACGGGCGGGCCGGTAACGGTCGTGGTCAGCGCCGCCGACAGGGCGCTGTATGTCTATCGGAACGGCAATCCCATCGGCAGGGCTCCGATCGGGATTGGAGGGATCGGGGCGCTGGGTAATCATGTGTTTACCCTGCTGGAAGGCCAAACCAACCGGCTCAGCTGGCTGGTGCCGGGCCGCCCTGCACGCCGGTGGATGGGCGTGTCAGGCAGTGGCCGCAGTGCCGATGCCGATAAGATTGCATCGCGTTTGCGTCTGAACCCGGAGTTTGCCGGGAAAGTTTACGACACCCTCGCGCCAGGCACGACCGTCATCATTACCGATCAACGGGTGGTGCGAAACCTCGGCCATGCCGCTGTCCTTGAGTGATCCGATTCTCCCAACGCAAAAATGAAATTGCCATGATTGAGTATCACCTCGATACAGGGAACGCGATTCTCCACCTCAAACCCAATTCAGCTTTGGAAAAAGCCGATTTCGAAGAGCTAGCCAGAGAGGTGGATCCGTATCTTGCCGGAACCGGTGATCTCGCGGGCCTCATCATCGAGACCCCATCGTTTCCCGGTTGGGATTCCCCCGGAGCCCTGACCGCCCACCTTCGTTTTGTCAGGGACCACCACAAACACATCCGCAAGGTTGCCCTTGTGACAGACTCCGCTCTTGGCGCCGTGGCAGGCAATCTCGCCTCCCACTTCCTCTCCGCCGAAGTCAAACCCTTCCCGGCATCGGACGTTCAAGGGGCGCGGCAGTGGATTCTGGGCTCCGCTCCCTCGGCCAAGCGGTCTTCCGACCTATGAACCGGCTTTTCAAATTCCATCAGACCCAGCCTCCCGCATATTCCGTGGCGGCCTGCGGTGGATCTGTGACTGGCCGGATCCCGTCCCGCACCCCTTGAACCCTTTTGGATAAATATGTTGGAATCCCTCAAACATCTTCTGGAACAGTCCCCGATGTTCGCGCTCTTTGCGGTCATCGGTCTCGGTTATGCGCTCGGACAGGTTTCCATCCTTGGCTTCTCGCTGGGGGTCGGGGCGGTGCTTTTTGCCGGCCTTGCCTTTGGCGCTTTGGCTCCGAAGTCCGCTCCGCCGGACCTGGTCAGTTCGATCGGACTGATCATGTTTCTGTATGGCATCGGGATTCAGTATGGGAAGGAATTCTTCGCCGGCCTGCGCGGGACGGGGCTGAAATGGAATATCATCGCCGCGGCGGGCGTGCTGGCCGCCCTTGCGGTCACCTTGGCGCTAGGCAAGGCCGCCGGCGTTTCCCTCGGTCATTCCATGGGGCTTTTCGCCGGATCCCTGACCAACACCGCGACCCTGCAGGCCGCGATCGATGCGTCTGGAAACCGCGATCCCTCGATCGGTTATTCCGCCAGCTATCCATTCGGGGTGATCGGGCCGATCCTTTGCCTCTTCGTTCTGAGCCGTCTCATCAAGCCCCGGCTCGCTCCCGCCCCCCAATCCCTGCAACCGCTTGAAGTCACCCTGAGCGGCTTGGCGGACACCACGGTGGCGGAGCTGGCGGCCCACCTCCCTGCCGGCGTCGATCTTGTAGCGATCCGTCAGGGTGGCACTAATCGTTTGCCCGAAGCACAGGTCCGCCTCTCAGTCGGCGATGGGGTGCTGCTGCTGGGCCCTGCGGATGCCTTGGAGCAAGCCCGCCGCGCCCTCGGTTCGGCTGATCCTGGCCGCCTCATCGGTGACCGCTCGAATCTGGATATGGTGCGGCTGCTCGTCTCCCGCCCCTCATTTATCGGGACGCCGCTGGAGCAAATCAAGTTTCCGGACGGGATCGCCGCCAGGATCGCCGAAGTCCGCCGGGGAGATGCCCTGCTGTTTCCCTCGCCCGGACTGGTCCTGGAATACGGAGACCGGATTGGCGTTCTCGCCGATCGTGCGGCCCTCCCGGAGTTGCGCCGCCACTTCGGAGACTCCATGAAGTCCACCACCGAATTTTCCTATCCTTCGGTTGGGCTCGGAATGTCGCTGGGGGTTCTATTGGGGATGCTGCAGGTCCCCATCCCGGGGGTGGGGTCATTTTCCCTCGGTTTGGCCGGCGGGCCGCTCATCGTGGCGCTCATCCTGGGGAAACTGGGCCGGATCCGGGGGTTTTCCTGGCACATGCCGCTGTCGGCCAATCTCACCCTCCGTAATTTTGGCCTGACGCTTTTCCTCGCCGCGGTGGGTCTCAGTTCGGGCGGGCCTTTTGTGCAAACCGTGGCCACCACCGGCTTCACGTTCCTCGGGATCGGGGCCGCGATCATCCTTTCCGCGATCCTTGTCATCGCCCTCCTGGGGCAGTATGTTTTCAAACTGTCCACTGATGACCTCTTCGGCGTCATTGCGGGCGCGGCCGGCAATCCGGCCATCCTGGCGTATGCCAACCGGACCTTGCCCAGTGACCGCATTGAAGTTGCCTATGCCAGTATCTTCCCCTCCATGACCATCGTGAAAATCATCTGCGTGCAGGTTGCCATCGGCCTGCTGGGCGGAGTTGCCGCTCCTTGATCGATTTCACTTTTATCCACCCGAATCCGCACCGTTCCGAATCAGTCCTGTCCTTTCCCTATCCTGAATCCCCGGCGGCGGCCTCACTCCCGTCAGCTGGTCAACCCAACCATCCCAGACCCATGCCTGCCTCTCTCGGTATCGAACCCACCGGCATCTGCCTGCTCCGCCTCAGCGGGACAGTGCAGGCCGACGAATTCACCGCCATGCAAAACCTCCTCGGCAAGGAAATCGACGCCGGAGCCAAGCCGTGCGTCCTCGCAATCCTTGAAAATTTCGAGGGTTGGGAGCGGGGGGCCGCCTGGGGCAATCTTGATTTCCAATACTGGCGCAGTAACGAAATCGCGAAGATCGCCATCGTCGCGGATCCCCGCTGGGAGACCGAAGCCATGGCTTTTGCCGGCTCCGGCACCCGCCGTGCCCCCGTGAAGTTTTTTCCTTCCGGAGCGCAGGAGGCCGCCCGCGACTGGCTTTCGGAGTAGTTTTTCCGCCGGCATCCTGCCTTCCCGTTCCCTCACCAATTACCCGCCGCCTGACGGCGATGGCAACCCATGAGCACTTCGGACATTCCCTCCTTTCTGAAAGACCATGTCGCCCTGTTCCGCGATTTCACCGGGGAACGGCTGGCGCACTTGACCGCCGGGGGGCGGGTCGTTTCCGCTGAAGCCGGCGAAGCGGTGGTGCATGGCGGAGATGAGGCCCGTTTTCTGGGAGTAGTGCTCGAAGGGGAGTTGGCCGCCTCCGCTTCCGGCGAAGGAGGACGGTCCGAGGAATTGATGCGGTTCAAGGCGGGCGACACCTTCGGCGAACTCGGATTGATGACCGGCGATCCAGTCGCCGCCGATCTCATGGCGGTGGCCCGCTCGCTCGTTCTGGAAATCCCCGTCGATCTGTTCCGGGAGGCCATCCTGACCGAACCAGGGGCGGTGCAGCGCATTTCAAAAACCGTCACCGAACGGCTCACCCGGGTGATGGCCGATCCGGTCAAATCAGCCGCCGCCCGCCAGCAAAGCGCCGACCCGTATGGCCTGAGCCTCCACACCGTATCCCCCCGGAAAATCCTCGTTCTGAACTGTGGCTCCTCTTCGGTGAAATACAGTTTCTTCGACACCGCCTGCGACACCAGCCACGCCCACGGCATGATCGAACGGATCGGCCTGAGCGGCACGCGTCACCTCCATCACGGCCCGGACGGCGAGCGCAGCAGCGATCTTCCCACCGGAAGTTATGCGGAGGCATTCGATGCTCTGTTGGGAGCTCTGACCCATCCGAAGACCGGAGTGATCCACTCTCCTGAAGAAGTGAGCCTGGTGGGGCACCGGGTGGTGCACGGCGGGGCGCGGTTCACGGAGGGGACAGTAATAACTGATGCCGTGCTGGCGGGACTGGAGCAGCTGAACCCCTTGGCGCCACTCCACAATCCGGTGAACCTTGCCGGCATCCGCGAGGCGCGCCGGGTCTTTCCGCAGGCCCCGCAGGTGGCGGTGTTCGATACTGCCTTCCACCACACGATTCCGTCGTATGCCCACTTTTACGGCCTGCCGCATGAATATGGGGAAACCAAAGGGGTGCGCCGTTACGGGTTTCACGGTTTGTCACACGCCTACGTCGGTCTGGCGGCGGCGCAGTTCCTGAAGAAACGTGCCCACAGCCTGCGCGTGATCAGTTGCCACCTCGGCAACGGTGCCTCGGTCTGCGCCTCCGATCACGGACGTTCGGTGGATACCACCATGGGTTTCACCCCAACCGAAGGGCTCATCATGGGGACGCGTTGCGGCGATCTCGATCCCGGCGTGGTGACTTGGCTGCAGCGGGAAGAGGGAATGACGACCGCTCAGGTCGATGAACTGCTGAACAAAAAAAGCGGCTTGCTCGGTTTGTCAGGACTATCCGGCGACATGCGGGAAATCCTGCAGGCGGCCGATGCGGGCAATGCCCGCGCCATGGTCGCCCTGAAGGCCTATTGCTACCGCATCCGCAAAACCATCGGCAGCTACATCGCGGCCCTGGGGGGAGTGGATGTGGTGATCTTCACCGGCGGGGTCGGGCAGGGCAGCGCCGTGGTGCGGGCCTTGTCCTTGCAGGGATTGCAATGCATGGGGCTGCATCCGGATGAAGCCCTGAATCAGGGGGCGCGGGGATTCAAAGAAATCAGCGCTATTACCAAACCGGACGCGCCGGTCCCAGTGCTGGTGGTGCCCACCGACGAGGAACGCATGATCGCCCGCGAAGCGCTGGCCGCTCTGAGCCGCAGCGGTCTCGATCACGCCATGACACACCAACCGCCGCCGCCGATCCCGGTGGAGGTTTCCGCCCATCATGCCCACCTCACCCAGGAACATGTCGAGGCGCTGTTCGGGGCCGGGCATCAACTCACGCGCCGCAGCGACCTTTCCCAACCCGGTCAATATGCCTGCGAGGAACAGGTCACACTGGTCGGACCAAAAGGCCGCATCGAGCGCGTGCGCGTGCTCGGTCCGGCCCGCCAATACACCCAGATCGAGATCGCCATGACCGAGCAGTTCAAGCTGGGCATTCATCCTCCGGTGCGCGAGTCCGGTGACGTGAAGGACACCCCGGGCTGCACTCTCGAAGGAACCACGGGCAGCGTGGTGATTGACCGGGGCGTGATCTGCGCCCTGCGCCATATTCACATGACGCCCGCCGATGCCCTGCGCTATGGCGTCAAGGACAAGTCGGTCGTCCGGGTCCGGATCGAAGGCGACCGCGAGCTGATCTTCGGCGACGTGTTGATCCGGGTGGACCCTGGCTTCGCTCTCGCGATGCACATCGACACCGATGAGGCGAACGCGGCCAGCGTCGTCACAGGTGCTCAGGGTTTTATTGATGGCCTCCAGGACTGATCCCACCCCTCATGCCCCCAGACCAGGATGGAAGCTCTCACTCAAATCGCCAAGCTTACCGCCCTGGTCTTCTTCATGTCCAGCATGGCGGGGATCGGCCTGGGGCTGACATGGCCGCAGATCACCGCTCCGCTACGGAATGGCAGTTTCGTGGCGAGGGCGCTGCTGGCGAATTTTGTGATCGCGCCGCTGCTCGCGGTCGTCATCGCCAAAGTAATGAGATTGGATGAACCGTTCGCCACCGGCTTGTTGCTACTCGGCCTGGGAGCGGGGGCGCCGTTCATGCCCAAGGTGGTGGGGATGGCCAAAGGCGATCTTGCCCAGGCGGTTGCCCTGATGGTTTTGTCGATGGTCAGCACCATCGTTTTTTTACCGCTCGTGCTGCCTTTGCTGGTCAAGGGCGTAGAGGTCGATCCATGGAAGATCGCACAATTTCTCGTGATGCTGCTCCTCCTGCCGCTGATTGTGGGATTGATCCTCAAGTCGCGCCAGGAGGCTGTGGCCACCCGTCTGCGTCCCGTTCTGGAACGGATTTCCAGCCTCGCCTTGCTGGCGATGTTGATCCTGATCCTGACGCTTCATTTCAAGAGTGTGCTGAGACTCTTCGGGACAGGCGCCATCGCTGCCGCAGTCCTGTTCAGTATCCTCACTGCGCTGGCAGGATGGTGGCTCGGTGGCCGGAACACCGCCCAAAAAACGGTGCTCAGCATGGGAACCGGCCTGCGCAATATCCCCGCCGCGCTGGTGGTCAGTGTGCAGAATTTCAAAAATCCCGACGTGCCCGTGATGATTCTGGTCACAACCGTGATGGGCATCCTCATCCTCGTTCCCACCGCCCTGCGCCTCGGAAAACGGGCCAGACCAACCGGTAATCCGGACTAGCCAAAATCCAGTCATGAAAAAAACAGGCAAAAACAATTCCATTAAGCCATCGGCGCTCCCCCAACCGCGCAACAAAGCGGAGTGGAGTGAACACTGGCAGAATCAACCAGGGGCGTATGAACTGCCACCTGCAGAGAGCCGGGACCGCGCTTTCCTGAGTCAGGTGCGCACCCCCAAAAAGGAAATGGAGCGGATCAAACGGGTGAACGACGAGTTCAAACGCGCGGCCAAAGGCCTGTTTGAAACCGGACCTGCCGTGACCGTTTTCGGATCTGCCCGGTTCGGGGAGCGTCACGCCTATTACAAAATGGCGCGTGCGGTCGGCAAGGAGTTGGCCAAGGCGGGCTTTGCCACGCTGACCGGAGGTGGTCCCGGGATCATGGAGGCGGCCAACCGGGGCGCGCATGAAGCAGGGGGAGCCAGCGTGGGACTGAATATCATCCTGCCGCATGAGCAGGAGCCCAACCCCTATGTCGATAAGACCATCAATTTTGAATACTTCTTCACCCGCAAGACCTGCCTCGTAAAGTACTCCTGCGCCTTTATCGTGATGCCGGGAGGGCTCGGCACCCTGGACGAATTGTTCGAAGCCGCCACTCTGGTGCAATGCGGCAAGATCGGGCCGTTCCCCGTCATCCTGATGGGGTCGGAGTTTTGGCGCGGCATGCGGGAGTGGGGGCAGGAGATGATGAAGGCTGGGGTTTTCACGCAGGAGGAGGTGATGTTCGGCCATGTCACGGATTCGCCCCGGGAGGCGGTGGAGTTTATCCTGGCCAGCCTGCCGGAGGCCCAGCGTCCCAAACCACCCTGCTTAACCAAGGTATAATAGACGAAGAGGCCTATCCCGGATGAAGGTGTCCGTCTCTGACAACCCATAGGAATGCCATCCATGAACTCTGACAAACAACGCCGAGTGACTTTTTTCTTCACCAACGGCACGAAATTCCGTGTCCGGTTTCCCAAACAGGGGGGCGATGATCCGGCTACGCTGATGGGCAGCGTCCGGAGGGCTCTTGAAGCGGATAAACTGAATTTTGAGATCGACGGAGATCTTTTTGTGATTCCGATGCGCAATGTGCAATATATACAGATCACTCCGGCTCCCGAATCCCTTCCGGCTGACGTGATCCGTGGGGCCAAGGTGCTTGCCTGATCATCGAATTCCGGAGTTGCTCCTCCAGCCAATCCAATCCAACAAATTCCACCATGAGAACCCAAACCATCCATCGCCGGACCCGCTCCGTGTTGTTTGCCGCGGCAGTGGCTGCCTGTTTCGCCACCCCCGGAGCCCAGGCACAAATCGAACCGGCGGCCCGCAGTCTCGCCCAGGCCGCCGCCGGGAAAATCGGCGGTGCGCAAACCATCCGGTTGACCGCGAAGCACCATCTTGATCCTGCTCTCGGAGTGGGATCGAAGCTGGAGAATGGTCCCCTTCAGATCACCATGAAACGCCCCAATCAGTTTTATGTGCTGCAACAGGCCGGAGAGGAAACCAGGGAGATTGCCTTTGATGGGAAATCACTTTGCCTGATACAGCCTCAGCTCAAGCAGCACGCCCTAGAGCCGATCAAGGCCGGTTCCATCGAGCAATTCGCCGACCGGGTGGATGAGCGTTTCGGCTTCCGTCCGCCGATCGCCGAATTGCTGGCGGGAGATGTCGCCGGGCAGCTTTTCCAGCACGTAACCTCCGCCCGGGTCGTCGGGACCGAACGGGTCGGGTGGACGCGCTGTCAGCGCCTGCACCTTGAGCAGGAAGGAATGACTGCCGACGTCTGGCTGGGGGCGAAGGATCATTTGCCCCGTCGTTATCTGCTGACATTTACGGGCGTGAAGGGCCATCCCACCTGGGACATCCGGCTTTCCAAATGGGAACTCAATGTGCCGGTCGATGACAGCCTGTTTTCAAAACGCCCTGCCGCTGATTCTCAGAAACTCCGGATGCTCAAAAGCCAATAACCGTCCCTGCGGTGCAACCTCCAAACTTATCCTGGCATGAAACTCATCAACTCACCAACCTGCCTTTCCCTGGTTCTCGTGGCCGCCTCGCTGGCGGCGCTGGCACCCCTCAGTCCTGCCGCTCCGCGCCACCGGCCGGGCAACCCCCGGGGGCTTGCTGATCCGCGCGGGATCGCTGATCCCCGGGGCATCGCTGACCCCCGTGGAATTGCCGATCCGCGGGGGATCGCCGACCCCAGGGGCATTGCCGATCCCCGGGGCGTGCTCGACCCGCGTGGTATTGCCGATCCCCGTGGGGTGTTCGACCCTCGCGGGCCCTTCGATCCGCGCAATCCGGCGCGTTATATGTATGGCCTGCCCGGGGGATATGCGATGCGCACCTATGCCGGAGTCCGGTATTACTACTGCAGCGGCATTTACTATTATCCTTACATCATCAACGGACAGACGGTCTATACCCGGTGCACCGTGGCCAACGGAGTGCCGGTTGTGCCAGCAAGGCCTTATTGATCCGCCGCTTGAATCATTGCTCCATTCATCGGCGGGCCGTGTCCTCTCTTTGCCGTTGAACCAGATCCCCCCAAAACAACACACCAAACACCCCAATAAAAGTAACCACCATGACTAAACCAATCCTGGCCCTGACCAGCCTCCTGATGACCGGTTCCTTGCTCGCCGGCACTGCTCCTGCGCCCTACACCGCGCCCGCGCCCGCTCCTGAGCAGGTCTCCCTCTTGAATTACAATACGATCGAACTCGGCTGGATCCACACTGAGTGGGACAATGCCGTGCTGGATTCCAGCGATGGTGCGAGTGCCTCCTTCAGCTGGTCCCCTGCCCAGAACTTCTATCTGGCCGCGGGAGGCGCTTGGGAATCCGTGGACGTAGCGGGAGAGTCTGCCGATTTGTGGCGTGCCAACGCCGGGTTGGGAGGCTATGTTTCGCTGGGCGGCGGCATCGACTTTGTGGCCGAAGCCGGGGCTGCGTTCTATGGATACGACAACGCCCGTTCCGGGTCTGAGGACGACGCCAGCGCTTACGCCAAGCCCCACTTCCGCGGTCGTTGGGGTGCCTTCGAAACCCACGTCGGGGCCGCCTGGACTAATCTTGATATCAGCAATGAGTGGGCTGGCTTTGCCCGTTTCTATGTTGCCGTCATGGAGAACGTGGACCTGAGCGCCGGCATCAGCGCCGGCAGCGAGGAATACACCATCAATGCCGGACTGCGCTTCCGTTATTAGCAGATAAGCCAGGGCCCTTTCAATTACGGACAGGGTTCCCTTGGGGCCGGCGCAGGATGCGCCGGCCCCTTTTTGTTGAGGTGGGGAATGAACCCCCACGCCCCTCTGCGACCATCGGCGCGATTTCAGCGCCGGGCATTCCAGAGCGTATTTTCGTAGCGGGCCAGCGGCACCTCCTGATCCGCGGACGGGGTAAAGCGGGTCACGTCTCCAGCCAATTCCCGGGCGAGGCGTTCCGGAAGGTCCGGTGGCAGATCCGGTTCCGCTAAAAAGATCACTCCCTGATGCAGCAATCCCTGGCGGGTGCGCCGTTGGCCGGCTCCTGCAATTTTCCGGCCGTGCCAAAGCACATCTCCCGGGGCGGGGGCCTCCGCGCACAATCCTCCCTGCGGCGCGGGGGACTCGGCGGGAACGACGGAAATTCCTTCGAGTCCCATCTTGTCCAAGCTGTGGGCGAGGGCCTGATGCAGCTGTGCATAGGACTGTCCTGGACGAAGTCGGCAGAAAGCTTCCGCCTGGGGCACCACCAGCGACCACGTGACTGCCGCCGCATGATGCACCAGACCGCCTCCAGTCCAGCGCCGGATCAAGGTCTCGCCCGGGGACAAGGCCGCCACGGCTTCAGCCTGGGGTAGAAAATAACCAAAAGACAGGGTGGGGCGATCCCACCGGTAAACCCGCAGCACTGGCACGGGAGTGTCCGCCATTCCCATCAACAGGGCCTCATCTACCGCCATATTCCACGCTCCGGAACCCGGACGGGCCCGGTCGTCCCAGAGCCGCAAGGCAGCCAAAGGCAGGGCAGGGGTGTTGTCCTTCATCCTCCTTTTGACGGCCCGCCGGACTGGGAATGCAATGGACAAACCACCGCGGGGGATCGTCGTTCCTCCCCGCAGTGAAGCGCCATCGCGAAACCGATAAAACCACCAAACCGGCATCCTCTAAAATTTCCAGAAAAACCGTTGCTAATCCTTAAGAGAAGTTTATCATCAATCAGCATAAGCCATTCTGAGTTCTGGTTTATGTTTGAGGAATCAGAGGCGGTGCCGGGGTTTGGGTTGAGGTACTTTGAAAACCGGCACCGCTTCATTTCCCTCCTCCCGCACTCATCGCCTGCAAATGCCAGCAGATATCTCCTCCCCCGTCATCCTGCATCAGGCTTCCGCCATCGTCCTGTAAGTCGGCACCCACGGAGTAAAGCCGGTAGGCGGTGGAAGATAGGCGATGATAGATCAAAGGCTTGGCGCTAAATGGGTCCGTCTGGACGGCATCAATCCTGAAGGAGGGTAGCGATGCAAGGGTCTCCGGGAAGTTTTGATGGATGGCATGCCATTCATGGAGCACACGCGCGGTCAGAAACAGACGGATTCTGGCTTCGTTTTTGAGGAAACTGAGGGCCAGTTTTTCCTGAGAGAAAAAATCCGGGACGGATTCCTCCGGCTCATCGGGAAAGGCCAATCCCAACAATCCGTTTTTTTTGAGAGGGCTGAGTTGTTTTTTGCACGCAGTCCTTACGGAGTAGGCGCACCACCATTGAAAAACCGCTGGTGGAGCCAGCCGGTAGAGGGGTTCGGTCCGCCCGCGCAGGAAGCAGAGCCACTCCTGGCCGAATGGAGCCAGGATGTTTCCGGTGTTTTCGGCCCCCATGATTTCAGCCATTGCCGCATACTGCCGGTCCGCCGCACCAGGGTTGCTTTCCGTGAATGTGATATTGGACAGCTCAAAAGGTATTTCCGATTCAAAGGCGGCTTTTAGTTCGGCACTCCCGTCGAACCGGCTGAACCACCCCGCTATCCAATCCAGATCCGCGGGCTGCCAGAACCGCTGGGCCAGCCCCGTCCGTAATTGGTTTAAAATCAAGCCGTGGAATGCATTTCCGAGTACGGCATGAAGCAGATAGGGCGTTGCCCGGAAGCTGTCCGCGATCCGCATTTGAATGAGGAGGGATTCACGGGCGGTTTCCGGTTTTCCGGCATCAATGGCCGCAAGGGTCCGCAGGTTGGCTATCAATAGAAATTCCACGATCCCGTGTGGAGTTTTCAAGGTATTTTCCGGGGCGGTGTAGTCATCCTCCGGAGCGGTGGAACCTACGGGTGGAAGCTGTGAGGAAGGGCGCCCGGCGGCAGTGCCCAAATCGTGCCAGGGGATCCTGGTTTGATCGATGGCCGACAATAGTTCTTCTCCAACAGAGTTTTTCCCGGCGGTTTTCCGTATCAGACCGGGAAGCGAGGAATCGAGGGCTTCGAGAGCGCCAAACAGGTCAGCGGAACTGCCGGAGTCCGCGGCCTCAGCAGTGCGTGGCAGGCAGGGCCGGATCACTTTGTAAAAATCCTTGAGGCTATTGAGTTCATTACTTTTTTCCGTGTCGAGAAAAGGCCTGAAAAACGGATGAGCCATGAAGTTTTCCATTTGCGGAACCAATTTTACCGGAGCCCGGGGCAGGGTCACGTTGATCCCATGTTCTGCAGCCAGTGCGGCGGCGGCCTGCCACTCCCCTGCCGCAACCGGTTCCAGAAAGGCGGCCAGTCCGTGCCAAAGAAAAACAAGGGAAGGAAGCATCATGTCAGGAGAATACTCTGACAGGATGCTTTGTCCAGAAAGGCCGCGGCAAGTTGTCCCGGGAATTCAGCCCACCCGTACCGCGTGCTTTTTGTCCAGCCGGAGGATATCTCCTGTGGCCAGGGTCAGTTCTGCTTTTGGGTCAGCCAGGACGGTTTCGTTAAGGCGGATGGATTTGCCTTCGATGAGCCGGCGGAGGTCCGCATTGGACTTGGCGGTGCCGAAACAATCCTGGTAGGCCTGGGCACAGAGGGCGAGGATCCGTTTATCCGGGCCGGGGGTGAAGGTGGGGAGATCGGCCGCGCTGAGGTCCTTTTTGGAGAATCGGGTGTCCCAGTCGGAGCGGGCGGCGTCCGCTTCGGCCTGGCTGTGGTAGCGGGCCACGAGGCGGGCGGCCAAGGCTTTTTTGGCCTCCATGGGATGGGCTTCGGCGGGGAGGACCTCGCCAAAGAGCAGCAGATAGTAGCGGGCCATCAGGACATCGGAAATGCTCATGGCCTTGCCGTAGATTTCGGAGGCCGGGTCACTGAGGCCGATGTAGTTGCCGTAGCTCTTGGACATCTTTTTCACCCCGTCCAGCCCTTCCAGCAGAGGCATGGTGATGACGACCTGCGGGGCCTGGCCTTCTTCTTTTTGGAGGTCGCGGCCGACGAGGAGATTGAAGAGCTGGTCGGTGCCGCCGAGTTCGACATCGGCGCGGACCATCACACTGTCCCAGCCCTGCATGATGGGGTATTGCAGTTCATGCAGGCGGACCTCGCTGCCGGCTTCGATGCGGTTTTTGAAGTCCTCACGCTGCAGCATCTGCTGGAGGGTGACCCGGCTGTTGAGCTTCACGACTTCGGTGAAGGTCATGTTTTTAAACCAGGTGCCGTTATAGACGATCTCGGTGCGGTCGCGGTCGAGGATTTTGAAAACCTGTTCGGTGTAGGTGGTGGCGTTGGCTATGATCTGTTCGTGCGTCAGCGGCGGGCGGGTGGTGGAGCGGCCGGAAGGGTCGCCGATCATGGCCGTGAAGTCCCCGATGATGAGCACGGCGGTGTGGCCGAGTTCCTGGAATTGGCGGAGCTTTTCCAAGGCCACGCTGTGCCCGAGGTGGAGGTCCGGCGCGGTGGGGTCGGCCCCGAGCTTGACACGGAGGGGACGGCCGAGGGCCAGTTTTTCGGCGAGTTCTTTTTCGCTATGAATCTGGACGGTGCCGCGCTTGAGCAGGGCGAGTTGATCGGAAACGGGAGTCATGCGTGCTGTGCGGGTGCGGGCGCTGTAAGGCTACGGTGGTAAAGGGAAAAGGGGAGAAAAAGTAGGAGGGCCACGGATGGCACGGATTTGACGGATGGCACGGATAAAATTTCGGGAGGAAAACGAGCGCGCGCTTCCATGCTCGGGCATTCGTGGATTTCCACGCTCCCGGCCCAGGGCCTGGCACGTCGAGAATCAGCGTGCCAGGGGTGTGCGCTTGCTGCGGGCGCGGATGTAGTTGTGCAGGCCGCCGGCGATGGCTTCAGCGAGGGATTGGCGGTAGGATTCCGTGGCAATGCGTGCGGCTTCCTCCGGATGGCTGAGATAGCCGCCTTCGATGAGAATGGCAGGCGATCGGGTTTGCCCGGAGATCACGGAAAATCTGGCGGAGCGGATGCCGCCATCGGTGCTGCGGAGTTTGTAGAGGGCATTGGCGTGGATGGCGGTGGCCAATCCGACGCAGGAGGCGTGGTAGGCGGTATCGTCCACCGGGCCAGACTGCGCGGGAGCCTTTTCGGGGAAGTAGGTTTGGATGCCCTGCCTCGTGGCGGGGCCGTGGCCGAAATGCAGGCTGACAAATACCGCATCCGTGGCCGCAGCGGCGAGGGCGGCGCGTTCGTTCACGGACAGGAAGGCATCGTCAGAACGGGTGAGGAGGGTTCTTAGACCCAGAACCTTAAGCTGGCGCTGGAGGCGCTGGGCGGTGTCCAGCGTATAGGTGGATTCCTTGCCAGACGCTCCATTGGCTCCGGAGTCGCTGCCTCCATGCCCGGCATCAATGACCACCGTGGTCACTGTTTTGTATCCCTTGATGTAGGTCGGCCGGATAATGGGATCGAGCATGAGGGAAAGATCGTGCCGCGAGATCATGGGGCCGTCCTCCGACGCCTCCACCGCATAGGTCAGGAAAAACCTGACATTGTTGACGGACATCTCATCGGAGCCGGATGCTCCTTTGATAACCATGGTATTGGACCGCAGGAAAAACGTTCCCGCCTCTTCACTCAGCCGGGGGAATTTATAAAAGTTTTTGATCTGCGAAACAGGGAGGTAGTCACGGCCCTGCAAACTCACGGGCTGCCAGTTGAAGGATGGAGTGGCCGGTGTTGCTTCGGGCGCTGTTTCGGTGGCGGAGGTATCGGTGGTTTCCGGAATGGGTGCTCCGGCTTCCTCTGGTGTCCCGGCGGGCTGGGGCTCCTTGGACGGTCCGGGGGGACGCGGGCTGGAGGGATCGATCGGGGGTTCAAACAGAGGGGAGGGCGCCTGGGAGTCTGGAACGGGGGTGGGGGTTAGCCGATCGGAAGCGGCCCCTTGTTTTTCAGAAGCGCCAGGGCCGGCTTCGATTTGCGGGCCGGCGAGGCAAACGGCGGCAGTCATCAGGGAAAGGATAACCGCCCATCCGGCCAGATGACCTGCACCGGCGGTCCGGCGGTCGGCGGCGGGGTCAAGGACGGCTTCCACGCGGCGGGTCAGGGTGGTGCGGTTGGCCATGGCGGAGGCGGTGGTGCGCAGGGCAGGGGGAAGGAAGAATTGCCGGGCGCATTCCACCAGCAGGCTGGCGTAGGCAGGGCCGTCACTTTCCGCCCGAAGCACGGTGTTGTCGGCCGCCTGCTCATCCGCGGCCCGGCTGCGCCGGACGAGCAGCCACGCGAAAGGATGGAACCAGAATGCTGCCAGGAAACATTGGCTGACCATTTGCCAGAGAGGATCGCGGCGCAGCAGGTGGGCGCATTCGTGGGCGAGCACCAGTTTCAGCTTGGTAGTGGGCCAGAATTCCGCCGAAGCGGGCAGGATCAGCACCGTCTTCCAGATGCCCCAGACGCAGGGGGTGATCTCCTGCGGAACCAGCCGCACCTCGTCGATCAGGGGCCATCCCTCCACCTCGTGGGCGCGTTGCAGCCATGGCGCTTCTGCGGCATTTTGGGAACGACGCCGCAGGACCCAGCGGGCCACCAGGCTACTGACCCAGGCCATCACGACGAGTGCGGCTCCCGTCAGCCATGCCGCGCCCAGCCATCGGGCGGGGCCAGCCGCCAGCTGCAGTGGGCCTGACGACGAGGAATCCGGCGCCCGAGCAACGGCAGGGGAGAGCGGGAGCGCTCCCGTGGAAGGGATAGCCAATGGATTTAGCAGCACATTTTCCGTCGTGCCGTTCCCCTGAGGCCAGCTGGCGGGAATTCTGCCTGCGCCGTGGTCCGGAGTCAGGGAAAGAGCGGCTTGGCCGAGAGTGATCCCAAAGAGCGCCAAAGCGGCCGCCATGGTGATCCGGCAGGCGGTGGAGATGCGGGCGGCGGAGGTTTTCCGTGGCAGGCTGATCAGGATCCATGCCCCTGCCACCAGCAGGCTGGATTGCAGCAAAAGCGTCAGGAGTATCGAGGCAGAGGAGGGATTCATGGCTGGGATGTTTTTTCACGGGCCTTCCGGATCAGGGTTTCGAGGCGGGCCAGTTCCTCCTCCGAGGAAGGCTGCCGGGCATCCAACAGTCCGGAGACGGCTCGTTCCAGGGAGCCTTGGAAAAAGACGTCGAGGAGCCGCTTTACCGCGTTTTGGGCGGCTTTGGCTGGAGCGGCGTGCGGTTCATAGATAAAAGCCCGGCCTTCCTGCCGGTGATGGATGTGCCCTTTTTTCAGCAGCACTTTCAGAATGGTGCGCACCGTGGCCCCGCTGGGGGCATCCGGGATTTTTTCTTCGATCTCCTTGGCCGTAGCCTGGCCGGACGCATAAAGAATATCCATGATCTGCCGTTCGCGGCGGGTGAAACTTTCGGGAGCGGACTTGGGGCTGGGCATGACTTGGATGTGTAGAAATACACATTCGGACAGTGCTGTCGAGATCTGTTTGTGTATTTTTACACACATGCCTTGCACCTCCCCTCAAGCTCAGGTGGGAAGGGCCTTTTCCTCGTTCCGAGAGAAACCGTTGCGCGGCGTCGGCCTGTGTTTTAGGAAACTGAAGTAAATTATGACGATCCCCCCCCAAGTTTCGCTGCCGGTGATCCCGGTGGGTCCGCTGTCCATGGATGGCGTGCAGCCGCTTTTTATCCTCGGTCCCTGTGTGATGGAGTCGGAGAAATTTGTGTGGGAGATGGCGCGGGCGATTCAGAAAATCACGGACGAAATCGGGATCAAATTTGTCTTCAAAGCCTCCTACGACAAGGCGAACCGGACGTCGGGCGGGGCTTACCGCGGGCCCGGCTGCGAGGCGGGGTGTGCCTTGCTGGCGGGGGTCGGCAAGGAATTGGGGGTGCCGGTCACGACCGATGTGCACTCACCGGAGGAGGCCAGGATTGCAGGCAAATACATCGATATCCTACAGATCCCGGCGTTCCTTTGCCGGCAAACGGATCTGATTCTGGCGGCGGCGGAGACGGGCCGGGTGGTGAATGTGAAAAAGGGACAATTCCTCGCGCCGTGGGACGTGAAAAACATCGCGGACAAACTCAAGGCGGCCGGAAATGAACGATTCTTTTTTACTGAACGTGGCGCGAGTTTCGGCTACAATGCCCTCGTGGCTGACATGCGTTCGCTCTACTGGATCCGGGAACAGGGTTACCGGGTGGTTTTTGATGCCACGCACTCCGTGCAACGGCCCGGAGGGCTGGGCGGGAGTACCGGCGGGGATGGGCATCTGGCCCCGGTGTTGGCCCGGGCCGCCGTGGCGGCGGGCTGTGATGGTATTTTTATGGAGACGCATGTGGACCCGTCCAAGGCGCTTTCCGACGGACCGAATCAGGTGCCGCTTTCTGATCTAGGCAAAGTCCTGCGCACGCTGCGCTCCATTCACGAATTGGTGACCCCCTGATTCCCCCCTCCGCCTGTCATGCGCCGTCTTTTGATTTCTTTTTCCAGCACCCTGCTGGTGGCCATGGCGTGCGCCCAGGACATCGTCCCTGATGGAAAAGGCGACTCCGCGGCAGAGAAGGCCGCCCAAGCCATGGCTGCGATGGATGAAATCGTCGCGAAACCCGCCAGCAATGAGGCGGCTCCGAAAGTTGCCAGCGATGGCAAAACGCCCAAGGCCGCGAAGGCACTCAAACCCGACGAGGAAGAGGACGAACCCGGCAATGGCACCCCCCCTTTGCTCCCTGCCTCGGAAGCCGGGGGATCGCGGGGTATGGGGATGTTGAGCCGTGCCCGGCTGGACATGATGATTCCGGCAGGCCGGAGTCACCGGGGAGTCCACTATCCCATGTACCGCCCGCTCGACGGGGAACGTGTTCCAGTGACAACGGGCCCGGGCGCAATCACCGGGATCAAGGCTTCCCTGGACTCCCTGTTTGAAAGCGAACTGGTGACCCGGCTCGATGATGATCATGTGCAGTTCGACCAGGCGAAATGGGTCCAGTACGACACCAAGCCCGCCCCGGATGGCAGCAGTCTGCCCAAAATGAAGCTGGAAATCGAACGCGGCGTGTATGATCTGAAAAACGATATCCTGATGACCAACCAGCCGGTGCGCATTGAGAACCAGCAGTTTGTGATCGAAGGGGATGCCATGCTGCATGACCGGGCCTCCGGCCTGACCCGCCTGACCGGCCGGGTGAAAATGACTTTTTTCAACGAAGAGCCGGAACCTGCCCCGGTTTCCCCTCCAGCCGCTCCAAGCTCTCCAGCCCCGGGGGTATCCCCTCCGGCCCCCAGCCCTCCCCCGACCCGTTAGTCATGAAGCCGATTTTTCTCCGCGTCCTCCCGCTTTGGAGCAGCCTCCTTTGCTTGGGTGCCGTCACCGCGGCGGCGCAAGCCCCCAAACCCACCCCTGACGCTCCCAAGCCGCCCGTCCACAAGCCGGAGCAATCCATCCTGAATCGTGTGAAACAGGATGAGCGTTCCAAAAAACAAATCAGCGACTCTGCGGAAAAACTCCGTGAAGCGGCCAAACGCACCGAAACCGCCGAGAAGGAACTGAAACGAATCAATCCCAAGGATCTCAAGGAAGATCCCGGCAATGTGATCGAGTCCATGAAGGACAAGCTGGATCCGGCCGCCCTCAAGGAACTGCAGGAGAAAGCCAAGGAAGTGCTCGACAGCGAAGACGGCAAAAAACTTATCGAAGAGATCAAAAAGAAGGCCAACTCCTCCAAACCCAAAACCGCCACCACCACGCCGCCTGGCAAGTTCGGCCCTTCCACCTTTGATCAGGTGCCCTTGCCGGTGCCAGCGGTAGCCGATGCGCCTCAGGCAAAACCACGCACTCCAGGGGCCGTGGTGAACGGGGATTCCATCATTTTCCCGCCCTCCCAGGATCCGGCGAATCCAGAGCGCGCCCTGCCTGCCTCCGATCCCCGCAGCCGCACTTTTGTGATTGTCGGCAGCGCCCAGGTGAAAACCGCCAGCTTGGTCCTCGATGCGGACCGCATTGAGTGCATCAAGAGTCAGGAGAGCGGTGCGGAAGGGATTGGCGGCCTCGGCGCTTCCCCAAAAAAGAGTCCAGCCAAGACCAAGGCCATCGACCCTGTCAACGCCGGGGCCGGGGCAGCGGCCCAGGACGAGGAGAAAGCCGATCCCTTTGAACTGATCATCGCCACCGGGCGGGTGAATATCGTCAGGATCGACAAGGGGAAAGTCGTCACCGGCAAAGGGGGCTCCATGATTTACCGCAAAAAAACAGGTGAAATGATCCTGACGGACTGGCCGGAAGTGCAGGATGGAAAAAATGTGCTCGTGGCCCGCCAGAAAAATGCCAAAATCGTCCTCATACCCAAAGGACAACCCTACAGCGAAGGATGCGAGCTTTTGACGCTAGATGAGGCCAAATCCAATGGCGCCGCCGCCAAACCAGCGGCGCCCCCCCGTGCTCAACCCGTCCAGTAGCCCCGCCTCCGCCCGGTTGCTGCCGGGGTCCTGACTTTACTTCTTTCTGATTTCCCGTTCATGTCCGCCCCGTCTCCCGTCTCCGCCCCCGCTCCCCCGTCGAGGGTGGAGGAAAAGCTCCTCCTTTCCACTCACGGTCTGAAAAAAGTCTATGACGGCCGGGCCGTGGTGAATGGCGTGGATATCAACGTCCGCCCGGGCGAGATCGTGGGCCTGCTCGGCCCCAACGGCGCCGGCAAAACCACCACCTTCTACATGATCGTCGGGCTCGTGGTCCCGAATGGCGGGCAGGTGCTTTTCAACGGCGAGGACGCCACCAGCCTGCCCATGTACAAACGCGCCCGCCTCGGCATGGGCTACCTGCCGCAGGAGGAATCCATCTTCCGCAAGCTGACCGTCGAGGAGAATATCATGGCGGTGATGGAAACGATGGATCTGCCCCGCGCCGAAAAACGGGAGCGCTGCGACGGGCTGCTGGAGCGCTTCGGCATCAACCATATCCGGAAAAGCATGGCCCTCACCCTGTCCGGGGGGGAAAAGCGACGTCTCACCATCGCCCGCAGCCTCGTCACGGAACCCAGTTTATTAATGCTGGACGAACCCTTCAGTGGGGTTGATCCTATTGCCGTGAGTGAGATTCAGGAGATCGTCCGCAGCCTCAGCGAGGCTGGCCTGGCCATTCTCATCACCGACCACAACGTCCGGGAAACCCTCTCCATCGTGGACCGCGCCTATCTGATTTTTGAAGGACAGGTCCGCCGGGAAGGCACTCAGGAATTCCTCGTCAACGACCCCCTCAGCCGTCAACTTTACCTGGGCGAAGGATTCAGCATGTGACGCCCCCATAACACTCTCCCACCCCGGATGGCCCCTGGCCGGCCGGATTGTCAGAAAACAACGAACCCAACCCACGCCAGCAATGCAAACCGTCAATGTGGATCTTAACATCACTGTCACCGGCCGCCATATGGAGGTCACCGAGGCAATTCGTGATTATGCCGTGAAAAAAATCGAGAGCCTCCGCCTCGACTACCCGCGCATCATCGAGGTCAAAGTCATTCTCGACGTGCAAACGCATCAGCGGCAGTTTGCCGAAATCGTGCTTTTCTGCGCCAATCACATCACCATCGAGGCCAGTTCCACTTCCGAGGTGCTCTATGCCGCCATCGACGAGACGATCAGCAAGATCGCCCGCCGCATGCGGAAGCACCAGACCCGCCTCCTCAAAAACAACCGGCCCCGCTACGGTTCCATCCGCCACATGGATGAAAGCGTCTATCACGCCGAAGTCATCGACAACCACGAGACCGAGGAAGTCGAGCCCCTCATCATCCACAAGGAGAACTACCGCATCCGCCCGCTCTATCCGGATGAAGCCATCACCGAACTCGAAATCGGAGAACGCCCTTTCATTGTCTTCCTCAATCAGAAGACCCATCAGCTCAACATCGTCTTCCGCCGCAAGGACGGCGACTACGGCATGATGGAACTCCCGGACAACGCCGCCAGCGCGGCCGCCTGATTCCTGACAAAATCCCAGCCAGGGGAAGCCGCTCCGCCCGGGGCTGCTTCCCCTCTTTACGCCGCCCCCAGGCCGTTTTAAGGGATGGTTCGTTCCCTCCTTAGTCATTCCCCACCCCCTCTTCCTTCCATGGCCCTCGAAAAAGTCCTCACCGTTTCCGGAACTGGTTGTTACGTCCCCGGTTCCGACATCGATACGGATCGCATCATCCCCGCCCGTTTCATGAAATGCGTCACCTTCGACGGCCTGGGTGAATACCTGTTCTACGACGTGCGCAAGCACGAGGATGGCACCAACAAGGAGCATCCTCTGAACGATCCCCGCTTCAACGGCGCCAAAATCCTGCTCTCCGGTGTCAATTTCGGCTGTGGTTCCTCCCGGGAACACGCCCCCCAGGCCCTCTACCGGTATGGCTTCCGCGCCGTCATCGCGGAAAGCTTTGCGGAAATCTTCTTCGGCAACTGCACCACCCTCGGCATCCCCTGCGTCACCGCCACCACCGCCGACATCGCCCTGCTCGCCTCCCGCATCGAAGCCAACCCCGCCCTCGAAGTCACCGTCGATGTGGAAAAGAATCGCGTCTTTTTCGGCGATGAAAACTTCACCGTGCACATCCCGGAAAGCGCCCGCGAAGTCCTCATCGCCGGCCACTGGGACCCCATCGCCGACCTCCTGGATGCCGAACCCGCCGTCGCCGCCACCGCTGCCAAGCTGGATTACATGAGCCGCTAAGTTGCATCTGCCGGCCACCCTTCCCGAAAAGGAAATCCTACTTGAGTGCCCGGTGCGCTGCTTGGCATTTAATTCAGGACTATGGATAAAATCCGCCGCTATCAGCTCATGATCGCGCTCAGCGGTCTTGTGGTGGTGTGGGCTCCCTATGACCGTTCGTGGGTCTTTGTTTTTCTCGTGATTTGGGTGATCGCGTCAAAACTGGCGGCTGATACACTGCGGTGCTCCAACTGTGGCGGTAAGCTAATACAGACCCGGTCCGGGGGGTATCGCCTGCTGTGGGCCATCCGGGTCTGTGACCATTGTGGCTATCGCAATTAGATTTTCAAAGCTTCCGTCCGAGTGGACAAACCAACATACTCGGGCTTGAGGATCCACACTTTCCAACCAAACCATGAAAAATCCAGGGCAGGCCGAAGGCTTTTTTGAATTACAAAATGGCGCTGTCTACACTTGGGCTGAAGCTGGATCTTCGGTTATGATTAAAGCCGTCACAGGATCGGGCGATCCAGTTGAACTAGGCTCGGAAGAGGCTCTCGAACTGGCGGCAAAATTAATAGAGCTTGCTAGGCTCGTTGAATGATAAAAAGGCCGCACTGAAAGGAGCCCGGCCGCGCCGTCGTTTCAGCCGGACCACCATGCACCTGCCGCGCCTGTTACCCGCTGTCCTTTCCCTCGTCTTCACCTGTCAGGTCCGCGCGGCGGATGACTATCAACTCGGGCCGGACTCCCAGCCGAAACCCGGCGTGCCGGCCGGCAAGGAGGAAAAGCTGGCCCTCCCCACCAGCCGCATCTTCCCCGGCGCCGACCACGAGGCCTGGGTGTATGTCCCGGCGCAATACGATGCCAGCAAACCCGCCTGCCTGATGATTTTCCAGGACGGGGGCGGTTATGTGAAACGCGATGGCGGCTGGCGGGTGCCGGTGGTGTTTGACAACCTCATCGCGGCCGGCCAGATGCCTGTGACCATCGGGCTGTTCATCAATCCCGGCGTGGTTCCCGCCCCCAGCGATCAGGCCTTGGCCCGTTATAACCGCAGCTTCGAATATGACGGACTTGGCCCCGCCTACGCCAGGTTCCTCATCGAGGAAGCCATCCCCGAACTGAAGAAAAAGTATAACGTTTCCGACAATCCGGACGACCGCGCCCTCGGCGGCGCCAGCAGCGGCGCCATTGCCGCCTTCACCGCCGCCTGGGAGCGCCCCGATGCCTTCCGCCGCGTCTTCAGCACGATCGGCACCTACGTCGGCCTGCGGGGCGGGAATGAATATCCTACCCTGATCCGCAAGTTCGAACCCAAGCCCCTGCGGGTGTTCCTCCAGGACGGCTCCAACGACCTGAACATCTACGGCGGCGACTGGTGGAATGCCAATCAGGCCATGCTCAGCGCCCTCACCTTTTCCGGCTACGATGTCACCCACGTCTGGGGCGATGGCGGGCATAATGGCAAACAGGGCGGCTCCATCCTCCCCGATGCCCTCCGCTGGCTCTGGCGCGACTACGGCAACCCCATCCCGGCCGCCGTCAATGACCGGCAGCCTATCATGAAAGTCCTTGCCCCCGGCCAGGACTGGCAATTGGTCAGTGAAGGCCACGGATTCACCGAAGGCCCGGATGCCGCCCCCAATGGAGAGGTGTTTTTTGCCGATGCCGGCAAACAGAAAATCCACCGCGTCGGCCCCGATGGCAAGGTGACCACCTTCGCTGAAAACACCGGCGGAGCCGACGGCATGGCTTTCGGTCCGGACGGGCGGCTCTACGCCGCCTGCAACCGCGACCGCTGCATCGCCGCCTGGGACATCACCACCGGCGAGCGCAAGGTGATCGCTTCCGATCTCGACCCCAACGATGTCACCGTGGCGAATAACGGAAATATCTGGTTCACCGACCACAAGAACCGGAAAGTCTGGCACGTCGCCCCGGACGGCACCAAAAAGGTGGTGGACGAAGGGTTGAACATGCCCAATGGCATCACCCTCAGCCCGGACCA
The DNA here is from genome assembly GCA_942492905.1 of uncultured Verrucomicrobiota bacterium. Taxonomy (GTDB): domain Bacteria; phylum Verrucomicrobiota; class Verrucomicrobiia; order Verrucomicrobiales; family V1-33; genus CAIZWU01. Next base: position 1,931,586 of record OW818657.1, read on the forward strand.
GTCCCTCCTCTACGTCGCCGACACCCGGGGGCAGTGGGTTTATTCCTATCAGGTCAAACCGGACGGTTCCCTGCAATACAAGCAGCCTTATTTCCACATTCACATGCCCGACGCCGCCACCGGCAGCGGAGCCGATGGCCTCGCCACCGACACCAATGGCATGCTCTACGTCGCCACCACCCTCGGGGTCCAGTATTGCGACCAGGCCGGCCGGGTGAATGGCATCATCAAGCTCCCGCCCAACGGCCGGGCGGCCAATCTCGCGTTCGGCGGCCCCAACCTCGATACCCTGTATCTCACCGCCGGGGACAAGGTGTGGAAACGCACCCTGCAGGTCAAAGGCGTGCGCCCCGCCAATGCCCCCCTCAAACCCGAGAAACCCCGGCTCTAAAAAAACGGGAAGGAGCGCGGACTTGTAGTCCGCCCCCGTGCCCTGGCTTTTTTCAACACCCCGGGTATCTTCAAAGCCCCCGGCATCCACGAACCCATCCAAGTTCTGAAAGCCCCTGCTCCTGCTCCTGCTCCTGCTCCTGCTCCTGCTCCTGCTCCGGGGCGGACTACCAGTCCGCGCTCCTCCAATTCCCCCAACCTCACCTCCATGAAAACTGCTGTTTCCCTCCTCCTCGCCGGCCTTGCCCTCACTGCCGTCAGCCCCCTCCCGGCTCAGGAGAAAAACGGAGCCAAAAAGGAAACCGCGGCGCCCAAGGAACCCGCCACACCCGCCGCCCCGGCCCCTTCCGCCGAGGACCTCGAAGCCGCCTTTGTGCAGACCCTCGCCGGCGTCCTGTTCCAAGGCCGCTGGTGCACTGTGGAGAATGGCGCCCTCGGCGAGGCCAAGCCCGAGCAATATGAAATCGTCGGCGTCATGAAAACCGGCGGCGACCGCTGGGTCATCAACGCCCGGATCGAATACGGCAAGGTCAACCTCGTCGCCCCCGTCCCCGTCCAGGTGAAATGGGCCGGCGACACCCCCATCATCATCGTCGATAAATTCACCATGCCCGGAGCCGGCACCTACTCCGCCCGCGTCATGATCTTCGAAAACACCTACTCCGGCACCTGGACGGCCGGCGACCACGGAGGCCTGCTGCACGGCCTCATCGTCAAAAAGCCCCAGCCGTAATCCGGCCCCCGCCACGGGGCAGGGAGCCAGAGGGAAGGGGCGGGCTCCCCCAGAATTCCCACGTGCCCGTTTGACGCCGCCGTCCGCACGGACACGGTCTGCGTCCGCTGCTTATTCACGTTTTCCCCGGACTTTTCCTGTGCGCCTTTCGGACCTCAATGCCCCCCAACGCGAAGCCGTCACCACCATCAAAGGTCCGGTGCTCATCCTCGCCGGAGCCGGCACGGGCAAGACCCGCGTGATCACCACCCGCATCTGCCACCTCCTCGAAAAAGGCGTCCGCCCGGAGCAGATCCTCGCCGTCACCTTCACCAACAAGGCGGCCCGCGAAATGGTGGAACGCGTGGAACATATGACGCCGAAGGGCACCGTCAAACGGATCACCATCTCCACCTTCCACAGCCTCTGTGTGAAGATCCTGCGGCGCGATATCGACAAGCTGGGCTACAAGAAAAACTTCGCCATCTACACCGGCAGCGAGCAACTCAGCCTCGTCCGCCGCATCATCGTGAAGAAGGCCGGGAAGGGCGAAAAGCTGGACCCCGATGTCGCCATTTCCCTCATCAGCCGGGAGCGCAACAAAGGCATCCCCGCCGCCCCCCAGGCCGATGCCCTGATCAACGTGGTGAAGCACGAATACCTCCACCAGCTCAAGCTCCTCAACGCCGTCGACTTCGACGATCTGCTCCTCCTCGCCGAGAAGATCCTCCAGAAGCACCCGGAGGTGCGCGAGGCCTGGCAGAGCCGTTATGAATACCTCATGGTGGACGAATTCCAGGACACCAACCGCCTCCAGATGGAACTGATCCGGCACCTCACCGGCCCCCATCATAACATCTGCGTGGTGGGCGATGACGACCAGTCCATCTACGGCTGGCGCGGCGCGGAAATCGCCAACATCCTCCAGTTCGAGCGCTTCTTCAAAAACCCCTCGGTCATCAAGCTGGAGGAAAACTACCGCTCCACCGACGTCATCCTCGGCGCTGCCAATGGCCTGATCAAAAACAACCTCGACCGCCGCGCCAAACAGCTCTGGAGCTCGAAGAAAAGCGCCGACATGGTACGCCTCATCTCCATGCCCGGCGAGCAGGAGGAGGCCGACTTTGTCATCGAGGACATGATGGTCATGAAGGACCGGGACAATCTGAAGTTCGACGACTTCGCCATCCTCTTCCGCACCAATGCCCAGACCCGCGTCTTCGAGGAGGGCCTCCGCAAAAACAAGATCCCCTACCGCATCATCGGCGGCCGCAGCTTCTTCGACCGGCGCGAGATCAAGGACGTCATGGCCTATCTCGCCATCCTCGTGAATCCGGATGATGACATCAATCTCCTCCGCATCATCAACACCCCTCCCCGCGGCCTCAGCGATGTCATCGTGGAAAACGCCACCCTCGCCAGCCAGGAGCGGAAGGAGAGCGTCTACAAAACCCTCGTCAGCGATGCCTTCCAGTCCACCCTCTCCAAGCGGGCCCAGGGCGCCATCCAGGCCTTCCAGAAGTTTGTCAGCAAATGGCAGGGCTTCCTCTCCGAAGGCTACCCCACCCTCGCCGAGATGACCCAGGACATGGTCCGGGAAATGGATTACCTCCCGTGGCTGAAGCGCTCCTGCAAGGACGAGGAGGAAGCCACCCAGCGGGAAAACGGCATCGGCGAACTCCTCGAAAGCATCCGCAGCCGCCCCGTCCGCACCGAGCCGGAGCTGATCGATTTCCTCGGCAGCGTCTGCCTTGATGACGAGCGCGATACCGGCAAGGACGACCTCGAAAAACAACAGGGCGTCACCATGATCACCCTCCACGCCTCCAAGGGCCTCGAGTTCCCCCACGTCTATCTCCCCGGGCTGGAGGAAGGCATTCTCCCCCACAAACGCAGCGTTGAGGAAGGCACCCGCGATGAAGAGCGCCGCCTCCTCTATGTCGGCATCACCCGCGCCCGGGAGCGTCTCACCCTCACCTGGTGTGCCGCCCGCACCAAATGGGGCGACCGCCTCCCCAGCCAGGGCAGCAGCTTCATCCGGGAGCTGGACGAAAAGTTCGTGGAACGCTCCTCCTGGAGCGAACTCCGCAACCGCCCCGTCTCCCTCGACGAAGCCAAAAACCGCTTCAGCGCCATGCGCCAGATGCTGGGAGGTTAGGCCCCCTCAGGCCTCCCGGGATTTTCCCTGAATGATTTGCAAATCCTGTTGGCGCCGGATAGGGTCAGGCTGGCCCATCGGCTCCCCACCCTTTGCTGGCCACCCGCCCCTCCAGACATGCCGTTCCTTGAAATGGATATCCAAACACCCCTGATGGCATAATTTGAAGTTCGCCCAACTAAAAGCGTCCATAGCATGAATCGCCTCATAAAATTGCTGATCATCAGCATCGGCTGCATGTCCGTTGGCTTGGTGCTATACTTTTACGATACTCGACCCCGGATAGCTCTTTGGAGAGCCGGTTTCTCTCACCAGACCTATTGGCGGGGATCTGTGAGTTTGCTCAGAGCAGAAATCGAGTGTTCAGATCGGAATCCCTCACTGAATGGGTGGATGGATTATTTCCCACGGCTCGAACGCCTCCGTTTGACTGCTGGCGGTGACAACATCAATCACTTCGACAGTCTTCTGCCCTTCACACGTATCCCTGCGCTTCGTGAGCTGACATTGGCTGGAGTTGATCTGGGCTCAGTCGATGACATTCCAGCTTTTCCATGTCTCGAGGAACTACGTCTATATGAGTCGAGTTGTTGGTGGCGGGATGCCACCTCGAAGCCATACCAATTGAAGAGGCTCAGGGAACGTTTACCGAAGCTCAAGGTGCTATGGATTGATGACGATTATTCCAAGAGCCTTCGCTTTGATCCCACGAGAAATGAGATAGTTTTCAGAGAGAAAGAGGCATGAGTAGGATCCCGACTCACCCAACGAAGGCGAAATGAATGCAGGCCACGGCCCGTATGGCATCCGTCGCGCCATCGACGCCTCCCGCCCGCCGTCGCCTGACCCGAAGCGTGCGTCCAACCTCAACACATCACGTCACGTCACGTCACGCCATGTCGAGCATCGCCACATTTTACGTCGTATCGGCAGCTAAACGTGATTCGTTTACCGAAGCTCGAAGGACAGAGAAGACGGTCACCCACCAGAAGGGCATTTTGGGGTTCGGTAGCCGTGAGATTGTCACGGGAGAGCGTTATCTGTGGGAGTTTCTCGACCTTGAAGCTGCATCGAAACACGACTTTGATCATTCGGGTTTCGCCATCGTAGATTACTTTTTCACTTTCATTGAGCTGCCAGAGCCATTGCAGGCACAGCTTACGGCTGCCGCTTCGCCAGACGGTCACTACTTCCAGTTTGAGCACTCGCTGGCATCAGCTATTGCCGGTTATCTTGAGAGTCACCCGCTCGATCCTGCCGCGCTGACCGGGTTTGCCAGCGAGCAGGGACAGGATGCCTTGGAGTATGTTCCGCTCATGACCGCGACTCACCACGCCTTGATTCAGTGGTTCCGGGGCGTCTCCCCGGCGCAGTTCGGCGTTCTACACCTCACCTTCTGACCCGTGGCGCTGCTCCCCAACCAGCCAGCGTGATAGGCTCAGGCCAGCAAGGAGGGAATCTGGAGTGCGGGAGCTCGCTCCCGCTTTGGGGCAGGCCGCTTGCAGCCGTCGTCCGGTCGGAGAGTGGTGCCCGGCGCCAGGATTGCAGCGATGCTCCACGCCGGGCACCAAAACCACCGCCCCTGTACTGCAGCCCCCCCTCCGCTGATTCTCCTGATTCCCCTGAACTCCTTGCAAACCCTGTTGGAGCGGATAGGGTCAGGCTACCCCAGTCAGGTCCTTGGACTCCCATTCGTTTGTCGGCCACCAGCTTCTCCAGATTTCCCGTCCCTTGAAATGGATATCCCAACAGCCTGATGGCACAATGCAAAGGTCGCCTACGAACCCTTTCAAACTTCGTAATACCTGAAATTCGCAAATGATCAAAACAATTGATTCGATACAGTACCACGTATGGTCCGATGCTTTACATGCTCGGCAATTGGCGCGGCAAACCGAAAACAAATGGGATCGTGGTGCATACGTTCGATGGTCGATCCAGACAGCGTGGTCTGCATTCGAAAATGTCTGCGTTGAGGCCTTGGCGGCAAGCGGCCTTGGGATGCGATTTAAAGATCGTTTTGACGAGGCCCTGGCAAACAAGAGTTTGCCATCGGTCGATTGGAGTCGAGGGATCTGGCAGCAAGTTCTCAAAGTTTATGGCGTTCGGAAGGATTTCGTGCATGTCGTTCCAAGCGTTTCGCATCAAACGTTACTGACTCCTGTTGCCGATGCTGAGGACGCGATTTCTGTTTTGCGTGCTGGTATCAAATCGGTGTTGGATCTTGTGGGAATGCCTTACCCAGCGTGGGTAACCGATGACGAAGATCGTGGCTGGTATGGTCCGCGAGGAGTGGGTGGGTCGATGGCCTGCGTCACACGGGTTTGTGCCGGAGCCAACGAGAACGATTCGGAGGTGATTCGCATCACCTATTTACTCCGCGGCAATGAGCATGTATGCGAGATCGCACCGGCGGGCACCCCACATGGTCCCATATTGGATAAGTTAGTTGGTTCCGTGAACGTGCCAGTCGACGCCGTGAGGGCCTACTGCGGTTCAGTGCTTTTGGAAGAGCGTATCCCTAATCTGCGATAATAAAAAAGACGGCGAACAATCCCATGCACCTGAGCCACCGACGCTGCGTTTCAAACTTTGGCGACCTCTATTGCGTGGGTGGCTAGGTGATGGTTGTCGTTCGCCCAACCAACAGTGCCACTCGTCATGAAGCCAGAGACAGTCCTCCACGAGTTGCACGAGCGCTATACTCGGTTGCAGGCTTATCAGGATGAAGGCGTCTTGTTGAGCCAGTTGCCGGGCTCAGATTTTGTGAACGAGAGGAAATTTGCCACATTTTTTAGTCGCCCGGATCGCTTTCGCTTCGATTGGACGAGTCACCATCCGTATCCTCCGTTGAAGCACATTACGACGGAGCATTGTATCTGGCAGTCCGCTGCGGGCGTCTTCACATGGTGGCAGGATCGTGGCACGACACCTGAGACCGACCTTCACCTTGCCATCTCAGGAGCGAAAGGCGTTTCAGGTGGTTCGAGCTACACTGTCCCAGCGATGCTCCTGGGCTCAGCCCCGGTCTTTGCATCCGAGAGGCTTACGGTTCAGGCAATCGTCGTTGCCGAGACCGAGGGCATTGATTGCCATTGCGTCATCGCGTTCGATGCCCGGAAGCGACCTTATCGGCTCTACATTGGCCGTGACGACATGTTGTTGCACCGGGTGTCTTCGTCAGTCATGGATGGCTCGACCTCCGATGAGATACGACGAGGCATTCGCACGGACCACCTTATCGACGAGGCCGTTTTCACCATCGACCGGGCATGACTACCACTACCACCGCCAGAACGAGGCCGAACAAAACGGATGCCGGCAGCGGCTCGCATGGCATCCGTCGTGTCATCGACGCTTTCCGCCCGCCGTCGCCTGATCCTGTAGGGTCTTCCTAACTTCACTCGTCACGCGCCATGAATGACCCGGAACCTCGAACTCCCCCATCCTGGTTGCATCGGGTCTGCGCCCACCCGTATATTATCAGTTGGGTGATCGGTAGCATCGGCTTGTGGATTCCTCTCACCATTCAGTTTCACGCGGCTGGCGTGTTTGGTTACCTGACGATGGATTGGAGCACTATTCCTCTGGTGCTGCTGTGCTACGCCGCCACCTCAGGCCTTGGGTTCTTCGTGGGCGGGTTCAGCATCGGCGGGCTGGTATTGGCTGCTTGCCGTCGCCGGAACGGCGCTCCACACGAGGTCGGAGAGTGCGTCACCGTATTGTCTGGCCCCCATGCGGGCAAGGTCTCCACGATTTACGAGATCGCCAAAGGACAGGGCGGGCAGCCAGTTCCTCGAGTTGACTTGGGAGAGGAGGCCAAACCCAAATTTCAGGACGTGTTCGAGGAGCATTCCCTGCTTCGGATGTCCCCACGACCAGCAGCATGTCCGGAAGCCGCGCCGTCCTGTCCCGCAGATCCAAAATAAGGCGGGAATGCGAAGCAGGCTCCGCTGTGGGGCTCCGTGGCTCACCTTGAATGATCCTGCGCGACTTGGAACTTCCGCCTGCCTCACCCGCCGGGTGCGCCGTTCCATGGACTCAATGCCCTGACAATCTGTGCTCTCCCTGAAATCTGTGGTCTTCCCCCCGCAGTCCTTGGGTTAAAGCCCCCGCTCCGGGTCTGAATAGGTCCGGGATGGGATGAAGGGGAATCTGTATTATGCGGAGGCCGAGGCCGAGGTCGTGATTCTCGATGCCGCCTACCAGGCCTTGATCTCCGACATGGAAATCGCCGCCGGTTTGGAAAACGAGCTGAAATCCGTCCGGTCCCGGGTGGATCAGAGCATCACCCAGGGCAAGGATGTGCTGCGGGGGATCGCCCGCTACTGCGAAGCGTGGGACAGCAGTGACGAGGCCCTGGGCAGCGTCGGCTGGACCCGCCGCCGCACCCCCGGCCCGGCCAAACCGATGCCGGTTCCCTCCGGACTGGTCATGCAGCCGGGCTCCAATCCCGGTCAGGTCCGCGCCCGCTGGAATGCCGTGCCGAACCGTTATTTCTACGATATCCAGGTCTTCAACTCCGCCGGCCAGCCGAACCCTGTCCCGTGGGACAGCGTGCCGTCCACCCAGGACATCCGGGTCATCCAGCTCTTCAGCGGCTACCCCTCCGGCAGCTTCCTCACCGTGCGCATCCGCGCCAACGGCAGCAAAGGCGCCGGCCCCTGGTGCGACCCCCTCACCGCCCGCGTCCCCTGACCGCCCCCACCCGGTCCCGCCAGACCCGGATCTCAAAACCCGCCCCCCGGTCCGCCGGGCGGCGGGTTTTTTGTTTTTGTGAGAACCCCCAGTATGGAGCGACGACGCGCCACGCGGTCCCGCGGATGGGAGGGCAGGGTTGATGGTTGATGCCGCGGTTTCGCCCGGCCCTCCCTGACCATGTGATTCTTTGAAGTCAGGCATCCTGCGTTTTTCTCTGAATTCATTGCAAATCCTGTTGGGGGCCGATAGAGTCAGGAATATCCAGTCACGTCAAGTGATACCCAACCCATTGCAACCCCCATTCCCCGAAACAGGCCCAATCTTGAAATGGATTTCTCAACACCCCTGTTGTGTAACACAGCGTTTTGCAAAAATACCCAAATATGAAAACCCTAGTTGCTGGAGTTGTCTGCCTAATTGTTGGAATAGTAATCGGCCAAGTGACCGCGCATTCGAAGTCTGACCGCACCCCCGCAGTGGTTGCGTCAAACGTTTCGGATCTTTCATCGACAAGACGACTTGCCCAGGAGATTGAATTGCCTGCAATCTTAAATGACACCACAGTAGATGTGGCTCTGGACTATCTACGGCTTCGTTCGCGGCAGAATTTTGGAACGAATAGTAATCCTGCCGATGAGCGCTTGGCTTTCGTGCTTGTCGATCCAAACAAGACAGCCAGACCCGTGGATCTGAGGTATCAAAGCGTCAAGATGGACAAACTGTGCGAGCGGATTGCCGAGTTGTCCGGGCTGACGGTAGCGTTTGAGGACGATGCGATTGTGTTCAGAGCGAAACAAAGTTTGGCAGAACAAGTCGTGGCTCCTACCGGTCCGTAAGGAACTCGATTTTATTCCAATCACTTTTTCAATCGCTCCCGTTGGAGCCCTCAATCGTTCGGCGCATACTCCACATCCTGCATTCGATGAAGATCTACTGGACAGCACCCTCGCCTCCCGAGTTGGCTTCGTTTTCCGTAGCCGAGAGGAAACGGATTTGGCGTGAGTGTGGCAGAGAAGGATTTGGCAATCGCAGGATGTGGATTGGCATGTTGGCCTTCGCAGCCTGTACTGGAGTCGGTTCACTGATTGGAGACTTCTTTCACATTGGGATTTGGGGCACTGGTATAGGCGGCGGCATTGGTGGCTTCCTGTTTAGCCAGTTCGCAACTCGCTCTACACTGGACGTCGTTCGGGAGAGATACCGAGTGCCTGAGCCTGACAACAACGCCCCCAGGCAATGAAGGCTGCCCCCCGGAACCACCAAAGCCGACACAAAACGGATGCAGGCAACGGCTCGTATGGCATCTGTCGTGGCATCGGCGCTTCCCGCTCGCCTTCGCCTGATCTGAAACGCTCGCCCAAGAAACGGAGGGTCCTGCCACCATGAAGAGGGCCATCCATGTTATTCCAGACACGAGCCAGTCACCCTGGGTAGAGGCCATTCGACAGCGGTTTGATTGCCTTTACGAGCACATCAGAGCGCATATCACTTTGGTGTTTCCGTTCGATCTGCCTCTGAGTGACACTGAGTTGGTTCGACACTGCCAACAAGTCTCCGGTGGTGGTTGCCCTTTTTCTGTGACAGTCCACCCGCCGGTTCGTAGCGAGGACGATCACCTCTGGCTGCCCGTTGGGCATTCGGAGCCCCTCGCCGAACTCACACGGAAACTCCATGGAGGTCCATTGAGTTCACTCTTGGCCACCAGACGCTCCAATACTCATCACATCACGATTGCCAGACCTCCGTTGGCACGGACTATTCACGATGATATTTGTGAGTATCAGATTGCTTTCCCCGTGACACTTGAGGTCACTTCCTTCACTTTGGAGTCCATACTCCCCGACCAGCATTCGCTGGAGCTAGGGAGCTTTCAGCTTCGATCATGAACACGACACACGACACACGGTCACGCGAGGGCGTGCAAAACGGATGCCGGCAACGACTCCTATAATTTGTCGCTCCCGTTCCTTTGAAGATGCCCCAAATTTATGGTGATCGTTAAATGGCTTTTCAAATACATCGAATGGCTAATCTGCCTGTTGATTGTCGTCCTTTCCTACGGGGCAGGGATGATCAAGGGGATGGACCGGGCCAACCATTACTGGCAATGGGAACTGAGCCAGAATAAGGCGGTTAAGCTTGAGCTTGTTGCCTCCGTTGCTGATGCCTTCCCGGGGAGGAGGGTGTGGTTGGTGGAGACCGTGGAGGTGATGGCTATTTTTGCCGTTAGTCTCGTCTTTGTGTTGATTCTAAAAGCAGTCTCTCGATGGTGGAGGGGCTTCAGATTGAAGCACAAATGATAGGTCGTAATTCAGTTAATACAAAAGCACTGCTGATCCAAGTGTCGTGAAATACTTATTTGTTTCCATTGCTACTTTGTTGCCACTGCTGATTAGCGTTATCGTCATAAAAATCTTGATCGATGACTCCAATGCAGGTGGCTGGTGGCTGGTGCGGCTTTTACCATGGATTATTGGGGCATCTGCAGTATTTTTTGTCTCTGCGCTTTATGTTGTCTCAAAATGGAACAGGAATTGACAAACTGATTGCCTGGTGAGGTTGGGACCTGGATTTTATCCGCCCGTAAAACAAATTACTAGGTGATCTCAAATTGCCGGGTAATCTGAATTGATTCAAGGTGGCTTGCCCCCCCCCCAGCCCTGATTCAAATGAAAGCAATTCTAAAACTCGTCCCGATCCTGCTCTTAATTCTTCCCCCGCGATCCGCGGACGCTTCAGTGGTGGTTTTGGATTCATTTTCCGAGGGGGATTTTGCCGTCAGTAATGTTTTCGATGCCCCTTTGATCTCTTTTGGCCCCGGCGGAACTGTTGAAACGCGGTACACATTCTGGAGAGGAACGGCTACGAGTAGCTATATGACTCAGACTTCAGGAAGTGGAATCCTAAACCTGCGTTTATCGCTTCGGGGGGATCCTCCGGTCAACAATCCAGCTGTCTTTTCACTGATGTATATCAATAGTAGTAGTGCAATTGACCTGATCGGACTGAGTCACGCGATCATTCGCGTGACATCATTTACGGGAACGGGGGGGCTGCGGCTTTATCTGAACGGCGGTCCGGAGCCGACTCCAATAACACTGTCTGGCCCTGGAGACTACCTGCTTCCTATACCGGTATTCACAGGCGAGGCGGCGGAAATTCCGGTTACACGTCTCACTATCGATTTCCTCGGGCGCTCCGCCGATTTTACCGTGACCTTGGATGAGATCACGTTGATTCCTGAGCCTTCCTGTTCCGGTTTGCTTCTGGCAGGTGGTCTACTGGTTGCCGGAATGAGGGGGAGGCATCGGACAACAGTTCAAGTTACCAAGCAGATCACAAGGAAACCGCCGTAAAACGACCATGCAAATTACTTGGGGATTTGTCTGAAATGGGAGCTGCGTTCCCGCCTCCGGTGTGGGGGATGGGCCCGCCAAGGTGAACCGGGTTCTCTGATGAAGGGGTGGGACCTGCTGATGCTGGGGGAAGGCGGCCAGGGCATCGCAGGCTTTTCCTGGATCTGAAAGGGGAGGGGAGGGGATGCCGTTCTGAGGGGAACCAAACGGTATACCAAATGAGCGGTCCTTCTTTTTCTCCTTCGCGTTCCGACTCGACGGCTTTCCAGTTGAAGCAGGAGATCCTCAGTGGGCTGGCGAAACCGGGGGACCGGCTGGCGGAATCGGCGGTGGCGCAGCGGTTGGGGGTGAGCCGGGTGCCGGTGCGGGAGGCGTTGTTTTCCTTGGAGCGGGAGGGGCTGGTGGAGTTCAGCGCCACGGGGCGGGCTTTTGTGAGGGAGCTGACGCCGCAGGACTGCGAGGAGCTGTTTGTGGTGCGCCTGACGCTGGAACCGGTGGCGGCGCGGCTGGCGGCTCCGCATCTGAAGGACGACTGCCGCTGGCTGGAACAGAACGTGGCGGCGACCCGCCGGGCGCAGTCGGTGGGGGAGGTGACGCGGCTGGACCTGGAGTTTCACCAGCTCATCCTCGAAGCTGCGGGAAATGCGCGGCTGTTGAAACTGTGGGGATCGCTGCGGGCGGAACTGGAGCTTTGGCTGGGGCGCCTGCACCGGCAGCATGAGGGCCAGAAACTGGCGACCCGCGACCAGACGGCGGACTCGCACGAGGCGATCATCGAGTGTTTCCAATCCCGCCCGCCCGCCGCCTGCGAGCGCCTGATGCGCGGGCATATCCAAGGGTGGCGGGAATGGCTGCCGGTGATGGAGGGCAAGGCATGAACTACGTCTGCGCCATCGCACTGCTGTGCACTCCTGCAGCGGCCTGGGCCGGGGCAGGGGAGGAGTTCTTTGAATCGAAGATCCGGCCGCTGCTGGTGGACCGTTGTTATGAATGCCACAGCGGCGAAAAGACCAAGGGCGGCCTCGCCCTGGATTCGCGGGAAGGCTGGCAGAAGGGCGGCGACTCGGGACCGGTGGTGGTGCCCGGGAAACCGGAGGAGTCATTGCTCATCTCGGCAGTCCACTACGGGGATGAGGATCTGGCGATGCCGCCGGAGAAGGCCGGCGGGAAGTTGAGTGAGGCGCAGATCGGATGGCTGACGGAATGGGTGAGGATGGGGGCGCCGGATCCGCGTGCCGCGGTGGCGAAGCTGGGCGGGATGAAACCGGAGGAAGCCAGGAATTGGTGGGCCTTTCAACCGCTGCCGGAGCGGGAGGCAGCCCTGACCCCGGAGAAGATTGATGCCTTCATCAATCAACCGCTCGCGGCGCAGTCCCTGACGGCGAACCCAGCGGCGGACCGCCGCACCCTGATCCGCCGGGCCACCTATGATCTCACGGGATTGCCGCCCACGCCGGAGGAGGTGGAGGCCTTTGCCGGAGACCCGTCGCCGGAGGGCTGGGCGAAGGTCATCGACCGCCTGCTGGCCTCCCCGCACTACGGGGTGCAGTGGGGACGGCATTGGCTGGACGTGGTGCGTTATGCGGATACGGCGGGCGAGAATACGGACCGCCCCCTGCCGCAGGCGTGGCGATACCGGAACTGGGTGATGGAGGCCTTTAACCGGGATCTGCCTTATGACGAGTTTGTGCGCCTGCAATTGGCTGGTGATCTGATGAATGCCGACAAACCGGAGGCGGAACGCAACGAGGGCATCATTGCCACGGGATACCTCGCCATCGCGCGGCGGTTTGGCCACGATATCGACAAGGATGTCCACCTGATGCACGAGGATGTGATCGATAACTTCGGCAAAAACTTCCTCGGCCTCACCACCGGGTGTGCGCGGTGCCACGATCACAAATACGATCCGATCACGGCGCAGGATTACTACGCGCTTTACGGCATCTTCAACAGCACGCGGTTTGCCTTCCCGGGCTGCGAACCCCAGGGCCAGCCGCGGGATCTGGTGCCGCTGATGTCCCCTCCGGCCGTGGAGGCCCTGACCAAGGAGTGGCGCGAACGTTCCAGCCAAGCCGAGGCCGAACTGAAGCGGCGCGCCGCCCTGACCGACGCTGCGAAACAGGCCATCCGCGAAGCTGCGGCCAAAGTCACGCACCGGCTCGCCGGGGCCAAGGTGGAGGAGGGGCAGTCGGTGGATTTCGCCGCGGTGGGACCCGGGCCAGTGCCAGACATCCGGGTGCGTCAGGGTGAGGTGATTCAACTCACCGTCCTGCCCAATGGGAATCATGGGGCCGACACCACCCTGGTGGAATGGACGATCCGCGAAACCGGCGGCGCGGGGCGCAAGTGGAGCGTGAAGGATCTGGTGGCCAACCTCACGCAATCGAATCCGCACGAGGCGGGCCATGGGGCGGAGTGGTGTTTTCTGGAAGTGACGGATGGGCCGGTTTTTCTAACAGGGAAGCGGAGCGGCATCAGTGGGCACCCGGCGCTGCATTCCTGGAGTAATGGCGACGACCTATCCGTGATGGTGAATGCCAGTGCGCAGCCGGTGATGGCCTGGACCTCCCTGCCGGCAGAGTCGTTTTTTGTGCATCCGGGGCCGGGCCGTCCGGTAGGGGTGGGGTGGATCAGTCCCATGGATGGCGTGGTGTCGGTGTCGGGCCGCGTGGCGGATGCCCACCCCGCCACTCTGGATGGCGTGGCCTTTCAACTGGATCATATCGCCGATCCGGAGATGGGTCCGGCACTGGTGCGCATGGGCAAGACCACGCTGGACCAGGCGGTGGAAATTCCCCCGGCGCCGGTGATCCCGGTGGCCTATGCGGTGGCGGAAGGCGCGGTGCGGAATGCGCCATTGCAGCGGCAGGGCGATCCGGAAAAGCCGGGCGATGAAGTGCCACGGCGCTGGCTCTCGGTGTTCGGCGGGGATGTGGTACCGGCGGAGGCTGGCAGCGGCCGCCGGCAGCTGGGCGACTGGATTGTGAACCAGCCGCTGGCCGCCCGGGTGATGGTGAACCGGGTCTGGCAAGGGCACTTCGGCCACGGCCTGGTGCGGTCGCCCAATGACTTCGGGGCCCGGGGCGACGCGCCGACGCACCGCGCCTTGCTGGACGCGCTGGCGGCGGAATTCATCGCCAGTGGCTACCGGGTGAAAGCCCTGCACCGGCTCATCATGAACACCGCCGCCTATCAACGCAGCAGTGCCCGTCCGGAGGCGGCGGTGCAGGCCGATCCTGACAATCATTTGCTGGCCCGTTTCACCCGCCGCCGTCTCAGTGCGGAGGAGATCCGCGACAGCCTGCTGGTGGTGTCCGGTCAGCTGGATGGCACGCCTGCCGGGGGGCATCCCTTCCCGCCGGAGGCGACGTGGACCTTCACCCAGCACGATCCCTTCAACGCGGTGTATCCCAGCCGCCAGCGCAGCGCCTATCTGATGGTGCAGCGGCAGCGGCGGCATCCCTTCCTGGCGTTATTCGACGGGGCCGATCCCAATGCCAGCACGCCGGTGCGCCCGACCACGACGGTCCCCACCCAGGCGCTCTATTTCCTCAACGATCCCTTTTTCCATGAGCAGGCGGCGCGGTTTGCCACGGCCCTGACGAAGCCCTCCGGGGGCGCCGCGCGGGTATCGCAGGCCTTCCGCATCCTATTGCAGCGCGAGCCTTCCGCGGCGGAGCAGGAACAGGCGGCGGGCTTCCTCGCCAGCTATCCGGCCACCGGGGAAGAAAAATGGGCGGCCTATGCCCGGGTGCTGCTGGCGGGCAATGAATTCATCCACCTCGACTAACTATGGACCCCAGCGCCCGCCCCCGCCGCCATTTTCTGAAGTCCGTCGTGGCCGGATCGATGTTGTTCCCCGGCCTCGTGCAGCAGCTGCTGGCGGAAACTGCGGACCCACTGGCCCCGTGCCGGCCGCAGTTCCCGGTGAAGGCGAAGCGGGTGATTTTCCTGTTCATGACCGGCGGCGTTTCCCATGTGGATTCCTTCGACCCGAAGCCCGCCCTGACGCGGGATCATGGCAAGGAGATCAAAGCCGACCATCCGGAGATCAAGGGCCGCCCCGGTTATGAGCGCATCTATCTGAAGCGCCCGCAGTGGGAGTTTGCCCCGCACGGACAATGCGGCACGGAAGTCAGCACCTTGTTCCCCCACATGGCAGGGTGCGTGGACGACATCGCGCTGATCCGCTCGATGCATACCTCGCACTCGAACCACTACAATGCGACGCTCGGCATGCACACCGGCTCGTTCGCCTTTACGCGTCCCAGCCTTGGTTCGTGGGTCAGTTATGGACTCGGCACCCTGAACCGCAACCTGCCTTCCTTTGTGGTCATCGCGCCGAAGCAGACCTATGCCGGCACCCAGGTGTATGGCAGCGATTTCCTGCCCGGGGCGCATCAGGGCACCCTGGTGGTCCCGGGCCCTGAACCGGTGGCCAACATCACCGCGCAGACCCCGGCAAGCCTGCAGTCGCTCGAACTGGCTGCGTTGCGTGCCATGAATGAAGGCCATCTCGCCGGGCGCGATGCGGATCCCTTGCTGGCGGCGCGGCTCCGTTCTTTTGAAACCGCCTTCGGGATGCAGATGGCGGTGCCGGATGCCTTTGATCTGAAGGAGGAAAGCGAGGCCACCCTCGCCAGCTACGGCCTGCAACGCGGGCAGACCACCGGCTTCGGCTGGCAGTGTCTGGCGGCCCGCCGGTTGGTGGAGCGCGGGGTGCGGTTTGTCGAACTCATCGACACCGGCTCTTCCGGCAACTGGGACGCGCACGGCGATATGATGACCCACGCCCCGCTGGCGAAAAATGTGGACCAGCCCATCGCGGCCCTGCTGCGTGATCTGAAACAACGTGGCATGCTGGAGGATACCCTCGTGGTCTGGACCACTGAATTTGGCCGCACTCCCTTCAATAACACCGCCGAGGCCCTGGGCCGCGAGCATCATCCCTGGGCCTTCAGTTCCTGGATGGCGGGGGCGGGCGTGAAGCCCGGCATTGTCTACGGGGCGACGGACGAACATGGCATGCGGGCGGTCGAAAAGCCGGTCCATGTCCACGACTTCCACGCCACGATCCTGCAGCTGATGGGCTTTGATCACGAAAAACTCACCTACCGTCACGCGGGCCGGGATTACCGGCTGACAGATGTCGCAGGGCATCCCGTTAAGGAAATTCTGTCGTAACTTTATTTGATCATGCCCCCCCGGAATTACTCAAAGGCCTTCGCTGCGAAGTGGCTTCACGCCGTCTGCCTGTCATCGTTCAGTGTCCCGCTCCAGGCCGGTCAGGAGAACTTCGAGCAGTCGATCCAACCCCTGCTCAAGGAATACTGCATCACCTGCCACTCCACGGAAAAGCAGAAGGGGGACCTCGACCTCGAGCGCTTCCAGACCCTGGATTTGGTGAAGGAGGATCCGGCGGTGTGGGAGCACGCCCTGGAGCAGATCCATGACCACGAGATGCCGCCCAAGGACAAACCGCAGCCAAGTGCGGAACAGATGAAGCTCCTGACGGATTGGATGCAGGGCACGCTGCACGGGATCGCCCTGGCAAATGCGGGTGATCCCGGACCGGTGGTGCTGCGGCGCTTGTCCAACATGGAATACACCTACACCATCCGGGACCTGACCGGCGTGCCCTCACTGGACCCGGCGAAGGAATTCCCGGTGGATGGGGCGGCGGGCGAAGGGTTCACCAATGCCGGGGCGGCCTTGGTGATGTCGCCCTCATTGCTGACCAAATACCTCGATGCGGCCAAGGAACTGGCGGGTCATGCGGTGCTGACGCCGGAGGGCCTCCGCTTCTCCGCCGGCACTTCCTCACGCGACTGGACGGACGAATCTCTAACGAGGATCCGGGAATTCTACAGCCGCTTCACGGAATCCGGTGGGGGAATGGCGATGAATCTGCAGGGCGTGACGTTTGATACCAATGCCGGGGGCCGTCTGCCGGTGGCCAAATATCTCGCGGCCCTCCAGGGCAAAGGCAGTGCGGACGGGCTGAATGCCAAATACCTTGCCACGCTGCGCCAGGCATTCACTGGCACCAACTCTTCACCGCTGTTTGACGGTCTGCGGGCGAAGTTCCGCGCCGGCATGCTGGAGGCGGCGGACATTGAAGCCTGGCAGCAATCGCTGTGGCGGTTCGCCAGTGTTGGCCACATCGGCAAAAAGGACGGTCCTAAAGGCTGGCAGGAACCGGTGGTGCCGCTCGCTGCCCAGCATCCAATACGCCTCAAACTGGCCGTACCCGCCGATGGAAGTGATGTTATCCTTTATCTGGCCACCAGCGATGCCGGTGATGGCAGCACGGATGATCTTGCGGTTTGGGAAAATGCGCGGCTGGTGGCTCCGGGCCGGGCGGACTTGCCCCTGAAGGACGTGGGCGCGGTGGTGCAGCAATCGGTGCAACGACGCGAAGCCTTGATCGCGGGTGCGGCCAAATGCCTCGCGGCGGCCCATGAGGCGGAGCAGGCGACCGGACGCACTGACATCGCGAAGCTGGCGCAACAGTATGAGGTGCCCGCCGAAGTCCTGGCAGGCTGGCTGGAATACCTGGGCATTGGATCGTCCGGCGAAGTCAAGCTGGCGCCTTTGCTGGAGCAAAAAATGGAGAGCACCCCGGACTACAACTTCATCAAAGGCTGGACCGGGGCCGATGCACTCAGCGTGCTGGCGAATTCGTCGGATGCCATGGTGCGCATTCCCGGAACCATGAAGCCGCACAGTGTGGCCACGCATCCGTCGCCCAGGCTGGCATCGGTGATTGCCTGGCGGAGTCCGGTGACCGGGGCGCTGCGCCTCAGTGGCAGCGTGCAGCACGCGCATCCGGAGTGTGGCAATGGCGTGACATGGGCGCTGGAGTTGCGCCGCGGCCATACCCGCGAGGTGCTGGCCAGCGGGGTGAGTCAGGGCGCGGCGGTCATCGGCATCCCGGTGCAGGAGAATATCCGCGTCCTCGCCGGAGATGTCATTGCGATGGTGATCGGACCCCGGGACGGCAACCACAGCTGTGATCTCACTGCCGTCGATCTGGTGCTGAACGATGGGACGAAGGAATGGGACCTCGCCAAGGACGTCTCCCCCAACATTCTCGAAGGCAATCCCCATGCCGACCGCCATGGCAACGCACAGGTCTGGCACTTTGTCAGCGAACCGGCGGCGCAGGAAACTGCTCCGATGATTCCCGTGGGTTCCTTGCTCGCCAAGTGGCGCAAAACCACCGATGCGGCTCAGCGTAAACTGTTGGCCGCGCAGGTGCAGGAGTTGCTGGCAAGCGGGCCGGGCACCCTCGCGGCCGATTCACCGGACCGGGCGCTGCACACCCAGTTGCTCTCGTTCAATGGCCCGATGCTCGCGGCGGCGTTGCGTTCCGTCCCGGAGCCTGACGCTGAGGTTCCGCCATCGCCGTATGGCCTGGACCGGGCCAGGTTCACTGGGACAAATCTCTCCGTGCAGGCG
Organism: uncultured Verrucomicrobiota bacterium; assembly: GCA_942492905.1. Taxonomy (GTDB): domain Bacteria; phylum Verrucomicrobiota; class Verrucomicrobiia; order Verrucomicrobiales; family V1-33; genus CAIZWU01. The sequence goes on from OW818657.1 coordinate 1,950,367, forward strand.
CCGTCGGTCGTCGAAGTGCGGTTGCCGGGATGGCTGGGCGAAGGCGCGGAGCTGGTTGTGACCGGCCGGCTCCAGTCCGCCGAAGGCAGTGTGCAGATGCAGGTGCTCACCACCAAACCTGCGGATCTCTCCGGCATCGCCGCGGGCAAGGCGGAAACGGCTGTCGCCAATGGCCAGTGGTCCGATAACAATCTGCGCACGATCCTCAGCGCGCCGGTCATCGTGAACGACGGCAGTGCGGCCCGGCAACGTTTTGCATCCGCCTTTGATGACTTCCGCGCCATCTTCCCCATCGTGCTCTGTTATTCGAAGATCGTGCCGGTCGATGAAGTGGTGACCCTGACGCTGTTCCATCGCGAAGATGAACATCTGAAGCGTCTGATGCTGGATGAAGCGCAAATCAAAACGTTGGACCGACTCTGGGACGAGCTACGTTTTGTCAGCGAATCCCCCCTGAAGCAGGTCGACGTTTTCGAGCAGCTCTATCAATTCGCCACGCAGGACGCCAGCCCGAGCGCCTTCGAGCCGATGCGGGAGCCTATCAGGCTTGGGGCGGAGGCCTTTAAACGGCAGCTCGTCCAGGTCGAGCCGGTGCAGGTGCAGGCGGTGCTTGATTTCGCCTCGCAGGCTTGGCGCCGTCCGCTCAGTGAGGCGGAGCAAAGGCAACTGCGTGCGCTCTATCAGAAGCTGCGCACGCAGGAGCTGCCGCACGCGGCGGCGGTGCGCATGCTGATCGCCCGGGTGCTGGTGGCGCCGGCCTTTTTGTATCGCGGCGAAAAAGCCGCGCCCGGACCGCAGGCGGCCCCCGTGAACGATTGGGAGCTGGCCACCCGCCTTGCTTATTTCCTTTGGTCGTCCTCCCCGGATGAGGAACTGCGCACCCTCGCCGGCAGTGGCAGGCTGCATGAACCAGAAGTGCTCGTGGCACAAACCCAGCGGATGTTGAAGGACCCCCGGGTGCGCCGTCTGGCCACCGAATTCGGCTGCCAGTGGCTGCATGTGCGCGAGCTGGAAACCCTGGATGAAAAAAGTGAGAGGCATTTCCCCACCTTCCTCGCGCTGCGAGGCGCCATGCAGGAGGAGGCGGTGCGTTTCTTCATGGATCTGTTTCAGGAGAACCGCTCCGTGCTGTCGATCCTCGACTCCGATCACACCTTCATGAATGGGGCCCTCGCGCAGCACTACGGCCTCGAAATCAAAGGCGAAGACTGGCAGCGGGTTGATGGCCTGCGGGCCAAGGGGCGCGGGGGAATTCTGGGATTTGCGGGCACCCTGGCCAAACAAAGCGGAGCCTCGCGCACCAGTCCGATCCTGCGGGGCACCTGGCTCAGTGAGGTCATCCTCGGGGACAAGCTGCCCAACCCACCCAAGGGAGTGCCCGTCCTGCCCGAGGAAGCCCCGCAAGGCCTGACGGAACGCCAGTTGACCGAGCGGCACAGCAGCGACCCCAAATGCTCGGGCTGTCATCTCCGGGTGGATCCGTTTGGATTTGCCCTCGAAGGCTTCGATGCCATCGGCCGCGCCCGCACCATTGACGCCTCGGGTCTTTCCATCGATTCGAATACCAAACTGCCGGACGGCACCCAGGTCCAAGGACTCGACGGCCTCCGCACTTGGCTGGTCACGACGCGTCGCGACGAATTCCTCCGCCAATTCTGCCGGAAACTGCTGGGCTACTCTCTTGGCCGCGGGGTGCAACTTTCGGATATGCCGCTGCTCGATGAAATGGTCGCCGGGATGAAAGCCGGCGACCTCCGCGTGGGTACCCTGATCAATCAAATCGTCCTCAGCCCGCAATTCCGGGAAGTGCGGGGACGCGACTACATTTCCAAACACTGAATCCCCATGAACACCCACCGTTATTCACGTCGTGCCTTCCTCCGCGGGACAGGCGTTGCCATGGCGCTGCCCTGGCTGGAATCGCACACTGTCTGGGGCGATGAACCGACCCGCGACAAACCGGCCAGTGAGGCTCCGGTGCGGCTGGCCGTTTTGTTTTCAGGGAATGGATTCCACTCCCGGGAATGGTGGGCGAAGGGGGAAGGGAAGGCGATGGAACTGGGCAAGGTGCTCGCGCCCCTGCATGAGTTCCGCGATAAGCTGCTCTTTGTCAGCGGGCTGTATCACGAGGAAGCGAGGAAGGGAAATATCCACAGTTCGCAGACCGGAAATCTGTTGTCAGGCGCGCCGATTGCCTCCGGTGGGGAGATCCGCTCGGGCACGAGTTTTGATCAGGTGCTGGCGCAGTCTTATGGACGCTCCACCAAGGTGCCGAGCCTGGTGCTGGGTTGCGAGCGGTCGAATCCATCGGTGCATAAAAACTACTCGATGCTCTACAGCTCCCACATCTCGTGGAGTTCGCCGACCACCCCTACGCCGCTGGAACTGTATCCGGCGCTGGCCTTCGACCGGCTCTTCAAGGATGAGGTCGCGCCAGGGGACAAGAGCGTGCTGGATGCGGTAATGGAGGATGCCCAGGATTTGCGGCGGCACATCAGCGGCAGTGACCAACGCAAGCTCGACGAGTATCTTGACTCCGTACGGGATGTGGAGAAGCGCATCGACAATGCGGGCAAGCGCGGCGAGCTGCAGGGCTGGCGGCCCACCCTCGACAAGCCGAATATCAAACGTCCGGCTGACGGCATCCCGCAGGACATCGGGGAACACATGCGGCTGATGTGTGATCTGCTGGTGCTGGGTTTCCAGACCGACACCACCCGCATCACCACCCTGAAGCTGAACAATGACCACAGCGCGCTGCGCTTCCCCAATCTGCCCAGCGTGCAGCAGGCCGGCCACGGCATCGACTACATGATCCATCACCTGCTCTCGCACTCCGATGCGGACGACTGGCTGAAGGTGAACCAGTTCTTCATCGAGCAGCTGGCGTATATTGCGGGCAAGCTGGACGCCATCGAGGAAGGCCCGCGCACCCTGCTCGACAACACCATGCTGATGCACTGTTCCAGCATGATGGCCGGCGCAAAACATGACAACGATCAGCTACCCGTCATCGTGCTGGGAGGGGCCGGAGGCCGCATCAAGGGCGGGCGGGTGATCGACAAGAAGGACCAGCCCGACCGTCAGCTGTGCCGCTTGTTCATGTCGATGATGGACAAGATGGACGTGCGTCCGAAGACGTTTGGCGATGCGAAATCGATGCTGGAGGAAGTCTGAAGCCGCCATCGGTTCCGGTTTTGCCGGAAGGCAAGGCGTGGCCGACAGGAAGATTGCATGAAGTGAGGTTGGCTGCTATGCCTCCCGGATATGGCCAAACCTTTCCTCCCGGGACTCATGATGTTGACCTGCTCTGCCATGGTGGCGGCGGGCGCGAAAGTTTATTATGTGAACCAGCCGGAAGGAGTGCCGGGCACGGGGCAGGCGGGGGTGATCATGGCGGTCAATCCTGACGGGACCGGCCTGGCAACGCATTACACGGCTGCCGGGCCCACGGATCTGCGGGGGATCGCAGTGGATCCTGAGAACAATCGGCTGTTTTTTGCTTATTGCGAATTGGCGGGCGGAGTGAATCCGGTGCAGGTCTCACTGCGCACGCTGCCGCTGGTGATTCCGGGAGGTGGCGCCACGCCGGTGACGATCCTGACCTTGCCGGACGGCACGCCAGGGAGTGCGGGGAATGCTGTGGCTGATGTGGAATACGACCGCACCTGGCAGCAGGTTTATTTTTCCCAGCCGGGGATGAAGCTGCTGCGCCGCTGCGATCCTGCGGGCGGCAATTTGACCAACGTGCTGACGCATCCGGGGGCTGGGGTCGCGCTGCGCGATGTGGGGCCGTATTTTTTCGGGCTGGATCTGGTGAACCGCGATGCCTACTGGGCGGTGGTGACGACTTCCGGCGACACCAACACCGCTTACAGCAAAGGATCGCTGGCGGGGGTGGTGGATGCGGCCTTTTCCCTGACCACTCCTTCACGCACCCGGGATATCGCGGCCGATCTCACCGCCCCGGATGGGCTGCGGCTTTATTGGAACGACCGGCAAAATGGCGCAGTCTATACCCGGCTGGCGGCAGGCGGGCCGGTGGTGACGGTCGCCAGCGGTCTGAATGCACCGCATGGGCTGGTGATTGATCCGTTGGCCAGGAAAGGCTATATCTCCGATACTGGAAAACGGGGCAGTGGATCGCAAGCGAGCTCCCACCGGGTGGTGCGGATCAGTCTGGATGGGTTGAGCCCGATCGAGTATCTGTCGCCGGTCGATGTGGTGGCGGAGCCCTGGGATGTGGCGTTGGATCTGACCTCCAGTTCCTATGACGATTGGCGGCGGCGCTTTTTTGCCCAGGGCGCGGCCGGCACGGGAATGAATGATGACCCGGATGGCGATGGCCTGACAAATCTCGGCGAGTATGCCTTTTTCTGCAGCCCGATCCATGCCGATGCGTGGAAAGCAGGGCAGGTCTTCGACGTGCAGCCGGGCCGGATCCGGGTGGCGCGGCACCGTCGCACGGATGTTGATGTCAGAGTCGAAGTCTCCACCAACCTGACGGATTGGCATTGGAACGGGGACGCCACGGGCCTGACTTATTTGAATTTCTCCGCGCCGGAGAGCCGCGATGAGGACAGCGAGTGGATCACAGTGAGTTCTGCGATCTCCGGACAGCAGCGGTTTCAGCTGAGGCTGTCGGTTCGATTGCTTTAGAGCCTTTGGGGTGGACGAGGCTCCTGCCGAGTTCCGGCTTGCTGGTTTTCCATAGCCTTGAGAGGCCAATGCTCTGCAACTCGGCAGGAGCCTCGTCCACCCCGGTCAGCGGCTTGCCGCGTGACTCAGCCACCAGAAGGCGAGGGGGACGGTGACGAGCGAGGCAATGTGGGTGACGAGGGTGGCCGCCGAGGCGAAGGAGGGCACGCCCCCATAAAGCCGGGCCATCACGGGGGAGACGGCGGAGGTGGGCATGAGGGCTACGATGATGGCGAGCAATTCCAGGTCCGGCGGGAGGGGCAGGGCCCTGATGATTCCGATGTAGAGGAGAGGCAGCAGGATGAGCCGCAGCACCGAGATGAAAACAAGGTCGCGGGCTTGGTCGCGGCGGAAGGCGCCCTGGAGGGTGGCTCCGATGATGATGAGCATGAGCGGGACGCTGAGGGAGCCGGTATTGCGGCAGACGGCGAGAAAGGATTGCGGAAGCCAGTCACGCGCTCCGGTCCACGCGAGGCCAATGGCGGCGAACATGCTGAGCAGCGGCGGCGAGATGAGATGCCGCAGGGTGCGCCGCCAGTCGGTGACGCCACCCAGCGTGAAGACGCCGATGGTCCAGAATCCGATGGTGGACCCGAGATTGAAGACAAAGAAATCGGCGAGGGCTCCCGGCGGCAGGCTATTCTGGATGATGAAGATGGGGAGGTAGATGAAGTTATTCATCGCACAGAGATGCACGAAGGTGCGGCGCGTGGCCGGGTCGCGGGTCTGCATGCCGCGGCACACCAGCAGGCCGGTGATGGCTCCGGCAAGCATCAGGCCGAAGGCAAGGGCCGGCATCATCCACAGGGTGCGGACCCGGGCGGGATCGAAGTCACGGATGATGCTGTGGAAGATGAGAAAGGGATAGAAGATTTCAGCTGCGATCCTGCCCCAGCGGTCAAAATCCTCTTTTTGAGCATAACCCCACCGCCGGATCAACCATCCGATGGCGAAGAGACCGAACAACTCCGCGATGGAGGAAAAGACGATGGATGAGCTGGGCAATGGTCGGGTTATTGGAGGTTGGCTGGTTTGTGGGAGGGGTCTCCCGGGAGCAGTCGCCAACCATTATTTGCCGGCCGCCTTTTTCTGCTTCCGGGCGGCTTTTTTGGCCATGGCTTCGGCTTCGGCCTTGCCGGCAGCAATGACCTGGTCACGCTTTTTGACGAGGCGTTTCAGTTTGGGCCAGTATTCCTTGCCTACGATATAACCACAGCAGTTTTTGGTGCGGCAGAGGCAGGGATGATCCTCCCAGGTTTCGAGGTCGAAGCCGTAATTGAATCCGAGTTCGGTTCCTTCCGGGATGTCCTTGGTGGCGATGAGCCAGATGGTGCCGCGGATGATCTGGGCCTCACAATTCGGCTCGCAGGTGTGGTTGATGAGCCGGGCATCGTTCCATGGGACGTTGCCATCGATGTCGTGTTTTTTATTGAGGACGAAGATATAAACCGCGCCCTCGCCGCTGAGAGCGCTGCCTTCCAGCTGGGCGTTGCCGCGGCGGGTGGATTCCGCCTTGGTGATTTTGTGGCCCTTGTAGTCGATGATGCGGGTGCCCTTGGGGACATCGCGGGCGGCGAAAACGCCCTGATTGTGAATGGAGGATTGGCGGACGATATACCAGGGTTCGGCAGGGGCGGAGGGCATGGAGGCGGTCGGGTGGGGGAAACAGAAACGGCGCAGGGCGCAGCTTGATTTATGAAAGGCAGAGTGCCAAGGTGATTGGAGCATACCCTGTTCCGAATTCAACATCACCCCACGCTTCCCATGAATGAGTTCCCCTCCTCCCCGGTCACCCCCACTCCCTTGGCTGATAATGTCATTGAAGCGGCGAACGAATTGAAAGCGGCGGCAGAGGCCAAGGCCCGCGAGTTTGGCCAGGCGGCCGGCGAAAGGCTGAACGAGTTCAAGGATGCCGCTGGACGCGTCCTGGGGGATTCGCAGGACCGCTGGAAAGAGCTCGGGGACCACGCGGTCGCCTACGTCAAAGAGAATCCGGGCAAGGCGGTGCTGGCCGGGCTCGGGGCAGGTTTTCTGATCGGCCTGCTCTTCCGCGAAAAATAACCCCTCGGCACCACTTCTCCGCCTCCTCTCCCATGTCTGCCGAATTTTCCTCCCCCCTGCCAGTTTCCACCCCTGATTTGGTGCTGCTGCCGCCCGCTGCGGCGGTCCCCATCGCGGAGGCTCCCGCCTCAACGCTGCCACCGGCGATTCAGGCGCTGGCCCGGAATCCCATCGTGTTGGCAGGCGGTGCCGTGCTGGTGGGGGTCGTGCTTTCCCGCTTCCTTGCTACTCCTTCGGCGAAAAAATTAGCGCGGGAACTCGCGGCAGAGGCCCTGAAACAGCTCAAACCGGCCGCCGCCGGAGCTGCTGGAATGGCCGGTACCGCTGCAGTGGGCTCGTTGCTGGAGATGGGTGTTGAAAAATACGGCCCGCAAATCTCCGATTTTGCGAAGAAAATGCTTGCGGAGATGCTCCGGAAAAAAGAATAACGCCTTGCCCGGTGCGCCCGCAAAGCCGCCAGCTGACTTTTCCCATCCCACCCTTTTATCCCATAGGAATCCCCCTGAATGAGCGAGGCGACCGAAGTAACCCAGGACCGCGTGGCCGCATTGGCCCACGTGGACGAATATCTTAAACTTGGCCAGGAATACGACTGTTCCGACATCCACTTGGCTACCGCCGCAGCCCCGCTCTGGCGCCGCTACGGCCAGCTCCAGCAGATCTGGGGGAATGCGGACAAGTTGACTGCCGCCGATACCAAGAGCCTGGTGGAGAGTTTTCTGCAGCCCAAGGAAATGAACCGGCTCCAGGAACGCGGGGACGTGGACTTTGCCTACGCCACGCCTTTTGGCCGCTTCCGTGCCTCGGTGGTCGCCCAGCGGCTTGGCTACGACATGGCTTTCCGGATCATCAACACCCGGGTCCGCACCATGGAGGAACTGTCCCTCCCGGCCAGTCTCAAGCCTCTGACCCAATACCATAACGGTCTGGTGCTGGTCACCGGTTCGGTCGGTTCCGGCAAATCCACCACGCTGGCCTCGCTGGTCGATGCCATCAATGAGGAGCGGAATGACCACATCATCACCTTGGAAGACCCCATCGAATACGTCTTCAATTCCAAGAATTGCCACGTCAACCAACGCGAAGTCCACAGCCACACCGACTCCTTTGCCGCCGCGCTGCGCGGGGCGCTCCGTCAGGATCCTGACGTGATCATGGTGGGGGAAATGCGCGACTTGGAGACCATCTCCCTGGCGATCACGGCTTCTGAAACGGGTCACTTGGTGCTCGGCACCCTGCACACCGGCTCTGCTCCCCGGACCTTGGACCGCGTGCTCGACGTCTTCCCCACGGATCAGCGTGACCAGATCCGAATCATGGTGAGTGAATCCCTGCGCGGCATCATTTCCCAGCAATTGGTCCCCCGGAAGGATGGGAACGGGCGTGCGCTCGCCATCGAACTCCTCGTCAATACCCCGGCCGTCGCCAACTGTATCCGTGAAGGCAAAACCTTCATGCTGCCGGGCATCATGCAGACCGGCCGTGCGGTCGGGATGGTGACCATGGATGATGCGCTGAAAAATCTCTACGAGCGCGATATCATCTCCGCCGAGGACTGCCTCTTCCGGTCGATCGACCAGGACCAGATGCGCAAAGACCTCAAAATGTAACCAGTGCCGCTTGGCCCTCCCTCCTTTCCATACCCTTTCCCCATCCAATTGCCATGGCTGCTGTCATCGACCAATTTTTCCACGAACTCATTGAACTGGGAGGCTCTGACCTCCACATCGCAGAAGGTCAGCCGCCCAAGGTGCGCGTGCACGGCGGCGTCCGTGCCATCCGGGAGGAAATCCTGACCCATGACTTCATGGAGCAGATGCTGACCGGCATTTGCGAACCCCGTGCGTGGGAGAAATTCATGGCCCGGGGCGATCTCGACTTCGCCTACGAAATGGATGAAGACTCCCGTTTCCGCTGCAACTACTACAAACAGCAAAACGGCCTGGGAGCGGTCTTCCGTCTTATTCCCACCAAGATCAAGACTTTGGAAGAACTGGGGGTTCCCCAGGTCATCAAGCGTTTCGGTGAAATGCGGAGCGGTCTGGTGCTTGTCACCGGCCCTACCGGTTCGGGAAAGTCCACCACTCTTGCGGCGCTGATCGATTACATCAACACGAACTACGCCCGCCACATCATCACCGTGGAGGAGCCGATCGAGTTTGTGCACAAGAACAAGATGAGCGTGATCACCCAGCGTGAGGTGCCCATCCAGACCCCTACCTTTTCGGATGGTCTGCGGGCCTCCCTGCGTGAGGATGCGGACATCGTGCTGGTGGGGGAAATGCGCGACCTGGAGACGATCTCTCTCGCCCTCACGGCGGCGGAAACCGGCCTGTTGGTCTTCGGCACTCTGCACACCAACAACGCCCGCAAGACGGTTGACCGTTTGGTGGACGTGTTCCCTTCCGACCAGCAATCGCAGGTCCGCACCATGTTGGCCGCCTCCCTCCGCGGAGTGGTGGCCCAGCTCCTCATGAAGACGGCCGATGGCAAGGGCCGGGTAGCGGTCAACGAAATCCTCGTCGCCACTCCGGCGGTCGCGGCCATCATCCGGGAAGGAGCCACCCAAAAGCTGACCGACGTCATCACCGGCGGCTCGGCCTTTGGCATGCAGTTCATGGACAATGCCATCTGGGAAAACCTCAAGATCGAAAAGGTCACTCCGATGGAAGCCTACATGAAGGCCATCGACAAAACCCGCTTCAAAAAATACCTGCCGAAGGAAACCGGCGATACCATGGCCGGCGGGTCGGGTTAGGCCAGGCTTCGGAGGCCGGTTTTGGGGCCTTCCCAATCCCGATGCGCTTCCATGGCAACCCATTGAAAACGTTTTTTGATTTCAGCAGCAAGCGACTGCAAAGATTCACTCGTTTGCATTCCTCCACGGTCCGGTTCTTTTTCGAAGAGACAACTCCTTCGGACGTCCCGGACGGGTTGCACGAGGTGACCTTTGTTTATTGCATTTGGGAGCTGTTCAAGGGTCGCGTTTGGTTACTTGATGCGGATGAGCCTGGCTTTCCAGAAAATCTGAATGTGCTGATCGGGGAAACCATCGAGTCAATTCATTGGATAATGCGGTTTTCGGATGAGGTGAAGCATCCACCCCCACAATTGAAGGTGGTCTTCACCAACGGATATGTCTTTTGGCTCTACAACCACATTTTTGAGAGTCGCCAGGAGCCGGGGGATTTTGACAGCCCGATGATGACGATCCAGTCCGGGCTTTACCTCCAACAGTTTTTCCAAAGCGGGGAAATCCGGATCGGGAAGGCCCCAATCAATGATGCCTGAAGTGAGGGCCAGAACCCCATGGTGAGCAGCCGGGTTGATGGTCGATTATTCGTAGCGGAACTGAGCCGTGGCAGTGGTGTCCTTGTCACTGACGAGGCGCAGCCAGTAGGCGCCGAAAGCGTCAGGGAAAGAGTAGTCGAGCGGCTGGCCGGCCGGGACGGTGAGGGTGGTGAATTCCGTCCAGGCGCGGTCGCCGGTGAAGTCGGCTTCGATTTTGACGAGGACGGGTTCCTTGGATTGGTGGCTGACGGTCAGACTCTTTTGATCGAACCCGGTGGCCAGATAGGGATCGCTGGGGGCACCCGCTTTGACGGGAGTATCCAGCCATGGGCCGCCTTGGCCGCGGGGTTTGCCGAATTGCCAGACGTCATCGACGGCTCCGACCCACAGGGCACATTGGTGGTCGGTGCTGCGGATAATGTGATCGCTGGCCGGGGCATCGGGCAGGACGCCGCTGAAAACCAGCAGACCACGGTAGCTGGCGAAGTCATGGATGCGGTGGCCGTGGGTGCTGAGGGGGCGGATTTTGGCGAAGCCGCCGGCATTGCGGGCGGGGAGTTCGTAGAAGGTGCCGTGGATGCTGAGGAAATTCCGTTCGGTGCAGACTTCGCGGCAAAGCCGGGCGGGGCCGAGGCCGGCGTCGTTATCGAAAGCGGCCTCACCGCGGGGGAGGCGCCAGCGATTTCCATCAGCCATTTGATAGATCAGGGAGGCCGAGTCGGAAGTGATGAGCGGAGGAGGAATGACTGCTTTCTCCCGGACAAAGGACTGCAGCTTGCCATCGTGCGAGGGTTGTAGGGTGAGATCCGCAGTGAGTTCATAGGCGCGCAGAGTCCCTTGGCCATTGCGGGCGGCAAAGGCGAGGGTCCTGAGGCCACCACCCCGGGTTTGCAGCTCGCCGACAGATTGCGTGGTGTCGGTGGCGGCCGCCAGTCCGGCGGCCACCGCGCTGGCGGCAGGCGTGCGGGGATCGGCCCCGCGGTAGTGGAAGAAGGCGGTCACGCCGGTGGCCGCACGGTCGGGTTTCAGGCGGACCCAGTGCGCCGGTTTCCTTCCCGGAAAACCCCGTCCACGTGCTGCTGTTGGCGGCGACTGTGATTTGACGCAGGGGCGTCCAGGTGCCGTCACCTTTGGCATCGGTCTCGAGGGTGAAGACGATGGGTGTATCGGTGGTATGCGACAGGTTCAGGGAACGATGGGTGAACCCGCTGAAGAGATAAGGTTCGCTAACGGATCCGGCGGGGACATCGTCCTTGACCCAGACGCCACCCCGCCCCAGCGGAGGACCGCCGGCGTCGAGACGTTCCGGGCTGATGAACCAGAGGTTGGATTGGGATTGTCCGGGCGCCCCGAGTTTTCCTTTGAGCGGGTCCACATTGAGGAATTCGCTCTTCGCGGTGTCATCGCAGCCCATCACGAGCCGGTCGCCCCAGCGGGCAAAGTCACCGATGACTTTCAGATAGGTGGAACGGGGCGCCAGGCCGGCGGAGTTGGCCCGGGTGAAGGTTTTCGGGAACTTCCAGAACATGCCGTGCATCGTCATGAGAAGAGAATCCTCACCGATGTCGCGGATGCGGGGCCACTCGGTATTCCAACCGTGGGCCCCATCGTAGGTGTGTGAGGCTTTGGGCAGGCGGTAGGAGGTCCATTGGCCATCCTCGAGCAGCATCAGAATGAGGGAACGGTGGTCCCAGCCCACGCTCCAGAGCGGCGCGGCGGGCGCACTGCCCTGAATTCCACCTGGTCCGGTGACTTCCGTAAACTGATTCCGGCGCACCACGGTCCATTGGTCCGCTTTGCCGTCCCATGTGGCCAGCACGCCGCTGGGCGTTGCCGGATCCGTCATGGCTTCCTTGGCGTGATCACCATTGTTGGCGTAGACATAACGTCCCTGGGCAGAGGCGAAACCCTTGCCGTGATAGCCAGGCAGATTGGCGTGGCGGCCTTCCGGTCGCTGTTCGTCGGCCCACAGTCCGGTGACGGCGAGGGACTTGACGTCCACTTCGTAGAACCCTTCCTCCATGGTGGCGAAGACGACCTTGCCGGCAGGATCGGTCAGGTGACGGGCCACGCCCGTGGGACGGCCGAACATTTGGCTGTAAGGAATGGTGCGCACGGTGCCGTCCTGGGCGATGGCGTGGGGACCAATGAAAAGCTGGCCGGATTCATCATGAATCAGGCGGTTGGCTGGGGTGCCGCCGATGCTCTCCGGGCGGATAATCTGCTGCAGGCCGGGAGTGATTTCGTAGAGCTTGTCTGAGGAGCCCTTGGGCATGTGAGGGGCATAAGTCACCACCCACAGCCGGTCCGCCCAGGGGACCACGGCCCCGGTGCCGCATTCCCCTTCGTCATTGAACATGGCAAGGTGCGGATAGATCCCGGAAACCTGGCGCGGTGCAGCCTGCAGGGTCGCGGTGGCGAGGAGCAGGGCAGGCAGCGGTGCAAAAGGACGGAGCAGGGAACGGGACATGATGGAAGGGGGACGCTGGCCAAGGCTCCCTTAACACTTCCGGCGGCGGTGGGGCAGGACCGCCAGGCCAGGAGGGCCAGCATGGAGGTCCCGGGCTCGGGGATAGTGTTGATAGCCAGGCTCCAGGAGTTGATCTGGTGAGTGCCGCCGGAGGAGAGGTCCGCAGCGAAGAGACTCCAGGTCCCGTCGGCGGGGGTATTTTGGAAGACGTTCAGACCGGCAGTGCGCAGATCGGTGTCGAGCACGGTGGCGGGATCGGTGGCGCGTCCGTCGGCTTCCCAGATGCCAATGACCGGGCCGGTGAGGGCGACCGTGTTCGAGCCGGTGGCGGTGAGGCGGTAGTTATGGAAATCAGTCCCGGGAACAGACGAAAACGTCACGTTCATCGACTGATTGTCCGCATAACCGGCCGGGGCCCCGTCCCGGCGGCCGGGGCGATTGACGAGGACCGCAAGGTCGGTGCCATTGGTCAGGTAAACATACAGGTCGCCAAGGAAAGCCGTGCCTCCTGGAGTGGCGGAGAGATTCAGCTCCACTTCCACACTGAGGACGAACTCCCCGGCGGTATTGATGGGCAGGCTGCGGGCCAGGCCGGAGCTGCTGCCGTCGAGAATGACACTGACGGTATTATCACTCGCGGTCCACAGGGCGGCGGGAGCGCTGCCGGCCGTGAGGAGGAGGACTGGAAGGAGAAAAGTTCTCATGGGATCAGGAAGTTGAAGGACCGGAGTTCGGGTTAGGGCTGCACCATGCGGTAATATCGCACCGGTGGCAGCGGGCCGGGATCGAGGATGGACAGGACTCCTGAAGCCGGGCAAACCGCCGGGGTGCCCAGGGCAACCCAGTCCGTCAGATTGGAGGTGGTCTGCCATTGATAGGATCGGCCCGGGATGCCGAGGGCGACGACCCGTTTTCCAGCGCCTTCCGGGGTCATGCCGACGATATTCATGGTCTGGCCAATGCTATTGCTGGCCACCACTTGCACGGTGCCTCCGACGGTCTGGAATCCATCGGTGAGAGTGTAAGTGAAGCTGTCGGCTCCGCTGAAACCGGCGGCGGGCTGATAGACGATCCAGCCATCCGTGATGGTGACGGTGCCGCCTCCGGGAGTCGGGCTTTGCACCCCAACGAGGGACAGGGGACGGCCTTCGCCGCCGGTGGCGAGGGCGAGCAGGCTGGCGGTGGTGAGTTTTCCGGAAACGCCAATGCCCATGCCGAGGCTGCCGGCGCCGGCGACGATGAGAGGATCATCATCGAGAATGCCGCCACTGGCGGTGAGGGTGGTTCCGCCGCCCGCAAAGGTGACGTTGCGTCCGCCGGCACTGAGGGTGGAGAGCAGGACGGGTACTGTCTCGGTGGATTCGGGGGTGTGGTCTCCGAGGATATTCACGGAGAAACTGCCGGTGGTGGCGTTGGCGGCAATGGTGGTGGAGGTGGCGGCGACGGCGGTGAAGTCAGTGCCGGAGGTGGCGGTGCCGGTGGTCTCCGTGGCACGGTCGAAACTGATGCCGGCATCGACCGGATTGCTCAAAATGATGTTATAGGTCAGCGGTGCGGTGCCGGTGTCTCCTTCGGTGGGGGTGCTTGCGGTTAAAGTAATGACCGAGGCGTCATCATTGGTGATACTCCCGGTGCCGGGACCACCAGTGATCGTGCCGCGGGAGGCGTTGCTGAGAGTGACGCTGAAGGTTTCATCGAGTTCGACCGTGCTGTCAGAACTGACGGTGATGACGACCGGCTTGGTGGTATCACCGTCGGCGAAGTTCAGGGTTCCGGTGACGGTGGTGTAGTCAGTGCCTGCCAGGGCCGTGCCGTTGGAGGTGGAAAAATCGATCGTGTCGGCGCCGCTGGAAAGATTGCGGGTGACTGTGAACGAGAGGGGACCGGAGTTTTCAGCAACGGAGGGGCTACTGATAGTGAAGGTCAGGGGGGTACCCTGCACGGCGATGCGGTCCACGATGAGGCGCTCCGCAGTGGAGTTGCTCTGACAACGGATACGCAGACCGAGGGTGGCGGCCGGGGGCAGGGTGAAGGTGAAATCCTGCAGATTGGAGGACAGCTGGGTGCCGTCGCCGATGCCGTTGTTGTCCGTGTCGAGCGCGAGGGAACCTCCCACTCCCACGGTGCTGCGGAAGGCGGCGACGTTGGTGAAAGGGCCGCCGTCCACGCTGGCTTCCACGGCGATGGTGTCGCCGGTGTCGAAAATGGCTCCGCCAAGGGCTCCCAGGCGCACTGACGCCGTGACGTTGCCAAAAGGTTTGGTATTGAGCAGGAAATTAACGGCTTTGACCGGGGCGGCATCCAGCTGGGTGTCCTCGGCGATGATGGCGAAGGTGCCGTCCAGATTGGTGGTGCTGGCGGGCTGGCCGCGGTCGAACAGGGCGGTCCCGTTGGTGAACCGGCCATCCAGGGAATAACGTGAACCGCGTCCGTCCGTTTCGAAGCTTTCGGTGAACGGCAGATTCTGCAGGATGATGCTGTCGGTGACGGTCACTTCGCGCAGCGGTGCGTTGCTGGCATTCACCCCATCGGTGGTGCTGAACCGGATCTGCCGGGGGCTGGTGGCCGGGTTGGTGGTATTGGTATTGCGGTAGGTCACGCTGCGGAGCACAGCCTGGTAGTCCGCGACCGGGGCGCTGCGCGTAATGGTCAGGGTGCCGGTGGCCGCGGTGTAAAGGATATCGCCGGCGAGAATGGCGCCACTGGCGGTGGCTGCGAGCACATCCTCACCACTGGTCAGGTTTTGCGTGATGACGACGGAGGCGGACGGAAGGGTGGCGCTGTCAGGATCGGAAAGGGTCAGACTGGGGGCCAATGCCGTGGCGGCGGCGCCCTCCGGAAAAACCAGCGCTCCGGCCGGCACTCCGCTGATGACCGGAGGCGCGGTGGCCGGGTTTTCCCCGAAAATGCGGATGTTATCCAGGCAAAGGTATTCGTTGGTGGCGTTGCTGTGCATCACCACCCGCACTTCCACGGAGGTTCCGGTCGAAAGGGGCAGATCGAATTCCTGGAAGGCGGCCGTCAGGGCAGTTCCCTGGCCGCCCAGCCCGTCGAAGTTCGTGTCGAGGGACAACGGCGCGTTCAGGGCGGGAGCTGGATTGGAGGGGGCGAACTGGATCAGCGGGGTGAAGGGACCGCCGTCGATGCGGGCTTCCACCCGGATCAGATCGATGTCCGCGGCAGTCGCGGAATGATCATAAAAATTCTGGGTGCCACCCGCGGCCGGACCATTGCCGGGAGCCGCCAGCAAAATCATCACCGAGGGGTTCGTTTTCCCGGAAATATTCACCGGATTGAGGGTGACGGAAAGGGTCGCTGGATTGTTATTGGGGCTGGTATCCAGATCCTCCCCGGCGAACATCGAGGCTCCATCGCCGCCGGAGATGATCCCTCCGATGAGCTTGGTTCCGTTATTGGGAACTACCTTGAAAAAGTCATTCTGGGTGGCGGCCAGCACTTCGAAGGGAGGCACCGATGTCGTAAAGCCGATCGCCCCGGCTGCTCCCTCAAACGACTCACGGGCAATTTCCGTCGGCGCGGCCCTGAGCAGCGGTGGGGCGAAGACAGTGGCCAGCGCGGTGAGTTGGGAGAGACGGCGGTTCATAAAACGGAAGGGAAGGGGAAGAATACGGGGCCGGCGGTGGGTCAGTTCCGTGAGGGGAAGATGCCTTGGAGCGCGATGCAGAAATTCAGCACCAGATAGGGTTGGAGGATGGGGACGGGCACGCCGCTGCCGGTCAGGCCGGAATTGCCGGCGAAAGAGACCGGCGCCATGACCCCGTTGGCTGCGGCGGGCAGCGCATAATTTTCATCCGTCGCACTGCCGGCCGGGACCGCGCCGACGGGATTGTCCGAGGATCCGGCTCCGCTGTGGCAGGGCATACTGCCGGTGGCGGCAATGGTGTGCTGGTGCGGCGGCAGGTTTTGCGTGAGGAGCGTGATCGTTTCCGAGCCGCTCGATTCGCCAAGGCTCCGTGGGGTGAGGCCCGGACCATTGCCGGCATGCATGGGAACCCTGCCGCGGAGATCGGGTAAACCAAAAGTCGTTTGTCCATTTCCTCCGTAAGTGGTGCCGAGGATCGAAAAAAGCGCCGTGTTCTGAGCAATGGAGAGGATTTGCCCATCGCAGGTGGCCCAGCCGCGGGGTGCGAAGTTTCCGGCAAAGATCATGATTTCGGCGATGAAGGGTTCAAGGGCCATGGAGGTATGGGGTGAAGGATGAGTGGACTTAAAAGGTGATAGGGAAGGCCGGGATCAATTCCGGGAGGGATAAACTCCTTCCAGGGCAATGATGAAACTTACGGCGAGAGACGGCTGCGTGATCGGGAACGGTTGGGCTCCGCCAACAGGGCCGGTGGTTCCTGTGACTTGAAACGGGGCCATGACCCCGTTGGCGTTGGCCACGGGTGAGTAGTTTTCATCGGTGGCACTGCCCGCAAAAATATGGCCCGCCGGGGTATCGCCGGACCCACCGGCAGCCAGGCTCCCAGGATTGCCCGTGGCATTCAGGGTATGCTGGTGGGGCGGCAGGTTGGTTTGGGTTATGCTGATGTTCTCCGCCCCGGAGAGTTCTCCTTCGGTGTGGGAGGAGAGACCTGGCCCCTGGCCCCTATGCATGGGAAATCTGCCCCGCAAATCCGGCAGACCGAAAGTGACTTGTCCGTCCCCTCCATATGTGGTCCCGATCAGGGAAAAGAGAGCGGTGTCCTGGGCAATGGACATGAGTTGGCCTTCGCAGAAGGCAAAACCGCGTGGAGCAAAATTGCCTCCGAACATGCGGATCTCGGCGATGAGAGGTTCAGACATGGGAAGTAGGGTGATTTCCGGATTGTGAAACGGGGGTGATAAAATGTCAGGCTGGGTCTTCCTTTTCGCGGAGCCAGGAGCTCATGAGGGGGAAGCCGGTGGTCATGCCATACCATTGCAGGATGGGCACGCCGGGACCACCGGGTGGCAGGCCGGAGGCATACTGGGTGAGCAGTTGACTGCCTCCCTGCTTGTAGCCGCCTTCGTGGAATACGATGGCAGGATCAATCCCGGCAGCCAAGGCGGCGGCGTAGGACCAGGCCAAGGCAGCCATCTCCTCGGCGGGGGTGACCGATAACTTTCCGCCTACGCTGTGGCGGCGGGACGGCGGAGTCAGCGCGATGTGAGCGGCCTCGTGAAGAATATCGCCTGGCCATGCGAGGCGGTCGGCATCCACCAGAAGCGTGCCATTTAAAATGGAGAGCCCTGGCAGAAAGGTTTCGCCCTCGATGGATTCCAGCCGCATGGGGACGCCCGCCTGCTGCAGGAAAAGGGTGAGCTTTGGGAGGAGTTCCTGGTTCATGCGGCTTCGCGATGCGAGGGAAGGTTGATGCTGGTATCGCCCAGGGCCGCTTCCTCTTCGAGTGTTAGGGATGCAGGGGGAAGCCAGTCGGCGGAGCCCGTGCGATTGACCCGCACACTGAATGCTTTTTCGGAAATACCCCGGGAACCGGTATGTTCCTCCAGGCGTTTCACGGTGCCGGCAGGATCCGCGGTCATCGTGGCATAATCGAGCACGAGGGCCTGCTCCAAAAAGGGTGAGACGGCCGCCCGGGCCGAGGCCGCATGGCGGGCGAAAACCGCCGCATCAGCGGCTCCCATCATCAAGCCGGCCGCTTTGGCGGATCGGAAACAATCGGCCAGGTTGCGGTCCACCCACACCCAGCGCGCTTCAGGCAGCCAGGCCGCGAGGCGGGGCAGGGCCAAGGCATCGGCGCCGGCCAATTTCCATCCCCACACGGGGCGTCCCGCCGAGGCCGCTTCCGCCGCACAGCCGCCCGGCCAAGTCAGCGCCGCATCGCGGAGACTGTTGGTATAACAAGCCAGGGTCGGCGCCAAGGGCGTGATAAAATCGTCCGTCCGGCCTGCCAGCACGGCGGTCCGGACCGGCGCAATTTGGCCTTCCTGGAGCCTCATCATCTGTTCCTTGGAACTGGAGTATTTGGCGAAAAATTCCATTTCCTGCCCCACCAGATCGCCATAGATCAGCGTATTCGGCGCCGAACACAGCAACCGCTGCACCAGGGTGGTGCCGGCCCGCAGGGCGGGGGATACGACGATGACCGGGTTGGAAGCGACTGCGCTCATGTCAGGCCAATGTTGGATGCATGATGACCTGCAAGGTGCAACCGGCCTTGGAGAATGTCAGGATATTTCCTTTGGCATGCACGCGCCCGGTGCCAGCAAGACTACTGAAAGCTTTGGACCATTCTGCAGCGTCCCGGATACCGCAGTGGACTTCAAATTCCCCGTCGATTCCGCGTTCCGTGCGGACCCAGACGGACTGTTTTGTCAATTCGCCTGAAAGCGCGGCCAGCCAGGCGGGCAGAGCGGGAGTCGCGAACGCTGTCGCGGGCACGGCAGCACTGGCGCAGGTGAGCAGCCCGAGAGACAACCACTGGCGTCGTGAAGTTCGTAAAGTCAACATGGGTGGCATTTATCCGATATTCCATACCAAGTCAAATTTTCGATGGTGACGGGATGTTGGCAACCTGCAGGTTGCCAACCGTCTTTCCCGGGTGGATTCGTCGCCTCATTGTTTCTCCATGTCTGTTCTTCCCGACCGCATCCGGCTTCCTTTTCACTTCGACCCGGCGGATCTCCAACGCGATCTTGCCGCGTTGGGTGATGCGAGTTGGATCGCTCATTTTGTGAAACAAAACTACACCGGTGATTGGAGCGTCCTTCCGCTGCGGGGCAAAGCCGGCGCCACCCACCCGGTCATGATGATTTACTCCGATCCCGGCTGCACCGATTTCGCGGACACTCCATTCCTCGCCGCCTGTCCCTGCTATCAGGAAGTTCTGGCCACCCTCCAATGCCCGCTCCAGAGCGTCCGCCTGATGCGTCTTACCCCGGGTTCGGTGATCAAAGAGCACTGTGACCATGATCTTGCCGCCGAAACCGGCCACGTCCGGCTGCATCTCCCTATCATTACCAATCCAGGGGTGGAATTCCTCCTCAACGGCACCCCGGTCGTGATGCGCCCCGGTGAGCTCTGGTATCTGCGTCTGGCGGATCCCCATCGCGTCGCCAATCATGGTCCGGCTGACCGGGTCCATCTTGTGATCGATGCGGTCATGAATCCCTGGCTGGAAAACCTGCTCCGTGGAGTCGTGATGGCATCAGTCATATAAAAGACCACGCCGTCCGGAAAGTCAGGGCGGATGAAGTGACAGTGTCAGGCGCGTCTGCGGCGCGACAGGGCAAGGAGTCCCAGCCCACCGAGGATGAACGACGATGGTTCCGGGACGGGCGTGCCGAGGAAGCGCATTTCTGCTATCCCCACCCGGTCGCCGCCATTGGGACCGGTTCCAAACTGATTGTCGGTCACAGTCATGCGCACGAAATTGGCATCCGCCGCGGTAAAAGTGGAGGTGGCCGCCAGATTGAAGGTCGCGGGAAACCCGACGGTTACCTCAAATGGAGTGCCGTAAGTGCTGCCGCCATTGGTGGAAAACTCCAGTCTGACACTTTGTGGATGGTTGCCATTGTTGGCCCCGAAATGATATCCCCAGAACACGATGGAATCGATGGAATACACCTGATCAAGGGAAAGCGTGAACACCGGAGCAATCCCTCCATCCGCAAAAAAGTCTCCGGCACCGGGCCCGGTGTCCACGGTTGCCCAGGCATTGCCGGGACTTGCCAGGGAGACGCCGGCGTGGGTAATGGCTGAATAATTGGCCAGGGTCGGTGTGGCGCTCAATCCAACCCCGTTGATGATGTTGGATTCATCATCAAGGAAAAGTCCGGTGGCCTCCTGATTTGGAGCAGTAGTGTAAGCGATGCCGGTGGGCGTCACCAAAGTGGTTGCGGCCAGGGAAGGCAAGGTCAGGGACAAAAGAGCCAGAGGGTGGATCAACCAGGGATTTTTCTTCATGGAGGTTAAAGGGGCATTCAAACAGAAGGAACGGAGCGGCAACCGCTCCGGACAGACATGGTATTCTTAAGAGGAGAACTAACAGCATATTTCATTCCGCTCCATGAATTATTGTGATCATGAACGTAAAAGCTGGAAAAGCTCAGGAGGGAGCCCGCTTTATACCAGAATGGCCGGACCGGGGGAGCACGGTAGCCCTGCCGACACCCCTGATCAGTGGGTTTCCCAGATGAAAAACCGGGGTAGTCCACCCGTCGGGGCGGGAAGGGTCACGGTGAAGGCTCCATCCGCACCGGCGGGGTGCCAGGAAACTTCCGACCAGGTTTTCAGGTCAGGAGATTGGAGGAGGCGGTAGGCCCGTCCGGGGGTGCCCTCTAGCTGGACCAGCGTGTGGGAAATGGTCAGGATTTTTGCCGGAGCCAGGGCGGAATCGGCCGCCCCCGGACTGCCGTTGGCGGCACTGGCATTCCAAGCAGATTGAGTGCCCCAGGTGTCCCATGCCGCGGCAGGATCGCTGATCACGAGCGAGGCGCTGCCATGGACCAGGGGATGCCAGGTGCCTTCGTAGCGGAAGTCCAGCACTTCCTCGCCGCTGTGGTCCACCAGCCGGATCCGCTCGCCGGAATTATCGAGGCTTCCGGTATAGCTGCCGGCGATGGTGAGGCCGTTGCCATAGCGGGATTGAAACGCGGCTTCATTTTTCACCAGCAGCACCCGCTGTCCCGGGGCGAGAATCAGGGTGCCGAAGGTGAAGCTGATGCCTTCGGTGAAGCTGGCACCGGTAATGGTCAGTGGGGTGGCTCCGGTATTGGTGAGTTCCAGATACTCGTATTCTCCTGCCGCGAACGCTCCTCCGGCGGGGGGATCATACATGATCTCGGTCACGCGCAGGGACTGTTGGGCGGGAGTGGGGATGACCGGGGTATGCAGCGTGTTGACGAGGCGGTCATCGTTGGGGTTCGCCGGGTTCCCCGGATCCCAGAGTTCAACGACCTCCCCGCGTGCGGAAAGGGTGCCTTTGAATCCGCCCTGCACAAAAAGCTGCTGTCCTCCGGAAGGGGCGGTGGTGCGGGCACGGAAGGCAGACGTTTTTCCGGCCACATACATCACATCATTGGCCCGGATGACAGTGCCGGGTTCAAAGGTGTGCTCCACGCCGCGTTTCAGTTCCCAGCCCGAGATATCCACCTCGTAAGGATTGGGATTGGCAAGCTGAACATATTCCTCGTCCTGATTTCCGCTCAGGGGCAGCACGTCCACCGTGCCGAAGTCGAGCGGCACCAGGGCGGTCTGGGCGTCGGGGATACGGATGCCGCTCCCGAGACTGTTAGGGGATGAGTAGACGCTGAAGAGTCCGGAGGAAGTGGAGGTGGAAGCTGGTCCGGTGCGGCGGATGGCGAAGAATGATTTGATGCTGGCCGGCTGGACCGTGGGCCCATAGCCGGAGAAGGCCGGGCTGGTCGCAGTGACCGGAGCCCAGATGCTGTCCACGAGGGCCTCCGGGGCTCCGGGGACCGGTCCCAGCAGAGTGTCCATGAGAGTGCGCAGCCGGCGCAGGATCATGGGGCGGATCCTCGGATCATTGAAGGCGGCCTCCCACACATAGTTCCATTGGTGGGAACCATTGATTTTGCGCCGGGCGTAGTCGCCCTGGAAGGGATGGCCCACGTAAGGGGCGGCATCGAGCGTCAGGCCCAGGGTGCCGTCCTTGTCCCACGGCAACACATGCCATTCGCCGCTGCCTTCCGTGTCGCGGTACCAATAGAAATTTTTCCGTGTGTCATCGGTGTCGCTGATGATGACGCGGCAGGCCAGATAATTGCTCAGGTTGGCCAGGTTCATCAGGTCGAACATTTTCGTGGTCCGGGTGGCCAGGAAACCAGCCGGCCACACCGGGGCCGTATTGGGCGAGCCGGAGTTCCAGTCGTCCGGGCTGACGCTGTGCACGGCATTGACGAGGGCCAGATAATCGCTGCGGTCTTCGGTCAGGCGGGTCTTCTTTTCCACCCCGTCGGTGGCATCGGTGAAGACCGGTTCCAGATTGCTGCGCTGGTCCGGTTTGTAGAGCGCACCGTTCCCATCCAGGCCATGCCGTTCCAGATAGCGTTTGTCCACCTGTTCGACGAAGTAGGCCACGCCGCCCCGGCCGCTCGCGGTGTCCAGAGCGCCATTTACGCGGATCATGACCGGGAAGCACTCGCTGGATGGATGCCCGGCCCGGCGGAACATCTCGAAGGCGACGGCGGGGCGGATGATGGTATCGGCAGTGCCGAGTCCCGAGCCATTGAGATTGGCTTCCTCCACGCTGCCCACCCGGGCATTGATTCCGCAATGATAGCCGGAATTGAAATCAAATTTCTTCGACCCGCTGGAGGTGAATCCCCCGCGCAGGCGGACGAAGACGTTGTCGTAAAGTTGCCCATTGAAATACACCGAGGCCCGGGTTCCGCCCCGGGTCGCGGCGGCACTGGTATTCTGGGTGAACCAATACCAGACCGGGAGCGTGGTCGTGAACCCGGCCGGAGCGATCATGGTGCCGGCATACTGCGGCGACTCGAGGGGATCCAGATACAGCGGCCAGCGGCTGCTGGCTCCGCCGGTGTCGGAAGCGGTGAAAAACCAACGGACCATGCGCCCCTGCGTGTAGTTGGTTTTGGCGATGACGGCGGTGTAGACGCCGTCTCCGGCGATCGCATCTCCGGCGGTGCCGTCATCGGCCATGGCCATCGTCTGCTCGGCATTGTAGGCGGTCCGCCATTTCATGGTGACACTGGCCACCGGGGCAAAAACCGGCTGCACCCGGCAGGTCACGGTGAGGTCCGTCGCGGGATCCGGGAGCGCCGGGGCAAAGCTATTGCTGCTGATGGCCGGGCCGGGATTGCTGGTTCCTGACGCATTTTCACTGCCCGGAGTGGCCTCCGCCAGATAGCCCGGACTGAGCGAATAAAGGCCGATGTCCTTCACTTCCAGTTGTGCCAGTTGCAGGAAATCCGGATTTGCCGCGCTGGCATTCAGTCCCTGAATGGCCAGCACATTCGTCCCTGCACGCAGCGAGGCCAAGGCTGAACCCAGACCGAAACTTTCAAACTGCACGGCCTCGGTGTTGCTGCCCGCCCCGGAGGCGGCGCTGTCCCACTGCAGCACCTCCGGTCTGTTCCCGGAAGCGACCGGCACTCCATTGATCCAAGCCTGGAAGCCGTCGTCGTATTTCATTTTCAGCGTCAGTTGATCGAGGACGGATGGATCGGTCAGGGTAAAGGGAATGCGGAAATAGGCCGATGGATTTATGTTATGCATCCGGGACTGCAGATCGGTGGAGATCAGCCCCTGGAAAAAAGAGGCAGCCGGAACGGTGTTGTTTTTCCCCAGATTCCAGCGGGCCGAAATTTCCGCAGCGGTGAGAGCCCTTGGATAGATGGCCACTTCATCCAGATTCCCCCGGAAGGGGAAACCCGCGGTCGGGGACTCGTTGGCCCCGGCTCCGATCCGCATGCCCTGCACCGTGTTGCGGTTGAAGACAGTGCTGGCGCGCGAGGCCACCTCGGTGCCGTTCAGGTAGAGCCGCTTGGTGGTCCCGTCGTAGGTTCCCACCACGTGGGTCCATTCATTCAGGATCAGGGGGGAAGGCGCCACCACCGGTTCCCATGCGCCAGTGGCGCCGGAGCCGGTCCAGAATTGCCAACGGTTGTCCCCCGCCGCATACAGGATGAAGCCATAAGTCAGGGAGTTCTGGTCGTTCCGGTTTGAGACGGCGGCCCGGAAGGTGTTGGAGCCTCCCGTCACGCGGGCCCAGCATTCCACGGTAAACCGGACTGGATTCAGATCCGGATGCCAGGGAACCTGGAAGTAGCCGCCGGAGAAATCGGTGGCCTTGTTATCAGCGGCCATGCCGGCGAAATCGGCCGGACGCGGCCCGTTGACCGCAGCGGTGCTGCTGCCGGTGGAACTGCCATTGGCTGCGGCGCCGGCGCTGCCCAAATTGACCGCGGTCAGAGGAGCGCCGCTTTCTTCGAGCCGGTAGTAGCCGGTGGGATCAAGGGCGAGGGTGTTGCCGTCGTAGCTGGTCACTTCGTTGACCCCGGTTTCATAACCGATGCCATTCACCGCAGCCGTCCAGGCGGCATCATCGAAGTCCGGCTGGGTCCAGTTGGTTCCCAGGCTGCCGTCGCCGGGCACCAGCACCCGCCCTGCATTGCCCTGTTGCACAGGAGTGGCCGTGGTCACCTGCACGGCATAACCATAGGCCAGGTCTTCGGCCTGTGCGGGAAAGAAGGGAGTAAATGCGGTGCTGCTGGTTCCATCCGGCCGCACCAGCGCCAGATACTCGCCCGCGGCATCAAGCTTGAAATTGGTGTGCAGCTGCTGGCCGGGAACCCGTCGGTTCTTGTTCGAGGCCCATACTACAAGGTGGCCGCGGGCGGCCAGGGTGACGGCCGGGAAGATCCACTTGCCCGGCGCGAGGGCATCATCCGTCAGCGCCCAGCCGTCCAGATCCACTGCGGAGGAACCGTTGTTATAAATCTCGATCCAGTCATTGTAGACCCCGTCGGAATCGGACAAGGTGCTGGTGTTGTCCGCCATGAATTCGGTGATGACGATTTCCGCCCGCAGCGGGGAGGCCAGCGCTGCAGCGGCAGCCAGGGCAGGGAGCAAGTGTTTGATAGGAAGGGGCATGTCAACGGGGGTAGCAGTCGGTGGGCAAAACGGGTCGGGATTTTCGAGTCGTAGGCTTGATGCAAGGCCGGATCAGGGATTCCGGGTGCCTCCGGCCTTTTGCCGGGGCCTAGAACCCTGGGACGGGCATTGTCCGGGATCAGGGGATCGGCGCGGGCCCTTCCGCAATCCGGATGAAGAGCCGGGGTCCGGAAACCGGAACCGGGGGAACCGGATTGCCGCCGGTGAAGGTGCTTCCCGGAATGGATATGAAATTCAGGGTGGGGGAGCTTTGCAGGTGATAGGGCTGGCCGTTGATCAGTCCGGACGTCCCCCCGATGACGAGGTTCCCTCCCACCAGACTCACTTCGGTAATCAGGATCCCGGCAGATTCCCCGGCCGGCAGCGGAAGGCCGGTGTAGCCGGTCACGCCGTTGGTGAGGATGGTATTGACGGCCGTGACATCAAGCGCCTCCCGGAAAATCGCCACGTCATCCAGCTTCCCGTTGAAGCCGAAACTGGTGCCGAGATCGCCACCGCCGCCGATATGCAGGTCGCGCAACAGATTGCGGCCTGACACCACGCCATTGGTGGTGGAGGCCGCCACCCCGTTCACGTAAAGGGTCTTCACCCGGGTCACATGATTGTAGGTGATGGCGAGATGGGTCCAATTGCCTGCGATGACCGGGGTGGTTTCGGTTACCGCCCAGGGGGTGGTTGTCGTCTGGCCCGAGCCCGTCCAGAACTCCCAGTCGGCCGTGGCCCGGTAGAGGATGAAGCCATAGGTCCGGCTGAGCGCGGCGAATCCATCATAACGGCTGGTGATGGCCGAGTTGAAACCGGTCAGGGGTTCGTTGGCATTGGCCCAGAGGGTGACGCTGTAGCTGGATGGGTTGAGGGATTCATTAAAGAGGACGTCGATCGAACTGAACCCGTCGAACCCGGCCGATCCACCCGTCGATCCGCTGGCCCCTGCCGGGGTGAAGTCGATGCTTCCGGTGGTCACGAAACCGTCGAATCCATTCCCAGAGGCATCGCGGGCGTCGGTCTCCAAGGGCCACCATCCGGCGAGGGTGCTGCCCGCCTGAAGGTTGAGATCCACGGTGACCGGGACATTGAACTCCGGCATGTCAGGATCATCGGTGAGGATTTTCAGGTTCACCGGATAGACGCCGCCTTTCAAGCCGGTGGGATCAAAGCTGAAGCTTACATTGCCCGTGGCCGCAGGAGCGACCACAAGGGGGCCGGAGGCGAAGTCATGAATGACGGAAAAGTCGGCGAGCAGGGCCGGATCGAGGGAATCGTCAGCGAAGGCAGCATCCATAATGCTGAGCGCACTGCTGCCGGTATTGCCAACCGGCACGGAAAAGGTTTGGAGGGGAGCGCCGTGGGGGACAGGGCCGAAGTTGGCCGCGGCAGGGTAGTTGGCATTGGGAATCGCCACCGCGATTCCGACGGGCACCTCCATGATAGGATAGACCGGGTCATTGGTGGTCACATTGAGCACTGCGGCAAGGTTTCCCGTGTTGCCCGCCGGATCGAAAGTGGCGGTGAGATTGACCGTCAGGCCAGGGCCGACGATCCGCGGCAAGGCACTGGTCAGCGTGAACCGGCTGGCATCGGTCCCGGAGAAGGACGCTGCGGTGATATTGAGATTGCTGAGGGCGCCCCGGTTGGTGATGGGGAAGTTGACGACAATCGGGGTGCCGCCGGACGATGCGGAGACGGGTGCGGTGCCGATCCAGGGATCGCGCACGATATCTCCGATGAACCGGACTTCCCCCAATCCGACCCGGTCCCCGCCCGCCCCGACGCCAAAATGATTGTCTAGAACCTTCAGCCTGACGAAATTGGCGTCGTAATCGGCTCCCAGATCCAGGGTCGCAGCATTTCGGAAGGCATGGCTCCCCAGCGCCCGCTCCACGACGACCGGCGGCTGGAAGGTGGCTCCCCCGTTGTTCGAGAATTCAAGCTCGAAGCGGCGGCCTTCGTTCCCGTTGGTGGAACCGAAATGATAGCCCCAGAAGACGAAATCGCTGAAGCGGTAGAGCTGATCGAAGCCCATTTCAAAGACCACGGTCGGCGGCGTGGCCCCGAGGTAGAAATCGCCGGCGCCATTGGGATTGGTGGTCACCCATGCGTTGCCGGCCGCCGCGTTGTCATGGGTGATGGTCTGATAGTCGGCAATGGTGGGCGGAGCCGACAGGCCGGTATCGTTGATCAGGTTGTCTTCCGTGATGAAAAATTCGGCTGCCGTGCCGGTGTGGGTGATGCTGATAGGAACGACCAGCGACTGGGAATAGGCCCGGGCATTCGCTGCCGCGAGGGCCAGCAGGGCCAGCTTTAGAATTGAAACAGTGTTGGATTTCATGGATTTCCGTGGGGGAATGAGTTGCCGGGAAAAATGGCCCTGCGGGGCGTGCCTTCCGCAGGATTCCTGCCATTTGGCCAGGGCTCCTGGGATGGGGGACACAGCAAGGGTGCCGTGGTGCCGCAGCGCGGTTCATGGTGAAATCCCCTTCTGATCAACACCTCCCATCATCAACTTGCCGGGTTCCTATTGCTACTGTTTTTCAACCTTGTTCCGGTATGGTCCGGCTGATTTTGGCGGTGAAGGGCCGGGAAAAACCGTGAAATCCTGAAAGGCCCCGGCCATTGTTTTTCAACCCAGGCAGGATAAACTCTCCCATGTAAGTTCTACTGTTCCAGGGTGTTTCCGTCCTGGTTCACCAGAGGATTTTACCTGAATTGAATTCCGCCCAACATGAATGAAGAAACCCTCCAACTTTGCCAAGCCGTCCATCAAAGTACCCGGCGGGCGGTGGAGCAGACCTGGCCGCAGGAAGAGTCGGCCGGGGCCCTGCTCGCCTGGACGGCCGCAGCGTTGAATCATGTGGAGGGCACGGTGGATGGCTTCCGCCAGGTGACGCAAGCGAAGGTGGATTGCGGCATGGGCTGTTCGTTTTGCTGCTGGCTGCGGATTGATGTCAGGGCCCATGAGGTTTTTCTGATCCTGCAGGAGCTGAGGTCGCAGCGGACCGCAGAGGAATTGAAGGTGCTGCAGGGGGATGCCCGGATCGCGCGGGAGGTTTTGTCAGGGCTGGGCTATGAGTCCAGGGAAGCCATGCAGCGGCCCTGCCTGTTGTTGCAGGATGGGCGCTGTTCTGTGTATGCGGTGCGTCCGGCGGCATGCCGGCGGTATTTGTCCGGTTCCGTGAAGGCTTGTGAGTCCTTGTGGAAAGGCGATCCGGTGGAGGAGGCCATCCAGCACCCGCTGATCTCGGAAACGGGCCGGGTTGCTGCAGCGGCGGTGCATCAGGTTTTTGTGAAACAGGGCTACGATGGTTATTCCTACGATCTGCCACTGGCGTTGGCCGAGGGTTTGGAGGATCCGGAATGCGAAGCGCGCTGGCTGAAAAAGGAAAAGGCCTTCTCCGCCGGGGCAGAATCAAAGACCCCGCCGGGATTTTCCCAATCGGAGGCGCTGGCAGGGCTGCGGGCGTCCCTCGCTGCGGTTTCGTCCAAGTCAGGGATCTGGTTGGCCTTTTTGTTCCTGTGGGGGGCCGCTCCATTCCTGCTGGCGGAGACGTCCACGGAACCCAACGCCAAAGTTGAGTTGCCTGCTGACAGCCGTCCTCTGGCCAGTCCGGGAAATCATGTCAGGAAGCTCACGGTGGATGGATTGGAACGCAGTTGTCTGGTCCATATCCCCCCGGGCCTGGATCTGTCCCAGCCATCGCCGTTGGTGCTGGTCCTGCATGGGGCGGCGATGAATGCGCAGATGATGGTCTCCTTTTCCGGAATGAATGCTCAGGCGGATGTTTCCCAATTCATTGCGGTGTATCCCAATGGCACGGGCTGGCAAAACACCTTTCTGAGATGGAATTCCGGCGGCATCGGTCCTGAACAGCAGAAGCCAGATGATATCGCTTTCCTCCGGGCGCTGCTGGACGATTTGGCCAGAGTGCTGAAGGTGGATCCCCGCCGGGTCTTTGCGGCTGGCTTGTCCAATGGCGGCATGATGAGTTACCGGCTGGCCACGGAAATGTCGGACCGCATCGCCGCCATCGCGGCTGTCGGCGGCACATTGACGGTTAGGGATCCCCAGCCGGCCCGGGCGGTGCCGGCTATCCATTTTCACGGCACGGACGACCGCATTGTCCCCTATGCCGGTCCGGCCCGGCGGCATGCTTCCGGGATCAGCTTTCAATCCGTGCCGGAAACGATCGCCGCCTGGGTGAAACTGACCGGCTGTCCGGACCAGCCGGTGGTGAAGGAGGTGCCGGATCAGTTTGACGATGGCACTACCGTGAAAATCACCACCTACGGCCCGGGCCGGCAGGGTGCGGAAGTCGTCCTCGTGGATGTCAATGGCGGTGGGCACACGTGGCCCGGGAAACAGCCGGCGGTGTCGTTGATCGGCAAATCCACCCGGGAAATTTCCGCCAACTGCATGATCTGGGAATTCTTCCAAAAGCATCCGTTGCCGGAAAAGCCTGTCCGGTGAGGCCGCTCAAGGTGCCAGCAACTTCCAGAACATGGCTGCGGAAATCACGAGACCCACGGTCACCACGATGCCACGCACCATGGGTTGAGGGATTTTCTGGGAATAGTGGGCGCCCAGCCAATACCCCAGCACGGCTCCGATCAGCATGATGCCGGCGCGGGGCCAATCCACCAGGCCACTGATCACAAAATAGGCTGAGGCGGTGCCATTGATGACGGCGGCCAGCAGGTTCTTCAGCGCATTCATCCCGTGGATATCCGTCATCCCCATGAAGCTCATCACCGCGAGCATGAGAATGCCGATGCCCGCGCCAAAATAGCCCCCGTAGAGGGCCACCCCCGACTGCAGCGCCAGGCAGGCCGCCAGGGAGAGTTCGGTGGTGTTAGGTTTGGTTCCGGCCGGGTCCGGCATGGCAGTCAGGCGGCCTGCTTTCCGTTCCCTCCAGCGTTTCAAGGGCCCTTGGCTCAAAAAGAGGAAGGTGGCAAAAAGCAGCAGCCAGGGCACGACCCGGATGAAAACGGCTTCGCCCTGGCTTTTCACCAGCCAACTCCCCAGCAGGCTGCCCGCGATGCTCACCGGCACAAAACGCCGCAACCAAAGCCGGGTGGAGGCCCATTGATGCCGGAAACCGAAGAGGCTTCCAGCCGTGCCGAGGGTGAGGGCCAGGCTGCTGGTGGCATTGGCCACGACTGCGCCGGTGCCCGTGAAGAGCAGGACTGGAAAAGTCAGGAGGGTGCCTCCTCCCGCCACGGCATTGATGGCTCCTGCGGCGAGGGCGGAGCCGAAAAGAGCAA
Organism: uncultured Verrucomicrobiota bacterium; assembly: GCA_942492905.1. Taxonomy (GTDB): domain Bacteria; phylum Verrucomicrobiota; class Verrucomicrobiia; order Verrucomicrobiales; family V1-33; genus CAIZWU01. The sequence goes on from OW818657.1 coordinate 1,980,750, forward strand.
GGATTTCCCAAACGGTCATGCGCAGACCAGACAGGGCGGCAGCGCTTTGGAAACCGGAGAGTGTGCCAGTGTCTCCGTCAACGGACAGGCAGGTGAGGGCCGGGCCATGGGGATTTATTTTTTAGTTTTCACGGGTTTTACGCGGTCGGGAAAAAGCTCCCGGCACAAACCGCAGGTGCTGCCCAGGCAACCCCGCGCCGGGCAGTGCTCCCGGCCATAAAAAATGATTCTCAGATGCAATTGGTTCCAGTCCTTGGTGGGGAATAGCTTTTTGAGATCGGCTTCGGTTTGCTCCACGGATTTACCAGAGGTCAGCTTCCAGCGCTGGGCCAACCGGTGGATGTGGGTATCCACCGGAAAGGCGGGCACCCCGAACGCCTGCGCCATCACCACCGAGGCCGTTTTATGGCCGACGCCGGGCAAGGCTTCGAGCGCCTCGAAACTCTGCGGAACGGTCCCGCCGTGTTTTTCAACCAGAATGCGGGACAGATCGGAAATGGCCTGCGACTTTCTCGGGGACAGACCGCAGGGCCGGATGATGTTCCGGATTTCCTCCACGGGCACCAGCATCATGGTCTCCGGGGTGGCGGCCCGGGCAAACAGGGCAGGGGTGATCAGATTGACCCTCGCATCGGTGCATTGCGCGGAAAGCAGCACCGCAATCAGCAGGGTGTAAGGATCGCGGTGATCCAGTGGGATCGGGGTCTCCGGATACAACGCCGCTAGGACTTCAGCGATGCGGGCGGCCCGTTCAGCGCGAGTCATGGATCATTCTGGAACCAACCGGCGGAAAGGAGGACTGGCAAATTTGGGGCTCGATGGATGAGTTCGTCCTTCCGTCAGATGCCGGGTTTATCCGGCCACCCGCCAATCCGTTTTACAGGGAAGCGGTGGCGTTGCTGCCCGTCTTCCGCTGGATGCTCTGCACCATTTGGCGCACATGGGAGTGCTTGGTTCGGTCCTTCAGGATACTGAAACTCTGGGCGTAGGAGCCCCACTTCAGGACACTGATATTGACGTTGCGGACACCCCAGTCCTTGATCCCGGCCATGTTGGGCTTGTAGAGATCAATGGTTTTGGTGCCGACCAAGGCGCTGCCGTAGTCATCGATCCGGTAAGTGTAGGGCAAACCTTGGATTTTGAAAATGGTGCCCAGAGGGAAAACTGACCAATCCGAGGCCGCGCTGCGGAAGTTGCCGTATTTCAAATTGCCGCCCTCGGCGCTGGCGAGGCCATATTGGAGACTGTCGGCTTCCACGTGGCTGTAAGCGGTGGTGCGGACCTTGTAGTATTTCGCATTGTCGACCTGGGTCGCGCTGCCGTGCTTGTAAACCTTGGCCGTGGCCAGATTGGAAGTAGAGGAGCAACTGCACAGTCCGGAAAGGATCACAGCGCAGAGGGCGGTCAGGAGTGGTCGGCAAGCCATAAGGTATTGGTGTTTGCGGTGTAGGCTGGATTCTTAGGGGGATCGGAAGGCAACGGTTCAGATCATGCTTTAAACCCTGGGAAGAAGGCCTCTTTTCAGCAGTTGCCGCGCCGGTTAAACCACTTTTCTAAGAGACGGGCAACAGAAGACTTCCTTAAATCAATCTGAATTACCATGATTTTAAGGAACTTGGCAAGTTAATTATCATTTTTGCCACTGACTGAAGGGACTGCCGAAGGCGCAGGCGGAGGGTTTCCGCCGGGCAGGGAGGTTTTTGCCGGTTGGAGCGCGGCGAGCGGCAAGGTCATCCAGAAGTCGGCGCCTTGTTGCCGCACCAGTTCAAGATCCGCAGCCGCAGCCGCGTGGTCGCCCTGCAAGGCATGGATCACCCCCCGGTCACAGAGGAGGGAAAGGTCCGGGTTTTCCGGCCGAATCCGGCGATTGATCTCCTGGAGGGCGGCGGTCAGGTCGGAGGCTGCTCCAGCCTGCTCGCCCGTGCCTTGCCGGATGCGCGCCCGGCGGATCAGCCATGAGGCCTGATACCGGGTGTTGGCGATTTCCTGCTCGATTTCGGGCAAAATCTCCTGGCCCCGCCCGGCGTCAATCATGGCGTCATACCACTTCGACCGCACCACAAAGCTCCGGAGCTTCGTCATCGCGGCGGCCAGATCGCGCACCCGGTCGTCCAGTTTCCCCAGCCGCCGCTGGGCCTCCGACCGGAGCAGGCAGAGGTCCAGCAACAGATCGGGGGAGCGGTCCAGCCCGGTCTGGGCTTCCTGCAAGGCCTCGTCATTCTTCCCCTGTTTTAAAAGCAACTCCGCGAGCACGCTGTGACAACCCGGCTGGTGAAACGCCTGATCTGCCGGAGCCGATGCCATCGCTTGGCGGAGCCGGGCGATTCCCTCCTCCATCCGGCCCTCCAGCGCGTCCATCCGGGCCAGTTCCCTTGAGGCCGGGAGGAAACCCGGATTCAGCGACAGGGTTTTTTCCCAATCCGCCCGCGCCTCGGCCGGGCGCTGCATTTCCCGGTAATTCCAAGCCCTTTGGAAATACAACTCCGGCAGATCGGGGGTTTTGGCAATCTGTGCATTCAATTCCGCCACCGTCACTTCATGCCCCGGATTGGCGGTTGCCGGACCAGGCCAGACCAGGCCCAGACTCAAAATCGCCAGACGCACGCTCCATTTCATGCCCAGACCATGCAGGCCCAGCGGAAATTGCCAATGCGCAACTGGAGGGAGTTTCCCCTTTCTTCTCCCCCTGCGGCATCAATAATCGCCACGTGCCGGGAATAGCGCTACCCGGGGCACGTCCTCATCCAACCCAATACTCCCTCACAGCTAAATGGAAAACGTCATCATCATCGGCAGCGGCTGCGCTGGCCTCACTGCCGCTCTTTATACTGCCCGCGCCGACCTCGCCCCCCTGGTCATCACCGGCATCATGCCCGGTGGCCTGCTCACCACCACCACCATTGTGGAAAACTACCCGGGCTTTGTCGAAGGCATCGATGGCTTCCAACTGATGATGAACATGCAGAAACAGGCCGAACGGTTCGGCGCCCGCCTCCGCACTCTGAGCAAGGTCGAATCGGTGGACCTCAGCCAGCGTCCCTTTGCCGTGACCGTCGATGGTGAGAAAATCCTCACAAAAACCCTCATCATCGCCACCGGCGCCGGCCATCGCCATCTGGGGATCGAAAGCGAGCACCTTTTGGAGAACAAAGGCGTCACCTACTGCGCCACCTGCGATGGCGCCCTGCCCATGTTCCGCAACAAACCGGTCGTGGTGGTCGGTGGCGGTGACTCCGCCTGTGAGGAAGCGATGTATCTCACGCGCTTCGCCAGTGTGGTCTATCTGATCCACCGCCGCGGCGAGCTCCGGGCCTCCAAAATCATGGCCGACCGGGTCCTCGCCCATCCCAAAATCCAACCCGTCTGGCACACCGAGGTCCTGGAAATCCTCGATGTCACCAAGGACGAAGTCACGGGAGTCCGTCTGAAGAACAATCAAACCAACGAGGAGTCCGTCCTTGATTGCTCCGGGGTCTTCATCGCCATCGGCCTCGTGCCCAGCACCGAACTGGTCAAAGGAGTCATCGCCACTGACGAAGCCGGTTACTTCACCCTTACCGAAGGCAGCAAAACCAACGTTCCCGGCGTCTTCATTGCCGGTGACTGCGCCGACAAGGTCTACCGCCAGGCCATCACTGCCGCCGGCATGGGCTGCATGGCCGCCATCGACGCCGAGCGTTTCCTCCAGGAGGAGGCGCATGCGGGGTGACCGCTGACAGATTGGGAAAGGGATGGGTTGAGGCTGCGGTGCGCCTGCGATAGGAACGGAGGGAAATGATTCCCCCTGTTCTGATTGCGGTGGCATGGATTGCGGCCTCGCTGGCTGTTTTTGCCCTGACGGCGGTCTGGCTGGCAAAGCGGTCCCGGACTTTTTGTTGGAAACTCTTCGCCGTGGCCTTGGGCCCTGCGTTGCTGGGGGCGGCCTACAGTCTATACTACCTGCACTTCCTGCCCGAGCCGGCGTGGTTTTACCAATGGCGCAGTTTGCCCGGCAGTGAAGCGCTGGTGTTGGCTCCATCTGTGGCGGGTGCGGCACTTTCTGCGGTCCTGCCCCGATGGTTCCGGTTGTTGACCATACCAGCTGTAGTCTTTCTAGCATATCTGCCTTTTGCCAAACCGGTGTGGGCTCCTTTGGATACAGGGTCGTTGGAAAACCATTGGAAGGACGGTGCCGCCCGGCAATCCACCCGGTCTACTTGCGGCCCAGCCAGTGCCGCCACGATACTCACCGCTCTGGGTATTCCGGCGCAGGAATCTGAATTGGCCATTGCAGCCCACAGCAGTGGTACCGGCACCGAGGCCTGGTATCTCGCCCGTGCCATCCGGCGCAAAGGGGCGGCCGTGGACTTCTGGATAGATCTAACTTCCCTCGCGATGGTCCCGTTGCCCTGCATTGCCGGTGTTAAACTCCCCGGAGGCACCGGACACTTTATTCCCGTCATGGAAAGACAGGGAAGCCGCTACCGCATTGGAGATCCGCTGAGGTCGGGCGAATGGATTGAGGAGCGCGACCTGCTCAAAAGGTATCAGTTCACCGGGTTTTACATGGCTATACGCCTGCCCTGAAATCCAGCGGCTATGACGCCGCCGGAAGCCGGATCGCCACCTCCAGCCCGGTCGGCAGACGGTTTTGCGCACTGACCGTGCCCTGACAGGCCTCCACGCAGGTGCGCACGATGGCGAGGCCCAGCCCGGTGCCTCCGGCCTCGCGGGTGCGGGCGCTGTCAGGACGGTAGAAGGGTTCGAAGATGCGTTCCAGTTCCGCTTCCGGCACGCCGGGGCCCTGATCGCTGATGGATAGGAGGACATCCGCAGCGTTGGCTTGTGCCGTGACCCTGACAGGACCGGCGTGGCCGGCATAGCGCAGGGCATTGCGCACCAGATTCGCCACCGCGCGGGCCAGCAGTTCCGGCTCCGCCCGGGCCGTCAGGGATTCGGGTATATCGATTTCCACCTGGCCGTCCGGCCCGGCTTCGCGGGCGGCCACTTCGCGGGCGAGCGCGGCCAGATTCACCGGCTGGAGCACCGCCTCGCGGGCCTGGAGTCCTGTCTTGGAATAAGCCAGGAGTTCATTCACCAGACGCGTCATCAGTTCCACTTCCTCGCGCACATCCTCCACCCTTTCGCGCTGGGTGGCATCGGCCTCGCGTTCCATCAGGCTGGCGCCGAGCTGCATCCGGGCCAGCGGGCTGCACAGCTCATGGGCGATATCGCCCAGGAAACGACGCTGGCCATGCACAAAATGTTCCAGCCGCCCTGACAAATGATTGACGGCCGTGCCGAGGCGGCCCAGTTCATCACGGCGCGTTACCTCCACCGCAGTGTCGAATTTGCCCTCCGCCATGCGTTCGGTGGCCGCCGTCAGGTCGCGGAGGGACCGCGTCACGCCGCGCACGAGGGGATACCAGAGGAATACGGATAACAACACGGCGCCAAATCCTCCCAGCAACCAGGGCAGAGGGTCCACCACCCAGCCCCCCGCGGTCAAGCTGCTGGCTACCGCAAGCAGCATGGCTGGGACCGGACGGCCATCGGGAGTGGTCAGCCCGGCCATGGGCACGCCGGCCCAGTATTGGGTGGGGTGGCCGGCGCGCAGGAAAAAGCGGGCCCGGCGGGACAGGGGGCCGCGCCGCATTTCCGGGTTTCCCGGGGGCAGTGGACCGGTCCAATCGCGCTCCGGGGGACGCGGTGGTGGGTTGTCAGGAAAAGCTGAGAGCTTGCCCGGAGCCCCATTCAGGCCGGGGGTGCCGCGGGGTTCCCCTTCCGGACCTTCAAAGGGCCGGCCATTGTCCCGGCGTGGTCCCGGGCCGGGTTTGAATTCACCGGGAGGGCGGTCCCCAAAGGGCCGGTCCCCGGGAGGGCGTTCTCCCAACCGCTGTCTGACCTCCGGCGGGATTTCCAACGGTTCCCCCGCCCAACGCTGGCCATCCGGCCGCACTACCATCAGTTTCAAGTCATACGCCGCCGCATTCCGGGCCAGCACCGCATCCCATTCCGTCTGCGGCGTGCGCGCCAACTCCCCGCCCAGCACATCGGCCATGCTTTGCAGCCGGTCCCCCGCCCTGCCTGCCAGCAAGGCATCCAGCCCCAGCCCGAACTGTCCCCGGAACAACACCCAGCCGACCGCCCCCAGCAGCAGCAGATTCAACAGCGCCCATAACAGAATACGCAGGGACAGTGGCAGGCCCCGTTTCATCGCGTTACCTCCGGGTCGATCATCATGTAACCGGCGGCCCGGAGCGTCCGGATATAGCGCGGTTCCTTGGCATCATCGTGCAGTTTCTTCCTCAAGGCGGAAATGTGCACATCCACCGAGCGGTCGAACACTTCGTATTCCCGGTCCCTGATTTCATCCACCAGCTGCTCGCGCGTTTTCACCCGTCCTTTGGCCCGGGCCAGGACGACCAGAAGCTCGAACTCCACCGGCGTCAGCACCAGCAACTCCTTGCCGAGCGTGGCCGACCGGGCCTCCACCTGGATTTTCAGATCCCTCACACAGATTTCCGAGATCGGCTCCGGTCCCGGCCCCGCCGTGCCCTGCGCCCGCCGCAGCACCGCCCGCAGCCGTGCCAGCAGTTCGCGTGGCGAAAATGTTTTGGGAAGGTAGTCATCGGCCCCCAATTCCAGCCCCACAATCCGGTCTGCCTCATCCCCCCGTGCCGTCAACATCAGCACCGGCACTCCGGATTCCTGACGCAATTTCCGGAGGACCTCCAACCCATCGAGCCCCGGCAACATCACATCCAGCAGGACAGCATCCCACTGCTCCGAAAGCGCCAGCTTCGCCCCTTCCGCCCCGTCATGCACCGCCTCCACGGCAAAGCCCATCGGCGTCAAATAATCCCGCACCAGCCGGCAGAGCTTGCGGTCGTCATCTATCAATAAAATCCTCGCAGGGGCGGCAGACATGGGCATTCAACGGAAATAGTTCAGCGGCACTCTGCCCTGGTTTCCGCGGTCCGGCAGCACTTTTACAAAGGCTTAACCAAAAACGGCCATATTTTCCGGCGGGAGGCGGTCAGCGCGTGGAAACGTGCAATCTGACAAATTGCCGCAGACTGGTGGAGTCCGGTGGCGTCACCCGCAGTCGCAGGGTTTCGCTGCCGTCCGGATGCACGGTGCGGCTGATGAGTTCGGACGGGGCCGGAGTCCAGCCGCTGAGGTTGGGGCTGGTCTGCACCGTGGCCAGCGCATCGCTGTTGGCAGCCCGGATGTATTCGAGGTCAAAGACGGTGGCCTGGCCTCCCGGGAAGGGAATAATCTGGTTCAGGCCACCTTGGGGGCCGAAGAAATATTGCACCAGATTGGGCACGCCGTTGCCATCGTCATCACCATTGGGATTGGCGGGAGGGGGGAGGGCATCGGAGGTGCCGGGCGTGCCCAGCTGGGCGGTGGAAGCCCGCCAGTTGATGGCCAGACCATGATCCGGATTGAGGGCGGGGGCGATCAGCACCAAGGTGCGGCCGGCTCCATCCGCGGCTGCCGGCCAGGGGGCGGCGTCGCTGTAGGAAAACTGTTTGATGATGCCTCCGGCGGCATCGGTCAGGGTCAGGTTCTCGCCGCTGTTGCTGAGCTGATTGGTGTCGATCTGATAATACTCGGGGAGAGTCGCGATGCCGGGATAGCGCAGGGCAAAGGCCGCAGTGCGCCGCGGGATGATCACGGCCCCGCCGGCGGGAATGCTGCTGCTGCCGGGCGCGGACCAGAGGATGCCGTTAGTAAACTGGACTCCGGTCAGGAGCACCGCGGTGGGGGCGATATTGCGGAGTTCGATGAATTCAAAGTCATTGTTATCGCTGAAGCCGGCATTGCTCTCGGCGGCGGTAGGCGGCGCCGGATTGTAGTTGATGCCGGACACCACCAGATTTTCGGCTGTCGCGGGAACGGCGGTGCCGGAACCGGTGATGGTGATAGAATCCGTGGCCACGACCGCGCCGGAGAAATCGAGGGCTTCGATCACATAGGCATTGGGGCCGGGAGCCACCGGCAGGCTGATTTGCCAGGCGGTCCGGGTGGTCCAGGTGATGGCCAGCGGCGTGGGATTGCCCTGCACCCGGAGCGTCCGGACGTTGACCCCGGCATTGCCGGCGAGGGGGGCTTGGGCATTGGCGGTGCTGAAGTTGGCCCCGCCATTGGTGGTGATGGCAAAGGTGACTGCAGGATACTGGGTGGCGGCGGCACTCAGGGCGAAGGTCCGGCGGGCGGCGACGTAGTTGGTGATGTCATCCCAGTTGCCGCCGGTGGTGGTGTAGCTCTCGTAATGATCGGCCCACGGGGCAATGTAGGTGGGATTGAACGAACGCCCGATGATGTCCAGCAAATGACCGTAGAACGCCCGGTGCCAGGCGGGGTTGGCGTTGAGCATTTTGGTGAGGTCCGGGGCGCGGACGAGGGCGGCATCGGGGGCTTCGCTGAGGAAGTCGTGATCCCACGGCAGCATCAGGATGCGGCCATCGGCGCGTTGATAGAGTTTGAGATTGTGCCAGCCTCCGCCGGCACTGGAATAGTGGTCGCCGATGCCCGCCAGGCTCAGGGCCGCGAAGCTGCGCAGCCATTGATCCACGTCGATCACCTTGGGAAGATTGGCCAGATAGGTGGCCCCGGTCTGGCGGAAGACGGTGTTCAGATTGATCAGGTTGCTGTAGTCATCGGCATTCCGGGCATTGCCGATCAGGAAGTTCCAGCGGTAGGGCTCCTTGTCAGGAATACTGGCGGGGGGATAGGTGATTCCACTGCCGTTGCCGATCTGGCCGATGCTGACAGGAAGGACGTCATCCGGTTGGGGGACTTTCAGCCCCTCCGGTCCACCCGTGGTGGTGGTGGGGTAATAGATCAGTTCGTATTTGAAGGTGGGGGTGTTGGCCCCATCGGTCCATTGACCATCAAGATAGGGATCGTTGAATTCCGCCATGGTCAGTTGGGCGCTGCCGGTATGGGCGGAGCGCGGACTGATCAGATACACCAGATCGTTATACATCGAAGGGATGCCTCCGGCGCGGTTGAAGAAGTGCCAGTTGAAGAGGTCGCTCTGGCCGTACCCGTTGTTGGTGGTGCCCCGGCCATAACTGGACCGGTCCAGATTGACGGTGAGATTTTTCCCGCGGAAGGGCTGCATCGGATCGAAGTCCACCGCGAAGCCCAGCCGGACATCGGCGAGGCGGCCGCGTTCGCTGCTTTTGAGCCGGCAGCGGGCATCGTAAAACACTTCAGACTCACGATAAATCACGGTGGCCGGCAGGGTGTCATTGCTCATCACGTTGGTGGGCAGATGCATCAGGGTGGTGTCTGCCGTGGTCATGAGAATACGGAAACCATGGCCGGGCCCGGGAGGCACCGTGCCATCGTTCCATTTCACCAGCGCGCTCGCGGCAGGGTAACGCGAAGTGGCGCCCGCAGTGTCGGCGGCCTCCACGTAGAATTCCACCAGCGTGCCGCCGGACTGGAAGGGCAGCACCGCCGTGTATTCCGGTCCTCCGGTCATGGGGGCGGTGGTCCATTCGTCAGCGCCATCCACCCTCCATTTCAGACTGACTGGCCCCATGCCATCGGAATCGCCGGCGCGGACGCGGACGGTGGTGGAGGTGCCGGCGGCGGGCACCGCCGGACTGTGCTGAAGCATGGTCAGGGAAGGCCCGAGGTTGGGAATCCGGCGGCTGTTGGAAGCGCCGGGGGTGCCGGTGTTTTCCGGCATGGGCAGCAGGACGGTTTTGGCCAGCCGGTTGAAATAAAGCCGGGCATTCAGGCGCGGGCAGCCACTCACCCAGCGGGCCCGGAAGCTGATGATATACGTGCTGGAAGCACTCAATGGGACAAAGGTGGCCCCGGCCTTGAGGGTGGTTTCCACATGGTTATGCATGTGTTCGGTGGCTCCGGTTGCTGTGATTTTCAGCACCTTGTTTCCGGGGGCCGCCGGATCATCCACCACCAGACTGCGGCCATGGGTGCCGTGATTGCCGAGCAGCCGCCAGGTGTTGGCATTGCCGGTGCTGAAGGAACCATTCTGGATCAATTCCCGGTTTCCCTGGTTCACTTCCTTCAAACTGAGATCATCCACGAGGCATTCGCCATCATTGAGCAGGCCGAGGATGAATTCGTTATACAGTGTGGGGTTATTGGTCCCGGCAAAGGCGGCTCCGGTGCCGGTCCAGGTGAAAGTCTGCCAGACGGATTTTCCGGACTCGTCGCTGGCCTCCCAGGATTCAGGCACTGCATTGTCGGCATCAGGATCCTTCAGTTCCAGGCTGGAGCCGCGGCCATCGGCGCGCTGGTGCCAGCGGCCGCTGGTTTCATAATGGACTTCGTCCGCCGGATTGCCCGCCACATCCTCCAGACGCACGGTGTCGCCTTGGTTGGACAGGGTGCCGAGGTAAGGCCCCGTGATGGTGGCGGCCGGATACTTGGCGGCAAGTGCCGTGGGATCTGCCGCCACCACCAGATAACCCTGGGCGGGGATTTGCACCGCACCAAAGTCGAAGTCGATCCCTCCGCGCAGTTTCCACCCATTCAGGCTCACGGCAGCAGCGCTGCGGTTGTGCAGCTCGATCCATTCTTCAGCATGGTCCGTCACCCCGGTGGCTAGGAATTGCGGGGCATGCTGATACATGATTTCATTGATCACGATGCTGTCCGGCACCGAAAAAACCGCTGGACCGCCCGCTTGATAGGACGATGGCGTCATCCACCCGCCATCCGTCGTGCGGGCCTGATCCCGGAGTTTCACGGTGATGCCGTCGAGGATCGCCGCTCCCGGGCCGAGGAGGAAAAGTTTGTCGCCATCCAGCGGTCGGAAGCCGAGGGTGGCTTCCGTCAGGGTCAGCCAGCCACCGGCGGCGAGGGAGCCGCTCAGGGCATGGGTGGCGCCGGACGATGAGAGTACGGTGTAGCCGCTCAGGGACAGGGGAGCGGTGGAGGTATTGCGCAGATCGAGTCCGAAAACTGGAGCGGTAGCCGAGGTGATTTTGTCCAATTGCAGGGCCATGCCGGCGATGGCGGCGGGCGTTTCCGTAGCTGTCAGGGAACAGGCAAAGAGTGCATCGCCAGAGCCGGCCGCCGCTTGGTGGAGTTCAACCGCCAGCACGTTGCTGCCCGCCTGCAGCACCCCGGCGGGGATCGTGATGAGCGGACTGAACATCGGATAGGCCACGTTGGCATCGGCCGGGGTGGCGGCCGTGGCCGGGCCGGTCAGATTCACCCGGTGGATCTCCGAGCCATTCAGATAGAAAATGGCACCATCGTCCACCACATGGCGCAACACGCCGGTCCAGCTCGAGCCCGGCTGACCGGTCAGGGAAAAGGATTGCCGGAACCACGTGGTGACGGGATTGGCTGCCAGCACGGTGCGGGTGGGGTTGGGTTCGGCGGTGGCCTCCCACTTGATGCGCAGGCCGCCCGGATTGGCTTCGGTTCCGGCATTGGCCCACTGGAAATCGAAGGCATTCAGGCCGGCGTTGAACGGACCGGAGACGGTGAAGGGGCCCAGGTAGGTGGCAAAACCGGCTCCTGACACTCCGGCCATGGTGACCCCATTCAGCTTCAGCAGGTCAAGACTGTTGTCGGCCGCGATGGCCACCTTCACCGAAGCGCTGGCCGGGAAGTAGCCGGAGAAATCGGCGGTGGTGCGGTAAGTCAAGGTGCCGGCCGCGGCGTTTTCATTACCGGAGCTGGTGGGGCCGATGAAGCGGGACACCCCATCATCGGCCAGCCACGCCCCGTTGGGTATCATCGCCAGCACCGGCGTGGCATTGGTCTGGTTGGTGTAGTGGGGATCGGTGGTGCCGGGGGGCAGGGGGGTGCCATCATTGGCGGTGCCGCTGTTGAACAAGGTGGTGATAGGTTCGCGGTAGAGCACCGGTTCCGGCGTCCCCGCCACGGTCGTTTTGTAGAATTTCACTTCGCTCAATCCTGTCAATTGGCCGCTGCCGCCGTGGTTGGCGGTGATATTGAATTTGACCTGGCGCACATTGGCCACGCCAAGGTCGAGGTGCTGCCCCGGTTCGGTGGCCAGGCCGGAAGCCTTGATCAGGGTAAAGGTGCCGCGGCTGGTGAACGGACCCCCGGGAGCCGAGGCCGTCAGGATCTCCACCAGGCGGCTGCCCCGGCTGTTCAGGCTGGTTCCCTCATTGTAGTTCCAGACATGCAGGGAAGTGAGGTCCACATTCGCTCCCAGATCCCAGGTGATATCGGCCGGGAGGGGATCGTTGGGGGAGAAGCTGGTCCCATGGCTCAGCCACATGTTGCCGTCTGGGACAATGCCATGCTGGCGGCCGGTCAGGCCGGATCCATTGACGGTGTGGGCGGCGGCGCGGTTGAAACCGGTGGTGACCTGTGAGGAAAAGCTGGAGGTGCTGACTCCGGTGACTTCAGATTCCAAGGGGGCCGCGGCAGCGGTCTGATTGCTGAAGGCGTAATGGTGCCAGGTGCTTGCCGCGTTATAGGGGAGGAAATCGAAGGTGATGGTCCCGTTGGCCGGGGCGGCATAACGATAACTCAGCACCATGCCGTTGCCGCTTCCGGTGGCGTTTTCATCGCAGAGAAACCCGCGCCCGGTATCCGACGGGGTGATCGTCATCAACCGTTCGCCTGCGCCGCCGTATCCGACGGTATAACAGCGCATCACATACGCCTGGCCGGCGGTCAGGCCAGTCAGGGTAAGGCGCGATTTTCCATTGTCGGAGGCGCCGTAGAAGAACTCTGTGCAGAGTTCCCGGCTGCCGCTGGGGTTGGGCAGGTTGTTGGCGCCGTTGTTGCCCAAGGCACCGTCGGCTCCGGTCAGGGACCAATTGGTGCCGCTGCGCACCCCCTCCCCGGGGGCTTCGAAAGTTACCCCGTTGATCGCCGTAAAGGATCCACTGCGGTTCAGGCCGATCTTGTGGGTGTAGGTGTTGCTGGAGGCGATGCCGGAATCCGCATTCCCGGTCCAGACGGCCTGATTCCAGACCCCATTCAAGGGCGCCGGCGGGCCGGGGGCATACAAGCGGGCGGCGCCAAAACCGAAAAATCCGGCGCCGGTCTGCCAGAGCGCCGCCGTGTCATTGTAACCGGTGGTTTTCCAGGCGGTGCCGGGGTCACTGCCGCTATTGTTATACCGCCAGTTGCTGTTGAGGGTGACCGGGGTGCTGGTCACCGGTGCCGGAGGGGGGGCGAAGTTGACCGCCCCGGGCGTGCCTCCGGTTTGGGGGCTGAAGGTCCAGGCACTTTCCTGGGCGGAGTTCCCATCACTGCTGCGCTTGGTCAGGGTGGCTCCGGAGCCGTCCGGCGGCACCGGCCAGCCGCCGCTGTCGCCATAGGTGATCTCGTCCATGATCCGGTCGTTGTTGTCCCGCAGGCGGAGCGTCTCGCCGCTGTTGTTCAACTGCCCGGTCCACGGCCCGAGGGCGCCGGCCAATCCACTGGCGGCGGGGTTGGCCGAAACGATCAAATAACCCTTTCCGGGGATCACGGTCCCGGCTGGAAAAACATATTCCACCCCGGATGAAATCCGCCATCCCGAGAGATCCACATTCACCCCGTGCTGGTTATGCAGTTCCAGCCATTCCACTCCCGGAGCGGCCGGGTGGTAGTTCAGTTCGTTGAAGGTGACGACGGTATCGTAGCCGGCCGCCGCGGAAACGGCAGACAGCAGGACACCTGCAAGCAGGGCTCTGATCATGGGGGAGACGAGGGGTTGGGGCAGGCAAAAGGCGGTGCTTTGGCCGGGGAGCCTTTCCTTTTAGCCAGTGGTTTTAAAAATGGGAAGTCATTTGCTTCCAAGGCGGGAACGAACGCGGCAAGAGGGCGCCAGGAACAGGATGATTTCCGGGAAAGCGGCCTCGCCTGGATGGAATTTGTATTTTTTAAAGTTGGATTTGAATTGCTTGGAAAACTTGACCCGAAAGGCCGTATTCCCCCAGTCTGTTTAGCCTCCTCTTAATCATTCACCGCCGCCCGTGGCACCCCTTCCATGAAAACCAGGTCCCGTTCCCTTTGCCTTACCACCAGTGTCTTCGTCAGTCTGCTGCCGATCCTGCCCAGCGCCGCTCAAACCATTCCCAACCCCGGTTTTGAAGCTGATATTTTCACCGTCTTCCCGGGTTACGTTTCCGGCAATGCCCCCATCACGGGATGGGCGGGTAATTTCCCTGGCAGCCATGGGCTGAATCCCTCGGCAGGCAGCCCCTTTGCCGATAATGGAGTCATTCCGCAGGGAGCCCAGGTGGCCTTCATACAAAGCAATTCCAACGACTCCACTTTGGAGACGACCATTTCGGGCCTGACCTCCGGGCAGACCTACCAGATCACCTTCCGGGCCAATGCCCGGAACGGCAATACGGCGGTGCTGAATTTTTTGATCGACGGGACGCTGCTGGTCAGTTCCAACGTAACGCCCGTCGGGGCCGGCAATCCCTATCGCTGGGTTTCCGGCTACTTCACCGCGACCGGAACCACCGCTGCTTTGACCGTCAGGAACACAGCGGTAAATGACAACACCTTGGTCATTGACGACTTTACCATCGCTCCCACCACCAGTCCTTGGAACTACACCGCCTGGACCGATGAGGCCACCACCGGGGTGGACCCTGCCTATGTCTACACGCATGCCTTCAATTTTGGTTCGGGGGCCACCTTCCGGCTCAATGACGTGCCGTTCACCGGGGTGGCTGGCGGCAATCCCGCGGTTGCGGGAAAACTCACCACCAGTGGATTTGATGGCGTTCTGAACAATGATGGCAATAACCTCGGTGATGCCAGCCGCCCGATGGCGAATGACTTCGTTTATAATGGCTTCCCGGGAAATGTCACCTTGTCGGGATTGACCCCGGGAAAAGGCTATAGGTTATCGTTGTTTTCTGCTGGCTGGGAAGGGGTCGGCAACCGCTGGGCGACCTTCCGCTCCGGCGACCAGCAGCGTTCGATCGATCAGGATGGCTTTGACAACGACAATGGGATCCGGATCGATTACACCTACACCGCCGATGCCACCGGATCTTTGACTGTTCTAACCCAGCCCATCTCCGGGAATTCTTTCCACCTCTATGGCATCGCCAACCGGGAGTCGGCGCTCTCTCCGACGCCGATCATCACTGAGCATCCGGTCCGGGCTGTCGGATTCGTTGGCGGCTCGGTCACCTTCAGCGCCAGAGCCGCCGGGGCTCCGACTCTCAGTTATAAATGGTTCCGCAACGGCGTGGAAATTCCAGGGGAGACCATGACGACGCTGACCCTCAATGTCGCCAGTGCCGCCACCCAGTCCGGGTTTTACACCTTCCGCGCCACCAACGGCACTAGTTCCGCCTTGAGCAACCCGGCCTTCCTCGAAGTCTATGAATCCGTGGCCGGTGCGCTCTTCGGTACCGGGGTCGATGCCACCGGGGTGCCTCTTGCTACCGGCGAAATTGATCCCCACTACACCTTGGTGGAAAATCCGGACAATGTTGGTGTCACCGATGCTTTTATTCAGGATGGCGGAATCTTCCCTATTCTGCCCCCCGATGGACCGTGGGTCGCCAATTCCGCCACATCGGTCTGGATTGGACCGCGGTCCGAAACCAGTGGGGCAGCGGGCCCCGATCCGACCGTTTACCTTTACCGGACTCAATTGGATCTAACGGGTAAGCCAACCAGCGGCATTTTTACAGGCGCTTACGCTTCGGACAACACCGGCCGGGCCATCAAAGTGAATGGCACCACGGCCCCCGGGGTGCCGCAAAGCACCAATTTCGGTGTCCTTCTCCCCTTCACTATCCGGACGGAAAGCTTGCCTGCCACGACCTTGACTGCAGGCGTCAATAACCTTGATTTTGAGGTCGTGAATGCAGGGGCTGGTTATACCGGTCTCCGTGTGGATAACCTCGGGTATTCCGTGGTTCCCACCGGGATTGCCCCCGTGGTCATCACACCTCCTGTCGGCGGCACGATTGTTACGGGTTCGCCCGTGACCCTTAGCGTCGAGGCCTACGGAACCGCCAATCTGAGCTACCAGTGGACGCGCAATAACACGAACCTCACTGGGGAAACTGCCTCCACCTTCACGATTGGAAGTTTCTCCGCCGCCCAGAATGGCGATTACGCCGTGAAGGTGACCAATCCCCATGGCAATGTCACCAGCGCCATCGCCACCCTGACGGCGTCCAACGTGCCCCCGAACATTACCGCTGATCCTGTCGGCGCGGACGTGGCGGTGGGGGAATCCGTCACCTTCTCCTTCACCGCGGAAGGCAGCACTCCCTTCACCTATCAGTGGAGCTTCGGGAATACCGATATCCCTCTGGCCACCGGACCGACCTACACGATCAGCTCCGCGACCCGGGCCAATGCCGGAACTTACAAGGTCAAGGTGACCAATGCCTACGGCGACGACACCAGCGCCGTGGCGACTCTGGGGGTGTTTGATGCTATTCCCGGAATCTATAACACCGGGGTGGATGACACCGGAGCCGCCCTTGCGGACAGTGACTTTGACCCGCACTACATTCTGCAGATCAATCCTGGAGGAACGGACCAAGTGCCGGCCACGGTGCATAGTTCCACGGTCTTCCCGATCGTGGCGGGTCCCTGGCTGGCGAACAACGGCAGCTCCAAGTGGATTTCCTCCTTGGCGGATTCTGTCTCGGCTTCGGGTCTGGCCTTCGATGGTGGAGAAGGTCCGGGAACCTTCGTTTACCGGACCACGGTGGATCTCACGGCCTTCTACCTGCCATCGGTTAAAATCACCGGGGGCTGGGCGACGGACAATCTGGGGCCGGCTCTCCGGGTCAATGGGACAGCCACCGGTTTGGTCAACACGGCCCAATTCCCGGCGCTGACCAGCTTCACGATTTCGCCGGCCAACGCCACTTTTGTCCAAGGGGTGAATACCATCGACTTCCTGGTGCAGAATCAGGATGTCACGGCCGGTTATACGGGCCTGCGGGTCGACCAATTGCGTGCCCTTGGCAAACTCCTCCCGCCGATGCCTCCCCTCACCATTACCCTGAACGGCAGTGGGCAGCCCGTGATCAGCTTCACCGGAGTGGAAGGCACCAGTTATCCGATCCAACGCTCCACGGAGCTCTCCTCCGGTTGGTCTGAGATTGCCTCCGTCATCGCCGGCCCCGGCGGTGCGGTGCAATACACCGATCTGAATGCTCCGGTAGGCCGCGCCTATTACCGCACGGCTGTCCTCGTTCCTTGAGGCCGGATCAAACCAGCCCGCCCGGCTTGGTGTTTGGCTTCATGGGGAGCCAGCGCCGCCGGGCCGGATGGGCTTGACGCCTTGGACCGGGCACGAGCCGGGCGGTGGGGAAATGGACGAAACCCGGCCGTGGTGGCATGGTTGGGGTTGTGCGTGGACGGTTTCAGTCCAACAGAAGGCTTCAGCCCATGCCTGTCACCTTCCTTCACACCGCCGACTGGCAACTGGGGAAACCGTTTGCCGGGATTGCCGACCCGCAGAAGCGGGCGCTGGTCCAGCAGGAACGCCTCGCCGTGCTGGACCGCATCGCGGCCGCTGCCCAGGAGGGTGGGGCGCAGTTTATTCTGGTGGCGGGGGATTTGTTTGATTCCCCCAGCGCCACCAAGGCCACCGTGGCGGCGGCCTGCAGTGCGCTCGGACGCATGGTGGTGCCGGTGCTGGCGATTCCTGGAAACCATGATCACGGGGGGCCCGGCAGTATCTGGGAGCAGGAGTTCTTTAAACGGGAGTGTGCAGCGCTCGCTCCAAACTTCCGGATCCTCCTCACACCCGAACCGGTCGAACTGGAGCACGCAGTCATTTTCCCCTGTCCGCTCCTGCGGCGGGCGGAATCGATTGATCCCACGGACTGGTTGCGGGCAGAGAACTGCTTTGCGGAGGGGGCGCCTGACAAAGCCCGCATCGTGTTGGCTCACGGCAGTGTCCAGGGGTTTGGCGGAAGCACGGATGACGAGGAATCCCCTGTCGGGAGCAACCGGATCGACCTCGACCGCCTCCCTTCGGGCAGCTTTGATTACATCGCTCTGGGGGACTGGCACGGCACGAAATCCGTGGCCCCCCACGCGTGGTATTCCGGCACTCCGGAGCCGGACCGCTTTCCCAAAGGCGAAGCCAATGAACCGGGGCACATCCTCCGGGTCACCGCGGGGCGCGGGATTTTGCCGGAAGTGGAACGTCTTGCCACCGCGCGGCTGCGCTGGCAGCAGATCGGGTGGGTTTTCACGGAAGACAGTTCGTTGGCTGCCCTGCAGCGGTCCCTCGCCGGATGCCTCGGACAACAGGCTGGCCGTGACCTCCTCCGCCTGGAATTGAGCGGCTCCCTGGGCATCGCCGCAGGGGTGGAACTGCAGCAGTCCCTCGAGTCGTGGGAAGCCCGGTTGCTCCGGCTCAAACTCACAGACCTCACCACCACCGCTCCCTCCTCCGGTGAACTCGATGCTCTCACCCAGCGGGCCGGTGATCCCCTGATTTCCCGGGTGGCCTCCCAGTTGGCCGGAGTGGCAGCCGGCGCAGGGGAAGACGCCATTATCGCCCGGCTCGCCCTGCGCGATCTTTACGCTCTGGTGGTGACAGACTAACTTTTCAGGAAACATGCGTCTGCTCTCCGCCACCGTCCGCGCCTACCGCCTGCACCAGGAAACCACGGTGGCCTTTGATCCGCACCGCACGCTGATCGGCGGGCGGAATGAAGCTGGAAAAAGTACCCTCGCCGAAGCGCTGCACCGCGCCCTTTTTCTGAAGGCCAAGGGCAATACGACCGATCACCGGGCCATGAAATCCACTATCCACCCGGGGACGCCGGAGGTGGAGCTTTCGTTCCTCACCGGGGGCGTGGTCTATCAACTCAAAAAGCGGTTCGGCACCAGCGGTGATACTACCCTCACGCCTTCCCACGGCATGGCCCTGACCGGCGAAGCCGCCGAGACGGAACTGGCCCGGCTGCTGGGCGTGGAAGCCGGGGCATCCGGCAAAGTGGCCTTGGGGCAATGGTCGCATCTCTGGGTCTGGCAGGGGCAAAGTGGAGACGATCCCACCCCGCACGCCACCAGCCAAAAGGATGGCCTGCTGCACCGGCTGCAGACCCTGGGCGGGGCGGCCGCCATGCAATCGGAGCGCGACAGCCGCACTGCCGCGGCCGTGGCCGAAGCTTTCGAGGAAAGCTTCACCGCCACGGGCAAAGTAAAAGCCAATAGCCCGCTGGCGCAGGCGGAAGCCGCAGTGGAAGCCGCTCTGGCGGCTGAAACCGTGGCGCGGTCGCGGGCCGGTCTCCTGGAGGAAAGCGTGCAGACCTTCACCGCCGCCGGTGAGGAACTCGAACGTCTCGGACGCGACTTCACGGATCTGTCTGCGCAACAGGATCAAGCCATCCGCCAGGATGCCCTGATCCGTCAGCGCCGGGAGGAAGAGGTCACGTTGATCAACGCGGATACGGCCGCGGCGGCGGGATTGCACACCCTTGAGCAACAGGAAGCCCAGTTGGGGGGAATCCGGCAACAACTCACCGCCCTTGCCTCCGAACTCGCTCCGCTGGATGCGGCCACGCAAACCCTGACGGCTAGTCAGGACGCGGCGCGTCAGAAGGCCGAATCGACCGTAAGGGCCTTCGAAGCCGCCAGTGACGCTGCCGTCAGGGCCCGGCAACAGCACGATCTGGCGCAGTCCTGGCTCCAGCAGCACGAAACCGCCGCCCGGCTCGCGGCCCTGACCCAGCGGGCCGCCCAGGGGGCGGAGCATCAGGCGGATACCGAAAAACTGCAGCTGGCCCTGGCCGCCTTGCCGCCGGTCGACGCCGCGGGTCTCGCCGTGCTCCAGAAATTGGATACTCATCAGCATGCGGCCGCCGCCGCCCTCACCGCGATGGCCGCCGGGCTCGAACTCCTCGCTGCCGATGGTCCTGTGCTGATCGGGGGGCAGCCCCTCCCGCCGGGAGAAACCCGGATCCTCACGGAAGAATCTGTGATTAAGCTAGGCGCCGCCTACCGGCTCCGCATCCGTCCTGGTGGCGGTACCAGCCTGGCCGCCGCCAGGGAAAAGGAGCGGCAGGCCCGGCAGGAATGGCAGACCGCTTTGGAAAAATATGGGGTCCGCAGCCTGGAGGAAGCCTCCACCATCACCGCCCGGCGTGCGGATCTGGGCTCCCGGCTTCTGGCAGGACAGGCTGCTCTGAAATCGCTGCAAGCCAGCACCCTGCCGGCGGCCCTGGCAGAAGCGCAGGCGGCCCATGCGGCGGCTTTGGCAGATACTGCCCGCCGGACCACCGCGGTGGAAACTGCCTTGAGTGATCCGGGGGACTCAGTATCGGATTCCATCCCTCCCGCAGAGACTGCCCGGGGCCTGCTGGGGGAAGCGGTCCGTCACCTTGAACTGGCAGAGTCGGCCGTAGTCCGCACCAAAACCCTCCGGGATGCTGCCGCCCGGACCGCTGCCGAAAGCGCCCGGGTCCTGTTGCAGCACCAGGACAGCCTGCGCGACCGGCACACCCGGCACACCGGTCTGCTCGCCCAGCTCGATCTGCTCATCACCACCCACGGCGACGACTCCACCCGGGCGGCGGCTTTGCTGGAAGCGCGCGATCGGCGCCGACTGGCGGCCGACCGGTTGGCGGCGATCCGGAAAATCCTGGAGGATCTGCAGCCGGAGCACACCGCCCGCAACCTGCAGCGCCTCCATCGCAGCCTGGAGGAATTGGGCCGGCAGCGCACAGCGGCGGAAACCCGGCGCGCCGTTGCGGCCGATCAACTCCGGTCGGACGGCAGCCACGATCCTGCGGCCACGTTGGCCCTCGCCACCGCCCGGGTGGCAGAGGCCACGGAAAATGTGCAGCGCCTCCGCCGGCAGGCCGCCTCCCGCCGGCTGCTGCATGAGGCTTTCAGCGCGGAGCAGGCGGCGATGGCGGATCGTTTTACCCGTCCGCTGGCCGATTGTATTTCCGGTTATCTGGAGTGTCTGTTTGGTCCGGGCACCCGGGCTGCGGTTGTCCTGGAAGACCAGGCTTTTACCGGGCTCCAGCTGATCCGCCCCGGCCATGCGGGTGGGGCAATTTCCTTCGATAGTCTAAGCGGGGGCACCCGTGAGCAAACCGCCGCCGCCGTAAGGCTGGCCATGGCGGAAGTGCTGGCCGCTTCCCATGGCGGCACGCTCCCGGTCGTGTTTGATGACGCCTTTGCCCACAGCGATGCCACCCGGCTGCGCCAGCTGCAAAGCATGTTGGATCTCGCCGCCAGCCGCGGACTGCAGATCATTCTCCTTACGCATCAGCCGGCAGACTATGCGGCCCTCGGCGCCGTGGGGATCACGCTGGGTTAGAAACGCGCCGCCGCCGTTCCGGGTTGGGGCCGATTATTTGGCCCGGTAGCCCTCCCAGAGCCACTCCAAGGCACCGGGCAGGGTTTGCCGGGTGACCCGTCCGTCGGTGTGGCCGGCGTTTTCGGCAAAGACGTAGCGATAGGGATACCCTTTGGCTTTGAGGGCGGCAGCCATCCGTTGATTGGCCATGACCCAGTTATGGAGAGAGGCTTCGTCCCGTTTGGAGCCGTTGTCATTTTCGCTGACGTGGAGCCAGATCCGCAGCGGCTTTTTTTCCGACTGAGGGATCAGGTGTTCGTGATATTCCCAGGCGCCGTGGGGGGATTCCGGATTGGGCGGGGACTGCTGGTCCACATAGGTGCCGGAATACGTCAGGACTCGGCGGTAAAGATCCGGCCGGAACCACGCCATGGTGAAGGCGGCGGCTCCTCCGGAACTGCCGCCCATGGTGGCGCGGCCCTCCGGGTCGGTGGTGAATTTCACCTTGTAGTCAGCCGCGATTTTCGGGAGGACTTCGCTCTCGATGAATTCGGCATATTGGCCGGAGACCGTATCGTATTCCAATCCGCGCTGGCTGCCTTTGGAGTCGCCCCCTCCGGAGTTGATCATGATGGCGATGAGAGGTGGAACCCGGCGTTTGGCGATGAGGTTATCCAGGATGGTGGGCAGGAAACTGCGGTAGCCCATGCCATCCTGGGCGATCAGAAAAGGCGCCTCCTTGCCCGCCCGGTATTGCTTGGGAATATAGACGGCCACTTTCCGCTCGTAGGGCACGGTGCCGGGCTGGCCTTTGGCAATGCCCGGGTAGATTTTGCTGTCCCCGGATTTCATGGTGAATTCGTGGACGGTGCCTTGGGGGACGTTGGATTTGGCCAGTTCCGGGGCATCGGCATAGTCCGGACCGATGGTGAATTCCACCTGATCGGTGCTGCGGGCCGGGGTGGCTTTTTTGGCTGGCTCCTCCGCCTTGGATGAGGCGGTAAGCGCCAGGGCCAGCGCCAGGCAACCGTGGAGGCGACGGGAGAAAAGAGGGAGATGTTGGATCATGGGAAAATGACAGGGAATGGATACTCTGCATGCCATACGCGCAGCCGGCCGGAATCCATTCGATATTTGGAAACGCACGACCGTCTGGAATTGCCATGGCGTGGGTTGGCGATGGCACGGGCTGATGGCGCAAGGAGCGGGCTTGGAGGGCGGTCCCTCTGTTGACGGGGCCATCCAAACCGTGTGAGTAGGCTTGGTAAATTTCCTTCATGTCCCAGATTCCTGATTCGCTCGCCGCCGGTGCCCCGTCTCCCTTGGAGTCTGCCAAGCCGGAGGAAAAATCGGCGGGGGCGAAGGCGACGGGGATGGTGGCACTGGCGATCATGTGCAGCCGGGTTTTGGGATTGATCCGGGAACTGGTTTTTGCAGCCTTGTTTGCGCCGGGACTGCGGGACTGTTTTACGGTGGCGTTCCGCACGCCGAATATGCTCCGCGATCTCTTCGCGGAAGGGGCGCTGAGCACGGCCTTTGTGACCGTTTTTTCGCAGAAGCTGAAAACGGAGGGCGATGGGGCGGCGTGGCAGTTGGCGCATCGGATTCTCAGCCTGGCAGCGGTCTTCATGAGCCTGGTTTCCATCGCGGGGGTGCTACTGTCCCCTTGGATTGTCCGGCTGCTGGCCGGCGGGTGGGCCAGTGAGGAATGGAAAATCCCGTTCACGGTGACGCTGGCCCAGGTGATGTATCCCTTTATCCTGATGGTCTCGCTGGCGGCGTTGGTGATGGGGATTCTGAACAGCAAAAAGGTGTATGGCGTGCCGGCGATGGCCAGCAGCTTCTTTAATATTGTGAGTATTGTGGGGGGCGCGGGAATTGGTTATCTGATGGACCCGACCTTCGGGTGGAAGGCGATGATTGGATTCAGCATCGGGACATTACTGGGGGGCATGGCGCAACTCGGGGTGCAGCTTCCTGCGCTTTGGAAACTGGGTTACCGGTTCAAGTTCAGCCGGGACTGGAAGGACTCCGGGGTGCGGCGGATCCTGCAATTGATGTGGCCGGCGGTGATTGCAGGGAGTGCTGTGCAGGTGAATGTGCTATTGAATACGATTTTTGCCTCGCATCTGGAACTCAAGGATGGGCCGGTGTCCTGGTTGAATTATGCGTTCCGGCTCATGCAACTGCCGCTGGGAGTGTTTGGAGTGGCTGTGGCCACCGTAACGCTTCCGGTATTGTCGCGGGTGGCGACCGATGGCATCACGGAAAAATTCCGGAGTGTGCTGGGGGCCGGGAACCGGCTGGTGCTGTTCCTGACGCTGCCGTCGGCAGTGGGATTGTTTGTGATGGCGGAGCCGATCATTTCATTGCTCTACGAGCGCGGAAAATTCACCCACTATGAAACCCTGGCCACCGCCGCCGCCTTGCGTTGGTATGCCGTCGGGCTGATTTTTTATGCCTGTATCAAGGTGATCCAGCCGGCCTTTACCGCGATCGACCGCCGCTTTATTCCGATGTATGTGGCGCTGGGGTCCATTGCCCTTAATGCCGCTCTGAATTCGGTTTTTGTGTTTTATTTCCGGCTGGGGCATGAATATCTGGCACTGAGCACGGCGGTGATCGCGGCGACGAATTTTTCGTTGCTGTATTTCATGATGACCCGCATCGCCGGAGGCCTGGAAGGCGGGAAATTGTTGGGAACGCTGGCCAAACTGATCCCCGCCGTGGTGCTGCTGGGAGCGGTGGCGTGGGCCGGCAATCACTGGGTGCTGCAGGGCTGGGCGGGTTTTGGTCTGATCCGGCGGGCGGTGTCGCTGGGTGCGGTGCTGGCCGCTGCCGGAGGCGCCTATTTCGCCGCGGCCCATCTCCTCAAAGTGGAGGAGGCAGGCCAGTTCCTCGGAATTGTGAAGCGGAAGGCCCGCCGCTGAGCGCGGGCAGAGGCCTCAGCTGAAGGAGCAGTGCAGATTCAGGGCTTTGTTGAGCCGCTTCAGATAGGTGGACCGGGGAATCTCGTGGGCGCCGAACTGGGTCAGGTGCTCCGTCACCCATTGGGTATCCAGCAGGACGAACCCGCGCTCATCAAGCCGGTTGACGAGGTGGGCGAGGGCGACCTTTGAAGCGTTGGGAACCCGGCTGAACATGCTCTCTCCGAAAAATGCCCCACCCATCGCGAGGCCATAGAGTCCCCCGACGAGAGCGTTGTCCTGCCAGATTTCCACGGAGTGGGCGAATCCCAATTCGTGCAGTTTGACATAACTGCGGTGGATCATGTCGCTGATCCAGGTGGACTCACGGTCGGCACAACCCTTCATGACGGCTCCGAAAGCCGTGTCGAAACGGACGTCGAATGGATTGTTCCGCAGCACTTTTTTCAAACCGTGCGGGATATGGAATTCCTTGATCGGAATGATGCCGCGGGGGTCCGGGGAAAACCAGCCCATTTCCCCATTTTCCATGGCCATGGGGAACATCCCGCCGGCATAGGCTTCCAGCAGCAGATCCGGCGCAATGATCGCGGTGTCACGGGAGGGGGGGACAGAACGGGCCATGGTGTTGCTGGAAAGGAGGCTAGAGATCGCGACGGTTCAACAGCACGATGGCTGCGATCAGGGTAAGTCCACAGAAGCCGGTGGTAACGAGGACGGCTTCACTCAGTTTCAGCGGCGTGACCGGTGGCGCCGGCACCTCGGTGGTCGCATCCAGCACTTCGGCGGCGGCGGCTCCCACCCGCAGATTGCCGATGCGCCAGCGCCGCACCAGATCGCGGAAGGGCCGGGGGCCGCTCAGGCGGATCGCCCGGCTCATGCCTTCCATCAGCTCGTGGGTGCGGGGGAGGGGCCAAGTCACAATCTGGAGCGCCAAAGGACCTGCGGTGACGGATGGCGCCATGGCTTTTAATTCCGCTTCTTCCTCCACTCCGGCAGGGTGCGAGACCGCATCCTGCAGCGCCATCACGCTGGAGGCGAAAATCAGGGTGACCACCAGCGAAGCGGAGGAGGACTTTGTCAGGACGCCCAGCATCACCGTCACTGCGGCCAGGGCCGAGAAGAGGAGCAGGGCAAAGGGGAGGGCAAGGAATAGCCGGATTTCCCAGACTCCGAGTCGCCAGCCCAGGGTCAGAAACAGTCCGGTGACGCAGATCAGAGCGGGAATCGCGGCGAAGATAACGCCGCCCGCGAAGCGGCCAAGAAGG
The DNA here is from genome assembly GCA_942492905.1 of uncultured Verrucomicrobiota bacterium. Lineage (GTDB taxonomy): Bacteria > Verrucomicrobiota > Verrucomicrobiia > Verrucomicrobiales > V1-33 > CAIZWU01. Next base: position 2,006,159 of record OW818657.1, read on the forward strand.
ACGGCGGCTCTGCTCTGGGTTTTCGTGAAGAGCAGGGCGGCTTGGCCGGACTTCAGCGTTTTGGGCACCACGGAGGCCATGCTGAACAAGGCCAAGAGGGGCGCGGCTCCGGCCACCCACCATTGCGTGGCCCGTTGCACTACGCCGAAAAACAGAGTGGTCTCCCAGGGCGATCCCTTGACGAGGTAGCCGCTCGGCCATGACTTCAGGCCAAAACCCAGCGACCAACCAGTCCCGTGACAGCTCATGGACGCCACCACCAGCACCACCAACACGGAAAGCCACACGTTGAGCCAGAAGAGCCGCCGCCGGCACAACAGGGTCAGCGTATCATAAGCGATGGCGATAAGTGAACTCAAACCGGTGAATTTGCTAAGAAGGAATAGAGGCTATATCATCGATCCGGGATCGCGCCACAGGGATCAGTCGTCGGGTTCCCGGGTTTTAAATTGCCCGCCGGTGCGGATGGCCTCCATGAAAAGCTCCTCCAGCGACTGCCGGGCGGGGGCCACGGAGAGCAGAAGATAACCATCCTGCCGCAGGGCATCCACCACCGGCTGCACCAGCTGGGGGCGCCGGGTGGGCAATTCAATGTGGCTTTCCACTCCATCAGGCGTCAGGGCCACCGTGCCGCCCAGTCGATGGATCAGGTCCATCAGGCCAAAGTTATCCAGGAGATTGCCCGCGACCGCGATTTCGTAACGGCAGCTCTCAATGGTCAGCTCCTCCAATGAACCCTGACGAACTACCCGGCCCCGCATCAGGATGGCCATGCGGTCGCAGATCATCTCCAGCTCGCCCAGCAGGTGGCTATTGACGAAGACGGTCTTTCCTTCGCGTTTGAGATCGCGGATCAGGTCGCGGATTTCCTTGCGGCCCACCGGATCCACTCCGTCGGTCGGCTCATCCAGAAAGACCAATTCAGGATTCCCCATCAGTGCATAGGCGACCCCGAGACGTTGGCGCATGCCTTTGCTGAAATGTTGGGGACGGTCATTCCTCCAGGCTTCCAGGCCGGATATTTTGAGGAGTTCAGTGACCCGCCGGATGCGTTCCCGTGGGACCAGTCCATGCAGGCGACCGGCAAAATCGAGGACTTGACCGGCGGTATGATGCTCCGGCCACGAGGCGTTTTCCGGCAAATATCCCAGCAGGCTGTTGACTTCGGGGTCCCCGACGGGAAAGCCGAGCACGGTGCCCCGGCACGCGGTGGGATGGACGAGGCCGGTGAGGCACTTGATGAGGGTGCTCTTGCCGGCCCCGTTGGGTCCCAGCAGTCCATAAATTTCCCCGCGCTTCACCCGCATGGAAAGACCATCCAGCGCCTGCACGCCATTGGAATAGACCTTGGTCAGGGATTTCAGATCTATGGCGAGATCGATGGACTTAACTTCCGGCATAACAAAGGCGAGCATTCCGTGGCAGGAGAGCCGGGTCAAGAACCAAACCCGGTCCATCCCGTCACCCGGCGCAGGGCGGTGAGCCGGTGGGAGAGGTGCCCGGTTTCCCGGACGACGATGCCGCGGGCGGTCAGTGCATCCACTCTGACGTATCCGCTGGAATGCAGCACTTCGCCTCCACCGAGGACCAGACCGACATGCCGGCCACCGTCACGGGTGCCGTCAAAAAAAGCGAGGTCTCCCGGCTGCGCCTCATGCAGGGAAGTCACCTCGGTCCCTTCGTCCACCTGGGTGATGCAGTCGCGCTGGATGCAGACCCCCTGGTGAAGCAACAAGGTCTGCACCAGCCCCGAGCAATCGATTCCCCAAAGCGTCCGGCCGCCCCAGAAGTAGGGGGCATGGACGTAGCGGCCAGCTTCCGCCAGCAGGTTTCCCCAGTGGGCGGCGGCGGGAACGTGATGTACCGCGCCACTCCATTCCCAGATTTCTCCGCCGATTGAAAATCTGCCGTCGCCCCATTCCGGAAGCGGCGTGCCGGAGGGAAGCAGGCGACGTTCCTGCCCACAGACTGCCCAGCCCATTGTCTCTGCCGTGAGCACGCGTGCGGCCGCGGGGGGAGCCGCCTGGGGAGCCGCCTGGGGAGCGGTAAACTGCCGGGAATCCACCCAGCCATCATAACCATCGTGAAGCAGCCGCACCTGCCAGAGTCCACGGTTTTCATCAAGGATCTCCACCCCTTCGCCGAAGCGCACCTGAGTGGTCATTTCACTCACCATATCTGCAAAGCGACGTACGGGCACCACGGCCAGCCGGCAGATGGCAAAGGGTAACGGAGGCATAGGCATCATCTCCCGCGAATCATGCGGCAATCCGGCGGATGCACAAGCCATGCCATCAGGCCGGTGGCAATACCTCCACGATGTCCGCGAAGGCGGTGCCGTCGGCATGGCTCAGGACATTGCACCGGCCAAACAACGACACTCCGGGCATGGTGCCCAGAAGCCGGGCCATATGGGGATCCGCTTCCAGGCAAAAATAACCGGAGGGCGCACTGGTGTGCGGGATGCCCTCACTTTCCAGAATCGCCCCCAGCGGAGCGCTGCCCCCGCGGATCAACTCCTTGACGTGCGGGGGGAATCCTTCCAGATGAATTCCAATTGCCCCGTACTCGACGGGACGGTCCTCACAAGTCAGGACCACCTCCCGGATGACATATTCCGGGGTATGGTCCTCCGTCACCACGGTCAGTTGCGGGGCGCTGCCATGATGATTTCTCAGGCGGGGTGTCATGTCGCTCTGGTGCACCAGCAGGTGATGCTGCGGCTCCGGCACGGCGGAACCTTCCAGGAAGCCCAGCCGCGGCAAATCCAATTCCAGCCGGCCATAAAAAAACATCAGCGGCATCAGCAGATCCAGCTGATGATCGTTGGGGGGAGGGAGGATGCCGGATTCGGATAACATGTGCGGTGAAATGGGGCTGACACTGTGGACGCTGGGAGGCAGGGCCTTCTTTCAGGATGAGGGAAGGGTGGCTGGATGGTGGACGGGCGCTTCCTGCGAGCGACGGTGGGTTGCGGCGGTGTGCCTTTTTATTTACAGGGGGATTCCCTTGGCTGAAAACAGGTGTTTTGCCGGGGGCGGCCGGCGGATTCACGATTGCTCCGGCGGCCATGAATGGCTATTAATAAAAATCAAGCCATGGCCAAGGAAAATCCTGTCGTCGAAATCCAAGTGAAAGCGGTCTTCCCGACCAGCGGGGGATGTGCGGTCTTCCTCGGCAATTCCCGCAAGATCTTTGTGATTTATATCGACCACAGCGTCGGACTGGCCATCAGCATGGCCTTGCGGCAGGAAGCCCGGGAACGGCCCCAGACCCATGAACTTATCGGTAGCGTGCTGGCCGGACTGGGAGCCAAAGTGGACCGGGTCATCATCAATCATTTTGCCGACGGTGTCTATTATGCCCGGCTCATTCTGGTGGCGGAAAACGAACTGTATGAGCGCAAGATTGTCGAAATTGATGCCCGTCCCAGCGACAGCATCGCTCTCGCCGTCCAAGCGGGAGCGCCCATTTATCTGACCCGGGAGGTCTGGGAAGCGGTGGAGGACGTTACCGAACTTTACCAGAAAATGGAGCAGCAGGATTTCTCCGAACCGGGAGCGGAACCGGAAGTTTGAGGCCGCACCGGAAAACCCGGGCTGGTAATTCTCAGGGCTTGGCTGGCTTGGAACCGGGATGGGGCATCAACTCCAGGAGATAATCGAGCCGGTCTTCCACCTCAGTCATTCCCAGGAGGGGATAACGCGTGATCGCGTCCCTGATTAAATTCCCCGCCACAAAATCCGCCAGCTGGCTGGGGTCGGCGAGTTTTTGCAGCTGGGTGGCCAGTTGCCGGCCGGTGTCCGTCCCGCGGCGGATCAGGTCCAGCACCCGTTCCAGCAGCACCTGGCTTTTAATTTCTGCGGAGGCAGGGTGCAGGCACTTCGTTTCCAAGGGCTCAATCCGGGCAATCCGGAACGGTTCATATTGCTCCCAGGAGACGAACCGCACCCTCTGCATGCCTTGGAGCACCAGTTGGGATGTGCCGTCTGAATTCTTCACGCAAGCCCGCACCACTGACACCGTGCTGAACTCTCCGATCCGGTCGTCGGATTCCACCGCTTCATCATTTTCGGACGTAGCGAGGCTGCCGATGCAAAGTAAACGGTCCGTCTCCAGGGCATGTTTGAGCATCAGGCGATAGCGTGGCTCGAAAATATTCAGCGGCAGCAATCCGTGAGGAAAAACATGACACTGCTCCAGCAGCATAACAGGAACGACAGGAGGGAGATTCATCACGCAAAAAGACCGACACCCTATTAACGCAGTGCCGCCCCGGCGGGATGCGGAGGACTGCAACGGCCTGCATTTCCCCGGGTAATCATTCCTGCCAGCTCCGGAAGGCTTCGATGGCTTCGTATTCGGCGGTGCCGAGGGCATCATAAACGCGGGCGGTTTCCTGATTCCGTCCTCCGCCGAGCAGGTCCGGCAGGGTATGGGATTGGAATTTCTGCACGGCGTCGAGCTTGTGGGACAATTGGTCCGGGCTCATGGGGATGGCCATCTGGATTTCATGGGGCTCGTATTCCGACTGGTGACCCCGGTAGAGCCAGACGCGGCATTGCGTCCGCCAGGGCTGGCCAGCTCTGGCCTGCCAGGCTGACTTGAAGGCGCTAAAGGCCATGCCTTGGACGCTGCTGGGGTCGGCAAGGTCGCCGGTCACATAAATCTGATGCGGCCGCAGAGTGGCCAGCACCGAACCGATGGCGGTGATGTCCGCGGGGGAGAGCCGGAATTGACGATAGCGGCCTTCGGTGTAGAAGGGGAGATCAAGGAAGCGGATTTGGGAGGGTTTGACGCCAAGACTGACCGCGGCATCCCGGGCTTCCCCGCGGCGGATCAAGGCCTTGAGGCGGCGCAACCGGGCCGGGGGATCCCCGAAAGGCCCCTTGGCCTCGATTTCGTCCAGAATGCCGCCGGCATAGTCGATTTGCTCCTTCCACCGGCCAGGATCCTGTTCGGAGGTTTCCAGAAGCACCCGGGCAAAGCGGATGGCTTCGGCATCGGTGATCCGGAGGTCGCCACCGGTCAGATAACAGACATGGACATCATGGCCCTGGGAGACCAGCCGTTCGATCGTGCCGCCCATGCCGAGGACGTCGTCCTGTGGTTCGGGAGCGAACACCAGCACGGTTTTCGGGAAGGGCGCGGCGCGTTCCGGGCGGGAGGTATCGTCCGCATTTGGTTTGCCGCCGGGCCAGCCGGTGATGGTCTGCTGCTGGCGGTTGAAGACTTCGATGTTCAGGTGATAGGCGTTCCCGTAGTGAGTCAGCAGTTCGGCCATGCCGTGCTCATTGTATTCCCCATCCCGCAGTTTCAGGACCGGCTTCTTTTCTGTCAGGGCAAGCCACAGCACAGCCCGCCGGGTCTCGGCAGGCGTCCACTCGGCCCGGCCCACCAGCCATGGCAGGCGGATGCGGGTGAGGGCGGCCGAGGCCGCACGGTCGAGGAAACAGCGGGCATCCGGATGGCTCTGCAGAAAACTGGCCGAGACGGCTTCTGTTTCCGGTCCTTCGATCGCCCGGGCAGCAATCCCGGCTTTGTTCCCGCCCCATGCCATCATCACCAGTTTTTTCGCCCGCAGGATCGTGCCGACCCCCATGGTGATGGCAAAACGCGGGACGTTGGACTCCCCCAGGAAATCGGCGGCGGCATCCTGGCGCGTGATCCGGTCGAGCGGGATCAGCCGGGTCAGGGAATCGCGGGAGGAACCGGGTTCGTTGAACCCGATGTGGCCGGTGCGGCCGATGCCAAGGATCTGGAGATCAATGCCTCCGGCGGCGCGGATGGCATCCTCATAAGCGGCACAGTGGGCGAACACACCGTCCAGGGGCACGGTGCCATCCGGCAGGTGGATGTTTTCCGGCTTGAGATCGATATGGGCAAAGAGCTGCTCCTGCATGAAGCGGAAGTAGCTCTCGCGATGGTCGCGGCTCAGACCATAATATTCATCAAGATTGAACGTGATGACATCGTGGAAGCTCAGTCCTTCCTCACGGTGCAGACGGATGAGTTCCCGGTAGAAGGGAACGGGAGTGGAACCGGTGGCAAGGCCGAGCACGGCGGGCCGGCCCTCCGCACGGCGGGTCAGGATGAGGTCGCGCACTTCAGCGGCGAGGGAAGCGGCGGCTTCCGGCGCATCGGCGAAGATAAGCGTGGGGATCTTTTCGTAGGCTTCGGCCGGGGAAGTTCTTGCAGACATGGGTCGGGAGGTGAAAGAAGGCAGCATGACTATGAACGCTGCAGGCTTGCCGGCAACAACTGCCAGAACCAATCTTTTTCGTATCCGGGTGCTAGTAATTATGGGAGTGAGCGGCTGCGGCAAAACGGCGGTGGGGCGGGCCGTCGCGCAGCAGTGGGGAGCGGATTTCCAAGATGCCGATGACTGGCATACGGAGGAGGCCGTGGCCAAAATGGCGGCGGGTCATGCCCTGACCGATGAGGATCGTGCGCCGTGGTTGGAGCGGCTGCGGCAAAAGGTGATTGCGGCTACTCCGGCAGAGGGAAGGACCGTGCTGGCCTGCTCCGCACTGCGGCGGCGCTATCGCGAGGCCCTGCGGAATGGGCAGGAAGGGGTGCAGTTTGTTTTTCTCGAAGGAACCCAGGAGTTGATAGCCTCCCGGATGGCCGCCCGCAAGGGGCACTACATGCCGATAACTTTGCTGGATTCGCAGTTCGCAGCCCTGGAGGCTCCGGGGCCGGATGAGGCCATCAGCATTTCGATCGATCAACCCTTGGAGAAAGTAGCGGCCGATGTGTTGAATGTGGTCGTCAGGGCGTGAGGGGGCGTGGCGCGGGGGCGACTTTGTTTCCGGGAGGTTGCGTGGCGGGTTCGGTGACCGGCATTCCGGCCGGAGATGGCCGGGATTTGCCCCAGGCGCTCTGGAGCGATTGAAACAGTCCACCCAGGTTTCCACTTTGCCACGCGGCGTGTCCGGCCCAGCCCAAAACGGCGAGGACGGCAGCCAAGGGCAGCTGACGCCGGAAGCGGCGGGCTTGGGTGGAGGTGGACTCTGGAAAACGTCCCTGGGCGGGAATGGGGACCTCCCCGGCCGGGGAGATCGGGTTGCCGCAGGGGGGATTCTCCGTGATCACGGCTGATTTATGAGAATTTTCCGGCAGCAGATCTTCAGGTAGCCAAGCCGGTGGCTGGGCGACAGTGGAGGCCGTCGGCATGGGGACTTGGAGGCCTGATGCTTCGATGGACATCAAGGGTGCGGCGGCGATTCCTGAGGATGAAGGAGGTGCGGGCGGCTGGAGCAGGACCACTGGAGCAGCCGAGGCAGCGGTGGCTGATACCGAGGCAGCATCACTGGGGGAGGATTCCGAATAAATCACCTCCAGCTCTCCCGCCACAATCCGATCGCCATGGGCAAGGGGTTTCCAGTTGATGGCATGTCCATTCACGAGTGTTCCGAGTCCAGAACCCGCGTCCTCGATGAAATGGCCGCCTTCCCAGGGTTGAAGGCGGAAATGGACGGGGGCGAGACCAAGGTGAGCAGCGACGGGCACTTCATTGGCGGGATCTGCGCCAATGCTGACGGCTCCGTCTGGAAGGAGGAGAGTATGGCCTTGGGGAGTGCGGAGTTCAGCCATGAGTCTGGAGAGTATTATAAATCTAGTGGCAAACTCCGATTTAGCAAAGGGCAGTTCATCTGGCACCCGCCCACGAAAAAGGCCTCTTTTCCGTAAAGAAAAGAGGCCTCGAAAGGAAAAACCCTAAATCGGCTCAGTTGAACTGCTCGCGGGTGTACTGGGTGCCGGAGACAAAACCCAGTTCAGGCGGGAATTCAAGGTAACCAGTGCTCGGGTGAGTGGCCTCCCGCAGATGCTCGGGATAAGGCTGGCGATAAGTGCCTTTGTAGGCAGGGAAAGGGAAAGTGACGAGTTCGAAGATACCGAAACCGAGGCGAGCCACGGTTTTACGGGTGCCGTGAACGATGCCGTAACTGCCGGCGACGGTGCCGCCTTCTTCACGATTGGTTTTGTTCCACTGGGTCGGGATTTCCGTGGCACCGTAGACGATGTTCGCCAGGGCACGGCTCAATTTCCGGATGGGGCCGTTCTTCTCAGCCGGGGGGGCTTGGAAGTCTGCCATGCTCAGGCCGGCAATGCCGACAGTCAGGAGGATAAGGATGGTCTTTTTCATAAAAAATCGCAGTGCGCTCAAAGTAGGGGAGGGGCGGATTCTTTGGCAACATGAAATTTCGGAATTTTCGCCTTGGTTCAGGCAGGCGGAATCTCGTTCAAAGTGTAATAAGCCTCCTGGTGCAGCAGCGGAAGGCCGGTGGTGGAGCGCACCCCGGTCGATTTCAGGTAATGCACGTGCCCCCTGGTAAGCGGCGAGATAGTGAGCTTCACGCTCAGACCGTCCGGCGCGGTCAGGGCGGCGGTGATTTTTGGGGTAACCTGGTCGACTTCCGGACCTCCATATTCCGCCCGGTAGGCCCAGGTCCAGGCTTCCATGGCGTAGCTGGCGGGGTTGCCGGCGGTTTCCTTGCTGACGGGAGCCGTGAAGCGCAGATCAAACCCGTCGGGAGTGGCCTTCATGTCGAGGATTTCGAAGGGGGTTTTTCCGCTCCAGACGAGGCGGTCGAGGTTGAAGGGCTTGCCTCCGCGCGAGCCCCAGCCGCGGTCGGAACCCCCGGCGAACATTTTGCCGTCCGGCGTCAGGGTCATGCCGATAATCCCGCTGCCGAAACCTTCGACAAAGGGAATGGCCACGCCCTGGTAGACCCCGTTTACCATTTCCAAGCTGACCCGGGTGATGTTGGAATAACATTGCTCCCCGACGAACAGTTGGTTCTGGAAGGGACCAAACTTGCCGCCGGTGGTGTCGCAAATGATAGCCGTGGGGCTCTGTCCGACGCGGGCGTGGGGCAGCATGACCGCGGGCGGGATCAGGGTGGGGACCCGTTCGCGCTCCTTCACCATGCGGCTCTGGTCATTCGGTTCCGGCGGGCGGGCGCCGATGGCATTGGTCTGCTTGAACCAATCGTTGCCTCCGGGGTGTCCGGCAAAGGAACCCGGTTTGAGCCATTTCAAGGAACTGGAGCCATTCCACGGGCCTTGGTTGTCGGTGTAAAAGGCATCGCCCGCGGCATTGAAACCGATGCCTCCGGGACTGCGGAGACCGCAGACGGTGGGGATGGTTTTTCCGTCAGGGGTGACCCGCAGAGCCCAGCCCCGGTAGTCCGTCTGGCTGCTGAAGGAACCTGTCAGGCAGAGCGCCACCCAGAGATCGCCATGGCGGTCGAATTCCGATCCGAAGGCATATTCATGATAGTCGCCGGTGATGCCCCAGCCATCACTGACGGTCTCGAAGAGGTCGGCGCGGCCATCATTGTCCTCATCGGCCAGGCGGGTAATTTCCGGGCGTTGGGTGACGTAGAGCGACCCCGCTTTCCAGGCAAGGCCGAGGCATTCATGCAGGCCGGCGGCATAGCGGCTGAGCCTTGCGGTTGAGATGTCAGGGCCGAGGGCGTCGGAGACCAGGAAAACGTCACCGCGCCGGGTGGCGGCGAAGATCCGGCCGTCCGGCGCGTGGGTGAGGGCCCCGATTTCAAGGACGTGCTGCTGCGGGTTGGGCAGCGGCTGGATGGGGTAATAATCGGATTCTTTGGGATCGGCCGCGCAGGCGGCTCCGGCGGTCAGGAGCAGGGTGGAAAGGAAGGATCGCATGGAGTTGAAAAGGTGTCAGGGATTCCAGTGGTAGGTCACGGCCACCGTGGCGGTATCGCCGGTGAAAACGACGGGAACGAGGAGTTCGTGGCCGCGGAGGAAGGGCTGGCCCTGGTCCGCGCTGATGCGGAAGCCATCGCCGGTCCATTCGGCGCCCGCTGCTTTCAGGGGCCCGGCGGCCGCCCGGAGGTGGAGTTGGGCCACCGGCTGGGAGGCTTTGAATTTCAGGGTCCGGGTGACCCGGAGATCGTTGGTTTTGGCTTCGCCCGCGGGTTGATAGGATTCCTCCACCTTCACGCTGCCGATTTCATAATTGAAGGTAGGGAAACGTTTGGCGTCCAACCGGTAGCCGCGGAAATGCAGTGCCTCCGGACGTTCGCTGTCGGCCGGCCAGGGAGTGTTGGTTTCCGGTAAAATGGCGAGGGATTGCCCCGCGGGGGCCGTTTTGAAAACGTCGTAGCCAAGGGGCGGCTGCGGGCCATTCCCGCGGCCGGTCCAGTGCCGTTTGGCATCCATGAAGGCCCCCTGCCAGAACAGCGCCGGAGTCATCCGGCTGGCATCGAAGCAGAGATTCACGCCGTTGGGATAACCGACCGCAATACCGCGGGGGCTGACATCGGTGATAAAGTTCCGGTAAAGGATGGCTTCCCCATTTTCCGGAGCCAGCGGAATGCCCGTGAACTCATTCTCCTCAGCCTTGACGCCGGAATTGCTCTGGCGTGCCGGATGCAGCCATTTGGACAGCGGGGTCTCCGAAAATTTGTCTCCGGACCAGGCGAGATAGAGCTCTTCCTGACCTGCGCCCTCAAAGTAATCCAGCCGGATTTTCTGCGGACCCTTCTTGAGCTTCACCTTCCTGGATTTCACCTGCGACGATGGATGGATGCCATCGTTTTTCAGGACGGACTTTCCATTGATAAAGAGCTGGGACCCGTCGTCGGAGGCAAGGTGAAATTCATATGCGCCGTCTTCCGGGACCGGCAGGATGGCCTCATAACGGACTCCAAAATGCTGGGTCATTCCTTCCAGTTCAATGGTAATAGATTTGTCCGCGATGGGTCCTCTGCGGTGGGGCGTGAGTTGGTCAAAATCCGGGAGCTGGTTCCAGTCGCCCAGGTAAAGCTGGTAATTGAGTTCGCTGAATTTTGGGCCTTCCTGCAGGACAAGGAGCTCACCGTTCATGGCCATGGCGTGGCCCGGGAAGGTGCAAACGTAGGGATAGATCCCGGGTTTGTCAGGCACCTTGATGACCAGTTCCTCCTTCTGGTGGGCCGCCACCAGGCCGGTATGGGCGATGACCCGCGGACTGTCCGGAATCCACGCCTGGTCCATCCCGGCGGCGCCCAGTTGCCACGCCAGCTGCGCGACTTCGAGGCCCTTGTCTTTTTTGTCAGGCAGTGGATGGCAAAGCACGAAGTTGTGCGGCATTTCGTCCAGATTTTCAAACACCAGCTTCACCTGGGTTCCGGGCGCGGCGGTAATCACCGGTTTGTCGTATTTCATCTGTCCCGCCGGAGTGCGGATGGTGATGACGGGCAGGTCATCAGCCATGAGGGGCAGGGGGAGGAGGACGGGCAGCAGGAGGGCGAGGCGGGAAATGGTCATAGAAGCCGGAGGCGGGCAGGGAACGCCGCGGCGATCAGTCGTATTACAGAAAATGGCAAATGCAGGCGGTGGCATGGACTGGCTGGGTTTTGGCGGTGTTTCAATGTTGCTTGCGGGGTCGCGCCCGGGCAATGATCCGCGGACCCGGGTCCCCTCCGTCATGAGGACGGTGCCTGGCATCTGAAATTCATGAGCTCCATTCCCGCAGGCCGCATTGTCACCTTTGGCGAAATCATGGTCCGGCTGGCGCCGCCGGGATACCAACGTTTTGCCCAGGCGGTGCCGGGCCGCATGGAGGTCAGCCTGGCCGGAGCCGAGGTCAATGTGTCGGCATCGCTCGCCCGGTTGGGACGCGGGACGGCTTTTGTCACTGCTTTGCCGGTGCATGCGATCGCCGATGCGGTGGTGGCGCAACTCCGTGGGTGGGGGGTGGATACGCGGCACATCGTGCGCACCGCGCAGGGCCGCCTCGGACTGTTCTTTTTCGAAAAGGGGATCAACCAGCGTCCGGCGGAGGTGATCTATGACCGGGAGGGCTCTGCGGTGTCGCTGCTGCCTCCCGATCAATATGACTGGGAGGCCATTTTTGAAGGAGCCGCCTGGTTCCATCTGTCCGGGATCACCCCGGCGATTTCACGGAATGCCGCAGCGGTGGCGCTGGAAGCGGTGAGGCAGGCGTCCTCGCGGGGGCTGAGGATTTCCTTCGACATGAATTTCCGCAGCAAACTATGGCAGTGGGAGCCCGGCACCGCTCCCCGGGAGCTGGCGGCCCGCACCGTCCGCGGCTTGATGCCTTTGGTCCATGTGTTCATCGGTGGACCGGATGATGTTGCCCTGCTGACAGGCTTGCCGGTGGAAGCGATGGAGGGCAGTCCCCACGCGCCTGCGACACGGCATCTCGCAGCCCGGTATCCCGGTCTCACCCATGTGGCCATGACGGTCCGCGAAGCGGTCTCCTCTTCCCATCACCGGTTAGGGGGTCTGCTGCACGATGTTGCCTCCGGCCAGACATTTTATGCCCCGCAGCAGCAGGGCCGCCTGAAGCCCTATGACATTCCGCAGGTGGTGGACCGCCTCGGCGGCGGCGACGCTTTTGCCGCGGGGCTTATTTTCTCCCTGACCACCCTTGAACCCACCGCCCCTCAGGCGGCCGTGGATTTTGCGGTGGCTGCGTCCTGCCTGACCCATTCCACCGAGGGTGATTTCAACTATGCCACGCAGGAGGAAATCCTGTTCCTGACCAAAGGCAGTCAGGCAGGCCAGGTGAATCGCTGAAGCCGGGCCGCGTCTGGCAATCCCTTGGAAAACCGGAATCAGGCCCGGACCGAAGGGAGGTGTTTACTTCAAGGGGATGCTCCACAGATGATTCCCGGAGGTGATGAAGAGCGTTTTTCCGTCAGGACCGCCCAAGGCACAGTTGCAGGCCTCGTCGGGAGCGGTCGGGATGAAATCGAGCAGGCGTCCGGAAGAGGAGAGGATGTAGCAGCCGGCTTTGAATTCCGTGGTCTCGTAGGGATTGGCCTGGTTCACCCCGGCGGCCACATAGAGGCGCCCGGCGGAATCCATCTTGATGCCGTCGGGACCGCGGCTGTTCTTCCAGTCGAAGATCACCTTGCGGCTGGCCGGTTCGATGGTTCCATCGGCATTCAGGTTGAAGCGGACGAGGCGGCGGGATCCGCCGTGGGTGTTGTTATTGTTGTCGGCGATATAAAGATGCCGGTCGCCGGGGCTCACCAGAATGCCATTGGGACGTTCGATGCCGGGAACCTCCAGGCGGGTGATTTTCCCGGGGGCATCAATCCGGTAGACTCCTTCGACCAGCTGGCCGCCGGCGTCCGTGATTTCCATGCCGGTGCGGGGACCGTAGCGGGGATCGGTGAAATAGACGCGGCCTTTTGAATCCATGGTGAGGTCATTCGGGGTATTGAACCGCCGGCCTTCGAACCGGTCGGCAAGCACGGTGATGGTGCCATCCTTTTCGGTGCGCGTCACCCGGCGGGCTCCGGACTCACAGGCAATCAGCCGTCCTTGGGGGTCAAAGAGAAGGCCATTCGCTGAATGAGCCAGACCAGGGCTCCGGAAGACTCTCGTCTGGCCGTCAGGATCCAGCCGGTTGATCTGCCGGCCATCCGTGAAATACAGGCAACCTTCCTTCCAGGCCGGTCCTTCTCCGGCCCCAATCCGTCCATGGTCCCTGGCTTTGGCTCCTTTGACCACAGGAGAGGTGAGAGCTCCGCAGGAGGTGAACAGGAACGGAAGCGCCAGCAGGGTGAAGTATTTTACAAGGACCATGGATGGAGCCGAATCTGCGGCATTCCCGGCCCTCAAGGCAACTCCTTTGTCTGGCGGAGTTCCGCAGGGCTGCTGCAGTAAGTTGCCGGCGGTGGTGTTGACCGCTCAGGTGCCGCAGAAGGTCTGATAGGCGCAGGCTTCCGGAGCCGGGGGTGTCTGATAATCGGGATAATCCGCAGTGTAATCAAAGGGCTTCGCCAGCACGCCCAGCAACCGCTGGAGAGCGCTGAAATCCTGATGTTCCACGGCGGCGGCGAGGGCTTCCTCTACCTTGTGATTGCGCGGGATGAAGGCTGGGTTGTGGGCATGCATCAGTTGCCGGGATTCCTCAGTGGACTGGGGCTGCCGGCTCCGCCGGGCGGTCCAGCGCTGGTGCCACGAGGAGAAATCCGCCTGCCCCGACACGCCTTCAGGAGGGGAAGTGCCGGTGCTCAAATCGCGGAAGGTGTTCGTGAAATCCGCCTGATGGTCCTGCATCCATTTCAGGAGGTCCTCAATCAGGACCGTGTCGTCCGCTTCTTCCGTGAAGAGGCCCAGCTTTTTCCTCATGCCGGAGAGGCGGTGAAGTTCATAACGGGCCTCGAAGGACTGGATCGCGGCATTGGCCAAGTCTATGGCCTGGGCTTCGTCGTCATGCAGCAGGGGCAGTAGGGTTTCCGCGAGGCGGGCGAGATCCCATTGGGCCATCAGCGGCTGGTTGCCATAGGCGTAGCGGCCTTGATGGTCGATGGAACTGAAAACCGTGGCCGGGTCGTAATGGTCCATGAAGGCGCAGGGACCATAGTCGATGGTTTCACCGGAAAGCGCCATGTTATCGGTGTTCATCACACCATGGATGAAACCCACCTGCATCCACTGGGCGATCAGGGAAGCCTGCCGTCCGATGACGGCTTCGAGGAATTTTAGATAGGGGTTTTCTGCCTTTGCGAGATCCGGATAGTGGCGTTGGATGGTGTAATCGGCGAGGGCCCGCAGGGCGGCGGGATCGCCCTGGGAGGCGGCCCATTCAAAGGTGCCTACGCGGATGTGACTGGCGGCAACTCTGGTCAGGACGGCTCCGTCGAGCCGTTGCCGGCGGAGGACGGGTTCCCCGGTCAGGGCTACCGCGAGACTGCGCGTGGTGGGGATTCCGAGGGCATGCATGGCTTCGCTGGTGAGGTATTCCCGCAGCATCGGGCCCAGGGCGGCCCGGCCATCCCCTCCACGGGAAAAAGGAGTCAGGCCGGCGCCCTTGAGCTGGATGTCGAAGCGTTCCCCCTCGGGCGTGATTTGTTCCCCCAGCAGGATGGCCCGGCCATCACCGAGCGTGGTGAAATGACCAAACTGATGTCCGGCGTAGGCCTGGGCGATAGGATCGGCTCCTTCCGGCAGCACATTGCCGACGAAAAGAGCGGCGCTTCCGGGCTGCGCCAGGGTCTCCGGGTTCAATCCGAGGGACGAAGCCAGCGGGGTATTGAGGACTACCAGGTGCGGCGCTCTGACGGCCCCGGGTTGGGTCTGCGCATGAAAGAGCGGCGGCAGCGCGGCATAGGAATGCTCCAGGTGCCAACCGGCGCCGGTTGAGGAAATAAAAGAATCAGGCATGGGGAAGTCTGCTTCAGACTGCGCCCGGTGCTGGAGGAACACCATGGGGATCAGCGTCCTCGGATGCGATCACCGAGGCCAGTCCTCCGGCATCCAGCGGGGCAGGCTGGCCACTTCACCGGCCGCCGCAGGGGAGATGGGAAGGCCCCAGGCTTGGAAGAAGGGAGCGAGGTTTTTGCCGGTGGCTTTGGAAAAGCGGATCATGAATTGCTCGTGTTTGGCATCATCGGTCTGCGGCCTTTCGGCGCTGGAGAGATTTTGGTACTCGGCGAAGACCTTGCGGAAGGTTTCCCAGCCGAACCCCTGCTGGAGCTGCACATAGATGATCAGGGAGAGGAAGGCGTCGCTCTTCCAGTGTTCGAAGGTGCCTCCCGCAGCGAGATGTTTTCGCACAGACTGGCGGATCTCTTCCTTGGAAAAACCTTCGCGGGCTTTTTCGACAGGAATGCCGCAGACTTTGTCGAACACATAAAGTGTGAAGATGTTGCAGGTCACCTCCCCGGTGCCGTCCGGGGTCCAGTCGCCCTGCTGGTGGTTGTGGCCCAGTTCGTGGAAGTGGCCCCATGAGCCGCGCCGCATGGCATTGAGATCACTGACCATGGGCACCACATCAAGATAGGTCATGATTGGATAGCCGCTGTGCATGTAGCCGGCGCTGATCTCCACGTCGGCGACGATGCGTTCGGGGCGTTTCCGGTCTTCCTCCGTGGAGGCCAGCCAGTCTTCCGCGGCCACGATCTGATTCCAGAATTCCATTAATTCCGTGGGATTCCGGAGTTGGCGGATGGAGTCCGAAGGGACGGTCAGGATCACGCCGGGGCAGGCGAGTTCCGCCCACGGGCCGGGGGCCTGGCGGATCGTTTTCCATTCGTCGTCGGTTGTTTTGCCGAGGACAAAAAGCGGCGCTTCCACCGCTCCGGCGAGGGTGAATTCGAGCAGGCCCTTTTGTTTGTCAGGCACTTCAAGGTAGACCAGGCCGCCGAAGGCATTGGCGAGGGTGGTGCTGGCGGCGGCGACCGGAGTGCTGCGGCAGACATCGGGGGACCGGGGCCATTTTTCCTTGTGCCAGAGGCTGTCGTTGTGGCTGCCGATGCGCAATTTGTAGCCCTCCTTGGTCACGGAAACGGGGCTGGTGAGGGTGATCAGCTGGCCGGGCGCGGCGTAGAGGCCGAGGCTGTGCCAGCCGGGGACGGCGGTGTCGAGGCTGAGCTTTTTGGTGATCCGCGGCGCGTTGGCGGGGACTTTGCCAGGAAAATCAGCGGCGCCGGGATGGGCTGGGGTTTTGTCAGGAGGCAGGCTGTGGAGATGCTCCACCTCCATGGTGAACAGGAGCCGTGCCAGCGAATCCTTCGGGCCGAGCGGACGTTTCGGGGTGGGGTAGGCGGCATTGGAACCGGATGCTTTTTTGAGCGCCTCCAGTTTGCTGCGGAAGAGGGGATCGGCCGGTGGGACGGACCGGACAGCCAGGCCCAGGGTGGCGGAAATCTGCGCCTGTTTGTCCGCGTCGGTTTTGGCGGGTTTTTCCAGCAGGGCCGCGAGGGCGTGGCTGGCATCGGCGAAGGCGAGGTCGCTGCCGGCGCGGAAACCATCTTTGCTGGTCTTGTCAGGAGTGCTGTTATTGAAGACCAGGCCCATCGGAGCGAGCAATTGATTGCCGGCGAAGTCGACGGCGAGCGATTTCCCCTTGGCTCCGGACTCCCAGCCCCAGCCGGTGGCGGCGATGATGAGGCCACCGCCGGATTTGACATAGCGGGTGAGGTCGTCCAGGCCGCCCTCGCGGCCGCTGCTGAGATCATGGGCATCGCAGCAGAGGACATCGGCTCCGGCAATGCGCCGCTGCCAGCCGTCACCGCTGACGGATTCGGTCTGGAAGCCCTTTTCCTTCAGCCAGGCGGCGAGGCCTTCCTGTTTCAGCACGGCGATGCGGAGTTTTTGCTTCACCTTCCCTTCGGCGGAGGTGGCGGTCCAGCGGGCGGCATTGAGCAACAGGGTGCCGGTATCCTTTTCCGCCAAAGCACCGAAATATCCGTTATGCCCGAAAGCGACCACCCGGCCTTTTTCAAACCGGGTGGCGGCCACCACCGGCCCGAGGGCCTTGCCGTCCTTGCCGCCGATCACCGCGAAGGCGGCGGGCCCGAAGGCGGTGACTCCGCCCGGCGCTCCGGGGGCGGCGATTTCCTGCACGCCCTCGAGGAGGGCGGTGCGGTCCGCCGCGACGTGATCCACTGCCGCCTGGCGGGAAATGAGCTGGGCGGGGACGGAGGGCAGAGGCATCAGGAGCCCGGCCAGACTGAGGGCCAGGCAGGGGAAAAATCGGATCAGGCGCATGGGCGCGACTAAAGAGCAGCCCATGGGAAAGTCCAGGCGTCCCCGCCCGGGAGATCCCGGGGATTCCCCGATGTTGAGGGGAAAACGCCGTTTGAGCAGAAGCCGATGGGTTAAAAGTATGGGTAGAGAGAGATGACCGGGCAGCGGGCGGCCAGTCGGAGGGTGTGGGGCGACTCTTGCACAGGCGGGCAGGGTGTGCTTTGTGGACGGCCCGCGGCGTTCCGGGACCGGGTTTCCACTGGTCCGCGCCCTGATTTCCCGACCATTCCCCATGACGACTTCTGCTCCCCTCAAAATTGCTGTACTCGCCGGCGACGGTATCGGCCCCGAAGTGATGACCACCGCGCTCGAAGTGCTCGAAGCCGCTGGAGCCAAACACGGCCTGACCTTCAGTTTTGACCACCAATTGGTCGGCGGGGCGGCGATTGATGGTGCCGGCAAGGCTCTGCCGGAGGCCACCGTGGCGGCCTGCGAGGCGGCGGATGCCATTCTGTTTGGTTCCGTGGGCGGGCCCAAATGGGAAAAACTCCCGCCGAACGAACAACCGGAACGGGGGGCGCTGCTGCCACTGCGCAAACACTTCGGCCTTTTTGCCAACCTGCGGCCTTCGATTTGTTATCCGAGCCTGACGCACGCCTCGCCGGTGAAAAATGAACTCATCGAAGGCGGATTTGATGTGCTGTGTGTCCGTGAATTGACGGGCGGCATTTATTTCGGCGCGCCGAAGTGGCGGAAGGAAGTGGACGGGGAGATGACCGCCGTGGACACCATGGTCTATAAGAAGAGCGAAATTGAGCGGATCGCCCATGTCGCCTTCAAGGCAGCGCAGGGCCGCCGCCAGCATGTCACCAGCATCGACAAGGCGAACGTGCTCGAAAACGGCCTGCTCTGGCGGGCCACGGTGGAGGAAGTGGCCCAACAATATCCTGACGTGAAATTGTCCCACTTGTATGTGGACAATGCCGCGATGCAGCTCATCAAGCAGCCAAAGAGTTTCGACACCGTTTTGGCGGAAAACCTGTTCGGTGACATCCTGAGTGATGAAATGGCGATGATCGCGGGCAGTCTCGGAATGCTGGCCAGCGCCAGCCTCGGCCGTCAGCAGGAGGGAGGGCTTTATTTTGGTTTATATGAACCCAGCGGTGGTTCGGCTCCGGACATCGCGGGCAAGGGCGTGGCGAATCCAATCGCCCAGATTCTGTCGGCCGCGTTGATGCTGCGGTTCTCGTTTGGTCAGGAAGCCGCCGCCGCCTCGATCGAGAAGGCGGTGCGTCAGGCCATTGACGACGGTTTCCGCACCCGGGACATCGGCAGCGAAGGCCCGGGCATTCAGCTCGTCGGTACGGCGGCGATGGGAGCAGCCGTCCTCGCCCGCCTGTAAAGCAGGGCAAGTTTTCTGTTTCCAGCCTTCTTTTTTCAGCGTTGGCTGAACTGTAATGGTTTTTTCTTCCGGCCTACGAATCTGCAGCTTCCTGGCCTGCCTGCTAATCCTGGCGGGAGGCGTCCCCGTGCGGGCGGATGTGGTGGTTCCGCCGAATACGGTGCGGGTGCCTGTCGCCACTCCGGCACAAGCCGAAGCGGTGCGGGGATTTCCCATCGAAATCCGCCTCCAGGGCGTCACCGCCTCCCCCCGGGTGCTTCAGTTCATCCTGCGCCAGCCCCCCCGGCATGGGCGATTGGAGGGACCTCCAGTGCAGGCGGGCAAGGACGCTGCCGTCGTCCGCTACGTGGGCAACCCGGCGTCCAAGGCTGAAGCCGATACCTTCTCTTTCGCGGTAAAAGTCGAGGGGAGCGGGTCTTCTGAAGAAGCGCAGGTTACCATCCGCTTGACAGATCCGGTGGCCGTCCTGGAAGCGCCGGGCGGGGTGGATTTGGGCCGGATTCTGGCCACCGAGTCCGTCGAACAGGCGATTCAGATCGCAAACAAAGGCAATGCACCATTCAAAGCGGCGGTGCCACTGCCGGAGGGCTGGTCGTGGTTGCTTCCGGCAAACGGGGAGTTTGATTTACCGCCCGGAGAACAAATCGAAGCCAAGGTGATGGTGAGGGTAAAGGAAGCCGGGCCCATCGATCAAAAAGTCGTGCTGCGTCCCGGCAGTGTGGTGCGGTTTATCGGACAGGCGGTCGAACCTTTTCTGGGCTATCCCACCCTGCAGCGGCTGCAGTGGGACCGCAAGGCAGGCCACCGCTCCTCCAGGATGAACGTCAGAAACAACCGGCCGGAACCGCTGACGGTGCGGCTGAGCGGCCCCCCGGGCGTGGTGGTCCCGGAAAGTGTCACTGTCCCGGTCGCGGAATCAGCGGAGGTCATGATCGTATGCCCCGGGGAGGTCAGTCAAGTTCTGTCCGGCCGCATCCGGTTGGAAGCTCCGGGCTGGAGCCAAGAGGTAAGTTTTGAGGCTCCTGCAGCCCCGGCGGCGGTGGAGGTCACGGGAGCGTCCTCTGATGGAACGGTGGATTTTGGAGTGCTGAAAATCAGCGAAGAAACCAAAGCTGAACGTCAAATCACCCTGCGCAACGTTGGTGGGATGCCCTCCTTGGTCCGCTGGGACCGGCTGAGATATTTCCTGGTGGAGGGCATGGAGTCCGATACCGTGCTCGCACCCCAAGCCCGGCGGCAGTTCATCATCCGGCCACGTCCGGATCAGCCCGGCCGGCTCAAGGAGGATCTCACCCTGAATATGGCTGGAGGCGACTATACGCTCAAACTGCTCGCCGATATCGATCCCAAGACGGCTCAGGCGGCCCTGATGAAAGGCCAAGTGCTGGAAGTGCGGCCTCCTGCTCCACCGGGCACTCCTGAAGTGAAGGGTCCAAGATCCGAGGAAGGCCGTCGCGCCCGGGTGCAGCTTCTGACCGCCGGGTTGCTGGAGGAGCCACCTAACATGGATAGGAGTCTGCCTACGGTGAACTCCATCCGGCCGTTGGAGATTGGGACGGATCGACTGGTTTTCGAATGGGATGCTCCATCACCAGGGGCTTGGACATATCAGGTTCGGGTCCGGCAATTGCGCAATCACGGCCCCGGTCAGGCTCCGATCCCCGAGTATGATCAAATGGACAACGTCAAGGTGACCAGCACGGCCACCGGGGGTGGCCGGGCGGAGGTCACCAAATTACGAGCCCAGGCGCGGTGGTCGTGCCGCATTATTGGCATCCGCAGCGATGGGGTATCCACCAAGCCCGGGGAGGAAATGACTTTTCTGACGGCCCCCGTGCCGGATTCCCGATGGGGCTGGCGGGTGATGGGAATTTTGGGTGCGCTGGTTCTGGCCCTGTATGTCAGGCAGAAATGGCGGGAGGATATAAAATGGAAGGATTAGGCCAACCGGTCAGTGGGGCAGTGCGGCGGCTTTATGTTCATGTGCCATACTGCCATAAAATCTGCCCTTATTGTGCCTTCTACAAACATTTGCCGTCTGAAGGTGGACTGGCTACCTACGCCGACGCCTTGCTCGCCGAGGCCCGGCAATTGAAATCGGGGCCGGTGCCCTTGGACCTGGAAACCGTCTATTTTGGTGGCGGCACCCCTACTTTGTTGAGCACCGGAGTGCTGGCGAAAATGCTGCCGGAGCTGGCCCGGACCTTGGATTTCCAAGGTGTTGGGGAGTGGACGATGGAAGTCAACCCGCGGACCATCACGGCGGAAAAGGCCGATGTGATGCTTCAGGCCGGGGTCAGCCGCGTCAGCCTCGGGGTGCAGGCGTGGGACGTGCCGACTTTGGCCACCTTGGGCCGCGACCACGCTCCGGAAGAAGCAGCAGATGCCTTCCATCTGCTGCGGACGGCCGGATTTCCGGTGGTGAATATTGACCTCATGTTCTCTGTGCCCGGCCAAACGGTCGATCGCTGGGAGGACACCCTTGATCGCACCATCGCGCTGCAACCGGATCACGTCTCAGCCTACAATCTCACCTATGAAGAAGATACGGAGTTCTTCCATCGTTGTGAAACCGGCGAGTATGCCGTGGAGGAGGACCGGGACGAGCGGTGTTTTGCGGCCGCCATCGCCCGGCTCAACGCGGGTGGTTTCCAGCATTACGAAATCTCCAATTACAGCCGGCCGGGAATGGAATCTCGCCATAACCAGGGATACTGGGCCGGGGACGATTACGCCGGCCTTGGCCCCGGGGCCGTTTCCACCATCCACGGCCGACGCTGGAAGAATATCGAAAACACCACCCTCTGGCAACAGGGGGTGAGGTCAGGTGCGGCTCTGCGGACTGAACACGAGGAGATCACGCCGGACAAATGGCTTTGTGAACGGCTCGCGCTCAGCCTGCGGACCACTCAGGGACTGCCTTTGGCTTGGTTGGGTTCCGCCACCGATGCCATCGATCGACTGCGGGCGGAAGGCTTGGTGGAAACCGATTTGGATCGGCTGAGATTGACCTATCGGGGCCGGTTTGTCGCGGATGGCGTGGCAGCCCATCTCTGGGAAGCCTTGGATGCCTGAGGGGGATCAGTCCCGGCGGAAACCAGCCACTTCAAAAGGAAGGGGCTGGGCGGCCGGGTCAGGATACACAAAAACCTTGTTTTCGAAATTCCGGATGATGGTCACCCC
This sequence comes from uncultured Verrucomicrobiota bacterium, assembly GCA_942492905.1. Taxonomy (GTDB): domain Bacteria; phylum Verrucomicrobiota; class Verrucomicrobiia; order Verrucomicrobiales; family V1-33; genus CAIZWU01. Next base: position 2,028,213 of record OW818657.1, read on the forward strand.
GTCATCCCGGTTGATGAGGTAATCGGGATTGATCGGCACTTTCCCGCCGCCGCCGGGGGCATCGATAACGAATTGGGGCACGGCGTAGCCGGTGGTGTGCCCGCGGAGTTGCTCAATGATTTCGATGCCCTTGGCGACGCTGGTGCGGAGGTGGGAGGAACCTTTGATCAGGTCGCACTGGTAGAGATAATAAGGGCGGACGCGGCAGCGCAGCAGCTTCTGAACGAGGATCTTATAGACGACAGGGTCATCGTTGACGCCCCGCAGCAGGACGCTTTGATTCCCCAGAGGGATGCCATGGTCGGCAAGCCGCTCGAGGGCCGCTTTGACCTCGGTGGTCAGTTCCCGGGGGTGATTGACATGGACGCTCATCCAGAGAGGATGGTATTTGGCCAGCATGCGGCACAATTCAGGGGTGATGCGCTGGGGAAGGAAAATGGGGACGCGGGAGCCGATCCGGAGGAACTCGATGTGCTTGATGTTGCGGAGGCGGCTGAGGAGAGCCTCGAGCTTGTTGTCGGAAAGGAGCAGCGCGTCGCCGCCTGAAAGGAGCACGTCCCGGATCTCGGTGTGGGTTTCAAGATAGCGGAATGCGGCCTCCCACTCGGTGTGGAGTTCCTGCTCGCCCACCCCGCTCACCACCCGGCTGCGGGTGCAATAGCGGCAATAGGAGGCGCAACGGTCGGTAACAAGGAAAAGGACGCGGTCGGGATAACGGTGGACGAGTCCGGGGACGGGCATGTGGCTGTCCTCGCCGCAGGGGTCGGACATTTCTTCTGCATTGTCCCAGGACTCCTCGATCCGGGGCACGACCTGACGGCGGATGGGGCAGTCAGGATCGGTGGGGTGGATCAGGTTGAAGTAATGGGGCGTGATGGCGAGTGCCAGCTTGTTGCCCGACAGAATCACGCCGGCACGTTCCTCATCAGTCAGGACGAGGCGGGATTCCAGTCCGGCGAGGGTGGTGACCCGGTGACGCATTTGCCAGGCCCAGCTGTTCCAATCCTCCGGGGCAATCTTTTCCCCTGACCAGTAGCCGTGGCCGGCGGAGGTGAATTCACGCTCGTTGGAGGCAGCGGCAGAAGCAAAGAGGTTTTCCATGCGGGTGTATTTTGTTAGATCGGGCAGATTAATTCGCCCTGTGGGGGTGTCAATGGCACCCCAGGGAGGGAGCGTTCCAATCCGGTGGTTTGTTTGGAATTCTCGGCGGTCCCACAAGAACGTATTGAGGGACGCGGCGGAAGCGTCCGGCGTGGGCTTGGAGGGAAGCCCGGCAGCAGGGCATCAGGCTTGTGGAAGAATAATCGCGGCAAGGCGGTCCCACTCGGCATCAATGCCGGACCGGGAGACCGGGGGCCGGTTAGCGCGGGCAAACCAATAACCCGCGTTGCCTTCGTCGCCCTCAATGAGGTGCAGGAGGGCGTGAAGCCAGGATCCGGTGCGGCTGGGGATCTCCTGCGCGATTTGATGGGCCTCTTCCCAGCGGTTGGCTTTGATGAGCCAGAGGGTTTGGGCTTCCGGGGAAAGATCCGGAGGCGGGGCAGGGTCAGTGCGGGCGCTCTGTGCCAGAAGGGCGGGAGTCATGATAGGCCTGGGGAGGATTTGGGGCGTCGGGTGAATCAGAGAGGCGGATGGCACCGAGGACCGGACTGGTCACACTGTTGATGAGGCCGCCGGCTTGTCCGAGCAGATGGCTGGCGGTGCCGCAGGAGGTCAGGCTGGTGCAGGTGAAGAGGAGAAGGCAGAGACGGGACATGAAAAACAGATACGGAATGAATGTTGGGAAAGAGGAGCCGCGGATCGGAGAAGGGACCGGTGCCTGGACCAGGCCAGGAAAGAGTCTTACCGCCGGTTGCGGTGATGGGAAGGCGGATTTCCGCGGGCGGTCCTGACTCTGTGCTGGGTAAGGTGGATGCAGTTTACTGCTATTCTCCCCAGCGGGCCGGCCCGGCAATGGAGATGGCGCCGGTGGGCAGGTGGATTTTAATGAGAGTGGAGGAAGCGGTGGCGGTGACACGGCTGGTGCCCGAGGCAAGACTGGCATCGCCGCGCAATGTCAGAACCTGATTGCCGGAGTGGTAGTGGATTTCGCGTGCGCTGGCGGTCGTTTCCCCATTGGGCAGCATGGCGGTGGCGGGGCTGCCGGTAATGCGCAGGGCGGTCGGGTCATCCGCACCCGATTCAAGGCGGTAAGCGACATTGCTGCCGTTGAGCGTCCAGCCGCCGGCGAGGGTGACGGCAGTGGCTTCCAGGCGGGTGGCCTCCGGGCCGAGTTCGGATTCGGTGACGATCAGGCCGGAGGTGGGGAATTGATGGGCGGCTGGCAGACCCGGTTCCTCATCCTTGCGGGCGGTGGGCGTGAGGGGAGCCGGAGCGGGCGGGCGGTTGGCGCTGCCGAACGTGATCAGGCGGGTGGCCCCGGCGGCGAGGGATTTGGCCCCGCTGGCCGTGGCACTGGCGAGTTTGCGGCTGCCGGCCACCGTGGCGTCCGCGATTTTTTTGGAACCGCTGGCGGTGGCTCCGGCAATTTTGCGTGATCCCGAGATAGTGGCATCCGCTACCTTTTTAGTGCCGGAAACCACGGGACGGCTGACAAAGCTGGAACCGGCGGAAATGCCTTGGCCCACCTGGCGGGCTTGTTGGCAGGCGGGCAGCAGGGGGAACAGAACGATCAGGAGGGGGAGGAAATAGCGCATTTTCCGGGAGAACTGGAACATTGGAGGGGGGCGGCCGGGGGCAAACAATGGGACCGGGATTTTGCCAAAGCAGGAGAGGCCTATGGATCGTCCGCAGGGGAGTCCTGCCCGGATTGGGGCAGCAGACTGGCGTCAGGCAATAGGAGAGGCTCCGCGGTTGGCGGTGCCGGAGTGACCGGGGAGTTGGTTTTGTCCAGAGCCGTCTGATCGACCAATTGGAGCAATTGGGCTTGGAAATCGGGGTCGCGCTCGTAGAGCATTTCGTAGACGCTGCGCCGCATGGCGGGGTCATCCATGAGGGCCATGGCTTCCTCAATGCCGGCCCGGAACGTTTCCGGGGACTTGTCATACCAGGTTTCACAGGCATCGGCCGTGACCTGGTTGCGTTGGTCAGGATCGCTCAGGTTCATGGCCCACATGAGGGCTTCTGCAGGAGCCGTGGCAGCAGCGGTGACCGCAAACTGGCTGGCGGCGGCTTCGCGGGCAGGTCCTTCTGGCAGGGTGTTGATGAATTTGGAGACGGCCCCGGGATTTTGGGCGCTCCATGGGGTGACCAGCGCGCCGAGCGCGAGGGCGTGGTCACTGGGCAACTCGAACGGGACTTGGGTGAGCCAGGCGGCGGCTTCGGAGGGAGCGGTGGCGGCCCAGGTGGAAATGACGGCGGTAATGGCGGAAGCCCGGTCGTTGCCAGGGAGACGTTCGGCGAAAGCGGCGGCGGCCTGCGGGGCGGTGTGGGCCCAGGCGGAGACGGCGCTGCTGACGGCGAGCCGCCGGGACTCCAGATTGTCCATGGATGACGCCCAGGCGGCCGCTGCGGAGGGATTGGTGGCTGCCCAGCTGCCGGCGAGCACCGAAGCCGCTTCGCCATCGTCCACCCCGGTGCGGCTCATCCATCCTGCGGCCCCGGCAGGATCACGGGCGGCCCAGTGGACCATGAGTGCGGAGAGTGCATCATCGCGGAAGGTGCCGGCGGGAAGCGACCCTGCCCAATCGGCGGCTTGCTGGGGATTGGAAGCCACCCATGATTCCATGAGGGCTTCGATCGCTTCCGCCCGGTTATCATCCTCCTCCATGCCCGCGACGGAGAGAGCGGAGGAATACAGGGGTGATTTGGTAAAGGAAATTGGAGCGGCGGCAGCGTCCGGCGCTTGAGCAGGGGGCGTCATCACCTCCGGCGGGAGGGATGGAGCACCAGCAGCGGGGGATCCAATGCCATCCGAAGTTGCCGCGCGGGAAGCAGGGGCTGGATTTGGCGCTGGCTGGGTCCAGACCGGGTAGCCAACTACCAGGATCAGCACGCCCAGGAGACAAAGAATGACCGTCCAACGTTTATTCCGCAGCGACATTCCCTGAAGCCGGTCCACAGGTTTCCCCTTCACAGGTTCAGCCTTGGAGGGTTCTTCCGGCATGGCGCAGCGGAGGTTCTCAGGGTTTCACCATTGACCGGCCGAACCGGGGCTGCTCCCAAAATGGATACCGTTCGGTAACTTTTTGACCCTTATTGGTCAGTCCCGGTGGTGGTTGGCGTCGGTGTTACCGTGGCGGTATTGACCACGCGTTTGAATCGGGTGCTGATCACCGGGCTGCCCAGGCCTGCCCGGTCCACGGCATAAAAAGTAATGCGTTTGCCGACCCGGCTGGTGTTGTCAAATTCGATGAACCAGCCGCTGGGGGTTGAGTTTTTGGCAGTAAGTTGAGCCTTCTTCCATTTTTTGGAACCTTCCACCTGATACCGCACTTCCTTGATCCCAGCCCGTGCCGCCTTCTCGCCGGTCGATCCCGATTCAGCGGTGTCAGTAGCGGTTCCCACGATCACCAGATAGGCCCCCTGATTCTGGGCGGGGGTGGTCAGGGTGATAGTGGGAGGGGCCGCCACCGCTGACGCAGCCAAGGCCAGCAGAACGGGAGCGAGCAGGACGGACACGGAAAGTTTCAATTTCATGGAGAGGTGGCGGGGAAAATCTAGGGGATGATGACACTAAAGACAGCGGATGCCCAGCAAAAGTTCAAAGGCTCAGGCAAATTGCCCCGGGACCGGGCATTCGGGAGGAACATCGCCGATTTCGACCTCGGTGCCGGGTTCGACCAGATCGAACAGTTCCACCACGGCGGGGTTGGTTAACCGGATGCAGCCGTGGCTGGCGGGTTGTCCGATGAGTTCCTCCTGGTTGGTTCCATGAATATAGATATATCTGGAAAAAGTGTTGGCATTCCCCTCTTCCAAACCATCCAGCCAAAGAATCCTGGTCAGCACGTAATCTTCCGCGGCGGGGCCGCCGTCCCAGGTTCCCACCTTGCGCCGGCTGCGGAAAATCGTGCGCTCCGGGGACCCGTGTCCAATTTTCTGCACGATCCGGAAGCGGCCAAGCGGGGTGAAATTACTGTCCGGGGTGGAGCCCAGTCCAAAGCGGGAAGTGGAAACCGGCCAACTCCGGACCGGGTGGCCTTCATCGTCCAAAAGCTGCATTTCCTGCCGGGCAATGGAGACCTTCAATTTCATGGTTAAGGGCATCGTGCGGCCGCAGCAGACGGCGTCAAGGGTTGGCAGGGCAGATTATCAAAATAAGAGGTGAGTGCGGCTTTACGTCCACGGAATGGGTCCCTTTTGGTGATCAAACTTCGCCCGCCATTTATCGGCTTGACGACGAAGTTCCTTTAGATGAACTTGGCAGTATCCTAATAACCAAGGGAACCGTAATACCCATGACAAAAACCAACCAAAGTATTCAGGGTGCCGCCATCCTCGGCAGCCTGGCCCTCGCAGTTTCCGCTTTTGCGGGCACCACTGTGACCACTGGAAAAGCTCCTGTTGCTCCAGCTCCCCCAGCTCCTGTCGGCCTGTTTGACAGCGTCGGCGCCACCGTCGACGTCGGTTACGACACCCATTATTTCTTCCGCGGATTCCTGATCAGCGAGCAGAATGTCTGGGGTCAAGTGGCCGTCTCCGTGCCTCTCGCCACCAACCTGTCCCTTGGCCTCGGTGCCTGGTACACCTCCTCCGCCGACATCAGCTATGATGAGCTGGACCTGAATGCTGGCTTGAGCTACGACGCTGGCTTCGCCAAAATCGGCGTGGGCTACACCCATTACGAATTCCTCGATGGCAGCGCCGGTGAAGGCAATGGCTTCGACAGCGCCGAAGAAGTTGGTTTGACCCTCGGCGCCGCCGCCGGCCCGGTCAATCTTGGCTTTGGCTACTACTACGACTTCGAAGCTGAGGGTTCCTACCTTGAGTTCGGCGTGGACGCTCCCATCGCTGTGACCGACAACTTCAGCATCGTTCCTTCCGCTTTGATCTCCTACGGCGTGGACTACTACTCCACCGAGGCTGACTTCCAGCACATCAAGCTGGCTCTCGCCTTCCCCGTCAAACTGACCGCCTCCGCCACCCTGACTCCTTACGTGGCCGGCAACATCGCCCTCGACACCACCGAAGACTTCACCGACGACGAAATCTACGGCGGCGTGAAACTCAGCGTGTCCTTCTAAGAAGCGACCCGTTTTGGCGGTCCTCACGGTCTGCTGAATTCCTCTTAGAGCCTCCCGGTCCGCCGGGAGGCTCTTTTTATTTACCGAAAGCCCACCTGAGCGATCCGCGTCGGGTTTTCTGCCGGGAAACGGGAACCGTTTCCAGTAAAAGGCGGCCCATTGGACAAAATCCAGGCTTGCACCGCGTAGGCAAGTCTCTCTCTTGCCACGGCCCCCGCCGCCCTCATTTCCAGTATTTCCACTATCACCATGCGTTCCCGCCCGCTTCTGCTCGCCCTCCAAGCCGCTTTTCTGCCTGCCGTTTTGGCACAACCCGCCGATCAGGCCGCCAAGGAGCAGAAAATCCTCGCCGAGGTGAAGGTGCCGGATGGTTTCGAGGTTACTGTTTTTTCCAGCCCGCCGCAGTCCAATTACCCGGTTTATGCCGCCGCGGCGCCGGACGGCACCGTTTACATCAGTTCCGACAAAAACGGGTCGCTCGACCGCAAGCCCCATCGTGGTTCCGTAGTCCGTCTGCGCGATCTTGATGGTGACGGGCGCGCCGATGAAGCCAAGGCATTCGTCCCGGACGTGGACTCTCCCCGCGGCCTTGTCTGGGATCACGACCGCGTCTATCTGATGCATCCGCCGCATCTCAGTGCCTTCATCGACCACAATGGCGACGGCGTTTCCGATGAGCAGAAAGTGCTGGTGAAGAATATCGCCTTCGGGTTCAAGGACCGTCCGGCCGATCACACTTCAAACGGCGTCACCCTCGGCATTGATGGCTGGCTTTACCTGGCCATTGGCGATTTTGGCTTCATGGAAGCTGAGGGCACCGATGGGAAAAAACTGCCGTTCCGCGCCGGCGGGGTGGTGCGGGTCCGCCCAGACGGCAGCGACCTGCAGGTCTACTCCCGCGGCACGCGTAATATTCTTGAAGTCGCCCTGTCGCCCACGTTGGAAGGTTTTGCCCGCGACAACACCAACGACGGCGGCGGTTGGGACATGCGGTTTCATCACTTCACCGGTCTGGAGGAACATGGTTATCCCTCCCTTTACATGAATTTCGGGGAAGAAGCCATCCAGCCGATCGGCAATTATGGCGGGGGCTCCGGGTGCGGAGCCGGATGGCTGGACGAGCCCGGATTCCCGGCAGGCTATCAAAATGTTCCGCTTTCCGCCGACTGGGGCAAGGAATGGATCTTCCGTCACGAGATTGCTCCGGATGGCGGCACCTTCACCGACAAAGCCCACCAATTCATCCGGGTCCCCCGGGCCACCGATGTGGACGTGGATGCCTCCAGCCATCTTTACGCCACCAGTTTTGCGGGAGCCTCCTTCAACTACAATGGCGAGGACGTCGGCTATGTGGTCCGGGTCACCCCGAAGGGCTATCAACCCGAACCACTCCCTGATTTCGCCAAATTGGAGGAGGCCGGCCTCGTCAAACTGCTGGCCTCCCCCAGCCACCGCCGCCGTCTCGAAGCCCAACGCACCCTCCTGCGCCGGGGGCTGAATGCAGCTTCCAGCAAGGCCCTCGAAACCTTTGCCGCCGATTCCAACGCGCCGCTTTCCGGCCGCACCGCCGCCTTGTTTGCCCTGGCCCAGGGGCAGGGGGACAAAGCCACGCCTTTCCTCACTAAACTGACGGCTGATGCCGCCGTGCGTCCCCTGGCCATCCGCGCCTTGGCCGACCGGGGGCACTCCGTCCCCGCAGATTCCCTCGCGGCCATCACGGCCCGCCTGAAGGACGGGACGCCCCGCACCCGCATCGAGTCCGCCGTGGCCCTCGCCCGTCTGAATGCCCGGGCGGCCGCCCCGGCCCTGACGGAACTGCTCTCCGATGCCGATCCCACGGTCAGCCACACCGCGGTGCAATGCCTGATCCGCCTGGAAGCCAGCGACGCCTGCCTTGCTGTGGTGGATGCCCCGGGCACCACCGATGCCCGCCGCACCGGGGCCCTCCGCGTGCTGCAGAGCCTCCACACCCTGCCGGTCGTGCAGGCCCTGCTGAGCCGCTTGGAGCAGGAAAAGGACAGTGCCCGCCGTCGCGGGCTGATCACCGCGCTGTGCCGCCTTTCCGCCCGGGAAGGTCCATGGAAAGGGGATAGCTGGGGCACCCGCCCTGACACCTCCGGCCCCTATTACCAGGCTGCCGCCTGGGAGGCTTCCACCTTGATTGCCAAAGCCATGCGGGACGCCCTGGCCCGCGCGCCGCAGGATGAGGCCGCCTTTCTCCTCGGCGAAATGAGCCGGCACAAGATGCAGGACGATACCGCTCTCGCCCAGGTCCTCACCATGGCATCCCAGGACATCAGGATGGTACCGGTCGCCCTTTCCCAACTGGCCCGCAGTGAGCGCGTTCCCGTGGCAGCGCTCCCCATCCTCATCGCCGCCGCCTGCCAGCCAGGAACCGGCCCGGAGGATCGCTTGACGGCCATCACCGTTCTTGCCAAGGCCGACAGTGCAGAAGGAGTCACGGCCAGTCTGACCGGGCTTTCCCTTCTTGGCAAAAAGGACCAAGTCGGCAAGGCCGCCGCCGCTTTCCTCGCCGCGCCGAAGCTGGAAAATCACCATACCCTCGTCGAACAGGCAGCCGAAAAAACCGGCACCCCCGAAGCTGCCTGGGCGGATGCGGCCCTTCTTACTCTGGCCAGCCGCACCTCCGGCTCGCCGGAAGCCAAACAGCTCTCCCAAGCCGCCTTGGATAAAGGCTGGAACGATCCGGCCCGCCGCGCCCAGATCCTCCGCGCCATCGTGCTCACGAAACAGCGCTCGTGGTCCGACCGGGTTCTCGCAGCTCTCAACGATCCCGATCCCACCGTACTCGCCGCAGCCTCGGATGCCGTCAAAGTCCTGAAATTGGACCCATCTGCCGCGGCCGGTCCCAAGCTGGTCACCATGGATCCTGCCAAAGTGCTGCCAGCCGTTCTGGCTGCCAAAGGCGACGCGGCCGTGGGCCAGCAGATCTTCCTCCAGGCCGGCTGTGTCGCCTGCCACACCGTCACCAAGGATGAGGCGCTCAAAGGACCGTATCTGGGCAACATCGCGGAAACCTACAAGCGCCCCGAACTGGCCGAGATGATCCTCGACCCCAACAAAACCCTCGCCCAGGGCTTCGTCACCAACCTCTTCGAACTGGCCGACGGCACCACCCAGATGGGCTTCGTCACCACCGAGGCCGCGGACAAAGTCGTCATCCGCAACGTCGCTGCCCAGGAAATCACGCTCGCTGCTGCCGACATCAAAAAGCGTGACAAGCTCCCCACTTCCCTGATGCCGCCCGGCCTCATGGTGAACTTTACGGCCAAGGACTTTGCCTCCCTGCTGGATTACCTGGAAAGTCTGGCGAAGAAGTAACCAGGGGAAGCGCGCTTCCCTTTGCCATGATCTATCTCGACCACAACGCCACCACTCCATTGGACCCGGCGGTGCTGGATGCCATGGAGCCATTCTGGCGGGGGCATTTTGCCAATCCCTCCAGCTCCTCCACTTTGGCCCGGCCCATCAAGCGGGCCATCGTCCAGGCCCGGGAGGAGTGTGCGGCTTTGTTGGACTGTGAACCGGAGGAATTGATCTTCACCAGCGGCGGCACCGAGTCGCTGAATACCGCCCTGCATTCCGTCACTGGGCAACAGCCTGCGCGGAGGCATCTTATTATTGGCAGCACTGAACATGATGCCATCCTGAGCCCGGTGCTCCGGTTGGAGCAGGCCCAGGGCTATACCGTGACCCGCCTCGCGGTTGACGCCAATGGAGGATGGTCCCTCGCCGATCTCGCGGCAGCGGTCCGACCCGGGGAAACCGCCGGCATCGCCCTGATGTGGGCCAATAACGAAACTGGTGTCATCCATCCTATCCCGGAAGCGGCGGCCCTTGCGGCGGCCCACCGCATTCCCTTCATCACCGACGCGGTGCAGGCCGCCGGCAAAATCCCGCTGAGCCTGAAAGATGCCGGAGTCCAGTATGCCGCCTTTTCAGGACATAAGTTCCATGCACCCAAAGGGATAGGCCTGCTCTACGTCCAGCGGAATACGGCTTTCCAGCCGTGGATGCTCGGAGGAGCTCAGGAAAACCGACGCCGGGCCGGGACGGAAAATGTGGCGGGCATCGTCGGGATTGGAGCGGCCGCCCGGCTGGCCCGGGAATCACTAGCCAACGGCTCAGAACCGAGGGTGAGGAACCTCCGGGACTGGTTCGAGCAGGAAGTGCTCCGCCGCATTCCCGGCAGCCACCGCAATGGCCATCCGGGGCACCGCGTCCCCAATACCGCCAGCCTCCGGTTTGACGGCACCCAGGCGGAAGGGCTGCTGCTACTGCTCGATCAACGCGGGGTGTGCGCCAGTGCCGGCAGTGCCTGCGCCACCGGCAGTTTGCATCCATCCCATGTCCTGACCGCCATGGGGCTGGATGCCGCCGCCGCCCGCAGTACCCTCCGTTTCAGTCTCTCCCGCCTGACAACCCAGGCTGAACTGGAGGCTGCCCTGACGGCTTTGGAGCAGGCGGTGCAGAAATTCCGCTCGCTCATGCCTTCATCCGCGGTCTGAACGAAACCGGCGGCATCCTGCGCAAAGTCGGGACGGATTTCCGGCGGACGGGATTATTGGCTATCAATGACCCGGTAGAAGTCCCGGGAACCACTGGGTGACACGCTGAGGGTTGTCGCGGACGTGGCGCTGCCGACATTGACCCAGCTGCCGGTGGAGAGGGAAGGGCTGCGTTGTAATTGGTAAGGAGGCGTGCCGCCGTTCCATTCAAGGATCAGTTGGCCCCCGGCGCCGGCCCGGACCCCAAGCGCGAAGGGCACCGCGGACGGGGGGACTTTGACATCGGCGAGGACGCTTGCACTGCCGACGGTGGCGGTGCGCATCAGGGGGTTGACCAAAGCGGGACCGGAAAATGTCAGGGTGTAAGTGGCGGCGGTGGAGACGGGAATGGCCCACCCGCCCGCCATCCCAGTGATGGCATGCCAGGGGCCGGAGTCGGGCTGGACCCGGACCTGGTTGAGGCCTTCGCCGGAATCGTAGCGGCTGTTTCCATTGAGATCCTTCCAGACCGTGCCGACGAGGAAACGGTTGGAGTGGGTGGCGGCGTTGCTGGTGGCCGTGCTGGCGCTGCAGTAGGCTCCGCTGAAGACGAAGGGCCCGACGTCAGTCCCCGGATTGGACTCCGGCACCAGAGCAAATCCCACATTGGTCAGGAGAGTCGATTGATTTGACATGATGGCGGCCCGGTGGCCGCGTCCGGCCTGCATGCCATCCCCGCCAGGGGGGCGGGGATACCCCCAGTCGATGTTGAGGGCGCCGTGAGCGTCCAGAGCGCTTTTGCTGTAGGAAAAGACGCTGACATTGGCAGAGGTCCAGGCAAATCCGGAGGCGGTGATCCGGGTAAACTGGTTTTCGTGGTCCTGGGCATCGCGGGCAATCAGGTCCAGCGAATGCACCCGCGATGCTTCATAGAGGCGGCGGTCGAAGGCGGCGGGTGGCTTGGCGGGGATGGCGGCAAATTCGTTCTGAATTTGCGTGGGGCTGATCTGGAAGAAGGAAATACCGCTATTGATGCCGGAGTCACCGCTGTTGGTCAGAAACAGGCCTTCGGCCGCAGGATTCGCCCGCGCCCGGTTCATCAGCCAGACGAGTTGTTGTTCGTTGCCGTCGGGGTGCAGCGCGTCGGCGGTTTTGTGGTAAATCCACTCTGCGGTGGTTTGGCCGGGAAGGGTGGAGGCCAGTGCCAGCAGGAGGTAGAGCGCCAGCGGAAAACAATGCAGGGGGCGGGCCATGCGGCAGGGGGGGGCAGGCTTCATGCAAAGGGCGTTACAGCCTTTTTTCCGGGGTGTCACCCTGATTTTCCGGAGACTGGACTTCGCCTTGCCAGCCGCGGGGAAACGAAGCATGGGAGGACTGCCTGTTCACCTATTGCCTGCCTGCCCATGTCCTTGGAAACTGATTCTGCTGCTGCCACCTCTCCGGTCTCCCGGCCTCCGGGTCTGCCCTTCCTCAAGCCGGGCTGGATGAAGAAGGCCATCAATCTCTCGAAAGGGGTCAGTAAATTTGTGCAGTACAACCGCGATCTGATGCCGGCCGAGAAGCTGCAACGGGTGCAAGCCCTGCACGCCCGATATGACCTCGCGCTACGCCACCAGAACCGTGATGAAACCGATGCCTTGGAGAAGGAATTGATTTCCTCCTGCGAAGGGGCAGTACCCAATTACAAATCCTCGGCGGTGAAGGAACACATCGAAGTCATCGTGGTGGCAATCGTGGTGGCGCTCGGCATCCGGGCTTATTTTCTGCAACCGTTCAAGATTCCTACGGCCTCCATGCAGCCGACTCTGAACGGGATTACGGCCCAGGTCATGCCGGATGCGGAATCCTTTCCCAATCCGGTGCTGCGCGGCCTAGAATACGTGACCCGGGGCCGGAATTATGTGGAGATGCGCGTGCCCCAGGAGTGGGGAACGGTGCGGATGGTTGCGATCCGGCAGCGGTCGGTGCTGCACTTCTTCACGGTGACAGATCTGGTTTTCATGGACGCCACCCGGCGGGAACGCGTGCTCAGTGGTTATGTGCCGGCCCGGCAGCTCTGGGAGAATCTCTGGATCGGACCGCTGCCGGCGGCCTCGGACAATGAAAAAAATGTCATCATCAGCGGGGTGGAGAAGTTTTCCGTCGGGGTTCAGGGCGCTCCGGTGGAAGGGGGTACTCTGATCGCGAGAGGCCGGATCGACACCGGCGACCAGGTGCTGGTGAATAAAATGGCCTATCATTTCCGCCGTCCCGATCGTGGGGAGGTTTTTGTCTTCAGTACTGCAGGCATCAAAGGAATCCACCCGCCTGCAGGAATCGACTCCCAGCACTACATCAAGCGGCTCACCGCGTTGCCGGGCGACCGCCTGCAGTTGATGCCAACCGAGGAACGGACCACCAATTCCCGGGGTGCTTATATGGGGGTCGCCACTCTGATGATCAATGGCGGGCGGGCAACCGAGCCCGGGATGAACAAGGTGATGGGCCGCGAAAATGGTTACAAGGGCTACACTTCAATGACGGGGGGATGGGGGAATTTCATCAAGGGGGATGAGGAAATCAAACTGGAGGCCAGCGAATACATGGCGATGGGGGATAACAGTCCTGAAAGTTCTGACAGCCGTTATTGGGGTCCCGTGCCGGAGCGCAATCTGGTGGGTCCCGCTTTGTTTGTGTACTGGCCGTTTCTGCCGCATTTTGGGTTGATTCGTTAGCTGAACTGCTCCGACTGCGATGGATCCGCGCTGGTTGCCGTGGTGCTGGGGGGCGGGTGCCATCGGCTGTGCGGCGGTATTTTTTGGGGTGCAACCCTGGCGGACCGAGTGGCGCCGGGGGGCTGAACTGGTCTGGAAGTATCCCGCATCCTGGCTGTTGCCGGCCGGCTTGCTGGCCTTGGATGCGTTGCCGGGTCTGCGGAGGCCGGCCGGTGGCCTTTCCTGGCAGGAGGGGAATGCCGGCGGATGGGTGGCAGGGGCGTTGTTGGATGCGCTGCACGGATGGACTTTCGGGGCCGGCTCCGCCCTGCTGCTGGCCCTGCTGCTGGCATTTAATGTGGCTGGAATGCGGCGGGGAATGCTCAAAGGGGTGGAATCCGTCACGGGGCGGTCCGGTCGCTGCCTGCTGGGGATTTTTATGGCCGGGGCGCTGGCGTTGCTGGCTGATTTTGGGTTGCAGGGGCGTGGGGTGCCGGTGGTCTGGCATGGGGTCGTGACGACGCTGGCGGTGCCTCTGGTGGGTGGGGTGGCGGCCGTCATTCTGGCGGGTTTGTTGTTATTGGCGGAGACGATGGTCAGGGCTCCCGGGAAAATGGAGGGGGTGCGCTGGTTGGAGTCGGCTGCGGCTCACGGTGCCCGGTTGTGGCCGTGGGGACTGGCGCATGGCCTTGGCTGGTGGTTCAGCCATTGGCTGCCGCTGGAGGCGATCGGTTATTTGAAATGGGGAGTGGTGGTGGCCGGTTTGGGGTTTTGCTTTGCTCCGCTGGTTTTTCTCCACGTCCGGCAGACGGAGGAAGCGCGGGAGGGATGGCGGCGGGCGGTAGACTTTTGGACGGTCAAGGGCTGGCAACCCCTGGCGTGGATGATGGTGGCGGGCATGATTTTTTTTCCATGGTATCTGGCGGGGCAGGGGGTGGGACGGATGGCTGCGGAAGCCCCGCGTCCGTTGCAGATCGGACTTGCAGGGGTCTTTGCCCTTGGCCAAATCGGGTTGACGGTCATGGCACTCGGCGCATGGGTGGCTCTACGCCTCGCGGGCGTGCCGCCATCCGCCCGCCCGCGGCGATCCCGCAAAGCCAACCCTTCATGACGACGACCCCTTCCGGCAAAACCGCGCACGATATCGTGAAGCGCAGCCGGTCGAACCTTGCCTTCGCCCTGGCGTGCCTGCCGAAGCGGCGGCGGAACGACATGTATATTTTTTATGCCTTCTGCCGGGTGGTGGATGACATCGCCGATGACGAAGGCTGGACCACCCCGCAGCGGTTGGAGGCGCTCGACCGATGGCGCACCGTGGTGCGTGGGGAGGCCAGCGAGATGGAACCTTTTGAACGGGATCTCCTGGAATTGCGCCAGCGCTACTCCATCCCTGCGGAGGAAATGCTTTCGATTATTGATGGGGTGGCCATGGACATCGAGCCGCGCCGCTATGCCTCCTGGGAGGAATTGAAACTCTACTGTTACCGGGTGGCCGGCTGCGTGGGACTGGTGAGCATCCGGATTTTTGGCTGCCGGGACGAAAAGAGCCGGGACTATGCGATCAACCTCGGGTACGCCCTGCAAATAACAAATATCCTGCGCGACGTGCGGGCCGACTGGGAAAACGGGCAGCGCATTTACCTGCCTTTGGATGAAATGGCGGCCGCAGGCTACAGCGTGGCTGACCTGGCGGCGATGCGGCACAACGAAGCCTTTGTCCTGCTGATGCGTCAACAAGTGGCGCGGGCCTGGGATTATTATCACCTCGCGCGGGCTTCCCTGACGAAGCGCGACCGCCGTCCGCTGCTCGCGGCGGAGGCCATGCGGCGAATCTACAGTGAAACGCTCGATCTGCTGGAAGCGGACGGCTACCACGTGTTTGACCAGCGTTACCGGCTCTCCAACCTCCGCAAAGCCCGGCTCGTGGCCGGGGCCTGGACCAAAGGGCTCTTTGGACGATGGCAGGCCCGGGCACGGTAAGCCAAGGCGCAACATCGGGCGGCTGCCGCAGGCCTGAAGGTCTGAAAATAGCCCGCCGCCCCAAAATTCATGATTTTCTCATCGCGGTATCCTTAAAACCCTCAGCCGTCAGGGCTTTCCCCCGTTTCACCTCCCCCCCTCCGATCATGCGTTTTTCCTTATTTGTTCCCACCGCTCTTGTGATGGTTGCTTTGACCCCTCCCTTGGTCGCCCAGGTGCCGCAACTGCTCAACTATCAGGGGCGGGTCAAAGTAAGCGGGGCCGATTTCTCCGGAACCGGCCAGTTCAAATTTGCGCTGGTGAGTGGAGCCGGCAGCACCACCTACTGGAGCAATGACGGCACCAGCAGCAATGGCGGCCAGCCGGCGGCGGCGGTGGCGCTCAGCGTGTCCGGCGGTCTCTACAACGTGCTGCTGGGCGATGCCACCCTGCCCAATATGACGGCACTGACGCCGGGCGTGTTCAGCCAGAACGAAGTCCGCCTGCGGGTCTGGTTCAGCGACAATGTGAATGGCTGGCAGCAATTGGCTCCGGATCAACGGGTGGCCGCCGTGGGTTATGCACTGATGGCGGATGATGTGAAGGATGGGGCGGTCACCGCCGCCAAACTGGCCGAGGGCGCCGTCACCTCCAGCAAATTGGCTGCAGGGGCAGTGACCAGCGCGGCCCTGGCACCTGACGCCGTCACGGAAAGCCTCGCCGCCGCCGGGCAAGGGACCGTGCCGTCCGGCGCGGCGCTGGTTTCCGTCCAGCCCAACGCCCCTGAATTGCTCGCCGCCGGTTATTTTCCAGTGGGGAGTCTGAACTCTGCGGATTCTTGGACCGGTATCACCGGCGGCACGGCGAGGGACCGGGCGGCCTCGGTCTGGACCGGTTCGGAGATGCTCATCTGGGGGGATGGCCCCTCCGGTTGGCGCTACAATCCCACCACCAACGTCTGGAAGGCCATGAGCGTGGTTGGCCAGCCGGCCGGCCGCGAAAATCCGTTGGCGGTTTGGACGGGAACCGAAATGATCGTGTGGGGCGGGAGAAATGTCAGTCCGGCTCCCCCCATTTCAAGTGGGGGACGTTACCACCCAGGCACGGATACTTGGACTACCATGAGTCTGGACGGTGCTCCGGGAGGCCGGTTCAATTCCACTGCCGTCTGGACGGGCTCTGAGATGTTGATTTGGGGCGGATACAATGGCACCACCGTTCTCGGGGATGGCGCCCGCTACAATCCAACAACCGGCACTGGAGGCAAATGGACGGCCTTCACGGCGGCCACTCCGCCACCGGCGCGCCAGCTTCATACCGCCGTCTGGACCGGAACCGAAATGATCATCCATGGGGGCCAGAATCCAGCACTGGGGACCTACGGCGACTGCCACATTTTCAATCCTTCCGGAGCCGGCCTGTGGACCGTTGGTGCCGTCGCCACTGGATCCCGGTCCGCCCACACGGCCGTCTGGACTGGTCGTGCGATGCTTGTCTTTGGAGGGGCGAATCTGGGCGAGGTACTACCCGTGGCGGGAGGCTTGGTTTATACAAGGTCCTCCAACAGTTGGGCCGCGATGTCCACGGCCGGAATCCCCACCGCCCGGACTCAGCATGGGGCGGTTTGGACGGGTAATGAAATGATCGTCTGGGGGGGGACCAGCAGCGCCTCCAGCTTTGTGTATAATGGAACTGGGGGCCGCTACGATCCAGCCAATAACTCCTGGACCGCGATGACCAATACCGGGGTGCCTGCGGCACGGGTGAATCCGAACATGGTGTGGAGCGGGTCGGAGATGATCATCTGGGGTGGTTCCAACGGCACCGGACTTGATGCCGGGGGACGTTACCGGCCCGGACAAACCTTTTACATCTACCAGCGGCCATGATCCGTGGCCTTGTTATACTGTGGGTGGGAATCACTGCCGCGGTGGCGCAGGTCCGTCAGGGCGGTGTCTATCAGATTGAATCTGAATCCCTTGATTCCGGGGGAGGGGCGTCCGGAGCCGGAAGTTATGCGCTGCAGCAGACGCTGCCCGGCCTCGGAGGCACTGCGTCCGGCGGGGTATATTCACTTCTGTCAGGTTTTGCCGGGCAATTGGGAAATGGCGGCACCGGTTCCGGGCCAGCCGCCTTTCTGGCATGGCAAACCGTTTTCTTCGGGGGACCGGCCGAACCCGGGGCTGGCCCCTACGATGACCCGGACCATGATGGCGTGGAGAATCTTCTGGAGTTCGCCTTCAATCTGCCGCCGTTCACGGCCAGCACCGCGCTGGCCCTGCCGGATGCCACCGGCGGCCTGCCTTGGATCCGTGAGGAGGAGATCGATGGTGCGAATTATTTCACGATGGATTACATCCGCCGGAAAAACGCCGGAGATTTCCAACCCCAAACGGCCACTGCCCTCACTGCCTGGACCCCGGCGGTCTTTACCGTGCTGAGCGGTCCCGTTTCCGTCAACGGGGCCTATGAACGGCTCAAACTGCGGCTGGGGCCCCCCATTCAACCAGGTCAAAAGGTGTTCTACCGGCTGGCCGCCATTATTCAATAGCGGCGGGCGCTCCCGGACCGGGCGGGTCAGCTGGCCAGTCCCGCTTCCTCCAGCCGGGCCGCCATTTCACTGGACTGGAGCGTGCCGATCATCCCGGCGATGTCGCCTTCCATATAGTTGGTCAGGTTGTAGAGCGTCAGGTTGACCCGGTGGTCGGTGATGCGGTTCTGCGGGTAATTGTAAGTCCGGATTTTTTCCTCCCGGCCCCCGCTGCCGATGAGGGCCTTGCGGTTGGCGGAGTATTTGGCGGCTTCCTCCTGCTGCTTCCGCTCCAACAGACGGGACCGCAGAATGGTGATGGCCTTTTCCTTGTTCTTGATCTGGCTCCGGCCATCCTGGCAACGCACGATCAGCCCGGTCGGGTAATGCAGCACCTGCACGGCCGAGTCGGTGGTATTCACCCCTTGGCCGCCGGCTCCGCTGGCGCGGCAGACTTCGATCCGCAGCTCATCGGGTTTGATTTCGATATCAATTTCATCGGCCTCCGGGAGCACTGCCACCGTCGCGGTGCTGGTGTGGATGCGGCCCTGGGCTTCGGTGGCGGGAACGCGCTGCACCCGGTGCACCCCACTTTCATATTTCAGATAGCGGAAGACTTCCTCGCCAGTGACTTTGAACACCACCTCCCGGTAGCCGCCGGCATCGGAGGTGCTGGCATCCATTGGCTCAATCTTCCAGCCCATGGTATCGACATACCGGCTGTACATCCGCAGCAGGTCGGCGGCAAACAGCGCCGCTTCATCGCCGCCCGTGCCGGCCCGGATTTCCACGATCGCATCCCGGTCCTCCGTGAGATCGCGGGGCAACAAGGCATACTGCACTTCCGTCGCCAGCGATTCATGACGGGTGCGCAATTCCGGCAATTCCTCCGCAGCCATGGCGGCGAACTCGGCGTCGTCGCCCCTGGCCATGACCTCGTTGTCCGCGATCTGGCGGCCGATGGATTGCCACTCGTCCCAGAGGGCCAACAGTTTTTTGATCTGGGCGTGTTCCCGGGTCAGGACCCCCGCCTTTTTCGGGTCGTTGTAGAATTCCGGCGACGACACCGCTTCATCCAGTTCGGCAAGACGCTGGCGTCGTTTTTCAATGAGCGGGGCGTAGTCCATGAAGATTAGTTAGGATGGAAGGGGAATTTCAGAAAACGGGAGGGCCCGGCCGGTCCCGGGGGGCACTGCCGGATAAAGCAAAACGGTGCTGCATTCACGTGGAATGCGGCACCGTTCGGCTGGGAAAGGAATGTAATCGCTAGGATGCGGCTCCGGCGAGCTTCGGTGCGGCCCGGCGCGTGGCGGTGGCCCCGAAGCGCTTGGCGAATTTCTCGACGCGTCCCGCGGTATCGATGAACTTCTGTTCCCCGGTGAAGAACGGGTGGGAGGCGGAGGTGATGCCGAGAGCGACGACGTAATGATCCACCCCATCAATCACTTCCGTTTGTTTGGAGGTGGTGGTGGAACGGGTGATGAAACGCGCCCCGCAGGCGGTATCGACAAAAACGACGTGATTGAGCTTGGGATGGATATCGGCTTTCATGGCAGGCAGGAAATGACTGTGGACGAAGTGTTACCGGTATCGCCACAGAGCGCGGCGGAAAAATCCCGGAAAACGGAAACGCATTCTAGGGGCGCCCGCGGGGGATGCAACTGGAATTCAGGCCTTTTCGGAGAGGAGCTTCCCGACGCAGGCCCTCCGGGAGCCGCCATACCCAGCCCATTGCGCGGGGTGGTCGCTGTTCATGCTTGCTTTCCCATTCCGGATTCCCGTGTTCTGGAGCGGATGATCCCACCATGCGGGGATGCGATAAGTTGGCAATCGACCGGAGTTCAAGTATAAGGGTGAAAAATGTCCGACCCTGCTGCTGTTTCCTCCCCTGCTCCGGCGGTCTGCCGGGACTGCGGGGGAATGTTGCCGGCAGGGGGAGGGAAGGGGATCTGTCCCCGTTGTCTTTGGAAGATTTCCTTTGGGGCGGTCGAGGAGGAACCCGTGCCGGGTGAGGGAGAATCGGCCTGGGCCCGATTGGGGGATTATGATCTCTATGATGAAATTGCCCATGGTGGAATGGGGGTGGTCTACCGGGCCAGACAGCGCCGGCTGGGGCGGACGGTGGCGGTAAAGGTGCTCCGGGGAGGAGCCCTCGCGGAGCCGGAGGCGCGGTTGCGGTTCCGCCGGGAAGCCGAATCTGCAGGGCGGCTGCAGCATCCGGGCGTGGTGGCCGTGCATGATGTGGGGGAGGACCAGGGCGTGTGCTGGTTTTCGATGGATTATGTCCCGGGCGAAGACCTGGCCCAGCGGGTCCAGCAACGGCCCTTGGAGGCGATGGCGGCGGCTTCCTGTGTCCAGCAGGTGGCGGAAGCGATTCATCACGCCCACCTGCATGGGGTGCTGCACCGGGATCTGAAGCCGTCCAATATTCTAATGGGCTTGGATGATCAGCCCAGGGTGACTGACTTTGGGATTGCGAGGCATCTGGGGGACACCGCTTCAGGAGGACGGATGGCGGCGCTGACCCATTCCGGGCAAACCCTGGGATCGCCCAGTTATGCGTCGCCGGAACAGGCTTTGCGGGGTGCGGCGACGGTAAGGTCGGATGTGTATGGCCTGGGAGCGGTGTTATATCATACGCTGACCGGAAGGGCGCCGTTTGTGGGCCCCACGCTGGATTCCATCCTGCTGCAGCTGCGGGAAGCCGATCCGGTCCCGCTGCGGCGGCTGAATCCCACGGTGCCCCGGGATCTGGAGACGATCTGTTTGAAGTGTCTGGAGAAGCAACCGGATCAGCGTTATGCGACGGCCGCGGAGGTGGCGGAGGATTTGCGGCGCTTTGGGGTGGGGGAAACGCTTTTGGCGCGTCCCGTGAGTGGGCTGGGACGGGCCGTGCGCTGGTGCCGGCGGCGGCCGGCTCTGGCCGGACTGGGCATGGCGTTATTGGTGGCGGCCCTGGCCGGGACGGCGGGCGTGTTCCATCAATGGCGGCGGGCGGAGATCAATCTGGTGGAGCAGTCCCAACAGCGGATGCTGGCCCAGGCGGGTGAACGGGCGGCCCGGCTGCGGACCTACACTGCGGGGGTTTATGCGGCGAGTCAGGCACTGCTGGCGGAAGATACCGGATTGGCCGGAGATCTGTTGGGGCGTCTGGTCCCGGCGGCCGGGGCCGAGGACTTCCGGGGGCCGGAGTGGTATCTGCTGAATGACCGGACGCGCAGTCAGGATCTGGAAGTATTGGAAGGACATCCGTGGATTGTGGCCTGCCTCGCCGCCTCTCCGGATGGGAAATGGCTGGCGTCCGGGGGGCGGTTTGTGTCAGGTTCGGGAGGGGAGCAAAGCACCGCGTTTATCTGGGAACCCGCCACCGGCCGCAGGGTCTATGACGTGCCCGTCGATACCGGGTCGGTGAAAGCGTTGCAGTTCACCCCGGACGGCGAACGGTTGATGCTGGTGGCGGCAAGGCGGGTGCGTTTTCTCCGCACGGGCACCTGGCAACAGCAGGGGAATGAGGTGGAAGGAACCTACGGCTGTTTGGCCCACCGTGAGCCGTGGCTCGCGGTAACGGAGCCCCGGACCGGGGCGGTGGTCATTTATGACCGTGATTCCCTCGCGGAATTGCGCCGGCTGCCCGTCTCCGGGGCCATGGTGGAGTTTTCCAAGGATGATCGTTTTCTCCTGGTGACCGGCGCCGATGCCGACCTCCTGCTGTTCCCGATGGATGGGAATGGCCCGGTGCGGAAATTCGCGACCGGCCGGCGCATGAATGCCGGCGCCCTCTCCCCGGATGGCCGGTGGCTGGCGGCGTGCGGTGGGCCGGACGCGATGGTTTGGGATCTGGCGCAACCCCAGGAAACCCCTCCGAGGCTTCTGACAGGGCATCGGCTGGATGTGAAAAACCTCGTTTTCACAAGCGGGGGGGATCAACTGATCACCACCGGATCGGACCGCACAATCCGTTATTGGAATACGGCGGACTGGCAGCCCGCCGGTCTGATGCGGGGGCATCGGGATGAAGTCTGGTGCGCCCTGCCGGACCCCGCCGGACGCTGGTTATGCACAGGCAGCAAGGACCAGACGGTGCGGCTCTGGCCGGTGCGCCCGCCGCAGGGGCCGTTGTGGCCATCCCATTTTGTGGTCCTGCCGGCCGTCTGGTCGCAGGATGGACGTCGCATTATACTAGCAAGGCGGGGAGGAACCTCGGCGATATGCGATCCGGAAACCCTGAGCACCAGCAAGGTGCTGCCTGTCCCCACCGGACAAGCCGCTGGCCCGGATGGGACATGGGTTCGCTTTGCCGAAGCACCGGGGCGGCTGGAGTGGTTTGATGCGGAGGGCCAGATCCGCCGCCGGCTGGAATTGGAGGGTGATCCGGTGCGCTTCAATGATGTGGACAGCAAGGCATGGTCCGGGGATGGGCAGCGGTTTACTCTCGTCCTGCCCGAACAGAAGGTAGGGGTTTGGGATACCACCAACGGCCGCCGCGTGGCACTGCTGTCCCGTCCGGCGGGAGGAATCGCGTTGCCGATCACCCTCAATGCGGATGGCAGCCAACTGGCGGTGGCTGGCAGTACGGCGGCGGTGATCAAGCTTTATAACGTGGACACCGGAGTGGCGCGCAGCCTGATTGGTCACCTCGCCCAAGTCTCCACCTTGGCCTTTTCACCGGATGGCCGGCAACTCGCCAGCGGAAGCATGGATGCGACCATCCGGCTTTGGGACACCACCTCCGGGGGGGCGCAGGCAGTGCTCCGCGGGCATGTCCAGGATGTGACCTGCCTCGCCTATTCGCCCGGGGGGCGGACCTTGGCCAGTATGGGGAATTTTGAAGCCGTGCGGCTATGGAATCTGGAAACGGCCACTGAAGTGGCGACCCTGCCCCAGCCTCATGCGGCCAATTGGTTGGCCTTCAGTCCCAATGGGCGATGGTTGGCGGTGACCCAGGGGGATCCGGCCGAGCGGGCCTCGCCCGAATTGGAGCGGGTGATGATCCTGCCGACGGGAGTGGATCAGCCGGTGGACTGAAAGAGAGTGGGAAATCGGCGCAAAAAAGGAGTCTTGGCAGATGCCTCGGAAGAGTTTATAATGAGCGTTCCTTTATTTTTCCTGTCGCCCCCATGCCGCGCGTGCCCTCTTCCCCGAAAGCCGATGATCTGGTGGCGCGCCGGGCTCCCGCGAACCGCCGACTGCCCCGGGCAAAACGGGACAAAATGCTCGCCAGCCGGACCACCTCGGCCGTGTTGCGTCCTCCGCGCACCGTATCTGTCCGTCAAATCTACCAATGGATCGCCTGGGTTTTCCTGCTGCCTGCCTGTCTCATCACGACGCGCGCTCTCGCTTCCGGTTTCATGGATTCCATGGGTCAGTCCTTCTGGCAGACGCCGGCTTTTTGGTTTTTCGCCCTCGGCCTGATCCTGTGGACGATCGCCTTCCTCTGGCTGCCGCGGCCGGTGTGGCTCTACGTCTGGGCGCATGAGATGACCCACGCCATCTTCACCATTCTCTGCGGCGGAAAGGTCCGTTGTTTCCATGTGACCTCCAAGGGCGGGCACGTCCTGACTGACAAAAACAACGTGCTGATTGCCCTCTCTCCCTACTTTATCCCACTTTACACGCTGATCCTGGTGCCGCTGTGCCTGCTGCTGGGAACCTGCTTCGACCTTACCACCCGTTTTGCCCTGCCTGGTGGTTTTGGGTTCCGGCCGCTCTGGGGCATCTTTCTGCTGATCGGACTCACTTGGGGATTTCATCTTACTTTCACGCTCTGGATGATAGGCAAGGATCAGCCGGATCTGCGGATCAATGGCGTCTTCTTCTCCACCACCCTGATTTATCTGGTCAATGCTTTCCTCCTCGCCTTCCTGCTCACCGCTGCCGCCCCGGAACTCAGCGTGGGTGATTTCCTCCGCAGCTGGGGTCATTTTGCGGGAGAGGTCGCCCAGGCCATTCCGGCCGCCTGGCGGGGCCTCCGCAGTGCCTTCATTTAGATGATTTCCGAAAAGTTGCGAAATTGTGTGGCGCTTCTATGGTGCACGGGATTTCATCCCCGTCAGGAGGTGTTTTCCGCCTCCCCTGCTTCTCCCCTATGGTCAGTCCGGATTCTTTTTCCTCTCAACTCCCGCTCCACACCCGGCGGGAGTGGTTGCGCCGCGTGGCGGTGACGGCCCTCGCTCTCACCGCCCCGGCCACGGGCGGGGCCTTTGAATGGAAAGTCATCCAGGAGAATGGCCGGGACTACGTCCGTCTGCAGGACATCAAGACTTTTTACACCTTTCCCCGTCTGCAGCGGGAGGGGCGCAACTCCTGGCTGCGCTCCAACACCATGATCATCAAATTCTCCAACGAGGCGGAGGATATTTTCATCAATAACGTCAAGTTCTGCCTCAGTTTCCCCATCATTGAACGGGATGGCAGCGTGCTGGTGTCCCGCATGGATCTCTCCAAGCTGTTGGATCCCATCATCCGCCCCACCTACATCGAGAACGCCCAACCCTTCGACACCGTGGTGGTTGATGCCGGTCATGGCGGGCACGACAGTGGCGCCGTCGGACCCTACGGGGCAGAAAAAGCCTACACTCTGGACACCTGCTTCCGTCTGGAAAAGGCCCTTAAAATCCTGGGGTATAAAACCATCCTCACCCGGCGTTCGGATATCTTCCTCACTCTCGGGGAACGGGTGGCCATCGCCAACCGCACCCCCCGCTGTATCTTTGTCAGCGTCCACTACAATTCCTTCAGCAGCAGCGCCATGGGGTTGGAAACCTTCGCGCTGGCCCCGCAGGGAACGGCTACCACCTATGATGAGTTGAAAAGCAGCGACATGAAAAAAAGGGGCGGCAATTTGCGCGACTCCGAAAACATCGCTCTCGCCACCGCGGTGCACGCCAATTCCCTCTACAAGCTGCGCAGCGTGGACCGGGGGGTGAAGCGGGCGCGCTACAGTGTCATCTCCGGCATCGAAAAACCCGGGATTCTGGTGGAAGGTGGATTTGTCAGCAGCTCCACCGAGGGGGCCCGCATCCATCGTCCGGAATTCCGCCAGACCCTGGCCGATGCCATCGCCGGTGGTATCGGCAATTACCGGAAAGCCTTGATGAAACGGAGTTCGGTGCCCCAACGCAGCCGGATCCCTTAGATCCTGGAATCCCCCGGACCGGCCGGCCGGATTCCCTGAAAAATTTGCTTCCTGCCAGGAATTTCCCGTGCTTGAATGCGCCCCTTATGAATCCTCTGACGCTGTTCGCGTGTTCCACCCTGGTTTTGTCGGTGGCTCCGTCCCATGCCCAAAAAGCACCGGAACCAGTCACTCTTCCCGCTGAAGCGGCCGCCGCGGACCCGATGGAGATTCTGGCCGGATCGGCCGGAACCTGGAAAGTCACTGCCGGACAATTTGAGCAGGTGCTGGGCCGCTTCCGCCCGGAGTGGCTGGATGCGGAGCGGACCCAGGCGAGAATCGGAAATGTCAGCCGGAGGGAATCCGACGAGCGGCCCACCATCACCGCAGGAAAACTGCCAGTCTACGAAACCGTGGTGCATTTTACCGATGGCTTGGTCCAGCGGGTGCAGATTTCCCTCTACAACCGCGGGGATGCCGGAGACATTTCGCCGGATGCCTTCAAAACCAGAATCGAAACCGCCAAAACCGCCATTTCCTCCCAGGCCGGAAACCCCGGACAGGACCGCGGCAAGGCGGCTGGCGCCGTTCTGACCAAAGGCTGGGTCTGGAAAACCGACGCCACCCAGTATCTGCTGGAGAGCAGCATGAAGCGGTTGCAGGGAGATGACCGGCCCGAATTCCTCCGTCTGGTCATGGTGCCCGCCGCCGGCCTGGCCAAGCCTGCCCTCGGCAGCACGACCTCCGCCGCCAAAAGTGTCGCGACCGCCACTCTGACCTCCCTCAAGGGAAATGTGAAAACGGTGGAAGGGGGGGACACCTACATTGCCAATGTCCCCATGGTGGATCAGGGCGAGAAGGGCTATTGTGTGGTGGCTACCGCCGAACGCGTGATGCGTTATTACGGGGCCGATGTGG
Source organism: uncultured Verrucomicrobiota bacterium (assembly GCA_942492905.1). Taxonomy (GTDB): domain Bacteria; phylum Verrucomicrobiota; class Verrucomicrobiia; order Verrucomicrobiales; family V1-33; genus CAIZWU01. Next base: position 2,054,120 of record OW818657.1, read on the forward strand.
ACCAGCACGAAATGGCTCAAATGGCTGACTCCTCCTCGGGTGGGGGCACCAATCCCACCAAAATGACCGAGGCGCTCGACCGGATTGACAGCAAGTTCAAACTCCGTCTCAAGCGCATCCTCCCTTGGACCGAACGGGGCTATCTGGATATCATCAAAGACTACAACCGCGCCGCCCGCAGCAGTAAAACGCGGCAGATCAGCGACTCCGAAGCCTACAACGTCGCCGGAGCCTATGGGGAAATGGACGCGGAAACACTCAAAAAAGCCCGGGCCACCGCCCCGGCCGTGGAGAAGTTCAAGAAGCTGGTCCGGACCAATATCGATGCCGGAGTGCCGCTGATGTGGAGCGTTCAGCTGGGTCTCTTCAAGGAAGGGAATCTCCCCCAATCCGGAGGCGGGCACATGCGCCTGATCATTGGATACAATGATACCGCTAACGAAATCCTCTTTTCCGACTCATGGGGAGCAGGGCATGAACTCAAGCGCATGAATGGGGACGAAGCCTGGACCATCACCAGTGGTCTCTATGGGATGGAGCCCAAATTGAAGTAGGGTCCCCCTTGGAGGCATGCTGACGTCCAGCAGGACGGGAAAAAGACCTCCCAGGGCGGGTTCTTTCTGGAGGTCTGGGGGAAATGGCCAATGCGGACCACAGAGCAGCGGGATTTCCGGCAGCGGAATTTGCGCTTGGCTCCCCAACAAGGCAGAAGGAATTACCTTGCATGCTGTGTGACGAAAATGACACACAGTTGGTCCGCTCCTTTCCTACTCATGATTTCCCTGCAAAAATTCTTCGGCAAAGACGATAAATTCTTCACCCTGCTCGACGCCTCCGCGGAAGAGGGTCGTTTGAGCATCAAAGCCCTGACTGAGGTGTTGGCCCATCCGGAGGCGGTGGAAAATGCCGGGATCTTCCAACTGCGCAAGGAAGCCGACAAGGCCATCACGGAACAGATCAACGAGGCCCTCGTCTCCAGTTTTGTCACCGCGCTGGAGCGGGAGGACGTCGAAGTGCTCAGTGGCGTGCTTTATAAAATCCCGAAAACCGTCGAGAAGTTCGTGGAGCGGCTCTCCCTGTTCCCGGAAATGGTCAGCGGGGTCGATTTTTCCCGCCACATCACACTGCTGACGGCGGCGACGGAGCAGGTGGTGGCCTTGGTCAAAATGATCCGCACCCTCGGAGATGGGAAAGTCGCGGAAGCCAAAGCGATCAATGAACGACTTCAGGTGATTGAAGGGGATGCGGACAAACTGATCCTCGAAATGCTGCGCGATCTCTATAGCGGGCGTCATGAAGTGAACCGCGTGCTGGTGTTGCGCGATCTTTACGAGTTGCTGGAAACGGTGATCGACCGCTGCCGGGATGCCGGCAGCGCGGTGATGCACATCGTTCTGAAAAACTCCTGATCCCCTGACGCCCCATGATTTCAATCCAAAGGTTGACTGGTCGTCCCCGCGAGTTTTTTGGCTTGCTCGAGGAAAGTGCGCAATTAGGCGCGGAATCCGCCCGGGCCCTGCGCAGTGTGGTCGCCGGTCCCGGCCGCAGCCGGCCTGATCTTACCGCCGTGGTGGAGGCCCGGCGGAAGGACAAGGAAGTTTACCAGAAACTCGACTCCCTGCTTTCCAGGGTGTTTGCCACCCCGATTGAAAGGGAGGATCTGGCGGCGATCGGTCAGAAGCTCTACAAACTGCCCAAGACCATCGAAAAATTTGCGGAACGTTATGAGATCGTCCACGACAAGGTCGGAGACACCGATTTCGGCATCGTGATCGGCATGTTGGAGCGTGCCACCGAGATCGTGGTGCGCATGGTGCACAGCCTGGCGTGGTCGCCCGCAGCCCTTTCCGAGATCAATGCGATGAAGGCCCGATTGAGCCAGATCAAGGCCGAGGCTGGTCATGTCCTGCTGGACGCAGAGCGCCGCCTCTATGCCTCCGGGGCCGCCCCCCTCACCGCCATCGTGACCAAGGAGCTCTTTGATCTCCTGACGGAATGCCTGGAAGTCTGCCGCAGCATTGGAGGGACGCTTGCCCTCGCCGTGCTTAAAAACTCCTGACCTGATCTTTGCCGGACGGCCCTCTGTCTCTCCGGCTCTTTTTTACCTTCTCTTACTTATATGGAATTGGCCGTTGTCCTCGCCGTCATCCTCACCGCTCTCGTTTTTGAATACATCAACGGATTCCACGATACCGCGAACTCCATCGCCACTGTCGTCGGAACTAAAGTCCTGACCCCGCGCCAGGCCATCGTGCTGGCCGCCAGCACCAACATGCTGGGAGCTTTCACCGGGCTGGCCGTGGCCAAGACCATTTCGTCAGGCCTGGTCGACAAGGATTACGTGACTTCCGGCGTGCTGATCTGTGCGCTGATCGGGGCGATTGTCTGGAATCTCCTGACGTGGTGGTTCGCCATGCCCTCCAGTTCGACCCATGCCCTCATCGGCGGATTGTGTGGCGCCGTCCTCGCCTTTGCGGTTTGCAAGGTCGATGCTGGACATGCGGGATCCGATGGCAAACCGATCACCAATGTCTGGGCGGCTTTGAAGTGGGAGGAGATCAAGGAGAAAAAGATCAAGAAAATGAGCCCGGCCCCGCCGGAAATCATCGCGGCGCTGGGGGAGGAACGGATGCGGGACGGCACGCATCACCTCACCGTGGAGGGCAAGGAAATTGAGGTCGTGTCCTTCTCCGGCCGGGTGGAGTTGGTCAATGTCACCAAAACCATCGAGAAAGCCGGGATCAAACATAAGGTCATCCTGCCGATGTTCACCTCGCCGGTGGTGGGGTTTGTGGTCGGTTTATTGTTCATGTCCCTGCTTTACGTGTTGCTGCGGAGTTGGCGGCCGGTGGTGGTGAACCGGGTTTTTGGGAAGCTCCAACTCGTCAGTTCCGCCTATATGGGATTCAGCCACGGGATGAATGATGCCACCAAGTGCATGGGGATTATCACCCTCGCTTTGGTAGCCGCGACCAAGCAGGGTGTCCTTGATAATTCATGGCTCCACTGGATGAGCACGCCGGAAGTGCCCATGGCGGTGGTGAAGGATGGGATCCAGTCCTGGTCGGAAATCCCCATCGTTTCTCAAGTAATCGGTTGGCTGCCATCATGGCTGCAATTTGGTCATATGCCGGGGCCGGCGGATCTGAGCAGCCCGCCGGTGCCATGGTGGGTGGTGGTGGTTTGCGCTTTGACCATGGCCGCTGGAACGGCCGCGGGCGGCTGGAAAATCATCAAAACGATGGGCCACAAGATGGTCAAACTCCAACCCGTTCATGGCTTTGCCGCCGAAACGACTGCGGCCACCGTGCTCGCGGTTACCGGCATGCTGGGCATGCCCGTTTCCACTACCCATGCCATCACTACCAGCATCATGGGGGTCGGCTGTGCCAAACGGTTCAGTGCGCTCAAGCTGGGCGTGGTGGAGCGCATTCTCTGGGCGTGGATTCTCACCGTTCCCTGCGCCGGCGGCGTCGCCTTCGGCCTCGTCTATATCGCTGGCAAAGCGGGTTGGTTGACCGGAATTTAGGAACCGCGTGAGCCGGCCTGACGGCACCTTGACTGCTTCTGGCTGGGCTTTCCTGCTAGGCAAGCAACCCTGTGATGATGCGTCCGTGCACATCGGTGAGGCGGAAGTCGCGGCCGGCGTGGCGGAAGGTCAGCTTTTCATGATCCATGCCCAACTGGTGCAGGATGGTGGCATGCAGATCGTGCACCTCCACGGGGTCTTCGAGGGTGTATTTACCGATGTCGTCGGTGCGGCCGTGGACGTGGCCAGGCTTGAAGCCGCCGCCCGCCAGCCAGATGCTGAAACAGTCGCGGTGGTGACCGCGCCCGTTTTTCCCCTCCCGGGTCGGGGTGCGGCCGAATTCGGTGGCCCACAGCACGATGGTATCGTCCAGCATGCCGCGCTGTTTCAGATCGCTGATGAGCGCGGCGGTGGGTTGATCCACGTTGCGGGCAAGTTCTTCATGCTCTTTCATGTCCCCGTGGGAATCCCAGTTGGGACGGGAGCCGGTGTCGATCAGTTCGATGAAACGCACCCCGCGTTCGGCCAGACGGCGGGCCACCAGACATTGCCAGGCGAAGTCGGCTCCGGGTCCGCTGACCTTCCGGTCCAAGCCGTAGAGTTGGCGGATATGGTCCGGTTCCTGGCTGATGTCGAAGGCTTCCGGCGCGGCCTGCTGCATGTGGAATGCAGTCTCGAAAGACTTGATCCGGGCGGCGAGGGCGGTGTCATGCGGGCGGGCCTCGAAGTGTTTCCGGTTGAGTTGGCCGACCAGGTCGAGTTCGGCCTGCTGCAGAGCTCCGCTGCTGGTTGGAGCCCGCAGGTTGGCGATGGGATTGTCGCCCGGAAACACCCGGGTGCCCTGGTGGACGGCCGGGAGGAAATCGCTGGCATACACCTGGGTGCCGCCATACGGCAGGTGCGGGGCGATGACCATGAAACCAGGCAGATTCTCATTGAAGCTGCCGAGACCATAACTGACCCATGATCCCATACTGGGCCGGGCGAAGGTCGGCGAGCCGGTGTGCATGCCCAAGGTGGCCTCGCTGTGATCGAAGTGTGAGGCCTTCATGCTGCGGACCAGACAGATCTCGTCCATCACCCCGCGCAGGTGCGGGAAAAGACCGCTGACTTCCGTGCCGCACCGCGCATTGGGTTTGGCTCCGAACAGATTGCCCATCAGCTTTTCTGAGCCATTGCCATCGCGGCCCTTGGTGATGGATTTGGGGTCGAAGGTGTCGATGTGGGACACGCCGCCGGTGGCGTAAATCATGATCATGCGCTTGGCTTTGCCTGTGGTGTGCGGGCTGCGCGGACTGGATGGATCATCCGCGGCGAGCAGTTCTGACAGCAAGCCCGGCATCAGCAGGGAACTGCTGAAGAGCGAACGGAGGACGGTGCGGCGGGAAGTCATGGCGCGGAAAGGGACGATAATCCTCCTTCAGTCGAGGTAAAGAAATTCATTCAGACGGAAGAGCATTCTGATGAGGCTGGACCAGGCCGCGTGGTCGTTTTGGGTCTGCTCCCTCACTGTTCTCAGATGGGTCAGGAGCAACTGGGTTTCGTCCGGGGCCGGGGGGCGGGCCAGAATGGTGTGGAAGGCGTTCTCAAGGCGCTGCCCGTCCGATATTTCCAACCCCGTGAGCTGTTTCGCATAACGCCCGGCCTGTTCGTGGAGGAAGGGATCATTGACAAAATAGAGGGCCTGGAGGGCGGTGACCGAGGTGTCGCGTGTGGCGGTGCAGACGTTGGGATCTGGGCCGTCGAAGGTCTGCAGGTAGGGCTGGGCCGTCAGCCGTTTGGTCATTTGATAAACGCTCCGTTTGTTGCTGGGATAGTCGTCTTTGAAGGGATGGTGCTGGGTGTATTCCCATTTGCTGCTGGGCGGGATGGGATAGGGTTCCGTCTGCGGGGCGGGATCAAGGGCTCCGCTGATGAGCAGCAGGGTGTCGCGGAGGGACTCCGCATCAAGGCGCTGGCGGTTGAACTTCCAGTAGTGGGTGTTGCCGGGATCGGCCGCAAGATTCGCTTCCACCGCCTGGCTGGAAAGTTGCCAAGTGCGCGAGGTCATGATCAGCCGGTGCAGGTGCTTGAGGGACCAGCCGTGACTCATGAAATCCGTGGCCAGCCAGTCCAGCAGGTCCGGATGGGTGGGTAATTCCCCGCGCAGCCCGAAGTCGCTGGTGCTGGGCACGAGCCCGCGCCCGAAGTGGCGTTGCCAGACGCGGTTTACGATGACGCGGGCGGTCAGGGGATTGTCTTGGCTGGTGATCCAGCGGGCCAATTCGAGGCGGCCACTGGCGGAGGCGGCTTCCGGGGGTAAAACCTGCCCGCCGAGGATGTCAGGAAACTTCCGCGGCACCTCCGCGCCGGGACGGTCGGGTTCGCCTTTCAACTGGACCCGGGCATTGCCGGGTTTTCCCTCCCGGACGGCATAGGCGGTGGGCAGGGCAGGCGTCTTCTTGAGATGATCCGCCAGGTTTTCCCCGGCCTTGCGGGTCTTACTAAGTACCGCCGCCAGTTCACCCTTCATCCGGCGTTGATCTTCCACGCTGGCCCCGCGGGATTTGTTGGCGTTGTCCAGCGTTTTGGTTTCGACGGTAGCCAGCATTTTTTCCAGTTCAGTGGTCAGGTGGTCAGTGTTCTTCTGGAAAGGCTGCAGCTTTTCCCTGACTTCCGCCTCCGGGATCAGGGGCGCGAAGTCCCATTGGGTCTGGAAGAGTTCAATGCCGGGAAATGGATAGCGGGTGCTGGCAAAGATGCCGTAGAGGCCGTAATAATCGCGGGTGCTGACCGGATCGAATTTGTGGTCATGGCACCGGGCGCAGCTGATCGTCAGGCCCATCACGGTGCGGCCCAGATTGTCGAGGGTGTCCTCAATGGTCAGGTGCTGCGGATAGGTCTCCACCAGCGACCCGAACCGGCGCGCCATGGCGAGATAACCGGTGGCGATAGTCTGACGGTTTTTCTCCTCCTGGCTGGCCGCAGGCAGGAGATCGCCGGCCAGCTGTTCGGTGAGGAACCGGTCGTAGGAAAGATCGTGGTTCAGGGAATTGATCACGTAATTCCGGTAGAGAAACGCCTGAGGCACCGGGAAGTCGGAATTGTCCCCGGCGGTGTCGGCATAGCGGGCCCAGTCCAGCCAGTGCCGGCCCCAACGCTCGCCATGGGCAGGTGAAGCAAGCAGGCGGTCCACCAGTCTGTTGAAAACGTCACGGACATCTTCCGCGGATTGAATGGCCAAAGTGAAATCGGCCACTTCCCTCAGGGTGGGAGGCAGTCCGGTGAGGTCGTAGCTGGCCCGGCGGAGCAGGGTGGCGGGAGCCGCATCGGGCGCTGGGGAAAGGCCGGCGGCTTCCCGCTTATTTTGGAGGAAGCGGTCAATTGGATTGAGCGGCCAGGATTCATCCTGGACCGCAGGCGGCGGGGGATTGGTGATAGGCTGGAAGGACCAGTGGGCGCTGGCGGTTTTGGCGGGCGGAGGGGTGGCTGCGGATTCGGGCCAGACCGCACCCTCCGAGATCCATTGGGTCAGAACGGTGATTTCGACTGCGCTGAGCGCTGCGCCCTTGGCGGGCATCCGGACTTCCTTGTCCGGCGACGCAATGCGGACCAACAGTTCGCTCTGCTCCGGTTGACCGGGCACGATGGCATGACGGCCGGAATCTCCTGGCACCAGCGCCCCCTGCCGGCCATCATAACGGAGTCCGCCGTTTTGCTCCTCCGGCCCGTGGCATTTGAGGCAGTGCTTTTGCAGGATCGGCTGGACTTCGCGCACGAAATCCACGGTCTCATCCGCCCCTGCGGGGAAAGGCAGGGCGAGGAGCACCGCGATGAGGAAAAAGGGTTTCATCCGGTGAAACATCAGGGGTTGGGAGCACGGCAGACACCGGAGCCATTCCGGCCGCCTGGAACGCAGGGGAGGCAATCATGGAATCGGAGAGAAATACCACTTAAAGACGCATCCACAGCGGAAATCTTACCGGTATTCCGGAGGAGCCGCCCTCCGTCCCCCGGTGGTCCGGGAACTGGAGGCGGGTTTGCCGGCAGGGTGCCCCGGGAGGGCATCCTCTCCGCCTGTTTCCTCCGGCTGACAACGCCCTCCAGCCATGCTACGGCTCCCGATCCTCCTTCCGCAGCCCCTATGAACTCCCGCCTCCTGTCCCTGATCGCCTGCGCTCTCTGCTTGTCCCCGGCCGCAGCCGAAGTGCCTGCGAATCTGGTCACCGAAAATATCCCGCCGCTCCCCCCGGCGCTCATCACAGATGCTTCGCGCTACTTGGAATTCCGCACCGCCGGTCTGCTCAGCTGGCATCCGCAGCGGCCGGAAATGCTGATCGCCACCCGTTTTGCTGACACCCCCCAGCTGCACCTCGTGCGCCATCCCGGGGGCGCGCGGCGGCAGCTCACCTTCGGCCGCGAACCGATCCGCTCAGGTTCCTTCCGGCCAGGACGGGGCGATTGCTTCGTTTTCTCCCAGGATATGGGTGGCAGTGAGTTCTACCAACTTTATCGTTATGATTCCGCTGATGGCCGCATCACGCTGCTGACAGATGGAAAATCGCGTCACACGGGAATTCAATGGTCGCGCGATGGCCGCCAGCTCGCGTGGACTTCCACCCAGCGGAATGGCAAGGACAACGATGTGTGGCTCATGGATCCTGACCAGCCTGCCGGTGCCCGCCTGCTGGCCGAAATGACTGGTGGGGGCTGGGGTGTCACCGATTGGTCGCCGGATGGCTCCACACTCGCCCTGACGGAATTTCTGTCGGCCAATCTGAGCCATCTCTGGCTGCTGGACGTGGCTACTGGAAAGAAGGAACGGCTGACTCCTGAAGCGGGTCAACCCATCGCGCGCAGCGGAGCGCAGTTTTCCGCCGATGGGAAATCCCTCTTCTTCACCAGCGATGAAACCGGGGAATTCCAGCACCTTGGCCGGATGTCCCTGGCGGACCGGAAATGGCAGCCTCTCACCGGCCAAATTCCATGGGATGTGGAAGCCTTCGATCTCTCACCGGATGGCCGCCTCCTTGCTTTTGTCAGCAACGAAGCCGGCCGCAGTGTGCTGCATCTCCTTCCCGCCGCGGAGGGCACCAGCCTACCGGCCTTGCCCGCATTGCCGCCCGGCGTCATCGGCGGCCTCGAGTGGCATCCCGGCGGGACCCACCTCGGTTTCAGCCTCACCTCCGCGCAATCCCCGGCTGATGCCTGGGCCATCAACCTTGGCAGGAGGACTATTGAACGCTGGACCGAAAGCGAATCCGGCGGACTGAATCCCGAGACCTTCCGTGAGCCGGAACTCATCACGGTCAAAAGCTTCGATGGCCTGCCGGTCTCCGGTTTCCTCTACCGCCCCGATCCTGCCAAATTCCCTGGCAGGCGGCCCGTGCTCCTCAACATCCATGGTGGACCGGAAGGCCAATCCCGCCCCATTTTCCAAGCACGGAACAACTACTGGATCAATGAACTGGGCGTAGCCCTGTTTTTCCCCAATGTCCGTGGCTCTGACGGCAGCGGTAAAACCTTTCTGGCGCTCGATAACGGATTCAAACGCGAGGACTCCGTGAAGGATATCGGGGCCTTCCTTGATTGGATCGCCACTGATGCCGGCTGCGATCCCGGCCGTGTCGCCGTGAGCGGCGGCAGCTACGGCGGTTACATGTCGCTGGCCTGTCTCATCCATCATGGCGGCCGACTCCGCTGCGGCATCGATATCGTGGGCATCTCCAACTTCCTGTCGTTCCTCAAAAATACCCAGGACTACCGCCGGGATCTCCGCCGGGTGGAGTACGGCGATGAACGCGATGACGCCATGCGCAGTTTCCTCGCCAAAATCAGTCCTACCGAAAACGCCGCTCTCATCAGGAAACCGCTCTTTGTGATCCAAGGCCAGAACGACCCCCGCGTTCCCGTCACGGAAGCCTCGCAAATGGTGGAGGCCGTGCGCCGGAACGGACCGCCAGTCTGGTATCTGCTCGCGAAGGACGAAGGCCACGGGTTCTCCAAAAAACCCAACGCGGACTACCAATTCCACGCCACCATCCTCTTTCTTCAGGAATATCTGCTGAAATAAACCGGCCCGCCTTGGGTCTGCGAGGCCCGGTGCTGGTCAGACCGGATCCGCCCCCGGGCGCAGTTCCTGGGGGACGAAGCTGAGGTCGCTCGCTTCAGTGACGGCGAGGTTGATTTGGAACTGCATGATTTCCGTGGAGACCGCGGGTTGATAGTCCTTCAGGCAGGCGAGGGCGGCCTCGGTGGAGGAAAGGTTTTTGGTTTTGACCAGGCGGTAGATCTTGACCGCGAGCGATTCCGCCGCGCCGGGAGTCAGCCAGTGGGGAAGCCAGGGTTTCAGGGTTTCAAAGGCTTCCTTGTCGAGCGGGGCCTGCTTTTTCTTGCAGAGCGCGCGCAGGAGCGAGAAGCCTTCTTCCGGAGTCAGGGTGGGAAAGATGGGGATCTTCACATCCACCCGTCCGGGGCGTTTCAAATCCACCTCGATCAGGTCCGGGCGGCTGGAGGCGAGAATCCAAACGATGCGGCCGCGGTTGGCGGTATTGCTCATTTCCTTGGCCATCATGGAGTAGACCCGTCCTCCCACGCCGCTGTCGCCATCGGTGCTGCGTTTGCCGAGGGCCTGGTCGGCTTCATCGATGAAAACATAACACTTCCCGAGGGCCTGGAGGAGGCTGAAGATTTTTTCAAGATTGCCTTCGGTGCTGCCGACCCAGCGGTCGCGGAAATTCTTGAGCTTGACCACCGGCACGCCGGCTTCCCCGGCGAGGCACTCCACCATGTAGGTTTTGCCGGTTCCCACCGGGCCGCAGAAGAGGTATCCCATGGGCATGGCCGCGAGATCGTTCTGCTGCCACAGGGCGATGTCCTGACGGAGCCATTCCTTGACGTTTTCCTGACCGTGCAGGTCGTTGAGGGTGCGGTCGGCTTCGATGAATTCGATCAGATCCTGACAGTCTTTTTCGACCAGTTCCTTCTTGAGTTTGGAGAGGTCATTTTCGCTGATGGCTTCGCGGCGGAATTCCTTGGTCTTGAGCAGGCTTTCGATGGAAACAAGGGTGGCGCCGGATAATTGCGTGGCGGGCACATCCCAGCGGTCCTGCCACGGGGCGAGGGCGGTGGGATATTTTGGGGCGAGCCGGCGGAAGGTTTCCGCCAGTTGGGCGGGTGGCGGCAGGGGCACGCGGATGTTGGCGGAGCGGGGGTCTCGGGAGATCAGCGGGTGCAGATCGTTCAGGTTTTCCGTGAAGAGAAAAGTGGCAAAGGGATGTTCAATCAGGAGGGTCTCGTTGGCCCAGGTTTTGACCTGCAGGGCAATGGCGTTGAGATCGTAATTCAATCCACCCTGCAACGAGGGGATGGCAAGGTGGGCATCGCGCAGCAAAAAGGCGATGCGGGTGGAGGCTCCGTTGGCGCGGCGGACGTTGGAGGCGTAGCGGGCGTAATGGGTCAGGAGATCGATGGCTTCGCGCGGGGCGCGGGGCATGGCGGAGCCCTGGGTGGGAGCGCTGGGCCAGGCGGCGAAGGTCTGCTGTCCGCGGACGACGCGCAGTCCGCCGCCCAGGTCGTAAGTGAGGACGACTTCAAATTGCGGAATCAGGACCTCCAGCACATACTCGTCCAGTTTGCCCAGCCGGGGTTCACCGATGCCTGGCAGCAGCAGGGAATCATGCACATTGCCGTGAAGCACAAACTGGCTGGCCGCATGGCTTTCGTACAGGGAGGCAATTTCGGCCGCCCAGGCCGGGAGGGAAGAGGGAGTGCTCACAAGCGGTAGCAGATGGTTGAAGGGAGAAGGGGACCTGGGTGCCGTCCGCGGGCAGGTCCGGAGAAGGCGCGACACCAAGCAGGATCAAGCCGCTGGCAATCGCCCTTAGTAGAGCGATTTGACATCCCGGTATTGCCGCTTCTGGGAACGGTTGGAAAAACCGGGGTTGGCTTCCTGCCAGATTTGCTGGCGGCTGAGGGTGGGCACCACGGTGAGCAGGGCAATGAGCCCTGGCGCGAGGAGCAGGCCGCAGAAAAAGCCAGCCCAGAGCGGGGAAAAACGGGCTCTGGCCAGCAGGGTGCTGCCCAGCACCCACAGCGCATAACCGAGGCCGGTCAGCCAAACCATGGTGCGGACGGAGTCCCGATGATCAGGCAGCTCATCGAAATAAAAATAACCGCACATCACCATCAGCACCGCGCCCAGGCAGATCAGGCTGCCCCCCAGCATGGGGCTTTTACGATAAGGATTGATCATGACAAGCTCGGAGGAAGGACGCGGCCTGGTGAGGAATTATTCCGTCTGGGCCGGCCCCATGGTTTTGGTGGTTTCCGCGGAACCGGTGTCGCTGGCGGCGACGGGCCGGTCGATCGCAATGCCTTCGGCGGCCGCGAAGTCTGCCAAGGCCATGTCTTCCATGGCAGACTGCTCTCCCGCTTTGACCGCAATGCCGGACATATCGATACTGTCCTTGGCGACGCGGGCGCGGCCGGCGGCTTTCTCCTTGTCCTCGCGGACAATCTCCTCCAGCCGGTTCAAGGTGTCGCCGGCGGTGCCGATTTCATTGATCATGCCGGACGCCATTTCATTGAGTTCGGCGGTGGCCTGGGCAATCTTGGCTTCGTTGATGCCGCGTTTGAGGCTTTCGATTTTGTCGCGGGCGGCTTTTACGCTGACATCGCGGGCGGTGAGCAGTTCCTTGTAGGTTTTTTCGGCCTCCTCCATCTGGGTCCGGATGGTTTCGTGCTCCTTTTTGACCTGTTGGTGGCGGAGGGCGTATTGCCCGGCGAGTTCCTTGTTCCCGGCGCGGAGGTGGGCCACCACTTTGGCGTGCAGTTCCTTTTCCTCGGCTTCGAGGGCGCGGGTCTGGCTGATCAGGCGTTCACAGAGGGCCGCGTGGCCGGCGAGCCCCTTATTATATTTGGCGATCTGCTCGCGCAGGTTTTCCTTTTCCACGTCGAGCAGGGCTTCCGGGTTCTTGCGTTCCAGGCCGCCGATGAACAGTCCGAAGAAGCCTTTGATGAGATTGCCGATACGTTTGAACATGGGGAGCAGTGTGGTGCGGGTTGACGAATGAATCTGCCCTACTAAAGATGCGGAAGTTCTTCCGACAACCTATTTTCGTCCTGTCTTCACTGCCCATGAATCCCACCGATCCGTATCCCGTGCTGCTGCTGCTGCGGGCTCATTTGGAGGGCCAGATGCGGCAGGGAGAACGCCGCTTGTGGCTTCAGCCGGATGCCACCCAGGCCTTGCGGGAGCTGGTGCGGATGAAACCGCAGCCCTGGCCTGCCGGGCGGACCGCTGCCGCGGAAGAGGCCGAACCGTGTCCTGCCGCAGAGGCTGCACCAGCTGCCGGCCGCTTGGCCGAGGACATGGCGGTGGAACTCCAGCGGCCGGTTTCCCCAGAGGTCCCGGCGGCCCGGCCGGGGGCGGTCGTGCTGCCTGAAGAGGTTTCTGGTTTGCCGGCACCGGCTCCGGTGCCCCTGCCGGTGACCTTGGAGGAAAAGGAGGCGCGGTTGGCCGAAGTGCGGGCGCGGGCCTTGGAGGGACGCGATGCGAAATCCCTCGGCACGCTGCGGGACACCATGGTCTTTGCCGTGGGGACGCCGCTGGCGGAAATCGTTTTTGTGGGAGAAGCGCCAGGGGCGGAGGAAGAGCGTCAGGGCGAACCTTTCGTGGGACCGGCGGGGAATCTCCTGACCAAGGTGCTGAAGGTCATGGGGCTGGAGCGCTCCCAGGTTTATATCACCAACATCTGCAAATACCGCCCGGCGATGGAGGATCAGGGCAGGGGCAACCGGGCGCCGTCTCCCCTGGAAATGGCCTCCTGCCTGGAATTTGTCAGGGAGGAAATCGCCATCATCCGCCCCCGCGTGATCGTGGCTTTGGGCGGCACTGCCATCACCGGGCTGCTGGGGATCAAAACCGGAGTGATGAGTGCGCGGGGCCGGTTTTACGAATTTGAAGGCATTCCGGTGATGGCGACCCTGCATCCTTCCTATTTGCTGCGGAAGGAACAGGAAGGCCCGCAGGTGGCGAATGCCGAGAAGAGGAAATTCTGGGAGGATATGCTCATGGTAATGGAGCGGGCCGGGTTGCCGGTCTCGGAGAAACAGCGCGCCTTTTTCCTGCCCAAATGATGAAAGCAAAAATCATGTCAGGATGGCGCCTGCTGCTGGGCTGCTGGCTGCTGCTCACCGGGCAGGGCATGGCCCACCCGATTCTGCAGAATCCAATGTGGATCGAGGTGGGGCCGGACCTGATCAAGGTGAAGTTGTATGTCAGTCTGCGGGAACTCAGCGTGGTGCAGGGTCTGCCCATCGCGGCCGATGGTGCCGTGGACGGCGACCTGGCGGCCGAGACGGCACCCCGGCATTCGGCCTATGTGCTGGATCATTTGAGTTTCCGGGCGGATGGCCAGCCGCTGACCGGGAAAGTGTCAGAAATTGCGCCTCCCAAGGTGATCGGGAAGGGGGCAGAAGCGCCGGACCGGGCTCATTTCATTTACCGGCTGGAGTATCCCTTGGCCCAACCGCCCGCGCAGGTCAGCCTGTCGCATACCATGGTGCAGGAATTCCCCTCCGCCCCGGGCGTGCCGTGGGACTTGAGTTACACCTACCGGTTTGGGCCTCCCGATGCCACCCCGCTGGAGTTTGGCTCCATCACCCGCGGCACCGAGGTCAGTTACAAAACCGGATTTGCCCAGCCGCCGGGCACCGTGTCTGTGGTGGAGAAGCCGGTGTCGACGCTGCCTCAGTTGATCCGGATTGCCTTGTTGGGAGCCGCCTTGGGACTGGGGTTAGGCCGGCGGGACTGGTTTTTAAAGACGTTTGGTCCCCTGATTCCGGCCGTGCTGCTGGGCTGGGGATTGGGCGCCGGATTGGGCTGGAAGATGCCAGGATTCCTTGCCGCCGCGCTGGGAGGTATCGGGATTCTGCTGGTGAGTGTGGACAATATCCACAGGCCTTTGGCGGATGCTGGCCGGCGCCGTGGGGTTCTGGCGGTGTTCTTTTCAGCCGCAGCGGGTTGGGCGGGCTGGTCGGTCAGGGGGGGGCAGGGCGCGGTGGCGCTGACATCCCTGGGGGAATCCCTCGCGGGACTGGCCCTTGGTTATATCGTTGGGAGCGTGATTGCCCAAATCAGTGCGGCACGGCCGGTTCCCGAAGGCACGGTGGCCAAATATCCTTGGATTCAATGGGCCTCGCTGCTGATTTGTCTGGGCGGTTTACTGGTGCTGTTTGAGGGATTGGGCATCCGTCCCTGGGAGTATTGGCTGAAGCGCGCCGGAGGGTGAACGCGGCGGGGCATATTAGATTTCAGGGAAACAGGGCGACAAATCCCAAATCCAGGGTATAGCTGCCCGTTTTATGGAAAAGCGCCCGTTTAGTGAATTAGGTCTTTCAGCTGCTGCGCTGAAGGCGGTGGAGAAGTTAGGTTACGAGGAAGCCTCGCCCATTCAGACCGCCTCAATCCCCGTGCTGCGAACCGGACGGGATCTGGTTGGCCAGTCCCAGACCGGCTCCGGCAAGACCGCTGCTTTCGTGCTGCCCGCACTCGATATGATCGATCACGACGGGAAATATCCCCAGATGCTGATCCTCTGTCCAGCCCGGGAATTGGCCATGCAGGTCGCCGAGGAGGTGCACAAACTCGCCGCTTTCATGCCGAAAATCCACGCGGTGCCCATTTATGGCGGTGCGTCTTATGAACGGCAGTTTTATGAATTGAAGCGCGGGCCGCAGGTCGTGATCGGCACTCCCGGCCGGGTCATGGACATGATGGACCGCCGGGCCCTCGACCTCAGCCGCATCAAAATGGTGGTGCTCGACGAGTGTGACCGCATGCTCGATATGGGCTTCCGCGATGACATGGAAAAAATCCTCGGCGCGGCCCCTCCCGGACGCCAGACCGTGTTTTTCAGCGCCACCATGCCGGCGCCGATCCGCGAGCTGATCAACCGATTCTCCACCAACGTCGAGCACATCCGCATCGCTGCCAAGGACGTCACTGTGCCCACCGTGGAGCAGGTTTTTTATGAAGTGCCGATGCGCAACAAACAGGACGCCCTGATGCGCCTGATTGACATGCAGAGCGTCCGCCTCGGGATCGTTTTCTGCAACACCCAGCGCATGGTGGATGAGCTCACGGACATGCTCCAGGGCCGCGGGTATTCCGCCGACCGCCTGCATGGGGGCATCACCCAGGCGATGCGGTCCCGCACTATCGAAAAGTTCCGCAAGAGCGGCTTCGATCTCCTGATTGCCACTGACGTGGCCGGTCGTGGCCTCGACGTGGAGGAAGTCGATCTGGTGGTGAATTTCGACCTCCCGTGGGATCCGGAAGATTACGTGCACCGCATCGGCCGCACCGGGCGCGCCGGACGCAAGGGCCTGGCCTTTACGCTAGTCAGCGGACGTGAGATCTACAAACTCCAGGCCATTGAACGTTTCACCCGCAGCCGCATCCGCCGCGGCAATGTGCCGACCATGGACGAAGTCGAGCAAAAGCGCGCCGGCGGCGTGCTGGACAAGGTGCGGGAACGCCTGACCACGGGCCGGTTCAAACCCCAGGACGGCATGGTCGAGCAGCTGCTCGAAGAAGGCCATTCCTCCACCGACATCGCCAGTGCTCTGTTCCATGAATTGCTGGCCGCCAGCGGATTTGAGCCCGATATCCGCGGCCAACCGCTGGCCAATACCAAGCCCGCACCCAAACCGGTGCCGATCGCCAAACAGGAACGTGCCGCCGCCGAATTTGTCAGGGCAGACGAAATGATTCCCGAGACCAAACCCGCCAAGCCCGCCGCCAAGCCGGTGAAGCCCGCCGAGGTGAAAGCCGAGGCACCAGCCCCGCAGGAAGCGGCGGTTGAAGCGGCGCCTGCCAGGATCGTGGAAAAACCGGCCCCCGCCGCGGCCCCGGCGCCGAAGCCCGCCGCCAAGGCCAAACCCAAAGCGATAGAGCCGCTCGACTCCGAAGAGGAGGAGGATATCCGTTTCCTCGAAGAAGAATTCGGCCGCCCGGCTCACGTCCGGGAATCGCGTGACCTCAAACCCCGCGAGGACGCGCCTGCCGGTAAATTCACCAAAGGAGCGCACGAAATGGTCACGCTCCCAGCCGCCGCCCGCGGCTTCCAGTGGGTGCGCGTCGGAGTCGGCAAGAACCAGGGATTCGGTCCGCGGGAAATTGTGGATCTCCTCGCCAATGGTGCCCTGAACTTCCCTCCCCAGGCGGTGGGTCAGATCAAGCTGATGGAAGACCAGAGCTTCTGCCAAATCCATAGCACTCACAGCAAAACGCTCGTCGCCGACATGGAAGGGGCCGAACATGAAGGCCGCCCGCTCAAAGTCAGTTTTGCCGCCCGTGGTCCCGGCAGCTTCGGTCCGGGCGGCGAAGGCCGTCCCCCGCGTTTTGCCGGTAAACCCGAAGGCAAACCACCTTTCCGCCGCGACGGACCTCCTCCGCGCGAGGGTGGTTCCAAGCCACCGTGGAAAAAGAAGCACTGAGGGAGAAATGAGTATTCCCCGCCTCGTGTTGGCTTCGAGTTCCCCGCGTCGGTTGGACCTGATGCGCGAGGCTGGATTGAACTTTGTGGTCGTGCCCGCCGAGGTGGACGAGGAACATGAAGCCTCGGCTCCAGTGGCTGAATTGACGCGGTCCAATGCGGCCCTGAAAGCCGAATGGGTGGCGGCCCGCCACCCGGATGCCTGGGTGATCGGGGCCGATACCCTGGTTGCGATCGGAGGGGAACTTCTCGGCAAACCCGCCGATCTCGACGAAGCCAGGGGAATGCTGCGGCGGTTGGCCGGGCAGACCCATGAGGTGGGCACGGCGGTGTGCCTGATTCATGGAGCCACGGGGCGGCGGCGGGAGTTTCTGGAGCGGACTCTGGTGACGTTCAAGCCGCTGGGGGAAGAAGAGATCGGGCACTACCTGACCTTGATCAATCCGTTGGACAAGGCCGGGGGCTACGCCGCGCAGGAACACGGTGAAGTCATTATCCTCAAGGTTGAGGGCCCCTACAGCAATGTGGTGGGGCTTCCGATGGAGCGCCTCCTCGAGGAACTGCAAGCGGTGGGCGCGGTGTGAACGGGGGAAGCAGGTTCATGGCCCCGGCGGGCAGGACGGCATTTCCAAGCTGGCATTGCTGGAGTTTTTGAGGTAGGAAGCCCACGTGAAATTGAGGAGTCTGCTATTTTTGATGCTCGGGGGAGCCATCTGCCTGCCGGGCGGGGCGGTGGAGCCGCCGTTGCCGGGGGAGGATGGACCGCGTCCGCCTGCGGAGGTTTTCCAGCCATTGCTGCTGCCGGGAGAAACCTTGCCGCCCGGAAGCGAGGCCCCGGTGTTGCCGGAGGTGCCGGCACAGTTGCCGCCGGAATTGTTTCCGGAAAGCGGTCCCGTGACAGAAAACGATCCGTCGGCCATGCTGCCGGAACCGCTCGATTCAGGTCTGCCGGTGGATCTGCCAAAACCGGGGGAGCTCGCCCCGCCTCCCCAGCTGCCACCATCCAGCCCGTCTTCGTCATCCTTGCTGCCCCCCATGGAGATGGCAACGCGGGCCTACTGGCACAAGAGTCCCCGGGAAGCGCGGGAGGTGGCCCGGCGCGAGCGCAAACCGCTGCTGTTGTTTTTTTATCAGAAGTGGAAATCCGCACCCATGGCCTCCATGGGCGCCAGCGGTGGGGACAACAACATCGCGATGAGCGATGATTTGCTGGCCATGCCCGAGTTCAATGAATTCGCGTCCTCCCATCTGGTGCTGACACAGCTGTTTTATCCGATTGGAAGTCCTGACAAGACAAAATACCCCCCGGAACGCCTGGCCGCCCTGCAGCAATTCAAGGAATATTTCAAAGTGAAAGGATTCCCCTGTCTCATCCTGCTGGATGAAAACGGGAGGGAAATCGAACGGCAGACCGGTTATGTCCGGACCAAAACCGGGCGGGGCGTGGACCTGAGCCGCGCTGGACCTATCCTGGAACGGCTGAAGACCGCCGTGGCACGCCGCGAAGCCGTGATCGCCGCGGCTGATGAAAAAATGGAGCGGTTATTGAGACAGAATTACCGGGAGTGGACCAGCCTGGCCGGGACCCGGTTGATGGCCAAGCTGGTGTCCTCGACCGCATCGGAAGTGATCCTGATGGATGCCGAAGGGGCTCTGCGCCGGGTGGCCCCGGAGCAGCTGTGCATTGTGGATCAGGCCGTTATCAGCCGGCAGGCCAAGGGAATCCTGCCGGCACCGCATCTCAAAGACCGGCTGGACTACAAACTTCCCTCCGCCAGCCCGCCGTGAGCCGACGGGACCGATCCGCCGTGAGCCGACGGGACCGATGGGGAAGCTCTGGAGGCTGGCTCAGGCTTTCAACCCGGGGATTTCCCAGCCGGGACGATAGCTGCGGCCGATGAACTTGTTGGCCTCCGGAAAGCTCTTGAACTGGAGAGCCGGTCCGTCCCAGTCGAGAGCCTGCTGCGGGAAAATGCTGGCGAGACAGCCGAGGAGCACGGTCTCGGTCATGGGGCCGGCGTAGTCGAAATTGGCGGAGGGCTTGGCGCCGCCATTCCGGACGCAGTCGAGGAATTCGATGTAGTGATCGCGGGGGGCAAGGTCCGGGAATTTATAGCCTTTTCCTTTCTCCAACGGATAGATGATCGGCCGGCTCATGTGGCCGCAGAGGAGCACCCCTTCGGTGCCGATGTAGAGGCTGCCTTCGCCGGGGATTTTTCCGCCCACAAGGTCGGCCACTTCCTTGGGAGGACGGTTGGTGCCGTCCGTCCAAGTGACTTTGACTTCCTTGCCTTCAGTGTAGGCGGTGCCGGGGAAAACATATTCGACGCGGCCGTTGATGGCCCAGTTATCCTTGCCCGGGGCCGGACCGGTGCTCTTCACACTGACCGGGCTGGTGAGGGCGAGGGCCCGCATCCAGCCGCTGAACATGTGGCAGCCCATATCGCCGAGGGTTCCGGTGCCGAAATCGCGGCGCTTGCGCCAGTTGCCGGGATGATAGTAGTCTGACAGATAGGGGCGGGCGGCGGCCATGGCCAGCCAGTGGTCCCAGTTCAGGGAAGCCGGAATGGGGTCTTCGCGCTGGGGCAGGGGCTCGGGGTCGCCCCATTGTTTGGCGCTGAAGGTGTGGACTTCCTTGATTTTCCCCACCGCTCCGTTCTGCACCAGATGCACCGCAAAACGCTCCGTGAAGCTGCTGGAAATCTGGATGCCCATCTGGGTCATCAGGCCTTTTTCCCGCGCGAGTTCGGTGATGAACCGGCATTCCTTCAGATTTTGCGTGAGGGGTTTCTGGCCGTAGAGGTGCTTGCCGGCGTTCAGCGCCGCTGCGCCCATGGTGGCGTGCATGTGGTCGGGCACCGAGACATTCACCGAGTCGATATTGCCGGCTTCCTTTTCGAGAAGCTCGCGCCAGTTTTGATAACACTTTGCCTGCGGCCATTTGGCTTTGATGGCATCGAAGGTGGAAGTGTCCACATCGGCGATGGCGACCAGTTCGAAGTGGGGGCTGTTGGCGAAGCTGTTGAGGTCACTCCACGCCTGGCCCCCGGCCCCGAAGCTGGCATGGCGGACCTTGCCGTTGGGGGAGGCGGCACGGAGATTGGGAATGAAAGCAGGAGCGGCAGCAAAGCTGGCGGCGGTGGCAAGGAATCGGCGGCGGTTGATCATGGCAGTGTTGAAAAACGATACGGATTGGGGAAACATGGTCTGACAACCTTCCGGCTGAATTTCCACTCACCCATTTGAACCGGAAGCCCCGCGCCGGGGCAAGGTTCCTTTTTGATACTATTCCTGCCATGCCTGACAACGCTTATGACGCCGTGATCGTGGGCTCCGGTCCCAACGGTCTGGCCGCCGGGATCACTCTGGCCCGGGAGGGGCTGCGGGTGCTCATCGTCGAAGCCCGTGAAACCCCCGGCGGCGGCATGCGCACGGCGGAGCTGACCCTGCCAGGATTTCACCACGATGTCTGCAGCGCGGTGCATCCCATGGCCGGGATGTCTCCTTTCCTGAGCTCCCTGCCGCTGGCGAAATTCGGCCTGGAATGGGTGCATCCTGACGTCCTGATGGCCCACCCGCTGGACGGAGGCCGGGCAGCCGGGCTCTGGCGCAGCCTGGAGGAAACCGCCGCCGCCTTGCCCGATGGGGATGGGGCGCGGTGGTCGGGGTTGATGGCTCCCCTGCTGCCAACGGCCAGAGGATTGTTCGCTGATCTGCTGGGCCCGCTGCCGCTGCTGCCGGGGCATCCGCTGGCGCTGGTCCGGTTCGGCTTGAGCGCGATGCGGTCCGCAGTGGGACTGGCCGGGGCGAAGTTCCGGTCGGATGAGGCCCAGGCCTTGTTTGCGGGCAATGCGGCGCATGGTTTCCTGCCGCTGGATCAACCCTTCACGGCCGCAGTGGGCATGGCTCTGAGCCTGGCGGGACATGCGGGCGGCTGGCCGGTGGCCCGTGGGGGCAGTGGCGCGATCACCCGCGCCCTGACCCGTTATTTTGAAGCCCTCGGAGGCGAAATCCGGTGTGGGGTGGAGGTCAAGGAGGTGCGCGGACTGCCCGCAGCGGCGGCGGTGTTATTCGATACCGGCCCCCGAGCGGCGGCCCGTCTGGCCGGGGATGCCTTGCCGCAGGGATACCGGCAGCGGCTTGAACGCTATCGTTATGGGCCGGGGATTTTTAAAATGGATTATGCCCTGTCCGGGCCGGTGCCGTGGACCAATCCGGTCTGCCGGCAGGCGGGCACGGTGCATGTCGGTGGGACCATGGCGGAAATCGCCGGAGCCGAACGTGCCGTGTGGCAGGGGCAGGGGCAGGGGCAGGGGCAGGGGCAGGGTTCCGACCGGCCTTTTGTCCTCGTAGGCCAGCAAAGTATTTGCGATGCCACGCGTGCTCCGGCCGGCCAGCATACGCTTTGGGCTTATGCGCACGTGCCTTCCTGCAGTCCGCAGGATTTTTCGGAAATCATCACCTCGCAGATCGAGCGGTTCGCGCCCGGGTTCCGCGACGTGATCCTCGCGACCCACGCCATGAATCCCGGGGCGGTGGAGGCCTACAATGCCAACAATGTGGGGGGTGATGTCATCGGCGGGGTGATGGACCTGCGGCAAATGTTCACCCGGCCCGTAGCGCGATGGAATCCCTACACCACCCCCAATCCGAAGCTCTTCCACTGTTCCAGTGCTACCCCGCCCGGAGCCGGCGTGCACGGCATGTGCGGGTACCATGCGGCGCGCACGGTGTTGCAGAAGGTGTTTGGGATGCGGCCGCTTCCTCCGGGGCCGATTCCACCGGAGGCTTCCGGCAATCAAGGTTGACCCGCCCGCTCCCTGCGCTTAACCGGACAAATCGCGGAACCGGCACCGCTCAGCGGACCGCCGTCGTATTCTGCCCGGTATCATTCCTCTTCCACTCACTACTTCAACCACCCTTCCCATCATGGCTCTCCAACCCGGTACTTCCGCCCCCGATTTCAAGCTCACCACTCTCGGCGCCAATGGCCCCGAGTATGTCACCCTCAGTGCCCAAGCCGGCAAAACCAACACATTGCTGCTCTTTGTCCCCATGGCCTTCACCGGTGGCTGCACCACCGAGTTGTGCGAAGTCACCGGCAGCCTGAACAGCTTCACCAGCCTGAATGCCACCGTTCTCGCCATCAGTGGCGACAATCCTTTCGCCCAGGCCGCGTGGGCCGAGAAGGAAGGCATCAAACTGCCTTTGCTCAGCGACTATGACCACAGCGTGACCAAGGCCTATGGCATCGCCTACGACAGCTTCCTCGCTGAGAAAAATCTCGGTCAGGCCGGCGTCTCCAAACGCTCCGCCTTCATCGTGGACCGCGCGGGGGTGATCCAATACACCGAAGTGCACGACAATCCCGGCGAGCCCGTGGATTTTGCGGCGATCAAAGCCAAACTGGCTGAACTCCAGTAACCGCTTTTCTCCCGGCGGCCGGCAGGACTCTTCCGCCAGCCGCCGGGGCTCCCCGTTTTCCCGCTTCCAACCCATCGAATTCCTCGTCCCTGTTATGCCTCACTACGATTACGTCTGTGAAACCTGCGAAAAGCAGTTCGAGGTCTTTCAGTCCATGAACGACAAACGCCTCACCAAGTGTCCGGAAAAGGGGTGCAAGGGCAAGGTCCGCCGCCTGATCGGCACCGGAGCCGGGCTGGTTTTCAAAGGCTCAGGTTTTTACATCACCGACTATCGCAGTGAGGGATACAAGGCGGCCGCCAAACAGGACAGCGCTTCGGCGGCCTCCTCCAGCAGCCCGGCCCCGGCGGCTCCGGCGGCGGCTCCGGCCAGCGCCGCCGCGCCGGCAGCGGCCCCCGCCAAGGAATCTGGGAAAAAAAGCAAATCAGCCAAGTGAGCCGCACGCCAGACTGGATTGTTTGAATTCCCCGGGCAAGGGTGGCAAGGGGCCGGAGCAATGGATTTGTTATGAGACGTCTTTGGCACCACTTTCTGCACACCGTCCTTCCCGTGGGAGCGCTGGGATTGCATCTGGTGATTTTTGTCACCTATGCGCGGCGCTGGGACAAGTTGGCGGCTCTGACGGTGTTTCCCTTTTGGGCATGGGGCCTCTTGGGAATGGGGATGGCGGGATTGGCCTGGCTGATCACCCGGCAGCGCCTGGCACTCGGCGTGGCAGCATTGTGGCTGGTTACGATTTTGTTCTTTTCCGATGAAACCCGGCCCCTGCTGCGTTCGTGGCAGGTGAAACCCGAGCCGGGGATTGCCGCCCCGGCACCTGATGGCGCAAAGGTGCGGCGGGTCATCACCCTGAACTGCAAAGCGGGTTATTTTAATCCCAAAGCCGCAGGGGAAGTCATCCCCTGGGAGCCGGATGTGGTGCTCTTGCAGGAGTCCACTGCCCCGGGGGTCCTGCGGCAGGTGGCGAAGGACCTGTATGGCGGGGATCCCGCAGAGCACACGGTGGGGAATGGCGAGTGCGGCATCATCACCCGGGGACGAATCCTGCGCAGCGTGACGGGGAATCTGCCCCACTCGCTGTCGGCCACCATCCAGTTTGACGATGGGACCGTGCTGGAGGCCGCGTCGGTCCACCTGCGCGGGGCCGAGACCGATGTCAGGCTCTACAAACGGGAGGCCCTGTTCAAACATGCCATCAACCGCCTGGAGCGGCGGGCGGATTTGCAAAAACTGCTGACCCTGCAGAGCCTGATGAGTGGCCAGGGTCCCGCTTTGATTGGAGGCGATTTCAATGCTCCGGCGGGGGATGCCATCTTCCGCCTCCTGGGTTCAGCAGGATTTGCGGATGCCTTTGCCGCAGCAGGTTCCGGCTGGCCGGATACCTTCCCCAATGCCGCCCCGATGCTCCGGATTGATCACCAGTGGAGCAATTCACGGCTGGTGCCGGTACGGGGGCGCGTGGTGAAATCGGTCCACTCGGATCACCGGTTGGTCATCTGTGATTATCTGATGAAATGAGCCCCATTGATTTTTCTCCCTTCCCCGGCTGTTTTCCAGCAATGGGGCCCAGGCGGCGGTCGTAACCAGTGGGTTGCATGCCCTGAGCCTGCTTTTTCAACTTTTAGTTATGATGCTGAAGTCCTTGACCATGACCCTGCTGCTGGCCGGAATTTCCTGTCCCGTGCGGGCGGAGCGGGAGCTTTGGCAGGATTTTACAAAGCCGCCCCACGACTACTGGACGAAGCCGGTCACCGACCGGTTTTCCCTGCTGAAGGACGACCTCGCTTCCGGGAAAATCCCCCTCGACCGGAGCAGCGAAAAAGCTTTCGTGATGAGCCTGTTGGACGTCTTGAAAGTGCCCGCCAGCTCGCAGATGCTGGTGTTTTCAGCGACCAGTCTGCAGTTGAGCCTGATCTCCACGCGCAATCCCCGGGCGCTGTTTTTCACGGATGATCTGTATGTGGGATGGATGCCGGGCGGGAAAGTGGAGATTGTGTCCATCGATCCGGCGTTGGGCGGGATTTATTACATCTTTGATATCCCCCGCCGGGAAGGCGCTGACTTGAAGGTGGAGCGCTCGAACCGCTGCATGAATTGCCATGGAGCCGCCGATTCCGGATGGGTGCCGGGACTTGTTATCAGTTCGGTGATTCCCGGCCCCAACAGCGGCAGCCTGATCAGCTATCGTCAGGAAGTGCTGGGCCATGCCGTGCCGCTGGGCGAACGCATGGGCGGGTGGTTGGTGACCGGGGCTGGCACCTGGAAAAAACACCGGGGCAACGTCACCGGCGAGCTGTATGCCGGAAAGCTCACCACCACCCCGGTGGAGTTCGGGGAAACCTTCGATCTCAACCGCTACCCCGCCGCCACCAGTGATCTGCTGGCGCATCTGCTGCACGAACATCAGGCCGGTTTCATCACCACCGCCCTGGAAGCCGGCTACCGGGCGCGGGCCGCTCTGCATGAAGGCAGCGGGACCATTCCCGCGGGGCGCGTAGCCGAATTGGATGCCGCCGCCGAGGCCCTCGTCCGCTATGTGTTATTCACGGATGAAACCGCCCTCCCTCCCGGAGGGGTAGCCGGCGACCCAGCGTTCCGGAAAGACTTCGCCGCGACCCGCCAGGCCGATTCGTCAGGCCGTTCCCTGCGCGATCTGGAATTGAAAACCCATCTCCTGAAATACCGCTGCAGCTACATGATCTACAGCCCCGCCTTCACCGGACTGGTTCCCCAAATGAAAACCCGGGTGTTCCAGCGGCTGGCCACAGCCCTGCGTCCCGACCAGCGGGACGAGCTCTCCCGCCGCCTCCCCGGAGCCGAAAAACAGGCGATCCGCGACATCCTCACCGCCACCCTGCCGGGATGGGATAAGTAGCCCTGCGGTCCGCCGGGTCATCAGTGTTCAGGCAAAGGCCAAACCGGGATCGCCGCAGGCGGGGCTGTTTTTGCGATCTGCAAAGGTTTTGCTGGAGGTGCGTGACCAATTCAGAAAGGCTGTTGGCATGAGGTCATGGCCAAGCAAATCGCGACTCTTTAGTAAATGAATCCAGCAAATAAGTGGATAGGTTTAGTGGAGGTAGTTCAAAAGCCTGGTATTTCCATTCTGGGCGTGGACCGGGGTGCCCACGTCGTCGTCATTGCCTGGTGCGCCGGAGAGGGGGAGTATGCAAAAATGGTGAATGCGGCCATGGATGATGCTGACCTTGTCGTCCTTTCGTTGGAGGATGTTGAGACCTGCGGGCAAAGAGCGGACCGATGAGAGCTCAGTGCGGAGCTTCTGGCTGCCATGGACGAGGTGACAAGTTCCACTCCGGTCGTTTTTATGGACTTTCACACGTTTCCCATTGGAGAGGGGTAAGCATGGAGCCGTCCGGACAGCCACGCATAGGATGATTGTCGAAATGCACACGTGGGGGCCTTCCATCCCGCCGCCGCCGACGAGTGGATACTCCATCGATGCACCAATCGGGCGTGGCGAACAGCAAGGTGGTTCTGTCGTCCTTCCTATAATGCATCTGCCTTGGAGCAGGACCCTAGCTTGTGAGGCAGGAAGAATCCTGGAAAGGATCGGCCGCAGATTAACAGAGTGACCAGCCCCTTAGGATGACAAATCCACCCCGGCCGCATCGTTTACCGTTTCTTGCCATGAACCGTGCCTCCATCACTCCGGTCTTCTTCGCCGTGGCGCTTTTTTGGGGCGCGGTGGGGACGGTGGCGCAGTCCGGAGCATCCGAAACCAAGGAGGCATCCAAGCCATCTCCGCGGTCAGGGATCGACTTTGCGGCGGGGCGCAGTCTGTGGGCCTTTCAGCCGGTCGGCCATCCCCAGCCTCCCGCCCTGTCTGACGATTCGTGGAGTCTACAGGACGTGGACCGCTTCATCCTTGAGCGGTTGCGGCAGGCGGGTCTGCAACCGGCGGCGGCAGGGGACCGTCGGACCCTGATCCGCCGCGCCACGTTTGATCTCACCGGACTGCCGCCGGAAAACGGGGCGGTGGAAGCCTTTTTGCAGGACCCTTCCCCTGATGCTTTCGGGAAAGTGGTGGACCGCCTGCTGGCCTCGCCGCATTATGGCGAGCACTGGGCCCGCCACTGGCTGGATGTGGCCCGTTATTCCGATACCAAGGGATATGTTTATGCCCGCGAGGAAAAGCAGTTCGTGCACGCTTGGCGTTATCGCGACTGGGTGGTGGGAGCGCTGAATGAGGACATGCCCTACGATCGCTTTCTCCTGCTCCAGATGGCGGCGGACCAAGTCGAACCGGAGCGTTCGGCGCACCTGTCGGCGATGGGATTCCTTACCCTCGGAAAACGGTTTCTCGGCGTCACCCACGACATCATCGATGACCGCATTGATGTCGTGATGCGCAGTACCCAGGCCCTGACGGTGGCCTGCGCCCGCTGTCATGATCACAAATTTGATCCGATCTCCATCCGCGATTACTATTCCCTCTATGGGGTCTTCAAGAGCAGTGCCGAGATGCTGGTCCCCAGCGGCGAACCCGGCCCTGCCAACGCCGCTTTCGACAAGGAGTTGTCCTCGCGCAGGGACAAGTTGCGCACCACGCTGGCGCTGCGGCGTGAGGAGCAATCCGCCCGCGTGCGGGCCACCATCACGGAGCATCTGCAGGCGCAATCCGAACTTGAAAAATACCCCGAAGAAGCCTTTGGCCAGATCCTCTATACCGCCGATATCAATCCGGTATTTGTGCGCCGCTGGCAGCAGTTTCTCGCAGACGCGGAACAGCGGCAGGACCCCGTTTTCACTCCTTGGTTTGCTTTCGCGAAACTGAAACCGGAAGTATTCGCGGAGCAGAGTCCGGGCGTAGTGCCGGGGCTGTTATCCAAAGAAGGAGAGAAGCCTGCGCCGTTGGTGGCCCAGGCGTTCGCCACGGCGCCATCCAGCCTGAAGGAAGTCGCCCAGCGTTATGGTGCCCTTTTCACGGAAGTGGAGCAGCAATGGCGCGAACTCCTCAAAAACGACCCTTCGGCCAAGGCGCTGCCGGACCCCGGGGCCGAGGCCCTGCGCCGCGTGCTCCATGGCCCGCATTCCCCCTGTGCCGTCCCCGATGAATCGATTGTGAATATCGAGCAGTTCTTTCCCACCGATGTCATCGAGGAGCTGTGGAAACTGCAGGGGGAAGTGGACCGCTGGCTGATCCA
The DNA here is from genome assembly GCA_942492905.1 of uncultured Verrucomicrobiota bacterium. GTDB lineage: Bacteria > Verrucomicrobiota > Verrucomicrobiia > Verrucomicrobiales > V1-33 > CAIZWU01. The sequence continues at coordinate 2,081,716 of OW818657.1, forward strand.
GTCCGGGGAGGCTCCCGCCCATGCCACGATTCTGGTGGACCGGGCCGCGCCATCAACGCCGCGGGTATTCAAGCGGGGCAATCCCCTCACCAAAGGCGATACCGTTCCCCGGAGGTTTCTCGAAGTCATGAGCGGGGATTCTCCTCCACCTTTTGCCAAAGGCAGTGGCCGGCTTGAACTCGCGCAGGCCATCATCGCGCCCGGCAATCCGCTCACCGCCCGGGTCATGGTGAACCGGGTGTGGGCGCATCATTTTGGAGCCGGCCTGGTGCCGACACCCAGTGACTTTGGCCAGCGCGCCGGGACGCCCAGCCACCCGGAATTGCTCGACTGGCTGGCCCGGGATTTTATGGATCATGGCTGGAGCCTGAAACACCTGCACCGCCGCATCCTGCTTTCCGCCACCTGGCAGCAAAGCTCCCTCCGGCCATCCGAACCCGCGGCCCGGCACAAGGCGTTGGAAGTTGATCCCGGAAACCGCCTGCTCTGGCGCATGAATCCGCACCGGTTGAGCTTCGAGGAATTGCGCGACGCCTGGCTGGCCGCCAGTGGGGAACTCGACCGCAGCATGGGAGGTAAACCGATGGATTTGTTGGGAAACCAGATTCCCCGGCGCACTCTTTATGCCTATGTGGACCGCGAGGATCTTTCTCCCGTGTTGCGTATTTTCGATTTCGCCAATCCCGATCTCTCCATCCCGCAACGCAGCGACACTATCGTGCCGCAGCAGGCGCTGTTCAGTATCAACCATCCGTTTCCCGCCGCGCGGGCCAAAGCGCTGGTCGAACGGATCGAATCCGATAGTGCGGACTCCGGCCAGCGGGTGCAGCAGCTGTATCAAAGGCTCCTGCAGCGTCCTCCCGGCGCTGATGAAATGACGGCGGCCTTGGCTTTCGTGCAATCCGGACCGGCCCCAGCTCCGGCGGCGCAGAAGGCCTTGGCCTGGCAGTATGGTTATGGTGAATGGGATGAAGCCGCCGGGCGCATGAAATCGTTCACTCCCCTGCCTCACTTCGATGGCTCCGCCTGGCAGGGGGCGGAGGGTTTGCCGAATGCGGTGCTCGGCTGGGCCCAGCTCACCGCCACCGGCGGACATCCGGGCAACGACCGGCAGCACGCCGTGGTGCGGCGCTGGACGGCTCCGCGGGATGGCCCGTATGCTATCCATTCCACCCTGATCCACCAGCCCGGAGAAGGCGACGGCATCCGGGCATTCATCAGCCATAGTGGCCGCGGTCTGCTGCGTTCCACCCGGCTTCATCAGGCCACGGAGGAACTCAATGTGGAGGCCCTTCCGATGCAGCAGGGAGACACCGTCGATTTTATCGTCGATATCAATGAGGGTCTGAACAGCGACCAATTCCTCTGGGCGCCAAAAGTGGTCGAGGTGCCGGCGACGGCGGCGGCCGGGACCACCGAAGCCGTCAGGAGTGAAACCTGGGACGCCCTCAAGGACTTTACCGGATCGGCGTCGCAGCCCCTGAATGGCTGGCAGCAGCTCGCTCAGACGCTCATGCTTACCAATGAATTTGTGTTTGTTGATTGATGGAACACACCATGTCCTCTCCGCTTCCTCCGCTCACCCGCCGTGATTTCCTGCGCCGCTCCGGCGTGGGTTTGGGCATGCTCGGGCTGTCCGATCTGCTCGCTGAATCCGGGGCCGCCAGTCCGCCGGGCGCCGGTCCGCACTTCGCGCCAAAAGCGAAACGCGTCATTCACTTTTTCCTCAATGGGGGCCCGTCGCATGTCGACACCTTCGACCCCAAACCGGCTCTGCTGAAACACGCCGGTCAGGCTCTGCCGCAGAATTTCCTCACCGAACGCAAAACCGGGGCGGCTTTTCCGTCTCCCTTCAAGTTCCAGCGTTATGGCCGGAGCGGGATCGAAGTCAGTGAACTTTTCGCGAAAACCGCGCAGCATATCGACGACATTGCGGTGATCCGTTCGATGCAGGCCCAGGTGCCCAATCACGAGCCTTCGCTCATGCTGATGAACTGTGGCGACTCGCTCCAGTCCCGGCCCAGCCTGGGCTCGTGGCTGATGTATGGTCTCGGCACCGAAAACCAAAACCTGCCAGGATTCATTGCAATGTGCCCCGGCGGGTATCCAATCAAAGGCACGGAAAACTGGCAGTCCGCCTTTTTGCCCGGCGCGCATCAGGGCACGTTTGTGGACTCCCAGCACACCGCGGTGGACCGCCTGATCGGCAATATCCGCAGTCCCCACGCCGGACCGGAGGACCAGCGGCGGCAACTCGATCTGCTACGCACCCTCAATCAGGCGCACCGACGCGAACGGTCCGATCCCCGACTGGATGCCCGCCTCGAATCCTTTGAACTCGCCTTCCGCATGCAGGCGGAGGCCACCGATGCCTTCGATACCGCAGGCGAGCCGCAGCACATCCGCGACCTCTACGGCAGCGGGGTGCACGGCCGGCAAACCCTGATCGCCCGGCGTCTCCTCGAACGGGGCGTGCGTTACGTGCAGCTCTGGCATGGGGCCGGCCAGCCATGGGATCACCACGACAACATCGAAGTCAACCACCGCAAACTCGCCGCGGAAATTGATCAACCCATTGCCGCCCTGCTCAGCGATCTCAAACAGCGCGGCATGCTGGACGACACCTTGGTCATCTGGGGCGGGGAATTCGGCCGTACGCCGACCGTGGAAATGGTGGGGAATACTTCCAAGCTGGGCCGCGATCACAATCATTACGGCTTCAGCATCTGGATGGCCGGCGGCGGTATCAAAGGCGGCACCATCCACGGCAGCACCGATGAATTCGGATTCGCCGCGGTGGAGAACCCGGTCAGTGCCCACGACCTCCACGCCACCATCCTGCATCTAATGGGATTGGATCACGAACGCCTCACCTATCGTTATTCCGGCCGCGACTTCCGTCTCACCGATGTGGAGGGGAATATTGTCAGGAAAATCCTGGCGTAGGTTCAGCCAGCCCGGTCAAACCCATCACGACGCGCCTGAATCGCAGAAACGGTTTTGAGGCCCGAATTCCTTTTTGGAGCGCATGGCGTGCTCTTCCTCAGCCTTAACCTGCCGCCGGGGACCATCGTGGCTGAGCCCTTTCCTGCGGGCGCGGGGAGGGAGCACCGCGACGGGAAGGCGGCTCACCGGGGGAAAAATCATCGCCGGGACCCATGCCCCAAATGACCCGCAACTGCTGGACAGCCGCTGTCCAAAGTTCATCGGATGTTCCCACCTTCTGCCGCCGCTTGGAATGCGCTTGGCGGGCCGTTCCTCCATCCAGGCTCTCAATGTCAAAACAGAAGCCCTGGGCGGCGGTGTAATAGGTAACAGTCCGGGCAGTCCTGCCATTCCACCTGAAGGTCCCCTCGCGGGGAGCAACCATCTTGTGTTTGGAAAAGAAGTTGAACATTTGCGCAAGAGACTACAAAAAATCCGATGAGTCAATAATTTTCATAAAAACCAGAGTATTATTTCTGATTCCCTACAATCTTGACTCAATAAGTGGACCTATTTGAGGGCGCGGATGTTCATTTAATTTTAATTAAATGGGTTGAGAGAGAAGCTCCGCGGGAGTCACCCATGCAGATCCCGGGGCCCGTTCACCATGATGGCGCTGATTTGGCCGGATTCCGGAGGCTCAGGCGCCAAATTGGGAAGGAAGTTTTCATCGACAATTCCGTCCCTGTTCTCCAACAGTTTCCTACAGGATCGACTCCGCAAAGGTCTTGGAATCGAAGACTTCAAAGTCGGACTGCGACTCGCCGGTGCCGATGTAGCGGGCGGGGATGCCGAGCTCCTGCTGGATGCTGACGATGACGCCGCCTTTGCCGCTGCCGTCGAGTTTGGTGACGATGACGCCGGTCAGCTGGCCGGTGGCTTTTTGGAATTCGCGGGCCTGGACGAGGGCGTTGGAGCCGGTGGTGGCGTCCACCACCAACAAGGTTTCGTGCGGGGCGTCCGGGTCTTTGCGGCCGAGCACGCGCTCGATCTTGGAGAGTTCGCCCATCAGGTTTTCCTTGTTATGGAGGCGCCCGGCGGTGTCGCAGATCAGATATTGAATGCCGCGGCTGTGGGCGGCTTCCCAGGCGTCGTGGCAGACCGCGGCCGGGTCGGCCTTGTAATGGCCTTTGATGATGGGGATGCCGAGGCGCTGGGCCCATTGGTCGAGCTGTTCGATGGCGGCGGCGCGGAAGGTATCGGCAGCGGCCAGCATGACGGTTTTGCCCTGACGTTGCAGCAGGTGGGCCAGCTTGGCGACGCTGGTGGTCTTGCCGACCCCATTGACGCCGACCACGAGGATGACGCACGGTTTGTCCGGAAACTCGGGCAGGGCAGGAATGCTGGCGGGAAGGATCTTGAGGATTTCCTCGCGGCAGACATCGACGACTTCCTCGGCTTCGAGGCTGCGGCCTTTCGCGCGCAGGATTTCGAGAATCTGCAGGGTCATGCGCACGCCCACGTCGCCGGAGATGAGACTTTCCTCAAGTTCATCAAGGTCCACCTTCCGCCGGGTGAAGCGCTGGAGCAGTTTTTTGAAAAATCCGGCCATATCTGAGAGGAGGCGTGTTCCTGAAAGAGGAACAGCGAGGCCGACTACGCCATGCCACCGGGCCTCACGCAACCGGCGATTCCCGGAGTCGGTCGGCCGCGAGGGTGAGGAGCCGGGCAGCGCAGGAGGCGAAGAGAACCGGGCTGCCGGGGGAGCCGGGCAGATTGAGCCGACGCGCAAACCGCCAAAACGCACTCTGCCGCTCCAGATACCACCGCAGCCCTGCGGGCGCTCCCGGCTCCGGGCGCTCCGCCGTCTGCACCAGATGGGCGAACTTCTCCCCGCCGAGCGGGACGGCCTGCACGCCCCAGACCAGTATCATGTGATAGAGCCGGTTGTCGCTGAACCAGTCCCACACGATGTCGCGGGCGAGTGCTTCCTGGCTGATCCCGGCCGCCAAGGCCATGACATCGCGGTCATCGCCCGTGATGCCGATCCAGCGGCCGCCGGCAAAATCATCTTCGGTCGCCCGGCGCAGCGCCACCGGGGCCGGCAGCCGGCCAGGCAGAATGCTCAAAAACTCGTGTGGCATCCGCCCCAGCCGCGACCATGGAATAACACAATAAAACTCCCCGCCCTGAGGCCCCAGATAGGCCGCCACGGTGGCGGCTTCCGGTTCCAGCGGTTCGTGCCCGCCGCGGCCATGGCGGGCCGGGTGTTCTCCCTCCAGCCACACCAGCCGCGAGCCCCGGGGCCGCAAAAAGCCCCCGGCGCGGGCGGCTTCCTCTTCGAGTGACTTCACGGCTTCGGCATGATTCCGTTGGATGGTCCGCATCCGCCCCCGGGGCGGGGCCGTGGAGCAGTCGTCCAGCAAGTCCAACAATCCCGCGGCAGGGATCACTGCCGCAGGCGAACTGGAATCCTCCAACGTCGCCGGCCGGGCCTGGGGGCCAGCAACTCCCGATTTGGATTTCGCCGTTTTCCCTGCGGCAGCGGCAGGTTTGGTCACGGCTCCGCCTGTTTCCGGCGCTTGAGGGAAAACCTCCGTCAACCGATACCATGAGCTGCTTTCTTCGGGGGAGACGAGGCAGTCGGCATCGGCCCGTCCTTCCCGCAGCCACTCCACGATCATCTCGCGGCGTACCGGACCGAATTGCCTCCCGCTGGGCAGGCGCAGCAGCCAGCGTCCGGCCTGTGAAAAGTCGACTCCTTCAGCTTTGGCAAGGGGCACCAGCGGGATCCGGAAGACAAACCCGCAGCCGTGGCAGTGCATGGATTGCCCGGCCAGTGCCGCCAGAAAGCGGTAGGAGTGGCGGCAATTGGGGCACGTGAACTGGCGGGGCATCACGGGTAATCACGAACTGTCCCCGCCTGCGGTCAACCGGCAGCCTGCCGGTTGACGCCCCGGAACCCGTGGCTTAGGCAAGCGGCCTGTTTTTGTGGACCACCCTGCGTCCCACCCCAGCTATGAATCTCACTATCATCGGATCCGGTTACGTCGGTCTCACCACCGGCGCGTGTTTTGCCAACGTCGGCCACCACGTCATGTGCGTGGACAACAACCCGGACAAGATCGCCAAACTCCTGAAAGGCGAAATCCCCATTTACGAACCCGGCCTGGAGGAAGTCGTCAAAACGACCGTCGCCGCCGGCCGTCTGCAGTTCACCACCAGCACCGAGGAGGGAGTCGATTTCGGCGATGTCATCTTCATCGCCGTTCCCACCCCGCCGCAGCCGGACGGCAGCGTGGATCTCCGCTTTATCGAAAAAGTGGCCCGCGAAATTGCCCAGGTCATCAAGTCCTACAAGGTGATCGTGGACAAGAGCACCGTCCCGGTGAAGACCGGCGAAAAAGTCGCGGACACCATCAACCGCTACAAACCCGACGTGGAAGTCGATGTGGTCAGCAATCCTGAATTCCTCCGCGAAGGCTGCGCCGTGGATGACCTGATGCACCCCGACCGCATCGTTATAGGCACCAACAGCGACCGCGCCCTCGCTCTCATGCAGAAGGTGTATGAGCCCTTTCTTGCCCCGATTCTCGTCACCGATATCAACAGCGCGGAACTCATCAAACACGCCGCCAACAGCTTCCTCGCCCTCAAGATTTCCTACATCAACGCCGTCTCCCAGATTTGTGAGGCGAGCGGAGCCGATGTCGAAAAAGTCGCCGAAGGCATCGGGGCGGACAAACGCATCGGCCGCCACTTCCTCAATGCCGGCATTGGTTATGGCGGTTCCTGTTTCCCCAAGGACATCGCCGCCTTCATCGCCATCAGCGAGCAACTGGGTTGCCCCTTCACCCTCCTGAAGGAAGTGGAGGCCATCAACGCCAACATGAAGCAGCGCTTCCTCAAGGCCATCCGCGATGCCCTCTGGGTGCTGGATGACAAGAAGATCGCGGTCTGGGGCCTCGCCTTCAAAAACAACACCGACGACATCCGCAGCAGCGTCGCGATCGAACTCGTGCATGCCCTTGTCAAGGAAGGGGCCAAGGTCACCGCCTACGACCCCAAGGGCATGGAAAATGCGAAAATGCTCCCGTGGGCCGACCAACTCACTTTCGCCGAAAGCCCGATGGACTGCGTGGACGGCGCCGAGGCCCTGATCGTCGCCACCGAGTGGCCCGAGTTCGCCAGCCAGGATTTTGCGGAAGTAAAGAACCGCATGCTGGCCCCGTTGATTTTCGACGGCCGCAACCTGCTCGACACCACCACCATGAAGGAGCTTGGCTTCCGCTACACCGGCATCGGCCGCGGGGCGGCGTAAACCGGGGCGATTCTGTCCCAAGGTGATTGCCGGTTTCATGGATCGGAGGGATGACGGACGCGGTGGGACGATCTTGGTTTCCGTTCCGGGTGATGCCGGACAAACCCGCAGACCCGACGTACTCCCATCCCCGGCCTTGTGAACTCCCTTTGATGCGTCCAACTCTGTCCTGATGAACCGCCGCCCGCCGTCCCCCTTTGCCCATCCGCCCGTCCCGGCGGATTCGAATCCCCGCCTGCTCGCGTGGCAGATCCTGCGGGCTTGGAAACCTGAGGGCGTTTATGCGGATGAGATGGTGGATCACACCGCCCGCCGCCACTCCCTCAGCCCGCCGAACCGGGCGTTTCTCAATGCCATGGTCCTCGGGGTACTGCGGAATCTGACCCTGTTGGATGCCTGGATTGATCACCTGCGTGATGGCGGCAAGCTCGACCACGATACCCGCGGGTGGCTCCGGCTTGGCTTGGCGCAATGTCTTCTGCTGGGTCTGCCGGAACATGCCGCCGTTCACGAAACGGTGGATCTGGCAGGCCGTGGTCGTGGCTTGGTGAATGCGGTCCTGCGCCGCGCCCTGCGCGAACGCCAGGCGCTGGAAGAACTCCGCGCCACCGCCCCGCCCGAAATCCGCTTCTCCCTCCCGGAATTCCTCCTCGACCGCTGGACCAAACGGTATCATCCCGCCGGCATGGAAAAGCTGGCGGAGTGGTGCAATACCCCGGCTCCCATCATCGTGCGCGCCAATGAACTCATTCCTGGCAGCACCGCCAAACTGGCGGCGATTCCGGGCAACACCGCCTTGGAGGAACACCCCGGGTTCTTCCTTTGCGCCGACCTGCCGCGCGAACCGCTCGCGACCGGTCTTTGTTATGCCCAGGACCCCGCCACGGCGGCCGCGCCGATCCTGCTGGCCCCGGAGCCGGGCATGGACGTCCTCGATGCCTGCGCGGCTCCGGGCGGGAAAGCGGCACTGCTCGCCCAGATGATGGCCAACCAAGGCCACCTCGTTGCCACCGATGCCGCGCCCAAACGTCTTGAACGCCTCCGCGCCAATCTCACCCGGCTTCATGTGAAAAACGCCGAAACTTTTGTGCATGATTGGGAAACCACCCCGCCGCCGGCCTCGTGGCGGCAGCGTTTCCCGGAAGGATTCCACCGTATCCTCCTCGATACCCCGTGTTCCAACACCGGCGTGATCCGCCGACGGGTGGATGTCCGCTGGCGTCTCCAGCCGGCCTTCCTTGCCGAAATCACGCCCCGCCAGGAAAATCTCCTGACACATCTGCTCCCCCTGCTGCGTCCCGGCGGCCGCCTTGCCTACTCCACCTGCAGTATCGAACCGGAGGAGAACGAACAGATCATCAAAGCGGTCCTGACGAAGCTCCCCGGTTACCGCCAGCTCCAGACCCGTTCCCTCGTGCCGCACTTGTCAGGCACTGATGGCGCCTGGGTTTCGCTGATTGAGCGCGTGGCCTGAGGCCGGGAGTCCCTTCCCCGGGTGTGGCCTCTGATCAGGCGGGGCGTTTGATCTGGCCGGTCAGGCGTTTTTTAAGGAATCCCCAGCTGAGGCGGAAGCACTGCAGGCCGTATTTGACACTTTTGCTGAAGGGGATGGAGGAGCTGTCCTCCTCGTAAATGGTGGGGCAGGTGACTTCGCAGGTCTGAAGGCCTTTTTCGAGGCAGGCGACGAGGGCTTCATTGTCGAAAATGAAATTGTTGGCGAGGTCATGGAACGGGATGGTCTCAAGGGCACGGCGGGTGTAGGCGCGATAACCGGTATGGAATTCCGTGTGGCGGATACCCATGCAGGCACCCATGATGGCGGTGATGATGCGGTTAGGAAGGTATTTCCAGATCGGCATGCCGGTGCCGAGGGTACCACTGCCGCTGGTGCGGCTGCCCAGACAGAGGTCATAGGGGGTGCCAATCAGCATCGCGGCCATGGCCGGGACCATGGCGGGTGAATATTGGCAGTCGGGATGGAGGAGCACAATGACGTCGGCCCCGGAATCGAGGCCGAGTTGGAGGCAGCGTTTGACGTTGCCGCCGTAATTGAGGTTTTTTTCGTTCTGGTAGGCCACCATGCCGAGGGACTGCGCTTTTTCGAAACCATCGTCCTTGGAACAGTCATCGACGAAAATCACGGTATCGACCACATCGTGCGGGATGGTGTCCCACATGCGTTGAACGGTCTTTCCCGCATAATAAGCGGGCATGGTTACGGCGATTTTCTTTCCTCTGAGCATGGGTGCGGGTAACGTCCCGCGCCCTGGCCGTCAAGCGCCGAGGAGGGCCGTGGACAGCAGGGGGAACACCGAGGCCGCCGCGGTGCGGATGCGGCATTCGATGGCCTGCCAGGCGGTCAGGGCCAGCGATTCGGGCAAATCCATGTCATCCATGCCCAGCAGGTCGCCGGCTTTGACGTGGCGGCGGACTACGGCATTCTGCACCAAGCCCACGGGAAGGTGCCCGAGATGATCGGCGCAGCGCACCGTTTCCCCCCGGATGGAAAAACTACCGAGTCCGCGGGGAATCCGGTCGCCGGGTTTGAGGTCGTGTTTGGCAATGGCGGCGACACCGACTTTCGGCAGGGGGCCGTTGTTGAGCAGGGGGCGTTTCTCAAAGGCGATGCGCCGGATCGTTTTGGCGATCTCCAGATAACAGAGATGATGGGGCCGCTGGATGATGTAGAGGGGCCCCGGGCCCATTTTGAAGTATTGGAGCGAGTTTTGGTGAATTTCGTCGTGGGTAGCGGCAATAAAAATTCCACCGGGGCACTCGGGAGTGATGGCGTAGTCGGCGATCGGCCCGCCTACAGCGGAGGCATGTTCTGAAAGGATGTCCGCCGCTTCACGCAGGGTTTCGGTGCGGGGACCGCACAAGCCATCGTTGGCAATATTGGCGTTGAGGCCGTTGGCGACGAGGGCCTGTTCGATGTGGACCTTGGTGCCGTCGGTGAAAGCCGTGACCTGGTCGAGGGAAATGCCCTGTTTGGCGGCCCAGAATTCCATTTCCTCCTGAGTGGGGTGGAGATTCAGATAACGCTTGGTGTTCCCATAAATGACGGGACGGAACCCCATGGACTCCACTTCCTCGGCGAGCGCGGCGAGGCTGCCGGATTGGTCACCCTCGGCCTCGGTCAACATGCCCCGGCCGGTAAACCAGGAGCCGGTGGTCACATGAAATTCAGAATTCATGGTGACGACCGGAAGACCGGCGTGCATGGCCGCATCGATCACCTCCGTCGCGTGCAGCACGTCGCCACTGCACTCCACCACGAGGTCGCAACGTTCTGCCAGTTCCTCGGCGGTACGGACGAGGAGCTCGTGCGGGATGCCTTCCACCGAAATCGGCGGTCGCCGGGTGAGGATGGCACTGACCCGGTAGTCACTGCGGGCGCGGGTCGCGGCGATGAAGCCACGGGCGATGAAACCAGTACCGGAAACGCCGACGCGGAAGGGGAAGGGGAGATCAGTCATGCATCAACAATCAGGCCGGGGTTGGCTTCCGTTTGGTAAACCAAACCGGAGCAAGGGCAAACTAAAAATGCCCCGGGCTTCAAGCCGGTTGCAGATTGGGTGCCAGAAATCACGGAATGAGTTGATAGACAAAGTGGGTGCTGCTGGAGTCATCAAGTCCGGGAAGCACGGCCGGCGGGTGGAACACGGCTGGGTTTTCGAGCCGGCTCAGGAGGTCTGGAGCACTGGCGCGGGCCTGGCCGGCGTGGCCGTGGGCGACGAACAGCGGCCGCTTTTCCTGCCGGGCCCGCGAGACGAGGGCGTCCAGATCGGCGGCGGTCTTCAGGGTGACCGCCCCGGGGTCGTAAATGGGGGATTCGGACCAGAGAACCGCATAAAGCGTCTGATGGGGATTGGCCAGGGAAGCCGGATAAGCTGTCCCACGGGCGAGCGCGACGGCTCCGCGCAGGTTCTCGCGGCTTTGCGTGAGATAGGGGAGGAGGGCGGGAATCCAGCAGAGCGCGAGGGGCAGCAGGAGCAGTCCGCGCCAGCGGGGAGGCTGGTTTTTCAGGCGCGCGGTGAGACCCGCGGCGAGCAGGAGCAGGAGGCCGGGCAGCAGGAACAGCGTATACCATTCCAAAAAGACGATCCCTTTGGCGGTGCAGTAGAGAAACGTGAGGAGGGCGCCTCCGGTGAAGGCTCCGGTCAGGGCGAGGGCCGTCCCGCCCTGACGGCAAAACCGGACGATCCCGGCGGTCCCTCCCGCCATCCAGACGAGGATCGCGGCTGCGGCCGGGAAGCGCCAAAGAGGATCGGCCAGCCATCCAGCAACGGTTGGTTGGGCCGGGTTGCCGGGATTCAGCGGCAACCCGGGCGTGCCGAAGGCCAGAAACCCGCCGGTGTCCTGAAACCAGACCAGCGGGAAGGGGTGTGGGGATTTGAAGAAAAGAGGGTCGGCGAGGGATTTTGCCAACTGCACATAGAGCGGCAAATTGAACTGGAGATAGAGTCCGGCCGCGCACAAGCCGGCGACCAGCAGGGGAACGATCAGGGAAGCCTGCACGGCCTGGACGCGGCGCGCCCGCCAGGCGGGGTAAAACGCCATGCCCGTGAGAGTGAGATTGAGGGCTACCAGCAAATGGGCCGAACCGAACCATACCGCTACCGTCAGGTATTCCATCAAACCAAAAACCAGCCACCAGCGCCATCGCCCGGTGCGCAGGGCCGTGTGCAGGGCCAAAAAGAGGAGCGGCAGGACGAGAAAGAGTATGCCGTAACTGCGGGCTTCCACGCTGTAGCGGAGATGCCAGGGGTGGAAGGTGGCGAGCAGGGCGGCGGTCAGGCCCAGCCAGGGTCCGCCCAGTCTCAGACCCAGCCAGGCCATGGCCCCGATCGCCAGTACGCCGCAGCAGAGCACCGGCAGCCGGAGCGCCGGCTCATTCACCACGCCCTGGGCCGTGCGGGTGAGGCCACGCCATGCGTCGTAGCTGGTGCGGGCGGCGAGGGAGAAGGGCATGGAATTATTGCCCGCACGGTTTTCGTAGAGGGTGGTCAGCCAGGTGGCGGGGCGGAATTTTTCCGGTTTCCCCAGATCTGCCAGCGCCAGCCGTCCGGCCAGTTGGGCCCGGAAGACGTGAGCTTCGTCATTGTATAAACTCAGGCCCAGCCGCGGCGCCCGGCAGGCGGCCCCGGCGATCATCAGGACGGCGATGCTGAGCCAAAACCAGCGTGGCGCCTTGATGGGGGCGGCTGGAAAAGGCGCTGCCCACGGGCGGGCCCAATGGCGGGCGGTCACCCAGAGAAGGCTGATCACTGCGCTCCCAGCCACCGCGCCCCACCAATAACAGGACTGAACCAGCAGCACCAGTTTCACTTTGTCCCCCGTCCACCACAAACCCACCCCGTGACGCCATTCCGGCTTGAGGACGAGAAAGCCCAGGAGCCCGGCCAGCACCACCCCGAGTCCAAGGCGCACCCGCTCCGGTGCCACGAGAGGAGATGCGGGGGAATCGCGGGAAAGCATAAACTCAGGCTTAGCGGTCCCGGGCGGCGGCGCCAAGGGGATTTCACCGTCAGGCCCCTTCGGGTCTCCCGGGAGTTTGATGGGCCGGCCGGGCTTCCCGGCTTGATCCCGCCGCCATCGTGTGCACCTCATGCACCATGAACTCCGCGTTGCGCCTCGTTTCCTGCTCCCTGCTCCTGTTCACCGCCCCGGCAGCCCTGATTTCCTGCAAACAGGAGAAAAAGATCGCGGCCAGCAAACCGGACCGGCAGCCCATTACCCCGGTCACGGTGGAAGTGCGGACGGACGGTCTGGCCTATCTTCCGGGAGCCACCGTGCCGTTTACCGGCGAGGCCATCAGTCCTTTCCCGGATGTGCCCAGCCTGATCAAATTCAAGGAGCCCTACACCGATGGAAAGAGGGATGGCGACAAGCTGGAGCTTTACAAGGATGGCACCACCAAAACGCTGCGCCGTTATGAAAAAGGCCTGCCCAAATATGCCGCCAGCTATCACAAGAACGGGCAGATCAAATTTGAGCTCAACCTGAATGCCCAGGACAAAGGGGAAGGCCCTTATAAACGGTGGTATGCTTCCGGGGTCGTGGAGGCTACCTCCGGTCTGGATGCGGAGGAACGCTGGCACGGCGACTTCAAGGAGTGGGATCCCGAGGGGAAACTCAAGACGCATCACATCTTCAAGAATGGCTTGCTCCATCAGATCATCTTCGAGACGGAAGAGTCCCAGAAAGCCCGCAAGGCAGCCGGAGTCGAGCTGCAAAAACCGGAGGCCGCCCCTGCGGCCCCTGCGCCAGCCGATCCGGCCCCGGCCCCGGCCCCAGCGGCCGCGGTGCCTCCCGCCAACTGATTTCCCTCACTGCCCCGGCGGAGCCATATCAAGAAAGAGCCGCTGATCCGCAGCGAGGATTTCCTCGGAGCCGTGTTCGCTATCCATTTCCGGATGGTCGGTCATCGCTTCCAGGATCAACTCCCGCTCTTCCCCGGGAGCGCCCGGTGGCCCGGTTAGAAGGGTGCGGTCCAGCAGCGTCCAGTGCGCCACGCCAAAGACGGGCCCGGGGTCGGGTCCGGAAATGAGCGCGGTTTTCTCATACACGGCGGAAGTCCACGACCGGCGATAGGCCCCGATGGAATCCGGGGTCGCCCGCGGGCTGGCTTCCTTCAGTTTTGCCCGCACCACCGTACGGGCCGGCGGCACCATTTTGGCCAACCGCTCCTTCCACCAGGCCGCGTGTCCAGCCGCCAGGGCGGGATCCAGAGGCCGGGCATGGAACGAGAGGCATTCCAACCGCCCCGCCCATGCTGCGGAGGCATCGGCCCGCGAACCAAACTGCACTTCCGTCCCGTCCGTATGTGGCAGGGCGTCACGGACCTCTTCTTCCAGTGGCACCACGTCCTGCGCCTGACCGTTCATCCAGACCACGGGGGGACCATCCGGAGAGATCGGGTTGCCCAGCACCAGATGGGTGGTTCTGCCAGCAGACAGGCCTGCGCCCACTACCCAGTCCCGGCGGCCGGTCCTGATGATAAAATCCACGTGGCTCTGCTGCAGCTCCAGGGCGGGACCTGCCCGGAAGATCACTTGGGGCTGGGGATTCCCCGGTGCCAGCGGAGTCACGGCCAGTTCCATGGACCACTCCCCGCCGGCCAACGCCTCACGGATCGCCGCCGCCGAGGCCTCATCCACCACAAAGGCCCCGCCTTCGGTCAGGAGATCAAACTGCGGCCCATACCTGGCATGCCGTTGTGGAGTCACGCTGCACTCCCGTGAGGTGGCGGAAATCTGGTTATTTGCGGTGGAGCGTTCCCAGATAAAACACAATCCTTCCGGTGCCGCCGTCCAGGCAGCGGCGGCGGCCCGGGGCATCGCCGCCAATTCCTGGACGCGTTTGGATCCAATCTTTCCCGATGCCAGATTGACCTGCTCCCCTCCCGCCACCCACACATCCGGGAAACAGTCCGGCTCCCCGCTGGCATTCCGCAGGCTCACCGATTCCTCCAATCCGGTCAGGCTGGCATTGAAGCGGGCGAGCATCACCGATACCTTGCCGCTTCCCTCCGCCACCCTGACGGGATGGGGGCCGGTAAAGCTGATGATCCGTGGATCATTGGACCACCGGGGATGATAGGCAGCCTTGCCCTTGAGGGACTCCACCGACTCCATCGGCACCCGCCAGTTGCCCTCCACGCCCGGCAGGAACAGGCGCAGATTTTCGTGGGTTCCGTCGAAAACCCACACCACCCCGGAGTCATCCGGCGCCAGGGAGGGCCAGCAGCCATTGCGATACCGGATGAAGCGTCCTGACGTGAAATCAAACGTCCCGGCATTGGGCCACGGGATCAATCCGCTGGCCGCCGTGCCGGCGCGGTTCAATTGGAGATTGTCCCCGTTGATCAGTCCGTGCTCCCAGATCACCTCTTCCTTTGATCCGGGATCATCCGCCCGGAAACGGAACAGGCGGTATCCCTCGGGATTCGATCCGATCCCATCCCGCATCGTAGTCAGGGCATAAATCCAGACCTGCCCCTTGTCAGGATCCCGCCATGCGTCCACCGCATAACCGTCGCGCAACCGGCGGGGCGGTCCGCCCTGCCAGGCCACTGCATGGATGCTGGACTGCCACTTGGCCGCATCCCCCTGGCCGGTCGCTTCCCGTCGGCTGAAGAAAACCGTCGCCCCATCCGGTGACAGCAGCGGGCGGGAGAAATTTCCGCGGCCGGGCACCAGTTGGCGTTCCCCGTTGGGCTCCCGTGTATCCAGCCCCATCAACTGCAAGTCCGTCCCATTGGCGAAGGCATCCTTCCCTTTGCCGAAGTCCCGCGCCCACACCACCCGGGTATGCCCTCCGGTCAGCCGCTCCACCTTTTGGCGGAGGGAGGCCGAATCTCCGGCCGGCACCGCGGATTCCTGCTTCGGCGGAGGCGCTGTTTTTCGGGGGCTGAGCTTTACCCATGCCACGAGCCCCAGCCCCAGAAGGACCGACAAGCCCAACACCTTTCCCAGGGTCTTCCCTCTATTTGGGGTCCGCAGGGCGCTATTTCGATCATCAGAATCAGGGGAAGGCATACAATTTCTAAAATGAAATAACGCTCATTTCCGGATCCCGCCACCTTGAATATTCAGCTTGGTTGCGTGTTGAAACGGGCACAACTGGTCCCGTCGGCCATGAGCCACGGATGATTGGCCGGTCCCGCTGCCCTGGCTTCAGGTTGACCGTCCCGGATTTCAAAAAGGCTGTGGACCAAGGCACGTCTTACCGCACCGGGCCTTCCTTGGAGGCGTAGTAGGCTTTGGCTTCCTCGCGGCTGACGGCACCGTCCTTGTTGGTGTCGGCTTCTTTGATGACGCCGCTGTAAGTTCCGGCCTTGATCGCGTAGGCCTCCGCTTCAGCGAGGGTGACTTTGCCATCCTTGTTGGTGTCCCGGGCGTCGAACAGCTTGCCTTCGGCGGCATCCATTTCCGGATTCCATTCGGCCTTGGTGATCACCCCATCGTGATTGGTATCCCGTTCGGTAAAGATGCCGGATACAAAATAATTGTTGATTTCATTGCCGTTCAGCTGGCCGTCCTTGTTGGTGTCGGCATCCGCAAAGCGGTCAGGCTGGGCGGGCGGGGTGGTCTGGCAGGAGACGAGGGCAAAGACGCTGGAAGCAACAACAAGGAGAGGGCGGAGGGACAGCATGGCGGGATGGAATAAAGGTTGGGATCAGCGAAGCCGGGCTCCGCTGGAATGCGGCCAACATGAAACGGAAGATGGCGGCTGTCGATCAGGAATCAGCGGGTCAACCTCCATCCGGGCAATCCCGCCGGCCTTGGAGGAAGAAGGGGATTTCCTGATGGGATTCGGGTTGTTTCCTGGCAAGCGGCTCCTTACACTGCAGGAGTTTTCTTTCTCTTACCCCCATATGGCCCGCCGCCGCAGCACTGGTTTTCCGCTTCGTCCCACCCTCATCGGTCTGGCTGCCCTGCTGTTGGCCGGCGGCCTCATAGCCTACCTGCGCCGTCCGGGCACCGAGGACTTTGCGGCCGGCAGCCAACCCTTTCCGGCGCGGGAGTTTCTCGATAACTTTTTCGGGCTGCGGGGCAATCGTTATCTGGTCCAGGGCCGCATCACCGAGCAACTGCGTTTCGGGACGGACCGGACCCGGCTTTTTGCGCTGAGCATCACCGACGCCGCCTTGACCGAGCCCTGCGAAGTCGGACTCCTCGTGCCCGCCTCGTTTGGCAGTTTGAATATCCAGACCGGCCAGGAATTCCGTATCCTTGTGGAAGTGGATCAGGATGGCCTGCTGCGTGCCGTCGAAATCAAAAAAGCGTGAGGACCTCCCCCTCCTGTCCTTCTGCTGCCCCTGCCTTTCTGCCCCTTCTTTACCCATGAAACTCCTGCTGGTTCTGCCCACTTTGTTTTGTTGTGCCGCTTCCCTGAGCCCGGCCCAGGTTTTTGATGGTCCCGGCAATGCCCCACCGGCCGCGCCGGGCACCAGCTCCCCGGGGGGCGGCGCTCCGGCGGCTCCTGCCAAACCAGTATTCGGTCAGGAATTGCCCATGCTGAATCCTGGGTCGGAACTGGTGAGCTGGAATGGACAGAATTGGAATATCGGTGACCAGCGATTGTTCCGTGCCCGGTTCGAAAAATACCTCGCGGCCCCGCCCGCGGTGTCGGCGGAAGACCAAGCCTACCGTGACCTGTTGCTGAAGGCTATGAAAGCGCTCAGCCCCAACCAGCCCGGCGGCCCCAGCGTAGCCCAGGCGGTGGCCCTGACCGGCCAGGCGGCCGAGTTTCCGATTGATGCCCGCCTCTGCGATTCCTTGAATCAAGCCGTCTACAGTGTGGTGTTATACAAAAAGAACGCCAAACTGTTGGGGGAAATGAACAAGGCTCTCGCTCAGAAGCGGAAGGACGAAGCTTGGAATCTCAAGGTCGAAGGCGGGGTCCCCTCCACCCAGCCCGTGCCCGCCAAGCCGAAAAATGGCGGCCCGGCAGCCCCGCCCGTGGCGCAGCAGGTGAATGAGTTTTCCACCGCCGGCACCCGCATCAAAAACATGGTCGAAATCGACGCCGCCCGGATCGCCAATGCGACGAAAATGGGCGCCTCGGAGTTGAAGGCCAAGGTGGAGTTCCAGGCCCTGATTGTGCAGTTCTTCCTGCAGCGCCGCTTTGAACATTGCATCATCGCTTCCCGGCTCTACCGGGCCTTGTTTGAAGACGGCGACTCCGGATTGAAACTGAAGGAAGGGTCGGATGTGGAGAAACTGTTTGTGCAAACCACCGGAGTCACCCCCACCGTCTCGGCCTTGGATTCGATGGCCAGCGAGGCCATCCGCGATGTCGATGAGGGCGTGCAGGCCTTTGTCTATCTGGTCGAACGCAATGAACTGGAAAGCGCCAGCAAGCGCCTCAGCGAGGCCTTCATTGTGGGCGAATACCTGCCGCGGGTCCGCACCCTCGAACGGGAGAAAAGGGAGAAGGTCCAGGGATTTGTCAGGGATGCCAACCAGTTGATCTCTTCCATCGACGTCAAGGATTACACCCTTGCCGAGGAACTGGTGGAAAGCCTGCGCAAGTCGGCCAAAGATTTTGATTATTCGAAACCCCGCGCCGCCATCGAAACCGCCCGCAGTGCCAGCGGCCTGCACATCCAGAAAGCGCGCAGCGCCGCCATTGCCAAGGACGACAAGGCCGTGGCCGAAAACATCGCCCAGGCGGCCCTGATCTGGCCGACCAACCCTGACCTGAAAGCCTTCTCCACCCAGGTCGCCGCTTATGGTGACATGAACAGCCGGGTGCTCAATGACCTCGACACCCTGATCGCCCAGAAGAACTACCGCGAGATCTTCCGGGAGCAGACCAAATATGCCGGAGGAGTGCTGGGCAAACCGGAGTATGAACAGAAGCTGAAGGGCGTCCTCGAGGAAGTCGCCAAAGTGGAACGGGTGGTTATCACCGCCGACGAAATGGTGAAGTCCGGGGACTCCAGCGGCGCTTGGGAACGGTTGGAGGAAATCGCCAAAACGTTTCCCGATGACAACGAGGTCAACCGCCGCCGGGCGGAACTCTCCCGGCAGAATGCCGGATTCATCCACGCCATCACCGAAGCCCGCCGCCACGAGGACAATGCCCGCACCGGCATCAGCCTCTCATGGTATCTGCGTGCCCGCCGCGCCTATCCCGCCAGCCTGTTCGCCAAGCAGGGCATCGAGCGCCTCGCCGATAAAATCCTTCCGGAAAAAGCGGCCCCAGCCGGCGGCTTGTAGGGCGGGATTTTATTTTCCCTAGCCGCGTCCGAGACTGTAAAACGCCACGGCGATGCCGCCGCCCAGCAGCATAAATCCGGCGATGGTCTGGATCTTTCGGGAAGGTGAATCCCATGAAGCCCATGAGTGGTTCTTGACGGGAGGTAGCATAAGATTGCCGGCCGCGATAAGGACCCCAGCGAGGGGGCCGGGAAATTTCCCGCTCCGGACAAAAATCCACGTGAGGATGAGGGTCCAGAGCAGCATTCCTGCCCAGAAAAAGTGCATTCCATACCAGAAACGCAACTGCTGGCGGCTGGGCGGGATGGGGACTGCTTTCATGTTGGATGGGAAGGGACTCATTTATGGTTATCGGAACGCTGGAAGGAGGTCAACGCTTAACTCCCGCGGGGCGGGCCTCCGCATGATTCCGGGTGTACAGCAAACTGCCGATGCCCCTGTTCAAGGAGCATCGGCAGCGTTGATTTAAATCAAGCCTGCTTGGCTTTGTCGAACTGGGCGTCGAACACGATTTGCGAGCTGGGGAAATCCACCCGTTTGGTGTAGGCGCAGCTTTCGGCGGCGCCGAACTCGCGGTCCATCCCGCCGTCTTCCCACTCAATGCTCAGCGGACCGGCATAACCGATGTCGTTGAGGGCGCGGATGATCTTCTCGAAGTTGATGTTGCCGCGGCCCACCGACTTGAAGTCCCAATAACGGTTGGGCTTGTGGAAATCGACGTGCCCGCCAAAGACCCCGGCTTCGGTGCGGGTGTCGCTCCAGGCCACATCCTTCATGTGCACATGGAAGATACGGTCATGGAACTTGCGGATGAAACCCACATAATCCACGCCCTGATAACCAAAGTGGCTCGGGTCGTAGTTGAATCCGAAGGCCGGATGATAGTCGAGGGCTTCAAGGGCACGCTGGGCGCTGGCGGTATCGAAGGCGATCTCGGTCGGATGCACTTCCAGGGCATAACGGATGCCCAGCTTCTGGTATTCATCGAGGATCGGTTTGAAGCGGCGCGCAAAATCCTTGTAGCCATTTTCAATCTGCCCGGGCAGCACGGGCGGGAAGCTGTAGCAGAGGTGCCAGATGCTGGAACCGGTGAAGCCGTTCACCACTTTCACCCCGAAACGGGCGGCGGCATGGGCGGTCTTGATTAATTCCTCGGCGGCCCGCTGGCGCACGCCTTCAGGATTGCCATCGCCGTAGATATAGTCAGGCAGGATGGTCTTGTGGCGTTCATCGATCAGGTCGCACACCGCCTGGCCCACGAGGTGGGTCGAAATGGCATGGCACTGCAGGCCGTGCTGTTTGAGTTGGGTGCGGCGGAGGTCGCAGTAGGTCTGGTCGGCTTTGGCCACTTCAAAGTGGTCGCCCCAGCAGGCCAGTTCCACACCGTCATAACCGAAGGATTTCGCCTTGGTCAGCATGGTCTCGATGGGAAGATCGGCCCACTGGCCGGTGAAGAGGGTAACGGGTCTGGGCATGGTCGGAGTTGGTTGAGAGGACAGGGGAATCGTTCGGGATTGCGCCGCACCGGCGGCGGGCTGACACATGGCACGACTCCCCCGCTTCCTGCAATCAAAAACCACCGTCCGCCATGCCTCCCTCCGACGTGCCCCCCACCCACCCGCGCTACCTCTCGCTGCTCACCCGCGAACGCATCGTGGCCGGCGTGGAGCGAGGGGTCACCAGCCTGCATGGTCTGATTGCCCATGGCCGGGGGGAAGCCTTTGACTATCTTCTCGGAGAGCGCACCCACCCGTTCGCCCACCGCGCCATCGCCGCCGCGGCTGCCGCACTGCACTCCGCCCGCCACCCGGTCATTTCGGTCAATGGGAACGCCTGCGCCCTCGCGGCGGCGGATCTGGTGGCGCTGGCCCAGGCCACCGGAGCCCGGCTGGAGGTCAATATCTTCCACACTTCCCCCGCCCGCGAGCAGGCCATCCGCACCATGCTGCTCGAAGCCGGCGCCCCGGACGTGCTGATGCCCAGCCAAACCCACGCCATCGCCCACATTGACCATAACCGGAAGTGGGTGCATCCGGAAGGCATTCTCATCGCTGATGTCGTCTGCGTCCCGCTGGAGGACGGGGACCGCTGCGAAGCCCTCGTGAAAAACGGCAAACAAGTCATCACCATCGACCTCAATCCCCTTTCCCGCACCGCCCGCACCGCCCAGATCACGATTGTGGACAACCTGACCCGCTGCCTCCCGCTGCTTGTTCAGGCAGCGCTCCAGCCCGCCGTGATTCCGCCGCCTTCGCTGCCGTGGGACAATCAAGCCGCCCTCGCCGAAGCGGAAGCCATGATGCGGGCTCCCCGTCAGTCCTGACCCTGACGTTTGCGGGCAAGGATCAGGGCGGTATCGCCGGTAAGGTGTTTATAGCCGAGGCCGAAGTCGATCGCCCGCACCTGCGGGCCGCCGCTTTGATAGACGCTCATCAGGTCCGCCTGGTAATATTCCTTGAAGAGATCCAGCACGCCGGTGTACTGGCCGTAGAAGAGGAGGTCCCAGCGGTTGTCGGCCAGGTGCCGCAGGGGAATGCCGCTGTCGTCCTGGAGCAGGGCGCTGGATTGGTCGAGGATGCGCTGGCGGATCAGGGTGAATTCATCCGTGTGCATCAGATAGGAAGCGCTTTTCAGATACGTCACCACCGGGCCGAAGCCGCGCAGATAATTCAGATAGCGGGGATCGGACCGGAGGGAGAAATCAGCCACGTTTTCCGTGAAATAGGTCAGACTCCGGCTCCGGTTCAGGCCGGTCCGGTAACGGATGGTGTAACCGGGACAGTTCCGGCCGGACTGGCCGGCTACAAGGGTGCCGCCGCTGTCGAGCGAGACCGGGGTGACGGATTCGATGGGATAACCGAGGCGGGCAAGGAAGACCAGGCAGAGGGGCAGGGTGCCTTTCACTGCGGTGCGTTGCAGGTCCACCCGCATGTCCTTGGTCACAAAAAAACTGTAACTCAGCGCGGTGGTCAGGCTGGTGTAGATCCCATCCAGCGCGGCCGCTTGCTGGTCCGGGTGGAGGGCCGTGAGGTCGGGCAGCATCTCACAGGATTCCAGCCCGCAGAGTTCGTAGTGGCCCGCTCCGGGAAAAAGGGTTTCGGCAAACAGGATATCCGGCCCGCTGAAGGGATACCAGACGGTGGGGGCATTGCGCAGGCCACCCAGTTCACTGCGGCTGAAGTTGGCGAGACGCGGCTGACGCTGCACCGAAAAACGCCGCCACAGTTCATCCATGTTCCGGCTGAAACGTTGCCACGATTCCGTGTTCCGGGCCACCGTGAGCGGCGAGCCAGCCCCGCCCGGCATGCCGGCGAGGAACCGGGCGCTGTCTTCCAGTGACGTGACCGGTTGGGCGAGTTCGGTGGTCGTCTCCGGCACAATGGCGGCACGCACTTCCGCCCCGGGCGGGAGCATGGCCTGGCGGCAGGAGGCCAGCAGAAAGATTCCGGCCAGCGCCAGGCCGGGGGGATGGAAATGACGGAACATCCTGATCACCCAAGCCCGGAATTCCGGATTTTCTAGCCTTTCTTCGTGATCTTTGCGTCAAAGATCCGGAGAGCTTCTTTGATCAGCGGGTCATTCTTGAATTCCGCTTCATCAATGGTGGGCGGGGGCGGAGGCGGCGCTTCTGCGGCAGCGGCAGGCGGCGGCATATCCATGGGAGCCGGTTCGAGCACGATTTCGCGGGATTGCAGATCCTCCCGGATTTCGATTTTGATGAGGAGGCGGCGACCGGCGAATTTGATGAGGATTTCCTCCAGCGCGGCCCGGGTGGCCGGGCGTTCCAGGCTCATCACCGCCATGCGCTGGTCGGCCGGGGCTCCCAGGATAAGGTGGCGTTCATCGACCGACATGAAATGCATCTCCGCCGCATAACTGGACTGGAGGGCGTATTTTTTGCTGAACTCGGCCTGGGTGGCTTGCCAGAGGGCTTCGCCGGTGAGGGCCGGGCCGGAACCGGCCGCCGGAGGGGCTGCGGCGGGAATGATAGGCTCCTTCGTTTCGGCCGGGGGCGCGGCGACCGGTTCCGGGGCGGCTGGCTGGGGCCGGGGTTCCGGTTCGGCGGCGGCAGTGGCCGGGGGTGCCGGGGAAGGTTCCTTCGGCGCCAGGTTGGCTTTGATCTGGTCCTTCATCGAGCCTAACCCCGGAGCGGGCTGTGGCGACGATGGGGAAACGGAGGCGGCAGGCCGGGGCGCGGAGGAGGGAGCCGATGAACCGGCCACGCCCGCAGGCAGGGTGATGGACTCCCCGCCGAGGGACCGGCGGAGGGCGTTGACGACGTCGCTGAGGCTGACTTCACCGAGAGTCTGCGCCGCTTTGATGAGGCCGATTTCAAAATAGAGCCGCTTGTTGGGCGCCCACTTCATGCTGGCCTCGGCATCGGCAAACTGGTCGATCAGCAGCATCAGTTTGTCGGTGCTCTGCAGCTCGGCCTGGTCGGCGAGGGACTCCGCCATTTCCGGCGGAAGGTCGCGGGCGGCGATCTCCGGATCGACCCGGTGCACCAGCAGATTGCGGAAGTGGAAGATGAGATCCGCCAGCAGCCGCGAGAGATCCTTGCCGGATTCCGCATGTTGATAGAGCTGGCTGAGGGCACTGGCGGTTTCACCCCGCAGGATGGCGCCGCCGAGATCGGACACGGTGCGGTGGCTGGTGAAGCCGAAGATATCCAGGACGTCCTGTTCCTGCACGTGATTGCCGCAGAAGGCGACCAGTTGGTCCAGCATGGATTGGGCATCGCGCATCCCGCCATCGGCTCCGGTGGCCACCGCGTGGGCCGCGAGGGGATCAAGCGTCAGGCCTTCCAGCTCCGCGATATGGAGCAGGTGTTTGGAGATGACCGGGGTGGGGATGCGCCGCAGGTCGAAGCGCTGGCAGCGGCTCAGGATGGTGGGGAGGATCTTGTGGGCCTCGGTGGTGGCGAAGATGAATTTGACGTGGGGCGGCGGTTCTTCGAGGGTTTTTAATAACGCATTGAAGGCCGAGGTGGAGAGCATGTGCACCTCATCAATGTAATAGATCCGGAAATTGCCCACCGCGGGGGCATAGTTCACGGTCTCGCGCAGGGCACGGATGTCGTCGACGCTGTTGTTGGAGGCACCGTCGATTTCGGTCACGTCAAGGCTGCGGCCTTCCGCGATTTCCATGCAGATCGATTCATTGGGATCGAAGTCCGCCGAGGGGCCGCCGGGGCAGTTCAGGGCTTTGGCAAAGATCCGCGCGGTCGAGGTTTTTCCGGTGCCACGGGGGCCGACGAAGAGGTAGGCGTGGGCCAGGCGGTTCTGGGTGATGGCATTGCGCAGGGTGCGGACCACATGGTCCTGACCAAGCACGTCATCGAACGTTTGCGGGCGGTATTTGCGGGCGAAGACCTGATAATTCACAGCGGGAAGGGAAGCCGGTGGCGACGGGTCGGCAAGGGGGAGATGGCCCAAAAGGAGCGCGGACTTGCAGTCCGCCCCGGAGCATCGGCAGAGCAGGGCAAGGGCAAGGGCAAGGGCAAGGGCAAGGGCAAGGGCAAGGGCAAGGGCAAGGGCAAGGGCAAGGGCAAGGGCAAGGGCAAGGGCAAGGGCAAGGGCAAGGGCAAGGGCAAGGGCAAGGGCAAGGGCAAGGGCAAGGGCCGGGGTTGCTGGGGCGGACTACAAGTCCGCTCTCCGTTTTGCGGACTACGGCCGGGCCGCCCGGAGCCGCCAGAAGCGGTGGAGGGAGGTGCCCGGATCGGCATTCCACTGCCAGCGGGTGCGGGTGGCCCCCTCGGGCGTGCCGATGACCTCGGGAGCGGCGACCCATGCGGGAGCCAGCAGATCACTGCGTTCCCACCCGAGGCTCAGCCAGGCATCGGCGTTCAGGGTGAGGAACGAGCCTTGAACTCCATCGCCGATCACCCCCGGTGCGGCATCTCCGGCGGCAGGGTTCGTTTCCTGGATAAACTCGATGAGGTTCAGCCGGCCATCGCCATCGGGATCACTGTTCGGCGCGCGGGGAACCCCGGTCAGTCCCTTGGCTGCGGCCCACGCGAAGTAGCGGTCGGTGGGCACCGGAGGAACGCCGATCCCGGTCAGGGAATTCCCTGCGGCGGTGGTGAAGAAACGGGTGCCGGTCAGGCTGAATCCCGTGCTGCCGGTAAAGATTTCCGGACGCAGCGACAGGTTCTGATCTGAACTGGAGGGATTGCCCGGCCCGCCGGTCCACGCCGTGCCGGGGTCCTGCCCGATCCGGCCAAAGACATCACACCGCAATCCATCCGCCACGATCTCGAGCGCGTCGTTGCCATTGTAGTTCAGGTTGCTGCCTTTCAGGAAAACGGCCTGTCCGCTGGTATTGCAGTATAAGGTGCCGGGATCGGCGTTGGCGAACATGACCGATGGAACGGGGAGCAGACCGGCCGCCACCAGGGCATCTCCCACCGCCGCTTCGCCCACCACCACGACCTGACCCGGCGGGAGCGAGGCTGCGCTGCCGTCCGGCAGAATGGTCGAGACCTGCCCCAGGATGACATGCGAGGCAGAGCCATTGGTAAAACGGCGCACTTCCCAGAGGAGCCGTCCGAGGTCGAGCGTCTGCCCGCTGGCATTGTAGAGTTCAATGGCGCGTGAAGTGTTATCGTTGGGTGGGGCCGCCGCCGTGGCAGGCTCGACGTATTGGCTGAACACCAGTAGTCCGGCGGCTTCCGCGCTGCGAACCGTCAGGCTGGCAAAAGCCGGTTCATAACCATCGGCGGTGGCGGTCAGGCTGATGGCCCGCTGCGGTTCCACCAACGGGGACGCCGGCACCATCACCGGAATTTGGAGGCTGGGCTGCGCCGGTGTCAGGATGACGGTGTGCGCCGCGAAGTGCACCCGCGTCTCCCGCCACGGACGCAGGTGGACCGTGACCGGGCCGGTGGGCGCGGGATTCAGCGAAACCGTGGCCACCGGCGCTGCGGCGGAACTGGTTTCATCCAGGGCGTTCGGCGATACCGTCAGAGCGAGAGCCGGGCCGGGGTTCAAGTTCAGATCCAGAAATACCGCGTGATGATCCGACGCGATCTCGCTCAGTTCCGGCGCGGGCAGGGTGGGGCGTTTCGGCAAGCCATCGGCCTGCGGTTCCAGCCGGCTGTTATAAACTTCCCCCCGCGCCTGGCCGGCGTTTTGCAGCCGCTGCGGGAACATGAAATAATCGAAGCGCGCCCCGAAGGCATTGAAGGTGTTGGGATTCACCCCGTCCGCCTGTTTCAGGGCCGGCGCAAAAAGCCCGGCGGGATTGAACCCCTGATGCGGATAGACACTGGTGGCGGCATTGTAGGGCGACACGCTGTAGGGCAGGGTGATCCCCGGACTGGCCTTGAGGTCGTTGCCCAGTTGAAAACTGACCGGCAGACTGAATCCCACCGGCGGCACATAACTGGAGGTGTTGTAACTGATCGCCGGAAGGAAAATCCCATCGATCGCATTGAAGTCCCCCGCCACCACCAGCGTATCCGCCGCCGCCGAGAGGTTTTGCTGGGTGAGGAATTCCCGGATCCGGTAGGCCTCCACCGCCTTGCGGAACCGGTCCGGATCTTCCGTGCCGGCCTTCAGGTGCACATTCACCAGATGCAGATCCGCCCCCGGCAGGTCGATGCGCGTGTAGAGCGGAAACCGCGTCAGCTCCTTGCGGCCCGCCACCCCGCGCCCGATCTGAATGGTGCTGGTAATCGGATACCGGCTGGCGGTGATCAGGCATTCGCCGGTCCCGAAGTCCCCGGAACTATAAGCCTGGGCCGCAAACGCATCGCCGCTGGTCGCCCGGTAAGCCGCCCCTGCGGGAAATCCGGCCTGTTCCAGCAGGGCCAGCGCGTCTCCAAATTCGCCTGCATCCGACACCTCCTGCATCGCCAGCACGTCGGGGCTGATCCGTTCGATCACTTCCCGCACTGCCGCGAATTCCGCACTGCCCGGCGCCCCGATGCCCACTTTGACATTCAGCGACATCAGCCGCAGCACTCCCGGCGCACTCCGGGCCGGCCGGTCGAGATCGATCACCTGCAGCGCCGCCCCCGCCGCCGGGTAAACCGCCGATTCATCGGTCGCCAGCACTGCCGCTTGCTGGAAGCCATCCGCCACCCCGTCCAGCGGAGCGGCCACCGAAAAAGTCACGGTGCCCCCTGCCGGGACCAGGACTGAAGCCGGCAGACTGGCGATGCCCGGGAGATTCCCCGACAGCGTCATCTCCACCGGACCCGCCGGGGCCGGGATCAGGGTCAGGGTTGCCGTGGTTGATTCTCCCTCTTTGATCAGGCCCGGCGCGAACGTCAAAAGACTCACCGCCGGCGCTGCCCCAAAGGTCTGCCCGGCATTGATCGCCCCGGGCGAAGCGGCCGCCGGACCGGTCCAGGCAAAACTGGCTCCCACTGTGCCCGCCCCGCTCAACTGCAGCGACCGACCCGCAGGATTGGTGCTGCTGTCCAGCTCCCGCACTCCGATATCAGGCAAATTGGTCCCTCCCGCGGGCCCACCGGTGGCCGTGAAACTCCCTTCGTAGGCCAGACGCTGCACCACCAGCGACCCGCTGATCTGTACCAGCGCCAATCCGTCCGGGTCGCCGTTCTGGATGCCCGGAACCGGAAACCACACCGCCCCAAACCCCGTGCCGCCCAGATTCGGGATCGTCCCGCTCAGCGGCACGGTATTATATACGGTCCCGCCGTTCCCATTATAGAAGTGCAGCGCGTAGGTCGCCAGATTGGTCCCGGCCGGACCGGCGATCTCCACGCCCTCATTGGTATCCGTCCCGTCGTTGTCGTAGTGCAGCTCATTGATGAACACCGACTGCGCCCATGCCATGGGCCCGCCGGCCAGCAGTGCGGCGATCCCGAGAGTTCCAAAAACCACACGCATCACGCGGATCCGTAGCGGAATCCGGGCCCAAAGCCAAGCGGCACCCCAAAAAGAATCGCCCTCCGGCCGGCCTGCACCCCGTCTGCGGGCGGATGCATTTTTTTAATCCAAACCAAATTTTTCATTGACCCGGGGCCTGCATGAAATTCATGAAAATCCGCTGAATGTTCCTATCAAAGCAACTTGTGAGCTGCATGCCCCATTTTATCAGCCACGGAGGCAAGTGGCTTCCAAATCAACTAAAATCTTTAAGTAAAGTTAAGGGAGTCACCATGAAGTTTTGGGCTTCCGGCATGGAATTTGCACCACCCCAAATTCACCGGAACTTGTAGTTTGAGCTTGAGAAAACCACAGAATGTAGTGTAGGCTCCCCACCGGCTGTCAATCTGTAGTGGTTCAGCCTGAAAGTCCAGAAGTAATCCATAATTTCCATAATCCTTTCAGGCAACGCTAAAAGTTTGAAATCTCACCGCCCTGAAACCAAGAAAACCCTCCCATTTCTGGTAACTCCTTTATTTTAATCGTATCACGAATTTATCTGCCTAAAACGTCACTTCTATGGAAATTCCCTTCACCATCGGCAACAAGACCTTCGTCCTCGACCGCACCAAGGCGGAAGCCGCCTTCGAAGGCAAGCGCGTCATCAATGGCCGAGAAAGTGCCGCCTTCAACCTCCTCCCGCTGAAATACACCTGGGCCTACGAGATCTACCGGAACATGAAGGCCAACCACTGGGAGCCGGAGGACATCGGGATGCAGAAAGACGTCGAACAGTGGCGCTCCGGCCAGATCACCGACAACGAACGCTGGATCATCCGCATGGGCATCGGGTATTTTTCCGCCGCCGAAGGCATCGTCGGCGACAACATTCAGAGCGTGGTCCGCGAGATGGTCACCGCCCCCGAGCTGAAACTGGTGCTCGGCCGCCACGCCCACGAGGAAAACATCCACGCCGACAGCCTCCTCTACATGATTTCCAGCCTCGGGATCAATCCCCACGAGTGCGAAGCCATGTTTGAGCAGATCCCCACCATCCTGCGCAAAAACGAGTTCGTCACCCGCACTTCCAAACTGCTGCGCCGCGACCTCGACCTCACTCTGCCGGAAAACAAAAGGCTGCTCGCCAAAAACATCTTCCTCTTCGGCCAGTGCATGGAAGGCACCCAGTTCTACGGGCTCTTCGGCATGATTCTGAGCCTCTACCGCCAGAACAAATTCCCCGGCATCGGCCAGATGTTCCGCTACACCCTGCGCGATGAGTCGAACCACATCGAAGTTTTCCGCAACCTTTTCATGGACCTGATCGAGGAGAATAAGGAAATCTGGACTCCGGAATTCCGCGAGGAACTCCGCGACATGATGCGCGAAGCCATCACCCTCGAGAAGGAATTCATCAGCGACTGCCTCCCCGTGAATAGCGTCGGCCTCACCCTCGACGAATTCACCAACTACATCGACTACATCGCCGACCGCCGCCTCGAAGGCGTCGGCCTCGACCCCCTCAACCCCGCCATCAACAACCCGCTCCCGTGGCTGGCCGAGATGATGGACATCAAGAAGGAGCAGAACTTCTTCGAGGGCCGCGTCACCGACTACCAGAAGTCCTCCTCCCTCGCCACCGTCTCCGAGGACGAATATTAGGCCCCCGCCCCCCCCGTAGCAAGGCCTTCCAAGCCTTGAGCCAAGCCCTGGCAATAGCCCTCCCCGTCAAAAAGTAGGTCCCATAAGCCAAATAAGACCCATAGGACCTATCTCCAAATCTTCCCAGTTTCCGGCCTGACCGCTGACATCTGCCCACTGCTCCCTGCCTGCTTTCCCCCGCCTGCCCGCTGTTTCTTTCCCCCGCCGCCCCTCCGCCGCCCCCCGCCAACGCCTGCCTGCCCATCCATCCGCCATGATCGCCCGCTCCCACATCGACGAAGACCTCCAGCTCAAACAATTCGCCCGCTCCGGGGCTGACACCAAACCCCGCTTCGATTGGACCCCGCAAAACCTTTCCGGCACCGCCCCCCCGGCCGCCATCCCCGTCAGCACCGCCGCCGGGGAATCCCGCATCTACACCACCGGTGACATCGCCACCATGATCGGCGATGCCCTCACCGACCTCATGCTCTCCCGTCAGGAACAGGAGATCTTCACCGAGAAAAACCGCCGTCTCGTCACCCAGATCGCCACCCTTGTTTCCACCGACCTCACCGCCCGCACCCGCGGCACCGGCGAGGAGGAGCGCACCACCGTCAGTGCCAACGACATCACCCGCCTCATCGAGCGGGCTCTCGTCCGCAACAACGCCTACGACCTCGCCCGCTCCATCATCACCCGCCACCAGACCGCCGACGGCCGGGACGGCAACGACAACGACTCTTTCATGCTCACCAATGCTGCCCCCACCTGCCGCGTCATCCGCCGCAATGGCCACGTGGTGAACTGGAACCAGAACAAGATCGAGATCGCCATCCGCAAGGCCTTCCTCAGCGAACAAATGGACGCCGAGCCCGCCGTGGAGATCGCCCGTCTCCTTTCCATCCGCCTCCGCGACGAAGGCCGCCAGATGATCCATATCGAGGAACTCCAGGACCTCGTCCAGGAGGAACTCATGAAGGGCGGCCACTACAAGGTCGCCGCCTCCTACGTCCTTTACCGCGCCCACCGCTCGGAAGTCCGCAAGCTCTCTGAGGAAGACTCCCGCAAGGAAGCGATCGACCGCCAGGAGCACATGATCCTCGTCAAAAACGAGGACGGCTCCACCTTCCTCTGGGACGGCCTCGAACTCCGCCGCCGCATCGACTTCGCCCGCCTCGGCCTCGACCTCTGCCTCAATGGCGAGCAGATCGAAAACGAACTCCGCCGTTCCTTCTTTGCGGAGATGACCTTGGAGGACCTCAACCGCACCGTGGTCCTCAATGCCAAGGTCCTGATCGAACGCGATGCCGACTTCGCCAAGTTCGCCGCCCGCATCATGCTGAGCTACATCTATGAGGAAGTGCTCGGCTGGAACATCCTCGCCGATGGCCTCGCCGGCCTCGCGGAATCCCACCGCCGCGCCTTCCGCAGCTACCTCCAGCGCGGGGTGGAGATCGACCGCCTCAGCCCCAAGCTGCTCAACTACGACCTCGATAAACTCGCCGCCGCCCTCGACCCGTCTGCCGACATGGACTTCGATTTCCTCGGCATCCAGACCCTCTACGACCGCTACCTCATCATCGACAAAACGGCCAAAAAACACCGCCGTCTGGAAACCCCGCAGTTCTTCTGGATGCGCGTCGCCATGGGCCTTTTTGTGGGTGGCGATCCCGCCGTCCAGTTGGAGCACGTCATCTCCCTCTATCAGCTCTACAAAGGCCGCCGTTTCTGCTCCAGCACCCCCACCCTGTTCAACAGCGGCACCAAACACAGCCAGCTCTCCTCCTGTTATCTCTACAAGGTGGACGACTCCATCGAGTCCATCATGATCCGCGGCATCGCGGAAAATGCCTTCCTCTCCAAGTGGGCCGGCGGCCTCGGCGGATCGTGGACCGCGGTGCGCGGCACCGGTTCCTACATCCAGGGCACCAATGGCGAATCCCAGGGCGTCATCCCCTTCCTCAAGCTGCATAACGATCAGCTCATCGCCGTCAACCAGGGCGGGAAACGCCGCGGCTCCGGCTGCGCCTATCTCGAAACCTGGCACAACGACATCCGGGAATTCATCGAGCTGCGGAAAAACACCGGGGACGACCGCCGCCGCACCCACGACATGAACACCGCGAACTGGATTCCGGACCTGTTTATGAAACGGCTCGAAGCCCGCCAGAACTGGACCCTTTTCCGCTCCAACGAGTGCCCCGAGCTCCACGACCTCTACGGCCGCGCCTTTGAGGAAAAATACGTCGAATACGAACAGAAGGCCGAACGCGGCGAAGTCCACGCCGAGACCGTCCGCGCCCTCGACCTCTGGCTCGACATGCTCCGCATGATCTTCGAGACCGGCCACCCCTGGATCACCTTCAAGGACCCCTGCAACGTCCGTTCCCCGCAGGACCACTGCGGCGTCATCCACAGCAGCAACCTCTGCACCGAGATCACCCTGAATACCTCCGCCGACGAAACCGCCGTCTGCAATCTCGGCTCCATCATCCTGGAAAACCACCTCGATGCCGCCGGCAATATCGACCACGACAAGCTGCGCACCACCATCCGCACCGCCGTCCGGGCCCTCGATAACGTCATCGACATCAACTTCTACCCCACCGAAGCCGCCGCCCGCGCCAACAACCGCCACCGCCCCATCGGTCTCGGCGTGATGGGCCTCGCCAATTGCCTCTACCTGAAAAACCTCAGCTTCGCCAGTGCCGAAGCCGTGGAGTTCAATGACGAGATCATGGAAGCCGTCGCCCTCTACGCCTATGAGGCCTCCAGCGACCTCGCCGCCGAGCGCGGCCAGTACTCCAGCTACGCCGGTTCCAAGTGGTCCCGCGGCCTCCTCCCCCAGGACACCCTCGACCTCCTGGAGATCGAGCGCGGCGTCAAACTGGAAGTCCCCCGCACCAGCCGGCTCGACTGGACCCCCGTCCGGGCCAAGATCGCCAAACAGGGCATGCGGAACAGCAACGTCCTCGCCATCGCCCCCACCGCCACCATCTCGAACATCATGGGCTCCACCCCCTGCATCGAGCCCCAGTTCAAGAACCTCTATGTGAAGAGCAACCTCAGCGGCGAGTTCATCATGCTGAATGAATACCTCGTCCGCGACCTCAAGGCCCGCCGCCTCTGGTCCCAGGAGATGCTCGACAAGCTCAAATACTACGACGGCGAGCTCACCGAGATCGACGAGATCCCCCAGGACCTGAAGGACAAATACCGCACCGCCTTCGCCATCGACCACAACTGGCTCATCGCCGCCGCCGCCCGCCGCCAGAAGTGGATCGACCAAAGCCAGAGCCTCAACCTCTTCCTCCCCCAGGCCGACCTCAAGGTCCTCAGCCACATGTACCGCGCCGCCTGGAAGGCCGGTCTCAAGACCACCTACTACCTGCGCACCATGAGCGCCAGCAACGTGGAAAAGGCCACCATCAGCGTCAAAAAAGACGTCCGCATCACCACCGAGGAAACCGTCAAGGTCTACACCGAAGCCGAAGTCCAAGCCTGCTCCCTCGAAGCCCGCGCCCGCGGCGAGGAATGCGAGGCCTGCCAGTAAAGCGTTCAAAGCGGTTGGCTTCTAAATATCAATGATCCTTGAAATATCTCCTTATGTGAAAATGTCTCAAAACGCTTGCACGCAATGGTCGGCACATATTAGTTGCTCACCCCATGATGCCCGAGAGATTATTGAAACAATCGTTGAAGGTCCGTGCATTATTGCATGGTGGCGCACAGCAGACACCGGATCGTGTATTTGAGCGCGATCTGCAGCATCATGTGGAAATGTCACAAGCAGGGAAGTCATCGGATGTGCGGTTAAGCTCCCCAAATCGACCGTCGAATCGAATTCCAAGGAACCAGGTTACTATTAAAAAGGAAAAAGACACTCCTTCCCCCTAATTCCAATCCAACTGCTCAATGTCTCAGCGCCTGAACATAATTTTGATTAAAGACGCCGAAGAGAGCACGGAGATCGGAAAAGCTTCCATCGAATTGGTCCCCTTAGTGGACCTTGCGAGCTACAAGAAACCGATTCGGACCAGTCCAATTTTCTCGCTGTGCAAGAACGGGGCATGGATTCCAGCATTCAACGGCGCGTTTAAGATACTGTTTCTTTCCCTCAGCGCCCCAGTATCTTCGCTTGCTGCAATTCCCCCTGAGCAACGGAGTAAGGCATGGTTCAGTCTGGGAGTTGCGTCCGTAATCATAATTTCCGATCATCCTAGAGATTTGGAAGTTGTGCAGAAGGCACTTCAGCCGGATGTCGTTGCTCTTGAGGTTTGGGATATAGACCATGGTCGGATTCTGGATTCACGACATGAGCATTTAAGGAATGGGCTTTTAACTGATTTGCCTCTAAATTTGCTCATTACTTCGCCCCCCAACCTCCCCGGCGACATTCAAGCAATCGTTGAGGAATTAAATTTTAATCTTCACGAATGCAGTCTAAGATCAGGGGGTGTCATCATATCTTCAGCCTGTGCTTAGCGGGGTGACTAAACGGGCTATTTCCATTCTTGGGGAGATAGTTACTGGGATGACAAAACTTGAAAAGTTGACGGTGGCCGATGGCCTGTCGAGAGCCGTTGAAGAGCAACAATTAATCAATCTAAACACTGATCAGTTAATTTCACTCAATTCAACCTTGGTCTATGTAATTTCGCAGGCTTATCACGGACAGATGCCGATTCTGAATGGTGATGCCTGTCTAATTAGACATCATTCTCTTTTGGGAATTGGAAATGCCCACAAAGCGATCTGTAAGCTTATCAAGTTTATCGAGGAAGGTTTTGAAAAATATCCGACACTTTTGGCAGCAAGTAAACTCTACAGTAAGCCTTCGGAATTTTCATTATCTGAAAACGGCAATATAAACTCGATACACCCCATTCCCCATATTGATTCGCTATTCAATGCTGGTCACAAGTTGGAAGAAGCGACAATTCCAAAAATGTCATACTTTTCAAGTAGATATGGATTTAGTGAGGGCCCCGGTATAATGACGGTCGCTGCTCAGTCGTTAAGCGGAGCAGACACAGTAAGATGGTCTTTGCTGACTGTGACTCATGAGATGATGCACGCCCACTTCGACGTTATTATTTCTGAACTCCTAAGCGATGAGGAAGCAAGCCCCTTGGAAAGATTTTTACACTCAGCGGAACCAATGGCCGTCACTTCGGACCAGCTCTCAAAATTGACATTCGGAACAGCAAAAGAAGCATTCAGAGCCCAATTAATTTTCCTAGCTTCTAAGCTCCAAGCAGCGCGAAATGAAAGATTTGAAATTGAAACTCATTGGCAACCGGGGAAAGAGTTTCAATATCGGTCGACCACTGCTGCCTCTAAAAGTGAATTTCTGGCCGACTTTGTCGAAAACAGGAAGATTTTCGAGGAGTGTGCAGTCCATGCTCTCGACTTATTTTATTTTTACCAAGGAAACACCAGTAGGTATATACGTGCTTTGTGGCTGTCTTGGGCAACTGTGCCAGGCGTAGTTGAGAACTTGGAGTTTTATATCTTACGTTCTCTTGTATGCGTGGGCTACAGTCAACCAGGCGACATTTTGCCGAACCGTTTCAACGCGGCGGTGACAATCCTGTCACAGCAATTGGAGTCCATTCGTGACAAAGACGGAAGATCAGCCTCCTTGATAATTGAAAGGGCTTTACAGTTCGTAAACGACGAGAGAAATCAAGATTTGCTGAAATTACTCTTTCTTCCACTAACGCAGATTGTGGAGGTGTTCAAACAATTCTGTTTCTCGGAAAACTTAAGGGTCTATTTTGAGACCGGGGACATGAAAGTGACTTCTGGTGAGGCGGAAGTCATTTATTCCTTGGAAACTGAAGAGCTCAGTGGAGAACTAGTGCAGAATCCTGTTGCCTTTCTATCTGATCGCATTCGGAGATGCGAATCTGGAGAAGATTTGTCAGATTTCCCATCAGAGTTTCGCCGCTCGGCTTGGGTATTGCTGATGCTTAGCTCGTAGATTCTAAGAACGAAAATCTTATGAAGAACTCACTTCTCAAGGAAACATTCGCCATGTCAATGTTGATAATTGATGAGGTAGAGCTTTTTATAGAAACACTTAAAAAAGATGATGGTGGGAGCAGGATCAGGCTTACATCCTCCTCTCCTAAAAAGTGCCTTAATTACAAAATCCACTGGTTGGAATTTACCTCTGGTACTGATTATTCCCGTTCTGCCGATGAAGAGAAAGCACCCAAGAAGAAAAAACTAAAAGATGGCTCTGAAGTATTTTGCTATGACATATTTCTTCTCAAATTTGGGGAAACAAGCTGGATTACCGGCTGCAAATATACTTCTGCATTAAAGGAGTTTTGTATTCGATTTGTCGAAAACCGAATTAAAATCAACTATTTAAAACCGAATCTTTTAAACTTGAGGGATAGTTTCTCAATTGGCAACAACCTTAAAGGAAAACTGGCCGTGAGTGGTGTTCGTCTGGACTACTTCGGCGAAACAAGTTCTCTAATCGAGAAGATTTTTATTAGGGGAAAGGATGTATTTAGTTCCAATAAACTAGACAAGCTTATTGATGCTCTCGTTGAAGGCATAGTCGAAAAGCAAGCCCCGATCAGTTGGCATTCCATAATACTTTTTTACAAGGACTTGTCGAAAACCCAGAAGGTTGCTGTCGACAAATTTGGAAACCTTCGGGCGATGCTTGACTTCTCAGCGGGATCCGGCGATTCCTTAGCTAGTATTTGTCTCTATTTGGAAGGTTACTGCACACAGGATGGTGTGTGTCCTCTCCGACGCGAAAGCGATCTTCCTTCTGAACCGCTGTAATGGCTTGGCAGTCTATCCAACAATATAGGAGCAATTCTTCCGCAACTTTGCATGCTTTGGGGCAGGCATTATCAAATGGGGAGCTTGCTCTTTTCCTTGGAGCTGGGATTTCCGTCCCTTTTGGTCTTCCTGATTGGAAAGATTTAATACTTGAGCTCTCGAAGCGGATTGGGGTGGATGTGGGTGCTTTTAAATTGAATACCAAAAAAGGTTTGCTTGCGGCAGCTGAAAAACTTTCTCAAAGCACGGACACCGCCAAGTTTCGCGATGAACTGCGATCTGCTCTTTATTCACGCTCCAAACGGTTCACTCCAACAGAGCTCGTTTTCTCTATTTTGACTTTATTGTCAGGAAATGCGAAGGGAAAGGTTAATAAGGTTGTTACTCTTAATTTTGACGATATTTTAGAATCATGTTTATTGCTTTCTGGCTACGATGTTCAAGTGGTTTCGCATTGGCCCCAGATTATCAGGGATTCAGATGTAACGCTTTATCATCCTCATGGTTTTGTGCCGCGGAATAAAGGAATAGCGGGCTTGTATTTTGACGATAGCGATCACTTGGTATTGACTGAAGACGAGTTTCGTAAAATTCTTAGTGAGAGAAACAGTATTTGGAGGAACGAATTAAAGTCGATTATTAAGCAAAAAATTATCTTGGCCATTGGTCTTAGTCCAGGGGAGCCACACATTTTCTCATTATTCGCGGCTGTTAGAAAAGAGGTTAATAATAGGCCGTTAGTATTTTGGATGATGCGGAAAAATAGTAGTGCGGATATGAGTGTGAAAGAAGCTCGTTTTTTTGATAAGACTGGGGCAGTCCCCATTTGTCTCAAGGATTTTGATAATTATGCAGAGTTTATTTTCTCCATTTGTAGTTCTGCTTTGCAAATTCGTCGTCCGAAAAAAATTTCTAAGGCTTGAACCTCCAAGGGACTCCACCGTCTCGGAGTCGCCGCCGTGGATGCCGTCTTGGGCCCCGTCGGAATTCTCCGCTTTCTCTGTCTCCTCCACCCGGGCAGCAGCGACTACGCCGCCGAACGCCAAGTCCGACTCCACCACGATTCCTGAACCGTACCCCTCTCTCCTGCCGCGTAACGCCTGTGAAACCCCACAAGACCGAAACCACCGCCACACAGGCCCCGGAATATCGATCTCGGAGACGGGCCAACGCTCGTCCCCGGCAACTCCTGACACCCCGTTGCCTGACCTTGGAGCAACCTTCCTCGATATACAAAATCCGTTGGCAAAAAGTCTTGTCACTACGGGTGGGGATGGTATGCTCCGGGGTCCTCCAAATTCACCATGAAACATGCTCACAACCATGCCATTGGCTAAAATCAGACGTCCAAATCCGCGTCCTTGGGGTACAACATCATTCTGCTCTCAGATGTGCCACCCCACCCCCCCTCAGTGTCGGCAACCGCGAAAAGTAAATTCCATGCAGATTCACACACGATTCCGACTTCTGCATCTATCGTCGACACAAGCTGCGGTCGCTTCCTCTGATCGGTCCGTAACTTTTTCGCGTTAGACCTGCTATTGTCTGTCTTTGCATGGAAATCGATCCTTCTCCCACCCCAATGGCTTTTAAGGGAGTCATGGTGTCGAGCACGTTCACGGACTTGGAAAAGCACCGTGGTGTGCTAATGGATGCTCTCCGAAAATTGAAGCTGGTGCCTATTGTCATGGAGGACTTTGTCGCCTCTCCTGACGACGAAGTCATAAACTCGTCGCTTGCGATGGTTGGAGAGGCGCATGCCTACATAGTAATCATTAGCCTTAAGTACGGCCAAGTACCTAAATGTTCGATTCGAAACCGGAGCGAACTCTCAATTACCGAGTTGGAGTTCAACGAGGCTCAGAAACTGAAGCGTCCGATTCTGGTTTTCATCATGGGTGAAAATCATCCAGTGACCAAAAAGGACATCGAACTCGATCCTGTGAAGGCCAGAAAGCTCGAAATCTTCCGCGAGCGAGCGAAGATCATGGGAACAGACTCGGGGGTCCATCGGATCTATATTCCTTTCGACAGTTTGGGAAATTTCACCACGAAGGCGATCTACGTCGTAGCGAATCTTCGGAGACACCTTGATGAGCAGGGTGGCGGTTCGAAACTAGGTGCCGTTCAGCGTGGTGTGCAAGTGATCCCACAAAGGGAATGGCGCGATTTTCCAAATCCAGACGCAATCAACGCCGAGTTGACCGTAGCAGGGCAGGTGGGTGAACGGCCTTGCGTCCGTTGGGTTTGCGAGTGGCTCGCAGAAACCGGACGTGCGGTCGAAGAATGCGAAGCGGGTGCCCGCTGGCTATGTCTTCAAACCGCCCCGGTTCTTTCGGAGTTTTTCTCCGTGATTGTCCGTCTACACCACGGCGCAGAGGAAGATCCCACTGTCAGCGCCTGCCTCGCTACCGTTTTGGAACGCACCGATATGCGTCGCGAATCCCGACCACATCTCCTGCGCTGGCATAGTGAAGTAGCCCATCCGCTTTCACGGCTGGCCATTGAGGACATTTTCGACAAATGGGGCTGGAAGGCCGATGCCTCAATGGACAATCCGAGGGATAAACCGCGCCCATCCGGCTATTAATAATTGTTCGTTCCCCTACTCACTATGTTGATTTTTTCGTTGCTCTTTTTTGGCCCCATCCGACAGGAAGCTTTCGTGTGGGGAGCGGCGTGGATTCCACGAAAAACCTGCCTTTCAAACTTCAAGTGAAATTCCACCACGCCAAATAGGAAACCGACCAGGTCGATCAACACGACTGAGTAGGAAGATTTTTTGAGGAGACGGACAAACAGAACCCCTGAATCCATGAATACAAACACAATCAGCGAGATAAAACCTCACACCACCGGACTGCTCAAAAAGGCTGCCGGTTGGATCTTTGTGGCCATCGCCGCTTTTCACCAAATAACCCTCACTGCCATCGCTGCGGGAGGAGATGAAAAACTCCAGGCCGCCGGCAGGGAAACCGCTAAAGGCTGCGGGACGTTTGTCAAAGCAACCACGACAGGGAAACTGGGGCCCGTCTATGTGTTTGAGGAGTACCACAACGCGCGCATCGGCCAGATTCAGATCGCGACCATGCTTGCCCGACTTTACCACACCAAAGGATTGCGCACCGTCGGCCTTGAGGGGGCGGTGCAAGGGCCCGCCCCGCTCCCCACGGACAAGTTCCTCGCCGCGGCCGACCCCGTGGCGCGCCGCGATTCGCTGAAGCGCCTCCTTCGGGACGGCGAGATCAGTGGTGCCGAATACGCGGGGGCCACACTGCCTAACATTAAGCTCGTCGGCATCGAAAACGCCGAGGAATACGCAGTGGAGATGAAAGGCAGCGGTAATGGGGCTGTTTCGGCCATTTTCGAGATCGCTCAAAGGACGGTGCCGGAAAAAACGCTGATGCAGTTCATATTGAAGACCCAAGATGAGAGCATTGCCGAAAAGGACCGAGGCGAAGCGGCGCTGAACGTGTTGAAAGCCGCGGACCCGTGGATCAAGGCGCGCTTCGACGCGATTGAACGCGAGGATGTCCTCCTCGCAGATCTCGTTGCCAACAACAAGGCGATCCTCGACAAGGCCGCCAGCGTTGGCGTCACCCTCAGCAAGGAAACCCGCGACGACCTAGATTCGGCCATTAAGTTTTATGAGACCGCCGAAAAGCGGAGCGACACTATGGCCGACAATGTGGCCGCCCTAAGCAAGGTTGTGCCCGGCAAACCAGTAGCGATGGTCATTGGCGCAGCTCACACCGATCGCATCATCTCGCGGTTCGAGAAAAACGGTGTCTCCGCTGTGGTTCTCCGCGCCATTGATTTCAAAGGCGACAACGATAAAATTGGGACCAGCGGCTTTCTCAATAAGAGCAACGGACAATGGGCCACTGATGCCCCAGAAACTCTCGGCGCCATCCTTAACGACGCAACGAAGAAAAGCTCAGGAGAGCGTAAACCGCCACCCATTATAGGTGATGCCAAGCGCGATGGCTACGCCTCTGCTCAAGCCGCAGCCATTATTGCCGCGAGGGCCGTCCGCGGCGGCGATAAGTTCCCGGATTCGATAGTTGAAAGGCTCAAAGCACTACCGGGAATTAAGGTTGATTCGACCTCATTCAAGAAGGAAGGCAACGAC
The DNA here is from genome assembly GCA_942492905.1 of uncultured Verrucomicrobiota bacterium. Lineage (GTDB taxonomy): Bacteria > Verrucomicrobiota > Verrucomicrobiia > Verrucomicrobiales > V1-33 > CAIZWU01. The sequence continues at coordinate 2,122,114 of OW818657.1, forward strand.
GTTCTCTTTGCCTTCGAAACCGAAGACACCGCTGGCAAAATGCAGAAAATTTGGGTTCGCGCAGGAACAAAGAGACCCGCTGCCGCCATCAATGATCCCGCGGACGCGGCGCTTCTTGAACTTGAAAAAGCAGAAGCGGGAGGCGGTGGCTCCGACAAGCCTCCGGTCGATAAGCCAAAAACAAGCGGCGAGGAAACACCAGGGAATAAGTCGGGCAAACCGGAGATCAAGCCAGCCGTCGTGATCACTCGGGAAGTGCAGATGAAGTTCTTCAAAAGCGCACCAGAAGCAGAGAAAGCCGCAATGATCAGCGACGTTTAAGCCCCTCGGAATGTAGTAGAGTGCAAAGAACCTTGTAATTGTAATTGCAGGCGGGCGTTCGAACGAAATGTTTTTGGTAATTTCCAGGAGGAATTGTGGACTTGCAGCAGATTCACTGCAATCTCCGCTCTCTCCTTTCCCTTTTTGATTCCGATGCCCGTCCATTTCTTTTCAATGTGTCCCAAGCGGGCTGAGGGGAAGGACCTGTTGCTCACGCTGGTGCGAGTTATGAGGATGTCTGCGGGTGGAGGTGCTGACGTTTTACATTATCGATAACCACTTCTATCTGTTGGTCCGGATGCCGCAGCGGCCGCATGGATTTGATGTTCCGCTGGAGGTGGTGGTCGCGCGGTTCGACCGGGCGCAGGGGTATGCGTCTGCGAGGGCCACAGAGTGGGGCCTTTGGCCCTGAGGGGGCGCCCGCGCCGTGGGTTGGAGGTTGACGGGGGATGATCTTTGAGGAGGGCGTCGAGCGTGGGGACTTCCGTAGGGGCAGAGGGGTACTTGGTTCGGAAATTGGGATAAATTATATCAGATGTTAGCATTTACCCAATCGATCACTGCTTGCTCAGTGCGATTACCGAACAGCGAGTGCGGGCAAACAGTTCCGGTTCCGGAGTAACTATTGGTATAGCGGTGGCCTTGGATATTGGCTTTGGGGACTTCGTATTGAGCGACGAGCCAACGGATAAGTGCAATGGAGGCACTTTCCTGGGCTTGGGAAAGGCGCTGCCCGGCCGTGGCGACATGCTCAATACCGATGCTGTTGCGGTTGGCACCAAGGCAATGGTTGGCGCGCTCGCTGTCATCCACCATCTGATAAATCGCTCCATCCCGGCCGATAACGTAGTGCGCGGAGAGGCTGTCCGGGTTGTTCTCGAACCAACCGAGGGTGCCCTCCGTGGTGCTACCCGTGGTATAGTGAAGGACGATGGCATTAATGTCACCGTTGTTACGCGAGGAGTGATAGGGACTGCGCCGCGAGCGGTTGATGGGGGGCGGGGGATTGTTGGTGCCGTGGCCTCCGTTGTGGGCGTCGCGGCTATTGTCGCTTAAGCCACGGGTGCCGTTGCCGGCGGCGAGGGGGACTGCGGCGCTTGCAGTGACCAGAGTACTGTCCTGGAAGATTTCCACGCGGCAGACATCGTCCGTCTCCAAGCCGAGGTGCGCGGCGAGGCCTGGCGAAAGGTCGGTGGCTCGGCGGGTAGAGACATTTGGCCCCCAGTCGGCCGGGCGTGCTTCCACGCTTTGACCCGTGTGGGGATTGGTGACAATGGCGATGCAGTTGCGCAGGAACTCCCGGGATGTTTGGGCATAATTCCAGCGGCAGGCGAGGTAAAATCGGTCCGGGTTCAAGCGACGGGCGAGTCCAGTAGTGCCCGGAGGCTGAGTGGGGAGAAAGAGACTGCGATGCAGTGGATTCTGAAGATCGGATCGGTCGAAGAGAGCCAGACCCTCGCTTGGAGAAACACCGAAATCGAGTGGCCCGCCAAAGGTCGACATTTTACCCTCCGTGTAGAAAATCCGAGCAGCCGAACTTGCCCCGATATCGCGCGTTGAGGCGCCGAGTCTGCCACTGAAAGCGGAGCGAATAGCGTTTCCTGAACTAGTAGCGATTTGTTGAAATGGTCGGAGGGCAGCGAGAGCTTCGGCCGCAGCAGCTGGTCCGTAGAGATTGCCTTGGGGGCGCTGGTCGGCGGGAAGCTGGGAACTGATGGCATCATGGAAAGTGTCCCACGTGCCGGAGTAACGTCCGTTGCTCCAGAGGCTGACAAGGGTTTTGGTGAAAAGGCCCCCATCCTCGTAGCCTGCGGACGTTTGGTCATCCCGGCAGCCGCTCAGGTGGAGCAGCGCGGCTTTCATCTCCTCATTGCCCAGAAGATCCCTGCCAAAGTCCACCGCGACGGGACGGCTGGTGCGACCCAGAGCGCGGAAATTCGTTCCTGAGTGGCAGCAATCCGCCAGCATATAGATCGCGCTGCCCGCTGGGAACGAGATCCATGCCCCATTCAGGACGTCATCGCGCAGGTCGCCGTCGAAGAGGCAAAGGGTTTCATCCTCGCCGTCGGTCTCATCGGCATTGTCATCGCGGAGCTGTCCGCCGTGGCCTGAGTAGTAAAAGAGAAAGGTTGAGCCATTCTTGGCGGCGCGAGCCGCCGCTGAAAGAGCGGCAGTGACCGCTCTCTTGGTCGCGGCGGCATCCAGCAGCGTGGTGACGATGTAACCTTCAGCCTTGAGTAATGCGCGCATGTTGGCCACGTCATCGTCACAACCCCAGCAGCCATTGCGGCCATCCCAGGGCGTGCCGTCGAGGTTCGGTGGATATTTCTTGGAATCCACATAAGTGAGGCCGACGAGCAGGGCTTGGGCGGGGCGGGTAGCTGAAGTTGCGGCTTTTTTAGCGGCGACCTTTTTTACGGCTTTTTTAGGGGGCATATCGGTGGCAGTTGTGATTGGACGGCGGAATGAGGAGGATTACTGCGAAGAGGACTGGCGGAGAGCATTGGGGAGACTCCAGAGGGCCGGCTGGTTAAGGGCGATGGCGGCCGCTTCGGCGCGTTTGGGGCCGGCTTCCCACGCTTTCCAACTTGCTTCAGCCTTGGTGTCCGATTTAAGGCCGGGGGTGTAGGCATCCGGGATGCCGTCCCATGTGAGGAGCTGTTCATTGAGGGGATCAAAACTGATTCCGACGAGAGGACCCGCGTGGGCCTGCGCCTCGAAGGCTGGCTTGGGGGGCATTGCCGGGCCGCTCAGATCCCAGAGTTCAAGTCGGCCATCCTCGCCGCCGAGGGCGAGGAGGCTTTTCCCTTGAATGATTTGCCAACCCACTGACAGCAGCCGCCCGTGCAAAGCGGTGGGGAGACTGGCGATGGTTTTGGCGGTGTCAGTTTCCCAGATGAGACAAAGACCGTCAGTGCCGATGGAGGCGAGGCGGGCTCCATCCGGACTGAAGGCGGTGTCGAGGACGGCTCCTTCATGTATAAAAGGCCCGCGTTCCGCTTCACTGTGGAGGTTGTCCTGGAATTTGGCCAAGCGATTGCCATTCAGGTAATACCAAATGAGCTTGCTGTTTCCCGCGCCGCCCACGATGAGGTCGGGATTGGTGGGAGAAAAGCGCATCCTGCGGACAGGGGTGCGCTGCCCGGGCGGAGGGGAACCCGGATCAATATATAACGGATTTTGTCTTTTACCCTTGAGTTGAACATCCAGCAGTTTGTAATCGTAGTCTGTTGCGAATACCCGGATGATACCATCGTCACTGGAGGTGACTAGGCGAGTGCCATCCGCGCTGAAGTTCGCAAAGGAAACTCTGCGATCATGCTTGAGCCGGGCCGACGGCTTGGATGGAATTTGGCCGGGATAGTTACTCCAATCCAATAGAACCACTTCGCCATCGTCATCCGTGGCGACGCTGGATTTTCCATCAGGTGAAAAGCCGATGTGGTTCACGGTATTGAGAGCGACCGGCAATTCTCTGCCTTGGCCAAGGTCGGATAGGCGTGGGTCGAAGAGCCGGAGGGAGCTTCCCGCCGAGCCGGTGAGGAGAAAGGTTCCGTCCGGGGAGAAGGCGAGGGCGTTCACTCCTCCCGCGCTGACGCTGGCGATGCCTTCCGCCAGAGTTTTGCCGCCAAGGCGCGGATAAATACGAAGTTTTTTGTCTCCTGATCCAAGCGCTATGAAACGGCCGTCAGGGGAATAAACGGCGCCATGCACCGGCTGGGCGGGGCCGGCTAGGCGGGTGATGAGGGGTTTGTCTAGTTTTTCGATCGCTTGTTCCAAACCGGCCGTGAAAGTTGCATCGGTGGTTTTGCTTTTCAGGAATCCCAGCAGTTGGCCCAGTTGGTCTTTCAGCTCCTGATTTTTGATTTGAAGGAGAGCGGTGTTTTGTATTTCGCGGGCCTTTTCCTCGCTGCGGGCCCGCTCCGCTTCCTCATTTGCTTTTAAAGTTAGGGAAATCTGAGCGTTGAGTTTGTCATTTCGCCACGTCAGTTCCTTTGTTTGGAGAGTCAGCATATGAGCTTGGCTGGTAAGCTCTGAAGCTTGGAGGCGAAGCATCTCGTTGGAGTAGTGCCCGCGGACAGCCAGCACGATCACCAGCGCGACGCTTGCCCCCAGAATGGTGGTGCCAAACTTTAGTTTTTGGTTTTTTGATTTGAGTTCGGCCGTTTTTGCATCAACGATCGATTGAAGGAGAGCGGCTTCGTGGTTGGCGCGGGCTTTTTGAACGCCGGGCAGCTTGGTGGTGATGCCCTTGACGAGAAATTCGCTGACGATTTCGTAGAAGGGGATGTTGCCGCGGGTTTGCAGGAAAATAAGGCGGGCGTCGCGGCAGAGAGCCTTAAGGGTGGCTTCGATATCCGGTTTTGAGTAGCCATCGTGTTCGAGGCTTTCCAACAAATTCACCTCGGAGACAATATTGCGGGTGCCTGTTCCGTTCGCGGAACTCGGCGTGACAAGGCGGTTGAGGGCGTTGTAGGCGATGGGATGAAGTTTCTCAGCAATCGTGGCGTCCGTGGTGCGGGCGACGTAGTTGTCGAAAATGCTTTGAACGGCGGTGAGGGGGTCCTTTTCCCGGAGAAACTTGTCGTTTTCCTTTGGATCCTCCCAGACAGAGTCGCAGGCGATCTGGACTTCCGTGAGATTGATCAGGCCGTTGCTGGTGTGGGCTGTGAATCCCCTCACCAGATGAGCCGCAGCGGCGGGATCGATGGCGCGGCGGAAAGCCAGTCCGGGGACCTGGAAGGGACCAATGATGATGGCGGGAAGCGATGCGAGTGGCGGTGAGACGAGCCGCAGGGACTGGTCCTTCAACTGGGGCAGGGTGGAAAAGAGTTCGGCGACTCGCCCAAGATAGTCATCCCGGAAAACCAGCAACAGCTTGATATTCAAATCTTTTGTCAGCAGCAAGCCGCTGATGGCGTCGACGATGGTCTGCTGCAGCTCTTTTGCCCGGTTGAAGTCTTCCTTGGTGTTCTGGGCATCCTCGAAGAGCGTCACAATTTCCTCGAATTGATCAAAGATGACCAGCCGGCAGGAAGGCCCGGATTTTTCCGGGGGATGGGAGTTCTTCAGAGCCGAGTGCAGAACCTCCACAGAAGCGGTGCGGCGCTTATCCGTTTGGGATTTGGCGTCCTCAGTGAAGACCGAAGGCAACGCCACGGAATCTCCTTCCTCCGAGAGAGGGAGGCGCTCAATCACCAGTTCCGCGCCTTTCAAAGGCTGGACACGGAGCTTCTCGACTTCGAATCCAGCCTCTATCAGCATCGGAATAACACCCGCGTTGACCAGTGAGGATTTGCCGGATCCGGAGTCACCATAGAGCATCACTCCGCGAAAAACCCGGATGAGCTGGTAAAGCGTTTCGCACTCCTGCCGGCGTCCTGTAAAGATCGGCCGGTCGATCAGCCGGAAGGGCAAGACCCCGCGGAACGGCGCAGCGGGGGGCTGCATGGAAGCTAACATTTCCAGGGTGTTCATGGGTCATTTGCTTTGCACTGCGGCGTGGAGTCGCGGAATAAAGTCCCAGATATCCTCGGCCAGAAAACCGATGGCACATTCCTGATCCTGCCAGACGCGCTGGATCAAAGGGTCCGGATATTTGCTGACCGCGTAGGATTTAAAACCAAACCCGCCACCGTTTTCCCTATTACTGAATATGTCGCGGCCATGGCTGAGGGTCTTGAGCAGAAGCCGCATATTGTAATCCACGAGGCTGTAGCCTATGAATAGCGTGGGAACTTCCGCCATGCGGCTAAGAATCCTTAATGGCATCGGGCTGTTGGAATGCCCTCCCTGGGTCATGCGGATAACGAAATCTATGTAGTCCTCATCCGTGGCCACAATGGAGTCCGGATCGCCAATGTGGCCATGTAGTTTATATATGTAAGGAGTTTCCCCGTCCGGATCCCTGCCAATGGGATAACTGGTGTCCTTTTGCGCTCCCGAGGCCTGATACCAGCGCACCACCGGTTTGGCTTGTGGGTTTTGCAACATGACACTGTTCTCATAGAGCGTGTCGTAATTGGTGGTGACGACTATTGGAAAACCCATTTCCGCCAGCAGGCCCAGCAAGGGGGAGGGCCGGCGGCCGAGCTGAACGGCACGCTCCACCTCCACCCCCAGTCGCTGCCGGCCATTGAGCCGCCAGGCTTTAGCCTGTTGGGAAGAAACAGTGGGCGGGGTTGAATTACTTTGCCCTGTTGAGGCCGCGGCGGCGTCTTCCTCACTGAAGAGCTCATAGTCGAGCGCCACCCGGGTGAAATTCATTCTGGCCGGGTAATCGGTTTTATTGAAACGATCATACCAATGACTGCCTCCGGACAACTGATCCGCGAGTTCCCCCGCGAGGAGGGGCCTATCCGACTTCTGATAGGAAAGCGCGCCGTTCTGCCCATGGTAGTGGATTCCTGCGCCCAAAAAAAGGATGACCCGTTTTGTTCTCACCGCTGAAACGATGTCATCAAAGTCGGCCATGATCAGTTGCGCTTTTTGGGCGTGGTTTTCTTGCCACTAAACGGAGTGGGGGCGCTGAGCTGGTCCGGGGGCCCGAGGACATCGGGGGTCTGCGTATAGCCCAGTGTCTTCAGTTTGCGCGCAGTCTCAATTAGTAGTTGGCCGTAATTGAGTGAAGCAAGGCGACCGTGTTTTATATCACGGAGCGTCAGCGTCAGGGCGTAGGTGAAGGCTCCGTAGCTGATGGCCCCATGGACATATTCGCTGGCCTTCTCGGTCTCGTTGCAGGCCATGAAGACGAGCGGGAGATAAGGACCGCTGGAAGCCTTTTTTCCGTCTTTCGAGAGGAATTGCTCCGGATGCAGTTTCCGCAGATCTTTTTCGATTTTATCGTAACGTTTATGTCCGAGATCGCGTAAAGGCGTGGCGCGGCCGATCCGGCGGGTGTCCCCATATTGACCGTAGTAAAGGCTTTTTTCACGCTCATGGAGTTCCCGTGAAGTTAGTTTTGATGTTTCTTGGATGGTCCGGAGCTGTTGCCATAAGCCCGTCAGTTCTTTGCCGTGATAACCCGGGGGCAGAAAATCCGGGTTCAGACTTTTGGTAAGGAGGGAGCCCTGTTCCCACATTTCCAGATCGCTATTCCATTTGCTGGATTCGTGTTCGAGATCGGCGGGGCCGCTGAAGGAGCGTATGGCGGGACCGCCAGCACGAGTCATGCCTCCGGCGTGACAGCAGTCTAGAAAAATAGTAAAGTGGACATCGCGCGGAAGATTCGCGTAAAGGTCTTGGATGTCCGCATCACGCAGGCCAGTATCAAGGTTTGAGGGGTCGTAATTGTGTGTGCACAGGATTTCATGCATTTCCAAGGGTTCGCCTTCAAGATCATAAGTGGGTCGGCGGTGACCATGACCGGAGAAGGAGAAAATGCGATGATCCCCCGGCTGAGCGTCCTCAAGGAGCCAGCGAATGTTATCGAGGAGAATCAGACGGGTGGCGCGCTGATTGTGAATCAGGCGGATCTGACGGTGGTCGAGGCCAGCCTCCTGTAGCGCTGCGGAAAGCTGGAAGGTGTCGTTTACACAGCCGTGCAGGGTGGGGATTTGCGGATTGGCGTAGGCGTCTATACCAACCAGAAGTGCCCGGTGGTTGCGCCGGAGGGAGTCGGCGGATCGTTTCCGGGTGGGGGTTCCGGCGGCCGCTGCGCGGGGACCAAGGGATCCGATCCCGAACCCTCGGATATTCGGTCGCTGAGCGCGATTTTTAAGATCTTTGACAATAAAAGGCCACGCACGCTTCGCAAAGGTTCGGTTGGAAAGATAGGCGATGCCATCGTGGCCATTGCCCACAGGATTGGGGGTGATGATTTGAGTGAAATTCTCCGCACGAATATGTTCGAGGGAACTGACAAAGACCTTGTCGTCCGGGTTATAGAGATTGAACCAATGCCGGCAATTGAGGGGAAGCTGGTAACCTTGGAACTCCTTGCGGAGAACAGGGTTTCCGATTTGAGTGCCCAGGGTGATGAGGTGACGGTTCTGGAGCAGATCCGGCCTCCCAAACATGCAGGTATCATACAGGATCAGCCCGCCGTAGCTGTGTGCGATAACGATGTCTGGATCTTTCGACTGCACCTCATCCACCACTCGTTGCCGCAGGTTCGCTCGGAGTTGGGGGTTTTGAGCCCATGCGATGACCTCTTCGGCCTTCCATTTAAGTTCATCAAGGTTGTCAAAGAAACCTCTATCCCGCCCAAAAAAGTCCCCAATCACGGTGGTGACCCCGCTGGCGAGAAGACTGGAAACTCCGGCCGCATAATCCCAAGTGCTTGGTCGGCCGTGGCTGCGGATGAGGTTCTCGTAATAAAGAATGCCGGGGTCAAGGGCCGGGTCCCCGGCGAGGCCGCTAGGCTTGCCGTCGCTGCCGAACGGGGGCGAGATGGTTAGATTGATTCCGGCGTGATCAGTGGCGGAGGTGCTGATGGCGTTGACCCAACCGGGGACCCATTGGACGAGTTGCGTGCTGGATTCGTGGAAACCGATTCCGTGAATAAAGAGAATTTTCATGTTTTGAGAATGCAATTCGCGGGTCGCGATAGATGAAACAGGCCAAAAGCTATAAAGGCAAGTTTTTCTTTGTGGAATTTGTTGGAAGTGTGCCCTTCGACTTTGAGCCCGTGGCGATGAGGCCGTAAATGGATGGTTTTAAGTATGGTGCGAAGGGGCTCTGTTAGGAAACGACCGTTGTGAAGCGCATCCCAATGGTAGCGGTTGATAGCGATGTGGGACGACTTGGCGACGAAATAATCCCCCACTTCTCGCAGATCGTTGATTTCAGTAGAATGGGATTCCATGTCATACACTGTCTTCTGGTCGTTGAGCGTGGGGACTTCAGCGGCAGGGATTTGGCGGGGTCAGGTGCTGGCGCAGGGTGCCGCGGGCGGCGGCGTCCCAGGTGCCACCGTAGCGGAGGTCATCGACCAGCCAACTTCCGCTCTGCACCTGCTTAAGGATCAGATGGTCGGTCCACTGGGTGGTCTAGCCGTTGGCACTGTGGGTGAGGGCGTAGGCGGTGCTGGCTTCGACCCATGCTTTCTTGCCGGCCTGGGCGGGGTCGGCTTCGGTGCGGGGATCATCCCGGCACGGGAACGCTTGATGAGCGCGGGGGCGCTTTCGCCGGGCCGGGCTTCACCGGATCGTTTGAAGACGGGATGCTGAAGCCATGGGTCATCGCTTTGGTCCATCACGATGATTTGGCTGAGGTCGCCCGTGCTGCGCCGGTAGTGCAAATACCAGTAGAGTCCGGTGGTCCTGGGTTCGCGGCGGGGGCTGACCACGAAGACGAATTGCTCGAGAGGATGTTTTCCCTTCAGACCATGGCCCCCTTTTTCACCTTCGTCGCCCTGGCGAGGGGCCGCGCAGGCTGGAAGCCTGGGCCACGGGGGGCATCAGGAAGGGAGCATCAAAACCCCGGAATCCCCAATCTAACGCGATCAGGGAACGGACCCGGGGTCGGTGCCGGATTTCCATTTCAGCCGTTGGGTTGAGCCGTGGAAAATTTCGACTCCCAGCCCTGACAATGATTCGTCCCATTTATTCACCTCATACCGGGTTTCGCTGCCACTCGTGGAGGAACTGACAGATTTGTGGGATCGGACCTCGACCCCGTTGGATTGGAGACTGACGGTTTGGAAAGGGCCGATGTCCGGGATGTCCAATTTCCCGTGGGGGGTCTGCACGATTTTTTTGCCCTGGCCGCGCTGGACCCGTTCCACCACCTGGGCGTATTTCAGTTTCAATCCCTTGAGGGGAATATTGGTGGTGTTGGTGATTTTGATGGTCCATTGCCAGGTTTGCACCCGGTCCGTGGAGTTGGAGGAAGTCCCAGAACTGAAAATCCCCCCCGGCGAGGTGGAGGCCCTGGCCTGCCGGTCGGAGGCGAGGCGGTTTTTCACGCCATGAAGTTTCAGTTTGGAAACCGCCTCGCCGACCCGCCAGTGTTCCACGGCGGACCGGCTGTCAGGGTTCAACGTGTTCAGCGGGATCTTGACGATACGCTTTTCACCCTTGAGACTGAAAGAGGCGATATCGTTAGTGCAGGTCACCAATTCACCCTCCACCGTTTTGCCCTCGGTGTTTGTCAGCTCAAGAGCGGTGGAAGCGGACCGGCTGGCTGCCAAAATCAATGCGGTCAACAGGGTTAGCGGGACTTGCATGGGCATGGAAATGAACTTTCGGGGATAGCGGTGCCGGGGCGCGGGGACCGGCAAACGGGAGGTGAACGCGGGAAAGAGAGGCTCGTTATCAGGAATCCGGAGCATCATCGGTGCTGCCGGCCACCCGTCTGCATCACGGTGCCTCGGGGCGGGGCGGAAATTTTCTTGTATTTTGGCCGTGCGGCGGCTTACCATTCACCTACTCCAGACGGCCCCACCCTTCATTGATCCCTCATGAAAACGCACCATCTCATTCCCGGTCTCATGGCCGTTGCCTTGGCCGCCTGCCAGACCATCGAGACCGACCGCGACCTTTTTGTCAAATGCGACACCAACAAGGACGGGCGTCTCTCCTGCGATGAGGTCTGCACCATGGGTTATCCCCGGCTTTACGGCCGCTTCGATCCGGATGGCGACGGGCGCGTCACCTTCGCCGACGTCAAGGCCCGCCAGCCTGACTTTGATCCGAAGTTATTTGCCGAGCGCGACCTCAACCATGACGGCACCGTGACGTTTGCGGAATACTGCCAGGTTGCCGACCGCAAGGGTGGCATCCCCGAACTCTTCGCCAAAATGGATACCAACGGCGACGGCTACGTCGACAAGACCGAGGCACAAGCTCACGCCACCTCGCTCGGAGCCGTCGGCAAGCCCTGATCCGCCAAGCTCCCGATCCAACCAACCTTCTTTCACGCCATGAAACCTCATATTCCTTCGCTTGCCGTCCTGTTGCTCGTCCCGGCGCTGAGTTCGTGTGTCGTCGCGCCGGCCCCCACTCCCGTCGTCGTCAGCGGAACCTCGAGCGGCTGGGAAGGTGCCGCCGCAAGTGCCTACGTGGGCGGAGTCACTGCGGGCATGGCCGGCAGCAGCTATTACGGCGCGCCCTACTACCGCTCGTCCTATTATGCCCCGGTCCACGGCTACTACGGAGGCTACGGCTACGGGCGCAACATCAACGGCGGAATCAACCGCGTCGGCCGCCGCTGACACGCGGTTGCGCGGCAGGCTGTGTTTGTTTCCCGGGGTATCGGACTCCCGGACGTCCACGGCCCTTTCGAGGACCCAACCTTTTGGCAGGGCGGTCTGATCCTGCGGGGTGATGTCCAAGCCATAAGTGAGGCCGTCCGGCCCGTTGCTGGAATCGGTGATCCACCAAATCCCGTCCTTGGACTGCGCGGTCACGGTCTCTGGCTGGCCCTCCCGGATTTCCTTCCATCCCTGGGCGAACGGGTCGCCCGCCGTGCCATCAAACACCGCCACGATCCGGTTCCGGTCCGCATCGTCGGCAAGGCATCGCCTCCTGTCGCAGCCAGGCTGGAGGAGGTGCCTGCGACCGTCAGGCCTATCCAAAGCTGCCACGCACCGGGAAAGGAAGGCGGAATCCTGCCCCCACTCTCCATTGCTTGGCCCGAAAAAGGAAAGGAAAATAGCAGATTTGCTGTTCCGCCGCCTTCTCCGGGTCGTTGACGGGAACCCGCCGGGCAAGAAATCAGGTCAACATGAATACGCATCCAGTCGGCGATCCCTACACCCCGCCCCCCTCCGGGTCCATTGCCGCGACACCGAAGGAATCCGCCTCTGCGACGAGGGTCATGCGTGTGACCATTTGGATTTTCTGGGTCCTGCTGATCCTCTCTTACCCTCTCGACTGGTTTGTCGCCGTCTTCCAACCCCGGAAGGAAGCAGGGGAGCCAGACCCGACCTTATCTTCCATATTGGGCGTGGCAGCGCTCATTCTGGTTTCCCTGGCGGTGCTTTTCCGCTGGCTGGTTTTTCAATACCTCATTCATCCCAAGCGGTTACGGCCCGATTCATGGAAGGCGGCCCTCGCGGGCGTGGGAGGAGCCTTGCTGGTTTATGCGCTGATCAAGAGCGTCGAGATTTTCGGCTTCATTCTATGGCTTCAGGCACCTTCATGGCCCCATTATCTGGCATTCGCCGTGCCCGGCTGCCTGCTTTCATTCCTCACGATCCCTCCGTGGCTGATGCGGCGAAAAGGAGTGGGCCCACCGTGAAAAACCAAATTGCCAGGTAATTTGCATGCAACAGCTTTAAGCCACGCAACTCCCTGTGCATCAAATCCCCACGGCCTTGCCCCCTGCGGATAAATTGACGTCTCCTGGAAAAAGCGCACCTTCCCCCATGCACCCCCGGTTTCCCCTGAAGCTGTGTTTTTTTCTCCTGCTCCCGCTGGTGCTGGCGCTGACCCTAATGCCGGCGGGGGCCAATGTGGGGAATTTTGTCTGGCATGATCTTGATGGCGACGGTCGCCAGGACCCCAGTGAACCCGGCATCGGCGGCCTCACGGTGCAACTCTGGAATGCCGCCAAAACCCAGAGCTTTGACACCGACATCACCAATGACTCCGGGAACTACACCCTCACCGCTCCCGTGTCCGGTGACTACCGGGTGCGTGTCCTTCTCCCGTTCCCCGGAGATGCCTTCAGCCCCAAAAACCAGGCCGCAGGCGACAATACGGAGGACAGCGATTTCAATCCGTCAGGAATCCACGCGGGCTACACGGACATCATCAGCGTCATCACGGGATCCTTTGGCAACAACACGGTGGATGCCGGCGTGATCCTGGACCCCATGCGCGATCACAACATCGGCGACCGCGTCTTCCGCGCCGGGCCGGACGGCACCCAGCCTGCGTCCGGCGGCGCGCTCAGCGGCGTGACCGTGGAGCTGCTCTCCACCGACGGTGCCGTCCTCCAGACCACCACCCCGTCCGGTGCCGCCGGCTTCTATTCCTTCAAGGCCCCGCCCGGCACCTACCGGCTCCGGTTTACCACCGTCCTCAACATGGTCCCCTCACCGCACCCTGACAGCGGAGGGGATGACAACAACGACAGCGACATCGACGCCTCCGGCCTCACCGGCACCTTTACCGTCGCCACCGGGCAGGTCCGCCGCGATCTTGACGCAGGATTCGTCAACGTCGTAAACCTCGGAAACTTCGTCTGGGATGACCTCGACAAGGATGGCCGGCAGGACCCCGGCGAGCCCGGTCTGGCCAACATTCCCGTCGAACTCTGGAACCCTGCCAAAACCCAACGGGTGGACGCCACCGTCAGCGACGCGAACGGCAATTACGTTCTCCATGGACTGGCCGGAGAGAGCTATCGCATCCGGGCCATCCTGCCTTACGCCGGTGACGTTTTCAGCCCCCTCGACCAGGCGGGCGGCGATGACACCGACGATAACGACGTCATCCCCTCCGGACCCGACGCCGGCTTCACCGCAGTATTCAACATCGGCATTCTCACGCTCAGCATGGCTGCTTTTGATATCGGGGTCGTCTCTGATCCCATGAAGGATCACAACATCGGCGACCGGGTCTTCCGCGCCGACGAAAACGGCCTGCAGCAGGGAACCTCCGGCATCGCCAGCGTCACCGTGCAACTCCTCTCCGCCACCGGCGCGTTCCTCCAGTCCACCACCTCCAGCGGCAACGCCGGTTTCTACTCCTTCAAAACTCCTCCCGGCACCTACCGCCTCCGCTTTGTCTCCCCGGCAAACATGATGCCGTCCCCCCATCCTGACAATGGAGACGACGCGCTCGACAGCGACATCTCCGCCGATGGCACCACCGCTCCGTTTACCGTAAGCGCTGGCATCGTCCGCCGCGACCTTGATGCCGGTTTTGTAAACCGCGTCCAGGTCGGCAATTTTGTTTGGAATGATCTGGATGCCGACGGCCTCCAGGATGATGGGGAACCCGGCCTCGCCAACGTCGCCGTCGAACTCTGGAACGCCGCCAAAACGGAACGCCTCGACGCTGCGGTCACCGATGCCTCCGGCATCTACCTTCTCAGAGCCCCTGGCCCCGGTGACTATCGCCTTTGGGTCCTGTGCCCCCTCCCGGAAGACTCCTTCACCACCCCCAACGCCGGCCAGTCCGACATTGAAGACAGTGACATCCTGACCAATCAAACCGACTTCGGATTTTCGGAGTCCTTCTTCATTCCCCCCCTGACTCTTTCCATGACGGGCCACGACGCCGGCATCCGCCTCGGCCCCGGCCTCCGAGGTTCCCCCGTCATCGAAGCCACCCTCAAACGCAACGGCTTCGATTGGTCCCTGACGTTTACCGCCCCCGTCGGCGGCACTTATCTCATCGAACGTTCTCCCGACCTCCAGAAATGGACCGAAGTGGAACGCTCCTTCATCACGACTCTCCCCAAAACTACGATCGCCCTCGCCGCTGTCTCCGGTGCAAAGGAACTCTGGTGGCGCGTCCGCCGGGTCAGGTAATGCAGTCCGTCCCGGCTGTCGTTCCGCAGGGCCTTCAGACCGACTCCCGAACTTTACACACAACAGGGGCCATCACTCACCCAGTGTCTTGGTTCCGCCTGCCTCATCTCAAGCTTATCCGCCATTCCTTTCAGCCACCGCGGTCCGCCAACCATGGACACACCGCTGGCTGATGGCAGGTTCGGCATTGATGTCCCGGGCGGGTTTGCGTAAATCGGACCACCCTACTCCCATGGAAGACGAACCCGAATCCTTAGCCGCCCTCATTCAACCATGGCATGAACGGCGGGATCAGATGCGTGACCGTGCGGCACAGTGGATCCGCTCAGCGGTTTTCCGTGAAGTGTTCTATGATGACGCGCATCCTCCCCTCGCGGCCCAAGTGCTCCTTGGTCAGGAGATGAAAAAGAAGGAAGCAGCGGCATTCTGTCAAAAGGCCAAAGTCTTTGGCCTGCAAACGCCGGAACTGTTAAAGCAATACCAGGACCTCGCCCAGCATGGCGTCCTCGTTTTCGGACAGGTCATCATCGTCAATCCGGGCTGTGCGGACCAGCCCAACCGCAATCTCCCCTGTCTCGTGCTCGTGCCGGAGGACCAGAGTCCCATGGCCGTGGCGCAAGCCGGCGGGGTGGCTGCATGGCTGGGCGGAATCTACGCGGGCCTGATAACGGATGAGCCGGCCCTGACCCAGCTTCTCCGGGACGATGAATTTCAATTGTTCCGCCGCCGCACGCTGCCTCTCCACCGCATGATGAGGGGCGAAGGCCACCTCTTCGACCTTGCGGTACGCCTCACTTGGCTGCCCCCGGATGGCAAGTCTTTCATTCCCCTCCTCATTCAACCCGGGCGGAAAGGCGCTGCCGTCCAAATCCCTTGGAGCATTGCCACGGGCTCGCCTCCGGTCCCGGGCTCGATGCAGCGTGGGATCTGGGGCGAATATGCCGATCTGGACCAGGAGGCGGACCGGATGGTAGCCCAGCAAAACAGCAGGCGCGGCTGCGGCTTTTGGTTCCACCGGGTCGTGACCTTCATCTTTTTCCTGGGTTTGGGCCTCGGACTGTTACAATATATCAAAGAACAGATTTGGCCCCCGGCTCCCGTTCCAACGGCGGAGTCAAAGGCTGGCCAAGGCTCAAAAAACACGGTGGTTTGGGAACAACCCCCGGAGGTCCGCCGTCAGATCACTCCCGTTTCCTCTGAGGAATATCGACCACTCCAGCTTCCCGGAAATAATGGTTTTGGATTTGTCTTCGCCCTCCCTAACGGTATGGCGCTTGCGGCCAGTTCACGCGGGGAGGCGACCGGGCCACCAAGGGAACTTTTGCGCGAAGGAAAAACATACCTCAGTCTGGATACCGGCAACGTCCTCACCCAACGCCATTCCTATATTCAACTGGTCAAGGCCATTGCCACCAAAGCGGACACGCTTTCTTTTGATCCGGACGGGATCCTCGAGCCGGGCGAAGCAATGTTAATCATCCCCGCCAAGGGGCCTCCCATCGCCTGCACTCTGGAGCTTTCCAAGCCCCACTCCCTCAAAACCCCAGCCAAAAAACTCAAGCTGAACTGCACCGGACCCGGCCTTTCCGGAAATCTGTCCGGCTGTCCCGTCGTCTGCCGCAAAAACGGCCGCGTGGCCGGGGTGCTGCAAGCCCCGGAGGAGTCCACCGCTTCCACCGTTCTCTGGTTCGAAACGATCTCCCTCATCTCCAACGGACCGTAGCGCTGGAACTGCACCTGACGGGATTCATGCGGTCCCGGTCACACACCCCATGGCATAAACCAGAGGAGATGTGGATCAGAGAAAAGCAGTTTACCAAGTAATTTGCGATAGTCCAAGGCCGCAGCCGCACGGAGCGAAAGCGTGGAGCCAAAAGTCTGGTCAGCCAGCACTGCGTGGGTTGTATCCCTGCGTAATGGGGAAGTAGGCCCGTTCCAACACTGACAGTGTTGGGTGGGGTTTTGATCCCTCAACCCTTCCGGCATCGCCTCCGGGGAAAATTTGTCCACATGTAAATCAATCGGCACCATGGTCCCGTCCCGCAGCAGAATCAGATTTGAGGGGGTGCCGCTGGCCCCAACGTCCGTATCGGTGAGGCCGCCGCCTGCGCCAAAGTGCCCATCCGCATGCTGCTGCCGTCAGGGAGCACGATGCTGGTTCCGGTATGACGGCAAGTAGATACGGGGCGCGGGGAGGAGTCACCGAACTCCCCCGGCCGGCATAGAGGGCTGTTTGCTGATAATCGCCCTGCATGGAAAAATCCGCATTTGCAGGAAGTTCCGGCCTCCCCTCAAACATGATTTGATCCGTATCAAGTATCGAAAAAACAAAACCATTGACTTCCTTCCCGAGAATCTGCCCGGCAGTCGTTCCGCCAACACCGTTCACGCTGAACCCATCGGAAAACTGCGGGAATCCGACGGTGCTGATGGCCGTGTTATTCCATAGGTAAATTTCAGCCCCCGTCACGAATATTGATTCAGTGCCTATCGTTACCACCATGCTCGCCGGCCCAAAACTCCGCGAATTCTCATTGCTGAAGCCGAAGCCATCGGCCTTGTCGTCGAAAGAATAGATGACACGGAGCGGAGCTTCCTTATCCCCTCCCAGGCGGGAAATATCGATAACCGAAGTGAATTCATAAGAAACAAGCGCTGCACCCGCTGGCAATGAAGTCCATATGCAACACAGAAAGAGGAGTTTTTTCATGGTGATGCGGTAAATGGCTACACTACCACCACAAATATCCGAATTAATATTAATTTACGATGAGGCCAAGGGGTCGTTTACGCAATTCCGGCGTGGATTCTTCCGGTTTCTCTAACCTCAATCCTCTTTTACTGGCCGGGGGTTGTGTTCGTCGCGGTCGACCAGGCAGCGGCCCGGCATGGCATCGAATCCAGGGCGAGGTCCTTCAGTATCTGGAGCCATCTGGCGACGATGATTTTTGTGCAGCTGGCGCATGCGCTCAGCCTCAATGATGTCTGTGATTGGCTGCGGCTCCTTTCCCCTGCCGACAAGGGACGTTTTGCCGCCTTTGTGGATGAGGTTTTATGGAAGACCCTCGCCCACTTGCGGGCGGCGGCGTGATCGTCGGATAAATCGGGCGGTTTGGAAACCGGGTGGAAGCATGGCAGGATCCGCCTCTCCAACTCGATGTCGTGAAGTATGGCGGTTTGCCATGTAAACAGAAGTAAGGCCTTTCCCACTGCGGCCGGGTTTCATTTCGAACTGCCCTTTATCCCTCGGCTGATGCCGGTGCTCGATGCCGCAGATGTCCCATGAGTAGGGCCGCGTGCCGTGATCCCCGTCCGGCGTGAAGGCAAAGGTCTGGTGGTGCAGCACCCCGTCCCCGTGCAGGATCCTGACATCGCAGGTGGTGCGCGGCAGGCTGTGGTTGTTTCCCGGGGTATCGGACGTCCCGGACGTCCACGTCCCTTTCGAGGACCCAACGTTGTTGCAGGGCGGTCTGATCCTGCGGGGGAATGTCCGGGCCATAAGTGAGGCCCTCCGGCCCCTTGCTGGAATCGGTGATCTACCATGCCCCGCCCAGGGCAGGGAGGACTTGGAGCATGGTCTTGAAAGACGGATTACAATGGACCTTTACCGAATATTGCCTGGCTCCATCAGAAGCAATGAAATCTCCGTTTTGAGCGGACGCGGGAGAAGAGCGGGGCGGGTTTGTCCAAGGAGAACCTTGCACTGGTCCCTGAAGCGGGAATTTTATTTGAAGGCCAAGGCTCTGCGTCCCCGGCGGAATCGGAGAACCGCATCCGGCATCGCCACAAAGGCGAGGACCACCGAAAACACGCCGAACAAGACCAGAAGAAAAATGAGCGATGCCGCAAATTCCAGCACGCCAAGCCGGACCTGGGCCCGTCCATATGAATTCACCCGCTGCTTCCGTTCCAGATATAGCTCCTGAGTGTCCCAACAGGTTGAAGCGCCACAGTTGGCACAATTATCGCGTTCAGGTCCGGACGGCTTGCCGCATTCAGGGCACTGCGACGACCTCCCAAATTGCTTGCCCGGTGGTTCAAGCGGAGTGCCGCATTCAGGGCAGGGCGTATTCTCCTTCCAACAATCCGAATGAAAGCCCGCCTCACACCGGCCACACCAAGTCCCTTCCGATTGCAGGAAAATCTTATCATGGCAAACGACACATACCTTTCCGGACAATTGCATACCGCCATCTGACATTCCGTGGAAAAGCTGCAAGCCAATTCCACTTTCAAAGGGTGCTTTCTGTTTGATTTGCGCGAGTCCCTTTACCCGGGAAATTCAGCCAGTCACCGATTTGGTGGGGTCAGGCGCTGGCGCAGGGTGCCGCGGGCGGCGGCGTCCCAGGTGCCGCCGTAGCGGAGGTCATCGACCAGCCAGCTCCCGCCGTTTACCTGCTTGAGGATCAGATGGTCGGTCCACTGGGTGGTCTGGCCGTGGGCGGTGTGGGTCAGGGCGAGCGGCACTTCGGCGGTGGTGCCGGTGATGGAGGCCGCGCCGGTTTTGAAGGTGGTCACTCCCTCGAAGAGGCTGGAAAACAGGTCGCCTTCGACCCAGGGTGGCTTGCCCTCTTTTTTGTTAATGATGAATGCGGCCTGGGTGAAGCTCGCCTTGTCAAAGACCCGGTTCAGTTCCGGGGTGATCGTCCCGGTGAGGTTCGCCAGTTGCCATTCCTGGGGCAGCCCATCTATCTTCAGCTCCATCTTGGTGCGGTAAAAGGTCTCCGCCGCGCCGGCGGGAGTGGACATCGCATTGGCGAGGGCGGCTGACGGTTCGGTGACCGGCGCGGAGCCCTGAGCCGCGATGGGTGCGCCCCCCGCTGACGGGACGGAAGCGGGCGCGGGCGCGGCGGCGGGGGAGTCCGTCGCCACTTTGGGCTTGTCCTCGCTGCAGGCAGCAAGGTTCCCGGCCAACACGCCCACCCCCAGCAAGAGGAAACGGGGCAAGAGACGACGCGGCGCGGAGCCGGGACATGGAATGACGGGTTTCGGGGAGAGGGCGGATGGGTGCATGATTGAGGAGACAGTTAGGGATAGCGGAACATCCCCATCCTGCCACGCCCCAGCCAAAGTGGTATGGGACAAAGGTCGGAGGCACGGCCGTTGCTGAGGGTTCAGGGGCTCATTCCTCGCCATTTACGGGCAGCGAGGACTTTCGGTGGCGGAGGTTGCGGGAAACGCACCATGGGGGCAGGATCATCCTCTCAGCACTCAACTTTCTTTGTCGGACGACAGATCCCGTCGCAAATGGCGGCAATTGCGTGAGCGCGGTCCTTTCATGATGGGGCTGGAGACCCGAGGCGCTTGAATTTCCACATGGACACCCTGAGCCTACTGCCTTGCCAAACCACCCCACCTCCGCCCCTGTTGCTGCATGAGATCCTTTGATTTGAGTTCCTGGCAGGGCGTCCTGTCCAGTGTGCTGGGGTTGGCGCTTTTTGCGCTGATCGGCGTGGGCATCCGGGTTTTGCTGACGATGACGATCCAGCAGCGACGGGAACGGGCCAACCGCCAGATCAACGAACGCCTGAAGACGCTGATGTCGGCTTACAAGGTGCTGGGGGGATCGTTTACCGGGGATTTGACAGTGGATCCCACGCATCTGCGTGACCTGCGTCAACGCGCAGTCCTGACACGCGTGGAGGAGGGCGGAGCCATGGTGCGGGAAGAGGCTGTCGGTTTGCCGGATAACGGGATGAAGCCTCCCCATTCCAATGCGGAGGAAGCCGGATCGGACCGTGCCCGGAGGATCCGGGACACGGTGGAGGCGGCGTTGTCCGATATTCTGCTGCTGGGTACGGAAGCGCAGGTGCGGCTGGCGGCGAAGGCGGTGGTCGAAATGGTGGAAGGCCGGCCCATCCACACCGCAGAACTGGTGGTGTCACTGCGCGACTTCATCCGCAAGGCGCTGGATCTCGATCCTATCCCGGCCGATGTGAAGGTGCCGCTCCAAGGCCCGACCCGGCCGCAGGCCTCCGGGGGCGGCGGCCGGGGCAGCCGCGGAGACAGCGGCAGGGAAGCCGGTCGTGCGGGAAACCGCGGGGAGGGAGGCAAAAGGGGCGGTGGCAGTGGTGGCGCCACTGCGGCGGGCGGTGGAGCAGGACTGGGGATCGGGATGGGGCTGGCTACGGAAAACGACGACCGGGAAAATGCGGGGCATCAGGGTTGATTAGGATCACCCGCTTCCCGGGCCATTGCTAATCGTGCGGCGGAAACCGGCCTCAAGGGAAGATGCTTGCCGCTGCTACAGTTCGACCGATGTATTGAACTCGTAAGCGCATTACCTGGTAATTTGCTGCCGGGGCCGGCACGGGGGTTCCTCCGGGGAGAATGCGGACCGGAAAGAGGGGCCTGTTCCACACTGACCAGGCGATTGGAATTGCCTCTTTGGCCAGGACGGGCACGATGCGTCCAATCGGTGGACCACTGCCCGGTGAACTTCCCCTGCTGCTATGAACTTGCAAAACCTCTCCTCAAAGCGCGCTGTCCTCATCCTTGGCCTCCTCGTGGGGCTGGCCGGCTGCGCTTTGGTACTGCTGAACTCCCCCTCCCGGCGCGACGTGGAGCAGTTAAAGCAGGAGAATGCCAGCCTCCGGGTGGAATTGGCCGCCGCTCAGGCGAAGGCGGGTTCCGCTGCGGCGGAGCTACGGGAGCGGCGGGAGGCCAAGGCAGACCTGAAGGCCGGACCCATCGCGTCCCCAGGATTGCCCACGGATCAGAACCCCGGCTCCGTCAAGTCAGAGAGCAAGCGGCAGGTGGATGGGGAGGCGATGTCGGCGCTGGTCAAGAGCCCGATGATGCAAAGGATCATGGCCTCACAGACCACGGCGGTGCTGCAACTCACTTATGGGCGCTTGATGGATCACTTGCAACTTTCCCCGGAGGAGCGCGATTACCTGCAGCGGCTGCTCGTCGAAAAGCAGACCAATCTGCAGAATCTGGGGATGCAATTGATGAACCCCGGGCTCGCGGCCGGGGACCGGGCCTCCATCATGACGCAGTTGACCGAAGCCTGGAAAGGCGGGGAAGCCAAAATCCGGGGGTTCCTGAATGACGAGGCCGACTTTGCTTACTATCAATCCTACGTCAGACAGGAACCCGAACGCAAGGAGATGGGAATGTTCGAGGGAGCCCTCACCGGGGACGATGCGCTCGATCCCGCCACTTCGGACGCGCTGGCCAATCTGCAGAGCGAGGCCCGGAAGAACTTTTCCTTTACGGTGGATTTCTACAATCAGCAGAACTTTGGAAATCCGGAGGTGCTGAATCCCGCTGCGGTGCAGACGTTTCTCGAGGAGCAAACGCGGTTTCAGTCCGAGGTGGTGGGGAAGGCGGCAGGGATCCTGACTCCGGCCCAGTTGGAAGTATTCAAGCAAAACCAGGCGGCGGTGCGGCAGATGTCGGGCATGCAACTCAACAACATCGTGCAGATGGCGGGCGGCGGCGGTCAGCGGTAAGGAGAGGAAGGGTGCCGGGTGTCTCCAATTATGCCCGCCCGGCGGCAAGTCATCTCGAATGCTGATCCACTCATCAGCAGCGCATTGGAGACTAGCGCCAGGGGGAGAAGGCCCCTCCATTATGAAAAAAACGCCTACACCGACAATACTAATTCAAATATCCATAATTTCAATAATTATATCATGATTTCTTAAATATTTTGAGCGCGGGATCTTTTTGGGAAACCACAATCTTGTGGTGCGGGGGACTTTCGGGAGTTATCCTCAAGTCGGTTGGTTCAGCGGGGCAGGGGAGGAGCGATTCCCGGGCATCAGCTTCCACCGGAGGATCGCCGCTACGGATTTGGTTTACCTGGTCGAGTTTTCTTTGAATGGGGTGGATTGGCTGTCAGAGGCTCAAGGCGCCTGGTTCAGCACTGCTTCCAACGCTCCTGCGGATCCGGAAGGGATGTCGTGGAGAGGGACGTTGTTTAACCCGGAGGGAGGCCCGCCGCCCGGGCCGGTTCTGTTCAGGGTGAGGGTCACCGAACCAATTCCGGGATAGACCAAATTCAGGGAAAGATTTCATGGGGAAAATGGGCCGGACCGGCGCTTGTTTTTCCCCGTCGGTAGGGGCGGGGCGGCTTTTTCGCTTGCCGATAATAAAAGACCGTCGTTTTGTTAATGAATGTCAAAAATTCTCAAATTACTGGTAATTTTCACTGCCTCCACAGTGTGCGGCAGCGTGCAGGCCGCCACCCCGATCAGCGGAATTACCACGTTCAACGGACCGGAATCGACTGCGGCGTCTGGTCCGGCCAATGGGGCCGGGCTGTTCGCCGGCAATGTTTTCGGCTACGATTTCCGGGTGGTGACCAGTTCCGCGGAAGCGATCGGCATTTATGTGGGTGATCTGGCCTGGGGCACCGGCAATGGGGTGCAGTATTATCAGAACAGCGGCAACCCGGTCAACCTGACGCGGTTTACGGTGACCTCCAATGGCGGCGAGGATTTCAATTTGAAGGGATTCGGGGTTTCCCTGACGACGATGAACGGCACCGATGCTTCGGTCAATGTGGTGGTTTTGGGTTACCTCGACGGCTCTCAGGTTGGCACTTTTTCGCGCACCCTGTCCCTGAGCAACGGCAGCGTGCAATTGTTGGAACCATTCGATGTCAGCGGCACGGCGGGATTCAATCTGATTGATGAATTCCGTATCGAACCGGGCATTGGCTCCCAGATCGGCTATCTCGGGATCGACAATCTGCATGCGGTGAACTTCGTTCCGGAGCCTTCCTCCTGCAGCTTGCTGCTCGGGCTGGGCCTGCTGCGGGGAAGACGCCGCAACTAACCGAAAAGTTCCTGGGCCGCGCAGGCCATTCCGATCGTGGCGGCAGCGACGCCTTCCTCGCGGTGAAACCCAACGGGGATACCGGCGGCAACGGCTTCAACCAGTGGGGCTCACGGAGGTCCGGGAATCCGGGTGACTTTGATGCGGTAGAACTGCTTCGGGCCAATGGTAGTGGGCGAGGTGTCCAGGGAATAGACTTGTTTGGAGGGCTGGCTCCCTGGTTGGGCCGGCTCTGCGGGATTCGGAACCCCGAAGGAACTGGTGTTCCAGGTATTCAACCCTAGCGTCCACTGGGGCTCGATGCGGATGGTATCGCCGAGATGCGGCAGGGTGAAGGCGGCTCCGGTGGCGGCCCGCACGGCGCTGGCATTGACGGTGTGGAGCAGGCGCATGTGAGGGAGGTCGTCGGTATGCGTGATGATCGCGGGCGTGAGCAGGGGAGGGGGATTGGGCGTGAGATCAGAGCTGCCCTGCGCGGTTTCCAGGAGACCGATGGTGCCATCGCGGTCACGGTCCTCATAATCGCCAGGGTAAAGGCTGGCGACTTCCTGGGGGTAGGCGATCACGAGTTTGTCCGCGCCGGAGCCGCCGGGGGCGCGCCCTTTGAAGACGACGTAGGGGTAGCCGCCCGGTCCGACGGTCATGGCGGGGGCTCCTGAACAAACGCCCCCGAGGTTTTTTGCGATCAGGGCGACCGAACCGCCCTGACGCAAATATAATGGCTCGTTGTCGTTGGTGCCAGCGCGGCAAACGATATGCAGCCGGTCCAGCCGGTCCAAGCCGGCCGAAGGGGCCGCAGCGGGGCCGCGGGTGCCCGAGACGCTGAAATTGTTGACGATGCTGCGGGTGTTTTCCGTGGCCGTGCCGCCCGTGAAAGGCACGCGTTCATTCCATTTCACGCTGGTGACATCCTGCCAGACGACCCACCTGGGTTCGTTGGTAGAGCTGAGCAGGATCTGCGGATAGCGCATGAGCTGGCTGACCGGGGTGCCGGCGGCAAGGACGTTTTGGCTGACCCGCACCGAATTGACCTGCTCAATGCCGTATTCGTAGTCACCTTCGTTGGGGACGAGGGCGGCGACCCCATTGGTGCGCACGCGAAAGACCCTCGCCTCGGGATTGATGATGCCCTCGGCCAGCACGACGTAGCTGGTCACAAAGGCATAGATGTCTCTGCGGTCCGAAGTGATGGCGAGGCTGCCTCCGGTGATGACCCGGTCCACGGCCCAACCGGCGGGGGCTCCCAGGTCTTTCAGATCAAGGCGCAAAGTGTTGTAGGGATTGGTCGTCCGCACCGGGTCGAGTTCGGAATACCGGAGGCGCAGATAGTTTTCACCACCGGGTCCAAATTTGGCGCTCAGGGTGGCGGAATTGCGGATGCTTCCGGGAGCGGCCGTGGTGGCGAGGGCATCGTATTGCTGGCCGCCAAACCCATAGGGAAACTCCGCAAACAGGCTCGTAAGGACGGGTCTGCCCGCCAGCGGGATAAAGGGGCCGTCGTATCCTTGGGAGGGAAAAAAATTATCGGCGAAGGTCTCGCCCGGCAGCATGCGCAGATACGAGCCGCCGATGGAGAGGGTATTTTCCGGACCGGCGACGGCATACACGCTGGTGCGCCGGAGCTGAAGAGTGGCATTGTAGCTGACGTCATCATCGGTGCCGGGGTTGGCAAAGGGATCGCCGAGATTGGCAGCGATGAACTCGCCGTTCGGACCGGCGGAGAGAGCGCCGAGACCGGTCGCATACACGCGAAAGCTCTCCATCACAGCCCGGCAGACCCGCACGGGGGTCTGGCCGGGATCGGCATAGGAACGGATGGGCCCGGAATCGATGAACAGCGTGCGGAGGCGTCCGTCCGGGTCCGTGCAGGCGGAAATCTGCTCGGGAACGAACTGGGAATTCTCGTAATACCGCCAATCCCAGCCGGTGGGATCACCGGGGTAGGCGGGGGCCAACACCGCGGACGCACCGAGGGCCACGCCAATCATGGCCAACCGGGCAAGGGAGTTTTGAGTCAGAGGAAATGATCGCATCCTCCTTTTCCACGCAGGGGGGCGGTGGCGATTGCAGATTTTTTCCCACGCGGGCCATCGATCTGCCAGGGGATTGGTAAAACGAGGGCGACGACGCCAAAAACACCCACTCGATTTGCGGAACTGGAGCTGTGTGCTAGTGAGTTGCCCCGGAACCAAAACCATTCGCCAGGTTTAGCCGGCCGCGCCGGGGTCATGCATCATGCACCGTGAAGGCATGGCCCGGTTCCGTTCCCTCACCTGAAATTGGTGCCCATGCGGCGGATCTGTGTGGTGACGCGGTGCTGCCGGGGAGGCCGGTTGGCGGCAAAGTATTGACAACTTCCCGGGCCGCCGCCAATGCTGGTTCACCTGTGAACACCGTGGTCCCAAATGTTTTTTGCATCCCGGGGGGGCTCCGGCAACTGGCATGGGGTGCGCTGGCGGGGATGGTCCTGTCCTGGCAGGTTTCCGCTGCCGCGGTGAACTACGATGAATCGAAAGTGGGTCCCTGCACCCTCCCTGATCCGCTCCGGATGGAGGATGGCCGCCCGGTGACGGATGCGGCGACGTGGCATCAGGCGCGCCGGCCGGAATTGCTCGCCCTCTTCCGCCGGGAGGTTTACGGGCAACCGCTGCCGCGTCCGGCGCAAATGCACTTTGAAGTGGTCCAGGAGGATCCTCAATACCTCGGGGGCAGGGCCACGCGGCGCGACGTGAGCCTGCGGATCGCCGATGGAGCGGACGGCACCGTGCTTACCTTTGGATTGATCCTCCCTAACCGCCAGAGTGGACCGGTGCCGGTTTTTGTCGGGCTGCACTTGTTCGACCTGGCCAGTGCGGAACCGCGGCCAGCGGTGGCGCGGCGGCTTCCTGGTGGTGCCGCCGTGACGGACGCGGAGAACCGGCGTGCCGGCCTCGAAACCCTCGACCAAATTCTGGCCTGCGGATATGGACTGGCTTCATTGGATATCGACCTGCTGGCGGCGGACTCGGCCACAGATTACTGGAAAGGAGCGGCCCGGCGGATGGGGCGGACGGAAGGCGGCCCGCCCGGCCCTGCGGAATCGGGCGCGCTCGGCCTCTGGGCCTGGGGGCTGAGCCGGACGATGGACTACTTTGAAACGCTGCCCGCCACCAATGCGTCGAAGGTGGCGGTGATCGGACACTCCCGGATGGGCAAGAGTGCGCTGTGGGCAGCGGCGAATGACGGGCGGTTCGGCATGGCGATCTCGAACAACTCCGGCTGCGGCGGCGCGGCCCTCAACCGCCGCGATTACGGCGAAACGGTGGCCATCATCACGACCGCCTTCCCATACTGGTTCTGCGGGAATTTTGCGCGCCACGCCGGGCAGGAGGAACGGATGCCGGTCGATCAGCACGAGCTGGTGGCGTTGATTGCGCCGCGGCCGGTTTACATCGCCAGCGCGGTGGAGGACCGCTGGGCCGATCCCCGCGGGGAATTTCTAGCCGCGCGGCATGCGGAACCGGTCTACCGCCTTCTCAACGCCGGCGGACTCGGCGTGACGGAGTTGCCGGAACCGGACCACCCGGTCGGCGGCACGATCGGTTATCATCTCCGCGCCGGCCAGCACGACCTGACGGACTACGACTGGCAGCAATACCTCCACTTCGCCAACCGCCATTGGGGCCGGGCAGGCAAATGACAGGGCGGCAAGTCCTGACGTGCTAGTCTTCCGGCCCAACGATCCCCCCCGTTCCAATCTGGGGCTTGAGTGGGTTCGGAGTTGCTGACACGCCGCCAGATCCTCCTTGGCCAACCGCTGGCGGTCAGCCCCGTCATAAAGGAAGGGGGGTGCCGGGGGTCTCCAATTGTGCCCGCCCGGCGGCGAGTCATTACATATTGCCGATCCACTCATCAGCAGCGCATTAGAGACTAGCGCGCAGGGAAGAAGGCCCCATGAAAACCACTAAAAATTAATATAAACCATACTGAATGAAATTACAATACTAAATGTCAGATTTGATGAGAATAATTCCAGCAGAGTTCTGACTTCTCCTCCAGACCAATCGGGGTCCATCCCCAGCGTCCGGCTGTGTCCGGGGTTTCAGCTTCGCGGCTTGTCGTGAGAAGAGAACGAAATCCGAAGCCGTCCCCCATTTTTCCCGGCGGATTTTTCATCCTGGATCGTCTATGCTGTAAACCATGACTGCACAGGAATCTGGCCAACTGCTGCGTGACTACGCCAACTCCCGGAACGGCGATTCATTCCGCCGATTGGTGGAGGGCCATGCGGAATTGGTAAAGAAGACGGCGTTGCGTCAATTAAACGGGGATTCCGCCCTGGCGGAAGATGTCTCCCAAATTGTTTTTGCCGCGCTCGCGGTGAATCCCTGGCAGGTGCGGGGTGCCTCCATCGCGGCCTGGCTCCGGCGGGTCACCCAGCGGCGGGCGGTTGATGCCATCCGCATGGAAAACCGCCGGCGTCAGCGCGAGCACTCCGCTGCGTCAGACTCTGCAGGCGACCTGGCTTTTCCCCATCACAAGGATTTCTGGCTGGAAGCCTCGCCGGTTATGGAGGCCTGCCTTGAGGCGTTGTCCACCGATGACCGCCAGATCCTGATGGAACGTTTTTGGCAGAAGCAGGACCTCCGGACAATTGGTGAATCGAGGAAACTATCAGACAATGCCGTGCAGAAGCGGATCTCACGGCTGTTGGGCGAACTCCGTTCCGAACTGCAGCGGCGGGGAGTTCTGGGCAGCGGTTCTCTTTTCTCAGGGGTTTTCGGCGCTTCATCTTTCCGGCCGGACACTGCCGGAGCCGCTCTTTCCGGAGCCCCCCATTCCATCCAATCCCTCACCCAAACCTTGATTATGACCGCTAAACAAAAAGTCGTTTTCGGATCCTCGGTAGTTCTGTTGGTGGGAATTCCTGTTTACCAGCAAACCCGGATCAATGCGTTGCAGGCACAAGTCGCCCAGCTGGCGGCAGCAGCGGATTTTCGACCGGGAGTTCCGACAGTGCAGCGGGCCGTCCAGCCGCCGCTGGCGTCTTCCACGGAGAAGAACCGGACCGCCGGGACACCACCGGGGCTGGAAAAAACAGCCGGGGCGCAGACCACCGTCCCCCCCCTTTTGGCACGGAACAGTCCGGGGAAATCCTTTGTTGTTTCCAACGCAGAGGAGCGGACCGGTTCAGCCGCCGATCCCCCCGCCCAGGAAATGAGGTTCAACGGCTTGGCTTCCGGCGATCCTTCAGTGGCGTTCCTGGCGGCAGACTACCAGCAACGTCCCACCCTGCCGAACGGTCATGTCCAATGGGACCACGGGCAGGCCACCGGGGCTCCTGATACCACCGAGGCAGGGGACCGCCCAACGGCATGGGCTCCCCGCGCGCCGCGAAGTGGGGAACAATGGCTCCAACTTGGATATGAGAAGAGCGTCGAACTGCGTGAGATCAACATTCACGAATCGTATAACAGCGGCGCGGTTTCAAAAGTAACCGCCATCCTGCCTGGCGGTGAGGAAAAGACCCTCTGGACCGGAAGCGCGGCTCCCGGCGGCGCCAATGAGATTCTGGAAACGGCAGTGCCTGTGCCCCCCGGCGTCACCACCGGACAAATCAAGATTTATGTCGATACCAACCGGGTGGAAAGCTGGCCGGAGATCGATGCCGTGGAGGTCATAGGAACGGACGGCTCAAGGCAATGGGCCAAAAACTCCTCAGCCTCGAGCTCCTATAGCGAAAACTACGGCACTCCGGTGATGGATTCCACTGTCCTCTCGATTGAAGCAAATACCGGCAGCCGGTGAATTGTTGGAGCAAAAAGCAGCCCGGATGGCTGGCCGTCGTGGCACTGGGGGGTTCGTGGACATCCTAGCCTGATCCAGGATTCCGCCAGTGACGCCACCCGCGGAAGGCCGAGACCTTTCAGCCCCTTGCCGCGCCTGACAACTTCCAGCCCCGTGGCTGAAACTGACGCCGCAGGTCACTCTGCGCCGAAAGGGCCGCCACCCGCGGCACGTAGCATCCTGGATGGCTACTTGGAAATCAACCTTTCCTGTCCACGTCACCTGGGGTCTTGCGGTTGCCGCGGCATGGTGGCTCGGCGGACGCGGGGACGAACCAACCTCCGAGATAACACATCTTGCGGCCGGCCGCGTGGCGGTGGCGGGTGCTTCGTCCGTCATTCCTTCCAACCGGAAGCACGGCCTCGCCCCGCGCGCCGCCCTGACTCTTGACGAGACGGGTGACTGGCTGAAACAATGGACCGGCGCGGAGGGCAGTATTTCTCCTGACCGGATGACCTCCGCCCTGCAGGCCGCCCTGGCTGATCCTGATTCCGGCCGGGGCCTGCGGCATTTCGTGCATTTGCTGACGTGCCTCACGCCGGAAAATGCGACGGCCGCCGAGCAGTTGTTGCGGCGGAATCCTTCCGAAGAGGCCGGTCCCTGGATGATGATGCTGGCGTCAGCGTGGGGCAGGATGGATGGAGAGGGCGCCCTGAGCGCTTTCAATGATCCAAAGGCCTACAACGACCCGGCTTTGAATGCGGCCCTGAAAGCCTGGGCGGCAGCGTCGCCGGGGACCGCCAGCGCCTGGATGGAACAGCGTTTGTCAGCGGTTGATCCGATTACCGGTAAAGCAGGCCACACCAGCCCGGCAATTCAGGCCCTTCACGCCAGCTTCGTCCGCGGTCTGGCGGGAAATGATCCGGCGGCGGCAGTCGCCTACGTGACAGGATTGGGCGATAATCGCGGAGAAATGGCCAGGGTCCTGGTCGGTGAACAGTTCCGCAATGGGGCTCCCGCCGCCGCCCGCTGGGCCGCGGAACTGCCTGACGAAATCATGCGCGGGGCGGCCCTGGAAGCGGTGGCCCGCCGCTACATGCAGGTGGATGCTGATGCCGGAGCCGCGTGGGGCGTGGAGATCGCCCAGGATCGCGATACGCGCGCCGCCGTGGCGCGGGTCGCGGACCGCATGGCGGAGAGTGATGTTCGTGCCGCCTTCGAGTGGACCCTCAAGCTGCCTCCCAGTCCCGGGCAGGACGAAGCCTTCCAGCAGGTCTTCAGCGAGTGGGCGCGGCAGGACCCCGGCGCCTCCAGCGTGGAACTCCAGCGCATGACTCCCGGTCCGGAACGCGACAACGCCATCCACGCCTTCTCGCGCATCCTTGTTAGCGAAAGCCCCTCCGACGCCATCATCTGGGCCACCGCCATTGCCGATCCCGCCCTGCGGCTCGACACCCAACTGGATGTCGTCCGCCAGTGGAACACCACCGCCCCCGATGCGGCGCGCACCTGGGTCGCGGCCAATCTCCCGGTGCATGCCCAATCCCAAGCTCTGGAACCGCCGGATAACTAACTGATGCGGTCTCGCCAACGCGTCACCGGATCAGCCGGGCATTGGTGGCGGCGGGTGCTCCCCCTTGATTATCGTCCCATTTTCAACGGTGCTTGGGATTATTTCACCAGCCTGGCCGAATCCGCCGCCCAGACCGCACGGATCGCCTCCTCATCACCCAGCCCATCCGGGACGGCGTCGCTCTTGTTATTGGCAAAATACCAACGGGTATCCGACGAGGTGGCGGTACGGCTGCCGGGCATTTGGAGATGGGCATTGGGATCAGTCTCCCGCAGCCAGTCCCAGGCGTATTGCAGCCACTGGGCGCGATACTCCCTGGACTGATGCGCAAACCAGGTGATTTCGTCATAGCCCCACACATAGAGTTTTTCATCGGGACCGCCGGGCTGCCCCTGATGCTGGCTCGCGCCGAAGTTATCGAGTTCCACCAGATAGGGCAGGTGCTCGCAGGTCCAGCCGCTGAAGGTTTTCCCGCCTTTGCTTTTTCCGTAGATCCCGTCCGAATAACCGATCTTGAGAATCGCTTCCATGGGGGCCTGCGGCGTCTCCATGATACGCAACGGGAACGCGTTGAAGTCCAGGAGGGGATTGCTATTCCGTTGCAGACCGCCGGAAGGAGTGTGGCCGTTGCACAGCACCATGTGACGCCGCGCGTGCCTGGCCGCATATTGACGGACCAGGGTCAGCAATGTTTCCCAATGGGCATTGTCCGGATCGTTTTTGTTCATGATCTCCACCTGTCCGAAGTGGATGGCCTCGCATCCGATCCCGATATACGAGGCTGCCTGGTAATAGAACCACATCCGGGTTTCGAGCTGGCTGACGTCCGGCACCTGTCCCGCCCCCATGGAGCGGCGCTGCCTGGCCGGATAGATGATGTTCTCATAGCTGAAATTCCGGTTCGTGGCCAGCTGTCCAAATGCGGTGAACACCCAGCCAGGAATCGGAATTTGACTCACGCGTTGATCCACGACTTCGAAGACACACGCCTCCAGGACCATTTCAGGATCGGCGGCCAACACCTCCGGGATTTGCTTCCGCGCCCGCTCCACGTTGTTCGTGAAATCCTTTTCAGCCCCCCACAGACAAAGCGCGCGCCCGATATACTTGGCCCCCTCTCCCTTGAGCATGCGGATGTTGTCCTTGAGGTCGCCCCGGCCATTGAGCAGGCCCTCCATGCTGACGGAACGGGAGAGGAAATTTTCGAGGACTGGCCGTGGGATGGTGCCGTCGAATTGAAACCCGCCGGGCCGGGCGGTCGAAGCCTGATCGGCGGCGCGTGCCGGCAAAGCGAACAGCAAAACGACGCAGGTGATGGCGGCCAGAAAGGAGCGCGAAGCAAAAAGGACGTGCATGCCATATTTATGGAACCAAGGCGGCAGCAATGTCCAGACGAAGACAACCCTGAATCCGGACGAAAGCAAATCACCCGGGCATTTGGGCGTGACTGGGAAAAGCCAGGATGGCCCTTGGAACTGCGGCAGGACCAAAAGGCTTGACTTTCGCTGGTTTTTTTTGGTAGGACCTTCAGATGGATCCATACTCTGTGAAATGTCTCGGTCTAGCTTTGTTGGGGCTGCTGCTCCTCCCGGCCGGTGGAAATGGGCCACCTGAGGAATCCCATCGTCCCTTGCCTTTAGTCAGGGTGAAATCTGATTTGATACCCGGCTCATGGCAGGATTTGGATGCTTCCGCCCTGCAGGGTTGGGACTATATTCTCCGCATTTGCGAAACCCCGACCTTTAAAAGTCCCCTCGTTACAGATTTTTTCGAGAGGGATGGGTTGCGGCGGATTCAGGTGAGACGGATGCGGGGCGAAGAAGTGGACTTGGATTTCACGCTGGAATGGTCCTATGAAAAATCGGGCAAACCCGTCGCGGTTCCCGCCTGGCTCCTCCAAATGAGTGAACCGAATAACAACAGTGGATTCGATGGAACCACTTACGTGGTGCAGGTCATCGCCCGGGGCGTGAAGCGTCGGATCGTCCGGTGGGAACCAACCGCCAATCCCGAAGATCCAGGCTCGGCGGACCTGCTGGAACTGTTGGAGCGCCTCAAGCGGGATACCGGGATTTACCCCCGGTCCGGAGGCGGTAGGGTTTTGAAATCGAATTGAGGCCAGCCTTATTTCAGACTCACCCGCAGTCTCCGCACCATCCACATCAGGAACCCCCTCAGGGCCCGGAACCAATGGCATGCAGGATGCTGAAGTGGTGACTCCCTGGGCAATGAATCCGGCGGCTCCTCCGGTGAAAAATAAACCGGCTCTTGAGCGGCGCGGGGGTATCGGTTTAACTAGTCCTGTTTGAGATCCGGAAGGGGTAAAATGGTGAGTTGCTGTTTTTCCCAGGGTGTGGATTACTTTCCGTTATCCGGAGTTTCCCCTCCCTCCCCCCAATAAAGACCATGATTGTTCTCCGTTGCCTCTTTCTCCTGTGTTTTACCGGTAACGCCATGGCATTCACCTATTCCGTCAGGCAGGGGGCGGACGGGAGTGCCAATATCTTCGCGGCGGGCCAAATCAGCACTGCCAGCCTGGGCGGCGGGGTGCTGCCCACCGAGATCGTTCTGTTCCCCGGGGAGGACCGCAGCATGCAGGTGGGGAATGTGACAGGGACCACCAAAAACACCGTTTCTTCTTCAAATTGGGGGCCTGACGGATTTTCCTTCAACGTCGTCAATATCAACCCGGCTCCGGGGATCTCGGGACTGTACGCCGGCCGCGCCATGGCTCTTCTGGGCGTTTTCATAGACACTACAATGCCCATGGTTGATTCGCCGCCTACCATTGATTTCACCTCGGAAACGGGAATCAGCCGCAACTTTTTCAGCCTCGCGCCCACCACCGGGCAGGTGTTTCTCATCGGCGACGGCTGGGCCAGCGTCTCCGATCAACAGCGGTTTTTCATTCCTGACAATGCGACGCGGCTGTTTATCGGGTTCGCCGATGCCGGAGGGTTTAAGGGAAACCCCTCCAACTTTTCTGACAACTCCGGCCGTGTGACCGCCACGTTTGCCCTGACGGTTCCGGATCCCGCGCCTGAACCCTCAGGCCTGGCACTGATGGGAACCGCGGCCCTGGCCGTCCTGCGCCGCCGCCGGTGAGGCGTTGGAGACCATCTTTGCACCGCCTTGGGGCCGTCGCGATGCTGGCGCGCAGCTGCCGGCACAGCTGACATCTGCGCCGGAACGCTAGTCACCCGGGCCCCTGGCCTGGCTGCTCAGGGTTTTCCGATCCTTGCTGTAGCGGCCTTTCAGTTCGTCGGACTCGGTGCCTTTCCAGAGGGGCACTTTCAGCAGATACGCGGCACGGACGATCATGTGTGCGGCGACCGGAGTCGTCAGGAATACGAAGAGCAGGACCATCACGCATTTGGCGATGACGATGGGCGTGGGATAGGCAAGCGCCACGCCGACGAGGATGCAGCCGAGGCCGAGGCTGCCCGCTTTCGAGGTGGAATGCATGCGGGTGAAGAGGTCGGGAAACCGCACGAGGGCGAGTGCGGCGGAGAACATGAAACCCGCGCCGAGGATCAGGAAGATAGCGGAGAATACTTCAATCTTCATCGCTCGGCCTCCTTTCCAGATAACGGGCCAGCGCGACGGTGCCAAAGAAACTGATCACCGCAATGACGGTGACGGCGTCAAGCAGCACGGGTTGGCGCATCCAGACGACGTAGGCGGCGATCATCCCGGCGATGATCGTACTCATAAAATCAAGCGCGATGACCCGGTCCGGGAGGCTCGGGCCGCGGGCCAGCCGCACGAACGCGAGCAACAGCGCGGCCGCGAGCAGGATGAAGACGATGGTCAGGACGATGTGCATGGTTTTA
The DNA here is from genome assembly GCA_942492905.1 of uncultured Verrucomicrobiota bacterium. Classification (GTDB taxonomy): domain Bacteria; phylum Verrucomicrobiota; class Verrucomicrobiia; order Verrucomicrobiales; family V1-33; genus CAIZWU01. The sequence continues at coordinate 2,156,819 of OW818657.1, forward strand.
GCGCAGGAGGTCAAGGACCTGGCGTTCAAGGGTCGATTTGATTTTGTGCCGGACGGCTTCGGGATTGCCAGCATACATCACGTGGAGGTAGAGCACGCGGCGGTCGGTCGAGACGTCGATACTCACGCTGCCGGGCGTCATGCTGATGAGATTGGCGAGGAGCAGGGTTTCGAGATCGGTTTTGGTGTCGAGCGGGATGGCGAGAATCGCCGGGCGCATGTGGTGCGTGGGAGAGAAGGCATCGTAGGCGATGCGCACGCTGGCGAGGACGAGTTCCTTCAGATAGAAACCGATGAACAGGACGAGGCGCGGGAGTTTGAGCAGGAGTTTCATGGTGTCTTGCCTAGCACGGCTTCGATGTAACCGTTTGGATTCAGGAGTTGCCCGGCGGCGCGGGTGGCGAGGTCGAGCAGAGGCCCGGGAAAAAGGCCGATCAACACGGCGAGCAGCGCCATCGCCACGATCGGCACCAGCATGAGCCGCGGCACCGGGCCGCGGGTCCCGCCGGCCGCTCCTTCCGGTTCGGCTTTCCAAAAGGCTTCGGCCCAGATCTTCGTCATTGAAAACAAAGTGAGCAGGCCGACGGCGAGGCAGGCGACGACGGGCAGGTAGCTTTGGATTTCGAGGGCGGATTGGACCAGGGCGAATTTGGCGAAGAAGCCCGGGAGCGGTGGGACGCCCGCCAGCGCCATCGCCGGAATGAGGAAGAGCAGCCCGAGCCACGGGTAGTCGCGATAGAGGCCGCCGAGTTGTTTGAGTTCGCCAGTGCCGCGGACGTGGCCAATGGCACCGGCAATCAGGAAAAGGTTGGTTTTGGATACTATGTTATGAATGACGTAGAAAATGGACGCCGCCACCGCCGCGGGAGTGAAGAGCCCCAGGCCGAGCGTCATGTAGCCAATCTGGCTGATGATGTGGAAGGCGAGCAGTCGCCGGATTTCATACTGCGCTGCCGCGCCAAGCACGCCGGTGACCATTGTGAGGACGGAGACGACGACGATCAGCCCATGGGTGGTCGCGGGATCGGCGGTGAAGATGAGGGTGAAGACGCGGATCAGCGCATAGACGCCGACCTTGGTGAGGAGTCCGGCGAAGATCGCGGACACGGCGGCGGGCGGCGTGTGATAGGACGCGGGAAGCCAGAAAAAGAGCGGGAAGACCCCCGCTTTGATGCCGAAGGATACGAAGAGCAGCATGGCCGAGGAAAGCGCCACGCCGGCGGGCTGGCCGCGGAGTTTCACCGCGAGGTCGGCCATGTTCAACGTCCCGAACTGGCCGTAGAGAATGCCGAGCGCGGTGAGGAAAAGGCCCGAGGCGATGAAGTTGAGCGTGAGATATTTTACCGCCGACTCAATCTGCCGACGTTCGCCGCCCAGCGCGAGCAGGACGAAGGACGACATGAGCATGACCTCGAACCAGACGAAGAGATTGAACAGATCGCCGGCCAGAAAGGAGCCGCACACGCCCATGAGGAGCAGGTGGTAGAGCGGATGAAACCCGAAGTGCTCCCGCGCCGGGTCGATGTTGGCGAGCGCAAAAATGGCGACGCAGAGCGCGACGACACCGGTGATCCCGACCATGATCGCGCTGAACAAATCGGCGACGAGAGTGATGCCGAAGGGAGCGGGCCAGTTGCCGGGCTGCACGACCTGGATACCGCTCCGTTCCACGCGGTGCAGCAGCCACAGTCCCGCGGTGAGCAACGCGCCCGCGCCCCCAATGCCGAGCGCCCGCTGCGCTCTGCGGCTGGCACCGCTGAGGATGCAGGCGATGGCGGTGAGCAGCGGGATGAGGAGTGGCAGGACGAGCACCAGCTTCATGGGCGTTCGCTCCTTCCTAGCTGATCAAGGTCGTCCGTCTCCAGCGAGCTGTGCGCGCGGCGGGTCAGTGCGAGAGTGAAGGCGATCATCCCGAAGCTGATCACGATCGCAGTCAGGATGAGCGCCTGCGGCAGCGGATCGGCGGATGCCACAGGCAACGCGTCGGCACCCTCGGAGATGATGGGCGGCTGGCCGCGCGTGAGGCCGGCCGCAGTGAAAATGAGCAGATTGACCGCCTGGGAAAAGAGCATCAGCCCGAGGATCAGCCGCACCATGCTGCGCCGGAGCATGAGGTAGAAGGAGATGGCGTAGAGTCCGCCGATGACGATGGCCAGGGTGGTTTCCATTTATTGATCCTCCGCCATGGTGAAAACGAGATGCAGGGCGATGCCGGCAACCACAAGATAAACGCCGGCATCGAAGAGCAGCGGCGTGCCGAATTTCAGTGGGCCCGCGAGCAGTGTGGGCACCGAGCCGTCCCACAGTCCGGTCAGGAACGGCAGCCCTTGGAAGAGGCCGGGTAATCCGCTCAGGACTGCGATGAGCAAGCCGATGCCGATGAGCCTCGGCGGCGGGACGCGCAGGAGCCGGCGTGCGGCGGGGATGCCGAACGCGACGCCGTGGAGCGCGATGCCGCACGCGGCGACCAGCCCGCCGATGAACCCGCCGCCTGGTTCATTGTGCCCGCGGATGAGCAGGACGATCGAGAAGGCGAGTTGCAGCGGCATGATGATGCGCGCCGCGGTGCGCAGGATGAGCGAATCCATTTTACCGGTCCTCCTTTCGCGGGCCGCGCCGGAGCTTGAGCAGGGCAAAGACGCCGAGCGCGGCGATACTGAGCACGACAATTTCGCCCAAAGTGTCGAGCGCGCGGAAATCCACGAGGATCACGTTGACCACATTGCGGCCCTGCGCACGGAGGGCGTTTTCGGCGAAGTATTGGGAAACGCGCCCACCGCTTTCAACATGCAGTGCCTTGAACACCAGTAGCGTGATAACCAGACCAGCGCCCCCCGCGAATACGGCATCCCAGCGCCGCCGGCGTGGACTGGAGAACGTGTGGAACTGCGGCAGATTCACGACGACGAGGACAAACATCACCAGCGTGAGCGTCTCGACAAGAATCTGGGTAACGGCTAGATCCGGCGCACCGTAGAGCCCGTAGATCAGCGCCACGCTGTAGCCGACCACGCTCAGTGCCACGACTGCGGCGATCCGCGAGCCCGTATTCGCGGCGACCAGCGCGGCGGAGAGAATGAGTATTCCGATGGCGACTTCGTGCACGTGCACATCTTCAAATCCGATCCACAGCGGGACCGGACCAAAACGCATGAGCGCGAACGCGGCCAGCACCGTTGCCACTCCGAGCACGGTGAGCACATAGCCGCGCAAATAGCCGTGCTGGAGCAACCGCGTCTGGCTGGCGGCGACTGCGGTGAGGGCTCGCAGTGCGACTTCGTAACCGCGCTCCGGGCCGAAGCGGACGACCGGCGCGAGCTGCGCCGCCAGCTTGCGGATCCGCCCCCGGAGCCCATACACGGCCACGCCCGCGAGTACCGTGATCACGCTCAGCAGGAGCACGCGGTTGAGCCCGTGCCAGAGCTTCAGCTGCACCGTGGTTTCCGTGGCGTGAATGGCGCTGACTGCGGTGCTGACCAGTGGCCGGTCCACGAGGCTGGGAAGCAACCCCGCGACCAGGGCGAGCGCGGCGAGCACCGCCGGTCCCAGCCAGAGGGCAGGGGGTGGTTCGTGTGTTGCTTTCGCCGGAAACTGGGCCGGACCGTGGAAGGGACCAAAGCCGACTATGATCGCCACCGCGACGGTGAGGATATTCGCGCCGACACCCGCAGCAGCGATGAGCATGGCCCCTCCCGGTGCCGCGAGGCAGGCCTCGTACACCAACTCTTTGCTGATGAATCCTAGCAGTGGTGGGAACCCGCTCATCGAAAGCGCCGCCGCGCCCGCCGCCAAGGCGGTGATCGGCATCACTTTGAAAAGACCGCTGATGGCGCGCACATCGCGCGTGCCGGCTGCGTGATCGACGGCGCCCGCGACCATGAAGAGCGCGCCTTTGTAGAGCGCATGCACGATGAGAAAGACCGCCGCCGCTTTGGTCGCCAGCGTGGTGCCGATGCCGAGCAGCAACGTGAGCGTGCCGAGCCCGCTGACGGTCGAGTAGGCGAGCATGCGTTTGAGATCGGTCTGCGGCAGGGCGAGCAGCGCGCCGGTGAGCATCGTCGCCGCGCCGACGCCCGCGACGACGGTGTGCCACACCTCGGTGCCGCCGAGCAGCGGATTGAAGCGGCCGAGCAGAAAGACGCCGGCTTTCACCATCGTGGCGGAATGCAGATAGGCGCTGACCGGGGTGGGCGCGGCCATCGCGGCGGGCAGCCAGAAGTGAAAGGGCACCTGCGCGGATTTGGTGAAGGCACCCGCGAGCACGAGGAGCAGGATCGGCAGATAGAGCGGGTGCCCGCGGAGCGCGCCGGCGTTATCCAGCAACGAGGAAAACGAAAAAGTCCCGCCCACTTGTCCGATCAGAATAAATCCCGCGAGCAGCGCCAGCCCGCCGCCGCCGGTGACGAGCAGCGCCTGCAAGGCCGCGGCGCGCGACTTCTTGTCCTCGTGATTGAAGCCGATCAGCAGGTAGGACGAAAAACCCGTCAGCTCCCAGAAGATGAACATCAGGATGAGATTGTCCGCCGCGACGAGGCCGAGCATTGAGCCCATGAAGAGCAGGAGAAAGCCAAAGAACCGCCCCTCGTGGCGATGACCGTGCAGGTAGCCGCCCGCGTAGATGAGGATGAGTGCGCCGATGCCGCCGATGAGCAGCAGAAAGACGAGGCTCCAGCCATCCACACGAAAGGCTAGATCGAGACCGAGTCCCGGCACCCACGGCCGGCTTTCCATGATCACTTTTCCACTGGAGACGGCTGGCACGAGGGAGGCGAACCAAGCCGTGACCGCGACCACCGGCAGCGCCAGCGACCAACCCGTGGCGCCGCGCAGGACACGCTGCAGCATCGGTGCCGCAGCGGCTTGAAAGAAGATCGTGAGAAGGACCGCGAACATCTTATTTGGGGTAAAGCCATATAACACGTGCAGGGGAGCCGCCGGGCCTCAACCCGCCCCCCGGGCGCATTTTTCCCTGGTCGCGGGACGCCCGGTCTGCGGGCACCCGAGCGGCGGGGAGCGCGGGCGTTGCGCTGCCGTGCACCAGCCTTTCCCCCCGAAGTGGAGCAGGACGAGGCCAAACAACCGGAAGAGCAGGGAAGGGCTCATCCTATATATATAGCGCAAACAACCACTCGAAGCCATCGCGCAATTTCACGGGCCGCGGGTGGTCCGCAGCGTGAGTGCGGCGATCAAAACCGCCCGCCACGCAAGCGCCAGTCGAACCCTGCCATGACCGTCATGCACTCCATAAATATGCTGTAACCTGCTCCTGCTTTCCACGCTGGTGCTGACTGGCGTGCTTTCACGGCGGAAGCATTCGAGGGTTTCAGCAGCGACATTATCAGGGGGCCAGGGAATTTATCACCGCAAGCGAGGCCCTTCCGCTCCCGGCAGCTGCACAGGCGTATCGCGTGGCGTCATGCGGCAGCAGCGCCTGCGGATCAATGATCACAAAAGAGCGGCCGACTGCGGAATGATGGCTTCAGGGTGGCTCATGTCCGCACTTGGCAATGACCCGCGCGCTCACTTCATGCACCGGGCCTTCTGCGGCAATTTCCACCAAGCGGCCTGTCCCGCGATAGAAATCCAGGAGCGGACCGATCATCCGATGAAACACGGCGACCCGTTGCCGGATGGTGGCTGGCTCGTCATCCGGCCGCCGGAACAACTGCCCGCCACACGCATCGCACACCCCGGGCCGGGCAGGCGGTTTTGAGGTTTCGTGGCAGGTCCGCCCGCACGCCCGGCACGTCAATCGCCCCGAGAGCCGCCGCACCATTTCATCGTCAGCAACGGCGAGGTAAATGGTCTGCGTCACCACGCAACCGAGCGCCGGGACCATGGACTCAAGGGCTTCTGCCTGGGCCAGCGTGCGCGGATAGCCATCCAGAACGAAACCGCGGGCGTCGGGGCTGCCGCCGAGCATCGCCTGCACCAACTCAGCCGCCACTTCGTCCGGCACGAGCGCTCCGCTCCCGATGAACTCCTGAGCGCGGCGGCCCAACGGCGTCGCCCGGCGGATGTGATCGCGGAAATGCCCGCCTGATGAGAGATGCTGATATCCCAACGCCGCCGCCAGGGCCTGCCCATGCGTTCCCTTCCCGGATCCCGGTCCTCCCACCAGTAAGACGACGGGCCTTGAGCTGCCCGGATACTTTGGGATTTGAGTCATGAGGAGTTGAAGGGAAGGTTGCCCGGTCAGGTCAGCAACGTGCTTTCCGGCCATGAAGCCAATGCTTCACCGGTTTCGGGTTGGAGCACAAGGCCGTGGTCTTGCGGGCGACTTCGCCGGTCGCTGAATTTGCCCTCGCGGGTTTCTCATTGGGCCTACTCCGCGGGCGGGCGCACCACCAGCACGGGGCGATGGCTTTGCGCCATCACGGCTTGCGCGACGGAGCCGGGCAACGCGGCAGATAATCCGCTGCGCCCATGCGAGCCGAGGCAGATCACATCCGCGCCGAAACGTCTCGCGGCCTGGCAAATCGCCTTCGCCGGGTCGGTGCTCCCGATGACGTGCGCCTCGCCCTGGATTGCATAATACGAGCACACGTGCGGCAGCCCCATCGACTCCCGGGGCCCGCCGGGGACGCCGCTCTCCTCCGCCTCGCCCGGGATCAGCTCCCGCAGCTGGGCGAGGAGTTCCTCCGGCGCCTGGCCGTCCTTCGATTCAGGGTTCTGCAACATCGGTGGGGTGACGTGCACCAGGCAAACTGCGCCTCCTTCGCGAAGCAGCGCGTAGGCATAACCCACGGCGAGGTCACCCAGCTCCGAAAAATCGGTCGCCACCAGCACGCGCCGGATTTCCGGAATGCACTCTCTTTCCTCCCCGGATGCCGGTCCCACGCAGACCACGTTCATCGGCGCGTGGCGCTGGATGCCGTGCGACACCGACGGATGGCGCAACCGGGAGAGCCCCTGCCGCTGGTGCGCGCCGACGACGAACAGGTCGGCCTTCTCCTCCACCGCCAGCTTGATGAGGAGGGCGTCGGGGCGCTCCACCGCTGGCTGCATCACGATACGCACATTCTCCTCGCCGAGGTGCGCCCTGACCCTTTCCCGGAGATCCCGTTCGAGCACGTGCTGCACGACCGGTGGGTTCTTCAGCGTGCCCGGGAAGATGCCGAGCTGCCCGCACACCTCCTCGGGGCGATCCACATGCGCGATCACGATGTCGCACGGGCCGAGATCACGCAGATGACGGACCCACCGGAGCGCGCCGTTAGATACGGATGTAAAATCCGCCGCCACGAATACCTTCAGCGGGCGCTCGCCGCGCGCCCAGGCTTCAAACGGCGCCGCCGAGCGCACGATCAGCGTCGGCACTGGGTCGGTCTGCGCGAGGTATTCGGACACACTGCCCAGGGTCCATCGGTCGAACGCTGTTTTGCTGACCGAGGAAACGACGACCAGCGAGGCCTCGCGTTTTTCCCCGAAATGCTTGATCGCCTGCTCCGCGACTTCGCCCGTCAGCAACTCTGTCCCGACGGTTGCACCAGTCTTCCTCAGCCGTTGGGCCTCGTCTTGGAGCTGCTGGGCCAAGGGCCGCAGAAAAGCCGCCAGGGCTGCCGGGTCGTGGCCACGTGCGTTGAACTCATCGGCGACATGCACGAGCAGCAAGGGCTTGCCCAGGCGGGCGGCCAGCACCGCTGCCACTGTCGCAGCCTGCGCGGCGTTTTCGGAGAAATCCGTGCCGCAAAGAATGGGGGTGGGTTCATTTCGTTTCATGGGCTTCTCTTGGTTTCAGTGAGTAATGGGGGGAGCCGCCCGCGGGGTTTTTTCAGCACTGTGCCGGGATTGAGCGGGATGCTGTCGATACCCTGCGCGACGGAGAACTGCGCGGGCCCGCATGACAGGTGAGCGTGGTTTGAGGTGCTTTTAATGCAAAAATAAGGGCACGAGGGTGGGTGGCCACCAAACCGCAGCGCAACATCGGCGGCCCCTTGGTCTTCTTTAGGACTGCGCCTTCGGCGTTGCCCAGGCCTGGCACAGAACGGACGGCGAGGATGTTGTGAATGGCGACCAAGTTACCCTTCGCACCACCGACTGATTGACCGCCCCGTTTGCTCTGACGATTCCGGACCCTGCGCCTGAGCCGTCAGGCCTGGCGCTGATGGGAACCGCGGCCCTGGCCGTGCTGCGCCGCCGCCGGAGGTCGGGGGCGAGCCGCGTTTGAACTCCGCGAACTACGATCCCTGCCGCTGGCGGAGTCAGTGGGTGACTGTGCCGCTGGATGGCGCCTTCGCCTCGTCGTCGGCAGGTCCAGCGGAACGGAGCGGCGACGCTCTCTCGAGGAATCAGCTCCCTTCACCGCTTGGAATCGGCAAAGGCACGGGACGGTGCCAGAGGCTTCATTTCCCCGGGGAGGCCCCCGCTTTCATGCTGCTGATCTGTTGGCGGAGAGCGGTCCGGGTCTGATCGGGCTGGGTGGCCAGCCAGGGCTCCAGCTGGGCCCCGGTGCCGTCGCGGATGCTGCGCCCGATGAGGTGCTGCACGGTCTGCGCCCGGAGGCTTTCATCGGTGATCATGGTGGAGACTTCTGTCAGGACGGCGGCGGGGTCAGGGAGCGGGATTCCGGCGTAGTGGTTGGCCATGACCCAGTCACGGTCCGCGGCGGGCAGGGCCTTGGCCGCGGCTTTCACGGCGGCGGTGTCGAGCTGGCCCAGATGGGCCATGGGGAGTCCGGCGGAATCACGCCGCAGGCGGGCGAACTCCGGCTCCGGGCGGTCCATCAACCACTGCAGCGCCGCGTGTGGATCCTTCGCGGCGAGCTGTCCCGCGAGCGAGCCCAGCAGTTGCTGCGGTCCCGGGCTTTCCATGGCCAGCGGGAGGGCCAGCTCCAACAACTCCTGTGGATGCTCCTGACCGTGAAACATGATGAGACTCTGCAGCACCTCGCTTTTGCTGGCGGAATCCGGCAGCTCCGGAAAGCGGGTGATGACGGTATCCAGATCGGTCAGGCCCTGCGAGATCAGGCCCAGGGTCAGGCTTTTCCGCTGAATGTCAGGATCTGCAATGCTGCTGGTGAGCTGAAGGAGGATTTCGGGATTGGATCCTGCCAGCACCATGCCCGCCACCCCCAGAAATGAGGCCTTGGCCTCCGAGTCCGGCTGCTCATGAAACCACGCCAGCGCGGCGGCACGGTCGCGGATCAGCCAGTCGTGCAGCACGATGCTGAAACCCTCCTCATGCCCTTGGGCAGCGAGGGCGAGCGCAGCCCGGGGATCCAGTTCCCCCAGGGCACTCCAGACGCCGAAGAACAGACCGGCTGATTCTGCCGAAAATTCCTGTTTGTCAGAGGCGATCAACGCTTCCAATTCGCTCCAACTCTTCCCCCGCAGATAGTCCAAGACCTGGAGGGCTCCGCGGATTATGTTATGGGAAGTGGCCACGGGACTGCCATCCGCCAGGCGCAGCCGGGGTTCCGGCAGGCGGTGCCGGCTCTGTTTTGGCAGTGAATTCCCGGGGCGTTGTTCTGGAGCCGCGGCCGGTGGGTGGGCGGCGTGGAGTTTCTGCCGCAGGCCAGCGATGGCGCTGCGTTGCTGCCACCAGAGCAGGGCCAGCGCGATGGTGGTCAGAGTGAGGGTGGTGAGGAAGGGGCGCATCGTGGGGAAAGGTCAGGGTTTTGCCAGGATGGCGGCCCGGTCCGCCCCGGTGAGGGCCTCGCTGGACTCGATCCAGGGCTGGGCAGCCCTGGGGGATTTCTGGAACCACTCCCGGCCCAGCTGGCGCACCAGTTCTGTCCGGGGGACCTCGGCATCAAGACTGGCGGCCCAGATCATCGCGGCTTCGGCATCTTCCCTGGCCACGATCGGGGCGAACCCCCGGATGGCAGCATCTTTGTCAGGGCCATCCGGCAGGGTATTCAGCCATTCGGATGTCCGGGTGACCGATTCGTTGGCCTGAATCGTCCCATAAAGTGCCATGGCCCGGAAACGGGATTCGTCCGGCAGGGTGCCGATGAGGCGCAGCGATTTTTCTGGATCCCGGGTGGATTGCAGCGCGGTCATTTCAATGGCATGGAGCCGGGAGGATTCATCCGGAGCGCCGGAGGCCAGTTCGATAATCTCTGTTTCGCTCCTCTCCCACAGTTCTTTCCATACTGCGTTGGCTGGATTGTTGATTTCCTTCCTGTGGATCCACTCCCACGCCCAACCCACTGCCGCCGGTAAATCCTGCCTCGCCCATGATGACGCGGTTTCTGCCAGGGCCCGTGGGCTGTATTTCCCCCGCGGATCCGGATTCGCCAAAACGAAGTCCAGGGCCGCTTTTGGATCGGCATTGGCCATGTAGCGTGCCGCATCTGCTATCAATTCATCCCGCCGGTGATCGTCCGGGGCCTTGGCTAGAAGCTTCCGGGCCACGGCAGCGACATCGCCATGCTCCGCCCCCGATTCCCACGACAGTTCCAGCTTCCCGGGGTAATAACCCGAGGGCACCGCGGCGTGAAGCTGCTGCATGGTTTCGCGGTCAAACAGATGCGGAGTGATGCCGATGGTAGTGGCCAGAGTGCCGGCCATTTTCGATTCGGGGTGGTCCCGCAACCAAAGCGCCAGGCCCCGGGGATCGCGCTCCATCCAACCAAAGGCAAGGGCCTGCGGAACCATTTGGCCGGTAATCATATCCAGCTTGGCCGTGCTGGCCGCCTCCAGCGCCGCCTCCGGATTCAACTCTCCCCAGCGGGAGAATACCATCACGCGCAGCAGACCGGCCGGGAGCAGACCGGGAAAATCGGCCATCGCCTCCAAGGCCTTCGATAGGTGGGATTCCGGCAGGTTCATGAGCCGCCGCGAGACCTCCACCGCCTGGGAGGAAGTAAGCAGTCTGCCGCGCAGCGCCCGCAGCAGGGCCACCGTCCGGTCTGCTTCTTCCAAACTGCATCCTGGCAAAACACGGATTCCGGGGTCCGCCGCCGGTGGCTGGACTGGCGTGCGCAGCCTGGCTTCTGCCAAGGGGGGCGGGGCAGGGACCGGCGGAGCGGCCAATTGCTGGCGCAGCGAGACCGCTTCACGATAGGACTGGCCCAGCGGTACTGCCGCCAACAGCGCGGCCACACCCATGGCGGCGGTGATTTGTTTTCCGGTATGCATGGTGTTGAGGAGGTGGTGCAGGAGGGCGGCAAGGGAGATCTTCGGGGCGGCGGCGAGAGCGGCCGCGCTCACTTTCCCCGCCGCCGCGGCCGATGCCGGAGTGGTGAGGGTGGAAGTCAGGGCCGTAACCAGGGCGACTGCCGTGATGCCGGCCACGCGCCGCGACAGCACTGTGCGCAGCCGGTCCAAGGCCCGGCTGGTTTGCTTCTGGCAGGCATCGGCGGATTTCCCCAGGCGGGCCGCCATCTGGTCATAGCTGAGCTTTTCGCCGAACCGCAGCAGTACTGCGCGGCGATCGGTTTCATTCAGGGCATTCAGGGCATCGTCGAGGTGCGGCAGCGCGGCGTCCGGCAATCCGGCTTCCGGCGAGGTGTCAGGTTGGGAAAGCATGACGGCGGCAATTCTGCGGTGTTTGAGTTCGCGGCGCAGGGCATTGGCGGACTCCAGCACCGCGCTGCGGTGGAGCCAGGCTGCGGGGCAGGGATGAGTGGCGAGGGCGGCCGCACGCCGGGCCGCGAGGGCAAACACCGATTGGGCGACTTCCTCCGCCAGTTCCGGCCGCGACGTTTTGCGCAGGGCCGCGCCCTGGACCATGCCCAGATGCCGCTGCACAAACCGGGTGAATGCGGCTTCATCCCGCCCCCGGCTCCAGGCGAGGAGCAGGGCGCCGTCATCGGGCAGGGAAGCAGGGGAATCCGGAGTCAAAGCAAAGCGGGTTTCCTGAACATGTCGCGCCGTCACGGAATCCGACAGAATATTTTACCAAGCTGCGGCAGGACCGGGAGGAGGCACGGGTTTTCCCTTCGTCGCGGGCCCCATAAATATCAGGGCCAAGGATCATGGATTACATTCAAGTTGTCAGGTTGTTTGCGGCAGTGGCCAAGGGCCGGCAGTGGGTCCTGCTGCTGTGAGGGATGCAGGTTTTCCACGCGGCTGCCATGCATGGGAAACTGATATCAGGAAAATGGCGCATTGATGTATGGCCACTACCGTCCCAGTTTAGTGAACCGGTCCCTGTCCATGATTACCCCTTCTTCCTATCTTCGTTCGTGGCCCGCTTTCCTGCTCGCAGGTGTGCTTTTTGGTCAGGTTGTTATTCAACCGCTCTCCGCACAGGACAAGGGGGTGCTCAGCGAAGAGGTCCGGCAGGCCATCCGCCAGGAATTGGCAGCTGCTAATTTCGCTCCGGTGCGCTCCTCGCCCAGTTCACCTACGGTGCATGAATCGTTTGCGGCCTACCGAGGGTGGCTGCACCGGGTGCTGGTGGCTCCGATGAAGGCCCGCGCAGTGGATAAACCCTGGGCCGCAGAGGCCGCCGCGTTTGCCGATGCCGCGATGGAGGCACTCTATTGCCAGCGGTTTGTGACGGATGGGGCAGCCGCTATGGCAGGGCGGGCCCGCAAACTCCTCGCCGCAGGTGCAGATGATCCGGTGGTCCTGTGGCTGGTGGTGGATATTCTCAGCAAGGAGCAGGATGATGTGTCGGAAGCCCGCAAGCAGGGGGTAAAGGCGCGGGAGTCCTTCCGCCGAGGTGGCACCAGTTCGGTCCTTGGGATGCTGTTGAGTCTCCAACAAGCCAGATTAGTCCGGACTGGTTCGGGCTTGGAGCGGGATGGAGCCGCGCTGAAAGCTGCGGAATATCTTGCCGCCAGCCTCAAGGAACCAGGAACCTGGACTGCGGTGGAAGCGCCCATCTATATCACGACGCTGCGCTCGATTTTTCCCGGGGGTCTCCGCCGGTCGAACAAGGATTTGTTCCAGCCACTCTTCCATCCGGACCGGTTTCCGGAATGGGCCCGGGAAACCTTGACAGGGTCTTGGGAAGTGGATCTGGCTTGGGACGGCCGCGGCAACGACTGGGCATGGAAGGTGACCAAGGAGGGCTGGATTCAATTCCGCGAGCACCTGACCACGGCGGAGAAACACTTGACGAAAGCATGGAAACTGGAACCCTCCCAACCTTTTGCTGCCTCGGGCATGATTGCGGTAGCCATGGCTGGCTATTCCTCCGATTCCGAGCGCGAATGGTTTGATCGCGCTACGGCGGCGCGCATCGACTACATGCCGGCATGGCACGCCATGAGTTGGGCCTCCCGTCCCCGCTGGGGCGGCAGGAAGGAAACGATGCGGGCACTGGCGCTCGCAGCGCTGGAAACCGGGCGCTTTGACACGGATATCCCGTTCTTTCTGGTGGCTGGACTTGATGCCCTGCGGCAGGAACTCGACGGCTCCGAGGCATGCCGCGATCTCTACCGCCAGCCTGCGGTGGCGGTGGCCCTCCAGGCAATGTGTCAGGGCTACGCCGGGGCCGTTCCGGGAGAGCGCGGTCACTGGGCATGGTGGCGTGCCCTTGGCGGTTGGTTGTCCGGCCGGTTGGGTGATACCAGCACAGCCCTGACCGAAGCGGGCACCCGGCCCATTCCCGGAGAAGTCCGCTCCCGGCTCGCCGACTTGATGAGTGACGAGATTCTCCTTCGGGGCGAGGCCGCTCTCGACAAGGCCGGCCACACCGCGGCATGGCAGACCGCCGTCGAGGCACACGGGAAGGAGGATTTCACCGCTGAAACCGCCGTCCTGGACAAACTGATGGAAATCCCGGCAGAAGCCAAACCCCTCATCGACCGCCAGCGCGGGCTTATCGGGATGGAAACAAAACTGGCCGCAGGAGAATGGGTAAAGCTATCTGCCGACCCTTCGCTTTCAGACTGGCTCCGTCTCGACGGCACGTGGGTAGGCCATTCGGATGGCAACGCTCTCATTACAGGCGATGGCGACCGGGCTCTGATGGTGCATCGGGCACGGATCGGCCCAGCTTTTGAGGCACGCGGCACCATTCATTCCACCCATCCGGAAAATCCCCGCTTCTGTGCCGGCATCGCTTTTGGCCACCACTCCCTGGATAGCAAACCGGGCAAGTGGGTCACTGCGGAGATCATCTGGAGCAAGCAGGGGAAGAGTGCGATGATCAACAGATCCTACTACAACACTGGAATTCTCGACAAGGCTACCTCCTGTGATTTCTCCAAACCGGTGCCTTGGACTCTCAAGCTGCAGGACGACAAGCTAACATGGACACTGGGAGGCGGTTTCGTCTGTGAGAATGAACTCCTTGTCAGGGATGGAAATCTGAAGGGCCACTACTCCACCGCTTCAGATGGCCGGGTCGGTTTCTGCACGAGAGTCACTACGATAGGGAATTCAATGATCTATTCCCCTATCGAGATCCGGCGGTTAAAGTGAGGATTAAAGTAGCACGGAGGAGTGGATTTGGGCGTCCCGGCCCATTCTGGAAGGCGTGGCCAACCGGCTTGGTATTTGAGATGAATGACGTCGCAGGACACAAAAAAGCCGCAGGCAAAGACTGCCCGCGGCTCGTGTGGGGGAGGTTCCGGGTTAGTGGAAGTGTTTGGTGATGAACTCCACCAGCTTTTCATCGCTCATGGGGTTGGAGGTGCTTTCCGACGTGGGCGTATTTTTGAACTGGGGAGTGCTGGCAAGGTAGTGCAGGAATTGTTCCTGGATCGTGCCGGTGCCGGTGATGTGGATCTCATCCGCGTTCACGAGATGATGGCCGATCTCCTTGAAATACTTTTGCACCAAGGTGATCTCGAGGTGGTTCGCGGAGCTCTCATTCGAATTGGCTCCCGGACCAGGGTTTTTGGCATGGCCAAGGATGGTGAAGGCTGAGGTGGCGGGGTCAAAGCCCACCACGGTCGCGTGGTGGGTATCCATCCACACTCCGAATCTTTTTTTGATTTTATCTGACATAAGTCCTTACCACACAGCCGATTGGCCTGGATAGCAAATGCCATTTCCAGGGGCTGCTCCGGCGTCGGCGGGACGGGCGGACCCTGATGCCCAAAGCGGCTTTCAGCCCCTGAGGGCGACCGCTTTTCTCTGGCGAAAACCGGCCACGGGATTCCGTATGTTGCTCCTGCATGAGAACTTCCCTCACCCTCCTCACTCTTTCCTCGCTCCTGATGGCATCCGCCATGGCTGAACTCCGCGCCGGTGCCGCAAAGGTGGTGATCAGCCCTCCGGTTGGTGCGGGTATGGCCGGGTATTATCATTTCCGCGCCTGTGACGGGGTGTTGGATGATATTCACGCCCATGCCCTGGTGCTCGACGACGGTGCCACCCGGGCCGCCCTCGTCACCCTGGACCTCATCGGGTCGCCCCGGGAATTGGTGGACGCGGTGCGCGCCGAGGTGCAGAAAAGCGGCCTTCTGCCCGGGGCGCAGGTGATGATCTCCGCCACCCACGCCCATACCGGTCCGGTTCCGGGTCGCTTTCTCCGCACTCCGGATGAACCCAATGCGGCCGCGCTCGCGGTGCATGAAAAGTACATGGCGGGCCTGCCGTCGCTGATCGCTTCCAGCGTGGTGGAAGCCGTGAAGAAGCTCTCGCCGGTGATGGTGTCAGGGACCACTGGCGAATGCCAGGATGTGTCCTTCTGCCGGCGATTCTACATGCGTGACGGCACGGTCGGCTGGAATCCCGGTAAACTGAATCCGGACATCTCGATGCCCACCGGCACCCCCGACCCGCAGGTCCAGGCGATCTTCTTCGAGGCGGCGCACGAACCCTCACAACAAGTGCCCGCCCTCGCCATCTACGCCAATTTCGCCATGCATCCTGACACGGTCGGCGGGACCAAAACCTCGGCCGATTACCCCGGCGCCCTCGCCCGCATCCTGTCAGGGTATCACGGCAAGGACTGCATCACGCTTTTTGGCAATGGCACCTGCGGCAACCTCAACCACCTGGATGTGCAGTGGCCGCGCGCCCAGAGGGGACCGGAGGAGGCCCACCGGCTGGCCACGCTCATCGCCGCCGCCATTTTCCGCGCGGAGAAAACGCAGCGTGTATTCGTTCCCGGGGCACTGCAGGTGAAAAGCGTCACCGTTCCGCTGGAGGTGCCCTTTGTGACTAACGAGCAGGAGGAGATCGCTCGCCACACGGTGCGCAAACAGCAGGACGGGCCGCTGCCGTCGTTCATGCAACTGGTGCACGCCAACCGCCTGCTCGACGTCGCTCCCCGCCAGGGGAAACCGATTGAGGCCGAAGTCCAGGTTATCACCCTCGGCAAGGACGCCGCATGGATTGCCTTTCCGGGCGAAGTCTTCGTGGAACTCGGGACCGCCCTCAAAAAGCGGTCGCCCTTCCGCCACACCCTCATAACCACCCTGGCCAACGGCAGCGAGGGCTACATCCCTGACCGCCGCAGCTACGCCGAAAGAGCCTACGAAGCCGAGAGCGCCCGCGTGGAGCCCGGCTCCGGAGAAAAGCTGGTGGAAGCCGCCGCCAGCCTGCTCGCGGAGCTGTATGCCCGGGAGCACTGAGCCGATGGAGGGGCTGGTTGCCAGGCAAATGATAACTATCCAAAAACCGGCTGCCTGGTGCGCTTGGACGGTCAGCCCACGCGAACGCTGATCATTGCGGACCAAGGGCTAGGGCCTTTGGCGCCGAGGGCGCGGACACGGCAACGGTGAATGGAGCCGGGGGCCTGGCCGGTAAGGACGGTTTTGACCTGGAACAAGTGGCGGGAGGGACTGGAGTCGAGGAACCCGGGGATGCCGACGGGGCATATCTGCAATTCGTAGGCGTGGGCGTTGGGGACACTATTCCAACGGATGACGGCCTGCCCGGGGAATTCATTGGTTTGGCTGCGGAGGGAGGCGGGGGCCGGAAGTTGTTGGGCGGGACCGGAGCGGCGGCGCAAATCCCAGCCGGCGCTGACGAGGGCTCCCACGGAGGGATTGACGGCTTCGCAGGCCTTGGCGGCCTGACGGAGGGCGTCGCGGCCTTCCTGGAGGTCGAGGTCAAGGGCGGCGCGGTTGGCTTTCCATTCGATATCAAGGGCGGCCATGTGGTCGAGCCGGCTGCGGAGGGCGTCCCCGGCCTTGAGGAGGCGGAGGCGTTGGTCTTCCAGGCCGGCGTAATGGGCATTGCCTTCCATGGCGTGTTCGATGCGGTGGAGCAGGATATCCAGATCAGCGGGAGTCAGGGCAGTGACATCCATGCGCACGCTGCCAACCGGCTCCGGGGGCTTGGGCAGGAGGACTTCCAATGCTGCTTCATCCAAGTGGGAAGCGGGTGTGGCAAGATTGGTTTCCAAGGTCATGGATTCCTCGGTGGGAGACCCTGTTTGGACAGAGGCCACGGCTGCTGCTTTGGGCTTGCGGCCCTTTGCCCGAATGGGGAGCTGGACGGATGATCCATCGGAATGGAGCAGAGTGGCGGGCCGGGTGGTTTTCATAGGAATGGCAGGAGCGGTGGGAACCGGATCGTCGGAGTTAGTCTAACCCCGGACCCTTTCTTAAGCAAATAATTTCCACAAATACCAGTAGATTCCGGAATTATCTGGAGGCAAACTCAGTTGGATCATGCGGTAAGTCCTTGATAGTAAGGTGCATTGGGCTGCGGGGTCATCCCCCTGTCATTTCCAAAGCAACCCCATCTACCGGTAAAGGGGGTTGTTTTTGCTTCCGAAAAGACGTGCTTTCTCTTATAAAACCAGCAGACTTTGGTCTATCAGTGAGACTCATCTGGAGAGGGAAGGGCTTGGGTTTGGTTGCGTATGGGGCTCATTTGAGGTTGGCAGTTGGTTGGGTGGGATGGCAGAAGCACTCCCGTCTGTGGCTGCATGGATTTCAAAAATGGTGGGCAGGGGGATGGGTGATGGCGCAAAGCGAGCTGCTTTACGATAAGCAATGGGTTTACTTTTAGGGGCAAAAGATCCGGACCGCTCTGCAGCGGATGTCCGCGCCCGTTCCCGGAAAGACCCTGCCACCCGGGCTGTCCATGAAGGGGCGTTCAACAAATTCTTCTCCGACGTAAGCCGACCAGCAATGGGGGCAGCAGCGGGCTGATGTAATTTACCGGTCATTCTCCCCGTTTCACGGGAACTGCTCTATGAATCGACGTCACTTCCTCGGACAGGCTGCGCTTGCGGGTGCGGTTTCCAACGCCTTGCCATCCCACCGGGCCGGGGCTGCTTCGGTGACGGCGGTGGTAGGGGATGCACGGGCGTCCTGGGTGGCAATGCTGCAACGGGTGGCGGAGCCGGTGCTGGGCCAACTGGCGGCGGACCGGTTGAAGGCCTCCATGCCCGTCGAGGCGAGGCCCGGCCATGAGGAGAAACGACGCGGGGTGACGCATCTGGAGGCGCTGGGGCGCACCCTGGCCGGCATCGCCCCTTGGCTGGCGGTCCAGGGGATCACGGCAGAAGAAGGGGCGCAGCGTGACCGGATGGCGGGCCTCGCCCGCGGGGCGCTGGCGCGGGCGGTCGATCCGGCGGCGGCGGACCGGCTGGAGTTCACTGCGGCTCCGCAGAATCTGGTGGACGCGGCCTTCCTGGCGCTGGGGTTGTCGCGGGCGCGGCACGTGCTCTGGGATCAGCTGGAGGGAAATGTCAGGGATCGGCTGGTGGCCGCGCTGCAGAGCACCCGGAAATTCACACCGGGCCAGAACAACTGGCTGCTGTTCTCTGCGGTGATCGAGGCGTTTCTGGCCAGCATTGGAGCGGCGTGGCTGCCCGGGCCGGTGGAGAAGGCTCTCTCCTCGCACGAGGAGTGGTATCAGGGAGATGGCGCTTACGGCGATGGCCCGCACTTTCACTGGGACTACTATAACAGCTTTGTGATCCAGCCGATGCTGCTCAGCGTGCTCGACCTCCTTACGCCGGTGGACCCGCGCTGGAGCACCCATCAGGCCGCGGTGAGGAAGCGGGCGGTGCGTTATGCGGCGGTGCAGGAGCGATCCATTGCCACGGATGGCAGCTATCCTCCGCTGGGGCGTTCCCTCACCTATCGCTGTGGAGCCTTTCATCACCTCGCGGCCATGGCCCTGCGGCGGGAGTTGCCGGAAGGGGTGGCCCCTGCCCAGGTGCGCGGAGCCCTGGGCGCGGTGATCCAGCGGACGCTGGGGGCCGCGGATACCTTTGATGCGGCAGGCTGGCTGCGCATCGGCCTGGCCGGACATCAGCCCGCCCTGGCCGAATCCTATATCAGCACCGGCAGCCTCTATCTCTGCACGCTCGCCTTCCTGCCACTCGGTCTGCCGCCCGCGGAGGCCTTCTGGTCCGGCCCCGCCACGGACTGGACCTCCCGTCAAATCTGGTCAGGCGCCAATCTTCCCGCGGATCATGCGGTTTGAGGCTTCTGGTGCCGCCGGAATGTTAAGTGGCATAACGGACACGGATCCAGGCCCGTCATTTCCCGGACTGCTTTTCCTGCGGCTGACGTGCCGGGTCGTGTCAGGAGGCGAGCCGGATGGCATTCCGCCGGCGTCGGAAATGATCCCGTAAGTGCGGTTTGCTATTGCACTTGCGTTCTATCCGGCAGGCCCTAGCCCTTGCAGGGACTCCGCTGCGTTTCCGCGAAGACCGCAGACGCAGTTTTCGTCTGGCACCCCCTTTTCCGGCCACATTCTGGTTTTTCCTCCTTTCATTATCTTATGAACCCGCGTTTCAACCTCTCCGGCGCCGGACTGATCCGCCCGCTGCATTCCGCAATGTTTTTCCTGCTGCTGGCGGGCGCAGCAATGTTCACCGCTATTCCGGCACACGCGGCGGACACTTTCATTGCCACCGGGGGCATGAGCATGGCGCGCCGCGCGCATACCGCTACGCGCCTGCCGGATGCCAGGGTGCTGGTCGCAGGAGGACTCAACGAAACTGGGACCCTGGGTGGGGCGGAGCTGTACAACGCAGCCAGCGGCGCCTGGACCGCCACTGCGGCCATGGGCACGGCCCGCAGCGGGGCCACCGCGGTGTTGCTGCAAAACGGGAAAGTGCTCATCAATGGTGGACGCGACGGCCTGGGGAACGCGCTGGCTTCGGCGGAACTCTATGACCCCGCCACAGGCACCTGGGCCTTCACGGGCGCCATGACCACGGCCCGCCGGCATCACACCGCCACCCTTTTGCAAAACGGAAAGGTTCTGGTGGCGGGCGGGGCCCTTGATGATGCCGCCACCGTTTCCCTGGACACCTCGGAGCTATACGATCCCGCCACCGGCACGTGGACGGAGACCGGGCTGCTCAACTACGCGCGGAGCTTGCATACCGTCTCCCTCGCGGGCGGCCAGGCCTTCGCGATCGGGGGCACCTCCGGCAGCAGCTTTATCACGGTGATAGAGCTGTATAACCCTGACTGGGGAACGTGGAACATCATGGGGACCGGTCCCGGCACGTCCGACCGGGCGCGCAAATTCCACACGGCCACATTACTGCCGAATTCCAACGTGCTGGTAGCGGGCGGCACCCGGGACGTGCCGCTGGCAACGGCCCGGCTGCTGATTGGTTATGGATTGGAAACCACGGGGTCCCTGACCGGGGGGCGCACGGAGCACACCGCCGCAGTGTTGTCAGGCAACCGGGTGCTGGCAGCGGGTGGCCTGAATGCCGCGGGGGTTCCCACTGCGGGTGCGGAGATTTATCAGGAGTCCACAAAAACCTGGTCGGCCGCCGCCAGTCTGATCACCGCCCGTGCCGGTCATACCGCCACCGTGCTGGCCGGGGGAGCGATTCTCCTGGCGGGAGGGTACGATCCGGCGGGATCGCTTTCCTCCTGCGAAATCTACTCGGCGCAACCCACCCAGTGGACGGAGACCGGTCCCATGACAGGCGGGCGGAGTCATCACACTTCAACCCTCCTGCCGGACGGTAAAGTGCTGGTCACCGGTGGGTTCGGTTGGGGTCAATCCATCGTGGGGAGCGCCGAGGTTTATAATCCGGCGGGCGATGCCTGGAGTCCGGCGGGTCCCTTCAGTCCCCGCACAGGCCATTCCGCGACGTTGCTGGAGGACGGCAGGGTGGTGGTGACGGGAGGCTATACAGATACCCAGGCTACCAACTATACGGCAGCTACGACGCTTTATGACTCCGCCACCGGCACATGGAGTCAGGCGAACCCGCTCCAGACGGCGCGGGCTTTCCACGCCGCGGTGCTGCTGCCAGCAGGAAAAGTGCTGGTGGCGGGAGGATACCGGCCGCCCAATAACACCGCCCTCGCCAGCGTCGAGTTGTTTGACCCCGTCTCGGGATCATGGAGTCCCGCCGCCTCCATGCTAACCGAACGCCAGACCCTTTCCGCCACGTTGCTCTCCAATGGCAAAGTCCTCGTGATGAGCGAAAGCCCCCCGACGGAGCCGGGCTCTGCCGAGCTCTACGATCCGGTCAACAACGTCTGGCAAGCCGCCGCCAGCCCCCTTTTTCCCCATGTCTCCCCCGCCCTCACGCTGCTGCCCGACGGGCGGGTGCTAGTGACCGGAGGAGCCGATTACTACACTTCCTCCTCCACCGGCAAGGCGGAGATTTACAACCCCCTCACGAACACCTGGGCCGCGGCGGCGCCGATGCGCACGGAGGGGGTCTTTCACTCTGCCACGCTGCTCCAGGACGGGCGGGTGCTGGTATCGGGGAATTATTTCTACCCCATGAACGGCTCAGCGGGAAGGGCCGAAATTTACGATCCGGCAGCGGATTCGTGGGTGCTGCTGGGGAATGTGAAGACGCGCGGTCACGGGGTTTCCCTGCTATTGGATGGCCGGGCTCTTTTCACGGGAGGAGAGATCTTCGGCAACGATCCCGCCACCGTCAAAACGCAGACGTTCAATGCCTTTTTCGCCGCCACGGGGACCGCACGACCGGTGATCGCGTCCGCTTCCTTTGATGGCAGCAAAAGGCTGAACCTTTCCGGTAGTGGCTTTACGGGGAGTCCGGAAACGGAGCCGGTGGTGAAGCTGCGCCGGCTCGACAATGGGCAGACGGCAACCCTGCCATCTGATCCGTCCGTAGCCTGGTCGGGGATGGCTTTCACCTCGCTCCCCGCCACTGGGTTTCCGCCGGGGCCGGCGATGGCCACGGTGTATCTGAATGGAGTCCCCGGCCAGTCCATTTTTGTGAACGTGCCGGGACCTGAAATCAGTGTGCAGAGGGGCACGTCCGGATCGGAATTGGTCAGCGGCAGCCAGGTGGACTTCGGCACGGTAACGCCCGGGGGCAGTGGGGAGATCACCTTCGTCATCAAAAACACTGGAGGCATTGACTTGACCGGATTGGCCGTCACGATCGACGGGGCAGACGCGTCCTTCTTCACCCTGGTCACTGCTCCGGCGGTCTCTCTCAGCGGCCCTGCCGGCAGCACCCCCTTCACGGTGAGTTTTGCCTCCGGGAGCCCGGGAGTGAAAAATGCGGTGCTGCATCTGGCAAACAATGATGCCGATGAAAGCTCCTTCAGCCTTTTACTGAAAGGCACCGGAACGAACACCGCCCCGTTGATTGCTTCCTTGGAAAATCAAACGACCGATGAGGATACCGCCACCGCAGCCCTTGCCTTGACCTTGGGAGATATGGAAACACCGGGAGCCCTGACTCTTTCCGCGCTGTCTTCGAATCAGAATCTCATTACCCCGGCACGCATCGTCTTTGGGGGAGGGGCGGGAACTGACCGTAATGTCACCCTCACGCCCCTGCCGAACGCATCGGGGCAGGCCCTGATTACCTTGATAGTTTCCGACGGACTGCTTTCCGCCACCACCACCTTCACCCTGACGGTGAATCCCGTGGATGACCCGCCTGCGATGTCTCCCGTTTTTGGGGCCAGCCCTATTCTGGAGGATGCAGCCATGCAGACCGTGCAATTGTCGGGCATCACGTCAGGAATTGGTGAAAACCAGCCGCTGACCGTCACCGCAGTGTCCACCAACCCCGACGTGATTCCGCATCCGCAGGTGACCTACGCCGGTGGCACTTTCGGTTCCATCCGCTTCGCCCCGGCCCCGAACGCCTCGGGATCTGCCATGCTCAGAGTAAGTGTCAGTGAAGGTCCCGCCGCGGAAGACACCATTACCCGGTTCTTTACGGTGATCGTTACCGCCGTCAATGATCCTCCCACGCTGGCGGTAATCCCTGCTCCCGCCGCCATTCCGGAGGACTCCGGGATGCAGACACTGACGCTTTCCGGCATCAGTCCCGGACCCGGGGAAGAGGGGCAGACAGTTACCATCACCGCGGTCTCCGGCAATCCCTCGCTGATTCCCAATCCCCAGGTGGACTACACCAGTCCGGCGGCCACTGCGGGCTTAAGTTATACGCCGGTGGCGGATGCTTCCGGAACGGCGCTCATCACCGTTACCGCCCGGGACGCCCAGGCGACGAACGGAACGGTCATCAGGACTTTCACGGTGACCGTCCTGCCGGTGAATGATCTGCCGACCCTGAACATCATCCCGGATCCGGCCCCACTTCAGAATAACGCCGGAGTGCAAACGGTGGCTTTTGGCGGCATCAGCGCGGGAGTTGGGGAGACGGATGGGCTAACCGTCAGCGCAGTGTCCTCCAATCCCGCCCTCATCCCGCAGCCGGTGGTAACCTACACCAGCGGGGCAGCCGGAGGGACACTGCAATTCACCCCAGCAGCCGGGCAGAGCGGCTCGGCGCTCATCACGGTGACGGTCAATGACGGCAACAGCACGGCCAGCCAAAGCTTCACAGTGCGGGTGCAGCCTCTGCTCCACGGGGAAGCCGCTAGCGTGGTGGAAGGAAACGCCGGGGAAGTCTTTCTGGACTTCCGCCTCTTCCTGGACGCCCCACAGCTCCAGGCGGTGAATGTAAAATACATGGTGGAAGCAGGAAGCGCCCAGGCTGGGAGCGATTTCACCGCCGCTTCCGGCACAGCGGTGATTGCCGCCGGGGAGACCGTAGTATTTGTCAGAGTCAACGTCGCTGGTGATACGGAGTTTGAGGCGCATGAAACCCTGACGCTGGTTCTGACAAACCCCGAAGGAGCCCTGCTGGGAACGGCGACCTCCCTGACCGGCACCATCACCAACGACGACGCCCAGCCGGCCCTCAGCCTCACCGCCGGCAGTGTCACGGAGTCCTCCGCCCCCGGGCCCTACCGGGTATGGGTCAACGCCACCCTGGCCAGCCCTTCGCTGCTGCCGCTGACCTGGACCCTCACCACCCGCGCCGGAACGGCGGAAGCAGGCAGCGATTTCACGCCACTGGGTCCGGTGAGCCTCACCTTCGCCCCTGGCGAAACCTCCAAGTGGGTGACGGTGGCGGTCACCGGAAATCAGGGGTCCGGAGAGGGGGGATGAGACTTTTTTCCTGGATGCCAGTGCGGCCAGCGGACCGGCCAATGTTGTGACCTCCGTCTGCACGGTGCGGCAATTGGCGGTGCAGGATTTCTTTCCTTTGGGCAATGGGCTTTATGCGTTGCGCTTTCCCACCGGCATCGGGCAGAGTTATGTGATCAAGGAGGCGGGGTCCCTGGCGGGTCCGTGGATAAATAGCAGCTCTATCCTGCTGGGAAGCGGAAGCGTGGTGACCCAGGTGGTTTTCAGTGATGCGCCGCAGGCGTTCTTCCGCGTCAGTTCCGCCCCTGCAGCTCCCGGTACTGCGGACGCCGGTCCTTGAAGAGGTGCTGAGCCCGCCAACAGGGCAATGACAGCGGCATGCTTCAGGCTTGTCTCAGGGGCAGGGCATGGGATCGTGCCTTATGATCCGTCATCTCTTTCCGGTGCTGTTGTCAGGGGCTGTGCTCACGTTATGGAGTCTCCCCCGGGCGGTGGCGCAGCTCCCGTGTGTGGTGCCGGAATCGCTGGGGGGATTTGTCAGTGCGCCGCACAGTCCGGGGGATCTGGGGTTGAACGAAGTCAGGCCGGTTCAAACGGCGGATGGGACCCTTTATTTCACCCTGCGGAAGGGCGGGGCGCGCTACAATGGGTCCATCGTGAAGGTTTCGCCGTCCGGCGTGATGGAGACGGTTTATGATTTTGAGGGTGCGGTGGCTCCCCCAAGTGGACACAGTCCCGGCGGCAGCCTGACGCTGGGAACGGACGGAAATCTTTACGGCCACACCTCGGGCGGCGGGGCAGCCAGCAAGGGGACCCTGTTCCGCTGCACCCCGGCGGGGGTAATGACAACGCTGCACAGTTTTTCCGGCACCTCTTCGTCCCCGGCGCCGGTGGGGGCCCTGGTCCAGGCCACGGATGGGAATTTCTATGGGATGACGAATGTGGGCGGCGTGACGAACAATGCGGGCACGGTGTTCCGCGTCACCCCGGCGGGCACCTTCACAGAACTGGTGGCCTTTACCGGCGCCAATGCCGCAGACGCAGCGGCAGAGGGCGCCCGGCCGGTGGGGTCGTTAGTGGAGCGGACCGAAGGGGCCGTGACGTATCTCTACGGATTGCTGTCCGAGTCGGGCAATCCGTCGTATGGCAAGGTGTTCCGGTTTCCCCTGCCGGGAGGTGCCGCGACTACGGTAACGCCGCAGACGGTGCTGCGGTTCACCGGGGCAGGCGGCAGTTTCAAAGGCTCGCGGCCGAAATCAGGCCTGACCAAGGCGTCCGACGGCACGCTCTACGGGGTGACGAGCCAGGGCGGATTTTATGGTTATGGAACCCTTTACCGGATCACGACCGCGGGCAGCTTTTCATCGCTCTATGAATGGCCGGCGGATTTCATCACGGCGGGTGGTGAGCCGTTCACCGCACCGGTCCTGGCGGCGGATGGATGGATCTATGGGGCGACGCTGCGCAATGGAGGCAGCATCTACCGGATCAGCACGGCAGGGACGAATCCCAGCGTGCTCATCACCAGCAGCGCAGGGGGGCCGATGGGGCTGAGTCCGGTGGGTCTGATGCAGACCAGCGGGGGCGATCTCCAGGGCTTGTCAGAGCAGGGAGGGCCCCGGAACCTGGGGGTACTCTTCCGGCTGCGCGGGGCAGGCACGTCGTGGACCACGGCGCAGATCCTGGAGTTTGGCCAGCGCAGCACGACGTTGGAGGGGGCCTTCCCGGTGGGTGGGCTTGCGGCCGAGGGCGGCCTCTATTATGGCACCACCGAGCAGGGCGGAAATGAACTGAATGCGGGCAATGGTTATGGCACTATCTTTTCCATGACTCCATCCGGCCAGCGGACCACGGTGGTGTCCTTCACCAGTACCGGGGCGGTCCCGGGTCTGTGGCCGAGGGCTTCGCTCCTGCCCACGGGCGATGGCTGGCTGTACGGCACCACCAGTGGCGGCGGCGAGGGAGGCAAGGGGACTATTTTCCGCTATCGGCCTTCCACCAATAGCTTCCAGAGCCTGGCATGGTTCAGCGGCCCGGCGGCCAGTGGGGGCGGGGCCAAGGGAGAGGAACCCAACGGAGCGTTGATCGGGGGTGGGGACGGCTGGTTGTATGGCACGACCCGTTATGGCGGGGCCACCGGACATGGCACCGTATTCCGCATTCCCCAGGGGGGTGGGGCGGTGCAGACGCTGGCGGAGTTTACCGGCTTCAGCGGGGCCACCCTCGGCGGCCAGCCCCTGTGCGGACTGACTGCGGAATTCCCGCAGTCCTTCCAGCCGGCCACGGCATTTTACGGGGTGACCTCGGTGGGTGGCGGACCGGACCGCGGCACCCTTTTCCGCATCACCCCTGGCGGCGTCCTCACCACCCTGGTGCAGTTCACCGGCGGAAGCGGCGCGCATCCCGGCGGGGAACCCCGGGGCCAACTGGTGTGGAAGGACGATTGGCTCTATGGCACCACGCGTTCGGATGGCCTGCTGGGATATGGCACCGTGTTCAAATACCAGCCGTCGAGCGGCATCCGCGCCGTGCTCTTCTCCATGGGAGGGACCGGCGGGGCCGGATGGCACGGACGCTATCCGATCGCGGGGCTCACCATGGCTTCGGACGGACTGCTCTACGGCACCACCTCCAGCGGCATCAGCAATTCGGCCTACGGCACGGTTTTCCGTCTGGAAGCCAATGACGGGCTGACCGGGGTGGTCGATTTCCAATCCTACGATACCTCCACCTTGCTGCCCGGCAATATGCCCACGCAAGGCGGTCTCTATGCGGCGGAGGATGGCGATCTCTACGGATTTACCAACCAACACGGGCCGGGCAATGGCACCGTTTTCCGCCTGCGTCTTGGCTCCAAGGTGGGCACTCTTCCGCCGATCAATCTTGGCAGCGCGGTGCAGCTGCGCGGCCACGTGGTGCCCAATGGAAATGTGGTGCAGCTGGGCTTTGAGGTGGTCCCGGTGGAGGAGATCGGATTCGAACCTTACGATTATCATGCCGCTGGCACGACCAACATGGAAGCGGAGTACAGCCAGAATGTAACGGGCTTCATCGCCGGTGCTTCCTATTACATCCGCGGAGTCATCACCGGTCCCTGCGGCGCGGTAAAATCCGGGTGGATGGAATACCAGCATGGCACCGTCTACGAATCATGGAAAGCCCTCCACTTCGGCGCCGAAGCCACCACGCCTTCCAAGGCGGGGGACGCGGCCGACCCGGACCGGGATGGTATTCCTAACTTCGCGGAATTCATGACCGGCAGCACCCCGGTGCAATCGAACCCGTCTCCCCTGACTGTTGCCATCGTCACCCCCGGAGGCCAGCGTCGGCTGCGCTTCACCTACTTCCGCCGGGAGAATGCGAACTCGGGCGAGACGATGATTGTGCAGACCAGCACAGACCTGCAGAACTGGGTGTCGCTGGCGGCGGCGGGCGGCACCGAACAGAAATCCGCGGGTCCGGTCAGCAATGGGGAGCCATCGGTCTACCAGTGGGAGGGCACCGTCCCGGCGGTCGGGGCGCGGACCTGGGTGCGGCTGAAGGCGACCCGGTGAACGGGGGATGCCGCATGGCAGCCGGTGCTGGCGGATTGACTGGACTTCCCGCAAGCGCTGACCGGGACCACTCTCCCAGCGGGTTGGGCTCCGTCCGAGGCTCCGGTTGCCTCCGAAATGAAGAACGCCATCGTGGCGTATTGAGCATGCCCTTCATGAAATACCCTGTTTTACTCTTCCTCCTCGCGGCATCACTCGCCCACGGGGCAGAGGCGCCCGTGCCGGCGAAGATCGAGTTCAACCGTGACGTGCGCCCCATCCTGTCGGATAACTGTTACCACTGCCACGGCAACGACCCGGCCCACCGCAAGGCGAAGCTGCGGCTGGATGTGCGCGAGGCGGCGCTGGAAAAGGAGGCCTTTGTCCCGGGAAAACCGGAGGACAGCCAGTTGATTGAACGCATCCTGACCGATGATGCAGACGAGCTGATGCCGCCTCCGGATTCCCACAAACAACTCAGCGCCGCCCAAAAGGAGATCCTGAAACGCTGGATCGCCGAGGGCGCGGAGTATCAGCCGCACTGGGCCTTTGTGGCGCCGAAACCGGTTGGCTTGCCCGCCGGCCTGACGGGACATCCGATCGACCACTATATTCAGGCCACGCTCCGGACCCACGGCCTGACCGTTTCGCCCGCCGCAGAGCCAGCGACCTTGATCCGGAGAGTATCGCTGGATTTGACCGGGCTGCCGCCCTCACCGGCGGAGGTGGATGCCTTTGTGCAAGCCAGTAAGGAGGATGCGGAGGCGGCCTACCAGGCATTGGTGGACCGGCTCCTGTCCAGTCCGCACTACGGGGAGCGCTGGGGCCGCTGGTGGCTCGACCAAGCGCGGTATGCTGACAGCAATGGTTATTCGATTGATGCGCCGCGGCAGATCTGGAAATACCGGGACTGGGTGATAGGGGCGTTGAATGCGGATATGCCTTTCGATCAATTCACCATCGAACAGCTCGCCGGGGATCTGTTGCCGGAGGCCACCGTGAGTCAGAAGGTTGCGACGGGTTTCCACCGCAATACGCAGATCAATGAGGAAGGCGGGATCGACAAGGAACAGTTCCGGATTGATAGTGTCTTCGACCGGGTGGCCACGACCGGCACGGTGTGGCTCGGCCTCACCATCGGCTGTGCCCAGTGCCACGATCACAAATTCGATCCCATCGCGCAACAGGAATACTACCGGCTCTTTGCTTTCTTCAATAACCAGGACGAGCCGGAGCTGAAGGTCATGGATCCTGGCGTGGATGTCGGGGCCATGACTGCGGAGATGAAGGATCTGGAAGGCCGGATCAAAGCCTATCTGGAAGCCCACACTGATGAGTTGGCGAAGTGGGAGGCCGGACTCACCCCGGCAGCCCTCAAAAGCCTGTCCGGCCCGGTACGCAAGAGCCTCGCAGTGCCGGAGGCAAAACGCAATCTGGCCCAGCGCAGGACCCTGTGCACCGCGGCCGAGGGTGGGGCGGGGGGCTTCCAGGAAATCAATGACCGCTATCAGGAAATCGACGCCCAGCTTAACAAAGGCACCACCACCATGGTGATGCAGGAGCGGCCGCAACCGCGCCGGACCACCGTCCTGATCAAAGGCGACTTCACCCGCCCGGCGGAGGAAGTGACCCCGGGCACCCCGGCGGTGCTGCATCCATTCACCAAAACCACCAGCTCACCCAATCGGCTGGATCTGGCCCGGTGGATCATGAGTCCTGACAATCCGCTGACGGCGCGGGTGATCATGAACCGAATCTGGCAGCAGTATTTCGGGCGCGGTCTGGTGGTGACGGAAAACGACTTCGGCCTGACCAGCACTCCGCCCTCCCATCCGGAACTGCTGGACTGGCTGGCTGGTGAAATGGTGGACCGGAAATGGAGTTTGAAGGAAATGCACCGGGTGATCGTCACCTCACACACCTACCGGCAGAGTTCCTCTGACACACCGCAACTGAGGGAGAAGGATCCCAACAACTATCTCCTGGCCCGTCAGCAGCGCCTGCGGCTGGATGCCGAAATCGTGCGTGACGTTGCCCTCACCGCCAGCGGGCTGCTTTCGCCCAAGCTGGGCGGGCCGCCGGTGTATCCGCCTATTCCCGATGGGGTGTTGAACCAGGGGCAATCCAAACGCACGTGGAAGGAGAGCCAAGGAGAGGACAAATTCCGCCGCGGGCTTTACACGTTTGTTTACCGGGCTTCGCCTCCGCCCAGCCTGAGTGTGTTTGATGCCCCGGAAGGCTTCACCACCTGCACCCGCCGCATCCGCAGCAACACGCCGCTGCAGGCGCTCACGTTGATGAATGATAACGGGTTTTTCGAATTCGCCACCGCTCTGGAAAAGATCATCCTGAAGGATGGGCTCGAAGCCGCCTTCCGCCGCTGCACCACGCGGGCCCCAAACCCCGATGAACTCGCGGTGCTCGAAAAACTCGACACGCTGAATGCCGCCCGCGCCCTTCTGAATCTCGATGAAACCGTCACCCGCGAATGAATGCCATGAATCCTGAAAACGCTCTGCGTGACCTGACCCGGCGTCATTTCTTCAGCCGCTGTTCGATGGGGGTGGGTTCGCTCGCGCTGGCCTCACTGATGGCTGGGCGCGGCCTGGGAGCCACCCCCGCGCCCCATCTGGGGAATCCCCTGCAGCCCAAACCCACTCATTTTCCTGCCAAGGCGAAGAACGTTATTTTTCTCTTCATGGCCGGGGGGCCGTCCCAGCTCGACATGTTCGAGCACAAGCCGCTGCTTACCCAACTGAACGGAAAGCCCATTCCGGAAAGCTATACGGCGGGCAAACGGTTTGCCTTCATGGACAGCAGCCACCGCAGCGATCTGCTGGGATCCCGGCGCAGTTTCAAACAATACGGACAGTCCGGAAAGTGGGTGAGCGATCTCCTGCCTTATACCGCCGGCATTGTGGATGACATCACCCTGGTCACGACCTGCAAAACGGACCTCTTCAACCATGCTCCCGCCAAGCTCTTCATGAATGCCGGCAGCGGGGTGTTCGGCCGTCCCAGCATGGGATCATGGGTCACTTACGGTCTGGGCAGCGAATGCGATGATCTGCCAGGTTTTGTTGTCCTGCAAAGCGGCCCGCGGGGTCCTCGGGGCGGGGCCGTGCTCTGGGGCAGTGGCATTCTGCCCACCACCTACCAAGGCGTGCCGCTGCGCAATCAGGGCGATCCCATCGTCAATCTTTCCACCCCGAAATCCATCAGTCAGGTCCAACAGCGCCAGCTGGTCGATGCGGTGCGCGACCTCAATATGAAGCGCCTCGTCGAAACCGGTGACGATGAAATCCACACCCGCATCAACGCCTACGAAATGGCCTACCGCATGCAGACCAGCGCGCCGGAGCTGATGGACATCAAAGAGGAGAGTCAGGCCACCCTCGATCTCTACGGCATCAAGGACCCCAAGGAAACCAGCTTCGCCCGCAACTGCCTGCTGGCCCGCCGGTTGGTCGAGCGCGGGGTGCGGTTCGTCCAGCTTTACGACACCAATTGGGACCACCACGGCGGCCCCACCGAAAACCTCGAGAAACATCTCCCCGAGAAGTGCCGTGATATCGACCAGCCCTGTGCGGCCTTGGTGCGCGATCTCGCCAGCCGCGGTCTGCTCAAGGACACTATCGTGATCTGGGGCGGCGAGTTCGGCCGTACTCCCATGGGGGAAGTGCGCGAATCCACCGGCCGGAACCACCACATCGACGCCTTCACCATGTGGTTTGCGGGCGGCGGTTTCAAACCCGGACTAACCTATGGCACGACCGATGAATTCGGCTTCGGAGCCGTGGAAAATCCCGCCCACGTGCACGACATCCACGCCACCATCCTGCATCAGCTCGGCCTCGACCACAAACAACTCTTCGTGCGCTCCCAAGGCCTCGACTTCCGCCTCACCGGCGTCGAGGAAGCCCGGGTCATCCGGGAACTGCTGGTTTAGGAAAGTGTTGGCTGCTGGAATGAGATGTCAGGCGGTTCGCATTGTCAGTGCAGCAACCTCTCACATAATTTCATTTGCACGTCTGTGCCGGCACCCGCTACTGTGGCTGCATGAACGCACCGCTCGTATGGAGTATTTGTGGCCTGTTGGTTGGAGGAGCGTGGGGCTGGACGGATCGGATGCCGGCCGAGAGGAATATAACGAGACCGCATCCGTCCAAGGCCGGAAAAGGGGAACTCTTGCCAGCACCCGTTCCTTTGACGGATGCCGCCTTGGATAGGCCGGGGGGAACGCAGCTTCGTTTGTTGGAACATATCGGCTCGGCTTCCCGCGGGGACATGGTGGCCTTGTCGCAGGAGCTATTCAGTGGCAAGCCTGACCCTTACACGGTTTCTCTTTTATGGGAACGCTGGCTCGAACTGGATCCCGAAGGCGGCTTCCGCGCCCTGCTGGCAGGTGAATTGACCGGGGAAGACCGGATGACCCAAGTATGGGGTTATCTGGGAAAGTGGTCAGTCAAGGATCCGGATACGGCGATTGCCCGGGCCTTGGCTCTTCCGGAAAACTATGACCAACATATCGCTTTTTCCCGGATATCACATGCTTTGGCTGCCGCCCGGCCGGCGGATTTTTTCCGTCAATATGCAGAACTTTCCAAGTGGGATGATGCCAACTACTGTGTGGAGACGGCGTCCCGGAATCTGACTGCTACTGACCCTCGGGCGTTCGCCAGACTGCTGGAAGATCCTGCTGGTTATGGCCTGGGAGGTTTGGAGCAAACCAAAGCCTGGCAGGGGCTTGCCTCCGGCTGGGCACGGATTGATCCCCAAGCCGCGCTCGACTTTTTCCGGACGGTGGTGGACCCTGAAAACAGGAATTTGGGACTGAATAAAATCGCTCAACAGGTCATCGCCCGCGAGCCGGATTTGGCTGCGGTGATCTGCAAGGAGGCCGGGGGAGGGGAAACTATCCAAAAGGCTGCAGAGGCGCTCGCCCTCACCAATCCTGATGCAGCGTTGGCGTGGCTGAAAAAAAACTTTCCCGGGGAATCCGCATCAGCCGCTTCCATGGTGGCCCGCAATCACATCCCGCGGACCGCTGAAAGCGCGGTGGATTTCATGGCCCGTCATGCGGACGTGCTTTTCAGTCGGGGAAAAGTTGCCTTGGAAACCCTTTCGCGATGGAGTGTGGATGATCCGGCGGCGGCACTGATCCTGACGGACAAGATCGGGGATGCGGGAGTCCGGGCGAATGCCCGGGCGCTGCTGTTGGACCTCATGGCGGTCAGTTCGCCTCAGGAGGCAATCCAAGCAGCCGCAGCCGGCCCGGAACGCGTGAGGATTCTTCATGGCGCCGTGGCGAACTGGGCCAAACAGGACCTCACCGCGGCTTCCCGTTGGCTGACAGCCCAGCCAGCAGGCGCAGACCGGGATTCGGCTATTCACGGTCTGCTGAACGTGACCCTGCGCCTAGAGCCGGACTCCGCACTTCCCTGGGCCGTGGCGATTTCGGATCCCTCAGAACGTGTTGATAAACTTGCCTGGGTGCTGCGCTGCACCGGCAGGCAGACGGAAGAGGTTGTGGTTCCCATCCTGCGGGATTTGTCCATCTCTTCGGAGGAAATTACAGAAGTCCTGAACAGCTTGAAATCCGGAGATCAATAAAAATGAAAGCTCGATTGTTAGTCGTTTTGGCATTCCTGCTTTCTCTGGGAGCCGGGAAATTCCTGGTGTCCCGTTTGGGGGTGGCGGAAAATTCGGAATCCGTTGCGGTATCCACGCTGGTCACGGTAACGGAACTGAACAGGCCCACCCATCCTGCCAAGTCCCCCACTCAGGCTTCTGTTCCTTCCCCGGTGGTGTCGGAGCACATCGCGTGGGAGCGGAAAATGTGGTTGTTGGAATCTGACGATTTCCCGGAGGCCTTTCAGTCGGAGGTGGCCAGTGCGAAAAGTAGCGAACGCCTGTTCAGACTGATGACAATCTGGCAGGAACGCGATCTGGATGGATTCATCGCATGGGCGAGGAAGCAGCCGGACTCAATGATGCTGCCCTCGGCGGGCCATGCGATTGGGATATCACATTCGCTCCTGACCGCCGCCACCTTGAAGGATCCTGAGTTTGCGTGGCAACTCGCTGCGGGAACGTCGGCCAATTCCCATTTTGCGGACACGAGTCGGGGGAACGTGATCGGTCTGCTGTTCCGGCAGGATCCTGCAGCAGCCCGTATCTTCGTGCGCAAGCACCGGGATGAAATTGAGGCCTTCAGACAAGGAAATATCGGATGGTTTGGCCTTGAGCCGCAAAAAGCGCTGCCCGTTGCCATGGAGTTGGCTCCGGGTGCCGTGCGCTCATCGATCGTGGCGGAATTGGCGCGATATTATGGCGAGCGTGCCGACTCTGTTTCCGCGGCCAGAGAATGGTTTCAAGCCCTCCCCCGCGAACATCAAAAGGAAGTCAGCAAGCTTGCCGAAGGGAAGTCGTTTTATCGGATATCCGAAGCCCACCGGCAGAGGCTCAAGGACGTGTGGCCTGCTCCAGGTGAGGAATGAGGCCTTCGGCTGTGCAATCGATGGGGTGCCCTGGCCCCAAATTCCCTGGAAAAGGCGGAAGATAAGGGCAGCGGGCCGGGTCCGTAATCTTTATGGCTGCACAAACCCTGCACCACCACACTTATGTCCCGCTATATCATACTGCTCAAATTCACTGAGAAGGGATCCAGCAACATCAAGGAATCCACCCGGCGCGCCCACGCCTTCGATGCGCTGGCCGCGAAGTCCGGCGTCGCCGTCGAAGGGCAATACTGGACGACGGGCCGCTGCGACGGAGTGCTCATTCTGACGGCTGAGGGCGAGGGTAAGATCCTGCATCTGCTCGCGGAACTCGCCTCCCTGGGCAATGTCCGCACGGAAACCATGCAGGCCTTCACGGACAAGGAATTCGATGCCATCCTTAAAGCCGCCTGAGGCGGTTCTGGTCTCCCACTTTAGAGTGATTCGCCGGCAAACCCTACGGTCGTTTGCTTCCCGTCGTTTGTGGGAGGGCAGGCTGGTGGGGATTGTCCCTGATGGCTGTGGACCGGTTCCACTCGGCCAAGGAATGGGGAATTCAGCCTGAACCGATCCGACATCAAAACCGGACTGGGGCCGGCGCGCGGATGGTGAGATCCTCCACTTCGAAGAACTCCGCCGGGCCGATACCTGCCATGCTGGCGACCAGACTGGAAGGGACGGACTCGACGCGGTTATTCAGGTCGCGGACATTGGCATTGAAGAAGCGGCGGGAGGCCTGGATGCGGTCCTCGGTGTTCACCAGTTCCTGCTGGAGCCGAAGGAACTGGGCGTCGGCCTTGAGGGCGGGATAGGCTTCGGCCACGGCGAAGACCCGGCGCACGCCGCGCAGCAGTTCGTTCTCGGCGCGGCACAATTCCCCGACGTGGGTTCCGGTGTGATCGATGGTGCTGGCACGGGCGCGGGCGGCAGCGATTTCCTCAAAAAGTTGCTGTTCGTGAGCCGCATACCCTTTCACCACGGCGACGACATTGGGAATGAGATCGTGCCGCCGTTTCAATTCGGTGTCGATATCCGCCCAGGATTCCCGGCAATGATTGCGCAAACGGATCAGGCCATTGTAGGTGCCCATGAACCAGAGCAGCACGATGAGTCCCAGGGCGGCGGGGAGGATCAGGATTTCCATGGAGGGTCAGGGCAGGGGAGGTGGCAGCAGTGAGGGGGGAGCGATGCGGGCGTAGTCCGGGATGCCGTCCAGCAGCCCGGCCGCGGTATCGCAGGCCGGCAGGATTTCAGAGGGATCGCTGACCTGCCGCAGGGACAGCATGAGGCGGACATGGTCCATCTGCATGGATCCTGCCTCCCGATCCAGCAGAAAGGCCATGGTGCGGGCAGTGATGACATCAAACGCCCACCGCCGGTCCGGGCTGCTGACATGATATTTGCTGCTGAATTCCGCCGATTCGAAATCGATGTCGTCCCAACCAAAAGCGGCCGTCAGGCGGTCGAAGACATGCTCACCCCGGATGGCGAGTGGTTTCAGAGGGAAAGCGGGCTGCAGCATGACCACGGTAAAGCGGTGATGCTGGGTGCTGCGGTGCTTGCCGCTGCCGGAGGATGTCTGGTAGTGATAGTCAAAAGCGGTCAGGGCATGTCCCGCGGCGGATCCGGTCAGGAAATTCCCGCCGTAGCGGTTGGAGCCGCGCCGGAATAGATCCAGTTCCGGATAACGATCCTCCAGGCTGCGTTCTGTGGCGGCGGAATAATGCCAGCCCCGTTCCGCCGCAAAGGCCGCGAACCGTTCCCGCCGGGCCTTGGCCTGGGCGTGCCCGACGAGGGCGATGACCACGATCACTGCGAGAAAAACACCAAAGAAAAGAAAGGGCACGGCAAACATTGAAACTTCGAAAGGAACGCGGGCATCCTGTATCTGCCTCCTGCGTTTGACGAATACAATCCGGTGGCTGGTTTATCCCGGCTTGCTTCTCTCCTCGACGGGAAGGGGGAGCTTGCTGCCGGGGGGAAGGGGTTGGCCAAAATCGGGGAAACCTGACTGATCAAATCGAAAGGGCTGGAGATAAATGGAGCGGGGCCAGCCGGGTGTGCGGTCGCGTTTGGCATGGTAGATGTGCCACCACGTGGCGGGCGTTCCGGTGGAGACAAAACACGAATGCCCCACGCCAAAGGTGAGTTCCGTGCTTTGAAAAACCGGTTGGGGGTGCTTGCGCCACGCTTCCGGACTGAGTGGATCGCGGCCGGTCAATTCGAGCAGTCCCAGCTTGTAAGTGGGCAGCCAGGCCGCCCCGCAGGAATAGATCAGAAAGGTCCGGCCGGCGTGCTGAAGCACCTGCGGTCCCTCGTTCAGTCCGCGGCTTGCAGCGCCTTCGCCGGTGCGTTCCCACTCGAAATCATCGTGGCGGCAAAGTCTGACGCGCGGCCCGGTGAGTTCGATGGGCGAGGTCATCCGGGCGATGTAGAGAAACTGCCGGTCGCTGTCGGGAGTGTCCCACCCGGACCATACTGCATAACGGATTCCCCCGTAATGGAGCACCGTCATATCGATGGCCCAGATCGGGGGGCTGTTCCGGTCCATGCCTCCGCCGGTGGCGAGGGGGCCGTGCAGCATCCACGATCCCAGCGGGTCGGAGGAATCCGTGCGGAGCACAAAGGCGCGATGGGTTTCGTTCCGGCCATCGGAGGCGGCAAAATAGATGCACCAGCGGTCATCGAGGAAGTGTAATTCCGGTGCCCAGACCTGACCACTGGCGGGCCCGGACGTGGGAGCCCGCCATATTTCGTGTTCGGTCCCGGCTTCCGTCAGGGTGGCGGTGGTGCGGATGACAATCCTTTCCGCCTTTTCCGCCGTGCACCAAAGCCAGCGTTTTGCCGACTCATCACGGACCACCCAGGGATCCGCCCCTTCCCTCAAAGGATTGGTGAAATGGCCGGGCTCTGCCGCGGAAGTCACCCTGCTGCTGCCCAGCAGGATCAGGCCGATGAAAAGGACAAGTGCGGGGTAAGACATGGCTTGGAACCTATGCGTCTGATTTCCCGTCCGCTACCGGGGGATAAGGGCCATTGCGGATTTGGTGAAGGTGCCAGGCCGGCGGTGGAGGCGGCATGTTGCGCCGTGGCGCCGAATCGGTTGCTAAATCCATCGGC
This sequence comes from uncultured Verrucomicrobiota bacterium, assembly GCA_942492905.1. Classification (GTDB taxonomy): domain Bacteria; phylum Verrucomicrobiota; class Verrucomicrobiia; order Verrucomicrobiales; family V1-33; genus CAIZWU01. The sequence goes on from OW818657.1 coordinate 2,194,141, forward strand.
CGGGGACCGTTCAAGTTTCTGCCATGATCAACCGCCGCCATTTCCTCACCACCAGTCTGGGCGCTCTGAGCGTCAGCGCCTTGCCGGCCATCGAACCGATCCAGCGTCCGGGTGCCAGCCGGATGCAGCTGGGGGTGGCGGCCTACAGCTTCCGCGACTCCTTCCAGTGGTCGCGCGACAAGGAGCAAAAGCCCAAAGCGGGACGGGCCCCGTGGAGCATCCTGGACTTCGTCGATTGGTGTGGCGACCATGGGGTGGCGGGGGCGGAGGTGACCAGCTATTTTTTCCCGCCGGACGTGGACCGGGCCTTTTTGCTGGAACTGAAACGCCGGGCTTACCTGCGGGGGGTGCAGTTGGCCGGGACGGCGGTGGGCAATAACTTCGCACTCCCCAAGGGCGATAAACTCAACGAGGAAATCGCCTACACCAAAAAGTGGATCGATCACGCCGCCGTGATGGGAGCCCCGCACATCCGGGTCTTTGCGGGACCGCAGCCGAAAGAGATCACTGCCGGCGAAGCGGTGGCCAATTGCCAGGCGGCCTATCAGGAATGCCTGGACTATGCTGCCGGGCAGGGGGTCTTTCTGGGACTGGAAAACCACGGCGGCATCGTCGCTGAACCGGACAATCTCATCCAAATGGTGAAGGCTGCCAAAAGCCCGTGGGCCGGGATTAATTTCGATAGTGGAAACTTCCATACCGCCGACCCCTACGCTGATCTGGCGAAAATCGCCCCTTACGCGGTCAATGTGCAGCTCAAGATGGAAATCAAACGGGCCGGCAGTGCGGTGGCCGAAGCCAGCGACGTGAAGCGCGTCCTTCAAATCCTGCGCGACGCCAACTATCAGGGCTGGTTCACCCTGGAATATGAAATGAAGGCGGATCCCTTTGTGGAAGTCCCCAAAATTCTCGAAATGCTCAAACCCCTGTTGGCCTGAGGCGGGGGGATGCAGCGCCTGACATAAATGCCATGGTCACATGGATCGTCCCGGGCGTGGTCTGTCAGTTTTCCCGGGCGAGCACCAAACCGGTGCCTACGCCCGTTCTGACTCTCCATCCTTCGCTGGCCAGCCGGTTGAGATCGGCTTCCATCCGGCCGATGACTTCCCGATAGGGAACGAGGGAGAGGATTTTATATTCCTCGCTGATACTGGTGACCTCCGCGGCGGCAGGGCGGGGGATAAAAGAGAGCATGCTGAGGCTCGCCGCCGATCCAAGGGATGCTCCGAAGAGGGCTGCTTTGGTTGTCGGGTTCATGGCTGTTTTTATGGGGGGTAAACCGTTATCATGCCGGCGCCGCTGTCGCTCCGGTCGCGGTCCTTCACCTTCAATGATCACAGCGGAATGGTGACCCAACAATGAGCCAGTCCCCTGGGGCATCCTGGGCAAATAACTTAGGGACCGGGGGGAGTGGCGTAGTCCGGGCTTTGGCGATGCGGAGACGGGTGGAAACACGCAGCGTCTGAATAGGGTGGGGGCGCTACCCTCCGCGGGTGCGCTCAAAAAAAGAACCTCCCGGAGCGCCCTGATGGGCGCCGCCGGGAGGTCCGGGTTTTATTGCTATGGGTGGGCTGGTCCGTTCAGTAGCGCAGCCGGAAGAATTGCTTGCCCGGCCCCGCCGGAATGGTGATGGAGTTTCCAGTGGTGGGCACCAGGGACCAGCTGCTTTCCAGCATGGTGGCGCTGCTCTCCAGGGTGTAAACGGAGCCATGCGGGCTGAGCGAAGGCCATGTCAGGGTGATCTCACCCGGCTGCAGGGACGCAATGGTCAGCTCCAAGGCTTCAGTTCCGGAGATCAAGGCTCCAGGCGGTCCCACCGGCAGGCTGGTGCCCTGCGGCCCTCCCAGCGCAATCATTTCATCGTCGCTCAGCTTGCCGGCACGGATCTGGATGGAGTCCACCCACATTTCACGCCGCTCGTCCTGGTCCCCATCCCCAAAAAGAATGGCGGAGGATTGCAGGGCGCGGCGTACCGCATCCAAGCCTTGGTTGGCGGTCCAATCGTGCTGCTTGATGCCATCGACAAACTTCGTCACAACCGGAGGGATAGCCGCCTCATCATAGGAGGCGATCACGCGATGCCAGGCCCCCGCGGTGAATTGCCCTGTCCCCAGATAACCGTCGGTGCCCTGACCGAAGTTGTTGCCCTGCCAGAACAGGTCGCCGTCGTCCGTGTTGGTCAGGGAGCTGACCTGCAGCAGCGAAGCGGCATCCGGTCCGCTGGCGCCGACGAAAACGTCCATGAGGAGGGTGAACTGGTTGACCCGGGTGCCACCGCCATTCGGTTTGATCCCATGATCCATGATGTATCCGATTTCCCGTTTCAAATCTCCGGGCACTTTCATGATCCGGGCGTCGCGTCCATTGATGAGGTCCACTCCGAGTTCCGTGCAGGTGCCATACAGGGTTCCTGTCTGCGTTTCTCCATTGGCCCCGTCCAAATAGGTGAGAGGTTTTCCAATGGAGGCCGCCAGATTGCCGCGTTCGAAGTCCCATTGTCCGCTGACCGCTGAGAGGGGCACGGAGACGGGAATCCCGCCGGCCCGGGGTTTTCCGAGTTGATAGATCTCGGCATCACTCAATTTTCCTTCGCGGATCTGGATGGAATTGACAAACATCTCCCGCCTTTCGTCCTGGTCTCCATCTCCGAAGAGAACGGCGGTGGGCTGCAAGGTCCGCCGGACCGCATCCAGCCCCTGGTTGGCCGTCCAGTCATCCTGCTTGATGCCATCTACATACTTGGTGACCACCGGGGGCGTGGCGGCTTCATCATAGGCCGCCGTCACCCGGTGCCAGGCACCGGCAGTGAACTGCCCGGTGCCGAGATAACCGTCAGTACCCTGACCAAAGTTGCTGCCCTGCCAGAACAGATCGCCATCGTCTGTATTGGTCAGGGAACTGGTCTGCAGCAATGCGGCGGCATCCGGCCCGCTGGTGCCGACGAAAATATCCATCACGAGGGTGAATTGGTTGACCCGGGTGCCACCGCCATTCGGTTTGATCCCATGATTCATGATGTATCCGATTTCCCGCTTCAGATCACCCGGAACCCTCATGACTTTGGCATCTTGCCCGTCGATCAGAGGCAGGGTGAAATCGCTGCACAGGCCGAACTGGGTTCCGGTCTCGGAAAGTCCACCGGCTCCATCCAGATAAACGAGGGGCTTGCCCACGGTTGCCGCCAGATTCCCGCGTTCAAAATCCCACTGCCCCGTGACCTTGGTCGGGGGAACCACCAGCGGAATTCCGTCCGCCGAAGCCCCGCCAAGGGCGACGATTTCAGCGTCGGTCATTTTTCCGGCACGGATCTGGATGGAATTGACCCACATCCGGCGGCGCTCATCCTGGTCCCCATCACCGAACAGGATGGCGGTAGGCAGCAGGCTGCGGCGCACCGCGTCCAATCCCTGGTTGGCGGTCCAGTCATCCTGCTTGATGCAGTCCACGTATTTGGTGACCACGGGCGGAGTGGCGGCTTCATCATAGGCGGCCACCACCCGGTGCCAGGTTCCTGAGGTGAATTGCCCGGTGCCGAGATACCCATCGGTGCCCTGACCAAAATTGTTGCCCTGCCAGAAGAGATCCCCGTCATCCGTGTTGTTCAACGAACTGGTCTGCAGCAAAGCGGCGGCATCCGTCCCCGTGGTATCCACCAGAATGTCCATGATGAGGGTATATTGGTTCACCCGCGTTCCCCCGCCGTTGGGGGCGATGCCATGGGTCATTACATAACCGATCTGCCGGGAGAGATCCGCCGGCACCTCCATGATCTTCGCCTCGCGCCCGCCGATGGATGCGACTCCCAGGGCGGTGGTGGTGCCGAATTTTGTGCCCTGCCAGGTCAGTCCGGCCGGGCCATCAAAGTATTGCAGAGCCTGGCCGACTGTTGCGGCCAGGTTTCCGCCATCAAAATCCCACTGGCCGGTGGCGGTGGTGCCGGAGCCTCCACTGACATTGATTCCAAAGGTCCATTGGCTTTGGCCGGGTCCCCCGGTCGAATCCAGGTAGTTCAATTGGACCGCGTTGTCCGGAGTCGTGCGGTTGGGACTCGGATTGAACGAGACGGTCACCAGCGGGGCGGAGCGGGTCACGGTGGGCGTGACGAGGCTTCCATTGAGCCGCATCTGCACGCCTGCGGCCGGGACGGTGGTGGTCGCCCCATCCACGATTACGGCCTCGATGGGGGCGGAGGCACTGTTGCCGGCCGAACCGGCCACGGGGCGCGCTTCAGCCACATAAGGGCCCTTGGCATCGGCTACCGTGGTCGTGGCGAAGCTCTTGATAGCCAAAGGATTGGTGGAGTCATTGACCGGAATCCGCTCTTCGCCGTTGAGGGAATACCACTGGAGATTGGCGCCTCGTCCGGTCTGCCAATAGAGCAGACGGAAAGGATAAATACCCGCCGTGGCGATCTCCACGGTCCACAGATTCTCATTGTGGGTGTTTCCCTGGAAAGGCGGTGGGGCGTTGCGGGAGAACTCCGCCACCTTGAGGCCGAAGCAATCCCGTGGATTCCTCGCCACAAAAACGGCATAGGCGTCATCGTCGTTAACGTCGGTGCGGTCTGTTCCCACACAAACGCCGAACGTGTGGGAGCCGACTGGAAGTTCCAGAAATCCCACCACCTCGACCGCGAACTTCTCGGTGTGGAATCCACTACCTGGAATGCCCGGAAACAGCTCCGGCGCGAAGGAAGTCAGATAGAGGTTCCCGTTGGCGTAATCGATCAGATCAAATCCGGTGGCGTTGCTCTCAAAATTAATGGCCGGCACGATGTAGGACCCATTGGCCTCCGGCCCTGCCACGGCCTCATTGGGCATCGGTGCTCCCAGAGCATCCAGCAGCGTCCCCGTGATCTGCTGACCGGCCCTCCCGATATTGTTGGCCAGGGTTTCGGCGACGGGAGCCTGGGCCACCCTGACCGCAAAGCCCCGGAGGGTCGAACTGCCGGCTGGCAGGGCGGTCGCCGGGGGGAGCGGGACGCCGTGGGCCGGGAGAACCGATAACAATCCAAGGCAACTGAGCAGAATCTTTGGCCACTGGTCCAGAAATAAGCGGTGGGTCTTCTTCATGGTGGATTTGGTTGGGTGAAACCGGCAGACCAGGCCGGAATCCAACCACTGGTCGAATTTGTGTCCTCCTGCCAGCGGCAGCACTTTTGCGGCGCTTCCGCGAAACCTCAAGTATATTCGGGGGAAGATTGTCATTCTAACGTGTATTGTGTCCAAGAGGACCCGTGTTGGATGTAATTCTATGAGACGGTCCCGGAAATGGATGTTTGCGTGTTGCGTTGTCTATCAGCTGTATTTTGCCTGACCGCTGACTATCGGCAAGGATTCCAGAATGTGGAAATTCCAGCATCCGGGGCGGCGGAGCACGGGTGATGGCCAAGCGCGCGGTGTCTCCTAAACTTGCTGCGGGACAAAAATCGGCTTAAGCACGATCCCATGAAACGATCCTGGTGTTTTGCAGGCCCTGCCGCCTGGATGGTGGTCTGGCTGGCCGCCGCCGGCAGTGGTTTGGCGCTTGATCCCGCCCTGCTGAAACAGGCTGGCGAGGCCATGGCGAAGGGGGATTTCCGGGCCGCCTCGCAGCACTACATGGCCGCGGTGGAGGACTCTGCTTCCCCGGCGCTGGGTAGACTCGGGGCAGGGCGGGCGGCTTTCGCACGGGCAGACTATCAGGAGGCTGCGCGGCAGTTTGAGTTTGCCAGCCTCGCTCCGGGGGCCACCCCCCGGGAGGTGGCGCTGGCCTTGGCGGGCAAGGCGGCGGCATGGCTGGAACCGGCGCGCGAGACCATGGAGGAAAATGCGGTGACGCTGGCGGCTGAAGCTCTCGATACGGCCATCAGTACCGATCCCGAATGTGCCGTCGCGCTGGTCTGGCGCGGTTATCTCCGGACGCTCCGTGCGAAAAACCATGAGGATGAAAACAACGCCCTGGGCGACCTGAAGGCGGCGCATGAACAGGGTGAGGATGGCTGGCTGCTCTATCTGGCCCGGGGGTGCGTGGCGATCGGTCATGGAGACATTGCCGAACGGGACAAGGCCTTTGCGGTGGCCCGGCAGCGGCTGGATGCCGAATTGAAATCACGTCCAGAGCATCTCCACGCCTGGCTGAAAAGTGTCGAATGGTGTGAGCGCACTGGCGACCTGGACCGCCTGATCGACGATCACACCGGGATTTTGAAGCGCTGGCCGGAACGGGTGGCTTCCATCGCGGGCCGTGCCTACGCCCGGGTGCTGAAGAAGGATTTTCCCGAAGCCATCGCCGACTGCACGGCGGCTTTGGACAAGGGCGACCGGCGCGCGCTGGTTCATTGGTGGCGCGGATATGCCAGGACCTGGACCGACGACAAGGAAGGTGCACTGGATGATCTGGGCGAGGCCATCGTGCTGAATCCTGAATTGAAAGGTCCCCTCGCGCGCCGCGCCTGGCTGCAGAATGCGCGGGGAGAATACGACCTGGCAGTGGACGATGCCAACCGCGCCCTGGAGCGCTGGCCGGACGACCTTGAGGCGATGGGAGAGCGGGGTTATGCCTGCAAGGAACTGGGCCGGACCGGGGAGGCGATCCGTGACTTTGACCAGGTCCTGAAGGTGAATCCCAAGTCCGCCAGCATCCTGCGCTACCGTGCCGAAGCCCGGAACCTCCAAGGTGAGTTCCGCCTCGCCCTTGAAGATGCCTCTGCCGCAATCGAACTCGTCCCGGGCGATGGATATGCGTGGCGTGCCCGCAGCGTGGCCCACATCGGGCTCAAAGCGTATGACAAGGCCATCGCGGATGCGACCCGGACCATCGAACTGCTACCCAAACACGCGCCCGGGTATATCAACCGGGGCGCGGCCCATCGCGCCCGGAAGCAGCTTGCCGCAGCGCTGACGGACTACGATCATGCGGTGGCGCTCGACCCGGAAAACCCTCCCTGGTATCGCGACCGTGCCGGGATCCATGAACAAATGGGCCGCCGGGACTCCGCCCGCCAGGATTTGGAAACCGCGAGGGAACTTGATGGCGCAAAGCATCTGGAAACGTTGCCGGAACCGGCGGTTCAGCCACGTTAGGCCGTTCCCGCCATCCGTCCGTAACTCCGTCCTGGACGGTGGGCCATCGCTCACACAACAGCGGCCGGATTCCACTCCCTGGGGAGGAAATCCGGCCGTGTTGGTCTGGCTTGAAGGGATAGGGTCCTACTTCCCGTGGGACTTCACAAAGTCAATATTGGCACGGACCTGCGGAACGCTGTCCTTCCAGTCATTCTCATGTTCGATGGAGATGTGGCCGTTGAAATTCTGCTTCTTCAGCTCGTCGAGGCAGGCGGCGACATCCACCACGCCGGTGCCGGCGACGACCACCGGGGCCTCGCCATTGGCGGCTTTGTCCTTGAGGTGCACGCTGATGATGCGGCCATTGAGAATGCGCAGGCACTCCACGGGTTTCAAATTGGAAGTGCACCAATGCCCGAGATCGGCGCAGGCCCCGACGCGTTTGTCGCGGCTTTCCACCACTCCGAGAATATAGAGAGGATTCCAGACCTTGTATTTTGGATTGCTCATCGAACCGCCGTGTTCGTGGAAAGCCACTTTGACATCAAACTCCTTGGCGCTGGCTTCCCATGCGGCAATCTGTTCGGTCGATTCGGTGCAGACCGCATACAGTTCCATCTTTTTGGCGAATTCCATGATGGAACGGACTTCTTCCGGGTTCTTGGCTCCGACGACGCCATAGTTGACCGGACGGACGCCCTGACGGGCGCATTCGGCCTTCAATTCCGCCATCGCGGCGGCGGACATGGTGTGGCCGACTTTGTCCTGGGAGCCGGGTTTGAGGGTTTGGCCAGGATAAAACTCGATCAGGTTGCCACCGGCTTCCTTGGTTTTGGCGATGGCTTCGAAAGCGCTGAATTCCTTGAAGGTATAGGCCTGGGTTCCGACAAACCACCCGTTCTGAAGGAGGTTTTCCGGAATCGGGGTGGCCAGCAGGCTGGCCGTGACAGAGAGCGCAAGAAGCGGGAGCAGACGGATGTATTTCATAGGATGGATGGAAACGGGGAATGGGGTTGCGCGTGGTTCTACGGTGGCGCGCCCCGGTTCCTTGCGAAGACACCTTGTTTTCGCACGCCCTGATTTTGTCCTGCGGGCCCGGGGGCCACCCCCGCCAACCGGCGCAGATGGCAGCCCGACTTGTCCCGTATGGCCGCAGATCACCATGGAAAGTTTCCTGGAGATCTGCAGCTAACGGGAGTTTACTTTTTCAGAGCATCAATCCGCGCCTTTTCGGCTTCTGCGGCGGCGTCGGCTTTCTTTTTGTCGGCGTCGAGCTGGGCTTTGGCGGCGTCCTTGTTGGCCTCGATGTTGGCCTTGTCGATCTCCGCGTTGGCCTCGGTCTGTTTTTCGGCGTTTTTGGCGGCGGCGTCGACCGCGTCCTTGCGGTCATCGATGGCGTCTTTGGTCGCATCTTTTTTGGATTCGACCGCCGCTTTCTGCTGGTCGCATCCAATCACAAGAAGGGAAGAAAGAACGAGGAGGCTGAGTTGGGGTGTTTTCATATTCATAGGATTGTTGGTTGGTCAGGTGTGGCAGGGGGGGGGAGGGGAGGGAATCCGCAGGCGGACGGCAGGATCAGGAATTGAATTCCCTGACCGCTTTTTCGATGGCTTCGCGGGTTTCCCCGGTGCGCTTTTGAATACGGCCCAGCAATTCTTCCTGCTTGCCTTCGGCGTAGGTGAGATCGTCATCGGTGAGCTGCGCCCATTTCTGCCTCAACTTGCCTTTGGTAATATTCCAGTCGCCTTTGATTTCGAGGGTGTTCATGATGTTGAGGTAGTTGAGGATAAAATGGCCGCGGCTCAGGGTGCGGCACAATCAGTCAAGGGATTAACCATGGGGCAGGGAGTCTGAGGTTCCTATGGGGTGTAACCCTACTGCGGCGCGGGACCGGATGAGGATCCCCGGGGGCAACCACGGCGGAGCGGCCCCCGGCCAGGCACTTGGCTCCGCCAATAAGAAGGCTGGAAACCGGACCGGGAGTTGGGTTATTCTCCCATTATGATAAACGACACGGGGCCGCTGCAATCACTGGGCATTGCGCTGGCGCTGGGACTGCTGGTGGGATTGCAGCGGGAGTGGGAGCACAACCGGCTGGCGGGATTGCGCACCTTTGCCTTGGTGAGTTTGTTTGGCGCGCTGAGCGGAATGCTGGCACAGGCCCATGGAGGCTGGGTCATGGGCGGCGCGCTCATCGCCTTGGCGGCCATCACGGTGCCCGGTTATATGGCCTCCCTGCGGGAAAAGGAGGCGGACCCCGGCCTCACCACCGAGATCGCGTTGCTGGTGATGTTTGCCACCGGAGCGATCACGATGCTGGGGCATCACATGGTCGCCGTCGTCATCGCGGGCAGTGTGATGGTTTTATTGCAGGGGAAGAAGCCACTGCATCAGATGGTCCACCGCATTGGCGAGAATGACCTGCGTGAGATTGCCCGGCTGGTCCTGATCGGTCTCGTCATTCTGCCGGTGCTGCCCAACCGTTCCTTCGGTTATGACGGGGTGCTGAATCCCTTCGCCATCTGGTTGATGGTAGTGCTGATTGTCGGCATCAGCCTGGTGGCCTATCTGATCAGCAAGTTTCTCAGTCCCTCCCGGGGGGCCGCAGTCACGGGCATTCTGGGAGGACTGATCTCCAGCACGGCGACGACTGCCAGTGTGGCACGACGGAGCAACGGACCGCCGGGGCATGCTCCCGCTTTGGTGGCAATCACCCTGATTTCGGCCGCCGTGGTCTTTGGGCGCGTCATCATCGAGGTGATGGTTGTGGGGTCGGGAGTGGCGTCGGAAGTGTTGCCGCCCCTGCTGGCAATGCTGGCGCTGGCCGGCATCATCGCGGTGATTGCCTACCGGTTCTCCCTCAAATCCGAGCCGCCGTCGCCCGGGGACACGCCGCCCTCCGAGCTGAAGGGCGCGGTCATGTTTGGCCTCATTTATGTCGTCGTGCTCCTGGCCGTTTCCTTTGCCAAGGAGCACTTTGGCCAGACCGGCCTTTTCACGGTGGCCGCCCTCTCCGGCCTCACCGACATGGACGCCATCACGCTCTCCACCGCCAGTTTGTCCCAGGCCGGACAGCTTGATGCCTCCACCGCATGGCGCGTCATCATGACGGGGGGCCTCGCGAATCTTCTTTTCAAAACCGCCATGGTCATCGGGATGGGCTCGCGCGCCTTCATCAAACCCGTAATCCTGGGATTCGCGGCCATGCTGACCGGCGGAGCGGCGATTCTGGCATTCTGGCCGTGACGGCGATACAGTTGGCTCTCAGGCAGAATCCCTGATTGATCCACCGGTCTTCGTGCAAATTGCGAGGCGGGGTGGCTGGGGGGACTTCCGTGGGAAGTTGTAATGCTTTGACAGTCAGTGGGTAAGACCGCTGGGTAGGGCGATGGCGTGGTTTGTGCAGAACTTGTAGTCAACTCCGGTCGCTGCCTTGGTCCGCCGCAAGTGAATCCGGCCATTTCCTCCTCAAAACTATGAACCACCCTTTTAAAGGCATCACGCGCAGCCTGACTCGACCGCTTATCTTATTTTCCACGATCGCGGCTCTCGTCCTACCACCAGGCGGGGGCGGCATCATGACTTCCAGTTGGGCGCAGGAGAGCAATGAGGGCGCTGAAGTCCTGACCCGGGGACCGGTGCACGAGGCCTTCGCCGGAACCATCATCTATAAAGCCACGCCGGGACTGGTGGTCTCCAAGGCCCCACCTGCTGCGGTGGAGGAAGTTCCTCCGGATCAGCGTCCGGATGGGGCCAATGTGACTTGGATTCCCGGCTACTGGGCATGGGATGACGAAGCCGGTGAATTCCTCTGGGTTAGTGGCATCTGGCGCAACCTTCCGCCGGGCCGCCAGTGGATTCCGGGCTACTGGTGGGAATCCGGTCAGGATTACCAATGGATTTCCGGTTATTGGGCGGACGCCGCCGCCGAGGAGGTCGAATACCTCGACGAGCCACCAGCCAGCCTTGAGGCCGGTCCGAACATCAGTGCCCCTTCGAGGAATCATTCCTGGATTCCAGGAACCTGGCGCTGGAGTGAGTCCCGCTACAGCTGGCAGCCGGGTTACTGGTATCTGACGCGTCCTGACTGGGTGTGGGTGCCGTCCTACTACACCCGGGCTCCGCTGGGCTACATCTACGTCGATGGCTACTATGATTTCGATGTCCCGCGCCGCGGCATGGTTTTTGCGCCGGTCCGGTTCTACGGAAGTTATTATTCCCGCCCGGATTATTACTACCGCCCCACCACGGTGATAAGCATCACTGCGCTGCTGGACCACTTGTTCCTCCGGCCCCGGAGCAGGCATTACTATTTCGGCGACTACTACGCTCCTGAGTACCGGCGGTCCGGTTATTACGCCTCCTACAGTTATTATTCCGGGGGCTACGGGTATGACCCCATTTATGCACACCAGCGCTGGACTCACCGGGATGACGACCGTTGGGAGCGCCGTTATGAGGACAACTTCACGTATTACCGCGACCATGAGGAAGCACGTCCGCCACGTACCTTCGCAGCCTTCAATAACTACTACGCCCGGCCTGACAAGGACCGGCGGGTTGAGGCTGGATATGCGACCCGGCTGGACCAGCTGGTGGCCAGCAAGGACACCAAGCTCAAGTTCAAACCAGTCAACGAAACCGAGCAGAAAAACTTCGCCCAACGTGGCCGGGAGATCCGGGAATTCGGGGATCAACGCAGGAAACTGGGCGATCGCGCCGCCGGCACTCCAGCCCAGGACAAGGCTCGCAATGAAGAGAAAGACAAAGGCGGGCGGGGTCAGGGAGGGCCTACCCGGGTCAAGATTCCGAAGTCCCCGGTCATGGCGAAAGTGGCTGAGTCGGCTTCCCGGGAAGACACCCCGCCGGAGCGCCCGAAAGTCTCCCGTCCGGATGAAAAATCCGCCGAAAAACGGGACCCCAAACAGCGCCCAGGAACCCCCGACGGGCAACGGGACGTGAAACCTGAACCGGGCCGCAGGGATCAAACCACTCCTGACACCAAGGGAGACCCGAAAGATCCTCGTCGCAGCGAGCCCAAACCGGCTCCCGGGCCTGAATCCGAGCCGAGGAAATCACGCGGGCAGCCGCCTGAAAAAGAGCCCCGGGCCGAGCCCAGAGCTAACCCCAAAGCGGAGCCAAAGCCGGAGCCAAGGGTCTCCCCCAAGCAAGAAACAAAGGTCAAGCCAAGTGAATCTCCGAAAAGGGAACCGAAAGCTGAACCGAAGCGGGAGCCCAAGGCAGAACCGCGACGCGAGGCTCCGAAACCCGAACCGAAAGCAGAACCCCGGCGCGAACCAGCGCCACAGCCCAAACGACAACCCAAGGCAGAGCCCCGGCCACAGCCTAAGGCGGAGCCCCGCCCGCAACCGAAATCAGAGCCCCGGCCACAGCCGAAAGCAGACCCCCAGCCCAAACGGCAACCGAAACCCGAGTCCCGCCCGCAGCCGAAAGCGGAACCCCGCAAACAACCCAAAGCACCAGAGCCCGCCGCTCCCAAAAAGAGTCCCGGAAAGCCGGCAGAAAAGGAAGAAAAGGACAAACCGCGCTGAGACGGATCCACCACGGACATAGATTCGCACGCGCGCCGTCCATCGCCCGGTTACGGGAGATGGGCGGCCTTTCTTTGCCAGAATAAAACGCTAGTCCGCAGTGTCAGCGACCTCTTCAGCGGACAACGCCCGGGGCCAAAGCGCAAACGAGCGGAAGCTGGCCTGAATATCTTCCCGGGCTCCGGTATAGAGAGGATTGCCCCCGAGGGCGCCTTGCCGGGAAGCGGACTTCAAGTGCGGGGGCGCGGCACCCGAAACGACGGGTTGACCGTCCACAAAAAGTGTCAGCAGAGGGCCTTCCTTTACCGCGGCGACGTGATACCAGCGGCCCGCTGTCAACGCCACGCCACCGGTGCCAGCACCGCCGCCACCTTCCATCCTGGCGTGCAGCCGGGCATTTTCCACCACCAGGCGCAGGGGATCGTCCCCGGAGCCGCTCCAGGCACTGAAAAGGTGACCAGGCCTTTTGTCAGGGAACGCCTGGATTTCCACCTGCATCGCCACTGTGAAATCGGAGGCAGCCCAGTTTTCCGGCAGGGCGAGCCGGATCATTCCCGCAGGGTCCTGGACGGTCTGCTCCTCCGGGACGGCGGTCAGGGTTGGCGGCCCCGTCTTTGCGGACGGGCCGGCCGGAGCCGGCAGCCAGGAGCGGTAGCGGGTGCCATTCATGCCGGCCGTGGCAAAATCCCGCAGCCTGACGGTTTTGCCGGCCACGGGGAATTCCATGAGGACCCAGGGAGCACATCCGGCCAGTCCCGGGGGCGGCGGGTTCCCGGGGAGGGCGGCAGCCAGGGCTTCCGGAGTGATCCGGGGAATGCGGAATTCATCGTAACCGTTATCCCGTTGGTCCCACGCCAGCAGCAGCGGCCCCCGGTAAACACTCACCCGGCCGGCCTGGCTGCGCTGGCCTGCCACGGTGCGCAGCCGCAGGGGGAACTGGAAGGTCACCCGGTCCTGAGCGGTCCACAGGCGGTCCAACTCACAATAAGTTCCCGGCTTCACCTCCAGCTGCTGGTGGTTCAGCCTGCCGGTCGCACCCTCCGCCCAGGACGGGATGCGGAAACGGACGGTCCGCTTTCCCGGAGACTGGATCTGCCAGGAGACATGGCCATCCACGGGATAGCGGGACTCGCAGGTGAGGGCCGTTTTTCCACCATCTGCTATGAAAGTCAGGGGCGCGTGGGTATTGACCACCAAGGCCGCCCCATCCTGCATCACCGCCCAGTCTGCCAGCATGCCGGGGGTGCGGGGCCCATTGACCGAACAACAATTCAACTCGGGAGTGCCGGCCCGGGCCTGGAACACGATCTCATGGGCGCTGGACTTCCGGTCGCCATCCATCGGGGTGCTGTAGGTCCACCAATGACCACCCGGGTGCTGCGAGCCAAAGGCCGCGTTGAAGGTCGCCAGCTCCAGTGCTTCGGCCGCATCCGCTCCGCCCTGCAGCCGCAGCATGTCCACACTCAATGCCATCCAGGCCACGGTGCAGCAGGTCTCGATTGCAGTGGGGGCCCAGGGGTCACCGGTGGCTTGTTCCCCTCCACTGAAGGCCCCGCTGTTCCTGACATCGTGATCGCGGATGGTCCGCCAATGGCTGGCGAAGGCCTCGCGGTAGCGTGGCTCACCCGTCAGTCGCCACAATTCCACGAGGGTCTGCAGGTCGTGCAGGCTTTCCCAGCGGGGCAGAGGTGTTTTATAGAAAGGGACGCCTGCCAGGCCGGTGCGTAGGTAGTCGCCGGAGCGTTCCCAGTCCTTTTCAATCTGCCGGACCAGCTCCAGATAACGGGCCTCCCCGCTGCGGCGGTGCAGTTCCGCCATGACGTGACTGACGGCCATGTTCATCTCCGGCGAGCCGGCATCGATCACCCGGCGGGTGCCTTCAAGATAAGTCCGGCAGATCAGATCCGCCGCCCGGCGCACCGCATCCAGAGCCGGCCGGTCGCCCGTGAGATCATGCCATTCCAGCAGGCCGCGCATGATATGATAGTGTCCCCAGAGATCCCACTCGCCCAGCAGGCGCCGGTCCGCCGGAAAGGGCCCCAGATAACCATCCTGATCCTGGGTCCCGATCAGTTCCGCCACAAACAGCCCGGTCCTTTCCCGCAAGGCGGTCCGGTCCGTCACTTGCAGGGCAGCCACGCAGGACAACAGGTATTTTCCGGCGAATTCCCCGGCCCAGGGCACCAGCTGCGGCGAAGGCTGCCGGTCCCGCAAACGGAACATCTCCAGCATGCCGGGATTGGTGACAGGAGCGGACAACAGCCAGCCGTCCACATTCGCCGCAATCCGCTCCCCGGCCACGCCGCTGAATTGATAGTGTCCCCCGGGAATGGACCGTAGCGCCAGCGCGCCTTTTTCCGCCACAGGTTGGGCGGCCAGGGAGGAGAGGGTTAGAAGCAGGAGGAGGGCAGGGCGCATGAGAGAGTAACGATGAGCGAAGGCCGGTTCACGCCAGCATTTCCGAAACGATGCGGGCGGGCTGGCCGTCGATCAGGCTGGCGTCCAATCCGTTGCGTTTGAAGACGAGCTTCTGGTGATCCAGGCCGAAGAGATGGAGCAGGGTGGCGTGCCAGTCGTAATGGTTGACGATATCCTTGACGGCTTCGTGACCCCATTCGTCGGTTTCGCCCTGGATGTGGCCGCCTTTGAAGCCGCCGCCCGCCATCCAGCAGGAGAATCCGTGGGTGTTATGGTCGCGTCCCCATTTGTCAGGGCCGGTGTCGTTTTGCAGCACGGGCAGACGGCCCATTTCGCCGCCCCAGTGGACCACCGTGCTGTCGAGCAGGCCCCGCTGTTTCAGGTCCTTCACAAGGGCCGCACAGGGCTGGTCGACTTCGCGGCAACGGTCGGGCAGCGCGCTGCGGATCACGCCGTGGTGGTCCCAGGACTGGCCGTGGTTCAGCACCTGCACAAAGCGCACCCCGCGCTCCACCAGTCGCCGGGCGATCAGGCAGCGGGTGGCGTAGTCGCGGGTGTGGTCCTGATCGAGACCATACATTTTCCGGATGGAGTCCGGTTCGCCGGAAATGTCGAAGGCTTCCTTGGCGGCCCCCTGCATACGGGCGGCGAGGGCGTAACTCTGGATGCGGGCATCAAGATCGCTGTCACCGGAGTGCTGGGTGAAGTGCTCCTTGTTATAGGTGTTCAGCAGATCCAGTTGCCGCTGCTGGCCGCGGCCGCGGAGATGCGTGGGAGGATCGAGATTCAGAATGTGAGGCTCGCCCGGCCGCACCATGGTGCCCTGATAAACCGCAGGGAGCCAGCCCCCGGTCCAGTTCTCGTTGTTCATGAGGGGCGGTCCCTGCGGACTGGTCAGAGCGAGGTAGGTGGGGAGTTCGTCGGTCTCGCTGCCGAGGCCATAACTGAGCCAGGAGCCGAGGGTGGGGCGGCCGGACGTGATGCGGCCGGTGTGGAGGGCGGAGACGGATTGCCCGTGATTGTTCACGCCGGTCCGCATCGAACGGATCAGGGTGATGTCATCAACAATTTCCGAAAGATGGGGCAGCAGTTCGCTGATCTCCATGCCGCACTGGCCGCGCGGGGCGAACTTCCACGGGCTGCCGAAGACCTTGCTGCTGGCCTCGGCGGCGTTGTCATAGCGGATTTCCCCGGGGAAGGGCTGGAGGTGGTATTTGGTGAGCTGGGGTTTGGGATCGAACAGATCCATCTGACTGGGACCGCCAATCATGAAGAGGGAAATCATGGACTTTGCCTGACCATAATGGGCAGGCGGCTTGCCGGTGAGATCGAACTTCAAACCTTCGGTGAAGGGTTTGGTGGGAGCCCCGATGAGGCCT
The DNA here is from genome assembly GCA_942492905.1 of uncultured Verrucomicrobiota bacterium. Taxonomy (GTDB): domain Bacteria; phylum Verrucomicrobiota; class Verrucomicrobiia; order Verrucomicrobiales; family V1-33; genus CAIZWU01. Next base: position 2,210,536 of record OW818657.1, read on the forward strand.
TCCCGGCTAAGCAGCCATGGCAGGGCAAGGGCACCGAGCCCAAAGGAATGGGTGCGGAGAAAGTGGCGGCGGGACAGGGCGCTCATGGGTTATTCGAGGTAAAGGAATTGATTGGTGCTCAGCATCACCTGACACCATGCCGCGAGGGCTTCGGTGGCGGCCTGACCGGCTTCGCGGCCCTGCTGTTCGAGATCGCGGCGCTGGTCATGGAGAAAAACCAGGCTGCGGGCGGTGTCGAGCGGTTGCGGCACCTTGCCATAAAGCAGTGCCCAGGCGCGGTGGATTTTGCCGAGATCATGCGACGGGGCTTCGCGTTGGAGACGTTCGGCGAGAGCCTGCGCCTGCTCGATGCTGAAGGCGTCATTCATCAGCAGCAACGACTGCGGTGCGACCGTAGTGACGGTCCGCACCGTGCAGTTGGGATTCATCAGCGGCAGGTCGAAGGTGTCGAGCACCGTCAGGGGACGCGAGCGGCGGCTCTCGATATACAGACTGCGGCGGAAGACGTTTTCCCCAGCAGTTTCGATTTTGTCGATCATGCCGTTACCGGGATTGATCACCTCCCTTCCTAACACTATACGGCCGGTAGTCAGGTCGCGGGCCACACTGACGGGTTCCCCACCCGTCTGAGGGTGGAGTTTGCCGGTGACAGAGAGCATGGCATCGCGCAGGCTTTCGGCATCGAGGCGCTGGAGTTTGGCGCCGCAGTAGAGCCGCTCGCGTTCCGGGGTGGTGCGGGGATCTGTTATCTGGCGCCAGGTGCGGCTGGTGAGGATGAGGCGGTGCAGTCGTTTCAATTGCCAGCCGTGCTCCATGAAATCCGCCGCCAGCCAGTCGAGCAGGGCCGGATGCGTCGGCGGCTCGCCCAGCATGCCGAAATCCCCCGGGGTCCTTACCAGGCCGCGGCCGAAGTGATGCAGCCAGAACCGGTTCACCAGCACCCGGGCGGTGAGGGGGTGGTGCCCGCTGGTGAGCCACTGGCTGAAGGCCAGCCTCCGACCGGTGGTGGCCAGTTCCGGGGTGGGCTTGGTGAAGCCGGCGGGTGGCCCCGGCGAGAGCACTTCCAGCGGGGCGGCCGCGATTTTTTCCTTCGGCTGTTCGTGATCGCCGCGGTGGTGGAGGAACGTGTCAGGGACGGCCCCGGGGACCTCGGTGGCCGCCATGAGGAACTGCTCTTTAGGCTTGGTGGCGCGATGGGCTTCGGCCTTGGCCTTCATTTCCTTGCGCTGGTTATTGGCGGGCGGATCGAACAGTTCCAACAGACCTTCATCGCTCCCGACGTTGGCCTCGATATACTTTTTCAGAATGGCCAGGTGCTCCGGGGTGCGTTTGCCAGCTTCGGTTTCGCGGGCGGTGCGCACCGCGGCGCGGTCGGCTTCCGGCACCTTGTCGAGGCGGGCGGCAAAGATTTCATCCAGTCGCTTCCTGGCAAACCCAAGCCGCTCGTCGTCCAGCTTGCGGGCTTCCGCTTCGATCCGGTCGGCCTGGGCACGCTCCTCTGCCGTGTAGAGTGAATAGAGCCGGCCGCCCGGAGGGCGCCAGTTCTTCCAGTCATAGACCGGTTCGAACACCGCCCGGAGCCGGAAGTAGTCCTGTTGGGAAATCGGGTCGTAACGATGGTCGTGGCATTGGGCGCAACCCACCGTTAGTCCCATCAGAGCGGTGGAGACGGTTTTGAGGGTTTCCGCCATCACCTGATTTTTGGCGAGATTGGCATCGGCCACGGTGCCGCCGGTGGGATCGGGCGCCATACGGAGGAATCCAGTGGCCGCCAGCTTTGCGGTGGCTCCCGGCTGATGCACCACCTGGACCGCCTGCTCATGTGTGGTGCCCAGCATCTCGTCGCCGGCCAGTTGTTCCTGGAGGAAGCGGTCCCACGGTAGGTCCTCCTGATGCGCCTGCACCACATAATCCCGGTAATGCCAAGCGTGCGGCCGGGGCGAGTCTTCCTCATGGCCATTGGAATCCGCATAGCCGGCCACATCCAGCCAGTGCCGGCCCCAGCGTTCGGCATACTGGGGAGAGGCCAGGAGGCGGTCGATCTGTTTTTGCCAGGCATCCGGCGAAAGGTCCTGCACAAAGGCTTCCACCTCCTCCGGGGCGGGCGGCAGGCCGGTCAGATCAAAGGAGAGCCGGCGCAGCAGCACCCGGCGGTCCGCCTCCGGCAGGAAGTCGAGTCCGGCCTCGTGCAATGGCCCCGCCATGAAGGCATCAATGGGATGGGTCTCCCCCGCCGGCAAGGCAGGTTTGGCAATTGGTCGGAAGCTCCAAAACCCGCGCTCCTCCTCCGTGATGTAAATGTCAGGTATTTTCTCCGGTTCCTCCCGGGCGACCGGGGCTCCGGCGTTGATCCATTCTTCCAGCCGGCCGATTTCGGTGGGGGTCAGCGCTTTCTCCTTCTTCGGCATTTCGCCACTTTTCACCAACTGGATCATATGGCTGGCGGCCGCATCGCCGGGGACCATCACCGGTCCGTCGTCGGTCCGGTGCAGCATGAACCGCCGGAGCCGGAAGTCCACGCCCCCTTCAGTTTTCCCGCCCTCTCCATGACAGTGGAAACAATGCGCCTTCAACAGCGGGCGGATGTCCTTTTCAAACACCGGAGCCGCCCACCCTGACATGCAGAGGAACTGAAGACAAAGAGCGATCTGGAAGGGAGGGAAGGTCACGCTCCTTCACAACGCCGCGCCGGAGGCGACTCTTGCAGACCGGCCGTCTGCGGCCCGGACTGGTTCCTTTCCAGGATAGGAGGGAGAAGTAGTTAATCCGTTTATTCCACCTCGGCCACGATGCGGTAGAATCGCCGGGTTTCGCCAGACGGAATGAGCCAGTCGACTTCGGTTGTTATGGTCACGGCCGGGCGGTCGGCGATCGTGGACCAACCCGACAATTGGTCGCTGGCTTCCAGCCGGTAATGGCGGCCGGGCTGGGCGGTGAAACGGAGCTGCTTTCCAACCGCATTCACCATGGGGGTCGCCGTGAAGCGGCTGTTCCGGTCCTGCGGATCAGTGCTGGCCGCGTATTCCGACAGATTGTTGGTGCCGTCCTGGTCGGGATCGAGCAGGGCGTCAGCGGCGCTATCCGGATCAAGGCCATGGGTGGTTTCCCAGTCGTTGGGGATTCCATCATGATCCCAGTCCGTCTCCGGGGTGAAGGTGGTTTCGGTCAGGGCACTCCAGGTCCCTGATTGCAGAACGCGGGCCTTGAGCGTGGGGCTGCCGGTCAGAGCGAAGGGTGCGCTGTAGACGGTGGCAGCGGGATTGGCGGTGCCTCCCGTCAGGCGGGGATCGGAACCGTTCAACGTATAATAGATGGTGCCGGCGGCATTGGGATTGGTGAGGGTCGCCGTGAATTGCGGGAGATAGGAGCCGCCATGCTGATTGAGCGCTGGCGGGTTCACACTTGGATAGAGCCCCGCCGTGCGGAACCGCTGCAACGCCACGGGGCCGATGGCGGGCCAGAAGTTGGCGGTCATCCAGGACAGGTGCGCCTGCCACTCAACCTCGCGGCGGTAGGGCTGGCCCGGGCGGGCGAGGTTGGGTTGATAGTCGCCCCAGCGGGCGGATTCGGCCACGAGGGCGTGGTCGATTTCCGCCACCCGGGCATTCCACCGGGCGGTGATCGCGGCCGGACTGAGGGCGCCTCCGTTGAAAAGGTGGCGCTGCACCCGGTCGGCGAACTGGAGCCGGAACTCCGGACTGTTCTGCCGCAGGCTATAGTAGATTTGCGCCGGAGTATTGGCGGCATTGACGTCCGCGTATTTGGCGGGCGCGCTTTGCCAGGAGCTGCGCTCATAGAGCACATTCACATTGCTGATTTCCTGGTCCCACGCAAAGAAGTGGAACCCATCGTTGATGCCGGTGGAGTTCCGGGTGGCCCGGCCGGCCCACCAGTTGTGATTCGGCCAGTCGTCGGCTCCGTGGAAGATGTGCAGGATCATGTAGTCGATCAAACTCTCCGCATGGAGCAGCACCGGGAAAGCCGGATTGGGCGACCCGTCAGGATTCCTGCCCTGGGCCTTCTGGTAGGCGGCGTTGTTCAGGCCGGCAGTGGCCAGGTTGATGAGTTGCTGCCACGCGGTGTAGTTGCCATTCTTCAACTCCGCGAAATCCACCAGGACATCGTATTCCGCGGCCGTGCCCCCGAGGTGATCCGCCATGAAATCCTCGTCAGGATGCTCACAGAGATTGTAAAGGCCCCAGTAGGTGCCGTTCAGATAAAGATGACAGTAGCGGCCATGCGCGGAGAGCCCGCTCAGGGCGATCTGGGAGTCGCGCACCCATTGGTCGCGGACATAGCTGGCCCACGCCCGGGCCCAACGTTGATAGGCGGCCCCGCCCGGTCCGATGCCCACGGCGGCCCACTCGGTGCAGGGAAAGGTGTCAGTGCTGCCGGCCCGCAGGATCAGCTGATCGAATTGCCCCACCGGGCTGCCGGGGAAGAGATCGCGCCTCAGCTTGGAGTCCCCGTATTGGGAACGGAAAAACATCTTGAAGCTGTGCTTGGGCGTGAAGCTTTTGTCCCGGCTGATGTTGCCATGCACCGCCAGGCCGAAGTTGATATGAAAGCCCCCGCTGCCGGATGGTTCGAGCCATTCGGCACTGGCGCTGCGCTCGTAGGCGTCGCCCCGGGCAGTGCTTTGGGTGTAAATGCCGGAGGGCCCCCAGAGATCGGCCGGATTGCCGGTGATACTCAGGGTGGGCAGGTCGAGGAGCGCGGCGCGCAGGCTGTAACCTGGCTGCGGATTGTTGGTCACCCGCTGGTCCATCGTGTAGTCTCCGGGGAATCCCCCCGGCCACGTGGCGGGAGCGGAGGCCGGGCGCTGCTGCGAGGCGACCTGATTGACGAACAGATAGGTGTGCGTGTCGATATTCGCCGGTCCGAGATCCGTCCCTGGCACAAACGCGGCGGCCCGCAGGGTGGTGGTCATGGTCACATTCACCACGGCCGGCGAGGGGGACTGGATGCCATGAGTCAGGTCAGGCACGCTGCCATCCGTGGTATGGATAATAACCGCACCCGGAGTGGCGCTCGTGATGGTCACCGCCTGCGGGGTATCATAGAATCCGCGGCGCGGGGAAAACACGGTATCGGCGGTGAAGCCTGAGACTCCCAGGTCGTTAGGGGTTCCCGGGGTCGGGACCTTGAAGAACTGGTCAGGCTTGACCTGGCCGGTGATCAATTCAGGCAGCACGAGGAAATCAGCATCCGCTGCGGTGGCATTCATCCCCTGGATGGCCAGCAGATTGGGGCCGGCCACCAGCAGGCTGGCGTAGGCGGAGATATCGATCTCCTCCGTGATTAGGCCCGCTCCGGCTGCCCGCGCCGCCGCGGCGGCCGCATTGAACGCGGGGACCGCACCGGCTGGGGCATTGCGGCGGGCGATTTCCGTCCCATTGAGCCAGGCCACGAATCCATCGTCATAGCGCATTTTCAGAGTCAGCAGATCCAGTCCGGCAGGCTGCGCCACGGTAAAGGGAATCCGGAGCAGCACCGAGGCATTGACGTTCCTGGCTGCGGTGCTGACGTCGGTGCCGATCACCGCGTTGTAGGACCGCACACTCAGAGGCGAGAGCCCACCCGCCAGCGCGGCAATCTGCCCCGGTTCCAACCCGCTGTCCCACACCGCAAAGTCATCGATCAATCCCTGATAGCCGCTGGTTCCACTGGAGTTGGAGGCCCCGATGTAGAAGCTGCGCAGATTCATCATGGCATCAGTATTGGTCCCGGAATGCAGCAGGGTTCCATTCTGCCAGATTTCCTTCCGGTCGCCCTGCTTTTGCAGCACATAATGATTCCATTGCCCGCGCCATTTGGCGGCATTCGGTTCGCCTACCGAAATGCGCTGGCGTCCGGAATCGCAGCAGCCGGCGGTATCCCAATAAATGGTGGAATCGCTCCAGGGCAGGTGCGCATCCAGCACCCGGATCCCGCCGCCATTGGTTTCGCTGCCCGCGAAAAAGAGAAAGGTGGGGGCGGGCTGCGAGGCCGCTCCGAACACCCAGGCACTGATGGCCACGGCATTGCGTTGCGTGATGGCATCGAAGGCTCCGGTCGCCGCTCCCGGAATAATGATCCGTCCGGTGCCTTGGAAATTCATGGCGCGGTCGCCCACCTGCCCCGTGTGGCCGCCCCGGTCGGCGGTGTAGGTGGCGGCCACCACCGTGCCGGTCAGTCCGCGGCCGCTGGCATCGGGGGCGGACGTGGCCACCGTGGCGTCGTTGAAATTCCAAAAGCCCAGGGGTCCCGTACCGTCGGCTCCGCTGGACTGATCAAACCCCACGCCGGTCACCGCATTCAGCCACGACGAGTCATCGAATCCGCCAGGTGCCGTCCATCCGGTGACGGCAGCAGCCGGGACCAAAGCTTTCCCCATCGCGCCGGCCGCGATGGCGGGCACCGCATTCAGCAGGCGTCCTTCCCCATAGGAAACATTTGCCAGCTGTGGTGGGAAGTTCAGGAATTGGCTGACGACCGTGATGCCATCCGGCTTCACCAGCAGGATCGAATCCCCGTCAGGATCAAGTTTGAAATTGGTATGCAGGGCACTGCCCGCGAGGCGCCGGTCCTTGGCGGACGCGAAGACAACGATGGATCCGCCACCCGGCACCATCACCGGCGAGGGAAACTGCCATTTGGTCAGGGCGGCCGGATCGTCGCTGAGGAACCAGCCCCCCAGATCCGCCGGGGTGGCACCCGGGTTGGTGATTTCGATCCAGTCCGGGGAGTCGCCATCACTATCCTCCAGCCCGCCCAGGTTTTCCGCCAGGAACTCTGACAGATAGGGTGGTGCGGGGGCGGTCTGCGCCTCCGCGCCTGCGGGGAAACTGGCGAGCCAACAGAGGGACAGGAAGGACAGGCGTTGCAGGAAACTCATAAGCCGGGAAGGGGAACCCACTTGGTGATACCCGAAACTGTGGGATGAGCGCAAGACATTGCTGGACTGGAAACACCGGGCGTTCCGGCCGCATCGCGCGGTTGTGAGGCCTGAATCCCCGAAAGCGGCGAGCTGCAGCACCTTAAGGAATTCCTGGATTACCCGGGAAAGGAATTGACAGGGATGCTCTTTTTGGTAGAGAAGTAATCCTGATTAAGCCCGGTTCCTGCCGGGAAATTGCCACTCCTTCCATGAAAATGCGCGTCCTCTCTCTTCTCCTCACGCTTGGTGTCTTCAACCTGGCGACGGTTGCCAGCCATGCCGCCATCACTTACGTCCAGATCACAGGCGATGCGGATTCCGGCATCGCTTCCAGCAACACCTACACCCATGCCTTGGATTTCGGCACGGGTAGTCCGGGGGCACTGATCAACGGGGTGCAGTTCTCCGCATACCCCAACTCTGCCAACGGCACGTTGAATTTTTTGCGGACGGTCAGCACCGGCACCGAGAACGACAACGCCGGCAATGGCGGTCACAACGTCACGGGCAACCTCGCCAATTTGATGACGGACATGATCTACAACGGGAACAACGCGGTCGGTGGCACCACCTTATGGACACTTAGCGGCCTGACGGCGGGAGTCACCTATGACGCGCGGATCTACACCCGGCAGTGGGCTAGCCCCAGTGACCGCAGCTCGACCCTCGTTTTCGACCCCGATGGTGCCGGCGCGATTTCCGAGTCCACCTCCCTGATCAATGAGGACGATGCCCTCACCGTAGGCATGCCTGCGGCCAATACCGCCTACTACATCAATTACCGTTTCACAGCAGTGGCGGGCCAGAATCTGGTGATCACCGCAACCCAGAGCAATCTCAACCAGTCCTGGCACCTATATGGCCTGAGCAATCAGGTGGTGCCCGAGCCCTCCACCACGGCCTTCGCCGGACTGGTCGGCCTCGGTCTGCTGGCCCGCCGCCGCCGGAAATAACACGGTCTCCCCGGTTTCACTTCCAACCCGTCCGCAGCTTGGCTGCGGACGGGTTTTTTATGCTGGGCCGCTTTCTCAAACAGTGGGTTTCACCACGGCGAGGCAAGGGTCCACGCCGAGGGTTCCCATGTAGCGTTCCGCTGCGTTGGGGACATTGAGCGAGGCCAAGGCGGCTTCGGCGGTGGCGAGGCGGGATTCCATCGCAGTCCGTTCGCCGGACTGCAGGCGGGTGCGGCGGCTGAGGAAGCTGCGGAGGTCCTGGGCGTGGCGGGTCCAGAGGCGCCGGTCCAGCGCCGCACGGGCTTCCAAGCGGGCGGTATACCACCTGCTGGTGAGCATGGCCTCCCTATCAAAGAGGGCGCGGAACACCGGGTCGGCGGCGGTGCGGCCTTCCCAGGTGCCGTGGGCCATGATCTCCAACAGGGCACGCAGCGGCGGGATGGCGAGTTCGACCCCGCCGTCCTCGAAATACATCAGCGCGGCCTTCTTCTGGGCTTCCACAATGTGTTCGACCCCATCGGCAAATTCCTCCAGACTCTGCTCCTCCGGCCGCAGCATGTCCGGCGGGAAAACGGTGGCAGGATCACTGAAGACCCGGCCGAAGAAGTTCTGCACAAAAGCCGGGGTGATGCGCCAGCCGAGCCGGCTGGCGGGAATGGTGCGTCCTTCGAATTCGAAGTCGCTCACTTTTTCCAGGCAGCCGTTTTCGATCAGCCACGCCGGCGTGCGTTCCTTCAAATACATGCGGCTCCACACTTCCGGGACGATCAGGCTGATATCATGTTCCACCTGGTATTTTTTCCCGACATGTCCGGCGGCGGAGGAGAACCCGCCGGCCTGGGTAAGGAGCGAGGAAATCAGGGCGTTGTTCAGGTCGTGGACCGGGAGCAAGCAGTTGAACGGACCTTTGGTCAGGGCGCCTTCCGATCCCGCTCCGGTGGTGGAGGGCGACTTGCCGGTCAGGCTGGCGGTGAAGTCCATGAACAGCTCCGGCAATTCCTGATAGTGAATCGGCCCGTAGACCGCCAGAGGCGGGATGCCCGGGGCGGCGGGATTGTTGCGGCGGCCGGTCAGGACCGCATGCACGGGGTTCAGGACCGGCTGGTCCGGGCCGAGGCGGCGGAAGAGGCGGGCCCCGGTTTCAGCGAGGTATTCGGCGCGGGGATGATCGAGGTCCGGCCGGTTCTGCAGGTAGCGGGGGTTTTTGGTAGGCTTGCCATCGACGATCCGCGGATTGGCGGTGCAGACAAAAAAGGCCGGCTCCTCCGCGTCCGCGACCCGGTGCACCAGATCCTGCATCGGAGGCGTGAACTGACCGAAGCGGATCGCATCCTCGATCATCTCCTGGGCGGCCGCGCGGGGCAGGGGTTCGTAGTTGGAAAAGAAGGTGCCGCGGCGGGCGAAGTCCGCCTCCGCGCCCCGGTCGTATCCGCGCACGATGGCGTCGTCCGGCCGCTGGAAGAGCCGGTATTCGCAGTTGGCGGTGAATTTATAAGCGGGCTCCTTCAAGTGAGGGTGCAGGCCGGTCAGGCTGGCGGCGGGGAGGATCACGCTGGCCGTGATGTCGTCCTCGCGCTGCAGTTTGGCAGCGGGAGCGAAGTCCTTCCTCACCCCGAAGGTGCGCCAGGAACCGGTGCTGGTGAAGCCGACACGCAGGTAGCGGGTGACCAGTTTCTGGTTCCGGTATTTCAGTTCAATGCCGGGCTGGCCATCGATCACGTCCACGCTGAAACGCTGCTGCCAGTCCGATCCCCACGAGGCCTTGTAGCGGCGCTTGATCACCAGCACGAGGTCCCGCACCCAACGCGGAATGCCCGCCAGCCAGGCGTTGTATTCATCGGTGAAGTGCCCACTGGGCGTCAGCATCCTGACGACACTGCCGAAAGAGCGGGAGGCATCCAGCATCGGGCGGCTGGGCAGGCGGGGTTCGGTGGGATTCCGGAAGCGGTCGCTGCAGTCGTGCTGGATCACGGCCATGGCGGCGGCGAAGTCCTCCACCAGGTTCCTCACAATGACCGGTCCGGTGAGCATGGCATCCGAGAGGGACTTGGAGATCTCGCTTTTCCCCCCTCCGGAAACGGTGCAGGGCTTGTGGCAGTAGGTTCCTTCCGCCTGCGTGCCCACCAGCCGCCAGCGCTGGCCTTTCACACTCTGGCTCATGGCCACCTTGTAGCCGGAGGGCAGGACATAGGTGTTATGGGCGAGGAGTTTCAGGGTGGCGGTGGAGCCATCCGGCCGGGGCCAGGTGATGCGCTGGTGCCGCAGGCTGATCTGGGCAGTCTCCGGGAGATAGATCAGATCCGGCCACTGCGTGTCCACCCCATAACCGTCAGGGTGAAGGGTCATCCGGCCGCCCTGCCGCTGCACGGTTTCCTCCCAGGTGTGATCTACCTCCGGACCAAAATGGCTGAGGGCAAACTCCTCCCCGAGGTCAAAGGACGGAAAGGCGAGGGCTCCGCCGGAGTGTTCTTCCTCACATTGCCCGAACAGGTTGGCCGCATAGCTGATCTGGGTTTTGACCTCCTTCTTGCAGTAACCGTAGTAGCTGTCCGCGATCAGGGTGACACAGACCCCCCGGGCATCCCGGCAGGCGATCTTGAAGGCGCTGCCGTCGTTGTAAAGTTCGTCCTCCTGTTCCCAGAACATGCCATCGCGGAGCTGCCGGGCAGTGGCGGCGGAGCGGTGGGGCAGACCCAGATCCTTCTTTTTCAGGGTGGCGAGGTGCGGGGCGAGGATCACGCAGCCGGTGTGGCCGGTCCAGCCGCCGGCATCCAGCCGGGCATCGTTTTCCGGCAGGAAGGGATCGCCGGCATTGCCGAAGATGCTTTCCACGAAGTCCAGATTGCTCACCAGCACCCCCGGGGCAAAAAACCGGATCTCCATGGTCTGTTGCGGCAGCACCCCGGCCACCTCCGGGCAGACGATGGGGCGCAGCAGCAGACTGACAAAGGTGCGCGCCTGTTCCGCGTCCGGCAGGCTGGCGGTGTAGGGCAGGGGCAGCAGGTCGGCGGGCGGATTCAGGGCCGCCTTCAGCAGATGGGCGAAGGCCTGCACCGGCACCGCCTTTTTATCAAACGGGATCGGCAGGCCGCCTTCCACCACATGGAAGACCCCTTCGGTGGTGCGCCGGTCCTTGGCGGGATTGTGGCACACTCCCTGGTAGACGCGGTAGGAGGAAAGGATGGCGCTTTGCACGGAATCCGAATCTGCCGGCAGGGAGAGTTCCCTCGCCAGGCCATGCCGTTCCAGGGCGAGGGCACTGGCCGGCACGAGAGGCTCACCAGGTTCAAAGACCCCCTTGGCGGAGTCGCCCAGATACGAGCTCAGGAATTCGCTGATGGTCTGATCTGCCGGGCAGAGCGGCTCGCCGAAGAGGCGCAGCTTTTCCTCAAAGTTCGCCAGCAGCGACCGGCCCAGCATCAGCAGCGGGGAGTCCACCTGACCGGCCGGGATGGCGAACCCCCGCGAAGCCAGTTTCACATTCACCAGCTCCTGCATCCGCTCCTGCGCGGCGGCCCCCTCTTTGGGAGAAGCATAAAATCCGATCGATTCCTGTAAGCGTTGCCACATAATCCCGCCCTTTAGCAGAATCCGTGCACTTTTTCCAAGGGGGACTCGGAAAAATTGGGACCTGGGCCGATTTCCTCCTCCAGGTCAGGGAGTCAGGCCCCCATCTCAGGCGGTTCAGGATGTTTTGAGCTTTTGCTGCAGAGTCCCTTTGGCCCCTTTCAGCGCTTCCACCCGCTCGGCGAGACTGGCCAGCCGCACCTGGCATTCCTCCTTGAGGGCCCGGTAGGTTTTATCGGTGCCGGGGGCTACCAAATCAGGTTTATAGATGCTGTGTTTGCGCATCACCGCTTTTTCGGTCTCCAGGGCGGCGGAGGTTTTGGTCAGGTGGGATTCCACCAGGGCGAGGGATTTCACCACCGCCGCGATGTTGCTGGTATCCAAAGTCGCCAGGTTTAGCTCTTCCGTCCCATCCGAGCCTGTCCCTTGCTTGGCCAAGGCGTTGCCTTTCCCGTCAAAATCGAGGATGGGCGGCGGCTCCACCTTCCAGCCGATTCCCAGCCGGGCCTTCACTTCTTCCGGCAGCTTCTCCACCGGGATTTTTCCCAGGCCACCGGAGTGCTCCACCGACACCGTCTTCTCATCCGGCACGCTGCGGATCACCGCCAGGGTCAGTTTGGTGCCATCCGCCAGGCTGATTACCCCCGGGGGGCGGGTCGGTTCCTTGTCCCGCACCTCTTTCACGGCTGCCACCCGCTGGGCATCCACCCCGGACCATTTCGCCAACACTTCCGCGATCTTCTTCTTTTCCGCGGCGATCTCAGCCACCGCCTGGTTATGCTTCTCCTCAAAACCGGAGCCCGCCTTGCTCTCGGTTTTGACCACTTCCAGCTTGGCCCGCAGGATCTCCAGGTTTTTGGTGGCTTCCTCCAGTTCCCCCTGGGCCACCGTCGCGGAGTGCTTCAGCGCCGCCACCTCTTGGTCGTGTTTCATCCGCAGGCCAAAGAACAGCGCCGCTCCGGACGCTCCCACCAAAATAGTATTTTTAAGGATCGGGTTCATAGCAGTGGGGGCTGGTTTTCAGGGGGTTAGATACTTTTTGCGGTAGGCCGAGACCGCGTCCGCATAGCTGCTGAGGGAAGCCTCCAGTTCCTCGCGGAACTTGACGGCCAGCTTGGCACCGGCGGCACTCTTCAGCGCTTTGGCCTCAAATTCCTGACGGAGCGATTGCTGATCCTTGACCGCCTGCCGCGCCTGCACCAGCTGGCTTTCCAGCTCCTTCATCTCCGTCGTGGCCGCCTCCTTCGACTCCTGCGTCCGGCTGACGGAATCCTTCCACTCCCTGAGTTCGTTTTCCTGCTCCTTGCAACCGGTCAGCAGGGTTAAACAGAGGCAGGGCCAACAGATGAGACCGGGGAATGCGCGGGTTTTCATGGGGGTGAGTAGCAGTGATACGGATGATTCTGACACTTCCATCAGCGCGATAGGACTATTTTGATGAATCTTTATTCAAAACAAAAACCGGATTTTCTCCCCGCCCCCCCACCGCTCCATCCCGGACCCTTGGCGCCAGGCCCATCCGTCCCCCGTCCCCGGGTCTCTCCCGACTTGCGCGGACCTGCCGGGGCCATGAGGCTACCCGAGTTCACCTCAAATTTATGGCCTTACCCCCAAACGAACGAAAGTGCCTGGCTTGTGGCGGCCCGCGCCGCATCGAAGGCAAGCTCGCGGTTGAGCACCACACGTTCATGCCCAAGGGACGGTTTATGTGGATGGGCTATAAGGTAAAAGCCTCCGTGTGTTTGGATTGTGGATTTGTCGCCCACTATCTCGATCAAGGTGACTTGCAGGAACTGGGTACCCCGGGTTGAGCGATCACAGAGGGAAACCATTTGCGCCCAGGGCCACGCCGTTATTGAATACCCGCGGGTTCAGGTCCGGAAAAGCCGCCTGCCACCCGGACGCCTCATGAGTCATCCCCTGCGCGACCTCAACCACTGCAACCCCGGTAACTGGAAGCTCGGGATCTTCTATTTCTGCCGGGCAGATCCCCGCATCATCGTTCCCAAACGGCTGCGGGGGCTGGGCTGGACTCTGAACTTCGCCCGTCCGCTGGCGGTTCCCTGCCTCTTCTTTCTGATCGCTCTGGGGCTCGGCCTCGTGGAGCTGCTCCGCTCCCTGGGGGGCGATGGCGATGCGCGGTTTGCCCTCCAATTGCTGGCCGCACTCGCTCTCCTGGCACTTTGCTATCATCTGTTCAGGCCAACTCCCGGGAAGCGTCCCCGCGGGTGATCCCCGCACCCTGTGTTGGAAGCCCGGAGCCCGCCGTGGGGAAAAGGTCGGGATATGAATCAGCAGGGTGTTGCGGTCAGCCTTGGCAGGGGTGGCCGGGGCAGGGGGGCTGCGGCAGCAGGTGGCGCCTTGCAAAATGCACGGCATAACTTTGAGGATGTCGCGCAGAACGCCATTCACTTTCCTGCGACGGAGCTTGGAAGGCTGGGGATTTTCCCGGTGAGGCGCTCTCCCCCACCTTCGGCACCGGCTGGAATGGAATTTGCAGATCAGGCAGCTCCCGGATCAGTCAGCAAACCCCGGACCACAACCCAACCCGGCCATCCCACAGTAGGAAAAGTCACCCCTGCTTGTCACCCCTTCTGTGAATGACCACAACCGTTCCAACAGGATGAAATCTCTCGAAAAATACCTCAATGAGCATTTGGCAGGATCAGGCTCCGCTCTTGGATTGCTGGAGACCCTGGCGGCGCACCAGCACGACGACGCAGAGATTTACCTCAATCTGCGCCGGGACATCTTTCAAAATCGTCTGACGCTGGAGAGTCTGATCCAGAAGTTGGGTTTCAAACGAAACCCCGCCTTGGAGTTTACGGCCAAAGCCGTCTCTCAGATAGCCCTCTTCCGGTTTAAAAACCACGGAATCACCAAAGGGGAACTGGGGCTGGTTGAGGCCCTCGAAGCCTTGGAGCTCGGGGTCCATGGGCAGTCCCTGCTGTGGCGCAGTTTGGCGGAGCAGGGGCCTTCCGGGCTGATCCCTGCCGGGGTGGATCTGCGTGCGTTGCTCCAGAGTGCCGAGACCCAAAAGGCCCAGGTCGAACGCCTCCGTCTGGCCGCGGTGCTGAAACGGGAGGAAATACCCTGAACAGGTCGGATATGGTCGGAGGTGGGGGAAGTCGTTGATTCTACGGGTCACAAAGGACTGGCCGGGGAGAATAGGTCAGGAGTCTGGAAAGAAAAGACTGAAAGGGTCATTTGCCCTGAAGGGCGGAGGTCTCAAGGAATTCGATCAGCAGCTCCGCACCAGTGCCGAGGATCTCGTCCGGGATGGTGACCGCGGAGATCTGGCGGCCGAGTCGCGGGGCGGTAGCGGCGAGGAGGCGGCCTTGGGCGGATTGGATCAGCTCCGGCCGGCGGAGGGTGAGATCGCGCTCCGCGGAAAAGGGTGCCTGGATTTCTGGTGAGGCCGGCGGGGCGACGCGTTCCAGCGGGAGGCCGATGCGTTCGGAAAATGCAACGATGCCGGCGTCGGTGAGGCGGAGGCCCGCGGTGGGCAAGGCGCTGAGGAGTTGGGCGCTGAGTTCCGCTTGTTCCACGTCGGCGACGCCGTGGGCGATGGTGGGCGGCCGGCCCGGGATTCCGTTGACCTGTAGGAGGGGAATCACGATCTGCCGCGTAATCGTGTCACAGAGGCGGCGATCATCCCAGTCGCGATAATCGCTCCTCACTTGTTGATGGGCCGCGGAGGAGGAGCCGAGGGAGCCGGTGGCTTGCACGTCGGCGGAGCTGGTTTGCCCGATGATCAGTTTCGAGATCTCACGGTTGGCCGCTTCAAGGATCGCTTGGTGGGCGTCGCCGGATTGGCCGGCCTGGGATTGGATCATTTCAATCCGGGTGCCCTCGGAAACGACGATTCCAAAAAGACGTTGGGCAGCGCTGAAGGCGGCCTCAACTTTGTCTCGTTCGGTGTCGTCGCCGCTCCCGACGTGGCCCACCAGAAAGGGTGCTCCGAGGCGTTCCAGGAATCGACCCCACCACTGGGGCGAGGCGTTAGCGAGGAGGTGCCAGCCGAGGAGAGAACGGAGCGGGCCGCCGTAGGAATCCGGGCTCGTGAGGAGGTGCCCGCGGTGGACCACGTAGTCACGGCGCGTGATCTCGTGGCTCGTGCCTAGCCGGTGCCCGTTCTCGGTGTCGAAGATCCGGAAGTCCCCTTGGCTGAAGTCGAAAAGCTCCGGGTCGACCCGCTTCATCCGGAGATCATAACGGCGGCCGTTGGTGCCCGGGGTGAACCACTTTTGGACCACGGCGACAGGGTAGATCGTGGAGTCGAGGAGCGCGATCATGGCGTCGAGCCAGTCCTCATTTTCGTCGATCCACGTTTCCACGAATTTCGCGGCGATGGCGTCGGCCGGGGCCTTGGTCGCCGGCGTCACGCTGATCCGGTCGCCGAGGACCGCTAGCTTCCGCTTTCCAAACTCGGATTGGAGGTGAGAATTTTCGATGATCATTTGCTCATAGAGCGGCATCAGGCGCGAGGTGTCTCCTCCCTCGGCCATGCTGATCGCGTCGAAAACATCGTCGGCCGTGAGGCCGGAAAGTGTTGGGGCCTTGTGAATGGGAGTGATGACGGCCCGGCGGAGCGGAGGGGGTGGGCCGAAAAACTTTAGGATCAGGGAGCGGAAAGCGGACATAGTCGGGAAGGGTTGGAATTATCGACGGCCGCGGATGCGGAGGGCCAGCTTGGCGAGAGGGGAAAGGAGTCCGGGGCGTGGGACGTCGAGGCCCCCGACGGCGACGGCTTTGATCGCCAGAGGCCCGGCCGTGATCTGGCCAAAGAGCGCCAGCTTGGTCCCGTCAAAGGTATCGCCGTGTTCCCCGTTGGGACCGACGGCGCACTCGAAACGGCCGTTGGCTTTCACCACCCTGCCAAAATCGCTTTCAAGGTAGGGATGATTCGCGATGGGGACGCGGGCGGATTCCATGAAGGCCACGAGCTGATTTCCGGCGAAAGATTTGAGGTCGGTCTCCTCGCCGGCCCGTTCGATTTTCTCGCCCCCCTTCAGGAGCCGGACGGGGACGAGCGTCCCCAGTTTCTTTTTGATCCGTTGGGCGTGGTAAAGCTCGTTCGAAGCGTCCACGTTGAGGGAGACGGGCCGCTTTTCCGCGGCCCGGATGACGTTGACCGAGTGCTCCAGGATGGCGATGGAAAGGTCCGGGTCCGCCGTTTTCCACCAGATGGCCAGCCGTGCCGGGTAGTCCATCCCCACCGCTTCCATCATGACGAGGGAGCTGGGATTTGAAGTCTTGGACTGAGTCGTCGCGATATCGTGGCCAAGGGTGAGTTTGCCGGCCCCGGTGAGGGCGAGCGCTTCCGTGAGGAGGGCTTCTACTTGGAGGAGGGCGTTGGCCTTGCCCTGGGTGCAATCAATCGGCCCGGCGAGGCAACGACCCATGCCCATCGCTTGGCACGTCGAGAGCGCGGCCGGGCTGAGGGCTCCGGTCCCGGTCTGGGATTTCTTGAGGCGGTTGGACCGATCCCATCCTTCAGGGTCGAGGGAGCGGGCGCGGTTATCTTCTATGCTTTGCTCCTCACCGGAGTCGGGATCAAAGAGTCGCCGGCCCGCGGCGTGGGCATCGTCGACCGTGACGCGGTGGACCCAGAGGCCCACCTTATTCCGGTACCAGTTGCCGGCGGCCTTGGTCTCCCATTCCGTCCGGCCGTCCTCCGCGGTGAGGAGCTTGTTGGCGTAGTGGGCGCGGTCCGCGGGCGGCGTCGTCGACCATTCAAAGGTGAAAGTCGGATCGGTGGAAAAGATCGGTTCGATCTCTTGGAGGAGGAGCTGGAGATCCCGCACGAAGCCGCACTCGTCGAGGTAGACGGTCCCGGACCAACTCCGGCAGGTGGCGATATTTGGAGCGATGATCTTGGTCCGCGAGTAGGCGGTCCGGGTATGGTAAAGCCGGAATTCAAAGCGGGATCTTTCCATGACGTCGGCGAGGCCGGCGAGGTCGAGATCCGCGGGGAGGCTCCGCCAGTCGCCGGCCTTGGTCTCGCCGATCTGGAGGTCCATCTTCCGGGCGGCCATTTCGGCGCGAAAGTCGGCGATCATCTGGGACCACGTCCCGGCCTCTTTCTCCACAAATTCAGATCCGATATTGAGGGAGGCGGAGGCAAAGGTGATAAGCCGGCCCCGCGTTTTCATCATTTGCTTGAGGGCCTTCCGGGCGAGGCCCGTGGTCTTGCCACCTTGGCGGAGCCACTCGCGGCCCAACCGGCGGAGGTAGAGCGGCCGGCCGTCGGGCGCAAAGTGCCCTTTGACCCGCTCGTCGTCGGTA
Source organism: uncultured Verrucomicrobiota bacterium (assembly GCA_942492905.1). Classification (GTDB taxonomy): domain Bacteria; phylum Verrucomicrobiota; class Verrucomicrobiia; order Verrucomicrobiales; family V1-33; genus CAIZWU01. The sequence continues at coordinate 2,228,263 of OW818657.1, forward strand.
AAGAAGCACGCTTCCTGATAGGCTCTTTCCTGCATGGCTTCAGAGGTTGCCCTTCAGCCTTTCCAGATCGGGAACGCCGAGGAGGTAGTCGGCGAGGAGAGGGAGCTGGGAGTCGTCGGAGCGGGCGGATTCCGCGAGGGCGCGGGCCTGGGCGTCGTCGTAGAATTTCACAAAGGAGCGGGCGACCACGATTTTCCGGAGGCCGAGATCCGTGTCCTTTTGGCGGGTTTTGTCCTTGTGCTCGGTCTCGCGTTGGGCCGCGGCCGAGATCGTGGCAATCGTCTTGCCGGCGTTGAGGAATAGCTCCGGATCGCCGAGGGTGAGGGTCTCCACGGTTTCCAACATCTTCCCCGTCCAGACTTTGCGGAGGACGCTTTCCACGGGCTGGCCCGCGGCGTCGGCCATCCGGTCGACCATGTCCGACATTGCCCGGACTTTCGCGTTGTCGAGCCACTCGGCGAAACCGCCGGCCCGCCACTCGGAAAGGTTGCCGTCGGTAATCTCCGCCACTTCATCCCCGGCCCGCGGACGGGCCGCCAGGCGGTCGCAGACGGCCGGCAGGGCGTTTAGCCACGGAAGGATTTCCGGCGAGAGCTGACCGTCGAGGAGCCGCTCGTTGATCTCCTCGCGGATCTCCCGGGGGAGGCTTCCGATCTTACCTTTGCGGGCTTTCATGGGGTGGTGATGACGACGAGTTTGGGACGCAGCGCAGCAACGAGGCCCTTGCTACTGGTGATTTGGACGCCGTCGCCGGTCGACTCCGCGGTCGCCACAAGGACCCAGCCAAAATTCGAGGCGGGGGCGTCCAACCAGGCTTGGAGGGTTGCAACCGGCAGGTTGATATGGATAAGCCCGGTGTAGTTGTCCAAGCCTTGGCCGACGGGGGTCGGTCCAAAGATGGAGTCAGGGGAAATACTGGCGTCCACGCCATCCCGCGCCATCCCGCCGGAGAGGCTTGTGTAGGTGCTGGCGGCCGTCCAGTCCACCAAGGCTTTGTGCAACTGGAAGCCGAGGCCTTCCGTGTTGATATGGAGGTCCAAGTAGGCTTGGACCACGGTCCGGCCCCCAGAGATGGAGGAGAGGTCAAACTTCAAAAGTCCGTGCCGCGTCCGCGAAGTGGTGGGATAGGCCGAGTAATCAAAATCGAGGATCAAGCTCGTCGACGTGGCTTGGGAAGTGGTGGGCGTGGTGGAGTCGACGTAGGTGTCGACGGTGCCGGCATAACCGGCCGTTCCTTGCTGGAAAGACCAGGTGGCCAAGGCCGTCGGGCAACGGTCGAAACGGAAAAGCGGGAAATGGGAGGCCGTGCCGCCATGGCTGGGGAGGTATTCCGAAAGCGTGTAATAACCGCTCCCTTCCATATCGAAAGTAATCGCTTCCCCCTGGGGCTCGCTATTGGTCTGGAGGGCCATGGTCCCACTTCCGGCCGGCGAGGGGGCGGAGGGCACAAAAACAGGGGTGCCCGTCATTGCCTGATAAGCGGTCTGGGTGGCCACGTTCCGGGAAAACCGGGCGATCCGGTCGTATGAACGGACCAAGATCTCGGTCCCGTTGGGCGCGATGGTGGCCCCGGTGACATAGCCATTGTTTCCGGAGGTCGTTGTCGACAGGGTGTTAAACTCGGCATCTGCCGTCAACGGCCCCATGTATTCCAGGGTTTGCGTCCCGGTGTAGCTGGCCTGCCATGGCAGCCGGTAGCAGAGGACCGGAGTGATCCGTTTGGTCAGGAAAAAAACGTCCCCCGTCAGAGGATCAACAAAGGCCCCTTCAACGTCCTTATGGGAGGGGACATTTCCCGCCGGCCATTGGCAAACAATCTCCTCTACATCGCCGCCGGGCAAAGCACCGTCGGAGCCGGTGATCGCGGGCTCCTTGATGCGGTAGACCTTCACCGTCGCCCGGGCCGAGGCGTTATCCCCCGTGTCGAAGAGATACAGATAACCAATGCCACCGAGCAAAACGGAATCACATTCCTCTACATCGGCGACCGTGGCTCCGGAGATCGACCACTTCCCCGCTCCGGCCCCAGTGGTCCGGTTGAGGGCGATTAAATGAGGGTTGGTCCCGTCTTCAATCACCCAAAGATAATTCTGATTCCCGGCCCGCCGAGGCGAGGCGAGGCCGCTGATTTCGGTGTATAGGGTTGGGACATTGGCGACTTTCACGGGGCCATAAAACCACGGCGAGCGGGTCCGGGGACCCACCCGGGACCGCCGGCATCGAAAGCCAAAACCAATTCCAAAACCGTATGCCATAAGATCAGGCTTTGATCGCGAGGACGGTCCCGCTTGTGAGAGTGAAGGCCGAGAGGCGGAAAGGCAAAGTGAGGCCCGCCGGGAACACGGCCCCAGTAAGGCCCGTGACGGTGTAGCCGGCATCGGCGGTCACGGCGGAAAACGTGGCATCGGTGGTCACGATGAAGCCAAGTGTCCGGTAGGCGCGGGCCGTGGTGTTTGCTACCAGTTCGGCCCCGGTGCCCCCCGTTTGGACGTGGAGGAGTTTGGCGAGGAGGCCTTCCACGCCGTCCCCTTCAACAGGGCCAACGGCGGGAGGAACAAGGGCGGAGCCGGCGGGCAACGAATGGGAAGCGAGCATAAAAGGAAAGAGTCAGGGGACAGAGGACAGGGATCAGGCGGAGAGGGGCGGAAGATTCAGCCAACGCTGAAGCCGGCGGATCAACACGGCCGCTTGGATGACGCGCCCCTCGTAATCCTGACGCATATAGAAACGGGGCATTCCCTGATCTGGGATGACGAGGGCGTCGCGGAGCCATGCCACCGCGGCCGCGTGTTTGGCCTCGTTGCTGAGGGCCGGCACGAGTTCCGGATCGTCGAGGCGGTCGATCTCGGCGGTGAGGCCGTTCCAGATCTTTTTGCCAAGGCCGACATAATGGCGGATCGTGGTCTCGCCGAGGGCGAGGAGCGTGGGAGATAGTTTCGTGACGAGATCGGAGAGGAGGGAGCGGAGCATAAAAAGGAGGGTGGAGGGGCCGGGATCAGAACAGGGAGGCGATCCAACTGAAGAGGGAGAGGAGGCCGAGGATCGTGATCAGCGCTCCGAAAATGAGGAAGGCGGCGAGGCCGAAAACCATGGGTTTCGAGAGTTCCGCGGGCGGTTGGTCGAGGTCGTTGGGGTGCATCATGGGAGCCAGGATTTGATTTTGTAGACGGTCCGCGGGTCGCGGAGTTTGGACCATACGCCGTCGCCGTTGCGGTCCGCTTCGCCAGTCGCGGCGGCGGGGCTCGTGTTGGCTTCAATGGTCCAAAGGTATCGGCCTTGCCATCCGCGGACGAGGCCCGTATGCCCGATGCGGCCAAGGTTGGAATGGTAGATTCCAAAGGTGTCGCCCGGCCTCGCCGTTGTGATCGTTTTGGAGGCATCCGGCCCGCTCGCGAAGTCGGGCGACCATGCGGAGCGGGGAAAGGGATTGCGCGAGCCGAGAGCGGCCTTTCCGGCCCAGTAAACAAAGGCGGCGCAATACGGGTTGCGGGTCCCGCCGAGGCCCACCGCTTGGAGGTATTTGTCGACGGGGCCGTCGTTGCGGCCGGTCCTCTCCACGGTGCCCACTTCCTTCAGGGCCACGGCGACGAGGGAGGCGCGGGCCGTGGTCGGTTTTGGGAGGACTACCGCGGGCGGCCCGCCAGAGGCCGGCGGAGCGGCCGCGGGGGCCACGGGGCGAGGCGTGGCCATGCCGAGGACGGCGGCGATGGCGGCGAAGATCAGAGATTTCATTCGTCGGGCGAGGAAAGAGAGAAGGCCAGCAACAAGCCGGCGGAGCAAAAGAGAGAGGCAAGGATCAGGTCGAGGTGGCAGAACAGCCAAAGGAGCGCCCACCACGGGAGCCGGAGGAAGATCTCCAGGAGGACCGCTTCCACGATCCGGAGGAGGCCCACCGTTTGGAGGATCAACCAAAGAGGACACAAAGCGTCACGAGGGAGAGGATTGTCAGGATCGTGATGGAGACGGCGCGGAGCTTTTCTTTGGGCTCCAAGGTCATGAAGGCTTGCCGGAATTGCTGGGAGTCGAGGAAACCGTTTATCGTCGGGACAAAGACCGCGATCAGGAGCCAGACAGAACAAGCGATAAAGACCGCCTTGAAGAGGCCGGCGACGAGGAGCGTCAGGAAACTCCAATCCAAGGCCCCGGCCTCCGGCACGAGGTATTGAATCAGCGGATTCACCACGAGGAAGGCGGCGAAGAGGGCCACGAGGAGGAGCAGCTCGCGGAGGTTGCGGCGGAGGAAAGAGATCATGGGAGGAGGCGGGGGAGGTTGCGGAGGGAGGGGGCCGGCGGTCAGAGGTTGGCGATCTCGGCGCGGAAGAATGCCGCGGCGTCGGCGTCCTCCTCATAAGTGGCCACGGTTTCCCACGTCTTGAGGCCGTCCCGGGAGACGCGGAGGGCCACTTTGATCCGGAGCTTGCCCGGGGCATCCGGCCGGATATCGACTGGCAACACCTCGGAGGGGTAAGAGTCGACGCCCCCCGCTGTGGCAAAGCACCGGAAAAGGTAACGGCCCGGGGCGAGGTCCTTGACCGTGAATTCCAAGGGGACGATCTCGGCCCCCTTGACCGTCCAGACGTCCGGCGCGGCCGGGGTGGCCATTTCGATCCGGTATTTGACGCCGGCCTGATCGTCGTCCCATGCGAGGGTGACGTCGGCCGCGTGAAGGGGCGCGGTGAAGAGGAGACAGGAGGCGAGGATGGTGGCGAGGAATTTCATAACGTGGGATCTGGGAGAGGGGGGAGGATCAGGGGACGGGAGTCAGGGCCGCGGCCGCGGCGGGGGCGACCGTGGCGGGGACGAGGTGCAACTCCGCTTGGCGGGTGGCAGCGTCGGCGGCGATCTTGGCCTGACTCGTGGCGGCGGAGCTGGAGATCTTGGCCCGGTCGGTCAGGGCGGTTTGAGTGGTGGTGTTGCTCTTATCCTTGAAAAACCCCTTGGCGATGCTGCCGAGGCCCAGCCAACGGACGCCCCCGTCGACTGAGTCGAGGACGCGGCCGAGGCCCGGGGAAGTCTTGAGGCCGGAGATCGCCACGGAAGGCCCGCCGGGATAGACCGCCTGGAAGTTTTCGAGGTCCCCGCCAAAGAGGTTTAGCTTCATGGCGGCCGGCGCGGAAGGGGCGGCCGGGGCCGCGGCCTGATAGATATCCGGCGAGGCCGGGGAGCCGACGGGAATGGAGACATTGGCGCACGAGCTGAGGGCCAGAGCGGAGACGGCGGCGAGGAGGAGGGAGCGGAGTTTCATGGTCGGAGGATTGGGATGGAGTGGCCGGTCGCAGGCATTCAGCCTTTGTGGATTTGCCGCCGGCCGCGGCAGTTTCGGTTATGGTGAAGAGGGGCGTCAGTCGGCCAGGTCGTTGCGTTCGCAGTAAAGGACGCCGGCGGGAGTGAGGGAGTGATAAACAGAGGAGCCGAGGGGGTCCTCGTTGGTCTCGGTGTATTTAAGACCGGTCAGGAATTTGATCTCGTCGTTGATCTGGGCCGCGGAGATCTTGTCGCCGGTCTTGCGGGAGACGATGGTCGAGAGGTGGCCAGCGCTGAGGGCGGCGGCCCGGCGTTGGTAGAGGGCGCGGAGGATCTCGCGGCGGAGATCGGCGGGGTCGGGAGTCATGAGAGGGAGAGGCGGGAAAGGGGTGGATCAGCGGGGACGGGTGCCCTTTTGGGAGGCTTGGGAAATACTCATCCCTTCCAAGTGCGCGTGCTCCTCGGCCATGCTCGTCAGGGTTTTCCGGATGCCGGAGATCTCGCCCCACATTTTATCCTCCCGGGCTTGTTGCGCTTTGTTGGCTTCCGTCAGGTGCCCGATATTGGTGGAAAGCACGGCCAACTGGAGGGAGGTATTTTGCATTCCCGTGATCAGGGAGGAGAGGCGCGGATCTTCCTTGTGAGTGGCAAAGATTTCTTTGATCAGATAGACCGCCCAAAGGATCATGACGAGGAGCGCGAGGATCTTGAAAAAGAGGACTTCCGCAGGGTGGAGGTTATCCAAAGGGGTTTGGGCGAGGAGTGTCAGCGGGCGCATTCCGGCACTATTCCCACAAAGAAAAAGGCCCCGCCGACGCACGGAGCGCAGGGGGACCCTTTTGTTGATTTCGCCCCGCTTTCCGCGGGAAAATGTCAGGCCGTTCCGGCCTTCAGAGGTCCTTGACGAGGGACTTCAGTTTCAAGGTGACGGTCTGGGAGATCGCTTTTTTGGCGGCCTCGGTGAAGTTGCCGCCTGAAGTGACAGGGAAAAACGGCCGGGCCGGAATGGTGACAGACTTGGCGAAAACCTTTTGCCCCGCCACGCTGAAGACGAGACTCCCGCCGGCCTTTTTCGGTTTGATGACTCCACCGAATTGATGGATTGCCGCATAGATCCGATCTGACGTTATGGAGACGCTGGAGGCCGTGACGTTGGTAATCGCGATGGACCGCCAGAGCGTTCCGGATTCCTTCAGGAGGGCATGAGATCCGCCCGACGTCCGGGCGGGCCATGCGGCCGGGCGGAGGCCGGGCTCTTGAAAGGACCGGCGCGTCATGCTGAGGACTGCGAGGCCCGCGGCTTCCATCAGGAGCGTCCTTTCCGCGGCGTCCGCCAGTTTGGCGAGGGCCGGCGTGATCGTGTCACTGATGGAGACTGTGAGCTTCATTGGGAGGGATAATCGGTGCGCTTTTCGCGTTGGTCAGGTTTTTCATGGGACCCTCTTGCGCGATGGCAAGCCCTTTGTGATCTTCCCACAATTCTAAAATAAAAACATGCCAAGTTTCTCACAAAATTACGGTCATTCGCCTTTGAAGCTGCCTTTTCAGAGGGAGGCGCTGAATCCAACCACCAGACTTCAACTTTGGAACCTTTTAAATGAGCAACTTTGGAGCAGGTGGGAACATGACGAAAATTTCCCAGTGCCAAGTGCGGTCGAGATCAATAACCTGCTGAGCGACGTGTGGGTTAGACATCTTCATTGGGATCTGGATCGGTTTTACCTTGGCAAGCGGAGGAACAACGAAGCAATCGTCAAAATGATCAAAGAACACTTCCTTGAGAAGATGAAATGGTGGGAAGTTTATAATTTCTTGGAATTCCTCCCACGCAAAAGTTACGAACTTACAGTCTTGGAGGTTTTGCCAATCATGGCCAACCACATCCTGGCCGAGAACAACACGGACTGTCGTTTTGTGGGAAATGATATCGCGCCCATCACCCATCCGGAGCAAATCGATGCCATCGAAAAAGGCATCACCTCCGGTCTCCCCCTGGTAAGTCAGCACCTGAAGCAGGCATTGGCCCACTTCTCGGATCGCCAAGCGCCTGACTACCGCAACTCAATCAAAGAATCCATTTCTGCGGTGGAGTGTGCGTGCAATTTTGCCACTGGAGAGACCCACGGGACACTTGGACAGGCGTTGAAAAAGATCCCGGATTTGCACCCCGCCCTGAAAAATGCTTTTTCCAGTCTCTATGGTTTCACTTCGGACGGTTCAGGCATCCGACATGCCCTGACCGATGCCAGCACGCCCGTGGACAAGGACGATGCCCAATTCATGCTTGTCGCTTGCTCCGCCTTTACCAGCTACCTCACGGTCAAAGCACAGAAGACCCCTTAACAGGGCCGTCAGGGTTGGAGGCGGCGGAGGTTTCCCCAGAGGGAGGAGTAGGCGGGGAGCTTGTCGAGTTGGTCCGGTTGGTCCGCTACGGTGTCTTTGAAGTTGGAGTAGTCGATAGACGCCACGAGATCAGAGATCAGGAAAGAGGCGTCCAATTTGGGCATAATGACCCGGAAACGGTAGTCGGCCACCGGTGTGTCGAAGATCGGGGGCTTGGGCCAAACGTCGGCGAGGAGGTTTTCCAAGTCCCCCTTGATCCGGGCGCGGATCATGACTTGTCCGGGTTGGTCGCGGTGGGCGACGATAGAGAAAAATCCGAGTTTAGAAGCGATCCACATTTCTTTGTTTTTTGGGTTGGGTTGGTTATTCAGCGGGGGCGAGGGTGAAAAGGAGGCCGCCGTCCCCGTCCGTGAAGTTCAAATAGGGATCGACGTAGTCTCTCCGGGCGAAGTCCAGGAGGTGGGAATCAAACTCCGACTCGCCTGGCGCGAGGGTGACGCGGAGCTGAAGCGGGCCGACGAAAAAGAGGTCGGTCAGGGGGAAGGATTTCCCGCGGAGCGGGGCGACGTGGAAGGCCGGCCCGAACGTGATTTCCGGGAAGTGGGAGAGATCGGGAATGTTCATTTTTTGAAGAGGTCGGAGACAGGGCGGCCGTCGGGGAGTTGGAGGATGCCGGCATCCTTCAGGGCTTTGGTGATGGTTTTTTCTTCCGCTGCAGTACAGCGGATGGCTTCCAGATCGCGGAGGAGGTCGAGGCCGTTTTTGAAGATCGTCTCATTGCTGCCGTTGCGGGAAAAGGCTTTCCAGCCGGCGGGATCGGTGGCCCGCGTGGCCGTGTTGGACGGGGTGACGTTGCCAAAGTAGTCGCCACCGTAGCTGATGGCATCCATCCGGGCAAGGCTCCCGATTTTGAAGATGAAGCCGCGGGAAAAGCTGGAGGGATTGGAGTTGATCCGGGTGAAAAAATAGTTGGCTCCGCCGGTGCCGAGATCCGTGGTGGGACTCATGCCGGAATTGATGGCAATCCCGGTTCGGAGGCGTTCGACGGTGTTGGAGACTTGCCCGCCGTTGGCCAGCCAGGCACGGAAGACGGTGCCGAGGTTGGAGGAAGTCTGATGCGTCAGGCCGTAGCCAGGAAGGGCCGCGGTGATTTGTTCCGGGGTTTGATCCCACCGCTCAAAGGTCCGCCAGCCGTTGCCATTCCAGCCGGCGCGGCCGTCGGGTTCATAGCCGGGCGAGCCGGCTGCCGGTAGATCAATGCTGAGTTTCGCGGAGATCCATTTTTTCAGGGCGTCCACCTTTTCAAAGTCATGGCCCGGGCCGGCGGCGATGGCTTGCCACGAGGAATCCGAGGGCTTGGCGAGGCGGAGGCCTTTTTGCAGATAGAGCAGCTCCCGGCGGGCGGCCGGCGCGGCGGTGACATCGAGGCCGACTTCCTTTAAAAGCGCTTGGGCCTTGCGGAGAGTGGCCTTGTCAGGGAGGCCGGGGACCACGAGATCGACATACCCGCGGAGGGCGTAGGGCGCGGGCGAATCGGTCCCGTTGGGGAGCTTCCACGGCACGAAAGAGAGGGAGGCCTCCGGACGGTCGACTTGATAGGCGTGATTCGTCCAGATGCTGGTGCCCTGATTCCGGGCTTTGTTGCCGTCGAGGTCCTTGGCGGTGTAGGCGTAGTTGATGGACTTGATTCCAAGGGAGGAGGCGGGGACGGCCGGCGCGGCCTTGGGCGGTTGAACGTAGGGGTTGAGGCTCCCAATGGCCGGCGGGGTATGGGTCGCGGCCGCGTCGGCGATCTTGGCGATCTGGGCCAGATAGTGGGCGGCGAGGGCGCTGTCTTTTTCGGAGGCGAGCTTGGTGGCCAGACCGGTCAGGATCGCGAGCTTGGCGGGATTGTAAACCTTGTCAGAGGCGGCGTGGGCTCCGACGTGTTTCAGGACGGGGAGGATCTCTTGCCAGTAGGCATCTGTTGGCGCGGAGGATGGCCCGGCCGGCGTCGCGAGCTGGGAGCCCACCGTTGCCACGAGGGCAGCGCTTCCGGCCTCGGTGAGTTTGAGCCGGACGCGGGTGACGTCGGCCCCGGCCGCGTCCTTTTCGACCCAGTGGAGGACCGTCAGATCTTCGACGCCGTCCTCGTCCCCCAGTTGGGTATGCCCGCGGATGCCGGCGGCCGAGATCGCGGCGATCTCCTCCTCGGTGTATGGGACGAGGGTCCGGCGCATCCAGTCGAGCCGGGCTTCCAGCATACCGCGGACGGCGGGGTCGCCGGCGGTGAGGGAAAGGAGGCCGTCGCGGGCGGGGAGGAGCCGGGTCTCCACCTGGGCGGCGATCTCGTCGTCCGTGAGGCCGGCGAAGAGGCGGGCGGTCTGGGGATTCGACGAGGTTTCCCGCATCGTCCGCAGATCGCGCACTTCCGGTTGCCACTCTTGCGGGGTTTTGGCCCTGCCCTGGGCGCGGAATCGGAGCGATCCGCCGTTGTCGATCCGCCACGGTTGGCCGGCCTCGTCAATCAAGAGGTTATCGTTGCCCTGCCCGGCCACGTCCCAGTTGCCGAGGAGCGCGTCGACCGCGAAGGCCTCGCGGATCTGCCGCAGGGTGTCCGCTTGTTGGGCCGCGGGCGTCTCGCGTTGCCACTCGGCGAGAGTCTTTCCGGCGATAAACTGGGCGACCTTGACCGGGCCGGCCGGGGTTTCAAAGATTTGAGCCGGGGGGACGCGGACGCCGGCGGCGGCGTACAGTTGATCGGCGAGGAATTCCTCGCGGACGTGGGCGGCGGAGTTGCCCTTTTTCACCACCCAGAGGCTTCCGTCCGGGGCCTTGCGGAGTTCCGCCCCAGTCGTTCCACCCAGCTTTTTAAACGGCGTGAGGAGATCAGGAGACGGGATCACCGTCGTGAGGATAGCCGGCGCGGCGTCGCCCGGGGCGACCGGGGAGGCGTCGACCGTGGGGACCGCTTTTTTCGCCCGGGGCTTCCGGGGCTTTTTGGGCCATTTTTTGGGGTCGAGCCAAAGGGAGGTGCCGAGGCCCGGGAGAATAAACTTGGGCTTGGGCCACTTGGCAGGATCAAGCCAGAGCGTGGTGGGGTTGCCGGGGAGTTGGATCTTGGGCTTGGGCCACGAATCCGGGGAGAGCCAAAGGGAGGTGCCGAGGCCGGGGAGCACGAGAGGAGGAGCCGGCGGCGGGGGAGTCGCGGCCACGGGGGCCGGGGCCTTGGCGGGTTTCGGTTTCCCTACCTTGCCCAGCCACGCGTGGACGGTGGTCGACGGGTCGACCCATTTACCTTTCCAGAATTTGACGAGCTTGGCCCAGACGTCCGGATCAAGTTGGGCCTGGACTTTGGCGAGGTCGAGGCCCTTGGTGATATTGTCAGGGTCCCAACCGATCCAGGACTCGCCTTTTTCGGCGGGCGTCCTGACGTCATGGACGTTGTTTATCCCGCGGATCAGGGTCCCGGATTGGAGGAGCTTGTCGAGGATCGGCCCCTCAAGGACAGAGCGCTCGTCGACGGGGAGGTCCTTTTCGGATTCCTTGATTCCTTCAACGTCGGCGTCCGTGAGGGCGATGACAGAGCAACGGCAAAAAGGCTCCCATGGGGGATAGTGGCCCTGCCAAAATGGGGAGTCGGCGCGGAGGATGACGCCCCCCAGGGCGACGTGAGTGGCCCGGACTTTTTGGTCCCCCATATTCACATATTGCCACCACGGGAAAACGTCCCGCTGCCGGTCCATGATCCGATATTGAGCGGCGGCGTAGGCGATCCCGCCCCAGTGGCGGAGGAGCAGCTCCGCCCGGCGCTCGGCCTTGACGCCGGTGAAAGGGAGGACGGCGATCAGTTGGTCCTTTACGTCGTCAAAGTTGGTCCCCGCGGGGAGCTTGGCGAGAATGGTTTTGGCGGCCTGAAGTTGGACGGCGTCATCGATCCCGGTGATAACAAACGCGAGGCCCTTCAGTTCCGGGGTGAGTTCGTCAAAGACTTCCCGGGTGACGACGGCGCGGGAGTTCAAAAACTTGACCGCTTCAGCGTGGGGGACGGGATCGAAGAAAAGTTTCATGAGACGATTTTTCGGGGAAAATGCAGATTTAGGAAAATCGAGACTGAGTTTTCCGGGGATTTTGAGTATAATCCTTTTGGAGATGGCTTGCTCATGGTGAGCAGACGTCTTCCTATCAAAAAGTATGGATAACAAAGACCAAAAAAGCGAAATCGATTGCCTGAAGTGCGGACAAATGCGGCCCAAGCGCCAGATAATGGAGTATCAGATCAAATGGGCGACTTCGTTGTTGCGCAGCAAACCCGATGAAATGCCGGTTCAATCGCCTCTTGAGTGCCATGGGTGTGGAGAATTGATCGATCAAGGACGGGAAGCGGAATAAAGAGATTTTTCACGGGATCAGAGTTTTTCCGGTTTGAAATATTCGTTGTCAGGATCTGGCATCGGACCGTCACGGGCGTCGCGGAGTCGGTCGATCCGTTCGGGCGTCCAGAAACCGGGGTTTTCGATCCGCTTCAGGAATTTAAACAGGGAGTGCATGTCGATGTAATAGGCGTCAGGCCAGCGCTTGTGCTTGATGAAGCCGGCCCAGCAGCACCGCTTGATGGTCTCATAAATCGACTTCCCGGCGGCCCCCTTCACGCCGAGTTGCTGGCCGATTCCCGTGGTCAATTTCAGGAGGCTCCCATGGGTCCGGGCGATGGCGATGAAAGAGCCGTCCGGACGTTTCACATATTCACAAGTCCCCCAACGGGGGAGGACGTCAGGAGAAACCAAGTCGGGTTGGAGGATCTGATGGACGCCGGGAGAGAGTTCCACGGCCATCGTCCGCACCAGTTCACCGGTGCAAATGTCGAAGAAGTCGAGTTGCTCGTGTTCGGGGGTGGGGGTGGCCATGGTCGGGAGGGGGTTGGGGGAATGAAAAGGAGTCAGACTTTGCCGGCGCGGCGGGCTTTGCGTTTGGCCTCGGTGGCCTTGCGTTGTCCCATATTGCGGAGGCCGGGATCGCCGTCCTCGTCGCGGGTTTTGGCCCGGTTGCGGATCGTGTAAATCACCTGCCAGATCTCGTTGCGCTCAAGGTTGCCCAGGGTCTTTTGATGAAACTTGGAGGCGATGATCGGGGCGAGGTAGGCGTCGGAGATCCCCAGCTTGGTTTGCTCCTCCTTCAGGATGGCGAGGGCCTGACGGATATCACTTTGACGGTCTCCGCTCCGCCCGGGCCGGCCGGGCGCGGGGCCGTCGCGGAGGGTCGCCTTGACGCTCGCGAGGTCCTCGCCGGCGAGGGCCGCGAAGTGGGCGGCGAGAGCTTCCCAGTGGCCACGCTTGGCCATGCTGATTCCGGTGATGATCCCGGCGGGGTGAGCTTCCGGATGACTGGTGGCGTATTTGCAATGCGAGTGCCGCCAGTCCTTTTCAAAGTTGGCCTTGGAGACGCCGAGGGTCTTGGCCTCGTGGACCGCTTCAGGGTCGAGCCTGACAAACTCTTTGAAAGCCTTGGTGGCGAGGATGACGAGGGGGACCCGCTCGCCTTTTGTCATGGGCTGGGTGTTGGTCCGCGAGGGCCAGACGTGGGAGCGGAGGGGGCGGGCGTCCGCGGTGGACTCGGCCGCGGGGACGTGAGTGGAAGGCGCGGGCCGCGGGGAAGAGGCAGGCTTTTTGAGGTGATAGGTGTATGGTTCCATGGTCGGTTGGAGTGGAGGGTCGGGGTCAGAATGGGATTTCGGGATCTTGTGTGGATATCCGGCTTCCGGGCGTGTCGATCAGGAGGGCGGTCTGGAGGGCGTGGACGGTGGCGAGGGTTTCGGAGAGGGTGGGCTCGCGTGGAGTGCCCTGTTCTTTGATCTCAAGGGTCACGGCGGCGAATATCACGGGGTCGAGTTGGATGAATAGTTTCACTGGGCAGCTTCAAGGATGGGGGCGGGGAGGGCTTCCAAGGGGAGGAAATACTCGGAGGCGGTTTTGTTATCGCCGACGGGGACGACACGGGAGCGGATATCGTGGCCGGCGGTCCGGAGTTGATAGATCCGGGCTCCGAGGTGTTTGCATCCGTAGGCCTGGAAGGCTTCCCCTTGGGTCAGGGATTGCCCCGCCTTGAGGGCGGCGAGGATCTTGTCGGCCAGAGTGGTTTTTTTGTGTCGGGCGGGCATGGCTGGAGGATTTGAAATTTGAATTCATCCCGCCCATTCCACTTTGATCTGAGAGACGGGCGTCCCGTTCTTGTCCCGGCGGATGCAAGCCGTGATAAACCGCTCCGGATCTTCCAGGCGGAGGCGGGCCTCCTTCCGGAATTTCTTGCCATCGTCGAGGATCGCTTCCCATTGTTTCGTGGGCTTGAAAAAGTGGGCGAGGGGCCGGCCCGGAAAGTCGCGGATGCGCTCAAAGTTGGGCGTCCCCTCGGTGAGGGTTTGGATCAGGAGGTCCGAGGTAAAGACGACAGAGACGCTCCGGCCATCCGTGCCGGGGACGAGGTAGCGGGTCCCCTCGCGCTCCGCGTCCACCAGTTTCGCGTGCTGACTGGGGACGCTGAGGGCGTGATTTTTGAGGAGGGCCTCAATCTCCTTTTGCCGTTTGGTATCGGCGGCGAGGCGGGTGGCGATCTGGAGGCCCTCGTCGACAAGGGCGACGAGAGAGGCGGGAGTGAGGAGGGGGATTTCGGTTTCCATGGCCGGTTTTTATTTTGTCAGGGTTTGGGGGATCAGAGGACGGCGAGGCGGCTTTCAAGGATGGCCATCCGGCGGAGGAGGCCTTTGTTGGTTTGGCCGTGGGACTTGGCGAGACTGCCGGCGGCCCGGTCATAACGGGACTGGACGGCGGCGGCCCGGGCCGTGGCCTTTTTGGCGGCGGCGTTGAGGCGGTCGATCTCCCGGCGGGCGTCGCGGGCGAGTTTGTTGGCGGCCTTTTCGGCGATCCGTTTGTCGGAAGCGAGTTGCCGGGCCAGCGCTTGGTGCTCCTCTTTGAGGGCAGCGCGGGGAGTTTGTCGTTTTTTCGTCAGGGTATGTGTGGGCATGGTGGTGAGGGGGTGAGGTTCAGCGGCTGGCGATCTCGTCGGCGGCGGCCTGGGTGATGAGTTCAACAGAGGCGTCGGAATCCTTGGCGGCCTTGCGGACCCGGGTGACGACGTCGCGGATAAAGGCCAGATTCCCGTGCCGGCTGGCGGGGTCGATCAGGAGCTTGGCCGCGGCCTTGGCGTCGGCGGGCTCAAGGTCGAGGCGGGCGTTGAGGATCTGGGCAATGTCCTTTTCGTTGAGGGAGAGGGCCACGCGCTCCGCGAGGCGGTTTCCGGTGAGTTGCCGGCATTCCTCATAGGCGGCCTGTTTGAGCCGGTTCCAAAGGGTGGGCATAGCAAAGGCGATAAACTCGCCCGGGGTCTGGTTGATCAGGGCCTTCACCACGTCGAGGCAACGCGGGCCGAGGTGGTGGGCCTCGTCGAGGAGGAGGCAACGGCGCGAGCTTTTGAGGTCCTCAATCACGGTCCGCTGTTTCAGATAGGCGGAGGAGACGTCGTGATTGACCGACTGACCAAGGGCGAGGAGGAGGTCGCCGAGGAAGGCGTTGGGATTGTCTCCCCAGGCCTTGAAACATTCCAGGGTGACGAGCCGCTCGCCGTAGAGTTGGGAGAGGTAGGCAATCACGGTGCTTTTGCCGGTGCCGGAGTCGCCCTGGACAAAGATCAGGCGGTTGGTCTCCCGCTCTTTGAAGACAGGAAGGAGGGCGCGGCGGACGGCGTTGACGCCGGAGAGGGGGAGGATCTCGTACGCTTCCGCGGCCCGGATATCGTCGAGGGATTCGATCAGGCGGATAACGGCGGAATATTTCGCGAGCCATCCCTCCGCGTCCAACTCGGTCGAGTCGCCCTTCACGAGCCGCTTGTATGTCTTGTCAGATCCGAGGCCACGGAAGCGGCGGAGGATCTCGGTGTCGTTGAGGCCTTCAGCCTGTTGCCAGGCGTGGATCTGGCGGGCGAGGGCGACGAGCTGGTCCGCGGAGGTTTCGGTCGGGGTCGGTTGCATTTGTTGGGGTCGGGTTGGTTGGGGTTGGGGGTGAGGGATCAGAGGCCGGCGAGGAAAGCGGCTTCCGCGGCTTCAAGGTCCTCGTCGTCGGCAGGTTCAGGAATTGCGTTAGCTTGCGTTTTAAGGCCCGTTTGGCGGGTGCCCCGCGTCGGAATGGGGCTCTCCGCTTCCAAACGCTGTTTGCGGGGTCGCGGGAGCCGCGGATTGCTGGCGGCGGGGTCGGTTGGCTGGCCATTTCCGGCCTCCCCTGGAATGATCATTTCCACCAGATCGCCGGCGCGGTTTTCTTTCCGCTGAGTGCGGAGGCCCCGCTTCCCATCCGGCACGATGGCACGGAAGGCGGTCTCCGCGGCCTTGATCGCGCCTTGTCTGGTTTTCCAAGAGGCGTTGGCGTCGTCCGCGGTCTCGGCGGCGAGGCTCCGGAGGGAGAGGCGGGGACTCGCCTGGAGGGGCGGGGCCGCGGTGAGGAGCGTTTGCCCCAGACGGAAGCCGGCGCGGTTGATACTGCCGGTTTCACGGTTGGCAATATGGGCTCCGAGTTCCGGCCGGGTCGGGTCGAACGCAATCAAGACGCGATAGCCGTTGGGCAAGTGGACGTGATCCGCGACGCCGTTGACGTGGAAGACATACTCGCGGCCGGCGATGGTCTTGATAACGAAACCGTTGTCGCGGACGGTGGCCTCGTCCTTGACCGGATAAAAAAGCCAACGGTGGGCAGGGTCGAGGGGCCGGCGCTCGTAAGGCTCCGCGGCGAGGAGATCGTCGGGGGAGATATGGCGGCCCAGCTCGCGGAAGTGTTTGGGCCGGTTATTGAGGGCGCGGAAGATCGTCTCGTGAAGGGCGGCGGATTCTGTCAGGGTGAGGAAGCCACAAGCCCGGGCGTCCCGGCGGCCGGCATTGACGGCGAGGAGATTCGTTGTCTCCCGTTCCATGATCCCGCGGAAGCGTCCGATCCCGGCGGCCTCGCCGGCGGTCCATCCCTGGAGGAGGTCGAAACCATCCTCTATCTCGGTCTTGCCTTGGGACTTGAAGACATAATGCAGGATGATCCCGGCCTCCGCCACGCTCCCCCAGGTGCGGCCGGCCTCGTCCAGTTCGACCCCGGTCACGGCGGTCCCCTTCCATCGGCCCTGTTCCAGAATGAAAACCCGGGGCGCGTGGCCCTGGCCTTCCATGACTAGCCGGAAGGTTTCCAAGACGTCGGCGGCGGTGTAGGCGTCCCGCTCTTTGCCGACGTGATAGGCTCCCAACCATCCGCGGGTGGCAATGTCCATCCCACAAAGGACCTGACGGCAAAGCCGCTCCTTCCCGTCCGCATAGCCGAGGATATAGGGCTCGTTTGCGGAGTAGTCGTCGAACGTCCAGGCAAAGCCCGGAACTAGCGGAATGATCTGGCCATTGGGAAGCGTGATCGTGCGGGAATAACGGCCTTTCGGTTGGGCCGATTGGGCGGCCTTGGGACCTTGCCAGGCGGCCATGCTGCCAAAAGCCAGTTGGGCGGACCGGCGGAGACTCACGGGCCAGACTGGGGCGGTCCCGGCGGCCCGGGCGGAGCGGAGCCGGTCGACGATGAAGGCCCGGGTTGCGGCGGAGCAAGCGGGATCGTGCTGGAAGAATTCCACGGCCGTCGCGAAACTCCCTTCCTTGCGCAAGACGTGTTGCTGAAAGGCGAGGGATTCGGCGTCGGTCAGGGAGATCGCCGCGGTCCGGCCGCTCCGGTGCCGCCGGTCATCCGCGAGGCTTCCGCCGGTGGCGTTGGCCTTGCCTTGCCAGAGTTTAAACGTAGCCGGCGGGGTTCCGGTTTGTTCACAAGCCCGGCGGAGACTCATTCCGCCGGAGATCAGGCGTTGAATGGTCTCGAAAAGCGTCTCGCGTTCGGCGGTTGAATAGCTGGGAGGAGGAGGAGGCATGGCGGGGGAGGGGTTGGCTAGTCGGCGTTGACGATATCCAGCAGGGCCGAGAGGAGGGCCGCGGCGACGAGGAGATAAAAGACGCCGGCCACTTGCGTCCCGGGCACGTTGGCGGCGATATCGACGCCCCCGCGGACGATCAGGGCGAGGAGGACGAAAACGCCGAGAGTCATGGCAAAGAGCCGGGCGAATCCGCCCAACTGAAGGAAGGCGCGGAGCAGGAAGGAGGAGGCGGAGAGGCGGCGGGGCCTCGCCGGGTGGCTCCGGTTCCATTGGTGTTGGAAGTCACGGCGGACCACAAGGCCTAGCCGTGAGGGATAGGAATGCCGGCAGGGCCGGGGGGATGATTTGCGGGGCATGACGGGAGAGGTTGAGGGAGAGATCAGAGGGCTTTTTTGAGGCGCTTCCGGACGTCGTCCGGCCAGGCGAGGACGCACTCCACGGCGGCGGATTCCGCGGCGGTCCGGTCCGGGGTAGGCATTTGATCCCACTTGGCCGGCGCGAAGCGGGCGGTCAGGGCCTTGAATCCCCGCTGCAAAAGCTGGAGGTGAGGGGCGTCCTCGCGGGAGGTGCCGACCGTGGCCTCCTTCCCCGCGATCCCGGCGAGGGCCGCTCCGAGGCCGATATCGCCGGAGAGAATCCCCTCTTCCAAGTCGGCCTTTAGATCCTTGCGGGTGGTGAAAATCTCATGAAGCCGGCGGGCCTGATCAAAGAGATCCGGACTGAAGCCATACCGGGCGGCGAGGGTGGGCAGCGTAATTACCGATTCAGTCGGTATTTCTTTTTTGGACCGTCCGCGGGCCGGAATTTGAGGGGCCACGAGGGGCCAGACGAGATAGGCGCGGGCTCCCTTGGAAGCGTGCCGGCGTTCCACCAAGGTCCGGATCATGATCTCGCGGATCGGGCGGTCGGTCTCCACACAAGGGAGGGGATGGCGGCCGGCCGCTCCCACTCGGAGGAAGGCCTCAAAGCGGTGCCGGCCGTCGAACACGTCGGCCCACTCGGCCCCGCTTTCCGTGTCCATCTCCCCGGACAGAACCACGAGGAGCGGCGTTATCACGCCCTCGGCGTCGATAGACTCACAAAGGACGGTGAATTCCTCGTCAGTCTCCCACGAGGGGACGGTCAAAAGTTCGGCGTGGAGGCGGAGGCGGATGGGCGTGCCATCCGGCAGGGTGCCAATAACGGGAGGGACGACGACGGCGGCGGGAGGAGTGGAGTCTGGCATATGGTAGGGTTAAGAAAAAGAGAGGGGGAAAGGGCCGGGGCGGTGAGGCCCCGGCCGGGGAGGGGTTTAGATCCGGTGAGGAGGGCACTCGAAAAGGTGGGCTCCCGGGAGGCTGAGGACGTGGACGGCCTCGTCCCAGATCCAGGCGGGGAGGTCCTCGCCGGTCTTGAAGAGACAGAAGCCGCGGAGGTCGCCCTCGTCGGTCGGGTCGGTCAGATCGCACAGGAAATAGAGGTCGATCCGCTGGCCGGCGATCAGGTGGCTCAAAAGGACGGCATTCCGGGGGAGCCGGAGATGCTGCTTCAGGGCCTTGATCTCATAGCGGCGGATCTGGGTGGTCTTTTTGGTCGGGGTGTCTTTTTTCATGGTCGGGTTTTGGTTGGGGTTTTTGGTTGGTGCGTTTTAAAACGCAAATTTGCGTAAGGCCTGGGTAAAAAATGGGACCGATTAGAGGTTAGTGCGCCGCCATTCGGCGATAGCAGCCTCCGCGGGGGCGCTTTTCATGAGGCCGCGGACGATCCGCGAGACATAGCTGGGGCAGTATCCCAGATCGGCCGCGCAGCGATTTTGCCACCCGTGGGGGCCGGACTTCCGGGCGAGGTGCGCAAATTGCTTGCGTGTGGGGGGCGTCGGCGGCATAGTGTGTCAACTGTTGAGTCAATAATTGCCGCAAACTTTACGCACCGCAAGTAAGTTCATGCAAAAAAGCGAAATTTTCAGAACGCGCCTGTCGGAAGCCATGCGGGACCAATCGTTGACTCCCAGCGAGCTGGCCCGCCTGATGAAGACGAGCCCCTCCACCGTCTCGCGATGGATCGCGGGATCGCTTCCTCACGTCCGCACTTTGGAGCGATTGCAGGAAATCCTCCGCCGGCCCCTGGTGGACCCGCCGCATCTTGGCCACGCCCTGCCCCCGGATTCCACCAAGACCAACCCTGCGGAGTTGACCGACTGGGAAGTCGCCCTCCAATCCATCGCCCTCCTCGGCCGGCCCAATACGTGGGCCTTGGTGGACCGCGCCCTCAGCCGTATCGAAGCCCAGCCGCACACCCTGACCAAGGAATTGCCCCCCCTCCGGATGCTGCTATCCTACCTTAAAGCCGGAGAGGCGATCTAAGCGCCCGCCTCCCCCTTTGTCATTTTCATGAAATTGCATCTGCCCCTGATCATGGTCTTCTGTCTGGGATCTGCCTTGGCCCAGACCGCCAAAACCCCGGAGGAAAAAGCCGCCCAACGCCAAAAGTGGGTGGAGGAGATGGAGGCAAATACCAAAAAGAAACACAAGGCGGAACAAGTGGAGGTGTTCGCGGAAATCAGGGACCCCAAAAACCGTTGGATGAAGCCGCTCTGGGAGGACTATTTCGTCCGGTATGTGGACATGACGGATATAGCGAGGATCAGGCGGAAGGAAGCCCTGATCGAAGCCCGGGCCGTGGCCCTGAAGCTGATGGAGGGAACGACCCTGCCCAAGGAAGTATTGGCATGGTCCAAGATGGCCACAAAGAGGACCATCGAAACGGGCATGCCGGCGGAGTTCATCCTCCTGTCATGGGGCGACCCTGCCAAAAAGGAAACCTCCTCCGACGGATCAGCGATTTGGTTCTACAAGGGCAACGGCGACAAGCTGCATCGGCTGATCCTGATAGACGGGCTGCTTGATCAATGGACCCGGTTCAATTCCTGATCACTTCCCAGCTTTAACGCTGGAGCTGAATAAATGGCGACTTCCATCATCCAAAGGCATTGCAAAACTTGCCAGCAAAAGCGCCCGTTCGAGCGGGCCGGCCTGAGCCACCTCCTCCACCTGATATTGACGCTCATGACGGGGGGAGCGTGGCTGATCATCTGGATCTTTCTCGGCATCGGCCAAATCTTCACGGCCTACCGGTGCCGGTTCTGTGGCGGGACAAAATACTGACGCCAGCAATTCTCCTATTCTTTAAAAACCATGGATCAGAATACATTAACAGTAGTAGTGGTCACCGCAGTGGTGGCGACGGTGGTCAAAGAGCTGGTGACTGCCTCCTTCAAAATGACGGGACACGCCTGGAAAGCTTTCAGGACCTGCCGGCCATCCACACTCCTTTTGATCCAAGCGGCTGCAGCACTCTTTGTGATGGCAGGCTCTGTGATTCACTTGCTCGTTTACTTTGGAGATCAGAGCCCTGCCACCAAATTTCACGTCACCATTTCGTGTTTTGCGACTATCAATATTTTGACCTATGGCAGGCTGCTGCTTGATCGCGTGACGCGGTATTCGGACATTAAACAGGAAGAACGACTAGATGAACTTGAGGCAAAACTCTTGGCACGTGCTCCTTCAAATGAGTCCATGAACAACCAGTAGGACACACTCAATTGGTTCAAGCGGCGGCCCTGACAGCCGATTCTTAAAGCTCCGAATTCTGGGCGATGGTGGCAAACGCAGGTAGCTCCCCAAACAACCTGGCGAATTCTCAAATTATGTTGGACAATGCAAAAAGGGTCGCGCAAGTTATGAGATCCCCCCGCCTAAACCCGAAACAGCAAAAACATGGCCATCAAAACGAGGAAGCAGGCAAATAAACCCAAAGTCCCGAGAGAACGGTATGTCGTTGTATCCGGGATCAACTTTTCCTGCGACCCTCATCCGAAAGGCTGCTACGCGGAATTTTTACAAATCGTGGCGCAGGGAGAGTATCATATACCCGTCAGAGGGGTGGAGCACATTGCGATGGAGCAGGTCCAGCTATGGGATCCAGCTAAATCAAAAGAAATCTACATGGGTTACTTCGTGAAGTTCACCAAAATCGATATGAACGGTGACTGGGTGGACACAAGTTCCGGAAAGCCGGCCCCCGCAGATACGGTAAAAGCGAAAGTGGATATCGATCCGACCTTGTCGCCAAACGCGAGCTGGCACCCATTTTACTTCAATCCATCAAATCACATCTTCGTGTTTGCGGTCACGGTTCCAAAAAATTTGGCCCAAGGCAAACAGCCAAAATCCTTAACACCGCGTTTGGTCGAAAAGTATTTCACCGGCGTACTAGACCACTTGCAAAAGACGGGGCTTTACTCCCGCAGGGTCTCTATCACCATTATCCCGGATGAGCAAACCTTAACACGAATTCTGAACGCTGACAAGATCAGGCGACTGAGTATCGTGATTAAAAAGCCCAATCACACCGATGAGGACTGGGAGGAGCAGATGGAAGAGCAGATGGAGGAGGAGAACGTCACCCACTATGAGGAAATCAGAAGTAGTCCCACTGGGATTATTCCTTCGGAAAAAACAAAGGCAATTGCCAAGGTCGCCGTCAAGAATGGGCATGTTGAAGCCAGCATCCTTGAGGGAAAAAAGCTAAGCAAAGTCTCAACCACAGAACATCCAATGTTGGAAAAACGGGTCATTGCGGAAACGGAGACCCCGATAGACGTCTTGCGGGCCTTTTACTGAGTGGTATGATCCAACGAGATGAATACCTCAGATCAGGTCACCAGCAATCCCAAGTCTTATCTGGACCAGTACTGGGCTGAAATCGGAGGTTGGGAGGGAATCACCGCGTCCCGCTATTGGAAGTATTCAAATTTTTTCGCCCTCCTTTGCTTTCCTTTATGGATCCGTCCAGGATGGTGGGAGATTGCAATCAGCGTCACCGGGACGGCCCTTGGATTCTCGGTTGGGGCGTTGGGAGTGCTTTATTCCGCGCTCCCTCAGAGGCTCAGAGCATCCATGGCAAAAGACAAAGAAAATGGAAGGAGGCCAGTCCTACTGCGGGTGGCCCTTCAATTCTTCCACTTCATTTTGAGTCAAGTTGTGGCCTTAGCGGCCGCGGTAATCAGCAAAGCTTGGTTCATTCCTGAGTTTGTCGAATGGACTGGGTTGGCGAAAGTAATTTCAGATGGTGGCTGTGAGTGGGCTTACCTGCTGGCCCAAGGGTTGGCGTGGTACGTGCCATTTATGCTTTTCTGCTACGCGGTCGCATGCACCCTGAATTCCGTGATTGCCCTGGGCCGGATTGTTCGATTGGAAATCAAGCAAGCCAATAGCCCTGAAAAATCGGTGGTGCCAGCACCACCCACGTAAAAGGGTCCCCGTGCGTCCCGTGCAGCAGGATGACTGTGGAAGCCCGTGCTTGGATGGGGGTCTTGAAAACCGATCATAGCTTTAGGGTGTAAGGGTCCTACGAGGTTGGTTTGTGTTCATTTTACCGGACCTTCAGGGCTCAGTGAGTGGCAATGAAAACACCTTGCAGAGGTGAGCCCACCTCTCTTGCAGGCTTCCACAGGTGAAATTCTCATTGGCCAGGGTTAGCGTGTCCACGGGCTCCTCAGTTAAACCCGTGATGCGGTCATATTTCATCCTGAAAAGACGGGGAGGATACGTTTCCCCAATGAACATTCTCGCGATCGTCACCTGAACCTCAGGCGGGCAACGGTAGCCAAAGTAAACCCCCTTCAAATCTGAGCGCCCGTTCTCAAATCCCTGTTCTGAGCTCACTGCTCTCCATTCCTCCTCATAACCCCATTCTTTAGATTTTGTAAAAAAGTATGCACGCTCAACATCGGATGCCCGCCGGCCTGCCTTCTTTACAAACCACTCGTGGAGCCATCGCGTTTTGATTTCTTTCGATCTCTTATAGTTCACGGCCTGTAGAGAAATGCTTCCTGGAAGAGGCAGAGCATCCCATCTGTCGTATTCAAGGCAGATGCCCTGATGGCTGGCGGCATAATGGGCCCACATCAGGGGATTGAAGAGGGACGAAGACAGACACAACACGCCATAACGTTCAAACTTCTGCTTCAGAAGCTCAGTCACTTTTTTTACCATTTTCTCCACCGGGTCACCATTCTCGTTACTGCGGAGAGCCAGTATTACTTTTTCGACACGGAATTTTGCACTCATTCCTTTCTCCCGATAGGAATTGCCTATCATGACGCGGATCAACTCTTCCAGTTCCGTCTGGTCAAGGTCATTGATCACATCTGCGTGGCAATCAAAGGGGTCATTGAACTTGGTCGAATCCGAAAAATTGACTACACCCTGCGAAAGCCACTTCAGTAACGTAGCGCTGAAAGGCGCAAACCTGTATAATTTATTGGGGATCTCATCCATGATTGAATAGCTAGATCGGACGCCAGCGAATTCAAGAAGGTAAAAGGGTCCCCGTGCGCCCCGTGCGGCAGGATGACTGTGGAAGCCCGTGCTTGGATGGGGGGTCTTGAAAACCGACCTTTCACCCTCCTACCTGATTCCGCCATGTGAAGTAGCCACCGCACTCCACGCCGCCGGCACCGTGCCGGCGGCCGTGGGCGCGGAGGTGAAGAGTCTGTTGCATGGGATCAGGCTTTCCGCCCAGGCGGGTGGACAGGACGAAACCCCACCGGAGCGGCTTCTTGTGGTGCCGTGGGGCCTCACCCAGACACATGACGGCCCGCTCCTTTGTGATGCGGAGACGTTAAAGATCCTGCCGGAAAGGCAGAGACAGGCCCGGGCGGACCGGATCGCGATAGATCTGGACCACGGCAGCGCTTTCGGGGCCAACAAGGGCCAGCCGCGGCACGTGGCCGGCTATGGGACGCCCCGCGTCGTCGAAGGGGAGGGGATCTGGCTATATGACATCCGGTGGACGCCCACCGGGAAACAGTTCTGGGCCAACTACGAGGACCTTTCCCCCGCCATTCTCCAACAAAAAACGACCGGGCGCGTCACGTTCATCGACAGCGTGGCCCTGACACCCCGCGGCATGATCGAAGGCCTCGGCCTGTTTTCCGCGGAACCCGC
Source organism: uncultured Verrucomicrobiota bacterium (assembly GCA_942492905.1). Taxonomy (GTDB): domain Bacteria; phylum Verrucomicrobiota; class Verrucomicrobiia; order Verrucomicrobiales; family V1-33; genus CAIZWU01. The sequence goes on from OW818657.1 coordinate 2,252,754, forward strand.
ATTTACTCCGGACAATTCCTCTCACACTTCATCCCCTCACTCCAACAAACCCCCAGTAATTATGAATCCTGACAAATTGAAATCCTTCCTCAAGGCCCGCGGAATTGAATTCTCCGAGACTGCCACCGTGGACGAGCTGGCCGCCCTTGTGGAGGCGGAGCTGGAAAAGATCGCCGCGGAAGGAGGCAAGACGGAGGCCCCCGCGGAAATGTCCGCCGGGACCGCCAAGGCGATCAAGGCCCTCTCCGATGAAGTGGCGAGCCTGAAGTCCGCGGAAGCGGGCCGGCACAAAGCCGGGGAGGACGCCCGCAAGGCCGAGATCATCCGCGTCGCCTCCGCTGCCGGAAAGGTCCTCCCTCCTGACGAAGTGATCAACAATATGAGTGCTGACGATCTCCAGAAAACCGCCGACGCCGCCCCTGGTGGCACCGTGAAAACCTCCCCTGCCGGCGTGATGAATCCCGCCCTGAAAAACGCTGAGAAAACCGCTGTCCTCTCCGCGGAAGACAAGGAAATCGCCCGCCAGTGCGGCCTCGGGGAGGAGGATATGCAAAAATTCGCCGCCTATGGCGAGGCCCCCGTCCGCCTCGCCTGAAGCCCCGCCCTCCCCTCCCGAAAATCCAACCTATCACCTGATCCTTCCTTATGGCCGCTGACTCTGACCGCCTCGTGAATCTCCGCGACGGCAAATTCTATCCGGACGTGCCGCTCGCGGCCGCTGTCACCATCTACGCCGGCACCGTCGGCACCGTAAGCACGGCCGGTCTCGCCGGGCCTGCCAGCAATGCCACCTATAACCGGGTGCTCGGCCTTGTGGAAGTGGGCGCGGACAATGCCGCCGGCATCGCCTCTGCGGAGGTCTGCCAGATCCGCCGCGATATCACGGCGACCTTCAAGAACTCCGCCACGACTCCAGTGCTGGTCGCCCACATCGGCCAGACCGTGAAGTGGGAGGATGACCAGACGGCGGCCGCTCCGGCCACGGCTTCGCTGCCCTCCGGCGGGGTGATCCAGCGGATCAATGACGACGGCGAAGTGGAGATCTACTTCCCCTAGCCCCCCCTCCAGCTTCTGCCCCCTGAATCCTGACCTTTTTTAATTATGATCATCAACGCCGCTACTCTCAATGCCGCCACCCGCACGGTGCGCGGCCTCTTCCTCAGTCAGCTCGCCGCCACGGCCAGCCTGATCCCGACCCTCACCATGTCCGCCAAAACCACCACTGGGGAAGCCGTCTTCGGGTGGTTGGGCAATCTCCCGTCCATGAAGCCATTCAAGAATGAGCTGGAGAAACAGACCCTCGCGGTCTCCGACTGGACGGTGAAAACCGCGGAGTATGCCATGGGCTACACCGTGAAGGCCCTCGATCTGAAGCGCGATAACTTCGGCATCTACACGCCTGTCTTCCAGACCGCCGGCTCCCGGGCCGGGGAGCACCGGGACATGCAGTTGTCCGTGCGGCTCGCCGCCGGGTTCACGGCCAAGGATTACACGGGCAAGAACTTCTTCGACACTGACAAGAAGTTCGTGAAGGGGGCCGCGACCACCTTCACCAACAAGATGACCAAGCAGCTCACGCTGCCCCACTTCCGCACCGCTCGGAAGATGCTGCGGGCCATCAAGGACCCCGCCGGGTATCCACTGATCGGCGCTCCCCAGTTCACCCTGATCGTTGGGCCGGATCTCGAAGGAGCCGCCAGCGACATTCTCCTCGCCGACAAGCTGGCCTCCGGCGCCAGCAATACGGAGTTCAACAAAGCCAAGCTGGAAGTCTGGAACTTCCTGGACGGCGGCGCCTGGTATCTGATGGTGAACAACAGTCCGCTGAAGCCCTTCATCAACCTGGACGAAATCCCGGTCGAGCTCTTCAGCCAGCAGGACATGAACAGCGACGGCGTCTTCAACCGGCACGAGTATTCCTATCAGGCCTACGCGGTCAACAACGTCGACTTCGGGCTCCCTCAACTGATCATCGGGTCCACCGGGGCCGATGCCTGATTGACAACCAATCTCCGGCCCTTGGTCGGAAGCCGGGGAGAAACCCGGGCGGGCCGTGAAGGAATGCACGGCCCGCCCCTTTCTCCCTCTCAAAAAAACGGGCCAACCGGAGGTGCCCGCGGAAATGTCAGGAATTAGGCCCGGCAGATCCGAAAGAGCGCGGGGGGGGGAGGAGGTTTTCGCATCTTTACTCCATCCCTTCCTTTGCGGGAGTGCCAGCCGTCACTCCTGAAGCGCCAACACCGGACGGCATTATTTTTCCAAACTCTCCGACTCATGCCCTTTGTCACCACTTCCCAGATCCTCGGCGAGATCCCGGCCGAGTGGCGGGACGCGGCCCTGACGGATGGCGAGAGCGGGGCCACGCCTGAAGAAGTCTGGGATCAACTCCAGGCCAGCGTGGAGGACGATATCGCCGCGGCCCTCAGCCCGGCCTATGATCTCCCCGCCTATGACGCCGACGCCGCGGCCACGCCGATCCTCCGCAACGTCCGGAGCGCGGCCCGGCATCTGACGCTGGCCACTCTCTTCCGCCGGCGCTCGACGCCGGAGGATCAAAACCCCTGGGCCAAGCTCGCCGCCGATTCTATCAAGTCCCTCCGCGCCCTCGGCCAACGTCAGGACAAAGGCCCCGCGGGTCCTCCGCGGACCACCAGCGGAGCGATCCGCGTAATCGGTGAGCCCTCCCGCCTGACTCCTTCCTCCGCCTCGACGTCCCGCCGGCGTCGCCTTTGAAACTCTCCCCGCCATGCCAGCTCCCCGCCTCATCCGCCTTACCTCATCTTCCGCCCCAACGTCTCCCGCGGCCCTTGAAGCCTACCGGGCGACGCCCCTGACTTTGCATGTCCTCCTTGACCGGACCCGCCCCTCCGCGGCCGGATGGACTACTATCACGGCGGAGATCCGCCGGGATCAACGGGACACCGCGGCCCCCTTGGCCGTGGCCACCCTCGCCAGTCCTACCGGAAGCGGCCCTTTCGAGCTGAATTTTACGGGAGCCCAGATGAATCAGGACTTTGCCGGCGACGTCCTCCTCAATTTGTGGCTCGTGATCTATGCCAGCAAAGACGCCGGCGAGACGCTTGATCCTTGGTATGCCGGCCGCCTGGTCCTCCGGGAATCCGGAATTTCCCAGACCGCGGCGGCCCCGCCCAACGTCGTCGCCCCCCTCAGCCGGGTCGCGGCGGATGGACTTTACCGTCCCCTCGCATCAACCGAGGCCCCCGCGGAAATGATCGCCGGGGATCTTGAGACCTCCGCCCTGCCAAACGGATTCGGCGGATTCCTGTATTCAGCGAGTGCCGACGAGTGGGGGATCGGCGTCCGCACGGCGGACGGTCTGTTGCTCCTCGCCCCGCTCTATCTAAGCGGGAATCCATTTACTATCGCTCCGGATCAGATCTCCCCCTCCGGCCCGGCCGGCCGTAGCCTCCTGACAGCCCAGACCGCTGGCGACCAAAGGACCCTCCTCGGTCTGGCTTGTCCAAGCTACGCCTCCGATGCCGCGGCCGACGCGGACGTTGCTTTGCTATCTGGCACTTTTTACCGCACCACGGCCGGCGGACGTGCCGTTTTCCGCAAGCCTTGACCTCCCCTCCCTGATCGTGGAAGCCGCTCCTCTCCTTGAAGCCTTGCAAGCCGCGTTGCGGCCGGAGATCCACGCCCTCGGCGGAGTGCTGGCGATCCAATCCCACGAGGCCGACGCCGTGGCCCACCTCATGACAGGGCCAACCCGCTTCCGCGTGGTCCTGATCTGCGACTCCGAGGACGTGGCGGCCGAGGATGGACTCCAACAAGCCGGCGTGGTCAACTACACGGTCCGCGTCCTCGTCCAGCACTCGGAAGGCCCTCTCATGGAAAAAGGGGAGTCGACTTTCAAGGAAGGGGCGAGCCCTCACTCGGTTCCCCTCCTCACCCGTTGCACCCAGATCCGCCTCCTCGTCCTCCGCTGTCAGTTTGTCAGGGGGACGCCGCCCGCGCCCGCTCCGGACGTGGATCAACAAACAGGTTGGTACTACCTCGGCCGCAAGACTTACGCCCCAACCAAGGAGCTGCTAGCGCTCCGGACATACGAGCTTTCCTTCCGGCTGCGGGCCGGCCTCCGGACGCCCGATTATAACGGGACCGATCCCATGATCCCTTGCCTCCTCCGCAATGACTGATTTTCCCCACTCCCTGAAACACTAGCCAACCATCAGCCATGTCCACCCACGTCACTTTTGCCCCCAACGCCCTCGTCCCCGACACCGGAAGCCTTTACCCCATCGGGACCGCCTTCCTCCGCCCGTCCTATCAAGCCGACGTCACGGGCCTCGGCCTGATCGCCGTGGGCTCCGCGGAAAGTATCTCCATCAAACAAACCGGCGAGGAGCTGGAGCTGGAAGGAGAGGACGCCGCGACCGAGGCCTTTCTCATGATGAACAACGGCGAGGCGGTAACGATCAACGCCCGTTTCACCAAGGACGTCCCCACCCCGAAAAAGGGCCAATTCATCGCCCTGAAGCGTCGCAAGTCGACGATGTCCGCGGTCACGGCCGGCACTTTTACGGACGCCACCGTCTTTGATTCCTTCCTGATTACCGACGTGGGCGAGGACTATGGCAGCAAAGCCGTTGCCAAATACTCTATCACCGCCCGCAAGTGGGACAGTCTCGGAGTGGCTCAAAGCCCGCGCTCCGCCGTGGTCACCACCTCGACCGGAGCCCTCGACGGCGCGGCCCTCGCCTTCCCGGTCGCCCCCTGATCCTGACGACTCTTTCCCCTCTCTGATCCCCGGCCGCCATGACTCTCGACGCAACCCTCCGCGAGGAAATCCTCGACCACCTCCTCGGCGGGATCGCTATGTCCGCCCTCCCTTCAACGTGGACGTTGGGCCTTTATCTCGGAAACCCCCTGACGACTGGCACCGAGTTTACCGGCGTCAATTATGCGGCGGTCACGCTGGCGGCCTCCGGCTGGCATCCGGCGGATCTGAGAAAAACGAATATCAACTTGATCCGCTGGCCCGCGTCCCTCACGGCCGGGGCCGGCGGATGGTACGTCCCACCGGGGATTGACGTTTTTGTCGGGTTCCGGGATGGTGCCGGCCCCGTGAGGGCCACCCTGATCAACAATGCCAACAACGTCACCGGCTACACGCTCCCCGCCGGCGATTACATGGAGTGCTCCGCGGCGAGCCTGACTTTTGAATGGTACGTCTATCCTGAGAACCAGTCCTTTGCGATGTCCAAGACGTTGCGGTCCGCGATCCTCGACCACCTTTTCGGCGCGGTCGCCTGGACCGTGCCGGCCTCGTGGGAGCTGGCCCTCTGGCGCGGGTCTCCCTTTGCCGGGGGATCGGAAGTGATAGATCCGGAATATGCCCGCCTGACGAGGACCAACGATGAAGCGGAATGGGGCTCCGGCATATCCCCAAAAACCAACCAATCGGAGATCCGCTGGCCCGCCACGGGGACGCCCGTCCGCAATTGGGGCACGGCCACTCACCTTTGCCTCTGTGAGGCCGGGGCCGCTCCTTCCGTGGCGATTTCCCTGGGGACGCCTGTCACGCCCCGCCCGGGGACGCCCTTGGTCCTCGCTGTCGGCGCAGTCTCTATCCAGTTTGTCTACTGACCCTCTCCGGTTATGGCCGCTTTTTTTCTGCCCTTCAATGGTTACATGGAGATCCGGGCCACGGCCGCGGTCCCCTTGCGGGTCGACGGATTGCTGGCCCTGACGGGAAGCGCGTCCTTGCGTTTCACCACTCCCGCGCCGCCCGCGGGGGATTCCACCCATATCATCTTTGCGCCGGCCGTGTATCTCCCGGACGGCCAACCCTGCGAGATCATGGTTGGGAATTCCGGCCTCCTCACCGCGGACTGGGGGACCGTCCTTGATACCAACGAAAGCGACGACGGCGACGTCCAGGTCGAAACCGACGACTGGGGCACCGTGGCCGCGGTGGGCCTGATCGCCCAACGGCGCGACGTCACGATCCGTTGCCGGATGCTCCGGTCAAAACCGCTCCCCGCCCGCGGCCGGATCTTCACGTTCCGCGGCCGGAATTTTGTGGTCCTCAGCGTCCAACGCCCGACCAAGTCCAAGACCGCCCGGGAGTTCACTGTCACCGGAGCGCGGTGGGATGATCTGGGAGGCCACCAAGTCGCGGCCGTCCCTGACATTATCCCCGGCTGGAACGGATAACCTTTTTTTTCACCCCACCCCAAAAACCAACAAACCGACCCTATGTTTCCACCTCCTCACGATCCCTCCCACCCGTTGAATCAGCGCCCCCAACAAATCAGCGGACTGCCATCCCACCCGGCGGCCCAGGAATCCGGCCGCGTCTTCATGCCTCCGCCGGCCCCGCCCCAGATCGACCACGCGGAAGCCCTCCGCCAGTTGGCCACGCTCGACACGTTCGCGGCGGCCGTGAGTCAGGCCCGGGCCCAGGGAGGCCCGACCGCGGCCTTGCAACAGTTGGTTGCCCAACCGCTCCGCGTGGGGCCTTTCGTGCTTCATCCCGTGAGTCTCTTCACGTTCCTTTTCCTTCAGACTATCGACTCGCCTTTCGTCAACGGGGGCCACGGCACTCCGGAAGATCTGGCCCGGGCCTTGATCGCCTTCACTGATCCGGAGGCCGCGGCCGCCTACCTGACATTTACCGAGGCCGGGGCCGTGGTCGACCGCGCCCGCCTCTCCCGCGACGCGTGGACCATGGCGGCCCAGATCAAAGCCGGCGGCCTCGACACGGCGACGGCATGGATCAACGGCCAAGTTGGCGGCCTCGCCGCGATGTTCCCCGCCGGAGAGGAGGCCGGAAATTTTCCGACCGGGGCGACGACGACGGAAAGCCCGCCGGAGAGCAACCCGCCCCAAGTGCTGCCGGCTGGGTCTTTGTCCTCTTAGATCTCCTCATGGGGGAATATCACCAGACTCTCCACCAAGCCTTTTATCGGACACCCATGGCCCTCGCCCTGGCATTGCAAACGGCGGCCGCGGAGCGCCGCGGCAACAAGTTTGCCGGGCCGGACTTCGCGGACCGGGCCGGAGACCGGGCCGTTGAAGCCCTCACCCCATAACCATCCCAGACCATGGCAGACCTTACTTTCAAAGTAGACGGCGACACCGGCGGTTTCATCAACGCGATGAAGCGGGCGACGACGACGATGAAGGATTTTGGCCTCGTGGGAGGCCCTCCGATCCTCGCCGTGAAAGCGGCCGTGGGCGGCGTGGAGGTCGCCCTCAAGGGCGTCACGAGCGCCGGCCGCGGGGCCGTAGGGGCCATGAATGCCCTGGGCAACGCCGGCACGGGAGCCTGGGGGAGTTTCGTGGCCGGCGGAAAGGGGGCCGTGGCCGTCCTCAACCAGATCAACGGCGCGGTGGAGTTGGCCAACAAAGTGATTCCGGCCCTCACCTTTCCCCTCACCATGGCCGACAACGCGGACCGCGTGAAGGGGGCCTTTGAAAGCCTCAAGACGACGTGGGGCGAGCTGGCGGGGGAGCTGGGGAAGGGCATCAACAACGCCCTGATTCCCGTCCTGAAGGCGGCCGGCGTGGAAGTCGGAAACCTGAAGGAGCAAGCCCGCGGGATCGGCGAGAGTATCGGGGCAACGATAGATCTGACCCGGGTCTCCTATCAAATGGGGAAACTGCCGGAGATCCTTTGGCTGGGGATGCAACGCGTCACGCTCCAATGGGGCGCGGATCTCCTCGAAATGTTTACCCGCCTGGGTTTCCAAGTGGCCCGGATCATGGACGACGCGATCAGCGGAGCCTTTGCCGGCTTGTATGATCTCCTCGGCATGGATGAAAAGGCGGCCGCCCGCCGGGCCGGCAGTAATAGCCGACAATCCGGACTGAAGGCCAACGAGGAGGAGGCCGTCGGCGGAATGCGGGAATTCCTCGCGCCCGTCCGGAATAAGATTGCGGAGCTGGGGGGCCAAATGGACGCCCTGACGGCACCGATGAAAGAGCGGATCGCCGCGGAAAAGGAGGCCACCAAAACCGCTATCGCGTCCGCGGGGATCTTCTCCGGCATGAATAAAGCCATTCAAAACGCCCTCGGCGGTTTCGCCGGCGGCGGACCTGGCGGAGGCGGCGGCGGCGGATCTGGGGGATCTGGCGGCGGCCTCGTCGACCGGATGGAAGCCCAGCAAGACAAGATGGCCCGCGAGGCCCTCGGAATGCCGGCCCCACGTCTCAGCGGAGGCGATCCTATGGCATGGCAAGGCCCACCGGTCCCCACCGGCACGGCCAAGCCCACCAAGGCCCGCGGCGGGGCCACGGGAGCGCCCAACCGCCAAGCCATTACCCTCGCCCGTCAGTTTGGCCGGCAACAGGGGACCGGGAGCGGAGCCCAGGGATGGCAGGAATTCCTTTCCTCCGGCGTCCGGACCGCCGGCCTCAGCGGGGGGCAGATCGGAGCCCTCCGGCGGATGGACCCGGGCCAGCTCGCCCAGTCTGTCACGAATAAGACCAACCGATCCGGAGCCGACAAGGCGGAGCGGGAAGCGGCCCAACGCGACGCCAAGGGCCTCGCCGCGGCCGACGCCGTGGCCAAGGGCCTTCCCCAGATCGCGGCCGATATGGCGGCCGTAAAAGGCCACCTCTCCAAAATCCAAAGCCGATGAACTATCTCATCCATAGCGGATGGTCGACCCGCTTCAAAAGCCTTTCCCTCCGGACGTCCCGGGACTCGTGGGATTCCGCCTCGGCCACGATCTGGCACCGCGAGGGCACGCTCGCGAGCGTCCGCGCCCAATATCCCCGGCATCAACCCGCGGGGATTGGAATGGGGTTTTATGTCGCCGAGGTCGACGTCCGGCCGGCGGCCCGACTCCCCGGCGTGGTCGTCGCCGACGTCCAGCTCGTCGGCGCGTGGGAAAACAAGCTACAGGCGACCGGGGCGGCCTCCGCGCACAGCGAAAGCCCTACCAACGTCCGGATTCCGCAACTGGGGACGGCCGTTTTTCAAAAGACCGATCTCTTGGTCTGCGAGCCGACTTTCGAGATCATGGCCCTCGACAATCAAAAGCCCGATACCCTCGGCGTCGGAAACCGCGTCAGCATTGGCTACAACGGGACAACGCTGCCCTCGGCCCCGGCCAACCCGTTCGGATTCGGGGCCGCGGATATCGTGGCCAACCGCACCGTCCGCTGGCCTTATGGATGGTGCTTTGTGGGCGTGGAATTTGAGCGGATCGGCCTCCTTTACCTGAAGCGCTATTACTACGCGTTCCGCCACCTCGTCACCCCATGATCTTCCTCAAGCCCAGCACTTTCGCGAAGATGGAGAGGGCGATCAAATACCCATCCATAACCGGGGGCCTCGGCGTCCGCGTGGACCGCCAACCCGGCGGCGGAATTTCCATGAATCTCCCCCCTGTCACGGATGGCGGCGGCCTGATCGTCGGCGGCCCGCCCCTCGACCCTGAAGATCCCCCGGCATATCCGCCCGATTACCCGCCTTACGATCCTTACGAGCCCTCCTCGCCAAGCTGATCCCAAAACCCTTTTCCGACCATGCGCCCTTTATCCTTTTCCCTGATCTGGTTTTCCTTCCGTGAGGATGCGGATTGCCTCCTTCAAAGCGTCCGCTCCGCCCGGCATCATGCGCCGGCGTCCCCCCGCCTGATCGTCCAGGACGCGGCCCACCCGCTCCCCTTGGAAATACAAGCCCAGCTCCGCGGGATGGATTGCCAGATCGAATCCGACTTTGTCGACCGCGGCGGAAACCTCAACGGCTTCGACCACTTCGCCCACCAGCTCGCGTGGCTCGACGCGGCGACCCTGCCCCTCGTCCGGGCTGGGGCGGCCGGCTGGGTGGTGAAGATCGACTCTGACACGGTCATAAATGCCCCTCTGGAAAGTTGGATCGGAGAGGCCACCGCGGACACGGCCGCCGTTTGTGGCGTCCAGCCGGCGTGGTGGTTTCAAGGCCCGTGCTATGCCGTCCAGGCCCCGCGGCTGGCCTTCCTCCGCGGCTTCCTCGCGGACCACCCGCAAGCCCTCCGCGAGTGCGCCCCCAAATATCCGGAGGACACCTGTCTCGGCCATTTGATCGCGGCCGCCTACGGTCCCAAGGCGATCCTCGCCCTCCCCGGCGGCCACTCTTCCACCCTTTTCCAAGGCCTTCAGATCGCCCACTATGATCTGGGTAAATACCCGCCCTTTGACCTTTATGAGGCCTTCCGGATCGTCCACTTTGGAAACCGCGGAAGCCTTCCTCCCCATATGCCCGACAGCGTCCGGAGAGTCACGGCCGCGGACGTCATGAAGCGTTACCTCGACCACGTCGGCCTTGCCCCTTGACCCTTTCAGGGTTTTCTTTTGGGGTGTTCAGAGTTTTTCGGCGCGTTACAGTGCGGGCCGCGTTTTCTGCTCCCCCCGCGGCCCCTCCCACCCCTCCCTCATTCATCCCGGCCGTCCCGTGATGTCCCAGGCCGTCTGCCTTTCCCCCCTGCAGCTATAACCAACCTCCCTCTGCCACCCATCCCATGTCAAAAAAGCCAACCGCCCAATCTCCCTCCCCCAGGGAAGCCACTCATAATGCCCCCCGGGCCGAGACCCACCAGACCACCGCCGACCCGCAGCAAACCCTCACCACCAATCATGGGACGCCCATTGCCGACAATCAGAACTCGCTCAAAGCCGGAGCGCGGGGGCCGACCCTGATCGAGGATTTTATCCTCCGGGAAAAGATCACGCACTTCGACCACGAGCGCATTCCCGAGCGCATTGTCCATGCGCGGGGATCGGGCGCGCATGGATACTTCCAGGTTTATGAATCCCAAAGCGATCTCACCCGGGCCGCGTTCCTGCAGGATCCCAAGATAAAGACCGAGGTGTTTGTGCGGTTCTCCACCGTGGCGGGTGGGGCTGGCTCCGGTGACCTCCCGCGCGATGTGCGGGGGTTTGCCGTGAAGTTCTACACCCCGGAGGGCAACTACGATCTGGTCGGCAACAACATCCCGGTCTTCTTCATTCAGGATGCCATGAAGTTCCCTGACCTCGTCCACGCGGTGAAAATGGAACCGGACCGGGGTTTCCCCCAGGCGGCCTCCGCCCACGACAACTTCTGGGATTTCGCCTCTCTCAGCCCGGAAACCATGCACATGCTCATGTGGGTGATGTCCGACCGCGCCATCCCCCGCTCCCTGCGGATGATTGAGGGTTTCGGGGTGCATACCTTCCGTCTCATCGATGCCGCCGGGACCTCGCGGTTTGTGAAATTCCATTGGCGTCCGAAATTGGGCGCCCAGTCGGTGCTCTGGGACGAAGCCGTCAAAATCAACGGAGCCGATCCCGACTTTCACCGCCGGGATCTGTGGGAGGCCATCGACCGGGGGGATTTCCCGGAGTGGGAACTGTTGTTCCAGGTCTTTGATCAGGAAACCGCCGACCGTCTGGACTTCGATATCCTGGACCCGACCAAACTGATTCCCGAAGAGATCATTCCACTGCGTCCCGTGGGCAAACTGGTGCTCAACCGCAATCCCGACAACTTCTTCGCCGAGACGGAGCAGGTCGCCTTCCTGCCCACCAATATTGTGCCAGGGATTGACTTCTCCAACGACCCGTTGCTGCAGGGCCGGCTGCATTCCTATCAGGACACCCAACTCAGCCGCCTCGGCGGGCCGAACTTCCATCAAATCCCCATCAATGCGCCCCGGGGCTGCCCCATGCAGAACTTCCAGCGCGATGGCCTGCGCCAGATGCAGGTGCCGAAAGGCCGCGTCAACTATGAGCCGAACTCCGTCGAGGGCACTCCCCGGGAAAACCCCACCCGCGGTTTCACCAGTTACGCTGAACCGATGGACGGCCTCAAGGAACGCAAACGGTCCCAGACGTTTTCGGACCACTATTCCCAGGCGCGTCTCTTCTTCCGGTCCATGTTGCCGCCGGAGCAGGCACACATCGTCAGTGCCTTCGCTTTTGAGCTGGCGCATGTGGAGGGCAAGGCGATCCGCCTGCGCATGCTGGGCCACCTCGCCAACATTGATCCGGCGCTGCACGACCAGGTTGCCGACGCCCTTGGCATGAAGGAGCAGGCCGAACCCATTCCGCCCGCAGTGGCTCCCCGGGATCTCCCGCCTTCCCCCGCTCTCAGCCTGCTGGCCAAGGCCCAACCCACCTTGCAGGGCCGCAAGATAGGGGTGTTACTCGCCGACGGTTTCCCCGCCGGTCTGCTGGCGGATCTCCGCAAGAGCGCGAAAGCAGAGAAGGCCGTGGTGGTCGTGGTCGCGCCAAAGGTGGGCGGCGCCATTGATAGTGAAGGCAATCTCCTGGAAGCAGACTTCCCCCTCTCCTCGGCCCCTTCCATCTTCTTCGATGCCGTGGTCGTGCTCCTTTCAGAAGCCGGGGCTCAGGATCTGGCGACCCAGGCGGCGGCGGTGGGCTGGGTCAGTGATGCCTTTGCGCATTTAAAAGTGATTGGCCACACCCCCGGCAGCCAACCCTTGCTGGATCAGGCCGGCGTGAAAAAGGACGAGGGCCTCCTTCCCCTGGCAGAGGGAAAATCGGTCCGCAGCTTCATCACCACCGCCAAGACCGGCAGGATCTGGAAGCGCGAACCCTCCTTGCGCCGGCCAGGATAAGTCCCGTGCCGTGGCCGGCTTCTCAGCCGATCCGCCAGCACCAAAAGTGGGATCACCGGACCAAAACCGCCATCCCCCGCTCGAGTGCGGAGCCCTGATCCTGGCCCGTCCGCCCTTCGTGGGAGGGAGGGCTTGGTGTTGGGGAGCTTCGTGTCCGCCGTGGCAGGGAAAAAGGAGTGCGGACTTGCAGTCCGCCCCGGCAAACTCGGCCCCTAACCCCGCCGATGCTCATGCCGGTGCTCTGCCGATGCTCTGCCGATGCTCTGCCGATGCTCTGCCGATGCTCTGGGGCGGACTGCAAGTCCGCGCTCCACGGCGCCCCTCCCCAACCCACATCGCCCTCGTCCCTGGGTTCCCCTTCCCAGCCACCCTTTTGAACCGTGACCCGTCCTGACGGATCATCCAACCTGTGCTTCAGGGCCCGTTGAATCTCCTGAATTTCTTGCAAATCCTCCTGGGGACGGATAGAGTCAGGCAGATCCAGTCATATCCCTTGAGGACCATGCTTTTACAAACCACCAGCCCCTCCGGTAATGCCTCATCTTGAATTGGATATCCCAACACCCCTGTTGGCATAGTAAAGAGTTCGCCACAAAAAATGGAAATCCTACCTCATCATGAGAACTGGGAACTTTGCCGGGAGAATGCGCACCCAAACGCTCAGAAGTTATTCTCTGAGGAGTGGTATTGGGATGGCATTGACGATTACGCTCCCTTTGGGAACGACACTGGCTCCGATGTCCTCTATTTCTACAGCAGCGAGGTCAGCCGCGAGTCTTCACTGCGCGGTGACCAGATCCTTGATTCGCTTCTGCGCAGTTGGGGAATGAACCCAAGATGGGAAGCGACCGATGAGGACTCAGTCGCCAAAGTGCTTGAGGAGGAACCCTATGGGATAGACACCGGTGATGATGCTGCCATTGCGATCTGCTTCGGTCAGATCTTGCTTTTTGGTGCCGTTGAGGAGGAATCACGGGATAGAGCCCTGAGATCGATTGCTCGGGCGGCACTTCCATCTTGCCTTGCGCGGGGTGGCTTTCCCGAGGACCGCCTGATGAAGCTTCATCACATGAAGACAGTTCTGACCAAAGCCGACTTGCGATGAATCCCAAGAACCAACCCAAGGCGAACAATGCGCGGCTGGACAACCGCTGGGGCTGCTCTGTCGGCCATGCTTTCCGTAACTTTAACCCGCCATGCCGTCTCGACGCTCACCCCCGCCCCAGCGGGGCCAGCGCTTGAACGTTGGGCAAATAAAAACACCAGATGCGCGACTACCTCTATCTCTGGCACGATCCGACGCGGCATCTGCTAATCGCTTCCGGAATTGAACTCAAAGACCTAGCTCCATGCGCAAGTGCCTCTGGAGGCTTCTTACTGCTGACACACCACTCCGCAGAAGCGATTTACGATTCCACGAGTAAGTTTGAGTATGTAGCAGCGTCCGACATCCCAGCACTGATCAATGAAGATGTTTATTCTTGGGGCGATATATGCTGGGCCGATTACGCGGGCGACTCATTTCCTGCGCTCACAAAGCGAGATGTGGCCGAGTTGCTCTATTTTGAGCATACTGGTGAGCTGCTTGACGGGCGTATTGCATTGCCGAGCCTGGGGAATCGATTTCTAGCCCGTGGTCACGACGATGGGTGGTTTCTGAGTCTCTACTACGATTCATGGTCTGACATGGTCGACTTGCTTGATCAGGTGGAGTTACTTCGCAGCGTGGAAGGGCGAACCAAAGTTCTCAGTGGACGTTCAGGAGCATTTTGGATCGACGATGCGGGGTTAGTAGAGGAAGAAGCCACGCTTGATATTGATTCACTTTTAAACCGCCGATGCCAAAAGCGAGAAGCCCAACAAGACGCTCCATCCAACGGCGGGTAACGCTCCTGTTTGAATTCGGGCTTCCTTCCCCGCCGTGGATGGCCTATACGTTGGGCGCTACCAACGCAGATGCTCACAAACCAACCCATTAGGCCCGTGGCGCACGATCTGGATCGCCGTTGGTTTTCCGATGATTACTTCGACCTTATTGTGTGGTATGAGTCCGAAGGCCAGATTCACGGTTTTCAGCTCTGTTACGACAAGACCGGTCGCGAGCGTGCGCTCACGTGGAGCCAGGAGCGGGGATTCCTTCACACGGCAGTTGATTCCGGGGAGTCTAAGCCAACGGCGAATCGCACCCCCGTCCTCGTTACAGACGGAGCATTTCCCTTCGAGCAAGTCAGGCGCGAGTTCACCACACGGAGCAGTTTGCTTCCGGCGGAAATTCGCGAGCTGGTGCTTGTCCGGGTTCGGGACTATGAAAACAGTCAATGCGCCTAGCGAAACGCAATCGCCGGACAATTCGCGGATCCCGATGGACATAAGCTTTCCAATCTTACCTCAACCTCAGTCCCAGGCGCGCCCACGGGATCGCTTTTGACGTTTGCCATGACTCCGATCTTCCCAGCCCTGCTTGCTGTCGGCGTGGCAGTCGCACTCGGGGCCTGCTCATCGATGGAGCCTCATTGTGGTATCGTGAACGTTGCGGCAATCCGACAAGCGGGAGTAGCCAGTATGTCGAATTGGAGGGAAGGCAGGTTGGCGCCAGAGAATTGGCCGGAGGCCGTCCGCGTTTTGCGGCCTCTGAGAGTCTATTCCGACCGGGTGAATATGGTGATCGTGCTTTCAGAAGAGCGACGAATCGAGCGCGGGCTTTACGTTTACGTTCCAATTTCCTCATATCTCCCACATGATGGGGATGGTTGGCGATTTGAACCCATTGGCGAGGGCATCTGGCGCTACACCCGAACGCCGGGCAAAGAAGACGCGGATGGCACTATTTGCAGTCCCTCGTCCACCACTGCCCCCGCCCCGGAAAACCACCCCACCCAAGGCCATTTTGCAGTCGGCCCATGACCCGGGGAAAGCTCTTTTGCCCTCACTCATGGTCATGTTTTCCTGAAAACATGATCATGTCCCCCCGCACTTATGATCATGTCCCCCCGCACTTATGATCATGTTCCCCTGCACACATGATCATGTTCCCCCATACTCATGATCATGTTCCCCTGCACACATGATCATGTTCCCCCACACCCATGATCATGTTCCCCCGCACACATGATCATGTTCCCCCATACTCATGATCATGTTCCCCTGCACACATGATCATGTTCCCCCATACTCATGATCATGTTCCCCCGCACACATGCATGCCCCTGCGCACATGATCATGTTCCCCCACCCACATGATCGTGTTTTTCGGATTTCATGATCATGGTCGCCCTCACTCATGACCATGTTTTCCGGAAAACATGATCATGTTTTTCAAAAAACACGATCATGAGTGCCCTTAAATGAGCTTTCCCATGGTTTTGTGTAAAGGCTTGTGGATCAACCCTTTGACTCCTGGATAGGCCGTTTTTGACCCTAAACTGGTTCTGGGAATTATGAAAGTTATGGAAATACCTTGCCTTTGACAGGTCTGCCCGTTAGCTTGGCAGTGCTCCGGCATCCTCCCGTCAGGGGGCCGGGGTTTCACCAACTAAACAGACCAAATCGGGTCCGGGCCCAACCCTCAAAAAACATGAAAAAGATAACTAAACAAGTCATCGCCGCAGCCAAGCCTGCCAAGGCTCCCTCCCGGTCAGCCGGCCGCACTCCTGCCAAACCCAAAGCAGGCGAAGTCCGCAGCCGCCCCATCCCTGCCTCCCTCCGCGGTCTGACAGGCGTCGCCCTGCCCACCCCCGCCCAGGGCGCTATCAAGCTGGCGTTCCCCATGACCCCGGCCGTCCTCGCCACCCTCATCCGCAGTGTCGGGAGTGGCCTGAAGGGCAACCTGAACTACCCTGACTTCGAAAACTGGGAAGCCGTCCTGCTCGCCACCGAAGGCGCCCTCGTGGGCTCCATGGATGACGTCACTACCGCCGAGCAGATGGCCAAGGCCGCCCGCTCCGCCCGGGATCTCGAAGTCCTCAACGCCGAAACCAACCTGCGGAATGTCGCCATCGCCTGCGAAGCGGTGGACCGCCGGGAGGAAGCCCTCCTCAGCGCCGGTTGGGAGCTGCGCCGCGCGGGTGGTGGACCGAAGCCCCTGCCGGCTCCCGTCCGCATCGCGGCCAAGAACCTCCCCTATGAAGGCCAGGTCGAAGTCCGGTGGAGTTCCGTCACCAACAAAAAATACTACGAAGTCCAGGCCATCACCGGCGGACCGGACCCTGCCGACAACCTCTGGGAGACCCTCCCCACCGTCTCGGAAGGCCGCGTCAACAAAGTGTTCCATGGCCTCCCCGTCGGCAGCTACCTCAGTGTGCGCGTCCGCGCCATCGGCTCCCGCGGCCCCAGTCCCTGGACCGAAATCGCCACCATCCGCGTGAACTGACCCCGGCCAGCCCCCCGCTCGCTACCAGAGCCCTCACCCCAGGCCCGTCCTCCCCTCCGTGGGAGGGCGGGTTTTGTGTTGGAGGGCCAGGCGCCCGTCTTGAGCTGGCGGAGTATTTCTTTCAAGGAACCTTCACTTCCTCGAAATACCAGTTGAGGAATAACTTGTCAGATTCCCAAGTCCTCCTTAACATCCGCGAGTTTCCCTTCTCAACTCCATGCCGGCCCGCTACAAGCCCACCTCAGACTCCGGTGCCCCCGGTAGTGCAGCCTCCCACCTGTCGCGAAGCGCCGCTTTGCAGCCAGTGGCCAAAGGTGATGATGCTTCCATCCCCATTCCTCGAAGTTCGGTGCTTCGGGAAGACGGCATTGAATCCGGTTTCATCGGCACCTTGCAGGATATCAATTACGAATACCGGCCGGATAGATTCCACTCATTCCTCGCGACGAACAACAACGCATCGCCGACTGCCTCACCAGCCTCGACGACCTCATCGCCGCGCAAACCCAAAAGCTCGATGGCCTAAAGACCCACAAGAAAGGGCTGATACAGCAGCTTTTCCCATCCCCGGAGGAAAATTGATTCATGATCTCCAAAGTCAACCGCCTCACGAACTTCGGTAATTATCGCCAATTTCAGTGGGGAGGCACCACACCCTTTTCGAAACGCAACCTCATCTACGGCTGGAACTACTCGGGCAAAACCACTCTGTCTCGATTGTTTCAGATTCTCGCTGAACCGAATCAGCTGGCGCAATGGCAGGGCTGCCAATTCGAGGTTGAGCTTCAAGGCGGGGCCACAATGACGCACGCCAATCTGGCGAATCCTCCGCGCATAAAGATCTTTAACCGCGACTTCATCCAACGCAACTTTCAGCAGGAACACCAAGCCCCAGCGGTGTTCATCGTCGGCGGTAGCACGATTCACTTGCGTAATCGCATCGCCCGTCTGAACCAACACGAGGCAAAGATAAGCGCCATTAAGGGCAGGCTCAACGAAGGTCATCAACAGCAGCAGAGTGAGCTTGATTCTCTTGGAAGAGCCGATGCCAGTGCCACCGCCACTCTTATTGGAGATAAGACTTATAACCGCACAAAACTCGGAGCTGAAATTCATCGAGTTAAAGCGACATCAGACGCTTTTATTCTGACCGAGGAGACCCTCCAAGCCAAAGTGTCGCTACTCCGTAGCACTGATCAATGGACTGGCATCGATCCAGTTAACGCTTTAGAGGACAACCCAGACACTTTGCGCCAAAGGCTGCTTGCTGTGATGCAAAAGACCGCATCGAATGAGGCCATTGCAAAACTGAAAGAGAATCGTGAGCTTGAATCATGGATTCGAACAGGTCTGGCGCATCATGTGGATTCTTTGCAATGCGAGTTTTGCGGATCCAAAATTCCAGACGAACGTCTGACCGCACTGCAAAAACACTTTTCCAAAGTCTACGAAGACTTGACCGCAGAAGTGGCTTCCCAAATCACTACGCTTGAAGAAGCTGAGCTGACTATTGTTCTCCCAGACGAACGTGACTTTGTTCCTGACCTCCGGGCACAATTTGGTGCTTTGAAGGCTCGGATTGAAGATTGGATCATTTGGGCAAATTCAACCGTCAGCGAACTAGCCACACTTGCTAAACAGAAACAGCTAAACTTGGAGTCACTGCCTGCATGCAATGTGGACACCAGTCGCGCCTCAGAAGCGGACCAACTCGTAGTGGATATCAATGCGATTGTTAAAGCGCACAATCAAAAACGCACTCAGATCGACGCTGAGAAAAGTGCCGCTAAAGTGGCAATCGAAAAGCATCAAGCTTCGAGCTTTTATCAGAATAACAATGTCTTGGGTAGGGAGACCGCGATTCAAGCCGCCATTGATCAGGTTGATAGAACCCAGAATCTTCTGACTGAGATCGCAGGCAAAACCCGGGTAATCGAAGCGCAGATCCAGCGGCAATCGATCGCAGCGCAAAAGATCAACGAGACGGTCCATTTTCTTCTGCCGGACAATAACATCTCAGTTGCTGAAATCCCAGGAGGCTCATTTGAGTTCCGACGCGATGGCTCACCAGCGAGCAACCTGAGCGAAGGCGAGAAAACCGTCATTACCTTTGCCTATTTCCTTGCCACACTTGAGAACAATGGCGCATCACTAAATCAAACGATTGTCTTTCTCGACGATCCCATTTCCAGCCTCGATTCGAATCACATCTACGCTATTTATGCATTGATCACAAAGCAGCTGGAGCCGTGTCTGCAAATTTTTGTTTCCACTCACAACAGCGAACTTTACAGCCTACTCAAGGACTATTGGTTTCAGGCGCGGCAACAGTTTGCCAACCACGCAAATGCTTGCGCCTACTACACACGGAGATATCTGGATGGCACCAGCCACCGATGGCATTCTACGCTGGAGGACACTCCAACTCTCCTTCGAAAATACAAATCTGAATACCAATTTGTGTTTGAACAATTGCACCTGTTCTCCTCATCACAAGTGCCGACGTTGCATGAGGCTTACACCTCTCCCAACCTGTTGCGTAAGTTCCTCGAAGCATACCTCGGGTTCAAAAAGCCCTGTGTCTCAAAGTGGTCCAATAAACTTGACCTTTTATTTGATGCGGAAGTTGATCGGACAGAAATCCAAAAGTTTTCTGACGATGCTTCACACCTGCAAGGATTGAGTCGTGCCCTCCAGCAACCAGACTTTATTTCCAGTGCGCAGAACACCGTCACGAAAGTCATTCGAGCCTTAAAAGCGAAAGACCTCCCTCACTACACCTCCATGTGCACGGTCATCGGCGTTGCGCCATAATTTTCATTCCACGTTGATTGCCAACCCCATGACCGACCTCATCCTCTACACCACCGACGACGGCAAGAGCCGCATCCAGCTTCGAGCGGACGAGCAGACGGTCTGGCTCACCCAGCTTGAGATGGCGGAACTCTTTGACGCCACCAAGCAGAACATATCCCTGCACCTGAAAAATCTCATCGGGGATGGGGAGCTGAGCGGGGATTCAGTTGTCAAGGAATCCTTGACAACTGCCGCCGACGGCAAGGCCTACTCCACCAAACTTTATAATCTCGACGCCATTCTGGCCGTGGGCTACCGGGTGCGCTCGCCGCGCGGGGTGCAGTTCCGCCGCTGGGCCAGCACGGTCCTGAAGGAATACCTGATCAAGGGCTTCGTGATGGATGACGAGCGGATGAAGAACCCGGATGGACGCCCGGATTACTTCGATGAGATGCTGGAGCGCATCCGGGACATCCGGGCTTCCGAAAAACGCTTCTACCAGAAGGTACGCGACCTCTTTGCCCTGAGCAGCGACTACGACAAGACAGACAAGGCCACACAAGTCTTCTTCGCCACGGTGCAGAATCTTCTGATCTACGCCGTGACCCGCAAAACCGCCGCCGAACTCATCACCGCGCGGGCCAACCGCAACGATCCGAACTTCGGCCTCCTGCACTGGAAGGGATCCCAAGTGCGCAAGCAGGACATCCTGACCGCCAAGAACTATCTGACGGAAGACGAGATCGACACCCTGAACCGGTTGGTGGTCATCTTCCTGGAAACCGCCGAACTGCGGGCCAAGAGCAAGCAGGAGACGCGCATGAGCTTCTGGAAAGGCAACGTGGATCAGATCATCGCCTCCAACGGTTTCCCGCTGCTGGCCCATGCGGGCTCCATCAGCCATGAACAAATGGAGAGCAAGACGAGCTCCCTCTATCTCGATTACGACCAGCGCCGCAAAAAGCAGGAAGCTCTGGCAGCCGATCAGGAGGACGAGACCGACCTCAAAGCGCTGGAAAACAAAATCAAACGCCGCCCGAAGAAATGACCGACACCAACCAAAAGAAACTGGGATCCACCCTCTCGTTGCGTTGGGACTCAAACCATCTGATGAATCCGTCCGATCAGCTGATACGCAGGATCTCGATGGCGGGACTTCTGGTGCCGGTAGGAGTTGTCCTGCTTTGCGTGAGCTACGCGGTGCGGGCGAGGTGGGAACTGGGATACTGGGCCACCTACAATAATCCTGATCCAAAGAACCTGGGGTGGCCGATCCACCACTTACTCATTCTGGTGGGCCTGCTGGCGATCTATCCGGCCCTGATTTTCAGTGCTTTATCGGCGCTTTGGCTGATGCATCGCCGAATGATGCGATCGGGAGGTTTGATTCTCGCTTCAGCAGTGCTGCTTTGGCTCGGGATGACCTGGCTGGGGCAGACCCACATGGGTGATGAATTTGCAGCATGGTATATCGACTGACCGAGGCCCCGCCCGCCAATGGGGAACCAGACGTCGGCCCCGCCGCCAGCCCCCTCGAATTACGCCTCATTTTGAAATGGATCTCCCACCCGCTTTGGAGGCATAGTTGGTGGTCCGGCAGATGCTTGGAACCGACCATGAAAAGAAGTCCGGCCTTATTTCTTCAGGTAGTCGTGGTGCTCTTTGGCCTCAGCGCGCTCGCCTTCATGCTCTGGGAACCCCACCTTGAAGGCAGGAATGCCCATGCCACGACCTTTGAGATTTACTTCAAGGATCCATTCTTGGCTTATGCGTATGTGGGTTCGACTCCGTTTTTCGTAGCGCTGTATCGGGCATTCAGGCTGTTCGGGCACGTCAGACAGAGTGGGGCATTCTCCCAGGGGAGCGTGGATCATTTGCGGGCCATCAGGCGTTGCGTGCTGGCTCTGATCGGTTTCGTAGCGGCAGGATTGGGGTTCATCATTCTGTCCGGGGACCCGGAGGACCGGCCGGCGGGGGTGTTCATGAGCCTCCTCGTGATCCTGCCCTCGAGCGTGATCGCCCTCGCGGCGGGGAGGTCCGCCCGCAAATTGCAAAATGCCTTGAGTGGGTCCGGGGGCGGCTGGGGCTGAGCCGAAGGGGAAACGTGGCCTTGGTTCCCACCCAACCCACAAGGGAAATCCAAAATGCCACGCCAACGGCGGCCCGTCAGACCATGCCCCGGTCTTCCCACCACCGGCTCAACCCAACCCAACCCGCCCCGCTGCTCCAAAGCCCGGCGAGAACCGATCCTGGCAAGGCAGATGGGAAACGCATTTTCCGGTGGCCCCGCCATCCGCCGTGGTTCCTTGCTCCGTTGGTGGGTGATCCCCCATTGACGGCGGGCCGGTAAAGGCAAAATTATATGATCCAATCTTATGATAGCTCCCGCACCCCGTAACCCCCTCCGGACCTGCCTCGTGGTCCTTTGCAGCCTGGGCATGGCCGCCGGTTTGAATTCCTGCGCCCATAACGAAGAACACGAAAAGCTGGAGGAAGCCCGGGAACGGGAGGAAGCCGTCGCGGAAACCTATGAATTGAAAGAGAAGCTGGCCGTCCGGAACGAGGTCTACTCGAACCTGCAGGAACGCCGGAGAATGCGTAAGCAGGCCCGCGAAGACCGGTATCAGGCATGGTGGGACCGGGTCATGCATTGACCGGGCCCTGGTGAGTCACGTCACCACTCCCAGCGCTGTATCGTAAAATCCCCGCATGAAACACGATGCCAAAAAGCCCAGGGGCCGCCCGCCGGGCAGTGAAGCCACGGGGGAGGTGTCCCCGCGCCAGGGCAAACGGGCAGCGCTTTCCCGGAAGGGGCCGCCAGCCCCGTCAGCGCCGGCCGGATCGGATGAGGCAGACCGGGCCAGTCCGGTTTGCTTTCTGGAGGAATTCAAGGATTGGTGAGGGCCACCCTGTCACCATCGCCGGGAAACCCCGGGGGCCTCATGCTGGCATGATGCGGAAACTCCTTACCGGAAGGGACGTGCTTGATCTGAAGGAACTGGCGCACTAACCTCATTCCAATGTCTGACCATGATTTCCAAGTGGTGGAAAGCCAGTTCCCGACGCTCTCCAGCCAAGCCTTTGCTGCGGCGCATCAGCGGGTGCTGTCCTCCGGCCAGAGCGTACTGCAAAGGGAAGGTGCCTTCGTGGTCCGGATCTTTCCGGATGGGCGCAAGGAGGTGGTGAAGCAGATCGAGCCACCGACCCGCGTGAAACCCGGCACGGTCTATACCATCAAGTGAGCCGGGAAACGCCCAGGTTGCGGATGTTTGCGGGTCCGAATGGGTCGGGCGGCTTCAGGGCTTCATCAATCGGTCTGTGGTGAGTCCCCGCCGTTGCAGGGGAGGAAGCGGCGCTTTCTTTTCCCACTCCCCATGCTAAAATGACTGCCATGGCCAATACCACTATCCAGGCTGAACTGCCGCCGGAGCTGACGGCGCGGGCGCTTTCCTTTGTCCAAGAGGGCTGGGCATCCGATTTTAACGGATTGCTGACGGATGCGTTGCGGCGCTTTTTGGAATCCCATCCGGCACGGGTGACGGAATCCATGGTGATGAGTGATGTGCAATGGGGGCTGCATGGGAATGACTGACCGGAAAACGTCGTTGGTGGTGTGAGATGCCGGGCCACTGATCCACTTGGATGAGGTAGGCTGTCTGGATCTGCTGGCCGACTTTTCGGAAGTGTTGGTGCCGGATGCGGTTTGGCGGGAAGTGCAGCGGCATCGTCCCGCCGCCCTCAATCATCCGGCGGTGCTGCTGCGGCGGGTTTCTCCGACGGAGGCGGAGCCGCCGGTCTTGGAAGCCTTGGCTCAGGTGTTAAGTCTCCATACGGGAGAATGGGAAGCGCTGCGGGTGGCCTTGGAGCATCGTCCGGGTCTGTTATTGACGGATGATACGGCGGCCCGCCTGGCGGCGGGGAACCTCGGGATCGGCACGCATGGCACGATCGGGATTTTGGTAAGGGCGATTCGCCGGCAACAACGGACGAAGGCTGAAATTCTCGGCGTGCTACACATGCTGCCAGGACAATCCAGCCTGCATCTGAAGCGCAGTCTCCTCGAGGCAGTGATTCTACATGTGGAGGAGGAAGCCTGATTTTCGTGTAAAGGACGCTGACGGGCCACGCGTGACACCCGTTTGATGGATGATCACTTGGGCCGTGGATTTCACCCTTCACTCCTCCGGCTTGGGCTCCGGCTTTTTCTGGAGCTGCTCGAGGAGGAGGTCCTTCTTTTCGCCGGCGGGCAGGGTATCGAGCCAGCGTTGGGCGGCTTCGGGTTCGTGGGGGAGGAGGGTTTCGGCGAAGCTGAGGGTGGCGGCGTCCTTGGCGGGGCCGGCGGGCTGGGTGTTGAGCCAGGTGCCGACGGCATTGTAGTCGCGCTGGGTCCATTGGCGGATGATGCCATTGGTGTGCTCTTCGAGTTGATCGGCAGGGAGGTTCTTCTGCATCCAGCCGAGCCATGGGGTGGGGTCGGTATCGTAGAGGCCGCCGTTGACGCCCGCCAGCACCTTGGATTTTTCATCAGGGGAGAGGGTGGAGGATTCCAGCCAGGAGGTGGCGGTATCGAAGCCGCCGCGCACCAGCTGCGAGCCGATGCCGGTGAGGACGGAGTGGCGGAGGGAATTCAGCTTCTTTTCCATGTCGGGAGCGGGCGTGTCGACCGTGATCTTGCGCAGGGCGGCGAGGAGGGAATCGCGGTCCGCCCCCTGGGCGATGGAGCCGGCGAAACGGACAGAGCCGAAGCGGTTATTTTCCTCATCCGGATTGTCTTTTTGGTCGAGGATATTGCGGAGGGCGCGTTCGGGATCGGCCTTGGCGAGACCGGCGAGCGCCTGCTGGCGGGCCATGTCATTGACGAATCCGCTGTCCTTGTGCTCCTCCATCCAGGCGAAGGCGGCGGCGGGATCGGTCTCGGCGAGCCGGCCGATGGCCATGCCGGCCATAAAACTCATGCCGGGATTGTCCTTCAGCAGGTCCTTGCTATCGAGCACGAGCTGGAGGGCGCTGCGCGGGTTTTGCTGGGCCAGCATCATGATGGACATGCCGATGAGTTCGCCCTTGGCCTGGGCGGGCAGGGAAGGATCGTTGCGGACCTCATCCAGCAGAATAGCAAAGTCTGCTTCCTTGAGATCCATGAGTTTTTCGAAGACGGCCATGGCGCGCTTCTTGGCCGCGGCATCCATCTGCTGGCCTGATTTCTCCTGTTCCTTCTGTTCCTTGGCGAAGGCGATGATCTCCTTGGCGATGGCGCGGACATTGGCCTCGCGGGCGGCGAGGGCGGCCGTGGCATCGGCTTTGGCAATCACCGCAGCACTTTTCCACGGGGTGAGGGTGCCGGGGGTGGCCTGGGCGGTGAGCCAGTCTGGATCGATGCCTAGCCGGACGACTTCGGCGCGGAGTTGGTCGCGCTCGGCGAGCCCGGTGGCGGCGGCGCGGTGCTGGAGCCAGCTGGCGAGGGCGGCGGTGCCGAGGATGCCGGCGGTGAGGAGAAGGGAAGTTTTCATGGGGTGGGGAATCCGGGGAAGGATCAGGGTTTGGCGGGCTCGGCCAGTTTTGCCAGGGCGGCGTCGCGGGCGGCGGGGTCGGAGATCTTGCCGGCGAGAGCTTGGAGGGCTTCCTTGTTGGACTTCGGTTGGGCATGATCCAGAAAGGAGACGAGCAGGTCATCCGAAGGCTGGGCGGTGTGGAGTTCCGTGACGAGGGCGAGGCCGTCGGCGGGGCTGTAGTTGCCAAATCCGTTGGCGGACGTGGCGAGGCTTTTGCCGAGGGTGGTCTCGGCGGCCGCGGCATCTTCCTGGGCCAGCCAGGTGCGCAGTTTAGTGGTATTTTCGAGGTTGGGTTTCTCCGTGCCATTCCCCCACATCCGCTGCTGGAGGCTGGACTCCGCGACCCCGCCGACAAGGGCGGTGCGCTCCTCCGGGGTCGCTTCGATGGTGCTGAGAAGTTTGGTCACGCCGTCCAGACTATCCTTGCTGTAAACCCGCTGGGCGAGCTGCTTGAGGGCACCGGCCTGTTCCTTGGCAGGCAGGACCCCGCGCACCAGGTCGCTGAACTCCTTCTGTGAGGCAGCGTTCGCTTCGAATCCATCGGTGCTGGCGAGGACCACGGTCCGTTCCTTTTCCGGCAGGGCGAGGAGCCTTTCGCGTGCGGCGGCGGGATCTTTTTCCCACAACGGCTTCAGCACACTGCTGATCATTTGCGCCTGTTCCCGGTTCACGTCGCTCAGGGCGGTGCTTTCAAATTGCCCGGCGGCAACGGCGCCATCGAACCATGTCAGGGCCCCGGTGAGGTCCTTTTTGGCCCAGGAGGAAAAGGCATTGCGCATGGTGAAGCCGATCATGTTGGATGGTTTCGCGGACCCGGACTTGAGGAGCGATGCCGCCGCCATCACTGCGGCCTTGGGGTCGCTTTCGCCCAGGCCCTGGATCAGCATCATGACGAGGTTATCCCGTTGCCCGGGAGGGAGATCCAACTGCCCGGCATCGGTGATGAGGGCGGAGAGCTCGTCCGACGAGAGCTCGAGGATCGTCTTCTGCAGTTTGAGCATCGCCTTCATGTCCGGCATGGTGCCGTTCTGCATGCCTGCCATCAGCGTGGCCATTTCCTTGAGATCGATGGGGGGGCGGGCGCCGCTGGCCGCGGGACCGGTGGTGGACTTGCCGTCGGCCCCGCCTCGTGAGGTGGCTTCCGTCTTGGCCAGGGCTGCGGTGCGGTGGGTCGTCACCGCCTGGATGGTCTCGCGGAAAAGAGTAGCCTGCTGCCGGACAGGATCCTGCGCGAAATGCTGCCACGTGAGAAAAGCGGCGGATCCGATGAAGGCGGCCAGCGGCAGCAGCAGGGATTTGGAGAACATGCGCGGCTTATAACGAATCCAACGGCACTTGTCGCCTATAAAATGGTGGAGGAATTACCGGTCGGACCAGCCTATCCGGAAGCAGCGAGGGGGAGATTTCCAACCACAGATGACTCAGAGGGGCACAGATGGCTTTGGATTTCTGGGTCCAGGAGCCTCATACTTCCTCCTTCCCCTATCTGTGAAAATCTGTGAAGTTTGCCTGCGGCCGACTCCACTGCGCTCCGGCTGTGGTTCCCAAACTTTTCAGCTCCGCCGAAGTCATCCTTTCCCGGGTCCGGGGTGGGTGCCCCTTGGTGCGGGCCAACCCCACTGAAACCCATGAATCCTGACGCCCCTCCCCGAGGACTCTCCACCCTGTGCATCCACGCGGGCACGCATTTGGACCCGGAGACCGGCGGGGCGTGCAGCCCGATCTATACGTCCACGGCCTTCGCGTTTCCGAATGCGGCCAACGAGACGTTCTATCCGCGCTACTTCAACACGCCCAACCAGGAGGTGATCTGCCGGAAGCTGGCAGCGCTGGAACAGGGCGGGGCCGCGCTGGTGTTTGGGTCGGGCATGGCGGCCATCTCCACGGTGACGCTTGCCTATCTGAAACCCGGCGATCACGCGATTTTCCAAAACGATCTCTACGGGGGCACAATGCAGTGGATCACCAAGGAACTGCAGCGGCTGGGGGTGCAGGTGTCGTGGGGCGCGGAGGTGGCGGACTTCGCGGCGGAGGTGCGGCCGGAGACCCGTCTGATCTATGTGGAGTCTCCCTCCAATCCGCTGCTGCATTGTGTGGATCTGAAAGCGGTGGCGGAGCTTGGGGGGCGGCATGGGATCCTGACGGTGATCGACAACACCTTCGCCACGCCCATCAACCAGAACCCGCTGTCATGGGGGATGGATGTGGTGATCCACAGCGCCACAAAATATCTCAACGGGCACAGCGATGTGAATGCGGGGGTGGTGGTGGCTTCGGAGGAGATCATCCGCCGCATCAGGGAGACGGCGGTGAATCTGGGAGGGATGCTGGATGCCCAGGCCTGCGCGCAACTGGAGCGCGGCCTGAAAACCCTCGCGTTGCGGGTGCACCGGCACAATGAAAATGCCGCCAGCCTCGCCCGCTTCCTCGCCGTCCATCCGGCGGTGGCCCGGGTCAACTACCCTGGTCTGCCCGGTCATCCTGACCACGCGATCGCCTCGCGCCAGATGCGCGGGTTCGGGGGGATGCTCTCCTTTGAGCTGCATGATC
The DNA here is from genome assembly GCA_942492905.1 of uncultured Verrucomicrobiota bacterium. GTDB lineage: Bacteria > Verrucomicrobiota > Verrucomicrobiia > Verrucomicrobiales > V1-33 > CAIZWU01. The sequence continues at coordinate 2,280,593 of OW818657.1, forward strand.
CGGCCCGGGTGGACCGGTTATTGAGCCGGCTGCGCCTGGTCATGCCGGCCTTGAGTCTGGGCGGAGTGGAAAGCCTGGTCTGCATTCCCAGCCGCACCACCCACCGCTCCATGACGCCGGCCGAGCGCCAACGCGCCGGGATCAGCGACGGGTTGGTGAGGGTCTCCGTGGGGATTGAGGATATCGAAGATCTGCAGGAGGACTTTGCCCAGGCGCTGGGCGTGGAATAACCGTGATCCTTGAAACTGCGGACGCTGACTCCCGGAGTGAGGAGGGAAGGGGCGCGGGGAGCTGAGGGATTTGTTGTTTTTGGGGTTTACCGCAGAGCCGCGGAGGGCGCAGAGAGGGAGGCAGGGCGTTGGAATCCATGGAGATCCGTTGGCCGGTGGGGCTTCGTGAGGGCGATTGGCGTGCTGTCCTGACCTGCCTGGATCCCCCACAGGACGGGGGATGTGGCGGGTTTTGGATGACAAATGTGAAATGTTGTGAAAATTATGTTGCTTCCCGCTAAAAATGCTCCAACTATCGGTGAGGGAAAAAACTAATGGCCCCTCAGGCCCCCCGGGTCCAGCCGGCGATACCAATCGGCTGGACCACCCGGGCGGTCTACGATAGGGGGAGGTGGTGATGACGAAGCACGGATCACCCGGATGGACCCGATGATCCTGGATGCCTCTGAGGTTTTCAGGTGCCCGTGGGGAGAAGCGAGTGTTTTTCCAAATCCGTGATGATCCGTCCTATCAGTGCCATCCGTGGGCTCCCCTACTGCTTTTCAGGTTGGTGCCCACTGTTCCGGTGGTGGGCATCGCGGCCCAGCTATGGTGCTGCTATTTGCCGATGCACCACAGGTGGGCATGGGTGCGGATGAAGATCTGGCCATCGCTGACGGCGTGGGAGGCATTGGTCATGCCGTCGTCCAGCGGGTTGAGGGCAAGCTGGTCAAATTTCGGGGCAGCCCGGAGGACGAAGGTATCGCCATTCTGGTTCAACACATAAAGCCGGTCGCCGGAGAGGACCATGGAGGACCACGACTCGGAGCGGGCGGTGCTGCCTTTGAGCCGCTCCTTCCAGACGCTTTGGCCGGTCTTGAGTTCGACACACTGGGCGATGCCATTGGAATTCATGATGTAGATGTGGCCGTCCTTGATGATCCCGGAGCCGATGTGCCCGCTGTCGCGCAGCTCCTGCCAAAGCCGGTGGGTGCTGGTGACATCGCCGCTGCCGCCGGGACGGACGGCGACGGTGCTGCCGCTGTAGCCGCCCATGGCGACGACCACGCCTTCCCCAAAGATGGTGGTGCTGTAGACGAGAGGGTTCAGTCCATCGCAATGCCAGAGGGCCTGACCGGTTTTGGGGTCATAACTGCGGACCTGCTGGGGCCAGGACATGATGAGTTCCTCGCGACTGCCGGTATTGATGAGCAGGGGTAGACTCCACGAACCGACCACGCCATCCTTGGCACCGAAGCCATCGTTGCGGGGCAGAGTGACCTCCACTTTGCCAGGATCCTGCCGCCAGGCCTCGCGGCCGGTAAGCTTGTCCACCGCGAGGAGAAAGGTGCGGGGGCCGGGGCCGAAGTTGAGATAACACAGGTCGCCGTGCAGGACCGGTCCGGCGGAATAACCCCACTCGTGCCGGTGCTCGCCGAGGTCCCGATGCCAAAGCTGCTGGCCGGCGTGGTCAAAACAATACAGTCCGGCGGAGCCGAACCAGGCATAGACCCGCTCGCCGTCGGTCACGGGGGAGGCGGAGCAATAGGGATTGGTGTCATGGCTGGGTTCCGGCGCGACGCCGGTGGCCCCGGCGCGCCAGAGTTCCTTCCCGTCCTGACGTGAGTAGCAGATGATGAAACGCCCGGTGCCGACGGCCTGGGTGATGAAGATGCGGTCGCCGTGGACGACCGGGGTGGAATTCCCCCGCTCGGGCAGCGGGGTTTTCCACTTTACGTTGGTGGTGGCGTTCCAGGTGAGGGGAAGACCGGTTTCGCTGGAAATGCCGGAGCCATCGGCCCCCCGCCAGCCGGGCCATGGGGCACCGGGGCTGGAGGATGTCAGGAGGACGAGCAGGCCGGAGAAACAGCAGAGGGAGCGGAGGGCAGGGGACATGAGAAGAGTCAGGGTTGGTGGTGGATCATGGTTGGGGTGAGGACCCGGGCGGCAGGCCTGGGAGGGAGGGATTCACGGGTGATTTATACGGGCCAAAGGGGCCGAAGAATCTTTCCTTTTGCGGGAAAAGGGAAATTGCCACGCGGGGACCCGGCCGGGTGGAAGCTTGCCCTCACAGAGGGCCGATCCGGTGCGCAATGGCTTCATCCATCCAAGCCGGGGCAAGGTGGCTCCGCTTCCTTGATGCGGACTATCCTGGTGGTGCTGGCTCAGGAGTCGCTCACTTTGGCGGTGCCTGCAGCCGGGGGTGTCCCGGCGGCGATGGGGGCCGGGATGATTTGCACAGGAGCTCCGTCAGGTGCATAGGACAGCCGGGAAGTGGCGAGCCAGTCGCCGTCCTTGAAACCATCCCGAACCACGAGGACGTCGATGGTGCTCCAGAGCGGGACGACGTCGGTGCGCTGGATCGTCAGTTTTTCCGGTTCGATGACATACACCCGGTTCACGCCGCGCAGGGCGCTGCGGGGGAGGACAAAAACGTCTTCGAGGATCACCCCCTGCACGGCTGCCCTGACGGGTTGGCCGATCCGCAGTTCGGGATTGCCGGAAACGAGGCCGAAGGGGTCGTCGATGCGGGCGATGGCGAACAGTTCGCGGGAGGACTCATCGAGGGCGCCTTCGGTGCGGACGATTTTAGCCTGCCAGGTATGGGGCGCGGAGGCGGAGCTGAGGGCATCGGTCAGGGTGACCGGCACCGGGGCGTCGTCCTCGCGGGTAGGCAGCTTGGCAAAGGCGATCTGGGCGGCGGAGAGCGGCAGGCGGATTTCCGCATAGTCGGTGGCAAAGATTTCGCCAAGGGGAGTGGTGCCGCCGACGGCCTGGCCGAGGCCGACGAGGCGGGTTTTCACGCGGCCGTGGAAGGGGGCGCGGATTTTGGCCCGCTCCAGGTTCCGTTTGGCCTGATCGAGGTCGGCGCGGGCGGAGATGACGTTGGCGTTGGCTTCCTTGAGTTGCGGCACGCGCAGCACGAGGGGGGAGGGCGCTTCCTTGTAGCCGATGTCGTCCCAATTGAGGCGGGCTTGTTTGGCGCGGGCTTCCTCCTGGGCGAGGGCGGCTTCGGCGCGGGCGAGGCGGGATTCGGAAGCCACGAGGGAGGCGGCGAGATCCGCCGGGTCCAATTCCAGCAGGACTTCGCCTTCCTCAAAAAACGCGCCATCCTCGAAGGCCGGGGCAATGGCCCGGACGGTGCCGGGGACCTGCGAGGTTAGGGTGGTGGTGTGGTGGGCGCGGACCGTTCCCTGGGTTTCGAGGATGACCGGATAATCGGTGCGCTGCAATTCCAGCCGGGTGGTTTCCAGCTTTTGCGGGGGCTGGCGCACGGACTTGGGCTCCTCCACGGGTTTGCCCAGCCACATCCACGAGCCCAGGCCGAGGGCGAGGATGAAAACAGGAACAAAGATACGGGAGAACATGGGTTTTGTCAGGGGGGGAAGGCGGCGGAGAAACTACGACGGAACATACGGGGAAGCCACCGGGATGTTTCCGGACCTGCGGATTCAGCTGGCCGGCTGGGTTTGGAAATCGCCGCCGAGGGCGAGGTGCAGGTCGATACGGTTTTGCAGGCGTTGGTTGCGGAGGCGGATCATGCTGGCCCGGGCATTGTTGGCGCGGCGCTGGGCTTCGAGGACGGAGAGAATGTTGGGGTTCACGCCCTCGGAGTAGTCGCGTTCGGCCTGGCGCTCGGCGAGGGCCGCCTGCTCCAGCTCGGAGGCGAGGAAGGTTTCCTGGGTGGAGAGCGAGCGGTCCGCGGAAAGGGATGCCTCCACCTCGCGGAAGGCGTTGAGGGCCGATTGCACGTAGCGGTTGAGCTCCTCGTCATTGCGGTCCAGCGCGGCCCGGGCTTCGGCTTTGACGGCTCCCCCCTCGCTGATGACCTGGGTGAACCGCGCGGCGATGGCAGAGGCGAGGTTGCCGGCGTCCAGAAAATCCGCGAGGCGGATGGTGGAGGTGCCGGAACTGCCGGTGAGGGAAGCAGCCGGCAGCAGAGCCTTGCGGGCGGCATCGGCCCGCCGGGCGCTGGCAAAAAGCCCGGCCCGGGCAGCCGCCAGATCGGGCCGCCGGTCCAGCAAATCCGCCGGAAGCCCCGCCGGAACCGCCCCCCGCAGGCGGGGCAATTCCCGGCTGGCCCGGGCGGTGCCGGAGGGATAGCGGCCCAGCAGGATTTCCAGGGTGCGCGCGGCATCCTCCCGGTCTTGTTGTCGTTGTTCCAGCGAACGCTGGGCGGAGGACACATTGGTGCGGCCAAATTGGATATCCAAGGCGCCTTCCCCCGTGCCTAGGTAGTTCCGCTCGATGAAGCGCAGGTTTTTCTGGAAGGATTCCAAGGTCACCTGGGCGAGGGCGACTTCCTGTTCCGCCGAAATGAGATTGCACCAGGACTTCGCGGTATTGGCTGCGAGGGAGAGCCGGGCTCCCCGGAAATCCTCCAAAGCGGCCTGCTCCACGGCGTCTGCGGCTTGATCCAAATCCCGGAGTCTCCCCCACAGATCGACCTCCCACGAGGCGGCAAGATTCAGGCCGTAGTCGCGGCTGCTGGGGCTGTCAGGCGAATCCCGGACCGATCCACTCCCCGAAAGGCCGAGCGTTGGGCGGCTGCGGGACCGGCTGATGATGGTGGCTTGCCGGGCGCCACGGAAACGCGCCGCCGCGGCCTTCAGGTCGCGGTTGTTGACCATCGCTTCATTGACGGTGCGGGTCAGTTCCGCATCGCCCAGGAGGGCCAGCCAACCAATGGAGATCTGGCCTTCGCTGCCGCTGGAAACGGCGGTCCAGGAACCCGGGGTGCGGACCGCTGCCTGATCCACCGGCCGGCTCAGGCGGGTGGATTCGCAGGACGCCAGCCACCCTGCACCACAGAGGACGATGAGAGGGGAAAGGTGGACGGGACGGGGATAGGGCATGGGATGCAGGGGAGGGGGCCGCTCAGCTCAGGGGATGGGATCGCCTGCCTTGCTGGAAAGCGGGGCCGCGGGCAAGGCCGTATCCACGGAACGGAACGGCCGCAGATACCACGCCCAGGCGCGTTTCAAATGACCGACGGCATCCTCCGCGGCGAGGTAGGAAGCCGGGATGAGGAACAGGGTGATTGCGGTGGCGAAAAGGATGCCGAAAGCGAGCGAGGTGGCCATGGGAATCAGCAGCTGGGCCTGCAGCGAGGGATCGAAGATGAGCGGCACCAATCCGACAAAAGTCGTCAGGGATGTCAGGAGGATGGGCCGGAACCGCCGGGTGCCGGACTGGATCACCGCCTCTCCCAGATCCGCCCCTTCCCGTTTCCGCTGGTTGATGAAATCGACCATGACGAGGGAGTCATTCACCACCACTCCGGCGAGGGCGAGGATGCCGAAGACGGAAAGATAGGACGGAGTGATGCCCATGAGCATGTGGCCGAACAACGCCCCGATCGCGCCGAAGGGGATCGCCAGCATGACAAAAAACGGTTGGTAGAGCGAACGGAAGGGAATCGCCAGCAGCGCATACAGGGCGAGGAACAAGGCAATGCCGCCGACCATGGTGCGGGTTTTGGTTTCCTCATGCTCCTGCACATAACCATCAAAGCGCCAGGAAAGACCGGGGTGTTTATTGATCAGGGCATCCAGCCGGGGTGCGAGGTTTTTGGAAATGGCGACTACATCGATGGTCTCGTCCACCGGCTGGGCGGAAACAGAAACCACCTGGGCGCCATCCATGCGGGTGATGTCGGCGCGGGTGCTGGCAAACCGCGCACTGGCCACGGTGCGGAACGGGGCTTCCCCACCGGCCGGGGTGCGGATGCGGAGGTGGTCCAGGGTGCTGAGGGACTGGCGTTGTGCCAGCGGCATCCGGACCATGACCCGGACGTCGTCGCGGTCGCGTTGGACCCGCTGGGCCTGTTGTCCAAAAAAGGCTGCCCGCACCTGATTGGCCAGATCGCGTTGGGTCAGGCCGAGGGATTCCCCTTCCGGGCGGATGGAGATGAGCAGTTCCTCGCGGTTGCCGCCGGCGTCATTCACGGCACTGGCGATCCCCGCGTAAGCTTCCATCATTTCCTCCACTTCCCGCATGACGGCGGTTTTTTCGTCGGAGGCGGGGCCGCGGATTTCGACTTCAAGGGACTCCAACTCATTGTTGTTACCGCCGCCACCGCCACGGTCTCCGGAGATCCAGAGGTTTTCCACATCGGGCAGATCCCCCACAATCTTGCGCCAGCGGGTGGCTATTTCGCTGTTTTTGGGGCCAGGTACCGAACGCAGGCCAGGATCCATTACATTGATCGTGACCGAGCCGCGGCGGGGATCAAAAGCCGATGAGCCCAGCCGGCCGCCACTGGAGGTGATCGTGTCCTTGATGAGAGACTCCCCGGTGCCCGGGTCGACGAATTCCTTGCGCAATTGATCCACTGCCGCGGCCACGCGCAGGACGCGGTCATCGGTCACGTGGACGGGGGTGTCGTTGGGCATCTGGACCCGGGCGCTGATGCGGTTCTGGTCGATCGACGGCATGTTGACGAAACCGAGACGGCCACTGGTCAGGATGCCGAATGATGCCATGCCCACCGCGAGAAAAAAAGCGAGGGTGGCATAACGATGGCGGGTGGCGAACCGCAATGCCGGGTCGTAGATGCGATCCACAAAGTGTTCCAGGCCATCGGCGATGCGCTTTTGAAAACGCTCGAAAGCATTGAGGCGGGTGCGGTGGACTTTGACGTGTTTGAGGTGGCAGGGCAGCGCCAGCTTGGACTCGATCAGGGAAAAGAGCAGCACCGCTCCCACCACGGGAGGAATCTGCCGGGTGAATGATCCATAAAACCCATCAAAAAACATCAACGGGATGAAGGCCACAATGGTGGTCAAGGCGCCGAACGTGACCGGTACCGCGACTTCTTTGGCACCCTCCGAGACGGCCTCCAGCGGAGGCACCCCCGCCCGCAGTTTGGTGTAGACATTTTCTGCGGTGACGATGCCATCATCCACCACGATCCCGACCACGATGATGAAGCCGAAAAGACTCATCACATTGGCGGTGATGCCAAAGTAAGGCATGACGATGAAGCCGCCGGCGAAGGCCACGGGAATGCCGAGCACGACCCAGAAGGCGATCATGGGCCGGAGAAACAGTCCCAGCACGATCAGGACCAGCAGGCCACCCTGGAGCATGCTGGTGACGAGGGTGCCGAGCCGGCCTTCGAGTTCGACGGAGGTGTCATCCCAGACGTGCAGGGAAATGCCTTCCGGAAAACGTGAGGCCGCGTCCGCCACATAAGCTTTTACCGCGGCGGCGATGCCGAGCGCGTTCTCGTCATTGAGGCGCAGCACCTCCACCATCAGGATCGGTTTTCCATTGAAACGGTGGATCTGCCGGCCCTCCTCAAAGCCGTCGCTGACGGCGGCCACGCTGCCCAGACGCACTTCCGAGCCCTGGTTGTTGCTGATAACGATATTTTCGAAATCCTCCCTTGAGTAAGCCTGCCCCTTGGACCGGATCATGAGATTCCCCTCCTCCGTCTGGATCTGGCCGGCGGGCAGGTCGAGCGAGGAGCGCTGCACGGCGGCGGAGAGGTCGGCAAACGTCAGGCCATAATCGCGCAGCCGCATCGGGTCCGCCTCGATGGCGATTTCCGGCGGGTTGGCGCCCACCACGTTGGCCTGGGAGATGCCCTCGATTTCGATCAGATCGTCCCGCACCCGGCGGGCGGCCCGCCGTAGATCGGTCTCGTCCATTTCCCCGGCGATGGCCACGCTGATGACCTCGAACCATGCCGAGCTGTCAGGAATGGAGACGCGCGGGGGTTCGGTCTCACTGGGCAGATTGGTCAGGCGGGAAATGCGGGTTTCGATCTCCTCCAGCATGCGGCGGATGTCCTCGCCTTCCTGCGCCCGGACTGTCACCCGGGCGTTGCCGCTGGTGGCGCGGGATTCGATGAAGTCCACCCCGGGCAGACCCTCCAATGCCCCCTCGATGGGCAGGATCACGGCGCGTTCGACGTCCTCCGGGCTGCCGCCGCGGTAGGAGACGCTGATATCCACCTGTTTAAAGACGATCGCCGGCTGCACCTCCAGCGGCACTTTTTCCATCAGCGACCACCCGCCCCACAGGAGAATGCCGACAATCAGAAAATTTGCCGCGATGTCATTCCGCGCGAACCATTGGATCATAGACAAATCCCTACGCACGAAACCCGGCAATGTCTTACGCCGGATTGGTTTTTGCGGTAAATTTCGGCGGACGGCGGGGGGGGGGGAAGGGGCGCTTATTCCAAGCGGTAGAGGTGTACCGCGTAGGGAGCGAAGGAATCCTTGAAGGTCCGGTCGGCTACTTCCAAGTGGCGTGATTCTTCCAGGACCCGGGCCTTGGAGGCGGAGGTGTTTTTCAGGGTGAAAACGGCGGTGGTGGGTTCGGGTGTCAGATTCACCGCGAAGACACAGGTGGTGCCGCGGGATTCCTTGAGCACGGCGATGACCGGGGAGCCGGCCGGGCTGCTCACAGTGAGGGCGTCCGACGGGGAGGGGCGGTTGAGGAAGGGGGCCAGTTCCTTGACCTGCCGGTTGAGGGCGGTGACGGCGGCCAGCATTTCCGGATCGCTGAGCAGGGCGGACTCGTTGAAGACGGGCTTGAACTGATGCACAAAATAAATGAGGCCCCGCGACCCGCGGATCAGCGCCATCCAGACTTCGGAACGCACCTGCGCCGGGGTGGCCTTGCGCCCGATGCCGTCGATGTCGGTGCATTCGATGCAGTTCCAGACGGGCTTTTTTCCTTCGGTCCATTGGGTGAGCCGTTCCACGCCGCGGGCCACAAACTCCAGTTTGCCTGACACTTCCGGAGACTGATGCACCACGGGATAAATGTCGAACGAGGCGATGTCGCAGCCTTTGAGGTAACTGGCATAATCCTCGGGATGATTGCGCCGCACCCCCCGGCCGATGTAGTTGTCGAAGGCGACGCCCTGACCGAGATTAAGCAGGACGGGCCGGCTGGGATCGGCCTCCCGGAGGCGGGTGTAATCCTGCACGATCACTTCCGGCAGGATGGGCGGGCCATACCCTTTGCCGCCGGGCAGTGCCTGGGCATTGTCAGGCTCGTCGCCATGCATCCAGGCGGCGATGATAGGATTGCTGCGGTGAGCGAGGCCGGTGGCACTCTGGTCGCAGATGACGGGCATGCCGGCTTTGGTGAGGGTCTCCAATTGGGGTTCGGTCGGGCCCTTCCAGAGCCCGACATAAAGATTGATCCCCGCGGCTTGATAGGGGGGTGCATTCCGGGGATCCTGCAGCCATACCGCGATAGGGAAAAAGGCCTCGTCGGCCGGCTGGCCGGAGGCGGTGAAAATCCGGCCCGGCATGACCGCCGGGGTTTCGTCAGCCTGCAGGGGGACGGCCAGCAAACCAGAAATCAGCAGGGGCAGCAGGAGTGAAGGGGTTTTCATGGCCCGCAGGATGCGGCAACTCCGGGTGCAGAGTCAACTCCGGTGCGAGGTGTCGGGAACAGGGGCGGGTTGCAGGCTGATGGGAATGCCGGAGTTCAATCTGTCAGTGTCCTGAATCTTGACCCCGGCACCGGCTTCTGCTAATTTTCATCCCAAACCCAATCCTCTCCCCCCATGCACTACCCTGCTTTTTCCGCGGCCATCGCGGTCCGACAGGCCGATCAGGCCATCTCCTTCTATAAAACGGCGTTTGGGGCGGAGGAACGTTATCGGCTGATTGATCCCGACAGCGGGGTGGTCGGGCATGCCGAACTTATGATCAGGGGTGGCCTGCTGATGCTGTCGGAAGAGTATCCGGCCTTTAATAAATCCCCCGAAACTCTCGGAGGCACGGTGGTCAAACTTTGCCTCATGGTGGACGACGTCGATGCGGAATACGCCAGGGCCATCGCGGCGGGAGCCACTGAAATCCGTGCTCCCTCCGATCAGTTTTATGGTCACCGGTCGGCCTGTCTCCGCGATCCCTTCGGCCACGAATGGACTCTGTCCCGGGAATTCGAATCCGTAGCTCCTGAGGAAATGCAGCGCCGTTGGAACGAAATGGCCGCCCCCAAGCCGTCCGATTCCGGGGCCGGATGATGGCGGGTCCGGGTCCGGAGTCTCACCGAACCTGACGAAACCAAAGGCGGTATTGACAATAATGCGAAAACTGCGGCGGGAGGTGGCCGGAGGAGTGCCGGGTGGCCGGCTTTCAGTTATTTGGTTGCGCCCAAACGCCGTGCCTGCCAACTTCTGCACATGAACGCCTCCACCACCGATCGCTTCGAGAAGGAGATACTCCTGAAGGCCCCCCGTCCGCAGGTGTGGCAGGCCATTTCCCAGGCGGAAGCCTTCGGAAAATGGTTCGGAGTGAACTTGAAGGGGCAGGTCTTTGCGGCCGGGGCATCGGTGCAGGGTCTGATCACCATTCCGGATTACGAACACGTTATTTTCGATGTGTTGATCGTCACCTTGGAACCGGAGCGTTATCTGGCGTTCCGGTGGCATCCGTATGCGGTGGAGCCGGGGGTGGATTATTCCAGCGAGCCCACCACGCTGGTGGAATTCACGCTGGAGGAGGTGCCGGGCGGGACGCTGCTCAAGGTGGCGGAATCTGGTTTCGATCAATTGCCGCCGCCTCGCTGCACCGATGCCTTCCGCATGAACAGTCAGGGATGGTCGGCCCAACTGATCAACATTCATGAGTATGTCCAAGCCCTCCAGTAGTCACAAAAAGCTGAAGGCTCAGGCTTTGGATTTTGCAGCGGGGCTTCAACCTGTTTCCTTCTCGCGAGGGATTCAGCCCATGACGGCGGGGCCGTTCATGCCTTGAGGGCCTCGCGGGTGCGGGCGACGATGGGATTGTCCGGGGCGCCCGAGCCTTTGAGCCAGAAGACGCTGGCGGCGAGGAAACGGTCGCGCACGTCCGGGGAGAGATGCCGGTAGTCCTCGAAGACGGCGGAGCTGAACTTGTAGTCATGTGAATCCGTGCCTTTCAGATAGATGAGGCGCTGGGCGGCGGCGATGAAAGACTTCGCCTCCCCTCCTGACTGCAACCAGGCGAGGGACTGCTGGGCGGCCTTCATTTTGTCCTGACCGATTTCAGCCAGGAGCGGGTCCAGCGGGGCGCCGGCTGCGGCGGGCTCGAAGGCATCCACCATGACGCCTTGGTCGGCTCCGGAAGCCTTGCGGAACAAGGTCAGGAAGGAGGCGTTCTGCAGCATGAGAAAGCGCCGGGTGCGGTCATTGTGACAGTTTTGCCATGCGTAATGCAGTGCATTGGTGGTGGTGCCGGCATGGAGTGAAACGATGCCCGGCTTGCGCATGAGCATTTCAGCGGCAGCCTGGAAGAACGCATCCCAGAGGGATTGCGGATGGGTGCCCCGGTTCAGCAACTCCACCACCATGTCCGCGGCCTGCTCCTGGCTGCCGGTACGGAGCACCGCCAACATTTCGCCGCGGGCCTGGGGGTTGAGGACTCCGGAAGTCCAGCCGGGCCGGATTTTGTCAGCGAGCGGTCCGTTGCGCCGTCCCGGCTGGTCGGGCTCGGCATCGCGTTCCGCGGGGCTCCCGTCCTCGTGTTCGAGCAGGGCATAAGCGAGGGAACGCAGCACGGGTTCGGCATGGTGCCAGCCCATGGTTTGCAGGGCCCGCCAACTGTTGGCGACATAAATGGCCTTGTGCCCGATATCGCGGAAATCGCGGGCGCCATAGAGACAGAACCAATCGAATACCTCCTGGGCCCCGGCGGACCGCGCGAGGCCGGTCACCGCCACATCCACCCGGGCGGCATCCCACTGGTCCATCGCTTCGGTGAAGGCCTGACGGGCCCGGGCGGCTTCCGGCACGGCTTTTTCATCCACCGCACTCATGGTCCAATCGCCCTCCTGGACATCCCGGGCCTGCGAGGATTTGAATTGATCCAATGCCCAGAACAGGGGCAACCAGCGGTCGGAGTCCGGGGAATTCAGGCTGGCCAGATGGGCGGAATGCACCACGAGGACAGCATGGAACTTGAAGCCCACCGGGCGCGGCTGAATGTTGCGGATGCCCGCCAATAACAAGGCCGTAAGCACATCCCGGTAAGGCAGTCCGCCCTGCTTGATGCCGGATCCGATCTTCTCCAGCAGCTGGTCCCGGGGAGTCTCCTCAAGCAGTTTTACGAGGGGTTCGATTTCCGGGGAGAAACGAACCGAAGCTGGATTCACCTGCGCTTCCTGAGCAGAAACCATCGGAATGCCTCCCAGAAAAGGAATTCCAAATTGATCAATCAAGGCGCCGGATCCAACGAGCGCCTGCAGGAAACGGCGGCGGGGCAGAGAGTGAATCATGCGTTCCTTTTACCACGGAAGGCCGGGACAAGGAAGGCAAAACGCGTGCCGGCGTTGCCGGGACGGCGCGCCTGTCGAAATGTCAGAAAGCAAAGAGGGCGCAGTTGCTGGAATTCCAGCCGCACACGCCGGGAGGGAAGGTTTCAAAATCCCGCCAAGGGCAAATCCCACTGGCCGTCAAGGATGTCCGGAGCCAAACTGCTGGTATGAAGCGTCCTGAATTCCCCTGCTGGCTGTTCGTGGTCCTCGCGGCTGCTTTCCTGAACCAGACGGCAGGGGCGGTGGTCCTGACGATTAATCAGACAGCGCAATATGCCTTCGCGGCCGGATTCCGGGGCGGCTCCCTCGTGTCCGCCATCGCCGCCGCGGAAGCGGAGTCCGGGTTTGACAGCGAGGCCGTGAATAACAACGTGCATCTCTCCACGGCGGGCGGCACGCTGTTGCCGGGGCCGGATGGGCGGCCGGTGTTGCTTTCGCTGCCGCGCCCCAACCGGGAGATGTTGCCGCTGGATTCCATCCAACCCCTGGGGGACGGACGTTATGGGAAGGTGGTGAGCCACTGCCGCGGACTGTGGCAGTTCAATAACCGGGTGCACCCCCGCACGCCCACAGATGGGCAGGCCTTCGATCCCACGGCTGCGGCGGCGTGTGCGTGGAAAGCTTCGCGTCACGGGCGGGACTGGGGCAAATGGGTAGCCATGCAAAATGGCACCGCGTGGCAGTCCGCCCGCCTGGCCCGGGCCCGGACGGCGGCCATCGCCCTGGATTTCTCAGTGCTGCGCGGGACGGTGAATGAACGGGTGCAGGCCCGCGTGACGGCGGGGGCCATCCGGACTACCCCGGGAGGTGCGCGGATCCGGGCGCTGCATTTTGGCGATACCGGACGGGCGTTGGCCGGGCCAGTGCTGGCAGCAATCACCCAGGGCAAGCAGACGAGCACGAAACTCTGGTGGCAGGTGCAGTGGGACAGCGGCCCCACCGGATGGGTGTCCGAAGATCTGCTGATCCGATCCTCCGGGCTGGACCTGCAACCGGCGCAGCCCGTCTATGACGGCTGGCCTCACAATATCACCGGGGTGATGCCCGATGCCACCCTGACATGGTGTACCGGGGCAAATACGACCACCCAGAAGGTCTATCTGGGTACCAGTCCCACGCCAGGGGCGGCCGATTTGAAATTCACGGGCCTGATCAATGAGTGGCGTCCGGCCGCTCCCCTCACGTCTTTTACCACGTATTACTGGCGGGTCGATACCATCTCTGCTCAGGGGGCGGTCCTCCCCGGGCCGGTCTGGCATTTCCTGACGCGTCCACCCGCGCCGGCGGCGGTGACGCTGGAAAGCGTGGTCACCTCGCCGCCGGTGCCGCAGCCTGGTTTCAACTTTGTCATTACCTGCCATACCCGCAGTCCCTCCGGCCAGGCGGTGCTGGTGAGGGCGAGCCTGCACCGTATCAATACCACGCCACTGGACGACCCGCCCAATGATGTGCCGCGTTTTGCCCCGGCAGGCACGGGCAGTTTTACCCGGAATTTCAACCTTCCCCTGACTACTCCCCAGGGCAGCTACACCCTGCTGGTGCGTCTGGTCCAGGATTATAACGGAAACGGCACGATCGAAGCTTTCGAGACGGTGATCACCGAAAAACGGATTGCGCTGCTCGTCCCTCCTCCGGGGCCGCTGGTGGAGGGGCTGGCAGTATCGCCGGCGACCATGGCCCCGGGACAGCAGGCCATTGTCACCGCCAGTATCAGCGCCTTGCCCGGGAGTTCGCTGGGGCAGTTGAAGCTCTTCCGGGCGGAAGGGGAAACGGCTCCCGGTCCGTGGGCTCTGGTGCAAACGCAGAACATGAACAATGCCGGGCAATATGGGGCATCCTTCACCGACCGGCCGCCCTCCATCCGGCGGTATTGGTATGTGGTGCAAGCCTTCGACAATACGGGCCGGGGGGCGCCCGATGGGCCGTATTTCCACCCGGTCAGCGTGCGGGTCACGATCAATGATCACCAGCCTCCCGTGTTCACCTGGGCCGCTCCTGCGGATGGAGCCGCCATCGCCCTCAATGCGATGATTCAAGGATCCATGGCCGACAATGATCTCATCGAGACCGCCTCTTATAACATGGATGATGGCGGATGGGAACCCATGGGAACCAATGGGTGGTTCATCTGGCCGGCCAATGGGGCCGGGCCGCATAACATCACGATCCGCGCCACCGACCGCTCGGGAAATACCGTGCAGGAGAAGCGGCTTTATTATGTGATTCCGCAGCCGGGAGGCACGGACTTTGATGAAGATCAGGCATTCACCACCACATCGGGTCACCAGCCCTATTGGAACCTGGGTTTGGAGGGGGCCGCCTCTATTGTGAACGGCCGGATGGAGGCGTCCGGAGCGGGGGATTCCGCAGCGCTGAACCGGTTCAAGCGTCCTCCGGCCTGGGCGCACTCCCTCGAAGTCAGTTATCAATGCGGCCCGGCCGGGGGTTCCATGACCTGGGACCGGGATTTCTTCCCCCGGCTGCTTGTGAGCGTCGTCCACACCGGGGCCGGGCAATGGCAGCTCCACGCGGGTCAGTTGAGCGTCTACCAAACCATTCCGCTGAACTTGACGAGTATGGCCCCGGAGGCACGGTTGAGCGTGCTGGCCCGGATCAGCGAGGGCACGATTTATTGCCGGGTGGTCACCGCGGACGCCAGCGCCATCACCGTGGCGGATTCGCTGCAGTCCTTGCCGAATCTCAGCTTGCCTGCCCTCGGCAGCTGCACCTTCCAGACCGATGGAAATGATAGCGGAACCGGCTGGCTGGACGACCTTTCTTTCCGGGCCCTGCGGGCGGAAAATGCGCTGCGTTGCCAGAATGTCCTGACATCTCAACCCGTCGGGGGGCAACGCAATTTCAGGGTGGATTGGACTTCCGTGCCGGGCAGTACCTATCAAATGGAAGTGACGGATCCCATCACCGGACAATGGGCAAGAACTGGTGCGCCGGTTGTCGCCAACGGAATCGCCACCAGCCAAACTCTGGTTTTCCCCACGGCCCGCAAGGCGGCCCTGCTGCGGGTGAGGCACTTGCTTCCCTGACCGGTCCGCAGACTGACCGGTCCGCAGACGGGTAAGCCGGCATGGGTGCCTCCCGCAGCTGATGCCAGGGCGCCTGGTCCCATGTCCTGGATTTGCCGGGCTTGCAAGGCGGCCTGGTTCGGAAACGTTCATGTGGTCCATGAAACGTCGTTCCTTCCTCCATCAATCGTCGGCAATCGGGGCCGCTGCCGCATTGTCGTCGTTCACGAAACTGCGGGCGGCGGATGCTGCCGCTAAAAAAGTCAGGGTGGCGGTCGTTGCCCTTGGACGGGGCCTGGCACATGTGCAGGCCCTCCTCAAGATCCCCTCGGTGGAAATTGCCTATCTCGCGGAAGTGGACCCGAAACGCCTCGAAAGCGGGATGAAGCTGGTTCACGGAGCCCAGCAAACAGCCTGCAAGGGGATGAAGGACTTCCGCTCGTTTCTGGAGGACAAGACCCTGGATGCGGTTTTCATCGCCACTCCCAACTTTTGGCACACTCCCGCGGCGCTGCTCTGCATGCAGGCCGGGAAGCATGTTTACGTCGAGAAACCGGGGAGCCAGAATGCCCGTGAAGCGGAAATGATCGTCGAGGCTTCCGTCAAATACGCCCGCCTTGTCCAGATGGGCAATCAGCGCCGCACTTGGATGAAGGATGCCATTGAAGCGCTTCACGGCGGGGCCATCGGCAACGTGAATTTCGGGCGGGCGTTCTATTATAACAACCGCAAGGCCATCGGATTGGGGGACCAGAAGGCATCCGGTGATCTGGATTTCAATCTTTGGCAGGGTCCGGTGCCGGACGATGCGGCCCATGACCTCAAACGCTACACCCACTATGACTGGCATTGGCTGTGGCACTGGGGCAACGGGGAGCTGGGGAACAATGGAGTCCACACCCTTGATATCCTGCGTTGGGGACTGAAGGCCGGCTATCCCCTGCGGGTGACTTATAATGGGGGACGCTACTGCCATAACGATACCCAGGAGTCGCCCGACACCGGCACTGCGGTCTATGACTTTGGCCATGCCGGCTGCGAATGGGTGCAGAGCAGTTGCCAGCCCCGCATGGCGGAGAAACCGCCCGGCGAATGTGTATTCTACGGGGACCAGGGCACCATGGCGCTCGAGCGGGATTTTTGGACCATCTACGACCCTAAAGGAATTGAAATCAGCAAAGGCAAGGCCAGTACGGCCGGGACCGGCGATGTCTTACACATCGGCAATTTCATCGATGCCATCCGGGGCGAGGCCAAACTCAACAGCCCCATCGGCGAAGGGCAGAAGAGCACCATGATGTGTCACCTCGGCAATATGGCCTACCGAACGAGGACCGTGATCCAATGTGATCCTGACACCGGCCGGATCACCGGCAATGACGCCGCCTGGAAACTGTGGGGCCGCGATTCCTGGCGCCCGGGCTGGGAGGTCAAGGTTTAGCGGATTACCCGGAGGGAGTAGACCTGTTCCCCGTAAAACCCGGAATTCATTTCCGCTTGGGATCAAGGTCAGCCAAAGGCAGTTCCGAGAAGATTTTCCAATGGGCTTCGCTCTGGGCCTGGGTGGCGATGCCGTCGTGAACCCACAGGCCATAACGAACCCGCAGTTTGTGAGTGCCGGTCACGATGAGGGGTTTTTCAGGGGTCAGGCACGCGCCCATCCACCCGTCACCGCGCACGTGGAAGGCGGTGGGGTTCGAGGGATTGCCGGGGTGATTCATCAGAGTGATTCCGGCAAAACCATCGGCCGCGTTGGTGATCCTACCGCTGTAGTCGCACCACTTTGCGGGCTGGCGGAAGACCTGAGCTTCATTGAGTTGCCCTGCGCTGTTGAGGATGCGTCCGCCCCCGTCATGAACCCCAATCGTCTTCGCCACCCGCACCGCCACGAGGCCAAAAAAGGAGGAACCGAATGTGGAGGTCATCCCCTTGGGCGCGGCAAATTCCGCATCGATGATCAGGAGCCAGCTCTTGGCTCCTTCAAGGGGCCGCACTTCACTGCGCCGGGTTTCGATAAGTTGCACCGACTGGTCGGAGGCGCGCACCCAATGATTGGTCATCAGCATGGCCGCCTGTTCATTCCCGTCGTCATAACGATCCACCCGCTGGGGCATGATGCGGCCCTGGACCTTGGCGTGATCACTCCAGAAATCGATCCCATTCACATCCGTATGCGCCATCCAGACACTGTTGTGGTGGCTGTGGGACACGGGATCATGAGGATGCCCCATGCGCGTGAGACTTACCCCTTGGGAAGTCAGGATGGGATACCAGAAAGGCCGCATATCCGCAGGATCGAAATGGACTGCGGTCAATTCCTTGCTTTCCAGGTGGAAGGATGAAACGGCGTGCGGCAAGGGCAGCACCTGCACCTTGGGCACCGGCAGAGATGGCGGAACTGGCAAGTCTCCGGCATAAAGCGGAACCACCGCCATCAGAACGAACAAGGAACAGCGCATGATGGCCTGACTACGCCTTTCCGACGGATGATCTTACGGGGCTCAAAAACGATGATTGTTCACTTATGGTCCACCCGGAGCGCAGGGCGTGTTGAGGGAAATCCGCTGTCGGTTTTTTGGCCACTGCTACAGCCTGAGTCTGAAATAACGGAATTCCCCGGTGGAGGGCAACGTCCAGTGCTCCAGCCGGGTTTGGCCATCCGGAGTTTCAGTGGTCTCCGTCAATACCGCTTCCGTCACGATGGCCCAGTCGCTCAGGTCCGGGGAGGATTGGATCAGAATGGGGACGCCCGTGGCAAGGCGGCTGCGGCGGACGGTCAGGAGGAGCTGGGAATCCACTTTTACGATAGTCAATGGAGGGTCGCCCGTGCCGGAAAGGGGAGAGCTGCCGGTGATGGATTCGAGATGGTTTTCCAAGCCATCCTGATCTGGATCGGCGGTGGGACTGGAGACGAGGGGATCGGCGTTTTGAGCTGGGGAAAACGCGGTGGAGCGCCACGTGTCATAGCGGTTATCCAGCAGGGTGATGGTGGCGCTGGAGGCGGAACTGAGCGTGTATCCGCTGCCGGGAGACAACGCCAGGATAAGGGATTCGGGGCCTTCGGGCTGCGTGTCGGCCGTGGCATTGATGGCAAGACTGGCCTGGGCCGAGCCTGCCGCGAAGGTGATGCTGGAGGGCAGGGCCGCGCAGTCGGTCCCCGGGGTGGCGGTGCCGGTGCTGGTGAGAAAAATGGTGAGGGGGCTGGTGAGCAGGCCCTCCCGCCGGAAGATGAGGCGGGCGGGATCGCCGCCGTTCTCGGAGGTGATGGCATCGTGTGCCGCGACGCTGACGGGGGAAGGCAGCGCGAGGGTTCCGGTGGGTTCAAACCGGACGGCATCGGCGATGACAAGGCCATCGGTGCCGGTGACATCCAAGCGGACGAGGGGGGCGGTGCCGGCGGCAAAACTCCAGATGCCGAGGTCCTTCCAACCGCCATCCGGACTGGTGCCGTCGGGATCCAGCTTCTGGTTGACGGTCAGGTTGGCGATGCCTCCGCTGTGGGTGACCGAGACTTTCGTATTGGTGGCGCGGTTGCTGGATTGGACCCAGGACAAGAGGACCCGGTACGTGCCGGTGGCGGGCAGGGTGGGGCTGAAAGTGCAGTAGCGGGCAATGGTGTTCGAACTGCTGGCGTATAAATAACCGGTGCCACTGAAGCCAACGTTGCTGCTGCTGGTGGTCCAGGAGCCGGAAGCAGGCTGGGGATTGCCACCCGGCCCTTCTGCTTCCACCACCAGGCCGTTGCTGGTGCCAGTGGTGGACCAGTCCAGGATCTGTCCGTCCGACAGGAGCAGGGCGGAGAGTTCCGGATAGGGAATTTCCTGGACCGGCAGTTGTTGGCGGAGAGCCATTGCCGCGGCGGTGGCCGCGCTGTGGCTGGTCATCATAAACACAGGCTCCATGCGGGCGGATGAAAAGGCCACATGGGAAGCACTGAGAGCGAAGGTGGCGAGGAGGTTGGTGCATTCGGTCGCCCGGGGAGTGATGGCTCCGATCCCGATCGGCCACGGGCGGGGCGGCAGCTCGAAGAACCCGCCTTCGGCGTGGGTTTTGCCGGCCACCACCACCCGCTGACAGTAGTGGGAATCCATGGCGTAGGACGCGAGGGCGATGGATTTGGGAGCGACGGCGGTGCCCCGGCCGTTGGCTTCGGTGAGGATGTAATCGCCGATCATGCGCCGGGCTTCCCTGACATAAAGTTGGGGCGACCAGTGGCCATGGCCGGGATACTCGTCGGCGGGCAGACCCCAGGTGGCCACTTCGGTTTTGATATGGGCCGGAACCCGGGGATCGGTGCGCAGGAATTCGAAGAGGCCCCGGGTGTAATTCTCGTGTTCCTTGGCAATCTCCGCACGCCGGGCCTGGCTGGCAGTGGCCCACTCGTGACTGTGCCCGACCCAGTCGCTGGACATGCCCTTGTTGGAATTCCAGTCGGACTTCCCGTTGGGCATTCCGTCGGCGGTGCCGATGTTGTGGAAAATTCCGTTGGTGAAGGAGGCCAGATCCACCGTGCCACCGGTCGCCGCTTTGGCCGCGAGGAACCGGCCGATCAATTCGTAATCCGCGGCGTGGTAGTCCGGCGGGGCCGCGATGGGCACCCGGTTGCTGGCCTGGGTCAGGCAGAGGCGGTAGTTGTAGGCTTGGACGAGGGAATCGGCAGTGCCGGGAGTGGCGGGAGGTCCGGGGCTGATCCCCGGGATCAGTCCGCTGGCGGCATTTCCTGGATCAAGGTAGGGATCGATCGCCAGATTGACGAAGATGGAGGTGGAGGGAGTCAGGACGCCATTTCTTGTTTCACCGTGGGTGGCATTGGATTCCCGGCCGACCCGGAAGCTGACTCCTGCGGCGGCGAGCAGATCACCTTCATAGGTGGTGTCCAGATACATCCCGGCGCGCACGACGAGGCCGGTGCTGGTTTCAATTTCACGGATGGCGGGGCCGGTTTTTCTGACGGTGCTGAGTGGTTCATTCAGCAGTGGAGTCACCGCAGCCTCCGCGAGGAGGTCTTGGAAGACGGCAGAAGCGGTTTTGGGTTCGAAGAGATATTTCCGGGTGGTGGCGGTGGGGATATATTTGCGGGCGATCCGGAGATAAAACTCGGAGGAGAGTCCGCCGATGGAATCCACATTTCCCTTATCGGTGGCTCCAAGTCCCCCGCTGCTCATGCCACCAATGTGACTCCCGGGATCAAGCAGGACGATTTTCAGCCCATGGCGGGCAGCCTGTGCGGCCGCGATGACTCCACCGGAGGTCGCCCCGTAGATACACAGGTCACAATCCAGAATCTGCCGGGCTGCGGAGGCGGGACTGGTGCTGAGACAGAGGGTAACCGCCAATCCGGCTGGAAAGCTGCGGCAGGGGGAACGCATGGGTTATGCTTAAACACCCTTTCCATGGATGCCAAGGGGGCAGCCTCACCGGAGCGGTATCTTAAATATCGAAATGCATACTTCCTCCTGATTCCCGCGCCAGCACGTCCGCAAGGGAGAGGCCGTCGAGATGGTGATTCACCAGCACGGTGAGGTCGGAAAAGCAGGCCCTCAGTCCGGGGCCGAGCTCGGCGGGATTTTCCCCGATGGGTAAAAACGGCCCATCGACTGCCCGGAGGATGTCTCCAAGGCTGATGCTGGCGGGGGGGCGCGTCAGATGGTATCCCCCGCCCACGCCGCGTTTGCTGTGAAGGAGGTCAGCTTTTTTCAGAACGAGGAGGATTTGTTCGAGCACCTTGGGGGGCAGGCCCTCGGAGGCAGAAAGTTCCTCAATCTGGGAAACAGTCTGGGCCGGCCGGCGGGCCATGGCAGCAAGGGCACGGAGCGCATACTCCGCGCGTTTGGAAAGTCGCATCACGCCTCCGGGATACCACAGCCGGGCAAGGCGGAAAGCGGAAAACCAAAAGGGCCAGGACTTCATCCCTGGAACCAGAGGCGCCCGGTAATGGTAAATCATGGCCGGATTTGGCTGCGGATCGGGAAAATGATTAAAAAAGAGTTGACCCTCTGATTATTTCGGATCTCTTGAATATTCCATAATTATTGTAAGATGATCCTATTTACCATCTGGTAGTTAAAACAATTCCGCCCATGCCTTCCTTTTTTGCCACCTCCTCCGTGAAAATCCTTCCTGCACTTCTTTGCTCTGCTTTCCTCACCTCAATCACACCAGCCGCGGTCCTTTTGGATTCGCAATCCCAGACGATTCCGACTTACACCGCGAGTGGCACGAGGTCCCTGACCTTCAACCAGTTTGACACTTTGGGGGGAACCCGGATTTTGACCGGGGTGACGGTGGCGTATTACTTTGATAAAATTGGCGGGTCCTATGCCGTGGACAACGATTCCCTTGATACCGGGGTGATCACTTTTTCGCATGAATTGAAGGGCCGTTTGTCTTCCCCGGATGTGGCCATGGGTGGTGCGGGAACCTACATCGCAGCGCTCAGTGAATTCACCACGATCAACCCGATTGCGGCCAACACAGGAGATCCGGAAGCCCAGTTCGATATCGGGGGGACTGATTACGTGCTTTTCCAACCCGCCGACATTCTGGCGACCGGTCAAACCGCGGCGATTGGTGCCGCCTTCTGGGGGCCGTATACGGGGAGTGGAACCTTTGTGGTTAATTTCCAGGCACTGCAGTCATTCGCGGTGGACGGGGTCGGTGGACTTCAGAGTCAAACCATTGCGTCCCAAGTCTCCCCCACGGTTCAAGTCATCTACAGCTACGAGCCTGCCGCCGTCATTCCTGAACCCGCTGCCACGGTCCTGATTGGACTCGGTATGCTGGGCTTGATGGCGCGCCGCCGGCCCTGAAAATCACGGGGATGACGCAGCCCCGGATGTTCCGGAAGATACTCCCGGATGACGAATCAGATATTTTCCAAGCGCTGGCGGTGGGGGTTCTTTTTCCGGAAGAGAAGAGGGCTTGCATCCGGATGGGGGTGTGGGATGATGCCATTGCTGGGGGCGCACCGGTTTCGACTAGTGACTGGAGGCGTTGGCAGCATGCCGGGGATGATTCGTTGGCCCCGTTAACAATTCGGATCAAAACAAACAAACGCTAACTCTAACGAGCTCGCACTCGCCGCTTAATTGACGGTGACATCCTCTGCCGAATGTCTGATACGGTGGAGGGTGCAACTTATCAGGCTGGCCAAAAGCCCGGGCCACCGGGGCCAAGGCGAGATTCACAGGGGGATCGGGACAGGTCATTCCGCCGGCGGAAGGTCAGGTCCTTAACTTAAATCTCCGGCTAAGCATGTAGAAACCTTCGTTAAAAGGCATTAGGACACGGGTTCAATTCCCGTCGCCTCCACCATCTTTCCTGCTTTTCCCCGGCGTGACCGTCGCCGGGGAAGGGTGGCAGGAGAGGCACCCAACGGGTCAATCTTGGGTTTCCCCTTCGGAAGCGGGCTCCGCGGCCGCTTGAATCGCCCATTTGGGCAAGGCCACTCCGGCAATGAGCAGGCAAATTTCCCCTTTGGCGGGATGGGCCAGATAATGAGCCGCCACTTCCGCCGAGGTCCCCCTCCGGTATTCCTCGAATTTCTTGGTCAATTCGCGGGCCACACAGATGAGCCGCTCGGGTGCAATCCGGGCGAGCAGGGCAAGGGTGGACTCCAGACGGTGCGGGCTTTCGAAGAAAACGCTGGTTTCATCGGCATCAAGGGCGGCGGCAAGGACGCGCTCCCTCTGTCCACTTTTCACCGGGAGGAACCCGCCAAAATAAAACGCATCGGCAGGGAATCCACTGCCGATCAAGGCGGTCAGCACCGCGCTGGGGCCGGGGAGGACCTCCACGGGCAAACCGGCTTGACGGCAGGCGGCGACAAGGCGTTGGCCGGGATCGGAAACCCCGGGCATTCCCGCATCCGAGATATAGGCAATGCTTTTGCCTCCGCTCAATTCGGTCAGAAATTGGGCGGTGCGCATGGCTTCATTGTGCTGATGCAGGCTGACCAGCGGTTTGCGGATTTCCAGATGCGCGAGGAGAACGCCGGAGTGGCGGGTGTCCTCGCAGGCAATCAGATCCACTTCCGCCAAGGTATCCCGGGCCCGCAGGGTGATGTCGCGGAGATTCCCGATGGGAGTGGCGACAATATAGAGATGACCGGGCTGCACAGAAGACATGTCCCGTCCGTGCGCGGGGAAGGGCAGGGAAGCAAGATGGATTTGGCTGCGGAGGGCGCCTGGCGGGGATGTGCAGATTTCTCCAGGAAGATCTTAATTTGTAAAATAGTGCAAAATCCGGCGTAGAGTATGCTGGACTTGCGTAGCGCCTGCTGGTATGAGGCATTGGAAAAATATTACTCAAGCGCCGCCTATTTCCCCGAATTTATGAAACCCGCTTACGAAAAACTCGCTGCCAGTGTGGAAGATGGAGTGAACTGCAACCTCGTCCAAGGCAAGACCTTCGGCTGCGTCTGGCATTTCCATCCGGAGTATGAAATCACCCTGACCCGCAAAGCCCGCGGCCACCGCATGGTCGGGGATAATCTCACCAGCCTGAAGTCCGGAGATATTGTGCTGGTGGGGTCCAATCTCCCGCACGATTGGCAAAACGATGCCGGCGCGCCGGGCGGTCCCCAGCCGGTGGACCACATGTGCATCCATTTCGCACCGGACTGGCTGGGCCGCGGCTGGCAGGAATTGCCCGCGATGCAGCATGTCCGCAAACTGCTGGCGCGGGCCGCCCTGGGAATCCATGTGACGGGAAGGACCCGCGATGAGGTAGAGGAATTGATGCTGCGGATCCCGGAAGAGCACGGACTGCCCCGGGTAGTCACCGTACTGAGCATCCTTCACAAGATTTCGGTCTCGACCACCTGCAACACCATCGCCAGCCGCGGGTTCGCCCCGGAACTTGATCCGCAGGATGAACAACGCGTCAACAAGGTCGCCCAATACATCCAAGGGCACCTCGACGAGACCATCTATCTGGAAAACCTAGCGGAACTGGTGCATCTCAGCCCCGGAGCTTTCAGCCGCTTTTTCAAGGCCCGCACCGGGAAGACGGTGCCCGGCTTCATCAACGAACTGCGCATCGGCCGAGCCTGCCGTCTCCTTGCTGAAACCGACTATCCCATCACCGAAATCGCCTTCAGTTGCGGTTTCCCCAACCTCGCCAACTTCAATCGCCAGTTCCTCCGCCTGAAAAACATGCCGCCCCGCGAATGGCGCCGGCAGTTTGCCGGTTGAGCTCAAGCCAGGATGGCCTTGATGGCTGGCCGTGGATAAGTCCCTTGTTGCCGGTAGAGGCCATCTCCGAAAGCGGCCGGAGATCAGAGGGAGACGGACGGACTGAAAGCGGGAGTCTCCATGCAGGTATGATGATCCCATCCTGAAAGGCAGAGGGATGGAGCGGTGAGGTCACTGTTCAGCGTTGATGCCAGGAGTGACCCGGGACAGGATCGGCTCCACGCTGGCGAAGTAGCGGCGGGCGACTGCGTTGACTTCTTCCAAGGGCAGGGTGCGCACCCGGTCGAGGATGAGTTGGTCGTGGTCATAGCCTAGGCCATAGAGTTCGTTGAGGGCGCACTGCTGGGCCAGGCCGGCATTGGATTGGTGCTGCATGGCCTGCTTGCCCGACCAGGTGCGGCGGGCGCGGTCGAGTTCCTCGGCGGTGAGTCCATCCTGGGCCAGATTGTGGATTTCTGATAGCAATTCCTTCTGGGCAAACTCCAACTGTTCGGGAGCAGTGCTGAGATAGAAGGTGAAGAGGCCGGGGGCCATGCCGATGACCTGGGTGGTTCCCACGCTGTAGGCGAGGCCGTGCTGTTCGCGGATACGCTCGAAGAAGCGGCTCGCCATGTCGCTGCAGGCTTCATCGATCAGATCGAGGGCGAGGCGGTCGGGGTGGCGCAGATCCACGGTGGGGTAGGCGACGACGAGGAAAGCCTGACGTTTGGTGCTGGGAATATCCAGGGTCTGCGGCTGCCACGGGGGCACGGTCAGTCCGGTACCATGTTCCAGGAGGGGCCCGGCCGGCAAGTTGGCGAAGGCCTGCTCCACCGCGTTGCAGACGGCCCCGAACTTCACGTCCCCAAAGACGGAAATAACCAGATTTCCGGTGCGGAGCAGGGATTGGTGAAGATCTGTCAGGGTGGTGCGGGTGAGGGTGGGCAGGCTGGCGGTGGTGCCATTGCGGTTCAGGGAAAGTGGATGACTGCCGTAGGCGGCCCGCTTCAGCTCCCGGAACGCGACAAAGGACGGATGGTCCTCCTCCTGGCGCAGGCCGGCGAGTTGACGGGTGCGTTCGCGCGTAACTTCAATTTCCGGAAAGGCAGGGTGCTGCAGCACATCGGCGAGGAGTTGGAAGGCATCCAGCCATTCAGGCGAAAGCACCTGGGCGGAGATGCCGAAGCTGGAGCCGCCGGAATCAGCTCCGAGCGAGCCGCCGCCGTTTTCGATGGTGTCGGCAATTTCCTCTGCGGTGCGTCCGGGAGTTCCCTTGGTCAGAGTGCGGGCCATCAGGCGGCCGGCTCCATTGGTGGCGGCGGATTCCGCCAGCAGGCCGCCCCGCAGGGTGGCGTGCAGGGAGACGGCAGGCAGGCGGGGGTCTTCCCGCACCAGCAGGGTCAGTCCATTGGGGAAAACATGCCGCCGGATCACGGGCACGCCGTCGGTGGCCGATCCGGAGACGGCGGCCAAACTGGATTCAACCGGAGGGTCCAGCGAGACGATGGTCAGGGTGTCCCCCACGAGATAGGTGTTGGCGACCCTCGTGATATCCGCGGCCGTGACGCGGTCAATCGCCGCAAGGTAGGTGCGGGTGAAATCGGGGTGGTGGGCAGCATGCCAGTTGCCTCCGAGGTCGGTGGCCTGGCCGCGCATGGTGGTCAGGCTGCCCAGCTGTTCTGCCAGGAAAAGACGGCGGGCGCGCATCACTTCGGTGGAGCTGACGGGTTCGGTGCGGAGGCGCGAGATTTCGGTCAGGATCGCAGCTTCGGCGGCATCGCGCTGATCCGGATCACACTCCGCTCCCACATAAAACAATCCTCCCTGCGGCGGGGTATAGGCGCCGGCGCTGATGCTGTGGACGAGCGACTGCCGTTCCCTGACTTCCCGGAAAAGCCGGGAGGAACGGCCGGTGCCGGCCAGCACCCCCAGCACTTCGAGGGCCGGGGTGTCAGGATGCAGCAGGCCCGGAATGCGCCAAGCGAGTTCCATGCGGGTGATCCCGGTGGGGAAGGAGACCGCCGCCCGGCGGGGGCCTGCCTGGGGTGGCTCCGGGAGCACCGTCACGGGGGGGGCAAAGCAGGGCAGGGCATGGCCGAAATGTTTTTCCACCAGTGCTTGGGCGGCTCCGGAGGTGGTGTCGCCGACGATGACCACGAACATATTCCCGGGTTGATAGCGTTCGCGGTAGTATTGGAAGGCGGTGTCGCGGTCCACCGCATTGAAGCGGTCGAGATGGCCGATCACCGGTTCACGGAAAGGGTGTTCCCGGTAAACCGTGCTGAACATCAATTGGCTCAGGGTGCGGCCCGGGTCATCCTTGCCCATGTCGATCTCCCGGCGGATCACATCCTTTTCCTTGTCGAACTCGGCGTGGGGAAAGGTGGCCCGCGTGGTCAGGTCAGAGAGCACGTGCAGGGCGGTGTCGAGTCCTTCACTGAGGGTATCGATCCAATACACCGTGCGGTCGAAGGAGGTATAGGCATTCAGGTAACCGCCGCTGTTCTGGACGGCTTTGGCCAGTTCGCCGGGACCCCGTTCGCCAGCGCCTTGGAAGACCATATGTTCCACCAGATGGGAAACCCCCGTGCCCCGCAGATGGCCTTCGTGGATGCTGCCGGTGCGGACCCATGCCTGGACGCTGACCAAGGGAGCGTTGCGGTCCTCCTTGACGAAAATTTCCAACCCGTTTGGCAAGGTCGCAAAGGCTGCTCCGGTGGGCGGGAATTCCAGCCGTGAAGGATCGTGGGCCGTCCCGCTGAAAGGGGCTGGAGCCGGGGAATGGGGAGCGGTAGTCATTCCCTTGTCTACGCCCCGCGCTTCCGCCTGGCCAAGGGGAAATGCAGGAGAGATGCCCTCCGGGTGTCTGGAGCCAACCTTTTGCTATTTCGCGGCGAGAGCTTCATCAATCGCTTTCAGCAGCGCGGCGTCATCCGGGGTGGTGCCGGGCTCGAACCGGGCCAGAGGCTTGCCATCGCGGCCAATCAGGAATTTGCCGAAGTTCCACTTCACATCGCCGGGGAAGGCTCCGTCCTTGCCACTCAGTTTTTGGTAGAGGGGGTGCTGCTCTGCGCCTTTGACGTGGATTTTATCAAAGAGGGGGAAGGACACCTTGTATTTGGTGGAGCAGAACTGTTTGATCTCATCATTGGAGCCGGGTTCCTGGGAGCCAAAGTCGTTGCAGGGGAAAGCGAGGATGGTGAATCCTTTCCCGGCATACTTTTCCTGCAGGGCCTGCAGGGCCTGATATTGCGGGGTCAGGCCGCACTGGGAGGCAACATTCACCACCAGCAGCACTTTCCCTTCGTAAGCCTTGAGCGTGACTTCCTTGCCGTCGATATCCTTCAACGGAATCTCATACAGGTTCGCCATGGCGAACGTGGAGAAGCAGGCGAAAAGGAGCAGCGCGAGGCGTTTCATGGGGGGAGGGTGGTCCGGGATTGGCAGATTTTATACTTCAAACAACGGGAACTACGTTAATCCAAGGGGGCTTTCTTCAAAATTTTCTGTTCCCCCGGGGCGACCTTCCATCGGGAGGAAAATGCCACCTGGGCGGCATGGTCGGGGATGGCATGGTGTTCTGCCTGGTCCAGCAAGCGCGCGGGGTAACCAGGCTCCAGTCCGGTTACCAGAACTGTATCGCCGGACACGGTAAAACCGGCCAGCCAGCCGCCGCAGCCGATCTGAAAAGTGTTTTCCGGCCGGCGCCGGATGCGCCGGGTGCGGTGGGGAGTGGGATCGCGGCTCAGGAGTTCCTCAAGGCGTGGGCGGAAGTCCACCTGCCATTCCCGGGCTAGCCATTCCGCCTGGGCCAGAGCGGGAGCGGACCATTCCACGGTATAGCGCGGCGGCGCTGTGAGCGCGGCGTCCACTTCCCCGGTCCACCCGGAGCGTTCCTCCGGGAAGGCATCGTAAGCCGGAATATAGGGTTTGATATCAAATACCGGTGTGCCATCCACCAGATCACACGGTCCGAGGATCAGGCGGCCTTTTTCCACGGCGAGGAGCTGGACCGGCGTGATGCCCAGGGGATTGGGCCGATGGGGCGAACGCGTGGCAAAGACGCCGCGCCGCACAGCAGGGCCCCGCGGCGGGAGCACCATGGGACGCCAGGTGGTGTTGCGGTGGAACCACCAGATCAACCAGATCCTGGAAAATCCGGCAAGATCGCGCAGCCCATCCTCATAGCCGCAATCCGGCACCAGTTCCAGGACATGCTGCTCCGGGGCCGATTCCTCGGGTTGGTGGAGGGCATCAAACTTGACGTGCTTCCCTGTCCTGACATATCCGATGGGTTGGAGGGTGATCATGATAGGGATGACTTCAGGGCGGAGACGACGGTGCCGGATCCGGGTTTCCGGCCACGTTTTCACGGGTCCGGCAAGCGGTCGCGGAGATCCTGCAGGGCCTCCATGAACCGGCTAGTCAGGCGGCCGGGGGCAGGGAGGGCGCGGTCATCACAGGTTTCGACCGGGACGATGCTCTGGAGGGAATTGGTCAGGAAAACCTCACCGGCGGCAGCGAGATCGGCAGGAGTGAGGGCCTTTTCGAGGCAGGGAATGCCGAGTTGGGGACTGAGGTCGAGGATCAGGCTGCGGGTAATGCCGGGCAGGCAGCCGGAACTGAGCGAAGGGGTCAGCAGGGTGCCTTGGCGGATCAGAAAAAGGTTGGATACCGCTCCTTCGCACAGATCGCCGCCTGTGTTGAGGAAAAGGGCCTCGGTAGCGTGGCGCTCCTGGATCCACGCGAGAGCGATCGCGTTTTCGGCATAGGAGGTGGCTTTGACGCCACTGAGCGGGCTGAACTCGTTTCGTCTCCAAGGCACCGTCAGCAGGGTCGCGACGCCAGGAGAGGGAAAGGCCGGAAGCAGCCGGATCAGCAGATGCCCGGGCTCCGGCGCGAGCGAGAGACCGGCCCTTTCCGCGCCGGTGAGGGTAATTCTGAGCCGGTGCAGTTCCGGGGGGGCGCCCGCACAAACCGCCGCGATGGCTTCGCGAAGGGCGGTCCCGGCGGGAGGCTGGAGGCCAAGGCGGGCCGCGCCGGCGTCCAGACGGGCCAAGTGACGCGTCAGAGCGAAAGGCTGCCCCTGACGGACGGCGAGAGTTTCAAAAACGCCCCGACCCCAGAGCATTCCCTGCGAGATGGCAGGGACCAGGGCGGCCGATTCCTCCACCAGCTGGCCATCCCACCAGACCAGAGGCTGCCCCATCATGGCGGGGTGGGAGTTGGCTCGAGATAGAGGCTGGGATTCAAGGTGAAGTCGCTGCTGTCGAGGTCGTCATTGTGTCCCTCGATAGCCAGGACATTGGCGCCCATTTTCAGGACTCCGGCCGGAATTTCCAGGACAAACGTCTCAAAGGCGTTTTTGGCTTCGTGGGGACTCACCCCCCGGATGGTGTCGAGCGATCCACTTTCGGCATTCACCCGCAGGACTTCCCTGCCGTTCAGATAGGCAATGAAGCCGTCATCGTAGGAAACCTTGAGGCGGAACAGGCGGGGACTTTCATTGCCGGTCAGGGTGAACTCATGGCGGATGCAGAGGTATTTAAAGTGTCCCCGCATGTCTGGAATCTGGGTGGCGTCGTCCTTGTCGCTATATCCGAACCCGGCGGGACCGGTGAGCCAGCCAGGGGCGGTGAAGCCGGGTTCCTGCCAGCCGTAGCCGGGTTTGGTTCCCGCAAGATATTGCCATGGTGCTCCGGATGGGATCAGGGGTTTGGCCTCTTTGGACAAGGTCACCGGCTTGATTTCCTTTTCATCGCCGCTGTCCTTCCCGCGCAGGGGCACAGTCCGGGGACCTTTCACCAGGGGCGGTTGCCACGGTTTGGCGATGCGCTGCACCGTGACACGTCCTTCCTTGACGATCTGGAAAGTGTCCCGGATCTGGCCTTGGGAGTTCAGCATTTGGGCGGTCAGGGTATTGCCCTTGAGGTCCAGCAGGACGGACCCGAATTCCAGAATGGTGCTGCGCATCACGGGACTGGGCCGGTCCTTGCGGGAAAGGGTGGTGCCCCCATGACCGGTCACGATTTGCACGTTTCCTTCGTTAGGGAGGAGGCCGGGGCTTTTGTGATAGGCCCCTCCGCCGGCTGGATTGCCGTCGCCATCATTGAGGATCACGTTTTCCGATACGGTGGGCGTGGCATAAGCCCCATCCATGAGCATGGAGCGCTCATAAATGTGTGAGTGACCCGTGAGGACGAGATCCACGCCGCCTGACTCCAAAATGGGCATGATCATGGAACGCATTTCGATCAACTGCTGCTCCTTGTCACTGTCATGGGAGCCCTTGGTGTAGGGGGGATGATGCCAGAAGGCGACCAACCAGTCCGCCTTGGTTTTTTCGAGGTCCGCCTTGAGCCATTGGGCCATGGCCCCGCCCGGGTCGCGGGGAAGATCGTGGGAGTTGAGGCAGATGAAGTGGGTCTTCCCGAAGTCGAAGGAGTAGTAGGCCTCGGTGCCGCTGGCAACTCCCCCGGACTGGGCGGTGGAGGGGCAGACATAAGCGTCGTAATAGGGGCCGGTGGCGGTGGCTCCGCTGGAATGGCGGCCTTCGTGATTGCCCATCGCGGGCCAGCAGACGGTGTCCCGCAGGGTCTCGGCGTAGGATTCGAAGAAGTAGCCTTGGAATTCACTATCCAAACCTGAGCCGTAAGCCATGTCACCGACATGAAGGTAACCATCGAGGGTGCGTTTTTCCTTTTTCAGCCAGTCCCGCATGGCGGTGTGGACTTCGGCCTGCACTCTGTTGCCGGTGCCGCTGTCGCCGACCACCCAGAAGAGTCCATCGCGTGCCGTGCCTGGAACCGGCAGGGTGCGGAAGGTGCCGGTTTGCCCTGCTGGGGAGAGTGCTTCACCGTTTTGACTGACAGAATAGTAATAAAGCGTATCGGGTTTCAGGCCACTGATGGAGGCCTCGAATTGGCGGGTGCCTTCAGGACCGGAGGAGATTGAGGGCTCCTTCGAGTCCTCGGCCAGATCATCCACGGGACGGCGGATCAGGATGTTGGCGGAGGGGATGGATTGATCGAGGGCATCGACCTTGAGGCCAAAGCGGATGCCTGGAAGGCCATCGGCCCGGGTGCGCCAGACTACGGTGATGCCCTGGGGGGTGGCGCATTGAATATACGGCCCGCGGGTCAGAGACGGAGGAGCACCGGAACTGGGCGAAAGGGTCGCAAGGAGGAGCAGGGCAGGGAAGGACAGGCGCATGAGGGGGGTGGATGGATCTCTGATTCCATCAATGGGAACGCGGATTAGCGGCCGATGATTTCGTTGAATTCCTTTTCCAGTTCGGCCTCGCTGCGGGGGCGGGCAGGCCGTGGAGGGGAAGGAACGGGCACCGGTGGCGCAGGGCGTGGGGCGGTAGCCGGAGGAGGAGACACCCCGTCCGGCAGGCTTAGGCGGGGTGCAGCAGGCACGGCGGTGGGACGGGTTGGGGCCGCGGCGGGAGGTGGCGGTGCGATGTTGTCAGCCAAGGGGGATGGCCCACCGCCGAAACTAACGATCAGGGTGCGCCAGCCATCGGCGGAAGGGGAAAACAGCTGCGGTTCCTCGGGAGGGAGCCCGGCAAAGTAGGCATCGTTCGCTTCGAAGGCCAACTGGCCACCCAGATTGCCATCGTGGGTTACGGTCAGATCCCCTTTCAGGCGGAGCAGACTGTCCTTGGTGGTGGCGGAAATCTGGGAGATGCGGGTCATTTGCGGTGTCCAGGTGAACTGTCCGGAGAAGGTGGGAAACTCCATCAGGGCCAGCTCCGGTTTGCGCAGGAGGGCCGCGATTTTTTCGACAA
Source organism: uncultured Verrucomicrobiota bacterium (assembly GCA_942492905.1). Lineage (GTDB taxonomy): Bacteria > Verrucomicrobiota > Verrucomicrobiia > Verrucomicrobiales > V1-33 > CAIZWU01. The sequence continues at coordinate 2,313,060 of OW818657.1, forward strand.
AGGGCAGGCCGCGCAGCACCGCGCCCCGGACCATAAAGGGGCCGCTCAGCGTGGGAGGAGGACCGGATTGGAAGTGGCTGGTCCATTGGCTGCCGGTGGTTTCGAAGGAACCGAGGACATTGGTGGACCAGTTTTCGGGGAGCAGGTGTTTGAGCAGGATGGGGGAAATATCACCGCTCAGCTGCAGCCGGCCCGCTGGGACCAGTTCCGCTGAACCGGTGACCCGGATCTCATGTCCGGCAGTGAAGCCCAGCCGGGCACTGATGATTTCCAAGGTGGAACCCTGCAGTTTGGCGTTGATCTGGTGAACGGGAAAAGGAGGCCAGGAGGCGGTATCCAGCAAGCCCCCGGACATTTCCAGCTGCAGGGCCGGGCCCGCCAGGTGGAAATTTCCCTCCAGTTGGGTCAATGTTCCGGGTTTTCCTTCCGGACCGGGCCAAGTCAGGTTCAATTCGTCAAAATAACCTGATTCAAGGACGATGGCGGCCGGCTCCGAGGTCAGACCAAGGCGGAAACTGCTGCCCTGGCTGGGAGCCCCGCGATCCACCGGAGCCGGGGCGGTCTGCCACATGGTGGTCGCGTCCATTTTTTTGGCCGGATCGAAGGCCAGATCCGCCTTTTGGAAACGGAGGGAGCGCAGCGTCCAATCATCGGACATCAGGGAACCCGCGGCCAGCTGGGCGGTCAAATTGGTGAAGTTGGCAGAGGAGAGGAGATCCTGAAAGGCAGGGGATATCGTGAGGGAGGCATTTCCCAACTGGTCTGAAGCGGTTTGTTGGAAGCGGGAAAACGAGACCCGGCGGTCGGTCAATTCCGAGACCCGGCGGGCGGCGTTGACCCGGAATCCTTCACCCTCAATGCGCCACCGGTTGAGGAGGCGGATTCCAAACCAAGTGGCTGCGGCGAGAATGACCAAGGCCAGCAGGGTATACAGTCCCCAGCGGCGCCGGCGCAGGGACACCTGCCGGGGGACTCTCTTTTTGGAGGTCATGAGGTCACCTTCGCTGGAGCGGGGCGGCGGCAGGACGGCCTTCGGCAGCAGGGATGATTCCTGCCGGTCCGCAGATGGATGCTCCGCTGGACGACTGGAGGAGGATGGTGCGGATGAAGACGACGAAGAAGAGGACCGGCGGCGACGGCCCGACCGGCTCTCTCCGGAGCGCTGCAGGCGTTCCATCATTTCCTCGAGGGAAAGTTTTTCGCCGACGTCTTCGGCTTGGCGCCGGGGAGCATCGCCAGCAGCCCGCCGTGACGGCAGACCGGGGCTGCGGGGGGAGTCCGCATCCGGGGAAGGAGGGGAAGGGAAATCACTCACAATCGGTAGCGCCCTGGGGGCAGGCAGGACCGCAGGTTGTGCGGTGGGAGGTTAGGGGCCGGAGGGCCCGGCAAGAACGGCTTGCTCGGCGGCTGCGGCCGCTTCTTTGAGACCCATGCCGCTCGGGTCCACCACTTTCACGGTGACAAAGTAAATCGCGGCCTTGCGTGAGACCTTGGTGACATTGCTGCGGAACAGGTGGCCAATGAAAGGGATATCCCCGAACAGGGGCACTTTGTCATTGATGGTTTCGTATTTGGCATCACTCAGACCACCAATCGTGACCGTTTCGCCATCGTAAACCTGGACGGAGGCCGATTCATTGATCGCGGAAAAGACGGGCTGGAAGATTTTATTTTCGGTCAGGATCTGCCCATTGGCGCTGATTGGAGTGCCGTAATTGATGAATCCTTCGAACTCACGGAAGATTACGGACAGGTTCAGATCCACCGTGTTCCCGTCATCGCTGACGGTAGCCTCAACCTCGATGCTGGAGCCGGTATCCTTGTCTTCAAACGACTGGGGGGTGGTCGGCGTGACCGGGGTGACGGAATTGCTCGGCAGCTGGATGATAATTCCGGTGTCGAGGTCAATCAGTCGGCGGCCGCCGGTTATCGTCTGTGGGATCTGTGGCGGGTCAAACTCGGTGGGGTAGCGGATGGTCCTGACTGATGCCGCCGTGGCGCGTTGGCCGGCTTTCAGGATGATGGATTGGGCCACTGAAAGATCGAGTCCGGTTTTTTGGTCGAGCCCGCGGAGAATGCCCTGAAATTGAGGGGAAGTGAAGACCCCGGCGGTGGAGAGGATGGCGGGACTGCGGCTGTTGGTCACGCCACTGCCCGCCGCCCCGGAGTTGATCAGCCCATCAATCGTGGGATTGGTCTCGAGATCGAAGGCCCCACGAAGGCCCGCGGTGACGGGATTGCTGCCCATGGGGGTGGTGCCCCCGGGAGCCCGCAAGGGGTAATCAGCGATTTGTCCTGAGGAAGTCGCGTTCCCGACGGTGCCGCCGGCCGCATAAACACCGCCACCAACATTGACGGCTCCCAACAGCCAATCCATCGAGATTTCCTGGAGGCGCTGTTCTTCGGCTTTGAGCAACACCACCGTGACCTGCACCTGACGTTGGGTCTTGTCGGTGGTGCTCTCCACGGCAGTCTGCACCAAGTCGAGGTTTTCCTCGGTATTCCGTACAATCAGTTGGTTGGCTCCAGCCGAATAGTCTGCGGAAGTGCCTTCAGGGAAGGGGACGCCGTTTTGGATGAGCCATTCCTTGGCGGAGAGCCGCGTGATTTTTAGATTGGAGGCGATTTTGTCTCCTCCGGAGGCAAAAGGATCGGCTCCGGCGCCCGCATCTACGGTGGCACTGCCCGCACGGCTGAGAAAACCTGGGGGCACGCGGTAGGTGCGGCTGACAATCCGTGAGCCGGCCCCGATGGGGGAAATCGTGATGGTGTTGCCCTCCACGCTGAGCCGGGTCTGGGTCAAATCGGCGATCAACCGCAGCGCCTCGCCCAAGGGAGCATTGCGCAGTTCCAACGTGACTGGTTTGAAGTCAGATGGCGCCTTGCTTCCCGGATTGAAGACAATATTGACCCCTTTCAGGTTGGGGTCGGGTTCTGCGGTATCCAATTCGACACTTTTCTGGGCGAGGTAGGTAAGCGCTTCCTGCAGGGGCGTCTCCGACATGGCGACGCGGTCCAGTGTCAGGCTTTGCATTTTCAGGCGGGCCGTGGAGATCGCTTCGCCTCCTGTCAGGGCTGCGCCGGCCTCCAGAGTTCCCCCGGGTTGGTTGGGGCCGGCAGGGGCGTGGCTTTCCCACTGCTTGTCCACCTCATTGAGCATTTTCGCTCTGGTGTAGTCACGTTCGGAGCGCAGGTGATTGTTGATCTGTTGTTCCACCCGTTCCAAACCCCGGCGGGCGGCGGTGTTGGTGTCGTCCACCGCGAGAATCTGGTTATAAGCCTGCTTCGCAGCCTTGTAGTCCGCGATATCCACCATGCCTTGCGCGATCACGAAGAGATCGCTGACTTTTTTGGTGTCGGTGGAGTGACGGGGACTTTGGGCTGGATTGAAGCGGTCCGCATCGTCCAATTGCCCGAGCAGGGTTTTGGCGGGCGGATAACCGGGGGCCACCTTGTCTGTCAGGACGGCCTGCAGAGCGAGGCGGGCTTTTTCGAATTCTCCTTTGCTGGCGAGTTCGCGGGCGTAACTCACGGAGGTGTCGGCCAATTTCCCGACCACGGAACGACGGGCTGGGGAAAGGCTGGCGGCAGACTCCGGCAGGCGCTCCAGTGCGGCTTGGTAGCGGTTGACCGCTTCTGCGGTATGTCCGGCGGCAAGGGCCGCATCTCCTTCGGCCGCGAGACTTTCGGCCTCTTGGGCCAAGCCTTGGCGACGCTGGGTTTCCCGTTGGACGGTTTCCTGCTGGGCAGGGGCCACCGCAGGTTGAGCCAGCAGGGCAGCCAAGGGCAAAAGGCGCGTCGCCAGACGGGGCACGGAAAGCAATCTCAGGCGTTGAAGCATGGGAAATTGAGAGGAACTGGAAAAATCAAAACGACGCTCCCGGAGCAGTCCGGGTGGCGCAGCGTGATCTTTAGCTGGAGCGTTGAGGTTTTGTAACGGGAAAAATTCACTTTTTTGCGTCATCGATTCTTCATCTTTCCCCGCCAGAAAGCTCAAATCAGCACGATTGACCCGTTGAGGGGACGCCACAGGGCTGGATCGGACCTGCCCGGACCGTCAGGAAGGATCCTGTCGGAGGCGCGTTTGGCCGCTAAATCCATTGGGTCAGGCCGGCCACCGTGGCGGCGTCAAGGCGGCGCACCACGGCCGCCGTCAGCCGCACCGCGCTCAGGTAATCCTCCAAATGGAGCAGGCTGTTGTGGCTGTGGATATAACGGGCCGGAGTGCCCAGCACGATGCAGGGCACCCCGTTTTCGTGGAACTGGAACGATTTTGCATCCGTGCCGCCACTGCGCCGGACCGCCAGTTGATGGGGAATGCCTTCGGTTTTGGCGGTATCGAGCACCAGATCCACCAGACGGCGGTTCATCAGGGCGGTGGGATCAAGGACGCGGATTTGCACTCCGCTGCCCAGGGCCCCCTGGCTTTCCTCGGACGTCATGCCTGGAGTGTCATCGGCGGGAGTGCCTTCCATGACTAGGGCCACATCCGGCCGGGTCAGGTGGCCGAGCGTCACCGCGCCGCGGCAGCCGACTTCCTCCTGCACGCTACCGGCGGCGATCAGTTGGCAGGGTAGGGATTCATTTTTCAAAAGCTGCATCGTCTGCACCGCCGCTGCCACGCCACAGCGGTTGTCGAAGGCTTTGGCCAAAAACCGTTCCCCGCCCGCCAGTGCCGTGAACGCACTGTCCGGAGCCACCGCATCGCCCAGCGCAATTCCCAAGGCCTCCGCCTCCGCCCGGCTACCCGCGCCCACATCCACATAAAGCTGCTCCAGCGGCAACACTTTGTCCTTGGCACTATCCCCCAGAAAATGCGGCGGCGTCGATCCGATCACCCCCAGCACCTCCTGCCCCGATTTCGTCAGAATCCGCACCCGCTGCGCGACGAGGGTATGCGTCCACCACCCGCCCAGTGCCACCAGTTTGAGAAATCCCTTCGCCGTGATGTGCTGAACCGCAAAACCCACCTCATCAAAATGTCCGGCCACCAGCACGCGCGGACCGTCCCCTACCCGCTCCACCGCGGCACTGCCGAGCCGGTCGGTGTGCACCGTGCCATGCCCGGCCAGTTCCCGCAGAAAAATCCGCCGCACGGCATCCTCCGCGCCTGGGACGCCGTGGGCTTCGGTCAGTTCGCGGAGCAGACGGACGGCGTCGGTTTTCGGATCGGGCTGGGACATGGCGTGGGAGAATGATGAAGGTGGGTAATTTTACAAATAATGTTATCAGGGCAAGGATAGCTTGAGCTTATCGATGGCCCCGAGCACACGGTGTCTGTTTTTCTTCAGCAGCATCCATTTCGGTAGGCGGTTTAACATCGACCACTTGGTATTTTGGGGACGAGGGCGGTCTATTTCTCCGATGAATGCTTCCAAATCCGCCGCATGTTCCCGGTTCAACAGGGCGAGGTTGTTTTTCCCGACAACTGTCATCGCCCAAATTTGGTAGCCAAAGTAGGGTTCCCTGCCTTTGGCGGGCTTGAAATTGGTGAAGTCAGAAGTCCAGCCGGCTACCGGCCATCCATGTTGCAGCACGCAGCATGGGCAGGTGAAAGAGACGCGCTTCGGATGCCATGGCCATGCCATATTTGATTCGGCACGGATCGTAGCACGTTGTCCGCACTTGGGACACTTGCACACGATCTCCCTCAGATAGTCTGAGAGCTGTGCATTCAAATTCATGGATGCCGACGGTTTTTTTGACCTTGCAGCATCGCCGGGAACGGAATTTACGCCCCCAGCAGCAAGCGGCTAGGCTGTTCAATGCAGTCCTTGATGCGCAGCAGGAAGGTGACGGCTTCCTTGCCGTCGATCTGGCGGTGGTCATAGCTGAGCGCGAGATACATCATCGGGCGGATCTCGACTTTGCCATTCAGGGCGACGGGGCGCTGCTGGATGGTGTGCATGCCGAGGATGGCGCTCTGCGGGGGATTGAGGATCGGGGTGCTGAGCAGACTGCCGTAGACACCGCCGTTGGAGATGGTGAAACAGCCGCCCTGGAGGTCTTCCATGCTGATTTTGCCTTCCTTGCCGCGCGTGGCGTAGGCGATGATTTCCTTTTCGAGGTCGGCGAAGGATTTTTGATCCGCATCGCGGATGACCGGGACGATCAGGCCGCGCTCGGTGCCGATAGCGACGCCGATGTCGTAGAAGTGGTTGGTGATGACGTCATCGCCATCGATCCGGCCGTTGACCGCCGGCACGGTTTTGAGGGCTTCAACGACGGCTTTGATGAAGAAGGACATGAAGCCCAGTTTCACGCCATGCCGGGCGACAAACCCGTCCTGGAGAAGCTTGCGGAGGTTCATGACTTCGGTCATGTCCACTTCGTTGAAAGTAGTCAGGATGGCCGCGGTCTGCTGGGCGTTGACGAGGTGGGTGGCAATTTTTTTGCGCAGCGGGGACATGCGCTGGCGGGTGGTGCGGCCGGATTGGTCACGCACCGCTGGGGCGGCGGCAGCGGGCTTGGCAGGTGCGACGGAGAGGTCGATTTTCGGAGCAGGGGCCGCGACCGGAGCGGGGACAGGGGCAGCGGCGGGTTTGGCTTCCACCACCGGAGCGGCCGCAGCAGCTGCTTTGGTTTCTTTTTTGCCGGCAGGAGCCGCCGGGGTAGGAGCCGCAGCAGGGGCGGCAGTGCTTTCGCCGATGCTGCCGATGGTGGCCCCGATCTTCACCTCATCCCCGGGTTGGGCGGTGATAGTGACCACGCCGGAGGCTTCGGCGGTGATTTCGGTGGAGACCTTGTCCGTGTCGACCGTGACGAGGAGATCACCGGTTTTGACGGTGGCTCCATTGGCGACGTGCCAGGTGGAGATCACGGCGGAAGTGATGGATTCGCCAACGGAAGGGACGGTGATAGGGGACATGGGCAGCAAAATTTACGATTTGAGATGGAAGATGGATGATTGGGATGAAGTCCGCATCAGACCTCGAAGGCGGCATCCACGATTTGTTTTTGCTCGGCCTTGTGGAGGGTGAGGGATCCGACGGCAGGGCTGGCAGCGCGTTTGCGGCCGGCGTAGCGGACGGTGGTGCCGGACATTTTTTCCAGGCGCCAGTTGATGTGGCCCCAGGCCCCCATGTTCTTGGGTTCCTCCTGGCACCAGACCCACTTTTTGTTGGCCTTCGGATAACGGGCGGTGATGGCTTTCAGCATGTCCTCGTGGAAAGGATAGAGCTGTTCGATGCGGATGATAGCGGTGGTCTTGTCTTCCTTGTCGCTGCGGCGCTCGAGGATGTCGTAATACACCTTGCCGGAGCAGAAAATAAGCCGGGTGACGCGGGAGGGGTCGGTGATAGTGGTGTCGTCGAGGACTTCCTGGAAGCTGGTGTTGCCGGTGAAATCCGCTTCGACCGAGACGGCTTCCGGCAGGCGCAGCATGCTCTTGGGCGTCATGATGACGAGCGGCTTGCGGAACGGCCGGTTCATCTGACGGCGCAGCAGGTGGAAATACTGGGCGGGCGTGGTGAGGTTGCAGACCTGGATGTTCTGCTCGGCGCAGAGCTGGAGGAAGCGCTCCAGGCGGGCGCTGGAGTGCTCCGGGCCTTGGCCTTCATAACCGTGAGGAAGGAGCAGCACGATGCCGGAGGGTTTTTGCCATTTGGACTCGGCCGGGACCATGAATTGGTCGATCATCACCTGGGCTCCATTGCCGAAATCGCCGAACTGGGCTTCCCAGAGGATCAGCATGTCCGGGGACATCAGGCTGTAGCCATAGTCGAAACCGAGCACAGCGGCCTCGCTGAGCAGCGAATTGTAAACGCGGAAGGTGGCGGCGCCTTCCCCGAGGTGCTGCAGCGGGAAAAAGCGGTCGCGGTTTTCCGTGTCATACAGACAGGCGTGGCGTTGGCTGAAGGTGCCGCGGCGGACGTCCTGACCGGAAAGGCGGACGGGTTTGCCTTCCCAGAGGATGGAGGCAAAAGCGAGGTGTTCGGCGTGGGCCCAGTCGAAGGGACCCCCGTTTTCCGTGGCGGCCCGGCGTTTGTCCACCACGGTGCGCTTCACGGTGGGGTGCAGGCGGAAGCCGGACGGCACCTCGGAAATCTTCATGCCTAGCGAGCGGAACTTTTCCACCGGCAGACCGGTGATGACCGGAGCGTGCGAGTAGGGCGGCTGAAAAACCGCGGTGGAGCCGGCAAAGACTTCCTTTTTGAGATCGGTGGTGCTGAGAGTCGTCTCGAGGGCGCGGAGTTCCTCGTATTCCTTTTCCAGACGGCCTTCGATTTCGGCGCGGATCGCCTTGCTGCGGTCGGCGGTGATGAGGCCGCTTTGCACCAGTTTTTCGCTGAAGAGATCACCCACGGTGGATTTGCCGGCGATGAGTTTGGCGATCTTCGGCTGGGTGAAGCTGGGCTCGTCGCCCTCATTGTGGCCGTGTTTCCGGTAACAATACATGTCGATCACGACGTCGCGGTGGAACTTCTGGCGGAACTCCATGGCCAGCCGGGCCACAAACTGCACCTCCAGCGGATGGTCGCCATTCACATGGAAAACCGGGGCTTCAATCATCTTGGCCACGTCGGTCGCGTAGGCACTGGAGCGGGCATCCGCGGGGGAGGTGGTGAAGCCGATCTGGTTATTGATGATCAGGTGGATGGTGCCGCCGGTGCGGTAGCCGGGGAGCTGGGAAAGATTCAGCACTTCCGCCACCATGCCCTGGCCGGCAAAGGCGGCATCGCCATGGATCAGGAGCGGCAGCACCTTGCTGCGGTCTTCGGTGTCGCCGATATCCCGCTGTTTGGCGCGGGCACAGCCTTCAACCACGGGATCCACGGCTTCCAGGTGGGAAGGGTTGGGGGCGAGATAGATGCCCACCTTGGCGCCCGGCAGATCACGCACCACCTGATAACCGAGGTGGTATTTCACATCGCCGTCTCCGGCCACCAGGTCGGGGATATAGTTGGCACTGAATTCATGCAGCAGGACCTTGAGCGGCTTTTGCAGGTAGGTGGCGAGGATGGAAAGGCGTCCGCGGTGGGCCATGCCCATCACGATGTCCTGCACTCCATGTTTCGGGGCATCGTTGAGGATGGTATTGAGCACCACCATGGCGCTTTCGCCGCCTTCAATGGAGAAGCGCTTCTGCCCCTTGTATTTGGTGTGCAGGAATTGCTCGAAGGCTTCAGGTTCCCAGACCCAGCGGAGGATGCGCTCCTGCTCTGTGGCGGAGGGCGGGGCGAGGTCGATCCGGTTTTCGATCCGTTCCCGCAGCCACTCGCGCACTTCGTAGTTCAGGATGTGCATGAACTCGAAGCCAGTGAGGTCGCAGTAGGTGCGGCGCAGCCGGTCCACCATTTCCTGCAGCTTGGTACGTTGGCCGTTGTTGAAGAAGAGGGTTTCGACTTCGGTATTCAGGTCCGCTTCGGACAGGCCGAATTCCTTCAGGGACAAGCGGGGCTGCTCCGTGGCGGTGGGGCTGAGGGGATCCAGGTGGGCTCCGATATGGCCGATCGACCGGTAAGTTTCGATCATCCGGGTGACGCTGGCGCGGAAGGCCATTTCCTGCTGACTCATGCCGCTGCGGGCGGGTTCAGAGGAGGCTAGGGCGGCAGGAGCGGACGATTTGGGCTGGGCGGTGCCCAGTTCGAAGCCTTCAAAAAAGGCAGACCATGTGCCGTCCACGGATTGGGCATCCTTGAGCCAAAGTTGATACTTCTCCTCTAAAAGGTCCACATTGAGGCGGGCGGAAATCGTCGAACTCATGACAATAAAAAACTTACGGGGGCTAATCGGGGAAAAAAACGGGCTGCCGACCCGTCTCAGGGAAGGCAGCCGGGTTGGACTATGAACAAACCCACTGCCGTGCGCCAGTGGGAAAATGAGGAAGGAAAGTATTTCATTCCCGACAATTCCGCCCGCTGGCTACGGGCAAAATCAAGCGGCTGCGGATGGCTGCTGCTCGACCGCGGCGGCCTCCCTCAGCAGAGTTGTCAGGGCCCCTCCGGCTTCGCCCAGACGGGTGAAGACCGCCGTGGCCCCGGCTTCGAGAAGCGGACTGGCGTAGGCCACTTCTTCCGGCACTCCCCACCGTCCGACGTAAATGCGGAGACGGGGGAATAGCGTGCGCAGGCGGCGGAGTTGCAGCCGTACCGTGTCGTGGCTCCCCGGTGGGGTGGCACTGATCAGGATGGCTGCGGGCTGGCGGGCTTCGATTTCCGCGTGGAATTCCCCGGTGAGGCGCTGTCCGGGAACCACTTCAAATTGCAGGCCGGCCGGCAGGAGCAAGCCGAAGCAGCGCAAGGCGGCCTCGTCGGCGGCCCCATCCAACGGCCAGCCGAGCAGAAGCGGGCCGTTGGGATCGGGGGGCGGGGATTCCGGAGAGGGCAGCGCCCCGGCCGTGATCCGCAGCATGGATTCGTGAAGCAATTGCTCCTCGGCATCGGTGAGGCGATCCTGACTGGACTCCCGCCGGGCGAGTGCGATGGCCGGGAGGACCGTTTCGTCGACGACTTCAGTGGGGGATTTCCGTTTCAACTCCGCCGTGAGGAATTCCTCGGCTTCGATCTCATCGCCTGCGACGAGCCTTTGATAGAGCACCATATATGATTTTAGTTTGGGATTGTCTCCCATGAGAATCTCCACCCACTCCAGGGATGGGATGTGCCGGGCCATCACCACAAAACAAACCGTCAGCGGGGTGGCCATGATGAGGCCGATGGCACCCCAGAGCCAAGTCCAGAAGACGATGGAGACGAGCAGGGCAAATTCGGAAACGCCCACGCTTTGCCCATACAGCAGCGGTTCCAGAATCATGTTGGTGATCAGTTCCAGGACCACGATGAGGCCGATTACCATCAGGGGATGCTGCCAATCGGGGAAGACGGCGAGACTGAGGGCGGAGGGCAGGACGGCCACCGCGATCGGACCGATGTAGGGAATAAACCGGAACAGCGCCGCCAGCACGCCCCAGAGGACCACGTAAGGCAGGCCGATGAAATACAGACCGGTGGCGAGCACGATGCCGTAGAGCCCATTGATGAGGGCCTGCATGAGGAGATACCGGCCCACCCGGTCACCGGTTTCATCCAGCGCCTGGGTGACGACCGTGAGGTGGCGGAAGCCCGCGAGGCGCATCACCCGGTTGCGCAATTCCTGCTGGCGCAGCAGCATGAAAATAACAAAAACCACCACCGTGGCGGCATTTCCCAGCACTTCCCCGACAGTGCCCAGGGCTCCCCCGAGCAGACCGGAAGTCTGCGGGGATTCTTGAGGAGGGATGGGTTGGGCCAACGTTGGCCCGGAGGAAGGCGGGGCGGGGGCAGAGGGAGCCGGGGCCGGATCCAGTTGCGCTTGGGCTGGCTGGTCACCTTCTTTGGCAGGCAGGGCTTTGGAGGCCTCTTCGTTGGTTTTCTCAATCGTCGTGCGGATATCCTGCAGGTTTTCCATGACTCCGCCGCGCCCGCTTTGATGGAACGAGACAATGCGGTGACGGATGTTATCCTTGTAGTTGGGCAGACTGGCGGCCAGCGAGCTGAACTGCTGTCCGATCACCCAGCCGATGGCTCCCAGCAGGGAAAACACGCAGAGCGTCACCAGCACCACGGCGAGGGCGCGTGGCAGGCGGAAGCGGTGCAGGGCATTGACGATAGGGCTGAGAAGAAAGGCAAACAGCGCCGCCAGCGCCAGGGGCATCAGCACCGCTTTGCCAAAGTAGAAAATCACCACCAGCAGCACGCCAGTGATCAATCCGGGGAGCGGAACGGTGCGGCTTTTTTTGACGGGGGGGGACATGGCGGATAAATGGTAGGTGGAAGACTGGGGGCTGGATCAGCGCCCGAAGCAAAAGAGGCGGTTTTAGCTCTGGGGCAGACCATTGGGCACGAGCCATTTGGGTTGTCCGGAGCGGAGGTTCATGAGGGTTCAGTTTCTGGCCGGAGGGGCCCTGGGCAGGACGCTGCGGTCAGGGGCTGGCATGAGACGGTTCGTGACGGATGGTGAGTTCGACTTTCATGCTCAGACTGCTGCCCGTGTGGGCGTCGAAGCTGCCGCTGATTGGCATGACGCCGCGGGGATGGCTGCTGACGCCGGTGGCGATATGGCGGGGGCTGGTGCCCCGGCCGGTGGTAGGATCGAACCCACGCCAGCCCCCGTCCGGAAAATAAATTTCCATCCAGGCATGGGTCGATCCGCGTCCGGCCGCGGAGACCGCACTATCCAAATATCCGCTGACAAACCGGGCGGGCAGGCCGAGCGAGCGGGCCGCCTCCATCGCGAGGGTGGCCAGATCCCGGCAGGACCCGCTGCCCAGCCGCAGGGTGGCTGCGGGGCTTTGCACGCCTGGTTCCTCGCGCCGGCGGTAGGAAAGATGGTCATGCACGCACTGGTTCAGCCACTGCGCGGTTTGCAGGGCGGTGCGGGGGACGGAGGCTTCCGGCAGGGTGCCGACCCATGCAGTGATGGTGGCCATTTCGTCCTCCCAGACCGGATGGCTGTAGGCTTGGGCGAGCCGCTGCTCCGTTTGCAGAAACGTCAGTGGCAGGGAAACCTCCGAAGGGTGCGGTGGGGGTATGGAATCGATCCCTTCATCCAGTTGCTCGAGGATGATTTCGTTCAGAATGGTCAATTGGTCCGCAGGTTCCGGGAGTTCTGCGTAAGCGACGTGATTGCCATGCACATCCATCAGCCATGTCAGGTTGGCTGGGGGCGTGATGGACAGGGTGTGCGCGATCACCCTCGTGTGGTGGCCTTCGCGGGGCCGCAGCACGATGCGGTGCATCCCGAACTTCACCGGCGCGGTGTAACGGTAGGTGGTGCGGTGGTGGATGTGCAGACGGCTCATCGCAGGGCAGGGGGTGGTCAGGCGGGCTCCAGACTGGTGGCTGTGGCCTGCAATTGCTCAGGACTCATTTTTTGGTAGGAGGAATCAAGGGCGTGGCAGGACACCTCCTGACGGGTCAGGAGCAACGGTCCAAATGCGGTGCAGACCGAACAGTCCGACGCATCCCTTCCCGTCCCGATCCGCACCACGCCGTCCGGCGAGGAGAGGCCGGTGGCATCCCAGAAAAGCCAGCGTCCGCCAATCCAGGTTTCAAAGCAGGCATGAAAATCCTGGGGTTCCAACAAATGGGCATAACCGGTGAAATAACGCGCCGGCACATTCATGGCACGGCACAGGGCAATACCGAGATGGGCGAAGTCGCGGCAAACCCCGGCGCGTTCCACGAGGGAATCGACCGCCGAGGTGCCGGCGTTGGTGGAACCGCTGACATACGTCAGCCGGCTGGCAATCCAGTCCACCACGGCGCGGACCTTGGCCTCGGGGGTTGTCAGATGGCCGAACATGTCAAACGTCAGGCGGCCCAGCCGGTCTGATTGGCAATACCGGCTGGGATAAAGGTAGGGCAGAATAGCGGCTTCAAAGGAACCCGGCCCTTCGTCCATCAGGGTGCCCGCAGGAATGGCCTCGGCCTGGACGTCCACGGTCGCTTCATAGCGGATTTCGTAGAGGCCGGGCTGGGTCACCTGCAGCCGGTCGAAGGGTGTCCCGGTTGCCGCGCAGATTTGGATCCGGTGTTCGAGCCCGGGAGGGAGCTGGAGGTTTTCATGCCTCAATTCCTGGCCGGGTCCCTGACGCGCCCGGATGCTGAGGAGAAAGGTCACCGGGACGGTGACTTCATATTCGAGAAGACTGGAGACAGTAAATTGCATGGGGCGTAAGATTGAATGGATAGGGGATGGACCAGTGGGGAGGTTCAAATGGTGGCGGGCAAGGGCGGTTCGGACGGGGCAGGAAGGTCTTCCAGATGCCAGGTGGCGTCTTTTTGGAGAGTCAGCAGTTGGTCGTGATAGTCCTTCAGCGTGGATCGGTGGCCGACACTGACATAAGTCACCCGGTTTTTCTGGAGCAGTTGATAAAGCTTGGTTTCATTGGGCTCATCCAGCGCGCTGGTAGCCTCATCAAGGAAGGCGATGGATGGTTTGCGCAGCAGCAGGCGGGCGAAGGAGATGCGCTGCTGCTCACCAATGGACAGAATATTGGTCCAGTCCACGGTGCGGTCAAAGTCGCCATCCACCCGGTCGACCACTTCGGAGAGGTTGACCGCTTCGAGCACTGCGGTGATTTGGGCGGTATCGAGGTCCTCATTCTGTCCCGGGTAGAGGAGTTGGTCCCGCAGGCTGCCCTGCACCATGTAGGGCCGCTGGGGCAGGAACATCATGCGGGCCAGCGGAGGGCGGGTGATGGAACCGGATCCGGTATTCCAAAGACCCGCAATGGTGCGCAGCAGCGAGCTTTTTCCGGAACCACTGGGCCCCATCAACAGAATGCTGGTACCGGTTTTCAGGTTGAGATTGAGATCTTTGAGCAGGGTCTTGGATCCATCAGGGGTCTGCACGTCGAGATCGGCCAACTGCAGTCGGTTTCCGGCTTCCTTGACGTCGATTTGACCGGGCTCCTCACTACTGGTGGAGGAAACGTCATTATCGCGCTCTTCCTCCGGATCCTGTTCGGCGAGCCCGGTCCAGAGCGCGTCCAACCGGGTCACGCCAGCGGCAAAACCGCTCAACCGCTCGAACTGCGTGATGATGAGGGAAGTGGCGGCCAGCACTCCGGCAAAGGCGCCGCCCGCCTGCATCACGGTTCCCATCTGGATTTTCCCGGCGAAGTAGAGCGGTGCCACCACCAGGATGGGCAGAATCAGGGCGAAATAGTTATAGCTGGTGGTGAAAAACGCCAGGTTCCGGTTCCATCCGATCAACCGGGTAGTGTTTTCAAAAATGTCGCCAAACTTGGAAATCAGGTCACGGTGTTCCCGCTTTTCGCCGCGGTAGAAGGCGATGGATTCCGCATTGTCCCTCACCCGGACCATGGCATAACGGAAATTCCCCTCTTTCTCATATTGATGGTAATAGATGCCAACCAGCCGCCGTCCGATCAGGATGCTGATCATGGTGCCGGCCAGGGCATAGACCACCAACGTGAGCACCAGGCTCCGCGAGATGCTCCAGAGCACCCCGGTGAAGGCCAGCAGGGTGACACAGGAATTCAGGGTGATGAGCAGGAAGCTGAGGGTGGTGGCCGTGAAGTTTTTGACATCCTCCGCAATACGCTGGTCGGGATTGTCGATGGTGGCCGATCCTCTGAGATGATAGTAGGCCCGGTTGGCAAAGTAGCGTTTCAGCAGGTGCCAGGTCATCCACTGCCGCCAGAGCAGGGCCAGTTTTTCCTCGGTGAAGCGGTAGAAGACCCCGATGGGAATGGCGAGGGCAAAGGTGCCCAGATAGAGCCAGAGGTTTTTCCGGAAACCTCCGCGGTCCCGTTGTGTCAGGGCATCGATAAAATCGCGCGCCACATAACTCATCAGGACCTGCACCAGAGCCACGGCGATGGCAAATCCAAGCAAAAGGCCCAGCAACAGCCGGGCCTGCTTTTTTTTCTCCGAACGGAAAAACGGGGCGATGATCCCCTTGATCCGGGGAATGGTGTGACGGTCGAAGGTGGGTTCAGGACCGGGAGTCATGCGCTGTCAGGCGGGCGGAGGTGAGGCTCAAAAAAGGTTGGCCCGGCTCCATGTCGGTTGGGGGGAATGCCGACAAAGGAACCGGGCCGCCCGCAGCAGGGGTTATCTGCGGGAACTCTTTACGAGAAGCAGGGCTCCGAGCGCGAGGGCGACGCCGCCCGCAATCACGAGAGCGGGTTCTTCTCTGGCGAATTCACGGGCTTTCCGGTAACCGGCCTCGGCATCCTCACGGATCTGGCGGGCGGTCTCCGCCGCGCGGTCCACGCCTTCCGCCACAGAATCCCGGGCGCACTCGTAGGCCTCCCTCACTGATTCGGCCGTCGCGGTGGTGGACTTACCGAACTGCGAGGCCGCGGCCCGGCCTTGGTCTGCCAAGCTGGCAGCGTTGGAGTGGATGGATTCCCGGAGGTCCCGGGCAGCTGCAGCGGCGGCACTGATGCCATTGGCCGCGTAGCGACGGGATTCTTCCAGGCGATCCTTCACCGCTTCGACTTTGGAGTGCGCGTATTCCTCCACACGATCCCTGGAGGGAGTGCCTTTAGCCCGCTGCCAGGCGATATAAAGCGCTCCGAGGCCGAGAATGGCACTGGGCACGGGGTGGCGGCGGGGGAAAGCGGCGGCGACTCCGAGAGCTCGTCCGGCGAGGGCCCGGTTCCTGGGGGTCAGGACCGTATCCACCCATGCCAAGGCGGCACTGAAAAAGACGCCGGGATCGAAATTCCGGCTGATCGAGTCGGCGGTGTCCTGCACCGCCTGACCGACGCGGCGGGCCTGGGTTTCGACGGTGTCGGCTGTCTGATGCAGGGAGTTTTGAATGGTCTGTCGGGTGTTCATAGGACTGGGGAGCGGGTATAGGGTGGGAGTGGAGGGAGGGACCGGGACGGGGTCCACGGGTTGGTGGGTGAGGGCGGCGGCGGTGTGTTTCAACGCCCGCAGGGTCACGTCTGGAGTGAGGCTTTCCGCACGGAGCCGACGGCCACTTCGGCGGAAAACGAGCCAGCCGGTGAAGGCGGTGAGCAACGTCAATCCAAGAGCCGAAGCTCCGGCGGCATCCAGCGGCTGCCATCCGGCCCGGGTGACCAAGGCCTGACTCATCAGGAGGATGCAGCCTGCCAGCAGCAGCAACAGGGCGGTGAAGGCGGTGAGCCCTCCTGCCGCGATCCAAATCGACTGCTGCCGGGTATGGGTCGCTTTCCCCGCGATCTCCTGACGAAACAGCGTCCAATGCCCGGCAGCGAGCGCTTTGAACTCTGTAGTGAGGGAACGGAGGTTTGAGAACAGACCGGGGGCAGACATGACGGCAGAGGGGCGTTGGAGAACAGCGGGGACGTTCAGATTTTAGGTGAACCAAAAGCACGCTTGGCTTCGTCTGCGTCCTCGGTGGTGCCTTCCTTGACTTCGCTGGCGGCCTGCTTCAAGCCATCGCGGAATTTTTCCGCACCGTCGCGGAGATGATCCCCGACGCTTTCGACGCTCTCGGCGACCCGGTCTTTGAGCCGGCCGGCTTTATCGCGCAGGGTCTCGACGCCGTCGTCAAACCGGTCGCGCAGACTGGTGGCTTCGTCACGGGCGGCCCGGCCCAGTTGCTGGGTCTTGCGGCTGATGCGGTCGTAGGCGTGGTCGGTGGCATCATCCAGTTCGTCCATGATGGGACGGAGTTGGCGATGGTAGCGCTTTTCAAAAGCAAGGGCGGTCAGAGCAGCGACACCGGTGGCGATGACGCCGAGCAACACTTTGGTAGTGGGGTCGGTTTTCATGGGTGGAGTGGGTTGGGACAGAGTTTGGACAAGATAGGGGAGCGTTTTTAGTTTTTGATGTCCCGGACTGTGTCCTTGACGCTGTCGCCGATTTTTTCGGCGGGGGAGCGGGGATCGACGGCATCTTTGATGTCGCGGCCGGCTTCGCGGATGGAATCTCCGGCTTTTTCGACAGGGCTGCGGCGGTCATACGCCACGAAGGCGAGCACAGCGACGGCGATAATCAGAATCGCGATGATGAGATTGGTGTTGGATTTCATGGAATTCGTTTTTTGGGACATTCCGCTGGAGGAACACATCCCGTAGCCGCATGACCGCTGCGGCTGAACAGCTTCAGATCGACTTTTTACCCCGGATCAGGGAGAGCACGAAGAGGATGAGGAAGATCACGAAGCAGACTTTGGCTACGGTGGCTGCCGCGCCGGCAAGGGCACCGAATCCGAGCACCCCGGCAATGAGGGCCACAACGATGAAGGTAAGAGTCCAGGAGAGCATAAGATAGGTGGAGTTGAGGTGGTAGCGGAGGGACTCGGAAGAGGAAGTTCGGCCGGGCACCGCTGAGCCTTATTGTGCAGGAGTGGTGCCACCGGGACGTTGCTCCGCAAATTCCACTGATTATCAACGACATACAGGGTGGTTGCGCTGGGGGATTCTGCCCGCCCTGACGGAATTATCTCGCATTCTGCCATGCCCCGGGAGATTGGATTTGCATTCTGCGAGGAAAGGGGAAAGCATGATCCCCGCACGCTCTTCTGGCGTTCCCACGGCTCCCCCCACTCCTAAAAGCCTGTGTCCCGCGTTCTGGCAATCTTCAATTTCAAGCTGCTGGGCCTGGCCATTGTCTCAATGGTGCTGGTGTTGGGCGTGGCAGTGAGCCAACTGTTCAAGACTAGGCAATTCATCCACATGCTGTCGCAGTCCCATCAGCGCACCATGGATTTCCGTATGGTCCGCACCTATCTGCTGGATGCGGAAACGTCGCAGCGGGGCTTTCTCCTGACCGGCAGCGAGGAATACCTGATTCCATGGGAGCGCACCCGCGTGGAATTCGACCCCCACATGCAGAAACTCGGTCAGCTCGTCCCGGAATATCCCGCCCAGGTCGGGAGATTTAACGAACTCCAGTCCGTGGCTGACGCCAAAATGGAAGAACTGGACGCTACCATTCAGCTGCGCCGGAAGCAGGACATGCAGGCAACCCTGCCAGCGGTGGACTTGACGGCCGGGATGGCTCTGATGGACCGGGCACGGGCCATCGTGGATGAAGCCCTCGCGGAGGAATCCGGGCTACAGCAGGTGATGCAGCAACGCCAGATGCGCGGGGTGTGGGTCACGACCTTCCTGATCATCGCCAGTGCTCTGCTCTGTCTGGCCGCCGGGGCGAATGCTTTTTTGCTGTTCCAGAAAGCGATCAAGGCCACCCGGCTCCAGCGCCGCGCCCTGATCCAGCGCCGCCGGGCCATGAATGCCGACCGCGAAAAAAACCTCTTCATGGCCAATATGAGCCATGAAATCCGCACGCCCATGAATGCCATCATCGGGTTTTCCCAACTGCTGCGGGACGAAGTGGAAAGCCCCCGCGCCAGCCATTACGTCAATGCCATCGCCAGCGCCGGGGAGAATCTCCTCAGTCTGATCAACGACGTGCTCGACCTCTCTAAAATCGAGGCGGGACGCGTGGAATTGAAGCCGGAGGTACTCGATCTACGCGAAGTGGTGCAGAATCTGCAGCTGATGCTCTCGCAACGTGCTTCCGCCAAGGGGCTCCAGCTCCTGACAGAAGTCGACGAGGCTCTGCCCTCGTGGTTGGTGCTGGACCCGCTGCGGTTGCGGCAGATGCTGCTGAACCTGATGGGGAATGCCATCAAATTCACCAACGCAGGCCATGTCTCCCTGAAAGTGCGCCCCGAAACCCAGCCCGGAGTGACGGATTCCCTGACTATCGTGATGGAGGTGTCGGACACCGGCCGCGGCATCGCCCCGGCTGATCTGGAATTGATTTTCAAGCCCTTCCGGCAAGGCAGCCAACAAAGCACCGAGGTGGTGGAAGGCACCGGTCTGGGCCTCAGCATCACCCGGCGGCTGGTCCACCTGATGGGAGGCAAAGTCACCGCAGTCAGCGAAGTGGGAACCGGGAGCACCTTCACCCTGACCCTGCCCAATGTTAAGCTGGCCGTCATCGGGCCCCGGGCCACTGCGGTGGATGCCGATGCCATCAGCCTCGACACGTTGCCGCGCATGAAGGTTCTCATCGTGGATGACAATGCGCATAACCGCGAAGTGATGGGGGCATTTTTCCTGAACACCCACCACGAAATCGAGTTCGCCACCAATGGCCTGGAGGCCGTGGAGCAGGCCGTCAGGACCACTCCGGATCTCATCCTGATGGACATCCGGATGCCCCGTCTGGATGGGCGCGGGGCCACCGAGTTGCTGCGCCGTCACGAGGCGCTGGCCCACACCCCGGTCATCGCGGTCACTGCCTCCAGCCTCTCTGATTCCCGGAGCAATGCCAGGGCCGTCTTCAATGGTTATCTGAGGAAGCCATTCCTGCGTCCGGAACTGGTGAACGCGATCCGTCTGGCCGTGGCCTCCTCCACCCCCGCAGGGGAGGACACCCCCACCGGCCTGCCGGCCCGTCCGGCCCAGCCCCTGCCGGAGGACGCGGCCGCGCAGCTCCGCCACCTGAACGCGGAACGCTGGCCTATCCTGACCCGCACCATGGCGGTGCGCGCCATCCGTGCTTTTGCTGATGAGTTGGAAATCATGGCCAACGCCCATTCCTGCCCAAGCCTGCGCGACTATGCCGCGACGCTGAAGCACGAGGCCGCCACTTTTCAAATTTCCCGTATGGAAAAATCGCTCGCCCGTTTTCCCGCCCTCGTGGAATCTCTCTCCCCCCACCCCCCCACCGCGCCATGAGCTCCTGCCCTTCCGCCAACCTCGTCCCACCTACCATCCTCGTCGTCGACGACCAGGAACCCAACGTCCAACTGGTCTGCGGGTTTCTCCTCGATGAAGGTTACGAAGTCGTCCCTGCCTCCAGCGGCCCGCAGGCCCTTGAACGCATCGCCTCGCAATTGCCGGACCTCATCCTGATGGATGTGCTGATGCCCGGCATGGACGGCTTCGCCCTCTGCGAACGCGTGCGTCTCCTCCCCGAGTGCGCCGCCATTCCGGTTATTTTCCTATCGGCTGCGGATGAGTCGGAATTTATTGTCAGAGCCCTCGAAAGCGGGGGGGTGGATTACATCACCAAACCCTTCCGCAAAGCCGAACTGATTGCCCGCGTGCGTACCCATCTGGCGTTGAAAACTTCCCGCGACAAGCTCGCCCGGCTCCTCTGCGAAAAGGATGAACTGATGGCTGTGCTTGCCCACGATTTGAAGAATCCCCTGACGGCCATCAGCCTGGGGGTGCAGACCCTGCAAAGCAAAACCGACCCTGATCCCGCTTTCCTCGCCAAGGTGACCGGCAATATAGAATCCACTGTGAATCAGATGCGGACCACCATCGAGACCCTCCTCTCCGAGAAGGCCGCTGAACGGGCGGAATTCCCGCTTACCTATCAACCAATCAATCTGCAGGCCGCCCTCAAGGATGCCGCTGCCGCGCTGCGCAGTGCCGCCGCCGCCAAGCAGATCAAACTGGAAGTGGAGGTCCCCCAGACCTCGATCATCGTGCTGGCCGATGCCCACGCCCTGCGGCATATCCTGGATAACCTTTTTTCCAACGCCATCAAGTTTTCCCCCCATGGCAGTACTGTCATCCTGAGCGCACAACAGAACGCCGATGAAATGCCGGCGGTCACCGTGGCTGATCAGGGACCGGGCCTGACCCCCGCGGACATGGAGGGCCTCTTCCAGAAATACAGCCGCCTCAGCGCCCGGCCTACCGGCGGGGAAAGCTCCACCGGTCTGGGCCTGGCGATTGTCAAAATGCTCGTCGAACGGATGAGCGGCACCATCAAGGGGGAGAACCGTCCGGATGGGCCAGGCGCGCTGTTCACCCTCTGCCTTCCTCCTGCCTGACTGGAACCCTTTGCGCATATTCCCATTTATGGACATTCTCATCATCGACGACGATCGTTCCATCCGCGAGGCCACGCTGATGGCGGTCGAGAGTTTGGAACACTACGGCGAAGCCGTGGAGAACAGCGAATTAGGCCTGCGAAGGCTGAGGGAGGACAAGTTTGATCTGGTGATTCTTGACCTCATGCTGGGCGATGAGGACGGACTGGAAGTGCTCACTGCCATCAAGAAGCAGAACCCCGCTCAGGCGGTGGTGATGTTTACGGCGCAGGCCTCGATTGCCACCGCGGTGGAGGCCACCCGGCGTGGGGCGATTGATTTCATCGAAAAGCCTTTCCATCTGGCGCGGCTCCGTCAGGTGCTGGCGCTGGTTCAGAAAACCCGTCATCTGGAAACCCGCGTCGCTGAACTGGAGACGGAGATCCAAGCCCATCACATCGAACCCCGGTTCCAGTCCCAGGACTCTTCCGTGCAGGCCCTCCTGGAGCTTTTGTTCCGTGCCGCGGAGTCCACCGCCAGCATCCTGATCCTGGGTCCCAGCGGCACCGGAAAAAGCGTCGCCGCCCGGGCCGTTCATGCGGCCAGCCATTTGCGGGACAAACCATTCGTGACCGTGAGTTGTCCCAGCCTTTCCAAGGAGTTGTTGGAAAGTGATCTTTTCGGTCACGTCAAAGGTGCCTTTACCGGGGCCATCAAGGATCACTGGGGCAAGGTGAAGGCCGCAGAAGGCGGCACCCTGTTTCTGGATGAAATCGGGGAACTCCCCCTCGAGCTTCAACCCAAATTGCTGCGCCTCCTCCAGGAGCGGGAATACGAACGTCTCGGCGAAAACAAAACCCGCCCCGCGGATGTTCGCATCATCGCGGCCACCAACCGTGATATTGAAAAAGAAGTCACGGCCGGCCGGTTCCGGGAGGATTTGTTCTACCGTCTGAATGTGATCAGCGTTTCCATGCCCTCGCTGCGGGACCGCCCCGCCGATGTGCTCGCCTTTGCCGAAAACAATCTCAAGTTTTTTGCCGGCCAGTTGAAACGGAAAGTTACCGGTTTTTCCGCCGAAGCCCGGCGCTGCCTGCTGGCTTACCCGTGGCCGGGCAATCTCCGGGAACTGCGCAACTGCATTGAGCGGGCCGTGATTCTGTCCAAAGGTCCCGAAATTGCTCCTGCCGACCTGCCCATTCATGTGCAGGGCGGGCTTCAGGCCGGCAACGGCCCGGGTGTTCCGCTGGTGGGCTCCATGATGACCCTGGAAGCCTTGGAGCGCGAACACATCAGGCGTGTGGTCGAAGCCACCCCTACCATCCAGGAGGCCGCCCGGGTTCTCGGCATTGATGCGGCTACCATCTACCGCAAGCGTCGTAAATCGGAAGGCTGACTCCCGCTGCCGTTGTGAACCCATGATTGAACTTGATCTCCTCACCACCCACGCCGACCGCGCTTACCCGATTCTTGCCGGTCTCGTCACACCCCGGCCCATCGCCTGGGTCACCACCTTGAATGAAGATGGGACGGTGAATGCCGCACCGTTTTCCTTCTTCAACGTGTTCGGGGCGGAGCCTCCGCTGGTCATCTTTGCACCCGGGGACCGTGATGACGGTTCTCCGAAAGACACCGCCCGCAACTGCCGCCGGACCGGTGAGTTTGTCGTCAATCTGGTGGACGAGGCCCTCGCCGAAACCATGGTCCGCACTGCCGCTTCCGTCCCTTATGGTGAAAGCGAAACCAAACGGGAAAAGCTGGCCACGTCGCCCTCCACCACGGTGGGCCCGCCACGCATCAAAGCGGCTCCTGCCGCCCTGGAATGCAATGTCCACTCCATCCAGCAGATAGGGGAGAACCGCCTGATCCTCGGCATCGTCCACCGCGTCCATGTCAGGAAAACCTTCTACGATGCCAAAACTCAACGCATCCGCGGCGAAAAATTCCACCCCATCGGCCGCATGGCCGTCCCTGACTGGTATTGCCGCACCGGGGATTTGTTCGAACTGAAGCGGCCGGAGTGAGGATGGATCAGCTCCCTGCCCTTTTTCCGGACTTCCGTGGTTTCATCGGATGGTGTTTGCGGTCTTGGTCGATCAGGAAGTTTATCCAGTCAGGATCGGGCGAGACGGCGAGTCCCTGGTAGCCCCAGATTTGGTTGAGACCCAAGGGGAAGACGACGCGTCCGGCCCATGCCGTATTGATGCCCAGCAGGCTTCCGTCGGTTCCCATCAACGGTCCGCCACTATCGCCGTGAGCCAAGGGGGCGCTGTGCCCAAGCCGCCGCCAGCGGGCTCCGTCACCGGTTCCTTCCATTTTGCCCAAACTTAAAATCCGTCCGCCACTTTGCCCGGGCTTGTTTGCGGAATAACCACTCGCCAGAACCGGGGTCCCCGCCTTGAGAGTGGCCGGTTCAGCCATCGGCATGGGGGCAAATGGAGCCAGCGGCACGTGAATCAGCGCCAGGTCAGGGCCGTCCTTCACGGAATCGCTTTTCCAGACCACCCTTGCACGGGAAACTCCGAAGACCTTTGTTTTGGCAGGAGCGAGCAGGATAAGGCTGGAGATCCCTTCAAGGTTGTGCGCCGCTGTGAGGAAGTATCCATCATCGGTGACCGCT
This sequence comes from uncultured Verrucomicrobiota bacterium, assembly GCA_942492905.1. Classification (GTDB taxonomy): domain Bacteria; phylum Verrucomicrobiota; class Verrucomicrobiia; order Verrucomicrobiales; family V1-33; genus CAIZWU01. The sequence goes on from OW818657.1 coordinate 2,336,908, forward strand.
ACTGCAGAACCCATGAATAAATCCTTCCCCTTCGCTTTGAATTTCATGCTTTGCCGGCCTCCCGGCAGCGTAATCTGCTGCATTTCCAACGATACGCCGGGAGGCAGCACCAGGGCGGTGACCATTTCCGCGTAGGCCGAGGGCTTCAGTCCCCGGATGGTTTTATCCTCCCAGTAGGCCAGGCTGGCCGGGCGGCGGGGATTCAGCACCCCATCAATTCTGGCATCGTATTCAGGCGTAGGTTTGAATTGGCATGATGTGACCAGAAACGCGAGACCAATCAGGAGAGGAGAGATCCAGTTCATCAGATGTTTTGGCAGAGGATGCGGGCCATGGAGGCGATCTTGAGAACTGCGGAGATCATGGCGGAAGGATGCGGGTAACTCCATGGGCCGTGGTTTGATCAACGCCTATTCCGGGTCTTCCGGTCCTGTTGGATCAGATTTGAAATCCAGTCAGGATCTACCGAGATGGCCGTCCCGTGGTAACGCCAGATCTGATTCAGGCCCAAGGGAAAAATCGCCGCACCGCCCACCGTGACGTTGATCCCCAGAAGTTCTCCGGCTTCGCTGATCAGAGGCCCGCCGCTGTCGCCCGGAGCCATGGGGGCAGTGTGTCCAATTTCGCGCCAGCGCGCGCCGCCGGCGGAATTTTTGATTGGACCCAGATAATTGATTTTTCCTCCGCTCGCGCCGTAGGCCAGTTTGGGAAGGCCTTGGGAGCCGAATCCACAGGTCAGCACGGGACTGCCGGTGTTTGCCGCCAGCGTTGGTGTCAGGGTATTATCGGGCCGCACCGGCGCCTGGATGAGCGCGAGGTCAGGACCTTCTTTGAGGTAATCGCCCCGCCACACGACGCGGGCTTTGGCTGCCGTGGCCCCCTGTGAATTGTTCAAGGAAATCAGGGTGCACCGTGGGGCAGCTTCGACGCAATGGGCCGCCGTCAGGAAATAGCCATCCGTGGAAACAGCCACCGCCGATCCTATAGTTAGCGTTTTTGCGGTGGTGAAGTCAATGCTGACGCGGATGTGATCCTGCAGAATGGTGTGCTTGATTTTGGGCTCAATGTCCGGAGGCAACAGAATCGCCATCCGGTTGGCCACGAAATCGGGCGGCGATTGGCCCATGATGGATTTATCTTCCCAAAAAACCAGGCTGGCCGGACGCCGTTCATTCAGGAACGCTGCAATCCTTGCCCGTTGTTGGTCCGTGTCCGGAACTCCCCGGCAGGAGACTCCCAGGGCCGCAATGGCAACAAGAAGCAAGGTGGGAAAGTGCATCTTGTGGGGATGGAATGATTTCAGCCTTCAGTTTTCGGAAGGAGCGGGGTGGCTGCCGCGAGGGCGCAGGGGCAGGCTTGGATGAAGTGTCCGGGAGAGACTTCGTGGGGGGTGGGATCGCAAGTCAGGGAAGCCTGGTAGTTGGCGCACTGGACGCGGTGGCCGAAAGTGCAACCAGGAGGCGGGTGGATGGGGCTGGGGATGTCCCCTGACAGCAGGGGCCGTGGGCTGCGGCGGGTGTAATCGCCCTCGGGAATGGCGGCAATCAGGGCCTTGGTGTAGGGATGCCGCGGATTTTGGTAAACTTCGTCCGCCGGGCCGGTTTCGACGATCCTGCCGAGATACATGATGGCGATGCGGTCGCTGATGTGTTTTACGACAGCCAGGTTGTGCGCAATGAATAGGTAGCTGAGGCCGAGTTCCTTTTGGAGGTCGAGGAGAAGGTTGATGACCTGGCTTTGGACGGAGACATCCAGAGCCGAAACCGGCTCGTCGCAGACGATGAGTTTGGGTTTCAAAGCGATGGCACGGGCAATGCCGATGCGCTGGCGCTGGCCGCCGGAGAATTCGAAGGGGAATTTGTTGGCGGCCCCGGAGGGAAGGCCGACTTTTTCCAACAATTCAGCGACCCAGGTGCGGCGTTCTGCCGGCGTTCCCATGCGGTGGATGATGAAAGGTTCCTCCAAAATGGTACCGACGGTATGGCGTGAGTTCAGGGACTCGGCGGGGTCCTGGAAGATCATCTGGAGATCCCGCCGGTGCGGCTTGAGGACGCGGGGACCGGCGTGGGTGAGGTCGATGCCCTGGAAGGTGAGGGTGCCGCCGGTGGGCTGGTGGAGGCGGACGATGGCTTTGCCGAGGGTGGTTTTGCCACAGCCGGACTCGCCGATCAGGCCGAGGGTTTCGCCGGGTTGGAGAGTCAGGGAAACGTCATCGACGGCTTTGACGCTGGCGGTAGTTCGCTGGAAGACGCCGGTTTTGACGGGGAAGTGGATCCGGAGATTTTTGACTTCCAGGAGGGGCTGGGACTGGTGACGGGCCACCGCGGGCACGGACATGGCGGAGGGCGCGGATGGGGATGGAATAGCGGTGACGGGGGCGGTGCAGCGGGGGCAGGCTTCGATAAAGTGGTGCGGGGCGGCTTCGATGAAGGGCGGGCGGATTGTCAGGGTAGGGGAATCGGCCGGAGCTCCGTTGCGGGGGCAGAACCGGCAGCCGTTGGGCATCAGATGCAGTGGCGGCACCGTGCCGGGGATGGTGCGGAGGTGGCTGCGGCGCGGAGTACTGAGCCGGGGGATGGAGGCGAGCAGGCCGCGCGTGTAGTCGTGGCGGGGATGGGAGAAAAGATCGCGCACGGGAGCTTTTTCGACGATGCGGCCCGCATACATGACCACGACTTCGTCGCAGGTTTCGGCAATGACACTGAGGTCGTGAGTGATGAGCAGCAGGCCCATGCCCATCTCTTTTTGCAGGTCCTTCATCAAGGCGAGGATCTGGGCCTGCACGGTGACATCGAGGGCGGTTGTCGGCTCGTCCGCGATGACCAGTTTGGGTTTCAGCGCAATGGCCATGGCGATGACCACCCGCTGTTTCATCCCGCCGCTCAGTTGGTGGGGGTAGTCCATGGCCCGCTGCTCCGGCTCGGGGATGCCGACTTTTCGCAGCAGGGCGATGGCTTGGTCCCAAGCTTGTTTTTTGGAGCAGCGGGTGTGGAGCAGGAAGACCTCGCTGAGCTGGCGGCCGATGCGGTGCACAGGATTGAGCGCGGCCATAGGCTCCTGGAAAATCATGCCGATATCACGGCCCCGGATGGTGCGGAGTTCGTCGTCCGGAATTTGGGTGAGATCCTTGCCGTCAAAGAGGATGGAGCCTGACAAAATGCGGCCGGAGGGCTGGGGGAGCAGGCGGTTGATGGAGAATGCGGTAACGCTTTTGCCGCAGCCCGATTCGCCGACGAGGCCGACCGTTTGGCCGGGTTCGATGGAGAAGGAGACGCCGTCGACAGCCGTGAGCAAGCCTTCGTCCGTTTGGAAGGCCGTGGTCAGGTTTTGGACGGAAAGCAGGGACATGGCGGAACGGTTTTCAGTTTGCAGTTTTCAGGGGGGTAGCCGGTTCCTTGGTCCGGTATTGATCAAAGTTCCGATCCTGGACGGGGAAGGTCCTGCCGGTGGTCATGGCCTCGCGGGTTTCGCGGTGGAAGGCTTCGTCGATCCAGTGGACATGGGCCTGGGCGGGAGTTTCGGAAGTGCGGACGTTGAAGTCGACGGGCCAGCGGACCCAATGCCAATAGGCGGTGCGGTGCCATGGGGTGGCCCAGCCGGGAACAAAGGATGCCTCGGCGTTGATCATTTCCTCAATGCGGTAACCAAGGCTCTGGAGCTCATCCAGGGTTTGCGCCTTTTCGTGTTGATCGATCAGGATATCCATCTCCGGATTGGCAGTCATGGTGATGTTGTTGGTATTGGTTTTGACCTTCCGGGAGCCATCGGGATTATTTTCCTTTTCGTAGGCATTGGCGCTGTGGAAGCCTTCCCAGTAAGTGGGGAAAGGTGGAGAGTGGACCCAGCCGGCGAGAGCGATCTCATGTTGTTTTTGGAGAACTTTCTTGAACTGGGCGGTGGCGTCCAGGGATTCGATGCGCAGCTCCACGCCACATTTCAGCGCCTCTTCCTTGAGGCGAAGCGCATAACGTTGTTCCTGGGGGCGGCTCCGTACGCCCAGCTCAAAGCTGAGCCGCTGGCCGGTGGCGGGGTTTTGGAAAATGCCGTCAGGACCGCGGGCTGTAAATCCAGCCTCCGCGAAGGCGGCCGTAGCCAGTTCCCGGGAAAAAACGGCCGGTTGGAGAGTCGGATGGGTGAAGCGTCCGTACTCCCGTCATTCTGGGTGCGCATGCGGTCCATTTCACCTTTCAATTCCACGTCGATGACGCGCTGCATGTTCATGGAATGCTGCAGCCCACGGCGGATCCTGATGTCATTCAGGAGAGGTTTGGAGTTGTTGAGATAGAGCCCCTGGCTGGGGCGTGGGTAGTCATTGTAAAACTGGGCGCGGCCGATCCAGCCATTTTGAAAGGCTTCATTGTCGAGCTTTTCGTTCCAATTGACCGGCTGCCGGTCGAGATAAGTGTGGTAAAAATCGAGGCGTCCGGCGAGGAAGGCCTCAAATGCTTTCTCGGGGTTTTGAATGACTTCAAACTGGATGGCATCGACATTGTAGCGGTTTTTGTAATATTTCCGGTCCTTGGCCCACCAGTCCTTGATGCGGCGCATGGTGATGCTGCTACCGATTTTGACATCTTCCGGAAGGATCGTATAGGCTCCCGTGGTGGGTTCTTCCCTCCATTGATAACGTTGGGCAAAGTCGGGGCCGAATTCCTGATAGTGAACATGGTCCATGGGAGGGACCTGGCTGAAGTAAAGGGGATCGGGCCGGGGATCCGGCAGGCGCACCGCGAAGGTGAGGTCGTCATACCGGTCAATCCCGGCGAACTTGGTGCTGAAGTAATTCTGCCCATAGGGATCCTGCGCGTAGGGCGAAAGCCGCACGTAAAACGTCATGAAAAAGTCCGCGGTCGTCACGGCATGGCCATTGGAAAAACGGGCGGCGGGATCAATGTGATAAAAAACCGTCTTCCGGTCGGCCGCGACGGCCCAGCGGTCACAGACTCCGGGAATGTATTGGCCTGGGAAGTTGGGGTGACTGCCTCCGGAGGTGATCGTCCCGAGTTGGGTCAGGGTGATATCGTCATAGTGTTCGCCGCGGAAAGAACTGTTGGAGTCCGGGCCGAAGTGACGCAGGCAGGGCGGAAAGGAGGCGAAGAACCAGCGGATGGTGCCGCCTTTGACCGCTTCCTCCGAGCCGATCTCCGGCAGGTCCATGCCGGTTTCCCATTTCAAATCCTGCGGCAGATCTGTCAGTCTGAAGGTGCGGAAGAACTCCGGTTTGGATTGATAGAAGGCAGCGGCCTCGGCCGCGTTGTCATAGGGCGGAAAACGCTCGTCCGACGGCGGCGCACAGCCTGCGTTGAGGAACGCGAAGACCAGGGTAAACAGGGCGGGGAGGAACTTCATATCAGCGGTAAACTGTGAAGCGTTTCGGATCGAAGGCCTCGCGGATGGCTTCACCGACGAAGGTGATGAGGATGAGCGTGACCACGATGGCAGCAAAGGCACTATAGAGAATCCATGGGGCATTCATGTTATCGGTGCCGTCCTTGAGCAAACTGCCCCACGAGGGTTCGCCGGGGGGGAGACCGAAACCCAGAAAGTCCAAGGCCGTCAGGGATCCGATCAGGGCCTCCACGGTGAAGGGAAGTTTGGTGACGAGGATGGAGAGGATATTGGGCAGGATATGCCGGAAGATAATGCGGATATTCCCCGCGCCCAGCAGACGGGCGGCGGAGACGTAATCCCTCGAGCGCTCGCCGTAGGTGGCGCCCCGCAGATTATAACTGAGGCTCATCCAGGAAAAAGCGGCGAGCACCAGTACGAGCACCACGATGCCGGGAGTGACGGTGCTGCGGATGAGGATGACGATGAAAAGAAAAGGCAGGGCAGACCAGATTTCGACAAGGCGTTGGCCGAAGAGGTCGAACTTCCCCCCAAGATAGCCCATGGCGCAGCCTGCCGAGATGCCGAGGGCGAAGACAAAAAGGGTATAGAATCCGGCCGCAGCCCATTGCAGTTGGAAGCCGGCATAGAGCAGGGCCACGATGTCGTTGCCACTGGAATCGGTGCCGAGGAAGTGGTGTTCCTGGAAATTGGGGGCGACGGGAGGATAGAGCACCTGACGGATTTCCGTGGATTCGCGGGCTTGCAGGGCGGGCAGGTCGATGTCCTGTCCCAGCTTGTCCTCGCGCACGATTTTGCCATCGGCGTATTCGATGCGTTCCACGAGGGTACCGCTTTCATCAAAACCGGAGGCAATGCCGTGCAGGATTCCCTGGCGCACGCGGTATTCGCGCCGGTGCTGGCCGGGTTTGTCTTTGAAGACAGTGTAGGCGGTGCCGGAGAAGGCTTTGTTTTTCCTGTCATCATGCAGCGTGCCGTTGCTGAGCCGGGTGATGGCGCGGGACTGGGGCGGGGTATCGAGCCGGGCGGAATAGGGCACCAGCGGCAGGATGACGCGGCCTGCACCGGTTGCCTCGAAAACGCGTTTGAGTTCGCGGTAGTCGGTTTCGGCTTCATACCCGAGGCCAAAGTGGGTGCCCGGAATGGGGTTGGCCCGGAGGAAGGGGAAAGACCATTGGCCCTGATAGGAAACGGCGAGAGCCTGCTTGCCGATGATCACATTGTCCAACAGAGCGAAACCGCTGAGCCCGATCAGGATTATAAGGGACACGTAGCCGCGGCGGATGGATTTGAAGCGTTTCCAACGTTTTTGCGAGAGGGGATTGGGCGGCCCGGCGGGGCGGAGGAGAAACCAGATTCCGAGAGCAATCGCTCCCACCCGGAGCAGGGTGCCCCATTGCCAAAAGGCGATCGGTCCATCGTCCAGCACGCTGTAGGCTTTAAAAACGGGCACGCGCCAGCCGAGGTGCTGGAAGACCCAGGAAAGCACCGCGGTGATGATGAGAATGAGGCCGGCGGAGCGCATGGCGGGAGTCGGCTAGTCGAAACGGATGCGGGGGTTGAGGGCGGCGATCAGGAGGTCGGACAACAGATTGCCGATCATGAGCAGGGCGGAGGACAGCGTGATGAGGGCCATCATGGTGGTGTAGTCGCGGTGCAGGGCAGACTCGAACCCGAGTTGGCCGATGCCGGGAATGTCGAAGACATTTTCGATCAGAACCGAACCCGTGAGGATCAGACTGACATTCTGGCCGAAGGTGGAGGCGATGGGGATGATGGCGTTGCGCAGGGCGTGGCCCGTGACGGCTTTGGGGAAGGACACTCCTTTGGCGACCGCGGTGCGCACGTAATCGGTGGCCAGCACGTCCATCAGGCTGTTTTTCATCAGAAACGAATACATGGTCCAGCTGCCGATCATGTAGCACACGAGGGGCAGGGCGGCGTGATGGAGCAGGTCTTTGACTTTGCCGACGGGGGAAAGGCTGGCGTATTCCGTGCTGGTGAATCCGCTCATGGGGAACCAGTCGAAGCGGAAGGAGAACCAGAGCAGGAGGAGCGTTCCGAGAGCAAAACCAGGAATGGCGTAACCGACAAAAAGCGCAACGGACGTGGCGTTGTCGATGAAGGTGCGGTGCCGGATGGCCTTCACGATTCCGAGCGGAATCGCGATCAGGTAAGTCAGGATGGTGGTCAAAATTCCGTAAAAGAGGGAGACCGGCAGACGGCGGCTGATCAGGGTGGCCACAGGCTCACCGGAGGACAGGGATTCCTGAAAATCGCCTTGAAGCAGACCGGACCTTTTTTGGCGGTAGGCCACGATGCGGCTGGCGTCCGGCTCAAAGGTCGTGCGCCCCTGCGGGTCCGTCTTCTCATCCAGGCCGAACCGGACCGACCAGCCTTCCGGAACTCCGGTTTCCGGTGGGGGGAATTGGAGACGGGGCGGCTTGGACGGGTCCTTAAAATCGAGGATCAGAGCCTTCCTGGAATAGGCTTTACCTTGCGGATCAACATACCCCAGCAGCACCATGGGCTCGGCATTATCCTCGCCCAGGGGCACAAAGCGGGCGTTGACTTCGCGAGGGAGAATTCCCAGCCACTTCAGATAGCCTGCCACAAAGCCATCATTCATGGAAAACTGCATGCGCAGTTGTTCCTTTTGATCCGGGGTCAGGGAGGAGCCGCCGGAGCCGCCGGTGCGGCTGCGGGCTCCCTCCCCGGAGGCGGCCCGTTGCAGGGCCTGCTCATACGGTCCCCCGGGCAGAATCCGGGTCAGACCGAACACGATCAAGGTCACCCCCAGCAGGGTCACCGGAATCAACAGCAAGCGGCGGATGAGGTAGGCGCGCATTCCGTGGGGGGGCAGGAGCGCTGGGAAAACAGCCGGACCCGGCGCGGGATCAGCGGGCTCCGGCCTGCGGATCGAAATCGACCGGAATCCGGACAGAGGGGAAATCCTTGAGGGTCAGGGAAAAGAGCAGTCCGTAATCAGTTTCACCGCGGTTATCCCGGATGGTGGCTCCGACAGCCGCGACCCAGCTGGTCAGGTCACGATGGACACTGTATTGCTGGGTTTCGAGGGTGCTGTCGTCCAATTCATACCGTTCGTAGGCGCTGACTCCCCAGTTTTCGTTGATCCGGGCGTAGACCCGGAAGTCGACCAGACTGCTGTCCTCGAAGAAGGGATGATCCTGAAGCAATCGATGCCCGACGCTGAAGTCCAAATAATCCGTAGGCATGAAGGTCATGCGGGTATTGACCTCCGAAAACTCGAACTCATCCCCAAAAATAGGGAGTTGGGCTCCGATCTCGGCGCGCATCCAAGGAAGGGGGTTCCATTCAATGTCCTGATAAAGATTTGAAATGTCACGATTGTATTCCGGGTCCTCGATAAAGGCGTCGAAGTAGGTGTTTGAGGACAACCAGTTCATGGTGTTGCCATTCCGTTTGGTCTGGAGACGATTGAAGACCCCAAGGCGCACGATGTTCCAGTCCTGCAGATCGTCGATGGCCGTGTAGTTATTGACATCCAACGGGCGGGGACGGGTGGAGAGGGCGAGACGGTCGATCCCTCTGAACTGGTCGCCCTGGGGGTCCGCGCTCACAAAAGAGTAATTCATGTAGGGCTGGACCACATGCCGCAGGCCATCGACTCCAAGGGTGGGGATACTGACATCATCATAAACCCGGGAAAACTTGGCACTGGTGTCGACTCCGAGGGCGGCGAGGACGCGGCCGCTGTCTTCAGGCGGGGCAGTGCCGCTGACTGAGGAATAGTTGGTATAACCGACCCCGGCACGGGGCGTGACACTCAGAACTCCTCCGATGGTTTTGGGGAAGAGCACTTCATGGTAGGTATGGAAGCGGTTGAACTCGGACTCCACGAGGCGGGCCCGCAGATCATCCAGCGTGGCATTGGTCAGGGTGGGATCGAGCGAGGCCGCCAGGAGGGGGTCTGAAATCCTGTCGTCCAAATTTTTCACCCGTTCCCGCAGGCGGATTTCCTCATCGGAACCCAGCTGTTCCTGAAGAATGCCGAAACTGGTATTTCCCGAGTAGAAGAGCCCGCTGTCGAAGATAGGCTGGCGGACCATGTCGAGGGCGACTTCGGGCAGACGCGTATCGCTGGTGTAGAAATCATTGGCCCGGAAGCGGGCGGCGACGCTGAGCTCACCTCGGTCGTGATGTTTGATCAGGCTGACGATGTTATCCGGTTGGGGATCGTCGCGGAATTCCCACGGATAAAAATCTTCCAGAAAATAGTTGTCGCTCAGCTTATTGATATCGAGATCCAGATAAACGGAGCTTTCTTCCGGCCCGGGGAGATAGACCCGGTGCTGGAGGTTGACGCGGTAACGGTTGGAGTCGATGCCGACCCGCTCCGCGGTGGAAAAGGTGCTGTTCTCGTCGGGGCTGCTGTCGTTGACCCAGTAGAATTTGAATTTCCCGAAATTTGGGGTGTCGGCCGCTTTGGCGCGACGGGAATCGATATCAAACCCGGCCCCGATGCCGCGGGCGGAATAGCCGTCGAGTTTGTATTTGATGATGCTGTGGTCACCGATGGTGGTGCCGTATTGGTTGAGCAGAAAGGCCCCCAGGTTGCTGCGGTAGCCGGGAGTGAAGGTGTAGCCCATTTCCTCCTGGAGGGGCTGGGAAAGGTAAGGGAGATAAAAGACCGGGAGATCTCCGGCGTAGGCTTTGACGTTGCGGAAGACGATGCGTTCTTCCGGATAAATGGTCACTTTTTCGGAATCCAGGTAGAAACCGGGGTCGGCGGCATCTTCGGTGGTGAAAGTGGCCTCCTCTGCTTCGATCAGATTGATCTCCTTGGATTTGGTGCGGAGGTGCTGGGCATTGAAGAAGAGGGGCTCCACGCTGGAACGCATGTCTGAAGCGTCCAACTCCCCACTATCGGTGTTGTAGAGGGCACGTTCCCCCCGGTAAAGCAGCCCATCCTTGTAGATGGAGACGTCCCCGGAGAATTTAAGGGTGTTGGTTTCAGAAATGAACTCGGCCTTGTTGGCGTAAGCCTCCATGGTGTCGGACTTCAGCCTGAAATTGCCTTCCAGCGACACTCCAGTGCCTCCGGGAAGGATGTCCATGCGGGAGGAGTCAATCTGCAGTCCACCCAGGCCCTCCAGTTTGTCCCGCAGCACATCGAACTGGGCGAAGGAGCCAGAAGTGGTGAGAGCCAGCGAGAAAAGGGCGAGAGGAAGAATCTTCATGAGTGATCAGAAAAAGGAACAGGCCGGAACGCACCCTCCACAATGCCTTGATTAAACCTAGTGGCAGGAAAAATTCAATCCCAGGAAGATAATAAATTTCCGGAGTGGAATGGGATGCAGGGCGGGACAGCGGGCGTTGAAAAGTTCATAATCCCAAAATAAATGGCGGCCCCCCTGGTGGGAGGCCGCCAAATGCGTGAGCAGAGGCGAGCCAATTCCTGGTTAAATGAGCATCAGGGGACGACAACTCCCTTAGCGATCAGGAGCCGGATGAATTGCGGACTCCCAGGAACGATCGGCAGTGTCACCTGCCGGATATCGATGGCACCATCACTCGACACCACCGTGGAGGTGGTCGCCGTCCACGACGCCAAAGGAACCAGTGTGTTGGATATCTGGGGGGTAATACCATACCCACTGGTGCTGGTGTCAACCTGGTAGGTGTAGATCAGATTGTCCCCGACCACCTGCTGGCTGGGGGGCAGCGAAGCCTCGAAGACTCGGGGATCGCCTCCCATGCCGTATTCCATCAGGTTTGGCACTCCATCATGGTCAGGATCCGCCCGGTCTCCCGAAATGAGGGGATCAAGGAGTTCTTCCGCCGTGAAATACAAGGTTTTGAATTCCTCGTAAGTCAGAGTATCCCGGATCGTCAACGGGATTTGCACCCTGGTGGTGCCGAAGATACTGGTGGCTTTGACTTCCACCAGCCACGATCCCTTTGGAAGCGGCGTGAAGGGTCGCCACACCAGTTGGGCCGGGTTGATAGGATCGTTTCCGAAGAGCCAGAAGTTATCAGGGAGGAATGGGGCAGGTCCGACAAAGAAAGCCGGATCCTCAGGATAAGGCGCAGTGGTGAGGGTTCCGGTCATCCGGTCAAAGCGCAAATGAACGGGAGACTGCTCGGGAACCGGGGTGGGTTCGTTCTGATACAGGTTCACATACTGCTGGGCGGTGGTAGGGCCGATGATCAAATCGTTGCTGCCTGACAGGGTGCTGAGGACGCGGATTTGATAGTCGTAGATCGGTGCCCGGGCCAAGCTCGTGATCGGACTGGCGGTGAGGTCGGTCGATGCCTTGACCTTGGCCTGGAAAGGCTTGCCGGTCTTGCCGATCATCTTCGTGTTTACGATGAACGGTGGTTCATTGGTGGACGGGGTCTTGGTGCCGTGGAACATGACCTCGATATATTTGACCCGGGCGGCACCCTCGCCAGCGGAGCTGGGATTCGGCACAGGGCAGAAGACCCGGTCTTCAGGAAGCTTGGCCGCCGCACTGTTGGCACCGGTGGTTCCTTTGTTGGTGTTGTCCCAGACGGTGAGGGTCCAAGCTCCCCCTACCGTGGACGATCCGGGCACCAAGGATTGGTTCTGTGTGGAAGTTCCCCAATGCCGGACGGTTGTAAAATCATAATATTCCCCGTCTCTCACATCGTTGTCACTGTCGGTGTGCGCGAGCCCGGTACGGGGGTCGATCAGCTGGCCGACGTCGGCATTGTAGTCATCGCGGTGCGGCACCATCAGATAGCTCTCCACGTCGTTGTCGGACTGACCCGATTTCGGGGAGGTGAGGATGACTCCAAGGTCGCCGCGGCGGCCGTGGGCGATCCGCAACCGGACCACCACCTGTTCGATCCGCAGATCCGGATCGGGAGCATCAATGGTGAAATTTCTGACGTTTTTGGCTCCGTTGGGAACTGTCGCCGTAGCGGCGATATTGTCCGGAATCAGCTGGTTGGACGCGGACTTCTTGGACAGGCCCTTGATTTCGTTATAGTCGTAGGTGTTTTTGTTGGAAACCAAGCTCCCGAAGCGGGGCCCCAGATTCACCCAGACCTGGGCCAGACGGACCGCATGGTCGGCGTCGATCACTCCAGCCCCATAATTGTGGCTCATGGGCATCCCCATATGGTTGTACTGCCATTCACCCATCATCGGATCAACCACCTTGGCACTGCGCATCATGATTTCCTGCACGTCGCGCCACCCGAGGTTGGGATTGGCTTCCAGCATCAGCGCCACCACGCCGGTGGCGAGGGCGCAGGAGGCGGAAGTGCCGGTGAAGTTGTTGTTATAGCCGGCGGTTCCGGTGGTGGTGTTGGGCGTGTTCAGCGTGACGATCTGCTGGGTATTGCGGTAGCGGGCCCGGGGATCGTCCCATTCATCCGGCGTCAGGGCATAGCCATAGGCATTGGCGCGCTGGGGGGCTGTCTCCGGGCGGACCGGAGGAATCTCCAGCGGAAGAAGTTTCCCGTCGGGATCTTGAATGCGGCCGGGCATTTCAACGCCGCCGGAAGGCGCCACCACATGCAGGGAAGCTCCGGGCGGGGAATAGGCGACCCGCCGGCCCATGTCGGAAACGGCCCCTACGGTGAGGGCGTAGATGGAATTGGAGGTGCCGGTGTAATTGGTGTTCCCGTGGTCTTCCCCATCATTCCCCGCCGGAAAAATGAAAATGACCCCTCGGCCTGCCCGGCCTTCATCCACCCCAAAGGCCATGGCCTTGCGGGCGTATAAATCCAAGGGAATCAGGTCCCGGCCATTGTTCGAAAAACCCCACGGATTGCAGGAAATGTCGAATTTCACGGCTCCCCGACGCGCAGCCATGCTAAGCAGGAACGGATCGGTGGTGGGAGGTTGAGGCGCTACCCGGGCACCGCCCCAGACCATGGCATCCGAGACGATGGCATCATCCGCAAACAGACCAATCACCCGGTAGGCAGCCAACTTCGCATCGGGAGCCACCCCGGTAATTCCACCGTGAGCATTGTTCCGGGCCGCAAGGATCAGACCCGCCACCGCGGTGCCGTGATTCTGACCGATCGGTGGGGTGGGATCAAACCGCTTCTGGTCCACGGAAGTGGCTGACTGATCGCCATCCAGAAAGTTGCGGTCGTCGTTGACGAGAATGTTGAGGCTTTCAAGATCACGATGGTTGAGCTGGACGCCATCATCGATAATCCCCACCTTGACGCCAGTTCCATCAATCAGAGAAGGGGTGTCGCCGCCCGTGGTGAGATCCCAGGCCGGGATGACATTGACGTCCACGGGATTCTCAAAGTAGGTGGGAAAAGGACGTTCTCCATTGGGAGGGGGATCGGTGCGCGGTCCCGAGGGCCGGGGGAACTCGAAGCTTCCGAAGAAAGCGGGATAAATGTTGTAGTCAGGATCAACAAAAGAAGGGATGTCCTTTTCCTTGTAGTTGGACCAATAGACCACATCAACTTGGTTCTCGACGGCGATGGCTCCCAGAGGCGCCTCGGAAAGTCGGTTCAGATACCACTGGAAGGCCCGCGTTTCTGTAATAGCATAAATCCACAGGATCGGATTCCGGATGGTTTTCATCTCGGCAAAATCAGCGTCGATGCGTACGTTGTATCCATAATAGGCCCCGGTGTTCGGGTTGTTCGCGGGCGTGGTATTGTTGTAGAAAAAGGGATCGGTGGGAATAAACGCCTGGATCCTTTTCTGGCCGAGCAGCAGATTGGCCCGGAGCACGCCCGGCACATTGGCGAGGGCTTCAGAGGCAGTGATAGCTTCAGCAGCGTCGGCGAATTCCAGAATGAAATCCCCGGGGAGATAGTCCACGACTTTCATTCCTTTCGCCTGGATGGCGAGGCCGATGGCGGTGGGGTCAATCCCGTCCTCCAAGGTGACACCGACCCGATTGGTCACAACCCGCCGGTTCCGCTCCGTGGGTGGTTCGCCCTCACGGTAGGCCACGAGGTCATATTTCCGATGACCCTCGCCCAGTGCTTTGGCGGCTTGCTGCAATTTCCGCACGTGATCCTTGGCGGTAATGTGCATGCGTTTGTCGACCCCAGTACCTGATTCCTGCAACTCATCGGTCGCGATACGGTATTTCACCGGTCGACCATGCTCCCTGAATTCATAGCGCCCGTCGGCGCGCAATTCAGGTTTGGTCAATGGACGTGCCGCCAAGGCATGAACCGGAAAGAGGAGGGGGAGGAACAGCAGGAGGGGGGCCGGCTTCATAATGTCTTTGTAAATACAGAACATGCAGCGTAATGGAAATAGAAATTTGCAGAGGAAATAAAGAAATTTTATGAAAAATCGATGAGGGAATCATCGGAGGGAATGCGCTCCGTCATCGGGGAACCATGCTGACAGGAATGGCGGCTTCGGGGGAGTGGGTGAAGGTCTCTTTGATGATCTCCAAAAAGCGTTCGGTGCTGGAAGTGGAGCCATGCAGGACGATGTCGTCACGGAGTAGCAGTTTGGGCAATTTGCTGTTCCCGGAGGAAAGTTGGCGCCAAGCTGCGATGTTGGCGGCAATGCGGGAGGCAATCCAAGGGTCGTCCCCGTTCAGCATGGCGGCAGGGGCGAGGCGGGAAGCTTCGGCCCGGGCTGCGGAGGCATCCATTGGCAGCGATGCTGTCATCAGATAATCATGAAACGCCGGGAAATGCTGGGGGGCCGCTTTCCAAAGGGCAAGCGAGAGCCGGGCCAGGGTGCAGGCTCCGGGATGGTCCCGGGCATTGGTTGGCAAATAGGGATTGCAGGTGCGGTCCAGCGGAGTGGGAAGCACAATCAGCGCGTAAGCTTCCGGAGCCTGCCGGAGCAGGGTTTTGAGATCGATATATTGCGCGCGGCAGGAAGGGCAGGTGTAATCGGAAAAACTGGCCAGCACATGTTTGGCATCGGCCGGCCCCAGCGAGGGCAGGTCCTGCCGGTCAAAGACCATGGTTCCATTTAAAAAGGACACCGTCCCGGCGGTGGGCAATTCTGAAGCCGTTGGGGTGGCCGGGGCTTCCCCGGTGACGACGTGGGTATCCGGGACTTTTCCAAAAACCTGGCCCAGGACGAGCAGGGCCAAACCTGCCACTCCGGCCTGGGCAGCGGCAGAAAACAAACCAAGCTCTCCCCGCCGGGAAGCCCGCCAGGTGGAGTGGAGCAGAAGGCCGCCTACCACGAGGGCGGCCAGATGCAGCGCGGCACACCACGGGCACCACACTTTAACCACGGCCGCCATCAGCAGACTGAACCAAACGGCTCCGGCCACCAGCAGCATCGCCCCGGCTGCCAGCAATTGGTCTGCAGTGCGCCCCAGCCACCTTCCCGCCGTGGGCAGCGTCAGCAGCAGCACGGCCAACCAGATCGTTGCCGCCAGCAGGGTCACCGGGATGGAGAACCAATTCGACCACCGGCTGTCGAGCAGGGTGGTGCAGCCTTCCGAGCCCCCGCAGCCGGCCAGGCTGATCCGCGGACCCAACCACTTTTGCAGTGTCAGCCAGAACGAGGTGGCCATGGCCAAAAAGGCCAGCACACGCACCAGCCAGAGCATAGGCAGTGCCATCGAAAAGACAGGCGGCATGGAGGTTGGTTGAGAATAGCGCCGTTTCCGTCGGCGCTGAAATCGGCTGGGCCCATGCTGAGCCCTCGCGCTGGCGACGTCAATGGCAAGCGATTCCCCTCCGT
The DNA here is from genome assembly GCA_942492905.1 of uncultured Verrucomicrobiota bacterium. Taxonomy (GTDB): domain Bacteria; phylum Verrucomicrobiota; class Verrucomicrobiia; order Verrucomicrobiales; family V1-33; genus CAIZWU01. The sequence goes on from OW818657.1 coordinate 2,352,917, forward strand.
GCTGGATGCAAAAACCGGCCCGGGACAGATCCTGGGCCGGTTTAGAGGGAAACCTTGATCCTTGCCGGCTCAGGCCAGCACGTCGCGGTGGAAGGCCTTCCAGTCGTCCAGATTGTTCAGATTCACCGCGTCCTTGATCGCACCGGTGTCTTCAATGTTGCTTTCCGCGAGGATCGCTTTGCGGGTGGCATCGTCATGGATGTAGCCGGCAATAGCTGCATTCAACTTGCGCACCGCTTCGGCATCCAGAGCACCGCCCTTTTGGCTGAGCACCCAGGCTTCGCATTCCGGATACGTCGGCTTTTTATCCTTGATGAAGTTGAGAAAGGCTTCCCGGTCGAGCCCGAGGCCTTCGAGCACCATGTTATCATAACCCTTGCCGCAGCCAGGGTAGTCGTCATGCAAACGGCCCACCGCCGCCAGGGAAGCTTTTTGCCAAAGACGGGGCAGGTGGAGCACACCGAGAGGACCGGCGATGCCGGAACTGATCATAGGGATGAGTTTCATGTTAAGAAGGGAGGTTGGGTTGGGTCTCAGACCAGTCCCGGGGGGCTGGAGGACCGCGGAATCTGTCGCAGTCCGCGCCGGGCGCAAGTTATCGCGTCGGAAGATTTTGCGGCAGAACCCCGATTGGGCGGAGTGCCTGCTCCACGTGCTTTTACTTGCGTCTCTCCGGGTTGGGGGCATGAGTCCGCCCGTTCCTGCCATGTCCGACCGAGTCGATATCCCCCGCAAAACCGTCTACCGGCTGTCCATTTACCAGCGATGCCTCCAGCGTCTGCGGGAAAATGGCATCGAGACGGTATCCTCCGACGCCCTCTCCCGGGCCGCTGGCGTCAAGTCCCCGCAACTCCGCAAGGACCTCGCGTATTTCGGGAATTTCGGCACGCGTGGCCTCGGCTACAATGTGGAGATGCTCTCCGGCCGGATCAATCAAGTGCTCGGCACCACCCGGCTCCAACCTGTGATTCTGATCGGGGTGGGGAATCTCGGCGCCGCTCTCCTCCATTACGGGGGATTCAACAAGGAGGGTTTCGAGATCACCGCTGCCTTCGATCAGGATCCTCAACGCGCCCGCAGTGTGCAGACCACGGTGCCTATTTATCCAATGACCGACATGGATGCCTTCATTGCTGCCCAGAATGTGAAAATGGCCATCCTCGCGGTCCCCGCCGTCGGAGCCCAGCAAGTGGTCAATCAACTCACCGCCGCCGGCATCCAGGCCATTCTCAATTTTGCCCCCGTGGTCCTCGAGGTCCCGGAAGCCGTGGTCGTCAACAACGTGGACCTCGCGGTGGAGTTGGAAAATCTGAGCTACTTCATCCGTTAACGTCCAATTCTCAACGTGCGTCCCGGGGCTTGCCCGCGCATGGAATTAGGTCCCATAAGTCTTATAGGACCTATGTTTCTCCCCTTAATTGAAGATCTTCCACCCGCCGCCCGCCCATTCCCATGAAAGCCCTCACTCTCACCGCCTACAAGGAATTCACCTTCGGCGAAGCTCCCGCCCCCATCCTGGGCCCAGACGAAGTCCTCATCAAAGTCGCCGCCTGCGGCATCTGCGGCAGCGATGTCCACGGCATGGACGGCAGCACCGGCCGCCGCCTCCCGCCCATCATCATGGGCCACGAAGCCGCCGGCACCATCCATTCCGCCGGACCCGATGCCGGCGCTTGGACGCCCGGCCAGCGGGTCACCTTTGACAGCACTCTTTATTGCGGGAAATGCCACTACTGCGCCGATGGGCTGGTCAACCTCTGCGAAGACCGCCGCGTCCTCGGCGTCTCCTGCCCCGACTACCGCCAGCACGGGGCCTTTGCGGAATACGTCGCCGTTCCCGCCCGCGTCGTCATCCCCATCCCTGACAACGTCACCTTCCAGCAGGCCTGTTTCGTCGAGCCCACCGCCGTCGCCCTCCACGCCGTCAACCGCGCCCAGGCCGGCCCCGGCCAGACCGGACTCGTCATCGGAGCCGGCATCATCGGCCTCCTCACCATCCAGGCCCTCAAAGCCGCCGGTTGCACCAAAGTTTACGCCTCCGACCTCAGCGAAGCCCGCCTCGCCCTCGCCAAAGAACTCGGCGCCGACGAAGTCTTCCCCGCCAAAACCACCGCCAGCCTCAAGGACGAAATGCTGAAGCGCACCAACGGTCAGGGTGTCGATATCGCCATGGAAGCGGTCGGCATTACCGCCACCGTCACTGCCGCCATCGAAAGCGTCAGGAAAGGCGGCCACGTCGGCCTCATCGGCAATCTCGCCCAGAAAATCGAGTTTCCCCTGCAACTCGTCGTCACCCGCGAAATCACCCTCTTCGGCTCCTGCGCCTCCGCCGGCGAATACCCCCAGGCCCTCCAGGAAATCGCCGCCGGCCGCATCCGCGTCGAACCCCTCACCAGCGCCATCCGCCCCCTCGCCGAAGGCGCCGACTGGTTCCAACGCCTCTACGATGCCAAGGAAGACCTCATCAAAGTCATCCTCCAACCGTGACCGCCGACGGGCTGCTGACGGGCCGGAAGTCATGGATTTAACGAATAAAAATGATTTATGTATGGATTGGAAAGATGTTCCTCAGGACAAATTTGCTGCCTGGCAGGACGTCTTCAGTGCTTCCCGGCATGGGGTCGATTTGACGGAAGCTTGTCCCGTCTGCGGAGCGTTGAGCCTGCATCACTACTATGGCCGGCCTCACTCGACTGATGATTCACATAAATACCCTGGTTTTGTGGGAAGAGGAGGACTTTGGGAATGGTGTAGTGGATGCCGCTGCTTTTGTCACTATTCCGCGTTGGTTCCCGATTGGTGGAGTTGCTCATTGGTTATGGACGAGGATTTACTAACTCCTGAGCCAGAGGTGCTTGAGGAGGCACTGGTCTTGAGAAATGCTTCCGATCCTACAAACAACAAAACATCCGTGCCCATCCGTTAAATCCGTCCCATCCGTGGCCCGCTCCAGCTTTTCGGCTCTTCCTGTCCTTCGCGCCCTTCTGTTCAAATTTCCATCACCTATGCCCAACCCCACCTTCGACCTCACCGGAAAAACCGCCTTCCTCACCGGAGCCAGCCGCGGCCTTGGCAAAGGCTTTGCGCTGACCCTCGCTCGTGCCGGTTGTGACCTCGCCATCACCGCGCGTTCCGTGGAGGATCTCGCGGAAACCGTTGCCGCCATCGAAGCTCTCGGCTTGGGCAACAAGGTGCTCCCGCACGCCCTCGACGTCCGCGATTACGACAGCATCCGCACCGCCACGTCGCAGGCTGCCGCGCATTTCGGGAAGATCGACATCCTTGTCAATAACGCTGGCTGCAACCGCCGCAAGCCCGCCCTCAATGTCACCTGGGACGATTGGAACACTGTCCTCGACACCAACCTGCGCGGCACGTTTTTTGTCGCCCAGGCCATCGCTCCTCACATGATTTCCGCGGGCCGGGGCCGCATCATCAACATCGGCTCCGTCACCTGCGTCGCGGGTTACGCCGGGCTTGCGCCTTACGGAGCCAGCCGCGGCGGTGTGAAACAACTCACCATGTCCCTCGCCTCCGACTGGGGCCCGCACGGCATCACCGTCAACTGCCTTGCCCCCGGCTGGTTCAAAACCGCCCAAAACGCCGTCCTCTACGATAACGAAGAATGGGTTGAATACCTCTGCGAACGCATCCCCCTCGGCCGCCCCGGCCAGCCCGGCGACCTCGATGGCACCCTCCTCTTCCTCGCCTCCGACGCCTCCGCCTACGTCACCGGTCAAACCATCCTCGTTGACGGCGGCATCTCCGTCGGCCAAGTCACCGCCTTGCCTGCGCCCAAACCATAACTTTCTCCAATGCCCTCGTCCCTCATCCACGACCTCTTCGACCTGACCGGCCAGGTCGCCGTCATCATCGGCGGCACCGGCGAACTCTGCGGGGCCATGGCCGAAGGCCTTGCTGGAGCCGGAGCCACCGTCGTGCTGGCCGGACGCAGCGAGGAAAAAGCCGCCGCCCGCCTCGCTAAAATCACCGCTGCCGGAGGGCAGGGGTGTTTCCTTCCGGTCGAAGCCTCCAGCCGGACCAGTCTCGAAAGCCTGAAGCAGGAAACCCTCGCTAAATACGGCCGGATCGACATTCTCGTGAACGGAGCCGGAGCCAACTCCCCCACCCCCTTCCTCGAAATCACCGATGAGGAATTCGAGCGCCTTTTCAACATCAACACCACGGCCGTCTTCATGGCCTGCCAGATCTTTGGGGAGTATTTTGTGAAGGAGAATATCCCCGCGGCCATCATCAACGTCGGCAGCATGAGCGGCCTGATTCCGCTCAGCCGCGTTTTCACTTACAGCATGACCAAGGCCGCGGTGCACAACCTCAGCCGCAACCTCGCCCGCGAGTGGGCCCCGCTGGGTATCCGCGTGAATACCCTCGTCCCCGGCTTCTTCCCCGCCGAACAAAACCGCAAGGTCCTCAACCCCGAGCGCGTCGAAAACATCCTGCGCCATACTGCGGCCAGGCGCTTCGGCGAAGCCCATGAACTCATCGGCGCCACCCTTCTCCTCGCCTCCCGTAAAGCCGGAAGCTTCCTCAACGGCATCGAAATGGTCGTCGATGGCGGTTACTCTGCCATGACCATCTAGCCAAATTGGAACCAGTCATGCGTTTTCCATTCCTTGCCTGTCTTCTGGCGCTTTGCGTGGCTGCTCCGGCCTGCCGTTCCAGCAGTCCCCAGCCTGCTCCCGGTTCCGCCCCAGGCGGGCTGACCTTCACCGGCCGGCGCCCGGACGGCCGGGAGATCGCCCTGAGCAACCGCACCAAGTGGTCCATCCAACCTGCCGGAGCCAGCGCCACCCTCCGTTGGCAGCCGGGTGAACCCGTCCAGTTTGGTGCGTCCGGTCAGCCGGTCTGGCCCGCTGCCATCACCAGCCGGGTCAGCGGAGCCACCGCCTTCGCCCGCCCCGCCGGGCGGTTCTGATTTCCGTCGGGGAAATTTCTCTCCGTAGCCTGACCGTGTCGCAGACCAGTCGGGTGCCGGGCATCGGGACAAACAGCTACTCCGGCGGCCGGTCCCTACCCCGGCACTGCACCCGACTGGTCTGCGACAGCGCCGGGCTACGATCTACGCGGCCAGTCCACCTCCCCACTTTCCTTCTCCCCCACCATCCGTGAATGTCCGTTGAAGCCGCGCCATACGCGGCCCGTTTTCGAAGCCATGCCTCCTGTCACCAATATCGCTGCGTATCAATTCGCCAACCTCACCGGCCTGAAGGAGTGGCGGCCTGAACTCCTCGACCTCTGCCGGACTGCCGGACTCAAGGGGACCATCCTGCTCAGCCCCGAAGGCATCAATCTGTTCATGGCCGGCTCGCCTGAAGGCGTCGAGACGCTGCTGACCGCCCTGCGCCAACGCCCCGGCCTCGAAACCCTCACCGCCAAATACAGCGAAAGCGCCCACCAGCCCTTCACCCGGCTGCTCGTCCGGCTCAAAAAGGAAATCATCGCCTTTGGGGTCCCGGGTATCGACCCCGCCCGACGCACTTCCCCCAAACTCGCCCCGCACGAACTTAAACAATGGCTGGATGAAGGCCGGCCGGTCACCCTGCTGGACACCCGCAATGACTACGAGTTCAAGCTGGGCACCTTCCGGGGAGCCCTCACCATGGACCTTGATCATTTCCGGAATTTCCCCGCTGCGGTCGATGCCCTGCCGCCCGAACTCAAGGAACAGCCCATCGTGATGTTCTGCACCGGTGGCATCCGTTGTGAGAAGGCCGGTCCCTACATGGAACGTGAGGGCTTCAAATCCATCTATCAACTCGAAGGCGGCATTCTGAAGTATTTTGAAGAGTGCGGCAGTGCCCACTATGATGGCGAGTGTTTTGTTTTCGATCACCGGGTCGGGGTCGATCCCGCCCTCAGTGAAACCTCCAGCGCCATCTGCTATGTTTGCCAGGAGCCGCTCACGGAGGAGGACCAGGTTTCGCCCAAATACGTGCAGGGCCAGTCCTGCCCGGCCTGTTGGCGGGCACCGGAGGAGCAGCGCGCGGCAGCCCTCGCGACCCGTCAGGAAGCCCTCCATAGCGTTACCTCGCCGCTCCCCGGCAGTGTGCCTTACGACAATAACCGCCCGATGAAAGTTCCCGCATCCTGTGAGGGCCTGACGGTCATTGAAACGCTGGCCGTCGTCCTGCCGCACCATCCGGCGGAATCGTGGGAGCCGGTCTTCGCGGCCGGCCGCATGCGGGACGATGACCACCGGCCGGTCCAGCCTGACGACCGTGTCCGGGGGGGGCAACGCCTTGTGCAGCTGGTCCCCGGCACCTTGGAACCTGACGTGAATGCCGGCATCCGCCTGCTCCACGAAGATGAGGCTATTATCGTCCTGCACAAACCCGCCCCGCTGCCCATGCATCCCGGAGGGCGCTTCAACCGCAACACCCTGGCGTGGTTTCTGGCTGCCGCGTGGCATCCGCAAAAACCGCGCCCGGCGCACCGGCTGGATGCCAACACCACCGGGGTGGTGGTCGTCAGCCGCACCCGGCACTTTGCCTCCCTGCTCCAGCCGCAGTTTGAGCGCGGCGAAGTCGAAAAACACTATCTGGTGCGGGTCCAGGGACATCCTCCTGCCGACGCCTTTAGTTGTGAGGCGGCCATCAGTGCGGAATGCGGCACCCTTGGCACCCGTGCGGTGGACGAGTCCCATGGGCTGCCGGCGGTGACCGGATTCACCGTGCTCCGCCGCGATCCCGACGGGACCGCCCTACTCGAAGCCCGCCCCAAAACCGGGCGGACCAACCAGATCCGCATCCACCTGCAACATCTCGGCTGGCCGGTCTGTGGTGATCCGTTGTATTTGGCCAATGGCCAGACCGGACGCACGCCCACGGTCTCCATGGAGGACCCTCCGCTCTGCCTCCACGCCTGGAAGATTGGCTTCCGCCATCCGCTGAGCGGGGCGTGGACCAGCTTCGAAGCCGGGCCGCCTGCCTGGGTGGGCGACTGGATTTGATTTGTCTCCTTGAGCACAGGAAGAGGCGGCGCATGGTCAGGCGTGACTGTTCCCCGACGCATCCTGATTTTATTCGCTCATCCGGCGTTGGGGAAGTCACGTATCAACCGCCGGTTGTTGGCCGCAGCCGGGAAGGTGGAGGGCGTGACCATCCACGATCTGTATGAGGAATATCCTGACTTCATGATTGATGTGAAGCGGGAACAGGACCTGCTGGAAAGGCACGATGTGATCCTGTTCCAGCATCCGTTTTATTGGTATTCCTGCCCGGCCATTCTGAAGGAGTGGCTGGATCTGGTGCTCCAGCACGGGTTCGCCTACGGGGAGCAGGGGCGGGCATTGGAGGGGAAGTGGCAGGCTTCGGTGCTGAGCACCGGCGGGCCCGCCGAGGCCTATCAGGCGGACGGGTATAACTATTTTACGGTCCGGCAGTTGTTGGCTCCTTTCGAGCAGACCGCCCGGTTGTGCCGGATGGTGTGGCTGCCGCCCTTTTTGGTGCAGGGCAGCTTTGCCCTCGATGAAGCAGGTTTGAACCGGCAGGCGGCCGATTATATCAGGGTGCTGGAATTGTTGCGGGATGGGACGGTGCCGCTGGAGACCCTGACGGGACTTGGAAGGCTGAATGATGTGCTGGAAGGAGGCGCCGTATGATGGCCGCGCTGCATCTGGAGGGTTTTCTGGCCCAGGCGTTTGTCTATCTGCTGGCGGCGGTGGTGAGTGTGCCGCTGGCCAAACGGCTCGGCCTGGGGAGTGTGCTGGGATATTTGCTGGCAGGGGCGTGCCTCGGACCGGCCGTGCTGGGGATGGTGGGAGGGGAGGGCAAGGATGTGATGCACTTCGCCGAGTTTGGCGTGGTGATGATGCTGTTTCTGGTAGGCCTGGAGCTGAAACCCAGCCTGCTCTGGCGGCTGCGGGGGCCGATTTTTGGACTCGGCGGAGCCCAGGTGATGGTGACGGGTCTGGTCTTCACGGGGATCGGGCTGGGCATGGGTTGGCCGTGGCAACAGGCGATGGCTGCCGGATTTATCCTGACGATGTCATCCACTGCCATCGTGCTGCAAAGCCTCGCCGAAAAAGGCCAGCTCAAGACCCAAGGTGGGCAGGCGACGTTTGCGGTGCTCCTGTTTCAGGATCTGGCCGTTATCCCTTTGTTGGCCTTGCTGCCATTGCTGGCGGTGGGGGCTCCCGTTGAAAGTGTGGCCGGATTTGCGGCCTATCCCCTGTGGGTGCAGGCGTTGCTGCGGCTTGGCGCGGTGGCCGCGGTAGTGGTCGCCGGGCGCTATTTATTGCGGCCGGTCTTCCGGTTCATCGCCCACAGCGGGCTGCGGGAGTTGTTCACGGCAAGTGCGCTGCTGCTGGTGATCGCCACCGCTCTGCTCATGCAGGCAGTGGGACTCAGTGCGGCGCTGGGGACGTTTTTGGCTGGAGTCATGCTGGCGGACAGCGAATTCCGGCATGAATTGGAGTCGAATATCGAGCCCTTCAAAGGACTGCTGCTGGGCATTTTTTTCATCTCGGTAGGCGCCGGGATTGATTTCAGCCTGATTGCTTCCCAACCCGGCATGATCGCACTCATGACGCTAGGGGCAGTGGGGGTGAAGCTGGGGGTGTTGTTGGCGCTGGGCCGTGTTTTCTCCCAGCCACGGGCGGCCCGGAATCTGGTGGCTTTTGCCCTGGCCCAGGTGGGTGAATTTGCCTTCGTGCTTTTTAGTGTGGCCGAGCAGGGACGAATCCTGCCGCCGGACAAGGTCGGCCCGTTGGTGGCGGTGACCGCGCTCAGCATGGGGCTGACTCCACTGGTGCTGCTGGTGCACGACCGTTTGGCGGCAAGGTGCAATCTGGTGAGGCCGGACCGCCGCGAGGCAGACGAAATCGATGAGAGGGAAAATCCGGTGCTGATCGCAGGATTTGGCCGGGTGGGGCATGTTATCGGTCGGATGCTCACCACTCAAAAAGTGCGCTGCACGGTTATCGATCTGGATGCCGACCAGGTGGAGCTCTTCCGCAAGCTGGGGTTGAAGGTTTTTTATGGCGATGCTTCCCGGGAGGACCTGCTGCATGCCGCAGGGGCGGCGGAAGCCAAGCTTTTCATCCTGGCCATTGATGATGAGGCGAAGTCGCTGGAGATCGCGGAAACCGTGCAGCGTCACTATCCTGACCTGCACATCATGGCACGGGCGAATGGGCGGGTTCATGCCTATGAGTTTTTGAAGCGGGGGATTACCGATGTCTGGCGGGAGACTCTGGACAGTTCCCTCGAAATGAGCATCGCGGCGCTGCGCCATCTGGGGCATCGGGCGTATGGGGCGCGGCGGGCGGCGCGCCTGTTCCGGGCGCATGATGAGGCCACGGTGCATGAACTGGTGGATCTGTGGGGTGATGAACCGAAATATATCGCGGCCGTGCGGCAACGCATGGAAATCCTGAACGAAGCCATGCAGGCCGATGCCGAAAACCTGATTCCACAATTCGATGAAGCATGGGACACCCAATCCGTGGCAAGGGAGGTGCGCGGTGAAAACGCCTGACCGTTTTTTGCAGCGCTGGGGCCACCGGTTTGCCTGTGCGGGGCGGGGGCTTTTTCAGGTTTTGCGGGACGAACCCAGTGGCCGCGTCCATGTGGTGGCCGTGCTCCTGGTGGGAGCCCTCGGGATCTGGCTGCACCTTCCCGCTCTGGAATGGGCGGTGCTGGGGTTGGCGGCGGCAGGGGTAGTGGCAGCTGAAGCCTTGAATACGGCTATCGAACGGCTTTCAGACCGGGTCAGCAAGGAAGAGGAGGAGGCGATCCGGGTCGTCAAGGACATGGCCGCCGGAGGAGTGCTGGCGGCGACGGCTGGAGCTGTGCTGGCCGGCCTGATGGTGTTGGGGCCCCGTCTGTGGGAGTTGTTCGCTGGTTGAGTAGGATGAATGCCAGACCAAGCCGCAAAGACCGTAAAAGAGCGGCATGCTCCGGGCCATTCACAGGGTCCACCACGCTGAAGGGGATTCGGATAGGGAAGGCGTTCCCGGTTTGCTTTCTGCGGGGGGACGTCCCAGAATAGGCCATGCCTGATCCTGAGGACCCATTATCGGCCGATGCGGAAAACAATACGCCCGAGGCACCACCTCCGCGGCCGGGGCCACTCCAGGACCGGGAGCGGATGGACGTGGGTTGTCTGTTCCTGATGGTAGGCGGCTTTGTGGGAATCTTCGCCCTCCCGGCCATTTTTCTGCTGGGGGGCGCACCAGCGATTCTTCCCCTGCTGACGCTGCTGCTGGTGGCTATGGTGACGCCTTTCATCAATCCCACCGATCGGATGTCCAATAAGGCGCGGTGGATTGGCCGGGTGGTGACTTTTCTGGTGCTCAGTCTGTTGGTGGTGATCGCATGGTATATGATCTTCATGCGCGAGTTGCCGATTCTGCGGGAATAGGGGAATTCCGCCGTCCCTGTGCTTTGGATGCGGATGCCATTCCGGTTCGGGCACCCAGCGCCTGCAAAGAGAAAGAGCCTCTTCCCGGAAACGGCCGGGAAGAGGCTCTTCTGTGTTCCGCAGGCGACCAAACCTTTGGAACAATTACCAACTAAACGGGGCCAGCGGACTGACCGACGAAGTAGTGCCAAAGATTATCACAGGCTGCGATAATGTCCAGTAAATTATTTAAATTTAAGTTCGTTTTTCGGAATTATCTCAAACATGAGATTTCCAAGAGGTGATTGGAACTGAAAACCGCATTGAAACCGGGCCGGACGACTGATTTTGCGGCAATTCAGCTTTACCGGTCCGGAGCCGGCCGCTATTCCAAGCGGATGGAAACACGACAATTTCTGAAATACGGCATCGCGGGATTGGCTCTGGCGATGCTGGGACCGGTGGGCTGCCGGAAAACGGATTCCGGGGCGGCTGCCGCGGAAGGGATCAAGGCCGGGAAATTCGTCATCCTGGGCACGCGCACCGACAATGCGGACTTCACCGTTGCCAAACAGAACGCGGAAAACACCCTGCAACTCTACCCGGATCTGGCTGGCATGGTAGGCATCTATGGTTACAATGGGCCCAAATCCGTGGAGGCCCTGCGGGAGGCGCAGAAAAATGGCCGCGACGTGCTCGGCAAGGTCAAGGTTTTTGGTTTCGATGGATTAGAGGAATCACTGCAGGCCATTGAAGCCGGGCACATCGAAGGCACCGTGGTCCAGCAACCGTTTGAGTTTGGTTATCAATCCATGAAGGTGTTGAAAGCGCTGTCCGAAGGCCAGCCGGCCCCGGGCAAGGATGGGTTGTTTGATATCCCGGTGCAGGTGGTGACCAAGGAAAATGTGGCCGCCTACCGGACGGAAGTGCAGGCCCGGCTGGAATCCGCCAAGGCCGTGCCGGTGCGGACCGGCGGACCGGCGGTCAAGTTTGCCTTCATTCCGAATAACCAAAGCTCCTTCTGGGAGGAAGCCCGGGCCGGTTGCCTCAAAGCCGAGGCCGAACTCGGGATCTCGGTCGATTTCCAGATGCCCGCCCTCCAGGAAGCGGCCGAACAAAACCGGCTCATCGAAAGCCTGCTGCAGAAGGGCGAAATCAAAGGCATGGCCATCTCGGTCATCTCGCCGGAAAGCCAGGGTGATCTCCTCGCCAAGGTCGCGGAAAAGATGCCGCTGGTGACCCACGACAGCGACGCCCCGGCCAGCGCCCGCAAGGTTTACCTAGGCACCAACAACTATGAAGCCGGCCGCGCGCTGGGCAAACTGATCAAAGCCAAGCTCCCCGAAGGCGGCAAGCTGATGGTCTTTGTCGGCAGCGTGGATGCCCGGAATGCGGTGGACCGTCAGCGCGGGCTGATCGATGAGTTGGGCGCCCCATGAGGGTGGGGAAAATGGGCCATGGATGGCTTGGGTTCAGAAGGATCACCCCAATCAGAAGCGAGGGAAATCATGCCGGCTATCACTGCCCCGGAGCCAATCCTGGAGGCCATCAACTTATCCAAACGCTTTCCCGGCGTGCAGGCGCTGGACGGGGTCAGTGCCCGGTTTCATACGGGCGAAGTGGTGGCCGTGATGGGGGAAAATGGGGCCGGCAAAAGCACGCTGATGAAAGCGCTGGCCGGGGTGCATCCGCCCGATGCGGGGGAAATACGTTGGGAGGGAAAAGCAGTCAGGATTACCAGGGTGGCGCAGGCCGAGGCCCTCGGGATTGCCTTTATTCATCAGGAATTGAATCTCTGTGAAAACCTGACAGTGGCGGAGAATGTCTTTCTGGGCCGCGAACCCTGCCGGTCAGGGTGGTGGCTTGACCGGCGGACCATGCGGAAACGCGCCGCAGAGTTGTTGGCTCGCGTGGGATTGAAGGTGAGTCCCGATGAAGTGGTGGAATCGCTGTCGATCGGTCAGCGGCAGATGGTGGAAATCGCACGGGCGCTGGCCCGCGAAGCCAGACTGGTTATCATGGACGAGCCCACCAGCAGCCTCACGGCTTCCGAAACGGCGCGTCTGTTTGAAGTGGTGCGGGACTTGAAGTCGCGGGGCCTCGGGGTGGTTTTCATCTCCCACCGTCTGGTGGAAGTCATGAGCGTGGCCGACCGCGTGGTGGTGCTGAAAGACGGAAGGAACAGTGGCGACCTGACCAAAAGCGAAATGTCGCCGGAGCGCATGGTGCAGTTGATGGTGGGACGTGATCTGGACCCGTCGCGCCGCCGTCCGGAGGGAATACAGACCGGGGCGGTGCGGCTGGAAGCAGAGAATCTGCGGACGAGGGCGTGGCCAGGGGAAACGGTTTCCTTTTCCGTCAGGGCCGGGGAGATTGTGGGCATGGCAGGCCTTGTGGGGGCGGGCCGGACGGAGCTTGCGCGGGTGGTGGCGGGCGTGGACCGGGCATTGTCAGGAACGGTCCGGGTGGATGGGGTGGTCTTGCCGCCGGGATGCGTTGCGGCAGCGGTGCGGGCCGGGGTGGCGCTGGCTCCGGAGGACCGGAAGGAGCAGGGCATTTTCCTCGAAATGCCGATCCGGGAAAACATCGCCCTGCCTGGACTCGGTGGGATGCAGCGCCTGGGATTTGTGCGGTCAGGGGCCGCGACGGCCCTGGCGGAACGCATGCGTGGCCTCCTCGGCATCCGGACCTCCGACGTCGAGAAAATGGCCGGCCTGCTCTCCGGCGGCAACCAGCAGAAGGTCGTGCTGGCCAAATGGCTTGCCCTGGACCCGCGGGTTTTGTTCTCGACGAACCTACCCGCGGGGTGGATGTGGGCGCGAAGGCCGAGATTTACCGGGTCATCGAAGACCTCGCCGCGGCGGGGGCCGCTGTGCTCATGATCTCCAGCGACCTTGAAGAGGTGTTGCGGCTTTCCGACCGCGTCCTCGTGGTGCACGAAGGCCGCCTCGCCGGGGAAGTGGGCCGCGCGGAATTGAGTGAGGAGGCGGTGATGCAACTCGCCACAGGAACTTTGCCCGTATGAAGACTTTGCTGATCCGACATTCCAAGACCCTGCTGATTTTTGCCCTGCTGGTGGTCCTGACCCTGGTCTGCGGGTGGCTGGAGCCCCGGTTTCTGTCGCGTGACAGTCTGGGGGCTGTGTTGAAATATGCGGGATTGTTCGGGGTGATCGCTCTTGGGGTGGGTTTTGTGATTCTGACCGGAGGGATAGATCTGTCGATTGGCTCGTGGGTGGGGCTGTGCGCGGTATTGTATCCGGTGTTATTGAAGCAGGGACTGGGCGTCGGGGAGGCGGCTTTGGTGATAGCCGGTCTGTCTGTGCTGGCCGGGCTGCTGCACGGATTTCTGGTGACAAAGCTGAATCTGCAGGCTTTTCTCGTAACGTTATGCGGGTTGTTCATCTACCGCGGGCTGGCGCGGGTGGCAGGGGGCGGGCGTGAACAGATTCTGCCAGCGGACCAGGAGTGGCTGCGCGATGCATTGGTGCTGGGCCGGCCGCTGGCAGGCCTGCCGGTGCCGGCGGTGTTTTTACTGATGATGGGGCTGGCGGTGGTGGCGGCGGTTTTCCTGAATCTGACAGTGACGGGCCGGCGCCTGCTCGCGACCGGGCGGAATGAACAGGCGGCCCGGTTTTGCGGAATCGGAACGGTCCGGCTGCGGGTGCTTTCCTATGTGATCTGCTCGCTGCTGGCGGGATTGGCCGGGGTGTTGTTTTTGTTGGACGGCCGGTCGGCGCTGGGATCTTCGTTCGGAAATTCCTATGAATTGTGGGCGATTGCAGGCGCAGTGCTGGGCGGCTGCAGCCTGCGGGGCGGGCAATGCGCGGTCGCGGGCGTGGTGCTGGGCAGTGTGATGGTGGCGGAGGTGCGGCAGGCCGTATTTTTTGTCGCCGGGGACGAGTGGAAGGAATTTGTCATTGGCGTTTTCATTCTCGCGGGCGTGATCGCGGACGAGGCCTTCACTCGATGGATGGCATCGCGCCGGGTGAAATCGTGAGACCGGATGCCGCCTCCGGGAATGCTGTTTTTCTGGCTGAAATGCAGTGGGTCCGGCCGTATGAAAACTGGGGTCCCGGCACCACCGGGTTCCCGTTTTTTCATTTTCCATCCTGCTTGTATCCTGTGTCCCCGGTCCACCTGATTGTTTCCTGCCTTGTCCTGACCCCCTGGGTTTCCGTGGGCGCCGCGATGGAGTTCAACCGGGACATCCGGCCCATCTTCACCACGCACTGCACGGCTTGTCATGGCGGAGTGAAAGCGGCGGGCAAGGTTTCCTTCATCTACCGCGAGAAAGCCACCGCCAAGGGCAAGTCCGGGGAACTGACAATTGTGCCCGGGAATCCTGACGCCTCGGAGCTGATGCGCCGCATCACTTCCACTGATCCTGACGAAGTGATGCCGCAGCCGGAACATGGTCCTCCCCTGAATCCGGCGGACGTGGCCAAACTCCGGCAGTGGATCGCGGAAGGCGCCACGTGGAGCGAACACTGGTCGCTGGTGCCGCCGGTGGAGCCACCGGTTCCCGTGTTGCAGGAGCCTGCCTGGTCCCGGCAACCCTTTGATGGCTTTGTCAAAGCCCGGCTGGAAGCCGAATCCCTCACGCCCGCTCCGGCTGCAGGAGCCGCCGAATGGTTGCGCCGGGTCTCCCTGGACCTGACAGGACTGCCGCCGTCCTTGCAGGATTATCACGCCTTCACTGCCGCCCGGGTGGCCGATGAGGCTTCGGCCCGGGCGACGGTGGTCGATGGTCTGCTGGCCTCGCCTGCCTTCGGTGAACGCTGGGCCAGCGTGTGGCAGGACCTTGCCCGGTATGCCGATACCTATGGATTTGAGAAGGACCCGCCCCGCGACATCTGGCCATGGCGTGACTGGCTGATCCGGGCCTTGAACGATGATTTGCCGTTTGATCAATTCACCATCAAACAGCTGGCCGGCGACCAACTCCCCCAGCCCAGTGCCGACGACCTGCTTGCCACCAGTTTTCACCGCAATACGCAGAATAACACCGAGGGTGGTACCAATGACGAGGAGTTCCGCGCCGCGGCGGTGGTGGACCGGGTGAATACAACATGGACCGCATGGCAGGCGACCACCTTCGGTTGCGTGCAATGCCACTCGCACCCCTACGATCCCTATCCCCACGAGGACTACTACCGGTTCATGGCCTTCTTCGACAACACCGAGGACGCCGATCTTGATAACGATTTCCCGCGTCTCCCCATCGCTGATGACCCCGGAGCGCGCGATGCGCTCGCGGCCCAATGGAAGGAGATGCAACAGGTGCGGCGTTCCCTGAATGACCAAGGAGTGGAACTGGCCAAACGGGAAAACGCCTGGCAACCTTTAATGCCGTCTTCTGCAGCCACATCCGGCGGCGACCTGACGATCCATCCCGGTGGCCGCGTTACCGCCAGGGGCACGCTGCCAGTGGGGGTGGTCTACACCCTGACTACACCAGCACCTTCCGGTCTCACGGCATTGAAGCTGGAGATTTTCCCGGACCAGGCCGATCCCAAATCATGGCCGGAGCGGGCCAGCGTGCTGTCGCACCTGACCTTGGCTCTAGCGGGAAAGGACGGGAAGAAAACCGGAATCAAACTCAAGGAAGTGATCGGGGATTTCCTCGCCGGTCCGTTTGATCCGCAGGAGTCCCTTGAGGGAGGGCCGGGCGGATTTGGCAGCTATCCGGCGCAGGCGGGAGGGCGCTGGTGCGTCGTGATCCTGGAAGAGCCGCTGGTCACCGCAGCGGAGGACCGGTTGGAAATCATGTTGAAACAGGAGGCGGTTTCCAATGCCAATCAACAGGCCTGCACCCTGCGGGATTTTTCACTGTCCACCACCACGGCGGCGGATTGGACGGCGTTGGGCGGCTCCCCGGAACGCCGAGCCTTGTGGGAGCGGTTTCACGGACTGAAGGAAGCGGTCCGGAAAGCGCCGGCCACGAACGTGCCCGTGCTCCTGGAACGTCCTGCCCTGGCGGAGCGCGAGACCCGCATCTGGCAGCGCGGGAATCGGCTGACCAAAGAGGCGGCGGTCCAGCCGGGCATTCCGGAACGGTTGAATCCGCCTTCAGGGACGGGCCGGGTTTCGCGGCTGGACATGGCGCGCTGGCTGGTGAGCGAACGCAATCCCCTGGCGGGCCGGGTGCTGGCGAACCGCCTGTGGGCGGGCATGTTCGGGAGGGGGATCGTGGAAACGCTGGAGGACTTCGGTTCCAGCGGCGCCCGTCCCACCCATCCGGGATTGCTTGACCATCTGGCCCTGCGGCTCACCCGGCAGCATGGCTGGTCGGTGAAGAAATTCCTCCGCGAGGTCGCTCTGAGTGCAACCTATGCACAGACCAGCCGCGCCCCGGCGGACCTCGTTTCCCGCGATCCCTCCAATGCGCTGCTCGCCCGCGGGCCCCGGCAGCGGCTCACCGCGGAGATGGTGCGCGATCATGCCTTGAAGATTTCGGGTTTGCTTTCCTTGAAGATGTCAGGACCGCCGGTCTATCCGCCCCAGCCGGAGGGTGTGTGGAATACCGTCTACAGCGGTCAAACCTGGAAAACCTCGGAAGGTGAGGATCGCTACCGCCGTGCCATCTATACTTACGTGAAACGGACCAGCGGATATCCCGGCTTTCTGGCGTTCGATGCGCCCGCGCGCGATTTATGCAGTGCCAGGCGGTTGCCGACCAATACCCCGCTCCAGGCGCTGGTGACCTTGAACGACCCAGCTTATCTGGAGATGGCCATGGCCCTGGCGCAGCGGGTGTCGCGTGAGGGCGGCACGGTGGAGGATCAGATCACCCGGGCCTGCCAGCTGATCACGCTGGATCCTCCGCCCGCCGGACTGTTGGCGGCCCTGACGAAACTCCATGCCGGCGCCCTGGCGGATTATCAGGCTAAACCGGATACGGCGGCGGCCCTTGGCGGGTCGCCTGAAATGGCGGCACTGACTTTGGTCGCCAACACCCTGCTCAACACCGACCTCGCTTTAAACCGATGATCGATCATCCTCTCTTAAATCCCACGCGCCGCCATTTTCTCAGGAATGGCTCGCTCAGTCTCGCGGGTCTGTGGCTGGCCAGCCAACCGCAGGCCGCCGCAGCCAGTGCCGTTCTGGCGAAGGACCCGGCTTATCCATGGAAGCCGGCCGAGCCCCATTTTCCAGCCAAGGCCAAACGCGTGATCTACCTGCACATGGCCGGCAGCCCCAGCCAGTTGGAACTGTTTGATTACAAGCCGGAGCTTCTCAAGCTGGATGGCAAAGACTGCCCGCAGTCTTTCCTCGCCGGCAAGCAGTTCGCTTTTATCCAGGGGGTGCCGAAGATGCTGGCCAGCCAGTATCCCTTCCAGCAGCACGGCCGGAGCGGGCAGTGGATTTCCGACCGCCTGCCATTTCTCGCAGGGCATGCCGATGATTTGTGCATCGTGAAATCGATGTATACCGACCAGTTCAACCATGGCCCGGCGCAGCTCCTCATGCACACCGGGTCGCAGTCGCCGGGAAACGCCAGTTTTGGGTCCTGGGCGACCTATGGACTTGGGTCGGAAAACGACAACCTGCCGGGATTTGTGGTCCTCACCAGTGGGGGGAAGAATCCGGATGCGGGCAAGAGTGTCTGGGGCGCCGGTTATCTGCCCAGCGTCTATCAAGGCGTGCAATGCCGCTCTGCAGGGGAGCCTGTGCTTTTCCTCCAGGATCCCCCGGGGATCGACCGCAGCCAGCGCCGCCGGAGCCTTGATGCCCTGGCGGAGATCAATGCCCTGACAGCTGCCCAGGTGGGCGATCCGGAAACGGTTACCCGCATCGCCCAGTATGAAATGGCTTTCCGCATGCAGCTGCACGCGTCCGAAGCCTTTGACCTGAGCAAGGAACCGCCCGCAGTACATGAACTCTATGGCACCCAGCCGGGCAAGGAATCTTTCGCCAACAATTGTCTGCTGGCCCGCCGCCTCGTGGAACGCGGCGTGCGCTTCATCCAGCTTTTTGACTGGGGCTGGGACAGCCATGGGGCGAGCCAATCGGAAGCGTTGAATCATGGATTCAAGGACAAGTGCCAAAGCGTGGACCAGGCCTGCGCGGCACTCCTGACGGATCTCCAGCGGCAGGGGCTGCTGGAGGATACCCTTGTGATCTGGGGTGGCGAGTTCGGCCGCACTCCCATGCGGGAAAACCGTCAGGGTCAGGAGATGGCTTTCATTGGCCGCGACCACAACCCCGGGGCCTTTACCCTCTGGATGGCCGGGGGCGGCGTGAAACCCGGCCTGTCCTACGGATCGACCGATGAAATGGGCTACCAGGCCGTGGTGGACAAGGTCAGTGTCCACGACTTCCACGCCACGGTGCTGGCGTTATTGGGATTCGATCACCTGCGTTTCAACTACCCCATCAATGGCGTTCCGATGAGGCTGAGCAATGTGACCAAGCCTGGAAGCAAGCCGGTGCCGGGTCTGATGGCGTGATGGCCGGATTCATCGGTGCAAAACAAGCGGTTCGCTTGCCGGATGGTGGCGGCATGGCAGGGTAGCCCCATGAAAGCAGGATTTCTTGATAAGCTGATCGCCCGCCTCGACCGGGTCGGGCCGGGGGAGGTGCAGGGTTTGCTCCAGAAACTGATCAGGGAAAAGGGATTCTTTGAGCAGGTGTTCGAAGTCCTGGAGGAAGGGGTGATTATCTGCGATCCGCAGGGCGTGGTCACCTTTGTGAATGGGGCGGCGTGCGGGTTTTACGGAATGGATCATGAGACCTCAGCAGGCCGACCGTTGGAGGAGCTGGTGCGGGGAGTGTCCTGGGAAGTGTTGACGCGCCGGCGCGAGGTGATGTCGCGGGACATGGAGGTCTTCTATCCGGAACATCGTTATTTGAATTTCTACTTCCGGCCGATCGACGATGGGGAGCCGGGCGCGGCGCCGCTGGGATATGTCATGCTGGTGCGGGACATCACGCAGACGCGCCGGGTGGCAGAGGAGCAGATCGAGAGCGAGCGGCTCAATGCCCTGACGGTGCTCGCGGCCGGGGTGGCCCATGAAATCGGCAACCCATTGAACTCGCTGAATATCCATCTGCAATTGTTGGAAAAGAAGCTCAAGAAGCTGGATGCCGCCGTGTTCGAAAGTGTGAAGGGTCAGGTGGAAGTGGCGCGGGGGGAGATCAAGCGGCTGGATTTCATCATTGAGCAATTCCTCGGCGCGATGCGGCCGGTGCCCCCGCGCTTTGAACTGACCGATCTGAACCGGGTAGTGGAGGAAGCCGCCACGTTCCTGGCCCCGGAATTGAAAGACCGGCGGATCACCACCCGGCTTTTGCTGCATGAGGGGCTGCCGCTGGTGCGCCTGGATGCGGCGCAGATGAAGCAGGCGCTGTATAACTTGATCAAGAATTCCTCCCAGGCCATGGGCACGGGCGGTTCCCTGCGGATCGGAACGGAACTGACGGATTACGATGTGGTGATCCGGATCGAGGATTCAGGAAAAGGAATGAGCCCGGAGACGGTGGCCCAGATGCATCAGGCCTGGTTCACCACCAAGAAGACGGGGAATGGTCTCGGGATGCTGATCGTGCGCCGGATTGTCAGGGATCATGGGGGGGAACTGTCCGTGCAGAGCGGGGAAGGGAAGGGCACTACTGTCAGCATTGCCCTGCCGCGGCAGGCGAGAGCGGCTCGATTCCTGGAGTCCGGTGAAGGTGAGGCGCCCCGCCGGAAGCCGGATGAAGTGATTGATGTTTGACTGGCGGGCGTAATTTGAAATTTTCCCTGACTGATGCGCTCCCTTTTCAAATGGATCTTCCGGCTTCTGGTGCTGCTGCTCCTGTGGGTGGCTGGCGTGGCTTGGTATATCAATGATTTCGCGGGTCGGGATGAGACACGCAAAGCTGATGCCGCGGTGGTGTTGGGTGCGGCGGCCTGGGACCGGAAACCCTCCCCCGTGCTCGAAGAACGGTTGAATCACGCGCTGGATCTTTACAAAATAGGTCAAGTCAGGAAGCTCATCTTCACCGGCGGCTTCGGCGACAAGGCCGCCATGGCTGAGAGCGAGGTCGCCCGCGACTACGCTGTCGCCCACGGCATTCCCAGGAAGGACATCCTGATCGAGACTGCCTCCCACTCCACCCGTGGCAACGTCTCCGAAGCCGCCCGCCTCATGCAGGAGAAAAAGCTGCAATCCTGCCTGCTCGTCAGCGACCCCATGCACATGCGCCGCGCCGTCCGTATGTTCCGTGATGCCGGCGTGCCCTGCTTCTCCTCCCCTACCAAAACCAGCGCCTACGTCTCCTGGTCCGCGAAGGCGGGCTTCCTTGCCCGCGAGGTGGTCTTTTTCACCGGGTATCTGGTGGCCGGACGGTGAGGACTGATGCGGGAAGATGCTACCTTTCCCTGACGGAAAATTCTTTAGAGGGCTGAGGCAACCGGAAGCTTGGCACCGCCGGGAAAGGCTCCAAGGATGTGGCGGGCTTGCGCCGCATCAAGGGCGATTTGAGCTTTGAGGGCTTCGAGGGAATCCATTTTCATTTCGTCGCGCAGACGTTGGATAAAGCGGACTTCCATGCCTAGGCCGTAGAGGTCGCCGGTGTGATCGAAGAGGTGGACTTCGAGTTGACGTAGTGGGACACCGTCGTGCTCCACGGTGGGGCGGAGACCGAGGTTGGCGACGCCGGTAAAACGCTGGCCATTGACGGCGGCTTTGACCGCATACACCCCGATGGGGGGAAGTTGCTCGGCTTCCAAAGCGAGGTTGGCGGTGGGGAAGCCCAACTTCCGGGCCAGTTGGCGGCCTTGGATGATGGTGCCGTGGACCGAGTAGTCGCGACCGAGGAGGCGGGCGGCGGCGGGGAAGTCACCACGCTCGACGGCAAGACGGACCCGGGTGCTGCTGACAGGTTCTTCGGCGACGACCACGGGGGCGATGCCGTGAACTTGGAAGCCGAGGGTTTTGCCCAGAGTGGTGAGGGTTTCCAAGTTGCCGCTGCGGCCTTTGCCGAAGGCCCAATTGTAGCCGACAGTGATGCTGCCCAGTGGACGGGATGCCCCGGCAAGAGACCCGATGAAGGCATCCGGCGTGAGGGCGGCGAGGGCGCTATCAAAAGGGATGACGAGCAGGTGGGTGACGCCGAGCTGCGACAGGATCAGGCTTTTGTGCAGGGTGGAGGTCAGGAGGCGCGGGGCGGTGTCCGGGCGCAGGAACTTCATGGGGTGCGGATCGAATGTGGCGATAACCGCAGTGCCGCCATCCGCTTCGGCGGCAGCCTGGGCGCGCCTGATAACTTCCTGGTGGCCGACATGCACGCCATCGAAGAACCCGATCGCAAGATGCACCGGGCCGGGCAGGGCGGTGAGGTCGGCGATGGACTTCAGAGTTTGCATGACGGGGAGCGTGGGAAGGGAAGAATGGGAGGCAGGGGAATCATAGTTCCCATTATTCACATTTCTTCCATTGGCGGAGGTCGGGTATGGCGTGTGCTAGACGCCCCGTAGGCGGCTGACGTCGCGGAGGGAGAGGAGGCGGGCGAGCAGTTCCTCGCGGGGGAGGGTTTTGAGTTCCTCGAAGGTAGTGGATTTTGTGAGGTCGAACTTGCCGCTGCGGGTGCGGCGGAGGGCGGCCATGTGGGCGTGGCAGCCAAGGGCTTCGCCGAGATCGTGACAGTAGGTGCGGACGTAGAAACCTTTGCTGCAGACGACGCGGAATTCGATGTCAGGCAGGTTGATGCCTTTGATCTGGTGGTGGAAAACGGTGACGAGGCGTTTTTCGCGTTCGATCTCGATGCCCTGGCGCGCCAGTTTGTAGAGGGCTACGCCATCCTTTTTGATGGCGCTGACCATGGGGGGGAGTTGATAGAAATCGCCGCGGAATTGGCTGAAGGCGGCCTCGATCTGCTCCGGGGTGAAGGCGGGGACTTCGGCGGTGGCGATGGCTTCGCCCCAGGCGTCCTGGGTGGTGGTGGAGGAGCCAAGACGGCAGATGCCTTCGTATTCCTTTTCCTCCGCCATGAGGAGGTCCTGGATCTTGGTGGCGCGGCCGACCACGAGGATGAGAAGGCCGGTGGCGTTGGGATCGAGGGTGCCGCAGTGGCCGATTTTTTTGGTGCCAAGGGCGCGCCGGGCGACGGCGACGACATCGTGGGAGGTCATGTCCTGGCCTTTGTCGACCAGCAGGACGCCGTCGATTTCAGGATCAGGAGAACGTTTCATGGAGGGCTTGGAATACACGGGATTGAGCATCGGAAAGGGGGCCGGCGAGACGGGCGCCGGCGGCGAGGCGGTGTCCGCCGCCGCCGAAGCTGGCGCAGACCGCACAGACGTCGATGGCGGGGTCTTTGGAGCGGAGGCTGAGGCGGATTTTCCCCTCAGGGCCGGGGAGTTCTTCGAAGGCGGCGGCGACCACGACGCCCTGGATGGAGCGCAGATTGTCCATCAGGCCTTCATTGTCGTCAGGCTGCATGTTGATGGAGTCGGCAAAAGCACGGGTCAGAGCCCAGGAGGCGACTTTCCCCTCGTGGGTGATCTGCATGGCGTTGAGCAGATGGCGGAGAAGCTCGACACGGCGGAGCGGATAGGATTCGTAAGTATCCTGACAGAGTTTGCTCACATTGATCCCGGCCCGGATCAGCGCGGCGGCGATCTCGTAGGTGTGGGCGGTGGTGCTCTGGTATTGGAAGGAACCGGTGTCGGTGGAGATGGCGACGTAGAGATTGCTGGCGATTTCCGGAGTGATGGGGAGCGCCGCGGCGGTGAGGAGATCGTAGATGATCTCGCCGGCGGCGGGGGCTCCGGAATTGATATAATGAAGATCGCCGTAACCTTCGTTTGAAATGTGGTGGTCGATATTGACCCATGTTTTGGCGCCGGCGAGGGCCGCAAGGGCGTTCGGACCGAGGCGTTCGCGGTTGGCGCAATCGACGGCGATGGCGACTTCCGCCCCGACGGTCTGGCCGGGGGCGGGTTGCTCAATCAAATTCGAACCGGGGAGGAAGGCCAGATTGGCGGGGAGACCATCGTCGTTGAGGAAGCGGACGGGCTTGCCGAGATTTTTCAGCGCCAGACCGAGCGCGAGGGTCGAGCCGATGGCATCCCCGTCAGGACGCTGGTGGGCGAGCACGGCGAAGGATGACGCGCTTTGGAAGAGGGCGGCGAGTTCTGTGAAGGAGGTATTGGTGCGGAGGCTCACGGGAAATGGGGGAGGGATGGAACCACGGGTTTCACGGATGAAAACAGCGGGGCAAAGCCAAAACGGCCGGATGGTCCCTAGCGGTTACGGCGGCGGAGGGGGCGGTCGTTGCCGGAAGCACCGTCCTCATCTTCATCGTCGGTTTCCTGGGCAGGCACGTCCACCGTGGGTGAAGGCGCGGGGCTGTTCACTCCGGCGGCAGCCGGAACGGGGGTTTCTTCGACAGATTCAGGATTGAGGCGGGCGGACTCGATGAGCTGGGTATCGATTTGCTCCATCAGGGCCGTGACCCGGACCCCGCGCTCAACACTGTGGTCGAGCTTGAAAAAGAAGTGCGGGCTGTTCTTGAGCACGACACGCTTGGCCACCCGGGAGGAAAGCAGTCCTCGTTGGGTATTCAGTTTGTCCACCACCGCCTGCTGTTTGGCGGCGGGTCCGATGACACCGATGAAGATGTGGGCGTTCTTGAAGTCGGGCGTGAGGTCCACGTCGGTGACGGTGACGAGGACGTCCGGGAAGGCATGGTCGCGCGCCAGGATGCTGGACAGCTCGCGCTGGATCAGCTCGGTGACTCTGGCTTTTCGATTCGTCATGGGAGGAGAAATGTTCAGTTTTGAGTGGGTCCAATTTCAGAGGGGAACTGAGAATGGAGGCGTCTTCGGAAAGGGGCGGGAGAGCAGGGGACGGGGGCGCTCTGTTCGTTTATCACATCGGTGCCGTCCGATCAGTTTGCGACCCGCCGGATCGTTGTTAGAGGGTCTGGGCGATCTTCTCCAGTTCGTAACACTCGATGATGTCGTTGATTTCGTATTCGTTGAAATCGCCGAGACGAACGCCGCACTCCATGCCGTTGCGGACTTCCGCCACGTCGTCGGTGAAGCGGCGGAGCGTCTGGAAGCCGCCGTCGTAGATGGCCTGTTTGCCCCGGAGGACCCGGGCACGGGCGTTGCGGACGAGTTTGCCGTCGGTGACAACACAACCCCCGGCGCGGCCGCGCTGGATTTTGAAGACTTGTTTGACCTGGGCGTGACCAATGACTTTCTCGCGGGTGAGCGGGTCGAGCAGGCCGAGCATGGCTTCCTCCATCTGATCCAGGAGTTCGTAGATGATGGAATACAGTTTCACCTGGACGCCTTCGGCCTTGATGGCTTTCACCGCTTTGGCCTCGACCTTAGTGTTGAATCCAACAATGACGGCGTTGGAGGCCGAGGAGAGGAGGACGTCACTTTCCGTGATGGGACCGACCCCGCTCAGGACGAAATCGATGCCGACTTTATCGGACTTGATGAGTTTGAGCTGGGCAATGATGGCTTCGAGGGAACCCTGGGCATCGGTCTTGAGGATGAGCCGGAGGGATTTTCGTTCCGAGCCCTTCATGTCGGCGAAGAGGCTTTCGAGGGAAGCGCGTTTGGGGGCGGCCAGTTTGCCGGCCCGTTGCTCGCTGGTGCGTTCCTCGCTGAGCTTCTTGGCATCGCGTTCACTGTCCATTTCGACGAGTTCGTCGCCGACATTGGGAATGGTGGAAAAGCCGGTGACTTCGACGGGCATGGCGGGACCCGCTTCTTTGACGGGACGGCCATGGTCATCCAGCATGCTCTTCACTTTGCCGTAATGGGGCCCGCAAATGAAGGCGGTGCCAACCCGGAGGGTGCCACTCTGGGGGATGATGGTGGCAGTGGGGCCTTTGCCGGGTTCGACCCGGGACTCAATCACCATGGCCCGGCAGGCGGCTTTGGGATTGGCGCGCAGTTCGAGGAATTCGGCTTCAAGGAGAATTCTCTTCAACAGCTCCTCGATCCCGATATTTTTGGTCGCAGAAACGGGCAAACAGGCAATTTCACCGCCCCAATCCTCAGGGGTCAGTTCATTTTCCTGGAGCTGTCGTTTTACTTTGTCAAAATCAGCGGTGGCAAGGTCGCACTTATTCATGGCGACCACGATTTTCACGTTGGCGGCCTTGGCATGGGCAATGGCCTCCTTGGTTTGGGGCATGATCCCGTCATTGGCTGCAATAACAAGCACCACAATGTCAGTGACCATCGCACCGCGGGCCCGCATGGCGGTGAAGGCGGCGTGACCCGGCGTGTCGAGAATAGTCAGTTTTTCACCATGGTGGTCCACGCTGTAAGCAGCGACGCCCTGGGTGATCCCTCCGGCTTCCCCGGCCGTGACCTTGGAAGAGCGGATGGCATCGATCAGGCTGGTTTTGCCGTGGTCGACATGGCCCATGAAAGTGATGATGGGAGGGCGGGCTTTGAGGGCTTCCTCTGGTTCTTCAACCGGCGCGACCGGAGCCTGGATCACTTCCTCAACCTTGTGGAAACCACTGCCTTTTTCGCGCTTTTCGCGTTCAAAGGTGAAGCCATGTTTTTCGCAGACTTTGGCGGCGATGTCCGGTTCGATGGAAACTCCCGGATTGGCGAAGATATCAAGCAGCATCAAGTCCTTGATCAGGACAAAAACTTTCAGCCCCATTTTGTCAGCGAGGTCGCGGACAATGATAGGCGGCTTGATGCAAATCACTTTGGGATCATCCGGTTCATCCCCATCATCAGATCCTTCCATTGCGGGAGGCACGGATGACTGCTCGGTGATGACAGGAATTACCTCGGGGGCCGGGGCAGGGGCGACAAGTCCGGTGAGCGGAGTAATCGGGCTGATCCCCGTACGGCGGACGCGTGGCTTGGCTTCATCAATGAGGGAAAGGACTTCCTTCTTGGGGACCGGGGCAGATACCGGAGTGGGGTCAGGCGCTACGGGGCCGGACAAGGGCGTTTGGGCGGAACCGGGCTTGACGCGGTTGCGTTTGGGCCGCTCTCCGATGAGGTCCAAGGTATCACCAGTGGCGACAGAGGGAACTTTTCTGACGGGCTTGGCCGCAGCGGATTCGGATTCGGAAGAAGAAGGAGGGCGCGCGGCAGATTTACGCGCCGGGGTGGCGGCGGTATCAGAACCTGGGGTGCTCGTGGATTTGGATTTGCCGGGCATGAAATAGAAGGGTTGCCTTCATGGCGTCAGACGGTGGGGATTGCAACCCCGGTTATTGAACAGAAGCGGGAGGCACCTGGGCTTGAGCCTTGGCCACGATGGCCGCCGCTTCTTCGGCAGGAATGCCGAGAACGTCGACAATGTCGGAGGCATCCAAAGTTGCGATGACTTCAATGCTGTTCATGCCAGTGGTCACCAGGGCTTCGGCGAGTTCCACTTCGATGCCGAGGTGGCTGGCCAATTCGGAGGCGGCGCTGTGGACGCGTCCGACAAATTTCTCGTGGGCACTTTCGTCGCGCTCCACCTGGACGTCCCACCCCATCAGGCGATTGGTCAGGCGGACATTTTGCCCGTGGCGGCCGATGGCTTTTGAGAGTTCATCCTCACGGACTTTGGCAAAGATGCGTTTATTGACCGGATCGACGATAATCTTGTCGTCAGCAATTGTGGCGGGTTTGAGGGCATCCTTGAGGAACTCCTTGGGATTATCGCTCCACTTGATGATGTCGACCTTCTCGTTGTTGAGTTCCCGGACGATATTCTTGACGCGGGCTCCCCTCATGCCGACACAGGCTCCAACCGGATCCACTTTATTGTCAGCGCTCCAGACGGCGATTTTAGTGCGATAGCCAGCCTCGCGGGCGATGGCCCGGATTTCGACGGTGCGGTCAGCGATTTCGCTGACCTCACTTTCGAAGAGGCGTTTAACAAAATTGGGATGGCTGCGGCTGAGGATGATCTCGGGGCCCCTCACGCCATTTTCAACGGCAACGACATAGACCCGGATGCGGTCACCGATGTTATAATCTTCTGTCGCGACGCGTTCCTTTTTGGGCATGATGCCTTCAAACTTGCCGAGGTCCATGATGACGTCGGACTTTTCAAAACGGCGGACGGTGCCATTGACGATTTCGCCGGCCCGGTCCTTGAACTCCTCATAGATCAGGAGTTTTTCCTCCTGACGGATGCGTTGCATCATGGCTTGCCGGGCGGTCTGGGCCGCGATGCGTCCCATGTCCTTGGGCGTCACGTCGACTTCGATTTCGTCGCCGATCTCGGCCGTCTTTTTGATTTTACGGGCCGTAGCGAGGGCCAGCTCATCAAAAGGTGCGGTGACGGTCTCCACCACCATGAGTTTGGCTTTGGCCTTGATGCCGCCTTTGATCGGGTCGATGTCGATGCGCAGCTCGCGGGCAGGCCCGATGCTCTTGCGGGAAGCCGTGAGGATGGCCGAGGAGAGAGCCTCGATCATCTTATCGCGGCTAATTCCTTTTTCTTTTTCGTAGTATTCAAAGACGGCGAGAAGTTCGCTGGTCATAACGGCAGTTCGCTTAAAATAAAAAGAAACGGGAGGACTTCCCGTTTCTCAAGGTTCTGGATGCTAATATATGCAAAAGATATCGGCGTCAAGCCGTGGGGACGCAAAAATTTTCCAATCACGCTGGGATGGCGTGGAGGACGAACTATGTCGCACTGGAAAACCGGAAGCTGGCAGAAAGGGCGGCGGCGGGATTTGGTGGAGCCTAGCGGATTCGAACCGCTGACCCCTTGCATGCCATGCAAGTGCTCTACCAACTGAGCTAAGACCCCAAATCCCGGACGACGCGCGACCGGACGGATTCCATACCCTGTTCCAGCGCACTGCCAAGTGGTTTTTTCAACTTTTGCGAAGTTCTTCCAAGGCGCACAAACAGAGCAGGGGAAAACCGGTTCAATCCATCGCTGGGCAATGGGCTTCTGGAATGAGGAAAGTCCGGGCGGTGATGGGGTTGAACGGGAGAATGAGGGCAAAGATCGGGGCGGCGATGGGGTGCAATTCGCCACGGATCACTCATTCCGGTGGATGGAAGCTCGACCGGACGAGCCCATCCAGGATGGGCGAGAAAGTTTCAAGCGTGTCACTGCCATTCCCGGCGTGCCGGTTGCGGGACCGTCGCGATCCGCAGACGATGCCCTCGCATTTTTTCGATCAAGGATTTCTCCATAGCAGCTCTTCTGCCTGAGGGAGGTTCCGGTTCAAGGCTGCCCATCTTTCAGCAGGGGCTCCCAGTGGGGGCAGGAACACCAGCCCCAAGGTCAGGCGGCAGATTCAATAATCCCAACATTCCCCAAGATGCCTCCGGGAGCCATCTGGGTTCCAGCAAATTGCGCTATGGAACGAGGCCTTAGTTGATGGCTGGTGTCCGGCCATCAAGATCCTTGAAATCCGGAGAAGGAAATGGTGCGCGATACAAGGTTCGAACTTGTGACCCCCTCCGTGTCAGGGAGGTGCTCTACCACTGAGCTAACCGCGCTTGGTATACCGCATTTGCTGCGGGATGGGATTATGGAATGAACCGGCCAAGGTGCAACCGGTTTTCGGAGTATTCCTGAAATATTCAACGCAGGGCGGCCGGCAGAATGCTGCGTCCGGCGGGCGGGGCCTGCCGGAGCGAGGAGGGCTTGGCGGCAGTTTCCGGAAATGCGGAGGAACCCCAGCCTTCAGCCAGACGGCTAACCAGTTCCTCGGACATCTTGCGGGAGGCGTCGTCGATGGCCTGACGTTCGCTGAGTTGGAAGTTGGGGTCGAGGAAGACGGAGGTGGAACCGGTCACGGTGCCTTTGGAGAGGAGGTTGCCGGTGACGGCTTCTTCAACCACGAAATCCACGGTCATGAGCAGTTCCAGTTCCCGGGTCCGGAGGTTGTTATTCCGGGCGCTGCGGAGTTGGCGGCGGGTGAAATCCCGGATCGTGCCGCGCAGGACGGCGTCGGCATTCTGGGCATCCTTGATTTGATAGGTGCCATCCAGTTGGAACTGCCGCACCACGTTGTTGGTGACAAGCACGGAAGAGCGCGGTTCGAGGGTGAGGTTGCGGAAGGTGGGGACCGCAATGGTTTGGACGTTTTCCATGCGTCCCGGTTTGTCGGACCCGGCATGGTAGCCGGCACATCCAGGGAGGAGGAGGGCGGCCGCAGCCGCGAGGAGGGTGGGACGGGTCAACAGGGAAGACAGTTGCATGGGGAAAGATAAATCCGGGAGCAGTAAATTTGTCAGGAGGAGAAGGTCAGTTCGCCGGTTTGGCCGGGTCGGTGGGGAGGACGGGTTCCGACGGAGGAGGCAGGGCGGGGATTCCTTCAATTGCGGGCAGGGAGGGTGGCTCGATGGCGGGGGTGCCGGGAGGAGGCAGCGGATCGCCGGGAACAA
This sequence comes from uncultured Verrucomicrobiota bacterium, assembly GCA_942492905.1. GTDB lineage: Bacteria > Verrucomicrobiota > Verrucomicrobiia > Verrucomicrobiales > V1-33 > CAIZWU01. Next base: position 2,382,605 of record OW818657.1, read on the forward strand.
GATCACCGGGGGCGGCGGGGATCGGGGTGCCGGGATTGAGCAACGAGTCGTCAGGCTTCAACATGCGGTCGGTGCCGGTAGGGAGATCTGGCTCCTCCAGAGGGGTGATCGGAATCTGATCGCCTCCGGTGCGCATTTTAGGTTTGCTGAGCAGGCTGGCGACCCGGGCCGGCGGAGGGGGAGGGCCAAAGTAGCCGGGTTTGCTTTTGAGATCAATCGAAGCGGGGACGGCAAGATCGGTGGAAGTTACGGCCACTGCGGGAACGGACTCAATCAGGGTAGGATCCTTGGTTGTCATCTCGTTGATGCGTTCGCGGGCTTCCGCGAAATGGGCGCTTCCAGGAGCGCGGAGCACATCGCTGTAATAAACGAGGGCGGCGCGGTAATTACCCTTCTTTTCGTAGAAGCGGCCAGTGTTCCACGAGTTTTCAGCCGAGATTTCATCAACCTGTACGCGGGTGGCGCTCAGGTCGGGCATGGAGGTGTCCGGGAAAAGCCCCGCGGCCTGATCCGCGGCCAATCGGGCCTTGTCGATATTGGAGGCATCGCGGCTGCCTTCTTCGACTTTGCCGAGATAGCCCTGGCTCACTTTGGATTGGGCTTCTGCGGCGAGGGGGCTGGCGGGATAATCATCCACCACCTTGCGGTAGGCCGCGATGGCGAGATCAGTGGAGTCGTCCTCCTCATGGATTTTAGCGATTTCGAACTGGGCCTCGGCGGCGTGTCGCCCGCGTGGCGCGTTGGCGATCACCTTCTGGAACATTTCGATCTGCTCCGTCTTGTCGAGCTTCTTGGGAATACCGAGAAAGGAGGACAGTTTTTCGGTCCGCGATTGGTTGGCGATAGCGATCTGCCGGTCGATGGCTTCACTGAACTGCGCGCTTTGTTTGTAGGTGTCTATGAGTTCCTGATAGGTTTCGAAGGCCTTGCTGAATTTACCGTCTCTCTCATAGGTGGAGGCAAGGCGGAACTGGGCCATCGGGGCAAAACTGGTAAGGGGATACCGGTCCACGATGCGCTTGTAGGTGGATGCGGCCGCCCCGCCTTTGCCGGCGGCTTCCAAGTCCTGGGCCTGCCGGAGAAGATCACCGGCTTCCATCTCGGCCACGCGCAGTTCGGTGGGGGCAGGGGCGGCGGTGGCTTCCTTGCGCTTGAAGGGGTTCGGGATGGCCAAAGCGTCCCCGGACGCCGCGATCAGGGCTGCGGAGGTGAAGCTGCAGAGCAGGAAACGGGAGGAGGCACGATTCATGGGACGGGTAAAAAATGGAAAGGGAGCGGATGCGGGGAGCACCGCAGTCCCTCCCGGCAATCTGATTCCGTGCCAGATGACAGCGAGGAATGCAACTTGGAAACGGGTGGTTTTTCAATAACGTGCCCTTGGCGGCTGGGGCCTGCTTTTCCGGCACCGGGTGCTGAATTTGGCAGGTAAATCCCAAAGGTCTCTTAAACTGTTTGGGGAATTATGAAAACTGCTTAAAAGCGGCTTATTTTCTGCTCAAACATTGAAAATTAATTGACCTTAGATAAGGCCTGTGATTAATCGTTGGAAATCTTTAACAATCGCTGGAATTTTCACACTCGTTACCATGGTTAATCGCCTTCCTTCCAGCTGGTTTCAGGCCGTCTCCGGCGGCGGGAGCCGTCTGAGGGAGCAAACGGTTCATTCAGATCCTCTGGGCGGAAAGGCTTATTTTTGCCGGCTATGATGACTTTTTTTCCACGCATGATCTCCCCGCGCCTTCCCCGATGGGGTGGTCGGGTCGTTCCCCGCGCCCGGATGGAAGCATTTTGGCAGCCATTGCCCGGGGGCCTGAGGCTCGCTCATTTGGCGCATCTGCCTGCGGTTTCCAGCTGGACCGGAACTGACCCGGACCGCCCGGCCGGCAGCTTGCGCCTTGCTGCTTTTGGCGGAATGGATGCCCCTGAGGACGATGCCGAAAGTTACCACATTCCGGTGCTGGAGCAGGAAGTCATTCATGCCCTGATGCCAATGCCCGGCAAACTGATGCTGGATGGCACGCTGGGCGGCGGGGGGCATACCCAGCGGCTGCTGGAGCAGGGGGCCAACGTTCTGGCTCTGGATCAGGACCCGGAAGCTTTGGCTTGGGCGACCCGGCGGTTGGCCGGGGACGCGGATCATTTGGTGACCCTGCGGGCAAACTTCGCCTCTTTTCCCGGAATTCTGGAAGAAGTAGGTCTTGGACCGGTCCTGGATGGCATTTTGTTGGATCTCGGCGTGAGCAGCCATCAGTTGGATGCGCCGGAGCGTGGGTTCTCTTTTATGAGGGACGGACCGTTGGACATGCGGATGGACCCCGCTGGTCCGCTCTGCGCGGCAGATCTGGTGAATGCCTGGCCCGAGGAGGAGTTGGCCCGCATCTTTTACGAATATGGGGACGAAAAGGCCTCCCGCCGGGTGGCTAAAGCCATCGTGCGCCGCCGGGCCGAACGTCCCTTCGAAACCACCAGCGACCTCGCGGCACTGGTGGCTACGGTGATTCCCAAAAGAGGTCCTGCCTCGCCGGCGACGCGCGTTTTTCAGGCACTCCGGATTGCGGTCAACAACGAGATGGGGGCGTTGGAGTCGGCTCTTGAGAGTGCCCACCATTGGCTGAAACCAGGTGGCCGGCTGGCTGTAATCACCTTTCATTCACTAGAGGACCGGATGGTCAAACAATTCTTCCGCCGCCATAGCGATGCGGAGATTGACCGCCCGGAGTGGCCTGCTCCCCGCCCCAATCCCGACTGCCACTACCGCCTGATCACCCGCAAAGGGATTACCGCCAGCCCTGAAGAGATCAGCCGCAATCCGCGCTCCCGCAGTGCCAAGCTCCGGGTCGTGGAGCGTCTGGGCTAGTCCTTCCTGCACTGCCTTTCTTTTTCCTCAAATTTCCCCAATCGTGTCTGCTTCCTCCAAACGCCGTTCCCGCCGCTCCCCCCAGGATTCCCTGCGCCCGGGCTGGCTGCTGAATTGCATCCTCTTCTGTGTGTTGCTCGGGGGCATTGGGGGCTGTTACGTTTGGCTGGGGGCCAAGAAAAAGGACCGGGCGGAGCAGATTCTGAGCCTGCACCAGGAGATCGACCTGATCAAAAAACAAATCCAGGAACGGGACATGCAGATCAACCGGCTGCTGGCCCCCGAGGCACTCCGTGCCAATGCGGTCCGCAACGGACTGGACTTGAAACCCATCGATATCGGTCCCAAAGGCCGCCTCGTCCGCCTGCCGGAACCTGCCACCGCCAAACAATTCCCGCAGGATAACCCTGTCATCGCTGGAAACCATTAGTCATGAGTGCCTCCCGCATGAATTCCCGCGCTGAACCCGGCGACCGCTGTCTGCGGTTCCGGGCTGGGCTGCTGTGCTGTGGGGTGGTCTCGCTGTTCAGCCTGCTGTCGTGGCGGCTGCTCCATCTGCAATTCAATCGACACGAGCACTTCCAGGCCGTGCTCGATAAAAGTCATCACAAGACGCAGGCCATCAGCGCTTCCCGCGGCGATATTCTGGATGCCCGGGGCCGGGTCCTCGCCTGCGATGAGCCGGTCCAGCAGGTGTCATTTGATCTCAAGTTTCTGCAGTTGGCCACTCCGTTGGCCAAGGCACTGACTTCGTCTGAAGGGATGAAGGCGACTGACTTGCGGCATGCCTTCAGCCTGGAGGAACTGCAAAACCGCTATCTGGACCGGGTGGGCCGGATCGCCGCCCCGGTGCTGGAAATGACGGAAGCACAGTTTTCGGAAAAAATCCGCACCCGGCTTAAAGGCAATCCTGACGCTGAGGTGGCCCTTAGTAAAAAGGTGAGTGTCAGTGCGGCGTTGAAACTGCGTGCGGATCTCGAAGCGGCCGGACTGGACACCTACGAGGAAAGTCAGGGAAAAATCGGGGCGCTGCTTTTTGAGAATGGCTTTGCCCGCCGTTACCCGGTGGACCTGCCCCTGAAGCACATCGTGGGCTTTTTCGGGGAAACCATGCCCGCCCCGGGCAAGGAACCCCAGCCAGCCCGGGGAGTCGCCGGAGTCGAGCGGTTTTTGGATGCTGATCTCACCGGCCAGCCAGGAGTCCGTGAATACGAAAAGGATGGCTGGGGCAGGGAGATTCCCGCCTACCGGGGCAGTCTCACGCCTCCCCGGAATGGCAGGAATGTCCGCCTCAGCCTCGACCTTGGTCTGCAGGGGGTGGTGGAGCAGGCTTTGGACGAAACCGGCGACTCGGATAGCGAAGTTTACCTGAACGATTTGAATGCCGAGCGTGTCATCGTCGTGCTTTTTGACCCCGCCACCATGGGAGTCAGGGCTATTGGATGCCGCGACCACAAACATGGGCCGGATAAACCTCTGTTGAGCAACCCCGCCACGGAGATGCTCTACGAGCCCGGTTCAACCATGAAAATTGTGACCGTGGCCGCTGCGATTTCATCTGGCAAGGTGAATGGCCAAAGCCGCATCGACCTTGGTTCCGGCGGGGTTTGGGATGACAGCGATATCACGCAGATCACCGACGAACATCCCTATTCCTCGCTGACCGTCGAGGACATCCTCGTCAAGTCCTCCAACATCGGAGCCTACAAGCTGGCCCGTCTGCTGGGCACGCGCCGGTTCGAGGAAATGATCCTCGACTTCGGCTTCTGCCGCCGCACGGGCTTCGAATCGCCATCTGAAAGCCGTGGCTCTTTTGCCGGTAATGAAAAAATGACCATCCAGACGCTCTCCCGGGTGTCCTTCGGCATGGCCATCCAAGTCACGCCTGCCCAAATGTGCGGGGCGTTGGGCGCCATCATCAACGACGGCAACTATCAACCCCTGCACCTCGCAGAATCCTGGGTGGATGACCAGGGGCAGCCCTTGGAAGGTCTGACCCGGCAGCCCCCCCGCCGGGTGGTGAGTTCAGCCGCCTCGAAATCCGTCCGCCGCGCCATGGTGGAGGTGGTGGAGAAGGGAACCGGCAATGCGGGACGCAGTGAACTTTTTGAAATCGCCGGCAAAACCGGCACGGCCCGCAAGGCCATCACCCTGCTCAAGGACGGCAAGCTGCGGACTTCCTATCAGGGGGATGTAATCTGTTCCTTCATTGGATTCCTGCCGGCAGACAACCCCAGGCTGGGCGGGTTGGTGATCATCGACACCCCTAAAGGCGCCAAACACGCCCATTACGGGGGCAAGATGGCGGCGCCGCTGTTCCGCCGCATTGCCGAGCGTGCCATGGCCTATTACGAGGTGCCTCCCCAATTCTCCCCGGAGGTCCGCCTCCTGCCCCAGGCCGCCAGCACCACTCCGGTGCGTGCCACCCCGCGCCCCTTTACCCGTTAGGTTATTCCGCCGATGAAACTTTCTGCCCTGCTCGATCAACTCTACCGCGTCCGCACATTCGGTGCCCTCGACGTGGAAATCACGGGCCTCACCGCCGACTCCCGTGCGGCGGGCCCCGGACTGCTGTTTGCTGCCCTGCGGGGCGAATCCTCGGACGGCCACAACTTCATCCCGCAGGCGGTGGCCAATGGGGCCGCCGCCATCCTCGCGGAAACCGATGTGCCGGAGGATTTCCGTGGCACCTGGATCACCGTCAAGGACAGCAAAGCGGCCCTCGCGGAAGCCGCCGACGCCTTCTTCCGCAAACCCTCGGACCGTCTGCTGGTCGCCGGGGTCACCGGCACCAACGGCAAGACCACCACCGGGTTTCTGCTGCAGCATCTGATCGCCTCTGCCAAGGGCACCTGCGGTCTGATCGGGACGGTGAAATACGTCACCGGTGAAGGCATGGAGGAGCCCGCATCCCATACCACCCCGGACAGTATCACCCTGCAGCGGCTGCTGCGCACCATGACGGAAAACCTGTGTGTCGGCGTGGCCATGGAAGTCAGTTCCCATGCCCTGATGCAGCAGCGCACCCACGGTATCCGGTTTGATGCCGCTATCTTCACTAACCTGTCGCAGGACCACCTCGACTATCATGGAACGATGGAGGCTTATTATGACGCCAAGGCCCGTTTTGCGGCCCACCTTGTCGAGCAGGGAGGCAGCAAGAAACCGGCATTGATTCTTAATACCGACGACGCCGCCGGCCGCCGGATGGCCCGCGAGTATGAGGGCAAACTGCGGATTGTGACCTACGGGATGAATGTCCACGCCGACTTCCGTGCCACCCAGATGTCGGCCACCATGAAGGGCACCACCTTCACCCTCGAAGCACGGGGCCGCAGCTTCCTCGTGCGGATGCCCCAGATCGGCCGCTTCAACGTTTACAATGCCCTTGGCGCGCTCGGCGCCGTATGGGCCATGGACCTGAATCTGCGTCAGGCCGTCAAGGCCCTGGAGGATTCCCCGCAGGTGCCCGGCCGGATGGAGGCCGTTTCCGATAACAAACCATTCAAGGTATTTGTCGACTACGCCCACACCCCCGATGCCCTGGAAAACGCCCTGCGCACCCTGCGTGATCTCAGCCCCCGCCGTATTATCACGGTGTTTGGCTGCGGGGGAGACCGTGACCGCACCAAACGTCCCCGCATGGGGGCCGTGGCCGAGGCAGGCGGCAATTACACCATTCTGACCAACGACAATCCGCGCAGTGAGGATCCCGAGGCCATCATTGAGGAGATCCGTTCCGGGATGAGTGGTGAAAATCATGAGGTCATCACCGACCGCAGGCTCGCGATTGAGCGGGCGATCGCCATCGCGGGGGGCGGCGATATTATTCTGATCGCCGGCAAAGGCCACGAGACCGGCCAGACCGTGAAAGGGGTGGTCACTCCTTTTGATGATGTGCAAATCACCCGTCAGCTGCTGCGCAACTGGGTGCTTCCTGAAAGGTTATGATTCCCCAATCCTTCACTACCCTGACCGAATGGACAGGCGGCCGCCTCCTCGCGGGCGACCCGCACGCCGTGGTGGGGAGTGTCTGCACCGACACCCGGAACATTCTGCCCGGCTGCCTGTTTGTGGCTTTGGCAGGGGAGCGGTTTGATGCCCATGATTTTTCCGCCCAGGCCATTGCGGCCGGGGCCGCGGCGGTAATGGTCAGCCGCGAGGTCCCGGTGCCGGACGGCGCCGGGGTGGTGCTGGTGGACGATACCTTGGCCGGCCTGCAGGCTCTGGCGGCCGCCTACCGCCGCGTCTGGGACGGGCAGGTGATCGGCCTGACGGGCAGCAATGGCAAGACATCGACCAAGGACATGATCCGTGCGGTGCTGTCCCGCCGCTTCAAGGTCTGTGCCACCCGGGGGAATTTGAATAACCACATCGGCCTGCCGTTGACCGTGCTCAGCGCGGAAGCAGGGGAAACCCATGGGGTTTTTGAAATGGGCATGAACCATCTCGGCGAAATTGCGCCCCTCGCTGCCATCGCGGGACCGGATGTCGCGGTCATCACCAATATTGGAACGGCCCACATTGAATACATGGGCAGCCGCGAGGCAATCGCTCTGGAAAAAGGAATGCTGGCCGAAGCAGTCCATCCGGATGGCGTGGTTATTTTAAACGCCAATGATCCCTTTACGCCAGCTCTCGGCGCACGATGCCAGGCTCAGGTCCTCACTGCCGGCACCGATGCCGGGGCCATCCGGGTAACCGATGTCCATAGCTCCGGAACCGGCTGCACTTTTTTCCTGCATTTGCCTGACCATTCCAGTGCCCAGGTCCAACTCAGTGTTCCGGGCCGTCATATGGCGGGGAATGCGGCGCTGGCCGCAGCCGTGGGATTTTATTACGGCCTCCGGCTTGAGGAGATCGTGGAGGGACTCGAGTCCGCCGTCCTGACGCACGGCCGTCTCCAGCTGCGCACCGCCGACGGCCTGCTGTTCCTGGACGATTCCTACAACGCCAATCCTGACTCCATGCGTGCGGCCCTCGAAACGCTGCTCGGATTTGGCTGCCGCGGCCGCCGTGTCGCGGTGCTGGGACGCATGGGCGAGCTGGGTGATACCGCCGCCACTGAGCACCGGGCCTTGGGGACTGCCGTCCACCAGGCCGGGGTGGATGAGTTGTGTGTGGTGGGCCTGGGCGATGCCGAACTTATCACCGCCGGATTTCTGGAAGCCGGAGGCAACCCGGCGAAACACCACGCTTTTGCCGATCATGCCGCCTGTGCGGCGCACCTCCGTGCCACCGCCCGTGCCACCGACATCATTCTCGTAAAAGGCAGCCGGTCCGCTGCAATGGAACGGGTGATTGAACCTCCTGCTGCCTGACCCATGTTATACTGGATTTATGAACAGTTCGACGGCGGCACTGGCCTGATGGCCAAGCTGACGAACGTGCTCCAATACCAGACCTTCCGTTCCATTGCGGCGCTGGTGATCGCGTTCACGTTCAGCGTAGTCTTCGGGGATTGGGTGATCCGCAAGCTGATCTCCCTGAAAATGGGCCAGCCCATCCGCACCAAGGAGGAGGTCAATCAGCTCTTTGAACTGCACGGCAAAAAAGCCGGAACCCCCACCATGGGCGGCATTCTGATCATCGGGGCCCTCATCGTCGCCACCCTGCTGGGCAGCCGCCTCGACAATCCCTTTCTCTGGGTTTGCCTTTTCGTCACCCTGGGGCTCGGAGCTCTCGGATTTGTGGATGACTGGCTGAAGGTCAGTAAGAAAAACTCCAAAGGGGTCAGCAGCCGGGGCAAACTAGCGGTGCAATGGGTGGTGGGTCTGGCCGCCGGGTATGTGCTCTACAAGCTGCCTGGACAGGAAAGTTATTTTGCCCACCTCCAGCTGCCCTTCATCAAGAAGGAAATCTTTGAAGTCCATGACATGGGCTGGTTCACCGTCCTGTTTTTTGCGGTCATCATTGTCGGTTGTTCCAATGCGGTGAACCTGACGGATGGTCTCGATGGCCTCGCGGCGGGCTGCACCGTCAGTGCCGCTTTGGCCTACGGGGTTTTTTGCTATGTCACCGGCAATTACCGGATTGCTTCCTATCTGAATATCGAGCACAACCCGCTGGTGGGGGAGCTCACCGCGCTCTGTTTTGCCCTGATCGGGGCCGCGGCCGGCTTCCTCTGGTTCAATTGTTTTCCGGCCCGCGTCTTCATGGGGGATACCGGGAGCATGGCGATTGGCGGCTGCCTCGCGGCGGTGGCGATTTGCTGCAAACAGGAGGTCGTGCTCATCATCGCCGGCGGAGTCTTTGTGCTCGAAGCCATGTCCGTCATGCTGCAGGTCGGCTGGTTCAAGATCAGCCGCCGGCTTTATGGGGCACCTCGCCGCCTTTTCCAGATGACCCCCATCCACCACCACTTCGAGCTGAAGGGCTGGAAGGAAAGTCAGGTGATCGTCCGCTTTTGGATTCTCGGACTGCTCTGCGCCATGGTCGCCCTCGGTACCCTTAAACTACGTTAGTCCCATGTTGCCCGTCTCCACCAAATATGCCGGTAAGCACCACGCCATTCTTGGCCTGGGCACCAGCGGCATGGCGGCGGCACGTTTGGCACGACGGCTGGGCGCGGACGTCACCCTGCTGGATGACGGAGTTCCGGACAAGGTCGCCGAAGCCGCCGCCCGTGCCCGGGCCGAGGGATTCACTGTGCTGGCGGGCCCGGAATCGCTCACCTGCGGGACCGCCTTCGATCTGGCCATTCTCAGTCCTGGCATTGATCCTTCCTGGCCTCTGGCCCAGAGCGTTTCGCTCCGCAATGTGCCCTGCCTCAGCGAAATCGAATTTGCCTTTCAGCAGACCTCCGTGCCCGTCATCGCCGTCACCGGCACCAACGGAAAAACCACCACCACCGGTCTGATCGCGCATCTGCTCACGGCCTGCGGCCAGCGCACCGTCCCCTGCGGCAACTACGGCACTGCCTTGTCGGAAGTGGTGCTGGCGGATCAGCCGCTGGATGTATTGACCCTCGAAGTCAGTTCCTTCCAGCTGGAACTGATCGTGCAGTTCCACCCCCGCGTGGCAGTGTGGATGAATTTCGCGCCCGATCACCTTGACCGGCATCCCTCGCTGGAAGCCTACCGGCTGGCGAAACTGCGGATTTTTGAGCGGCAGACGGCAGCGGACACCGCGGTGATCAATGCGGCGGAAACCTACCCGCCCCTCGCCGGCCAGCCAGTGACCTTCAGTGCCTGGCTGGATGATGCCATGTGGAGTTTCCACGACGGCACTATCACTTATCTGGGCCGTCCGGTGCTGGCCTTGGCCGACACCCAGCTGCGCGGCCGTCACAATGCCGAGAACATCATGGCCGCACTCGCGGCGGTGACGGCATGGGGCCTGCCTTTGGAGGAGGCCGCCGCCCACGTGGCCAGCTTCACTCCGCCGCGGCACCGCTGCGAAGTGGTGGCCAGGGTGCAGGGCAGGGAATTCCTCAACGATTCCAAGGCCACCAACATCCATGCCATGGAAAGTGCCCTGCGCGGACAGGACCATGCGGTGGTGCTGATCGCCGGAGGCAAGGACAAGGGACTGGACTACGCGCCGCTGCTTCCCCTGATCCGCGAAAAAACCACCCATGTCTTCACCATCGGCGAAATCGGACCGGCCCTGGCGCTGATCTGGCCAGGCGCAGTGCCTTGTCAGGATCTGGAGGAAGCCGTGCGCCGTGCCTTCGCCGCCTCAGCGCCGGGACAGTCCATTCTCTTCGCTCCAGGAACCTCCTCTTTCGATATGTTCACCGGTTATGCCCACCGGGGAGATGTCTTTTGTCAAATCGTCCACCAACTGCTGCCAACGTCATGAAACCATCCACACCCCATTCCGGAAAATCCGGCCGCGACTTCGTGAAACGCCTCCAAGCCTGCCTGCCGCGGGCGAACCGGAAAACCCATCGGCTCTCCGCCAATGTCACCGGCGAGGAGGACTGGGAAGTCGATGAACCCCAAATCCGCATGTCGCGGGCTTTTGCCGTCATGTTGATCCTGCATCTGGTCGCGGTAGGAGGGCTTTTCGCGTTTCACGTTTTCGGGAAGGACGATCGTGAGGCGGAAGGCCACGCCACCCGCAAAGCGCACGAAAAGAGCACCGCTCCCCCGGCCACCGTCCAATCCGCGCCGGTCCCGGCAGTTCCGGTGATTCCCCGTGCGGAGATTGTGCTGGACGAACCGCCCGCCCCCCCCACCGAACAACAACATATTCTCAAAGCAGGCGAAAGCAAAAGTCTGATCGCGGCCAAGTATGGCATCACCGTCAGCGAGCTGGAGGAAGCCAACATCCATAACGGATTCAATGCGGGCGACAAACTGGTGATTCCTCCCCCGGCGCGGATCATTGGGGCGGCGGCTCAGGCCGCGCCTCCTGTCAATCCCCCGGTAGCGCTGATCGCGGCCACCCCTTCGGAGGAAGTCGGCCATCAGGACTTCGCCCTCAAGGAAGGATCGGAGAATCCGTATGCTCCCGTCGAACCAGCTGAATTGGAAGACGTGGCTCCGACCCCGGCCGCGCCCCGGGCCAAACTGGTGAAGGCGGAGCCGGCCCCCGCTGTCAGGGCCATCCCGCAGGCCGAAGCACTGGAAGACGCGGCCACTCCGCCCGCCCGGAAGAAAACGCCCCCGGCGCCCGCCCCCGTCGCTGCCGCCAAACCCAAGCCTGCCACCGGCAGCCGTTCCCACGTGATCGGAAAAGGGGACACCATCTACAATGTGGCAAAACGTTATGGTATTTCCCCGAATGAAGTGATGCGTGCCAACGGGATCAGCGACCCCTCCCGCCTCCAGATGGGGCAGGTTCTCAAAATCACCGTCAAACGCTGACCGTTCACTCCGCCTGCAGACCACTTCCACCATCTTCATCCTCCCATCCTTCTCCTGACATGAGCCGCGGCAGTGCGTATGTTCTGGTCATCAGCTTTCTCCTGCTGACGGCCCTGGGATTTGTGACGCTGCTCAGCACGGGGCCTTATAGTCTGGAAGCAGAGAATGATGCGATGTTCGGGGTGCGCCGCCAGGCCGTGTGGCTGGTCCTCGGACTGACCGCGGCCGGTCTTCTTTCTGTGACCGACTATCACCGGCTCCAGCGCTGGGCGGGCCCGATCTTCTGGATTTCCCTGCTGCTGCTGGCCTGCTGTTTTATTCCTCCATTTGGCGTCCGGGTCAGTGGAGCCAGCCGCTGGATCAGGATGCCCATTCCGGGGCTTGGTGGTTTCACGGGTCAGCCCTCGGAGCTGGCCAAGATCACCACCGTGATCGCCCTCGCGGCATGGTGCTCCCGGTTCCGGGACCGCCGGAAGGATTTCCTGCGCGGATTTGTCTACCCGCTCGCCATGGTTGCACTGCCGGTGGGACTGATCGCGGCGGAGGTCGACCTTGGGTGTGCTTCCCTGATTTTCATGACCTGCACCGGCATGTTGTTTGTCGCCGGCAGCCGGACCATCTACGTCCTTGGCCTCATGGTGATGGGCGTCCTCCTGCTGGGCACCGCCATCACCATGATCGCCAACCGGAATGCCCGTATCGCCGCCTTTGTCCAGCTTCATGATCCTGATGCTTCCAACCCAACCAAACAAATCAGGGATTTGAACCACCAGCAAAATCAGGCCATGATCGCTCTCGGCAGCGGTGGACTGACGGGCCAAGGACTGGGGGAAAGCCGGCAAAAACTCTACTTTTTACCTTTGCCCCACACCGATTCTGTCTTTGCCATTATTGGTGAGGAAGGCGGTCTGGTGGCCACTTGGGGAGTGATTCTCCTTTTTCTGGCCGGGGGACTTTCCGGTGTGATTATTGCGCTCCATGCGCCCGACCGGTTCGGTAAGTTGCTGGGGTTCGGCCTGATGTCGCTGATCCTCGGGCAAGCCCTCATCAACATTGCGGTCACCACCGGCTGTCTTCCCAACAAAGGCATGCCGCTTCCCTTCATCAGCTACGGGGGCTCCAATCTTTTTTCCTGCCTCATGGCCACCGGCATTGTCCTGAATATTTACCTGCAGGCGCGGGAAGCCGCCGGGGCTTCGGTTCCGCTGCTCGGACGCGAAAAGCTCACCCCTGCCGTGTAAATCTGCCGTGGCCGGATCGGCTCAGGCCGTGCTGTCCTGCCGGTAGGCGGCCGGTGAGGTGTTCCGGCGCTGGCGCATCATCCGGCTGAGGTAATGCCGGTTCACCAGGCCACATTGTTCCGCAATGGATTCAATGCTGTCTCCGCTGTGGCGGAGTAGGCGGCAGGCTTCATCCAACCGGTAATCCAGCAGGACGCGCATGGGAGGCTGGCGGAGTTCCTCCTGAAACAGGTGGTTCAGATTGCGCACGCTGAGCCCCGCGTGACGGGCCACCTGCTCGGCATTGAGTTTGATGCCGAGGTGCTGGTTCATGAATTCCATGGCCTTCATGACCCGGGCATCCAGCCGCTGCTGCTCCCAGACCCCGTCCGGCAGACGGCGCACCACTTCGGTGATAAGGAGGATGGATTCCCAGGGAAACCGCCCGCCGGAAGGCCGTTCCGCCAAATCCACCAGGTCCTGCCACAGGGCCTCCTCGCGCGCGGTGGTGGCAAACGGGTAGATCCCCGGAGCCGCCCGGTCCGCCGCCAATCCCAGGTGAAAGTGGGCATACCACTTGCTGAAGGGCTGCGCCATGGTGGTGCTGAAAGTGGTGTGGGGCGGAATCAGATACACCTGACCGGGTTGCAGTGGCGTGTGCCGGCCCTGAGTTTCCACGATGCCGCCCTCGCTCACGGGCCAGTAGAGCCGCCAGTAAGGATCATTCAGCCGGTGCAGTTCCCACTGTTCCAGCACGATTTTCCGGGTCGTTAAAATATCGACGGTGACGCCGGGCAGGGCCACGGTGCGCTGTCCGGTGACGCGGTGCCTAGTTCCGGTGGGGACCAAACTGAGAATTCCGTGGGATTGCTTCATGGTGCCTTGCCAAATCAGACACAACTGTGGCGGATGCGGGCATGGAATGTCAACGCCCGATCTGCCAAGGTGACAATCCTGCAAAATCAGACACAATGGCAGGGGTCCAGCCTCCGCTGGATTCATTGGGAGGAAACCCCGCGTCCCCGCGACGGTTTCCTTTCCCTCTCCAACCACTCCCTCAGCAACCGTAACCCAACGCAACCAACACCCACCCATCTTATGGCCGATATCCAAACCAGCAGCGCCGACAAAAAAGACAAGGAATACTTCACCGGCACCCCGCAGGAAGCCCCCGGCTTCTTTCTGAAAGGCGCGCACCAGTATGACTGGGGTCTGAAAAACCGCCTCAGCCGCGTCTTCAATCCCAAGACCGGCCGCACCGTCATGCTCGCCTTTGACCACGGTTATTTCCAGGGACCCACCACTGGCCTGGAGCGCGTCGACCAGACCATCCTCCCCCTCGAACCCTACGCCGACTGCCTCATGCTCACCCGCGGCATCCAGCGCAGTGTGGTTCCTGCCAGCACCACCAAGGCCATCGCCCTGCGCGCCAGCGGCGGCACCTCCATGGTCAGCCCCATGGAAGAATGGGAAGGCGAGATCGACGGCAAGAAAGCCAAACTCGGCCGCCCTGGTTTTGAACCCCTCTCCAACGAAAGCACCGCCCTCAGCATTGAGGAAGCCATCCGCCTCAATGCCAGCGTGCTGGCAGTCCAAGTCTTCATCGGCAGCGCTTACGAGCGCCAGACCCTGAAAAACCTGACCGATCTCGTGGATGGTGCCAGCCGTTACGGCATCGGCGTCATGGGCGTCACCGCCGTCGGCCGCGCCATGGCCCGCACCCCGCAGTATTTCCGCCTCGCCACCCGCATCATGGCGGAACTCGGCGCCAATGTCGTGAAATGTTATTACACCGACACCGAATTCGATACCGTGACCAGCTGCTGCCCGGTGCCGATCGTGATCGCCGGTGGCAAGAAACTGCCGGAACTGGAAGCCCTCGAAATGTGCTCCAACGCCATCCAGCAGGGAGCCAGCGGCGTCGACATGGGCCGCAACATCTTCCAGAGCGATGCCCCCATCGCCATGATGCAGGCCGTGCGCGCCGTGGTCCATGAAAACCTCAGTGCCGCTGCTGGTTATCAGATGTATCAGGACCTCAAAGCCTCCCTCAAAGCCTAACCGCCATGGCCACCGCCCTCGAAGCACCCCAGGTGCGCCTCATGGTGCTGCGCACCGCCGATAACATCATCGCCGCCGAGCAGATGCTCTCCCAGGCCGACCGTGACCTCGGAGACGGGGACCACGGTCTCGGCATGAAACGCGGCATGGAAGCCGTGAAAGCCAAACTGGATGGCATGGAGCCGGCCAGTGTGGAAGAGGTCTTTGTCACCACCGGCACTGCCATGATGAGCAGCATGGGAGGCGCTTCCGGCGCGCTCTTCGGCACCATCTTCCGTGGCGGTGGGAAGGCCCTCGCCGGCCGGCCGGTTTTCGATGCGGAGGGCCTCGCCCTCTTTCTCGAAGCCGCCCTCGAAGGCGTCATGAAACGCGGCGGGGCCAAACCCGGCGACAAGACCATGATCGATGCCATCGCGCCCGCCGCCACCACGGCCCGCGCCAGCATCGCCCTGCCGCTGGATGCCGCCCTCACCGCGGTGGCCGCGGCGGCGGAAGCCGGCAAGGACGCCAGCAAAGCCATGATCGCCCAGTTCGGCCGGGCCAAAACCCTCGGTGCGGCCTGCATCGGCTTCCCGGATGCCGGAGCCCTCTCCATCACCATCATTCTGGACACCATGCGCGATTACGCAAATGAGGTAGCCTGAAAGCCTCGACTCCCCGGGATCGGCTGTCGTAGTATCCATGTTCCGCCATGCCTGCCGCGCCAGCCGGTCCCTTTTTTGCCCTGACAAATTATACGTTATGAAATTCCCTGGAATCCTTTTCCTCTCCGTTTTGGCCTGCCTCCCGCTTCCTGCGGCGGAGGATGGCTTCCGCCCGCTCTTCAACGGCAAGGACCTTGCCGGTTGGGATGGCAATCCCGAGCTCTGGTCCGTCCAGGATGGCGCCATCACCGGCAAAACCACCGGGCCGGCCCAGTTGAAGTATAACCAGTTTCTCATCTGGCGCGGTGGCGTAGTGAAGAACTTCGAGTTGAAAGCCAAGATCAAGCAGGCGGGCAACAACACCGGCATCCAGTATCGCAGCCGCGAACTCCCGGAGAATGGCACCTGGTCCATCGGGGGCTATCAATGCGACATGCACCCCAATCCGCCTTACAACGCCATGGTGTATGACGAACGGGGCCGCGGCATCATCACCCAGAACGGCCAGCGCGTCGTGATCGATCCCCAGGGGCAAAAGTGGGTCACCGACGAACATGAGCCGGTGAAAGTGGACCCGTCCGAATGGCACGACTACACCATCATCGCCAACGGAAACCACCTCATCCATCAGATTGACGGCAAAGTCACCATCGACCTCACCGACCACGAGGAAAAAGCCCGCTCCCTCGAAGGCCTGCTCGCCTTCCAGATCCACCAGGGCCCGGCCATGACGGTCCAGATCAAGGATGTCATGCTCAAGGACCTCCCCGACGGCGGCCTCATCGCCTTCAATCAGATTTCCATTCCGAGCGATGCCCAGCTGATCCAGCCGCCCGGGGCCAAGCCCAAAGCCGCTCCAGTTCCTGCGGCCGCGGCGCCCGCACCGGCCAAGCCTCAGCCCAAACCCAAAAAACAAACCACCGTCGGCGCCGCCATCGGCGAAAACACCGCTACCCCCGTCGCCCGCATCAAGGCGCCCAAGGACTTCAAAGTGGAGCTCCTCTATTCCGTCCCCGGTGGCGACCAGGGATCCTGGGTGAACCTCTGCCACGACGACAAAGGCCGCATCTATGCCAGCGATCAATACGGCGGCCTCTACCGCTTCACCCCTCCGGCCCCCGGCGAGCCCCTCGATCCTGCCAACGTCCAGAAGGTCGCTGTCGATATCCGTGCCGTGAACGGCATGCTCTTCGCCTTCGGCTCCCTCTACGTCGGAGTCAATGACTACGAGTCCAAGATCCCCAGCGGCCTCTACCGCATCAGCGACAGCAATGCGGACGACCAGCTCGACAAGGTGGAACTGCTCCGCGGCATCGACTCCAAAGGCGACCACGGCGTCCACGCCATCGTCCTCACCCCTGACGGCAAAGGCCTCTACCTCGTCTGCGGCAACAATGCCATCCTGACGGAAACCGCGCCCACCTCCCCGGTGCCTCCGCTCTGGGGCGATGACCACCTGCTGGCCCGCATGCCGGATGGCCGCGGCCACAACCGCCACGTCATGGCCCCCGGCGGCATCATTTACCGCGTCTCCCCTGACGGAAAACAGTTTGAGACCTTCGCCTCTGGATTCCGCAATATCTATGACGCCTCCCTGAACTCCGACGGCGAACTCTTCACCTACGACGCGGACATGGAGTATGACTTCAATACCCCGTGGTACCGCCCCACCCGCATCAATCACGTCGTCAGCGGTGCCGAATACGGCTGGCGCAACGGGGCAGGGAAATACCCGGAATTCTACGCTGACAACCTCCCCGCTTCCCTCAACATCGGCCCCGGTTCCCCCACCGGCACGACCTTTGGTTATGGCGCCAAATTCCCTGCCAAATACCAGAAGGCCCTCTACGCCCTCGATTGGAGCTGGGGCAAGCTCTACGCCGTCCACCTCAAGGAAAACGGTTCCAGCTACACTGCCACCAAGGAGGAATTCATCACCGGCTCCCCCCTGCCACTGACCGATGCCATCATCCTGCCGCAGGATGGCGCCATGTATTTCTCCATCGGCGGCCGCCGCGTCCAGTCCGGCCTCTACCGGGTCAGTTATGCCGGCAGCGAAAGCACCGCCGCGGTGGACCTCACTCCTGCGACCACTCCAGAGCGCACCCTCCGCCACCAGCTGGAAGCCTTCCACGGCAAACAGGATCCCAAAGCGGTGGAAACCGCCTGGGCGCATCTCGACAGCAGCGACCGCTACATCCGCTGGGCCGCCCGCACCATCCTGGAGCACCAGCCGCTCTCGCAGTGGCAGGCCCGCGCCTTTGAAGAGTCCAGCCCTGCCAAACAACTGGAAGCCCTGCTCGCTGTGGCCCGCGTGGCGGGAGTCTGCCCCACCCACCGCAAGCCCGATACCGTAGTCTATGCCTCCATGCGTGACCAATTGCTGGCGGCCCTGCTGAAATTCGACTGGGCCAAACTCACCCCGGACCAACGCCTCGCCCATGTCCGTATCACCGAAATCGTCCTGCACCGGTTTGGCAATCCTGACGACGCCACCGTCGCCGCCCTCATCGCCAAGCTTGATCCCGCCTACCCCGCTGACAACTTCGAACTGAACTGGCTCCTCACCGAAACGCTGGTCTACCTCCAGGCTCCCCATACCGCTGCCAAAGGCATGGCCCTCATCGCCGCCGCCCCCAGCCAGGAGCCACAGCTGGAGTATGCCCGCAGCTTGCGCTTCCTCAAGACCGGCTGGACCCCGGCCCTGCGCAAGGCCCAGCTCGAGTGGTTCCTCAAGGCCGCCAACTACAAGGGCGGCGCCAGTTTCGACAAGTTCGTCGAATTCATCCGCAACGATAGTCTCGCTACCTTCACCGATGCCGAGAAAACGGAATTCGCCGCCCTCATCAACCAGAAACCGGAGCGGAAATCCGCCATCGAAAACGTGGGCGACGTCTTTGTGGGCCGCACTCCCACCCAGTGGACTCTGGAGGAACTCAGCGAAGCCACCAAGGGGGGGCTGAAAGGCCGCAACTTCGCCACCGGCCAGAAAATGTTCGCCGCGGCGGCTTGTTATGCCTGCCACCGTTTCGGCAATGCCGGCGGCATGACCGGCCCCGATCTCACCGGTGCCGGCGGCCGTTACAGCCCGCACGACCTGCTGGATCAGATCATAAATCCCAGCAAGGAAATCAACGAGCAGTTCGCCCCTATCATTGTCACCAAAAACAACGGCGATGTCATCTCCGGGGTGGTGGTGAACCTCAATGGCGACGGGGTCATGCTGAACACCGACAGCTCGGACCCCAACCAGCAGGTCAGCATCGACCGCAAGGAAGTGAAAAGCATCGAAGCCAGCAAGGTCTCCCCCATGCCGCCGATGCTGCTGATGATGCTGAAGAAGGAGGAGATCCTTGATCTGACCGCCTACATCCTCAGCGGCGGCGACAAGGAAAACGCGGCCTTCAAACCGTAAGCGTCCTGACGGCGTTCCTCCAGGACGCTTCATCCACCGCACTCCATGAAGGCCCTCCAGGCAAATGGGGGGCCTTTCTGCTGCGGGGTTCCGGGGGCTCCGGCTTCGGAACGATGGCCGTTCCCTCGGCCCAGCCTGCGCTGGGTTCTTTGCGTTTGTGATTCGCCACTCTGTCCGCCACTGATGCGGCACACGGACTTTGGCCCGCCAGACAATCAAACCCTGAAACCGGGGGATTCCCCGGCTTTGGAGCAGGATTCAAGGGGGGCTAGGCTCGTTGCCAGACCCTTTTTCCATGAAACCCCACGTCCTCTCCTGCTCTGTTGTTCTGCTCGCCATGGTTCCTGCTCTTTCTGCTCCCCTGTCCTATCCCACTCCCCGCCGTGCCGATACCTTTGACGTGCTCCACGGCGTCACCGTGGCCGACCCCTATCGCTGGATGGAGGACCTCGACAGCCCGGAGACCGTGGCGTGGGTGGATGCCCAGGCGAAGCTCACTGAGGATTTCCTCAGCAAGCTGCCCCGGCGCACGGCCCTGCTGGACCGGTTGAAGCAACTCCAGGATTACGACAAACACGGCGTGCCTCACAAGGTCGCGGGACGTCTCTTTTATGCCCGGAAGTCCGGCCTTCAGGGCCAGGCGATCTCCTACTGGCGGGAAGATAAGCCGGGGGCCAAGGAGCAGGTGCTGCTCGACCCCAATACCCTGTCCAAGGATGGCACCATCGCCCTGACCGGTTATGACATCACCGAAGACGGCAAGCTGATGGCTTATGGCCTGTCCGAGGCGGGCAGCGACTGGGAACATTGGAAGGTGCGCGACGTCGCCACCGGCAAGGATCTGGTGGACGATATCCAGTGGGTGAAGTTCAGCGGGGCCTCGTGGTCGGTGAAGGGCGACGGCTTTTATTATTCCCGTTATGCTGCGCCGGAAAAAGGCCAGGAGCTCAAGGAACAGAATCTCAATCAGAAGCTCTACTTCCACCGCCTCGGCGAGCCGCAGGAAAAGGACACTCTGGTTTATGAGCGGCCGGATCAGCCGAAGTGGGGCCTGCATGGCGGCGAGACCGAGGATGGGAAGTATCTCATCATTTCCATCACCCTGGGCACCAAGGACGAGAATGCCTTGTTCTACCGCGACCTCAGCGCCGGACCGGCCGCACCCGTGGTGGAACTGCTGCCAAAGTTCGATGCGGACTATTCCTTCGCCGGCAATGATGGCAGCCTCTTCTACTTCCTCACTACCCATCGCGCACCCAACAAACGCGTCATCGCTTTGGATCTGACCAAGCCGGCTCCCGATCAATGGCGCACCATCATCCCGGAGTCGCCCCGCGTCATCACCGGGGCGCATTTGGTAGGCGGGCAATGGATCATCGAACGCATGACCGATGCCCACGACGAGGTCACCGTCTATGATGCGGCCGGCAAGGAGCAGTCCAAGGTCCCCCTGCCTAACTTCGGGTCCGCGGGTGGCTTCGGCGGCAAGCAGCAGGATCAGGAAACCTTCTACACCGTCACCGGATTCGACACCCCCGGCACCATCTACCGCTACGATACCCGCACCGGGCAGAGTGCGGTGCACCAGCGCACCGAGATCGACTTCGATGCCGCCGGAGTGGAGGTCAGCCAGGTCTTCTTCAACAGCAAGGACGGCACCCGCGTGCCGATCTTCCTCTTCCACAAAAAAGGCCTCGTGAAGGATGGCAACAATCCCGTGCTGCTTTACGGTTATGGCGGGTTCAATATCTCCCTCACCCCCGCCTTCTCGCCCAGCCGACTCGCGTGGCTGGAAATGGGCGGCATTTATGCCCAGATGAATCTCCGGGGTGGCGGCGAATACGGACAGGCCTGGCATGAGGCCGGCATGAAAAACCGGAAGCAGAACGTCTTCGACGACTGCATCGGCGCCGCCGAGTTTCTGGTGAGGGAAAAGTGGACCCAGCCCTCACGCCTCGCCCTGATGGGTGGCAGCAATGGCGGGCTGCTGGTCGGCGCCGTGATCAATCAGCGCCCCGACCTCTTCGCCTGCGCCATCCCGCAGGTCGGCGTCATGGACATGCTGCGCTTCCACAAGTTCACCATCGGCTGGGCCTGGCAGGAGGAATACGGCAGCCCTGATGAAGCCTCCGACTTCCCCGTGCTCCGCGCCTACAGCCCGCTGCACACTCTCAAACCCGGCGTTTCCTATCCTGCCACCATGGTCATGACCGGCGACCACGACGACCGCGTCTTCCCCGCCCACAGCTTCAAATACACCGCCGAGTTGCAACGCCTCCAGTCAGGCCCCGCCCCCATCCTCCTCCGCGTCGACCGCCGCGCCGGTCACGGCGCCGGCAAGCCCACCCTCAAAGCCCTCGAAGAAACCGCCGACGCCTACGCCTTCATGGCCCAGGCCCTCGGGATGGATCAGAAACCCTGAGCCGCCAGCGCATCGACCGGTCCGCAGATGAACTGGGGGCAACCCGCTTCGCCACCGGCAGTTAAAGCAAAAGCAAATGAGGCTGCCGGAATCGCTTCCGGCAGCCTCCAGGAGTTCGCGCTGTTCCGCGAAAAGGTCGATTCCTATTGCGGAGCGCTCAACGCCGCGGTCAGCAGGGCATAAACGTCCGCCTGCGCGTCGCAATCGGTGATCCAGTCCATGCCTTGGCCGTTGCCGTCCGGACTGCCACGCAGGGCGCAGCCATCGGTGCGTTCAAGTCGGCGATGGCGTTGGCGATTTTGCCTTTCTGAAGGTTCTTCGTGGCGTTCTTGAGGAGACTGCTTCCTCCATCAAAACGATCCCCGTTAGAAGCCCGCCAAGAACGTTTCTGATTTTCATTTTATTTTTCATACTTTTATTATTTCGTGATTTCTGTGAGGTATCCGCGAAGGGAATTCCGCTTGTTGTATTTGGTTTGCCGCGTGTGAGGTGCACTGGAGGATCGGCGGGTAATTTGCTTAATTGTTCGTCTGGGAGGGCTGGAAGGCTGGCTTTTGGCTGTGTTGGAGTGGATTCCAGTTCCCCAATCGTCTTTGAAATGAAGATAGAGGGATCTCCCGTCACCCTTCAGCACGGGGTCCGGCGGCGTTCATTACCCGGAATCTGAAATTTGTGGCGTTTCGGGCTGATCAACCTTGTTGTTATAATTACCCTGATTTACGGAAACTTAAGAATCATGCTCCGTTTGAGACTGATTGAAGCGCCCCGGCGATGACACTTGTCGAACCGGAGTCCGGGCGGGCCGGCCTGGGTGGGAGGAGCGGTGCGGCGACCGGGAGAATAGGGCGGGATACCCCGCTAGCGGCGGATTTGAGAAGATATCTGAGCCTGGGTCCCGGTGGAGAGACCGCTCCCGGGCAGCCATGCCAGTGCCGCGACGGCGTCCCTGCGCAACCACGCCGTGCCGACCGCCACCAGACTCGCCTCACGCAGGGTGGCGTCGGAAATGGTGGCCGCCCAGATCGCGCTCGCAGCCGGGTTTTCCGCAGCACCCGTCTGGCTGAATGCCGCGACGGCCTGGTCCTTGGCGGTTCCGTCCCCCATTTTCGTCAAATAAGTGCTCGCAGCCTCGGGGTCGGTGCGCGCCCAGATTGCCATCGCGGTGGCTGTCGTGGACTGCATCTGCGCGGGATCAGGAATCTGGGTCACTTTGGCAAGGGCTGCGGCGGGATCCGCCCAGGCCCATCGCGCCGCCACTTCATCGATGGCCGCGGTTTTCAGCGGACTATCCGGCAGCTCAAGGGCCCACGACAACGCGCCACCTGCATTCTGGCGAAGCTGCCCGCTTGCCACGGTCCGCATCATTTGCTCGCTGCTTTGCCCGGCCGGCAATCCGAGAACAAATCCGGTCACTCCAGCAAGATCCTGACGCGCCCAGCCTTCCACCAGGCCACTTGCCAAAACCCCGGCCAATCCTGGTTCGGATTGGCGTTCAATCCAGGCTTTCGCGGCCGCCGGATCGACACTGGCCCAACCGGCCACTGCCGAGGTGATCACGGCGATTTTGCCTTGGCCGCTCTGAGCCAGGGCGAATTTTACAGCCTCGGCCCCTCCGATTTGCCCCCATCGGTATCCCAGCAACCGCTTGCGCTCATCGATCTCGACGGAGCGTCCCGGCCTTGCCCAAAGAGCCTTGGCAGCGGAGGCTGCGTCGACCGCAGTGAGGCCCTGCAAGGCGGCGGAGAAGCGCCACGTGCCATCGACCAGGTCAGGCGCATCCATGGCCTTCCGGAGTTCCGCCGTGCTGTCGTCGCCAGTTTTGGATTTTCCGGAGCCTCTTCGCATGGGCACCCCGGACCCTGGCAACTCAGATTCCGTCCCCGATTTAACAACCGCAGGATCATCGGCCATTGCCGTCGGGGAAGCATCGCCGGAGGTGAATCGCCCCAATCCGAATCCGAGCGCGAGCAGAAAGGCGGCTCCGCACAGGGATTTCATCCGAATGGGGGGGATCGCGCTCATGGTCGGTCGTGGCATTGGAGGTATCCCGCTTTGGTCAGGGATTTCTGGTTGATCTCATGGAATCGTTCCCGCAGCTCTGCTGAGGGCTCCGGCATCGTGCGTGCCCGTTTTTTCACCCAAACGCCATCGACACCGGCGATCTCATTGCGATCGGGAATACGATCACTCAGGATATCGCGTTTCAGAAACCAGCTGATCCGACTCAGCATCTCTTTTGGATCTGCGATCATTTCCTCATACTTCAGGAGCAGCGTATTGGGTCGTTCCCACGGATTCCAGGAGTCCACGTGATCAGACCACGTTCCGAATCGATGCTGCCCTTCGATGATTGCCTCCAGGGGTTGGGCACCTTGATAGAACTCCCGCAGACTGAGGCTGGCGTGCCAGCCGTGGCGGAGGACGTAGATGGCCGGCTTGTCATCGTGGGAGAGTTCATGCGTTTTCACCATGTGGATGGCATCGTCGGGCAGAACCATCCGTCCGTCCGCATCGTGCCCGATGTGACCGGCGTGTTCCTCAAGCCTCCGGTTCCCGCCGAGATCATTCGGGTAGAGGCTTGCCGAGCGAAGCCCGAAGCATTGGTGCAGAATGGTCCGAAGAAACGTATTGCCGCTGCGGGGGTAGGAGGCGAGCCAGAGGATCGGCTTGTTTGCGAGAAACGGCATGCCGGATTCCTCCGGAGATTTCACGGGACCCGTTGGAGCGGCCCTTTCCCGGCCGGCAGCAGCTTTTGGCGCACCGGACACCACGGACTCCGGCCACTCCCGGTACCAGGATTTGGTTTCCTCCGGCAGCGGCAGGTGGATGCGATTCCAGCTGTAGGTTCCGGGCCGCGTTTCAACATACATTCCGGCCCGGAACGGGACGATGGCCGCGCCGAAGCCGCTGTGCGTGTATTTGAATCCGGCGCGCCCATCCGCTGGCGGCGAGGAGCCCTTTTCCCGCAGCTGATTGCGCAGGATGTTTCTCTGGATCATTCCGGTAAAACTGCTTCCGGGGGTGCCCACGATGTCCTTGCCCTGTTGCATTGCCAGATTGCAGATGAGTCCGAAGGTTGTTTCGTCCTGGTAGGGCAGGCTCTTGAATGCCTCCCCGAATTCCCCGGCGACAAAGTCATCCAGAAAGATGTGGTGCGGAAATGCCCTGGTGATCTCCCTGAAGAATTCCTTGTTCTCCACTTCATCGGTGCTGATCACAAGGAGGTCCTCCGGCGCATAAGCCGCCTGCAGGGATTCGAGAATCGTCGGTGCATAGGTGGCTCCGTCCTGAGGGAGGAATTTGCGGAAATCCGTCAGGCGGACGTGCACTCCATTGAAGGGACCCAACGCCGCGGCGATCGTGTGGGCCAAGTCCCGGTAGACCGGCTTCGGCCGCACTTTCTCCAGCAACGCGTGCAGGGAAGGCGTCGGTTCAAAGAACAGTCTGGAATAATAGCCGAGATTCAACTTGCTCAGGTGGAGCACGTCTTCCGCCGCATCCTGGAAAATCGTCCGCCCCGCGGCGAACTGCCTTAACGAGTCGTCGTCCGGGGAAACCGCCGGGCCTTGCGTGAACACCGCGGCGTTCAGTTTCACCTCACTGTCGAGCGTCCGCAGCCGGTGGGCCGCCGCATCATCGCGGAATTCCGGATAGCCGGCGGCCGGCACCGGCAGGGTTTCCAGGACGTCCAGGATGGTGGGATTGTGCGCATTGTTAATCACGTGCCGGCGCGACGCTGGAACCAGATGATAGTGCCCGCCGCGGCAACGGATCAACTGCTTGTCCTCCCCGACCGATCCGTAATAAACCAGCTTTCTTCCGGTCAGAAACGCGAGACCGACCGCCAGCTCGACCGACATGAGATTGTTGTTCAGCCCTGACTCGTAGTCTTTGTAGAGAAGATAGCGTGACGGTGAATGAATCATGGTTCCGGAGCGAAGGTGTTCACTCTTTGGCTTCACCGGGGGGCTTGACCGAATAGGAGAAGGAAATGCTCACATCCAGCGCCTTCACCTGATGCCACCAGCCCACCGGCATGAAGATCATTTCCCCGGGGTTGAGCACCACGTCGGTGCTGATTGCTTTCGCATACAGCGGGTGGGCGTGGTAATCAGGATTCTCCGCGTCCACCTGACTGAACACGCCGATGTGATTGTAGAGATAGCGGCTGTGTTCCGGAGGAATGATCCGCCAGCGTTTCCGGCCTTGGATCTGCGCGAACAGCACCGGCACGATATCGTAATGCAGCGGCGTGATGGTCCCGCCAGGGCCAAACCACAGGAAACACCGCCCGGCGAGCGCCGCGGAGTCGCGGAAGTAGGAGAGATCGACCCCGTCCGTCATTCCTTTCAGCGCCTCCTGCTCCAGGTTGCGGTTGTTCGCCACCATGTAGTAATCGTTGGTCGCGCCTCCGTGCAGGACGTCGGAGATGTAATCCTTGAATCGCACCTTCTTCTTCAGTTGGCCGCTGTGGATTTCATAGTCCGCGTCGGCACTCCGCGAGGCTTGGATCTCGACCTCTGCCTCGCCGTATTTCTCCGCGAGGTATTGCGGAGTCCAGTGGGACATCGCCGGCCAATTATCCATCATGTCCGTCATGATGACCGGGCGGCTTTTCATGAAATAATGATGCCAAAAGTCCTCTTCCGACAGCTTGCTGCGGCGTTCGATCGTGGCATTCGCTGGATACGGAGTCCAGGGCCTGGGCGTCGGTGCGGGGGCCCGCCCGGCAGCATTTTCCGGCGGTCGCGGATTGGGACGTGGTTGCGACGCCTGGTTGTAGAGATTCCGCACCACCCCCATCAGGTGATCCGGGATCTGCCCGAGCCGTCCGCTGGCGATGACGCCGTCATTCAGCAGTATCGCCGTTGGAAAGGCGTCCACCAGTCCGGCCAGCCATGCTCCCTCCATGGGCACCACCGGAAATTTCACTTTTTCCTCGTTGGTGAACGCGGCGATCTCTGCCGGGGGAATGGCCAGCACTCCCAGCACCCGAGGCAGCCCAGCCTGCCCGTGAATCACATTCAGGAATGGAATCCATTTGTGACTGCCCACGCTGCCCGGCTTCAGGAACACCAGCATCCAGGCACCCCGGGTCAGATCAGGAGAGCCCTCCGGCAACCCACTGGATTTCCAGCGGGTTCCCCGTCTTAAGGTAGGCTTCCTGGGGAGCACGCTGTCTTTCGCGGTCATCTTGTTGGGGCCAGGGGGAAGAACGGGTGAGGGGACCCAAGATTACGGGGTGGGAGCGGGCGGCTCCCACGGGGTGGGATTGACGGGAACCCAGGCGTCAGGGTGGGGAGAAGGGGTGGGAGCGTCCGGTGGCGGGGTGGGAGTGGCCGGGGGGGGAGAAGGAGTGGGCGGGGTGGGAGAAGGGGTGGGAGCGTCCGGGGTGGGAGTGGCCGGGGTGGGAGTGGCCGGGGTGGGAGTGGCCGGGGTGGGAGTGGCCGGGGTGGGAGTGGCCGGGGTGGGAGTGGCCGGGGTGGGAGCGGGCGGCTGCGGATGGCATTCGAATGTCCTGCTTTCTGCTTCAAATGGCAGGGCGGAATCAATCGGGGCGGGTGGATTCGCGATCCGCTCAATGAGAACGCCGGCCTGATCGGTCAAGAGCCCGGCGTCGCTGGCCGCGATCTTCTTGCCGCTCTGGGCATCTACTTCATGGATGAATGCCTCGAGCGAGCGGATCGCGGACCGTGTGTCATCGGACGGTTCGTGCCGATTACTTTTGCGTGGTCGCCGGTGGCAGGATTTCCGATCCGAGCCCATGTCGCAGCACGCCTTGTCCAGCTTGGCGAGCAACGACTGTTGCAGTCCCTTGTTGGTGACGGAACTGCGGACCAGTGCCGCCAATTTCCCGCACTCCGATTCCGCGCTGAACGCTGCAAGAACAACCCGGAGACGCACCCGCTCCAGCGCGCAAATGTCATCGAATCCGGTCCATGCCCGATCGTTGCCGCCAGCAACGATTTCGGCGTCGAAGGAAATCCCCCGCTCAGCGGCCTCTGCCTGCCAGATCTCCAGGGCGTAGTTGATCGCGTCGATCAGGTGGTCGAATTCCTGATCGCCTGCAATATCGCTTCCCTGTATCCGGTTGGCCATCCCGTTCACCACCTCGCCCCGGACCACCCACCAGATGGATCCCGAGAACCGGTATTTTGCGCCGAAGTCGCTGATGAACAGCGATCCTGAGAATCCCACCGATGTCTCGTAGGCGTCCGAGGGATCCAGCGCCTGGAAGGAGAGTTCCAATTGATTTCTCAGGCTGCCGGCGGTGGCGCTCCCATACAGATCCGAGAGTTCAGCGATGGCCCCATGGATCGGGCCACCCGGTGCCGGGGAGGGATTCAACGGATCGCCACATTTGTTCCGGTTTGACTCATTTTCGCCAGCGGCGGCGAGCGAGGTAACGAAGGGGAAGAGAGCAGCCACGGCCATTTTTGCGTTGGTGGCCACAAACTGCCGCCTCGTTCTGTGAAAGAGGTTGGGGAAATTCACCAGCACTCGAGGGACCTTCAGATATTCCTGGAGCAGTTGGTCCCGCTCCAGTTCTTCCAGCGCCAGCCAGACCACGCCGCGCGGATCCTCCTCTCCCGTGGGGGTGACACGGAATTCCAAGGCGATCAGGGAGGCGATCTCGTTCACCGTGTTCCGGCCATTCGCATGCTGCCAGACGCGCGCGGCGATCGGGTTGAGACGGAAGGAGCGATGCCGGCGGGAGTCCTGAAGAATCAGTTCGTTGCCGGCGGGTTCCACGGAAATGTCCTTAGTTCGTGCGAGCGGTATCATAGTGGTTTGAGGGGAAATTGCTTATTCGGCGGGTCGTTGGACGAGGGATCGGAAACGATGGGCGACGGCCCGTCACCATTCAGCACGGGGTCCGGCGGGGTTCATTACCCGGAATCTGAAATTTGTGGCGTTTCGGGCTGATCAGGCCTTGTTGCTATAATTTCCTTAATTTACGGAAATATGAATGACTGTGGCCTGCCTTCGACAGATTGAATCATTCCGGAAGCCGGCTGGGCAGACCTTCTTTACGGATAGGGTCTATAGACTTCCGTGCCCGCGGTGGGGCCGTCCGTTCGGTCGAGGCCGCCCACGAAAAGCACGCTGCCGTTTTTAAGCAGGGTGGCGGTGTGCTGGCTACGGGGCTCCCGCAAGCCGGGAGCGGGGCTCCATGTTCCGGTGGTGGAATCGTAGAGCAGACAGGTATGGGTGACCGGGTGGGGGCTTTCTCCCGCAGTGGCCGGGCTATTCCCGCCGGCGACGAGCAGGCGGCCATTGGGGAGGAGAGTCGCCGTATGGAAGGCGCGGGGCTGGGGCAGGGGAGCAGCGCCTTTCCATTCCCGGGTGACGGGATCATAGAGCTGGCAGGAAGGAGCCAGCACCCCCCCGGTGAGGAGGACTTCTCCGCTAGGCAAACGGGTCGCAAGAGACCGCTGCTGTTTTGTCAGAGTCTCTCCGGTCGGGAGCCAGGTGCCGGAGGCGGGGTCGTAGCGCTGGCAGACCGGGGCTTCGCCCTTCCAGTCCATGCCCTCGGCGGCCAGCACGCTGCCATCGGCGAGGACCGCCCAAGCGCCGAGGACATGTGGGGTGGCGAGCGCCCCGGTGGCGGACCAGGTGCCGGATGCTGGGTTATAAAGCTCGCAGCTTTGGACAGGCCCTCCGGCATGGTGCCCACCGGCGGCGAGGACCTGACCATCCGGCAGCAGGAAGCAGACCCCATCAAGGCGCGGCGTGGCCATGGGACCTGTGGCCGTCCAGGTTTCGGTGAGGGGATCGTAGAGTTCGCAACTGTCGAGGGGCAGCCTGTCCGGTCCCTCCCCGCCGGCCAGAAGGACCTTGCCGCCCGGCAGCAAGGTGAGCAGCGGCAGGCCGCGCGGGCGGCGGAGCGGGGAGGTGGGGGCCCAACTGCCGGTGGCGGGATCATACAGGTGGCACGCGGACAGGGGAATCGCTTCGATGCTGGCTCCGCCCGCGACGAGAACTTTGCCGTTGGGCAGCAGGATTGCCGCGTGATGGATGAGCGGAAATGGCAGGGATGCGGGGCGCAGAGGCGCGGGAGCCGGCCGGGCGGGCCGTTGATCCTGGTCGGCCTCCCAGACCTCCAGGGTTCCGCCGGGAACATTGTGAAGCAGCGCACGGTCCCCGCCGTTTTCATCCCGGGCGAACTGGATCCAGTTTGCCGCTTGGTCGAGGGGAAAAGAGAGCCGTTCACGCCGCCGCAACTCCCCCGGTTCGGGGGTGATGGGGAACAGCTTGAGGGTATCGCCTCCGCTGGTGGCAATGAGCGTGCGGTCATTGGATAGGGCGATGGCGGTGACCGCGCTGCGGTGGGCCAGCCAGCCGAGCGCGGGGATCTCCTGCCAGGTGGTCGTGTCCCAGACGCGGATGCGGCCGTCCTCGTTGCCGGTGAAAAGCCGGCGGCCATCCCGCCCGAAGGCGACGGCGGTATCGGAGGGGCGCAACTCCCCACCCAGCACGGCCACGATTTTTCCAGGTTCCGCGAATCGATGGATCGTGACCCGCGGGCCGAAGTCGGAGGAGGCGATCCACTGGCCATCGGGGGAGATGTCATGGCCGGCAAACGCGCTCGCTGGTGGCCCGAGGGCACCGCTCCAGGCCACGGTCCCCTGCTCGAGGTCCGCACTGAAAAGCCAGCCATTCATGGCACCGGCGAGATGTTTCCCGTCCTGCGAAAGGGTGCCCCGCCGGGTGCGTCCATCATGCGTGGTATTCGTGCAGGAGGAGGCCAGCCGTTTCTCCTCACGGAAGGCTCCGTCTTCCTTCGTCCAGAGGACCACATCCGTACTCAGCTTGTCCTGGGTGATGACCCGCCCGTCCGGGAGCACCGCCAGAGGCGTGTGGCTATGCGCCACTGGCAGCGTCATGGCATGTCCGGCGTTTCTGGACCGGGCGATATCGCATAGGCGCACGAATTGATAGTGCGTGGAGTAGAGCACCTCGAGCCCATCGGGAGAGGCCACCGGATGCAGGGTGCCGTAGGAGTTTTCCAGATAGCCCAGCCGGACGGAGGGGTGCGGAGCTCCTGCCGGCCATTGCCGGATCGTGCCATCGCCGCTGCAGGTCAGGGCGGCCCCGGCGGCATCAAAAGCGATATCATGGCTGCCTTTTTCGTTGCCCAGATAAAAGGTGGCCCGGCCATCCTGGGCGGTGCGGGTCACCAGATCCCGTGGTGGGGAGTGGGCCCCGCCGCCGTCCACCTGCTGGTTACGGGACAGCGCCACTCCGTCGTCGTAGGTGTTGGAGTTCGCGCCTTCCGGCTCTCCACGGGTGAAGTCGTAAACCCGCACGGCACTGCCATCGCCGACCACCCCAAGACGGCGTTCGGCGGCGTCGATGGCGAGACGGTTGACCGGAAAGCGGAAGTCAGCCTGGAAGCGCACCTGTCCGGTAGAGACCTCGATCACGCGGACGCTGCGGTTGATTTCCACTCCAGCGGAGAGGGCAAGGATTTTCCCGGAAGCCGACAGCGTCAGATGGCCAGGGTATTCGCGGCCGGGCAGGGTGTAGACGGGTGGCGGAAGTTTGGTGAAGTCCCCGCTGGCCTGATAAACGTGCAGCGTCCGGGCCCACGAGTCAGGATGGGCTTCGACCCGGTGGAGCACAAACGTGCGCCGGTCCGGGGCCACCGTCAAAGGGGCACACATCCCCGGAAAGGCCGTCCGTGGAATATCGCGGGAAGCCTTGTCCACCCCTTGGAAGTCCAGAATCCAAGCCCCGGGTTCCGGATAGGGAGGCGCGGTCACACTGCCATTGAAGCCATAGAGGAGACGCTCGTTGTCGAGCCACCCGCATTGAGGGCGGCGGCTGGATTCTTCATACAGGACCGTGAGTGTGCTGGCGTCGAGGACCCGGAGCACATCCCCGTAGCCATAGGCCAGCCTCCTGCCATCCGGAGAGTAGGTCAGGCCGTAATAACGGTGATATTCCTCACCAGAGTGGGTGGCCGGGGGCAAGGCCCTGGGCAGCCGCGCCGCGACTCCCTGCCGGTCGCGGACGTGGAGTTGGCCATCGGCGGACACCATGGCCAGGTGGTTCCCTCCGGGCATCAGGGTGAGGCACTGTGGTTCGGCCCCGGGCCCGTCACCCAGCCGGAAGGCCAGCTCCTCATCGCCGCGGCAGAGACCATCAAGCAGCCGCCATTCGAACCCGCGCAGATCCGGGGCAATGCTGTTAAGCAACTGCCGGGCTAGGCCGAAGTCGTGGTTTTGGCGGACAGCGAGGGCATGGGCCAGCGTCGCAGAATAAGCGGTGCGGCGTTCCGTCTCCGCACTGGCCATGGCGCGCTGCTCATTGTGGGCGGCCCGGCGCCATTGCCAGGTGACGGCAACGGTGGACCCCAGCAGCAACGCCGCAAAGCCGCTCAGCATGGCGGTGCGGTAGGGGTGGCGGCGGATCCATTTGCCGGCGCGTTCCATGCCGGAAATCCGCCGGGCGTGGATGGGCTCCCCGTCCAGCCAGCGCTGCAGTTCGTCCGCCAGTGCGCCGGCCCCGGCCAGCCGGCGGGCGGGCTCCTTGTCCAGACAGCGCAGGCACAGCGTCTCCACGTCTGGATCGATCTGGCTGACGATCACGCCCGGCCTGGGCGGCTCGCTGTCGGCGATCATCCGCAGCACCTCCGACGGGCGTCCGCCGCGGAATGGCAGGTGACCGGTGAGGGTTTGATAGAGGATCACGCCAAGCGCCCAGACATCGCTGGCGGAGGAGATGTCCTTGCGGCGGCCCGCGGCCTGTTCGGGGGACATGTAATCCGGCGTGCCGGCGATGGTCTGCGTCAGGGTGTTTCCGGCTTCCGTGGTGAGATGCAGTCTGGCCAGGCCGAAATCTGTCAGCAAAGGTTCTCCCTGTTCATCAATCAGGATATTGGCCGGCTTGAGATCGAGGTGCAGCACGCCGTGCAGGTGGGCATAATGGACGGCGCGGGCGATTTTCACCAGCAACCCTGCCGCCTCCCGCACGGGGAGTTTTCCGGCCGTCAGCAGGTCCGCGAGGTTGCCCCCGCGGATGAACTTCATGGTAAAATACGGCTGGCCCTCACATTTCCCCACTTCAAGGATGGGGACAATGTGAGGATGATCGAGCTGCGACGCCAGTTCCGCCTCGTTCCGGAAGCGGCGTCTCGCATCCTCCGTGGAAAAGAGCACCCGTTGCAGCATCTTCAACGCCACCCGCCGTTTGAGCCGGGTATCCTCAGCTTCGTAGACCATCCCCATGCCGCCTGCCGCGATCTCCCGCTCTACCCGGTAGTGGCCGAAAGTGGACGGCAGCTCAAACGGCGAGAAACCAGGGGGGCGGGGCAGGCCGGGGCTCTCCACCAACGGCAGGGTCAGCCCCTCCAGAACCCCCGCCAGGGAACACACGGTGCAGGGCAGGTCAGCCGGTACCGGAGCCCCGCAGGATTGGCAGAGACGTGAGGATGGAGGATTCAGAAGGGTGGAGGGGTTTTCGGGACCGGCCGACAGATTGAACACGGGGATTTCCTCCGACCATTACCGGGAATTCATAACTTTTCCCAGGACGCACCGTCAGGATCGCAACAGGGTCACCAGATAGCGCAGTTCATCCTCCACATCGTCCTCTTCGGCTACCGTATCCCGGACTTCCTGCCGGATTTGCTGACCAAACTGCTGCCGGAAATCGTGAGCGGCCTTGGCGACCGCCCCCTCCGTCATGCCGAGGCGCGCCGCGATGTCAGAGTATTTGGCGACATCTCCCGGACTCTCCACGGTGTAGCGGAGTTCCGCAAACAGGGCCGCCCGCTTTTCCCACCGGACCTGCAGCGCGGCCATGGCCCGTGCCACCAATCCTTCCGCCCAGGACCGGTCAAAGGCCTCTTCCGGTGTCGCCGCCACGGCCGCGGAAATGCCGTCGATGGCCTCCATCTCATGCCATGGCTCCAGGCTGATCTCGGCCCGGCGTTTGACATTGGAGGCCCGGCGATGCTCATCAATC
Organism: uncultured Verrucomicrobiota bacterium; assembly: GCA_942492905.1. Taxonomy (GTDB): domain Bacteria; phylum Verrucomicrobiota; class Verrucomicrobiia; order Verrucomicrobiales; family V1-33; genus CAIZWU01. The sequence continues at coordinate 2,416,010 of OW818657.1, forward strand.
AGGCGGTGCCGGAGGGAAACGAGGAGGAAATTCCGGAAGCGCCCTCCCTCCGGCTGAAGATCGCGGAGGAAATCCCGCCGGAGTAGTTGGGCGAAAAACCCCTGGGTTTCATCCTGCGCTTCCTCATGGGTATGACCCTTCCCGCGGAGGAACGCGTAGACCGGCTTCCAATAGGCTCTGGCCAGCTCCTCCAGGGCTTCCAATGCTCCCTCGGCCCCGCTGTCTTTCGCGGAGATGACCAAGGACCAGCGGGTGAGCGGAAACAGGGAGATCAATTCATTGGTAATCAAGGTCCTGCGGGCCTTTCATGCAACTCTCATTCAAAGTTTCTTTGGCGGCTCAGCGATCCGTCCGGAGGAATTGACTGCGCTTTGGCTTATAACTGGATGCTTCAGTGCGCACTGAGTGGGATCTCTTCCCTCAGAACACCGAGCTTCTCAATTGCGGATAGGAACTCCGCTCTAGGCAGATCAAACTTCTTCGACTCATACCGTATCTCGTAGAAGGCGGGATCGTGGCCGGGCAAAAACGCAATCGTTGCTTGTGTGCCTGTGGGGGAGGAGAGCACCAGATACCCCACCTCCATACTCTTGTGGTCGGGTGAGCTCCGGGCAGTATTCAAGGTTTTGACGAGCCATTGAACGGCATCTTTGTCAGCACACTTAATGTCTAAAATGGACTGCCCGGACTCCAAGTCCATGATCGAGACCTCCGCGGAAATAAACTGATCTGGAGAGATACCGGGCTGAGCGGTGAGCATCGGCATCTTGCGCATGAAAAGCGCGAGAATGACCGCCAGACCTATGGTCAAAAGAATTACCCGCTTTTTATTCAAGGTGACTGGTGGGAGGGGATTTGCGGCGATTTGTTCTTTATCGCCGAGATTGTATCGGAAATCGCTTCCTGAATCCATGCTCGTTTTCCGGCATCGGCGACAGATGAAAGCACGTGATCCATCGCATCTACTGATTCCTGTGATTCGACCATTGCCAATCCGTCTAAAGCACTCTTCCAGATAGGAACTTCATCATGGCGAAGGGCGCGACGAAGGAAACAAAGCGCGGACTCCTTCCTGAATTCTGCAATGACCTTAATCACGAACACCTTGAGTTCTGGATCGTCGCTTGAATCGTAGGCCTCGATCAGCTCCGGGATGAGCTCTGGATTTAGATCGATTAGCCCATGGAACGCATTGTCGCATCGGCCTTCACGATACTCGCCAATGTAGTGATCAACGATTTCTTTTGCCGTCGTCATTTGCTTGCGTTCATGGCTGCGCCGCCTTCCACAGCGCGTCGAGGTATTCCTGGGTCTGGAGAGTGGCCTTGGCGGGCGCGGCCTGGTCGGCGGGGGTGCCGGAGGTGGCGAGGCGGGCGAAGTTTTCGATCATGCTGACTTCCTGCGGGGTTTCGGCGGGCGTGGGGATGAAGGTCATGTCCTTGCGGGGTACCCATGGCGGTGCGGTGATAGTAGCCTGCCAGGTTTTCCGGGTCCCGGAAGGACCAACTGTTGGCCCAGTCGAGCACAAAGTCGTCGAGGCGGATCACGCCGGTGGTGCCCAGCAGGTCCAGATCCATCAGCACCGTGCCGGCGGTATAGCCGACATCGAAGGTGGAGACTTCCCCGCTGGCGAAGGCGATCAGGCCGGAGGCCTGGATGATGGCTCCGGAGGACGGGTCGCGCTGCGGAATAGCGACGGCCTGGGTGACCGGTCCGGACGGGCGGAGATACTCGACGATGGCCCGCATGGAATACCACCCCATGTCGCCCAGGGCGGTCATCGGTTCCTGGGCAGGGTTGAAGCGGATGTTGTCGCGGTCCGAGAAGGGGAAATAAAACGTGGTGTGGAGCGAGTGCGGGGTGCCGATCTTCGTCGGGAGGGCGGCCCGGATCAGGGCCGTGCGCGGGTGGTGGGCGAAGTGGGTGGCATCCATAAACAGCACGCCCCGGGCGGCAGCGGCATCGGTCATGCGGCGCAGGGAGGCCAGATTGAGATAGGGTTTGTCCACCAGCACGTGTTTGCCGGCCGCAATGGCGGCGAGGGCGATGGCTTCCTTGGCCACCGTGGGCGTGGCGATATACACCGCGCCGACATCCGCCCGGCGGAACAACTCCTCCGTGCCCTGCACGCCCGTCGCCCCCGGGTGGCTCGCGGCAAAACGATCTGCATTTTCCTGACTCCGGCTCGACACCGCGGTCAGCGTGGCGTTGCCGGCCTTACGGATCGCTTCGGCGACCACTCCAGCGATCATGCCCGTGCCAACAATGCCGAAACCAAGAGGGGGTGTTTTCATCAGAGGAGGGGGTGAAACCGGCCGGAAAAGCCTGCTGACAGGGATAGCGGGTCCCGGTCAGGGCTGCAAGAATTCAAATTCCCCTGCCATGGGAACCGCCGTGCCCTCATGCCGGCCGTCTCCTATCCTGCCACCACGGTCTTGCCCCGCGATCATGACGATGGAACCTGCGGCCGGGCAGGTTCATCTCATGGCGTTGGGGGCTTCAGACTGGGGGAAAAGCCGGTGCCCTTCCAGAAGTCGGCGGGCATCTGCAGGTCCGGTTTGCCCATCCATCCGCGCTGCACCTCCACGTAATAGGACAACCCGTCCCCAGCCGGAGTATACTGCACACTGGTCAGCACTATATGGTCCCATGCCCCCATGAATTTCAGGTCACCCAGCGTGGCGGGATACTTCCCATACCGCACCTTGTGCAGCTCAATCAGGGCCACGGACGTTTTGAGGTGCTGGTCCCCGAACAGATGATCCGGCCCCCGCGTGATGCCGGAAGCCACCAGCAACCGGATCACCAAATAACCGCAAACCCCCACCAGAACCACCGCACCGAGGATGACGGTGAGCCGTTTCCGTTTCGAGGCGGCGCGCTTCGGCGCCGGGAGGGGAGGTGGGAGTGCCATGCGGGCCAAGCTACCTAACCGGGATACGGATTGCCATCCCAATTATGGGTCGACCATCGGGGCTGGGCCCAATGATAACCATGGTCATTCGCCCTGGTTTCGTGGGTAGGCGATCTCATCGAATAGTTCGGTCTCAATGTCTGAGAGTTCTGTGTTGGGGTTCAGGGACGCAATCATGTCCTGAGTCACCGCACCGAGGATGACGGTGAGCCGTTTCCGTTTCGAGGCGGCGCGCTTCGGCGCCGGGAGGGGAGGTGGGAGTGCCATGCGGGCCAAGCTACCTAACCGGGATACGGATTGCCATCCCAATTATGGGTCGACCATCGGGGCTGGGCCCAATGATAACCATGGTCATTCGCCCTGGTTTCGTGGGTAGGCGATCTCATCGAATAGTTCGGTCTCAATGTCTGAGAGTTCTGTGTTGGGGTTCAGGGACGCAATCATGTCCTGAGTCACCGGTGCGAGGCTAAAGAACTGCCGAATTATCTCCACTGGAACATCCGTTTCGTAGTAACTGGCAGCAAAATTCACATAGTCCTGCTGGGTGCCCCAAAGCAAGGAAAGTAGTTCCGACTCACCTCCGCCGAGGTCTGAAAATTGAGTCTGCGACCGTGACCAAGTCCAATCGATCTGAGTCTGTAGGCGGTAGGCTGCAAAGCTGGTGGCGTCCCACCGGAATGCTGGCTCGCTCGCAAACTCCGCCAGCTCTGAAGGAAAGGTGGACTGCAAGTCGGTCGAAAGCTGCTCACGCCCCTTGGACCAAGCCAATGACTCGTGCCCAAGCCCCTTGAGTGCCGCCCACCCATCCGAGTGGAATACAATCCACCACTCATCGCCACAACCATCTCTCATGCTGGCCATCTGCTCGCACGGCGACCAAACGCTATTGAATGAGTAGTATCGCCCGTCCCAATCAGGCGACATGATCAGATCTAACGCTGCGAGTGCTTTGGTGCGCTGAATCAGGTCTGGAATACTGGGCAGGGAGTTCATGGCGGGACGCTTCATTTACGTCGGCGAACTACTGATTCACTGACAGAATTGCAGGAGAGCGCTCAACCCTTTCGCCAGCAGGAATGTCGGGGGAATCGGGAATCATGGGAAAGGGCAGGGATTTGGTGCTGGATTTCCGGCATGGTGAATGGAATGCCGCAGAGATGCCAGAAAAACCTCTCTTGAACTGTCCTAGCCTTCCGTAGTCCGTCCCGCCGGGACTGTCCAGTTGAAAGGAGGGCGGCCGCTGACGGTCTGCGCTGTGGTGTTGCCGATCCCTGCCGTCTGGCGAAGCGCCGCCCGGGGTGGACGAGGCTCCTGCCGAGTGGCAGAGCATCGGTTTCCAAAGCCTACGGAAAATCAGCCAGCCGGAACTCGGCAGGAGCCTCGTCCACCTCGGGGTTACGGCCCAGCGGCACTTTGGACCTGGCACCCGAAGCCGAACGTGACCCATGGAAGCTGAGCCCGATGGTAACCATGGTCATTGGCCTTGCTTGGTCGCGGCTGTCCTTGGCGGTGGTTTTGGATGAGTCGAAGACGGAGTGAACCATACGCGCTCGTCGTGGTCCACCAAAAGCATATCACCTGTATCGAAGCCAAAAAAGATGTCGGATCTACCGTCGAGAAGCCCCATGCGCGGGGAAAACTGCTCATACTCAAGGATGAACCTGATGAGTTCCGGCACTGGCAGTCGAAACGGCAAACGACCAACCATGCCGCAATCCGGAATAACGATAACCTCCGAGGGGCGACGGGAGCAGTGGTCAAGGGCAGCGCCTATGAAGGCAGCATCATAATCGACGATTCCGAAAGATTGGAACCCGCCCGACCCTGAAGCCATGATGTTGGAAACACTGTCAAAACAAAGCTCCTGCGGCTGAAGGATGGCCCGGAAACCCGGAAGCCATACGGCAAGGGTGGTCAGTGTATCGGTCCAGGACTGCTGGGCGTGGTCGAAGGGATTCACGGCGCGCTTTGAATTAGTGCCGAACTTGGTTGTTAATGCACGGAAATGCCGGATATGGCTCCGCCTTCCGCGAAGGCGGCGGAAAACATTGAAATGGCGAGTGGCGAGCAGGTTGCGCACATCCTGCCCGTAGCGAGCGAGGGAGAAGCAGGATGTGTGACACCTGCGGTCGGGCTACGGGAAGCTCTATCCGACATCCAAGCCCCTGGTGTTGGGTGCCGCGCCTCGCCCTTGTGTGGCCTTGGAAGTAGTTGGTCATGGGGTCAGTTCAGAGACTCGCCTTGGGGAAGTTTAGGCAACAAGGCCTTCAGGATGGCGCTGCCAATGACTCCAACTACAAAGGCGGGGATGGCTCCCCACAAGCTCATCACGACTACTGGCTGTATGAAGTAGGAGTTCAAATCCCACGGACTAAATCTCACTGCGGTTGAGAGTGTGCCGAAAACTGTCCCACAAACGAAGAAGATAAAGCCGAACACCCCACCTAAACCAGAGCTCTCCCGTATCCGGTAGAGCAACCGAGGTGGCAGACATAGGACTCCAATGGCAATGGCCAAGAACCCCACCAGGGCGTGTGGACCGAAAGCGGCGAAACACTGGTTGGCTCCTCTGATACCAAAGAATATGAGGACGACTAGATATAGTCCGACGACTGCAACGAGAGAAGTCAGTGCGATGGCCAGTAGAAGCCGCTTTCTGGTTTGATTCATGACGAGGGACACTGTTGGGTGGACGAACGACCAAGCTCAGCGGCCGGAAACGCCCGGTCAGCTGCAACAGTCGCGAGCAAGTTATCTGAACCGTCCGCCTGCCCAGCGGGGAGGCGGTTCGATGCAGCAATCTGGGGAGGCCACGTCATCGTCATACTCACTTTTTCTCTACCGGGCCGACATCCATACCGTCATAGGACTCCAGCTCAAATTTCTCTGCGAGCTTGTAGAACTCGGCGTTGCGCGCATGCAATGTCTGTGGTGTGTGCTTCTCAACTCGCTCGACATGGAGAAAGTGGGTGCTTTTGTCTTCTGTCTCAAAAAGTCGGACGAAGCGATAGCCGCCGTTCGTGAGTGGCTCGACTACACGCTCCAACTTCTTCGGGTCAGAATCCGTGAAGAAGTAACCCCATAGCATCTCACCATCAACGTCCCACTTCGACGTGGTGCGCATGTTGGTGAACATGTCCTCGATGGATTGCAGGGTAATTACAGTCTTCTGTTTTTGGGGTGTGGGCTGGCTTGGTGCGGGCTGCTTGCTGCATCCGCCGAAAAGAAATGAGAGTAATCCCAAAATCACGATGAAGTGTCGTAGTGGCATGAGCGCGTGGAGTGGCCTAACTACCGATTCACCGACAGGATTGCAGGAGAGTGCTCAACCTTATCTCCAGCAGGAATGTCGGGGGAATACGGAATCATGGGATAGGGGCAGGGATTTGGTGCGGGATTTCCGGCATGGTGCCGGGAATTCCACCAGGATGCCAGAAAAACCTCTGTTGAACGGTCCTAGCCTTCCGTAGTCGGTTCCACCGGGCCTGTCCAGCTGAAATGGGGGTGGCCGCTGGCGGTCTGCGCTGTGGTGTTGCCGTTCCCTGCCGTCTGGCGAAGCGCCGCCCGAGGTTGACGAGGCTCCTGCCGGGTTCCGGCTGGCAGGTTTTCCATGGCTTCGGAAACCAATGCTTTGCCACTCGGCAGGAGCCTCGTCCACCACGGGATTACCGCCCAGCGGCACTTTGGACCTGGCACCCGAAGCCAAACGTGATCCACGGAAGAAGGGTAAGCCGTCAAATTAAAGGACGCCAAGTCCTGAAGAGCCGCTGAAAGCTTTTCCCAGTGGCGGCAAGGCAGCATGCTGGATCTGACCCGCAATCCCGGGGAAGGCCGTCCGCGAATCGTTCAACTGCCGTTACCCCGGGGCTGCGCCCGATGATAACCATGGTCAATAGGCGGCATTGGTGAACTCACTCTCTCAAAAGGGAGCTGTCAGTAACTGTCCCCTGAGCGGCAAGCTGATGGCACAAGTAACCAATGACGTGCGTCCGAGCCGTGGTCAACTTCACGTCCCGATTCCGCTCCAACTCTGCAATCGCAGTGTCAATCGCCTTCCAGAGGGGCGTCTGCTCAAGCTCAATGTAGGGATGAGTCATGACAAAATGCGTGATGCCGACCAACGCTTAAACGGTGGCAAGGCCGCTAGCGGGAGCCTGCGTTGACCGCGTGGTTGAGGTTGAATGAAAGTCGAGCATGGAAAACAGGAGGGCTGGTGGACGTTGTTCTGGCGGGACGTGTCCTGACTTGATGGTGCTAGTTGAGCGAGAACGAGATATCGCGGGACCTCGCTTCGTGAGCATTAGGCAGGATCACTCTCGAGCCTTCCTTCGCAATGGAGCTTTTCTTGATGAAATTGTTCAGGCGTCTGGAAAAAGCCACCACCTCCTTCCAATCCCATGCGCCCGGATCCCCCATATCCTGGATCGTGTCTCTCCAAGTCGTAGCACGGCTCTCGGAATTGTGATTTGTGTGCGAAGGCGAGAGCGATCCTTTCCGCGGTGCTTCGAGGTAAAGCTGGATCAATCCCCATCCCTGCGTTTTGAATCGAAAAGCGCTATCTGGGGAGTTGGCGTTCACTAAATTGATCCGTTTCTGGTGTACGCTGCCGCCCGCATCCACCGAGTGAATCTGAAGGTGCATTGTCCGGGGAATACTCGACCAGTCATCGAAGGCGAATATGCTCTGGAAGTCGTTCAGAGTTCTGAACTGAGCCACTTCTCGGCCTGGATCCGATGAAAGCTCGTAAATATTGCAATTGCATTGGGCGAGGAGGAAATCGAGAACCAATCGATGATCCTCTCCCAAGGCGTAAAAATCGCAATTTGGCATGGTGACGATTTGGTTGCAGAATGAGTTGTGGTTGAACGGAAATGCCTGTTATGACGTCCCTTCCACGAAGGGGGCGAGGGAAACTGACTCCCGGACCCGGTTAAACTAAGTTCCGTGCCCGGTGATGTCGAGGTTGTTGGAGATTTTTTTGTGGACTGCTTGGCCGGACCTGCGCTCATTCTCCCAGAGCCTCCGCCCCCGGAATCAACCGGCCCAAGGTCATTTTGCGGGCTGAACCTAACCCGGGGAAACCTCTTTTGCCCTCACTCATGCCCATGTTTTCCGGAAAACATGCCCATGATTGCCCACACTCATGCCCATGAGTGCCCCTGCACATGCCCATGAGTGCCCCTGCTCATGCCCATGAGTGCCCGTGCTCATGCCCATGAGTGCCTGTGCTCATGCCCATGAGTGCCTGTGCTCATGCCCATGAGTGCCCGTGCTCATGCCCATGAGTGCCTGTGCTCATGCCCATGAGTGCCTGTGCTCATGCCCATGAGTGCCCGTGCTCATGCCCATGAGTGCCTGTGCTCATGCCCATGAGTGCCTGTGCTCATGCCCATGAGTGCCCGTGCTCATGCCCATGAGTGCCCGTGCTCATGCCCATGAGTGCCCGTGCTCATGCCCATGAGTGCCCGTGCTCTTGCCCATGAGTGCCCGTGCTCTTGCCCATGAGTGCCCGTGCTCTTGCCCATGAGTGCCCGTGCTCATGCCCATGAGTGCCCTTAAAAGAGCTTTCCCATGGTTTTTCATAAAGGGCTCTTAATCAACCCTTTAGCTCGTGGATAGGCCATTATTGGCTCTAAACTGGTTCCAAATATTACGAAAGTTATGGAAATTATTTGCATTGGCAGGTCTGTCCGTTAGATTGGCGGTGCTCGCGGCATCCTCCCGTCAGGGGTCCGGAGCATTACCAACTAAACAGACCAAATCGGGTCCGGGCCCAACCCAAAACCAAAAAAATGAAAAAATCAGTTAAACCAGTCATCGCCGCAGCCGAGCCTGCCAAGGCGCCCTCCCGGTCAGCCGGCCGCACTCCTGCCAAGCCCAAGACGGATATTCCGCGCACCCGCCCCATCCCGGCTTCTCTCCGGGGTCTGACAGGCGTCGCCCTGCCCACGCCGGCCCAGGGCGTTATCAAGCTGGCGTTCCCCATGACCCCGGCCGCCCTCGCCACCCTCATCCGCACTGTCGGAGGAGGCTTGAAGGGCAACCTGAACTACCCTGACTTCGAAAACTGGGAAGCCGTCCTGCTCGCCACCGAGGGCGCCCTCGTGGGCTCCATCGATGACGTCACTACCGCCGAGCAGATCGCCAAGGCCGCCCGCTCCACCCGCGATCTCGAAGTCCTGAACGCCGAAAACATCATGCGGAATATCGCCCTCGCCTGTGAAGCGGTGGACCGCCGTGAGGAAGCCCTCCTCAGCGCCGGATGGGAGCTGCGCCGCACCCGCGGAGGACCGAAGCCCCTGCCGGCTCCCACCCGCCTGGCCATGAAGAACCTCCCGTATGAAGGCAAGGTCGAAGTCCGGTGGAGTTCCGTCGCCAACAAACGATACTACGAAGTCCAGGCCATGGTTGGCGGCGAGAACCCCGACCCCAACCTTTGGGAGACGCTCCCGCTCGTCTCGGAAGCCCGCGTCACCAAGGTCTTCAGCGATCTCGCCGTCGGCAGCTACCTCAGCGTGCGGGTCCGCGCCATCGGCTCCCGCGGCCCCAGTCCGTGGACCGAAATCACCACCGTCCGCGTGAACTGACCCCGGCCCCCGCGCCCTTCGCGGAGCCCTGACCCCAGGCCCGTCCTCCCATCCGTGGGAGGGCGGGTTTTGTGTTGGTGACCACGAACCCGCCACGGGAGGGGAAAAGGAGGAGCGCAGACTTCCAGTCCGCCCCGGAGCATCGGCAGAGCATCCGGCAGGGGAATGGGATAGGGCCAGACCAAGGGCCGGGGTCGCCGGGGCGGACGGCAAGTCCCCGCTCCATCGCTGGCGGCCTGACTGACGCCTCCACCCGCCCTCCTCCCTGGGTTCCCCATCCCAGCCCCCTTTGCCATGCGTGACCCCTCCTGACGAATCACCAATCCTGACCTTCAGGGCCCGTTTAAATCCCCTGGATTTCTTGCAAATCCTGTTGGAACCGGATATGGTCGGCACATCCAATCTTATCCATTGAGGCCCAAGCTTTTACAAACCACCAGCCCGCCAAATATGCCGTATCTCGAAATGGATATCCCACCAGATCTAGTGGCATAATAGACTGTTCTCCAGAAAACTTCATGGCTCTCGATCTACACGCGCTAGCAGACCAAGTCACAGATGAGTCATCACTGATCGATTTCATCTCTGTGCTGGCTGCTGATCGGCAAGACGAGCTTGCGAAGGAAGCCATCAGTCCGCATCACCATTTGGACCCGGTGCCAATGGTTGGGAGAACGGCACCATCGAGGCCTTTCTGGGGGCCGCCTCAGCGTGGGCCGAGGGATCGAAGAATGGCCTGCCTCTCTACACGCCACCACAGAACCCCTGGACTCGGATGGCGCACATTTTACATATGGGTAAGCTTTATGAGTGATCGCGCCGCCAATGAGAAAGACCGGAGAACAAGCCGGCACATCCAACGGCGGGTAACGTCCTCCTTTGAATTCGAGCTTCCATTCCCGCCGTGGATGGCCTAGACGTTCGCTCAAGAAGTATGAGTTGGCCCTTCGATGATCAGCGCAACGTCGCAGTGTTCACTTCGCGGTTCGTTGTCGAGGAGGAACACCCGATCTTCTACGTGACTCACGATCTCGAGGACGGAGCGTGGCAGTTTCACGCGCACAATCACATGGAGACGACTGATGAGGACATTCGGTTGGTCGCGCTCGAAGAGGTTTACCAGCGAGACGAGACCATCGGGGATCTTCGTGACCTCCCATGCGGTTGGCATGCCTGGAGACAGACGCCGACAAGTCCTTGGCAACGGCAAGAGATGCCGAAGGGTGCCATGTTTTACCTCGCCTTCGACGGCGTCCCTACGAAGGAGCATCCGGACTTTGATTCTGTCGGCGGCTCAGGGATTTACTGCTGGATCATCGCTGAGTCTCTTAACGCCGCCGAAGCGCAGGCTCGGAATCACCTCGAAGAGAGCGGCTGGTTCATCAAAGAGTATGAGGAAGGATTCGAAGTCGATGAAACCTCCTTCGAAGATTCCGAGATGCTTCAGTATTATCAGCAAGCAGAGATCGACGGTGAGGTGTTCCTATTTCACACTTACCCCGCTCGCGAAGGCGAAGAAACCGACAAGAGCGAACAAGACGTCGATCCAAACACCTGACACGCCGCGAATCGAAAACGCCATGACCATTCAACAATCAGCCCCGAAGTCGGAGCGCGCCCTGGGTCAGGCGTAGGATGACTCGGACGTTATGCCCAAAGAATCCTCGCGATGAATTACCACACATGGACAGAGCGGGTGAGGGCGTTTTCGGAAGGCCTCAGAATGCTGCCGGGTGAGATCGATTCCACTCTCGAGATTGATCCGCCGTTCGGCGTTCAGCAGATCGACGCGCTGGCTGTTCGCTGGCCGACCGGCCTGCCAGCTTCTTTGAGGCAGCTTTGGAGCGAGGGTTCCGCTAGGGTGAATTGCCCCTACGCTTGGACTCCGCCTTCCGACGAACTGCCGAGCCTGAGCGAGATCTTCGAGCACAGCGACTACATTTATGGAGGCGCACGATTCGTGCATGCTGAAGAGATCTACCCGGGCAACTCGGGCGCCGACGCGGATGACAAGGACATGGCGGATGTTCTTGGGAAAGCGGGATTGGACTTTTGGTGCAGATGCGCAGTGTTTCTGCAGGTCGGTAACGGAGACTGCCTCGGCCTAGATCCTGAGAGCGGCATTGATGATCCGCCGGTGGTCTACCTCGTTCACGATGAGGATGAGAGTAGCGTTATTTCACCATCCCTGTCTGAGTTCTTGGTCGCATGGGAGGAACTCTCCTACATCGGGCCTGAGTTCTGGCTCCTCGACTATTGGGTTGATGCGGATCGGGGAGCCATCGACACTGCCAAGCACAAGACCACGGAACTTCGCAGGCTGCTCACGCCGCGCCCCACAACCACCAAGGCATAACAAGGCGACGCTCCCAGCACCTGCCCCTCCGCGAGATCAATCCGCCATGACCGACCAAACCTCAACCCGCAGTCGAAGCCTCGCCCCCGGGCAGGTGTAGGAGGCCTTCGACGTTCGGCGGTATGAAGAAGAGCTTCCCAGACATTACCTGCGATCAGTGTAGGAAGGTGCTTGCAAGGGCCGATGTCGACCATGACACCCACGTGCCGCCCCCAGAGGCGCTACTCGCCGCCGGGGCAGTTCCGGTCCCCAATTTCGGATGGTTTTGCAGCCAGGAGTGCGCCACGCTTAACGAACAGGCCAAGGGCAGGCGGATGTTTGACCGCAGTGCTGCTGGCGAGGTCCAATACTATCCCAAGCCATGAGAACGCCGAACAACATCACTGGAGCGGACGCGGGCGGACCATGTCGTTTGCCGATTCGGGAGTCACGGGCCACCCGCGCCGCTCAGTTCCACCGTTCTCTAAGAAATGAAGATTAGATTCTCCAGCGCGACAAAAGCATGGCAGCAGTTTGAGATTCCGGTCATCGTTCGGACCCGGCGGGGTGACGGTCACAACGCCAAGCTCCGAATAAGACTCCCCAAACACGGGGATCATTTTTCGCTCCTCAAAGGCACGAACAAGAATAACCACAATCCGGTGGAGTTTCCTGAGAAGCATTATTGGGAGATTGCCTACGGTCGCCTCAATGAGATTGTGGAGGTTCTTGCGAAGTTCTACGGTAAGGTCATCCTCATTCAGCCCGTCCGAGACAAGCAGGTTTGCGCTCGGAGGTGCATGGGAGCCCACGGCTTTGAATGCGAGTGTAGCTGCCTTGGCGCTAACCACGGATCCGAGAATATGGATTCCTCGTGGTATGAGGTTGATGATACTTATGCAGTTCGTCATGGTCCTGAGTATGCGGCGTTGAAGGTTATTTCCGCGAAGGCGGCGACTCGGAGTCACCCATGAGATCAATCCATACCCCCACAGCTTCCCCCGTGCTCTCGTCGTTTTTGCCGACGATGAGCTTGACCGGATTTCCATTCTTTCCGGAATGGATGATTGGAGCATTTTCTGCGTCTCCCCGCTGGTCCAGACGCCTCGGGTTAAGAGGGAGACCAAGACGTGCATGGCAACCGCAACGAGCCTCCTTGTCGGCGGAGTCTTTTTTTGTAGTTTCATGCATCACCTCCCGTCCCCACATCGGCTACCGCTGGTAGCGGTGCCACCACTTCGACATTCGGCCAATAACCAAGCCCTTCGCTTCCTCCATGGTTGAGTTCATTCGCAAATTCTTCGGTGGTAAGCAGCCAGAGCTGACTTCGGTTATTCTTCGGCACACACAAGGCGCGACTGTCTCTCATGCTGGCCCGTTCGCGAACTTGGAGGTTCCGACGATTTCCTTGGAGCAGGTTCAGCCGCTCTATGGCGATTATGTGATTCCTTTCTATATGCAAAGTCTCAGCCAATTTGATGCCGATCAGGAAGCTGCGTTTCAGCGAGTTCGTCCATTGCTCACTGATGATCTCATCACGACGCTGCTGAGCGATTGCAACTGGCGCACCAGAACAGCAGCGACATACTTTGCCCTGATACTTCAACGTGGTCAGCATCTTGATCACATCGGGCGGCTGCTCCTGAGAAGTGACGTTTGTTTTGTTGGAGCCACCTATTGCCGGTATCTAGCCCATTTTGGCACCGCCGAGGCAGCAGACTACCTGAACCGATATTTGGGCTACTTTCTAACTCAGACGCAGCTTCACTTTGACCAGACAGACGCACTTGCAGCCATCCGTTACATTGATGCCCGCTCAGGCACCAATCATGAGGAGTCCCATGCCACAGCTTTGGCTGCTATGTGCCGCTCACGACCCGACTTTATGTCACATGTCTCGATTGAGAGACTAGCCGCCGACCTCAATGCAGCAGAGCGCTTACGCTAGTAACCAACCGGGGCTGAACAAGGCGTGCCTGGGCAACCCCTCCCAGCCCGCTGTTTCGTCGTTGTTTTTCCGCAACTCCAACCTCTCCGTTTCAACGCTCGCCCCCGCTGGTAGGGTCGCCAGCGCTCAAACCTCCAACTCCACTATTATGTCCTTGCAATTCAGATGTGAATCCTGCGGAAGGATGGCGCTGGGCGTTTTTACGTCGCTCAAGCAGATCGAGGGCACTTACCTTTGCCCCACATGTGCGGCGAAAGCCCTGAGGCTCATCTCGAATCCAAACCTTGCCCAGTGTGTCGATTGTTCCGCCCGGATCAGTATTCGTGCCGTGGCTTGCCCGCAGTGCGGAGCTCCAAGGTGAGGAGGAGGACGGAGGCCACCGCATGAAGGGTCACGCCGATGACGGGCCGCTGGTGATGACTCCGTTCCCCTGGTAATCCAGGATCCCCTGCCTGGCCGGACTTGGTGCGGCGGGCGCGGCGGGCGCGGCGGGCGCGGCGGGGTCAGGGCGCGTCGCCGAGCGTGAGGGTGGTCTCGGCGAGGCCGTAGCCGGGGGTGGGGGCGTGGCTGGGGAGGAAGGGGCCGAGCAGGGCGTCGCAGGGGAAGAGGTAGAGGGTCTGGGCGTCGGGGGTGAACTTCTTCTCCGGGGTGAAGGCGGCGGGGTAGCGGGCGGAGGAGGAGAGGCGGACTTCGTCGAGGCCGCCGGTGAAGAACTGGGTCGGTTTGGATTTGGCGTCGGGATTGGCCCCGAGGAAGAGGGGCAGGGGATTGGTGGCGCGCTTGCCGGTGGCGGGACGGGCGGCAACGGGCTGGCCGTTGACGTAGAGGAGGAGCTGGGCACCATCATACACCCCGGCGAGGTGGGTCCATTGGTCTTTGGGGATGGGGGCGGTGGCGATGACGCTTTCGTATTTCCCGCCAATGTGGGCGTGGAAGCCGGGGACGCTGCTGGCGAGGTTCAGGGCAAACTCGGATTGCTCGGCTTTGGAGATGAGGTCGCCGCTGCTGCTTTCCGTGACCGGGCGCACCCAGGTCTCGACGGTGAAGGGGCCCTGGGGCAGGGTGTTGGCGCCCATTTCAATGCGGGCGGCCTGGCTGCCATTGAGTGCGAGGGAGCGGTTGGGGGTGCCGGTGAAGAAAGCCTCGGTGACGGACTTGAGGGCGACCGGCAGAGTGATGCGGCGGGGAGGCAGGGGGATGCGCAAGCCGGGCAGGAGGAGGTCGACCTTGAACTCCACGGCAGGCACGGTGAAGCCTTCCTCAAACCCGCGGCGGGTGCGGATGAGGGAGAAGGAGCCGCGATGGGTCTGGCCGGGCTGGAGGGTGACGGTGAGGTGGTCGGTGGAAGGCACCCACTCGCGCACGGCTCCGGCGGGGAGCACGGTGACTTCGATGGGATGGGCGACGGGATTGGCGATGGAGAACTCCAGCAGGCCGGCGCCGAGGCCGGTTTCATCCAGGGAAATGGGATAGGGGGTGAGCTGGAATTCGGTGTTCCGGACGCGTTCGATGTCCTTGATGAAGTCTGGGGTGAACTGCTTGGGGTCCATCACCTGGCCGACCGGCACGATGCCGACCTTGATGCCCTCGGGGCGGACGGACACGAGATTCATGTGATGCAGATAACCGGCTCCGGGGTAGTGGCCGGGCATGGAGCCGCCGGTGGTGCCGAGGGTGATGTACTGGATGCCGTCGCGGTCGCCATCATAACGGAGACGGTGGACGTGCCCGGCGAAGACGGCGCGGATATTGCCCGGGGTTTTGAGGAGGGCGTGGACTTCGTCCCATTTGGCGCCGGGGTAGGTATCGGCGACCCAGCGGGGGTGGTGCATGAAGACGAAGGCGTGCTTCAGGGCGGCGGTTTCCTTGAGGGTGGCCTGGAGCCAGGCGAGCTGGGCGGCGGAGAAGGTTTGCTGGTCCGGCGCGGTGAAGTCTTTGGGGGCGTTGGTGCCGTTTCCTTCGTCGGTGTAGAGGACAATGAAGGCGCTGCCTTTATGCTGGAACCAATACCAAAGGGGGCCGAAGTGCTTTTCGTAGCGGGCCTCGTGTTCGCCCGCCGGGCGGTCCGGGCCGCGCCAGTAGACGTCGTGATTGCCCGGGACGGGGAACCACGGCATGTGCAGCCCCGTCATGATGGTTTTGTATTTCCCGAGGTCCTCCATCCACTTGTTGGGGGCATTGTAGCCGGGGAGCAGGTCGCCCACGGTCATCACCAGATCGGGGTCGAGGAGATTGGTGTCGGTGACGGCTTGTTTCAGGACATCGAGGCCGGCCTCGGGGCCCCCGGTGCGGTCGCCGAAGACGAGGAAGTGGAAGGCGTCTTCACTTTTCGGCAGCGGCAGGATGGCGGGGTTGGGCCGGTTGGTCTGGATCTGCTGGGCGGCGGCGGGGAGCAGGGTGGCGGCGCAGAGGAGGGCGGAGAGGAGGGGCAGGCGCATGGCGGGGTTGGGGAAGCAGGAAGGGAAGGGGATTTTCAAGGAACCAGGACCGGTGTCAGGTCCGGCGTGTTGACTATTTTGTCATACAGCGCCGAGAGGGTCGCCTGGTCACCCGGGCCCGCGCTCTTTTCGATTTCTCTGAGTTCCAGGAGGCAGCGTTCGCGCAGCTGGTCGGCCGCGGGCTTCAGTTTGGTGCTGGCGTTGGCCAGGGCGGAGGTGAGGGTCTTCTGCAGGGCCGCCACTTTCTCCACGGGGGAGAATTGATTATTGGCCACGCCGTCGCGGGTGCGGGTGAAGCGGTCCATTTCATTGCGGATGGCGAGGAGGGCCGGGGCGTCCCCGATGTTGGAGGCTTCCTCGCGCTGCTTCTCCAGAGCTGTGGTGTAGTAGGCACCGATGCGGTCGCGTTCCGTCTGGAGCTTGCCGGCCACGGTGGTCTGCCACTCGGCACGGTACTTCGTGAGGAACAGGATGAGCTTGTCCTTGGTTTCGGGCGAAAGGCCGGCGGGAGGGGCGGGTTCGGCCATGACTTCCGGGGCCGGAGGGTCAGCCGCGGGCGGGGTGACCGGAGGAGGAAGGACGGGTGGCGGGGGTGGTGGTTCTGTTTTGTCAGGAACGGCCGGGACCGGCGTGGGCGGAAGGGGCGGCGTCTGGACCGGAGGGGAGACCAGCGGAGGCACGGTCCCGGAGGGAGGGTCCGGCTGCGGTTTTTCCTTCATCATGAAAGCAGCCACGCCCCCCACGGCGACCACCGGGAGGAGCCAGAGCAGGGGGGTGACGCCGGAAGACTTGGCTTTAGCATGGGAAGCGGAGGCACTGGGCGTGCGGCGGCCCGGGGGTTGCAGCACGCGGACCGGCTTGGGGACTCCCTGGCTGGGCTGGGTGAGGGATTGGAAGGCCTGCTTGATCTCCGCGGCGGATTGATAGCGGAGGTCGGGCTTCTGCTGCATGCAGCGCGTGATGATGGTGTCCACCCGGGAATCCAGCTTCAGCGCGGCGGCGGGCAGCTGGAATTGGCCCTGGGGCGGGGCCCCGGTGAGCATTTCATAGAATACGCAACCCAGGGAATACAGATCGGCCCGGTGATCCATCACCACGCCGGGCTGCCAAAGCTCGGGCGCGGCATATTCGGGCGTGCCCATGGGGGTGAAAGTGTCATCCTGCCGGTTGCCAGGATCCATCAGCTGGGCCAGCCCGAAATCCGCTAGTTTGATGGTGCCATCCTGGGTGACCATCAGATTGGAAGGCTTGATATCGCCATGCACGATGCCGTGCTCGTGGGCAAAGTGGAGGGCTTCGCAGACCTGGGCGAGCAGCTTGTAGGTGAGGGCGGGCGTCAATTCCCCCCGTGTGATGAGTTGGTGGACATTGCAGCCGTCGATGTATTCCATCGCCAGATAACAATAACCGGCGGACACATCGAAATCGAAGACGGTGGGGATGTTGGGATGGCTGAGGCGGGCCATGGCCCGGGCTTCGGTGCGGAAGCGGCCGATGGATTCGCCGTCCTTGGCCGCGTCTGGCGGGAGGATTTTGATGGCGATGGGGCGATCCAGCGCGCGCTGGGTGCCGGCGTAGACTGCGCCCATGCCGCCCGCCGCGATGAGGTGGCTGATTTCATATTGCGGCAGCATGGCGCCGAGCTCCTCCGCACTGGGCGGGACGAAGGATTCGGGAGGCACCGGGGAGGATGAGCCTGACGGAGAGGACATGCGGATAGAACAACGTGGACGGACGGGGAATCCTCACACCAATCAGCAAATCAGCCGATTCCGCAAGTGGGATAGCGGATAACTTGGGGACGGATTAAAGTTCAGTCCACCTGGGGCCGGGCGCCCAAAGCCGCGCCGCCGAACAGGATCCCCGCCGGCTGGCTGCCGGGGAAGTGGCCGGTGCTGATCACGGCTTCGCCCAGCATGATCATGGTGGCGGCATGGCCGGCGGCTTCGGCGGCGGCGATATCGGCGGCCACTGCGGGACTTTGCAGCAGGCCGGAGCGGCGGGCAAAGGTGTGCGAAATCCCGAACAGGCGGGCCATCGTGAGATCCGCCCCGGCCGCGCTGATTTCCCGCATCGCGGCATGGCCGGCGGCGTTGATGTGCTGCAGTTTCTCCGGGCTGTTGATCACCTCGGCGGTGAGGATCGGGCCGTGCACGCGGTAGTGCAGGGTCTGGGGAGGAATCGGCAGATGCTCCACCGCGAGGGGCTGGTGGCGGCGGGTTTTGATCATGATGCCGCCATTGTATTGCCCACCCACGTCGCCCAGACCAGTGGCGTTATCCACCTCCGCATGGTGGGCGATCATTCCGAGGGCCGGTCGGTCGTGGCCAAGGTCCAGCAGCTGGTTCACTGCCAACGCCGTGGCCAAGGCACTGGCCCCGCTCATGCCGAATCCACAACCAAAAGGAAAGGCCGCCTCGATGTCCACGCGCAGGACTTCCGTCGTCAGGGCACCCAGCACGCTGCGCACCGTGGGGAATTCCCAAGCCTCCCCGCCCACAAGGATCAGGGAGGCCGGTGTGCCTGCCGCGGCCCGGGACACTTTCACGGTGACTCCGGCATCCAGCGTGATACCCACGCCGAGAGAACCGCGGCCATGGGGGGGCTCGGCTGGATAGGTTTCGAAGACCAGCGAGATATTGGCCGGGCAAAAAGCAGTCGCGTGCAGCATCAGCCCGTGCCATACCGCCGGATTCCTGCTTTGTGCAATCCGTCTTTCCATCCGGGACCGGGCCGCGTATGGGAGAGACTCCTTATTGATGAAAACCTACGATTTCCTTGTGGTCGGCAGCGGCATTGCCGGGCTGAGCTTTGCCCTCCGTGCCGCCGCCCACGGGTCCGTCGCCATCCTCACCAAACGGGGAGCGGAAGCCTCCAACACCGCCTGGGCCCAGGGAGGCATCGCCACTGTGATGGGGGCGGATGATTCCATGGACCTCCACGTGGCCGATACCCTCGATGCCGGGGCCGGGCTCTGCCATGAGGATGTGGTCCGTACCATTGTCAGCGAGGGGCCGGAATGCATTGAGGAACTGATCGCCCGCGGGGTGCAGTTTGATAGCCACAAGGAGAACGGCGTCACCGAGATCGACCTCGGCCGCGAGGGCGGCCACACCCGCCGCCGTATTCTCCACCATGGCGATACCACCGGGAAGGAAATCGCCACCCGCCTGCTGGAAGCCTGCCGTCGCACTCCTGGCATCACGTTCTACGAAAACCACTTCGCGATCGATCTCATCACCACCGCCCGGCTCGGCTTGGCCACCGGCGACCGCTGTCTCGGGCTTTATGTGCTGGATGAGGCCACCACGGAGGTGATCGCCTTCCGCAGCGACCGGGTGGTGCTGGCCACCGGCGGCTGCGGACGCGTCTATCTCTATACGACCAACCCCAAAATCGCGACCGGCGATGGCGTGGCCATGGCCTGGCGGGCCGGGGCCACCCTTTCGAACATGGAGTTCATCCAATTCCACCCCACCTGCCTCTATCATCCCACCATCAAGAGCTTCCTCATCACCGAAGCCATCCGCGGCGAGGGCGGCGTTCTCGTTGGCGCGGATGGGCAGGAATTCATGCAGAAGTATGATGTCAGGAAATCCCTCGCCCCGCGCGATATCGTGGCCCGGGCGATCGACCGCGAAATCAAGAAGACCGGCCACCCCTGCGTCTATCTGGACATCACCAGCAAGTCGCGGGAGTTCCTCAGCGAGCGTTTCCCTAACATCTATGAGACCCTGCTGAATGCCGGGATCGATATGGCGAAGGACCGCATCCCGGTGGTGCCTGCGGCGCACTATCAATGCGGCGGCATCCGCACCGATGTGAATGGCGCCACCAGTCTGCGCGGCCTGTATGCCGTGGGGGAGGTGGGCTGCACCGGCCTGCACGGCGCCAACCGGCTCGCCAGCAACAGCCTGCTGGAAGCCGCCGTGGTCGCCCGCCGGGCCGCGGTGGATATCCTGCGCCGCAGCCCGCTCGGCCAGACCGTGCTGGAGGAGATCAAACTCCCGCCGTGGAAACCTGGTGACGTCACCGATGTGGATGAACTGGTGGTGATCTATCACAACTGGGATGAAATCCGCCGCCTGATGTGGGACTATGTCAGTATTGTCAGGACCGGAAAACGCCTCCAGCGGGCCGCCACCCGCCTGCGCAATCTCCAGCGCGAGGTGCAGGATTTTTATTGGAACTTCAAGATCACCAGCGAACTGCTCGAGCTCCGCAACCTCGCCCAGGTCGCCGCCCTCATCGTGGACAGCGCCAGCCAGCGCCATGAAAGCCGCGGGCTGCATTACACCCTGGACCATCCCGATCCTGACGAACGCGAACGCCACGACAGCCTGCTGCGGCGGGTGTTGTAATTGGTAACCCAGCCCCGTAGGCGGCGAATGCTATAAGGATCACGCACCTACGGCGCGGCTGAATCGCCATGCCGGACGACCTTTTGCATGATCCCGTTTTCAACGCCCCGCGGCCTCACTCCAGACTCCACGCCACGTCCACGCTGCGTTCCTGACCAAACCGGTCCTTGTATTTCACATGACCATGCTGGGCGCCGTATTCGTGCACCAGCTTGGTCACCTTGACATCGAAGCAGCAGTATTCCGCGATCTGCAGGACCTTGCCTTCGCGCCACCAGCGGATCGCGTCCAGCCCGTCCGCTGTCTTGCCGGTGCCGAGGGAGGCGGTGGCGATGTCATCCAGCTTGATGCGGTGCCCCAGCTTCACTTCGAGATCCAGCAGCAGGTCGAGGCTCTTGGTCTGCTCCTCGATATTCCACATGCTGTAGGCCTGCAGCACCGCGTAATCGAAGCCCACGTGGTTGAATCCGATCACGAGGTCAGCCGTGCTCAGTTCTTCGATCAGCGCGCCCACTTCGTCCTCCCCATAGATGCGGTAGGCCCCGGCCGCCGTGCTGTAGGTCACGCCCACGGACATCCCCATGCGGTCTTTTTTATCCCAGCCGCCGACGTCGCCGGCAGAGCGTTGGGTTTCGAGGTCAAAGTAAACGATATTCCGGGCCATGAGGCGGCGTTACGCTGCGGCTCCCGGGCGTGCCAGGGGAAAGTCGCCTCCCCCAGTCCTTCCCGTCCAGGCAGACGCGTGGACGGAGTTCCGGCATTGGCCATTTGTCATCCGTTCCTTTTTCACTTATGAACGCCATCCATGGAACCTGCGATGGACCCCTCCCTGGCCACCTTTTTGACCGCACTGGCCGGCGTGCTGGCACTCCTGTGCCTGTGGCGCAGCCACGCTGCGAACCGGCACTACCGGTTGATCGAGGCCCTGCCGACCTCGCGCACCCAGGGCGTTTTTATTGGCCTCGTCGAGTTGAAGGGCACCGCCGAGGGAGACCCATTCATCTCCTACCTCACCGAACAGGAATGCATCCTCTACCGGTGGTCAGTCAGTGAGGAGTGGCGGCGGGTCGTCACCGAGACCTATCAGGACCAGCAAGGACGCACCCAGACCCGGCAGCGGGTGGAGAGCGGCTGGACCACCCTTGCCAGCGGCGGAGAGTCGCGCCCGTTTTACCTGCAGGACGAAACCGGCGCCGTGCTGGTCCATCCGGACGGGGCGGACGTGAGGCCCTTCCAGCTGATGTCAGAGCGGGTGACCGCCATCGACCCTCTCTATTATGGCAAAGGGCCGGCGGGCAGCATCATGAATTCCACCGGGGTGCGGCAGTTTGTTGAAGAAGGCATCCCGAATCATGCGGAGGTTTTTATCGTGGGGCAGTCCAGGGAACGGGAAGATGTGGTGGCGGCGGAAGTGGCCGCCGCGCCGGGAGTGCCGCTCTATCTGGTCACCACCGAGGCCGAGGCCCAGGTGTTGCGGCGATATGGGCGTTCGCGGGATGGGCTGGGCATCCTGGGTCTGGTGCTGGCGGCGGCTTGTGGTTATGGCATCGGGGTCCTCACCGGCATCGCCCCGCCCCCGTGGCTGGCCGCGGCCGTCGCCGGGCTGTATCTGGCCTGCTGGGCTGCGACGTGGGTGTGGATGTTATTCAATAGCCTTGTCGATGTGCGGAACCGGGTGCGCCAGGGGTGGTCGCTCATCGAAGTCCAGCTGAAACGCCGCCATGACCTGATTCCGCCCCTCGTCGCCGCCGTCGATGGCCTGCGGGTGCATGAACGGGAAGTCACCGAAGCCGTGACCACCCTGCGCCAGCAGCAGCAGGCCACCCCGCCCGGACAGCCCGGGCCGGAATACCATGGCGCCGCCGGCCAGCTGGCGGTGCTGGTGGAGCGGTATCCCGTCCTGAAAACCAGCGATGCCTTCCTGCGGCTCCAGCACAGCCTCACGGAGACTGAGCAGCGCATCGCCCTCGCCCGCGATTACTTCAACGACATCACCACCGCCTACAACACCCGCCTCGAAGTCTTCCCTGATTCCCTGTTGGCCCGGCTCTTTGGTTTCCGGGCCCAGCCTCTGCTCGAAGCGGAGGATTTCGAACGTGCCCCCGTGCCATTGCATGCGCCGCCGCCTCCCAGCGCCCCGGGAGGCCAGCGGCCCCTGGCGACCGCTTGAACCTGGCATTTCCCCCCTGCCGGAGGTCCGGGGCCGGCTCAGTCCACCCTGCGGGTTTTTTCCAATACGGCTCCGCCGGAGGCTGGGGGGCCCATGGGTGTTTTGGAACTTTTTATTCAGTGCGCCCCGTTTACCCATGGCTCATGCAAAAGCTCCAGTCCCGTTTGAATGGCATCCGGCAGGACATCAGATCCTTCCTACTCTCGGTCCACGAACTTTCGGCGGATGACGATCCGATCCTGCGGTATGTGAAGGAGTATTCCGGTTCCTCCCCGGATGATCCTGACCAGGCTTCTGCGTTCCTTTATCCGGAGGCTGGCCATGC
Organism: uncultured Verrucomicrobiota bacterium; assembly: GCA_942492905.1. Classification (GTDB taxonomy): domain Bacteria; phylum Verrucomicrobiota; class Verrucomicrobiia; order Verrucomicrobiales; family V1-33; genus CAIZWU01. Next base: position 2,439,088 of record OW818657.1, read on the forward strand.
TCCGTGTGCCCGCTTCGATCCCCTCCACTACGTCCAGTTGGCGGCCGACCACCTGAAAGCGGAGGGCAGCAAAGATCAGTTCTCCCACACGGGTCCCATGCCTTCCTACTTCACCGATGGCAAGGAGATCACCCGCCGCTTTGATTGTGAGATTGTTTTTATGGATGGGATCGACCCCATCCCCCGGAAGATGAAAGCAGAGGAAACACAACCAGTGCCGGGGTGCTGCTGAGGCGGACTTCCCTGGCTTTGGCAAACTGCCTCAAATCCTCCTGCCGCCGTGGCAAAGTGCACGGTCCATCAGGGTGCCTTCCCCGATGAAATGGCTGGCGCATTCCCTGCACAGCGTAGTCCTGCAAATCAAAACTCTCCCGCCAGCCATCCCCCCGGCTCCCGGTGGAGGGGCGGGACCCCTGCCATGGGGTCCCGCTCCTGATTTCAGCACACCCAAACCCTCCCCCAGATCCTCATGAAAAGCCTCCTCCTCACCCCCTTCATTATCACGGCCTTGTCCCTCACTTCCTGCACCTCTGGCCCCAACGCGCGGACCGGCACTGTAGTGGGCGGCCTCGGCGGCGCGGCCGTCGGAGGCATCATTGGTCATCAGAGTGGCCGGGGTTTGGAAGGCGCAGCCATCGGCGGAGCTCTGGGCGCTCTGGGTGGAAATGTGGTCGGAGGTGCCCAGGACCAGCGCTATTACCGCCGCTATTGATCATTCTCCCCCAACCCGCTCCCTGATCGAACCCATCAACTGCTATTGCTATGAAAATCAACGAAATCATGACCGAGGACGTCGAAGTCATCCAACCCGGGGCCACCATCCAGGAGGCCGCAGAAAAGCTGCGCGCCTTCGACGTGGGCTCACTGCCCGTCTGTAACGGAGAAAATCTGGTAGGCATGATCACGGACCGCGACATCGCCCTGCGGCTGGTGGCTTTGGGCCGGGATCCCAGCCGGACCAAAGTCGAGGAGATCATGACCGCCGAGGTGCTCTGGTGCTTTGAAGACCAGACCATTGAGGAGGCCGGTCGTATGATGAAGGAAAATCAAATCCGGCGGCTGCCGGTGATCTCCCATGACCGGAAACTGGTCGGCATTCTCTCCCTGGGGGATCTCGCCATCAAAACCGATGCCTTGGAGGAGGTAGGAGAAACCCTGCAGGAAATCTCCGAAGCATCTGCCGCCTAGCCGCCTTGGCTCCCGGCGGGAAACCTGCACGGCCCAGGCGTGAGCTTGCAAGGAACGTTATCAAAGGCTCCCAACTGACCCGGTCGACGGGTTCAGTTGGGAGCTTTATTGCAGCAGGCAGGAGCATCCAACCCATGGGCCTGCGGGACCAGCGATCAATCCCACTGATGACGGAGGCAGCCGATCCAAGCGAAGATGAGGCCGGCGGCGAGGTGGAAGGAGAGGACGGTGATCGGGAGGGTGGGGTCGGTGACGACGGGGGTGGGGACGGCAAGGTGGAAGGCGACGAAGTAGTCGGTGGGTCGCATGGCGGCGAGTTGGCCGGACCAGGACCAGTAGGCGGCGATGAACGGTTGGATGAATTTCTCCAAGGCCGTGGGGAGGGCGAGGACGGCGCCGGAAAGGGGGAGCTGGAAGCCGACGAGGTAGATGCTGAGGAGGGAAGCCTGATCGGGGGAGCGGAGGAGGGCGCTGATCGCAAGGCAGACGGCGGTCATGGCGCCATTGACCAGCAGGAGTAGGAGGGCGCGGTCGGGCAGGGAGCCGGGAAGGTGAGCGAAGTGGTCAACAAAAAAGGCCATCCAGAGGGACTGGGCACAGACGAGAACGCTGAGGAAGAGGGCTTTGCTGAGCAGATAGGCGGCGGGACGGAGGCCGGCGAGGCGTTCCTTTTCATAGATGAGGCGCTCGCCCGCGATTTCGCGGGAAGCGTTGTTGGCACCCATGAGGGTGAGGAGGACGACCTGGAACATCACCAGACCGGAGATAAGGCCGCCGATGCGGGTCTGGCCTTCGACAGCGCGTTTTTGGATATTCATGGCCTCAAGCACGGAAAGGTCGCCATGGCCGGCGGACTCGGGCATGGGGCCGATGCCGTTATGTGCGAAGAGAACGACGAGGAGGGGGAAGCCGAGCAGGAGGGCGAGGTGGAGCAGGAGCTGGGTGCGGTCGCGCAGGAAAAGGGTGAGGCGGCGGGAGAGGAGGACGCGGAGCTGACGGAAGAGGGAGGGGAGCTGGGGAGATTTATGATTGATGTGTTCTGATTGATGAGGGAGGGCGTCATTTGTCAGGACGGCGGCGGGCAGGAGGGGGTGGGGGGATGCGTTGGTGGGGGAGTAGGCGGAGTCCGGGGGGCGGCCTTCGATGGGGAGGGGGATGATTTTCAGGCCACCGGACGCGGGCGGGGCGAGGTGGAGTTTTTCGTAATAGTAGGCGCGGCGCTTTTGCCAGGACTCGTGCCATTCGGTGGGGGTGCGGGCGGCGAGGCGGGGGTAGATTTCGCCAGGATCGGCAACGCTGAAGTAGTGGGCGAGGGCGGCGGGCGGGCCGTGATAGGCGACGCGGCCTCCAGTGAGGACGAGGACGCTGTCGTAGAGATCCAGGCCGTCGAGGCTGTGGGTGACGGTGACGACGGTGCGGCCAGGGTGGCGGGAGAGGTCGTGCAGGAGGTGGACGATTTCCGAGGCGCTGCGGGGGTCGAGCCCGCTGGTGACTTCATCGCAGAGGAGGAGGGCGGGGTGGCTGACCCATTCCATGGCGAGGCCGAGGCGGCGTTTTTGCCCGCCGGAGAGGATGGCGACCCGGTGCTGGCGGAGTTCGTTTAGGCCGATGACGTGAAGGGCTTCGTCGACCGCCTGATAGAGGGCGTCACCGGTGAGGGTGGTGCGCAGGCGGACGGCGTTTTCGACGCATTCCTCCACGGTGAGGGGATCGTGGGCGATGCTGAACTGGGGGACGTAGCCGAGTTCGGAAGCGGTGAGGTCGCCGTCTTCCGCAAGGTCTTCCCCGCGCCAGAGGAGGCGGCCGGAGGACTCTGGCTGGAGGCCGGCGATGATTTTGAGAAGGGTGGTCTTCCCGCAGCCGGAGGGGCCGACGATGGCCATGAAGTGGCCGGGAGGGAGGGTGAAGCTGACCTGGTCAAGGAGCGGGATCTCGTCCGGACCGTCGTCGAGGGTGGACGGGATGAGGTAGGTCAGGTCTTCGACGGTGAGCATGGGCTGGAAAGGATGATGGAGGATGCGGCGGGGGACGGCAGCGCATGGATAATCACGGATAGGAAGGATGGCACGGATTTTTTGGGGGGAATGGCGGATGGCGCGGGAGGTTGGTTTCTGCATTTGTCATCCGGCACGAGGGGGGCAGAGTGGGCGTTTCGTTTCCATCCCCTCTCTTTTTCCGAATGCATCGCTGGTATTATCTTTTATTGATCGCGCTGACGGCAGCGATGGGATGGTTTGGATTGTCGCGGCTGAATTACAATGTGGAGGTGCTGGACCTGTTGCCGCAGAATATGTCCGGACTGGAGGGGACCCGGGTCCTGCGGGACACCTTCCAAAAGGCGAACCGGCTGGTGATCACGCTGGAGGCGGAGGATGCCGCGGTGGTGGAGGCGGCGGCGCTTTCCTTGGAAGACCATCTGATGACTCTGCCGCAGTTGTGCCACAAGGTGAGCGCGAGTCCGCCGATGGACCGGGAGAATGGGGAAGCGGCGGGCGCGGAACTGGCGGGCATGGTGGCCTATGCGCTGCTGAATGCGCCGCCGGAGCGGGTGCAGGCTTTGACGGAGAAGTTGTCAGGGGACGGGGCGGAAAAGGCGGCGACGGCGATGCTTGAGGAATTGGCGACTTCGCAGGATGCGCAGGTGCTGGCGGCGGGGGCGTATGATCCGCTGGGACTGACCGGACCTTTGTTCGAGGCGGCGGACCCTAAATTGCTGGGGGCCTCCGGGGCAGGGAATGGTTACCGGAGCAGCGATGGGAAATTCCACTTGGTGTTTGCCGAACCGCTGGTGGCGAGCACGGACTATCATGTGGTGGAGAAGTGGCTGGACCGGATGCGGGCGGAGGGGCTGGGGGCTTGGAAACAAAAGCACCCGGAGTTTGCCGGGGTGGCGGCGGCCTTTACGGGAGAGCCGGCCTTCCGGGCGGAAATCTCCGTCGGGATGGAGAAGGATATGTCGCAGTCGGTGGGCGGGATCACGGTGATCGTGGCCTTCCTCTTCTGGCTGCTGCACCGGACCCTGAAGCCGCTGATCCTGCTGATGATAGGACTGCTGATGACCAATCTGCTGACCCTCGGGGCGGCCGGGCTGATCTATGGGGGACTGAATGTGATGTCGATGGGATTTGCGGCGATCCTGACGGGAATGATCGAGGACTTTGGGGTAGTGGCGCTGCATGAAGCCCAGGCGATGCCGGGGGCCACCTGGCCGAAGGTGTGCCGCCGGGTCCTGCCGGGGGTGATCTGGTCGGCGCTGACCACGGCGTTTGTGTTCGGGTCGCTGGCGCTGAGTTCGCTGCCGGGGATTGCTCAGATGGGGACCCTGACCGCGCTGGGGGTGCTGATGGGAGCGGCGATCATGCTGTTCGGCTTTCTGCCGCTGGCGATGAAGTTGAAGGTGCGGGTGAAAGCCGTGGAGGCCAAGACGCCCCCGGCGTCCGATTTCCGCCGCCGGTTGCCCGGCTGGTGTGCCGGGGCCTTGCTGGCGGCTTGTGTGGCGGTGTTGATTTCCAAAGGGATGCCGGGGATCTACCGCGGGCCCAATGTGTTGCGGCCAGTGGAGAGTGAAGCCTTCGCGGCCTTGGAGCAGATGCTGGCGAAGATGCAGCCGGTGGAGAGCAAAGGGGAGTGGTTGCCGCTGGTGGCCAGTGGGGCGGAAGATGCTCCGGTGGCGTCGGCCGTGGAGGGAGCCCGGGCGATCCTGGACCCGGCACAGGCGGCGGGGACGGTGGTGTCGTGGTATTTGCCGGACCGGCTCTTCCCGGATGGCGCCCGGCAGGCCGCCAATCTGCCGCGGTTGCAGGCGCTGGCGGTGGACGCGGGCCGGCTGGAAGCTGCGGTCACCGCGGCGGGTTATGAACCGGAAGCTTTCCAACTGGCGCGGCGGGTGCTGGCGACCCTGACGGAGTGGGCAGCGGCTCCGCCGGCCGGGGCACGCTGGCCGGATACACTGCTGCTGGAAGGCACCCTGGGGAATCTGCTGCAGCGTTCTGCGGACCAGGTGAATGCCCTGGGATTTGTGCAGCTCCCGCCGGGTCAGGCGCCAGGGGATGCGGCGGTGGTGGCGGCATTGGAAACCGTGCCGGGATTGTATCCCGCGGGCTGGCGCTATCTGAATGAGAAGATCCTGCCGTTGGTGAAGGAGGAAGCCAGAAGGATCTGCCTGCCGGTGGGCGGGGTGCTGATGATCCTGTTGTTCGTTGTCTTCCGGGGAGCCCGGGAAAGGCTGCTGGCGGTGGCCACCATGGGATTCAGCGCTTTGATTCTGCTGGCCTTCATGTCCCTGCGCGGGATGGAGTGGAACTTCGTGAACATAGCGGCTATCCCGCTCAGTCTGGGGCTGGGACTGGACTTCACCATCCACATGATCTACGCGCTGCGGCGGCATGACCGCGAGGGTGGCGATGGAACCCACGGGGTGGGCCGGGCGCTGGCGTATTGCGGGCTGAGCACGGGTTTGGGGTTCGGGTCGCTGGCGATGTCCGGGAACACCGGACTGATCAGCATGGGCACGTGCTGCATGGTGGGGGTGCTGGCCACGCTGTTCACGGCGGCCTTTATCCTGCCGTGGGCCTGGAAGGTGTGGCCGCGGCGGCGCCACCGGGGGGCCATGGCGCCCCTGACGCCGGTATCGGGGAAAACCTGATAGGCATCCTCCCGGGAATGGCCGACAGTAGCACAGGGGAATGGCTGAAACCGCCTCTTGTCGAACGGCCTCAGCCACGCTAGACACCTGCAACTTTATTTGTCCCTGCATCCGATGCCCAAAATCACCATCATCCATCCCGATGGCAACACCGCCAAGTATGGTCTCAACGGACCCACCTTCACCATCGGCCGTGCCGAAGGGAATGATATCATGCTTCCGGACGGGGCGGCCTCCAGCCACCACGCGGTGCTCAACGTGAACGAGACCGGGGACTTCACCGTGACGGATCTGGAGTCCACCAACAAAACCATGGTCAATGGGCGGGCCGTCCAGACCTCGCCCCTGCAGCACGGGGACAAGTTGGTGTTTGGGGATATTGAGGCGGTTTATGAGTCGGACATTCCAGCCTCGGGCCGATATGTGGACGATCAGGTCACGCAGATTTACGAACGGGCCGGCAGCCCTCCCCAAACTCAGGCGGCTCCCGCAGCCCGTCCGGCGCCGGTCACGGTGGTGCCCCAGGTGATCCACCGGCCTGCCTCCACCACGGCGCGGCGCAGCACCCACTCCTCCGATGGGGGATGTTTCACGCTGATCGTCTTCGGTTTGGTGATTCCGATGGCTTTTTTTGTCGGCGTGGTAATCCGGCACCGTCAGGAGAAGAGCCAGTGGTTTTGGGATTATCTGCAGCAGTATCTGAACAGCTGACCGATTTGTGCCGGGTCATGAACGGGCAGGACGCGGTTACTGAACCAGCAGTGGGGCATTGGCGGTCGCGGCGTGGCCGTGGCCATCGCTGATCTGTAAATGCAGCCGGTAGCGGCCGGGTTGGCGTGGCGCGCGGACCGTCACCTTGCCGCGCAGGCTGGTGTCAGCGATAGTGTCCGGCACCGGTGGCGGCATCGCGGGAGTGGCTCCGGCATCGTGCCCGGTGGCTTCCGGCAGGACGGTCCATTGCCAGGTCAGGGAATCGCTTTCTGGATCTGTCGCCTGGGTGCTGGCGGTGAAGGAAGTCCCGGGGGCCACCGGCGAATTGGGAACGCCGGAGAGTGGGGAGATGACAGGGGCGGTGTTGGCGGGTGCTTGACCGGACCACTGCTGTTGGAGCACGTCCACGCTGGGGGTAGTGAGGCCATCGTGGGTCAGGAGGCCGAACCACGTGATGGTTCCTTCATACTTCCAGCCCCAAACGAAGGCATAACTCCCCAGACACGCTCCGCCGGGGGCGATGACTTCGAGGTAGGCTTTGTCCATCATTTTCGCCTTTTCCGTGCTGGTCTGCTCCAACGCCATGCCGCCTGCGCCTTTCGGCCGTTCCCAGAATCCCTGGGGTCCCCATTCTGTCACCAGCCAGGGCCGGCTCCACTTCACCTCCGCCAGAGTCTTGCGCAGGCTGAAGAGGCCGCCGTAGGTATTCACCCCGAGATAGTCGAGTTGGGGAGCGTGCTGGTTCAGGCCGTCCGCCTTGGCGGCATTGATGCCGGCCACGGCGGTAAAGGTGGGGTGGGCGGGATCCAGTTCCTTCACCATGGCGGCGAGGCGGCCGATCTGCTGCCAGAAGGCCGGATCTGCGCCATCGCCTTCCGCCTCATTCCCCAGCCCCCACGCCAGCAGGGCGGGATGTTCCCGGAAGCGGAGGATCTCTGCTTTCACCCGGGCGGTCTGTTTGGCGCAGTGTTCCGCATTCCGATAGGAAAACCACGAACACTCCGACTCCAGCCAGATCCCGGCGCTCACGGTCAAACCCTGCTTCCGGGCGGCGTCCAGGGTCTGGTCAAGATCCGTAGTGGCCCAGGTTCGGATGCTGTTGGCGCCCAGGGACGCGAGCTGGGAGAGCCGGGTCTGGCCCCCTGCGCCTTTTACCTGGTAGGGTTTTCCGTCACGGATCAGGCCCTTGTCGGGATCGAGTTTCACCGGCACCGGGGCAGCCATGGCGGTCATTGCGGTCATGGTGAGGGCCATCAGTCCGGGTATACAAAAGGCAGGATAATTCATGCCGGAGCATGCCGCATGACCCCGGGACCGCCAGAGGATCGTGATCGGGAAATCCCTGAACGCTGGCAACCCCGGGGTAGCGGTCAGGGTCAACGGAAAGCCGGTGCAGGGGACGGAGAAGAAGCGAGGAGCGCTTGACGGTGCGGAGGGGCATGCGACTGGATTTCATCATGCAGCTTTTATCGTCTTGGGCTTGGATAGCACTGCTTTGGGCGGGCGGGGGAATGGCATGGGGGGACGGGACAGGAACCGTGGCGGTGGGGATGGAAGACTTTATCGGGGGGACGGGGGAGACGGCCGGGCAATTGGTGCGGGAAGATTTGAACGCGAGCGGGGTTTTGCGGATAACCGAGGGAACGGCGGCGGCTGCCAATGGTTGGACACTGCGGGGAAGTTCCTCCGCGGGGCGGATTGATGGAGCGCTGCTGGATGGGAAGGGGGCGGTTGTCTTCAATAACCATTATGCGGACCCGGATCTGCGGGACAATGCCCATGCCTTTGCTGATGATGTGGTGACTGCGATCACGGGCGGGCGCGGGATGGCAGGGACCAAGCTGGCCTTTGTCAGCCGGCGGTCCGGGGCTCCGGAAATCTACCTGGCGGACAGTGATGGGCAACGGGTGCGGCAGGTCACCACGGATGGGGCCCTGAAAGGCGCTCCGGCGCTGGCTCCGGGCAGTATTCTGCTGGCCTTCACCTCCTGGCAGAGCGGCTTTGCGGATGTGGTGCTGAAGGACTTGCGCTTTGGCACCGAGCGCACCGTGCTCAGTGCGCCGGGGACCAATAGCGGGGTGGCGTTTTCCCATGATGGCACGCGGCTGGCGCTGAGCATGAGTTATGAGGGGGATGCGGAAATTTATGTGTCCACCCTGACAGGATCGCGCGTGAAGCGGGTGACGGAGGCGCGCAGTGTCGAGTTTTCGCCGGCGTGGTCGCCTGATGGGGCCCGCCTTGTCTTTTGTTCGGATGCCGGGGGAATGCCGCAATTGTTTGTGGTGCCGCGGAAGGGCGGGGACCCGGAGCGGTTGGAGACGGGTTACCGTCATAATACCTCGCCCGAGTGGTCGCCCGATGGATCCCGCATTGCCTTCACGGGAAGGCAGAACAGCGGCGCGGCGGTGATGCTTTATGACATGGCAGCGGGAAAGAGCCGGGTGCTGCTGCCGCGGGCCGAAGAGCCGACCTGGGCTCCGGATGGCCGGCATCTGGCTGCGGTGCAGGATGGCGCGCTGGTGGTGGTGGATACGGTGACCGGGAAGAGCCGGACGATTGTCAGTGGCTTTGCCGGATTGAGTGAACCCGCGTGGTCCAGGTAAGCGAAATTATTTATGAAAATGTCCCGCGCTTTGATTTTGCTCGCGTTGCCGGTCATGGCGGGGGCGTTGGTATCCTGTGCCAGCAGCGAAACGGCCAGCGGCGAGGAGGATGAGACGGCCATCGGTATGGGGGAAGCCCCGCGCCGGGCCGTGCTGCCCTCCTATCTGAGTCCGGAAGTGACGAGGGGGAGGCTCGAAGGGATCGATTTCGGGGATACCGTCTGGGAAATCCCGGAATTGCAAAAAGAGAAGGTGAAGGCGGTGGCCACCTATCTGAAAGTGCGGGCGGAGCGGGTGATCGTGGCGGGGGGCGCCGAAGTGGGCAGTGCGGAGTATGCACGCCAGTTGGGCCAGCAGCGGGCTTTGGCGGTGAAGGCCGCCCTGATGAAACACGGCATTCCGGCGAATCAGATTGTCACGGTCAGCTACGGGCTGGATTTGCCGGGCAAGGGCGGGGATCGGGTGGAATTCGGCACGGTGCCCACAGGGGAAAAAGCGTTCTAAGGGCGGGGAAACGAAGTTCCGGTGGCGATGACTTTGGTGGTCAGGAGGCTGGGCAGGGCCGGGAAATAACGGCCCAGGGCCAGAAGGCTATTGCCGAGAGTGCGATGGGTGACGGCGAGGCGGGCGAGGCGGTTCACCCAGAGGCGGCGCCGGTAGAGTTGGCGGTGGGCCTGCCTGTAGAAGGCGGCGGCAGCCGGATCGCCGGTGAGATGCCGGCCGGCGGCTTCGGCGGCGAGTTGACCACTGCGGAGAGCGTAGTAGATGCCTTCACCGGTAAAGGGTTCGACGACGCGGGCGGCATCGCCGGCGAGGAAACACCCGGGGAGGGGCGCGGGGGGAAGATCGGGACGATCCAGCGGGGCGAGGCTATGCCAGAGTTGGTCGGAGGGCAGTTGGAACCGGCGGTGGGCTTCCTGCTTGGTGGCGGCCAGCTGTGGGGCGTCGCTGACCAGACAAAGATTCATGCGGGTGGCATCGACCGGGGCAATGCCGCAATAGCCGTGGGGCAGGAGTTCCAAGGCGACGGTGCCTTGATAGGGTGAGGCCAGGGGGGCATGGCATTGCAGGGCCACGCGCCCGGAGTGCCCGGGGCGCGCCGGGGGAGCCAGGCCCAGCAGGCGGCCGGTGGTGGAGTTCCGGCCATCTGCGGCGATGAGGGTTTGGGCGGTCAGGGAAGTGGACGCGGTGGCGAGCGACCAGCCGGTGGCCTGACGTTGGATGGCGGTGAGGGGAGCCCCGGAGAAAAGGGTGACCCCGGCGGCGAGGGCAGCTTGCAGCATCACGGCGTCGAAGGATTCCCGGGTCATCGCCCGCTCGGCTCCCGCAGGCAGGGGAATTTCGAGCGCCTGTCCTTTTTGACTGACGAGACGGACGGTATGGAGTTCGGCGTGGTCGAGGGCACGCAGGGTGGAGGCGGTGCCGAGGGATTCGAGGACGGCCCAGACGCCGGGATTGAGGCAATCGCCGCAGACTTTGTGACGGGGGAAGGGAGCGCGCTCAATCAGGGCGACCCGCCATCCGGAACGGGCGGCGGCAAGGGCGCTGGCCGCCCCGGCAGGACCGGCCCCGCAGATGGCGAGATCGAAGGTATCAGGCATGGAGGCGGTGGAACTACGCGCTGCGGTAGCCGTAGGTCCGCCCGAGTTCGAGGCATTCTGCGAGGGGGCGCAGCCCGAGGGAGGGAGTGGGGTCGGCAAGGCAGGCGGCGGCGGCACACACGCCCAATTGCAGGCCTTCGGCAGTCGGCCAGTTTTCATGCAGGGCGTAGACCCAGCCCGCGGCGAAGGCATCGCCGGCTCCGGTGGCTCCTTTGATGTAGCCGGAGGGCAGGGCGACCGAGGATTGCCTGACACAACCGGAGGCGGTGGCGGAAACCGCTCCTTCGACCGCATGGATGGTGACACTGTGGCGGACCCCGGCCCCGAGGAGGTCCAAGGCCGCCAATTCCATGGCCGCAAGATCGGGCTGGCCATTGGCATGGCGCAGGGAACGCCCGACGAGTTGTCCGGCTTCCAGTTCATTCAGGATAAAGTGATCGATCCACGGCAGGGCACTGCGGGTGCCGGCGATGAGGCCGGGATCGGCGATGCTGACCATATCGACCACCGTGCGGAAGCCATGGTGAACCGCGTTTTCGAGAAGATGCGAGGCGGCGCTGCGCCCGTCCGGGCCCGTGGCGTCGAGGGAATCCAGAAGCATGAGGTAACCCAGATAGAACAGGCGGGACTGGCTGGCGGTGAGGTCGAGGTCGGCTGCCGTCAGCCTGGCGTTGGCTCCGCGATGATGGAAAAAGGTGCGGCGGCCGGTGGCAATGGCGGTGAAGGCATCGGTGTAGCTGGTGCTCAGCTCATCACGTTGGGTCAGTTGGGAGGTGTTGATGTGATGGCGGTGGCAGTCTTCGAGGATCCAGGCTCCGGCGGCGTCCTTGCCCAACAGGCCGGCCGCTTCGAGCGGAAACGGAGCTCCGAGACGGGCGAGGTCGATCAGAAGATTGTAGGCCCCGCCACCGTTGCTGGTTTGCTCGGAATGGATGGTGGCCAGCATTTCCTCGGCAGGCCAGGCATCGATGAGCTTGACGTGGTCGATAATGAAATTCCCGGAGGCGAGAACCCCGGAGCGGAGGACAGGAGAGTTGGAGGAAGGCATGGCGCAGCCTGACAGGCCAGGCGGAACCGTGCAAGGAGGGGAAGGAGGCGGGCGGCTGGAACTGAGGAGAAAATGCAAATGATGGGTGTGATGTTCGAATAATGGGACTCAGTCTCATGATTTCCCTTGCGGGAGGCTGAATTTGATGGGAATGGCTGTTTGTGCAAAGTCTGCCCACCCATTTCTTGGAATCCGAGCGCCGTCTGTCAAGGTGGCGGCAGGATGCGGCTCGTCTGGCCGCTGAATTGCTCTGTGTAGTTTCACCGGCCGCCGCGGACGAGGTCCTGGACTTGCGTTCGGTGCTGTTGGATGGACGGGTGACGGCAGGGGAAGTGCTGCGGGTGTTTCTGGCGGCCCGGAACCAACTGGAACAGGAACATTATCTGCTATTTTACCGGCTCCGGCGGGTGCTGGAGCCAGCCCTTGGGGTGGAAGTGTCAGTGGCGAAGCGGACTGAAGAACGCCGGGCGGTGGACTTCCGCTGGCGGAATGCCCCTCAGTTGATCCGCGCGCTCCAGCGCGAACGCTTTGAGCAGGATCTGGAAGTTGCTTCCCCGGAGGAAGTGGAAGTGCGGATCGTGTGGCGGTTTTGATCTGGCAGCCCTGATCGAAAGGGGCGGCATAAAAAACCGCCCGGAAAGGAAAACCTCTCCGGGCGGCCACCATGGCGATGCCGAAGCCAAACGGCACCTGTTTTGCCTAAGCAAAAGATAAATCAACCCCGGCTAAAGAGTTTCCTGCCAGGGCACGGCGACGAAGTTGCCGGCGGTGAGTTGGTCAAACGGCCCCATTTGATTCATGCGGCGGAGTTCCTTGGTGGTGGTGTTGAACTCTTGGGCAATGCTCTCCATGGTATCGCGCCCGGTGACCCGGTAGGCGATGCGGGCAGAGCCGGCAGGGGCTGGCGACCCTGCCGGGGCAAGGGAATCTTCGGGGCTGCTTTCCTCCGTGACGTCCGATTGGTAGGCGGTGGGACGGGTCTGGGGGATGGCATCGAGCACCTCGTCGGTGGCTCCCCGGGAAGCAACCTGGACGCCGGGAACGTTGAGCTTTTGATTTACGGAGAGCCGGTTAGGGTTCACGTCGCGGTTCGCCTTGGTGAGGGCCGCCACCGAGACGCGGCACTGGCGGGCAATGGATGAAAAAGTATCCCCATTTTTCACCACATGATAATAGGTGCCCTGAGTGGCGGGAGGATTGACCGGGGGGGCGGAGCGCCGGGAAGGGGACTCTTCCCGGGTCTGCCGGGGCGGCGGCGTGAGGTCCACGGTGTGTTCCTGATCGGCCGCGACGCGGACCGGGGCGGCGGCACTACCGGGGACGATGAGCTTTTGTCCCTGATGAAGTTCCAGGGAGTCCAAGCCATTCATCTCGGCAAGTTCGCCTACGGAGACGCCGCTGCGGCGGGCGAGAGCGGTCAGGGTATCACCGGACTGCACCCGATAGGTCGTAATGGAGGCGGAAGGAGTCCGTTTGACGGGTTTGTTGGCAGTCAGCGGAGCGGCCTCCCGGGCACTTTCCACCGGGGCTTTCCGGCTGGCCGTGCGCTTGTCAGGACTGGCTACGGCCTTTTTGACGGGAAGGACTGGAGCGGTCTTCAGCGCTGTGGTCTTTGCGGACGATGGGAGAGTCAACGTTTGGCCTTTCACAATCACCCCCGGATTGACTCCGGGATTTGCCTTCTGGAGGCTGCCAACTGACAGGTTATACTTCTTGGCGATCGCGATGAAGGTATCACCGCTGCGGACGGTGTGGCCCGCTGCCAAGGCGCCGGGAGCGGCCAGGGTCGTCAGCAGCAGGGAAACGGCGAGGCCGGATGATCTCCAGAGTTGCGGATAGTTCATACAAGTGTATATTTTAAATTGTATTGAGAAAAGTTCAATAAGTTTGCTCGTTTTTCTAAAATTTTTCTATTTTCCCTCTGGTGGATACGAATTCTTTGGCTGTTCGGCCCATCTTCTACCTCCGTTTGGGCGTGGCGCTGCTCAGTTTTACCGGATTTTGGGTGTGCCTAGCGCGGGTGGAGAGCCCGGTTGCGGTATCCTTGAAAGAGCCGGGCAGATCCCGGATTGATCCGGTCAGCCCGCCAGCTGCAGGTTCGCCGGTTCCGGAGGCGGTGCCCGATGCTGCAGATGGGGGGCAGCCGGGGCTTGAGCCTGTGGTGATGATTGATCCGGGACACGGCGGATTGGATGGTGGTACGGTGGGGAATGGGCTCCTCGAAAAGGACTGGACGCTGAAGATCGGGCTGGCTTTAGCGGCAGAATTGCGGGCCAGGGGACATCAGGTGGTGCTGACGCGGGAGGCTGATGATACATTGCCTCTGATGGATCGTCCGGCGGTGGTGAATGCCGCGCCCCGGGTGGCCTTGCTTTCGATTCACTTCAATGCCGGCACCGCGGATGCCAGCGGGGTGGAAACGTGGTACTCCTGGCCCAAAAAACCGGAGATCATGGCGCGGCTGCACGATGCGGCGGGAGTGCCCGTGGCGGGAGTGCTCCCGGATGACGGGCAGCGGCTGGCGCTGGCCATCCAGGCCGCGGTGCAAAGTGGGACGGGGGCCCGGGATCGGGGAATCAAGAACCGGGAGGATCTGGCCATGACCAGCCGGACGATTTGTCCGGCGGTGCTGATCGAGTGTGGTTTTCTTTCCAATAACGCGGAGAGCCGGAGAATCCAGGAGGTGGGATACCGCAAAAAAATGGTGCAGGGGATTGCCAATGGATATGAGTCCTGGCTGAAAAACCGATGGACCGTTCCCGCGGTACCCGTGGTGGTGGCTCCTCCGTCGGTGGCCTCGGGGGCCGATGCGGAGCACTGAGCCGGGGAAAATTCAGCCTTCCATGGGTGGCCGGCCGGCCGAAGCGGCCAGCATGGCGCGGGCGGCCTTGAACGCCTTCCAGCAATTCAGGAGAATAAAGCCCACCAGCAAGAGACTGAGCACATTTTGGGTTAAATAAAAGATGACCGCCATCAGGCCCACCCCGCCCACCAGGCCGATCCCGGAGGCAATCAGCAGGGCTTTGGCGTAACCGAGCTTGAACCACAGCAGGGCTTGCAGGATCTGCCCGCCGTCCAAAGGGTAAATCGGCAAGACGTTAAAAACGAGCAGGAAGATGTTTATAGACTGAAGGATGTAGGCGAAGACATGGGCGTCCCTGCCCGCGTCCTGGGGCAATCCATAACGAAAACCGAGCCAGAAGACCGGAATCAGGGCCAAATTCACCAAGGGCCCGGCGGCGATGCTCCACAGGTGTGCGCCGGGACGTGGCGGGGCTTTTACGTAGGCAATCCCCCCAAACGGCCAGAGCAGGATATCGTCCGAAGTCCCGCCGACCTGGCGCGTGGCGAAGGCGTGGCCAAATTCATGGAGGAGGACGATGGCAAAAAGGGAAACATATTGTGCCACGGCCCATCCCAAATTCTCATAGGTGTGCCGTTGCTGATCAATTTGCCACACCGCCACCAGCAACCACGACCAATGGAGCGACACTTGGATGCCTTTGAATTTGAAGAGGGGGAAAGCTCCCTGTTGCGGGTGGGGGACGGACATAGCGGTATCCTGACATCCATTCGGAGGACTGCAATCGGCCAGCGGCCGGCTGGATGCCTGGTTCATTCGCAGCAAATGCGCTTGCGGAGCGGTGGTTCGGTGTTATCGGCGACACTCCCCGGCTCTGCCGCTTTATCCTGTCCCTCTGCCATGACTGCCGACCTCTGTCCGCTTCCTGCTCCGGAACCCGGTGCTGCGCAGCGTCTTTCCCCGGTTTCCCGAAATATGAAAAGTGATCTCATCGACAAAGCGGCGAAAGTAATTCCGCATCCTCCGATTCTCATCAATCTGGTTTCCCGCCGCGTCCGTCAACTGAATCAAGGCCGCGCCCCTCTCATCAATACCGCCAACTACGGTCCCCGCCTTGGACAAGGCGATATTGCCCTCATTGAAATCATCGAAGGGCTCATCACCGCCGAGATGCTGACTTCGGAAGAAGCCGTTTAAGCTTCGTTTTTTTCAACGGAGACATTGTGCTCCCTGGAGCCCTGCGCTACCAGTACCCGGGGCGGCTTGGTCCCGTGCCTGCTTCCTGCCATGAACGCTGAAATCGCCAACAACAAGCGGGCGCTCCACGAATACACCATCCTTGAAACCATCGAGGCGGGCGTGGAGTTGAAGGGGACGGAGGTGAAGTCGGTGCGGAATGGCAAGATCAACCTCCGGGATGCCTTCGCCCGGGTGGAAAACGGTCAATGTCTGCTCTATGGGCTGGATATTCAGCCCTATGAGAAGGCCAGTTGGAGCCAGCATGAGCCGCGCCGGGTCCGGCGGCTGCTGCTGCACAAAAAGCAGATCATGCATCTGTATGGAGTCTGCCAGGTCAAAGGCCACTCCCTCGTGGCCCTGCGGGCCTATTGGAAAGGCAGCCGGGTGAAACTCGAACTGGGCGTCGGCAAAGGCAAGATCTCCTCTGACAAGCGCGAGGATCTGAAAAAGAAGGAATCCCAGCGCGAAATGGCCCGCGAGATTTCACGGTTCAACCGGAAGTGAGCCCGGACCCCGGCCGGACCGGAGCATAACCGGAACCGATCGCGACCTAACGGAATTCAGGGGTTGGGCGGACCAGACCGGGCCGGCTGCTGACCTGCATTTCATGAAGCCCGGGCTTGAAAGATGAACTCCCCAACGAATACTGATAATTATTGCGCTGTAAAATAGCCGTCGAGATTGGCTGAAACATCAACCTTCCTATTTCCTTGATCCAGAAACTAAAATCACTCGAATCATCCGGACGGCGTATCCGGGTTGGCATTATCGGCTGCGGAGCCATGGGCACCGGGGTCGCGCTCCAAGTGTCGCGGGCGCCAGGGATGGAGGTTGTATTTGTCAGTGATATTCTGGATGAGGCGTTGGCCCGTGGCGTGGGAGCCACCGGCCGGACCGGCGTGGAAGTGACGGATGTCACCAACGTTCCGGCCAAGTCCAGCGATGAAGTCTATGTGGTGCGGGATACCCTCGGGTTCCTCGAGGCGGACAACGGAGTGGCCATTGATGCCATCGTGGAATGCACCAACACTATCGCCATTGCGGGACGTTATTGTCTGGCAGCGATTGCGCGCCGTGCCCATGTCATTCTGATGAATGCGGAAGTGGATCTCGCGCTGGGCCAGCTGCTGGTGCATGAAGCTAAAAAGCAGGGAGTGATCGTGACCAGCGATGCCGGCGACCAGCACGGGGTGCTGGCCACCATGATCGACGAGATCGAGCTCTGGGGCTTCCGCATCGTCCAGGCGGGCAACATGAAGGGGTTCCTGAACCGCTATGGCGATGCCGCCGGCGCACGCCCCTGGGCGGAAAAACAGCGCCTCAGTGTGGTGCAGACGGTTTCCTACACCGATGGCACCAAGATGAATATCGAGCAGGCCCTGATCGGCAACTATGCGGGTCTGATTCCTCTCCTCCCCGGGATGCAGGGACCCAAAATCTCGGATCTCCGGGAGGTGCTGGACGCCTTTGATTTTGACCAGTATGGGGAACAAGGCCGGGTGGATTATACGGTGGGAGTGCCTTGGCCGGGCGGCGGAGTTTATGTGGTGGGTTACTGCGATGATGAACTGCAGAAATTCTATCTCAACTACTATAAAGTATCCTCCAAAGGCAACTACCATTTATTCTTCCGGCCCTATCACCTCTGCCATCTGGAAACCCCCCGGGCCATCGCCCAGGCCTATTGTGATGCACGGGCGGTGATTGAACCCTTCCGTCACCGGCTGAACGACGTCTTCGCCTACGCCAAGCAGGATCTCGCCGCCGGCACCCGGATCGAACACGGCATCGGCGGGGATGAATTTTATGGCTTGGTGGACTCCATTGCCCACGCCGGACCGGAAGGGGTACCCGTTTGTTCCCTCGAGAGCGAAGGGCACGGGACTGGAGCGAAAATGGCCGTCCTGCGCAAAGCCTACCGCAAGGACGAACCCATCCGGCTCAGCGACATCGTATTTCCCGATACTGATCTCTTCCGCATGAGGCAGGCGCAGGCCGCTCTGGACTGATCTCCGGTTCTGAAACCCGGCGTCCAGCGGTGGTTGTTGCCGGAATGCTGTCAGGGAAGGGACATGCGGAATCGGTCGTTCTGATCAGGGCTTCGCAGCCGTGGGAAATCCCGGCACCCCAAGTTGCGCCAAGGAGGTGGCGAGGAGCCGGGCACTGAGCGCCGCGCCATCCGGACCGGTGTGGGTGTGATCCTTTGGGAAAAATAACTTCACCGGCTCAGGACCCATTTTGTCATAAGCATCGGCGATCAGTCCCGTCAGGTCGATAAATTGCGTTCCGGTGGCCTCTGCGGTGGTTTTGGCCATTTCAGTCCATGGCCCATTGCGGCGTTCCACCTTCCCGTCCTTCCATTCATTCCGCACCGTAATGCCGAGGACCACGGGGGTGGCCCCTTTGGCCCTCGATTCCGTGATCATTTTCCGGAGATACCACCCATAGCTGTGCACTGTTTCCGGCTGGCCGGTCAGCTGGTTCTGAATGGTTTCGGTTTCCTCGCCCACGCTGCGGAGTGAACCCCGGGCCCGGGAGTCATCATTGACAGGGCCTGCATCGTTATGTCCGAATTGGATCAGAACCCAGTCGCCCGGCTTCAGTTCGGCCCGCATACGCTCCCACAATCCTTCGGTGACAAAGGTCCGGCTGCTTCGTCCCCCCCGGGCGCCATTGATCAGATTCACCTGCCGGGCATCCCGCAGGGTGGCCAAAGGGACGCCCCAACCAGTCGCCGTGGCCGATCCTTTGGCCGCCGTGGAGTCGCCGGCAATCCAGACTGTCGGCAGAGTGGCGGGTATCCCCCGCAGTTCCAGGGGCTCCGCCGCCGGCAGGGGTGCCGGGGAGGTTTTTCCGGCCGGAGGGGCCGCTCCCAGGATCAGGGCAGATAGTGTCAGGAGCAGCCAGAGGCGGAAAACGGAAGCAAAGCCAGGCATGGGGTGGGTGAAAAATTGAAACTTCCCTCCTTGTGCCTGGTCCGGCGTCTCTTTGCCAGTCACCCATGCGGGGTATTTTCCGTTTATTCTCAGAGGATCAGCATGCAGTCCCCATAGCTGTAAAAGCGGAAACGGGCGGCGATGGCCTGCTGGTAGGCCTCCCGCATCAGTTCCGTTCCTGCAAAAGCGCAGACCAGCATGAAAAGGGTGGATTTTGGCAGGTGAAAATTTGTCAGCAGCGCGTCCGTCCGCTGGAAGGAATAGGGGGGATGAATGAAAATCGAGGTTTTCCCGGCATGGGGCGTCACCTGTCCCTGCGTCGCCGCACAATGTTCGAGGACGCGTGCCACTGTGGTTCCGACCGCAATCCGCCGCGGGGCGGCTTCGATCAGGGCCGCCGCTTCCGGGGTCACGGTATAACGTTCCGTGTGCATCACGTGATCTTCCAGCCGCTCCGCTTTGACAGGTTGGAAGGTGCCCGCTCCCACTTCGAGGGTGATGAAGGTATGCTGCAACTCTGCCAGAATCTCCGGGGTGAAATGCAGTCCTGCGGTGGGAGCCGCGATGGCCAGAGTCCGTTCCCTTGCCGCGAATACGGTCTGATAGCGTTCCTCATCGGCGGCGTCATCATCCCGTTTCATGTAATGGGGGAGGGGCAGGTGTCCAAACCGCGCGTCATCAATGTCCGCATTCCACTCAATGATCCGGGTCCCATCCGGCAACACTTCAGCCACTGTTCCGGTGGCCCCGCCCACCACCAGTTGTTTCCCTGGAGCGAGCCTTTTCCCGGGCTTGGCCATGCAGTGCCAGCGCCGCGCCGTCAAGGCCTGCAATCGCAGTAGCTCAAACCGGCCGTCATCCGAGTAGAATCGCGCCCGGGCCACCCGGACGTTGTTCAGCACGATCAGGTCATCCGGCCGGGTCAGGGAAGGGAAATCGGTAAACTGCCGGTGCCCGATCGTTCCTGCGGCGCGGTCCACGATCAGCATCCGCGCTCCGTCCCTTCGTTCGGGCGGCCGGTCCGCGATCAGGGCTTCCGGCAGGTGATAGTCAAAATCGTCAGTGCGCAGCATGGAATTGGAATCAGGGTGCAGGCACAATCCTCCCACCCTTTGGGCTCTATTATCCAAGAGGTGGGGATTCCCGCAAGCGATGTGGATATTCCGCGTTCTGATTCCCGGCGGGTCCTCCAGCCGGCTCAGCCCTCTTTGCGGGCAGCCTGCATGGCGGCACCAATAGGGCGGAAGCCGGTTTCCAGCAAGTTGTTGTGCCGCCCGCCGGGGATTTCCTCAAAACTTGTGGTGGGGCCGGCCTCCGAGGTCAGGAGGCGGGCCATCCGGACCGGAATCACTTCATCGTCAGTGCCATGGAAGACCCACGCGTGGCCCCCACGCTGTCCCAAGCTGGCCAGCCCGGCGCGATTATCATACCGATGGGTTACCAGCCATCCCAGTGGCACTTTGAACAATTCACGGCTCAAGTCCATGGTGCTGGTGAAGGGAGCCAGCAGCACCGCCCGGCGGATCCCATATTCCTCCGCCGCCATCAGTGCCACGGCCGCTCCCAGGGAATGCCCGAAGACGATTCCCCGGGTAGCCAGTCCCCCCGCTGGCAGCTGACATCGTTCCGCAATCAGAGGACCCATCGCCCGCAGGCTCTCCTGGATGGTGCGGGGATGTGGTTTTCCCTCACAAATCCCGTAGCCCGGGTAGTCAAAATACACGAACGCATCGCGGTTCAGCCCGGCCAGCTCCGGCAGGCCCGCGAAGTCCAGGGCCATGCTGCCATTCCCGGCGGTCACGATCCATATCCGTTCCGGAGCGGTTCCGCCAGCCGGCCGGCGCAGCCAAGCGGTTTGCGGTCCCTGACTGGTGGTGAATTCCAGCCGCTCTCCGCCGTTCTCCAGAAACGAGGCCGTTTCCGCTTTTTGATACTGCTGAGGAAAATAAATAAACCGGCTCTGGAATGCCGCCAGCAAGCCCAACCCGGCCACCACCGTAACCACCGAAGTGCGGGTGAAGCGGCGGAGCAGGGAAGGCGGTTTCATTCCACATCATCCCGTGACCGCGGTGGCAGGCAAGCGCTGGATTGAAAGGCGCTCTGCGTCAGGGAGAAAACTGCCGGTGTGGCGGCCTGGGTTTGGCCGAGGCCGTGCCCTGAATTGATCATCGCCAAGTCAGCCGGGATGGATCAGGGTGAGGGGAGATTGACTTTCCTGCCAAATCCGGCAGGAAACGAAAATCTGGAAAATTAGTTTTTCAGGCATGCAGGACGTGGTGGACGGAAACGTCGTGGGCGGCGGAGGGCAGGGCCGGGAGGATTTGGCAGGTGAAACAGATGCCGGCGGTGGGGACCGCCGGGGCGAGGGAGGCGAGGAAGCGGTCGTAGTAACCAGCCCCGTGACCCAGCCGCTCACCGGTGGTGGTGAAAGCGAGTCCTGGAACCAGGACCAGCCCCATGGAAGCGGCCGCGACAGGGGGGCTGAGCGAGGGATCGGGTTCGATGATGCCGAAGGGGCCGGGTCGCCACCGGTCAAGCTGGAGCGGCCGGTGCCAGGTCATGCTCCGGTCCGGATGGCAGAGGGGGAGAAGGAAGGTTTTGTCAGGAATCCGGAGCAGGGGCAGGAGGTCGGGTTCCGTGACGGTGGAGTGGAAAAGCGCGACAACAGAGGCCTGCTGGAAACAGGGCCAAGCGAGGAGTTCGTCGCGGAGGGTGGCGGAAGCGGTGGTTTTGGCCGCTTCCGGAAGGTGGCCCAGCACATTCCGGAGACGGTGGCGGAGGGCGGGTTTGTCAGGCATGGCGGTGCCAGGCGGGTGGGTTCAGGGATTGAGCTGGAGACGGCTGACCGACTCCGGAGCGAAACGATAGAGGTCATAACTGAGCATGGCTTCCATCCCCAGAACCGGTGGAAGGCGCTGCCAGCGGGGATCACCTGTGACGGCCTGCAGCAGGACGGGGTTTTCCTGCGCCATGGCGGCGGGGCCGCGCAGAGAGAGGAAGAGGGGTTGCTGGCTCGTGATTGCAAGCTGGATCAGGGCTTCAAGGTCGGCAGGGGATTTGAGGAGACGCAGCCGAGGATCGTAGGACAGCATCTGGCGGGCGCCGTCCCCGAAGGAGGCCGTGAGGATTTTTGCATCAGCCTTCCCGAGGGCCGGGGCACTGCCCCGCATGGCGGCGACCACCTCGCGGATGGGCTGGCGGGGAATGTGCATCATTTTACCGAGGGCTGAGGCGGTGAACAGGCTGAAGAGCACCGCAAAGATGAGGGGCAGGGAGGTGAGGGCGCGTGGCTGCAGGGCCATCAGTCCCCGGGCGGCCCACACGAGGCTGAGGGCGAAGAGGGGGAGCAGATAAAGCAGATACCAAGTCAGGAAAGGGGCTCCTGACAGGGCGTTGTGCACGATGGCGAGTCCGGCGGCGAGCAGGAGGGTGCCGGCGATCAGGCGGGTGCGCCAGTCCTGACGCAACAAGGCACCCAGCCCCCCGAGCGAGAGCAGTGGAATGAGCCCGAAGACGATCCAGCCTTTCCAGGGGGCGGTGTCTGTTAGGTCGCTGAGGGCAATCCCGACGCTGGTGCCGGGAGGGTCTCCGGAGGGGCGCAGGCCGGTGACGAGGTGAGTCCAGAGATCGGTGAACCAGCCCAGGCCGATGGGGGCGTATTCGTTGGCGGATTTCAGATAGGCGGCGAGCTGGGGAACGTGGGGGCCGAGAATGAGGGCGGTGGGGATGAAGGAAAAGATACCGGCCGTGATGAGCCGGGCCGCCCCCGCACGGCGGATGGTCCCGGGAGCCCCACTGCGCCAGATGACGAGCAGCGCCACCACATTTTGAGCGGCGACCACATAGACGCTGCCGGCAAAGCAAAGCAGGAAGAGGGCCTGGGCGGCGGCGAAACCAAACCACCAGCGCCAGCGGTTGGTCTGAAGAGCCCGGACGAGACAGAGCAGGCCAGCGGTGATGGCAAAAAGCATGGTGGAGTATCCCCGGATTTCCACACTCCAGCGGACATGCCAGGGATGCAGGGCAAGGATCAGCCCGGCGGCAAGCCCAGCCCGCGGACTTCCCAGCGCGGCGCCGAGGAGGACGAGGGTGCCGACCGTGAGGATGCCGCTGACAAAGGGAACCAACCGCAGTCCCGCTTCGGAGAAGGTGTCGTCTCCCGCGGAGTGGCCGCTGAGGAAATGGCCGAACCGGTTTTCAATGGAGGCCCAGATGTGGTGATTGCCTTTTTCGTTGAGGAAAATGGCTTCCGGCCAGGTGACGGCTTCGAAAGTCAGGCTCCCGTCCTCTGTGGGCTTGAACTCCCCCAGAACATAACTGCGGAGATGATATTCCTCATCGTTCCAGAGGCTGTGATCCATTCTGGCATAACGGGGCCAAGCGGCGAGGAGGGTGGCTGCTACCGCAAAGCACCACGTCCAGCGCACGACCGTGCGTGACGGTGGCTGAAGGTCGGGATACACGGCAGCCTGGGGAAGGGACCACCACTTCACCGTGGCCAGTCCCACAAGGGAGGCAAGAAACCCGGCGGCAGCGCCCCACCAGAGGCCGATTTGAATGTAATGTTCCAGCTTGAGGGATTTGCCCGAGGCCAGCCGTTTGACGATGCTGTCTTCCCAGGGACGTGGCCCTGCCATCAAGTAGATGGCCCACGTCACCGCCACGGCCAGCAAAGCGAAAACGACCCGGTAACTGGCAGGGTCACGTGATCCCTTGAACCGTTGGATGGTTTTCTTGAGACGGATCATCAGTCCGTTCCCCAGCTCGCGATCCATTCTTTCTGCGATTCAGGATCATCCAGCGGTTTATCCAAGGCGCCGAATGACCAGACTTCGTAATCCGCATCCGAGTGGACAAGGTCGATGTTGGAGATGCGCCGGTTGCGGTCCTTGATCGATTTTACGTATTGAAAAGGTTTGCGCCATCCATCAATCATGAAAAAGGTGCCGTCGGCGGCGACATCCACCATGCCTTTCTTTTTCTTGGCTTGGATATCCCCGGGTGACGGAGGGGTGACTTCCTCCCAGTAAACGGTGCCACTGGAACCCACTTTACCTGTGGAGGCGATGCCCCCGCCCTTGATGGCGCTGTTGCCGTCGCCGGTCAGAATCTGATAGATCATCCGGGCTCCGCCTACCTTGTAACTCACTCCCCCGATATCGGTGGTGTCCTCCTGCCCAAGGGCTTCGGGATATTCCCCGTTATCGTTTTTATAGCTCTCAATGCCCAGTTGAATGCCGGCCAGACGGGCGATGGTGTTCTTTTTGGCCGCCTTGTTGGTGGCAAGTTTGAACATGCCAAAACTCATGGCGGCGAGCATCCCGATGATGGTGATCACGGTCATGATCTCAACCAAGGTAAAGGCCTTGGAGGTTGAACGAAGCGGCCGGGTTTTCATGGCAGGTGGGGGGTAGGGGGAGTTGTATATCGGATACAGCGGTGTCGTGGACCGGATCAGCCTTGGAACTTGGTGATGACGGTGATGAGCGGCTGGAAGAGCGCCAGCACGATAACCGCCACGATGACGGCGAGCACCACAATCATGATTGGTTCCAGCAACGAGGTCAGGGCAGTTACCGAGTTGTCTACTTCATCATCATAAACGTCGGCAATTTTCAGCAACATCTCGGGCAACTGACCGGTTTCCTCGCCCACTTCGATCATACTGATCACCATGGGAGGGAAGATTTTCGAAGCATTGAGAGGAGCGACCATCGACTCACCTTCCTTGACGGCATCATGGACGCGCATGATGGCGTCGGAGACGGTCAGGTTGCCGGCGGTGTCGCGGGTAATGTTCAAAGCCTGCAGAATCGGCACCCCGGAGGTCACCAGAGTGCCCAGTGTGCGGGTGAAGCGGGCCACGGCGCTTTTGAGGAGCACGGAGCCGAAAAGAGGGAGCTTCAGGACCAGTTTATCGAGGGTTTTGCGACCGCCAGCGGTGGCGGCGTAAGCCTTGCCCCCGAAGACGGCGAGCACGATGGCGCCGGCGATGATCAGGAAGTTATTCTTCATGAAATCGCTGGCCCCGATGACTGCTTTGGTGAGGACCGGCATGGACTCCGCGCCGCCTTCCACCATGCTTTCAAAGATCGCGGTGAATTTAGGGACGATGTAGACGAGGAGGAAAACCACGATGCCGACGGCGATCAGAACGACGATGACCGGGTAGGTCATGGCGGAAATGATCTTGTTCTTCAGTTTGTTGGCTTTTTCCTGGTATTCCGCGAGCCGGTTGAGCACGAGTTCGAGCACCCCGCCGAGTTCCCCGGCCTTGACCATATTGACATACAGCTTGTTGAAGATCTTGGGGTGTTGGGCAAGGCTTTCCGAGAAAGTGGAACCCGTCTGGACCGAATCGGCGAGAGCGTTGACCGTGCTTTTGAGGACGGGGTTGGGTTCCTGGTTGCCCAGAACGGTCAGACCGCGCAGCAGGGGCAACCCGGAATCGATCAGGGTGGCCAGCTGACGGGTGAAAATCATCAGGTTCTTGCTCTTGATCTTTCCGGTGACCTTTTTGGGAGCTTTGGCCTGGCGCCTTTTGGCAGCTTTGGCTTTTTGTTTGACCGCTGCCGTGAGCTGTCCTTCCGGAGCCACCTGGGTGGGGAAGAGGCCCATGCCTTTCAGTTTGGCGGACGCATCGTCGCGGTTGCCGGCGTCGACGGTGCCGGCGGTTTCCTCGCCTTTGGCGTTTAGTGCAATGTATTCAAACTTGGCCATGTGGTCACTTTTTGGAAGGGATTGTGGAAGGGATTAACGGAACCGCCGGGTTTTGTCATTGGGAAAAACCGGAAGTGACGCTGAATCGCAAAATTCGGGAGAAAAATCAGGTGTATTTGAGAACTTCTTCGATGGTGGTGCTGCCTTCGTAGATGCAGTCCAAACCGTAATCGCGGAGCGTGATCATCCCGAGCTCGACTGCTTTCTGCTTGAGAACGATCGAAGGGGCTTTTTCAATGACCATGTCACGGAGCACGTCATTCATATCGAGCAGCTCGTAGAGACCGCGGCGGCCGCGGTAGCCGGAGTTGCCGCAGTCTTCGCAGCCGCGTCCGGTGTAGAAGTGTTTGTCCCCGATTTCATGGGCCGAAAGCCCAAGTTGGGTGAGGATGGATTCATTCGGCTCGTAGGGCACCCGGCAGGATTTGCAGATGGTGCGGACGAGACGCTGGGCCAGTACTGCTTCCAGAGTGGCGGCGACGAGGAAGGGCTCGCACCCCATGTCAATCAGACGGGTCACCGCCCCGGGAGCATCGTTGGTGTGCAGGGTGGAGAGCACCAAGTGACCGGTCAGAGCGGCTTGAATGGCGATAGTGGCGGTTTCCACGTCGCGCATTTCCCCGACCATGATGCGGTCCGGATCCTGACGGAGGAAGGCCCGGAGGACACGCTGGAAGGTCACCCCGATGGCTTCGTTGACGGGAACCTGCTGAATACCGTCGATTTCGTATTCGACCGGATCTTCCACGGTCAGAAGTTTCGAGTCCACCTGATTCACCTTCTTGATCGCGGCGTAGAGGGTGGTGGTTTTGCCGGCACCGGTGGGGCCGGTACAGATGAAGATCCCGTTCGGTTTGTTGACCGTGTCGATGATGTATTCGTAAAGCTTGGGGGCAAACCCGAGGTTTTCGAGATCAAGATTGACGCTGGAGCGGTCAAGCACGCGCAGCACGACGGACTCGCCATGAATGGTGGGCAGGGTGCTGACGCGCATGTCGATGCCGCGGCCTCCAATCGTTTTCATCAGGCGTCCATCCTGGGGGATGCGGCGCTCCGCGATATTGAGGTTCGCCATCACCTTGATACGGGAAGTGATGACGGGTCCGAGGTGAGCCGGAGGAGGAGCCATTTCCAAGAGGGCTCCGTCCACGCGATACCGGATTTTGAAGTCGTTTTCGAAGGGTTCGAAGTGGATGTCGGACGCCTTTTGTTTCACCGCCTGGAACAGGACGAGATCGACATACCGCACAATCGGGGCGGCATTGACTTCGGCTTCGGCGACCACGCCGTCCTTGGGATTGACGTTGATGCCGGCAAGGATGTCCTCCATGCCTTCGGCTTCGGCGGCGTAGGAGGTGTTGATCAACTCCTCCACGCGGTCGGTATCGGCAACGACCACGACGATATTCTTGCCGAGGGCGAAACGGAGATCTTCCGCGTTCTGGGGATTCAGGGGATCCAGCAGGGCAACGTGCAGGCCTTGTTCGTCAAAATTGACAGGGATCGCTCCGTGCATGCGGGCAGCGGCGGCGGGCACGAGGTCGAGCAGGGCGCGGGGTGGATCGTAGCGCCGAAGATCGACATATTCGGCGCCGAGTTCCTCCGCGATGAGGCGGTAGACATCAGCCTCGCTCTCCACATAACCGTAGTCAGTGAGGAGACGTTTGATGTCCTTGCCTGAAGAAGAGACCTCCTCCATGAGCTCGGCGGCCTGCAGTTCATCAAGCAGGGAGCGGGACTGAAAAAGATCCAGGACGAATTGGGGATTCATGAAAAGCGTGGAAAAGAGGTGGATGAAGGCGGCTTAACTATCGGCCATGGTGCTTTCGATGGCTTCGGCGGCGGTGGTGAGACCGGCGAGTACCTTGCGGATGGCATCTTCGCGAAGGGTGCGCATGCCCAACTCGCGGGCACGGCGGCGGAGCTGCGGGGTCGAAATCTGTTCGTTGATCATGTGGCGGACCTGATCGTCCACCTTGAAGATTTCCACGATACACATCCGGCCGCGGTAGCCGGTGTTGCGGCATTTGCCGCAGCCGACCGGCACCATGATCTTGGAGTCGGACAGGCGGCTGACATCAAGGCCAAGAGCGCGGATTTCCTTGTCGGTCAATTCGCCTGGTTGTTTGCATTCGGCGCAAAGCTTGCGGACGAGGCGCTGGGCCATCATGGCCCGGACCGCGGTCGCGATGAGGAACGGCTTGACCTGCAGGTTGGTCATACGGGCGACGGCTCCGGGGGCATCATTGGTGTGAAGCGTGGAAAGCACCAAGTGACCGGTCAGCGCGGCGTTGATGGCGATCTGAGCGGTCTCCGGATCCCGGATTTCCCCGATCATGATGATGTTCGGTGCCTGACGCAGCATGGAGCGCAGGGCGGAGGCAAAGGTCATGCCGACGTCTTCCCG
This sequence comes from uncultured Verrucomicrobiota bacterium, assembly GCA_942492905.1. Taxonomy (GTDB): domain Bacteria; phylum Verrucomicrobiota; class Verrucomicrobiia; order Verrucomicrobiales; family V1-33; genus CAIZWU01. The sequence continues at coordinate 2,466,989 of OW818657.1, forward strand.
GACCGGAACCTGATTGATGCCGCTCAGGGTATATTCGACGGGGTCTTCCACCGTGATGATCTTGCGGTCAGGGCGGTTTACGGTATTCAAACAGGCATACAACGTGGTCGTTTTCCCGGAGCCGGTAGGACCGGTGACGAGAATGATGCCGTCCGGCAGGGCCAGCAATTCGTTGAAATTCGTCAAGTCGTCGCTGTAGAAGCCAAGGTCGGACAGGCCGAGCAAAATGCTGCTGCGGTCCAAAATACGCATGACGACGCTTTCCCCGTGGCTGGTGGGCACGGTGGATACACGAAGATCGATGTTTTTATTGCCGATTTTGGTCTGGATACGTCCATCCTGGGGGACGCGGCGCTCATCGATCGACATCGCGCCGGTCATGATCTTGATACGGGCCAGCATCGGCGCATGCAGGTGCTTCGGATGGGAGGCCACCTCCTGCAGCACCCCGTCAATGCGATAACGGACCCGCAGCCGCTTATCCATGGGTTCCACGTGAATGTCGGACGCACGGTTGGTGACGGCCTCGGTCAGCATTTCCATCACCAGACGGATGATCGGGGCATCGTCCTCCCCCGCTACTTCGCCGGTCATGGTGGCGATTTCCTTCTCCTTCTCCACCCCGTAAACGTCGGTGATGAAGGCTTCGATCTGCGATTTTTGAGCGCAGTAGAAATCCAGCGGATAGGTGGAAAGCAGGTGAGGCAGACTGTCCATGGCCTCGAAATCCATCGGATCCGCCACAGCCAGAACGAGACGGCCATTATCGAGCCCCACCGGAATGACGTTGTATTTGGCGGCGATGTCAGGGGTCACCTGTTCCAGGACAAACGGATCCGGCACAAATCCGGCGAGGTCGACAAATTCCATGCCGGCATCGACCGCCATGGTTTGGGCCACGATATCTTCCGACACCCGCTTATTCTCGACCAGAAAGTCGAGCGTAGTCTGGGTGCCACGTTTAGCGGCGCTGGCCTGGACGATGTTGTCCGGCGTAATATAGCCGGCGTCCTGCAAGAGTTCGAGCAAGTGGTCTTCGTTGGAATACACGGTAAATTCTCCTTAAAGGATGGGTGTTTGCCTGATGCTGGCATCAGGTGCAAGTCTTGAATGTCTTATTTTTAAATCTCTTTGATTTCCGGGGATGGAAGATTAATCCAGCGTGAAATCTTTCCGAATTCAAATATATTCGACGACTCCCTCCGCTGGCCAGCGGACTTTTGGGGCATCTGCATATTTATCCGAAGGGGAACGGTAACCGACGGGACAAAGCACTGCGGCTTTCAGCCCGCGTTCCGGCAGGCCCAGTTCGGCATTCAGGGCATCAGGCACGAACCCTTCCATCGGGCAGGCGTCCACTCCGAGGATCGCGGCACTCAGCATGAGCTGGCCCAGGGCGATGTAGGCTTGCCGGGCCGCCCATTCCGGCAGCATTGCCCCGATGGGACCATCGCCGAGGACACTGCCTGCGATGATATCGCGGTAACCCTTCAGGGCTTCCTCGGGAGCGCCGCGCAGGGCTGCGGTCAGTCCGATGAATTTGTCAATATAGGCGGCATCCATCTCCTGTTTGGCGCAGAGGACCACCAGATGCGAGCAATCCGTCACCTGGCTCTGGCCCCAGCAGTGGGGGCGCAGGCGCTCTTTCACTTCCTGCGTGGTAATCACCAGAAACTTCCAGGGCTGAAGGCCGAAGGAGGATGGCGTCAGGATCAGCGACTCCTCAAGGGTTGCCCAAAGATCGTCCGGAATCCTGCGGGAGCTGTCGAAGGCTTTGGTCGCGTAGCGCCAATTCAAGGCGGCGAGGAGGGTTTCAGGCGGGATGGTGGGCATAAACGAACCCCGTCCTAAGCGGAAAGCCGTGGATACGCAACTGCCGTGGTGAGGCAAAATCACCTCACGCTCCGGGTGGGCCGGCCCATCCGCCTGACGGAACCATTTGAAAAAGCGGATTGACAAAGTGTAAATTAGACACTAATTACCCGCCATGCCCCACACCTATGAGTATGCAAGGCCCGCGCTGACGGTCGATGCTGTGGTTTTTGGGCTGGATGGCGGCGAATTGAAAGTGTTGCTGATCAAACGCGGCCTTGAGCCGTTCAAGGGACGGTGGGCTCTGCCTGGCGGCTTTGTCCAGGAGGGTGAAACATTGGATGAAGCCGTGGCCCGTGAATTGGAGGAGGAGGCCGGACTGCGGAACGTCTTTCTGGAACAACTCTACACCTTTGGTGCTGTGACGCGCGATCCGCGGGAGAGAGTCGTGAGCGTTGCCTATTATGCACTCGTGAATCTCGCGGACCACACCACCCGGGCCGCCACGGATGCCGCCGACTCCCGCTGGTCCGCCGCGTCCACCCCGCCGCGGCTTGCCTTCGATCACGCTGAGATCCTGACCATGGCGCTGACCCGGCTGCGGGGGAAGTTGCGTTATCAGCCGGTGGGGTTTGAACTCCTGCCGGGAAAATTCACCCTGACGCAACTGCAGCAGCTCTACGAATCGGTGCTAGGTACCCCGCTCGATAAACGGAATTTCCGCAAAAAGGTCCTCGGCTTCGACCTGTTGGTGCCCTTGGATGAAACCTTCCGCGAAGGCCGCCACCGTCCCGCCCAGCTCTTCCGCTTTGATCCCGCCCGGTATCAGCTGCTGCTGAAACAGGGGTTCCACTTTGAATTGTAGGGCTGGTGTTCATCAACCCCTGCCACTGGCTCAATGAATCATCCAGCTCAGCCTACAGTCCAGCCGGGGGGCAAGTCAGGCATTTTCCGGTCAACCAAACCACCCGCGAATCAAATTCCACCATGAGACTAGCCACTGCATCGTTGCCGGAACCACCCTTCGCCCGTTCCTATTGGGCGGTGCCGGGGCAGATCCTGGCTGGTTTCTATCCGGGAGACCGTGATCCCGTGGTCGCGCTGAACAAGCTGAATGCCTTGCTGGAATGCGGGGTGACCCACGTGTGTAATCTGATGGAACGCACTGAAGTGGACCATGCCGGGAGACGGTTTGAGGACTACGGGCCGGCCTTGTGGGAGTTGGCGCGGCAGCTGGGGAGGGCGATTGATCTGCTGCAAAGCCCGATCCGCGATGTTTCCGTGCCGACGGCAGCACAGATGACGACGACGTTGGATGCCATCGATCAGGTGCTGAGCCGTGGCGTAGTGATTTACCTGCACTGTTGGGGCGGGCGTGGGCGTACCGGCACGGTCCTGGGCTGCTGGCTGGCAAGGCATGGGGAGAGGGATGCTCTGGGAAAGCTGGCGGATCTGACGGCCGCGAAACGGGAACATTTCCACCAAGTGCCTGAGACGGTAGAGCAGCAACAGTTTGTCCGGAATTGGAGGGCAGGGCGATGAGCGGCACTCCGGATAGTATTGCGCGGAAGCTCGGTGGTCTCTGGGGTTCGCTGGTAGGGGATGCTCTCGGGGTGCCGGTAGAGTTTCAGGATCGAGCCGCCCGGTTGGCAGATCCAGTGACAGGAATGCGCGGGTATGGCACACACCGGCAACCGGCAGGCACGTGGTCGGATGACGGGGCCTTGTTATTGTGTTCCGTGGAAAGCCTGGTGGAACGCGGGTTCGACCCCGAAGATATGGGCCGGCGTTTTGTACGCTGGCAGGATCAGGGGTTGTGGACGGCTCACGGGGAGGTGTTTGATATCGGGATCGCAACCAGTCAGGCCCTGCGGAGAATCCGTCAGGGCAATCCTGCCGGGGAAGCGGGCGGCCGGGATGAATTCAGCAATGGCAATGGATCCCTGATGCGCATTCTGCCCGTGGTGCTGGCTGCCCTTGAAGGAACCACCGAAGCGCTGCGCGACCGGATTCACCGGGCTTCGGCGATCACGCATGGGCATCTGCGTTCCCAAATGGCCTGTGTTTATTTCGGATTGTTGGTGCGGGCTCTGATGGAAGGCTGGAGCCGGGAGGAAGCCGTAAAGGCGGCGGCAGGCGACTTTGTAGGGATTTATGAACAGAGTGCGGAGATGCCGGCCTTCCGGCGTATCCTCGCCGCCGATTTTGGGGCGCTGCCTGGGGTGGCGATTAATTCCGGAGGCTACGTGATGGATACCCTGGAGGCGGCGGTCTGGTGCCTCCTGACGACCGGGGACTTTTCCTCATGTGTTCTCAAGGCCGTGAATCTGGGATCGGACACGGACACCACCGGCTGTGTGGCGGGAGCCTTGGCGGGAGTGTTCCATGGGGAGAACAGCATCCCAGCTGAGTGGCGTCAAGCCTTGCCGCGGCAGGATGAATTGGCCCGGCTGTTTTCTTGCTGGCCTCCCATCTGCAAACTGGAATGTGCCCCTTCATGAAATCATCCTTCAAACAGATAGCTTCATCGTTTCACCCGATCCATGAGGAGGCAAAACGCCGCAAAAACCTTGGAAAGTCATGCCCATAAAAATGCAAAAAGTGACTGATTCCATTGCCGGCTGCCTGCTGGGTACTGCGGTAGGCGACTCGATCGGTTTGCCGGCGGAAGGCCTATCGCGGACTAAGGCCGGGCGGTTCTGCCGCGGTGGGCTGCGGCATCGTTTGGTATTTGGCCGGGGGATGCTGAGCGATGATACGGAACACACTCTGATGGTGGCGGTGGCCTTGCTGAAACATGGAGACGATGCGGTGGTGTTTCAAAAGGCGTTAGCCTGGTCATTCCGCTGGTGGATGCTGGCCCTGCCGGCGGGGGTGGGACTGAGCACGGCCAAGGCCATTGGACGGCACTGGCTGGGATTTCCCATCACTCGGGCCGGAGTGAGGTCGGCGGGAAATGGGGCGGCGATGCGAAGCGCGATTGTGGGGGTGGTGTTTCGGGAGGATAGGGCAAAGCGACGGGAATTTGCCCTGGCTGCGTGCCGATTGACCCACACGGATGTCCGCGCCGAGGAGTCGGCCCTGTTGGTGGCGGAGGCGGCGGCTTTGGCGGGAGACCATGTGGAGACGCCGGCGGTTTTGGTGGCGCTTCGGCTTTTGGTGAGGAGTGAGGAGATGATCTCACGATGGGCGGATTTGGAGGCAGGTCTAAGCGCTGGGATGGGAGTTGAGGAATATGCAGAGACCATTGGTTGTGCTCGTGGCGTCACGGGCTTCGCGCCGAATACGGTCGCGGTGGCGTTGTTCGCCTGGTTGCGGCATCGCGGGGATTTTCGACGGGTGATTTCAGAGGTGGTCGCATGTGGCGGGGATACGGATACGGTGGCGGCTATTGCAGGAGGTATTTGTGGTGCTGAAGTGGGTGAATCGGGGATGCCGGCGGAGTGGATCGCGGGAATCGGAGATTGGCCCCGATCGGTGGGGTATGTCAGGGAGGTGAAAAATGCATTGACGCATCGGGAAGGGGGCGCGTTGCCGTCGCTTTACTGGTGGGCGATCCCTTTCCGGAATCTCTTCTTTTTGCTCGTGGTGCTCAGCCACGGATTCCGGCGGCTGTTGCCTGTTTTTAAATGAAATGAACCACCACACTCCATTGCTGACGGATCTGTACCAACTCACCATGGCTGCCGGGTATTGGCACGCGGGGCGGGCGGAGCGGGAGGCGGTGTTTCATTTGTTCTTCCGGCGGCTGCCGTTTGGGGGCGGGTATGCGGTGGCAGCGGGGTTGGGGGATGTGGTGGAGTGGCTGCGGCATTTCCGGTTCGGGGCGGAAGATCTGGCCTGGCTGGCGGCCTTGCCCGGCCAGGATGGGCAGCCGCTGTTTGCCGCGGGGTTTCTGGACTATCTGGGGGGGCTGCGCTGGACTTGTGAGGTTGATGCGGTGCCGGAGGGGACGGTGGTTTTTCCCCATCAGCCGCTGATCCGGGTGAAGGGGCCGATCGTGCAGGCACAGTTGGTGGAAACGGCGCTGCTGAATCTGATCAATTTCCAGACGCTGATCGCGACCAAGTCGGCGAGGGTGTGTCAGGCGGCACAGGGGGAACCGGTGTTGGAGTTCGGGCTGAGGCGGGCGCAGGGTCCGGACGGGGCGGTGATGGCCAGCCGGGCGGCGTTCATCGGTGGAGCGGCCTCGACCTCCAACGTGTTGGCGGGGCGGTTGCTGGGCATTCCGGTGCGGGGCACCCACGCCCACTCGTGGGTCATGTCTTTTGATAGTGAGCTGGAGTCCTTTGCCGCCTATGCGGAAGCGATGCCGAACAACGGTGTATTTCTGGTGGATACCTACGACACCCTGGATGGGGTGCGGCATGCGGTGGAGATCGGTCATCGGATGCGGGCGGCGGGCCACGAAATGGCGGGCATCCGGCTGGATTCGGGCGATCTCGCGTGGCTTAGCATCGAGGCGCGGAAGATTCTGGATGAGGCGGGTTTTCCGAAGGCCTATATCGTCGCCAGCAATGACCTGGACGAGCATCTGATCGAGAGTCTGAAACATCAGGGGGCGAAGATCGGAGTCTGGGGTGTGGGCACGCAACTGGTGACCGGCGGCACGGAACCGGCTCTCGGTGGGGTGTATAAGCTGGGGGCGATCCGTGATGAGGCAGGCGTGTGGGAGCCGAAACTCAAGCTGAGCGAGCAGACCGTAAAAGTGAGCAATCCCGGCATCCAGCAGGTGCGGCGGTTTTCGGTGGACGGTCAGTTCCGGGGCGATGCCCTGTTTGACGAGGAGGCAGGCTGTCCGGCCCTGCCGGAGATCGTGCATCCCGCCGATCCGGCACCGCACTTCAAGGTGCCCGCGGGGGCGGTGGGCGAAGACCTGCTGGTGCCGGTGTGCCGGGGCGGGGGATTCGTCAGGGAATCGCCCCCGCTGGAGGAGATCCAGGCTCGCTGCCGGGCGCAATTGGCGTCGCTGCATGGCGGGGTGAAGCGGCTGCAGCATCCGCATGCGTATCCGGCAGGGTTGGAACGGGGATTGGCGGAGCGGAAGGCGGCTTTGATTGAACAATATCGACAGAAAATAAAATCATGATCACACTGCGCGCCATTCAAGGCGATATCACGAAATTGAAGGTGGATGTCATAGTCAATGCTGCCAACTCCTCGCTGCTGGGAGGAGGTGGGGTGGACGGTGCGATTCATCGGGCGGCGGGCCGTGAATTGGTTCACGAATGCCGGTTGCTGGGTGGATGCAAAACCGGTCAGGCGAAGATGACCAAAGGTTACCAGCTTCCCGCACGCCATATCATCCACACGGTCGGCCCGGTTTGGAATGGCGGCAGCGCCGGCGAAGCAGATCTGCTCCGTTCCTGCTATTGGAATTCTTTGGCTTTGGCGGCTGCGGCAGGAACTGCTTCGATCGCCTTTCCTTGCATTTCGACTGGGATTTTCGATTTTCCGCCAGACCTCGCCGCATCAATCGCGGTTGGCGCCGTGCGCGATTTTACGGCAACTCCAACATCCCTGAATGAAGTCGTATTTTGCTGCTTTTCGGAGCAGGATCGGAAGCGTTATGAACTTATCCTGAATCCAAAATGAAAGCCCTCCTCCTGATCGATATCCAGAATGACTTCCTGCCCGGCGGGGCATTGGCGGTGCCGCAGGGCGATCTCATTGTGCCAATCGTGAATGGGATGATGCCGGAGTTTGAGTTGGTGGTGGCGACGCAGGATTGGCATCCGGCGGACCACGGGAGTTTTGCGGAGAATCAGCCGGGGGCGGTTGTGTTTGGTCAGGGGGAACTGGAGGGACTGCCGCAGACCTTCTGGCCGGTACATTGTGTGCAGCACACCGGCGGGGCTTTGTTTGCACCGGGGCTGGAGACGCGGCGGATTGACCGGGTGTTTCCCAAAGGGATGAATCCCGCCATCGACAGCTACAGCGGATTTTTTGACAATGGGCACCGGGCTTCGACCGGGATGGGGCAGTGGCTGAAGGCTGCGGGCGTGACGGAGTTGTGGGTGGCGGGGCTGGCGACGGATTATTGTGTCAAATTCACGGTGTTGGATGCCTTGCGGGAGGGATTTGACGTGAACGTGTTGTCGGAGGCCTGCCGGGGAGTGGAGTTGATGGAGGGGGATGGGGCCCGGGCGTGGGAGGCGATGGCTGCGGCCGGGGCGGTGCTGCTTTGAATTTGGAAAAGGCAGCAGGAACCGCGGGGAGTTCCCGCCAATCCGCCGTGTGTTTCCCGTCCTGAAACCGCACACCCATCATGGAAGCAGGGCGGGCCGGGGCCGGGAAGTGGTGAAATCGAGGCGGTTCGGGGCCGGGAATCTTCCTTGCACCGGGGGGGGGGACCCTCCAGTATGAGGATTCCCGCCGGGTTGCCTGCGGGGCAGATAACCTATTTTTCTTTTCAAACCTGTGAGCGAACCTGAGAACCGCGGCGTCGAGCCGGTCAATGTCGCCGATGAAATGGCGAAGTCCTTTTTGGAATACTCCATGTCGGTCATTATCAGCCGTGCGCTGCCCGATGTGCGCGATGGTCTGAAACCTTCCCAACGCCGCATCCTGTATGCGATGGACAACCTCGGGCTCTATGCCGGGAAGAAGCACATCAAGTGTGCGAAAATCTGTGGTGATACTTCCGGGAACTACCACCCGCATGGTGAATCCGTGATTTACCCGACGCTGGTGAACATGGCGCAGCACTGGGGCATCCGCGAGACTCTGGTGGACGGGCAGGGGAACTTTGGTTCGGTGGATGGCGACCCTCCGGCGGCGATGCGTTACACGGAAGCCCGGCTGACGCATCTGGGCGGCCTCCTGATGGAGGACATGGACAAGGACACCGTCGATTTCGTCCCGAACTATGACGAACGTCTGATGGAGCCTACCGTGTTCCCCTCGGCCTTCCCGAACCTCATTGTCAACGGCGGCACCGGCATCGCCGTGGGGATGGCGACCAACATGGCCCCGCACAATCTGGGAGAGGTGGTGGATGCGATTTGTGCGCAGATCGACCAGCCGGATATTTCGATCCGGGAACTGCAGCAGCACATCAAAGGTCCCGACTTCCCGACGGGTTGCACCATTTACGGACAGGCGGGCATCAATGCCTATCTGCACACCGGACGCGGCTCCATGAAGGTGCGCGGGCGGGTGGACATCGAGCTGGACGAGAAGGGCAAGGAACAGATCGTCATTACCGAGATCCCCTACATCGTGAACCGCGCCGTGCTGATCAAACGCATCGCCGAACTGGTCACCGAAAAGATCATCCCGGAAATCAGCGGTCTGCGGGACGAATGTGATGAGCGCACCCGCATCGTCCTGGAACTGAAGCGCGATGCCCGCCCGCAGGTGGTCATCAACAATCTCTACAAACACACCGCGCTGGAGTCGTCCTTCAGCGTGAACATGCTGGCGATCGACAACCGCAAGCCGCGCCTGCTCAACATCAAGGACGCCATTGCCTGTTATATCGAGCACCGCCGCGAGGTGGTGCTGCGCCGCACCCGCTTCCTCCTGCGCAAGGCGGAGGCCCGCGCGGAAATCCTCGAAGCCCTCCTGCTGGCGACTTCGAAGATTGATGAATTCATCAAGATCATCCGCCAGAGTGCCAACCGGGATGCGGCGGAAGCGGCCATCAAGGCCTATCCCTTCACCGTGGAGGCCGCTTTGGCGGTGGGCGTGATCATCCGGGGCCAGCCCCACATCGTGGGCGACCGCTATCAATTCTCCGACCGGCAGGTCAAGGCCATCGTGGAGATCCAGCTCTACAAGTTGACCAGTCTGGAGCGCGACAAGATCAAAGCCGAATACGACGGCGTCATGGCCGAGATCGCCGACCTGATGGACATCCTCGCCCGCGAGTCCCGGGTGCTGACCATCATCAAGGAAGAACTGCTGGTCATCAAAGCCAAGTATGCCACGCCCCGCCTGACGGATTTTGCCGCCGAGGAAGGGGAGATCAATCTGGTGGATCTGATCGCCAACGAGGGGATGATCATCACCATTTCCCACCGCGGTTATATCAAGCGCACCCTGAGCAGCGAATTCCGCAGCCAGCGGCGTGGCGGCAAAGGCCTCAAGGGCATGGAAACCGCCAAAGCCAGTGGCGTGGAGGAGGAGGAAGTCGGCGACTTCGTGGAGCACCTTTTCACCGCCAGCGCCCATGATTGGCTGATGTTCTTCACCAACAGCGGCCGGGTTTACGCGGAGCGGGTCTATCTCATCCCCGAAGGATCGCGCACTGCCAAGGGACGCAGTATCAAGAATCTGCTCAATCTCCGGCCCGAAGAGAAAATCGCTTCGGTCCTGCGCATCCCGACCCAGGGGGAATCCGACAAGGATGCGACCTGGGACCCGAATAAGTTTGTCATCTTCGCCACCCGTCTCGGCGTGGTGAAACGCAGCAACCTTGGCGAATTCCGCAATATCCGGAAGGACGGGATCATTGCCATCAACATCCGTGAGGGTGATGACCTGATCGGTTGCGCCCTGACTGATGGCCGCAACGAGATCGTGCTGGTCACCCATGGCGGGATGAGCACCCGGTTCAAGGAATATGCCGAAGTGGTCGGGGAAGGGGCTGCCATCGCCGAGGAAGGGGAAGAGGTGGAAGATGCCAGCGAAGACGCAGCCGATGAAACCGAAGGCGCGGAAGCTGCGGAAGGCGGAGCCCGGGAAAAAGGCGGTCTGCGCGATATGGGGCGTCAAGCCACCGGGGTGCGCGGGATCAAGCTCAAGAAGGGCGATTTCGTGGTCAGCCTCTCCATTGTGGACTATGCGGCGATGCTGCTGGTGGCCAGCGAAAACGGCATTGGCAAACGCACTGGATTTGATGACTACCGCATCACCGCCCGCGGCGGGAAGGGGATCATCACCATGAAGACCAGTGAAAAAACCGGCCAGGTGGTCAGTGCCCTGGTGGTGCATGAGTCCGACGAAGTGATGCTGATGACAACGACAGGTCAGAGTGTCCGCATCCCGGTTTCCCAGATCCGGGAAACGGGACGGAATGCCGCGGGGGTCAAACTGATCAGCCTGCGGGGGGATGAGAAGCTCCAGGATATTGCCCGGGTCATTGCGGACCCTGAGGACACTTCCCTGGTCGAAGCTGCCGGTGCCCCTGAGGGGATCGACAGCGCTGCAGAATCTGAAGCCGATGACTCCGGGACGACGGAAACGGAAACCGACACATGAATCTTGAAATGCCATCGCCGGAGCAGACAGAGTCCCTGAGGACTCTCCTGCTCATCGTGCTTGGCGTGATGATCGTGACCATCCCGGTGGTGTGTCTGCTGGTGATCGCCAAGGTGAAGGCACAGCAGCGGCAGCGTCCCGTTCCCGGGAAGGAAGACAGATCTTCCTCTCATTATACCGGCGGGGTGGATCCTATCCTTTTTGCCGGAAGTTCCCTGCCTGCCGCGCCGGCCGTCACCAGCCAGGACGGGGGGGCGGCGGACTATCGTGAACACAGCACCCCTCCCGGTACCGACGCGGACTGTGGCGCCCCGGCACCGGCCTGCGAGTCCTCCTGGATGGATAGTGGCAGCAGTTTCAGCGATGGCGGGAGCAGCTTCGGCGGCGACTCAGGAGGAGGGGGAGGAGCTGGAGGAGGGGGCGGCGGCAGTGAATAATCGGGCAGGATCCAGCCTGGAGGCCGGATGGCAGGCGTTGCGGAAATTGTGGGCTGAGCCGGCCGGGGAATCACCGCCGCAGGTGCGCTGGTGGAAGGACGCCGGCTTCCTGATTTGGGAAATGAAGATGGAGTTGCCTTCGGTGGGGCGCCGTGAATTTGAATCCGGGGGATTTGTCGAAGGCCTGTGGGAGCGGGATGTGGCTGAATTTTTCATCCTGGACCGCCGCAGCGGTGCATATCAGGAATTCAACCTTGGTCCGGGAGGAGCCTGGTGGAGCGCCACGTTTGTGGCGCCCCGTGTCCGGGCCGTGCCCCAACCGGACTGGACCCAATTGGGGGTGCAAACTGAAGTCACTTGGACGCCGACCCACTGGACCGGGCAAATGCGCCTGCGGCTGCCGGATTGCCGGGAGCCTGCGGTTAATTTTTGCGCCATCCGCCGGGGTCCCGGGAGCGCGGCGTATTACAGCCTTGCTGGATTGGGCGGAGCGAAGCCGGATTTTCACCGGCCTCAGGAATGGATCACGTGGCCAACCTGATGGCGGATTCCGGACTCTTGCCCAGGGCTTCCACCTAATGTTAGCGGCCCATGGACCGGTCCCACCAGGCGTTATAACGCTCGTCCGCGCTTTGACTCCGGATGGCCCGTTTTTCGGCCCGGCGGTCGATCCATTCATCCTGGCGGTCGACGCGTTCGCGCATGTGGTCAGGGCTTTCTCCGGGGAGGCCGGCACAGGAGGGCAGAATTACCGAGGACACGATGACGAGAGAGAGGAGCAGGCGTTGCATGGAATTTCCGAGAAAATACCAAAGCAGGCCAGCCGTCAATCGCCGGAAGCTGGAATCTACTTTCTGAGATCGCTCATCAGGTCGAGGATATCCTTGCGGAGCTCAAACAACTCGGACCGGGCGGCAATGAGCCATGAGCGGGTTTCCTTGCTCAGACCGCTCATCTGGATGGAGGACAGCGCGTGCAGCGCTTCGTTGAGGGGAATTTGCGAACGCTTCAGCATGGCGATCACAAAGCCCGGTTCGGGATCGAAACCATGCATGGTGCCATCAAGGGCTGCCGCGAGTTTGCCACCCAGGGCGATGATGCTGACAATGACACTGAGCACGGGATTGTCGCGGGCCACATCATCTTCGAAGAGGCCCCGGGCTTTGGCATCCCGTTGCAGGCGCAGGGCAAAATCCATCGCCCGGCGGCTCAGAGGGTGGTGCGCCCCCTCTTCGTCCTCGGTGAACATGCCGGCGTTTTCCAGCATTTCGTCGGGGTCGTGGCCCTGCAGGTTTTCGGTCACATCCTGCCAGTCATCGCGGAATTCTTCGACCTCCTCCGGCTCCCAGCCCATCGCTTCGGCGATCAGGCGTTCGCGCTGGGGGTGATCCTTGTAGCGGTCAAAAGCTTCCTGATAGGCCTCGGCGCGGCGGTCCGCCTCCCGCAGTTCCTGTTCCCATTCAAATTCGTTGAGGGGCTCCTCCAGTTCCTCGGCCTCGATGTTCACTTCAATCAGGGAGCCATCCCCTGCATCTTCGCGGCCCATCATGGGAGCTTCCTCATCCAGTTCCGGTTCCTCTTCGGACCCGTTGTTGGAAAATTCGTCCTCGTCCTCCTCCTCCGCATCGGTATACTCCTCCTCTTCATCCTCCTCGCCATCGGGCCCTCCGGTGATGGAGTCCAGATAGGCGTGGAAATTCTCCTGGCTGGCACGGGTCTGCGCCAGATCATCCTCGGCCGACATCGTCCATTCCGCGGTGGTGATCTCCAATTTGAAGTCGGTGCTTTCGACGACCATGCGGCCATTGAGTTCGCTGAACCATTCCAAATAGAGGCAATTGGCCACCCGGGTTGGGATGGGCTGCTTGTTTTCCAGCAGAACCATCAGTTCCTCATCACTCACCGTGGGAATGCGTGATTTGCGGGAGGCGGTCATGTCCCCGACCACCCCGTTCTGCTGGGCGGCCACGATGGTGACGGTGGGGTCGTGCCGGGGCACCGGGTTTTCAAACTTCAGGCGGCAACCCGCCAGATCACGCAGGCAGTTGCCAAGCAGAGTCAACTCGACAGGTTCAGGCTTGCCCAGCAGCCAGATACGTCCCGTGACGTGGCCTTGGATTTCGTTGGTGATTTCACCTCGGATGATTGATTTATCTAGCCGGATAGCCATGGGGCAAAAAGGGTGGCGACATGGGAAACCTGTCCGGCACAGTGCAGGGTGTCAACCGTCGTGCCATCATTTTCCGTTGCCGGGGAAATGAATCGCAGGCCATATCCACTCAGCAGGGTGCGGGCCAACCTCCGGGTCCCGGCTTTGCCTATTCTTCATGAGTTCCTTCCCGCTTTCCATCTCCGTCATCACCCGGAATGAGGCCGTCAATCTGGAGCGCTGCCTTGCCAGCGTCGCCGGACTGGCGGCGGAGATCGTGGTCATGGACAGCGGGTCGACCGATGCCACCGCGGAGATCGCGGCCCGGCATGGGGTGCGCTGGCTGCATCAGGACTGGTTGGGATACCGGGATCAAAAGCAGGTGGCCCTGGAACAATGCACCCAGCCATGGGTGCTGGCACTGGATGCCGATGAAGAGGTCTCACCGGCGATGCGGCAGGATATCCTGACTTTTTTTGAACACCACGCCGCCCGCCATGATGGGGCCAGCTTCCCCCGCAAGGTCTGGTTCCTCGGCCGGTGGATCACCCACGGGGACTGGTATCCGGACCGCAAGCTGCGCCTTGTGCGCCGGGAGCGCGCCCGGTGGGGCGGCAGCCCGGAACACGACAAACTGGAAGTGCCCGGAGCCGTCCAGGCCTGTGCCGGCGATCTGCATCATTTTTCCTTTCCCACCATGGCGCGGTATGTGGAGAAAATTAACATCTTCGCGGATGAATACCTGAAACGCCAATTGGCGGAAGGGAAGCAGTGGTCATTGGCCGAGACCCTGTTCCGGCCCGCCTGGCGTTTTGTCAGAGCCTACGGACTGCGGCGGGGGTTTCTGGATGGCTTCCCGGGCTTGTGGATCGCCTGGAGCACCGCCTACCAGACTTTTGTCAGACACAGCCGTCTTTATGAGCACCAGCATCAGGGGCAGCCTCCGGACGAACCTCGGGGAGGTGGGGCGTGAGGCTGGCGCTGCTTTACCATCAGTTTATCACCAAGGGCGGACTGGAAGGCTACCTGCGGGAATTTGCGGGACAACTCCAGGCCGCCGGTCATGAGTTGGTGCTGGTCACCAGCAGGATCGATGAACCGGTGCGGGCTCTTGCGGCAGAGGTGCGGCTCATCCCGCCCGCCCGGACCAGCCGGGGAACTCTTGCCCGTTTCGCGGAGCAGAGTGCCGCTCTCGTGCCGGACTTGAAGGTGGATGCGGTGCTGGGCTTCGGCCGGACGTGGCGTCAGGACCTCCATCGCGCCGGCGGTGGCTGTCATTGGCACTATTCCAAAATGCTGCCGTGGTGGAAACGCTGGAAGCCGAAGAACCAATTGGAACTGGCCCTCGAACGGAAACTTTACACCGGCGGGCAGACCCGGCATTTTATTGTCAACTCCGCCAAAGTCCGCGCCGAACTGGCCGAAGCCTACCAAGTGCCTGCGGAGCGGGTCTCGGTCATCCACACCGCGGTTGATACGGACCGCTGGAAGCCGGCGCCTGATGCCGCCACCCGCACCGCGTTCCGGGAAAAGCTGGGCATCCCGGCCGCTACCCCGGCGCTGTTATTTGCCTCCCTCGACCATCGCCGTAAAGGACTTGGCACCCTGCTGCCCGCCCTCGCACAGATCCCGGAAGCGCGTCTCTGGGTGGCCGGTCAATCCCTCGACGCCTGGCAGGGCGTCATCCAAAAGCATGGTCTGGCCGGGCGCGTCACCGGTCTCGGCCGGACCGACCTGCTGCCGTGGTATCAGGCCGCCGACTGGTTCGTCCATCCCACCCACTACGACGCCTGTGCGAACACCGTGCTCCAAAGCATGGCCTGCGGGCTGCCGGGGCTCATCTCCGCTGCCGATGGGGCCGTGGAGTTCGTCAGGGAAGGGGAGAATGGTTTTGTCATCGGCGATCCCTCCAGGGTGGACGAATTGTCCGCCTTGCTGGCGCGGGTGCTGGCTCTGCCGGAGGCCCAGCGGGCCGGCTGTGGGGCCGCGGCCCGGGAAACGGTGCGTCCCCTCACCTGGGAGGCCCACCTCGGGGCTTGGTTGCGGCTCCTCGCCTGAAGCGCGGCCGGACCGGGGTAATGGATCGGAATCGGAGAGGTGACGGCGGCTTTCCCGGCTGGACATTTCCTGCCGATTTCCGCAAGCATTGGGTTCTTGCCGCCGTTTTCACAGTTCCTTTTCTTATGCACCGATTCCTGCTTTCTTTGTCCGCTGCCATGCTTTGTTGGTCTCATGGCTCTGTCGCCCTCGCTGGTCCCTTGGCTGTCGACGGCCCGCTCACCTTGAAAAGCGGTGATCTGGTCGTCCTGCTGGGCGACACCTTCATCGAGCGGGATGGCAACTACGGTTACCTCGAAACGGCGCTCACTGCCGCCTATGCGGGTCAGAATATCCGGTTCCGGAATTTGGGCTGGTCCGGCGATACCCCGCGCGCCGAGAGCCGGGCCTACTTCGGCCCGCCTGCCGAGGGGTTTGACCGTCTCAAACAGCAGCTGTCCAACCTCAAGCCCACGGTGGTAATCTCCTGTTATGGCGCGATCGATGCCTTCAAAGGGGAGGCCGGACGCGAGGACTTCCTGAAATCCTACCGCACCCTGCTCGGCATGATCCAGGAAACCAGCCAGGCCGGAGTGGTGCTGATGTCGCCTCCTGCGGCCCAGACCCTGCCCGCGCCCTTTCCGGACATGACGGCCCATAACAAGGACCGGGCCGCCACCAGTCAGGCCATCGCCGGATTGGCCAGGGAACGCGGCCTGCGTTTTGCCGACCTTTTCAGTGCCATGGGGAACACCCCGGTGGATTCGGAAAACGGCGTGACCTTCACCGCCAGTGGTTATGCGGCCATCGTTCCGGCCTTCCTCAAAGCCCTCCAGGTGGCCCCGGCGGCCAGGGTGCCGGACCAGCTGCGTCCATTGGTGGTCGAAAAAAACCTGCTCTATTTCTACCGCTGGCGTCCACAGAACGAGATCTACCTCTTTGGCTCGCGGAAACATGAGCAGGGCAATAACGCTTCCGAGGTCCAGCTCTTTGAGCCGCTGGTGACGGAAAAGGAGACCGCCATCCATGCCCTGCTGCCGGGTAAATGACCCCATCCCGCGCCTCCCTCCCATTTTATATTTTTTGATGTTATGAAGAAGACCTCTTTTGTTTTGATTTCAGCCGCTTTCACCCTCCCGGCTCCGGCCCAGCGGGATCTGAAGGAACTGCCTCCGGTGGATGCCGCGGCGGAAAAAGCCACCTTCCAAATGGCCCCCGGCCTGGAGATCAATCTCTTTGCCCAGGAACCCCTCATCGCCAAACCGATCCAGATGGCCTGGGATGAAAAAGGCCGCCTCTGGGTGGCCAGCAGCGCCATCTACCCCCACATCAAGCCGGGCCAGACCCAGGCTGACAAGATCGTGGTGCTGGAGGATACCAACCGCGATGGCACTGCGGACAAGTCCACCGTCTTTTACGAAGGCCTGCTCATCCCTACCGGCATCCTGCCGGGCGATGGCGGGGCTTATGTGGCCAACAGCACCGAGCTCCTCTTCATGAGGGACACCAATGGGGATGGCCGGGCGGACCAGACCAAGGTGCTGCTCAGCGGCTTCGGCACAGAGGACACCCACCACATCCTGCACAGCATCAAACGCGGCCCGGATGGCTGCCTGTATTTTGCCCAGAGTGTCTACATCCATAGCCGCATTGAGACGCCCTATGGGGTCAGGGAACTACGCGGCAGCGGCTGGTGGCAATACCGTCCGGAAACCGGCCGGCTGGAAGTTTACTCCATGGGCCAGGTGAATCCCTGGGGCATGGTGTGGGACCAGTGGGGCCAGACTTTCACTACCGATGGGGCCTACGGCGAGGGGATCAACTACACCTTCCCCGGCGCTACCTTCATTTGCCTGCCTAACCAGCTCCCCCGCATCCTGAAGGGCCTGAACCCGGGCCAGCCGAAACATGCCGGTCTGGAGATCATCAGTGGACGGCATTTCCCTGACGCTTGGCAGGGGCACATGATCACCAATGACTTCCGCGGGCACCGGGTGAACCATTTTGCGGTGAAGAGCGAAGGCAGTGGTTTTTCCTCGCAGCAGTTGGAAGACGTGGTCGCTTCCACCCACGGATCGTTCCGTCCTGTGGATACCCGCATGGGTCCGGATGGCGCGTTGTATCTGGCCGATTGGTTCAACCCGATCATCCAGCACGGCGAAGTCGATTTCCATGATGCCCGCCGCGATCGCGAGCACGGCCGCATCTGGCGTATTACGGCCAAGGGTCGCGCGCTTTCCCCGCAGCCGGACTATGCGAAGCTTAGTGTGGCCGAATTGTTGGAGCAGCTGAAGGCTCCGGAGGATTGGATCCGCATCGAGACCAAACAGGAATTGAAACGCCGCAAGGTGGCCGATCTGGAACAGCAGGTCCTCACGCTGGTGAAGGCTCCGGGGGCTTCCCCGAATTTCGTGAAGGAAGCCATCGGCCTCCTCGAGACGACCCGCCAATTGACCGCCGCTTCGCCTCTGCTGACCACGGCGGCCGGCGACGACCTCCAAGCTTACGCCGTCAGGGCTTCGGGTCAGTTGTTCCGGGAAGGGCAGCCCGGCAATGCCGAGTTGATCCTGCGTTCCGTGAGTTCGCCCTCCGCCCGGGTGCGCTTGGAAGCCGTGCATGCGCTGCGCCTGATGAAGGATGCCAAAGGGGTCGAGCAGGCCCTGCTGGTGCTGAATGCGCCGATGGATGAGAACCTTGATTTTGCCCTGTGGCTGACCTGCCGGGAACTGGCCGACCTCTGGCTGCCGGCCTTCCAGAAGGGTGAGATCACCTTTGGCGGGAATGTGACCCAGATTGCCTTCGCCCTGAAAGCGGCCGACCGGCCGGAAGCCGTCGGGGCTTTGTTGAAACTGGTGCAGAACGGCAAGATCCCCGAGGCCAACCTGACGGAAGCCCTCGCCCTGGTAGGCTCCCTCGGCACGCCGGAGGATCTGACCAAACTGCTGGATCTGGCCAGTTCCACTCAAGCCGCCCCGGGACTGGTGGTGGCAGGGTATAACGCTTTGGCGGTGGCGGCTTCACAACGCAAGCTCAAGCCGGCCGGTGGAGCCGAACGCATCCTGCCCCGGCTCGACCAGGCGGACCGCACCCTCCGCGCTGCCGCCGCCCGGTTGGCCGGAGCCTGGAAGCTCGAAGCCGCCCGCCCGGCGCTGGAAGCCCAGGCCACCGCCGGTGATGGTGCCGCCATGAACGCCATTGCCGCACTCGGTGGCGATGCCGCCAAAAACTTCCTGACCACTCTTTCCGCCACAGCCCCGCAGGCGGCGGGCAAGGCCGCGGCCCTGGCCGCCCTGGTGTCGCTTGATGCCGGCGGCTCGGCCGGACGGGTGGCGGAGTTTCTGTCAGGATTGCCAGATGCCAATGGCGCTGCCGTGGTGTTCGAGGCCTATCTGGCCCGCAAGGAAGGACCGGGCCTGCTGGCCGACGCCCTGCGGAACAAGACCCTGCGTGGGGAGGTCGCTTCCGCCGGGGTGCAGAAAGCCGGAGCCCGCGGTGCCGATGCCAAGGGACTGATCGAAGTCCTGACCGTGGCCGGTGGATTGCTGCCGGTCGGGGTCGGCATGTCTCCCGAAGAGATGTCGCGCATGATGACCGAGGTGAGGGAGAAGGGCGATGCCGGGCGGGGCGAGCTCATTTACCGCCGCCAGGCGCTGCTTTGCCAGAGCTGCCACGCCATCGGCGCGGTGGGCGGGATTGTGGGGCCGGATTTGTTGAGCATCGGTGCCAGTGCCCCCGTGGACTACATTATTGATAGTTTGTTGGAGCCCTCCAAGAAGATCAAGGAAGGGTATGCCACCACCGTGGTGAATACCAAGGCCGGCGGAGTCTTCAGTGGATTCCTCGTCCGCGAGGACGCCCGCGAAGTCCTGTTGCGCGATGCCGCTGGGACGACGCAGTCGATTCCCGTGGCGGAGGTGGCCAGCAAGCAGAGCCTGCCGGCTTCCCTCATGCCGCCCGGCCTCACCGCCGGCCTGCGGCGCGATGAATTCCTCGACCTCGTGCGCTTTATGTCAGAGCTGGGAAAGGAAGGGAAATACAAGGTGCAGTCGGATAGTGTGATCCGCCGCTGGCGCCTGCCGCAGCCCGCTCCTGACTTCGGGCAGACCATCAACCGCGAAGGCCTGCGGGCTCTCGCGGTGGAGCAGCCCGGCCTGACCTGGATTCCCGCCTACAGCCGGGTCGATGGCGATCTGCCGCTCGCGGAGATTCCGCTCATCAAGCTCTATCAAGTGGAAGGACGTGTGGTGCAGGGTGAAATCGACATCACCACCGCCGGTCCCATGGTGCTGAAAATCGCGGACCCCGCGGGCATGAAGCTCTGGGTGGACGACAAGGAAATCCAACCCGCCGCCTTGGTGCCGCTCGACCTTCCCGTGGGCAAGCACCGCATCACCGTGCTGCTGGATCCTGCCGCCCGCCAGACCCCTCTGCGCATGGAAGCCGAGGCTGCCGCCGGGTCCAATGCCCGGGTGGTGCCGGTAGGCGGAGTCTGACCGCCCGGCCCCGGCGGAGGACTCTTCCGCCAATAACCCAACCCCGCTTTTGTCAGGAGAACCTGCGCTCCCGGTCTCCCCGGCCGTCCGTCTCGTCATGATCGCGGCGGCCAGCCGGCGCCGCGTGCTGGCCTCCCATGGGCAGATCCCCTGGCATCTGCCGCGGGACGTGGCGCACTTCCGCGCCCGGACCGCGGGGAGGTGGTTGCTGCTGGGACGCATCACCTATGAACAGATGAATGGTTGGTTTCAGCCGGGCCACGTGCCGGTCGTGCTGACCCGCCAGGCAGATGATTTCGCCGTGCCCGGAGGCTGGGCTGTGTCCGATCTTCCTGCTGCGCTGCGGCTCGCGGCCTCCCATGGCGTGGGGGAGCTGATGGTCTGTGGGGGAGGTCAGGTCTATGCCGCCGCCCTGCCATGGGCCGACGAAATCCTCCTGACCACCGTGGAAACCGAAGTGAACGGGGAAACCCTGTTCCCGGAACTGCCAGCAGACCAGTGGCGCACGGTGGACCAGCACGCCTTCCCCGCCGATGCCGCCAATGCCTGGCCCATGACCATCACCCGCTGGGTTCGCACTCAAGGCTCAGCCTGAGGAACCGCCTGGGTCGCAAGGCCGCTGGGGGCAGTTCCACGCGGCGCCTCCGGCATTCCACGGCATCGAAGGGAAGGATGAAGCGGGACCCGCGGATTTTTCTTTCCGGGATCCGCCAGAGGCGCTATCGTCTCCCGGTATTGACAGGCCTGCCATTGGTGCCTGGATAGTGCAGGGTTTATCCGGAATTTATGAGTGCCATTGCCTCTTCGGGAAAAAGTGAAAGCGAAGCTTTCCCTGCGGCCGGTCAATTCAACACTACCCAGTGGGGGATGGTGGTGCTGGCCGGGCAATCCCAGGCACCCCATGCCGACGAGGCTTTGGAGAATCTTTGCCGGACCTACTGGAGCCCCATCTATGCCTATGTGCGGCGGAAGGGATACGGCCCGCATGACGCGCAGGACCTCACCCAGGCATTTTTTGCGCGGCTGCTGGAAAAGAAATACCTGAAACTGGCCTCCCAGGAGCGGGGGAGGTTCCGGTCTTTCCTCCTGAAATCACTCCAACATTTTCTGATCAACGAGTGGGTTCGTGGCCAGTCGCAGAAACGGGGCGGCGGGCAGACGGTGGATGCCCTTGATGAAAATGCGATCGAACAGAGTTATCAGCAATCCATGGCCGGCCAACTGGGGCCCGAAACCATTTACGACCGGCGGTGGGCTCTGACCCTGTTGGAAAGGGCGATGGAGCGTCTCGGCGCGGATTACGCCGTCACCGGCAAAAAAGAACTCTTCGAGCGGTTGCAGCCCCTGCTCCTGAGAGAGAGCGCCGGTGCTTCCTATCGTAAGGAGGCGGCACTGCTGGGACTGACCGAAGGCGCAGTGAAAGTTGCCGTTCACCGGTTGCGCAAACGCCTCGGCGAAGTCGTGCGGGCGGAGGTCGCCCGCACCGTGGCAGATCCGGCGGACGTGGACGGGGAATTGAGGTATCTCATGGCGGCGTTGAATTCGTGAGGACCTGTGCTGGCCGGGAAACGCCCTGCCAAACCATTGGTGGGCAGCCCATGAAACGGGGCCTGTAACCGGCCCGCCGTTTTTCTGTAGTAAGGTGCAGAATGCACTTTCTGCCATCTGCTTGCCTCCCGGCCTGTCCGTTTTCCGCGCCCCGCTGCTCTTCCGGATGGCATCCAGCCACGCCACCCGGCGGGTTCCCTCTGTCACCGGAATCAGGGGCCGGGTGCGTCCGCCACAGGCATCCCATGGCAATTGCCAACCTGGTAACCCTTCCTGAGGACCCGGCAAGGATTGCCCCGAAAATTAACCCCCAATAATAAAACCAACTCCACAACAAACGCATGAAAACATCAAAAAACACCACCCGCACGGCCCGCGCCTCATTAGCCATCCTCCTCACGACTTCCGGATGGCAGGTGTCCGCCGCTCCCGCCCAGAAAGATATCGGCCTGAAGCTCATGGGGAGTTATGCGAGTGGAATCTACAATGGCGGGGCCTCGGAAATCGTGGCCCATGACCCGGATAAACAATGGCTCTTCGTCGTCAATTCATCCAGCAAGGCGATTGATGTGCTGAGTATCGCCAATCCTGCCACGCCGGTGAAACTGGGGACGATCAGTCTGGCCCTGGGGGCTCCCCGGGGTCTGGCGGTGCGCGGAGGGATCGTGGCGGTGTCCTATCAGGCCGTTCCCAAAATGAATCCCGGGGTGGTGGTCTGCCTCAGGGCCAGTCTCGACCTGAACCTGCCCCCCGCCCAGCAGATCACCATCCAGGACCTGCGCCAGCTCAGTGTCGGAGCCCTTCCTGACATGATCACGTTCACTCCCAATGGACGCCACCTGCTCGTGGCCAATGAAGGGGAACCAAATTCCTACAACGACGTGAATGCCGCTACCCTGGGGCCCAGCGTCGATCCCGAAGGTTCCATCAGCATCATTGATTTGTCAGGAGGACTGGCAGCTCTCGATCAGGCTGCCGTGACCACGGCCAATTTCCATGCATTCGATGGGCAAAAGGACGAACTCCGCAGCGCCGGGGTGCGGATTTATGGCCCGAATGCCACGGTGTCCCAGGATCTGGAGCCGGAATATATCTCGGTCTCGCATGATTCCCGCACCGCGTGGGTGACCCTGCAGGAAAATAACGCTATGGCCACCATCGATATTCCGTCCAGGACGGTCACGGAAATCATCCCGTTGGGGTTCAAGGAACACAGACTTGCCGACAATGGGTTTGGATCCAGCAATGCCCTGGATGCCAGTGACCAGGATGGCGGGATCCGGTTCTTCAACCGGCCGGTCAAAGGCATGTTCCAACCTGATGCCGTCGCCTCTTATCAATTCAAAGGCGAAAGCTACCTCGTCACCGCCAATGAAGGGGACGTGCGGAATTACCCTGGCCTGCTGCCTCCTCCCGCCAGCGGCAGTGAGGATATCCGGATCGGTGATCCAACTTTTCTGCTGGACCCCGCCGTCTTTCCCGATGCTGCCACCCTGAAAATGCCCAGCAACCTGGGCCGCCTGCAGGCCAGCCGCATCACCGGTGATTTGGACGGGGATGGCGACCGCGACGAGATCCATACGTTCGGGGGACGCTCCTTCTCCATCTGGCACGCTTCCGGGGAATTGGTTTTTGACAGCGGCGACCAGTTCGAGAGGATGACCGCAGCCCTGTTTCCGGCCAATTTCAATGCCAACAACTCCAACAATACCATCGACACCCGCAGCGATGACAGTGGGCCGGAACCCGAATGCCTTGTCCTCGGCAAGGCGTATGGCAGGCAATGGGCCTTCATCGGTCTTGAACGCATCGGTGGCATCATGGTGTATGATGTGACCGATCCCCATCAGGCGCGTTTTGTCCGTTATCTGAACAACCGGAACTTCGCTGTGGTGCCGGGTGCCGGGACCAACCCTCCCAAGGTGCCGACGGCCGGTGATCTGGCGGCGGAGGCCCTGGTCTTCATCAAACCGGAGGACAGTCCCACGGGGAAACCGTTGCTGGTCGTGACCAACGACGTCAGCGGCACCACCACGTTGTTTGAAATCACCCGGGAATAACACTCCGGTCCGCACCGGCTGGCTGGCCCGTCCCCCTGGGCCAGCCAGCCGCCCAGGCCAGGGAAGGGATTTCTGCAGGGGCCTTCAGCGGGATTTCTTTTTCAACTCCCGGCCGTAACAGCAGGCAGGAAACCGGGTAATTAAACTTTAAGTCATCAGATCACGCCCGGTCATGGATTGTCAGGCCGTCCCGTGACCCGGGGGCGGGATCAGGCCGGATTTCCAGTCGTCCCACCGTTTTAACATCCCGCTCCTATGGATTCTGACCTGCTCTGCGGAAACTGCGGAACCAGCCTGGGGGGACGGTCAGTGGAAGGGTTCTGTGCCAATTGCCTGCTGCAACTGGCGCTGGAGCCTCCCACGGAACTTGGTGCCGGACGGGAGGCTGAGGCACCTGGCTTGGCCGCTCTCCCGCAGGGCCGGCGGATCGGCGACTATGAAATCCTGGAAGAGATCGCTCGGGGTGGCATGGGCGTGGTATACAAAGCAAGGCAGCTTAGTCTGCATCGCGTGGTGGCCCTCAAGCTGATGCTGGCCACTGACTTTTCCTCGGCTTCGCAGGTTGGGCGTTTCCTGACCGAGGCCGAAGCCGTCGCCCACCTGGAGCATCCGGGCATCGTGCCTATCTACGCGATCGGCTCGCACCAAGGAGTGCATTTTTTCAGCATGCGGTTCCTCGAAGGAGGCACCCTCGCCAAGGCGATGGCGCGGGAGCGCTATACCCCGCGGGAGGCCGCCGGACTGATGATCAAAGTGGCCCGGGCGGTCCATCATGCGCATCAACGGGGCATCCTGCACCGGGATCTGAAGCCTGCCAATATTCTCTTTGACCGGGAGCGGGAACCGCTCGTGGCTGACTTCGGGCTGGCGAGATTTCTCGAACATGACAGTCTCCTGACCCAGAGTGTCACCGGCATGGGCACGCCCAGTTATATGGCTCCTGAACAGGTGACCGGCCAGTCGAGGGATCTGACCACCGCCGCAGATATCTACAGCCTGGGAGCCATCCTGTATGAACTCCTCACCGGACGGGCGCCCTTCCGCGGGCCCACCCTGATGGAAACCATCCGCCGGGTGGTGGAAACCGAGCCGGAGCCGCCCCGCCGTCTGAACCCTGCAGTGGACCGGGATCTGGAAACGGTGTGCCTGAAGTGCCTCGAAAAAGCCCCCCAGCGGCGTTATCGCTCTGCTGACGCTTTGGCGGAAGACTTGGATCGCTGGCTGGCCCACCGCCCCATCCTCGCCCGGCGCACCTCACCGGCGGAACGGGTCTGGAAATGGGCGCGCCGCAAGCCGGTGGTGGCCGGCCTCGTGGTGGCATTGCACCTGGTGGGACTCGCCGGGATCATCGGCATCCTCTGGTATTCCGGGTGGGCCAACCAACTGGCCCGGCGCGCCATGGAGGAGGCACAGCGCGCCACGGTGGAGGCGGGAAATGCCCGCCACGAATATCTGCGGGCGGAGGATGAATTGTGGAAGGCCAATTTCAACGAAGCCCGCTTCCGGCGCATGGCTGGAGGTCCCGGCGCCCGCGTGCGCAGTTCCGCCATCCTGCAGCAGCTCATCCAGCGTCCTGGTTTGACGGAAACGCAAATCCTCGACCTCCGGGAAGAAGCCATCGCCCAACTGGCGCTGATGGATGTGGTGATGCCTTCAAAGTGGGTCACCGAGCCTTCGTCGAGACCCTGCGCTTGGAATGCCAAGTTGAACCACTACGTGCACGACACCGGTTCGAACCGGATCGAGGTGCGTGTCTTTCCCTCGGAGCAGGTAGTGGCCTCCTTTGCCGGTCCGCCGGATTCCGTGGTGTCCCAGGCCCTTTTCAGTCCGGATGGCCAATTCCTCGTCGTCCGCTTCAGCAAGGCGGACGGCGCGGTGATTGCCTGGCGGTTGTCCCACCCGGAACCCGTCCTCCACTCGATCTGCGCCAATGTTGGCCAGGAGCAATTCCTGGGGATTTCACCGGACAGCCGGACTCTCGCCCTGCTGACTCCGCAGGGCGTGACTGTCCAGGATCTCTCTCCCCACAGCCGCCCCCGTTTTCTGCAGAAGGGCCGTCCCGCCGCCAAACTGGTTTTCTCGCCGGACTCCCGGCAGTTGGCCGTGTTATTCAAGGAAGCGCCCGACACCGTCGAGATCTGGGATGCCGCGACAGGCGCGGTTTGTTATTCGTTCAGGGCGGGTTTCAACCCCTGGGTCGTGGTCTGGCACCCTGACGGATTACACCTGCTGCTGGGCGGCGACCGGGGCCGGCTGGAAATGCGCGAGATCCATCCCGGACAGGGCAACTTCTGGGTGGGCGCGCCGGTCGTGCTCCCGGGCCATGCGGCCAGTATTGTGCATGCTATGTTCACCCCGGATGGGGTCGCCGCCATTACCCACGCCTGGGATCATACCAGCACGGCCCGGGATGTCGTCTCCGGCCGCATCCTGCTCCGGGAGCCGGCCGTGGTCCTGCTGGGCATCAGTCCAGGCGGGGACCGGTTGCTGGTGAGACGGGACAGTCCGCTGTCCGAATCGGTGATGTCCCTGATGCCCTGCACCGGATACCGTACGGTCGCATGGGCAGGGGAGGCCCGCTCCTCTGATGGGATCTGGATCAGCCCCGGAGGCCATCTGGGCGTGGTGAATATCGAGAGCACCCGGGAAAAAATAGAAGGGCAATGCCTGCTCTGGGATTTCCCGCATGGCCGGGAGATTGCCCGGTTGCCGGGGGTTAGTGCCGAGTTCAGCGCCGACGGCCACACATTGTTCACTTTCGAGCGTTATGGGGAAAACCGGGTGCGGCGCTTCGATGTCCGTCCGGAGACCCTGGCCCAGCTGCCTGTTTCCTGGAGTGAAGGCACCGTGGTCTATCAAGGCCGTCCGGAGGAAAAGATCAATACGGGGACCCTGGCGCCGGACGGACGCACCCTTGTGATTGCCGCCACTGATCAGCTGATCTTCCTCGATACCCGGGACGAGCGCCCCGTCCGCCGCTTGATTATGCCGGCCCATACCGTGGAATTGAGCCGCGATGGCCACTGGCTGGCCACCAGATACCACAATGACGCCACCGTGCTCCGGTCCGCACCCGATGGTGAGGCCAAACTGGTCCTGACGGAAAGCAGTCTCGTCCGATTCAGCCCGGACAGCCAATGGATGGCCGTGGTCAGCCGGGAGACGGTGGAGATTCGTCAACTTCCCTCCCTCCAGCTGGTCTGCACCGCCATCGCCCTCGCTGCCGGAAGTGGCGTGACCCCGCCTCTCCAATTCTCCAGAGACGGCCGCCTGTTTGCGGTGGCCTTCAACCGGACCCAGGTGAGGCTCCATGAAACCTCCACCGGGCGGGTGCTGGCGACGCTGTCCCCGCCGAATCCCGCCCAGATCATCGGAAACCATTCACTTGCCTTCAGCCCGGACGGTCAGTGGCTGCTCGCTGCCAAGGATGATGGGGAAACCATCGCGTGGGACATCCCCTTGATCCGCTGTGAACTGGACAAACTGCAATTGGACTGGACGGATAGTGAACCAGAGCCGCCGGGACACTAGGCCTGGCGGACGCCCGCCGGATCGCCGCAGGGAAGGGGAAGTAAAGGGGTGGACGAGGGTCCCCGCTCGTTCCCCAGAGCCCCCGCCCCGGATAACCAACCGGCCCAAGGCCATTTTGCGGTCGGACCATAACACGGGGAAAGCTCTTTTGCCCTCACTCATGACCATGTTTTCCGGAAAACATCCCCATGAGTGTCCATGCTCATGCCCATGAGTGCGCATGCTCATGCCCATGAGAGGCCCGTAAAAACAGAGCCCCATGGTTTTGCCTAAGATGGGGGAAGAGCAGTCGATTAAGCCAAAAACAGCTCGTTTTTGGGTGCTAAAACCCAGAGGCAGCGGTTTGAATTGAACCCCAAAGGCAGTTTTTAAGCAGGGATGGAGGGGCCGACGGGCACTCCGCACTCTCTTTTCAGATCCGCGACGATTTGATACGACCGCAGCCGGTGGTCCTGACGGAAAAACTGCGAGTGGATCATCAGTTCGTCCGCCTGCGTGTTCTCCACGAACTCCACCAGCTTAGCCTTCACGGTTTGCGGTCCTCCGATGATGGCCGCACCGAAAAACTGCTGGACCTCTGCGGCTTCCGCCGCACTCCACCGGCCTTCCATCGACTCGACGGGCGGCGGGACTTTGGAGCGCTGGTTGCGCACGATGTTGAGAATCTGCTGCTGCGATGAGGTCGAAAGAAACTGGGCTTCCTCGTCCGTCGGAGCCGCAATCACCGGCACCCCGACCATGGCATAGGGCTCCGGCCAGGCTTCCGATGGCTGGAAATGGCTCCGGTAAAGCCGCAGCGCCTCATGGAGCAGCCTCGGCGCAAAATGCGCCGCAAAGGCAAAGGGCAGCCCCAGCAGCGCAGCGAGTTGGGCGCTGAAGGTGCTCGACCCCAGGAGCCACACCGGAACCTTCGAGCCCATGCCTGGGATCGCCCTCACCTGCTGGCCTTCCACCGGATCGCCCAGAAAATGGATCAGTTGCTGGACGTTCTGGGGGAAATCGTCTGCAGCCGTGGGCTCCCGGCCGAGGGCCCGGGAGGTCGCGCGGTCCGTTCCCGGAGCGCGGCCCAGCCCCAGATCAATGCGTCCCGGATACAGGGCCTCCAGCGTGCCGAACTGCTCCGCAATGATGAGCGGTGCATGATTGGGCAGCATCACTCCGCCGGACCCCACCCGGATCGTCGAAGTCTGCCCCGCCACATGGCCGATCAGCACCGCCGTCGCCGCGCTGGCGATCCCCGCCATGTTATGATGCTCCGCCAGCCAGAACCGCCGGTAGTCCAGTTGTTCCACCCGCTGCGCCAGCTCCACCGTATGGCGGAAACTATCGGCAACGCTGCTGCCCTCCACCACGGGCGAAAGATCAAGCACGGACAGGGGGATCTCTGAAAAGTGCCGGGACATTCCCTGACTTCGCACGTTTTCCCGGCTCCTCCAACCGGCTTCTCCCGGGACGCCCGCCTCCATCCGGTTCACCCTGACGGCAGGATTTCCTGTCCTGCCATTCGCCTGGTATCACGCAAAACTCTATCCAGAATTAAATTGTCGAATATCCGCCGCTCGCTAGAGTCCCTGAATTCCGGGGCAGCCGGCTTCTGACGGTTTATCCATGCCTGCCACCACCGCGTGAACAAAAAAGCCCTCACCGAGGCGGACATCCGCACCAAGTTCATTACTCCTGCCATCGTGGACGCGGGATGGGACCCGATGAAGCAGATCCGTGAGGAAGCCTATTTCAGCGACGGCCACATCATTGTCGGGGGCAAATTGGTGGGTGCGACGACGGCGGGAATCTCGAAGATCAATCAGGGACACATTTCAGAGTGCTCAATCCCGCTCCCTCCCCTCGCCGAACAACGCCGGATCGTGGCCAAAGTGGACCAACTGATGGTCTTGGTGGACCAGTGGGAAACGCAGCTCGCCGCCTCCCGCGCCACCGACAAAAATCTGCTTGAAGCCGTCGTTGCTGAACTGACTACCCATGGTAGTTCACGGAGCGCCAAAGCAGCGGAAGCGGAAACCGATTCAAAAACCTCCCCTCTCTCCCAAGCTGTGTCATAATCTGTCCTTCAATGAATTCCCAGACCCTGAAATCCCTGATCGCTTCCGGCGAGATCGATCGCGTGGAAATGACGCGGTCCGTGACGGACACGGACAAGTTCCGGGAAGCGATCTGCTCGTTCTCCAATGACATGGCGGGGAAAGGGGAGCCGGGCTATCTGCTGATCGGGGTGGATGAGAAGGATGCCTCCTTCCGCCTTCCGGTGACAGATAAGCTTCTCCAGCAGTTTGCGGCCTATCGCTCGGATGGGCAGATCCTGCCTCTGCCGGTGCTGAGTGTCTCCACGGTGTGCCATCCGGATGGCGGCGGCGAGGTGCTGGTGGTGGAGGTGCGCCCGCACGACATGCCGCCGGTGCGCTACAGGGGCAGGGTCCACATCCGCATCGGACCCCGGAAAGATACCGCCAGTGAAGCGGAGGAGCGGGTGCTCATGGAGCGGCGTACCGCGAATTTCCCCACCTTTGATGCCACGCCCTGTCCGGAAGGCGACTTGAAGCGCTTGGATCTGGAAACCTTCCGGCAAACCTACCGCCCGCAGGCCATCGCCGAGGAAGTGATTGAGGCCAACCACCGGGACACCAAGGAACAACTGGCGGCGCTGCGGTTTTACAGTTTGAAACGTGACTGCCCGACCAACGCCGGGATGCTGGTGTTCGCGTATGACCCGCTGGATTTGTTTCCGGGCGCCAAGGTGCAGTTTGTGCAATACGACGGCCCGGAGCTGGCAGACCAAGTGCTGGCGGAGAAAACGTTCACGGGCAGCCTGATCACGTTGCTGTCTGAAATGGACAGCTTCCTTAGGGGGCGTTTCACCCAGAAGCCCGTGGTGGTCTCGGAACTCCGCGAGCAGGCGGTTTTTGACTTTCCGCCGGAAGCGATCCGCGAACTGCTCATGAACGCCATTCTGCACCGTGACTATCAATCGACCAGTCCGGTGCGCTTTTATCAATTCAGCGACCGGATCGAGATCCAGAATCCGGGGGGGTTGTATGGAGATGCCTCGCCGCAAAATTTCCCCAAGGTGAATACTTATCGGAATCCGATTATCGCCGAGGCGATGCATGTGCTGGGCTACGTGAACCGCTTCGGGCGGGGAATCGCCCGGGCCAGACGGGCGATGGAGGAGAATGGGAGCTTGCCGCCGGCCTTTCAGTTCGAAACCCATCATTTCCTTTCGATCATCCCCAAGCACCCTCAGAGATGAAAACGCTCGCTTTTTTCAATAACAAGGGTGGGGTCGGAAAGACCACGCTGATTTACCACCTCGCTTGGATGTTTGCCGACATGGGCAAAAAGGTGCTGGTCGCCGATCTCGATCCGCAGGCGAATGTGACATCCATGTTCCTGCCGGAAGCCGATTTGGAAAAACTCTGGGACCCAGACGTGGACAGCAAGCAGAGCATCATGGCGCCCATCAGCCCGCTGATCCGTGGCTTGGGTGACATTGGACCCGCACCTGTACACTCAATCACCAGCAGGCTGCGTCTGATTCCAGGCGACCTCAACCTTTCCAGCTTTGAGTCCAGGCTATCCGAGTCGTGGATCAAGTGCCTGGACCGGGATGAAGCGGCCTTCCGGGTGACCAGTGCGTTTCACCGGCTCACGCGGACTGCGGCCGAAGAGTTCGGCGCGGATATCATTCTGATTGATGTCGGGCCCAATTTCGGTGCTATCAACCGGTCCGCACTCATTTCCGCCGATGCCGTGGTCGTGCCGCTGGCCCCTGATCTTTTCTCCATCCAAGGGCTGAGGAATCTGGGGCCGACGCTGCGAAGGTGGCGTGAAGAATGGAGCGAGCGGAGAGTGAAAAATCCCGAAGCCTCGCTTGATCTGCCGGTCGGGAGCATGACCCCGCTGGGGTATGTGGTGCTTCAATTCGGCATCAGGGACAGCCGCCCAGTAAAGGCCTACGACAAGTGGTCACAACGGATTCCGGAAACCTTCAATAACTCAGTGATAGGAGGAACCAATCAGCTGCCGCTTGATTATGGTCTCGACGACCATTGTCTGGGTCTTTTGAAGCACTATCGCAGTCTCATGCCCATGGCGATGGAAGTAAAAAAGCCGATTTTCCATCTGAAAGCGGCTGATGGAGCGATCGGGGCACACAACTCCAGCGTCAAAGATTGCGAAAGGGATTTCCGCAAGCTGGCTGAAGCGATTCTGGCCCGCATTTGAATAGCATTATCCAGAATCCGATCCATGCCCATCCATCACGAAATCTGAAAAGTCGGAACGAAGTCGGAACCGCAAAACGTCTCAAAACCCGCGATCGAGAGGGACCTGGAGGACATCTATCGTTAGCCTGTCCCGGCCACTCCCTCCGGTGAGCGGATGCTGATTGGCCGGCAGGAAAACCGGGCTTCGGCGGCACGACCAATTTGCTGGCCGTCGCGCAAATGACGGCGTGATCTGGATGTCGCGCTGATCGGGGTCCCCCATGGTTGTCTGGCGGCAAGACAAACTCTTTCGTGTCATCCCCTGACCGGTGGGGGGACACGCCTGCACATCGAAAAGCCCGGTCAAGCAGGTGGGCGCTTGACCGGGCGGAATCCAGGGGATCGGAACCTTCCAAGGTGCTTCAACTCACCGGGCGGCCGGGCGGCGGCGGCGGGCGAGGAGGCCGCCGGTCAGGGCCAGCAGGCCGAGGCTGCCGGGCTCGGGGACCAGTTGGGCGACCATCAGGTTGTCCACCCCGCCGATGTGGGCGGCGGAGAAGTTCAGGTAGTTGTCGGCGTAACCGCCGCCGGTCTTGCTGAAGGAATAACGGAGAATGCCGCCGGCGTAGACGCTGATGTCGGTCTGGCCCACGCCATCGAAGGGATTGCCGTCGGTAGGGTCCTGGGCGATCAGTTCGATCCGGGTCAATCCATTGGTCTGGGCGGTCTCGCTCCAGATGGGTTCGACGGGGGTCAGGGTGGTGCTGCCATCAAAAGCCTGGAGGAGGCCATTGCCGCGGAAAAGGATGCCGAAGTGGGCGTGCGGGTCATTGATGCCGTCGTTTTTGTTGGCGCTGGATTGACCGATGTTGACCGCCTCCCACAAGGTGGCGTCGGGATTGGCCACGGAGTTGGGAGCGAGGTCGAAGCTGACAGCCAGACCACCGGCGGAGGCGGAGCCATTGAAGTTGTAGTCCAGGGCGGACCGGCCATTGCCAAAAGCGTTGAGGAGATAGTTGCCGCCATCAATGCCGCCGGTGGCGTTGCCGACCTGGGTGTTCCCCACGGCGACCCAGGGGATGGTGGCCCCGCCGGTGGTGAGGAGACCGCCCTGCCGGGCGCCGAGGTTGAAGTTCAGATTGTTGGTATCCGGGTTTGCCGGGGCGTAGAAGTTATCGGTCAGCAGGGCGCGCTGTTTCACGATCTCGTTGCTGACGGCGTAGTGGTGCCAGGTGTCGGCAGGAACCAGCGGGGTCATGGCGAAGGTGATCGAATTGGCGGTGGCGGTGAAGGTGTATTTCAGCACGCTGCCGGGAGTGGCGTTCTGGTCGAATCCGTTGAGGACGCCGCCATCGCTGGCGGTCACATTGTGGATGCGCCCGCCCGGACCACCGAAGGCGGCATTGAAGAAGGTGGTGGTATAGGTTTCGCCCACCCGCAGGTTGTTGAGGGTGTAGGTGGCGGGATTGCCGTTGTAGAGGAAGTTCTCGGTCAGGCCGCCCACACTCCCGGTGATGGGAGGGGCGTTGCCGGTGAAGCCGTTATTCAGACCGGAGGTGGTGTAATTGTTGGTCGCGGGGTTGCCACCCCCACCGGAACCGGTGAACACGGCGTCATTGATCCGGCGGTTGGGGCCATCAAAGATATCCACCGCGAGAGTGTAGGCCTTGTCAGCCGAGATGCCCGAATCCGCGTCCCCCGTGATGGGGTTGCTGGTGAATACCCCGGCAATGCCGGTGAGGGGAGAGAACAAGGGCAGCAACGTGAGGGCGAGGAGAGGACGACGGATCATAAAAAAAAGGGGTGAAATCGTTCCGGTTCAAGTCTCCATGGGAGGGGAGAGCGTGTAATCTGGAATTAATGAAGATCTGTATTATCTGGATTTATTAGGAGGAGCAAACTATTTTCCCACGCGTTCAAGTATTTTTTGTCAGCGGGCAGGAGGGAAGGGGGCTGGGATTTGGGATTCTCCCCGGATCGGGGAAGGGGGAAAAGGCTTGCTCTGCAGGGGGCGGGTTTCCTAAACAGGGGCCTGCTTTTGGACAGAACCGGCCGGATGCCAAGATCCAGCCGGAGAGAAAGCCGACGTCCAGACTCGAATGCGGTCGCCTTTCGCGGCTGCCTACCACCTCCCTCTGATGCGATTTCCCTTCCTGATGCTCCTGGGCCTGTTGGCCGGGTCCTGCTGCCTGCGTTGTCAGGCGAGCGATTCCAATATCGCCCTGTCCCGTCCCGTTTTCGCCTCCGGAGCTACGGCGGGCGGACCGGCGGGGGCGGTGACGGATGGGGACAGTTCCATCTACACGGCGCCGGCCGCAGCGGGGGTGATCGGCTTTTATTATCAGATCGATCTGGGCCGGGAATACCCGCTGCAGGCGATCGATCTCTACAGCCGGGTGAATGATGGGGCGAACAAGCTCTCCAAGGTGCGCATGGCAGTGTATGCCGACAATGGCGGGGTGCCGGGGGTGGAGCGCTGGGGGTATGAAATCCGGGCCAACGGGGCCAACAATCTCCAGGGCGGGGTGGATCATCTGGTGCCTTCCCTGCATCCGGCCGGGACCATGCGGGGCCGCTTTATCCGCCTGACCAATGTGGCGAATACCAGCAATGCGCCGCAGATTGCGGAGATCGAGGCCTTTGAAGCACCGGCGCCGGAGGTGAAGTATTTTGGACCGGATGCCGGAAACATCACCAAAACCGGGGCGCCGGGGAAACCTGGCGAAGCCGTGCTGAGCTGGAATGTGGCCGGGTATACCTCGCTGAGCCTCGATCAGGGCATCGGCCCGGTGACGGGTCCGGCGGGGTCGGTGACAGTGTCACCGGCGGTGACCACCACGTATGTCCTGACCGCGTCCAATGGAGCGGGCTCCACCACGCGGGCTGTGACCATCGGGGTGGATGAGCCGGAACTGCCGCCGTTTATTTCCGAATTCCTAGCGTCCAATGAAGGCGGGAT
This sequence comes from uncultured Verrucomicrobiota bacterium, assembly GCA_942492905.1. Classification (GTDB taxonomy): domain Bacteria; phylum Verrucomicrobiota; class Verrucomicrobiia; order Verrucomicrobiales; family V1-33; genus CAIZWU01. Next base: position 2,501,439 of record OW818657.1, read on the forward strand.
CCGCGACAGTGATGGCAAACGTCAGGACTGGATTGAAATCGGCAACCCGAATGCGTTTGCGCTCAATCTGGCGGGCTTTTTCCTGACGGACAATGCCGGGCAGAAAACGAAGTGGATGTTCCCGGCCTTTGCCGTGCCGGGGAATGGTTATGCCATCGTCTTCGCCTCCAATGCCGCCACCCCCCGGCCGGCCGGGGAGACGCCGCATACCAACTTTGCGCTCGCCTCCGGCGGGGAATACCTGGGGCTGGTGGCCCGCGACGGGAGCACGGTGCTGAGCCAGTTCCCCGCCGGTTATCCGGCGGACCTGACGTATCCGCCGCAGGAGCAGGATCATAGTTATGGCGTCACGGGTGCCGCAGCCGGTTTTTACGCGGTGCCCACGCCCGCGGAGGCCAACGGTCCTCGCTTTGACGGGGTGGTGGCTGACACCATTTTCAGCGTGCGGCGCGGCATTTACGATACCGCCCAGACGGTGACCCTTTCCTGCGCCACGCCCGGAGCCGAAATCCGCTATACCTTGAATGGGGCAGACCCCACCGCGACCACCGGCACGGTCTACTCAGGGCCGATAGCGATCAGCACCACCCGGGTGCTGAAGGCGGCGGCCTTCCGTTCCGGCTGGGCTCCGGCCAATATTGATGTTCAAACGTATGTCTTTCCCTCCGATGTCCGCAGCACCGCGGCGGCGAAGGGATGGCTGGCCCCCGCCCTCGTCACCGGCCTGACCGACATTCAGGTCAAGGCCGCGCTGCGCGAAGTGCCTTCCATGAGCCTGACCGTCCCTCCCGGCACCACTATTGATGGCGGGGTGGACAAGCGGGCCAAACTGGAGTGGCTGGATCCCAGTGGCGTGACGGCGGGATTCCAGATTCCGTGCGGAGTGCAGCTGTTCGGCGGGGCATTCACCAACTTCGCCAAGAAGTCCTTCCGGGTTTCCTTCAAAGGGGAATATGGAGCCTCCAAACTCAAATACCCGCTGTTCGCCGGATTCGACCGGGGCTGGCCGGCGGCCGATGAGTTCGATCAGATTGAACTGCGCAACGGGTCCCACGACATGGTCTCGCGCGGCTTTTACATGTCCAACGCCTTTACCGATGCGACCATGCTCGACATGGGATCGTATGCGCCGCACGGCCGGTTTGTGCATCTCTATCTGAATGGCAGCTACTGGGGTCTCTATCATCTCCGCGAGCGCTTCAATGCCGCCATGATGGCGTCCTACTACGGTGGGGATAGCACCGATTACGAGTCGGTGAATGGCAATCTCAACGTGGGCGGCTGGGCTGATCCCGGGCTCCCCTACGATGGGACGGATGCCCAGTGGACGCAGATGAAGGCGCTGGCCCGATCCGGCGGCAACACCTATGAAAAGCTCCGCCCCCTGCTGGATGTGCCGCAATACGTGGACTACATGATCATGTGGATGTTCGGGAAGTCGGAAGATGAATACCGGACCACCGGACCGGTCGGGCCCGGACATGGTTATAAGTTTGTCCTGAACGATGCCGACGGCTACCTCTACTACGCGCCTTATGCCGGCCCGGCGTTGGACCGGACTGCCCGGGATGCCCCGGGCAAGCGCGCCGGGGATGGGCCGGGCAGTCTGTTTTCCATGCTCCTCAAAAATGGCGGCAACGAATACCGCACTCTGCTGGCCGACCGCATTCACCGCTCCTATGTGACGGCGGGGGGCGCCATGACCCCGGCGGCCAACAAGGCACGCCTGAATGAACTGTGCGATCCGATCCAGCAGTCCATGATCATCGAGGGCTCCCGCTGGAACTACCAAACCCCCACCAGCTGGGCCACCGCCCGCACCGGGGCCTTGAACTGGTTCACCAACCGCACCAACGACATCCTCGGCACTTACCGGACGGCCGGTTTTTATCCGGGCGTCGTGGCTCCCGTCTTCAATCTGCCGCCCGGGCCGGTGGCCAGCGGCAGCGTGCTGCAGCAGACCACCACCACGCCCGGGGCGCTGGTCTATTACACCACCGATGGCTCCGATCCCCGCCCCGATCCCACGGCCTTGCCCAACACTCCCTTCATCACGGCGGCAACTCCCGGCAAAATCCACGTGCCCACCGCCTTCGGGGATGGGGTTATCCTGCCGGAAACTCCCGACCTCCTCGCGCTCTATCCGCTGGATAGTGCAGCCACGGGCGCCACCGATCCCGTGGGCAGCTTTCACGGCGCCCTGACAAATGGCGCCTCCATCACCGCTCCGGGGCAACGCGGCGGGGGGGCGGTCCTGCTGGATGGGATCAACGATTACGTCCAACTGGGCAATCCGGCAGGCCTGCGGTTCACTGGTCAAATCACGATCGCGGCGTGGGTGCGGCCCAGTGTCACCAGTCTGATCCGCAGTATCGTCTCCAAAGGATCGGACACTTCCGCGGCTCCCAATGGAGAGACTTTTCTGCGGATCAATGCGGGTGCCTATCAAGGGGGATTCACGGTTGATGCAGCGGCTTCAGTCATGGCGACAGGTCCAGCCAGTGGAGCGGATTCCGCCTTGGGTGATGTCGACAAATGGACGCACCTCGCCATCGTTTATGACGGCACAACCTGGCGCCTCTACCGGAATGGCGTGGAGATCAGCAGTGTGGTCAGCACCGCCGGAGCTCCTGACAATACCTCCGGCTGGGCCATCGGCGCGCGGGGTCCGGGCGACCAGCGGTTCTTCGGCGGTCAGATCGATGAGGTCCGGGTCTACGACCGGGGGCTGTCGGCCACCGAGGTCAGCGCCCTGGCCGCGGGCACGGTACCCAATCCGGTGATCCAGTGGGCTCAAACGGGATTCGATGACTCCCTCTGGCCCGCTGGCGCGGGAGGGATCGGTTTCGCTCCGGCCGCCGATCCGCTCGGCGCGGCGGTCACCCAGGATATCGGCACCGCCCTCCACGGAGTGAATGCCAGCCTGTATCAACGTTATCACTTCCCGGTCACCGGCCAGGTCAAAAGCGGATTGACCGCGCTCGAACTCCGGATCAAGTCCGATGATGGTTATGCGGTCTATCTGAATGGGGCCCGCGTTGCCTCGCGGAATTCGGCGGCGCTTCTCACCGGAACCAGTGCGGCCACGGCGGAGACCCCTGACAGCAATGCGCTGGTGGGGGACCGGGTGAATCTCACGGCCTTCATTCCCATGCTGGCCGAGGGCGATAACGTCCTCGCGGTGCAGGGCCTGAATCTCAGTGCCGGCGACGATGACTTCCTGCTGGCCACCGAACTCCATGGCCAGCGGGGCACCTCGGCAGTGGCGCCCGCCGGAGGCCTGGCATTGACCCGCAGCACCCTCGTCCGGTCGCGCAGCCTGTTGCCTTCCTCCGGGCAATGGAGCGCACTGCAGGAAGTGTTCTATCAGGTAGGGCCTTCAGCCTGTCCTCCCGGCGCGCTCGCGGTCACAGAACTGCATTTCAATCCTTCCGGCGATGGCGATGGGGAATTCATTGAACTGATGAATGTGTCGGACGCGGCCATCAATCTGCGCGGGGTCCGGTTTATCCTCGGCGTGGACTTCCAATTTCCCCCGCTGCGGGACAAGGTTCTCAGTCCCGGGGAGCGTCTCGTGCTGGTGGACAGTCAACTCACCTATCAGAAAATCCAGGGCTGGTCCGCCTTGCTGGGAGGGATCTACCGCGGGGCCTTCGACAATGCGGGGGAGCGCGTTCTCATCACAGCGGCGGACGGCATCACGCCGTTGGTGGATTTCACTTATGGCTCCTCGCCGCCCTGGCCGGATGCGGCCAATGGGGCCGGTCGCAGTCTGGTATTGATCAATCCTTCTCCGCTCACCAATCCGGCACTCCCGCAGAACTGGCGTGTCAGCACCCATACCCATGGCAATCCCAATGCCAGCGATTCCCTGATCTTCACCGGACTGCCGGCGGCGGATTTGGATCATGATGGCCTGTCCGGCCTGATGGAATTCGCCCTCGGCACCAGCGATGCAGAGCCGAATCCGCTCCCGGTCGCTTTCCTGCCGGATGCCTTCGGCGGGCTCTCCATCAGCCTCGATCACGCCAATGGCGCAGATGCAGCGGCCTTGTCCGCACAGGCCACGCTGGATCTTTCCTTGTGGGAGGTGCCCTTGGAACTCACCAGCCGCACTCTCCTGCCGGATGGTCGATTGCGCTCCACCTGGCGTCCGGTGCTGCTGCCTCCCACGGCTGACCGCCTCTTCTACCGCTTCCGCACTCCCTGATCCAATCCGTTCCACCCTGCCACCAGGTCCGCTCCTTCCTGGATCAAAGGATACAAGCTGGCCGGGAAAGCACCGGAGTTTGAGCTTTTCCGCGGCGGCCTCCGTGGTTCAATAGGCAGCACCATGACCCCATCCCACCCTGACCGCCGCCGTTTCCTCCTGTCCTCCGTGGCCGCCACCGCCGCGCTGGTATCCACCACCCCGCAGATCCCTGCCGCAGAACCGGCGTCGGGCATCGTGCTGCCAAAAAGCAGCCGGCCGATCCTCCTGTCCTGCAAGCTAGGGATGATCGCCGGTGAGGCCGGCGGGCGGAAACTCAGTATTGTGGAGCGGCTCCAGATGGCGGCGGAAGCCGGATTTGATGGCGTCGATTTTGATGAAGCCGGCAACTTCACCCCGGAGCAGGCCCGCGCCGCTGTGAAGGAAAGCGGGGTCTTCGTCCACAATGCGATCAACCACACCCACTGGGGCGTGCGGCTCACCGATGCCAGCCAGGAAACGCGCGACAAAGCCCGGGCGAACATGGATCACTGCCTGCGTGTCTCCCACGCCGCGGGCGGCAGCGGGATCCTTATTGTGATAGGCAAAGGCTCGGACGGACCTGCGGATGAAATCGATGCCCGTTGTCAGGCTGAGATCAAAAAGTCCCTCCCCCTCGCCGCGGCGCTCGGCCAGCGCATCCTCTTCGAGAATGTCTGGAATCAAATGCACTATGACCATGACAAGGGTCCGGAGCAGACCGCCGACCGTTTCATCAAATTCATCGACAGCTTCAACAGCCCGTGGGTCGGCCAGTATTACGATATCGGCAACCACTGGAAGTATGGTCAGCCCGGCGACTGGATCCGCGCCTTCGGCCCCCGTGCGGTGAAGTTTGACGTCAAAGGCTTCAGCCGGGCGAAAAACAAATTCGTCGAGATCACAGGCGAGGATGACGACCTTCCCTGGGACCAAGTGCGCAAAGCGATCGCCGACACCAACTGGACCGGTTGGACCACCGCCGAAGTCGGTGGAGGAGACGTCAAACGACTCACCGTCGTGCGCCAGCAGATGGAAAAAGCCTTCGGTCTGTAATGTCGGAACTTCGCCTGCCACGCGGCCTGCGGCCTTGATGGAAGGCCGCAGCCGGGGGCGACTTGGAAGACAAGCAGGAGCATGCTCAGCCCTGCACTCAGGAAAACTCACGCGATTCTGCTTCTTCTGCAGCATCCCATGAGGCCGGTCAGCAGCAGCATTGTGGTGCTTGGTTCCGGCGTGATACCCAATGGTGCCATCATGACCTGATCCGGTCCAGTGGGGAGGTCCACGACCAGGGTTACCATGCCGTTGATCGGGGTGCCGAAAACGCTGGCGGCACCCACCAGGCTGATCGTGGTGGCACTGGCGGCCGTGGTGTCAGGCGGGAAAAGCCAGGGGATGCCGGAACCACGCAGGACGACCTGCTCACTGGACGATGCCAGCGTCAGGCCGTTTCCGGCCACAAGGTAGATTTCCTGGGAATTGAAATCGCCGGGATTGAGTGGGATGCCCGTGAAACTGCCGCTGATATATCCCTGGGCGGCGCCCGAGGTAGGGGAGAGACCTGCGGCAAATTCACGGTATCCCAACAAGTCGGAGGGGACCGTCGGGGGTTCCGGAAAGGTGCCAACGGAAATGTAGTAGCCTCCTCCGGTGTAGGACAATCCTGTGAAATAGTTGGCGAGCTGCAGTCCGAGGGTGGTGCCGGGAGGGCCCTTGATAACCGCGATCGTGGCCGCTGGGGCAGAGCTGGCCAGGGCGGCCAGGAAATAGAGGGGGAACAGTTTCATGGGGGGCTTGGCCGGACTATCCGGTTGTTATGAACCTGACAGATTACCGGGGACAGTCAATTTTTCTCCATGGGCCGGTTTTGCCCTGAAGCCTCATCCCAGGCTGCTTCGAGGGAGCCGGTGCCGGTTTGGTAGTAGGGAAGCCAGGCGAGGCCGAAGGCGTTGATGGTGATGTTCTTTTTGAGGGCCCGGATGGGGTTTTTGGTGAGAACGAGGCGGCTGGGGTCGGCCGCGAGTCGGATTTCGCTCATGGCGGCGTCCATTTGATTTTTGAGTTCCACCATCTGGGTTTCGATTTCCGCGAGGCGGTCTTCGGCGCGGCCGACGTCGCCGCTTTGCTCGAAGGCGCGGCTGGCACTGCGGGCGGCGGTGCTGGTTTTGCTGATGGTGGTGCGGCTGAGGGCCTTGCGGCCGAAGAGGGCGCCGAGGATGGTCTGCCCGATGCTGACCGCGGTGTTGATCTTGGCGGAACGGGCCTGGGAGGCTTCGCGGTCGATGGCCGCCTGGGCTTTGTTGGCAGCAGTTTCGAGGGATTGGTATTTGGCCTGATATTTCAGGCGGAGGGATTCGATTTCCTGGTCGCGTTCTTCCTTGGCGCGATGGCCAAGGCGGACCCGGAAGTCGCCTTCGGGTTCGCCCGGTTTGCTGTAGACCTTGTATTTTTCGTTATACCAGAGGTCGATGGATTCGTTGGCAAAGAGCCAGTCGACGGCTTGATCGCGCGCGGCGGTGTAGGTGGCGGCTTTGAGGGCGAAGGGGGGGACGGCGGCGAAGCTGACCGGACCGGGCATGGGCTCGCGGCTGAGGGCGGAGGCATCGAGGCGGCTGCGGATGGCATTGGCGGCATCAAGCGTGATCATGTCTTCGCTGAGCTTGCTGAGCAGGGAGAGCCGGCGCATCACAAAAACGTCCTTGGGGGCATCGGAGAAGGTGATTTCCGCCGAACGAAGGATGGCCGGAAGATAGACCACGGGCATGGGCTGGGCGCTGGGGCTGGTGACGGGGAAGAAAAATTCATTCACCGCGGAAGGCAGAGTGGGGCGGGATGCGGGGGAGGGGTTTATGATTTCCGATTTATGATTTATGATTTGATCCGGATCGGATGCATTTTCTGCTGAGGGCGTGGAATTTGAGATTTGAGAGGGGGAATCTGAAAGGGCCGCCGCGGGAGTGCCGGTGAAGGCGGCCCGTTTGGGGTCCATCAGTTTTTTGATCTGGGTTCTGGTCAGGGGACCCCGCAGGTAACTCATGACCCAGCGGACCTGGAGGACACAGGGGGCATCCTCGTGGACATTATGCATCAGGAAGATACGGTTCCCTAGAGCCGAGAGCATTTTCTCGAGGCTGGGGCGGTCAAACTTGCTGCCTTGGGTGGAAGCGGCGCCTTCGAGGCCGTCGAGGACGCGAGCCTTGTCACGCTCGGTCTGGAGGCGGCCGAGGAACCAAGTGCCGATATTGGAGAGGGCCTTGTAGTCGAGATCGACCGGGTTTTGGGTGGCGACCAGCAAGCCCAGCCCGAAGGCGCGGGATTGCTTGAGGAGGATCATGAGAGGCTTTTTCGACGGCGGGTTGGCGGTGGGCGGGAGGTAGCCGTAAATCTCGTCCATGTAGAGCAGGGCGCGCAGGCTGGTGGTGCCGCTCTGGACCCGCATCCAGCCCAGCATTTGATTCAGCAGCAGCGAAACAAAAAACATGCGCTCGCTGTCATTGAGATGCGCGATGCTGAAGATGCTGACCCGGGGTTTGCCTTCGGGGGTATGCAGCAGGCGTTTGATGTCGAGGGCTTCCCCCGTCAGCCAGGTGTTGAAACCCGGGGAGGCCAGCAGGTTGTTGATGCCCATGGCCAGCTCGGAACGCTTCTTTTCCGGATAGAAGGATTCCAGGTCGAGGGCGCCCACTTTGCCGAAGGGCGGGGTTTGCACGTAGTTGATGATCTTCTCCAGATCAAGGTTTTCGCCGCCCCGCCAGGCGCGGTCGAAGATGTTGGAAAGGAGGATGTGCTCGCGGCTGTTGATGGGGTCGGCCGTGATGCCGATCAGGCCGAGGATGGAGCTGGCGGTGGTTTCGATGCGTTCCGAGAACAATTCGTTATCGTCGATGATTTCGAATTCCGGCGCGGCGAGGGAGGCGAGGATGCTGACGGGAATGCCGGCATTGCTCCCGGGGGTGAAGATGTTGATGTCGACGTTTGCGCGGAGGGTTTTGATGCGTTCCGCAGACTGGCCCCATTCTCCGAGGCCCTTTTCCCACACCGCCGCCTGGCCAGCCGCGAATTGGTCAGGGGTCAGGTCCTTTTTGGCGGCGTCCTCCTCATTGATCCAGGGGCGGAAGGCCTCGCCGGTGAGTTCGGGGAAAGTGAGGAGGAAATTGGAGATATCGCCTTTGGGATCAATGATGATGGAGGGAATGTTATCCATCGCCGCCTCCTCCAGCAGGGCGAAACAGAGCCCGGTCTTGCCGCTGCCGGTCATGCCGAGTACGACCCCGTGGGTGACAAGATCCTTGGAATCGTAGAGGACCAGTTTCTCTTCGGTGGTTTTGGTGCTGATGTCGTATTCCCGGCCGAGGTAGAAGGTGCCGGGTTTTTCGTAGTCGGAAGGGCTGATGGTCATGTTGGAAAAGGCGGATGGAATTTGGACAGACTGGGAAGGCAGCGGTGAGGAGGACCGGAAGGGCCGGGGCAGGCGCTATGGATGGCACGGATGATTAAAATGGGAAAGAACAAGTGTAGGGGAGATGGCTGGAGGAGATGGCGTTTTTGAGGGGGGATCAAAGTCCGCTTTGGAAGTGAATATCCGATTGGCAGGAGCGGAGCGTGATCGACTGTGAGGGAGGATGTCCGACGATGGAAATGATAGCAAGTCTCTGGAGGGCCACGGGTTGCCGTTCCGGAAAATGATGGCCCGCCGGGGAAGTTTCCTGCCGGCGGCCAGTGGCGGGCTGGGGATGGACTGCCCCCGTTGCGGCGGGGGACTGGTTCCCGGCAAGCACGATACGGGAATTGCCTGGCGGTGCCCCCAGTGCGGTGGCGAATCGCTGAATTTCAGTCAATTCCGGCGCATGATCCCGGACGAACAGGTCGATGTGATCTGGTGGACGGCCAAGGAAAGGCCTGTGGCGGCGCCCGGAGGCACGGCCTGCCCGGAGTGCCGGCGGCCGATGCTGGCGGTGCTCATCCCGCACCGGGAGGAGGAGTTGGAACTGGATATCTGTCAGGGATGCCAGCGTCTTTGGAGGGATGGCCCCCGCGCCGCCAAAGCCAGCCGGCGTCTGGATATCGGCCGCGGAGCCCCTGCCAAACCACCGGTCCTGGAGCTGAAGCCGCGCCGGGCAAGGCCAGACAGGCGGGGAGAATCCCCCATAAACGGGCATTCCGGGGATGGAAGCGGGTCATCACTGATCACCATCCTGACAGGCTGGGGGCGTTTTTTCCTGAACGCTTTCCGGCGGAAAGGGTGATGGTGATGGCCAGTGATTCCAAACCGGACCAAGACTTGCCAGGGGCGGCTGGGATTTCAATCCAACGCCTCCAGGCCGCCGGTCAGGCTGATGGCTTGGGGGTGGCCGTGCTGGCGGAGCAGGAGGGCGGCGGCGCGGCTGCGCAGCCCGACGCGGCAGATGGCCAGGATGGGGCGGTCCCGGGGCAGGGTGGGGAGGTGGGATTCCAAATCCTGCCACGGGATCCACCGGTCGGCCGGAAAGGGGAGCAGGGTGTGTTCCCAGGGTTCCCTGACATCAAGCAGGAAGTGGCGGTGACGGGTGGCGGCGAATTGTGAGGGGGGGAGTTCGAGGCCGGGCAGGGGAGCGGTCAGGCCGCAGAAAAGGTCGTAGTCGATGGGGGCCGTGATGGCAGGATTTTCCCCGCAAACAGGGCAGGCGGGGTCGCGGCGCAGTTTGAATTCGCGGAACCGGGTGCCGAGGGTTTCGGCATGCAGAAGGCGGCCGAGCAGGGGTTCTCCGGTATGGGTCAGGAGTTTGATGGCTTCGGCGGCTTGGAGGGTGCCGATGAGACCGGCCAGCACCCCGAGGACACCGGCGGTGTTGCAGTCCGGGACGCTGCCGGGGGCCGGGGGCACCGGGAACATGCAGCGATAACAAGGGGCGCCGAGGTGCGGGGCGAAGACACTGACCTGGCCTTCGAACTGATGGATGGAACCGTAGATGACAGGCTTTTTCAGCCAGACGCCGGTATCGCTGGAAAGATAGCGGGTGGGGAAATTATCGGTGCAGTCGATGAGCAGGTCGTAGTCTGCGGCCAGGGTCAGGGCATTGGCGGCGGTGAACGATTCTGCGAAGACGTCGGTGGTGAGTTCCGGATAGAGGGCGCGGAGGCGGCGGGAGGCGGTGGCGGCTTTGGGGTGCCCGCAGTCGCTGGCGTCGAAGAGGATCTGCCGTTGGAGGTTGGAGAGGCTGATAATATCGGCATCGACGATGCCGAGCCGTCCCACGCCGGCGGCGGCGAGGTAGAGCAGTGCTGGACAGCCGAGGCCGCCTGCGCCCAGCACGAGGACGGCGCTGCGTTTGAGGCCGAGCTGGCCTTCATAACCGAGGCCGGGCAGGCTGAGGTGCCGCGCAAAACGGCGGAGCTCAGACGTGCTGAGCTCCGCCGGGGCGGGAGTTGGGATGTCAGTTTTCAGGTCCGGGAATTCCGTTGGGATCACTGAAACCGCAGGGCGCGGTCGAGGTCAGGCGGCCTTCTTTTTGGGAGTCGGCGGCACTACCTTGGAAGGCGCCTTGGGAGCGGCCTCCGGGGCTTTTTCTGCACCGGGGAGGCCGGGCAGGGTTGCTGGCTTGGCGGCTTCCTCGAGCAGTTTTTTCAGCTCGGGGGATTGGTTGGCCTTGGCTTTGGCGACTTCGGCAGCGTAATCGAAACTGGCGGCACCGGGTTTGATGACCAACTTGGGGGAAGCGGCGCCACCGTAGATGTCGGCGATCAGCGGGGAGATGAATTCACGCAGGGCGGGGCCGACTTTCTCGCTCTTGGGGCCTTCATTGAAGGCGGCGGCGAGTTTGGCGACTTTTTTCGGCAGGGCCTTGTCGTTGACGATCCCATCGACCATGTCGATGAGCTGCTCGCCGGAGAAGGTCCAGGAAACTTTGTTGGGGGCGGTTTTTTTGAAGACCGCGGACTCCAGGATTTCGCCGCCCACTTCCATCTCGCTGGTGATGGACATGTCTTTCAGCATCATCGCGGCCATGGGTTTGAATTGGTCGTAGGTGGGGCGGAATTCCGCGATCTTGGTCGCGATTTCCTCTTCGGTGATTTTCATCTGGCCGGGGGTGAAGGAGTCTTCCTTGGCGGCTTCGGCCTGGAGGGCTCCGAACATGGTCATGATTTCATCCACTCCGGCCATGCTGATGACCCAGTTGCCGGAAGCGTCCTTGGTGGAATTGACCATCTTCATGTCCGGCATGGCACTGGCCTTTTCGGCGAGATCCGGGCTGGCGGAACTGAGGGCTTTTTTGAGATCGCCGCTGGCGGTGAAATCCTTGGTCAGGCCGGAAAGGGTGATTTTGGTGGCGCCGGCTTTGGTGGTTTCGACTTTGGCGTCGGTCCAGGCATCCACGGAGGGATTCATGGCGCGGATCATGTTGACCAGCATGGAGCGGTTGTCGCCGAGGGGATTGGGGGCACCGGCCCCTCCGCCCATCATGCCCATGATGGGCGCGAGATTCAGTTCCATCACGGTGGTGAATTTACCGCTGCCGTCGGCGTTCACGGTGGATTTGGTTTCATTCTTGAAACAGCCCGTGGTGGAGAGGCTGAGGAAGGCGGTGCCGAGGGCGGCGACGGTGGTGAATTTCTTCATGCGGTAGGTGCGTGTTGGAGGGATATGGTTGAAGCGGGGGACTGCGGAGGATGCCGGGGTCTGACCAAAGTGAAAACACCCGGAATCGAACACGGCGCAAAGAGTAGATGCGGTTTGGGCTTTTCACCAGGAAATAAACAAGGTGCGGCTTCGAAACCGCTTGCGGTAGGGGGATGCCTGATGCCGGGGATGAACTGCCTTGGTGGACCATTTATTTATTGCAAAGCGTCGGCCTGCCTCAATAATCGCACCTCTTCCGGGGCCGCGCCCAGGACCAGAATTCCCCCCATCTCCAAACCCGTAGTGAAATCTTTGCTTTCTGCTTCCCGCCGTATCTGCATCCCGGTTTGTGCTGCCCTGCTGGGCTCTCCTGCGATGTTGCCGGCGCAGGCTCCTCCTGCCCCGGCCGCCCCTGCGGCCGGAGTCCCGGAGGTGGATCTGAGCGACACCGAAAAGATGGGCAAAGTGGCCTACGAGGCCTTCAGCAAAGGCGATTGGGCGACGGCGGCAGCCAATTATGCCGGACTGATGACAGTCGCCAAAAAAGTCGGAGCCAAGCCGGAGGTGCTGGAGCCGCTGTATTTTATCCTGGGGGCGGCCTACTTCAATCAGCCCGATCACGCCAAAGCAGAGGCCATCTTCAACGAATACGTCACCACGTATCCCAAAGGGCAGAATGTCTATCAGGCCAACCTGGCCCTCGCCCGCATCCTGAAAGCCCAGAAAAAGTGGGCCGATGCCATCAGGAAGTATGAGCCGCTCAAGGGCGGTAGTGCCGTTTTCAAGGATGACGTCAATATTGAGCTGGCCGAGTGCTACACGGAAAACCAGCAGCGGGACAAGGCCATCGTGTTGTTTGAAACTGCCCTCGCTCCCGGCATCCGGAGTTCGGGCGAAGTCCGGCAGTCGCTGAAGCTGGTGGAACTTTACCAGTCCGACCGTCCGGAGAAAGGCGTGGCCCTGCTGGAACGGGTCAAACGGGCCAATGGCGCCCGTCCCCTGGTCAACGAAATCAATTTTGCCGCACTGAAGCTTGCCGATGAACTGATGAGCAGCAAGAAGGAGGAACAAGCCCTCCAGGCTTATCAGAACCTGCGCAAGAAGGATGAAGTGCTGGCCACCCTCAAGGAAGTGTCCGCCGAATACGAGCGCAGTGTGAACCGCCTCTCCGCCCTCGTGGCCGCCAAATCCGGGGATTCCGTGACGGCTTCCGCCCAGCTGGACAGTGTCCGGCTCTACGCCGCGCAAACCAAGGCCCAGATCGAACAGCTCGAAAAGGAACAGAACTACGATGCCATCGTCTTCTTCCGCATCAGCCGCTGCTTCGCCCAGCTCGGCCGCTTCTGGGAGTCCCGGCTCGGGTTCCAATGGCTCTACGAGAATTTCCAGGACTTCGAGGACCGTCCCGTGGTGCTTTATCTGCTGGTCTACTCGAATGCGAAACTCGCTCCCACGTCGCCGGATCAGGATGGCATGAAGATCATCGCCCGCACCGAGGAATTGTGCCGCGAGTATTTGAAGGCCTATCCGGCCGGTGCCCAGGTCACCGAAGTCGCCGAGACCCTGATCGCCCAGGTGCAGAAGTCGGGGAATCCTGACAAGATCAATGCGGTTTACGACGAGGTGATGAAATACCTCGAAAACTCCCCCAACAAAAGTAACTTCCTCGCCACCCAGGTCCAGAACTACCTGGAGCAGTATGAGTTCCTGAAGGCGCGTGATGCGGCCACCAAATTCCGCGCCGCCGCCCCCGATTCCCCGCTGATCGAGGACATCGACTACATGTATGCCCTGACGTTCTTTTTCCAGAACGACTACGAGGGCAGCGTCCGGGAGTTGAAGGCTTACCTCGACAAGTATCCAAGCGGGAAATATCTGGCGGATACCCGCTACCGGCTCGCGAATCTCTTCAAAGGCGAGGAGATGGGCCACAAGGCCAAGAAGAAACCGTCCAGCTTCATGCGGGTCATTGATGAGTGTCAGGACATCATCAATACCTACCCGGGCTCGCCCACGGTGGCTGATTGTTATGCATTGATCGCGGACAGCTACAAGGAAATGACCGGCGAGGAGGCGGCGGACAAAAAACTGACTTCTGAGGAAATCGACAAACGCATCGCCGATGCCTATGTCGAAGCGGTCCGCCGCGGCCGCACCGATGCGGTGGTAGAGTATAGCCTCAGCCAGGCACGCCCGCTCCTGCAGGCCCAGGGCCGCTGGAAGGACATTGAGGATCTTTACCGCGAATTTCTCGCGGCCAATCCGGATCATCGCGCCGCCTTGGAGTCGATCGGATGGATTGCCAAATCCATCGTCCGCCAAGGCACCACGCCTGAGGAAAAAACCGCCAATCAGGCCCGGGCCCGCGGGTTCCTTGCCGAAACCATTCTGGCCAATATCAACAATCCCTCGAAGGAGGGCGTGGAGGACCTGCTCCAGCAACTGGCGATCTCCAGCATTCCGAAGCGCAAAAAAGTGCCTGCCGTCGAAAACGCCGATCCCAAGGCTCCCAAACCCGCGCCGCCCACCGTTGCCGAAACCTTCGCCGAGGCGGAAGCGGAGTTGAACAAGCTGTTGGGTCTCGAAGCCGGCAAACTCTCGGCGGTCGGCCAGGCCCGTCTGCTTTACGTGAAATCGGAACTCTACCGGAAACTCGAGGCTTCCGCGCCCAAGGTCAAAGGTCCGGACGGCAAGCTGGTCGTCGACACGGGTCCCAAACAGTCGGAGGCCCTGATGGAAAAACTGGTCACCGAATTCAAAACGGATGATTTCAGCCCGAGTCTGCTGGCGGTAGTGGGCAACTATTTCGTGAAGCGCAATTCCGAGGAACGGGCCTCGGCCTGCTTCAACCGCCTGATCCAGTTTTTCCCGCAATCCCCCTACATGGACTGGGCGCTGGTCGGTCTTGGTCAGATGGCCTACAAAGCGAAGGATTATGACACCGCGCTGAAGCGGTTCACCCAAGCCATGGATGAATATCCGGGGGCTCAATACGGGGAAGCCCAGATCGGAAAGGCCCGGGTGCTTTTTGACAGCGAAAAGCTGGATGAGTCCGAAAAACTGCTGAAGGAAATGTTCGGGGACAAGTCCGTCCAGAAAGAGGTGAAGGCCGAAGTGACCTGGCTGCTCGGCGAAATCCGCTTCAAGCAAAAGGCTCTGCCGGATGCGTTCAATTACTTCCAACGGCTCTACCTGAGCTTTGGCGCCTTCCCTGAATGGATGGCCAAAGGGTATCTCCGCGCCGGCGAAACCAAGGAAGCCCTCGGTAAAGGCACCGATGCCGTCGACATCTACCGCGATGCCGTGAATGACGCCCGCAAGGCCGCGAAAATGAAAAATGAACCGGACTTCCAGAAGGTGAAGGACCGTCTGCGCAACCTCGGCGGCTAACCCTTTTTACACCTCAGCGCATGAAGCTTTTTTCTCTCCTCGCCGGCAGTGTCCTGTTGGCCGCCGCCTGTCCCTTGTCCGCCCAGACTCTGGTCTTCCCGGCGGGATCGATCGAGTTTTCCGAAGTGACCATTTCCGGCACCAGTGTGCAGCGCAAGGTCATCGGACCGGATGGCACCGAAACCGCCCGGGGAAAACCGATTCCTGTGTCCAGCCTGCTGCGGGTGGAGTTCCCCAAACCGGATGATCTCTCGGCGGCCGATGACCTGATCATCAAAGGCAAGTATGAGGAAGCCTTCCAACGGGCCACCGCCGTGCAGAATCTGCACCGTCTTTGGAAAGACAAGCCCGGCTCATGGTATGCCCAGGCAGGCCTGCTGGTCGCGGAGAGCCTGCTGCGTCAGAATAAATACGACGAGTCCGCCCGGCTCATGTCGGAGTTGAGGAACATGTCGCTGGCCAGCAGTCTGCAGATCCGCGTCACCATGCTGGACGCTCTGGAGCAGTTTCAAAAAGGCATCACCGGTCCGGCGCTTGCCAAGGTCAAACCGCTCATCAAGGGAGCCCAGGATGCCGAAACCCTCGCCCGCCTTTACCTCCTGATTGGAGATATCCAGTTCAAGCGGGAGGCCTTCGAGGAAGCGCTTGATGCCTATTTGCAGATCCCCGTGTTCTACGGGGCGGAAGCGGCCTTCCTCCCCGCTGCCGAGCTGGGAGCCGCCAAATGCCTCGCCCGCCTGCGCCGCCTGCAGGATGCCACCGACAGCCTCGCCCGGATCATCGAGCGTTATGCCGGCACTCCCGAAGCGGATGCCGCCAAACTGGAAAAGGCCGATCTCGCCAAACTGACGGGAGCCGCTCCCTGAACGCCCTTGCCTGCTTTTTTGCTTCGTTTCCCGCCCCGCTCCGGCCCCCTCTTCCCAGATATATCTTGACTATCCCCAGGCTTAAAGACTACTCACCTACTCACTCCCCAACTCCATGAAAGTCCGCTCCTTCGCCCGATTCACCCCCTTTCTCACCACGGCTCTTTCCCTGCTCGTCGCTGGAGCGGTGCACGCCCAGGAAGCGGCCGCCGCTGCTGCTCCTACGGTCATCAAACGCAGTCTGTTCGAGGTGTTGAAGGATGGTGGCTTGATCATGATTCCATTGGCCGCCTTTTCCATCGCCATGGTCTGGCTGATCATTGACTGCGCCCAGCGCAGCAGCATCAAGCGGCTCATTCCTGCCGAGGATCTGGAGAAGCTCCATAACAGCTTCCGGGCCGGGGATTACGTTGGAGCGTATCAGGGCACCCTCGAAAACAATTCCGTCATCAACAACGTCGCCCGGGTCGGCTTGGTCACCGTCGGGGATGGCAAGTCAGCCACCGAACATGCCTTGGCCGAGTCCATCATTTCCGAACAAGCCAAAATCTCCAACCGCATCTCCTACCTCTCTGTCATCGGGGTTTGTACCCCCATGGTGGGTCTGCTCGGAACGGTGTTCGGGATGATCAGCGCCTTTGAAGCGCTCGGCGGCGGCGGTGCCACCCAGAACACCGGCGCGCTCGCCCAGGCGATCGGTCACGTGCTGGTGGCCACGGCTTCCGGTCTCTTTGTCGCCATCCCGGCCTTCATGGCCTTCTATTTCCTGCGCAACCGGCTGATGGGCGGCATGAACGAAGTGGAATCGGAAATCGGCAACCTCTTCCGCAAGTTCCCCTATCATCTCGCTGAAGGGGTGCACATCGGCGACCAGGAACTGTATGCCAACGCTCCGAACTGGGTCGAAGGCAGCAACGCCGAGCTGGACGCCGCTCCCGCTCATTGATCCTCCATGGGCATTCCACCGGACGGGCCGAGGCTTGTGCGGTAATCCCCTGAGATAATTTTATTTAAGCATTTCTCCTTATGTCCGGTGGCGGTGGCAGTATTGAAAGTGGCGAGCCCGATTTCCAGATCGCGCCGATGATCGACGTGCTCCTCGTGATGCTGGTCTTCTTTGTGGCGATCTCCACCACGCAGATCGACCAGGTGGACACCCGCGTGAAGGTGCCGGTGGCGCCTGACTCCGCGGAGCGGAAACCGGACCCGAACCAGGTGCTCCTCAACGTCATTTGGAATGAGAAGGATCAGAAAGTCCTCCTTAACTACGCGGGACGGGATTTTGATGGGCAATACGATGAGTTGATCGAAATGCTGCAAAAGCGTGGGGGGGACAATCCCAAGTTTGAAATCATCATCCGGGCGGACAAGGATACTCCTGCCAAGGAGGTCGCCGCCGCCATTGGTGTGGCCTCGCAGGCTACAGCCAAAGTTTCCTTCGCCACCGTCAACCGCGCTGGTTAATCCCCCCGTCCACTTTCCCCTCCTATGTCCGGTAACAGCCGCTACCAATCCGATGGCGATCTCGGGTTTCAGATCGCTCCCATGCTGGACGTGATTTTCGTCATCATGCTCTTCTTCATGACGCTCGCGGGCGACAAGAAGGTGGAGACCCAGCTCAAAATGACCCTGCCGTCCACGGAACAAAGCCAGGACAGCACCCAGGACACTCCGATGGAGGAATCCATCAACATCGACGACGCCGGCAACATCACGCACAACGACGATCCCGTGACCGCCGAGGATCTGAAGAAGACTTTTAAAAGCCTGAAGGACCAAAGCGTCCAGGAAGGCAGTGCCCAGACTCCGACGCCCATCATCGTCACCATCAGCACCGCCCCTGACACCAAATGGGAAGCCATCGCCACGGTGATGAACGCCATGCAGGCCGCCAAAATCTCCAACGTCTCCTTCGCGGTCTCCGACGAATTCTAGCCGATGGCTGCGGGGAGATCCGCAGGGTTTTCCTGACTCCGACCGCCGACTCTCCTCAGCCGCGGACCCGGTTCACGGCTTTGATCCCGATTTCCCGGATGGTCGGCCAATCGGTCACGGAATAAAACAACTTCCTCGCCTTCATGGCCCGGGTGCGGTGATGCAGAATCCGTACGTCACCGGTCCGTCCCAGCCGCTTGATCTCCGGCAGCATGGCTCCGCGGACATTGCAGACCACGTTGTCCAGTTCAAGGAAATCCACCCCGTGGCGCTCCAAGGCCCCGCCGGCCACCAGCTGGTTGAAATAAAATTGGTCGCAATGGTGGCCCGCCCACATGTCCGAAGGGTCCTGGGCCAGCACCGCCTCTTCCCATCCGGCCAGAAACCGCCGCATCGGCTCTGACTTCCGGTAAAGCAGCACGCCGGTGTTGTAATCCCGTGGTTTGACCATGGCGACAAACCGCATCGGCTTCACCGACCAATCCGCCTCATGCGAATTCGCCGCAGCAAAATCGTGGCTGCCCAGTTGATCGAAAATGCCCTTCAGAGGTCCCCTGATGGTGGTGTCCGTGTCCAGAAACAGCGTCTCTTCGTAAGGGGATTCTTTCAACGTTAAAACCTTGAGCTTCAACGGGTGTTCTTGGCTGGTGATGGGTTCTGCCGTGCAATGCCGGAGTCCTTTTGGCAATTCAAATCGCGAAAATACCGTCACCGGGAGCTCCGGTTCATACCGCCTCAGGCTCTGGAACGAGGTCAACAGTTCCCCCAGATAACTTCGTCCCCCGCTCGCCAGATAGATGATGCCACGCTTCATTTTTGTAAAAATCAACAATGCCGTAATTTCAGGAATTTGCAACTCCTCAGCCGTTTTCATCGGATTCCAATCTGAATCAAGTATCACAGAGGATTGCCAAGCGGCATTTTCCTCCTTATATTGACCGCCCCTGCCGCCTCCTCCGTCGTTATGCCAATCAGGACCCTTCCTACGCTATCACTTGGCCTGCTGGTCCTGTTGAGGGTGCTTCCTGCCGTCGCCCAGGAACCCGGCCCGGCTTCCGGGGCAGGTGCCGGATATAATTTCGAGGTGCATTACCAGTTTGGCCTCAAGGAGGGTCCGGACCTGCACCAGACACTCGTTGCCCCTGATTCAGGTGATCTTCTCTGGACAGACACGGGGAAGATTGCCTCTGACCCTGCTGATCCTCTCTGGACAGCTGTTGAATCGCTGGAACTGCCCGGCCCGCCCGTGCGGTTGGAACGGCCATGGAAATCAGGTCTGCTGGACGATCCATCCTACAACCATGGGATCGCTCAGGATACGACCTTGCTGGGAGCCCTCCCTGGCGCGGTGCTCCAAGGCAGGACCACCGAGGAAGCATTCCATGATGCGAACCGGAAACTCCAGGAATCCGAGGAACTCGGTGCCCGGAATAAAGGGGAAGCGGCGGAAGCGGCGAGGCGGGAGGCGAGCCGGATTTTCCGCGCGATCCGCCGGGAACAGCCAGAATGGCAACCTGACCGGATCGCAAAGCTGATCGCGGAAACCGGTGGAGGGAAGGACCGCCCTGAGGTTTCTGGGGCCGACGGGAATGGCCCTCCCCCTTCCCCATCTGATCACGGAAACCGTGAAGTGCAGGGACTGCGGCGCCGTCTCCACCAGACAGAACAAGCGCTCCATGAATCCCGCCGCCGGGAGGAAGCGCTCCGCACCGTGGTGCGTGATCTGATCAATCAAATGGATGCGCCGCAGCCTTCCGGTCCTCTTCCGCAGCCTCCCATCCCCTTCCGCCCGCTCCCTCCTCCCCATTCTCCCGCGGGCCCACCGCCCCCGCCGCCCGTCCGCTGACCTTTTCCGGTATCGATCCCCATGAATCCCGCTGCTGTCCTTCTCCCTCCGGTTTGTCTCTCGCTGTGGCTCGGCATGATGCCACTGGCGGCCCAGACTCCGGCGGCCACACCTTCAGCCGCCCCATCTGTGAAGGCGGCGGCCAATGCTCCCTCACAACTGTATCTCCAGGGCCATCTCCTCATCAAGGAAGGGGCGGAAAAGGAAGCCAAGGGCGACTTCGCAGGAGCCTATTACAAATTCAAGGATGCCCGGGATCTTTTTGATGCCGCGGGTGAGGCCGACCGCACCTGGCAGCCGGAAATTGTCGAATACCGCCGCCGGAAAATCCGTGAGGAAATGGAACGCGTCCGGCAGCTGGAAATCCAGCGCCGGGCTGCCGGCGGGGCGCCCTCTCCTTCCGGCATCGTCGGCAATGCTTCCGGCAAGGACCTGACAATTGAACCGGCGATCCCCGCTGGATCGGGCCCGCGCAATACGGCGGTGGTCATGGAGGAAAGGCTGCGCGGGATGCAGGCGCAGATCGATGCCCTGACCAAACGCAATGAGCAGGTGGTGCGGGATCTGGGCTCCCGGGAGGAGGAACTCCGGAGCGCCCGGGGTGATCTCCTGACCGCCCGGAATGCAGAAAAAGTGCTGCGGGAAAGTTTGGCCACCGTACAGTCCAAACTGGACACCGCGGAACCGGCCGCGAAACGCGAGAATAAAGCTCTGGCCAAACGGGTGGAGCAACTGGAACAACAACTGGGTGATGCCATGACCCAGCTAGGGGCCGCGAATGCCAAATCCGACAAATTGCTGGCCGACCTCGAAACCGCCTACGGTGAAATCAAGCTGCGCAGTCAGGAACGCGATGATCTGAAGCGGGAGCGCGACCAGATGGAAGCCCTCCTTGTGGGCGGGGAAGGGGGCAAGGCTCCGGAAAAGATGAAGATCATCGCGGAGAACCAGCGCTTGAAAAAGGAACTGGAAACGGCCCGGGCCAATGTGGCCAGACTCACCACGGAAAAAGAGGCCGACCAGCAGGAGATCACCGCGCTCCGCAGCCAGTTGCAGGGCATTCAGGAGCAGGTGGCCCGCTTCCAGCAGGAAAGCGAAGACTACCGCCAACAGATTGTCACTCTGACCGAACGCCTGGATGCCACCAATCTGCGCCTCGCCGAAACCGGTCAGGGCGCCGTCTCTGAAGTCGAGGCCGGACTCGAAAACAAGGTGCTGCGCGAGATCATCCTCCAGCAGATGAAACAGCAGGCCAAACGCGAGACCGCCCGCAAGAATATCATGGACGACCTCGCCCGGGAAGGGGTGCTGGAGAGTATGAAAAATCTCGGGGTGGAAACCGAGCGCATCTACCGGTCGCTTGGCGAGATGGCGGCCAGTCCGACCATGACCAAAGAGCAGCGGGGCGTCCTCAGCAATTCCCGCCTCGATCAATTTCTTCTCAAAAACGGAGTCGGTGATCTGATGATGGTGCAGGATAGCCAGGCCCTCAAGGATCAGGCCGCCGCAGACCCCAACGCGCCCACCGGTGAAGCGAGAACCAAAGAGCAACTGTCACCGGAGCTGAAAGCCTACGCCAACGCTGCGGAGGAACAATTCCGCATGGGGGCCTTCAACGAAGCCGAAAGCCAATACCGCAAGATTCTCCTGATTGAGCCGATGAACGTCCACGCGCTGAGCAATCTGGGCGTCGTGCAGGTAAACCGGGGGGATTTCCCGGAAGCCGAAAAAACCATCCGCAAAGCGCTCGCTTACGACTACGACAGTGGCCCGGCCCACTATCTCCTCGGCGTGATCTACCTGCGGCAAAAACAACTTGATGAAGCGGTGGAGGAACTGGACGTCTGCCTGAAACTCGACCCCACCAACGCCAACGCCCACCTCACGCTCGGGCTGATCGCCGCCCAGCGCAAACAACGCCGTGAGGCCGAGCAGCAATTCAAACAGGCCATCGCCATCGATTCCTCCTCCGCCTACGCCCACTTCAATCTGGCGGTGCTCTACGCCACCGACGAAAAGTTGACGCTTGCCCGGCAGCATTATCGCCTGGGCATCCAGCATGGTGCCAGCCGGGACGGGCAAATGGACAAGCTGCTGGGGAATTAAGGCCAGACGGGTGGCCCGCGCCCGGTCTGTCTGCTTCTGCTACCAAACCCGGGCCCACAAGGCCTTCAAGTACCGTCCTTCCGGGCAGTTGGACATTACCGGATGATCCGGTCCGGGACCGGTGGCATCCAGAAACTGCAGCCGCCGCTTGGCCCGGTGGGCCGCCTTGGTCACGATCTGTTCAAACTCCATCGGGGTGACCAGCCCGGAACAGGAACATGTCAGGAACAACCCGCCGGGTTCCACCAGCTCAAGGGCCAGGCGGTTCAGATCCTCGTATTTCTGCCGGCCGTTTTCCTCGATCTCCTCGCGGCTGTGCACCAGCTTGGGCGGGTCCAGGACCACCACTTCCCACTTCGGGGCTTCGGTCCGGATCATTGTCCTGACATAACTGAAGGCATCGGTATGCACCCAGTCGATGCCTTTCACCTGGTTTAAATTGGCATTCCGCTGCGCCTGGGCGATCGCTTTCTCATCAAGATCCACTGCCGTCACTTCGGCGGCCCCGCCCAACACTTTGGCCGCGAGGGCAAATCCGCCGGTATAACAACACAAGTCGAGCACCCGCTTGCCACTCACCAGGGTCGAAAGTTTCAGCCGGTTCTCCCGCTGATCGCAGAAGAATCCCGTTTTGTGGCCTTCCTCGAAATTCACCTCGTAACGCACGCCGTGCTCGCGGCACTTTACAGTGCGCACCGCGCCCTGGGCCACCGGCTCCGGGCGGATGCCTTCGATCCGGGCGATATCTTCATCCACCCGGATCAGATGCCGCTTGGTCCCCAGCAGCTCATGCAGCCGCGGCATCCAGCCGGGCAGCCGCTGCCACACACCGAGGCTGTGGACGTCGGCCAACAACACATCGGCATACCGGTCGATGATCAGCCCGCTCAGGCCATCGCCATCGGAATTCACCACGCGGTAAACCTCTGCCTTGGCGTCCAGTTTCAGAATGTCACGGCGCAACTCGACGGCGCGTTCGAGGGCTTTCAGGAAGAAGGAATCGTCCGCGGCCTCCGTCGCGCTGTGGTGGATCATGCGCAGCGGCACCCGGGCCCGGGCATTGTAGAAACCGGCCCCGAAGCGGTCGCCGTTTTTGTCATATACCGTCACAATTTCGCCCGCATTGATCTTCGGTGAAGTCCCCGCCAGCATCCGGGGATAAACCGCCGGTTGATAGGTGAAATATTTCAACTGCACCCATGGTGCGTCCCAGTTTTCACTGCCCGGAGGAGGCGTGTAAACAGCGGGAGGCTGAGCCGGATAGCGCATTGGTTGGCGGTAGGGATTCATCTCCCCCATGCTGCCGCGCCGGACCTCCGCCGCAAACGGGAAAGCGGTGCATCATCCGCGCTTCATGCTGAACAAACCTACAAAAGTTGAAATCGACGCGGAAAGCACGGTGAGCAGAAAACCAACCCCGGCCATGCAGTTGAAGATCACCATGACCACGCCCGCCGAGGCTATGCCCGCAAAGGCGCGGTAAACCCAGCGTCCGGTGGCGTCATTCAGCGTGAGCGACCACGGAATACTCATGGCGGCGAGCACCAGGCCTGTCTCAAAGAGCCGTCCGGAGGTATCTCCCCCGGCCAGCCCGGCGAGGAGCAACGCCAGCCCCGTCAGGGCTGCACCCCCCACGAGGAATCCTTCCCATTTCTCACGGGACCTCAGGGCCAGCCGGGCATCCCGGTCCCCCAGGATGAACAAGGTGCCGATGCCTTGGGCCACGTAGGACCAAAGAACAAAAACGGCGTAAAGCACCATCACTGAGGTGGCGAGGGCAGGGGAAACGGGGCGCAGTGCGGCCACCACCACCTTGTAGACAATGAACATCCCCAGAAAGAGCCACTGCCGGTATTTCTCCTGGAGCCGGGCCACTTTGAAGGAAAAAGCGAGGTAGCTCCGGTAGATTGCCGAGCGGGCACGGAAGCTGGTGAGCAGCCCCTCGCGGGCGGCTTCATTGCCGGGATCAAGGCGCAGGGCTTCCTTGAAATGGGTGGCGGCTCCCGCATGATCTCCCCGGCGCAGGGCGGCATAACCGGCGGCGGTGTGAGTGTGTTCATTTTCCGGATCGCGGGCAAAGCGCTGGTGGATGTGGGCCTCGCTTTCCTCCTGGCGGCCCTGCAGCATCAGGGCGTGGGAAAGCACATTCTGCGCGGTCAGGTCATCGGCATCGAGCTCCAGCGCCTGCCGGGCAGCACGTTCGGCATCGGCCCAGCGGGTCTGGTGGAAGTACACCTGTGACCGGGCGGCGTGGATTTCGGAAAAGTCAGGATCCATGCTCTGGGCTTCGTCGAGGGTGCGGTGGGCTTCTGCCGGCTGTTTGAGTTCCAGTTGGGTGCGAGCCAGCCAGACCCGCAGGTCCGGGTCCTCCGGATCGGCGGCGATGGCCTGATGGAAGGCCGTCAGGGCCGCCTTGGCATCATCGCGTGAAAACTGGCAGATGCCCAGCAGACGCAGGGCTCCGGGATGGTTCGGATTCTGGCTGAGACTTTGCATCAGCACTTCCGAGGCATCGGCAAAGCGGCGGTGCTGGATCAGCAGGCCGGCACGTTGGAGGAGGGCGGTTTCCATGGGCGGGGCTATTTTTTCTTCAGACCGAGGAAAGTCAGGATCTCGTCGTATTGGCCTGACTGATTGGCGTAGAGCGCATAGTTCCGGGCGCTTTCAAACCAGGGCGTCGTGGTGGGTTGCAGTCGTTTGGCGGCAGCCTGCAGCATCTTGTTCTGGATCGGCACCACCCGGCCTTCCTTCATGGCCAGGGTCAGGGCATCTTCCGTGGCCGCATCAAACACCGCCTTCAAATCCGCCCCGGAGAACCGGTCGGTCTTTTTGGCCAAGGTCCGCGCGTCCAAGCCGGACACCGGTTTGTCCTTGGCAATGATTTCAATGATAGCCGCTCGGGCCGGTTCGTCAGGGGGCGGCACAAAAAGGGTGCGGTCAAACCGTCCCGGCCGCCGGAAGGCCGGATCGAGATGCCAGGGAGCATTGGTCGCTCCCAGCACCAGCACGCCTTCGTTGGCGTCATTGCCGCTGTCGAGTTCCGACAAAAACTGATTGATCAGGGTGCGGCCGGCACTGCCCCTCAGATCGCGCCGGTCAGCGGCCAGCGCATCGATTTCATCAAAAAACAGCACGGAAGGGGCGTGGCGTCGTGCGGTTTCAAACAACTGGTGAAGTTGCTTCTCGCTGTTTCCCATCCACATATCCAGCACGTCGTGCAGGCCGATGCCGAAGAAGTTGGCGCCGATCTCGCCCGCGGTGGCCCGGCTCAATAACGTTTTGCCGCAACCCGGCGGGCCGTACAGCAACACGCCTCCGCCGATCTTTTTGCCGTAGGCCCGGAACAGCTCGGGGTGCTTCAGCGGGTGGATGATCTTCATCCGGATCTCCTCCTTCAGCGCTTCCATGCCGCCGATGTCCGCGAAGGTCTGTTTGGGCCGCTCCAGACTTTCCGCTGGTTCCGCATTGTTGTTGGCAGGGAAAGTCATCTCATTTCCGGAATCGCCGTCCTGCTGATTTTGCATGAAAATATCGCCCGCACCTCCCACCGCCATGCGGCTTTGACCGGGCGATTCCATGGGCGGACGCAACGGGGTTTTCAATTCGCCCGCGAGAACGGCATCGGCCAGAGTGCCATCAAGAGTTACCGCTTCGTCGTAGTGGCGCCGGGCGGCGTGGCGGTCATCCTCGCTGAGCAGCACGCGCGCCAGCAGTAAATGAGCCGCGGCCAGGGCCGGCTCACGGGCCAGCAGCAATTCCAAGCGCACTCCCGCTTCGGAAGTCCGGCCTCCCATGAAGAGCGTGCGCGCCTGCCCCAACGCCGCGTCCGCATGGTCCGGTTGCAGCCGCATTACCCTTTCATAACTGGTCAGGGCTTCCTCCGTCTCCCATTCCGCCAGACAGGCCTCCGCATACAACAGGAGCAGTGGAATATTGTCGGGAGAATGGGCGAGGGCGGATTTCAGTGCGTCGGTGGAAGCCATGGCCGGACTATCAATCACAGTCCAGTCGATCTGTCGAGGGCCTCGCGGTTGATTGCGGGAGATCCTTGGCTACCCGTATAGGGGTTCCCCTCTCCAGCCATTTCTCCTTTACCCATGACTTCCCGCCGATCTTTCCTGCGCCTCGCCACCGCCGCTTCCGGGGCCGCATTTTTGCCAGCCTCCGCCGTCCTTGGCGCCTTCCCGGGCATCCGCGGGCCGTTTGCCCTCGGGATCGACACTCTGGCAGACTCCGGCTTTGCCGGCCTGCGGGGCAAACGCGTCGGCCTGATCCTGAACCAAACCAGTGCGGCCCGGAATGGCACGCCTTCCCGCGTAGTACTGCAGCGGGCGCTGGGGCGGAGTTTCACCTCGCTCTACACCCCGGAGCACGGTCTGGACGGCAAGGAAAAGGCCGGCATCCACGTCACTTCACGGCGCGATCCGATCACCGGTCTCCCTGCCTACAGCCTTTACGGGGAAACCCGCAAGCCCTCGCCCGCGATGCTGGCCAACATCGACGTGATGCTCTTCGACCTTCAGGACATCGGCAGCCGCAGTTATACCTACATCAGCACTATGGCTCTCGCCATGGAGGCCTGTGCGGAGCAGGGCAAGGAATTCATGGTGCTGGACCGGCCGAATCCCCTCGGGGGCGTGCGGGTCTCCGGTTCGCCGCTGGATCCCAAATGGAAATCCTTCGTCGGCCAGGTTCCCGTGCCCTACGTCCACGGCATGACTTCCGGGGAATTGGCCAAAATGATCAATGCCTACGGCTGGATCAAAGCCCGCCCCCGGCTCAGTGTCATCCCCATGCGTGGATGGCAGCGGTCCATGATCTGGCGCGATACCGGCCTGCGCTGGATCGCCACCAGTCCCAACATCCCGGGACCCGAAAGCCCGTTTTATTACGCCACCAATGGAATCCTCGGCGGGCTGAACGGGGTCGACATTGGCATCGGGACCAGCCGACCTTTTGAATACGCCGGCGGCCCCGGAATCAATCCTGAAGAATTCGCCGCCAGCCTCAACCGCCGCGGCATTCCCGGAGTCCGTTTCCGGCCCTATCACAGCGTGCGGAAGCCCGGATTTGCCGGCGCGCAGCTCATCCTCGATCCCCGGGGCAACACGGACCTGCTTGCCCTCGCAGTGGTCCTCTCCAGCGAGGTTTGCCGCCGCACCGGCAACTCCCCCCTCCGTGCCACCAATGGGGATAGCCGCACGCTTTTCCACAAGGTTTATGGGAGTGACTCCCTCTTCCGGGACCTGCAAAGCGGCCGTCCGGTCGGCTCCATCATCGCCTCCTGGCAGCCTTCCCTGAATTCCTTCCGATCGGCGCGGCAGGGCTTCCTGATGTATTGAGGGGGAGCTTTACAGTTCGCCACGGTATTTCCGCACAGCTTCGGTGCGGGAGTGCGCGCGGAGGAACAGCAGGTCCGGGAGTTTTTCCTGATCTGGTAAAAGCAGGCGGCAAGGGATAAATTGGCAGGGATTTCGGGTTGATAGTCGGAACGTTGACCCGGGCAACCACCGCCTGGAATCTATAATAAGTCCGTCCTAACGGCAATGCTCCCCGCCATCCCCTCCCCCCATTTACATGGGGGCGGCCTGCGGAAAGGTCCGCAGGCCGAAAATGGCATAGTTCCAGGACATGCTACCTATCAAACCCGCCTTAGGCGCGGCGGCGGCGTGCGGCAAGACCGACGGTGAGGAGTCCCAGCAGCACGGACGACCCCGGCTCAGGGACAGCGACCACATCGATTTCGGCATAGCCGGTATAGCCGTTCTCCACGCCAAGGAAGTTGACGCGGATGGCATTGACTCCGGTTGCGAGCGGGCCCGCATTGTCACTGATACGGACGAGCGTGGCCGATTGGAGACCGGCGCCGACGGTGGGGTTGAAACTTCCCGATAAAATGGGAGAGCCAAAGGAGACGCCGCCGTTCGAGGAGAACTCCAGCGTAAACTGCTGTTCATCGCGCCCATTATCATTCCAGCCACCGTAAATGTCCACACGGTCGATGTTGCTTGCACTGAAGAGGTAGGTGACCTGGGTTCCCGATCCGCCGCCGTTGCCGGCGGTGGCAAGCCCGACATGGGAACCGACCACGCCCGTGGAGAGGGGAGGATAAACGCCATTGGTGAGCGCTGGCGTCCCGTCACTTACTTCCAACGTAAAGTTTCCGGACGCAGAGCTTGGGCTCAACCCATTGATCAGGTCATTGCTCAATGGAGCAAAGGTCGGGGTGAAGAGACTGACTCCATCGCCGATCTGATTGCTGGTGGTGACCACTACGGCTGCTTGCGCGGCTGCGGCGAGCGCCATGAAGGCCAAGGGGATGGCAAGAAATCGTTTCTTCATAAATTGAGATTGGTTTTTGATTAATCTTCAGGGGCTGGCATGGACTCGTGTTTGGTGACGGGATTGTCAACTTCTGTTTGGATGGGCCCTCCCCGCCCATTTTTATGGGTGGCCCGCGGAAAAATTAAATTTCCACCAAATGGTAATTTGCCCATTGCATCGGTGCTTCGTTTCACGCATACCAAAGCTGCTTAAAATCATATGAAGATCCAGTTCTACCACGCCCTCTTCGCCGCAGCACTGCCCCTACTGCCCTCGTCTGCCAATGGGGCTCTGCTCTGGATGGATAACTTCAATGCACCTGATACCAATAATTTCGACGGCGCTGCCATGACGGGACGCTTATCGGGTTCCGAAGCCGGGAACACTGCCCTGAGCTCGTTTGGGTTCCAGCAAAGTATCAGCAATAACCAGCTCCTGCTTCCTCAGGGAGGCAATGGGGTGCGTTTCGGCGGGCAATTTACCCGTTTTGACTGGGCCGCCGGTGCTTCAGGGTCTGCTATCCTCGCCGGGGGTGGGTTTACCGTATCCTTTGATTGGATTCCGGCTGATAACACCGATGGCGAATGGATGTCGTTCCAAGTGGGCACCATCAACGATGACAACGGGAACCTGACTAATGATGACTACGGAATCCTCTTCCGCAATAACGGAGGGACCGAGCGTTTCCGCAATGCTCCTGCCCCCACTGGGAACCAAGGGGCCGGTGCCTCATTCACTGCCACCCCGGGCGGGATCGCCCGTCAGGTGGAAATTACCTATTCCTTCAGCTCATTCGCTGACGGTTCTCCAGTCATCGCCACCTCGCGGGTCAATGGCTTTCAAGTCGCCAGTGACACTTTCAATTGGGACGGGAATGCCGGGGCAATGCGTATGGAGCTGGGCAACGGGGTGGCCAATACCAGGATTGACAATCTCATGATAGCCACGATCCCGGAGCCGACCGGCGCGGTCTTGCTCTCCGCCAGCCTCGGCCTGATGGCCCTGCGCCGCCGCCGCGCGTAAGGGAAAGATTCCTGCAGGATTCTCCGACACAAGCTCCGGTCCCCCTTGGACCGGAGCTTGTTTTTAAGCCGCAACACCCTCCGGCGGCGTTTTCATCAGTGGAGGAACCCGCCACGACCGATAAAATCCCCCGCTCAGGACGTTTGGTAATCCTGGAATACCGCCCACCTGCGGGACGCCTTCATTCCCCCCACTTGATGTCATGTTTCATTAGAGAAGCCTCCTGCTGGTATTGCTCTGTTCCGCAGGCCCCCCCCAATACAGCCCGCTTGGCCGGTGCGCAATACGGTGGAAACGCGGGACGCTTTCCCCTGCACTTATTAGTCCACCCGAAGAGCAATGGGCAATGCTGCGCGCTATTCGCTCACCCCATTTTCATGGGGTCGCCTGCGGAAAGAATTAAATTTGCACTAAGCGGCAATTTGCCCATTGCATCGGTGTTCTGCTTCACGCATACCAATGCAACTTAAAATCATATGAAGAACCTGTTCCACCGTGCCCTTTTTGCCGCGTCGCTGCCCCTTATGGCGCAAAGCGCGTCCGCCGTTGTTCTCTTTACCGATAACTTCGACGTGAATACGGGGAGCTATACGGACAATGCTGGTATCGGTCCCAATCACGAAATTGCCAACCCCGGACGTCAAGGCGGTACCTTGGCCACTCCTACACTCGGATACACTTTTCAGGGCAATGCGCAGGTTGGCAATTTGACCACCTTGGCGCCAAATACCCCCAGCCTCGCCGGCGACGATATGCTGTTGGCTTTCGGCGCTTCAGCCACAATCAATTTTAACTTCGGTACCCTGGGCACCCCCATTGAAATCACCTTTGACGCGCTCCCCAACGCACAAGCCGATCTGACCAATTGGTTCAGTTTTATGGTTAGTGAAGGAGTGGGCACACAGTTTGTCAACAACGGCAGCGTCGATTTCGGCATCCTGTTCCGTGCGAATGGTCTGCAGCAACATTTTACAGATGGGGGTCCCGGCATTGAGCCTCCAACTCCTGGTCCCTCCGTGGGCCAAAACACGTGGGAGGACTATAAGATCGTTCTTTCCGACGCGGCCGGCACCGGTTCGGCCTTCGGCAGCGGCAGCAGCAGACTTGATTATTACCAAAATGGAGCACTCCTGGGCACTGTGGCCATCAGCGATCCGTTCACCGCGGGCCAAGGTTACCTCGCATTCGGGGGCGGCGGTCTTGCGGGGATTGATAATCTCTCCATTTCCAGCGTGCCGGAGCCAACCGGCGCGGTATTGCTCTCCGCCAGCCTCGGCTTGATGGCCCTCCGCCGCCGCCGCGCGTAGGAAAAAGATTCCCGCAGGATTCTCCGACACAAGCTCCGGTCCGTTTTGGACCGGAGCTTGCTTTTTTAAGCCGGAACACCCTCCGGCGGCGTTTTCATCAGTGGAGGAACCCGCCGGGACCGATAAAATCCCCCGCTCAGGACGTTTGGTAATCCTGGAATACCGCCCACTTGCGGGACGCCTTCATTCCCCCCCACTTGATGTCATGTTTCATTTGAGAAGCCTCCTGCTGGTATTGCTCTGTTCCGCAGGCACCTCCGGTTCTGCGTCCGCAGGCGCACCCTCGTTCAGCCGGGACATCCGGCCCCTGCTCTCCGACCGTTGTTTTAAATGCCACGGGCCGGACGACAAGGGCCGCAAAGGAGACTTGCGTCTGGATCTGCCGGAAGCCGCCCGCACCGGCGGGAAATCCGGCGTTTCCGCAATCTTGCCGGGCCAAGTGGCGGAAAGTGAAATCCTGAAGCGGCTGCATTCCACCGATCCAGATGAGGTGATGCCGCCTCCAGCCATGAAAAAGACGCTCACTGCTGAAGAGATCCGCTTGTTTGAGGAATGGATTGCCGCCGGGGCCAAATACGAGAAACACTGGGCCTTCGAGGCTCCGGTGCTCCCTGCTGTGCCCGCCCCGGTGCAGTCAGCGTGGCCGGTGCGCAATGCGGTGGACGCCTTTGTGCAACCCCTGCTGGTCCAAGCCGGCCTGACTCCGGCTGCCGAAGCGGAACGCACCACGCTCTTCCGCCGGGTGAGTCTTGATCTGACAGGGTTGCTTCCCACCATGGAGGAAACGGCCGCCTTTCTAGCGGATGCCACGCCGCAGGCCTACGAGCGCGCCGTGGACCGTCTGCTGGCTTCGCCGCGCTATGGCGAAAAATGGGGCCGCAAGTGGCTGGATCTTGCCCGGTATGCGGACACCAACGGCTACGAAAAAGACCGCGGCCGCACGATTTGGCCGTATCGCGACTGGGTGATCCGCGCCCTCAATGCGGACATGCCTTACGATCAGTTCACCATCGAACAGATCGCCGGCGACCTCCTTCCGAATCCCACCAAGGACCAGCGCATCGCCACCGGTTTCCATCGCAACAGCATGCAGAACGAGGAAGGCGGCATCGACCCTTTGGAGTTCCGTTATTACGCCATGGTGGACCGCGTGGCCACCACCAGCGCCACTTGGCTGGGCCTCACCCTGCAATGCGCCCAGTGCCACACCCACAAATACGATCCGGTGACCCATCGCGAGTATTTTTCGATGATGGCCTTTCTCAACAACGCCGACGAACCCGAGTTGGAATTGCCTGATCCGTCTTTTGCCCGGCAGGAACAGGACCGGGCCGCAAAACTGGAATCCCTGCTCGCTGCGCTGCCCGCCCGCTGGCTGGAGCAGCAATCCAAGCCGGAAAACATCGCTTGGCAAAAGCCGGCTTCCGTCAAGATGGAGCCAAATCCGGAAGATCCCTCGACGGCTCTGCCGGAGCAGTTTGTGTTGTTTGCCGCGCCCGGACCTGACAAAACCAAGGTCACGCTGCATCTCTCGGGCCTCCCGGAAAATACCACCCACCTGCGCCTCGAAGCCCTGACGGACGACTCGCTGCCCAACAAAGGCCCCGGCCGCACGCCGCACGGGAATTTTGTGCTCAGCGAAATCCAAGTTCAAAGTGATGGCCAACCGCTGCCTCTCCGCCCCGTCTCCGCCTCGGCCGAGCAAAGCGGCTATCCCTTGTCCGCCGCCGTGGATGGCCTTCTGGAAACCGGATGGGCCGTGGATGAGGGGAAGGGAAAACTCAATCAGCCGCAGTCCGCCGTATTCGCCTTTGCCAAGCCCTTACCGGGCACGGCGGCTCTCACCATTACCCTCCAACAGCAATTTGGCAGCCACCACACCATCGGGCGGCTCAAACTCCTTGTCGGAACCGCCCCCGCCAGTCCTCCGCCAGCCGCCCACGCATTGGGGCAGGCTGTTGATTCCTGGCTTGCGGTCCAGCGGTCCCGCACCGCGGAATGGAAATCGGTGGCTCCCTCCAGCGCGACTTCCAATCTGCCCCATCTAGCCATCCAGCCGGATGCCTCGGTTTTTGTCAGTGGCGACACCACCAAGGCAGACACCTATCAACTCCAGTTCGCCGATCTTCCTGACGAAATCACCGCCGTCCGCGTGGAGGCCCTGCCTGACCCCCGGCTGCCCGCCCACGGCCCGGGCATGACCTACTACGAGGGACCCAAAGGCGATTTTTTTATGGGTGAGTTCCAGCTTTCCAGCGGCGGTCAACCCGTGAAATTCTCCGGCGCGACGGAAAGTTATTCCAAAAACAGTTTTGGAAAATCGGCTGCCGCCCAGCTCGCCATCGATGGCAATCCGGAGACAGGTTGGAGTTGTGCCGAAGGGCAGGGCCGCGCCCACGAGGCTGTCTTTGTACTGGCGCAGCCGCTCCGTCCCGTGGAGGGCAAAGCCGCTCTGACCATGGTGTTCGGCCGGCACTTCGCTTCTTCCCTCGGGAAATTCCGTATCTCCTTCACCACCTCCACCGGCGACATCCAGGCCAGTGTCTTGCCCCCGGATCTGCAGCCGCTTCTCACAAAAGCTTCGGAGCCGGGCGTCCGTTCCCAATTGGAACGCGAGTTTCTCCTGCAAGCCCCGGAGCTGGCGGAGGCCCGCAAAGAAATCGACCAACTCCGCCAACCCGCCACCGGTCTGACCACCCTCGTGATGAGCGAGCGTCCTGACGGAAATCCACGTACCACTTTCATGCACAACCGCGGGGAATTCACCCAGCCGGCCGACCGCGTGGAACCCGGCGTGCTCAGCGTGCTGAATCCCCTGCCGCCCGGCGCTCCGGCGAACCGGCTCAGCTTCGCCCACTGGCTGGTGAGCCGCGACCAACCCCTGACCGCCCGCGTGGTGGTGAACCGTGCATGGGCCGCGTTCTTCGGACGCGGCCTGGTGAAGACGCAGGAGGATTTCGGACTTCAGGGCGAACTCCCTTCCCATCCGGAGTTGCTCGACTGGCTCGCGGTCCGCTTCATGGAGGACGGCTGGTCCATGAAAAAGCTGCATCGCCTCATCGTCCTCAGCCACACCTACCGGCAATCCAGCAGCGACGATCCCGCTGCTGCCATAGCCGATCCGGAAAATAAGTGGCTCTGGCGTGGACCACGCCTGCGCCTGGATGCGGAGGAAGTCAGGGACGCCGCCCTCCAGGCTGCTGGTTTGTTATCTGGAAAAATGTTCGGCCCCGGCGTCTATCCCCCACAGCCCGCCAGTGTCACCACGGAAGGAACCTACGGCGCCCTCTCCTGGCCCACCAGCACCGGTGAGGACCGCTACCGCCGCTCTCTTTACACCTATGCGAAACGCACCGCTCCCTTCGCCTTCACCGCTACCTTCGACGCGCCGGCGGGGGATGCCTGCATCGTGCGCCGCGACCGTTCCAACACTCCCCTCCAGGCTTTGTCGCTGCTGAACGATGTCACCATCATGGAAGCCGCCGCAGCCTTCGGGAAAAAGCTGGCTGACCGCCCCGGGCCGCCCGCTGAAACTCTGGCGTTCGCTTTCCAAAACTGCTTCTCCCGCCCGCCCGATGCGGACGAAACCGCCATGCTGCTGGCCTTCTTTGAAAAACAACGCGATGGATTCAACGCCAACCCGGAATCCGCCCGCCAACTCAACGGCATCGAGGCCACCCCCGCCGTTGCCGCCTGGACGCTGTTGTGCCGGACCTTGCTGAACCTGGATGAATTTGTCACCAAAAGCTGACCTGATATGAACTTCCCCCCATTGAACGGTCTTGATATCACGCGCCGCCACTTCCTGCGCGATTGCGGCATCGGTCTCGGCAAAGTAGCCTTGGCCGGTCTGCTCGCGGAAGGTGCGGTTTCGCGGGCCGCCGCGGCGGTGAATCCCATGCAGACCAAACCGGGGCATTTTCCCGGCAAGGCCAAGGCGGTGATCCACCTCTTTATGGCAGGCGCCCCCAGCCATCTGGACCTTTTCGATCCCAAGCCGGAACTGACGCGAATGGACGGCAAGCCGCTGCCGCCGTCCGTCACAAACGGTCAGCGTCTCGCCTTCATCCGCGCAGACGCCGCCGTGATGGGACCGCAATTCAAGTTCGCCAAACACGGCCAATGCGGCATGGAGATCTCGGATGCGCTGCCCTATCTATCCAAAATCACGGACGATATTTGCCTGATCCGGTCGGTCTATACGGACCAGTTCAACCATGCCCCGGCGCAAATGTTCATGCAGACCGGCTTCGCCGTGCCGGGACGTCCCAGCATTGGCTCCTGGGTCACCTATGGCCTCGGCAGCGCCGCCACGGATTTGCCGGCGTTTGTCGTCCTCAGCACCGGTTCCGGCATCAGTGGCGGCTCGGCCCTGTGGTCCAGCGGCTTCCTGCCGACCAGTTATAACGGGGTGCGCTTCCGGAATCAGGGCGACCCCATTCTCAATGTCTCCAATCCCTCCGGCATCCAGCCCGGCCTGCAACGCGACACCATTGACCTCGTCGGTACCCTGAACCGCCGCCGTCTCGACGCCACCGGCGATCCGGAAATCGCAACCCGTCTCGCCAACTACGAACTCGCCTTCCGCCTCCAATCCTCCGCGCCGGAATTGATGGATTTGCGGCAGGAATCCCAAGCCACCCTCGATCTCTACGGCTGCGAGCCTGACAAACCTTCCTTTGCCCGCGCCTGCCTGCTCGCGCGCCGTATGATTGAGCGCGGGGTGCGTTATGTGAACCTCTTCCACGAAGGCTGGGACGCCCACAGCGATGTGGTGGGAAATCACACTAACCTCTGCAAAGCCACCGATCAGGCCAGCGCTGCCCTCGTCTCCGACCTGAAACAACGCGGTCTCCTTGATGAAACCCTCGTCGTCTGGGGCGGGGAATTCGGCCGCACCCCCATGGTGGAAAGCAACGCCGCCCTCGGCCGCGCCCGGGGCCGTGATCACCACCCCAAGGCCTACTCCATGTGGATGGCCGGCGGCGGCATCAAGCCCGGCACCATCCATGGGGCTACCGATGACCTGGGATACAACGTCGTGGAAAATCCTGTCCACGTCCATGACCTCCAGGCCACCCTGATGCACTGCCTCGGCTTCGACCACGAGCAGCTCACCTTCCGCTCCCAGGGCCGCGACTTCCGCCTGACCGACGTCCACGGCCACGTCATCAAGGCGATTCTGGCCTGATGGATTTGGCGAAAAGGCATGGATTTCGCCGGGCAAAGGCCCGGTAAATTCCTGGTTTACCTCCGGAATCTGTGCTATCGGACCCACCAGTCCATTTTTCCCACGCCTCCATGCCCGTCAAAAAGAAAGCCGTCCCGGCCCCTTCATCCGCTGCTCCTGCCCGGAAAACCGCCGCCAAAAAGTCCGCTGCCACCAAGGCCGCAGCGAAGTCTCCCGCCAAAAAGGCTGCCCGCCGCAGCGTCGTGGCACATGACCTGCCACCGGCTTCGTCCCTGCCTCCCGCTGTCCTCCCGCCGCCTTCTGCCAAAGCCACCCGCTCGGCGGCCCCGGCCCCTGAGACCGCCGGCAGCGCCCTCGCCCGGGCCATCGCGGACGCCGCCGACATGAAAAAAGCCGAGAACATCGTCATCCTTGATGTAAGGGGCCTTTCCATGATCACGGATTTCCTCGTCATCGCCAGCGGCTCGTCCATGCCCCACCTCCGCGCCATCCGAAATGAAATTGCCGAGCGCATCCGGGAAGACCGCGAGGAAAAACCCCACTCCGCCCAGGGCATGGCCGAAAGCCAATGGATGCTCCTCGACTACGGCGATGTAGTCACCCACGTGTTCCTCAACGAAAAACGCGAACTCTACGCCCTCGAAGACCTGTGGAGTGACGCCCCCCGCCTCGACTGGACACCCTCCTGAAACCAGTGGGCAGCGGTCAGATGTCAGCGGTCAGTCCTGCCTTTCCAAACCTGAAAGACCTGACGCTTGCCTTCAGATAACCGACCGATGAACGCTGCCTTCTGACATCTTCCCCATGGGCCGCATCGCTGAAGTCTCGATCCAGCAGGTCATCGCGGCCTGCGACATCGTGGATGTCATCAGCACCTACTTCCCGCTGAAACGTGATGGCCCCGGCTTCAAGGCCAACTGCCCGTTTCATAACGAAAAATCTCCTAGTTTCAAGGTTAATCCTTCGCGGGGCACCTATCATTGTTTTGGCTGCGGGGAAGGCGGCAACGCCATCGGCTTCGTCATGAAGTATGAGGGATTGCCGTTCGTGGATACCATCAGGAAGCTCGCCTCCAAATATGGCATCACCCTCATTGAGGAAGCCGGCACGCCAGAGCAGGAAGCCGCCGCAGGCCGCCGCGTCAAATTACTGGCCGTCCACCGCGAGATCGCCCAGTGGTTCCATCAGCTTCTGCTGAAAAGCCCCCTCGCGGCTGATGCCCGGACTTACCTGAAAGCCCGGGGGCTGACCTCCGCCACCGCGCGGAACTGGACGATTGGCTACGCACCCGATGATCAGGGCTACTATCACGATTTTGCCAAAGAAAAGAAGTTCGCCGACGATCTCATGATCGAAGCCGGGATTTTCTCCCTGCGGGATGAAAACAACCCGGGCCGCGGCATCTACGCCCGTTTCCGCCACCGCATCATGTTCCCCATCCGGAACGATCACGGCGATGTCATCGCCTTCAGCGGGCGGGTCCTCCGTGCGGAGGATTCCCCGGCGAAATACATGAACTCGCCGGCCACCTCCATCTTCAATAAAAGCGAGGTCTTTTTCGGATTCGACAAATCCAAACGCGCCATCCACAAAGCCGAAAAAGCCATCATCTGCGAGGGGCAGATTGATATGCTGATGGCGTTCGAGGCCGGGATTGAAAACATCATTGCCCCGCTCGGCACTGCTTTCACCCCGCATCACGCCCGCCTCCTCAAACGCCATACCGACCAGGTGGTGCTTTGCTACGACTCGGACAATGCGGGCTACAAGGCTGCCGCCAGCGCCTTCACCGAACTCAGCAAGGAAGGCATCTTCGTCCGCGTCGCCGCCCTCCCGCCCGGCGAGGACCCTGATTCGCTGATCCGCAAGGAAGGCGTTGAGGCCCTGCGCGAACGTTTGGAGGGAGCGAAGGATTTTTTCGATTTCCAAATCGACCTCCGCGCCGCCAAATCCGATCTTACGGACACCCGCGAGCGAATGAAGGTGCTCCGTGAACTCGCGGAAAATCTCGCCAAGCTCAAGGACCGCCCGATTCTCGATGCCGCCCTCACCCGCTGCGCCAACCGGTTGAATGTGGGTCCTGACGAACTCCGGAAAATGGTCCAAGCCCACCTGGCCCAGCAGAAAAAATATGGTGACCGCGCCGCAGAGCGCGATCCCGGGCAAACACATCCCCCCGCCTCCGGCCCCGATCCTGACGAAACCCCGGAAATCCAGCACCCCGGCGTCCGGCTGCTGCTGCAACTTGCCCTCACCGATGCTGCGGCCCGCCGCTGGCTGATCGCCGGTGCCGATGGGCCCGCCTGGTCCACCCTCAGCGGAGGCGATTTCCTGCAACGCATCCTTGATGCTCCTCTCGACCCTTCAGAGCCCTCGAGCATCACCACCTGGATGACCACCCTGACCCTTGGAGAAGCCTCCATCCTGGCCGGCCTGCTCCACAAAACCCCCGGCACCACCGACGGACTCACTTCCGCCCGTCACGCCGTTTCCAGCCTCCGGGTCTCAGCCGTGACGGCGGAGATCGACCTGCTCCAAAATCAACTCCGGCAGGCGAATCCTTCTCCCGAAACCGTCATTGGCCTCACTACCCGTCTCATCGCGCTCAAAAAGCAACTCAACGTCCTGCACGCCCAACTCCGCGAAATTCCTGAAAACTAGAAAAAGGCGCCTGGATTGACAAAGGTGACACCTGGTGACACTTTGGGGCATGACAACGATTACGATCAAGGAACTGCACGCCCGTACCGGCGAATGGGTCCGTAAAGCGGGTCAGACTGGAGAGATTACCGTCACGGACCGGGGTCATCCGATTGCGGTGATCCAGCCGGTTCCAGTGAACCCCGCCACGCTCAGGTCCTCGGTAATTCCTGGGCTGAATCGGCAGATGTCTTCTGAAGGGGAAGCTCTCCAAAATCGAATGATGGAAAATGCGGATTCCGATCCCGCACCAAAAAGGGAAAATCTATTTTTAACCCGCAAACTGCTCCCCGGCTTCGCTGCTTTGCAGGAACGGCT
Organism: uncultured Verrucomicrobiota bacterium; assembly: GCA_942492905.1. Lineage (GTDB taxonomy): Bacteria > Verrucomicrobiota > Verrucomicrobiia > Verrucomicrobiales > V1-33 > CAIZWU01. The sequence continues at coordinate 2,540,273 of OW818657.1, forward strand.
CACAGGCGGGACGGATAGCACCGAGATCATTTCAGAAATGCGCGACGGCCGATGATTTATTACGACGGTTGTTACATTGCTAAATACTATCTCGCAGAACCCGATAGTGCGATGGTGCAGCGCAAGGCGGTGGAGACCGGTGCCATTGCCTGTGCATTGCACGGCAAGCTGGAGACCGCCTCCGTTTTTCACCGCAAGCTGCGCGAGGGAAGCATGACTCAATCCGAATACCACCTGCTGCGGGCTCAATTCGAAAACGACATCAGCAATGGCCTCTGGTCCTGGCTGCCTCTCAGTGCTTCGTTGGTGGACAGTTCGATCCGTCATCTCGGCATCCTCAGTCCTGACGTGTTCGTGCGCTCCGCTGATATCCTGCATCTCGTCAGCGCGGCCGATCATGGATTCACGGAAATCTACTCCTCCGACAAACATCTTCTCACCGCCGCCCCGCACTTCGGGCTGAAGGGGATCAAGCTGGAGGGCCCATGAAAATTTTCCGGCATCCAGGTTTGGAAATCCGTCGGCAAACCGGCAAACCTCCCCGCTTTCCTTTTGCTCCTTAGTGACCTCCTGTTCCAACTCATTTTCCAATTCCCCCTGAATTCCGACTTCTGTCTCCTGACCGCTGACCCTTTTTCCCTATGAACGACCGCAAGACCCTCGAAGAACGCGAACAGATGTCTGATCTGGACCGCCTGCGCCACTCCTGTGCCCACCTCATGGCCACCGCCATCCTCCGCCTCTGGCCGGACGCGCAGTTCGCCTACGGGCCTCCCGGGGACTACGGATTCTACTACGATTTCGACATGAAACACCGGATCACCCCGGACGATTTCCCGGCCATCGAGGCGGAGATGAAAAAACTCTCCAAGGAAAATCAGAAGTTTGAAAAGAAGGTCATCAGCCGCGACGAAGCCAAGGCTATGGCCGAAAGTGGACGTCTCGGCGGCCTGACCGAGCGTCCCGGCAATCCCAGCCGCTTCAAGCTCGATCTGATCGACAAGATCCCGGAGGGCGAGGAGATTTCCTGTTATCAGAATGGCGATTTTATCGACCTCTGCGCCGGCCCTCACGTGAACTACAGCGGCAAGTGCAAGAACGTCCGCCTCACCAGTGTGTCCGCCAGCTTCTACTTGGGAGACGAATCCAAGGGCCAGCTCCAGCGGCTTTACGGCACCGCCTTTCCGACCAGCGAGGAACTGGAACAACACTTTGTCGCTCTGGAGGAAGCCAAGAAGAGGGACCATCGCCGTCTCGGCAAGGAACTGCATCTGTTCCACATCGATGATGATGTCGGTCAGGGTCTCATCCTCTGGACTCCCAATGGCGCCATCCTCCGCCAGGAGCTGCAGAACTTCATCGCCGCGGAGCTGAAGAAGCAGGGCTATTCCCAGGTCTTCACGCCGCACATCGGCCGCCTCTCGCTCTACAAGACCTCCGGCCACTTCCCCTATTACAAGGAGTCGCAGTTCCCGCCGGTCGTGGAGCGCGACGCCCTCGACCAGCTCGTTTCCTCCGGCTGCTCCTGCGCCGAGATGTCGAACCGCATCGAGGCCGTCTCCGCCCAGCTCGCCGAGAAGGTCAACAAGCTCACCGGCAAGGAGACCATCACCCCCGACCGCGTCCTCCCCGACGACCAGCTCATCGACGGCTTTTTGCTGAAGCCGATGAACTGCCCGCACCACATCAAGATCTTCGCCTCGCAGCCGCATTCCTACCGCGACCTGCCCGTGCGCCTCGCCGAGTTCGGCACCGTCTACCGCTGGGAACAGTCCGGCGAACTCAACGGCATGACCCGCGTCCGCGGCTTCACCCAGGACGACGCCCACCTCTTCTGCACCGAGGAACAGGTCGCGCAGGAAATGCTCGGCTGCCTCTCGCTCGTGAAGACCGTCCTCACCACGCTCGGCATGCAGGACTACCGCGTGCGCGTCGGCCCCCGCGATCCCGACAGCACCAAGTTCACCGGCAATCCCGAGCAATGGGACAAGGCCGAAGCCGCCTGCCGCGCCGCTGCCGCCACCCTCGGCGTGGCCTTCACCGAGGAACCCGGAGAGGCCGCCTTCTACGGCCCGAAGATCGACTTCGTCATCAAGGACGTCATCGGCCGCGAATGGCAGCTCGGCACCGTGCAGGTGGACTACAACCTGCCCGTCCGCTTCGACCTCAGCTACATCGGCGCGGACAATGCGAAACACCGCCCTGTCATGATCCACCGCGCCCCCTTCGGCAGCATGGAACGTTTCACCGGTGTCCTCATCGAACACTTCGCCGGTCACTTCCCCGTCTGGCTCGCCCCCGAGCAGGTCCGTATCCTGACCATCAGCGAAAAGAGCGAAACCTTCGCCACCGAAGCCCTCGCCCAGCTCAAAGCCGCCGGCCTGCGCGTCAGCCTGGACAACAGCCCCGAAAAAGTCGGCGCCAAAATCCGCAACGCCCAGCTCCAGCGCATCCCCTACATGCTCGTCATCGGCGAAAAAGAAGCCGCCGCCGCCAGCGTCAGCGTCCGCCACGCGAAAAAGGGCGACCTCGGCGTCAGGCTCCTCGCCGACTTCCTCCCGGAACTCACCCGCGAGGTGGCGGAACGGAGTTTGTAGTGGATCGACTACCATGGAAGCCACTCTTCAAGTCCTGAACGACCTTGAGCGCGACGGCGTGATAGGCCGTTATGCGATTGGCGGGGCGGTGGGGGCGATCTTCTATGTGGAACCTTTTGCCACCTTCGATCTCGACGTCTTCGTAGTCCTGCCAACCGAGGGGTTTCTTACCACCATGGAGCCCCTCTATTCGGCGCTGCGTGAGCGGGGGTATGAACCTGAGAAAGAGTGTGTAACGATTGAAGGAGTGCCTGTCCAATTTCTTCCCGCGTTCAATCCGCTGATCGAAGAAGGTCTCGCCGAGGCCCGAATTATTTCCCTGGGGATCACACCCACCCGTGTCCTACGGGCCGAGCATCTTCTGGCGATCATGGTGCAGACCGGGCGGGCCAAGGACCGCCAGCGGGTGGCGTTGTTCATGGAGCAGGCGGAGATTGACGTCGCTGGACTTGAGACGATTTTAACGAGGCACAACCTTCTTGATCGATTCCGCCAATGGACACTTCCCCCGAACTGCTAGAAAAGACCTTCACTGCCAAGGAAGCCCGTCGCCGCGCCTTGGCCCGGGCCAGTTTTGAAGAAAAAATCGGCATCCTCATCCGTCTGCAGGAGATGGCTGCGGCCATTGCCAAAACCCGGGGCAAGGTTCTGCGGCCATGGACGGTTGGGACAAAGGATGTGGAGGCGATGAATCGATAGTCGATTTCGAGTTCAAATCTTGATCAGTCTGGCTCGACCGGATTTTTCCGGTGGTCCGGTGCTTGGGGTGCTGGCAGGTTTCGAAAATTATGTGAAATTTTTTCCTTCCGGTCGGTGCCGCACTGATCGTGATGGATTTCCAAAAATGAAAAATAATGAACGATGATCCAACACCACCCGATCTGCTCTTCGTGACCTGCGGGGGGACGATTGATAAGATTTATTTCGACGCCAAGGGGGAGTATGCGGTGGGGCCGCCGCAGGTGGCGGGGTTGCTGGAGGAGGCGAATGTGGCGTTTAGTTATGAGATCGTGCCGGTGGTGCGGAAGGACAGTCTGGAGATGACGGCAGTGGACCGGGAGGCGGTGCGGGCGGTGATCGCGGGGCAGGGGTGCCGGCGGGTGGTGGTAACCCACGGGACGGACACCATGATCCAGACGGCGCTGGCGCTGAAGGGGGCTGGACTGGAGGGGCGGACGATTGTGCTGACGGGCTCAATGCAGCCGGCGCGGTTCCGGGTGAGTGACGCGGAGTTCAATATCGGCACGGCGGTGATGGCGGCGCAGGTGCTGCCGCCGGGCGTTTATGTGGCGATGAACGGGCGGATTTTTGACCCGGAGCACAGCCGGAAGAATGTGGCCGCCAACCGGTTTGAGCAGACCGGTGGTATCGTGGAGGTGGCCTCCGGCGGGTGAAGCGACGAGGCCTTTGGCGACCAATTCAATTGCCTACCGGCCGCGGCCGCCACGGCCACCTCCGGGGAAGCCGCCGCGCTGCAATCCTCCGGCAGGGGCATTGCCTGCGCCTTCAGGGGGGCCGCGGCGTTCTTCGCGGGGTGCGGTGATCTGTTGTTGGGCTTCGGCGGAGAGGCCGCTTTGCGCGAGCCAGGCAGCACCGGCCTGGGGATCGGTGCGAAGGTAACGCCGGCCGGCTTGGACGAGGGATTGTTCCCGTTGGGCAACATCGCTGATGCTGCCGGCCCAGGCAATGCTGGCGGCGGGGTCTTCGCGGGCAACTTCGCGGGCGATGATGGCGGCTCCGGCATCGCGGGCGGGACCGGCGGGCATGTTATTCACATATTCGCTGGCCTGCACGGTTTCAGCCCCGTCGTTGCGTTCCATCCATTGATTAATCACCTCGCCATAAGCCCGGGACTGGGCTTCGGCGGGCAGGGAAGCGGCAAAGGCGAGACCTTGTTGCACGTCTTTGCGGCTGAGGTTGGAGGCCATGGAAGCGGCCGCTCCGCGGGCAAAGTCCTCGGCGGCATTCTGGCGGATAAAGGCGGCCGCCTGCTCCGGATCGGAGCGCATCAATTGTTGGGCAACGCTGTCAAAGGCCCCGGACTTCATGGAAGGATCGGTCAGGGTAGCCAGCCATGCGGTGGCCTTGTCCACTCCGCCGGCCCGGATCATTTCGCGGGCGAGGGTTTGGGAAGCCCGGGCGCGTTCGTCCTTGTTCTCAAGGGCACTGGCATATTTCTGGGCGGCCGTCAGGTCGGATTTGGCGAGGCCGCTGATAAGGGATTGGGTCAGGCCCTCTTTGTCTTCACCTTTGTAGGCATCCAGCCACGCAATGGCGGCGGCGGGGTCTTTGCCGGCCCAACCGGAAAGGGCGGTGCCCTGGGTCATGCGGGCTCCGCGGTCGCCCCGCTCTCCCGTCTGGCCCAGTTGTTCCATGGCACCCTTGGGATCGACCCCACCCCAGGCATAGGCCAGCATGCCCATGAAGCGCATGGATTCAAATCCGCCGGTGTTTTCCCGGATCATGGCGAGGGCGGCCTGGGCATTTTCCGGGGTCAGAGCCGACATCAGGCGTCCGAAAAGCATCTGGCTCTTGATCGGGTCGGTTTCACGCAGGGCATCGCTGACGGCTTTGCTCATGGCTTCGGCAGAGAGCGGTACCCCGTCTTTCAGACCGTGGAGGTCGAGGAATTCCTCGATGTCCGCATCCGCCGGAGTTCCCGGCGGGCCGGCAGATGGACGGCCGGATCCCGGCGGGCTGGAGGAAACGAGGTTGTGGGCGCGGTTGGAGCCGGAGGCCGCGCCGTCCGCCTGCCCCTCACGCCACACGGTGCCGGCATAAAAGGTGCCGGAGGCAATGCCGATCCATAACAAATTCAGCAGAAGAACTGGTTTTTTCATGGGGGTGTGGGTGAGGGGTGTGGTGGTGGGAGGCGGTCAGGATTAATTCCGGGGCGCCGGAGCCGGGGCGCTTTCAATCTTCTTTTTGGCCTCTTCCGGCGCTTCCACGGTGGAGGAGCCGACGTCCTTGAATTCCGTGGTGGTGGTGCGGTCGAGGTTTATTTCGTTGTCGTTGAAGCTGATTTTACCGGAGACTTGGGTTTCATATTTGGTGAGGACCCCGTCCTTGATCCAGAATTTCACCGATCCTTTGGCATCGGTGGGGGAGGGGGCTTCACTGCCATCGCGTCGGCGTCCGCCCATGGTCAGCATTTCCTTCACCGCGGCGTCGGTCAGGTCGCCGGAAAGGGTGTCCCCGTCCTTCTTCAGTTCCTTGACTTTTCCGGCAAGCTCACCGGCCTGAACCGCTGGGGCTTTGAAGTTTTGGAACATGCGGCCGCCTCCAAATCCGCCACGTCCGCCGCCAGCACCTCCTCCTCCGCCGCCACCACCGCTTTCACGGGCGGCGCGCATTTCCTCGCTGGTTTGCCAGCCGGCTTCGGTTTTCAGGACATACTTGCCGTCCTTGAGCACGGCTTCGGTTTTGCGGTCTCCATTGGTCATCGTGATGAGGGTAAAACCATCTTTGGCGGTTTTGCCTTCCACCGGGCCGGGCCGGAACCGGCTTTCCTCAGGCATTTTGGTGGTGGTGGACCAGCTGTAGTTGGTCGCTTCGGCGAGCTTTTTGGCGGCGGCCTGGACTTCTTCAGCGGGTCCGGATTCCGCGAAGGCGGAAGAGGCCAGCAGGGCCATGGTCAGGAGGATCGGTGTTTTCATGGGATCGGAGTTGGTGGGTTGAATGCGGAACAGGGAATTCCCTGCAAGGTAATCCTTCCACAGGACGCAGGACCGGACAATAAATTCAGGGCGGACGGGAAATTTCTTTGTCCGGTCTTTTCGGCGGTGGCAGTGTATGGAGGCAAGGCATCGATGCCGCGCCCGTTATGACCCCGTCCCTGACCGATGGCCAACTGCTCCGCGAGTTTGCGCTCGGCCGTGACCAACGGGCGTTCCATGAACTGGTGCAGCGCCATCAGGACCTGGTCTTCAGCACCGCGTTGCGGCGTACCGGGCATGCCGATACCGCGGCGGATGTGGTCCAGAACGTCTTTCTGGGGCTGGCGGGCAAGGCGGCCCGGCTGAGCAGCCGGGCCAGTCTGGGCGGCTGGCTCTACAAAGCCACCCTGCTGGAAGTAGCCCGGCGGCAGCGGGATGAAGCGCGCCGGGCGCGGCGCGAACGCCGGTATGCGGAAGAGGAGGCAAACCTGACAACAGATTCAAATTCCATGACTGATGAAGACGAGGCCCAACGGGTGCGGCAGTTGATGCCATTGCTGGATGAAGCCATGTCCGGACTGGCAGAGCAGGACCGCGAGGCGGTGGTGCTCCGCTTTCTGCAGGGCCTGAGCCTGCGCGAAACCGGTGCGGCCCTGGGCACCACCGAAGAGGCCGCCCGGAAGCGGGTCGCGCGGGCTTTGGAGAAACTCTCAGTGCGGTTCCGCCGCCGGGGCGTGACGGTGTCTGCCGCGCTGCTGGCCGCGGCCGTGCTGCCGGAAGCAGTCAAGGCGGCCCCGGCCGGCCACACCGCTGTCTGGGCGGGAGTGGCGGCCAAGGCTCCAGCCCTGGGATGGAGCGGCACCCTCTGGCTGAAGGCGGCCGCCCTGACCAAACCACAGTTGATGGCCGCCTGTGTGGCGGTGGCCATGGTGCCGGTCACATGGCAGGCCCGGAAGATCAGGCATCTGGAATCCGCACGGAGCGAATTGTTTGCACGCCTCAATGCTAGGACGCCAGAGCCTGAGGTGCCGGCAGTGGTGGCGCTGAAAAATCAGCCCGATCCACTATCTGTCAGGCCGGGGACTGCCGCGACCGGCGACCCGGAAGAAAAACGGGGGAACCGGAGCGACTGGCGGAGCCGGATCGGACAATGGCGGGAACTACAGCGCCAGCAACAACGGGACGCGCGGTTGGTGGCCTTGCAGGAACAGATCGGGCTCGAGGATTTTCAACTGATCGCCATCGCGGAAGCCACCGCCAGGGCGGACCGGTCCCTCGCCGCGGGTTCCGGCAAAAAACACGCCCTCCTGATTCCGGAGGATCCGGCCATTATTGTGGCGGCGCGCGACCAGACCATCGCGGCCGTGCTCGATGCCGCCCAGTGGCAGGACTACGAGCGGTTTTGTGAGGAAGAGGAGCGGGGCAGCCGCGAACTGCAGGCCAACCGCCTGCTGGGCGAGGTGCAGGCGACCCTGCACTTGACCGATCTGCAGAAGGACCAGCTGTTTGCCATCTTTGCCTCAGAGGCCGCTCTGGCCGACTGGCAGGAGAATCCGTTTCCGGTGGAGTCGTTGAATGGGGAACTGAACGAAAAAATGGCGGAGGTCTTCAGTGAAGAGCAAAGGCGGCTCTGGCAGCAACGCATCGGGTTCTGGGGCCGGCTCTTCGGGGCCGGGGAACGCGGACCGGGGCGGCGGGATTGAGGGGACAGCGGCTTCGCCGTGGTGGCGGGACAAACCCGTGCCGGTTGACGTTGCGGTGATTCCCAGCCTATTGCCGCACAGCCATGCCTGCCGAGCCCCCAAAAAAACGAACTGACCGCCCAGGGGCTGGACTGGAGAGTGCCCGGCTGGGGGCAGTGGCCCTTCCGGAGGAGGTCTTGAACCGCTGGATAGGATCCGGACGGTTGGTGGAGCAGCTCTATTTTTGGCTATGAGACTGCTCAGTCACCGCGTTTTCCAATTGGTGGGTCAGGAATATTTCCGGCCCCTGACGCGCCCCTCTGCGCCAGTGTATGTCGATTGTTCCGACCGCTTGGTGGAGGAGGCGGGGGATGCGGCACGGTTGCCCCACGGGGAGGCGCTTTCGATTATCCGCGAAGTGATTGCCCAGCATCCCGGGGTGGTGCTGAGCGAGGACGAAGGCGCTGCGTTGCGGGATGCCCGGCAGAAAGCCTCGGCCTTTTTCAATCGGATGCTGGCGGCAGGGTGGCTGGAAGAACAGACCCTGGGGCTGCAGGATCGCTGGGTCCTGATTTCGCCGGGCCTGCGTCCCCTGCTGCGCCTGCTCCGGCAACTGGCCGAAGATGATGCCGCGGAGCTGCGGACCTTTGCGGACGCACTGCGCAGTGTCTGCGAGACCCTGTCGGTGCCCGGGGTGCTGGATCCGGCTTTGCACGGCGGTGATGCCTTGCGTTCCACCGTCACGGACCTGAATCAGCGTCTGGAACATGCCATCGAGCAGCTTCACAGCGTGGAAAAGCTGGTGAGCCTCTTCGAGCAACGGCAGCGGCAATCCGCCACGGCCGCAGAGACGCTGCAGGTATTTTACGGCGAGTTCGGCCAGGGGCAGCATATGGTTTGTTATGATGCGCTGCGGCGCGGGGGACTTCTGCCCAGGCTGATGGTGGCCCGGTCGCTGGTGGCGGACGCCCGCGACGATGTGCTGGTAAAACAGCGGCTGGCCGAGGGATTTGCCGGGCATTACCGGTGTGATGAAACCGAGGCCTGGCTGATGGCGTCGACGGCGTTGTTGAAGCTGGAACGTGCCCTGGGCGGATTGCGTCAGCGCGCGGAGGCGATCGATGCCCGCATGGCGGCCTTCAACCGGCTTTCCCAGCAGCGCTATCGTTATCAGACCGAGTTGCGGGGCCGCCGTCCGGAGATTGTAAAATCCTTCTGCGAAGCCATCAATGCCCAACACGCGGGCCAGCGGTTCCGCGATCTCGCGGAAGCCATTCCGGATTTTGTGCCGCGCTGTCCGGAGGTGAAATTCTGCTTCGGAGTGGAGTCGCTCTGGAAAAAACGCAAGGCCCGGGCTCTCACTGATCTCTCCTTCACCTCCGGCCGGGCCACGGCCGCAGATGCCGCCGCGGTTTTGGCGGGTTGGCAGGAAAAACAACGACTCGCCCTGACCCCGCAACGCGCGGCCCGCCTGCTGGAGCGCCTTCTGCCGGCCGGAGCGCGGCGGATTGCCAGCGATCAGTTTGCCCTGACCGGGATTGATGAATTGCTGGACCTGCTGGCCCTCGCCGCCTACGACCATGCGCCGGTGGCGGGCGGGCGCAGCATCAGTTGGTCCGTCACCGGCCCCCGCCGGACTGATGGGCTCCATCCTGACACGCTCCCCCGCGATGCCCAGGCCGGCTGGAGCATTGACCACATGGAAATTGAACGCATCCGATGAACTCTTCTGATTCTGCTCCTTCCTCCGCGCGTGAAGCTTCGCCCCTGTGGCCCTCGTTCTGGTCCGACGTGCCGGAAGAGGACCGCGCACCCATCCGGGATGTACTGGCGGAACTGCTGGGGCGCGGGGTGATCCTCGGCAGCGAAGGCAGCGGGCGCGAGTTGTTCCTTCTGATCCGTGATCACTATCAAGCGCACATGGCCGATTACCTCGCTCCGTTGGGGCTGGAGCTGATCGTGGATGAGGAAACGCCGCTGCTGCAGGCCAGGCCGCGCACGGAGGCCTGCCAACTCCTCAGCACGTTTTCCCGGGATGAGACGCTGGTGATCCTCACCTTGTGGCGCCTCTGGGATGATGAACAGGCATCGGGTTCTGCGGCGGCGGTCATCATTACCGTGGACGACCTGTGGAACCGGCTGCGGATCTTTTTTGACCGCATCGAACCTCCGGAGAAATCGCAGATTGAAAGCATCCTAGCCAAGCTCCGCCGCCATCGCCTCGTCCGGACCCACAAGCCCGAATCCATGACCCATGCAGGCGAAATGCAGATCGAGATTCTGGCCAGTCTTTCCCGGGTGATCCCTTTTGATGATCTGGAAGCCTGGCTCCAGCGGGTGGACCTGTGCCAGCCGGCACTTGGGGAACCCGCGCTCCCTGCCGGAGCTTGATGGCCGGGGCTTGGGACGCCCGCTCCGGGTGGAAAGTTCCCTTGCGCCGGGGGGGGCATCCGGCGGATGGGAAAGAGGGATGCTTTTCCCTGCCAATCCAGGCGGGGAGGAAGCGGCCGAAAATTTTGCTATGAAGATACTGGTTACTGGAAAAGGAGGACGGGAACACGCGCTGCTCACCGCCCTCGCGGAGTCTCCGTCGCAGCCGCAATTGTTCTGCTGGCCGGGGAGCGATGCCATTTTTGAAATCGCGGGACGCACCGCCGCCAAAGACCTGCCCAGCCTGATCGGCTGGATGCTGGAGGAGGAAATCGACCTCTGTGTGGCCGGCGAGGAAAGCCTGCTGGTGACGGACCAGGGTCTGGCGAATCTTTGTCAGGCGGCCGGCATCCCCTGCTGGGGACCGCCGAAGGAATCCGCCCAGCTGGAAGCGAGCAAGGAATTCGCCAAACAATTCCTCGTGCGCCATGGGATCCCCACGGCGGGTTATGCCGCGGTGGACACCATCGACCAGGCCCGCGCCGCCATTACGGCGGTGCCGGTGGTTTTGAAATTCGATGGCCTCGCCGCGGGCAAGGGAGTGGCGGTGTGCCAGACCATGGCCGAGGCGGAGGAATTTCTTGATGCCGTGCTGGTGAAGCGGCAATTCGGGGCCGGACGCATGGTGGTGGAGGAATGCCTGACCGGTCCGGAACTTTCGGTTTTCTGCTCCATCGTCGATGGTGACTATCACATTCTCACCCCCGCCCGCGACTACAAACGCATCCGCGACAACGACGACGGCCCCAACACCGGAGGCATGGGCGCAGTGGCGGCTCCGACGTTGGTTTCCGACGACGTGATGGCGGTGGTGGAGCACTCGATTGTGAAACCGACGGTGGAAGGTTTGCTGAAGGACGGTTTGCCTTACCGGGGCTTTATTTACTTTGGCCTGATGCTCACGCCGCAGGGGCCGAAGGTGATCGAATACAACTGCCGCTTCGGTGATCCCGAGTGCGAAGCCGTAATGCCGCTCTTCGGCGGTGATCTGGCCCAATACATCAAACATGCTGCGGAGGGTGATCTGCAGCCGCAACTCCTGGAGCCCAAGCCCGGCTGGAGCGTCTGCCTTATCCTGGCCAGCGCCGGGTATCCTGAGACCAGCCGCAGTGGCGATGTGATCACCGGTCTCGACCAGGTGGAAGGCGTCCGCGTCTATCATTGCGGCACGCGGCGGAATGCGTCAGATGATTTTGAAACCAATGGCGGGCGCGTGCTGGCCATCGTGGCCCAGGCGGAAACGCGCGAAGCGGCGCGCGACAAGGTATATGCCCAAGCCGCGAAGGTGGACTTCCCCGGCAGCCAACGCCGGTCCGACATCGCCACCCTCCATTTTTCCTGACCCCATGGAGACCTCCGGCCAACAACTGCTCAGTCCGCGCGAGATCGATACCAAGATCCACCGCCTCGCCTACGAAATTCTCGAACGCCATCCCAAGGAAAAGTTCGTGCTGGTGGGCATCCACCGGCGCGGGGTGCCGCTGGCCCAACGGCTGGCAAAAGTGTTGGAAGAGGAACGTCCGGGGGTGCAGACGGGGATGTTGGATATCACCTTATACCGTGATGATCCCCGGCAGGCCACCTTCACGCCGGACTTTGGCAAGACCTCACTGCCCAACGAATTGAAAGGTTCGCTGGTGATCCTGGTGGACGATGTGCTCTACACCGGGCGCACCATCCGGGCGGCAATCGATGCGCTTTTTGAGTACGGCCGGCCGGCCCGGATCGAATTGGCCGTCCTGGTGGACCGGGGAGGGCGCGAGTTGCCTATCCAGCCCGACTATTGCGGCCTGAAGCAGCCGCTGGGCAAGGAGTCCTATCTGCGGGTCCGCCTGCGCGAACAGGATGGACAGGATGGGCTTTTTCTGGTGGATAATAAACACGACGCATCATGAAAGGACGCAAAGACCTGCTCGATATCGAAGCGCTCAGCGTGGCGGAGATCAACTTCCTCCTCGACACTGCGCAGCCCTTCAAAAACCTGATCCGGCAGTCGGTGAAAAAGATGCCGCCGCTGCGGGGCCGGCACGTCCTGACGCTTTTTTACGAACCCAGCACCCGCACCCGGTCCTCATTTGAAATCGCCGCCAAGCGCCTCAGTGCCGATGTGACGAACTTCACCGTCTCCACCTCCTCGGTGGTGAAGGGCGAGAGCATCATTGATACCATCGACACCCTGCAGGCCATGCAGGTGGATTACATCATCGTGCGGCATTCCGCCGCCGGAGTGCCCAACCTGATTGCCAAACACACCAAGGCCAGTGTCATCAACGCCGGCGACGGGCATCACGCGCATCCCACCCAGGGTCTCCTTGATGCCTTCACCATGAAGGAAGTGCTCGGCCCGCTGGCGGGCCGCCGTGTCGCCATCATCGGTGATATCCAGCACAGCCGGGTGGCCCGCAGCACCAGCATGATCCTGCGGAAGCTCGGCGCGGAGGTGGGGGTCTTCGGGCCGGGTCCCCTCATCCCGGATGACCGGCATCCTGACATGAGAAGCTTCCGCACTTTTGACGAGGTCTTCGACTGGCAACCGGAGGTCATCTATCTGCTCCGCATCCAGATGGAGCGGCAGAAGGAACAATTTTTCCCCAGCCTTCACGAATACCACCGGCTCTACGGCGTCACCGACGACCGTCTGAAATACATCCGGGACAAAGGGATTTATGTGATGCATCCCGGCCCCGTGAACCGCGGCGTGGAACTGGTGGATGGCGTGATGACTTACGAGCGCACCCTCATCAACCAGCAGGTCGAAAATGGCATCGCCGCGCGTATGGCCGTGCTTTATTGGCTGCAGCCGGAAACGGGCGTGCGCAGCGAGTAAAGTGGCCAGGGTCACAGCCGCGCGATGGGACCAGGTCCACTCTGAGGAAAAACCGCCTTGCCGGACCCCGTGGGGGGCGGCACTTTCGCGGCCTTATGCTGGATATCAGACTCATCAGGGAACAGACCGAAACCGTGCGCACCCGACTGCGCCAACGGGGTGGCGACGTGTGGACGTTAGTAGACGAAGTGCTTTCCCTTGATGAATCCCGCCGCAAGGCCGAAACCGAAAAGCAAGCCCTGCAGAGCGAACGCAACCGCGTCAGCAAAGAGATCGGCGTTGCCAAAAAACAAGGTCAGGACACTTCCCCCATCGAAGCCGAAATGCGCACCATTGGCGACCGGGTGGATGCCCTGAACAAGGAGGCCGCTGACCTCGACGTCCGCCAGGAAACCCTGCTGCTCAGCATTCCCAACCTGCCGCACGAGGCCTGTCCGGTGGGTGAAAGCGCCGAGGAGAATCCGGAGGTCCGGGTCTGGGGCACCAAACCGGTCCTGGCCTTTGAACCGAAGGACCATGTGGCGCTGGGCACCGAATTGAAGATGCTGGACTTCGAAGCCGGCGTCAAAATCTCCGGCAGCGCTTTTGTGGTGTATCGCGGCGCTGGAGCAAGACTGGAACGGGCCTTGATCAATTTCCTGCTGGATCTGCACACCACACAGCATGGTTATACCGAAATCGCCCCGCCGCTGCTGGTGAAGCCGGAGGCACTGGTCGGCACGGGTCAGCTGCCCAAGTTCGAAGACCAACTGTATGCCTGCGAGCGGGATGGTCTTTATCTGCTGCCTACCGCTGAAGTGCCGGTGACCAATCTCCATCGCGAGGAAATCGTCGATCCAACGGTCCTGCCGATCTGTTACGCCGCCTACACGCCCTGCTTCCGCCGCGAGGCCGGCAGCGCTGGACTGGGCACCCGCGGGCTGATCCGGATGCACCAGTTCGACAAGGTGGAACTGGTCAAAATCTGCCTTCCTCAGGACAGCATGGAAGAGTTGGAAAAGCTCACGGCCAATGCCGAGCGGGTTTTGCAGCTGCTGGGCCTGCATTACCGCGTGATCGAACTCTGCACCGGCGACATCGGTTTTGGTTCGGCCAAGACCTACGATATCGAGGTCTGGGCTCCGGGGCAGGGCACCTATTTGGAAGTCAGCAGCTGCTCGAACTTCGGGGACTATCAATCCCGCCGGATGAAGCTCCGCTACAAGGATGCGGAAACGAAGAAAAACCTCTTCCCGCACACTCTGAATGGTTCGGGCACCGCCTTGGCGCGGCTCTTTGTGGCCTTGGTGGAAACCTACCAGCAAGCCGACGGCAGTATCACGCTGCCGCCTGCGCTGCAGCCTTATTTTGGGGCCGCGGAAATCCGGAATCCATCCTGATCCCGCTTGTGTGCGGCGGCTGCGGGATGATTACGTAACCGCGTGAGTGAATTATTGATCAGGAAGACCGGCAAGACCTTGGGGTCGGCAGACGAATGGTTTCAGGAAGCCCCGCCTCCCGCGGAAGCGGCCCCGTGGGAAGCTGGACATGCTGAGTTCGAGCTGGCCAGGGCGCTCTTCCGGGTTCCCGGCAAGGCGCTGGTTCCTGACGAACTGCAGGCGCTCCTGGCCTCTCATTCCGGGTTGGGTCCGCTCCGCCTTGTTCAGGGCATTCCGGGTTATCTGGTGCGCCTCGATGATCAGCCCGGCGGTTCGCAGCGATGCGATCTGCTCGGGGTCGTCAACGGCCGGGAAGGCCGCGGGGCGGTGGTGATCGAAGCCTGGTCGGATGGCGGCTTCGGCCCAAAAATATCGGATCAATTGAAACGCAGCCGCCCCGGTTCCCAGTGGGCCCAGCGGATCGGGCGGCTTTGCGAAGCCGTGCTCGGCCGCAGTGCCGCCGCATCCGGTAATCTCCTCGGTGGTCTGGTCCATCGCGCCGCCGCCGCCCTGCGCGCGGCCGAAGGGGAAAAAGCCGCCGTCGCGGTGTTGGTCTTTTACGAATTCCGCCGCAAGGACGGCCGGGGCCAGCAGCGGAGAGGCAACCTCGCCGCTATCGATGCCCTGGTCACTGCCCTCGGCGGCGAACCGCTCAAGGATGGCGTTTTGTCAGGCCCCTTCCGTGTCCCTGGCGGCGGTGAAATCCCGGCGTCCGTGCCGCTGTTCATCGGCCGTGCGGTGCGCCTGCTGCCCGAGTAACCTCAAACCGTCAGGGCTGCCAGCAGGGCGGACATTTCGTCCGCGACCTCGCCGGGGGAAGCCAAGGTAGGAGTGATGCAGGCCTTGATGTGATAGCGGAAACGCTGCCTCAACCGGTGCAGTTGACTGCGCAGCGTGGCTTCCGGGACCCCCAGACCGGTGGCCAACCGGGCAATTTCCCCTTGAGCCGATTCCCCGGTCAGGAAGGGCCGCAAAGCCTCCCATTGCGCCTCCCGTCCTGCGGCCCGGGTTTCAGCGGCCAGCCGCTCCATGGCCTGACGGAGCAGGTGGAGTGCCCATTGCCGGTCGAACTCGCGGTCGGGTGGCAGGCCGGGATCGGCGGGTTCCGGAAAGCCTTCTTCTGACAAGGACGAATGCCCCATCTGGCCGCCACGTTTCAACCGGCCGGCCGATTGCGCCTGGCGGCTGAGGTAGTGTTTGAGGGCGCCGAGCAGATAGGACCGGAAACGGCCGCGCTCCCGGTCCACCGCGGAAAACGGGTCGCGGGTGAGGATCCACTCGAAGAACCCATGCGCCAGATCCCGGGCCTCGGGGGCGGTGTGCGGGCTGCGTTCCAAAAATGCCACGATCGGAGCATAGCAATTTGCGCACAGCGACTTCATTGTCTCGCCCGCCAGGGTGGAATTCCCCCGGGCGGCGAGGACCTGCGTCCATTGAGTTGTCAGGAAAGTATCGTTCACGGCGGGGTTTCCGAGGGGCGGGTATTGAGGACTACCTTACCGATCACTTGTGGCCGGGGGACTTCCGCAGGCGGATAGCCCTGACGGTGGATCAGCAGGGTTTCCGGACGGACTTCCACAATCCGCCCGACGCGGAAGATCTGCCGGTCCGGATAGGTGACAAAGTCCCCAGGCGCAAATTCACGCACCGGTTTCCACACCGCGACCAAGCTGCCCTGGCGCAATTCGGGTCCGTAATTCT
Organism: uncultured Verrucomicrobiota bacterium; assembly: GCA_942492905.1. Taxonomy (GTDB): domain Bacteria; phylum Verrucomicrobiota; class Verrucomicrobiia; order Verrucomicrobiales; family V1-33; genus CAIZWU01. The sequence goes on from OW818657.1 coordinate 2,556,584, forward strand.
GGGTTTGAATACGATAGACCTGGAGGAAGCCATCGCGGATCACCAGGACCAGGACCACTGTCCAGCCGAGAGACTTCAGTCCTTTGACAAGCCCCCGGGGGAGTGGCTCCGCGGCCCGCCCTTTCCTTCCAATTCGTAAGAGGCCCACTCCCGCGGCAAGGAGAATCACCGTGATGAAAGGCAGGGCGAAAGCTGTAAAGGCTTCGGCCGGCGCGGGATGCCAGGATGGGTCCTGATGGATCAGCCAAGCCATGGCCAGAACCGCCACGAGAGCGAGGCCCCCCAGACCGTAGACAAATTTTCCCGCGAGGCTGACGCCACGGGAGACATTCAGTGGAACCCCTGAGTTCCTCCCGCCCGCCATCGCCTGGCGCGCCGCCCATCGGAAAATCAGAGCATTGCAAATCACCGGAATCACCCAGGCCACCGCCAACAGACCCATCCAGGGCATCATCTGGTGCAATCCTATCATCCCGGGCGGATGCAGGGCGGGATCCCGGATCACATGGTCCGCTGTGACCAGTCCGCCCGAGGCGATGTGACCGATGGCCCTGCCACCAAAGGCGTGCCACCCCATTGCCAGGCCGCCGGCCGCGTGCCACCCCAGCGCCGCGCCGCCTATGGCATTCAATCCCGCGGCCAATCCGCCAACGCCCGCCAGCAGGCCCAGTGCCATTCCGCCCAGACTGACAATCCCCACTGCTACCCCTCCAATGGCCACCGCACCGGTCGCCAGAGCGCCGCAGGCGATGAACCCGCGGGCGCGTCCCCCAAAGGCAATCCATCCATGGGCCCGCTGGCCGATGGCAAAAATGCCGCGGGCGGTTTTGATGATTCCGGTAGCCGGGTCACGGCCAGTGCTGATATGCAGGAGCGGCCAGCCGAACAACACCGTGGGTGACTGGTATTCAAAGTGACTGCGCAGCCACGGGCCCGGCGAAGGGGGCGTTTTCAGGACGGGCGGGGCTCCGGTGACGGCCAGGACCTGGGTTTTCAGTTCCTCCGCGCTGGCCTGCCGCCGGGAGCGGTCGGTTTCCAAGGCCTGCCTGACAATATCATCCACCCGCAGATCCACCGCCATCCTCGACGAAGGCGGCACAAAGGAAGCGCCCGGACGCTCGCCGGTAAGCAGTTCATAAAACACCACGCCCAGAGAATAAATGTCGGCGCGGGGATCCACTCCGGCAGGAGAATGGCGTTGTTCCGGAGCCATATAATCCGGCGTTCCCAGCGATGCCCCTGCCTGGGTCAGGGAAGGCGTCCCGGCCTCCACCGGAGCTGCGGAGGGGTCTGGTTCGCTGATCAGTTTGGCAATGCCAAAGTCCGCCAGTTTCACGCGGCCTTTGTGATCAAGGAGGATGTTCTCCGGTTTGATATCACGATGGAGCACGCCCTCCTCGTGGGCATACTGCAGCGCTTCACAAATCCGCGGCACCACGCCCAGCGCCTGCACTGCGGTGAAGGGTGCACTGCGCAGCGCCTGCCGTAGATTCACTCCATCCACGTATTCCATGATCAGATAAAAATAACCGCCAGCCTGTCCAAAATCATGCACCGCCACGATGCCCGGGTGATTCAACCGGGCCAGCAGTTGCCCTTCCCGGGCAAACCGGCTGGCGAAGGCGGGGTCGCGCGACAGCGAAGCCGGCAGGATCTTCAAAGCCACCTTGCGGCCCAGGCGGGGTTGCACCGCCCGGTAAACCGCGCTCATTCCGCCTTCGCCTATCAGGGCCTCGATCTCGAGTTGAGGGAAGAGCGCGGCGAGTTCCTCCACTGCCGGCGGTGCGGATCGGGCCCGGGGTTCATCCAAGCCCCCGGCCGTAGGCACCATGGCCTGGGCCATGAGGCAACGTGCACACAGTCCCGCCGGGCTGTCCGGCGGAAGCGGCTGGGAACAGGAAGGGCAGAGGGGAGAGGGAGAATCGTTCATGACAACCCTTCCTGATGTGGGCTGCGCGAAACGTTGCACAAAAAATGCGCTGCGCCAGCTGGCCCGGTCAACTCCACTCGCAGAGCGACTCCACATGCGCGGCGGAGCCATCGCGGAGCCAGCCGTCGAGTTGGGCCTGGTCTTTGAGCTGCTGGCCGCGGGCGCGGGGGACGACGAGGAACTGGGTGTTGATCTCCGGCAGCGCAGACATGTCGCCCCAGAGTTTTTCAAATTGGGTGACAGGGAAGATATCCTCCTGGCCGTGGCCCCAGCGCTTTTTGACTTCTTTCAGCGTGATGTAGGTCGGCATCCGTGCCGCGAGAGTGCGGATGGCGAGGGTGATTTTTTCAGCGCTGTCGGCCCCAGGCGCGAAGTCGGCGCGGGTGAGGGCGAAGGCGGTGAGGAGCTGGTCGAGGTCAATCCAGGTGGTGAGGGTATTGTAATAGGTCAGGGCGAATTCGGCTTCCTCGCGGGGCATGGCGAGACCTTCGACCAGACGGGGGCGGCCATTGACGCGGGCGAGGCCGCCGCCGCGGTCTTCGAGACGGCGGGTAATGACTTCGAAGGTGAGGGCGGCGCCGCTTTCGAGGTGCTGGCCCAGGATGGCGGGATCGACATCGGCGCCGAGGGTGTCGATGTTATGCAGCATCAGCGTTTTCAACTGCGGGCGCTGGCGTAGGAGTTCGGTCAGGGTGCCGTTGCGCAGGAAATTGGCGACTTCGTACCAATGTCCGACGGGGTGCAGGCATTGCAGGGGGAGATTGTCGGTGTAGTCACTGGCTTCGCCGGTACCGGTGGCCCAGCCGATCAGGGCGGTGCGCAGGCTGTCGCGGACTTTTTGTTGTTGCTCGTCCAGCATCTGCTGGGGCATTTCCTCCCACGCGAAACGCAGGTCGCGTTCGGTGGGAACCATGCGCAGGCCAACGCTTTTGCCGGGGCTGAGCAGGAGCGGGCCCTGATAATGATAGTTGGCGCGCTGGGTCAGGAAATCCTCGGTGGGACCGTGGGTGAGGAAGCTGGTGGTGAAGAGATGGGGAATGGGTGTGCCGTAGTGGTTGGAAATGCGCCGGCTCTTGGCGAGGTGCGTTTCCAGGAAGGTGCGGTGGCGGCCGCCGAGTTTGGCGAAGGGGTGGAGGGCTTTGCAGACGCCGGCCCCCTGGGTCCAGCGGGAACCGGCTCCGGCGGCGAGGGTGATCACGGCGACGCTGCCGGTTTTCAGGGCGGTTTCGCCCTGGGATTTGAGATTTGAGATTTGAGATTTGAAATGGGAAGCGTCCTGGACGTCTCCCGGGACCACGTCTTCGATGGTGGCGTTGGCGGGGAGGCGGTTTTGCGCGAGACCGATGCGGCCATCGCGGAGGTCGGCGCGGATTTGTTCGTGCTGGGTGGCGTCGAATCCGTTTTCGGAAAGCAGGGCGCTCAGGGTTTCATCGGCCGCACTATCTGATTTTCCGCGCGGGAGGAGGGCGTCGAAGAGGGTCTGCACCATGCCGCGCAGCTCGGGACGGGTGCGGCAGGCGGCGCCGAATTTATCCAGTTCGGCGCGGCGCTGGGTGGACAGGGTGCGGCGGTCCTGACGGACGAGATCGGGAATGGTGAGGGAATAATAACCGGAGGGCATGAGGGCGTCCGAGCCGGAGAGGAGATCGGCGAAGGAGCCGTTTTCATTGATCGAAAAATCATAGACGACCGGCTCCATGGCGAAAGGCAGGGCGTGCTGGAGATCGCGCTTGGTAGCCGACATGATGGCCTGGAGCCGCTGCTGGGCTTCGGCTTTGCGCGACGGCGCAAACATGAAGCCCATGCCGCCGCCCGACATGCCGCCCAGCATCCAGAAACCGTGGAAGTCCTGACCAAACTCGGCGCGGACCTGCTCGATGAGGCGCTCGGTGTAATGGGTGGAGGCCCAGGGGATGATGGTCTGGATCGGACCTTCAAAATTGCGGGTGGTGACGGCTCCGACTTTGGCGATATCACCTTTGCCCAGGGCTCCGACGATTTCATCGAGAAAGCCCAGCGCTTCCTGCCGGGCGGTCCATTCGGCAGTTGATCTTAACAGGTATTTCTCAGTCACCATTTCCAGGATGGGGCCGACATTCTGAGCCATGCCGCCATGGACGAGCACGAGGGAATCCTGGAGTTTCTGGCGGGCGCTGTCGGGGATTTCCTGGCGGTCGAAGACATGGTGTTTCGGCATCAGGCGGCCGCGGGAGATGCCGTATTCCGGATCACCGGGCTGGGCAGGGGTGCCTTCGATGAGCTTGATGCCGGGCCAGACGCCGCCGCTGTCCTGCCAGCCGCCGCCGGAGCCGCCGATCCACTCGCCGAGCAGGGCCCGGGCGAGGATGAGGCGGCGTTCGCTTTCGAGGAGCGGACCAGTGAGGGATTCGGCTTGGCCGGTGGCGCGCATGCAGACGCCGATGAGGGCGGCCAGCAGGTTGGTGGAAACGGCGAGGCGGGAACCTTTGGGGATGTCGTTGACGCTGGAGACCAGTTCCAGACCGCGGTTGGGGCCGAGCATTTCAGCCAGGAGATCGGTCAGGGAAGCGCCGGAGCCTTCAATGCCGGGAGGGACGAGGCCGGAGGCGATGACGGCCGCTTTGAGGAGACCGAGGTAGTCTTTGGCGAAGTCGAATACCTCCGCGAGGTTGGTGATATCGGCGCGGGCTTGCAGGTCCACACTGACTAGGCGGAGGACCGGCTCTTCAATGACGCGCAGCCAGGCGCTGACGGGAGGGGTGGTGGTTGTGTCGCGGCCATGAACGCCGAGGTCCACCGAGACATTGAGGACGCGGGCACCTTCCGGGAAGTCCATGCCGAGGAAGAAGATATCGCTCCAAGCCGAATGCGTCAGGTCCATGCGAACGGGAGTGCGTTCGCGCAGGATGGGGAAAGAGCCATCGGCGGTGGGAGTGAGCAGTTCCGGGCGGAAACGGAGCGGTTGGTCCTTGGGGTGGCCCATGCGGAACATCCATTGATTTCCCCGCACGGTCCTGACACTGCGGCGCACCTGGTCGGCCAAAGTCTGGAAGGCGAGCCGGTGGTAGGCGGCGGCGAGGGAACTGCTCAGGGCATCGCTGGGGCCTTGCTCCGATTGAGCGGTCAGAAATGTATCGATGGCTTCCTCAAAACGGCGGTGGAGGAGTTGTTCGTAACCTTGGAAGGGAATGTGGCCGCCGGGTTTCAGTTCCGGCCGGGAGGGCAAGTGGAAGCGGTGGATGGAAGCGAGGAAAAAGAGGGCGCGGACCCGGTCGTAGAGATTTTCACTGTCACGCCGGAAGGCATCCAGGACGGCGGCTTCCTCCAGGAGCCGGGGAAACGTCAGGGAATGGCAATGGGCATCAAGAGATTGATTGCGGATCTCCGCGTCCGCCGAAGTGATGAGATTGAGCAAGCCGGGGTCCATGATCTCAGCGGGATTTGGTGGCGAGGAGTTCCACGATGTTGCGCAGGACCTCGTCGCGGTCGGTCCCGGAGAGGGCGAGGGCGAGCTGGGCGTTGAGGAGGCCGTATTTGACGCCGAAGTCGTAGCGCCGGCCTTCGAGTTCGCTGGCGAGGTAGCGTTCCTGGGAGGCGAGGGCGGAGAGGGCGTTGCGGAAATTGACGGTGCCGCCGGCGCGGAAGAGAGCGGTGAGGTGTTTGTGGACGGCAGGGGTCAGGACGTGCATGCCGAAGAAACAGAGGTAATAACCGGCGCGGAGTCCGGGGACGACGAGTTTTTGCTCGGCTTCGGTGGGCGTCGGTTTTTCGAGGACGGCCTCGACCTGGTAAAGGCGGCGGGCGGAGTGGACCAGTTGGCCACCGACCGCTCCATAATAGGGGAGTTTGCTTTCGTGGGTGGACTGGACCGCGGAGACGGAACAGTTTTCGATGCGCGCGATTTCGACCAGTTGCTGGGCGCAGCCTTTTTCCGTGGTGCTGAGGTAAAGGTGATCGCCTACCAGAAGGAGGAAGGCGTCATCCCCGCAGAAGGCCGCCGCGCAGTGGATGGCATGGGCGTAGCCGAGGGGTTCGGTCTGCTCGATGAAGGTGAGCCGGGCGGCGTGGGGTCCGGCGGCGGTGCGGTAGGCCGCTTCATCACCGGGACTGATGACAATGCCGATGCGCTCGATGCCGGCGCGCAGGATTTCCTCGATGATGATAGCGAGGGCCGTCTTGCTGGTGCCATCGCGGTCCACGAGGGACTGGAGCGGCAGGGTCCGTTGATTCTTGCCGGCGGCGGTGATGAGGGCCTTGGTGATATCCATGCGGGGAAGCTATCCACCCAGGGCGGGGGACGCGTCAACCGTTGGACGGAACGAAACGGGGGCGACTCCCGGGCTTGACCCGGCCCGGGGCGGCGGCACTATTCCGGATGGATCTTGCCAGTGTGTGCGACTTGTGTCTTTCCCTTCCTCATGTGGAGGAGACCACTCCGTTTGGTCCGGATACGCTGGTGTTCAAGGTGGCGGGGAAGGTGTTTGCGCTGACCTCGCCGGGGGAATTCCCGTCCCGGGTGAATCTGAAGTGTGATCCCGACCGGGCGGTGGAACTCAGGGAGGAGTATGAAGGCATCACGCCTGGGTATCACATGAACAAGCGGCATTGGAACACCCTGGTGCTGGATGGCTCGCTGCCTGCGGCCTTGGTGAGGGATCTGGTGCGGCATTCCTATGCATTGGTCACCGCCGCGCTCCCGGCCTCCCGACGCCGGGAACTGGGGCTGTGAGGGCCGGCGGCGCGCCGGCTTTCCGGGGCCCCTGCTCCAGCGCTTGTGCCCGGGCGGGAGGCGGGCATGATGGAGCCATGATCCGCGCTTTGTTATTGGCTTCCCGCCCGAAAACGCTTCCGGCCGCTGTGGCGCCGGTGGTGGCAGGGTCGGCTTTGGCATGGCGGCTGGCCGGCGGGTTCTCGTGGGAATTGGCGTGGTGCACCTTGTTGAGCACGATCGCGATCCAGGTGGCGACCAACTACTTCAATGATGCGGTGGATGCACGGAAAGGGGCCGATACGCCAGCGCGGTTGGGCCCCTTGAGGGCCACGGCGTCAGGGCTGGTGCCGCCGCGGATGATGCTGGGAGCCGGGGTGGCGATGCTGGTGCTGGCGGTATTGATTTCGCTGCCGATGGTGGCGGCCCGGGGCTGGCCGGTGGTGGGGATCGGGGTGGTTTCGCTCTTTTTTACTTACGGTTATACCGGAGGGCCGGTGCCCTTGGCTTACCGGGGGCTGGGCGAGTTGTTTGTGCTGCTGTTTTTTGGCCTGGTGGCGGTGGCGGGGACCGTCTTTGTGCAGACCGGCGAATGGCGGGCGGAGGCGCTGCTGCTGGGGGCTCAGATCGGCATGCTGAGCACGGTGTTGATTGCGATCAACAACCTGCGGGACCGGGTGGAGGATGCGCAGTCGGATAAAAGGACCCTCGCCGTGAGATTCGGGGAGCGCTTTGCCAGGCTGGAGATCGCGGCATGCTGTCTCGGTCCCTACCTCCTGGCTCTGGGATGGAGCCACTTTGGATTGGGCTTGGGAGGGTGGCCGGCCGGTGGAGCGGTGGGTTTGGGCCTGCTGGTGGCGGGGCTGGTCCAGGTGACGCCCCCGGGCCGGGTTTACAATAAATTCCTCGCCTTGTCGGCCTTGCATCTGGTGGTCTGGACCGGGTGGATGACCTGGGCGTTGGTCCAATCCAAGAGATAAGCTGCAGGTGACCTGGAACCAGTATGCCAAAAAATCCTGACATTTTTTATCATCGTTACGGATTGAAACTGCGGGATGCCGCCGGCGGGAATGCACGCTCCGGGCGGCGGGTGCTGGAAGGATTTTTGATCCGGGTGGACGGAGGGGTCGGTTGCGTGCAGCCTTGGCCGGAGCTGGGCGATGACACCTTGGAGGAACAATGGCAGGCGTTGCGTGAAGGAAGGAATACTCCGTTGCTGGAACGGGCCCGGGTTTGTGCCGCGGAGGATGGGGCGGCGCGCCGGGAAGGGCGTTCGCTGTTTGAAGGACTCGCGGTGCCGCGGAGTCACTGTACGATTACGGGCGAAGCGAATTTTGAGGCGCTGCGGGCCGAGGGATTTGATACGGTGAAGCTGAAAGGTGCAAAAATTTGGAGGGAAGTGCTGGAGAAATTTCGTCAGGCGGCCGCGGCGGGATTGCGGGTGCGGCTGGATTTTAATGGGGTGCTGGAGGAGCGCGGTTTCCTCGATTTTGTAAAGGCGGCCGGGGGACTGGGGAAGGCCGTGGATTTTGTGGAGGATCCCGTGCCATATGATCCGGAACTCTGGCAGCGGCTGCAGCAGCAAACTGGATGGCGGTTGGCATTGGACCGGGTGTCAGGAACCGTTTCCGGTGGATTTGGCGTGAGGGTGTTGAAGCCGGCTCTGGAAGGCCTGCAGGGGCAGACCGGACCGGTGGTCATCACCAGTTACATGGATCACCCGGTCGGTCAGGCTTTTGCAGCCTGGGAGGCGGCCCGGTTTGCCGGACCGCAGGAGCGGTCGGGGTTGTTGACACACCGCTTGTTTGAGCGGGATGCTTTTTCAGACCGGTTGGCTGGGCGTGGACCGGACTGGATCGCGCCAGCGGGATCAGGGCTTGGTTTTGATGATCTGTTGGAGGCTCTGCCGTGGGTCAGACTCCGGGGGCCGGACCGGAAACAAGCGGGCCGGGTGTTGCAGAATCCGCGGGATCCCTTGCCGGAAGGCGCACCGGGGCTGGCAGCCGGGCAGGTGGGGTTTGCCACCAGCGGATCCACCGGCAGGCCTTCCGTGGTGGTGCATACGCAGGAATCGTTGGAGGCCTCCGCGGCCGCAGTGAATGCCTGGCTGGACACGCGGGCGGAGGATGTCTGGCTGCGGGTGTTGCCGGACTTTCACGTGGGCGGATTCCAGATCCATACCCGGGCCTCTCTGGCGGGCAGCCGGGTGGTGGCGGATGAGGGGAAGTGGGACGTGGAACGATTTGTGAGGCTGGGCCGGAATGAAGGGGTCACGTTGACCTCGCTCGTGCCGGCGCAGGTGGTGGATTTGGTCAGGATGGGCGGGCGGGGCCATCCCGGATTGCGGGCCATCGTGGTCGGGGGCGGGGCCTTGGAGGACCGCTGGATCAAGGCGGCTTGGGAGCTGGGTTGGCCGGTGCTTCCCAGCTACGGAGCCAGCGAGACGGCCTCGCAGGTGGCGACGGCGCGTCTCCCCTCTTTGTCTGCTGGCGCACCGGGACCGATGGAAATCCTGCCGCTCTGGGAAGCACGGGTGGAGAGGGAAGACGGCAGGATGGCCGCACCGGGCGACGCGGGAGTGTTGGTGCTGCGGGGGCGCGCGCTGGCAGCCGGAAGATTTGTCAGGATGGACAATGGCTGGCAGTTCGATCAGTTGGCAGATGCAGAGGGATGGTGGCGGACAACGGACTGCGTGATATTGTCAGGGCGGGAGTTGACCTTTGCCGGGCGGATGGACCGGGTGGTGAAAGTGCTGGGGGAATTGGTGAATCTGGAAGCGGTGGAACGGGAGCTGGTGGCTGCGGGTCTGGAGGCAGGCCGTTTTGCGGTGATCGCCATGCCGGAGGAGCGGCGGGGGGCCGATCTGGTGCTGGCCATGGAAGGTTCCATGGAGGCTGCGGAGGGGGTAATCAAGGTTTACGCCGGACAGGCGGCACCGTTTGCGAGGGTCACGCGGATCGTCCGCTTGGAATCCCTGCCACGGTCGCCGCTGGGCAAAATCAGGTATGCCGAACTGGCGGCCCTTATCCCTGACGCAATTCCGTGATCAGCTCCCTGAGACGCTGGGCAGGCCATTGTCCGGTTATGGTCGGGCGGTCCAGAAAACCATAATTCAGGATGGAACCCATGCTGCCCAGGAGCAGGCGGGAGACCCGGCCCAGCGGCCCCATGCCCATGGTGGCAAGCGGCCGGGTGGCTGATTCCTGCAACGAAGTCAGGGTGGCGAGATCCTGACTGTTCCGGAGAGTGGTGGCAAATTTTATGGCATCGGCTCCTGCGGCCGTTGCTTTTTCGATGAGGGCTTCGAGGGAGGGCCGGTCCGGGGTGCCGAGGAAGTCGTGAAAGCTGGCGATGACCGGAATGCCGCGGGTTCTGGCCGCGGCAACGAGGTGGGCAAACTCCGGAAGATGGGCAATCTCGATATCGATCAGACCAGCATGGGGGAGCAGGGTGGTGAAGATTTTGTCACGGGCCTCATGCGACAGCTGACCGATGCCTCCTTCTTCCGGGGCCCGCACCGTGAGCAGGGCAGGGACCGGGCAAGCCTGCATGGCCGCAGCCACCGCTCCGGTCTGGCCGGCGAGGGCATCCGCCCGGAACTCCACGAGGTCGCAGAGCACGGCGACTGCCGGGGAGACCGCGAGGGCGAGGGTCGCGTGGTCCACCACGCTGCCGGCGACCTGTCCGGCTTGGAGAAGGCTTGATTTTTCTGGGAGAGTATGACTATGCATGGCGCTCGGTGGGCGGGCGGTCCCGGAGGACCGCAGGCACGGATGGGTAATTTTTAAGTTATGATCGGACGTCAGCAGGAATTCAACCTCAAGCTCAACCAGTTCTTTGATTGTTTAGCGGTTGGTCTGGCCTTTTGGCTGGGGTACACGCTGCGCGCCTCGGCCGCCAAATGGTTTGGTTGGTTGGAATTGCCATCCTTCGAGCGCTTCTACTGGCAATTCGTGCTGGTGATTCCCTTCACGCCTCTGATTCTCGAACGCCTCAGGTATTACGTCAATCCTCTGCAGAAATCGGTCGCCAAATCACTGCGGCAACTGTGCCAGGGGCTGGCCATCGTGGTGATTCTATTGATCGTGACCGCCATTTTTGCCAGACAGTCCACCGACAGCCGCGCGGTGCTGGCGCTGTTCCCCCTGCTGGCGATTCCGCTGCTGCTGATCCGGGAATCGCTGGTGCGCTCCTGGATGCGTGGTCAGATCAAACAGGGCCGATTCCGTGAGCGGGTCGTCTTTGCGGGCCCGCTGGAGGATGTGGAACGGCTGATCAAGTCATTGCCGGAGGACCATGTGCAGCAGATGGACATCGTGAGCCGGATCGATATTGCGGTGCAGCCGGTCAGCCGGTTGGTGGAGGCCATTCACGAAAAATCGGTGGGCCGGGTTATTTTCGCCGCATCGCATGTTCATTTCAACCGCATCGAGGAAGCGGTGAATGCCTGTGAATTGGAGGGGGTGGAGGCATGGTTGTGGGCGGATTTTATCCAGACTTCCATCGCCCGGCCGACTTTTGATGCCATGGGAAACAAACCCATGCTGGTGTTCCGCTGCACGCCCGAGATGTCGTGGGAGCTCATGGTGAAGGGGATCATTGATTGGGCAGGAGCGGTGATCGGGATTCTGCTGAGTTCTCCACTCTGGTTGATTGCGTTCATCGGCATCAAACTCAGTTCGCCGGGGCCGGTCTTTTTCACGCAAATGCGCAGCGGACGTTTTGGCCATCCGTTCAGAATGTATAAATTCCGGACCATGGGCCTTGATGCGGAAGCCCGCCGGGCCGATCTGGAAGAGCACAATCAGATGAGCGGTCCGGTCTTCAAAGTGGAACGGGACCCGCGGATTTTTGCTTTCGGCCAGTGGCTGCGGAAACTCTCCATCGATGAACTGCCGCAATTCATCAACATCCTGCGGGGAGAAATGAGCCTGGTGGGCCCGCGCCCGCTGCCGGTCTACGAGATTGAAAAGATCTCCGATGTGGCGCATCGCCGCCGTCTCAGTGTGAAACCGGGACTGACCTGTCTGTGGCAGATCAGCGGCCGGAACGAAATCACCAGCTTCGACCAATGGGTGGAACTCGATCTCAAATACATCGATAACTGGTCGCTCTGGCTCGATATCACCATCCTCTTCCGCACCATTCCTGCTGTCCTGTTCGGTTCCGGTGCCAAGTGACATCCGAACTGGCCGGTGCGCCTCTCCCAAAACCATTCCTTTCTCCATGTTCTCCTCCCCCTCTTACCGCGATAAAAAAGTTTGTGTCGTCACCGGCGGGGCCGGTTTTCTTGGCTCCCATCTCACCGACCGCCTGCTCAAAGAGGGTTATCAGGTCATCGGGATCGATAATCTCCTCACCGGGTCCACCCGGAATATTGAGCACTTGGCGGGCAACGAAAACTACCGCTTTCTGAAACACGATGTCACCGACTACATCTACGTGGAAGGTCCGGTAGATTTCATCTATCACTTTGCTTCCCCGGCCAGTCCAATCGATTATCTGAAGTGGCCCATCCCCACCCTCAAGGTCGGGGCCATGGGCACCCACAACGCCCTCGGTCTGGCCAAAGCCAAGGGCGCGACGTTCCTCGTGGCCTCGACCTCCGAGGTCTATGGCGATCCCCTCGTCCATCCGCAGCCTGAAGACTATTGGGGCAACGTGAATCCGATCGGCCCCCGGGGCGTCTACGACGAAGCCAAGCGCTATGCTGAAGCCATCACCATGGCCTATCACCGCTATCACCGGTTGGACACCAAGATCGTCCGCATTTTCAATACCTACGGCCCCCGCATGAGGCTGGATGATGGCCGGGTCGTCCCTGCCTTTGCAGGTCAGGCACTGCGCGGGGAACCGCTGACTGTCCATGGAGATGGCTCGCAGACCCGTAGTTTTTGCTATGTGTCCGACTTGATTGACGGCATCTACCGTCTCGCCCACAGCGATGAACATTACCCGGTGAATATCGGGAATCCGCACGAAATGACCATCACCCAGTTTGGTGAGGAAATTCTGAAAATCATCGATACCCCTTCGAAACTGGAATATCACGAGCTTCCGGTGGACGATCCCAAAGTCCGCAAGCCGGATGCCAGCAAAGCCAAAGCTGTGCTGGGCTGGGAAGCCAAAGTGCCCTTCCACGAAGGCATCCGCACCACCATCAATTATTTCATGGGAGTGCTGGGCGATGAAGCCAAGTGCCGGCTCAAGGCCTGAGCCCGGTTCTGGCCGGAGCGGATCAGGGGAAAGGCTGGTGATTTTGAAAAAATGATCCACAACAGTTGACAAATCGATACCCTGATCTAGTCTCCGGTCCGCTTCGGCGATACGCGCTCGTAGCTCAATGGATTAGAGCATCTGACTACGGATCAGAAGGTTTCAGGTTCGAGTCCTGACGGGCGCACTTCTTCTAAGTCCTTCAAAATCAAGGGAATAGAAGATGGTGTGACTCACGAGATGTCAGGGTAAATTATTTCCACCCGGCCACTTTTCGGCCACTTTTGAGACGGACCCCCTCCACCATTGAGGGTTTTTTCTGTCTCGTAGACCCATTCTGAGCCCGGTCCTTGCAGCCCAGGGGTCTCAGTCTACTCTAACATTTTATCCGCCCCCAGCTACGACCCTTGGGTGGCATTTTCCTGCGGTGCAATATACGGGCGCGTGTCTTTGCGGCTCCCGTCGGCAACCCCAAGTCGCCAGTTTGAGTCCTCCAGTCGCGGTTTGCTGGTTTGCCTCCCGTCCGAGCCTCCGCTTGGTGGCAAATCTGGCTCGCAGCCCGGCTACGGCGTGGGGCGTAGGGCCTACTGGAAATGGCAGAGAGCACTGCCGGATGGTCCGGGGCTTTCCTCCGCGCCTGCAGCCCTGCAAATTCCACATCTTTCCCAGCAACGTCCCAAAAGTTCCGACTTCAGACCCCGGCCAAACCCTCAAAAAAAGATGGCGATCGGTCTGGGATCGGATCAAGCTGCCTGAGTGTCCAAGGCTCCGGCGCTGCTTTGCTGGAAGACGTGCTGGAAAACACGTTCTGCCAGTGCCGCCTTGTCGTCCTCGGTCAAAGGAGGGTCCGGCAGAAAGGGGTAGACTTCGCTCTGGATGAGCATCAAACCCGGACAAAAAGGGGGCCGTGATGTCGAAACCGTGGGAGCTGGACACTGTAGGGACTGGAAGTATGGTGGGGCTGGATTATGTTCAACTGCTACCAGGGATTGTCGACATTGGCTGAAATTTCGAGGTAGAGGCCACTCGAGCTTGAAATTTCCCGTGATCAGGCCAGCCGGAAGGAATTTGCTTTACGCGGGTGGCTTCATGGGCGGGAACGGAAGTTCAATTTGCCACCTAAGTTCAATTTGCCAGTTCGCCGCATCGCACCTGCGGCGATGACCCTGTGCTCAAGCGCATCGAAGACGGGAATGGTTTCGGCACGGGCGGGACGCTTCTGAGATCGCCCAGCAGCTCCCTGCCGATCTTGCGGCCTGCAAACTTCACGCCCTGGATTTTGCCGCTCGCCTTCGCACGTTTCCGCGTAACATCTCCGACTTCTCCGCGCCGGAGCACGCGCTCCAAAGAAACGTTTTCCATTCCGCAGCAAAGGAGATAGTCTCCGACAAAGTCGAAAAGCAATCCAGGACCGGTCCCCAAAACCGCTCACCACCCATCCGCATCCCCTGAAATCGAACGACCGCTCCCCGCTGCTGGCCTTTTGGCTGGTCCTCCTGCTGCTCTGCGGCTCCGCCAATCCCCTGCGGGCCGACGTGTCCGGACTGTTCACCTATCAGGTGATCGGTGGCACTCAGGTCACGATCACGGATTACCCCTACAACGCCGCCGGGGCCGTCACCATTCCCGAGCAGATCGTCGGCCTGCCCGTCACCTCCATCGGCCCCGGCGCGTTCCAATTCTGCAACGGGCTGACCAGCGTGACCATCCCCGCCAGCGTCACCTCCATCGGCAACTTCGCGTTCGACGGCTGCACCGGGCTGACCAGCGTCACCCTCCCCGCCAGCGTCACCAGCATCGGCGACTACGCGTTCTACGGGTGCACCGGGCTGACCAGTGTGACCATCCCCGCCAGTGTCACCTCCATCGGCTACGCTGCGTTCTCCGGCTCCACCGGGCTGACCAGCGTCACCCTCCCCGCCAGCGTCACCTCCATCGGCGGCGAAGCGTTCTCCGGCTGCACCGGGCTGACCAGCGTCACCATTCCCTCCAGCGTCAGCTCCCTCGGCAACTCCTCGTTCTCCGGTTGCACCGGGCTGACCAGCGTCACTATTCCCCCCAGTGTTACGAGCATCGGCGACGGCATGTTCTCCGGCTGCACTGGGCTGACCAGCGTCACCCTCCCCGCCAGCGTCACCTCCCTCGGCGACTATGCGTTCTCCGGCTGCACGGGGCTGACCAGCGTCACCCTCCCCGCCAGTGTCACCTCCATCGGCAACTCCGCGTTCCAATCCTGCACCGGGCTGACCAGCGTCACCCTCCCCGCCAGCGTCACGTCCATCGGCCGACACGCGTTCTACGGCTGCACCGGGCTGACCAGCGTCACTATTCCCCCCAGTGTTACCAGCATCGGCGCAGGCGCGTTCTCCGGCTGCACCGGGCTGACCAGCGTCACCCTCCCCGCCAGCGTCACCGCCCTCGGCGGATACGCGTTCCAATCTTGCACCGGGCTGACCAGCGTCACCCTCCCCGCCAGCATCACCTCCATCGTCGGATTCACGTTCTCCGGCTGCACCGGGCTGACCAGCGTCACCCTCCCCGCCAGCGTCACCTCCATCGGCGACTCCGCGTTCTTCTACTGCACCAAGCTGACTTCTTTCGCGGTCACACCGGGCAACACGTATTTCTCCAGCGTGGATGGCTCACTTTACAATGCCTCAGGAACTTCGTTACTCGTCTGCCCTGGCGGCAGAACAGGGGGCTACTCCATCCCCGCCGGCGTCACCTCCATCGGCTCCTCCGCGTTCCACCGCTGCACCGGGCTGACCAGCGTCACCCTCCCCGCCAGCGTCACCTCCATCGGCGACTCTGCGTTCTTCGGCTGCACCGGGCTGACCAGCGTCACCCTCCCCGCCAGCGTCACCTCCATCGGCGACTCTGCGTTCCTCGGCTGCACCGGGCTGACCGGCGTCACCCTCCCCGCCAGCGTCACCTCCCTCGGCTACGCCGCGTTCTCCGGCTGCGCCGGGCTGACCAGTGTCACCCTCCCCGCCAGCATCACCTCCATCGGCGGATACGCGTTCTCCCGCTGCACCGGGCTGACCAGCGTCAGCCTCCCCGCCAGCGTCACCTCCATCGGCGAACGCGCGTTCTCCGGCTGCACCGGGCTGACGAGTGTGACCCTCCCCGCCAGCGTCACCACCATTGGCAAATACGCGTTCGCCTACTGCACCGGGCTGACCAGCGTCTCCCTCCCCGCCAGCGTCACCTCCATCGGCGACCGCGCGTTCCAATCCTGCACCGGGCTGACCGGCGTCACCCTCCCCGCCAGCATCAACTCTATAGGCTCCGGCGCGTTCTACTACTGCACCGGGCTGATCAGCGTCACCCTCCCCGCCAGCGTCACATCCATCGGCATCTTCGCGTTCACTGACTGCACCGGGCTGAAGTCGGCGGTCTTTCAGGGCAACGCACCGGATAGCTTCGGCGGCTCAGTGTTCGACAATACCGCCCCGGGATTCACCGTCTATTACTTCACGAACGGCACAGGATTCACCTCCCCGACGTGGAAAGGCTATCCGTCCATCGGCCTCACGGCTCCGCTCCCGGCCACGGCATCGTGGCTGCTGGCGCATGGCCTGCCGTATGACACCAGCCTCCAGCAGGACCCGGACGGCGATGGCGTGTCCCTGCTGATGGCCTACGCCCTGAACCTCGACCCACGGCAGAATCTAAAGGGCCTGCTGCCCACCCCGGTGCTGGGCAATGATTCCCTGAGCATCCTCTACTACGCCGCCACGCCGGGCATCACCTACCGGGTGGAAACCAGCCGCGACCTGACCCAGTGGACCACCACCGGCGTCACCCTCTCTGCCCTGGATGCGGAGAATCAGCGCACCGCCTCCGTGCCGCGGGATGACGCCGGCCGGTTCCTGCGCCTGGTGGTGCAGTAGCGCGAGCCACCGCCCGCTTGGCCTGATCACGGGAAATTTCAAGCTCAAGTGCCCTCTACCTCGAAATTTCAGCCAATGTCGACAAGCCCTAGGCAACTCCCCCCGCCTTAAGGTCCGTGGCTCTCAGCTGACTACGTCGAGACCGACCCGCTGTCCGCCCTCGCGTGGTCGCATTCGAGGACCCGCTCCGGAATCCTGATCCTCACCATCGGGGCGGCCCCCTCCACTTGGACGTTCGACCAGGCGGACGTAAATTTTGACCAAACGGACATCACCTTTGACCAAGTGTAAAAACCCCATGAAAGCCCGTTTTTTCTTCCTTTTGCTGCTCTCCTGCGTGCTGGTGCTTGCTGCCGCCCAGCAGATCATCACGCCCGGCGCCGCCGACATCACGGCCGCCGCGGGGCGGGACATGATCAACGCGAAATTCACCGAGCTTTATGCCCGGGCAGACATCCGGAGCAACGGGCGGAACATTTACACGTCCGCGCAGTTCCAAGCCGCCCTGCTGGAATCCGGCCCGATCACTCTGCACCTGAGGGCAGACATTACCCTGACGGCCATTCACACGGTCGGGACCGACAAAGTGATTGTCCCGGACAATTACCGCTTCATCCAAGGCGGGTCGGGCGGCTTGATCTGCATGGGCACGCTTGACAAAGGGCGCGACCAGGTCTTTTCCGGCTTTGTAGCCGGGGACATTACGGGCACCTTTGGTTCCAACCTGGCGTATCCGGAATGGTGGGGCCTGACAGACGGACTTCATGATGTGGCGATCAACTGCGCCGTTAAAGCCGCCCGGCTGGTGAGCAGCGGCTTTGGACTCAGGGTGTCGCTGGCGACCCGGGTTTACGATGTCGCGGCCCCCATTGACCTGGCATCGACGGCCGTTGCCCTCGTGGGGTCGGGCCGCAACCTGACCTTCCTGCGGGCGACGAGCGCATGGGATGCGACATGGGTGAAGGCGGAACAATGGGGCGCGCCCGGCGACACGGCGAACCATGCGGCCATGGTCTGGATCGGGGCAGAGATTGGAAGCGCCTTCAGCTACAGCACCAAGGTCATGGGCATGGACATTGAATGCTACAATGCCTCCTTCGCCCACCGGGCGGGCGGTTTGAAACGGGTTTCCGGGATTTCCTCCAAGGCGGGGGTGGAGGAATGCTCCCTGATCCATGATGTGGTGGTCACGAACGCTTCTGGGTTCGGGATTGGATTCTGTCGGCACAAGCCGCCGGCTGGCAGTTTTTCGGCGGCGACCGTCAACGGGTTGGACATTTCAGGATGCTGGATCACGAGCCCGACCTTCCGGGATGCCGTGGGCCTGCATTTCTCGCAGTGGACAAACAACTGCTCCGTCCGCTGCACCACGGTGGATATGGGCCTCCATAAATCTATCAGCTCCGCCCACGCGGCGATTGGCGGCGGCGACTCCGTCATCTACCCGGCTCCGACATGGATCCGGGATTACCCGTTGGCGGCCATCGTCGCGCAGGGGTTCGTCACCCTCACTGACATTCACATCGAAGGGGCCATTGTCGGCGTGCTGATTCAGCAATGCTCCGGCGCCAGTAACGTCACGGCCACCAACGTTAAGACCACTTACATGATGGATAAAGCCCGGGGGGCAATCTACAAAGCGGATGGATTGAGCGGGGCCAATCCGGCGGCGAACACAGCAAATTTTGAATACGGGTGTTCTGTCCTGATCGCCGGGGAGGGCGCAGGCAGCAATGACAACCTCAAGGACTGCGTCACGCTGAACAGCATCAGCACCCTGGGGGAATGCCCCTACTTGGTGCGGGACTCTGTCTATGGGGTGGAGCGGACCATGTACGAAATGGGCCAATTCCCAGCTGGTGCACTGGCGGGGCGGATTGCCTTCTACACCCGCGGCAATGCCTACATCGGGGCTGGTGGCGGGGCGACCTACAACAAAGCGGCGCCATCCACGGACCGGACTTATTTCTCGGGACCCATCTACTGAAGTTTCCCTTACCGCCCCGCCCCTCCGGCGCATCGTCGATACCCACACGCATTTCTACGATCCCACGTGTCCTGAGAGCGTTCATTGGCCGCACAAGGGCACCAAAGCTTTACCGCAAAAATTCATGCCCGCCGACTGGCAGGCGGTGGCCCTGCCGCGCGGCGTCCGGGAGACCATGGTCGTCCAAGCCAGCCCTAGGCCGAAGGACAATCAAAGGGTGCTCGATCTCGCCGTCGGGGAGAACTCCATCCTCGGATTTGTGAGAAATCTTGACCGCGGTCGTTTCCGCGTCACACCCAGTGAGCCCTATCGTGTTGAGTTCGCCACTCCCAGCCTGCGCGATGTCGCCATGACTGCCCACTACTAGCATGACGGGTGCTTCGCCACGCCGGAGGAAGTCGTCGACCATTCTTGAACCGGCAGTCCCACGCTCGACCCAATCCCGCCAAACACACCGGCGGCGGGATTCCCCTGAGCGATACCGACCGCTCCGCCCTGGCGGCCTTTCTGCGGACGCTTACGGAAATGCCGGACGATCTGGTCAAATAAAGAGAGGGCCGCAGGCTCCCCACGGGGAATTTCTTGAGAATCGCCAAATCAGGAAGATGCTCCGCGTATGCACCTTCCACTCCTCTTTGCCGCCCTCCTCATCGCCCCGGCCGAGGGCAGTCTCCCTGCCGTGGAAGCAGAAAATTCCAATCCGGAAAAACCCGGCCAGACACGCTCCGACAATGGCGTGAAGCTGATCCTGCACTACTGTCCCCCCGGCACTTTCCTGATGGGCAGCCCCGCCGACGAACCCGCCCGCGACGCCTACGAAACGCAGCACAAGGTCACGCTCACCGAGGGATTCTGGATGGCGGAGACCGAGGTCACCCAGGGACAATGGCAGCAGGTCATGAATCTAACTCTCCAGGCCCAGGCGCGGAAGATGCTGGCGGATGAAACCCTCTATCCCTTTAATGGGAAGCAGATCACCCTGCGCGAGTCCCTCAAGACCACCGGCGGAGAGAAAATCGTGGAAAGCGTCGTGGCCGCCACCTCGCCGAACATCCCCGTGTATTATGTAAGCTGGGACGATGCCGTGGAGTTCTGCCTCCAGCTCACTCTGAGTGAACAGCACGCGGACCGGCTCCCCAAGGGTTGGAAATACGCCCTGCCCACCGAAGCCCAGTGGGAATACGCCTGCCGCGCCGGCACCACCACCTCCACCTACGCAGGCCCCATGAAAATCCTCGGCGAAAACAATGCTCCCATTCTCGACAAGATCGCCTGGTATGGCGGCAACAGCAGCGTGGGCTACAAGGGCGCGGGCTGGGAAACCCTCAAATGGCCGCACCAGGCTCATCCCGGCAAAGTCGCCGGCCCCCGCCGCGTCGGCCAGAAACAAGCCAACGCCTGGGGCCTCCGGGACATGCTGGGCAATGTTTACGAATGGGTCTCCGATTTCTCTACCGTCTGCGGCCCCGAGGACGTCACCGACCCCACAGGCCCCGACACAGGCCGGAACCATCCCTACCGCGGAGGCGCTTGGAATCACTATGCCTCCATGTCCCGCTGCGCCAAATCCTTCGAAGCTCCCCCCACCTACCGCGTGCATCATCTGGGGTTCCGGGTCGTGATGGTAAAGGAGTGAGCCGTTGAAGAAATCCCCGCCCTCCCCGCCTCCCTGCCATCCGCTTGTGAGCCCAGCGCCGCCGGTGTTGCTGTCTGAGGCGGGCGGGGAGCGTTGGCTGGCCGGGGAGCCGAAGGATCTTGTGGGGTCGGATGGCGTCGCAGTGAAGGAAACAATTGTGCGAAATCCGCTGAAGAGGCGCAAAGAAGCCCTGATCCAACAGGATTTGTTGTGACGTGGTGTCTGAGGGGGCGGGAGCCGGAGCAGGCAAAAGCTCATGGCCAGTCAGCATCAATCCTGCGGTTTCGGGGTGAGCTTCAACCCTGCGTCGTGAGAGTGAATTCGCTGGGACAGCAGGACTGGCGGATAGCGCAGGGCATGAGTTTTAGCGCGTGCAATCAGGAGGAGGTTTGCATAGCCTTTGTCAGTGACATCCCTGTTGGCGGGAAAAGGAAATCCCCGTCTAGCCTGAATCCGCCTCTCCCCAAACCCCCTCTGTTGTGAACCCTGTCCGCCGCCTGCTTGCCGGGCTCACTCTCCTCCTCGCCCTCTTCGTCCTGCCTGCTGCTCATGCGGGCCCGGGGGATGTTGATCCGCTCAAGGCAGCGGTCAACGGCTACGGCGTTTTGGCCACGGCTGTGCAACCGGATGGGAAGACCATCATCGCGGGGAACTTCACCTCCGTGTTGGGCAAGCCGCGCAACAGCATTGCCCGGCTCAATGCCGATGGTACGCTTGATACGGGTTTCAATCCAAATCCGGACGGCGATGTCGATAGCGTGGCGGTGCAGGAGGACGGCAGGATTCTGCTTGGGGGCTTGTTTACCAAGGTGGGCGGTATCGAGCGCTACGCCATCGCCCGGGTGGATGCCGCGGGGGTGGTCGATGCGGGGTTCAATCCCGGTGCGAACCAACAAGTCCTTAGCGTGGCGGTACAGACGGACGGCAGGATTCTACTCGGGGGCCACTTCACCACCGTGGGCGGGACCGTGCGCAACCATATCGCACGGGTGGATGCCGCTGGTGTGATCGACGCGGGTTTCAATCCCAATGCGAACGACATCGTCTTTAGCGTGGTGGAGCAGGCGGACGGCTCCATTCTGCTTGGGGGCTACTTCACCAGCGTAGGCGGGAACGCGCGCAACCGCATTGCACGGGTGAATGCCGCTGGTATGCTCGATCCGGGTTTCGATCCCAATGCGAACGACATCATCCGTAGCGTGGCGTTGCAGGCGGACGGCAGGATTCTGCTTGGGGGCTACTTCACCAGCGTGGGCGGGACCGCGCGCAACCGCATTGCACGGTTGGATGCCGCTGGCGCGCTTGATCCTGACTTCAATCCCAATGTGAATGGCCCCGTTTATGGCGTAGCGTTGCAGGCGGACGGCAAGATTCTGCTCGGGGGCGCCTTCACCTCCGTTGGCGGGACCGCGCGCAAAAATTTCGGGCGGCTGGCCAATGACCCCACGACCCAAACGCTGAGCGCGCCCGACGCCGCCCAGGTCACTTGGACCCGGGGCGGCAGTTCCCCGGAAGTTTCACAGGTGACGTTTGAGAAAAGTGCAGACAGCGGCGCGACGTGGATCCCGCTCGGCACCGGCACCCGCACCGGCAGCACCCCCAACTGGCAGCTCACCGGCCTGGCACTCACCGGCCCCGGCCACCTCCGCGCCCGGGGTCGCACCACCGGCGCCTACTTTAACGGCAGTTCCGGCCTTGTGGAACAAGTGGCCGCCTTCAGTTTTCCTAATTCGCCGTTCCAGCAATGGAAGCTCACCTACCTCGGCGATGCCAATGCGCCGGACGACGGCGATACCGACTTCGACGGCCTGCCCACGATCCTCGAATACGCCACCGGCGGCGATCCCAATGTGGCCGGACCGCTCCCTGTCGCCAGCAGGATGGACGGAAGGCTGGCCATCACCTTCCCGCGCAACACCACCGCGACCGATGTGACGTTCACGGTGCAAGGGAGCGATGATCTTTCCACCTGGACCGATCTCGCCCGCAGCACGGCGGGCGCGCCGATGGTGGCGCTCGACGTCGGCGTGAATGTGGTGGAGACGGGAGCAGGAGTCCTGCGCACCGTGGAGGTCCGCGACCTTTTCCTCACTATCAATCCCGCGCATCCCCGCCGCTATCTGCGCCTCCGTGAACTGCCCTAGTCCCATGGTCCGCTCCGCTGACTAGCCATGCATGGAGGGTGACGGCCGGGGCGGCCGGAGGGTAACGCGGAAATGGGAATGTGGCGGTATGATGTCGCAGGCGCATAGCCCGCCGCTCAGCATCAGGAGCGCGGGAAGGGCCGCCTTGCAACATCCCTACAGAAACGTCAGCTGCCCATGAATGCGCAGCCCCCGGCGTTCGGAGTTTGGCCTGGTCTAACAATGGCGACGGGGCGAAAAGCTTGGTGGCGAATCAAAGATCAGGGATGCTTTTCAAAGTTCTTCACGCTGCGTAGAAGCGGGTGCGCCGGCTGACACAATGGAGGAGACCCAGGACGCGGCGGCTCAACCGCAACTCGGCGGGAGCCTTATGGCTCAGGGAAGGTAAGTGCGGACGCGGACGAACTGCCGGGTGCCGGAAGCAATGGGAGTGGGGGAACGCCAGACGGAGCGGACCCAGCCGCCAGGTTGATTGGTAATAGTGGGGACGTTGGTGGCCAAGATCCAGCCGGCAGAATCCCCCAGCAGGGCAGTGCCGGAGGGTTGGGTGGCGGTCTCGACGGAAGCTGCCATGGCACTGCGTCGCCAGAAGCGGAGTTCGAGGAATGATGTGCCGTCCGGGGCGGTGAAGACGAAAGCGGCTGGGAGGCCGGGGACGGTGTCCGTGCCGCTGCGCGAGGCATCGGAGACGACCGGATCCAGTCCGAAGGCATATTCCGCGAAGTTGGTGAGGCCATCCCCGTCCGGATCGGCGGTGGTGGCCTGTTGGCTGGCGCTGAGACCGGCGTTGGCGGCCCAAGGGAAATATTGGCTGCCGGGAAGGGCGTTATTGACGGAGAGTTTGTCCAGGAGCACGGGCACCGTCCCAGCACGCAGATAGATGGTGCTGAGACCGCCCTCGTTTTGGGTGGAAAAGGTGCGGGTGGTCCAGGTAGTGGTGGTGCCGGCGGAGGCCAGATCCTGGAAGCCGAAGGTGCCGGTGCCAAACGCGGCGCGCACCCGCAGGGTGATGCTGCTTAAGGGCGGGACCTGAAGCGCAAGGCGGCGCTCCAAGCCGGGCATGAGGAGGAAGGAATCCGTGGCATCATCACTGAATCCGGGCCAGGCTGCGGCACCGGTTTTGTCAGGATCCGGAATGGAGATAGTCACGCCCGCCGGGGCGTCGAGGGCGGCCGCCGCGGACAGAGCAAGCAGGGCCTGGAACGAGAATTCATCCAAGGCGGTGGTGGTATTGCCGGCAATGGTGACGGTATGGCGGCCCTGGGGAATGGGCAGGGTGTATTGGAACCAGGTGGACGGGTTGCCTGAAGTGACAGGGACGGCTACGGAGTCCAGGCTGAGTCCGTTGGAGAGGTTGCCCGTCTTCATCCAAAAGGTCAGGACGCCGGGGCCATTCAAACCGGCCACGAGGCGGTTCGCTCCCAGGCCAAGGGCATCCACGCCGTCGTGGGTGCCGGTGGTCAGAGCTGTCATCGCGCCAGAGCCGGTGCTGGCCCATTCCAGGCCCGGCGCATCCAGCAGCGCTGGCACGTCAGGACTGGTGGTGGCAGAGGTGGTGATGCTGCGAAGGGCGATGCCGCTGGGAGCGGGAAGGGGTTGGAGGGGATCAATTTCCCAACGTAACTGGTGCTGCCCGGCGGGGACGTTGACCTGGATGGATTCGGTCGGAAACAAGGTGTCAGGCACCACCAGCACGCCGTCCACGAAGATCCGGATCCCGGTGGCGGAAAGCGGGCCGATTCCATCGAAGTTGGTGGTCACGCGCAGGGGACCGGTGACAGTGGTTTCCACCCATGCCAGATCTCCCATGGCCCCCCGCACGAGGTGGAGCGCGTCCTGGTCCGGGAACAGGGAAGATGCTGTCTTCAGCGGCTGCCACAGGCCCGGCGGATAGCTTCCGGTGGTCCAGGTCAGGTCCGGCTGGTCGAGGGCCTCCCCCACACTAACGGGAGCGTCCGGCACAAAGACGGACTGGGCAGCGAAGGTCTGAAAGCCATCGCCCTGGGGCAGAGTGTTGGACGGGGATGTCCATGGCAGCCACGGAAAGGGAGCGGCGGCCTCGGGGCTTGAACTGGAAACCGCCGCGCCCGGATAGGTGGCCCCTTCCATTTTCAACTGGGTGGTACGCTGGCCGGGGGACGGGAAAAAAGCGGTCAGACTGCCCGATTGGAAGTCGCCCCGCACGGCTGGCCCCGGCAAGCCTGGATCCTCCACGATTTGCCAGCCGGTGGGTGAGGGCCATGGCAGGGGGGCGGTGAGGTTGGGCGATGGGCTGACGGGAGGGAATTCCGCGAAATTCAGGGCCCCGGCCCCCAGCACCGAAGCCAAGGATTGCTCCGGCTGGGGCGTAAAGGCCACATTTTTGAGGAGGAGCACTCCAGTCGCATTAGCGAAGCCATTGCGCGGATTGGCCATCTCCCACCGGACGCGGTGTGCGCCGTTTCCGAGGTGCAACCAACCCCGGGTCACGCCGGCCGGCATGGCGATGCCATCACAGGTGAAATAGGAAAAAACGTTGGTGCCGGTTTTGGTGGAATCCCAGAACAGGACGCCCGGCCCGGTCACGGCGGCTTCGATCCATGAGACTTCCCCGGGCCAGACAACACCACTGCGGACGCTGCCGGGATTTTGTCCGGAGGTCGATTGCCATGGGACATCGCCGCCGGTGGTCCATGTCAGGACCGGGGACCCCGTCCAGGAATCAATGGGCGCGGTGGGCGTGAAACTGGTATTGCCGGGCAGGGTGTTGGCGGACAGCGACACCAGCACCCGCTGGGGACCAGAATAGGGAATCCATCCAAAATCAGTCAGTCGGTTGTCGTGATCCGGCAGGGTGATCGTGACCGCGGAAGCATTCAGTTTGCCGGGACCATTGACCATGGTTTCCATCCACACCGTGCCGTCAGGACGGGTGCGGTAACGGTCGAGACCGGTGGCTTCATTCGGGACGACCTGCCATGCCTGCCCGCCGTAAAGACTCCAGGAAAGACCTGAGGGGCCGATGACAGCGAACTCCAGCAGCCCGTTGCTGGTTTGTTCGATGTCTACGGCGTCCAGCACCGAGGAAGCGGAGGTGGCCGTAAAGCGGATGAGCGCCGGTCCATTGCCCGGGATCGGCTGTCTCAGCGAACTGAAGCCATTCGGGTTGTCGGTCGTGGCATTGACGGCCGCGAGATGGAAGAGTCCCGCGCCATTGCCCACCGAAACGGAGATTTCTTTGCCCCGGAAGGAAACCCGGCACGGGAGCTTCACTGCGGTCTCCACCCAGGACGGGTTCGGTGTGGGATTGTTCTGGAATTGCACGCTGTCCACGCCATCCGGCGACTTGGCGGCCCAAGCGACCGGGGTGGCACCGCCGGCTCCACCTGGGGTCCAGATTCTGCCAGGAGTTTCCATGGCCTCACCAAAGGAGATGGGAACCAGCGGTTCGAAGGAGACGGCATCCAGGGAGGCGAGGGTGCCGGCCCCAGTTTGGGTCTGGCTGCCCTGCTGCACCCACCGCGCCGTGTGCTGCCCAGGTCCCAGCAGCGCCTCGGCGGGGGCGAAATACGGGTCCGTCAGGACACCATTGATGAAAAGCTGGGGAAAACGGCCGAGTGAGAGCGGGGTCCCGGCACTGCCCGCATGCAGCCGCACCGCAGAGCGCAGAAAGCCAGGACCGGTGAACTGCGTTTCGATCCATGGATCGCTTGCGGTGGCGTGGTCTCCGCCAAAGGCCCCATGATTGCCAAGGAAACCTGCTCCGGCCGGCACGGTATAACCGGACCAAGGGTGTTCGGTGGAGGTGGTAATGGTCAGGCCCGGCGCATCCAGGGCTTCTGCCAGCGGCACCGCCGTCAGGGGAATCACCTGGAAGTGGTCCAACACCACGGGGCCGGTCACTTCCAGGGTGTGTGGACCGCTGCCCGGCACGATGGCACGAAAAGGCTCTTTGCGCAGGTATTCGGGGGTTTGCCAGACGCCGCCATCAATCCTGACCAAAGCGGATTTGGTGTGATCCGTCACCTGAAGGGACAGCAGGGAAGCGCCATGGAAAGGCAGCCGCAGCACCGGCTGAAGGGCCATGGGCACGTCGGGATGAACCGCCAGGGCCAGGTCATCGGGAAGCTGCCCAGCCGTCGGTCCGAGGTAGGCCGGAACCAGAATTTCCGGCACCAGATCCGGGGCATTGAGCAGGCCGGCCACCGAGGTTTCTGGCGCAGGCGGGAGCACCCTCACCGCATCCAGCCAGAATCCGTCCCCACTGGTTTTCCACGTCAGGGTCTCGCCGCTGCGGTAAACCGGAATGTCCAGGGTTTGCCATGACGCGGAAGTGCCGCCGTTCGCGAATGTCTCTCCCGTGCGTTTGATGTTGATGCTGCCCCGCCAGGAAAACCGCACGATGCCCGGGCCGCTAACCGTCAGCGAAACTTCACTTTCAGGATCAACGCCCTCGGTGCGTTTCAGGCACAACAGCGCGTCGCCGTCCGGCGCACCGGAAGCAGAACCCACGCCGGAAGCGAGGCCCGTGACTGCAAAGTTCAGGCCAGGCGCGTCGAGGGCCTCGTTAAGCGGGATGGCCGGCGGCCTTTCCAGAGCATCCATCACGATTGGCACCTGCCGGGAGATGGCCGGCACGTTGGTGGGTCCCGTGGCATTGAACTGATAGTCTCCCGTGGCAGAAACCCATGCCCACGTGAAGTCCTCCTGGACCAGGGACGGCAAGCTTCCTCCGTTGACCGGCACCACCTGCACCTGGGGAGTGCTGTTTCCGCCGCCATGGCGGAAACGGATCAGACCCGGCCCGGGCAGGGTTGCCGACAAGATCGATCCCTTGCCCGGGAAGACCACCGCATCCACTCCGTCTGGAGCCAGCCAACCTTCGGCCAGTCCGGCCGCAGAAGTGCTGGACCCGATGAAGCCGGGAAAATCGAGCGCCTCCGCCAGACTGACCACGGTGGCGGGCACGATGGAGACTTCGTCCAGATAAAGCAGGCCGCTGCCCTTCGCTCCCCGGTTTCCGATTTCCAGTTCCCCCGACGTCAGGGCATTGGCCGGGAACTGCACCCATCGCTCCTTTTTCCAATAACTGGAAACCGCCACGGGTTGAGTATTGCGGCCCAGGGTAGTGATGGCCGCCAAATCCTCCGAGCGGTGCCAGAACTCCACCACCGACGGCACCGTGACCGTCGTTTTCACGGAGGGCCACGGACCGCCGGTGGACGCGTTGGTGGTGGCCTCAAGGCGCACCACGTCCATACCGTCATGGGAAAACCCCGCCTCATTGAGCGGGGTAACGGCACCGGATGGCGTCCAAGTGAGGGCGGGCGTATCCAGCGCCTCCGCGATGGTCTGCGCCCGGGAAAGGCCCGCGGGGACAGTCAGGAGACCCATCCATACCAAGGGGGAAAGGGGGAAAAGGGTTTTCATGGGGGGGCCGGACCGGACACGACCGGACACCATTTCTCCGGAGAAGTCACCCATTATGTGAGATCACTTGCGGGGGCCACCTGCAGCAACCCGATCCGGCCTTTTTCGACAATTAACTCATGATGTTTCAACTCGGCCGCCCCCGCCCCCTGTGCTCCCGCCGCCCGCCGCTTGCGCGCCTCGTGATCCCGCCGCACTACGTGAAATCCAACCCGACTCAGGATGTCATGCAATTTGAGTCAACCACCCTCTCCTCCCCGACACCTCCGGTGTCATTTTAATCTGAGTCATCGCAATGTTTTTTCCGACTTCCCTGAGGGCTTGCCTCCCCGTTTTATTATTGCTGGGATTGTTTCTCGTTGCGGCCGAAGGTGAGGTACCTGCTCCGGGGGCGGCGTCGGAGGCTGTCCCGGTGCCGCACGGCACCCCGCAGGGCCTGGCTAAGTCCGATTGGGCCAGCATCCGGGCGGCCCACTCAGCGTGGGAGCATCGTTTCTCGCCAGTGGAGGGCGAGAGCGGTGAGTGGCAGGCGCGCAACCCGGGGCAGCAGTGGACGACTCGCTTTGACGGACGGGGATTTACCACCAGCCCGCAGGGGGCGCAGTGGCGGTGGGGGCTGGAACTGCGAAGCTACGGCTACGGCCGAAGCCACACCACAGTAGGCGGCGTGCCGGGGGTGAAGGCGGAGGGCGGGCGGCTGACTTACCAATGGGACCAGCGGATGGAGGAATGGTTCGTCAATGACCAGCGCGGCCTGGAGCATGGGTTTGTGCTGAGGGAGCGGCCGGCGGGAGCCCGGGGCAGGCAGGCGCTGGAGGTGGTGATGGCAGTGCGCGGCGGACTGCTCGCGGGGCTGTCGGCGGACGGGCAGACGGTGCATTTCCGCGATGATCCCGGGGCACCGGTGCTGAATTACGGCGGGCTGAAGGTGTGGGACGCGGACGGGAACATCCTGCCCTCGCGCTTCGAGCCGGCGGGGGAAAAGCAGGTACGCCTGGTGGTGGTGGAAGTGGGTGCGCGCTATCCGCTCACCATTGATCCCATCGCCCAGCAGGCCTACCTGAAGGCGGGTAACGCCGGGGCGAACGACAGTTTTGGTCGGTCGGTGGCGGTGTCGGGCGACACGGTGGTCGTCGGGGCTGACGCTGAGGCCAGCACTGCGACCGGGGTCAACGGCAACGGGGCGGACAATTCGGCCAGTGTCTCCGGTGCTGCCTACGTCTTCACGCGCAGCGGGACGATGTGGACGCAGCAGGCCTACCTGAAAGCCAGCAACACCGGGAGGAGCGACAAATTCGGCTGGTCGGTGGCGGTGTGGGGTGACACGGTGGTGGTCGGGGCTTACCAGGAGTCCAGCAACGCGACCGGGGTGAATGGCAATACGGCGAACGATTCGGCCACCGAGGCCGGGGCGGCCTACGTCTTCATGCGTAGCGGGACGGTGTGGACGCAGCAGGCCTATCTGAAAGCTAGCAACACCGAGGCGAGGAACCGTTTTGGTCGGTCGGTGGCAGTATGGGGCGACACGGTGGTCGTCGGGGCTCCCCTCCCTGGAGCGGCCTACGTGTTCACGCGCAACGGGACGGTATGGACGCAGCAGGCCTTCCTGAAGGCCGGCAGCGGCGAGCTAGGCACCTCGGTGGCGGTGTCGGGCGACACGGTGGTCGTCGGGGCTCCCTATGAGGCCAGCAACGCGACCGGGGTGAACGGCAACCCGGCGGACGATTCGGCCTACGGCTCGGGGGCGGCCTACATTTTCACGCGCAGTGGGACGGTGTGGACGCAGCAGGCTTACCTGAAGGCCGGCAACGCCGAGGCGAAGGACGAATTCGGCATCTCGGTGGCGGTGGCGGGCGATACGGTGGTCGTCGGGGCTGAGTTCGAGGCCAGCAACGCGACCGGGGTCAACGGCAACCCGACAGACAATTCGGCCTTCGGCTCGGGGGCGGCCTACGTCTTCACGCGCAGTGGGACGGTGTGGACGCAGCAGGCCTACCTGAAGGCCGGCAACGCCGGGGTGACCGACTACTTCGGCGTCTCGGTGGCGGTGTCGGGCGACACGGTGGTCGTCGGGGCTCTCGGCGAGGCCAGCAACGCGACCGGCGTCAATGGCAACTCTTCTAATAATTCAGCCGACTACGCCGGGGCGGCCTACGTCTTCACGCGCAGCGGGACGCTGTGGACGCAGCAGGCCTACCTGAAGGCCGGCAACACCGGGGCGTTCGACTACTTCGGCGGCTCGGTGGCGGTGTCGGGAGACACCGTGGTCATCGGGGCTCACGGCGAGGCCAGCAATGCGACCGGGGTCAACGGCAACGGGGCGGACAATTCTGCCTTCGGCTCGGGGGCGGCTTACATTTTCACAGGCGTAGGCCCGGTCCTGCGCACCCCGCTGGAGCAGTGGCGGGAGCTTCACTTCAGCACCCCGGTCAACAGCGGTGACGCGGCGGACAGTTTTGATTTCGACCAGGACGGACTGGTCAATCTACTGGAATGGGCGGCTGGCACGCTGCCCAATCAGCCGAATCCCTATCAGCCAGCGCTGGTCCGAAACGGATCGGACTTGGAGTTCACGTATTCCCGCAGCTTGGCCGCCTTTAACGCCGGGACCGGCTACGCCGTGGAATGGAGCGGGACGCTGGCGGCGGGAAGCTGGCAGACCATCGGAGTGACGCAGAGCGTAATTTCCTCCACCACAGGCGACGTGCAGACCGTGCGGGCCACCATCCCCGCCGATACCGAACGACGATACCTGCGCCTGCGCGTGACCTCTCCGTAAAGTAAATCAACCTACCCGGGCTGCTCCCTGCCGCCAGCACGGTGGACGGCAGACTGGCCATCACTTTCCCCCGCAACACCGCCGCGACGGACGTGTCATTCACGGTGCAGGGGAGCGATGATCTTTCCACCTGGACCGATCTCGCCCGCAGCACGGCGGGCGCGCCGATGGTGGCGCTCGACGTCGGCGTGAATGTGGTGGAGACGGGAGCAGGAGTCCTGCGCACCGTGGAGGTTCGCGACCTTTTCCTCACTATCAATCCCGCGCATCCCCGCCGCTATCTGCGCCTCCGTGAACTGCCCTAGGCCTTTGGCAGTCTCCGTCGGCGGGCCATGCATGGAGGGCTGGGGAAGGGGCCGCAGGATGGTAGCCCGGGAAGTAGGATGTTGCTGTTACTTGAGGGGATTTGCCTGCCCTCATCAACAGGCCCCGCGCCGTTACATCAGTGGGTGACGCCTATCATTTTGCACTGTAGGGATGCTGGTGCGGTTGATTGTCCCTATTCCGGGTGGTGGCGGAGTTGGGCAGCGGAGAATTTTTCCAGTTGTTCGATCTGCCCGGCCCAAAACTCCCAATGGTCTGCCGCCGTCACAGACTTGACCAGACGCCCGAGGTAATCCTGACAGCCTGTCTCAACAAAGGAGCCAAGGTCCGCCCGCAGGTGGCCTGCTTCCGGGGGGAGCCGCCAGGATTGGCAGGGCGCTGGCCACGGGTTCAGCAGCTCCCTCACTCGGAAGGAACTGCGGGAAGTGGTCTATGACTCTCCGTCAGATTGGACTTATCCCATGCCGTGGTCAGTTTTTGGGAATCCAAGAGATTGGATTTCTCCATCCTCACTTCAACTCTGCCTTTGGGAGTCTGCTCCGGCGCCGGCGTCGTTGGGGAGCGGTGAGCGGTCGAACAGTTGATGGAGTTTTTCAAGCTCCTGGCGGATTTCGGCCGGGGCGTCCGGGGGGAGCGGGATGCTTATGACAATCCAGGAGCACAGGGCAAACCAAGCTCCGCCCAGGGCGGCAATGGTGATGAGGCCTGCGGGAGCGGGAGGGGAGTGGCTCAGGCGGGAATGGGCCGCTCGGTCCCAGAGGGTGGTCCCGGTCCGGCGGTAAAGCAGCCACGACATGGTGCTTTGGAGGACCGGCAGCAGGGAGAGGGCAGGGAGACCCAGGCCGGCTCCGGTGCAGACAACCAGCACGGTGCGTTTGACGGCGGCAGGATAGGTGAGCGGCTGTCCGAGATCATCGGTGACCCTGATGCCCAGCAACCATTTGCCCGGCGTGGTGGTGAAACGGCTGAGAAGAAAGGATTCCACCGGTATCCAGAGCAGAGCCGCCCCGACCACCAGGAGGGGAGAGAGCAGCAGGTAATCCCATAGCTGCAGCCAGCCCGCGCTGACCGCGATCACCCAGAGCAGACTGAACCAGAGCACCTTATCGACGATCCGGGCCAGCCAGCGGAGCCAGGCGTGGAGGCGGCGGGCTTGAATTTCAGGAAGATCGGCGCTGGCAGTCCCTTCCTTGATTTCCGCCGGGACCGGGAGGGGCGGGGGCAGGGCGGGATCGCGGGGCATCCAGGATTCGAGTGCCTCAATGGTGGAGAGCGGCGACCAACTCTCCATCCCTTCGATCCAAGCCGGGTCCGAAGGTAAGATCGTCTTGTCTTCGAGGAGTTCGCGCAGTTTGAATGGGAGGAAGGGTCCGATCCGCTGGCCTTCCTTCAACACGTAGATATCCATGGTTGGTAGCAGGAGTGACGCGCCGGGGACAAGCAACCGCTTTCTCCACAGAACCTGGACAAGCCGGGCCGTGAGGGCGGCGGAAACGGCAAGGAATCCCGGAGAATTGGTGATTTTCTTGAATTACGCATTGGCAGCCACCGCGGAGCGGGCTATCGGGCGGGATTATGAGCTTAATTATTGGAGTCGAAGATGACCGGGTGCAAAAGGCCGACCTCGGTGACAAAATCCGCGAGCTGTGCGAAGCGCTGCTGGAGGATGAAAATGTGGTGGCTGCCCGCAACCGGATCACCGGATTTATGAATGATCCTGCCGCGACCGGAGGATACGCCAAACTGGCCGACATGAGCGAGCAACTGCAGCGCAAGGAAATGGCCGGGGAAAAGATCTCCGAGGAGGAAGGACAGGCTTTTGAAGACCTGCGCCGGGCTACCTTGAGCGAGCCTCCCGTCCAAGCTTTCATGGAGGCCCGCGGGCTGCTCCAGGAGATGGAAAGTTTCATCATGGCCTATGTGAGCCGGACTCTCGAACTCGGCCGTATCCCCAAGGAGAACGAGCTGATGCCTGCCCAAGGTGGCGGCGGCGGTTGTGGCGAAGGCTGCGGCTGCCATTAAGCAGATCTGTCCGGCCTGTTTTTCAGCCAACGAGGCGGAGTCCTGGAAGGGACTCCGCTTTTTTGTGCAGGGGTAGATATTCCACCGGAAGTCACGGGAAATCATTGGTCAACGAGGCCTTGGCAGGCGGATGATGGTTGACGGTGCGGCCTGCGCTTGCCGAGGAGGGGGGAGACGCTACTCTCGCGGCTTCCCAAGGCATTATCCAAACCCAGCATGGCCGATCATGATTTTCTTCCGTTTCCCGCGCTGCATGAGTGGGCCGTGCCTTCCCATGGGTTGCAGGTGGAGACGGTGGATGCTCATGCCGGGGGGCAGTCCTTGCGGTTGATTCTGCGGGGCGTGCCGCCGTTGGGGGGGCGGACGATGGCCGAGCGGCAGGCATATGCAGAACGGCATTTCGATCACTTGAGGAAGGCGCTCCTGCTGGAACCCCGGGGCCATCCTGATTTGCATGGCTGCCTGCTGACGCCGCCGCAGCACAATGGTTCACACTTTGGGGTGCTGTTCATGCATCGGGGGGGATTCCGCCCCATGTGTGGCCACGGGGTAATCGCCCTGACCACCATCCTCCTTGAATGCGGCCTGGTGGAAATGAAGGCACCGGAGACCCGCCTGCGGCTGGATACACCCGTGGGGATGATCAGGGCCTACGGGCAAATCGGGGAAGGCCAGGTGGAACGGGTATTTTTTGAGAATGCTCCCTCCCGGGTGGTGGCCACCGGCTGCCGGGCCGAGGTGCCCGGTTTGGGCCAAGTGAATTACGATCTGGCTTTTGGCGGGGGGCTGTTTGCTTTTGTGGAGGCAGGGACGCTGGGGTTGTCGATTGCGGCGGAGGCAGAGGTGGAATTGGCGGTGGCAGGGAGGGCTCTGTTGGGTGCCCTGACCGGACCGCAGAACCGGGAACGGACCGGAAATAACCCGGAAGGTGTGCCTGTGGGGGTGGTTTTTACCGGCCCTCCCTCCCGTCGGCGGGGAGGCCGGGCGGATGCGAGGCAGGTGTGCGTCTCTGCCGATGGGGGAGTGGACCGTAGTGCTGGGGGAATGGAAATTTGTGCGCGGTTGGCCCTGCTGTCCAGTCAGGGCGTGGTGGGGGATGGGGTGGATTTTGCCGTCGAAGGCATCACGGGAAGCGTTTTCCGGGGAAAAATCGTGGGGCGTGACTCCGATCCGGCCACGGGTGGAGTGATCTGTGAGATCGAGGGCCAAGCCTGGGTCACGGGACGTCATACCTTTTTGATCGCAGAAGACGATCCCTTCCGGAGTGGTTTTCTGCTTTAAGTCGGAAGGGTGGAGGATCGAAGGAAATTGGCTTTAAAGAAGTCTTGAAGAAAAAGCAGAGAGAAGTATAATTTTCATAATTACCCTTAATTATGAAGAGATTATCGATATTGCTGGCATTCTGGCATCTTAGTTTGTTGATCGGCTTGGCGGGCCCAATCTTTGAGCCGGTGACGGCGTTTCAGGCAGGACCTACGGGGCCGGAAAACAGCGGACTCCTTAAGCACCCGGATGGGTTCTTTTATGGCACGACCCGATCGGGAGGGGCTTACGGCTATGGGACGATCTATCGATTGAGCCCCGCCGGCGAGGTGGCGGTGATGGTACATTTCAGCGGAGCCAGCGGGGCGGCGAGGGGGAGGAGGCCCCAAGCGCAGTTGGTTGATGATGGCACAGGGGTCCTTTGGGGAACCACTTTCCTCGGAGGAGCCGGAAATTTCGGCGATGGATTTGGTACTGTGTTCAGGTTCAACCCGGTAACTCAGGATTTTACGTCGATTGTGGAGTTTTCCGGTACTGGAGGTTTTGCCAAAGGGAGCTTTCCTTTGACCGGGTTGGAACGGGATGGCGGGGGACAATTGTGGGGAACCACCGCTGCCGGGGGAAGTGCCGGGCACGGGACGATCTTCAAGGTGAACCCCGTCAATTTGGTGTTTACCAATGTGCTGGACTTTACCGGTGTCTCGGGGGCGCGGCGCGGTCGCTCGCCGGAAGGAACTTTGGTGCATGATGGCTCAGGCAACATGTGGGGCACGACGGCGGAAGGGGGCGCCAACGGGCAGGGCAGTCTTTTTACGTTGAATACTGCGACGTCGGAACTGACCACGCTGCTGGACTTCACGGGGGTGGCGGGTGAGGTCCCTGGAAGCCGGCCCGCCGCGGCGCTGCGGGCTGGGGAAGCGGGAATTTGGTGGGGAACCACCAGTGCGGGCGGCGCGGGAGGATACGGGACGATTTTCCGGTATACGGCGGCGGGAGGGGTATTTGCTTCGGTGGCTCAATTTACCGGAGTGGCTGGCGCGGTGCCGGGCCGATTGCCGAAGGTTGCCTTGGTGCCGGATGGGGCGGGTTCCCTGTGGGGAACCACCAACGGAGGAGGGGTAGGTAATTACGGAACTGTCTTTAAAATAGACTCCAGCACTTTGACTTTCAGCAACTTGGTTCAATTTACCGGGGTCGATGGGACTGCGCCGGGCAGCACTCCGTACGGGGCGTTGGTAATGGATCTGGCGGGCTCCTTCCGGGGCGTCACCACGGATGGGGGAAATACGCGGTTGGGCACCATTTTCACCATCAATGCCACGACAGGAGCCTTCCAATCCAACCTCAATTTCGTGAAGACGCAGGGAGTGACCGCTGCCAGCAATCCGGGGACAGGTCTGATTGCAGGTCCGGATGGGTTGCTCTGGGGCACCTCTGAGAATGGAGGAGAAGCCAATGCCGGAACGCTGTTCACCGTAAATCCTGTAACCGGCGCCACCTCCAATGTGCTGATTTTTACGGGAGTTGCCGGAGCGGCACCCGGGGTAAATCCTGCGGCTGAACTGCTCAGCGACAAGCTTGGTAATATTTGGGGGACGACTGCTGCTGGAGGGGCATCTAATTTTGGTGTAGTCTTTAAAGTTAATGCTTTAACTGGGGTTTTTACGTTGATTTTTGAGTTTACGGGTTCGGACGGACGTAATCCCAGTGGGCGCCTTGTCATTGATGAAAGCGGAATCCTGTGGGGAACGACCTCGGAAGGAGGGAGCGAACAGGGAGGGACGATCTTCAAAATCAATCCTGTGACCGGAGTTCTGACTACGGTAGTCAACTTCACTGGAACCAGCGGGGCTTTCCTTGGGGATGGCCCATCGACTGGACTGACGCCGGATGGGACTGGATTTTTCTGGGGGACCACTTATGAAGGGGGAGACTCCAACTTGGGAACCATCTTCAAGATAAAACCTGCGGACGGCAGTTTCGTCCATGTGGCTTCTTTCAGCGGAACAGAGGGCGACTTCAAGGGCGACGGACCAGCGCATGCCCTGGTGATGGATTCCGCAGGATATTTATGGGGAACGACGGAATTTGGGGGGGCGGAAGGCCTGGGGACGGTCTTCAAGATTAACCGTGGGGATGGAGTCCTTACCACGATCGCGGAATTTTCCGGGCCATCGGGTGACCTCGTGGGTGCCAATCCGCAATCCAGTCTGATTCAGGATCCAGTCGGAGCTTGGTATGGCACTACGGAGTCAGGGGGTGTTGGCAATCAGGGCACGATCTTCAAGATCTCCCCGGATGGCACCTTCCGCACGGTTTATGTATTCACCGGGTCGCTCGGCGCGGTACCGGGAGCCAAACCGAGGGGAGGGTTGTATCAGCACACCGATGGGCACTTCTACGGCACGACCAGTGCGGGCGGGGCGCTCAGCAGTCTGGTCCCGGCGGGCAATGGGCAGATTTTCCGGCTTCGCCTCGGCCCGATTCCTGTCACTCAGGCGGCGACCGCGGTAGAGGGCACCACGGCTGTCCTGCGGGGTCTGGTGAATCCCAATGGAGCGGAAAGCACCGTGACGTTTGAATACGGCACGAGTCCATCCCTGGCCGGGGCCACCATCCTTTCCGGTGGCATCACCGGGGCTGGCGATGGCGCAGAGATCGTCACCGCCGCTCTGACCGGACTGACTCCGTCCACGCTTTATTACTACCGGGTCAGAGCCTCGAATCCGGAAAACGCCAACCTCCAGACGGCAGGTATCCTTTCCTTCACCACGACTGGTGATGGCGGCGGCGGCGTGGTTGGTTTTGTGGACTGGCTTAGTACTGCGGGAATCCCGGGAGGGGCGGCGGAGGCGGGCAATGATGCTGATTCCGATGGCACCTCCAATGCCTTGGAATTCGTCTTCGGGGGCAACCCGGCAGTGAAGGATGATTCATCCACGGTAGCCTTTGCGGCGACGCCGGAGGCTTTGATTTTCAGCTTCCAGCGACAGGATGCCTCGGAGACTCCTGATGTGACGCTCCTCGTGGAAGCAGGCCCTTCCCTGGGAAATTGGCCGAATTCTTATCTGATTGGTGCCACCACCGGGACCTCGGCGGCTGGAGTCGAAGTCTTGGAAAACGGAGGGGGGCCGGATGTGATTACGGTGGCAATCCCCTGGAACGGCAGTGGAGCCAAATTTGCGCGGCTCAAAGTCATTATCGGGGGGTAAGGAAGAAGGCGGGCCTTATTTCCCGCCCATTCCCCCCCTGAAAATGAAATACACCGCGCCGATCAGGCAGAGTCCGGCCCATACAAAATCAAGGCGGGGCCGCTCACCCATGTAGAAGAGGGCAAATGGCACAAAGACCGCCAGCGTGATGACTTCCTGGAGAATTTTGAGCTGGGCCAGACCGATTCCGCTTTGATAGCCGATGCGGTTGGCCGGCACCTGAAACAGGTATTCCATCAGCGCAATGCCCCAACTGATCAGGGCGGCAATCCACCACGATTTGTCCTTCAAATCCTTGAGGTGGGCATACCACGCGAAGGTCATGAAAACATTGGAAATCAGAAGCAGGGAAGTGGTGGCAGCAAGCGGAGGCATGGAGGCAGAGGGGTTGCGCCTGCGCGACAGGGCACTTATGCAATGAGATGAAATTACAGCAGGGACAACTGTGGAAAACGCCGGACACCACCCTCCGACTCGTCAAATTGGAGCGGCTCGCCGTGGAGTATAAAGCCATTCCGGACGCTGGTCCTGGCGTGGAACCCGGAGAGGGCACGCACCACCGGGTCACCAAGAAGGAATTCTGCCGCCTGATCAAAGGGGCCACCATGACGCTGCCTTCCACCTGACTTCCGGAATTCAAGGATCGCTGATTTCCTGCCCGGCCAAGGCCGTAGCTTCTTCTGCCATGCCGCTTCTCACTCCCCAGCAAACGGTCCGTTTTCTCATCCTCGGACTGCCCATTGGACTCATTCTTACCGGCACGCTCGCCATGTTCATCTACTTCAAGGTGGATGAGGTGCATGAGGAGCAGTCCAGCCGGGTTCCCGTGAGACGTCTGCTGAACGAGGCCGACCTCCGGGCGCAGGTCCGGACTTTGGCAGCAGGGATCGGCTCCCGCCATTCCGGGGTGCCGGAAACCCTCAGTTCTGCCCAGAAATACATCCAATCCACCTTGGGGCCGGCCAACCTGGGGTTTCAGGTTTCCCGCCATGAGTTCGAGGCCGATGGTCAGACCTATTATAATCTGGTGATTGATCTCCCCGGAGCCCCGGGTCCCCGGGCGGGAGAAATCGTGTTGGTCACCGCCAATTACGACAGCACGGCCGGCAGCCCGGGGGCCAATGCGAACGCCACCGGCGTCGCGGCCCTGATGAGCCTCGCCCAGAGTTTTGCCGGTTCCGCTTCGGCCCGCACCCTGCGTTTTGCGGCTCTTGTGAACGAATCCCCCCCTTATGCGGGCACTCCCCGCAGCGGCAGCGTGGCGTATGCGGCCAGCCTCCGCACCCGTCAGGACAACGTGGTGGCCGTGGTCAGTCTGGAAGGACTCGGTTGTTATCTGGATGCGCCCGGCTCCCAAAAGTCTCCTGCCGGTCCGGCCACCCCTTTTCCAGATACGGGCAATTTTCTGGCCCTGATCGCGAACCCGTCCGGCGCGGCATGGCTCGGTCCGCTGGGGGCGGAATTCACCACCGCCACCCGCTTGCCCTTGGAACCCGAGGATGCCACCTCCCTCCCGGTTCTGTTGGGCACCGCCACCGCCCGCACCTTCGACCAGGCCGGGTTTCCGGTGCTGCTCCTCACGGACACCGGGGCGCTGCGTGATCCCCACTTTCACCAGCCGGGCGATACACCGGAGCGGATCGACTATCCCCGCTTTTTGGAGGCTGTCAGGGGGATTGAAGCGATGCTCCGCTCCCTTCTCAATCCCGCTCCCGCCCGGTCCTGAGTGGCTTCAGAATTCCTGAAAATTATCTCGCCTCAGGCGCGTTATTGAACGTTGATCGTGTTGTGATCTGCCTGCCGGCAGGTTCTCCCTTCCACCCAGCTTATCTCAACCCTTATGAAATTCCTCGCCGCATTGTTTGCCAGTCTGTTTCTTGCCGGAGTCGCCACCGCCGATGTCAATAAGAAGTGCCCAGTCAGCGGCAAGGACGTTGACACCGCGGTCACTTCTGAAGTGAAAGTAAATGTGGGTCTGTGCTGCTCCAAGTGCCAGGCTAAATTCGAAGCCGATCCCAAGCTGCAGCAGGCTGCGGTGAAAAAGCACGCGGGTTCCAAGGAATCGCCCGCCAACAAAAAGTGCCCGATCAGCAGCAAGGACGTAGCCGATGGCAACTCCTCCGATGCTTCCATGAAAGTGGGTTTCTGCTGTGAAAAGTGCAAAGCCACCTTCGATGCCGATCCCAAGAAATACATCAGCAAGGTCAAATAAGCCCACAGGCTTTTCTCTCTTCAAAGGCTGCCCGGCAACGGGCAGCCTTTTTTTCGCCAAGGGCCTGACGAAACAGGCCGATGTCCGGCGGACTCCGTTCCAGTCAGGTGGCAGAAGAAGGACGGAGGAGCCAAGAACCACGAAAGGTGGCGGCGATTGCCGCGTTTGGCTGATGTCCTTTTAAAACCCTGTCATGTCCTTTACCCGTCGCCGTTTTCTCGCATCTTCCGCTTTGGCGGTTCCTTTCATTTTGCCATCAGGTCTCCGCGCCGAGGGGCCTTCCAAAAAACTGGCCCACGCCGCCATCGGAATCATGGGGAAGGGGGCCAGCGACATCGAGGCCCTCACGGAAGGAGGACGGCTCGAAGTGGTGGCCATTGCGGACGTCGACCGGCGGAATCATGCCGAGGCCCGGCAGAAGTTCCCCAAGGCCACCATTTATCAGGATTGGCGCGAGTTGTTTGCCAAGGAAGGGGACCGGATAGATAGTGTGAACTTTTCCGTGCCGGATCACATGCACGCCCCGATCGCACTCACCGCGCTGCTGCGCAAAAAACATGTGTATTGCCAGAAACCGCTCACCCGCACGGTGGGAGAAGCCCGGGCGCTCCGCCTCGCCGCCGCCGAAGCCGGGGTGGTGACCCAGATGGGGAACCAGATCCAAAGCAGCAGCGAATACCGGACCGCGGCACGGATGATCCAGCAGGGGGCCATCGGCAAGGTGAAGGAAATCCATTGTTGGACCGGTGCCAAATTCCCGCAGGCGGTGCGGCCGTCCGGGGCGACGCCGGTGCCGGAAGGATTGGATTGGGACCAATGGCTGGGGGTGGCCCCTTTCCGGCCCTACCAGGAAGCGATTTATCATCCGTTCCAGTGGCGCGGTTGGCAGGATTTCGGGGGCGGCGCCATCGGTGATTTCGGCTGCCATATCATGGACACACCCTTCAAGGCGCTGGGACTGACCGCCCCGCTCTCGGTGGAATGCACCGGGGCCGAAGAAGCCTGGCTCAATACCCCGGAGCGGTTCCGGGACTCGTGGCCCGATTGGGAAACGCTCCGTTATGAGTTTCCCGGTTCGGAGTTGACCGGGGGAGCCGCACTGCCGGTGTTTTGGTCGGATGGCGGGCGCAAACCGGAAGGGGCGGCTCTGGATGTATTTCTGGACCGTCAGATTCCGCCCAACGGGGCGCTTTTTGTCGGCACGGAGTCATCGCTGATGCTGGTGCATTACGGTGGCCGGCCCTATCTGCTTCCGTTGGAAAAGGACCGTGCGTTCCGCCAGCCCGCCGTGCCCGGCAATCCGCAGGAGCATTACAGCTCGTTTGTCTCGGCCTGCCTGGGGGAAGGAAAGACCACTGGAGGCTTCGATTATGCGGGGCACCTCGCCGAAACCACCCTGCTGGGCACCATCGCGGTGCGTCATCCCCGCGAAAAGTTGCTTTGGGATACCGCCGCACTCAGCTTTGCCGGACATGCGCCGGCC
The DNA here is from genome assembly GCA_942492905.1 of uncultured Verrucomicrobiota bacterium. GTDB lineage: Bacteria > Verrucomicrobiota > Verrucomicrobiia > Verrucomicrobiales > V1-33 > CAIZWU01. The sequence goes on from OW818657.1 coordinate 2,597,781, forward strand.
ACGGCCAGGGTGAAACCGGAATACCGGGAAGGCTGGAAGATAGCCGGAATCTGAAGCGGCCTCAGGGCCGGGCGGCGGCAGGAGCCCCCTGCAGCAGAGACTTGAGATTGTAAGCGGTGAAGCGGGTTTCGCTGGCGGGACTGACACTGTCGGCATTGGCCACCCAGAAATCGAGGGTGTCCGGCGCGAAGAGCACGCTATGGATGTTGCTGGTCATGCACACGGGGCGGGTCATCAGCTGGATTGCTTTCGGGGCATCGAAGTTGCCAAATCCATCCTTCACCCGCCGGACCAGCTCCTCATACCGGCTGCCGGCCGAGAGCAGCACGGTATCGGTCACTGCGTCCTTGAGTTGCGGGTGGGATTCCCCGGTCCAGATGACTTCGAAAATTTCAGGGGTGGCCTTGATGCCGCAGGCGCGGTGGGATTTGGCGTCGGAGAGCACGTAATAGTATTCGCAGGTGCGCGGAGTGCGGCGCATGAAATCGAGGCCCTCCTCAATGGTGGAGCACTGCTCCATCACTTCACGCACCAATTGCGCCATGGGTTTGCCGTCCCAGGATCCTTCACCTTTTCCACCCATTTCGCCGAGGCAGAGTTGCTTTTCGTTCATCGCGGTGACGCTGCCGGTGAATCCAGCATAACTGATATTGACCCAGGCGTTGCCCCGGTCGGGCCGGCTCACAATCACCACCGCGTTTTCCTCCAGCCCGGCCCCCCGGAGGTAGTCGAGGACGCGGCCATGATAGAGGTGTCCTCCGGCTGTGGCCTTGCCCAGCAGGGCGAATCCACTGCAATGGAACAACTCGGGGAAGAAATTCGCCAGCCTCACTTCCTCGGAGTCCAGTCCGGCGGCTGCAGCGAGGGCATCCATCTCGGCCAAGTGCCGGGGATTGATGAACGGTCCGGTCCGCCTCACCGCTTCCTCGATTTCCCCAAAAAACCAACGCCCCTTGTCAAAGGAACTGCCGACTCCGACCCCGTAGAGAATGCGTTCCACCACCCGGCGGATTTCTTTTTTCAGGAGGGTGCCGTGTTGCCGGCCCATTTCTTCCGGGGTGCCTGCCAGGAAAAGCACGCGGGTGCCATCGTGATCCTCCAGCCGGCCGGCCCCTGAGGTGCTCAGCAGCCAACGCTGTCCCGTCGCCGGGGGCAGGGTGGGAAGCCGGCTGCCGAGGGAACCAACGGCGGATTTGAAGAAACGCTCCAGATGCGCGAGGGCTACTTTTTCCACCTGGTAGCTGGCGTCCGGCACGGGCTCCCAGGTGGATTGGGGCAGGGCGTCGCTCATTTTCGGGGAAGCCAGCCGCAGGGTAAAGGAATTGGCGTCATCCTTGTAAACGATGCTTTGGGGCGAGGCGCTGCCGGTTGGAATAATGGCGGTCAGGCTGGGGTTCCGCACAGGGAGTTCCATCGCTGCGGCCGCCGGGGAGGGCGACAGCGTGAAAGCTTTGTGGCCATCGGCGGCGGGGGTGGCCGCAGCCGTGATGAGGGCCGGGATCATCATGATCTGGGTGCGGCTGATGGGCAGCCGGTAGAGATCCAGCGTGGTGGGCTGCACGCTGTCCGGACGGGTGCTGAAGCGGGGAACGGCGGGGTCCCCGATCACCAGCAGCTTTTTCTCCGGCACTTGGATCCACCATTGGGGACCGTTCTGGCAAAGGGTGACGGCATGCCCGGCGGCCGCGATCTGCAGCTTCAGATAGTGGGGCGGCTGCATCTGCAGATCAAAAGTAGCCCCCTTCAAATCCTTCAGGGCACCGGTGGCCGTCTCCATGGAGCCACTCAACTGCAGGGACTGGACCGGCGCCCCTGCTGCCGGGTGAAGGAACCCCAGAGCACTGGTCAGAACCGACGTCAGTTTCTGCACCGGGGGCGTCTCTTCGGCCCGGAGCGGGGCGGAGCCGAGGGTGAGACACAGCGAGACGGCAGGAAGCAAAATTTTCATGGCGGGGGAAGGAATAACGGATGGCCTTCCCTGCGCCAAGCCTTTTCGGCAACCGGTCCCGCCGCGGGGCGGAGGCCGTCAGCGCTGGAGGCGTCGCCGGGGGCGAGAAGAATTTTTGTTGCACCGGGAATCTGCGTCGGTAGTATCGCGCTCCTTCAGACCTGCCCGTCCCCCCGCTTCGGATGCCCGCTTACCCTGCCTCTCCCCTGCTTTTGACGACCCTCTGGGTGTCACTGGGGCTGGCCATGTCCCTGCCGGCTCAGACGGCTGCCCCGGCCAAATCCGGGTCCAAACCTGCCACCAGCCCGGCCACAAAGCCCGCGGCGACCCCGGCCAAAGGGGCTCAGGGTGCCATCGGGCCAATTGCGGCTCTGCCCCGCGTGTATGCCCCCACCCGGCCGCGGGATGTCGCCCCGAAATTCCCATGGAAGCGGAATATCACCACCACGGTGTTTTGGATCGGGGAAGCGCCCGAGGGCCGGAATACCACCCCCAATCATAAAAGTTCCTGGGATACCGAGTGGCAGGAAAATTATGGCGGGTTTGACGATCCGAACCGGGAAAACCGGACCTACGACTTCCATCCCAAGGGTTTTGTGCCCAATCTGAATCCATTTTACGTGGCGTTGCCCTTCAACGACCAGACCAACAAGGATATCGCGGCCATGAAAATTCCGTGGTACAAAACGCGGAAACATCCTGACAGCAACAGCGCCTGCCACGGGACCTGGCTGGCCATCCGTGTTGGCAATAAGACCTGTTTTGCCCAATGGGAGGACTGTGGACCCTTTGTGACCGATGACCACAATTATGTCTTTGGCACCGCCCCTCCCAAAAATTCCGAAAACGGGGGGGCCGGTCTGGATGTGTCCCCGGCAGTGCGGGATTTTCTCGGAATCAGCAGCGGTGCCCAGTGCGACTGGCGGTTCTGCACCCCGGCAGAAGTGCCGGACGGACCATGGACCCGGTTCGGCGACGGGAAAAAACTGGCCAGCGGCGGCGAGCAGGACGTGGCGGCAATCCGGGCGAAATATGCGGAACTGGTGCGGCAGCGCGAGGAATGGCTGAAGCGGAATCCCGCGCGTTAGGACGGGCGCGGGAATCCCGGCGTGGCCTTGAAGGTTGCAGGAGGACGGAAACGGCGGCAGAGGACACCGCATGGGCCGACCACGATCATCGAAATCCAAGGACACCACGCCGGAACGCCAGGCGGCGCGGCGCGTCATGCGCGAACGTGACATTGATCCCAGCTACGGCATGGGGCAGAATTTCATGACGGACCGGGCGGTGGCCTCGTGGATCGTTGATCAGTTGGACGTCCGGCCGGAGGATACCGTCATCGAAATCGGTCCCGGCATGGGAGCCCTGACGGAGCACTTGGTGACCAAGGGAGCCCGCCGGGTGGTGCTGGTGGAGAAGGATGACAAATTGGTGGAACTGGTGAAATCCAAGTTCGGCCATCTTCCCGGAGTCGAAGTGCATCACGCCGATGCCATCCGGTTTGATCTGCGGTCGTTTTACGCAGAGCAGCCGGTGAAGGTGCTCGGTGCGCTGCCTTATTCCTGCGGTACGGAAATCATCCGGAACGTAATGTCGCATCCCAGTCCGGCCTGCCGGGCGGTGTTCACGTTGCAGAAGGAGGTTTGCCTGAAACTGAGCGCTCAACCGCACGATCATCTCTATGGATTGCTCACGCTGCGCAGTCAGGCCTGGTGGGATATTGCCTATCTGCGGGAATTGCCCCCTGACATTTTCGTGCCGCGTCCCGCAGTGGACAGCGGCGTGATCGCCATGACCCCGCGCCCGCGCGCCGGGTTTCCAGTGTTCGAGGAAAAGCTGTTCGACCGCTTGCTCAGTCACGGGTTTTCCCAGCGCCGCAAAATGATGCGGAATCTCCTGCCCAAACATCCGGATCATGCGTGGGAGGACCTCGCGGCCAAAGTCGGGTTCAATCCGCTGGCCCGCGCCCAGGAATTGAGTCTGCGGCAATGGGTGGACCTGACGAATGAATACGACCCCGATCCGAAAAAAGGCCATGGCCAGAGTGGCGAGGAAGTCTTTGATGTGGTGGATGAAAACGATCAGGTGGTCCGTCAGGAACTGCGCCGCATCGTCCACGCGGAAAACCTGCTCCACCGCGCCGTGCATCTTTTTGTCTTCAATGACGCCGGGGAAATCTTCCTTCAACTGCGCAGCCATCTGAAGGACAAGATGCCGGAACGATGGGACAGCAGTGCCGCCGGGCACGTGGACTCCGGCGAGGACTATCTGACATCCGCCGTCCGGGAAATCGAAGAGGAATTGGGCATCAAAACCACCGCCGAGCGGCTGAAACTGGAAACCACCCTCCCCGCCGGTCCCGGCACTGGCTGGGAGTTTGTGCATTTGTATTCCCTGACATGGAACAACCCCCTGCGCTGGCCCGCCGCCGAGATCGAAACCGGTCAATGGTTTGCCCCGGCGGACGTGGACTGCTGGATCCGGCAGCGTCCGCAGGATTTTGCGGAAGGCTTCATGGAATGCTGGCGACGGTGGCGGAAAAATCCGTGAATCAGGGCTTTGTCCCGCCCAGCCGTGGCGGCGGTTGTTTCCAGAACATGCAACGCAGCGGATGCTCGTCTATCAGATTGGCTTCCACCCCGCCGAGGAATTCCGGCTGGTAGAACTGGACGCCGACATAATGATAGACCGGGGCGACCACGCACTCGGTTTCGATGAGCTGGGTTTCGGCCTGTTTCAGGATGGCATAGCGTTTGGTGGCATCGGCTTCAGCGGCTGCCTGGGAGATCAGGACATCGTAGGCGGCGCTGGCCCAGCCCGTCCGGTTGTTGCCGCTGGTGGTGAGAAACATGTCGAGAAAGGTGTTCGGATCGTTGTAGTCGCCGACCCAGCTGGAACGGCAGACGTCGTAATCAACCTTCTTCTGGGAGTCGAGGTAGGTCTTATATTCCTCGCTGGTCAGGGCCACGGTGATGCCGAGGTGCCGTTGCCACATGGATTGGAGTTCCACCGCGATGCCCCGGTCGGACGGGAATTTGCTGGGGTAGAGGAAACTCAGGACCGGAAAACCGCGGCCGTCCGGGAAGCCGGCTGCGGCCAGCAGGCGCTTGGCTTCGGCAATGTCAGGGCGGAGGCCTGCGGGTGGTTGATAGTTGTCACCGGTGCCGGGCGGCGTGATAGTGAAGGCGGGCACCTCACCGAGGCGGGTCACGGCATTGACGATCCGGTCGCGGTCCAGTACAAGAGTCAGGGCCTTCCGGACCCGCGGATCGTCATAGGGTTTCCGTTTGGCATTGAAGCGGATGAACCAGGTGGCGAGAAACGGTTTGTGGTGGAAGTAGGGTTTCTTCCGCAGTTCATCGGCGAGGGCATTCGGGATCAGTCCCTTGTCCATCATGAGATCGGAGCCACCGGTCAGGAAGAGGTTCACCGCCGTGGAGGGATTGTCGATGGGCAGGACATCCACGGAGGCCATTTTTACGTTGACAGCATCCCAATAGGTGGGGCTGCGCTCCAGCCGGATGCGGTCGTTGAGCCGCCATTCCTTGAGTTGATAGGGGCCATTGCCAATCAGTTGGCCGGGCTTGAAATAAGTGGCGCCCAGTTTTTCGAAGGACGGCACATGGATCGGGCAAAAAGCCATGAAGGCGATGAGGTCCTTGAAGTAGGGGACCGGATTTTCCAGAGTGACCACCAGAGTGCGGGCGTCCGGCGCTTTTACGCCGACAGCCGCGAAGTCCGTGATTTTGCCGGTGTTATAGGCCTCTGCGTTTTTGATGCAGTAGAAGATGGAGGCATAGTCTGCAGCAGTCGCCGGCCGGAGAAAACGGTTCCAGGACAACATGAAATCGCGCGAGGTCACGGGCTCGCCGTTGCTCCAGCGGGCGGTGTCGCGGAACGGGAAGGTGTAGGTCAGGCCATCCGGGGATACCAATGGTTCCAGGGATACTCCGGGTTCGGCCCTGCCCTGGGAATTGTACCGCATCAGCCCTTCAAACAACGAGGTGACGACCCGGCCATCCACCTGGGCACTGACCTGGGCAGGGTCCAGGGAACCGACCTCCGCGCCGTTGATGAACACCAGGTCCGCCGGGGCCGTGGTGCGGTCTCCGCAGGCGGACAATGCCAGGGCACAGACGGCAGTCACGAGCCGGAGGGGGGGGATGAATCGGAAAGGCAGGGAGCGCAGCATGGATAAAAGAAGTGCCGGCAATCTGGCACGGTCCGGATTCAAGGCAAATGGGTCCCGGTTAAACCTTCCGCCCGGGGCACGGCCGGCCGCCGATCCCGCCGCGACTGGCTAGGCCTGCTGCACCAGGATGGAATTCACGGTGAACTCACCCTGGAGCACATCGCTGATGATCACCAGCGTTTGTCCGGATTGCACCTGCTGATCGGCCTTCAGCCGGGTCACGGCGTTGGCGATGGTTTCGTGGGGTTGGCCGGGGTTGAAGTCGAGCACGATCGGATGCACCGCCCGGCAAAGGTGCAGGCCGCGGGCCACCGACTCCCGGGGCGTGAAAGCAAAGATCGGCGCCAAGGCCGGGCGGAACCACGCGGCATAACGGGCCAGCACGCCGCGGGCGGTGAAGACCACGATCACGGCATCATCAAGGGAGTCAGCGAGCGAGACGGCGTGTTTGACGATCCGTTGTTTTTCGTTGTCGAGGGTGGCAAACCGGGAAGGATTTTCGGCATCGGTGGAGGCGGCCTCCACCCGGCGGGCGATCTTGTTCATGATGTCCACGCAGCGCACCGGAAAGGCGCCACTGCTGGTCTCGCCACTGAGCATGATGGCATCGGCTTCTTCAAAAACGGCATTGGCGACGTCGGTGACCTCCGCCCGCGTGGGCACGGGATTTTGAATCATGCTTTCCAGCATATGGGTGGCCACGATGACGCTGCGGCCCTTGGTGACACATTTGCTGACAATTTTCCGCTGGAGCACCGGGAGCTCCTCCAGATGGACTTCGATGCCGAGGTCGCCCCGGGCGACCATGACGACATCGGCGGCTTCGATGATTTCATCGAGATGCCGCACGGCCTGCTGATCCTCGATTTTGGCCACAATTCTGGCGTGACAGCCAAGGTCGGTCAATTCCTCACGCAATTGGTGCAGATGTGAGGCATCGCGGACGAAGGACATGGCTACAAAATCGATGCCGATTTCGGCAGCAAGCTTCATGTCGCTGTAGTCCTTGTCCGTCAGCGGGGGCAGATTCACCTTGATGCCGGGCAGATTGATATGACGGCGGGAACCCATCACGCCCTGGTTGAGCACGGTGCAGATGATGCGCTCCGGGGAGGTGCTGACGACCGACATCTGCAGGATGCCATTGTCCACCAAAACCGTGTCGCCGGGGTGGAGGTCCGCATGCAGCCCCGGGTAGTTGACACTGGTGGAGATCGCGAGAGTGGCGGCGGCCTCGGAGAGGGTGAATTCCACGGTGTCGCCCGGCTTGAGCGAAAAGGCCTGGGGCACATCACCCGTGCGGATGGTGGGCCCCCTCAGGTCCATCAGGACGCCGACATCGCGTCCTGTGGCCAGCGCCGCCTCCCGGACCCGGGCGGTCACGCTGCGGCACCATTCAGCCGGGGCATGGCTCATATTGAGGCGGAACACATTGGCCCCGGCCAGGATCAGTTCCTGGAGGGTTTCGAGGGAATCAGTGGCCGGTCCAAGGGTGGCGATGATTTTGGTTTTGCGCAGCATGGGGCTGAGGGTAGCCAAAATCACGCCGCCTGCTGAAAAATTTTCCAGATTGAAGGGGCGCGTTGCATTCGTTCCCCGGCCAGGTAGGGTAACGATTCCCTTTTCTGCGCTTTCCCGGATGCCCCCGTTCCTCCGCACTTCCCTCCCCCCCTTTTTCCTGCTTGCCGGGATGGCCTTGGCCATGCTGCTGACGGCTGGCTGCGACCGGATCAAACCCGTCGCCGCACCCGCCCGCTCCGAGGCGGTTGTTCCTGAAATCCTGCCCGATGCGGCCCCCGCCACGGAGGTGGCGCAGCAGGTGATTGATCCCACCGTGCCGGCGCTGACCATCAACAAGTCCGCCCAGGTGATCGTGTTGGGCTATCACGACTTCACCATCGGCAAGTCGCGGAATCCGATGGAAATCAATGTGGATCATTTCCGCGGGCAGATGCAGGCGTTGAAGGATGCGCGGCTGCCGGTCATTTCCATGACGGACTTCCTGAGCTGGAGGCGCGGGGAAAAGGATATCCCGGACCCCAGCGTGCTCATCACCATGGATGACGGCTGGAAAAGCGTGCACAAGCTGGCGCTGCCGGTGTTGAAGGAATTTGACTATCCATTTACGGTTTTCCTCTACAAGCGCTTCGTGAATGGGGGCGGACGGGCGCTGACCACCCCGGAGATCAAGGAGATCCTCGCCAGCCGCGGCGAAGTCGGCAGTCACAGCGTGAGCCACCCGCTCCCCTCCAAAATCAAAGGATTGCAGCGCAAATCCGCGGAGGAAGCGGACTCTTTTCTGCACGTGGAAATGAAGGATTCCAAACAATTCCTCGAGGATCTGCTGGCCAGTCCGGTGCGGACTTACGCCTATCCCGGCGGCTATAACACCGAGCGTGAGCAGGAAATCGGCAAGGAAGTGGGTTATGAGGCGCTCTTCACGGTCAATCCTGCCCGGGTCACCTGGGATATGCCGGCCAGCACCCTTTCCCGGTTCATCATCATCGGCAACGATCCGACCGATTCCAACTTCCGGCGTGCGGTCAGTTCCCGCGGCACTTCCGGGGGCGATTTGACCAAAGCCCTGCTCGGCGGGCCGGAAGGGGAGCGGCTCGTCAGCACGACACCCCAGCCCGATGCCACCGTCGCCGACCGGCGGCCCCTGATCGAGGTGGATGTTTCCAAATTGGAGGGAATCGACCCGGCCACCGTGGTAATGAAGATTGCCGGGTTTGGGACCGTGCCGGCGCAGTATGACGTTGCCGCGGGAAAGATTTCCTATCAGATGCAGGAGACCATCCGCTCCAACGAGTGTCAGGTTTATGTCACCTTCAAACGGGCCGGGGAGTCGAAAACGGATGCCGTGAACTGGCGGTTTGCGGTGGATCTGATTGCCTGGTATCTGCCGGAACCCCCGCCTGAACTGAAGGAGGCGGTGGCTCCGGAGCCCGTCATGGCGGTTCCGGAGGAAATGCCCGCCCCCCCGTCTCCCTCCCCGGCTTCTGCCCCCGTCCCTGCGAAACGATAATATCATGTTTGGAACCCTGACCGATAAATTTGAAGGAGTCTTCCGCCGCCTGCGGGGACTCGGAAAGATCAGCGAGAGCAATGTCAGCGAAGCCCTGCGCGATGTGCGGCTGGCCTTGTTGGAAGCCGATGTGGATTTCGCTGTGACCCGGGATTTCCTGGCCGCCGTCAAGGAAAAGGCGCTGGGTGTGGAGGTGTTGAAAAGCGTGACTCCGGGCCAGCAGCTGATCAAGATTTTCCACGATGAGATCACCGCCCTGCTCGGCGGGGATGCGGTGCCGCTGGACCTCACCCCGCCCGCGCGGATCATGATGGTCGGGCTCAACGGCGCCGGCAAGACCACCACTTCAGCCAAGCTGGCCTTCAAGCTGAAGAAGGAAGGGAAGAAGCCGGTGCTGATCGCCCTCGACCTCTACCGTCCGGCGGCGATTGATCAGTTGGCTACCCTTGCGGGAGAAATCGGGGTGCCGATCTACCAGCCGGAGGCCGGCGAGAAAAATGTCATGAAGGCGGCCAAGGCCGCCGAAGCCTGGATCGCCACCCAGAAGGCGGATGTGATCATCTTTGACACCGCCGGCCGTCAGGAGGTGGACGAAGCCCTGATCGCGGAATTGAAGGAGGTGCGGAAATATCTCAATCCCCGCGAAGTGCTCCTCGTCGCCGACGCGGCCACCGGGCAGCAGGCGGTCAGCGTCGCCAAGACATTCCATGAGACGATCGGGATCACCGGTATCGTCCTGACAAAGCTGGATGGCGATGCCCGGGGCGGCGCCGCGCTCTCCATGCGCCGGGTCACCCAGCAGCCGATCAAGTATGCCGGGGTGGGGGAAAAAATGCATCAGCTCGATGTCTTTGTGCCGGACCGCATGGCCCAGCGCATCCTGGGCATGGGCGATATCGTCGGCCTGGTGGAGCAGGCCGCGGAAGCGATCGATGAGGCGGATGCCATGAAGATGATGGAGCGGATGACGTCGGCCGATTTCGACTTCAACGATTTCCTCGGGCAGCTGAAGATGATGAAAAAGCTGACCTCCGGGGCTGGGGGCATGATGGGCCTACTGAGTCTGCTGCCCGGCGTGGGCAGCAAGATCAAGGACATGAAATCCCAGGTGGATGACAAGAAATTGACGCACATTGAGGCGCTCATTCTGTCCATGACCCCGCGGGAGCGGAAGCAGCCGGGGATTCTGAATGCCAAGCGCCGGGCGCGGATTGCGGCGGGAGCTGGGCGTTCGGTCAATGAACTGAACACCATGCTCAACCAGTTTGGCGATATGCGGAAGCTGATGAGCAATCCTGGCAAGATGGGTCAGATGGCCAAAATGATGGGCGGCATGGGTGGCCCCGGCGGAGGAGGCATGGGCGGTCTGGGTGGACTCGGCGGCATGGGTGGCGGCGGAATGCCTGATTTCAGCAAGCTGGGCGGCATGCCCGGGATGGGCAGCGGCAAACACTCCGGCGGCAGCAAGTTCGGCAAAATGGGCAAACCCGGTGGCGGCGGAAAACGCCGGAAGTAATTCCTTCCCGGACCCGGCCGCGCCTGCCTTGTCAAACGCGGCGTCTCAAATCATAGCATAACGCCTGCAGCGCGGTGCCGGCTTACGGTGTCGTGACGCGGATGCGGGCGAAGGTGCGGGTGCCCGCGGCGAAGGAGGTCAGGCAGCGCCAGGTTTCGGTGACGGTTCCATCGCCATTCGGTGTCAGGGTGACCCGGCGTCCCCCGGCGGTGCCGGAAGTCCATTGGGTGAAATCCGTGGAAAACTCGGGAGCACAGGTCACGTCATCGGCGGAGGCATTCCGGCTGAAGGTGATCGTGAAGTATTCGCCCGGGACGGCGTCGACCGTGAGCAGACCGCGCCCTGCTTCGACGCGGGGAATGGAAGTGGGGCTGCGGGGATGGGTGCCGAGGGCGTATTCAAGGAGTGCAGTGTAGCCATCGGCATCACTGTCGTCCGCGGTGGAAGGAATGTTGTGCAGGGTGCGCCATGCGGTGAAATTGGTGGCGTCATTTGTGCCCGGCGTGCCGTTCTGGGGGCTGGCACTGACGCGCCAGTTTTCCGGCAGGTTATGATCGGGATGGCTTAGGGGACTGATCAGCACCAGCGAATAACCGAGGCCGTCGGCGGCCGAGGGCCAGGGCTGTTTGTCGTTATAGGAAAAGTCCCTGATGACGGTGCCGATGGCATCCAGCAGCGCGAGGCGTTCGCCGCTGTTGGAGAGACTGCTGCCGAGCCCGAACGAACCGGCCAGGGGAAGGGCGCCGCCATGACGGAACGCAAAGGCCGCGGGATTCTCCACCAGCAGGATCCGGCCTCCGGCGGGAATCTCGCGCAGGGTGGTGCTGTCAAAGTGGAAGGTGACCCCGGAGGTAAAGGCGCAGCCTTCCAGTAGGACGGGAGAAGCGCTGGTGTTCAGGAGTTCGATGTATTCAAAGTCATTGGCATCGGCAAAGCCGGCCGCGATTTCGGCGGACGTGGGAGCGGAGGGACGGTAATTGAACTCGCTGACGACCAGATTCGCTGCCGTGGCCGGGACGGTGGCCACACTGAAATAGGCACTTGTCAGGGCGGACCATACGCCGGCATTCAGCACGCGGGAGGACACCGTGCGGGAAGCGGGGAGGGCCACCGGGGTGCTGTAGGTGAGGGCTCCGGCGGCGGGGGCGGCCGTGAAGGATTCGCGCGGGTCGGTGCCGTCGAGAGTGTAATACAGGGTGCCGCTGCCTCCGGGATTCCGGATTTCGAGCTGGAACCCACCGGGAACGATTCCCCCATGCTGGAGGGCTCCGCCGCTGGCGTTATGAAAGGCCGGCGCCGCCGTGGCCGGATAAAGGGGATAGGACACCACTCCGGCTTTGAAGTTCCGGCATTGGTTGAGGGCGGAATTCGCCGGGGTGGTCCCGAGAGCCCCGCGCTCGGGCAGGATGGTGTTGAGGATACGGTTTTTTTCCGTCACCCAATGGGTGGCATAAGTGTAGGGATTGGCGTCGTCGCGGTTGTCTCCCCAGCGGGCCGATTCGCCCCGCACGCCCCAGGGATCAATCTCGGCAAAGCGCCGGTTGAAGGCGGCCTGGAGACTGGCGGTGCTGAGCGCCCCGTTATTGAAGAGGTGGCGCTGGATGGTATCGGCAAAGGCGAGGCGGAACTCCGGACTGACCGCGAGTTGCCGCAGGAGCGCCCCGGGGCCTTTGGTGTCGGCCGTCCAATTGCCCTGGGTCAGGGTGTTCTCGCCGGTGGTGCGGAAGACATGTTCCGCGTCCCACGAATGGAACCGCCATTTCCCGGCCGGGTCCTGACGGTTGATGGAGGCGTAAAGGTTTTTGTGAGGCCAGTCCTGATTGGCCCCGACCACATTCAGCAGGATGTAGTCACAGAAGGCGGCGATATCCAATTTGGCGGCGACGGCTTCGTAGTTGGCCCGCACCGTCAGATCCGGAATGGGATTCGGGGCAATCCGGCCGAGGCCGGCCAGATCCAACAATTCCTCCCAGCGTTGCAGGGTGGTGGAATTGTTGTAGCTGTTCCCGGTGGCGGAGCCGAGGGGCAGGGCCGGGTTGATCAGGCCGGAACTGATGACGTTGTTGATCAGAGTGGCCCCGTCCACGCCGTTGGCGCCGCTGTGTTTGAAGATATCCCAGTCGCTCTGGGAGCCCCCGAGGTATTGCGAGGCAAAACGCTCATCCGGCTTTTCGTGCAGGATGTAGAGGCCCCAGTAGAGGCCATTGAGAAACAGATGCACGGGTTTGGTGTGCCAGGCGGCGCCTCCCATGTTCTGCTGCAGATCGGCCATGACGTGGTCGCGCACATAATCGCCCCGGGTGCGTTGGCCGGCATCGGGATGGAGCCAGGTTTGATTCAGGCGGGCATCAAGAATGAAAAGGTCCTGATCGTTGGCGGCCGCCCCGCCGTAAAGGTCATGGGAGACGGTCTCCTCGGCTTTGAAGCGCATGGAGAGTTTGTAGGCTTTCCACCGTTGCTGGCTGGTGCCCCCGAACACATGTACATTGCCATCCACCTGGAATCCTTGGGCCGCGTTGGGATCGCTGGCGTTGCCCTCGGGATTGAGATATTCCAGCGAGGCAAAGCGGTCCGCCCCTTCGGCCGCCACGCCGACTTCCGTACCGACATAAAATCCACGGTCATCCACCGCCGTGCCGGCCGTGCTGAGCGGCCCGAAGGCTTCGCGCCAGGCCGTGACCACGGAGAGCACCGGCAGGCGCTTCAAGTCATCGGCACTGAACCGGTTGAGAGCCGTGGCATTATTGACGATGGCCGGATCCACCGCCCAGTCAGGCCCGGCCGGACTGCGCAAACTCCCGCCGGTGGTGCCCCACGGAAAGGTGTCGCCCGCTGCGAGATTCATGGACGCAGGGGGGCCGGACTGGGTGAGGACCTGCGCGGGGAAAAGATAGGTCTGGGTGTCGGTGTTGGACGACCCCTGCCCGGTCTTCCAGGCACGGGCGCGGAGAATGGTGGTGCCATTGACCGGAACGGTGGCGACCGGAGTGGTCAGGGCGTCAGGAGCCGCGGCCTGGGTGCCGTTGGTGGGGGAGGGCAGGGTGCCATTGACCGTCCAGGCAATGGTCGCGCCGGGCGTGCTGCTGGTGATCGTGACCGTGAACGGCGCCTCGTAAATTCCGCGGGTGATGTCGAATTTGGTGTCGGCGCAAAAGCCCGTGACGCCGCTGGCCGCATTGCTGGCCCTGGGGCTGTCGGATTCAAAGAAGACGGGGGCCGCGGAGGGATCATTGCCCGGACGGCCATAAGAAACCGCCCGGCGCTGCTCCGGATAGGGGACGGCGGCCGAGCCGATGCTGTCCACCGTGGTCCAGCCACCGGTTCCGTCCGGCTGACTGAGCAGGAGCACCCCTGAAGGGTCAGGTTTGAAATCGGGATGCGGCTCCACGTTCGCAATATTCCGTTCGAAGCCGCCGCAAAAGACCATGAGGAAGCCTCCCGCCGGGATGCTGGTGGGGGTGGTGGCCGGAGCCACCGGTGCCGCGAAAACCCACTTGCCCGGCACCGCCGGATCATCGGTCAGGCCCCAGCCGGTAAGGGGCACCGCGGCAGCGCCGTTGTTCCGCAGTTCGATCCACGCCGGACTTTTCCCGTCCATATCCAGCAGGGCATCGCGGTCATTGGGTCGGCCGGGATTATCGACCATGAACTCATTGATATAAACGGCGGCCTCTGCCGGGAGGGCGGCACAGCAGAGCAGGACTCCAGCGAGGAGCGGACGAAACGTGGGCATAGGATGGGGACGGAAGGGACGAACCGCCAAAATACAGGAGGGGACCCGTCGGGGTCAATCACCGTCTGGGCTGCTTTCCGCCTCTCCGCGGTGGGGTTACGCCAGGACGCCTTTCACCACTTCGCCGTGGACATCGGTGAGGCGGAACTGACGGCCCTGGTAGCGGTGGGTGAGCCGGGTGTGGTCGATGCCAAGCAGGTGCATGATGGTGGCCTGATGATCGTGGACGTGGACTTTGCCCTCCGTGATATTCCAACCGAATTCATCGGTGGCGCCGTGGACGTGGCCTTTTTTCACGCCGCCCCCGGCCATCCAGAGGCTGAAGGCGCGGCCGAAATGGTCGCGTCCATTGGGCTTGGCCGGATCACCCTGACCAAACGGGGTGCGCCCGAATTCCCCGCCCCAGATCACGAGGGTATCGTCGAGCAGACCGCGTTGCTGGAGGTCCTGCACCAGGCCGGCAGAGGGTTGGTCGGTGTCTTTGCACTGGACCGCGAGCTGGGTGTGGAGATTGCCGTGCTGGTCCCAGCCGCTGTGCATCAGCTGGACAAAACGGGTGCCTCGTTCGATGAGCTTGCGGGCCATCAGGCAATTGTTGGCAAAACTGCCTTTTTCCTTTACGTCAGGGCCATACAGGTCGAGAATGTGTTGCGGTTCCCTGGAAAGATCCGTGAGGTTGGGGACACTGGCCTGCATCCGGTAGGCCATCTCGTATTGGGCAATGCGGGTGTCCGTTTCCGGGTCGCCGTAGTCCGCCAGATGGGCGGCGTTCATGGCCTGGATGTCATCCAGCAGGGTGCGTCGGGCCGCCCGGTCGATGCCGTCAGGATTATTCAGATAGGGCACCGGGTCGCCAGTGTTGCGGAAGCGCACTCCCTGATACTTGCTGGGCAGGAAGCCGCTGCCC
Source organism: uncultured Verrucomicrobiota bacterium (assembly GCA_942492905.1). GTDB lineage: Bacteria > Verrucomicrobiota > Verrucomicrobiia > Verrucomicrobiales > V1-33 > CAIZWU01. Next base: position 2,613,105 of record OW818657.1, read on the forward strand.
CAGTAGTAGTCGAAGAATAGCTGGCCGCAACTTTTCTGCCGGTCGGAGGAGGTCATCACCACAAATGCGGGCAGATCGCTGGTTTCGCATCCAAGTCCATAGGTAGTCCACGCTCCCATGCTGGGACGGCCCGGGACCTGGGAGCCGGTCAGGAAAAAGGTGACCCCGGGCGCATGGTTCACGGCTTCGGTATTCATGGACCGCACCACCGTGATCTCATCGGCGATGCTGCCAATGTGAGGGAGCAGGGTGCTGATTTCGGTGCCGCTGCGGCCCCATTTTTTGAAGGGTTTGAGGGCCGGCACAATGGGCCACTTCTTGTTGCTGGAACTCATGGTGGACAGCCGGGTGGTGCCCCGGATGCTTTCCGGGATGTCCTGCATGGCCATGCGCTCCAAGGTTGGCTTGGGGTCCAGCAGATCGATGTGCGAGGGCCCGCCTCCCTGCCAAAGATAGATCACCCGCTTCGCCTTGCCCGGGAAATTGGGGAACCCGGGAACACCGGCCGACTGGGCCGCGCCGTGGGCTGATCCACCCAGCAGGGAGGAAAGTGCCGCCGCGCCCAGGCCGGTCGCGGTGTGGCCAAAGAGTTGCCGGCGGGTGACGCGGCGGATGTTTTCAGCAAAGGGATTCATGGGGAAAGAAAGCGGACTGATAGGGGAAGGCAGGGCGGGCATCACTCCCGGGTCAGGGATTCGTCGAGGTTGAAGATGCCAAGACACAGGGCGGTCCACGCGGCGTGTTCGGGGGCGGCCAGGGTGGCGTCCTGCGGGGCGGCGCCGGTTTTGAGGAAGGCGGTGGCCTTGTCAGGATGCTGGTCGAAATGCTGGCGTTGGCGGTTCAGCATGGTTTCGAGGCGCGCCAGATCCTCCGGGCGGGGAGTGCGGATGGCGATGCGGCGGAAGGCATCAGTCAGGCGGGAGGCCGTGTCGCCGGGAGTGGTGAGCAGTTTCGCGGCGAGCACCCGGGATGCTTCCACCCAGGTGGGGTCATTCAGGGTGGTCAGGGCATGCAGCGGGGTGTTGGTCAGATCGGGCCGGACTTTGCAGGCCTGCCGGACCGAGGCGTCGAACATGTTGGCCGGTCCCACGGTGCGGCGGTGGAAAGTGTAGAGGCTGCGCCGGTAGAGATCCGGTCCGTTTGATAACGGATAGGTGAAGTCCCGCTCTTTGGTGATGGCGAGGGAGTCCCAGATGCCTTCGGGCTGGTAGGGATAGACCGGCCGGCCGCCAATTTCCCGCTGGAGCAGGCCGCTGACCACGAGGGCGGTGTCCCGCAGGAACATGGCGGGCAGGCGGAAGCGGGGGCCGCGGGAGAGCAGGCGGTTTTCCGGATCGAGCTGCCGCAGAGCCGGGGTGGAGCGGCTGCTCTGCCGGTAGGTGGCACTGGTGACGAGCAGGCGGTGCATGGGTTTCAGCCGCCAGCCGCGGTCCCGGAATTCCACCGCCAGCCAGTCGAGGAGATCGCCATGCACCGGCGGTTCGCTTTGCACGCCCAGATCCTCCGCGGTCTTCACCAGGCCGGTGCCGAAGTAGAGCTGCCACAGCCGGTTGACCTGGACGCGGGCGGTCAGGGGATGGTCCGGACTGAAGAGCCACTGGGCGAGCCCGAGCCGGTTGGCGGGCGCTCCGGCGGGCATTGCGGGCAGGAAGGCCGGCACCGCAAACCCCACTTTTTCCAGGGGCTGTTCGTAGTTGCCCCGGCTGAGGATATGCGTCTCGCGGGGTTTGGTTTCCTCCATCACCATGACACGCGGGAGTTCCTCGGCCTTGTAGGTGCGGAGGGCGGATTGCGCCGCGATGATTTTTTTGATATCCTCATGGCCCGCCACCGCGGAGAGGCGGCGATCGTCGAATTCCGTCCTGACACGGCCGGCGGCATATTTGTTGGGTTTGTCCGCCGGGGCTTCGCGGACATCGAGGATGAGCCGTTTCCAGTTATCCTCCTCCGCTTTGCCGGCGGCAATTAATTGGTCTTCCCATTTCTTCTGCAGGGCATTGCGGCGGGTTTCCCACTCCGGTCCGGCCGCGGTTTTCAGCTCTGTTTCCTGCTGCTGCAGTTTGGCTATCCCTTTTTCATATTCGGGCGTGGACAGCTCCACCACCGGCGGGCCCACCCGGATGCGGGTGGAATAAAAAGTGGGGACGCCGCTTTCCGGGATGTTATTAAAACCAGCCATCAGACTGTAGTAGTCCTTCTGGGTCATCGGATCATACTTGTGATCGTGGCACTGGGCACAGGCCATGGTGAGGCCGAGGAAGACAGTGCTGGTGACATCCACGCGGTCGAACAGCACCACGTTGCGCTGCTCTTCGGCAATGGCCCCGCCCTCGCCATTCAGGAGGTGGTTCCGGTTGAAGGCGGTGGCGATTTTCTGATCTGTGGTGGCGCCCGGGAGCAGATCGCCCGCGAGTTGCCAGGTGCCAAATTGATCGAAGGGCATGTCGCTGTTGAGCGCCCGCACCACCCAGTCGCGCCAGACCCACTGGAAGGTATCGCCGTCCTGTTGGAAGCCATTGCTGTCGGCATAACGGGCCGCATCCAGCCAGGGGATGGCCATGCGTTCTCCATAAGCGGGGGAGGCGAGCAGCCGGTCCACCACTTTTTCATAAGCTACCGGCGAGGTGTCCGCGAGGAAGGCTTCGACTTCCGCCGGGGCCGGCGGCAGACCGGTCAGGTCGTAGGTGACGCGGCGCAGCAGGGTGGTGCGGTCTGCTTCCGGCGAGGGCGCCAGCTGATGCGCTTCCAGTCCGTGCAGGATAAAGTGGTCGATCTGGTTCCGGGGCCATGGATTGTTATCCACCAGTGGAAGCAATGGCCTTGCCGGAGGCAGGAAGGCCCAGTGCGGCTGGTATCCGGCGCCTTCCGTGATCCATTGTTTCAGCTTCGCTTTCTGCTCCGGGGTCACGCTGCGGTGGGAATCCGGGGGCGGCATCACTTCGTCAGGGTCCGTGCTGAAAAGACGCTTCACCAATTCGCTGGCTTCGGCATCGCCGGGCACAAAAGCTTTCTCCGCGAGGGCCGCCTCCCGCTGGTCGAGACGCAGGTCGGCCTTGCGGTGATTGGCGTCCTGCCCGTGGCAATAATAGCAGTTTTCCGAGAGGATGGGACGGATGTCGCGGTTGAAGTCCATGGTGCCGGCAGGAGCCGGGCAGGCAGTGGCGAGAGCCAGCAGCACGAGATGGGGCCGGGCCGGGAGAGTCTTTTGATTCACAGTCACATCCGCTTATACGGCGGAACGGCGCAGAATTCTCTTGAGAGCCGAGGAAAAGGAAAGCGCGCCTCCCGTCCCTCCCGGGCGGCCGTGATCATGGCCCGGGCCCGGTTTCAGGGCTGGCCTCCGGAAAGGATCACCGTGCCGCCGGTGGTGCCGATGGCGCGTTGGATGACACTGAAGTTATGCGTGCCATCCGCCACCGAAAAGGAGGAGAGGGTGATCAGATCAGTCAGCGGGCCGGTTCCCGTTGCCACGGTATTGCCCAGGGACAGGGCGCCGTTGGACGCGATCTGGTATTGCTGCCAGCTGCCATCCGCGGCGGTGGCGATGACGACCTGTTCGGAACCAGGAGGCACTTCCGGGAGATTGGAAAGGAGCAGGGTCGCGTCCCGCGTGCCAGGTTCGGACACGAGGTAACCGGACGGTGTCGGCTGGCTTTCCGCCGGAGGGGTGGACGGGGAAGTGAGGAGCCGTTCGGCCGGGACCTGGTAGAGGGAAGGGTCCGGCGGCACCGGGGTCACGCGGCCGATATAACCGAGGCCATCCGGGGCGGGTGTCCATGTCAGGGAAGAGGCCGGATCGAAGAATTGACCGGTGGTCTTCCATAAGCCCAGCTCCTCCCAGCGGTCCGCCGGGAAGGAAAGATGCCGGATGCTCTGGCCACTGTCGGCGGCCAGCCAGCCTGCGGTGGGCCACCCGCGCTCCAGCACGATGGAACTCCCGTCCTGGGCATTCCGGAGGAGGAGATCGCGCTGCAGCGCCCGGGTGACCAATTGTTGGAGGCGGGCATTGGATTCGGCGGGGGAAGCCGCCGTGGCGTTGCCGGGGGTGCGCAATTCGAGAATGGCCGGTCGGTGCGTGCCGGGCGCGGCTTCCGTCGGCGCGGTCGCTTCGGCGAGGCGTTGCCGGAGTTGCAGCAATTCCTCCCGCAGGGCGGGCTCCGCCGAGACCGTCTGGACCGGGGGCGCCGGAGCCGCGGGGTTAGGGATAGCCCGCGGGGGCTTGGCCGATGCATTTTCCAAGTCCAAGGGAGTTCTCGGTACCGGTGCCGCCGCCTGCTGCCACCACCCCAGAGCCAGCAGCGCGGCCGCCGCCCAGCCTCCCCACGTGACCAGCGGTTGCCAGCGGCGGGGACGGGAGGAAGGGGCCTGGGCCGGGGTGATCCGGCTTTGAATGCCCTGCCAAATCACCTCCGGAGCCGGTTGCAGTTCCGCGACGGCCAACCACGTGAGGGCCGCCGCGTCCTGCACTTCCCGCACTGTGGCAGCGTCATCTGCGGGACCCGTGGCAGGCAGGGCAGGGCCCAGCCCCAGCGCGGCGAGAGTGGGGTTTTCAGGAGTGATAGGATCAGGGTTCATGGCAGTCAGGGATCAAGATGAGGGCGCACCAGTTGGCGGAGTTTTTCCATGGCGCGGTGGATGCGGGTTTTCACCGACCCGAGGGGAATCCCCCAGCGCGTGGCGAGGTCAGCGCAGGTGGCAGGATCGAAGAGCGCCGCACGGATCGCTTCCTGCTCGGGAGCGGTCAGGGTGGCCAGTCCCTGCCGCACGAGGTGCAGGGTCTCATGCAGGTGCAGGTCGGCGAGGGGCGACCGGGGGCAGGAAATGTCCGGCGGGGTTTCCCCCGGCGCGGCGGGCAGGCGGCGTCCGGTGCGGCGCAGATGGTCCAGGCACAGGCCGCGCAGCAGCATGACACACCAGGTGAAGGGGCTGGAGGCCGCCGGATCATAACTGGCCGCCCGCTGCCAGATCCTCACAAAACAATCCTGCACAATTTCACGGGCGGCCCCGTCGTCCTGCACCATGTGGCGGGCCATGCTGTAGAAGCGGTTTCCGCAGAGTTGATAGAGCGATTCCAGCGCCCCGGCCTCGGCCTGCCCGATCCGGCGCAGCAGGTCCCCGCCAACCGGCGCGGGCAGGGCCCGGGCGGAGGACGCTTCCTTTCCAGGGGCGTCAGGAGGAGTGAAGGGGTGGGGCGGCATGGCAGACGGGGAGCACGCTAGAAGTTGATGATCCAGGATACAAACCCAGGTTGGCCAATCGTGAAAACCGGTTCTTCCAAAAGAATCGCCCCGGGTTCGGAAGCCGTCACCGGGTAGGAAAGTCCCGGCGGGTGCCACGGAAGGGCGATGAGTTGGCCGGGCTCCACCACAAATCCCGGCGACTGGATGAAGATGATTCCGAACCATGGATGGGCCACAAAAAAGAGGTCGCCGCCAGGGCTGAAGGAAGCCGGGGCCACGGAATCCGCAGAGAAGGAGCCCACCACCCCGGCCCGTCTGCCCAGAGGGGAAGTGGGGCGCGGCACCGGTGCTGTGATCTCCATGGGCAACCGGGGCACCGGTGCCAGCGGAGGGGCCGGGCGGGTGGTTCCGGGAGTGGCCCGGCCCGGATTCCGGGGGACCGGAGCGTCCGCGACGGGAAAAGGCCGCACCGGCGGAATACCCCCATCCACCGTCCCCGCGCTCCAGGAGAGCGGGGGGAAATACGGCAGCACCGCCCCGTGGGACCATGCGGCGGGGGCGTCCAGGGGAGGCAGCGTCAGGAGCAGGGCGGTGAAGGAGGAAAGCAGCAACATACCTCCAGTGATCCGCCGCCGGTGGCCGGGCGGTTTCGCGGAAAGTGGATTTTCTGAAACCAAAGCAGCGAGACCTGTCAGGCGCGCTCAATCAATGGGTAAAAGCCCCCCGTCCGGAAAGCTTGCCCCGCACCGGCCGGACATGGTAATCATTGAAATATAACCCCCACAGGCCCGTCCGCCCCCCTCTGATGCTACCCCCGATTGTTTCCAAAATAGGTCTCGCTGCTCTTTTTAGTGGAATCCTGCTTCCCTCTGCCAAGGCCCAGTTTGTCATCAATGAATTCATGGCCAACAACCTCAGCAGCGTGGATGTCGACGAGGACACCCAGCATGAGGACTGGATTGAAATCCAGAACACCAGCAACGCCGCCGCCACTCTCAATGGCTGGTATCTCACCGACGATGCCAACGAACTCCGCAAATGGCAGTTCCCCGTCACCACGCCGGTGGTCAGCATTGCTGCCGGAGGCCGCCTTGTCGTCTGGGCTTCGGGCAAGAACCGCCGTGCCGTCGCCAACCGGTTGCACACCAATTTCAAACTCAGCTCCGAGGGGGAATTCCTCGCCCTCGTAAAGCCCGATGGTGCCACCGTGGAGAATGGCTACAGCCCGGCCTATCCCGCGCAGTTTCCCAATGGCACCTATGGCCGGGTCAATCAGACCACCCCGGTCGTCCTGTTGTCGGAGAGCAGTCCTGGCAAAGCGATGTCGCCGGTCAGCGAGGCCGACTTCACCACCAATTTCAATGGCTGGAACACCGACCTGTCCTTCAATGACAGTACCTGGCAGGCAGGGACCGGCGGATTTGGTTTCGGGGCGCCGTTTGAGAGCGAAGTCGGCGTGGGCGGCGACCTCACTGCCCGCATGAAGGGCATCACGCCCGCCAGCTTCATCCGTTATACTTTCAACTACACTCCGGGCGCCCAGCTGACCGCGATGCGGCTGAAGACCAAGTTCGATGATGGTTATGCCTGTTATCTCAATGGGGTCCTGATCGGCTCCACCGCCAATCCCGCCGTCATCGCCTGGAATTCCCCCGCCTTGTCCGACCGGTTGGATGCCACCGCCACCACCGCCAGCATCGTCACCCCTACCAATGGCATCCCCGCTCTGGTCAGCGGTCCCAATCTCCTTGCCTTTGCCCTGCTCAACAGCGCGGCCACGGAGCTGACCGGCTCTCCGGCGGTGGATACCACCAATGCCCTCCTCCGGTCCGAGCTGGAAGTGGATACCGTCACCGGTGTCCAGCTAGGTTATCTCACCACCGCCACCCGCGGCAATGTGAATACCGCGATCAAAACTGCGGTGGGCCCGGCCATCAATGCCACCACCGACGATCCGCCCCAGCCCATCGGCGGAGCGGGCAGCGCGCCCTTGCTCATCACCACCACCGTGGCTCCCACCCTGCGTCCCCTCGCCGATATCGATCCCGTCACCCTGCGCTGGCGCCGCCTGTATGAAGCGGAGAGCACCATCGTGATGGTCGACAATGGCACCGCTGGCGACGTGCTCGCCAATGATGGAATCTACACCGCCAGCGTGCCCACCACCACCCTCCTGGCGGGCGATATCATCCGCTGGCGCATCGTGGCCAAGGATAATTCCCTCTCTCCCGTCTATTCCTACGATCCTCCTTACACCGGCTTTTCCGCCACCGCTCCTCCGGGCACCCTGCCACCGGTTTCCGCCAGCATCGAGGCCGCGCAGTATTTCGGCACCATGGCCATTCCGGTCCTCGTCGGCGACTCCACCCTGCCGGTGCTGCATTGGTTTTACACCGGCACGGACAATACCGTGAACAACACCGGCACCCGTTGTTCCTTCTTCTGGCAGCCGCTCCCTGTCGATAACCCTCCGGTCGGCTACACACCTCCCCGTCCCGAATTTTATGACAACGTGCTGGTGAATCTCCATGGCCAATCTTCGGCCGGCTTCCCCAAGAAAAGTCACGACCTGAGCTTCGGCAAGGATAACCGTTTTACCTGGAAGGATGGCACACCCGCCACCTCCGGGGTGAATCTCCTCGGCAACTACGCCGACAAAACCAAGGTCCGGAACCCGGCCGCCTGGTGGGTCTGGGAAAAATCCGGCCATATCGCTTCCCACTACGATACCCTCGTCCGCGTCCAGCAGAACAAGGTCTTCAAAGGCCTCTACGATGTGGTGGAAAACGCCAACGCCTCCTGGCTGCAACGTCAGGGGCTGGATGAAGCCGGGTCCCTCTACAAGATGTATAACAGCCTCGACTCCGCCTCCAGCCCCGGCGCGGAAAAGAAGAATCCTGACGATACCAACATCGCCGACCTCACCGCCCTCATCAATGGCATCGCACCGTCCCTCACCCGCACCGTCCGCCTGCGGTATCTGTATGACAATGTCAACGTGCCGGCCCTGATCAATTTCCTCGCCACGCACTCCCTCATCCTGAACCGCGATTTCGGCCACAAGAACTACTACATCTACCGGGACACCAACGGCACCAAGGAATGGAGCCTGCTGCCATGGGATCAGGACCTCTCCCTGGGCCACACCTGGACCGGGGCCCAGAATTATTTCGATGATGATATCCACAGCCAGGCCGCCCTGCAGATCGGCGTCACCTCCAACCGCCTGATCGAACTCGTCTACAGCACGCCGGAGCTGAATCACATGTTCGTCCGCCGCCTGCGCACCCTCGCAGATCAGTTCTACGTCTCCTCCACCGAGACCAATGGGCCCATCACCCAGTTCATCAATAACCTTGTCCAGAAGATTGATCCCAATCCCGACAACTATGCCGCCGGCACCGATGATGCCGACCTCGAGGCCCGCGCCTGGGGGTTCTGGCTGGATGGCGGCGGCGGGACCAAGATCAACTCCACCGACGCCCGCATGCCGGCCCACACCGTCCGTGCCCAGGCCCTCCGCCTCACCACGGCCAATCCGAGCCCTCCCGGCGGCGGTGCCAACTACGATGACGGCACCACCACTCTGCTGCCCTTCGTGCCCGGGCGCCGTGACTTCTTTTTCAAGGCGGTGCCTCCCACCAGTCCGGGTCTGAGCGGCGTCACCCTCGCCAACCAGACATTCCCGTCCAGCCAGCCTCTCGTGCCCACTCTCATCATCGAACAGGTCACGCCCGCCCCGGCCACCGGACTCCACCAGGATCACGAACACTTTGTCCTGCGGAATCCCAATAACTATGCCGTCGATATCTCCGGCTGGACCATCGGCGGGGACATTGCCATGACCTTCCAGGGCGGCACCGTCATCCCGGCCCAGGGCGCCGCCACCACCCAGGCCACCAACAACTCTTACATCAATCAGTTGATCGTCGCCAACAAACCCGCCGGCATCCGCACCCGCGCCACCGCCCCCATGGCCAATCAATACCGCCTCGTCACCGGCCCCTACGATCACCAGCTCTCCGCCCGCGGCGGCATCATTACCCTGAACCGGCCGAACAATCCCCTCGACGCCACCGCTGGTTATACCCAGGTGCTGTCCGTGCCCTACACCGGCACCCCCACCGCTCATCAGGATTACCTGCGCGTCACCGAGTTGAACTTCCGCCCCGCGCCTCCCACTGCCACAGAGCTGGCCACCCTCGCCGGTCTGGTGGCCGGCGACTTCGAGTTCATCGAGCTCATCAATGCCGGCCCCGTCGCGCTGAACCTCGGCGGCGCCTGGTTTGAGGAAGGCGTGGAATTCACCTTCCCCACCCCCTTTGTCCTAAACCCCAATCAGCGCTGTGTCGTCGTCGCCAGTCAGGCCGCCTACGAGATCCGTTATGGCACCTCCCACCTCATCGCCGGGGAATTCCAGGGCTCCCTGAATAACGGTGGGGAAGAACTGCGCCTCCTCGATCCCATCGGCGAGCAGGTGCTGGAGTTCAGCTATGACGACGACTGGTATCCCGTCCCCTCCGGCCAGTACCGCAGCCTCGTCATCACCGCGCCTCTCCCCTCCTATGCGGACTATGCCCTCCACTCCAGCTGGCAGCTCAGCAGTCAGGCCAATGGCAGCCCCGGCGCTGCCGATGCCGCGCCATCCGTGATCTATGAAGGCTGGCGTTATGCCTTCTTCAGCGATGCCCAGCTGCCCACCGCCCTGGAGCCCAATACCGTAGCCTCGCCCCTGGCCGATGCGGATGGGGACGGCTGGCGGAATATCGAGGAATACGCCTTCGGCAGCATCCCCACCTCCACCGCCTCCAGCGTGCAGGTCACTCCCGGCACCACCACCGTGGGGGCCGATACCTTCCTCACCCTCACCTTCCTCCGGGTCACCGGCAGCATCGACCTCACCTATGCCGTCGAATGCAGCGGCGACCTCGCGGCCGGCAACTGGCAACCCATCGCCGTGCCGGTGGGCGATCCCGTCCCCCTCGCAGGTGGCCTCGAGCGCGTCACCTACCGGGACACCACGCCCCTCGGTGGCCAGACCCGCCGCTTCATCCGCGCCACCGCCCGGAAGTAAGCCCGGTCGGTCAGGGCAAGGCGCGGGGCAGGGCCGGTCCCGCCGGATCCCTGGCAATAAACTGGATTGGAGATTGACTATCACCCGGGAAATCCCTATCCAGAACCCCATGAACCAAAATTCACCCCTCCGGTTGCGCCCGTTCCTTCCTGCTTCGTGCCGGGCCGCCATGTGGGGGGCGGCCCTCGCTTTCCTCCCGTGGCTCTCCCCCGCCACCGCGGCTGATCCCACGGTGGATATCGAAAAAGCAGTCGATGCCCAGCGGGCCATTCACCTTGTGCTGTTTGCCTTGGCTTCCGACAACGGTAACCTCTTCCCGAATCTGCCGGGCAATGCCAATGTCAATTTCCGGGAGCTCTTCAGAAGACGCCTCGTAGACCGCGAAAGCCTTTTCGCGGTGCCTCACGATGGATGGTGTCTGAAAGGCAAGCCGGACGGCAACATTGGAAACAGCCCGGACTATACCCAGGCCCTGGAACCCGGCGAACTGTCCGTCGCCTACGTGGCGGGCCATCAGGTGGCTTCCGACGCCCGCCTGCCCCTCCTGATCTCCGGCGCCGGACCCGCCACTGCCTGGATCACCGGAGTCGCCAAGACTCCTCCTGCCGTGGTCTTCACCGGCAAGGTGGCCGTGACCTTTGTGGGAGGCGCCGCCGAGATCCTGACTCCTGATCCCGATGGCAAGATCCGGAAACCAAAAGACGGCAAACCCGTGGACATCTTCAGCAAGGAATACGGCACCAACCCGGAAAAGATCCGCCTGCCCGCGCCCCTCCCCAAGCCCAAGGAAGGCTAAGGCCCACCCAAAAGCTCCACCACAGATGGCACAGAGAGCACAGATTGTGAGGGTTTTATGGCAGCGGGTCACCCCATTCTGAGGGTGAGGCCCGCCGAAGATCCCAATCGTTCATTATCTGTGCTCTCTGAGAAATTTGCCTGCGGCTGTCTCCGCTGCGCTCCGGCGGTGGTTCCCCCCTTTCAGATCCGTGGTTCCCCACCAGCCTTTCCAACCTGCCAAAACCATGAAAATCCTCAGTCTTTTCAGCCGCCTGCTGCCCGTGGCTTCGTTCTGCTTGTTTTCCTCCACGGCCAACGCTGCGCTCTATGCCTTCGGCGACAGCCTCAGTGATGCCGGCAATACCTCCCTCGCCACCGGCGGCGCCTTGCCTGGAGCTGGTTATTATAGTGGCCGCTACTCCAACGGCCCGGTTTGGGTGGAATTGTTGGCGGGAAGGTTGGGGCTGGCCGTGCCCCAGCCTAGCCTTCTCGGCGGGACCGACTTCGCCTGGGCTGGCGCGTTCTCCGCCACAGGGGGGCAGGTTCCCACCATTCTCTCGCAGGTCAGTGGATTCACCGCTTCCAGAACCTTCCTGCCCACCGATATCATCACGCTTTGGGGCGGGGCCAATGACCTCATTCTTGGCACGGAAACCAATCCCCTCGTGCCGGCCGCCAGCATCGTTTCCAATGTGACCGCCCTCGTGGGGGCCGGGGCCAAGCTTATTATCGTGCCGAATCTGCCGGACCTTGGCGATACCCCTGACCTCGCCGCCCAGGGCGCCGCTGCCCAGGCTGGAGCGAGCCTTTGGACGCAGGGATTCAATGATTATCTGGCATCTGCCCTCCCGGCCCTGGCTGCCGGGAACAACGTCCAGATTCAATTGCTGGATGTCTACAGCCTCAGCAAGGAATGGAGAAACAATCCCGGCACCTACGGATTCACCAACATCACCGATTCCGCCCTCCTCACCAACAATGTGGCGCTGGCCGGCCAATATCTCTATTGGGATACCGTCCACCCCACCGCCGCAGTCCATCAACTGATCGCCAATGCCGCCATCCCCGAACCCGGATCCGTCATGTTCCTCTTCCTGACAGGCCTGAGCCTGTCCCTGCACCGCTGCCGCGCCGCCTGAGACCCACCTGGGCCAAGGCACACCCCATTGCCCGCATCTGGAGCTGAGAATCAGATAGCGCCAACGGCGCACCGCCATCCCAGCCTGGGGCAACGCCCCAGATAACCATCGCCGAAAAATCATCAGGGCTGAAAGCCCGCTCCATCGCCATGTCGCAATCGTTGAGCCTCGTCATCATCCACGTCATCTTCAGCACCAAGGATCGCCACCCCTTTCTCGATCCTGACACGCGTCCCAGGCTCCACGCTTATCTCTCGACCGTCGCCCGCAACCTCGGCTGTGAGGCGTATCGCGTCGGCGGCGTGGCGGACCATGTTCACCTTGCCATCCGGTTATCGCGCACCGTCACCATCGCGGATTTGGTTCAGGAGTTAAAAACGGCGTCCTCCAAATGGGTGAAGACCCAATCACCGGGACCCGCGGTTTTTTCGTGGCAACGAGGCTACGGATGTTTCTCGGTTGGCCCGTCGGATTTGGAGCCGCTGCGGGCCTACATTGACGACCAGGAGAAACACCACGAAACACGGACATTCCAGGATGAGTTCCGGATGTTCCTGAACAAATATGGTGTGGAAAATGATGAGGCCTATGTTTGGGATTGATCAATGGGGCGGGCCTTCAGCCCTTGGTTCTGTATCGGGCACGATTCCTGGGGCGTTGCCCCAGGCTGGGATGGAATGGGCCGTTGGCCCTACGATGTTCCCGGAAACCCAATCCCCTCGTGCCATCGCCACCCTTGGGATTGATCAATGGGGCGGGCCTTCAGCCCTTGGTGCTGTATCGGGCACGATACCTGGGGCGTTGCCCCAGGCTGGGATGAAATGGGCCTTTGGCCCTCTGATGGCCCGGAAACCAATCCCCCTCGTGCCATCGCCACCTTGGGATTGATCAATGGGGCGGGCTTTCAGCCCTTGGTTCTGTATCGTGCACGATACCTGGGGCGTTGCCCTGGCTGGGATGAAATGGGCCGTTGGCCCTCTCGAGGGGCATCGCCGCCGCGGCGTAGGGCCACGCTGGCGCCATGGCCCTGGCCGGGCAGAGATTCGGATAGCGCCAACGGCGCACCACCATCCCAGCCTGGGGCAACGCCCCAGGAACCATCGCCGAAAAACCACCAGGGCTGAAAGCCCGCTCCATCGTCTTCGCCTCACCTCACTTCACCTTCAGAGTGAGGTGATCCATTGCCATATATCCCTGACAATCTGTGGAATCCATGCCATCTGTGGTTCCGTTCCCCCCTTCAGATCCGTGGGTTCCCCCCTTCCGTAATCCCCAAGGTCAGCCCCGAAAAATGAAAACGTTCTCTTCTTTGGCCACTCACCTGGGTTCAGCGTTGGTCGGAGCCGGGGCGGCCTGCTGGTGGCTGCTGCCCTCTGTTCCTCACATTTCCGGACCTGACCCGGGAAAACCGGTCAGTCCGGAACGTCCCGTCCCCGGAAGCGCCGCCGCCACCCCTCCGGTCACCCCTCCCGCCAGTCCTTCGGTGGAGTCAGTCCAGCGTGCCTTGGCTACCCCTCTCCCCGTGAACCGCCGGTCTGCATTTCAGGGAATCCTGAATGGCATCCGCTCCTATGATGACGCCAAACGCGTTTATGATGTGATATTGGAGGAGGAGCGGAATGGCCGTCTCCATCCCGACTTCAAAGTCGCCCTCCTCGAACGCGCCGGAGCGGTTTGCGGCCAACAATTTGCGGATCTCCTGGTTCCGGCCGACCGGAGTTCCATTCCAGATACGGCCCTGGGTCCGGTCATGCGCGGGTGGGCCTCCGTGGACCCGGTCAAAGCCGTGGAATGGGTGAATCAGGCCGAGGGGAGCTTCAAGTTGGTCCTCGGCACCGCTTTGATCGAAGGGGCCGCGGTCACCAATCCGGAGTATGCTAGAAACACTTTCGCCGCCCTGCCGCCCCCCGCTCAAGCCGCCGCCATTCCGGCCGCCATTGATCTGGAGGCGAGGACCGGCGGCCTGGAAGGGATCAAGCAGTGGTATGCCGGTTACATCGCCTCGGTGGCGGACCGGCATTACCGGCCCAACATCGAGGAGTCCATGAGCGGCGAAGCCTTTGAAAAGGTCGCCGCCCGGGTCGTGAAAGGCGACCGGACCGCCGCCATCGCCTGGCTGGAGCAATCCTGGGACCATGCCGCCGCCATCGCCTCACTCCAGCAGCGCACCCCGGAATACACCAAAACCCTCGTAAAAGACTGGGTAGGGAGCGATCCCGACAGCCTCGGACAATGGCTCAACACCAACAAGGATTCCATGGCCTACGACCGCATCACCGAGCAATTCGCCGCCAACATCGCCTCCATGGACCCCGCTTCAGCGGAAGCCTGGGTGCAAACCATTCAAAACCCTGCCATCCAAAGCGCCGCCCGCAAAGACGTCGAATTCCGCAAAGCCTTCAGCAAGCTGGGGGAAAAGCGGCCCATGCCCGTGCCAAAATCCTAGGGGCTTGGCCAGGGCAGGGCAGGGGGCCATTCCTGGCATTGACCTTGAAGAGGAAAAGCGAAACCACCGCCCGCTCAGGTCAGAGGCGCGGGCCACGCCCACCCCATCGCCCGTCTTCGGGGCGGGGATTCGGATAGCGCCCACGGCGCACCGCCATCCCAGCCTGGGGCAACGCCCCAGGGAACCATCGCCGAAAAACCATCAGGGCTGAAAGCCCGCTCCATCGTCATGCCGCTACGTTGGTCTGCCTGAGCCTCACGGAAGCTGGACAAATCGAACCGGATGCTTTTAGCGGAGATTTCTCCGGTCCACCCACCGGATGGCGGTGCCCACCTGAGCACGCCCGGGCAAGCTGCCGACCGGTCATCGGCAGTCCGGACGTCTCCTGACCGGGGACCTTGATTTACTGGAAGACATCGCGCCATTACAAAGTAGGGATCAGGCCAACCATGAATATTTTTTGGGAAGAACTGACCGCCGGGCTGCCTGATACGAGGCAGTTGGCCCAGGTGGTGATCCGCCTGACAGCCGCCGTGCTGCTGGGGGCCCTCGTGGGATTCCAGCGGGAGAAGGCCGGGAAACCGGCCGGGTTGCGCACTCACATGCTGGTCACCCTCGGCACCACCGTTTTCATCCTCGCCTGCTCCGTCGCGGGCATGTCCATGGATGGCCAGTCGCGCGTCATTCAGGGCATCATCACCGGCATCGGTTTCATCGGGGCCGGTTCCATCCTCAAGTTGACCGAAGCGCGCGACATTCAAGGGCTCACGACTTCGGCCGGGATCTGGATGGCCGCCGCCGTCGGCGTGGCCGTGGGGGTAGGCAGTCTGGGGGTGGCCTTGCTGGGCACTCTGATGGCCCTCGTCATTCTTGCCGTGGTGCCCTTGGACTCCCGGACCGGCAAGGAGGAAGAGACAAAGTCCAAGGAGGAGTAAACAACAGGTTCATCGGCCGCCCTGCCATAGGCGCCCTCCCTTCATCTCCGTTTTTCAGCATTCCCATCACCCGTGGGCGCAGCAGATGACCTCCGCCCAACTCAACACGCCGCGTTATCATTTCAGTCGAGCCCAGCCTATGGACATCACGCAACTACCATTCAACCAGTTCGTTGGCATTGAGCGTTCCCAGCGTGATGGTTTTGTTCTGAGCCTGCCTGCGGGCGACCGCTACACCAATCATCTCGGAACAGTTCACGCCAGTGCCTTGATGGCACTGGCGGAGGCTGCCAGTGGGGAAGTTTTACTCAGGGCCATCGGTCACTTGGCAGATTCCATCGTTCCTGTCGTTCGTCGCTTCGAGTGTAAGTTCCGCAAGCCAGCCTCCGGATCGATTGCCGCCCGTGTTGCGATTCCAGACGCCATGCGGGATCAGCTTTTGGCGGACATCACCACCAGGAGACGGGGCAGTATCGAGATCACCGTGGACCTTCACGATGAGGCTGATCTGCATTGCCTCTCAGCCACCGTGGAGTGGTTCATTGCCCAGCGTTGACCACCCCTGCGACCCCCTCATCGCCCGCGCTTTGTAAGGTTGGCCGCAGCCCACGAGGTGGACGAGGGTCCCCCCGGGTTTCCCAGAGCCCCCGCCCCCGGAGACCAACCGGCCCGAGGCCATTTTGCGGTCAGAACATAACACGGGGAAAGCTCTTTTGCCCTCACTCATGACCATGAAATCGGGAAAACATGGTCATGTATTTGGAAAAACATGGTCATGTCCCCCCGCACTCATGGTCATGTCCCCCTGCACACATGATCATGTTCCCCCGCACTCATGATCATGTTCCCCTGCACTCATGGTCATGTCCCCCCGCACTCATGGTCATGTTCCCCTGCACACATGATCATGTTCCCCCGCACTCATGATCATGTTCCCCTGCACACATGATCATGTTCCCCTGCACACATGATCATGTTCCCCTGCACACATGATCATGTTCCCCTGCACACATGGTCATGTTCCCCCGCACTCATGATCATGTTCCCCTGCACTCATGATCATGTTCCCCCGCACACATGATCATGTTCCCCCGCACACATGACCATGTTCCCCTGTGCACATGACCATGTTCCCCTGTGCACATGATCGTGTTTTTCGGATTTCATGGTCATGGTCCCCCTCACTCATGGTCATGTTTTCCGGATTTCATGATCATGTTTTTCCAAAAACACGATCATGAGTGCCCTCAAACGAGCTTTCTCATGGTTTTTCACAAAGAGCTGTGAATCAACCCTTTGACTCAAAGATTAGGCCGTTTACAGTGCGGAGTTGGTTCGGATAATTCCGGAAATTATGGAATTTTAGTTGTGCTTCCAGGCTTGGCCGTTAGCTTTCCAGTGGCCACCGGAGTTATCCCCGGAAGGCCATCCCAACTGGCAAGACCAGGATGAGCCCCAAAATCCCAAAACCTCAAACCCGCCGCCGCTACGTCGCCTTCTTCCCGCCGGTCCCGGAGTCGCACCGTCCCCGTCGTCCCGGCCAAGGAAGGCCGTCCGCATTGCCCAGCTAACTGAAGTGGGGAACCACAGATTGCCCGACAGCACAGATGGTCAGAAAATTATGGCAATGGGTCAACTCACCCTGCGGTTGAGGCCGGCCGAAGATCCAAGCCGTTCCTTATCTGTGCTCTCTGAGCCATCTGTGGTTTCTGCTTACCAGCAATCACGCTCCCCCACCGCCGTCCTCGAAGCCGAACTCATCGCCACCAGCGACCTGATCCGCAACACTGCCCGCACCTGTGAGAGTTCCGACTCCAGCGACGAGGCCTTGCTCAGTGCCGGCTGGGGCCTGCGCCGTGCGCCCACCCCGCCGCAGGTGCTGCCCGCTCCGGTGCAGCTCCGGGTGGAGAAGACCTCCTTCTCCGGCGAAGTCCGCGCCCGCTGGCGGGTCGTCACCAATAGCCGTTGTTATGAAGTGCAGTCGCTCCCGGTGACCGATGCCAGCCGTCCCGCCCTCTGGGAGAGCAGCACCGCCGGAGTCAGCCCCCGGGCCAACCACACCTTCAAGGACCTCCCCTCCGGCAGCTTTGTCAGCATCCGCATCCGCGCCGTGGGAGCCAAAGGAGCCGGACCCTGGTGCGACCCCATCGTCGCCCGCGTCCCCTGATCCTGACCCCCGGCCGGGGGGAATCCCGGCCCACTAACCCCAGGCCCGTCCTCCCATCCATGGGAGGGCGGGTTTTGTGTTGGGAGCCTGGTGCCCCACCCTGGAAGGGAGAAGGAGCGCGGACTTGCAGTCCGCCCCGGAGCATCGGCAGAGCATCAAGCAGGGGAACTGGATAGGCCCAAACAAGCGAACTGGGTTGCCGGGGCGGACTGCAAGTGCACGCTCCATGGCCCCCCGGCCCGCTAGACCTTCCTTTCATCCCCCCAGTTCCCCCGGGATCTCCCTTCGCAGTAACTTTGTTCAACGGTGATCACTCCTGACGTTTCGCCAGTCCGTACCTTCACGATCCGTTTAAACTGCCTGAATTTCTTGCAAATCCTGTTGGGGACAGATATGATCGGAATATCCAGCCATATCCATTGAGGCCCAGTCTTTTTCAAAACACCACTCCCACAATTATGCGACATCTAGAAATAGATATATATCCAAACCGTGTGGGTGCAATAAATCGTTAAATAGAAATTAAAATGAGTGAGAAAAGCCCACTGTTCATCAGCGCAATGGAATTGCTTAGCCATGGGGTCGAGCTTCTTGAGCAGGATAATCCAAAAAAGAACAAATTCATTGTCTTGCATCTTTGTAATGCTGTGGAGCTCCTCTTGAAAGACATGGTGATCGATTGTGGGGAGTCGATTTTTGAGAACAACAGCAAAAATACAATTGGAATCTGGAGTGCCTTCAAGGCGCTTGAGGGGCACCAAATTGCCATTCCTCAGAAACCGCACATTGAGATGTTGGTCGACGACCGGAACGTGATTCAGCACAAGTTTGGCTATCCGAGTAAGGAATCGGTCATTTACTACCTCGGTTTCGTGGTTGCGATGTTTCGAGAGTGTATGAAGAGCCGCTACGACGCAGATTTTGACGATATTGCATCCGAGTATTTCTCCGCTTCCGGACTTGAGCTAGTTGGCGCGAGCGAGAGAAACGAGTTTTCTACTGTCGATGCAATCGCTAAGTATGATCTTTTGTCAGCTGTAGCCACGGCATACAGCCTTCTGGAGAAGCGCATTCATAAGCTTCTCGATTCCAGCGACTCCAAGCGTCCTGTCATGATTTGGCACGATCCGCGATTCTATTCGCTTTTGAAGGAGGTCGATCACCAAGGGATCGATGGCGAACAGCCAAAAAAGTATTTTGACTCGATAAGGCAGCTGCGAAACGTCGCGGTGCATCGTCAGCATTTTAATCCTGATGAGATGACGGAGGAGATGACGAGGGGTATCGAACGGATTAAGAAGCTTGAGGCTGCGCTGGACGCGATACCAGAGGAGAAGCTCATCAAGATCAGACAAAATGGATAGCGGTGCGCCAATAGTAACGCCTTACCCACCTACGGTTCCAGCCGCCACGGCCGCTAAAACCTCAACCCGCAGTCTAAGCCTCGCCCCCGGTCAGGCGTAGGAGGACTCGATGTCCAACTGAAATGAACGTATATCGCCTTCATCCTGAGTATACGCAAAGCGGTGAGTATTATGCACACTGGGTTGATGACGGCGTTCGACTTATGGATACGCCGCAATCCAAAATTGGCTCGGTGCTAGATCAATGGCCAATGGACCTGCTCTTTGACCTCATTCGCGACGGCAAGGACTGTGACGTTTACATGAATCCCTGCGGACTGTGCTTTACGCAACGAGCGATGGATGCACTGTCGCCGATCTGCAGCGGCTTTGTTGAATGGCTTCCCATTCGCATTAGGGGCGGTGAACCGCTCTACATCTTTCATCCAACCTCAATCGTTCCTATCGGACCATCAGCTCAATTTAGCTCGCACGCACCCGGCGACAACATCATCGAGATATACGAATACGACTTTGCCTCGCCTGAAACATTGCCCTGCTGCTTTCTGATACCACAGCCCATTACGAGCGCGGCCGGAAAGGGTGGATACGCCTTCACTGGCGAATATGTTACCGATACACTTCGTGCTGCGATGAAGCAATTTCGTGGCATCGACTTCGATCCTGTGTTCCCGCCAAAACAAAAACGCGGATAATACAAAATGCATTCGGGTTGCCGATCGGGCGTTTCCTCAAGTCAGAGTTACTTCGCGGCAATCGGGTGATTTTGGTCGTTATCCCAAAAATGCAATGCGCCATCCAGAAGGGCGGTCCTGCCATGGATAAGCTTCCCTGATGAATTGGGGGTGCTCGGCGACTGAAATGTCCAGGTGCACCAATGTCCGCACAGGGGGCAGGTGCCGTGGATCGGCCGGATTTTCCGCTTCAGGGCGGGGCGGACCGCGAAGATGCGGTGACAGAGGGTGGTAAGGCGTAAAGGCCGATTTTAGTTGCTTGGCGGACCGGGATGGAGGCATACTGCCCGTCATGAAACCCTTTTCTGTGCTCCTCCTTTTGTCGTTGATCTCCGGATTCCTGAGCGGCTGTGCGGAGACGGCTACCCAGCCCGGGAGTGCGCTGCCTATCGAACACCAGGACACTTCCGCCACGGTGCCGGGGAATGCTCCGATCGTGGACCGGATGGGGGTGGATGGCACCCAGCATTACCACCGCAAGGTGACGACGGTGCAGTAGATCCGAGGGAAAGAAGTCAGAGGTCAGAGGTCAGACAAACGCTGCCGGTGGCGAGGCGTTTGAGGCACAAACTACGAGGGGCGGAGTGGTTTGAGACAGCCCATGGCTGGGGCATGGCCCCGAAGGCACCAAATGGGGTGCCGAAGTCAACTTCCCGGCCACGGTTTGGGGCGCAGCCCCGCAGGCGCGGTGAGCGCCGGAGTCATTGCAGAGGGCAGGCGAACGCAGTCGACAGGCGTGGCAAATTGAACTTTGGTCACCAAGCGCCTTCGCGCAGAACAATCGGCTGTAACTCGGCAAAGAGAACTTACGAAATGAAAGCGGCTTTAATTTTATGTCTTACTTATTCCACCGCTGCTTTCGGAGCTTTGACCCCGAAAGAGATTGAGTATTTGCTGCTTTCGGATCGTGACACCCGTGACTCGCACCTGGCATTTGAAGCCAAGGTGCAGAGCTTATCCAAGGAAGATTTATTTCAGTGGGTTGATCTTGTAAAGACCCAGGATATTCCGGTTGCTCTGAGGAGAGTAGTTTACTTGGCGGAAAGGAAGTACGAAGAATTCGAAGGGGACTTCACAGATGAGGAAAAATCACGGGTCGCCCGGCTGATGATTCAGGGCGTGGAAAAGGTTATAGAACAAACGCAGGAATACGGAATTTTATCTTTTTTAACCGCCGTCGACCATCCTTTGGTCGATGAGTTGATTGAGCGCCTCAAGCAGGTAAAGGATGAAGGTTGTGTTCGAAACCTCAATATTCTCGTGTTGGGAATAGCAGAAACAAGGTCGAAGAAAGCAGCTGCCTCGCGTCCCTTTTCTGTAGAAGAGTCCGCAGCTGGGTTGCCCGAACCCATCAAAGCACCGGGCGCAACTGCCAAGGAATCTGAGTCGAAGCCAGCTTCAAAGGCTTTAGCAAATTCCGTGTGGTCCAAGTGGAGATGGGCCCTTATCGGTACCATTGCGGCGGCAGTTATTCTATGGCTCACACTTAAGCGGCGTCCCTGACTCTTGAATGCGGGAAATCAGTGCAAATTGCCATTTTTTGGACCTTCCGGGAAATGGTGCTCTGCCTATGATCCATCGGACTGGTTGCGGCAGGCCGCTGGGGTGGGTGGTCATTTGGGCTGGCGGATCCATTGCAGGAGATCGGCCATTTGTTGGGGAGTGAGGGCGGACTCGAAGCCGGGGGGCATCAGGGAGCCGGGGACGGGCTGCATGGCGGTGATGTCGCTGCGCAGCACGGGCTGTTCGGCGCCGCCGGGGAGGCGGAGCACGAGGTTGTTGACGGTCTCGGCGGAGATGACGCCGCTGAGGACGGGGCCGGACTGGAGGGTGACGGTCCAGCCGCGGTAACGGGCTTCCACGGTCTGGGCGGGGTCGAGGATATTCGCGAGGAGCCAGTCGGTGGGTTTGTTGGCGGTCATGTCGAGATCCGGGCCGACCTCGTGGCCCTGGCCGCGCAGCCGGTGACAGAGGGCGCAGAGGGACTCAAACAGCGGCTGGCCGGCGGCGGCGTTCCCTGCGAGCTTTTCCACGGCGGCGTAGGTGGCGATGACTTTTTCCCGGTCGGGGGAATGGGACTGGAGGACGGGAGGGCGGACGGCGGCGGGGATCTTTTCCTTTTGTTTCAGGCGGTGGAAGAGGGGGCTGTCAGGAAGCAGCGAGGACATGACGGCCACCCGCACGTCTTCATCGGGGTGGGCTGACAATTCGGCGAGGACTGGTTCGCTGCGCTCCGGGGGCCAGAAGCCGAGGGTGAACGCGGCCTGCAGGAGCACGGCGGGATCGGGATCGCGGGCGAGGGCGGCGACGGCGGGGAAGAGGGACTCGACCGGGAAGGCTTCACTTTCCAGCAGGGCGGCGCAGCGGACCCAGGGGTGGGGATCCGTCAGGGCGGCGCTGAGGGTGGCTTCGTCCAGGGCACCCAGCGCGCCCAACGTGGCGAGGGCCTGCAAGCGGACCTGCGGCAGATGGGCGGGGGTGAGCAGGGCCCGGAGCGGAGCGGGGGCGGCGGGATCCTTCAACTCCAGGAGGAGGCGCTGGGCCATGTCGCGCTGCCAGCCATTGCTGCTGTTCAGCGCGGCCACGAGGGCGGGGGCCGGCATGGTGGACAGGTCCGGCACCGGGCGGCGCGGGGCATCCACGGGCGTGATGCGGTAAAGGCGGCCGCGGTCGGAACCGGCGCGCAGATCCACCCGGGCCTGCATTTCCGGGGAGATCCATTCCGGATGCTCCAACACGAAGCGGTAATAATCCGCCACCCAGAGGGCACCATCGGGACCGGTGCGGAGGAAGACCGGACGGAACCAGTTGTCCGTGCTGGCGAGGAACTCCCGGGTTTCCTCCCCGGCGGCGCGCTGGCTGCGGAAGCCACTGCCCTCGCGCGACAGCACCTCGCGGTGCACGGTGTTATGCACGGGTTCGGCGATGAAGACGTTGTCGGCAAAGGCTGGGCCAAACAAGGTGTCGCGGTAGGGGGCGGGAGAGCAGGCGCTGGTGACGTGATTCAGGGACCACGGCTGATTGGGCCGCTCAAGAGGCGGGCTGGCGGGAAAGACGCGGGTGGAGTCAGGGTAGTTGGCGAGGGGTTTCCTGACGCGTTTTACCGCGAGCTGGGGATTGCGTTTCAGATAACGTTCCGGGAGAGTCACCTGCCAGAGCCAGGCCGGATTGTTGTTGCCGAACCAGTGCCCCCAGTCATCGCGGCGCAGGCCGTATTGCGTCATGCCGGAGACAGTTTCGATTTCCCCGGTGTCCGGACGGAACCGCACATCGCGCCCGCTGATGGCAAGGGTCTTTCCGGTTTTGACCGAAGTCACGGTGCCGCCGCTGTCGCCATTGGCAGCATAGATCCAGCCGTCGAGGCCCCACTCGAAGCCATTGAAGCGGTGCTGCTGATTGCCCGGGGTGAATCCGGTGAACAACACCTCGCGGGTTTCGGCCCGGCCATCGCCATCCTGGTCCACGGCGTAAATGATGTCAGGGGCGGCAGCGATCAAAGCCCCCTGGCGCCAGGGCATGACACCGGTGGGAAAGGGCAGCTGATCGGCAAAAACGGTGGTGTCCTCATAGCGGCCATCGTCGTCGCGGTCGGTCAGGATCTTCACCACCCCGCCGGGCTGGCCTTTCCCATCCATGCCGGTGGGATAGTCATTCATCTGCACGACCCAGAGGCGGCCATCGGGACCCCAGTCGAAGGCGGCGGGATCGGTGATCTGCGGCTCGTGGGCCACCAACTCCGCGCGGAACCCGTCGGGCAGCCGGAGGGATAACAGACCCTGCTCCGGCGACAGCGGGGGCGGCATGGGCAGGGCGATCAGCGTCTTCGCGGTCAGGGTGGTTTTGGGGCCGGTGGGCGATTGGATGGAGAGGATGCCGTCCTTTACCGACACGGTGGTCCCGGTGAGGGGCGGCAAGCGGTCCGGCGCCGCGGTGCGCGGGGCGCTGCGCACCTGCTGCGACCAGCCGGGCAGCCAGCCGAGATCCGCCCGGGCCTGCTTTGTCCAGAGGTGGATGGCTTCATGGGCTTCATCGGCAAACAGGAGATCGGCCAGGCCATCGCCATTCAAATCGGCAAACCGGATCCCACTGTCAGGGGCATCCCCTGACGGAACCGGCACGCCGGAGGGACGCGGGAATTGGCCCGCCATTTTCCCGCCGGTCACGGTGATGCCGTCTGCTGCGATCTGCACCTGCTCGGCGGTGCCGTCGCTGTCGAGATCGGTGCGCAGGGTGAAGGGGCCGGCCGCCCCCACGGGCAGGGCAGGGAGGAGAAGCGTCAGGGCGAGGCGTTTCATCGGGAGAGCTTTTCCAGGATATTCCGGGTGATGCGGTCCACCATGGGATCGCCGCCGCGCAACCCGTGCGCCCAGTCGGTGCTGCCGCAGGTGAAGACGGTGCCACCGCGTTGATAGACGCCGAGCACGGCATTGCCCTTGCGGCCATTCTCCCAGCGCTCATACCACTGGCAATCATCCGGATGCCACTGCGCCGGGGCACTGGCGAGGATTTCAAAGGTGTCAGGGGTGCCGTCGCGGTGGGTGGGGAAGGGCAGGCCTTCCTTCCAATCGATTTCGCAGCCATCGCACTCATAACCGACAATGGTGTCCTTGGCGCCGAAGGAGTCGGCCCGTTTCAGGCCGGTCCCCTGATAGATCCAATGGTCCGGCCGGTGCACCGTGAAGGCCCCGCTGCCATCCATGAGCTGCCCGTGGCTTTTGTGATAGCCGCCCCAGAGGAACCCGACGCCGGTCAGCTGGTTTTCCGGCCGCTGCACCAGATGATGGCTCCAGAGCGAGGACAGGCTGGCGTAACCCGCGCGGGCCCCATAGACCGGATCGCTGGGGAAATTCTGCTTCCAACAGGTGAGGGTCTGGCCGTCCGGGCTGGAGCGCACCTGCCAGCAGCAGGTATTGCCGCTGAAGAAAGCCACATTGCCGCCCCCGCCGATGAACTTTTCCAGATGGTCGCGCATGGGGGCCGACCAGTATTCGTCATGCCCCACGCTCAGCACCAGCCGGTAGTGTTGGAGGATTTCGGGATGGAACTCGAGGTCGCTGTTGGCGGCGTATTCAAAGGTGAAACCACTGCGCTCCGCCCATTCGACAAAGGGCTGCTCCCAATTGCTGAACTGGCTGGCGGGAGGCCGCTGGAAGGAAACCTGATGCCCCTGATTGCCGCCGCGGCCGTTGTAGGCATACAGGCTGAAGCCGCCCCAGTTGTTGTAGGCGTTGTAGGTGTTGGTGCTCAGCTGCAGGAGGATGCGCGAGGTGCGGCCCGGCTCCGCGGCGCGCAGCACAAAAAAGCAGGAGGCTTCGGCCGGAGTGGGGGCCTCCGCCGGGGTGGCGGCGGGCCGGACTCCATGGAGCCTGACTTGATAATAACCGCTGCGCCAACCGGCGGGGATTTTCAAGGTGAGGGCCTGCGGCCAACGGCAACCCATGGACGAGCTGTCCTCCGGCACGGGGTATTCCTTGCCGGCGACGTCCTGTTGTTCCCACACCTTTTCCGGCTTCAGGCCATGCCGGGTGATCTCCGCCGCGAAGGTGGGCAGGTTGGTGGAGACATGCAGGGTGATCTCCTCCCCGGGGGCATAACTCACCTTTCCTGTATAACCTGCCAGGGTCGGTGGCGGCAGATTGCCCGCGGCGGACGACAGGAGGGCCGACAGGCAGAGGATCCAGACGGAGAGGAGGAGCTTCATTTGTGGCCAGTCTACTGGCGCTGCCCGGCCGGATGCAAGCTTGGCGCTTCCCGCAGATGCGCTCCGTCCGCAGGCTTGCCATGGACGGACCAGAACGCTACAACGCGGCTACTTCCTCATCACTCCATGATAAAACACCTCCTGCTCCTCCTCTTTTCGTGCGTGGTCACGGGGCAGGCGAAGCCGCTGAGGGTCTTCATCCTGGCCGGTCAGTCGAACATGGAGGGGCATGCGAAGGTGGAGACGTTTGACTACATCGGGGATGATCCGGCCACGGCCCCCCTGCTCCAACAAATGCGCGGGGCTGATGGCAAACCGGTGGTGTGTCAGAACACGTGGATCTCGTATCTCACGGGGATGGGGGAGGAGCAGGGCGAAGGGTTTGGCCCGCTGACGGCGGGATACGGGGCGCGGCAGCACCCGGGAAAGGACGGCGGAAAGATCGGGCCGGAGTTCAGCTTTGGCCTGAGCATGGAGGCAGCCTTCGAGGAGCCGGTGCTGATCATCAAGACCGCGTGGGGCGGCAAGTCGCTCTATTATGACTTCCGCCCGCCCGGGGCGGGGCCATATCCACGCAGCCCGCAGGATGTTGAAAAGGGACGATATCCCGAAGAGCAGAGCGGGCACTACTACCGGCTGATGACCGGGCATGTGAAACACGTCCTGAGCGACCTGAAACGGGTGTGCCCGGCGTATGATGAAACGCAGGGATACCAGCTCAGTGGATTTGTCTGGCTGCAGGGCTGGAATGATATGGTGAACCGCGAGGTGTTTCCCATCCCGAAGGCCGGCGACCCGGCTCCACGTTATGCCAACTACAGCCGCTGGATGGCCGACTTCATCCGCGGGGTGCGTCAGGATTTGGCCGCCCCGCAACTGCCCTTTGTGATCGGGGTGATGGGCGTGGACGGAACCAAACCGAATGAGCATGTCGCGGCATTCCGTGAGGCCATGGCGGCACCGGCAGCGCTGCCGGAATTCCAAGGGAATGTCATCGCGGTGCCCACCGCCCCGTTTTGGTCCGCCGAGCTGGGCGCGATCGCCGCCAAACACGATGAAGTCCGCCAGATGGCCTATTTTCTGAAGACGAAGCATCGCGACCACGCCAATGCGGCAGGGACCATGGATGAGGCCCGGCAGCGCGAGGCGGTGCAGCAGTTCGAAGCCCGGCTGATCTCCCCGGCGGAAGCGGCCTTGTGGAAACGCGGGGCGTCGAATGCGGGCTATCATTACCTGGGCTGTGCGAAGAATTTCGCGCTGATGGGCAAGGCGTTTGCCGAGGCCATCCTGTCCCTGCAGCCGCCTCATCCCTGAGGCCCTGACCTGCCGCTCCACCTCTTCCCCCGCCAGCCCATGATGAAATTTCCTGCCATTCTTTTCCTCCTCGTTTTGAGAGCCAGCCCGGTCGCGGCGGCGGAACTTCCGGTGAAGCAGGGGCTGCGGCTCTGGCTGGACGCCTCCACCCAGGCCGCCGGACGTCAACGTGCCGCCCTGCCTCCCCTGCTGCCTGGGCAGGGGGCGGATCTGTTGTTGGATGCTTCCGGACAAGGGGGGCGTTTTGTCCAGCCTCTGGCGGAACGCCGGCCCGTCCTGATGACGGACGGAGGGGCTGGGTTTTTGCGTTTCGACGGAAAGGATGATTTTGTCTTCCTCGACCGGACCGGGGGACTGACTCCTGAACTGACGCTGTTTGTGCTGGCCGCGCCCAAGGCGAATCCGGGTGGTTATTCCGCGCTCTTTGCCTCATCCACCAGTGGGGGGAATGACTACACCCATGGACTGAATGTGGACTTCGGCTATCTGGGAAGTGAACGGCTGTCCCATGTGAATGTGGAATCGGCGGGGGCCGATGGCGGCAAGGATCTGCTGGTGGACAACCTGCTGGGACCGGGAGAGCGGCCCTTCGGCGGGTTCCATCTTTTCACAATACGCTCTAAGATGGGCAAGGATGGCATGGAGTTCTTTCTGGATGGTCTGAAGAGCGGCAGCCGGGACCGGTTGGAGTCGCAGATCGGACTCGACCGTATGGTGCTGGGAGCCCGGATTTTTTCCAACGATCCTGCCCTGGCTCCTTTTGTGCAGGGTTTCCTCAAAGGTGATGTGGCCGCGGTGGCTGTGTATGACCGGGCCTTGAGTGAGGACGAACGCGTCGCGGTGGAGAAGGTCCTGCTGGAGCGGATGCCCGCGCTGGAAGCCGTCTCCGCGGGCATCAAAGGGCATGGATTGGAAACGGTGACCAATCCCCCGGCGGTGCAGATGCTGGTGCCGGGATTCGAGGTGGAGGAACTGCCGCTGAAACTGGGAAATCTCACCAACATCCGTTACCGGCACGATGGGAAACTGGTGGCTCTCGGTTACGATGGGCGGCTGCATCTGCTGACGGATACCGATCAGGATGGCGCGCCTGACAAGACGGAGGTGTGGTGGGACAAGGCTCCATTGAAGGGCCCGATCGGGCTGGCGGTGCTGCCGGCCGGTGATCCCCGGGGCGAAGGGGTATTTGTGGCCAGCAAGGCCAAGCTCTCGCTGCTGCTGGACCGCGACCGCGATGGCAAGGCCGAGGAGGAGATCGTGGTGGCGACCGGCTGGCCGGAGACCTTTCATGGGGTGGATACCCTGGGCGTGGCGGTGCATCCCAGGGATGGTTCCGTGTATTTTTCCATCGGGTGCACCAACTTTGCTGACGGTTATTTGCGGGATGCCTCCGGGAAGTCGGCCTACCGGCTGGATAGTCCGCGGGGGACCGTGCAGCGGATGTCGGCGGATCTGAAAACCCGGGAGACGGTGGCGACGGGAGTAAGGTTTCTCTGTGCGCTGGCCTTCAACCGTGAGGGTGACCTCTTCGCGACCGAGCAGGAGGGGGCCACCTGGCTGCCCAATGGAAATCCGCTGGATGAATTGCTGCACATCGTGCCGGGACGTCACTACGGGTTTCCGCCGCGGCATCCCCGGCATCTGCCGGATGTTATTGATGAACCGGCCGTGATGGAATACGGGCCGCAGCACCAGAGCGCCTGCGGCATGGTTTTCAACGAGGGGGTGAATGGCGGCCCCGCTTTCGGCCCGGCCCATTGGCAGGGGGATGCCCTGGTCTGCGGTGAATCCCGCGGGAAACTCTGGCGCACCAAGCTGGTGAAAACGCCGGAAGGGTATGTGGGGCAGTCGCAGCTGATCGCCTGTCTCAATGCGCTCACCGTGGATGCCTGCGTGACTCCGCGGGGCGATCTGTTGGTGGCCTGCCACACGGGTCCGCCCGACTGGGGCACGGGTCCGGCCGGCGAGGGCCGGCTCTTCCGCCTGAAATGGGCCCAGCCCAAGCTGCCCCAACCCGTCACGGCCTGGGCGGCGGCGCCCGACGAATTCCGCATCGCCTTCGACCGGCCTATGGTGGCGGCGGATTGGCGGAACCTGAAGGAGAAGGTGCGCATCGAGGCCGGTACTTATGTCAGCGTGGGCGACCGCTTTGAAACGATGCGTCCCGGCTATCAGGTGGTGCGCGACCAGTTGGCCTCGCCCCGGCGCTGGGTCGAAGTGACCGGTCTGCTGCTGAGCGGGGATGGGCGGACGCTCATTCTGAAGATCTCTCCCCAGACGGAACCGGTGAATTACGCGGTGACTTTGCCCGTGCCTGAGTCCTGGGGGATCGCCTCGCCCGTCGCCCAGGCCCCGGAAATGGACCTTTTAGTGAACTTGAATGGCGTGGAGGCCCGCACGGGAGATGGAATCACAGGCCGGAGCGTGATCCTGCCGCAGGTATCGCTGCCGGTCTCCCAGGCGCTGCTGCAGGGCTCGGCAGACCACGAGGCGTTTTTTGCCGGAGTGGGCCCGGAGGTGGGTTGGCGGTCCCGGGTGAAGGTGGATAACATTTTCCAGCCCGCCACTCAGCCGGGGTCGGCCTTGGATTGGGATATCGGGGCGGACGCCTTTGCGAACCGGCGGATGTCGATGCGCCAGGTGAGTCCGGAGAACCTGATCCAGCCTGCAGAACTGGCGGGGTCGATCCTGAAGGAAGCCGGAGGGTCCCTGACGGATCTTGCCTTCACAGGTCCCAGTGGGGGGCGTTTGATTTTCAAGTTGGATGACCACCTGCGCCCGCTCAGCCCGCACCGGCTTTTTGTGCCGTGGATGAGCCCGGCGGTCCCGGCGGGAACCCCCGCCGCCGCCGTGGCCCGCACCGATGTAAAAGGCAATTGGCTGCACGGACGGCGGTTGTTTTTTGGCCGGAGCACCTGCTCCACCTGCCATACCCTGAGGGGCGAAGGCATGGCCTTTGGTCCCGATCTGTCCAATCTCATCCACCGCGACCGCCACTCCGTTCTGGCTGATATCGTAAAGCCGTCCGCGACCATCAATCCCGACCACGCCGCCACTCAGTTCACGCTGAAGGATGGCAGCCAGGCGGCTGGAATCATCGTGTCATCGGGAGGCGGGAAGATGACGATCAGCCTGCCTGCGGGAATACGTCAGGAGTTGAGCCTCGCCGACATTGTTTCCAGCTCGCCACTGAAGGCATCCCTGATGCCCGAGGGCCTGCACGCGTCCCTGAACGGGACGGAAATGGAGGATCTCCTCACTTTCCTCCTGACCGTGCCGCTGGAGCCCTCCCCAATAACGCGGCTGGATCCGGGCCCCCCGCCCGCCCGCCCTATGGCAGAGATTGCACCCCATCTGCCTGCGCCCGGCACGGTGTCCGATGCTTCCCGTCCGCTGCGGATCCTCCTCTCTGCCGGGAAGAAGGATCATGGGTTGAACGAACACGACTATCCCCTCTGGCTGGACCGCTGGAGCAAACTGCTGGGGCTCGCCGACAATGTGACAGTGGCCACCTGCATGGACTTTCCCAGCCGTGAGCTGCTGGAAGCGGCGGATGTGGTGGTCTTCCATTCATCCAATGCCGGCTGGGATCTGCGCGCGGCGATGCTGCTCGACGCATTCCAACAGCGCGGCGGCGGCCTAGTCTATCTGCATTGGTCGATCGAGGGGCATCAGCACGCCCGGGAACTGGCGGACCGGGTCGGTCTGGCCTTCTCATTTTCCGCCTTCCGCCATGGGGTGATGGATTTGAAATTCACCCCCGTGCGCCACCCCGTCACCGCCGGTTTTGATGCTCCCATCCAATTCATCGACGAAAGTTATTGGCGGCTTCATGGCGATTTCAGCCGCCTTTCCATTCTAGGCACTTCCATGGAGGACCAGGAACCCCGCCCCCAGTTGTGGAGCCGGGAGCAGGGGGGCAGCCGGGTGCTAGGCTGCATCCCCGGGCATTACACCTGGACCTTCGATGATCCACTCTACCGCATCCTGATCCTGCGCGGCATCTGCTGGGCAGCGCACGAGCCGGATCCTGACCGGCTGGCGGAGTTGAGCCTGGTAGGGGCGAGACTCGGCCCATGATTCCATCCGATTCCCTCAGAGCAGTCTTCATGAAATTTCCTGCCATTCTTTTCCTGCTCGTTCTGAGTCTCTGCCCGGTCGCGGCGGCCCCGGTCAAAGTCTTCATCCTCGCCGGACAATCCAACATGGAAGGCCAGGCGGTGGTGGACTTGAAGGGCAAGGACTACAACGAGGGCAGGGGCATCCTGACGACGCTGATGGCCGACCCATCCAAGACGGCGATGTTGCAGCATCTGAGGAACCCTGATGGCAGCTGGCGGGTGCGGGATGACGTGTGGGTGCGCTATCAACGGGAGGAAAAACCACTGCTGGCCGGGCCCCTGACCTTTGGATTCTCGGTCTATGGGGATGTCCATCATTTCGGACCCGAACTGCAGTTTGGGCACGTGATGGGCGATTATTTTCCAGAGCCGGTGCTGCTCATCAAAACGGCGTGGGGCGGCAAGAGCCTCTATCGCGACTTTCGCCCGCCCTCCTCCGGTGGGACCGTGGGACCGTATTACACCCTCATGCTGGCGCAGGTGCGCGAAGCCCTCGCGAACATGGAAAAGGAGTTTCCCGCCACGCAGGGACTCGGTCATGAACTCGCGGGATTCGTCTGGTATCAGGGATGGAACGATGGGGTGGATCCGAAAAACGCGATACCGGAGTATGAGCAGAATTTGGTGAGCCTGATCCATGATCTCCGCCGCGAGTTGCAGGCGCCCGAGCTTCCGGTGGTGATTGGCGAACTCACCGGGGCGTGGGTGCAGGCCCCGCCGGAATGGGAGCAACTCCGGGCCGCGCAGGCCGCCGCGGCGGCAAGGCCGGAGTTTGCTGGCAGCGTGGTCTTTGTGCCGACCCGTGACTTTGTCCGGAAACCGGAGGACTCGCCCAATCCCGGCCATGGCCATCATGAATTCGGCAATGCGGAGACTTATTTTCTCGTTGGGGATGCCCTGGGCAAAGCCATGACCAATCTTTTGTCAGGCCGCCTCTCGCTGACCAGCCCACTGGACTATCAAATCATCCAGCGGAACCGCCGCAACACCGGCATCATCACTATCAGTGGCAAATCGCAGGGGGACGCGGTTGAGGCGAGGATCGGGCCGGGGGGAGATTGGAAACGTCTGGATGGCGGGACCGGGAACGGAACCTTCCACACCACCATGGAGGCGGCTGCAGGCGGCTGGCAACGGTTGGAGGTCCAGTCTTTAAAGGCGGGCAAGGTCATCGGCAGGGCCGCCGTGGCGCACATCGGCATCGGCGAGGTTTTTGTGGTCGCTGGGCAGTCCAACTCCGCCAATCACGGTGAGGAGAAGCAGACCACGCAGACCGGCCGCGTTGCTGCTTTTGATGGTCAGCGCTGGCGGCTGGCCCACGATCCGCAACCCGGAGCCAGTGGCGGTGGCGGCAGTTTCATGCCGCCCCTCGGCGATGCCCTGGTGCAGCAGTTGGAAGTGCCGGTGGGATTTATCGCCTGTGGTATAGGGGCCACCAGCGTGCGCGAGTGGCTACCGCAAGGAACGGTTTTTCCCCATCCGCCCACTATTGAATCCCGCGTGCAGAAACGCCCTGACGGATCGTGGGAGAGCAAAGGGGAGGCTTACGCCGCGTTTGTGGCCCGGTTGAAACAAGCCGGTCCCCATGGCTTCCGGGCAGTGCTCTGGCACCAGGGCGAAAGTGACGCCAACCAGCAGGATTCCACCCGTACCCTGGCAGGAAACCTGTATCGCGGGTATCTTGAAAAGTTGATCCGTGATTCCCGCCAGGAGACCGGCTGGGAGGTGCCGTGGTTTGTCGCGCAGGCCAGCTATCATGTCCCCGGCGATGAGTCCTCCCCCGAGATCCGGGCCGCCCAGGCCTCGTTATGGAAGGATGGCATCGCGTTCGAAGGACCGGACAGCGATGCCCTCAAGGGCGCGCTCCGCGAGAGCAATGGCCAAGGGGTGCACTTCAGCGGCGAAGGCCTCCGCGAGCATGCCGCCCGCTGGGCGGAGAAAATCACGCCGTGGTTGATGGGCCAGTTGCAATGACGGGCGGGTCGGCAGCGATTCATTCCAGGACGGCCTGCCGGGGCCGGTGCTCAAATCAAGGCCAGGGCGTTTTGTGTCTTGCTGGTCGGCGGGATTTCGTTTCCAGTGGCGGTCATGGAAAATGCTACCCACGAAGAACGATTTGCCTCGCTAGGCCTTGAACTCCCCCCGGCCCCGAAACCGGTCGCGGTTTACCGCCCGGTGGTGGTGGTGCAGCAGATGGCGTATGTGTCAGGGCATGGGCCGGTGCGGCTGGATGGATCTCTGATCACGGGCCGGGTGGGCGCGGAGCTTTCCATGGAGGAAGGATATGCGGCGGCGCGGCAGGTGGGGCTGGCCCTGCTGGCGACACTGCGGTCGCATTTTGGCTCGCTGAATGCCATCGGCCGGGTGGTCAAGGTGCTGGGGATGGTGAATTCCGCGGCGGATTTTTATGATCATCCCAAGGTGATCAATGGATGCAGCGAATTGTTTGTGGAGGTGTTCGGGGCAGAACAGGGCATCGGCGCCCGCAGCGCGGTGGGCATGGGCCCGCTGCCAGGAAATATCGCGGTGGAGATCGAAGTGATTTTTGAACTGGCCTGACCTCATGAGCAAGGCTCCCCTGACGGTATCGAACGAGGACCGCGTCGCGTCGCCCGCGCTGATCCTGTTTTGGGAAAGCGTGGAGGAGAATTTGCGGCGCATGATTGTCATGGCGGGGGATCCGGTGCGGCTGCGGCCGCATGTAAAAACCCACAAGCTGCCCCAAATTGTGGCCCGGCAGGTGGCCCTGGGCATCACCAAATGCAAATGCGCCACCATTGCCGAAGCGGAGATGTCCGCCGCCGCGGGCGCGTGGGACGTGCTGCTGGCGGCTCCTCTGGTGGGGCCGAATATTGGCAGGTTCCTGGCACTGCAGGCGGCGTTTCCGCAGGTGGTGTTTTCCGCCCTCGGGGATGACCGGGGTGCGGTGCAGGCAGTGAGCGAAGCCGCTGTGGCGGCGGGGCAGCAGGTGACATTGCTGCTGGACCTGGACGTGGGGCAGGGGCGCACCGGTGTGCGGCCGGATGAGGCGGCGGCCTCGTTTTACCAGAGCATGGCGGCCTTGCCGGGTATCCGTCCTGGGGGGCTGCACGCCTACGATGGCCACCTGCACCAAACTGATGTGGCCGCGCGCACGGCGGCCTGCGATGAAGGATTTGCCAAAGTGGCCGCGCTGCGGGACCAACTCACTGACGCCGGGCTGCCAGTGCCCGCGGTGGTGGTGGGGGGCACACCGACGTTTCCCATGCATGCCCGCCGGGCGGGAGTGGAATGCAGCCCGGGCACCTGTGTGTTATGGGACGCGGGTTATGCGGCCAACCTGCCTGATCTGGATTTTTTGCCGGCGGCTATCCTGCTCACCCGGGTCATCAGCCGGCCGGCTCCTGACCGGCTCTGCCTGGACCTGGGACACAAGGCCGTGGCCAGCGAGATGCCGCATCCGCGCGTGATTTTCCCAGCGCTGCCGGAAGCCAAAGCCGTGATGCACAATGAGGAACACCTCGTGCTGGAAACGCCCCGCGCCGCGGAATTTCCGGTGGGGTCGGTGCTGTATGGCATTCCCTGGCATATTTGCCCGACGGTGGCCCTGCATGGCCATGTCCATCTGGCGCAGGACGGCGTTGCCGTGGACACCTGGCCGGTGGTGGCCCGGGCCCGGCAGATCACCTTTTAAGTCATGTCCGCTTCACCTGTTACTCTTTTGTTGTTGGCCCTGGGAGCCATCGCAGTGCTGGTCCTGCTCGTGACGTGGCGGAAGATGAACGCGTTTCTGGCGCTGTTCCTCGCTTCGCTGGTGGTGGGGACCGGGGCCGGACTGACGCCCCTGACCGTGCTGAAACATTTCCAGGAGGGGCTGGGGGCCACCATGGGCGGGATAGCGGCCGTGATCGCACTGGGGGCGATGCTGGGCAAACTGCTGGCGGAGTCCGGGGCGGCTCAGGTGCTGGCGGAACGGTTCAGTGCGTTTTTCGGCCCGGCCCGGGTGGGCTGGTGTGTGGCTGCCCTAGCGGTTTCGGTGGGACTGGTGACCTGGTTTGCGGTGGGCCTGCTGCTGCTGCTGCCGATCATCATAACGCTTTCACGGGAAACGAAGCGGCCCTTTCTGCTGCTGGCGATTCCTCTACTCTCTTTTCTCTCGGTGATGCATGGACTGATGCCGCCGCATCCCGGTCCCGTGGCGGCAATTGCCGCGCTGGGGGCGAATACCGGGGCGGTGCTCGGCTGGGGATTCCTGATTGGATTGCCGACGGCGGCGGTGGCCGGCCCGTGGTTTGCCCGGATGGCGGTGCGGCGGCTGCAGGTGGATCCTCCAGTGCCTGCAGTGGACCCGGCCGCGGGCCGGCCGCGGCCTTCGTTTGCGGCGACCCTTTTGGTGGTCTGTCTGCCCATCGGGCTGATGATGATGTCCACCGCCGCGGAACTGCTGCTGGCGGAGGGCGGTCTGCGCACTGCCCTGACTTCCATCGGGCATCCGGTATTTGCCCTCACGATTGCGGTGCTGGTGGCGGCCTGGTTGTTCCAGCGGGCTTGCGGGTTCAGCCGGGCCACGATTCTAACATTCACCGAGCAGAGTGTCGGCGGCATTGGCATGGCCCTGCTGGTGGTCGCGGGCGGCGGCGGTTTTGCCCGGGTGCTGCGCGAAGCCGGCGTGGCTGATGCCCTCGGCAGTCTGGCAGGAACCCTGCACCTGCCACCGTTGATTTATGGGTGGATGGTGGCGGCTTTTATCCGCGTGGCTACAGGCTCCGCGACCGTGGCCATCACCACCGCAGCGGGAATTCTGGCCCCCATGGTGGCGGTGGATCCCACGATTCACCGGGAGATGCTGGTGCTGTCGATCGGCTGCGGCTCGCTTTTTCTATCACACCTCAATGACGGTGGATTCTGGATCGTCAAGGAATCGCTCGGCCTCACGGTGGGGCAGACCTTGAGGACGTGGACGGTGACCGAGACCCTGATCGGACTGGTGGGACTGGGGGCAGTGGTGGTGGTGGATGCTCTTTTATAACTTCTTGTCCGGCTGCCAATTCACTCCCCTATGACCCTTCCTTTCATATTTGATGTTCATCTGGATCTGGCCCTGAACGCCATCGAATGGAACCGCGACCTGCGGCTGCCCCTGACAGAAGTGCGGCGGGTGGAGGCGCATCTGAACGACAAAGCCGGGCGCGGCCGCGGTACCGTAACCCTGCCGGAAATGCGGCGGGCGCGGATCGGGTTGTGTGTCGCCACCCAGCTGGCCCGGCTGGAGCATGATGCCTACAGTCCGGTCTTTGGCTGGCGCTCGGCCCCGCAGGCCTGGGCGATGACCCAGGGCCAGTTGGCGTGGTACCGCGCCATGGAGGAACTGGGGGAGATGGTGCAGATCCGCGATGCGGCCGGCCTGGAAAAACATCTCGCGGCTTGGGAGGCGGCGGATGATGAAACCGCGGCCCGGCTGCCGGTCGGTTATGTGCTGAGTCTGGAGGGGGCGGACTCTCTGGTCAGCGTCGCGCATTTGGAACGCGCCTGGGAGCAGGGCTTGCGCGCGATCGGGCCGGCGCATTACGGGCCGGGAGTCTATGCCCAAGGGACTGATTCCATCGGCGGATTTCCGGCGCGGGGATTGGATCTGCTGAGGGAGTGCGGCCGGCTGGGCATGATCCTGGATATGACGCATTTGAGCGATGATTGTTTTTGGCAGGCGTTGGAGGTGTTTGAGGGGCCGGTGTGGGCCAGTCATCACAATGCGCGGGCCTTGGTCCCGCATCAGCGCCAGCTCAGCGATGACATGTTCCGGGCCCTTGTGGAGCGCGATGCGGTGACCGGCCTGGCGCTGGATGCCTGGATGATGGTGCCCGGCTGGCAGCGCGGGCAGACCACGCCGCAATCGGCCGGGCTGCATCTGGAAAAGCTGGTGGAGCATCTGGATCATTTCTGCCAGTTGGCGGGCAATGCCCGGCATGTCGGACTGGGGACGGATCTGGATGGTTGTTTTGGCACCGAGCAGACTCCGCAGGGCCTGGATACCATTGCCGATCTGCAAAAACTCCCGGCGATGCTGGCGGCGCGCGGATATACCGAAGCAGACATTGCCGGAGTGATGTCTGGTAATTTCCTGCGCCGTCTGCGCAGTGCGTGGGGCACGTAATTCAGTCAGGAGCCAAGTAATACTCCCTCAACACTTATGATCCGGGCCTGCCTCATCCTTCTCACCGCCACTGCGGCGGGCGGGGCCGCAGAACCGGCCAAGGTCTGGCAGAACACCCGTCTGTCAGGATCGCCGGAAGCCCCGCCCCCGATGCGGTCGGTCCGGGCTTATCCGGGGCTGGCGGTGCAACGGCCGGTGGCGCTCGAGTGGGAGCCGGGTACGGGGAATCTGCTGATGCTGCAGAACTATGCGTGGAGTGAGGACCGGACGATTCTGAAACGGTTCGCCGCGCGGCCGGAAGTGGCCGCCGCGGAAACCCTGCTGGAATTGCCCGAGATGGCCTACACCATCTGCTTTCATCCGCGTTATGCGGAGAATGGTTATCTCTATCTGGGCCGCAATGGTCCCGGCCCCGGGCGGGGGAAATCCTCACGTCTGGTACGCTACACGGTTTCCCGGCAGGCTCCCTACCAACTGGTGGAGGGATCGGCCACGGTGATAATCGAGTGGTCATCCGATGGCCATAACGGAGCGGCCGCCGCTTTCGGACGGGACGGCATGCTCTATGTCACCAGCGGGGATGGCACCGCCCAGTCCGATGCCGATCAGGCCGGTCAGGATACCGCTTCGATGCGGTCCAAGGTGCTGCGGATTGATGTGGATGGCGCGCCGCCCGGACAGGCTTACATGGTGCCGCCTGACAATCCCTTCCGGGACAATCCTCAGGTGCGCCCCGAGACGTGGGCCTACGGATTCCGCAATCCATGGCGGATCACCTCGGATCCGGAGAGCGGGCAGATCTGGGTCGGACAAAATGGTCAGGATCTCCGCGAATACGCCAACCTCCTGGAGCGCGGGGCCAACTATGGCTGGAGTGAATACGAAGGCAGCCGGGAATTCATCCCCGGACGGTTGAAGGGGCCGGCTCCCTTCACCCCGCCCACCATCGAGCACGACCACGCGGCCTTCCGCTCCCTCACCGGAGGTTTTGTCTACCGCGGGAAGCGCTTCCCGGAATTGACCGGGGCCTATCTCTACGGCGACTACGGTACCGGCCGGGTGTGGGCGGCGAAGCATGATGGAAAGAAACTGTTATGGAACCGGGAGATCGCCGACACCCCGGGAGCCATCGCTGGTTTCGGGACCAATCCGGAGGGTGACATTCTGATCGCGGATCACCTTGGGGATGCCATTCTCAAGCTCGAACCGGCTCCGGCCGACGACCCGGGAGCCAAGCCTTTTCCCACGCGGCTGAGCGACACCGGACTCTTTACCAATGTGGCGGCGTTGCAGCCCATGGAAGGGATTCATCCTTACGAAATCAATGCGCCGGCTTGGCATGATGGCGCCAGGGGAGAGCGGCTTTTGGCGTTGCCGGGCACCGCCTGCGCCGAGTTTTTCCCGGCCCATGAAACCGGGGCGGCCTGGAAATCGTGGAACCTCCCTGACGGAACGGTGGTCGTGCAGACCCTCACCTTGCCGGAAGAGGGAACCCGGCCGGCCCGCCGCATGGAAACACGCCTGCTCGTCAAGGAGCACAGCGATTGGGCGGCTTACAGTTATCTCTGGAATGAGGCTCAAACGGATGCCACCCTCGTGCCGAAGGAAGGCACCCGGGTGCCGGTGGGCGGACGCGAATGGTTGGTGCCAAGCCGGGGCGATTGTGTCGCCTGTCATGGCCGGGGAGCCAATTATGTGTTGGGTTTGACCAATGCCCAGCTGAACCGGGAGGTCAGGAGGGAAGGGGGCTTGAAGCATCAACTCGAAGCCTTTGCGGAGGCCGGATGGGTGCAGACCAAAACCGGCGAGGGACAATTTTCCCCGGGCCTGCCCAAACCGGTGCCGGACCAGCCGCGGCTGGTGGATCCAGCTGACAGCACGGCTCCACTGGCCGACCGCGCCAAGGCCTGGCTGGCCACCAACTGCTCCCATTGCCATCTGCCGGAAGGCGGCGGCAACAGTGCCATGAACCTCGCTCCCTGGGCGTCCGGGGCCGATCAACATTTGTTGAATGCCTTGCCGCAGCATGGGGATCTGGGCCTTTCCAATGCCCGCCTGATCACGCCCGGAGATGTCGGCCGCTCCGTGCTCCCCGTCCGCGTGATGAGCCGGGGTCCCGGCCAGATGCCGCCCATTGGCACCCTGCAGATCGATCCGGCCGGGCTGCAATTGCTGATCGCCTGGCTGCAGAGCCTGCCTGCGGTGCCGGAGAAGTGAGTGCGGGGCGGACCCGGAAATCCCGGAGGATGGCAATAAAAGAACCAGCTAGGGGCGCAGAAACCGGGCCAGCCCTGCGAGGTCATCGGTGCCGATCAAATCCACTCCCGCGGCCTGCAATTCGCGCCACACTTCGGGTCGGTCGGGCGTGTTCCAGAAGCGCAGCTGCCGGCCCTGGGCGTGGACGCGGGTGGTGAGTTGCGTGAGGCTGGTGCGGATCTCCGGAGGCATTTCGCCGGTCCAACGCCATTTGAATTCAGTGGCCCAGTTCACACTGATCCAAGGCACAAGGTCAGGGGAAACGTTGGTCTCCAAATCCTCCATCCGTCCATCAATCGCCGCATGCCGCACCAATTGGGCGGCGGGTTCGGCACGGGCGCGGTTGCCGGAAATGAGAACGCTGACGGCACCGGGTTCGGTTTTGCCATTCCGGTAGATGGTCAGGATTTCCGCGTAACCCTGGAGCACGCGGTCCAAGGCGGCATAGGTCGTCACGGCCTCGGATTTCACATCAACCAACAGGGTCAGGACCGGCCCATCCGGGTAGACCCGTCCGCCATGGGTCTGCACCTGCCGGCGCAGGGGATCAAGATAGAGCGCCTCGAGGGTGCGGGCCGGCTGGGCATCCTTCAGGTCATGGGCCACGAGGAGTTGGCCATCGACCAGATAAATGTCAGCCTCTATCGAGCAGAATCCCTGCTGCAGGGCGTCGTGCAGCGGCCTGGCGTGGGCGTAGTCATTGTGCGCATGAGCCGGCGGCAACGGCAGCGGCACTGGTTTCGGATCCTCCGCCTGGCTCAGGCAGATCAGGGTGAACAGCAGGGCGCCGCAACGGATGATCATCAGGACGGGTTGGGGAAAGGGAGGTTTCAAGGTTTGGAAAATACGGAACCTCCAACTGAATGACAAGGAATTCCGGCACGATGGGAGATTGCAAAGCGGCTGGGAATGCATGAGACAATCCCATGAAGCTGCTACTCCTTCCGATTCTTCATGGCATCACCACGCTGGCCCTGGGCGAGGAGGCGGGCCCGCTGACAATCTGGAGGGAGAAGGCCCAGCCGATAGTCCCGCAGCATTACCTCTGCCATTACACCGCGACGCCTTTGGTGGTCGATGGCAAAATGGATGAGGCCGCGTGGGCCGCAGCGCCGTGGACGGCGGATTTCCAGGACATCGAAGGCGATGCGAAACCGAAGCCCACCTTCCGCACCCGGGCGAAGATGCTGTGGGATGAACAGTATTTTTACATCGCCGCGGAAATGGAGGAACCGCATGTCTGGGGCACCCTGACGAAACACGACGAGGTGATTTTTGCCGATCCGGACTTTGAGGTATTCCTCGATCCTGATGGCGATACCCACGAGTATTACGAGTTCGAAATGAATGCCCTGAATACCGGTTGGGATCTCTTTTTGCCCAAACCCTACAAGGATGGCGGCAAGGCCCAGAATGAATGGGAGATTCCCGGATTGAAGACTGCCGTCCAGGTGCGCGGCACGTTGAACAACGCTTCCGACAAGGATGACGGGTGGGATGTGGAACTCGCCATTCCGTGGAAGGTGCTGGGTGAATTTGCCCACCGTGCAGCCCCGCCTCTGGAAGGCGATCAATGGCGGGCAGGTTTCTCGCGGGTGGAGTGGCAGATTGAAATCAAGGACGGTAAATATGTGAAGATTCCCAAAACTCCGGAGAACAACTGGGTGTGGTCACCGCAGGGGGTGATTGACATGCACCGGCCCGAGACGTGGGGGTATGTCCAGTTCACCAGGCTGGCTCCGGGGGCGGTGGAGTTCAAACCGGACCCTGCCGCAAAAATGCGTTATGCGTTGATGGAAGTGTATTATGCCCAGATCGGGTTTTTCAAAAAACACGCCCGTTGGTCGCTCGATTTCAAGGAGTTGGGGGTGGTTCCTCCCGCCACGGAGGGGATGAGCGATTGGACCCTGCAGGCCACGCCGGAAGGTTATGAATGTTCGGTGGCGTGGCAAGTCCCGGCCAGCGTCACGGCACAGCGCTGGTCCATCCAGCAGGACGCCCACCTTCAGCAGAAGAAATAACTCATGATCAAGCCTCTATTCTTTTTCTTCGCAATGGCCCTGCTGCCGGTCCGGGCGGCCGGTCCGTGGTGGCCGGAGCCGGTAGCGGCCGCCCTGTCGAACTCCGCCGGGAATCTGGCGGAACTGACCCGGGCCCTGACGGAGGTGCCGGAGGCGCAACGGGCGGGCATGGGGTTCCTCATTGAGAATATGCCGGTGGTGGACCTGCAGTCCCTCAAGGCGGATTTCCTGCTCGATCATGTGGCCAGAACTTATGAAACCATGGCCGGCGTGCCATGGAGCCAGCAGGTGCCCCCTGACATTTTTTTGAATGACATCCTGCCTTATGCCAGCCTCAACGAAGCCCGGGATGGAGGCCGCCAGCGGATGCGCGAGATCGCGGCTCCCTTGGTGAAGGAATGTAAAACGCCGGGCGAAGCGGCCATGGTGCTCAATCAAAAGCTGTTTGGCACCATCAATGTAAAATATTCCACCACGCGCCGGAAGCCCGATCAGAGCGCCCTCGAAAGCATGCAAAGCGGGGTGGCCACCTGCAGCGGGCTTTCCATCCTGCTGGTCGATGCCTGCCGTGCGGTGGGAGTGCCGGCCCGGGTGGTGGGCACGCCGATGTGGACCAACCTCCGCGGAAACCACACCTGGGTGGAAGTCTGGGATGGGGACTGGAAATTTGCCGGAGCCGCCGAACCGGACGCCAAGGGACTCAATCACGGTTGGTTTGCCGGCGATGCGGCCAAGGCGGTGGGCGATGTGCCGCGGCATGCCATTTACGCCAGCAGTTTCAAGAAAACGGGGCTCTCCTTTCCTCTGGTATGGGACCGCGGACTGGACTGGGTAGGGGCGGTCAATGTCACGGCGCGTTATGCCCGTAGTGATACTGCTCCCGTGCCTGCCGGAAAGGTTCGTCTGCTGGTGAAGGTGCTTGACCGTCCGGCAGGCCAGCGCGTCGCAGCCAAGGTCAGCCTGGTGGAGGCCGGAGGGGGGACGGAGAAGCTGGAAGGCGTCAGCCGGGATGAACAGGCCGACCTCAATAACATTCTGCCATTCACCCTCGATCCCGGCCGGGAGTATCTCCTCCGCGTGGAGCTTGGCGGCAAAACAGTCGAGCAAAAAGTCCTCACGGAAAAAACGACCGAACAAACCGTGACCATTCCGCTGGCTTCGGTTTCCCCTGATCCCTCCCCGCCGGACTCTCTGGCCACCTCTGCCCAGGCAGTGGTCGACTTCAAGGCATGGGTCGCCCCGGCCCGCGATTTGCGTCCTGATCTGCAAGGCGCCGGGTTTGCCGGGAAGGCTCTTTCGAAGGATGATGCCGTCCTCGTGCAGGCCGGATTGTGGGGTGATCACGAGGCCTTGATCCGGGAAACCCGTGCTACCGAAATGGCCGCCAAAACCATCGAGCTGAAAGGGAAGGTCATGAAATTCGAGACGGTGGATTTTCCGGCCAAAACGGTAACTGCCCCCAGTGGCCGAAGTCTGTTCATTTCCATGCACGGAGGAGGCGGCGCGCCGCCGCGGGTCAACGAATCCCAGTGGCGGAATCAGATCAAGCTGGGGCAGGGGTATGCTCCGGAAGAGGGAATCTATCTGGCTCCCCGCGCCCCCACCGATACGTGGAACCTGTGGCACGAGGCGCACATTGATGTCTTTTTCGACCGGATCATCGAGAACCTCGTGGTGCTGGAAAAGGTGAATCCGGACCGGGTGTATCTGCTCGGTTACTCTGCGGGCGGGGACGGGGTCTATCAACTGGCACCGCGCATGGCGGACCGCTGGGCGGCAGTTTCCATGATGGCCGGACACCCTAATGAAACCTCGCCCGTGGGGCTGCGGAATGTGCCCTTTGCCCTCCAGGTGGGCGGCAATGACGCCGCCTACCGGCG
Source organism: uncultured Verrucomicrobiota bacterium (assembly GCA_942492905.1). Taxonomy (GTDB): domain Bacteria; phylum Verrucomicrobiota; class Verrucomicrobiia; order Verrucomicrobiales; family V1-33; genus CAIZWU01. Next base: position 2,656,344 of record OW818657.1, read on the forward strand.
CAATGAGATTGCCGCCGAATGGGGGAAGAAACTGGATGTCCTCCAGGAGGCCGATCCGTCTGGATATCCCCACTTCACGGAAGTGCATGCCGGCAAGGGCCACTGGATGGAGATGGCGGACCGGAAGGCGATTCCCTGGATGGAGAAATTCACCCGGCAGCCCCTTCCGGAAAAGATTGTGTGGCGTCAGGATGATGTCATCCACGACCGTTTTTATTGGCTGGAGGTTCCCCATGGGCAGGCCGCCGCCGGTCAGGAAATCACGGCCGTGCGCTCCGGGCAGACTATCAGCCTGACCGCTTCCGCCGGGGTCCGCAGTGTCACCGTGCTGTTGAATGATGCCATGCTTGACCTCGACCAGCCGGTCATGATCAAGGCCGGTGGAACGGAAGTGTTTTCCGGACGCCTCCCCCGTACGGCGGCGACCCTCGAACGCACCTTGTCAAACCGCGGGGATCCGCGCTCCGTCTTCAGCGCAGCGGTCACGGTGACTCTGCCGTAAGCGCAGATTGCGGAAGCGGGGTGTTAGACCAGCTTCGATGGAGAGGCACTGCAGGGAGCTCCCGGGCAAAGGGAAGGGGGCCGCATCGCTGACTAAACGGTTACGATGACAAAGTTGCCGTAGTTCTGGAAACAGTGGATAGGATGCGGTATGAGTCAGCCCCGTTTCCATTCAGCTTCCGCCCTGCCGGGCAGTGCGGCGCGGGTGTTGCTGGTGGCTTTTTTGCTGGGACACACGCCCTTGCTTCCCGTGTCAGCCGGTCTGGTGGCCGCGTTGGAGGGAGGGCATGCAGTGGAGCTTTCCCAGAGCCGGAGCGGAGTCGCCCTGACACTGCATCATGAACGCTGCGACGATCCCGCCCGCAGGCCCGGTCACGCTCCGGCAGTCGATTTGACAGCCAGTCTGGCGCCCGGGCGCGGGCACGGGACTTCCGATCATGTAGTCGAATTCCCAGTGGGTGATTGCGGGGTGGCGTTCCGGAAAATGAGCCTTGCGGGCAAACCAGCCCCCGATCAAACCGGCAGCGGTCTGACCTTGGATCAGCCGGTAATCGCTGCCCTGCAGCGGGTGCGGAATCCTGGCGCCCTGCGGCCTGAGGAAGTGCCTGATGGGCAGACAGCAGCCATGCTGCATACGGTGCGGATACTGATTTGAGGGTGAGTGGTGCCCAGACACCTCCTGCCCCCTCCTCCAGCAGATCGCCCACGCGGTGTCACGCTGCCCCCATTCCCTCGCTTCCGGGACGCGCCGTCTAGCTCCGGTTTGGTGCGCCCACGCCGGACGGCCCTTGAACCCGGCACCTGCTCCGGGCTCCACCCAACCACCATGCCAGGAAGTCTTGGTCCGGGCACATCTCCCCTAAAAACCAAGTCAACCTGAAACCCTATTCAAGGCAACCTGATAAACTAACTATATTATGAAAATTCTGATCAAAACATCCATCGCCGTGCTGTCGCTTTCCTTCACGGCCCTGCAGGCCACAGCCAGCCCGGGGGATCTGCAGTTCCCACCGCAAACCTCCGGCGGACATGATTTCAATCACGCTCCGGTCGGCCAGACTTTCACTGCCACTGCCGCAGATGTGACCGCGGGTATCTATCTCACCGATGGTCTTAGTTTCACTAATTGGCTGGCCACCGTCTATCCCGGCCAGATCATCCCGGGGTCTTATCCCTACACCATCTCTCCCGCCGTCTCGGTGCGCATCGATTTGCTGGCCGGTGAGGGCACGGGGGGCGCCTTGCTCTACTCGGAAAACCGCACCTTGGCAGCTCCCTTCAGTGGGTTTGTGGATATTGATGCCGGAGCCGCCGGGGTACAACTCGCGGTGGGTGGCAAATACACCCTGCTGCTGTCGGATGTTTCCGGCCAGTCCTATCCGCAGGGCGTCACGGGGTGGGTCGTCCCGGCTTTTACCTCCTACTCCGGAGGTAGTTCAATCCTTCAGGGGGTTCTGGGTGACGACACCAGCGATGCTTTCACGGGCGATAATTGTTTTGAAGTCCTCGATAACGTCATCACCGGCACCGATGCCGTCATCACCGCTTATGCGCCACGGTCGCCGGGATTCATTGTCATCAACGGCGGAGTCAATCTGTATGATCACCTCTGGACGACCAATCTCAATGCTTCCAACACGGTGTTTTTGGATGGTTTGGTAAACTGGTATGAGACCGGATTGATCGTGGATTATGTGGGCGTGCGATCCTCCCAGGGGGTGATTTTGACCGGCCTCACGGTCAAACGGGCCGTCAGCCCATTGACGGTGAGCGGTTCCCTCCTTGCTGGCGGCACCCAGGGCGCCGCTTACAGCTGCCCGCTGACCGTCACGGTCAATGGGGGGCTCGCCCCCTTTGCGATCGTTGTGGAAGGATTGCCCTCCGGCTTGAGTTTTGATGGCCTGGTGGTCAGCGGTCTGCCCGCCGTTGCCGGCAGCTTCACTCCCGTCATCTCCGTCACAGATGCGCGGGGCAACGTTTCCAGTGCGGCACTGTCCCTCACCATTTCCCCGGCTCCGGCGCCTTCTGCCGTCACCTACACCATCCGGGATGAGTCCAAGGGCAAAATCACCACGGTCGGTGAGGGCTTTCTGATGGTCGGCCGCAAGAAACTCATCTGGAATTCCAGCACGATCATCAAAGTGAATAGCCCAGGCGGAAATACCAGCGTCATCAATGGCTTCGTGAAGCCGGGGCAATTGGTGCAGTGGAAAGGCCTGCTCAACAAGGCGACCAATACCGTCCTGACCAGCAAGCTGGAAATCAACTGATCCCTTGATCAGGAGCAGAGGACCATCTCTTCCTCCCGCAAAACCCTGAGCTCTTGCTTCTTCCCACGATGGGGAAGCAGGACTCAGGCCTTGAGGTTTTGCGGCGGATCCAAAAGGAGTTGGTCCAAGACCGTCAGCGCCGCATCAGCGATTCATCAAGAATCTACTTCGCCAGAGGAGCCGTGGGTTTCGGCTGGGCGGCATCCACTTCCGCCTGGGTGGCTGGTTTCAGCTCCTGCAGGAGAACAAAAACGCCCTTTTTGTTGCCCACCACCACATCCGGCAACTGGTCGCCGTTGATGTCCCCGGTCACCACCTGGGTGCCGACTCCGGAGTTGCTATCGATACGGTGCGGGATGAAATCCACCTCCGTGCCCCGCTTCAGTTCAAACCAATAAAGCACCGCCTCGTCGTTCCGGTCCGGATCACCCATACGGCCGTGGGACCAGAAGCGTTTTCCCGTGACGATGTCCTTCAGTCCATCACCGTTCATGTCCACCAGATCGATGGCATGGAGTTCGGAAAACTTGACGCCATAACGGCTTTCCTCCGGCTTCTGACCGATGATGAGATGCGGTTTGAAACTGCCGTCCGCAGCCTGCTCATACCATGCGAGGCCGAAGCCATGCGCGGCCAGACTGGTGATGACATCATTCCGTCCATCGCCATTCACGTCATAGGCATACATCTGGGCGCCGCCGGCCTTGGCAAAGGCCACTTCATGGTGCTGCCACTCCGGATCCCCTGCCAGGGAAGCGGGTTGTTCATACCATCCGTCTTTTTCCAGGAGGTCGGCGCGGCCGTCGCCGTTCACATCACCCACTCCCATGCCGTGCGTGAAATTGCCGTACTTTTTGTCCGGGGAAATGCGGTGCCAGTCCCATGGTGCGGCTGGATTGGTCGGGTTGGGTGTGGCGTAACCGTAGGCTCCCGCGGTGATGCAGACCAGTTCCGGTTTCCCGTCCCCGGTGATGTCGGTGTAGGTGGGCGATTCGTTGTCGGTCTGCGGGAAAATCGGATGTTTCGTCCAGTGGCGATCCGCCGTTTTCGGGTTTTCGAACCACGAGGTGAATTGCCCCGGAAAACCCACCACCAGCAGGTCCATCCAGCCATCCCTATTGAAATCCTGGGGGAAGGCGAAAAAGTTGTCAGAATAAGTGTTCTTTTTGCCCAGCCCACCCTCGAATCCAGGCACGGTCACCTGGGTCTGTTCGCCCAACGCGAGCTGGAAAGTGGCGGCTGGCGGGTAGATTTCATGGCGTTTCCCAAAGTCCGGCCCTTCCCACCACCACGGCCCGGCCACGATGTCGTTTTTCCCATCCTTGTTGAAATCCGCAAAGGTCGCTCCCTCACACCAGAACTGGTCGGAAAGCACGATCCGTTTGAAATTGCGCAGCACCGGGGTGGAAGCCTCAGGGGCAGCGATGGCCAGAAAGGCGGCCCCGCCGAGAGCGGTGAGGGCAAGCAAAGGGGTGGTGGCGGGTGGGAGTTTCATGAGTGTAATAATCAGAAGGAAGCCGCTGCCGTCCGGCAATCAGGTCCCGCCGGGGAACCGGTTCCCGGGACCTGGCCGCTGGCAAGCATGGGATGAATACCGTCGGAGGGCAGGGAATGTTTCCGGAAAAGAGGATCCCGCCTCCGGCTGTCCGGCAACCCAAGGGTCGCGAGGGCAAGCAGCGTCGTCCGTCCCCGGTATCAGGGAACTGCGAAGGCGCGGATTTGGTAGTAGATCCGGTTTTCCGTGGCAGTGTTGGGGTTGCCGCCTGGCTGGACCGTGTAGGAACCGGTGGTCAGGGCATCCACCACTTCTTTCCAGAGGGTCAGATCCGTGGGATCCGTCGAGGCCCAGACGGCATAGGTGAAGCCCGGTGAAGTGGGCCAGGTGAGGGTCACCCGGCGTGCAGCGTCCATGCTCACGCTGGAGATGGCGAAACCGTCCGTGGGCAAGGTGGTGTCGGCCACTACCGCGGCGATCTGGGCATCCGTCAGGGCGGTGGAGAACAACCGGATGTCGGAGAGGTAGCCACTCCAGTTTTCCACTCCCTGGCCGCCGAAAAAGAGAGGGAGGTCGAGGTCCGGGGCTCCGGTGAGGGTGGCGGTGGCGGTGGGAACCCCGTCGCGGTAGGTAGTCAGGGAGGGCCCGTCCTTGACGACGGAGAAGTGCATCCACACGCTTTGGGGCAGATCGGGAATATCGGCATTTTCACCGATTCCGTTCCAGTGCCATTCAAAGGCGGAAGTGGTCAGTTTGATGAACTGGCGGGGCACAAATTCCGCGCCGAAGGCGTCGAAACGGTTACCGATAATGATGTCGTTGTTGGGACCCTGATTCGATTTGACCCGGCAGGTCAGGGTGAAATCCCCGGACAGGCCAGGCGCCGGGAAATTGCCGGAATCAGGCGGGGAACCGACCGTGACAAAAGCCCCGGTGGCGTCCACTCCGTTGAAACTGAGGACCATGCCGTGCCCCGGTTCCGTCACCCAGGCAGCGCCATCCAATCCCAGACCGCCGAATTGATCATTGCTCAGCGTGCCGGGAGCGGCTGGTCCAGAGACGGACCGGACCACGGTGCCGGCTCCGTCGTTGAGCGGCCACCATCCGTAGAGTGTGGTGGGGGGAGCCGTCGATTCCTGAATCCGCAGGCTGATGGTGGCTTCCGAGGTCAGGCCACCGGGATCGGTGACGCGCACCCGCATACTGGCGACCCCGGTATCTCCGGCGGCGGGGGTGCCGGTCAGGGCCCCATTGGGAGCCAGGCTCAGCCAGGCCGGTCCGGAGAGTGCGGTAAATGTCAGGGTGCCGCTTTCCGGGTCGGTGGCGCGCCCGGCGAGGGTTGCGGTATAGGCGGTGCCGGCGGTGGCGCTGGCCAGCACATAGGAGGGGGAGGAGAAAACCGGGGGAAGATTCGCCACGGGCAGGCGGTTAACCTGCACATCGTCAAACTGGGCGTTTACAAAGTCCCCGATGGCCCGGGCCTGTGCAGTCAGGATGACTTTGAAGTTATTGGGAAAGTTGGTGAATCCCTGCACCCCGGCCAGGTTGCCGTCGACGAACATTTGGATATTCACGCTGCCGGGAGCGGCTCCCGGGATCAGGCGCAGGCTCATGACGTGCTCGCCACCGTCGCCATCGAGCGGGTCCAGCAGAGCGAGATTATTGCCGCCGCCGGTCGGCAGCAGGGTGCCGGCGCCGCCATCGTCCCGGGCATTGTACTGCCAGCCATTTTCCCCCCGGTTCTGGGAGAAGTGCAGATAATGGGCATTGTCTCCCAAAATCCAGAGACTGGATCGGCCGGCGGTGCCGGTGTAGTCCAGCAGGACCCGTTTGACCGAGACCTCGGTCTCAACCCGCGAGTCGAACGTATCCACGGATTCCAGGCTGGTGCCGAACCAGTATTGGGAGTTGGTGGTTCCCCCGAGGGTCACGGTTCCCAAACTCACCAGCGGGGCATCATAACCGGCGGCGGCGTTGCTTTCCAGGCCCCGGGTGGTGGCAGTCCATTTGGACAGATCGCCGGAGAAGTTGTCAGACATGACCGGGGTCAAGGCCGGAGCCGGGACGATCAGGGGGGCGGTATCCGGTTTGTAGGTCCCCGCGGCAAGGCCCTGAATGGCCCGGAGCGGCAGGGCGGCTTTCCAGGTAGCCACTTCATCCATCAGGCCCTGCCAGCCTTCGCCGGTGGCAACGGCGTCCCCGCCGAAATACATCGGGGTGAGTTCGGGCAGGGTGCCAGTGGCCACGCCGCCGACCAGAGCAATACCGTTGCGGTAGTAGGTGAAGTCTGCCCCGCTTTTCACGACCGCGTTGTGCACCCAGGTGCCGGTGGCGAAATCTGGATAGTTCAGTCCCGTGTTGAAAGTCGGGGTAATGTCGCGGTACTCAAATTGGGTTGGCGTGAACTTGGTCCAGCCCGCATCCGGCTGGCGGTTGCCCAGGATGACGTCGTTGTTCACCGGTTGGGCGGGATCGGCGTTGGACCAGAACGTCCAGGTGAAGTCCTGGGTGGTGGAAATCGGACCGATCTGGGCGGCGTTGACGTAGGTTCCGGCGATACCGTCGAAGCCCAGCACGGAACCGCGCGTGGCATCGGTGACCCAGGAAACTCCGCCATTCAGCTGGGCGGTATTCCCCGCGGGGACGGCGTTGGCGGTGGTGGTGCCAGTCCCTTCCTCCATGCTCCAGTAATTGGTCATGGCGCGGAGGACCTGGCCGCGGATTTCCCCGGCCGGGAAGTCACCGGTGTGCACGTTGAGATACCACAGTCCGGCAAGGAGATCCGCCGCCTGCACTGGCGTGATCGAGGCGCTGCCAGAGATGGGATTGCTGGCGGTACCTATGCCAACCTGCACGCCTGCATTGGCCCCGGGGGCGGCCGGACCGTGAAAATGCAGATCAGTGGCGGAACTGGGGATATCCTTCCATGACACCGTCCACGTGAGTTGGCCGGTGGCATCATTGTAACTGACCAGGCCCTTGCCCGTGGCAACGGAACCGGTGGCGGCCTGAATGCCATCCAGGTCAGCCTGCAGCCAGGTGACCGCGGCGCCTGCGGAGAGGGTGGAACAAGTGAGCAGCGCGAGGCTGCCGATCCAGAGACGGGGGGATGATGGGTTCATGACAAATATTGCTGAAAGGGAGACCAATATGAATGGAACGCGTTTCAGAGTTTGCAACGCTCTGCCGGAAATGTCACTTTCAATTTAACATGCTTACCCTCCCCCCCCGATGCCGCCTCCTGATTGTCAAGGGATTTGCCCTTGCCGCAGGGTTGACCACCGCCAGCCAGGGGGCGGACAGTGTGGTGATTTTCAACGAGGTGCAATATCATCCCGCGGCAGGCGGGACGGAGTGGATAGAGCTGAGGAATCTCAATGGAGTCAATGTAGACGTCTCGGGGTGGCGCTTGAGCAGCGCAGTCGATTACCGCTTTCCGGAGGGGATCGTGATTCCCGGGCATGGATTCCTGCTGGTGGCCGCCAATCCAGCACATCCATCCCTCGCTGGGAAAGCAGCGCTGGGTCCCTTCACGGGATCCCTCGCCAACAGCGGTGAAACACTGCGTCTGCGGAATCAAACCGACCGCATCATGGATGAAATGACCTGGTCGGATGGCGGGGACTGGCCGGTCGGGGCGGATGGCTCGGGTTCCACCCTGGCAAGGACGCAACAGGGGACCGCCGCGACCGGGCCGGAAAACTGGACCGCCAGTCCGGAGCCCGGGGGCACGCCCAAGGCCTCCAATTTCGCCGCCGCCGGAGCGCCCGCAGCGGTGAATCCGGTGATCTCCCGCACCGATACCTGGAAGGCCCGGGCGGAAAACACCGCGCCCCCGGCCGGTTGGAAGGCGATTGGCTTTGATGATAGCACGTGGACCAGTGGAGCGGCGGCCTTTTATGCGGGCACGCCGGCCTCGTCGGGAGCGGGCGAAGGCCTGTTGGCGTGGTGGCCTCTGAATGAAACCACGGGCACAACCGCCGCCAACGCCGCTCCCGGAGGGACGGCTGCCAGCCTGCAGGGAGCCACTTGGATCAATGATGCGGTCCGGGGACGGGTCTTGTCGTTGGAAGGAGGCAGCGATTACGTTTCCGCCGGGGCCACCGCGGTGCCGGTGATGACCCTGACCAATGATTTCACCTGGGTTTTCCACGCCTGGAGCGGGGAGACCGGCACCAGCAGCGTCATTCTGGGCAACCGCTACAGTCCGTCAGGAAGCGATTTCAACCCACGCGAGTTCATCAAATTCACGCCTGGTCAGTTTGAGTTCCACCGGAATGGCGGGGGCGAAAACATCGATTACCCTGACCTCCCCACCGGCAGCTGGGTGCATCATGCGGTGGTGAAAAAGGGGGCCTCCCTGACTTATTTCCGGAATGGAACCGCCGCCGGTTCGGCCACGATCACTCAACCCACCCAAAATCCGCAGCCGTTGTATTTCGGGGGCGACCGCACCGCGGAAAACTGGTCGGGCCGCCTCGACGATGTCGCGCTGTGGACGAAGGCGCTTCCGGCCTCCTCCGTGGCAGGATTGGCCTCGGGTTCGTTCACGCCACTGACTGCTCCCACGGATCCTGACGGCGGGGCCAGTCTGGCGACAGAATTGCCGGCGGGCAGCAGCACCTTTTATTTCCGGAAGACCTTTTCCTTCTCCGGCAACCCCGCCCTGACCACCCAGACTCTCGATCATCTGGTGGACGATGGGGCGGTTTTCCATCTCAACGGCGTTGAAATCCAGCGGGTGAATTTACCGGCGGGGGCGGTGTCCCATGCCACCTTGGCGGGCACAGAAATCACGGACGCCGCCTGGTCCGGGGCCATCACCTTGCCAGGCACCGCCCTGGTTTCCGGAACCAATGTCCTGGCGGTGGAGGTGCACCAGCAGGCGGCGGTGGACCCTGACATGCTTTTTGCGGCTTCCCTGACCACCACGGAGGAACCTGCTCCCTTGCCCGGATTGGTTCCCGGTCTGGTCCTCAACGAGATCACTTCTGCCACTGATCCCGCCTTCCGGGTGGAACTTGCCAACGAAGGCACCCAGCCAGTCCTCCTGACGGGCTGGACGCTGCGTTCCTCCAGCGGAGCCGCGGTTTCCCTGCCGGCCCAGTCCCTGCCGGCGGGAGGATTCCTCTCTCTGGATGCGGGGGCGCTGGGTTTTATTCCGCTGGATGGCGACCGGCTGTTTTTGATCGCTCCGGATGGCCTCCTCACCGATGCGCGGGCGGTGACCAACCGTCTCCGCGGCCGCCTTGACGGGCAATGGTTATACCCGGCGGCTTCCACGCCAGGCACGGCGAATGCCTTCCCGCCCGCCAGCGAGGTGGTGATCAATGAAATCATGTATCATGCCCGCCCGCTGGCGGCCATGCCCGGAACTCCGGCGACTTATGGCACCAGTTCCCTACTGGGCTGGAATGCGGCCTGGCGTTATCTGGCGGATGGCTCCAACCCCGGTGACACCTGGGAAACCGTGACCCATCCTGCCGCCGGAGGCTGGCTCACGGGCACCGGGCCGATTGGTTATGAATCGTCGCCCGGAGTGCCGGTGCATCCCTTCATGACCACGCTGGCGGCACCGGCGGGGCAAAGCCCGTTTGTGAGGACCTATTTTTTCGAAAGCGAATTCACCCTGACTGCGGCGCAGATTGCGGCGATTTCTGCTCTGCAGATCACTCATGAATTTGACGACGGGGCAATCATTCATCTCAATGGGACCGAGGTTCGCCGTTTCCAAATGCCCGCGGAACCGGTCACCGCGGCCTCCTTCGCCACCGGCACCGGCGATGCGGTCCTGACTGGACCCGTGATCCTCCCCGGGGCTGCCGCGCTGCTTGTGCCGGGCTTGAACCGGATTTCGGTGGAGGTCCATCAGGGCAACGAAGGCAGCAGCGATATCGTTTTTGCCCTGTCGTTGGAAGCCTTGGCGGAATTGACGCCCGCCGTCCCGTCACAGCCTTTCCGGGATTCGGATGAACAATGGATCGAACTGTATAACAAAGGCACGGCTGCGGTGGACCTCACCGGCTGGAAGCTCGGCGGGGCGGTGGATTTCAGTTTTCTGCCCGGTACCTCGCTCGCTCCGGGAGGATATCTCGTGGTGTCGGGCAATGCGGCCGTGTTCGCCGCTGCGCATCCCGGACAGCCTCTGGCCGGAGTCTGGAGCGGCAGTTTGTCAGGCAGCGGTGAGCGGATCGATCTGCTGGATGCGGCAGGCAACCCGGCGGATACCGTGGATTACCGGGATGGAGGCCGCTGGCCGGAAGCAGCGGACGGCGCAGGTTCCAGCCTGGAATTGCGGGACCCCCGGTCCGGCAATCATGGGCCGGATGCCTGGGCCTCCAGCGACGAAGGATCACGCACTGCCTGGCAGACCATTAGCTACACCAGCCCCGCCACCAATGGCCAGGGGGATCCCACCCTCTACAACGAATTGATCCTCGGCCTGCTGGATGCCGGCGAAATCCTGTTGGATGACATTTCGGTGATCGAAGATCCGAATGGAACGGCCCGGCAGCTGATTCAGAACGGAAATTTCAGCAGTGGCACCACCAGTTCCTGGCGGATGCTGGGAACGCATCGTCACACCGAAGTGATCGATGATCCTGACAGTCCCGGAAACAAGGTGCTGCATCTCACGGCCAGCGGATCGGCCGAACACATGCACAATCACGCAGAGACCACCTTGAAAAGCGGCGCCAGTTTCGTCACCATCAACAGTGCCCAAACCTACCGGATCAGCTACCGGGTGCGTTGGCTGAGTGGCTCGAATCTGCTGAACAGCCGGCTCTATTTCAACCGGGCGGCCCGCACCACGGTGTTGAATGCGCCTTTGACGGCCGGCACGCCGGGGCTGGTGAATTCCACCCGTGTGGCCAATGCCGGACCAGGCGGGCAGGGGCTGATTCATGCCCCTGCCGTGCCCGCGGCTGGGCAGGCGGCGGTGGTTTCGGTGGAACTGGCGGATCCTGACGGCATTGCGGCCGCGACCTTGTTTTATGCGGTGAATGGCGGGGCCTTCACGTCCACTGCCATGGCCAGTCAGGGCGGCGGCGCCTATGCCGGCACCATCCCAGCGCAAGGCTCCGGTGCCAAAGTGCAATTTTATGTCAGGGCGGCGGACGTTTTGGGCGCGGAATCGTTCCTGCCCGCCGGCGGACCGGCCTCCCGGGCCATGGTGCCCTGGGCGGATGGCCAGGCAAATCTGGATTATGGGGACTGCCAGCCCAACAATCTCCGCATCGTGATGACCACCGCCGACGCGGATTTCATGCACACTCCGGCGCAGGTGATGAGCAATGACCGGCTCCCTTGCACTATCATCTATAACGAAAGCCAAATTTATTACGGATGCGGCGTGCGCCTGAAGGGAAGCCAGCGTGGCCGCCCTCAGGATGTGCGGGTGGGATACAGCATCAGTTTTCCTCCGGATCAGTTGTTTCTGGGAGCCCACGGCACCATCGCGGTGGACCGTTCCGGTTCCGGCGATCAATTCAGTCAGAAGGAAATCCTGATCAAACATGCCATCAACCACGCCGGGGGCATCCCCGGCATGGAGGATGATCTCATCCGCATCATCGCGCCCCGCTCCACCCACACTGGTTCCGCCATCCTGCTGAAATCCCGTTTTGACAAGGAGTGGAGCGATAATCAATACGACAATGGCAGTGACGGACGGATGTTCGAATATGAGCTGATTTATTATGCGACCACCACCACTGGGGGCGTGGAAGGTCTGAAGCTTCCCAATCCTGACAATGTCTCGGGCGTGGCGATGCGGACTCAGGGCGGCTTGGACAAGGAACTTTACCGGTGGCACTGGCTGATCGACAGCAACAAGGACGCGGACGATTACAGTGGTCTGATCGGCATGCTGGAAGCCTTGGGCCTGTCGGGCACCGCCTTCCGCGACACCATGGATCAACGGGTGGATGTGGACCAGTGGCTGCGCGCCTTTGCGGTGCAGGCGCTCTTTGGCGTAGGCGACAGCTACAGCTCCGGCTCGCAGCACAATCTTCTGCTGTATTTCCGTCCGGACGACGGGAAGGCCATGTATTTTCCATGGGACATGGACTTTGCCTTCAGCAACGGGGCCACCTCCGGAGTCACTGACAATGGGGATCTCGGCCGATTGCTGGCCGCCAGTCCGGCCTGGGAGCGCGCCTATTATGGCCATCTCCGCGATATCATCACCACCACCTTCAACACCACCTACATGACGCCGTGGGCGCAGCATTATTCCTCTTTTCTGCCCACCGAGGATCTGACCGGTTATCTCTCTTATATCAACACGCGGCGCACCACCGTGCTCGGGCTCATCAATGCCGCGGTGGCCCAGGTGCCCTACCGCATCAACTCCCCCGACGGCACCCCCACCTCCCAATCCACCGTGCTCCTGCAAGGGGACGGTTGGGTGGACGTGGCGGGGATCCGGCTGGCTTCCACCGGTCTCCCCCTGGTCCTGACGTGGACAGATGACAATTCCTGGCAAGCCTCCGTGCCGGTTCCATCGGGCACGTCCGTGGTGGTGTTGAATGCCTACGACCGTCAGGGAAATCTGATCGGTTCCGACACCGTTCAGGTGATCAGCACCAGCAGCGCGGCCTTGGCCGGCCCGGAGAATCTGGCCATTTCGGAGATCATGTACCATCCTGCGGATCCCACGCCTGCGGAGTTGGCAGCCGGTTTTTCGGATGCCGATGACTTCGAGTTTATTGAGGTCGCGAATCTGTCTGCCGGTTCCGTGGCTTTGGGCAGTGCCGGCTTGACGGATGGCGTGATCCTGACGTTGCCCGCCTCCACGCTGGCGGCCGGGGGCCGGGCGGTGATTGTCAAAAACGCCGCTGCCTTCCGCGCCCGATACGGCGATGCCATCCCCATCGTTGGCGAATATGGCTCCTCTTTGTCACCTTCCCTCAGCAATGCCGGCGAGCACCTCCAACTGAATTCAGCCACCGGAGTTCCCATCGCCGGAGTGGAATGGAGCGACGCCGTCCCCTGGCCTGCAGGAGCAGATGGCGCGGGATATTCGCTGGTGCTCATGGCGCCGGGTTCCCGGGATCCGGCTTTGCCGCAAAACTGGCGGCACAGCCAAAGCGCAGGAGGCAGTCCCGGGGCGGATGACGCCATTCCCCTCGCCGCCTGGATGAGCCAGAGAGGCATCAGCAACCCGTTGTCGGACGACGATCTCGACGGTGAAACCGCCCTCGTGGAATACGCGACGGGTGGAGAGCCTGACGGTTCTGTTTCGCCGGGCGCCCAGTCCGGTTCCATGGAAGTCACCACCGATGGCGTTTATTTCACCATCGCTCTCCGGGTACGCAGCGGGGCCGATGGGGTCATCACCTCTGCAGAGTTTGCCAACACCCTCCAGACCTGGAACAATCCGGCTCAGGCTCCCCCGGTCTTTCTCGGACGCACCGTGGAGGAAGGAGGGTTCGAGACCATCAGTTACCGCTCCGGCATCCCCGCCGGCCCCGGTCCCCAGTTTCTGCGGTTCCGGCTTACGGTGGGCGGGACGGCTCCCTGACGGGGGGGCGGCTGGCTGGCCTTGGATTTTGCAACCTGTTGAAAATCAGTGGGCCCGGTGGGGTTCGAACCCACGACCAAGGGATTATGAGTCTCCTGCTCTAACCGCTGAGCTACAGGCCCGTAGGCGGGGAAAACCCGGCCACGGTTCCAGCCATAGCCAGGGGCTGCGGTATTGCAAGGGCCGTGCGGGGCCGGATTGTCGTTTCCGGGCCGATGGCGATTGACTCCCGGCGCCGTCCGCGCTACCGCCCCATGTCCAGTTGGTGGGGATCCTGCTACAAAAGCGGCCCTCACTGGACATTCCCACCCGCAATTCGCATCACCTACTATGATCAAAATCGGCATCAACGGCTTCGGGCGCATCGGCCGCCTCGTCTTCCGCGCAATCTGTGACCAAGGCCTCCTGGGCAAGGAAATCGAAGTTGTTGCGGTCAACGACCTCGTCGGCGCAGACAATCTCGCCTACCTCGTGAAATATGATTCCACCCAGGGCAAGGCGGACGAAGTGATTTCCAGCAAAAAATCCGATCCTTCCCTCGAAGAGGACGATATCCTCGTGGTCGATGGCCATGAGATCAAATGTCTCGCCGTGCGCGAAGGCCCGACCGCGCTGCCTTGGAAGGAACTTGGCGTGGACATCGTGATCGAATCCACCGGTCTCTTCACCGAGCGCAGCAAGGCCCAGGGCCACATCACGGCCGGTGCCAAAAAGGTCATCATTTCCGCCCCCGGCAAGGATGAGGACATCACGGTCGTCATGGGCGTGAACCACGAGAAGTATGAGGCCGCCAACCACCACATCATTTCCAACGCCTCCTGCACCACCAACTGTCTGGCCCCGATCGTCCACGTCCTCCTCAAGGAAGGTTTCGGCGTCGATGAAGGCCTCATGACCACGGTGCACAGCTACACCGCCACCCAGAAAACGGTGGATGGTCCGAGCAAGAAGGACTGGAAGGGTGGCCGTTCCGCCGCCATCAACATTATCCCATCCGGCACCGGCGCCGCCCGTGCCGTGGGTCTCGCCATTCCTGAAGTGAAAGGCAAGCTGACCGGCATGTCCTTCCGCGTGCCGACCCCGACCGTTTCGGTGGTGGACCTCACCGTGAAGACTGTCAAGGAAACCTCGTACAAGGAAATCTGTGCGGCCATGAAACGCGCCAGCGAAACCTACATGAAGGGCATCCTCGCCTACACCGAGGACGAAGTGGTCAGCTCCGACTTCATCCACGACACCCACAGCTCCATCTTCGACGCCGGCAGCGGCATCGAGCTGAACAGCAAGTTCTTCAAGTTGATCAGCTGGTATGACAACGAGTGGGGCTACAGCAACCGCGTGGTCGATCTCGTGAAATACATCGCCTCGAAGTAATTCCCGGTAACAAGATCAGATTCATTTCAGCCGCCCGGCCGCTTCACCGCGCCGGGCGGTTTTTTGTGGCCCGGGGTATTGGCAGGGAAGCCGGAGGGCTCAGGCTTTGGAGAGTTTCACCGCCGTGTATTTGTAGGACGGCTGGCGGGAGTAGGGGTCCACTTCCTGGCGGGTCAGGAGATTGGTCTCGGTGTAGTGCATCGGCATGAAGATCTGGCCGGGCTGGACAATGGGGGTAATGACGGCGGTGGCCCGGACGCTGAGGCGGCGGGAAGTGATGGTCACCAGGCCCAGGGGATCAATGCCCAGCTGCATGGCATCATCCGGATTGATTTCCACATAGACGTTCTCCGGATAGAGCTGGCGCAGCACATCGGACTTGCTGGTGCGGGTCTGGGTGTGCCATTGCGAGGTAGTGCCACGGCCGGTCAGGAGGATGAAGGGATAGGTTTCGTCGGTGGGTTCGGCCATGGGGCGGGGGGACTCGAAGATGAATTTGGCCCGGCCATCTGCGGTGAAGAATTGGCCATCGCCGAAGAGTCGTCGTTGTGGAGCGGGCTCAGTCAGACCGGCCGGGCAGGGCCACTGCACCCCGCCGCGGGCCTCCAGCATGGCATAGTCGGTGATTCCGGTGATATCGCAGGGCTGGCCGGTGGAGAGGCGCTTCATGATGCGGAAGGCGGCTTCCGGGCTGTTCCATTCCGCGAAGAGCGGCGCAACCCCCCAGGCTTCGGCGAGCAGGCGGAAGATATGGAAATCCGCGAGCGCCTGGCCGGGGGCTTTGGAGACTTTCCGCAGCAGACCAAAGCGCCGTTCACTGTTGATGAAGGTGCCGTCCTTCTCCCCCCAGCCTGCAGCCGGGAGCACCAGATCGGCCATCTGCGCGGTTTCCGTGCTGTGATACATGTCCTGCACCACGAGGAATTCCAGCTTTTCCCTGATCTTCGCAAAGCGGCCGCTGTTGATCCAGGAATGAGCGGTATTAGTGGCGATGATCCACAGCCCTTTGATCCGGCCCGCCTCGATTCCGTCAATGATTTGATCGTAGGCGAGGCTGTTGGTCTCAGGGATCCGGGACACGTCGAGGCCCAGGGCGCTGGCAATTTTTTGCCGGTGTTCCGGTTTGGTGAAATCGTGGCCACCGAGGAGGTTGGTAGTGTTGGAAAAAAGTCGCGAACCCATCGCGTTGCACTGGCCGGTGATGGAGTTTGCTCCGGTGCCGGGGCGGCCGATATGGCCGGTCATCAGGGCCAGATTGATGATGGCCTGGGCGGTGCGGACGGCTTCGTGGCTTTGATTCACGCCCATGGTCCACCAGAAGGAGACGCGTTTTCCCCTGACGAGGGAGTCGATGAAGTGGTCGAATCCGGCACGGTCCAATCCGGTCGCCTCACAGGTTTTTTCCGGCGTGTAATCGGCCACGAATTCCGCAAATGCTTCGAATCCGGTGGTGTGCTGGCTGATGAAATCCCGGTCCACCGCTCCGGCTGTGATGAGGGCCTGCGCGGTGCCATAGAGAAAGGCGAGGTCGCTCTTCGGCGCGATGGCGAGATGCTGGGTGGCCGCCATCGCCGTCTCGGTGCGGCGGGGGTCGACCACGATAATGTCAGGATGGTTCGTGTTCCTCAGCACCCGTTGCCAGAGGATGGGGTGGGCAATCGCCAGGTTCGATCCGATGAAAACGAGACAATCGCTCTCCTCGAAATCTTGGTAGGAATAAGGCGGGGCATCGAAGCCGAAGGACTCCTTGTAGGCTACCACCGCGGTGGCCATGCATTGCCGGGTATTACCATCCCCGTGTTTGAAGCCCATCCCGAATTTGGCGAGAGCTCCCAGAAACGCCATCTCCTCGGTGGGGATCTGGCCGGTGCTGATGAAGGCGAGACTATCCGGGCCGTGTGTGGTCTGGATCGCCTTGAAGCGCTCCGCGAAGTGGGTGGCGGCCGTGGTCCAGTCGATCGGCTGGAGGGTGCCGGAGGCATCGCGCAGCAGCGGTGTGGTGGCGCGGTCGGGCGCCCGGAGAGGGGTCAGGGCTTCCCAGCCTTTGGGGCAGGCCATGCCGAGATTGACCGGATAGTCAGCGTTGGGGGAAAGGTTCACTGCCTGACCGTCGCGCAGGTGGACGCGGAGATTGCAGCCGGTGGAGCAGAAGCCGCAGACGGAGTTGACCAGGGCATCCGGGCGTTTGTGATCGGGAACCATGCCCAGGCCGAATTCACCCGGCTTCTGCACCAGATCACGCGTCAGCGGACCGGTCCACTCACGGAGGGTCAGGGCAGGAAGCAGGGGCAGGGCCATTGGGTAGGATTGGGCAGAGGAGAAACCGTTTTGTGAAGGCGGGGCGGTCAATGGCGGTTTCGTGCCTGGGGAAGTCCGGGCATCTTCAGGGCCACCACCGCCTGGAAGAAGAGCACGCGTTCCGCGAATTCAGATAGGAGAACCAAGGCAAAGGCCATCGCGGGAGAATGCCAGATCAGGGCTGCGCCGGCGATGGCGGCGAAGAGCCGGCCATGCCACCAGGGATTGAGCCGTCCATACATCAGGAGCGCGGATTTGGCGTGGGGATGCGACTGTGGATCTTCCTCCCTCCAACGGTGGGTGAAGCGGGACACGGCGATAGTGCGGGCCATCAGCAGGGCCGTGGACGCGGTGCAAAGCAGCGGGTGACCGGTCAGCCAGGCTGCGGCGGTGGCGGCCACGGTGAGGGTGCCGCCGGCCATGCTGAAGGTGGTGATAGGGAACTTCCAGAGCGAGCGCCGGGTATCCGCGTAAACCATGATCGAGCAAAAGACACTGGCGGCCGCAGTGAGGACCGCGATGGTGCAGGTGGCCATGACGAAAGCCGGTGAGGCGAGGAACGCGATGATACCCGGGAATGAGCTGGCCAGGGAGGGGAGATAAGTCGTCAGGAGACCAGCCAGACCAGGGGCGACCACGGCGAGACCGGCGGCCGGAGCGGCGGCACCGAAGGCGAGGATTTCGCGGCTGAGCCAGGATTTCCGCCAGCCCAGGAAGGCGCGCCAAGCTTTGAGCGGCTGGCCCAGATGGGTGGTGCTGGCGATCACGCCCAGAGTCAGGGTGATCGCGCCGGCCAGACGCAGGGCTGGCGGATGGCCCGGCAGCAGGGCTGCGGCGAGCAGGAGACCGGTGGCGGTCTGGGTGAGGAATAACATGACCACCAGCGGCCAGTGGGCGTGCTGGGGTTCGACGGCTGCGGCATCTGCCGCGCGCAGTTCCCTCGTGGAATCGATCCCGGTGAAGACGGTGGACGGGCGGGTGTAAGAGGAATCAGCACTGTCCGGCGTGAGGCGTTCCGCCCGCGCGGCGGTGTCGAAAAGACTGCTCTGGCTGACGGTGACAATGCGGATGGCCTCGTTGGGGCAGGCCTGGACGCAGGCAGGCGCCTCGCCTTCGGCGAGACGGGTGATGCACATGTCGCATTTCCTGACAATTCCGCGCGCCTTGCTGTATTTCGGCACGTCGTAGGGGCATTTCAGGATGCAATATTGGCAGCCGATGCACTGGTCATCCAAGTGGCGCACGATGCCGGTTTCTTCGTCCTTTTCGTAGGCGAGGACCGGGCAACCATTGGCGCAGGCGGGATCGGCACAGTGATGGCAGGCGGTGGTGACCACTTGTTGGACCGGTGACTTACGGGTGCCGCCGAGCAGCAGGCCGACATCGCGCCAGGTTTCATTTTCATCGAGCCCGTTCAGGCTGTGGCAGGCACTCACACAAGCTTTGCAGCCGGTGCAGGCACTGACATCGACCTCAAAGGCATACTGCTCGCCGGCTCCGGGTTTGGCGGCGGGAATGAGGCGGCGGTAGTGGGGGGCCAGGGCCGGGGATTTATCATGCCATGCCGCGAAGGCTTCGACCGGCGTCAGGGTCTGTTGGGTTTCGATCAGCTCGTCGATCAGGGTGCGGAGGGCATCGCCGGAAGGTAGCGGGGCGGGGCGGGCGATGCTCATGGATTGGGGAAGTTGTCAGCGGGCTGTCGTCAGTGGCCGGTTGATGCTACGAAGCCGCGAGGGCTTTGAGTTCCTCCGGCGTGTGGCGGGTGGTGAAGGTCTGGAAGGATTCGTTTTCCTGACGGTTTTTGGTCCAGCCGTTGAGCAGTCCGGCGAGGGCGGGTTTGAGTTCCTCGAGGGTGAGGGCCTGGAAGATCTGCCGGCCGAGGGCTTTTTGTTTGCCGAAGCCGCCGCCGGTGAAGACGTGGAACGACTCCGCTCCGGCGGCATTTTTCGCACCAAGCAGGCCGATGTCGCCGATGTAGTGCTGGGCGCAGGAGTGAGGGCAGCCGGTGACGTGGACATTGACCGGCTCCGGGAGGGTCACGGTGGCGTCGAGATAATCCATCAGGGCGACCGCCGACCCCTTGGTGTTGGCGGCGGCAAATTTGCAGTAGGTGTTCCCGGTGCAGGCGACGAAGCCGGTGCGGACGTTGGATTGGCGGCAGGGGAACCCGAGGGCTTCCATAGCCGCTTTGAGGGCCGGGATGCGGGCCTCCGGGACGTGGGGTAGCAGGAAATTTTCCCAGACCGTCAGGCGGATCTCGCCCTGGCCATACTCTTCAGCGAGGCCGGCGACCGCCAGCATTTGGTCCGGGGACATTTCGCCTACCGGGACATGGACGCCGAGGTAGCGCAGGCCGGGCTGGCTCTGCGGATAGTCCCCGATGTGCGCATGCGGCATGGCCGGAATCGGGTGAGGCAATTCGACCGCTGAAGAGGCGCGGAGGAGAGTCCATCCGAGCAGTTTTTCGGTGGCGGCGAGGTATTCCGGCAGTGGCATCTTCTCGAGCAGATACTTGAGCCGGGCGCGTTTGCGGTCGCTGCGGTTGCCGTGCTGGATGAAGATCCTGACCAAAGCGGCGCAGACCTCCACGGCCTGCTCCGGAGCGATCAGCACGCCACAATCCTCGGCGAAGGATTTTAGCCCGGTGGCGCCACCGAGGGCCAGCCGGAACCAGATGCCGGGGACAATCCCTTCGCTGTTGGGCCCGACCCTGACCGCGCGCAGGCCGATGTCGTTGGTGTCTTCCAGCGAGCCTATCACACCCGCGCCGTCTATGGCGATATTGAATTTCCGTGGGAGATCGTAGAATTCCGGAGTGCTCAGGATGTAGTGGCCGAGCTGCTGGATCAGCGGCAGGGTATCGATCAGTTCGTGTGGATCAAAACCGGCGGCCGGCCCGATCGTCAGGTTGCGGATGTTGTCAGCCCCCGATCCTTTGGTGTGCAGGCCCACGCTTTGGATACGGCGGAGGAATTCCGGGGCGTCTTTCGGCTCGATCAGACGGATCTGGAGATTGGAGCGGGTGGTGATCTGGCAATAGCCGGTCGTGAGATCCTTGGCGGTGTGGGCGATCTCGCGGAGCTGCCAGGATTTCAGCACCCCTCCGGGGATGCGCAGGCGGGCCATGAAGGCGCCTTTGATGGGCGACAGGTAAAAGAGACCGCTCCATTTATAACGGAAAATGTCGTCCTTCTCCGGCGGCGTATTGGTGGTGGCGTATTGGAGGATGTTCGGATAGAAATCGAGCGGGTTCAGGGCCTTCTTGATGGCCTCCTCGATGGTCAGATCCTCGTCGTCAGCCGGATCGGCCGCGGGCACAGGATCGGCTATGAGATCAGTGAAGCGGAATCCGCGTGCGGCCACGCCGGCGAAGAAACCGTCGAGGTATTGTTGCTGCACCGGAGTGACGGGTTGGCCGGCGATTTGGGTGAGAGGAAAAGTGCGGGAGGACATGGCAGGGTAGGGGACGGTGGGCAGGTTTCAGCAGGGCTCCGGGGCGGGCCGTTCAGTAAACATCGCGTTGGTAACGGCCTTCGGCTTTGAGTTGGGAGATGGCAGCGGCGGCGGCTTCGGGGGAGAGGTGGCCGACGGTTTCGTAGATTTGATGGAGGGCGCGGTCCACGTCCTTGGCCATCCGGGAGGCATCCCCGCAGACGTAGAAGTGGGCGCCTTTTTCCAGCCAGGCATGGAGTTCGGCGGAGCGTTCCAGCATCCGGTTCTGCACGTAGATCTTGGCAGTCTGGTCGCGGGAGAAGGCGGTGTCGAGGTGGGTCAGGCACCCGGTCTTTTGCAGTTCCTCCAGTTCTTCCCGGTAGTAGAAATCGCTGGCTTCGTGCTGGTCTCCAAAGAAGAGCCAATTGCCACCGGTGGCTCCGGTGGCCTGACGTTCGTAGAGGAAAGCGCGGAAGGGCGCGATGCCGGTGCCGGGGCCGACCATGATGACCGGGCGGCTGCCATCCGAGGGGAGGCGGAAGCCCGGGGAGCTGTGGAAATAAATCGGCACTCCGGTGGTGAGGGCGCGGTCCGCGAGAAAGGTGGAACAGACTCCCTTGCGGCTGCGGCCGTGGGCCTCATAACGGACCGCGCCGACGGTCAGGTGGACTTGTCCGGCGTGGGCCTTGGGGCTGGAGGAAATGCTATACAACCGGGGCTGCAGTTTGCGCAGCAGTTTGGGGAGCGCTGCCACGGCCAGCGGGGCGGGACATTCGCGGATCACGTCGGCCACATCACGGCCGTAGAGCCAGGACGTCAGGTTTTCGCCTTCGCGGTCCGGCAGGCCGGCGAGGGCCAGCAGTTCCGGGGAAGGCTTGAGGAGATCATACCGGCTGAGCAGGGCGGCATGCAGGGTGAGGTCATCGCAGGGTTCATCGCCGCTGGCGCCGAGCAGGGCGAGACATTCCTCCACCAGCGCGGGGCAATTGGAGGGCATGATGCCGAGGGCATCGCCTGCTTCATAGGTCAGGCCGGAGTCACCGAGATCGATTTCAAAATGCCGCACCTCCTTGCCGGACCCTTCGGTGTTCAGCAGGCGGTTGGTGAGGAGTCTGGCTGGATAGGGTTTCTTTTTCGACCAGAGCGGTGCTGCGGGCTCCGTTTCGGTTTCATCAACGGGAGTGGCGGCCGGGGCGGCGGCCAGGGTGGCGAGCACCGCTTCCATCCACGCGGCGGCGGGCTCGTCGTAGTCCACATCGCAGTCGGTGCGCGGGTGCAGGCGGGTCGCTCCAAGAGCTTCGAGGCGGGCATCGAAATCCTTGCCCGCCTGACAGAATTTGGTGTAGTTGGAATCCCCGAGGGCCAGCACCGAGAAGCGGGTGTCCTTGAGCGGCGGGGCGGCGTCGGAGGCGAGGATATCCCAAAACGTCTGGGCATTGTCCGGCATCTCGCCATCCCCATAAGTGCTGGTGATGATCAGCACGTTTGGCTCCCGGGCGAGATCCACCGTGGCATGTTTGGCCATATCGATCACCCGGGCGTCGATGGCGCGCTTTTTGGCGGCAGCGGCGATTTTTTTGGAGAGGGTGGCGGCGGAACCGGTCTGCGTGCCGTAGAGGATCGTCAGGGGCACCGCCGGGGCGGCTGCGGGCAGGGTGGTTCCAGCGGAGGATTGCTCTGCTTGGGAGAACAGCCCGGCGAAATAACCGTCCAGCCAGAGGCGCTGTTCGGCGGAGAAGGGAGCAGAGGCGGGGATGGAGGGCAGAGGGATCATGGCGGGGGAACCTGCCGGATGAATTAGCAGGGGGGGTGCCATGGTGGGTGCCATGGTGAAATACCGGCCTCCTTTCGCGGTGAAAATGCATCATTGGATTAATGAATGGAATTCATGGATTGGGTTCTGGATGGCTGCAGGTATGAATGCGGTGACCTGCCGCCGCGCTGGACGGATCAGGGGGCTGTGCCACGGTGCGCCATGGTGAAGGCAATTCTCAAAGCAGCAGCCCAGTTCATGACCGACCCGAAGCTGTGGCTCGTCATCGCCGGGTCGGCGGTGGTGTCCCTGCTCTGTTTTTCCGGGATCTGGTGGGGCGTGCGGGAAGGTGTGGCATGGGTCGCGGCGCACTGGCCCAAGTATGCCGGCTGGCTCAAATGGGGGCAGGGCACCCTCGGTTTCCTCACCGCCCTGCTGTTGTTTCCGGCGACCTTTGTCCTCGTGGCGAGCTTCTTCCAGGAGACGGTGGCCGACGCCGTGGAGGCGCGTCATTATCCCGCGCTGGGGAATGCCGATGGCGCGGGGCTGAAGGCCGGCGTGTTCGCCGCGGTGCGCTTTTTCCTGCTCATGATCACGGTGAATCTGATCGCCCTGCCGTTTTACCTCGCGCTGATGTGGCTGGCGGGATCGGGCGCCTTCCTCATGCTTGCTGTGAATGGAATGCTGGCGGGGCGGGAGTATTATGAAATTGTTGCCCTGCGCCGTATGTCCCGTGAGGAGATGGACGCCTCCCGGCGCCAAAACCGCGGCGCGTATTTCCTGACCGGTGTCTGCATCGCGGGAGTAGGCCTGGTGCCCGTGGTGAATCTGCTGGCGCCGGTCCTCGGCATTGCCGTGATGGTGCACGTCTTCCACAGCCGGCGGGTCTGACGATCAATTCCAGGGACGCTGGGCCCCTGCATCCGGCCACCCGGGGCAGGCCGCGTCGTCAGGCCAGGATATCGCGGATGACCCGCCCCGAGACATCGGTCAGGCGATAGTCCCGGCCGCTGTAGCGGTAGGTGAGTTTCTCGTGATCGAGGCCCATCAGGTGGAGGACCGTGGCATGGAGATCGTGGACATGAACCCGGTTTTCCACCGCCCTCATCCCGAAGTTGTCGGTGGCCCCGAAGCTCAGACCGCCCTTCACGCCGCCGCCGGCCATCCAGGTGGTGAAGCCGTAATGATTGTGATCCCGGCCTTTAACCCCTTCCGAGGTCGGGGCACGGCCGAATTCGCCGCCCCACAGCACCAGGGTTTCATCGAACAGCCCGCGGCCCTTCAGATCGCGCAACAGGGCGGCAATGCCCCGGTCGCAGGAGTCCGCCAGCCGCTGGTGTCCGCCAGCAATGTCCTCATGTCCGGTGTCCCAGGGAATGTCGTAGTCATCGATGGAGATCGAGAGCTGCACCACCCGGACCCCGCGTTCGGAGAGCCGCCGGGCGATCAGACAGCCCTTGGCAAAATCGCCCGGACCATACAGGGCCAGGGTTTCCGCGCTTTCCCTGGTGGTGTCGAAGGCATCGGGTACTGCGAATTGCATGCGGAAGGCCATTTCCATGGCCCCGATGCTGGCTTCGAGCCCGGCGTCGCCCTCCTGCCGTTGAAGATCCATCCGGTTGAGTTGCGCCAACAGGTCGGCCTGCTGCCGCTGTAACGTCCGCGGGGCGCGGGGATTGAGATCGCGCAGGATCGACTCCGGCGTCATCTTCCCCAGATTGACATGGCAGCCGCCATATTCGCCGGGCAGAAACGAATTCCCCCAGTTGGCCCGGCCGCCGCGGGGTTCGGCGCGGGGGCACATGGAGACGAATCCTGGCAGATCCTGGCTTTCCGATCCCAGGCCGTAGACCAGCCACGAGCCCATGCTGGGTCGGGTCGGCTGCAGGGCGCCGAGATTCATCATCATGATGCCACTGGCATGTTCCGGGATGTCCGTATGCATCGAATGGATGAAGCAGATGTCGTCCACACAGCCGCCCACATGGGGAAAGATGTCGCTGACCCACTTGCCGCACTGTCCGTAGGGTTTGAAGCCGAAAGGGGATTTGAGCAGGCCGCCTTTGGTGTTCCGCAGTGACTTGAAATCCACTTCGCTGGGGCGCTGTCCTTCAAATTTGGCAATGTCAGGTTTGTAGTCGAAGGTATCGACATGGGAGGGGCCGCCCGGCATGAAAAGTTGGATAATGCGCTTGGCCTGGCCGGGGAAGGGCGGCACCAGCGGGGGCGAGGCCGGACCGCTGGCCGGACTGGCGAAGGCCCCGGCTTGTCCCATGACCCCGGCAAGGCCGACCGAGCCCAGGCCCGCTCCGAGCCGGCGCAGCATGGACCGCCGCGACAGGCCGGAGTTTTGATGGAAGGGAAGGTATTGCATATGCGGATAGGGCTACCTGACAAAGAGGAATTCATTGCTGCTCAGCAGCACCTGGGCATAGTTTTCCCATGCGGCCGGCGGGGGAGGGCCGCCGGGCGCCTCCCTTGTCAGGAAAGCCAGGCCGGCCTCCGTCTCCGGTCCGGTCGGCGGGCGGCCATGGATCAGGCGGTAGGCCACCGCGATGCGGGCCCCGGGCGTGTCGCCAGTCAGGCGGGCCACCAGAGCCCGCGCCCGGGCCGTCATGAAGGGATTGTTCAACATGAACAAGAATTGTTGGGGCACGATGCTGGTGGTGCGTCCGGCACTGGTGGCCCGGGCACTGGGGAGGTCGAAGAGGCGCAGGAAATCGTCGGATTCGAAGCGGTCGCCGTTGCGGCTGATGATGCTGTAGAGGGTCCGGCGCGGGCTCTGCAGGATGGTTTCCGTGGACGGCCCGCCCATCGTGGGATCCAGCCCCCCGGTGACCGCCAGCAGGCCGTCGCGCCAGGCTTCCGCATCCAGCCGCCGGGGTTCCATCCGCCAGATCAGCCGGTTGCCGGCATCCAGCTCCATGGCCCGGGGATCAGTCCGGGTGCTCATTTGCCAGGCGGCTGACAGCAGGATGGTGCGGTGCAGCTTTTTCAGTGACCAGCCGGAATCGATAAAATGGCGCGCCAGCCAGTCCAGCAGGGCGGGCTGGGTAGGTTTTTCGCCCACCGCCCCGAAATTGTCAGGAGTCCGCACCAGCGCCCGGCCAAAATGGTGGTTCCAGACCCGGTTCACCATGACCCGGGCGGTGAGGGGATTTTCCGGATCCACGATGGCTGCGGCGAGTTCGAGCCGTCCACTGCCGCGGGTGAAGAGAGGCGGAGAGGCTCCGGCCACAATGCGCAGGAAACGGCGCGGGGCATTTTCACCCGGCTTCAGCAGATTGCCCCGCAGCGCGATTTTCATGTCAGCATTCCCTGAATCCGCCACCGCATGCACGACCGGATACAGCGGAGCCGCGGCCATCCGCAGGGCTGCGAGTTCTTTTTCCTTGGCCGCGACCGCCTCTTTTTCTGTGTCTCCCGCTTCCGCCTTGGCCTGCTTGGCGGCTTCCTTGAGTGCGTTGAGCTGCTTTTCACATTCTTGGATCTCCGCCTGGCTCCGCTCATAACTATCAATCTCCGCCTGGGGTGTCCCCGGCGCGCTCCGGTCGTCGTTCCGCGTGTTATGGAAAACCCCGGCGATCGAATAATAATCCTGCGTCGGGATCGGATCGAATTTGTGGTCATGACAACGGGCGCAGGAAACCGTCAGGCCCAGCAGCCCGCGGGTCACGGTATCCACCCGGTCGTCCAGCGTCTCCGCCTGCGCCACTGCCTTGCCTTCGGCGGTGTTGCCATCGGAAATATAACTTGGCCCGAGGGCCAGGAATCCCGTCGCCGTCACGCTGCCCTCCGGCATCAAATCGCCAGCCAGCTGGTGCTTCACAAACTGATCGAAGGGCAGGTCGCGATTCAGCGCTTCCACCACCCAATCGCGGTAACGCCACGCTTCGGTGCGCTTGCCCTGACCATCCAGAAAACCACCCAGGCCATCGCTGTAGCGGGCCACGTCCAGCCAATGCCGGCCCCAGCGTTCCCCATAGTGGGGCGAGGCCAGCAAGCGGTCCACCACCCGCGCAAAAGCGTCAGGCTGCGGGTCGCACACAAATGCCTCCGTTCTCCTCCATGGTCGGCGGGAGACCGGTCAGATCGTAGCTGGCGCGGCGGATCAGGGCCAGACGGTCCGCTTCCGGGGCGGGCGAAAGGCCCGCTGCTTCCAGACCCGCGAGGATGAACGCATCGACCGGACCACGGGGCCAGCCGGTATTCCTGACTGATGGCGGGGCGGGCCGCGCCATCGGTTGGAAGGCCCAGTGGTTTTGGCGCAGCTGGTCCCAGTTCCACGTCACCTCCTCCATGGCTCCGGGAGTCTCCTCCGCGGGCCAGGGCGCTCCCATTTTCACCCATTGTTCAAAGTCGGCGATGATCCCCTCATCCAGCTTCGCCCGGGGTGGCATCGCGGTGTCAGGGTCGTGGTATTTCATTGCCTGATAGAGCAGGCTCCCGGCGGGATCGCCCACCACCATGGCGGGCCCGCTCCCGCCCCCTTTGAGGATCCCCTCCAGGCTGTCCAGCCTCAGGTCGGCCTTGAGCTTTTTGGCCTGGGCGGAATGACAGTCATAACACTGCGTGACCAGCACCGGACGGATTTTTGTTTCGAAGAATTCGATCTGCTCCGGCGGAAAGGTGGCGGCGGCGGCTGGCAGGAGGGGAGCGCTGCATAACAGCCCCAGCAGGCCGGACACGATCCGGCCCGTCGCCGGTTTCCATGCCGCCGGGGTGTGGGAAAAGTGCTGTGAGGGCATCCGATTGACAATCGCCGGGCATCAACCATGACCAGCCCCCAGCCCATACGCTTTCAGGTCCCCTGCTATATCACACCTTCCTCCTTGGCATCCCCGCGCCTTTGCGGTGAATTCCAAGGGACTTCCACGATGAAACGAATTCCATGGGCGTAGGGCCGGCTTCCCATGATCTCCGCTGACAAGGCGCCCGATCCGTGGTATGGGAATGCCAAATGAAGGCGTTCACCGATTCCGTCGCCTCCTTCGCCCGGGAGCGGATCTCAGGCGGATGTGATACCCTCCGGCACTTGCTGCAGGGACTGTTGGATCATCAGGGCCGGATCGAAGAGGAGGTCCATACCATCCGGAAGCTCGGCAAATCGGTGCGCGGTGGGTTTACCCTGTGCTGCCTGGAAAAATCAGCCGCCCGGGAAATCCAGGCCGTGGGGCGTCTGCTGTCCGGACCGCGGGACGCCGTGACCCGCTGGCACACTTGGGAGAAGCTGGAATGGGATGGCGGGAAGCCCCTGGCTGCCGCGATCGCGGGCCTGTTGGAACAGCAGACCCACTCGGCCGCCCGCCGTCCCCCGCCGGAGACCATCGCTTGGTGTGTCGACCGTGTGGGCACCGCGCAGCAGGCTTTGCAGGATGTCCCGGCGGACGAGCTCCCGGAGCGTCTCGTTCAAGGCCTTGGCAAGCTGTACCGGCGGGTCATGCGGCGCTGTGCCCGGCTGGAGCACGGGGTGGAGACGGATTTCCACGAGGCCCGCAAGGCCGTGAAAGCCTGGCTTGGGGCCATCGGATTCCTGCCAGCCGGAGTGTTAGCCGCCCATCCCCCGATGGATGAACTGGCCGAATGGCTGGGAGATGAAAACGACCTCGCCATCCTGTCCGTCTGGCTGGCGGACCACGGGTTCAACCAACGTTTCGCCCCCGGCCTTTGGAAAACCCTCCGCACCGCGCGACGGCAGCTTCAGCGGAAGATCGTCAAGCACCTCGACGGCCTGGACGGCTGGGAGTCGATCAGCTGATCAGCAGCAGGCGCGGCGGCTGGCCGGGCAGGGTTTCCGGCGCACGGTGGATGCAGGGTGGGACGGGACAGCCGGGATAGTCCACCGCGATGCGCCACAGGTTGCCATGGCCAAAGGAAAATGGCTGCGCCTGCCCGGCCGGGGCGTAGTGCAGGTCATAGCAATTGTCGCTCAGGTATTCCAGGAAGTTCTCGTCATCCTCCCCGCCGTATTCCTCGAGCAGTTCCGCCCGGGTTTCCGGGACATCCACCCGCCGTTGGGCCTCCTCGTTGCGCAGGCCCTCGCTTGAGGGCCCATGGTAGGTGCACAGCCACGTATCCGCCTCCTCTGTCGCGCTGTCCGCATGGAAGGAATAGACATCCGTGCGCACCGCTCCCGGTTCTTCCTCCCGGGGATAACTCTGGATGCAGTCGAGGATCGGGGATAGCCCATGCTCCCGCAGTAGCCGCAGGTCCTCCAGCAGAATCCCCACCGCCACCCGTCCCGCCCCGCTCAGCGTCAGCCCTTCCAGTCGCTCCTCATCCAGGGTCGTGATCCCTCCACTGATGGCCAGCCGGGTCACCACCTCACTGAAATCCCCCGGCAAGGACCGTGCCCAGCACAGCGCATTCACGCCGTCTTCAAACGGGGTGGTCACCAGTTCATGGAAACTATGCACCAGCTTGATGCGGGAATAGGCGGAGGGCAGGGGGAAAGGACTCATGCGCGGCCCAAAAAGGGACAAGGAAGCACGGGCGGAAACCGCGATTTGCGGGGCCGGTGGGAGGGGGATTTGTCTAGCTCCGGAGACCAAGCCTGGTATAAATGGAGCATGATCAAAATCACTTCTGCTTGGTTTGCTATCACCGCCCTCAGCTTCGGGGCTGTGTTCACAGGTCCATCCTATGCTCAAGCTACGGAAAAGGCGGCAGTCAAGGAAAGCAAAACTACCCCCTCAGCCGAGGCGATCAAGGCCGCTTCAAGGATATTGGAAGCGACGAGGCAATTGCAGCAAATCCACGAGGAAATGCAGAATATCCTGAAATTCCAAACCGCAATGAAGGAGGGGGAGGATAAGGAACTGCTTCAGGCGTTCGATGCGGCCTTCTCCAAGAAGGAGAACATCGCCAAGCTTCAGCAAATCATGGCGGAGAAAATTGCCAGCCATTTTAGCATTGATGATCTGCAGCAATTGGCTGTGTTTTTTGAATCACCACTCGGTAGGCGATTTTCCGAAAAACAAATTATTATCGTCGCTGAAGCAGCCGATGCCGCGAGAGCCTGGGGCAGGCAGTTGGGGGAGGAGACCGCCGAACGACTGAAGAAAAAGTAGCTTGATTTGGAGGGTTAAGAAGAAACCTACTTCAAAATGGCTGTGGCATCACGCCGGGGCGTGTTGCGTGGGTCTCACCTTCTATTCTCCATCACCTCATTAACCACGGTGCCGCCCGACCAAACTAACCAGCCTCTTGCCTTGGCGGCCAATCTCCTGCAGGGTTTCCATGATGCCACCCCACCCCCTGATTGCCACTCTCGACGATGCGGTTGAGGCCCTTTATTATTTAAACGTGAGCGTGGTGGGACAGGGGAGCGACCGTCACGAGCGACCTCACAAAGCGTGCCTGCTGCTGGCGGTATTGGATCTGTTGGCCAGAGGGAGCGCGGTGCCTGACCGCATCCCGTGGAGTCCAATCCTGAGAGACCGGTTCGGCCTCTACTTTGAAATGGTGAGAACTCCCCTGGATCAGCGGGCCCCGGAACTGCCTTTCCTGCATTTAAAGAGCGAGGGCTGGTGGATTCCTTGGCAAGGGAATGGGCCCAATCCGCAACCCCTTGTCGCCACCCCCACCGTGGGCGACGCCAAGGACGGCACTGTCTTCGCCTCCCTTCTCGGAGGCATGGAGCGTTTTGTCCTCTCGGCAGTGGACCGGTTCCACCTGCGGCATGCCCTCGTGACCCGTTATTTCCCCCGGTCCCGCGGCTTGCTCCTGCCCTTGTTTGCCGAAGGCGCCGGAAACTTGCCTCCGGAAGAAACCTCCAATCGTTTCCATGAAGATCCGTCCCCGTCCATCCCCGGACGCAGCTCCGCGTTCCGCCGCAAGATCCTGGAGATTTATGATTGCCAATGCGCCGCTTGCGGCCTGCGCATCCGCTTGCCGGAAGTGGATGGTCTCACTTTCGTGGATGCCGCCCACCTCATCCCCTTCGAGCAAAACCAAAACGACCACCCGACCAACGGCATCGCCCTCTGTAAGAACCACCACTGGGCCATGGACCGCTTTCTCATCGCCCCCACCCCTGATCTCGCGTGGATCGTCTCCCCCCACCTCCTGGCCCACCGGTCCGATGGTGAAAAATCCCTTCTCGCCCTACAAGGCCAACGCGTCCTCCCTCCCCACGAACGCGCCTTTGCTCCTTCCCGGGAATCCTTGCAGTGGCGAATGGATCGGCTACTGGCATGAGAGAAAGAAGGGATTCTGATGTCTTTCCCTCCGGACTTATTTTCCGGGGGGAGATAGAAATCCTTGAAGTGGTTTTTATGGTTGGCGGGTAATGTCACGTCAGCAAGTAGGTCGCCAGCAGCTTTTGGATGGCGATGATATCCGTGCCCTTCTTGATTTCCTTTTTGATGGGCACAGGGTTGCTCGAGATGTAGATTTTGAGTTCGGCATCCATGTCAAATCGACCAGCCGTCTCCACTGAGAATTGGCTGATCGATTTGTAGGGTATAGAGTGATATTCGACCTTCTTTCCGGTCACCCCCTGCTTGTCAGCCAGAATGAGCCTGCATTGGGTGAAAACAATGAGATCACGGACGATTTTGAAAGCTCCGGTGATTTCCTCACCCTGGATCAGGATAGGGGAGAACTCTGCCTGGAGTTCTCTGGTGTCAATCTGCGAGGCAATACCAAAGACGGCGTTTAGAAAACTCATAAATTCAGATGATCGAAGTTGCCTCGTTGAAGCTGGCCGCGTAGTTCGGACGGAATGGGAAAATAACCAATGATTTTTTTGATCGCAGGCTTTTCAGCGGACTATGGACGATAATCACGCAGCATTGCCACTAAAACTGGCTCGTGGGAATATCGACACCCTGTCGGCTTTAGCGTGCGGCAAGGTATCATTCCCGCGTGGAAGAGAGGGGATTCCCGGGCCGTTTGGGCTTTATGACATTCCTCCGCTGCTCCATGGTTTTGATATCTGCCTGCGTTGGGGCTGGTTTCATGACCTCCCCAAACCAGGCCGCAGCGGCCGAGCGGCCCAAAGGCGTCAATCCTAACTCGCCGGACACCATCGAACTGACGCGGAAGATCCGGGATCATATCGTGGAGACCAGCGGTGGGGACACTGGGGCGGATCTCAAGGCTTATGAGGGCTGGATGACCAAGATGGCGGTTCCCCGGAGGTTTGCGATGGTGCCGATCCCGGCGGGGGAGTTTTTGATGGGGAGTCCGGCTACGGAAGCGAAGCGCAATCCGGACGAAGGGCCGCAGGTGAAAGTGAAGCTGGATGCCTTTTGGATGGGGGCCACGGAGGTGACGTGGGATCTCTACAAGCCCTTCATGGACACAGCCGTGATGCGCTGGAAGGATGGCAGCAAGAAGGAGCCGGTGCCGGATGAGAAGCCGGTGGATGCCATCAGCCGTCCCACCGCGCCCTACACGGACATGACCTGGGGGCTGGGGGAGTCCGGTTATCCCGCGATTTGCATGACGGAGCACGCTGCCAATAAATTCTGTCAGTGGCTCAGCGCGCAGACCGGACACTTTTACCGGCTGCCCACGGAGGCGGAGTGGGAATACGCCGCCCGGGCCGGCACCACCACCGCCTACTCTTTCGGCGATGACGTTTCGAAACTGGGGGAGTATGCCTGGTATTGGGAGAACAGCGACGCGACCACTCATCCGGTCGGGAAAAAGCTGCCGAATCCTTGGGGGCTTTACGACATGCATGGCAACGTGGTAGAGTGGGTGCTGGACCAATACCGCCCTGACTTCTACGCGGCACTCACGGCTCAGTCTCAAAGTGGGGGGGTGGCCAATCCTTTCAACCAGCCGGTGACACCCTACCCCCGGGTGGTGCGGGGCGGATCGTGGGATGACGATGCGGACCGGCTCCGCAGTGCCTGCCGCCGGGGATCCAAGGACGTCTGGAAAGTGATGGACCCGCAATTGCCAAAAAGCCGATGGTTCCATACCAGCGCCCAGTGGCTGGGATTCAGAGTGGTCCGTCCCCTCAAAGTGCCCTCCCTCGAGGAAATGCACGACGCCTGGAACCGCGGGGTCATCGTTGAAAAATGATGCCAGGAATCTTCCCGGGAAGGAGCCTCCGGAACGTTCCTATTTGGTGGGAGAAGCCGGACGGATTCCCCGGCAGTTGGGGTATTGGGAACATCCCCAGAAAATCCCTCCAATGTTGCTGCACCGCTTGGCTTGGCGTTCCACCATGCGATCGCCGCAGCTTGGACAAGAGGGTATGATCGCCGGATCGACATGGGTGAAAGCCTGGGCTGGGGCGTTGGTGGAAATCTCCCAGGACATATCCTGATGGACGGCCGTTCCGGTGCGCAGGTGATGGACCATCTGCGCGAACCGGTTGCCGGGAATGAGCTCAAGGCTCGCCTGACTCAAACCGAAGGTCATGGCTTCCGGAGTGAAATCGCTGGTGGTGATGAAGATGCCTTTATCCGCCCCCTGGGATATCACGACGCCGAAGAACTCGCGGACAGCCTGGACGCCGATGCTCCGGCCAGTGTATCTTTTGCACTGCACCAGAATGCGTTGCCGGTCCTTGCGCATGTCGAGGTCGATTCCTCCGTCGGGCCCGGCTTTTCCGGTATGGTCGACGTGATAACCCCGTTCACGATAGTAGGCGGCCGTGAGGTGCTCAAATTCCTGCCAAGGGACGTCCTGGATGTCTTGCAGGGTCTTGATTTTTTGCAGTGATTTAGTGGACCGTCTGGCCTTCAGGGCGGAAGCAAGGGCGGTGAATCCTACCACCGCAGGGAGCACGGGCCAAGAGGGCTGAAGCATGACCACGAGAATATGCTTGGGATAGAAGGATGCAAAAAGGGAAGCGGCTCCCCAGATGATGAGACCAAAGATAGGCTGCACCACCATGGCAGGGCAATCAGGCCATCAATGAGGTGCTCGCCATTGGACTTACGGGAACGGGGATAGGCCATGGGGATAGAAGGTGATGCTTGGTGAAAGGTCCAAGTCAGGAAGGCACCAAAAAGTAATTTGTGGCGCTGCTGTTGAGAAATTTAGCCATGGTAATTATGGAAATTATAGGCCATCTTTCCTGACCGTCAACGCCTACTTTGTTATTCCTGCCATGTCCGGACCGCCCAGCGAACTTCCTCCGCCGCTCAACCATGTTTTTGTGGACTTTGAGAACGTCCACCAGATCGACCTTTCGGTGGTGGGGTCCAAACCGGTCCATTTCACGTTATTGGTGGGGGCCAAGCAGCCCCGCATGGATATCGCTTTGGTGGAGCAGTTGTTGAAGCAGACGGAACCCGTGGAACTGGTCCGCCTGACTTCATCCGGCCAGAATGCCCTCGATTTCGCTTTGGCGTATTATGTGGGGCGGGCAGCGATGGCGGATCCCACCGGCTATTTCCACATTGTCTCCAGGGATAGGGGATTTGATCCACTGATTGAACATCTGCGGAGTCAGCGTATTCGCGCCCGGCGCCATGATGATTTCAGCACCCTGACTCTTTCCATTCCCGGGAAGACCCCCTCCACGCTGCCGGAGGAGCCGCTGGAGCGGGCCTTGGCACATCTCAGGAGAAATCCCAACAACCGACCGACACGGAAGAAATCCCTGATCAGTCATCTGCGAAGCCTCCTCGGCAAAACAGCCACAGAAAGCGGGGCCTTGGAATTGGTGGTGGAACTGGAGAAGGGTGGACACCTGCTGCTGGGAGAAAAGGAGCGGGTGACTTATCAGATCTGACCGGGATAAAGAACCTTCGGGAGGGGTGAAGGAAGTGACCATCCCAGCAAAAAAGCAGCAAAGGCGGTTGGATGAAGATGGACGAGGGTCATTCCGGGAGAAGTTCCAAGGCTTTTGGCTGGGGTTCTGGCTGGAGGCATCCTTTACCCGTGGGCGGGTGCGCCTGCCGGGAGCGCGCTCCTTGCCGGTGCCG
This sequence comes from uncultured Verrucomicrobiota bacterium, assembly GCA_942492905.1. Lineage (GTDB taxonomy): Bacteria > Verrucomicrobiota > Verrucomicrobiia > Verrucomicrobiales > V1-33 > CAIZWU01. The sequence continues at coordinate 2,690,887 of OW818657.1, forward strand.
CAGAATGCATGGGATGAGGAGGTGGGAGTGGACGCGATGCACGATCAGGGGAGCTGCTTGATGGCGATTTCCCCGTTGAGGTCCTTTGGCCCGATTCCGGCAGAAACAGAAGTGGCCCCATCAACGGTTACGCCATTTCTCCAGACACCATGAAACTCCCTCCTCGTTACATCCGGATCCTCGTGCAGCTTTTTTGCCTGACGGGCATCATGTCGTGCCAAACCCGCAAACCCGAGACCGCTCCTCCGACCAACCAACCCGGCAATCCCGATCCTGTTTCCACCAGCGACATGAAATCCATGGAACAAGCCAAGGACAAAATGTGAGATGACCCGCAGGGCTCTGCGGGGAGCCAATCGCGCTCCGGTCAAAACAACGTTAAAATAACCCATTATCCTGTTTTCCTATGACAACCCTGCCTCCAATTCTTATCGTCACAGACCGTGGCCACCTCGTCGCTTATCGTTTGCTCCCCGGTGCCGGGCCGGAGGTGCTGCGCCGGGCGGACTTCAGCGAAGGAACCGACAAAATCAGCGAGATAGTGACTGATCAGGCGGGCCGGTTCGCTTCGGGAGGAACGGAGGGTCACCGTATGTCCGCCGCGGAACGCCCGAGGCTGGTATTGGAGCTGGAAACCCGCTGCGTGCGTCACATCGCGGAACACATCACGGAGTTGCTGACCGCCTATTCCGGAGCTTGGGCGCTGGCTGCGCCGGGAGAAATCAATCATCCGATTCTGCAACTTCTGTCCCAGGCACTCCGGAACCGCCTGCATCTCAACCTGCGAAAGGATCTCGTGAAAATTCCCATCGGGGAGATCGCCAACCATTTCCTTAAAGCCCGGCAGCAAGCCTGAACCTATATTATCACCCAACACTATGAAACCGAATCGCTCCTTGGATAAAACTGCGCCTCAGCCTGTGGATACTCCAGTCAATGCGGAGAAGGATACCGACTCCCTGGGCGGAGTGCCGATCATCGAAACCGACAACTTGGATGAAACGGTGCTCGGTGCCGCGGCGGTGGGCCATCCGGACCAAGTGCCGCCTGAAGTGGTGCGGGGAACCGAAGCGCTGACGGAGTGGGATGAGCCTGCGGAGGCGTCGGGAACCTGGACCCCGCGGGAGGGCCGGGACGACGGAATGTTGGAGGCGGACCGGTTGGTCGAAGCCGGGAATGAGGAGGCTGACCGTGAAAGACGCGAGGCCGCCGGGGAATCGGAAGAATAACCGCCCCGTAGCCGCCAAACTGCCACGGCCGGCGCACAGCTGAAATCTCGCACAGCTGAAATCTTAATCCGGGGAGGGCCGTCAGTTGGAGAGGACTTCTACGTGGCGATGCAGAGGGGGCAGGAGTCGATCGCGGATGGCGTCCTTGACCACATGGTCGACGTTATGGTCCAACAAAACTTCGTGGTATTCCCGGATGCCGTGTTTTTCGCCTTGTTGGAGGGCGGCGAGGGCGGAGTCCTCGCCAAACCATGCGGCCACGGCTTCGACGGTGCCGGCAAGATTTCCCCAGGAGCCGGACGAAGTGGAGGGATCTCCGCCGCGCTGGTGGATGAGATCCCGGAGGCTCTGCGCACTACTGATGTGTTCCCTCCGGATCTCCCACAGAACGGAATGCATGGGAGAATCGGTGAACTTGTGGATGGCCTGACCGTAGGTTTCGATGGCGGAGAGTTCACCGCGCAGGAGGGAATCGAGGATTCCATTGGTGTGTTCGGTGGTTTTCATGGTATAAAAAGAGCGGAGCCTGACTTTACCCCTTTGCAGGGAAAATGCCAGGCGTCCGATTCCGGGGAAATGCCCGGACAAAGGCGTTCCAAGGCCCCGCCAAAGGGGGCTTTGGGTCTGGCGGGTGGGAGGAGCAGGGAGGAGGCATGGCGGTGCATCCTGCAAAGTGCCACACCGCATTATCCACCGGGTGGCAAATTGCCAGTGCGGAACCTGGTTCAAGGAACCGGGGTAGCCCAGGGCTATCCTGAATCCACCACAATCCCGGCCAGCCCCTGCCTGACAGCGGGGCTGGGTTGGGAGGCGGCAGGTCTGTTTACTGTGGGAAGACGCGGTAAAAACGCCGGGTGGTGTTGGCGGGGATGGTGTTATCGAGGAAGCTGGTGGTGCCGGCATCCCCATTGATGGAGGTGGCGACATTGATCCACGAGGCAGGGGTATCCATGGTGGAGGAAGCCTGCAGGGTGTAGAGCCGGCCGGCGGTGGAGGTCCAGGTGATGGTGGCCTCGCGGAACAGGGCGTCATAACTGAAGGCCGTGATGGTGACCGGGGCCGCCGGGGAGGCGCTGCCGATGCGGATGTAGTCGATCTCCACCGTACGGCCGCTGACAACCCCGGGATCGATCCGCAGTTGGGTCAGACTGCCTTCGAAGACGCCATCAAAACTGACCTGATAGGTGTGGAATTGACCATCACCGATCATCTGGCTGGAGGGGATCTCCGTGCGTCGGGCCGCGGCAATGCCGCCGCTGCCATCCCCCCAGAAGATTTCCACAAGGTCGCTGTCGGTCTGGCGGAGGCGGATTTCCAGGATGGTGCCGGTGGTGGCCGGATCCACCGCGAGTCCCCCGCGGAACATCTGCGGATCGGCCACGGTGGTGGTGACGGTGAGCAGGCCACCGGCAGCAGCTCCCGTGGCATTGGTGAAGGTCCAGGTGTCGTTGTTGCCATCAGTTTCCCACTCGCCGAGACTGGTGAAACTGCCGATGGCCGGGCCATCGGCGGCGATAAAGGCGGGCACCGATTTCACCCGCAGGGAGAGAGTGGTGGTGGAGTCCGGATAGCCGGTGTAGTCCGCGGTGATGGTGTAGAGAGTGGTCGGCGTCAGGACGTTTGGGGTGCCGCTGATGGTGCCGCTGAATGGATCGAGGAACAGGCCTTCCGGGAGTTCGGGGCTGATGGTGAAGAGGTCGGGAGCGGGCCCGGCGAGGACCGGGGTATTGTCGGTGATGGCGGAGCCGATATTGTAGATGGCGGGGGAAATGCCATAACTTAAAATGCCGGGGTCGCGCACTTCAAGAGTCAGGGCATAAGTATTGGTGACGCCTCCGGAGAAGGTGGCGGTGATATCATAAGCAGTGGCGGGGCTGAGGACGGTGGGGGTGCCGCTGATGACGCCGCTGACAGGGCTCAGCACCAGCCCGGCCGGCAGAGCGGGCACGATGCTGAAACTGCTGGCAGTGCCGTTGACGACGGAGGGGGCATTGGGCTCGATCGGCTGATTCCGGATGTAAGTGGCGGGGAAGACCTGATAGCTGGTGATCTGCGGATTGGGGAAACTGCCCGCCACGTTGGGATCGCTGCCGAAGGCGACTTCGATGCCATCGGAGAAGGAATCCCCATCGGAATCGGCCACGTTGGGCTTGCTGCCGGTGTCGGTGGAACTGACAAAAATGCCGGTGTTGGTTTCCACGAGATCGGCAAGGCCGTCGCCATCGGTATCCGGGGCGATCATGCCAAAGCGGACGTAATCGATATCAAAGGTTTTGGCGGCGGCGAGATCGGCCACGGGATCAAGGCGGAGACTGGTGATATTCCCATTCAGGAAATCACCGAGGCGCGCCTGATAGACGTGGAATTGACCATCGCCGGGGCTGGTCAGGTTGCTGGTGCGGCGGGTCCCGGCAAAGCCTCCGGCGGCATCGGCCCAGAACAGGTCGATCCGGCTGGTTTCATCAAGGGCTTTCCTCATGCGGATCTCGACCATGGGGGTATTGGCCGTGTTGAGGGCGAGGGCGGCGAGATTGGCCCGGGTCAGGGTAGGGTCGACACCGACCGAGTTGCCGGAGAGGAATCCGGAGGCGGCGGTGAGACCGGTGACGTGGGCGCTGCCGGCCCAGTTTTCCAGATCGCCTGCGGTATTCCATTCGCCGAGTGAAGTGTAGAGATTCAACGGCTGCTCCGGGTCCATCACCATGCCGCCGGAAGTGATTTTCAGACGGACGTAGTCGAAATCGAGGGGAGAGCCGGTGGCCTGGCTGGCGTCGATCCGGACGCCATTGAGCGCCCCGTTGAGGGGGACGTTATTGGTGGAGCGGATGGTGAGGCGCAGGGTGTGAAAATTGCCATCGGCAGGGATCGCATTCACACCGGTGGCCACGGCGCTGCGGGATTCCGCAAAGCCGCCGGCATTGTCCGACCAGTAGATCTGAAAGGGGGTGGTGTCGGTGGCGGCGCGGCGGAGGCGCACTTCCAGGGTGACCACGGATAACAGGACGGCCGGGTAGGGCGTGGGGAAGGGGTTGAGTGCCAGGGTGGTGTCGCCCCCGGTGGTGGTGCCGGAGAAGTTGCCGGCGGCGACCACGGGCAGGTCGAGTTGGCCCGGCAGCCAGCCTTCGGTGTCATCGGGAGTATTCCATTCCCCGAGGCTGATGGTATCAGTCAGGACATCGGCGGGATCGAGGGTGTAGGTGCTCTGCGCGTGGGTGGAGGTGGCGCAGGCCAGCAGCCAGCCAGTGGCCAGGGCGGCACAGGCCGCGAGGGATGGGTTTCTTTTCATAAGGAGGGAGGTGGGAGACAAAAGAGTCAGGCGGGAGGATGTCAGTAGGAATGAATCCGGATAAACTGGCGGAGGGCGGGGCTGGGAGGCACCGGCACTTCAAGCGGGCTGCCGGTGCCGACGAGAGGAGGACCGGAGGGCGACCAGATGCCTAGATCAGGGGAGGTCTCGACCTGGTAGAGCCCACCCGGAATGGTGGTGAACTGCAGGTTGAAATTGATCCCTGACCACGTGGCGGAGAGGATGGATGGCAGGGCCGGGGGCAAAGCAGCAGGATTGGTAACCCCGGGGCTGGCCGTGAGGGTGTAACCAGAGGTGCCGCTGCCGTCAGGCGTGCGCCGGAGGGCGACCCCTGACGTTTGCGGGCCGAAGACCACGCGGTCGATCTCAGTGCCGTCCGGGGCGGACAGGATGAGGGTTTCCCCGCCGGCGCCGAGCCGGAAGTCCACGTGGAGATCCGGCCGGACCAACGGGGCGTTCTGGAAGGATTCCCCATCGGCCCAGACGAGGCGGAAGCCATTGGCTGGCACGGTGAACCCTGCGGGAATGCGGAAGAGCCCGGGATCATCCGGTTGGTCGCTGAGATACCAGCCTTCGAGGGAGACGTTGGCAGCGGTGGGATTGTAGAGTTCCATCCAGTCATCCGATTTGCCATCGGCGGGATCGGTGAAGCCGGAGCTGGCCGGGTTGCCGGCCATGATTTCATTGAGCCGCAGGGCGGGCCACTGGGGCAGGCCGGTGTATTGAATGGTGAGGGTGGTGGAGCCGAGCAGGGTGCCGCTGCGGTTGCGGGCCTCCACCAGCAGGGTATTGGCCCCCGGCAGGAGGGCGGTTTTGGCGGTCCACTGATTGATGCCCGACCATGTCAGGGCCAACGGAGTGCCATTGACCGTGATGGTGTCCGTGGCCAGCGGCCCGGTCCCATTGAGCGTGGTCAGGACAAGCGCACTGGTGGCTGGACCCGCAGCCGAGAAGGCCACATTTTTCCCGGCCAGCTGGGTCTGGAGAAAGGCGCGGCGCTGGGTGATCCATTCGGTGACCGAGAGGCCATAGGCACCGCTTGGGCTGAAGGGCGAGGTAACCGCCGCGCCATTGGAGGTGAGGGCAGTGTGGGTTTCCTGGAGAATGGTATTGATGGCGGTGCCGGTGCCAGCCGTGAAGAAGGTGGCGAGGGATTCATCCAGGGCCTGCCAGTAATTCCGCACAATCTCCGGCCGGGCGTACATCCGCACGATGGCAGGGTCCACCCCACCCGCGAACAGAGGGGCATCCACCGGATCATTGAAGACGCCGAGGCCGACATCCATGTCCCAAGTGACCACACTCCATCGGCCGGTGGCGAGGGATTCGAAGAGATAGGCATTCTTCGAGCCGGGATTGCCGAAGGTATCCCAGAAGGACGCGAGGTCATTCATGGCGAAGGTGCGCATCCACTGGCGGAGATCGGCGCGGGTGTTGAGGGTGGCGGCGAGTTGGGAATCCGGGGCCTGGGCGGCATCGATCAGCGCGCTGATGCCGGAGAAGTCATGGCCGGAATCATGCCCGGCGGTGTGGGACCAGGTCCAACGGTAGCGCGGCAGCTTCAGCGCATTGCCGGTGGTGCGGAAGTGCTGGAGGCGGTTGGACAGGCTGCTGGTGAGCTGCACCGCGCCAGCCGGGGTGAATTCAAACCATGGGTTCATTTTGGTGAGGCGGCCGGGATCGGCGAACCATTCGTCCATGACATCCTGGTTGGGCTTCTGCACGTCCTCCATGATGAGTTGGTCGCGTTTGGAGCCATTCAGATAGACGTGCACGTAGCGGCGGTGGAGATTGGGCAGGCCCAGCTTTTCGAGGAACCAGAACATGAGCCGTTCCCGCTGGCGGGTGGGGTCGCGGGTGGTCTCCCGGTCGAGGGTCATCTTCTGCACATTGAGGAAGACCTCATCGGCGGGCAGGTTGATATTATAACCGCAGGGATCCCCGGTGGGGGAATTATAAATGGTGACGCCATTCTGGCTCCCGGCATAGGAAACCCCGGCATTGTAGATGACACGGCCATCACTGACAAAGGTGGCATCGATATCCAGATTGCTGGAACGCACCCGGTCGCGCCAGATGTCGTGGTTGGCTTTGGTGAGCCAGAGGCGGGTGGTGCTGAAGACCCCGGCGGGAGTGACTTCCCCCACCCTGACATGGCATTCGCGCACCGGCGCGTCGGAAGGGGAAAGGGAGATGAGACCGGGGGTGGCGGAATCGATCGCCGTGAGGTGGAAGGCGATCATGGTACCCGTGGTCTGGGCGGGAATGAGGCCGGTGTAGATGCCGTCGCCCGCCCGGGCATCGCCCTGGGCGAGGCCGTCATCGCTCATGGTGATCTGATTGATGGTGGTGGCGGGGTCCAGCCGGTAACGGAGCCGGACCGAGGTGATATTGTCAGGATCGGCGACGCGGGCGGTGATGGTGATGGGTTGTCCGGCCTGCGGCAGCAGTGGGGCATGCGAGACTGCGGTGATGGCCGGGCCGGTGTTTCCGGTGCCGGCATTGGCCGCGCCCGGGGTGCCCGCATTGGCCGGGACGGGCAGGGTGCCGGCCGCTTCCAGGAAACCGCCGTTCAGCCCCAGCAGGAGGTGCGGGCTGCCGGAAACCCAGCGGACCCGGGCGCGCAGGGTGGCGGTGCCATTGGCCGGGATCGCGGCCGTCAGGGGCGTCTCCACGATATTGGCAAGGTCGCCACCATCGGTGGCGATGAGGCGCATGGCTCCGTTTTCCACCACACTGGGGCTGTGGGTGCCATAACGGGTCCAACCGGTCACCCCAGTGGCAAAGGTGCCGTTGGCGACGCGGTTCTGGCCGGAGACCAGCACTTCCACATCATCCACCACGGCCTCGCCGTCGCCGGTCAGCATCATGAAGAAGCGGGTTGCGCTGGTGGTGATAGGATGCCCGAGATCCAGCACCCCGGTGTGTTCCACGGTGATGGTGCTGGCTTTGGCGGATTCATCCGCGGCGGTCCAGGAAGGGGCGAGCGAATTGTCGGCGCGGGGATCGATCAGTTGCAGGGAAGTTCCTCCGCCATCCGCCCGGGCCGGCCAGCGGCCGCCGTCGGCATAGGTGACTTCATCCGCAATGACCTGCCAGGTTTTGCTGACGGGGCCGTCAGGGCCGGGGACGAGGCCGGTGCGGGAAAATGTCAGGGTGAGTCGCTCGCCGCCATTGGACAGGGTGCCGGAATAGTCGCCCACGACCTGAACCGGAGTGAGAGCCGGTTGCAGGGTGAGGAGCCGGGTCCGGTCCCTGGCGATCACCAAGTATCCGCCCGGGGCGATAACCGTGCCCGGAGCAAAGGCGAAACCGATGCCCCCGCCGAGCTGCCAGCCGGTCAGATCGGTGGCAGCGGGGCCGTTGTTGAAAAGTTCGATGAATTCCGCGCCATCATCATCCGCGACTGGATGATAGTGGATTTCATTGATGACCACCGGCCGCCCGAAACCCGGGGCATTGACGGTGCCCGGTGTCGGCGTGGTGAGTTCCCGCCATTCACCTGACAAAAGCGGCACGGGGCCGTGGGGGCGTCCGCTGTCCTGACCGTCATAGCGGCGGGATTGGAGGACCTTCAGCCCGTCCGGCCCGCGCAGGAAGAGATCGCCGCCGGAGTCGTCAGGGGAAAAGCCGAGGGTGGATTCCGTGAAGGCGAGAAAGCTGCCGGCGGCAAGCTGGGTGCCGGGAGGAATCGTGTAACCGGCGAGGGCACGGTCCGGGGAGAGCCGGCAGCCTGACAAGTCGGCGGAGCCGGGACCGGGGTTGTACAATTCCACAAAATCTCCCCCGGGGGTGGGACTGGAGGCGAGGATTTCGCTGATCACCACGCGTTCGAGGGCGGTCTGGGGGGCGGGAGTGAGGGTGCGGGCATCAACCGCCCCGGGCGAGCCGCCGGGGGAGGCACTGGCCGACCAGGCGGCGGGCTGGGATTCGCCAAAAGCAGGCCGGGCCAGCACCAGCGAGTGCCCGGCGCCATCGGCCGCCAGAGGCCAGGGTGGGTCATCGCTGTAGAACGTTTCCAGCACGATGCCTCCCGAGGCCTTGCTGAACCGGACCGTGCCGCTTCCGTTAGGTAATGTGCCGGTCCAGGGGCCGAGCACAGTTCCGGTGGCTCCCGCGCCTTGCAGGGCGGCAGGATTGGCGGCGATGGTGAGGAAGCGTCCCCCGGCAAGGCGGGTGCCCGCCGGAATGGTGTAGTCCACGCTGCCCCGGAGCGTCCAGCCGGACAGGTCCTCACTGATGGGACTGGAGTTGTAGAGTTCGATGAATTCGAGATTGGCCGCGAGCGGATCACCGGCCGGGGCATACATGATCTCCGAAAGCACGATACTGGTGCGCCGGGTGGCAGGGCCGGTGAAAACCGGATCCTGAGCCAGGGAGAAAGAGGCAACGGCGGCAACGAAAGCTGTCAGTGGCCATACGGAAACGGGGGGACGCATGGGGAAATGAAGGGGAAGAGGGGATTGCGGCTCACAGCGGAAAAACCATAAATTGAGTCCTCGCCGATGATATTCCCAATGACGGTATTTTGTGAATCATTAAAAAGCACGGAATTTGTCCGGAATTAGCGTGCGATAAGAAGCAGCTGGGCCTGCGCTGGACTCCGCAGGGGAAACGCTGTGTCCGGGGCACCTTTCTTTCGGGCTGAGAATTTTTTCTTTTTTGAGGGGCGGGGCGAAATAAATTAGTAGCCGGGCAATTACTTAGCTGATATATCGGTTTTCCCTGAGCGGACCGCCCTCTCCGCGTTCCTCCAACTCCCGACCACCGCACCCATGTTCACCCACAAACTTTCCCTCTGCCTTCCTGTCATTGCCCTGGGGTGCTTCGCGGCCTCTGCCCAGGCGGCGCTGGTCTCTTTTGAATTCAATACCGCCGGCAGCACCGAGGGGTGGACGGCTTCCGCAGCCCCGGCCAATGCGCTGGTGACGGGGTTCAAGCAGGCCACCGGGATTGATGGCACCACCGGTGTCATTACCTCGGATGATGTCGATATCGATCCCCAGGTTATCCTCTCCGGGGCAGGAAATATTATCACCCTCCCTGCCGGGGAAAAGTGGAGTTCCTTCGAGGTCCGCTTCCGCCATCTGACTGCCAATCCAGGCACGGTGGGAGTCGCTGGGGCTCCCTATGATGGCAATGGCACCATTCTCTTTTTCAACGGATCCACCGTCAACCTGGGGGTCGGTCCCCTGTCCACCAAAACCGTCTCCGGCACGGGGGCGTATGCCGCCGACGTCTATACCATGACGCTCACCGCCGATCCCTCCGGTGGGGAGTGGCAATTGTTGAACGTGGACTTCTCTGCCGCTCCGACGCTCAACAGCGCCAATATTACGGCCGTGCGGTTGGACCCGGTCGGCAACAGTGCGGCAAAGAATTTCGAAGTGGACTATATCCGGGTCGCTTCGGTGCCAGAGCCCACCGGTTCGGTGCTGGCCTTGCTGGGCACCGGCATCGGTCTGCTCCGCCGCCGCCGTTAGGGCGGTTGGTTGGTTCCCATCAGGAGGGCAAGCCATGGCCGTCTTCCTGGGCCGCCATGGTTTTTCCGGCGGAACGAAGGCTTCCCCCGCCAAGCGTCCTCTGCTATTGGAAATCGGGTCCAGGGTGATATTCCCGGGGCGCAAGGCGGCTGACCCCGTCGGCTCCCCTGGCCTCTCCCTGCCTGCCTTGAATCCAATCTGCCCCTGATGAAGCCATCGGTTCCTTCCCTCACATTGCTCTGCGGCCTCCTGCTGCTGGCCGTGCCATCCCTCCGGGCCGCCGGCAAACCCAACCTGGTTTTCATCCTCGCCGATGATCTGGGCTGGGCGGACACCACCCTCTACGGACACACGCGGTATTACAAAACGCCCAACCTTGAGCGTCTCGCGAAGCGGGGCATGACCTTCTCCCGCGCCTATTCTGCCAGCCCGCTATGTTCGCCCACCCGCGCCAGCATCCTCACCGGTCTGAGTCCCGCCCGGCTGGGCCTGACGACTCCGAATTGCCACGTCCCGCAGGTGGTGCTGCAGGCGGCCTCCGGCAAAAAAGCGGCCCCGGGCCAAAAGGCCATCCAGCCCGAACCAGTGACCCGGCTTCTCACGACTTATCAGACGCTGGGGAAAACCATGAAGGCCGCGGGTTATGCCACCGGTCACTTCGGCAAGTGGCATCTGGGGCCCGAGCCCTACTCGCCCCTGCAGCAGGGTTTTGATATCGACCTGCCCCATACCGCCGGCCCGGGACCCGCGGGCAGTTATGTGGCACCCTGGAAATACCAGGGGTTTGACCCCGATCCTGCCGTTCCCGACCAACACATCGAAGACCGCATGGCCAGGGAAGCCACCGCCTTTCTGGAGAAGAACAAGGACCGGCCGTTTTTCCTCAACTACTGGATGTTCAGTGTCCATGCGCCTTTCGACGCCAAAAAGGCCCTCATCGAAAAGTACCGGGCCACCGCCAATCCTGACGATCCCCAGCGCAGCCCCACCTATGCTGCCATGATCGAAAGCATGGATGATGCCGTGGGCACCCTGCTGGATACCCTCGACCGGCTCCAGCTCACGGAGAAGACCATGATCGTGTTTTACTCTGACAATGGGGGGAACATGTACAACGAAATCGACGGCACTGTCCCCACCAGCAACGCCCCGCTGCGGGGCGGCAAGGCCACCGTTTATGAAGGCGGCATCCGCGTGCCCTGCATTGTCAGTCTGCCCGGGACCACCGCTCCGGGATCACGCAGCGATGCCGTGGTCCAGAGCACCGACTTTTTTCCCACCCTCGTGGAAAGCCTGCACCTCCCGCCCCCGGCCGGATTGGTCTTCGACGGCATCAGCATCCTGCCCGCCCTCAAAGGCCAACCGCTGCCGCGTGAGGCCATCTTCACCTATTTCCCGCATGATCCGCCGGTGCCCGATTGGCTGCCGCCGTCCGTGGTGGTGACCCAGGGGGATTGGAAGCTGATCCGCCTTTTTTTCCAAGGCGAGGCCGGTGCCCACCGCTGGCAGCTTTTCAATTTGCGCGATGATCCCGGCGAAAAAAGCAATTTGGCGGCCAAGGAACCCGCCCGGGTCCAGCAAATGGATGTGCTGATTGAAAAATTCCTCACTGAATCCAAGGCGGTCCAACCGATTCCCAATCCGCAATTCGATCCCTCGAAGTATCAGCCGGAAATCGAAGGGATCGGGAGAATGCGGAATGGCAGCAAAGCCCCCGCCAAGCCAGCGGCACCTGCGGCCGGCGAAGAGAACAATCCCCAACTCCAGGGCTGGAAGGCCCGCCAAAGCAGCGCTTCGGTGAAGGACGGCATCGTGACCCTGACCAGCGAGGGGGCGTCGCCCTTCCTGGGGGTGGGTGTCAATACCCGCGGCCCTGCAGTGGTGAAACTGCGGGTCCGCGCCGCCGCGGGAGGTGATGGCAAAATGGAGTGGCTGGCTCCCGGCAAGGCTGCGGTCGCAGAGCAGGCCGTGCCGTTTTCCCTCAAACCCGGGGATTGGCAGGAACTCAGCGTCAAGCTCCCGGCGGAGGGACCGTGGGGGATTCTGCGCGTCTATCTTCCTGCCCAAACCCAGTCGGTCGAGCTGGACTGGATCGAACTGGAAGCTCAAGGCAAACCCCGCCGTTGGGAATTTTAATCGCCTGCCAGCACCAGGAGGAGTACCGGGCAGCAGGATCCCGGAGGGATCAAAGCCATTAGCCGGGGATTGAGCGAAGCGACATCCCCGGAACATCCCCCAAAAAATCCACGCACCCCGGCAGGGGTGCCAGAGGGCACGGTCCGTTTTTTCCGTCCGCATTCTGTCACCCCTTCAGGGTGAGAGGTTTTTATTCTGTAGATCCCGGTGGTGTCGCTTCGCTCAACCACCGGCTGATAGCTATAATCCCTCCGGGATTCCATCTACCTGGTTTTGGCCGGAAAGGTTGTAAGATGTCCCCGCTGGTGAAACGTTCCGGATGAGGTTTTGATTTGCCTTCGTTTGGCCTCCTTCGCGTCCCGTCCAGGGCCAGTTCCATTCCTTTTAATCCTCCACCTGTTCTATCCAAATGCTCCTGCTCCGCCCCCGTTTTGCCCTGGCTCTGTGCTTTTCCGTTTTGACTGCAGGCTGGGCCGGCGCCGATCCGCTGGTGCCGCCGGCCGTCGCGCTGAATCCGACCACCGGCACCCCGCTGGATGACTACGTGCAGAAGCCCGATGCCGCCTATGCGTGGAAAACGGAGAAGGTCATGGAAGGGAATCCGTCGACCACCAGCATCATCAAGCTCACCTCCCAGAGCTGGCGGACGGAACAGGAAGTGAACCGGCCGGCCTGGGACCACTGGATGGTGGTGGTCAAACCCGCCAAGCTGCGATCGAACAAGGCATTCCTGATGATCAGCGGTGGCAGCACTGACAGTGAGGCCCCTAAGGGTCCCAGTAACATCATCTCCCAGATTGCGTCGGCCAGCGGCAGCATCGTGGTGGAGTTGAAGATGATTCCCAACCAATCCCTGATCTTCCATGGCGACGGCCAGCCGCGCAAGGAGGACGACCTGATCGGTTATGCCTGGGATCAATTCCTCCAGACCGGAGACGCCACCTGGCTGCCGCGGCTGCCCATGGTCAAGAGTGTCGTCCGCGCCATGGACTGTCTCCAGGAGTGGTCGGAAAAGGACGGCAGCAAAATCGAAAAATTTGTGGTGGCGGGAGCTTCCAAGCGGGGCTGGACCACTTGGATGACCGGCATCGCGGATCAGCGGGTCGAAGCCATCCTTCCTCTCGTGATCGATGTGCTGAACACCGAGGCTTCCATGCGGCATCATGCGGAGACCTATGGCTTCTGGACGGAGGCGGTGGGGGATTATTATCAGCACAACATCCTGCAGCGTCCCGACCACCCGCGCATTCATGACCTCTACCGCATCGAGGACCCCTACTTCTACCGCAACCGCCTGACGATGCCCAAATACATCGTCAATGGGAGCGGCGACCAGTTTTTCTGCCCCACCTCCTCCCAGTTTTATTACGATGATTTGCCGGGGGAAAAACTTCTCCGTTATATTCCCAACGCGGACCATGGCCTCAAGACGCCCGATGCCGTCACCAGCCTGATCGCCTATTACCAGATGATTCTCGACAACCGTCCGCGTCCCAAACTGACGTGGACCTTCGAGGCGGACGGCTCGATCCGGGCGAAGAGTGATCTCGCGCCGCAGCAGGTCCTGCTCTGGCAGGCCACCAACCCCAAGGCGCGGGACTTCCGGCTCCGGACGATTGGAAAAGCCTTTACCAGCACGGAGCTGAAGGCCGGGCCGGATGGGTCCTGGGTCGGGCGCATCACTCAGCCGAAGGAAGGCTGGACTGCCTTTTTCCTCGAGCCCACCTACGACTCCGGCGGCACCTTTCCGCTCGTGGCCACCACGGCCGTGCGGGTGCTGCCCGACGTGCTGCCGCACCGGGGGATCGATTTGAAGCTGGTGCCCCTCGAAGACGTGACCGTCAAAGCAGCGAAATAAGCGGGCCCGGACACGCATCACCATCCTTTCCCATGAAACGGACCCTCACGTGGCTCGTCCGGCTCCAGGCCGGGATCAGGGCCATTCGGCCACCACGAGGGACACCGCCTGACGGGGCAGGGTGAGCGTCAGAGTGGTGCGGTCGTTTTCTGTCACCGGAAGCAGCGGAGGACCGGTGAAGGTGGCTAGTCCGCCCGCCTGTTCCAGGCTGGCGTATTGCTCAGGGGTGGGAGCCTGCGGCCGGCCGAGCGCCTGCCAGACGGTGTAGGCATTGCTGTGGGATTCGTCGATCCGGTAGTGGGTGATTTTCGCGGCCGCGGCGCCAGCGGGCATCCCGGGCAGGTTCAGCGTGATGTCGGCCGGCGGGCCGGGCACATCATCGTCGTGATAGTGCCAGAGCATGATGGTGAGTTTTTTCCCGTCGAGACTGGCGAGCGCCGAGACGTCCGGTTTGGCACGGACGTTGTTTTTGATGATCTCCTCCGCGCTGAGGGCCGCATCGCTGGTGACCGCCAGCCGTTGTCCGGACATCCGGCTGAACATGCGGAAGACATTGAGCACGGGATGGGCGATGCCATTGCTGGACAGCACCCGGAAGCCCGCGAAGTAGGGTTGATCCTCAAACTCGAAGGCCCAGGTCAGGGCTCCTTCCAGATTCACCCCGTGTTTGGCGGCGAGATCGTGTTTCCGGGCAAAACTGGCGGCCGTATAGCTGGAATACATGGTGCCATTCCGGTAGCCATTCTGCGGACCCTGACAGGCGGCACAGCCTTCCGGATCGGACTCGCCGATGACGATGGGCAGTTGTTTCAGGGTGGGGAATTTTGCGATGACGGCGAAGGCGTCATCAATGTTCTTCAACTGGCTCGACATGCTCATGCGCACGTGCCCATCGATGAATTTCGGCTGCCCTTTTGCATGGAAGGCGATCAGGTCCAGCGGCGTGCCCGGCTGGCCGGTGACTGCGTTGGTGCCTTTCACGCAGTGGTTGAGGAATTTCTCCAGCGTCCCGCCGCCCGGGCCTCCCGCAGTCTCCGGCCCGCCAATGCGCGCCTGGGGGATCGCCCGGCGCACTCCCGCCACGGAGTAGTCGTAGAGTTTGTGGAATTCCTCCTGGGTGCCGGACCAGTAGCCGATGTTCGGTTCATTCCACAGCTCCCACCACCAGGTCTGCACCTCGGCGATGCCGTATTTTTCGACACAGTGTTTCGCCCATTGATAACAAAGCTCGCTCCACTTGGCGTAGTCCTTCGGCGGGCTGGTCCAGCCCCGGTAGATCTCATCGTATTTCGACGTGGGCGTCCAATAGTGCCGGTAGGGCTCCGGCTTGAGGGACAGCGCCTGGGGCATGAATCCCAGCTGCACGTAGGGCCGCACCCCGCGTTCCAGATAGGCATCAAAGATGCGGTCCGTGATGGTCCAATCATAGACCGGTTTCCCTTCCGCATCCTCGGTATAGGCGTTGGTGCTGCCCCACTTGAAGGCGGGGGTGCCATCGCCGGTGGTGAGCATGTTGTGGGCGCGGAAATAGACTTGCTTCGGAGCCAGCTCCCCCAGCGCAGCCAGCAGCTTTTTCCCATCCTTCATGTAGGCATAGTTCGGCTCATCCGCTCCAAAATACCGCCAGATCGGCCTCAACTCCCCCAGCGGCTTCGCCAGGTCCACTGAGATCGAGACCGGAAACGGCGCCGCAGGGGCAGGGGGCTGGTTCGTTTCCACCGCGGAGAGCGGTTCCCCGAGGAGACCCAGCGTGGCCAGTAAAAAGGAAAATGATTTCATCAGACCGGAATTGTAGGCAAATCCCCGCCGGAACGTCCAGCTTTCTTCCTCCCGGTTTCCAGCTTGGGTGGCGAATGGAGGACTGGTCATGGCCAGGATTGGCGCGTGCTGGCTATGACTGCGGCAAGAGCTTCGGCCTCTGAACGAACACACGGCTCAGGGTGAGTCAAGAATCCTCTGCAAAGGGACTCACAGTCGGAAGTGACCTGTTCAATCGTGGGGGCGGTCGGATGCGGCGTTCCGTCGATGCCAGCCTGTCCTCTCTCGGCACAAATCCTGATGAAATGCAAAAGCTCGAATGCCATCGGACGATCTTTCATCCCCGAACTCAAATCAGGAACATCCGGCAAAGCGAGTATCCGTTGCACGCTCAACATGGCGAATGGCGTGGCTGGGTAGATGGTATACTGATGAAACGCTGAACTGTAGAGAAACCCACAGATAGCATCCATCCGCTCGTCCTCGTCATCTGAGATCAGGCGCCGCAACTCACTGCGGGCATCTGTAGCTCGGCCGTAAGCGTGGCGAACCTGCTCCCAGGGAAGTGAATCAATGAACGAGAAGGCATCTCGCCTTGCGGTGGAATGCAACAACAGCGCATCGGGTGGCGGGTCGGCCCTTCTCGGTGCCGCAACTACTGGACACACAGGAGGCGTGAATCCAATCTTGATGGCTTTTCTGATAGCCAAGGCCCAATCCTTCAGAGTTGCCATGAGGGGTGACGTTGCTGTGCAGCCGAACGTTGAGGTCAGCGACCGGAGCCAGCCGGCAATAGTGTTGTATTTGCCTCAGGCTGAACCGTCTGGCTCCGGTTCGCTGGACCGACTGGTTCGGGCCACTCAACGAACACACGAACATTCCAGCTAATATGGCGCGGCGGACTGGTGCTTTCTATGAATTTCCGGAGCTCAACAACCTGTTCGTCAGTGGCTACGACTCCGTTGACGCCAAAGCCATTGTTTCCAGTATGGAAGCCTAGCGTGACGTCCTGAAAACCCGGACGCTCTGCGCGAAACCGGTCCCATTGCTGACCGATTGCAGCAATGTGGCCCTCTACTGCCATTATGTGTCCTCGCTGCGGATTCAGCAGCGGCGCCACGTAGTAAACGATCAGAAACAACAACGGTGCGATCATCAGCAACCGCTTCGTTCTGGGGGTGATCAGGTCAGCCATGGGTTTGGTCCGAACTCTGTTTACGCCCGCAGGCCGGTTGGAATATCCCTTTCAAGGTGCGGCATATCGGGAGGGCGGTGGCGGGTGAAAGGTGGGGAGTCGATGGATTTTGCCCGGATCTTCCTTGGACCCTATCCGGCGCCAACAGAATTGGCAAGGAGGATCAGGGACTCTGCGGCGGGTCTGAGGGGCGGGGCAGGGTATCCGTGAGGAAGTGCCGGCTTGTTATCCCGCTGTTCCCTGAAGAGATCGCTCGAGAATAACGCTGAGATGCTCTCCGTCGACGTGGATGTGCTGGCCTTTGTGCTCGACCACCCGGGTGAAGCCTTGTTTGGTCCAGAGCCGTAGTGCGGGGTTGTTTTTCAGGTACACCCGCGCCCAAACTGCTTGGTTCCTGGGGTCATCGGAAAGCTTTTTCAGCAGTCCGTCGGCGACTTCGCGCCCGAATCCTTGCGAACGAAACCCGGGCCGGATGAAAAAGATACTCAGAGCCACGACCTCTGGTCTCGTCGTCGATTCGCGAAAGTGAAAATACCCCAGTAGCTCATTTGTGGCGGCAAGCCGGATCGCCTGCATGCGAAACCCTCGTTCCAAAGCTTCGCAGCGTTCACTCTCTTCGACAAGGCTGAGAACTTCCTTTGGATCGACGACGTGAAACGTCGGGTCAAGTTCTGACACATCCGAACATGAGTTGAAGGCCGCCGCAAGACTCCCGGCCTCTGCGGTTTTTACGCTATCGATTCTGGTACGCTCTGTCGTCCAGTGTTTGGGAAAATTCATGGTGGATCTTCCGGATAATGCCCAAAATGAGCGCGATGGATGGTCGGTGCGGAGCATGCGACAGCATGATCTGTAACAAGTATCCGGCTTCGCTCCATCGTATTAGGCTCAGATTTCATTCTCATTCATACTCCGAAACGCTGTATCCCGCCGTCTGGATTTCATCCCCAGAAGCAGGAGTAAACTCCTTAATGTGGCAGCCGCACTTCGGGCAGATGCAACTGGGATCTTCGAGTCCGCCATAAGTCGCCACCTCAAGATCTCTTGCGCGAAGAAACACGGTGCCTACCTCGTCGCATATCAGCGCCAAATGCCCGCACTGCGGACACGAGTAGAAACAGAGGGCTCCTTGACCTGAGCAGCAGGCGCAACGGGGAGTCCGGAGATTCCATATTGGAGGGCGAACATTCATTTTCTGAATTATGCCTGACGTTCCGGATCAGGCCGCGGCGAGCGGGAAGAGTTGATGACACGACAGAGAGCCTTCGAGCCGTTGCCGGAATCCGTTTTGTTCGGCTTTGGGGTTGGGGTTTGGGTCGGTCATTGCAGGTCAAGACTGAGGTCGGTAGGACGATCTCGAAACAAGCGGCGAAGTCCAGTTACAAGCGAGTCAAACTCTGCTTCGGAAGCAGCAGCGCAATCAATGATGACACGCTCAAGGCCAGGATGCCATGGGACGTCATGATGCAAATCGACGAAAATCTGTGACCGCGACACATGGCAGGCGCGAAGCAAATCGTAGTTACCGTTGATCTGGTCATCGATCTCAAAGTGAATCCCATCATCATCCTCGTCGTCGGGATCAGAACACCCCTGAATCGTGATGTAATGGTAAGGTTCATCGGCCTTCGAGTTGGAAGCTCCGCAAACTAAGGCGAATCCATCGTCTTCGCATCCGATCTCAGTGGCTTGGAACTGGAGCACCATTGATGTTGCGTGTGTGGTTGGCCGAACTTCCCGGAACAGGCGACGGCGAGCAGGAAGCGGCGATCACAGGACAGATGCCATACGAGTCGTTGCCCGAATCCGTTTTGTTCGGCTTCATTTTGAGGTTGGTGTTAGCCGGTATCGGGATTGCCTCAAATACTCCTCCAGAACCTCAAGAGGTATGTCCTCCTCGTCGAAGCAAGCAAAGGCCATGGTGTGTGTGATGTCAGAGTAGAATACCTCACACAACTGCTTCTCAGGATGCTTGGCGCTCCATAGCTCCAGAAACATTCCATCACGTTGAAGGTCGCTTCCGCGGACGACTCCGTAGGTTTGCCCGTTGTGCTCAATGGGTGTCATGTTTCTTGGCCGAACTCTGTTTAGGCCAACAGGCCGGTTGGAATATCCCCTCCAAAGTGCTGCATATCGGGAGGGCGGTGGCGGGTGAAAAGCGGGGAGTCGGTGGATCTGCCCGGATGTTCCTTGGACCCTATCCGGCGCCGACAGAATTGGCAAGGAGGATCAGGGACTCTGCGGCGGGTCTGAGGGGCGGGTGAGTGGGGTCGGGACCGGGTTGCCGGGTGGAAGCCGGTTACAAAAAACCCCGCCGTCCGGGCGACCGGGCGGCGGGGGCCTTTTGTTCATCCTTGGTTGCGGTGAGGGTGAGGTCATGATTGCCAAACATTGAGGTAATTAAAAGATGTCGGAGCTTCAAAAGGGCCTTGGAACTTGCAAAGGAAGCCGTGTGCCCACAGGAAGCCCCGGTCTGCCGTGCCGTAAAACAGATGACCGTCGTTGGTCTCAACTGGTGCTGAGAAAGAAAATACAATCTGTGCGTGAGAGTTGCGGGTTAAATCGGAATAGTGATCGAACTGGAGTTCAAATACGTCCCGCTGAATATTGTTGGCGAGAGGGTCAAGCTGGAAGGAAGATGCCCAATCCCGCTCCTCTACCGTCGAAACCAAACGACTGATGGGATACCCTTGCTGATCGCCCACTCCGTCGAACCACCGGCCAAACTGCGATGGGAGCAGGGAAAGCCTCGTCACAAGAATCCGTGGTCCCTGCTGCGAACCCTTGTCCGAAGTCTTATCGATTACGACCCGTTCCAGGATGTTGAAAGCTGCGGTATCCATTCGCGGGACTCTTTGAAGTTGGGCGAAGTTCCCGGATCAGGCGATGGCGAGTAGAAAGAGGCGATCACACAACAGATGCCATACGAGCCGGTGCCTGCATCCGTTTTGCTCTGCCAACTTCTGGTCCATAGAGCTAATCGAGCAGAGCAAGCAGTTTAGCTGCCGCTTCAGAAACCTTCTCGTCAGTCTTCAGAAGCCCACTTTCCTCGGGATGCCGTCGGACATAATCCAGGCAAAGAGCCTGAAGGTCTTCTTCGAGCTTGAAGTATTCGGAGTCAAGATTGTTTAGCTCGGAGGAGTGTTCGCAACCTATATCGAATGCCTCATCCTGTTCAGGCCGCCTTCCGTGAACGGACTCGTAGAGTGACACAGCTTTCTCGATCACTGTGAGCTTCTCTTTTGAGCCCACCGCACTCAATGCATCACGGAAGAGATAAAGGTCTTCGATCTCTCCATTGCTGGTAATCGCCTCGATGCCGTTCCACGCGATTTGCGTTTCGCATTCATCGATCAGTGCTGGTTTGCTTACAAAGAGGCTCATATTTTTTTGGGGCAGAACTCTGCATTACTCCAGCAGGCCGGTTGGAATATCCCTTTCAAGGTGCTGCATATCGGGAGGGCGGTGGCGGGTGGGAAGTGGGGAGTCGGTGGATCTGCCCCGAGATTCCTTGGACCCTATCCGGCGCCGACAGAATTGGCAAGGAGGATCAGGATTCTGCGGCGGGACTGAGGGGCAGGGGAGTGGTTGGGACCGGGCTTTCGGGTGGAAGCCGGTTACAAAAAACCCCGCCGTCCGGGGGACCGGGCGGCGGGGGCGTTTTGGAGCGCTGCGGGCTGGGGGGTGGCCCGTCAGGCTGGGCCGGGGTCAGGAGACGCGGGCGTTGATGGATTTCGCCCAGGGACCGGGGCCTTTGGCACCGAAGGCGCGGACGCGGATGCTGAGGAGGAGGCCGGAGGCATAACCTTCCACGGTGTATTGCACGCGCGGCCAGGATTTCAGGGGCACGGTGTCCCAGGAGCCCTCATTGATGAGCTCTTCCGTGGGGATGGCCTGGATCTCGTAGTAACGGCTATTCGGCACGCGGCCCCAGCGGAGCTTCAGCTGCCCGGTAAAGGCGCTGTTCTCGGCGGTGAGGCTGGCGGGGGCGTTGACGGGCTGCGGGGGCCCGGGGATGCGGCGCAGGGGCCAGCCGACACTGAGGAGGGCTTCGTCCGTGCGGTCGTAGTTTTCGCAGGCCACGCCAACGGCGCGGAGGTTGACCTGCGAGCCGAGGATTTCGGTAGTCAGCGCGGCACGGATGGATTTCCGTTGTTGTTCGAGGCTGGCGAGGGTGACGAGCAGGGACGTGATGCCGCTTTCCGATCCGGCCAGCAGGGCGATTTCCTTGGCGAAGTCGGGGTAAAACATGTTACCCGTCAGGCCATCCTTGATGACCGTCAGCAGAGCGGCGAGAGCCGTGGGGTTGAGGTTGGATAGATCCAGCCGGATCGATCCCTGAGCCGGGGGAGGGGCCCCGGGATCGGCTCCGGCACCAGAGGCGGAGCGGCTGGCGGTCAAGGGTTTAGCGACCTTGGGCACCCGTTTGGCGAGGCGTCCTGGAGCTTTTTCCGTTTTGTTTTGAGTTGGGGCCGGATCGGCCACTTTTTTGTTTTTCATGTTTTTGGTTGTGTTGGTATTTGAAGTCCTGCCGTCTGTCGGTTTGCACCAGTTTCCAGAAAGGCTGAAGGTCGGACAACAGATAGAAATTAAAGGATAACGTCCATTAAAGCAATATAAATATCAGACTCTCCATAATTTCAACACTGGAAACCACCTCGAATCATCCGCTGGAAACCCCGTATATCCTTGATCCTGAGCCTATCATGAGTCCACCAATGGCCAGGAAAAAATCGTGCATTTTGTCAGAAATAGTCGTCTGACGGTGGTTGGAAAAAGCTAAAAAGCGCCAAAAAGAAGGTCTTTCCCAGGGTAGGAGAGGAATTATTCTGACCCAAACGCTCCTGTTTTTTGACAAATGAAGGGCTTCCCCCACCCAATGAAGGGCTTCCCCCACCCAAGGGAAGGGCTTCCCCCACCCAAGGGAAGGGCTTCCCCCACCCAAGGGAAGGGCTTCCCCCACCCAAGGGAAGGGCTTCCCCCAGCCAAGGGAAAGGCTTCCCCCACCCAAGGGAAGGGCTTCCCCCACCCAAGGGAAGGGCTTCCCCCACCCAAGGGAAGGGCTTCCCCCACCCAAGGGAAGGGCTTCCCCCACCCAAGGGAAAGGCTTCCCCCACCCAAGGGAAGGGCTTCCCCCACCCAAGGAAAGGCTTCCCCGACCCGGGGAAAGCAGTGTCCTCGCCAGGAAACGGAGCGCGGACTGGCCGTCCGCCCCGGCAATCCCAGCCCTTTGCCCGCCCTCGCCCCCTTGATCTGCCAATGCTCCGGGGCGGACTACCAGTCCGCGCTCCATGGCTCCCCTCATTCAGCAGACGCTGCCGTCAGGATCACCCCCGGCGGCGGGGTTTTCTATATTAGTGGATCACCTCACCGGGGTTTCCATGTCTGGCGGCTCGCCGAGCTTCTCTATAATGAGGGGTTGTTCCCACTCCGGAAGACTCCCCCAGCCTGTTTGCCACTCGCTCACTTGAGACAGGGGAATTCCTGGAAGCCTTTCGGTGATGACGTCTGGAGTAAATCGTCGCATATGGGCAGACCATTTCCGATGACGGACCACCTTCCGGCAGTACATCTCATTCTGAATCGGGCTCCACACCGCAAAAATCAGGAGAAAAATTCCCCCCAAGGGTAGATCAGTCGCAAAACACCCAGCCGCGAATCCACCAAACAACAGGATGAAAAAGACGGACGACCATCTTGAGGGCTGCGGGGCTCTAGCGGGCTTCGGTCTCCACCCTCTCCGCCACATCAGGTAACGGACGCCCGCGATCACTAAACCCAATGCTCCCCCGGCAAGCACAGCTTTGGTCATGGATTCGAGTTCGGCATTCATGGTCGTATCTTCGTTCCGTGGCTGGATAGGTGGCCCCGGTGACGTTTGGCGCGGGAGGGTGGGCAGGGAGTTGTGATATTGGCTCCCACGATAGGATGCCAAGGGTCAGACGCAAAGGAGTTTCCTCCCAGGAAATGTAGCGCGGACTTGCAGTCCGCCCCGGCAACCCCAGCCCTTTGCCCGCCCTCCCCCTTGATCTGCCAAGGCTCCGGGGCGGACTGCAAGTCCGCGCTCCATGGCGCCTCCATCCAGCACCCCTGCCGTCAGATTTACTTTCGATTCCCACCGACCCGGCAGGCGTGGAAAACCATTGTTAAACTACCTGAAGAATTTACTTTCCCTTTTGGCTGGGCTCTCTAGCTTCGCGGCTATCCATGGCCGCCATCCAAAGCATCCTCGCCGCCTACTGTGCAACCTCCCAGACCGAGCGAGAGAACGGCTCCTACTTCGAGGAACTCATCCGAACATTCTTCCGCTTTTCTGCTGTCAAAACCTTTGCCGACTTGATGGCCTTCTTCTCGGCCGGCCGCGATCTCGTTCCTTGGCACCTAAACTACGACACAGTAGCTCACCACCCCGGCAAGTTTCCAGCCATCGCCTCACCGATGCTGACTACCGTGTCACCAAAATGAAGTTCACCAAAACCAGGGACCCGGAGACCGGGAAAAGCATCAACGACAAAACCACCGCAATCTACAACGAACGCATCACACTCAAAAACATTCCCCTCTCCGCCTACGAATACATCGTCAACGGCAAGCCAACCCTCGCATGGGGCATGGAACGCCAATCCGTCACCGCCGACAAAGACAGAGGCATCACCAACGACGCCAATCTCTGGACCACCGAAACCATGAGCAATCCCAAATACCCCCTAGAACTATTCCTGCGGGTTATCACCGTCAGTTTGGAAACTTCCAAGATTGTAGATAGCCTATCGATGTTCAAAATAAAATGAAAGCCGATTCGTTTAATTTTATTTTGTCCGAATTACTAAGAGAGGCAGCCTCTATCATGGCTTGTCGGCTTCGGTCGGATCTGATCAAGCATCCAGGTGAAAAGGGGACTGCACGCGAGGCAGTCATTAGGGAATTTTTAACCTCCCATCTTCCTACAAAATTTAGGGTTTCGACGGGCTTCGTCTTCGACTGCCATGGAACATTAAGTAAGCAGCTAGACATCGTAATTGTGGATGCCTCAATCTGCCCAATATTCGAGGCACCAGGTGGTAAATTTCTTTTCCCATGCGAAGCGGTTGTAGCGGCGGGGGAAGTAAAATCCGTCGTGAGATCAAAAAGGGAGCTTGTCCAGGCTCTGGACGGTCTGATTGGAGTAAAGGGATTAGACCGTTCTGCGAACGGAGTCGCGGTTGACTGTAGGTCATGGGAACCTTTGGAGCCCAAGACGAACTATCTGGATCAAATTTTTACCTTTTTGTTCATTTGCGGAGAATCAATTCATGGAAGCAATGCAGCGGAGCAAATCATGGAGCTAGTAGAGAAGACTCCAATTCATCAAATGCCGAACGCAATCCTTTCTTTTGATAAATATCTGGTTTCTTACTGCTGTGATGGCGGTGTCTGCCCTAATGTGATGCATGCAAGAGGGGTGTCTTGTCGGTTTTCTGATGAGAAAACAGATGTGCTTCAGCAGTTCTACATTATGCTGGGACGGGCTATCGACGTGACGCGGGTTGCGTCATTGCCATTTTGGGAATATCTTTCAAAGCAACAAGGATCGGAAGCCGTGGTGTTTTGCGATAGTCGGGAGAATCCGCCCCGCTACTTGGCGGCTATTGCGCCGACGGACGAGACGGGTCCGGTTTGTTCGGATGAGAACTGAACGGGCTTCTTTAAAATATTTTATTTTCCATCGGAATGGCCAAAAATAATCCAACAATTTGGGATGCTGACCCTCACACAATTGCTAAAATTGAAATTTTGAAGAATTACCTAAATGCTTGGTTTCCGATTGTAGCTTCCCGGTTTAGCGAGCTATTATATGTAGATGGATTTTCAGGGCCCGGGTCCTACAGAAATCACTCAGAAGGCTCTCCGCTTGCGGCATTGAATGTGTTCAAGGCTTGGATTTCAAAGGAACCAACCAGATTGTCAATTTCGAAGGTCACTGCAGTTTTTATTGAAGCAGATCTTAGGCGATTTGGTATTCTGAAAGACAAGATTAACGAGTGCATATTACCTGCTCGGATTAAACCGTATTCAATGCACGGTAAATTTGAAGATGTCGTTGAAAATTTGTTTTCAACACCTGGGTTTTCATCCTGTTTTGTCGGTAAGCAACCCCTTCTTATTTTCGCAGACCCCTTTGGGGGAACCGGAGTTCCGTTCCCTCTTCTGAAGAAGTGTTTGGCAAGCTCCGGAAGTGAATTATTGCTGAATTTCGACGCCGACGGTATATCAAGAATTTACTCTGGGAAAAACGTTGGGTGGCAAAATCAGCTCGACGAGGTGTTCGGTTGCCGGGATTGGGAAAGCCTCCTGAGTAATCCACAAGACTCCTTGGTGAAAAAGTCGGAAAAGTGTTTGGAGCTTTATAAAAGACAGCTCTTGGGAATTGACGGTGTTGATTTCGTCTGGTCATTCGAGATGAGAGGTAAAAATAATCGAATCAACTATTACCTTGTTTTTGCTACTAGGAACCGTCTTGGTATGGAAAAAATGAAAGAGGCCATGCGAGCAATCGATAAAAGTGGACAATACTGCTTCTCAGACGCTCACTACAATCAGCATTTTTTATTCCGCAGTGACGATGTGGACTTTTTTGCGCCCCTTTTTCATAAACATTATTTGGGTAAATGCGTAGCCTTCGACGAGCTTGTTCGATATGCGCTATGTGAGACGCCATTTCTCAATCCTAAAGCAATGTTGGAATCGTTGAGCAGGAAAGGTCAGATTGAGGTTAAGCCTCGGGCTGGTGAAACAGTGAAGGCTCACACCTTTCCTGAGGAACGCATCGAGAGCATTACTTTTGTGAGACCGGAGTCGCGGGAGGTCCAAGGCACATTCTTGTGAGGCTCGCGAGACGGATCAGCTGGGATAGTTTGCTTGAAGATTCGGAATTCCGTAGTAATATTCCAGCATGGCCACCAGCTCCATCGAATGGACCGAACTCACTTGGAACCCCACCACGGGGTGCGACAAAGTTTCCGCAGGATGCAAATTCTGCTACGCGGAGATAATGTCCCGGCGTCTCCAAGCGATGGGAGTGGAGAAATACGCGGACGGTTTCAAGGTCCGGCAGCATGAGGCCGCGCTGGCCATCCCCTACGGGTGGAAGAAGTCGGCCATGGTCTTCGTGAATTCCATGAGCGACCTGTTCCACAAGGAGATGCCGCTGGAGTTCATCCAACGGGTCTTCAAGGTGATGAATGACTGTCCGCACCTGATCTTCCAGGTGCTGACCAAGCGGGGAGACCGCTTGGAGGTGGAGTGGCCTCACCTGACCTGGAGCGAAAATATCTGGATGGGAGTGAGCGTGGAGAACGATGCGGTAACCCACCGGATCGACAGCCTGCGCAAAGTCCCGGCGGCCGTCCGGTTTCTTTCCTGCGAGCCACTGATCGGCCCGTTGCCCAAGCTGAACCTGGAAGGGATCGACTGGGTGATCGTGGGAGGGGAAAGCGGGGTGCATCCGAGGCCGATGAAAGAGGAATGGGCAGTGGAAATCCGTGACCAATGCGGGAAGCACGATGTGGCGTTCTTCTTCAAGCAGTGGGGCGGGCGCAATAAAAAGGCTGCGGGCAGGGAACTTGAGGGAGTCCATCACGACACGTTCCCAAAACCGAAGAAACGGCGCCAGGTGAAGGAACACGCCTGATCCTGGGATTCACGGTTAGCCGTCGCCGGACGTGTCCCCGTTGTCCGGGCGTTTGGTTCAGGGATTTCCAGCTAGGGGTTCCGCCTTCCGGCATTCTTAGATCACCTGCGCAGGCTGGGTGATGGTGGCGTGCAGCCGGATACAGCGCCCGCGGCCGCATTCCGCCTTTAGCTCTGCTGGCGTTGTCGGGGCAGGGCGGGGCCGTTGGATTTGGGAGGCTGTCGGCGGGGGCGGCGGCGTAAAAATCAGCATCCCCGTGAATTTGCATGAAGTTGCCATGGGCTTGTGGTAATCCCTGACCCACCCCAAGCCCATGGCCAGCAGATACCAGGATGAATACGAGGCGGAAACTGCCGCCAGCGGGACCATCGTGGAGGCTTACCGGCAGTCGCTGGACTCCGATGATGATGACGACGACCGAATTTCGCTGGCGGTGGTTCACTACCGGGGCGGACAGACGGAGTTCGATCTCGGCTGCTATTATGCCGCAAGCCAGGATGCGTTGGACCGGGTGACCGGTGCCGATGTTCTGGCAGAACTGGGCTGGGGTGTTGATGCCTTCCACGACGAGTCCCTGGAGGTGGTGCTGCGGCTGGTGGGAGATCCGGATGAACGGGTGATAGTGGCGGCGGCCTACGCCCTGGGGCACCGCCGGTCGGCGCGTGGCATTCCGGTGGTGCTGCCCCTGATTTGCCATCCGAATGCCGAGGTGCGGTATGCCGTGGTCCATGCGCTGACCGGTCAGGAGGAGGGGGCGGCGCTGGCGGGCCTGATCGTGTTGGCAGGAGATGCCGATCGTGACGTGCGCAACTGGGCCGCGTTTGGGCTGGGGACCATGTCCGACATGGATACGCCAGAGATCAGGGACGCTTTGGCACGATTGCTGGATGAGCCGGATGCGGAGATCCGCGGGGAAGCCCTGATCGGTCTGGCCAAGCGCCACGATCCCAGAGCTGCGCCGGCCTTGCTGCGGGAATTGGCGGGCCCGTTCCATGGAAACTGGTGTTTGGAGGCGGCGGAGCTGATGGGCCGCCCGGAGTTGTTGCCCCTGCTTTTGAAACTGCGGAAGAAACTCTGCCCCAAGGATAGGGCGTCCTTTTCCAAAGACCTGGCCCGAGCCATCGCCGCCTGCTCCCGGTTGATCCACCCGGGGGCGCTGCCTGTCAGGCGGCGCTGAAGAAGGGGAAGAACGGTGAGAAATAAAACCGGCGGACGAAGGTGAGTTTGGCGCGCCGGGAGTACCAAAGGTAACTGGTCCACAAGGCGGTGGATCCCAGCAGGGCGGCGATGGCCACTGGATCGTTGCCCCCATACCGCTCGGAAATGGCGGGGGTGGACTGGACCAGATAATAGCTGGTGAGATTCAGCGCGACCATCCAGCCGGCGTATAACGTGAATGCCAAGGGGAAGAACCGGTGCTTGCTGAAGAATAACCCGATCAGCAGAACCACGCCAATCGCCCCGAGGCCATAACCTGCCGTTTCAATCAACCGGAGAGCCATCCAGCGGGCATCGTAGGATGGAGAGCCCTGGGTGGTCAACGCCAGGACGGAGGGCTCGTTGAATTGCGAGGCCATCATGTTGGAGTAGTCGAATAACTTCACGGGAGCGCTGATGAGGGCGAGAGCCAGCAGAATGAGCCACCCTCCGATGCCTTGAAGTTCCTGATCGGATTTTAACATGAAAAAGAAGGGGGCGGGGAAGCCGCGTCCCCCATGATGACTGGTCCGGGGATTTGTGCCAGGAAAATTCCGGCGCGGGGGTGCGGGCCGGTGGCAGCCCGGGGAGATCGGGGGCATGGCCGGGGGCGGCCGGCTGGAGGGGATGAGGGAACGGCGCCGCCGCATAGGGGAAATTCTTAGTTCCCTCAGCGGGCCCCGTAACCACAGCTGAATCACCAGAGACTAGTCAGCGGTCCGGGGTCATGGCAGAACTATGGGGCACGGCAACACCGCCGTTGTCCACCGCCACCGCCGCCCATGACTCTGCGACATCTTCTCGTTCCAGTGGATTTTTCCGCGGAAACCCCTGCTGCGGTAACCGCTGCGGTGGTGCTGGCCGGGAAATTTTCCGCCCGTCTGACGCTGTTTCATGCGGTGGAACCGGTGCTGCTGCCGACGGGGGATTTTTATCTGGCGGGGGACATGGCGGCCATCACGGCGACCTATACGGAAAACCTGATCGAAGCCGCCCGCCTGGAGTTGAATGCCCTGCTGGCGAAGACGCCGGACGGAGTGAGGGTGGATACGGCGATCAAGGTGGGCATCCCGTGGCACTGCATCGTCGAATTTGCCGCGGAGTATCCCATCGATCTGGTGGTGATGTCCACCCACGGCCGGTCCGGACTGAAACACCTCTGGCTGGGCAGCGTGGCCGAGCGGGTGGTGCAGCATGCTCCATGCCCGGTGCTGGTGGTGCGCCCGCGCACGGGTGGCCAGCCTCCTCTTTCCCTGCCCATTCACTCGACAGCAACCAACCCAAACCCCAAAACCAAAATCAAATATCATGAACGCGATTACGCCTTGGAATCCCCTACGTGAACTCGACACTTTCGGTCAGCGGCTGAACCGGATGATCGAGCGTTTCCCCCGTGACTTCCAACCTACCTTCAGTCTGTTCGCCCCCTCCCAGGACATGGAGGATTCCCTCGCCAAGTGGAATCCGGCCGTCGACATCTGCGAGACCGCCAAAGAATACCGCGTGAAGGTGGACATGCCTGAAGTCCAGGAAAAGGACCTCAAGGTCACCATGAAAAACGGTGTCCTGGAAATCACCGGGGAACGGAAATCCGAAGTGGAGGAAAAGGATGCGAAACATCACCGGATCGAGCGGAGCTACGGCCGCTTCGAGCGCTCCTTCTCCATGCCGGACGATGCCAATGCCAACGCCATCTCGGCCGCCTATCAACAAGGGGTGCTCACCGTCACGGTGCCCAAAACCGAAACCCCTGAGGCCAAAGAAATCACCGTGAAAGTGAACTGAACGGCATCCTGCCCAACCTGCCCCCTCAAAAAAACCTCCCTTACTTATCTATCTGATCCATACCAACATGAATACCCCGACCTGCTCTCTCCCCTCCCTATCCGACAGTCTGTGCGCTCTGAGCGCACCCCTTCAAACCACCCCGAAACCGGAGGTGCGGCTGCGCACCCAGTGCAAGGTGGAATATACCGTGCAGGCCAGCGTGCGGAACAAGATGGGTGGGGCCTCCGATGGGGATTCCCCCGGGGATGAGGAACATGAGGTCGTGCTATTGAGCATCTATGTGCCGCGCTGTTCCCTGAACCCGAATCAGGTGCGCATCGTCGAGGTGTAATCTCCCCCCATTGCCCCCAGGCAAAACCCCGCCCTCCGGTTGGTCCCCTTGGACCGGCCGGAGGGTTTTTCTTTTGGCGGTCTGGTGAGGGGGCGCGGGAGAGGTAAGGGGAAGCCTGACGCCTGCGGAGGGGCGATCCATTTCATGATGATAATTGGCTTGGCCGATCCTCTCCGGCCCGTTATGGTCGGCCCCGGATTCCCTTTTCCCCAGACAACAACATGCTCCGCCCCACCTTCTTCTTCGGACTTCTGGCCCTGATCTCTGCGCCTGGGGCTTCGGCCCAACTCGCTCCCACGCCGCTGGTGGATCACAGCGACACCTGGAACTACCGCAAGGGAACCAGCGCGCCTCCGGTGGACTGGGCCTCGGTGGCGGATGCTTCCCTGGATGCCAGCTGGGCCACCGGAGCAGGCGGGTTCGGCTATGCGGATGGCGACGATACGACTGTTTTGGGCGACATGCTGAATGGCTATATCACCGTCTACACCCGCGCCACCTTCGGAGTCACTCCAGCGATGGACCCCACCCGCCACCTGCGCCTCACGGTGGACTATGATGATGGCTGCATCGTTTATCTCGGGGGCGTGGAAGTTTACCGGTCACCCAACGTGCCGGGCGCTGCGGGGACCATTTACCCTTACAATCAGGATACCATCACGGCGAATCACGAGGCGTCCGCCGGAGCAGGAGGCTCTCCGCCGGTGGTGGTGGATCTCGGCCCGTTATCCAGCCGGCTCGGCGTGGGCTCCCATGTGCTGGCGGTCCAGGGGATCAATGGGGAACTCTCCAGCAGCGACTTTTCACTCATCGTCGATCTCGACCTTGTGGACGGACCGGCGCCTCCCGCGGACATCACCTGGAAGCTGGCGGACAGTCCGGTCGCGGTGACCAGCAATCTGACGCTCGACGGCGGGGCGACCCTCACGATCGAGGCCGGGGTGGAAGTGGTCTTGTCGGCCGGCGTCACGCTGCAGGCCATCAATGGAAGCCACATCGAAATCGCCGGGACGGCGGCAGCCCCGGTGATCCTGCGCCGGGCCGCGGCGGCGGAATGGGGCGGGTTGTCCGCCACCGGCACTGGCGGGACATTGACGATCCGCCATGCGGACATCTCCGGGGGCACGGTGCGTTTCATGACCGGGGTGACTGGCCTGATAGAGGATACCAAGGTCCATGATTCCACGGCCTCCAAAATCATCTATAGTCAGGACGCGATCTCGGTGAACCTGCTCCGGTGCCATGTATTCAACTACGCCGAGACGAACTTCGTAACGACCCTCACCGTTCTTGAGAACAGCCTGTTCGAGGCGCCGACGGCAGATGCGGTGGACTTCGATGGAGCCCCGCCAGGGTCCGCCATCCGGCAATGCACCTTCCGGAACGGCCCCAGCGGCACCAATACGGATGCCGTGGACATCGGCCCCTCCCCTATCAACGGGGCTCCCTGCCGGGACGTGGTCATCGAGGGCTGCATGATGCACAACTTCAGCGACAAAGGTGTCTCCGTCGGCGATGCCCCCAACGATGCCGTGAATCTCATTGTCAGGAACTGCCTCATCTTCAATGTGGCCAGGGGCGTGCAGGTGAAGGCGGACTCGGTGGCGCATGTCGAGGGCTGCACCATCGTGAATGCACAGATCGGCCTGCACGGATTTGAAAAGGCAGCCGGTACCGGGGGCGGCATCATCAACGGCTGTTTTAATAACATCCTCTCCGGCAACGTCACCCCGATCGGGACAGAGACCGACACCGTGATCGAAATCCAATATTCCGATCTCCAGGGAGTGAATTGGCCGGGCACCGGCAATCTGAATGCCGACCCGCTCTTCCGTGATCCCGCCAACCGCGACTACCGCCTGCTGCCGGCATCACCCTGCATCGGCACGGGGAAGCTGGGGGCCACCATGGGCGTCGCCTTTCCTGTGGGCGGCCTGCCGGATGTGCCGGCCAACCTTCAGGTCGTCTCCTTCGACGGCAGCACCGCGATCCTTTCCTGGAGCGATCCTGACAACCGTGAGTCCGGGTTCATCCTCGAGCGTTCGCCCGATGGCACCACCTGGGCCGATGCCGGCACTTTCCCTGCCAATGATAATGTGGTGATGGTTTCCGGGCTGACTTCGAGTCCCTCATGGTCGTTCCGCGTGCGCGGCAGCAATTTCATCGGGTCCAGCTTCCGCTCCGAAACCGCCCTCAGCGGCACCGTGCCCGTCGATACCGATGACGACGGGATGCCGGACAGCTATGAGAACCAGATCCCCGGTCTCGATTCCAACAATCCCGCCGATGCCGGGTTGGATCTCGACTCCGATGGTGCCAACAACCTCGATGAATTCCTCGCCGGCACCGCGCCCCAGAATCCAGTCAGTGTCTTTGGGGTCGATTCCCTCACCCGGCTTCCTGCGGGCGGGGTGGAGATCCGGTTCGAGGCCCTGGCGAACAAAGCCTACACCGTATTGGTCTCCGGGACGCTGGCGCCGGACTCCTGGCAGAAGCTCACGGATATTCCGGCCGACCCTGCGCTCCGTCCCTCCGTGCTGGTGACAGACCCCACTCCCCAGGGCAGCGGCTTCCGCGGCTACCGCGTCGTGACACCGCCATTGCCTTGATGGCGGATCGCCTGGCTTTCCGCTCAGGCGATGGTTCATGCGGCTCCCCGGCCTCACCCTGGCAGGGGGGAATTGGTGCGTTCGTTGGTTGAATAATTTGCAGATTCACGGCCATCGGCTATTTCTTTGGACTCACCCAGGCGCGTTATGCCGATGGGGGCTCCTCACACGTATGCTATGAAACCAACGATCTGCTCTCTTTCTGTCGCTGTTCTCTTCGGACTCGGGCCGGTGGTGGCGACGCTGCCGTCGGCCGGGGCCTGCACCCGGGCGGTCTATCTCGGGCCGGAGGATACCATCATTACGGTGCGCAGCATGGACTGGGCTTCGGATCTGGGTTCCAATCTCTGGGCCTTTCCCCGCGGGATGAAACGTGAGGGTGCGGCGGGGGCGCAATCAATCAGCTGGACGGCCCAATACGGCAGCGTGATCTCCACGGCGTTCGATGCCGCGACGGCGGATGGCATGAATGAAAAGGGGCTGGTCGCCAACCTGCTTTATCTTGCCGAGGCTGAATACCCCAAGCCCGCGGCGGGGGACAAACGTCAGACGATCTGCATTTCCGCCTGGGCGCAATATTTTCTGGATCAATATCCGACCGTGGCCGAGGCGGTGAAAGCGGTGCGGGCAGAGCCGTTTTACGTGGTGCCGGTGATGTCGCCGGATGGCCATGCTGGCACCGTGCATCTGGCCATTTCCGATCCCACGGGCGATTCCTCTATCTTTGAATATGTGGGCGGGAAACTGGTGATCCACCATGGCCGCGAGTTTCAGGTGATGACCAACTCCCCGGTCTACGACCAGCAGCTGGCGCTGAATGCCTATTGGAAACAAATCGGCGGCACCACCATGCTGCCAGGCACCAATCGGGCGGCGGATCGTTTTGCCCGCGCTTCCTTTTACATCAACGCGATCCCGCAGACCGCGAAAATAGAGGAGGCCATCGCCAGCTGTTTTGGAGTCATCCGCAATGCCTCGGTGCCGCTCGGTATCACCACCCCCGGGCAGCCCAACATTTCCTCGACGCTCTGGCGCACGGTCTCTGACCATAAAAATAAGCGTTATTACTTCGAGTCCACCCGCAGTCCGAGCATTTTCTGGGTGAACGTCGGGGACATGAATTTCAGCGAAGGCCAGCCCGTGCGGAAGCTCACCGTCAGTGATGGAACCATCTACTCCGGCAACACCGCGGCGCAGTTCGCAAAGGCGGAACCCTTCAAATTCCTGCCCGCCGACGGCAAATGAGCTGAGCTGAAATGAAATGAAACGGAGGCGGGCCGCAGCTCACTCTGCCTTCAGGGCCCAGAGCTGTTTCATGGTGGCCAGATAGGCGGTGCCGTTGGCCATGGTCACGGTGGCACTGATGGGGGATTTCAGCTCGAGGTTGGAGAGGACTTTCAATTCCCTCCCGGCCTTCAGAATGCTGAAGTTCCCTTTCCGGGTGCCGAGGTAGATCCTGCCGTCGGCCACCATGGGGGAGGCCCAGAAGTCGCCCTTCATGGGGTGGGTCCACACGGCGGTGCCGGTGAGGGCGTCGACACAGTGAACGATACCGTCCGCGTCCGTGGCGTAGACAAGGCCATCGTGGACGGCCGCGGTGGTGAGGGTGTGTTTGCCGAGTTCATAACTCCACAGTTCCTTGCCTTTGGTGGCATCCACACATTTCAGCCAGGACTGGTTCTTGCCCCAGAAGACGTCACCGCCGCCGGCGATATACAGTTTGTCCTGATGGAGAACGGGCATGCCGTAGATGTTGCTGGGGCCTTCCTTTTTGTTCTGGGTGAAGAAGTGGACCTTGGACTTCGGCGCGGTGGGGTCCATGTCGTATTCCCAGCGTTTGGTGAGGGTCTGCACGGCATCGCCGGCCGGAGCGGCGGGCAGGGGCTCAAAGGCATAGGTGATGCCATTTCCCCCACAGAAGAAGATAGTGGGTTTCCCCCCGATCTCGCCAAACGAGGGCGACGACCAGCCGGAGTGAAAGATGTTGGGGGAGATCTTTTCCTCTTCCCGGGCGAGATATCGTCCGCTCAGCTTGTCCACCAAAATCAGGCTGGGGGCGAGGGGACGGCGGATCACGCGGTGGGTGTTGTCCACGCCGGTGGCGGTGTTCACATAAAGATGCCCGCCATGGATCAGGATGGAACTGTGGGCGCCATCGTGGCACCAGATGCCGCAGGCTTCCTTCATGTCGAGCAGCCAGAGGATATCGGCATCGAGGGGGCCGGGCGTCAGGGCCGGCTCCCCGCGCAGGGCGAGGTGTTTGCCTTCGTCCTGATAGGGCCCGTCGTTGCCATTGGCCATGCCATGGACATCCAGACAGACCACCTCGCCGCGGTTGGTGACAGTATAGACGCGGTCGCCTTCCACGGTGCCTTCGGAAGCGATCCCGGTATTCGGCCAGTCCAGATAGTCGTCGTCCTCCAGCTTGGGCACCACCAATTGCCAGAGCAGGCCGCCGTCTTTTTCATCGAGGCACATGAAGACCCCGCGGTCGCCCTGATGCCGGGAATCGCGGGGGTTGGCATTGTTGGTGCCGATGAAGACCCGCCCCCCGGCGACCACCGGGGTGGAATGGGTCTGGCTGCCCAATTCGACCACCCACTTCACGTTCTTTTTGGTGAAAGGATCAAATCCGTCAGGCAGGCCCTGCTCGGCGGACACGGGATTGCGCGACCACGCCTGGCCCCACTGGGGTTGATCCGCGGCGGTGCAGGCCAGCGGCAGCAGCCCCCACGCTAAACTCAAACCGGCCGCGATCTGCCAGGCGGGACGGGTCGCCACGGGCCGGCCGGAATGGCAGGCAGAGGCATGGGTGGGGAATCGCGGAGGAGTCAGGGAAGGCATGAGGTAAGTTTTGGTGAGGGAGGCTGGGCGGAAAGGGGTGGCGGATTTCCTCCCAAGCAGAGAGGCTGATCCTCCTTAAATACGGGGCGGTCACGGAATCTTCCAGCGGAGTTCCTCGGACCGGGATTGCCCCAAGGGGCGATGTTCCGGAATCCCCGCGGCGGCAGGCCCTCGACGCGCGGCCCCTCCCGATCCTGCTTGACGCCAGCCACGCTTTCCGCTGACCTCGCCGGAGTCATGATTTCTCGTTTTACCCATCGCCCGGTGTGCCGGTTCATTTTCGCGGGAAGTCAGGTGCTCCTGTTGGCCCTCACGGGTATGGGTGAATTGAAAGCCCAGCCGCCAGGCCGGAGACCGGGGTTGCCTCCGGTCAATCCAAAGGCGCTGGAGCAATCTCTCTCGCTCGACGAGGCCCAGGCTGCCGGCATCTCCGCCAGGATCGGGGAATTCAATAACGCGGAAAAAGCCCTCACCGCGCAGCTGGTCCCGGCCCTGGAGGAACGGGCAGCGCTCCAGGCGAAGTTGAAGGCGGTCTTCACCCCGGACCAGCAGCAGCAGCTCATCGTGGCCGATCTCACGGGGACCTATCAGGACCAGCTGCACCTGATGAAACAACTGGGCATTGTGAGGCTCCGGCCCGGGAAAAACGGCAGCAAACAGGAAGGACCGGGATTTGATCTGGCCACTGCGAATCCGTGGAAGGACACCATGCCGGAGCTGATGAAAATGAAGGACGGCACCCCCGTGACGTCGCCGGGTCAATGGCCCGCGCGGCGGAAGGAGATTCTGGAGGATTTTGA
Organism: uncultured Verrucomicrobiota bacterium; assembly: GCA_942492905.1. Classification (GTDB taxonomy): domain Bacteria; phylum Verrucomicrobiota; class Verrucomicrobiia; order Verrucomicrobiales; family V1-33; genus CAIZWU01. The sequence continues at coordinate 2,727,092 of OW818657.1, forward strand.
GCGGGAGATTTATGGCCGGGTTCCGGCGGCCGCTCCCGCAGTGGTCTGGGAAGTGGTGAGCACCACCAAGGGAGAAACGGCGGGGATGGCCACCATCACCCGCCAACTCCTGGGCCGGGTCGATAATAGCCGTTATCCCGCGCTGAGCGTGGCCATCCAGGCCAGCTTCACCGTGCCTGCGGCGGCGTCCGGACCGGTGCCGCTGCTCGTGGCCTTCGGCGGTGGTGGTCTGGAGCACGCCATCCCCCATGGCTGGGGGGCCGGCACCATCAATCCGAACAGCATCCAGGCGGACGCCGGCGGCATGGCCCTGCGCCAGGGAGTCATCGGCCTCACCAATCTGGGCCAGCCTCGCCGGCCGGATGACTGGGGCGCCCTGCGGGCGTGGGCCTGGGGATTCAGCCGGCTGATTGATTATTTCGAGCAGCATCCGGAGCTGGGCGTCGATGCCCGGAAGATCGGCATCACGGGAGTTTCCCGTTATGGCAAGGCCGCCATCGTGGCCCAGGCGTTTGATGAACGGGTCGCCGTGGCGCTGGTGGGTTCCTCCGGCCAGGGAGGGGTGAAGCTGCACCGCCATGACTACGGCGAAGCCGTGGAAAACCTCACCGGAGGGAGCTATTATTGGATGGCAGGAAATTACCTGAAATACGGCGCGGCGGAGGCTTCCTTTGGGAAAAAGGATGCGGGGGATCTGCCGGTGGATTCCCACCAGCTCATCGCCCTGTGCGCCCCGCGGCCTTGTTTTATCAGCTACGGCATCGAGTCCAAGGGCGATCCCAAATGGGTCGGTGCGGCCGGCAGTTACATGGCCGGTATCCTGGCCACTCCGGCTTATGAATTGCTGGGGAAAACCGGTTATGGCGTGGCGCCCCGGAATTATATCACGGCTCCCATGCCCGCCGTGAAACAACTCACCGGCGGCGAACTCGCCTGGCGGCAGCACGACGGCGGCCACACCCAGGAGCCAAATTTCCCCGCCTTCTTCGAATGGGTGAGCCGTTATATCGATGCGCCCGCCCCCAAAAAATAACCTCTCCACAGGGCCTTATTCATGATCTCCAAATCCACGACACGCCTGCACCGCGGGATAGGCTGCTTTTGCGCGCTGCTGGTCTTGATTCAGCTCACCGGGCCGGTTGCGGCGCAGTTTGGGGGCGGTCCTCCTGCCGCGCCGGTACCCATTCCCAGCCTCGACCAGCTGAATGCTGCGCTCCCGCTCACGGAGCAGCAGATTTCCCGGCTCACGCCTCTGCTGGCCGAAGCCGCCGCCAATCAGAAAAGGATCGCGGATCTCGAGGCAGACCTTGCCAGATTGAATCAGGAATTGCCGGAAAAACTGGGTCCTGGCCTGACGGAGGAACAGAAGGCAAAACTGCCGCCGGCCCTGTTTGGAGCACGTTATGGCAGGGGTCCCGGGGGATCGGGTGGACGGGGCGAGGCTCCCGCCGATCAACCTTCTCCCCGCACGGATGAAAACTCCAAAAAGGCGCATGAAGCCTTGCTCGCCAAACGCCAGCAGGGCCGGATCGATCTTTATTTCCTGGGCGACTCCATCACCCGGCGCTGGGGGGCCACGGACTACCCTGACTTCCTGGCACACTGGCAAAAAACCTTTCACGGCTGGAATGCCGCCAATTTCGGCTGGGGCGCGGATACCCTGCAAAACATGCTTTGGCGGCTGGATCACGGCGAGCTCGATGCGGTGAACCCCAAGGTCATTGTCTTCCTCGGCGGCACCAATAACGTCGGCGCCCGCCCGGGCGACGAGCTCCAGGCGGCGGCCATCGCCCGTGGCATCAAGGCCGTGCTCGGCCGCCTCCAGCAAAAGGCCCCGGAAGCCACCGTGCTCCTCACCGGCATCCTCCCCCGCGGCACTGATCCGCAGCTCCATGCCTTCATCCAAAAGATCAATGCCACCGTGGCCTCGTATGCCGACGGCAAAAAAGTGCGTTATCTCGATCCCTTTCCACGGTTCACGGATGCCAACGGGCGCCTCGCCGCCGGAGCCTTCACTTCCGATAACCTCCATCTCGCGCTCCATGGCTATCAGCTGTGGGCGGATCTCCTCACCCCCGTGCTCACGGAAGTCCTCGGACCCAAAGCTTCGGAAGACCACGCTCCGCCGCCCACTGGTGATCCGTCCGCTGTTGCCAGATAGGAGGGGCCGAAAGTTGTGGTCCTCCGCGGGGCCAGAGCACATGGAGCCTCAATCCTTCCAGACGGCGGCCGGAGTCACCCGGTATCGCGTCGCCTGCTCAAAGGCGAAGGCATAGGCCAGCAGTTTGGCATCTTCGCCGTGCTGGCCGATGAAGGTGATGCCATTGGGCACGCCGTCCTTGTTCAAACCCAGGGGGACCGTAATGGCCGGATAGCCGGCTGAGGCGTAGAGCTCCGAGTGGGCATTGGACAGGCTCACCAGCACCTGCACGGAATTCCCCGCAAAGGCCTTGGCCAGAATGGCCGCAGCCGACTCCCGGGCTTTCAGGGCGAGGTCTTCATAGGCCTTGGCCAGGCCGTCCTCCTTGATGCCCTCCTCCTTGTAAAACTCGGCCAGCACCTGGGAGCCGAGCTCTATCATGTTCTGGCCGCGGGGAATCCGGATTTCCGGTTTGGCCGCATTGTAGGCCTGCAGGTCTGCCAGGGTTTTGACCTGGGCTCCGGCCTCCGCCAGATAACCGATCGTGTCGTGGGCCAGGCCGAGGAAAATGACCGGCAGCAGCTCGATCTTTCCTTCGAGGGTCACCCCGCGGCTGACCGCTTTCGCCTTGCCCAGCCCCTCATCCATCAAGGCCAGCCAACCGGCATGACGGCCCGGGTTCGCCGGTCCGGCAATGTCCTGACGAAGCACTCCCACGGACACGCCTGCGAGCGCCCCGGCGTCCAGACCGGCGGCATAGTCTGCTTCGCCCATGTCCAGGGCCGCCAGCAGCACCGCGGCATCGGTCACGCTGCGCGTCACCGGACCAGCGGAGTCCTGATAACGGATGAGCGGGACGATACCCTCGCCGCTGACCAGCCCCAGGCTGGGTTTCATGGCCACCACCCCATTCACCGCCGCCGGCGAGATCAGGGATCCTGACGTCTCCGTGCCCACGCTTAGCATCGTCAGGCAGGCACTCACAGAAATGCCCGAGCCGCTGCTGGAGCCGGACACGGGCAGTTGTCTGCCGTGGGGATTGACCCCGATCCCGCTCACGGCGTTATAGCCCGGCGGTTTGGTGGTCAGCACTCCCGCCAGTTCCGACATGCTGGCCTTGCCCAGAATCACGGCGCCGGCGTCCCTCAATTGTTGCACCAGCACCGCATCGCGGGCCGGAGCATGCTGCAGCAGGATCTCCGCGCCGGCGGTGGTGTGCATTGGCGCGGCGGTGCCGATATTGTCCTTCACATTCAAGGGGATGCCATGCAGGGGACCCAGCACCTTGCCTTCCTTGCGCAGCCGGTCTGCCGTGCGGGCCTCCTCCAGGCAGCGCGGGTTCACTTCCAGATAGCTGCGCAGCAGTCCGTCATGGCGCCGGATGCGGTTCAGAAAATACCCTGTCAGCTCCTCGGAAGTCACGGTGCCGGCAGTCAGGGCGGCCTGCACCTCCAGCACCGTGGCGTCCTTGATCAGGGCCGTGATTTGGGCGGTGCGCTCCTCTCCGGGCAGCGGGCGGTCATCCGTCAGGAAAGCAAACGACAGTTCCCGCAGCCGGGGTATTTCAGGGGGCTTCTGACGGGGCTCCTGAGCCCGGCCCGCACCCGGGAGACTCAACAGCGTCATAACAAGGAGGATCCCTCGGCGGTGATTTGGTTTCATGGTGTTCTGGTGGGCAGGGTGGAAGAGAGCGGATCTTGATGCCCCGGGATTGCTTGTGAATCAATGGAGAGGAGAGAAGGCAGACAAACGCCGCTGGCGGCGAGGCGTTTGAGGCAAACCGGCGACGGTTTGGGGCGCAGGCCCGCAGGCGCGGTGAGCGCCTGAGTCATTGCAGAGGTCAGCGGTCAGCGGTCGAGTTACAGCGGGCGGTTGCCGGGCTTGGGGATCTACGCTAGAAAGTGTGCGGCACGGGCGCCGACCTGACGTTCCTTGCCTCCAAACCCGTCCGCTATGAAACCTCTCCTCCTCACCCTGCCGCTTGCCCTCGCCCTGACTTCCCCTCTTTCTGCGCAGACGCCCGCCGCTGCTGCGGCGCCGGCGCCCGTGCGCGCCGTCATCGATGACCAGCAGCCCGGCTGGCGTGCGCTCGGGCCCGCGGACTTCACCAAGGTCAACAGCGCCGACGACACCTGGAGCTGGAAGGACGGCGCGCTGCATTGCACCGGTCAGCCTGTCAGCGTGCTGCGCACTGTGAAAGAAGTGAAGAATTTCGAACTGGTGGTGGAGTGGAGCCACCAAAAGCCCGGCGGAAACTCCGGCGTTTTTGTGTGGGCCACCCCGGAGTCGATCGGCAACCTCACCACCGCCGGCAAGCCAGGACTACCACGCGGGATCGAAGTGCAGGTGCTGGACCATGCCTACACGGATCAGATGAAAGCGGCCGGGCAGAAGACTGATTGGTTCGGCACGAATGGCGATGTTTTCCCGGTGGGGGTGAAGATGACCCCGTTCCCGCCGCTCTCCCCGGACGGCACCCGCAGCTTCCCGCGCCAGCTTCTCGCCAAGGGCCACGGCGAGTGGAATCACTATTACATCCGCGCCATCAATGGCGAGGTGCGCCTGTGGGTGAACGGCGGGGAAGTCTCCGGCGGCACCGCCTGCGACCCTGCCCAGGGCTACCTCTGCCTCGAAAGCGAAGGCTCACCCATCATCTTCCGCAAGCTGCGCCTCCGCGAGCTGCCATAGCCCTATCGCCCGCTCCGCGGAGATATCCTGCAGATGCGCCAAGGCTGGCAAATAGCACGAGCTTTAACGCGTGCAATCAGGCGCAGGGCTGCGAAGTCTTTGTCAGTGACAGCCTTGTTGGCGGGAAAAGGAACTCCCTGGCTAACTTGAATCCGTCTCCCCCAAAACCGCCGATCCTGTGAACCCTATCCACCGCCTGCTTGCCGGGCTCACTTTCCTCCTCGCCCTCTTCGTCCTGCCTGCCGCCCATGGGGCCCCGGGGGATGTTGATCCGCTCGATGCAGCGGTGGTCGGCGACGGCGTTTTTGCCACGGCTGTGCAGCCGGATGGGAAAACTATCATTGCGGGGGAATTCAGCTCTGTGCTGGGCCAGCCGCGCAACAACATTGCCCGGCTCAATGCCGATGGCACGCTCGACACGGGTTTCAATCCCAATGCGGACAGCTCCGTCTTCAGCGTGGCGGTGGAGGCGGACGGCAGGATTCTGCTCGGGGGCAGCTTCACCACCGTGGGCGGGACCGTACGCAACCGCATCGCGCGGGTGGATGCCGCTGGTCTGCTCGAAGCGGGTTTCAATCCTGATGCGAACAACAGGGTCTTTAGTGTGACGGTGCAGGTGGATGGCAGAATTCTGCTCGGGGGTGCCTTCAACTGGGTGGGTGGGGCCACGCGCCACGGCATCGCACGGGTTGATGCCGCTGGTCTGGTCGACGCGGGCTTTAATCCCAATGTGAACGGCTACGTCTTTAGCATGGCGGAGCAGGTGGACACCAGAATTCTGCTCGGGGGCCACTTCACCAGTGTGGGCGGGGCCACGCGCAACTTCATCGCGCGGGTGGATGCCGCTGGTCTGCTTGATGAAGGTTTCAAGCCCAATGCGAACAATGCCGTCAATAGCGTGGCGGTGGAAGCGGACGGCAGGATTCTGCTCGGGGGCACCTTTACTACCGTGGGCGGGACCGCGCGTAATCGCATTGCGCGGGTGGACGCAGCTGGTCTGTTGGATCCGGGTTTCAATCCCAATGCGAACAGCTCCGTCCTCAGCGTGGCGATGCAGGCTGATGGCAGGATTCTCCTCGGGGGCGATTTCACCACGATGGGTGGGACCGCACGCAACCGCATCGCACGGGTGAATGCCGCTGGTCTGTTGGACGCGGGTTTCCATCCCGAGGCGAGCGGCGGCGTCGTCTTGAGCGTGGCGGTGGAGGCGGACGGTAGGATTCTGCTCGGGGGTAGGTTCACCTCTGTGGGCGGGACTGCGCGCAACCGGTTCGCGCAGTTGGTGAATGAACCCGCGACTCAGACGCTGAGCGCGCCCAACGCGACCCAAGTCATCTGGACCCGGGGCGGCAGCTCTCCGGAAGTCTCACAGGTGATGTTTGAGAAAAGCACGGACGGCGGCGCGACGTGGACCCCGCTGGGCATCGGCACCCGCATCGGTACCACGCCCGACTGGCAGCTCACGGGCCTCTCGCTCTCTGGCCCCGGCCAGCTCCGCGCCCGGGGCCGCACCAGCGGCGGCTACGGAAGTCGGAGTTCCGGTCTCGTGGAGACCACGGCGAACTATAGTTTTGCCGTAGTTCCTACCGTCACCCCGTCCACCACCAATCTGCGGACGACGGCGACGATCATAACGATCACGGGAACAAATTTCAGCCCGGCGCCGGCTCAAAACACCGTGGTTTTCACCCCCGCAGGAGAGGGCACCGTCACGGCATCCACGGCGACGAGTCTAACGGTCACCAGCCTCACCGGCCTTGCTCCTGGCGCGTTGAGTGCTGTAGTTGTCACGAATGGAGCCAGCAGCGGCGCTCCAGAACAAGTGGCCACCGTGGTCCTCTCGCTCCCAGGTGACATCGATCCGCTCGATGCGGGTGTCGCCGGCCACGCCGTCCTGGCCATGGCTGTGCAGCCGGATGGGAAGACCATCATCGCGGGGGTCTTCACCTCTGTGTTGGGCCAGCCGCGCAACAACATTGCGCGGCTCAATGCCGACGGCACACTCGACGCTAGTTTCAATCCCAATGTGGACGGCGTCGTCAATAGTGTGGCGGTTGAGGCGGATGGCAGGATTCTGCTTGGGGGTGCCTTCAACAACGTAGGCGGCACCTCGCGCAAAAACATCGCGCGGGTGGATGCCGCTGGCCTCCTTGATGAAGGTTTCAATCCCAATGCGAACGACGCTATCTATAGCGTGGCGGTGCAGACGGACGGCAGGATTCTGCTCGGGGGCCTGTTCACCGGTGTGGGCGGGATCGTGCGCAACCGCATCGCGCGGGTGGATGCCGCTGGTCTGGTCGATGCTGGTTTCAATCCCGATGCGAACGACGCCGTCTTCAGCGTGGCGGTGCAGGCGGACGGCAGGGTTCTGCTCGGGGGCTACTTCACCAGCGTGGGCGGGACCGCACGCAACTACATCGCACGGGTAGATGCCGCTGGTCTGCCTGACGCGGGTTTCAATCCCAATGCAAACGGCACCGTCTATAGTGTGATGGAGCAGGCGGACGGCAGGATTCTGCTCGGGGGCACCTTTACTACCGTGGGCGGAATCGCGCGCAATAACATCGCACGGGTGGATGCCGCTGGGGTGCTCGAAACGGGTTTCAATCCTGATGCGAACAACAGGGTCTTAAGTGTGACGGTGCAGGTGGATGGCAGGATTGTGCTTGGGGGCGATTTCACCACCGTGGGTGGGATCGCGCGCAACAACATCGCGCGGGTGGATGCCGCTGGTCTGCTCGATGAAGGTTTCACTCCCAATGCGAACGACCATGTCTTCGGCGTGGCGGTGCAGGCGGACGGCAGGATTCTGCTGGGGGGCTGGTTCACCACCGTGGGCGGGAGCGAGCGCAACTATTTCGCGCGGCTGGTCAATGAGCCCGCGATCCAAACCCTAAGCGCGCCCGACGCGACCCAAGTCACTTGGACCCGGGGCGGCAGCTCGCCAGAAGTCTCGCAGGTGACGTTTGAGAAAAGCACCGATAGCGGCGCGACGTGGACCCCGCTGGGCAGCGGCAACCGTATCGGCACCACGTCCGACTGGCAGCTCTCCGGCCTCTCGCTCACCGGCCCCGGCCAGCTCCGCGCCCGCGGCCGCACCACGGGCGGCTACTTAACCGGAAGCTTCGGCCTCGTGGAAGCCAGCACGAGCTTCAACTTCCCGCCCCCCATCGTCACGCCGTCCACCGCCAATCTGCTGACGACGGCGACGACCCTGACCATTACCGGCACCAACTTCAGCCCCTTGCCGGGGCAGAACACCGTGGCCTTCACGCCGGCGGGCACCGGCCTGGTTACGGCATCCACGACAACGACTCTCACGGTAACGAGCCTGACCGGCCATACGCTTGGCGCACTGAACGCCGTGGTCACCACCAACGGCTTCAGCAGCGGCGCGCCCGTGCAGGTGGCAACCGTGGGCCTTCCAGTCCCAGGCGGCTTCGATCCGCTCAATCTGGCAGTAGTTGGCAGAATCGTCCTTGCCACCGCCGAGCAGCCGGATGGGAAGACCATCATCGCAGGGGGATTCAGCTCGGTGCTGGGCGTGGAAAGGAACAACATTGCCCGGCTCAACGCCGACGGCACGCTCGACGCGGGGTTCAATCCCAATGCGAATGGCGAAGTCTTGAGCGTGGCGGTGCAGTCGGACGGCATGATTCTGCTCGGGGGCTGGTTCAACAGCGTGGGCGGGACCGTGCGCCGCTACATCGCGCGGGTGAATGCTGATGGCGTTCTCGACACCGGTTTCAATCTCAGTCCGAACAATGGTGTCTCTGGCATGGCGGTGCAGTCGGACGGCAAGATTCTCTTCGGGGGCGGATTCAATATCGTGGGAGGAATCGAACGCAGCCACATCGCTCGGGTGGATGCCGACGGCACGATCGACGCGGGTTTCAATCCCAATGCGGACGGCTCCGTCTTGAGCGTGGCGGTGCAGTCGGACGGCAGGATTCTGCTCTGGGGCTGGTTCACCAGCGTGGGCGGGATAACTCGCAACTTTATCGCGAGGGTGAGTGCTGCTGGCGTTCTCGACGCCGGTTTTAACGTCGGCCTCAATCCCAATGAGAGCAGCTATGTTTATAACGTGACGGAGCAGGCCGACGGAAGGTTTCTGCTCGGGGGCTGGTTTACCAGCGTGGGCGGGACCGTGCGCAACTGCATCGCGCGGGTGAATTCGGCGGGTGCGCTCGACGGGGGCTTCGATCCCAATCTGAACGGGGTGGTCTATAGCGTGGCGGTGCAGACGGACGGCAAGATTCTCTTCGGGGGCGCCTTCACCACGGTGGGCGGGGTCGCACGCAACCGCATTGCGCGGGTGGATGCTGCTGGTGTGCTCGACACGGGCTTCAATGCGGGCCTTGATCCCACTGCGGCCAACTTGGTCTACAGTGTAGCGGAGCAGGCGGACGGCAGGATTTTGCTCGGGGGCGACTTCACCAGAGTGGGCGGGACCGCGCGCAACAGGTTCGCGCGGCTGTTTAATGACCCCGCGACGCAGACGTTGGACGCACCCACCCGAAACCAAGTCACTTGGACCCGGGGCGGCAGCTCACCGGAAGTGTCGCAGGTGACATTTGAGAAAAGCTCGGATAGCGGCGCGACGTGGACGCCGCTGGGCAGCGGCACCCGCATCGGCGGCACGCCCAATTGGCAGCTCACCGGGCTCTCGCTCACCGGCGCCGGCCAGTTCCGCGCCCGGGGCCGAACCACCAGCGGCTACAACAACGGCAGCTCCGGCCTGATCGAGCAAGTGGCCTCGTTCAACTTCTACACGCCGTTCCAGCAATGGAAGCTCACCCACCTTGGCGATGCCAATGAGCCGGACGACGGGGATACCGACTTCGACGGCTTGCCCACGGTCCTCGAATACGCCACCGGCGGCGATCCTGATGTGGCCGGGCCGCTCCCTGTCGGCAGCACGGTGGAGGGCAGGCTGGCCATCACTTTCCCCCGCAATACGGCTGCGACCGACGTGTCGTTCACGGTGCAGGGGAGCGATGATCTTTCCACTTGGACCGATCTCGCCCGCAGCACGGCAGGCGCGCCGATGGTGGCGCTCGACGTCGGTGTGAATGTGGTGGAGACGGGAGCAGGAGTCCTGCGCACCGTGGCGGTTCGCGACCTTTTCCTCACGGCCGATCCCGCGCATCCCCGCCGCTATCTGCGTCTCCGCGGGCTGCCTTAGTCCCATGGCCTCCTGTCCCGGTCGGCTCTGTGGGGAGGGTTGGGGCCGTCAAGGCTTTGCTGTCTGTGTTGTGGCGATGCGGGCCGCCGCGATGCGGAGCAGCGGCAGGGACACCAGAATGACGACGACCAGGGCCAATGGCATCGCAAGCCCGAGCCCGATCAACCAAAAGTTGTGTCCGTGGTGCAACTCGTAATCAATGAAGGCCTCCCGATAAATCGTATATCCCAACAAGCCAAAGAACGGTGATAAAATGACCGCGATGGTCAGGGCCGCCCGGATCCTGAATCGCACCCGGAGTGGTGGCCAACCAAAGACCAGGCCCGCCACTCCGGCGCCGAACAGACCCACGGAGATCAGCCAGAGCAGCGCAAAGATTGCGCTGAGGGCCATGCCAGTCTGCATCCCCGTGTAGTCGTTGGATAGCATGGTTCAAAAATGAAAGCGGGCCGCGATTTCGATGGGCGGTCCGTTGATTGCGCCTCCAGCGGTATCGGGCAAAATCATGGCCGGGAGGCGGCGGGTGAAGCCGGGATGGCTCCACTCAGCCGCGCAGGGGGCTGCTGCCGGTATTTCTGCCGGGTCCGAAGGATCAGCAGGAAAAGTGCATCAATAGCCACTGCGGCCAAGGCCACCCGGAGCCAGTAGCCGGATTGGAGTTTGGCGTAGGAAAGTGAATCCAGCCATATCTTATCCCGGGTCGGCTGCAGAATGCCGTCCACCCGCTCAAAAGTCTCTACCGTTGTCGAATAGAAGCGGTCACGCGGTCGGGAGAAGGATGGTCCGGCAAGTGTGAGCAATACGCCGGTCAGTAAATAGAAAAACCAACGTGTAAATGGCCATGACTTCTGAGGAGATGGGTGGTTCATCGTGGTGGCCGGGCAGCCACTGGCTGTGACTGGATAGGGCAGGGTATCCAGCCCGCCAGGCTTTGCAAGAAATAGTGGGGCGCTGGGCTTCTGCCAGAAAGTGTATCCGGCGCGGGAAGGGGTGCCGGCCTGATGTCACCGGTTCCGGTGCAAGAGCAGCCCGCCGCTCAGCATCAGGACCGCGGGAATGAGAAGCCAGGCGGGATGATGCTGAAGACGCTGGTTCAAGGCATCAAGCTGTTGCCGCACCTCCGATCCGGAAAACGTTTCCTGCGGAGGCAGCGAATCATAGGCCTGCGAAAAATTGGCCGAGTCCAACGACTGGAACCAAAGCACCATCACGGGGAATGAGGCAAACCCCACGATCAATAGCAATAATCCAGCGTTGCGCATATGGATGAGATTCACTGGCCTGGCAGCCACTGGTAGTGACGCTCCAGCCCGGGTCAAGTTATTCCCGGGTGCGATGACGACCTTCTCGATGCTTGATCCCGGGACCCTGGACACCATTATCGAGGCCGACCGCCGCCGTCCCTGAATTCCCCCCGGCCGCCGTAACCCTACCTATTTCCCTGCGGAAGCACGCTCGGTGTAATATTCCATCATCTGCTTTTGCAGCGCCTCCTTCTCCACCGCCCGATCGCGGTCGAATATCTCCGCCTGCGGCGGCGTGAGTTGACTCCGGATGATCCGGTCCCGCGTCTCATCCCGGCTGCCGATCCGGGGAAAAGGGTTGCCGGCGGTCACCTGGTCCTCCGCCTGGGGATCCAGGTCCTGGGCGGCCAATTGCTGAAAGATAACATCCTTTTGTTCAGGCGTGAGATCGAATTTCTTGCCGAGGGACTTCAGGGTATCGGTGGCACCGTCTTCCGCGTCCCCGATGCGCTTTTGCTCCTTCCGGACCGCATATTCTCCAAATTGCTCCGGTGTCAGGATCGCCTTCATCTCCCCATCCACCGCCGGAGGTTTCATGCCGCGCGGATCCAGTTTGGCGATGGCCTCCTTCTCCGCGGGCGTCAATCCCTCGGTGGATTGAGCCGCCCGGGCCACCGCGCCGGATTGGAAGACCTCCAGCACCCCTTGGATATGCTCCACAAACTTCGTTTCCAGCAGGAGTTGGACCCTTGCTTTCTGATCCTCGGTCAGATCCGGCAGATTCAGGCAAATCCGGGTGAACTCCTGCGCCGCCTGTTTTTTGGCCTTGGCCTTGGCTTTTTGGACCATGGCGGTGTGGAAGGATTCCGCGCTGTCCTCCACCGCCGCTGTTCCGCTCCCCGTCTCCGCCGCAGGCCTGGCCGGACGTGGCGGCAGCGGCAGGGCCACCTCCGGCTGCGGGGGCTTCCCCTCTGCACGGAAAGGAGGATGGGCCTGCAGTTCTCTCACCGTCTTCTGGAGCCTGCTGTTCTGCTGCCAGAGGTAGGTGACGGGGACGGCGGCCAGCACGAGGGCGACCACCGTGATTTTAGTGAGGGTAGTGTGGTTCATAAGATGGAGGGAATGCAGCACCAGGGAAGAAGCCGTCAGGGAAGGTGCGGCCTTCAGGGCGGCGGCGGCTACGGAAACGGCCGCCGCATGGGAAACTCCCGCACTGTGGGCGGTGAACAGGGCCGCCAGGGCGGTGCCGGAAACCACCAGCCCTTTGCGCCGCAGCATGTCCTCCAGCAGACCCAGCGAGCGCCGGATCCTTTTCCGGCAGGCATCCACTTTTGTGCCCGTGGCGGAGGCAATTTCGGAGATCCCGCGCTGTTCCAGATAGTGCATCAGCACCAGCTCGCGGGCGGCCGCCGGCAGACGGGCCAGCGCGGCATCCAGATGGGGTTGGATCTCTTCCCAGGTGGCATTTCCGGTGGGGGGTTCGCTCATAGTTTCATGGAGATAGTCCCGCAGCGTCCGGCGGTAGCGGCCCGCCTTCCGCGCGGCATTGCCAGCCTCATGCATCGCCGCCCGGTGCAGCCATCCCGCCAGAGGCACGGACCGCAGGGATTTGGCTTTGCGCGCCAGCACTGCGAATACCTTCCAGGCCGCTTCCTCCACCAGAGACCAATCCTGCGTTCGCCGCCAGATCACCGCCCGCACCATGCCTGCATGGCGCTCCACCAGCATCGTGAAAGCCGCCTCATCGCCGCTGTCGCAAAAAAGTTGAAGAAGTTCGGAATCGCTTTGCATGTCCTGTTGCCCTTTATGCGTCGGGCGGGCGCCGGATTGGGACATTTTTCTTTGCGGAATCCCCCCATCCTGCCTGGAATGCGCGGGCCCGCCTGTCCGTTTTCCCTGCTTCCTCCCTTGAGGCCTGCCCGGTGTTGTATTCCATCCTCTGCCTGGACCGCGCCTCCTGCTCCACCGCCCGGCAATCCTTAAAACTCCTCTCCCATGACCGCTCTCTTTCTTCGTATGGCCGCCCTCGTGATGGGTTGCACCAGTCTGCTGCCGGCCCAGGAAAAACCCCTCGTCCCGCCGTTGGGGCCGCGGGATTGCCGACTCCTCATGGATGCCAAAACCGGGCAGATCCTCCTCCGTCAGGGCCCTTGCGAGGTCCGGCACAGCCCCTGTTCCACGTTCAAGATCCCCCTCGCCGTGATGGGGTTCGATTCCGGCATTCTCATCAGCGCCCATGAACCCGCCTGGGACTACGATCCCTCCTACCCCTCCACCCGGCCCGAAGAGCAAACCCGGCTCGACCCCACCTCCTGGGAAAAGATCTCCTCCGTCTGGTATTCGCAAAAGCTGACCGGCCAGCTCGGCCTGCCTGCCTTCCGCCGTTATGTCGATCAGTTCCCCTATGGCAACCGGGACCTGTCCGGCGACCCCGGGCAGGACAATGGCCTCACCCACGCCTGGCTCATGTCCTCCCTGCTCATCTCCCCGGATGAACAAGCTGCCTTTGTCCAAAAGCTCCTCTCCGGTGGCCTCGGCGTTTCTCCCCAGGCCACTGCCCTCACTCAAAAAATCCTGCCGATCTTCCCGGTCGAGGACGGTTGGACCGTCACCGGCAAAACCGGCAGCGGTTTCCAGCGCAAACCCGATGGCACTCTCGACCGCTCCCGCGCCCTCGGCTGGTTCGTCGGCTGGGCCCACCAAGCCGGCCGCACCATCATCTTCACCAATCTCCTGCTCGATGAATCTCCCCAACCCGGCTACGGCGGGCTGCGCTGCCGCGATGCCTTCCTCAAGTCCCTGCCGATGCTGATGAAGGAGCGCTAATGTTTTTGGATCCACCCGGACGGAATCAGCCCCAGTGCCCGGAAAGCGAAAATGACCGGCGTTTGAAGGCACGTCACGAAGCAGTGGCAGCTTGACACCTTTGTGGCATAGATACAAAGTATAGAGATGACTACCGCCAAGATATTCCAGCACGGAGGCAGCCAGGCCGTGCGGCTGCCGCGGGCCTTCCGGTTCTCCGGCTCCGAGGTGCTCATTGAGAAGCATGGGGACGAGGTCGTGCTCAAACCCATCACCCCAGCCAAATTTAAATCCTTCACCGAGGTCGCCCGGCACCTCGCGGAAAACTTTCCGGATGCGTCAGCATTCCCGGAGCCGCCGCCCCGGCCTTCTGCGCACGAACGCCCTATCCTGGAGTTCTGACCCATGGCTGCGACTCCAACCTACCTGCTCGATTCCAGCGCCTGCATTCCCATCCTGCGGAACAAAGCCGGTCTGGGAAAACTGCCCTCTCCCGCCAAAACGGGCATCCCTGTCATTGTCGCGGCGGAACTCTGGACCGGGGTGAAGAAAAACATGGCCACGCACCCGCAGCAGGCTGCCAAATTGCAGGCCTTTCTGGACCTGTTCCATATCCCGGACTTTGATATCAACGCCGCTCTTCATTATGCGGAAATTCGTGCCGAACTGGAAGCCGCCGGTAAGTCCATCGGCCCTCTGGATCTCCTTATCGCCGCCCAGGCCCGCAGCCTGGGCGCCACGTTAGTCACAGGCAATGCCGCCGAATTCAAAAGGGTCAAAGGTCTTAAAGTCCAGGCGCTGTAAGCATGCCCGCGCCGCCAGCTTCCAGTTCCGGAACCAGCCCATCGGCAGATCCGCCCGTGCCTGCTCCGGCCTGCCATTTGACTTGAAATCCCGGGCAAGATCAGAGAGGAACCCTCACTCCCCATGGGCCGCTGAACCCTGACGCGCAGCGTCCCTCACTCCCCGCTGCATTCCCAGTTGGCCACCGTCAATCCGGCGGCATCGGCCACCCGCTCCGCAAAGTCTTTTACGGTTTCGCCGGGGTGGGGACTCAGTTTGGGAAACGTGGTCTTCAGCAAAGTTTCAATCAGGCTGTCGTGGGAGGTTGCGCTGGTGGCGGTGACGGTGAGGAGCCTGCGGCCGATCACGGAGTAGCCGATGGCGGTGCCGGCCGGGAGGGAGGGGGTGGAGTTAGGTTCAGTCATAATTTTCAATCGTTGAGGGGGAGTTAGCCACCGCCCGCTGGAATGACTCCGGCGCTCACCGCACCTGCGGGGCTGCGCCCCAAACCGTGTCCGGTTTGCCTCAAACGCCTCGCCCCCGGCGGCGTTTGTCCGACCGCCGACCGCTGCCCGCTGCCCGCTGCCCGCCGACCTCTCACTCCCGCCCTCCCTCTTCTCCCGGCCTCGCCCGCTCCACCCGGTCCCAGGCGGCGCGGCTGGCGTCTTTGGCGCGGTCCCACGTCAGGGTCGATTCATCTTCACCTTTTTCCCAGGAGTTGCGCAATCCGGGCTCCGCCTCCTCGAACGTGCGGCTCTCCCCAGCGGCCTTGGCGGAGTATCCCGCGCGGTAGGCCGGGCCATAGTCCTCGTAGGTATAGACATCATCGTAGTAGGGTTCGTTCCGGTAGTTCTCCTCCCAGAATTCATCTTCGGAAGCGTGGTCGATATCTTCGGTGATGCTGCTTCCAGCCAGTCCGCCGGCGAGCGCCCCCACCGCGCCCCCGATGAACGCTCCGACCGCGCCCCCGGCGGAGCCAAGGGCGGCGCCCGCCACGGCCCCGCCAGCCGCCCCCAGTCCCGTGGCCAAGGGGTCGGGTTCGGAGTCGGTGGAAATGGTTTCACGATTCAGCTCCTGATCCAGCAGGGGTGTCCCGGAGGGTTCCTGGCCGCTGGAGACTGGCTCACGATTCAGGTCCTGATCCAGGATGGGAATGTCGGAGGTTTTCATAAAAAGAGGCGTTGGAGTGAAGGGACCCAATCCCAACCGGGGATCCGGCCCCGCATTTCTATTGCACACCTGCTGCCAACCCGTTTTCCCCGAAGCCCGGGCCCCCATCCGCTTTCTGGTGTAGCATCGTGCAATCCTCCCGCGTTTCCCGGCTGACATTCTGCAAGAACCGGCCGGGCCTGCCCCACGGGGCACCCGGGTCGTATGCTCCCAAAGATCGTGAGGAATTTGAACAGAAGGACACGAAGGGAACCGCAGGCAACGTCACGAAGAGCACAAGGAGAACCACCGCCGGAGCGCAGCCTTCGCCACGCTCCGACGGTGGTTTCTATTTTCCTGTGTAGGGTTACTCCGCGTCCTTCTGTTCAAATTTCCATTTTTCCCAGCCTTTCACCGTGTCCTTCGTGACGTTGCCTGCGGCTCCCTTCGGGTCTGTTCAAATTTCCATTTTTCCCAATCCTTCACCCTGTCCTTCGTGACCTTCTGTTCAAATTCCCCCCGCCTCCGGTAAGAGCCTCAGGATCTTGTCCATCGCCTTTCCCTTGGCCAGTTCATCCACCAATTTATCCAGATAACGGATTTCCCGCATCAGCGGATCCTCGATTTCCTCGATCCGCACCCCGCAGATCACCCCCTTGATCAGCGTCCGGGCAGGATTCATCGCGGGAGCCTCCTTGAAGAAGGTTTCAAAGTCCGTCCCTTTTTCCAGTTGTTGCTCCAGCTCCGCCTGCTGGTAGCCCGTCAGCCAGCAAATCACGGCATCCACTTCCGCCTGGTGACGCCCCTTCCTCTCCGCCTTGGCGAGGTAGAGGGGATACACATCGGAGAAGCGGGTGGTGAAAATGCGGTGTTTGGTGTTCATGGAAAGGCCCCCGTCAATATTCATCATGCCGTCTCCACCAGACGTAGGGTTCGGATTGCGGCCAGCCGGGCGGGGAGTCCTCCCAGGTTTCCTGCCGGCCCAGCACCGTCCAGTCCAGCAGGGTAAAATTCGTATCCACCGCCTCCAGCGCGCGGTCTGTGGTGAAGTAGGTGTGGTAGATCTCCCCCCCGTCCTGCAGGAACACGCTCAGGCCGAAGGTCTCGCCCTCCTCCGTGCTCAGGCCGAAGTCCCGGTTGAAGGTCGTGCCCGCGGAGGAAACCCACGGCACCTTCCAGCCCATGCGCTCCCGGTAGGCTTCCAGTTTCGCCACCGGGCCCAGCGACACCAGCACCAGCGCAGTATCCCGCGCATACAGGTGTTCCAGCGGCCCCAGATGGTCCACTACCATCGAGCACCCCGGACACCCTGCCTCCGGCCAGCCGTGCACTCCGGGCGCGAACATAAAGTGATATACGATCAACTGCCGCCGCCCGCCGAACAGATCCCGCAGCCCCACCTGACCGCACGGCCCCTCAAACACATATTGCTTTTCCACCCGCACCATCGGCAGGCGCCGCCGCTCCGCATTCAGCGCATCCCGGGCCCGCGTCGCCGCCTTCTCCTTGATCAGCAGCGCCGCCCTCGCCTGCTGCCACTCCTCGCGGGAAACGATCTTCGGCAGCTGGGGCAGGGCAGGGGGAATAGGGTCCGGACTGGTTTCCATAAGCTACTCCTTTCAAAGTGGATTCTGATTTCAAAAAATCAAGAAACGAACCCTGGCCCCTGTAACTTCCTCCCAGTCAGCCTTTTGCGACGCGGGCGGGGGATTATCTTTCCAGCATGCGCCTTGACCCGGGGGTGGCACTCCCTAAGTTCGCTGATGCGTCTCTCTGACTTTATTCTGCATGGAATGGAAGAAATCCTGGTGGAATGGGAGAGGTTTGCCGGGACCTTGTATCCTGCCCACACCCACATGACCCCGGTAGGACTGCGGGATCACGCGAAGCAGATTCTCCAGGCCATTGCGGCTGATTTGCGGACGGAACAATCAGACGCCACGCAATCCCTGAAGTCCCAGGGGCTGGTGGCTCTGCCGGCGGGGGCCCCGGAGACGGCCGCCCAGACCCATGCCGTGCTGCGGGCTCTCAGTGGCATCGACATCAATCAATTGGCCTCGGAATACCGGGCGCTCCGGGCCAGCGTGCTGGATCTCTGGGGGCAGGATCAATCTTTGGACGAACGGAGCCTGCAGGATGTCATCCGCTTCAACGAAGCGATTGACCAGGCCCTCGCGGAATCCATCCGCTTCTTCAGCGCCCAGGTGGACCGGTCCCGCAATCTCCTGATCGGGATGCTGGGGCATGATATGCGCAGCCCGTTGAATGCCATTACCCTCACCGCGGAGGTCCTCGCCTGTCTCCATGCAGGAGAAGAAGTCTCGGAGGCCGCCCGCTGCCTCATGGATAGCGGTGCCGAGATGGAATCGCTGCTGAATGACCTCGTGGATTTCAGCCGGAAAAAGCTGGGACTGGGGATCGGGATCGAAGTGGGTCCGGTGGATCTGGGGGCCCTCTGCGCCAATGAGGTCAGACAGCAGCGGGCCGCGCACCCGGGTTGCCAACTGGAGCTGACCTTGGACGGCGATCTGCACGGGCTGTGGGATGGGGCCCGCCTGCGGCAAGTCCTCCGGAACCTGCTTTCCAATGCCATCGCCTATGGAGCGGCAGGGCACCCCGTCATCCTCGCCGCCTCTGGACAGGAACTCGAAGTTTGTCTCGAAGTCAGAAACACCGGGGCCACCATTGATGCAACTAGCGCCCAGCGTATTTTCGAACCCCTGCAACGCGCCACCGCCGACGGCAGCCGCGCCAACCGCAAGGGATTGGGGCTCGGCCTGTTCATCGTCCGCGAGATCACCCAAGCCCATGGAGGCAGGGTGGAGCTGCATTCCGCCGATTCGGAGACCCGGTTCTCCGTCCACCTCCCCCGCACGCCCAGCGTAAAAGCAGTTAAAAGGGAGGACGAGGCTCCCGCCGCTGCGTCACGCGAGTTGTGACAACTGCTCAATCAAAAAGGAGTCACTGCCTCGATCTGCGGGCCGTCCTCACCAGATGAAGTGAACGCATAGAATGCTGCACGGGGCCCCAAATGCCGGAACTTTTGCCGCGCAAGCTGAAACAAACGCTCATCACATGTAGAGATGATAAATTGACGCGGCCCGCTATCAGCATCAAGTAGGCCGACGAGCAAGTCGAGTAACGCGTAAGTATTCAAATCATCAAAATGTGTCACCGGGTCATCCAGAAGGATGGGACAAAAACTTGACCAAGTTTGAGAACTGCAAGCTGTTAAGAAAAGCGCAAGCAATAGCGATTGCTGCTGGGACTGGCTAAAGTAGTCGATAGGCCGAAGCGGTTCACCTCGTCGGGTGGCTCGGACGACAATATCGCTGCCATCCGGATTGAGCGTAATGTCATCGAAGCCATAGACTGACCGCAAGCGCCGCTGGATTACCGATGCCCGCGGCCCATATTCGCGAGTAAAAGTGGCGATTGCTGTGTCTTGCTGGGCGCCAAGCAAAGAGCGTAGGCGGTTGAAGAAACCGGCCCATGGCATCAGCTTGGCACGGTCACTCACGGCGTCGCCCTTAAGCTTTTCCGCACTGTGGATGCTATCGTTAATTCGTGACAGGGCGGCTGCGGTCGTTGCAGCGTCGAGAGTTATTTCTAAATTGGCGGCGGCATCCCCAAGCAAAGCAAGGTCGGCCTCTTGTTGTGATTCTTTTCTGACAAGCCCCGCTAGTTCTTCGAGAGTTAGGGTGGTAGCGAGATTAAGCGCAGTAAGCTTAGCCTCAAATTCAGTGATTGATTTCTTCGCGGCTGTAATCTGGGACCTCAGATTTTGGATCTCTGGTCGTAAAGCGGCTACTGCCTGCCGGGCCGAGTTCAAGTCGGCCGTCCGTTGCGTGGCGAGTAACTCCGCACTCTTCATCGCTTCACTTGTCTGCGCCAGCAATTCCACGACTAGGCCCTCTTCATGTGTGATTTTGGCATCATCAACGTCGAGGGAAATCTTGCCGAGGCGGGGATCTGCTCGCATCCGGGCAAGCTCAGACCCAACGCTAGTCAGAGTTTTCGCCTTTTCCGAATTTTCAAATTGTTTTTGGCGGGACACTTGCCGATTCGCTTCGAGAGAAGCGCGCAATTGGCCGAGATAACGCTTCTTCTCAATCGCCAGCGTTTCGTAATTAGAAATCTCAGAGGAAATCGCCATGATCCTGCGGCGCACTTCTTCATTGAAGATGTCGGAGGGTGAGTCTGCGGCGAGTCCGCTGCCATCGATCATGTGCCGGAACGTGGCGAGGTCGGCTTTAATTAGGTTCCTCTGGGTCTCGAGTGTTGCCAGCTTTTGTTCAATCGAAAGTTTTTTCGCGGCGAGACCGGCGAGATCTCTCTTGCTCGCAGCGAACTCCTCCCGGATTTGTTGTAGTTGCTGCTGACTTTCTGAAGCAACTTCGGCATTGGCATGGGACTGAATACGCTGGAGAAGGCTTTCCTTAGCGCCATAATTCGCTGCGCAAATCGGACAGACCCCGGAATCAATATGGCCTGCAATGTCGGAGAGCAGTCGCTTGAGATCGGATTGCTGCGCTACGGCCTGTTTGATCTGGTTGTCGAGGCGTCTCTCTTTCGCAAATAATTCGCTTTGTTCATGAGTGAGTTTTCCGAGCAACGGCTGGAGGTCTCCTAGCTCTTGATCCAGCGTTCGTTTCATTGTTTCAACCACCTCTAGTTGCTGACGCTGGTCAACATAGTGAGGATGAATCTCGACTAGCGATTTGAGAAAATCCAGTTGACTTTGAAGTGACAGAGCGGCGGTGCCGCGCTGGTTATACTCAGCCTCCGCTTCTTGAAGATCGATAGCGAGTTTTTCTTCTTGGGTTCGTTGATCGCGAAGTTGAACAGCGATTAACTCTATTTCCTCTGTGAGTATTTGTTCCTGGACCAACGCCTCTTTGTAACGAGGCTTTGCGTTCCGAACCCATTGAAGAAGCTGATTCTGTGCTGAGAGTTGCTTTAGATTTTCGCTGATTTCGACCATCGTTTGATCAACTTTCCGGCTAGCGAGCTCAGCCTCGGTGCGATGGTTCTCTGCTTCTGTATAACACCGCTCCTTGTCGGCGAGAGATCTAGACCTTGTATCTAGCAATCGCCGGTCCTCTGGCAGTGTAGCCAAAACCCTGGACAGTTCGGCTAAGCGCCGGGCCTTCGAAGCGTGCTCCGCTTGCCGTGCTGCTACAGCTGCCCGCCACTCGCGGACAACTGCCATATCGACGGCATCTTCGTCGGCGGCGATGCGAGCCTCAGCGAGCCGCTCTCTCAAGCTGACAATCGCGGTTTCGACAGTCGAGACACTGCCATCAACTTCTATTGGTCGGCTAAGGCGACCAACTTCCTGCCTCCCAGTCGTGATGCGTGCGTCAGCATCCGCAATGATTGACTCGAGGGCAGCGATTCGGTGGAGCACATTCCCATGCACCTGATTTGCCTTATTGACAGCATTGTTGTAGTCTTCAAACGCCAGCATGCGCGAAACCACGTCGGACTTCAGGCGGCAGTCCTTTTGGAATTCACGAGTTAGTTCCTGCACCTCTTGATTAAACTGATGGGTGGCTCGAAAAAGTCTTACAAGATGATCAATTCGTTCGGTGCCGGGAGAGGCTGCCCCGGTAAGTGCTGCGAGAATGGATTTGCGGTCTTCTCGTTGGCCATTGAGTGTTGCGTGATTAGGCGACTCGACAGAACGTTGGATGCGCAACGTGGAGTTGCTGTTTGCGGCCGTGAGAGTCACAATGCTCTCGGCTGGTTCGCTGTCAAGATGGGGTGCCGCCTTTCGGAACTGCGTATCACTGAGGCCAAGCCGACCAATGCTTCCAGTTACAGCAAAGTCGATAGCGTCGAAGAACGATGTCTTTCCGAAGCCGTTGGGGCCATAGAGCACGGTGACATCACTCGCGATATTGAAGATTTGCGGCTTTCGGTAGGCACGGAAGTTCTCGATTTTGATTTGCTGGATTCGGACGGGATCCTGCAGAGGTTCAGCGGCGAGCGTTCGAATCCGCGGCAACTCTGGGGACACCACGGAGTCACCAAGCTGGTTGGCAAGGCAGTCATTTACGATTACCTCGGGGCTGCGCCCGGGAATTGTTAGGTAACGGGCGAGAAGTGATGAGACACCATGCCGCTGAAGGAATACTTGCGCCGAGTCCGGCCGTAGCCCGCCCTCCAGCGGGTCGAGCGGAAGAAAAGGCAACCGTGCCAGCGATTGGGATATACTTCCATCTAGCGGGATCACGAACTTCCGACAATAATAGACATCGGTTTCGACCTCCGAGCAAAACGCGTTAAAATCACCATCCGGGTGAGGTAGACAGAAAACAAAGTTGACGTCGAGTTGCTCCCATTCACTTTGATGTCGGTCACAAAGGTTTTTGAATCCCGAGTATTGAGCATCGAAGTCAGAGCGCCAGTTCCCGTTCGGCAGGGCGAACCCAGCCACGTTGTGCTTAGTCTCCAATATAAGGAGTTGGGGCAACTTGGACGCACCGTCCACCATGCTAATTTCTGCTGTAGGTAATAACGAATGTAAATGCTCGCGCATCCGCACCGTGATTTCTGTGGTTTCAGCTTGCGAGTCGGGCATAGATACCTCCTTCCAATTCAGTCGATGTGTTTGCGTTTCTAAACTCAGCTATCAACTCTTGAAAACCAATGCAAAGCTGATTGGCACTTGGATTGACATATTTTGGCCCGTCTACGCCACGTGATTTAGGTTGCAGAATTGACCTCTCTCGTTTGCTCAATGCTGTATTTTGGGCATCACGCGAGACAATGATCGTTTGGCGCCGCGGCAATGGAACATGTCTTTCGGAGTGCTTGTGGTTTTGTTCGTGGGATTGCCCACAGATTGCAACAATCTCCACAGGTTGATTCCGAATGGTAGAAATCCCATGCGCAGCTGTCGTGTCTCTGCTCGTTGTTTCCGGGAACCCAACGCCGAAAATATCCAGAGTGTGGACAACATGCGTGATTGCGGTTATCTCGACGTTATTCCACTCATCAGCATTTTTCTTTACGACATGTGGCGGTGGGCCGCAGGACCCGTCCCCAAGTGAGGGATCACAGACGTTCATATTTTTCAGCACCGCATCGCCGGACTTGCCGCGCAAATCATTAATATCAACTTGGTGTCTTGCCGCAATTTCAGAAGCTAATGGGTCGGCTGGATATTGATTACCCAAACACTGAATGCCATCGAGAGCGTCGTTGAACCATTTCACCGCCGCTGGGACCGGATTGCCTGGCGTTCGAAGATCGACCGCTTCTGGATCGATAGGGAAAACGCTAGGGTTTTCAATCGGAATTCCCTGCCCGGCAGCGCCAAGCACGATCGAAATAGGATTTCGCTGGATGAAGGAGTGGATGCATTGACCGCGTTCGCGGAAAAGAACGTCGTGATGCGGACGGACCAGATTATTGCCACGAAAACTTATTCCCCCATTTGAATGGGTTGGATAGCAATCCGGCACAGTGAAAGGCGCCGTCTGAGGAAGAACTAGGCTAGTGCAGCCGAATGAGGGAGTTGGGCCGGGCGAACCTCTACCTGCATTATTCGCAAAAACGATGCAGGTTCCCGATCGGTCAGCGGAGTCAAACAGATTCGGATTAAAGAATCCCGTTAGTTCACCCAAAAATGTCTCATGATTTGGCTTCTGGTTGTGCTGGATCACGAACATCCATGTGAGGGGCACCTTTGCTCCAATCTGGCTGCCTTCGGCGTCCATAGATTTCAGGAGCCATTGCCACGGCTTGTTGTCTCCGGCTGTAGCAATCCAATCGAAGCAAATTAAGGTGCTAAAGCGATACCAAGCACTGCCCGTTTCATACTGACCCTTAAAAAGATAAACGCATCCACCGGGAAACATCCGATGAAGCTGCGCATTGTTTTCAGGCCCTGATGGATGAATTTTCGGCTGGATCCATCGTTCAACAACATTGTTAGCACCTTTCACCCAAATCACCTCACAATTCACCCATTGATCAGCAGCGACGTGATCAGCATCGTTGATAGCATGCACGGATGTATTTGGTCCACAAATCAGAGTGAGGTAATCAGGGCGGACCAATCCATCCACTCCACCGATTACGACGGTTCGGGCAGGCCATTCCGGCGATTGGACAGCTGCGTCTATCGCAGCAACTCCATCTAAACCCGGAATGGAAAACTCCGGAAAAACCGTAAAGTGCGTCCGCTCTGCGCCGTGCGCATTGGCACGAGCAATCTCCAAAGTGCGCTCAATCACACTCATCTGCTGTTGCCGCCTTTCTGGGCTACATTGAAAAGGTTCCGCGGGCGTCAGTGTGAGATGCGACTGTGCCATCACGATCCCTACCCGATCCTTGGGGAATGTGACACCTCGTGCCGAAAGATCGATTGTTTCAATGTGGATCATCAGACAGAAATTAGTTCAAGCTTAGACATCCTTGAAGCGCGCGAAGGTCCGGGTGCTGGTCGCGGGTGAAAGTGTCCGCCGGTTCCTTGCCGAAGTCGAAGTCGATGCCGCGGATGGCCAGGTTCATCGCCGCCAGCCGCCAGGTGGTGGGATTGCTTTCCTGCCCGAAGAGCATGATGTCGCCGATGGTGCCGCCGTGCTCCTCGATGAAGCGCTCCGACTGGACGAAGAAGCCGCCGGAGCCCATCGCCGGGTCATAGACGCGGCCCTGATAGGGCTCGATCATTTCCACGATGAGGCTGACGATGGATTTGGGCGTGAAGTATTGGCCGCGCTTTTTTCCCTCATCCAAGGCGAACTGGCTGAGGAAATACTCGTGATCATGGCCGAGAATGCCCTTTGCATGAAAAGCTTGGGAGGCGATGTGCGGCATGAGAAAGTTCGGGAGCAGGTGACGGTAAAGAAGAGTGGGCAGCGAGTAGAAGAGGAATTCCGCTGACATTAAGGAGGGGTTTATGATCCGACAAGTTATTCCTGACGGAAATATTTCCGGAAGGTGAAGGATTCCCTGAAAGAATAAACCCCGCCGCCCGGGGTGAACCGGACGGCGGGGTGGGCTTCTGATTTTAGTTGGAGGGAAGGGCCGCAGGGGAGGGGGGACCGGAGACCGGCGGGCGGGGATTTCCCTGACAGGCTTTTCCCTGACTTGTCCTGCTTAGAGGACCATGGCGACGACTTCCTGGGACCAGGGGCTGGCGCCCTTCGATCCGACGGTGCGGACGCGGACATACATCCTTTGCCCGATGTCGGCCTTGGGGAAGGTGTCGCTGGAGAGGGTGTTGCTGCGGAAGGGGACGTTCTCCCAGTCGGGGGCGGCGCTGGCCTGATCGAGGACGACCATCTGGATTTTCTGGAACCGGAAGTTGGTGACACGGCGCCAGCGGGCGGTGATGACGCCGGGGAACGGGGTGGACTTCAGGACGAGGCGGTTGGGGGCGGGGAGGACCACGGAGGGATGAAAGCCGTTAGCCGGGGATTGAGCGAAGCGACATCCCCGGAACATCCACCCAACATAAATCCACGCATCCCGGCAGGGATGCCAGAGGGCATGGCGCGTTGTTCCGATCCGCATGCTGTCACCCCTCCAGGGTGAGGGGTTTTCATTTCGTGGTTTCCGGTGGTGTCGCTCACGCTCAACCGCCGGCTAATAGCTGTGATCCCTCCGGGATCGGGGAGGGATGGTGGAGTGATGGTGGAGTGATGGTGAATGAGCGGGGCAGGTATTCCTGAAGGAAGATTCCGGGGAGGTGCAGGATTCCCCCTGGAAAGAAAAAACCCCGCCGCCCAGGGTGAACCGGACGGCGGGGTGGGCTTCTGAGCTTTTTTGAGGAAGGGCCGCAGGGGAGGAGGGAGACCGGAGACCGGCGGGGGGGCTTCCCTGACAGGGCCAAATCTAACGGTAGGGCCCGACACTTGCAACTAAAACTTCACAAAAGCAATGATTTCCAGATTGTTTGAGGTCGGTTTTTACGGGGAAAAAGTTGCTATGTTGTTAAGGTTGTGCGGTTTGCGCCGACCCTCCGGAATCCCTTCTTTTTTCCAAAGAATGGATTCTTTTTTTTCTGGAAACCATTTCAGGAGATTTTCAAACCATTCTTTGGCTGCCGAAATCCATTTGATGGGCCTGCCAAATCCATTCTTTTCGAAAAAGATGATCTTCGGCGGAGAAAAGAAGATCTTCGGCCAGCAAAAGAAGATCTTCTTTTGGAAAAAAGAGGTCTTCTTTTTGGAAAAGAAGATCTTCTTCTGGAAAAAAAAGGTCTTCTTCCTGGAAAAGAAGATCTTCTTTTGGAAAAAAGAGGTCTTCTTTCTGGAAAAGAAGATCTTCTTTTGGAAAAAAGAGGTCTTCTTTCTGGAAAAGAAGATCTTCTTCTGGAAAAAAGAGGTCTTCTTCTGGAAAAAAGAGGTCTTCTTCTGGGAAAAGAAGATCTTCTTTTGGAATAAAAAGGTCTTCTTTTTGGAAAAGAAGGTCATCTTTCGGAAAAAAGAGGTCTTCTTCTGGAAAAAGAAGGTCATCTTTCTGGAAAAGAAGGTGGTGTTTCTGGCAAAAAGGGCAGTCGGGGCGGCTGGATGGAGGTGGACGAGGGTCATCCTGGGTTAGGAGGCGGGGTTTTTGGCCGGGGCTTTGGGGACGAGTGGGGACACTCGTCACACTTTGGCCCCTGCTACATCAATCAGCCGGCGGCCTCGGATGAACGGCTTCTGTCATAGCCGCTCATCGTTTTTGGGGGTGTCGCCCGACCCGCCGGAAGCCTTCTGCCGCCTCGAAGCAGCAAACGAGACGGCCAGCACAAGGGTGCCCATGATAATCGGCGTCGCCCCTGCGGCGATCGATCCCACCACGGACTTCTCCTTGGCCGCAAGCTGGAGGATGATGAGCGCTGCGCCGAAAACCAGCATCAGCACCCCGATGATTCTGATGATTTTGTATTTCATGGGTCGTGTTTCGTTGGTGGGTGGAGCGTGACCATGGCCATGGCGACTAACGCTGCGGATCAGGGGACGGCGGGCGCACTGGGGTATGAGCTTGGCACTTTATTTATCGCGCGTGCGCTCCGGAGTGGTGTTGGGTTGAGCGGTGATGGACGCCTGATACTCTGACGCTTGGGCACTTCCCACACGTTCCCGCCTCGTCCGCCCGCGAAGTTGTTGGATTCGCCAGCGGTGGGTCCGTTGAAGCATCATAGGGTAGCCATTGAGCAAGATGTTAAAAACGAGAATCCAAGCGGCCGCAGAGATGTTTCCGGCGGCAAGATAGATCAACAAAACAAGCGACGCCAATACAAATGTCGCGGCGTGGCAAATCTCCGCGCCTCTGGTTGCCTGCTCCGTAAACTCAAGGAACTCTTTCCGGGTCTTCATCTTCGGGGGCAGATCATTTCCGCACATCAAGGGCCACATCCTTGTCTCAACGATCCGCTTGGCCAGCCCCACTCCGATCCGGCGGTAGATCGCAGGCTCAATGGGATGAACGCGCTCAAGGAACTGAGGCAAAGACAGCATGCCCCGCAAATAGGCAGCAACGAACAGCCCATTTGGCGCCCACGTCACGACCAGCGCGAGACCTGGGTGACCCGAGCTTGCCAGAGAGCATAGGGAGACGATGGATAGGCACAAAAGTATCCGAAGTCCCCACACCTTGGCCGACATCGGAATCGCTTGAAACCATGACGTTTCCATGGTGCTGGGAGTGCCGCTTGGCGTAAAGCGCGTGCACCCCTACCAGCGGGGGCGGACGTCGAACGCGGGAAAAGGGGTGTAGTTACAGGTAATCATCGAAACTGAACGGCTGGCAGGGGTTGTCACGGCGCGGCTTGTTGTGCTTGTGTTTCGGTTGTCATCTCACGAGCGGGAACTTGCAAAGCATACATATCCCTGCTGTCTCTCAATGCTGATCGTGTGGTTTCCGTTGCGGTCACGGCCGATCACATAAACACCCGGTTTGGGCTGAAACCTCACAGGCAGAAGGTCATCCAGAGAACTCAGATCAGGTCTGGATGACTCGCTCCACTCATAGTTGTAGTGTTCCGGCCATTCCTTCCGCTTCTCTTCATGAAAGCGCTTCAATCCCGCGATCAAGTCATCCGTGCCACCCGGGTCGACTAGAAAAATCTCGACGCCGCCGCCATCGCCGTGCCAGCCACCATACGAACTGGCTGTGAAGCCGGCAATCACACGGATACCCGGATTGAGGTGCTTCATGCTCTGAGACAACTCGCCAGCGGACAATTCACGCTTCTCCACGGTGGAGTCTGAACCGCTTCGCAAACCCCAAAACAAGACAACCAACAGAGCCAAGCCAACGGCAGAAACTGTGGCAACGCTCCAAATCGCGATCTTAACGGGGCGCTTCATTTTCTTAGTAGGACGATCCGGATCAGGCGACGGCGAGGGGGAAGCGTCGATGACACGACGGATGCCATACGAGCCGTTGCCTGCTTGGTTGTTTGATGGCCATCATTCGTTGATTGAGACTCGCCTTGCTTGCGGGTAGCGTCAAAGTTCAAAAAGTCTCGTGTTGAGCTGTTTCGCAAAACCAGCCACCTTTCGGTGGGCATCGGGGTCGCGTTCAGTATGGATAGCGATTCCCTCGTAATACTCGTAACAGATAAAGAAGGACGCCAGCCCTGCTCTGAATGAGAAACCTGAATGTGGCTGTAAACTCACAACGCTCCCATCTGGGTTTCTGATGGGTATGACTCCCTGCGGGTTCAGCCCCCACTGAAGCTCAGCATCTCCCTCAACTACCACCTTGAGCTCGGTAAGTTGCAAGGCCCGCGTTGGCTTTGCCCAACTAGGCTCATCAGGTGCCACGCACTTTAAGAGGCAGTATCTCGAGGGCATAGGACATCGTTTCTGGGGCGAACGTCTCGGATCAGGCGACGGCGAGCGCAAGACGTTGCTGACACGACAGATAGCCTTCGAGCCTCCTGCCTGCATCCGTTTTGTTCGCCTTGGGTTGATGTTGGACTTGTCTTCATTTCGAGAGATTACCGGCGTCCCCAAAGCTGGGCAAGTTCAGACTCAGAAAGCAATCGGGCATCGACGCCTCGGATACAACCTGCCACGAGACCACAATCACGGGTGACGAAGACCGAGTAGCTGAAATGCGGACTCTGCGAGAATATCCACAGATCACATGGCGACTCAGGGTGCTCCGCTAGGTGAACGCACAAATCCTCTACATCAGCAGCGATAGCTCGGCCATGGTCTGATGAAGATGTCTTCCGAAGGTGTTCGAGTCGGAACTGATAAATGTCCAAGTAAGCACGATTCAATTGGCGCGATTCAGTGCTGGTTGACTCAAAATGGATCGAGCCGTCTCTCAGACCTTCAAAGAGGACGTCTGAATGGTTGAACACCTGCGAGCCATACTGAGCTATGAAATCCTTTGGCGATGGCATGGCGCTTCGTGGTTAGGCGAACTCTTTATTATGGCAACAGGGGTGTCGGGATATCCTCTTTAAGAGCAGACAGCCGGGGAGGGGCTGGCGGACGGTAAGAGGTTGGTTGTCAATGGATATGGTGGGATATGCCCGACCATATCCACTCCCAACAGGATTGGCAAGACAATCAGGGGCTCCCGATACGGTCCGATGGGCCGGGGCTTTTGGCTGGGGCTATGGGGCCGGGTGGTGAGCAAATTCCTGTGGGTCCCTCAGCCGTCGCTGGAGCCATCCAAATACACGATCTGAATTCTGTCAGATTCCAGGATTAGACGCCAATCACTGGGGCTTTCCGACTTGTTATCCGGATGGCCAAACGCCAGAATTACACCTTTCGCACCCGGTGCTGGCCGTTTCAGGCCCATTCTCTCCCAATGGTCAAAGTCTCCCGTCAAATCCCAGTCGCGGAGGAAAAGGCCCCTTGTCTGTGTGAGCTTCTGAACCAGCAACTCCCCGTCCGCCCTGTGTATGGTGCCGATGACCCTTACGCCATGGCTCAGATCACCTTTATGGTAGTAACCTTTGCCACCAGTAACCTTCCAGTCTCCGATTCCCGTGTCGCGCAGAAGCAGCGCCTGAAGGCCAGCCTCGCATGTCGGGGCGGTCAAGGCGCCGCTGAAGTATCCGTCCTCGTCCGTGATGACGTTCTGTTTGTTCCTGAACTCCAGGTTGAGCAGAGGACTATAGAAGTGGAGGATCATCTGCTTCCACTCCCGTTCCGGATCATCCCCGGACTGGAGAGGGATCACCCGGCCATCCCGCAGTTCGGCCATCTGCTCCAAGCGAGGCGTTGCATATCCGAACTTGACGCTGGACTTTCCTGTCAGCACCAGCCGCTGATCAATGCCCAAGGTGCTGTTCACAAACTGCAGGGGATATTCCAGAGTGAACCTGCCGACTCTACGGTGTGCCCAATAGCCCCCGCAGTAAAGACAGAGCGCGAAGAGGATGCCGGCGATGGTCCATATGAAAAACCGGGGGCCAAGCATGAATCGGGGTGAAAAATGCATGAAGTCATGCCTATCCAGGCTGGAGGACTTGTGCACGCGGTTTTCGGGAGGATCGGACGAAACTTAATTACCTGCTAAATGTTGGTCGTTCGGCAATCTGCGGCGTTTGGCACCCCCGCCTGGCCCGGAAAGGTTTGGAAACTCCGGTGGTGTCATGCCATCTGCGGACTCCCGGGCCTGGCGTTGTTTCCAGGGCTTTGGGGCCGGGTGTTATGAACCTGAAAGGATGCTGACGGGCCAGGACAATCAATGAGGTGCTGCAGATTCCCGGACCAACTACCAAAACGATGCTCACTGGGCTGGAGAAAAGGTGGGGTGAGGTTCAGCCCGCGCCTTAGGTGCGCGATCTTTATAGCATGCGCCGCGCAGGGATTTTGAGCTCCGTAGGAGCGTGATCTTCCGGGAAGATGTCGCCCCGACGGGGCTGGGGGGCTATCTGGGCAACGGTTGCTATAAAGATTCCGCCCCCAACGGGGCGG
Organism: uncultured Verrucomicrobiota bacterium; assembly: GCA_942492905.1. Lineage (GTDB taxonomy): Bacteria > Verrucomicrobiota > Verrucomicrobiia > Verrucomicrobiales > V1-33 > CAIZWU01. The sequence continues at coordinate 2,757,977 of OW818657.1, forward strand.
ATCCGCCACCGTTCCAGCCACCGGCCGGATTGGATTACCACTTCCAATCGGCAGGACTCCTCCACTTTGGGCCAGGGCTTCCCTGCACCTTTTGCCTGGCGGGCATTGTTTCTGCTGATATGGGGCGCTCATGCCTTCTTCCTCCGTTTCTCTGCGCACCCTTGGATTCCAACTCCTTGATGTTGAACTCACTTTCCTGATGGAAGCCTTCGCGGCGGTGCTGCGGCGGCTGGGGGAGCCGGAACTGGCGGAACAATTGCCATGGCTGGGGCACCCGCCGCAGGCCGCGGCGACGTCCCACCGGTCGCTGGGGCAGGCGTATTCCATCGCCTTTCAACTGCTGAATGTGGTGGAGGAGCGGGTGGCATCGCAGGTGCGCCGTCTGCGGGAGAAACAGGAGGGGGCTCCGGCGGAGCAGGGGCTGTGGCCGGATAATCTGAAGGAACTGGGGAAACTGGGGCTATCCCAGGAGGGGCTGCTGGCGGTGCTGCGGGAGGTGCAGGTGGAACCGGTGCTGACGGCGCACCCGACCGAGGCCAAACGCGAAACGGTGCGGGAACTGCACCTTGAGATCTATGCCCTGATGAACCGGCATGAAAATCCCGTCTACACCCCGCGGGAGCAGGCCCGGCTGAAAAGCCAGTTGGAAACGCATCTGGAAAACCTGTGGCGGACGGGGGAAATCCATGTCACCCGGCCCACCATCGAGGCCGAGCTGCAGAATACGCTGCATTACCTGCGGGAGGTTTTCCCCGAGGCCCTGAGCCGGGCCCATCTGCACCTGCGGGAGGCGTGGATCACGGCGGGATTTGACCCTGCCGGGGTGGATGCCCTGCCGCCGCTGATCCGGTTCGGCACGTGGATCGGCGGGGACCGTGATGGCCATCCCTTTGTCACGGCGGAGGTGACCGCGCGCTCCCTGACGGCCCTGCGCGAGAATGCGCTGCGGGTGCACCGCCGTTCCCTCGAAGCGCTGGCGGAGCACTCGCCGATCAGTTCCCTCTTCCAAAAAACGCCTCCGGTCCTGACGGGTCTGATCGACCGGCTGCGCGGGGAATTGTCAGGGGCGCCGGGGGTGGATCTGGAGTTCATCAAGGCGCGCAATCCCGAGGAGCCGTGGCGGGAGGCCGCCTATCTGATGAGGGCCAAAGTGGTGCTGGCCTCCGCGGACCATGCCGCCGGGTATGCCAGTCCGGAGGCACTGGATGCGGATCTGGTCACCTTCCGGGAATCCCTCGAGGCGGTGGGCGCCTCGGCGCTGGCCACGGAGCAGGTCGTCCCCTTCCGCCGCCGGGTGGAGGCGTTTGGATTCCACTCCGCGGTGCTGGATATCCGGCAGAACTCGGCCTTCCATGAGGCGGCGCTGCAACAACTGATGGAGACGGCGGGTCTGCTGCCGGCAGGCACCCTGCTCAAACAGATGCCCCTGGCGGAAAAACGCGCCCTGCTGGAAAAGGAACTCACTTCCCCGCGGCCCTTCCTCAGTCCCGGGGTTTCCGCCGGGGCGGAGGCGGATACGGTGCTGGATTGTTATCGGGTGGTGGCGGCGCACCGTGCGCGCTTTGGCAATGCGGGGCTGGGCACCCTGATCGTGAGCATGACCCGCAATGTGGAGGATCTGCTGACGGTGTATGTGCTCGCCCGCGAGGCCGGACTGATGGAATGGACCGCGGCAGGCCTGCGCTGCCCGCTGCCGGTGGCGCCTTTGTTTGAAACGATGGGAGATCTGGAAGCGGGGCCGGGGATTTCCGAGGCTTTCCTCAGCCATCCTATCACGCAGCGCAGTCTGGCGCCGGAGCGGCCCAGCTTCCAGATGATGATCGGTTATTCCGACAGCAACAAGGACTGCGGCATCCTCGCCAGCCAATGGGCACTGCACCGCGCGCAGACGGAACTGGCCGCCACCTGTGCCCGGCATGGGGTCCGGCCGGTGTTCTTCCACGGGCGGGGGGGCACGGTGGGACGCGGGGCGGGGCCGACCCATTGGTTCATGGAGGCGCTGCCCCAGGGATCGCTCAGCGGATTCCTCCGCATGACGGAACAGGGCGAAACCATCGCCCAGAAATATGCGCACCTCAGCTCGGCCGTCTATAACATCGAGCTGCTGATGGCCTCCGCGGCCTCGGCCACGGCACGCCACCGCCATGGGCAGCGTGATGCCGAAGCGATCCATCCGATCATGGAAAAACTGGCCCCGTGGAGCCGCGATGCCTACCGGGCGCTGCTGGAGGAGCCTGACTTCATGGCCTTCTACCGGACTGCCACGCCGATCGATGCCCTGGAACATAGCAGGATCGGATCCCGCCCCGCCCGCCGCACCGGGCAAGCCACCCTGGACGATCTCCGGGCCATCCCGTGGGTGTTCTCCTGGACCCAGTCCCGCTTCTATCTGCCCGGCTGGTATGGGGCGGGCTCCGCCTTGGAAAAACTCAAAAAGGAAGACCCCGCCGGTTTCACCGCGCTGGGGGCGGCCTTGAAGGAATCCGCGTTCCTCCGCTATGTCCTGACGAACATTGAAAGCTCGCTGGTGAGTGCCAATCCCGCGCTGATGCAGGACTACGCCAATCTGGTGCCGGACCCGGCCCTGCGCGATCGCTTCATGGCCCTGATCCTCGCGGAGCACAGCCGCACCCGCCTCCTGCTGGAGGAGTTGTTCAACGGGCCCTTTGCCGCGCGCCGCCCGCGGCTGGCCTATACCCTGGCCATCCGGGAGGAGCCGCTGCGGGTGCTGCACTGCCAACAAATCGCGCTCCTCAAAACCTGGCGGGCGCACGTCGCCGCGGGGGAGACTGAAGCCAGCGAGGCCCTGCTGCCGGACCTCCTGCTGAGCATCAACGCGCAGGCCTCCGGGCTGCGGACGACGGGTTAGGCGGGGTGGAGGAGGGGGGAATCATAGGTTTTCCGGAGAGGGCCGATCACCCGAAAACCGCATCGACAAATGGGGGATCCTACAAGATATAAACAGCGGGGTGCCGCAGGAACAGCTGCACGCGGTATCCTTCCTGAACCGATAACGCTTCAAACAACCATCCCACCACACCAATGAAAATCCAACATTTCCTCGCCGCGCTCGCCCTCATGGGATCTGCCCATGCAGGAACCGAAGCTCCCAAGGCTCCCGTCCCACCGGCCCCGGCCCCGGCCGACAGCGGCTGGTGGTTCCGCGCCGCCCCCTATGCCTGGCTCACCGCCATCGAAGGGGATGTCACCGTCGGCCCACTTTCCGCACCGGTGGACATCAGCATTTCCGATACCCTGGATACCCTCGACATGGCCTACATGGGCGTGTTTGAAGTGGGCAAAGGGAATCTCTCCCTCGGGATGGATGTCGTTTATGGCAAGGTTTCGGATGATTTCGAAGCCGGTGGCCGGATCTTCGACAGCTTCCGCTACGAACAGAAACAGTGGATCCTGACCCCTTTCCTCGCCTGCCGCGTCATCCAGACCGATAGTTATCACATGGATGTCTTTGCCGGGGCCCGGATCAACATCCTGGAAGCCGAACTGACCGGCCGTTTTGCCCGGGGCGGGGAATCGTCCGCCACCCGTGACACCGATTGGGCGGACCCCATCATCGGGATCCGGGGCCAGGCCGAACTGAACGACAAGGTGTTCTTCCGCTACAATGGTGACATCGGCGGTTTTGGCGTCAGCTCCGACTTCGCCTGGCAGGCCTTCGCCGGTTTTGGCTATCACTTCACCGAAAACGTCAGCGCTGCCATCGGCTACCGCGGCCTCGGGGTGGACTACAGCAAGGGTTCCTTCTCCATGGACACCGTCACCCACGGTCCGGTCATCGGATTGGAAGTGGTGTTTTAAGCGATAACTCCGATCCGTTGCCGGGGCTCCTCAGGGAGTCCCGGCAGCGGTGAATTCCGGGGCAGGCAGCGGTTATTGCCGCGCCGCCTTGATGGTGTTGGAAATCAGCATGGCGATGGTCATGGGACCGACGCCGCCGGGGACGGGAGTGATGGCATGACATTTCGGGGCGACGGCCTCGAAGTCCACGTCACCGACCAGACGGGAGCCGGACTTGGTGGTGGGATCGTCGATCCGGTTGATGCCGACATCGATGACGACGGCTCCCTCCCTGACGAAATCGGCGGTGACAAACCGGGGTTTCCCGATGGCGGCGATGAGGATATCCGCAGTGCGGCAGAGGCCGGGCAGATCCTTGCTGCGGCTGTGGGCGACGGTGACGGTGGCATTGCCGCCCGGGCCTTTGGCCATGAGGAGCAGGGCCATCGGCTTGCCCACGATCATGCTGCGGCCGAGCACCACCACGCGGGCGCCTTCCGTGGGGATTTGATAGTCGAGGAGAAGCCGCTGGCAGCCGAGCGGGGTGCAGGGGACAAACCCGGACGGGTCCTCAAGGGCCAGTTTGGCGACGTTTTCCGGATGGAATCCATCCACATCCTTGCGCGGATCCAGCGCCCGGATGATGGCGGCCTCATCGATGTGCGGAGGCGGCGGGCTTTGCACGAGGATGCCATGAATGGCCGGGTCGGCATTCAATTGGCGGACCACGGCGAGGAGTTCCTCCTGGGTGGTGGTGGCGGGCAGTTCCAGCTTCACGGAATGCATCCCGAGATCGCGGCAGGTGCGGTCCTTGGAGCCGACGTAGGCCTTGGAGGCAGGATTATCGCCGACCAGCACAACGGCGAGGCCGGGGCGGATGCCCTGGGCGGCGAGGGTGGTCAGGGTGGCGCGGCATTCTTCGAGGACGCGGGCGGCGGTAGCTTTACCATCAATCAGGATCATAATAAAAACAGGGCAGGGGGTGGAAAAGAGTCAGGGCACTTCCGGCTTCAGCAGGGCGGAAAGCCGCTCCCGGGCGGCCTCGGGGGATTCGTTATCCGGGACGTGGATAAAAGGCAGAAACCGGACGCGCACCACGGAAAAGGGCTTGGGAATGAAAAATTGATCCCACGACTTAAGCCGCCAGAACTTTGCATACTCCACGGTGATGGGGACGATGGGCACGGCGCACAGACGCGCCAACTGCACCACGCCGGGCTGCATGTCATAGAGGGGACCGCGCGGGCCATCGGGAGTGATGCCGATGTAATAATTCCGGCGCAGGAGGCGACGGCATTCGATCATGGCCTGCGCGCCCCGCCGGGAGGATGACCCCCGTACGGACTCGAGCCCGAATTGCCGCATCACCGCGGCCAGCACCGCGCCATCCCGGCTGGCACTGGTGAGGACGGCGGCCTGACGGAATTTCCGGGTGTAACGCGAATACAGACTGGGCACGATCAGCATCCGGTTGTGCCAGAACATCCAGATCAATCCATGAAGCGGGGGATCGCTGAGCAGTCCGGAATCGTCGGTGATGCGGACCCGGAGGGTTTTGGTGAGGAGCCGGATCAGATTGCCGATCAGGAAGCCCATCACACGCGGTTTGAACGCGGTGTCGGACTTGGCTACGGCGGGTTTCAGCATGCAGGGCAGGGGCGGAGGACTTCAGTCAGGGAGGGTCACAGCCAGCCGGTGGACTTCAGTGATTGGGTGAGGCGCATCTGCCGGTCCAACTGGGTGGCATAGAGACCCTTCAAGCCGGCATCCGGCAGGGCGCGGGTGGATTCATCAAGCGAAACCAGCCGGTCGGCCAGGCCGCCGAGGGTGACGCTGGAGTCGGCCTCATGCTGCACCACATAGGCGGCCTGGAGGGCGGCGCCCAGGCCGGCGCCTTCGGCAGTGGCCAGACTGACCACGGGGACGCCAAAGACATCGGCCACCACCTGACGCCAGCCGGCACTGCGGCTGCCGCCACCGGTGAGGCGGATTTCCGTGGGGGAAACGCCGAGGGATTCAAAGCGCTTCATGCCGTAGGCCAATCCGATGGTGACGCCTTCGATCGCCGCCCGCACGAGGTGGGCCGGGGTGAGGTTGTCGGTGCGCAGGCCGTGGAGCACGCCGCTGCCATCCGGGAGGTTGGGGGTGCGTTCGCCATTCAGATAGGGCAGGAAAGTCAGGCCATCGGCCCCGGCGGGGGCGGACTTCAGCTGCGCCTCCAGCTGGGCATGGTCATAACCAAACATGCCGCGCATGGCTTCGGTGAGGACGGTCACATTCATGGTGCACACCAGCGGCATCCATTGGTCCGCGCTGTCACAGAAGGCCGCGACTTCGCCCTGGGGGTCGATCACCGGCTGGTCCGCACAGGCAAAAAGCGTGCCGGAGGTGCCGAGCGACACCGTGACCACGCCGGGCCGGACGTTGCCGGTGCCGATGGCGCCCATCATGTTATCGCCGCCGCCGGCGCTGACGATCACGCCGGGGGCCAGTCCCCAGCGGCTGCGCAGATCTTCCCGCAGGGTGCCGTGGGCCGCGAGTGAGGAACCCAGTGGGGGCAGCATGTCATGCAGGCGGGGATCGATCACATCGATCAGACCGCGATGCCATTCCCGGGTCCTGACATTGAGCAGGCCGGTGCCGGAGGCGTCGCCGAACTCCATGCGTTTCACGCCGGTCAGGTGGAAATTGAGATAGTCGTGCGGCAGCAACACCGAAGTGGTGCGGGCAAAGTTTTCGGGTTCGTGCCGCTTCAGCCAGAGGATTTTCGGGGCAGTGAAGCCGGGGGGAATAGCGTTCCCGGCTTCTGCGATCAAACCGGCGGGGCCGCCGAAGGCCTCGGCCAGGAGGCCGCACTCGGCGGTGGTGGAGGTGTCGCACCACAGCTTGGCGGGGCGCACCACTTCATCCTTCGCATCGAGGGCCACCAGGCCATGCTGCTGGCCGCTCACGCCGATCCCGCGGATTTCCTTCCGGCGGTCGCCCAGTTGGGCCAGGCAGGACTCGATGGTGAGGTCCACCGCCCGCGTCCAATCGTGAGGATCCTGCTCCATGTGGCCGGGCGGCAGGCCTTCAAGGCATTCGTATTTTTCCGAGGCGTGGGCCACGATGGCGCCGGTTTCAAAATCGAGCACCACGGCTTTGGTGCTCTGGGTGCCACTGTCGAGTCCGATGAATAACATAGTTTGGAATTACGGGTTGAAAGAAGAATGGGAGGGGAAAAGGGAGCCGGCTCAGCCAGGGGGCAGGGCATTCAAACCGGGAAAGAGCACCGCTTCGATCTGCACGCAGAGGATGTGCAGCAGGACCTGATGGGCCTCCTGGATATGCATGGTCGCGGGGGCGGGCACGATGAGGGCGATGTCGGCAAGAGCGGCCGCGGCCCCGCCATCCCGGCCGAGCAGGGCAATGGTGCGCACGCCTTTTTCCCGCGCGGCTTCAAGGGCCCGCAGGACGTTGGGGGAATTGCCGCTGGTGGTGAAGGCCACCAGCACATCGCCTTCCTGGCCCAGGCCGGTCACCTGCCTGGCGAAAACTTCCTTAAACTGGTAGTCATTGGCCGTGGCCGTGAGAAACGAGGCATCGCCGGACAGATTCAGGGCGGGCAGGGCCCGGCGGTCCTTGTCGAGGCGGCAGAGCAGTTCGGTGGCGAGGTGGGCGCTTTCCGCGGCGCTGCCGCCATTGCCGCAGCAAAGGAGTTTTTTCCCGGACGCCAAGGCCTGCGCCATGGCTGACGAGGCGGCGGCGACCTGCTCCTCCAAGGCCCGGAGGCTGGAGATGGCGGCCAGACTTTGATCGATCAAGTGGTGAAACGGAAGGGATCCCATCGTTGAAAATAGGACGCACATGCCAGCCCACAAACGCAAAAGCGGATCCCGTGTGACGGAGCCTTGCCGATGGGGGGAACACCCCATGGCGCCTGCATCCGGAGGGACGTCAGCTTGAACCTCCGTCTTTTGCATGATATGGATGGCCTCGCGGGTCCTGGAAAAAGGCCCCGCGGGATCAATTTCTTCCGGTCAGCGCCTGCCGACGGCCCGTCCGGATTGATTCTCCCCCCCCGATTTCCCCTATTATGCATAGTTTACCCCTTCGTTGGCAACATTGGGCCTCGCGCTCACGCCTCAGCCGGGCCCGGCTTTCCGAGGGCGGGGCGCCGCTCCGGTCCGAGCTTTTCACCAACGAACAGCTGGCCGCCCATGCCCGCCAACTGGCGGCCACGCACCGGACAGAGCAACGGATGGAATCCAATGAATTGCTGGCCAACCTGGCTGCGAATGAGGACGTCATCCGCGCCTTCAATCAGAAAACCTCCGAGGGGGACAAGGACCGGCGGATCGCCCCGGCCGCGGAATGGCTGATCGACAACTTTTACCTGATCGAGGAACAGATCCAACTGGCCCGGCGGCATTTGCCCCGGGGCTACAGCCGGGAATTGCCCCGTCTCGTCAATACCAGCTCCGCGGGACTGCCCCGCGTTTATGACATCATCCTCGAACTGATATGCCACGTCGATGCGCAGATGGATGAAGAACCGCTGCGGGCCTTCATCGCGGCTTATCAGGAAGTGGCTTCCCTGACGCTGGGGGAGCTATGGGCCATTCCGATCATGATGCGGCTCGGTCTGATCGAAAACCTCCAACGGATCACCAACCGGCTGTTATCGGCGGAAGCAGAACGGGATGAAGCCCACCAGTGGGTGGACCGCCTGCAGGAGATGGCAGAGGACAGCCCGTCGAATCTGGTGGTGGTGGTGGCCGATATGGCGAAAGCGGAACTGCCTCTCTCCAGCGCGTTTGTGGCGGAGTTCAGCCAGCGTTTGTCACGCCAGAGTCCCCTGCTGCATTTTGCCCGCAGCTGGCTGGAACAGCGGTTGGTTGAAATAGGCCCGTCCATCGAGGAACTGATCCAGAAAGAAACGCAACTGCAGGCGGCCGACCAGGTTTCGGTGAGCCACTGCATCTCCAGTCTCCGTTTCCTGAGTGCGATCGACTGGAAGGAGTTTGTGGAGGACCTGAGCGGAGTGGATACGATCCTGCGGGAGGATCCCGCCAGTGTTTATCCCGAGATGGATTTCGCCACGAGGGACCGTTATCGCCATGCCGTCGAAAGCCTGTCCCGGCACAGCAGACTGCCGGAGGCGGAGGTCGCCCGGAAAGCCATCGAACTGGCGGCGGGAGGACTCCCGGGAGGCCGGACCGCCCACGTGGGATACTATCTGGTCGACAAAGGGCAGCCCGTGCTGGAGCAGGCGGTGCAGGCCAGATGGCCGCGCCGTACCCTGATCCAGCGGTGCATCCAGTCCTATCCTCTGGCATTTTATGCGGGTGGGATCGGAGTGGTCACCCTTGTCGCCACGATCGGATTTCTGTGTCAGGCGCGGACGATGCTGACCGGAGGCTGGGAGCACATTGGTTTTGCCCTGGTTTTCCTGATCTGTGCCAGCCAACTGGCGGTGGCCCTGATGAATTGGCTGAGCACCCTGCTGGTGAAACCGCACCGGCTGCCGCGTCTGGATTTTTCGGAAGGCATTCCGGCGGATTGCCGGACCATGGTGGTGGTGCCCACCATGCTGACGCGCCCGGATGAGGTCGACCGGCTGATCGGGAGCCTGGAAATCCATCATCTTTCCAACCGGGACCCCCATCTTCACTTTGCCTTGCTGACGGATTTCTGCGACGCCCTGACCGAGGAAACTCCGCAGGACGCTTCCTTGCTGGAAAGGGCCCGGCAGGGGGTCGAGCAACTGAACCGGAAGTATGCCGGGGGCAGCCCAACGCTCTTTTTTCTGTTTCACCGGCCGCGCCGATGGAACGAAGGCGAAGGCGTCTGGATGGGGTATGAACGCAAGCGGGGCAAACTCACGGAATTCAATGATCTCCTGCGCGGCGGTTCCCGCGAGTGCTTCTGTGAAATCACCGGGGAGACCTCCATCCTCCCGGCCATCAAATATGTCATCACTCTCGACACCGATACCCAGTTGCCCCGCGATGCCGCCCGCCGTCTGGCCGGCACCATGGCGCATCCCCTGAACCGTCCGGAATTCGATGCTGCCCTCGGGATTGTGTCGGAAGGATACAGCATTCTGCAGCCCCGGGTGGGAGTGAGCCTGCCCGGTTCCCGGCGTTCGTGGTTTGTCAGGATCTTTGCCGGGGATGCGGGGATCGATCCCTACACGAGGGAGGTGTCAGACGTCTACCAGGACATCTTCCAGGAGGGATCGTTCATTGGAAAAGGGATCTATGATGTGGAGGCCTTCCAACGGGCGATGCACGGGCGGTGCCCGGAAAACGCGGTGCTGAGCCACGATCTGCTGGAGGCCTGCCATGCCCGTTCCGCGCTGGTCAGCGATGTGGAATTCTACGAGGAATATCCTTCGCGCTACAACGTGGATATGGCCCGCCGCCACCGGTGGATCCGCGGAGACTGGCAGATCACCCAATGGCTCCTGCCGAGGGTGCCGGGCCCAGGCGATCAACGCATTGCCAATCCGTTATCGGTGCTGTCACTCTGGAAGATTTTCGACAACCTGAGGCGCAGTCTGGTCCCGATCGCCCTGCTGCTGCTGGTGGTGGGCTTTTGGGTGCTGCTCCCGGAGCGGGGTTATTTTGGAGTGTTGCTGGTGGCGGCGATCATCATCCTGCCTGGAGTGGTGACGCGTCTGATCCAGTTGGTGCAGAAGCCCACGGACCTGCCGTGGCCAATGTATCTGCGGACCGTGGCGGGCAGCAGCAGCCGACAACTCTGCCAGACCCTGCTCACCCTGGCCTTCCTCCCCTATGATGCCTATATCAGCGCCGATGCCATCGGCAGAACGCTGCTGCGCCTGCTGGTGACCAAACAACGGCTCCTGGAATGGAAAACCTCCAGCGATGCCGAACGCACCTCCCGCACGGATCTGACCGGATTTTATATCACGATGTGGATTGCTCCGGTGCTGGCGCTGGCGGCCGGAGCCTGGCTGGCCGTGGGGCCGCAGGGCCTGTGGAGCTGGTCCCTGCCCATTCTGGTGCTCTGGGCGGCAGCTCCCTGGATTGCGTGGTGGATCAGTCAGCCGATAGAATCCCGGGCTTCGGAGCTGACAGATGAGCAACTCATCTTTTTGAGACGCACCGCCCGCCGGACCTGGCACTTTTTTGATACCTTCGTCACGGTGGATGAAAACTGGCTGCCGCCGGACAATTACCAGGAGGTGCCTGTCCCTGTGGTAGCCTCCCGCACCTCGCCCACCAATATGGGCCTCGCCCTGCTGGCCAATCTGGCGGCGAGGGATTTTGGTTATTTGTCGGTGGGCGGCCTGATCAGACGCACCCAGGATGCCCTTGGCACAATGGAGGGGCTGGAGCGCTACCGCGGCCATTTCTACAACTGGTATAACACCCGGACCCTCGAACGACTCTATCCGCTCTACATCTCCAGCGTGGACAGTGGCAACCTGGCAGGACACCTCCTCACTCTGGGGGCCGGTCTGCGGGGATTGGGCGAGGAAAAAATCGCCGGTCCGCAACTCCTCCCCGGCCTGCGCGACACTGCGAGGATCCTCCGCGGCCTGACCGGAAAACATCCCGTCCTGTCGCAGTTGGAAACTGTGCTGGACCGGGAGCCAACCACCCTGCCGGCCCTGCATGACGTCCTGGAGGAAGCCCTGATCCTGGCCACGCGGCTGGCCGATGATCTGACGGATGACAATAATGTCGAAGTGCAGGATTGGAGTGCGGCCCTGCAACGGGATTGCCGGGATCACCTGGAGGAGCTGCGCCTCATCGCGCCATGGTTGACTCTGCCGGTTGCCGCGCTGGTGGCAGGAGCTCCCGCGGTGCGGTCCGCCGGTCCGGAGGCGTTTCTCACCCTGCTGGAAGTCTCCCGGCTCGATCACGCCTCCAGCCCGTGGATGCAGGAAGGAGCCTGCCCTGACGAATTGGCCCAATGCCTGAGGGAGGCCAGCCGCGGGGCCCGGCAGCGCCTTGAAACCCTGGCTGATCTGGCAAGGCAATGTGATGAGATGGCGGCGATGGATTTCACCTTTCTCTATGATCCGGTGCGCGATCTCTTTTCCATCGGATACAACGTCGCCGAATACCGGTGTGACGCCAGCTTCTATGACCTGCTGGCCTCGGAAGCCCGGCTTTGCAGCTATGTGGCGGTCGCCCTGGGGCAGGTCCCGCAGGATCACTGGTTCTCCATGGGGCGGCTGCTGGTCGCAGCGCGGAGCGAGCCGATCCTCGTGTCCTGGAGCGGCTCGATGTTTGAATATCTCATGCCGATCCTGGTGATGCCGAACTATCAACACACCCTGCTGGATCAGACCTGCAAGGCCGCGGTCCAGCAACAGATCGTCTATGGAAGACGGCGCCGGGTGCCCTGGGGGATCTCCGAATCGGCCTACCGCCGCACGGACCAGCAGGGCAACTATCAATACCGGGCCTTCGGGGTGCCGGGCCTGGGCCTGAAGCGGGGGCTCGCGGAAGACCTTGTGATTGCGCCTTATGCCACCGCCATGGCCCTCATGGTCGCGCCACGCGAGGCCTGCGAAAATCTGCAACTGCTGGCTGATGAAGGCCGGGCGGGAGACTACGGATTCTACGAAGCGGTGGACTACACCCCCTCCCGGATGAGCCCGAGGGAGAAGAGCGCCACCATCCAATGTTTCATGGCGCACCACCAGGGCATGAGCCTGCTGGCCCTCGTGAATGTGCTGCTGGATTCCCCCATGCCCCGCCGGTTCATGGAATGTCCCCTGCTGAAGGCGGCGGACCTGCTGCTGCAGGAACGCGTGCCGAAAACCGCCGCCAATGTATTCACGGAGGATCTTGAATTGGAGTCGGCCCGGACGGTTTCCTCCGGAGGCGAAAGTGTGATGCGGGTCTTCACCAGCCCCACTCCGCCGGCGCCCGAAGTCCATCTGCTCTCCAACGGACGCTATCATGTCGCCGTCACCAGTGCCGGTGGGGGTTACAGCCGGTGGCGCGATCTCGCCGTGACCCGCTGGCGGGAGGATGCCACGCGGGATTGCTGGGGCTCGTTTGTCTACCTGCGGGATGTGGCCACAGGAGAGTTCTGGTCCACCTCCTATCAACCAACCCTGACCGCGGTCAAAGGCTACGAGGCCATCTTCTCGCAGGCGCGGGCCGAATTCCGGCACCGCCACGCCGGGTTCCAGGTGCATACCGAAATCAGCGTGTCGCCCGAGGATGATGTGGAACTGAGGAGAATCACGATAACGAACCATGCTCAGACGACGCGCACTATTGAACTGACCACTTATGCCGAAGTGGTGCTCGCGGCGGCGGCGGCGGACCATTCCCATCCCGCATTCAGCAACCTCTTTGTGCAGACCGAGTTTCTGAAGGCGTCCTCGGCGGTGCTTTGCACCCGCCGGGCCCGTTCCGAAGAGGAAAAACCACCCTGGTTGCTGAATCTCCTGGTGGGGCAGGGCGGTGATCAGGGAGCCATCTCCTGTGAGACCGACCGCTCGCGCTTTGTGGGACGCGGGGGCACTCTTGCCCAGCCCGCCGCGATGCAGAGCATCTCGCCGCTGTCCAACACGACCGGCTCCGTCCTTGATCCGGTGGTTTCCCTGCGGCGCACCATCACCCTGGAGCCGCATCAGACGGTGGTGGTGGATCTGGTCCTCGGCATGACGGAGAACCGGGAATCGGCCCTCGCCCTGGTCGAGAAATATCAAAGCGCGCGGATGGCTGACCGTGCCTTTGACCTGGCCTGGACGCACAGCCGCGTCATCCTGCACCAGCTCAATGCCACGGAACGGGAGGCCCAACTTTACGTCAGGCTGGCCGGAGCCCTCATCTATGCTGATCCCGCCCGCCGCGCCGCGCCCGGCGTGCTGCGCCACAACCGGCGGGGGCAAAGCGGCCTCTGGAGTTATGGCATTTCGGGGGACGTGCCCATCGTTCTCCTCCGCATGAGCGATTCGTCCCGGCTTGGCATCGCCCGTCAACTGGTCCAGGCCCATGCCTATTGGCGCCTGAAGGGACTCACAGTCGAACTGGTGATCGTGAACGAGGATATTTCCCTCTACCGCCAGACCCTGCATGACGAGCTCACCTCGCTCATCGCCGGGGGGCATGAGCCGCATATCATGGACAAGCCGGGAGGGATCTTTGTGAGGCATCTCGACCAGATTCCCCATGAGGACCGTGTGCTGCTGCAGACCGTAGCGCGTATTTTTCTGGATGATGCCAGAGGAACCCTGACTGAACAAATGGAACACCGCAACGTGTGGGATCCTGCGGTCCCGGCATTCCGCCCGACCCGTCAGCGGTCCGTTCCGCTGCCCGTGCCCCTGCCTCCACGCGAACTGGTTTTCGCCAATGGGCTGGGCGGGTTCACCCAGGACGGCCACGAATACGTCATCACCCTGCAGCCCGGTCAGATGACCCCGGCCCCCTGGGTCAATGTGCTGGCCAATCCTTCCTTCGGAACGGTCGTTTCCGAAAGCGGTCCGGCCTACACCTGGCTGGAAAATGCGCATGAATTCCGTCTCACGCCCTGGAGTAATGATCCGGTGCAGGATACTCCCGGTGAAGCCTTTTACATCCGCGATGAGCAGACCGGTGAGTTCTGGTCGCCCACGCCTTTGCCGGCCCGGGGGGAGACGCCGTATGTGATCCGCCACGGTTTTGGTTATACGGTTTTCGAGCACACCGGGAACGGGATTGTCTCGGAGTTGTGGGTGTATGTGGCGATGGATGCGGCCGTGAAATTCACGGTGCTGAAATTGCGCAACATTTCGGGGCGACCGCGCCGTTTGTCGGTCACCGGGTACTGGGAGTGGGTCCTTGGCGACCTGCGGCAGAAAAGTCTGCTGCATGTGCAAACCGAGGTGGATCTCAAGACCGGGGCGTTGCTGGCCCGCAATTATTACAACACTGAGTTCCCGGACCGGATCGCGTTCCTCGACGTGGATGACGCGACCCGCACCGTCACCGGGGACCGGAAGGAATTCCTTGGCCGGAACGGGAGCTTCGCAGTGCCGGCGGCCATGTTGCGCTCGCGGCTCTCGGGCAAGGTCGGGGCGGGCATGGATCCCTGCGGGGCGTTGCAGGTGGCGTTTGATCTGGCCGATGGCGCGGAGCGGGAAATCAGTTTCCGTTTCGGGGTGGGCCGGAACCCCGCCGACGTGCAGGAGCTGATCCACCGCTTCCGCCGCGTCAATGCCAACCGCGCCGCGCTGGAGGGAGTCTGGTCCTGGTGGAACCGGACTCTGGGGGCGGTGAATGTGGACACGCCCGATGCCTCGGTGAATGTGATGGCCAACGGCTGGCTGCTCTATCAAAACATGAGCAGCCGCCTCTGGGGACGGACCGGGTTCTATCAATCCGGAGGCGCCTACGGATTCCGGGATCAACTGCAGGATGTGATGGCCCTGGTGCATGCCGAGCCGGCCCTGACCCGCGAACATCTGCTGCGCGCTGCCAGCCGGCAATTCCTTGAGGGCGATGTGCAGCACTGGTGGCATCCCCCGGTGGGGCGCGGAGTGCGCACGCAGTTTTCGGACGATTTTCTCTGGTTGCCGTACGTGACCTGCCGTTATGTGACCTGTCTGGCCGATACCGGCGTGCTCGACGAGCAGGTGCCTTTCCTGGATGGCCGGCCGCTGCATAACGGGGAGGAGGCTTATTATGATTTGCCCAACCGGTCCGGGGAGTCGGCCACCCTCTATCAGCACTGCGTGCGGGCCATCGAGCATGGCCTGAGATTTGGCGAACACGGCCTGCCGCTGATGGGATGCGGCGACTGGAATGATGGCATGAACCTAGTGGGCAGAGAGGGACGCGGGGAGAGTGTCTGGCTGGCGTTTTTCCTGTATGATATCCTGATGCAGTTCTCCCGGCTGGCGCAATCCCGCCAGGATACCGCCTTTGCCGAACGCTGTTTGGAGCAAGCTGGGCGCCTGCAGCAAAACATCGAAAAACATGCCTGGGACGGGCAGTGGTACCGCCGCGCCTGGTTCGACAGTGGCGAGCCGCTCGGTTCCTCCACCAATCCGGAATGCCAGATCGATTCCTTGCCGCAAAGCTGGTCGGTGCTCAGTGGGGCGGGAGATCCCGCCCGCTCCCGGCAGGCCATGCAATCGGTCGATCACCGCCTGGTCCGCCGCGACGCCGGACTGATTCAGCTTTTTGATCCTCCGTTTGATACCTCGGCGCTGAATCCGGGCTACATCAAAGGTTACATCCCCGGGGTGCGGGAGAATGGCGGACAATACACCCATGGGGCGATCTGGACCGCGATGGCCTTTGCCAGGATGGGGGACACCGAACGTGCCTGGGAACTGTTTGCCATGCTGAATCCGGTCCATCATGGCGCCACGTCCAAACAAATCGCCACCTACAAAGTGGAGCCCTATGTGGTGGCGGCGGATGTCTACGGCGTCGACCCTCACACCGGCCGGGGCGGTTGGACCTGGTATACCGGCTCGGCCGGTTTGATGTACCGCCTGCTGATCGAGACCCTGCTGGGGATCAACCGGGAAGGCGACCAGCTGCGGCTGGTGCCCCGGATGCCGGCCGCGTGGACCACCTACAAAATCCACTACCGCTTCCGCCAGACCGTCTATCATATCATCATTACCCGTCAGGCTCCTGACACGCAGACCGGGGATCAGCTCCGTCTGGACGGTAAACTGCTGACGGGAGGGGTGCTCCCCCTGATTGATGACCAGCGGGAACACACCGTCGAATTCAGCATCAGTTGAATCGAATCATGCCCGGGCCGGGCCGCCAGGCGGCATGGGGAAACGGTGCCGGCCCTTGGAAGTCCCGGGCGGATTGATCCTGCCAATTTCAGGCGCTCCAGAGGGTCATTCAATCCGGCAGCAATGCCACGGCAGGGAGTTGCTGTGTGAGGGTCAGGGCGGGAGCGAACAAATCCCCATGCCGGGATACCCTTCGCAGCACCTCCGGAGCGGCGAAAACGAGCCGGTTGGGGGCATTCCTGCGGAGGGCATCGGCTACTTCCTTCCACATCAGCGGGACGGAGACTGTGGGGA
The DNA here is from genome assembly GCA_942492905.1 of uncultured Verrucomicrobiota bacterium. Lineage (GTDB taxonomy): Bacteria > Verrucomicrobiota > Verrucomicrobiia > Verrucomicrobiales > V1-33 > CAIZWU01. Next base: position 2,774,787 of record OW818657.1, read on the forward strand.
TTTCCCTCGCCCGCAGGGAATAAACACTGACTGTTGTCTTTTTGCCATCGTTTTGACTCCAATCAATGAACACCTTGCCGTGGCGCAGGCTCCTTTTCATGGAGTCGGTGACGAGAGCGGGAAACTGGGCCGCCAGAGCGGCCGCCACCGTCCGGGCGAAGGGTTTGGTTTGCGCGTAATTGATCCGGCCATTCAGGGGCACCACCAGCTGAAGCCCTTTGGATCCTGACGTTTTGACGAGACTGGTCAGGTCAAGCCTCTCAAACAGATCGCGGATCCAAAGCGCCACTTGGCAGCATTGCAGCAGCCCGGCAGGCGGCCCGGGGTCCAGGTCAAAGATCAGGGCGGTAGGCCGGGCCGGGGCCGAGGTCCGGTGCAGGAAAGGATGAATTTCGAGATTGGCCAGATTGGCGGCCCAGAGCAGTGAAGGCAAATCATCCAGCAGGCAATAATGGATGACGGTCCCGTCCGATTTGGTCACCCGGCTGGTTCTGATCCAGGGCGGAGCGTGGGAGGGGCATTGTTTTTCATAAAAAAACTGGCCCGTGACACCGTCAGGATAGCGTTTCAAGGTGATAGGCCGGCCCTTCAGATGCGGAAGCAGCACCGGAGCTATGGCTTGGTAATACTCCAGAACCTGTCCTTTGGTGAATCCTGTCCGGGGATAGAACACCTTGTCCAGATTCGAGACCGGCACCTCCCGGCCTGCTACTTTGAGATGCGATGTTGCCTTCATGCCGCAGATGGGGTTTCCCGCACCACTTCCCTGGCGGGCTTGTCCTTGCGCAGGCCCAGATAGACGGGTTGGCGCAGCCGTCCTTCCCTGGTCCATTCGGAAAACCTGATCTGAGCCACCAACTGCGGTTTCAGCCAATGGCACCGCTGCAGAGCCGCTGCCGTAAGACCCTGGCCCTGGCGGCCGGGCCGGGGTTCGGGTGGGGGCTCAAAGGGACATTTCGCAACGAGGTGCCTTTTCATTTCCTTCAGCAGGATTCTCAATTGCTGGCTGTTGAAACCGGTCCCCACTTTGCCGGCATAACGAAGGCCGCCGTTTTCATAATAGCCCACCAGCAAGGCCCCGAAATGAAGCCTGCTTCCTGCTGGATCCGTATAGCCGCCGATGACAAATTCCTCGTCCAGGACCTGTTTCAGTTTGATCCAGGTGCCACTGCGCCGGCCGGGCTCGTAGACCGATCCAGCCCGCTTGCCGATGAGGCCTTCGAGACGGAGACGCTGTGTCAATTTCAGCAAGGCTCCCGCATCACTGCCCAGAAGTGGCGAATAGCGGACCGGGCCTCCTGGCCGGGGAAGAATTTTTTTCAATCTGGCTTTGCGCTCCTCCAACGGGCAGCGGAGCAGGCTTTGCCCGTCGAGTTCCAACAAATCAAAGGCATAATAGTACAGAGGAGGCCGTTCTGCTCCCTGCTCAAATGCCTGGAGCAGTTGAAAGGACGACCGTCCTTCGGCGTCGAGCGCAACGAGTTCACCATCCAGGAGGGCTTGCCGGGCCTTGAGGGACTGAAGGGCCGAGGCGATTTCCGGGAATTTGGAGGTCAGGTCCTGACGGGTCCTGGAGTAAATGGCCGTCTGCCCGGCCTGTTTCCGCACCATGCCGCGAAAACCGTCGAACTTGATTTCATACTTCCAATCGCCCTCCGGCTGGCGCGCCACCAGTTTGGCCATCATGGGGGGAACCCAGGGTGGAGGCGGCAGTTTTTTCACGCCAGCGGACGGCGCAGCGGCGCGTGCGCTGGAACTCCCTGGGGGAGGCTTCGGGCGGGCGAGTTGCCGCAGCGTTTTTCCTGACAACACCGACCGGTCCACCAGCCGCTTCGGGATCGGTGGGTGGTCTTCACCCCCGCGGATCACCCGCCAATGATCCTCCTCCTTCAAGCGGACCAAGTACCATTCCCCAGTCAGCTTCCGGCCAGCCAGTACCACATGGAGTTTGCCGGCGCGCAGGTCCGACGCAGGGGATTTGCCGGGGGTCGAGAAGGTGCCATGATCCCACACCATCACGGTGCCTCCGCCATATTGCCCGGCCGGGATCACCCCCTCAAAACCAGCATAACTCAAGGGATGGTCCTCCACCTTGACCGCAAGCCGCTTTTCCCCGTGTTGGAGGGGCAGCCCTTTCGGCACCGCCCAGGAAACCAAGCGTCGCCCCACCTCCAGCCTGAAATCGTAATGCAGTCTGGTGGCTTCGTGTTTCTGGATGACAAAACGGGAATGGGTCCGCGATTCCGTTCCGTTTTCAGACGGCTCTGGCGTCCGCAGGAAGTTGCGTTTCTGCCGGTATTGCTGAAGGGACATCGCCGCAGGAGGGATTTAACCTTGAAGTCAGGCCCGTTTTCTGGCAGGGGCGGGCTTCTTTGTTGCCTTTTTGGAAGGCGTCCGTGGCGTCTTGGCCGGCTTGGCGGCGAGGCTTTGCTGCAGCACCTCCACCAGATCGATCACATTGGTGGAACGTTTCGGTGCCCGGGGTTTGGGGGCGGTTTTCCCGCCCTGCGCGATTTTTTCGCCGATCATCGCTTCGACCGCCTCACGGTAGTCATCCCGGTAGCTGTTTGGATCCCATGCCTCGGTCATGCTGGCAATCAGGGAGCGCGCCATATCCAGTTCCTTCTTTGACACGGAAACGGCAGCGGGTTGCCGGAACTCCTCCAGATCACGCAGTTCATCAGGAAAATGCATCAGCTCCAGCATCAGACCTTCATCCTGCGGTTTGACTGCGGCCAGGTGCTGCCGGGTCTTGATCACCACCTTGGCAATGCCGATTTTGTCGCTGGCCTGAAGGGCTTCACGGAGCAAAGCATAAGCGCGGTCGCCGCCTTTCTGGGGTTCCATGTAGTAGGGTTTGTGGAAAAAGACCGGATTCACCTCCTTGATGTCGACGAATGTCAGGATATCCACCGTCTGGGTGGCTTCGATATCCACCCGCTTGAAGTCCTCTTCCTTCAAGACCACAAACTTCCCTTTTTCATATTCGTAGCCTTTCACGATTTTGTCCCAGGTGACTTCTTTGCCGTCTTTTTCCGCCACCCGCTTGTAGTTCACCGGACTGAGATCACCTGCCCGCAGCAACCTGAATTTCAGGTCCTCGCTGCGGGTCGCGGGGAACAACGAAATCGGGATGTTGACCAGCCCGAAACTGATGGATCCTTTCCAGATCGCACGCATAAGATCACCGGAATGAAAAAGTTAAGCAGGGCTGCTTTTGTGGTCATTTTTTAATGCCGCACACAATGATGGCAGGTTTCATGGCGCTGGTGGGTTGGAGTGGTCGGATGGAGGCAGGACAGGATTGGGCGTTCCAACCACACGATTGCTGGTTTTGGCCGCGGGACGGTTGGGATCCTTCTTCTCCAGCGCCTCCAAGGCTGCGGCATGGGTTATCAAAACCGGGAGTATTTTAGCGGCGAAAGTCTGAAGGGCAGGGGCCTTGAGGTTACCCTTCGCCCGCTCAAAAAGCGCGATATCCCTCAGGAGGCCCTCTTTCATGATCTGCATGAATGCCGCATCGAATGCCACCCCCGTTTTATCCTTGAGCGTATGCCAGGTGTCTCTCTCCGTTTCCTGCCCGGGGTCCCTGGGTACCGCATCTTTCTGCGGTTTTCCGGGCGTGTCATTTTCCGGTCTGAAGGATCCGGATTCTTTCCTCCCATAGTCCCGGGAGGGATCGGGGATCTCTGCTCCGAGGGCTTTGGCGATTTCCACCAATACGGCATTCGCGGCGGAGAGATCCTTCACCTGCATCGCCGCAAAGGTTTTGAGATCATCCCGCGAGGCCTGGGTGACCGCCAGTTCCGCAAACTTCAACTCCATCCTGACGGCTTTTGCGGCATGGTGGATGAACTGTTCATCGGCACTTTTTTCCGGAACGGTCCCGGGATTGACGGCACCGGGCAGTTTATCGGTGGATGAAGAGGTATATTCACCCGCGCTGGCGGGTGCCGCTGGCGGTACTTTGCCGATGTTTTCCCGGTGGGGCAGCGGATCCGCATTGAGCGGGGCAGCCCCGAGGGACAAGGCTGTGAGCAAACAGATTCTGTTCATAACATGGGTGGGGGGCTAGCCGTTCCCTCCGGGCCGGGGCGGTGGGGGATTCCGGCGGATGGCGGTAAACAGCCTCGGCCTCTTTGCTATTCCGCAGGGACCATGCCGCGCCCTGCTACGGGCCGGGAGAACAGGAAGTGCAGCAAAACGCCACATGAATGGGTGGGGGGATTGCGCAAATTGCAGCGGTTCTGCGGGGTATTTCCCTGATCGACCTGTTGGCGCGGTCCCTGCAGAACAAAAATCAGGAACCGGAGAGTTCGTCTTTTCAAACAACCAAGCGCCATAGCCACAAGTGTTGGGCCGAAAAGATGGCCTTTCCGGTTCCGCTGATTTTCCCCAAAGCTCCGATGCCGGGTGAAAAATACGCCACGGGACTGTGGTGTGGAGGTTTCTCCTTCCGTTCCGACCCTATCGGAACTTCATTGGTATCCCCTTGAAAATCAAGGTGGTCGGGCTGGCGAGATTCGAACTCACGACTTCTTGCACCCCATGCAAGCGCTCTACCAAGCTGAGCTACAGCCCGCGACGGTCAGAACCGCAACAGAAGGTGGATATGAACGAGGTTGAGGCGGATTGCAAGCCTTGGATTTCAGGAAAAATGAGGGCGGGCGGGAAAGGCTTGCCTTTGACGCGGTGGCGGGATGACGGCATCGGTGCGAATGAAGTGGGGTGCTTTTTTTGAATCGGGGAACGCCGTCAGGGTCTCGGCCCTCTGGGCGGGGCTGGGCGTGACCCTGGGGGCCTTCGGAGCGCATGCGCTGAAGCCGGTCTGGCTGGAGCGTCCGACGGGGCTGGAAAACTGGAAAACGGCGGTGCTGTATCATCTGGTGCATGCCGTGGTGATGCTGATCCTGGCCCTGCAGGGGACCCGGGCAAACCGCACCGCCTGGGCACTGATGGCCACCGGCACCCTGTGCTTCAGCGGCAGCCTGTATCTGCTCAGCACCGTCGGGTGGAAAGCGCTGGGGCCGGTCACGCCGCTGGGTGGATTGTTTTTGTTGGCCGGATGGGTGGCTCTTGCGGTGAAACCGGGGAGAACTCCAGGATGATTTTTGCTTTCCGGCTCCGGGTTGTGCCGTGCCGGGCCTCGTGTTAATTTTTCTGCCAAACCCGATGTTCACCGCCAACTCCTACAACCCTGACTCGCAGCCGCTGGGCCATTACAAGGGCTACCCCGTTTATCTGGCCACGGTGCTGGTGGCGGTTCACGTGTTGTCGATGCTGATCGGGGTAGTCAGCCCTCAGGGGTATCTGCAGGGATTGATGTTTGCTCCCGGCTGGTTCGGTTCATGGGCGCAAATCTGGCGCTGGGTCACTTACGTTTTTGTCCAGCAACCATCGGTCTGGTTTATTCTGGAGATGTTTTTCATGTTCAGGTTTGGCATGGAGATCGAAAAGGTATTTGGCCGCCCCACGCTGGCTAAATTATATGCCGGACTGGTTCTGCTCCCTCCTGTCCTGGTCACGCTGGGTCATCTGATTTCGGGAAATCCGGGTTATCCTTTGGCCGGTACTGGTTTTTCCCACTTCTGCCTCTTTTTGGGGATCTGCCTGCTGTATCCGGGGGCGTTGATGTTCTGCAGCCTGCCATGGCTCACCTTGAAACTCGCCGGATCTCTCATGTTGGGGATTTACGTGTTAATGGATATTGCGCAGCGGAACTGGACGCACCTCGGCCTCATGCTGGCTAATGTGGCCCTGACCTATTTGATTCTGCGCCGGGCCGGACTCACGCCGCGGTTTGAGGCCATTCAGGAGGCTTTCCGGAATGCCCTGCCATCCCCGGCCAGGCCGGCCCCCCCTCGCCAGGCTTCCGGGCGCGTCCTGACTTACGAACCCAAGATCAAACCAAAGCCCGATCTGGCTCCGGCGCGGAAGGCGGTGGAGGAGGTGGATGCGATCCTGGATAAAATCGCCCGCAGTGGAATGGACAGCCTGACGGCTGCCGAAAAAGCCGCCCTGCAAAAAGCCAGCTCCCGCCTCAAGGATACCGATTTCTGAACGGCCGCATCCCCTGACTTCAGCCTCCCTTTTCCCATGCCCACTGACACTGCCCCCAGCCTCGACCTCCGCACGGAAATCCTCCGCCTCAAAAAGGAACGGAAGGCCGTAATCCTCGCCCACAACTATCAGGACAAAGCCATCCAGGAGATTGCCGATTTTGTAGGCGATTCCCTCGGTCTGGCCTACAAGGCCAAGGATACCGATGCGGAGGTGATTGTGTTCTGCGGGGTGCACTTCATGGCCGAGACGGCGAAAATTGTGAATCCAGGCCGGATCGTGGTGCTGCCGGACAAGGATGCGGGTTGTTCCCTGGAGCAAAGCTGCCCAGCGCCAGCCCTTGAAGCCTATCTGAAAAAGCATGCGGACAAAAACTACTATGTCATTGCCTACATCAATTGCAGTGGCGGGGTGAAGGCGCTGAGCGACTGCATCTGCACCAGCGGCAATGCCGTCAAAATCGTCAATGCCACGCCCGCCGACCGGAACATTCTTTTTGTGCCCGATGCGAATCTGGGATCATGGGTGATCGAGCAGACCGGCCGTCCGATGGAGCTGTGGCAGGGAGCGTGTTATGTGCATGTGGAATTCACCCGCGACAGCATCCTGCGCATCCGCGAGCAGTATCCTGACGCTCCCGTGGTGGCGCATCCAGAATGTCCGTTTGCGGTCCGCCTGTTGGCTGATGAGGTCTGCAGCACCGAAAAAATGGTGCATTACTGCCGGGATCATCCTGCCAAACAATTCATCATCGCCACCGAAAGCGGAATGCTGCACCGGCTGCGCCGCGAGTGTCCCGGCAAGGAATTCATCCCCGGCCCCACCGAGCACTGCGCTTGTGCCGACTGCCGCTACATGAAGCTGAACACCATGGAAAAGCTCTATCGTTGCCTGCGCGATCTCCAGCCCCGGGTGGAGATGGAGGAATCAATCCGCCAGCGGGCCGAGAAGCCCATTCTGAGGATGCTGGAGATTTCCAAATAAAGGAGCCGGCGGCGACCGGGCTGCACAGTGGCTATTTCCTTCCGGGCCGGCCGCCTCAAGGCCGGGAGACCAGCACCCTGGCGTATAGTTTGGGCAGGGCACCGGCAGGCTGTTGCGATCGGAAGACACGGTATTCCGCCGGACCCGCGGTTTCGGGGGCCACTTCCGTGAAACGCGGGACACTCCAATCCAGCAGATCGGTGGAGCCCTGCACGGTGTAGGTCACGCCGTCGGCCTGGTTATTCCGGGGCACCTGCACGAAAATGTAGTTGTCGGAAACCCCGCCGTCGGGAGTGTCCACCCGGACCGAAATCCGGGGCTGGGCGTTTTCACCCATGGCCCATTCGATAAAGTCGCTCAGGCCGTCGCCGTCGCTGTCAGTGGTCGCCTGCGAAGGGCCGGTGGTGAAGTCGGGGCCGCCCGGATTACCCCCTGGAAGGCTGGAACGCCAACTGGCAGGCAGATTGTGGTCCGGCCCGGTCAGGGGCTGGTTCAGCACAAGGCTGTAGTCCGGTTCGCCCGCGAACCGGAGCGCTCCCGGGGGAAGCGGCCAAGGGGCAACCGCCTGCCAGACAAATGAGCGGATCAGCATAGCTCCTCCATTCGTGGTCAGGGTAAACGGCTCACCGCTGTTTCTCAAGTTGCCGTTGTTCCACACTCCGAGGATCTGGGCTTCGCGGCCAGGATAGCGGGCGAGGAAAGCAGCGCGGTTTTCCACCATCAGGCCGCGGGCACCGGGCGCGAGAAGCCGCGAGGAATCGGGGACGGTGTTGAAATCGGCCTGGATGGCATCCTGCACGGTCAAACCGGAGAGATCGACCGCCGTGGTGCCGATATTCATCACCTCGAAATACTCGAAGTCGTTCGCGGCGTCCGCGCCGGAGGCGAGGGTTTCGGCGGCAGTGGGCGGGGCGGGGTTGTACATGATCTCGCTGACCACCAGATTTGAAGTGGCGGCGGGTTCGGTGCCGACGCTGTATTCCCCTTCCGAAAGAGGACTCCATGAAGTGCCGCTTTTGGTGCGGGCCCGGATGGTGTGGATGCCGGTGTTGGCGAGGGTGACCGGGGTGGCCGGCCAGGTCACCGTGCTGCCCTTGAGCCGCAGGTCGAAGCGCATGTCGGCGATGGCACTGGAATTGGGATTGTCCTGCGAGGCATATTGGAATTGATGCACTTCGACGGCGATGGAGTTCAGTCCGGCGACCAGCAGGGCGGGGTCGAGGCGGCAGGGCACGAAGAGATTTTCCGCTTCCCCATTGCCAATCCCGTCCCGGACGCCGGTGGCGCGGGAGGCAAAATTGATGGCGACCGGGGCATAAGGCATGTTGATGCGCGCGGCTTCCTGACCATTCAACCAGATGACCACCCCATCGTCGGCATTCACTTCCGCGAGCAGTTCGTAGAGAGTGGACGGGTCCGTCACGGTGAAGGTGGTGCGCAGACAGGTGACCTGATTGCCGTTGCCGGTGGGCTTGACGAGGAGGGTGGTGCCGAGGCCGGTTTCGTTGTATCCCACAGGAGCGTTGCCGGATTCCCAGAGCGAATCATCGTAGGCCGGGCTGGTCCACGGCATGGTGCCCTGCACGGGAGGATAGGCGGTGAGGGAAGCGGCGTATTTCCACGGCTGGGCGTTGTTGATGAGGGTCGTGACGGTGGTGGCGGCCCCGGCGGGGGTGAGCGCCGCAGGATCGATACCACCGGTGGCGGTCCGGGGATCAGGGCCATCCAAGGTGTAGTAGATGATGGCACCCGGCAGTCCGTCAGGATCGGCCAGATCCAATTGATATCCGGGGGGCACCTGGGCCTGGTAGGTCTGGGCGCGGGTGGTGTGGTCGTGGAAATTCGGCGGGCGCATTTTCAGCAAGCCGGCGCTGCCATCCATGGACAGGTATTCCATCCACTCGAGACGCTGGCGGATCCATTCCTTGAAGAAGAGGACTTCACTTTGATAGGTGGTGCGGAGAGCCCAGCCGTTGGCGTTGGGCCAATTGTAAATGCCGAGGGTTGGGTTTTTCGCAAAATGGCGGGAAGCAGGGGTGTCGAAGTCCAAACCGGTGGCGGGTGCCGTGGCCGTCCGGGAAGTATTGCGGACATCCCGCGTATCCCCGTTGCGCAGCTGGGCGGAAAAATCGTCGATCAGCCGGTGCACATTGGCCGTGGTCAGGGCGGAGCGGCGGGCCTTCCAGAATCGGTCCCACTGCTCGCGCACATAACCGGGGTCCTGCAGGAGCCGTGGCCAATAGGGAATGTCGGCGCCTCCAAGGTGGGCGTAATACCAGCCGGCTGGATTCTCTCCCGCAAGGTAGTTCGAGTTGCCGGCTGCCAGATTGTAATCCCACGTCGGCAGCGCGGTGATCTTGCCGGCCCTTGTCTTGTGGAAGTAGGTGGAGATCCGGTAACCATCGATCTGCTTGAAGGCCTCCACCCACAACAGGTTGTCCGCGAAGGAACCGGTGTCCGCATATTTGCGGTAACCATTCACGGGATCCTGCCACGTGGCCCCATTCATCAGGGCGGTGTCAAAGGCCTGGACGTGGGCATCCAACCAGTTTCTCTGGGAGGTGTTATAAAGATTGGGGTCGATCACCTCCCAGTTCTGGCTCCCCCAGGGGCCACTGGAGGTGGTGTCGATGATTTGCGCCTGGGGCGGTTTGTCCTTTTTCCACACATATCCGCCGGTGATGAGGGCGGGGTCGGTGACCTCGGCATTGATCTTTTCCACGTCCACCCGGTCGGAACTCTGTTTGATCTTTTCCACCAGCAGGTAGATGCCCCGGTAGTCCGCGTAGCTCATGGTATCGGTTCCCTGATTGAAGAAAACCTCCACAAAACGGCTGCGCATTCCGGCGCCCTGTCCGGCCCATTGATACATGGTGTTATAAACCACCGCGTTGCGGATCAGGGTTTCCTCATTGTAGGGGCTGTAGAGCACCCAGTCGGAATCCGCGGGCATCCCCAGCATGGGGAGGTCCTTGTCAGTGTCGTCGTTGCCCCACCATTCGAGGGCATAGGGGCGCTGGGGAAAACCGGAGGAGCTTTGACCCCGGACGTGGGTGCCGGCGCTGTTGGAAATGGCCGGCACATCTCCCAGGCTGGCCCGGCCGGGGGTGCTGCCCCGCGCTGGATCAAACAACATGCCGTGGGTATAACGATAGGGCCGCAGCGCGTTGGGGTCGGTGCTGCTGTCCACATTGACGCCGAAGCTGTCCAGCATCAGGACGGGGAGATTGGATTGGAAAGGTTGGCCAGTGTTGCGGTAGTTGGTCAGGTCTGCATTCCGGTAAACCAAACCGAGAGTGGCGAAGGGCCCCGGGATCTGACCGGTCGCAAAGACCTTGGCCCGGATCATCAGACTCCGGTTGGTCACCGCGATGGGCGTGGTATAAATGGGACTGGTTTCCACAGGGGTGGACCCATTGGTGGTATAACGCACCACGGTTCCGGGCGTGGTGGGCGGTTGAATCACCACCGTTTGATTCGTGCCGATGAAACCGCTGATGAGGGGCACTCCGGCGCTGGTGGTGAAGACGGGCACTTCCTGGATGACGCCGGTGCCCCGGGTGATCGTGATCGCGGTATTGGGAACCACGGTGTTGCCCCGGCCGGGGGAGGGGGCACTGAGATAGTTGAGCGGTTCGGCAAAGGACTTGAATCCGCTGGGGATGTCATCGTATTGCGCTCCGTAGTTCACCTGATGGGCGATGGTGCCGTCCGGTTTGACCAGAGCGATCCAGCCGCTTTCTCCGGGCAGGGTGAAGTTGGTGTGGGCATGAGCAGCATTGGTCCGGTTTTTGCCGGAGGCGAAGACGTAGGTGAAGCCGTTGGCGCTCAGGCTGAGCGCGGGGAAGGGCCACTTCTGCAAATTCAGCGGATCATTGGTGAGGAACCAGCCGCTCATGGTCTGGGCGATGGGCTGGCCGTTGTAGATTTCAATCCAGTCCGGACGATCTCCGTCGTCGTCCTGCAGCCCATCTTTATTGCGGGCGAGAAACTCCCAGATCACCGGGCCATTGGTGACCAGTGGGTTCTGGGGAACGGTGGTGACGAGGAGATTGTCGATGGAAACATCCTGACCTGCGGTGCTGGTGCGGGCGGAAAAAGCGAAACGGTCATTGGGGGAGGGACCAAAACCCGGAGTGGCCAGATTCTCGAAGATCGTGATCCCATTCCACGTCAGGTCCAGCCCTTGGGCATCCCAGTGGACCAGCACGGGCCGGAAGACCGCCGGAGTGGCTGAGGTGTCGTCGATCAGGAAGGCTCCCGGGAGGGTTGACGCCGGGAACAGTCCAATCCGGGACGCATTTGCATAGACCTCGATAGCGCGTTCCTCACCTCCGTTGTCTTTGGTGTCCCACCCGATGGTGAGACCATAAGCCATGCCGCTGAACCCGGTTTCACCGGTGCCGGTATTGCTGGGAATGGTCCCGAAATTCAGGGAGAATCCTTCCCCGATCAGGGCCGGATCAGCAGTCGGCGCGGAGAGCGACAAATCGAAGGCGACTGTAAATTCCGTGATAACATTGACCGTGCCGTCAATCACTGGAAGCAACAACCGGGCCGCCGTTGCCGTAGTAGCCGCAGGAGGCGTGGCGGAGGAAAGTCTCAGGGCATTGGCCTGGACATTGGCCACGGCCGTATTGGAAATCCCATTCACCGTGGCTAGAATTGCGCTGGCGTCGCCCAAGGCAGTGGTGCCATCGGCGAAGTCATACGTCTGGGCGGTTCCCGTTGAGGGAAACGTGCCGGCGTGGACTGGGATCGGGCTGGCCAGGATTCCGGCCAAGGCCAGGAGGCGGGGGAAGGGATTCATAACGATGAGGGGGAGGAAAACCGGAGGAGTTATTGCCTTTGGGGGACCGGTTTTCCATCTCCAAGCTACAGAATTCTGCCGCCAAAGAAAAGGAATTAAGCGGGGGACGGGATATCTGGCGGATCACTCCGCGGCGGTCGTGCGGTCGAGGGCTCCTGCGAGGCGGGCGTGATGGAACAGGAACTGCTGGGCATATCCGCCTGCGGGTCCGAAGTGGGTGCGGGCGAAATCACGCAGGGTCTTCGCCTTGATGTCAGGATTTCCGGCGAAGTAGAGCTGCCGCAGGACCCGTTCCACCCAGACATCCACGGGAAACGCGGCGAGCCGTTGCCAGCCAAAGAGCAGGGCGCAGTTGGCGATCTTTTCCCCAACTCCGTGGAGCTGGCAGAGCGCGGTCCGGGCGGCTTCGTCAGGAAGCCGGGCCACCCCTGCAAAATCGAAGTGGCCTCCTGCAATATCGCTGGCGGTGCGGTGGAGGAAGGCGGCGCGGTAACCAAGGCCGCAGTCGCGGAGGGCCGCTTCCCCGGCCTGGGCAAGGGCCTCCGGAGTGGGATAGGTCCACTGCGGAGGCAGATCCAGCGCGGGGGCCGGATGGCCGAAACGCTCCCGCAACGTCAGGGAAATTTTGCGGATGTGGGGAACCTGCTTCAGAGAGGATGTGATAAAACTGGCGAGGCACTCCCATGCCGGCTGCCGCAGGATACGCAGGCCAGGACACCAGTCGATGGCCCGCTGGAGGGGTTCATCCTGCAGGGGGAAACTCGCCGCTAGGGTGGTCAGGTCGTGATCCAGTCCGAGGTAATGACTGACCAGGGGACCACGGCCGCCGGTGCAGTGGAGGAGGTCGGGTTGAGGCTGGCTGATCCACACCGGCACGTCACCGATCAGACCGGCCCAGCCGCCGCGATGCGGGTGCCAATGAAAAACCTGTCCGCTTTGCAGAGTGGCGTCGAGGTCGAAGGGCCAGCCAGTCAGGGGAAGGGTGTCGATGGAGGGCATCGGGAAGGATAGGAGTTTCAGGGGATCAGATGGAGCCGCAGGCCGGACCGCACCGTGTGGATGTTTTGGGAGGAAACGCCGGCGGTCTCGGCAAACGTGGCCCAAGCGGTCACGGCTTGTTTGACTTGATCCAGGATGGCTCTGATCTGGCGCGGTTTGAGCGAGGCGGCCAAGCCGGCGGTGTGGAGATCTGCCGGGGTAAATCCATCGCGTTTGCCCGCGAGGCTCATCTGATGGCGGTTGGTCCAGAGGTTGTGCACGTAAGTCAGATTGAATGCGGGCGCCAAACGCCACGTGCCGTGCGGGTCCATCAGAAAAGCGGTGTTTTTGGGATGATCGTCCTGATTCCGGGCCACCAGATTGAAGACAGCGCGGCGGAAGAGTTCGGTGAGATCAGGATGGGGAAGACGGAGTTGCCGCGCCACCTGAAAGGCCTGCTCGTAGGAGCAGCTGCCGGGTTCCTGAAAATCGACATGGGCCAGGGCGCTCAGACTCTGCATGTGAAGCTTGCTGCCGTCGGGGAGCCGGTCAAATCGCCGGGTCATGAAATGAGCCCGTCCACGCGCTTCGAGCAGACGGCCCGCGCTGACATGGATTCCGCCCGCGCGGGCCATGAGATGATAGGCCAGCTCGAGCCGGCCGCTGGCGCCGGGGTCGGAAGATTCCGGGTTCCGGTGACTGGCGCCGCCATCAAATTTCAGCAACCAAGGCTCGCAGCCCGCAGGCAGGTGGCTGCCGGGCGACCAGATTTCACCGCTTTCCGGGTGCCATGAAATCAGGGCCGTGGCGCGCACGGCACCAGCGGCGGTGCTGGCCCGCAGGCTCAGGGCTCCCGCCCGGGACGGCGCGGCGCTCCCATTTTCCCGTGAACTGTGTGAAGTCAACGATTCCAGTGCCCATGGCACCAGCGTGGCGGGGTCCAGCCGTTCCGCTGGATGATTGGGTGACCGTGATGGATGAAACTCCAGTGCCCCCATCGCCCGGGAGCCGAGCGAAAGCAGCCGCTCCACTGGATTGAATAACGCGGCAGGCCGGTCGTCCTGCGACAACCATTGCTCGATCAGGAGGTTCTCCGGCATTTGGGGCAGGGCATCGGACAGCAGGCCTGGCAGACCGAAAAAGGTGCTGCGGTTCAAGTCCGGGAAACTGAATACGCCCGGACGCAGCGGCAAATGGATCGGGCTGATTTCGGTCCCGCTCCTGAGAAATTCCGGATCGTATTCAAAATAGGCGAGCCTGCGGGCGGCGTCCCAACTCACTGCGCCGACGCTCGCCCTATAAAGTTGGATCGCCGCAGAAGTCATGGAAGGGGCGCTGGCCACGGGGAGGGAAAGGGGAGCGGAGAGGCTTACGGATTCTGCGCATCGCCCCATTGCCAAGCTGCCGGGGGCTCAGGTTGGCGCCGGGGTTTGGAGGCATAACGGCGGCTGGAAGCCTGCCGCAGACCTGCGAGCGCCAGCGGACTCGGAACGGGGTCGGGCAGGAATTGATTCCACTGGTCCAACGCCCCCAAGGTCCGCATCAGCCCGATCAAGGTGGCGAGGGTGGCCCCTTGGCCATGCTCCACGGCGGTGATGGTGCGGCGCGAAAGCCCACTTTGGAGGGCAGTGGTTTCCTGGCTTAAATTCAGTTCCAAGCGGCGGCGTTTCAAACGGCGTCCCAATTCCTGTTCAATTTGTGAAGTCGTGAGGTGAATCATGATTGGAGCAAAAGATTACTCGTTAAGATCGGATTGGATGCAATTGAAGCGCAAAAGTGCTCAAATGGAAAATGGTGATTAAATGAGCGAAAATGTGCGCGTAAAGCCGGTTAAAAGTTAATTCGGGCGATAAATTGCCCAATTAATGAAAACGATCCCGTTAGCGGCTGCTGCGCGGGACCGGCGGGAATTCTCCCCGGAATGCAGGGCTCGTAATGAGGGTGATGAGCAGATCGCGGAAGCGGGCCTGCCGGCCGCCGCACTGGTCCACCAGGCGGTGCGCCATTTGTCTTTCGGCGGCGGTCAGGCCCCGTCCGAGAGCATATGTCATGAGACGTTCCGCGGCGTGATTCACGATGCGGCCACCTTGTTCCCTGATCAGCCAGTCGGTGAGATCCGCCGGTTGGTGCAGGACGGTGCCGGTGAAGGTGGTGGCCATCTGGTCTTCGACCGGGGTCCCGGCGGGGCGTCCGATGGCGTCAAAGGCTTCGAGGGGGAACCCGAGGGGATCGATCGCCCGGTGGCAGGCGGCACAGGCGCGGTCGGCGCGGTGCCGTTCGAGGGTGGAGCGGACGCTGTGAGGGCCGGAGCCCGGGGCGGTGGGCTGCAGGGTGGGAATATTGGGCGGGGGAGGCGGTGGTTCGAGCCCGAGCAGCGCTTCGAGGATGTATTTGCCGCGCAGCACCGGCGAGGTCCGGTTGGGATAAGACGTGAACATCAGTACCCCCGGTTGGCCGAGCAGCCCGCGTCGGTTGGGATCGGAAATCATCACTTTTTGGAATCCGTCACCGGCGGGGAGTTGCTTGAGCCCTGACCATGCCGCTAGTGGGGCGTTGAAGAAGGCATAATCGGCATCCAGCAGGCGGAGCACGGGTTCGTTTTCCCGCACGAGGTGGAGGAAAAACGCTTCGGCACTTTGCTGCATGGCCTCGCGGACTTCCGGGGAAGCTTGCGGGAAGAGGGTGCGGTCAGGTTGAGCGGCGGTGGTATTGCGCAGCTGAAGCCATTGACCGGCAAAGTTTTGGGCAAAGGCTGCGGCGCGGGGGTCCTCCAGCAGGCGGTGGGTGGTGGCTGCGAGACGGGCCGTGGTCCAGGATGTTTCACTTTCGCCGAGGAGGGTTTCGTCCGGCAGGGTGCTCCACAGCAGATAACTGAGACGGGCCGCGGTGGCGTAGGCCCGGTGCGCAGGATCGCTGTGAACCGGGTCCGCCAGGAACAGAAAATGAGGTGAGGTGAGGATTGCCTCGATGACGATGGCAAGGGCCTGGTCGTCGCGCAATCCGTGGGCCATGGCTTCGCCGGCGAGG
This sequence comes from uncultured Verrucomicrobiota bacterium, assembly GCA_942492905.1. Classification (GTDB taxonomy): domain Bacteria; phylum Verrucomicrobiota; class Verrucomicrobiia; order Verrucomicrobiales; family V1-33; genus CAIZWU01. The sequence goes on from OW818657.1 coordinate 2,790,646, forward strand.
GTGGTGAGCCGGAGGTATTCGTCCGGAGCCAGCGGGCGTCGCCACGCGCGGCGGCCGAAGGTGCCCAGGGCCTGTCCGGCCCAGCGGATGCGCTCACTCCGGGACGCTTTGGGGGCAGGCAAGGGACCGAACCGTTGGATAAAAGAAGTGGAGGGGGAAGTGTCACCCTCCAGCGGGCCTTCCAGAAAAATATCTTGGACCAGCAGGCGGCGGGTGCGCCGGTGGGGATCGCGATGGGTGGGATCGTGGAAGGGATTGGCGAGACGGAAGGACAGGGTGGAGGCCCCGGCCGGCAGGTCCACCACAGCGGATAACTCAGCCGGACTGGTGCGTTGGATCGCGCGCAGGGGTTGCGGGGCGGACTGCATCAAGGCCACCTGCACGGGTTCATCGCCGGCCTGGTGGGCGTAGGCGCGCAGGGTGAAACGATAACTTCCGGCAGCGGGGAGCGTGATGGCCACGTGGACCGGGTCTGCGGATGCGGTTTCATGCTGCGCTTCCACATCCGGGGACGGGCCGCCGGAGCCGCTGAAGTCCTGCGGCAGGTAACGGCGCACACTGACCGGCACTGGAGCCGGCAGCAGGGCCCGGCGCACTGTGTCGCGGGTGACCGTGACATAACGTTCAAGCGCAGCAGGCGGCAGCGGTTGTAGGTCGGCGTTGTTGTCGAATCCGTGGGCGGTTTCCTCATCGGGGAGATCGCCCAGGGCAGGTGCCAGCCCGAGCAGGTCGTTGAGGGAATTCGTGAATTCCCGGCGGTTGAGCCGCCGGAAACGAGGGGTGCCGGATTGGTCAGCGAGAGAGGCCTGCCAGGTGAGCAGACTGCGCTCGAAGGCCTCGCGGGCCGCTGCGGGAGGAGCGGGCTTGTCGTCCGGAGGCATGGTCCGCAGGAGGACATGGCGGCGGATTTTGTCCCATTGGATTTCAGTCAGGGGCTCCGTGGCATCCATGGCGAAGTCTCCCTTGGAAGCCCCGTCACCGTGGCAATCAAAACACCATTGCTGCAGGAAGGGCAGGGGGGCGGCGGGAGAAGCCGGAGCCGCGGGGGGACTGGCCGGGGGAGGTGGCGTGGTGGCCGTGATCAGGAGGTGGGTGGTCCACACCGAGAACGCAGCCACCGCCAGAACCGGCAGGCCTTTCCAGAGAAGCAGGCGCGTGGCAGCAGGCATGGGCAATCAGAGCCAGCGGCGGTGACGGAAATAATAGACCATGCCCAGTCCAAGGAGAAGGAAGATGATCCATACCACCGGGTATCCCCAGGCTTGGTCCAGCTCCGGCATGAATTTGAAATTCATGCCATAGACGCCGGCAAGAAACGTGAGGGGCAGGAAAATCGTGCTGATGGCCGCGAGCACTTTCATGATTTCATTCATGCGCTGGCTGAGGATGGCGTGGTGATACTCCCGGATGCCGGTCACGGCTTCCCTCAGGTGATCGGCGGTCTCGATGGCGCGCCAGCTGTGGTCATAGAGATCGCGCAGAAAGGGCGTCAGGCTGTCACTGATGAGATTGCTTTCGCTGTGCTGCAGCCCCACGGCCACTTCCCGGATGGGGCGGATCGTGCGGTAGATAAAATTGGTCTGGGCCCGGATCTGGTGGATTTCGTGGAGGTCGACCGAGGCATCCGGCAGGGTCAGGATCTCGTCCATTTTGGCCACGATTTCCTCCAGGTCATCCAAGGCCACCAGGTAATGATCCAGCAGGGCATCCAGCAGGGCCCACGCGAGATAATCGGGTCCCTGCTGGCGCAGACGGCCTTTGCCCTGGCGCAGGCGCAACACCACCGGATCGAACACGTGGGAAGGCGCTTCCTGGAAACTGATGATCACCTGATGGGTCAGGATCAGGGAGAAGTGCTGCACGTCAAAGCGGTCTTCCCCCAACTCCGGCCGCACCGTCATGAGCTTGACGGTGATAAAAAGATAGTCTCCGAAGTCCTCCACCTTGGGACCCTGGTTGGTGTTCAGAATATCGTCCTGGACCAAAGGGTGAATATGATAGGCATCCAGCAGGCCACGGATGCGGTCGGTCTCATGCAGGCCGGTGACCCGAATCCAGACGGGGCTGTCACCGCCTTCAAATTTCACGCATTGCTGGCCGTCGGTCACCTCCTGTTCCCTCATTTCGGAGTGCCCATAATCGAAGACATGGATCTTCACGTCCGGGACCAGCCTTTCGCCAACGTAAGGGGCGGTGCCCGGGGTCTGGGCTGGGGGCCGGGGGTCGCGGTGGTGCCGCCGGCGGGCGCGGCGGGGTTTTTCCGGAGGGTGCGGAGGCATGCCGGTATTCTGCATCAAATTGGAATCTGTGCACCTGGGATGCGCGGGAATTCCCCATCGGCCCATGGAAGCATGATCACGGTCTGGCAGCGATTGCGGAAGAGGCCACCTCCAGTTTGCCATCCCCGAGCAGGAGGCGCAGACTATTCAGCACCACGATGGCGGTGCTGCCTTCGTGGGTCAGCACGCCCACCCAGAGCGGCACCTCCCGGAGAATGCTGATCAGGACCATGCTGCCGGCCACCCCCAGGGCGACGCCGATGTTCTGCCGCATGATGCGGGTTGCCCGGCGGCTGAGGCGCCACGCCGTGAGCAGGGTTTCCAGGCGGTCGCGGCTGAGGACCAGATCGGCCTGCTCCCGGGCGGCGTCGCTGCCGCGCAGGCCCATGGCGATGCCGACCTGGGCGGCGGCGAGGGCGGGAGCGTCATTGACGCCATCGCCCACCATGGCGACGTGGCGGCCGGCCTGCTGCATTTCGGTGATAATCCGGGTTTTGTCCTGCGGCAGGAGGCGGGCGTGGACCTCCTGGACGCCGGTCAGCTTCGCCACGGCGTCGCCGGATTCCTGCCGGTCGCCGGTGAGCATCACCGTGTGCAGGCCCTCCTTGTGCAATTCGCCCAACAGGGCGGCGGCTTCCGCGCGGGGTTCGTCCCGCAGGCGGATGTATGCCGCGTTGTCCTGACCGCCCGCCAGCCAGACTTCGGAATGTACCGGGGCCCGCGGGATATCCTCCTCGTCAGGCAGGACGGCCTGGGTTTCCACATAGGAGCGCTTGCCCATCAGCCAAATGCCGTCGGCCAGTTCGGCCGTCACTCCTTTGCCGGGCACCTGGGTGATTTGTTTGGGCGCTTCCGTCTGCTCCGATTCTGCCAGCTTCCTGACAATGGCGCGGTCCAGCGGATGAGTGGTCTGCAGGGCCAGATTGTAAGCGGCATGGCGGATTGCCTCAATGTTACCCCGGACCGGGGTGATTTCCTCCACCCGCAGATTTCCAGTGGTCAGGGTTCCAGTTTTATCCAAGGCAAAGGTGTCCACCTTGGCCAGGTCCTCAATGGTCGATCCGCCCCGGAAAATAATTCCGCTGCGGGCTCCCCGGGCAATCGCGGACAGGATGGCCGACGGCACACTGAGCACGAGGGCGCAGGGGGAGGCCACGATGAGCACCGTGATGGCGCGGCGGAAGGCGCTGGCTACCTCCGCGGTATCGTGCAGGGCCGGGAGCTTGGCCACCAGCCACCAGTAAAGGAAAAGCAGGGAGCAGAAGACCAGCACCCCGGCGGTGTAGCGCGTGCCGAATTTGTCAGTGAAACGCTGGGCGACCGCTTTCCGCTGCTGCGCCTCGCGGATCAATTCCATGATCTGTTGCAGGGCGCTCTGGGAAGCCGGGCGCAGGACCTCCCCAATCAGGGCGCCTGACAGATTCATGGTGCCGCCCATGGTCTCGGAGCCGGGCGACTTGCTGACGGGGATGGCCTCGCCGGTAAGGCTGCTTTCATCGCAGGTGCTCTCTCCAGAGACGACGCGGAGATCGACCGGGATTTGCTGGCCTGGAGGAATCCGCACCTTCATGCCCGGCACCAGATCCTCCACCGGCACCTCACGGGTCGCCCCGTCCGGCAGGACTTCCAGGGCGGTCCGCGGGGTATCCTTGAACAAGGAGGCGAGGGCGCGTTCCGTGCGGTGGTTGGCGTAGGCTTCCAGCGCTTCCGAGCCGGAGAAGAGCACCAGCAGCAGGGCGGCCTCCGGCCATTGGCCGAGCGCGGCCGAGGCGACCGCGGCCGCGAACATGAGGAAGTGGATTTCGAGACGGAACCGGCGGAGATCATCCCAGCTATGGCGTGCCAGCCCCCAGCCGCCCGCCACACAGGCCGTGATGAATAACCAAAGGCCGGCTTGGGTTGCCCCCAGCCAGGAAGCGGTCCAGCCGGCCAGATAGAAGGCCAGGCAGAGCAGGGAACGGATCGCCGCAATTTTCCATGGTGCGTCAGGGGGGGGAGTCATTGGTGGTGCAGGAAACAATGGATCGGACCGCCTGGAAAGCCGGAATACCATGACGGATGTGTCATCCTGGCGGTCTGGGACGGTGGAAGGTTCCGGCAAAAGTCAGGAAGAAGCATGTTGCACACCCCGGGGTTTTCCTTTTACCTCCGCCAACCTCACATTTAAAAAATTTATGCAATATTACGTCGGCAAAAACGGACAACAGCTCGGCCCCTTCGGCGAGGAACAGATCAAGGCCCGCGTGGCCACCGGGGAATTCAGCACCGCCGACCTGATCTGGCGGGAAGGCATGGCCTCGTGGGAGCCGATCAGCACTGTGTTCAACAACCCCTACCTGCCATCAGCGGTGCTGGGAGCGTCTCCGTTGCTTGCCGCGCAGACGGGACAGCGGCTGGCTGGAGCGGGAGCCCGCCTCGTCGCGGTGATTTTGAATAATCTCGTTGCTTTCGCCTCGATGATTCCAGGAATGATTCTGGTGGGCGTTGGATCGTCTGGACAACAAGGCGATTCCATAACTACGGTGCAGGCCATTGGCATAGGCGTGGTGGCGCTGGGTGCCATCGCCCTGTTTATCTACCAATTGATGCTGTATCTGCGGACCGGTCAGACCATTGGGAAGAAGCTCATGCAGGTGAAAGTGGTCAGTTTCACGGATGGGACAGTGCCAGGATTCGGGGGATTGATTGGCCTTCGTGAAATTGTGCCGGGGATCATCGCAGCGATCCCGGTCATCGGGGTCGTCTTTTACATCGTGGATGTGTGCTTTATTTTCCGGACGGACCGGCGCTGCGTCCATGATCTCATGGCGAACACCAAGGTCATTGAGGCCTGATCAGGCTGGAGCGCGGGTGCTGCCAGCTGGCGTCAGGACGGCCTCGGCGAAAGCTTGGAGATCCTGACTGAAGGTTTGCTCGGTCACGGGATCGCGCGGGGCGTCCTCGTAGCGGGTGGCGCAGTGATAGGCAATGAGCGGACGCAGCGGCGGGACGGGCAGGCCGGCCCCGTGCAGGGCGCGATAGTGTTCCAGCGGGGTGCGGCTGTCGGGCTTGGGGTGCCCGGCGGCGGCGCTGAGGCGGAGGAATTCCTCGTAATAAGCGGGTTGCTTTTCGTAGGCCGCCCGGGCTTGGGCCGCAGCCGCCTCCGCCGGATCCACGGCGCGGCGGCGAAAATAACGGATCGCGGCCAGCAGGATCACCAGTCCCAGCAAGGCGACCGGTCCCTGCCGCATCACCGGACCGGTCCAGGATTGCGCTTTGAGCCAAGCCTGGAGTTGGGCTAAAAAGGAAGTCGATTCCTTGGCTTTCCGGGGATTTGGCACCGGGACTTCCTTGGCGGCATCGGCAAACGATTCCAAGTCAGGCGGCGGCGCCGGAGGGGGAGGAGGCGGCGGGCCGTTGGGCTGGCCGATATTTTCGACGGGAGTAAAATCACAGATGGTCCAGCCGTAGTTTTTCAGGAAAATCTCCGTCCAGGCATGGGCATGGCGATCGCGCACGGTGATCAGGCCGCTGGCGGGATCAGCTTCAGGGCTGGCGAATCCGTAGGCGATGCGGGTGGGGACGCCGGCCTGACGGAGCAGCAGGGCAGAAGCGGTGGCGTAGAAGTCGCAGTGCCCGCGCCGTTCATCGAAAAGAAAGTTCTCCAGGGCGCCCAGCTTGTGGGGATTTTCCATCACGGTGCTGTAGGCATAATGCTTGGACAGAAACTCCCGCAGGGCGCCGATGCGGTCGTCCAGCAGGAGATTCTCCCCGAAAATGGATTCGGCCAGCCGCTTCATCTGGGTGCCAAGTTCCCCATCCGCCGTGGCGAGATGGATGCGGTCTTCCGGCGGGGCGGTTTCCAGCAGGGTGGGATTGGGCAGAGCCTGATATAGCACCGGGGCGGAGACGGCCCGGTAGCGGATATCGCCGGTGGCGGAGGACTGCAGGACATCGCCAGGGATGGCATAGACACGGGGCAGGTGGATCGCGGTCAGCCCGGCCAGGGCGGGCAGAGTGTAACCATCCGCCCCAAAAGCAAAGATCTCGTGAGGGACGGGCGGGGTGGGGGGATTGGAGAGGAACGTGACGATACCATCCGCGGTGCCGTCGGCCGCATCCTCAATCCAGACGCCGCCGGTGACCTGCGGGGTCCATTTATTATCGGCAAAGTGGTTCAGGGTATGGCTGCGGACATAGACCGGGCCCTTGGCGAGCAGGGTGGCGCTGAGCGCCGGCGGATCGGGTTGAATGTAAAAACGGGGGACTTCCGTGGATTGCAGATCGGAGCGGGGGGGGAGTTGGTGTTCCCCGGTGACGGATGATTCATCCATGCCGAGGCGGGTGGATTTATCGTCAGGGCGGGGCCTGGCCTCAAGGGCGGTGGGCGGCGGCTGGGGGGGCTTGTTTTTGAATTCCACCGGGTCCATGCGCCAGTGGGGCGAGAGCCGGCAGAGCAGTTCCGCCGCCATGGGCAGGGGGCCCAGAAAAAGGACCGCGGTGAGGCTCAGCAGCAGGGCGGGCAGGATCAGGCGGCGGAGGGAACCCTTGGATTTGTCAGGGGTGGCGGGCCGCAGCCGGGGAATCCGGGAAAGGTCCCAGGCAGGCAGGGCGATGACCAGCACCAGCACCGCCAGACTTAGGGTCACGGCGCGGGAGAGCGGAGGATCAATGCCCCGGGCGAGCAGCAGCACCAAGCCCATGGAGGCATAAAAGGCCACGGTGAAAACCAGTGACCGCATGCCCGGTCCCTCGCGGGAGGGGATGGCGCCGGAGCTTTCGGCCAAGGCCTGAGTGGCGGCGAGGAAATGCGGCAGGGCGATGAAACATAACAATAGCGGGAGCAGGCCGGCTTGGTATTGCAGAGGACCCGCCACCGCCAGCAGGATCGCCGTGAAGAGCCGCACCCCTTCCGCCACGGGACGGGTGGTGTGACGCACGCCAGCGTAGATAAACAGTCCCGTGGCCGCCGTGGCGAGCAGAAATCCCCGGCCCCCCAGCCACCACGCGAGCAGGCCTTCGAGGAGCAGCAGGGCCGTATAAAGGAGGAAAGCAGCTTTCATCCGGCGGTGGGGGAAGCGGTGGTCCGCAGGCGCAGGCCGGGTTGTTTGATGCGGAGCTCGCTGACGCTGAGGCAGGTCACCTCAAAGGGCAGATCGGGCAGGAGACTTTCCCATTCCCTGACGGGAACATCGCTCAGCAGGAAAACGCGGGCGCCCGGTTCCACGGTGCTGAGCGCATGGAGCAGCGGACCGGCATCGCGGCCAGGGGTTCGCCGGGCGTCGGCGAGACGGGCCAGCATGGGTTCAAGGAAAGCCGGTCCCGGCACCGGGTAGGTGCGCCATCGGTCGAAGCTGACCGTCAGGTCCAGGGGGATGGCCCGGTCGCGGCAGTGGACCAGCAGGCCGCAGAGCAACTCCATGGCGCTCTCAAAGCCGTCCTGCCCTTGGCCGGCTTCTCCTCCGGGGCGGATGCTATGGAAGACGACGCTGTATTTCTCGGGCAGCCGCCGGTCGAATTTCCGGACCATGAGGCGTCCGGCCCGGGCAGTGGCCGGCCAGTGGATCAGCTTGAGACGATCGCCCGGCTGGAAGGGACTGATCCCGTGGAAATCGCCTGACCAGTCGCGCCGGGTGCTTTCCTCCTCCTCGGCGTCGAGCAGGGCGGCATCCTGGGCATCATCCAGCGAACGCGGGGTCATGGGCCGTGGATAGATGGTCATGTCCACGCTGTCGCGGAGTTCGCGTTGGGACTTCCACAGCCCGAGCGGGAACCACGAAGTCAGGACCGCCCGGGCCCGGTGCCGGGTGCCGCGCCGCAGCAGGCGGGTGGGAAAAGTGCGGGAGGATTTTCCACCGGCCGGGACCAACAGGGCATCCATGCCCCGTTCCGCCGGACCGGCGATACTGTCCTCCAGTTCCACCCCGCGGGCCGGACGCCGGGCTTCGTTTTCCAAGGTGAGGGTGTAAGGAAAGAGTTGTCCGGCAAAAGCGGTGTCCGGGCAAGTGCGGGTCACGCGCAGGCCGGCCAGGTTCCGCGCCGCCAACGGCCAGGCCCCGGCCACCAGCAACAGACCCAGCAGGCCCAATTGCACCGCGGCGGGTTCCGGCAGGACCGCCCCCAGCACCACGGCTCCTAGGGAAAGCGCCAGCAGGGCCACGCCACGGCCGGTCAGTCGTGTCTGCACGGCAGGTTGGGTCGGGGCGGAGGAAGGAGGCATCGGGGGGGAATCAACGATAGGGTTGGCCTGCCATGGACCATGCTCCAGGGGAAATTGTTCAGCCTGGCATTGCGACGGGGGAAGGGCCGGTTACCAGCCTTGGTCCGGCCACCGTCAGACCACGGGATTCCAACCGCAATTAGCGCGGAAGGGTTGAATTGAACCGGGACGGAAGCGGGGGAGGCTCTCTCCCGCGGCGGGAACCGGCTCAGGCGATGGAATCGCCGGTGGAGACGGCGGAGTCGCCGCGCTCGCCCGTGCGGATGCGCACCGCTTCATCCACGCCGAAGACGAAGATTTTGCCGTCGCCGATCTTGCCGGTGTTGGCGGTTTTGACGATGGTGTGGACCACTTGATCGACCCGGCTGTCTTCGACCACGATTTCGAGCTTCACCTTGGGCAGGAAATCGACGGTGTATTCACTGCCACGATAGATTTCGGTGTGGCCCTTCTGGCGGCCGAAGCCTTTGACTTCCGTGAGGGTCATGCCCTGGATTCCGATTTCCGAGAGGGCGGCTTTGACCTCTTCGAGTTTGAAAGGTTTGATGATGGCTTCGATTTTCTTCATGATGGTGTGACTTAAAGAGGGACCCTATTTTTTCCGTTTCACTTCCTCAAGCTCTTTCTCAAGCCGGGTGATGAGGACCGAGGCCTTTTTGAGGCGCTCGGCGAGGACGCGGGAGATGAAGCCGTAGAGGGCGGCGTAGTAGCTGGCGTTGTCTTCCTCGGGTTTGATCTCGCGGAGGAATTGCTGGTCGATGACGAGGCAGAGGGTATTGCTGCGGGCGACCACGGAGGCGGTGCGTTTTTCGTTGGTGACGGCGGCGAGTTCGCCGAAGATTTCGCCCGCAGTGTCGAGGGTGGCGAGGGGTTCGCCGTTTTTCATGACTTCAAGGGAGCCGGTGAGCAGGACAAAGATGCGGGAGTCCTCCTGGCCTTCCTTGATGACTTCATCCCCGGGATCGGCCTGGATGAAGTAGCTGGAATAGAGGATATCGTTGAGGTGCCGGCCTTGGAATGATTCGAAAAACGCAATGCGGTCGAGCGGCTCGGGCAGGGTTCCTTCCTCGTGGATGTAGGCGAATTCTTTCATGATGCGCTGCGGGTCTAGCACGGCGCTGCCTGAAAAGCCATCCCGATTATGGGGAATTGAAGCAAATCACGGCATTTTCAGGCAGCCATGGGCTCATGATCACCACAGGCGGCGCGGCACAGGCCGGCGAAGGTTTCCTCCGCGAGACTGAGGCGGCGGTCCTTATGATACAGCACGGCCCAGTGGCGCTGGAGATCGAGCGAGGGGACGGGCAGGGCGATCACGGATCCCCGGGCCAGTTCGGCGGAGGCGATCCAGCGCGGGGCGATGCCTACGCCGAGACCGAGTTTCACCAATTCCACGAGGGCTTCGGAACTGCTGAGTTCCACAAAGGAATGCAGGCGCACCCCTTGGCGGAGGAAGTGGGTTTCCACTTCCCGGAAAGCTGCGGCGCGGCGGTCCTGGAGGATAAAGTGCTCAGCGGCGAGACGGTCACGGTCCGGGGGCAATCCGTCGTTCCATGGATGGATGGCGCTGACGAGGAAGACCAGATTGTCTGAAAACATGCGGCGGCTGGCGAGGCCTGCGGCATCGGCGGACTCGATGCCGAGCACCAGATCAGCGGCGTGATCATCGAGGAGGCGGCTGGGTTCGATGCCGTCGCCCGGCTGCACCATCACGGAGTAATGGGGGAAACATTCGCGGAATTCCCGCAGGACGGGAGGCAGGAGGTGCCGGGCGGCATCGGCGGGGCAGGCGAGGCGCAGGGTGCCGCGGAAGCCGGTGTCGATATTGGTCAGGTCGGCGCGGGCTTTGGTCATCTGGAGCAGCACCGCGTCCGCGCAGAGCAGCAGACGTTTGCCCGCGGGAGTCAGGCCCAGGCTGCGCCCCGCACGGTAGAGGAGCTTGCTGCCCATGTCCTGTTCCAGCTTCCGCAGGGCGTGACTGACGGCGCTTTGGGTGAGGCTGAGATGCCGGGCGGTTTCGGTAAAACTGCCGGTGCGGGACAGGGTGGAAAACATCCGCAGCTGCCATGAATCAATCACATCATCCATATAGAACGCCGTGCCAAGCAGAAGCCGGGCCATGGCATGAGGAGAATTCATTTCCGGCCGCATGGCGGGGGGAGGGGAATTCATAAACAGGAGATGGCATAGCGTTTGCTTGAAGTTTTGTTCATGCCCGCCGCTGTTTCCTCTCCCCGCTTCCCCCGTTCCTCGGTCCGGGCCAAGACTCCAGTCAGGATCGGCTTTGTCCCCCTCTCCGATAGTGCGCCGTTCACCGTGGCCCGGGAGCTGGGACTGTTTGCCAAACATGGGCTGGAAGTGATCCTGACCCGGGAGCTGGGCTGGGCCTCCATCCGGGAGAAAATCCTCTACCAGGATCTGGATGCGGCCCATGCGCCGGCACCGATGCTCTACCGGCTGCTCTTCGGACTGGATGGCAAACCCTGCGATGTCTTCACCTCCTACTTTATGAATGCGGGAGGCAATGCGGTGACGCTGAGCACGGGGCTGCGCCGCATGGGGGTCCGCAGCGCGCTGGACCTGAAACGGCTGGTCCGCAGCAAACACCCGGAACGGCTCATCTTCGCGGTGGTCTCTCTTTTTTCCTGTCACTACTTCCTGCTGCGGCGCTGGTTGATTTCGGGCGGGATCGATCCTGACAAGGAAGTCCTGATCGCGGTCTTGCCGCCGGAGCAGATGCTGAGCAGTCTGCAGAATGGGCACATCGAAGGTTTTTGTTCGGGCGAGCCCTGGAACAGCGCGGCGGTGATCGCGGGAGCCGGCTGGTGTCCGGCCACCAGTGTGAGCCTGGCTCCGGCCCATCCCGAGAAAATCCTGCTGACGCGCACTGCCTTCGCGGACCGCTGTCCGGACGAACATGCTGCCTTGCTGCGGGCAGTGGATGAGGCCTGCCAATGGTGTGAGGAACCGGCCAACCGTCCCGCGTTGGTGGATATGTTATCCTCCTGCCGGTGGTTCCGCGAATGCCGCCCCGCCCTGCGTCCCGCCCTGCTGGGGCCCTTTGATTGCGGCGATGGTAACCGCGTCGCTGCCGCTGATCTGTTAAGGTTTCACGGACCCACTATCAATGCGGCCACGGAGGAAAAAGGGGCCTGGCTCCTCTCCCAGATGCGGCATGCCCGGCTGCTCACTGCGGAACGCGCCCCGGAAGGCGCCTTCCGGCCGGACTTGCTGGAGGAAGCCATCGGCGTGCCTGTCGTGGCCAAACCAGCGCCCGCCCGGAAGCGGAAAGCCGTGGCGGCACTTTGAGTGCGGCGGGTTAGGATTCTGCCGCAGAGGCGGCAAAGGCGCAGAGCAGAGGAACCTGTGGGCCGTCAGGGTTGCGATAACCATTTTCCCATGGGGACACCGGTCAGTCCGGCATGGTGGATGATGTGCCGCAGCACCAGCAGGCTGGCCACCGCATCGTAGAGCGCATCGTGGAACCGCCGTTCCGGGCAGGCCGCGTCCAGCGCCTCTTGCAGGCCGCCCGCCGCGATCAGGCTTTCCAGGGAGTAATCCCGGACCCCCGGCCAGAAACGCCGCGCCAGCCGCAGGGTGTCCACCCAGGGGCCGAAACCATGCAGGGGGAAAGCCCGTAGAAATCGTTTTTCAGTGCCGGCCCCGTGAGCCACAATCAACCGGCCGCCCAGCCGGGATTTCACCTCCGGCCACAGGCTCATCAGGGTCGGGGCGCCGGCCAGATCGGCGGTGGTGATGCCGTGCACCTGACTGGCCTGCCAGGTGACCGGCCGGCTGGTGTGCAGATAGGAGACATAGGAGTCCACCCCGGCAGGATCCAGACCCGCCATCACCGCGATCCCGATTTGGATCGGCGTATCGGTGTCCCCCTTGGTCACGCCGGCCGATTCAAAATCAATCGCCGCAAAAACCGCCTGATCAGGTGAAATGGAGAGTGGCATGGTGATTCCCGTCGTCGTCGCTCCCGGATTGCTTTAGTGAATCATCCCGTCTTACACCGGACGCAGATCCTCCGGCCCTAGTTTCTTTTTGGCGCTGAGATAGGAGATCAGGGCATCGCGCGATTCACTGGCGTGCAGTTTCAAATTGGCTCCGCTCTGATAGCAGGCTTCGTTGAGACGTTCGTAGCGGCGGCCTCCGGACTGGGCGTCGTAGGCATTCAGGGCGATGCGGTATTTTTTGCCAGGATCCACCGGAGCCCCATCCGGGGTGAAGATGCCGGTCACCTTGACTTTGGGCCCAGGTCCCCCGGTGGTGACGCGGAATCCATCCAGCTGATGAGTGGCATATTTGCCGGTGTAGAGTTCTTCCATGATAGGGACGAGATCAGCTCCGCTGAACTCCGCCGTGGCGATCCGGTTTTCGTAGGGAATCACTTCCCACATCCGGCCGATAGTCTGCTTCCCGGCGGGGAGATCCTTGTCGTCGATGAACAGGCCATGCAGCACCCCGTCGATCTTTTCACCCCGCGATTCCAGTTCATGCCGGATACTCCGCGTGATGAACAGCAGGGCAGCGGGCGGTTCCCCGGGTTTGCCCAGGTGGGGCAGGGGCGCAGTGAATTCGCCGATCTCTGTGGCCATCAAATCGCGCGCCGCGGCCAGTTCCTTGCTGCAGGCGGAAAGCACCATCGGGTCTTCCGCCACCGAGGTATCCATCAGTTTGGTGGAGACATGTTTTTCCACCAGCTTCCGGGTGGCGAGATCAAAGGTCAGGTCCACCCGTCCGGCATGGATGCCGTAATAACTGGCCTGGGTGTAGGGAATGCCGTTTACGGTCTGATTGCCGATGTCCTGATGGGTGTGGGCGGCGATCACCACATCAATCTCCCGGCAGGCCTGGGTCACTTCATTCACCCGGTTTGCGAAGTCATCAGGAGCGGGCTTGGTGCCAAACATCTTTTTCAGGCCGAAGTGGCAGGCCAGCACAATGGCATCCACCTTTTCCGCCTGCAGTTTTTTGATGGCATACTGGATGGATTTGAGAGGATCGGCTGCGAAGAAGTCGGCGAGGAGCGACTTGTGCAGCCACGCCGGGAGCCCCGGGGTGACACTGCCGATGATGCCGATTTTGAAGCCCGCCACTTCCTTGATCAGATAGGGTGCAACCTTGCTCAGAGGGTGGGTCTTGTCCAATTGGTTGCTCCATTTGCCTTCCACCCTCGCATTGGAGGCCAGCACCGGCATGGCCGAGGCGGTGATGCTTTTCACCACAGTGCCGAATCCCCAATCGAACTCATGATTGCCGACCACCCAGGCATCGTAGTTGAGTTTGTTGAAGAGGTTGATCAGGAGCTGCCCGTCACTGGCCCGGCTCTCCGGCGTGCCTTGATAGACATCGCCGATATCCAGCAGGATCGAGTGGGGCTGCTCCATGCGCCATTGTTTGATCTGGGTCACGCAGCGGGCGAAGCCGCCGAGATTTTCCACCCCCTCGTAGGATTGGGTGGGCAGGATATGGCCGTGCAGGTCGGTAGTGTTGAACAGGGAAATGGTCAATTGCCCCGCCTTGGCTTCCGCTTCCGCCCGCGCCTGCCACGGCTCCCAGGTGGAGACCGCCGCCGCGCTGAGGCCCAGGCTTTGCAGGAATCGACGGCGGGCCATAGGGAAAGGAGAGGTTGCCTTCATTGCAGCAAATTACCGGCCCTCCCGGTGGCGGCAAGCCGATTCCGGCTTCGCACCAGCGTCATTTATCTGAAACCCGGCAGCTGTGGCCTGGGATAGCAGGTATGAGCGTGAATAGTCAGGCATGCCACGCCTTCCCTCAGGGCCGTGGCTTTGCGGTCCTGGCGGTGGGACCGGCTCCAGGGGGCCTCAAATCAAACCGCGCAGCGTCCGGGCGGCGGTGGTCATGCTGTGGAGTTTGGCGGTGGCGGTGGCTTCGTCATTGACGCAGCGGTTGGCGAAACAGCCGAAGCCGCAGTCGGGGTTCAGGAAGATCTGCTCCGGTTTCCAGAACTGCAGGGCCTCGCGGGCGCGGGCCACGATGCTCTCCGGGGTTTCGGCTTCCCCGGTGCGGGGATTCACGCAGCCGAGGCCGATCTCGCGGTCGCCGAGGGTCCGGCCGATCACCGCCAGTTCCCCGGCGCGCGGGGTGGCGTATTCCAGCACCAGTTGCTGCACCTTCATGGCCTGAAAACAGGGCACCAGTGGTTGATAGTCGCCGGTGATGAGCACTTCCTCCCGCCGCGACCAGTTGCCGCGGCAGACGTGCAGGCCGGTGCGGAAGCTGGTTTCAAACCCGGCGATGACGCGATTAAAGAGCTCCGCGGCATAACTGATCTCCTCACTGGCATCCCGCCGTGCCGCGAGGGTGGCGCACATGAAGGTGCGCCGTTTGTTTTCGCCACTGTGCACCACCTCGGTGAGCACCGGTTCGTCGAACTGCACAAAGTCCGCCCCGGCCGCCGCGAGGTCCTCCAGTTCCTCCCGCAGGATCGCCACGATGTCGTCGGCCATCACCGGCTTGTCGCCGTAGGCTGTGCGGCTGTGCGCGGTGACCCACATGGCGCGGGTCAGCAGATAGGGGCCTGGCAGGGTGACTTTCACCGGTTGGTCTGTCAGGGTGCGCAGGAAACGCAGATCATCCACCACGAGGGGGGCGCGGCGTTTCAGCTTGCCCACACAGGTCGGATTGCGGATGGCGAAGGCCGGCGCATCCAGGGTCTGCAGCATTTCCTCGAAGGCCGCTTTGTCCTCCACCGTGTCCAGCATTTCGGCGAGGGACATCAACTGGGTGCCGTCCACCTTTTCCGCGAGGAACGAATAAAAATTGTCCCGCCGCAATTCACCATCCACCACGATGTCCACGCCGGCCTCCTGCTGCAGGGCCACGCAGCGGCGGATTTCCTCGTCGGCAACGCGGTCGAATGCCGCGCCACTCAGGCGCCCGGTCCGTTTTTCCCGCAGCGCCGCCAGCAGGGGCTCGCTGCGCGGCCATGAGCCCACCTGGGTGACTTGGAAGGGTGCCATGGTCAGGACCCGAAAAATCCAAGTTTCTCCACCGCTTCCGTGAGGGCCGCAAAGCCGGTGGTGCGGCCGGGTTCCCATTTTTTGAGGCCCTCCAGATCCATCATTTCGCGGTGGTCCGGGTTTTCATAACTCATGGAAAAAAGCACGCTCAGCCAGGTGGCCTCGGTCTCCGCCGGGAAATCCTGACGCACCGCGAAAACACAGTGATCAAACCGGTCGGTGGTGGCGAGGATTTCAAACTTCGCCGGATCAATGGTGCCGTCCCTGGTCCATCCCTGCCAGTTCAGATCGATCAGCGCGCAGGCCGCCGCCCCGCCTTTCTTCAGGCATTGGAAGGCTTCGCGCTCGCCGCCGATGTGGTCGCCATGGAGACCCACCAGCAGATCAAAGCGGTGCTCTGTGTAGTCCGTGCCCGGGGCCAGGCCTTCCCGCAGCAGCAGGCCCTGCGGAATCAGGCAGGCTTGGGGAGAGTCCTTGGCGCCAAATGCGATCGTTTTGCCGCGCAGATCCTGCAGCGAGGTGAGGCCGCTGTCCCTGGCCACGATGAAATGAGAGACGCGGTCGCGGTCGGTATCCCGCATGGCGATGGCGCGGCAGGTACCGCCGCTCCGGTGTTGGAGATCCACCCAGGCGAGCGGGGAATGCCACGCGACATCGATTTCACCGGACAACAGCGCGGCATTCTGCCGGTCGTAGTCCACATACAGTTTCACATCGACCGGACAGTCGTTGGCCTCGAAATACTGGGCGATGATCTCCCAAATAACGGAGACCTTGGGATCGTAGAGCACAGCGCCGATGGTGACAGGTTGGGACATGATAGCAGGAATGGCTGATGAGTGGGTGGGAGATGGGAGGGTGTGGCCTAGCCGAAGAGCGGCAGCCCCACCAAGGTGCGTCCGATGAATTCGCGCAGGTGGTCCGTGGTGGGGGCCATCACGATGGCGGCGCGGGCATCGCGGAAGACCCGCTCCAGCCCGAGGTGTTTGCTGAAGGCAGCGCCGCCGCAGGTGCGCAGGGCAAGGTCGGTCACGCGCACCGCCGTCTCGCCCGAGACGGCTTTCACCGCCAGCACGTGCCGCATGGTGTCGGGTGCGCCGTTTTCCAGTTGGTCCAGCGCGGCGGCCAGGTAGGCACGGGCGGTATCGGTGGCCATGCGCATCTCGGCAAGGTTGGCGCGGAGGTTGGGCAGGTCGGAAAGTTTGGTGCCGGTATGCTCGAATCCCTGGGAGGTGACGTGCCGCAGGGCCGCCTGACAGGCCGCTTCCGCCAGCCCGGCCCCGATGGCTCCCTGGCAAATCTGGAAGACGGGCAGGGCCTTGCCCAGCATGATGTCCGCCCCCTGGCCGTCCTCCCCGATGAGCCGCTCCGATGGATTCAATGCCACATCGGTCAGGGTCATGGGATTGCTCTGATTGCCCCGCATGCCCAGGCTGTTCCATCCTCCGGAAATGGTCAGGCCGGCATCCTCCTTCGCCACCAGGAAGACACTGACCCCGCTGCCGTCGGCCGCAAGGCAACTCGACACGATGCCGTCCGCATGGCCGGCGCTGGTCACCCAGCTTTTTTCCGCACTCAGCGTGACGCCGTCCGCTGCGGCCACGGCCCGGGATACTGGAGCCCAGAACTGGCTGCGGCTGCCTTTTTCGGAAAATGCCAGAGTGCTCAGATGCCGTCCCGCGGCACAGTCGCGCAGCACCTTTTCGAAGCGTCCCGGATTGGCCAGATAACAATTTACCCCGCACTGGTGCATCATGAAGATCATGGCGGTGGAGGCACAATGCTGGGCGAGGGTGTCCACCACCGCGGCCAGCACCCGCAAGCTCTGGCCCAGACCGCCCAGCTCTACCGGGACGAGCAATCCGGACAACCCGGCCTCTGCCAGAGCTTTCAGGTTCTCCGCGGGGAAGCGCCCCTTTTCATCCACGTCTGCGGCATGCCCCGCGATGACGGTTTCAGCGAGAGAGGCAGCCCGGGCGACGATGTGTTGCTGTTCAGTGGTGAGGCGGTACATGTGGGTGGTGTTGGATTGGTAAGGGGATCAGGTCTGCTGAAAAGTGAGGTGAACGGAAGCCGCCCGCCGCAGGGTATTCAGCAGAGGCGCACGGCGCACCGCTTCCTCCCACACCGCCAAGAGTGCGGCGGGTGGGGCCGGGCTTCCGGCATAGACTTTCACCGTGAAGGAGGAATACCGCGGCTCTCCCTCGGCTCCGATAACTCCCAGATGCACCAGCGGATCACTCAACTCCGCCTGCAGGGAGGCCTCCATCTCATCCACCGTCAGCCGCTGCTGTCTTGCGAGCCGCTGGAACAGCTCCAGCACATCCGCCGCCAGGGCTCCCAGCAGCATTTCCGCCCCGGTCATCGCCGGTTCCTTGATATCAAAACTCCATCCCCGGCCAAACACCGCCTGGTGCGAGCGGGCATACACGGTGATCCCGCCGACCTTGGTGGTGATAGCCCGGACGCTGACCAGCGCCCTCTGGAGCGAGTCATGCATACGTTCGGCGGTAAAAGGCAGGGAGAACCACGAATCCGTCTGCCGTGACACCGGTCGCCTGGTCCGTCAAGGGACACCCCCTTCCTCCATCAAAAAACAAATGCCGTTCCTGGACTGGAAACAAGGGGTCCGGGCAGCGGGGCCTAGCTTTTAGCGGGGTTCGTCATCATGGCAGCCGGTCCGGGGGACATTCGAGTCTGGCGATGCTGGCCATGATGGCGTCGGAGATGGCCTGGTAGCCTTCGCGGGTGGCAGGAAAGTCCTGTTCCGGAAAAGTGAGGGGGTGGCCGACGACGGCGGTCACGGTGGTGAAACGTGGGGTGGAAGCTCCGTAGGGCAGGGCTTCGTAGGCGCCGAAAAGGCGCATGGGGATGACGGGGGCGCGGGACTTGGCGACGACGAGACCGGCGCCTCCGGCGGCGGGTTGGAGTTGGCCATCCGGGGAGCGGCTGCCCTCCGGGAAGATGAGGACGCGGTGGCCGGCCTTGAGCAGGCGGACGGCGGTTTTCAGGCCAGCCATGCTGGCACGGTCCTGATCGATCGGCGTGACATTCACCCGGGGAAAGATCCAGCGGGCGATGGGATTGCTGTAAAGGGTGTGGCGGGCGAGGAAATGGATTTCCTTTTGGAACGAGATGCTGACGAGGGGCGGGTCGAAAAAGCTGACATGATTCGAGCAGATCAGGGCCGGACCGTCCTCGATGAGCCGTTCCGGGTGGATGACGCGGAAATTCAGCGCAGCGCGGGCCAGGTTTTTGGCCATGGAGTGGCAGAGGCGGTAAACGGGATTCATGCCGGAAACGGTGTCCGGGCTTGGGCTTCTGAAAAGGAAAGATTCGGCCCAGGGGGATCTTTTCCCGGAGGATGGGCGAAATTGTCGGTTTTATGCTACCGGTGGGCCGCGTGCTTCTACCGGAAGGTGGCGGGGTGGTGTATGGATGAGGCCATGAAAACTTCTCCTCCCGCGGTGCTGGTGACTGGATCCGGCCGTGGCCTGGGCAAAGGGGTGGCGCTGGAACTGGCCCGCGCCGGCATGTCCGTAGCCATCCATTACGGGACCAATGATGCGGCGGCCCAGGCCACCGCAGCTGAATGCGCGGCCGTGGCTCCTGACGCGGATCAGTTGTTTCCTCTGGTGAAGGCCAATCTGAATGAAGGTACCAGCCGGGACTTCCTGATCGATCAAACCCTGAGCGCCTTGGGCCGCCTTGATGCCCTCGTGAACAATGCGGGCATCACGTCACCGGGCCGGGCGGATGTGTTGGAAAACACCGAGGCGGCGTGGGATGAAGTGATGGACGTGAATTTGAAAGCGCCGTGGTTCCTCTCGCAAAAGGCCGCCCGCTGGTGGGTGGCGCATCCGGGAGAAGCGCGCCTGGAGGGTGGATTCAAGCTGGTGTTTGTCTCCAGCGTGTCGGCGGAGATGGCGAGCATGAACCGCGGTGACTACTGTATTTCCAAGGCCGGGATCGGCATGATGGCGCGGGTGTTTGCCCTGCGGCTGGCGGCTCACGGAACCCAGGTGGTGGAGTTCCGCCCCGGCATCATGGAGACGGACATGACGGCTGGCGTGAAGGAAAAATACGATCCCATCATCAGCGGGGGCAAAGTGCCGATGCGCCGCTGGGGCCAGCCATCCGACGTGGGCCGGGCAGTGCGCAGTTTTCTCATGGGAGATCTGCCCTTCTGCACCGGGGAAGCCATTTATCTGGATGGAGGCCTGCACCTCCCGCTGCTCTGACCGCTGATAACCGCTGATTTTTCCGCCATGATCCTTATTGATGCTCAACTCACAGCCGCCGGCCTCGCCGGGGTTTGCTCCGATCTCTTCGCCGCCTCCGCGGGAAAACTCCGCCGTCTCCAGGCCCGCTGGGATTCGGCCAAGGGTTCGCCGGTTTTTACGGTGGCCGGTGAATACACCACACGGGGCTGGACGGAATGGACCCAGGGGTTCCAGTTCGGTTCGGCCCTGCTGCAATTCGATGCCACGGGTGATGAGGAATTTCTAACGATTGGCCGGGAGGCCACCCTGAAGTGGATGGCGCCGCATGTCAGTCACATCGGGGTGCACGATCATGGATTCAACAACGTCAGCACCTATGGCAATCTGCTGCGGCTGATGAATGAAGGACGGCTCCCGGAACAGGAATGGGAACGGCACTTTTATGAATTGGCACTGAAATTGTCAGGGGCGGTGCAGGCCGCCCGCTGGACCGCGCTCGGCCATGGGACCGGCTACGTATATTCCTTCAATGGCCCGCAGTCCTTGTTTGCCGATACCATCCGGTCCATGCGGGCGCTGGTGGTGAGCTGGCAGCTGGGCCACAAGTTCATGGGCGAGGGCGACCGGGAGATCAATCTGCTGGGCCGGGCGCTGCAGCACGCGGAGACCACCAGCAAGTATAACGTGTGGTTCGGGCAGGGTCGCGATGCCTACGATATCCGCGGGCGGGTGGCACATGAGTCGATTTTCAATCTGACGGACAAGGCCTACCGCTGTCCCTCCACCCAGCAAGGTTACAGTCCCTTCAGCACCTGGACGCGCGGGCTGGCCTGGATTCTGTGCGGTTATGCGGAACTGCTGGAGTTTCTCCTGACGCTTCCGGTGGAAGCTCTGGAAACTTTCGGCGGTGCGGACAAGTGGCTGACGCTCTGCCGCGAAACCGCCGGCGCGACGGCTGATTTTTATCTGGAGCACACCCCCACCGACGGGGTGCCCTACTGGGATACCGGCGCTCCCGGTCTGGCCAATTTCGGTGACTGGCGGAATGCTCCGGCACAAATCGAAAACGACCACGAACCGGTGGACAGCAGTGCCGCGTGCATTGCCGCGCAAGGTCTGTTGCGGCTGGGCAAGATCATTGGTGGGGAAAGCGGAGCGCGTTATTACCAGGCGGGCCTGACCACGGCCCGCACGGTGCTGAGCGAACCCTATCTCTCCAAAGACCCTGCCCACGAGGGTCTGATCCTGCATTCGATCTACCACCGGCCCAATGGTTGGGATCACATCCCTTCCGGCAGCAAAATTCCGCGCGGCGAATCCAGCATGTGGGGTGACTACCACGCCCGTGAGCTGGCGCTGCTGATCCAGCGGCTGGGGCAGGGCGGGACTTACCTGAAGTTTTATCTTTGATTGCCATGCCTGAACTCCGCCAGTTTTCCATCCACACCATCACCAACAAACCTTGGCCGGTGGAGCGTTGTATCGACGCCTATGCCGCAGCGGGCGTGGGGGGGATTACCTTGTGGCGGTATAACTTTGAAGGCCGTGATCCGGTGGTCGTGGGGCGGCAGATCCGGGACGCCGGTCTGGTTTGCACAGGCTTGGCACGCGGAGGATTTTTCCCTGCGGCGACGGCGTCAGGGCGGCAGACCGCAGTGGATGAAAACAAGCGGGCCATTGATGAGACGGCGGCTTGCGGGGCTCCGGCGCTGGTGTTGGTCTGCGGAGCGGTGCCGGGGCAGGCGTTGGAGGAATCAAGGAAGCAGGTGACGGAAGGGATCGCGGCCTGTGTGGACCACGCCCGGGCGGCGGGAGTGAAGCTGGCGATTGAACCGCTGCATCCCATGTATGCGGACGACCGGTCGGCGATTGTGACCACCGGGCAGGCCAATGATGTTTGTGAGGCGCTGGGGAGTCCGCCGGAAGTGGGGATCGCCCTCGATGTCTATCACACCTGGTGGGATGCCGCGCTGGAGCAGGAAATCGAGCGGGCCGGGGCCGCCGGGAGGCTGCTGGCCTATCATGTCTGTGACTGGCGCACTCCCACGGAGGATCTGCTGAATGACCGGGGACTGATGGGGGAGGGCTGCATTCCCCTCCGGAAAATCAAAGGCTGGGTGGAGGCGGCGGGCTTCCGGGGTTTTGATGAGTGCGAGGTCTTCTCCACCCGGCGCTGGGCGCAGGACCAGGACGCTTATCTGGCGGAAATCGTGACGGCGTATCAACAATTCTGCTGAAACTTCTCTTTAAACTTATGATCAAAAAAATCGGCATTATCATGAACGGCGTCACCGGACGCATGGGCACCAATCAACACCTTGTCCGTTCCATCGCGGCGATCATCAAGGAAGGCGGGATCAAGGTCTCGGATGAGCTCACGATCATGCCCGATCCGATCCTGACGGGTCGCAATGAGGCCAAGCTGAAGGAATGCGTGGCGAAGTCAGGATTGGATCTGCCGGTATCGACGGATCTGGATGCAGTGCTCGCGAATCCGGATTATCCGGTGTTTTTTGATGCCTCCCTGACTCAATTGCGCGGAGGCTTCGTGGAGCGGGCGGTGGCGGCGGGCAAGGCGATTTATTGTGAGAAACCCACCGCGACGAATCTGGCAGAGGCCCTGCGGCTGGCGGAACTGGTGGAAAAGGCCGGGGTGAAAAACGGCGCCGTGCAGGACAAACTGTGGTTGCCGGGCATGCTGAAATTCAAAGCACTGCGGGATTCGGGGTTCTTCGGAAAGATCCTGAGCGTGCGCGGGGAATTTGGCTATTGGGTGTTCACGGGCGAAGATCAGGCCCAACCCGCCCAGCGGCCTTCGTGGAACTACCGGGAGGAGGATGGCGGCGGGATCATGATCGACATGTTCTGCCACTGGCGCTATCTGCTGGACAACCTGTTTGGTGACGTGAAGCGGGTCAGTGCCATCGGCGCGACCCATATTCCCACGCGGGTGGGGGAGGATGGGAAAGCCTATGCGGCCACGGCGGATGATGCCGCTTACGGGACGTTTGAACTGGCAGGCGGCATCTTGTGCCAGTTGAACAGTTCGTGGTGTGTGCGGGTGCGGCGGGATGATCTGGTGACGTTCCAAGTGGATGGCACGGAAGGCAGTGCGGTCTTTGGCCTGAGGAAGTGTTATACCCAGAGCCGGGCCGGGACCCCGCGGCCGGTGTGGAATCCTGACATTGAACAGCCGATCAACTTCTTTGAAAGCTGGCAGGAAGTGCCGGATGCGGAAGGTGGCTATGAGAATGCCTTCAAGATCCAGTGGGAGCTTTTCCTGCGCCACGTGGTCTGCGGCGACGCCTTCCGCTGGGACCTGCGCGAGGCGGCCAAAGGGGTGCAGTTGGCAGAACTCGGGCTGGATTCCTGGCGTAAAGGGAAGTGGCTGGACATCACCCCGTTGTAGGAGGAAATTCCGGCGCGCGCCTTCAGTGCCGGCGTTGGGTCATCATGAACTCGTTCCCTTCGGGGTCGATGCACATGGCGAGGTGCAGCGGGTCCTCGGGGGTGTCGTTGGGCTCTGCTGCCAGCGAACCGCCGCATTCCTTCAGTTTGACGATGCCTTCGCGGAGGTCATCAAGCTGGAAGGTCAGGCCGGTCCAGGTGCGTTTGCCTTCGCCGCCGCCGTGGATGCCGAGGGTGGCTCCGGCGATCACGATTTCACTCCAGACTTCCATTTCCATGGTGATAGTGCCGCCGAAGAGGTCGCGGTAGAAATGCAGGCAGCGTTGCCAGTCGGCGGCCCACAGGGCGTATTTTACTTTAAGGACCGTCATGGAAGGAAATTGGTGGAGGATGAAACCTGAAACCGGCTAGGCGGCTTTGCCCATCAGGCCGAGGATGCCGGCGATGATCCCGCCGAGGCTGAGCAGGGCCATGATGCCGGCGGGGTAGAATTTTTTGGATTTGAGGAAGCCGGGGAGGAAGCGGCCGAGGAGCAGGACCGAAAGGACCAGGCCCATGATGTAACCCCGGTTGAGGTGCTCGGGCTCGAATTTGTAATGCTTGGCGATAACGAAAGCGGCTCCCACCAGGGCGAGGCCGGAGAGCCCGCCCGCAATGAGGGAAGCGCGGCTTTTGGCCCGGAGGAATCCGAGGATGCCGAGGATGATGCTGACAACACCGAAAAAGGCGTAGTAGTCGGAGATGCTGGGGAAGGGAGGAGGAAGAGTCATGGGGAAAGGGGCCGCGCCTGACGGGGGCGGCGCGAGAGAATGAGCCGGAGGAAGGGCGCTGGCAAGAGCCGAAGCAGGCGCGAGGTCCACCAGACGATGGCGCCCGGAAAAGCGTCAGGACGACCTGCGGCGAGGGCCCGGAGTCCAGTCGAGACGACATGGGCGGGGGATTTCCTGGCGAATTCCGCGGTGGGGAGGTGTTCGCCGGGCCGTTGTGCGGTTTGGCCGAAGGAGGTGGGCGAGGGGCCGGGACAGAGGGCGGTCACCTGGATGCCGAAGGGACGGAATTCGATGCGGAGAGCTTCGGTCAGGCGGGTGACGTAGGCCTTGCTGGCAGCATAGACGGCAAAGTCGGGAATGGGGGTCTCGCCGGCGAGGGAGCTGACATTGAGAATGCCGGAGGCGGGGTGGGTCTTCAGCAGCGGAACGAACAGATGGGTCAGGTGGGTGAGGGCCGTGATGTTGACGGCGAGGACTTGCTGGAGCCGGGACCAGTCGGCGCCGTGGAAGGTGCCATATTCGCCAAGGCCCGCGTTGTTGATGAGGAGATCCGGGGTGAATCCAAGGGCCGCACAACGGCCGGGCAGGGCGGCACGGTCTGTTTCGCTGGCCAGATCGCAGGGGAGACAGTGCACCGTCAGGTCTGGGTGCGCGGCCCGGAGGGAAGCGGCAAGCGCCTCAAGCACTTCGGTCCGTCGGGCGGTTAGGGCCATGACTTTGGCTGATGGGGCCAGTTGCCGCGCGAACTCCGCGCCGAAACCGCTGCTGGCACCGGTGATGAGCGGGCAGGACCAGGGATAGGAAGACGAGGACACCGGCAGGAAGGGGAAGGGGGAGGAATGGTCGCAGTGTTCGCCCTTCGGGATGAATCTGCGGCTGAAAAAGACTCCATCCTTGAGCGGATGGTCAGGCTGTTCAACCGCAGGTCCCTGGTTTGGCAGAGTCGACGGATTCCTGTTACGGTGGGCCCGTGGCGCAACAAACCCGGCTGGGAGGGGAGGCCTCACCCTTCTCCAGGTTCACTGATCGAGGACAAACAGCCGGGTCGCGTTGCCCCGGCGCACGTGGAGCATGGAAGAACCATTGCGGGAACTGGCAAAGGCTTCGGCAGCGGCTTCGGGAGTGGCCGGCTGGCGGCCATTGATGCGGAGGATGAGGTCGCCTTCCTGCAGGCCCCCGTTGGCAGCCGGGGTGTTGGGCAAAATACCGGTAACGATCAGGCCAGCCTGTCCGGCGGCGCGGTCCTTTTCCGGTAGGGGCGAAAGTTTCATCCCGGCGATGGTCTGGCCTTCAGCCACGGCTGCCGCGACATTACCGGCAGTTTCAGGCAGGAAGTTGTTGGGACGCTCGCCGAGGGTGATGCTGATTTCCTTTTTCCTTTCCTCGCGGATGAAGTTGAGCGTGATGGTTTTGCCGGGAGGGCGCTTGGCGATTTCGCGGAGGAGTTCGTCATCGTTGAGCACCTCCTTGCCGTCGATCTGGAAGATGACGTCCTCCCTCGTCAGTCCGGCGAGGGCGGCCGGACTGCCGCTCTGGACGTTATCGATGAAAGCGCCTCCCTTGATCCCAAGATAGGCGGCGACGCGGCGGTTGATGGGGCCGAGTCCCACCCCGAGAAAGCCGCGGGGGCGGGAGAGGGCATCGGCGGCGGAGACGGCGTTGTTGATAGGGATGGCGAACCCGATTCCCATATTGCCTCCATTGCGGGTGTAGATGGCGGTATTGATCCCGATGACGCGGCCGTCCGCATCAATCAGAGGGCCACCGGAGTTGCCGGGGTTGATGGAGGCATCGGTCTGGAGCAGTTCCTGTTTTTCCATGCCGGAGACGACCTCGTCGTTCCGTTTGGCGCTGATGATGCCCATGGTGACGGTTTTATCGATGCCAAACGGGGCGCCGAGGGCAAAGGCGACATCGCCTACTTTGACCTGGGTGCTGTCGGCCAGAGTGGCCTTGGGGAGGTCCTTGCCTTCCACTTTGAGCACGGCGACATCGGATTCGTTCGAGTAATCAATGATGCGGGCCTCCATGTATTCCTCACGGCCGGGGACCTGGACGCGGATTCTGAGCAAGTTGACCGGAATCTGCATTTCCGGGATCACGACGTGGCGGTTGGTGAGGATGTAGCCATCGCTGGTCACGATGACCCCGGTGCCGAGCCCCAGTTGCTGCCATGGGTCGGATTTGTCAGGAAGAGGGTTGTCGGGAACGGCGGGAAGTCCAAAGAAAAAACGGAAGGCGGCTTCGTCCTGACTGATGCGCTGCCGTTGCTGGCGGGGTTGGTCATAACCCGTCATGATGGTGACGACCGAAGGCTGGACCTTGTCGAGCATGGAGGCATAACTCTTCATCATGGGAGCCGTGCGGTCCATGGGGGTGCGGTCCACCGTGAGGGAACTCCGGAAGGGACCGGCCGCGTCCTCTGCCGGGGCTAAAGCAGGCACGCCGAGCAGAAGTCCAGGAAGCAACAGGGAGGCAAGGTATTTCATGGGGAACTGACGAAAAAAATGGCTGGGTGGAAGGTCGAACGGGCTACGGTTCAAAAGCGGACCCGCAGGGGGCATTTGTGCAGCGATTTCCGGATACTCCGATCGGGGTAGGACTGATAGACTATTGGGGCGCGGGCGTATAAAACTCACATAATCCGCGCTCTTACTCCATGCGTTCAGCCCTATTTTCCCCGTCCAGCCTTCTTTTTCTGGCCTTCTCTTTCGCCACGGCCTGTGCGCAGGAGCCTCTGGCACTCTTCAACGGGACCAATCTGGACGGATGGGATGGGGATCCCCGTTTTTGGAAAGTGGAAGACGGCTGCATCACGGGGGTGACCACGGCAGAGGTTCCAACGGAGGCCAACACCTTCCTGATTTGGACCCTGGGGGAGGTGGATGATTTTGAGTTCACGGCGGAATACAAAATCGACAACGGGAATTCCGGGATTCAGGTGCGGAGTTTCCGGCTGCCGGATCGGCCGTGGGGGATCGGGGGGTATCAGGCTGATTTTGAGGCAGGGGACCGCTACAGCGGGATCATTTATGGGGAGAATTTCCGGGGGATTCTCGCGGACCGCGGACAGCAGACGAAAATCGGCGAAGACCATAAACCCACCGTGACCGGCAAGACCGGCGAAGATGAGGCCCTGCAAAAAGTGGTCAAAAAAGGGGATTGGAATGAATACCGCGTTGTGGCCAAAGGCTTCACCCTGCAAAACTACATCAACGGCCAACTGACGGCTGAAGTGACCGATGAGGACGTGCAGATGCGCCGGCGGGGCGGGCTGCTGGCTCTGCAATTGCACGCCGGGCCGCCTATGAAAGTGCAGTTCCGGAATCTGAAGCTGAAGCGGCTTCCCCTGCAGGATGGCAAAAAGGTGGTATTTGTGGCGGGCAAACCCAGCCATGCTCCCGGGGATCATGAGCACCGCGCCGGCTCCATGCTGCTGGCCCGCACCCTCAACGAATCGACCGGCGGCAAAATCGTGGCCACTGTCTACAGCAATGGCTGGCCGCAGGACCCCTCGGCGTTTTCCAATGCGGATGCGATTGTGATGTACAGCGATGGTGGTGGCGGGCACATGGTGAATCCCCGGCTCGCCGAGGTGGAAGCCGCCCATCAGCGCGGGGTTGGGATCGGCTGTATCCACTACGCGGTGGAAATTCCCAAAGGACCGGGCGGCGACCATTTCCTGCGCTGGATCGGGGGCTATTTCGAGACAAACTGGTCGGTGAATCCGCATTGGGAGGGAGATTTCCAAAGCATCCCGAACCACCCGGCCGCAGCCGGGGTGCAACCATTCAAAATCAATGATGAATGGTATTACCACATGCGCTTCCGGGAAAACATGCAGGGGGTGACTCCGTTGCTCACCGCCCTGCCACCCAAGGAAACCCTGAACCGTCCGGACGGCGAACACAGCGGTAATCCTGCTGTCCGCGAGGCGATCCAAAAGGGGGAAGCGCAACACGTTGCCTGGGTCACCGAAAACCCGAATGGCAGCCGCGGTTTTGGCTTCACCGGTGGCCACTACCACCGCAATTGGCAGAATGATCAGTTCCGTCGGACCGTCCTCAATGCGATCGCATGGATTGCCAAGGCGGACCTCCCCGCCGGGGGGATTGTCTCCCGTACGCCGACGGATGAGGAAATCTCCGCCAACCAGGACCCGAAAAAGTGACAAAATCCACTGAATCCAATTGAGCTTTGCGGAGATTTTCCGCACGCTTGCCGCCACCCTCCCATTTTATTTCCCACGCAACCCAACACACCTCCATGCAATCCGCCGAAACCACGCCTGCAGAAACCACCACCAACCGCCGGAAGTTCATCGGCGGCGCCGCCGTCGCCGCCGCTGCGGTCAATCTTCCCATTTCCGCCTGCGCCCAGGTTGCCGGCAGCGATGAACTGAAGCTGGCTCTCGTCGGCTGCGGTGGACGCGGGACTGGCGCTGCCAGCCAGGCTCTGACCAGCGGAGGCACCCGCCTAGTCGCCATGGCCGATGCCTTCTCCGACCGCCTCGAGCCCAGCCTCTCCACCCTCCAGGCCAAGTTCGGCGCCAAGGTCGATGTGCCCGACCAGAATAAATTCATCGGACTGGAAGCCTATCAGGAAGCCATCCAGAAGGCCGATGTCGTCCTTCTCACCACCCCTCCCGGCTTCCGGCCGATGATGTTCAAAGCCGCCGTCGAGGCCGGCAAACACGTCTTCATGG
Organism: uncultured Verrucomicrobiota bacterium; assembly: GCA_942492905.1. Taxonomy (GTDB): domain Bacteria; phylum Verrucomicrobiota; class Verrucomicrobiia; order Verrucomicrobiales; family V1-33; genus CAIZWU01. Next base: position 2,819,222 of record OW818657.1, read on the forward strand.
AAAAACCCGTGGCCACCGATTCCCCCGGCATCCGCACCGTTTTTGAATACGCCAAAAAGGCCGAGGAAAAGAACCTCAAGGTGGTGGTTGGTCTCCAGCGCCGCTATCAGAAAAACTACCTCGCAGGCAAGGAGCAGGTGAAACAGGGCCTGATCGGCGATGTCGTCGCGGCCCAGTGCTATTGGAACAATCCCGGCATCTGGCTGGTCGACCGCAAACCCGAGTGGTCCGAAATGTATTACCAGATTAAAAACTGGTACCACTTCACCTGGGTCGGGGGTGACCATATCCTTGAGCAGCACATTCATAACATCGACGTCGTCAACTGGTTCATGGACGACGAGCACCCCGTCGCTGCCCAGGGCATGGGAGGCCGTGAGCGCCGCAATGACCGCAAGACCGGCCAGATCTTCGACCACCACTACGTCGAGTTCGCCTACGCCAACGGCGTGATCATGAACAGCCAGTGCCGCCACATGCCGAACTGCTGGAACCAGGTCAGCGAAACCATCATCGGTTCCAAGGGTACCCTCTACTTCAGCGATGGCGGCACCCAGATCAAGGACCGCGCCGGCAAGACCATCTGGCGCTACCGGAAAACCGACGAGGACGGCGATCCCTATCAGAACGAACACGATGAGCTCTACAAGGCCATCCGCGAAGACAAGAAGCTCAACAACGCCCATTACGGCGCCACCAGCACCTTCACCGCGATGCTAGGCCGTTATGCCACCTACAGCGGCAAGATGATGAAATGGGATGAAGCGCTCGCCTGGGACAACAGCGAGCTGCCCGAGAAGCTCGACTTCAAAACCCCCACCCGCTTCAGCCCGGATGCCGACGGACTCTATCCCGTTGCCGTTCCTGGCAAGTTCGATCCTTCCAAGCCCCTCGGCTACGCCTGAGACCCGGCCTTTTGAAAAGAGCGTGTCCCGCAAGGGGCACGCTCTTTTTTTTGCAGGGCAGAGGATGGACGGGCGTCGGCGCGGGTCAATAAGGCCAAGGCGGCTGGAGGAGGGGCTGGAAAATCCCTATGGCGGCCGGCCGGTCGGCCCGCTCCGGTTTGCAGCATGATCTTAACCTGTTTGCGGGGTGTGGATTTCCAGCTCCGGAAAAGTTTTTGTAACCTTTCCGGGCGCCGCGGTGATTAACCGGGACCAACCCATCTTATGAAACGACTACTACTACCACTCTTCACCGGTTTCTCTCTTTTAAGCACCTCTCTCACCGCGGCCCCTTTGCAACGATCGCTGGTGGCGGCAGATGCGAAATGGGTCCTGCATCTGGACATGGAATCCCTGCAGAAATCGAAACTGGGGGCCAGCCTCCTGAAAATCACCATGGACGAAGTGGGAGCGGATATGAAGGAGGATATGCACATCGACGTTCCGGCGATTGTTGCCCAGACCGGATCGATCACGGCTTACGGGGCTGATTTCAAACCCGGACCGGCTGGCCGCGGGGTGCTGATCTGGCAGGGCTCCAAGGAGGTGGAGCAGGTGGTGACCGGCCTGCTGGTGCAGCAGGCGGAGGCTGGCAAGTCCGGTCAGGGCGGCGGCATCAAAGCGGTGCGTGAAGGCGCGGACCCGGTTTATGCCGTGGGCAGCAATGTTTTTGTCGCCGTCCGCCCCGGCCGCGGCATTCTGGTGAGTCCGAAACTGGAGGAAATCGATGATGCCTCCCGCGTCATGGACGGCAAAACCCCCAGCCTGGTGGAAAAGGCGGTGTTTTCGGAATATGCGGTGCTTCCGGGCGGATTTTTCTTCCTGGCGCTGGCGGAGGGATTTGCTCAAAATGCCGGATTGCCCGCCCAGGCGGAGGTGCTGAAGCTGGCGGAAGGGGGGCGGGTCGCTCTGGGCGAGGAAGCCGATAAGTTGCAGCTTTCCTTGAATCTGAAAGCTCAGACCGCGGAGGGAGCCACGCAGATCCAACAGGTGTTGCAGGGCCTGGTGGCCTTGGCCTCGTTGGCTCATGTGGAAGAGCCGGAATTGATTCAAATGAAGGAATGGATCCGAGGCACGCTGGTGGCGGTGAAGGAAAAAATGGTCAGTCTGGATCTGAACGTGCCGGTGGATGCCGTGCTGAAGCAGTTGCAGGATAAAATCAAACCCGGTGCCGCTCCTCAAAACGAACCTAAGGAGCCGGAGGCCGCCAAGCTCCGCTGAGCTGCGGACCATTCCCGGTATCCCGCCCGCCCGATGACTGCCCTGACCCTGCCCATGGAATTCCCGTCTGCCGCTGATCCCGCAGCCGTGGCAGCGGCGGGCGGGAGCGAGGTGGCCGTGCTGGTGGAGCGCGCCCGGCAGGGCGACCCCGCCGCCTTTGCGGCAGTGGTGGCCCAGTTTGAAAAACGCACATTCCACTTTGTGCTGGGCATGGTGGGGAATTCCCACGATGCGGAGGACATCACGCAGGAGACCTTTGTGAAAACCTGGCAGGCCCTGCGCCGCTACCGCCCGCAGCACAGTTTTTGCACCTGGCTATTCACCATCGCACGGCGCACTGCCCTCAATCATCTGCGTGCCCGCCGGCCGACGGAGGAATTGAAGGATCACGATATCAGCGTGGAAGAAAACCCGGGCGATACGACGGCGGACCGGGACGATGCTTTGGCCATCTGGGCCACTGCGCGCCGTCTGCCGCCCGATCAGTATGATGCGCTCCGGCTTTGCTACGGTGAAGGTTTTGCCGTAAAAGAGGTGGCGCGTATCATGAATTCCAATTCCATCCGGGTGCGCGTGCTGCTGCACCGCGCCCGCCGCCGGATGGCCGAATGGTTGAAGCCCGAATCCCCCGAACCGCGAACTGCCCCCCGATCATGATAAAATGCCATTTTCGCAGATTCCGGATAGGTGCCGCACTGGACGCGGGACGGCCGCTGTCCGGGCGCTTGGAGTCTCATCTGGAGCACTGCCCGGAGTGCGCCGCTTGGTGCCACACACAGCGGGATTTGGCCGGACGTCTCCGGCAGGCGGTGCCGATGGCGGAAGCGCCACCTTTTCTGCAGGAGCGCATTCTCCGGGCCGTTGGCAACAGCCGCCCTCAGCCGGAAGTTTCCTCCTGGATGTGGTGGGCAGGCACTGTGGCGGCGGCGGCGGTTGTCGCGGTGCTGGCGATACCAATGCCGCAAGGGGGCCGCCAAAACGGGCTCGCGGATACCGGTCCGGAAAAAAATCTTCTATCATCTGATGTGTTGCTGGCGTCCACTTCTCCCTATTTTTCCGGCCATAATCGCTGGCTGCAGTCGGCCGTCGCCATTGATCAGCCGCTCCGGCGCGAATTCACTCTGCTGAAGGAAGACGGCCTGAACACGCTCCGCGCGCTCAAAGCAGGCTTTGTTCCTAGCATTGTGCTGTCGGAAAAAGATTGATCCCCGGAAGATTGCACATTTTCACGCGAATCCCGGCCAGCGTTCATTTTTTGCAGTGTTAGCCCAGGCTCGTTCCATCACCAGCTGGCCGGCCTGACGGATTCCCACGCAGGCCGGCGAGCAGTGCCGGAACCCTCCTCAAATAAGTTGCGGTCAGACGGGGCAGCAGACACCATGGCAGGATGAAGCAGGTGGGAACTCTGGCGGTGGCCCTGATGGCCGGTGGCAGGTCCACACGCATGGGGCGGGACAAGGCTTGTCTGGTGGACCGGAAAGGACGCGAGTTTTGGCGGGGGCGGTTGGAATTGTTGCGGCAGATGGGGGCCACGGAGGTTTTCATTTCCTGCCGGGAGGATCAGGGGTATTTGGCGGAGAGTGGTGCGCAGTTGGTTTTTGATCAGTGGGAGAATGCCGGACCGATGGGAGGAATCGTGAGTTGTCTGGAAACGATGAAGGCGGAGCGTTTGCTGGTGCTGGCGGTCGATTTGCCGGAGATGACGCGGGCGGGATTGACCGCTCTGCTGACTGCGGCGGGAGAGGGAGGGGCGGTATTCCGGTGTGGAAAATTCCTCGAGCCGTTGGTGGCGGTCTATCCGAAGGCAATGGCAAGGTCGGGGAGGCGGCGGTTGGAGGCGGGTGAGTTTGCGCTGCTGGAATGGATCAGTGAAGACGGGGAAGAGATGCGGGAACTGAAGGTCCAGGCAGGAGAGGAGGGGCTTTTTGTGAATGTGAATGATCCGGCGGCTTGGGAACGATGGGTGACCAGTTAGCCTGAAAACCGAAGGGGGAACTACAGATTTCCCGGAGAGCACAGGTAGTCAGTGCTTTATGTCAATGGGGTGCCTCACCCTGCGGCAGCGTCGGGTCGCGGTTTGAAACGGGTTTGGATCAGCGGCGCTGCCAGACGGTGCCGAGGGCGACGCTCCATTGGAACTTCCGGGCGTGTTCGCGGATCAGGAAGGGGAGATCTTTTTGCTGCACGAGGGTGAAGCCGGGAGCGAGGGTTTCCTTCAGCCAGTCCAGGGTGCTGCCGGCAGGCCAGCGGTTGGGCGGGGTGAAGTCGGTCAGCCAGGTGCAGGGCGTGGTGAGGAGAAGGTGGCCACCGGAGTTGAGCAGGGACGGTAACCGGGAGAGAAAACGGAGGGGATCGGTGAGGCGGCAGATGAGGTTGGCGGCATGGATGAGGTCGAATTTCCCCAAGGTGTCAGGAAGATTCATGGCGTCGCCCTGCTGGAAGGTGACTCGGGCAGGGTGGATATCCTCCGGCAGATGCGCCGTGAGCGGCTCGGTGGTGTGGCCTTCCCGGGTGATTTGATAAGGAACCCAGCCTTGGGTTTGGATGGCCTGCGCAGCGTTGATGAAGGCGTGGGAGTAGTCGATGCCGATGACTTCCTGACTGGTTTTGGAAAGCTCGAAGGAGGAGCGGCCGACCGCACAGCCGATGTCGAGGGCGCGGGCGATGGCACCGGCAGGGAGGAGTTCGGTGACGGTGCGGACCGGAAACCTCAAGGCGCTGACCGGGCCATTTTCCCAGGGCAGGATTTCGTGGTCCTGGCCGTAATGGAAGAGGAGGTATTCATCGACGAGGCGTTGGGTTTCGTAGAGGTTGGACATGAGGAAAGGGCTGAGTGATGAAAGCTGGGATGCGGTAAAAGGGAAACGAAGAGAACGAGGGGAATGAAAAAGGCAGCATCCTGGGGGATGCTGCCTTTTTCGGGAATAAAACGGGATGAAGCCGCGCGCCTCATCCCGCCCCCGTTGCCGGGGTTGGGGCCGCAGCTAATCGGCCGCCAAGGCGTCGAGGAGATACTTCGAGGGACGGAAGTTCTCGATCAGGATTTCCTGCTGATCGCCGCGTTTCATGCGGACCTGGAGGATATTGAAGTTGGGCGTTTTGTGAGGGGCGAACAGGATGTCATCATGGGTCGCATTTTTATGGACCTTGAAGAGATCCGGGGTGATGTGGCCGCCGAGATGGTCGTCGCGTCCGGTGGCGAGATGGCAGGTGCCGAGGACTTTTTCGTCCTGGATGTCGGCGTAGCTGATGGGGAGGACCTGGGTGCCGAAACCGAGTTCGCCAAGCACGCCGGTCATGGGGTCATTGGTGAGCTTCGCATTGTGGGTGGCAATGGTGTCAGGATTGCCCTCGATCAGTTCGGATTTGATGATGCGTCCGTCAGTGACGGTGAGGCGGCCGAGGGTGCCGTCCTCGTATTTCATGGGGAAAAGCCCTTCGGCTCCGGTGGGGACAAAGTAGACTTCGCCGGCGGGGAGGTTGGCGATATCGGGCTGGGTACCGCGGCAGAGCCCGTGGGATTTTTGCGCTTCCTGTCCGTTCAGCATCAGTTGGGCGGTAAGGATTTCGCCGGTTTCGAGTTGGAAGTCGATTTCCACCTGGTCGGCCCTGGTCATGGCCCGGCGCAGTTTTTCGGCATCGCGGCTGACTTCCTCATAATCGACGGCGAGGCCGGAGTTGAGGATGATTTCATTGACGCCATGCAAGGTGGCTCCGCGGAAGTTATACTTTTTAGCCATCGCGGTAAGCGGGGCGGTGGCGCTGTAGGTGGAGATGCAGAGGATGATGTCGTATTCCGGATAGATGTCGTTTTCCAGGCTGAGGATGCGGCCGTCCTTGTCGGTGCAGGCATCGGCCAGATCGAGATTGCTGCCGTAGGTCATTTCATAGGCGAACATTTCACCGCCGGTCATGCCCAATTCCGCCATCACTCCATCGCGGTGCAGGCCTTGATAAAAGTGCTCGTAAGCACGGCCTTGGATGGCGAATTCGGGTTGCCCAAGGAAGGAGAAATCCTTCATGACTGAGATGTCCGGAAGATCGATCAGAATACAAACTTTCCGGCCTTCTGTGGGGGTGAAGACGGTGCGCAGGAGCCGCTCCAGGCTGAACGGCGGGAATTCACGGGTCGCAGCGTCGGGCAGGGGGGCGGCGAGGGTCTGGTTCATGGCTGGTTGAGGGGATGAAGGGGATGGCGTATTCATGCGAGAAACGAATCATCGCACTTCAAGGATGACACGCGAAGGGGAAATTTATTTCCGGCAGGAGAAACCGGGGCTTGCTCAGGCGGGGGGCAGGCACCAGGAAGAGGGAATGAAAAATGTGATTTTCCCTGTGATGGTCTGTCTGTTGCTCTGCCAATGTGAAACCGTGAGCAGTCCCTCGGACCGCCGGCTTTCCCTGACCGATTCCGGTCTCTCGCCGGCAGAACGGGAGCGCGCGGCGCGGAACCGGGCCTTGTCCGGGGACCGGAACGATCCCCTTAGTAAAGTGCATACCAACAATGGCGCGGTGGGGGTGAGTGTGCTGGAATTCTAAGGAGCAGGATCTTGGCGTTGCCAGCGGGCCGCCTGGATGAGTTTTCCCTGATCCAGCCATTGCTGCTCGAAGTCGGTTGTGGGATAAAACTCCGTGGTGTCCAGCCACGGGAGCCGGGTGAAGAGCGGGGAGGCATCGACGACTTCAGTGGCTTCGGTGTAATAATCCCCGTGATCGGTTTTGAAGAGCAAGGAAGCCCCGGGCGCAAGGACGCGGTGAATGCCCGCGAGGTTGTCCGGATGGACAAAACGGTGGAAGGCGTGGCGCTTTTTGGGCCAGGGATCGGGAAAAAGGAGGTGAACCCGGGAGGCACAACCGGCGGGCAGGAGCCAGGAAAGGGTGTAGGCGCTTTCGAGGTGGATCACCCGGACATTGGTCAAGCCCTCACGGACGGCCCGGCGGCAGATCTTGCGGATGCGGCCGCTGAGGCGTTCGATCCCGAGGAAGTCGCGCTCCGGATAATGCGCCGCCATCTGGAGCAGAAAGGTTCCGTCGCCACAACCGACGTCGAGCTCCAGCGGACGGGAGGCATCCGGGAAGATCGAGCCTAGCGTGACCTCAGCGAAATAATCGGCGGGAATGAATTCCACGGCCGCTGGCGTCAGCGGGGTCATGCAGTCACTTCGGCGTAGTGGGCTTCGGGGCGGCGGCCGGTGGGGCGGCGGGAGCCGCGGTGGAAGTGGGCGGGGGCGTTTTGGAAAAAGTGACGCTCAAGCTGATGAATCCCGGTGCGCTGCGGTATTCCTCCAGCAGGTTCTTCATGGGTTTACCCGGATCAAGGGGACCGGCTGAAATCACCAGCGGAATGGCTTGATCCAGCGGCAAGGGTTCCCGGCTTTGTTGTTTGGACCAGGCCTGTAGCGACTCGCCGGGCTTCATTTTGGCGAAGGGGTTCAAATCCCGGTAGAAGAAACCGGTGCTGCCGAAGCGGACATTCATTTCGATGACATCGCGCACCTGCTTGGCGTTGTCGCCTCCGGTCTTCAGCTGCATTTGGCCGAAGTCCTTGCGGACAAACATGATTTCGTGATATTGGTCAGGATCCGGGGAGGTGTGCTCCATCATCTGGGGCTCGGCATTGCCGGGTTGCTTCCAGGTCAGCTGGAGGGTGGCGTAGACCGGGCTGGAAAATTTGGCTTCGAATTTGGTCAGTTCGATGCCCAGTTCCCGGGCGAGATCTTCCGGGGTGGCGGGGATTTTCTCGATGCTGTCGGCGCGGAGGGTGCCGGCTGGAGCAAGCAGCAGGCCGCAAATCAGAGGAAGACGGCAGAGGGGGCGCAGGGCAGGGAACATCATAAATTGTATAATAGGCAGGGTCTGCGGTGCTGCCAGGGGAATCAACGGGACAAGGGAGGGCGGACCACCACCAGCTCGTGCCGGTCTTCCTGCAGGACCTGCTCTGGCAGGATCAAGTGACCACTGAGCGCCTCCAATTGGTGCAGCAGCTCGCCAAGAGCGGCCATCTGGCTTTGGGTAGGCGCGCCTCCTTGGCCGATCAGGGTGATATTCAGGACGTCGTTTGCCTCCGCCGGGGTGGAGGCAAGGAATTCAATCTGTCCGTCCCCGGAGCGCGATCCATTGCCGATCACGAAACCCGAGGCTCCGGGCTGTGCCGTAATGGATCGCTGCAGGTCAACCAAGGCGGCATTGCCCCGGGTATCGCCGCTCCAAGCGAAATGGATTCGCCAAGGGGTAGCGTTTTTGGCGGTGCTGGCGAGTTGCTGGCGGAGCCGGCGGTCGAGAAACTGCAACGGCCGGGAGGCGGCTTCCTGCATGGCCGGACGCAGATCCATTCCGGCAAATGCCTTTTTTACGGGAACTGCCGGGATTCCGGAAACGGGGCCACCGAGGACCAGCTGGGGGCGCCAGGTTTCACGGGCATGAGAGCCAAAATCCTCCGTCCAGGACACCCGGGCTCCGGCCAAAAGCAGACGCGTGGGAGATCCTCCGGAGGTATTTTTCCCCTCGCTCCCTGGACTCCATGCGCGAAGATGGCCCATGATTACGAGGAGCACCGAAAATCCTGCCATTGCCCAGACCTGCACCTGCGGGTCGCGGAACCGGCGGCAGAGGGAAATCAAGGAGTTTACGGAACGCAGGATGCGCATGGCGGGAAAGTTATGGTAATACTTAAGACATATTAAATTCCTTGCAAGTCCCGACTTGAATCGTTTTTGGAAAATGGCGGAGGCAGCCCCCACAGTTTTGGTCCTTACAGCTGGTTTTGGCGATGGCCATAATTCCGCGGCGCGCAGTATCGCCGCAGCCGTGCAGCAGGAGTCGGGAGGGCGGGTGGCCGTGGTGGTAGCTGATTTATTTGAGGATGCGGCTCCAGTCACGGGGGCGATTTACAAGTGGGGGTACCGGCAAATGATCACGCATCTGCCGGGGCTGTGGCACTGGCTGTTCAAGATCAGTCAAAAAGGTGATTTCGCTTCAATTTGGTGGGATCGGTTTGTCGGCATTGGACCGGCCCTGGAACGCCGGTTGAGGGAGCAGCGTCCCCGGGCGCTGGTCATGACTTATCCGGCCTATCCCTATTTTTTGGCACATGCCGGCCCCTCGGTGCCCCGGCCGGAGTGGGTCTCAATGGTCATCACCGACTCGATTACAATCCATCCGATCTGGCTCCAGGGCCGGGTGGACCGGTTGTTTGTGACCGATGCCTTCAGCCAGGCAGTGGCCCGGGCCGGGCTGCCAAGACCGGTTCCGGTGGAAGTGAGTGGCTTTCCCGTCGCGCCGGAATATGCCGGTTTTCCGGCGAGAGCCGTCGAAGGCGTCCTGGCTTGCCTGAAGGTCCTGTATTTCGCTACTGCCGCCAGCTCGCATGTCCGCCCTACCTTGCGCGGTCTCCTGGAAAATCTGCCGGCCGGCGCGCGCATGACGATCGTGACGGGACGGCACGAAGCGCGGCTGAAACCGGTGATCAGGGAATTGCTGGAAGCTTTTCCTGGCATTCCGGTCGATTTGATTGGTTGGACCCGGGAAGTGCCCCGGCTGTTGATGGAGCACGATGTGGTAATCTCCAAAGCGGGGGGGGCCACGGTGCATGAATGTTTTGCGGCCGGGGTGCCGGTGATCGTCAATTTTATCATTCCTGGCCAGGAGGAAGGAAATGCTGAGCTGCTGGAGCGGTTGGGCTGTGGCTGCCGGTCCCTCGTTCCGGGTGAAACCGGCCCCTTGTTGGCCGCCATGCTGTCGGATGGCCGGCTGGCCTTGATGCGTCGGGCCATGGCCAGCCATCGGCGGCCGGACGGAGCGCTCCAGATTGCCCGGGAAATCCTCCAGGCCATTTCAACCTGATTCCCTGCCTGCCACCTTCCCAACCTGACCCTGACTCGCTTGAATCCTCCCCTCCTCCCTGCTTCGGCCATTCTATTCGATATTGGCAACGTGCTGCTCAAATTTGATTTCGGCCGCGCTGCGGCGGCGATGGCCCCGCACAGCACCGCCAGTGCGGAAGAGATCCGCACCGTGCTGGATTCGTGGCAACACCGCCACGAAACGGGTTCCGTGTCCCCGGAGGAATTCAGCCAAGGCGTGCGTTCCGCCATTGGTTATGAAGCGCCGGAAGCCAGCTTCCGCCAGCAGTTCTGCGATATCTTTACTCCCAACGAGCCGATGTGGGACTTTGCCCGCAGTCTCTTTGGCAAAGTGCCGGTGTTTCTGTTTTCCAACATCAGCTTCTGGCACGAAACGTGGATCTTTGAGAAGTATCCTGAATTTGCCAGCTTCGATGGGGGCTTTTATTCATGGCGCATCGGGGCCATGAAACCGGACCCGGCCTTCTACCGCGTGGCCACGGAAACCCTGCCATTTGCACCGGAACAGATTGCCTACATGGACGACATGCCGCTCAATGTGGCCGGCGGACAGGCCGCTGCCTTTCAATCCCTCCAATATGATTGCGATAACCATGACAGCTTCCTCGCCACGGCGGCCGGCTGGCTGGGGTAGGGGGGTGGAGCCGGTTTCAGCGGGACCAGGCGTCCACCAGCAGTTTGACCGTAAGGGCAAAAACAACCGTCAGGAAGACGGGCCGGATGACGGCGAGTCCGCGATGAATCACAAGGCCGGAGCCGAGCCGGGCACCCAGCAGTTGCCCTGCGATCATGGCGGCGGCGGCGGGCAAATGCACGGCACCGCAGGAGAGGAACACGGCGAGGGCGCCCAGATTGCTGGCGAGATTGGCCGCTTTGGTATAACCGGTGGCTTGCCGTAGATCGAGCCCCATCAATCCGACGAGGGCCACGGCCCAAAACGAGCCGGTGCCCGGTCCGAAAAACCCATCGTAGAATCCCAGGACAATCCCGGCCGTAGCACCGAAGAGGAGGGCTGGGCAGCGCGCCTTGCCGGCGTGCTGGCCGAAGCGGCGGTTCAGCGCGGTGTAAATGGCGACGGCGGCGAGCATCCAGGGAATGATCTGCCGCAGGGCTTCCGGTTGGGTGAGGCTGACGGTCCATGCGCCAGCGGCTCCTGCCAAAGCGGCGCAACCTGCCGCCAGAGGGATGCCGGGGGTCCGTAGCAGACCGGCCTGTCCGTAACGCCGCACCGCAATCAGGGTGCCGCAGGCGGATTGCAGTTTATTGGTGCCGAGGGCGAGTTGCGGCGGCAGCCCGGCGGCGATCAGGGCGGGCACGGTGATGAGCCCGCCTCCCCCTGCGATGGCATCGATCAGGCCACCCGCAAATCCTGCCACGAGGAGCAGGCTGTAAGTCAGGGGAGAAAGAGTCAGGGCATCCATGCAGGGCGGGCAGATGCCACAGTGCCTGCTCCATGCCGGGCCGTCCTGCAACACGTTCCCTCGGCCGCGGCGGGTCTGCCTGCCCGCCTGATTCCTCACAGATCCCGTTCCAGCCGGTAAAGCCAGGGACCCAGGAGTTTCCGTAAAGGGCCGGGGGCAACTGTTAACATGGAAAAAGAAGTAGTGTAGTTACCATTACTCAAGTATGATGGAACAGGCGCTAGCCGGATGCATCGCTCCTCGGGGCTGCCTCCTTCCCGCGCCGGGATCCTACAGCCAGTCCCGCTTTGGCCGGACTGACCCACGATAATTGCAGAATCGAAGAGTCTTTAGCTTGTTGGAGGTGGTGAAATGAGCAATCAACCCAACCCCGTCCTGGTCGCGGCCCTGAGGCGTTTTTCGCAATTCGCCAGCGGCACGGCCATCCTCGTGGGAAGTGCGGTGCTGGTGGGCTGGCTCTTGGATCTGGCCGTCCTGAAAAGCATCCTGCCGATCTGGGTCACCATGAAAGCGAACACCGCGCTCGCGTTTGTCCTGGCGGGTGTGGCGCTGTGGATGACCCGGCCCGAACAAATCTTTCCAAACCCCGGGCACCTTGGCCAGGGGTGCGCGGCGGCCTGCGCCCTGATCGGATTGCTGACGCTGAGCGAACATCTGTTCGGCTGGGATCTGAAAATTGACCAACTGCTCTTCGCGGATCGGTCTGGGGTGCTGGAAACGTCCCATCCCGGCCGCATGGCTCCCATTACCGCGCTGAATTTTCTCCTCCTCGGGGGAGCGCTGCTCCTGCTTGAAGTGAAAGCCCGGCACAGCCATCGGCCAGCCCATGGCATCGCTCTGGTAGTCAGCCTGACCGGGTTGATGGCCTTGATCTGTTATGCCTACGATCCCCAATACCTGACCGTGGCCAGTGCCACGAAAATGGCACTCCATACGGCGCTGCTTTTCACCCTGCTTCCGCTGGGAATCCTGTGCGTGCGTCCGGAGCGAGGCCTGATGGCGGTGATTACCAGCGAGGCCGAAGGTGGCCGCATGGCGCGTCGTCTGCTGCCGGCGGCCATCGGCATTCCCATCGTGCTCGGATGGTTGAAATTGACCGGTGAGATGGGAGGGCTGTACAGCGCCCGGTTTGGCGAGACGCTATACACCACGTTGAATGTGGCGAGTTTCGCTATCCTGATCTGGTGGAATGCAAAAACGAGCAACACCAAGGACATCGAGCGCAGGCACGCGGAACAGCGCTTCCGGGCTGTAGCCGAAGCCGCGAACGACGCGATTATCTCAGCCGATAACCAAGGGAACATCATCGGCTGGAACAAAGGGGCGCGAGCAATTTTTGGCTATGATGAAGAGGAGGTGGAGGGGAAGCCCCTCACGGTCCTGATGCCGGAGCGTTACCGCACGGCCCATCTCAAAGGGTTGGAACGGTTCAAAGCAACGGGCGAAGCAAGGGTGATCGGCCATACCGTGGAACTGCACGGACTGCGCAAAAGTGGGGCAGAATTCCCCATCGAGCTCTCGCTGTCCACCTGGGAAGCGGAGGGGCTGCGGTTTTTCTCGGCCATCCTCCGCGATCTCACCGACCGGAAGCAGGTGGAAGAGGAATTGAAAAGATTAACGGATCGGTTTCTGATGGCCACGGGGGCGGCGCAGATCGGCGTGTGGGATTTTGATCCGGTGAACAACCGCCTGATCTGGGATGATCAGATGTTCCGCGTATATGGCACTTCACGGGACCAGTTCACCGGGGCCTTTGAAGCCTGGGCCGCGACGGTGCATCCTGATGATCTCGCCGCCGAGGCTGAAAAGGTGCAGCAGGCGCTGCGGGGCGAGATTGAGTTCGACACCGATTTCCGTGTGATTTGGCCGGATAAGTCCATCCATTACATCAAAGCCATGGCCACGGTGCAGCGGGATGCCTTGGGCCAGGCAGTCAAAATGATTGGCTGCAATTGGGACATCAGCCGAGAAAAATACGCCGCCGAGGAATTGAAACGCACCGTGGAGGAATTGGCGCGGTCCAATGCCGAGCTGGAGCAATTCGCCTACGTCGCCTCGCACGATCTGCAGGAGCCGCTGCGGGCGGTCGCGGGCTGTGTGGAGCTTTTGGAAAAGGATTATCACGGCAAGTTCGATCCCGGGGCCGACGAACTGCTGCGGCACGCGGTGGACGGTGCGACGCGCATGCAGACCATGATCCGCGACCTGCTGGCGTATTCGCGGGTCGGCACGCGCGCCCAGCCGTTTGTGGAGGTGGATTGCCAGGCGGCGCTTGACCTGGCGTTGACAAATCTCTCCACCGCCATCCACGAAAGCGGTGCGGTGATCACTCACGATCCCCTTCCGGTGTTGATGGCCGACCCGACCCAACTTGCGCAATTATTTCAAAACCTCATCGGCAATGGCATCAAGTTCCGCGGGGAGCGGCCGCCGGAGATTCATGTGGGAGCCCAGCGTCAGGACGACGGCTGGCTCTTCACCGTCCGGGACAACGGGATTGGCATCGAGCCTCAATATCTCGACCGCATTTTCGTTATTTTCCAACGCCTGCACACGCGGGCCGAATATCCCGGCACCGGCATCGGCCTCGCGATCTGCAAACGCATCGTCGAACGCCACGGCGGAAGAATTTCCGTCGAATCAGAACCTGGTAAAGGCTCCACCTTTATTTTCACCCTCCCCGACCAAGGAGATCAAACCTGACTATGAAACTCCGAAAGCCAGGAATCCGACTGAAGTTCATTGCCGTGCTGGTCATTGCCGCGGTGATTCCACTCTGCGTGGCGCTGGTGGCCCTGGAAACCATCGGTTACCGCTCCTATCGCGCCGCGCAGGCGGCATTGATGCGGAGCCGTGCCATGGAGGCGGCCCACATCCTGAGCCTGGCGATCGACCGGCAGGTGGAAAGTCTGGAGGACTGGGCGGCCCTGGGGCATGTGGCAGGGGCTATTGTGGCCGGAGACACCGCCCCCCGGACTCCGGCCGAGGTGCAGGCCCGGATCGATGCCGCCGAAGCACGCTGGCCGGCCCTGACGCCCGCCGATCCCGAACTCAAGGCGGTCCTGGACAATCCGCTCGCCCAGGAACTCTCGGATCTCCAGAAGCGCCACCCTCTCATTTCTGAACTCTTCCTCACCAACGCCGACGGCGAACTCATTGCCGCCACCGGAAAGACCAGCGACTACGGTCAAGCGGACGAGGTGTGGTGGCAGCAGGCTGCGGCATTGACTCAGGGCGGTGCCAATCTTGAAGGAATCAACTTCGACCAGAGCGCCGGAGTTTATTCCATCGATTTCGCGATTCCAGTCCGGCCCCGGGCGGAGCGGGCTGGGAGCCCGGTCGGGGTGATCAAAGGCGTCTTGAATATTTCGCCACTGCTCGCTTCGGCGTCGCGCATTCCGGAACCTGATGGCTCCATTTACGAAGTCATTCTGGGCGATGGCCGCATCCTCGCCCGCCTGACCGGGACGAACGTCAATCCGCTCCAGGAACAAATCCCGGGCCCCGTCGCGGCCCGGCTGACGGCGCTAGGGGCGGGAGCACTCGCCACCCCGCTTTCAAACGGTGGGCGCCCGCAAATCGTCGGCATTGCCCCGCTGAAATCGGGTGCATCCACCACCAGGCCCGGGGCGACCGGAATCACTCCTCTTTCGGTCATCGTGTATGCGGATGCGGCCGGGCTGCTCGCCCCGATGCGCGCCCAGATGTTGCTCCTGAGTTTGTGCGGCCTTTTGCTTGTCCTGGGTTGCGCCTGGGCTGGATACCGGATCGCCACCGTGAAAATCATCATCCCGATTGAAGCGATCCGGGCCAGTGCCCGGGCGATTGCCGCCTCCGCTAAATTGGATCCAGGGTGGGATGCCTCCAGCCGTCCGGTCCCGGAACTTGATCCCCTCACCCGGATTCAGACCGGTGACGAACTCAAGGAGTTGGTCAGCGATTTCGGTTCGATGGCCGTCCGGGTTTTGGGCTATCATGTCACGCTGGAGGAACGGGTGCTCGCCCGCACGGCGGAGCTTGAGGCGACGGTGAAGGAACTTGAGCAGTTCGCCTATGTCGCCTCTCACGACCTGCAGGAGCCGCTGCGGGCGGTGGCGGGCTGCGTCGAGATTCTGGAAAAGGACTATCACGACAAACTTGATCCCGGTGCCGACGAATTGATCCGGCACACCGTGGAAGGCACGCGGCGCATGCAGACCTTGATCCGGGACCTGCTCGCCTATTCACGGGTCGGCACGCGCGGCCAGCCGTTCGTACCGGTGGATGGCAATGCCGCGCTCGATTTGGCGTTGGAGAACCTCGCCACGGCCATCAATGAAAGTGGCGCGGTGATCACGCGCGACCCTCTGCCAACGCTGCCGGCCGATCCCACCCAGTTGGCGCAACTCTTCCAGAACCTCATCGGCAACGGGATCAAGTTCCATGGCGGGAAGCCTCCGGAGATTCACGTGGGAGCGCAGCGGCATGACGACGGCTGGCTCTTCTCGGTCCGGGACAACGGGATCGGCATCGAACCGCAATATTTCGACCGCATCTTCGTCATCTTCCAACGGCTCCACACGCGCACGGAATACCCCGGCACCGGCATCGGCCTCGCGATCTGCAAACGCATCGTCGAGCGCCACGGCGGAAAAATCTCGGTCGAATCGGAGCCCGGCAAAGGAACCACGTTCTTCTTCACCATTCCTGACAAAAGAGTCGAAACATCATGAACATTCCAACTCCCTGCAAACCCATCGATATCCTTCTGGTGGAGGATAGCCCCACCGATACCCTCCTGACCAAGCGGGCCCTCGCCAACGCCAGGCTGATCAACCGCCTGCACATTGTGGAGGATGGCGTGAAAGCAATGGCCTTCCTCCGCCGGGAGGAACCGTATGCAGATGCGCCCCGCCCGCAGCTCATTCTGCTGGATCTGAACATGCCGAGAATGGACGGGCGCGAGGTGCTTGCTGCAATCAAAGCAGACGAGGACCTGAAGATCATACCGGTGATCGTCCTGACCACTTCCAGCGCAGAGGAGGACGTGTTGAGGAGCTACAAGCTGCACGCCAATTGTTTCATCACCAAACCGGTTGGTTTCGATGCCTTTGCCGGCGCGGTCGCATCCATTGAAAATTTCTGGTTTGCCGTGGTGACTTTGCCTCCGCTCCAGGGTAGAAATCCGATATGACTCCCGGCGAGAAAAATCCACTGATCAGAGTGCTTCTGGTGGAGGACAGTCCCACGGATGTGCTGCTGGCCCGGGCCGCCCTCAGGGGAGGACACGGCGCGGAGTTTCAGGTGTCCTCTGCCGACCATCTCCAGGCCGCCATTGAAAGCGTGCAGGCGTCGCCGGTGGACGTTATTCTGCTGGACCTTGGATTGCCCGATGCGCAGGGGATGGATACTTTTGTCCGCGCGCACGCTGCCATGCCGGACATTCCTATCGTGGTGCTGAGCGGGCTCGGGGACGAGGAAGTTGCCCTGCAGGCCGTGCACCAGGGAGCCCAGGATTATCTACTGAAGGGATCGACGATGCGGGACCTGCTCCCGCGCGCCATCCGCTATGCGGTGGAGCGGCATCACACGCAGCAGAAGCTCGAACAATTCGCCCGCGAACTTCAGGAGAAAAATGCGTCTCTCGAACAGGAACTCAGCTTGGCGCGGGAAGTTCAACAAGCCCTGCTGCCCCACCACTATCCATGCTTCAAAAGCATTCCGGGTGAGGGCAGGTGCGCCTTGGAATTCGCCCATCGATACTGTCCGGCAACCTCCCTGAGCGGCGACTTTTTTGACATCCTGCCACTGTCCCTGCACCAGGCCGGTGTCCTCATCTGCGATGTGATGGGACACGGCGTCAGGGCTGCCTTCATCGGTGCGCTGACCCGGGGACTGGTCCAGCAATCCGTCGCCCTGGCGTTGGACCCCGGGGCGTTTCTCACCAGTCTGAATCACGACCTCGCCGAGACGTTGAAGCATAGTGATATCGAAGCATTCGTGACGGCATTTTATTTTGTCGCCGATGTGGCAGAAAGGCGGCTGCGCTACGCCAACGCCGGTCACCCCAGTCCGATGATCCTGCGGCGCAATACGGGCACCGTGGATTGGTTGCGGGTGGAGCGCCCGTACCGGCCGCCGCTGGGCTTGCTCGGCACCACGGCCTACCGGACCTATGAGGCTCCGCTGGTTGAGCATGACTCGATCGTGCTCTTCACCGATGGCATATACGAACAGGAGAATGCCGACGGTGAGCAGTTCGGCCAGCAGCGGCTCATTGAGGCCGTCAGCCGGCGGTTGAGCGAGCCATGCGGCACAATGCTGGATGGACTGGTCAGCGAAACACGGCAATTTGCGGGCCATGACGACTTTAGTGATGACGTCTGCCTCGTCGGCATGGACGTCGTGACCGGCCAGCCTCTTGGCGCCAAGGCGGCTTGACCCAAGGGCCGTGCTGCCGGTCCCTTCCCGGAGCCAAGCGAGGGGTGCCCTGCTCCGGGAGAGGGTTGGAGATCAGATGCTGTAAGGGGCGCGCATGGCACGGGTCAGCATGGCGTTGACTTCGCCATCGGGACTCTGCTCGGTGGCGGGGTCCCATTTGATGCTGCCCTTGCCGAGACGCAGGCCGATATTGGCGAGATGGGCGATACTGATGGTACGGTGGCTGGCTTCGATCGGAGCGGCAGTGGCGGCCCCATCGTAGAGGTGATCCACGAAGTCGAGATTATGGTTATACTTCCGGCTCTGGTGGAGCTGGATTTCTTCGGGTTTGATCTGTTCGGAACGCAGTTCCTGGGGAGTGAACTCGATCAGATCACGTTTCACGAAGATCTTTTTGCCGTTATCCCCTATGAATTCAATGCCCTCACGGAAAGTGCTGTCCACGATCATGCGGACGCCGTTGGCATAGACCGCTTCGAAGTGGAAGGCGGTGGCCACGTTGTAGAGGGCATCCCTGGCCGGCATTTCACCTTTGATGTTTTCAATCGCGACGGGGCCGCTGCTGTCCATGTCGAGCGCCCATTGGACGATGTCCATGTGGTGGGCTCCCCAGTCGGTGATCATGCCGCCGGAGTAGGCGTAATTATGACGCCAGTTGAGTTGGAGGATGGCGGGCGCGTAGTCGTGTTGGGGCGCCGGGCCGAGCCAGAGGTCCCAGTTCAACTCCTTCGGCGGCGCTTCGCTGGCCTGGCGGTCGGCGAGCTTGCTCCAGTTGGTATGGCCGGCGGGCAGGCCGACACGGATTTCCGTGATTTTGCCGAGCCGGCCATTGCGGACATAACCCGCAGCCATGCGGAATTTCAGATCGCTGCGCTGCTGGCTGCCGGTTTGCCAGGTGATGCCGGCTTTTTTGACTTCCTCAACCATCCGGCGGCCTTCGCCAATGGTGAGGGCGAGGGGTTTCTGGCCGTAGATGTGTTTACCTTTCCGGGCACAGTGGATGGCCATGTAGGCGTGCCAGTGGTCGGGGGAAGAGATATTGACGGCATCGATATCTTCCTTTTCCAACAGCTCGCGGAAGTCTTCGTAAGGCGTGCAGCCTTTGAAATTGCCGTCCTTGGCTTCGCTGTAGTGTTTTTCGATCAGGGCCTTACCGACGAGGCGGCCACCCGTTTTTTCAGCAGAGTAACCGTAGTTGCCAAGTTCGGTCACGGGATCGGCGACGGCTACGATTTGCACGCGTTCGTCCTGCAGGAAGGCGGGGACGGTGGTGTAGGCAATGGTGCCAAATCCAAAGGCGGCCATGGTGATGCGCTCACTGGCCGCGGGACGTCCATTCAGTCCGAGGGCAGTGCCTGGGATGATGGAGGGAAAACCGGCCGCGGCTGCGGAGAGGACGGATTTTTTGAGAAGCGCACGACGGGTCAGCATGGAGGTGGGGAGTGAAAATTGTTTTGGGAAAAGACCATAAACCATTCCGGGGCCGATTTTGTCAATCCTCTGCGAAATCAGATTTTGATGACACGGGGGTGATTGGGAGGTGTCAGGAAAGCACCAGGCCGCGCAGGTCTTCGTCGGTCAGGCCTTCCATGAGCGGGGCTTCATCGTCGAGGGCGGCGTCCATCAGGCCGCGTTTCTTTTCCTGGAGTTTGAGGATCTTTTCCTCGACGGTGCCGGTGGTGATGAGTTTGTAAACGGTGACGGGACGCTCCTGGCCGATGCGGTGGGCACGGTCGGTGGCCTGGGCTTCGACGGCGGGGTTCCACCAGGGATCGAAGTGGATTACGGTGTCGGCTTTGGTGAGGTTCAGGCCATAGCCGCCTGCCTTGAGACTGATCAGGAAAACCCGTTTTGAGGGATCGTTCTGGAAGGCGTTGACCTGGGTGGCGCGGTCGCGCGTGGAGCCGTCAATGTGGCAGGAGCCGAGACCGGCGGCGTCCACCGTTTCCTGGATGAGGCGGAGCATGGACGCGAAGGCGCTGAAGATGATGACGGAGTGGCCCCCATCACGGATTTCCTCCAACAGTTCGGCGAGGGCTTCAATCTTGCCTGACAAGTCGGCGGGCGGCTGTGGGGGGAGGTCAAGCTTGAGCAGGCGGGGGTCGCAGCAGGTTTGGCGGAGGCGGAGCAGGGTGGTGAGCAGGTGCATCCGGGCCTGGCCCTGTTGTTTGGCGTTTTCGGCATCGAGCACCTTGGCGGCTCCTTCGCGCATCAGGCCGGTGTAGAGTTCCTGCTGGGTCGAAGTCAGGGAGCAGGGGTGGATCTGGATGATCTTGGACGGGAGGTCCTTCGCGACGTCCTGTTTGAGGCGGCGCAGGATGTAAGGAGCCATGCGGCGGCGCAGACGGGCCATCAGCGGGGCATTGCCGCCGGAGGTCAGGGGGGATTCGTAGCGCTCGGCGAATTCCTTGCGCGGGCCGAGGTAGCCGGGGACCGCGAATTCGGTGAGGGACCACAAATCGCGGATCCCGTTTTCAATCGGCGTGCCAGTGAGGGCGAAGCGGACGCGGGCGGTGAGGGCGCGGGCTGCCTGGGCTGCCTGGGTGTCAGGATTCCGGATGAAACCGGCTTCGTCGAGGATGACAGCTCCGTATCCGATGGCGCGGTGCTCCGCGAGGTCGCGGGCGAGAAGTTGGTAGGAGGTGATGACGATTCCGGAGGAAGGGATGGCGGCGAAGTCTTTTTTACGGCGCGGACCTTCGAGGATAAGACATGTTAGATCGGGGGTGAAGCGGGTGGCTTCGGCGTGCCAGTTGGCGAGGAGGGATTTGGGGCAGACCACGAGGGCCGGGCGGTCCGGCCATTGGCGACGCAGGGCGGCGAGCAGGCTGAGGCTTTGCAGGGTTTTGCCGAGACCCATTTCATCGGCCAGAATACCACCGTGGCCGTTGGCGGCGTGATCGAGGAGCCACTGGACTCCGGTTTTCTGATAGTCGCGCAGGATAGTCAGGAGAGGCGGCGGGACGCTGGAATCGAGCGGCCAGACGGGCGTGACAGGTGATTTTTCGAGGGGCGAGCCGAAGGTGTTTTCCAGATAGCCCAGCTGGGAGCGTTTGACGCGGAAAGCGCCGCCGGATTGCTCTGGGGAAACATCGCGGAGGACTTCGTTGAGATCCATGGCATCGGCCAGGGAAACCACGGCAATGCGGCCGTTGGGTAGCTTTTTGTGGCCGGTGCCGGTGGCGAGAAGCCGGGCGATTTCCAGCCGGTTGAGAGTAGTGCCCCGGGGGGAGGTGAACCCGAGGTCGAAGGTGAGCCAGTCGTTGGGCGTGCCGCTGCGGAGCGCCGGGGAATTCGCGGGGACGCTCGTCCACCTTGGGGCCAGCCGCTCCACATTGGCGGTGGCGGCGGTGAACCGGGTTCCCAAGGTGACCTCCCAGATGGCTTTGAGGCGGTCGAGTTCGCCGGCGAAAAATTGCAGGATGGCGTTTTCCCGGGTCAGGGTCCAGTCGCTGGCGGGGCTGGGCCCGGCCTCAAATCCGCAGGATGCGAGACGGCGCACGGCGGCGGCTTCGGCAGGGAGATTCCGGCTGCGGAACCGGTTGGGTTGGCCCGTGGTTTCCAGAGGGAAGCCGGGGATGTCAGGTGATTCCGGGGGGAAGGGGGCAGGGCCGTCCTGATAGCGGACCCGGAGGCGAGCGGTGAGTTTTTCCAGGGTGCCTTCGAGGGTGAGTTCGAAGCGCGGGGTGTCCGGCAGGATTTGGAACTGCAGCGCATCCGGGGAGGAGTGGTCCGGATCGAATTCGAAATGGTTTTGCAGGGCTGCGAGGTGGGCGGCGAGCCAACGCCGGGGTTTGTCGAGGGGCCGCTGGGGGGGCAGTGTTTTCAGAAGTTCGAAGTAGGGCTCCGGGACTGTGAGGGCGGTCAGGGAGGGGAAGTCAGGATTCCAGAGCCAGCCGGTTTCCCGGGCGGAGGCCGGCAGGATGGCCTGGGCGGCGGGATCGGGCAGGCGGAGGGCCAGTCTGACATTTCCCGGGCCGGCCGTGGCGACGGCGAGGGCCAACCGGGCGGGTTCGGTGGCAAGGGCGAGAGGCTGCTTTTTGGAACCATCCTGCAAAAAAAGACGGGGATGTCCTGACAAGGCCGTGAGAGCTGCAGTGATTTGGGGTGCCCCGGAAAGCGAAAGGTGGGGCGGGACGGTTTTTTGCTGAAGGGAGCCGAGCCACCGTAGGAGCGGGACGTCCGGGACCGGGCTGTCGGTGGCCGCGGCCGGCTGGACGGAGATGCCGAGCTTTTGGCGCTGCAGGGCAATGGGAAAATTTGGGGTCAGGCTGAAGGCCAATGGTCCATCTGCCGTGGCGGGCTGGATGGCCGGGCGTGCCGTGGCGGAGGTGGGGCCGGGACCGACCGGGCTGGCACTGCCCGGCCGCGCCGGTTGTTTTTCATGCCGGTGCACCCAAGCGGTCCCGACGGCCAAGGCATGGGCGCAAAGGGTGCCATGGCGTTTGGACTGGAAGCAGGTGCAGAGATTGTCCATGTCGCTGCGGCTGCGGATCAGCAGGCCGGTGGACAGGTCCTTACCGGCGTCGCGCACCCGTCCGGTGAGGCGGGTGCCATCAAAAGCCGACTCCAGCACCGCTCCGGCGGCATAGAGGGCCCGGGCCCGTTTCATTTCCTGCCATCCGCCCATCTCCATGAGCCATGCGTCGGTGATTTCCATGCGGGGTTGGATTGTGGCGGAGTCTGGGGGCGGAGGATGGTGGGCGGGGCCACGAATGGCATGGATTTTACAGATGCCAAGAGGGCACGGTCAAAAGAGCATGGGCATATAATTTTGTCCCTTGCCGTGGTTGACAGCGGGGCGTCAGGAAATATTTTTCCGGAAATTGCGGGCTGTAGCGCAGTTTGGTAGCGCGCTTCGTTCGGGACGAAGAGGCCGTGGGTTCGAATCCCGCCAGCCCGACCAGAATCATCAAGGGGTTGCGGAGATTTTCGGCGGACATCAGAGGAAGTAATTGCCGGGAGATCTGGCTATCACTTCATCGGTTGGCGTGGACACCGAATGAACCGGTGGATGCCGTTCCGGGGGGGCTAAATTTTGCCCATGAGATAGAGCACAATCAAAATCACAAGGACGAGGCCCAGGCCGCCGTTCAGACCGTGACCGACGCCGTAACCTTTGGTGGGAATGCCTCCAATCAGAATCAGCAGCAGGACGATGAGGAGGATGGTGGTGAGAGTCATGATTATAGATGGTGGTTGGGTGGAAGCCGCTCGCCGGAGTCTGCTGGCCCGCCTTCTCCTATTGCAGGAACCAGGCCGGTCCGGTTTTCCCGTAGGATCTTGAAGATGGGTGATTTTTCCGTGGCATTTCGGGGAAAAAGAATGGGAGTCAGCCGCAAATTGCGGCAGTCGGCTGGTTTTTGGATTCAGGGATTGTCTGACAGGGGCCACCGCAAACAGCGGTGAGAGAGGGGCTGGAGGCTGGTTTCACCGGCATAGGAGTTTCGGTCCGGTGATTCCTTTCCATTCGCACTCGCGCCCGGGCGGGGCTTGTCATAGGACGGGAGTCGAAGCCCGGGAGGAGATCTGCCACCCGGGTGAAACAACCCCCGTTTCACCGAAACATGAGTGACCCTTCCGATCCTTACGGCGAGATTTCTTACGAGAGTTCCGCTTACCCGCAGTCGCATCCTGACAATCTGGCAGTGGTCGCGACGCTTTTCGGAATGCAGCCCCGCACCCTGGAGAGCGCCCGGGTGCTGGAGATAGGATGCGCTGGTGGAGGGAATCTGCTGCCGCTCGCGGCGGCCTGGCCGGGCAGCCGGTTTGTGGGAATCGATCTCTCGCCGCAGCATATTGCGGAAGCGCAGGCCGGTGTGGCGGCGCTGCAGCTTACCAATGTCGAATTCCATGCCATGAGCCTGGAGGACGTCGGTTCTGCTTTCGGGACCTTTGACTATATCATCGCGCATGGGGTTTATTCGTGGGTCGCCGCTCCCGTCCGGGATCAGCTCCTGGCGCTCTGCGCGCGTCTGCTGACGCCGATGGGCGTGGCCTATGTCAGCTTCAACACGCTCCCCGGTTCGGGCGCACGTGCCACTTTGCGGGAAATGGTGAAATTCCACACGCGGCGGGCTTCGAGTCCCGCGGAGCGGATCCGGCAGGCGCGCTCCTTTTTTGCCTTTCTGGAGACCGCCCTCAAGGACCGTGACGATGCCTATGCCCGTTCCATGGGGGAAGAACTCTCCCAGATCGCCCGGATGGGTGATTTTTACATCGCGCATGAACACCTCGAGGAGACC
Organism: uncultured Verrucomicrobiota bacterium; assembly: GCA_942492905.1. Taxonomy (GTDB): domain Bacteria; phylum Verrucomicrobiota; class Verrucomicrobiia; order Verrucomicrobiales; family V1-33; genus CAIZWU01. The sequence goes on from OW818657.1 coordinate 2,843,335, forward strand.
AACGAGCCCTGTTATTTTCACGAATTCACCGATCACGCCCAGCGGCATGGACTGCAGTTTCTGGGCGAGGCGGAGATTCAGACCATGTCCACTGCGGGATTTCCGGTCTCCGTCCAGGCGGGACTGCGGGAGATGGCTTCCAAGGTGGAGGAGGCCGAGCAATATGGTGATTTTGTCAGAAACCGGGCCTTCCGCCAGACGCTGCTCTGCCGCCCGGAGATTGAACTGAAACGCACTATTTCCCCGGAGCTGGTTCAACGGTTCCATTTTGCTTCCTCGCTGCAGCCCATGCCTGAGGAGGGCGGGGCCGGTACCAGTTTTTCCAATCAATTCCGCGATGCGGATGGGCTGGTCATGGAGGTCAGGGATGCCCTGGCGCGTGCGGCCCTGCTGGAACTGCAGGCGGTCTGGCCCGCATCCATGGTCTTTGAGGAACTGCTGGAGAGGGCGTCGGGGCGTGCAGGAGTGCCGGCCGGCCCAGGGTCGGTGGTCATCCTCAGTAATACCCTTCTGAAGTGTTATTCGGTATCGCGCGGCATGGAGTTCCAGTTCTCTCCCCGTGGGTTTTATCCTGCGGTGTCAGACTTTCCCATGGCCAGTCCGCTGGCCCGGTGGCAGGCCAGCCGCGGGTTCCGGGTGACGAACCAGCGTCACGAAAATGTTCTGCTGGGCCCCACGGAAAAGGCCTTGCTGGAAGGGCTGGATGGCAGGCAGAGCCGCCAGGAACTGGAGACACAATTTCAGGAGGCCGGCCCCATCCTCGAACACTTCGCGCGGGTCGCCTTGCTGGTTTCCTGAGCCCGGAGGCGGGATTTTTCCTGACGTGTTAAGAGGGCTCGGCGGTCAACTGTTGCACCTGCTTCGCGAGCTTCGCAAAGGTTTGGGCGATGGGGGAATCCGTGAGGGCGACAGGTTGGCCCTCGTCCCCGCCGGTGCGGGTAGGGATGTCGATGGGGAGCTGGGCGAGGAGCGGGACTTTGAGCCGGGCGGCTTCTTTTTCGCCGCCGCCGGTGCCGAAGATGTCATAGCGGATGCCGTCGGAAGGACAGAGGAAATAGCTCATGTTTTCCACGAGGCCGAGGACCCTGACGTTGACTTTGGCAAACATGCTGACGGCTTTGCGGGCGTCGATCAGGGCGACTTCCTGCGGGGTGGTGACGATGACGGCGCCATCGACGGCCACGGTCTGCACGATGGAGAGCTGGATATCGCCGGTGCCGGGAGGGAGGTCGAGAATGAGATAGTCGAGTTCCCCCCACAGGGTCTGGCGGAGGAATTGCTGGACATATCGGGTGGCCAGCGGGCCGCGGACGATGACAGGGGAGCCATCATCAAGGAGGAAGGCCATGGACATCAACTTGAGGCCGTGGGCTTCGATGGGGATGATCTCATTGGCCTCGGTGGCCATGGGATGCTCGGTGGTGCCGAGCATGAGGCCGATACTGGGGCCATAGAGGTCGCAGTCGCAGAGGCCGACCTTGGCGCCGGAGCGGGCGAGGGCGATGGCGAGGTTGGTGGCGACGGTGGATTTGCCGACCCCACCTTTGCCGCTGGCGACGGCGATGATGCGTTTCACCCCGGCGATACTGGCGCGGCCCACGGTGCCGGCGGGGCCTTCCGGTTCCTTGATGTCGAAGTCGAGCTGCACCTTGCCGATCCCGGGCACGGCGGCAAGAGCGGCGGTGGCGGCCTCGTGGATCTGGCGGGGAATGCTGGCGTCCCGTGCGGCAAGGGAGAGCTGGATGGCAACATCGGGGCCGCTCAGGGTGATGCCTTTAATCAGGCCGAAGGAGACGATATCTCGGCTGAAACCGGGGTATTTGACGGTGCGGAGGACATCGAGGACGAGGGCTTCAGTAATCATGGTGCCGGAGATACGACGGCGGGGCAGGGGGGCAAGGCGGATTTGGGGGGAATCCAGGTCCGGAGAGGATTCCTGCGCGTCATACTGGCCCCCCGCCAGGATCGGGTGCCGGTGAGTCCTGGGGGCAGATGCGATCCGCACGTTTCATACAGGGAACATTAAATTCGCTTGTGTTTTGCCTGATTTTTGAGCAAAACCAGCCGTCCCCCTCCCTGAAATTAATCATTTCCTCAGACTTTTCCCACTTATGAAACGCAATCCTCTCCGCACTTGGCTCCCTTATGCGTTCGCCGCCATTGTGGCTCCCCTGATCGCGGCGTGGCCGCAAAGGGCCCAGGCGGTGACCACGGATTGGCAGGGCACCACCGGGGGCACGCCGGGTGATGGCCTGCGGTGGACGGCATCCTTGAACTGGATGGGTGACCTGGTTCCCTCCGCGCTGGATGATGCCACCTTCGGAGCGCCCGGCACCGGGGGAAGCACGGTGCATCTGGTGGGGACGCAGACCATCAATTCCTTGGCCTTCGATGAGAATTTTTCATTGGGAGCGCCGGGCACCAATCTGGTCATTAACAATACCACGGGCAATCTAACCGTGAACTCAGGCAGTTTTGTGGCGTTGAACGCAGCCTACGGTGGGCCGGCGGGCTTGAACCTCAGTGGCGGTGGGTCGCTTTACCTGACCAATCCGCTTTCGCCCTACACGGGCAATATCACGGTGAGTGGGACCGGCACCACGCTGGTGCACCGCCAAGAAGGGCCCTCGGTGCAATATGCCGGGATCAATGCCGCGGCCGAAACCGGGCGCTTTGACCAAGTCACTCTGGGCTGGAACTCCACGGTCAAAACCATCACCCTGACCAATGGCGGCACCTACAAAATTCTCGCGGCCGGAAACAACGCCGAGGGGAACTACAAGAACATTGTAATCGGGGCGGGCGGGGGCACCTTGGATCTGGCGGCGGGATATCTTCTGCAGAATCTGGATGATGTAGGCCAGCTCTCTTCCGTGGCTGGGAATACTTTTACCAAGGACGGGCCAGGCCGCCTTGTGATCACCGGGGCCATGGCGGATGCCAATCCTCTGGCCGGGGCCGTGGTAGTGAATGATGGCATGCTCAGCATGGACCGCCTTGCCGCAGCAGGCGGAGCCGGCACCCGATTTGCGGGCATTGCCGCGACGGCTCCGGTGACGGTCAACAACGGCGGTACCCTCCTGCTGAACAACGGAACCCAAGGGCGCTGGGATCTGGCCTCCACCACGCTGAACGACGGTTCCATCTTGGCGGTGCAGGGGCAGGATCACATCATCGGCAACAATGCCGGCGGGGCTGCTCTGACCGTGAACGGCACGGCCACCTTGGTGACCCGCGATCTGTTTACTCCCCAAACGCAGCGGTTCCCGAGGCTCCGGGCGGATCTGGCCGGGGCCGGAACGTTGAGCCTGATTGGCAATACCAATGCGGGAGGAAATCCCCGGCTGGTGATTGAGCGCGGGTCCGGCTCCACTTTCAGCGGCACCTTCCGCCTCAATGAGAATATTTCCCTTGAAGCCAATCCCCGCTTCAATCCTACAGTGGATACTGGCAAGGTGATTGCCGATGGGGACATCGAATTTGCCGGTTGGGGCAGCACCCTGGATGTCCGGGACAGCACCGCCGGGCCGGCGGCGTTTGACTACACCACCAACGACATCAGGATCACGACCGGACAGGCGGGCAACGTGAATACGATCTCACCCGGCCGGGCCACGTTGGCTGCAGGCACGGACAATATGCTCAATTTCGGCACCCTGGCCATTGGGAACCACACCCTGCAGATCACCGGGAATAACAGCTATGATACGGGCTTCTCCGGAACGGCCACGGTCACCGGTGATGCCCGGTTCCGTTTGGGGAGCAATGACTCCTGGCTGGTGTTTTCCAACGCCAGTGCCATCACCGAAGACGCCGCAGGGCGCAGCGTTTCCTTCATCAAAACCGGGCAAAGCGACGCCACAGCCCGGGACGTCCTCATTGGAGGCGCGGTCAGCGTGTCGAATTTCGACGTGGAACACGGCACGGTGCAGCTCCGGGGAGGCGGCACTATCGGCACCGGTTTTGGCGGGGCCGCCGGCACCATCACGGTCAACGGCGGCAGCAACGGCACCAATGGACTGCCTTCCAGCGGCCTGTTGATCCTGAACAACGACGCCGCCTACACCAAAGGGGCGCAGACTGTGATCGCCGCTGCCAACAACAGCGACCGGATTGCCGACACCGCCACCCTGAACATGCGCGGCAACAGCACGCTGCGCCTGATCGGCCAGAACAATACCACCACCACGGAAACGGTCGGCCGCACCAACGTTTTTGGGCATAACACCTTTGACACAGTCAAGACCGGGGACACCTCAGCCTCCGGGCCGGTGGCCCTGACTTTGGGTAGTTTTACGGTGGGCAGCCGCGCGACCGCCAACTTCACCGGAACCAGCCTTGGTCTCGCCGGCAACAATACGTCCCGCATTGTGCTTCCCGGCACGGCCACCGGCACCCTCGGTGCCCAGTTCCACTCCGGCAACGAATGGGCTAAATATGATTCCGGGGTCGACAGTGGATTTGCCCTCGGGGTTACGCCTTTTGTCGCGGGCGATTATACCATTGATGCCACCGCCAACGATGCCGGCTGGCTCGCGGGCCAGCAGCTCAAGCTGACCAGTGCCACCGGCACCGTGATGTCGGCCAACCAGACCGTGGCCCGTGTGAATGCGCAGCTCGGAGCGGCTAATCAGGCAATCAATCTGAATGGGAAGATTCTGACCGTGAGCGAGGGCGGGATCCTGACTTCAGTCAATACGGTCGGATTCAAGGATGGGGCGACGGCTGCGGTGCCGAGCGGAACTGCAGGCATCACCGCCGGGACCACCAATGCCGCCACCAATCTCTATGTCCACGCCAATGCCACGACAGAGTTCCACGCCCCGATCGTGGACAATGCCGCTGGTGGTTCTGTGACCTTTGTGAAAAGCGGCACCGGCACCGTGGTGCTTTCCCACCAGGACCGTGCCGTGGGGGCTGCCACGGCGGGCAATCCTTTTACTTCCGCCACGTGGACCAGCACCAACACCGGAGGCTGGGTGATCAACGACGGGATCCTCAACGTGCACCGTGGCCAGTATCTGGGGGCTTCTCCCACCACCATAACCCTGAATGGCGGCGGTTTGGAGATCAATACTCCGGTGACCAATGCCAATGCCGACACCATCATCCCCGGCTGGGGCCACAACATTGTGATTAATGGCCATGCCCTCGTGGGAGCGGATGACAACGGGGAGGCCGCGGATGCCAGCACCGGTGACCGGGCTCTGGTGCCCATGGGATCCCTTACCATCAATAACAATTCAACCCTGGCCACGGGAGCCTTCAGCGGAATTGATATCGTCTACCGGGGCGGGACCACGATCAATGGCCGGGCCACCTTCAATGTGGTCCGCAATGACAACAACGCCGCGACCATTCTGGCCGGTGCCGTCACCGGCAGTGGCTTTGATGTCACGGGCTACAATGCGGCCGGGGGGACCATCGCCCTTGGCGGCGGAGTCACGGATACTGTCAGCAATACCTTCAACAGCGGCATTACGATGTATGCCGGCACCCTGCGCCTCAACAAGGCCAACGGCACCGTGGCCATTCCCGATACCGCGGATGCGGAGGATTTGATCATCAACGGAGGCTCTGTCTTCTGGGGCGCCGGCGCCTACGGGGATCTCCTCACCACCAACAACATCAACACCACCAACAATGGTCTAGTGGGCCGGGCGGCCACCTCCCCGGCCGCCATTTTCACGGCCGGTGCCAACCAGATTGCCGATACCGCCACAGTCACCCTGCTGACCGGAACCCTCGGGGAAAGTGACCGCATCACCAATGAGCGGTTTGGTTCGCTCATCATGAAGAACGGGACCTTCAATGTGGGCTTGGGAACCGTGGAAATCGGCAGTGCCACCTTCTCCGGAGGAGCGCTTGGTTTTGACCGCGGGGGCACCCTCAAGCTCGGCAGTGCGACCTACCTGCCAGGATCCTTTGACCAGAGCGTCTTTACCGGCCTGCCTGTCCCCGGAGGACACACCACCCTTGAGATCGGAGCCGGGGGAATTTCCCTCAATGGACAGTTCATCACCTTGGGCAATGGATTCAGCGGCAACGTGGCTGGAGCGGGCGGCCGCCTCAACCTTGGAGGCAATCTGACCTTCAATGGGTCCGATCTGATCGGCGGCTCCTATGGCCGGAAGGGGATCTTTATCCAGACTGGCAGCAGCTTCCGGGAACTGGGCAACAGCCATGTGGATCTCATGGGCGGAGCCCGGGACTTCAATATCGGCTCGGACAGCATCTTCACCATCACGGCACCCCTCATCAACGGAAGCATCACAAAGAGCGGTGGAGGCGCTCTGGTGCTGGAACCCTATCAGCGCAGCAGCTTCTCCGGGGTGACCGTGAACGGCGGAATGGTGGTCGCCAAGGGCGATGGCGCTCTCGGCAGCGGCTTGGGCACGGTGACCGTCAATGCGGGCGGCACAGTCAAACTGGAAACCGGCTGGACCTATGCCAATCCGTTCAACGTGACCGGACGCGGCTCCAACATCGCGGGCGACGCCAACGTGTTTGAGTCAGGGGCGTTGGTAGCCGATGGTGGCACCAGCCGGCTCACCGGAGCTTTCACGCTCGGGGGCAATGCCACTCTGGCGGCCACGAATTTCCTCGATCCTTCCGTCGCTCCCGGTGCCGGGGGCGGGGCTTGGCGTGAGGGCACGCTCCGTTTGGAAGGGCAGGGAGGTATTACCGGTTCCGGCAACCTGACGCTGGCTGGTGATGGCGATGGCTTGATTCAGAATGGTCTCAATACCACCTCGGGTGGCCTCACCAAGGAAGGATCCGGGCGCTGGACCATCGCCCGGCCTGGTTCCTATACCGGAACCACCACGATTGCAGCTGGTGCTTTGCGCATCACAGACGGGGCCGCCCTGGGCTCCACCGCTTCCGGCACCACCGTGCTGGGCGGCAGCCTGGAAGTGTCAGGAGGCATCACCTCCGCAGAGCCCCTCGTGCTGAACGGGGCCGGCCAGAGCAGCCAGAGCGGAGCCGTGGTCAATGTCTCCGGCAACAATACCCTTTCCGGTGGGATCACGATCGGTTCCGGGGCCACCCTGCGTTCGGATGCCGGGCTGCTGACCGTCGCCTCCGGCGGGCCTCTGAGCGGCACTGCCAGTGGAGCGCTGACTCTGAGTGGACCGGGCAATGGCCGGATTGCCGATGCCCTCAATCTCGGAACGGTATCCGGAAATGCCCTGATCAAGAGCGGCACGGGTTCCTGGCAACTGACAGGCAATGGCAGCTTTACGGGAGGAACCCTCATTGAAGGAGGTATTCTGGGAATTGCTTCGGCAGGCACTCTCCTCAACGTGGCCTCCCCACTGACCATGGCTGGCGGGAATCTCCTGATTACCGGAGCCGCTCAGACCAGCAATGGACTCAACCTTGCTGCGGGTGGCGGCACGGTCAATGGCGGGGCAGGCCTGACGGTGGGAGCCATCAACCGCAGCCTTGGAGCCACCGCTGTTTTTGCAGGCAGCGTGACTACCACCACGGCCAACACCAATGGCATCCTTGGCGCTTATGCCACTTCCGGCAGCAACTGGGCCACCGGTGGCGGTGCCATCGGCGGATTCAGCAGCTACACCGGCCTGACCCATCAAACCGGAACTCTGGCCCCGGGCAATCATGGCAACTACGACCTGGATGCCAATGGTTATGCCAATGGGGTCCACACCGTGGCCATCGCAGGCGAGACCCTCCGCTTTGCGGCAGGCCGTCAGGGCCTCCAGCTCGACGCCAATGCGGTGACGCTCGGCATGGGCGGTCTGATGAAAGATGGAACCAGCATCTTCAATCTGGGCGGCAGTGGCCTCATCAGCGGGGCCAGTGCCAATGACGAATTGATCACCCAGGTCAATGGCGGCGGACTCTTTGTCAGCAATCCCCTGATCGGAGCCGGTACATGGGCGGCCTCACCAAGGCGGGAGCGGGCGACCTGCGTCTCTTCGGCACCAGTGCGTTTACCGGCGGCATCAACATCAACGGAGGCACCCTCTCCATCGTGGGACCTGGCGGAACCACTCATCCTGACGCGCTTGGCAGCGGGACCGGACCGCGCAACATCACCCTCAATGGAGGCACGTTCGCCACGCTCGGGGACTTTGATCCCAACGGCAACACCATGCAGTTTGTGGTGGGCTCGGGCGGAGGCACCATCCGGGCGGATTATGGGGGCGGCATCATCATCAACGACGCCAATCAACTCTCCGGACCGGGTGATGTCACCTTCTCGGGCGGAGGACGTTATCTGCTCAATGGCGGCGGCACCTCCTATGCGGCCTTCACCGGCAACACTACGGTCGATGGCGGTGTCCTCACCGTGGGCCGCTCCGACACCCTCGGTGGCCGTCAGGAGCAGACTCTGACGCTCAACCCCGGCAGCGCCGTCATCAACGCCACCGGCTTCGGTCTGGGCTTGAACGGTCTGCCCAACAATATGGTGGTCAATGGCGGCGTGGAATTCTTCGCCCAGGGCGGCAACCGCGTCTATGGCGGCGACATCCAGCTCAATGGAACCAATACCATCTACCTCGCGGAACGGGATACCCCGCAGCAGGAACGCCAGCTTTACTTCAACGGCCGGGTCTCCGGCACGGGAGTCACGCTGGATGTGTTTGGGGCCAATAACGGAAATCCCTTCTACCTCGCCAGCGGCTCCAACACCCTGACCGGCGACATCAACCTCAATGCCAATGCGGTCATGGAAGTCCGGCAGCCCGGCTCCCTCGGCATCGGCGCGGGTGATGTCTCGGTGAATCTCAATGGAGCCAACTCCAGACTGTTCCTCCGCCACTGGCAGAACGGCGACTATCTCGCCAATGTCAATGTCAACGCCACCTCCGAGATCAATGCGGACCGTCTCACCGGATTCGCCGGCGGCACCAGCCAGTTGCTAAGCATCAACGATCTGACCACCACCACCAACGGGATCCTGACCATTGGCGGGGGCAATGCCTACACCACCCGGGTGGGAGGCACCGCTTCCTTCAAGGCCAATACCGTGGTCAACGCGGTCAACAACGTGCTCTTTGAAAATGGTATCGCCTTCTCCGGCGGGGCCAACACCCTCGACAAGCGCGGCGGCGGGTCGGTCATCCTGCGCGGGGCTTCGGACCACACCGGAGCCACTGAAGTGCAGGGCGGTTTCCTCATCCTCCAGGGAGCCAATGGGGCCCTGACCAATACCAATGCTATCAAACTGCGCGGGGGCGAACTCCGGGTGGACAACAGCGACGCCATCAACCCCAACCGTCTCAACGATGCCGCTCCCATCAGCCTTGGCGGGGGAGCCCTGCGCATCACCGGGGCGGAAACCCTTGGAACGGTCACCGCCGCTTCCGGCACTACCATCGTGGTGAACAATCCGACCAGTGACACCGTGCCGGTGCCGCTGACCCTGACCGGATTCACCCGGCAGACCGGTTCCGTGGTCCAGTTCCAGCAGGCGGACTTCGGCAATGCCACCGGGGCCGGCACCTTTGGTCAAACCCGCGTCAGCTCCCGTATCCTTATTCCCGGACAGGCCAACACCACCCAGACCATTCCGGGCTTCCTCGGCAATAACAATCTGGACTTCATCCAGTATGACGGCACCACTCTGGACAACGGAGTGCCGCTCGGGGTGCGCGACATGCGCAATCCCAACAGCGGTGCCGCCTTCCCGACCAACTACACCGACAACGCCGCCCAGACCGCCTGGACCGATGCGGTCATCCTGCGCCGCACCAACGGAACCGACAACACCATCGTCACCGATACCCTCACCGCCAACCGGGCCCTTGATGCGGTCAAGATCGAGGCCGGTGGCACCAACCGGGACATGGTGATTGATCTGGCAACCTTCAACCTGAGGATTGAAGGCGGCGGGATTCTGGATGTGGCGGCCACCACCCACGATACCAATATCAACGGCACCACCGGAATCCTGACGGCAGGACCGGCGACTCCAGGAAGCGGCACCGCCGAACTCTTCCTTGGCGGCACCAGCACCCTGACCAACATCAATGCCATCGTCGGAGACAATGGATCCCAGTCCGTAGCCCTTGTCAAAACCGGCAGTGGTACCGTGAGCCTGACCCGGGCCAACACCTATACGGGCGGCACCTTCGTGACGGCCGGCACGCTGAATACCACCAGCCCGGATGCCTTCGGGGCTGCTTCGAATGCAATCAATCTCGCTGGCGGGACCCTGTTGTTCAACGTTACCAATGCCGCCACGGTGGGTGATTTGGGAGTGCCTGACCATGCGGTCAATGTCCTGGCAAACTCAAGCATTGTTCTGGATAACGGGGCCTTGGCCGGAATCGACAATGACATCTCCCTGGGTGCTCTGACCATCAACGGTCCTTACACCCTGTCGATGCGCGGATTCGACAGCATGGATGCCTCGTTCACCGGCACGCATACCTTCGCAGGACGTCCGACTCTGGATATGGCTCAGGCGGGCAGTGGCAGCCCGGCCTCGGTCTTCACCGTCAGCGGTGCCATCACTGGTTCGGCTTTTGATATTGCCTCTTCAGGGGGCACGGCGGCATCGGCTGGCGTCCTCCAGATCGGGGGAGGGGCTTCGGATATCGCTGCCAATACTTACTCTGGAACTGTGGCTGTCCAACTAGGCGGCAACTCCGGGGGACTGGTGGTCCAGTTGAACAAAGCCGCCGGCACTGCCGCCATCACGGGGGATCTCGAAATCAACGGGGGCACCGTGCGCAATCTCGCGGCCGATCAGATCGCCGATACCTCCACTATGTTCCTGAATCAGGGCCAGTATGATGCCAATGGGCAGAACGAGACCATCGCTGCTCTCACCATGGCTGGGGGTAATTTCAGGACCAATTCCCCGGGCACGGGAGCCGGCAATGTGGTTACTATTCTCGGAAACGCCTCCGTGTCGGGACTCGATGACCTGACCGGCTCTGCAGAAGGTCTGACCGTCAACAGCGCCAGCACACTGAATATCAACGGTATGCTTCGAATGACTGGGCTGGCCCGCGCGGTGCTGGGAGCCAGCGGAGCCACGCTCAATCTGGGCAACCTGGAGATGACGGGCACTACCATCACCCAGAACAGCGGGACGGGTAATAACACCGTCCGTCTCAACGGGGATGTCACCACCTTCGCCTCCGCCCACACGGCCAATCTCGGCAACTCGACGGATTCCGACACTTATCTCGAATTGAATGGCACGCGGGTCTTCAATGTGGCGGACGGCGCGGCGGGCATTGATCTCGCCGTCAGCAGCGTGATCCGGGACAGCACGGCTCCGGCGGCAGTCGGAAGCTTCACTAAAACGGGTGCCGGCACCCTGCAGATTCAAGGCGGCGGCACCGCCAATGCCTATACCGGAACCACGACGGTGGCCCAGGGCAGCTTGGTCCTGTTCAAGAGCCCGGGGGTAAACGCCATCGCAGGCAACCTGGTGATCGGCAATGGCAGCGGCCCGGCCAGCACAGTGATCCGCAACAACGAACAGATCGCCAATACCTCCAATGTCTCCCTTGGAGCCACCGGGGTGCTCGATCTGCAGACCTTCAATGCCAGTGAATCCGTGGGCAACCTGTCCAGCGCCGGCGGCGGGGTGACGACCCTCGGGCCGAACAGTGCTCTCGCCGTTGAAATCACTTCCGACACGCTCTATGCAGGCAGCATCAACGGAGGCGGCAATGCTTTCGCCGCGGTGACTAAGACCGGGACCGCCAAGTGGACCCTCAGTGGCATCAGCGAATACTCCGGGGATACTTTGGTCAACGGCGGCACTCTGGAAGTCAACGGCTTCGTGAACGGCAGTGAAATCAATGTCAATTCCGGGGGCGTTCTCAGCGGCACGGGCACCGTCAGCGATGTAGTCATCAATCCAGGTGGCGCCCTCTCTCCGGGCACCAGCCCAGGGCTCCTGACCACCCGCAGCCTCACCACCACTGGTGGCACCTACCTCTTTGATATCAACGGTACCAGCCCGGCGGCCAACGGGTCGCTCTACGACACTGTGAACAGCCGCGGCAGTGTGGATCTTGGACTGGGCGTCACCACCCTGAGTCTGAACCTGACCTACACCCCGTCGCTGGGGGATTCCTTCTGGCCCATCCTCAACGATGGCCTTGATCCGATCCTTGGCTTCTTTGCCGGACTGCCGGAAGGCGGGGTGCTGGTCTCCGGTCCGCACAGCTTCCAGATCACCTACCAAGCGGATGGCTCAGTGACTGGTCCGTCCAGCCTGACCGGAGGCAATGACGTCGCTTTGACCGTGGTTCCAGAAACCTCCTCAGTTGGCCTGTTGGGGCTGACGGCCCTGCTCACCCTGCGCCGCCGCCGCCGCGCCGCCTGAGTGCACTTGTCTTCAAGCCCGTTGGGCGGCCGACCAAGCCGTCCCGGCGGGCTTGTTTGTTTTCGGGGTTTGGCAGAAATGGGAGCTGTGCTGGAAGCTGGCTGGTAAGCTTTCCCAGCCGGGGCCGGGGCGAAATGGACCCGGAAATGGTGCAAACGGCGGGAGAATGGTCCAACGCGGCACCCGCTCCGTTTTCCTGGATAATTTTGGGGGTGGGGAAGGTCGGTCCGGGATGGAGCCGGAGAAAGAGGGGAAGACTGTTCAGTCCGGATTCAATCATAGGGAATACCTTTATTCAGAAGTCCTTAAATTTGCTTGCCCTTTGATTCCGTTTCGCCCAAAACCAGCCATCTTTTTCCAATAATTAGTCAATTTTCCGAAAATTTCCCACTTATGAAACGCAATCCCCTCCGCACTTGGCTCCCTTATGCCTTCGCCGCCATCGTGGCTCCTTTGATCGCGGCGTGGCCTCAAAGGGCTCAGGCAGCGAATCTCTATTGGGATGGCACAGGTACTTTGTGGAGTACCGCAGGTTTCTGGTCTACCGATGCGGGAGCAACGACTCCCGACCCTGGCGCGGGACCTGTGGCTGCGGATACCGCTTTTTTCAACATCAGTACTGTCAATACGGCACAGACTGTCAATCTGGGGAGTGCAAACCAGGCCGCAACCGGGTTGGTCTTTAATAGCACTGGAACGACTTTGCTTCAGGGCGGAGGCACCAACCGCATCCTGACGCTGGGCGCCGGCGGCATTACCGTGAATGCAGGAGCCGGGGCAGTCACCATCGGCAATGCCGCGACCAATGGCCAGGGTGCCGGCATCGCCCTGAACGGCAACCAGACCTGGACCAACAACTCAACCAACGCCGCGACCGTGTTCAATGCGGTCACCGGTACTTCCACCCTCACGTATGCCGGCAATGGTGCCTTCCGCATTGCGGGTTTTACGGAAGCTGGAAATACCGACTTGCTAAGCACCTATTCGGGAGCCACGACCATCAACAGTGGCACCAGGGTCATCGCCCAGGGAAACGCGGCCTTTGGTGCGACTAGTGCCGGCACCACGATAGCCTCTGGAGGCAGCTTGGATCTCGGCGGAACCCTCGCTGCTAATGGACTAAACCTCGGGACTGAAGCCTTTTCTGTCAGCGGCACCGGAGTGGGTGGCTTGGGCGCTATTACCAATACCGGGACCAATGGCCAGCAGAATGCGATCCGGGGAGCCGTCACCCTGACCGGGGACACCACCTTTGGCGGCACCCAGCGCTGGGATATCCGGGATGGCAGCCTCAACGGCGGCGGATTCAACCTGACGAAAATTGGGACCAACAGCGTGTTCATCTCCGGTACTGCCCAGATGAGCAACCTGGGGCAGATTCTGGTGCAGAACGGGGAATTTGTCATGGAAACGGGTGCGTTGGCCACTGCGGCAAATACTTCAGGTATTCTGGTGCAGCCGGCCACCGCCGTGACCGCTGCTTTCCGTAGTTGGGGGAGTCAGGTGAACCACACCGCCAATATCACCTTGGACTCCACCTTCGCCGGTTCCGTCGCGCGGCTGGAAGTGCAGAATGGCATCACCACCCACAGCGGCATCATCACCGCGGTGGGCGGCGACAACCGTCTGGACGTGGATGGAAATCAGACCATGATCGTGAATGGTGTCCTGGCCGGAGCGGGTGCCTTCCGCAAGGAGGACAATGGTTTGCTGTTGGTTAATAATGCCGGCAACACCCATAGCGGAGCCTTCACCGTCAATGGCGGCAGCCTCGGCGGCGTGGGCACCCTTGCCTCCAGCGCCGTGACCCTGAATAACGGGACCACCCTCACTCCCGGCAATGCTTCCGCCGGTGCAGGAACGCTGTCAGTGACGAACGCCCTGGTTTCCGCCGGCACCAACAGTGCTGTGTTCAATCTGGGGACTTCCAGTGATCTGGTCAACGCCGGCACCCTGACGCAAAATGGCACTTCCAATATCGCCGTGGTCAACGGTCCCGGTCTGGCTCCGGGAACCTTCACGCTCTACAACTATACCACTCTGAATGGGACCAACGGCTTCTCCGGATTCAAAATCGGTGGTCACGTGGACGGAGCCCTGTCCAATACCGGCACCGCCATTCAACTCACACTGAACTCCACCGCGCCTCTGGTCTGGAATGGCAGCAGCAATGGACAGTGGAACACCGGCAACCTGAACAATCCGTCCCTCTCGAATTTCTCATGGGCGGCAGTCCCGGGAGGCCGTGTTGAATTTGTCAGTCACGACAACGTCCGCTTCGACGACACCAACACCGGGTCCACCAATATCGTGGTCAACCGGGATGTCACCACGGGCGCTCTGGTTTTCGATCACTCGACGCTCAACTACACGGTGGATACCCTGGCTCCTGGTCAGACGGGGGGGAATATTCTGGGTACCTCAGGACTCGTGAAAAAAGGGACGGGGACCCTCACCCTTCTGGGGGCGCCCCTCTTTACGGGCAACGTCAACGTTGATGCGGGCACACTGCAGTTAGGCAGTGACAGCCGCGTGGGTACACTCACGGGCGGCAATACCTCCGGTGCCGCCATCACTGGCACCGGTCCCAATATTATCGTAGCCGCCGGGGCAACTTTGGGCATCGCTGTTGGAAACAACGTGGACACCAACTACGGGAATAACATTTCCGGGGCCGGCAGCATCGTGCTCAACGCCACTCAGGGCGATACTTATTTCAACTACACGTCCGACCGGGGGGCCGTCCGGATTTTCGGCGACAACTCAGGCTTTACCGGCACTTGGACGGTCAAAGATGGCAACCGCCTGCGGGTGGACAGCCTGACCGCGCTGGGGGCCAGCACTGGGCTGACGATTGAAGACGGCGGACAGATCCTGACCAATATTTCAAACTTCAATTCGGCGGTGCCGATGACGGTGCAAGGCAAAGGCTGGTCGGAACCGACCGGCCAACTGGGAGCGATCCGTCTCTTTGGCAATGGCGTCCTGTCCGGTCCTGTCACGATGGCTGGCGATACCCGGATCACCGCCTACAACAGTGCCGGCACTCTCTCCGGGGTCATCTCGGGCAATCACGCGGTCGAATTCGGCTTCAACCACACCGGGACCACCAGCGGGACCCTCAACGGCCTCAATGCCGCCAACACCTACACGGGCGACACCACGGTGACCCGCATGACCCTCAATGCGGCGACCCTCGCCAATGCCGGCAGCGCCAGTTCCTTCGGCACGGGGAGCAAACTGATCACCAACAACGCCAATCTCACGTTCTCGATGGCATCGGACATGACCTCCAACCGCACCTTCGTCACGGGTGGTCTGGGGATCGGAGCCACCTCCATCGGGGTCACTACCTCCGGGGTTTCCCTCACCTTGAACGGAGCGATCACCAATATTCCGCAGGCGGGGAGTGGGACCATCTTCCCCCAGGCCGTCAACTTTGAGCAAAGAGCCGTCGCGGGCGCGGGCGGCACCGTCATTCTTGATCTGGCCCAGCCCCTCATCAGCGGCGGCACCACGATCCACCGGCAGAACCTGACCCTGCTGAACAACACTCAACTCACGGTAGCCCCGAGTTCCGTCGGAGTAGGCGGTGCGTTCAATGTCGGGAACAGCACCGGCACCGACGTGGGCAATGCGACCCTGACCATTCTGGACAATGCCCGGATCACCGTGCATGGGGAATTTGATATCGGAAACCAGGGAGCCGCCGGCACTTATACCGTCAATCAATCCGGCAATACGGTGGTGACGGCCCTGCGGGGTGGCGGCACCACCAGTACGGACAGCGACATCCTGCACCGCGGGATGCGCATTGGCCACTGGGGGACGGAAAGCTCCGTTTACAACCTGTCCGGCGGCACGCTCAATGTGCCCAATGGCCATCTCTGGGTGGGGTATGATGGCAGCGGCACCATGAATCAGGGTGCAGGCACCACAGTGAATGCCGCGGGTCTCCGGATGGTGCGCACCGCCTCCCTTCCTGCGGTCTATAACTTGAACGGAGGCACCTTGAATGTCGGGGCCTATGGATTCGCCAAGGGGAGCACCGGTACCGCGGTGCCGCAGTTCAACTTCAATGGGGGCACTTACCGGGCCACTGCCAGCCATGACATCAGCAGCAACATCGCGATCAATCTCCAAAATGGCGGAGGCACCATCGATACCAATGGTTTCAACATTTCCTCAGGCTCCCGTCTGATCGGCGTGGGCACTGGGGCCTTCACCAAGACCGGAAACGGCGAGCTCGTCCTGCCGGGCGGCAACCAGGATTACACTGGAGCCACCAACATTACAGGAGGCACCCTCACCCTGAATGGGGCCACCAGCCTCATCACGGCCAGCTCCGGCGTGAATGTGGCAGCCAGCGGCACGCTGGCCGGCACTGGCGGAGTTTCTGCAGCTGGTGGCGTCACGGTGGCTACCGGTGGCAGCATCAGCCCCGGTCTCTCGGCCGGCGCCGGTCTGGGAGCCCTCACCCTCTCCACTCTCACCACCGCCACGGGCTCCAATCTCAATCTTGCCCCCGGTGGGGATCTGATCAATGTAACCAATGCCTATAACCCGGCCGTGGGTTCCGCCGTCAACGTCCGCCCCATTGGCAACGTGGCCGCCGGCACTTTTATCCTGTTGGACTATGGCACCATTGGCGGCGGTGGACTTGCCGGGCTCACCCAGAATATTCCCCACTTCACCCTGCCTGGCACCGCAATTGTCGATAGCGGCAGCACCTTGGATCTGGTTGTTCCTGCGGGAGCGGTCCTCGATACCATGGCGTGGACCGGAGCTGGCGGAGCCAACTGGGACCACAATATCACGGCGAATTTCACCAGTGTGGCGAATCCCGGGGTTGCCTACCTCCAGGGAGACCGGGTGGTCTTCGACGACAGCAGCGCGGTCGGTGGTATCACGGTACAGGCCGGTGGGGTCACCCCTGCGGATGTCTCATTCAACAACAGCGCCACTGCCTATACCCTCACGGGTGGCGGAATCAGTGGCGGCACCTCCCTCGTCAAGGCAGGCACCGCCCTCACCATTCTTGCCAACAACAATACCTACACCGGCACCACAACCGTTTCGGATGGCACCCTGCAGATTGGCAATGGCGGCACGAGCGGCACCCTGGGGCAGGGAGCTACTGCCCTGACCGTGGCCACCTCCACCCTCGCCTTCAACCGCAGCGACGCCAGTAATTACAACGGGGTAATCTCCGGCGCGGGCAGCGTCCGTTCCGATGGCATCGGGGTGACCACCCTCAATGGGGTGAATACCTACACCGGCGGCACCGTCATCAGCAAAGGCACCCTTCAGGGGAATCACAATTCCTTCGGCACCGGCACCATCACCCTGAATGATGCCAGCACCGGAGCGGAGAACACCTCCTTGCTGGTCCAAACCGGCGCGACGGTCACGATTCCCAATAACATCGTGGTGTCGAACAACGGCACCGGTTCGTCGGTGATCGGATCATCGGAAGACTCGCTGGTGGGCAGTGGATTGGCCTTCAGTGGCACCCTCACCCTGAATCGTCCGACTACCCTCGTGGGTGAATTCGACCGCACCACTTTCCAGGGAGTGGTGGGCGGCACTGCCACCACGCTGACGATTGGCCGCAGCACCGGCCTTGAGAACGAGGAACGGGGACGGGTAGTGTTGGAACAAAGCCATGGCTTCACCGGTTTGACCGATGTGGTGATCGCTGATGACGCCGTGCTGGAAATACGCAATATCACCAACGCCGCGAATGCCAACACCGTGCGCGACCAGTTGCCGGATACCGCCACCGTCACCCTGGGGAACAACGCCACCCTGCAAACCGGTGCTTCCGGAACCGCCAATGATGGTGAAACCATCGGCGATCTCATCAGCTCCTATGTCACCAGCCGGCTGCGTGCCGTCGGAGGCACTTCCGCTGACCTGACTTTCGGCACCGCCAACAACACCACCTTCAACGGAGTGGTTGATGGCGGCACGGGCACCTTCGGGCTGATCAAACAAGGGACCGGCACCTTCACCCTCGGGGGGACGCTGGACAACAATTCCGGAAGACTGGTGGTGAACGCCGGCAAGGTGATTCTGGCCAAGGAAAGCTCCAACACGGTCCATGCCGTGGCCAGTGCCCTGACCATCAACAGCGGCGGCAACGTGGAATTGGGCGGATCCTACATCGAATACCGCGATGCAGAGGACACCAATCGCAACAATGTCACCCAGACCTATGTGGGCGCTCCGGCCAACTTTGGAGACCAGATCTACAATGACCTCGATGTCACCGTCAATGCGGGGGGGACTTTCGATATGGGCGGCCGTTCTGAAGCCATTGACGGACTGATCGGCGCCGGCACCGTTACCAACTCCGCCGTGGGCACCACTTCCACCCTGTTTATCGGGGCGAACAGTGCCGGAGGCACCTTCAGTGGCTTGCTGCAGGACGGAGCGGGGCGTTTCAACCTTTCCAAAGGTGGCACCGGGACCGCGGTACTGAATGGCACGGTCGACAACACCTACAGCGGCACCACCGAGATCAACGCCGGCACCTTGACCGTGCAGCACCCCGGGGCCTTGGGGACGTCCACCACCGGCACCACGATCCGCAGCAACCGGGATCAGGCTTCCGCGGGCACCACGACCCTGAACTTCAATATCACGACCGCCAGCACCGCTGCAGCCCCCAACCTCTTCGCGGAACCCCTGACCCTGATTTCCGAGTTGTCCAATGACCAGCGTGCCGGCCTGGCGACGGCCGCCACCAATCAAAGTCTGCGCCTCACCGGGGGCATTGTTATTGAAGGAGACGGGATTAACCAGATCAACAATGGCAGCACGGTTGCCGATAACCAGCTGCAGATCAACGGAGGCATCACCGGCACTTCCAATGGGACGTTGTTCCTGCGGGGCACCGGGGAAATGCAGGTCAATAGCGTGATCAACACTCCCAACCTCATCCTGGCCAAGACCGATACCGGCCTCCTGATCATGAATGCCAGCGGCCACGACTACCGCGAAGCCCAATTAGTTCATGGCACGGTCCGCACCGATGTGGTGAATGCCCTCGATACCGGCGCCATCGTCCGGATGGGTCAGGGCGGCAACGCCAATACCCTTGATCTGAACGGCAACAACCAGACGGTGGCTGGCATCCTGACCAATGCCGGGGTGACCGACAACTTCGCACGCACCATCACCTCGGTGGCTCCGGCCACGCTCAACGTGAATACGGCAGCGGCCACGGGCGGTGATTACGGATATGGCGGCACGATCAGTGGGGCTGTCACCCTGCAGAAGAGCGGCCCTGGAGCCCAGGTGCTGACCGCCTCCATCACCGGCAACTCCCTGACCTACACCGGCAAAACCATTGTCAGCGAAGGTACGCTTCGCCTCGCCGCCAATGACCGGATTCCGGACGCTGCCGCCACCAGCAATGTGGTGGTGGGCGACAGTGCCTCCACCGCCTTCCTCGACCTCAATGGCTATAACGACACCATCAATGGCCTGCACGGCACCGCTTCCGGGACGGTTCACAGCAATGGCGGCCATCTGGGTGGCGTTGCCAATTCGGTCCTCACCCTGAAAGGCACCGCCACTCCGGCGCTGGATGCCACGTTCTCCGGCACGCTGAAGAACAATACGGACACCGGCACCAGCACCCTGGCGCTGATCAAATCCGGCACCGGGACTCAGATCCTCGCGGGCACCAACACCTATACTGGTGCGACCACGATCAGTGCCGGCACCCTGCTCATCAATGGAAACAATGCTGGAGCGACCGGTGCCATCAGTGTGGCCTCGGGAGCCACCCTCGGTGGTTCCGGCAGCCTTGGCGGTGCGCTCACGGTGGCCGACGGCGGGATCTTCGCCCCGGGCAACAGTCCTGGCACCCTGACCACCACAACCTCCGCCACCTTCGGCAATGCCAGCGTGCTCAGCTATGAGTTCCTCGGCACCGATACCAGCGTCGGGGGGGTGAATAATGACCTGTTCACCGGAGTCATCAACCTCACCCTCGATGGGGTGCTCAATGTCAACGAAACGGTGGCTGGTTCCTTCCTCAGCGCCAGCCTCGGGGACACCTGGCGCCTGATCAACTACAGCGGCACCTTCACCAACAACACGCTGGATCTGGGGACAACCCCTGCGCTCTCCGGAGGCAATGCCTTTGCGGTGGATACCAGTGTCGCTGGCCAGGTGAACCTCGTGGTGGTTCCCGAAACCTCCTCGGTGGGCTTGCTGGGCCTGACGGCCCTGCTCACCCTGCGCCGCCGCCGTCGCGCGGCCTGAGCACGAACGAAACTGATTACAGTAACCTTCATCCACCGCACGTCCTGTCTGGGGCCGTGCGGTGGAACTGATGGAAGTTGTCCGGCCAAGGTCAGGGAACGGCCGGTTTGGCATCAGGACATACCGGGATTTTTGGCTGCGGGAATCCGTCATGGATCCCCAGTCACTGCTGGCACGATGAATCTCCTGCATCCGTATCTGCGGAGCCATGAGGTCGTGTTTTGAGCTTTCCTCACGGACCACCACCGGGTCTAATGATGGCCCATGTGGTATCGATTGCTGATTTTCCTGATGCTGGGGGTTCCCGGATGGGTGCGTGCGGACGGACCGGAGCGTCCCCATTTGTTATTTGTGTTTGCGGACGACTGGGGCCGTTATGCCAGCACCTACGCCCGGTTGGACCCGCGACCCTCGATCAACCATGTCGTCAAGACTCCCCAGATTGATGAAATCGCGGCGCGCGGCGTCACTTTCCGGCATGCTTTTGTCAATGCTCCATCCTGCACCCCCTGCCGCAGTGCGCTGATGACCGGGCGGTATTTTTTCCGCACCGGACCGGGTTCCATTCTTCATGCTGCGGCCTGGGACACCTCGCTCCCGGCCTGGCCGCTGCTGTTGCAGCAGTCCGGTTATCATCTGGGCGAGACCGGCAAGGTCTGGGGTCCGGGCAATCCCAGTGATGCCCCCATCGGGGCAGGGAAGTATGCCTACGAAAAGCGGGGCATGGCTTTCAATAATTTCAGTGAGGCAGCAACCCGGTCCGTCAAGGCCGGCGCCACGGTTGATGAAGCCAAATCCCGTCTGCTGGCCCAGGTGCGGGGGAACTTCGATGACTTTCTCGTGGCCCGTCCCGCGGATCAGCCGTTTTGTTATGTGTTCGGCCCGACCCATGTCCACCGTGCCTGGGAAAAGGGTTCCGGTCCGGCCTTGTGGGGCATCAACCCGGACGAACTCCAGGGGAAGCTGCCTCCCTTCCTGCCGGACGTTCCGGAGATCCGGGCCGACCTGGCCGATGGGCTGGGTGAAGTCCAAGCGCTGGATGCCATGCTGGGGGTGCTGCTCGACCGGCTCCGGGAAACCGGCGACTTGGAGCGCACCCTGATTGTGCTGAGCGGAGACCATGGCATGGCAGGTGTGCCGCGGGGCAAGTGCAACCTCTACGATTTTGGCACCCAGGTCCCCCTCATCATGGCAGGCCCAGGGGTGGCTTCGGTTGGCGGAGGACGCGTTGCCGATGATTTCACCCTGCTGATGGATCTGGCGCCCACTTTCCTTGAAACCGCCGGAGTGCCCCTGCCGCCCGGAATGGATGGCCGCAGCCTGCTGCCGGTGCTGCGGCATCCGGTCTCGGGTCAGGCGGATCCCGCCAGGACCCAGGTGGTGACTGGCCGGGAACGCCATGTGCAGGATGCCCGGGCGGGAAATCTGCCCTATCCACAGCGGGCCCTGCGCACCCGCGATTTCCTCTACATCCGGAACTATCAGCCTGACCGTTGGCCCATGGGAGATCCCACTGGCCTGACTGAGACGGAAGCCCCGCCGACGCAGGCCGTAGAAAACGTCACCCACACCACTTTCGCTGATTTCGATGCCAGCCCGACCAAGGCGTGGATGGTCAGTCACCGGAATGACTCCTCGTGGCTCCAGGCGTGGCAACTGGGTTTTGCCAAACGCCCGGCGGAGGAGCTCTACGATCTGTCCAAGGATCCGGATCAGATGCATAACATCGCCGCCGACTCCGCCTATGCAGCTGTCCGCCGGGATTACGCGGGCCGTTTGAAAGCTATTCTCACGGCGGCGGGCGACCCCCGTCTCGCGGACGGCGCCATTCTCTTCGAAGAACCGCCGTTCACCAGTGGCCGCCCCCAACCCAAAAAGCCCTGACCGCCATGCGTCCGCTGCTGCTCTGCCTGCTCGCCTTCTTTTGCGTTGTCCGCCCGGGTTTGGCCGCGGCCCCCGCCCACCCCAATATTCTGTGGATCACCGCCGAGGACATGGGGCCCCATCTGAAGTGTTATGGATTTGATTATGCCGACACGCCGAACCTCGATGCCCTCGCGGCCCGCAGCCTGCGCTACCGCAAGTGCTGGTCCAATGCGCCGGTCTGTGCTCCCGCCCGCACCACCCTGATCACTGGAATGTATCCGCCCAGCCTGGGGGCCGAGCACATGAGGAGCCAGGTCAGGATTCCTGACCACATCAAACTCTATCCACAACTGCTGAGGGAAGCCGGATATTACTGCACCAACCGTGACAAGACCGATTACAATGTGGCGGAGTCCGGTGGAGTCTGGGATGAATCCTCCAAAAAGGCCCACTACCGCAACCGGCCTGCCGGACATCCCTTTTTTGCAGTCTTCAATTTCACCGGCACCCACGAAAGCCAGATCCGCCAGCGTCCCCACACGGCCATCCACGATCCCGCCAAAGCGCCGCTGCCCGCCTATCATCCGGACGCTCCGGAAGTCCGCCGGGACTGGGCCCAGTATCATGACAACATCACCGCGATGGACCGACAGGCCGGCCAGGTGCTGGCGGATCTCGACACCGCCGGACTGGCGGATGACACCATTGTGTTCTTCTATGGGGATCATGGGTCCGGGATGCCCCGGAGCAAGCGCTGGCCCTTCAACTCCGGCCTCCATGTTCCGCTGATCGTGCATATTCCTGACAAATGGAAAGCCCTCGCGCCTCCGGATTATCAGAGCGGGGGCTGGTCGGAACGGTTGGTTTCTTTTGTTGATTTTGCCCCCACCCTGCTCAGCCTCGCGGGATTGAAACCACCCGAATGGCATCAGGGCCGGGCCTTTCTCGGCACTCACACGGCGGCTGCGCCGGAGTTTCTTTTCGGCCACCGTGGGCGCATGGATGAACGCATGGACCTCGTGCGTTCGCTGACGGATGGCCGCTTTGTTTATGTCAGGAATTATCTGCCGCATCTCATCTACGGGCAGCACATTGACTACATGTTCCAGACCGATACCACCCGGGTCTGGAAGGAACTCTATGAGGCCGGCAAGCTCTCACCGCCCCGGACCTTTTTCTGGGAGCGCAAACCCGCCGAGGAACTCTATGATCTGCAATCCGATCCGGATGAAGTCCGGAATCTGGCAGCCCTGCCGGACCACGCGGCCCGGCTCAGCCAATATCGCACCGCCCTCCACGGGCATTTGACTCAGACCCGCGACATCGCTTTCCTGGGAGAAGCGGAAATGCACCGCCGGGCCGCGGAGGATACCATTTACGATATGGCCTGTGATCCCGTGCGCTATCCCATGGAAACGATTCTCACTGCGGCAGAGTCGGCCTCCCTTCCGCCTCCCGGCTTGGACCGCCGTGCGGCGTTGCAGGCTGCCGATTCTGCCGGCCGGCACTGGGCCTTGCTGGGGCTGATGATTGCGGGACCGGAAACGGCAGTGCCTCTGCTCGATGCCGTGCGTCCCTTGCTGCAGGACTCCTCGCCGTCGGTGCAGGTCAGTGCCGCGGAAGTGTTGGCCACCTGCGGCACGCCGGACGATCTGGCGACAGCCTTGATTACTTTAAAGCGTCTGGCTCCACCGGCTGCTCATGGCCCTCCGCTCACCCTGACCGTATTGGGCGTTTTGGAGTCATTGGGTCCCAAGGCCGGGGATTTGACTTCATTCCTGACCACCCTCGAGGTGAAATCTCCCGGATTTCCCGCCCGCTACAGGTCCTATGTCCCGCGGATGGTCGGGGATCTGTTGAAACGTTAGTGCAGGGTGGAGAGTAAATCAGAATCCGGCGGGGCGGCGGAAATGCACTGCCACCAGCCCAAGTGTCACCAGTGAGCTGAGCGGCATCAGGATGGCGGCGAGCAGCGGATTCATGGCGCCTGAAAGGCAGATCACGGCGGCGACGGCGTTGTAAAGCAGCGCGAAGGTGGCCGTGCGGCGCACCGCGAGGCGGCGGCGGCGGGCGGTATCCAGGAGGTGGCCGACGAAACCGAGGCTGCGGCCGAGAAAGTAGAAGTCGGCCCGGTTTTCCAGCACGCCTTTATCCACGACCGGAGTGCCGGTGCAGAAAGCCTCATCGAAGGCCAGACTGTCGTTGGCGCCGTCGCCCAGATACAGGGTGTCGTTTTGGTCCAGTTCACGGACGGCGGTGGCTTTTTGGGCGGGGCTGAGATTGCCCAGGGCGCACTCAAGCGGGATGCCGGCTTTGTCGGCGAGATGGGCCACTTTTTCGCTGCGGTCGCCGCTGAGGATGTGAAGGGTGTAACCCTGTCGGCGGAGGGCAGCGAGGGTATCCCGGGTTTCCGGGCGGATGGTGTCCTTGAAGCGGAATTCAGAGAGGAGGGTCCCATCGCAACGGAAGACAGCGTCGGCAGGATGGTTGGACCATGGGGCGGTGGGAAGTCCGGTGCGGTCGTGGGTGATGCCGTCCCACGCCGGGTGCCCCAGCGTCCAGATGTGTTGGTGGGCGTCGGTATAGGTCAGGCCGCAGCCGGGGATTTCCTCGATGGCCGGTTCCGTGACGATGCCCGGCGATCCGGTGGCCCCGCTTGGAAGGGTTTCGCTGGTGGGGTCTTTTTTGAAGGATCTGACCGGACTCCGGTGATCCTGGGCGAGGGCTTCGGTGAGGCTGCGGCTGATGGGGTGGAGGCTGTCGCGGACCAGGGTGTGGAGGGCACTGAGAGCTTCCGGGGTCAGTTTGGTGAGGGCGTCCGGATTGTCGAGACGGGGGGACTCGAGCGTGAGGGTGCCGGTTTTGTCGAAGAGGATGTGGCGGACTTTGTGGAGGCGGGGCCAGAAAACAGGGCGCCGGATGAAGACCCCGATGCGTTCCATGGCTCCCGCCGCGAGATCGTCGGCGAGGGGCAGGGCGACCCCCAGCGCACAGGGGCAGGAGACCACGAGGAGTGAAATCATCACCTGCAGGCCGGTGGCAACGTTGCCAGTGCTGATCCACCAGGCGATGCCGCCGAGGACGGCGAAGGTCAGGACGGTGACGATGTAATAACGCAGGACGCGGTCGAGCCAGGGGTGGCGGGCTTCGGTTTCGCGGGATTCGCGGAGACGCCGGTAGAGCGAGGCGTCCCAGCTTTCCAACGCTTCCAGTTGAAGGGCGGTGCGGCCAATATTGAGGCTGCCGGAGAGGAGGCGTCCGCCGGCGGGGACATGGCGGGGATCGGCCTCGCCGCTGATGGATTCGAGGCTGACGCTGGCTTCACCCTCGAGGACACGGCTGGCCACGGGGACGATCTGACCGGGCGATAGCTGATAGGACGTTCCGGAAACGAGGGTTTCCAGCGGGAGGGGTTGGCCACCGGGATCCTGCACGGAGCCTGACAGCAGGGAACTGCCGAGGAGACGACCGCGGTTCCGCTCCACGGCGGAGAGTTGCAGGCGCCGGCCGGCCAGCATGAGGAAGGTGAAGACGGCGACAAAGTCGAAATAAATCAGGCTCTCGACCTGAAGGAGCCAGCCGGCCAGCGAACCCAGATAGGCCGCGACGATGCCGATGGCGATGGGCAGGTCCATGTGGAGGACCCCGGCGCGCAGGCTGTGCCAGGCACGATTGATGAAATAACTGCCACCGGTAAGCACCGCGAGCGTGGCGCAGGTGGCGGCCGCCATGAGAAAGACGGGGGCGAGCGCGAAGCTGTCCTCCATGCCGAGATAACGGGGCAGGCTGAAGGCCATGGCATTCATGGCGAAGGCCCCACAGAGGCCCATGCGGCTGCTTTGGGCCTGACTGACCGGACCGGCGGCTTCGGCCGGCCCCAGCAGGTAACCGAATTGGCGGGCTTCCTCCGCAAAGGCGGTGGGGTCGCCCTGGCCGGGTTTCCATTCGAGGCGGATGCGGCCGGGATGCGCACGGACCCGGGCGCGGAGGGCGCCGGGCTGGCGTTGGAAAAGCCGTTCCAATAACCAAACGCAGCCCACACAGGAAATGCCCTGCACGGCACAATCGAGGGTGGCGGCGCCCTCCCCGGCGGCGCCTTCGGCCGCGGCGATACGGGAGTCCATCCACGAGTGGTCGCGCTGATGGAAGGCGGCGTTCTTGATGGGCGGGGTGGTCTTGTTGCCCTTGAGGGTATAATAGTCGTTGAGGCCGGAATCCTGGATCAGATGGTGCACGAAGGCGCAGCCACCGCAGCAGAAGGCGTCGTCGGCATCGGTGGGACGGAAGAGGGTGAGGCAATGCTGGCAGGCAGCCTCGCCGGGGACCGTGGATTCCGCTGAGGGAAGGGTGGACATTTCAAGAGCCCCGGCAAAGCGGGCAGTTGGCGTCAGGGGCGGCGCCGGAGGCGGCGTCCGTGGCGGGTTGATTCCAGAGGCGGGCGACCACGAGCACGGCGCCAACAAGGGCCACGCTGCGCCTGACGCGGCTCATGGTTACGGGAGTGAGGCGGTGTTTCCAGACATGGAATTGATGTTGGGCCAGCCAGAGCAGGGGGACAGTGCCGAGGGCAAAGGCGAGCATGAATTCGATGCCGCGCACCGCAGAGCCACTGGCCAGAGCGATCGCGATCATGAGGTAGAGCGGGCCGCAGGGGAGGAGCGGGGTGGCGAGGCCCAGAGCGAGGGCGCCGCGTTTGGCTGGAATGCGGCAGAGTTTCATCCGCGTGCGCGCCGTCCACATTTTGAAGAAGGCGGGGCGGGGGAGTTTCACCGTAAATCCGCAGGCCATGGCAATGAGCACGGCGGCGAGGAGCCACGGCAGGACCATGGCGGGGGAATGGGTCAGTCCGGTGAGGGGCCATTTTCCCAAGGCTCCGGCGAGGGCTCCGAGGGAGGCGTAGGAGACGAGCCGGCCGATGTGATAGAGCGCGGCGGTGGTCTGCGGGTCTTCGTCCTGGCCTTTGAGGGACATCAGGCTGCACGCGATCGGGCCGCACATGCCGGCGCAGTGCAGGCTGGTCGCCAACCCGGCCACAAAGGCCCCCGCGGCGGTATGGATGGTGTCAGGTCCCATGGGCAGCAGGTGGGGGTGGGGCAATCACCTCCGGACTGTTTTGAATGGCAAACCAGGCGAACCAAATCCACACTCCGATGAAGGTGAGGTAAAACGCCAGCACCGGCAGCCAGGGATGGCGTTGGATTAGATTCAGCGATTTGGGCTTGGGGGAGTCTTCGGTGGTCATGCGGTTCAGCCTTTCATTTGTCGGGTCCGAGGAATTCGACTTCGCGTTTCAGAGGTGATCTGCCGTCGGTGGGAGTGGCGGTGATGGTGAATTTAAACGGACCGGTGTAGGTAGGGCGTTCAAGACTGAGCATCAGAGTTTGCTGAAGCTCCCCGCCGCCGGGAACAGTCAGGACATCACCCAAGCCGGAAATGGTCAGACCGGGCGGGGCGTTTTCGGTCGTGACCTGAAAGGTGGTGGGATCGTCGCCCTTGCTCAGGAGTCGCAGGGCAAACTGGTTCCGGATGTGGCCGGCGTCGGCGATGTAGGGCATGCCGCGGAGGCGCACGATGCTCATTTCAAAGCCGTGCACCCGGGTGAGGCCCCAAGTCAAAACGGCAGCGCCGAGCAGCATCAGGGCGGTGTAAAGGATGATGCGGGGCCGGATGATGGTGCGTTTTTGCCCGGTGAGGCCCTTGTGGGAGTCATAGCGGATCAGGCCGCGGGGCCGCTTCACCTTGTCCATGATGTCATCGCAGGCATCGATGCAGGCGGCGCAGCCGATGCATTCCATTTGCAGGCCATTGCGGATGTCGATGCTGGTGGGGCAGACCTGGACACAGCGGCGGCAGTCGATGCAGTCGCCATGCCCGGCTTCCTTGACTTTGCCGCGGGGTTCGCCGCGGCCATAGTCGTAGCCGATAACCATGGTGTCGTCGTCGGTCAGGGCCGATTGGAGCCGGCCGTAGGGGCACATCACAATGCAGAATTGCTCGCGGAACCACCCGAAACAGAAATAAAGCGCGGCCGCGTAGGCGGTGACGCCCGCGAAGACGGCCGCGTGCTGCATCGGCGACCCCTTCATGTAGGCATAGAGCTGGGGCAGCGGGATGAAATAACTCAGCCCGACATGGGCAATGCCGAGGGCGCAGGCGGCGAAGAGGAAGTGCTTCAATCCGCGTTTGGCGAATTTGGCAGGACCCCACGGGGCGGCATCAAGCTGGCGCCGGGCGGGGGCATCGCCTTCAATCCAGCGTTCGATCCGCCGGAAGACGTGATCAAGAAAGACGGTGTAGGGACAGGCCCAGCCGCACCAAATGCGGCCCAGCAGGGAGGTGACGTAAAAGAGACCGAACCCGACACCGCTGACAACAAAGAACAGGAGCCACACATCATGCACGAGCAGGGTGAGTCCGAAGAGGTGGAACTTCCGGTGGGTGACGTCGAGCAACACCGCCGGGTGCCCATTGATCGGGATCCACGGGAGGAGGATGTAGATGGCAATGAGGAGAATCCCGACCAGACGCCGGGCTGTGGTGAAGCGGCCCTTTACATCGGCAGGGTGGGGGAAGAACCGGGATCCGTCAGGATTGATCGTGGTGACGGAATCAAGGTTAGGTCGTTTGATGGAGGGGGGCACTGGGGGGATTAGTTGGCGGCCACCGGAGCAGTGTGGTGACTCATGACGAAGGCGGATACCTTGGCAATCTCCGAGGGAGAGAGCACGGCCTCCCATGGCGGCATCTGGATGGCCTGGGTTTTGTCGGGAGATCCTTTGCTTACCATACGGAAGACATCCATGGGCTGGTTGCCGTATTTCCACTCCTGATCGTTCAGAGCCAGGCCGGGGAGGGGCGCTCCGCCGAGTTTGGCGCTGAGGTCCGCGGCGTGGCAGGCGGAACAAATGCGGGTGTAGATGGCGTGGCCTTCGTTTTTGATGACCGGATCCTGACTCCAGGTCCAGAGGACTTTGTTGTCGAGAGTGGCGAGCATTTTCTCCAGTTCCTTGTTTTTTACCTCCTGGATGGCCTTCAGTTCGGTGGTGACACGGTCTTGGTCATTGCTGAAAAAACCGCCCTGATAGTAGAGCGTCCAATACAGGACAAACCAGACGATGGCAAAGTAAAAGGTCATCAGCCACCAGTTGGGGAGGCGCTGGTCGAATTCCTGAATGCCGTCGAAGACATGGCTGCGCAGGACGGGTTCGTCGCCGGTCGGCCTGGCTGCTGGGGTGGGCGTGGATGGGGTGGAATCACTCATGGCGGGAAGAAGCGGGTTCGGAGTCGTCCTGTAACGGGAGGTGGCTGAGGTGGTCGACCTTGTCCTTCTTCATCCGCAGGGCACGGATGAAGAAGAAGGCAAAGACCGCGAGCGTCACGGCGAAGGTCGCTATCACCAGGACGTTCTGGAACTCGGAGGGTTGGAGGCGTCGGAGCATGATCGCGGCGTGGTTCAGGGGTTGACGCTGAGCGGATGACGGTTGGCATCGGGCAGGGAGGGCTGGAGCAGCGGCCGGTCGATGGCAGGCAGCGGGGCCGGGGGCGGGCCGCCGGCTTCCTCGTAGGTGCCCAGCTTCTTCAGATAGGCAATGATGGCGATGATCTCCCGGTCGGGTTCGACGGTGCGGCCCTGGTCGTGGAGCACTTTGCTGATGCCGATGGCCTGGGCACGGGCCTGATCCTTGATTTCGTCGGCACTGAGGGCGGGCCAGGGCACTCCGATACTGCGTTGGGCGGCGATCCGTTTGGGCAGGGAGTCGATGTCGGTCTTTTTATCGAAGAGCCATGGGTAGGCTGGCATGTTGGAGCCGGGGGAGGTGGCGCGCGGATCCATCATGTGCAGGACGTGCCAGAGGGCATCGCGCTTCTCGCCTTCGCGGGCCAGATCGGGACCGGTGCGCTTGGAGCCCCATTGATAGGGGTGATCATAGAGCGACTCGCCGAGGTGGCTGTAATCATCGGCCACCCCCGGGCGGCCATAACGCAGCACGTCCGGTACCAGCATGCGGATCTGCTGGGAGTGGCAGTTGTAGCAGCCTTCACTGACATAGAGGTCGCGGCCGGCCAGTTCCAGTGGTGTATACATGGTCTGGAGGCGGCCATGGACGGAGTCGGCGCGGTTGGCCATGGTGGTGGGGATGATCTGGATGAGCCCTCCGAGGGCCACCGCGATGAAGGCGAGCACACTGAACGGAAGCGCGTTCTCGAGCAGCTTCTCGTGCCAGGCCGACCAGCGGTGATGGCCGGTTTTGAAGGTCTGGACTCCCTTGGCGATGACCACCGCGCCGCCGATCAGGGCGCCGAAGTTGGCATAGTTGGGCAGGAAGAACCACATCAGGCAGAGGATGAGCCCCAGGGTGAAGTAGATCACCGGCTCGCTGCGGAAGACTTCGCCCCAGGTCATGGTGCTGGAGGCGGATTTGGCTTCAACATAAACTTCGCGGGTTTCCACCGTGGGTTTGCCTGAGCGGATAGTGCGCACCAGGTTCACGATCATGATGATGTAACCGACCAGGTAGAGGGCGCCGCCAAAGACCCGGGCCAGCATGAGGGGCTTGATGCGTTCGAGGGTTTCCACGAACTCATATTTGGGCAGGGTGCCGCTGGAATTCAGGGCGCCGAGCATGAGGCCCTGGGTGATGCCGGCGGCCCAGAGGGAGGCGACGTAGAGGAGGATGCCGGTGAGGCCGATCCAGAAGTGCATGTTGGCCATGGCCACGCTGTGCAACTTGGTGCCCCAGAGCCGGGGAATGAGCCAGTAGAACATGCCCGCCGCCATGAATCCATTCCATCCCAAAGTTCCTGCATGCACGTGGGCGATGGTCCAATCGGTGTAGTGGGAGAGGGCGTTGACGGCCCGGATGGAGAGCAGTGGGCCTTCAAAGGTGGACATCCCATAGAAGGTGATGGCCGCGACGTAGAATTTGATAACCGGGTCGGTGCGGAGCTTGTCCCAGGCGCCGCGGAGGGTGAGGAGGCCGTTCAACATGCCGCCCCAGCTGGGAGCCCAGAGCATGAGGGAGAAAAGCATGCCCAGCATCTGGAGCCAGCGGGGCAGGGAGGTGTTCAGGAGGTGGTGGGGACCGGCCCAGATGTAGATGAAGACGAGCGACCAGAAGTGGATGATGGAGAGACGGTAGCTGTAAACAGGACGACCGGCCGCTTTGGGCAGGAAGTAATACATGATCCCGAGGATGGGAGTGGTCAGGAAGAAGGCCACGGCATTGTGCCCATACCACCATTGCACCAGACCGTCCTGCACCCCGCCGAAGATTGGATAGCTGTGGAGCAGGCTGGTGGGGATGGAGAGGTGGTTGACGATGTAGAGCATGGCCACCGTGATGATGGTGGCGATGTAAAACCAGAGGGCGACATAGAGGCTGGGCTCATTGCGGCGCTTCAGGGTCCAGAAGAAATTCCAGCCGAAGACGACCCAGATCAGCGCGACCGCGATGTTGATGGGCCAGATGAGTTCGGCGTATTCCTTGCCCCGGGTGAAACCGAGTGGCAGGGTGATCGCGGCGGCCACGATGATGAGCTGCCAGCCCCAGAAATGAATTTTTGATAGCAGATCGGAAGCCGTGCGGCATTTGCAAAGCCGCTGGGTGGAGTAATAAACGCCGGCGAAAATCATGTTGCCGACAAAGGCGAAGATGACGGCGTTGGTATGGAGCGGACGCAGGCGGCCGAAGCTGAGGAAGCTGATGCCGTCGGCCGGGATTTTGACGGCCCCGAACGTGATGGTTTCGATGAACTTCAGGCCATTGGTCTGCCAGAAGCTGAGCTGGGTGGCGGCGATGAGGCCGACCAGCATGCCGACGAAGCCCCAGATGATGGAGGCGATCACGAAATGCCGCACCGTGCGGTCATCGAATTCAATGGTGGTCTTGTGGGCGGTGGAGTTCATGGTTTGGGTGGAGCTTCGGCAGGACGGCGGGTGGTGTCGGCGTCATCCAGCGGCAGCAGGGAATCGTGTTCCGGCCCGCTCTCGCGGCGGCGCAGGTGCTCAGAGAGGAACGCCGCCACAAAAATACAGGTCAGGCAAAGACTGACGAGTAAAGTGACGCTGAGGACGTTCATGCCGGAAAAGTTGGGGGAGTCAGGACGGGGTTTAGGCTGACGAAATCACCGTAAAAGGCCACGCCCGGGGTGCTTCGCATTTGGTGCGTATTGCTGCGCGGATCATGCGCTTCCCGCTTGGCAGTGGGGATATCCCGGCTTTGTTTATTATAATCCATTCCCCAGATTCGCTAAATTTTCATGAAATCCCTCGGCTCCCCTTCCATCAGACGCCTTGTGGAAGCGCTGCAGGCCACCCCGCTCTATCGACAATACCAGCAGGCTTTCCGTAAGGCAACGGGCTTGTCCATGATGCTCCGGCTCCCGGATACAGACGAGATTCCCGCCGCCAATGAGCGGGCGGAGCAAAATGAATTCTGCCAGGCGATGCTGGGAGGGGGCTTCAACCACGAGGCCTGCGCCGCCAGCCGCTCCGCCATCAAAATACGCTGCGGCCCCGACGGTGGCAGCGGCCAGTGTTTCGCCCACATGAGTGTCTCCGCCTTGCCCGTGATGGCCGGGGAAAATCTGATCGCCTACCTCTGGACGGGGCAGGTATTCGCCCCGGGCGTGCGCGAAACCGGCTTTGCCTCCATCGAAAAAATGCTGCGCCGAGCCGGGGCCGGCGTGGAGGAAATCGAGCGCCTGCGTCTACTTTGGGAAGCCACACCGGAGGTCTCCGAGGAGCGTTATGAGAGCATTGTCACCCTGCTGCGGGTGTTTGCCCGGCAGTTGGGGGATTCCGCCGCGGCCATCCTGCTCCAGGCGGCGCCTCAGGAGCCCGACGCCATCCGCCGGGCGAGGTTTTATGTCCGGGATCACCTCGGAGACCGAATCACCCTGGAAGAAGTCGCCCAGCATGCCGGGCTCAGCCAGCACCACTTCTCCCGCCTTTTCCGGCAGGCGACCGGTCTGACTCTGACGGATTACATCAACCGGAGCCGGATCGAGTCCGCCCGACAGATGCTCCTCAAAGCCGACGCCCGGGTGTCCGAGATCGCCTTCGAGGTGGGCTACCAGTCCCTCTCCCAGTTTAACCGCAGTTTCCTCCGCATCACGGGCCGCAGTCCGGTGGTCTACCGGCGACAGATCCTCCAGCCGGAAATCGTGCGCCGGGCCTCCTAAGCGCTGCGTCGGCTGCTCCCGGCAGTCCGTTCTCCCTGAATGCTCCGGGAAGCTCCCATGAAACCCGCACCCCACCTGTTGCGCCGAAAAAGGGTGTGGCCGCTCCTTATGCTGCTGCTCCTGCTGATGTTCTGGTTTTCCCGCCAGACAGCCACGGTCAGCCCGGCTTCAAAGGTGACCGCTGCGGGCCCCAGCGAATCCCGCCTTGCCGCCGCCGCCGCCGAAGACCTGACCGGCGGAGACTTGAGTCCATTTGGCGGTCCTGACGAAAGTTCATCGTGGGCCACGATGGAGAACGGGAGTCCCCCGGCTGCGGCTGCCTTACCTCCGGTGGATCTATCGTCATCCCCCGTGACGGCGGGAGTTTCTCCCCCGAATTCACGTCCTATGGCGCAGGTGGACCTGGCCCAATTGCTGGCCACTTACCCTGCTGCTGCTGATACGCCGGAAGCCCGCCAAGCCACCCTGGCACGTATCCGGCAAGCGATTGCGCGGCAGGCCCAGGCCCATGGATTTATGGTAGTGATGGACCGCTCGATGCAGGACGAATGGGGCGTGCCGATGGTGCTTAGTGCCCGCGGCCTTTTCGATCTGACAGCCGCCGTGGAGCAGGACCTGGCGCGCTGACCGGGGCCACCCCGGTCCTCTGGGTTTTGATGGCAACGCCCCGCGCTGGCCGTTACAAAAGGCGGAACTCAGCAGCGCCGCCTGCTGCCTATTTTCCCATCGCCAGGCGGACGCTGATCCGGGTCGTCGCCACCCGCCCGGCGTCGTCCATGGCCTGGAGTTCGTAGTCGCCGGCCATCGGCAGCCAAGGAAGGGGGGCTGCGGGGGGGCTGGCCCCGAGGTAGCGGTTGTCGGCGAACCAATGGATCTGCCGGGTGCCGGATGCTGCGTTGGCCTGGAGGAGCAGGCGGCTCTGCTGCGGGGCGTTGGCCTGGATGTAGTAGGTTAGCGCTGATTGCGGACTGAGGATTCTGGGCGGCGGACCGTTGCCAGTGGATTCCTGCGGAGCGGGGTCAGAACTTGCCAGAGGACTGGCGGCCCGGGGGAAACCTGCTTTGCGGAATTGCGCGAGGCGCTCGGCGGACCAGACCTCCACCACGGTATCGCCCACTTTGTGATGAACCTGGCAACTGGTGATCGGGGAGACGCCTCCGATGAACCAGCCATCCCGGCAGTGAGGGCAATGTTTGCCCGCGAGATCGCCTGACACCGCGCAGACGCGGACCTGGGTGACATCGGGAGGACGGGATTCCGCCGGGAATTTGGCGGGCAGCTTGAGTTTGTTGACGGTTTGCCAGAGCAGCGGCGCGGCGGTTTCGCGGGCAAAAAGACCGGGCATTCCCCGGCCATCAAAATGGCCGACCCACACGCAGAGGACCCAGTCCCCCATGATCCCGCAGGCCCAGGCATCGCGGAACCCATTGGACGTGCCGGTCTTGCAGGAAAGGCCGGGCGGGGCTCCGGGTTCCTGACAGCGCAGCGCCTCCAGGGTCAACCAGCAGGCGGAGGGTGAAAGCCGGCCCTGCCGGGGATGGGCAAGTTCCGCATACAGTCCGGCCAGTTCCAACAAGTTCATTTCGGTGGCTCCGATGGCCAGAGCCAGTCCCTGATGGGGCGGAAGATCCACGCCGGAAGCGCGCAGGAAACCCTCCAGCCCGCCATTGGGCAAACGCGATGAAAGTTCAACGGCGGGCACGTTGCGGCTCAAGCGGAGGGCTTCGCTGGCGGCGATGGGACCAAGGAAATTGCGGTCGCTGTTCTCCGGGTTGTAGCCGGAAAACCGCCTCGGAGCATCATCCAGTAACGTTTGAGGCTGAATCAAACCGGCATCCAGAGCCATGGCATAAATGAATGGCTTGAGGGTGGACCCCGGCGAGCGCCGCGCCCGCGTGCCATCCACCTGACCGGCAATGCCGGGATCGTGAAAATTGGCCGACCCCACGCTGGCGCGGATCTCGCCCGTGGGGGCGTGGAGCAACAGCGCGGCGGCATTGCGCAAGCCCTGAGGACGCCAGCGCTCGAGGAAATCGCGGATCGATTGCTCCACGACATGTTGTTGGTTTACATCAATTGTTGTGGAAACGTTGAGCGATTTAGGCTCCTCCCGCAGCCGTCGCCTGGAGAGGTGCGGGGCCTCACGGGGAATGGGAGTGGGCTCCAGGTTGAACTCCCCATCCAGTTCGTTGGGCGGCTCCCCATGGGCGGCCCGGAGCCGGGTCATGAGGCGGGCCTGCGCGGCGGCCAGCAAAGAGTTGCCGCCCGCCTGGGGTCGCCGGGTGCGCGGGCTTTGCGGAATGGCACTGAGGCTGGCCGCTTCCCGCAGGGTTAGTTCGGAAGCCGCCTTCCCGCACCAGCGGAAGCTGGCCGCCCGCGCCCCTTCCACATTGCCGCCGTAAGGAGCCAGCGTGAAATAAGCAGCGGCGATTTCCTGCTTGGAATAATGGCGCTCCAATTGAATGGCGCGGAAAAGTTGTTCCAGCTTCCCGCCGATGGAGCGCGTGTGAAGCCGCCACCGCAACCGGCTTAACTGCATGGTGAGGGTGGAGCCGCCGCCCAATTTCTGTCCCGACACCACGCCCCACGCCGCCCGCAGCAAGGATTTGCCATCCACTCCCGCATGACTGAAAAACCGCCGGTCCTCCATCTCCAGCGTCGCCTCCATCAGGGCAGGGGAAATCTGATCCATCGTCACCGGCAGGCGCAACCGGCCCTCGCTGGTGGTTGTCAGGAAAAGCACCCTGCCGTCGCGGTCCAGCACCGTGCGCGAGTATTCCAGATCCGGCGGCAGCAGGTCCGGTTTGGGCAGGGCCCAGTAAACCACGGCCAACAACGTCAACAGCCCGCCAACCCATTTCAGCCCACGGAAGCAAAGGCGCCGGAATACCGATAGGCCACATTGTCCTGTTCCAAGGTTACTCACGGGGCAGGATGATGAGTTTGCCGGCGGCTCCGTTGGCGCGGACTTTGGCGTCATACATGTCCTCGGCGTAGGGGGGCGGGACCACGAAGGTGCCGGCGCAGGTGGGGCGCAGGGCGTATTGCAGGGTGAGGGACTGCTCCGGTTTGAGGCCCAGATAGATCATGGCCCGGTCCTCGCGGACGTCGATGTAGTCCGTGCCCTGGCGGGTGGCGAGGCCGGGGCGCAGGGAGTCGGGTTCTCCGGGCGGGGCGAACTCGAAACCGCCGGGGAGCATTTCCGTGAGAGCGAGATTGGGCAGGTCGGTTTGGGTCAGGTTCCTGACGGTGATTTTGGCGAAGAACGTTTCCCCGAGTTTGCTCTGGGTGACCACCTGGCCTTCCGCGTCCACCAGTTCCCGGATGATTTCAATGTGTTGGCCACCCGCTTTTTCGGGCAGAGTTTTGGCGAAACCGGTTTCAATGGTCTGATACCAGGCGCCGAGGCCCTCAGGAGCGTTGGGCGGGAAGAAGAACCGGGCCATGCCTTCCGGGACGTTGATTTTGAGTTGTCCGGCGGCCGGCTCCCCGAGCACCCGGACGTCCTGACCCTGCACGGAGGCGATTCCGGCTTTCACGCCGCTGTCCGCGGCGAGGCCAGCATATGCTTTGAGGGCCTGCACGCTCCACGCGGCGGAGAGGGTGTTGAAATCCGCCTGTTCGATCATTTCCGTGAGGGGCTTCATCTCTTCGTAGGTGAGGGTTTTGGCGATTTCCGGGAAATGGCGGCACAGAACCGTGAAGGTCGTGGCGTCGCGGGTGAGTTTGTTGGTGTAGTAATAATAACCCCAATCCCATGGATTTGCCTCGGCCTGCTTCAGGGCGGTGCGATGGGCCTGAATCAGCGGGGCGGCAGCGGTTTCCTTTTTCAGGAGCCGCCAGGTGGAAGCCAGCCAGGCCGCCGTGGAATCCCGGTGCCACAATGCCTTGGGTACTTTGGCCTCCAGGTAGTCCTGCAATTTCAACGCCTGGTTCGTGGTGACCTCTTCATTCCGGGTGAGCAGATAAATGGCGGCAGCCCGCATCTCCGCCTCCCAGCGGGTTTGCCAGTAGCGCATCCGGCCATCGCTGTCGCGCCAGGGATCCGTCAGGGAGGTATCCGCCATGAACCGCAGCCGCCGCAGGGTGGATTGATAAAGCCGGGCCGGCACGGGGAAGCCGCTGTCCTTCGCTTCCGTCAGAAATTGACCCACATAAACCGTGAGGTAATCAAATCCCTCCGGTTCGCCGGATCCCCAATAACCGAATCCTCCGTTGGCCCCCTGACGGTTGACCAGTTGATTCATGGCACTGCCGAGGGCTTTGGCCGCGTCCTCTTTGGCGATGCCGAAATTCGCATCATCCTTCAGCACCAACCACGGAAACGCCCGGCTCGTGATCTGCTCGGTGCAACCGTGGGGATATTCCTTGAGATAAGCCGAAAGCCCATGGGCCAGCCCCAGCGGCGTGGTGGAAACGATGGCTTGTCGTTCGGCGAATTCCTGGAACAAGGGATGCTGCACGGCCACGTCATGCGAGCCATTGCGGAACCAGCCGCTCTGCACTTTCGCCGCCCGCGCCACGCCGGGACGCACGCTGAAGGAACTGCGCGACTCCTGCAGGCTCGTGCCGCTGGAAGCCGTGAATTTCAGTTCCCCATTCCCCAGCGGTTCCCGCGCCCGGCAGCGGTAGCTCAGCAACCGCTCCTGGCCGACGGCGATGGTTTGCGCCTCGGGAGCCGCTTCCAGAATCTCCACGCCACCCAGCGTCTCGATCTTGATATTGACCTGGTCCGTGATGGCCGCGCCTTCCAGTTGATTGGCCACGGTTACGCTGGCCGTGAATTCATCACCCGGCACCACAAAGAGCGGAGTGGTCGCCGACAGAACAAAATCACCTTTCACGATGGTCTGGCTTTGCCCCACCCCGACGGCCTCCGGAGCCACGGCCACCGCCATGATTTTGAGCCGGCCGGCAAAGTATTCCGGCACTTGGTAGAAGACTTCCTTCCGCTCCGGTCCGCAGGGCACAAAGCCGCTCCAGTAAACCACCGGCGCATCGCGGCGTCGTTTGAAGGGATTCACCCCCAGTTGCAATTCGGGAGCGCCCGAGCCGTCGCCCCCAATCGCCATCGCCTTGCGGAGCAGGGTGAATTCCGGCAGCAGGACATCCATCAATTGATAGGTCGTTACCTCCAGGGCGGCGGTCGGCAGGAGTTTGGCCAAGGGGTCAGGGGCCTGATATTTGCTGACCAGATGAATGCCCTCATCTACGGCCCAGACGGCGATCCAGCCCGCCTTGGGAGCGCTGTAGCCGATAGTGAGGCGCTCGCCGGGGCGCACCCGGGCGGGGGAATCCAGAGTCACGGCCATTTCCCGGGTGCCGCGCGCCGCCGGGATGGGTTTGATGCCGCTGGCGAGGGGATTGAGAAACACGTCAGGCGAGTCCAAGGCGCGGGCCATGACGACGTGCAGGTAGGCTCCGCCTTCGAGGTTGCGGGGCAGTTTGATTTTCTGCACGGAGGATTTGCTATCGCATTGGAACCACACTTCCGTCAGCACCGCATCCCGCTCCACGGTGATCAGGCCGGCTCCGGTGAAGGGAGTGGTGAGGGAGAACTCCAGTTCCTCGCCGGGTTGCCACTTTTTATCAGGGAATTTGATCTCCAGCTCGCCGCTGCGTTCGAGGTCCTTGGCGGCATCGCCCTTGCCCGCCACGAAGAAGGGGATGGAACACAACGTCCAGCCGGCGGCGTTGCGGAATTCATAGCGGAACTGGCCGGGCTTATCCAAAGGGAGCGGTAGCGGCGAGGTGGCGGCCGGCAGGCTGACCGCCAGAGTTTCGAGGATTTCATCGCGTTCCTGGGATTCGTAGGCGAGACCGCCGTTCTCTTGTTTGGTCAGAACGGAAACGTGTTTAGTCTGCACCAGCACCCGGCTGAGGTCGGCGACCGCTTTGGGCGACGTATCCGGACCAATCGCCAGAACGCTCACAGAAACCGGCTCCAGCGGATTCAGATAGTCCAGATCCCGGTCCGCCTTGTGGCCAATCAGATAGGACTGGCGCGACACCAGCGTGCTCAACTCCGAGCGCACCCCGCGTCCGCCGTCGGCTTCGAAGCCCTCCAGCTCCACGCGGGCCCGCAGCATGGGGGCGGTATGGGCTTCCAGATCGAGGCGCAGCGTGGCTTGCCCTTTTTCATCCGTCGTCCCGTCTTCCAGGTCGAGTTCCTTGGCGTCGGCGCGTTTCTGTTCCGTGATGCCGAATTGCCAACCGGGCCATTGGGGAAAAACTGGGACAGCCGGGGAAAGGAGGAGTTTCGCCGCGATCCGGCGATTGGCGGCGGGGATGCCGAACAGGGTATCGAGTTGCACCGCCACGGATAGGTCATCGGGGGAGCGCCAGCCTTCACCTTCACCGGGCTGGAAACTCGCCTTCACCTTCAGGCGGTCAGGCTGGAATTCCTCGACCCTGACGGTCGTGGTGCCCAGGAAAACGGGGGCTTCATTCGGCTTGGCATTGGCGGGCTTGGGACGGTGCAATTGCACCCGCCATGGTCCGGTGGGAGCCGTTTCGGAGGTGGGGATGGCTTGCGAGAACACACCGCCTGCGGCCAAATTCAAGGGATAGCGCCCCGCCACGTCCTCCTTGGCGTTGATCACGACCAGCTCCAGCGGCAAACCTGTCAGGTCGCCGGCCCAGTCCCGCTGGCGCACGATCCCCCCGACGTAAATCGATTCGCCCGGACGGTAGATGCCGCGTTCTGTGAATAGCGTTGCCGATAGCGCGGATTTTTCGCTATAGAAAACCCCGCCGACATCAAAGCGGGAGGTGTCGAGTTGCCGTTCGCTTTTGGCCCAGGGAATGAAGGCCAGGTCATCGCCCTTTCTGGCCACGAGCGCCACGGGAGCCTTTTCCCGCTGCAATCCACGCAGGGAGGGCAACGCCACTTTCCCCAGCGCATCGGTGGTGGCTGTTTTCAGCACGGTGCCGTTCATGGAAAGCACGGAAATTTCCACACCCTCCACGGGACCGCGTCCGCTGAAGGACTGCACATAAATCACGCGCTGGCCTTCCGCTGCTTCCTTCATGATCAGGCCCAGATCCGTGACCAGAATAAAGCGCTGGTCCCTAACTCTATCCTCGGCGGGGTATTCCCCGCGCTCGTCGCCCTCTTCACTTTCATCATCCCTGTAGTTTGAACTGCTATCCGGGTCCGCCAGTGTCACCCAGTCCTTGTCAGGTGAACCTTCCGCAGCGGGCTCATCCTCCGGGGTGCGTGGCCGCACTCCCTCCAGGGTCAGGTGGAAAAGTCCATGCACGGGAGCGGCGGCCGGTCCCGGCTGCAGCAAGTGCGTGAAATCGAACGAGGAGTAGTTCACCTGATAGTCGTCCTTTTTCACAATCGGCTGCACGGACTGTTCGTAGTTGGAAATATGCTCCATCCCGAAGTTCCCCCGGAACCGGGGCGACGCGAAACTGCCGCTGGTTTGACTGACGAGGTGATTGATTTGCACCGTCTGCACCCGGGCGATGGTGTAGCGGAGATTGTCCAAGCCACGGGACTGCACGTTGATTTTCCGTTCGCCATTCAGCGCCAGAAGCCCGCCCTTCCCGAGCAGGAACGCCTCTTTTGGAATCTCCGGCAGCGTCGTCACGGCGCGGAACTCCTCAGCGGTGACAAATCCCCCGGGGCCGGCGGTATCCTTGGCCACCCGGATCAAAATGGTGGCTGCGGGCTGCTGCGCAACCCGCAGTGCCATCCCGGCTTCCATGGGTGGGGCATCCGGCGTAACAACCCGCTCCAAGGGGAGTTTCGCGGACTGAGCGATGACTTCGGCGGTCACATTTTCGGTCGTCCATGCGATGGGGTTGTTGTTTTTGTCCTTCGCTTCCGGCGGAAGTTTCCATCCCTCCACGGCCTTCACCAAGGTGGCAGTTTGCGCCGGGATACTGAGTTGGATCAGGATGGCCTGTTCGGGATCGCCCGCCGGGGTTTTGCGGAGGATCGCTTGGGCTGATTCAAAGTGGAAATTCGACGACTTGCTGTAGGCGGTGAGTTTGGTCTCCAAATCCACCGCCGTGGACCGCCCGCCTGCCTTAGCGATCAGTCCTGCGGCGAAGCTCACCCGCACCAAATCCTCTTTTTCCCCAGGCTGCATCAGGGGCGAGCGGAGGTAAAACCGCAGGGGATTCGCCGGGTCAGGCAGAATCTGCGCCTTGCTCCCGGATTGGAAAATCTGGCTTCCGGTCACACTCGTCACGCTGAAGCACCGTTGCGCCTCCTCCAGGGCAACCGGCTGCGAGAAGTCCACCGTCGTGACCAACTGCTGCAAGGCCGGCGTAGCGGGATCCACGTAAAAATACCGATCCCGGAACGTAGCCGTCAGGGCAGGAGAATCCCAGGAGCGGTTGAAGTTGGTGTTCGGAGCCAACCGGCAATCCTCCGCCAACAAGCCATCCCCGAAACTGAACGTGTAGCTGCCAGGTGCCAGCCAGCCACCCGTGGGAAAGAAAACCAAACGGTCCGCATGGGTCCATTTCCACTCTCCGGCCACTTCGGGTGTCATCCTCACCGAGCCGGCTGGTGGGGCTTTTCCCTCCCGATCGAGGGGAGCGGCGGGTCCGTTGAAATCGATCACCACCGCCGGCCCGCCGGGCTGCTGTTTCGTCTCGCTCCAGCCGGGGCTAAGCATCTGAATGCCGAAGCCTAACGATCGGATGGGCGCTTTCGAGAGGTCCCGCACCTCTGTTTTTCCGTTGGGAGCCGCAGGCGGCGGGGTTTGGGCCGGACATTGAGCCGCTATCGCGCAGACCAAAGTTAGAAAAGCCGTCAAACGGCTCACGGTGATGGTTTTATGCACAAAAAAAGAGCACAGGGAATCGGGGATCATGGAAGTGTTTCGCGGAGGACTCACGGCACGACGGTGGCACCCCAAACAGGGATGGCCGACACCGCTGTTGAGGGGCGGTATAAGGGTTGATCGCTTTGGGTTCGGCCGCAGGCCGTCGGCCCATCCCCGGTTTCCCCGGTGATCTGAGCGCTGCCCCGCTGACTTTTGCTTTTGCCCCTTCCTGCCTGATTTTACTTATACGATGAGGCCCGCCTGCCGGCAAGATTTTTGTTGGGACATTTTTGTCAGAACGCGCCGTTTGGCGGCGGCTGGCGCGGCTGGGGCCCGGTTCA
Source organism: uncultured Verrucomicrobiota bacterium (assembly GCA_942492905.1). Lineage (GTDB taxonomy): Bacteria > Verrucomicrobiota > Verrucomicrobiia > Verrucomicrobiales > V1-33 > CAIZWU01. The sequence goes on from OW818657.1 coordinate 2,886,111, forward strand.
CGCCCCCCTCGCCCCGGCGGCGCGGAACCGGGCCATAAGGACCTCATTTTCCATTCACGCCAATGGCGTTGGCGTGGTCCTGCCGGACTTGAGGCCGCGAATCCTCCACCCGGTCTACGCCTGCGGTCGCCCGATGCCTGCCGGGGGGGCTGATCAGCAAGTTGTGAGGGTCCGCCGCCGGGTGCCGGTTTTTTGCCCGTGATGACCCCATCGTCTTTGGGGCGCAGGCAGGCTCAGGCGAGGATTTCCTGAACTACCTTCCCGTGCACATCGGTCAGGCGGAAGTCCCGGCCTTGGAAACGATAGGTCAGCTTTTCATGGTCGAGGCCCAGCAGGTGCAGGATGGTGGCCTGCAGGTCGTGGACGTGGACTTTGCCGGTGGCCACGCTGAAGCCGAGTTCATCGGTCTCGCCATGACTGAAGCCATGTTTCACGCCGCCCCCGGCAAGGAAGAGGGAAAAGGCGTCAGGAAAGTGATCGCGCCCGAGGATGTCGCCGCCGGCGGTGCGGCCCTCCCGGAAGGGAGTGCGCCCGAACTCGCCGCCCCAGATGATCAGGGTGTCATCCAGCAGGCCGCGCTGGCGCAGGTCGCGGATCAGGGCCGCGACCGGTTTGTCGGTGCGCTTCATTTTTTCCGTCAGGCCGCCGCGGATGTCCTCCCCGGCTCCAGTGCCATGGAAGTCCCAGCCCCAGTCAAACAGATGCACAAACCGCACTCCCTGCTCAAGGAGACGGCGGGCCAGCAGGCAATTGTTGGCAAAGCTGGAGTCGCCCGGCACCGCGCCGTAGTCTTCCAGCACCGGCTTGGGCTCGCGGGAAATATCCATCACTTCCGGCACACTGGTCTGCATGCGGAAGGCCAGTTCATACTGGGCGATGCGGGTCGCGGTCTCCGGATGCCCCATTTTCACCGCCTGCGTTTCATTCAGATCCTGCAGCGCGTCCAAGGTCTTGCGGCGCAGGTCGCGGTCCATCCCGGGCGGGTCGCTCACATACAGCACGGGATCGCCCTTGGACCGGCATTGCACGCCCTGGAAAACCGAAGGGATGAACCCCGTGCCCCAGCAGCTCTGTCCGCCGCTGGGCTGCACCCCGCTGCTGATGAGCACCACAAATCCTGGCAGATTGTCGTTTTCCGATCCCAGCCCGTAGGTCACCCACGACCCCATCGAAGGCCGGCCTTGGCGCGCCGATCCGGTGAAAAGCAGCAGCTCGGCGGGCGCGTGATTGAACTGCTCGGTGAACATCGATTTGATGACACACATCTCGTTGGCGACCGACTGGAAGTTGGGCACCGCGTCCGACATCCAGATGCCTCCGTCCCCGTGCTGGGTGAAAGTTCGCGGCGTGCCCATCAGTTTCGGCACCCCGCTGGTGAAGGCGAAGGTCTTGCCCTTCACGAATTCGTCAGGCGCGTTCTGCCCATTCCGCTTCACCAGCTCGGGTTTGTAGTCGAAGATATCGAGGTGCGGCGGTCCGCCTGACATATGCAGGTAGATGACGCGTTTTACCTTGGCCGGTGCCGGCGCCGGCTTGGAGGCAAAGGGATTCACGACCGAGGCGGAGGCGGACGTCTGGCCCAGCAAGGCTTCCAGCGCGATGGCGCCCACGCTGAATTGCCCGGCGCTGCGCAGGAAATGGCGGCGGGTTTGTTGCTGGAGGGTCTCGAGATGCGGGTCCATAGGGTTCAACGTTTCATCAGGGTTTCGTCGAGATTCAGCAGCACATTGGCCACCACCGTCCATGCGGCAAGTTCGGCAGGGTCGGCTCCGGGCGGCACTGGTCCGAGGGGATCGGCCGCCATCTCCATGGCCTTTTTGGCATCCTGACGATAGATCACGAGGGCTTCCTCCCGCAGGGCCAGCAGCCGCAGCCTTTCGCCATCGGAGGGGCTCCTGGCCAGCACCAGCATGAAGGCATTCCGGATGATTTCCTCTGGCGTGGCAGGCTTCGCGGTGAGGCGGCGGGCGAGGGCCTGGGCGGTCTCTACAAAGACAGGATCATTCAACGTCACGAGGGCCTGCAGGGGAGTGTTGGTCTGGCTGCGGCGCAGCGTGCAGGTCTCCCGGCTGGGGGCGTCAAAGGTGGTCATCGACGGGTAAGGGCTGGTGCGCCGCCACTCGGTGTAGAGCCCCCGGCGGACGCGGTCTTCCCCGGTGGAGGTTTGCCAGTCGAGTCCGCCCCCGAAGGCGGCCGACAGCCCCCGGTTGGGCCGGGCGGGCCGCACCGGCGGGCCATACATTTTGTGGGAAAGCAGGCCGCTCACGGCCAGGGCCTGATCCCGCACCATTTCCGCCGAAAGCCGCAGCCGCGGACCGCGGGCCAGCAGACGGTTGTCAGGATCGCGCTCCGCCATTCCCGGCTCCACCCGGGAGGACTGACGGTAGGTGGACGAGGTCACCAACAACTTGAGGAACTGTTTCAGGTCCCATTTTCCGCGGACCAGTTCTGTGGCCAGCCAGTCGAGCAGTTCCGGGTGGGTGGGCAGGTCGCCCTGGGTGCCGAATTCCTCACTGGTCCGCACGATTCCGATCCCGAAGAGGGCTTCCCAATAACGGTTGGCGATCACCCGCGGGGTGAGGGGGTTGTCGTCGCTGACCAGCCAGCGGGCCAGAGTCAGGCGGTCCGCCGGAGCCCCCGGGGGCAGGGGATGAAAGGCCGCCGGCACGCCTTCGGTCACTGCATCGCCGAGGGCCTGCCAGTTGCCTCGCAGTTGCACATGGGCCTTGCGGCGCTGATCCGGCGGCAGATCGCGGAAGACTGGCACCGTGACTTGGGGCATGGCCTCCAGTTGTTTTTTCGTTTCGGCGATCAGGTTCCGGTCCGGCTCCAATTCCGGGGCAATCTCCCTGACGTAAAACCCGGCCAGCTCCTGCTGCTGGGCAGCGGTCCGTTGGGCGGCGGGCATGGCGAGGATCTGGGCGGTTCCGGTGGGCAATTGCCCCCACGCGGCCGCCCGCGGATCGGCGGTGGTGGCCAGCCGGAAGCGCCCCAGCGTGTGGTTGGGATGAGGAGATTGCTGCTCGATGGTGACGATCAGTTTCGAGCCCGCCGGCAAATCCACCGGCGCTCCCGCAGTCAGGGTCAGGGCATGCGCCTTGCCCGGACTGCCCCCAATGGCCCAGCCTGGCTGCGGTCCCCGCGGCTTTTTGCGTTTGGCCGGTGGCGTGCCGGTGATGACCGCGTCCTCCGCAAAATCCGGCTGCACATAATCCGCGGTGGCATCAGTCAGGGGGATCTCCCGTTCCCCGCTCAGGGAGAAAGTCACCTGGGCTTCCGCCGGATTGTCCGCCTTTTCCCAGACCGGTTGGCGTTGTTCATTGAGCGCAACGATGCGGAATCCGCCGAGTCGCTCGCCCGCTTCCGCCCGGTTCCAGACCACGATGCGGTCGATGCCCTGCAGGGACTTCAGGTCCACTTCCCACCAAGGATCGTCCGTGTTAATCCCGGTGTGGGAGACCGAGTTCTTATCATATTGTGGCGTCGTATTGCCATCGTTGGCGCGGGCCGCGACGGCGTCCGCATAGGTGGATTTCTGCGAAGCCACGCCTTGCGTTGCGATGTTCCGGCCACCGCTGAAGACCTGCACCTCCGCGAGTTGGAGCAGCTTTTCCTTGCCGGGCAATTCAAGGCGAATGAAGCGGGCGGCGGGGGCCGGGGAATTGTCAGGCGGACGCACCGCCGCGCTCACCCGCGTGACCACGAAATTCCCTCCCGCGTGCCCCGGGCCCTGGCCGGGCAGGGAGTCATGGGGCAGGGCTTCCAGCCGCAGCGCCGCCAGAGTCCTGTTGTTGGTTAGGGGAACCTCCACCGTGTAAGTGTCCTTCGCCGCCGTCGCGGCCACCGCGATGGTGCCGTCCGGTTCCGGGGCCAGGGTCAGTCCGGCGGCCGACTTCAGAGCTGCCGGGGTGAGGGTCTGCCAGTCCATCGGCGTGGACCAACTGGCGATCCATTGGTCGGTGCCAGCTTTCAGTTCCGGGGCGGGGGACTGGAACTTCGCCTCCAGCGCGGCCAGGCTGGCCTCCAGTTTCACCCGCTCCGCTTTTTGTTCGCCGGTGAAGTAGGAATGCAGCGGCGACTCGTCGCGCCGGTCCGCGTCGCTGGTGTTATTGAGAAAGGCAAACACCTGGAAGTATTCGGCTTGGGTGATCGGGTCGTATTTGTGGGTATGACATTGGGCACAGGCCATCGACGTGCCCATCCACACCCCCATCGTGGTGTTCACCCGGTCGATGACCGCGGCATTGCGGAACTCCTCGTCATTGGTGCCGCCTTCACTGTTGGTCATCGTGTTGCGGTGGAACGCCGTGGCGATGAGCTGGTCCTCCGTGGCCTCCGGGAGCAGATCGCCCGCGATTTGCTCCACCGTAAACTGGTCAAAAGGTTTGTTGTCGTTGAAGGACCGGATCACATAATCCCGGAAGGCCCAGATCGTGCGCGACGGATCATCGGCGTACCCGGCGGAGTCGGCATAACGGGCCAGATCCAGCCAGAGCCGGGTCCAGTGTTCGCCATAGGCAGGAGACGCCAGCAAGCGGTCGATCAACCGCCCGTAAGCCTCCGGCGTGGTGTCCGCCACAAAGGCTGCCACTTCCTCCGGCGAAGGCGGCAGGCCGGTAAGATCAAGGGACGCCCGCCGGATCAGGGCCGGGCGGTCCGCTTCCGGCTGGGGTTTCAGGTTTTCCCGCCCGAGGCGGTCCAGGATAAAGGCATCCACCGGATGGATTCCGGCCTGCGGGGGATCGACCCTGACGGGTTTTTCATAGGACCAGTGTTTGGAAAAGGCAGCCCCGGCCTTGATCCAGGCGGAGACCCTTTCCACCTCCGCGCTGGTGAATCGTTCCCCGGCCTTGGGGGGGGGCATCACGTCGTCAGGATCGTGGGTGGTGAGGCGTGCCAGCAGCTCGCTCTGTTCCGGATGCCCCGGCACCACCGCCTGGTGGCCCCCCAGATCCATCAGGACACCTTCGAGGGTATCCAGCCGCAGCCCGCCGCTGTTTTTGGGGCCGCCTTTGCGCTCATGTTCATCCGGCCCGTGACAACGGAAGCAGCGGTTGGACAGCAGGGGACGGATGTCCTGATTGAAGGAGACAGCCGGTGGGGCTGCCTGCCCGGGAGAGGCTGCCAGCAGGGCCGCCCACGACAGCAAGAATGGAAGTTTGGGGTTCAAGAAAAAGGGGAGTTGTCCCGGGATGGATACACCCCGGCCCAGCACAATCTTTTAGCTCATCCCACTTTTTCCGCCGCCGGGATAAAGGTAACTTTTACCATTCCCCCGCCGTCCCATGGGGTGAAAGTCTGCTGCTATGATGTCCACCATGCCTCCCGGACCCAAACGCTCCTACCCCGGGAGCCTGCTCCTCCAGTTCCGCCGCGATCCCCTGGGGCAGTTGCAAAAGATCGCCCGGGAGTTTGGCGACATCGTCTATCTGCGGCTCGGCCGGGAAAACGTCTTCCTCATCAACCATCCTGACCTGATCCGCGAGGTGCTGGTCACCCATCACCAGAACTTCACCAAAGGCCGCGGTCTGGAACGGATCAAAAAGTTTCTCGGGGAAGGCCTGTTGACCAGTGAAGGCGAAACCCACCTGCGCCAGCGGCGCCTCATGCAGCCTGCCTTCCATCACCGGCGTATTGCCGCGTTTGGGGAAATCATGACCGCCCATGCCTCCCGCACCCGCGACGGCTGGCAGGATGGCGCGACGATCGACCTCGCCGGGGAGATGATGCGCCTCACCCTCGGCATCGTCGGGCAGACTTTGTTTGGGGCGAATGTGGCCGCCGATGCGGCAGCGGTCGAGTCCGCCCTCGCTACCATGATGAAGTCCTTCCCCCTGATGATGCTGCCCTTCGCGGACTTCATCGAAAAACTGCCGCTGCCCGCGGTGCGCCGGATGAAGGCGGCGCACGCCGACCTGGACGCTATTATTTACCGGCTCATCGACCAGCGGCGAAGCAGCGGACAGGACCACGGTGATTTGCTGTCCATGCTCATCGCCGCCCAGGATGAGGAGGATGGTGGCGCCGGCATGACCGACCAACAGGTGCGCGATGAATCCATGACCATCTTCCTCGCCGGTCATGAGACCACCGCCAATGCCCTGAACTGGACCTGGTATGTGCTCGCCGGTCACCCTGCCGTGGAAGCCCGCCTCCACGCGGAACTGGACGAGGTGCTGCAGGGCAGATTGCCCAGCATGGCCGACCTCCCAGCCCTGCGTTTCACGGAAAATGTGGTCAGGGAATCAATGAGGCTCTATCCCCCGGCGTGGATGGTCGGCCGGCGCGCCGTGGCGGATTTCCCCATGGCCGGCTACACCGTGCCCGCCCGGTCCATCGTCCTGATGAGCCAATACGTGATGCACCGCGACGCCCGGTATTTTCCGGAGCCGGATCAGTTCGCCCCCGACCGCTGGACCCCGGAATTCAAAGCGGCCCTGCCCAAATACGCCTACTTCCCCTTCGGCGGCGGCCCGCGCCAGTGCATCGGTGAGGGTTTCGCCTGGATGGAAGCGGTCCTCCTGCTGGCCACCCTCGCCCAGCACTGGAAACTCCGCCTCGTGCCCGGTCATCCGGTCGTCCCCCAGCCCATGGTCACCCTGCGCCCGAAACACGGCCTGCTCATGACCGCCCACCGCAGGCATCCGGGTGTGTGAGGGGCGGGGAATCGACTCAAGCCCGGCGGCGACGGCGCAGGCCCACGGCCAATCCCATCGCCGCCAGCATGAGGGAGGTGGGTTCTGGGATGTTGCGCACCGCCACGATCTGGCCGGTAAAGGTGGCCGAAAGATCCCCAGGATAAAAGACGGTGACGGGAATAGTCAGGGTTTCCACGGAGCCGTCGCTGAGCAGGGTCGCGTTCAAAGCCGAGGTATTGGCCGCAGTTTCGCCGATGAAGTCCACCGTGCCGTTGGTTGGGACCAGCGGAGGGGCAAAGTAGTCGGCATGGCCGGAAGTGAACTCCAGCGGGGCGGTGGAGGGAGTGCCGCTGACGACGTCTCCGCTGAGGAGATCAAAGTTGATGCTGCGGAAGGAGAGCGTCGCTCCGATGGCTTGGATCTCCCCTCCGTAGTTATCGATCCCTCCGGTGCCGGGCAGGGGGGCGAAGCCCGCGCCGGCAACAGGGTTGAGCAGGGCAATGATAGTGCTGCCGCCGGAAAAAGTGAGAGTCCCTCCCACCAGGTCGCCGGTGATACTGCCGTTATAGGAATCGATCAACGATCCCGCCGTCTGGGCCGTGATGGCAAAGGTGCTATAGGCAGCCGCCATGGTCAGCGAACTCCGGGCGGGGTCGATGGTGTAGGTCACCAGGGCGCCTCTGGAAATTCCGGCGAGGGTCATCAGGCTGACAGCAGTGAGGAGCAAGGGGGATGGGCTGGGTTTCATGGCGTGTTTTTTCTCGGAATTCAGCAGAGTGGCCGAATATGCCAGAAGAAAGCAAGCCTGCTATCATCGGGGATATCCCTAGCTTCTGGCGTGCCCGGGGCGGGGGGAGTCCTTGTGCTGGAAGGTTCCGAGGAGAGCGGTCAGGGGCAATCAGGCGGGGAAGATGCCGAAGAAAAGTAGGAAACCCCGGCGGTTGTCCAGCCAAGCCTGGTTTGCCCCGCCGGTGCTGATTGTGTAGTCTGGTCATGCGGTGCCATGAACTGAATAAGGCCGCTGGTCAGTCAAGAGTCCTGGCCCCGGCCAGGCTCCATGCTCTGGCAATCCTGTCTCCACGGACTTCGTAGATCATAATCATGGTCAGTCTGCCCGGCCCCTCGGGAAAGGTGCGGGTAATCTCTTCGTGATCGATGACCGTCTGGCCCAGGACGATCCTGCTCAGCAGATGGGCATGAAGGTTGGGTTCCTAGAATCGGGCCATGAAGCGCTCCCGCAATGCGGCAGAACCTCTGGCGAGAAGGGTGGCCGGGTGTTCAAACATCTCTGCATCCTCAGCATAGATGGAGAGCAATGCCTCAAGGTCCCGTCCGTTATAGGCATCAAGCTGCCGCTGGACGATTGTTTCCGGGTCTGGTTGCATTAGCGTGGGGCTTGGTTGGCCTGTCTTCCCATGGTCATTAGGCGGCACAGTCATACTCTGAATAATCTCAACATCTGGTTGCCACCACGCTGCAGCTCGTAATCTACGCAAACCACTTCGCTCGCCCATCCGTCGGCTTCAAGCGCCGCCCGCACGGCATCCATATGAGGTGACGGCTCACGACTCAGAGTCAAAAGCGGGAACACCCGCACTTCACGAGCCACCCGGCACAACTCGCGCACCGACCGAACGTGAAAGTCCGCTGAGAGCAAATCTGAATACAGGAATAGCAGATGCGAGCAAACCGCGACTCCAAACGAACCAGATCCGAATGGAAGTGAAGGCAACTCTGCCACGACATAGCGCCCCTCGTACAGACCACTGCCATAGTCAGCTAGAAAGGCCTCCAGCGCAGCACGACGATTAGCCAGAAGCCCGTCTGGACTGCGATGATAACTCCATGTCCAGTCGCCCGGGGTGGCTCGAACCTGAGCCATCACCGAATCCGCCGTCCTCTCGAAGCGTGCCCGGATGTCTGCGGCCGAATGGACGTAAAGAGGATCGGCCGAGACCGCGCGATAACCACAAGCAGACACCTCCGCCGTGAAACTCGCCGGGCCTCCGCCGCAATCCAGCACGCCTCGGGACAAGTCCTCTGCTGTGAGGCTGAACATCAACTCATACTCCCTGCGCGAGCGTCCCCACGGAACAATTTGGTCGAGATGAACAGCCATACGTGTAGTGCCGACTAACGTTCAAGCGCTGGAACTGCTGGGGCGGCACTGTGCGTCGATAGCATGGTTGATGTTAGAAGTGGAGAAAATCATAGACGAAACAAAAGAGCCCCAGCGGTTGTCCAGCCGCGCCTGGTTCGGCGCTTGGTTTAGCTGTCAGTCGACAAGTTCTTGCTTTTCGGCCAACTTGTCGAAGGCACTTTTCAAAGTCAAAGCGTCGATCTTGCAGCTCTGCAAAAATTCGGAGCAGACACCATCCCGCTGAGTTAAAGCGAAGAGAACATGATGAGTGCCAACGTAATAGTCCCGCCATCGATTAGCTTGCTGCGCTGCTAAAGACAGAATAATCTTAAAGCCGTCGCTGAACTCTGATTTCGCCCTCTGTGCCCCTGCTTGGTTGTCAGCTTTAATGTATTCTGTGATTTTGCGGGTGGCCTGATCACCGCAGAACTCAAGGGATCGCAGGAGTTGCACGGCGATACCACGATCACTCGTGCTCAAAGCCAAAAGCATATGCAGGGGCGCACAACTGGCTGAGCCGTGATCAACCGATAACTGCCGGGCAGAAGCAAAGCAGGCTTGAAGCGATTCGGAGAAAACCGAAGGCGTCAAACCAACCATGCGTCGCCAGAAGGCACGCCATTTTAGAATGGTTTTGGAGGACGTGGAATATGACGAGGGGGCCATTGGATTGCGCCGAACGTATAGGCCATCCACGGCGGGGATGGAAGCCCGAATTCAAATTGAGACGTTGCCCCCCCCCGTTGGATGTGCCGTCTTGTTCCGTCTTTTGTGTTAGGGTTGTGCCATGCTCGTATCAGGTGATGAAGTTGTGAACAAGCTTGAGCCAACAGATCCAACTGCAAACCGCTGGTGCCGCAAGCGCAATGAAGGCAGTCATGAACATCAAGGGCTTCGATAAGCCGTAATGGCTGCAAGCTGCTAAGGAAATACAAGCAGTGGCAATCGGAATTAAGATTGAGACAGGAATAAACCAAGAGGTGTAAAGGGAATACGCAATTCCAAATATCGCGGCCGACACTGTCACAAGCACTATGATTGCTGCCTTGCGTCTGGCGATATCAGGCAGATGCGGAAGCGTGTCCTTCATTGTATTGGCAGAACTATTGGATCGCCGACAGGATTGCAGGGGAGTGTTCCGCCTGATCTCCAGCAGGAATGTCGGGGAATACGGGGTCATAGGCAACTCGGCGAATTTCGGGGCTGGATTTTCTGCAACTTGCGTGGAATTCGACAGGGGTGCAAGAAATTGTTCCCCGTACGGCGGAAACGGGCGTGTCGATTATCCCCGGCTGAGAGGAAATCCACCGGGACCCACTCCGTGTCCCAGACCACCCTTCCGCCAAATCGTGAGGTTTCCGCCAAGCGGATCGGGATAAATCGCATCAGGCAGGCGGGGCCCAAGGGGCCGCTCCATCCCAGCCTGGGCCATCGGCCCAGGAAACATGCCCCGCAACCCTCCGGGAGGGCTGAAAGCCCGGTCCATCCGTTTCCTGCCGCGGCAATAGGCCGGGCTTTCAGCCCTCAACGCTGGGGCGACCCTATCCCTGGGCCGATGGCCCAGGCTGGGATGAGGTGGCCCTTCAGGCCTTTCCCACGGGGCCGGGTTTCCTCTTTGGCCAGCAAGCTCCATCGGGGCCCGTCCGCTCCGGTTGGCCCTTGGCGTTTATCAGACTGCCGCAGTCCGCGGGCGCTTCCGTTATGAATAAACCGCTGGCGTTATCGCAAAGTGGCCCCACCATCCGCCCATGCCGCTCTCCTGGAACGAAAGCAAACACCGTTCTCATCGGGGCTGCGCCCAATGATAACCATGGTCATCAGGCGTTGCGGTCATTCTGCGGAGCGCTTAACATACCGTCCTCAAAGGTCGTCCTTTGCTTTCGGTGCGACGGGAATTGGTTTGGTTTTGCTTGCAGCGTCGGGTGCTTTTGGCGCTCCGACCGGTTGCCTCGCGATTCGATCAGCCGCGTAGAAGAGTTTCATACCGTTTCCGCGAATGTCGGTGGTGAGGTTGATTTTGTCTTTATCAGTTCCCGGAATGCCAGGGAGATACCACTCCACCGTCAAATCGTCACCGTGCATATTGTCGCTGCTAGGAGGACCGTATTTTTCTATGAGCAGTTGCTTTAGGGTTGCGAACTCTTTCCGGTGATCCTTGCTGACGGCCTCGAAAACCACGTCGGCCTTCCAGAAGCGATCCGATGCAAAGTGAAGATCGAATTTCGATACTTTGAGGCCCGCAAACTTGCCTCCGATGAACTGTAGCTTTTCGTTCGATCTGGCAGCTCTGTCGAGGCGGGAGCGGGTGCGGGATGCGAATGGCTTCTTTGCGGACTCCGGATCGCTGCCCCACGGAACATCAAGAAATCCATCGGTTTGCGCCGGGGGAGGCTGGGCAACGGCAGGTGCCTGCGCCAAGGTTGATTGCAGTGTAAAGAGAGAAAAAGCGACGAAAAGGAGTTTAGTATTCATAATTCTATTGGTGAAAGGTGAGCGGTGCCGAACCTCTCGGATCAGGCGACGGAGAGTACAAGACCTCGCTGACACGACAGATAAGCCTTCGAGCCGTTGCCTGCATCCGTTTCGGCGTTGCGGTGTTCATCGCCAAAAGCTCCTCCAACCTGAGTCCATATAAAATGAAAGTGGCTTGTCTGCCCCGAAGACGAGACGACGGGCTCGCTCGGAGCTTGTGATGGCGAATGTTGCCTGGTGCTTGTGGTCGGCAGAAGTGAAAACCAAGTGCGCAATAGTTGCGTCTTCGGCTACTGACTCAAGAAGTGTATCAGCCGTAATCGGCGCGACGTAGCGCACCTCGACGGTTCCGGTGGGATGAAGCATGAAAAAGTTTTCGGCCTGTGCTGCGCGTTGTTTGGGATGCTGTCCGCTGTCGGTGAATTGGTAAGTCGAGTTGGGGCCGAATTTGACGTTGCCGAGCCAGAACCGGGTTCCGTGGTTGGCGGGGACGGGAAGAGTCGTCATCTCGTAGCTCTCCAAAATGTTGGCCGCAGCCGGGTTGCTGGTTCGGAGAAGTCGGAAATGCGTTTTGGTCTTCGGGTCGGCAAAAGTGGGTCCCGTGGCGGGGTGGAACGTCAGCACGCCATCGGACGTGTCCCACTGCTCGATCCTGTAACCAGAGCCGATGTCACGCTGCGGCTGGCCAAGACGCTCGATAATGGCTGCACGAACCTCATCCGAGCGTTTGCCTTGGATGCTGGCCGATAACTCCTGAATTGCCTTGGGCGCGTCGGATATTTTTGGGGCTTGCGCTCTCGCCACAGCTAGGGCCATGAGCAGAAGCAGGACAGATAGCAGTGTGGTTTTCACGATGTGCGTAGCAACGCCGAACGTGAAGCGCATACACCCCTACCAGCGGGGGCGAGCGTCGATCACGGGGTTGAGGTTGTGGATGCAGAAAATCATCGAAACTGGGCGGCTGGTAGGGGTTGCTCTGGCGCGGCTTGTTCTCCCATTCTTTGTTCAGATTGCGTGAGACGGAGCGGCATTGAAGACCTCTGCGGTGGAATCATGAACCTCCTTTAGGTGCGGATTCGAGCGCAGGTGCTGTATGAAAACCTGAAGATCATCCGGGCGGGCCAACGTCACCATGAGATGCTGACACGCGCCCTCTCGCTTCCGGGCGGCACCCTGAATGAATGGCTCATCAAGAGGAGGAAACAAATGAAACTGGTAGTAGCTGGCGTCCTCATCGGTGAACTCGAGTCGGAGGTAGAAATCGGACGCCGTAGCCGAATCGTCCTCCGGAAGCTCCTCGCCATCGGAATCAATCCCCTGCCACCGTCCGTCATCAAATCCGATCAATACGGAGGGATCGCCTGTCGCGATCTCCATCAACCCATCAGCGAATTCTTCCGCCCACCCGATGCGGCTGGTGTCGCAGCGCCTGAACATCTCGAACATTGCCCGTGCGCTTACTTCATTCGCTGCTTGGAGGATCTTGCTGCCGGTGTCCCGGCCGAATACCTGCTCTCCGCTGAGCAATCGGAACAACTCTGATGGATCGGGAGTGGGCATCAATTTTGGGGAGAACGTAGAGCGCTGGCCCGCTGCCGGGAGCGCCGCGCCGCAACGGGGTTGAAGGTGGTTGTTACGGGGATCACCTCGATTCGGAACGGGTAGAGGGTTGCCCAGCCGCGCCTGGTTCGCTTGGTGTTTCGTTACGGCTTAAAAGCATGTGGAACCTGCACCCGCTCTTGTCAGGGTTGATCCAGAATGTCCAATCCTTGTAGGCGTATGCGGCAGATCCATCCCTGTCATCTTGAAGGGTTCTTGTCAAATGGGCGACGAATGTATCGTGATCGGAAGCATCAAATTGGAAGACACCATTCGATATATTGAGGTCGAGATCATTCGCCATCGTGATCCCTTTGCTTGATGCCGGAACGATCTGAGGAAGCCAGCCACGCGCAAAAGGACGGTCAGCTTCTGCGTCTGCTCTCGTAGGGTAGGACAAGGAAGCTGAATCATCGCAGCCCACAAGGAACGCCGAAGCTACTCCAAGGATTGCGACGAGTTGTGGATTCATATTTGAAGCGAACTCTGTATTGAACGAGTTCGCTGCGCTCAAGCGCTTCGCGGGCGGGTGGGGTGGGGCGTGAAGGAGGGAGGTTGCCATGGCTTCGGCAGGTGGGGGATTGCAGGCCTATGAAAAAACATCTGTTGCACTGTCCTATCCTTCCGTAGTCCGTTTCACCGGGCCTGTCCAATTTGAAAGGGGCGGCGGCCCGGGGAGCTGCTGCTGTGGCTTCCCCAGTGGTAGCAAGGCCGGATGCCGGTTCTGACCCGCGATCCCGGGGAAGGCGGCCCGCGAACCGTCCAACAACAGTTGTCATCGGGGCTGCGCCCAATGATAACCATGGTCATTCGGCGGCGTGCGTCTCATTTGTAAATCTCAATGTCTTGAGCATCTCCCCGCAGTCTGGCAACTCCGCTGCCTGCTCGCCCCATGCGCAAGTGTATGTGACCTGAGCGAAGCTCGAACCGTCGGACAGATACCAAACTCGAACAAAGTCATGATGCCAGTGAAAGCTCGCTGCCGCCAGGCGCAACCCGGCGTCCTCGGTGATAATGTCTGTCGGCTCTCCTAACTCCCGAGTGCTCGCAAACTCCGGAGCATCGAAAGCAAAACTGTCGCTGATGCTCCGGGGACTGGCCCGCTCCGATAAAGCGAAGTGGAGAACTGAAGCGCACCGACACCATTAGGTCGTGTGAATGTCAGAGGCGGGTCATCAGCCTCAACCTCGTGTGTGACATCACACCAACCTTCGACGCAGGTGATGATGAATGGGGGTGTCATATGTCTGTGGTGCGAACGCCGTCCAACGTCCCGGATCAGGCGACGGCGAGCGGGAAGCGTCGATGACACGACAGATGTCATACGAGCCGTTGCTTGCAACGGTTTTGCTAGTCCGTGTTGTCATACTGTGATCTCAAAAAAGCAATCGCCGTGAGCGCGCTCTGATACGAACTCCGCAGCGCGAATCCAAGTATCGAACGTCTCCCCGGTATGTGACAAATCCAGAATATGATCGAGATGCGACTGCGTCGTCCGCTCGGTAAGCGTGAAAGTCTCGACGCCAAGCACCGGGATGCGCTCCGCTCTCGCTTCGCCAATGAAGGCAAGCGCCTCCGTCGCACGGAACAACAGAAGTCCGCCGCGCTCCACGCCCCGCGATGCAAACCGTGTCTCTAAATCTTCCATCGTGGTAAGTGGCCTAGCTACTGATTCGCCGACAGAATTGCAGGAGAGTGCTCGACCTTATCTCCAGCAGGAATGTCGTGGGAATACGGAATCATGGGATAGGGGATGGAAATGGGTGCGGGATTTCCCGCATGGTGCGTGGAATGCTGCAAAGATGCCAGCAAAACCTCCAAAGACGGCAGGAACGGGGATGTCGGTTTTCTCCAAGGATCGAGTGGCGGATGCCCGCGGGGAGGGGGTGATGCTTCAGGGCGAGGGGGGCGGAAATCCAAGGCCATGGCAATCCGGGAGGGCTATTGAAAAACCCCGCCACCTGGCGAACCAGATGACGGGGCGAACCAAATGAAAACGACAACGAAGCCAGTCTAACCTTGATGCCGTCAATTGCAATAGAATTTATCATGATTATGGAAAAAAGCATAGCCATGAGGCCAAATCGGCGTAACTCGTTGATAAACGCGAAAGCAGGCATAGTATGGACTGCGACCTACGGTAGTATGAGGTCCGACCCACGGTAGTATGAACCTTGACCTACGGTAGTATGAAGTCTGACCTACGGTAGTATGAACCGTGACCTACGGTAGTATGAGGTCTGACCTACGGTAGTATGAACCGTGACCTACGCCAGTACGAAGTCTGACCTACGGTAGTATGGAGGGCCTGGCGGAGGGGGAAGTCAGGTGGCAGCGGTCAGCGGTCAGACGGCAGACGGCAGACGGCAGACAAACGCTGGGGGCGGGAGTGGGTGCCGTTTTCATGGGGGGTGAGAGCAAGGGACTTGAAAAGCGGGCGGCCCCGTGGGATGCGCCGGGATGCCAATACCTGCCACACCTGAATCCGCTGCCGCCCGGGTGGCGGAACTGACTGCGGAACTGAACCGCCACAATGAGCTGTACTATCAGCAGGCGGCGCCGGTGGTGTCCGACCGGGAATACGATGATCTGCTGCGGGAGCTGACGGATCTGGAGGCGGAGTGGCCGGAGCTGGCGGCGCCGGATTCCCCGACGCGCCGGGTGGGTGGGGTGCCGCTGGAAGGCTTCCAGCAGATCAAACATCCGGTGCGGATGATGAGCCTGGATAACACCTACTCGCCGGAGGAGGTGGCGGCCTTCTGGCAGCGGCTGGTGAAGGCGCTGGGGACGGAGCGGATCCCGGTGCTGATAGAGCCGAAGGTGGATGGGGTGGCGGTGTCGGTTTGTTATGAGAACGGGCGCATCAAATATGCGGCGACGCGGGGAGACGGGACTACGGGCGATGACGTGACGGAGAATGTGAAGACGATCCGGCGGCTGCCGCACCGGTTGCCGGGCGGGGCTCCGGAGTTGTTGGAGGTGCGGGGGGAGATCTTCATGCCTAACAGTGCCTTCCGGCAGATGAATGATGAGCGGGAGGCGGCGGGGGAGGCCCGTTTTGCCAATCCCCGCAATGCCACGGCCGGGACGCTGAAACAGCTGGACCCACGCATCGTGGCGCAACGTCCGCTGGATATCGTGCTCTATGGGCTGGGGCAGGTGCGGGGGATCGAGCTGCCGACGGTGAGTGCCTTCCATGCCCTGATGAAGCGGCTGGGGCTGCGGGCCTCGGACCGGGTGTGGGCGGTGGAGACCCTGCCGGAAGTGTTGGCGGCGATCGCGGAGCTGGATGGCTACCGCCGCACTCTGGACTACGAAACGGATGGGGCGGTGCTGAAGGTGGATTCCATGGCGTGGCAGGAGCAACTGGGGGTGACCTCCAAGGCGCCGCGCTGGGCGATGGCTTACAAATATGCGGCGGAGCGGGTGGAGACGCGGCTGAAATCCATCACGGTGCAGGTGGGGCGCACGGGGGTGCTGACGCCGGTGGCGGAGCTGGAGCCGGTCTTTGTCTCCGGCAGCACGGTCTCGCGGGCGACCCTGCACAATGATGAGGAAATCCAGCGCAAGGATATCCGGGTGGGCGATACCGTGATCATTGAAAAGGCGGGCGAGATTATCCCGGCGGTGATCGAGGTGGTGCTGGACAAGCGGCCGGCGGACTCGGTGCCGTTCAGTCTGTATGATCATGTGCAGGGCCGCTGCCCGTCGTGCGGCGGGCCGATCATCAAGGAGGAGGGCTTCGTGGCCTGGCGCTGTCCTTCCTTCCTCTGTCCGGCGCAGACGGCGACGCGGCTGAAACACTTCGCGGGCCGCAAGATGCTGGATCTGGAGGGGATCGGCGAGATCGTGGCGGACAAGCTGGTGGAGCGGCAACTGGTGCGCAATCCGCTGGATCTTTTCTCCCTGGATGAAGCCACCCTGGCAGTGCTGAATCTGGGCAACGACGAGAAGGCCCGGGTCTTCGGCGCCAAAAATGCCGCTACCCTGCTGGCGGCCCTGGAGCGGGCCAAAACGATGCCGCTTTCCCGTTGGCTCTTTGCCATCGGCATCCGGGAGGTGGGGGAATCCGCGGCACGGGAGCTGGCCAGGCTGCACCGCAACTTCGGGGAGTTGGCGCATTCCCCGATCCTGGCGGAACTGCGCACGGTGCCCAAAGGCAAACGGAAGGAGGATAATCCGGTGCTGGGCCCCTACCAGATCGCCCAGGAGGTGGGGCAGGTGGCGGCGGGCGAGGTGATCGACTTTTTTGCCAGTGAGAGTGGCCAAGTTTTCCTGGCGCGGCTGGCGGAACTGGGGATCGACCCGCAGTCCGATAACTACGCCCCGCAGCCTGCGGTGGTGCCGACTGGAGCGGGCGCGCCTTTGGCAGGAACGACATGGGTGATCACCGGCACCCTGAGCCAACCACGGGAAAGCTTCGCCGACCGCATCCGGGCGGCAGGGGGCAAGGTCTCCGGCAGTGTGAGCGCGAAAACTTCCTGGCTGCTGGCGGGGACGGAAGCCGGGTCCAAGCTGGAGAAGGCCCAACAACTCAAGGTGAAGGTGCTGGATGAGGCGGGGTTTGAGGCACTGCTGGCCGGGCAGGGGCAGGGCGAGAGTGGCGCGGAGTCAGCCGAAGCCGGGGCGCCTCCCTTTGAGCTGTCGGCGGACTAGCCGCGTGCGCCGGGCTGTCAGGGGGAGGTGAGCTTGACCCGCAGGAAGGCGCGGGCCTGGCTGGGGATGGCCTGGTTCAGTTGGACGGTGACCTGTTCGGTGCCGTCCGGGAGGATGGTCTGGCCGGTGATGGTGGTGCCGGTGTCCAGCCATGAGTTCAGGAGGGTGGACTGCTGATGGATGAAACTGACATCTGTGAGGCCGCGGCGGCGGGTGTAGGTGAGAACAAGGTAGGGTCCCCCCGGGTCCGCGAGGCTGCTGGCGGCGGGAGGGGCGGCTCCGAGATCCAGGCCGAGGGCGAAGGTGGCGAGGTGGCTCCAGCCGTCGTGGTCGGGATCGGCGAGGGGATCGGTGTAGCCCTGGCTGGTCATCCAGGAGGCGAGGGAGGTGAATTCTTCCCCGCCCGGAGTGCCGCCGCTGGTGTAGGAGGCCCGCCAATAGGAGCCGGTGGCCTGGGGTTCGGTGGCATCGCCAAGCGGTTGCGGGCCGGTATACACGAGGGAGATGCCGCCGTTGTCAGCTTCCGCGGGCCAGGGCACGTCGTCGAAATAGGTGAACTCGCGGATGGCGGCTCCGGCACCGAAGGAGAGCTTGATCTCCTCGGTGCTGTTGCTGAGGTTTTGTCCGGCCCGCCAGGTGCCCGCGACCGGTTGCCCGGGACCATAACGGCTGGCAAAGGCGGCGGCATTCCGCACCACGAGGACGTGGGCTCCGGGCAGCAGTTCGGTGCCTGGCGGGAAGTCGAAGTCCACTCCCTTGGTGAAACGGACATCGGTCAGGGCGATGGTGGCCGTGGGGGAAAGATTGCGCACCTCGATGAATTCAAAGTCCGCTTCCTCATAACCCAGGGCGGCCTGGGCGGCATCGGGGCCGAGCGGTTTATACATGAACTCGGAGATGATGAGATTCCGCCGCAGAACGCCGAGGATGTCAGGGCCGGAGGCGGTGAACTGATGGGGGAGTGACCAGTGGCTGAAGCGTCCGGTGATATCCAGATAGCGGACGCGGGCACGGTAGGTGCGGCCGGTGCGCAGGGCTCCGGCGGGGATATTCACCGAGGCATTGAAGGTGGTGAGGGTGCCGGATTCCCAGACGGGAGTGGCTTCATACACGGGATCGGACCCGGGCACGTAGGCGGGGGAAGTAGGGTCGGTGATTTCCCCGATACGCCACTGCATGCCGCTGAAGTTGGCCGCGCCCTGGGGATCGGTGAAGGCGGTGGTGGCGAAACTCAAGCCATCCAAGGCATAATCCGCCGTGCCGGTGTAGGAGATGACGGGGCGGGCGGGGAGGAAGGCGGTGTCGGAACTATCCGCCAGGGTATCGAGGTAATTGTCCCGTCCGCCGGTGACGGCAGGGTCGGCTCCGAAGGGGTCGGTCCAGCCGGTGAAGGCAAAGTTCTTCATGTCCTGGGCCTTGTAGACCGGCCCTTGGACATGATCGCCGACGGCACCACTGACGGGCCAGCGGGCGCGTTCGGCCGTCCAGATCTGGCTGATGGTGGCGAGGGCGGTGTCGATCATGGGGTTGACCTGATCTTCCTGCCAAACCAGATCGCGGAATTCCCGGATGGCATTGCGGTGCTCGATGGGCAGGGTGGGCCGGGGCTGGATGGTGCCCCAGGTGGGGGAATCGGTGAAGGTATTGTGATTGTAGATGCCGTTGCGCACGGTGTCCTGACCGGAGTTCCAATTGGGGCCGAAGGAGGCATCCCAGTCGTAGGGCATGGTGAGGGCGCGGCCGAGCCCGTTGGTGCCGGCCATGGGTTGGAAGTAGAGGATCAGGTTCTTCATCCGGTGGCGGCCGGTGGGTTCGGTGAAGATATCGTAGTGCCGGATTGCTTCCTGGACGGCGTTGTAGCGGTACCATGCGGGCATGTCGACGTAGGTCTTCATGAAGGCCTCGGTGGCGGCGCCGTGGATGTTGTAGCGATAGTTGTCGTAGTCCTCGGAGAATTGCGGGGCGCCCGGGGCACCGAAGCGGTCGAGCATCTCGCCATTCTGGGTCCAGTCGCTCAGCTTGTAGAGGTTGCCCTTTTCCATGCCCCGGGCTTCGAGGAAGCGACGGTCGGCGAATTCATCGGCCTGGAAGAGGCCATAAAAGTCGCCGGTGGTGGCCGCGGGGGCCTCGGCCGCGCTGCGGATCATGCGCATGTGGAACCAGTGGGATTCCGGCACTGGGATGTTGTTGAGCTTCCAGAGCTGGGCGCCGACTTCGAAGTCCAGGCCCCAGTTCATGTAACCCTTGTTGCCGAAGAGTTTGTTGACCAGCATGGCATCCCACGGGACAGGATAGGGCCGGCCCTTTTCGTCCTTGGCGGCGAAGCTGTAGCCCTTGTTGAAGTTGAGGCGCAGGTGGCGTTTGCCGCTGCCCTGGTAGCGGCTGTTGCCTCCGCGCAGGCGGGTGTTGATGTGATCGTAAACGATGCCATCGGACACCATGGCACATTCCCAGTTTTCGGTGCGGCGGGCGCGCAGGGCATTGAGGGCGATGCTGTTGGCCATCTGTTCGCTGCCATTGTAGGCCATCAGGGTGGACCGGTCGGTCTCGCGCATGAGGAAGTGATAGACCGGGACGGAAGTGAGCTGGGCGGTGGTGAAGGTATTGGCTCCGCTGACATAGTTGGGGACGCCATTGTAAGAGAAGGCCGCCCAGTTCAGCGCCGGATCATCGGCGTAGGGCAGCAGGGCGGTCTGGCCGGAAAAGTCGGTGACCCGGATGCGGTAGCGGATCAGGGTGCGGTGGGGCTGGGCCGGGATGACGCCCTGATAGACGGCGTCGCCCGCAATGCCATCGGAAGCGCCGCCCTGATCGCTCATGGCCACGGTAATCCAGTTGGCGGCATTTTCGAAGGCACTGTTGAGTGGGCGGGGAGTGTCAGGATTCGCCACCAGCTGGGTGGCGGTGAGGGGCAGGCGGGCCGGGATGAAATTCCCCGGCGCGACGATCTGATAGAGCAGTTGCACGGATTGCACGCCTTGCGGGTCGGTGACCCGGGCAGTGACGACGAGCGGGTCGGTGGAAGTCGGGGCGGTTGGCGCGTGGGTGACCTCGCGCACCGCGGGTGCCGCAGTGGTGCTGAGATTGGAATTGATGGCACCGGGGGTGGGCAGGCCATCGGGGACATTCCGGATCTGGGCATCCACCGCGAAGTCGTAGCTGCCGTAGAAGGCGGAATCGTCCTGGGCGGTGCGGACTTGCGGCGGTTTGGCAAAGGCCTGGATGGCGATGACATTGGTGCCGGTGACAAAAAGCTGATCGGCATTGGCGAGCACGATCTCGCTCCAGGGGGTATTGCCCTGCTCGTAGTAGTCGCTGGTGTTATAGGCTTTGTCGCCGGGCCGCATGCTGAGGCGGACGGCTTCCACGCCGTTGATCCAGACGATGGCGGCATCGTTATGGAGGACGCGGAGCAGGACGGACTTGGGCAGGGGACCGGTGACTTCAAAGGTCTTCCGCAGGGCGACCGACCGGTAGCTGCTGGCGTTCATGTCGCTGAGGATGGTGTAGATCGCGGCGATGCCGGTTTCCTGCTGCACATTGGTGGACATGCTGGTGCCGAGGGGAGTGCGGCCGGTGAGCCAAGTGGCGTCTTCGGTGAAGCCAGGGCTGCGCCAGGCAGTGACCGGGCTGGAGGGTTCGCCCAGGGCAGCGGTGCCCTTGCGGTATCGCCAGCCGGTGGAAGTGGCGGGCAGCCAGTTGAAGCTGGAGGCCGCGGTCGTGGAAGCGCGCCAGTTTGAACCCAGATCGTTATTCAGGGTGGGATGGATGAGTTCCATGGAGGGGCCGTTGCCATTGCTCCCGGCGGGCCAGGGGGAGACCACGCCGTAGTCCACCAGATCCACCACGACATTGGTGTTATCGCGCAGTTCCACATCTTCGCCATCACTGTTCAGATTGCCGGTCCACGGCCCGAGGGCGGTGACGCCATACATGCCGAGAATGGTGGCGGGATTTTCGGCGATGACGAGATAGGAGCCGGGCGCCATGACCGTGCCCACGGGAAAGCTATAGCTGACGCCGCTGCTGAACTGCCAGCCGGAAAGATCGACTGCGGTGGTCAGGGGATTGTGCAGTTCGATGAACTCCGCCGGGATTTCATTCCGGGCGGGGTTGTAATGGATTTCGTTGATCACGATGTTTTTGACCGGAGCCTGCACCGGCAGCACAATCTGCTGGATGCTGCTGCGTCCGGTGCTGTCGGTGACCTGGATGCGCAGCTGGATGTTCTGTCCGAGGCTTGAGGCGAAACTGCTGGTGGCGAGGAGTTGATTGCCGATGATTTGGACCAGACCGTTCCCGGAGTTCCCGGCTCCGGCGACGAGTTGGAAGGTGTGGGTGTCTGTGGGATTGGGATCGCTGGCCTGGAGACGGGCGAGGAAGGAACCGGTGGTATCCGTGGTCAGGATTTTGTTGTCCGAAAGCAGCACCCCGGCCGGGTCCGATGGGGGTGGCAGGACCGTGATCGTGACCGTGGCGATTCCGGAGTCGTAGGTGCCGTCGTTGGCGCGGCAGGTGAAGCTGTCGGTGCCGGAGAAGTTCAAGGCCGGCGTGTAGGTGCGGGAGATTCCGGTACCGGTGAGGCTGCCCTGGACGGGCGGGGTCAGGATGGTCCACGTCAGCGGATCGTTGTCAGGATCCGTGCCGGGAAGATTGAAGGTGGCGGCGGTGTTGTAGCCGGTGGTGACGGCCAGGTTGGAAGCCACCGGGATGTCGGGGGTGACTTCAATGCTGATGCCGCCGACCTTGGAGGTGATGACTCCGCCGGTGGCGGTGTAGGCGAAGTTATCGCGTCCCAGATAACCAGGGTCCGGTCGGTAAGTCAGGTTGGGGGCCGTGCCGGTGAGCTGGCCGTGGGCCGGGAGACGGGTGATGATATAACTCATCGGCACCACCGGCACGGAGACCGCGGGCAGGGTGATCGGGAGATCGGTTTGGTAGACCGCTTTCAAGGCGGCGTGATTGGCGGTGATGACCGGATTGAGCACTGTGACATTGACCGTGGCGGTGCGGGTGGCGGTGCCATTCCCGCAGGTGAGAGTGTAACCGGTGGTGGTGAGCGGGGTGATGGTGGCTGACCCGCTGGCCGTGGGCAGGGTGCCGACGCCCCCGCTGATGCTGGCGGTGAGCGGGCCGCCGGGATTGGCGATCGCCCAGGTCAGGATGGTGCTCTGACCGGAGTAAATGGAGGCGGCGGCGGTGCTGAAGGTATCGATGTGCAGGGCATTGGCCAATTGTCCGGAAGGCCACGCCGCGATGGAATCCGTGATTTCATCGGGAAACATCGCGCCGTCCCAGACCCGGAATTCCTCATAGGCGCCCTGGAAGTTGTTGTCGGTGGAACTGTTGGAGCGGCCCAGCCAACAATTGTTATCGAGAATGTTCTTCAGAAGGCGGGTGGAGTTCACCGTCGCGCCGAGGGTGCCGTTGCGGTAATAGCGGAGCTGGGGTTGGCCATTATTGCCGTCGGCATCATAGACCACCGCGAAGTGGAAGGTCTGTCCTGCGGTGTAAGGAACGGTGGCGTCGCTCTGGGCGATGGCGCCGTTCTCGAACAGCGTGAGGCGTTGGTTGGTCTGGGAGGCGGCGACCTGGGAGAGCAATCCCAGGTATTCGGAGGCGGTGCCGGTGCCGCCGGGGGCGGAGACTTCGCCCATGGTGGAACTGCCGAAGTCCAGCAGGCGGGCGGAGGTTTGTGAACCCCCGATGCTGGCCCAGCCTTCGTAGGTGGTATCGCCAAGGCGGGCCGAGGCCATGCCATTCGGCAAATCCAGCCATGGTGCGGTGGCCGGGCTGCCACCGGGCAACTCCACCTTGCCATTGCCGGCAACGGCGGCTCCGCTACCCCGCAGTTGGATGGCCCGGAAGCTGTCCCCGGGGGCGAGGCTATCATCAAAGGAGGTGGACCCGGCCGGTTCATTCAATTGCCAACGGTGGCGCAGCACGAGGGGCTCCGCGGGGAGAGGCAGGGCCGTCAGCGGCAACGCCAGCAGCAGACTGAGGTGGAAAAAACGGGAGGGCAGATTCATCGGGGGGGAGGGGGGAAAGAGCAGCGCTGCGGGAGCACCGTGCCGGCTGGGGAAACCGGGTGGGAAGGGACACCGGGGACCCGGTGGGCGGCCATTCTGGGGAGATAACGTCTCCCGGAGAAGCAAAACCTTGTGCGAAAACGTGTCGCGGGATTTAAGCAAAACAGACGTTTTCCGGAGCAGGACCGGTGTTTTTCCCGTCCGGGGCGGCAGGGTCTTGGGAATGGAGGCGGGACCAGCCTGCGGGTCCGGCTCATGACGGGGATGAGGGCCGCTCATGGCTCAAATCCCTTGATTTGAGGGGTGGCGGGGTTGAGTTGAGGCCTCTCTCCGCCGGACCTCAGCGGTCTGCCGGAGAGTTCATCCCCATTCCCCCACATTCTTTTGGAAGCGACGAATCCATTTCGTGAAGATCAGGCCACCCGCACCAGCCCGGTGTCCTGTACCGTAGTCATTTTTGGCGCCAGTGGCGACCTCACCAGCCGCAAGCTGGTGCCGGCCCTTTATAACATTGCGGCGGATGGCGAACTGCCTCCCACGCTGAGAGTGGTGGGATTTGCCCGCCGCGAAAAGTCGCATGACAGCTTCCGCAGCGAATTGGAGGAGGTGAACAAAAAGGTGTCGCGCCAGGGACATGATGAGCGGCTGTGGGGCAGCTTCAGCCAATCGATCTTTTATCATCAGAGCGAGTTTGAGGATGATGATGGTTATACCCGGCTGGCCCTGCTGTTGGATGAACTGGATGCCCAGGGCGCGGGAGGGAACCGGCTCTTTTACCTGTCCACTTCGCCGGAGTATTTCCCGATTGTGCTGGAGCAGCTCAAAAAAGCCGGATTGAATCAGGCGGCGCCGGGCAAATGGGCGCGGGTGGTGATTGAAAAACCTTTTGGCACCGACCTCGCCACCGCCCAGAACCTGAACCGCGCGGTGCATGATACCTTTGACGAAAAGGACACCTACCGGATTGATCACTACCTCGGCAAGGAGACGGCGCAGAACATCATGGTGCTGCGTTTTGCCAATGCCATTTTCGAGCCGATCTGGAACAATCGTTACATTGATCACGTCCAGATCACCTGTGCGGAGAATCTGGGGATGGAAGGCGGACGCGGTGGTTATTATGATAAGGCGGGCTGCCTGCGGGACATGGTGCAGAACCACCTGATGCAACTCCTCAGCCTCGTGGCCATGGAGCCGCCGACGGACCTGAGTGCGGATGGGGTGCGCGATGAAAAGGTCAAGGTTTTCCGCAGTCTGCGGCATTTCACGGATGCGGCGGATGTGGCGAAAAATGTGGTGCGGGCGCAGTACGCGGCCGGGACCGTGAATGGCAAGGCGGCGGTGGGGTATACCCAGGAGGACCGCATCCACCCGGAATCGATGACCGAGGCTTATGTGGCCATGAAAATCAACATCGACACCTGGCGCTGGGAGGGCGTGCCGTTCTATCTGAGGGTGGGCAAACAGTTGCCGAAAAAGACCACGGAGATTTCAGTGCACTTCAAGGCGCCGCCTTATGTGTTGTTCAATCGTGGCACCGACGACGATGCCGCCAACGTGCTGGTGATCCGCATCCAGCCGGATGAGGGGATTTCCCTCCGCATTGCCAGCAAGATACCGGGCCCCGCGGTGCGCACGGAGCGGGTGAAGATGGATTTTCAGTATAGCACCAGCTTCGGCAAGGCCAGCCCGGAGGCTTACGAGCGGCTGCTGCTGGATGCCATGAGCGGCGATGCCACCCTCTTCGCCCGTGGCGATGAGGTGGAGCACGCCTGGCGTTATATTGATATCATCGAGCAGGCCTGGCACGGTGAATCGGGCCAGCCCCCGATGTATCAATATCCGGCCGGTTCCTGGGGACCGCCGGAAGCTGATGAATTACTGAAGCGTGATGGCCGGGACTGGCGCCGCCTCTAACTTTTGATCCGAAATCCCCCATGAACCCGGATCCTGACATCCCTTCCGCTGACCTCGGCACCGAGGTGCCGCTGGCTGAACTGGGCAAGCGCCTGAAGCAGCTCTGGCAATCCAATGAGGCCAAGACCAAGGCCTCGCTGATGAACTTTGCGATCTACTCCGAGGAGGTGGATTCGCTGACCGCCAACACGGAGGTGATCCGCGAGGTGACCCGGGAGCACGCCTGCCGGGCCCTGCTGATTGCGGCCAATCCACAGGCCCCGGACGTCTCCGTCCGAGCCTGGATCACGGCCCACTGCCAACTGACTGCCGGAGGCAAGAAGTCGATCTGCTCCGAGCAGATCACCTTCCTGATTTCAGGGCAAAGCCCCAATCTGGTCCCCAATACGGTCTTCTCCTGGCTGGAAAGCGACCTGCCGTTGACCTTCTGGTGGCAGGGGGGTTTTTCCGACCGTTTTGAACCGCATCTGTATGCGGTGATTGACCGGCTGGTGATTGATAGTGGTGAATGGCGAGATCCCCTGCCGCAGCTCCACCGGCTGGAGCACGCCTGGCGGCATGACCATGGGGGATTCACGGTCAATGACCTCAGCTGGACCCGGGTGCTGCATCTGCGGATGGCCCTGGCCGCGGCCTTTGATGAGCCCGGAGCCATCGAACACCTGAAGGAGATTGAGGAAGTCCAGATTGATTACGGCACCGGACACCGCCTCGCGGCAAAGATGCTGGCGGCCTGGATGATTCATCAGGCAGGCTGGATTCTGGAGTCGGGTTGGCCCTCCGAGGGCAGCTTCAGGGTGCTGCATCATGGCCGTCACATCCGCTTGGTTTTTGGCGAAGTCGAAAGCCGCCGGGCGGTGCCCCGGGTGGAATTGCTGGGGCCGCGGGGGGTGATTTGCCTGACTCATGAAAACGACAGCCCGTTCATCCACACCCTCATCGGTCTGAGCAGCGGCAGCGTGGAGCGCCTCACCCCATGCCCCTGCGACACCCCGGCAGAACTGGTCACCGAGCGTCTGCGCCGCGGCTGCAAAACCAAACGCTACTTCACCCTGCTGCGCACGGTGCGGGCCTTGCTGGGGGAATTTGAGACCTAGCGGTTCCGGCGGAACCCGTGCGAATTGCTGAGGCCGCAGGCCAATGGCAAGGCTTGACCCGGGCCGCGTTGAACCGCAGACTTGCGGCATGAAACAATCGATCGAAGCCTCGGAATTCCGTTATGCCGGCAAGGGAAAACTGAACTTGAAGAAGTGGTCCACCGGTCTGGACCAGCGGCTTTACAAGGACAAGTCCCAGCTGGTGGCCCTGCTCCGCGGATTCCAGGAGGAGATCGATGCGCATCAACAGCAGATGTATGCCCAGGATAAATTTGCCCTGCTGCTCGTCTTCCAGGCGATGGATGCGGCGGGTAAGGACGGGACCATCCAGCATGTCATGAGCGGAATCAATCCTCACGGAGTGGAAGTCACCGCCTTCAAACGCCCCAGCGAGGAGGAACTCGATCATGACTACATGTGGCGCACCACCAAGGCGCTGCCCGGCCGCGGCAAGGTGGGGATCTTCAACCGTTCCTACTACGAGGAGGTTCTGGTGGTGCGCGTGCATCCCGAGATTCTCAATAGCCAGCGTTTGCCGGATGCCGCCATGGAGAATTTGCCGCGGCTCTGGGAACAGCGCTTTGAGCAAATCCGGAACTTTGAAGAGTACCAACACTTGAACGGAATGCGGGTGGTGAAGTTTTTTCTGCATGTCTCGAAGGACGAGCAGAAGCGGCGTTTTC
Source organism: uncultured Verrucomicrobiota bacterium (assembly GCA_942492905.1). Lineage (GTDB taxonomy): Bacteria > Verrucomicrobiota > Verrucomicrobiia > Verrucomicrobiales > V1-33 > CAIZWU01. Next base: position 2,913,342 of record OW818657.1, read on the forward strand.
TTAGCCGCATCGATGACGTCTCCAAGAACTGGAAATTCAATCCGGGCGATCTGGTGGAGCGGGCCCGCTGGAACGACTATCAGGTGGCTTATCAGGAAGCCATCGCGGCCACCGCCACCAAGCGGGCGCCCTGGTATATTATCCCGGCCGATGACAAAGGGGACATGAGGCTGCTGGTGAGTGCGGCGATATTGGCAGAAATGAAACGTCTCGAACTGGCGTGGCCAGTGCTATCGAAGGAGCAGCAGGACACTCTGGTGACCTGCCGGATGCAACTGCTCGACCCTCAGACCTGAACCCCGTGGCCCATTATCTCCGCAACGCCCTCCTGATCTTCTCGGCTGGTATGGCCGGGGCGGCTCCGCCGTCGCCGGTGAGGTTTGCCACCTACAATGTCTCTTTTTTCCGGGCCACGGAAGGCGCGCTGTTGGCGGAGTTGAATACGACACCCGCCAGCGTGGCCTCCAACCCTGCCAATATCCACCAGGTGGCCGAAGCCCTGCAGCGCATCCGGCCGGATGTGCTGCTGCTCAATGAATTCGACGATGACGGCGGGCAGTCCATGAACCTGTTCGCTGACAAGTTTCTCGCCACGCCCCAGAAGCCGGGTCTGGAAGGACTGGACCTGCCGGTCCGTTACGCGGCGCGGTCGAATACCGGAGTCAGCACAGGTTTCGATTTGGATAACAACGGCACGGCAGTGACCACTCCGGGCACGGAGGCTTATGGCAATGACTGTTTCGGGTTCGGCACCTTTCCCGGGCAGTACGGGTTGGTGATCTATTCGAGGTTTCCGATTGAGCTATCCAAAATCCGCAGCTTTCAGCTTTTCAAATGGAAGGACCTGCCGGGATCGCAATTGCTGCTCAACACCGGCAGCCCGCCGCTGACCACCTATTACAGTGCCGGGGAGCAGGAGGTCTTGCGGCTTTCCTCCAAAACCCATCTGGATGTGCCGGTCGATCTGGGAGGCGGCATCATCGCCCACCTCCTCGCCTCCCATCCCACGCCTCCCACCTTTGACGGGGCGGAGAATAAGAACGGAAAGCGGAACTACGATGAGATCAGGTTTTGGGCGGACTATATCGATCCGGCACGGTCAGCCTACATTCTGGATGATGCCGGTGACCGGGGCGGGCTGCCGGCCGGGGCACGGTTTGTGGTGGAGGGGGATCAGAATGCCGATCCCAACGATGGGGATACCCTGACCGGGGCAGCGCGTCAGCTGACCCAGCATCCGCTGATCAATGCGTCGTTCATTCCCTCCAGTGGAGCCACCGGGGGCGGGGCCAATTTCTCCACCGCCAACAATGGCCAGACCGGAAACCGGATTCACGACACGGCGGCCTTTTCCGGCGGACTGCGGGTGGACTATGTGCTGCCTTCCAAGGCAGGATTTTCCGTGTTTAACGGCGCCGTCTTCTGGCCCGGGCCGTCGGATCCATTGCGGACGGTGATCGGGGATACCGATCCCAGCGATCATCACATGGTTTGGATGGATCTGCGTCCACAGATTTCCCTCGCGGAAGCCGTGGTGGACTTTGATGCGGCGTGGACAGGCTCTGCGGTGACCCTGACCTGGCAGGCCTCGGCCGGTTATCAATACAAGGTGCAGCAATCCTCCATTCTGACGGTAGGGTCATGGGTGGATACAGGGATCGTTCCTGACATTGCGCCGGATACCCGGCAAGCCTCGGCCGTGATTCCCGCCAGCGCGGCGGGGAAGGTGTTTTACCGCCTTGAGGTGAGCTTTGTGCCCTGAGCCGGGGTTGCCTCAATCAAGGAACTTTCCGGGATTCAGCAGGCCTTTGGGATCCAGCGCGGATTTCAAAGCGAGATGGGCGGCGCGCCCGGTGGCGTCGATGGCTTCCGGAAACCAGCGCTTTTTGGCCAGACCGATGCCGTGTTCCCCACTGATGACCCCGCCGAGGCTGAGGACATGGCGGAAGAGTTTATCCAGAGCCAGTTCGGCGCCGGACCGTTGGGCAGGATCCTCCATATCCGGCACCATGATGTTGACATGGATATTGCCGTCGCCGGCGTGGCCGAAACAGGCGATCGCAAAGCCGCTTTCGGCCTGGAGGGCTTCGGCAAACTGCACCAGTTCCACCAGCTTGCTGCGGGGCACGACCACATCCTCGTTGAGCTTGATCAAACCGGTGGCCCGCAGGCTGTAGGAAAACTCGCGGCGCAGGGACCAGAGGGCTTCGACCTCCTGTTCGGTGGTGGCGGTTTTAATGGCAATGGCCCCGGATCCGCGGAGCAGGGCGGTCAGCTTCTTGGCCTCGGCACTGACCGATTCCGGATGACCGTCGGTTTCCACGAACAAATGGGCATCCCCGTGCGGAGTGCGTTCCTCGCCGAGATAATCGCGGGCGGCTTGTAGCGTGAACTTATCGCTGATTTCCAGGGCGGAGGGCAGGTGGCCGGCGCTGAGGACCCTTTGCACCGCGAGGGCGGCCTCCGGAAAAGTGCGGAAGGTGGCTCCGAGCAGGGCCCGGGTCGGGGGATGAGGAATGAGGCGCAGGGTGATTTCGGTGATGATGCCCAGCATGCCCTCACTGCCGACAAAGATGCCGGTGAGGTCAAACCCCTGACGGTTTTTATGGCAACGACCGCCGGTGCGCAGGATATCGCCATTGGCCAGCACCACTTCCAGTCCCAGGACATAAGGCCGGGTGACGCCGTACTTCAGGCAACGGGGACCGCCCGCATTGGTGGCGACGTTGCCGCCGAGGGTGCACTCCTTAAGGCTCGCTGGGTCCGGAGGATAATACCAGCCCAGCTTCTTCACCGCATCCTGGAGATCGCCGGTGATGACGCCGGGCTGCACAATCGCGACGCCATCTTCGGGCGAGATTTCGAGAATGTGGTTCATGCCGGCGAGGGCCAGCACCAGCCCGCCCTTGACCGGCACACAGCCTCCCACATAACCGACTCCTCCACCGCGGGTGGTGACCGGCACGTTGTGCTCATGGGCAATCTTCATGGCCGTGGAAACCTCGGCGGCATTGGTGGCGAGGACCACGGCTTCCGGATCATTGGAGGCAAACCATTTGTCAGTCGCATGACCGGCGAGAGTCGCCGCATCCGTGTGCACACGGTCGGGCAGGGCCAGGAGGAGGGCGTCGATCCAGGGAGGCATTGGGGAAGAAAATGAAAACAGCTGGATGGACCATCCAGCGGGGCATGGCTACGCCGGTGCGGGGGGGCCTGCCAATCGTCTTTTCAGAAAAAACACGGAAAAGGCCCGGCTTGACGGAGAGGCCGGGGCGGTTATGCGGAAGTCATGACGGCTCCCGATGTGCGAATTTATCTTTACGACCGCTGTGATACCTGCCGGAAGGCGGTGAAATTCCTGAAGGAGCGGGGGATTGTCCCGCAGATGGTGGCGATCCGGGAGCAGCCTCCCACAGTGCCGGAACTGCAACGGATGCTGGCCATAACCGGCAGCCTGCGGCGGCTTTTCAATACGTCCGGCGGTGATTACAAGGCCATGAATCTGGCGGCCCGCCTGCCTGATCTCAGCGAAGCGGAGGCGCTGGATCTGTTGTCCCGGCAGGGGAATCTGGTGAAACGGCCGTTTCTGCTGACGCGGGATGGACGAGGCGCCGTGGGCTTCAAACCGGAGGAGTGGGAGGCGCTGTTTCCGGGGGCACCGGACGGGGTGGCTTGACCTGATAGCGGCACTGGCGGGAGAGCAGCCATTTGACACCGAACATGTCCGTGGTGGCACGGAGGGCGCGGTTGCCGAAGCCATATTTGCTGACGCCGGAGATGCGCGGCCGGTGGTTCACCGGCATTTCCGCAAGGCGGTGACCCCCGCCTTTGATGAGTGCGGGGATAAACCGGTGCATCCCGCGGAAGAGGATCAGGCAATCCCGGCAAGGCGTGCGCAGCACCTTGAGGGTGCAGCCGGTATCGCGCACCCCATCACCGGTGAATCGGCTCCGGACGAAATTGGCGATGCGGCTTTGCAGGCGTTTGAAGGTGGTGTCCTTGCGTTTGGCGCGGTAGCCGCAGACAAGGTCGTTGCCTTCGGCCAGCTTGGCCAGCATGGCCGGAATGTCCTTGGGATCATTTTGCAGGTCGCCATCCAGCAATGCAATCACCGGAGCCGTGGCGGCCATGATGCCAGCGTGCATGGCTGCGGATTGTCCCCGGTTTTCGCTGAATTCCAACACGCGGATAAAGGGGTGATGGGGGATATTCGCCACCGTGGCATCCGTGGAGCAGTCGTCGACCAGAATCAGTTCCAGATCCTCGCCCGGCAGGGCGGCGGTGATTTCGCGCACCAGGTCAGCGACGTTGCCTTCCTCATTATAGAGCGGAATGACGAGCGAGAGAGTAGGCATGACGGATGAGCGGCGAAGAATGACAGTGGAAGGGCGGACGTAAAATGCCGGACCAGGGCAATCGAAGGCAGTAACCGGATCTTATAAAGCAGGCTGATAGCCCTGGCAGACAAAAACTTTGAGGCGGCGCAGGGGTAGGCCGCGCTGCATGGTATCGAAAATGGTGAGGGGACGCACTTCGCGGAAGGAACCGCGCAGGCCCGCAGGCGCCTCCGTGACGGTGGACGTCGTGAAATACAAGGCCGTGAGACCCTGGTAGGCGCTGCGGTCCCCGGCCACGGAACTGTATCCGGGCCAAAAATGATAGTCGCTCTCCGGCAAGGGGCTGGCGGCAATCTGCACCATGGGATGCCGCACGGTGGGACGCAGCACCGGCAGGGAGGCTGGTAGGTGGAAGTTCAGGATCGAGGCCAACCGCTCATCGGAGGCGATCAGAAATAATCCGCCGGGAGCCTGAGGCGCGGTTTCGGTGATCACGTGGGCGGCTTCCCGGGCGGTGGTTTGCCAGCCGCGCCAATCGCGGGAACGATCCCGTTCATACGACAGCGGGAGGCCGGCATGACGCAGGAGATCGGTATCCAGGATGAGTGGCGTGAGGATGAGGGCCGGCAGGATGCAGAACCACTGGAGGTGGTTTTTCAGGGGCAGATGCGAGATGTGGTTTTCCCATGCCCAGGGCAGGGCAAGACAGAGCGCGGGCAAAGCAGGGGCAAGCCACGCCGCCCGGGCCCCGGCACTGAGCGAAATCACGAGGGCAGCAAGCAACGGTGGCAAGGCATAGGCCGCGATGAATCGTGCGGCGTCATGCGTGAGCCAGCCCCGGACGGCGCGCCAGAGCGCCCAGCCCATGGCCCCCAGCATGACCGGGCTCACCAACATCAGCCATTGCCCCAGGAGGGACAGCGGCGCGGCCCAATGCAGCGTTTCCTGCGGGGGAAAGAGACGGTCCCGCCATTGATAGTATCCCACCCAGGCGTGGGAGCGGTTCCAGTCCAGCAGGGGCCAGAGAAACAGGGCGAAGTCGGCCAGCATCAACCAAGGCCCGGGGCGCCACAAAAATCCGCGCCAGCGGCGGGAACCGGCCAGCAGCAGCAGGGTGCCGGCTACGCCCCAGGCCGCCCCGTACCAACACAAAAACCCGGCGCCGAACAACATGCCGGCGAGCGGCCAATGCCAATCCCACGGGGAGGCCCGCCGCAGGCCGCGCCAGACCGCCACCAACCCCGCGATCAGAAAAAACACGCCCGGCGTTTCCGGCCGCATCTGCACGGCGGCGAGGTTCACCATCGGAGTCAGATTGAAGAGTGCCACCGTCCAGCCGGCCGTCTTCTCCCCTGTCAGCGACCGCGCCAGGCGATATAGCATCCAGCTGGCCCCCGCGACCAGCAGAGGCGCGAGGAAGCGGACGCCCAAGGCGGTATCGCCCAGAAATACGGTGCCGATGCCGGCGAACCAGGCGGTGAGTTGCCCGCCATCGATTCCCACCACCGCCGGATGCCGGATCGCCTCCATCATCTGCGCCTCCTCCGGGCTGATGTCATGCAACCCTGCCATGATCCAGCGCAGCACCGTCAGGACGGCCAGGCTTTGCATCAGCAGGCGTTGCGTGTAGTTCAATTCCATGGGCAGGACCGGGGGCGAAATCAGGGGGAACCCGGCTGTATCATGCCGCTCCCCGGCAACAAGGGGAGAAACCCGGCGGCGCAATCACTCCCGCTTCCCGGTGAAGCCTGGTTTGAGCCCGTTCCGATCCTGGCTTCCGGAAGAAATCGACGGGGGAGCAAGGCTGGAGCGATGGAATCCCGCCTGACGGCCTGGCCTACTTTTTCATATTCAGTGCCGCTTCGATGAATCCGGCAAACAAGGGATGCGGATGATTCGGCTTGGAGAGGAATTCCGGGTGGAATTGGGAGGCGATGAAAAAAGGATGGCCGGGGACTTCCACGATTTCGACCAGCTCACCGTCCGGGCTGGTGCCCGAGATGCTGAGGCCGGCCGCTTCGAGCCGCTCGCGGTAGTCGTTGTTGAATTCGTAGCGATGGCGGTGGCGCTCGCTGATTTCGTCCGCGCCATACAGCCGGTGGGCGAGGCTGCCGGGTTTCAGGGTGGCTTTCCAGGTGCCGAGACGCATGGAGGCCCCGAGGGCCACCACGTGCTTTTGTTCGTCCATCAGACAGATCACCGGATCCGGGCCATTTTCATCAAATTCGGTGCTGTTCGCCTTCTCCAGGCCGCAGACGTTCCGGGCAAATTCGATGGTGGCGATCTGCATTCCCAGGCAGAGGCCGAGGTAGGGAATGCGGTTTTCGCGGGCGTAGGTGGCGGCAATGATTTTGCCTTCAATCCCCCGGTCGCCAAAGCCCCCCGGAATGAGCACTCCTTGGATGTCGGGCGGGAATTGTTTGGGGTTTTCATGCTCCAAATCTTCGGCATCCACCCGGACCAGCCTCACTTCACAATCATGGGCCGCCCCCGCGTGGGTCAGGGCCTCATAAACGCTCTTATAGGCGTCCTGGAGCTCGATGTATTTCCCGACCACCGCAATCCGCACGCTGCGGGTCGGATTGATGACGCGGTTCACAAAATTCTTCCATTCGGTCAGGTCTGGTTCGCGGGTGTGCAGGTGCAGCATCTCGCAGGCGAGGGCGTCGAATTTCTCGCGGTAGATCATGAGCGGCAGCTCATAGATGGACGATTTGACATCGCGGGCCTCGATTACGGCCTTGAGCGGCACGTTGCAGAAGAGGGAGATTTTCTCCCGGACTTCCTGTTCCAACGGATGATCTTCGGTGCGGCAGACCACCACGTGCGGCTGAATCCCGATTTCCCGCAGTTTGGCCACCGATTGCTGGGTGGGTTTGGTCTTCAGTTCGCCCGCCGCCCGGATGTAAGGCACCAGGGTCACGTGGACAAAAAGGCAGTTTTCATTGCCTTCTTCGTGCATGAATTGGCGGATGGCTTCGAGGAAGGGCAGGCCTTCGATGTCGCCGGTGGTGCCGCCGATTTCCGTGATAATCACGTCGGCTTTGCTGACCGCGGCGGCTTCCCGAATGCGGTTTTTGATTTCATCCGTGATGTGCGGAATCACCTGCACCGTCTTGCCCTGGTATTCCCCCATGCGCTCCTTCTCGATCACATTCAGGTAAACCTGGCCGCTGGTCAGGTTATTGAGTTTGCTGAGATTGGAGTGCGTGAAGCGCTCGTAATGCCCGAGATCGAGGTCGGTCTCGGCCCCGTCGTCGAGCACGTAGACTTCCCCGTGCTGGAACGGGCTCATGGTGCCCGGATCGACATTCAGATACGGGTCGAATTTCTGCATGATGACCTTCAGCCCCCGCAACTCCAGCAGGGTGCCCAACGACGCCGCCGTCAACCCCTTGCCCAATGAACTAACCACTCCGCCCGTGAAAAAGATGAACTTCATGGGAGTTTAAAGAGGGCAGAGGCGGGGGCGGTGCAAGAGAAGAAGTCGCCGCAGGCGCAACTTGCGCTGCCGCTGACTGCCCGAAGGGGGCTGGTTTCATCGCGTTTTCACCCCGGTAAGGCAGGCCCGGATCGGCCGGAGGCCTTCTAGCGCGCCGGGGGTTTGACTTCCCGGACGGTGGCGCCGTGGTCGGGGGTCAGGATGAGAAGGCTGAAGCGGGTGGTTTTGTCCAGATCGGCGGTGCTCAGACTGGTGTAGTCGAATTTCCCGCGCAGGTCGGTGTAGCCGTCTTTGTAGAAGGTGGGTTTTCCGTCGATCTCGGCGAAGACTTTGACATAGCTGCGGGGCAGGGGGCGCTGGTCGCCGGCATGACGGACCTGGAGCTGGCCGTAGTTTTCGCTGATCTGGACGTCGAGCTGGTTGGCGTAGGAGGCCACGGCTTTGGTCTGACCGGCGGCGGTGATCTCCACCAGCACATTGGTGTTTTGCCAGGCGGCGGGCAGGGGGAAGGTATGGGCGGTTTTGCCGGGGGCGAGGGTGAGGCGCTCGGTCTGGTTGGGCCGGATGCTGCGGAAGCGGCTGGTGTCCTGACCGACAAACGGATTGGCGCTGAAGAGGAACTCGAGGTCCATCGGATAGTAGTTCACTGTGACTTCGATCAGGTTCCGGTAGTCGAGGAGGACGGCTTTGCCTTCGACCTTTACCGCAAACTGCGGCTCAGCGGCGGCGAGGCGGTCCTGGGTGGCATCGCGGTCTTCCGGGCGCGGGGCCGCCGGGGTTTTGCCGTCGATCTCATCCAACTGGGCGCTGAGTTCCTTGAACTTCGCGAGCCAATGATCCGGCAGCGGAGAGCTGGTGCGGGCAGTGGCGATCCGGCGCGCCGTAGGCAGGTCTTCGGCGCTGAAGGCGAGCCAGGCTTGGAGGTAGTCGTATTGCAGGCGCTCGTGGATTTTGGCAGGGTCCACCTTGCTGAACCAGGCCGAGGCTTCGTCCAGGCGGTCCTGTAGGAGCAGCACGGCGGTGAGGCCCAGCCGCTCGGCATCCGTGAAGGCAGGGCGGAAGCTGAGCAGGTGGAGGAAGGCGCCGTATTGGGTGCGGAACCTGTCATTCAGGATGACGCGGTCGCCCCCGAGTTGATGGGCCCGGGCATTGACCAGCGGGCTGTATTCCAGCCACTGGAAGGACTTTTGCTCGATGGGATCGATGGTAAGCAGCGGGGAGTCGAGGGGCTCGTCGGGCAGGTCTTCCTGGGAGGCGAGGTAATCGCGAAGGGCGGGGAGATCGTTGTGGAGCAGGCTGTAGCTGAAGACGGTTTCCTGGTATTGTTTCCGGCTGCGCAGGAGGGCTGTGAGTTTGTCGTAAAAACCGCGCTCCTTGAGGCGCCAGGCGATGCGGTCGAGGTTGGTCTGGTGCAGATTGTGCTGGTTAAGATAGGCGAGGACTTCCTCCGCAGTGCCCTGCTGGCTGAGGTAGTCCCAGGAGGTTTTGTCGAGGGTGGTGAGGGTATCGACGACCTTGAAGGTAGCCGGCGCGGCCGAGGCGGCGACCTTGCCGTCGCGGCTGACGTGAACAGGGTAGTGGGCGAATGCGCCGGGTTTCGGGAAGTAGAAGTGGAAATCCAGCGTCTGGGTGTGGAATGCGTCCAGCTGCACCGGGATGGATTGGGTGATGCGGGTTTGCTGGACGGGCACGGTGCCGGTGGGGATTTGGAACAGCACTTCCAGTTTGCGGCGGGCGGAGCCGGGGTTGGTGACGACGATCTGGCAGCCATACACCGTGCCGGTGAGGAATTCACCGCTGACAAACTTGTCGGATTTTTCGCCGTTTTCCTCCAGGTAGCGGTCGCCTTCACGGTAGAAGTTCTGGCTGACGAGGAGAGGCGGGCCATCCTTGTCCAGTTCCGCAACTTTGATTTCTTGATGGAACAACAGGCTGCGGGCGGAAGGGGTGAGGGTAAGGACGCCGTCTTTCAGTTCGGACTTCGCCGGCTTGGCGTCGGCTTCGAGGGGGAGATCCAGCACCGCCAAGGCCAGCATGATCTCGGAAAAACTGTTGGCGGCTTCGCTCAGGTTGGCGGAAAGGAATGGCGTCTGGCCATCCCAGAGGGCGTAGTCCTTCCAGAAGCGGGTGGGCTTGATCAGATCGGCGTTCTGGTCGGCGATGGGGAGTTTCCAGTAGTTGTTTTCTGCCCATTCCTTGGTGAGTTCGGTCTGGCGGTAGAGGGCTTTTTGTTTGGCGACTTGGCGGAGGAGGAATTCATTTTCGGACAGACCGCGTCTGCCGGCCATTGCCGCTGTATCTTTCAAATCGTGGGCTTCCACAGCTTGCAGCTTCACGGCTAGTTCGGGCAGGGCGGCGGGAGCTGGAGCAGGCATGGCTGCCGTGGCAGGGGCTGCAGGAACGCCTCCTCTGCTGAAACCATCGGTGTTAGAAATGAGGGAATCGTAAGCCGGGCGGTTTAAATCTGTAAAATCATTTGTCCTTTCTGCCCAGTCCTCCGCCAAAGCACGGCCTCCCAAGGCGCTTTCAAACCAGAACACTTCCTTGGCGGGATCGCGGGGGATGGTGTTCAGGAAATCGGTGAGGTCGCGGGCGGCGGCGGTGAGGTTAGGGACTTCCAGCTTCAAATGGGACTTGTCCCAGGCGCGGGCGAAGAGGAGTTTTTCGGCGGTGTTCAGCCGAGAGTAACGGGGCAGGTCGCGCCAGGCATCCAGATTTTTATCCAACAGGAAGTGGTCGAGGAAGGTTTGATCACGTTTGTTGGCGAGGAAGGGGAGGATGACGTTTTTGAAGAAGGCGGGGTCTTTGCGCGAGAGGAAGAAGCTGAGTTCGTGGCAGGCGTATTTGCTGTAGAGGATGCGTTTGGCGGCATCGTCGAGGGTGGGCCAGGTGCGGAGGAAGGCGAACTCGGCCAAGGTTGGGTTTTTGCTCAAGTTGTAGAGCAGATCCCAGGCGCTGCTGAGGTTGCCGTAGGTCTGGAAACGGGAACTGAGGGCGTCCTTCAGGCTGAAGGGGACGTCTTTTTCGAGGACAGTGACGGCGTTTTGCTGGGTGAAGTGGCCGGCGGGGTCGAGGCCTTTGGCCAGACGGAGATCGCGGGTCTGGAGGGGTTTGTCGGGCAGGGTGAAATCCCGCACTGCGGCGGAGTCTCCTGACAAGGCAATCACCCGGAGGAACTGGCCGTGCCCGAGCGCGGCGGTGGCGATATGGACATTGCCGTTGGCGTCGGGCTTGAGATTGAAGGCAGTGGCTCCCGGCTGGGCGAGGAAGGATAGGTCGGGAGGACCCAGGATGCGCTCATGGCTGCGGGCTGCGCGAATGCCGCCTGCAGTTCCGCGTTCCGAGGCCGCCTCAAGGCTATCAACGTCCCTCAGCATTTTGGAGCGTACCTCATCACGCTTGCCATCCGCCAGACGGCTTTTATCAACCCGCTTCTTTTCCGCTTCCATCGCGGCTGGCGCTTCGCCGACGGCGGCTTCCTGTTTTTCCGTGGTCGTTTCCGCAATGGCCCACGGGTTCAGCAGCAGGCCGGGGCGGGGCAGGAGATTGCCGGCAAATGATTTCAGGCTTTGGCGTTCGAGGACATAACGGTATTCCTCTCCAATGGTGCGCGCGGATTGGTAGAGGCTGGGGTACCAAGGGTTGAGGTAGTGGGTGAGGGCGGGCAGCGAATTGTCTGCCAACGGCGGGAAAACGTTGAATTCGGGAAGGAAGCGGCTGACGAGCACATGGACGCGGGTGGTGGAGTCGACGTTGGCCAGGTTGATGGTAATGGCATCGACCGGAGCGGCGGCGTCCTTGGGGGGGATTTTCCCGGGCGTCAGGCCAGTGATGACGACCGGCTTGAGGGCGGAGAGTTCGAGGGTTTGGGAGGGGTTGAGCAGGTGGCCGTCGACGGTTTTACCCTGGGCGATATGGAGGGTGACGATTGTGGGTTTTTCCTCGATGAAGAGGGAATGGGTGCCGGCTTCCAAGCCTGTGATTTCCACGAAGCCGTTTTTGAAGGTAATGCCTTCGGATATGGAGCGGATGAAGAGATTGTTGCGGGTTTCGAGGATGGTCAGAACAGGCCGGGACGGCTTGGCTGTGGGAGCTGCGGCTGCTGGAGGAACCTGGTAGGGCCAGGCGAGACGGACGGGCTCACCGGTGGCGGCGGCAACTTCGTCGGGTTGGGAGGCGTTGTCGCGTGGAAGGGGGAAGACCCGGTTCAGGCCGGAGGAATTGTGGACGGAAAGCGAGGTGAGACCGGGAAGGGAGCCGAGGGTGGTGGAGCCGGCGGCGGCGGTGCGCAATGAGGTGCCGATGGAGTTGGTGAAGTCCTGATGACTGGCGGTGAAATTCAGTTGACGGTCGGCAAGGGGCTCGCCGGTGCGGCCCAGTTCGGAGAGGGACCAGCCTCCTTTGCCAGGCGTGAGCTGGAGGTCGCTGGTGTGGGTGGAGACAGTTATTCCATTGACCGTGAAAACGCGATTGGAAGCGACTTGGATTGGCTGGCTGGTGAGGAGGCTTTTGACTTCGCCGGAGAAGGTAAAGCCGAGGCTGGCGAGCCGGTCGGGAACCTGGAAGGAGATGGTGGTTTCCTGGTCGGGGCTCAGGTCTTTGAGAGGGAAGACGGTGGTGGAGGGGATGCCTTCGAGGGTGGTGGCGGTGAGGATGAGTTTGGGGTTTTCGAGGGCGGTCAGGGTGGTGGGGCGGCCGTTGCAGAGCAGGGCGGGGCGGAGCAGGGCGGTGGCGGTGCGGCCGGGGAGGAGGGATTCGCGGGGGACGTGAAGGCCGGCGTTGAGGGTGTAGGTTTCGCCCTGGAGTTCGATGGATTCGAGGGTGGTGAAACCGGTGCCATCGTGGATGATGACGTTTTGTTCGCCGGGGGTGGTGGAGAAGGGCAGAAGGACGTGGCCCTGGGCATCGGCGGCGAAACGCTGGCTGCCCAGCAAGGCGTAGGCGGTGGGGACGGGGGCGGATTTTTCGTCGAGGATGGTGAGGCGGGTGCCGGCTCCGGTCTGGATGGGGAGGACGGTGAGGCCGCCTTTCCTGACGAGGGCGCGGCTGGATTTGCCGCCGCCGATGAATTCGATGATCCAGACGCCGCGTTTGCCGTTCAGTTCGGGGAATTTGAAGGTGCGGCGGACGCGCTGGAGGGGCGGGCTGTCATAGTCCTGACTGCTTTCCCGGTTGGCGACGAGGCCGTCGAGATCGAGGTCGGTATTGACCTGCCGGCCGGTGCTGCGGTGGACGTTCTCCGTGTTGATCTCGAAGACTTTGACCAGCAGTCGGGGGATGTTTTTGAGATGGAGATCAAGGTTGACTTCGTCTTCGGGCAGCCAGGTTTCACGGCAGCCAGGGTCAAACTCAAGATCGGTGCGGGTGCGCAGTTGCTGCAGGGCAGCGGGCGGGAGGAGGGCCGTGAACTGGTCGGCGGTGGCCGGTTTGGTGGTGAGCTGGGCTTCGGCGAGCAGGGCGTTGAGGAAACTGGCTTCGAGCCAAGGCTGGAAAGCACCGGGGTCCGGGTTTTTGGCGAGCAGGATCAGCAGGGTGCGGCGGACGAGGGGGGTGTCGTCGGTGATAGGGCCCTGGCCGGTCAGGGCGGTGAGGTCGGTGCTGAGATCGGCCTGGTTCCGGAAAAGGTCCTGACGTTCCCGGAAGAGGGGGTTGAGGTAGGGAACGGGGCGGGGGAGTTTCAGATAGGCGACCAGGCGGGCGGCGTCAGGGGTGTTTTGTTTGAGGTCGAACGACAGCCGCTGGTAGAGGATGGAGGCCTTGATGGTGTTGAAGGCGGGCGGGAGTTTGTCCGCGAAAATCTGGAGGCGCTCCAGCCAGGCGAGGCGGACGGCGGGATCGCGATCAGGGTCTAGGCCATCGGGCGGGGCGAGCCTGGGGAGCCAAGTTTCGACGAAGGCCCGGTTTTCGAGGAGTTTCGGGCGGGCGGCGAGGAGGGTTTCGAGCTGGGCCAGCAGGAGATTCCGATGAATGGGGAATTCGCCAAAACCCTGCGATTCCCGGGTTCCGAGGTCGGCGAGGATAAAGTCGGTGAGCCCGGGAAGATCGGGCCGGGTAAGGCGCGGGAGGATGGCGCGGCGGGTTTCGGCTGGGAGGTCTTTGGCGAGATCCCGATGGAAGAGGGCGCGCAGGCCGGAATCGGTGAGGGTGCCGAGTTTGGGGTCCTGCGAGACCGCCTGGGCGTAAAAGGTTTCCCAGGTGATGAGGGCCGGGTCGAGGGCGGTGGGGATCTCGGCCGGGGTGCCGGCGGTTTCGCGGGCGTGATCGAAGCTGAGGCCGCGGGTTTCCTTGAGCCAGGCGAGGGTGGCCTGGGGGTTGGTGGCGTAGTCGAGGAAGTGCTGGCGGTTTTCGAGCAGGGTGCGCTGACCGTTGGCTTCCGGGAAACGGGTGGCCCATTCCTTGAGGAGGCGGGCGGTTTCGGTCGAATTCCCGGCGTTTTGCGAGTGCAAAGCCGAGAAATAATAGAACTCGGGGGTGCCGGGAATGAGTTCCTTGAGGAGAGCGGCGCGGTCGGGGGCGAGGGCGAATTTTTCCTCAAACCCCACGGGAGGCGCGGCGGGGGCGAGCGCAGGGAGGAACAGGGCGAGCAGGAGGGAAGGGCGGAGCGGGGACATGGCGCAGGGTGGTGGAAAAGGAACAAAGACCGGGGCGGGTGGCAGGAGCGGGGACAAGGAACGCGGACAGCGTGGGGGGGAATTGTAACCGATGGCGGGCGTTTTGGCTAGATTAGTTGCGTAAAGGGTTTGTCAAAACAGGACCGGTGGGGCGTAAAGGAGGGTGCTGGGGCGGATCGTGGAAAAAACTTGAATTGGCGGTAGTGGTGCGTAGTATTACCACATGTCTTATGCCCTTAAACGCACCAGCATGGCGCTTGATCCCGGGACGCTTGAATCCATGACCGAGCTGGCGAAGCGCTGGTCCATTTCCAAGGCGGAAGTCATGCGCCGTGCCATCAAACACTACAAAGAAGACGCCGACCGCCGGGCCGCCCTGCCGGAGGCTCTGGACGCGTTGGCCTGGCTGCAGAACGGGGGCGGATTGAGTGTCCACGAGGCTGAGGATTTCCGCAGGGAAATGCAGGCGGAACGGCAGGCCAAGGTCTATTGGTGGGAGGAAACATGATCCATCTGGACACGAATATCCTGATTGATCTGGCGACGGCAGGGTGTCCGCATCTCGGGCCCATCTGGGAGTGGCTGCGTTGCGGGGAACCGTTGGCGGCCTCCGCCGTGGCATGGTCGGAGTTTTGCAACGGGCCGCACAGCCGGCCGCAAAAGGACGCCGTCTTTGCGGTGCTGGAGCAGCGGGTGACCGACTTTACCTGGCAGATGGGGGAGCAGTCCTCGCGGCTCTTTCACGCCACGGGAAGAAAACGGGGATCGCATTCGGATTGCATGATCGCAGCGGCGGCGATGCTGTCAGGTGCTTCGTTGGCGACAAGGAACGTCAAGGATTTCGAGAAATTCGTGCCGATGGGTCTGCTGCTGCGGCCCGTGCCGACGGTGTCTCCGGTGGCGGGCCAGGGGATTTGAATTCCAGGTTGGGAACAGATGAAATATCAACCCGGGCAAGGAAGAGGTTGCAGAGCGCGGCGGGTTCAGTTAAAACAAGTTCCGTGCAACCCTTGCAGGCCAGGATGGCGAAATTGGTAGACGCGCCAGACTTAGGATCTGGTGGAGTAATCCGTGCAGGTTCGAGTCCTGTTCCTGGTATCTTATAAAACTCCTTCCCCCAACCCTGGAACTTTTCCATGACTGCTCCCCCCGCCCCCCGCCGCGCGGCATCGCGCGTGCGCCTGACCCAGTGGGACGAGGCAGTGGTGACAGAGACGGCCCGGCAATTAAAGGCGGAAACAGGTGGAGCCACGCTGGCACTAGCCTTCGTCTCCCCGGACTGGCGGCCGCATTTGAAGGAATTCATGGAAATCCTCCAGGTGGACGGTCATGCCCGGCAGGTGATCGGATGCTCGGCCGACGGATTTATCGGGACTGGTCAGGAAGA
Source organism: uncultured Verrucomicrobiota bacterium (assembly GCA_942492905.1). GTDB lineage: Bacteria > Verrucomicrobiota > Verrucomicrobiia > Verrucomicrobiales > V1-33 > CAIZWU01. The sequence goes on from OW818657.1 coordinate 2,929,119, forward strand.
CGAGGACGTCAGTGGGTTTTCGGTGATGTTTTTGAATTTGGCTGAGGAGGAGGTGGGGACCTGGGTGATTGATGAACACTTCCAAATCCCCCGCGACCGGCCGGCGACGGGAGGCTGGCTGGTGCTGGGAAATCCCCTCAGACTCAATGCCGCCGCGCTGCTGGAGGACATGAACCGGATTTATCCCGGGGTGCCGGTCTATGGCGGGCTGGCGACGGGGGGATGGGACTCGGATACGCTGTTTACCTTCCATCATACGGCGGGCGTGATCGATTCCGCCGGGGTGGCGGTGCATTTGCCGGTGACCGTGATCCAGGGGATTGTCAGTCAGGGCTGTCAACCAATCGGCGAGCCCTATACCATCACGCAGGTCGACAAGGACGTGGTGCTGGGCGTGGGAGGCCGCCGGGCTTACGATGTGTTGGTGGAGACCTTTGAGAATCTGCCGGAGGACGATCAGAAAGTGGCCCGGGGCAACATCATGGCTGGATTGGCGGCCAGTGAATACCGCGAGGATTTCCAACGCGGCGACTTTTTGGTGCGGAACATCATCGGAGGCGATCCCAAGACAGGGGCGCTGAAGATCGGGGCGATCCCAAGGGTGGGACAGACCATTCAGTTTCAACTCCGCGAAAAAGACGCGGCGGATGAAGACCTGAGGATGCGCAGCGAAGCCCTGAGGGTGCGCGAAGGCGTCCCGCTGGCGATGGTCTGTTTTTCCTGCGGAGGGCGTGGGCAGGGGCTGTTTGGGATCCCCAATCATGATGCCGGCATCCTTGAGGATACTTTTGGCCCGGTGCCGGTGGCGGGTTTTTTCTGCAATGGTGAGTTTGGTCCGGTGGCAGGCGTCAATTTCCTGCACGGCTACACGGCGTCGGTGGCGGTGATTTATTGATCCGCCGCGGTCAACCTTGGGTCCGGACTGGCAGGGTATCGCGGCATTTGGGGTAAGCAGGACATCTCCAGACCTGCTGGGTGGGCAGCGGTTGAAAATGGGCGATTTCGGATTCGTTCAGGATGCGGGCTTCGGCTTCGAGGGTGCCGCCGGGATCAAGCTGGATGGCCCGGGCGCTGACCAATCCGCTGACCGAACCGCCGGCAGCCACGTGGAGCCGGCCATTGACGACGATATTTCCGGTGGCCTTGCCGTGGACGGTCATGGCCCCCGCAGTGACGCCTTTCAGGAAAACAACATCGGCTTTTTTGCGCAGGGTGAGACTGCGGCAGTCCACTTCACTGGCTTCCGACGTGCTGCTTTTGTAAACGAGATCCCGTTCCCGCTGGCCTGACGCGGCCCCGGCGTCTTCGATCAGTTCCATTTTGCGGAGACAGGAGGGACAGGAGGGAACTGAAAAAGGACCGGCCGTGATCATCTTTAAGAGCTCCGTGCGGGCCTCCTCCGGCAGGTGTTGGAGATTCCGCAGAAGGTCGTTGCCGTCCACCAGTTCGAGGGGCTTGAGCCGGGCGAAGGCTCTGGCCTCCGCCGTAAAAGTGCCCGGGGTCATATAAATCCCCCGCTGGGCTCCTTCCCGGACCACCACCTGATGCAAATCCCTGATCATCACCGCATCGATTTCATGATGCTGCCATGGAGGGCACTGCACGATGGCCTCCAAGCGGTTGGAACGGGCCGGATGCATCAGGGTCAGGGCAGTTCCACCATCGGGCCGGGTCCAGGCGATCTCAGGCAGATATCCGGACCGTTGCAGCAGGCGGCTCATCAAATCCTGAAATCCGAACCAGTCGAGTTGGGTGAGCCGGTCAAGGCTCCAGCACGCCTCTTGGAGGCGTTCTTTTGGGGCCAATACATCGAACATTTCCAATAGAAACCATATTTTAATTGAGTGTGCAAGTTATTGATCATGATTTCCATGATTTCGACCTTCCCGATATTTCAAGGTCCGGCCTCAGGATCAGCCATCAGGCACGGCGGGGAGGAGTGACCGTTCTTGACCGACGAGACCATGCGGCTCCGGGATAAAGGATGCCGTGCGGCGGGGCTTAAGCGTAACTTGATTGGCACGGCTTTTGCACAAAACTGGTTTCTCCCGGATTTTTCCGGACGCCACGCCACCTCTCCACTCCGGCCGAGACTCCCTCCCAACGACATGAATCACCACTACCCTGTTCCTATTCCCAACGAAGGCTCTCTCCACTCCCTCGAGTCGGAACGTGATGCCTGCGGGGTTGGATTTGTGGCCAATATCCATGGGACGAGAAGCCACCGGATTCTGCAATACGGCATCACCTCCTGCTGCAATGTGATCCACCGGGGCGCCGCCGAGGCGGACCGCAAGACCGGCGATGGCGCGGGCATTTTGACCCAGCTTCCCCACAAGTTTTTCCGGAAGGTGTTGCGGGAGGAATTTGAGTATGAGCTGAAATCCGATACCGACCTCGCGGTTGGGGTGTTCTTCCTGCCGTTGGAGGACGAGGAGCAGAAGCGCTTCTGCAAACTCTCCGCCAAACTCATCCTGCAAAACCTCGGACTGAAAGTGATCGGCTGGCGCGAAGTCCCGGTGAATGAAAAGGAACTTGGTCTGAAAGCCCGCTCCAGCCGGCCAGCCATCTATCATCTCTGCATCGAGAGGGAAGAAGGCATGGACGACGATGAATTCGAGCGCACCCTTTACCTCGGCCGCCGCCAGATCGGGATGCATCTGCGTTCCGAAAAGGTGCAGGGTTTTTACATCCCCTCCTTCTCGCACCGCACTATCGTCTACAAGGCGCTCGCCCTGCCGACGGTGCTCAGCAAATTTTACCGCGACCTGACGGACCCGGATTATGAAACGGCGCTCTGCCTGTACCATCAACGGTTTTCCACCAACACCTTCCCCACGTGGTCGCTCTGCCATCCCTTCCGGATGCTTTGCCATAATGGCGAAATCAACACCGTGCGGGGCAACCGCAATTGGCTCTCCAGCCGCGAAAGTGATTTCTCCAGCGAAATCTGGGGCGACCGGGTGCGCCACCTGCGGCCTCTGCTGGACCCGGGGCAATCCGATTCCGCCAGCCTCGACTCCGCGCTGGAACTGCTGGTGATGTCCGGCCGCTCGCCAGAGGAAGCGATGGCCCTGCTGGTGCCGCCCGCCTACGGGATTGATCCGTTCACGACACCGGAGCAGAAGGCCTATTACGAATACAATCAATGTTTCAGCGAGCCGTGGGACGGTCCGGCTTCGTTGGTTTTCACCGATGGCCGCACCGTGGCGGCCTGCCTTGACCGGAACGGCCTGCGCCCCTCGCGGTTCAAACTAACGGAAGAAGGCATCTTTACCCTGGGGTCGGAAGTCGGAGTCGTGGAACTCGATGACCAAACCATTGTCCGCAAAGGCCGCCTCGGACCAGGCGAGATGCTCAGCATCAATACCGAAGCGGGCACTCTCCGGTTCAATACGGAAATCAAACAAGCCTTGGCGGCGCGCCAGCCCTATGGTGATTGGCTGAAATCCAACCGGGTGCCGCTTTCCACTCTGGCCAATCCCGCCCCTCAGCTGCTGGCCGGCGATCTGGATATCCTCACGCTTTCCCAGAAACAGGCGTCGTTTGGCTATACCAGGGAGGAGCTGGACATGGCTTTTGTTCCCATGCTCAAGGACGGCATCGAAGCCACCCATTCCATGGGCGATGACACACCCCTGGCGGTGCTCAGCATCCGGCCGCGGCTGCTCTTCACCTACTTCAAGCAACTGTTTGCCCAGGTCACCAACCCGCCCATCGACCCCATCCGCGAACGGCTGGTGATGTCGCTGTCCGTGGCCCTCGGGTGGTACCGGAATATCCTCACGGAAACGGCCGATCACGCGAAGGTGATTCATTTGGACAGCCCCGTGATCTGGCCTCACGAACTGGAAGCCATCAAAGACGTGGAAGGATTTCCGTCGCGCACCCTGGATATTACCTGGGCCGCAGCGGAAGGGGAAGCCGGTCTCGAGCCCGCGCTCCAGCGGCTCTGTGCAGAAGCCGAGCAGGCTGCTGGTGAAGGCGTGCGTCTGCTGATTCTGAGCGACCGCGCCATCGACGAAACCCGGGTGCCCATCCCGGCCCTGCTCGCCACCGGAGCGGTGCACCACCACCTCAACCGGAGGCGGAAACGCATCCGGCTCAGCCTGATCGTGGATTCCGGTGAAGTGCGCGACACCCACCAGACGGCCAGCCTGTTTGGTTATGGGGCCCAGGCCGTCTGTCCTTATCTGGCCTACGAAACGGTCCGCGAAATGGTGGAAAGCCGGAAGGAATTGGTTGGTGTCGATTTCCTCAAGGCGATGAAGAATTACCGTTCCTCGCTGGAAAAGGGAGTTCTCAAAATCATGTCGAAGATGGGTATCAGCGTCCTGTCCTCCTATCAGGGAGCTCAGATCTTCGAGGCCGTGGGTATCTCCAGTGCTCTTGTGAAAACATGCTTCACCGGGACATCCAGCCAGATTGAAGGGATTGGTTATAAGGAAATCGCCATGGAATCGCTGGCCCGCCATGGCGGGGGCTACGGCGACGCCATTCCCCAGGGGCCGGATGATCTGGGTGATCCCGGCTATTTTCGTTATCGCCGGGAAGGGGAGCGCCATGCGATCGACCCCAGCTTCATCAAAAACTTCCACACCTTCGTCAAGACCGGCAAAGCCGAGGACTATGCCGCCTACGTGGACAACTACACTAGGAACCGGCCGGTCTCGCTGCATGACCTGTTTGAATTGATTCCGGGCCAGCCGATTCCCTTGGAGGAAGTCGAGCCGATCGAAGACATCCGGGTCCGGTTCACCACCGCGGCGATGTCGCTGGGAGCGTTGAGCCCCGAGGCCCATGAGTTGCTGGCGGTGGCCATGAATGAAATCGGCGGCAAGTCGAACTCCGGGGAGGGCGGCGAAGACCCGGTCCGCTTCAAACGGTATGAAAATGGCGACTGGGCGAATAGCAAGATCAAGCAGATTGCCAGTGGCCGCTTTGGGGTGACCGCCGAGTATCTTGCCAGCGCTGAAGAACTGGAAATCAAGATGGCGCAGGGCGCGAAGCCGGGGGAAGGGGGACAGCTTCCTGGCATGAAAGTGCAGGGCATCATCGCCAAACTCCGCCGCACCCAGCCTGGGGTGCAGCTGATCAGTCCGCCGCCACACCATGACATTTATTCCATCGAGGATCTCGCCCAGCTTATCCATGATTTGAAACAGGTGAATCCGCGGGCGCGGGTCTGCGTGAAGCTCGTGGCGGAATCGGGGGTCGGCACCATTGCCGCGGGCGTCGCCAAGGCCAATGCCGATATCATTCTGGTCAGCGGCCACGAAGGCGGCACGGGCGCTTCCCCGATTTCCTCCATCAAACACGCCGGCCTGCCCTGGGAAATCGGTCTCGCCGAAACTCAGCAGGTCCTGATGCTGAATGGCCTGCGTGACCGTGTGACCCTGCGCACCGATGGCGGTTTGCGCAGTGGGATGGACATCATCCACGCCGCGATTCTGGGGGCGGAGGAGTTCAATTTCGGCACCATCGCCCTCATTGCCATGGGCTGTGTTTACGTCAGGAAATGCCACCTCAACACTTGCCCGGTTGGAATCGCCACCCAGGACCCGAAATACCGCGACAAGTTCAAAGGCAAAAAGGAATACGTGGTGAACTTCTTCAATTCAGTCGCCCACGAAGTCCGGGAAATCATGGCTTCCCTCGGCGTGCGGAAGCTGAATGACCTCATTGGCCGGGTCGAGTTCATCAAACAACGCCATATCGAGGATCATCCGAAGGCCAACACCATCAGCCTGCGCCGGGTGCTCAAAAATGTGGCCGCGGAACTGGGGGAGGATGTGCCCCGGATTTGTCTGAAAGGGCGCAATGACAGCAGTCACCCGCATCCCCTGGATGACAAAATCATCCAGGAAGCCAAGGACGCCATCACCGATCAGGTGCCTGTCAAACTGTCCTTCAAGGTCAAGAACACTGACCGAAACATCGGCACCAAGCTCAGCGGGGAAATTGCTTATCATTGGGGCGATACTGGCATGCCGGAAGGCACCATCACCGTCGAATTGGAAGGCAGCGCCGGCCAGTCTTTCGGCACATTCCTCTGCGGAGGCATCAAGCTGATCCTGACGGGTGAGGCCAACGATTATGTCGGCAAAGGCATGACCGCCGGCGAGATCGTCATCAGGCCCCGGGCTTGCGTGAAATTCGCCGCCTCGGAAAACTCCATCTTGGGCAACACTGTGATGTATGGTTCCACGGGCGGCCACCTCTACGCCAGCGGCCGCGCCGGCGAACGTTTCTGCGTGCGGAACTCGGGCGGCACGGCCGTCGTGGAGGGCATCGGGGACCACGGCTGCGAATACATGACCAACGGCACGGTAGTGGTGCTCGGCCCGACCGGCCGGAATTTCGGAGCGGGGATGAGTGGCGGCGTCGCCTACATCCTGGACGAATCCGGCCACTTCGCCCAGCTCTACAATCCGGAGATGATTGAAATCGTTGGGTTGGAACATGAGGACGGTGCCATTTTGAAGGGATTGATCGAAAACCACGTGATGAATACCAACAGCCGGAAAGGCGCCGCCCTCTTGGGCGACTGGGATGCCGCCCTGAAGCAATTCATCCGCGTGCAGCCCATCCAGCCCAAGCCTGCTCCCGCCATCCCTGAGCCGGAACTGGAGGCGATCGGCAAATAGAGGGGGATACCTGTTTCTCCCCCGCCACGGGCTTCGTTTCTTCAGGCGGTCGCGCCCGGGATCAGCCCAAAACCCGTCTGCCCACCCGGCGCGACAAAAGGGGACCACCCGAAAAAGTTTCGGTGGACCTTGATTTTTCACCGATAAACGTTACCTGCTGGCCCCCTTTTGGTCGCCACCCCACCAGAATCAGAAAAAACATGAGCAAATACGGACTCCCCGAGAAGCAAGGCCTGTACGATCCACAGTTTGAACACGACGCCTGTGGCGTCGGTTTCGTATGCCAGATGAAGGGGAAACGTTCCCATTCCATCATTGAGCAAGCCTTGACGATTCTGGTCAATCTGGACCATCGCGGAGCCTGTGGCTGCGAGACCAATACTGGAGATGGCGCCGGTATTCTGATGCAGGTGCCGGATGGATTTCTCCGGAAAGTCGCGGCCGTGGCCAAAATCACGCTGCCTGCAGCCGGTCAGTATGGCGTGGGCATGGTTTACGCGTCGCCAGTGGCCGCCGAGCGTGAGGCCAGCGAGCGCGAATTTGCCAAGATCGCCCAGGAGGAAGGCCAGATCGTCCTGGGGTGGCGGGATGTGCCGACCGACAACTCCTCCCTCGGCAACACCGCCAAGGCCAGCGAGCCGTTCATGCGCCAGGTTTTTGTTCAGCGAGGGGCCAACTGCCCGGACGATCAGGCGTTCGAGCGGAAACTCTACATCATCCGCAAACGCAGCCACAATCAGATCCGGACCGCCGGTCTGGATACCTTCTGGTATGCCGCCAGCATGTCCTGCCGCACCATGATTTATAAGGGAATGCTGATGCCGGAGCAGGTCGGCAAGTATTTCATCGACCTCCAAGACCCGGACATGGACACAGCCCTCGCGCTGGTCCACTCCCGTTTCTCGACCAATACCTTCCCCAGCTGGGAGCGTTCCCACCCGTACCGCTACATTGCGCACAACGGTGAAATCAACACCCTGCGGGGCAATGTGAACTGGATGAATGCCCGCCAGCCCCTGCTGGAGAGCCCTTTATTCGGCGAGGATATCAAAAAAATCCTGCCCATCGTCAATACCAACGGCTCGGACTCCGCGATGTTCGACAACGTCTTCGAACTGCTGGTGATGGGCGGCCGCTCGCTGCCCCACGCCATGATGATGATGATTCCTGAGCCGTGGAGCGGCCATGAGTCGATGAGCGACGAAAAGAAAGCCTTCTACGAATACCACTCGTGCCTCATGGAACCATGGGACGGCCCAGCCTCCGTGGCCTTCACCGACGGGACCATGATCGGTGCCACCCTCGACCGGAACGGCCTGCGTCCTTCCCGTTATTACGTGACCAAGGACGATCTGGTGATCATGGCATCGGAAGCGGGCGTGCTTCCTATTGAGCCCGAGCGTATCGCTATCAAAGGCCGCCTCCAGCCAGGCCGCATGTTCATCGTGGACATGCAGGAAGGCCGGATCATCCCGGATGAGGAAATCAAGAGCCGGATCGCTTCCGAACAGCCCTACCGCGAGTGGCTGGATGACAATCTCATCAAGCTCTCCGACATCGCCGAAGCCAAGGAAGTTCCCGGACAGGACCACGACACCGTGCTGCAACGTCAGCAGGCTTTTGGCTACACCTTCGAAGATCAGCGCAAGATCCTCCTTCCCATGGCCAAGGATGGTGTGGAAGCCACCGGATCAATGGGGACGGATATCCCGTTGGCGGTGCTTTCGGATAAATCCAAGCTGCTCTACGACTACTTCAAACAACTCTTCGCCCAGGTCACCAATCCCCCGATCGACTGTATCCGTGAGGAAATCGTGACCTCGTCCGTGACCACCATCGGGCCGGAGCGCAATCTGCTCAAGCCCGTCCCGGCCAGCTGCAACCTGATTGAATTGAAGTCGCCGATCCTCACCAATGAGGAATTGGCCAAGCTCAAGGAAGTCGCCCAGGGTGAATTCCGCTCCGTCACCATCCCGACCCTCTTTGACCCCAAACTCGGAGCCAAGGGCCTTGAAGCCGCCTTGGAAGAGGTCTGCAATCAAGCCAGCCTGCAGATTGATGCCGGGATCAATATCATCATTCTGAGCGACCGCGGGGTCGACAAACACAATGCCGTGATCCCGCCCCTGATGGCGGTGGCCGGCCTGCACCACCACCTGATCCGCGTCGGCCAGCGCACCCGCGTCGGCCTTGTGCTGGAATCCGGCGAACCCCGCGAAGTCCATCACTTCTGCACCCTGATCGGTTATGGCTGTGCCGCGATAAATCCTTATCTGGCTTTCGAAACCCTCGACGACATGATCCGTCAGGGTCTGCTCGTGGGCGTCGATCATTACACCGCCTGCAAAAACTTCGTGAAGGCCGCGACCAAGGGAATCGTCAAGGTGGCCTCCAAGATCGGGATCTCCACGATTCAGAGTTACCTCGGTGCGCAGATTTTCGAATGCGTCGGCCTGACCCAGAAAGTGGTGGATAAATACTTCACCGGCACGGCCACCCGCATCGAAGGATCGGACCTTGAGGGCATCGCCAGTGATGTCCTGTCCCGCCACCATCACGCCTATCCTGACCGTCAGGTCACCAGCCGGGCGCTCGAAGTCGGCGGCGAATACCAATGGCGTTCCGAAGGAGAGGCCCACCTCTTCAGCCCACAGGTGATCCACTCCCTGCAGAGCGCGGTGCGCACCGGAAACTACAAGACCTTCAAGACTTATTCCAGTCTGGTGAACGACCAGATGAAGCACTTCTTCACGCTGCGCGGGTTGCTGGACTTCCGGAAGCGGGACTCGATTGCCATTGATGAAGTGGAATCCGTCGACGCCATTCTGGGGCGCTTCAAGACCGGGGCCATGAGTTATGGTTCCATCTCCTCGGAAGCGCACGAGTCGCTGGCCATTGCCATGAACCGCATCGGTGGCAAATCCAACACCGGCGAAGGAGGCGAGGATCCGGAACGTTATACCTGGACCAATGCCCAGGGAGACTCCAAGAACAGTGCCATCAAACAGGTGGCTTCCGGCCGTTTCGGGGTCACCAGCCTGTATCTCACCCAGGCCAAGGAACTGCAGATCAAGATGGCCCAGGGCGCCAAGCCTGGGGAAGGTGGCCAGTTGCCTGGGGGCAAGGTCTATCCATGGATCGCCAAGGTCCGGCACTCCACTCCGGGTGTGGGCCTGATTTCCCCGCCGCCGCACCACGACATCTATTCCATCGAGGATTTGTCAGAGCTGATCCACGATTTGAAGAACTCCAACCGGGCCGCCCGCGTCAGTGTCAAACTGGTCAGCGAAGTGGGCGTGGGAACCATCGCCGCCGGGGTCGCCAAAGCCCATGCCGATGTCGTCCTGATCTCCGGTTTTGACGGCGGCACCGGGGCCTCCCCGCAGACCTCCATCAAACACGCCGGCCTGCCCTGGGAACTCGGTCTTGCCGAAACCCACCAGACCCTTGTCCTGAATAAACTGCGGTCCCGTATTGTGGTGGAAACCGACGGTCAGCTGAAGACCGGGCGTGACGTGGTTATCGCGGCCCTGCTGGGAGCGGAGGAGTTCGGTTTTGCCACCGCCCCCCTCGTCACCCTGGGCTGCATCATGATGCGTGTCTGCCATCTGAATACTTGTCCGGTCGGCGTGGCCACCCAGAATCCTGAGTTGCGCAAAAACTTCACCGGCGATCCGGAGCACACCGTGAACTTCATGAAGTTCATCGCCCAGGAGGTCCGCGAAATCATGGCCGAACTCGGGTTCCGCACCATCAATGAAATGGTCGGCCGCACCGATGCCCTCGAAGCCCGGGCTGCGGTGGATCACTACAAAGCCAAGGGCATTGATCTCTCGAAGCTCCTCTACTCGCCGCCGATGGGGCCGGAAGTCGGGCGTTATTGCACCGAGATCCAGGACCATGGTCTCGATAAATCACTCGACCTCACACAACTGCTTGATCTTTGCGAGCCGGCCATTCAGCGCGGCGAAAAAGTCAGGGTGAACCTGCCGATCAAGAACACCAACCGGGTGGTGGGCACCATTCTGGGCAATGAAATCACCAAACGCCACTGGCATGGATTGCCGGAAGACACGGTGCACCTGAAGTTCCATGGCAGTGCCGGGCAAAGCCTTGGCGCTTTTGTGCCCAAGGGCGTGACCATTGAGCTCGAAGGCGATGCCAACGATTACGTCGGCAAGGGCCTCAGCGGTGGCCGCATCATCATCTATCCGGATGCGCGGTCCACCTTTGCGGCGGACGAGAATATCATCATCGGCAACGTGGCGCTCTATGGCGCGACCGAAGGTGAAGTCTTCATCCGTGGGATGGCGGGCGAACGTTTTGCCGTCCGAAATTCCGGGGTCAACACCGTCGTGGAAGGCGTGGGCGACCACGGCTGCGAATACATGACCGGAGGCAAGGTGGTCGTCCTCGGGGAAACCGGGCGCAACTTCGCCGCGGGCATGAGCGGCGGGATCGCTTATATTCTCGACGAGAAGGGTGACTTCGCCCTGCGCTGCAACCCGCAGATGGTGGCCCTCGAGAAACTGGAATCCGACGAGGCCGAGGAACTCCGTTTGTTGATCAAACGCCACGCCGATTTCACCAAGAGTCAGAAAGCCTACAAAGTGCTGGCTCTGTGGGATGACATGGTGCCGAAATTCGTCAAAGTGATGCCGAAGGACTACAAACGGGTGCTTCAGGCGATCAGCAAGGCGGAAGCCGATGGATTGAGTGGGGACGAAGCCCTCAACGCGGCCTTCGAGGCCAACGCCAGGGACGTCGCCCGTATCGGTGGCGGCTAGGAACCAGCGACCCAACGAACACATTTTGCTTTAATACCACCATGGGAAAACCAACAGGCTTTATCGAATTCGAGCGTGAACTGCCCGCGGACCGCTCTCCGCTCTCACGCATCAAGGATTGGAAGGAAATCCACCTTCACCTCCCCGAGGAAAAACTCAAAACGCAGGGATCACGTTGCATGGATTGCGGCGTGCCCTTCTGCCACACCGGCAAGCTCATCAGCGGCATGGCCAGCGGCTGCCCGGTCAATAACCTGATCCCGGAATGGAATGACCTCGTCTACCGCGGACTCTGGCGGGAAGCGCTCGAACGCCTGCACAAGACCAACAACTTCCCGGAATTCACCGGCCGGGTCTGTCCCGCCCCTTGTGAGGGTTCCTGCGTCCTCGGCATCAACAACCCGCCGGTCACGATCAAGAATATCGAAGTTTCGATTATTGATAAAGGCTGGGACGAAGGCTGGGTCACCGCTCAGGCTCCGTCGAAGCGCACCGGTAAAAAAGTGGCGGTGATCGGTTCCGGCCCCGCCGGTCTCAGTGCTGCTGCCCAATTGAACAAAGCCGGGCACAGCGTCACCGTCTTCGAGCGGGCCGACCGCCCCGGTGGTCTGCTCATGTATGGCATTCCCAACATGAAGCTCGACAAAAATGAAGTCGTGCTCCGCCGCATTTCCCTGCTGGAGGATGAAGGGGTGAAATTTGTCTGCAACACCACCGTCGGTGGCAACTATCCGGCGGAAAAGCTGGCCAAGGAATTCGATGCCACGGTGGTTTGCACCGGAGCCACCAAACCGCGCGATCTGCCGATTCCCGGCCGCGATCTCAAAGGCATCCACTTCGCCATGGATTTCCTCACCGCCAACACCAAGGCCGTGCTCGACCAACCCGGCGGCGATTACATCACCGCTGATGGCAAAAACGTGGTCATCATCGGCGGTGGTGACACCGGCACCGATTGCGTGGGCACTTCCCTGCGCCACGGCTGCGTTGCTGTCACGCAGCTGGAGATCATGGCCAAACCTCCGGAAAAGCGTGATGCCGGCAATCCCTGGCCCGAGTGGCCGAAGGTTTACAAGATGGACTACGGCCAGGAAGAAGCGGCCGCCCGCTTTGGTGATGATCCCCGCGTTTACCTCACTACCGCCACCCATTTTGAAGGCGACGCCGATGGCAATGTCAAAGCCGTGCACGTCGTCGATGTCGAATGGAAAAAGGACGACAAAGGCAACTTTGGCCCGCAGAAAATTGCCGGCACCGAAAAAGTCCTGCCCGCGGAGTTGGTGCTCCTCGCGATGGGTTTCCTCGGGCCGGAGCAGCCGCTCCTTGATGCCTTGAACGTCGAGCGCGATGCCCGCAGCAACATCAAAGCCGAGCATGAGAAATACACCACCAGCCTCCCCGGCGTCTTTGCCGCGGGCGACTGCCGTCGTGGCCAAAGCCTCGTGGTCTGGGCCTTCAACGAAGGCCGGGGCGCCGCCCGGGAATGCGACCGTTACCTCATGGGGGCCACAGACCTGCCATAGTTCCGCCGCATCCCACGTCTTCACAACCTTTGCCTTCCAACCGGCCAGGGGGCTCCGGGGAAGCTGCAGTTGAACCCAAACATCACCATGATTCCCACCGGCATCATTACTGTCAGCGACCGGGCCTCCGCCCAGGTTTATGCGGACCTCGGCGGCCCCGCCGTGCGCGCTGCTGTGGCCACCCATGGCTGGCAGACCATCGCGGAAGCCCTCGTTCCCGACGATCAGGCGCAGATCGCCAATGCCGTGCAATCCTTCGCCCGTCAGGGTTGTCATCTCATTCTCACCACCGGCGGCACCGGCATCGCCTCCCGCGATGTCACCCCGGAAGCAATCCGCTCGGTTGCCCGCCTTGAAATCCCCGGGTTCGGCGAGTCCATGAGAATGCAGTCCATTGCCCTGACGCCCAATGCGATTCTCTCCCGGTCTCTCGGAGCCGTGGTGGAGAACAGTCTGGTGATTGCCCTCCCTGGCAAACCGCAGGGGGCGGTTGATTGCCTGGGTTTCATCGCGGGGGCCATTCCGCACACCGTCAAAATCCTGCAACGCGAGCCGACTAGTTGCTAGTTTGTCAGGCGTGGCCGGGGCAGTTATCTCAGCGGGGCCACCAGTTTTTCGCGTTCGGCAGGTGTCAGGCCTCCGGGGTTTTTCAGGATTTGATCCGCAACGATTTTCCGTTCGCTGGCAGAGGGCAGGGCGGCGGCCCAGTCAATCAGACCGTGCACCCCGCGCCACCAATAACGGTTGGACAGCGCTTCGATCGCGGCAGCGCGATGTTCGGGTGATTTGAATTCATCGACGGCTTTGGTCATCTTCTCCAAAGGATCGTTCATTCCGAAATTGCGTTGGCAGAGATTCCTGACGAACTCCACGGACGATTCCGGGGGAATGGTTTCCAGCCGTTCCACGCCCTCGGCGATGCTTCCGGTCTGTTGGCCGAGACTTCCCCAGATGCCGGGTGGGAGACTCCCGGGATCCTGTTGTGCAAGGTTTTGCAGCAGGGCCGCCGGTTCGTTTTGATACCATTTTTCGTATGCCTTGGCGGTCAGGCTCTGGCGGGCGGCCCCTTCCGGAAGGGAACCGGCTTTCGATAGGAGACCTGCGAAATCATCGGCGGGGAATGTTCCGCTGAAGGTTTCCACGGCCCGGTTGAGCGCTGAGCCCCCGGGCATGGAATCCAGATAACGAAGGGCTCCTTCCGGATTATCCTTCGCCAGTCGGGTGAGGATTTCCTTCACCGCTTCGTGGCGACGGTCGCCGCTCAGGTTCTCCGCTGCCCACGCGAGTCCGGCTTCCGGGTCCTTTTCGCCAAGATTCTTGGCGATGGCTTCCTTCATGTCCTGGCGGGTTTCACCGCCGGCCTTGTCGTTCACAAAGGCCGTCATCCCGGCGAGGTCCGCTTTTGCCCATTGGGCAAAAAAGTCCGCCCGCCAGTTTGCTCCCTGGCCGTGTGCCAATCCGGCCAGATCGGGAAATTTCTGCTGAAGGGCGATTGCGCCGCGCAGATCATTTTTGGCCAAGGCCGCGATGGTTTTCCGCAGACTCACATCCCGGAATTCTCCGGGAGGAAGGGCGCTGAGCAGTTCGGCAGTCTTGGCCGGATTCTTTCGCACCCAATCGAAGCTGCCAGGATTCCAGATGATACCCACGGCGCTCTCCACCGATTCGGTCAGGGCGCCAAACTTTATGCCCGCCGCCAAGTCCGTTTCCATCAGGCGGTTCAATACCAGGATATTAAAACCAATGCCATGCACCTTGCCCGCATTGGCTCTGATTTTCGCAATGGCGGCAGCCGGATCACGTTCCGCCCAGGCGCTGAACACAACAGTCACATCATCGGCATGTTCATCCGGTCCGTTCAAAAGGCCGCCCATCCGCGGTGCCAGCCAGTCCGAGGCGGCCGTGGGATCGAGTTCAACCCACCGGCGCAGCAGCAGTTCCCTCATCGCGGGATCGCGGTCGGTGAGTTTGAGCAGCTCCGGAATTTCTGCGGATGTGGCTTGAGCAACAAGCGAGCTCAGGGCCAGGCGGCGCGGCAGCCCTGAAAGCGCGGTGGACTGAAGAGCTGTCCAGGATGGCAGAATGCCGCTGTTTTTGGAGGCGGCCTCATCCTTGTCAGTGTGGGCGGAGACTGTTGGCACATCGGCGGTCGTTTTACCAGGCAGGGATCGTTGGAGAGGGGCCAGCCACGCGGTCATGGCCCCGGCGGCCAATCCGGCCAGGCAGAGGAATGGGATAGGGGATTTCATGGCAATGGATTGAACAGGCCGTGACTATTTTGCAGACGGCTGAGGCGGTGTTTCCAAAATATTCCTGCGCTCAGTCAGTGTTAGTCCGCTGTTTTCCAGGGCGCTCCTGGCGGCCGCGGCATCGCGGCGGCTCCATTGCGAGGCGACTTCCTGGAGGGCATTGGTTTTAACCGTGGAGTCTGATAGGGTGAGCGCCCATTTCCAGGAGAGATCCGGGTCCGTATCCTGAATGTGTCTGGCCATGGTCAGGACGGCGGCATCGCGTCCAGTGCCGGGCGGAAGCGTGGTGATCCATTCGGAGGCTCGGTGGGAATCTTCTCCCAGCCAATGACCGGCGATTGCCTGCCACGCGGCGGCTTGCTCCGCAGGTTCAGTCAGGGTAGTGGACCACTCGAGCGCATCGCCGCGATCCCGCGCGGCCCAGACGGTGGCAAGATCCCCGGCGGTTTGTTTCCGGCTGGCCGCATCATGCACCTGTTCCAGCGCCACCGCGGCGCGGGCCGGGTCGGTCTCCAGCAAGGCCTGCACCGTGAATGCTGGATCAAGACCAACCGCAGCCATGAGACCTGCCTCGGTGGGTTGGCCGGTTTGCAGCGCCAGCAGGGCCATGCCTTTTTGCAAATCCGCCTTCAGGCCGTTGAGGAGGGGCGTGTCCATGCGGCCCTTCAGATAAACTCCCAGAGAGGCCGGATCGCTCTGCAGCCAGACCAGCAGGGCGGCCCGGGTGGCTTCCCGCCGGAAGGACGATTCACCCGCTTCAGGGGCCGCCTCGAGAATACGGCGTGCTTCGTCAGGATCCTTGGTGAAGGAGAGCAGATTGGACGATAACGCCGCACTGGCTTCCGGCCCGAGGGCTTCGCTGATTTCAAAAGCCCGGGCGGGAGCCTGTTTGAGCAACGCGGTCATGGTGCGGCTCAGGATCTCATTCCGGAGGTCGCCAGGGGGGAAGGCTTTGGCCACGGCCATCGCCTTCTCTGGATCAACAAGGTTCAATTTGCCCAGAATGGCAGGATAAAGTCCCCGGATCTCATAACCACTTTGCGCGGGCAGCTCCGTGAGGAGAGCGAGGGCGCGGTCCGGTTGCGTGGTGGCGAGGGCGCCGGCGATGCCGCAGAGGGCAGCCTGGGAGCGGGAGGGATTGGTGAGGGTTTTGGCCCACATTATGGCTTCCTCCGGGCTGCGTTTGGCGAGTCGGGCGGCGAAGGTGTTTGGGAAGTCCTCGTTCCATTGGTCTTCGGGGACGAGTTTGGACCACGCCAGCATGCGGTCGGGATCCAGTTCGGCGAGGCGTTGCAGGGTTTCAGTGTTTTCTCCCGGACCGGAGTTGAAGAGAGCGAGGGGATTGATGCCGGGGTGATCCCTGACCCAGCTGAGGAAACCGGCAGGATCGAGTCGGGCTTTTTCACGCAGGGTGCAGCGGATGCATTGGTCACCGTATTCCGTGGATTTGGCAGCGGCCGTGCCGAAGTCGATCTGGCCCCATTCCCGAAAGAGGGCGGAAAGGGTTTCGTCGTCTTTTTGGGATTTGAGAAAAGCGGCCCCACCGAGGGGATCGAGTGCCGCCCAGCGGGCCAGCAGGATGCTGGTGAGGGTTGCTTTTTGGCTGCCTGAAAAGGAGGAGAGCTTCTCCAACAGGGCAGGGAAACCGGAAGGGTCGCCCGCCGCCAGATCATCCGCCCACCCAGGGTCGATGCCCTGCAGGATCAGCGCAGTGCGGATTTGGGCTGCGAGGGCGAGGCCGGTGGCCTTGGTGGCAGCGGGGAGTTCCGGAGGCAGGGGGGAGGAGGCCGACGGAGCCGGGCGATGGGTGGCATCGCTTGATCTGCCGGACGATGTCCCGGAAGTCTGCTGGAGGAGGGTCACCGCGACATAACCGAGGGCGGCGGAACCAATCAGGGCGGCGGCGTGGGAACGGATCTTCATGGGGGAAGGAGCAACCTATGGACCGGATAATGTCAGAGTTTTTAGACGATGACGGGTGGGGGTGCAAAGCATTTAAAAAGCCGGATAGGATCGGAGCGCTCCTCTGGACAGGTGGCGGCACCGGTGTTATTTCATTCCATGAAAACGATTCTGTTGGCGGCGGTGGCGGCGTGTTTGTTCAGTTCCTGCGCGGATACCCGGCACCGGATGGTGGTCAGTGTGGCCGAGCAGCGCATGGTGGTGCTGGACCAGGGGAAACCTGTGGCGCAGTTTCCGGTGAGCACCTCCAAGTTCGGCCTCGGCAGTTCCGGGAAGACCAATTTCACGCCGCTGGGGCGTCATGCGGTGGCGAAGAAAATCGGGGGAGGGCAGCCTTTGGGCATGAAGTTCAAGAGCCGCCGTCCCACCGGCGAGATCGTGCCGGTGAATGCGCCGGGGCGCGATCCCATTGTGACCCGCATTCTGTGGCTGAAGGGGCTCGAAACCCACAATCAAAACACTTATTCGCGCTACATCTACATCCATGGGACCCCGGAGGAGCACAAGCTGGGTACTCCGGCCAGCTACGGTTGTGTCAGGATGCGCTCCGTGGATGTGGCCTGGCTTTATGATACGGTGGGCAAGGGAGCGAAGGTGGATATTGTTCCCGGACCGGTGGCTTCGGCTGGTCTTTGAATTCCGCGCGGTTTTCCCTGCCATGAACATTTTCACCTACGGTTCCCTGATGTTTCCCGAAGTGTGGGAACGTGTCACCGGATTGTCCGGGGCAGGGCAGCCCGCATCGCTGGCGGATCATGCCGCACGGCAGATCCGCGGGCAGACCTATCCCGCCTTGGTGAAGGCGGTAGGCGGGAGCACCGGGGGCGTCTTGTATTCCGACGTCACCCCTGAGGCGGTGGCGCGGCTGGATGAGTTTGAGGGCGGGTTTTATGAGCGGGTCATGGTGGGCGTTTCCATGGGGGATGGGGCGGCAACCAGCGCGTGGGTTTATCGTGCCGCGCAGCCGGATGATCCTGACATTCTGGAGGAAGGTTGGGATAGGGACCCGTTCCAGCGGGATCACCTTGCGCGCTTTTTGCGGGACGATCCCGGGTTTTCCGGGGCCGGGCGGTGAATTTGCCCCGTGACAGCGGCGAAATCCCGCTATGCTGGGCGGCATGAACCGCATCAGACTGCACCAGACCTCGCCGGAATTTTCAGCACTCGCTTTCGGCACGTGGCGGTTGTTGGAAGATCCGCTGACGGCCACACCGGGGGCGCTGCTGGAATTGCTCAAGGTCTGCCTGGACTGCGGCATCACCACCATCGATACCGCGGAAATCTACGGGGGCTATCGCGTGGAGGAACTCGTGGGGGCCGCCCTGGCCTTGGATCCGGGAGTAAAGTCCCGCATGGAGATCATTTCCAAGGCGGGGATTTATGTGCCGAATGCGTTTCACCCGGACCGGAAATTCGCCCACTACAATGCGTCCGCCGCCCGGTTGGTGAAGAGCGCGGAAAAGTCCCTGAGGTGGCTGGGGGTGGACGTGCTGGATTGTTTTCTGGTGCACCGTCCGGACTGGATCGCTTCCATTGATGAAACCGCCGCCGGTTTGAATCGATTGGTGAAGGAGGGCAAGATCCGCAGTGCCGGGGTATCCAACTACACGGCCAGTCAATTCGCCGCGCTCAGCAGCCGGATGGACCAGCCGCTGGTCACCAATCAGGTCGAGTTCAATCCCTTCCATATGGAGCCGATCCTGGATGGGGTCTTTGACCAGTGTCAGGAAAAACGGGTGCGCCCCATGGCGTGGTCGCCGATGGCGGGCGGGCGGATTTTTGACGCGGAAGATGCCGCGGCCGGGCGGCTGCGGGTGGTCTGCGCGGAAATGTCAGGCCGATATGGTGGAGCCTCCATTGATCAATTGGTGCTGGCCTGGATCATGGCCCATCCGTCGCATCCGATGCCGGTGCTGGGGACAGCAAAAGCGGCTCGGGTACGGGCAGCCGCCGGGGTTGCCGCTTTGGCGCTCTCGCGGGAGGATTGGTATGGTTTGTGGGAAGCGGTCCGGGGCCACCGGATTCCCTGAGGGACTGGCATGTTTCCATTTACTACAGATTTCACCTGACTGAAACCATGGCCGAACCACTGACCATTCCTGAGCTTTCCAGCCGCCCACCGGTATCCTACGAGGAAATCCGGAGCAGTCTCCGGACGGGGGATATGGTTTTTTGCTCCGGCACCTATTTCTTCAGCAAACTGATCCGGCGTTTCACCAAATCAGTGTGGAGTCATGTAGGCATGATCTACCGCGACGATTTTCTGGACCGTATTTTCATTCTGGAAAGCGAAACCATGATCGGCGTGCGCATCGCTCCGCTGTCCAAGTATTTGAGGGACTATCACGGCCGGCGGAAACCCTACCGGGGCCGGATGTTTGTGGCAGAGTTGGAGCCTGGGGCCTCCCCGGAATCCCTGAAAAAAGCCGTCAGTTTCGGCATGGATCAATTGACCAAACCCTATGACAACTGGGAAATCCTGCGGATTGCGGTGCGCATTGCGTTCGGCATCGGACGCAAGTCGCGGGACCGGAAATACATTTGCTCCGAACTGGTTTATGAAGCCTTCCATAAAGCCGGAATCGAATTTCCCTACAACAACCGCAGTATCAGTCCGGATGATTTGTGGAAAGACCCCCGGGTGAAAGTCCGGTTTAGAATTCACTGAATCACTCAAATGGCGGGGGCAGGGAGCCTTCCCAATGTCCTGAAAATTCTGGAAAAATCTGCTATGCAGATTCTGGCTGCTAGTGTAGTGACTGGCTTCAACCCACCGGTTTTCCTGATTTTTGAGGGGCTTCCGGTTCTGATTTATGAAAACGCTCCCCCCGTTTAAACTGTCTGGTCCATGGCGCCGCCTCATCCCTGTTGCGGCCTGTTTGCTGTCGGCGATGCTTCCGGCCGATGCGGCCCCCTATCCACCGGAGGGATTGTCCACGGTATGGCGCCAACCGGATGGCAGGGAGTTGGCGCTCAAGGTTTTCGGCGATGAATTTTATGGGCGGACTACCACGGAAACAGGCTACACGGTCATTTTTGATGAAGCTTCCCAGACTTGGTTTTACGCGGAGAAAGGCCCGGATGGCGTGAGTTTGGTTTCCTCGGGCGTGGCAGCCGATCAAAAGATTCCGCCAGGCCTGCTTCCTCAATTGTCAGAGGATCCGGCAAAAATCCAAGCCAAGCGCCGCGCCATGGTGGAGGAGTATGCCCCGGACCGGGCCGAGAAATGGGAGGCGAGAGTGCGCCAGGCCAGTCAATCCAAGCCGGAGGGTTCCGTGCAGCCCGCGGATGCCGAAATCCAAGCCGCCCCACTGGTGGGGGCTCAGGCCGGTTTGACGATTCTGGTCCAATTCCCGGATGATCCATCCACTCCTGCCTCGGACGCCGTCAATTTCCCCACCACCCGGACCAAAATGGAACGATGGTCCAATGAAACGGGCTATACGGACGATGGGAATACCGGATCCGTCAAAGATTACTATTTTGATCAATCGAACGGAGCACTCACATTGACCCAGGTGGTCACAGCAGTGGTCACGATGCCCCGTCCGCGGAGTTATTACAACTATTCAGACTATCCCACCAACCAGACGGTGCGGCCCGACTCGGGACAGGCAGGCCGTTTGCTGGTGACTGATGCCATCAATAAATTGAAGGGCGATGGGTTTAACTTTTCCGGATTGAGTGTGGATTCCGGCAACCGGGTGCTGGCGACCAGCCTGCTCTTTGCCGGACCGGATTCGGGCAACTGGGCCAAGGGGCTCTGGCCGCATGCCTGGACCCTGTCCTCGGGGATCAATGTCGGCACCGCCGGCGCCCCCCGTTACATCCAGCGGTATCAGATCACCAACCAAGCCAATACCAGTCCGGTCATTGGAACCTTTATCCATGAGCTCGGCCACCTGCTGTTGGACTACCCAGATCTCTATGACACGGATCCCTCCAATGGCGATTCCGAAGGCATTGGCCAGCATTGCCTGATGGGTTCGGGCAACTACCAGAATGGTGGCCGCACGCCCGCGCCGATCAATCTCTACCTGAAGGGGGTTTCCGGTTGGGGGAACATCACGGATCTGACTCCGGGATCGCTCCTTGATGCCGCTTTGCCTTCGACCGGCAATGTCGGCTACCGGATCAGGAAACCCGGTAAAGCGGCCGAGTATTTTCTATTCGAAAACCGTGGCACCGGAGACAAGTGGACCACTGGTGCGCTGGACAAGGGCATCATCGTCTGGCACGTGGACGAGACGGTCAGCGGCAACGACAACCAGCAGATGACGTCATCCAGCCATTACGAGGTTTCGTTGGAGCAGGCTGATGGTCGCTTCGATCTGGAGCAGGGCATCAACCGGGGTGATAGTTTCGATTTCTTCGATAGCTCCAACCCATTCCTCACAAATGACACCAATCCTGATGCTGACTGGTGGGATGGAAATCCGTCCAGCATCCGCATGGAGGTCACCAGCGCGGCAGGGGCCTCCATGAATGTAAAGTTCGGGGGCACGGCTCCGTCCGTTTATCTGGGGGTTAGTCCCACCACGGCCAACATCCCGGCTGCTGGCGGAACGTTCAGTTTCAACGTCAATGCCAGCGGTTCCTGGAACTGGGCACGCAGTTCCGCGCTGGTCAGCAGTGAGGAGCCCAGGAACCAGACCGGAATCCAGACGTTTACCTATACGGTCGCCGCCAATCCGGGTTCACTGGTCCGGCAATACACGATTACCCTGACGTCGGGCACCCTGACCGCAGTGTTAACGATCGTGCATGCCGGGGTGTTGAAAGATGATTATGCCAACAATATCGCCAATGCGACGGTGATCGCCCCAAACGGCAGTTTGGCAGGAACGATCAATTATGCCCGCGATGTCGATTATTTCAGGGTCAACGTCACCGGTAGCGGGGCCCTGACAATGCAGACGACCGGCACCACCGATACCTACGGCTTTCTCCTCAACAGCAGTGGACAGACGCTGACCCAGGATGATGACAGCGGGGCGGATTCTAACTTCCGCATCAGCTATCCGGTCACAGCCGGAACTTACTATATTGCGATCCAGAATTATGTGGACAACCTGACCGGGGCCTACACCCTGACCACCAATTTTTCTTCCACCATCACCCTCGCCATCACTCCGGCCACCCGCGCGGTCCCCGGGTCGGGGGGGACCTATGATTTCAGTGTCAACAGCAACAGCACCTGGTCCTGGAGTTCCAACGCGACGTGGGTCACGGCGTCGGAGCAAACCAATCAGAATGGCCCTCAAAGCTTCACCTACAATGTTTTGCCCCAGACGGCGGCGACTTCCCGCACTGCGGTGATCACCCTGACTTCCGGGGCGGTGACTTCAACGCATACCATCAACCAAGGGGCGGTGGTGGTGGATGACCATGGCAACAGCCTTGCCACCGCCACGCTGGTCCAGCCGCAGTCCACCACTCCGGGCATCATCGAGGCCCAGGGGGATGAGGACTATTTCAGGATCGTGGTTCCGGGGAGTGCGACCTTGTCCGTGCGGACCACCGGGAGTCTGGATACCGAGGGTTTCCTGATGGATGCCGCCGGCACCGAGCTGGCGAATGATGACGATGATGTGGATTCCAACTTCCTCATCACCTGGCCCGTGACCGCGGGCACTTATTATGTGAAGGTGCGGCCTTACGTCTCGGATGACACCGGGGCCTACAGTGTGGTCAGTGCGCTGGCCAGTGCCCCCTATCTCACTTTGCCGGCTGTGACCGCTCCCTCCCCGGCAGCGGGAGCCACCCAGTCGATCGCCGTTTCCTCCAATGCAGTCTGGAGTTGGAGCATCAGTCAGCCGTGGATCACCGCACCCGGGGAAGCAGCCAGTCAGAGCAATGATCAGGCCTTTGAATATCAGGTGGCGGCCAATCCGCTGGCCTCGGCCCGCTCTGCTACTATCACCTTCAGTTCCCCGGGCCTTGCGTCGGCGGTTCTCACTATCACGCAACCCGCCGCCGGTCCGGCCATCAGCCAACAGCCGGTGAGCGTCACGATTCAGCCGGATGGGGAAGCGTTGCTGACCGTGGTGACTGCCGCTCCTGCCGTCAGCTATCAATGGTATGCCGGGGTAGCGGGCAATACCAGCCTTCCGGTGCCTGATGCCACAAGCGACACCCTCCGGATTTCGCCGATGGCCACGACTTCCTACTGGGTGCGCCTGAGCAATGCCCAGGGCATTACCGATTCCGATGTGGCCGTGGTCACGGTGGAGACTACCGCCGCCGGCGCCGTGTGGACCCTGGTTACGCCAATCGTCAATACCCACCTGAGGGCGGTGATCTGGGGCGGTAACCAATTTGTCGCGGTGGGGGATGCGGGCGTTATCCTGACGAGTTCTGACGGCATCCTGTGGGAAGGACGCACTTCTGGCACCACTGAACGTTTGGAATCCGTGGCTTGGAATGGTTCCATGCTGGTCGCGGTTGGTTCGGGCGGAGTGATTCTGTCCAGTCCTGATGGGGGGACGTGGACCCTGCGGCCGAGTGGTTTCACGGCCTTCCTGCGGCATGTCACCTGGAATGGCAGCGCTTTCCTGGCGGTAGCGGACGGAGCTTTGCGTTCCAGTCCCGATGGGGTGACCTGGCAAAGTCTGTCCAACAATGCCGGGGGATTGCTGACGATCCGTTGGCTGGAAGGCACCCTTTGCGGTACCGGTGATATCAACTTGTCCACCAGTGTGGATGCCGTCACCTGGACACCACGTCTGACTATGGTGGGGTCCGGTTTCATGGATGTGGCCAGCAATGGCTCGCAATGGGTCGTGGTCTGCAGCGATGGCAAGGTCCGCCGGAGCACCAACCGTGGGCTGGATTGGTCGGCGGCCCAGATTGTGACTGGCAGCGGATTGCTGGCCGCGGTCAGCGATGGATCCGGTTATGTGGTGGCAGGGGCGGGTGGCACCGTGCAGACCAGCCCTGATGGCACGGTGTGGACGGCCCGGACCTCGGGCACTGTCCAGGCGCTGAACGGTCTGGCCTGGAATGGACGGATGCTGATTGCCGTGGGGGATGCGGGTGCGATGATCCGGTCCGGAGGTGCCCGTCCGGGAGCCTCCGCGATGGGTTATTATGCCTGGGCAACCTCGTTTGGATTGAGTGAAGGGACCACGGCTACATCGGCTGATTCCGATGGGGATGGCCTGTCGAATGCCGGGGAATTTATCCATGGGACCCGGCCGACCGATGCCGGACACCACGCCGCGCTGGAGCCGGAAATCCTTCTGGAGCAGGGCGTGCCGCAGGTCAGGTTGCGTTATCCCTACAATCCTCAGGCCGACCTGCTCGCGACCCGGTTGGAGCGGAGCATTGATGGCCAGGGATGGACGACGCTGACTCCCACCGCCACCCCTGATGGAACAGGCTACACGGTGCGGCATGACTGGAGTTCACCGCTCAGTCTCCTGGGAGATAAAACCTTCTTCCGGTTCAAGTATCAGGTGCCCTGATGATTTGCCCTTGCCGGGAAGATTCCGGCATGGGGACGGGCCTCCAGCCGGGTGAAAGCCTGAACGCATTACTAATTGCGCGACGGCAGAATGGCGTGATAGCTTGCGCGCTGCCAATCCGGCCCCTTTTCAGATCCCCCCCACCGATTCCATGGAACCCGATCGCATCACGCAGGCATTTCTTTCCCGCTTTTCAGAACCAATTATTGCCGAGGCGGAACGGCTGCGCAGTGCCGGGGCGGTCAAACAGATTTTCGGAGGACAGGCCTTTATCCGGGCCCGGGTCGAGGAAAGCGGGGATGTCTACCGCGTGATGCTCAAGCGGAGCGTGCTGGGCTGGGAGTGGGAATTGAGCGGCCCGGAGCAGCAACACCCGGCCGCCATCGCCGCTGTGATGCTGGAGCGGGTGGCCCGGGGCGAATCGCTCCCTGATTCGCCGAATGAAGTGGGGGACGCTTCGTTGTTGGAAGTGATCGAGGAAAAGCTGGGCCGGGGGCTGCTGCCGATGGAAGACCTTTACGTGGAGAAGCTGGAGAAACGCTATAAACGTTATGAAATGGAGCAATCGCTTTACGATACCGATCTGGTGCGGTTGAACCCGAAGTGGCCGGTGGAGAGTTACGATCCCGTGACGCTGTGGCCTGAACCGCCCAAGGATATCATTCAATTCTGGAATTACATCGCGACGGCCTTCGACCGGAAGAAGCTGCCGTATCCCGC
This sequence comes from uncultured Verrucomicrobiota bacterium, assembly GCA_942492905.1. GTDB lineage: Bacteria > Verrucomicrobiota > Verrucomicrobiia > Verrucomicrobiales > V1-33 > CAIZWU01. Next base: position 2,954,473 of record OW818657.1, read on the forward strand.
TTTCATGGAAGTCATCACCCAGAAGGAGCAGACCAAAGAGCAGATGCGGGCCTGGGAACGGGAGCGCGAGATGGCTTCGTGGCAGGCGCGGGTGGACCGGGTGATCACGGCACCGGTATTGCCGCCGAGGGCCCTCGAACTGCGGCTGCTGGTGACCACGCGGGAAGCGAAGCTGCAACAGCGTGGGCCAGGCACCGGAAGTTTTGAAACCGTGAACGGCGAAGTGGAAACGGGCAAACTGCGGCAGGCCCTCGGGCAGGGAAGTTTATTGTTGGATGGGGTTTCCGAATCGCTCTTCAGCCAGTGGTGTGGTTATTGGGGCACCGGCGAAGCACCGGCCGCCGCACTGAAGCTGGATGATGCCAGAGCCCGGGGGTTCATGGGACAATTGCTGCGTCAACCGGCGCTGGCGGACCGCCTCGTAACCCTGGATGAGCAGCCATTCTTCCACGTTCCCGAGCCCCTGCATTGGGAATGCACCGATCCTGCCGAAGGCACTGACGAAGCGGCGGAACGCAGTTATGGCCTGCAATTGATGATGGCTGACGGGGAGGCCGTGCCCTACGGGCTGGCGGTGCTGCCAGGGGCCGTGGATCTGTATCTTTCCGACGAAGCTGTTTTCACCGGACCGCGTCCATGGATGGACAATGGTGAGGCCATGCCGCGCTATGATCTGCCGGCCGAGGTGGTGGAAAGCGAAACCGGGGTGGATTTCCTGCGCCGCCTTGATGTGACCCTGCCGCCCGCGCTCAAGGCCCGCTCTGTTGAAGCGGTGTTGAAGCCACTGCTGGAGATGAAGCTGAGCAAGAAAGGACCTTCGGCGGATGCCGAGCAGATCCAGGCGGAGGTCTCCGCGACCGATGACGATTGCTTCCGCCGCGAGGTCCTGGAGAAGGATACCTGGCGTCTGGAGGAGAGCCGCCGGTTTGAGGATGGACGGCTGCCGTGGTTTGACCGCCGGGCTCTTTACACCGTGCCGGAACAATTGACGGATCTGGGGTTGAGCTGGGATGCTTCCGGCAAGTTTTTCAAGGCCCGCCTGACCAAAACATTCCCTGACAAATTTGTGAAATGGCTGGACCGGCTGCCGCCGTCGGTTTCGGTGGAACTGGATGGCGATCTGAAAACCCTGCGTGCCGACCCCGTGAAGGCCTCCGTGAAATTTGAAATCACCGAAGCCGGGGAGATCGACTGGTTTGATCTCAAAGTGCTGGTGGAAGTGGAGGGCATGGACCTGACACGCCAGCAGATCCGTGATCTGGTGGAAGCCCGGGGCGGTTTTGTGCGGATGCCGGACGGGGGATGGCTGCGGTTGGAGATGACTCTATCGGAAGAGCAGGAAGCGGCGGTGAACCACCTCGGACTGGATGTCTATGATTTGTCAGGGGAAACCCACCGCATGCACGTCCTGCAATTGGCCGAACCGGGCGCCAAGGAGATTTTTGATCCTGAGGCCTGGAACCGGGTCTGTGACCGTGCCACGCGGCTGAAATTGCAGATCCGTCCTCCGGTGCCGGCGGGATTCCAGTTGGAATTGCGGCCCTATCAAATCGAGGGTTTCCATTACCTGGCCTATCTCGCGACCAATAATTTTGGCGGCATTCTCGCCGATGACATGGGTCTCGGTAAAACGGCGCAAAGCATCTGCTGGATTCTCTGGCTGCGGGAACGCGCCGAAGCCGCGGCCCTTGCAGACGCCAAGGGTGGCACCCCGAGGACGGTGGCCCCGGTGCTGGTGGTCGCCCCGAAATCCGTGCTCGACGTCTGGGCCGGTGAGGTCGTCAAATTTGCGCCCTCCCTGCGGGTGCAGGTGGTGCGCGAGAAGACGGAATTGGACACGGAAAAACTGGGCACAGAGGTGGATCTGCTGGTGCTGAACTACAGCCAGCTCCGGGTCAATGGGGACAAATTGAAAGCCATTTCCTGGCTGACGGTGGTGCTGGATGAAGGTCAGCAGATCAAGAACCCGGACAGCATGGCCGCCCGCGCCGCGCGCGAATTGACTTCGGACCACCGCCTGGTGCTCAGCGGCACGCCCATTGAGAACCGGCTCCTCGATGTCTGGAGCCTGATGGCTTTTGCGATGCCGGGAGTGCTGGGGAACCGCAAGTATTTCAAGGACCGCTTCGACCGCCGCAAGGACACCGGAGCCCAGATCAGGCTGGGGGCCAGATTGCGTCCCTTCCTGCTGCGGCGGACCAAGGGACAGGTCGCTCTCGATCTGCCCAGCCGGACCGAAGAGGACATGTATTCCACCCTCGAGGAAGTGCAGGAGGAACTCTACAATGCCGAGATGCAGCGCATGCAGCGCATCCTGCTGGGATTGGACAACGACGCGGCGCTCCGGAAAAACAGTTTTGTGATTCTCCAGGGTCTGATGCGTCTGCGGCAGATCTGTTGTCACCCGGGTCTGATTGATGACAAGTATCTGGAAACTCCGAGCGCCAAACTGACGGCTCTGTTCTACCTGCTGGATCAGTTGAAGGAAGCCGGCCACAAGGTGCTGGTCTTCTCGCAGTTCACCTCCATGCTCGACATCATCAAGGCCCGCCTGAATGCCGAGGACCGTCCGTATGTCATGCTGACCGGCCAGACCAAGGACCGGCAGTCCGTGGTCCAGGAATTCCAGACCAGCAAGGAACCGCTGGTCTTCCTCCTCAGCCTCAAGGCGGGCGGCAGCGGCTTGAACCTGACCGCCGCCAGTTATGTCATCATGTATGATCCATGGTGGAATCCTGCCGTGGAAAGTCAGGCCATTGACCGGACGCACCGGATCGGCCAGACCAATCCGGTCATCGCTTACCGGCTCCTCTCTGCCAACACCGTGGAGGAAAAAATCCGCCGCCTGCAGTATCAAAAGCAGGCCCTCGTGACCGGGGTGCTCGGCGAGGAAAGTTTCGCCAGCAATCTCGCCCTCGACGACGTCCGCTCGCTCTTCACCCGCGATGAGGACCCCGAGCCGGTCAAAAAGGGCAAAAGAGGCACCAGCAGCCTACTGGTCCGGGATGTGTGACAGGGGCTTTCCGATTGCAAGCCGGGCCGGCCACGGGATGATGCCCGTCCTTTCCCATGTCCGTTCCGCTGCTCCCATCCTACGATGAATTCCTGACGCTTGCCGCCCAGGGCAACCTCATTCCCGTGCATGCGGAGCTGACCGCAGATTACGAAACGCCGCTCTCGGCTTTCGAGAAAATCGGCGACAGCACCCCCCGCTTTCTGCTGGAGTCGGCCGAGTCTTCGGGTTTTTCGGGCCGCTATTCCTTCATGGGAGCCAATCCCCGTGCCATCCTGACGGCCCGGGGGCCGGTCATGGAAGTGCGCACCGCCGATGGCCGGGTGCGCTGGTATGATACCAAGACCGATCCGCTGCAGGAAGTCGAGGACTTCATGGCCTCCTACCGGCCGGTCGCCGTCAAAGGCCTGCCCCTCTTCTCCGGCGGGGCGGTGGGTTATCTCGGCTATGATATGGTGCGGTGGTTTGAACCCACGGTTTCCCCGCCGCCCGCCGCCGATGAACTCGGGATTCCGGATATGATTTTCATGATCGCGGACACGCTCGTGATTTTCGATCACCGCTACCGCCTCCTCCAGGTGGTGGCAAATGTCTGCCTTGATGATCACGCTGATGCCGCTGCCGCTTATGCCTGGGCCGGGCAACGCATTGCAGAGCTGATCGAAAAACTCTCCCAGCCGCTCCACGTCAAGCCGATGGCTGCGGCTCCGGTAGCCGTTACCACTGCGCCGGTCAGCAATACCACGCGTGAGGAATACCTCGGCATGGTCACCGCCGCCCAGGAGTATATCAAAGCAGGCGATATCTTCCAGGTGGTGCCCAGCCAGCGGTTTTCCGTGCCGTATACCGGTCGCCCGGTCGAGCTCTACCGGGCGCTGCGGCATGTGAATCCCTCGCCGTATATGTTCTGTCTGGAATTTGGAGATTTCTCCCTCGTGGGCAGCAGTCCCGAAGTCCATGTGCGTTGCATGGATGGCAAGGTGGACATCCGTCCCATCGCCGGCACCCGCCCCCGTGGGGCCACCCCTGCCGAAGACGACGCTCTCGCTACCGAACTGCTGGCTGACGAAAAGGAACGGGCCGAACACATCATGCTGATGGATTTGGCCAGAAATGACGTGGGACGGGTCTCCGAATTCGGCAGCGTCAAAGTCACCGACCAGATGGTGGTGGAGCGTTACAGTCACGTCATGCACATTGTCAGCAATGTCACCGGCCGTCTCGCTGGAGGCCGCAGCAGCTATGATGTGATGCGCGCCACCTTCCCGGCCGGCACGGTCAGCGGGTCGCCCAAGGTCCGCGCCATGCAGGTCATCGCCGAGGTGGAAAAGAGCAAACGCTGCGCCTATGCGGGGGCGGTGGGCTATTTTGGGTTCGATGGCAACCACGACTCCTGCATCGCCCTCCGGACGGTCGTCCTGAAGGATGGCCAAGCCTATGCCCAGGCCGGAGCCGGCGTGGTTGCCGACTCCGTTCCTGAAAGCGAATACACGGAAACGGTCAACAAAGCCGCTGCCGCCCTCCGGGCCGTGGAGCGGGCCAAGGGATTGTGATGGACCCTTGGACGATTTCCGTCCGGAGGCGTGGGATGGGTGCCGCCAGCTAGTCCTTTTTGACGGCCGCGGGTTTGGTGGGGGGCTTGGCTTCGGGTTTCACCGCTGGTTTGGCCTCAGGCTTTGCGGTGGGTTTCACGGCAGGCTTGGTCTCTGGTTTTGGGGTGGGTTTAGCCGCTGGTTTGGCGGCCGCGGGCACGTCTTTGGGCATGCCGTCCTTCACCCATTTGACGATGCCGTCGAAGGTGACTTCACCAATGCCATCAACCATGATGAGTTGATCAGCTGTTTTGAAGGGACGGGCCTTTTTGAGGGCGGCAGCTTTGATTTCGCCGACGCCGGGGATGGTCTGCAAATCGTCAGGAGTGCCCTCGTTGGCCAGTTTGAGGAGGGTGGTGGTCTGGGCAGGAGTCAATTTCTTGAGTTCCTGGTTGGCGTGATCCAGCAACGCCTGATCTGCCGGATCGACGCCGGAGGCTGGAACGGCGGGCTTGGCCGCTGGTTTCTCCTTGGCGGGCACCTTTTTATCCGGTGCGGGAGTGGTTTTTTCAGTCTTGGGGGCCTTGTCAGGGGCGGCGGGCTTTTTGACGTCGGCCTGGAGGGCAGGCGCGGCACACAGCAGAAGAGCCAAAAATGAAGAGCGGATCATAAATAGTGGATGTTGGTGGTTGCGGAGCCAGGGTGGCAATAGATTCATAGCTTAATCGGAAAGGCATTGGTCATGCAAACTCATTCTGAAAGCATTTTTTCTGAAGTATCCTGACCAGGAGCCCTGGCAGGACAGCGCTGGGGACCGGGGCCACCCGGGGTGCTTCACCGGGTCACGGCAAGGTTGGCCGGTCATGCTGAAGTGGCTGCGCGGGGCGATTCCTGCCAGTCTGGTGCATGGGTCAATCCAGATACAGCATTTCCATAAGTTTTTATAGCATTCCGTCGGGCCAGGGATTATGGGGAGGAAGCGTATGGCGTCGGCAGGGCGCGCAGCGGCGCCGGGCATCGAGGAAGAGCAATCCGGCCGTGATCGTGCCAGCCATCCCCGTGGCCAGCCCGCCGGGCAGCAGGCTGGTGGCCGTCCAGAGGAGGGTGCCGAGGACCGCTTGTCCGGCCCAGCGGCCCCAACCGTCCCAGGTTCGCACTTTGGCGGCCCCGAAGGCCAATAGCATGGCCAGCCATGCGAGGCTCATGAGGTGCGCCCCTGGATTGGCCAGCAGGGCGCGAAGCAAAACCCCGGCGGGCAGCACCCCGGCCGCGAGGGTCAGCCAGGCACAGCGCCAACCCCGGTGAAACGCCGGAGCGCCATCCTCCGGCCGCGGATTCCCGGTGCTGCCCGCGATCACGCGGCGGTTATAGCTGATGAACTGATACAATTGCTCCAGCGGTTTTCGCACCGGCCGCAGGTGGCCCAGGCGGGCCAGCCGGGGATGGTGTTGGCCAATGAGGAATAGCAGCGCGTCCAGTCCGTAAAGGGTAGGCCCACCGTCGCGGTCAATCAGCGGAATCTCATGCCGGGCGCGTTCGGGGTCCAACCGGGCGTGCCATTCCTGCACCCCTTCACGGAAGGGCTGGCGGCCTCCGGGCTCCAACCAATGGCAACGTTGAAACCACCCGGTATACCAGCAACACAGGGGACAGACTTCATCAAACAGAATGATCTTTTTGGGCTTCATCATGGTTTCCTCCTTGTGGATAACACTGGTCCGGCCGGGCTGTGCTATCAAGTGGAGAGTTCTGTAAAGACAGAAATAAACGAAATGAAGACGGACTGCTGTCCCCGGCATCGTCTCCGGAAGGAGCAGATGAGGGCTGCTGTCCGGGCCTCGTTCCCCTGGCGATGAACCCTCCGTGGTCTTGGGATTCGGGGGCGGCCGGCCAGTCCGGGGACGACGCTAGACGCGGCGCAACTGGCGGCGGAGCACGAGCCAGAGGAGGAGCAGTGGAAGAAAAATCCAGAGCACGATCATGGTGCCGTTGAGGCTCAGCGTGTCGGTCTTGAGATCGATCAGGGTATGGCCGAAGAGGCGCAGGGTGTAGCGTTTCTCACTGCCGAAAAATACGTTGGGCTGGCTCTTGCGGCGGAAGTCACGGCGCTCCATCTCGGCTTTGCTGACCAGATCGCGGATCTTCTGGTTTTCGTAAACCGATTCGGCGGAGACGGTGCGGTCGCGTTCCCTCACTTCGTGGGCGGCGGGATCGTAGGTGCCGTCGGTCACGGAATCCATGATGCTGTTGATGCGGCGGTAGAGGGCGGCGGCATTGCGCTCCTCAAGGCCGGAGATTTTGACCAGCGCCTCCTTGGCCTGATTGAGGGCGGCTTCCTGTCCGGCATCGAGGGATTGATAGGAAGTCAGGGTGCGGATGCGCTGGTTCAGGGCTTCCTGGGCGGCTGCCAGCGGATTGGAATTGCCCTGGGTCAGCACCATGGATTCGTAAGTCCAGCGCAGGGGCATGAATTCACAGATGAAAGGCACCTTGAGGTTGCTGGGTTTCTCACCGCTTTCCGGATCCGGGGCCATCCACCGCCGGATGCTGTAGACGAGGTCGAGATTCTTGTTCATCTCCTCATATTTGATCAACGCTCCGCCGAGGATGATCTGGGGAATGAGGATGAGGGGAATGATGTTGAGGGCGGTCTTGGCATCGCGGACGAGGCTGCTGATGGCGAGACCGATGGTGACGCCGCAGAGGCTGGTGGCGAACATCCACGCCAGTTGTTTGAGGAACATCTCGTGGATTTCGAGAATGGTATTGCCGATCCACAGGTAGATGACGCACTGGACGAGGGCAAAGGCCCCGAGGGAGAGCACTTTGCCGAAAAGATACCCGGTGATGTTTTTGTTATAGTTGCGTTCCCGCTGGAGGAGGATGCGGTCGCGGATGATCTCGTCGGCGCTGTTGGTGAGCCCGAGGAACATGGCCACCACCAGCGAGAGGAAAAGATAGGTGGGGATGTGGAAGGCTGAGGCAAAGGTGTAGGTGCCGTCCTCGGAATACCGCAGCACGGTGGCAATGAGCACGGCCAGCAGGGGGGCTTCCAGCAGGGTGGTGGCGAGATTGCCCCGGTTGCGGAACTTGCTCAGAAAGGCGCGGCGGATCATCACCCCGAGCCGGGCTCCACCGTTGCGGGTGCCAGTGCGTTCGATTGCCGGGGGGAGTTGCGGCCGGACGTGGGTTCCCGTTTCGCCGGCCTTCAGGGCCTGATCATGGGCGTCGCCCATCACTAGATGGGTTTGATAGCGGTCGCGCCAGAAGTCCGGGGCAAAACGCCGGGCCGGTGCGGAGTGGCCACGGGCGTCCTCCTCGTAAAGGATGTCGCCACTCAGATCGCGCAGCGGTGTTTCCAGCACATCAAAGATGAACTCCGGCTGGCTGAAGTCCGGGCGGGGCAGGGCGGGCTCGCCTTCGGGCCGGGCCAGTTGGTCCTCCCAGGCTTCCTTGAAATAATCCTGCATCCCGGTCGGGGTCCCGAAATAAACCAGCTTGCCCCCGTTATCCAACAGGATGGCCTTGTGGAAGAGCTGGAACAGCCGGGCACTGGGCTGGTGGATGCTGACAAAGACAATTTTGTTATGCGAGAGCCCGCGGATGATTTCCAGGATGTGTTCGGAATCCTTGGAGGACAGTCCGGAGGTAGGTTCATCGAAGAGGAACACATCGGCAGGCGTGATCATGTCCATGCCGATGTTGAGCCGCTTTCGCTCCCCGCTGGAGAGATGTTTTTGCTCCGGGGTGCCGGCCAGCCGGGTGCGGCGCTCGTGCAGGCCCAGTTCGATCAGTTTGGCACTGACCCGGCGGGAGATATCGCCGGACTGGAGATGCGGTGAGCGGATGGCGGCGGCGGCGGCGAGGTTTTCCTCCACCGTGAGCAGGGGGTCGAAGGCATCCTCGTGGGGGATATAACTGATAAAGGGACAGAGCGATTCCAGGTTCTCGTAAAGCGGCAGCCCGTTCATCCTCACCTCTCCTTCCCTGGGCTGCAGGTGGCCGGCGAGGACGCGCAACAGGCTGCTTTTGCCGCTGCCGCTGGGGCCCATCACGCAGATCATCTCACCCCGGCGGACGGTGAGGGAGACCCCTTCCACCGCGGGGGTATTGCGGCCGAAGCGGTGCGTCACATCCACCAGTTCCAGCTCGCGGATGATGTTGCGTTCCTCTTCGATGATCCGGTCGCTAAAGCGGCAACGCAGGTATTGGCCTTCGCCCAGGCTGATCAGGGCTCCGTCTTCCAGCACCATGCTGTCCCGTTCCCGCAGGGTGATGCGGCCCACCGTGATGGTGCGGGCGGCCTTCATCACTTCGAGATAACCGGTTTTCGCTTCGTAGTCGCAGCGCAGCCGCAGCAGGATTTCACTGCGCAGGCTGGGCGACAGGATGATATCGCCCTCCCCCAGCAGGCTGGGATTGTTCGAGACCAGATAGTCGGTGCGGCCGGAGTTCAGTCCGAAGCGTCCGCCCATTTCCCGGGCACGGCGGCGCAGGTCGGCAAAGGTGATTTCCGAGGTGTCAGGAAACCGGAGCCGGTCGGTCAGGGAAACGATTGTGATCTCATCCCGCCGCAGGGTGCGGCCCCCCACCCGGATATCGGTGGGCTTCAGGGCGGTGGCCGTGACCTGGAGGCCGAACTGCAGCAGGATGGCGGAGAGTTTCGAGCGCTCCCGCTCCACAAAGGGGCTGCCGGACGGGCTCAATCCGATATAGAGCTGGGTGGAGGAGACGCCTTTGCGGGCATTCAGATAGAAGACCAGATCCTGGTAGTCCAGCACGGTGTCGCCCATCACCACGCGCTGGCCTTCGTAGAGGCGCAGGAAGCCTCCGTGCGGCAATTGCCGCCCCCGCGCGATCACTGGCCGGGAGCCGGTATTCTTCAGCAGCAGCAGATTGTGAAACCGGAAAACCGTCACACCATACCCCGCCGCCAGATCGTCCAGAACCAGATCCGCCGGAACGCTGCGGCCCAGTTCGAGGGATTCCAGCATCTCCGCCGGTTCCTGCGCCGGAGCGGTCGTGTTCTCTCCCGCTTCATGCAGTTGCCCGACCACCCCCTGGGCCACACTGGCCGCTCCCATGCTGGTCATGAAAGCCTGGAAATCTGCCAGCTCGGACTCCGGGGAATGGGACCGCGTGATCAGCACATAGAGCTGCACGGCCAGCAGCACCTTCTCATCATAACTGAGTTGTCCGGCCAGGTCCGCGGCCATGCTCTGGAGATCCTGCGGCTGGCGCAGCGCCTCGCTGTAGAGTTCGCGAAGCTCGGAATACATCGCCTCCGGATAGTCGTGCCGCATGAAACCGAGGCTGCTCTCGATTTCCTCCTCCGAGGCCTCGCCATCCAGGGTGCTGAATCCGGCATACACCCGGATCAGGAGAGGCATCAACTGTTGCCGGGACGACTTGCCGGTCAGTTTCCGCACCATCCGCCGAAGATGCGTCCGCGGCGATGTCTTCACGGCTCCCGGCGGGGTGAGGGCCTTCGACAGCAGAGTCGTGCGGGGTTCAGAGTGCGGCGGGGGCATGCGGGGCTGGGGAGGACTTCACCACGGTTTGGGCGGATGTCACGGGTAAACCGGGCTTCCTTGGATTTTCCATGCAGGGGGGCTGACCGGCTGCCTGCTCCGGGTTCTGCGCCGGGGAAATCCAGCGCCGGTCCTCAGAACGGAGTGTCCTCGCCCACGATCTGTACTTCGGTTTCCATCAGGATGCCTCGTTCCGCCTTGGCCCTGGCCTTGATCTGGCTGATCAGTTCCAGGACCTCCCGGGCCGTGGCGCCCCCGTCGTTCACGATGAAATTGCCATGCACTTCCGAGACGCGGGCCGGACCCACTGACAGGTTTTTCAGTCCGAGTTCATCCACCAGTCTTCCCGCCGGGCAGGCCTCCGGGTTTTTGAAAATGCAGCCGGCACTGGCCGCGATCGGTTGGCTGAGCTTCCGTTTGTCCAGACTCAGGGCCAGCCTCGCATCGATTTCCGCCAGCGACGCCGGGGTGCCGCGGAAGACCGCCTTCACCGCGACATGTTCCGTGAGTTCCGGCACGCTGCGGTAACGCACATCGAATTGCTCCCGGGTCTTTTCCTGACAGCTGCCATTGCCATCCAGCACCGTGACGCTAACCACCTGATCAAACGTCTCGGTCCCCATGGCCCCGGCGTTCATGCGCAGCCCTCCGCCCACACTGCCGGGGATGCCTTCCATCCATTCAAATCCACCCAGCCCCGCCGTCCGGGCCGCCGCCGCCAGCCGTTTGAATTTCACGCCCACCCCCGCGGCGATGGTGTCGCCTTCCACTTCGATCTGATCAAACTCCCCGCCTTCCGGATGGATCACCGCCCCTTTCAGTCCGCCATCGCGGATCAGCAGGTTGGAGCCCCGGCCGATCACTTTGTAAGGAAGACCCTGTTCCCGGCAATGATGGATCACGCGGGCCAGCCCGGCGATGGTCGATGGCTCCAGCCAAAACTGCGCCGGTCCGCCCAGCTTCAGGGTGGTGTGGCGGCCCATGGGCTCATACAGCCGCACCCCCGCGTCCGTTTCATCCAGGGTCTGCCGCAGCCCCTCGGCCGTCTGCAGATCCGCCGCCAGCCGCGTGCCGATCTCATGCACATTGCCCGCGCCCAGCGTCAGGACGAGGTCGCCGGGCTTGAGGAAATTCCCCACCGCGAGGTGGGCCGTGGTGCGGTCAGGAGCCGAGAAGACCTTGATCCGGTCCCCCTCGTGGGCGCGGATTTCCTCCACGATGGTCTCGCCCGTAATGCCGGGAATCGGCAGTTCACTGGCCGGATAGATGTCGAGGATGAAGACCGCATCGGCGAGGGAAAAGGCCTGACCGAATTCCTTCCGCAGCAGCTGGGTGCGGGTATAGCGGTGCGGCTGGAAGACACAGATCACGCGCCCCTGGGCAAATTGCCGCGCCGTCTGCAGGGTGGCGGCGATTTCGGTAGGGTGGTGCCCGTAGTCGTCCACCACCGTGCAGGCCGGATTCCGCAGCTTCACCTCAAACCGCCGCCGCGCCCCCCGGAATGTGCTCAGCGCCGCCGCGATCCGGTCAAACGGCACGCCCAGCTCCGTGGCCAGCGCTGCCACTGCGAGGGCATTCAGCACGTTGTGCCGCCCCGGGATGTTCAAGATGATCCGGCCCAGCGTCTCCCCTTTCCGGCAGACCGTGAAGGCCGTGCTTTGCCCGGTGGTTTCCAGGTCCACCGCCGAATAGTCATCCGCCGGCTCCCATCCATAACCGATCACCCGTTCCCGTCCCTGACAAACCGCCGCCGACCCCGCATCTGCCGCACAATAAAACGAACTGCCGGACGTCTGGTCGAGCAGTTGCCCATACACCGCATTGATCTCGTCGATGTTTTTATAGTGGTCGAGGTGTTCCTCCTCCACGTTCAGCAGGATGGAGTGGCGCGGATGATAGAGCACCAGAGTGCCGTCGCTCTCATCGCCTTCGGCCACAAAATAATCGCCCTCCTCGTCCCACCGCGCATTGGTGCCCAGCAGCGGGATTTCCGCCCCCACGTAGTGCCCGGGGTTCAGCCCGGCTTCCCGCAGCACATGCGCCGCCATCGCCGAGGTCGTGGTCTTGCCATGCATCCCGGCGATCACGATCCCCTGCTTCCGGCCCATGATCGAGGCCAGCGCTTCCGCCCGGCGGAACAGCGGGAGGCCCGCTGCCGCCGCGGCGTCATAAGCCACATTCCGCCCCGGTTTGATCGCCGAGGAATAGACCACCGCTCCCGCCCCCTCCACGCTTTCCGCCGTGTGCGGACAATAAAATTCCAGCCCCGCCGCCTGCAGCCGCTCCGTTTCCACCGTGGTGCTCCGGTCCGATCCACTCACCTTGAACCCCAGGTCCAGCAGCAGCGACGCGATCCCGCTCATGCCCGACCCCGCCACGCCGATAAGGTGAATCCGCCGCGGTGCTGCGGCCTCCGCCGCCTTCAAAAAATCCTGTGCCATCCGCCGATGCTACCCATCCCCTCCCCACCGTCAACGGCGCGGGCTCCCCACTTTCACAAGGGTAGGATCGCCCGTGCCAGATTCAGGTAAATCAGCAGCCCCGTCGCATCCACGATCGTCGTGATGGCCGGCGAGGCGATCACCGCCGGGTCCAGTTTCACCGCCCGCGCGCCCAGCGGCAGCAGCGCCCCGATCAGCGTGGAAGCCGTCATCTGCACCAGCAGGGCCAGCCCCACCGTCCCGGCAAATCCCAGCAGCAGCTCCGGACTGATCTGGATGCTGGCCGGCCGCAAAAAGTAAATCTGCCCCACCATCGCCAGCGCCACCACGCCCCCCATGATCAGCCCGATCCGCAGCTCCTTCCACGCCACCCTCAGCACCGACCCCGCATCCAGCTCCCCCAGGGACATCGCCCGCACCACCATCGTGGCCGACTGCCCGCCGGTATTCCCCCCCGCCGCCACGATCATCGGCATATAGATCGTCAGGGCAAACAGGCTGCTGATCTGCCCTTGATAGGAATACATCACCGTCCCCGAAATCAGCCCGATGAAGGCCAGCGAAATGATCCAGCCAATCCGCCGCCGCACCTGGTGGAAGACCGTCGTATTCAGGTAAGTCTCATCCGTATTATCCCCGCTGATCCCCGACTGGCGCTCAATGTCCTCCGTATTTTCCTCCTGTTGGATGTCCAGCGCATCATCGTGCGTGATCACCCCCAGCAGCCGTCCGTCCTCATCCAGCACCGGCAGCGCCAGCATGTCGTATTTCATCATCATGCGCAGCGCCTTCTCCTGGTCGGACGTCGCCAGCACCGACCGCGTGTCATGATCATTCAACTCCGCGATGTGGGTGGACCGCCGGTTGAACGTCAGGTCCCGCAGCCGGATTTTCCCCAGCAGCAGCCCCTCGTCGTCCACCACATAGATACGCGCCAGCAGCTCCGTCTCCTCCGCGATCCCCCGCAGCGCATCAATCGCCTCGCGGATCGTCATATCTTCCCGCACCGAGGCAAATGCCGTCGTCATCCGGCCCCCCGCCGAGTCATCCTCAAATTTCAGCAACTCCCGCGCCGCCTTCCGCCGCGGTTCCGACAGCAGGTGAAAAGCGTGCCCGCGGTGCGTCGGCGGCATCTCCTGCAAAAGGTCCACCAGGGTGTCATCCGAAATCTCCGCCAGCACCGCCGCCAACCGGCTGTCCGGCAGGCCCTGCAGGATCTCCACCGCATCCGTCAGCGGCAACTGCGTCAGGAATTCCGGGAACTGATCCTCCGGGATCAGCTTCAGCAGCTCCCCCGCCTCCTCCGCCGGCAGGGCTTCATACGCTCCCGCCAGGTCCGCCTCGTGCAGTTGCGGCACCATTTCACGCGCCAACCCCGCGTCCCCACTGTCCAGGGCATCGACCAGGTCTTGTTGCGTGATATCCGGTTCCGTCTCCTCCATCCCGCCGCATAAGGCGCCGCCTTCCGGAATTCAAGGGTTGAAGCGGAAGGATATCGTCACCGCCAGCCAGGGCACAGGGGTGGACCAGCCTCCCGGCGGGTTTCTCAGAGCCAAAGCGAAAACCGAAGGAGGTGGACCAGCCTACCCACGAGTCCCTCCAAAGCCCCGGTGAAGGTGCAACGAGTGTCCCCACTCGCCTCTCCAGAGCCCCGGCGAATGTGTAACGAGTGTCCTCACTCGTCTCTCCAGAGCCCCGGCAAAAGCCCCATCCCGCCCCCGACGTCCCAAAATCAGGCCCCCAAGGCCCAACGGGCCACCCCATCCCAGCCTTGGGCAACGCCCCAGGAATCCATTCCCGCATGGACCGGAGGGCTGAAGGCCCGCCCTATCCAGCCGCTCACCGCAGCACCCAGTCAATTGGCAACGGCTGATAGAGAGGCCCCCCGTTTTTGCCTGCCGGATTTGGAGGTTTTTCTGGCATCTTGGCGGCTTTCCACGTGCCATGCAGGAAATCCCTCACTAAATTCTACGATCTATCCCGTGATTCCGTATTCCCCCGACATTCCTGCTGAAAATAAGGTTGAGCACTCCGTTGCAATTCTGGCGGTGAATCAGTAGTGGGCACTCGTGACGCTTTCCATCCAGAAATTACTCAGAGGCGTCATCGGGCCAGAGTCCAACTATCTTTTGACCGATCGGCCCGGAGATGGTGACTTTGGCTGGTTCTGCCGGGAGCACGCCCTCATAACTGTCTTTTTCTGCGGCGCTCATGGATTGGACCCTCGTATTGTTCGTGGTCAAATTTCCCTGTTTGATCCACCCTTCAGACTTACTACGACGTCTACCTCCGTAGAAGATTATCATTGGTGGGTGACCTCCGCCTCTACACCGCTGATCGATCTCAGTGTCTCCACTGCATTTCACCCAACTCGGAACAAGTTGCCTGAGCCTGTTTTGCAGCCAGGTCACAACGGAGCTTTTACGGTGAGGTCACCCGTATCTAAAGACAAGCACTTTGCACATTGCGGTGCACCATGCATACTTTACTCTCCAGAGGTAACGCTTCCACACACTGCGGCTGATCTGGCTTTTGATCCATGCCTTATATTGCCGACCATAGAGTCTGCTCAGATTGCGGCTCGCATATGCATCCACATTGCTGGGATACTCACCGGAAAGCGGCGGTCCTACATCGGATGCCGCACACAACCGTCTGCTCTGAAACAGCTTCGCGAAGCCTTTCCCGATGCGATCTCTCACCTTCCTAAACTGCTGTCGCAAGCCCCTCAATGGTGCGAACAAAGCGCTGATCCCTGACTAGCGGTCTTCAGATGGGCGGGGCGGGCGCCGTAGCTAGGAACATGCCGGCCGGTGAGAGTGCACCACGCGAGAGTGCACCACGCGAGAGTGCACCACGCGGAGCGGAGGCGGTGCAGGATTTTAGTGGACGCCGCGGGACGGGGGATGGTAGGGTAACAAATATGTTGCACTTTTTGTTGCTAATAGGCACGGCGGGGCTGGAAGAGGAAACGGAAATCCATTGCGGTGAGGAGAGCCTGACGGCTCAGGGCAAGGTCAATCGGAGGTAATTTATGGAAGGACCTGAAATCTACTGGTGGATCGTCCGGGGCGCTGCCGTGGTGTTGTTCCTGCTGGGCATGGAGCAGGGGATCCAAGGTAAAGGGGAAATCACCAAAGTGATCTGGATTTGCTGGCTCATGGCTCCATTGGTGGGATTTGCCCTGTGGGTGAGGGCCGAGGATCAGGAGATCGTGGCACGGGCGGGTCAAGGGGCTTTTATGGCCTTTGCTGCTGCTGCGGTGGGACTGGGTGCCGGATTCGCGGCTGGCTTGATTCTCCGGGGTGTCTGGAAGCTTCTTCAGAAGAACCGCTAGAGAAGACTGGACAGGCCCGGTGAAGCGGATTACGACAGGATAGAACCGTTCAATAGACGTTTTTTCAAAGACCTGCAAGGCCCCACCCGCCCAAGCCATGCCAATTCCCCACCTTCACGCCCCAGCCCACCCGCCCCGCGATGGAGGAGCTGCGGACCCGTTCAATCATGCGTTGGTGCCACATCCTTTGCGCTGCGGGGTTTGTCTTGAATGTTAGAAACCGGACACGCTGATTTTATGTGGACATGCCCTGAATGCGGAGAGCAGCACGACGACCAGTTCGACTCGTGCTGGAAGTGTGCTGAGTTGACTGCGTCCCCAGCCAGCACATCCGCACCCCCGGCAGATCCGTTACGCTGCCCCCGTTGCCCCTCGACCCTCGACTACGTCGGCACCAGAAAGTTCCACGAGGGCACGCGCTGGGGATTGATGGGCGATCTGGGAGAGTTGTTCGTCAATCGCGAGAGCTTTGACATTTACGTTTGTCCGCGTTGTGGCCGGGTGGAGTTTTTTGTGGATGGGATAGGAGATGAGTTCAGACCCCGATGACGCCGCCTGAGGTGCTGCGACGACCCCGGTTTGGTGCGCCGGTTCCCCGACTGTTTCGCTCCTTGCTTTCATGGCAGGGATTTGGATAGCGCCAACGGCGCACCGCCATCCCAGCCTGGGGCAACGCCCCAGGGAGCCATCGCCAAAATACCACCAGGGCTGAAAGCCCGTTCCATCGTCCCGTGCCTGCCGCCACCCTTGGGATTGATCAATGGGCCGGTCCTTCAGCCCTTGGGTCTGTATCGGGCAGGATACCTGGGGCGTTGCCCCAGGCTGGGATGGAATGGGCCATTGGCCCTCTGATGTGGCCGCGCCCGCCGGGCCTGGCCAGGCGCCCGGGCTTGGCTGGGAAAGGCGGACCACGCCCACCCCATCGCCCGCATCCGGAGCGGGGATTCAGATAGCGCCAACGGCGCACCGCCATCCCAGCCTGGGGCAACGCCCCAGGGAACCTACCACATTGACGGCCGGTCCTGACCGGTTTTCCGGCAGAATGCGACCGGTTTTCGCGGATAATCCGACCGTTTATTTGGAAAATACGGTCGCTTTTTTCGAGAAAAGCGACCGGTCGGGGTAGGAAAAGCTACCAAGTGACCCTGTTTTACGACCAGAAAACACCACCACTACGACCAGAAAACCCAAGGACTACGACCAGAAAACAGAGGGACTACTACCAGAAAATCGAAAAAATGCGACCAGAGTAGGCGGTAATACGACCAGAAAACCCAGGGACTGCGACCAGAAAACAGGTGGACTACGACCAGAAAACCGGTGCACTACGACCGCATTTTTCAAATTTTCTGGTCGTAGTAGCCAGCTTTCTGGTCGCATTTTGGGTCCACTACGGTCACATTTTTCGAAAAAACCGACCGCATTTTCTGAAAAAACCGACCGTAGTTTTCGAAAAAACCGACCGTATTTTTCAGATTTTCTGACCGTATTTTTCGAAAAAGCTGACCGGTTTTTTGAAATAAGTAACCGTTGTCTGGAAAAACAGGATCTTTTCCACCTCATTTTCCGCCCCGGTTTGGCCATGGATAGTCCGATGAGGATCAACGCTTTACGCGCCTTCATGACAGGTGGTTGGTAGGGTGAGTGGGTGTGGAAATAATAATAAATATGGAAAATTAGTTGTGCTTCCGGGCTTGGCCGTTAGCTTTCCAATGACCACCGGAGTTATCCCGGCAGGTCATACCAACTAGATCGACCATTATGAATCCAAAATCCAAAAAAACCAAACCAGCCGCCGCTACCGCCCCGGCTTCTCCTCCTGCCAGCCGGTCCCGGCGCCGCACCGCCCCTGTCGTCGTCCCCGCCAAGGAAGGTCGGCCGCATTCCGGCCCCACTCCCGCCCAGCGCCGCAAGGCCTCGTCGGTCGCCGGCAGCCCCGTCCTCGGTGCCCTGCCTCCGGTCACTCCCGTCCAGGGCGCGGTGCGTCTGGACCTGACCGGCCTCAACGTCGTGGGCCTCCTTGCCTACGTGCATACCCTCATCGATGGCCTGACCGATAATGCCTACTACACCGGCATGGGTCTCTCCATCGAGGCCCTCCGCGCCAAGGAGAGAGAACTGATCAGCCTGATTGATAGCCGGAATCTGCTCGACCAGCAGTCCCGCTCCCTCAGCGCCGTCCTCGAAGCCGAACTCATCGCCACCAGCGACCTGATCCGCAACACCGCCCGCACCTGTGAGAGTTCCGATTCCAGCGACGAGGCCCTGCTCAGTGCCGGCTGGGGCCTGCGCCGTGCGCCCACCCCGCCGCAGGTGCTGCCCGCTCCGGTCCAGCTCCGCGTGGAGAAGACTCCCTTCTCCGGTGAAGTCCGCGCCCGCTGGCGGGTCGTCACCAACAGCCGTTGTTATGAAGTGCAGTCCCTCCCGGTGACCGATGCCAGCCGTCCCGCCCTCTGGGAGAGCAGCACCGCCGGAGTCAGCCCCCGTGCCAACCACACCTTCAAGGACCTCCCCTCCGGCAGCTTTGTCAGCATCCGCATCCGCGCCGTGGGCGCCAAAGGAGCCGGACCCTGGTGCGACCCTATCGTCGCCCGCGTCCCCTGAGCCTGACCTCCGGCCGGGGGGAATCCCGGCCCACTAACCCCAGGCCCGTCCTCCCATCCGTGGGAGGGCGGGTTTTGTGTTGAGAGCCTGGTGCCCACCAAGGCTGGGAGAAGGAGCACGGACTTGCAGTCCGCCCCGGAGCATCGGCAGAGCCTCCAGCAGGGAAACTGGATAGGACCAAACAATGGGACAGGATTGCCGGGGCGGACTGCAAGTCCGCGCTCCATGGCCCCCGGCCCGCTAAACCTTTCTTCCATCCCGCCCCCGTCCCGGGATTTCCCTTCCGGCCACAGTTTTCAGCTGCGACCATTCCTGGCGTTTCGCCAATCCGCACCTTCAGGGTCTGTTTAAATCACCTGAATTTCTTGCAAATCCTGTTGGGGGCGGATATGATCGTCATATCCAGCCATATCCATTGATTTTCAGGCTTTTACAAAACACCACTCCCCCAATTATGCCACATCTTGAAATGGATATCCCAACACCCCTGTTGGCATAATACAGAGTTCTGCCAACACCCATGTTCACCGCTGATCCACGAACAAGAATACTCATCATGGGACTACTATCGACATTAGCTGGCCTCGTTGGTTGTGGACGCAGTTCTGCGCCAGAACCGAAAGACAATCGGATTAGCGCTACAGCCGAGTTGAATCACAAGATCGGCCCACTTGATCGTGGTGAGCGTTACGAAGACCCTCTGGGAGAGGCTCTTTCAGCACAAGGCTATGGCGAGGCTGACGGAGGCGGAACGATGCAGAGCAAGGAGGGAGAGATTGTCTTCATTGACGTGCATATGTTTTTGTCCTCTCCAGACGCGAGCATTCCTTTTGTCACGAAGTTCCTCGAAAATCGAGGTGCACCGAAGGGCTCCAAGCTCAAAATATTTCAGGATGATGACGTGATCCGTGAGATTCCTTTTGGCGTGCGAGAGGGATTTGCAATCTATTTGGACGGCGTGAATCTACCAGACGAGGTCTATAAGCAGAGCGATAGCAATGTAGTTGTGAGCGAGATCGACAAGCGTCTCAAGGGGCACGGGGAGATCGAGGCTCATTGGCAGGGACCGACTGAAACAGCTCTCTATGTTTACGGTGATTCCAACGCAGTGATGAAGCCCTTGATTGAGGATTTCATCGCATCGTATCCACTCTGCAAAGGTGCTCGAATTGTTGACCTCACGCCATGAAGCCCGCAACCAAGGCAGAACAAAACGGATGCAGGCAACGGCTCGAAGGCCATCTGTCGTGTCAGCAACATCTTGCGCTCGCCGTCGCCTGATCCGAGTCGTTCGGTAGAAAGAAATAGAGAATGAATATCCACGCCGCTGTCATTTGCTTTTTGCTATCCGCTTCCCTTGCATTTGGGAGTCTTTACAGCTACCCCGAAAATAAGCGTCCGGCGGTAAGCCTCAAAGAAGCCTGTGTAATCTCTGAGACAATTTTGAGGAAACTGGCTTTGGAGGACTATTACGTTCTGAACGTGACCATCCTTGGCGATGAGGGGCAAACTGGTGACGGCGCATGGACGCTGATGTATCGCAATGTTAGAGGGGACCAAATACAGATTAGCATCTACCTAATCGAGGATTTCTGCGTAACTACAACCATCCCTAAGAAGGGGAAATCAGTCGAAGGCGGATACACGCGAGACGGAAATGTCTCGAAAAAGTGGCTTGAGTGGGAAGCAAAGATGAAGAAGGAGAAAGAGGAAAGTGACGCCTTTTGGGATGCTCAATCCAAACAAGCGATCCCAACAGAAAGAACCGAACAAGACGGCGCTGACCAACCCGCTACCGCCCCCAAGTCGAAGCTGGAGGGTAAGGACAAACCTCAACCAGAATCGGAGCTTGCCCCCCGGTAGCGGTTGGCAGGCCTTTGACGTTCTCCAAAAGAATTCCAATGAGTGATCACGACCCATTTAACGAACCTGAGCAAGCACATCCAACAGCTCGGGAACTCATGCCCGAGGAGTTCTTTTGGGATTGTGCCGATGAAGATGCGCCATTCGGGAGCGATGAAGGATGGGACGCATACTACGAGTGGCGAAGCTGGCGGGCTGACAACCCCGCAGGCGAGCTGAAGGACTGCATCTCGTGGATCGTTTCGGATCGCCTCGACGAATACAACGAAAGTCTCCACTCCGATGCTCTGGTTGAGAGAGACCTCGAATCGCCCGATGATGCATTTATGGCAGAGGGTTTCGACATCTTCACTCTCGACACGACAATCATTGCAACAGGACTCGGACAGCTAATCGATGAAGGGAAGATTGACGCATCAGCGAAGTCGTATCTCATGGTAGCCGTCTCGCGGCAACTGCATCCAAAAATCTGTGGTAGTGACGAGCGCCGGATCATTCTTGAAGCCACTCGACGAGTGATCAACGCCGCATAAAAACAATAATGGAGAACAAGTCGTCGCTCTCAATACCTGCCCCGTCGCGAGTTCAATTCGTCATGATCACTACAAACTCAACCCGCTGTCGAAGCCTCGCCCCCGGGCAGGTGTGAGAGGACTTCGACGTTCGGCAGGAAAACTTGTGCTATGTCTCTCTTTAGAAAACAGCCATCGAAGGCAGATGATCTAGAGCTGATTCAAGCGTTGCGAGGTTTCGTTGGCGCTTTCGAACTGCTATTTCATCACGATTGGGATTACGCAAAGACCATGATTGGCGATGAGGAGGAGGGTTGCACATTCCTCAAGCCCGGATTAGACGATGAGACCGAAGATTGGGGTGCTCGAGGTGAACTACTTGAGAGGTATCGAAGCCTCAGATCGCTCATGGATGCCCGCGGGATCACTTCGGATATCAACCCAAATATGGAGAGAGCCCTCAAAGAATATGGACAATGGAAGCTGTAAAAATCCAAGCCGAACAAGGCGCGGCTGGGCAACCCCTACCAGCCCGCTGTTTCGTCGGTGCCTTTCCGCAACTCCAAACTTCACCCCCGTTTCGACGCTCGCCCTCGCTGGTAGAGTTGCCAGCGCTTGAACGTTCTCCAACATTATTGAAGCCATGAGAGCGCGTGCCAAAAGGCGACTGATGATCATCGGCTCGGGTGCGCTACTGTTACTGGGAGTGGGGGCAAGCCAGCTTCCTTCGATAGGCGCAGCATTGATACTGCACCCCGTGCACCGGCATGTTTTCGTGGCACCGCCACCCGGATACCATGAAGTGACTTTCCGTGGTGAAGGTGTGAGCCTCCAGGGATGGCGGGGCCAGGCGGTCGGCAATCGTCGGGGAACATTGATCTACCTCCATGGCGTTGCGGACAACCGCGCGAGCGGTGCAGGAGTGATCGAGCGTTTCCGCAAGCGCGGCTTCGATGTGGTGGCCTACGACAGTCGCGCCCACGGAGATTCCGGTGGTGAGGCATCCACCTATGGGTTTTTTGAGAAAGAGGATCTGCGACGGGTAATGGATACCCTTGACCCCGGCCCGGTCGTGCTAATCGGCAGTTCGCTTGGAGCCGCCGTGGCGCTGCAGGTGGCTGCCGTTGATCGAAGGATCTCGGCAGTGGTCGCAGCGGAATCGTTTTCCGATCTGCGAACCGTGGTGACGGAACGGGCACCCTTTTTCTTTACCCCCGACACCGTCATGAGAGCCATGAAACTCGCCGAGCAAAAGGGAAGTTTTCAGATAGATGCGGTGAGTCCTGTATTGGCGGCCGGGACAATCACAGCTTCCGTGTTGCTCATCCACGGAGCTTCCGACTCGGCAACCCCGGCGGAACACTCCCGCCGTGTGTTTGCGGCCCTAGCCGGACCGAAACGCCTGATCCTTGTTCCGGGAGCGGGGCACAACGAATCCCTTCAGGGTAATATCTGGGAGGAAATCGAGCACTGGCTTGACATGATTGTAAGCCCCTCGTCGGGAGAACAACCGGGCGCTGGTCAACCGGCTACCAAGCCCGCACACAAAGTTCCGGCGAAAGTTGAACCCTCAACCCCCACGTCGGAGGATGCCCCCGGTAGCCGGATGGCAGGCCCGTAACGTTCACCACAAATGGAGACACATCCCCAAGCAGCCAAAATCAACGGGTTTGAGCTACCGAAATCCGTAAGGGACTTCCTTCCAAGAGAGGCGGTCAAGCACCTTGATTTCAGAGTGCTCAACAATGTCTTCGGGGTCGATCTCGAGATGGATCTGAAGTGCAGTTGACGCCGAGGACCTCGTGGTTGTCCGCAAAGCAACGGGTCTCAATCGCGGCAGGAGGAGCGGTCATGTCACAAGATCCGACAATTTCCGGGCGATGCAATATTTGCGAAAGGCAGCTGGCAGCCACCCCTCCGGTCCCCCAGCTGACCGTGTCGTGCCCGAGGAGACCTCGGCCCGGTAAAGGCTGGATGGCTGTCTTTTCCCAATCCCTGTAAGCAAGAGCCAATGCCCGGCCATCCCGGCAGCGCCCGCCCGCTCCTGCTGATGGGTGAGGAGCCGGCCGGGCAGGGCATCAAACCCGCACTGGCCGGCCTGACGAAGCAGATGCGCCGCCCCATGGGATGGGCTGTGCCAGGTTCCGTTTGGGGCTGGAACTCAGTGTATGCCTGATCCTCTGGACCCTTGTAAATCTCCTGAATTTCTTGCAAATCCTGGTGGGGGCGGATAGGGTCAGGAATATCCAGCCAGATCCATTGAGGCCGAACCTTCACAAACCACCAGTCCTTCCAACTATGCCTCATCTTGAAATGGATATGTCATCAGATCTGGTGGCATCCATAGACTGTTTGGCCAAGAAATAGAAAAATGAAAATCCTCCTGCTTGCCATCCTGACCACATTGGCCGCCGGAGCCGAATTGGTGGAGACGACGATTGAGTGGAGGCCAGCGTGTGATGGAGCAACAATTGATGTGATCTCGGACGGTACTAAGATCCAAAGCGTTCGTGCGTTTGCCGCGCATTCGTTGAACTTCCGGGAGTGGACGATTCACTATGTGGACGGAATTGCCGTCACGGCGGAATACCGGGAAAGGGAGCGGGGGAAGATCAAGGAGGGCGACCGTGCCGGCGAGGATTCTGGCGATAACCCGATCAAAAGGCTGGTGGTATTCAAAGCGGTCGAGGGTAAGTTCAAAGTCGCCGACAAGGATTTGGCAGATGATCTGGCCGATGTCCTCTCCAAAGCAAAGCCAAAAAGCGAACAAGCCGGTGGTGGACAACCGGCTACCCGCATTAAATGGCTTGCTGAGATTCTTGCTTCGCGTGAAAAAAGCGTTCCTCTCGAGGACATCACCTTCTCGAAATTTTTCAATAATGACCCCACGGTTCAGGGCGAACTATTGAATGCATTTCGGGCACAATTTCCGGATATCTTGGCTGATGCATTCAAGTCAGCGGGCAATTTGCACAATCCGAAGGTGTTGCTTCTTAGATCAAAGTTTTCCGAGTGCCTTTTGAAGACGGCAACGCTCATCAAGATCAATGATGCCCTACTTTCGCATGGCTATTCAGTGAAGCGTATTGAGTTTGAGAAGTTTTTGATCGATAAAGAGAAAAAGACGACACCCTTTCATGCTTTCATCTGGCTAATTATAGAGCCAATCGAAAATGGAGAAGCGCAACAAGCCGCGCCTGGCCAACCCGCTCCTCCCCCCGGGACGAAGCCGGAGAGTAATCAGAAACCTGATCCCCATTCGGAGGGGCGCTCCCGGTAGCCGGTGCCACGACTCATCGCTGACCAACTTCGATGCGCCACTTCCTTTCACTATTAGCGAGCATGATCCTGGGCATGATGGCTCATGCTGGAGAGTCCATGCTGAGCACTACCTTTCAGCCACTGGACGGCCTCGGCTCAGGCACGATCAAGATTGTCGAGGTGACCTGCCATGACTGGTATGGCATGAGCGGACAGCCGACCGGCATCGGATTGATTTCTGCTCCGAACATTCCCCCAACGAACAGCTCCAAGGAAGCGAAAGAGAATCTGAATTTAGCCTCAGCCTGTGGCCTGCGATTTAGCTGCGGCGATATCGATACTGTTTCGGAGCTTGCTTTGGACGCCACTGCCTTTTCAGTGCCTCCGCGATTCGGACACTCTCCAGAGCACATTCTCCGAGCCTCACTGGAGTGCCTCAGGCGGTGTCTTCCCGGGAAGCTGCGTAGGACAGCAGTCACGCTGAAGTCCACCGAGGCCAACAGGGAGTGGATGGGGAAGGTCATTACCGAGTTCAACGCACACGACCGGGCGAAGGTCTTTTTCACTCCAGCCGAATGAACACGAGCGAACCAACGAGGGCGAACAAAACGGATGCAGGGAGCGGCTCGTATGGCATCAGTCGTCGTTCGGCAAACCAATTATGAATTCACAAATCGTCAGTGAAGCATCCAGAGCTACTCTCGCGGGAACGATGCCTTTTCCAGAAATCGTAGGCAGGCTCGTCGAAACCGGAGTTGAATACTACCACGTGGACTACGTCACCCTCCGGAAGACCTTCTACAGTGCCACAGGGGATGCCGTTATCACTCCCATTACATACGATGGACTACCGGCAGTAGCAGCAGATTTCGACCAGGCTGCGCTCCGGTCCGCGATTCTGGACAGTCAGCGCAACGGTCAACATTACCGGGATTTTACCATTCGGGCGATGAAGGCAGGTGTTCAGGGCTACATTGCCTTCCTGCGGGGACTACGGGTAACTTATTGGGGCCGCGGAGGAGATCAGCATACAGAGTGGTTCCCCGGTGCAGGGCCGTCCGATTCCAAATGAAAAGCAAGCCGGACAAAACGAATGCAGGCAAGCTCGTATGGCGTCGGTCGTGTAATCACGCACTCCTCGCCGTCGCCTGATCCGAAGAATAAAGACATGAGTCACTGCGCATTTATTTACACGCCATCGCTTAGTGCGCACGACATCCATTCGCTGCTGGACTTCCTGCCATCGATAGGGCTCAAGATCACCCATCTTGGTAAGCGCGATCCGCCCAAGCGATGGACTGGTGATGTAGCATCTGTCTTGGCGATTGTTCTCAGCGGGACCGATCTCACGAACTACACCTTCCTCCGGGACCAGAATGCGGGCGTGCATTTCAGCATCGAACTCCATGGGGATCCTCGTTGGGATGGTGACACGATTTCCTTTTCCGGGGCGGACGCGCAGCGGCTGAATGAGATAGCGGAGAAGGTTGGCCAGGCACTTCATTGCCACGCGGCGATTGTCGGCGTTTCTGGAGGCGGCAAGGATCAGAATTGGCGGATCGTTCATATAAGCCAAGAATGTCCTGAGCTACTACGAAGTAAATTCTCAAAAGCCAAAGAAGTCGTCGCTCCGAACCGCTCATTGGCGCCCACTTTGAATTCCACGCCCCCCGTTCGCGGTTCGGAGGAGTGAAAATGTTATCCCAAGAAACTATGCAACACCTCGCGACGGCCTTGGCGACAGCGATTGTCCATATAGCATATCGGACCGCTTCGAGCGACGATGAAGAGGGCGATGACGTGCAGACATTGGAAGCTCTGGCCGTGTTGCTGAGATCGGCATCGACCTCGGAACTTTACGAGTTACGATCAGCTTCGAGACGACTCGCAGGTGAATCGACGGATGATGGGATCCGGGAACAATTTGAGCGGCTCATGGATCATCTTGGCCTTGAACCGGAGCAACCTGAATGAACATGCTGCCGGCCGCGATTCTTGTCATCGCGCTTCTGATGGGCATGAGCGGGCCAGCGGCGTGTGCTGATGAAACCGGGCGGCCATCCGGGTTTGAGGAGCACCGGGTCGAGTTTCACAACCACGATGTCAAGCTTGCCGGAAGTCTGCTCTTGCCCAGAAGCGAAGAGCCTGTGCCGGCGGTTGTCTTTGTCCATGGCGCGGGCCCCCAAACCCGGGAGTCATACCGGGAGGCAGGTGAATTTTTCGCGGGACAGGGTATGGCCGCATTGATCTACGACAAACGGGGCAGCGGCCAGTCAGGCGGAGCCTACGAGAGTCGTGAGCCCTACGGGAATCTGGTGAATGACGCTCTGGCCGGCGTGGCCTTCCTCAAGCAGCGCCACGGGATCGCAGCATCACAGATTGGCATCTGGGGGCTCAGTCAAGGCGCCTACATCAGCGCCGCCGCCGCGTCCCGGTCGGAGGACATTCGATTCGTCGTGAGCGTGGGGGCCGACGTCGCCGATGGGATGATGGTTTATTATCGTGACAACCTGTTCCGGAAATATGGGCTGTCGGACAAGTTGCGGGACGTGGCTGGGAAAGGGCAACTTCTCATGGATACTTTGCCCCACAATTTGCAGGACGGATCCCTGGTCTCCTCATTGGCGCCCCGATCCTATCCACCGCCGGAGCAATACGTGCATCCCGCGTGGAGCCATGTGGGCCAGCCGGTTTTGGCGATGTGGGGACAACTGGACCAACACGTGCCGGTCGGCGAAAGCGTAGCCGGTTTGAAGAATTCGCTGGCCCGTGCGGACAATGAGAAATGGACGATGATCATCGTGCCGCAGGCCAAACACAGTCTGGGTATCTCAGAAACAGGGGCGATTCAGGAAAAGTGGCGTGGCTACGCGCCGGGCGCCCTGAAAACGATGACCGATTGGGTCCACCGCGTTATCGATGCTCCCTCGCAGACCGGGACCATGAACCAAGAGGGCTCCGCCGAAGTAACAGGCGTTCTTTCCAAGGTAGTGCGCTACGAAAAGCTGCGATGGTTTGGCAACGGAACTGTCCAGACAACGCTATGGATGCTTTTCCTCGGCTACTTTCTTGCCAACACCGTCGCCGGGGTCCGGTGCGGTATAAACCGCTTGTTCCGCCATCAGGCGAGTCCGGCTTTGCCACCCTCCGGCAGGGTTGTGAATTTGAAACGCGCGGTCTGCGCTCTCAACTTGCTGATTCTGGTCACGTTTTCGATCACCGCATGGCTGGTGCTTGACCAGCTCCACCCAAGCTGCCCTGCCGTGCTGTCGTTCCTTCCGCTACTGGGAACCGTTTCCACGCTCGCGACCGTCGCCCAGCTGATCGTGCTCGACAGGACCCGCCGGTACGATGGCTGGACCGTAGCGCGAAGAATACGAGGCTCGCTCGAAGTATGCTGCTTGATCCTTTTTGTCCCCTACCTGTTCTACTGGAACCTGATCGGCTTCCACTTTTGAGGCAGGAACAAAATGCCCGGGATCGAGCGCCGCGGGGACCGTCGAAATCTCGTGGATTTCTTGCAAATCCTGTTGGACTCGGATATGGTCAGGAATATCCAGCCGGATTCATTGAGGCTCAATCTTTTACAAGCCACCAGCCCCTCCAAATATGCCGCATCTTGAAATGGAAATCCCACCAGATCTGGTGGCATAAGAGGCTGTTTGCTTGGAATGAAATATATCTCACGCATCTCCGTGGTAATCGTGGCTCTTCTCAGTTGCGGCTGCTCAGACAATGCGATTGTGAGGTGCGACCTACCTGCGACGAAAGCGGCGGTCGACAAGGAGCACCTCGGTGTGCCTATGCCGACTTCGGCGCACTCGATTTACTACCTGTTCTTTAGCGGCGGGCTCCAAGACCTTGAGTTTTTCGTTCGTTTTGAGGTCGACCCGAAGGATCTCGATGCAGCGGTGGATGCGCTTGTCGCTTGGAACAACAAACAGATGGGGAGAGCCTTGGCTTACCCACGAAGTCTCTTGTCGGCCGCGGTTCCGCCAGTTCCTCGAAGCGAGTTTCTGCCGATGCCATGGTGGGACCCCTCGGCAATCTCGCCCGGTTACTACCGGGGGCACGACGAGTCTCACGCGTTGAAGCTCTTTGTGGATCAGGCGCGGTCGCAGATCTACTTTTACCAAAACGACTAAGCGAACAAACCGTCCCTCGTAACGCCCGACCCGACGCCAGTGCCAGCCGTCATGACCGCCACAACCTCAACCCGCAGTAGAAGCCTCGCCCCCGGTCAGGCGTAGGAGGACTCGACGTTATCTAAAAATGAAGAAGCTTATCTGCATATTCACCGTGCTCCTGAGTGCGGCGATTTCACCCGCAGCCGACATCAAGGTGGAGTTGGATCGCATTCCGGAATGGCAGAAGCCTGTCATGGACAAGGTGACCTTCGGAGTGAACGTGCGCTCCTTGAGCGAGATTCTGGATAGGCCAGCCGACAAGTCCGCTCCCTCGTTCCTTGTCTTTACTGCTGAGGCGGCAGAGAACCTGGGCAAACGCCTTCTCTGGGTGGATGTCGAGGTGGAATTCTCAAATGGCGCAGTGCGCAAGTTCGAGACCGTAAAGTTCTCTCTCCTCGGCAAAGGAATTGGAGCCGATGTCAGGAAGCTCGACGAGGGGCCAAAGCAAATCAAGGATCCGGAGATGATCGAGATCACGAAGTTGAGAATCATCAATGCAGTATGGAAGTAACGGCCAACAAGTCGGGCGGGGTGACGGCGATAAATCGTCAAATTGAATCGGAATCCTGCTCGCCGCGCATCACCTATTACCTTCGGTAACCTGAAAATGAACATTGAAAAGCTAGCATTGTTTCTGTTGTCGCAGGGATTCAATTTGATGGCGCTCCTATCGATGCTTGTCGCGACGGCTTTCCTTTTTTCCCGGGTATTCCTGACGTTCTGGGCGGTAGTAGCAATTGCGTTTACTCTGATGCAGCGCGGGTGCAACCAGAGCCTTCATGACATTGGACGGGCTACGGGTGGTGGAGGGGGCGATGCCCCTCCGCTTATTGGCATCGAGTTCTGCGTGATTGTTTTATGGGCATCTGCGCTCTTCATCGTGAATCTGAGGTTCCGCAGAAACCCCCAAAATTCTTTGCGATGAACCCTCCCAATGGCCATCTGAACGCCGGGCAAGGCAGGGGAGGCAACTCCGCTGGGTGAGTGAAAGCAACGGGCAGGCCCGGGACCTCGGCGACACCGTGGGGCAGGGGCTGGCAACGGAAACCGGGGCAGGTGGACGGCGGTGTCACTCTTGCCGGTCCGGAATTCATGGCGGCAGCGGCTTTGCATTCCAGCGCTAAACTGAACTTGGCACCGGGCATCCCATGGGTTACGCAACCCACATCCATGGCGGCCAAAAAGCACCCTACCAGCAGTCAAGAACCCTGCCTTCCGAAACTCCGTGCCCTGGGGGACACTACCCGGATGCGGCTGGTGAAGTCGCTGGCGGCCGGGGAAAGTGCCGTGACTGCTCTGGCGGAGCGGCTGGGGCTGACGGTTTATAATGCCTCGCGGCACCTGAAGGTGCTGCGCGATGCCGGACTGGTGGAGATGGAGGTGTGTGCCCAGCAGCGCATCTACCGGCTTTGCCCCGCCATCCGGGAGGAGCTGGAGCGGAACCATCAGGTGCTCGACCTCGGCTGCTGTTCCTTCCGGCTGGATGAAATAGAGGGCTAGACCGGGTCATTGGTATTTGCGGAATGGTGCAAATATCGTTTGCGTGAATGTGCAAACACGATGAGAGGGCGGGCCATGATGATGCTCGTTTTGCTTTTTGTGGCCGTGGCTTTTCTCGCGTGGAGCAATGGGGCCAATGACAACTTCAAGGGGGTGGCCGCCCTGTATGGCAGCGGGATTGCCAGCTACCGGAAGGCCCTCGCCTGGGCCACGGTCACCACCGGGGCGGGATCGGTGGCGGCGCTGTTTCTGGCGGCGGAACTGCTCCGTAAGTTTTCCGGCAAGGGACTGGTGCCGGAAGCCCTGACGGCATCGCCGGGCTTTCTGCTGGCGGTGGCTTTGGGAGCGGGGGGGACGGTGCTGCTGGCCACGCGTCTGGGATTTCCCGTCAGCACCACCCATGCCATCACCGGGGCGCTGGTGGGGGCGGGTCTGACGGCGGCTCCGGATGCGGTGAATTTCGCCAGGTTATGGGAGGGGTTTGCCAAACCACTGCTGCTCAGCCCTCTGATCGCGGTGGGCACGGGGGCCTTGCTTTTTGTGATCCTGCGGGCGGTTCGGCTGGCTCCGGTGCACCGCACCAAACCCCTGGATGGGCTGCATTTTATCAGTTCCGGGGCGGTGAGCTTCGCCCGCGGACTCAATGATACGCCGAAGATCGCCGCGCTGCTGCTGGTGGCGTCGGCGGTGGATATCCGATGGGGTCTGGGGCTGGTGGGGGTGGCCATGGCGATGGGGGGCCTGATGAAGGCCCACCGGGTGGCGATGACGATGTCGAGGAAGATCACAGGGATGAATCCGGGCGAAGGATTGGCGGCGAATCTGGCCACGGCGGTGCTGGTGACCAGTGCCAGCTTCCACGGGCTGCCGGTATCGACCACCCATGTCAGTGTGGGAGCTCTGGTGGGGATCGGCACGGTGACACGGCAGGCCCATTGGAAGGCGGTGGGGCAGATCGTGTTGTCGTGGATCGTCACGCTGCCCTGCGGGGCGGCTCTGGCGGCCGGGGCTTATCTGTTGGCCAGCCGGATCGCCTGAGGCGGTGCGGGCGCCGCCTTTATACATTCTTAACGCCTCCCGGGTCTGGGTTTACTGGCAGGAGCGGCCGGGGCAGGGAAGGTGGCGTTCCCATGACAGATCATAACGCCCCCACGACAGCGGACCCGGAAGATCGAAGTAGCAACCACCCGCTGCCGGCGGGTGGAAAAGCGGACCCGCCCCCTGGTGGCAGCAATGGGAACCACGGTCTGCACAAACTCTCCACAGCGACCCTCGTCATCGCGGCGCTGGGAGTGGTCTTCGGCGACATCGGCACGAGCCCGATTTATACCCTGAAGGAATGTTTCAGTCCGGCCAGTCCCCACCACATTGCCGCAACCCAGGGCAATATTCTGGGCGTGGTGTCGCTGGTGCTGTGGGCCCTGATCCTGCTGATCTGTGTGAAATATCTGGTCTATGTGCTGCGGGCTGATAACAAAGGCGAGGGTGGGGTGCTCTCGCTGATGGTGCTGGCCGCGCACGGGATGACTGAGCAGGTGCGCCGCCGCCAGGTGATCATCATCCTGGGACTTTTCGGGGCGGCCCTGTTGTTTGGCGATGGCATCATCACGCCGGCCATCTCCGTGCTGAGTGCCGTGGAGGGGCTGAAGGATGGGGGCCTGCTGGGGGATGCCCCGGCGGAGGCCGGCGCGGCGCTGGTCTGGGAGCAGCAGCGGCAGTGGCTCACCGTGGGCATCACCTCCGTGATCCTGATCGGGCTGTTCTCCGTGCAATTCCTCGGCACCGCCCGGGTCGGGCGCTTTTTCGGGCCGGTGACGGGTCTGTGGTTTCTCTGCCTCGGGGTGCTGGGGGTTTCGCAACTGGGGCGCGGGCCGGAGATTCTGGCCGCCTTCAATCCGGTGCATGGCTGGAACTTCCTGACACAGGGCGGGCATGCCGCTTTCGTGATTCTGGGTAGTGTGTTTCTTGCGGTGACGGGCGGCGAGGCCTTGTATGCGGACATGGGGCACTTCGGCCGCGGTCCGATCCGGCGCGGGTGGTTTATGCTGGTGTTTCCCGCCCTCGCCCTGAACTACCTCGGCCAGGGCGCGCTGTTGCTGCGCCAGCCGGAGTTGGCGCGGGCACCGTTCTTCCAGATGGCACCGGAGTGGGCCACCCTGCCATTGGTGGTGCTGGCCACGGCGGCGACGGTGATTGCCTCGCAGGCGCTCATCACGGGGACGTATTCCCTCACCTTGAGTGCGGTGCAGCTGGGGTATCTGCCGCGCCTGAGCATCCGGCACACCTCGGAACATGCGCGCGGGCAGA
Source organism: uncultured Verrucomicrobiota bacterium (assembly GCA_942492905.1). Classification (GTDB taxonomy): domain Bacteria; phylum Verrucomicrobiota; class Verrucomicrobiia; order Verrucomicrobiales; family V1-33; genus CAIZWU01. The sequence continues at coordinate 2,986,561 of OW818657.1, forward strand.
TCTACATTCCGTTGGTGAACTGGCTGCTGATGCTCGCCTGCCTCGCCCTCGTGCTGGCCTTCCGCACCTCGTCAAATCTGGCTGCGGCCTACGGCGTGGCGGTCACCATGACCATGTTTATCACCACCGTGTTATTCTTCTTTGTGGCACGGCACCTCTGGCACTGGCCATTGCTGAAGGCCGCGTTGCTGTGCATCGTCTTCGGGCTGATCGAACTGGGCTTCCTCACTGCGAACCTGACCAAGTTCTTCCATGGCGGTTGGTTCCCGATCGCGGTGGGGGCGGTGATCTTCCTGCTGATGACCACCTGGGCAACCGGCCGCCGCCTCGTGCGCACCCGGCTGGAAGTCTCGGCCGTTTCCCAGGAACTGCTGGTGGACAGTCTGCGCCGGCGTCCGCCGGTGAGTGTGCCCGGCACCGCGATCTTCCTGACCAGCACGCGGGGGCGGACCCCGGTGTCCCTGCTCCATAGCCTGAAACATTACGGGGCCATCCATCAACGGGTTATTTTCCTCACCCTGGAAGTGCAGGATGATCCCTGGGTGCCGCCTGGCAAACGGGTGGAAGTGGAATCGCTCGGCGATGGTTTCTGGAGGGTGACAGGGCGCTTTGGATTCATGCAGAAACCGCACGTGCCGCGTTTCCTGCGGCAGTGTGCGGCCTACGGGCTGGAGGTCGATCCTGACACGGCCACATTTTTCATGGGACGCGAAATCATCCTGCCCAGCGCCCAACCCGGCATGGCCCGCTGGCGTGAGCACCTCTTTGCCCTCGCCAGCCGGCTCGCCCAGCAGCCCGCGACCTATTTCCAGATTCCGGTGGGACGGGTGATCGAACTGGGCCAACAGGTGGAAATCTGATCACCAGGGGTGGGAAGCGCCATCAGTCCTTTGATGCTTTTTTGACGCATTTGGCCATGGCCTTAACTTTTCCTGGGAGGGGTTTTATGCAATGATAAGGTATCATGAATGATATCCTTATTCTCTTCCTGTTGGTAGCCTTCTTCGTTCTGTGCGGCGCCTATGCGAACGGCTGCGAAACCCTCTAACTCACCCACCCCATGGAAACCATCCTCGTCGGGCTGATTGCCCTCGCCCTGCTCGTCTACCTCACGGTGGCGATGCTCCGTCCTGAAAAATTCTAATTCACGATTATGCACTCCACGGACTGGCTTCAATTCACCCTCTACCTGGGTGTTCTCGCGCTCATCACGAAGCCGATGGGCCTCTACCTCATGCAGGTGCTTGATGCCAATGGCCGCACCTGGCTCGATCCGGTCATCCGGCCGTTCGAAAAACTCACCTACAAGCTGCTCGGCATCGATCCACAGTGCGAGCAGGGCTGGAAACAATACACTTTCGCCATGCTGGCCTTCAGTTTGGCTGGTGTCGTGTTCACCTATGCGATCCTGCGATTGCAGGATGTGCTGCCGTGGAATCCACAGGGGCTGCCGGCTTTGAGCCATCACCTGGCCTTCAACACCGCCGTGAGCTTCACCACGAACACCAACTGGCAGAGCTACGGCGGCGAGGTCACGATGTCCTACTTCTCACAGATGGTGGGGCTGACGTTCCATAACTTCGTCTCCGCCGCCACCGGCATCGCCATCGCGGCGGCGCTGGTGCGTGGCATCGCCCGCAGCTCGGTGAAAACGCTGGGTAATTTCTGGGTCGATCTCACCCGCACCACTTATTACCTGCTCCTGCCGCTTTGTGCGTTGTTTGCGATCTTCCTCGTCTCGCAGGGCATGATTCAAAACTTCGACGCCTATACAAAAGCGACGACGCTCGAAGGCGCGGAGCAAGTGATTGCTCAAGGCCCGATGGCCTCGCAGGTCGCGATCAAGATGATCGGCACGAATGGCGGCGGCTTTGTGAATGCAAACGCGTCCCATCCCTTCGAGAACCCGACCCCGCTGTCGAACTTCATTCAGATGCTATCGATCTTCGCCATCGGCAGCGGCTTGACTTACTACTTGGGACGCATGGTGAAGAACCAGGCGCACGGCTGGGCCGTGTGGGCCGCGATGATGGTGCTCTTTACCGGCGGCGTGCTTGTTTGCGCTCACTTTGAAGCGGCGGGCAACCCCATTCATCAGCAGCTCGGCATCGCCGCCGCCGATGGCAACATGGAGGGCAAAGAAGTGCGCTTTGGCATCTTCAACTCCTCTCTCTTTGCCACCATCACCACGGCTGCGTCCTGCGGGGCGGTTAACTCAATGCACGACTCCTTCACGGCCATCGGCGGACTCGTGCCGCTGTTCATGATGGAGCTGGGCGAAGTCGTCATCGGAGGTGTCGGCGCGGGTTTGTATGGCATGCTTGTGTTTGTCGTGCTCGCCGTCTTCATCGCCGGTCTCATGGTGGGCCGCACCCCTGAGTATCTGGGCAAGAAGATCCAGGCCAAGGAAGTGAAACTGGCCATGCTCACGCTGCTGGTGCTCACCCTGAGCATCCTTGGCTTCACCGCCTGGGCCTGTGTGAGCGAGTGGGGAGTCGCGGGCCTCAATAACGCCGGTCCGCACGGCTTCAGCGAGATGCTGTATGCCTACAGCTCGGCCACCGGCAACAACGGCAGCGCCTTCGCAGGCCTCACTGCCAACACACCCTGGTATAACACCACGCTCGGCTTCGCCATGCTGATTGGCCGCTTCCTCATGATCGTGCCCATCATGGCTCTCGCGGGATCTCTCGGAAGCAAACAGGCCTCACCACCGAGCGCGGGCACCTTCCCCGTGAACGGTGCGACCTTCACCTTCCTGCTCATCGGCACCGTGCTGCTCATCGGCGCGCTCAATTTCCTTCCGGCCCTCGCCCTCGGCCCCATTGTTGAGCACTTCCTCACCGCCCAGGGCAAGCTGTTCTAATCCTTCACCAGCACGTCCATGTCCCACAAACCAACATCTCTCTTTGATGCTTCGATTCTCGTCCCCGCCATCGGCGACGCGTTCAAGAAGCTCGACCCGCGCCTGATGGTGAAGAACCCTGTCATGTTCGTTACCCTCGTCGGCGCGGTGCTCACCACCGTGAGCATCTTCACCGCGAAGGCCGATCACGGCTTCATCATCCAGCTGAGCATCTGGCTCTGGTTCACCGTGCTCTTCGCCAACCTCGCCGAAGCTGTCGCCGAAGGCCGTGGCAAGGCCCAGGCCGCCAGTCTGAGGGCTGCGCGCAAAGATACCATGGCCCGCCGTCTCAAAAACGGCCAGGAGACCTGTGTGCCGGCTCCCTCGCTGGAAAAAGGTGATCTCGTGGTCTGTGAAACCGGCGATGTGATCCCTGCGGATGGCGAAGTTATCGAAGGCATCGCCAGCGTTGATGAAGCCGCCATCACTGGCGAATCCGCCCCTGTCATCCGCGAGAGCGGCGGTGACCGCAGCGCTGTCACCGGCGGCACAAAGGTCATCAGCGACCGCATTGTCATCCGCATCACGTCGGAGAAAGGTAACACCTTCATCGACCGCATGATCGCGATGGTGGAAGGCGCGAAACGTCAGAAAACACCGAATGAAATCGCACTGACCATCCTGCTGTCCGCGATGACCCTCATCTTCCTGCTCGTGTGTATCACGTTGAAGCCCTTCGGCATCTACTCGGCCACCGACTTCTCCATTCCCGTGCTGATCGCGCTGCTCGTGTGCCTTATTCCGACCACTATCGGCGGCCTGCTCAGCGCCATCGGCATCAGCGGCATCGACCGCCTCATCCGCCGCAACGTCATGGCCACCAGTGGCCGCGCGGTGGAAGCAGCGGGCGACATTGACGTGCTCCTGCTCGACAAAACCGGCACCATCACCATTGGCAACCGCATGGCCTCGGACTTCCGTCCCGCGCCTGGCATCATGGAACATGACCTCGCCGATGCCGCCCAGCTTGCATCACTGGCAGACGAAACTCCCGAAGGCCGCAGTATTGTGGTATTGGCAAAGGAAAAGTTTAACATCCGTGGCCGCGAGGTCGCCGCACCACACGCTGCGTTCATTCCGTTTACAGCACAGACCCGCATGAGCGGCGTCGACATGGGTGGCCGCAGCATCCGCAAAGGAGCGGCTGATTCAATCAAGAGCCACATTGAAGGCCAAGGCGGCGTTTTCCCTACCGAAATAGCCAGGATCGTCGAAGAAGCCTCCCGTGCCGGCCGCACGCCGCTGGTTGTTTGCGAAGGCGGCAAAGTCCTCGGCGTCGTCGAACTCAAGGATGTGGTCAAAGGGGGCATCAAGGAGCGCTTCGCGCAGCTTCGCAAGATGGGGATCCGCACCGTCATGATCACCGGCGACAATTCGATGACCGCCGCCGCCATCGCCGCCGAGGCCGGTGTCGACGATTTCATGGCCCAGGCCACTCCCGAGGACAAGCTGCGCCGCATCCGCGCCGAGCAAGCCGAGGGCCACCTCGTTGCCATGACCGGCGACGGCACGAATGACGCTCCCGCTTTGGCCCAGGCCGATGTCGGCGTCGCCATGAACACCGGCACGCAGGCCGCCCGCGAAGCCGGCAACATGGTCGATCTCGACAGCAATCCTACCAAGCTCATTGAGATCGTGGAGATCGGGAAGCAGCTCCTCATGACGCGTGGTTCGCTTACCACGTTCAGCATCGCGAATGACATCGCGAAATATTTCGCGATCATTCCCGCGATGCTGATGGTGACCTTCCCCGCCATCAGCCCGCTGAACGTCATGGGCCTCGCCAGTCCGCAGAGTGCCATCCTGAGCGCTGTCATCTTCAACGCGCTCATCATCATCGCCTTGATCCCGCTCGCGCTCAAAGGCGTACCGTATCGTGCCCTCGGCGCCGCCGCCGTGCTGCAGCGCAATCTGCTGATCTATGGCCTCGGCGGCATCCTTGCTCCCTTCATCGGCATCAAGGCCATCGATGTCATCATCACTACTCTTCACCTCGCCTAACGTCATGAAAGCTCTCATCTCCGAACTCCGTCCCGCCATCATGGGCACGCTTGTCCTCGCGGCCGTCACCTGCGGTGCTTATCCGCTCCTTGTTACCGGAATCGCCCAGGCTGGCTTCAAAAAGCAGGCCGCAGGCAGTCTTATCACGGACAAGGACGGCAAGGTCATTGGCTCCGCGCTGCTCGGCCAGAACTTTGCCGCCGATCATTACTTCCACCCACGTCCCAGCGCCGCCGGGGCCGCTTATGACGCCGCCAGCTCCGGCGGCAGCAACCTCGGCCCCACCTCGCAAAAACTGAAGGACGCGATCCAGGAGCGCCTCGCCACCTACCGCGCCAAAAACGGCCTCGCCGCCGATGCCGAAGTGCCTGCCGATGCCGTCACCGCCTCCGGCAGCGGCCTCGATCCACACATCAGCGTGAAAAACGCCGAACTGCAAACCGCCCGCGTTGCCAAGGCCCGCAACCTCAGGGTAGGGAAGGTGAGCGAACTCATCGCTGCGAACACCACCAAGGCCGATCTCGGCCTGCTCGGCGATGCCGGTGTGAATGTGCTGAAATTGAACCTGGCGCTAGATAACCTGAAGTAAGCCATTGCAGGCAATGAACGACGACAATCGCCCTGATCCCGACGCTCTGCTCGCGCAGATGCGTCTGGAGGATGTGAAGTCGAAGTCCGGCAAGCTCCACATCTTCCTCGGCATGTGCCCGGGCGTCGGCAAGACCTACGCCATGCTGCAAACGGCGCGGCAGCGGGTCAAGGAAGGTGTGGAGGTGCTCGCAGGCATCGTGGAGACCCACGGACGCTCCGAAACGGCTGCGATGCTGGAAGGCATGCGCGTGCTGCCTCGCAGGAAACTCGAACATCGCGGGTTCACCCTGGAGGAGTTTGACATCGACGCTGTGCTCGCGCAAAAGCCTCAGCTGGTGCTGGTCGATGAACTCGCACATACGAACGCACCCGGCTCGCGGCATGCGAAACGCTACCAGGATGTTCTGGAACTGCTGGATGCAGGCATTGATGTCTATACGACTCTCAACGTCCAGCACATCGACAGCCAGGTGGACATCGTGCAGCAGATCAGTGGCATCGCGATCCTGGAAACGGTGCCAGACTCGATCCTCGATGTTGCGCACGAGATCCAGCTCATCGACCTCAGCGTCGAAAAGCTGTTGGAGCGTATGGCCGAGGGCAAGGTCTATCTTGGCGAGCGTGCCGCGAACGCAGTTTCAAATTTCTTCAAAGAAGGCAACCTCACGGCGCTGCGCGAACTGGCGCTGCGCTTCACCGCCGAGCAGGTGGATCGGGATTTGGAGGACATCCGCCGCCTCAAACGCGTCAGCAGCCCGTGGAAAACCAACGCGCGGCTGATGGTCGGCGTTGGCCCGAGTCCATATGCCGAAAGCCTCATCCGCTGGACGCGCCGGGCCGCCACCCGCTTGAACTGCCCGTGGATCGTCGTGTGGGTGGAAAGTTCAGGCACCCTCAGCGCCGTGGAGCAGGAACGTCTGACGCAATCGCTCGGCCTCGCGCGCAGGCTTGGCGGAGAAGTAGTGTCCGTGACCGGTGACAATGTGCCGGAGGCGCTGCTGCAGGTCGCCCGTGAGCGCAACGTGACGCAGATCGTGGTTGGCAAGCCTCACAAACCCACATGGTGGCGGGCCTCGCCCGCCGACCAACTCATCCTCGGCAGCGGGGACATTGACGTTTGTGTGGTGCGACCGTTGGCCTCACAGGAAAAGACCCGGCCCGCCATCCTGCCGGAACCTGTTTCCGCCGGAGTCATCGGCGAATACAGCTGGGCGCTAGTGTCTGTGTTCGCCATCGCCAGCGTATGTTGGGGCCTGGTGTCGATTACCGGCTATATGTTCGTCGCCCTCGTGTTCCTGCTCTCCGTGGTGCTGGCGGCGCTGCGTTTCAGCCGTGGGCCGGTGCTGACGATGGCCGCGCTCAGCGCCTTGTGCTGGAACTATTTCTTCATCCCGCCGCTGTTCACCTTTCATATCAGCAGGCCGGAGGACTGGATCATGTTCGGCATGTTCTTTATCGTGGCGCTGAGCATGGGCAGTCTCACCTCCCGGCTGCGCATGCGCGAGATTGCCGAGCGCCGCCGCCGGCGCCAGACCGATGCCCTCCTGCGCGTGACGCAAAGTGCGGCCCTCGCCGCCGAGCCGGAAAAAGGCCTCGCCGAGGCGCTGCGCACAATCAATGAACTCCTCCATGTCAGCACCGCCCTTGTGGTGCGTGAGCAGGACCACTCGCTGGCGCGAAGCACCCACAAAGCCAGCACCTTCCAGCCCAGCGTGAAGGAATGGGGTGTCGTGGCGTGGACTTACTCGAACAAAAAATGTGCCGGACATCAGACTGACACGCTGCCCGATTCCAGCGCCACCTGGTTTCCTCTCCAAACCGCCACGGCCACGCTGGGCGTGCTCGGTGTGCAATGGGACCGCGACCAGCGGCTCGATTTCGCGACCAGGCAGATGATTGAGGCCCTCGCCCTGCAGCTCGCGCTCGTGTTGGAAAAGGAGCACTTCATCCGTGCCATGAGCCAGGCTGAAGTGCTCGTTCAATCCGAGAAACTCCATCGAACTTTGCTCGACAGCGTCTCGCACGAACTCAAAACGCCCCTCGCCGTCATCCAGGCGTCGCTTGAAGGCATGAGCGGCCTCCAAAGCCCTTACCTGGCTGAGATCACCACCGCCTCGCATCGCCTCCAGCGTGTCGTCGACAGTCTTCTGCACATGAGCCGCCTTGAATCCGAGCTGCTCCAGCCCCGGGCCGACTGGTGCGACCTCCGTGATATCATTGCCGCTGCGAGGCAGGCTGTCGGCACCGCCTTGGGAACGCATCCTTTGACGGTGCATATCGCCGACGATTTCCCCCTGGTGAAGCTGGATCACACCCTGCTCGCGCAGGCCATGGCGAACATTCTGCACAACGCCGCCATCTACACGCCCGACGGCAGCGCCCTCGAAATCCGCGCCAGGCTGGATCAAAATACCCTATGCCTCACCCTCCGGGATTACGGCCCCGGTTTGCCCGCCGGAGCAGAGCAGCTTGTCTTCGGGAAGTTCTACCGCGCCCAAGGTGCTCCCGCTGGAGGCACCGGCCTCGGCCTCGCCATCGCACGCGGCTTTGTGCAGGCCATGGGGGGGGGTATCACAGCCCGGAATCACGCCGAAGGCGGCGCGGAGTTTGAGATTAAAATAGAGCGGATTTCCACGTTCGTTCCCCCTTCTGAAAGTGCCCCGTGATATGACCGCTCTGATCATCGATGACGAAACCCAGATCCGCCGTCTGCTGCGCATGGCAATGGAGGCAAAGGGCTATATCGTTGGTGAAGCTGAAACCGGCCTCCTCGGGCTTCAGGCCGCGGTTCTCCAAAAGCCTGATGCCGTCCTCCTCGACCTAGGCCTGCCCGACATGGATGGGGTGGAGGTCCTCAAGCGTCTGCGTGAATGGAGTGCGGTGCCGGTGCTGGTCCTCAGCGTGCGCGATCAGGAATCGGCCAAGCTCGCAGCGTTCGAGGCCGGGGCGGACGACTACGTCACCAAGCCGTTCAGCACCGCCGAGTTGCTGGCCCGGCTGGCCGCCATCCAGCGCCGTCAGGCTGCCGATGGCACTGTCAATCTTAAATTCGGAGGACTCATCCTGAACCCTGTCCACCACGAAGCCACGCTTGATGGCCAGCAGCTCAAACTCACCCCCACCGAGTATTCACTGCTTGCCCAATTGGTCAGACATGCCGGGAAAGTTGTCACCTTGAAGCAACTGCTACGGGAGGTCTGGGGACCGCAGGCAGAGGATCAAAGCAGCTACCTGCGTGTCTACGCCAGTTGCCTGCGCAGAAAGATTGCCGGCTCAGGCCTGGAAATCCGCAATGAGCCTGGAATAGGCTATCGGCTGACAGAAACTGAGCCGCTCCACCCGGGCTTCACACTTTATTAACGCCTGAGGCCGAAGTGGTAACTTGTGGGCCGATGGATTTCCCTTAGCCTGATACCCGAACCAGCACCCCATGCCGTCTTTCGCCAGCAGTGCCGCCACCGATGAACCCTGACGCAAAATCAAAAAAAGAAGCCGCCTCCGCGGCGCTGGTGGCCCAGTACAGCGGGGCCTGCATGATCGTGTTGCTCCTGGCGACCATCTGCTGGGGACTGCTGCCGCACACCGGTTATCTTTTTTCCGCGCTGGTGTTTCTCATGGCGATCGTGCTCGCCGGGACCCGCTGGAACCGGGGGCCGGTGATCCTCATGGCGGTGCTGTGTGCCCTGGTCTGGAATTTCATCTACATCCCGCCGCGGTTCACCCTGCACATCGCCAAACTGGAGGATGCGGTGATGTTTGTCCTGTTCTTTGTGGTGGCGCTCAGCATGGGGCACCTCATCGCCCGGCTGCGCGAACGGGAGGAAGCGCTGGAGCTTCACCATCAGGAGCGGGAGGCCCTGCTGGCCGAGAAGCACCGCGCCGACCTGCTGGCCGAGTCCGAGCGGTTGCACCGCACCCTGCAGGATAGTGTTTCCCACGAGCTGAAGACTCCCATCGCCATCATCCGCACCGCCCTGGACGGTTTGGGTGAGGGTGATCCTTATGCTGCGGAAATCGCAACCGCCACGCGCCGGCTGCAGCGGATTGTGGACAGCTTCCTGGAAATGACGCGGGTGGAATCCGAGGCCCTGACTCCGCGTCCGGACTGGTGCGAGATGGGCGATATCATGCACGCCGCCACCACGCCCCTGGAGCCGGAATTGCGCGGTCATCCCGTTGTCCTGACCGGCATGGAGGAGATGCCGCTGCTGCGGGTGGACAGCCGGCTGCTTGCCCAGGCGGTGGGAAATGTGCTGCACAATGCCACCGTGCATGCCCCGCCCGGCAGTCCCATCGCAGTCCATGCCACTCTGCAGCAAAGTCAGGCAGGGCAGGGGGAATTGGAGCTGACCGTGCATGACCACGGCCCGGGCCTGACGCCCGAAGCCGCCTTGCATGTCTTCGATAAATTCTACCGTGCTCCGGATGCCCCGGCGGGCGGAACGGGCCTCGGCCTTGCCATCGCCCGCGGGCTGGTGCGCGCCCTGAAGGGCGACATGACCGCGGGCAATCATCCGGAAGGGGGCGCGCTTTTCACGATGCGACTGCCCGTCCAGATTCACCAGACCCCGCCATGAGCAAAGCTGTTATCATCGACGACGAAGTGCAGATCCGCCGCCTGCTGCGCATGGTGCTGGAGGCCCGCGGTTATGAAGTCAGTGAGGCCGCTGATGGCGCCACCGGGCTCCAGGAAATCGCCTTCCACCGGCCGGATGTGGTGCTGCTCGATCTCGGCCTGCCGGGCCTGAGTGGCATCGAGGTGCTGCAGCGCCTGCGCGAATGGAGTGAAGTGCCGGTGCTCATCCTCAGCGTGCGCGATCAGGAGGCGGTGAAAGTGGAGGCCCTGGAGAGTGGGGCCGACGACTACGTGACCAAACCTTTTGGCACCGCAGAACTGTTGGCGCGCCTCACCGTGATCCAGCGCCGCCGCTTCACCCGCCAGAGCCCTCACGTCTCCGCCGGTCCCCTGACGCTGGATCTGCTCCATCACGAAGCCACCCTCCATGGCGAACCGCTGAAACTCACTCCCATCGAGTTCGCCCTGTTGAAAGTCCTCACTGAACACGCCGGCCGCATTATCACCCAAAAGCAGATCATCGACCAGATCTGGCCCACCCAGGTGTCCGATGCCAGTGAGGGGCTGCGGGTCCACATCAGCCACCTGCGACGCAAGCTGGGCCCCACCGGCCCACGCCTCATCAACGAACCGGGTATCGGCTACCGGTTGGTGGAGGAATGAGGGCTCCGCAGGCAACCCGGGACCAGGGGATTTCGGAAAATTGTGGCGGCAAGTGTTGGACTCTGCGCACAACAGAAAGTAAATACATGGGGAGAATCCCACCGGCCTTCCCGCCGGGGGATGGTTTCTCTATCCTAATAGACAAAAACAGCATGAAAACCACCCGCCTCCTCCTCGCTGCCCTCCTGCTTCCCTCGTTTGCCTCCGCGGATCCCCTGCCGGTCCATGCGTTCAACTTCGCCCGCGCCGAGACCGATATGTACATGCAGAAAGGGGCGGCCGACGGTAGCTTCGGCAAACTCCAACACCGGCGCGAGCCCGCCACCATCGACAAGCAGGACGTGATCCGCATGAACCGGGATACGCTCTACTCGAATGGCGTCTTCGACCTCGACGCCGCGCCGGTCACCATCACCCTGCCGGATGCCGGCAAGCGCTTCATGTCGCTGCAGGTCATTTCCCAGGACCACTTCACCACCGGGGTCTATTACGCGCCCGGCAGCCACACCTTCACCCGCGGACAGGTGGGCACCCGCTACGTGAATTTCATCATCCGCACCCTCGCTGATCCCGGCAAGCCGGAGGACGTCAAAGCTGCCAACGCCCTGCAGGACCAGATCAGGATCGAACAAGCCGCCACCGGCCGCCTGGAATTGCCCGACTGGGACGCTGCCGCCCGCGACAAGGCCCGCGCGGCCCTGCTGTCGCTTGCCTCACTCGGCGGGACCAAAACGATGTTCGGCAGCAAGGACGAGGTGGACCCCATCAGCCACCTCATCGGCAGCGCCGCCGGCTGGGGCGGCAATCCGCCCCAGGCCGCCATCTACCAGGTTGCCTTCCCCAAGGCCAACGACGGCAAAACCGCGCACCGCCTCACGGTGAAGGACGTCCCCGTCGACGGCTTCTGGTCGATCAGCGTCTATAATGCACAGGGCTTCTTTGAGAAGAACGACCTCGGCGCCTACTCGGTCAACAACCTCACCGCGAAGCCCGATCCGGACGGTTCCATCACCGTGCAGTTCGGCGGCGACCCCAAGGGCGTGTCCAATTTCCTGCCTATCACCTCCGGCTGGAACTACACCGTCCGCCTCTATCGCCCGCGGAAGGAGATCCTGGATGGCGGCTGGACCTTCCCCGAAGCGCAGCCGGTGAAATGATCATGACCGCCTGACCAACGGTGGGGCCGGATAAGCCATGTTGGAAAGCCCCTCCCCGGAGACGGCCAAGGTGGTTCCGCGCCCAGCCATTTCTTCACCCGCACCGCGGCACAACCCATCACCATGGGTCCATCTTGGCAATTGCTCTGCCGGGCAAGGAGCATCAAGCTAGCGGCATTATGAAACGACGCATTCCTCTCTTCATCGCGGGCGCCGCCCTGCTCCTGCTGGCCATCACCAATCCGGACGAAGCGGATTTCCGGGAGCATGTCCGCAACCGGCAGGGCATTGTCGGCACCCTCGGTCTGGCCGCCGCCGATCTGCTGTCCGGGGGCAGTAGTGGGGGGATCAGGCGCGATAACTATTTGCTGGCCAGCCGGTTTTATATTGGCGGGGATGGCATCCTGCCCCGGGAGGATCTGGCTTGGGGCTTCGCCGGCCAATTCCATGAAGTCTCCTCCCGCCTGAAGGATGGTATTTTTGAGTCCGGCCGGCCGCAGCATTGAGGGCGGCGTGATGGTCCGCCAGTTGTTTTCTGCGCCGTCAGGAAACGCCGTGTGCTGGCCCGCGTTTCCGCGGGGGGCTCCGACTTTAGGCGGAGGCTGGCCTATCCAGGAAGCGTGTCCCTATCGGACCATGGTCTGATTTTCAAATCATGGGGTCCATGGGAAGTAGTCTCACCAGCGCGGCCTCTGCCGCGGCTAGATAACTTCCCTGAACTATGAAATCATCGCTGCTTCCAAAACTTCCCGGCCGCCGGATCGTCCTCGCCCTGAGCCTGCTGGGGGCATCGCTGGCCCAGGCCGGCTGGAAAAACAATCCGGAAGCCGTCACCATTGTCGGCCGCGCCAAGTTGCCTTCGGCCACCACCCTGTATGCCCCCTCGGGCATCGCGGTCAATCCTGCCAGCGGCAAGGTGTTTGTGGTGGATGGCGGGAATCACCGGGTCCTCCGGTTCAGTTCGGCCGCCGCCCTCGGCAATGGCCAAGCGGCGGAAGCGGTGCTGGGGCAGGTGGATTTCAAAAGCACCGCCTTCGGCCTCAGCGACTCCCTCCTGCGCGATCCTGGCAAGGCTGTAGTCGATGCCACCGGCAATCTCTGGCTGTCCGACACTGGCAACTACCGCATCCTGCGCTGGGCCAATGCCGACACCATTCCCAGCGGCAGTCCTGCCGTGCAGGTGCTGGGCAGCAGCACTTTCACCACCCGGGACACGCCTCTCGGGGCCTCCAGCCTCTACCGGCCGGGCGGTTTGGTGTTCGACGCTTCCGGCAGTCTGTGGGTGGCGGATGCCTGGAATAACCGGGTGCTGCGTTTTGACAATCCTGCCGCCAAGGGAAACGGCGGGGCCGCAGACCATGTGGTCGGCCAGCCTGACTTTGTCACCACCACTGCCGGATTGTCCGCCACGCAATTCGATGAGCCCTACGATCTCGCCATCGATGCCCAGGGACGGCTTTGGGTATCGGATTTTGACAACGCCCGGGTCCTGCGGTTCGACACGCCCTCCGCGCAGATCCTGCCCGCCGCCAACGGCGTGCTTGGCCAGCCCGATTTCGTCAGCGAGGCCACGGGGTCGGGTCCGGCCCAGGCCAACCGGTTGATCAATCTGGTGGTTTCGCCGGGCGGCAGCCTTTTTGCCAGCGATTCCCAAAACTACCGGCTCATGCGTTGGGATGATGCCGCGCTCAAAGCCAATGGGGCTCCCGCCGATGGCGTGCTCGGCCGCAGTTCCCTGTTATCGGATGCCGACTACTCCGGTATTGGAGGGACGGTCAGTGAGCCCAGCGATCTGGCCTTGGATGCAGATGGACGCCTGTGGATGGTGCTCAGCCGCACGGAACGTGTTTTGCATTGGGATGCCGTCCTGACAAAATCCGGCATGGCCGATGCCGACGGTGTGATCGGTGAGCCCACCCTCGTTTCCACCAACGACACCAATTTCGTTCCTTCGGCCATGCCCCGCGCTCCCCACGCCGGTCTGGAGGATGCCGTCTCCGGCAAGTTCTTCCTCGCCGACGAGGGCCGGGTGCTCCGTTATTCCAGCCGCGTGGCCGCAGAGACCGGCGCCCCGCCGGAGGCCGTGCTGGGCAAATCCACGGTCAGCCAATACGGAGGCGGCAGCGCCACCGCCACCAACCTCCGCTCCGCCTGGGGCCTCGCCCTCGATGCCACCGGCCAGCTTTGGGTGAGCGATCCCGAGGGCCACCGGATCGTCGCCTTTGCTGCTGCCGCCACCGCCCCCACCGGAGCTCCCATGTCCTTGGTGCTGGGGCAGGCGGATTTCCTCACCTCGGCTTCCGGGCTGGCGGCGGACCGTTTGAATACACCCCGCACCCTCGCCATTGATGGCAATGGCCACCTCTATGTGGCGGATTATGGGAATCACCGGGTGCTGCGTTTCAATCAGATCGCCACCAAGGCCAGCGGAGCGGCCGCGGAAGCGGTGATCGGGCAGGAGGATCTGCTAACCGCCAGCACCGCCGCCAATGCCGCGTTGCTGCGGAACCCCAGCGGCCTGTGTTTTGATGCCCAGGGCCGGCTCTGGGTCGCGGATAAGGGGAAGAACCGCATCGCCCGTTATGACACGCCCCTGACCATGGCCGCCGCGGATCTCCCCTCCGGCACTCTTGGCGGGCTCGCCTCGCTGAGCGCTTCCGGCATGTCCACGCCGCACAGCGTGGCCATCACCACTTCCGGCCGCCTATGGGTGCTCGATACCGGATTCCAGCGGGTCCTTCGTTATGAGAACGCCGCCACCAAGGCCAATGGAGCCAATGCCGATGGCGTGATCGGCGCCGCCACCCCTGCCGCCTACACTTCCTACGGCCGCACCCGGAACCGCTTCCACTCCCCCGAGTGCCTGTTCCTGGATTCCGCGCAGCACCTCTGGGTCGCCGATCCCAACAACGCCCGCGCCCTGAAATTTGAGCCCGTCAATTCCGTTCAGATCCTGCAAAGCGGATTCAATCCTGCCAATCATTTCGAACTCACCTTCCAGGCCCTCGATCCCGGCACCTATCTCCTCCGCTCCTCCCCCAACCTCGTGGACTGGGAAGTGGAGGCCACCTTGCAACTCGCCGCCCAGGACACCCGCACCTTTGAAGATGCCAAAGGCGGCTCCCGGCGTTTCTTCCGCATCGAGGAACCCTGACATTCCGGAGATAGGTCACGGGGGTATCGGTTCAAGGATTTTATCAGGTGGGCGGTATGAGTGCTGGAAGCCGGCCCGCCTTCTTGATGACTGGAACCCGACGGTTGATTCGAACAGTTCCGCCCGGTTGGAGAACCCTTGATTGCTGGCAATAACCGGAACAGGTCATGCCATGTTGAATCGCCTGACCGGTTGGCTGCTTTGTTCCCAGGTGGCGTATGTCACCTTGTTTGCGCTGTTGGTGGTGGTGGACAAGCTCAGTGGGGGGAGTGTCTTCCGGGCGACGGTCGGGCTGCGGAAAGTGCTGCATCTGGAGAACAATCTGGTGAGGCTGTCGGACTATCTCTACTATCCGATGATCTTCACGGTGCCCCTGAATCTGATCCTGATGCTGGTCTTCTGCGGGACCCTGCTGCGGCAGAAACGGACCCCCGCCCTGGGCGCTGATTTTTTCAGCATTCTCAATGCGCTGTTCCTCTCACCGTGTCTCGTCGTCTTGCTGATCGTGTTCATTCACTGGGCGGGGAGGTGAGGGTTTTTCCAGGGCCCCGGGGGCTCAGCCCAGGGGTGGTTCTGCCTATGAGGTGGGAAATCCGGATGTTTTTCCGGACAACAAAGACTGGTCAGGACTGAATTATTATGGGAGAAGAACGGGAGGCCACTCTGTCCGGTAGCGGGCTTGGGGCGGCCCTGGACGACTTTTTGCAGTCATGGCTTTCTCTCCTCTCCTGAATTCCCCGATGGCCCTCCGGGCTGGCATGGTGCTGCTGGGCTGGGGCAGTGGCAGTGCCCCGGCAGCGGAGCCGTTGCCACCGGTGCTGAGTCCGGCTGGTGGGTGGGTGCACGCGCCCGCGCTGGCAGAGGTCAGTCACAACAATGCGGAGGGGACGGTTTTTTATACGATCAATGGACCGGATCCGCGCGATCCTTTTGGAGAGGTGGCCCGGGAAGCCCGGCGGGCTCCGGAGCAGCTCTCCGTGAACCGCCCGATGGTGGTGCGGGCGAGGGTGCGGGCCGGTGCGGAGTGGAGTCCGCTGGTGGTCACGGCCTACACCGTCGATCAGGATTTTTCGAACCTCCTCTTCACGGAATTGATGTATCACCCCCGGGATGAAGATGACTGGGCGGAATTCATCGAGTTGAAGAATGCGGGCGGCGTGCCGTTGGACCTGACGGGATTGCAGATCAATTTCGGGAGTGGGGGCTACCAGCCTTTTGCCCTTTACACCTTTCCGGCAAAAACCATCCTGGCGCCGGGTGGGTTCCACGTCTCCATTGCCCAGCTCCAGGCCTACCGTGCCTTGCATCCGGCCGCCCGGGTTGACGGCATCCTCCAGGGAGAGATGAGCAACGACCAGGGAAGCCTCTCCGTCCAGACTGCCGCAGGAGCCTTGGCCGCGACCTCGTCTTATGACACCGCGGCTCCCTGGCAGGTGGTGCCGGACAATCACGGGTATTTTGCGGAAGACGGCGTGGGTTTCTCGCTGGTGCGCCGCACTGCCGACTCGCAACTGGATCCGGATGACTATCGCAACTGGCGGGCCAGCGCGCAACGTTATGGCTCTCCGGAGGCGGACGATCCGCCCGCTCCGGTGCCCCCGGTGTATATCAATGAACTGATGTCGCGGAGCAGTGCTGGCGAGCTGGACTATGTGGAGTTTTACAATCCCAACGCGCAGCCGGTGGATCTGGGCGGCTGGTGGTTGAGCGATGAACGCAACCAGCCATTCCGTTATGCGATCCCGGCGGGGACGGTGGTTCCGGCGGGGGGATATCTGGTGTTGGACGAGTCCCAGTATGGGGCGGGAGTGTCATTCAACACGGAAGGGGAACGCTGTTATCTGTTCTCGGGAGACCAGGCGGGAGTCCTGACCGGGTATAGTCATGGCTTCCAATTCACGGGTGCCGAACGCGGGATGAGTTTTGGGCGCCATCCAGCCAGCGATGGCAGGGAAGATTTCCCTTTGCAAATGGCGCCCACGCCCGGCGCGCCCAATGCGGGCCCGCGCGTCCCGCCGGTGGTTATCAGCAGGATTCTTTATCGCCCCGCCATGGTGGGGGAGGCGTATGTTGAACTGTATAACACCACAGAGGCCCCAATCAATCTGTGGGATCCGGGGAACCCTGGATCAACCTGGGCGCTCAGCGATCTCTGGAATTTTCTGGTGCCACTTCCGGGCAATACCGTCATTGCAGCGAAAGGCCATGTTCTCGTGGTGGGCAGTGATCCGGCAACATTCCGGGTGAGACACCAGGTGCCGGAGGCAGTGCCGATCGTCCGGCTGCAAGGACTGTCATTCGATTCAGTTGCCCGCTATGGGGTTTCCCTGTTTCAGCCCTCGGGGCTGGCGGCAGGAGCAATCCGTTATGTGGAGGTGGAGCGGGTGCGTTATGGCACCGCGGCGCCCTGGCCCGCTGGAGCGGATGCGCCAGGGCATTCCCTGGAGCGGATTCATCCGGAGCGGTATGCCAACGATCCCCAAAACTGGCGGGAGGCACCGGTGGGACTTCTTCCCGGCCGGCCGATTCGTGGAAACCTGCCGCCGCGGGTGTGGGCGGGGGGGCCGCAGACGCATTTTGCCCGCAGGCTGGTGACCCTGCCGGGAGTGGTGGCGGACGATCAATATGGGGGAACCGCGCCCACCCTGACATGGTCCCAGGTCAGCGGGCCGGCCGCGATCCAGTTCACCAGCCCGGGCCAGGCTGCGGCGCAGGCCAGGTTTCCGGCCGCGGGCCAGTATGTGGTCCGGCTGCAGGCGTCCGATGGTTTGTCCGGGGCGGAGGATACGGCCACGATCAGTGTGGTGGACGGGGCGTTTGAAGGATGGCGCGGCCTGTATTTCCCCCCCGTGGCCCCCGGTGTTGAGGATCCGGGCAGTCCTGGGGCGGACCCTGACGGCGATGGACTGCGCAATGATGCGGAATATATTTTCAACTCCGTGCCTACAGTTGCGGGTTCGCCCAATCCCCTGCGCATCACCTATTCCGGGGGACGCTGGGAAGCCAGCTGGGAACAACGGACCGGGGCGGCAGACTACAACGTGATCCTGGAAAGCGCGGCCGGGCTGGACGGACCGTGGTTGGCCGATGCGGAATTCTTCGAACGCGATGAAACCATCCAAGGGGCCCTGACAAAAGTGGAGGTCAGGGAAAAATACCCCGCGCCGGGGCGGGCGGGCGGATTCATCCGGCTGCGTTATGGGCTGAAATGAGACGGTCCAGCAGAGGCAGGGTTGCCATCGCCTGCGGGCTGTGCGAAGCAAACGCCCACCGGCTGTTGCTGCCGCCTGACGGTGGTGCGTTTTTCCACTCAGACCCGACTTGAAAGTGAACTTTATCCTATCGTTTCGGGCCGGTCCCGCTGCCGGGCTGGTGGCGCTGGCCCTGCTGTTCAAAACCGGTCCCCTGCCGGCGGACGAACCCAAAGCTCCGGCCGGTTGGAAGCCGGTGGCCTCCACCCAGTCGGGTCTGCTGCTGGAACCGCCCCTGGATTTGTCCTGGTTCACCACCGCAGAATTTGAGATGGTGAGCGCCACGGTGGGGCCGGGGAAGATCCGCAAGGCCTGGACCACGGCGGTGACAGCCCTGCCGCCCCATCCCCGCCCGGAGGTGAAGGGCCTGACGGAACCGGAGGTGGAGGATTACATGCGGCAGGTGCGCCGGCTGTTTGACGAAGGGGCGGCCAATCCGGTGTCGGATGTGGGGCTGATCAGCACCCAGGAGGATGTGATCCGCAAACCGATGTATAACCACATCGCCGCTTTCTCCAATGCGGTGGCCCATGTGTATCTCCTGGTGCAGAAAACCTCAGGGAGCGGGGGGTGGGGATACTTTTCCATCGTGCAGGACCGGACCACCGATCCGCCCACTGATTATTATGCCGAGATCAAAGGAGAGAGAATCAAGTTCGAGGGCACCAGCTGCTATAAATGTCATTCCTCGGGGCCTCTCGCGATCCACCCGGTGCGCGCCGATCTGGTGAGTGACCCCGCCCTGGCGGCGGCGCTGAGCCGCCACATGGCGGACCAACCTGTCTCCCGGATGCATTTCCCCCAAGGCGACCCGCCACCCGACTATGGCAAGCCGCTGGCGCTGGAAGCCTGCACGGAATGCCATGACAAGGGCGGCGACCGGGCGCCGCTCTTCAAGGTGCATGCCCATCCTATCCGGGTGCTGGTGGACTACGGCTACATGCCGCCCAAACACCGGCTGACTCCAGAGGAGCTCGCAGAACTCAAGACGTGGCTGGAGGCAAAACCTTGAACGGGGAACCCGGATGCGGCTTGTGTTGCCTGGAGAAGCAGGGATAGATGGCGGGGTATCGGTTTCACTCCATGAATACGACCTCACATAACAGTATCGCCCTGCTGATCGATGCCGATAACGCGCCGGCAGCTAAGATTGACTTTATCATCTCGGAGCTGGCAGGGCACGGAGTGGTGAATATCCGCCGGGCGTATGGGAACTGGAAGAAACCGGGGCTGGCCGGATGGGAGAAGGTTTTGCACGAGTATTCAATCCAGCCGATGCAGTCGTTTGATCAGGTGAAGGGGAAAAATGCCACCGACATGGCGCTGGTGATCGATGCCATGGATATCCTTTACACGAAAAAGGTGAACACGTTTTGCCTGGTGACGTCGGACTGCGATTTCACGCCGCTGAGCCAGCGGCTGCGGGCGGATGGCAAGGAGGTCTATGGATTCGGCGGCCGGCAGACGCCGGTGCCCTTCACTGCGAGCTGCAGCCGGTTTTTCTATCTGGATGCCGCGCCCAAACCGGAACCAGTGGAGCGGGACAAGGAGCCGGGGAAGCCAGTGAAGGAACTGCAGAACGTGAATCTACTGAAGCAGGACACCCGGCTGATGAACATGCTGCGCAGCGCGGTGAAGGCTTCGGAGGCAGAGGACAACGACGGCTGGGCGAATCTGGGTTCCGTGCGGCACCACCTCAACAACAGTGGGTCCTTGGACCACCGTTCCTATGGATTCAAAAAACTCAGTGACCTCTACAAGGCGATCAACCTGTTTGAAGTGAGAATGGAAAAGACGGGCACCGAGTTTGTGCGGATGAAGCGCCCGGCGGTGAAGAAAGCCGCCGCGAAGCAGATTCCGGGAAACGGATGAGGCCTCCGGCACGGGCCTGAGCCCCCATTCCGAAAAATGGGGCTTTTTTTATTTCCCATTCTCCGTGAAAGGATTATGGGAAAAGCTCCCCCCGCCCGTGCCCTTCTCGGACCATCCTCTTCCCGCCCCTCATCCCGGCGCTGCTCTCCCCGAGACTCAGGGGGACCGGCGCCAGCGTCTTCTCGTGGCGCTGATGGAGAGTGTTTTTGATGGGGTGCTGATCGTCTCCCGCGCCGGAAAGATGATCTATCATAATCAGCTCTTCCTGGACATCTGGAATTTTCCCCGGGAAGTGCTTGAATCCCGCTCGGATGCAGCTGCCCTGGAATGGGCCGCGCACCAGACTACCGACCCCGCGGGCTTCCTGGACCGTGTCGCGGCCGTCTACCGGAATGCCGGCGACCGGGTGCGCGAAGAGATCACGATGAAGGATGGGCGGGTGTATGAGCGGTGTGGTTCCGCCGTGCGCACCGGGGATGGGGATGAACCGTGGATGTGGACCTTCCGCGACATCACCCACCGGAAGCAGAGCGAAACTGCCCTGCAGCGCAGTGAGTTCCGCTACCGCACCCTGTTCAATTCCCTGCATCAGGGGTTCTGCATCATCCGCATGATTTTCGATGAGGCCGGGCAACCCTGCGACTATCTCTTTCTGGAGGTCAATCCCACTTTCCACACCCAGACCGGAATGGAAAATCCGGTGGGCCGCCGCATGCGTGAGTTTGCCCCGGATCATGAGCAGTTCTGGTTCGACCGGTATGGGAACGTGGCCCTGACGGGGGAGCCGGTCCGTTTCGAACATGGTGCCAAAGGTTTGAACCGATGGTTCGACGTTTATGCCTTCCGCGTGGATGGGACGGATTTCCATAGTGTGGGGGTCCTGTTTACAGATGTGACCGAGCGCCGCCTTGCTGACGAAAGCCTGCGTGCCAGTGAGCAATTCAACCGTGCGGTGATGGACAGCAGTCCTGACTGTATCAAGGTGCTGGATGTCGGGGGCCGGCTCCAGTTCATGAATACCGGCGGGCTTTGCCTGATGGAGATTGACGATTTTACCCCGTTTGCGGGCCAGCCCTGGTGGGAGTTGTGGCAGGTGGAGGACCGGGACATGATCAGGGCAGCGATGGACCAGGCCCTGGAGGGCCAGGCGGCACGTTTCCAAGCCAAGTGCCCGACCGCCAAAGGCAATGAGAAATGGTGGGACGTCATGATAGCACCTATCCATAAAGGGGTGGACGGAGCGGGCTTGGCCGGACTGATTTCGGTCTCCCGGGACATCACGGAAAACAAACGGGCGGAGCAGGAACTGCGCCTCGCCAAGGAAGCCGCGGAATCCGCCTCCTCCGCCAAGGACCGGTTCCTCGCCACCCTGTCACATGAACTGCGGACTCCGTTGAATCCGGTGCTCCTGACGGTTTCTTCGCTGAAAGAGGATCCCAGCTTGCCTGAGGTGTTGCGGGAACAACTCCAGATGATCGAGCGCAATATCACATTGGAAGCGCGTCTGATTGATGACCTGCTGGACATCAGCCGGGTCTCCTCCGGCAAGCTGCAATTGCGTCCGGAACTCTGCGACATTCACACCCTGATCAGTCTGGTGGTGGAGATGGTCCATGCCGATGCCTTGGATAAGAAAATCACGGTGAAGCTCGAGCTCGAAGCCACATACCATGGCATGATGGGCGACCCGGCCCGGCTGCAGCAGGTCTTTTGGAATCTGCTGCGCAATGCCGTAAAGTTCACGCCCCACGGCGGGACCATCCACGTGCGGACCCGCGATGCCGGGGATTCCCCAGCCTTGCCCCGGCTCCAGATCGAAGTGCAGGACAGCGGCATCGGTATCGCGCCGGAAGCCCAGCGCTACATTTTCGAGCCCTTCGAGCAGGAACAGCGTTCGCGCAGTGCCTCGGTGCAGGGGTTGGGGCTCGGTCTGGCCATTGCCCGCGCCATCATGGATTTGCACCAGGGGACGCTGGGGGTGGAAAGCGGCGGGCCGGGTCATGGAGCCACTTTCCTCGTGGAGGCGCCCGCAGTCCGTCCCCCGGCGGGAAGGCTATTGCCTAACGATGAATCCGTGGTCGTGGAGCAGCCCGCCCCGGAACCCCGGCTGCGCCTCCTGCTGGTGGAAGATCACCAGGCGACCCTTGATGCCCTCACATTTCTCCTGACCAAGGACGGCCATGCAGTGACTGCCACCACCACTCTCGCGGAAGCCCGTACGGCGGCCGCCGGCCAAACATTTGATGGGCTCATATCCGATGTGGGGCTGCCGGATGGGACCGGTTTCGAATTGATGGCGGAACTCTCCGCCCGATATGGTCTGCGTGGCATCGTGCTGAGCGGTTATGGTATGGAGGAAGATCTGCGGCGCTCCCGGGAAGTGGGTTTTGTGGCGCACCTGGTCAAACCGGTCCGGTTTGCGGATCTCCGCCAAACGCTTGGAAAACTCCTCGTGCCGGCCACGCCGCCTGGCTCTTGAGGAGGGCCCGGCTACCGTGCCCCGGACTTGCTGGCAGGGCCGGGGAACTCAGGGAATCTGCGGATTGGGCAGGGTGAAATGAAAGAGGGATCCTCCCCCTGGTTCCGGGGTGTAGCCGCAGTGACCGCCCTGGAGTTCAGTCAGGCGCCGGACGATGGGGAGACCGAGGCCGTGGGTGGCATTGGGATCGTGCAGGAGATGGAAAGGCCAGAAGACTTCGTGGGATGGCCTGGCGGGCACGCCGGGGCCGGAATCGCGGATCCAGAAGCGGTGGCCATGGGATTCCTTTTCCCAGCCCAGGGTGATCACGGGAGAGGGGCCGCTGTGCTGCAGGGCATTGTGGATCAGGTTCCACCAGATGAGTTCCAGCCAGGGGGCGACCCCTTCCACGGTGGGCCAGGAATCGGGCTGGTGGAGAACGGCCTGCTTTTGATAGAGCGGGCGCTCGAGGCGGAGCAGGGCTTCCTGGACTGCGGTTCCCATGTTGAGGGATTTCCGGGGCAGGGGCTGGGCAATGGCTTTCAGCAGGAAACTGGTGCGGGTGATGATTTTGGTGATCTCATCAATGGAGGAAAAGACCGGCTTGGTGGAATCGCTGGTGGAGGGCAGGGTTTCGGCCAGCATGTCCACCGTGGCGATGATGCCTCCGAGGGGAGTGCGCAGATCGTGGCTGACGCGCCGCGCCATGGTGAGCAGGTCCCCGCGCAGGCGGGCATGGTCCCGGCTCAGGGCGTGGCGGGCCGCCGCTTCCGTTAACACATGGGAAAGGGTCTCGACAGTCCAGCCATCCGGCGGGAGGGAACCGGGCTCCCCGCCGAACCGGAGCACCGCCCAACGGGGAAGGCTTTCCGCATCCAACAGATCTTCCGGGCGTGTCCCTCCCGCCGGTTCCTCCGGCGCGATGAGCAGTAATTCCAGCCCGGGGCAGGCAGGGTGTGCCACGGCGGTGGCCAGGTCCGGCACGGGGGTGGAAACCGCGAGGGGAAAGGCCTTGGCAAGTGCTCCGGCGAGAGCGGGAGGGAAGGCGGAAGCGGCCCCAAGGGTTAAAACAGAAAGCACTTTCATACAAAGGGACAGGCTGGTGGGAATGGAACAAATGTCAGAATGAGCCAGATCAGTCAGGGGAAAAAGTGACCGCCTCAACGGATGTTATCGATGGCCCGGCGCAGATCGGCAAACCGGACCGGTTTGACCAGGTGGGTGACAAAACCGGCCTCCCGGCAGCGGACGAGATCATCTTCCATCCCATATCCACTGAGCGCAATGCCGCGCAGATGGTAGGCAGCCCGGAGTTTTTCCATCAATTGGATGCCGGTGCCGTCCGGCAGGCCGAGGTCCGAAACAACCAGGTCCAAGGCGCCCTGGTCGGCGGCAGCGAGGCCATCGGCCACCGTGCTGGCGGTGACCACGGTGTGGCCGGCACGCCGCAGCAGGGTGCTCAGGGCTTCGAGGGTGGCGGCATGGTCTTCCACCAGCAGGATCCGCAGCGCCTTGGATTCCGGCCCGGCCCCTCTGCCTTCCTCGGCCGCAGTCCCGGGGGCTGGCTCGGCGATCCCGGAGGGAGGCTCCTTGGCATCCGGGAATTCCACCACAAAAGTCGCTCCCCGCTTCCTTCCCTCACTGCGGGCCTCGATACGGCCTCCGTGCAGTTTGACAATGGCCCGGGCAATGGCAAGGCCCAGGCCAACCCCGCCAAAACGATGGTCGCCGGCGGTGATGGACTGCTCAAAAGGCAGGAAAATCTTTTCCAAGGCCGTGGGATCAATCCCAATGCCGGTATCCGAGACCGAGACCGAAAACCACGTCTTCCCCTGCTCATCGGTTTCATCGCGCGTCTGGATGTGAATCCGTCCCCCTGCCGGGGTGAACTTGACCGCATTCCGCAACAGATTCCAGATCACCTGCTGGAAGCGGGCCGGATCCACCAGAAGGCCGCTCCGGGGGGCGTCGAATTCCTGCTCAATGGTGAGGCCCCTGATCTGGGCGTCGCTGCGCACAATCTCCACCGCCAGACTGATCAGGGAGTGGGCATCCGAGGGTTCAGGACGCAGTTTGAGTTTGCCCCGGGAAATGGCGGTGAGGTCGAGGAGATCGTCGATCAGGCGGGCCTCCAAGGCGATGTTCCGCTCCATCATGGCCATCTGATCACGCACTTCGGAGGGGAGGCGCTCATCATCCCGCAACGCGGCCGCCGTCATCAGCACGGGAGTCAGCGGGGTGCGCAATTCGTGGGAAAGGGCCGCGAGGAATTCATCCTTGGCCCGGCTGGCGCGCTCGGCTTCGCTTTGGGCGAGCTTGAGCTTGTGGATGTCGGTGTTGGTCCCGAACCATTTGGTGATGGCTCCGGTCTTGTCCCTCATCGCTTCCGCCCTGACAAGGAACCAGCGGTAATCCCCATGCTCCGCGCCGCGGAGCCGGAATTCCACGGTATAACGTTCCCCGGTGGCGAGGGACTGCTGCCAGCTTCCCCCGGCCGCGGCGAGATCCTCCGGATGCACAAATTGTGTCCAGGAATGACCTAACACCATGGATTCGTCAGTGGTTCCGAAATACTTCAGGCACTGGCCGTTCACATAATCCAGCAGTCCGTCGGGAGTCGCAGTCCAAACCTGCAGGGAGATCACATCTCCCAGCAATTGGAAGCGTCCGGCCGATTCCGCTGCCGCCTGGGCGGCGGTTTCGGCGTGTTTCATGGCCAGCACCAATTCTGATTCAGCGCGTTTCCGTTCCACCACAGTCCAGCAGCGCTCCACCACAGACTCGATGAGTGAGACATCGGACTCCGTCCACTGCCTGGGAGTGGTCTGATGGACGGCCATCATGGCGCGCAACTGGCCGTTTTTATGAAGAGGGCAGCAGATGATGGCCTTCACGCCAATGGCTTGGAAGGCCTGCAGTGCGGTGGAATCGGATAGTTCTTCCTCCACGTCCCGGATGACCAGCGTCCGGCCGGACTTCATTTTTTTCTCCACTCGCTCGCCAAAGTCGGACAGATGGTATTCCCCCACCGTGGTTGGGCAACCATCCGTGTAGTCGTTGAGGATCGAAAAATGGCCGGTGTCAGGATCGGCCGAGGCATAGGCGCAGCGCGAGGCATTGAGGAAACGCCCGAGCATCTGCACCGAGCGTTCAATGATCGCAGTGCTGTCGGGCAGGGGCCGGATCTCATCTGCCAGATGATGGAGAAAAGCCAGGCGGCTTTCGCTCTCCTTCAGGCGCTGGGCGGCCTGGTGTTTTTCCGTGACATCGTGGAATACCAGAATGACGCCTCTGACCGCGCCATCCTTGCCCCGGATCGGAGCCGCCGAGTCCTCGATCGGGATCTCCCGGCCGTGACGCGACCGGAGCACCGTATGGTTCTCCACCCCAACAATAACATTTTCGCGGAGAACCCGGTCCACGGGATTTTCCGCAGGGGCCCGGGTGTGTTCATGGAATATTTCAAACACTTCGGGCAGCGGTCTGCCCCGGGCCTCCTCTTGCGTCCACCCAAGGATCGCCTCTGCCACCGGATTGAGGAAATCGACCCGGCCTGCCGCGTCGGTCGCCACCACCGCATCCCCGATAGAGCGGAGCGTCACATGCATTTCCTCCGCCTGCTGGGCAGTCTCCCGCAGGCTGTCTTCATAGGACTGGCTGACGGTCCGGAGCAGCTGGCCCAGCCACCTCGTCAAGGCCGGGATCCCCAGAAGGGCGGCGATGCCAAAACCAAATAACACGGAGATCACCACCCGGTTCAAGGAAGCCGACCGCTTTTTGCGGAGCGCGGTTTCAGCTTCATTGAACGTCGCGAGCGAATTTATCGTCGCATCAAAGAGGGGAACCCCACGGGAAAGGAATCCGGGATTGCCCATCTGGCCGGGATCCTGACGGACCGCCCGCAGCTCCTCCACGACAAAATCAAACCAGGTCCGGACCCGGTTGCGCAGATCCTTGACCAAGGCCAGCTGGCTGGGATCGTCCTTCACCAATTCCTCCAGGGTGTCCAGTTGGGCTGGGATGCCGCTGGAGCTGATGCCGTCTTCATATCCCTGCAGATAGTGGGTGTCCCCGCTGAGACGGAAGCCACGGAAACTGCTCTGCATGGACAACAGCTGCATTTCAATGGTCCGGGTTTGCACCATCACCTCATCCGTGTGCGCGACCAGATCCGTGGCCCGCAGCAGATACAGCACCAAACCCAATAGCACAGCAATACATATGCCGAGGGTCAATGACAGAACCTGACTGGAACGCCGGAGGAGGTGACGGAAGACCCCGCTATCCAGCAAAGGCAAGGGGGGGGAGTTTTCATCTGACATGGGAAGCGGGGGGGGGGCAGGATTGGAAACGCGGCTGGGCGGAAATTTCTCCCTTGGGACTCAAACACAAAGTGTCCGCCCCATGCAAGCCGCGTCATCCCCTCTGCCGCATTTCGGCCGGGAGAAAACACGCTGGTTGAGGCGGGTGAAGGTGGGGGGCCGCAGCCACAACAAACCCGCAGCACGCCGGAGCGCGCTGCGGGTTGCCGCAGCAAGGGCCTTGCCCATTTATTTGCCGTCCCGGTCGAAATCGCCGGGAATGGCCCGCTCCACCCGGTCCCAGGCGGCACGGCTGGCGTCCTTGGCCTTCTCCCATGTCAGACGGGACTTGCCTTTGGTGCTCTCCCAGGCATCACGGAGGTCCGGTTCGGCGTCGTCGAACGAACGGCCCGGGTATTCACCATAAGCCGTGTATCCGGTGCGGTAGGCGGGACCGTAGTCGTCGTAGGATACAGCGGAATCGTAATAATCCTCGTTCCGGTAACTGTCCCGCCAGTAGGCGTCCTCCGCAGTGGGGTCTATGGCTTCGGCGGCTCCTTTGCCGGCAAGGCCACCGGCCACGGCGCCAATGGCTCCTCCGACGACGGTGCCAACCGGGCCGGCGGCCGAACCAAGTGCGGCGCCCGCTGCCGCACCACCTGCGGCGCCGAGCCCGGTGCCCACAGGGTGGGAACCAGGTTCGCCAGTGATAGGGTCACGATTCAGATCACGGTTTTGAGTTTGGTTTTGCATGGTTTGGGGGGTTGGGGTTGGTTGCAGCCCCGGGAGGGGCGACGCCGACTCTCTATGCAGGGGGGATGCCACGGCCGATTTCCCCGATGGGGCGGGCTTCCGGGCCGGTGCACCATGGCAATTTGCGCCTGACCGGTCTGCCCTGGGGCGGCAATCTGCAAGGCTGGCCGGAATCATCGGACCTATGCGGGGGCAGGGAGTTGGCGGGGACTAGCAGATGATCGGCAGTGACGGCCGCTCCGGCTGGATATTCGCCTGCGGGACGGAATTCCCCACTGCAAAATGCAAGGTGCCATATGATGGACTCTTACAATTTGCCACGCGTTCCGGCCTGTTTACGTAGGTTTTACGGGAACCAAACAAAGGCATCGATTCTGCAAAGAAACGCGGGGTCCGCAAACAACCACGGCAACCCTACCCATGAAACTCAATACTCTCCAGGATCTCTATATCCACGAATTGAAGGACCTCTACAGCGCCGAGAAGCAGATTCTCAAAGCCCTGCCGCAGATGGCGAAGGCCGCGACTTCCCCCAAATTGAAAGCGGCCTTTGAAGCCCACCTCACGGAAACCAAGGAACATGTCACGAGGCTTGAAGAGGTGTTGGCTTTGTCAGGGGCAGGAACCCGCGGCCCCAAATGCAAGGGCATGGAGGGACTGCTGGAGGAAGGGAAGGGCATGATCGAGGAGGAAGCGGATGAGGAAGTGCGTGACGCAGGATTGATCGCGGCAGCCCAGCGGGTGGAACATTATGAAATGGCGGGCTATGGCTGTGTGCGCACTTATGCCAATCTGATGGGGCTGAAGGACGCGGCAAAAATCCTGCAGACCACTCTTGATGAAGAGGGGGCGGCTGACAAAAAGCTGACGGAACTGGCCGAATCCGTCATCAACATCAAAGCCAACCAGTGACTGTCCTTGCCGCCGTAATCCTGACGGTGTTGATCATGGTGATCCTCACCATCCTCGTCAATAATTTCATCCCGACCGAACGGAAAATCAAACATCACCTCCCCCACCACTACGGGATCCGGGATCCGCAGTTTGTCAGAGCCATTGGCCAACTGCTCGGACCGCCCGTGCTGGAGGGGAACACCGTGGACCTGTTGGAAAACGGGGTGCGTATCTTTCCGGCGATGCTGGAAGCCATTTCCCGGTCCACCAAAACGGTCACCCTGGAAACTTACATCTGGACCGAAGGCCAAGTGACCGAGCAGGTCTCCACCGCGTTGGCCGCCTGTGCGCAGCGCGGGGTCAAAGTCCATGTGCTGCTCGATGCGGCGGGCTGCGGCCTGACCGATGGGCCGACCATGGTCCGCATGCGGGAGGCCGGAGTGGAGGTGGAAGTCTATCACCTGTCCAATGTCGCCCGCTTCAATTTCCGGACTCACCGGAAGCTGCTGGTGACCGATGGTACCGTGGGCTTTATCGGGGGAGCCGGATTTGCCGATGAATGGCTGGGAGATGCGGATTCCGCCCAGCACTGGCGGGACACCCATTTCCGCGTCACAGGCCCGGTGGTGGCGCAGCTGCAGGCCGCCTTCAACGACAACTGGATGAAGGCGCGGGCGCGGGTGCTGGACGGCAAGGATTATTTCCCCGCCCTCCAGCCCACCGGAAGCGTCAGTTGCCAGACCTTCAAAAGTTCCCCCCAGGAAGGCAGCGAGAGTGCCCGTCTCATGTTTCTGCTCTCCCTCGCCGCGGCAGAGCATTCCATCCATATTGGCAATGCCTACTTTGTCCCGGACGATCTCACGGTGGAGACCCTGCTCCAGGCCCGCCAACGCGGAGTCACCATCGATGTGATCATCCCGGGCGATCATCAGGATTCCAACATTGTCCGCCGGGCCTGCCGGGAACGTTCGGGCAGACTGCTGGCAGCCGGGGTGAGGTTTTATGAATACCAGCCTACCATGTATCACTGCAAATGCCTCATCATCGATGGCCTCTGGTGTTCGGTGGGATCCTCCAATTTTGACAACCGGTCCTTCCGGCTCAATGACGAGGCCAATCTGAATATGCTGGACCCGGAGGTCGCCTCCCAGCTCACCAAGCAATTTGTCAGGGACCGTTCCAACGCCCGCGAGGTCACCTATGAACAATGGCAAAACCGGCGGTGGGTCCGGAAGATTGCCGACAAAGGTTGCGCTCTGCTGCGGTCGCAGATTTGAGCAGGGGTGGGGCGGCATCATGCTGAGGGGATCGCCAGCACCGCGGGAGCCGGGCGGGAAACCCTCAACAGAGCAACGGACCTGCCACGACGCCATCTTGCAAAATGCAAACCGGGCGGGCCGGATTCCTGTTTTTTTGCGAGGGAAAAAGCAGGCTTCCGCTGTGGTTTCCCCCTTAGATCCGCCATGGTACGGGGTATGCAGAGAAAGGCCGCACTATGAATATCATCGGATCCATCATCATCGGCCTGATCACCGGCGTCGTCGCCAAACTGCTTCATCCCGGCAAGGATCCGGGAGGATTTGTTATTTCCATCCTGCTGGGATTGGCTGGCTCCCTGTTGGCAGGCTGGCTGGGCAAACTGCTGGGGTGGTATTCCGAGGGGGAGCCGGCCGGATTCATCTTCTCGGTCGTCGGCGCCATTATTCTGCTGGCGGGTTACCGGATGCTCGCCAAAAACAAATCCTGATGGGTTTGGAGGGCGGCCGGGGAACCAGCGGAACGGCCGGCGTGGCTGGAAGGGAAACCCTTGGAAAGGCAGGCGATGCTCCTTCCGTAATGAATGGAAGAGAGAGAGATTGACAGACCCCGGCAAAATCTTCAGCCTTGTCCCCCAGGAGGGCGCGATGCGGGCCCGCTTGAGCGAAACCCTTTTCAGTGAGTTCCAGTCCCGCCGGATAAACGGGCATTTTATCTTTATCCACCACCTGCCTGCCGCTATGAATACCACACCGCGCACCCGTCGGGAATTTCTGGGCCAAGTCGGCCAAGGGACTCTGATTGCCACCCTCGGTGGTGGCCTGGCCAGTGAACTGGGCCTGACCCGGGCGGTGGCGGACGACGCCCCGGACCGGTTGGATTTCGGGGCACTGGAACCATTGGTCGGCCTGATGCAGGACACCCCGGTGGATCAACTGCTGCCCATGCTGGTGGGCAAACTCCACTCCGGCACCGCGTTGCGCGATCTGGTGGCGGCCGGGGCGTTGGCGAATGCGCGCACTTTCGGCGGCGAGGATTATGTGGGTTTCCACACCATCATGGCGCATGCTCCGGCCTATCATATGGCCATGGAGATGCCCGCCGGGCAGGAGGCCCTGCCTGTGCTGAAAGTGCTCTACCGCAATACCAACCGCATCCATGAGCACGGCGGCCGGAAGTCCGAGGTGCTGCATCCGGTCCAGCCGGTGCCGGTGGCCGAAGGCCAGGTGGGTGGAGAATTGCTGCAGGAGGCGATGCGCCGGAAGGATATGAATGCGGCAGAGCAGACCTTCGCCGCCCTGGCGGCCGGTTCGCCGGAGGATGCCTTCAATCATTTGTTGTATGCGGTGCAGGACCACACCGATGTGCATCGGGTAGTGCTCCCCTACCGCGCTTGGGATTTGCTGGGCCTGATCGGCAAGGAACAGGCGCATACCCTGCTGCGGCAATCCGTGCGTTATTGTGTGAAAGCGGAATCGTGGAACGGCGGGGGATCCTACGGCGAGCCGCGTCAGCTGCTGCCAAAACTGTTGGAGGAACACCAATTGCTGGGCCGTGCGCCCGGCGGACGGAAAGCCGAGGACGCCTGGGTGGACCAGTTCAGCCAGACCATTTTCAAGTCCACTCCCTCCCAGGCCGCCGCCGCGGCGGCGGCGGCCCTGGCGGAAGGCATGGCTCCGGCGGACATCGGGGAAGCGATCACCCTTGCCGCGAATCAGCTGATCCTGCGCGACATGGGCCGCCGTCCGCAGGAGGAAGTCGCGGGCAAACCTCCCGGCAGCGTGCATGGCGATTCCATCGGAGTGCATGCCTGCGACTCCGCCAATGCCTGGCGCAACATGGCGCGTGCCGGCAACACGCGGAACTGTTTTGCCAGCCTCATTCTCGGGGCCTATCAGGTGGCGCAGGACCGGATTGAGCGTGGCGGGGACTTCCTCAACTGGGAGCCGCTGCCGGTGGCCTATCATGTCAAGGGACTCCGCACCCCTGACCCCGCCGGTCTGCTGAAAGAGGCGGAGGAAGCCATCCGGGGCAATCTGCAGGCGCACGCTGCGGCGATCATTCACCGCTACGGCGAACTGGGCCACGATCCCAAAGAAGCGTTTGCCCTGATGCGGCGTTATGCGGTGAGCGAGGACGGCGCGCTGCATGCGGAGAAATTCTACCGCACGGTATCCGAGGAATTCAGCGCCACCCGGGCGGCCTTCCGTTGGCGTCATCTGACGGCTCTGGCGCGGGTCACCGCCAGTGAATTCGGCCGGCCTGCCGCCGGCATGGCACAGGCGCGGGAATTGCTCAAGGTGTGAGGGGAAACATCAGGCAAAGCACGGAGGGAGATCCTTCAGGAACTGATAGCCTCAGGAGGTTGGCCCTCCAGCCGGAGCCGGGGATGGTCTGCCGAAACCATTTGCTGGAATCGCGATTTGAGGTGGCAAAGTCTTCAGCGGCTCCGATGATCGGCGACGCTCCATCCGTCTGCCTTCCATGCCGCTGGTTTTCCAAGCCCTTCCCATGATCCGTTCCCTCCCTCTCCTGAAAGCCGCCGCCCCCGTGTGGGCGGCGCTGCTCTGTGCCTCCTTCGCTGCCGATGTCACCATCCAGACCGGCCATTCGCGGGAGGATGTGTCATTCAAATTGGACCCGGTGCTGCCTCCTGCCGTGGATGATGCGGCCACTGGTGCTTTGTTTAAAGTCATCGGCGGCACGGCGGACCCCAATGCCAGAAGCGGCCTGGCGGTGCTGCACGACGGCAAGATGCCGGCCAATGCGGACGCCCCGGGAGATAATTTTTTCTTTGCCCCGCGCACGGAAAAAGGCCGCCTGCTGATCGATCTGGGCAAGGTGATCGATGTAAAAAGTGTCGGCACCTACTCCTGGCATCAGGCGGGCCGCGCCGCGCAGCAGTACACGCTGTATGCCGCCGACGGCTTTGGCATTGGATTCAAAACCGAACCGGAAGCGGATGCCGATCCTGAAAAAACCGGCTGGAAGCTGATCGGGAAAGTGAATACGGCGGAAAAGGGGCCAGGCCAGCACGGGGTGGAGATTTCCCGTGGTAAAAACGGCACGCTCGGCAAAATCCGGTATCTGTTATTGGAGACCCAGCCCAATCAGGATCCCTCGGGCTTCGGCCAGACGTTTTACAGCGAGATCGATGTCATCGATGCCGCGGCGCCACCCGTGAAGCGTCTGAACGTTGAGAAGATCCTCGACACTTACAAAACCGATGACGGCAAATACACCTTCATCGTGGATTCCACGCAGTCTCCGGACCTGCGGGAGTGGTTCGGCAAAAAGGCCATCCCGGCGGTGAAGGAGTGGTATCCAAAAATCGTGGAACTGATCGCGGTGCCCGGCTTTGCTTCCCCCGCGCAGATGACCCTGCGGCTGCAGGAAGGTGTTATCATGCCCGGTAACCGCGGCGTGCCGGCCTATGCTTCCGGTGGCAATATCGTGGTCAGCTCTGATTTTTTGCGTAATCAGGAGAAAGGCGAAGCCATTGGCTGCGTCATCCATGAGATCGTGCATATCGCGCAAACCAGTGACTGGGGCCGGGGCCGCCGGGGCCGCGTGCCTGGCTGGGTGACGGAGGGGGTGGCCGACTATATCCGGTGGTTCCTGTTTGAGCCGGAGTCCCAGGGGGCGGTGATCCGCGATCCTGACAAGGCCCGCTACGATGCCAGCTACCGCACCACTGCCAACTTTTTCGACTGGGTGGTCCGCACCCAGGTGAAGGATTTGCCCGCCAAGCTCAACGCCACCTCCAGCACCGGCTATAACCATGGACTCTGGCGGGAGTGGACCGGCAAAACCGTGGAGGAGTTGGAGGCAGACTGGAAAAAATCGCTGCGGCCCTGAACCCATCACCCACCAGACTGGCGTTCAACGGCCGGGCGGAGGACCGCCGCGGGGACCGCCGAATCCTCCAAACCCACCGCCATTGCGGAACAAGGCGGAGCGTTCCTCCTCCTGTTTGCTATAAAGTTCGTATTGCTCGGGAGTGAGGATGGCTTGCATGCCTTCCAGTGTGACCTTCTGGCGTTCCTCAAAGGCTTTTTGGACGTCACCGCCCTGGGCCGCGATCTGGCCGGGATCGAAGCCGGTTTGTTCCTGCTGGGCATAGAACTGGAACGCGGCATCCTTCTGTTCGGCGGTCAGGGAGAGTTTATTCTGGAGCTCATTGAGCTGCTGATTGGCCCGGCTTTCGATCTGGGTCTGCTTTTGCTCGGCCTTGTAGGCATCATAAGCGGCCAGCTGGTCTTCCGACATGGCCGCCGTGATAGCCGTTTCCTGGGCGGCCTCGGCGGCGGCGAATTTGGCCATCGCTTCCTGACGGGTTTTGTCAGTATCTTCCGTCGCTCCTCCGGCCCGGCGCCGCGCATCCATGGTTTCCCGCAAGGCTTCGCGGTCGCTGCTGCCCTTTTCCATGGCCGCCCGGATGGCCACCTCCTGCTCAGGGGTCAGGTTGAGTTTTGACTTCAACGCCAGAATTTTGGCATCGATCCGCTGGGTCCGGTCCAAGCTCCGCATCTCCTTGAACCGGGCCTCCCGGGCGGCGCGTTCGACCTCCGCCGCAGAGGTCTCTTCGGCGGGCGGAGCATCGGTCCGGGAGGCAAATTCCGCGTCTGGTTTTGCTTTCTGATTCCGGCTGCCGGGCACGGCGGCCGCGGCGGATGGAGCGAGGGCGATGAAGGTTTTGGCCTGGGCGGTCAACGCCTGATTGGTTTCCCTCAATTCGCTGAGCTGCAGCGCCTGCCAGGCGGCCAGACCCGACACGCCGGCCAGGGCTGCGATGAGGATGTAGTGGGATTTTGTCATGGCTTCCAAGGGCGGGATCCCGGGAAAACCATGGCTCATCCAAAGTTGTCCGGTATCTCCAGTTGGTTGCCACAACGGTGGCACCCCGGCCATGGGAAAGTTGTAAAGCTGGGGTAAAGTTTTTCAGAATCGGGATCGTGCGGATGGCCCCGGACAACCCCGGGGCCCCCCTCCCGGGCTGAACCCTACTGCTCAGGTTTGGAGTCCTGAGTCCGTTTGGTGGGGGCAGGAACCTCCGGGGTGCCGGGCGCGGTGACGATCACCACTTCATCGGCAAACAGGGCATCGCCGCGTTGGGAATAACGCACTTTCACGGGCAGACCCGCCTTGATGAGGTTGGGTGACACCGGTTCGCCGGCATCATTGGTCCAGGTGGTGGTTTTTGAGTATTGATAACGAAGGGCCTTTTCCTGCTGGTCGGATTTCAGGGTCAGGACTCCTGGCTCGAATTTCAGGATGGTTCCTGAATGCATCGTCACAGTTGTTTTGATGGTCTCCTCAACCATTTTGCCGCCCGGCTTCAGGGTTTCGCGGGTGGTCAAGGTTACGCCGCCGCCGGGCAGGGGAACCTGGATGCGCTGCACCACCACTTTGGCGGCAATCAATTCATTGCCGTTTTCGGCAAAGTTGACTTCCACCGGGGTCTCAGGTTTCAGCAGGGCCAAGTCCACCGGCTTGCCATCCAGGTCGATAAACCGGGTGCTGGCATTGCAGGTTAGGCCAATGGGAGCCTTGCCCAATTTGGTCCGCAGCAGGAGTTGTTTGGTCTCCGGGTCCATGAGATGAATCTTCCCCTCCATTTTAGTGAGGCTGGAATCGGGAAGGACGGACTTGCGGGTGGTTTCCGTGGTTTCTGTCACGGATGGGGCGGAGGGAGCTGCCGGTGGCGCGCCGGGTTTTTCCTGGGCATTTGCCAGGGAAGCCAACGGTGCGAGGGAAAGCAAAACGGCGGCAGGGATGAACAAATGTGGTTTCATAGGGTTGGGTTTGGTGGGGGGGCAGACGGGGGTGGTCCGCGGACGGAGCGCTCCAGACTGGGCC
The DNA here is from genome assembly GCA_942492905.1 of uncultured Verrucomicrobiota bacterium. Taxonomy (GTDB): domain Bacteria; phylum Verrucomicrobiota; class Verrucomicrobiia; order Verrucomicrobiales; family V1-33; genus CAIZWU01. The sequence continues at coordinate 3,022,253 of OW818657.1, forward strand.
TTTCCTTATTGCAGGAAACCTGCCGGGTCCGGATTCCCCGGTGGATGGGTCCGGATCAGCCCTTCACTGCCCGCATTCTGCCTCGCTCCTGCGGCAAAGTTCCACATCCAGGGTGTGCGGCGCGGGGGACCGGGCGGCATTGCAAAACGCCCGCATCCGGTCCCGTCAGTCAGGCAACCTGCCTCTTCCTGATACCCGGGCTGCGGCCTCTTCTCCCGGTGGAGGGGCATTTATAGCCATTTTTCAGGCCTGGCCCGGCTTCTGCAAAAGTGCAGCCTGGCCCGGAAGACTGGTTCTCCCATGATCAGAGGTTTCCGGGTCTCAATCCAACCCCCCAACTGAAATGAAACTGCTTATAACAACCTTTAGTGCCGTAAGCCTCGGCTTTCTCCTTCCGGTGACCGCCCAGGTGACCGAAACCAAAACGGAAACCGAGTCCAAACAAAATGCCGACGGTAGTGTCACTGAAAGCACCAAGACCACCGTCACGACTTTCAATCCTGATGCCCGGACCAAAGTGGTGCAATACTTTGATGCCTACAAGACCAGTCCCCACGGTCTCCCCCCAGGCTGGGTGCCCCGTTTCAAGGTCAAGGAGCTTCCCCCCACCTGGACCACCACCCGGATCGCTCCGGGCGTGATCGTCGGGGAAAAGGAACGGCCCTTCCTCGTGGAAGCGCCGCCCGAACTGATCAAAGTCCTTCCGGCCCCCACCGGAGAGGTCCGTTATTACGTGGCGGGCAGCAACGTGGTGGCCGTGAACAAGACATATCAAGTGGTCGATTCCATCCAGATCCCCACGGTCAAATTTGTCGAAGTCGATGACGACGACGATGATGACGACAAGGATGACTAACCAGGAGCCCGCTTTCCGGCGGACCGCTCCCGATCTGCCCCGGCTTTTTTCACCGGAAGCCGGGGCCTGAATAACAGAGGGGCGGCGCATTACGGTTGCGCCGCCCTTCTCATGCCAGGAGGCAGCCGGAAGAAAAATCCCGGCGGGCTGAATTTACTGACGTGTCCGGCCGTCCCATCACTGCCTGAAGAGGCATCCCCCCAACCAACCAATACCCTATGAAAATTTCTTTCGACTCTTCCCCTCCGCGCCTGGCGATGGCAGCACTGCTGTTGCTGGGTGCGCTGGCTCTTCCCGGGGCCGCCTCCGCCAAGCCGGATAAAAAGGAAAAATCCTCCAGCCACGACCGCAAACCTGACAAAAAGCAGGATTACAGCCGCTCCTCCCGCGACAGCCGCAGCGGCGGCGGATATGACCGGGACAACGACCGTGGCCGGACCCATTACCACTCCCGTCCGCGGAGCAGTTTCACGCTGAATTTCGGCCTTGGTTATGCCGGCCGGGGTTATTATTACGGGCCTCCCGGGGAGTCGTATTATTACCACCGTCCCGAAGTCCGTTATTACCGGACCCGGGAACTGGCACCGCGTGAATACCAGGGCTACGACTACCGCGTGATGTCGGTGGGCGCTTCCGTCCAGCAGGCGCTGGCGAGGCGGGGTTACTACCGGGGCGGGATTGATGGGCAGATCGGACCCTACTCGCGCCAGTCGATAGCCCGCTATCAGGCCGATCATGGCCTGCGGCCGACCGGACTGATCACCTCCAGCCTGTTGAGGTCCCTCGGTCTGGAATAGGCTTTGGCTGCCAGTCCCCCTGACCACGAATTAAGTGCCTGGTCAGGGGGGCCGGGTCCACCGGATGGCCAACCCGGTCATTGACGCGAACGGGTTCCGCCCTGCTCCTGACGAAAGGTGGAGTCTCGTTCAGGACGCCCGGACGCTGGTATTCCTAACCGTGATGGTGGCGCGGAAGCGGATCCCCCCTCCGGCCAGTCAGGCCGCGGTGCGCCGGTCCGTTTGCCGTGCTGGTTCCTGAGGGCATACCGGAAAAAGAGAGGCGTGTTACAGAGAACTTTTGTTTTTCTGGATCAGGCGATTTTAATGGGACAGAGTTGCGTGATTCCTGGCCCCATTTTAATATGAGGCGAATGAAAAAAGCAGCCACCCGATCGAAGCGTCCCAAACCGGCACCGGCCAAGGCAAAGCGCCTCCCTGCCGAAGCCTTCCCCGTGGTGGGCATCGGAGCCTCGGCGGGCGGTTTGGAGGCAGTGACGCAGCTGCTCAAGGATTTGCCGAAGGACACCGGGATGGCCTTTGTATTGGTGCAGCATCTCGACCCGCTGCATGAGAGTGCTCTCACTACGCTGCTGTCGAGAGCCACGCCGATGATGGTCAGTGAGACGCGTGATGGAATGATCGTGGAGCCGGGTCACGTTTACGTCATTCCTCCCAACAAGACGATGTCGATCGAAAAGCGCGTGCTGCACCTGCTGCCACGCAGCAAGGGTGGCGAGATTCATGCGCCGGTGGATTATTTTTTCCGCAGCCTGGCCGCGGACCGGGGAGTACAGGCGATCGGTATTGTGCTGTCCGGCACCGGGACGGATGGGACCTTGGGACTGGAGGAGATCAAGGCGGCCGGGGGCATCACCTTTGTGCAGAACGAGGCCACCGCCAAATATGGCGGCATGCCTTCCAGTGCCGGAGCCAGTGGCTGTGCGGACTATATCCTGCCGCCCCATGAAATCGCCGGAGAGTTGATGCGCATCGGGCGCCACCCTCATCTGATCCCCGCCCGTGCGGTGGAAACGGTCGGCGCCATGCCGGTGGATGGCGAGGAATTCAAACTGATCTGCACCCTGTTGCGCAACCATAGCGGGGTGGACTTTTCCCATTACAAGCCCGCGACCCTCCGGCGGCGCATCAGCCGCCGGATGGTCCTGCAGAAATTGGACACCCTGAAGGAATATGTGTCCTATCTCCGCAACAATCCCGGGGAGGTGGAAGCGCTGTTCCAGGACATTCTGATCTGCGTCACCGGCTTCTTCCGCGATGCAAAGATGTTCGAGCTGTTGAAGAAGAAAATGTTTCCGAAGATTCTGAAAAACCGGCAGCCGGACGCGCCGATCCGCTTGTGGTCGGCCGGCTGTTCGACCGGGGAGGAAGCCTACTCGCTGGTGATCGCCTTGGTAGAGTACTTGGAGAAGGAAGGGGTGCGCTGCCCCATCCAATTGTTCGGCACGGACATCAACGAGGCGGTGCTCAACCGGGCCCGGGCGGGCCTTTATCCCGAGCGCATCAAGGATGATGTGTCGCCGGAACGGTTGCGGCGTTTTTTCACCAAGGCAGACGACGGCTACCGGATCAACAAGAACATCCGTGACCACTGCATGTTTGCCCGGCAGAACGTGATCGAGGATCCGCCTTTCTCCCATGTCGATCTGATCACCTGCCGCAATGTGTTGATCTATTTTGATGCCGCGCTGCAGAAGAAGGTGATGCCGGTATTCCACTATGCCCTCAAGCCCAATGGTTTTCTGGTGCTGGGCACGGCGGAATCGGTCGGTGGTTTTGCGGAGCTGTTTGCTATCGCGGATGCCAAGTACCGGATCTACGAGAAGAAATTCGCCCATACCCGCCATGTTGGGGTGCCGGCCCGGTTTACCGCCAGCGTGGAGCGGAAAACAGGAGACCAGCCCGCCATTCCGCGCAGCCGCGTGGAGCCCATGCTGGGGGATATCCGGAAGCAGGCGGACGCTATCGTGCTCAGCCAGTTTGCCCCGACCGGGGTGGTCATCAATGCCAGCATGGAGATTCTGCAGTTCCGTGGCCGCACCGGGCCCTATCTTGAAAATGCTCCCGGCGAGGCCAGCCTGAATCTGCTCAAAATGGCCCGCCAGGGACTGGCGGTGGAACTGCGGCCGTTGATTGCCAAGGCCGCCAAGCAGAAACGCACTACCGGCAAGGACGGGATCCAGATCCGGCATGAAGGACGCGTGCTCTCGGTAAACGTCAAAGTGCTCCCGCTCCTGATGCCTAATTTCACCGAACCCTTCTATCTGGTTATTTTCGAGGAGAAGGCTTCCAACGTCCTGCCGGTATCCCTGAAAAACCAGCCGGTCCGGGCTTCCGCGGTGCAGCGGGAACTGGAGCAGGTCCGGGAGGAATTGGCCTCCACGAAACTCTCCCTGCAGCATATCATCGAAGAGCAGGATGCCTCCAATGAGGAACTGCGCGCCGCCAATGAGGAGATCCTCTCCAGCAATGAGGAAATGGAAACGGCCACCGAGGAGCTACAGTCCACCAATGAGGAATTGGTGACCCTGAATGACGAACTGCAAAGCCGGAATGCCGAGCTGCAGGAACTCAGTGATGACCTCGTCAACCTGTTCGGCAGTGTCGATATCCCTATCATCATGTTGAGCGATGATCTCCGCATCCGCCGTTTCACCCCGCGGGCCGTCAAGGTGCTCAATCTTATCGCCGGGGACGTCGGCCGGCCGATTTCGGATTTCAAACTCAAACTCAAACTGCCGAATCTGCTGGAACTGATCACCGAAGTTCTCGAGAATCTGATAGTGAAGGAACAGGAAGTCCAGGACATGGAAGGCCACTGGTATGCGCTGCGCATCCGGCCCTACAAGACCGCCGACAACCGCATCAACGGGGTGGTGATCACCCTCCAGGACATTGATGCCGTCAAACACACCCTCGAAGAGGTGGAGGGAGCCCGCAGCTTTGCCGAGGCCATTGTGGCCACGGTGCGGGAACCGCTGATCATCCTGGACGGCGACCTGCGGGTGCGGACCGCCAACCAGAGTTTCTTTACCTGTTTCCGCACCAAGCAGGAGGAGACCGAAGGGAGGTTCATCCATGAACTCGGAGCGGGAGGATGGGCTGGGCCCGAACTGCGGGAGTTGTTGGAAAAGGTCCTGCCAAAGAAGACCAGCTTCCAGGATTTCAGGATGGAATTCAGCGTGCCGGGACTTAAAAAGAAGACGATGTTGCTCAACGCCCGCCGGCTGGCTTCCTCTTTGGGACAACCTCCCATGATCCTGTTGGCAATGGAGGAGATGAATGGGAAACCCAAATCACCATGAAACCTAAATCCAGCAGGAATGGCACTGCCCGGCCCCCCGCCAAAAAGCGTGTGGCCAAGGCGGGTCGCTTCCTGCCGGGAGACGGCCCCGGCCGGCCGTCCACGGCGGCCCGGGCATCGGCGGGGCGGCCGAGTGAACTGATGGAAAAGATGCTTGAGCAGCACAGCCAGTTGGAACTGCAGAATGAACAGCTCAGCGAGACCCGGACGGAACTGGAAAACTCCCAACACCGTTATGCCGATCTCTATGATCTGGCGCCGGTAGGGTATATGACCCTCGACGGAAAGGGCTGCATCCAGGAGATCAACCAGACCGCCTCACAAATGCTGGGCTGGTCGGTGGCTCATCTGATGGGGCGCCCGCTGCTGCCCCACATTGCCGCCGGCGACCGCCGGACGTTTCTGAAACATCTCTGGGAAAGCCGCCGCACCACCACCCAGGTGATCACCACGCTGCGCTTGAATGCCAAAGACGGGGAGGAGCGCTCGGTGCAATTGGCGACCAACTGCTCCCGGGATTCCGGGAATCGGCCCAATTTGTGCCGGACTGCCCTGATCGATATCACCCGGCAGCGCTATGCGGAAGCCGCGCTCAGTGCCAGCGAGGCCAAGTTCCGCGTCCTCGCCGAAAACATCGGAGAGTTGTTCTGGTTCATGGAACTCGACCCTCCGCGCATCACGTATGTCAGTCCCTCCTTTGAGCGGATCATGGGGATCCCGGTGGAGGAACTTTACCGGGATTGCTCCATTTGGGAAAAATGCATTCATCCGGACGATCTGCCAAATTCGCGGGCGGCGTTTCAACGCTGGGTGGGAGGCGAGACCGACGAATTCAACATCGACTACCGGGTGGTCGACCGGCAGGGAGCAGTCCGTTGGTTGTCGGACCGCGGCACGGTAATCGAACGCAAAGACGGACGGCCCTATCTGGTGAGTGGCATCGCGCGTGACATCACTGACCGCAAAAATGCGGCGCAGAAGTTCCGTGGACTGTTGGAGGCGGCACCGGAGGCCATGATCATTGTGGATAACGCCACCAACATCAAGCTGGTCAATGCCCAGACCCTGCGGTTTTTTGGCTATACGCGGGATGAATTGATCGGCCAACCGCTGGAACGGCTCATTCCGGAACGCCTGCGCCACGAACATGCCGGTCTGAGTGCAGATTATATGGTGGCGCCGCCGACGCGGGTCATGGGAGAGGGCAGGGAGTTGTTTGCCCTGCGCAAGGATGGCTCGGAATTTCCAGTGCAAGTCAGCCTCAGTCCTCTGGAGACGGCGGAAGGTCTGCTCATCATCACGGCGGTCCGGGACATTACCGAGCGCCGTCAGGCAGAGCAGGCCTTACGGTCGGCCCAACAGTTGGCCGAGTCCACTCTTGAAGCCGTTCCCGCCAGCTTGGCGGTCCTGGATGCCAATGGCACGATTGTCAGCACCAACCGGTCCTGGGACGAATTCGCCAAAGCCAATGGGGCGTTGCCTGAAACCACCGGAGTCGGAACCAACTATCTCGCTTTATGCGCGGTGGCGGAGGGCGAGGGTATTGTGGAAGCCGCGCAATTCGCCCACGGGATCCGGGAGGTCATGAGCGGTGTCAGGACCCGGTTTTCCATGGAATACCCCTGCCATAGTCCGGACCAGCAGCGCTGGTTTGTCGGTTATGTCACGGCCTGTCTGGGGATTGGACCCAATTCAGTGGTGGTCGCCCATGTGGACATCAGTGAGCGCAAGCATGCCGAACTGTGTATCCAGAAACTCAATGGCGAGCTGGAACTGCGGGTGGATCAACGCACCAAGGCCCTGCGGTCGGCCAACAAGGAACTGCGGCACCAGATTACCCGCCGCCGCCGTCTGGAGGAGGAGATTCTGGAGATCAGCGAACGGGAACAACAACGCATCGGCCGTGACCTGCATGACGATCTGGGACAACAACTGGCCGCAGCCAGCATGATGAGCGCGGTGCATGCCCGGAAGCTGATGAAACAGGGAGCGCCGGAAGCGGACGCCGCCCAGCGGATTACGCAATTGCTGAAGGAGGCGCTGGCCCTGACGCGTGGCCTCGCCCGTGGATTGCATCCCGTGTCCCCGGAGCCAGGCGGTCTGAGGTCGGCCCTGCTGGGGTTGGCGGAGAGAGCTTCCGAAACGTTCCACATTGATTGCCATCTCCACTGCCCGGTGGACCTGCAGGTCGATAACAATACCATGGCGACCCACCTCTACCGGATTGCCCAGGAGGCGGTGAGCAACGGCGTCCGGCACGGTCACGCCAGCGAGATCGTGATCGAAATCGCCGCGGTCCCGAACCGCCTTGTTTTGTCCATCAGGGACAATGGCAAAGGCTTCCCCGTAGAGGAGTCGGAGCGGAAAGGCATGGGATTGCGCATCATGAGTTATCGCAGCGACATGATCGGTGGGGAGCTGGGAATCTGCCGCAATCCTGACGGAAAAGGGAGCACCCTCACCTGCACGGTCAATCCTGAACAGGCCATGGGTGGACCCGTGGAATGCCCTGAGGTCCATCCTCCGGAAAGTGACCTTACCCTCCCCCTGCCCGGAATGGATTTATAAAAAACGTGACAAAGGGGCCGGGAAAGTTTCATGCTGTCCTGTCATGATTTCCTGCCGCTCCTCTTTCTGCCTGACATCCTTTGCCGTGGCCGCCGTGCTCGGTCTCGTCTCCTCCCGGTCCGCTGCGGAACCGGTGCTGCCCGGGATCGGGACCACCCTGCAGGCGCTGGTGGGCCAGCACGAAATCGCCGGCGCGGTGACTGTGGTGGTGTCGAAGGACCGGATCCTTCACTTGGAGAACACCGGTCTGGCAGACGTGGTCTCAAAAAAACCAATGACGGCGGAAACGCTTTTTTGGATCGCTTCGATGACCAAGCCGATCACCGCCACCGCAGTGCTGATGTTGCAGGATGAGGGCAAGCTGAACGTGGCCGATCCGGTGGCAAAGTATTTGCCGGAATTTGCCGGATTGAAGACCCCCTCCGGCAAACCGGCCAATCTCACAATCACACAGATCCTGACGCATACCTCCGGACTTGGCGAAGCGGGTGGTCCGGCGGCAAGGGAAGCGAAAACACTGGCCGATCTCGTCCCCCTCTGGCTGGCGGCTCCGATGCAATATGAACCCGGTGCAAGGTGGGCCTACACCCAGAGCGGTATCAACGCGGCGGCCCGTATCGTGGAAGTGGTGAGTGGCCTGACTTTTGATGCCTTTCTCCAGCAGCGGCTGTTTGGTCCGCTGGGGATGAAAAACACCACTTTCTATCCGACCGATGTCCAGCGCGCCGGGCTTGTCACGGCTTATGCCAAAAACAAGGACACCGGCCTGCTGGAAGCGGTGCCGCCCCGCGAAGGGTACGGCACCCGCAGCCGCCCGCCGCAGGGGAACGGAGGGCTCTTTTCCACCCCCTCCGACTACGCCCGCTTCTGCCAGATGCTGCTGGGCGGCGGCACCTGCGAGGGCCGGCGCTACCTGAGCCCGGAGGCCATGAAATTCCTCACCACACCACAAACCGGCGACCTGCCGACCGGCTTTTTCCAGAACGGACCCCTGGGCAACCTGGGATTGAACTACGGCTGGGGCCTCGGCACTTGCATCCTGCGCCAACCCCACGCCGGGGTGGCCGCGATGCTTCCGCCCGGCAGTTATGGCCATGGCGGCGCCTGGGGCACCCAGGCCTGGATCGATCCCGTGAAGGGCGTGGCCTATGTGCTGATGGTGCAGCGGTCGAACTTCCCGAACAGCGATGCCAGCGAAGTCCGGCGTGCCTTCCAGGAAGCCGCCAGCAAGGCGCTGGGGAAATAGGGCAGGGTGTGGCCGCGTCCCTGATTCTACGCCCCTAACGCAGGGTCTTGAGCCAGGCGAAGAGGTCCGTCCACTGCTCCGGGCTGAAGGACAACTCCAGGCCTTCGGGCATGAGGGAACGCTTGGTGAAGCTGGAGCGGCGGATCTGGTCGCGGGGGATGCGCTGGTCCTCGGTGCCGGGGAGGCGCATCACGATGGCGGTTTCGTCCTGTGAGGCGAGGAATCCTTCGCGGATGCTGCCATCGGTGAGTTCCGCGCGGAAGACGCGGTAACCCGGTTCCATCGCGGCATTCGGGGTCAGGATATTGCGCAGCAGGGATTCGGTGCCCATGGCTCCGGCGCTGCTGAGGTTGGGGCCGATCTGCCCGCCCTGGCCTCCCACGAGGTGGCACGCCATGCAGATGGCACCGATAACCTGGCCTTTGGCAGGATCGCCCGGTTTCTCCGCCAGCGCCCGGTAGTGGGCGAATTTTTCATCCACCGCCTTGGCCGCCGCCGGGGTGATGAGGTTCGGGAAATCCATGGTGCGGACCACGCGCGCGCCCTCCTGGAGCTGGTCCCAGGCCGCCCCCATGGGCCGGTAATAGGCCAGGGTGCCCGGGGCGGTGACGCCGGGGGACGCGGTCTCCAGGCCGGTTCGGTCGAAGGCGGCGCGGATTTCGTCAGGAGTGCGGCAACTGCGCCAGATGCGGTATTCGGTGAACTGTGCGGCGGTGCCCTGGGGGACATTGCTGCGGGCAATCGCCAATCCCTGATAGGGGCGCGGATCGGGTTTGGTGCCGGTGGCATCGGGTTCGCCATTCAGATAGAGCCGGAATTGCCCTGACGCATCACGGGTGACCGCGACATGCGTCCAGGCGTCCGGGGCGGTGGTCTTGGTGGCCACTGCGACATCATGCAGGCCGCCGCCGGCCCAGACCCGCAGGCGGGAATCATAGAAGTTGATATCCAACTGATCCGGGGCGCCCAGCAGGCTGTCCTGATTCCCGATGCCGGCGGCCAGCTTGATCCAGGTTTCCACGGTGAAGGGGCCTTCCAGAGTCAGTTTGCTATCCACCCACGCTTTTTCGGTGCCGTTGAGATCCAGAACTTCGGCGAAGAGGCTGCTCATGGAATCCAACAAAGTCTTGAGGCCGGGGTCATCCTTCAGCACGGCCTGGAGCCGGTCCACCAGCGGGCCGTCGAGTTCGTCCTTGGCAATGCGGCCATCCTGTACCGCGGCGACGAGCGCCTGGGCGGAAGCGGGTTGGGAGGCGAGGGCTTCCAGGGAGCGGCGGCGCTGCCCCGCATTCAGTTCCGGCCAGAGTGGGAGCAGGCGGGCCGGAGTGGTGACCAGTGCGGCCAGGGCGGCATCCCGGAGCCCAGGGTCGGGGGATTTGGTCAGGGGCAGGAACAGATCGGCCCGGATGCTGCCCAATTGCCGGAGGGTGGTCAGGACGCTGGCGGTGGCGGGCAGGGCGGCCACGGCGGGTTCCAAATCCGTCAGGGTGAAGGCGGCGATCACCTTCAGGGCCACCGCAGGATCGCGGGCCAGCAGGTTTTTGGCGGTGCCGGTGAGCAGGGGCGCGAGAGCCCGGGCGTCAAACCGCGTCTTCTGGCGCAGCAGGGCCTGCAGCCCTTCCGGTTTGGCCACCAGGGCCGTGAGGGCCTGCTGCACCGCCGCGTCCTCCGGCGATTCGGCGAGGCGCAGGATTTCCTCGTCGTTGGGCGCCCGGTCGAGCCGGGCGAGGAGTTTGGCCACCCTGGGAGCGGAGGCCTTGGCCGGGAGCGACAGGCAGGCGACCATCAGATTTTCCGGCGGCAGGGTGGCCGCTTTGCCGCTGTCCAGAAAGGCGGAGACCTTGTCAGGATGGGATTCGAGGAACATCCGGACGAGATAACGTTCGTATTCGCGCTCATAGGCGGCTCCGGTTTTGATGGTTTTGCCGCTGTGGGTGGACGGGCGGGTGGGTTCAGACAAGGATTCGCGGATCATTCCCAGAACCATGGAAAGAACCTCCTCTGTGCCTCCTCCCGCCCGTTCCATGGTCACCATAGCAGAAGCAATCACCGCAGCGCGGACCTCCTGATCGGAGTCCTTCGACAATGGTTCAAGAATCTGATGAAACCAGTCGCTCCATCCACCAAATCCTTCGATGATACGCGCCGCTTCCCGTCGGGCGTTACGGTTGCCGGAACGGGCCAATCCCCGCGGAGCTCCATAGCCCCCTTTTCCTTTTTCAGCCAATACCCACCCAGCTTGGATTCGTGCGGCATCAGGGTAAGGATTCGTATCCGGGTTTTCCACTACCACTTTGCCAGCAGTTTCGGTCTCCTCCAAATGCTTCAGTGCCCTTGCGGTATCGTCCTCCAGTTTATCCTTGTCACAGAGGGTCTGCCAAGCCAGATGCGATTGGGTCAGGGAAGCGCTGCCTAGTTTGGCGACAAGGTCCAATTCAGGGAGTTTGGTGAAGTCCGGCACCGGGAAGCCTTTTTGCTCCTTGCCTTTGAGGCGCCAGATGCGGCCGCGTTTTTTGTCGCGGTCGGGGTGGTTGCGGGCGACTTCGTTGTGGCTGATGATCTTGTTATACCAGTCCACGATGTAGACCGCGCCATCCGGACCGAGGGTCATGGCGACGGGGCGGAACCATTCGTCCCCGCTGGCCAACACATCGGGCAGTTTTTCCAGCCGCCAGCGCGGACCGTCGCGGTGCATCTTGATCGCCTGAATGCGGTTGGTGATGGGATTGGCCACCAGCATCACGTCCGACCAGTCGGGCGGGAAGGAGCCGGCGGCATCGGTCAGGGCCAGTCCGCTCAGGCCGGTGCCGCCCATGCGGAAGTCGGCGGTGCCGGGGAATTCCGGAGCATAGCTTTTCCACTGGGCATTCGAGCAGCCGGGGTAGTTGCCGTATTCATGAAAAGGCATCACGGGATAACCAAAGTCGTTGGCCTCCTGGATGAAGGTCTCGCCTTCGCCGTTCATGACGAGGCCCCAGATGTTGCAGGGGCCGTTGCTGGTGATGGTGAACTCCGTGCCGTCCGGACGGAATTTCGCCATGCGGGTCTGGTCGAAGGGGGTGACTTTGCCTTCGGGACCGACCACTTTGCTGTAGTTGAAAGCGCCTTGCGCCATCCAGAGCCAGCCGCCCGGAGCCCGGGTGAATTGGTGGGGAAAGAGGTGGGAGTCCTGCACCCCGAATCCAGTCAGGACGACCTCGCGTTTGTCGGCTTTGCCGTCGCCATCGGTATCCCGCAGGAGCACGATATCATGGCCGTGCTGGGTATAACAGCCGTCCTTGTAAGGGAGGATGCCGAGGGGAATGGCGAGGCCATCCGCGAAGACGGTGGGCTGCTTGGCATATTGCACGGGTTGGCCATCGGTGCCGCGGGCCACGACATCATAGACGAGGATTTTGTCCTGCGCCTTGCTGGCGTAAAGGGCATCGGCGGCGCTGGGATTTTCGTTGGCATCGACCGGATACTCGCGGGCAGTCATGGTCCAGAGCCGGCCCTGCTGGTCGAACTGCACCGCCACGAACTTGCCATAACCTTTCTCCAGATCCTCCTCCACGACCAGCTCCAGCTCCAGCCCGGGCGCGAGGGAGATGGCCCCCCGTTCCGCTTCCGGGGACAGGGGCGAAGTCTGGGCGGATTTTTTGGGTTCCGGTGCCCCCTGACGTTGCGGGGTGGGCGGGAGTTCTTCAATGGTCAGGTCCTTCACCTGGACGAGCGCCTTGCCGCCGCCGTGGACCTGAATGCCCAGTTTGCCGGTCTGGACGATGGTCGGGTCGGCTTCGGTGTAGTCCACTCCCATCACCCCATTGATCCAGGTGGTGATGCGTGGCCCGTCGGCACGGATCACGTAATCGTTCCAGTCGTTCCGTTTGATGACCGGTTCGAGCAGCTTCATGTCGGACTGGGCCATCAACTTGTTGCGGCGGCTTTCGTCGTAGATGCAGCCCCACCAGGAAGGATCGCCGAAGTCACATTGATATCCCGCCATTTCGGAATCGCCCGGCACGCGCTGGGAGCGGATCTGGAAGCCGGAATTGATGAAGCCCTCGCTGCCGGTGAGTTTGATTTTGAGCCGGATAATGAAGTTGCCGAAATCCTTGGTGGTGGCGAGGAATTCGTTGCGCTTCACCGTTTCTGTCAGGGAACCCCCGGTGATGAGGCCGTCCTCGATGCGCCAGATTTTGGGGTCGCCTTCCCAGCCGGTGAGGGATTTGCCGTCAAACAGGGACTGGGGGGCGCGGGGCGCCGGCGGGGCTTCGGCGGCATGCAGGACGGGCGCGGCGAAGCAGAAACAGACCAAGGCCGGCAGAAGGAAAAGAGGACGCGATTTCATGAAATGGAGGCACGGAAATGCCGTGCCGGAAGTTGAAACAGGTTTTGCAGGGCGAGTCTATCAGCAATGACGCTGCGGGGGGCGCGCCTGCTCCCTGCCACGCCTCCTGCACCGATGCCCGGGCAGGGGAAGCATGCGGCATGCTGAGCCCCGCTTTCCTTTCAGAAAGCGGGCCGTCAGAAGGGGTTCATCCCGGCGGATTACGGGGTGCCGGACTTGTCATCCGGGGGCAGGGGAGCCGGCGGTTCGGACGTGCCGGAGTCGGCCTCGGCCTCGACGGCAGACTCAGGGGCCGCTTCGGAAGCGGACTCGGGGGCTGTTTCAGAAGCCGCTTCAAGGTCCCCTTCGGAGGACGTTACGGGGGCCGTGGCTTCCTCAGGGGAACCCGGCGCGGTTTCCGTCTCCAAGGCCGGGGTTTCCCGCTTTGTTTCGATCAGAGCCGGAGCTTCGTCTTCAACCTGGCTGGAATCCAGGATGGGGGATTCTTCCGGGTGCGTTTCCGAGGTTTCGTAAAGATGGGCATGTTCCCGGCGGTAGATTTCCGCTTCCTCATCCGCGGTGGGAAGGTCCGGATCGGAGTGGTGCGGGTGGCCGTGCCAGTGATCATCGTGATGATAGGGATCCGCATGGTAATCCGGCGTGTCGGCGTGGTGGCCATGATCCGGGTGATCCGGATGATCGCTGCTGGAATGATCCGTGGTTTCCCGGCTGCCGGGGTGGGCGGTGGTCACGCTGGCCACTCCGAAAAGCGCGGCGCGGCGGGCCATGTCGCGGCTGGATTCCTCGGCTTCCTCCCGGGCCAGCTTTTTCTCATGCATCACCGCCAGCCAGATACAGATCTCATACATCACGATCATGGGACCCGCCAGCAGGGAAAGCGTCAGGATGTCCCCGGTTGGCGTGATGATAGCCGAGGCCACCACAATGATGATCATGGCCCACGAGCGGGTGCGGCGCATCGTGGTGGAGCTGAGCAGCCCCAGCTTCACCAGCACCATGACCACGACCGGCAACTCGAAGCTGATGCCGAAGATGAGGCAGAACGAGGTGACAAACCCGATGTAGCTGCCAATCCGCCAGCCATCGCGGATGCCGAGATCGCGGGAGTATTCATGGAACCACTGCAGGGTGGTGGGGATGACATAAAAGTAGGCGGAGCACACTCCCAGCAGGAACAGTCCAAACCCAATCGCGAGGGCCGGGATCAGCATCCGGCGCTCGCGGGGATTGAGCCCTGGCAGGATGAATTCCAGGATGAAATAAAACAGGATCGGGAAGGAGATGATGATGCCCGCAAAGGTCGAGAGCTTCATCGAGAGCATAAACGTCTCCGCCGGGGCGAAAGCCTCGGTTTCGATCACCGGCCGCAGGGCTTCCAGCGTGCTCTGGGGACGGACCTTGAGGATGGCCTTTCCGGCATCCCCTGCCGCCACCCGGAGAGGCTCCGGCAGCAGTTTGGTGGCTTCCTCCATATAGAGGGCCTGTTGATCCAGGGGCAGGAGGTCGGCCGCATGATAGAGCAGCATGGCTTCCGCATAGGGGCGCAATTTCACGTCAGGCACCGCTTTGCTGAGAAACAGCTCCCGCCCGGGTCCATCGAGGACCGAGGCCCCGCGCGCGGCGGTATGGATCTGCATCCATTGCGCCTGGACGATGCCTTCCGGCAGATTCCGCTCCATCGCCGAAGCGAGGCCGGCCCGCTCCATCGGATATTTCACCACCTTGAAAAACCAGGCATTGAAGACAAAACACAGGGTCACCGAGACCAGTAGCGTCATGATCAGACGCATCATCATCTTGCGCAGGTCATCGAGATGCTCAAGGAACGGCTTCTCCTCGTCTTCCAACAACACATTGCGTTTCCGCGACAACTTATCGCGGAGTTTCAGCATGGGAGCAAACCACATATCAATTTAAAGGGGGAAAAGGGGGGCGCCGGACGGCGGCGCGGGGAACCGGACAGACTACGCGGAAGCGCAGGGAATCAATCAACAATCAACGGGCTGCGGCTTTGGGGCGTTTCGCCGCCGGACGCTTCGGCGAGAGGCGCGACTGCCATCCGGCCAGCTCGCGGGCGACGTTCGCCGGCGACGGGGCTCCGGTGGCTTTCCGGGCGGCCATGGCGTGATCCAGCGTGAGCACTTTATACACTTTTTTCTCAAACAGCGGGCACAGCGCCTGATAAGTCTCCAGCGGGATATCGGGGAAGGCCACGCCGGTGGACAGCGAATGCGCCGTCAACTTGCCCACCACTTCGTGCGCGTCCCGGAAGGGCAGCCCGCGCAGCACCAGGTAGTCCGCCACATCCGTCGCCAGCAGGAAAGGATCCGCCACTGCCGCCGCCACATTTTTTTCATTCACCTTCAGGCCGTGCATCATCTCGGCATACACTTCGAGGGCCAGCTTGATGGTATCGAAGCTGTCAAAGAGCGGTTCCTTGTCCTCCTGCATGTCCCGGTTGTAGGTCAGGGGCAGGCCCTTCAGGAGGGTCAGCAGGCTCATCAGGTTGCCATACAGCCGCCCGGTCTTGCCGCGCGTCAGCTCCGCCACGTCCGGGTTCTTTTTCTGCGGCATCAGGCTGCTGCCGGTGGTGTGGGCATCGCTCAGGGTCACAAACCCGAACTCCGCACTCACCCACAAAATCACATCCTCACTGAGCCGCGACAGATGGGTGCCGCACAGCGCCAGGGCCGCGCAGAGCTCCACCGCAAAGTCCCGGTCCGCCACCGCGTCCATGCTGTTCCGGGTCACCCCGGCAAAGCCCAGCTGTTCCGCCACAAATTCGCGGTCCAGCACGATAGTGGATCCCGCCAGCGCTCCGGAGCCCAGCGGCATCACATTGAGCCGCTTCACCGCATCCAGCACCCGGCCGGCATCGCGGTCCAGCATTTCCACATACGCCAGGAGGTGGTGGGAAAACATCACCGGCTGCCCGCGTTGCAGATGCGTGTAGCCCGGCATCACCACGTGCTGCCAGCGCAGCGCCACTTCGGTCAGGGCGCGTTGCAGGCCGCGGATCAGGTCCACCACCATCCCGCCCTCCGCCCGGCAATACATCCGGATATCCAGGGCCACCTGATCATTCCGGCTCCGCCCCGTGTGCAGTTTCGCCCCCGGCGCCCCGATCTTCGCGGTCAGGGCCTTCTCGATGTTCATGTGCACATCCTCCAGGGCCATCTGCCACTCGAATTTCCCCGCTTCGATCTCCCCCTCGATCTCCTTCAGCCCCCGGTGGATGGCCTGCATCTCCGTCCGGGTGATGATCTTCGCCCGCGCCAAGGCCTCGGCCTGCGCCATCGACCCCAGGATGTCGTATTTATAGAGCCGCCAGTCGAAGGAGATGGACTCCCCATACCGCTGCACCAGACCGGACGTCTCCTGCTGAAATCTGCCTTTCCACATAAAAATTGATAATTTGGTTCCGCCCATCACACTCCCGCCGCGCCTGCGGGGCAAGCGGGAAGCGGGCGACACGCTGGCAAGCGGATGCGGTCCCCGTCCGGCTCAGGGCTTCAGCAAATACTTCACCAAAAAGGCATTCAGCCGTCCCAGAGTATGGGTCGGGTCTTTGCCAAATCCGCCGTGCCCCGCCCCTTCCATCTTCACCAGTTCCACCACCGTGCCCTGTTTCTCCAGGGCCGCCGCGAACACCTCCGCCTGCTTCACCGGCACCAGCGGATCATCGCTCCCATGCAGCAGCAGCGCCGGCGGACTGGTCTTGCTGGCGTAATGCACCGGACTGGCCTCCACATAGACCGACTTCTGCTGGTCCGGCGTCACCCCCAGGAAATTCGTCAGGATCGACCGCACCTGGCTCGACTCCGGTTCCCGTTGCAGCGGGGATTCCACATACCCCATCAGCAGATCCGACGGGATCCCGTGGCAGACCATCAGCCGCACCGCACTGGACTGCCCTGCATGGCCGCCCTCGCCCTCCCACTTCCCGCTTCCGGAAGTCGTGCCCAGCAGCGCCACCAGATGGGCCCCGGCCGATCCCCCCAACGCCCCGATGCGGTCCGCATCCACCCGGTATTTTCCGGCATTGGCCCGCACCCAGCGCACCGCACATTTCACATCCTCGATCTGACAGGGAAATTTGAATTGCGGGGCCAGCCGGTAATCCACCGACACACAGACGATCCCCAGCTTCGCCCAGGCCAGCATCGGCCCGTGGTAGGCCGACCGGTCACCCGCCGCCCACCCCCCGCCATGCACCAGCACCAGCGCCGGAAAAGGCCCCGCGCCCTCCTTCGGTTTTGCCAGGTCCAACAACAAATCCTGTCCCGCCGCCGTCCCGTAGGTGATCCCTTTTTCAAACACCACGCCCTCCGGCACCTTCAGGCCTGCCGTGGCGTCCTGCGCCACCGCCGGTCCCAGCCCTGACCATCCGAGCCAAAGCACCATCAGACCCGGCAACACGCCGCGCCCCGTTTTGAGAAGTCGTTCCATCGTTTTCATAGCGGGTAAGGGAAGGGCAGGGTGGTCCATTCCCCGGAGCCCCGCCGCAGCAACGAACCGGCTTTCCCCTCCGGCCTGCAAGCCATTTTCAGGAGATTCCGCCGCTCGTGCCAAAGTGTTATCGCCAGGCACTCCGGACCCTTGCAAGGCGGCCTCTTCCACGAGAGATTCATTTCGGGCCCTGTTTTCTCCTCTCGGTCCGGATGCGGTGCAGCCGTTCCGTGAAGCCCCCTTCATCGGTAAAGGCCGCCGCCTGGGCCTCGATCTGACGGTCCAGCAGCGCACAAGCCACTCCCAACAGCACCAGCGCGGCATTGGCCGCTATTTCAGCCGGGGTGGACGCGGTGGACTTTATGGACTTCATGGACGGCCCTGAGCCGGGTCCATCCAGTCCATCACGTCCATCCTGTCTATTCAGTCCATCCAGCCCAGCCCGGCGCACCTCCCGCACCCAGGCCGCCACCTCCTCCACCGTTTTGCAGCGCCGGGCCACCAGTGCCTTCCGGCGCGCGTCCTCGGCGCTCCAGAGCGGTAAGCTGCGGTGCCGCAGGTAGTCTTCGTAGTCCAGCCGCAGTTCCTCCAGGCTGGCGCGGGCCACATTGGTCAGCTTCAGCTCGAACTTCTTCGAGGTGCCGCTCGCCTTGCTGCCTTCGGCGATATTCTGCACCCCGCTGCGCGCGGCCTGCACCATCTGATCGTGGGTCCGGCTTTTGATACTGATATACCGGTCACAAAACCGCACCGTCACATCGTAGCAAAGCTGAGCCACCTGAAAGCTCAGCAGCTTCCGGTAGCCGCCATGCTTTGGAATAAGCGGTTCAGGTTCCATCAGCTTCGTTAGCATCATTCCCCGCATTGTCCATAAAGTCTATCCATTCCATTCCAGTCCATCCTCAGCACCAGCGCCCGGACGCCCTGGCCCCACGCCGCCTCACCGATCAATCGCATTGACGGGGCTCTGCCGCTCCGCCAGGTTTCATTCCATCAAACCATTGAGGACCCATTCATGATGCATCCATTGAAAGCCTGGACCGTCGCCCTTTCCATTTCGCTGGTGGGGTTCGCCGCCGCTGAGGAATCCAAGTATGTTCCGCAAACGCCGTTGGCCAGGCTCGATCTGCGTGGTGGAGACACTATCGTCTTTCTGGGTGACAGCATCACGCACCAGTGCCTCTACACGCAGTATGTGGAAGACTACTTCTACACCCGGTTTCCGAAGATAAGGCTCAAGCTGCACAATGCGGGAGTGGCCGGCTCGCGGGCTTGGGACGCGCTCCTCCGGTTCGACCAGGACGTCGCCGCTTACCATCCGAAGTATGTCACCGTGCTGCTGGGGATGAATGACGGCCGCTATGCCGAATACCTGGACGATGTGTTCACCGGCTACAGCACGGAGATGAACCGGCTTCTGGACAAAATCAAAGGATGTGGCGCGACCGCCATTCTGATGACCCCAACCATGTTCGACGCCCGGGCCAAGCGAATGCAGCCGCCCGGTGGATTCATGGGGCCGAAAGCCGTGACCTTTTACAACTCGACGCTCGCCTACTACGGCGCGTGGTTGCGGGATACTGCCTGCGAGAGGGGACTGGGTTTCGTCGACATGTGGGGACCCTTGAATGAGACCACGCTTCAGGAGCGCCGGAAGGATCCGGCCTTCACCATGATCAAAGACTCGGTCCATCCGGATCCGGCGGGGCAGGTGGTGATGGCGGCCGCCATGATCAAGGACCTGAATCTTCCGCGCACCGTGTCGGAGATGAAGTTCACCCTGAAGGAGGGAAAGTGGTCCTCCACTTCGGAATCGGCGGACATCACTGGATTGGAGGGGACGCCGGATAGGCTCTCCTTTACCGCCTTGGAAGACGCCCTGCCATGGGTGCTGCCGGAAGAAGCGCAACCAGGAGTCAGGCTGACGGATCTTGGCAGGAAATTCAGCCGGGAGACGCTGACCGTTTCGGGGCTGCCGGCCGGAAAATTTGCGCTATTGATCGACGATGTGGAAGTGGCCCGGGCCACCAGCGAAGAACTCCAGGACGGCCTTCTGCTGCATGCAGTGACCAAGGCCCCGCAGTATCAACAGGCGGCGAAGGTCGCGGAACTGAACCAGCGACGGAATGAGGGACCGGTCAAAACCCTCCGCAATGAGTGGCTCAATTTCCAGCAGACCAAGTTCCTCCAGGCCCAGGTAGAAAAGAATCCGGCGGATGAAGCGGAGAAGCAGCGGCTGGCCGACGCGGAAAAGAAAATGCCCGGCATGGACGGGCGGGTGAAGACGGCGGAGGAGGCCGCGCGGGCGATCGAAGATGAGATCTTCAAAATCAACCAGCCCCAGCCGCATCGGTTTGCGATCCAGCCTGCGGGTGAGTGAGGGTCCCCAGCGGCGCCGGCAGGCAACTGGTGGCATCGCTGGTCGTCGCACACTCGTGGACCCTGCGGGCGATGAAGTCCCGCTCAGCAGGAAGGGAGGCGAGGTGCCCGGCGTGCTGGAAGTGAGCAAGGGCCGCAGCCTGATGGCCCAGCCCGGCAGCAAAGGTGCCGCGGATGACATGGAAGAGATGATTGGCCTCCAGTTTGCTGCGATCGGTGATGGCATCAAGTGCGGCCATGCCTGCCTGCGGGCCATGCACGCGGGCCACGGCCACGGCGCGGTTCATGGCGGCGATCGGTGACGCGGTGAGAGTGATCAGATGATCGTAGAGCGCGAGAATCCGCGGCCAGTTGGTATTGGCATCATCGGACGCAGTGCTGTGACACGCAGCGATGCCGGCTTCGAGGTGATACTCGCTGATGGTGTCGCCTTGCGCGGCGTGGGCGAGGCATTGGATGCCGCGTTGAATCATGGTCTGGTCCCACGTCTGGCGGTCTTGCTCATGCAGGCGCAGGAGATTGCCCGCATCATCGGCCCGTGCCGCGAGCCGGGCGGCATTGAAGAGCATGAGTGCCAGTAAAGCATACGTGCGCGGCGCTTGTGTCGAGGGGTGCCCGGCGAGGAGGGTGACGAGGCGGATCGCTTCGTGGCAGAGGGTTTCGCGCACCAGACTCCCACCGCTACTGGCCTTGTAGCCTTCGTTGAAGAGCAGATAGAGCGCGGCGAGCACACCGTCGAGCCGCTGCGGCAGTTCGCTGGCATCCGGCACCGCAAAAGGCAGCCGCAGATCGCGGATGAGTTGCCGGGCACGCACCAGTCGTTTCGCGATGGCAGCTTCGCTGGTGAGAACGGCCACCCCGATCTCCGCAGGACTCAATCCAGCCACGGTGCGCAAGGCGAGCGCGAGTTGCGCCTCGATGGAGAGCTGCGGATGAAAGCAGACGAAGAGCAGGCGCAGCGTGTCATCGGTCAGGAGCTGATCATCGGGAGGCTCGTCCCGGGCGAGCCAGCGTTCCTGCTCTGCGGTGATCTGCGCTTCTTTGCGCTGCCAGGTCTGCTCGCGGCGCAAAGCATCCAGCGCGAGATTCTTCGCCGCCTGCGTGAGCCACGCAGCGGGATTGTCCGGGATGCCGCGATAAGGCCAGGTCTGCAACGCCCGCACCAGCGCTTCCTGCACCACGTCCTCGGCGAGCTGCAGCCGGTGCGTGCCGAGATGCGCGGCGAGCGAGGCCACGAGCCGCGCTCCCTCGCGGCGGAAAAGATCATCCGCCACCACACTGGGACTGCGCTTGCCAGAAGTCATCATGAGGCTCGCCGGGAGCGTTTCCTGGAGAGGGTGGCCCTGGGGTTGAATTCCAGCGCGAGGTCCACCCAATGCCGGAGCTGCGCTTCGGAGTCGAGGTGGGCTGCCTGGACAAAAACGAAGCCTTTCATGGAGCGCCCCGTGAACTCCATGGGAGAGCAGCCCGGCTGTTGGAGCGCCGCTTCATGGACCGCAGGGTCGAGCCTGACCATCAGCTCAGCCTTCATCACGCCGAGACACATCTTGTCATTCACCATGAAACAGAGCCCGCCGAACATGGCCTTGGGGTGGAATGCCACGCGCCTCACGGTGAGCAGGTCCGTCACTCGATCGGCGATGGAGGTGTCGTAGGCCATGAGGTCAAAGCGGGAGTTTACTCCTCCGCCGGCGGCCCGCCTTCCACCAGGTTCGCCAGATGCAGCAGTGACTCCTGCCAGCCCAGGTAGCAGGCCTCTTCCGGGATCACCGCAGGCACGCCCGCCTGCGTCACGCTCAACTCCGTGCCGCACGACACGGCTTTGAGCTTCACCGTGACCTCCATGGTGCCGGGCAGGCCCGGATCGTCGAAGACATCGGTGTAGCGCAGCAGTTCGTCCGGCACGAGTTCGAGATACTCGCCGCCGAAGGAATGGCTGTGACCGTTGCTGAACTGCGTGAAGGCCATCTTGAAGGTGCCGCCGACTCTCGCATCGAGATGGAAGACTTTGCACAAGTAGCCATTCGGCGGCAGCCAGCGGGCGAGCGCGTCAGGATCGAGAAAGGCTTTGTAGACCAACCCGGGCTTCGCCTTCAGCACCCGGTGGAGGTGGATGGTGTGCGTGCTCATGGGATTCATTTGGGGCTAGCCAGCCAAAGGCTAAGCCATCGAATGCAGGCCGATGGTGTTGCCTTCGGTGTCACAGGCGATGGCGATGAAGCCGTATTCACCGATGGCGAATTTCTCTTTGTAAATCGTGCCGCCGTTTGCCGTGACACGGGCCGCTTCGACAGCGCAGTCGTCGCAGCTGAAATAGATCAGCGTGCCGCCGCCCCCAGCCGCGCAGCCTTCCATTTTGCAGAGCGTGCCATTGCAGCCGTATTGCTCTGGGCCGCCTGGAAACATCCACATCTCCAGCCCGGCACCGTCGGCGGTGGGATTGCCCAACGGCTCAAGTTTTGTGGCGAAAACGGCTTCGTAGAAGGTTTTGGCTCTGGCCATGTCGTTGACATAGATTTCGAACCAGCCGACAGGATTGCGTGTGTTGTTCATAGTGGGTGAGAGGGTGGGTTGGGGTGTTGTCTTGAAGTGCAGATCAAGGGTGTTTCGATTCGCAAAGGGCTTTCAGCAGCCCGAGCGAACGCGGCCACATTTCCTCGAACATGGTTTCCCATTTTTCGTCAATGTCCACTTCGACGAGCAGTTCGGTTCCGGTGCCGCAATCACGGAAGGTGTAGTTTTCATACGCAGGTTCCGGCAGCAGATCTTCGCCCCCTTTCAGAATGCAGGCAAGGTGCTGGATCGACAGGTAATCCGGTTCGCGGTTCTCCGCGATCACGGCACGCATTCCTTCCCCGCTCGGACTTAAGAATTTGATCCCGGAGCCCTTCTCCCACGAACCTTCGTAGTAAGAGCCTTCGCAAAATCCAGCCGTCCATTGGCGATAGGTATCGGGCGCCAGCATGGTGTCCCACACGACCTGGCGCGGGGCTTGGATGATGGTGGAGTAGTTTAGCTTCTTCATGGGGGGGGGCCGTTGGGGGGTTATGATGTTTGGGCCTTCACATCCGCCATCGGGCGGCAGAGATCGGCGATGGGGCGCACTTCGATCTGGGCTCCGTGGGCGAGAATGGGGCAGGCCTGGGCGAGTCTCACCGCTTCCTCGGTGGAGGCCACCGCCAGCAGGAAATAGCCCGCGATGGCTTCTTTCGACTCCGCAAAGACGCCGTCGGTGACGAGGGTTTGCCGACCGGTCACGAGTTTGCCTTCCTCCATCAGCGGCTGGGCGCCGCGCAGGAGGCCCTTGTTTTGCAGACCCTCCACCCAGCCGTAGAAATCGGTCATGATGCGCTGGAGTTCGGCAGGCGAAAGGCTGCTGTTCCAATGCGTGCCGCGGATCAGGAGCAGGTGCTCGCCGGTGGTTTGTTGCGTGTTGGGGTTCATGTTGCGGGCGTTTCGTTCGTGGTTCGATAGGCGGAGCCGCGCTCCGGTTCCAACGGTCGGATTTCATAGCGGATGCCATGCCGCAGGACTGGACTCTCTGCCGCGAGGGCTGCTGCGGCGGCCAGGCTCTCGGCTACGATGATCCAGTACCCGCCGATGACTTCTTTCCCTTCCGCGAATGGTCCATCAGTGCTCACGCCCTCGCGGGTCACCAGTGCGGCATCCATGGTGAGACGCGAACCAGGCTTGAAGCGGCCCTTTTCGATCTGCGCCTCATACCAGGCGTAAAATTTGTCGATGGCAGCCTCAATGTCTGCTTTGGACGAAGCCTTGTCCCACTGGCCGCGGGAGAGCAGGAGGAAGTCGGAAGTCTGGCCGGTGCTCATGGCGTTACTCCTTCGATGCAGGACACTCCATGCCACCGGCAAGCATGGCGGCCCAGCGGGTCTGCATGTCCTCCGCGGATACCTTTTCGATCTGGTGCTGGATCATCCACTGATGGCCAAAGGGATCACGAACCGAGGCGCAGCGGAAGCCATAAAACATGTCGGTCGGCGGCATCTCCACCACCGCTCCGGCGGCACTGGCGCGATCCACGGCGGCATCGGTATCAGGAACCATGAGGCAGAGCTTCACGGGGGTGCCGCCGAGGGTCTGCGGTGATTTGTTGCCCCAGGCCGGATTCTCATCCGAGAGCATAAGATGGCTGCCATTGAGCATGATCTCGGCGTGGCCGACAGCGCCCGTCGCGGGATCACTGAGCCGGTAAAGCTCGGTGGCGCCGAAGGCTGCGGTGTAAAACTGGATGGCCTTGCCCGCCCCTTTGACGGTGAGGTAGGGGCTCATGGGCGGGTAGGGTTCAGGGGTGCTCATAGGATTGGTGATGGCCGGGTTACTTGGCGGCTCGTGCAAGGTTCGGTGTGGTGACAAGTTTGGCGAGATCGGCGAGACCCTTTTCAAATTCAGGTCCGCACATTTTTTCGCAACTCAGGAACAGGCTGATCACTTTGGCCATCAGACCCTCATTCCTGCCATACATGGCCCAGACGACCTTTGTTTTGCCATCGCCCCCGGGACTGAAGGTGAACTCGACCGTGCTCACGCCTTCCATTGGCTCCAGCCAGTCCATGCGCTCCACGATGCGCTCGTCCGGCTTGCTCTCTGTGATCGTGGAGGAGCCTTTGCCGACCTTTTTGCCTTCCCAGCCGGCCACCGCGCCCACGCCTGACTCCGGCCCGGTATAGGTATACTTGGCTTCAGGATCCATTTTGGCCCACGGGTTCCATTCATTGAACTTCCGGTGGTTGTCGAAGTAGGGGAAGAGCTGCTGCGCCGGCGCGTCGATGACGAGGCTGCGCTCGACCCGGAAGTCAGGCGATTGAAGCAGGGCGGCCGCGATGATGCCGACGACGGGCACGGCGAGGCCGATGAGGATTTTTCTGAGCATGCTGTCGGGATGGGTTGAAGGTGAAGCGGTCAAGTGGGACTGGCTTCCGGGCCATTTGCATCGGGGTCCAAATAAAAGAGTTCCCAGCAGTGGCCATCCGGATCGGCAAAGCTGTGCAGATACATGAAGCCCAGGTCTTTCGGCTCGGCATACATCGAGCCACCCGCCGCCACGGCCTTGCGCACCAGATCCTCCACCTGCCCGCGGCTCTCACAGCTCAGACAGTTGATCACCTCAATCGACTTCGCGGAGTCGCAAATGTCCTTTGAGGTGAACTCACGGAACTTCGGGAGCGTCAGCACCATGACATGGATGTGCTCGTTGATCACGATGCAGGCACCGCTCTCATCTGAAAACTGCGGGTTGTGCGCATAGCCCAGGGCCTTGAAAAAGGCGAGCGAGCGGGGCAGATCCGCGACCGGGAGATTGACAAAGATTTTGGTGTTCATGATCGGATGAGGCGCGGTGATTGCCGTTGATCAGCGGCGGGTAAAAATGACCGGCGGGCCGCAGGGGCAGGGCTTTCCGTTTTCCATGGCGACGCCATCCAGCTTGAAGTGATCGGCATCCATGAAGGTGTAGGTCGCGGCGTGCATGTGTTTATCCTTCGCGGGATTCAGGCCCGGCGTCGGTGCCAGCGCGAAGGTCAGCGAGTCCGCGGTGCTCTTCGTCACCTTCATGCGGGGCTGGTTTCGCAGCATGCAGTAGTGCGTCATGGTGAGCTTGCCGCCCACATCGTGATAGACGCTCAGCATTTCCATCGGAGTGCCCGCCGCGAAACGTTCCTCGATCACCGAATCACCCGCGATGAGGCGGAACTCCGTGCTCATTTTGCCCATCTCAGGCGACTCCCCAGACCACTTGCCGACCAGTGATTTCATGCGCTCAAAATCTGCGGAGCCCTCGTAAGGCGGCACCCCGGCACTGGCCACGGGTTTGGTCTGGACAGACTGGCACGCGGTGAGAGCCCCGAGGGCGGCGAGAGTCAGGAGGAAGGCTTGTTTCGTCATAGTGGTATTCGTTGGATTGGGAATGAGGGGCAGCGGAAGACTGGGCACCCAGGGGATTGAGCTTTAAGATAAGGTTCGATGATCAGGCAGCCAAAGCCGTCCCTTCATTTAACCCGACGACTGAGCCCAGGGTCAAAAGGACATTTGCCGGGGATTTTTCGAAATAATTGGCAGCCCCCCTTGGCGATGCCGTGTTTCTCCAGCATCACGGCGATGGCTTGGGCAGTGTCGAAGGTCGGGTTGCCCTGGCCGCCGCTCTCGGTGTAGGTGACGAGAGCCTTCTTGAGCTGATCGGCGAGGCCGAGATAGTCCACCACCAGTCCGCCGGGCTGTCTCGGAAGACGCGGTTCACGCGGGCGATGGCCTGCATCAGGCCGTGGCCCTTCATCGGCTTGTCGGCATAAATGGTGTGCAGACAGGGCGCGTCAAAGCCGGCGCGATCCAATTCTTAAATCCCCCCTCCCACGCCTTTGAACTTTTCAACAAAAGCGGCGATTTTCTGGAAAACACTTTGCTTGATGGTGAGATACTTGGGATTCAGCGGACTCATCTTGGGCAGGATGCTGTTGAGTTCGGTGCCGTTCTCGCTGGCGTATTCGCGCTTCAGCGAAGTGAGAAGATAGCGCTTAGCAGCATCTTCATTGAGGCTTTCTGTCTGGATGAGCGTTTCGGCTTCGCGCTTTTGCTCCGCTTGGGCGTAGGCAAAGAAGGCTTCGATAATGCTCGCCTTGTCGCGGAATTGATCGAGATCGGCTTGGTTGATGAAATCGACCACCAGACTCTCCTTGGCGCGGTTCCCGATGCTGGCGCGGATCACCCGGCGGACGTCTTCGATCAACGCACCCTTGTCTTTGAGCTTCTGGTTCTTCTCAAAGATCAGTTCGAGGATGTAATCCAAGTTGATCTCCTGCGATTTTAGCAGGTCGATCTCAAACACTACGTCATCCCAATCCACCGTGCTTTGCTCTTTCTCTTTGCCGTCTTTCTCGCGGCGCAGCCAGTCGCGGATGTCGTTGTAGGTAGAGCGGTAGTCCTGAACCTTGCGCTCCGGTAGAACCTCCGTTGCCTTGAGCTTTTCGAGATCCCCGTCGGTCAGATAGCGCTGTGCCTTGAAGGTTTCGACGGCCGTTTCATCCTGCGGATCGACCTGCTGCCACGCTTTTAGGTTGGCGAACTCATCGAAGTTTTGAAGCGCGTTTTCGATCTTCAGATAGTCCCCAAAGAGTTTGGTGAAGGCCTTTTTGTCAGCTTCTTTCTCGATGGACGCAGGGTCGGGGAAACGTTCTTTCAACTCCGCGACTACCTCCACAAAGCCCCGCCGCGCCTCACCCGTAGCCACTTCGGTGAAGCCTTCCATGTATTCCTTGTAGCTCTTCTCCAGGACGACGTTCTTGGTGTTGGCATCGCCGAACAAGGTGATCGCGTCGATAGTCGCCTGCTCCAGGTCGCGGAAGGTGATGATGTTGCCGAAGGTCTTGGTGGCGTCGTAAATACGGTTGGTGCGGGAGTAAGCCTGGATCAGGCCGTGGTAGCGCAGGTTTTTATCGACGAACAATGTGTTGAGCGTGGGCGCGTCGAAACCGGTGAGAAACATTCCGACCACAATCAGCAAGTCCACTTCCTGCCGCTTCACACGCTGAGCGAGGTCGCGGTAGTAGTTCTGGAAGCCGTTGCTATCGACTCCGAAATTGGTTCTGAAAAACGCGTTGTAGTCGGCGATTGCCGCGTTCAGAAATTCCTTGGCACTGCTGTTCATGGCAGAAACCTCGAAGCTTTCGTCAGGGATCGTGCCGATGGCTTCCTGCTCCTCATTGGCGGCGAAGGAAAAGATCGTCGCCACCTTGAGCGGCCGCTCACGGTCACTTTGTAGGGTCTTGAACGTCTCGTAGTAGAGTTTGGCGGCATCCACGCTGCTCACTGCAAACATGGCGTTGAAGCCCTTGCCGCCCGCTTGCAGGCGGTGCGTTTTTTGGCGGTAGTTGTTGAGGATGTATTGGCTGATCTCCTTGATGCGGTCTGGGTGCAGGAGGGCTTGGCGGTTTTCGGCGGCGTTGAGTTTGTCTGTGTCCTGTTCGGTTTCGACGGCTTTGAATCGAGGGCGCACATCGTTATAGTCTACCTTGAACTTCAGCACCTTTTCATCGCGGATGGCATCGGTGATGACATAAGAGTGCAGTTCGCGACCAAACACGCTGGCGGTGGTTTCTGCACCGCTGGCGTTCTCCGGGAAAATGGGCGTACCAGTGAATCCGAACTGGTAAAACCGCTTGAACTTCTTTTGCAGGTTGGCCTGCGCCTCGCCGAATTGGCTGCGGTGACACTCGTCAAAGATGAACACCACCTGTTGGCCATAAATCGGAAGCGAGGCCTCGGTTTTCATCAGGATATTCAGCTTCTGGATGGTTGTGACTATGATCTTGTTGTCCTCTTTCTGAAGATTGCGTTTTAGAGCTGCCGTGCTATCGGAACCGTTCACACTGTCTGGCGAGAAGCGCTGGTATTCCTTCATTGTCTGGTAATCCAGATCCTTGCGATCCACGACGAAAAACACTTTGTCGATGAAGTCCAGTTCCGTGGCCAAGCGGGCCGCTTTGAAGCTGGTGAGCGTCTTGCCGGAGCCTGTGGTGTGCCAGATGTAGCCACCGCTTTCCGGCTTGCTCCAAATTTTCGACTCATACGAGCTGATAATCTTTTGTAGGATGCGCTCAGTCGCGGCGATCTGATAGGGACGCATCACCAGCAGAGTATCACTCACGTCGAAGACCGAATAGTGGAGTAGCACCTTGAGTAGGGTGCGCTTCTCGAAAAAGGTCGCGGTGAAGTCCTTTAAATCCTTGATCAAGGAATTGTCCTTCGTCGCCCAGTGCATCGTGAAGTCGAAGCTGTTCTTGTTACGCTGGGTGGTGTTGGCGAAGTAGCGGGTGTCCGTGCCATTGGTAATGACGAACAATTGCAGGAATTTGAATAACGAATTCCCGCTGTTGAAGCTCTCCTTGCTGTAACGGTGGACTTGGTTGAAGGCCTCGCGGATGGCGACGCCGCGCCTTTTCAACTCCACCTGCACGAGGGGCAGGCCGTTGACGAGGATGGTGACATCGTAGCGATTGGCTTGGCTTCCGCTTTGCTCGAACTGCCGGATGACTTGGCAGGTGTTGCGCAGCACGTTTTTCTTGTCGAGCAGGTAGATGTTCTGGATGCGGCCGTCATCGAAAACGAAGTCATGGATGTAATCATCGTGGATCTTGCGGGTTTTCTCCACGATGTGGTCACTCGGCCGGTCGAGGTAGGTCTCAAAAAAGCGCGACCACTCGGATTCGGTGAACTTGACGTTGTTGAGGCTTTGGAGTTGGGTGCGCGCGTTGGCGAGCAATTTATTGGGGGCGTTCAACTCGCGCTCGAAGGTATAGCCGAGATCTTCCAGATCTTGAATCAGCTCCCGCTCCAAGGCATCTTCGCTCTGATAGGACTCCATGAGCTTCCAGTCCTTGTGGTATCTATCAAGGACGATGAAGCGGTTGGTCTCGGCGATGGTTTTGGTTTCGATCATGGTTCAACCTCCTGCTGCCAGTAGCCATAATTGTTGAGCAAATTCTCCAGCAAAACCTTAATCGTCAGCTTTTCCTGAGGGGATGGCTCAGCAACCGCTTCATTGGAGAGCGTGCTATGACTCGTGAACTGGATGATGCGGTTGTAGTAAGCTTCTTTGTCGTCAGGCAAAATCTGCGACCATTGCCGATAACCCAGAAAACTGGCCGTTTTCTCGTAGAGATTCCGCAGAAGTGTGAAGTGATAGCGCTCAATCTTTTCCTCCGTAATGGCCCGCTCAATAGTTTGCCTCAGATGCAGGTGATAAGAAAAACTCTGGTTCGAATCGCCCTGTTTCTCGACAAGCGCGAAAGTGCCATCCTCAACTGCCCTCAGTAGGTAGCACGCTTTCGCTTTC
This sequence comes from uncultured Verrucomicrobiota bacterium, assembly GCA_942492905.1. Lineage (GTDB taxonomy): Bacteria > Verrucomicrobiota > Verrucomicrobiia > Verrucomicrobiales > V1-33 > CAIZWU01. Next base: position 3,052,026 of record OW818657.1, read on the forward strand.
AACTCATTGTGCAGCACATTGTAAAACAGCGGATTGTGAGTTGTGATGATGAATTTCAGTTCGGATTCACTGGATTTGATAAGGGCAGCTAGATTGACCGCCAGATCGATCAAATGGTTTTCATCCAACGAGCTAACTGGGTCATCAATGAAGACATATTTTAACAGGTCATACTTGTCAGTTTCACGTCCAGTTGGTTCAGGGACGTTCAAAACGCTCACAACCTGCTCAATGAGACTGTAGAAAATGCTCCAAATGAAGTTGCTCTCCTCGCCTTTGGAAATCTTGACGTGCTCGCTGGTCTCCTCATTTCCTCGCTCGTAGGAAAAAGTGACCTCTGAGAAAGCGGGCACCCGAACGTCGTTGCCGTCCTTGTCTTTGCCGATGTATTCTTGGTTGAACCGGGGAGTCAGTCTTTCGTTCGTGTAGTGCTGAAAGTGTGCGATGGCGTTTTGATCCTGCCCCTGGTCCTGCAAGACCCATTGTGTGTAGGCGTTAGGCTGGATTTTCAGGATTCGCTTCACGTCTCCTTCCAGATCATTGTCCCAATAGAACAGATCTTCGGTGAAGGCGTTGTAATAAAGGATCTTTGATCGTGGATCTATCTCATCGTCTTCATCCTGATTCTTGGGAGCAATCAGTTCTTTGAACTCGCGAGAAAGCCGCGTCTTGCCGGAGCCATTGAAGGCATAAATTAACTGCACTTTCTTGTTCGCAGCCCGCAGCTGTTCGGCGATTTGTGTGAGTAAATGACTCATACTATACGTCGGTTGCTGGTTTGTGGAATCTTAGCAGAATTTCGCGGTAGTGACTGTATTGTTTATTGCGCAGACTCAGCTCTGTGTTCAGCTCTGTGTTCAGCTCTGTGTTCAGCTCTGTGAAAGTGTCTAATATCCGGACAATTTCTTTTTGGACGCGCAGCGGTGGGATGGGGATTTGATAAGCAGAAAGCCACTTTGTGCTTAAGTTTTTTTGCCCGCCACCTGAAGCGTTGTTCATTGCTTCATTTTCAAAACTTATTTGATCAAAACAATGAAAAAGGTATCTTGTCAGAAGTATCGATGAATCAGATCTGATGCAGGCAACTCTCTGGTTTAACCCTGCTGGCAGATCGTCTTTAGATAACATAGCTACCCGTCCCACATTGCCTGTTAAAGACATAACGAGATCATTTTCACGAAGAAGATATCTGCTTATTTCTAATTTTGAATCATGTGGGTAGAATTTCAGGTTGTCATTAGACATCTTTCCCTTTTGGACGTCCGAAATCCGGATAACTCGGATTCCATCGCTTACATACTTAGAGCTCTCAAACGCATAACCATTCATTATGCGCGCCACATCTTCCAGTGCCTTCCACTCCACCGTGGTCCCATCGAGCAGTTTTTCCATGTAACACTGCTCGCTCATGCAACCATCAACCCCCTCAATTTCCGCCAAAATGGCATCAATGTCTGTCCGCAGGCGCTCGATTTTGGCGACGGTGGTTGCCAATTCAGTATTCAATTCGCCAACTTCCATAATCTCTCGGGTATCCTTGGCTTCGACGTAGGTGCTGACGGAGAGGTTGTAGTCCTTTTGGGCGACGGTGGGGTGTTCGATGGAGGCGGCGAAATGGGGCACGTTTTCCTTGCTGTCAAAGACCTCCATGATCCGGGCGATGTGCTCCTCGGTGAGGACGTTGTTGTTCGTCTCCTTTTTGAAGAGGCCACTGGCGTCGATGAACTGAGTCTTAGTGTCGGGCTTGTGCTTGGAAAGAACGAGGATGTTGACCGCGATGGTGGTGCCGAAGAAGATATTGGGGGCGAGGGAGATGACCGTTTCCACGTAGTTGTTATCGACCAGGTATTGGCGAATCTTTTGCTCGGCACCGCCACGGTAAAAGATGCCTGGGAAGCAGACGATGGCGCCTCGCCCCTTGGCGGAGAGGTAGCTGAGGGCGTGGAGAACGAAGGCGAAGTCCGCCTTCGACTTGGGGGCGAGCACCCCGGCAGGGGCAAACCGGTCGTCGTTGATGAGCGTCGGGTCATCGCTGCCTTTCCATTTCACGGAATAGGGCGGATTGGAGACGATGGCATCGAAGGGCTTGTCGCCAAGGAAATGGGGATCGGTGAGGGTGTTGCCGAGCTGGATGTTGAACTTGTCGTAGTTGATGTTGTGCAGGAACATGTTCATCCGCGCCAGGTTGTAGGTGGTGTGGTTGATCTCCTGCCCGAAGAAGCCGTCCTCGATGATGTGCGCGTCGAAGTGTTTTTTGGCCTGGAGCAGCAGGGAGCCGGAACCGGCGGCGGGGTCATAGATCTTGTTGACGCTGGTCTGCTTGTGCATCGCCAGTTGGGCGATCAGCCGCGACACGTGCTGCGGGGTGAAGAACTCGCCACCGGACTTGCCGGCGTTGGCGGCATAGTTGGAGATGAGGAACTCATAGGCGTCGCCGAAGAGGTCGATCTGGCTGCCCTCGAAGTCGCCGAAGTCGAGGCCACCGACGCCAGTGAGCACGGCGGCGAGGCGGAGGTTTTTGTCTTTGACGGTGTTTCCCAAGCGGTTGCTGGTGGTGTCGAAGTCCGCAAACAAGCCCTTGATGTCCTTTTCCGAAGGGTAGCCGTTGGCGGAACTCTCGATGGCCGAAAAGATGGCGGCTAGGTCGGTGTTCAGGCTCTCGTTGGTGTTCGCCGTGGCAAGGACCTTTGCAAAGAGCTGGCTGGGATAGATGAAGTAACCCTTGGTCTTGATGGCATCGTCCTTGATCTCCGGCGTGATGACGCTGTCGGCCAACGCAGCGTAATCTATGTCCGGATCACCGGCCTCGATGTAGAGGGCAAAGTTTTCGCTGATAAAGCGGTAGAACAGGGTGCCGAGGACATACTGCTTGAAGTCCCAGCCATCGACCGAGCCGCGCACGTCGTTGGCGATCTGCCAGATTTGCCGCTGGAGGGCGGCGCGTTGTTGGATGCTTGTCATGGATTATTTCTTGAAAAAGGTAATAGTGGGCCTCTTTCCATCAGCGGCGTCAGGCTCGATGGTTCTGAAGCGCTATCGCGCAGGGCAGTGGCGATGACAAAAGCAGCGCGGAGGTCGGGGTGCTGGACGCTGCGAAAGGTGTCGGCGTGTTCATCCCCGAAGTCGGTCTCGATGCCGCACACGACGTGTTTGTATTCAGCCGCGTCCATGTTGTTGCGCAGCTTGTCTGCGGCGAGCCAGAGCTTGGCCTCGAATCCGATGGTGGCGGACGACTGGTCTTTGGGGGAGGCGGCTTTGGTTTTGGCGGGCATTCGTGATGGGGGCGCGGGAAACTGGGCGAGATTAAGGAGGGGTTGGGCTTCCGACAAGCTATTCCTGACCTAATATTTCGGGAAAGTGAAGGATTCCCTGAAAGAAAAAACCCCGCCGACCGGGGTGAACCGGAGGGCGGGGACGTGATTTGGGATTTTTCCTGGGAACCGGGGGCGGTCAGTTGACGCGCACTGCGGAGGGATCGCTCCACGGGCTGGGGCCTTTGGAGCCGACGGCGCGGACGCGGGCGGTGAGCCAGGCGCCGACCGCTTGGGCCGGGATGAGGAGGCTGGCCTGGCTGGACGCGATGAAGGGGAGGGAGTCCCATGGGATCAGGTCGGGGTTGTCGATGGTGGGACTGGTGAAGGCCCTGACCTCATAGAAGTGGGCATTGGAGACGCGGGTCCAGCGGGCTTCGACCTCCCCTTCATAGCCGGTGTTCTTCACCGTGAAACGGGACGGCGCGACGACGGGACGGGGACGGCCGGGAGGGCGGCGGAGTTCCCAACCGACGCCGAGGAGGGATTCATCCCGGCGGTCGAGGGCTTCGCAGCTGGAGGCGGCGGTGCGGAGGGTATTGCGGCCTTTGTTGGTCTCCAGATCCAGGGCGGAGCGGAGGGCGCGCAGCCAGATTTCGCCGGTCTCGTAATTGGACATGGCTGCGATGAGGGTTTCCTTGTTGGTGGCGATGGCAGTGCGGATGGCCACGGGGAAGTCCGGATAGAAGCCGCTTTCCGCCAGCCCCTCCTGCAGATTGGACAGGGTCAGGAGGACGCTGTCCGCCGCCATGGTGGAGACCTCCAGCTTGATCGTGCCCAGGGCGGGACCGGCGGTGAGGGTGGACTGGAGGGCCAGGGCGGCTTCCGCCTCCGCCGTGGCGGGGGTGACACCGCGGCCGGTGACGGGAGCCTTGGGCTTGGCAGGGGTGCGGCGGACCGGTCGGGCCGCCGCAGCGGGCAGAGGAGACTTCTTGATAATCTTTTTCATTTTTTTGGTCATTTAGTTGGTTGGCCTTACGCCTGGGAGATCCCGGACGCTCCGGCTCTGACGTGAGAACCGGACAGGGCGCAGTCTAACGGTAGGGCCTGACACTGGCAACTAAAATTTCACAATCGCCATAAATACCACACCTTTTCCGGCCGGTTTTTACGGGGAAAAAGTTGCTATGTTGTTAAGCTTGTGCCGTTTGCGCCAAACCCTCCGTAATACCTTCTTTTTTCCAAAGAATGGATTCTTTTTGTTTTGGAAACCATTTCAGGAGATTTCCAAACCATTCTTTGGCTGCCGAAATCCATTTGATGGACCTGCCAAATCCATTCTTTTCGAAAAAGATGATCTTCGGCGGAGAAAAGAAGATCTTCTTTTGGAAAAAAGAGGTCTTCTTCCTGGAAAAGAAGATCTTCTTTTGGAAAAAAGAGGTCTTCTTTCTGGAAAAGAAGATCTTCTTTTGGAAAAAAGAGATCTTCTTTCTGGAAAAGAAGATCTTCTTTTGGAAAAAAGAGGTCTTCTTCTTTCTGGAAAAGAAGATCTTCTTTTGGAAAAAAGAGGTCTTCTTTCTGGAAAAAAAGGTCTTCTTTTTGGAAAAGAAGATCTTCTTCTGGAAAAAGAAGGTCAACTTTCTGGAAAAGAAGGTCGTGTTTCCGGCGAAAAGGAGGGCAGGGGCGGCTGAATGGGGGTGCACGAGGGTCCTCCCGGGTTAGGGCCAGGGTTTTTGGCCGGGGCTTTGGGGACGAGTGGGGACACACGTCACACTTTGGACGGGGCTTTGGGGACGAGTGAGGACACTCGTCACACTTTTTGGCCGGGGCTTTGGGGCGTGGGCCTCGTGGATTTCAAAATGAGGGAGCTGGTGGAATGGGTTGACTGGCTCCCGTGAACTGGCTGCATGGAGGTCAACCGGGCGGCGCGGGCAGGCCGGACACTTTTCCACCCGCCGTCCTCGAAGCCGAACTCATTGCCACCAGCGAGCGATCTGGTCCGCAAGACCGCCCGCTCCAGTCCAGCTCCGGACGGAGAGCACCCCCTTCCCAGCCGCATTTTTCAACGGTGACCATCCCTGACGTTCCGCCAATCCGCACCTTCACAATCCGTGTAAATTCCCTGAATTTCTTGCAAATCCTGTTGGGACCGGATATGGTCGGAATCTCCAGCAGTATCCATTGAGGCTCAATCTTTTACAAACCAGCAGCCCCCCAAATATGCCGCCTCTTGAAATGGATATCCCACCAGATCTGGTGGCATAATAGACTGTTCGCCCAACCAACCCGCAACGAGCTATGCCGACGCGCGCTATTTGCATACGATGCGGTGAGCCCAAGCGAGCACCTTATGAGCAATGCGGGCACTGCGAGTTTGACCCGTCACAGAACGAGGATGACCTCGTCAAGAGTGTGTATTTGTCTTTGGGCCGTTATGAGGACGACGCTGACATCCGCCGATATGAGGGTGAGTTGGTTCTGATGGGGAGAGCACTTCGCGAAGGTGATAAGCTGATTGACTACGACCCGGAGGAGTTAAGCAGGCTCCGAGCGCAGAAGCAGCTTCTGGATTCAATCCCTCCGAGCGCCGTTTGGGGAGCCGTTTTCAGATTGTTCTTGCCCGCCGTTATCTTCCTTGGGGTTCTTTGGTTTCTTGTCTATCTACTACGACGATGACAGCACCACTTTCCTGCCTCCACATGATCCGATACCACGACCAACGAAGGGCGAACAAGGCGCTGGTGCCAACCGCCGGGGCTGCTCTGTCGGCCATGCTTTCCGTAACTTTAACCCGCCATTCCGTCCCCACGCTCACCCCCGCCCCGGCGGTCGGCACAGCTTAGACGTTCGCCACAAAATGAAACCTTTACTTGATATCCGGAAGATCTGGGAGGACGACGACATGATTGAGGTCGTTTTCACCGTATCGGACGGACAGTCGGTTTTCGCCACCAAGCTTTACGTCGGACACGGGACACTGAAAGAGACCGTCGAGGGACTCGACAGGTTTAAGCCCCAAGTTCATGGCGGGATTTACGATTTGGAATGGGGCGGTTTCGGCCCGGAGTTTGCAAGCGGCGCGGTGAGAATCCGATTGCACTTTTACCATAACGCTCGTCTCTGCATCTCGGGATTGATCGAATCAGAATACACTGATTTCGGCCTCAAGAAGATTGCCGGCAGAGGTGAACTGTATTTCTATTCAGAGCCTGCCTTGCTAGACAACTTCATCGAGGAGATGAGATCGCTATCCAAGGGTAACGCCGATTCAGCAGCACTAATAGGCAAGACATAAGAATGGCGAACAAGACGAGACACGCAACCCCTATCAGCCGCCCTGTTTTCATGATCTTCCGTAGTTTTAACCTCAACCCCGTGATCGACGTACGTTCCCGCTGATAGGGGTGCGTGCTCTTTTACGTTCGGCCAATTAGCAGTGCCACCCGCCCATGAAGATCGCCATCATCATAGTTGTTTGCTTGATCGTAGCTGTGGTCGTCTATCGCTCCCTCCGCAGCGGACAGTCAGGCTTCGCTCTCTCGGATGCCAGCTCTCCATCTTCGCCCATTCGAGACGCACTTTTTGGCGATATGCCGCTTGAGGCATGGGCTGGCGACGGATCAGAGGCCCCTTGGTCACACTTCGCCACAGCCAAGAAGCATTTGGATGCCGGAGAGAAGGATGATGCTATCGCAGCCTTGAAGCAGGTTTTGAGCACGCCTTCGTTAGAGCCACGCCACTATCTTCAGGCTTGGCACTTCCTTCGACCTTTAGGCATCTCGCCCGATGCCACAGAGTCACGCAGGATTCTTGGTGTCGTGGTCGAGGTTCCTGTTGAGCATGGATTGGACATCGTAGCAGCATATCCAGATCACTCTGCCAGATACTTCAACTTCTCTGGTGCTGGAGTTATTTGGGAGCATCCCGACTCATCACTCGATCCAGCCATAGATCGCCTCCTCACTACAGGGCAGACCGTAGTTGAGCAGATCGGCCCATGGGACGGCCCTCGTCCCGGCCCACCACCGAAAAACCACATTCGTCTTTCTTTTCTGACCGCAGGAGGACTTTGCTTTGGTCAGGGTCCATTTGCTGATCTAGCTGCAGACCCGAAGGGTGGGGCTGTTATCACCGCTGCCACTGAACTTATGCAGGCACTCATGGCGAAGAATCAGAAGACCCCATGACTACGATTACACCCAGAACAAGGCCGAACAAAACGGATGCAGGCAACGGCTCGAAGGCTATCTGTCGTGTCAGCAACGTCTTGCGCTCGCCGTCGCCTGATCTGAGACGTTAGGTGGCTAAGCAGGCGTTCAAACCGAACCAAATATGATGAAACAGCACATCCTTACTCTCCTTGCTGCCTTGTTTTTTACTCAGGCAGGAATTGCCCAGTCCACCGGCACCTTTGCCGACTCACGCGATGGGCAGACGTATAAAACGTTCAGCTTTAAAAATGCTTTGACTGGCAGCACGGTTACCTGGATGGCCCAAAACCTGAACTGCAAAGTGGAGGGGTGCTACGCTTATGATGACAAAGAGAGCAATCGAAAAGAGCTCGGCTTGCTTTACACCTTGGAAGCAGCGAAAAAAGCCTGCCCCAGCGGTTGGCATTTGGCAACGGATAGCGAATGGTCTGCGCTGGTGACTCAATTTGGCGGAACCGACAAGGCCGGCGAAGCCCTGAAAAGCGTGAGTGGCTGGATGGAAAACGGCAACGGCACCAACGGCAGCGGGTTTAACGCGCTTCCGGCAGGTATTCGGAGAAACAATGATTATGACGTCCTGGGGGTGATGGGTTTCTGGTGGACCTCCACACCCGCGGCTGAGGAGGGTAAAGCCTGGGGATGGAACCTGAGTTATGGTGGCCCCGGGGAAAAACCACTTAAAACAAAGGCATTCCGTTTCGCTGGCCCTGTTTCCCACGCAAAATCTGTTCGTTGCGTCCGGGATTGAGATTGATTTGGAAGTTCAATTTGCCAGTTCGCCGTATCGCACCTGCGGCGAAGACCCTGTGCTCAAGCGCATCGAAGACAGGAATGGTTTCGGCACGGGCGGGACGCTTCGGGGATCGCCCAGCAGCACCGTGCCGATCTTGCGGCCTGCAAACTTCACGCCTTGGATTTTGCCGCTCGCCTTCGCACGTTTCCGCGTAACATCTCCGACTTCTCCGCGCCGGAGCACGCGCTCCAAAGAAAAGTTTTCCATTCCGCCGCAAAGGAGCTAGCCTCCGACGAAGTCGAAAAGTAATCCAGGACCGGTCCCCAAAACCGCTCACCACCCATCCGCAGCCCCTGAAATCGAACTACCGCTCCCCGCTGCTGGCCTTTTGGCTGGGCCTCCTGCTGCTCTGCGGCTCCGCCAATCCCCTGCGGGCCGACGTGTCCGGACTATTCACCTATCAGGTGATCGGTGGCACTCAGGTCACGATCACGGATTACCCCAATAACGCCGCCGGTGCCCTCACCATTCCCGAGAGCATCGTCGGCCTGCCCGTCACCTCCATCGGCGACTCCGCGTTCTACTACTGCAGCGGGCTGACCAGCGTCACCCTCCCCGCCAGCATCATCTCCATCGGCGGATTCACGTTCGCCGGCTGCAGCGGGCTGACCATCGTCACCCTCCCCGCCAGCGTCACCTCCATCGGCAACTACGCGTTCTACGGCTGCAGCGGGCTGACCAGCGTCCCCATCCCCGCCAGCATCACCTCCATCGGCGACTACGCGTTCGCCGACTGCCCCGGGCTGACCAGCGCCATCCTCCCCGCCAGCGTCACCTCCATCGGCAACGGCGCGTTCTACGGCTGCAGCGGGCTGACCATCGTCACCCTCCCCGCCAGCGTCACCTCCATCGGCAACTCCGCGTTCCAATCTTGCACCGGGCTGACCAGCGTCACCCTCCCCGCCAGCGTCATCTCCATCGGCCGATACGCGTTCTCCGGCTGCACCGGGCTGACCAGCGTCACAATTCCCCCCAGTGTTACCAGCATCGGCGAAGGCGCGTTCCAATCTTGCTCCGGGCTGACCAGCGTCACCGTCCCCGCCAGCGTCACTTCCATCGGCAACTCCTCGTTCTCCGGCTGCACCGGGCTGACCAGCGTCACTATTCCCCCCAGTGTTACGAGCATCGGCAACTCCGCGTTCCAATTCTGCACCGGGCTGACCAGCGTCACCCTCCCCGCCAGCGTCACCTCCATCGGCTACGCCGCATTCTCCGGCTGCACCGGGCTGACCAGCGTCACCCTCCCCTCCAGCGTCACCTCCATCGGCGACCGCGCGTTCTACGGCTGCACCGGGCTGACTTCTTTCGCGGTCACACCGGGCAACACGTATTTCTCCAGCGTGGATGGCTTACTTTACAATGCCTCAGGAACTTCATTACTCGTCTGCCCTGGCGGCAGAACAGGGGCCTACTCCATCCCCGCCGGCGTCACCTCCATCGGGGCTCGCGCGTTCCTATCCTGCACCGGGCTGACCAGCGTCACCCTCCCCGCCAGCGTCACCTCCATCGGCGACTCCGCATTCTCCGGCTGCACCGGGCTGACCAGCGTCACCCTCCCCGCCAGCGTCACCTCCATCGGCGACGGCGCGTTCTACGGCTGCACCGGGCTGACTTCTTTCGCGGTCACACCGGGCAACACGCATTTCTCCAGCGTGGATGGCTTACTTTACAATGCCTCAGGTACTTCGTTACTCCTCTGCCCTCGCGGCAGAACAGGGGGCTACTCCATCCCCTCCGGCGCCACCTCCATCGGCAACGGCGCGTTCTCCGGCTGCACCGGGCTGACCAGCCTCACCCTCCCCGCCAGCGTCACCTCCATCGGCAACGGCGCGTTCTACGGCTGCACCGGGCTGACTTCTTTCGCGGTCACACCGGGCAACACGCATTTCTCCAGCGTGGATGGCTTAATTTACAATGCCTCAGGAACTTCGTTACTCGTCTGCCCTGGCGGCAGAACAGGGGGCTACTCCATCCCCGCCGGCGTCACCTCCATTGGCAACGGCGCGTTCTACGGCTGCACCGGGCTGACCAGCCTCACCATCCCCGACAGCGTCACCTCCATCGGCGACGCCTCGTTCTACGGTTGCACCGGGCTGGCCAGCGTCACCATCCCCGCCAGCGTCACCTCCATCGACTACGGCACGTTCGGCGGCTGCACCGGGCTGGCCAGCGTCACCATCCCCGCCAGCGTCACCTCCATCGGCGGATACGCGTTCTCCGGCTGCACCGGGCTGACCAGCGTTACCATCCCCGCCCGCGTCACCTCCATCGACTACGGCGCGTTCTCCGACTGCACCGGGCTGAAGTCGGCGGTCTTTCAGGGCAACGCACCGCGGAGCTTCGGCGGCTCAGTGTTCGCCAACACCGCCCCGGGATTCACGGTCTATTACTTCACGAACCGCACAGGATTCACCTCCCCGACGTGGAAAGGCTATCCGTCCATGGGCCTCACGGCTCCGCTCCCGGACACGGCATCGTGGCTGCTGGCGCATGGCCTGCCGTATGACACCAGCCTCCAGCAGGACCCGGACGGGGATGGCGTGTCCCTGCTGATGGCCTACGCCCTGAACCTCGACCCACGGCAGAATCTAAAGGGCCTGCTGCCCGCCCCGGTGCTGGGCAATGATTCCCTGAGCATCCGCTACTACGCCGCCTCGCCGGGCATCACCTACCGGGTGGAAACCAGCCGCGACCTGAGTCAGTGGACCACCACCGGCGTCACCCTCTCCGCCCTGGATGCGGAGAATCAGCGCACCGCCTCCGTGCCGCGGGATGCCGCCGGCCAGTTCCTGCGCCTGGTGGTGGTGCAGTAGCGCGAGCCGTCGCCCGCTTGGCCTGATCACGGGAAACCTCAATCTCGAGTGCCCTCTCCCTCGAAATTTCAGCAAATGTCGACAAGCCCTGGGGGCCAGGGTTTTTGGCCGGGGCTTTGGGGACGAGTGAGGACACTCTTCACACTTTTTGGCCGGGGCTTTGGGGCGTGGGCCTAGTGGATTTCAAAATGAGGGAGCTGGTGGAATGGGTTGACAGGCTCCCGTGAACTGGCTGCATGGAGGTCAACCGGGCGGCGCGGGCAGGCCGGACACTTTTCCACCCGCCGTCCTCGAAGCCGTAATCATTGCCACCAGCGGGCGATCTGGTCCGCAACACCGCCCGCTCCGGTCCAGCTCCGGACGGAGCGCACCACCTCCCAGCCGCATTTTTCAACGGTGACCATTCCTGACGTTTCGCCAATCCGCACCTTCACGATCCGTGTAAATTCCCTGAATTTCTTGCAAATCCTGTTGGGGTCGGATAGGGTCGGAAGACCCAGCAGTATCCATTGAGGCTCAATCTTTTACAAACCAGCAGCCCCCCAATATGCCGTATCTTGAAATGGATATCCCACGAGATCTGGTGGCATAAGAGACTGTTCGCAAAGAAATGAATTCACTGACTGAACTCCAAGAGTGGTATCATTCGCAGTGCAATGGCGACTGGGAGCACTCCTACGGCATCAAGATCGGCAATATCGATAATCCTGGATGGACAGTGAAGATAGACTTGCGCGAAACGGAACTCGAACACATTGATTTTCCTGAAGTCTCCTATGGGGTAGGAGAGCAAGCCGAATCAAGTGGAGACGATTGGTTGCTCTGTAGGCGAGTTGGGAACGACTTCGATGGTTGCGGAGGCCCACATAAGTTGACCGAGATTCTGGATACGTTTCTGAAGTGGGCTCATGAGAATCAACAATGCGAACAAGACGCGGATGGCAACCCCCACTAGCCTCTCTGTCTTCCATGATCCATCTACCTTCAACATCAACCCCGCGATCAACGCTGGCCCCCGCTAGTGGGGTTGCCATCGCTTGAACGTTAGGCGACTCCGCACGCGCATGAGCAATCCGATTGTCGAAGAACTGGAGCGGCGCTTTCTCCCTGCATTTCGCACGGTAGCAGAGCGGCTCCGTCACGAGTTCCCCGGTATTCGCATCACGACTTGGTCGTCTCCGACTGGCTCGGCCACGTCATACCAGGGGCACGACTTGGGTATCGACTGTCTTTTCCCGGACGCACCATCCGATCAGTCCGACAACGTCGCTCTCTACATTGGCGTTATGCACCTGACTACCGAACCCAAGCTCTGCGACGCGACTGTCTGCTGGGGTGCTGGCGCTGGCGAGGGTTGTCACGGGACGGACCTTTTTGATTCGCCGATTCCCTATTCGGCTGCTGCGCTCGATCAGGTCGAGGCCGGACTCCCCTTGCTTTACGAAGCCCTTGCATCTGCTCTACGCAATCCACCCTTCGCAAATGAAGCCGCCTAGCAAAACGCATGGCCGAGAAACCGCGTCCACTTCCATGAACATCAAGATCGTAGCTCTGAGTTTGCTCACCGTGGCCTGCGTCTGTTACGCTGGCCCAATCGAGGTGCCCCTGAGGGTGACCCTCCATGACTCCCGAGGCCTCAGCGCAGCATCAGCCCCCAACCAGCGGCTTGAGTTAATCCTTTTCGCGGATCACACTCACATGCATTTTCGAATCTCCAACACCACAGATCAAACGCTGACGCTTTGGAAGCCGTATTGCCCTGAAGGTGACGACGCCATAGTCGTCGAGTTTCGCGAACCAGCACATCCTCAGAAGGTTTTTCGGGCTACCACCGGTTGGTGCTATACCGGTGGCATGGGTCTTCCAAAGGTGTTCGGACTGGTTGGGCACGATGACCTGATCGTAAACATCAACTTTACGTCAGGCATGGACTGGATACTTCCCATGCAAGTTCCCAAGGATGCCCGGCTCGACATGGAAGTTCGAGTTGGCTATCGCTCCCGAAATCTTTCGGCGGAGGAGTTGAAGCGATTTGGCACCTACCCAGTCGGGAAGGTCTGGGAGGGGGAGGTAGTCGGAGACTGGCAGCCTATCACCATTCTGAACCGGACTGGCAAGTCGATTGAGAAGAAGGCACCATGACACACAACAGGCCGAACAAAACGGATGCAGGCAACGGCTCGAAGGCAATCTGTCGTGTCAGCAACGTCTTGCGCTCGCCGTCGCCTGATCCGAGACGGTCGGCAGCACGTCACCCTACACCGACCACTATTTTCCATGAATAGTCACCCACAATCACCAGCACTTCTCAAAACGGCGATTGCTCCGTTGCTTTCAGTTCGGCGTGGACCCAGCGCGATAGAGTTCTACCAGCGAGCGTTGGGCGCCGAAGAGTTGTTTCGCGTGACAGATGACACTGGGGGTGTCGTGGCCCGGTTGTCCGTGGATGGAGCGGAGTTCTGGATCGCGGACGAGTCTCCCGGGCACTCCAATTTCAGCCCGGAGTCTCTCGGCGGCGGTTCGGTGCGGATGGTCTTGATTGTGCAAGATCCAGACACGGTTTTTGCACGGGCTGTCGCCGCAGGAGCCACAGTGGTCTGGCAGGTCAGCGACCAGCCCTACGGCTGGCGTCTCGGACGAGTCGTTGACCCGTTCGGACATCATTGGGAGATCGGCAAGCCCTTGTGCCAGGATTTAGAGCGGTGAACCTCCCGACTAGCAAGGCGCGGCTGGCAGCCGCCGGGGCGGTTGCCGTTTCCATGCCTCTTTCCATCTTCAACATCCACCATGTCGTCCATGCGCCCTCCCGCCCCAGCGGTGCCAGCGCTTAGACGTTGGGCAAGAAACCATGATCAATATCGAAACCGGGCAGATCAAGTTCGATGATGGTTTCAGCCTTGCCCCGGAAACTACGGAGAGTGATGTGACATGCCCGCCCGGGAATGATTGGACCGACCGCGAGGGCAATCGGTGGCGATGGATGTCATTTCAAGATTCTCACAGTTGGGGAGACTTCGAGATGGCGGTCAACGCCTTCTTCAAGAATCAGAAGATCTGGACGGTTGAACTTGCGGTTGTGGATCCCCGTTTCGGGAAGTCCTGGTCAGAACACTCAGAAGAGAAGGAGATCCAAAGGAAGAGATTTCACGATCAGATTCTGTCCGACATATTTGGGGGCTGTTATCGGGTCTTTGACTGGGGCAGTGTTTGGTCGGAGTATGACCCTAATGGAGGATCGAGTTCGTTTGGGATTCACTACGGCGGTTCCGATCCATCCAATCCGGGCCCTGGATAGCAACAAATGAATCAAGCCCAACAAGCCGCGCCGGGCATCACCTACCGGGTGGAAACCAGCCGCGACCTGAGCCAGTGGACCACCATCGGCGTCACCCTCTCCGCCCTGGATGCGGAGAATCAGCGCACCGCCTCCGTGCCGCGGGATGCCGCCGGCCAGTTCTTGCGCCTGGTGGTGCAGTAGCGCGAGCCGCCGCCCGCTTGGCCTGATCAAGGGAAATTTCAAGCTCGAGTGCCCTCTACCTCGAAATGTCAGCAAATGTCGACAAGCCAGAGGAGCCAGGGCTTTTGGCCGGGGCTTTGGGGCGTGGGCCTCGTGGATTTCAAATTGAGGGCGCTGGTGGAATGGGTTGACAGGCTCCCGTGAACTGGCTGCATGGAGGTCAACCGGGCGGCGCGGGCAGGCCGGACACTTTTCCACCCTCCGTCCTCGAAGCCGAACTCATTGCCACCAGCGGGCGATCTGGTCCGCCACACCGCCCGCTCCAGTCCAGCTCCGGACGGAGAACACCCCCTTCCCAGCCGCATTTTTCAACGGTGACCATTTCTGACGTTTCGCCAATCCGCACCTTCACGATCCGTGTAAATTCCCTGAATTTCTTGCAAATCCTGTTGGGGTCGGATATGGTCGGAATATCCAGCAGTATTCATTGAGGCTCAATCTTTTACAAACCAGCAGCCCCCCAAATATGCCGCCTCTTGAAATGGATATCCCACCAGATCTGGTGGCATAATAGACTGCTCTGCAAAAATCCAAAAACCACAAACCATGAAGTTTCTCCTTTTCGCATTAATGCTCATAGCTAGCGGGACGGCCACTAAAGGCAGTGTAATTGTAATCTTCACCGAGCGCTCCACGGACGTGCTCGTAGAGATTTCCGGCAGCCTTGATACTGCCTTTTTTGGACAGCCACAATTGATCTCAAATTCTGCATCCGGCACATCCTTAAGCAGCTCGGGATTCTTGTTTGGTGAGGGACCTAGTGCCCCGACGCAAAAGTATTATCTTGGAGATTTCTTTATATCTTTCGCCACCAAGTCGACATCCGGAACTCATGTTAGTGGTGGGTTGTTCGAGTTTGCTTCAAACGGTCTCGTGGATCAGCTCGATCTCCCTTTGGACTATGTAGCGAACGATCCGATTACAGGAGTAGCGACATTCCCAGGAAGTTTCTCGTCGCTCGGCATTGTTTCAAACGATGTCAGTATGGAGCTTCCCGGAGATCAATCAATCTTAGTGCAATTCGAAAGTATTCCCGAGCCATCAACTACTCTAACGATTTTCCTTGTTGTGTGTTGTGCGGCGATGCAGCGGAAAAAACGCGGTGCATATTCTGGATTGCACTGAGCTTCGTACTCCCAGTTCAGAAAGAGGGCAGAACAAGACGTCGATCCCAACGCCTGACCCGCCCCCGGTTCAATCCACCATGGCCATTCAACTTTTAACCCAGAAGTTGGAGCGCGCCTTCGGTCAGGCGTAGGATGACTTCGACGTTCGCCCAATCAACATCCGCCACCTGCCGGGGTCTCCTCAACCTGATAGTCCTGAACTACGCATATGACCCCCGACGAGATCATTTCTGCTGCGCGATCACTTGCTGAGAGAGGCTATGTCCTGGGTCGTCATCAGATGTTCTCGGCACTTGGAACCAAGAGTGGCCGGACATACTTGGGGAGTCACGTCGAGGCAGGGAATGGCCGCATTACCCTCTGTGCTGAGGCGGTAGCCATTGGTGCCGCGGCCACAGCGTTGGATGCTGAGATCGACATCATCGTTGCGGTGACTGAATCTGGCCAGATTGTTCCGCCGTGTGGCATGTGCCGCGAACTGATTAGAGACTACGGCCCTGATGCTCGAGTCATATTGCAAGGGCCGTCCGACTTCGAGCTCGTGAGCATCACCGACCTCCTTCCCCGCCAGTATTCAAGTTCCGACTACCCGAACACCCGGGAGAAGTGAGCTTCATCTCAGCATGACTCCAAGGACTACAAGCCAAACCAAGGCGGGATGACCTGCTGCTGACCCCAGCGTCCGCCGCGCGCAGCGGTCGGCGGTCGGCGGGCGGGGGTCGGCGGGGAGAAAATCATGTTAAAGCTGTCATTGCCAAGATATCTCTTGGCAGAGGGCGGGAGGACGGGTATGGTTGGTTAGATTGGAACTCATTCCATGAATCCCGCGGCCTCTCCCAGCTCTTCCATAGAGCCCGGGATATCAGCCGCCCGGAGCCTCTGAGGGGCCCGGTGTGATTCCTCCTGCTCCCCTTGGTGCTCTGCGCTTCCCCGTCCCCCCCCCCTGTTTCCGATCTGCCGTGGTGGCGTTGCCGTCAGGGCGGCTCCCCGGAACCACAATCTCCCGTCTCTGGAACCCAAATACCCCATAAAGTTATGAAAAAAACCATGAAAGGCCTCGTCTATGGCGGGCCTGGCAAAATCGAGTTGAAGGAAATCCCCCGGCCGGAGATTTTGAAGCCGACGGATGTGGTGGTCAAAGTCCTGAAGACCACGATTTGTGGAACGGATCTGGGGATCCTGCACGGCAAGACCCCGAGTTGCCTGCCGGGCACGACCCTGGGGCATGAGGGCGTGGGCATCGTGGATGAAGCCGGGCCCTCGGTGAGGAATTTCAAAAAGGGGGATCATGTGATCATCTCCTGCATCACCTCGGACGGATCCTGTGAGTACTGCAAGAGGCAGATGTATGCCCACTGCGAGGACGGCGGCTGGATCCTGGGGCATCTCATCAATGGCACCCAGGCGGAGTATGTCAGAATACCCCATGCGGATAACAGTCTCCACCATGTGCCGGCACGGGCGGACGAGGAAGCGCTGGTGATGCTGAGTGATATCCTGCCCACCGGTCATGAAATCGGGGTGCTCAACGGACAGGTCAAACCGGGCGACACCATCGCCATCGTGGGCGCAGGCCCGATCGGGATGTCGGTGTTATTGACAGCGCTGTTCTATTCTCCGGCCCGGATCTTCATGATCGATCTGGACGGGAACCGGCTGAAGATGGCCAAGAAGTTCGGAGCCACGGACCTGATCAATTCCGAAAAAGAGGATGCCGTGAAAGCAATCATGTCATCGACCAAGGATGGGGTGGACGTGGCCATCGAAGCGGTGGGCTATCCCGCCACGTTTGATCTTTGCCAGCAAATCGTGCGTCCCGGCGGGCATATCGCCAACGTGGGGGTGCATGGCAAACCGGTGGACCTGCAACTGCAGAAACTCTGGATCCAGAACATCACCCTGACGACCGGTCTGGTGAATACCAATACCACGCCGATGCTGCTGAAGACTGTGATGTCGGGTAAAATCGATCCGAACCAATTGATCACGCATCATTTCAAATTGGATGACGTGCTGAAGGCTTACGGGGTGTTCGGCAATGCCGGCAAGGAAAAGGCCATGAAGGTGATCATATCGCCCTGAGGAAGGCGGCAGGCGATGGGGCGGACCGGGGGGCAGGGGTTTTTACCGCGGAGGCGCAGAGGGCGCGGAGGGGGGATGGGGCCAATACGGACCTGCCTCCGCGGGGCTCCATTGGGTTTTGCTTACAGCAGGATAGGGTATTTTTGTATTTTGATTGATCGACAGGCGGGTAATGTTTTACCCAACGCTCCCTTTTGGCACGGCGGACCCGCCAGTGGTCCATCGGTTCTGCTCCATTCAACTAACACACCGCCATGAAAAAGATGAAACCGATGCTCGCCCTTCTCGCGTTCCTGCCAGCCTTCGCGGCGTCTCCCCTGCCTGCGGCGGATCAGGAGATGGAATGCAAAATGTGCAAGGAATGTCCCATGTGCAAAGAGAAGATGGAAAAGATGAAAGGCATGGAGAAGATGAAAGACATGCCGGAGGGAAAACCCATGCCGCAGATGGAGCGCATGCAGAAAATGCAGCGGATGATGCAGGAGAAGATGCAGGGCATGGAGCCGAAGGAACGCATGGAGCTCATGCAGCGCATGCAACGGGAACGCATGGAGGAACCCAAAGGCCCCATGGAGCCGGGCCGGCCGCGGGAACGCATGGAACCCCGCGGGCCGGGGGCGGGTCCTGTGCAACGGGAACGCATGGAGCGCATGCAACGCATGGAACCTAAAATGCCGCCGCCCCCCATGGGACCGATGGATGTGAAAAAACGTCTGGCCGAAGTGGATCTGGCCGCGACCCTCCAGCAGTATGGGAAGGTCCGCCACATGCTGGAAGAAACCAGAACCGAACTGAGAATGGAGCAGGCGGAGGGAGAGGAAAAGGAAGTTGCGGTCCTCTCCAAGAGGCTTGAGGCGATGGAAAAATTGGCAGAGGAACTCCGGGGCAAGGCCGAAGCCTGCTGTGAAATGGACGCTAAAAAGGATCACGGAGAGCAACCCGGGGCCCATGATCATGGGGACAAACACAAGGAGGGCGACAAACCTGAGCGGCCGGATCAGCCCGAAGCCGGCAAACCCGCCGCAGAACCTCACCACTGAGGAGTTTCCCGCCTCCCCTCAAGGGCCAGCTGGCAGAGATCGCGACTCCGCGAAGGGACGTGGCGGGGAATGCCGCGTATTGGGGGGGCAGGCAAGACCAGTGACAGGGGCGGTCTTTAAAAGAAGGATGCCAGGGATTCCCTCCGGTATCATTCGCCAGGCCAATACTTCGCCCTTTGGTGGAGGAATGGATCGGGGAAAAGACGGATCCCATGGTTTTCCTATCCCTGAGGCAGGTGGAACACAGTTCTGTGGAGGCGGCCACCAGTTGCATCGGCTGACCGGAGGCAAAAGCCAGTGGGCCAGGAGCCGCAGGCTTTTCCATGGGAAGAGAGGCAAACTGGCGTAATCAGCAATACCGGGTTATGAAAATTAGATTAATGTCAGATATTATCGGAATTGTTGTTGATTTTATAGTCTTTGGAGGTTGATTATATTCAACTCGAATTGACCGAAATTTTCCGTGAGAAACGCCTTCATCCCCTTGTCAGTGGCCTTGGCCGCGTTCGCCAGCCCGGCTTCTGCCGCCATCTCGATCACCAGTGCTACCTCCTTGTGGACGGCCATTACCTATGCCGACCCGAATGCGGCGGACCCTTCCCTGGATCAACAGACGGGCACGGTCGAAGGTGACATCGTGGGCAACGCAGCCCATGCTTCTCTTTACACGATCTTTGACGACGGCGGCACTCCCGGTGTTCTGACGGATGGGGAGATCGGGTTCCGGCTGCGTCTGGGCGGCGATGCCAGCCCCAGTGGACTGAAAACCGTCGTCTGGGTGGGCATCGATGCCAATGCGGACGGCAAGGTCGATCTGTTCGCCGGGGCGTTGGAGGACAGCGATATTGGCTATTACCCTGCCGGCACGGGAGCGAACACCTCGCCCAGCACCACGAGCATCGTCTCAAGCAACCCCTACTTCGAAGTGGCGGTCTCCACCTTGAATTTCGATTTCAGTCCGGTCACTTCCACGAACGATCCCACGGCCACCAACTTCAACCTGGATGGAGGAAGCGGCGGCGGTGCCAGTCACACCGATCAATTTGTCAGCTTCAAACTCTCCTTTGCCTCCCTCGTCACTGCCGTGAACGGCCTCGGTTTGTCCAACCTGGGCACGTTCAATCAGGATTCGCCCCTGCGGTTCATCGCCGCCACCAGCCAACAGGCCAATGCCTTGAACCAGGACTTGAACGGCATCAATGGAGGGGTCAACTCCGCGACCACCTGGACCGCGCTGGGTGGTTTCACCAAACCTTTCACCGTGGATGGGGTTGCGGTCATCCCCGAACCTTCCGCGCTGATATTCCTCTCCACGATTGGACTGTTGTGGGGATTCCGCCGCAGCCGGGCCTGAGCCCGGCCGTCTGGCGGGGAAGCCGCCTGAAGGGGACCGCCAGGGCATGGGGTGCCGCGTCGGCCAGGGCTGTCGCCACCGATAACGCTCCCGCGGCATCCCGGTTTGGCGCGTCACCAAGATGAAAGCTGGACAGCTTGGCGGATTCATGAATAACTCGCGGCTCACCTGACCGCCCATTTTTGATCCCCATGAAGTCTTCCTTGCTTGCCCTTACCCTCGTTTGCCTCGCCACTTCCGCTTCTGCCGGAGACCGGTGGTTGGTTTATTTCGGCTGCTACACCAATGCCAAGTCGGGCAGCAAGGGGATCCATCTGTCGACCTTTGACAGCGCCAAGGGCACGCTGAGCGATCCGGTGGTGGCGGCGGAGACGGGCAGCCCCAGTTTCCTGGCGCTGCATCCCAATGGAAAATATCTTTATGCGGTGGGCGAGATGGCCAGCGCGGGCGGCAAAGGAGGGGCGGTGAGTGCCTTTGCGGTGAACCGTCCGGACGGCACCCTGCGCCTGATCAATCAGGCGGACTCCGGCGGGAACGGTCCCTGCCATATTTCCCTGGATGCCACCGGGCACATGGCCATGGTGGCCAACTACGGCGGCGGCAGTGTGGCGTCCTATCAGATCAAGGCGGATGGTTCGTTGGCTGGACCGGTCACCTTTGTGCAGCATGAAGGGTCCAGCGTGGACCCGCAGCGCCAGAAAGGCCCGCATGCCCACAGCTTCAACCGCAGTCCGGATAACCGGTATGCCTTTGCCTGTGATCTGGGGCTGGACAAGGTGCTGACTTATAAAATAGACCCGGCTGCGGGCAGTTTCACGGCCAGCGGATCGGTGGCCCTGCCGCCCGGTTCCGGTCCCCGCCACTTTGCCTTCCATCCCTCCGGCAAATTCGCCTTCGTGAATAACGAAATGCTGATGACGGTCTCGACCCTCAACTATGCCGCGGACACCGGCACCCTGACGCTGGTGGATACCGTGTCCACCCTGCCGCCCGCGGATCAGGGGAAACCGGGATTCAGCACCGCCGAGACGGTGGCACATCCGAATGGCAAGGTGGTGTATGTGTCCAACCGGACCCACGATACCATCGCGGTTTTTGCCTGTGATCCGGCCACGGGCAAGCTGAAGCTGATCCAGAATGCGCCTGCCGGGGGCCGCATTCCGCGGAATTTCAATCTCGATCCGACCGGCCAATGGATGATCGTGGCGCATCAGGACAGCAACACGGCGGTGGTGCTGAAGGTGGATCCGGAAACCGGAAAGCTCAGTTCCACCGGCACCAAAATCAACGTGGGCGGGGCGGTGTGTGTGCGGTTCCTCGCCGCGGATTGAGGCGGGCTGTGCGATTGACCGGACCGGTTGCGGGCACCACAGGCATGCCTCCCCGGGGTGGCCTGCCGCTGCCTGGGGGAGACTGCCCGCTTCCCATGAAACCCATCCTCACTCTCGCCACCTGTCACACCCCGGAAGGCGTCCTGCTGGCCCTGATCAAACATGACCGGGATTATTTCCTGATGCTGGGGGGCGGGCAACTCATGAGCACCGAGGCCTGCTCGTCCGAGCAAACCATGGCGGAACTGGCCTGCGCCAACCTGCCGGCCAAGCCGCGGGTGCTGATCGGCGGGTTCGGATTTGGGTTCACCCTGAAACGGGTGCTGGAGCTTTCCCCGGCCAATGCGGTGGTGGAGGTGGCGGAACTGCTGCCGGAGATCCTGGCGTGGAACCGTGAATTCATGCATGAGGTGAATGGCCACCTGATGGATGACCCCCGCGTGACAGTCAAACTGAGGGATGTCTTTGACCTGATGGATGGCAACGAAGCCAACCGCTATCATGCCATCCTGCTGGATGTGGACAACAGTCCGGACCCGCTGGTGCAGAAAGGCAACGCCCGGCTCTACGCACGGCCCGGACTGGCGAGAATCCGGGAATCGCTCCACCCGGGAGGGCGCGTGGTCTTCTGGTCCGCCAACCGCGATGAAGCATTTGCCAAGTCGCTGCGGCAGACGTTTTCCAAGGTGGAATGCATTTCCGCAAAATCCTATCCCAAGGCCAAGCGGTTCACCCACACGTTGTTTGTGGCGGACCGGGATTGAACCCTGACATTGGTAAATCGACTGGCCGTTCCATGGGTTTCGATGCTTTGGCGAGGGTCTATGGCGGCATCGAGGCATTGTGCGCCGGACGGCTGATGCAGCGGGTGCGCACGGCCCATCTGGCCGCCTGCCCGGACCAGGGTCGGGTGCTGCTGGCCGGGGAAGGGCATGGACGCACCCTGGCAGCTCTGCGGAAATTAAAACCCGGATTGGAGCTGACCTATCTGGACGCCAGCCCGGCCATGCAGCGGGCGGCGCGGCGTCATCTGGCGCGGCAGGGGCTGGAGGAGACCGGCATTGCCTTTCATACCGGGGATGCCCTGACGTTTTTGCCGGAGGAAGCCCGGTATGACGTGATCATCACCCCGTTTTTCCTCGACTGCTTCACCGAGGCGGAACTGAAAGTGCTGATCCCACGGTTGGCTGCCCTCGCCAAGCCTGGGGCGCAGTGGTTGATCGCTGACTTCCAGCTCCCCGCCGCCGGGTGGAAGCGCCGCCGGGCCCGGCTGATCCACGCGATGCTGCACGCGTTTTTCCGCAAGGCCGGCGGGATCTCGGCACGCTCCTGGACAGATCCCTCACCGATCCTGAACGGTCTGGGGTGGCATTTGGAGGCGCGACGCGAGTTCAGCCTGGAGCTGCTGCGGAGCGACCGGTGGGTTTGTTAAGCCGGGGGAATCCGGCGCAAGGCCCAGCGGTAATAGAGCAGGTGGCGGCTGGTCAGATTGCGATGGATCTTGCTGCCTTCGAGACCGGCAAATTCCCGGAACATGGCGCGTTGGGATTCCGGGATGAGTTGATCGATCATCTGTTGTTTCCGGCCATGGTCAGCAGTGAGGGCGGCGGCGACGTTTGCGGTCAGGTCTTCGGTTTCGACCACCTCCATGCCGGGCAGGGCGGCGAGTTGTTTTTCCAGGGCGGCCATCTCCGGGGCTTCCCGCAGGTCGGCGTAGAGAAAACAACCGCCGGGGCGGAGGACGCGGGTGACTTCCGCAAAAAAGGCCGGCACCGAGCCGTAACAGTGGCTGCTTTCCACATTGATCACGGCGTCGAAGGAAGCGTCAGGAAAGGGCAGGGCTTCGGCATCGCCCACTTTGAATTCCAATGACGGCAGCTGGTGCCGGGCTTGGCAAAAGGCCACCGCCTGCGGCGAAAAATCCACGGCGGTGAGGTGGGCAGGTTCATGATAGCGGGCCACAAACGCCGCGCCGCCGCCACGTCCGGCTCCGACTTCCAGCACTTCCTCGCCCGACAGGCACCCCGGGCTGGCCACGCGATGATACAGCTGGGCACAGAACCGGTCGGGTTCATCCTCCGGCTGGAGGGCGGGCGGGGTTTCCCCGGCGGGCCAGGCAAAGCCGTAGTTCATAAACGTCCACTGCCCGGAGTCCACCCGGCGGGCCCAGCGCTCATACCACCAGCGCCAGAGGGCCCGGCGGGCCCGGGGGGAGACTTCGCAGAGAAAGATCAGCAGTTTGGTCAGCATGGCCGAGGGTAGTCCGCGGCAGGGCGGGTGCCACCCGGAAAACGTTCCCTTCCTTGGAAAGTGTCCCGGCTGTCCCCAGCCGGGTGCAGAGCATTGGTTTTCCAGAGTAATGGTTGGGGGGAGCGTGTTGAGAAAAAATCCCGGGGTTATTGCTCCTGCTCTGGCCCGACTGGGGGACAGTCGGGACACTTTCTTTTTGGCCCTGGGAATGTGGGCCGACTGGCCCCAGTCGGCAGCAGAGCCCCGGGGGCATGGTCAGGGCTAGGGTTTTGGCTCCTGCTCTGCTCCCGGCTGGGGACAGCCGGGACACTTTCTTCGTTCCTCCGGTGCGCGGGTCCAGTGGGTCCAGGTTCCATGCCGTAGCCTGGCTTTGGCGGGATTTTCGGCGATGTAGTTTTGGAAATGCAGGAATTGTTTTTCGCTGCGGACGGCGTGGTCGAAGTCCTCATCCATCCAGAAGGGTTTGGGGGCGGGGCAGCGTTTGAGGATGGCGTGGCCGGAGGTGCGTTTCCAGCCGGTGAGGATGTCCTTCAGCCCATATCCCTGACATGGGGTGACAAGCACGTGGACGTGGTTGGGCATCAGGACGTAGGATTCGAGCGTAAAGTGGTCGCCATCGAAATGATGCATGGCGTGGCCGACAAGTTCGCGTAGCGCCGGATCAGTCAGGGCACAGGAGCCGTGGCCCGCATCCATCCAAGCCTCGATCCGGGCAGGAAAGCGGGTGTTGTAGTCCTTTTGGGTGATGGCATCCCACGGTTGAGGGTGCCCGTCGTGGAAGGCGGTGCGTTCGGAACGCCATTGTTTCCAAAGGGGCGCGGCTACGGCATCGGCCAAGCGGAACGTGACGAAATACGTGCAGCCGGCCTGCTCCCAGTGAGGGAGGGTGCGGCGGGTCTTTGTGATGGGGGTTTCTTTGTCCAGCGGCTTCACCGGGAAGAGTGATGGGGGGGGTTGCGAAGGCTCCTTTAAAGTGTCCCGACTGTTCCCAGCCGGGTGCAGCGCATTGGTTTTCCAGAGTAATGGTTGGGGGGAGCGCGTTGAGAAAAAATCCCGGGTTACTGCTCCTGCTTTGAGCCCGACTGAGGACAGTTGGGACACTCCCTTTGCGGACCTTTATTGGCTTTGAGCTTGCTCCGGCATGGGGCATTGGGCGCAGTTGGAGTCGTCGGCGAGGCAGAAGTCCTCGTAGATCTGGAGGAGGGCTTGTTGTTGCCAGAGCTTGCTGGTGAGCTTGGCGATATCCGGATGGCCGGCGAAGAGGCGGAGGGCGGCGCGGCGGGTCTTTTCGTTGTCGAGCGGCGCAGACAGTTTCTGATAGACGGGCCAGAGGTTTTCCCGTTCCGGGATGAGGAGCGGGTAGCAGACGTTGGCGAGAATTTCCGTGAGGCGGTTGCGGCCGAGCAGGGCCATGGGCCGGGGAGCGGGGAGTGCCTGGAGGGTGTAGTGGCGGTCCCAGTAGGGATGGTGCAGGCCGGCGGCAAAAGAGAGGAGGGCCTTTTCGGAAAAATGGTCAGGCTGGAGCAGGCGTCGCAGGGTGGGCCAGTGCTTTACCAGCAGATGCAGGGTGGCAATGCGGCGTTGCGGGTGATTCAGCGGGCGGGTGCCGGTCAAGTTCCACTTGAGCGGGAGGCGGGGTTGGCCGGGGGCGTAGGCATCGCGATAACGCCACCACTGGTCCCACAGGTGGCGCAGCCAGAGGCGGGTTTCATTGTCGGCGTGATCAAAGGCATCGCCGGTGAGGAAGCCACTGACGCCGAAAAGGAGAGCTTCGGCATCGTCCGGCCGGGTGGTGAGCAAGCGGAGCGGGAGCCGCTGCGAAAGCACGGTGAGGGGGAGGCGGTTCCGGCTGTAGCCAAGGGCATCTGCCAAAGCCTGGAAAAGCATCTGATCGCGGCCGTGGATGGCGGCGGTGCGCTGCAGGCGGGCGGCTTTGCGCTCCAGCCGGTAGCGCGCGGCGGCTTCGAGAATGGTGAGGGTTTTTTCCGGTCCCAGTTGACGGAAGACCTGCAGGCAACGTCCGGGACGGGCGGGGGCGGGGGCCGGGGTATTGAAATCACCGGCCGGGGTGGCGAGGTCCAACCTCACTTGGGGGACCAGCCGGTGCTCATCGGTGCGGGTGAACCATTCGCTGCCGCTGCGGGCCCCCAATTGCAGATGGAGGACGGTGTCGCGGTAGGCAGGATTGGTGCTGTGGCCGTGGTGGTCCCAATCGCGGGCGTCGCGGTCGAGCTCAATGCTGCCGCGGCGGGTTTCTCCTGACAGGGTGATGACGCAGTCACGGAAGTCCGGGCCGGCTCCATGATTCCACCAGCCGAAATCGATCACGCTGACGGCTTCTCCGGCCACGGTGAGGAAATCGCGCCCGAAGTCTCCGGCGAACCAGCGGCTTTGCCAGGCCAATTCGTCAGGTTCCCGTCCGGGCAGGAGTTCCGGTTCGGCGAAGGAGGCCGGGGGGAAATGGCTGGCGAGAAAAGCCGGGTAGGCCGCTGCCGCAGGGGACAGGGTCACGGGGCAGGGCGGAGTTGCTGAAGCCAGGCGCGGGCGGCTTCGGTTTCCGGGGCCGTGGGGTAGTCGGCGATGATCTTGTCGAGCAGTTTGATGGCGGGTTTGTTGGTGCCTTCGCGGCGGCGGGCATCCGCCTGTTGGAGCAGGATGCGGATTTTGTCAGGAACCGCAGGGTAATTCTGCAGGGCCAGCTTGAACCACTCGTTGGCCTCCAGCTCCGGGGTATCGGTGCCGGCCTGGGAATGGAGGGCCATGAATTCAAAAATGGGGCCGCTCTTCAGTGAGGTGCCGGCCAGTTTCAGGTTTTTCATCAGGGCCTCATTGGCCGGGCCTTCCTTACCCCAGCGGGCGAGGGCGAGGCGCAGTGCTTTGTAGTCAGGGTCGATGGTTTTATCCACCTTTTCCGGAGTGGGGGGAAAGGGGCGGTAAAGCGGATCGCCCAGAACCACATTCATCCACGACAGGGTTTGGGTGGCACCCCAGGCGGCTTCGGCGAGGGTGCGGCCGGCGAGCAGGCCGTCGGTGAATTTATCGAGCTGGGTGGTGAGTTGCAGATAGGGTTCCCAGGCATTGCCGAGGACCCCGCAGGCGCCTTTGGCAAGGAGCGGGCCGCACCAGTATTCCTTGGTGCTGCGCAGGGTGGTGGCGCTGAAGGAATGGATATGGCAGGCGATGGCGCCGCGGCGGAATTTGAATTTGGGATTCAGGAACGGGCCGTCCGCGGTTTGCACATACCAGCCCAGATAGTAGGCGGCATCACTCATGGGGAAATTGACCGGCAGGGTGGAGGCCAGGGAGTCCACCATCACGGGAATGCCCTTCAATTCGAGGGAGCGCGCCGAGGCCAGCAGCCAGTCCTCACCGATTTTATAACCAGGTTCGTTTTTGAGCGCGAGGTCGATGTAGGCTTTGCCGTAAAGGCCGGTGGCCTCGGTGGCGAGGGCGTCATCGATCAGGCGGCGGGCGGTGGCCTGGTCCGGGCCGTCGATCCGGCCGACCAGAAACATCGGGGTGATGGGCAGGAGGTAAAAGGGCTCAGGCCGGCCGAAGTAGGGGTTTTGCAGCGGTCCGGCGATCGGCTTGTCCAGCAGGCCGGCGATGGCCAATTCGGAATCTACACTGGCGGCATTGTTCTGGCCCTGGGCGGGGGCCGGGGCTCCCGCGAGGGTTTCCTCGGTGATTCTCAGGGGCAGGCCGCGGATGAGGGTGAGCACGCGGATGGTGGTCTGGATCGCGATATTCCCCTGATTCGGCACGGTGCCGGTCTTCCACCAGCCCCGCTCGATGAAGGCGGCCCTGAGGGGCGATTCGATGGTTTTTTGGAATTCGGCGCGGGTGATGGTTTCCTCCAGGCTGGTTTTCAGTCCCAGGAGGTTGGAGGCCGGGATGCCACGTTTGGTGGCGTAGTATTCCGCGAGGGTTTTGGATTCGGGGTCGACCGCATTATAGATGATGGCCGTGGCCGGCCGGTAGTCGAGGCCGTTGGCCAGCTGGGCGCCGAGAGGGGAGGCCAGAGCGAAGGCAGTGAGACAAAACGTCAGGAAAGGGAGGAACTTCACACCGCTAGTCTGACACAGGTTTTTGAGTCGGCATCGGGAAAAGGAGGAGTTCCTGGACGGTCCCGGCGCTGCGTGGACAAGGCCCCTGCGGGGAAGAGTGGGCCGTTTATACCTGAAAATTTTTGTCCGAGGTCAGATCAGGACCCCGCAAAATAGGTATCGGCGTGATCGTAGGGCGGAGCGCAGCAGCAAAGGAAACGCAGGGACGAAGGGGCGGTGGCGGTGATTTGGTGCCAAGCGCCCGGGGGAATCAGGATGGCATCGCCGGGGACCACGGTCCGGGTTTCACCGTCGATTTCCATGAGGCCGGTGCCCTCGAGGAGAAAGTAGAGTTCCTCGCTGATTTTGTGAAAGTGCCGCTCCGTGCTGCCGCCGGGAGGCAGAGTGGCCTCGGCGAGGGATTGCATCCGGACGGGGGCGTTGGTGCGGTCCAGGATGCTGCGGATGGTGGAGCCGTCCTTGGTGGTAAAGGGGGGCTGGGCAGCCAGGTTTTGGAGAGTCATGGGAGCAAATCTGGGAGAGAAGGGCGGGGATACGCCGGAAGATGGGGCCATCCACCGCGCCGGGCAAAAGAAAACCGGCCCGCAGGCATGCTGCGGACCGGTTGGTTTGGGGGTGAAAGGAGGAGGGATCAGGCTTGGGCGGCTTGATCGACCACGATGACGCGGACCGGGATCGAGGCGAGGGTGGTGCCACCGACGCTGACTTCGAAGGCGTAGGTGCCGGCTTCCTTGAACTGGAGGGGCTGGAAGTTCAGGATCATGTTCCGGGTGATGAACTCGGTGCCTTCCGGAATGGCGATGTCGATGGCGGCCTCAAGGGGCTGCATGCTGTTGTTGCCGTCCGCATCGATGAGGCGGATGGAGAGGGTGTGGCTGCCGGCGTCCTGTTCCCGGAAGCAGATGCGCAGGGCGAGGGCGGCCTGCGGATGCACGATAGGGACGGCGCGGGAGCCGATAGTGTCGAAAGTGCCGAGGACACACAACTTGGAGTTGTAGTCCATGGCGGAGTCACAAAGGGTTGCTACTTGGATTTCCATAGGGGCGCGAAGATAGCGGTCCGGGCGGGATTGCAAAGCCTTTTCCGCAGCGGTTTTTGGGGATCAGGCGGGCACGGGAACCGGAGTGGTTTCGAAGACAATCGCGCCATTCTGCAGGCGGCCGGTCACCTGGTCGCCGTCCTTGAAGTCTCCTTCGAGGATGCGGAGGCTGAGGGGATCGAGCAGTTGCCGCTGGATGGCACGCTTCAAGGGGCGGGCTCCATAGACAGGATCGTAACCCTGATCGGCCACATGGCGCAGCGCGTCATCGGTGAGGGTGAGGTGCAGGTTTTGTTTTTCCAGCCGGGTCAGCACGCGCTGGAGCTGGATGCGGACGATGTCGCTGAGGTCGCTGTCGCTGAGGCGGTCGAAGATGATGGTCTCATCGATGCGGTTGAGGAACTCGGGACGGAAGTGCGCCCGGAGGGCTTCGAGGACGCGGGCTTCGCGCTGCTCCTTGTTATCGACATCCATGATATACTGGCTGCCGATGTTGGAAGTCATGATGAGGACGGTATTCTTGAAGTCCACGGTGCGGCCCTGGCCGTCGGTGATGCGGCCATCATCCAGCACCTGGAGGAGCACGTTGAAGACGTCCGGGTGGGCTTTTTCCACTTCATCGAAGAGCACCACGCTGTAAGGGCGGCGGCGCACGGATTCGCTGAGCTGGCCGCCCTCCTCATATCCGACATAGCCGGGAGGCGCACCGATCAGGCGGGAGACGGCGTGTTTTTCCATGTACTCGCTCATGTCGATGCGGGTCATGGCGTTTTCGTCGTCGAAGAGGAATTCGGCGAGGGCCTTGGACAGCTCGGTTTTGCCGACGCCGGTGGGGCCGAGGAAGAGGAACGATCCAATCGGGCGGTTTTCATCCTGGAGACCGGCCCGGGCCCGGCGCACCGCGTGGGAGACGGCAGTGATGGCATCGCGCTGTCCAATCACGCGTTCGCCCAGCCGCTGCTCCATATGCACCAGTTTGGCGCGCTCGCCTTCCTGGAGGCGGCTGACAGGAATTCCGGTCCATGAAGCGACGATGCGGGCGATGTCCTCGGGGGTGACTTCCTCGCGCAGCAGGGATCCTTCCGCCTTGTGAGGACGGCCTGCGGCATCGTCGGCGGCGAGCTGGGATTCGAGATTGGGGATGAGTCCGTATTGGATTTCACCGGCGCGGGAGAAATCGCCCCGGCGCTGGGCTTGTTCCAGTTCGGTCCGCAGGTGATCGATCTCCTCCTTGATCTTCCGGCCCGCCTGGACGCCTTCCTTTTCCTTGAGCCACTGGGCTTTCAGACCGCGGCTGGTTTCCTTCAGGTTGGCCATGTGTTTTTCCAGCTTGGCGAGGCGGTCAATGCTGGCGGCATCCTTTTCCTTTTTAATCACCAGCCGCTCCATCTCCAACTGCATGATCTCGCGTTCGATGACGTCGATTTCCGTCGGCATGGAATCGAGCTCGATCTTGATGCGGCTGGCGGCTTCATCCACGAGGTCGATCGCTTTGTCAGGGAGGAAGCGGTCAGTGATGTAGCGGTTGGACAGGGTGGCGGCGGCGATCAGGGCGCTGTCCTGGATGCGGACACCGTGGTGGACTTCATAACGTTCCTTGAGACCGCGCAGGATACCGATGGTGTCCTCCACGCTGGGTTCGCCCACCATCACGGGTTGGAAGCGGCGTTCGAGGGCGGGGTCCTTCTCGATATACTTGCGGTATTCGTCGAGCGTGGTGGCGCCGATGCAGCGCAGTTCGCCGCGGGCAAGTTGGGGTTTCAGCAGGTTTCCGGCATCCATGGCGCCTTCGCTTTTGCCGGCGCCGACGATGGTGTGGAGTTCGTCGATGAAGAGAATGATCTGGCCGTTGCTGGATGTGACTTCCTTGATGAAGGCCTTGAGGCGTTCCTCGAATTCCCCGCGGTATTTGGCACCGGCCATCATACCGCCGAGGTCCATGCTGATGAGGCGTTTGCCTTTGAGGGAATCCGGGACGTCACCGGCCACGATGCGGCGGGCGAGGCCCTCGGCGATGGCGGTCTTGCCCACCCCGGGTTCGCCGATGAGGACCGGGTTGTTTTTGCTGCGGCGGCTGAGCACCTGCATGATGCGGCGGATCTCATCATCGCGGCCAATCACGGGATCGATCTTCCCGGCGCGGGCGCGGGCCGTGAGGTCGGTGCCGTATTTTTCAAGGGTCTGGTATTTCCCTTCCGGATCCTGATCAGTGACGCGTTGGGCTCCGCGCACGGCGGTAAGAGCTTCGCGGGCAGCGGCGTGGGTGAGGTTCCGGCCCTTGAAGATCGCAGCAAGTTCCCCGGGTTTTTTGAAGAGGCCCAGCAGGAAGTGTTCGACGCTGAGGTAATCATCCTTGAGGGACTTTTGTTCGTCCTCGGCCGCCGTCAGGGCGACGCGGAGGTCATTGGAGCCGGACAGGCTGGTGCTGCCGCTGACACTGGGCTGGCGGGAGAGAAATTGATCAAGGTCGCTCTTCAAGCCATCCGGGGAGCCACCCATTTTCTCGATGATGGGTTTGGCCAGACCCCCTTCCTGTTCCAACAGCGCGCTGAGGACATGGGCGGGACGCAATTCAGCATGGCCAAGGCGCGTGGCGGTGGACTGGGCGGAGGACAGGGCCTCCTGCATCTTCAGGGTCATTTTTTCTGGATTCATACGTGCAGGTTCAGGATGGAGTTCTTAACCTTCCCTGCATAAACCGAACCTTTCGCCCCCGAATCCGTGAATCGTTGACTGTCAAAGAGTTAAATGAATTTAGAGAACTCAGGGATGAGTCAGGATGGCTGGCCGTGCGCAACTTGGCGCAGCAAAACGGCCAGGGTGACGCGGCTTGGAGATCAGGACGTGGGACCGGAAACCGGGCGACGGCCACTCAGCGCGCGGTAGAGGGTCAGATCGTCGGCGGCATCAAGTCCGCCGCCTGCCGGCAGTCCCTGGGCGAGCCGTGAGATGATAATGTCCGGAAAATCCTTCCCGATGGCGTGGGCAAGGTAGTTGGCGGTGGCCTCGCCTTCCACATCCGAGCCAGTAGCGAGGATGATCTCGCGCACCGGACCGCCGCGCAGCCGCTGCAGCAGGGCGGCAATGCGGAGGTCTTCCGGGCCGATGTTGTCGAGTGGGCTGAGGCGACCGTGGAGGGCGTGATAGTGACCCTTGAAGGCGCCGGTGCGTTCTAGCGGAAGGATGTCGGTGGCCTGCTCAATGACGCAGATCACCGCAGGATCGCGGGCGGGATTGTCGCAGAGGATACAACCGGCGGCAAGACTGGCGAAGAAGCCGCAGGACGGGCACAACTGAATGCCGGCACTGGCAGCGGTGAGAGCCCGGGCGAGGTCGGCGGAGGGCGACTGGGGCGAGCGGAGCAGCCAGAGGGCGATGCGTTCGGCGCTGCGCGGGCCGATGCCGGGGAGGCGTTTGAGGTGGGTGATGAGGTGCCGGAGTTCCTCTGGATAATCAACTTTGATCACGGACGGCGGGGGAGTTTCCTGGCGGCTGGCTTGCCTTGACGGCGGGGCACCGCCAGGGAGGCTGAGGAAGCCGGGGGGGCGTCAGGATGTCGGTAGGCGCGGGGCTGGCGGGAGCGGGTGCCACGACGTTGCCCGATCCCGCGGACGAAGCGGCATCACGCTGGGATTGATCGGTGGCCAGGGAGACAAAATAATCGAGCACCGGGTCCGGGACGGTCAGGCCTTCCCGGGCATCTGCGAATCGTCCGAGGGCGTCTTCCGTGTGGCCGGCCCGGAGGAGCATGATGGCATCGCGGAAGGCATTGCGGCGGGCGATGGCTTCCTGGGACAAGCTGCCGGTGGTCCCGAGGAGTTGGAAAATCTCGACGGCGGCACCATCCGGAGGATTGACGAACTCCAAGGGGCGGTCCTCGATCCGGTCAGCGGCAAAGTGGGTGGCAGAGTCAGTGAGGAGACGCACTTCGTAGTTGGCCGTTTCGGCGGCCAACCAACGGCTCAGCTCGACGGCTTCGCCGAGAACGGTATAAGTCTGGCCGATCAATCCGGCCGTGAGTTTTCCGGTGGCGAGACCGATGCCGCAGATCGGAGCATGGGGAGTGGCTCCGGCAAATCCGCGCATGGCATCGTCGAGGGCCAGCGCCGCGCCCACGGCTTCATCTGCGGGGGAAGGGCCGGGCAGGGGCAGGCCGAAGAAGGCACGCACCCCGGAGGATTCAGTGGGGTCCAAACAAGCTCCCCGGGCGAGCAGAACTTCCGCAGCTTGGGTGCGGAAAGTGGCATAAAGCTTCAGAAACTCACGGGCCGGCAAGACTTCGCGCAGCGCACTCTCATTGAGCAGCCGGCAGGTGATCACGGTGGCTTCCCGTTGGTCAGGCCAGAGAAAGTGCTGATCCTGGGTGGCTTGCAAACGATCAAGGACCGGGGGAGCGACCCGTCCTTTGAACCAAGTGCCTGGCCCGGTGGCCACCGGCTTGAGCCAGGCAGCCAAGCCACCGGCTCCAACCAGGGATAACAGGCCCGGCAGGGGTTCCCAGGCGATGTTATACAGGGCGAGAATGATGGATTGGGAAAGCGTCAGGAAGGCGGCCGCAGCCAACAATCCCGCCACCCGGCGTGCCGGAGCGATCGTGGTTCCTGCCCAGGTGGCAGCCAGACCGATGCCCAGGGCCGCGGCAAAGGCGGCTGGCTGACCCGTGGCCCGGCCCGGGGTTTCAGGAAGATAACTCCATAAGGCTGAACCTACGGGCGTGCCCAGCGGCAGCAGGACCAGACTGGCGGCACCCAGCGCGACTACCAATCCTCCCACCCATGCCGGGGTGGTCCCATGAACGGGAGCAGGTGGGGAATCGGGGACAGACGGCATGGAATGTGAGAAAGCCGTAAGATGGGATAAAACCGGCTGAACGTCAAGAAGTGCTCTCTCCGTGGGTCTCCTCGCTTTTTCTGATTGCTGCCGGGCACCGAAACGCCGGAAAAAACGGCAGGAGCCGCCGCCTGGGAGGCGTCAGGATCAGGGCTGCTGGAGCGCCCAGCGCATCCTGAAACCGGGGTGTTCGCGTGCCAATTCGCGGCCCGCGACGTTTCCGTAGGTTTTTAATCCGCTGCGCAGGGCAAAAGCCACCAGCAACTCCCGGCGGCGGTAGTATTCGTCCGAGTCCGCAGCCCGCTCCAGCACCCATTCTGCCAGCGCGGCGAGGGATGCGGGAGTCCAATCCGGAAAGGGAAAGGCGATCTCCGGCGCGGAAGCGGGTTTCAATTTCAAGCCATCGGCTGTCCCGCCGATCAGTCCGCGCCAGGACTGCCCTTGGGACCGGTCGAGCGTGCCTTCCATCGGATTGGCCAGATCATTCGCCAGCACGTCCAGGAAGGAGTCGGCATTTTCCCACCATCGCAGCCGGTCGGCCGCCATTTCTTTCCCTCCCGTCGAGGAGGGTTTGAATTGTCTGAGCCGGGCCGCGGCCTCGCCAAAGGCAAGCCTGGCACCCAAGGGGGCCAATTCGGCTTCGATCCGGCTCAATTCTGCGAGCTCCTGGGTGGTTTTGCTTTCCATCGCGGCGGCCTCCGCGGCATTGCGGGCCGCGGTCATCTGTTCGATGGCGGCGGCGATGTCTTCCAATCGCCTGCCAGCCGCGTCGCGGGCGGCGCCGGGAAGCGTCAGTCCGGCCACCAGCCCGCGGGCGCGGGTCAACTGGGCGGTGGCGGCTTCCGGGGTGATGTCCCCGAGCGGCAGCGCAGGGAGCGCGTCGATGATCTTCACCTCATCCAGATAGGGCTGGGCGAGTTTCTTATAACGATCCACCCAGGCGGCAGAGCGGGGTGGGGTGGAAGTTTCAAAGGCGCGCAGAAAGGTCGCCGCTCCTGACAAATCGCCGAGAT
The DNA here is from genome assembly GCA_942492905.1 of uncultured Verrucomicrobiota bacterium. Classification (GTDB taxonomy): domain Bacteria; phylum Verrucomicrobiota; class Verrucomicrobiia; order Verrucomicrobiales; family V1-33; genus CAIZWU01. The sequence continues at coordinate 3,086,744 of OW818657.1, forward strand.
GCCAGTTTTTCAATCCCGCCGCCAGCAGGCCAATGGCCTGGGCCGTGTCCGGCGGGCAGTCGGCGGTGTGGGCCGGAGCGACCGGTTCATCGTTCTCTCCCGCCGCGGCACTGCGCAAAAAGAAGGTGGCCACAGGAAGGTCGGCTGCGGAGTCGGAGTAGGTCCCGGCGGCGCGGATGGCGGCAAATTCTGCCCGGGCGGCCGCAACGTCGGCGGCAAAGAGAGCCGCCAGTCCGGCGTTGTAACGGGCCCAGTTCAGGGTTGGCTGCCTGACGGCAGGGTCGGTGCAGAGGGTTTTGAATTGTTGGCGGGCGCTGGCGAAATTCCCCGCCCAAAGGGCCTCGCGGGCGGCAATGAATTTTGAGGAAACGGTGCCGTCGCTTCCCACGGTCGGATCGGCATCGGCCGACAGGCCACCGCCGTTCTTTCCGTCCTCCGCGGCAGAGCGGAGGCTCGACCATTTCCACAGCCCGGCGCCTGCCAGGGCCACGGCGGCAGCGATTCCGGCCCACTGGGCGGGCGTCAGCCCCTGTTGGCCGGGCCAGGCGGCTCCCCGGCCTCCGCGCTTCAGCCGGCGGCGGGCATAACGCAGGTGATCGAGGAATTCATCATAACTGCTATACCGGTCCGCCGGTTTCCGGCGCAGGGTGCGGGTCAGCATGGCCACCGTCTCCGCCGACAGGACGGTGCTGGCCTCCTTCAGGTCGGCGGGTTTGGCCTTCAAGGCCTTTAATTTAGCGAGGGAATTGCTGTCGGAATCGAACAGCGGTTTGCCCATCAGCGCATGGTAAAGGGTGGACCCAAGCGCGTAGATATCACTGCGGAAATCCTCCGGTTCCCCATACAATGTTTCCGGCGGCACGTAGTAGGGAGTGGCCCAGATTTCCGTGTCTTCCACCCCGTCGCGGGTGAAGACGGCGAGGCCGAAATCCACGATTTTCGGCGTGCCTTCGGCGGAGAGCAGAATGTTTCCGGGCTTGATGTCCCGGTGGATCAGGCCCGCCTCGTTGGCGGCCTTCAATCCTTGCACCACCTGCTCGGCGATCTCCAATACCCAGGCTTCCGGCAGGCGGCCCTGCTTCTGGATTTTTTCATCGAGGCTGCCCCCCTCCACCAGTTCCATGGCAATGTAGAAATACCCCTGGTCCCGCCCCGCGGTGTAGACCTTGACCACATTGGGGTGGCTGATACTGGCCGTGATCTGCGCTTCGCGCTCAAATTGGCGCAGCCGCTTGTCGTCCTGACTCAATCCAGGGTTCAGGATTTTCAGTGCGAGGTCCCGTCCCAGGGAGGCATCCCGCGCTCCGAAGACCCGGCTCATCCCGCCCAGGCCGACTTCGCGTACGATTTGAAAATGGTGGAATGCGGTGCGTACCCGCACCGTCGCCCCGCAGGCCGCGCAGACCACTTTGGCAAAGGGTTGCAGCGCTGACACATCCATCAAAACCGAGCAGGCCGGGCAGGGTTCGGCGGCAGGCTGGGGGACGGCAGGATGAGGCATGGAGCGGCTTAGCCAATAGTCGGGCTGCTTGCAACCCTCACCCGGCCCGGACCTTAAGATTTTTGGCGGCCCGTCCCTCCGGCTCTAACTGGTCAACTGCTTCCACAACTCCTCCCGCAGCACCGGCACCCGGTGCAGCATCTGCCGCAGGGAGGCGATCGGTGGCGTGTCCTCGTCGCCATGTACTCCGAGATCATGCGCCAGTTCCCGCTCAAAATGCAGCACCGCCTTCCGGGTGGGTTCGTGGGAGGTCAGATAATCCAGCGCCCGCCGCAGCAGATCGTAGAGACTCTCCACCGGCGTCTCCACCTCCGCCACCCCCTCCAGCAGTTTCACGAAATACGAAGCGCACAGGACCCGCAGGTAGCTGGCCTGCAGACCAAGGCGGAAGTCGGTCACTTCCAGTTCCTTCAGGGTGTGGAGGTCGGATTTCCGGGCCGGCAGCCAAGCCAGCTCCGCGGTATAAAATAAATCCAGCTTGCCTGCATAGGGACTGCCGGGCCGCCGGGCGCCCTTGGCCACGGTGCGGATGAAGCCATGCTCCCGGGAGCACCAGTGGATGATCAGACTGGTTTCCGTCAGCAGCGACTTGCGGATCAGGATGGCGTGGGATTTTTCGATGCCCGCATCCTTGCACCTGCCGCCCGCCGTGCCAGCGGATTCCCTTCCGGCACCAAGGCGCAGGATTCCCTCCTTGCAGCGCCGGAATTCCAGGACTACGGACGCAACCTCTATGGATCCTGTTAATAAATCCCTGACGATCGACCTCCAGGCGTTCGACCCGGCCGCGCTGAAAAGCCGGCTGACCGAACTCCGGAGGTATCTTTGACCTGCCCGCCCTTGAAGCCCGCTCCGCCGAGCTGGAAGCCAAAATGATGGCCCCCGATTTCTGGGACCGCCACAGCACCGCCCAGGCCGTCGTCGGCGAACGGGCTGCCATTCAACGGAAACTCGAAACCTGGCGCGGGCTCGAAACCCGTCTTGCCGACTTTGAGGTCCTCCTCGAAATGGCCGCCGATGACAGCGACCCTTCACTGAGGATCGAAGCCCATAACGAATTTCACGGCATCGGCCAGGCCCTCAGTGATTTCGAAATCGTCACCCTCATGTCCGGCTCCCTTGATGGTGCCAACGCCTTCCTCAACATCCATGCGGGAGCGGGTGGCACCGAATCCCAGGACTGGGCCGAGATGCTCTACCGCATGTTCAGCCGCTGGGCCGAGCGCAAGGGGATGGAAGCCGAGCTGATGGACTTTACCGAAGGCGATGGGGCCGGTTACCGCTCCGTGACCATGAAAATCACCGGGCCCTACGCTTACGGTTATCTGCAGAACGAGCGTGGGGTGCACCGCCTTGTGCGCATCTCGCCGTTTGATAGCCAGAGCCGCCGCCACACTTCGTTTTGCAGCGTGGACGTGGTCCCGGAAGTCGAGGACGACGGCGAGATCGTCATCAAGGATGGCGACCTGAAACGCGATACCTACCGGTCCGGCGGGAAGGGCGGGCAGAATGTCAACAAGGTGGAGACGGCGGTGCGGCTGACCCACATCCCCACGGGCATCATTGTGGCCTGTCAGGTCAACCGGACCCAGGGGAAAAACACGGAAATGGCGATGAACATGCTGCGGGCCAAGCTCTATCAGATGCAGCAGGATGCCAAGCGCCGCGAGGGCGACCGGATCTACAGCGAAAAGGGGGAAATCGCCTGGGGCAGCCAGATCCGATCCTACGTTTTCCAGCCCTATCAGTTGATCAAGGATCACCGCACCGGCCATAGCACCGGTACCGTCTCCGCGGTGATGGATGGCGACCTTGATCCGTTTATTGAGGCCAAGCTGCGCGGTAAAACCGCCGCCGGGACGGATGATGATTTGCCATAAGCTGACAGGTTTAAGGTAACGGCGCGGGTGATCCAATCGCTAACCCGACTGGGCGCGGATGCCGGAAACGGCTGAGAAGATGGAGGAGACAATGCAGTAGGCAATCAGGGTGACGACCACCGCGAGAAAGATGATAATGACCGGTGAGACCATGGCGGTCAGCCGTTTGATCCGGCCATCCAGTTCCTTGTCGTAGCGGCCGGCGGCTTTTTGCAGGGCGCGGGCGAGGTGTCCGGTCTGTTCCCCGACGCCGATGATGTCGGTCATGAGCGGTTGGAAATCGCCGGCGCGCACGAGGGCGGTGGAGAGCGGGTCGCCGGCGGAGACGGCGTCGATGGCGCTGGAGAGCCGTTGTCGGAAAAAGGAGTTGGAAGTGCCGGTGACGAGGAGTTTCAAGGCCGAGAGCAGCGGGACGCCATTGGTGAGGAGATTGCCGAGGGCCTGGGTGAAGGAAGCATAAAACCGGGTCTCCAGAATGGGCCCAAGGAGCGGAATATGGAGCTTGGCACGGTCCCACCACTGGCGGCCGGCGGCGGTGGCGATGGCGGCGCGGAAGGCGATGAGGGCTCCCGCTCCGCCCAGCAGCATCGTCCACAGGTGTTGGGTGCAGAAGTGGCTGAAGTCCAGCAACAGCCGCGTGACGGCGGGTAATTGCTGTCCTGTTTTGGAGAGGAGATCGGTCAGCTGAGGGACGAGAAATAATGTAAAAACCGCCATCAGCAAAGCACAGGCTCCCGCCATAAAGGCGGGATAGACCATGGCGGAAGTGAAGCGGCGCTGCAGGTCCTGCAGCTGGGTCATGCTTTGCGCCATGCGGCTGAGCACGCCGCCCAGCGAGCCGGAGGCCTCCCCGGCAGCGACGAGGGAGGTGAAGAGATCGTCGAAGCTGGACGAGGCCAGCCGGAAGGACGCGGAGAGGGTTTGGCCTTCACTGAGATGCTGGCGGGAGAGCAGGCTGACGCGCCGGATGGCCGGATCCTGCTGCTTCTCGGCCATCACCGTCAGGGCCTGCTGCACGGGCAGGCCGGCATCCAGCAGGTCGGCCAGTTCGCTGGTGAAATAGATCAGACGGGTGCGGTTCAGCCGGGGGGCTCCGGCGCTGGCGGTGCCGGCCGCGGGGGCGCCGCTGCGGCTGGCTTCCTGCAGATTGAGGGGCGCGAGCTGACGGGCCTCCAATTGCCGGTAGGCCTCGGCCCGGGTGGTGGCTTCGAGGGTGCCGCTGACTTTGCCGCCGGCGGCGGCGAGCGCTTGATAGGTGAACTGCGGCATGGGACAGGGAAATGTCAGGGTTGGGCAGACTCGTGCGTGGCGGAGGTGACGGCGATCACTTCTTCAAGCGTGGTATCGCCGGCAATGACCTTCTGCCACGCACTTTCACGCATGGGAATCATGCCTTCCTCGGCGGCCTTGGCGCGCAGCGTGGCAACGGAGGCGCGGCTGGCGATGAGATCCTGCATGGCGTTGGTGATGGTGCAGACTTCCACAATGGCTATGCGCCCCCGGTAGCCCGTGCCGCGGCACTCCCGGCAGCCGACCGCAGTCAGGATGTGATGCTTCTCCGCCACCGGGAAGCCAAGAGTGCGGAGGTAACCATCGTGGTGCTGGTGCTCTTCGGCCGGTTGCCGGCAGAGCGGGCAGAGCCGGCGCACGAGACGCTGGGCGAGAAAGGCGCGCACCGAGGAAGCGATCAGAAAGGGCTCAATGCCCATGTCCAACAGACGGGAGATGCCTCCCACGGCGTCATTGGTGTGGAGGGTGCTGAAAACAAGGTGACCGGTGAGAGCGCCGCGGATGGCGATCTCCGTCGTCTCAAGGTCCCGCATTTCCCCTACCATGATCACATTGGGATCGCCCCGCAGGATACTGCGCAGACCGGCGGCAAAGGTGAGGTCAATCTCCGGCTTCACCGCAATCTGGACCACTCCGTCGAGTTTGTTTTCCACCGGATCCTCAATCGTGACAATGCGCCGGTCCTTGGTATTCAGTTCGCGGAGAAAGGTGTAGAGGGTGCTTGATTTTCCGCAGCCGGTGGGGCCGGTCACGAGGATAATGCCATTGGGCAGCGCCAGCAGTTCACGGATGCGGGCTTCGAGGGCAGGGCCCATTCCCAGGCCGCCGAGGTCAAGCCGTTCCCGGCCCAGCAGGCGCAGGCTGACACTTTCGCCATTCACCGATGGGATGGTGGCGATGCGCACGTCGACCCGCTGCCCGTTGAGTTCGAGATTGATGCGGCCATCCTGCGGCAGGCGGCGCTCGGCGATGTCGAGATGCGCCATGATCTTGAGGCGGGAGACGAGGGAATTCTGCAACAACCTGACATCCTGCGGCACTGCCACTTCGTGCAGGGCTCCGTCCACCCGGTAACGGATGCGCACATCATTTTCGAGAGGTTCAATGTGAATATCCGTGGCCCGTTCGCGGATGGCCTCACTGAAAATCTGATTGACGAAGCTCATGATGGTCGCCTCCTCGTTGTCCTCCAGCACCGTGACCTCCTGACGCAGGGCATCGGTTTCGTTATGGCCGTTGCGGCCATCGATGAGATCCTCAAAACGTTCGGCGCCGACGCCATAACCTTGCCGCAGCGCCTCGATGATGCTGCTGCGGGTGGCCAGCCCCCAGATGACATCCTGATCCACCACCTGGCTGATGGCCTGGCGGGCTTCGAGATCGAAGGGGTCGCATGTCAGGATTTCGATTTGATTTTCCCTCGCCTGCCCGGGCAGGAGGCGGTGCCGCAGGGCGAAACGGGCCGGCATCCAGGAGTGGAGTTTCTGGCCAGGAGACACCGGTGATTGTTCGGTAAAAGACATGCCGAGGGAATCGGCGAGGGCGCGGTAAAAACCGGTTTCGTCGGCGATGCATCCAGCGTCGAGGACGGTGTCCAGCCAGCGCCCTCCCTGGGCGCCGGCGGTTTCAAGGGCGGTGGCGAGGGCCGCAGGATCCAGGCATCCGCTCAGCCGGGCGGCCGCCGTGAGCAGATGTTCGACAGGCCGGTCGGCAGTCAGGGGCACAGTGTTGAAAGGGTAAAGGTTATCATTTGCCGGCCGGTGCCGGAAGCGGACGTTCAAAGGAAGGGAGGGCCAGCGGGAGATCCGGGAAGACCACTGCGGCATCGGCGCCGACGCCGGTCCGTTGATCCTCGCCCTGACTGACGGCGGCGGCCTCCATGCCGTCCTCGACCACCACGGGCTGGATGAAGATCAGCAGTTCCTTGCGGCTCTTTGCAAACTTGGTGGACTTGAAGGCATGGCCCACGACGGGAATGCGGCTGAGAATGGGAACGCCGGTGGTGGACTTCTCCTCAGTTTCGGTAATCAGGCCACCCAGCACTACGGTGGAGCGGTTGGCTACGGTGACGGAAGTGAGGAGCCGTTCCGTGCCGATGATCGGCACCTCATTGTCGGAAATCTGCTGCTGTCCGACTACGGTGTCATTCACCTGGGCGATGGTGAGGCTGATCTCCCGGTTGCTGTTGATGAGGGGTATCACCTCCAGCTTCAGCACGACGTCCTGAAAGTCGATATTGGTGCGGACGCTGTTGGAATTCGACAGATCACTGACGCTGCTGGTGGGCACCGGAATGCGGCGGCCGGAAGTGATGACGGCTTTTTTGTTGTTGGCGGCATAGATGGCCGGCCGGCTCAGGATAGTGAAGCGCTTGCTGGCTTCGAGCGCGTGGATGAACACATCCAGACTGTCGTCGATGCGGCCATAGACATTCAGGCCGCTCAAGGGATTCAGGGCGCCATTGATAACAGGATTGCGCACGTCCGGAATTGCCCGGGCGAGGGAATCCCAATTGATCAGTGCGCCAGCCACATCGTTTTCCCCATCCTCCTTGAATTGCTTCAGGTAGTTCACGCCGAACTCCACTCCGTCATCGAGGGAGAGTTGGCCGATGATCGTGGCCAGATAAACCTGGGGTGGTTTGTGGTCCAGCCGTTCCAGCAGGCCGGTGATCTTCAGCAGGTCCTCGGGAGGGCCGTAGGCGATGAGTTTGTTGGCCTGCACATCTGCCACAAGGCGGGTCTTGCCGATCAATACGGAAAGAGGGGCGGAATTCTCCTCCGGAGCGGTGAGCTGGTCTTCGTAACCGGCCGGCGCGGTGGTGGCGCCTTCGCGTTGGGTTTGGTTGCGGCGGGGCCGGCCGGCAAGAGTGGCGGGATCACTGCTGGCGAGGGGCTGCCGCCGGGTCCGGACGACTTCGCCTCCGGCCAGGGTGCTGCTGCCGGTGCCATTGTCCTGGAGCACATCCACCAATACCGGCAGCACCTGATCCACGAAGACATACTGGAGGCGGCGCTCCAGCGGGACGGCCGCCTGGATGGGCTGGTCAAATTCCTTGATCAGCTTTTCCGCATAAAGATGGTCGGATTCATCGGCCACCAGCATAATGCGGTTGAGCCGGTCGTCCGAGACCACACGTGCGGTGGGGAGGGACGGGGGGCGTTTGGGAATCCGGGTTTCGTTGTCCCCGACGGTGTCCGTGGTCAAAGCCGGAGGGAGCTGCCGTTGGGTGAAAGTCGAAGTCAGGATCTGGCCCACCACTACTGCATCCGCATATTTCAGCATGTAGAATTCCGTGCGCAGATGAGTCTGGTCCTGGGAAACGTCGAGCACCTCCACCACCCGCAGAATCTGGCGGATGTTGTCAGCGTTTTCCGTGATGAGCAGGCCGGGGGGGCTGATCACGGGGGTGAGGCGGCCGAATTTGTTGAGACCCAGATGGCTCCAGAGGGTGGTGGCGGTCTCGGAAGGATCGAGGTGTTTCAACTTCAGGAAATAGGAAGCCATGGTGTGGCCCCGGGGGAGCTCGTCCGGATCGAGGATCACGTCGAGGCCCCGGCTGAGGTTCGATTGCTCGGCGGTCTGGAGGGAAACCCTTACGCTTTTTCCGCCGGGGGAATCGCTGAGGACATAACCATTCAGCTGGAGGCTGGATTCAATCAGTTCCACGGCCTCGGCGGTGGTGACGGGTTTGGCGGTCACGAGGCTGATGGGTTTGCCATCGAAGATGCCGGAGTCCTTGACGACCGCTTTTCCGGTGAGGAGTTCGTAGATTCCCAGAATGTCGCTGATTCCGTTATTGGGAAACTGCAGCTGGATGGTGGCTTCGTCCGGGGCCGGAGGGGCCACCGTCTGGGCCGCCGCGGAAAAGGGCAGGAGGGCGGTGGAAAGGCAGGCGCAGACGAGGGCGCGGGAAAGGCGGGGAAGAGGAAATGTCATGGCAAAATCAAAATGATGGAAATAGTCAGGGTTTCTCCGGGGGCGCCGGGGCGGTGGGCGCGGTTGGGTTCTCCGCGGCGGTGGTGTTCTCAGTTCCAGCCGCAGGCACGAGGGCTTCGGCGAGGGACTTTTGGACGAAGGTGCGGCGATCGCCATCTGCGGAGGCCGGGTAGCTTTCGAGAAATTCCGCGAAGGATTTCCGGAAGGTTTCCTGCCCGGCGGGGGGCAGCGCTTCAAAGCTTTTGGCGGCCTCGGGATCCAGGCTGCGCAGCAGGGCTTCCACCACGATTTGTCCTTCCGGGCGCGAGCCGGGCCGGGAAGTGTTGTCCAGTTTGGGAGGCGTGAGGCGTTCCGGGTCGAAGCGGATGGTCAACTCCTGCCCTGCCGCGGAAATAACAGCAGTGACGCTGCGGAGATCGGTGCTCTGGCTCAGTTCCAGTAATTTCCATCCCTGGGCATTCGGGTTGTTTCCCACTACAAACGATTCGCGGGTGGAGCGGTTCCACAAGGTGACCATCGGTCCGTCGGGCAGGACGGCCACTCCTGACAATACCATGGATTCGGAGAGGCTCAGACTGCGGCGGAAGGGGGGGTGTTCCAGCAGTTGGGAAAAGTCGGCCGCAGTCACCGGTACGGGGATGGCTCCTTCTTCGGCGGTGGCCCAAGCAGCCCAGGGCAGGACCGCCGGCAGGATGAACCGCCGCGGCAGGCGGGCCGCCGTGCGCAGGGATTGGGAAAACAGGGATTTCATGATTCGTGGGGTGATGTCAGGATCCGGTCCGGGATGGGATGAATGGTGGCGGCTATTTTGAGGGGTGGAGCTGAATGTCAGGGCTGGTGAAGACGGGCGACGGTGACGGTGGCGGAAAGCCGGGGTGGCTGGGAGGACCGGGGAATGATCTGGAGATACTTCACGATCTGCATTTTTTCGGGCGACTGCAGGCCGGCGAGCCAACGTAGCAGGGCACTGTCCGGACCGGTGATCTGGAGAGACACAGAAAGGTCGGTGCCATGGGGGGTGGCCTCGGGTTTCAGCAGGACAGGAGATTCAGTAATGAGGCCACGTTCCCTCGCCGCCGAAAGCAGCTGCTCCAGAAAGGTGCTATGGGTTTCGCCCGGATTATTCAGACGTGGCATGGTGGCGTCCAGCCAGGTTTTCCGTTCCTGCCAGAACGGAGCATCAGCGGCTGCGGCCACCGCCGCGTCCAGTTGGGGCTCCAGTGAGGCAATGCGGTCGCGGGCGGCGGTGGCGCGGGCCCGGTGATCGCGCACCACCGAGCCGGCCCCGACGACCGCAAGGGCCAGGCCGCAGAGGGTGAGCAGGGATTTTTCGGAACGGGTGAGGGGGCGGATCATCGCATTTTTCCTTTGAGTTCAAACCTCGCGGTGCCGTCATTTGCCAGGTTTGGTTCAGCCATGCTCCAGGCACAGATTTTCAAATCCTGGTCTGCGGTGACGGTGGTGAAATAGTGATAGGCTTCTCCGGCCGATTGTGCGGTGCCACTGACGGAAACGTCGGGTCCGCGCGTTTCAAAACGGGTCAGCACGATGCTGTCATCGCCCAGGCAGCGCGTCAGATGATTGAGGTGGATCAGCGGATAGCGCTTGGGTTCGAGCGCCATGCGCAGTGCCTGCCAACGCTGCTGGGTGGCCCGCATCAGTTCGGTGCCCGCCCGGGCTTCGGCGGTGGCTCCGGACGAGGCGGTGACGGCCTCGCTGAGCCGGTTGGCTTCCGCCTCCAGTGCCAACAGCCGTCCATGCTGCTGCTGCCACCAAAGCAAACCGGCCAGCGGCACTGCGGCGATGGCGGCTCCACGCAACAGACGCACCCGGCGCCGCTGGCGGTCGGCGCGAACCTCGGCGGGCTGAAGATGGGGATCGAGGGAGCGGAAAACCGGAGCCGGCCGCGGTTTGAGCTCCACGGGCAGTCCGACAATGGCTTCCACCTGCTGTCGGCCGGATTCAGTGAGGGGTGCAGCCCAGTCGATGCCCGTGATGGTGCCCAGCAGTCCCTGCTGCCGGAGGGTCATGAGCGTCAGGGAGATTTCTGCCGCCAGGGCCGTCGGGTCGGCGCTGTTGGCCGTCAACCCCTGGACATGGGCAGGTTGCCCGTCCAGTCCGGCGTGCAGGACGGTGCGTCCCCCCTCCCGCAGAATGACCACGCGGTGGTCCGGCACGGGATAGAGCTTCGCGGCGGGGATTACGCCATGGGATTTGACGGCCGCCAAAGCGGTCAGGGCGGCGGGAGTCAGCACATCCGCCACCATCAGATTCCCCTCTTTGGTGCCGGGGCGCATCTGACAGGAAAACGATGTCTGATCCATGGTGCCGGAGGTGAGGCCCCGCTTTTCCAACTGGGTGAAGGCCAGAGCGCGCGCCAGCTTGGCATCCGCCGGGGGCACGGAAAAAGCGAGCGTGCGGCACCAGCGGGCCGGCAAGGCGACAATGGCCTTTTTAACGGATGCCGCGGCGGTGGCCGGATCCTCAAACAACCCGCCTTTGATGGATCCGCTCGGAGCGCAGGTCCATACTTCCCAACCGGATTCGGGGGCAGGCAAAATAAGATGGAGGGGAGTAAACATGAAGCAGGAAGGGAGCGGTTAGTCGCGCTGGACGATTTTCAGGCCGGGCCCCTCGATCAGGGTCAGACGGCGTTCCAAGCCTCCGGCGCGCGCGAGGCACTCCGTGCGGCGGATGGGGTGGGTCAGCGTGAGCAGCCCCGCCGCGCGGCGGTAGTTCATCTCGGGCACATCAAAGAGGCTGCGGACTTCGGTGAGGGCGGTAAACCGGCGGTCGTCCTCGGTGCCCGGCTGGCCATCCGGACCAAGGCGTTCCCTGACAAACCGGCTGACCTCGGAGGGCGTAACATTCAGCAGGGCCTCCAACATCATGGCCGGAGCGGTATGGACATCGATGGTGCCATCGCCGTGCAACGTGAAGAAATCGCGCCAGTCCGGGCGCTGCCGGTCTATCACGTCGGCCCCCCGCACCAGCAGGATGTCATCCAGGGAGGCGAATGGTTTGTTGTAGGGGAAATCGGGCCGCTCCAGAGCCGCGTAGATTTCGCGCTCCGCTCCCTGAGGCAGCGGGGTGCTGTCAGGGTCGGTCCAATCTGCCAGACTGTCCACGAGGGCGAGCGCCTCACGGGGATCGATACCCCAGTTTTCGAACAACTGCCTGGCGAAGCGGCGTTGCAGGCGGCTGGAGGCCAGTTGGTTGATGGCGAGTCGTGAGCCTTCCGTGGAAAGGGTGACTTCCCACGAGCGCACCGGCGACAGTTCCTGACGCAGCAGCGGATCACCACGCAAAATAGCGGGATGGGCGGCCACGGTGCGCGCCGACTCAAGGAGCAGCCGGGCGCGGAAATCCTTTTCGGCGGCAATGGATTCGTCCAGTCCGCGGGACAGATGTTTGACGAGCCCGATAACGGCAAAGCCCATCAGCATGATGGCCCACAACACCAGCAGCAGCGAGGAGCCGCGGCGGGTGACAGGGGAGCGAAGGGCGGGTGACATGGGACGGGACGTCGGGAATTCAACGGGTGGAAAATACTTCGCGAATGGGCGTGGTGCGGCCTGGCAGGAAGAGCTTGAGCTCCACCAGAGGGGGCTGCCCGGGCGGGGCCTGGTCGATCCAGATTTTTCGTTTGGGATCGTAGAAACGCCATTCCACCCGGTCGATTTCCGGCAGCACATCCATCCAGAAACGGCCCCGGGCATCCGGGCGCAGACCCTCGTTTCCCTGGGGGGATTTGACGGGACTGTCCGGCAGAGGCTCCCCCTCCGGGGTGGTGCGGAAGAAGTCAGGAACGCTGAAGCTGAGAGCAAACCGGACGGAGGGCAGCGCCACCTTGCCGCGCAGCACCGCAGAGGACAGTGGTGGTTTTTGATCATCTTCCCAGCGGCGGGGGGCTACGGTGATGATGGGTTTTTCCCACTGGGGATTGGGCCCCCAGATGAAGGCGGCGGGCACATTGCGGATGACGAACTCCTGACGTAAAGGATCATTTTCCAGCAGCCTCAGCTGGAGGGTGCCAGTGGCGGGCAGGTCGGCGAGGGCTTCGCGGGTCCGGTGCAGGAAAGCTTCCACACGGCGGTCTTCGGCCTGGGTCAATTCCAGACTGAGGGTGGACGACACCGCTCCGGCCACGATGGCATAAATCGCACCTGACATGAGGGCGAGGATGGCCAAGCCCACCACCACTTCAATGAGGGTGAACCCCCGGCCTGACCGCGCCGGAGAGCGGAGCGGATCAGGGGCGGTAGACATAAACTTCGGCGGTATTCTCCGGACTGGTATTGGGTTTGATACTCTGCGCGACCACACGCAGGAGATAGAGTCCCCGGACGGGAGCCCCTTTGAGATTGATCCACTTCAATTCCTCAAGGCTTGATTGGAAGGAGAGTCCAAGGGCTTCATCCACCCGGGTCAGCTGCATTTCCTCGCGTTTCATCTGCTGGCGGGCTTCGGCCAGCAGGCTTTCCATGCCACGCCGGACGGCGGCCTGGCGGCGCAGTTTATTTGAGGCGTCCAGGGCAGAATGGAGGGCTCCGGCGAGACCGGTGACGGCCACCGCAAAAACCGTCAGAGCAATGATGATTTCGAGCAGAACAAAGCCGTGGGGGTTCCGGCGGTCGGGCTTCATAGCGACGCGGTGATAGTGATGGGGCGGAGGCTTTCAGCAGTGAGTTCGCCCGTCATGGGATCGAAGGCGGCTTCCAGTTCCTGGCCGGCGTCCTGGAGCCGGACGCGGGCGGGGGAGATCATGCCGGTGGGCTGGAACACCCAGGTGCGCAGTTTATCGCCTTCCATGGAATCCCACTCGGGATCGCCCCAGAGCAGGACCGCGCAGGCAGTCTTCAGATCAAGGGGAATGGATTCGCACCAGGGCATTTCGATTTCAGGGGCCTCCGGAGATGGTTCCCCAGGGTTCTGGGGGGCCATGGGTTTCATGGCCTGGCTGGCAGAAAAGGAAGTGCTGGCGGGCGCTTCGCGAACCACTTCCGGCCGGTCTGGCAGTTGCTTTTCAGTCACGGTAATGACCGGAGGCGTGCGCAATTCCTTGAGATGTTCGATCAAATCCTCCCGGCGGTTGAAGGTCCGGGAGCCGGCCATGGCATGCATGCCGCTGCGTTCGAATACGATTTGATAGGCGCGGCCTTCCCGCACGGCGCGGTTGCGGACTTCCTGCACCAGCTCCGCCAGGGCCTGCACCGGGGCGCGGGCCTGCTCACTGCGGTTCAGGCCTTTCAGGGTGGGAATGGCGACGGCGGCGATCACAGAAACCACCGTGAGGGCCACTACGATTTCGATCAGGGTAAAGGCTCCCCGGCGGCCGCTGCGGGGCAGGGCGCTATGATTGGTGATATTCATACAAAAACGTGTATTTCCGGTCTATTCCTTTTTCACCGGTTTCCAGTTTCCAAAATCATCCGCGCTATCAACTCCATCCTTTCCGAGTGAGTATACATCAAAATCCGCTTTGCTGCGTTTCGCGGGATACTCGTAACGGAACTCCCGGTTCCATGGGTCTTTGGGGACTTCCTCCATTAGTTGGTTCCAGCGTTCAGGAATGGGTTCCACGGTGGGACGTTCCACCAGGGCCTTCAGACCTTGTTCAGTACTCGGAGGCGCCAGATTGCGTGATTCGTAGACCTTCAGCTGGTTCACGATGAGTTTGATATCCGACTCCACCCGGGTCTCCTTGGCGACGTCCACATTACCTTTGATCAGGTTGATGGCGGCCGCGCCGAGGATGGCGATGATGGCGATAACAAGGACAATTTCTATGAGGGTAAAGGCTGCCTTGGCAGGATCTACTGAGGCGCGGGAGGAAGGGGTGCTCCGGTTCATGTAGCCTCTATACGGGTTGAGAGCGGAGGTTTATCAATGGGTTGCTTATCTGTCCCGGTTAGTTGACTGACAAGTATTTTTCCGGCTCGGAAGTGCGGGGAGGCTGGTGCAGGCGGAGGCCCGGGAAACTGGTCTCCATCCGACTGGAGTAGCGGGAGCTTCAGTGCGGCCCGGATTCCTGGCATCAAGTCAGGTTTGATGCGGTAGGTTGCGTGCTTGGCTCGCCCGGTCCAATCGGATTGATGGATACTCCTGCGCCGGCTCAATCATGGACAGTTGGTCGATGGGGCCATCCGGTTTGGCTGAATTTCGACTCCCTTGTTTAGGCCGGGTATCGCTGGGACGGTAGAGGATTCACTCCTGAGCCCGGGAGCCTTTTCATCCCTATGTCTAACGGAGTTTGGGTCTGCGGGGCCGGGGAAATTCCAGTCGGAATTTTCCGGCTCAACAAGAGCCCGGACCGGGGGTGCTGTCTCCAGTGCCCCGGTCAGGAATGGATAGGGCCGGGGCAGCCGGCGCCCTCAGCCGGTGGGTGTTTCAGACAGATGCTCTGCGTCAGCTGGATACTCCGGTGCGGAGACCGCGGCTTCAGCGGGTGCGTCTGTTTCATGGGCGGCGGCTTCCGTGGCGGCGGCACGGGCCGCGGCGGCTTCTCCTTTGCCATCGGATTCGGGCGTGGCTTCGGCGGTTTCTTCGGCGGTGGCCTCAGGTGGAGCCACATACTGATCGCGGGGCCGCTCGGTCTCGGCGCTGAGTTTCATACCGACCGGCTTGCTGACGCCGAATTCCTCCATGGTGACGCCGTAGAGCACATCGGCGCGGCGCATGGTGCGTTTGTTGTGGGTGACGATCACAAACTGGCTCTTCTCGATGAACTTATCGAGCATCTTGAGGAACCGGCCGATATTGGATTCATCGAGCGGGGCATCGAGTTCGTCCAGAATACAGAACGGGCTGGGCTTCACCATGTAGATGGAGAAGAGCAGGGCCACCGCGGTCATGGAGCGCTCGCCGCCGGAGAGCAGGGTGATGCTGGTCGGTTTTTTGCCAGGAGGTTTGGCGATGACTTCAATGCCGGATTCCAGCGGGTCTTCCTCATTGACGAGGATGAGATCGGCCTGCCCAGCCTGTCCGAAGAGTTCCTTGAAGGTGTTCCGGAAGTTGTCGCGAACCTGGTAGAAGGTATCGGCAAAGCGCTTTTTGGTCTCCGTGTTGATCCGTTGAATGACGGCGAGCAATTCGATCTTGGCCTTGGCGAGGTCGTCGCTTTCGCCTTGGAGGAAGTTGTGGCGCTCTTCCAGTTCCTCGTATTCCTGAATGGCGTCGAGATTCACCGGGCCCATGGCATCAAGCCGTTGTTTGAGGTCGGTGACGGTCGTTTCCACAAATTCCCAGTCGGGGCCTTCTTCGAGCAGGGCCGCCATTTCGGGGTCGAGGCAGATTTCCGGTTCTTCAGGGGTGGGCTCCTCCTCGGCAGCGAATTCCGCGACCGGCGCGAAGCTGGGGATTTCCTCGTCCGCAGGAACCTCTGATCCGGCATCGGGAGCAGGCCCGGTTTCAGGGGCAGGGTCCTCGGAAAGCGCGGACGGATCGGTCGTTTCCAAGGCGGCCTCAGCCGTCACGACGGCCTCGGGTTCGGGATCTTTCTCAAAGAGGGCGCGGCGGTCGGCCCGGCGGCGGGGGAATTTTTGGTTTTGGATCGCGGTCAGCAGGGCGTGGATGTCCTGCTCAAAAGTGTTCAGATCAATCCGGTAGCGCTCCAAGGCGTAGGCGGAGGTGTTTTCCATCCGCAGACCGATGCGCTCGACGCGCACTTCTTCATTGCCGCGTTGTTCGGCGAATTTCGAGATTTCGCGGCGGATTTCCGACAAACCGCTTTCGCGCACGGTGACGGATTCCATCAAGGCATTCCGGTCGTCCATCCGGGTCTCGCCGAGCATCGACAATTCTGCCAACTGGGTGCGGCCATAGGCGCATTCCTCGGCGAGGCGCTCGTTTTCCGCCACCGCCGCCTGAATGCGCTCGTGGTAAGAATCGATCTCGCGTTTCCGGCGGGCGATGACTTCGCTTAGCTCGCGGAGGCGCGAATCCATCGGGGCACGCTGTTCGTTCAGGGCCTGCTCGGCGCGCTGCTCCACCGCAAGGGCGGTGCGGAGTTCGCCCAGCAGCTCGCTGGCGTCGGCTTCGTTCCGGGCGGCGGAGTCCATCCCGGCTTCCAACTGCGCCGATTCGTCCTGACGGCCTTCCAGTTCCTCCTGGGCGCGGGCGCGGCGGGCGATGGCTTCCTCCATCTTCCGGGAGAGTGCCTCCTGCCGTTTGGTCAGCTCGGACTGCTCCCAGCCAAGCCCTTCCAGCTTGCTGGCAAATTGCTGGAGCTCGCGGGCGATCAGGGTCAACTGACCGCTGAGAGTGCTGCCGGCCACTTTGCGGATTTGGAGGATTTCCCGCTGCTCATCCAGTTGCACCTTGTTCGACCGCAGGGTGTCCTGGCCGGTGATCTGTTCCGCTTCGAGGGCTTCCAGCTCCAGTTCCAGCCGGACGACCTCGGCTTCAAGGTCATTCAGTTCGACCTGCCGCTGGAGAATGCTTCCGGCCTTGTCCTTGGAAACCCCGCCGCGCATGGCGCCTTCGCTGGAGATGAACTCGCCGGACAGGGTCGCAAAAGCCACCTCGGGGTGATCGCGTTTCAAGCGCACCGCCGTGGCGAGGTCGGGCACGATCAGGACGTTCGCCAAAAGCTGGTGGACCAGCGGGCGGACGGAATCGCGGACCTTCACCTTGTCCAAGGCCCAGGTCACCGCGCCATCGGGCAGGGTGAGCATCTGGGTTTCGCTGGTCTGGCGCAGCAAATCCTCGGGAAGGATGACGGCCTCGCCCAACTGATTTTTCGTCAAAACGTCGATAATCCCTTCAGCTAGAATGGTATTAGCCACCAGCACGGCATGCAGGCTGGTGCCGAGGGAGGCTTCCACGGCTGGGATGAACTCGCGTTCCACTTCGAGGAACCCGGAGAGCAGGCCGCGGGTGCCGCCTTTGAAGAATTCCGGATTATTCAGCCCTTTCAGGACAGCTTGAGTGCCTTTTTCGAGACCTTCCCCCTCGGCCAGAAGCTGCCGGAGGACTTGGGCGCGACTGGACCGTTCACTGTGCAAACGGGCCGCAGCCTGCAGGCGCTTAACAATCGCAGCCAGTTCAATTTCAGCAGCTTGCAGTTCCTTTTCACGCTGCATGAGTTGCAACTCGTGCCCTTCGATTTCCTGCTTCAACTCCTCCAGTTGGGCCTTGGTTTCGGCTTCTTCCCGCTGTTTGGCTTCCCGTTCCGTCTGGAGATTGTCCACGTCCCGCTGCAGTTGTTCCTGCCGGGTGCGGTCGGCGGTTTCCTGTCCTTGGTGGCTCGCGATCTCGGCCTGCGCGGAGATGATGATGCCTTCCGAATTGTGCATCGACTGCCGGGCTTCGCGCAGGGTGCGTTCAATCCGCCCGCGTTCCTCGCGGGCCGCCGCGGTGATCCGGCTGTGCTCCTCAATCTGCTCCTTCTGCCGCTCGATATTCTCCCGGATGGAAATCAGGGCGGAATCGGCGGATTTCAGTTCTTCCTCCTGATTCAGGAGACGCTCCTCGTTCGAGGAGACATCCCCGGAGTTTTGGGAGATCAGGTTTTCCAGCTCCCGTTGGCGTTCGGTATTAAATCCGATCCGGCTGTCGGCGGCTTGGATTTGGTTCTGCCGCTCGTTCAGCTGGTGCCGCAGGTTGGAAAGCTGCATGTCCAGTTCGCGGAGTTCCATGCGGTCGGCCGACACTTGGACTTCGTCATCGTGGATGCGGCCTTCCAGTTCCGCTTGGCGTTGGCGCAGGCTGGCGACGCTGGTTTCCAGCTCCGCCTTTTCCGCGGCCATTTCGTGAAAACGTTTGTAACTTAGGTGGGAATCAAGGATCAAGACGTCTTCGTGTAGTTCCTGATACTTGCGCGCTTTGGTCGCTTGGCGGTGCATCGACCCCATCTGGCGTTTCATTTCCACCAGCACGTCGGTGACGCGAAGGAGGTTCGCTTCGGTGTATTCCAACTTGCGGAGCGCCTCCTTTTTCTCGGCCTTGCTCTTGGTGATCCCGGCAGCTTCCTCGAATACCTGACGGCGGTCTTCCGGTTTGGCGCTCAGGAGCATGTCGATTTTCCCCTGCTCCATGATCGAGTAGGCGCTGCGGCCAACCCCGGTATCCATGAACATCTTGTTGATGTCCTTCAGGCGGCAGGTGTTGCCGTTCATCTCATACTCGCTTTTCCCGTCGCGATACACCCGTCGGGTGATGCAGATTTCATTAAAATCCACCCCAAGACTCGACTCGCAGTCCGAGAAGGTCAGGCTCACCTCCGCCATGCTGTGCGGCTTCCGTTTGTCCGTCCCATTAAAAATGACGTCCGCCATCTCGCCCCCGCGCAGCGCCTTGGCGGAAGTCTCCCCCAGCGCCCAGCGCACCCCGTCCACCACGTTGGATTTTCCACACCCATTGGGCCCCACGATGCCTGTCACTCCGGAGTGAAAATCGATCTTCGTCTTATCGGCAAAAGACTTGAAGCCGTGGAGTTCGAGGCATTTGAGACGCATAATTGAGATGTCTTTACGATTAAGAAGCGCGAAGTATTTTAAGCCCTCCGCGCGTTCATGATCATGCCTCAAGGAGGGTTTTTCACAAGCCTTTTCTTATTCTTGTCCTACATCTTGTGGTTTGAAAAAAGCCCACCACAAGTGGCTGTTTTCTTAAAATTGCAATGAATTCAGAAGAGGTTGAAGATCAAACTACAGAATGGCGGGACACTCAATCTGTGCTGTGTTGGGACTTCCTGAAGTGGACGGACGCGGAGCGATGACCGACGGCGACTCCAGTTTTCTGTTCTTTTAGCCCGGTCCTGATGCGATTACTTCAACCGGCTTAAAATGTCCTGGCGCTGGGTTTCGGTCAGGTTGGTGAAAAACGGCACCACCCGGGCGGCGGATTGTTTGTCTTCCGGGGTTTGGAAGAGGCTGAGGGTCTTTTGTTCGGAAGCTGCTTTCTCGGCGGCTTGGTCCACCGGTCCCTCATCTGTGGCAAAGTGAAGTGTCATCAGGGTTTCGATGACCGCAGCCCGCTCAGCGGGTTGCGCGATGGCGGAAAGCAATCCCGGGATGGTTCTGCCCTCTTGTTCCGCGGAAGTGGAAAGCTCCCAGACCAGCGAGCGGACCACAGAAAGCCTGCTTTCCGCAGGAAAGTTTTGGATCTCCTCTGCTGCTTTGGAAAAATATTCAGAGGGACTTTTGACCGTTCTGAGTTTGCTGTCGAGCATCGTCCATGCAAGGACTTCCTGAAGTTCTCCATGGAGAGTGGGCAGCAGGGCCTGGGCGGTTTCCGGGTGGTCTTTTGCATATCCGGAGAAAGCAGGGCGTGCGATCATACCGCGTTCGGTTTTACTGACGCTTTCCAACATCCATTGCACTGCCCGTGCCGGATCTTTGTCGAGGGCGGCTCTCAGGGATTTGATGGAGGTGTTCGTTTTCATCGTGCCCGGCGGCAATTCTGCCGCGAATTCCAGGGCCGCCGCGGGATCCAGTTGAGCCAGGGCAGCGGCTCCGGCGGCGACGGCTTGCTGTTTGACGACGCCTTCGAGGGTTTCGTCGGCCCAGCGCAGTTTTTCGCGGGGATTACGGCTGACTTCATCGGCCATGAGGTATCCTTCCAGCGTCCGCCTGGAGCGCAGATCAGGGCATTCTGCCAATAATCGACGGGCGGCGGCGGGATCCTTTTTTACCAAGGCTTCGGCGGCGGCACCCAGTCCCGATCGATCGTCGCCCCATTGGGCCATGGCGGCCCGGAAGGCGGCTTCCGGATCCTGGGGAAGCAGGAGTCTGCTCAGTTTTTGCAAGGCCTCATCGTTCCGCTGGGAAAGCGGAAGGGCGAGGATGTCCGCGAATTGCAAGGCAGGGTCACGCGCATCAGGGGTGGGGTCCATCGACGCCGGTTGGAGTGCCGGTGCCATGTCAGACGAGACCGTGACCGGTGGGTTCGCCTCTGGCACCGGTCTGAAATAGCACATCATCCCAAAAGCTGAGGCAAAACTGGTCAGCGCGAGGATGGAGCGGAGCAGTTTCATGGCGGGGTGGCTTCCAACGTTAGAATTTCGTCCCACTCCCCGCGCCCTGCCTTCATTCGATTCCAATTTTTTTTAGCGGCGTTGCGGAGCTTGCGTTTTTCGGCTTCGGGCAGATCGGAAGCGGCGAGAATGCGTTCTGCCTGCCCGTAGTCATGGCGGGCCAGAACACCCGCCATGGAGGCCAGATTCGAGTTGGCTGATGGACTATTGCGGGACGCGATGGTCCAACTCAAGGCCGCCGCCGGATCCCGCCACATCAAGGCAATGGCCAGGCTGTTGCCAACCTCCCCTTTCAAGGTGCCCTCCGGCAGCGAGGCCACCCATGCGGAAGCCGATTCGGAATCTTCCTGCGTCCAGGAGTCGACCATTCCACCGTAGGCTTTTTGTTTTTCGACGTCGTTTTTCAAACCGGCGATCCATGCCGTCGTGGCGTCGTGGTCAAATTTGAACCAATGTTTTCCCAAAAGCCCGATCGCAAAACTCCGGTCATCGCCCGGCGGCAGATGCTCCAGTTCCGCGTGCAAATCCTCCACCCGCCGGTTAGCAGCCAGGTTTTTGATACGCTCCCTGACACTTTCGGGCGGTTTGGCTGGTTCCGGGCTGACGGGAGGAGGGAGGGTAACCGTGGCCACCGGCCTTATTTGGGGGCGGGCTCCGATACTCTGACTGGAAGTGCTGGAAGCCGGAATAGTGGTGGGAGATCCGTCGTCTGAAGCCGCGGTGAACATTGCCCCGCACCAAACGCCAGCAGCAGCCGGGAGAATTCCTGTGAAGAGAATGGTTTTCAGCTTGGTCATTGCGGCTGGGATTGCGGGAAGTTCAAGCAGATTGTCAGGGTGGGGGCAATCCTGAATGTGGGAATCGGGGGGTGAAGGTTGGTGTCAAGTTTCACAGGCCGTTCAAAATAGACGGCCGTCGCCCGCGCTTTTCGGATTTTGTCGATGCATGCAGAAAAGGCGGACATTGCTGAAACCGAGACAACCACGGACGATCTATTTTAGCCGATGCAGAATTTCGTCCCGCTGGGTTTCGGTCAGACTATCGAGATAAGGCACTACCCGGGCGGCGGATTGTTTGTCTTCCTGGGTTTTCAGCTGGAAAATCCATTCAAGGTTCTGCTCCTGGGAAGAATCCCCGTAATAGTAGCTGAGCTGCAGGGCTGCGAAATGCGTGATCGCGCTGGCCCGCTGCTCTGGTTTTGATAGGGCTGCGAGAAATTCGGCCTGGGATCTTTCTGCTTTATTCTCAAGAACGAGGTTGGTGGCGGCCACCCGGATCATATGGCTCTGAATTTCAGCTGGCATGGATCCGATGATTTCCAGCACCTGCGGCAGGGATTTGGTCGGGTCCTGCACCGCCTTCGCAGCAATGGTGTTTCCCAATTGTTGTCGGAATTCCTCCGGGAGGGTGGACACTGCTGAAATGCCGCCGCCGGGGTCGGAGGCGGCGTAGGCGTCACAGGCCATGGACCTTGCCAAGGCCCGTTTGGCCAGCGGCACGTTTTCATCAATCCAATGGAGCGCTGCGGCGGGATCCTGTTTCATTTTACCGGCCAAGGCTTGCCCCATCCTGTTCTGTCTTCCTTGGCTGGGAGGCCATTCGGCGAGTAAACTCAAAGCCGCATCAGGATCAAGGGAGGCCAAAACAGCCATCCCGGCGTTCATGACTCTGGTTTTGACCTGGCCTTGCAGATGTTTCTCGGCCCAGGGAAGCTTGGCCTGCGGATTCTGAAGGACTTCATCCACCAGCAGAGCGCCTTTCAGGATGCATTTGGACCTCAGGTCAGGGCATTCCGCCAGAAGACGTTGGGCTGCGGCCGGGTCTGCTTTGACCAGGGCATCAGCCGCTGCGGTGAGGGATTCGGCGTCAAAACCCCAGCGGGCGATTCCGGCCCGGAAGGCTGCTTCCGGATTGGTGTTGCACAGATCACGGCATTGCAGAAGCAGTCGCTCATCGGACTCACCGGTGGCGTTTTCAGAGCCAGGAGCCCCGGCGGGAGCGTCGGCAAGTTTTGCCAGTGGACCCGTCGTGGCGTGGTTTGTGGGGTGAGTGGCCGCCCCGGTTGATGGAACGGCCTCCCCCGGAGATTTGCTGCTGACTGTGGCAAAAACTCCCAACCCAAAACTGGCCAGAGCGAAAAGTAAGGAAGTGGGTTTCATGGCGGCTCCGTCTCCTGAGGAACCATGGCATCCCATGCCCCATTGAACATTTGGGTCTCATTCCAAGTGCGGCGGGCCATTTCCTTGAGTTGCTGTTTTTCGGCTTCCGGCACCGTGGATTTGGTGATCTGCCCGATCGCTTCCTTATATTCCTGCCGAGCCAGATTTCTGAGAGGGAGGGGCAGTTGATCTGCTGCGTTTTTCTCCGGGGTGAGGGAGGCAAAGCCCCAGGTCAAGGCGGCGGAAGGATCGATCGGAGCGAGAGTGTGGCTTAACGATTTGCCGGCCGAGGTCCGCAAGGGTCCCTCCGGGATGGCCGCAACCCAGGCCGACGCGTCATGTCCGTCCTCCCGGCACCAAACCCCGAGCATGGACTGCAAAGCGGTCTCCTTCTCCCCGGGCTCTACCAGATTTTCGATCCATGCCATGGCTGCAGTCTGGTCGAGGGCGAACCAGATCTCCGCCAACAACTGGACTCCTTTTCGGCGGTCCGGGCCAGGAGGCAGGTTTCTGATTTCTTCCAACAGGTCTTCCACTCTGGCATTCCGGTGCAGATCCTCCAGCCGTTTTACGATGGATATTTGTTTTGGTGCGCTTTGGATAGGGAAAACCTTTCCGTCAGCCAGCTTTCCTTCGGGAGTTGAAAATTGGGCGGATGACGAAACCGGGTTGGCGGAAAGCCGGGCGGGGTGCTCCGCCACTGAAAGTGGGGAGGACCACGGCAGGAAGTGCCCGCACAGCAGCCCGGCGGTAGCGGGAAATACGCCCCGAAGGAGAAGCCATTTTGTTTTGTGTTGGATCGGTGACATCAGGGCCTCAAGATAGAGTCTCGGCCATGGAATCACGATTCCCGGAGGCAGGCAAACTAATTCCGGTAGGGGGCATTGTGGTTTAGGCGATCTAGAAGTGATAGTAATTCCGGATACCTTGGCGGAGTTAACGAAGATGCTGCGGACTTCAGCAGGTGCTTTCGGGGCATCGAAGCGGCGGGCGATGTGGTGGTTTTTGTGGCGCTGGCACAGATCAGTGCGGAGGATCCGGAGGGAAATCCGTGCTGTTCCTGGCGGTGAAGTGGGCGGGCGGGAGGAGCCCGGGGGAGGGGGCTCCAGACTTTATCCGGGGGATCATGCGACCCGGACCTGATTAGCTTTTCAGATTCTGCGCTTTTTCAGTTTACAACTTATTGAAACTGAGACTTGGTCGCAATTCATCGCCAAACACCCATGCTGAACCCATCCTATTCCTTCCGAAACCTGATTTCGACAGAGAGTCTCGCCATGTCGACAGTCCTTTGTGCTGTCGGTTCCTTGTCCGCACAGACCGTGGTGCCTGCTCCTGCGCCAGCATCAGCCACGATGGAGGAAGTGGTGGTTACGGGGGATGCGGCAACTTATAAGCCGGAAGCGGTCAGTTCTCCTAAATACACCCAGCCGCTCCGGGATATTCCCCAGACGATCACCGTGGTGCCGCAGACGGTCATCGAAGCCCGCGGGGCCACGAGTCTGCGGGACGTGCTCCGCAACGTGCCCGGCATCAGCATCCAGGCTGGTGAGGGAGGCGGAGGACTGCCAGGGGACAATCTCAGCATCCGGGGTTTTAATGCCCGCACCGACATGTTCATCGACGGCGTGCGCGACTACGGTTCCTATTCCCGCGATCCTTACAATTTCGATCAGGTGGAAGTAGCCAAAGGTCCTTCCTCCTCCACCTCCGGCCGGGGCTCAACCGGCGGCTCTGTGAATCTGGTTACCAAAACCCCGAAGGCCGACAGCTTCTACCGCAGCGATCTCACCGGTGGCACGGACAATCTGTTCCGTGGAACCTTCGATGTGAATGTCCCGCTCTGGAAAGAGTCCGTGGCCGGTCCGGACGCTGCGGCATCCGGTAAAGGGGTGGTTGGCAAGGCCTCTGTTGGAAAAGGCCCGGTCGGCAAGGGTCCCGTCGCCGCCATGGTGGACGAAACCCGCGCCGCCTTCCGCCTGAATGGTCTCTACCACACCGCCGATACCCCCGGCCGCGACAACGTGGAAACCGAACGTTGGGGCATTGCTCCTTCCATCACCTTCGGCCTCGGCACTCCCACGCGGGTCACTCTGACGTATTCCCACCTCGAAGAGGATAATGTGCCTGACTACGGCATTCCCTGGGTCCCGGCCAATACCAATCCCCGCCTCGCCAAATACAGCGACAAGGCCGCTCCGGTGGACTACGACAACTGGTATGGTCTGCGTGGTTATGATTTCGAGAAAACCGAAACCGATGTGGCCGGCCTGAGTCTTGAACACGATTTCAGTGATTCCCTGAAGCTGCGCAACTTCACCCGCTTCTCCAACTCCCACCGGGATTCCGCAATCACGGCACCTCGCTTTGCGTCGGTCAATACCAGCACGATGCTGAACCGTCAGTTGCAGCGCCGCGAGATTGAAAACCAACTTTGGGCCAACCAGACGGACCTTACCGTCAAGTTCAATACCGGCTCCCTGGAGCACACGGTGGTCACCGGGATCGAACTGGTGCGTGAGGATCAGGATAATAAAAATTCAGCGCAGGCCACCAATCAGCCTCTGGCCGATCTCTATCATCCGGATGCCGGCCAGAAGCCTTTCGGCCCGATGCCTCCCATCACGCGTACTGTCACCACCAACGGTGTCTCCAGTCAGGTCGGCATTCCCAATACCGCCGTCTCCGAAACCGCCAGCGCCTATCTGTTCGATACCATCAAAATCAGCAAGCACTTCGAGGTTACCGGCGGTGGCCGCTTCGACCATGTGGACGCAGATTACGAAAGCGGTGCGGATTCCTTCAACCGCACCGACGACATGCTGAGCTGGCGCGCCGCGCTGGTTTACAAGCCAGTCGAGAATGGAAGCATCTACTTTGGTTATGGCACTTCCTTCAATCCTTCTATCGACGGCAACGTGGGGCTGGCCCTGACCGCCGCCAACGAGGAACTGGATCCCGAGGAAACCGGCACCTTCGAATTGGGCACCAAATGGGACATCCTGGAGGAGCGCCTCTCCCTCTCCGCCGCCGTCTTCCGCACGGACAAAACCAACGCCCGCACGGTGGATCCGACCGATCCCGCCGCCGTCACCGTGCTGAATGGCGAGCAGCGCGTCGATGGCTTCGAACTTGGTGTGGCCGGCAAAATTACCGAATGGTGGAGCGTCTTTGGTGGATACACCTACCTCTCCAGCGAAGTGCGCGATTCCCGGAATCCCGAGGAAATCGGCAAGGAGCTGAGCAATACGCCGGAAAATTCGCTCAGCCTCTGGACGACCTTCGATCTTCCCGGACGGGTGCAGATCGGCGGCGGTGCCCAGTTTGTGGACAGTCGCTTCAATAACAACATCAATCAACGCCAGGCCCCCTCCTTCTGGACCTTCGATGCCATGGCCAGCTGGCAGATCACGGACAATCTCGCCCTGCGTCTGAATGTTTACAATCTGGCGGACGAGCGTTATATCGACCGCTTGGGCGGCGGGCATTTTGTTCCAGGGGCCGGACGTTCCGCGTCCCTGACCGCCAGCATCACGTTCTAATCCCAAATCCAAACTGCCCCATGCTCATCCAGATTCCCGACCTTCTAACCGCCGATCAGGTGGCTCATGGGCGCAAGATCCTCGACCACACGGACTGGGTGGACGGCCGTGTCACCGCCGGCCACCAGTCCGCGCAGGCGAAGGACAACATGCAAATCCCCGAGGGTCACCCCGCGGCCCAGGAACTAGGCGCGATGATCCTGGATGCTCTCGGAAGAAACCCGCTGTTCATCTCCGCGGCGCTGCCACTCCACATATTCCCGCCGCTGTTCAACCGCTACAGCGGCGGGCAATCTTTCGGAACGCATGTGGATAATGCGATCCGTCAGGTGCGGGGAACCTCGCACCGGATCCGCACGGACCTTTCCGCCACGCTGTTTTTTGCGGGACCGGAGGAGTATGATGGAGGAGAGCTTTGCATTGAGGATACGTATGGTATGCAAAAGGTCAAACTCGCCCCCGGGAGTATGATTCTGTATCCCGCTACCAGCCTGCACCATGTTACCCCGGTCACGCGGGGAACCCGTGTCTGCTCGTTTTTCTGGCTGCAGAGCCTGATCCGCGATGACACCCGGCGCTCCATGCTTTTCGATCTTGATCTGGCGATCCAAAGGCTCTCCGCCGATGCTGTGACCAGCGAGGGCGTCAAGCAATCCACCATCCAATTGACCGGCGTCTATCATAATTTGCTGCGGCAGTGGGCTGAGATGTAAGACTGTTGCTGCGCTATCTTCAATTCAAAGGCTCCCCCCCGCCCATGATCCTTTCTCCGCCCCAAAACCTGACCCAGGCGGCCTCTCTGTGGGCAACGGGAATTGGTCTGCTGTTTCTGGGTATCGGCCTATCAGGTGCCGTCACCAGCCTGGAGGTTCCGCCTGCGCCCGCAGGTCCGCCGCCGTCCTTGGAGGCCAACATTGAATTCTTCGATCCCCCGCCCGCTGCCGCGCCGGAAGCTCCCGCCGAAGCCGCCCCCTCGTCCGACCTTCCGGAGGATCCCTCATGGGAGGTGCCAGCCGTGATAGAGGTGACGCCCCCGTTGGCACCCTCTGAGATGGAGGAACTGCTTCCGGTCAACGAACCCGTTCCCCAAGTGGCCGTCCGCCCTCCGGCGCCCCCCGCCCCCGCCATTCGAAAAAGCATTCCGAAAACCTCTCCCAATCCATCCCGTTCCACGCAGGGCCAGCCCCCGACAGGAAACGCCATCGCCCGGTCTGGGGAAACGGGGCAGGGTTCGGTGAAGAGCGCCGGGAATCAGAAGGGCCGGTTTCCCCAACCCGCTTATCCCGCCGCGGCCCGCCGGGCTGGCTTTCAGGGCACGGTCGCATTGACAGTACAGGTAAACGACGCAGGTTTCCCTACCAGCGTGGAACTTTCGCGTTCCAGCGGCCATGCGTCGCTCGACTCGGCTGCCAAAGAGGGGATTCGCCGCCGTTGGCGCTGGCCCGCGGGGAATGCCCGCAATTTTTTGGTCCCTATCCGTTTTGTTTTAGAATGAATCTTCCTGCCCCCCTGCTTGCCAATGCCTTTGCCGACCTCTTCGAAAGAGGTGGTCCCATCATGTGGCCCATTGCCATCGTGACGCTGTTCGCCACTGCCATTCTGGTGGAGCGGAGTTGGTGGTGGTTTCAACTGGCCCGTCACCGGCAGCCTCAACAGATGGACTTGGTCCTTGCGGCGCTGGAAAGCGGTGATCTCCCGCAGGCTCAAGCGCTCAGTGCAGGCGCCACGGACCCGGTGCTGCGCATGGTCCATGCCGGTTTGACCCATCGGCACGCCAGCCTGCAGGGAGCTCTACAAGCCGCCGCTGGGATAGAAATCAAATTGGCCGGCCGCTTCCTGACGGCTATGGACACCATCATCACGCTGGCACCGCTGCTCGGTCTATTGGGTACTGTAACCGGCATTATGGGCAGTTTCTCCAGCATTGGAGGCAGTGAACTTGCGGTGGAGAAAGTCACCGGCGGCATCGGGGAAGCGTTGATTGCTACGGCGTTCGGCCTCGGCATCGCGATTGCGACCCTGATTCCCTATAACTGGTTTCATGCGAAAGTGGCCTCCCTTCAGCACGATTTGGAAATTGCCGGAAACAATGTGGAAATCTATACGTCCCCCCGACAATGAAGATTGTATCGCCATTGCCCCATAAAAAGTCCCGTTTGGAAATCATCCCGCTGATTGATATCATGTTCTTTCTGCTGGCGAGTTTCATGCTGGTCAGCTTGTCCATGACCCGGCAGCAAACCATCGGCGTCAATCTTCCTTCGGCGGCCAGTGGCCAGGCTTCCCCAAAATTGGATGCAGTGCAGCTCGCGGTGACCGCCTCCGGTGAGGTGTATTGGGACAAGGAGTTGATCTCCCTGGAGGCCATGGACCGGAGATTGAAGGGCCTGTTGGCGGACAATCCCCAGCTGCCCGTGTATATCAGCGGTGACGCTGCCACTCCCCATGGGGCCATGGTCGCGGTGCTGGATTATGTGCGGCGGTGTGGCGTCGGCAAAGTTGCTTTCAATGTCCAGTCCCCCGGGGCCGTCGCGCCATGAAGCCTGTGCCCGCCAACATGCTGATCGCCGTGGTCCTGATGCTCTGCGCTTTGTGCGGATGGCAATGGCACCGGGAAGGCCTGCTTCGCCGCATCACGGTGGATCAAGCCGCGCTCCTGACTTCGTTGGAAGCGTCTCTCCAAGAGTCGGAAAACCGGAACAAGAGTTCTAATGCGGAAATCCTCCAACTGACCGGGCTGGTGGTGGAATTGCGCGGCCAACCCGATGCGTCGGAAGAGTTGGCTGTTCTCAAAAACTCCCACGAGGAGTTGAAAAAGGCCTTCGAATCCCAATCCGCCAAACTTCAGGAACAAAACGAAAGCCTGTCAAAAGCCGATGGATCAGTCCGGACCGCCAATGACAGCATCCGGCAATTGATGAAGGAGCGCGACAGCCTGGCGGAACGGCTGAACGACCTCACCCGGAAATACAACAAAACCGGAAACCGCTAGGATGGAAATTTCTTTAATTCCAGCACTGTTCCGGCTTTGAAACCATGGGCGGCATCCCATGCCGAGTGGGCGGCCGTCTGGAGATCCAACTTGCAAACATCTGAACCCGGAGCCCGGGACTAACTATATGTTCAAACTGCGAAAAGTATTTTTTTGGCTTCACCTCGCCGCGGGTCTGCTTGCAGGTCTGATTATTCTTGTCATGTCGGTGACCGGGGTGCTCCTGACCTATGAGCGGCAATTGATCGCAAATTCCGATGCCCACCTCAAGTCGGTCCCCCAACCCGGCACGGAGCGGGCGGGGGTGGAGGTGCTGGCCCGGCAGATTATGGCAGACCAACCGGATGTCGCCGTGAATTCCGTGACGATCGGAGCGGAATTGGAGTCGCCGGTGCAGTTTGGGATAGGTAGCCGCACCCTTTTTGTAGATGCGTGGTCCGGGCAAAAACTGGGTGAAGCGGCACCGGGAACGCGGGCGCTGATGAGCCAGTTGCGGGCATGGCACCGCTGGCTGGCGGTGGAGGGGGAACAGCGGCCCTTGGCCAAAGCCATAACCGGATGGGCCAACATCATTTTCGCCGGCTTGGCCATCACTGGGCTCTATCTCTGGTTTCCAAGAAATTGGTCGTGGTCCCGCGTTCGGGCGGTGATCTTTTTCAGGCGGGGAGTCCGAGGCAAGGTGAGGGATTTCAATTGGCACAACGTGATTGGGTTTTGGTCCACGGTTCCGCTGCTCATCGTGGTGCTGAGTGCGGTCCCGATCTCGTTTCCATGGGCCAGTCAGGCTATTTATCGAGCCTTTGGAGAAACTCCGCCACCTGCCCGGGGTGCCCCGGGGGGAGCCACCGCACGCGAAAGGGGACCGGCGGCCAATCAGGAAAAGGCGCCCGCAGGCCCTGCCGCCGATTTGGCTTCCGGGCGGGGGAATTCCATCCGGGAAGTTCTCGCCGGAATGGATGGATTCTTCAGGATTGCCCAAGGGCAGGTTCCCGGCTGGCGCACGATTTCCCTGCGGGTTCCAGATTCCGTGACGGCTCCTTTGGTATTCACGATCGATAAGGGGAACGGCGGGCAGCCGCAGCTTCGCTCCACCTTGACCCTGAGCCGTCCGGAGGGAAAGGTGCAGAGTTTGGAGAATTTTGAAGATCAATCACCGGCCCGCAAAACGCGCAGCCTGATGAGGTTCGCCCATACCGGGGAAGTCATGGGCCTGCCAGGCCAGACGTTGGCGGGATTGGCGTCCCTTGGCGGAGTCATCCTGGTGTGGACCGGCTTTGCGCTGTCAGGGCGACGGTTTATGGCGTGGCGCCGCAGGCGCAGCGCAGCGGAAAGCAACCCGGCGACCGCCGCAGGGGAATAGGCCCGGATTTCGTCCGCGCGGAAGGGCCAGCAAGCTCTGGTGGGCGGGGGCTGCTTGTGAGTATGGCTCGTAGTCGCCAAGCTGGTCCGGATAAAATTCTCGGATGGCAGCGAATCCAACACACCGCTCGATGGCATGGCTGGAGCTGAGAAACGAGATCAGCAGTGGCAAATCAGAGTCGATATCCTGTCCTTGGCGTCCGACTGCCTGCGGCTGTCCCCCACAAAATGGATGCTGCGGAAAGCATCCATCATCCGCCGCGCCGCCGGGTGGCGCTGAAGGTGATCGACTTGCCAGCAGCTCCACGGCACCCGCGCAGGGAGATAGGTTGCGGCAGTCCGCCACCGCTTTTCCCCAGGCTTGCTTTCCGCGGGCAGACTTGTCATCATCCCAACATGCCTGATGTCACCCAACTGCTCAGCGCCATGGAAGCGGGCGATCCCCGGGCTGGCGGGGAACTGCTGCCACTGGTCTATGAAGAACTGCGCAAGCTGGCCG
The DNA here is from genome assembly GCA_942492905.1 of uncultured Verrucomicrobiota bacterium. GTDB lineage: Bacteria > Verrucomicrobiota > Verrucomicrobiia > Verrucomicrobiales > V1-33 > CAIZWU01. The sequence goes on from OW818657.1 coordinate 3,117,882, forward strand.
CGGCGAAGATGGCGCAGGAGCAAGCCGGGCAGACGCTGCAGGCCACCGCGCTGGTGCATGAGGCGTGGCTGCGGCTCGGCGGAATGGAATCGGCGCAGGCATGGAACGGCCGCGGGCATTTCTTCGGCGCAGCGGCGGAAGCCATGCGGCGGATCCTGGTGGACAGGGCTAGAAAAAAGGGGCGCATCCGGCACGGCGGCGCCCTGCAACGCGTGGACCTCGACCATGTCACCCTCGCGACGGAGGACAGTGATGATACGGTGCTGGCCATCCACGAAGCTCTGGAAAAGCTGGCGCTCGAATCGCCACAAAAGGCTGAAATCGTCAAATTGCGCTACTTCGCCGGCATGGAGCATCAGGAAATTGCCAAGACTCTGGGCATTTCCCTCTCCACGGTGGAGCGGTCATGGGCCTACGCCCGCTCCTGGCTGCACCGGGAGCTGAAAAAGAATTTCTCCACTGGCTGAAGGCCCGGTTGGGAAAACGACGCACTGAAGAACGACGCCCCGGATGTCGGCTGCAAACTGATGAACGAAACCCATCAAAGCCTCGAGGAAATCCTCTTCGACCTCGCGGTGCAAAAGCCGTCGGCGGAAGAACGCACCGCCTTTCTCAGCCATGCCTGCCGGGACAATCCGGCTCTGCGGGCGGCCCTGGACGAATTGCTCGAATCCCATTTCGGAGCGGCGGGATTCCTCCCCGGATCCATCCTGGACAGTTCCCTTCCGGCAACCGCTTACTTTCCTCCGCCTGCCGAAGCCCCTGCGCAGATGCTGGGGCGCTACAAGCTGCTGGAGAAAATTGGCGAAGGTGGATTCGGCGAAGTGTGGATGGCGGAGCAGCGCGAACCGGTGAAACGGCGCGTGGCGCTCAAACTCATCAAGCTCGGCATGGACAGTCACCAGGTAGTGGCGCGTTTCGAAGCGGAACGTCAGGCGCTGGCCATGATGGATCATCCCTGCATCGCGCGGATCTTCGACGCGGATGTGACCAACAGCGGCCGGATCTTTTTTGTCATGGAACTGGTGCGTGGCATCAGGATCACCGATTACTGCGACCAGAACCAGCTCCCGACCCGGGAGCGGCTCGACTTGTTCATCAAGGTCTGTCAGGCGATCCAGCACGCGCATCAAAAGGGCATCATCCACCGCGACATCAAGCCTTCGAATATCCTCGTCACGGTGAACGACGGCGTGCCCGTGCCCAAGGTGATCGATTTCGGCATCGCCAAAGCCACGCAGGGCGAGTTGACCGACAAGACGGTGTTCACCCAGTTCCAACAATTTATCGGAACCCCGGCCTACATCAGTCCCGAGCAGGCGGAAATGAGCAGCGTCGACGTCGACACCCGCGCGGACATCTACAGCCTGGGCGTGCTGCTCTATGAACTGCTCGTCGGCCAGACGCCGTTTGATGCCGAAGAGATGATGAAAGGCGGCATTGATGCGCTGCGGCAAATCATCCGCGAGCGGGAACCGCAACGCCCCTCGACCCGGCTGACCACCTTGCCAGGGGATGACCTTACCACGGCGGGCAAACGCCGGCAGACGGACGCGGGCAAGCTCGTGCATCAACTCGAGGGCGATCTCGACTGGATCGTGCTCAAGTGCCTCGAGAAGGACCGGGCGCGCCGTTACGAAACCGCCAACGGCCTCGCGATGGACATCCAGCGGCATCTGGCCAACGAACCGATCACTGCCCGGCCGCCCGGCATGGCCTATCGCATCCGGAAAATGATCCGGCGGAACCGGCTGGCGTTCGCGGCCGCCGCCGTCGTGCTTCCCTCACTGCTGTTTGGTGTCGGCGGCGTGATCTTTGTGCAATACCGGGCCAACCAGGGCTATCGCCAGCAACTCTACGTGTCCGAGTTCGAGCGTGCCAAAACCGCATGGCAGGCCGGTCAGTCGGCTGGGCTGCGGGAGTCGCTGGAACGCTGCCCGGCCGAACTGCGCAACTGGGAATGGAATTTTCTGTATCAGCATGCGGATCGTTGGGAGTCGACCGTGGTGCTGAAGGCCGCCGGTACCATTTGGGCCGGACTATCCGGGGACCGCAATCTGGTGGCAGTGAACGAGGGCGATGTGATCCGGATTCAGGAATACCCTGGCGGGCGGCGGCTTCGCGACATCCCGCACGCGATCGGATATGATTCCTCCTTCGTTGTTTCCCCGCGCGGCGAACAATTGGCCACCACCCGTTTTGATGGGACCATCACCGTCTGGAACATGCGTAGCGGGGAACCCGTCACGGAAATCACGGAAGGCGGGCCGTCAGGAGGGTTCAGTTGGTCGGCTGACGGCCAGCGCGTGGTCTGCGGCTGCAGCGACGGCAATATCCGGCTCTGGGACTCGGCCAGCGGCAAGGTGCTGGATAAGTTCCAGTGCCCCGGGGACATTTCATTAGCGGCCCTCTCACCGGACGGCAAGACGCTGGCGGCGGTATCGGGAGGCAGTTCCGTGCTGTTGTTCGACACTTCGACCCGCACGGTGAAGCGAAGACTGCGGACTCCGGTGGGGAAATTCAAGGGGATGAAGTTCAGTCCCGACAGCCGGAAACTGGCCACATCGAATTCGGACTTGGAAGGCTCCAAACAGGACAACCGCGTCTGGAACCTTTCCGCCGAAGAGGAGGGCTCGTTGGATTTGATCGGGGTTGCCGGCGCCACGTCGTATGATTTCAGTCCTGACAGCCGGCGGATTCTCGTCGCCGACAGCACCGGAATGATCCGGCTTTGGGATTTGGAGAGCCGCGCGGAGGTCGAGCGTTTGCCTGCCCACGTGGCTCCTGCTTTTTCGGTCCAATGGCTGCCGGACGAACGGATCCTTTCATCCGGCGCGGATGGGGCCAAAGTCTGGCGGCGCCTGCGTCCTGTTGCCAAACAGTTCAAAGGTGATCAAGGGGGCCTGCGCTGCGTGGCTTTCAGTGCGGACAGCCGCCGGCTGGCGTTCGCCGGCACCGATGCGGTGGTGTCTGTCAGGGATATCAGGGATGGCTCCCCCACGAGGAATTACACTGACAGTCCGGCCCTGGTCCATAGCGTTGCCTTCCATCCCGGCGGCATGGTGGCCAGCACCGGCAAATCAACGGTGGGACTGTGGGATCCGGCTTCCCTGAAAACGAAATGGATGAAGCCACTCGCGCCGGCCCCGTCAGCATACTGGCTCGCCTTCAGCCCGGATGGCAGCCGGATCTATGTGGCCAGCCAGGAGGACAGGCTGACCGTGCTGGATGCCGCCACCGGCGCCACGCTCCGCTTCAAGGATAATCTGGGAGCTACCCTCGATGGCCTTGCCGTTTCTCCGGATGGCCGGCTGCTCGCCCTCTGTCAGAAGGTCGGAGCGGAAAAAGTGATGGTGCTGAGCGCGGATGATTTGAGTACATTGTGGCAGGTGCCCGCTATGACCCTAAGGTGTGCCGCCTTCAGCCCGGACAGCAAATGGATCGCTGCCGGGGAAAGGGACGGCACGGTCAGGCTGTGGGAAACCGCCAGCAAAGGCCGGGTGCAGCTGGAGTTGCGCGGACATGCCACATCCGTCAGGGGAGTGAGCTTTCATCCCGACGGGAGCCGGCTCGTCTCCTGCAGCGTCGACGGCCAGGTGAAAGTGTGGGACTGGAAAAGGGAAGCCGACCTCCTGACGCTTCAGCTGCCCGGCGGCAGCGATGCATGGCATGTCGCGTGGAGTCCTGACGGCACCATGATCGCCGCCGCGGGGGGCGACGGCAACGTGACCGTGTGGCAGGCGGAATAGCCGCGCCGGGGTAAAGCACCAGGTGGCTGGCCTGCTCCGGGGCCCCGGAATCCGCCGCAGCCCGTGCCCCGAGAAGGGTCATGGTGTGCGATGTTACACTACCACTTTGGCCAGCTTGTACCCGAATGACGAGATGCACCTGTTCCCCGTCGGGCGTCGTTGAGTGATTCGTTCACCGAAGCCGCTAACGCTTACCCTGCTTCCAAACAACCAACTCCCGGCCAGCAGCGTTTGGCGCCCCGGAATCTACCGGCGTGTTTTGTTCGGAAGCTGCCTCTTGGGAGGCCCATAGAGCAATCGCTCCAAGGAGGAAACGCCCTTTTCAATGGGAGCCCGAACCGTGGCGATAATGTTTATCAAAGCGTTGGAGCCGCGAAGGTCAATGCCTGTGCACCACACGTTGCGCGAACTTTCGATCGGCGTTGGGTCCAGGAACACCTCATCCTTCAGAGCGCGAGCCGAAAACGCGGGGCCGATGCCGGGTATTCCCAGAGCTGGCGCTAGCTTCGCCCACGCCTTGAGCGCCTGGATTGCAGTATGAGCCGCCACCTGCGCGATGTAGGTGCCTCCAGCGTGGTCGAGAATGATGGTAAAGAGGGGCATGCGCTTGGACGGAACGCCTGTGGCGTTCATTTCAAAAGGTTGGTGGGCAAAAGGGGGTCAGAAGTTGACGGTCATTTGCAGGTAGAACCAATCGGCATCGGTGGCGCCGCCATTGGCCGGGACTTTGGCGACGGATTCCTTGATATAGTCGCCTGCGAAGAAGTGGGCGTAGCCGAGTTGGATTTCCAGCAGGGAGTTGATCTGGTATTTGGCGAGGAGATCCAGCTCGGAGCCGACAAAGCGGCTGAGGGAAGGGTCTTTCCCATAACCATTGCTGCTGCGGGCGGCGCTGGATTCCGGATAGAAGGAATCGTGGGTATCGGCCAGCCAGAAGAGGAGGTAGTCTGCCGAGACGGTCAATCCTTTGATAGGCTTGGCGGAGAGGGAGACGCGCGGGCTGCTGAGATTCCGTAGTCCCACGAGATCCGCCACCCCGTAAAAGCTGTGGTTGGTGCCGAAAAGTGGCTCGAAGGTTTCCTGCTGGTCATCGGTGGCATCGGAATCCCCGGAGCCGTAATCATATCCAATGCCGAAGCGAGGTTTGAACCCCGCGCTTTCCATGGTGTAGCCCGCACTGCCGGTGAGCATGAAGGATTGGAGATCCCGGCGCGCACCGCCGGTGAGTACGGAACCGAATTGCCCGGCGCCCTCGAAGGTGAAGTCCCAGCCGGAAAAGGCGCCGGGCTGTGATTTGATACGCGTGCCGTAGGTATAGACATCCCGTGCCGAGGGCCCGCCGATGCCGGGAGCGATCGCATTGGGGGATCCTGCGCCGGTATTCCGGGCGAGAAAAAAAGCCTGGGTTTCCACTCCCTGCCAAATTTCCTGCGAGGAGGCATAGAGCCCGGAGAATTGATCGTTATCATTGGACTCGTTGAAGTAGTCATCGCGGGGGATGACGACGCGGCCGGTGAAGAGATCGATCCAGCTTTTTTTGCCGGCCAGATAACGGAGCCGCGCCGCATCGAAGCTGCGTCCGGTATTGCTCCAGTCCGTCAGGCCAATGAAACGTTGGTCGCCATAGGTCATTTCCTGGCGACCCACCTTCAGGCTGAGCGGGAAGACAGCGGGATCTCCCCATTCCACGTAGGCTTGGAAGAGATCGAAAACATCCTGCCCGGGACTGGGCTCGCGGGTGTCCGACTCCGCCTGGGCTCCGCGTCCCTCCAAGTATAACTTCAACGAGGGAGCCGGGGTCCAGCCCACATGCAGCTTTTCCCGGAAGAGGAAATAATCGTTGTCGTTGTCCACGCCCTGTTCGATGAAGTCGCGGTTGGGGTAGGAACCGCCATCGTCCGTCAGTTCATAACGGAAGCGGAACTGGCCTCCGATATCCCACTCCTTGAAGGCGGGAGAGGAATCCTGCAGCGCGTCATTGAGCCATCCGGCGCTATGGGCGGCTACCGCTGGTGGCGTGGGAACCGGGGATTTGGCGGGAGCTTCCCCGGCCTGCAGGGCACAGGTCATTCCCGTCAAAACGGCCAGCGGGAGACACGCCAGGCAACGTAATTTTGCATTCATGACGGGAGGTTAGGCAGGGGCCGGTGATTTCCTTTTATACTAAAACGAACTATCCTGTAAAGGATAGGCTCTGGGAAATCCCGCGAGCCGCCGAAGATCCATTTCCGCCGGGTCTGGTCAGCATCGGACGACACCCCGCCGAGGTCCTTCAGGATGGCGGCCACGCCTTTTGCGACGCCTTCGATGAGACCGACAAAGATGGCGGAGGCGCCCAGCGTGACCGAGAGAAAAACCGGCAGCACCGGCACCATCATTTCGTTGGCGATGTCAGTGAAAAGACTGACAAAGCCAAGCGCAATGATGAGAGGGGGCAGCCGGTTTTTCATACTGGGTCAGATGAACCGGAGGGCCGGAAAAAGCTTACTTTTTCTCCTTTTTCGCGGCGGCTTTATTCATCTCGCATTTGCAGATCCACTCGGGGCTGTCGCATTTGTCGCAGTTGGCAGTGTCATAGGTGAAGCGGGCGGTGACAGGCTTGCCCTTCTCGGTTTCGCGGAATTGGAATACCAGGAGGCTGCCTTCCTTGACAGCGGGAATCGCGAAACCGGCGGCGGTTTTTTCAACGCTGAGCTTTTCGGGCTTGGCAGCGGTGCCACTGGTCACGGTGAGGGTCTGGGCGGCGACGGGAACGGCTTTCAGGTCCTTGTCGAGCAGGGCAATCTGGAACTTGCCTTCCTTGAGGGTGACTTCGCCGTGCATGCTTTCGTTTTTGCTGAATTCGAGCAGGCGGCCCCCGTTAGGGCCGAGTTCCACTCCGCCGTGGGCAAGGGCGAAGCTGGTGGTGAGGGCGAGGAAGAGGAGGGTGAGTTTGGATTTCATGGTGTTGGTTGTTTGGGTTGTTGGTGTGGTTTGGACAGAATGGAGGAAAAGATATTCAAAGAGAAGCAGGAGCATTCAAATTCAGGGCGCGGGCCGCGGCGCGGCGGCCGAAGGCGAAGAAGACGGCGGGGGTGACGACCAGATCGAGCAGGGTGGAGGAGATCAGTCCGCCCACAATGACGACGGCGACGGGATGGAGGATTTCCTTGCCGGGTTCGTGGGCGGCGAGAAGCAGGGGGATGAGCGCGGTGCCGGCGGCGAGGGCGGTCATGAGCACGGGGACGAGCCGTTCCTGGGTGCCGCGGATGATCATGGCTTTGGTGAAGCCTTCGCCTTCATGCTGCATGAGGTGCAGGTAATGGGAGATCATCATGATACCATTCCGTGCGGCGACCCCCCCGACGGCGATGAAACCCACGAGAGTGGCGATGCTGATATTGTTTATGAGGAGATACGTCAGAGTGAGCCCGCCCATCAGGGCGAGGGGAATATTCAGCATGACCTGCAACGCCAGCGACAGACTGCGGAAATAACCAAACAGCAGCAGGAGCACCACGCCCAGCACGATGGAGAAAAAGAACGCAATGCGCTGGGTGGCTTTTTGCTGGGCGACGTATTCGCCTTCGAAGCTGACAAAATAACCTTCAGGGAGTTTCACCTTTTCGGTGACCGCCTGCTGCCATTGCTGGACGAGGCTTTGCAGATCCGGATTGCTGGTATTGGCTCCGATCACGATACGGCGCTGGGAGTTCTCGCGGTTGATGACATTGGGGCCGCGGGATTCACGGATTTCCGCGAGGAGGTGCAGCGGGAGGCGCTGGCCGGTGCCGGTTTCAATCAGGAGATCACCCAGCTTTTTGACGTCGCCGCGCCATTCCGGGGCCAGCCGCAGGACCAGATCGACGGTGCGCTGGCCTTCGCGGAGTTCTGTCAGGGTGGTGCCTCCAAGAAGGGTGGAGACCTGTTCATTGATGGCTCCGGGCTGGATGCCGTAGGCGAGCGCGCGTTCACGGTCGACTTCGATCTTGATTTGCGGGATGGGCACCTGGGCTTCGAGGTTCACATCGGTCAGGCCGGGGATGGCTTTGGCGAGGTCGCGGACCTGGGCTCCTTTTTCGCGGAGCACTTCGAGTTCCGGGCCAAAGATCTTGACCGCGATTTTGGCGGAGACGCCGCTGAGCATGTGGCTGAGGCGGTGGCCGATGGGTTGGCCGACATTGGCAAAGGTGCCGGGGATGGTGCCCAGCTTCTGCCGGATCTCGGCGAAGACTTCGGGCCGGGAGCGGCCGTCAGGGTGGAACTCCACGTCGAATTCGTTGACGGAGACCGGCATGACGTGGTCGTCCTTTTCCGCCCGTCCGGCGCGGCGGCCCACGCTTTTGACTTCCGGAATGGTCAGGAGAAGACGCGTGCCTACTTCACCGATTTCATTGCTCTGCTGCAGCGAGGTGCCGGGAGCGCTGGCGAGGGAGATGGTGGCGCTGCCTTCGTTGAAGGTGGGGAGGAATTCCTTGCCCATCATCGGATAGAGCATCAGCGCTCCGGCGAGCAGGAGGGAGACGAGGCCGATGACAAAAAGCGGTGCTCCGAGGGCGACCTTGAGGAAGGTATGCTCGACGATTTTTTTCATGAGGCGGACGAGGAAGCCGTCCTTGTGGTGGTGACCCTCCTTCGGGTGCAGCAGGAAGGAGCAGAGCACGGGAATCACGGTCAGGGAGACCACAAAAGAAGCCGCCATACTGACGATGGTCGCGATGGCGATGGGGGTGAACAGTTTGCCTTCCAATCCTTCCAACCCCATCAGGGGCAGGAAGACGAGGATGATGAGCAAGGTCGCATAAAGGATGGAATTCCGTACCTCGCCGGAGGCGCGGGCGATGACTTCGAGCCGGGGTTTCGGGGTGGGCAGGGAAGCATTCTCGCGCAGGCGGCGGAAGACGTTTTCCACATCCACGATGGCGTCGTCCACCACCATACCGATGGCCACGGCAAGGCCGCCGAGGGTCATGGAATTCACCGAGATGTTAAGCCACTTGAAGGTCAGCACGGTAATGGCGAAGCTGAGGGGCATCGCCATCAGGGTGATGAAGGTGGTCCGGAAATTGAGGAGAAACAGGAACAGCACAATGGTCACCATGAGGGCGCCGTCGCGGATGGCTTCCTTGAGGTTGCCGATGGCGCTTTCGATGAAATCGCCCTGCTTGAACATGATGCCGATTTCCACGCCCGGGGGCAGGGTGGGACGGAGCTCCTCCAGGGCTTTTTCAATTTCGGCGGTAAGCTTCAGGGTGTCGAAGCCCGGAGCTTTGTCGATGCTGAGGACCACGCCCATGGTGCCGGTTTGATCACCCGCGAGGGCAATGCTGGCATCGCCCCGCATGGTTTGCACGGCGTAGGTTACGGTGGCGAGGTCGGAGAGCAGGATCGCGCGGTCGCCGGTGGTTTTGACGATGGTGCGGCGCAGATCATCTAGGTTGGTGGTCATGGCCAGATTGCGCACCATGATTTCCTGCGGGCCGGCTTGAAGGTATCCGCTGGTGGCATTGCCGGAGGCTTGGCTGACGGTGGCCTCCAGTTCTGCCAGAGTGATGCCAAGGGCGGCCATGCGTTGGGGGTCGGGCTGGACGTGGATTTGTTTGACACCGCCGCCGATGGTGAGGACTTCCGCGATGCCGCCGATGCTTTGCAGGCGGCGTTTGATGGTCCAGTCCGCGAGGGTTCGCAGGTCCATCGGGGCGATGGTCCGGTCCTTGTTGCGGAGCCCCACCAGCAGGATTTCGCCCATGAGGGACGAGACGGGAGTGAGGCCGGGTTTGGCGGAGGCCGGCAGGGCATTGAGGACGGACTGCAGGCGCTCTTGGACCAGTTGCCGGGCGCGGTAAATATCGGTGCCCCACGCGAATTCCGCGAAGACGAGGGAGAGGCCGACATCGGAGTTGGAGCGCAGGCGGTCCAGTCCGCCGACGCCCTGGACGGCGCTTTCAATCGGCTGCGAAACGAGGGCTTCGACCTCCTCCGGGGCGAGGCCGGGACATTCCGTCAGGATGGTGACGGTCGGCTTGGTCATGTCCGGCAGGACTTCGACCGGCAACTGGGTGGCGGTGTGGATGCCGAAGACCAGCAGCAGCAGGGCCGCGCCGAGGATCAGCGGGCGCTGGCCGAGGGAAAATCGGATGAGGGCGTTGAGCATGGAAAGTGATCGAGGGAATTTTCCGTAAGGGCTGTTAGTCGATTTTAAGTCTTTTGGGCTCCTTCCCGCTCTGCGCCTCTGCGGTTCAAAAACTGCCCAACCAACAGCAACCCCAGCAGCAGGGCGGTGGTGGCGGCGAAGAGTTTGGTCAGGGGAGCATCAAAAAGGCCGTGTTCATGGTCATGTCCGCCGGCCGATCCGCCGGCCTTGGCGGCTTGCTGTTCCTTGGTCATTTCCGTGCCGTCCTCGTTGTGGGGGTGGCCATGGGCGGCGTCGAGAGCTTCCTTGAGGGAGACGCTGCCTTTGCCGGCGAAAGCCAGAGAGTAACCGCCTTTGGTGACGACTTCATCGCCGGGGAGCAGGCCGGAGAGGACTTCGATGGATTGATCGTTGCTGGCTCCGGTGGCGACGGGGGTTTTGACGAAAGCGTCAGGGAGAGCATAGTCCTTGACGAAGACGAAGCGGTTGGTGGCGTCGCCCTGGAGGGCGCTGCGGGGAATGGTCATGACGCCTTCGCGCTGGCTGGTGATGATGGAGAACTCGGCGCGCATGCCGGGGCGCAGGCGGCCTTCGGGATTGGGGACGTGGAAGGCGGCTTCGAGGGTGCCGGTGGTGGGGTCGACGGCGGCGCCGAGATGGACGAGGTCCGCTTCATAGATGGTGTCGCCGGCCGCGCCGACGCGGAGGCGGGCTTTCTGGCCGGACGAGAGTTTTCCGGCGAGGTGTTCGGGGACGGCGGCGGCGGCTTCCACGGTGTCGAGGTCCACGATCTCCAGCAGGTCGGTGTCCGCCGTCACCGGTTCGCCGGGGGAGACATGGACTTCGGACACCAAACCGGAGAGGGGCGCTTCGATCATGATTACGGGAGGTGGATCGCCGGGTTGCCGGCTTTCGATCCAGAGCAGTTCCTCGCCTTGATTCACCGGCACGTGGGGCCGCGCCAGCAGGGAATGGATGCGGCCGGGAATGCGGCTGCTGACAATAGCACTTTTGCCGGGCAGGACCGCGATGCGGCCAAGGGCGAAAACGGTTTCCTCGAAGGCGGTTTCTTCGGCTTCGGCGGTTTCAATGCCGAGGTTTTTCACGGCGGTGGCGTCGAGGATGACGGTGTTGGCAAGTTTGGCAGGATCGGCCTCCGCGAAGACGGGGAGGGTGAAGATGAGCAGGCAGAGAATCGGTTTCATGGGCGGAAAAGGATGGGGTTCAGAGACCGCTGGCGGCTTGATAGCGGAGGCGGGCCAGATGGAAGTCGCGGCGGGCATCGAGGCCGGCGGATTCCAGAGTGAGCCGCTGCTGGCGGGCGCGGAGGACATCGGGCAGGGTGGCCTGACCGCTTTTTTGCAATTGGTTGAAGCGGTTTTCGAGGGCTTCGGCCTGGGGCAGGAGCTTGGTGGTGGTTTCCTGATGAATGGCCGCGAACGCTTTCATTTCATCCAGCGCGGCCGCGGCTTCGGCACGGAGGCGGGCGGCCATCGCGCTGGCCTCGAGCGTGGTGCGTTCCGCGGTGGCGATGGTTTCCGCAAGATGCCCGGCGTTGTGTTTTTTCAGAGGAAGCGGCAGCGAGAATCGAACCACAGCGCTGTTTTCCCGTTCCATGCCTGCTCCGGCGTCATCCATCTGGCTGCGCTCATAACCGACGCCGACGGTAAGGTCTTCCCAACGGTTGGCCCTTGCCAGATCAATGGCCTGACGGGCTGCCTCCGCTTTGGTGAGGGCGGTCTGGTAATCGGGGTGTTGGGCGGAAGTGGTGATGGTGGAATGGGGGATAGCGGGAGCAGCCAGGGTGCCGGTGATTTGAATGGGTTCAGTGGCGGGGCATCCGAGCAGGAGACGGAGGGATCCGGCGAGGATGGCGCGTTCGGTGGTATCCTGCAGCGCGAGGATGGCGAGCCGGGAGACCTCCAATTCAAGCTGGGCGGCTTCGAGGGGAGGCGTTTCTCCGGCGGCGGCGGCCTTGGTCATGGCGGCGGCGAGATCGCGGGCGGCTGCCTGTTGGCGGCGGTTGATTTCCTGACGGGCGCTGAGGGCTTGCAGTTTGATGGCCAATTCCCGCACCTGGGTGGCGAGGGTGCGGCTGGCGGCGTTGACTTCAAATTCAGCGAGGGCGACGCCGGTGGAGGAGACCGCTTTTTCCAGGCGCAGGCGGTGGGTCAGGGGAAACCGTTGGGAAAACCCGACCGAGAGGGAGAACTCGCGTCCAGCTAGGTTGGGCCGGACTTCGGATTCGAGCTCCGGATTGCTGAGTCCTCCGGCCTGGAGCAGCCGGGCCTTGGCCTGATCCACGCCGAGGCGTGCGGCGGCCAGACCGGGATTGTGGGCCAGCGCATAGGAGGCGGCTGAATCGGGCGTGTAAGTGCCGGCCCCAGCCATCGTAGGCAGGGTCAGGAGGGCCAGCAGGGCGGAAAGCGGGCGCGTTAAAGCAGCATTGGCGGACATAGTCAGCAGGAGGGCATTAGCCCTTGGAAAGGGAAAGCGGATTGGAGAGTTTTGGTTTTGCCGGGCAAAACCAGACAGGCACGTAGAGGCCTGGGCAGATCAATCGACCGGGAGATTCCGGGAAGGGACAGCCATCGGCTGCCAAAGCCAATTCAACTCAAACCAAAAGAGGACCACAGGCCAAATGGGGTGGCGGTGGTGCTGGGGAAACACGTCCCGGAGGAACCGGGGGTTGGGACTCAACAGAAGGCAGGCCACACGAGGGAGGAACCGGACAGGCAAAAATTTCGGTGAAAACGGGAGGGGACACCGCCATGGGGTGCAATGGCAACATCTCGGTGCCAGGGGCGGAGTGCTCATGATCGAGGGGACAACAGCAGCCGCCGCTTTGCTCCGGGTGGTGGTGATCCGGAGCTTCCTGTGGGGAGGCAGACACTCCGGTTTCGGTGAAATGCACCACGCCGTGGTCACAGGAATCGTGATCTCCGATGGAACAGTGAGAAATCATCCCGGCTCCGCACAGGCTGGTCCACGCCAGCAGCAGGGCTGCCAGCAGGATGCCGGTGGAGGATTTGAGCAGGGAGCGCATTTCGAGTTTGAATGTGAGCGCCGCCCGCCCGCCTTGCAAGTTGATTTCCTGAGGATCGCGGGAAGGGCGCGATGAGGAATCCAGTTAAATGGTTTTCCGGTTAAATAAATGTTGTGCTTCCCGCAGAAGGTATTAACAAATCGGACGGATTTTGATTTTATCCTTATGAATACCCGGTTCCGCTGTCTGGTGACTCTGCTGCTTTCCACTGGAGGCGCACCATGGGGGTGGGCGCAGACTCCGCCGCCGGAAACACCCCCTGTTTTGCCCGCCGGAACTCCCTCAACGGTGGCCGGGGAAAAACCCGCCGCCGCTCCAGGGGCCGGCGTGGATCTGAAATCCCGCACCAGCCGGGTCAACGGCCTGCTGGTGATGCAGCTGGATGGAGGCAAGATGGCAGGTGCCACCTCGCAGATGAATGTGGTGGCGCTTCCCTCGCCCGGCATGGCCGAAGCTACCCTGACATTCAATCAGGACACCGGACCCATGATGGAGAAGGCCCTGCAGGAAGTCAGGAAGTTCCATACCATCCGGCATGGCCGGTGGCCGGAGAATTATAAGATAGAAGTTTCCTTTGCTGATAAGTACACGCCCAAGGACGGGCCTTCAGCAGCCGTGGCCTGCGCCTTGCTGGTGGAAGGGCTCTACACCGGCACCCCGTGGGATGAGGCCCTGGCGGTGACGGGGGATCTCAATACCGATGGCTCGGTGCAGCCGGTCGGAGGCGTTCCCGCCAAAATCCGGGGAGCGGTAGGCCGGCAATGCCGTATCGTGGGGGTCCCGGCCGCCAATGAACGGGCCGTCCGGGATTTTTTCCTGACCGAGGGACCGCATGCCCTGATGTCGATCAATGTCTTTGCTTTGAAGGAATTCGACCAGGCCCGCGATCTGGCGATGACCACGCGGCCGGCCGCGCTGACGACGGCCCTGGCGGAATTTGACAAGATCATCAAAGCCGCGCCAGCCAAGGAAAAGGCTCCGGCGTGGGTCAAAATGCCGGCCGTTGCTGCTCAATTGCGCAAGGTGACTGCCGCGGCTCCGCACCATCTCTCGGCCAGACTGCTGCTGGAATATGCGGAAGGCCGTGCGCCCGCCATGCTCAGCCTGGCAGGCTCCATCGAGGTCATTGAAAGCGAAACCAGCGACGTGCTGAAATCCATCAACACCACCCTCAAGGACAGCAGTCTTTCCGGGCTCAAAAAAGATGGGCTGGGTGATGCCGTCTACCGGCTGAAGCGATTGAGGACCCGGATGCATCCGGAGACCCGTCCGCTGCTCGACAGCATGGAAGCCTTCAGCATGCAGGTCAGGGCCTTTCTGGCCAGTCCTCCGCGCAGTGCCACCATGTTCAACCGGGCCGCGCAGGGTATCTCCTCCGCGGGCAGTCTGGTGGATGAGAACTTCAAGTCGCTGCGGGCCAACCCGGAAGTCATGGCTGAGCTGATGAAGGAGTAAGCGACCGGTCCGGGGCAGGCTTGTCTAATTTTTGGCTAGTGGGTGTCCAGCCACGCCCGGAGTTCCGTGGCCAGTTTCAGGCTGATTCCGGGCAGGCGGGCGATGGTGTCAGGGGTGAGGCGGCGCAGGCGGGCCACGCTGCCGAATTCCGCGAGGAGGGCTTTCTTTTTGGCGGGGGAAATGCCGGGGCAATCATCCAGGATGCTTTCGCCGATGCGGCGTTTCATCAGGATTTGATGGTAGCCGTTGGCCCAGCGGTGGGCTTCGTCGCGGATGCGTTGCAGCAGCTTCAAAGCGCCCATGGAATGCGGCATCACAATGGGCTCCGCCTGGTCCGGCACATACACTTCCTCCCGTTCCTTGGCGAGGCCGATGATCGGCTGGCTGGACAGCCCGAGCCGCTGCAGTTCCTCACAGGCGGACGACAGCTGGCCCTTGCCGCCATCGACAATGATCAGGTCCGGCATCCGCACGAAGGGTTTGGTGGATTTGCGATCCTCCGGGTGCTCCGTCAGGTGTCCGGCCAGCCGGCGCAGAGCATCCGGGCCGTCTTCCTGATTGCCCTCAAAGGTGTCAGGAGCGGCTTCACTGGCTTCCAGCAGAATGCGGGAGTAACGGCGCCGCACCACCTCGGCCATGGAGGCGAAGTCGTTCTGGGTTTTGACGGTTTTGATCCGGTAGCGCCGGTAGTTGGCGGTGTCGGGCACGCCGTCCTTGAACCGGACCATGCTGGCCACGATGTGGTTGGAGGAGATGTTGGAGATGTCGAAACACTCCATGATGTGCGGGGCATGGGTAAGTTCCAGGACTTCACCCAGTTCCCTGACGTCTTCGAGTGGCTTGATCTGATCTGACGGGGTGCCGCGTCCCCGGGTGAAGCGGCGCGCCGGATGCAGGGTGCGCTGGAAGTCGGATAACATGTCACGCAATTCAGCGGCGCGCTCAAAGTCGAGTTCCTCCGCGGCCAGCATCATTTCGGCTTCGATTTCCTTCAGATGGTCCTTGAACCGTCCTTCCAGAAAGGCGCAGGCTTCGTCGATTTTTTTCAGATAGTCCGTCTGGCTGATGCGCCCGATGCAGGGGGCGCAACAGTTTTTGATGATATCGTTGTGGCAGTGTTTGTAGTCGGTTTCGCCGGGTTCCACCGGCCGGCAGGAGCGCAGGCCGAACTGGTGCTGCATCCAGTGCAGGGTGGTGCGCAGGCTGCCGCTGTGGGCGAAGGGGCCAAAGTAGCGCGCCCCGTCATCCTTGCGGGTGCGGGTCAGGAAGAACCGGGGCCAGGGTTCTGCCGGGTGCATCTTGAGCAGGAGGAAGCGTTTATCATCCCGCAGGGAAATGTTGTATTTCGGGCGGTATTCCTTGATGAGTTTGCTCTCCAGCAGCAGGGACTCCGGTTCATTGCGCACCACATGGAATTCAAAATCCCAGATGCTTTTGATCAGGGATCGGGTCTTCAGGTCCGCCATCCGGCTCCGGGCGGGCTGGAAATAATTACTCAGGCGTTTCCGCAGGTTTTTGGCCTTCCCCACATAAATGATCTTCCCGAGCCGGTCGCGCATCAGATACACGCCCGGCTGATGCGGGACGTCATGCAGGCGGCCGTTTAAATCTGGTTTCTCGCGGGGGAGCACTTTCGGGGGGAGGGCAAATGAGGACGGGCTGGGCCGCGCGACGCGGACCCTGCTTCATAGGAAAGACGGTCGAGCCTACCCCGGGGACGCTTCCGATGGTATGGGGATTTTTCGGAAGGAGGCCTGTTCGGCGGGATTCTGGGAATGGGGTGGGGCGAACCCGGGCGCAACCCGAAAAGCAACCGGCGCAAGGCGGCAAGGCAGCCCTGGTCCCGGCTTGTCACGGCGCGAAACCCCGCCAGAAATACCGTCATGCATACTCCGGTTCTCGCGGCACTTTCCAGTCAGGCTCCCTCGGATGACATCACCGTCTGCGGCTGGGTCCGCACCCGGCGGGATGCCAAGGCTTTTTCCTTCCTGGAAATCAATGATGGGTCCTGTTTGAGGGGGATTCAGGTGGTGGTGGATGCCGGCACGCCGGGATCGGAATCCCTGCTGGAGATGACCACGGGCGCGAGTGTGGAGGTGCAGGGGAAATTGGTGGCTTCGCAGGGCAAGGAGCAGCCATGGGAAATCCAGGCGGCCCGGATTTCCCTCGTGGGACCGGCGGATGACACCTATCCCTTGCAGAAAAAGGGGCACACTCTGGAGTTTCTGCGGGAAATCGCCCACCTGCGGCCGCGGTCGAATTTGTTCGGGGCGGTGTTCCGGGTCCGCAGCCGGATGGCCTATGCGGTGCATCAGTTTTTCCAGGATCGCGGGTTTCTGAATGTGCACACCCCCATGATCACCTCGAGTGACTGCGAAGGGGCGGGAGAGATGTTCCGGGTGACCACGCTGCCCCCCGGGAGTGGCGGCAAGCCAGAGGAGGATTTTTTCGGCAAACCCGCCTTTCTAACGGTGAGCGGCCAGCTGGAGGCGGAAACCCTCGCCTGCGCGTTGGGCAAGGTTTACACCTTCGGACCGACCTTCCGGGCGGAGAATTCCAACACTTCACGGCATGCGGCGGAGTTCTGGATGATCGAGCCGGAACAGGCGTTTTGTGATCTCGCGGGCAATATGGATTTGGCCGAAGCCCAACTCAAACATCAGGTCCGGGATGCGCTGGAACGCTGCGCGGAGGATCTGGCCTTTTTCGCCAAATACGTGGACAAGGGATTGATCGAGCGTCTGAAGTTTGTGGCTGACCGTCCCTTCCAGCGGGTGAGTTACACGGAGGCCGTGACCCTGCTGGAGCAGAGCGGGGAGAGCTTTGAATACCCTGTGAAATATGGGCTCAATCTTCAGTCGGGCCACGAACGCTGGTTGACGGAAAAATACTTCCAGTGCCCGGTGATCGTTTACAACTATCCGAAGGAGATCAAACCCTTCTACATGCGCCAGAACGACGATGGACTGACCGTGGCCGCCATGGATGTGCTGGTGCCCGGCATTGGCGAAATCATTGGCGGCAGCCAGCGGGAGGAGCGGCCGGACCGTTTGAGCGCGGCGATGGCGCATCATGGTCTGAGTGAGGCTGACTACTGGTGGTATGCTGATCTGCGGAAATATGGAACGGTCCCGCACGCGGGTTATGGCATGGGTTTTGAGCGGTTGCTCATGTTTGTCACTGGAGTGGGGAATATCCGCGATGTGATCCCGTTTGCCCGGACGCCCGGGCATGCGGACTTCTAGCCCGCGGATCGGCCCCGGGGAGCGGATTCCGGTTGCCGGTCCCATGGCCTGACCGTATCGCGGGAGGATGGTCACGGTTCATCGTCAGGTTATTATTGTCGGCGCAGGGATCGCAGGATTGTGGACTCTGCGGCGCCTGGTGGCGGCTGGTTATGACGCCATTTTGCTGGAGAAGGAAGCCATCGGGGCCGGGCAGAGCCTGGGAGCCCAAGGAATCCTGCATGGTGGGGTCAAGTATGGATTGGATGGTTCGAACCGGGAGATCGCGGAGAAGCTGCGGAGTTTGCCGCCCATTTGGCTGGATTGCCTGGCGGGGAAACGCGAGCCTTCGCTGGCTGCTGCCCGGACTCTGTCCCCCTGTCAGCATTTGTGGGCGGCGGATTCGTGGTTGGCGAGAGTCGGGGCGACGGTGGGAGCCCGGGCCATGCAGGGGGAAGTGAAGAAATTGGCCCGGGAAGATTGGCCTCCGGCTCTCCGGGATGGCGGGCACAAGGGGGCGGTCTATGAGCTGGAGGAAACCGTGATTGAGGTGAAATCGGTTCTGGCGGCGTTGGCTGGACCGGTCCACGACCGGATTCTGCATGCGGCGATTGATGAATATGAGGTGGATGCCGCGGGTGCCCTGATGGCGGTCCAGTGTGGCGGCGTCCGGCTGACGGCCGGGGTTTTTCTGTTCACGGCGGCAACGGGGAATGAAGCCGCGGCGCTGGCGGCGGGGTTTGGAAATGCGGTCACGCAGCGGCGGCCGTTGAAACAGGTCATGGTGCGGGGGGCATTGCCGGAACTTTTTGGCCACTGTGTGACGGCGACTCCGAAACCGGTGGTGACCATCACGTCGCATCCCATGGGCGATGGCAGGGTCTGGTATCTCGGTGGGGGGATCGCGGAGGATGCCACCGGCATGACCGATGAAGAGGCGATGCGGCAGGCACGGAAAAAACTGGCAGGAATCTTCCCGGATTTCAAATGGGACGGGCTGGAGTGGGCCTGCTGGAAGGTGGACCGGGCCGAGCCGAATGCCGCCAGCCGGTTGCCGGATGGGCCGGCCTTGTTGGAACGGGGGACCACGGCATTGGCCTGGCCGACCAAGTTGGTGTATGCGCCCGCCCTGGCCGATCGGGCACTGGAATTCACCGCCCGGCATCTCGCGCCTGGGGACATGGCCACCGACCCGATCCCATTGCCCTTGGCCGGAATGGGGCATTATCCATGGGAAACGGCAGAGTGGCGGCCTCTCCCATCATGAACATCCTGACGAAACATTTCCTTGGAAGCACCGGACTGCAGACGGCAGCGCTTGGGCTGGGGACGGTGAAGTGGGGGCGCAACGAGGGATTGAAACATGCGCCTTTTGCGTTGCCGGATGATGCCACCTGCTGGCGGTTGCTCGATCTGGCGGAAGCCGCGGGAGTCAATCTGCTGGATGTGGCTCCCGCTTATGGGATCGCCGAGGAGCGGCTGGGCCGGCTGCTGGCAGGACGGCGGGACCAGTTTTTGTTATTCTCCAAGACCGGGGAAATCTTTGAACGCGGGCAATCCTCGTGGGATTTCAGCGCGGCCCACACCCGCCGCAGTGTGGAGGAAAGCCTGCGCCGGCTGCAGACGGACCGGTTGGAGGCAGTGCTGCTGCATTGTCCCCGGGAGGACCTGAGTGTTATCCAGGATACCGCCGCGCTGGAAGTGCTGCACTCCATGAAAGCCGCCGGGCTGATCCGCGCAGTGGGCATCTCCACCATGAGTCTTGCCGGCGGCCTCGCCGCAGTGCCGCTGTGCGATTTGGTTATGGTGGCCTGGAACACTGGCTTTCATGAGCAACAGCCTGTGATCGAAGCCGCCGCTGCGGCGGGGAAGGGGATTCTGCTCAAGAAGGTGCTGGCCTCAGGTGATTTGTCCGCAGGCGGGACCGTGCCTGCGGGGATGACGGCCTTGGATTACCGGCTGCGGTCGGCGTTGGCCCTGCCGGGGCATCCAGTGGTCATCGCCGGGACCATCACGCCGAAGCACCTGGAAGAAAATCTGGCGGCGGCCGCGGCGGGAGCCTGGCCGGAAGCGGACTGACTTCTCCGGGTTGAGTTCTGCCGCAAGGACGGCGCCGGTGGGGTTATTTGATCAATACCGGCAGGCTTTTGCGCGGGAAACGGGGAACCGGGTCTTGCAGGCTGCTTTCTTGGAATCCAGACTCTGCTTCAGGGAAATCCGGTTTCCAGATACCCATTCCCCAGTCCTTCATAACGTTATGTTCCGTCTGCTCCTTCTCACCTTTGGCGTGCTCGGTTTGACCGGCTCCTTCACCCTGGCCGGTCTTCAGGTTCCTGCCTTCACGGCCTATATCGATCCCAATCCGGAAGGCGCCAAGGTTTCCGAAAAGCATGGGATCACTGGCTGGAAGGATCCTGCCCAGCAGGTGGTTTGGTTTGGAGAACTCAAAGCCACCGGCGGATTGACGGTGGCCTTGTCGGTGAAGCTTCCGCCGGGGGGCAAGTCGCGGCTGCAGATCAAGATAGGTGATCAGAAACATGAGGCGGAGGTCATGGCGGGCCGGGCGGATTTTGGGCGCTACACCATCGCCAGACCGGGGTATGTACGCATCGAACTCTCCAGCCTGAATGGAACGACCGATGCGGGGCAAATCGAGACCCTGCATCTGGATGGCGCCGCGGCGCAGCAGGCCCATTTCAACCTGAAGGAACGGCGCAATGCGGCTTCGGTGCATCTTGCCTATCCGGTTCCGAAAGAGACGAAGGTTGCCATGTTTTACAATGAAGTCACTGCCGTGGCGGACCCGGTCTACACTTACTACATGGCCTGCGGATTCTCCCGCGGTTACTTCGGCATGCAGGTCAATTCCGCCACGGAGCGCCGTCTGATTTTTTCCATCTGGGATGCGGGCAATGGTGGTGATGCCAAGGACCGGAGCAAGGTGGCGGACGATGATCAGACCCAGCTCATTGCGAAAGGGGAAGGGGTCCATGCTTCCGTTTTTGGCAATGAAGGCACCGGGGGGCACTCCCATCTGGTGTATCCGTGGAAGACCGGCGAAGCCCAGAAATTCATCGTGGCCGTCCAGCCGGAAGGCACCCATACGATTTATAGCGGTTATTGGTTCCATCCGGAGAAAATGGAGTGGATGCTCATCGCCAGCTTCCGTGCGCCCAAGGATGGCAAATACCTCAGGGGGCTGTATTCATTCAGTGAGAATTTCGGCGGCAGCAATGGTCACCTGCAGCGCAAAGCGCTCTTTGGCCCTCAATGGATCGCGGATGAGACCGGCCGCTGGAGCGAGTTGACCACCGCCACCTTCAGCCATGATGCCACCGGCAAGGCGGACAGGTTGGATCGCTTCATGGGCGTGGAAAATGGCAAATTCTTCCTGTCCCAGGGCGGTTTTATCGAAGGCCGCACGCCCTTTGGCGAAGCCTTCACCCGCCCCGCCACCGCTCAACCCGCACTGCCAGTTCTGCCAAAGCCCTGACTCCGGCAGAAATCCTCACTTCCGGACGGCCCATGGCACGTGGGTTTGAGGTTTGACCGCAAACCGCAACCGGTAGGCGCGGGGCAGCAGACCGGTCGCGGCCTTGAAGCGTTTGGTGAAATGGCTTTGATCATGGAACCCACAGTCGAGCGCGATCACACTGAGCGCCTGGCTGGAGTGTTCCAGGAGATGGCGGGCGGCCTGGATTCTCACTTCGAGCAGATAGGCCGCCGGGGATCGGCCAAAGACGCGGCGGAACTCGCGCTGAAACTGACTGGAGGAGAGTCCGGCCTGCCGGGCCAGCTCCGGCACCCCGAGCGGCTCCCCGTAGTGCCGGCGGGCAAAATCGACCGCAGGAAGCAGCCGGCGGTATTCCTCGGGCGCCGTGCCGGCCCGCTCGTAGGGCCGCATCACCCCGGCGATGCCGAGCAATTTGCCCTGGGGGTCGAGGAGGGGGAGTTTGCTGCACACATACCAAAAAGGAGAGCCGGAAGCATCGGGCACCAGCCAGACCTGGTGGAGGATTGGCTGGCCGGAATCCATCACCTGCTGGTCTTCTGCCACATATTGCCGGGCCAGGGCCGGGGGATGGAAATCATGATCGGTTCTGCCCAGCATTCCTGTTTCCGATGAGCAGCCATGCATTCTCCATTCGGCCGCGTTGGCGAGCACAAAGCGGTGGTGGCGGTCCTTGGCAAAGACGAAAACATCCGGGAGCAGATCCAGCAGGGGGAGCGTCTGTTGGAAGGCGCGGCGGATGGGTTCGGGATGAAAGAGGGGTAGCATCGCCATGCGGCAAATATACCAATCTTTCGCACGTCGCTACAATAATGATGCCGGGCATCTGCTTAGGATCGGAACATGAGATTCTTTCCAATCCTGGGGGCCCTGTGGCTGGCGGGTGCTGCGATCTGTCCGGCGGCGGGCCCCTTGCGCTTCAACCGGGACATCCGGCCGATTCTTTCTGAAAACTGCTTTCATTGCCATGGTCAGGACGCGGCGCGGCGGAAGGCGGATTTGAGGCTCGATACCTTTGAGGGGGCCACCGCAGTGCTGGAGGACGGGCCAGTTCTTGTGCCCGGGAAACCCGAAAGCAGTGCCTTGCTCCAACGCATGGCCTCGCATGATCCTGACGAACAGATGCCGCCCCCGGAATCGAACCGGAAAGTCACTCCGGCCCAGATTGCCCTGGTCCGGCAGTGGATCACGGAAGGAGCTGCCTATGAAAAACACTGGGCTTTTGTGCCGCCGGTGCGGGCCGCCCTGCCGTCGGTTGCTGCCTGGGACCGGCAGCCGTGGGATGCCTGGATCAGGTCGCGGCTGGAGCGCGACGGTTTGGCTCCATCGCCAGAAGCCGCTCCGGAAGCCTGGCTGCGCCGGGCCTCCTTCGACCTGACTGGATTTGCTCCGACCCCAGCCGTGCTTGACGGATTCACCGGAGACGTGAAAGCCCGCGGGGAATCAGCCTACCGCGATGCGGTCGAGCGGTTGCTGGCTTCCCCGCGCTATGGCGAGCGCATGACGGCCGAGTGGCTGGACGCCGCGCGTTATGCCGATACCCATGGATTCAACAACGACTCCATGCGGTCCATGTGGCGCTGGCGGGACTGGGTGATCGATGCCTTCAATCACAATCTCCCCTACAACCAATTCATCACCCGCCAACTCGCCGGGGATCTGCTGCCGGAGCCCACGCTGGATGACCGCATCGCCACCGGTTTCGGCCGGAATCATGTGATCAATTCCGAGGGCGGGATTATCGATGAGGAGTATCGTGTGGAGTATGTGGCGGACCGGGTGCGCACCCTCGGCATGACCTGGCTGGGCCTGACCATGGAGTGCAGCCGTTGTCACGACCACAAATATGATCCGGTGACGGCCAAGGATTACTATCAACTGTATGCCTTCTTCAATCAGGTGCCGGAATGGGGGGAAGACGGGCGTCTGGCGAATGCCTCACCGTTGATTCCGGCCCCCACCGGAGTCCAGCAGGCGGCATTGGCACTGCTGGATCAACAGATTGCCTCGGCGGCTCAGGCTTTGCCGGAGGCCTCCACGGCGGGGCAGCCGTTGGGGGAAGTGGTGGCTTTTCTGAGCAAGGCAGTACCCGTCCAGCCGGACCCGGCAGGCATGGCATTCCGGGTGGAACGCAAGGATGGAAAACTGATCAACGGGGCCAAACCGGAAGAGTCGTCAGGGTTGGATCAGCGGGGCACTGACCATCCGGCCCTGGGACCGGTTTTTGCCTTCCCGGCCGCGGCCTGGACGGTGGCTCCGGCGCAATTTGAGGCTGCCAGTCACAAGGCATGGACGTGGCAGACATCGCTACGATGGCGGGGCGGGGCAGGGGTGCTCCTGTCCAATATGGGCTGGCAGATTCCGGTGTCTTCGGTGTCCCACGGGAATGGATTTGAAATCCGGATCAATGCTGCCGGAGCGGTGGAAGTCAGGATGGCCCAGAAGTGGCCGGCTTATGCGATCCAGTTGGAAGCGGTCGCGCGGTTGGGCACGGATCGCTGGCATCAGATCGCGGTGGTCAATCATGGCACGGGAACCGCCGCAGGACTGCGGGTTTATGTCGATGGGGTGGAAAGTGATGTCGTGGTGCACCACGATGGTTTATCCGGCCCGGTCGGTCCCAAGGCGCTTTCGGTCGGCCGGAAGGAAGGACCGGAGCCGGAGGCTTTTGAAGGCGATCTCGCGGGCTTCCGGGTCTGGCCGGCGGTGTTGTCCGCGGACGACCTGGCGCGGATGGCTGAGCGGCAACTGGTCCGGTTGATTGGCGCCCCCGGGGGCATGCCGGAGGCCTTGGTTCAGCTGGATCGGGTGCAGTCGGCCTTCCTGCGCTATCAGGACAGCACCCGTGAGGCGGTGCAGGCCCTGCGGGTCGCGCAGGCCAGGCGGTTGGAACTGAAACGGAACTTCCCGAGTGTGATGGTGATGGCCGAAATGGCCAAGCCCCGGCCGACCCATGTCTTGTTAAGGGGCAGCTATGATGCCCTTGGCGAACCCGTCACGCCGGGGGTGCCGGAAAGCCTGTTGGGCGCCTGGCCGGCCGGTGCTCCCCGGAACCGCCTGGGACTGGCCCAATGGCTGACCCAGCCCGGCCACCCGTTGACCGCCCGCGTGGTGGTGAACCGTTTTTGGCAGCAGATTTTCGGGATCGGTCTGGTCAAGACGGCAGAGGATTTCGGCTTCCAGTCGGAATATCCGGCTCATCCGGAATTGTTGGATTGGCTGGCGCGGGACTTCATTGATGGAGGCTGGAATGTGAAGGACCTGATGCGGTCCATCGTGCTTTCGGCCACCTACCGTCAGGATTCCAGCATTGCTCCCGACCTGCTGACCCGCGATCCCGAGAACCGGCTGCTCGGCCGGGGGCCGCGTTTCCGTCTGCCGGCGGAAATGATCCGCGATCATGCGCTCGCGGTCAGTGGTCTGCTGCGCGAGCGCCTCGGTGGTCCCAGCGTTTTTCCGGATCAACCGGAGGACCTCTACAAAGGGGTGGTGGTGGATGCGGACTATCCTGGCACCAAATGGCTGACCAGCACCGGCGATGACCTCTACCGCCGCAGTCTCTACACCTTTTGGAAGCGGACGGTGCCGCACCCGGTGATGAACGTGTTCGACACCCCGGACCGGGAATTTGGCTGTGTCCGGCGTTCCCGCACCAACACCCCTCTCCAGGCCCTGACCCTGATGAATGAACCTGCCCTGATGCGTGCGGCCGGGCATCTGGGGCAGCGGATCCAGGCGGAAGGCGGCAACTCCGACGGGGCCCGGTTGGCGTGGGGCTTTCGCCTCACAACTGGACGCCTGCCGACACCAAGGGAAGCGGAGGTGCTGGCAAAAGTGCAGAACCAGCTGCGGGCCTCCTATCAAGCGGACTCTGCCGGAACCGAAGCCATGCTGAAGAGTGGAGGCGTGAATGCTGCGGCTGGCCAGGCAGGAGAATCAGCCGTTTGGACGGCCCTCGCCAGCAATCTGTTGAATCTGGACGAAACCATTACTAAAAACTGACCCATGGACTGCCATCAATATCAAAACTGGGGCAGCCGCCGGGAGTTCCTGAGCCGCACCGGTCTCGGTCTCGGGGCCGCCGCCCTGTCACAACTGATGGGCGGTTTCAGCGCTTCCGCGGCGGGCGGCCTGCCGGGGCTGCCGCACTTTGCACCGAAGGCCAAAAGGGTCATCTATCTGTTCCAGTCCGGCGGCCCGCCGCACTTGGAGCTGTTCGATCCCAAGCCGCTGCTGAGCGAGCGGTTTGATGAGGAATTGCCGGCTTCGGTACGGGGAACCCAGCGCATCACCGGAATGGTGAGTGCCCAGGGCAAGCTGGCATTGCAGCCGAGCAAATATGCCTTCCAGCGTTGCGGTCAAAGTGGCCAGTGGCTCAGCGATCTGCTGCCCCACACGCAGAAAATCGCCGATGAGTTGTGTGTGGTGCGGTCGATGCATACCGATGCCATCAACCACGACCCGGCGATCACGCTTCTGCAAACCGGCAGTCAGCAGCCTGGGCGTCCCAGCATCGGAGCGTGGCTGGACTACGGCCTGGGCAGCGTGAATGAAAATCTGCCTTCCTACATGGTGATGTGTTCGGTGCCCAGCAAGGGACCACCGGATCAGGGCCTGCTTTCGCGGTTATGGGGCAGTGGTTTCCAGCCCAGCCGGCATCAGGGCGTGCAATTGCGCGGCACCAGCGATCCGGTGCTATATCTGAACGATGCCCCGGGCATCTCGCGGGAGCGCCGCCGTCTCATGCTCCATGGCCTCGCGGAGCTGAATGGGATCCAGCACGAAGCCAGTGGGGACCCTGAAGTGGAAGCCCGCATTGCCCAATATGAGATGGCCTTCCGCATGCAGGCTTCTGTGCCCGATCTGGCGGATCTCAGCAAGGAGCCTCAGGAAACCTGGGACCTGTATGGCGAGGCCGCCAGGCAACCCGGGTCCTTCGCGCGGCACTGTCTGCTGGCCCGCCGCATGGCGGAGCGTGGGGTCGGTTTTATTCAATTGTATCATCGAGGCTGGGATGTGCATGGAGGCCTGACTGACCGGTTGCCGGTCCTCTGTGGCGATGTCGATCAGCCTGCGGCGGCGCTGGTGACCGATTTGAAAAGGCGCGGCCTGCTCGACGACACCCTGGTCATCTTCGGGGGTGAATTCGGCCGGACCTGTTATGCGCAGGGCGGCGCCAACCGTGAGAAATACGGCCGCGACCACCACGGGCGCTGTTTCTCACTCTGGATGGCAGGCGGCGGCATCAAGCCCGGCACCAGCCACGGCCAGACGGATGACTTCGGTTTCAACATTGTGCAGGACCCGGTGCATGTCCACGATCTGCATGCCACGCTGCTGCATCAGTTGGGGATTGATCACGAGCGCCTGACTTATCGGTTCCAAGGCCGCCAATTCCGCCTCACTGACGTCCATGGCAAAGTGGTCAAGGCGCTGATTTCGTAGCGCCGCTCTGGGATGCCGCCCGGAATTGCCATTCCAGCCGTGGGGAAGCGTATCATTCATCGGAAACGTAAATACGGGAGCAAGCCCGGGCCTTCCGGCTGCGTAATAAGCGGCAGAACCTCCCGTGAACACGGACGGGGCATTCCCACTTTTAAAGACATGCTTAAATCTGCTGATTGGATCGTTCTGGCTGGACTGCTGCTGGGCGGGTGGGGGCACGCGGAAGAGACCGCAGCCCGTCCGGAGGGGGCCGCGCTGCAGGCTTTTTTCAAGAACAGCTGCCTGGATTGCCATGATGCCGAAACCAAAAAGGGAGGATTGGATTTGGAAGGGCTGGGCGCCGATCTTTCCGACGGAGGCACGTTTGAATGGTGGGTGAGAATCCACGACCGGGTGGCGGCGGGAGAGATGCCGCCGAAAAACAAACCCCAGCCGGAGGCGGGCGACCGGCAGGCCTTTTTGCAATCGCTGACGAAATCGCTGACCACGGCCGAGCAGGCCGTGACCGCCCGGGACGGGCGAACGACCGAACGCCGGATGAACCGATATGAGTACGAGAATGCCCTGCGCGATTTGTTTGCGGCTCCATGGCTGCAGGTCCGTGACCGGTTGCCGGAGGACGGGGAATCGTTCCGCTTCAACCGGATCGGGGAATCGCTGGATGTCTCACACGTCCAAATGTCCCGGTATCTGCAAACGGCGGATGCGGTGCTGAGGGAAGTGATGTCGACCGGGGTCACGCGGCCGGCCACGGAGACGATCCGTTATTATTCGAGGGACGACAGAAGCTGGACGGGGCCCATGAAATTCGGGGAATTCAACCGCAGCCCCGAGCGGGCGACGTTTCCCGTGCTGGGATTTGCCCCGCAGCCGGAGGTTCGGGCCGGCCAGGAACCGATGACGGCCGGACCAGGAAACCCGGAACTGCGGGAAATGGAAGGCGTGGGCGTGGTGGCCAGCAGCTACGAGCCGCTCCAACCCCAGTGGGGAAAATTCAAGGCCCCGGTATCGGGCCGCTACCGGGTCCGGATCCATGCCCATGCGGTGTGGGTCGGGCCGGGGAAGGAGAAACGCTGGTGGGTGCCGGATTTGGATAACGTCTCCAAGGGAGGCCGGTCGGAACCCATCACCGTCTATGGCGTGATGCCGCCGGGCTTGTTGCGCAAGCTGGGGAATTTCGATGCCGGGGTGGAGCCGGGGGCGCATGATATGGAAGTGTGGCTGCAGGAAGGCGAGATGATCCGACCGGATGCGGTGCGGCTGTTCCGCTCCCGTCCGCCCAACTGGCAGAATCCCCTGGCCACCACCGAGGGTCAGCCCGGGGTCAGCTTCCGCTGGCTGGAGGTCGAGGGACCGCTCTATGATCAATGGCCGACGGCGGGACACCGTTTGTTGTTTGGGGAGCTTCCGCTGCAGGCCTCCACCAAACCCGACCTCCCGGTGGAGGTGGTTCCGGCTCAGCCGGACGAGGACGCGGTGAAGTTGCTGGAACAATTTCTGTCCAAAGCCTATCGTCACGCGGCCGGGGCCGGGCAGGCGCAGCGTTTCCTGCCGGTGATCCGGCATGCGAGGGAGACCGGCAGCAGTTTTACGGAAGCGATGCTGGCGGGATACACCGCGGTGTTGTGCTCGCCGGAGTTTCTCTATTGGCATGAAACGCCGGGCGCCCTGACGGACTGGGACCTGGCCGACCGGTTGGCCTCTTTTCTGATCAATTCGGTCCCCGATGCGCCACTGCGGGAGCTGGCCGGGCAGGGAAAACTGCGCGACCCGGACGTGCTGAAGGCGCAGACCGACCGGTTGCTGGATTCACCCGGGGCGGAACGCTTTGTCGAGGCCTTCCTCGATTACTGGCTGGACCTGCGGAAGGTGACGGTGACCAGCCCGGACAGTGGCTTGTACCCTGACTATTATCTGGACGATTATGTGGGGGAATCGGCCCAGCGCGAATCGCAGCTGTTTTTCGCGGAACTGATGAAACATGATCTCCCGGCGCGGAATCTGGTCGATTCGGACTTCGTCATGATCAATGAGCGGCTGGCGGATCTCTATCAAATTGATGGGGTGACGGGCTCGGGTTTCCGGCGGGTGGCCGTGCCGCCGGACAATCCACGCGGCGGATTGATGACGCAGGCGATCGTGCTGAAGGTGACAGCCAATGGCACCACCACGTCGCCCGTGCTGCGGGGAGCTTGGATCACCGAACGACTGCTGGGCGATGAGGTGCTTCCGCCGCCGCCGGGCACCCCGGCGGTGGAGCCGGATATCCGCGGGGCCACCACGATCCGTCAGCAGTTGGAGAAACACCGGTCGCAGGCGTCCTGTGCGTCCTGCCATGACAAGATGGATCCTCCGGGTTTTGCCTTGGAGAGCTTTGATGTGATGGGAGGCTGGCGCGACCATTACCGGGCGCTGGGTGAGGGAGAGAAGGTGCCGGGCTTTGGCAAAAATGGCCAGCCGTTTGCGTTCCGGTCCGGCCAGCCGGTCGATCCGGCCGGGACCTTGCCGGATGGCCGGAGCTTCCAGGACATCAAGGGATTGAAAAAACTGCTGCTGCAGGATGAGGCGAAGATCGCCCGGAACCTCGCCCGGCAACTGACGGTGTATGCCACCGGGGCACCGGTCAGGTTCTCGGACCGTCCTTCCTTGGAAGCGATCCTCGAACAGGCCCGTAAGAGTCAATACGGGGGGCGCAGTTTGATCCACGCCCTGGTCCAAAGTCCGCTCTTCCTGAACAAGTAATTTTCCCTTATTCCACGGTCATGGCTGCGCCCTATATTTCCCTCCAACGTCATCTCTCCCGCCGCCGTTTCCTGCGGGGGACGGGCATTGCCCTTGGGCTGCCGCTGCTAGAAGCGATGATGCCCGCCTTTGCCAAGGCCGCTGCCCCGGCAGATGCTCCGCGGCGGATGCTGGCGGTCTGCAACAACCTGGGCCTGCTGCCGGATCAGTTTTTCCCCACCGGGGCCGGGCGGGACTATCAACTGTCGCCCTATCTTGAAATGCTGAAGGAGCACCGCGAGGGGTTCACGGTTTTCAGCGGCGTCTCGCACCCTGACGTGGATGGAGGACACCCGGCCGACAACTGTTTCCTGACAGCCGCCCCCCATCCGGGCAGCGGGGGATTCCGCAACACCATTTCCCTCGATCAATACCTCGCAGAACGGATCGGGCACCTCACGCGGTTTCCTTCCCTGACCTTGGGCGTGAATGTGTCGCGGGGCCGGCGCAGCTTGTCATGGACCGGCTCGGGCGTGCTGATTCCTTGTGAGGAAAAAGCCTCGGATGTGTTCAAACGTTTGTTCATTCAAGGCTCGCCGGAGGAAGTCGCCGCCCAGGTGCGGAAGCTGGAACTGGGGCAGAGCATTCTGGATTCGGTGGCCGGGCAGGCGAAGGATCTGGAACGGAATATCGGGCCGAAGGACCGGGAACGGCTTGATCAGTATTTCACGAGTGTGCGGGATTTGGAACAACGACTCCAGATGTCGCGTGAATGGGAGGACAAACCGAAGCCCACCGTGACCACCGCCCCTCCTTTGGACCCGGCGGACCCCAGGGAATACATGCAGAAGGTGAAGCTAATGTATGACATGGCGCGGCTGGCATTTGAGACCGATTCCACCCGCAGCGTGACCCTGATGCTGGACAGCGTGAATTCACCGGTGATCGATGTGAACGGCGAAAAGATGTCCGATGCCTATCATAGTCTGTCCCATCACGGGAAATCGGATGAGAAGCTCCGGCAGCTCAAGGCGATCGACCAGTGGCACATGAAGCTGCTGGCGGATCTGTTCACCCAGCTCAAAGCCGTGGGCGAGTCCGGGGATACCCTGTTCGACCGCACCATGGTGCTCTATGGCAGCAATCTCGGCAATGCCAACACCCACGTGACGACGAATCTGCCCACCCTGTTTGCCGGGGGAGGCTTCCGTCACGGCCAGCATCTCGCCTTTGACCAGGAACGGAACTATCCCCTGCCAAATCTCTTTGTCTCCATGCTGCAACGTATGGGCGTGGAGGCTGGCAAGTTCGCCAGTTCCACGGGAACGATGCGGGGGCTCGAAATTGTCTGAAGCGGCGTTGGGTTCTGATGACCCCGTGGCATCAGGCGATGAAGAGCAGACGGAGGGCGGCCAAGGCGGCGAGGGAGAGGACGATGATCTGGAAGGGCCGTTGAGGAAGGCGGTGGACCGCCGCGCGGCCCAGAAAGAGGCCCGCCAGCACCGTTGGGACCAGCAGGAGATTCAAAGTCAGGGAGCCGCCGCTGATGAGGCCGAGGTGCAGGCTGAATGGAACTTTGACCAGATTTACCAACAGGAAGAGCCATGCCATGGTGGCCACGAATTCCCGTTTGGGCAGTCCGAGAATCAGCAGATAAATGGTGGCGATGGGGCCAGCTGCGTTGGCGACCATGGTGGAAAGGCCGGTGAGCAATCCCGCCCCCCAGGTGAACGCAGACGAGCCGGCCATGCGCCCGGTCAGGTGGGGAGCACGGCCCCGGAAAATCTGCACGCCCAGCATCAGCAGGATCATGGCTCCGATCAGCGGTTTGAACGCGGAGTCCGGCAGGTACAGCAACACGCCCCACCCGGCCACAATACCCATGAGGATGGGCCAGATCAGGGCACGGATGCGGCCCCAGTGGATTTCCTGACGATACAGCAGGGCGGCCATGACATCCGCAAAGATCAGCAGCGGCAGGACCACGCCACTGGACAGCTTGCCAGGGAAGATGTCGGCCATGATCAGCACCGTCATCATCCCCACCCCCGCGAGGCCGGCTTTGGCGATCCCGCAGCAGAGCCCGGCGAGAGCGGCCATCGCCCACTGGGTGGGCGTGAGGGAGGGCCATGCCCATGCGCTGGCCAGAGCGGTGGCCGGGGAGATCGGAAATGTCATGAATTCCTCATCCCGGGAAAGAGCCAGGGGGTCAAGGCCAATAGGGGAGCAACTGTAACCACGCCGCATGTGGCGGCCAAGGCATCGCAGGCAATCTCCCGCATGGTGCCCTCATGGCATCAAGCTTAAACCTCAGTCGCGGATTGACGTATCTTGCGAATGAGACTATAGAATGTCTCAAATGGAAAAGATGCTGGAAACACCCAGGCCCAAAAAAACTCCAATTCCCAAGGAGGGGGCCCAAAAAGCCATTCTCCGAAAGGCAGGAGGGCAGGTGGTTGGATATTATGTTCAAGGGCCTTCCGGCAAAGGAGCGGCCCGGAATTTCTCCCCGTCCAAGCTGATCCAGTCGCTGAAGGCTGGGCTTCCAGTTCAGGAACTCGACGACCTGCGTGGCCATCTCGATCTGCCGATGGAAAGACTCGCTCCCATGCTGGGCATCTCCAAAGCCACGCTGCATCGACGCAAGATCTCCGGCAGGCTTGATCCTGCGGAATCCGACCGGGTGGTGCGTTTCGCCCGGCTGCTGGGCCAGGCCGTGGAAGTTCTGGAATCGGTGGCGAATGCCCGCCTTTGGCTGACGGCTCCCCAGGCCGGACTGGGCGGTGCGGTGCCCTTGGAGTATGCGGAAACCGAAGTCGGTGCCCGTGAAGTAGAGGATCTCCTCACCCGCATTGAATACGGAGTCTATTCATGACGAGGCAGGCATGGCGGATCGTGAAGGAAAAATACGAAGCCACTGCTTTCAGTGGGGAAGGGGCTTCACGCGGTGGTGGCCGTTGGAACTCCCGCGGCACATGGATGGTATACACCAGTGGCACCCTGTCCCTCGCGGCCTTGGAGACCCTCGTTCATCTGAATCCACCAGTGCTTTTCAAATATGTCGCTTTCCGGATCGTGTTCGATGAGGCTCTGATGGAAAGGATCACTGCAACCTCCCTTCCGGCTGACTGGAGGGAAGAACCGGTCCCTCCATCGACCAAGGAAATGGGAGATCTCTGGATAAAACAGGGGCGCTCCGCGGTGCTGGAAATGCCGAGCGTGATCATTCCCGGTGAGCCGAATTACCTGCTCAATCCGGCTCATCCTGACTTCAAAAAAATCACCTTCGGCAAATCCGAACTCTTCTCCTTCGATCCCCGGCTGCTCAGTTGAGTAAACCCATCGGTGCTATTCAGGATACATTCAGCCATGGAATGGCAACACCTTCGTTTGAGTCATCCGCGATGAGCCTCAGCCTTGCGGAAGCAGTGCCGCGGAAGCCATCTTCTCACTTGCTAGTGAGGCGCTGGATGGAGCCGTTCCAGTCCAGCATGACCGGCTCTCCCTGCGCGTCCTCCACGAAGGCGGTGGGCTTGAAGGTGGCCTGGCCTTTGCCATCAAGGGGGGCTTGGAAAAATTGGGTGTTGTCCAGGACCTTGCCGGCGGTGTGGTCGTAGTGCAGGGCCCAGATGCGGCCGTTGGCGAAGTCGCCGTAAAGATACTTGCCGGCGAGATCCGGGAGGGCCTTGCCGTGGTAGACAAATCCTCCGGTGATGCTGAGGCCCTGGCTGTGATCGTATTGATGGATCGGGTCGATGAATTTGGCATCGGCGGGGGCGGGTTCCTGACGGATGACGAAGGGCTGGGCTCCCTCGCGCCAGCTCCAGCCATAGTTACCGCCTTTTTGGATCAGGTCGATTTCCTCCCAGATGTCCTGACCGACATCGGCGCACCAGAAGAGGCCGGTGGCTTTGTCGATGGAGAGTCCCCAGGGATTGCGCAGCCCGTAGGCGTAGATCTCCGGGAGGACGGCTTCCTGCTTCAGGAATGGATTGTCCGAGGGGATGCCATAAGGGCGGTTGCCGGTGCGGGTGTCCACATCGATGCGGATGATTTTTCCGTTATAGACGAAGCGGTTCTGGGAAAAGCGGAAGGGGTCATCGCGTTTGCCTCCATCGCCGAAAGCGATAAAAAGCAGGCCGTCCGGAGCAAACAGCATGTTGCCGGAATTGTGGTTCCAGAAGGGCTGAGGGACCTGAAGGAGGATTCGTTCGGACGCCGGGTCAGCTTTGTCCGGATCAGCGGCAGAGACTTTGAACTCGCTGATGACACTGCGTTTTGGTTCCTGCTGGCTGTAGCAGACGTAGAACTTGCCGTTTTCCTTGTATTTCGGGTGAAAGGCAAATCCGATCAATCCTTCCTCAAACTGGTTTTCCTCCATCTTCCGGTCGGAGAGGTCGAGAAAGGTTTTGGTTTCCTTGCCCGCCTGGTCGGAGGGCAGAATGCGCACCTTGCCCCGCTGCTCGACAAGGAACTGGCGTCCGGTGCCGTCCGCAGGCGAGAGCAGGGTAATCGGACGGTCGATTTTGATGCCTGACCAGGCAGGTTTCAACTGGATGCCCTCAGCGGAAGCCATGGGCAACACGGCGGAGAAGGCGATGGCGGCAGCGAGGGAGCGTTGGAAAAAATGCATGACGGTCCCCTCTTTACGCGTCAGCGGACCGGAATGGCAACCTTTTGCTCTGGGGATTTTTACAGCAGGCCGGTCGCTCCCATGTTCAGGGCCGGGTCATCCGTTCAGCGATGACCCATTGGTCGAATTGTTCGCTGGTGAGATGGCCGAGGGCGAGGGCCGCTTCCTTGAGATTGGTGCCTTCCTTGTGGGCCTTTTTGGCGATAGCGGCGGCTTTGTCGTAACCGATGTGGGGATTGAGTGCGGTGACGAGCATCAGGCTCTCGGCGACATAACGGTCGACCGTGGCCCGGTCCACTTTGAGGTCGGCGAGGCAGTAGTCGGCGAAGCTGTTGAGGGTGCCAGTGAGCAGTTCCACACTGTGTAAAAAGTTGTGGATCATGATGGGAT
This sequence comes from uncultured Verrucomicrobiota bacterium, assembly GCA_942492905.1. Lineage (GTDB taxonomy): Bacteria > Verrucomicrobiota > Verrucomicrobiia > Verrucomicrobiales > V1-33 > CAIZWU01. Next base: position 3,152,168 of record OW818657.1, read on the forward strand.
TGAACACGTTAAGCTCAAAATTCCCTTGGCTGCCGGCGAAGCCGATGGCGGCGTCATTGCCCATCACTTGAACGGCAACCATGGTCATGGCTTCGCTCTGGGTGGGGTTCACTTTTCCGGGCATGATGGAGGAGCCGGGTTCGTTTTCGGGGAGGGCCAGCTCGCCGAGGCCGCAGCGGGGGCCGCTGCCGAGCCAGCGTATGTCGTTCGCGATTTTCATGCAGGTGCCGGCCAGCGTTTTGAGGGCACCGGAAGCGAAGACAAATTCATCGTGGGCACTGAGGGCGGCGAATTTATTGGGGTGGCTGGCAAAGGGCAGGCCGGTGAGTTCCGCAATCTTGGCGGCGGCGCGGTCGGCGAATTCCGGGTGGGAATTGAGTCCGGTGCCGACGGCGGTGCCCCCGATGGCGAGATCGTAGAGGCCTGGCAGGGCGGATTCGATACGGGCGAGGTCGCGGTCAATCAGGCTGACATACCCGCCGAATTCCTGGCCGAAGGTGACGGGGGTAGCGTCCTGGAGGTGGGTGCGGCCGATTTTGACGATATCGTTGAATTCCACCCGTTTGGCTTCGAGGGCACTGCGGAAGTGCTGGATGGCGGGGATAAGGCGGTGCACCACTTCCTCGGCAGCCGCGATGTGCATGGCGGTGGGGAAGGTGTCGTTGGACGACTGCGACATGTTTACGTGGTCATTGGGATGCACGGGGGTTTTGCTGCCCATGGTGCCGCCAGCCATCTCGATGGCGCGGTTCGAGATGACCTCGTTGGTATTCATATTCGTCTGGGTGCCGGAACCGGTCTGCCAGATGCGGAGGGGAAAATGGGCGTCGAGGGTGCCGGCGATGACTTCATTGGCGGCGGCGGCGATGAGGTCGCAAGTGGGCGAGGGCATTTTGCCGAGGTCCGTATTCACCAAGGCGCAGGCTTTTTTCAAGACGCCTAGGGCGCGGATGAGGGGGCGGGGCATGACATCGCGGCCGATCGCGAAGTATTTCAGAGAGCGCTGAGTTTGGGCGCCCCAATACGCCGAGGTGGCGACTTCGATGGGGCCCATGGTGTCGGATTCAGTGCGGGTGGTCATTTTGGAAAAGTGGAGTTCGGTTAAGAGGGAGGAGGCGTTTCGGAAATGTCCGGGAAAGGGTGCGGGGTGAAGCCGGGCTGCAATGGGAAATCCGTATAGGACGCGGGGAGGGGTGCAGAAGGGTGAATGGGCGCGGGTTCGCTTCGTATTTTTGAGGATAAACTCATAATTGCAAAAAAGAATTGAGAAACCAAGAGTATCATCTATAATTTTCAGAGTTGCGGCGGGAATGTCGTGATTTTCCGTCATTTCACATGTCCCGGTTTTTCCGATTTTTTTGGTGGTTGCTGGCGGTTTTGGCGCTGGCTGGCCCGGGTGCGGGCGCCGCTGGGGCACAGGGAGCGGGGCGTTTCCAGCAGGTGGGGATGGAAATGAAATGGTCCTGGGGTGATGCTCCATTGAAGTTTGCCGCGGAGATGACCAAAGGCGGCGCTCTTTCAGTTACCCGCGCAGACTTTTTGGTTTCAGGCCTTGCCTTGCGGCAGGAGGACGGCAGTTGGCTGGAGACGGGCGGATGGTTTGCCTGTTTCAAGGGAGCGGAGGGCGTGTCGCAGGCGCTATTGGAGGGAGTGCCGGGGCAGGTTTTTACCGGACTGCGTTTTAAGGTCGGGGTGGAGTCTGCGGTTGATCACGGGGATCCCAACCGCTGGCCGGTGGGGCACGCGCTGCATCCCTTGGTGAATGGGCTGCACTGGGGTTGGCAGGGAGGGTATATTTTTATGGCGCTGGAAGGACATTGGTCGCGGACCGGCGAGGAGCGGGGTGGATTTTCCTATCACCTCGCGGGGGAGCAATCGCTGATGGCGGTGACACTGGAAGGGACTTTGGATTTGCGCAGTGGTGGGACGGTCGGGCTGGATCTGGATGTGGGCAAAATTCTGGGAGGACTAAATCCGGCGGCGTTTGGGGAATCAACCCATTCGCGGGAGGGCGACCCGCGGGCGGCCGAGCTGCGGACCCGGGTGGAGCAGGCCTTCCGCTTGACCGGGGTGAAGCCGGAAGTCTGGCAGGACCCGGCGGTGGTGGCGGCATCTCCATCCGCGGCCGCGCATGGAACGCCCTATCCTTTGCAATTTTCCCGCCGGTTGCCGCCGGTCAAACTGCCCCCGGACAACCGCCCGACGCTGGAAGGCGTGGCCCTGGGGCGCGCGTTGTTTCATGATCCCCGGCTTTCGGTAAATAACACCCAATCCTGCGTCTCGTGCCATGACCAGCGGGCGGCATTTTCGGATGCCGGGAAACGGTTCAGCCTGGGGGCGGACGGCCTGCCGGGAAAACGCAACGCGATGCCATTGTTCAATCTGGCCTGGCAGGCGGAGTTCTTTTGGGATGGCCGGACCAGGCGCCTGCGGGATCAGGTTCTCGAGCCCATCCAGGATGCCTTGGAAATGCATCAGCCGCTGGACCAGGCGGTCGGGAAGCTGGCGGCCGATCCGGCTTATCCGGCCAAATTTGAAGCAGCTTTCGGCGCTGGCGGGATCACGGCGGAGCGCCTCGGGCTGGCTCTCGAACAGTTTCTCCTGACACAGGTTTCGCAGGATTCAAAATTCGATCAGGCCCTGCGGGGTGCCATCAAGCTGACCTCGGTGGAACAGCGCGGGTTGGAGTTGTTTGTCACCGAGCACGATCCCGCAAGGAACCTGCGGGGAGCGGACTGTTTTCATTGCCATGGCGGGGCGCTTTTTTCCAATCAGGGATTTGCCAATAACGGTTTGGATGCGGCGCCCCTGCCGGGCCGGCAGGCGGTGACGGGGCTGAGTTCCGATGCCGGGAAATTCCGGGTGCCCCCGCTGCGCAATATTGCGGTGACCGGGCCTTACATGCACGACGGCCGGTTCGCTACCTTGGAAGAGGTGATCGATCATTACGATCACGGGGTGCACCGGACCGCAACGCTGGACCCCAATCTGGCAAAACATCCCGCCGTCGGCCTGAGTCTGAGCGCCGCTGACAAAGCCGCCCTGATCGCCTTTCTCCATACCCTGACGGATCAGGCCTTCCTGCATCCGGTGTCCATTTCCGCTGCCAGCTTTTCGAATCCATGAATCCATCCCGAGCCTTCACCACCGTCCTGATGAGTGCGGTGTTAGCCCTTTCTGCAAAACCCGCCGGTGCGGATGAGACCCATGCCCAGGACGATGCGTTCTTTGCGGCGGCGGCGGCCCTGCTGCCGGCCTTTCAGGGGGTGCCTGATCCGGTGGATCCGGCGGAGTCGCAAAACGCCGGAGGCTGGGATGCGGCGCTGAATTTGCCCCACGTTCCCGTGACCGCGGCCAATCTGCCGGACGGCCGGGTCCTGACGTATGCTTCCAACCAGCGCACCTCCTTCCCGAATGGCGCCGAGTTCACTTACGCCGCGGTTTGGAATCCCAGCACGGGCACGGTGACGGAGATCAATTGGAACCAGCATGACATGTTCTGCGGCGGCACCGTGCTGCGGGCGGACGGCAAATTCCAAGTGATGGGCGGGCGCAATGTGGTCCGCCGTTCCAGCGTGTTCAATTGGCAGACCAACGCCTGGAACCGGGTGGCGGATATGAATGATCCGCGTTGGTACACCGCCTCGGTGGCCTTGCCGCTGGGGGATGTTTTCACCGTCTCGGGCAGCGGAGGCGACAACACAGCAGAGCGGTTCAACCGCGTCTCGTGGCGCAAATATACCAACATCAATTGGAGCCCGGTGGCGACCCAGCCGACCATCGAGGCGAACTGGACTCCGATGGTTTTTGTGGCTCCGGATGGCCGGATTTTCCATGCCGGTCCGACCAGGTCCATGAACTATGTGGATCCGGAAGGGAATGGGTCCGTGGTTAGTGCTGGTGCCCAATGGCCCGGCACTTGGTATCCCAAAGATGCGGCCGTGGTGATGTATGAGCCCGGCAAGCTGCTGGTCGCGGGCGGCCTCGCCACCGGCAGCACTGAAACCCCGGTCAACCTGGCGGCGACAATCGATCTCTACACCGATCCTCCCACCGTCACTCCAGTTGCGGCCATGTCCTTCGCCCGCCGGTTTGCCAATGGTGTGGTGATGCCCAGCGGGGAAGTCATGGTGATCGGGGGGAATACCTCCGGTCAGAAATTCAGTGACGCCGGTTCCGTTCTCACCCCTGAAATCTGGAACCCGCGGACGGGTCAATGGCGCCGGGTTGCCGGCATGGCCGTGCCCCGCAACTATCACGCCGTGGCGCTTTTGCTGGCGGATGGCCGGGTGATGGCCGGAGGCAGCGGGCTGGCGGGCAATGCTGCGGTCGATCATGCAAATCTGGAGGTCTACAATCCTCCCTCACACTTCACGGCTGGAGGAACGGCGGCGGTGCGCCCGACCCTAACCTCGGCGCCTTCTTCAATTGGATTCACCGGGCGGTTCAGTGTGCAGGGCACTCCCGGCCTGCTCCGCTTTGCCATGATCCGGATGGCTTCGGTCACTCATGGCCTGACCACCGATCAGCGTTATTTCAGTCCGGCCTTCAGCGAAACCGTGGCGGGCACCTACGAGCTGTCTCCTCACAATAACTTGAATGTCATGACCCCCGGGTATTGGATGCTTTTCGGCATCAATGCCGATGGTACCCCCTCCAGAGGACGGGTCATCCTCGTCGCCAATGACGCCACCGTGGCCGTGCCGGGCGTGAACCTTGCTTTGGACAAGCCCACTCAACAGTCCTCCGATTTTGACATCGCCAACACGTCAAACCGGGCCGTGGATGGAGTGGCCAATCCTGACTTCAATGCGGCGCCGGGCGTCATTACCCAATCTGAATCCAATGCCTGGTGGCAGGTGGATCTGGGGGATGTCCATGCGTTGAACGCGATCAGGATTTTCAACCGGGGGAATAACACCGGTTCCCGGCTGACCGATTTTTCCGTGCACGTTTCCGAATTCCCGTTCGGGGAGTCGAACCCTGATATCACGACTTACCGCTACCGGAGCACGGCCGGGCCGGAGACGGTGATCAACCTCTACCGGAATGGGCGTTATCTGCGCATCCAGTTGAATGGCGCCAACCACCTGCAACTGGCGGAAGTCGAGGTGATGGGAGCCCAGCAACCGGTGGGCGGCATTGCGGTGCTGAATCCCGGAACCCAAGATACGCCGCGGCTCACTGCCGCGAATCTCCAACTCGCCGCCACCGCTGGCACTGCCGTGACGTGGACGGCCAGCGGATTGCCGGAGGGTCTCACCTTGAATGCGGCCACCGGCCTGATCTCCGGCATTCCGGCAACCTTGTCGGAAGCGACGGTCACCGTCACCGGAACATTGGCAACGGGAGTCAGTGATTCGGTTAGTTTCCTCTGGAACATCCATCCCCCCGGTGAAGTGCCGGGACTGATTTATCGTTATTACGAAGGGGACTGGACGGTTCTGCCTGACTTTACGCTGCTGACTCCGGTGCGCTCCGGGGTGGCACCGGCGTTCAGCACTGCTCCGCGCGAGCGCGAGAGCAATTACGCCCTCACCTTTGACGGAAATATCCGCATCCCATCGACCGGGACGTGGACCTTTTACAGCAACTCGGATGAAGGGAGTCAAATCTGGATTGATGGACGTCTGGTGGTCAATCATGACGGAGTGCATCCCGCCAGCGAAGCCAGTGGGAGTATCAGCCTGCCTGCCGGGGTGCACCGCATCACGGTAGCCTATTTCCAGGCCACGGGAGCGCAGTCGCTGGACATCAGTTATGCCGGCACCGGCGTGCCCAAACAACTCATTGCGCCCGCCGCGCTTTTCCAACCCGTGCCCGGAGTCCGCTATGATTACTACGAGGGGGCGTGGAACAGCCTGCCAAACTTCGATCTCCTGACGCCCGTGAAGTCCGGGGACGGGGATGCGTTCAGTCTGCTGCCGCGTCTGCGCGACGACAATTTCGGGATGCGTTTCCGTGCCGCCCTGCGCACTCCGCTGGCGGGCAGCTACACCTTTTTCATGGCTTCCGATGATGGTAGCAAGCTCTTTATTGATGGTGCTTTGGTGGTCAATAACGACGGCCTGCACTCCACTCTCGAAAAGCAGGGCACCATCACGCTGACAGCGGGGGTTCATGATATTGAAGTGCAATACTTTGAACTGAGTGGCGATCAGGTCCTGCAGGTCAGCTACAGCGGGCCCGGGTTGCCCCGGCAGTTGATTCCGGAGAGCGTGCTGGCGGCACCCGGAGTGCCCGGCTCGGCTCCTGTGGTCACCGCGTTGGCTGCCCGCAGCACTTTGGTGGGCACGGCGGTGTCGCTGCCGGTGATCGCGACCGATGCCAATAATGATGTCCTGACATATTCAGCGATGGGGCTGCCCTCCGGCCTTGGCATCAATGCCGCCACCGGTCTCATTACCGGCGCCGGTGCCGCCGCGGGCACTTACAATGTCACGGTCACAGTGGAGGATGGCACCGGGCGCAGCGGAGGCACTACTTTTGTCTGGACCATGGTGGAGGGGTTGACCCTGGCACCCATGACCGCGATGGCCCGTCCCGCGGGCACGGCGCTCAGCTACAGCGCGGTTTCCACCGGGGGGATCAATCCGCGTTTCCGTTGGAATTTTGGGGACGGGACGGCCGACACCGCATGGAGCGCCAGCCTCACTATTGCCAAGACCTTTGCCCAGCCGGGTCGCTATCAGGTCACTGTCATCGCCACAGATGATACCGGGGCTTCCCTCGCCCAGGTTTTTGTCCAGGCGGTCCATGGGGTGCTGGCGGCGAAACCTCCAACAGCTTCCGGTCCCATGGCATGGCAGACCAGAAGTGGCGTGAACCGGGTCTGGACCGTCAACCCTGACGCCAATACCGTCAGCGTTTTCAATGCGGCGACTCATGCAAAACTGGCCGAGACTCCAGTGGGCATCCAGCCCGTCAGTATCGCCCTGGCCCCGGATGGCCGGGCGTGGGTGGTGAATAAAAAATCAGCCACGATCAGCCTGCTTGATCCTGACACCTTTACGGTGGCTGCCACGGTCAGTCTGCCGCGGGCCTCGCAACCCCACGGCTTGGCTTTTTCACCGGACGGGGCAGCCGCCTACCTTGCGCTCGAAGGTGCAGGTCAATTGCTGAAATTGAACCCCTCCACGGGTGCCGTCACGGGCACGTTGGCCACTGGCCCGGATGCGCGTCATTTGTCAGTGAGCAGCGACAGCAACAAGGTCTACGTCTCCCGCTTCATCACTCCGGCGCTGCCAGGCGAGTCGACTTCTGTGGTGCAGACCACGGTGAGCGGAATCAATCACGGGGGACAGGTGCTGGTGGTCTCAGCGGCCGGCCTGACCCTGACAAAGACCATCGTGCTGCAGCACAGCGAGCGCCCCGATGCCGAGAATGCCGGGCGCGGAATTCCCAACTACCTCGGGCCGCCGGTGCTGTCCCCGGACGGCACGGCCGCCTGGGTGCCCAGCAAGCAGGACAACCTCAAGCGGGGCGTGCTGCGCGATACCCGGCAGCTGACCCATGATGCGACCGTGCGTGCGATTGCTTCCCGGATCGCGTTGGGAAGCGAGACCGAAGACTATGCCTCGCGGATTGATTTCGATGATGCGGCGGTGCCGTCGCATGCCGTCTTTGATTCGACTGGTCTGCTGCTTTATGTCGCTCTGGAAGGCAGCCGTCAGGTGGCGGTGATCGATGCCATGGCCCGCACCGTGCTTTTCAAAATCGACACCGGCCGGGCGCCCCAGGGGCTGGTGCTCTCTCCGGATGGCAGCCGGCTTTTCGTGCAGAACTTCATGGACCGGAGCGTGCGGGTATTTGACCTTGGCCTGCTGGTCAATGGCGGGCGGCCTGCGGGATCGGATATCCCCACCCTGGCCACATGGGGCACGGTGGCCAACGAGCCGCTGTCTCCTGCGGTCCTGACAGGAAAACAGTTCTTCTACGATGCCCGCGATCCCCGGATTTCGCTGCAGGGTTACATCAGTTGCGCGGCCTGTCACAACGATGGTGGGCACGATGGCCGGACCTGGGACTTCACAGGAATAGGCGAAGGCCTGCGCAATACCACCGATCTGCGGGGCAAGGCAGGAACCGGTCAGGGGCCGGCCCACTGGACGGGCAACTTTGACGAGATCCAGGACTTCGAAAAACAGATCCGGGATCTTGGGCGCGGCACCGGGTTGATGGCCGATCCTGATTTCAATGCCGGCACCCGTTCCCAGCCGCTGGGCCTGTCCAAAGCGGGGGTGAGCGCGGATCTTGACGCCCTGGCGGCCTATGTCTCCTCTCTGACCACGGCAGTGCCCAGCCCGCACCGCAGTAATGATGGTTCCCTGACACCGGCGGCCCAGGCGGGCCGGGAGGTTTTTGTCACGGCAAATTGTGCCCAGTGCCATAGCGGAACGGGTTTTACCGACAGCGCCGTCAACAACCTGCGGAACATCGGAACCTTGAAACCATCCAGTGGCCAACGGCTGGGCGGTCTCCTGGCCGGACTCGACACGCCGACCTTGCGCAGTATCTGGAATACCGCGCCCTATCTGCACGATGGTTCTGCTGCCACCCTGACAGCAGCAGTGCAGGCCCACCAGGGCATCAGCCTGGGCACGATGGAGTTAAGCAATCTTGCCGCCTACCTCGCGCAGATCGACGAAGCGGAGACCACCGCCCCGGCGCCTTCCCCGCCTGGAGCGAGCAGTCCCGGATTGCTGGGGGAATATTTCGATGGCCTGACACCCGGGCTGGCGGCGCCGCTGCTCAGCCGGATCGATCCTGGCATTGCCTTTGACTGGGGCAGTGGTTCGCCGGCGCCTGGAGTGCCCATCGATTATTTTTCCGCCCGCTGGACGGGATTCATCACCGCCGCTTACAGCGAAACTTACACTTTCTACGTGCCGTCCGACAATGGGGTGAGGGTGTGGATCAATGGTCAATTGGTGCTCGACAAATGGACGCCGCTCGACATCTCCGGCTGGCATAACTTCACGGTGCCGCTGGTGGCCAATCAGCCTGTCCCCATCAAGGTGGAATATGCGGAACTGTACGGAGGCGCGACCATCACCCTGTATTGGTACAGCAGCACCCAGTTGTGGGAAAGTGTCGGTAGCACCCGGTTGAGTTCCGGCCCGGCGGTAAACCGGGTGCCGGCGCTCACTCCGCCATCCGCCCAGTCCACCGTCCGCGGCCGGGCCGCCACCCTCGCCGTGATGGCTTCCGATCCGGATTTCAATGCCCTGACGTTTTCCGCTGCCGGCCTCCCCGCCGGACTGCTGATGGATGCGGCCTCGGGCGTCATTTCCGGGACGTTGAGCCTTGGTGCCGCTGACCAGAACACCGTGACTGTCACGGTATCTGACGGCTCCCTTTCCGTAAGTGCCAGCTTTGCCTGGAGCACCAGCGCACCTCCAGCCAACCGCACTCCCTCAATCACCAATCCAGGCACCCAGTCTTCCGTCCGCGGCTCGATCGTGGTGTTGCAGCCGCTGGCCTCCGATCCTGATGGAGACAACCTCACGTGGTCTGCCACAGGGCTGCCAGCGGGACTGGCCATCGCGCCGGCCACCGGCCAAATTTCCGGAATTCTCGACAGCAATGCCGCCGCTTCCTACACCGTGGGGGTCACCGTGAAGGATCCAGGAGAACTCAGTGCCAGCACCACCTTCACGTGGAACACCACGCCCGCACCGCTCAACGGCTGGAGGGGAGAATACTTCAATGGGATGGAACCCGGGGTGGGGACGCCTCTGCTGGTCCGCACCGATCCTGCCATCAACTTCGACTGGGGTGGTGGTTCGCCGTCGCCGGCAGTGCCTATCGACTACTTCTCGGCGCGCTGGACCGCGACGCTGGAGGTGCCTTATTCGGAAACGTACACGGTCTATGCTCCCTCGGATAATGGGGTGCGTATCTGGATCAATAACCAACTGGTGCTCGACAAGTGGGCGCCGCTGGACATTGCCGGCTGGCACAGTTTCACGGTCAACCTCACCGCCGGTCAGGCAGTCCCGGTCAAGGTGGAGTATGCCGAGCTTTACGGTGGTGCCGGAATCACGCTTTACTGGTATAGCAACAGCCTGCCATGGGAGGTCATCGCGACCAGCCGCCTGACTCCGACGGGCACCGTCACGCCCACGTCCGCTTACGGTGCGGTGGAGATGGCCCGCTCCACCCAGCGGCTGATTCCTGCCGGTGACCATGCGGTCTTCACCTTCCGCCGGCCCTCGTCCTCGGCGGCGGAGGTCGCGATCCTCGTCCAGGAAAGTTCCGATCTGAAGACATGGAGTCTTGCCAATCTTCCGGCGGAGGTGGTGCAGACTCCTGACGGAATAGAAGAGATCAGCCTCCCGGTGGCACTGCCTGCACCGGGGAATCCAACACCGGCCGCGCGCTACTTCCGGTTGCGGTTCGTCGTGCCGGACCCGCAGCCCGGACCGTGAGAGCCGCAGTCACGGTATCAGCGGGGCAGGATCGGTCAGCGGAAGCTGTGAAGGCCAGCGCCGCCGGACGGGGTTCAGAAAAGCATGTTCCTGCGGCAGTAGTTGTGGTAAAGGCAGAGCTCCCGGGTGAACTTGGAACCTTGGCGCAGGCTGGCCTGCCAGATGCTCTGACACCAACTCAAATCCGTCAATCTCCCTGCATGAACCCAGCCCCGATTCCCCATTTTTGGTCCGGCCGACGCCAACCTGCCACCGGCGCCGCGCTGCCGGAATTGCACTCTCCTTTGGACGGGGCCGCGCTGGGAGCGTTGCAGCCGGCCGGGGCGGGATTGGTGGACGGGACGGTCGGTCTGGCGCGGGAGGCTTTTGCCACCTGGGGGACGACTCCGGTGAAGGACCGGGTCCAGCCCTTGTTCCGCTTCAAGTATCTGGTTGAGCAGCATATCACGGAACTGTCAGGATTGGTTTCTGCTGAGAACGGCAAGCTCCCTGCCGAGAGCGAGGCCGGGATCCGCAAAGGACTGGAAGTGGTGGAATATGCCTGCTCGCTGCCCCAACTGCTGCCCGGGGAACTCCTTGAAGTCTCCACCGGGGTCGATTGTTATTCCCGCCGCTACCCCTTGGGCGTTACCGCCGGGATCACGCCCTTCAACTTCCCGGCAATGGTGCCGATGTGGATGTTTCCCATGGCCATTGCCTGCGGGAACACCTTCATCCTGAAGCCCAGTGACCAGGTGCCGCACACCCCGCTCCGGCTCGCGGAATTGTTGCACGATGCCGGATTGCCGGAGGGGGTGTTTAGTGTGCTGCAGGGTGACCGCCAGACGGTGGAGGCCCTGCTGGATCACCCGGGGATTGCCGCAGCGGCTTTTGTGGGATCAACCCCGGTAGCCCGTTCCGTCTATCAACGCGGCATCCTGGCCGGGAAACGCGTGCTGGCCCTGGGGGGCGCGAAAAATCATCTGGTGGTGATGCCTGATGCCGATCCGGTGCTGACCGCGAAAAATGTGGTGAGTTCCGCCTTTGGCTGTGCGGGGCAGCGGTGCATGGCGGCCAGTGTATTACTGGCGGTGGGCAATTGTGATGCGGTGCTGGAGGCGATCGTGGCCGAGGCACGAAGTATCCGCGTGGGGACGGATCTGGGGGCCATTATCAGCGCCAGGGCCCGCGACCGGATTGTGGCTTACATTGAGCGGTCGGTGGCACGGGGGCTGACTCTGGCCGCCGATGGCCGGGGTGTCAGGGTGCCGGGCAAGGAGCAGGGAAATTACGTGGGGCCAACCGTCATTGACGGCGCTCAACCCGGTGATGAAGCGGTCTGTGATGAAATCTTTGGCCCTGTCATCACGATCATCCGGGTGCCCACCTTCGAGGCCGCCATGGCCATTGAAAATGCCAGCCCCTACGGCAATGCGGCCTCGATTTACACCAGCGACGGCGCCACCGCGGCGGTCTTTGAGCATCGGGCCCATGCGGGCATGATCGGGATCAATATTGGCGTTCCCGTACCGCGGGAACCCTTTGCTTTCGGCGGCTGGAACGACTCGCATTTTGGCATCGGGGACATCACCGGCCGCGATGCCATTTCCTTCTGGACCCGGACCCGCAAGGTGACCCGCAAGTGGTCGGTGGCCGCGGCGAAGAACTGGATGAGTTGATCCCTGCCTCCTTTTTCAAGTAGCTCCGGAACAGGATGATGACCCTATTTGCCGCCACATCCGGTTTGGGACTTGATCGAGCAAGTCAAAGTGGATAAGCCGGGGCTTCATGAAACGATTGCTCTGGCTGACGGTATTTTGGATGGGTGGGGCGGTGGCGTGCGCGGGGCCGCTGGAGAGATGGGTCTATGCACCGGTGAATCATCTGGTGCCGGAGCAGATTACAAGGTTGGAAGGATTGATGGAGCGGGGCAAGGCTGCGGGGTATACCCATTTCCTGCTGGCCGATTCGAAGTTCTCCCGGCTTGGAGAAATGGAGCAGCGGTATTTTGATCATCTGGCCCGGGTGAAACAAAGAGCCGGGGTGCTGGGCCTGCATTTGGTGCCGGCAGTGTTTCCGGTGGGTTATTCCAATGATATGCTATCGCAGGATCCCAATCTGGCGGAAGGACTGCCGGTGCGGGGGGCCTTGTTTGAAGTGCAACAGGGCGAGGCTCGCCTGGTGCCTGATCCACCAGTATCGCTGCCCTCCTTATCCGACCGGAAGCGTTGGGGATTTGTGGATGAACAGTTGGTAGCGGACGGGGCGGGGGTGAAGTTGACGGATGGTCAGGGAGGCAACGCCAGATTCATGGTGAAGGTGAAAGTGGCGCCGTTCCGGCACTATCATGCCTCGATCCGGATCAAAACGCAGGACTTCAAGGGGACGCCGGAGATCAAGGCGCTGGTGCCGGGTTCGGACCGGTCGCTGTGTTTTACGTCGCTGAAAGTGCAACGGACCCAGGACTGGTCGGTCCATCATGTGACCTTCAATCCTCTGGAAGCAGCAGAGATCAATTTGTATTTTGGAGTGTGGGGCGCGGGGTCCGGGACCTTGTGGATGTCCGATCCCCTGCTGGAGGAAGCGGGACCCGTGAATCTGCTAAGACGCCCGGGGTGTCCGCTGGAGGTGAAGACACTGGACGGCAAGGTGCTGGTGGAGGGCACGGACTTTGAAAAGCTGACGGACCCGCGCCTCGGCAACCAACCCTATGCCGGAGAATATGAAGTCTGGCACGACGCGCCGCCTTTGCGCACGCGCCTGCCGGACGGCACGCGCCTGCGGGTTTCCTGGTATCATCCGCATCTGATCCACGAAGGGCAGGTCTGTGGTGCGGTCAACGAACCGGCCTTCATGAAACTCCTGGAACGGCAGGCGGAGCAGGTGCACCGGGCGTGGGGGGCGCGAAGTTATATGATGTCGCACGATGAATGGCGGGTGCTCGGCTGGGATGCGGCGGCACTGTCCCGGCGCCTGACCCCAGGCCAGGTGGCAGCCGGTAATGTGCAGCGCTGCACGGGATTTCTGGAATCGGTAAACCCCGGCGGCCGGGTCATGGTATGGAGCGATATGTTCGATCCCCATCACAACGCAGTGAAGGACTATTATCTGGTGAATGGGGACCTGACGGGATCGTGGTTGGGGCTTGACCCGAAGGTGGTGATCATGAATTGGAATTTCGGGGCGCGGGCCAAAAGTCTCGCCTTCTTCAGCGGTCGCGGCCATCCACAGATCCTGAGTGGTTACTACGATGCCGGACCGGACCAGATCAAAGGTTGGCTGGAAGCAGCCCGGGGTGTGCCGGGAGTGATTGGGGTGATGTATACCACCTGGCAGAACAACTACACCGATCTCGAAGCGTTTGCCGGGCACGTCACCGCGTGGGAAAAGGCGCAGGGAAACTAAGCGGCCAGTGGTTGGCGGGGCGAGATGCTCCCCGACGGCTCAGTAGCGCGGGACGGTGGGATCGACTTCAAGGGACCAGCCTTCGATGCCCCGGGCCATGCTCCAGACGTTCGGGTAGCCTTTCTGGCGGAGGAAGAGGGCCGCTTTGGCACTGCGCATCCCGTGGTGGCAGTGGATGACAATGTGCCCGGCAGGGTCGGCCAGGACGCCCGCATAACGGGCTCCGAAGTCACTGAGGGGCAGCAGTTCGGCCCCCTCGATCCGGGTGGTTTCCCATTCGTCAGGCTCCCGGCAGTCGATCAGGCGGAAGGCCGTTCCGGTTTGTTGGAGCGCGGCGACGGCTTCGGGCTGGATTTCGATTTCTGCGGCATCAGGCCAGCCCGGGGCGGAGGTGGAACTCATGTCAGGAATCGTTCTACTCGATGGTCACCGGGGTGCCGAGATTGACGTTGTTGAAAAAGAGCTCGGACATTTGCTCCGGCATGCGGATGCAGCCGTGGCTGGCGGGATAACCGGGGAGGAATCCGGCGTGCATGCCGATCCCATCGTTGGTGAGGCGCATGAAGTTGGTCATCTTGGCTCCTTCGTATTTGGTGCCGGGGGGGAGCTTGTCTTTTTTGATATCGACTTCGGCAACGACGACATTGCCGGCGGCATCCACGGCCGCGCCATAACGGCTGCTCTTGTGCCATTTGTTTTTCTGGATGATGCGGTAGCTGCCGGCCGGGGTGGAGTGATTGACATCGCCGGTGGACAGCCAGGATTTGCCAACCAATTGATCGCCGCGGTAAAAATAGGCGGTTTGGTCGGCCCGGCTGATGCGGATGCGGGGTGGACCGTTGCCGGAGCCGCCTTCCCAATAACTGACGACGTCCGGTGGGGCGGCGGGAGCGGGAGCTTGGCCGGGCAGGGCGGTGCCGCGGGCGCTGGGGTCGTAATAGAGGGTGCCGTCCGCTCCCCGCACGATGCCGGGAGGCATCTGCTGCTGGCCGGCCATCGGGCTTTGACAACTGCTGAGGAGAAGAGCCAGCGCCCCAAAGGCGGCGGCGGAAAGGAGTCGGGAGGTCATCGGAAGTTATTTGAAGGGGGGAACTTGGGAGCAATCCCCATACCACCGAACTGTGCGGCGTCCATTGAATTTCCACTCATGCGGTCCATGGATGAGACTTATGGAAATCCGGGAATTCGCCCAGCGGGTGCTTTTTGCGAATACGTTGGAGGAGAAACTGGCGATGCCGCCGGTGGGCTTGCTCACGGATGCTGCTCCCGGTCTTCCCATGGAGGCGCCGACAACCCCGGGCCGGCCGGCCGGTCTTCATTTTTCGGCCAAAGGCCAGCGGGCGCGCCTGCCGCGGGCCGATGAACTGCATGGGGCTGAGGCCCGGGCCGTGCTGCTGCACTCTTTTGCGAACCACGAAATGCTGGCCGTGGAACTGATGGCTCTGGCCCTGCTGAAATTTCCGGACGCTCCCGCCGCGTTCCGGCGCGGCCTCGTGCATACCCTGCGGGAGGAACAGGAACACACCCGCCTCTACATGGAACGCATGGCCGCCAGCGGTTTGATGCTGGGGGATCTTCCGGTGAATGGGTTCTTCTGGAACAGCATCGCCGGCATGGGCACGCCGCTCGACTACGTGAGCCATCTCAGCCTGACCTTCGAACAGGCCAATCTCGATTATGCCCGGCATTATGGACAGCTCTTCCACCGGCTGGGGGATACGGAGACCGGGGCGCTGCTGGACCGCATTTACCAGGATGAAGTTGCGCATGTGGGTTATGGCCTGAAATGGTTCCGCCGCTGGAAGGATCCGGCGCGTCCGGACTGGGAGGCATGGCAGGATACCATGGCGTTTCCGTTGTCGCCGGCACGGGCCAAGGGCAATGCGCCCTTCAACCGGGAAGGCCGGCGGCAGGCC
Organism: uncultured Verrucomicrobiota bacterium; assembly: GCA_942492905.1. Lineage (GTDB taxonomy): Bacteria > Verrucomicrobiota > Verrucomicrobiia > Verrucomicrobiales > V1-33 > CAIZWU01. The sequence continues at coordinate 3,167,898 of OW818657.1, forward strand.
GGATTCAGTGAAGCGTTTATTGAGGCCCTTGATCTTTTTTCGCATAGCCGTGGCCGCACCCCATGGGTCGGTATTTTCAATCCGGCGGCCGAAGCGTGTGCGTTGACCCGCGATCCCGCCACGGCCCGTCAGGAAGCCACCACGGACATCCTCGCCCGGGACCTCGATCTGCTGCCGGTCTTCGGCCTGCATAGCGAGGATGTGGTGCTGGTGCGCCGGGCTCCGCGGGCGGAACACCTGAAGCGGCTGCGGGAAGCGGGAGTGGAGCTGCCTCAATTTGAGGAACTGAATCCGTCCGGCTGCTTGAAGGCCGGCTCCCCGCTCCTGACGAGAAAACTCGGGCGCCTGCGTCCATGGGCGTGGTCGGCGGATTCGGCCCAGCTGCTGGAGCCGCTGCTGGCGAATGTGGGGGAGGCGGCATTTGCAGGGGTGCCCTGGGATGAGGAGGTGAGGGCGCTGTATGCCAAAACGACCGCGGCAGTTGCTGCGGGCAGGCTGGGGGAGGCCGAGGGGTTTCCTGACGAAACCTGGGGCAGGGCGGCCGGGGATGAGGCGGCGGTCGTGGCAGCCCTCGCCCGCCTGGCGCAACAGGGACACCGGCGGGCTTGCCTGAAGGCGCCGTTCGGCATTGCCGGACGCGGCCTGATCCAGGTTTCCACCGACGGGTTGGCCGAACGCGATTTGACGTGGCTGCGTCCCATGCTGTTCCAGCAGGGGGCAGTGGTGGTGGAACCATGGCTGGAGCGGGTGGCGGATTTTTCCTGCCAATATGAACTGACGCCCGGCGCCATGCCCCGGCTCAAAGGGCAGGTCCGGCTATGGAATGACGCCGGAGGCCGGTTTCTCGCCTGTGAGTCCGCGCCCGCCTTCACACGCCTGCTCCCGCCCGAAGCAGCGCGTTGCCTGCATGAAACCGGAGCTGAGAAGCTTTATGGCGATGTGCTGCCGCAATTGCTGGCTGGATTGCCGGGGCTGTCGCGGTTGCAGGGGAATTTGGGAATTGATGCCTTCCTTTACCGTGATCTGACCGGCAAAATCCGGCTCCGTCCGTTGGTGGAAATCAATCCCCGCACCACCATGGGCCGGGTCACTTTGGATTTACGACGCTTGGTGGATCCCTCCAAGCCGTTCCGGTTCCGGATCATGCACCGCCGGGCTGTGCAGGCGGCGGGACACACGACTTTGGCTGAATACGCCGCATTTCTCCACCAGACCGCGCCGCCGGTGCTGGCGGAGACGTCGTCCGGCCTCAGAATCACTCACGGCAGTCTCGTGCTCAATGACGGGGAACGGGCCGAAGCGTTCCTTGGGATTTTAAGTGTCGGGGGAGCGTGGGCCTGAACCGGTTTTGCCATGTGAAGACGGATGGCGTGGCCGGGAATAACCCGCTTCAGTTTTTCTTCTCAAACAACCCGCACCATTCCCGTCCTTCTCGGCCGGGATAGGCCACGTCAGGCTGCCAAGCCTCGACCAACCGGAAACGCGTTTCCATCATCTGCCGCAATTCATCCAGCCCGGTGCCAAAAGGCGGCCCCTGGGTTTGGTCCTCATCCTCATCCCATGGATTCAAATAAAACACGCCCAGCAGATGGCCCCCGGGCTTCAGGGCGGCGGCGACCGCCGACACATAGTCCTGCCGCCGGGCAGGGGGGATGGCGCAATAACAGGTGTGTTCCCAGACGAGGTCAAATTGCCCGGCCAGGGAAGGTGTATGGCAAACGGTGAAAAGATCGCCCAGCAGCACCTGCGTGTGTGGCGTGTCTGCGAGAAACTGCTGGGCCCATTCCACGGCCAGAGGCGCGAGGTCGAGCCCGGTGACTTCCGCCGCCCCTGCCTGAGCGAGGGCTTTCACATCCTGCCCGGTCCCGCAGCCCGGCACGAGGACACGTCCTGTGACCGGATGAGCCGCCAGATAGGCGAGCAGGGCCGGGGCCGGGGCACCGCGATCCCACGGGGTTTGGCCAGTCGCGTATTGGTTTTGCCAGTCAGTCATGGTTTTGGAGAAAAGGGTTTCTGAAGCAACCGCGCCCAGGGGCTGGGACAAAAAGCGTTGCGCGGGGCGGGGGATTCCCCACTATGAAGGCTTTCCGATTTTCCACGACCCCGCATGATTCAGGACAAAAGCACCCGGTTCACCCTCTTTGCCACCGGCATTCTGTTACTGGCCCTTTTTCTCATCAGTTGGGCTCTGAGCCGGGCCGCGACGGCCCGCCGGGCATCCACTACCCCACCGGTTCCCATCGTGGCTCCGGTCGGCCCGGTGCCTGCCCCGACGGCAGGGCCGGTCCAGCCACCGCCCGCACTTCCGCTCAACGATGAGGGGCGGCCCTTGGCCGACTACCAGGTGCTGACTGAAGTCAGCTTGCTGGACGATCCCGCCAACGATGGCGATACTTTCCTGCTCAAGACTCCGGAAGGGCAGCATCGCTTCTGCCTCTATTTCGTCGATACCGTGGAAACGGATGGGGGCCAGCCGGAAGCAGCCCGGGACATGGCGGGCTACTTCGGTTTCGATAGCGAGGAGCCGCTCCGGGCCCTTGGCCTGGAAGCGCGGGAGTTCAGTCTGCGGCTGCTGCGGGCCAGCGCTTTCCGCGTCGTCACCCGCTGGGAAAAAAATCCGGATGAGGACGCCTACTTTGCGTTCATCTATCTGAAGGACAAGGATCGCGGGTTGATCAATCTCGCCCAGTGGCTGGTCCGCTATGGACTGGCCCGCATTGTGCCCTGCGAACAGGATCAACCCAACGGAGCCACGGCTGCTCAATTCCGTGGGCAGCTGCTTGAAGAGGAAGCCCTCGGTAAATCCGAAGCCGTAGGGGCATGGAACCGGAAGGTTCCCTGAGTCGTTGATTCCGCGATCCGGGCGGAGTCCGGTGGTCTTTATTTTGTGGACAAGCCGCGCTCAAAACCCTTTGGTCCCTGATTTCCTCCCCCATCGCCTGCATGGCCTACGAAGCTCCCCCTCCTCATACTTACTGGAAGTGCCAGCGTTGTACGGCCTGCTGCCGGTGGCCCGGGGACGTCAAAGTCAGTCCGGAAGAAATCACGGAGATTGCGGATTTTCTGGGTTTGGAGGAGCCTGAGTTCCTGCAAAACTATACCCGGCTCCGCACCGACCGGGCAGGGCTTTCACTGATCGAACAAGCTGACGACTCCTGCATTTTTCTGAAAGGGAACAACTGCGTCATCAATGCCGTTAAACCCCAGCAATGCCGCGATTTTCCCAATAAGTGGAATTTTCCGGGTTGGAGACAGGTCTGCGAGGCCATTCCCGTTCCAGTGGAGTAGGAAGTTTCTTAAAACCCAATGAATTTTTAATTCTTGGCGTTTCTCTGGCGGGCTGATAAAAATCCCAAAATAATTAAGATGAACCGGGTAACTCCACCGCTCACCTTATGTAGAGCTAATCCAAATCCCTAAGAGGTGTGCCTATGAAATCCCAAAATATCCGAAGCATCACGACCCTGACGGCAATTCTGCTCGGGAGTCCGTTGGTGGTTTTTGGTTTGCAGAATTTCCTCCACACTCCGGATCAGCCCTCCATTCCCGGGCCCGCTGAAATCACCCGGTCCCCTGAAACCAAACGTGCCGAAATCCGCGTGCCTTTGGGAACGGGAGAAGATATCTCCCGGGCCATCGCCTCCCTGCCATCGGATGGCGGCCGCATCCTGCTGGCTTCCGGGACCTACATTCTGCGCCAGCCCCTCGTGCTGGACCGGAATGACGTTGAGGTATCGGGGGACCAGGAATCCACGATTTTGATGCTGGCAGACCATGCCGATTGCCCGTTGGTGGTGATCGGGCCCATGGAAACGCCTCCGACCCGGAAAGTCAGTGGGATCGCCCTCCGGAAGCTCATCCTTGATGGGAACCGCCTCAATCAACTCAATGAGTGCCATGGTGGCCCCTGCGACAATGGAGGCATGTCCTTCATCCGGAACAACGCCCTCACCATCCGCAGCGCCGAGGACATCCGCGTGGAACGCGTCACCACCCGCTCCGCCCGCAGCGGTGGTCTTGTGCTGGAAAAGCACAGCCGCCGCATCCATGTGAGCGATTTCACCTCGCACGGCAACCACTTCGATGGATTTGCGGCCTACGAAACGGAGGAAAGCTTTTTCACCCGGCTCTACCTGCACAGCAACGAAGCGGCCGGCATCAGCATCGACCTGCGCTTTGACCGGAATATCGTCTCGCACGCGCGCCTCGAAAACAACGGCAGCCAGGGGATCTTCATGCGCGACAGCAACTTTAACAATTTCAACCACCTCACCGTGAGTGGCAATGGCGCCCAGGGGATCTTCATAGCCCAGGCGAACGACCAGAACAACACTCCCTGCACCGGCAATATCTTCAGCGATCTTGAAGTAAGCGGCAGCGGTGGAGCCGGCCTGCGGATCAACGACGTCAGCTGCATCGCCAACGTGATTGCCAATTCCGTATTCTCCCTGAACAAGGAAGGCGGCGTCAGCGAAGCGACGGAAAAACTGATCGCCCAGCAGAATGTCAGCCTGAACTGACGGGCCACCGTGTGTGGAGTATCCGGAAATGACCCTTCTCCTGACCGGTTTTGAGCCTTTTGGCGGGGATGATTTCAATCCCTCCGGAGTCATTGCCGGCTCACTGCATGGGGCGGAACTGGGGGCAGGAACGGTGATCCATGGCTTGCCGCTTCCGGTCAGCGGTCCGGCGGCCTGGCAAAAATTGTCACGCACCATCCGCCAGGTCCGGCCACGTTGGATCGTTGCCACCGGGGTCTCCGGCAGACCCGGACTCTCCATTGAATCCACCGCATGGAATGAAGCGGATTATCGGATTCCTGACAATGCGGGGCTGCAACCAACCGGATCGCGCATTCTCAGCCGTGGCCCGGCCCGCCTGGACTCGCGGCCCGCTCCACTGCTCCACGGTGCGCGTCCCCTCCATTCACGATTGCCAGTCCTCCTGAGCACTGATCCGGGCCGGTTTGTGTGCAATTTCCTCTATTATCGGCTGCTCCATCTGACCGGTCGCCCGGATCACGGGGCCCACCAGCGGGCGGTTTTCCTGCATCTGCCCGCCACCCCGGAAATGTGCCGCTCCCCCCAGGATGACCGTTTTTTCCATCCTCTTGATGACCTGAGGGAAACCGTGCGCAGCCTGCTGAACCAGTTGGTTCAAGGTCCACCTTCAACCTGAAACTGGGTATCCGGACAGAAGGGTAGAACCAGACGATGGGTTGGTCCCGGAGGCGATCGGGCGTTCTGGATGGAGCAGGCCTCAATGCAGAATCGCCGTGCCGCTGGCGGTCTTGTCCTTGGTTTGCCAGCGCTTGAGCTGGCCGAGGAAGTCGCCGGTGGCGAGGGCGGCGGGGTCGTTGAGAAAAACGGCGGCGGTGGGAAGTTCGGTGAACTCCTTGATAACGGTGAGGAGATTGCCGGTGGCGCTGAAGAGGCGGACCGTGTTGTCGCGGCCGGCGGTGAGGAGGCGGCCGTCCGGGGCGATGTCGGCGCTGAGGATGCCGGGGATTTTCAGCAGCATGGTGCGGCGGCCGGGTTCGTCTTTTTTGACGGCATCGTGTGGGCTGAGGCTGCGGGCCGCAAAGCCTTCGGAGGTGTCCCAGAGGACGAGTTTGCCGTCATCCCCGGCGCTGGCCAACACCACGGAATCGCCGCGCCAGGCGAGGCTGGTGATGCGGGCCTGGTGTTCGGCGAGAGTAAAGAGGATGGTGCCGGTTTCCGGGTCCCAGAGGTGGAGGCCACCATTGCGGTCTGCGGTCGCGAGCTTTCCGCCATCAGGACTGAACGAGAGAGCGGTGACCCAGTCGGTGTGTTTTTTGATGGTGCGGACAAGGGTGCCGTCCTTGGCGGAGTAGAGTCGGATCAGTTTGTCAGGCCCTCCGGTGGCGAGGAGTTCGCGGTCGGGGCTGAGATCGGCGGCAAGGATGGCGTCGCTGGCTTCACTGCCCGCTTCAATGAGGCGTTTTCCGGTTTTGATATCAAAGACCACCGCTTTGCCGGAATGCGCCCCGCGTCCTCCGGCAGCGAGGAGCAGGGTGCCATCGCGGCTGAAGCGGAGCACGGTCGCGGACCGCTCCGGGAAGGCCAGAGCTCCCAGCGGGGCGCCGGTGGTGGAATCAAGCAGCGCGATCGACTGACTGCGGGCCAGGGCGAGCAGCGGAGCGCGGGGGCTGGCGGCAAGGGTGGTGACCGGGGAAGGGCGGTCCAGCAAACCAGCAGGGGCGGCGGGGACCGTCTCGGGGAGCGGCGGCGGGCCTTCGCTGGCGGCGGTGGCAGCCGGGAGGGCCATGGTGAGGGCGGAGTCGCGGGATTTTGCGGCAGTGCCTCCGGTGGTGGGCAGGCAGCCGCCTTCGATCCAGGTTTTGATAATGGCTAGTGATTCGTCCGGGAGCCTGGGTTTTTTGGGCGGCATTTCCGGCTCTTCGAGATGGGCTACCACGCGGTAGAGCAGGCTGGTATCGGGGCTGGTGCCGGCGATGGCAGTGCCGCTGCTGCCGCCCTTCATGGTGGTCTCGTAGGTGGTGAGATCAAGATCCGCCTTCAGTTTGTCAGGATTGTGGCAGCTGTTGCAGTGCTCGCGGAAGATGGGCAGGACGTGATCCTGGAACACGGGAGCCGCGGCGGCAGGGAGGGAAGCGGCCAGCAGGGCCAGCACCGGAAGTCGGATCATGGGAAAAACCGGTTAGTGATTGAAGGCGAATTCGGTGGTGTTGATGAGAGCCCAGAGGGTGTCATCGAAGAACTTGCGCAGCGCGGCCTGATCGCCCTCCGGCAGGCTACGGGCGGACTCCAAGAAGCGGGCCAGTTCATACTCCGTGGGGCGGCGGGAGAGGGCGCGTTCGTAAAGAGCAACCACGCCGGCTTCGGCGGTCGGCTTTTGTTTCATCAGCTCCGTGAGGACAGGTGAACGCTGGATGGCGCCATCCACGACATTGCCGTTAATCAGATGCAGCGCCTGGGTGAGGGTGGGTTCCATGCGGACCTCGGCGGTGCAGACAGTCTCGCGTTTGCTGCTGCCGAAGGTCTTCAGGAAATAATCACGGTCGGCTCCGCCATCGAAGATCTGGGTGGCGCGGGTGCCGGGCATCTGTCCCGAGAAGCTGTTCGGCGTGCCCGTCACTGCGGCGAGGGTGTCGAGGATGACCTCTGCCTGGAGGCGCCGGACGTAGCTGCGGGAAAAGTTGCGGTCGTCGCTGGCATTGGTTTCGTTGGCGGTGCTGGAAAGCTGATAGGTCTGGCTTTGGCAGATGGTGCGGATGAGGGACCGGATGTCGAACCTGGCAGCGCGGAGGTGGTCCGCGAGGATGGCCAGAAGTTTCTCATTCGAAGGCGGGTTGCTGATGCGGCCGTCGTCCACGGGTTCGATCACGCCGCGGCCGAAGAAGTGGAACCATGCGCGGTTGGCGAGGGTGCGGGCGAAGGTATCGTTGCCGGGAGCCGTCAGCCAGTCGGCGAGGAAGTGCCGGGGATCGCCGCCTTTCAAGTCCGGCTGATCGCCTCCGAGGAAGCGCGGACTGACCGCCCGTCCATCCACCGGGTGATCGACCGTGGTTTGTCCGGGCCGGTTGAAGATGAAAACCTCGGTGGCGCTGGCTCCCTTTTTCTGGGAGACGCCTTTGAAGAAGGCGGTGAAACCATAGTAGTCATCCATCGTCCAGCGGTCGAAGGGATGGTTGTGGCATTGGGCGCACTGGATGCGGGTGCCGAGGAAAAGCTGCGCAGTGTCCTCGGCGCGCTCCATCGGGGTCCGGATGTTGCCGTTGGCGGAAGTATAGTAGTTGGCCGGCGGGTTGGCAGTGTTGCTGCCTTCGGCGCGGATCAGGTCGCGGACCAGTTCGTTGAAGGGACGGTTGGCGGCAATCTGGGCGCGCAGCCATTGATAGTATTTCCAGACCGGCTGGCGGCTGCGGCCGGTGTCGGCGTTTTGGTTGTTGACCTTGACCTGGAGAATCTCCGCCCACTTCATGGTCCAGAGATCGGTGAAGGCTTCGGTGGCGAGGAGCCGGTCGATCACCTGGTTCCGTTTGTCAGGGGCGGCATCGGAGAGGAAGCCGGCCAGTTCTTCCGGCGACGGCGGCAGACCGGTCAGGTCCAGCGTGACACGGCGCAGGAAGCTGGCGTCGTCCGCGGGGGCAGAGGGGGCGATTTGCAACTGGCGGAGACGGGCGAAGACGGCCTCGTCGATCGGGTTGGCAGGTTTCAGATCGGGCCAGGTGAAATCCGTCCGGTCGGGCAGAACGATGACTTCGGTGCCGGCGGTGAATTTGTCAAAACGCGCAAAAACATGGGCGCCTCCGGATGCGCCGGCCGTGACGGTGCCATCCTTGCCGATGGTGGCGGTGGAATCGTTGTTGGATAGGAAAAGCGCCAAGCGGGTGACATCGCGCAGGCTGCCGTCCGAATATTCCGCCATGACGAGAGTGCGGTGGTGGGCCGGAGCCGTGGCGGAGGTTCGGACCTCGATTTTGTCAGGGTAAATCCGGATGCCGGTCGCAAGGGGCGTGCCCGGGGCGTCGTCCCTCGCTCCGGCAGCGATCCAGTCGTGGAGCACCCGGTAATAGTCCGAGTCCGGCTTGAAGAGGGTGCCGCCGGTGTGCGGCACGGCTCCGATGGATTTTTCGAGGACGAGGCTTTGGGTGGGGACTTCGAGGTCTACGCGGCGGCCGATCAGTTCGCGGGTGAGGCGGAAAAAATCGCCGGCGGGATCATAACCGAACAGGGAAAGCCGGAAGCCGTCCTGCCCGCGCCCGGAGCCGTGGCAGGAGCCGGTATTGCAGCCGGCGCGCATCAGGACGGGTTCAACATCCAGCCGGAAAGAGGGCGTGCGGGCTTGGGCGAAACCGGTGGTGGTGACGGTCAGGGTGGCCTGTTCGTTTTCCCACTGGATCACGGCCTCGCCGGAGCCATCCCCGGTGGGAGCGAGCAGTCCGGTGGCAGCATCCCATTGGACAGGAGCCGGGCTTTGGACTTTGACGCTGGCGGTGACATCGGTGGTGCGGCCGTCGCCGGCGATGTGTTGCACCACGAGAGCCTGACGGGACTGCGGCCCGGTAAGGGTGACACGGTCAGGATAGACCTTCAGCGCGGCGGAGGCGCTGAGGGGAAGCAGGAAAAGCAGGGGGAGCGGACGCACGGGGAATCAGGGGTTGGCTTGACGCGAGGGATCGACCCGGATGGGGCCGGAGCCGGCAATCTGGCGGAGGTGGCCGCCGTTGCTCTCCACCGAAATCTCGCAGGCCATGCCTTGATAGGTGCCGACGAGGGCATCCTGGGTGGAGGAGACGGTGAAGGTGATGGTATTGTCAGGACCCACTGCCACGGGTTCGCCTTTGTGGGTGACGCCGCGGGGCAGGCGGATGAGAGTGGCGGTGGCCTTGCCGGGGAGATCGCGCAGGCGCTCGAGGGTGGCGGTAACGGTAGTTTCCATGCCGCGTTCGATGCGGGCACGGGCGAATTTGATTTTCAGATAGGGGTCCGCGATTTCGACCGGGACCAGATTGGAGGCCGTGTAGATTTTGCCGGCCCCGGTGCGGTTGTCTCCGGATTTGTTGCGGGCGGTGAGAATGACCGGATACTGGCCGGGAGTGGCGTTGGTGTCGGCGGCGAGGCGGAAACCGATGGATTTTTGATCCCCGGTCAGGGTAACGCCCTGGGCGCCGATGATTCCTCTCGGTGGCGTCTCCAGCAGGATATCCAGCGGTTCCTCAAAGCCGGGGGCGCGCTCCAGGGCGACTTCGAGTTCCAGTTCCCCGTTTTTCATCAAGGGTCCGTGCGCGGGAGCGACGGTGAGCTTGAAAGGGGCGGGATCACAGACGGCCACGGCGAGTCGGCCCACCGTGACAAATTGGGTGGCATCGTTCCCCAGCTGGGCGAGGGGAATGGTGTGGCGCAAGGTGTCAGGATAGGTGGTTTTGCCATCCCGGGACTGGATGCCGATGGTGACCGGCGCAATGGACGGCGCGGCATCGGGAGAGGCTTCGAACAGCACGGGAATGCGGGCGGCGGGCAGGGTGAAGGGTTCCGAAAGCAGGGTGACTCCGGCGGGGAGATCGGTGGCTGTCAGGATGTATTCCCCGGCGGGCGTGGTGCCGGGCAGGGGCCGCGCGCTGAAGGTTGCGTTGACGCGGTTGCCGCGGGCGATGGAGACGGCGTTCCGCAGGAGCCGGGTGTTGCGGTCGAGGGGCTGCAGGGTCGAGATGAAACCGGAATCGGCCGTGGTGGCCTCGATGCGGTAGATGTTCTGCGGGGCGGTGCTGCCTTGGCTTTCGCTGACGGTTAGTAAATATTCGCCGTCGGCGGGGGCGGTGAAAAGGAGGGTGGGGTCCAGCTTTTCGCGGACGGTGCCGGAATCGAACAGACCCAGCTGCTCGTCATTGGAGTCGTCGGCGCGTTCGGTTTTGCTGGAGTCGCCGGCGCGGGTGATGGCGAGTTTGAGATCGAGCGGCGAGCCCAGGGCCTGGGCAAAGGCGCGGAATTGAAGGCGCTCGTCCTTTTTGGCGGTGAAGCGGAAGTGGTCGGTATCCCCGGATGTGGCCAGCCTTCCGTTGCAGGCAAAGGGCAAGGGACCGGCGGGGACGGTAGTGGCCTGCTCCGGAGTTTCATTGGGCTCGGTTTCAAGGACGTTGGGCCCGGCGAGGAGGCGCAGCAGATTGGGTGAGGGCGTGCCGGGGGAGGCTTGCCACGGGAAGTCAGGACCGGATGGTGGCAGCTGGATGGTGACCCCTGGGTTCTGGCCGTCCGGCAGGCCTTGGAGTTCGGCGGCGAGGACGGTGCCGGGATTGCCGCCGGCGGGATAAACGCCGTCCGGCCGTTGGAAGGAGCCGAGATGGAGGCGGTAGGGGATGCGGCGGGAAGTGTTTTCCGGCGGCAGCACGGGTCGGATGGTGACGAAAAGCGGGCCGTCGGCGGGGGCGGCGAGGCTGAGGAAAGGATCTGTCAGGAAAAGCGGGTGATCGCTGCCGGAGGCGAGAATTTTCCCGGAAGCATCGGTGATCTCGAGACCGGGCTGGAAGCCATCTTCGCGGGGCGTGCTGCGGAGGCGGGTGGCTTCGAGTTCGGCCGTGAACAGCTGGCCTTTTTTGAGTTCGATGCGGAACGTGTCAGGCTCCATGCCGTTCAGGGTCCCGTTCACGGTACGGTCCAGCGGGATGACTTCGGCTTGTTCGCGGGTGCCGTTCAGATCAGTTTTGGAGTTGCCGGCATGTTCCTGCTCCACCACTTCGGGCAGGCTGCCGATCCAGAAGGTAGCGATGTCGGCCACGCCGCTGGAGGTCAGCAGGCGGATAACATGTTGGCCGGATGGACAATCCGGAGCGATCTGGAGCGTGGCCATCGCGGTGGAAGGCGGCGGATTTCCGGGCCGTGCAGGTGGATTGGCTGAAGGCGGGGAGGCGGAGACCTTGGAGCAGGTGATGGCGGGCGTTGTGAGGCAGACCACGCTGCGGGGATCGCCCAGGCGGGTGCCGGTGAATTCCACCTCCACGGTGGTGCCGCGCTGGGCACCGCGGGGCCAGTGGCTGGTGACGGAAGGATTCCCTTCAAATTTGTCAGGGTCGCCTTTGTCCTGGGCACCGGCCGTCAGGGTGGCGGCGGCGAGGGTGAAGAGGATGGCGGGAAAAGACAGGCGGAGGGCGGGAGGGGCCATGAGGGGAATCAAGTGAGGATTTCCTTCACGATGCGGCCGCCGTCCACGATCTCCATGGGACGCCCGCCGGGGGCCATCAGCTCCTTGTCGGCGTTGATGCCCATTTGGTGATAGACCGTGGTCATGAGATCCTCCACGGCGACGGGATTGGATTCAGGTTCCGTGGCGGTGGCGTCGGTGGAACCAAAGATCTGGCCGCGGGTGAAACCGCCGCCGGCGATCATGCAGGAGAAGACGCGGGCGAAGTGGTCGCGGCCGGCGGTGGCATTGATTTTGGGGGTGCGGCCGAATTCGCTGGTGACCATCACGATGGTGCTGTCCAGCAGGCCGCGTTGGTCGAGGTCGGTGATGAGGGCGGCCAGCGCCTGGTCCAACGGCGGGAGTTGTTTGCGGATGTTGTCCGCGATTCCGGCGTGGTGGTCCCATCCGCCGTAGGAAACGTTGACCATGCGGACGCCGGATTCCACGAGGCGGCGGGCAAGGAGGAGGCGGCCACCGGCTTCGTTTTTGCCGTAGGTTTCCGCTAGTTTGGCCGGTTCCTTGGAAAGATCGAAGGCATCGCGCGCACTGGCGGAACTGATCAGGGTGTAGGCCTGCTGATAGAACTCATCCATGGCGCCGGGGGCATCGGACTTGGTATCGAGCGAACGGAAGTGGTCTTCCACCGCAAGGCGGAGATCGCGGCGGCGGGTGAAGCGGGATTCATCCACGTGCGGCATGAGAGTGAGGTCGCGGACCTTGAAGTCACCTTTGCCAGGATCGCCGCCGATGCCGAAGCCGGCATATTTGGCACTGAGGTAGCCGGTGCCCGCTTCCGGGTGCACGTTGGGAACGCCGATGTAGGCGGGCAGTCCGTTGCGGCTGCCAAACTCGTGGGAGATGATGGAGCCGGCGGATGGATGTTTCAGCGCCGGGCTCATGCGGTAGCCGGTGAACATCGTGTAGGTAGCGCGCCCGTGGTCCGCTTCGCGGCCGGTCATGCTGCGGATGACGGTCATCTTGTCAGCGACCTTGGCGGTGTGGCTGAGGTTCTCGCTGAAGGCGACGCCGGGCAGGCAGGTTTTGGCGACGCCGAGAGGCCCGCGGTATTCGAGCGGGGCTTCGGGTTTCGGGTCCCAGCTTTCCTGGGCGGCCATGCCCCCGCCCAGGGTGATGTGGATGATGCTCTTCGCTTTCCCTTCCTTGCTATCGTAATGCTTCAGATCCGCCCGGGCGGTGGTGCGGAGAAGATCGCCCAGGGTCAGGCCGAGACCACCAAGGACGCCGACGCGGAGAAAATCGCGGCGTTGGGTGCGGAAATGGGCAGGGTCCTGCTGCCAAGTGACGATGTCGCCGAAAGTGGGGATTTTCATGAGCGGGTTGGTGGATGGGATCAGTCCTGATTCATCTTCCTCAACGATAAGAGCGAAGGAGACTCTTCTCTTTCACGCAAACGCGGATACGGGCCAGGGGAATCCCTGATGTTCTGCGGGTTACACATGTCCGGAGGGTGAAGGAGCCGCTCCTTCAGGGGGCCAATTCACGTTCACCCGGGCTTCGTTTTGGCCAGGTCCACCGGAGTGCAATCGCCCGGGGCTACTAAGTGAGGATTTCCCTGACCACGTGGCCATGGACATCGGTGAGGCGGAAGTCGCGTCCGGCATGGCGGAAGGTGAGGCGTTCGTGGTCCAGGCCGAGCAGATGAAGGATGGTGGCATGCAGGTCATGCATGTGGATTTTGCCGGCAATGGCGAGGTGGCCGAACTCATCCGTTTCGCCATAGCTGAATCCGGGTTTTACCCCCGCCCCCGCGAGCCACTGGGTGAAACCGAGCGGGTTGTGGTCGCGCCCGGTGCCATTGTCCTGGGCATACGGGGTGCGGCCAAATTCGCTGCCGAACCAGACGAGAGTGTCTTCCAGCAGGCCGCGCTGTTTGAGATCCTGGAGCAGGCCGGCGACCGGTTGGTCGACGGCCATGGCGTGATTTTTGTGCTGCGGCATATTGGCATGCTGATCCCACGCCGGGTTGTTGCTGTTGTCGGTATAGTTGACCTGAATGTAGCGCACGCCGGATTCCGCCAGACGCCGGGCCATCAGGCACTGGCGGCCGAAGTTGTCAGTGGGTTTTTGACCGATGCCGTAAAGGCTTTGGGTAGCAGCCGATTCGCCGGCCAGATTGAGCACATCCGGGGCATTGGCCTGGAGCCGCCAGGCGAGTTCATAGGAGTTGATGACGGCCTCCACGGCCTCCTGATGTCCACTGCCGGCGACCCGGTGCAACTGCTCCTGATGGAGACCCCGGAGCAGCCCGAACTGGCGGTTTTTGTCCCCGCTGGAGAGGAGTTGGTTATTGAGATTCCTGATGGTGGCTTCGGCCGCTGGTTGGCCGGTGCGTCCCAACGGGGTGCCCTGGAACACCGGGGGCAGGAACGCGGTGCTGTAATTGCGGGGGCCGCCGTTGCTGAGGCTCGGACTGATAGAGACAAAGGACGGCAGATTGTCGTTCTCGGTGCCGAGTCCATAGCTGATCCATGATCCCATGCTGGGGCGGATGAAATTGGTGGTGCCGGTATGGAGAAACAGGGTGGCGGGGCCGTGGGCGACGCCTTCGGTGTGCATTCCTTTGACCACGCAGAGGTCATCCATCAGGTTGGCGAGGTGAGGGAAGAGTTCCGAAGCCCACTGGCCGCTCTGGCCGCGTTGGCGGAACTCCCAGAGCGACTGCATCACCCGCTGCTCCGCGCCCTTGCCGGTCTTGGCCACCGAGCGGGCATCATCGAACGAGCGTTTGTTGCCGTTCTCCTTGGCGAGGCGCGGTTTGTAATCGAAGGAGTCCACCTGGCTGATCCCGCCGGCCATGAATAGAAAAATGACGCGTTTGGCGCGGGCGGGGACGTGCCCGGGGCGCAGGAAAAGCGGTTGGCCGGACGCTTGGTTCTGGCACATCGCCGCGAGGGCCAGCGAGCCGAATCCGCAGGCAGTGGTTTTGAGCAGATGGCGGCGGGTGGTCACAGCGGGGGAATCAGTCAGGTGAAAAACGGATGGGCAGGCAGGAGGCTTCAATCCAGAAACCGGAAATCAGCGGTGGCGAACAAAGTTTGGATGAGCTGGGCCCAACGGGTCTCTTCCATCGTGGGGTCCGTACCGGAGCTTGAAGGGATCAGATAGTCGAGCGCCTGGTGCGCTTCGGAATCGGTGGGAGGGCGGCCCAGGACCGACCGCCAGAGCCAGTTGAGGCGTTCCCTCTCCGGGGCGGCGGGCAGCCGGCGGGCGGCGGCCTGGCTTTGTTCGATGATGAAAGGATGATTCAGGAAATACAAGGCCTGGGGAACGATGGTGCCGCGGGTGCGCTGCCCGATGGGGCCGTTGATGTCCGCGAAATCAAAGTGCTCGAAGAACTCCAGCCGCCGGTTCCGGAAGGCCGGTGAATACACGCTGCGGCGGAGATCGGTGAAAACATAACTGTATTCCAGGGTCTGGGCTTCCGTGGAATTGGGGTCCACCGTTCCGGCCTGGACATTTGGGCCCAGAAACCGGCGGTCCAACCGACCGCTGACTGTCAGGATGGCGTCGCGCAGGGCATTGGCATCCAGGCGGCGGCGGTGGGCGCGCCACAGCAGCCGGTTGTCAGGATCGGCTGCCTGCGGGGCTGTCCACAACGCGGTGCCCGGCGTTGGAATGCTGGCCAACTGATAGGTGCGGGTCAGCACCAGACGGCGGACCAGCTTCTTGAGATTCCAGCCGTCGTGGATGAAATCGTGGGCGAGGTGATCCAGCAGCAGACGATGGGTCGGAGTTTCCCCGGAAGCGCCAAAGTTGTCCACGGAGCGCACCAGCCCCTCCCCGAACAGGTGCATCCAGATACGGTTGACCATGACACGTGCCGTGAGCGGATGCCGGGGGTGGGTTATCCATTGGGCCAGTTGCAGGCGGCCGCTTTGGTCGGCGGGAATGGCGGGCATGCCGGGGATCCTGGCCGCCTGAATAAAGCCTCTGGGAACCATCGGGCCGGGGTTGCGGATGCTGCCCCGGATGTGGACCGGGCAGTCGGCGGGTTTTATATCCTCCTGGACCCCCATGGTCTCCGGGCGGAACGGAGGTTTGTTTTGCACGGTTTTGATCTCCGCCTGCAGTTCCTTATGGCGGGTCGCCGCCGTCGCTGTGGCATCCGGCGGAGGCTCTCCGGTCCTGACTTCCGATGCGGAGACCCGGTCTTTCCCGGAGAGCAACTGGATGGCATCCAGCGTGACGATGCCATTGGTGCCCTCATTTGAGATCAAAATGAATCCAGCTCCGTCCTTCTCAAAGCGGAACGTGCCCAGTGAAACAAAGCGGCCATCCACCGGCGGCGGGACTGATTGATCGATGTTCAGCTTCTCCTCCCCATCGGCGTGGAGAATATGCACCGGGACGTTGGTGGCACGGCCGGGGGCAGGAGTGTAGGCGACCCGCACTTCGTAGCGGCCGGTCTCCGGGATGGTCGGGATGAAGGTGGCGGTGCAGGAGCCTTTTTCCGCTTCCTTGTCGTGGAGGTAACCTTGGCCGATGTAGTTCCGGTAAGTCGTGGAGCGCTTCCAGTCCCCCACAATTCTCGCGGCGGAATCATCCAGCACCAGGCCCGGAAGACTTGCTGCGTCGAGCGGCTTTCCGGCAGGCAGGGATCCGGCCCCGGGCTGCTGTTTTGTGACCAGGGCGCTGACCTGCTTCAGCTCCGCCTGCAGACTGGCAAGTTGCCGGTCTTTTTGTTGCAGGGCTTCTTCCAGAGCCTTGTCCAGGGGCAGCGGCAGGTCCACCCAATGAGCCACATTGCTGGTGTAGTCCCGCAAGGTTTGCGTGCTGCGGAAGATGCCGGCCAGGGCATAATAGTCCTTGGTGGTGACCGGGTCGAATTTGTGATCATGGCAACGGGCGCAGCCAAGGGTCAGGCCCATGAACGAGCGGCCCATCGTTTCCAGCTGCTCGTCGATGATATCCATGCGCAGCACCCCCTTGTCCTGTTCCTCGTAGTTGGTCGGGCCCAGCGCCAGAAAGGCAGTCGCAGTCAATTGCCGCGCCCGGTCGGCGGTGGTGGGCGCCGGCAGCAGATCCCCGGCGAGTTGTTCCCGGATCATCTGATCCACCGGCACATTCCGGTGCATGGATTCTATAACGTAATCGCGGAAGCGCCAGGCATCTTTGAAGGGCAGGGTGCGTCCGCCGCCGGAACTTTCCGCAAAACGGGTGATGTCCAGCCAGTGTTGGGCCCAGCGTTCCGCAAACGCTTCGCTGGCCAGCAGGCGGTCCACGAGGGGTCCGCAGGATTCCGGGTTGAAAGCGGTGATCTCCTCCGCGCTGGGGGGCAGACCGGTTAGATCGAAAAACAGACGCCGCACCAGGGGTTCGGGAGGAGCATCCGGCACCGGGGTGAGCCCGGCTTGTTCCAGCGCCCCGAGGATATGGTGATCGACCGGGTCCCGGGGCCAGGCGGTGTCTTTAACCTGCGGCAGGCGGGTTTCCGGAGTGGGCACCGCCAGCGGCTGGAACGACCATAACGCTTCCGCGGAAATGTGGCGGACGGGTTTGCTTGGCTGGGCCGGATCTCCCGGGACTTCCTCCCGGGGATCTGGCGCTCCATCGGCGATCCAGTCGCGGAGGATGGCGATTTGTCCTGCCGAAAGTTTCTGCTTCGGCGGCATTTTGAGGTCGCGGTCCTCATACGAGACGACGCGCAGGAGCAGGCTGGCGGCCGGGTCGCCGGGCATCAGGGCCGGCCCGGAGTCGCCGCCGGTCTCCCATCCGGTGCGGTGATCAAGACGGAGACCGCCTTTGATTTTGTGTTCCGCACTATGGCACTCATAACAATGTTCCAGGAGCAGGGGCCTGACCTTGTCCTCGAAGTGCTCCAAGCCGGGGGATGCCCCGACCTGACCACTGCCCGCGATCAGCAAGGCAAGGAAAAGTCGGGTGCGCGGCAAAGCCATCAGAACGTGGGAATGGAAACGTTTTCGGAACGTGCCCCCATGGCGGGCTCTTTCAAAACGGAAAACTGGAAGCCTTGGCCGGTGGGTTCCGCCCGCGCGCACCGATGGCCCGCCGGGTTCCTGCAAAAAAGAGCCTGGACAGTAAACTGTCCAGGCTCTTTTGATGCGGCGGAAGCCGTGGTTCCGGACGGGCTTACTTTTTGCCCTTTTTCTCCTTCTTCTTATCTTTTTTCTTGTCCTTGCCTTTCGGCTGGGCGGCGCCGGCCAGGTCGCGGCGGGCGGTGGCTTTCAGGCGCAGGGCGTTCAGCGCGATGAAGCCGGTGGCGTCGTTCTGGTTGTAGCTTTGGGTCGGGTCCTTCTCCATGGTGGCGATGGCTTCATCATAGAGGCTGAGCGGGCTCTTGCGGCCGGCGGCCATGATGTTGCCCTTGTAGAGCTTCAGCCGCACTTCGCCGCTGACACTCTTCTGGGATTCCGTCACGAGGGCCTGCAGGGCCTCGCGTTCCGGGGCAAACCAGAAGCCGTTATAAACCAGTTGGGCATATTTGGGGATCAGGCTGTCGCGCAGGTGCATCACCTCGCGGTCCATCGTGATGGATTCCATCTGGCGGTGTGCGGTATAGAGGATTGAGCCGCCCGGCGTTTCGTAGATGCCGCGGCTCTTCATGCCGACAAAGCGGTTTTCCACCATGTCCACCCGGCCGCAGCCATGGCGTCCGCCGAGGGCGTTCAGCGCCTTCATCACGCCATAGGGAGTCAGCAGGGTATAACCATCCCGGTCACCGGTGGATTTCACCTTCAGCTTGTCCAGCAATTTGCCCAGGCCCTGGGCCATCAGGCCGATACAGTTCCCCTTTTCAAAGAGGAGCTGGACGTATTCCGGTTTGTCCGGGGCGTCCTCGGGAGCCACACTGAGAACATACATGCCGCGGACGTCCGGCGTGGTGCCGTCGAACCAGGTGTCCTCCAGCATCCCGGCTTCAAAGGAAATGTGCAGGAGATTCCGGTCCATGCTGTAAGGCTTTTTGGCCGAGGCGGTGACAGGAATCTTGTGTTTTTCCGCGAAGGCGATCATCTCCGCGCGGCCGGGGAATTCGGCACGGAAGTCGTCCATCCGCCAGGGTGCGAGGACCTTCACGTGAGGGGCCAGGGTGGCGGCACTCAGCTCAAAACGCACCTGATCGTTCCCCTTGCCGGTCGCCCCGTGGGCCACGGCATCGGCTTTTTCCCGGGCTACGATGTCCAGCATGCCTTTGGCGATACAAGGCCGTGCGATACTGGTGCCGAGGAAATACTGGCCTTCATAGATGGCGCCGGCCTGGAACATCGGATAGATGTAATCCCGGGCAAATTCTTCCCGCAGGTCGCCGATATAACATTTGGACGCTCCGGTGCTGGTGGCCTTTTCCTCCAGCCCGTCCAGTTCCTCCTCCTGGCCCACATCGGCACAGTAGGCAATGATCTCACACTGATACTTCTGTTTCAGCCACTGCAGCAAAACAGAAGTGTCCAATCCACCGGAATACGCGACAACGATTTTTTTCATAGAAGCGTGCAGGAAAGCACAATGCCCCGGAAAGACAAATGCCGATGCGGCCGGTTGAGATTCCCTGCGGGGGGGAAGGTCCGGCCCATGGGGAAGCCGGGGATTTCCCCGGCCCTGCGAAGTTGCTTGCCCTGTGGCAGGGTGGCACGGCATCCTGCCTTCTTATGTCCTCCCGGTCCCTGCTGTTGTTGTTGCCGTTCCTCCCGGTCCTTGCTTTTGCCGAAGTGCCGTCCTGGCCCCAGTTCCGCGGGGCCAATGGCCAAGGCATCGCCGCCGCCTCGGAAAAACCACCGGTCGAATTTGGCACCGATCAGCGTCTGCTCTGGAAAACCGCGGTGCCGGAGGGCGTCTCCTCTCCCAGTATCTGGGGGGACCGGATTTTCCTGACTGCTGCTGCCGGCGGACAACAATTGCTCCTCGGCCTCAACCGGCAGGATGGAAAGATTTTGTGGCGGCACGAAGTCCCGGCCCCAGGCCCGGCCAGCCTGCACCGGACCAACAGTCCGGCCGCTGCGACACCAGCCACCGATGGAAAGCGGGTCTATGCCTATCATGCCGGATTCGGACTGCTGGCCTGTGATTTTGACGGCAAGGAGGTGTGGCGTTGTCCCATGGACCCTCCCTTTGTGGTGAATGGCAGCGGCACCTCACCCATCGTGGCCGATGGCAAAGTGATCCTGGTCTGCGATCAGCAGGGCGGGAAATCGTTTATCCTGGCCCTCGACGCGGAAACCGGCCGCCTGGCGTGGCAGACCCCGCGGCCCCAGGCGGTCAGCGCCTACACCACACCCGTGATCTGGCGGCGGGAGGGAGGCGCCGAGGTGGTGGTCGGTGGCAGCCTGCGGGTCACGTCCTACGGCCTCACCGATGGGAAGGAGCGCTGGGCTGCCGGTGGTTTGGAGGGGGTGAGCGTCTGTCCCACCCCGGTGTTGGGGGAGGGCCGGCTGTATCTGATGTCGCGCAGCTTTGGCGGAAGCGCTCCGGGCCCGTCCGCGGTGGCCGGGATGTTCCTCGCTGATGGCGACAAGGATGGCCGGCTCACCCGCAAGGAAGCCCCCTTTCTGGAAAAAGATGGAGTCTTTGATTTCATGGACCAGGACCGGGATGGGCTGGTGAGCGGCGACGAAGCCAACCGGGCCATGGAATGGACCCGGCTGGGCGACTTTGGATTGTTCGCGCTCAAGGACCCCGGAGCCAACTCAGGCCTGTTGCCGGACGACTTTACGGTCTGGAAACACCGCAGCGGCATTGCCAAAGTAGCCTCCCCGGTGCTCTTGGACGGGCGGCTGTTTGTGGTGCAGGACGGCGGACTGGTGACCTGTACGGATGCCGCCACCGGCCAGTTGATCTATGAACGGGAACGCCTCGGTGGCGAGGCCGGGGGCGATTATTATGCTTCGCCGGTGGTGGCCGATGGACGGATTTATCTATGCTCCACCCGCGGAGTGGTGACCGTGCTGGAAGCGGGCCCCGCGCTGAAGATTCTGGCCCGCAATACGGTGGGGGAATCCGTGCTGGCCAGTCCGGCGTTGGCCGGAAATCGTATTTACATCCGGGGGGCCTCCCATCTCATGGCTTTTGGAGATCCCTAGATTTTTCCCGCCGATTCCCAAAGATTTCCCAGATCCTGCGTATTTGCCCCATGCCCCGCTTCCCCCTTCTTTTCCTGCTGCCCTGCCTCGTTGCTGTCCTGCCGGCCGCGGCGGTGGATTTTTCCCATGAAGTGGTTCCAATTCTGAAAACCCACTGTGCCGAGTGTCACATGGGCGACAAAAAAAAGGGCGGGTTCTCCATGAATACCCGGGAGGAGCTCATAGAGGGCAGCGAAAACGGCAAGGTGCTGATCGAAGGCAAGGGCGCGGAAAGTCTGCTCATCCAATTGATCACCTCGGCAGACCCTGATGAACAGATGCCGCCCAAGGGAGCCCGGCTGACGGCGGCGGAAGTGCAGACCCTGACTGCCTGGGTGGATGCCGGAGTGCCATGGACTGCTGGGTTTGCCTTCAAAAAAGGAGCCTACGAACCGCCTCTCAAACCCCGCCGGCCCGTCCTGCCCGCCGCCACCGCCGGGCGGGAGAATCCGGTCGACCGCATCCTGGACGCCCATCTGGCCAAACAATCCCGGCCGGTGCCGGCACCGCTCAGTGATAACGCCTTCTTCCGCCGGGTGCATCTGGACCTTGTCGGGTTGCTGCCGTCGCCGGAGCGACTGACCGCTTTCCTCGCCGACTCTGCCCCCGGAAAACGGCAGCAGGCCATCGCGCTCCTGCTCAACACACCCCAGCCCTATGCCGAGCATTGGCTGACGTTCTGGAACGACCTCCTCCGCAACGATTATGCGGGCACGGGCTACATCGATGGCGGACGGCAGCAGATCAGCGCGTGGTTGTATCAGGCCCTGCTGGAGAATAAACCCTATGATCAATTTGTCAGGGAACTCGTGGCGCCGGTGGAAGGCAGTGCGGGCTTCGGCAAGGGCATCAAATGGCGCGGCCAGGTGAGCGCCGGACAACTCGTGCCGGTTCAGTTTGCCCAAAGCATGGGGCAGACCTTCCTCGGCATCAATTTGAAGTGTGCCTCCTGTCATGACAGCTTCATCGACCGTTGGAAACTCGACGAGGCCTACGGTCTCGCCGCGGTGTTTTCGGCAGAACCGTTGGAGATTCACCGCTGCGACAAACCGACCGGACGGCAAGCCACGGCGGCGTGGCTTTTTCCGGAACTGGGTGAAATCGATGCCAGCCAGCCCCCGGCGGAGCGCCTGAAACAGCTGGCCGTTTTGATGACCCATCCGGAGAACGGCAGGTTCACCCGCACCATCGTCAACCGGCTCTGGCACCGCCTGATGGGGCACGGCATCGTGCATCCGGTGGACGCCATGCAGAGCGAACCCTGGAGCAGTGATCTGCTGGATTTCCTCGCCACCGATCTCGCGGATCACCAGTATGATTTGAAGCGGACCCTCGCTCTGATCTGCTCCAGCAAGGCCTATCAATCGGTCGCGGAAGTCCTCAAGGAAGATGCAGACCGGAATTACACCTATGCCGGCCCGCGGTCCAAGCGCCTGACCGCCGAGCAGTTCACCGATGCCATCTGGCAGATCACCGGGACCGCTCCCCGGAAGTTCGATGCTCCTGTCAAACGGGCGGGCGCCCCCGCGGGTCCGGAACAGGCCCTCACCGCGAAATGGATCTGGTCCGGTGATCAAAAAGCCAAGGCGGCGGCTTCCGGGGAAACGGTTAGCTTCCGCACCCGTTTCCATCTGTCAGCCCTCCCGCAAACCGCCTCCGCCGTCCTCACCTGCGACAACGCCTTCACACTCTGGCTGAATCAAAAGGAGATCGCCCGGAGCGACCAGTGGGAGACGCCGGTCGCGGTGGACCTGCTGGATGCCCTCAGGACCGGGGAGAATGAAATCGTCATCGTGGGGACCAACGGTGGTCAGGGACCGAACCTCGCGGGACTCTGGATGCAGGGCCAGCTGCGTTTCGCGGATGGTTCCATCAAGGCCTTGAATTCCGGTCCTGCCTGGCTTTGGAATTCCGCCGTGCCCAGGGCGAACGGGCTTTTCACCTCGGACCCTGGCGACTGGAAACCAGCGGTGGAAGTCAATGGCGCGGCCTGGCAGCGGATCAATGACTCCTTGCAGGGCCTCCTCATGGAGAACGCGAACGGAGGGGGGCCCATGGTGCGGGCGTCTTTGATGAAGAGTGATTTCCTGATGCGGGCCCTCGGCCGGCCGAACCGCGAGCAGATCGTTTCGATGCGGCCCAATGACCTGACGACTCTTGAAGCAATGGATTTGAACAATGGGCAGATCCTGACCACCCGGCTCGAAACCGGAGCCAGGGCGATTTTGCAGAAACAGGCCGGGGCCGGCAGTGCGGCCCTCGTGTCGTGGCTCTACGCCTTCGCTTATTCCCGGGCGCCCTCTGCGGCGGAGTTGGCCCTCGCCACGGAAGCCCTCGGGTCGCCCCCCACTGCCGCCGGTTTGCAGGATTTGTTGTGGGCCCTGCTGGTCCAGCCGGAATTCCAGATGGTCCGGTAAGCTTTTTATCACGGCTCGAACGCTCTTATTTTCATGAACCCTCTTCCACTCGATTCCACCCAGCCCCGCCGCGATTTCCTGAAGAAACTGGCCGCCGCCGCCACCGCCGCGATGATGTCTCGGGGCGGCCAACTCATCGCTTCGGAGGCGGTCGTGCAGCCGAAAGCGACTGCGGATGCGGTCATCATCCTGTGGATGGCCGGCGGCATGGCGGCGCCGGAAACCTTCGATCCCAAACGATATCAGCCTTACGAAAAAGGAGCCCCGATGGCCAATGTGCTGAGCACTTTTCCGGCCATCGACACCAATGTGGACGGGATCAAAATCTGCCAGGGACTGGAGCACATCGCGCAGGTGATGGACCGGGCCACTCTGATCAGGTCCTGTGTGCAGCCGGATCTGGGGAGTATCCTGCATTCCCGGCATCAGTATCACTGGCACACCGGTTATGTCCCGCCGCAGACTGTGGCGGCCCCGCATCTCGGGGCATGGATGGCGAAGGTGCTGGGTCCCCGGAATCCGGTAATGCCCGCCTTTATCAATATCGGCCAGAGGCTGGAAGGACATGGGGAAAGTGAGGAACTCAAGGCCTTCACCACCGGCGGTTTTTTTGGCTCGGAGTTCGGACCGATGAATCTGCCGGTCCCTGACGAGGCCGCCCAATCCGTCCGCCCGCCCAAGGGCATGGATGCGGGCCGGTTTGAGAACCGCAGTGCCTTGTTCCGGAAGTTGCTCGATCAGAATCCGCAGCGCGATATCATCAGCGATTTCCAGCGGACATCGATTCTGCGTTCCCTGGAGAATGCCCATCGTCTGCTCAGTTCCAAGGAACGGGCCGCCTTTGATATTTCGTTGGAACCCAAGGATTCGCAGGAGGCCTACGGCACCGGCCGTTTTGGTCAGGGCTGTCTGCTGGCGCGCCGCCTGGTGGAGAATGGGGCGCGGTTTGTGGAGGTCACCACGGAATACATTCCGTTCGTCCATTGGGATACCCATGCCGATGGCCATGCCACGGTGGAGCGGTTGCATCAGGAGATCGACCGGCCCATTGCCCGGTTGATCCGCGATCTGGAATCACGGGGCCTGCTGGACCGCACCCTCGTGGTGGTGGCCAGCGAATTCAGCCGCGATGCCATGATCGAAGGCGTGCCCAACTCCACCGCCGGGGATCAGGCCACCGTGAAGGGCGATACCCTCGAGTCACCGAAACACTATGGCCTGCACCGGCATTTCACCGGCGGGACCAACGTCCTGATGTTTGGCGGCGGGATGAAACGCGGCCATCTATACGGCGCGACGGCGGAGGAGCGGCCCCTCGTGGCCATTAAGGACCCCGTCAGTATTCCGGACCTCCACGCCACCATTTTCACGGCCATGGGCATCAGCCCGAAAACCGCCTTTGATATCGAAGGGCGGCCCTTTTATGCCACTATCGACGGGACGGGAAAAGCGGTGCGGGATTGGTTTGCCTGATCATGGCTCCGGGCAGAATCAAGTCAGGATGTCTTTGATCACGCGGGCCGGTTCCACCCCGGTCAGGCGCTGGTCGAGGCCTTGGTATTTGAAGCCGAGGCGTTCGTGGTTGATGCCCAGTTGGTGGAGCAGGGTGGCATGGAATTCATGCACATGGACCGGGTCCTTCACGATGTTATATCCCATCTCATCGGTCTCCCCGTAAGTAAGGCCGGGTTTGATGCCGCCGCCAGCCGCCCAGAGGCTGAAGCAGCGGGGGTGGTGATCGCGGCCATAATCGGTTTCCGTGAGGGTGCCCTGGGAATACACCGTGCGGCCGAATTCGCCGCCAAAGACGACGAGGGTATCGTCCAGCATGCCACGCTGCTTGAGGTCCTGGATCAGGGCATAACAACCCTGATCGACGTCCTTGCATTGCACCGCCAGATCGTGGGGCAGGTTGCCATGCTGGTCCCAGCCGCGATGGAAGATCTGCACAAAACGCACCCCCCGCTCCACGAGGCGGCGGGCCATCAGGGCGCTGTTCGCGAACGTGCCGCGGTCCTTGGATTCCTTGCCGTAGAGCTCGAAGGTTTTTTCCGTTTCGCTGCTCAGATCCGTCAGGTCCGGCACACTGGCCTGCATCCGGAATGCCATTTCATACTGCTGGGTGCGGGTCTGGATTTCCGGGTCGCCGACCAGTTCGTAGGTGGACTGATTCAGAGCGGATAGGCCATCCAGCATTTCGCGGCGGAGTGCGCGGGAGATGCCCGGCGCATCCTTCAGATACAACACCGGGTCGCCCTTTGCCCGCAGCGACACCCCGGCGTGTTTTCCGGGCAGGAAACCGGCTCCCCAGAGCCGGGCGGAGATGGCCTGCACATTGGAGCCGGGGTTGGAATGCGAGGCGTGCAGCACCACAAAGGTGGGCAGATCCTGATTCATCGATCCAAGCCCCCACGACAGCCAGGACCCCATGGAAGGTTTGCCGCTGATCATGCTGCCGGTATACATCAGCTGATTGGCGGGCTCGTGATTGATGGCGTCGGTTTTCATCGAGCGGATGATGCACAGGTCATCCACCATCTTCGCGGTCCATGGCAGGGTTTCGCTGAGCCAGGCGCCGGACTGCCCGTGCTGGGCGAATTTGAAAACCGAGGGGGCGACCGGGAACGAGGCCTGGCCGGCGGTCATGCCGGTGAGGCGTTCGCCCTGGGCCGCGAGGTAATCCTTGAGGTCTTTTTTGAAGGCCGCCTTCAGGTTGGGTTTGTAGTCAAACAGATCAAGCTGGGAAGGGGCGCCGATCAGCGAGATGTAAATGGCGCGCTTCGCCCGGGGCGGAAAATGGGTGCCCGGCGGGAGTTCCTCCGCAGAGCTGGAGCCCTGGCCGAGCAGGGAGGCCAGGGCGGCCGCGCCCAGGCCCATGGCATTGCGCCGGAAAAACTGGCGGCGGTTGACTGCGCTGTTCCACGTTTCGACAGCCGGAAGGTAAGCGGGATGGATCATGTCAGAAGGAAAGGGAATGGGTTATTTGGTCAGGGATTCATCCATGTTCAGGATCTGACTGACGGCGAGGGTCCATGAGGCGAGTTCTGCGGGAGGCAGGGAGGCGTCGGGTTTGGAATCGCCTACCGTGATCAGCGCCTGGGCGGCGGTGGCATCGGCTTGGTAGGCGGAGAGGGCGCGTTCCCGGGTGCGGTGGGAGACGGCCCGCTCCGTGGCGGTGAAAGCGCGGGAGAGGAGGCGGGCGGTCACGAAATCCAAGCGCGCCTCCGGATCCGGCGACGCGGCCATGGCATGGGCGGCCAGCTGCCGGGCCGCTTCCACAAACTGCGGATCATTCATCGTCACAAACGCCTGGAGCGGAGTGTTGGTGCGCTCCCGCCGGGTGCAGAAGGTTTCCCGGCTGGGGGCATTGAGAATATCCATGCTGGCCGGCGGGGCGGTGCGTTTCCAGAGGTGTACATGGAACGCCGGTAGAGTCCCTCCCCTTGATCCTGCCGGTAGTTGGCCGTGGTGGACCCGGGCATTGCCACCGCTTCCCAAACCCCATCGGGTTGATAAGGCCGCACCGGCGGACCGCCCACCACCGGCACCAGCAGCCCGGAGGCGGCGAGCGCCCCGTCTCGGATCTGCTCGGCATCCAGCCGGTAGCGGGGACCGCGCGAGATCAGGAGATTGAGCGGGTCCTTTTCCAGCTTGGCGGGAGTGAGGGCGGCCGACTGCCGGTAGGCCTGGGAGAGGATCATGCGTTTCACCATCGCACGGTAATCCCAGCCGCTTTCCATGAAGGTGACGGCCTGCCAGTCCAGCAGATCCTGGTTCACCGGCCGGGCGCCACTGATCCCCAGGTCCTCGGTGGTTTCCACGATGCCGGTGCCGAAGAGGTAACCCCACACCCGGTTCACCGTGACGCGGGCGGTCAGCGGATTCTGTTTCGAGACCAGCCATTGGGCCAGACCGAGGCGATTGCGCGGCGCGGCAGCATCCATGGGGGGCAGGGCGGCTGGGGTGGCGGGAGCGACGCGGTCGGTTTTTTTCCGGTAGTCCCCGCGGGCGAGGACGAAGGCGAAGGGGGCCTCCTTTTTCTCCTCCATCACCAGAGTCTTCACGGTGCCCTTTTGGACGGCCTGCAGTTCGCCCTCCAAGGCGGCCAATTCCCGCTGCAGGATTTGCCCGGGTTGGTCGTAGGCCATGGCATAGCGGTCAAAGAGGGCGTTTTTTTGAGGTTCGGTGCGGGAAGCTGGGGCAGTCGCCAGCCATTGTTGCAGGGGCAGTCTGAGCGATAGACGCTGAATCTCCTCCGGGGAGAGGGCGGCATTATAAATGCGGACATCCTGAACTGCGACTTTGGCGCTGACTACGGCATCGAGCCCGTCGGCCCCCCTGCTGCGGGCCCCGATCCGGACCGGGACGTCGACCGAAATATCCGGCCCCAGACTGTTCTGCTCCACGTCCACCGCCTGGAGCACGCCGTCTGCGTAGAGCGAGACGGCCTCCGGGCCGGCCTTGGTGCCATCAAAAACGACCATCAAATGGTGCCACGCTCCGTCCGTCAGGGGGGCCTTGGCGGTCACTTTGAGCGCCTTGTCCGGCCACTGGTCCACGATATGCACCGCCGGCCGTCCGGCGGACAGGAAAAGATCCCATCCCCGGAAAGCCCGGGCGGCATCCATCCGGGAGAGGATGGCACCGGAAGCTTTGGCCTCGCTGCGCATCATCAGGCCATAACTGGCCTTGCCATCCCGGGCGATCACCGGAGCGGTGCCGCTGACCGGCTGGCCGGAGGCGATGGGGGCCGGGCCGGTCAATCCTTCAAAAGTCTCCTTGGTTTCAATCCATTGCGCCGGGTGCCCTCCGCTGGTGCCATGAAAAACGCGGGCGGCTTCGTTCAGTGGAAAATGGAAGGCCAGGGCGGCCAAGGCGGGTTCCTCCAGCGGGGTTTTGGCCCGCTCGGCGAGCCATGGCTCAAACTCGGCCCGGGCTTGCTGGCGTCGGTCACCGGCCGCTTGTTTTTTGGCCGCGATTTCCTGGGGCAGGGCGGTCAGCCGGGCCTGCTCCGCGGGGGTGGGCAAGGCCAGCACCGGAGGATGTTCCGCATTGTTGCCGTCCAGGGACGACATGGGGGTATTGCGGAAGAAGGCCGTCAGAGAATAGAAATCCTTGGTGGGGATCGGGTCGAATTTATGGTCATGGCAGGTGGCGCAACCCACCGTCAGGCCCAGCCAGACCGCGCCCATGGTATCGGCCCGGTCCTTGGCATAAACCGCGTCATATTCCTCGCCGATCGCACCGCCTTCCCCCGTGGTGGGCATGCAACGGTTGTAGCCAGTGGCGGTTTTCTGATCAATGGTGGCATTGGGCAGGAGGTCCCCCGCCATCTGATCAATGGTGAATTGATCGAAGGGCTGGTTCGTTTTGAAGGCGCGGATCACCCAGTCGCGGTAAGGCCAGATGGAGCGGTAGTTGTCAATGTGAATGCCATGGGTGTCGCCGTAGCGCACGGTGTCCAGCCATTGCCGGGTGAAATGCTCGGCGCAGGCATCGGTGGCCAGCAGGCGGTCGGCCGCTTTTTCCCAGGCTTCCGGGGAATTGTCAGCGAGGTAGGCCAGTAGGGTTTCCGGGGCGGGGGGCAGGCCCGTGAGATCGTAACTGAGGCGGCGGAAGGCGCGGGCGCGACCCTCCGGGGGATTCATTGCCAAACCAGTTCCCTCGAGCCGGGCTGCCACGAAATGATCGATTCCGGTCAACTCCGTTCCCGCCCCCTCCGGCAGCGGTGGTTTCACCGGGGGCAAATAGGACCAGTGCATCTCATACTTCGCCCCTTCTGCGACCCACTGCTCCAGCAGGGCCTTCTCTTCCGGTTTGAGTTGCTTCAGGGATTCCGGCGGTGGCATGACGTCATCCGGGTCGGTACTGTGCAGGCGCTGGATCAGGGCGGACTTCGCAGGATCGCCTTTAATAATCGCGGGGGCTCCATCGCCCCGCGGCTCAAAAGCATATTGTCCGGCATCCAGCCGGAGGGGAGACTTTTTGGGCTTCCTCGTCGCGGCATCCGGCCCGTGGCAGTGGTAACAATACTCCGAGAGAATGGGCTGAATCTGCCGGTTGAAGGAAACCGGCCCTTCGGCCCGCAGTGCAGGGACTGCCAGCAGGGCCAACAGGGGCAGAAACGAAGAGGGGATTCGGCAGACGGACAGTCGCATGGGAGAACTACCCGGAAATCCGTCTGGTCTTTTCAGATTCACGTCAGGAACTGACCGCCTGGGCCGGGGCGGGTGCTTCGGGGAATTACCTATTCTGGCCCCGAAAAGGCTTTCCCACTGCCTGCAAATCAGGGTTTTAAGGGTGGTTTGGTGGGGTTCAGAGCAAGCTCCGGAGATGGAACGGATTACGCTGGAGGTCATGAAAAGGGGCCCTGCCTTCCAAAAATCGCCTCGTTGGTCTGGTGGATCTGAGAATTATAGTCGTGGCCGGGGTCTTGGAGACTCATCGATTCCGGGACACGGCAAATGTCCTTTATTGGCCGGGCCCGGCCCATGGGAAGGGGTAATCACCCGGAAAATTCAAAAAAACCGCCTGTCGTCCAGCGGGTTTCTCCCCTGGTGCCCGTCGTTGCCCGACTAGGTAGTGGCGCGATGGCAGAATCGGCAATTCCGCTTCCAGCGGCTTGGTTCGCCTGAAATCCCGTTCCGGAGCGGAAGCGGCCCCGGATAAAAGTGGGATTAAGGCATTGAGCATTAAAGATTTAGGATGGAAATGCCAAGAGCGTGAAACTCTCGTTTCGAATCCATGTGGCTGAGGTCAATCCATAGGGGATTTCTTTAGTTTTTACTGAGGTTTTGAGTGGATTTCTCATTTTTAGTAAATTTCCCTATAAGGAAAAATAATTTTTGACAAAAACCATCAATCACCTATCTGTTATGCCTGCGGGTGAGCCGAAAAATTCTCAAATGTGACAATAAAACCATAAGAGAAAATAATTTTTGACAAAAACCATAAACTGCGTTACCAATTCAGGCCTTCGTTAAGCGGAATAACACCGCCAGCGATTTGCAGAACAAAGAAAAGCCGCCAACCGGGTGGCATTTGACGCTTATCAAATTTATGAAAAAGGGAATAATTTCACTCGATGCTGTAGCCTCAGGAGGTGAACAGCCGCTGAGCACTGCTGGGTCATTGCCTGCAGTCCCCCTGTGGAAACGCCCCTTGGATTGGGCGGTCATTCTGGTGACGCTGCCCATTTGGATGCCGGCCGCGCTGGTCTGCTGGATCTGGATTGATCTGGTTTCCAAAGGCGGGGCACTTTATACCCAGGAGCGCATTGGCTACGGTGGCAAGCCCTTCACGATTTATAAATTCCGCAGCATGAGCAGGGGAGCGGATACGAAAGTCCATGATCAGTATCTCAAGGAGCTGATCGCCAGCGGCCGGCCGATGACCAAGCTGGATGGGGATGATGCCCGCCTGATCCGGGGGGGGAAATGTCTGCGGGCCACCGGGCTTGATGAACTTCCCCAGCTGATCAACGTTCTGAAGGGGGAGATGAGCATCGTCGGGCCCCGGCCCTGCACTCCGGCGGAGAGGGATCAATACCTTCCGTCCTACCGGAAGCGGTTCAATGGATTGCCCGGCATTACCGGCAGCTGGCAGGTCAATGGTAAAAACAAGACCACCTGCCGCCGCATGATGGCCTTGGATACCCATTACCTGCGCCATCAATCCATCATCGCGGATGTGGTAATCCTGTTCCGCACCGTTCCGACCATTCTCGGCCAGGTGATGGAATCGCTCAAGAAACGCCGCACCGCCAAGGCCGCTGAGGTCCGGGCTGTCCGGCCGGTGACCTATATCCAGAATCCATCCCCCATCCGGCAGCATGCCACGGAAATCTTCCGCGTCGCCATGAACAGCACCCAACGGCTCACGGAAGCCCCCAGCGGGCATACCGAGCGGGTGCGTTACCGGCCCCACGGTGAATAATTTTTCAGGATCAACTCAAAATAATCAATCTCTCCCAAATCAATCTCCCCCCTGCATCCTCAAACATGAATACTTCCATGGAACAAAATCGCCTCTCCAAAGAAAAAAGTTCAAACAAACTGACCGTGGGCGTGATCGGCTGCGGTTATTGGGGTCCCAATCTGATCCGCAATTTCAACAATCTCGCCGACTGCCGCCTGAAGGCCGTGTGCGATCGCGAGGAATCCCGCCGCCGTCACATGCTGTCCCTCTACCCTGGAGTGGAAGCCGTGGATGATGCCGACAAGCTGTTCCAGGATCCGGAGATCGATGCCATCGTGGTGGCCGCCCCCGTCCGCTTCCACTATCCCCTCGCCAAAGCCGCCCTGCTCGCCGGCAAACATGTGCTGATCGAAAAGCCCATGGCCTCCTCTTCCGCTGAATGCGAAGAGCTGATTGAACTGGCTGACGAGCGCGGTCTGACCCTGATGGTGGGACACACCTTTATCTATTCCGAGTCCGTCCTGAAGATTGCCCAGATCGTCAACTCCGGCGATATCGGCGAAATCCGCTACATCAACTCCCAGCGCCTCAACCTCGGGCTGTTCCAGAAGGACATCAATGTCGCCTGGGATCTGGCTCCGCACGATCTCTCCATCATTCTCCACATCCTGGGGGAATCCCCCACCACGGTGAATTGCCAGGGCAACGCCCACATCACCCCGGGCATCGAAGACGTCACCAATATCTCCCTCAACTTCGGTCCCCAGCAGTTTGCCACCATCCAAAGCAGCTGGCTGGAACCCCGGAAGGTGCGGCAGATGACCATCGTCGGCACCAAGCGGATGATTGTTTACGATGACCTCCAGCCCACTGAGAAAATCCGCGTGTATGATGTCCGGGTCGACCGCCCCCCTCATTACGACACCTTCGGCGAGTTCCAGTATTCCTATCACTACGGGGACAGCTACATCCCCCACCTGCAGCACTCCGAGCCGCTGAAAGTTCAGTGCCAGCACTTCCTGGACTGCATCAACAAGGGAACCCGCCCCATGACCTGTGGGCGTCGCGGACTCGAACTCGTCCGGATCCTTGAAGCCAGTTCCGCTTCCCTCAAGGCCAACGGGGCTCCCATTGCCTTCGCCAAGGGCACCGACGCCGGTGAAGCCCGGGTGGATCGGAAACCAGCGGTCAGCACTCCGTCCCCTGCCTGATCAGACGGCTTTTGCCCGTCAACTTCCCCGCCGCCTCAGGGCCGCAACCCAGTTCCGGCTCGTAATGAGCCGGAACTTTGCATTTAGGGGATATGAAATACTTGACTTTTATCATAATTATCATAAGATCGGTATTTGTCGCCCCGAGGTATTCCAAGGGGGGCCGTTTGAGCTTTTGATAGGAGTTGCAGTCCCCCGGGAAGTGCTACACTCCTCCCGGGAGCGGGAACGGAAAGCAGGGCACGGGCCCGTCATCAATCGTGTGGAGGAAATGCCATACTCTGAAAACCAGGAAAGCTTGAAGGTCTTGGGGTCCGGAAGGACGCTAAACGACCAAGGGCGGTAGCTTATTCATATTCGATCCCTCAAAATGACTGACTTCCAAAGAATATCCGCTGATGTAAAGCTGGGCCGCGACGTCAAAATATTTGCCTTCGTCAATCTGTATGGCTGCGAAATCGGTGATGGCTCCAAAATCGGAACCTTTGTCGAGATCCAGAAGGGCGCCAAAATCGGGGAGCGCTGCAAGATTTCCAGCCATAGCTTCATCTGCGAAGGCGTGACCATCGAATCCGAAGTCTTTGTCGGTCACAGCGTCACCTTCATCAATGATGCCTACCCCCGCGCCACCGCCGCGGACGGCCAGTTGCAGACCGAAGCCGACTGGGCCTGCCAACAGACCGTCGTCCGGCGCGGGGCCTCGATCGGCTCCGGAGCCACCATCCTGGGGGGCATCACCATCGGTGAAAACGCCATCGTGGGCGCCGGCAGCGTCGTCACCAAGGATGTTCCCGCCGATACCACCGTCGCGGGCAATCCTGCCCGGGTTCTTGGCCGGGTCGCACGGTAACCAAGCTGCTTCCCCCGCCGGGAAGCCCTCCCTTTATCTTAAATCAGCCATCATCACATCCTCCATGAGCATTCAGTTTCTTGATTTGAAGACCCACCATCAGGCCCATCGCGCCGAATTTGACCGCGCGATTGGTGAAGTGATCGACAGCGGCGCTTTTGCCGGTGGTCGATTCGTCGAGCAGTTCGAAAAAGAATTCGCGACGTATTGTGAGGCCAAACATGCGATTGGGGTAGGCAATGGCACCGATGCCCTGTGGATGGCCCTGCTCGCCCTCGGGGTCGGCCCGGGCGATGAAGTCATCACGGTGCCGGCCACTTTTATCGCCACCTGCGAGGCCATCTCTTTTTGCGGGGCCAAGCCCGTTTTTGTTGATATTGATCCTGACACTTACCTGATGGATCCTGCCTTGCTGGAGGCCGCGATCACGCCGCGGACCAAAGCCATCATGCCGGTTCACCTCTTTGGCCAGCCCGTGGATCTGGACCCCATCCTCGCCATTGCTCATACGCACGGCCTGCCGGTGGTCGAGGATGCGGCGCAGGCTCATGGCGCCCGCTACAAGGGCCGCCGCGCGGGATCGATCGGAGCTGCCGGAGCTTTCAGTTTTTATCCTGGCAAGAACCTCGGGGCGTTTGGTGAAGCCGGGGCGGTCGTCACCAACGACGATGCCCTCGCCGCGAAAATGAGGATGTTCCGCGATCACGGGCAGGCCAAAAAGTATTTCCACGACGTGGTGGGCTGGAACTGCCGGATGGACGGTATCCAGGGCGCGGTCCTGAGCATCAAACTGCGCTATCTGGATGAACGGAATCAACTCCGCCGGGAGAGGGCCGCCCAATACGACCAAGCCTTGCGCGGCCTGGAGCACCTCGTCACCCCGGTGCGCTCGGACAACACCGAACACATCTATCACATTTACGCGGTGCGGGTCCCCAACCGCGATGCCGTGCTCGAGGCCATGGCCGCCGCGGGGGTCAGCTGCGGGATTCACTATCCCGTCCCGGTCCATCTGCAGAATGCCTATCAGGATATGGGTCTGGGCCGGGGCTCATTCCCGGTCGCGGAGCGCTGCGCCGGGGAATTCCTCTCGCTCCCCATGTATCCAGAACTCACCCCCGCCCAGGTGGACGAGGTGGTGGCCACCCTCCGCCAGGTCCTGCAAGGCTAGACCCGGCGGCCCGTCCGGCCTTTTTCCCATGACTCCCATGCATTCCGATGGCACCACGCTGGTGGACTTCCACCCGCTGACCCGGCCCCGGCTCTTGCGCCCTCCCGCCCGGTCCGCGCCGCCGCTGGAGGTTCCTGCTCCCCGCATGGAAATTCTCGATCCGCTGGCCTCGCCTGATGAATGGGACCGGGAATGCCGGGCCCATGCCGGAGCCACGGTTTTCCACACCGCTGCCTGGGCCCGGGTCCTCGCGGCCACCTACCGGCACCAGCCGCTTTATCTCCGGTTCCGTCAGGCCAATGGCTCCGCTGCTCTGGTGCCCCTGATGGAAGTAAACAGCCCTCTCACGGGCCGCCGCGGGGTCTGCCTTCCTTTTTCGGATTGTTGTGCTCCCCTGCTGCCGGATGGCGTCACCCTCACCCACTTGCAGGTGCCGCTCGAGACCATCGCCCGGGAGCATCGCTGGAAATACCTGGAACTGCGCGGAGGCGCGTTTTCGCCCCCCCCGGCCACGCCCCTTCCACCCAGCTTTCATGGTCACGAACTGGATCTCACCCCGGGGACGGATTCCCTGTGGAACGGGGTTGAGGGTTCCGTCCGTCGCGCCGTCCGCAAGGCCCAAAGCCATGGACTCGAGCTCCGGGTGGCCCACGATGAAGCCGCCCTGCGCAGCTATTTTGAACTGCACACCCTCACCCGGCAGCGCCACGGACTCCCCCCGCAGCCATGGGCCTTTTTCCGCCAGCTGCACCGGGAAAAACTGATCGGCCCCGATGCCGGATTTGTGGTGTCCGCTTCCGCCCAGGGCCGTCCCGTGGCCGCTTCCGTCTTTCTGCGCGCCGGCGCGGCCGCGGTCTACAAGTTCGGGGCCTCCGATGAGCAGGCCTGGGACTGCCGGCCAAATCACCTCGTGATGTGGGAGGGCATCCGTCACCTTACCGCCAGCGGGGCGCGGTCCCTCCATTTTGGCCGGTCCTCCATTGGTCAGGAGGGGCTCCGGCGTTTCAAGTTATCCTGGGGCGCCACGGAATCCGCCATCTCCTACCTGCAATACCATCCCCGCAGCAGCACCTGGGGGGGCCTCATCCCGAAACCGGACCGCCCGCTGGTCCACGCCATCTTCCGCCACCTCCCCTTGACGATCAACCGTTGGGCCGGCCGCCTGCTCTATCCGCATCTTGATTGAGGGATTGTCTATCCTGACGATTCCTTTGACGGTCCTGCAGGATCGTCTATATTACCCACCACCCCGCCGCGTTCCTTCGCACTTTCCTCCCCTTACGCCATGAAACATTCCCATTCAGGACCGGACCATATCGCGGAAGCCCAGATCGTCCCGCCGTCCCGCTTCAGAGCGCCCCGCCCGGCGGCCGCCAGCGGGATCAGCCTCCACGACATTCTCCGCACCCTCTTCCGTCACAAAGGAAAGATCATCCTCCTTGGCCTGCTGGGAATCGGCGGCGCCGTGGCGGTATATCTCACCCGGACTCCTCTCTTCGAATCCCAGGCCAAACTCTTTGTGCCCTACGTCCTCGACCGCAATGTTCCTGGAGATGGCGGTTCCCGGTCACCTCCTCCGCCGGTGGCGCCGGCAAGTCCGTGCTCAATGTCGAAGTGGATCTTCTGACCAGTTGGGACCTTGTGGAATCAGTGGCCAAAAGCGTTGGCCCGGAATCGATCCTGCCGGCCGGCAGTAAATCCTTGACGGTGCCTGAAGCCGCCGGAGCGCTCCTCAAAAACCTTCAGGTGGAAGTGCCGATCAACAGCATGGTGATCCATGTCAGTTACCTGCATCCCGATCCGGAAAAGGCCCGCAGCATCCTGGGCAAACTGGTGAACGAATACCTCGTCAAACACAAGGAAACCCACCGGTCCAGCCGTTCCCTCGCTTATGTTGACACCAAGGCCAGCGAAGCCAAAGCGAATCTGGAGACCGCCCGCCAGGATTTGGAGAAACTCAAAAAAGAGCAGAACATCATCTCCCTCGCCAACCGGGAAGCGGCGCTGTCCAAACAACAGTCCGCCATTGAGGACGAATTGCTGGCTACCGAGTCGAAACGGGCCGAACAAAAAGTCAGGGTGCGCTTCGCCGAGGCCATGAACCCCGGGCCAAACGACAAAGACAAAGACAAGGACAAGGGCAAGGACAAGGACAAGGACAAGAATGCCACGGGAACTGCGGAGGAAAACGTCCGCCCCGCCGCCCCGGCAAACCGGGATATCGAAGAATACCGCTCCCTGTATGAATTGGTCGATTCCCTCAAAAAACGCAAAAACCAGCTCAGGCTTTCCTTCACCGAATCCAGCAGCCAGGTCCAGACCGTCCAGTCCCAGCTGGATGAAGCCGAGGCCAAACGTCAGGCCCTCCTCACGAAATTCCCGGCCTTCGGAGCTCCCAGCGTCAAGGGCATGGACGGCAGCCCCTTGGCCGCCCTTGATCCGCGGGCCGAACGGGAAACCCTCGATGCCATTGAAGCGCGCCTGCAATTCCTCACCAATGAAAGCGCCAAGGTCAAAGCCGAGTTGACCACCTTGCTGGGAGCCGGGACCACCATTACCAAGCTGGAACGCGACATTCAGGAATACGATGCCAACTACCGTTATTACAATACGGCTCTCGAACGGGCCCGCGTCGATGCCGCTCTGAAACCATCCGATCTGGAAAACATTACCGTGATCCAGCAGCCCTCCGTGCCCGGCCCCGCGATGCCCGGAACCGTCATGAAACTGGCCGGTGGCCTCGCCTTCGGTGGCTTCGCCCTGGGGATAGCCCTGGCCTTCCTGATCGAATTCCTGCTCGACCGCAGCATCAAACGCCCGCAGGAATTTGAATCCCAATTGCAGGTGCCCCTCATGCTGTCGATTCCTTTCTTGGCGGCTTCAAGGCGTCCGCAACTGCGCCTGAATGGAGCCCCCGGCGGGTCCTCCGAGTCCACCGACGGGGCAGGGGCTTCCAAGGAAATCTCCCGCAAGGCCGCCCCGCCTTCGCCCTGGGAGACCGCCCACTTCATCCGGCCCTTCGCGGACGCCATCCGCGACCGCATCGGTTATCATTTCCACATCAATGGAATCACCCATAAACCGAAGCTGATCGGTCTCACTGGATTTTCCGATGGGGCCGGGACCTCCACTCTCGCGGCCGCCCTCGCCGCTTCCTTTGCGGAAATGACGGATGGCAAGATTCTCTATGTCAGCTTGAACGGGGGGGGACCCATCCCGGAGGCGAAGGATGCCAATGGGAGTTCCGCCAGGGCCGGGGGCAAAGGAGCGGATGCGGCCAAGGAAACGTTTGGGCTGGTCGAAAATCAGGACAATCTTTTTGTTGCCACCATCACCCCCAACAGAGCCCGGAACGGCATCCAGGATGGCAATGAACCCGGCGCTTACCAGTCCTTTGTGCCCAAACAATTGTTTGAATTGATGCCCCGCCTCCGGGCCAGCGACTTTGAGTATGTCATCTTCGACATGCCGCCGCTCGCTCCCACCAGTCCCACCCTCGCCATTTCCGCCTTTATGGACAAAGTGCTCCTTGTGGTGGACGCCGGCAAAACCAACCGGGATGTCGTACGCCGTTCCTATCACGAACTCACGGCCAAGGCCAACGCGGACGTCTCCACCATCCTCAACAAGACCCGCGAAAGCCTGCCTTCCTGGCTGCAGGGTTGAGGAATCAGCGCCCTGTTTCATCGCCAAACCGATGCCCGGCTCACGAGTGGTCTGCGACACACTCATGCTACGTCTTCCCCTGACGAAAGCTGATCTCTGACCGCTGACCGCTGATCTCTGACCGCTGATCTCTGATCTCTGATCTCTGATCTCTGACCGCTCCCCTTGCCCCTTCCGGGGTTATCCCAGATTGCCATCCATGCCCATGACCCGAATTTATTATCGGCTCAAGCCGATGCTGCCGCGTCCTCTCAGACTTTACCTGCGGCGGCGGCATGCCTCCCGGCTGAGGGAGCGGGTTGGGGCCTTGTGGCCGGTTTTTCCAGGTTCCGAGCGGCCTCCGGCAGGATGGGCCGGGTGGCCTGAAGGAAAAAAGTTCTGCCTTGTCCTGACTCACGATGTCGAAGGACCCATCGGCCTCGGCAAATGTCAGGAACTGATGCGGCGGGAGCAGGCGCTTGGCTTCCGGAGTTCCTTCAACTTTATTCCCGAAGGGACCTACCGCGTGACCCCGGAACTGCGGGGAGAACTCACCGCCAACGGGTTTGAAGTCGGGATTCATGATCTCAAGCACGACGGGCATCTTTTTGCCTCCCGTCCGGCTTTTGACGGACATGCCGCCCGCATCAATAATTATCTGCGGGATTGGAACGCGCAGGGCTTCCGGTCCGGCTTCATGCTGCAAAACCTCGATTGGCTGCACCAGTTGCAGATCAGGTATGACGCTTCGACCTTCGATACCGACCCGTTCGAGCCGCAACCGGAAGGCCGGCACACCATCTTTCCGTTTTGGATTGACCGGCCTGACCCTACCCCGGGGAATACCTCCGTCCCGGAAGGTTATGTGGAATTGCCTTATACGCTGTGTCAGGATTCCACCCTGTTCCTCATCCTGCAGGAGAAAACCATCGACATCTGGAAAAGGAAACTCGATTGGGTCGCCTCCCATGGCGGCATGGTCCTGCTCAACACCCATCCCGATTACATGGCCATGGACGGAAGTCCCCATGGCCCATTTGAATTTCCAGTGAAACACTATGAGGAACTGCTGCAATATGCCAATTCCACCTACGCAGGCCAATTCTGGCAGGCTCTCCCTCATGAAGTGGCCAGTCTTGTCCAGGCCCGGGAAACCCAGCGCCGCAGTCTGCCCCCCGGGGGGGCTTCCCCCGTTCCTTCCCGACATGGTATGAAGCGCAAACCGAAAATCTGGATTGATCTCGACAACACTCCTCATGTTCCGTTCTTCGAGCCGATCATGGAGGAATTGGAAGCCAGGGGCTATCCTCTCCTCGTCACGGCCCGGGACGCTTTCCAGGTGTGTGAACTGGCCGATAAAAAGGGGCTGCCCTATCTCAAGGTCGGACGCCACCACGGAAAAAACAAGTTCCGCAAGGCCACTGGCCTGATGCACCGCGCCTCCCAACTGGCCTCGCTGGTGCTCCGGGAGGGTCCTCTCCTGGGGGTTTCCCACGGATCCCGCTCCCAGCTCATGCTGAGCAATCTGCTCCGCATTCCCACCCTCCTCATCGAGGATTATGAATATTGCCAGTTCCCCTTCATGATGAAGCCCTCGTGGATCATGGCTCCCGATATCATTCCCGGGGAGGTCCTGCCCGTCCGGCCCGACCGGGTCCGGCACTACACCGGCATCAAGGAGGACGTTTATGCCTGGAAACTGGCGCCCGATCCCTCCCTCCGTCTTGAGTTGGGGCTGGCTCCGGACGACCTCGTGGTCACCGTCCGCCCCCCGGCCACGGAAGCGCACTATCACAATCCGGAAAGCGAGATCCTGTTTGCGGCCTTCATGGACCGCGCCTGCCGCACCCCCGGCGTCAGAGTCATTCTGCTGCCCCGGAATCAACGTCAGCGGTTGGCTCTGGAAGCGGAAAAACCGGAATGGTTCCGTGAAAACCGCACCGTGGTCCCCCAGGGCGCGGTGGATGGGATGAACCTCATTTGGCAATCCGATCTGGTAGTCAGTGGCGGGGGAACCATGAACCGGGAAGCCGCCGCACTGGGTGTGCCGGTCTTCAGTCTGTTCCGTGGGAGCCTGGGCGCGGTGGACCGTCAGTTGAATCTGGAAGGCCGCCTCGGTCTGATTGCCACCTTGGAGGATGTGGACCGGATCCCGCTGGTCAGACGTCAGGTCAAACCGGTTACCGAAGTGACCTCGCGCAGCACCCTGATGCAGATTGTCGACACCATCGAGGAAATCGCCGCTTTTCATCTCGCCTCCCGTTAAACTTTCCACCGCCCGCCCGTTCCTATGCCTGCCCGCCCTCTCAAATTCATCCTCGTCGCCGGAGCCCGCCCCAATTTCATGAAAGTCGCGCCGCTCATCAAAGCCGCGGCCGCCCACAATGCCGCGGTGGGAGATACCGGCCGGCAGGTGGAATATTGCCTCGTCCACACCGGCCAGCATTACGACGAGAAAATGTCCGATGTCTTTTTCCGGGACTTGGGGATCCCCGCCCCCCATGTCAATCTGGAAGTCGGCTCCGGTTCCCATGCCGTGCAAACGGCCAATACCATGATCCGCTTCGAACCGGTTTGCCTTGAGCAAAAACCGGATTGGGTGGTCGTGGTCGGAGACGTCAATCCGACCGTCGCCTGCACCCTCGTCGCCGCGAAACTTGGCATCCGGGTCGCCCATGTCGAGGCCGGCCTGCGCAGTTTCGACCGCTCCATGCCCGAGGAACTCAACCGCCTCGTGACCGATTCCATCGCCGACCTCCTGCTCACACCTTCGGCCGATGGGGATGAAAACCTTGCCCGGGAAGGCGTCCCTCCCCACCGTATCCGCATGGTGGGCAATATCATGATCGATTCCGTGGTGGCCCGGGCCGCCGAAGCCAGCCATGAAGAGACCATTCTCGACCGCCTGGGGCTGACCCGCCGGGGGTTCATTTATGTCACCCTCCACCGTCCCTCCAATGTGGACGACCGGGAGACCCTGACGGTTATCGTCCGGGAGCTTTCCGCCATCGCGGAGCAGTGGCCCATCATTTTCCCGATTCATCCCCGCACCCTCAAACGCATGGAGGAATTCGGATTGTCCTTCACCGGTCATCCGAACCTCCAACTGATTGAGCCGGTCGGTTACAATGACTCCCTCGCTCTCACCGAACATGCCCGTTGCCTCCTCACGGATTCCGGCGGCCTGCAGGAGGAAAGCACCTATTTCCGCACCCCCTGCCTGACCCTGCGGCCCAATACCGAACGCCCCCTCACCGTCACCGTGGGCAGCAACCGCCTGACAAATCCGGAGAGGCTCCGCGATGACCTGAGGACCACCCTCGACGGCCCGGAAAGGACCGGAGCCATCCCGCCCCTCTGGGATGGCCACACCGCCCAGCGCATCATCAGCATTCTCCTCGAACAGTCATCGGGCACGTAGCATGGAAAACGCAGCATGGAAAACGTAGCATCCAAAACGTAGCATACGAGACGTAGCATACGAGACGTAGCATGGAAAACGTAGCATGAGTGTGTCGCAGACCACTCGTGTCTCCTCAAAGCATTGGCCGCAAAAGCATTGGTCCACGATTCCCCGCTCCCGATTCCCCGCTCACGAGTGGTCTACGACACACTCATGCTACGTCCTCCATGCTGCTCCCCGCCGACCGCCGACCGCTGACCGCTGACCGCTGACCGCTGACA
Source organism: uncultured Verrucomicrobiota bacterium (assembly GCA_942492905.1). Lineage (GTDB taxonomy): Bacteria > Verrucomicrobiota > Verrucomicrobiia > Verrucomicrobiales > V1-33 > CAIZWU01. Next base: position 3,209,552 of record OW818657.1, read on the forward strand.
ACTGACAACTGACAACTGACCGCTGACCGCTCCCCGCTCCCCGCTCCCCGCTGACCGCTGACCGCTGCAATGACTCCGCTGCTCACCGCAGCTACGGGCTTCCAGCCCAAACTCATCCTGAGTTTCTCTCAAACGGTTTACGCCGTCACCGTTTGTCCTTCCCCCTCCTTCCTGCTAAATGTCGATCCGCATCACCCTGCTGGTATTACTGGTCATTTTCCTCTCGGGTTACGCGTGGAAAAACTGGTTTGTCAGCCTGTGCGGGGCGGTGGTTCTGATGGCCGTGGTCCAGCACCCGGATTTCCCCAACAGCATTGGAGGCATCCAGGGCATGAATCTTTGGAATATTCTACTGCTCAATATCATCCTCGGCTGGATGCAGCGGCCCCGTGAAGCGGGTTATTCGTGGGATCTGCCGCCCAAAGCAGCCTGGATGCTGATCGGTTATCTACTGGTCATTGTGGTGGGCGACCTGCGCCTGATTTTCCATCCGAACCGTCCGGTGGGTTACACCCTCGGGGACGTCATCAGTGAAGACTTCATCAACTGTGTCAAATGGGTCCTCCCCTCGCTGCTGTTGTTTGATGCCTGCCGCACCCGGAAACGGATTACCATCGCCCTCGTCACCATTCTCGCTCTCTATGTTCTGTTGGCCATCCAAGTGATCCGCTGGATGCCTCTCGGTTATGCCACTTCTGGCGGTGACTTGTCCGCCCGGGCCTCCAAAATCATCCAGAATGAGATTGGTTATAACCGGGTGACGATGTCCATGATGCTGGCCGGGGCCTCGTGGGCGGTGCTGGCTTCCGTCATTCTGGTGTCGAAACGATCCCACATCCTGGGCATCCTGCTGGCCGCCGGGGTTGTCGCTATGGGGCAGGCCCTCACCGGGGGACGGAGCGGTTACCTGGCCTGGGCTGTGGTCGGAATGATTCTGAGTGCCGTCCGGTGGCCGCGCCTGCTCGGGGTCATCCCCGTCGCCATCTTTGTCCTCGTCACTGCCGTTCCCGGGGTGCAGGAGCGCATGTTGCAGGGCTTCGGTGGGAAAAAAGGTAACATTACGATGGGCGCAGATGCCTACGAAATGACTTCCGGCCGGAATATCGCCTGGCCCATGGTCATCGATGAAATCGCCAAATCCCCCCTGGTTGGAGCTGGCCGCGAGGGCATGGTCACCACCGGGATCAAGGATGCGTTGTGGGAAGGGTATTATGAATCGTTCCCCCACCCTCACCAGGCGTATCTGGAAATCCTGCTCGACAACGGGATTATCGGTTTCCTCCTCGTGATTCCTTTTTATTTTTATGCCCTGCGTTTGAGTTTTCAGCTGCTGCGGGAGCGCTCGGATCTCCTCGTCACCATGGTGGGCTGCACCGCCTTCTGCCTGATCCTGTCCCTGCTGCTGGGCTCCTTTGGAGGGCAGACGTTTTATCCCCGGGAGGGATCGGTCGGCATGTGGGCCGCCATCGGCCTCATGCTGCGCGTTTCCGTGGATTATCGCCGCTCGCTGGAGACCGGCGAACCCTTGTTCGAGGATGATGAGGAAGCCCCGGGCGACCCCTATGAATCCTATCTGGGGCATCCCGTTTGATAGTTCGCTGCCCGCCCCATCTCATGTCTGTTTCCCCTCTCCCCCTGCCCACGTCCGCTCCAGGCGTCCCGGATGCCGCCGCGCCGCCGCGTCTCGCTTATCTGCTGGCCGCCAGTCACTCCGGCTCCACCCTGCTGACCATGCTCCTCGGGGCCCAGCCCGGGGCCTGCACCGCCGGGGAGTTGAAGGCCACTTCCCTCGGGGATGCGGACGCCTACCGGTGTTCCTGCCGCGAGCCTATCCGTAGCTGTGCCTTCTGGAAAAGGGTAGCTGCGGCCATGGAGGAAAGGCAGTGTCCGGCCTTCGAGATCACCCGTGCCGGCACCAGCATTTTCGAGGTCACCCATCCGCTCGCCCGCCGCCTGCTCGCTCCCCTCTATCGCGGTCCCCTGTTGGAATCCATCCGTGACGCCGCCCTGTCCGTGACTCCCGGCTGGCGCGCCCATCTGCAGGAAACCAACCGTCGCAACCTCGCCCTGGTGCAGTCCCTCCTTGCCGTGACCGGGGCCGGCATCGTGATCGATTCCTCCAAGGTCGCCCTGCGTTTGAAATACCTGCTGCGGATTCCGGAATTGGAAGTGCGCGTCATCCGCGTGATCCGGGATGGCCGCGCCGTCGCCCTCACCTACATGGACGAATGGACCTTCGCCGACTGCTCCGATCCCGCCCTGCGCAATGGCGGCACCGGCATCCGGAAAGCACCGCCGCGCCGCTCCATGGCGGAAGCGGCCAATGAATGGAAACGCAGCAACGAGGCCGCCGATGCCCTCACCGCCCGCCTCCCCCGCTCCCAGTGGACGGAAGTCCGTTATGAGGAATTGTGTGCCGATCCCGGCGCGGTCCTCCGCCGCCTTGCCCCTTTTCTGGGGCTCGATCCAGCCCGGGTCCTGCTCGATTTCCGCTCCCGGGAACAGCACGTCATCGGCAATGGCATGAGAATGGATATGACATCCGAGATCCGCTTGGATGAAAGGTGGAAAGCCCAGCTTTCCGAAGCGGACCTGCGTGTTTTTGATGAGGTCGCCGGTCCCCTGAACCGAAGTTATGGTTACGCGTGATTTTTCATTTTCATTTTTGCGGGGATATTCCACTCAGCCACTGATTCACATCGGTCCGGCTGCCGCCCCCATCCTCTCGTTACCCGGATGAACCAGGACAGCCTGTCATTCAAGCCTGTTATGCCGTCACCAACATCACCGCGCCCCGCGCTGCTCGCGATCTGCAGCGATCTGGATGAGACCCCGGATGCCGAAACGTATTTTGAACTGATGCGTTTTCTCAACACCACCGGCGAAACATCAATGGGGCCGGGAGTGGGGCTGGAAGTAGGGAATACACTCTATTTTGACATGGCGCCCGGCCAATTCTCCTATTGGAATACCACCGAACCGAACCGGGAGAAAATCCGCGCCCTGATCCGGAGCGGCCACATCGATTGCCTCCACTCCTTTGGTGATCTGGCCACGACCCGGGCCCACGCCGCGCGGGCCCTGGAGGAACTGCAAAAACACGACTGCCGGATCCGCGTCTGGATTGATCACGCCCAGGCCATCACCAACTTCGGAGAGGATATCATGCAGGGGCAGGGGGATCAGCCCGGCCATCCCGCCTATCATGCCGACCTCACCATGGCCTATGGGATCGAATACGTCTGGCGGGGCCGCGTCACCAGTGTCATCGGACAGGACCGGCCCTTCAGCCTGCGGGGGATTGCCGATGCCGGGCATCCGGCGGCCTCCGCCAAAACCCTCGCCACCGAAGCCGCCAAACAAGTTCTCGGATGCTGCGGAAACCGGAAATACCGGCTTCATGGCGGCAACCGGCAGATCCGGCCTGGAACCCTTCGTGACGGGCAGCCGGTCCAGGAATTCATCCGGTGCAATCCGCCTTGGGGCGGGATCGGGATGGGGGACCGGGGGGATGAAATCCAGCATGTGCTCACCCCACGGTTTTTGGACCGCTTGGTCGAACGACGGGCTCCCTGCATTTTTTACACCCATCTGGGGAAACTGAATCGGAACCGGAATCCACGGGCCTTCAGCCCGGAGGCAGTGGCCGCTTTCCGGAGGCTGGCGGACTATCAGGCAAAAGGGCTGCTCCAGGTCGTGACCACCGCCCGGCTGCTGGACCGCGTCCATCAGCCGGACCGGCCTGCGGATGAGGCCCTGCACTTCCCGTCCCTTTGAGGCCGGGGCCGGTTCCGGGGACTTGCCTTCCTGCAGGAGATCCTATCCGGCATCCGGATCTGAAATGAACCGCGTGCCGCCAGCCGCCCGGATTTCTGAATGTCATGAAAGCATTGTTCTACAAGGTGGCGGGCTCGGTGGCCTGGCATGCTGGGCCGGGCAAGCGGATCGCGGGGGACAATCTCGGGATTCTGATGCTGCATGGAGTGCACGACCAGCACATGGCCGCCCGTTCCCGGCCTCCGGGCAACAGTATGCCCTTGGAGCAGTTCACGGCGGGCATCCGTGATCTGCTCAGGCGTTATCAAATCGTCTCCCTGGACGAAGGGCTTGCCATGCTGTCCGGCCGCGCGGCGTGGAGACCGCGCTGTGTGGTGTTGACCTTCGATGACAGCTTGAAGTGTCTGATGCCCACGGCCGTAGCCTGGCTGGCGGGGATGGGGCTGACGGCGACCTTTTACATTTCCACCGAGGTGATCAACCAGCAACGTCCTTACTGGTGGAAACGGCTGGAACACGCGGTCCGTTATGCAGCGCACCCCTCGGCAACGCTGCATTTTGCCGGGGGATCCACTTGTGTGGTCAATGCCACGGGGGGAACCAGCGGGTTGGCAGCTCTGAAAAAAATCCTGAAATCACTTCCTGGCGGGGACATCGAAACCGCCGTTGCCTCCGTGGTGGAACAACTGGGAATAACAAAGGAGGGGGCTGCCGTCACCGACCCTTATGCGGAAATCCTATCCTGGGAGGACGTCAGGCAAATGGGTTCCCTCGGCATGACGGTGGGAAGCCACAGCGTATCCCATCCGAATCTGACGCTGTTGTCCCCCGGTGCCCTGCGGGAGGAACTGGAACAATCACGCTCTTTGATCGGACAGCAGACCGGAAGTGACTGCCTCCATTTTTGCTATCCGTATGGTGCAGAATCCGCCGAAGTCCGCCAGGCCACCCTTGCCGCCGGTTACCAGTCTGCCGTCACCACGGTCGCTCCCGGTTGGAACCAGCGGGGGACCGATGTTTTCGCGCTGCGCCGCTTCGCCATGCCGGCAGTTTCTTGCCGGGTGACTCCTCTTTTGGCGGGAGTTTCAGGCTTCCGTGGCCGGGAATAAGCGGTGGCACTTTTTTCCGCCGGACTGACTGATGGAGGCTTCATCCCCAAGTTCTCCCGGAGGAGACGCCAACGTGACCTCTCCTCAATTGCCTGAATCCCTGAGGAGCCGCATCGGGCGGCGGCTCCGGCAGTTGACTGAGGCCGTTTACAGCCGCAAGCGTTTCCTCCTTTACGGCAAGGAATTGGTTGCCAGTGACAAACCCGGGTGCCTTGCCACGGAGCCCATCGTATTCCGGATCAATGACGCCGGGGCCTTTGCGATCCTCCGATCGGAAGACGCCGCGTATGAGACGGGCAAAAAAGCCGCCGCAGCCCTCGACCGGCAAGTCAGGGAAGGTGAGATTTGCGTTTCGGGCTGGATTGGGCAGGAACTGGTTTACTACGGATGGATTCAATTCAGGGAACGGCAACTGGCCCGTCGCACCAGCATTCCGATCCCCCCCGGCACAGGGTTTATTTACCGGTGTTTCACCCGCCCCGATCATCGTGGAAAACACATTTACCCGGCAGCCTTGGATTTTATGTGCCGCTGGCTCGCTGCCGAAGGATACCAACGGGCTCTGATTGACCACCAGGCACAAAACAGGGCCTCGCAAACGGGGATCCTCCGGGCTGGAATGCAGCCCTTGGCTGAATATGTCGTTGTTAAAATTCTCTGGCTCCGATGGGCTGTCCCCGATGAAACTTTCCGCCGCCTTGCCTCCCATGCTTGAACAAGCCATTCCTCCGATTGTTCCCGCCCGGGCCGTGGCGGAACCGCACCAGTCCCGGTTGCAGGAGGAACTTGTCATCGCTGTTTTCCAGGGCCTCCGGGGACTGGAACAGATCCGTCGCGATTGGGACAGTATCACGGAAAGGATGACCGGCCGACGGCATTACTTTCACCTGTGGGAGTGGCATCGCCAGTATCTGGAGACTCTCGCCGATGAACCGGACTCTGCCCTGTTCCATGTAGCCTACCGGGCCTCCGTTCCCGTGGCGGTGCTGCCCTTGCGCTCCACCACGATGCGCCAGGCAGGATTTACCCTCAAGGTCCTCGAATTGCCCTTTCATAAACACATGTCGCTGTCCGACATGATTTGTGATCCCGCCCCCGGGCATGCTGACATTCCGCGCCTGATGATGGCTCATCTCCGGAGTGACTGCCGGAAGGACTGGGATGTGATAGTGCTGCGGGGTTTGCTGGCAGAGTCATCTTCCCTCGGCCGCGGTTGGGCGGAACTTCCGGGGCCGCTGATCCGCGTGGCGCGCGACCGGTGTGATTCGTTGCGTCACGCCACCCCGGAAGCCATGCTGGCCACGGTCTCGAAGAATTTCCGCAACAATCTCCGCAAGGCCCGCAACAAACTGGCGCAGCTGCCGGAAGCCTCCTTTGAGTTTGTCAGGGATCCGGCCCTGTTGCCGGCCGCGTTTGAACATTTTCTGCGGGTCGAAGCCTCGGGTTGGAAGGGCGCCGGAGGCACGGGCACTGCCATTGGGCTGGATCCGCAGCTTCGATCGTTTTATGAAAAGGTCATGGAGTCGTCCGGGGCTTCCGGCCATTGCCAGATCAATCTGCTCATGTTGGGGGATCGGTGCGTGGCCGGGCAGTTTTGCCTGCGGTTGGACGGAACTCTCTACATCCTGAAGATTGGCTATGCTGAAAATCAGGCTCAGATCGCTCCGGGCAACATGCTCCTGGAAGAATGCCTGCGCCGCTCGTCTGCGGAACCCGATCCCATCCACTGCTGGAATCTGATCAGCGGGGTCGCCTGGCATGATGACTGGAAGCCCACCTCTGAAGCCGTCAGTGATCTGTGGCTCTACAACCGCACCCCGCGCGGATTGGCCTCGTATGGCTGGACGGTGGCGGCTCAATACTGCCGCTCGGTCTGCCGGAACTTGAAAAACCGGCGGCAGACCGTCCAGCCGGCACCCAAGCGGACGTCCGCAGGGGCCGGCGCTTCCGCAGAGGCCTGACCCATTTTTCCTTCCCTGCCAAGATGACCATGTCAAAACAGCAGACGACCCCGGTGCAAGTGTTGCGGCCGGCTGAATTGGAGCCCCGTCATTGGTCGGCCTGGAATCGCTTTATTGCCGGCAATCCACTCCTGTCGAGTCCCCTTTTCAGCCCGGAGTACTGTCTTGCGGTGTCGGAAACCGTGCCCAATGTCTTTGTTGGAATTCTCGAAAACGAAGGTGAGCCGGTAGCCTTCCTTCCCTTTGAGCGGGGCGACGACAGGATTGGCAAACGCCTCCATCTGTGCGATTTCCAGGGATTGATCGCCCTGCCCGAAACAAAGATCGATATCCGGTGGTTCATCAGAAAGTGCGGTCTGCGGGCCTGGGATTTCGACCATCTGCTCGCCGCTCAGGAGGTTTTTACGCCCTTCCATCGCCAAACCTGCGATTCACCCTTCATGGACTTGTCGATGGGTTTCGAGAACTATGTCGTGGAGCGGCGGGCCGCCGGGACGGAGCAGATCAAGAAATCCAACAACTTGAAGCGCCGTCTGGAACGGGAAGTAGGGCCCTTGCGCTTGGAATTGCATGTTCCGGACCAGGAAGTGCTCACACAACTGCTCAACTGGAGGTCGTCCAAGTATGAGGGCTCACGCCATCGTCCGGAGGTGGTATCGGGTATTTTGGGGACCCTGCTGAACGGGCAAAGCCCGGGATGCCAGGGAACCCTCTCGGTCCTGTATGCGAATGATGAGATTGCCGCCTGTCACTTCGGGCTGCGCTCCCGCCAGACTTGGCATTACTGGTTCCCGTCCTACAATCCCAGGTTCGAAAAGTATTCTCCCGGCAACATCCTGCTGATCGGAATCGCTGAATTGGCTCCCCGGCTCGGAATCACGAGGATCGATCTGGGCAAAGGCGAGCAGGATTACAAGCGGCGGTTCATGAACGGATCGGTCACCATTGCGGATGGGTTTGTGCCGGTTTCTTCCCTGCTGTCCTTGTCCCGGAGCATCAGGTCCAACGCCGGCCGGTGCCTGCGCCGGATGCCGGCGCTCCGCTCGCTGCTCCGCCCTGCCGCCCCCCTGTCAGAACGGCCTCTGCCTTCGTCCGGAACCAGTCCCTCCTGAGGGACGCTTCCCAGGCATCGTTTATTCTCCCTCCCCACTTAGCCATCCATGAAACACACTCTCAAAAAAATCCTGCACTCCGTCCGCCTTGCGGCGCGCCGCTTCGTGATGCTTCCAGACCAGGAGAAATCCTACACCGGCCAGCATGGCTGTCTCCGCACCGCCGCCCAGTTCATTACTTGGAATCAGGTCCCTGGGGACTATTTCGAGTTCGGGGTATATCAGGGGGAATCCTTCGCGGCCTCCTACCATGCCATCCAAAACCTGCGCCGGCGGCACAGCCGGAAAGGATTTCTGGGGGAATCCAACGCTCCTGAGTTCCAGCAATGGTTGGCAGAAAAACCGCGCTTCATCGCTTTTGACAGCTTCGAGGGCCTGCCGGACGGCCCCGAAGTGAGGCACGCGGATTACAAGGTCGGGGCCTTCGCCTGCGGGGAGGATGATTTCCGGCGCAACATTGCCGCCGAGGGGGTCGATATGAACGATGTTATTACCGTCAAAGGATTCTACGACAAGACCCTCCATGCCGAAACCAAGCAGCGGCACCGGATCTCCAAGGTGGCGGTCGCCATGATTGACTGCGATCTTTACGAATCCACCGTCCCGGTCCTTGATTTCCTCACGGATCTGGTCCAGCAGGGAACCATCCTCATTTTTGATGACTGGTTCCGTTTCAAAGGAAGCCCCGACCAGGGTGAACAACGGGCTTTCCGGGAGTGGCAGGAGCGGAATCCCCACTTGGAATTGATTGAGTTTTGGAGAGAAGGGCCCCAGGCGGTCAGTTTCCTGGTGAATTTCCGCAAAACAGCACCATAACCAGCAACCTTTTATGAATCCTGAATCTGCCGTGGTGGACGTGATCGTGGCCGGCGCCGGCATGGCTGGTGCCACTGCGGCGTTTGTGCTCGCCCGGAAAGGATTCAAAGTCGTGCTGATTGACCCGGCCGCCACGCAGCCACCGGTCTTCCGGGCGGAAAAAATCGAGCCGGATCAGGCGGAGATGTTGCGGGAAATGCAGTTGATGGAGTGGGTGCTTCCGCAGTGCCGCCGGATCCACCGCATCGCCTGTGTCCACGAAGGACGGGTCTGGAAATACAGCGAAACCGATGAATACGGCTGTTTCTATCATGACATGGTGAATGCTGTCAGGGGGGCTCTTCCGGAGGCCGTGCAGCTCCGCATCGCGCGGGTCACCGGGATTCAAACCAGCGCGGACCTGCAGGAGGTGACCCTCAGTGATGGGACCGTGGTGCGGGGCCGGTTACTGGTGCTCTCCACCGGTGCCGGTGGCAAATTGACCGAACAACTGGGCCTGAAACGGGAGATGATCAGTGCTCAACACTCGGTGACCCTGGGTTTTGATTTGAAAGCCAATGCGCAGCTGCCGGGCGGGGCCGACAGCATGACTTGCCGGGAAAAACCCCTGCGCTCGGGTATCGACTATGTCACGTTGTTTCCCATCAAGGACGTGCTCCGGGTCAATGTTTTCGCCTATTGGGACGCCAAAGACCCCCGGTTTCAGGAGTTGCGCACCCATGGGATGGCCGCCCTTCTGAAGTTCATGCCAGGGTTGACCCGGATTGCCGGCGGGCTGGTGCAGACCTCGAAGGTGGAGGCCATGCCGATTCATCTCTATCGGATAGAACCGGCCGCCCAGCCCGGAGTGGTGCTGCTGGGGGATGCCTTTCAGAGTGTCTGCCCGACCACCGGGACCGGCCTGAGCAAGATCCTGGTGGATGTGAAAACCCTGGCCGGATATGTCACTGAATGGTTTGGCACGCCGGGCATGCCCGCCGCAAAAACCGGGCAATATTACGCCGATCCGGCCAAGCAAGCCTCGGATAGCCGGTCGCTGGGCTACGCCCTGTATTCCAAGCAGCTTTGTTCCGGCCGCTCGCTGAAGTGGCAGTTGCGGCGCTGGAAGAAGTATCTGCCGAGATGGCTGGCCGGACTCCGCGGCGTGGCACCTCCGCTCCAGGACATGACTGTGCCAAACCCGGCATCATGATCCGTGGCGCACTAATGTGAGCGATTCTGCCACATTTTGACATCGCCTTTGCAGGCCATCGTTTGTTCTGAATTTCATGGACTCACCCCCCAAACCTGTCGACAAAAATTCCGACCTGACCGGCCGGAAGAACTTCACGCGAAATCTGCTGTTCAGCTGGGGAGGATATGGGGTGAATCTGATCGCCGGATTCATTTTGCCCAGGATGATCGATGAGCGCCTCGGTCAATTTCAACTTGGGGTATGGGATTTTGCCTGGAGTATGATAGGCTATCTGGGCCTGATCGAACTGGGGGCGGGAGCTTCGGTAGGCCGCCTGTTGGCGCGGGACCGGGCTGTGGGGGACACGGGGCAGCTGACTAAATCGGTCTCGTCCATGGCAATCTGCATGAACGTGCTGGGCGTGTTGATCATGGCGGGCGCGTTCATCGTATCCTTTCTCGTCGTTCCCCAGTTCCAGGATAAACTGGGCAGTTTCGTAACCCAGGCGCAGTGGATCGTGATCCTGCTGGGCCTGGGGATTGCGGTGGAAGTGTTTCTCGGCATCTATTCGAGTGCGATCGTGGCTGCCCATCGCTGGGACCTGCACAATCTGGTCTCAGGCTGGGTTTCCTTCGCGGGCACCGCCGGAATGGTGGTGGCCCTGCTTTCAGGCGGAGGCTTGGTTGCCATGTCCGCCATCTACACCAGCGCCGCCATAGGAGGGCATCTGTTCCGTTGGAAGGCTGCTTCCCGCGTGTGTCCCGAATTGCAGATTGACTGGCGCCGGGCAGAATTCAGCGTGGTGCGGGAGCAGGCACGCTTTGCTGCCAAAAACCTTCTCCCCCGCTTCGCCGATATGCTGGTCAATCAGACGGTCAGTGTACTCCTGGCCATCTTTGCTGGACCCGCCGCCCTCGCCGTCTTCTCCAGGCCCCGTGCCCTCACCAAACATGTCCGCACCATGGTGGGCAAATTCTCCTCCATCCTGATTCCTTCCGCCAGTGCCCTTCAGGCTCAGGATGATCACCTCGGGCTGCGTCAGATGTTTCTGCGCCGGTCCGAGCAGGCGAGTTGCTTCTCGGTGCCGGCCTTGCTTTGGCTCGCGGTGATTGGAGGGCCATTTATTTCGCTCTGGATGGGAAAGGACTACTTTCACGCCGGTTTGGTTCCCATATTGTCAGTGGGTTTCCTCGCTTCGTTGATCCAGGATCCAGTCTGGGCCATCATGACTGGCCTGAACCGCCATGGACGCATTGCCTTAATCAAATTGGGCGGTTCGGTGGCTTGTGCGGGGGCCGTTGCTCTGGGGCTTTATTTTGGGCAGGACAAACTTCTTTGGGCCGCAGTGGGTCTGACGCTGCCGATGTTGGTGGTGGATGGCATGCTTGTGCCTTCCATCGCCTGCCGGGCGCTGAAGGTGCCACTGCGCGATTTCTACCACCTCACCCTCTTCAAGCCCTTCATGCTTTTTCTGCCCGCAGGGATCTGTCTGGTGGTGGCACGCCTCTTCTTTTCCGCTCAGCCGCTGCTGTTGCTGGCGATCGGTGGCAGTATCGCCGGCCTCGTCCAAGTGGGTATGTTTTATAAATTTGCCCTTCCCGAGCGCTTGCGGCTCCAGTTGCGCCGCCGCCTGTCTTTTTCCCGCGCCTGATCCATGCCCGACCAAAACCAGACCGAACCACGCATCATCGTCGTTTTCCGCAACGATGATCCCAGTGCCCTTTCCGATCTGGAACATGAGCGCCGGATTTTTGCTCTTTTTGAAGAATATGGAATACCCCAGACCCTGGGGGTGATTCCCCAGGTCAGTTTATCGGATTTGCATGACCGCCGGAGTGGTGGCGAAAAATCCCTCCTCGAAAATCCCGCCATGGTGGAATTCCTGCGTGATTATGTCGCCCGGTCCGGCTCGGAGGTCGCCCTGCACGGATTCACCCACCGGACCAACCGTTTCAGCAATCCGGCCCGCCGGGATTATTTCGAATTCCAGCAGCTTCCTTACGAAGAACAACTGCAGATGATCCGTGAAGGCACCGCAATTCTGGAGCAAGCCTTCGGGGAGCGCCCGGTGACTTTTGTGCCCCCTTGGAACCGCCTGGACCATCACACCGTAGCGGCCTGCCGTGCGGCGGGTTACCGGATCATCTCCGGGCTGAGTTTTACGGAGGTGGACGGGGGGCTGCTCAGCTTTGGGACCAACACCGATCTCGCCGATTTTCCCGCCGCCCTGCAGCTGGCCCGGCAATCCCGCCACCGGGTTTTTCTGAGCATCCTGATGCATTCCTCCACCATCGGCAGTGAGGCAGAGATCGCCCGGTTGCGGGTGGCTCTGGATTTGGCCAGCCGTGATCCTGAGGTCACCTGCACCACCATTTCGCAGGTTGCGGTCCGCTGGCCGGAGCTCGTGATCGAAGCCAATGAAGCAGGACGCAATGCCATTGCCCTGTATCAGGTGGAGAACTCCGCCCGGGCCAGAATTTCACCCTATGTGAATCTGATTCCGGCTTTCCGGAAAATTTCCGGTCTTGGTCCGTTGCTCGACGGTGCCCGCCGCCGTTACCGGGAGGGCGATTATGAGGGGTCGCGTGCCATGGGACGCGAAATCGACTTCAAATCCAGCCGGTGGCTCCGGGGCGTAAGAGCCATGCTGTTCCTTGGCGGCTTATTGATAGGGGGATTTTCCCTGTACCTTTTGAGTCACCGCGGATCTTCCCCTCCCGCTCCGTGGATGTGGCTGCTGCCCGTAATGGTGGGGGCGGCTGGCTGGCTGGCCGCCCGGCGGGTTTCGGCTGTGGAAACCCGGCGTGAACTCGGGTTGGCCGGTGGGGTCTGTGCCGCCGGACTGGCGCTCGCCCTGGCCCTGCTGCCTCTGCTTTGACGGCTCTTACAATCTATATCTCCTATTGCCAACTTCCATGAATACCACCGCCAACTCTGCCCTGCCGCAAACCGGATCGTCCCCCCGCAAAACCATTCTTGATGCGGCGAGACCGCTGTTGCGGGCCTTGCCGCGGGGCAGTGGGACCCTCTACAAGTGGCTCGGCGGTTACCGCCAGGATCCTGTTTGGGAAACCTCCGGCCTGCGGATTGCAGAAAGTTTGGGTCATTGCCATCGGCTGAAGTTGGATCTGAGTGACATCGTGGAGCGGGAGACTTATTATCTGGGGCGGTTTTTTGAATGGGAATTGCAGGCGGCCATCAATCAATATGTCAAACCCGGCGATACCTTTCTCGACGTCGGAGCCAACATTGGGATGGTCACCCTGGCGGCCTCGGCGGCGGTGGGCCCGGAGGGCAGGGTGCTGTCCTTTGAACCCAATCCCGCCGTGCGGCAGCGCCTGCTGGGACATGTGGAAATGAATGGCCTCAAGAACGTCCAGGTCTTCGACAACGCGCTCGGGGCAGAACCGGGATCGGCGACCCTGACCACCGCCTCGGCCCACACCGGCACCGGTACCTTGCGTTCCCAGGAAGGGGCCATGAATTCCTACACGGTTGCGGTTAAAACGCTCGATTCCCTGGCGGATTTGATTCCGGCCGGCCGCCGGGTTTTCCTGAAAATCGACACCGAGGGATACGACTACAATGTGCTCCGCGGCGCCCGGGAGCTGCTGGCCCGGCCCGGAATCAAGGTCTTTGCGGAAGTCAGCCACAAGTGGATGGCCGAACTGGGGCAGACCGCCAGGGAAATGTTCGATTATATGGAAGGCCTCGGTTTCAAGGCCTATCATCCCCGGGTTGAGAAGGGCCTGCTGCAACAGCGCTTGAAACTGGATCCCCTGGTGTTGCCGGGGCCGCATCACTGGTTCAACGCCTTCTTTTCACGCGGGGAATCTGCGGACGGAAGCTAGCAGTCCCTTTGGGCCGGACAAACCAACCCAACCCAGAGAGCCCCGGCGGGACAGGATGCCCACGGGGAATTCACATTGTTATCCTTTTGTATGGTTTATCTTCGATACCGCGGCAGCCACTTCAAGACCGCATGGCAAACCGACACCATGGTGGCGGAGTTCCGTCCCATGGCCGCCCGCGGCTGGTCCTGCCATCTGGTGCTGGAGCGGCTGCCGGAGGACCTTTCGTGGCTCCAGGGTTTCCGCGAGTTGGGGGTGCAGATCCACTGCATTCCCCGGCCCCGCCGTAAATTCGACCTGAACTGCATCCGTCAGGCCCGCCGCCTGTTCCGGAAGATCGGTGCGGACATCGTCATTTGCGAAAATATCCACAGCAGTCCCATGATCGCCGCCGCACTGGCGCGGGTTCCGGTCAGGATCTGGATCAAACACGCCATGAATTCGTGTTTTGAGGAATGCCGCCAACCAAAGTTCAAGGACCGGATCTCCCTGACGACCCGCCTATCTTCTTTTTTGGCTACCCGGGTCGCCGCAGTGTCGAAAGCCGTGAAGCAGGAATTGATCGGACTGGGCGTGAGTGAACATAAAATCCTGTTGTGGCTGAACCCGAGGCAAACCGGCCAATGGCATCCGGCAGGTGATCGGGCCGGGCTCAGGAAAAGCCTCGGCTTTGCGGTGGATGATGTCGTCTTTGTCAGCGTCGGCCATGCCGTTCCTGTCAAGGGCTGGGACCTGCTGGTCCAGGCTTTTGCCAAAGTTGCGGCCGTGGATGACCGCGCCCGCCTGCTGCTCGTCGGCAGCATGGACCGTTCCGAAGAACGCGCCGTCGCCGGGGCTCTCCGGGCGGACGTGGCCCGGCTGAACCTGACGGACCGGGTCACCTTTGCCGGTCACACCGAAGCCGTCTCCTCTTTCCTGCGGGCCTCCGAGGTCTTTGTCATGTCCTCGCGCTCCGAGGGATTTTCCTATGCCTTGATCGAGGGGCTGGAAGCCGGTCTGCCCTGTGTCGCCACCCGGGTCGGCGTGGCGGAAGATGTCATCCGCGAGGGGCACAATGGCCTGCTGGTGGAGCGGGGGCAGGAGCAACCCCTCGCCGAAGCTCTGATCACCCTCTGCCGGGATGATGCCCTGCGCCGCCGCCTCGCCCTGAATGCTTTTGTGCCCGGCTGTATTCCCACCCTGCCGGAATATGCCGAGCGCCTTGCCCGGGAGATGGAAGGATTGCGCCTCACCCCAGGCCAAAATGCCCCGGCCATGAACAACCATTCGTCCCATGCCTGAGTCGAATCCCAACCTTTCCGTCTGCATCGTTTCCCACAATGCCTACGGGGCGATCAGTGGGGGAACCAAGGGCTTCATCGGGGGCGTCGAGTGGCAGACCAGTCTGTTGGCCCGGTCCCTCGCGGCACGGGGCCACCGGGTGAGTCTGATCACCTGGGACGAGGGCGGCCCCCCGGAGGAAATCATCGAGGGCGTCCGGGTGATCAAGGTTTGCCGTCAAAACGAGGGGCTGCCCGGCTTGCGGTTTTTCCATCCCAAATGGTCCAGTCTGACGGCGGCCCTCGCGAAAGCGGATGCGGAAGTCTATTACCACAACTGCGGCGAATGTGTCACCGGCCAGATGGCCCATTGGTGCGGGCGGCACGGCAAAGCCTTTGTTTTCTCCGCTGCCAGTGATGCTGACTGTGATCCGAGCCTGCCTGAATTGAAATCAATCCGCGAGCGGGTGCTGTATCGTTACGGGCTGCGGCGGGCGGACCGGGTGATTGCGCAGACGGAAACCCAGCGGCGTAAATTCAGCGCAAACTTCGGCGTTTCCCCGGTCGTGATTCCCATGCCCTGTCCTGGTCCGTCCGACGCGGAGTTCCAGCCGCCCCGGGCCGCTGGCGGGCGGGTGCTCTGGGTGGGCCGGGTCTGCCGGGTCAAACGTCCCGACCGCCTGGTGGAAATGGCGGATGCCTGTCCCGGTCTGCAGTTTGATGTGGCGGGTCCGGTGTATGAAGATGAATACGCCCAGTCAGTGGCGCGGGCCGCGGCCACCCGCCCCAATATCACCCTGCATGGGGCCGTCCCCCGCGCCCAAATGCCCGATCTTTACCGGAAAGCCTCGGTCTTGTGCTGCAGCTCCGATTATGAAGGTTTTCCCAACACCTTCCTCGAGGCCTGGAGCCACGGCCTGCCGGTGGTTTCCACGGTCGATCCCGATGGCCTGATCTCCAGCCGGGAACTGGGCCGCATCGCTGATGGCCCAGCCACGCTGTCGGACGCCATCAAGGAATTGCTGGGGCAGGATTCCCTCTATCAACGGGTGTCCGGCCAAGCCCGTTCTTATTACAAGGGCCACCACACCATGGAGGCGGTGCTCCCCCAGTTTGAAACCCTTTTTGCCGGTCTTATCCGGGATTCCCGCCAGCCCTCATGACTCCATCCATCCCGGTCCGCAGGGTGGCATTGGCCACTTGGTTTCCCCGCAACCCCGCGACCCCGAAGGGAGGGGTCGAGGCTGTCAGTGTCAACTTGGCCGGCGCGCTGGCCCGCCAGGAGGGTCTGGAGGTCCACGTGGTGACGCTGGATGCCAGCATCCAGGAGCCGGAAACCACGGTCTGGCAGGGCATCACCATCCACCGGCTGCCCCGTGGCGGGGCCCCGTTACTGCGGTTTGCCACCGGGGCCGGCAGGAAGTTGGTCCAGGATTATCTGCGCGGACTCCAGCCGGATGTCGTTCATGCCCACGATACCTTCGGCAT
The DNA here is from genome assembly GCA_942492905.1 of uncultured Verrucomicrobiota bacterium. Lineage (GTDB taxonomy): Bacteria > Verrucomicrobiota > Verrucomicrobiia > Verrucomicrobiales > V1-33 > CAIZWU01. The sequence goes on from OW818657.1 coordinate 3,226,099, forward strand.
CATGACCCTGGGTTTGGACCTGCCGCGCGTGTTTACGATCCATGGATTCATCCATGAGGACACCCGTTATGCCGGTGGCCTCAAAGCCCGGGGCCGCGCCTTGTTATGGAAACGCGCCGAGCTGGCCACGTGGGGGGAACAGCCGCATGTCATCGCCATCTCCCCTTATGTCCGGGAGCGGCTCGCGGGAATCGCCCGGGGTGTCATCCATGACATTGAAAACCCCATCGCCCCGGAATGTTTTGCGCTGGTCCGGGAAGAACAGGCCGGAGTCATTTTTTCCGCCGCCGTGATCTGCGAACGGAAAAATACCCTGGGGCTGGTGCAGGCCTTCGCCCGCGTGGCCCGCCAGCATCCCGGAGCCCGGCTCCGCCTGGCAGGCCCGGTTACGGAACCAGCCTACGGGGAAAAGATTCAGGCCTGCATCCGCGGGGCCGGACTGGAAGAATCCGTGCTCCTGCTGGGATCTCTCCCCGCCTCTATGGTCCGCGAGGAACTGGCCCGGGCCAGCATTTTTGCCTTGGTCTCCTTTGAGGAGGGCGCGCCGATGGGAATTGCTGAAGCGATGGCCGCAGGACTGCCCATCCTGACCTCCAACCGCTGCGGCATGCCCTACATGGTGCGCCATGGCGAATCGGGATTTCTGGTCGATCCCCGGGATCCCGCCGACATCGCGTGGCACCTGGATCAGTTGCTTTCCGACGCCACGGGCCGCCGCCGCATGGGGACCCAGGCCCGCTCAGCCGCAGAACGCTTGTTTCATCCCGATCGGGTGGCGGAGCGAACTTTGGCAGTTTACAATTCAGGATTTATCAAATATGAGTCTCAAATATTGCATTCCGCATGCAGCCGCGCCCAATGAATTGAGTTGACGCGCTGAATTTCACTCATTATAGTAAATATCATGAATCCTAGTTCCCCCCTACCACTGTGGATTGCCTCCGGCATGGACATCTGTCGAAAAATCGCCGTGGGTTCGATTTTGCCCGTTTTGGTATTGATCGCTCTGAGTACCGCTGCATTGGCCTATACGATGCCAAAAGGAGTTCCTAATGCTTGGATCGATCCTGCCGTTGCTGCGCCTGCCCGTCCCGCCAATTGGACTTCGGATCAACCAGGGTATTATTATGTAGACTGGAACCAAGGCACCGACAGTGGTCGCGTCTATGGCAATCCGACCGCCCCGCGTAAAACTATCCCCAATCCAGCCAAAGCTGGTTCGCGCATCGAACTAGCTCCCGGCACCTACGGTGGAGGGACATTGAGCTCAGGCATCTACAAAGGTGCACCTGAAACGGACCTTTCCGCTGCGGGCACCTCCGGAGCTTGGGTTGCTGGTAGTAGTGGCCCGGCTTGGCTTGTGGGAGCGGCTAACTTAAGTAGCGTGATGAGTGGTTCCATGGTTCTGCATGGCAGCTATTTTTATATTGATGGGATTAAATGGGCGCCAAGTCAGTATTATCGTCTACAGATCGGAAGTGGGGGGGCCAATTACGCGTCAGACCATATTATGGTCCGCAACTGTGAGATGGATGGTGGCGGTGCCAGTGGCTCGTATGGAATGATTGTTGGAGGGAAGTTGGGGTATGTTGTCCAGCATATAATTGTCTACAATAATCTTATCCATGGCTATGGAAACATGGCAACCACGGTTGATGAAGATAATAATGTATTCGCTACAGGCGACTACTGTTTTGATCTGTGGTTTATTAGCAATATTTGCCATACTTGCACGGCCGGGATTCGCGCCGGCAGTGCCGGAGGTGCTGCCGGGCCTGAAACTTGCATGAGGTTATACATTGCTGGAAATGATGTCTACAACATCCTTCAGTCCGGTATCTGGGTGAAATACTCGCAAGATGTGGTCTTTTCCTCCAACCATGTTCACAAAATTGTGGATACACCTTGGAGTCCATCCAAATGCATGGGGGCGCAGTATGCCCCCAAAGGTTTGTGGATCATTCACAACCGCCTTGAAGCGGGGCGCTATGGCGTTGCCATCTTTTCCACAGACGGGGACGGGGTAAAGGAAACATGGCCCGTCTACATTATCGGTAATATAATCACCGGCGCTCGGCAACCCAGCGGAACTTACAGCAACACAGGTGGTTATGGGAATTGCGCCATCGGAATTTGGGGGTCGACCGAGCGTTATGTTATCGGAAATACGCTTCATGACAATTGTTCTGGTATCATGGCTCCAGGAAATATTGCATCCAGCCAAACAAGAATAGTAAATAATATAATTTCTGAAATTACAGAAGCAGGCATTGGTTCCGGGGCTGGTAAACATATTTGTATCGCGGAAGGTGCCAGCAGCACCAATACGACAATTGATTATAATCTATACCGCCAGACTGGGGGGAGTGCCCAAATCCGATGGAACGGAGGCGAATACAATCCTTTAACCTTCAGATCCGCTACGGCGGAAGGTGATCATGACCGCGAGGGAGACCCATTGTTTTTAGATCCTGCTAAAAAGTTATATGCTTTAAGGACAGGGAGTCCGGCAATTGATGCGGGGTCAAACACCCTCATTACCACCCTTGCCGCGAAGTATCAAACAACCTTTGGGGTTTCGATGCTAAAGGATTTTGCAGACAATGCCCGGCAAATTGGGGCTGGGATCGATATGGGTGCTTATGAATTCACCGATTCCGCCGGGACGACGGCACCGATCCCGCCGAAGAACATCCGGGTCGTGCCGAATCCAAAATAGGTCCAAGGCAAAGCCGGTTGGACATCTATTTTGAATGCGGGCGCCTTGTTAAGGTATTTCATGAAAGCAAAGCATCAAAATGTGGTCCTGATCGGCCCTATTACCTGCGACAAAGCTGAGTCTGTCGGAATTGTCAACGAATCGATTATAAATGGTTTGGGGAAGGAGTATGCATTTGTGCCCCACATAGCGACACGGGCCAAGGGGATGGCTCGTCAGGGGGATTTTAATGCGACCAACATATTTTACTTCATAAAGCATTTCATGGTTTGGTTGGCCTGTCTGGTCCGCACTACGCCTGATATAGCCCACTACGCGATCACCTCGCACTGGAATTTGGAAAAAAGCCTGATGCTTTTGAGGATAGCCAGTTTCTTTGGCGCGAAGACCGTGGGGCATTTGCATGGAGGATTGTTTTTGGAATATTTTAGAAGCCTGCAAGGTTGGCGGAAGAAATGGATTCTCCGCCAATTGGAGAATCTCGATGCACTGGTTGTTCTGAGCGAAGGCTGGAGAGAGGCCGTCATCAAGGAGGTGGGCTTGGCGCCGACCAAGCTGTTTGTGGTCAATAATCCGCTGAATTGGGAATTTGAACAGGCGGCATTGAGCATGCCCATTGAGCGGGAAACTGTAAATGTACTTTGTTTCGGTGTTATTGACCGGAAGAAGGGGGTGTTGGATATACTCCAGGCAGCGAAGATGCTTGGAGTGGATTGCAAGGTAAACTTTCAATTGGTTGGAACCGAGCGCGAACCGGGGGTATTCAACGAGATGGCGGCGATTATGAAACAGGGAGATTTGAATTCCCAAATATCCTTGATGGGGGCCGTATTCGACGAAGCCAAAATCAAGATTTTCCGGGAGGCCGCGGTCTTTCTGCTTCCCAGTTATGCGGAGAATTTTCCGCTGGTGGTCCTTGAAGCCGCCGCCGCCGGGCTTCCCATCATCACCACCCGCGTGGGTGCCACTCCAGAATTTTTTGAAGACGGTGTTTCCGCTTTGTTTATTGATACGGGCAGTCCGCTCCAGATTGCGGAAGCTGTCCGCAGTTTGTTGGACTCTTCCACCAGGCGCAGTGAACTGGGTCTTGCCGCGCGGCAAGTCTTTACCTCGCGTCTTCAGAGGGATCACATCATGACGTCGATGGCCCGGGTCTATGATTCTGTTGCCGGAAGAAGCGATCCGGCTGCAGACGAAGTCAGTGCGCCGGCTGGAGTGGTTCGGGCAGCAACACCGGAGGCTCCGTTGCAGGGATCGTAGATCTCGACGAAAAGGGGGCGGTTCCGGGCAAAGCATGCCGGAAGCCGGGGAATTTGAATCAGACCGGTTCCACCCGGTTCCCTAATTGGGCGCGACCTAAAACATCAATCAAATGAGCTACGGCAGCAGTTTCCAGCAAAGGCTTTTTTATGCCGCCCCGGGATTTGTTAAAAATCTGGCAGCCACCTTCCACGGAAGCCGCGAAAAGAGACTTCGTCATGGGAGCTTTTATACTGCCCATTACCAGCGTGCCGAAGAACTCCAGTGGCGGCAGGATTATCACCTTTCACCGGAGTATCTGAAAAGCGTCCAATCCTTTCTTCAGGACGCCATTTCAACTTCACCCTACTATAAAAGGCTGTTTGCAGAAGCCGGGCTCGAGGCGGGCCGGATGACCTCGATCAGGGACCTCGGGGCGCTTCCGTTGCTGACCAAGGACGCCTTCCGCTCCAATATGGACAGGATCGTGCCGGCTGATTCCCACCAGGATAAGAGTCTGCATTGGGTGCATACCAGCGGCACCACGGGGCTGGGACTCAGATTCCCGGAAACCAAGGAGTGTTTCCAGCGTGAATATGCCTACCGCTATCATAATTATGCGCAGGGCGGCATTTCCGTAGCGGACCGATGGGCGATCTGTGCAGGCCATCCGGTGGCTGAGGCCAACCGGACCAAACCTCCCTTTTGGGTTTACGACCGCAGCAACGCCTGGCTGTTGATGTCGTCGGTGCATCTGACGGAGCAGAACCTTGTTTCCTACATCAGGGAGTTGGAAAGGTTCAAGCCAGCCCTCCTCGGGGGATATCCGTCTTCGGTTTATATGTTGGCTCTGGCCAACGAATTCCTGGGCCGTCCGGTCCAGCTCAAGGCGGTTTACACGGCATCGGAAACCTTGTTTGACTTCCAAAGGAGTGTTATCGAATCATCCTTCGGTTGCCGGCCCCGCAGCTACTACGGAAATGCCGAACGCTGTGGATTTGCTGCGGAATGCGAACACGGTACTTTTCACTTCAAACAGGAGCACAGCTACATGGAGGTTCTGGACGATGCCAACGCTCCCTCCGGGCCTGGCCAGATAGGCCGGTTGGTGGGCACCGGGTTGGGTAACCGGGCAACACCCTTGATTCGATATGATGTCGGTGATCTGGCCGTGGTGTCACTCAAGGAGCGATGTGCGTGTGGCCGGGGGGGGCTTCTGCTGGATTCCATCGTAGGCCGGACCGAGGATTATATTGTGACTCCGGATTCCCGTTTTGTGGGCCGTCTCGATCATCTTTTCAAAGATGCCAAAAATGTCCGGATGGCTCAGCTTTATCAGGAAACCCCTGCGGTGCTGGAAATCCGGATCGTCAAGGCACCCGGCTATACCAGCGATGATGAGGCAGAAATACTGAAGGAAGCCCGACGGCGGCTGGGTGATTCCATCAAGATCGTTTTCGCCTATGTTGATGATGTGCAGCGGACCGCCACGGGCAAGTTCCGGTTCGTCCTGTCCAAGGTGGCTTCCAAACAAGCCTTCGGCACCACTTTACCCTCTATTCCTGAATGATGACCATCCTCATTACCGGCGGCTCCGGCTTTATCGGCAGCCATCTTGTCCAGCATTTTCAGGGCAGGGCCGCGGTGCGGGTGCTCGATAATTTCCGCAGTGGCCACCGGCGCAATCTGGAGGGATTCGAGGTGGAGATCATCGAAGGGGATGTGCTCGACCGCCCGGGGCTGCGCGCGGCCATGCAGGGGGTGGACTATGTCTTCCATCTGGCGGCGATGGTCAGCGTGCCGGAAAGTGTGGGCCAGCCGCTGGAATGTGAAACCCTGAATGGCATGGGCACTCTCAACGTGCTGGAGGAAGCCGCGGCGGCAGGGGTGAAAAAGGTGTTTTTCGCGAGCAGTGCCGCCGTTTACGGGGACAATCCCGTGGTGCCAAAGCTGGAGACGATGCTGCCGGAGCCGAAAAGCCCGTATGCGATCACCAAGCTGCTGGGGGAATACTACTGCCGGTTCTATCACGGGGAAGGCCGGGTGCCCACGGTGTGCCTGCGGTTTTTCAATGTGTTCGGCCCCCGCCAGGACCCCCGCGGCCCCTACGCGGCGGCAGTGCCGATTTTCATCGAAAAAGCCCTGCGCGGGGAGACCCTGACGATCCATGGGGACGGAGAGCAGACGCGGGATTTCATCTGTGTGACCGACATCGTGGCGGCCATCGTGCATGTCACCCTGACCCCCGGCATCACCGGCGTCTACAACGCGGGTTACGGCGGCATGATGACCGTGAACGAACTCGCCCGCCAACTGATCACCCTGGCGGGCTCTGCTTCGACCGTGCAGCATCTGCCGGAGCGGCCGGGCGATGTCAAACACTCCCGGGCGGCGGTGGAGCAGTTGGCCGCCACCGGATACCAGCCGGTGTGCGGGATGGAGCAAGGGCTCCGGGAGACGCTGGACTATTTCCGGGGCGTGGAGGCCGGGCGCTGAGTTTTCACCGCCACGTGATAATCCTAAAAAGGACGCTGACGGGCCACCGATGGCACGGATGGTGAGGGTTTGGCGGCGTGGAACGGGACTTGATTGTGGGGTGGCCGGCGGTATCTTTTCATCCCTTTTTTAACTTTTCTCCTTTTCCGGCATTGCTGCCTTTTCCTGCTTTTATGAGTTCTCCTGCCAAACGCACGTTGGTCCTGACGGTCGATTACGAGATCTTCGGCAACGGCACCGGCGATGTGCGGCAGCACGTCACGGAGCCCACGGAGCGGATGTGCCGCATTGCCGAAAAATTCGGCATGCCGGTCACGGTATTCTTCGAAATGGAGGAGTACCTGTTATTCGAACAGCACCGCGGGGCCCTGCAGCGCCTGCTGGGGTATGATCCGGCGGCGGAAATGCGGCGGCAGGCGGCCGAACTGGTGCGCCGCGGCCACGATGTCCAGCTGCACCTGCACCCCCAGTGGTTCGACGCCGGTCTGGCGGACGGGGAGTGGCAGCTCCGGCATGACCGCCTCACGGTGGATTCCCTCTTTGACAATCAGGAGGAGACCACCGCCTTCATCCGGGCCCGCAAGGAAGCGCTGGAGGAGATTTCCGGCCAGCCGGTGAATTGTTATCGCGCCGGTGGTTTTGCCGCCCAGCCGGGCGGCCGGCTGTTGCAGGCGCTGGCGGATACCGGTTTTCTCATTGAATCCTCGGTGGTGAAAGGCATGTCCCGCGGGAAACCCCATCCGCTGGACTACCGCGGCGCTCCCGCCGGCCGGCGGCTCTGGAAGATTTCCGATGAAGTGGCGCGGGAAGACCGGCGGGGGCTCCTGTGGGAGATCCCGGTCCATTCCGTGATGGGCCGCCGCTATCAGCAGCTGACCTTCCATCGCTTGAAGGCCAAATTTTCCAAACATGTCCCGAAGGAGCGGCAATATGAAATGATGGACCAGCTCGGGGTGAAAAAAACCATCCCGGGCCTGCTGTCGTTCCTCCGGCAACCGGTTCCGATCAAACTGGACTATCATAACCTGACCCCGGGAGCCCTGCTGCGGATGATCCGCCGGGCCCCGCCGCCGCCGCCGGGCGATCAGGATGTGCTGGTGCTGATCGGACATACCAAGGAACACGTCAATGATGCCGCCTTTGAGGAATTTCTCCGCCGGGTTTCCCATGACGGTACTCTGGCCGTGCAGTCCCTCGGGGCCATCGCCGCCGGACTGGCATCGGCCCCCGCCGCCCCATCCTCCTTTCCGGATCGACCTTTGATGAGCCTTCCCGCATGACCGAGTCCGGGATCCGACAAGGAATCGACCGGTTCCTCCACTGGCTGCAGGACACCGGCTATGCGAGCTACGACCCCTATGATATCCAGGGGACGCGCTACAGCCTGTGGGCGCGGCGGGTCTACTACCGCCAGCCGCTCCTGGGGCTGCCACTGATCGCGCCCCTGCTGCTGACCGAGATTTTGGCGCCCTCCCTGAGGCGCCTCTTTGCCCACCGGGACCGGTTCGCCACCGCGGACGCCCAGCTGCTGCTGGGTTTTCTCAATCTCTACCGGATCACCCGGGAGCCGGAGTTCCTCGAAAAAGCCCGCGGCCTCGGGGAAGATCTGTTAAGTTACAGTATCCCCGGCTACAGCGGGCACTGCTGGGGATATCCCTTCGACTGGCAAAACCAGCGGGGCATGTGGGCCCGGAATACGCCTTACATCACCTGCACCCCGTATGCCTACGAGGCCTTCGTGAGGTTGCATGAAGCCACCGGGGAGTCGCGCTACCGGGAAATTGCGGAATCCACCGCGACCTTTGTCTACACGGATCTCCGGGATACGGAGACCGGCCCCGGGGCGGCTGCCGCCAGCTACTCGCCCCTCGATAACAGTCAGGTGATCAATGCCTCGGCCTACCGGGCGTGGGTGCTCTTTGATGCCGCAGAGCGATTCGGGCGCGACGGGTGGCGTGACAAAGCGGAGCTGAATCTCCGGTATATCCTCGAAAGCCAGCGGCCCGACGGCTCATGGTTTTATGCCACGGATGGCCATGGAAAGTACATCGATCATTTCCACACCTGTTTTGTGCTCAAGAAGCTCTGGAAGATCAACCGCCTGATCCCACGGGAGGAGCTGACGGAAGCGATCCGCCGCGGGGATGCCTTCTACCGCCGGGAATTGTTTTTTGAGGACGGACAGCCCAAAATGTTTGCCCTGAAACCCCGCACCGGGATTGTGCGGCATGAAATGTATGACTTCGCGGAGGCGATCACGCTGGGGGCGCTGCTGCGTGATGACATCCCGGAGGCCTATGCCCACGCCCATCGTCTGGCCGAAGTGCTCTGTGGCCGTTATCAGTTGAAGGATGGCCACTTTGTCACGCGGGTTTATGCCGGCGGGTGGAAGCACACCTTCCCCTTCATCCGCTGGCCTCAAAGCCAGTTGTTCCATGCCCTGACGAATCTGCTGGAAGCCACCCCTTCCAGTCAATCGGTCACGGAGCCGGGGGGCGCAAAAATCCCAGCTTGATCCTCCCATGTCCGGAAACCTGGTGCCCGCCGCTATCCTGGGACTGGTGTCGCGGAAGCCGCGGTGGGGATTGACCGGGCGGGGGTGGCTGGTGCTGCTGGCCTCTTTGCCGGCCCTCGGAGTGATCCTGGTCCTGGGCATTCAACCATTTCTGGCGGTTTCCCGTCCCGTCCCCGCCCAGGTCATGGTGGTTGAGGGGTGGATTCCCCTGACGGCGTTGCGCGCCGCGGCCGACCGCTTCCGCCAGGAGGGCTATACCACGCTTTATTGTATCGGAGAACCGCTGCCGGATGATAGCGGCGCTCCGTCCGGCGCGAATCATGGGCAAATCATCGCCAATCAGTTTTACGAAATGGGCCTTCCCCCCGGCAGTGTCGAGGTGGTGGCCTCCGGTCATCCGCAACGGGACCGGACCTACACCGGTGCGGTGGCGCTGAGGGAGTGGATCAAAGGGAAGGGGACCCCGGTGGCCAGCTTCAATGTGGTGACCAAAGGAGTGCACAGCCGGCGCTCGCGTCTTATGTTCGAGGCGGCGTTCGGGGATCAAATCCCGGTGGGGGTGATTTCCCTCCCTGATCCGGCCTACGACCCGGACCGCTGGTGGCGCTACAGCGAAGGGGTCAAGGAGATCATCAGCGAGGCCGGAGCTTATCTGTATGCCCGGCTGCTCTTCCGTGCGGCGGATTGAAACCCGCTCCGGAAGGAGGAAGGTTTGGAGCCAAGCCTTGGAAGGCCTTGCTACGGCTACAGCCGGGGTGGACGAGGCTCCCGCCGAGTAGCGGCTGGATGGTTTTCCATCTCCCTTGGAGACCGATGCTCTGCCACTTGACAGGAGCCTCGTCCACCTGCTTGGTAGCACCTTGATCAGGCTTCCGGGAAGCGAGGACTATGCGGTGTCTTTGCAAATCAAATTGACCGTTTGGAGCGATGCCGCAGGCAATTTGGAGTGCGGGTGGCTTGCCCCCGCTTTCAGCAGCGGGCTTGCCCGCGTCGATTTCAGTCAAGCTCCACCCGCCACCCGAACCCGTCCGGAAACGGCAGCAAGCTGCCTTCGGGAAAGCGGTGGCAAGCCACACGCACTCCAAATCCCCCTATGGCACGATTTGCGAAGACACCGCATGATCCAGGACCGAACGACAATGAGCTTCCTGAAAACAGGGCAAAACAGGGCAAAACAGGTCAAAGCAGGTGAAAAGCAAGTTTTCTCTTGGCACCCCGGGAACCGGGGGCATATGCTCATTCCATCAAACAAAACCGCCGACCCTGATGGATCGGCGGCCGTTTGGTGCCAGACAACGCTGGCTTGATCAGAGCTTTTCGACGGTCTTCTGATCAAGCTGCGTTTGTCACGGGGCTCTTCTGCAGGCCCTTGCGTGTCAAGCCGCTGCGGCGTTCGCTTTTCCGGACGTATCCCAGGGCCCGGTAGAGGCTGCTGTCGGGACCATACAGCTGGGTCCCCCTCACGGAGTTCACCACCAGGTCCAGCACCGCATTGGCCGCGGTATCGGCCTTGGTCCGGTCCGTCTTGCGCCCGACCAACTGCTTCTCCAGGGCCAGGATCTGATCCCGGAGTGCCAGAGGCAGGGCGGTCGCCGTCTCGAAATCCGCCAGGGTCATCCCGCCAAAGGATTCCCGGGGGGCCAGTTCTTTCCAGGCGGTCCGGAACAAGGTGATCCGGTCTGCTATATATGGGTTTATTTTTGCCATGTTGTTTGTTTTTCTGTTTGTCCTCCTTCTCGGAATTTCGGACCCGGCGAGCCCCACTCGGGGCTCTTGGAAACCGGTCTACCATCCACGGATCAGGAGAACAGCAGCAATGAGGGGTACAGGTGCGACCAACGCAAATGGCTTTTTTAACTATCCGGCGATTTGAATCATCCCGGCTTCCTGATGGATTGGTTAATGCGTTGATGATCAACGGAGTTTCTGATATTTTGCGTACCACGCAAATATTCTTTTTTTGGTCTGATGGCGGAATTTGTCTGGAAAACGCATAAAAAGCCGGCCGAAATCATCCATCACCTACAGTTTGAGACAGCATGGCCTCTGGTAAGACCGGAATAATAAAAATTTTATTTGTCAAATATCGGCAGGGACTAGCATGAAGGGAGAGTGGACCGCAGAGGTTTTAACCGCAGAGGCCGCAAAGAGCGCAGAGGAGCCAAGGACCGTCCCAAATCATAAATCATCCATCATAAATCCTAAATCTCCCATGCCCATGCCCACCCCCGCTTCCGCCCCCTTTGACGTCGCCATCGTCGGTCTCGGCTATGTTGGCCTGCCGCTCTCCCTCCAGTTTGCCCGCTCCGGGGGAACCGTGCTGGGCCTCGACATCGACCCAGACAAAGTGGAGGCGCTCCATGCCGGCCGCTCCTATATCAAACACATCGACGGGGCGGCAGTGCAGAAGGAGGTCGAAGCCGGGCGTTTTGCCGCTTCGGCGGATTTTTCCCGGGTGCGGGAGGCCCGGGCGGTCATCATTTGTGTGCCGACCCCCCTCAACAAAAACCGCGAGCCGGATATCTCCTACGTGCTGGACACCGGCCGGGCGATGGCGCCCCACCTGACTCCGGGGATCGTGGTGGTGCTGGAATCCACCACCTATCCGGGCACCACCGACACCGATTTGCTCCAAGTCCTGGAGGCGGGATCGGGCCTGAAGGCCGGGGTGGATTTCCATCTGGCCTTTTCGCCCGAACGCGAGGACCCGGGCAATCCGGACAGCAAAGTGGGCAAGGTGCCCAAACTGGTCGGCGGCCTGACTCCCGCCTGTCTGGATAAAGCGCTCGCGGTGTATGGCCAAGCCGTGGAGAACCTCGTGCCGGTCTCCTCCTGCCGGGTGGCCGAGGCCGCCAAATTGCTGGAAAACATCTTCCGCAGTGTGAACATTGCTCTCGTGAACGAACTCAAGGGAGTTTACGACGCCATGGGGATCGATGTCTGGGAGGTGATCGCGGCGGCGAAAACCAAACCGTTTGGGTTCATGGCCTTTTACCCCGGGCCGGGCCTCGGCGGGCACTGCATCCCGATCGATCCCTTCTACCTGACGTGGAAGGCCCGCGAATTCAATCAGAACACCCGTTTCATCGAGCTGGCAGGGGAGATCAATACTGCGATGCCGGAGTATGTGGTCCACAAGGTGGTGGCCGCCCTCAATGCCCAACGGAAATCCCTCAATGGCTCCAAAGTGCTGGTGGTGGGGCTGGCTTACAAACCCAATGTGGATGACAGCCGGGAATCCCCCAGTTTTGTGCTGTTGGAAATGATGGCTCAGGCCGGTGCCGCGGTGGATTATTACGATCCCTATGTCCCGCAGATCGGAATGACCCGCGAACACCCGCAGTGGGCCGGAAAGGAATCAGTGATCTGGGATGAGCCGACCATTGCCGGGTTTGACCTCGTGCTGGTGGCCACCGCCCATGCCTGCGTGGACTATCAGCAATTGGCGGATTGGGCCCCGTGTATCGTCGATACGCGGAATGCCATGGCCGGACTGGCGACGGCTCCCGGCCAGGTGTGGAAAGCGTAGGGGAGGGGGGAGGGTAGGGGATGGGTTGATGGTGTGGAGTTGATGGTTGATGGTTGGGAGTTGTCGGGGACGTAGCATGCGAAACGTAGCATGAGTGCCGCGTCCCCTATTCGTGTCCATTGGCGAAAATTCGCGGTTCCCCTTTCCCCGAGCCATGGCCCCTGAGCAATGAACCCTGAACCCTACCCACCGGCTCCACCCGTGCGGCTCGGTCCATCAACCATCAACTTTCAACCATCAACGCTCCCCAACCCTCTCCTCATGACTCCCTATTTGGCTTTGGAGCAATGGACGTGGGGATTCCATGATCCCACCGTGATGGGCTGGGGGCTGACGGCCGGCTATTTCCTGGCCGCTGGCGCCGCCGGGCGGGCAGTCTGCCGGACGACAACCACTGGTGCGGCAAGGCCAGGGCAGGGCATGGCGCGGACGGTCTGGGCACTGCTGGCTTTGGGGCTGGTGCTGCTAGGATTGAACAAACAACTGGATCTGCAAAACCTGCTGCGGGAGCGGGCCCGGGAGTTGTATCTGGAGCAGGGATGGCATTTTTCCCACCGGCTGCTGTTGAGGACGGTCCTGACGGGGGTGCTGGTGATCCTGGCAGGAGGCGCGCTCGCCCTGATGACCGGCTGGCTCCAGCTGGCGAAAGCGCCGCGCCGGACTCTGTTGCTGTTTCTGGGCCTGACCGGCGTGATTCTGCTGCGCTTTTTACCCATTCCCGGCATCACTGGCGTGTTGGGTTTTACCTTCCTGGAATCCCGGCCGGAAGTGTGGCACTTTCATGGGGTGGAATTGGTGGAGCTCGCGCTGGTGGGCTGGATCGCGTGGGAAGCGTGGGGGATTTATGATTTATGATGGATGATTTATGATTTGAAGGCGGTGCAGCATGGAAAAGTAGCATGGGAAACGTAGTATGAGGGTGGAAAATTGGATCCCTCCGGGATCGCTACGGAGTCTCCCCCATCCGTGAACATCTGTGCGCTCCGTGGTTACCCTTACCGCTTCCGCAAAACCCCCGTGTCTTTTGGATTAATCTTCAATTTTAATATTTTTCCGTAACACTTCCGGAAAAAGAGGGTAAAGTCAGGAAGTGATAATCATTGCCGTAACTGGAACCCGGATCTGAACATGGTGCCTTCCTCCCCCATAAATTCTCCTGAAGAAAGCCGGACGAATCCTGCTCCATCATTGATCACTGACGCCGGACCGGTGACAGGCGGCGGCGGCGGCGCGACGGGGATGCGGCCGTTTTTCTGGTTCGCGGGACTGCTGGTCCTCGCCTATAGCTGGTGGGTCCTCATTCCGCTGGCGGGATATGTGCTCAAAGAAGAGCTGCACTCCCACATTCTCCTGATCCCGTTTGTCTCCTGGTATCTGATGAATCTGGACCGGGACCGCTGGCCCGCCGCCGGGCCGGGCTCGCCCATGGCGGCCCTGCTTTTCGCCGTTCCAGGAGCGGCATTGCTGGCCTTGGCCTTGATGCGGCGAACCGGGGAGGGGGCATTCAGCCACAATGATTTTCTGGCGGCGGCGGTGGGATCTTTTCTCTGTTTCCTGTGGGCGGGGGGATTTCTCCTGCTGGGCAGGAAACGGATGGCAGCGGTGGCTTTCCCGGCGGCCTTTCTGCTTTTTATGATCCCGCTCCCGGACGCGACCGTAAGCACGATAGAGCATACCCTGGTGGCTGCGACCTCGGAAGTGGTTGATTTCTTTTTCATGCTCACCGGGGTCTCCTATCTTAGGGACGCCAATGTCTTTCAGCTCGCTGGGATTACCCTGCAGGTGGCTCAGGAATGCAGCGGCATCCGGTCCAGCTGGGTCCTTTTCATCACCAGTCTGCTGGCTTCGTATTTGTTCCTCCGGAACCCCTGGCACCGGGGCCTGCTGGTGGCCTTGGTGATTCCGCTGGGAATCCTGCGCAATGGATTCCGGATTCTGGTGCTCGCCCAACTGTGTATTCACCGCGGTCCCCATATGATCGACAGCGACCTGCATCACCGGGGCGGCCCGATTTTCTTCGCCCTGTCGCTGATCCCGCTGTTCTTCCTGTTGTGGTGGTTCCGGCGGATGGAGGCTCAGGGGGGGAGGGTTGAGAGTTGAGGGTTGAGAGTTGATTTGAGGGGCGGGGCACCTAAGCAGTAGCATGAGTGTGTCGCAGACCACTCGTGTGCGCTCAAAGCACCGGTTCTCATAGCCACGAGCCAATTGAGACGCGCCCCGCGCCTGAGACCGTAACCCCTGAGATCGCGCCACGAAGTGAGCGCCTGAACCCTGCCCACCGGCTCCACCCGTGCGGCTCTGTCAATCAACCATCAACTCTCAACCCTCCCCGCCCCGCCCCGCCCCTCAACACTTCTTGACTCTCATGAAATTTTATCGATATTCCAAAATCACCACCATGGACTCCTCTTCTGAACTCTCCGCCTCCGTTGCTTCGAATTCATCTCCGATCCGGCGTGTGTTGCTGCCGCTATTAAGTCTGGGCCTTGTGCTTTGCGGTGTGGTGGGTTGCGAATCAACCAGCAGCAGCAGCGGATCCTCCGCCACGCTGGGGTCGGGCGGTCCGGTCCGGAGCAACACCCTCTCTTCCGGCGATGTGGTCAGCATCGGTTTTCCCGCCACGGCTGAACTGAACCAAAGTCAGAAGATCCGTCTCGATGGCAAAATCAGCCTGCCCATGGTCGGTGAAGTCGTGGCCGCCGGGAAGTCTCCCTTGGTGCTTCAGGAGGAACTGGTGGTGAAATACAAGGAATTTCTCCAGGACCCGAAAGTAATCGTCAGCCTGATCAATTCCGCCGCCGTGGTCTATGTGAACGGGGAAGTGCTGTCGCCGGGGAAAGTGGTGCTGGACCGCCCGATGACTGTTTATGAGGTGGTGATGGAATCCGGTGGTTTTTCCCAGGTGGCCAATTCCAAAAAAGTTATTCTGACCCGTCAGGAAGGCGGTAAACTGGTCCGGCGCGAACTCAATATGAAGTCCGGGACAGACAGCGCCAGCATCTACGTCAAGCCCTTTGACACCATCACGGTGAGCCAGAGCTGGTTCTGACCCACAGGCCCCGCTGGCCGGTTCCTGGAGGTTGTTCCTGAAAAGCAGCCGGGGAGTCCACGGACTAATCGGGAGAGTCGGACCGATTAGAGACCAACCGGGACGGTTGGGGCCGCAGGCCCGACTGGCACCGGGTGGGGTGCCGGAGTCATTGGACGGACAAACGGTGGATAGGGCTTGCGTCCTGAACCCATCATCAGGCTTTTTTCAGATCATCTAAAAGCGTCAGGAACACAAGACACCGGGAGAGGGACGACCAAGTCCTCCCATGGTGTTTGGTGGACTTGGCGCTTTTTTGTGCCCGCGAGGACCAGCCGGATCCTCCGACCATCCCCCATCCTGGACAATCATTATACCATTTCCGGCCAAAATCGGATAGGTTGAATCCCTCCGGGATCCTGCTGCCTGGTGGTTCCAAGCGGGTGTCTTGAGGGGGGATTGAATAATAACCGTTTTTAACTCCCCGGGGGATCATTCGCCGTCAGGGACGCTGAGCCGGTAGAACCGTTGGCGGGTGGTCTGGAATGCCGCGGGGTCTGTCAGGGTATCCGGGCCTTCGGCGCCCTGGGCGAAGGAACCGAGCGGCTGCCACCTCAGCAAATTGTCGGAATATTCGACGATAAGAGCCTGCTGCTGCCGGCCTTCCACGTTCAGGCGGAGACCGTTCTCCGGGGCGCCTTGGCGGGTGAGTTCCAGGACCGGAGTGGGCAGCACCGTCAAGCTGGCCGTGCCGCTGCTGATGGATTCATCTCCCACGGTGGCCACCACCCGGTAGGTCGCCGAATCGGAGGGCATTAGTTCCATCGGGAGATAAGGTTCGTAGGCCTCCTCGATCGGGAGATCATCCTGATACCACTGATAATGGATTTCTCCCGTGGAAGCGGCAGTCACACTCAATCCCGCCGCCACCCCGGCAAATACGGTCAGACTCTGCGGTTGGGTGGTCAGGGTGAGATAGTCCCCGCTGGAGGGGAGGTCGGCCGGTGGGATAAAAGCCGGGTCCGCGCTGAGGACAATCCGGTCGAGTCCAGTCTGCGCGGCTTCTCCGCGGAAGGAGAGCGTCTGCGTTCCGTCCGTAAAGGCCACGGTATGGGGCGTGCCGGCGGGCGAAAGGAAACGGGCCCACGTCCACTGGTCCCCCGAAGGTTTGTCTTCAGGATCGGGGTGGCAGATCACGGAATTACCCTCACCCGCCGTAATGACAAAGGAACCCTGACTTCCGGCTGGCACTTTGACCCGGGCCCAGATTTGCCACGCCGGACCGGTGGGGGCATTGAATTCCAAGACAATCAGGCCGCCGGATGGCCCCGCCGCGCCGGTCTCAATGTAGGCCCCTCCCGAGGCCGTGGGATCGGGACGGTTCACCATGGGGGCCAGGACCTCGCCTGCTTCTGCTTCGAGGAATACCAGATTGGCGGGCCGGCCGGGTGGAGTGGGCTCAATCTCAAAGGCGAGTTCTTCCGAAAGAAAGCTTTCGAGTCCCGCCGAGTTGTAGGCCGTGACGACGGCATAATAGGTGGTGCTGGCCTCCAATCCCGGAACCACCACTTCGGTCGCGTTGCCCACGTTGACGTTTTGGGAATACACTCCGGAGGTGGTCCCATAATAGAGTTGGTAACCAATGACGTCGCTTTCCGGGTTTCGGTCCCAGGCGAGGGTCACGGATTCGGAAGACCAAGCCACGCTTTGGTTGCAGAGAAGCAACACCAACGCGAGGAAAGGAATGCGGAAAACCGCCGGCAGGGCGGTTCTTTTATGTGGGGTTGATATCACGGTTTTTCTGATTAAGATGCGATGAACCCGGTTTTCTGTACCTTTTGGAATCCGGGGACTCTCATTTATGCGAGAATGGCCGATCTAGTCAAGATGCTAATTTCGATCTAAGCCATCCACCAAGCGCCCATCGGGGAAAATCCTATTCTTTTTAAAGGATTTTTTTTCGAAGGAGGGTTTTTTTAGGGGGCAGGGTAAGGGGATTTGGGGTTTAAAGGAGGGGAAGCAGGCAGAGATCAGAGGTCAGACAACGCCGCCGGGGCACGACTCGGGAATCGTAGCCTGAGTGTGTCGCAGACCACTCGTGTCCGCAAAACCCCTGGGCTCCGTTGCCCTTGGCTTTGAACTCTCCTCTGCGTTCTCTGCGGGCTCCGCGGTTAAAGCCTCTGCAATCCACGGCTTGGCAAAAGGAACCGCAATTTTCAACGAACGGAGGCTTCGCAGTATGATGTGGAGGAATCTAAAAAATCCGGAGGGAAAGGCTGGGGAATGGTATCATTGCCGTGCAATCACGTGTAAATCTGATCTTTTCCCACGAGGGCGGCGCGTTTTGACGGGAGAAGGAGGAGATCTCCGTGGAGGCGGACTCATTTTCCCAAGGGAAAACGCTCGACTCCTTGGAGAGCGGGGAAAAATGAAGGGGGGAGCGGCGTTTCCCCCAGGGGAAAAAGCAAATCCCCCACGGGAAATCGTCCGCGCTCCTGGATGCGGGATCGCTTCCCCAGGGGGATTTTAAAAACTCCCTTTTTGCCGTGATGGCTCCCTTGGGGGATTCCAAAATCTTCCAAGGAAAAGACGGTGCTCCCCGAATGGGAGGACCTGGAGTGCCAGCCCCCCAAATCCAAGGATCATGCGACGTTTCATGATGCTGAGATGATCGGATCGAGACCTTCATTCATCACCGGCCCGGCTGCAGAGCCCCCAGGGGCGACATCTTCCGGGACGATTTCGCTCCTACAGAGCTCAAAATTCCCAGGCTGCGCGGTGCTATAAAGATGGCGCACCTGCGGCGCGGAGGGAAGTCGGATCGGACCGGTTTTGGCCCTTGGCGCCGGAAGGATTTGGAAATAGTGCTGGAAGCTTGCTCCAGCTTTGGCGGAGGCCGCTTGCTGCCGATGGGCGGAGGGTGTGGCGGGGGCACGATTTCTGGAACGCAATCTGCCAAGGCAGCTTAGCCCCTCAGCCGTAGCATGACTCTGCCATCGGTGACAAATTGGGAGGGCCGTACCAATTTGAGACCAATCGGGACGGTTGGGGCCATCGGCCCGACGGCACCAAGTGGGGTGCCGGAGTCACTCGTGAGTTCTCCAAGCCCCGGCACGGAGCCCATGGGTATAGGAAACCAGAGCGCGGCACACGACTCGCCTGCGGCAGAGTCATGCTACGTTTTCCATGCTACAGTTCGCCTGCTGCATTTCAGGATGCGGAACATTGAAAGGAATCCGGACTAGCTAAGATCATCCATCAACGGCCTGGCGTCAAAGCCCCGGCATCCTTCCTGGTCAGGGGGTGCCGGGTTTTTTTGCGGAACCTGGCAGGGTTTGCAGTCAGTCTCCAAGCGCAGCCTTTTCCAACAGGTTGCCAACGGAATTTCAGCAGCATGGCATCGGAATCAGCCGGGGGCTTTTTTCGGGCACCTCTTATAACTATCCTGTGGAATGCCCGTAAAAAAAGATTTTGCGAGTGTATATTTGTAAGATTTTCCGACATATTTCCGCCAGGTGACCCGTTCTCACGATTGATCAGGTGAAATGTATAATGTTGACAATGAGCGACTTAGGTTGTTTTTTAATGAAAAATTGACCTCTTGGCATGTGGTGTGCTTATTGTTTGCAGTAGCCGCTCTGGCTAGTCCAACGCATCAAAATACATCCAACCATCAATGTCATGAAATACTCAACAAAACTTCAATTGTTTCTGCTGATTCCGCTGGCGGCTGTCTCGACGGCCCATGGGGCGCTGGTCATCACGCCGAGCGATAATGGCGCCAATCTGGCCAGCAGTATCCTCGGGCCAGGCATCACCCTTGTCCCGGGATCAGTCGTCTACTCAGGGGCAACCATCGGTGCGAGCGGAACCTTTACCGGTGGAGCGTCCGCCGGCATCACGCTGGAATCAGGACTTATTCTCACCACCGGGCTGGCCAACAGCGCGCCGGGGCCAAATAACGCTACCAACACATCGGGGGCCGGAACTACCAGCACCTTGCGATTCTCCTTCGAATCCCCTGGCGGCAACCTCTTTTTCAACTACGTCTTCGCCTCCGAGGAATACAATGAGTATGTCAATTCGCAATTCAATGACAAATTCAAATTCAATTTGGATGGGGTCAACATCGCGTTGCTGCCCGGCTCCAGCACCCCGGTTGAAATTAATACCGTCAACCTCGGGTCCAATTCCTCGTTGTATAACAATAACGCGGGGGGGGCTTTCAACATCGAATATGACGGCTTCACCGACGTCCTGACGGCACAAGCGCTGGGCCTTTCCGCAGGTGTCCACACCATCGAACTGACCATCTCCGATGTGGGCGATGCGGCCTGGGATTCGGCGGTGTTCATTCAGGGGAATTCGTTCTCCGGCAACCCAACTCCCCCTACAGGCGTTCCTGACGGTGGCACGACCATGGTACTTTTTGGCTCGGCACTGCTGGGGCTGGCCGGTATCAAGCGGAAGCTTCGCTAAGTCGAAAGGCGCACTTAAAAGTTCAAATTGCAGGCTATCCCGGTGGGAAACCATTCAGTGCGGTTTTGCCACTGAATGTGAGCACCGGGGTAGCCCATTTTTGTTTCCGGGGAGCCTGTTGCTCCCCGCCGATCGTTCCGACGAAAGCTGAATAATCTTCATCCGTCACCGGCCCGGCGTCAAAGCCCCGGCATCCTTCCAATTCAGGGGGATGCCGGGGCTTTTTGCGTTGGGCCCGGAACCGGCCGGGTTGGCGGGGCACCAGCCCGGCGGCTCCGCTGGAGGCTTGACAGCTGTTAGCCGGGGGGTGAGCATACCGCGCCCCGGCTGGGAATGGTTTCCCGCCGGAAAAGCCGCTTTTATTTCATGGTGACGATCAGCAATATCCTTTGTTATGGGGCGGCCGTGGTGGCGGTGCTGTTGGGGCTGGCGGCGGTGGTGCGCAAGCGGGCTTCCCTGGCGAGCTGGAGTTTCGGCCTCGGGATGGTGGTGCTGGCGGTGGAGACGGTGCTGGGCGGGTTGAGCCTGTCCGCCGGTGAGCCCGCGGAGGGGAGCGTGCGCTGGCACACGGCGGCCTTGATCACTTCGGCCTTTCTGCCCGCTTGCTGGCTGGTTTTCAGCCTGACGTTTTGCCGGGGCAACGCCCGGGACTTTTTGCACCGCTGGCGGGGGGCTTTGGTCCTCGCTTTTTTGCTTCCGGTAGGGATCGTGCTCGGATTCAAGGCGCACCTGGTGCGGCTGGTGGAGGGGCCGCAGGCGGGGGATTTGCTGCTCGGAAACGGACTGGCGGCCAGGGCCCTGATGGTCCTGGGAATAGGGGCCGCCATTGTGATCCTGACCAATGTGGAAAAAACCTTCCGGGCGGCGGTGGGAACGACCCGCTGGCGGGTCAAATATATGGTGCTGGGAATCGGGGTGCTGTTCGGCACCCGGATCTATACCCTGAGCCAGGCGCTGCTGTTCCCGATCCACAATCCTGCGATGACGGTGGTGGACGCGGGAGCGCTGCTGATCGGCTCCTGCCTGATGGCGGTCGGTTACAGCCGCCGGGGTCTGGCGGATCTGGAAGTCTATCCTTCGCGGGCCGTCCTGCAGCAGTCGGTCACGGTGATGATTGCCGGGGCCTATCTGTTTTTGATCGGGATCTTTGCCGAATTGGTGGCCTTTCTGGGCGGCCCCAACGCCTTTCCCGCCCAGGCCTTTATTGTGTTGCTGGGCATTGCCGGGCTGTCCGCCCTGCTGCTCTCGAACCGCTTCCGTCTGGAAATGCAACGGTTCGTGACCCGGCATTTCAAGCGGCCGGAACACGATTTCCGCAAGGTCTGGTCAAAGTTTTCCCAGGGCCTTTCGGGAGTAACCGGGGTGGAGGCCTTATGCAGCAAGGCGTCCCGCCTGATTGCGGAAACCTTTGATGTCCTCTCGGTGACCACCCTGTTGCTGGACCGGCATAGCGAACAATTGAGAATGGCCACCTCCACTTCCCGCACCGGGGAGACCCCGGCGGTTCCGGAATTGGATGCGCCGGCCAGTGCGCTGGTGGCGGAGGGCCTGCGGGGCCTCCCGCACCCCTTTGATCTGGATGAATCCGGGGCTCCCTGGGCGAAACCGCTCCGGGCCATGACTCCGACTCAGTTCGATCACGGCGGGAACCGGATCGCGGTCCGCCTGATGGCGGGCGATCAGTGGCTGGGACTTATGGTCCTCGCGGACAGGGTGAACGGCATTCCCTACACCCAGGAGGAATTGGATTTGTTGGAATGCATCGCGGAGGAACTCGGTGCCCGGCTGCTGAACCAGAATCTGGGGGACGAATTGATCCAGTCGCGCGAGATGGAAGCGTTTCAGGCGATGTCGGCCTTTTTTGTGCATGACATGAAAAATGCGGCCTCCAGCCTGAACCTGACCTTGCAGAATCTGCCGAAACATTATGACAATCCCGAGTTCCGGGAAGATGCCCTGCGGGGACTCGCCAAAACAGCCGACCGGATCTGTCAGCTGACCGACCGGCTGGGAGCCCTGCGGCGGAATCTGGATCCCACTCTGGTGGAAAGTGATCTCAATCAGATCGTCGAAGCGGCCCTGTCCGAACTGGGGAAACCGGCCCCGTCCGGGGTGGAAATCGTCAAGGAATTGACTGCCCTGCCGAAAGTCAGGGTGGACCGCGAGCAGATGCGCAGTGTGGTGACCAACCTCGTGTTGAATGCGAGGGAAGCCCTCGGCGCCGGGGGGAAGGTGCAAGTCAGAACCAAGCAGGTAGGCGACCGGGTCCAATTGTCGGTGGAGGACAATGGTTGCGGCATGACCGCGGCCTTTATCAAGACCTCCCTGTTCCGTCCCTTTCACAGCACCAAAAAGCAGGGCCTGGGAATCGGGATGTTCCAGTCCCGCATGATCATTGAGGCCCATCGCGGCACCCTGCAGGTGGAAAGCGAGCCCCAACAGGGCACCATTTTCCGGATTCATTTGCCGGTGGTGGTGGGGTAGGGCGGGATAGTGGGGATAGTGGGGAGGTTTCAGGGTTCAGGTTTCAGATTTGGGGGCCTTGCATGGAAACGTAGCATGAGAGTGTGAAGACCACTCGTGAAGCAGGGAATCGGATCCCGGAGGGATCGAAGCCATTAGCCGGGGATTGAGCGCAGCGACATCCCCGGAACATCCCCCACAAAATCCACGCATCCCGGTAGGGATGCCAGCACCTCCCATCCTCTCCCAAATCACCATCGATGAGGGCCCATCCGTGATGGGCCGAGGGATGCCAGAGGACACGGCGCGTTTTTCCGGTCCGCTTTCTGTCACCCCTTCAGGGTGAGATGTTTTAATTCCGTTGAATCCGGTGGTGTCGCTCCGCTCAACCACCGGCTAATGGCTGTGATCCCTCCGGGATCATTCGCCTCGCCTGGCTCCTTCCCCCTCCGGGCTCAAGGTCCAAAACCGGTCAGATCCGACTTCCCTCCGCGCCGTCGGTGCGTTATCTTTATAGCACAGCGCCGCCCGGGGATTTTGAGCTCCGTAGGAGCGTAATCGTCCCGGAAGATGTCGCCCCTACGGGGCTGGGGTGCTTGGTCAGGACGCCCATGCTATAAAGATTGCGCCCCCAACGGGGCGGAGGAGGCATCGTTCCAGCCTCCGGCCCGCCTGGATCACTGCTCATCCTATTTGCCTCCATCCATGATGATCCGTTGGATTCGTGCCATTTGCCTTCGGCCGTCTCCGCTCCGCTCCATCCGTGGCCCGTCATTTCCCAAGGTTTTCAACCCTCAAGGAGCCGGATTGATCAGGACTTCCGAAGCACATTGAGGCGGATATAGTTGACATTTCTTACTAATTGTTGTAATTTCCATACGAAATGAAATTACCATCAATCAGGCTGGCGTTGAAAATGGCGCTGCCGTTCCTTTTTGGGGCGGTGAACGCTCCGGCGGCCCTGCAGTCGGCCCCGATGGGATTTTACTCGGTGGAAATGAAAAAGGGGGACCAGGCGGTCGGGGTTTCGCTGGTTAATCCTGCTTTGTTCAGTGGCACCATCACGGCGGTCCCGGGAAACCGGGTCGTCACGGCGGCGCTTTCCCTGGATGCGGGAGGTTTGCTGACCGCCGGGAAGGCGTATTATATTGAAATCGTCTCCGGGCCGGCCGGCCCGGCGGATGCCTTGGTGGGGCATCGTCTGGAGGTGGATGTGACCGCCACGATCGCGGCCACCACTCCGAACGGGGAGATCGTGGTGAATCCAGCGTCCAAGCGGTCCACCACGGCCATCTTGGCGGGCTTGGCCGGTTACCAGTTGGAACTGCGCGAGCATCTGACCCTGAATCAGGTCTTTCCCAAGCAAAAACTGCATGGCAGCACCAGTTTTTCCGATGCCGATCAGGTGCAGTTTTTCGACGGGAATGGTTTTGAGATTTGTTATGTCTATGGCCGGGATGGCCAGGCGCAGTGGACCGCGCTCAAGGGATTTGCCAGCCAGGACGGGCGGGTGATTGTGCCGGGGGAAGGATTGATCTTCAAACGCAGCAACAAGAGCCCCGGCCCCGTCACGCTGCGCATCAACGGGGTGGCGCGCACCACCACCTTTGTGCAGCCTCTCGTGGCGGGATACAATTATGTGTCCAGCGGGTTTCCGGTGGATGGCTCGTTTGCGGACCGGCAGGCCTGGCCGCTCACCTTCCAGAATGGGGACCGGGTCAAGATTTACCAGTCCGGCGGGTTTGTGACCTACCGGCTCTACAGTCAAGGCACTGCACCGTCCGCCAATCTCTGGGCCACCCTGGGGGACTCGAGCTACACCTCCATGAATGACCGTCCGTTGTTCGGCCACCGCAGCGCGGCCTTCCTCCAGCTGAAAACGGCGGCGGCCGGTTACCGCTACGCGCCTCCTTTCCGGCCCTGATCTGTTTCCGTTCCTTCTTTTTTCCCTGACCGTTATGAAAACAACTGCCTTGTTCCGCCCGCTCTCCGGGGCGCTCCTGCTGATGGGAATCCTCGCCGCTCCGGCGTGGGCCGACCGCACCATCAACTACGGGAGCACCCTCGAAGCGGTCAATATGACCAGCGACGGCGCGCCCCTCGATGACAGCTTCACCTTTGAACTGGGGACCTTCACCGGAAATTTTCTCCCCACCCTGTCCAACACCTCCGAATGGCTGGCCCATTGGGCGCCGGCCCCCAATTCCAGCACCAGTCCTTATTCCGGGCCGATGACGGATTATTCCACTGATCCGGTGCCGTTTGGCGGGCCTTCCAATGCTTTTCAGGGATTTGTGGTTCTCAACACCAACGAGAATGCCTTTGCCCCGGGTTTGCAGGGTTTTTTCTGGGGATTCGATGAACGGGAAAGTGTCCCGGCGGCCGAATGGGTGCTGCTGTCGAACACCAGCTGGATCATCCCCACCGTCATGCCCGGCGAGATCGAGATTTCGGATCTGAACTGGCTGACCAGCGATGCCGGCACCTACTCGATCACCGGGAGTGTGAACCCGTTCTTTGATCCCGATGCCCCCGTCACGGAACAACCGGCGCACCTCGTGTCCTCGCTGGTGGCCATCCCGGAACCGAAGGGCCTGCTGTTTGTTCTGCCGGTGGCGCTGCTGCTCCGCCGCCGCCGGACTTCCACCTGCCAGACCCTGTCATGAAACGTTTTTTTCCTTTCCTGGTTCTCTTGCTCTTGATGCTGCCGGCGGTGCCAGTCCGGGCCGGGGCCACGATTGCTTTTGGCAGCAGCATTGGAGGCCTCAATCTCACCAGTGCCGGGGTTGAACTCGACGACCGGTTCGCTTTCGAAATCGGCTGTTTCACCCCCGGTTTTGTCCCGACTGCGGCCAATACGGCCGAATGGATCACGCAGTGGCATGCCTTCCCGGAGGGACTGGTTCCCTATCAAACCGAAGCCCTGGGCGCCCCCTTTCCAGCGGACCGGCAGCTGAACAGCTTTTCGGGAAGCATCCGGGTCCGGGAAAACCCGGCGCCTTTCACCACCGGAGTCCCGGTCTATTTGTGGGGGTTTGACCGCCGGACCCTGTCAGGCAAGGGCGAGTGGATCCTGATGACCGCGCCCTCGTGGGTGTGTCCGGACGGGCAGGGGATCAATCCAGCGGTGAGTTATGCGGTGACCAATGCCAGCCGCGCCATCCTGGGCCGGATCAATCAGGACGGGATCGAGATGCAGACCTCCGCAGTGGCGCTTTCCGGAACCCCCGAAAGCCTCCCCGACTGGCAGGCGTGGAATTTTGGAGCCGCCGCCAAGGATGCCGCGCAGGAGCAGGCCGTCTGGGGCAACCTGGCCGATCCTGATCAGGACCGTCGTTCGAATCTAATTGAATACTTCCTCGGCAGCGACCCCCTCGCACCGGATTCGGCTGATCCCTTGTCGGCCCCCCAACTGGATGCCGGCGGCCTGGTGCTGCACTACCGCCGCAGCACCCTGGCACGCGATACCGAAGGGGGAGTGGAATGGTCCGCTGATCTGAGGCAGTGGACCCGGGAGGGATTGGAAGAAATGGTCATCTACGGGGATGCCACCTCGGCCACGGTCGAAGCCCGCCTGGCGTCACCTCCGGCGGGAGCCGCCTTCTTCCGGCTCAAAGCGGTGGAATAACGGATTCACGATAGCGTTTCCGGAAGGGTGGTGGTAATTTTTCAGGATCCGGACGCCGGGTCCCCCTGTTCCCTGCTTGCCAATGACTCCTGCAATGACTCCGTCGCTCACCGCGCCTCCGGGGCCGCACCCCAAACCGTTACCGGTTTGCCTCAAACGCCTCGCCCCGGCAGCGTTTGTCTGACCGCTGCCCTCTGACCGCTGACTTCTTCCCCCTGCTGCCTTTTCTTTTTTCATGAAACCAACTTTGCTGATTGTCGACGATGATGAGGAAATCCGCACCCAGATGAAGTGGGCGTTGATGGAGGAGTATGCCGTGCTGGTGGCAGAGGACCGGCCCGGGGCGGTCGCGCAGTTCAAATCCGGCGATCCGGCGGTGACCCTGCTGGATCTGGGTTTGCCCCCCCGGCCGAACGACCCCGAAGAGGGGCTGGCGGCGCTTTCCGAACTCCTCGCGCTGGATTCGGCCGCCAAAATCATCATTGTTTCCGGGCAGGGCGAGAAAGAGACGGCGCTGCGGGCGGTCGGGGCCGGGGCCTACGATTTTCTGTGCAAACCGGTCAATCCCGACGAACTCCGGATGGTGCTAAGGCGCTGTGTTTACCTGGCCGGATTGGAAAACGAATACCGTGCGCTGCAGCAGCAACTCCGGCCGAAAGTCTTTGAAAACATGCTGGCCAGCAGTCCGGAGATGCATGCCGTTTTCGACATGATCCGCAAGGTGGCCGCGTCCAGTGCCCCGGTGCTGGTACTCGGCGAGAGCGGCACCGGCAAGGAGATGGTGGCCCACGCGATCCACCGCCAGAGCAGCCGCAGGGATAAACCTTTTGTCGCGATCAACTGCAGCGCGATCCCCGAGAACCTGATCGAGAGCGAGCTGTTCGGTCACGAAAAAGGCTCGTTCACCGGGGCGGATAAACAACGAAAAGGCCTCATTGAGGGCGCGGCGGATGGCACCCTGTTCCTTGATGAAATCGGCGACCTGCCGGCTTCGGTGCAGGTGAAGCTGCTGCGTTTCCTCCAGGACAAACGCCTGCAGCGGGTCGGGGGGCGCGAGGATTTCCAGATCGATACCCGGATCGTGGCCGCGACCAATGCCGATTTGAAACAAAGCATCACCGAAGGCCGCTTCCGGGAAGATCTGTTTTTCCGGCTGGCGGTGGTGGTGCTGAATCTGCCGCCGTTGAGGAATCGCGGGATTGATGTCACCACCCTCGCGCAGGAATTCCTGATCCGGTTTTCCGCCGAAAATGGCCGGAAGGATCTGGTATTTGCCCCCACCACCCTGAATGCCATCACCCAACATCCGTGGCCCGGCAACGTGCGGGAATTGCAGAACCGGGTGCAACGCGCTGTGATCATGGCCGACGGCAAAAAAATCCAGGTGGGGGACATGGAGCTGAACGAGACTTGCCCCGCCCCGCTCACGATGACCCTCAAGGAAGCCCGGGAAGCCTTGGAGCGGGACATGATAGAACGGGCCTTGAAAACCCACGGCGGAAAAGTCACCACCGCCGCCAAGGACCTCGGCATCAGCCGCCCGACGTTTTATGAGTTGATGGAGAAGCTGGGAATCTGCAAGGACGGCTGAGTCCGATGGCTCAAACGCAAGGCGGGATCTGGCCGGGGGCGGCGAAATGATCGCTACTGGCAGTGCGTCGCCGTCAAAGATGCACGTGGGTCAAAAAAATGCAGCGCCATTTCTGATGGCAGGTCGATTGATTTTCTTAATGCCACAGACCTCCAAAGAAACCAATGACACATGCCGCCCTGCTGGACCCATGTCAAAGGAGGGCCGCTTCTCTTTCTGCCGTTGGTAGCCTGCTTCACTATATGTGGGGGAGCCTAACGAAAGGCTTGGGGGCCCCGGATTTCCCTCCGGTTTTTTAATAATTGCGATGATGGTGTCTCTTGCGGCCAGTATGCTTGTCTCTGTGGTCCAGGTTGCTGCAGGGCACTGATTGATCAACGGTGGGGACAGACTATACGAGAAGTTCCGATGCCTCCAGGAACGCAAAAGGCAGGGGTTTGGGAACCCCTGCCTGATGAGTCGAGTCAGGTTGCGATTATTGAACCTGCCTGAGTATTACGCTTGTTTACGGCCCCCAGCCAAGTTTCTGATTCCGCCCATGCCGAGGAGGGACAAACCAAAAAGAGCAATGGTCGCCCCTCCATCAGGAACGTTGTTTGTCGTCCCCTTGCGAACGGCAAACTCTTCGAAACTGTTGTCCGAGCTTTTTGGATTCCCCAGTTGTGCGTAGAGGTAGAAATAATCAGCCGCTCCCGCGCCGACAAAAGCGGAGGTGGGGAAATACATGAGAACATCCCCTTTACCATTTCCAGCATTGAGGGAGCCATCCATTTCCACTGTGTTGCCACTACCAAGGTTATAGCGGGGGGTGGCACTTCCAGTCAGGTCTGATGCTCCAGCCGTCGTTTGGGGGATGATGACAGAACTGGTGAAAAGTTGGAGACCATTAAGGGTGAGCAGAGCATTGGGCCCTCCTCCCTCGCCAATGTCGAGGAGTATTTCGTAGTAGTCTCCGGACAATCCGGTAAATGGATTATTGACGATGGGAATGGCACTGAGTTTGATATCCTTGGTCCATACGCCAGCTTTCTCGTCGTTGAAGGTGGTGCCACTGGTATTCCAACCCGACTCCACGGGGGAATTCTGAACTCGAAGAAACGGATCAATGGATCCGGTGCCGGTAGCAGTGGAATTGAAATTCGTCCACATGAAGCCTGCCCCATTGATAATGCCCTTATCGCCTGCGCCATTGGTCAGGTCAACCATGACAGCGTGGGCGGCTGTAGGAAGGAGCAATGCCCCAATGATTCCTGCGAGAGCGGTTTTCAGTGAATTTTTCATAAAGTTGTCTTTTTGGGATCAGGCCGATACTAAATAGTAAGTATGGGAAGGGGTGATGGGGAATGTTGTTGCCCCTGATTCTCAAATGACTGAAATGAGGGCAAAATTGATTGTAGCAACAGACATGCCAAGATTATCGCGCTCTGGATTAAAGGATTATAAGTCGCTTATTTCCATGCAGTTATCAAAATTTATAAAAAAATGATTTCAGAATGCTGTTTAGAAACCCTGAATTCCGGTTTCTTTCTGTAAAGAAATCCGACGTTATTTCCAAGCGTGGTGCGAGGCTGGCGAGGGGTTTTGAGTATAACTCACTTACGCTGAACTTATTGCGGAGGGATACCCTGCGGGGCTGGGTTGTAAAGTTTACAGGAATCCTTTGATGAAGGACCGTCTCCGGGGACATTTTGGAAAGGGATTTGCTTTTCGGTCGACGGGCGGCGTCGAAGCAAGAGTGGCGGTTCCGCAGCGACCGCATCAAAAAGCTTATTTTTGAGCATCCCTTGGAGGGCTCAATGCTTCGTTTACGGTAAATGCCAAGAATTCTGCGATTATGGGGAAAATAGTTTTAATACCGTTTCCTTGATGTGTCAGCCGCTTGAAAGGAAATTGGACGGGCGAATTGCTTTCAATGCCTCGAAAAACTTGACCCCGGGCAATCAAACGCTATATTTTCTGGACTGATGAATCATTCCCCAAGCCTCTGGCCTCGCCCGGCGATGTCCCGCACTCCGAATTGGACCCCGGCCCGTCCGCTGATCCTCGGTTTGGCGTGGCTCTGCGCCAGCGGCACGGGGAGTTCTACGGCCCAGGAAGGCGATGCGGTGGGGGCAGCGGAGGGAGCAGCCCCGGCCACGGGAGGCCGGCGCGAATTCGCCAGTCCCGGGTTTGCCCGTGAGGGGTTGCCCTTTGATCATTTACTGGGCGGTTACGATGCTGCTCCGGATGCGGGACCAAGCCTGGTGCCCGGGCGATTGAATACCGGTTTCGTCCAGGAGGGGTTCTCGGCCGAATTGGGGAGTTCCGTCACCTACAGCACCAATCTTTTTCAGGACCCGGTCAACGAGGAATCAGGAATGTTGAGTACCAGCGATTTCTCCATGCATTATCACCATGGGGGAAACCGCCGGATGGGGGTTTTCTTTGGGCTGGACTATGATCTGGCTTATTTCCGGTATTTTGACGAGGAATTGAATGAAGGCCGCGAGCCATTCTCCCATAATTTAAGCGGATTCATTGGAGTCAAAGGGGCTCAGACGACCGTCACCCTGAGCGGATCCTTTTTGCAGGATAATGGCAACGGGCTAGATCAGGCGAGGCAGACCCGGGAGACCGTCCAGAGCGAAAGCAACGACTACAACCTCAGTCTGGCCGCCAGCCGGACTCTCCGGCGGACTTCTTTGCAGGCGGGATTGGGTTTCCGGCTTCAGGAGTTTACGGATCAGGAAGAACAAGCGGAGCCCCTGAGTGACCTGACCCAATGGGACGGGAATCTGGGGTGGAGCGTCAGCCCTTTGGGCATGCAGAAGTTCAATTTCCAGCCGTCGCTGGCCTTTGGCAACTCCGAGCAGGCCGCCGGGGTGGAGCAGAACTATCTCAATCCTACCTTGGGGGTGTCCTACTCCTACACTCCCAAGGTTTCCCTTTTTGGGAGCATCGGGGTGGATATCCGCCGCACCACCAGCACCTTGGCGAGTGGGGAGGAAGAGGAGTTTACCGAAACCGCCCCTACATTTGAGCTGGGAACCTCCTGGCAAGTGGACCAGACGACATCCATGGGTTTTAGTGTATACCGGCGCACGCTGGCCTCGGCTCTGGAGGGGCAGAGTTCCTCGGATACCACCGGGATCACCGTATTCGCCAGTAAAGCTTTTCCCCGGGGTTTTGTCACCTCAATTGATTATAGCTTGGAAAATTCCAGTTATACCGACATCACGGGCGAGGAAAGTGATCCCGGGGCGCTGGACGGTGAAACCGGAACGCCGGAAAACTACCATCGCTTCAGTTTCAGTATCGGCCGTCAAAAACTGCTGCGGGGAAGGATGCCGCTGAGCGCCAGTCTTTTTTATCAATATAGCCTGAGCACGGGGTCCGATCCGTTGAACGAATACGAGCAGAGTGTGGTGGGCTTCCGGATGGGCTTGGGATTCTAAAGAGGGCAGGGAGAGCGGGACTGCCACGGATCGCACGGATGATTGATGATGGTGTCGGATGCACCGAAAGAGCGGCGCAGCACGGTAAAACGTAGCATGAGTGTATCGCAGACCACTCGTGAAGCAGCGAATTGGATGGATCACTGCTTTTTGGGTCACGGTTAAATCGGGCGGGTGCTCTGTGGGGGGCTTACCACCAATTTTCACGATTATTCACGCATGGGGGCTCAGGCGCTCGGGGTGGTGCGTGGGAGCATGATTCCGGCCCGCGCCGTAGGTGCGTAATCTTTATTAGGATGGCGTCACCCGCGGATATTGCGCTCCGTGGGAGCGTGATCTTCGGGAAGATGCCGCCGCTACGGGGGGGCTGGGATACCTCTTTTGGCCACGGATGCCATAAAGATTCCGCCCCCAGCGGGACAGCTCCGGCACCACGCTGGGTGCCAGTCGGGCCGGTGGCCTTAACCGGTCCCGGACCGGTCTGGCTCCTCCCGATTTGTCAGTGGCCGGTTAGCGTCCTCATCAGGCTTGGCCTTTGATGGGACGGGCGGGCTGATCCGGCTTCCGGGAGGAGCTCCCTAAGATCAGGCCACCGAGGCCGAGGCTCAGGAGGATGGCGGTGGAGCCGCCATCCGGCACCGCAAAACCGGTGAGAGAGGGGCTGGCGCCGGCATAATAAATCATGTCCTGTTTCTTCACCACGGAGTCATTCTGGAATTTAGTGTTATTCAGCACCCAGACTCCATACTGACCGGCCGCGGCATTGGCCTGGGCGGCGGCGTATCCCCCGAATTCGAGGGCTGCGGCCTCGAAGAAAGGATTGCTGCCGGCCGCAGGATCGCTGATCTCGTCTTCCAATGCCCAGATCGCATTCTGCAGGAAACCAGCCATTATTTTGCGGTCTGCGGCTGTAAAATAGTTCGCGAGGACCCCTTGGGCAAATTGGGAATACAGCCAGGTGGTGCCGAGCGAGAGCGGGTCGCCGCCCTGACTTCCTGTGCCATGTTGATTGGACACCCCCCCCAGCATGGCTTGATCATTGACGGTGTAGGAGACGCCGGCGCCGCCGAGCCATTCGTTCCACTCCAGACAGAAACTTTGGAAGCTATCGGAGACGCCTCCCTGGTTTTTGGCGAGACTGTGGTAGGCGGCGTTGCTGACGGGGCCGCTGTCCGTCTGAAAATAGAATTCGCCCCCGAGGCCCGATTGGAAACCGTCGGCGGTGTACCAGTTGTTGGCGGTGCCTGATTGATTCAAAGGGGTTGCCGAGGCCACGGAGACAAAAGCAGGGCAGAGGGCCAAGCTGGCCAAGATCGTGGCAGAAATTGGGTTTTTAGAATACACGGATTTCATGGTATTGTAAATCAATTGGATTGGGTTGATTTATTACGAAAGATCTTAATCTTCACTGTAATTGTAACAGCACGCAATGTGCCACCTCGCTTTTACGGTAAATCAAAAAGAACGCTAATGTCTTCATTGTCAGGTGCTTGTACTGATTTTACTTTTTCACAGTAAGAGTCTTGAATTTGCGGATTTTCTTGAATTTGTCAAATTTTCCGACAACTACGGAATAGCCCGCAAAGTTCTGAGATTCGAGACGGGAGCGGTTGGAGTTGGTGGATGGAGAACCGGATGCAGTCGTGAGGGCTGGTATGTGCGTTGGGACCAAATCAGATCAGCGACCGGTGCTCAGAAAAACCAGGCACTACTATAAGAGATGGGAAAATCCCCCAGACCCTCCCTAGGCGGGGTGAGGCTCGGGAATCACGGACCTCCCAGGAATTGATTGAAAATAAACCAAGTCTCCGGATCCTCCCGCTGGTGCCGCATCAACGCAGATGGGGAGCCGTGGAATGGAGGGGGTATGCGAATCCATGATTATCATCTGCGCTGTCTGATTGCTTGGAAGGAAGCCAGTTCCTTGCGGGATGAAATCCGCATCTCAAGCTGGGAAGGAACGAGTTGATTTTGGTCATCCAACGGGAGGTTTTGCGACCGTCGGAATTTCTTACACCTGCTTGAATTGTGCTTAATCCATTGAATAAGAGGGATTTAACGTAAAATCAGGTATCCTGGGGAAAGAAAGGGGTCGGGATTCTTTCCAGGATCGGGGCCAATTGAATCTGTTCCACGGGTGTTCAAAAAATCTCCTGAAAAAATTCACTTCTTAATACGTTGATTACAAGTGCGTTACGGCGATATAAATATTTGCTTTTTAAGATTGGCCTGGGGTTTGCTCTGACATCCATATGAGGCAGATACGCTGCCGAAAACAGAAACCTAAAACGGGACTCAAAAACATGAAAAAAACATTACTCACAACGGTGGCGTTTGGTGCGCTGCTCTTAAATCAGGCCTTCGCCAGCCCTATCGGCGGATTTGGTGACGGCGGAGCCGCGCTGCAAACGGCACTCAACTCCATCACTACTGCCCCGCTCAACGCCAGCAGTGTGAACGTGAACACGGACGATTTGTCCGACTCCCAGGATTCCTACTGGGGAGTTGGTGGTTCAGGTGGATCGATCTCGACCATCCTGATCGAGCTCGCTGGTTTTGCCGGGACCAACAAATTTGGGGTCTACGACCGCGCCGATTCTTCAAAGAAGGTCCAGTTGTTCGATGGCGCCGCCGCGCCGGGTCAGCAGGCGTTGCTGTCGATTCTTGCGAACGGAAGCGTAATCGTGAACTTTGCTGCCACAGGTGTGACGTTCGCTGCCAACGCTTTTGGTTTCTATCTGGACTCGTCCGCTGAGGCGGCGGGAGGGGTGTTTCACTCCGACACCTCTCTGAATGCTGATCAGACCGATCACATGGTGGCATATCAAGGTGAAGGCGATACCATCCAAGTTCCTCCCTTTGCAGCTGGTATATGGACTGCCAATGAATATGCCCTCGCTTGGGAAGACTTGGCTGGTGGTGGCGACCGTAACTTCACTGACTTCGTAGTCCTTGTCGAAAGCGTCAGCCCCGTGCCGGATGGTGGCGCAACCGTTGCGATGTTCGGTTTGTCGATGCTCGGCCTGGGTGCCGTGCGCCGTAAGCTGAAAGCATAATCCTCAAAGAATCAGCGATTCTTTTATTCCAGGAAGGGCAGGGGTGTTATACCTCTGCCCTTCTTCGTTTTCTGATCGAAAACAATCTTTGCCGGATGTTGTGATTTCCGGTAGTGCGGTATCGCAGGAAGGTTCTCCAGCTTGTCAGGGGTTTCCAGATGGGGGAACCCGTTTTTGTCACATCGGAGCGTAGGCGGGTGAGAAGCGCCCGCTCCATTCAACCACAGGAGAGGTGCGTTTGCAAAACGTCCCTGGCGGTGGGAGTAGCGGGAGAACTGGACGCGGTCAGCCATCATGACTATGCTGCAGTTGCCCAATCGGGGGGGGCGGGACCAATTTGAAACCAACCGGGACAATCGCGGGCATCGGTCCGGCAAAGACGGGAGGGATCGACCGGTTTTGGACCTTGGCCCCGGAGGGTGGGGGAGCCATGCGTCACGAACGAATCAACCACAGGAGGGCGGAGTGGATCATTGGCAACGGATTCAGGCGCGGCGTGCGGTTTCGCTGGGGGCGGCGGGATGTGGATAGTGGGAGGGCGCGTGGCAATGGGAAGCGTAGCGCGGAGCATGAGACGGTTGGATGGGAGATGCGCATGACTCTACCGCAGCCGGATCTTGTCTCAAAGCACCGACGACGCAGCGTATCGGTTCGAAGTCTTTGAGAAAATGAACTTCCCAAGAGCTCGCCCCGAAGCCCAATTGGCTGCGGCACCCCACACCCGGGCCGGTCCGGCCGATGGGCCTACCGTGCCCGGGAAGTTGATTGCGGCACTTCAATTGGTGCCTTCGGCCCCATGCCCC
Source organism: uncultured Verrucomicrobiota bacterium (assembly GCA_942492905.1). Classification (GTDB taxonomy): domain Bacteria; phylum Verrucomicrobiota; class Verrucomicrobiia; order Verrucomicrobiales; family V1-33; genus CAIZWU01. Next base: position 3,261,079 of record OW818657.1, read on the forward strand.
CAGCCAAGGACTGTCTCAAACCACTCCGATTCCTCGTGGTTCGTGGTCTCAAATGGGTTCGTCCCTGCTCCACGGGTGGTCTGCGACCACGCATTCTACGATCCCATGGGGCAACTGCACCCGGGGGTTGGAATCAGTGTGCCAAAAACCCGGACCGGGCTATATCCGGTCCGGTTTTGGGAAGGCTCTGGAGCGCGGACTACGGAGCCGGTTTATCCGCGGCTTCGATTTTAGCGAGGGACTCCTGGGCCTGCTGCTTGAGCGCTTCCGGAAGACCAGCCATTCCCACAGCCCGCTTCAGGGTCGTCACGCCGTCGTCCTTCTGCCCGGCTCCCAGCTGGGAGGTGCCGAGATAGAACAGACCTTCGGCGTCGAGGGGGGCTTTGGTATCGCTTTCCTTGAGCAGCCGGATGGCCGGTTCGAAGCTATCCTTCCGGCAGTGGATGATCCCGAGGGTGCGGGCGGGAACGGGATCCTCAGGCAAGGCTTGGCGGGTTTTTTCGGCCAAGGTCTGCGCCTCGTCGAGGCGTCCTTCCTGAGTAGCGAGCAGGACGGCGAGTTGTTTCCACACGGGCACAAACTCCGGCTGTTTTTTCAGGAGCTGTTCGAGGGACGAGAGGGCATCGCTGGTTTTTCCTTCCTGCAGCAACAGGCTGGCCTGAGTCATCAGGGCGGGCAGGTCATCCGGATTTTCCTTCAGGGCCTCCGCAGCGACGGCCGCCGTGGCAGGGGTTGGTTCCCCGGTCAGGGTGAGGAAACGCTGGGCAGCAGCTTTTTCCGGACTTTCGCCGGGGGAGGCCGTGATCTCCTGCATGAGACGGCGGGCCTGATCCATTTTACCAGTGCCGTAGGCGGCACTGGCCAGTTTTGCTTTTAAGGCGGGATCGTCCTTGCTGGCTGATTGGGCCTCCTGCAGGAGGGTGCCGGCATATCGGAAATCACCCTGTTGGAGCACGGCCTCTCCCAAGGCCCTCGCGGCGGCCGGATTCCGGCCATCAAGGGCACGGGCCCGTTTAGCGAAGTCGGTAGCCTGCTCAGCATTGGCCAAAGGGCCGGCGTGGAGCCGGGAGAGGGCAAGGAGCGCTTCCACAAGGCCGGCATTGCCTTCGAGGGCTTTTTGATAGCTGGCGGCGGCTTCCTTGAATTGTCCTGCGGACTCCTGGAGTTGGGCCAGGCGGATCCGGGCGGTGACGTCGCCCGGGGTATCCTTGAGGCGCTGGGTGAGGGATTCGATGGTGGCGCCCTTCTCGGCGGCGCCATCGCCCGTCAACTGCCCGAGGTATTCCTTCGCCTGTTCAATTCCGGGAAACGGTTGTTTGGCGGCGACAGCTTTTTCCAAAGCGGTGCGGGCGGTTTCCTTTTGTCCCTGCATGTAACGGGCCATGCCCAGATGGTATTGGATTTCTGCATTGTCCGGGATTTTTGCGGCGGCCTCTTCTGTAAGAAGCAAGGCCTGGGCATAATCCTTCCTCTGGAAAAGAATCCATCCCAGAGTGTCTGCAATGGCGGGATTGTCAGGTTGGGCGGTGCGGGCCCGGGCAGCCATTTCCTGGGCCTTCACGAGATCGTTGAGGGGGCCCGCATAGAGATAGGCCAGATTATTCAAGGCGGTTACCATGTTGGGATCATCACGGAGAACCTGCTCGTAGGCCGCCGCCTGCTTTTCGACATTGTTGCTTTGCTGATACAGCAGGGCGAGGATCAGGCGTTGGGGGGTGCTTTTGGGTTTTTGTTCCAGATAAGCTTCCAGCCGTGTAATCACCTCGGCCGTGCGGCCTTGTTTCAAGTAACCGTCGAGCAGAAGATTGTAGATGGTGAGGGAATCAGGATTGATGGCCAGTGCTTTCAGCAGCACTTTTTCAGCATCGTCCCATTTTTCCTCGGTGGTGAAAATCTTGCCCTCCAAGTAGAGAGGAGATGAGTCGCCTGGATGGTGCCCGGCCTGTTCCTGGGCGCGGCGGTGAGCCGAGGCAAAGTTCCCGCGGGCCATATCAATGCCCACCAATTCAAAAGCGATGGCCTGATCCTTGGGGGCGAGTGCCTGAGCCTTTTCCAAAGGAATGAGGGCCTCGGCATCCTTGCCCTGCTGGCGGAGAACCATGCCCAGGAGAAACTGTGGTGTCGGATCATTGGGCATCCGCCCGGCTTGTTTCCTGAAAATGCCTGCGGCATCGTCAAAGCGGCCCTGCGCTTTGTAGGCACCCGCGAGCAGCGTTTCCACTTCCTGAAGGCGGGCTTGGGGAAGACCTGGTTGCCGCTGCAGGAAGGCCTCCAGCGCATTGGATCCGGCGCTGGCGGCGCCGTTTTTGATGCTCATTTGAGCCTGGAGCAAATTTGCCTCCAGGTTATCCGGCACCGCCCGCAGGATTTCATCAAGGGTTGCCGCTGCTCTGATGAAATCGCTATTCGCAACGTAGCTGCGGGCGAGGGACATTTTTACCCCAAGGTGTCCTCTGTAAATCCGACTCATTTCCTCCAGCTCCTTGGTGGCGTCCCCGGGTTTACCGTCTGACTGGAGCACGGTGGACCGGAGCAACCGGGCCTCGGGATTGGTGGCATCCCGGCTGAGAACTTCATTCAACATCGCGAGTGCTCCTTTTGCGTCTTTGGAAGGCAGGGTCAGTTCAGCGAGCATCGTCCATGCGGGCAGGTAGTACCGGGAGGATTCGGTGATCTTCCTGACCATGCTGACCGCTTCCTCGGTTTTTCCCGCCCGGGCAAGAGCCCGGGCGTAGAGCAGGCGGCCTGGGGACTGGTCAGATGAAATCTCTGACGCTTTTTTCAGGGATTCGAGCATGGCCGCCGGGTCTTTTTTAGCCTCATAGTATTTGGCGAGGGCCAGATGAACCGTATCCAATTGAGGGTCGATGGCCAAGGCCATATCAAGCGAGGATTTGGCTGCTGGAAGATCGCCCTTGAGACCGGCAATAAAAGCGGAAGCAAGGTGGAAGTGCGGGCTTTTTTCATGATCGAATGCCTCCAGACGTTCGATCACCTCATCAATTTGTTCCGGAGCGAAGCTGGTATTGGCCAGAAGCAGGATGGCTTCACCGTCCTTGGGGTTTTTTTGCAGAAGCGTGAGAGCTGCGGTTCTGGCGAGGGCATACTGATTGGTGGCGAGCAGTGCTTTCGCCAGGGCATGCCGCAACGTGACATCGTCAGGATCCATTTCGCACGCTTTGGCGAGAAATACCGAGGCCTGAACATTGGCACCCATTTCTGCCCAAATGAGGCCCAGTTGCCGTATTGCCCGGGCATTCATCGGTTCGGCCCGGAGGGCCTTGAGGTATTCAAGCCGCGCTTCATCGAAAGCCTTGGCTTCGAAGTGTTTGTCTGCGCGGGACAGGATCCGGTCTGGATTCGAACTGGCGGCCCGGACTGCGAAAAGCGCTCCCGCAGCCACGATTACCCCTGTCAGAACAATCAATAGTGTTTTTTTCTTACTCATAATAAATTGCGGGCGGGCGGGATACATTCTGATTTGAAAAACTATAACCCCGCTTGATAGCAGCCGCAACGGATTTTCGTCTTCCTGAAGGCCCCCGGTGCTCCGTTATTATGGTGCGGAATGGGAAAGGGGGCATTCAAATCACATCAAATTTTCCGTGAAAATCGGCGTGGAGGGAGTAGATTGATAAACTTGAGACAGGATTTTGGCTCCATGGCTTCCCTTTCACTCTGCGCCGCCCACTGATCTCCCGAAACCTCCCCAGGACTCCATGGCAACACTGACTCTTCATCCTCCTGACGGAGCTTCCGTCGTCGTGGAACTGCAGCATGACGTGGTCACGCTGGGGCGGAACCCTGACAACCGGATCGTGATCTCCAGCAGCTATATTTCGGGATATCATGCGCGCTTCAACCGGGTCAAAGGCACGGATGCCTATGAAATCACGGACCTGCAGTCGCACAATGGAACCCGGATCAATGGCACGCGCATTGATACTCAACTGCTGTGCCATGGGGATATGATCCAATTGGGGCCCGCCCTGCTGGCGCGTTTTGAACAGGCGCCGCCGGTGCTGGCGGAAATGCCCGAAGCGCGGGAGACCCATGCGGCGGTCCATGCCTCCCATGCCGCCCCGGAGGCCAAGGCCTCGGTGACCTACAATGGCAGCGGCCACGGGGGACGGACCGGAACTCCGGTGGCGGAGGCCTCCCTGCTGGCGGAGCAGCGGGATGAATTGGAGCAGCTGAAGGTGGAGGCCAAAAAACGGCGCAACGAACTGCGGGTGGGGGAGGCCCAGTTGAAGGAAGTGCGGACGGAACGGGATACGCTGCTGGAGGCCATCGCGGAAGCGCACCGGGAACAGGCCAAGGTGAGGGACGCTGCCTTTGCCCAGGACGGGGTGCTGCGTTCCGGCCGGGAAACCCAGGCGGAATTGGAATCCGGGATCCGCCAGCTCAAGGAAACCCAGGAGCGCGAACGGGACGCTTTGCAGAAGTTGCGGGCGGAGTGGGCCGAATACGCGGCGAAACACCAGGAAATCCAAATCAATCTGGAAGCAGCCCGGCGCGATTGTCTGACCATCGCCGGACAGGCGGAACAACAGCGCGAAGCGCAGGATACGATGGCCCGGAAAGTGGCGGCCCGGCGGCAGGAGGTGAAGCCGCCGGACAAGGAGGCCAAGGCGCTGACGGAGGAACAGGATTTACTGAAGGCGGCCCAAGCCGAACGCACGAAGCTTGGGGCCGCGGCCAAAGCCGCCCAGGAGGAACTCCGGGGCTTGGAAACCAGTCTGGCCAAGGCCCGCCTGGATGAGCAGAAAGTCAGCGGGGACCTGGCCCGGGGCAGGGAGGATCTGGCGGCCTTGCAGAAAACAATTTCGGTTCAGCGGGAGGCTCAAAAAGCGCTGGAATCGGCGATGGCTGAACTCCGGGATCAGGCGGTGGCCAGTGAGGCCCGGACCCAGGCCGCGCAGACTGGCCAGGGGGAAACCGCGGCGCAATTGGAATCCACCCGCCAGTCTTTGATGGCGGGGGAAAAACAGCTCGGACAGCAGCAGGCCCAGGTGACAGAGACGGCCCGGCAATTGGAAGGCCTGCGGGAGGAAGCGGGGGAGGCCGGGAAATTATTGGAAGCGAAGCAGCAGGAGTTGGTCTCCGCGAGGGCAGCGCTGGGGGATCTGCAACTTCAGGCGGAGGCCTTGCGACGCAGTCTGGCCGCGGACCAGACGGAAAGGGACCAGACGGTCGCGGCGCTCCAGACCCAAAGGGACGAGCGTGATGGGATCAGTGAACAACTGGAGACGGCCCGTGCCGAAATGGTCCGCGTGACCCGGGAGTTGGAGACCCGGCGGAGCGAATTGAAGAATTTGGGGGAAACGCTGGGAGCGGTGGGCCAGGATCCCGCGGCCATCCTCGCGGCCTTCGAAAAAACACGCCTTGCCCACGAGGCCCTGAGCCGGGAAGTGGATGGCAAACAGGCGGACTTGAAAACCCTGCAGCAAGCTGCCCTGACGGAAAGCCGGGAACTCGCGGCTGCCCAGGAAAAACTGGAGGCCGTCACCGGACGCCTGCAGGCGGGGAACGCCGAATTGCTCAACCTGGACCGTAAAATTTCCCAGACCGGACAACAACTGGCAACGGTTCAGGAGGAACTGGCCAGCAAGGGCAAAGAAGAGGAGGAACTCCAAGCCGCGAAGACCCGGAAGGCAGCGGTGCTGGAGGATATCCGCCAACTGGAATCCCGCCTCGCCACCCTGCAAACCTCCCATGCCCGGCTGGAGGCCGCCTGCCAGGACCTGGCAGGCACCCGCCAGCAGATCATGGACGCCGGGGCGCAATTGTCTGAGCTGAATCAGGCCATCGGGGCAGCCGAAGCCGCGGCCATCTTGCGGCAGGAGGAGCTCGACCGGAAATTGTCAGAGGGGGAAAACCGGTTGAAGGAGTTGGAAGCCCAGGCCGCCGCACATCGCCGTCAGACCGCGCAACCACCGCCGTTGCCGGTGCCATCGCCAGCCACCGGTCCAGACGCCGCCGGGCCGGTGGAAACGGCAGAACTTCCCCCGGAACCGGCCGGATCGATCGAAGAAGAATTGATCCGCCTCGGTTTCCAAGTGCAGCCGGTCAAAAAGCATCCGGGCAAATCCAAGTAGGCTCTGCAAAACGGATAGAACCGGATGCGGCGCTGGCGGCCTGATCCTCTGGAGGTGGGCGCCCCCACGGCGCTGGGACTGGACGGGGAACTGCACCAGGTAATCAGTATCCCGGAGGGATATCAGCCATTAGCCGGGGATTGAGCGAAGCGACATCCCCGGAACATCCCCAAAAAATCCAAGCATCCCGGCAGGGATGCCAGAGGGCGCCGGGCGTTTTTCTTCGTCCTCATTCTGTCACCCCTTCAGGGTGAGAGGATTAAATGCCATCCATTCCAGTGGTGTCGCTTCGCTCAACCCCCGCTAATAGCTATGATCCCTCCGGGATCAGCCGGGTTCACTGTATTTCCGGCCGCTGGATGATAAGGCGGTAGAAGGCAGTGGGTTTGTCCGCCACCCCATCCCGGAGGGTGACTTCCTGCAAATTCCCCGAGCGGCCCGTGGCAATTTCCAATCCGGGCAAGGACGCGGTCCATTCCCGGCCGGGCTGGCGGGTCGCCACCGGATACCAGCCGGTGGCCAGATTTTCGGAACGCTCCACCTGCAGGACCACGTCAGGAAGGTAGGGGTTGTGGAAGAGATGGAGCACCGCCTGGTCCCCTTCCAGACTCTGCGCAAAGGCATTCTCACCATCGCTGACCGAGGCCTGCAATCCGAGGGCATATTCCCCCAGATTCCCCCAGCGGTCGCCATCCGCGTTGACCTGATCACCGGCCACGAGGGGATCACTGGCGCTGGCCCCAAAGGCTTGCTGCTGCCAGAGAGTTACTCCGCCGATGGACACGGTGAAGCTGGCGGTGGATTGGTTGCCGGCGGCATCCCGGGCGGTGTAAACGACGGTGGTGGTGCCGGCAGGGAAACGGTCTCCGGATTGATGGGTGCTGGTCAGGGAAGCGATTCCCACATTGTCAGTCGCCTGGGGCGGGCTCCATGAAACCACGGCCGAGGTGCCGCCCGGGGAGTCCGGCACGGTGACGATTTCCCCCGGGAGATCGGCAATCACGGGGCTTTGGGTGTCCGCGGCGCTGTCGACCACGACCTGCAGTTCGGCCGAGGGCAAACTTTCGAGACCCGCGGTGTTATAGGCGGTGACGATCATGTAATACGTTCCGGGCGCGATCGGGGCAATGGTCAGGGTGGTGGAGCCTCCGGCATCAAGGATATTCGGATAGGTGCCGGACACCGTGCCATAATAAAGGCGGTATCCGGTCACGTCGGGCTCGGGGTTGGCATCCCAGGCCATGGTCACGGAAACATCCGTTTCCGTGGTGGATCCGCCGTCTGGAGGGGCGGGGGCCACGATTTCCAGCTCGGTGGAGGGTAGGCTTTCCAGACCCGCCGTGTTATAGGCCACGGCGGTGACGTAGTGTGGACCGGGTCCGGTGAAGGGAATGGTGGCGGAAGTGCTGTTCCCGGCATCAAAGGCACTGGAATAATTTCCCTGGGCGGCTCCATAATAGAGCCGATACCCGATGACGTCGGTTTCAGGATTCGCATCCCAGGCCAAGGTGACGGGATAACTCGTGGCGTCGACGGCCAGTCCGGACCCGGTGGATCCGAGCAGGATCAAGGCCGCCGCCACCCCGCCAGCCAAGCGGGATAGAGCATCGGGAACAGCAGAAGAGATCCGGTTGAACATCCCTGTAAATTACAACTTTTATGGTAATTATGCAAGTTTATATTCAATTGAAGACTTCCGTAAGGCTTTTCACGGAGGATTTTGGGGTGCGCGACCGGGTTTGACCGCGTCAAATCTCCGCGGGATTGCCTCGGGACGTCCTTTCCAGGATCATCCCGGTGGACCCGCTAGGGAGCCGCTTTTGGTAACCGTATTACCGGGGCCATTGGCCGTCCACGATCGGCTTCAGGGTAAGTTTGGCCGGATCAATCACGGCGTGTTTCACTTTCTGGCGTTTCCAGGTGTAGGTGAGATGCACGAGGCCATCACTGGTCTGAATGATGGCGGGGTAACTGAACTCGGCCCGGGGCTCATCCTCGAGCACGAGCGCGGCCTGCCACGTCTTGCCATCCTGACTGATCGCCAGATTCAGCGGGCTGCGGCCCTTGGCGGTGTGGTTGTAAATGATCAGGTGGCGCCCGTCCCGCAGGGTCACGGCATCGGTGCCGGAATTGGGGTTCGGCAGTTCCGACAATGTCATCGGTCCCCAGGACTGGCCGGCGTCGGGCGAAGTAATTTGGAATATTTTCCCCTGTTCGGTGCGGCCCATGGCGAGGAGTTGATCGCCTCCTGGAAAAAGCACGCTGGGCTGGATGGCGCCGATTGTTTTTCCGTCATTGACGGGAGCGGTCGCCTGCCAGGTTTTCCCTCCGTCCCGGCTCCGCTCGAAATGCACCCGCCACCCGTCATGCTCCGAACTGGTGGGGGAAAGGATATCGCCATTGGCCAACTGCACCGGTTTGTTTTTGATAGGACCAAGGATGCCGTCGGGCAGCTTTCGGGCATCGCTCCAGGTTTTCCCGGCGTCGTCCGACTGGCGCAACATTCCCCACCAGGTGTCCGGGCTGGGTCCGACCTTGTAGAACAGCAGCAACGGGCCGGTCTTCGGCTGGAACAGGACGGGGTTCCAGCAGGGCAGCCGTTTGCCATTGGTTTGGACGCCAGTGGCGACTTCAACCGGTGGGGTCCATTTCCCATGATCAAGGCGCGCCACCCAGATGCCCACGTCAGGGTTTTTCTCGGCCGTTCCCCCGAACCAGGCGGCGACGAGGCCGCCGCCAGCCGGCTCGACAATGGTCGAAGCGTGGCAGGAAGGGAAAGGAGCCGTCTCGTAAATGAACCCGGATTTCAGCAATCCGGGGAAGGGAACCTCAGCCCTGGCAGGGGCCACGAGCAGCAGGGAAGTCAGCAGAAGGAAGATGGATTTCATGGTGGGTCGGAAGAATGAGGGTTGTGATTCCTCAGGCGATGATGGCATCCACGGGGTTGCCCGCGACACCGGTGAGGCGGACGTCGAGGCCCTGGAACTTCACATTGAGGCGTTTGTGGTCGATGCCGAGGAGCTTGAGCATGGTGGCGTGGAGGTCGTGCACATTGACGATGTTGTCGATGGCGCGGTAGCCCAGTTCGTCCGTGCTGCCGTAAGTGCCGGGCTTCACGCCGCCGCCGGCCATGGCGACACTGAAGGCGAGAATGTGGTGGTCGCGGCCGGTGCCCTGGCCCATGGGAGTGCGACCGAATTCGCCGCCCCAGAGGACGAGGGTATCGTCGAGCATGCCGCGTTGTTTCAGGTCGCTGAGGAGAGCGGCACTGGCTTTGTCCGTGGCGGCGGCGGCGTCCCGCATGCCGTCCTCGATGCCGCCGTGGTGGTCCCAGGCGCGGTGATAGAGCTGGATCATGCGGACCCCGCGTTCGGCCATGCGGCGGGCCTGGAGGCAGTTGGAGGCGAAGCTGCCATCGCCGGGTTGTTTGATGCCGTATTGTTCAAGAATGCTGGCCGGTTCCTGACTCATGTCGGTGAGTTCCGGCACGGAGGACTGCATGCGGAAGGCCATTTCGTATTGCGAGATGCGGGTCTGGATTTCAGGGTCGATCTGCCGCCCGGCGAGCAGGCCATTGAGGCGGTTCACTTCCTCCACCACCTGCCGCTGGGTGCTTTGGCAAAATCCGTCAGGACTGCCAAGATAGTGCACCGGGTCGCCCTTGGATTGGAATTGGATGCCTTGGAATTTACTGGGCAGCACCCCGCTCGACCACTGGCGGGCGGAGACCGGCTGGGCTCCGCTTTTCCCCTGGGAAACCAGCACCACAAACCCGGGCAGATCCTCCGTTTCCGCGCCCAGTCCATAAAGCAGCCACGAGCCCATGCTGGGGCGGCCCTTGATGATGGACCCGGTATTCATGAAGGCGTGGGCGGTGTCATGATTGATCTGCTCGGTCTGCATGGAGCGGATCACACACAGTTCATCTGCGAGCCCGGCGAGGTGCGGGAAAAGGCTGGAGATTTCGAGGCCGGTTTTGCCGTACTTTTGGAAATCCACAAAGGGTCCGCGGGCCTTCAGCGTCGCGCCTTGGAGCTGGGCGAGTTGCTGGCCTTTGGTGAACGATTCCGGGAACGGCTGGTCGTGCAGGCGGCGCAGTTCGGGTTTCCAGTCAAAGGTCTCCAGATGGGAAGGGCCGCCCGCCATGCAGAGGTGGATCACGCGTTTGGCCTTGGGCGCATAGTGCAGGGTCTGCAATGCCCCACGCGGAGCATCCGTGGCCGCCGGGGCCTGACCCATCAGCGAAGCCAGGGCCAGCCCGCCGAGGCCGTAGGCGGATTGCGTGAGGAAGGCGCGGCGGTTGACGCTGCGGGCAAAGGTGTCGAAGTCAGGAAGCGTCTTCATGGGAAAGCAGGAATGCATTAGAAGCGCGTGATGGTTTCGTGGAGGTTCAGGATGACGCGGCAGGTGGCGGTCCACGCGGCCAGTTCGACAGGGGCGACACCGGCGGCCCCGGGCGCGGAGCCGGCCTTGATGACCTTCGCGGCGTCTGCCGGGGTTTTGGTGAAGATATCGCGCTGCGTTTTGAGATAAGTCAGGATGGAGTCCAGCTCCGCCGGTTCGGCCGGGCGGGCGAGGGCCAGTTGCCAGGCGTGCCGGAGGCGGGCGGTATCGTCCGGGGCCGGGCTGGTCAGGAGGCGCTGGGCAAAGACCCGGGCGGCTTCCGCAAAGGCCGGATCGTTCAATAACGTCAGGGCCTGCTGGGGAGTATTGGACACCATGCGGGCAGCGGCGCATTCATCCCGCATGGGGGCATCGAAATTCGCCAGCATGGGGTGCAGGAAGGTGCGTTGCCAATGCATGTAAACCCCGCGCCGCCATTGGCCGCCGTCCTCGTCGGCCCGGTAGTCACGGTCGGGAAACTGGAGGTTCGCGTAGTAGCCGGGCGGCTGCCAGGGCTTGATGCTGGGGCCGCCGATTTCCGGGTTCAGCAAACCCGCGATGGCGAGGGCATTGTCGCGCACAAACTCGGCCTCAAGGCGGCGCGGGTTTTGGGAGGCGAGCAGGCGGTTGGCCGGGTCGAGGTCTTTGTATTCCACCCGCTGGCTGGAGTGCTGGCGGTAGGTGTTGGAGGTGACCAGCAGGCGGATCAGGTGTTTGGTGTTCCAGCCACTGTCGCGGAATTCAGCGGCGAGCCAGTCGAGCAGCTCGGGATGGGAGGGAGGCTCGCCCTGGGCGCCGAGGTCATCCACCACCGAGGACAGGCCGGTGCCGAAGAACTGTTTCCACAAGCGGTTCATCACGGTGCGGGCGGTCAGGGGGTTTTCCGGTGAGGCAATCCAATTGGCGAGATCCAGCCGGGTGAGGCGCTGGCCGGCGGCGGGTTTGGGGCCGGGCAGGAAGTGGGGCGTGGCGGGTGGGGTGATTTCCCCGGTCTCGTCCTGCCAATTGCCCCGCGGAAGGACCCGCACGGTGAGAGGCGCCATGGCCTGGGTGACGAGGGTTTTGGTGCGGCCTTCGGCATACCCGCGGCGCTGGCCGGCGAGGTGCTGGTAGTCCGCATAAGCAGCAGCATCCGACGCCGTGCTGGTCAACCAGGCTTCATTGACCTGGGCGAGATTGGCTCCCTGCGGATCGGCCAGAGCACTGGCCAGGGCCGTGAGCCAGGCAGCGGATTCGGCGGGCACGGGCGCAGCGAAAGGCGACCACGAAACCCGCAGACTGCGGAATGGCCAGGCTTTCAGGGAAAGGGTCAGGGTGTCTCCCGCGGTCAGGGTCAGCGGGTGTTCCAGCAGCCAGACACCGGAGGGACGGGCGGAGGCGGGGACGCCGGCCAGTTTCCAGCCTGACATAATCCCGGGGATGGGGAAACCGTTGTCGTAACGCTCGGATTTGGTGGCGGAATCCGCGAAGCGGAAGCGGATGGGCTCCGGTGCCGCGGCGCCCTGCCGCTGGAGATTTGCCGTCAGGGTCACGCTGCCCGAAAAGCGGTCCTGATCCGGGGCGGGGAGGATTTCGAGCTGGAGGGAGGCCACGATGCCCGCTCCGGGCTGGACGTTCAGGGTGAGGTCCTCCGCAGGCCCCGGCGGGAGCACGATGGTGCCATCTTCCGACAGGGTGGGTGGTGGGGAAACGGTAGCGTCAGGGGCAGCCGCGGCAGGCTTGGCGGCGGCTTTGGCGCGTGGCGTCCGGGCGGTTGTGAGGGTGATTTGCGGGCCTGGAGAAACCCAACCGGTGGGATGCTGCCGGCTGAAGTTCTGGCTGGCGGCCAGCCAGGTCTGAAAGGCAGCGGTGGCACCGGGATTGATGGCACGCTGCGCGGCGGCTTCGGCGATGCGGATGCGTTGCTCCGCAGCGGTGCGGGCCGCTTTGTCGAGCAGCCAGCGGTTCTCCACCTCGATCTCGGGAGGGAAGGGATGGTCGTTGCTATAACCGCGCAGCTCGGGGTTTGGCGTGTAGTTGTATTCCGAATAAACTCCCCATTGTTTGACGTCGGCGAAGAAGGCCTGGAGGGAGTAAAAATCCTTGGCCGAAATCGGATCAAACTTGTGATCATGGCATTCGGCGCACCCAAAAGTGGAGCCCAGCCACGCGGTGCCGACCACCCGGGTGCGGTCCGCCCCGTATTTTGCGAGGTATTCGCCTGGCTGCGCGCCGCCTTCACGGGTGACCATATTCAAGCGGTTGAAACCGGTGGCGATGAGCTGCTCTGCGGTGGGATGGGGCAGGAGATCGCCGGCCAGCTGCTCCCGGGTGAATTGATCGAACGGCTTGTTGTTATTGTAGGAGTCGATCACATAATCCCGGTAGGGGAAAATGCGTTGGTTCTGGTCACCATGGTAACCCACGGTATCGCTGAACCGGACCACGTCCAGCCAAGCCACCGCCATGCGTTCGCCATAATGCGGCGAGGCGAGGAGCCGGTCCACCTGACGTTCCCAGGCATCGGGGCGCTGGTCATTCACAAAGGCCTCCACTTCTGCCGGCGCGGGCGGCAGCCCGGTGAGGTCGAGACTGAGGCGGCGGAGCAGAGTCGTGCGGTCGGCTTCGGCCGAGGGCGTCAGGCCCTGTTTTTCCTGCTGGGCCCGGATAAAACGGTCGATGTCGTTTTTCGGCCAGGCGGCATCCTGCACAGCGGGCGGGGCCGGGCGGATCAGCGGGGTGTAGGCCCAGTGGGGTTCATAGACTGCGCCTTCCGCCACCCAGCGGCGGAAGGTTTCCTTCTGCTCCGGGGTAAAGGGTTTGTGCTCCTCGGGCGGAGGCATCAATTCATCCTCATCGGTAGAAAAAATGCGCTTCAGGATTTCGCTTTCATCGGGTTTGCCGGGGACGATGGGCAAGGCGCCTGACTTGCCGGGCTTGAGCGCCTCCTCCCGGACGTCGAGCCGCAGTTTGGCTTTGCGGTGGCTGGCATCCGGCCCGTGGCAGTGGAAGCAGGTATTCGACATGAGGGGCCGGATGTCGCGGTTGAACGAGACCGGAGCGGCCGGCGCCGTGAGCGGCAGCAGGAGGCAGAGAAGGGCGGATCGACAGAGGGCCATGCGGGGAGAAAGGAATATTCCAGAGGGAATCTACGATCCTTATACAACGGACAGGAAGGAATTTCCGTTCCGGATTTTCGTGATGCGCCGGCAGGGCCGGAACCGGGACATTCCGCGGACTTACGGCACCGGCGGTTTCAGGCGGAGCAGGTGGAAGGTGAACTCCGGTTCGAGCCCATGCCGGGTGCTGATTTTTTCAAACAGCGCCGGATCATCCAGCAGCTTGAATCCGTCAGGAAGATTCAGGCGGTTGATGCCTTCATACCCCAGGGCCACCAGCAGCGGGCGGTTTTCCCGCCGGGCCTGACCGATCAGTTCCTGCAAAGCCGGCGCGGCATTGCCGCGGATATCGCGCAATTCCGGATAATAACACTGCATGACGTGTGAGCCGAGGCCATAACCCACCGGGATGACCTTGCCGGGATGGGTGGCCGCTTCCGCCCGCAAATCGGCGGCCGTTTCGCGGAACGGTGCGTAGCTGCGGGTCAGCAGCAGCCGGGTCCGGGGAAAAGTCAGGCTGGTAAAACCCAGCAGCACGGCCGCTGGCAGGACCGGGCCGGGGAGCCGGCTCAATCCGGCGGCCACCAGCACCACCAGAGGAATGATGATGGTGATGATGAAGCGGTGGTAAAAGAACAAACCAGTCAGGTGCACCACCACGAGGAAAAGGAGGGTGGCCCCGAGGGTCGCCAACAGAATCACCGCGGCCCCGGGTCGCTGCTTCCGCAGGACCATTCCCCCGATCACAGCCAACGCCGCCCCCGCCATGAGGCAGAAAAGCAGTCCGGCCCACTCTGGGGAGATTCCCCCTGCCGCGGGGGGCGGCTCCATGCCGGCGGCGATCTGCGTCAGGGTTCGCAGGAAATAGTCAGGGGTGAGGAGATTGCCATCGTCATTGCGTTCCCCCCAGGTGGCGGCCTGCAGCAGGTTGGGCAGGAAAGCCACCAGCAGGAGCGCGGCGGCGACCGCATTGATGACCACAAGGCGGGCCAGTTGCCGGCCTTTGCCATCCCCGCCGCGCCGGAGGATCAGCCAGACGGCAGCCCCGAAGAGTCCCGCGCAGACCGCGAGGTGGGCGAGGACATGCGACCACATCAGCAGGAACTGGCAGGCGCCAAAGGCCCACCACCATGCCCCGGTGTGCCGGACATCGGCCGAAGTGGCCCGCTCCAGGGAAAAAATGGCGCCAGCCATGAAGGCCACCGCGAGGCCATAGCTGCGGGCATCCACTCCATAACGGATCAGCCATGGATGCAGGGCCATCAGGATGGCGGCGAAAAATCCCGCCCGCTCCCCGGCCAGGCGGCGCGTCAACAGAGCCGTCAGGACCAGGGCGGCCAGCCCGCCCAGCAGCACCGGCAGGCGCAACACCAGTTCGTTGAAGGCCCCGGGGTTTTCCGGCCGGGTCAGGGAGCGCCAGACTTCATGGGCGGCTTTGGAGGGAAGGGTGAAGACGGGGTGGTTGGTGGGTTTGTTATAATACCAGGCGGCCCGGGTCCAGGCGGTTGGCTGGAAGCGGACTTCATCGGCATTGCCGGGGTGCTGCCGCCATTCGCCCACCGTGGCGTATTTGACATTCCAGAGTTCGTCCCACCACAGACTGCCGCTGGCGAGAGGCTGCCGCAGGGCTCCTGCCAGCAGGACGATGCCTGCCAGGGCCGGGAGAAACCAGCGTGGCGCCCGTGGCGACGCAGGAGGGGGCGGCAAGGTGGCCGGGGCAGCCGGCGGATACCACCACCGCAGGGTAAGCAGGGCCGCGATCAAAAAGCCCAGCGCCGCGAGGGTGGACCAGTGCGTGCCCAGCACGGCCGCATCCTCCCACTTGAACGTAGCGCCTGCGGTGCCTTCGCGGGCAGCGGTCCAGTGCGCCTTGGCTTTGGCCAATTCCCTGGAACTCACCACCGCACGGCGCAACATCCAGACCAACCCCATCAGGCCAACGAGCAGCCCTGCGGTGCCGGGGCTGGGAATCCAGCGGCGCCCTGCAGGATGGGGCGGGGCGGAGGAGGGCCGATCAGTCATGGAATTGGTCAGGCAAAACGCACCATGTCCTTCAGGAATTGACCCCAGAGGTAGAAGCAACCGCGCCAGGAATAACGGAAGGTGCCCTCCCCGGATTCCACAATCAGGCCCCGTCCCAGATTATGCTGCACCTGGGAGTCCAGATCAGCCTCCAACTGTTTCGCGAGGCCGTCCGCGCCGGGGCTGGTAAGGTCGGATTCGCTGATGCCCAGCAGAGCCAGCAGGGACCGGTGCTCGGCGAGGAGTTCCGCAAACGAGTCCGCTGCCGGAACGCGGTGCAGCATCACGTTGGGGGGCGACTGCATGGTCTGGGAAAAAGGATAGTTCGAGGTCGTGACCACCCGCCCATCCGTGGTGCGGCAGGTGATGCTGACAAAGACCACGCTGAGATGGGACTGCTGGTTCAAGTGGATCACCGCCTGGGTAAGCGAAGGAGCATGGTAGCAGACGCGGAGGAATTGCCGCATTTCCTGCCAGTCGAGTCCGGTGTCATCGGTCTGCTCAAATCCTGCGGATTCCAATTCTTCGGTGAGCTCGCCAAGATGAGGGAAATCATGACGGTTCGGGGGATGACGGTGGCGCAGACTGCGGCTCAGGGGCAGCCTCATTTTCCGGACGCGCAGGACGATTTCCACCCAGGGCAGCAGAAACCATCCGCCCACCGCCGCAGCCCCGGCCGCATGCGACCCGGCCAGCAGCAACCCGGCCAAATAAGTAGCCACCAGATAAAGCAGGGCGCCTCCCTTGCGCAGCACCGGATGCTCAAAGGTGCGCCAGGCATACCCGCAGGCAGCCGTTCCTGTTATGATCAGCAATTCATTTATCATCCGTCTGCGGGCGGTAGCCGCGCTGTCCGGCGGGGTCAATCGGCGGTTTGTCCTGTCCCGCGCCGTCCTGCCGCCGCCGGCCTGGTTTCCTCCGGAGATTTGTCAATTCCCCTCCGCACTCCCCTTGCACCGTGCAGAATCCGCACTACCTGCCAACCACGCCGCGCTCCGATGGATCAACTGCAGATCGAATTTTCCCCACCCACTGGCAACGATGCCGAATGGAATGACGCTTATGCCCGTCTCGCGGATTATTTCCGTGCCCACCGCATCCACAGCCGCCTCCACCGCACCTGGCTGATTCTGGAAACCCTGAAACGGGCTGCGGTCACGCATGGGAAACATCCCGAACAATCCCCCACCGCCGTCGCCATCCACGAAGCCCGCCGGATGCACCGCGACTGGCTGCGCGGCATCATCGGCGACCTCAACGTTCCGGAAGGCCGGCTCGACGCCAATGGCCGGCTCGCTTTCCTGCTTTGTGATGGCCCGAATGAATACCCCGATTTTTTTCTGAACAGCTCCGACGCGCCCTTGGAAATGCTCACCGCCATGCGTGCGCCCATCCAGCAAAGCGGCCCGGATCTCGCGGTCTCCAGCATGGTGCCGCGTCCCATTGACCTCGGCGCCCTTCCGGACATCGCCGAGGAAACCAGCGGCTTTTTCGGCCGCCACCCCTGGGCCCGTTATACGATCCTTGCCGTCGCCGCCGCGCTGGCGGCGTGGGGGCTCTGGACCGTCACCCGCTAGTGCTGTTATTTTTGTAGAAGGATGAATACCGATCCCGCTTCCCGCGCCACCTCCGCTGTGCCCTCCCTGCCTCCGCCGTCGAATATTCCCGGCTATACGGCTGCGGCGATCCGGAAGCGCCGCTCCACCTTTTTTGCCGTGGTCGGGATCACCCTCATGGCGGGCGTCTGGCTGCTGGCCGTCTCCCTCGGGCGGAATGGCTTCAATGTCATTGACTTCATCATGCTGGGGGTATTCACGCCCCTTTTCTACCAACTGTCGGTCGGATTCTGGACGGCCATGATTGGACTTTACCTGCTGATGCGGGATAAAAAGGACCCCTTCGATCTTTCCCGGTCCCTGACGGAAAACGAGCAGCGTTCCGAAATCGGAGCCTCCACCGCCATCATCATGCCGGTCTACAACGAGGACGTCTCCCGCGTCTTCGAAGGCCTGCGCGTGATGTATCTCTCGCTGGAAAAAACCGGCCAGCTGGAGCACTTCGACTTTTTCGTCCTCTCCGATTCCGACAACCCCAACAAATGGGTTGAGGAGGAACTGGCCTGGCTGGAACTCTGTCGCCAGCTGGATGGATTCGGCCGCATCTTCTACCGGAAACGCCGCAAGCCCATCAACCGGAAGTCCGGCAACGTCTCCGACTTCTGCCGCCGCTGGGGCAAACGTTACCGCTACCTCCACGCCCTCGATGCCGACTCCGTCATGTCCGGCGACTTGCTGGCCAACATGGTGCGTATCATGGAGAAACATCCGAATATCGGGATTCTCCAGACCGCCCCGCGGGTCTTTGGTGCGGGCACCTTGTTCGGCCGGGTCATGCAGTTCGCCCACGCCGCTTATGGCGAGCCCTTCATGGCCGGACTGAACTACCTGGCCCTCGGTGATGCCACCTTCTGGGGCCACAATGCCATCATCCGGCTCGCCCCCTTCATCGAGTCCTGCGGCCTGCCGGAATTGCCCGGCCGCGAACCGTTCGGGGGACATATCCTCAGCCACGACTTCGTGGAAAGCGCTCTCATGACCAAGGCAGGTTACCAGGTCTGGCTGCTGCCGGTGCACGAAGGCAGTTACGAGGAAGGCCCGCCCACCATCATTGATACCCTGAAGCGCGACCGCCGCTGGTGTCAGGGGAATATGCAGCATTTCTGGCTCCTCTTTGCCAAAGGCTGGGCGCCGCTCGCCCGGCTGAATTTCTTCCACGGCATCCTGAGTTACGTGGCCTCGCCACTCTGGTTCATCTTCCTGCTCTGCGCCACCGCGCTGGCCGCCCTCGACCGCCATCATCCAGGATCCACCGTGGCCGCCGGGCAGAAGGCGGGCTTGTTATTGCTCGTCATCACCATCGGTCTCCTTTTTGTGCCGAAGGGCCTGATCCTCTTCCGCCAACTCACCCGGAAGGATATCGCGAAGGATTTCCACAGTAAAAAAGCGGTCTTCTGGTCCTGTGTCAGCGATACCGTTTTCTTCTCCATCCTCGCCCCCATTCTGATGCTGTTTCACAGCAAATTCGTCATCTTCACCGTGCTCGGACGCGGGGTGAAATGGGCCAGCCAGCGCCGCTCCGGCGACGATGCGGTGGACTGGGAGGAAAGTATCCTGACCTTTGCCGGGGTCAGCGCCTTCGCTTTGATCTGGGCCGCCTTCGCCCTCTGGATCAACCCCACTTTTTTTCTGTGGATCAGTCCCGTCCTCTTCGGAATCGCCCTCGCCATCCCCTTCAGTATTTTCACCGCCGGCACCCGCAGCGGCAAGAGCCGGGGATTGTTCGCCACCAAGGAGGAACTGCATCCCCCGCGCGTGCTCAGCCAGCTTCAGGACAACCTCCAGCGGGCCCACGTCCGGGAAGCCCCCATCCCGCAACTGGCTAAAAATTATGGCCTGCTCCAGTCCCTGCTCGATCCCTACGTCAACGCCCTGCACGTCAGCCTGCTCCGCCAGCGCCAACGGGTCACGCCGGAGAGCCGCGACTATCTCGATGCGCTGCGCCGCCGCCTCGTCAAAGACGGGCCCGACGCCCTCAATAAACGCGAACTCAGCGCCGTAATGTATGATGCTGACATCATGCTGCGCCTCCACTACGATCTGTGGTCCGGCTCCGGCGACGGCCTCTCCGCTTGGTGGGACACCGCCATCCGCCAATACAACATCCTGACCCGGGAACCGGTCACCGCGCTTTACCGCTAGTCAGACTAGCTGGAAAGCCCGTCGATGCGTTCAATGTTGGTTTCCTCCTCCTTCCCGTCGTCGGCGAGGGACGGCTTGCGGCCATGGGGGGTGCCACGCAGGCGTTGGGTGATTTCGATGAATTCGGCCCCGGTCAGGACAATCAGGGAGGAATAATACACCCAGATCAGGAGCAGGACGACCGAGCCGGCGGCTCCAAACCCGCTGAGCGTGGTGGTGCGGCCAAGATACCAGCCAAGGCCGAATTTTCCGGCTTCAAACAGCATGGCGGTGACGAGTGCCCCCATCCAGACGTCCCTCCACGGGAACTTCAGATCGGGCAGGACTTTGAAAATGATCGCGAACAGGAGGGTCTCGATGGCGAAGGCCACCACAAAAGTGATCAGGGACCAGGCTTCGACCGGCACAGGGATTTCCGCGGAGACCCAGCCTTTGATAAAGGCGAAGACGCCGGACACCAGCACCGAAGCCATCAGCAGGGCTCCACTGATGAGCACCATGGCGAAGGACAGCAGCCGGTCCTTGAGGAAGAGCACCACACTTCGGCCCTCCCGGCGACGGAGGCCCCAGATCAGATTGAGAGAATCCTTGAGTTCCACAAACACCCCGGTGGCTCCATAGATCAAGGTCGCGCCCCCGATGATGGCCGCCGTGGTGGTGTTGGAACCCCGGGAAGGTTTGACGTCCCTGACAAGGGATTCCAGCGAAGTGGCCGCCTGCGTCCCCATGAATCCGGAAAGTTGGTTATGCAATTCCCCAGTCACCGCCTGTTGGCCCAGGATTTGACTGATGATCCACGTGGCGAGCCAGAGCAGGGGAGCCATGGAGAACAGGGCAAAGTAGGCAATCGCCGCGCTCTGGCGGGGCAGGCGGTCATCCGACCACGAGTCGCTGAAAGCATCGATAAACCTCCAAAGCAGACGCATCCCCGGGACACGGACAAGTTGGTCCCTCAGCTTCAGGCTGATAGCCGGGAGGGAGCGCCAGAGATTCCGCATGCCCTATGAAGGGACCGGTTTTTCCGGAGGGAAAGCGGGAACCCGGGCCTGGCGGCGGACGGCCCGTGGGACCGCCGCGGCTGGTTCTTCAGAAGATTTTCTCTTAATTTCAGCTTCCCTGCATCCAAGGGACGGTCTTCCCCGTTGGAAGGGCAGGAATGATCCTGTAAAGGACCCGATTCCCTGAATCGTTACCACTTTTCATCTGATTCCCTTGATCCCGCCCGCCGCTGAACCAGACGACGCCGAATTGGTGCGTCGGGTGGCTCATCGTGATCCCGTGGCGTTCACCCTGATGTATGACCGTCACTCCACGCTGCTGTATTCCGTTGCCTTGAAAATCCTCGCAGACCCCGAGGAAGCGCGCGATGTGCTGCAGCATGTCTTTCTTACCCTTCACCAAAAAGCGGTCAATTTCAACGCTGCCCTCGGCCGGCCCGCCGCCTGGCTGGCCACCATGGCGCGGAATCGTTCCATCGACCGGCTCCGCGCCCTCAAACGTGATCGTACCTATGCGGAAAACGTCAGGCTCGAAACCGACCCGGTGGACTTGTCCCCCGACGCCTCCAATACTCCGGCAGCTTACTCCGATGAAGTCGAGATCCTGCGCGGCGCGGTCGCTCAACTGCCCTCCGACCAGCGTCAGGCTTTGGAAATGGCTTATTTTGGCGGGCTGACCCAGCAGGAAATTTCAGATACTCTCGCCCAACCCCTTGGCACCGTGAAGGCCCGCATCCGACGCGGTCTGCTCAAGCTCAGGGAATCCCTTGATGGACTTTTGACCCCATGAACGAATCGCTGCTCGAATCTGCCAACCTGTACGTGCTCGGTCTGCTGACCGGGGACGAGGTGGTAGCGTTTGAGCAGGCCCTGGTCCAGCAGCCGGAACTGCAAAAAGAGGTGCATGCCCTGCAGGAAGCCGCCCTGGCGCTGGCTGGCAGCGCTCCTCAGGCCGCCCCGCCTGCGGAATTGAGGGACTGGCTTCTGACCGAGTTCATGAAAGCTCCGGGGACCGTTCCGGAGGAGGTCCCTGCCGCTGCCGCCACACAGGCCGGGACGGCTGTGGCAAGGGCATTGCCTTCACCTCCGGCCTCCCGGATGCGGCTCCTGCATTTCATTCCCTGGGCGGCGGCGGCCGCCATGGCCGTGTTGTTCTATCAGAACCGCGGATTGATCACCAAGGCGCAACAGGAGGCCAACGCCGCGCGGACTGAATCCGCCTTGTTGAAGGAACGGGAAAAACATTTGATCGACGCTGTGCGCAGCAGCGACCTGGCCAAATCCCAAAACGAGACTGACCTGGCCATGGCCCGGGCTTCTCTGGCCAAAGCCGAGGCCTCCCTGACAGAGCTCGGCGGAAAGCACGAAACCATCGCCGCCGAACTGGCGCTCCTCCGAGAAGACAGCCACTTTGACAAAACCCGCATCGCGGTGCTGGGTTCGCTGCTCAAGAACCAGCCCGGCGCGGTCGCGGTTTCGGTCTGGCGTCAGGAGCGTCAGGAAGGATTGTTGGTGGTGGAGAACCTCCCTGCGCTGCCGGCGGGGCGAGACTATCAATTGTGGGTGATTGACCCGAATCTCAAGACCCCGGTCAGCGCCGGCATTTTCAAGGTGGATGCCGCAGGCAAGGTCCGGATCGAATTCAAACCGGACCGGGTGGTGCAAAGCGCCTACAAGTTCGCGGTCACGGTGGAAAAAGCCGGGGGCGCCAAGGTCCCGACGCTGGATCAGATGGTGGTGATCGGCGGGTGATAACGGACCCGGTTCCCGGGTCGGAGGGAATGCCCTGATTCCACATCCCGGGTCGAGGGCGGGGAAGCCAGGCTGCCCGCCGGAAAAAACCACAGTTCATCCCGGAGCTGGGCAGCACTCCGGCTACCGGGACCCTGGATCTTACCCTTGGCCGGCCGCTTGTTTTCAAAAAAAGGGCTCCCCGTGCATCCAGTTGCCGGAGGTCTCCGTTGGACGCCGGAGTTCACTCCCTCAACCCAACTTTATGCTAATGTTATGAAACGATCCTTCCCGCTTCCTCTCCGTATTTCCTTCTGGCTGGCCCTGGCCGCACTTCCCGCGGCTGCCCCGGCGGCGGTCACCGTCACCGGGCTGAGCACCTTTGATCCCGGCTCCAGCCGCTATACCTATAACTATTCCGTCACCAATATGGATAGTGCGGAGGAGCTCATCCAGGTCACCTTCCCGGTCAGTGCTTCCGCCGCTCTGCTCGGCATCACCGCACCGGCGGGCTTCAAGCTGACCTACGATACCATCGGAGCCCGGGTCAATTTTGTCTGGGATGATGACGACTTGACCATGCAGACCTTCGCCCCGGACAGCACGGTCTCCGGCTTCAGCTTCACCAGTCCCGTCGGTCCCGGCCTGACTCCCTTCATCGCCTCGGATATCAGTCAGGACTACACCGGATTCACTTCCGCCCCGGTGCCTGAGCCCTCGGTCCTGATGCTGGGCCTGCTGGCTCCGCTGGCGCTGCTGCGCCGCCGCCGGGCCTGATTTCTTTCCACTCTCTCCCTCCAACCACACCAACCTGAAACTCCCATGAAAACCACGACTCCCTCCTGCCTCCTGACGATGATATCCCGCGCGGCCCTTGTGGCCATCGCCGCCTCAACGGTGCTTCCCGTGACCTCCTTGATGGCCTCCAGCCACAGCGATGCGCCGCTGATCAAACTCGATCCCCAGGCCAATCTGACGGATGTCTATGCGTTCATCCGCACCCGCCCGGCCACGGGCGAGCGGGCTCTCGTGGTGGAAGTCAGTGTGCGTCCTTTTTCCGAACCCGGCGATGGAGCGCAATACGAGGCCTTTTCCCCGGATGCCCGTTACAGCATCCACATCACCAATCCCGTGACCGGTGCCGAGTCGGAGCGTTACGATTTCCGCTTCTCCCCGGTTGATCCGGTAAATGGACCTTCCACCTACAAAAACCCCAACACCATCCTCCGATATGGTCTGGGCACGGAAGTGGGGCCCATTGTCACGGTGGGCGACAACCGCCAGAATTTCACCCAAAGCTACACCATCACCCGGTTTGTGGGGAATGGTCCGGGCACCAATCTGAATCAAGGCGGGGCCTCCCTCCTCGTCCCCCCGCCCAACGTGGGATTGAACACCACCCCGGCCTACAACGACGCCACCGGCCGCGCGGTGTCAGGCGCCACCGGCCGGGCGGCCCTGGACAACTACACCCGGCAGACCACCTACGATCTTCCTGCCGGCACGCCGCCCGCGGCTGGTTCCACCGGATTCTACACCACCTTTGCCGGACCCCGGGAAGACGGATTTTATGCAGACACCGCTGCCATCTTCGACCTGCTCAACAGCCGGATCCTCGATAACAATGGCAGCCTGGCGGACGGACTGGGACAGGACGGCAATGGGACCGATGGCTTCAAAGGATTCAACGTCCTGCATTACGGGATTGTGATTCCCCTGACAAATCTCGCGCAGACCTTCACTTACACCGGCGCCCTCCAACCAGCCGGCACCGGAGTCGGCGTCTATGCCACCGTGAGCCGGCCCCGCATCACCCTGCGTTCCGCCACCTCGGCGGATGCCTCCAACGGCCCGTGGGTGCAGGTCAGCCGCCTCGGCAATCCGCTCTTCAACGAAGCCCTCGTCGCGGCCGCCGGGAAGGACCTCTACAACCGCAGTTCCCCCACCCAGGATGCGGCCCTGTTTGCTCAATACGCCAACAATTCCGAGCTGGCCGGGCTGATCAATGCGGTTTATGGCACCACCTTCGCCACGACCGGCCGGGCCGATCTCAATGCCGTCTACATTCCCGACGTGATCCGGGTGAACACCACCACCGGAGCCACCAAGGTGCCTGGCGAAGCTGGCTTCAACCGGCTCAGCTTTATCGGAGGCGATACCATCACCAACGGAGCCGGTCAGCAAATCCCCGCCGGTTGGCCGAATGGCCGCCGCTTCGGCGACGATGCCATCGACATCGCCCTGACCGCCATTGCCAGCGGCCCGACCTTCGCCACAATCACCGTGGTGGGCGACAATGCCGCGGCCAACGACCAGGTTTACAACCGCACCTTCCCCTACGCCGGTACGCCGCACTCCGGCACGCGGAACTCGAAAGATCAGGCTGGCTCGGTCGGTTTCTAACGACCCGTCTGTCTCCCGCCTCCATGGCGCCGGCGCGGTTGTCCTTCCCCCCTGCAACCCGCCGGCGTCATGCTGTTCTGACTCAATCACCATGAAACCTCCCTCCTCCGATTCCCCGGCCACTCCCGCCTGGCGCCGCGGGCTGAATGCTGTCCTGATGATAGCGGGACTGTCCCTCAGTCTGGTTTTCCTCGGCAACCGCCCGGCCGGGGCTCTCCCGCCATCCGTCGCCGCTCCTCCTGCCGGAGGAATTGAACTGCAAGTTTCCTCAATGCTGGAGGCGCTGTCCACGCCTGCCTCCAAGTCCTTGTATGGCAAGTCGATGGTCGCCGCCGTGGAGCAGGTGCGCAGCCTGCCTGATTCTGCACAAGCATGGGTTTCCCTGGGGGATGCGATTGCCCAAGGCCAGCGGGATACTTCAGACCCTGCCTGCTTCGGCCATGCCGGGATCGCCTATCAACGCGCCCTGCAACTGCAGGCCTCGCATACCGGAGCCATGGCGGGCATGGCCTGGGTCCATGGCGGCCGGCATGAATTTGACCTCAGCAAATTATGGGCCGGCAAGGCCCTCGCGCTGGATCCGGGGAATGCCACCTCCCACGGCATCATCGGCGATGCCGCGGTCGAACTGGGCGACTATGATGGAGCGTTTGTTCACTACCAAAAAATGATGGACTTGCGTCCGGACTTGTCTTCCTGGAGCCGGGGAGCGCATCTGCTGTGGCTCACGGGGAAACAAAGCCGGGCTGTCCTGCTGATGGAGCAGGCCATCCAGAGTGGTGGACCTTATGCGGAAAATACCGCGTGGTGCCGGGCGAGGCTGGCGATGATGCTTTTTCATGACGGCGCCTTGTTGCCTGCGGCCCAGGCGCTGGCCCCTGCGATCGACGCGGGTTCGGCCAACCTTCACCTGCGGCTCGCCGCCGGACGGATCGCCGCTGCCGGTGGCGATTTTGAAACGGCCGTGATGCACTATCAGAAGGTGCTGGAATCCGGCGGGAACCTCGAGGCTCTGATTGCCCTGGGTGACATTTTTGCGGTCCGGGGAGACACCTTCAGCGCCGAAAAATATTACGCTGAAGTCGAGACCCTGCATCGCAGCCACCGGGAGACGGGCATCCACGATCACATGGAGATGGCCCGTTTTTTTGCCGATCACGACCGCCAACTGCCGGAGGCGTTGAAGCTCATCCAGGAACATGGTCAAAGCGGAAACCCCATCGAGATGGATACCATGGCCTGGGTCTATTTTAAAAATGGCGATCAAAACAAGGCCATCGCCTGCATCAAGACCGCCTTGAAGAAGGCAAGGCATGACGCTGAGCTCCATTACCACGCCGGCAGGATCGCGGCCGCTGCCGGGGATCGTGTTTCCGCGGGAAATCACTTCCAGCAGGCGCTGGGCCGGAATCCAAATTTTTCGCTGATCCAAGGCCCCCTCGCGGCCAAGGCCTTGGCGGAACTGAAAGCCGCGGCCCCGTCTCCGGCGGTGATTCCGGCGGTGCTACCCGTTCAGTTTTCCAACAGAAAACTGAGGTAAGAAGGCCAGGGGCTGCGCGGATTTCCGGGTCTGCCCCTCATTTGAACATCCGGTCCCGCATCAGATAGTAGAGGAAAAGGGGGTTGTAGGTGAAATAGCGTTTGAAGAGCCGGCGGGGTTCCATGGCAAGGCGGTAGGCCCATTCGCAGCCCATACGCTGGAGCACGGCCGGGGCCTGGGGCACTTCCCCCGCATGGAAGGCAAAGGCCGCTCCAATGCCGAAATAAACGCCCGGCGGCAGACGGTCTTTATGCTGCGCGATCCAATATTCCTGCTTGGGACATCCCAGGCCGACCCAGATCAGATTGGCTCCCGAATCCCGGATTTTACTGCAAATGCGCTCGAATTCGTCATCTGGCCATTTTCCGAAGGGAGGAGAGTGGGTGGCCGCGATGGCACAGTCGGGAAATTGTTCCCCAAAGGATTTGGTCAGCTGATCCAGAGTGCTCTGTTTGCCTCCCAATAAAAAGTGTTTGAATTCACCAGATCTGCCGTCGGTGGCTTTGAGCGTTTCCAACATCAGGGTCGGCCCATAGACGCGGTCCTGTAATTTTTCAGAAGCCTCCAACCGGGCATTGACCGCCCATACCAGCGGCATCCCATCCGGGCAGATGAGGTCGAACCGGCGCATCGCGGCCCCAAACGAGGCATCGTGCCGGGCGAGGGCTGCGACGTGGGTGTTGGCCGCTTCCACGGCATAGGCCTCATCCCGGCGGCGGGCGTGATCCAGAATCCACTCCACGGCTTTCTGGTAGGAAGTCACAGCGACGGGCAGTCCGATGATATCGATGGTGCGCACAGGATAAGGCAGGCTGGAAAAGGATGGACCGGGGTGCTTCAGACCGCGGCAGGCGGGTTAAGGGTTGACCCACCCGGGAAGGGAGGTTGCATCCGGAACCGGCAGTCATACCGTAGGCCGCTCCGGGCGCAAGCAATCCTGCGTGGCTGCTTTTTCAGCGTTGCAATCCCGCTTCGCGCCATGCACCAGAATGGGGCGACTTCCTATTATTTTCCATGACTACTCCATCCACCTACGCTGTCATTCTTGCTGGAGGCAGCGGACGCCGCTTCTGGCCCCTCAGTCGTGACACCCGGCCCAAACAACTGCTGCAGCTCTTTGGCGGCAAGACCCTGCTGGAACAGGCCATGTACCGGCTCGACGGCCTGGTCCCCCGGGAAAATATCCTCATCCTCACCAACCGGGAACAGGAGGTCGAGGTGCGGGCCATTCTGGGCGATGCCCTGCCGGCAGAAAACATCCTCTGCGAACCCGCCAAACGCGACACCGCCCCCGCCATCGCTCTCGGCATTGGCTGGGTCGCCGCGCGTGATGTCAATGCGGTCATGCTGGTGCTGCCCGCCGACCAGCTCATCCAGGATGAGGAATCCTTCCGCACCTGCATGGCCGGTGCCGTCAAGGTAGCCCATCAATCCCAGGCGCTGGTGACCATCGGAATCAAACCCACCTGGGCCTGCCCCAGCTATGGTTATATCGAGCGCGGCCGCCGGGCCCAGATTTCCGGTGCCGAGGATACCGTGGTTTACGAGGTATCCCGCTTCCGCGAAAAACCGAATCCTGACCTTGCCGAGGATTTTCTGCGGCAGGGGAATTTTTCCTGGAATGCCGGGATGTTCATCTGGAGTGTTTCCGCGGTCATGGCCGGCCTCAGCCGTCACTGTCCGGAACTGGCCAAATTTGTCGCGGAGATCCGCCAGACCAAGGATCTCAAGGCCACCATCGATGCCCAGTTCGGCAACCTTCCCCAGATTTCCATCGACTATGCCCTCATGGAAAAAGCGGGCCGCGTGCTCAATCTCGAAGCCACCTTCGACTGGGACGACGTCGGCTCCTGGATCAGCGTGGGCAAGTATCTGCCGACCGATGATTGCGAAAATGCC
Organism: uncultured Verrucomicrobiota bacterium; assembly: GCA_942492905.1. Taxonomy (GTDB): domain Bacteria; phylum Verrucomicrobiota; class Verrucomicrobiia; order Verrucomicrobiales; family V1-33; genus CAIZWU01. The sequence continues at coordinate 3,289,009 of OW818657.1, forward strand.
ACGAACCAGCCGGTGACTCAGATCGACTCCCACGGCAATATCGTCTTCAGTACCGCGGGAAAAAATGTGTCCCTCCTGGGCGTGACGGACCTCATCATCGTCCAGACGGCAGACGCCCTGCTGGTGGCCAACAAGCACTCGGCCGACGCCATCAAAAAGATCGTGGATATCGTTCCCAGGGAACTGCACTGATTGTTGCAAACCGGCGCCTTCCGGGCCCGGCCTCGCTCAAAAACAAAGGGCTGCCTCCAATCACGGAGGCAGCCCTTTTTCAGGTGGTTGAATCAATGGAGCGACCCTTTGAGGTCGCCTGCCTATCATTCATCAGTAAGGCAGCTCGCGCACATACAGGCTGCGGAACCAGAGGTTGTTGCCGTGGTTCTGCAGCTCGATTTGTTCGGAACGGGGCAGGGGTTTGCCGGGAGCCCAGTAATTCTCGAGAGGCGATCCATCCACCACCAGTTTTCCATTGAGGTGGATGGTGACCTTTTCGCCGATCATGCGGATGTGGAAAGTATTCCACTCACCCAGCGGTTTGTCGGCCAGCACGAGGGGATCCTTGCCAGGACCTTTGTTATTCCACATCCCGCCGGAACCCTTCTGGTTGCCATGTGGGAATTGGGCCGGGTTGGCCGGGTCCCAGATTTGAATCTGCGGGGTTCCCCGGAGATAAATGCCGCTGTCGGCAGTGGCAGGAATTTTCCAATCCACGTAGAAATCAAAGTCCCCGTAAGGTTTGGCAGTGGCGAGACTGGAGCCTTTGCCATCAAAAACGAGAGCCCCGTCCTCCACCTTCCAGTGCGCCTTCATCACCTCATTGGCGGCGGTCTGGACCTTGGTGCGTTCCTCCGGGGAAAGGGCGGCGCGTTTGAAGGGATTGTCATTGGGCCCGGCGGGCAGACCCTGCCAACCCGCCAGGTCCTTGCCATTGAAGAGCGCCGTGAATCCTGCGGGAGGCGTGTTGGGAGCCGTGCCGGGCAACGGAGCGGGTGGGGAGAAATCCTTCACCCGGATATTCTTGTAGGCCACAAAATCGCCATGGCCGCAGAAGGCGATATAACCTTTCGTACGCTTCTGGCCGGGGTGTTCCTTTTTATCGATGGGCTCCAGTCCCCCAATGTAGGCGTCGGTGATGGTTTCGCCATTCAGGATGACTTTGATGTGATCGCCGATCACCAGCAGGGTCTGTTTGTTCCACTCGCCCACCGGCTTCAGCAGGTTCTTTTCCGCCTGGATTGATGCCGCAATCCCATAAACGGAGCCGTGGTACTGGTGAGGAGCCAGCTTGAATTTATCGTTGTGATACTTCTCGTGGCGGTCATCCAGCACCTGGATTTCCATGCCCTCGTAAGCGGCATCACCGCTGCCGGGGTAACGCACGCCGATCCCGTTGTTGGAGCCGGGTTGCAGTTGGAACTCGAGTTCGAGCACGAAGTCGGCATACTCCTTTTCAGTGCGGAGAAAGCTGCCCTTGGGGGTGCAGGTGATGGCCCCGTCCTTCACCTCGTAACCACCGCCCACCCAGCCGGCGAGCGATTTGCCATCGAACAGGGAAGTCCAGTCGGTGATCCCGGCCAGCATCTGCAGGGTCGGGGCCGCGGCGGGCATGGGAGCAGGGGCCGGTTGGGCGAAGGCGGAAGCGGCCAGCACGGTGAGTGCGGCCCCGGTGGAGGCAAGATTGCGTAACATAGTGTGTCGGAAATACGGTGGACCGAGTCACAAGCTTACGAAGCGTTGCCTCCTCCGGCAAGATCGGTGGCCTGCCGGTTCTGATACTTTTACGCTCCCGTGAGGGCGGCTTGTTCCAACTGCTGGAAGACGTCCGGAAGCGCCCGTTCCGCGGCATCCCATGAAGGCAGCAGGCAAGGAGCCGCGGGTTCCTCCACGGCGGCCTGCAGCGCTTTGCCGAAGGTGAGCACGGCCAGCGATTCCTGTTCGATAAAATGGGCCAGTCCATTCAGCGCAGCCTCCGCAGCGGCATGCCGCAGGGCATCCGCGGTGAGATCCTGCCAGGTTTCCACGATCTGTTCACGCCACGGATAGGTGCCGCCGGAAACGGTGGCCAGCAGGGTGGCGGATACTTCTCGGGCCATGCGGTGCAGCCCATTGCCGGGGTCTTCCGGCGAGAGGTCGTGGTGTTTGTGATCGTAGGCGGCGCAGAGTTCCGTCTGGCAGACCGACCGTGGGGAAAGCTGCCGCCTGACTTCTTCCAGCAGGCCGATTTCCAGCCCCCAGGTGGAAGGCAGATTCACCTTCCTCAACAAGGCAGTATCCATCGCCGATTCCCCGGCAAGAGGGTAACGGAAGGCGGAAAGAAACTGCAGGATCGGCACCGGCCCGGCCCGCAATTCCATGGCGCGCAGCAAGGGACGCACGAGGAGACGCTGCAGGCGGCCATGCAGGCGGTCGCTGTGACGCGAATAAAATCCTTTATTGAAGCGGAACCCCCACTGCCGGTCCAGCAGCGGATGGCAGAGCCGGCCGGGCAGTTCGCGGGAGTAGTTTTTGATATCGCAATCGTGGATCGCGACCACCCCGGGCCCGGCATTGCGGGCCAGCGCGAGTCCTGCGCAGAGCCAGACATTCCGCCCTTTCCCGGACTGCGCCATGGTCAGTCCGGCGGACTGCAACCGGGCTTCCAGATCCAGCACCGCCGGGGCTCCGGTCCACAGCAGGGCAGTTTCCTGGGGCAGGGCGGCAAAACATTCCCGTGCGATGGCCAATTCGTGGCTTTCCGCACCGTCGAGTCCGATCACGATGCGTTTCACCCAGGCGGCGCCCGCCAGCTCCTGCACCATCCCGGCGAGGGCTTCGGTGCCCAGTTCCCGCACATGACAGGGCAGGATCAGGGTCACCGGACGATCCCGGGTCATGGTTTCGAGCGATTTCTCAAGCGCTGGCCAGGCCTCCGGGCTGAGCCGGTGCAGGGTGGTGATGCCAGCGGGATGGGACAGGGAACTCATCAGGGAAAAGGGAAGCGCAACAGGGCAGGGGTTGGGGAAATGACAAAGGCAAATGCCCGGCCGCAAAACCCACGGCACGGGGTCCAGGGGCGTTGCCTTGACGACAGACCGGGACTGCCGCAGGAAAGCAGGGTGCGCTTGGTGGTCTTTCACTATCACGACCGGCCCGGTGGGGTGCGGCAGGTGATCTCGCGGGGTTTGCCCCTCTTGGTGGAACGCCTCGGCCGGGTCAGTGAAGTGGTTCTGCTCCTGGGGGAAATGACTGATCCCGATTGGGTAAAGGGCTTGCAGGCATCCTTGTCCGGAGTGCCGCTGCGGGTGGTGACCCACCGGGACCTTGGTTATTTGAGCGGCCGGGACCAAGCGATGGGCGGGGAGGCAGTGGAGCGGGTGCAGGCATTGTTGTCCGGGCCGGACGTGCTGATCTGGGCGCATAACCTCAGCGTCGGCAGGAATGTGCCGTTGCTCCGCCACCTGCCTGACTGGTGTGCCGCGGCCGGGGCGAGGCTGTGGCTGCACCATCACGACTGGTGGTGGGACGGGCGCTGGGCACGGTGGGCTGATTGGCAGGCGTCAGGCATCGCAGACCTTGAGGAAGCCCTGGAGCTTTCCATTCCGACCGGCCCCCACCTTCGCCATTGGTGCGTGAACCAAGCCGACCTCGCCTGGCTGCAAGTCCGGGCCGGAGCCACCGCTCAATGGGTGGGTAATCCGTTGCCGGAACTGGCTTATCCTGACAAATCAGAAGTCCGGGCCGCGCGCGCCTGGCTGAAGTCCTTGACCCAGGGCCGCCGCCTCTGGCTGGCTCCGGTCCGCGCGCTGCGCCGCAAAAACCTCGCGGAAGCCCTGCTCCTTGCCCAACAACAGGACAAACCCACCTGCCTCGTCACCACTGGCGGACCCAGTTCCCCTGCCGAGGTCCCGGCCTGGGAAGCCCTCTGCGCCGCGGCCACCCGCCATCATTGGCCGCTGGTTCCGGGCATCCTGTCTGATGGCCGGTCCAACCGTCCGTCTCTCCCCGCCCTTTTTATGGCCGCCGATGCCCTCGTCATGCCTTCGCTCCAGGAAGGATTCGGCCTCCCCTATCTGGAAGCCGCCGCGCTGGAGAAACCGCTTATCGCGCGGGCCCTGCCGGATGTATCCGCCAATCTCGCCGCGCTTGGCTGCGCTCTCCCCGGCACCTACGACAAGCTCTCCGTTGAGCCTGGATCATTCGACGCCGCCAGGGAATCCATCCGGCTGGCCGGACGTTGGGCTCTGCTCCGATCCAGTCTCCCGGACGTAATCAGGATGGACTTGGAACCTATCCAAGCAGTGGAGTGCGCTGACTTCGGGTGCCTTTCTTGGGAAGCCCAAATGGAAGTCCTGCAATCCAGCGCACGACTTCCCAGTTTGTTGCCAGAGCCTCAAGTTCCGTTCTGGCCGTCAGACAACCGCCGGGACCACTGGGCCGACCGGTTCTTCCAAGCCCCGGTTGTCTTGGCGCCCCCGTCCGGCGAATCCCTCCTGCCGGAAGTCCGGCGCCGCTTCCAGCACTGGCAGCAGCATCCTTTGCTATGGCCGTGAACCGACCGCGCACGTAAGTTTTCCGATGTCTCCTATCGAAGCCTGGTTCGCCGACCGCCACTGGAAGCCGTTCCGCTTCCAGCAGGAGGTCTGGGCGGCCTATGCCGCTGGCAAAAGCGGCCTGATCCATGCCCCGACGGGATTGGGGAAAACCCTCGCGGCATGGCTCGGACCGGTGGCTTCCGCCCTGACGAAACCTCCGGGCCAACCGGGCCTGAGGGTGCTGTGGATCACGCCCCTGCGGGCCCTCGCGGTCGATACCACCCAGTCGCTCCGCGAACCGTTGGAGGGACTCGGCTTGGAATGGGACGTGGAAATGCGCACGGGCGACACCTCGCAGAAGATCCGCGCCCAACTGAAAAAACGCCTGCCGGAAGCCCTCGTCACCACTCCGGAAAGTCTGTCCGTCATGCTGAGTTATCCGGACGCCGCCGCCCGCATGGCGGGGCTGGAGGCCGTGATTGTGGACGAGTGGCATGAGTTGCTCTCCAGCAAACGCGGAGTGCAGACGGAACTCTGTCTCGCCCGCCTCCGGGCTTGGAATCCGGCGCTGCGCATCTGGGGGTTGTCAGCCACCATCGGCAATCTCCCGGAAGCCATGCAGGTGCTGCTGGGCGACAAGGCCGGGGAAGGCGTGATCGTGACGGGCGAGGCGCGCAAGGAGGTCGCGATTGAAACCCTGCTCCCTGACGAAATCGAACGCTTTCCGTGGAGTGGCCATCTTGGCCTGCGCATGATTCCCGCCGTGGTCCGGCAGATTGAGCAGGCCGGCACCACCTTGTTATTCACCAACACCCGGTCCCAGACCGAGCAATGGTATCAGGCGCTGCTGGATTTCCGGCCGGAGTGGGCACCTGACCTGGCGATCCACCATGGCTCGGTCGAAAAAGCGGAACGCACTGCGGCCGAAGACCGGCTCCGCGCCGGCACCGTAAAATGTGTGGTCTGCACCAGCAGTCTGGACCTCGGGGTGGACTTCTCGCCGGTGGATCAGGTCATCCAGATCGGCAGCCCCAAAGGCATGGCCCGGCTCATGCAACGCGCTGGCCGCAGCGGTCACCGGCCGGGAGCGGTGAGCCGCGTGTTTGGCGTACCCACCAACGCGTTTGAGTTGGTGGAATTCGCGGCCGCCCGCGAAGCCTTGAGCGAGCGCCGCATCGAATCCCGTCGCCCCCTCCGCATGACTCTGGATGTGCTTTCGCAGCACCTCCTCACCGTGGCCGCGGGCGGTGGATTCGAAGCCGGGGCGATGCGCGGGGAGATCATGTCCAGCCACGCCTTTGCCACGCTGGATGACATTTCGTGGGACTGGTTGCTTACCTTCATCACCAGCGGCGGCAAGGTGCTCCGCGCCTACCCGGAATTCTCCAAAGTGAGTATTGTGGAAGGCCGTCACGTCATGACGGAGGAACGCACTGCCCGGCTGCACCGGCTGGCCATCGGCACCATCAGCAACGACACCGCCATCTCCGTGGCTTTCGCCAGTGGACGCCGCCTCGGCACGGTGGAGGAATGGTTCATTTCCCGGATCAAACCCGGCGGACTGTTCATCTTCGGAGGGCGGCGGCTGGAACTGGTGCGCTACCATGACCTCAAGGCTGTGGTGAAAGACGCCACCAAAAAGAAACAATCCGGCCAGATTCCATCCTGGCAGGGAGGCAAAAGTCCGCTCTCCACCGAACTCGCCTCCGCCGTGAGCCGGAAGCTGGAGTCCGCCGGGGCCGGGGATCTCCGCGACCCCGAACTGCAGATGTTCTCCCCCATCCTCTCCCTGCAAAAGGCCTGGAGCATCGTCCCCCGCAGCGACCAGTTGCTCATTGAGGAAACCACCAGCCGCGAGGGAAACCATGTCTATGTCTATCCCTTCGCCGGGCGGCTGGTCCATGAGGGCCTGGGCACCCTCGTGGCATGGCGCATGGCGCGGCACCGCAGTGTCAGCATCACCGTTTCCTTCAATGATTACGGCTTCGAGCTGAGCAGCCGGGATGATCTCTCCGCGGATGAAAAGATGTGGCGGAAATTGCTCTCCACCGATCATCTCACGGAAGACCTGATGGCCTGCATGAACACGGCCGAGCTGGCCAAACGGCAGTTCCGCGGAATCGCCCGTGTGGCCGGTCTGGTAATGCAGGGATTCCCCGGCAATCCGAAAACCACCAAGTCCCTCCAGGTCTCCTCCGGCCTGCTGTTCGATGTCTTCACCAAATATGATCCTGGCAATCTCCTCCTCGAGCAGGCCCAGCGCGAAATCCTTGAACAACAGCTCGAACTCACCCGTCTGCAAGCCACCCTCGAGTCCCTGCGCAGCCGCACCCTGGTCCAGATCCTCACCAAACACCTGACCCCCATGGCCTTCCCGCTCTGGGCCGACATGCTGTCCTCCAGCCTGACCACAGAAAACTTCGCCTCCCGCCTCGAAAAAATGCTCCTCGAACTCGAGCAGGCCGCCCAGGATCCCGATGCTCCGGAAAACCGTCCGGAACGGTGAATGGTGGCTTGGGTTCCATGAGGAGGGCATCTGCCAGCAGTTTCCAGGATAGCGTTCATCTGCGATTTCTGCTGTGTTTCTATCGCAAGGAACCCTTGCATTTTCATAGTAACCAACCCGCCTGCGGCAGGGTTTGGTCACGGGCCGCGCCGCATTTCCAGTTGCGGCTCCGGAGGGGGAGTCTCATGCTGATTCCCCTCACTCATGAAAATCACCCGTGCCCTGATCTCCGTTTCCGACAAGTCCGGCCTAGATGCCTTTGCCCGTGGTCTGCACGACCTCGGCGTGGAACTGCTCTCCACCGGAGGCAGCGCGGCCTACCTCCGCGGCATCGGGCTCCCGGTGGTGGAAGTGTCCGATTACACCGGTTATCCGGAGTGTTTCGATGGGCGGGTGAAAACCCTGCACCCGAAGGTGCACGGTGGGTTCCTGTATCAGCGGGAAAACCCCGAACACGTCGCCCGCGCCACGGAATTGGGAGTGCCGCCGATCGATCTGCTGGTGGTGAATCTGTATCCCTTCGAACAAACTATCGCCAAGCCGGGAGTCACTTTCGAGGACGCGGTGGAGAACATCGACATCGGCGGTCCGGCCATGCTGCGTGGCGCCTGTAAAAACCACGCCAGCGTCACCGTCATCACCGATCCTGCTGACTATGCACCGGTGCTGGAGGAAATGCAGAACAACAGTGGCTCGACCCATCTGAAAACCCGCGAACGGCTCGCCATCAAAGTCTTCCAGCGCACCGCGGCCTACGACACCGCCATCGCCAACTACCTCGCCAAGGAACAGTCCACCGAGGGATGTTACAGCGTCAACGTGCCGTTCTACCAAACGCTGCGCAACGGGGACAACCCGCACCAGAAAGCCAGTCTTTACGGGAACTTCGGTGACTACTTTGAAAAGCTCCAAGGCAAGGAACTCAGCTACACCAACGTCCTTGATATCGAAGGGGCGGTCGCTTTGGCCCTTGAGTTCAAACGGCCTACCGTGGCGATTCTCAAACACACCAATCCCTGCGGCGTGGGGTGTGATGATGACGACCTCCGGGCCGCGTGGGACAAGGCTTTCGAGACAGACCGGCAGGCTCCATTTGGCGGCGTGATCGTCACCAACCGTCCCCTCACGGAACGCCTTGCCAGGGTGATCAGCGAGATTTTCACGGACGTGATCATTGCCCCGGATTTCGAGGCAGATGCCCGCGCCATTCTCCAGAAGAAGAAAAACCTGCGCCTGATGCAGGTGAACATGGAAGCCTTCAGCAAGTGGCAGGACAGCAATCCGATCATCCGCAGCGCCCCGGGCGGGCTGATGGTGATGGACCGCGATGTCCGTGCTCTCGGGTTGCAGGATCTGGAGGAGAAATCCGTCACCAAACGTCCGCCCAGCAAGGAGGAATTGGAGGCGATGCGTTTCACCTGGAAGGTCTGCAAACATGTGAAGAGCAATGCCATCGTCTTCGGAGCGCATGACCGCACCCTCGGGATCGGCGCCGGTCAGATGAGCCGGGTGGATTCCTGCCGGATCGCGGTCTGGAAGGCCCAGGAAGCCGGGTTGTCCCTTGAAGGCAGCGTGGTCGCCAGCGATGCCATGTTCCCCTTCCCGGACGGCCTCATCGCCGCCGCCAATGCCGGAGCCACCGCGGCCATTCAACCCGGGGGTTCCGTCAAGGACCCTGAGGTGATAGCCGCCGCCGATGAACGCGGCATGAGCATGGTCTTCACCGGTTTCCGTCACTTCCTGCATTGAGCCGGGGGACCGCCGTATTTCCCGAAGCCTCTGCCGCCATGAGCACCACCCGGGTCATGAGTCTCAGCCTGATCTTCCCCGGACTGTTGCTGGCCGGATGCGCGGGCAAGGTCTCCGGCAGGTTTGACATGGAGCAGAATTTCCGGACCGGAGTGGAGATCAAACGTTTCAAAGCTGACCATAAAAATCTATCATCATGTTGGAACTGGGAGTAAATATCGATCACGTGGCGACGCTGCGGCAGGCCCGTTACGCGCAGACGCCGCAGGCCCATAACGTGGAACCCAGCCTGCTGGAAGCCGTGGCGGACTGTCAGGCGGCCGGGGCGCATGGGATAACGATCCACCTGCGGGAAGACCGGAGGCATATCCAGGATGCGGATCTTTTTGCGATCCGGGGAATACCGGGCGTGCGCCTGAATCTGGAAGTCGGCAACACGCCGGAGATCATCGGGATCGCCTGCCAGGCCCGGCCTGACAGCGTCTGCATGGTGCCGGAAAACCGTCAGGAAGTCACCACCGAAGGCGGATTGGATGTGGTGGCGCACGAAGCCGCCATCGCCGCCAGTATCAACCTGCTGCATGAGCAAGGCATCCGGGTCAGCCTGTTCATCGATCCCGATCCCGCGCAGGTGGAAGCCTCCGCCAGGGTCAAGGCGGAGATGATTGAATTGCACACCGGCGCCTATGCGAACGCGACCAGGGCGGAGAGGGAAGCCGAACTCCAGCGCCTGATTGCCGCCGGAGCGCAGGCAGGTGCCCTTGGTCTGCAGGTCAATGCGGGACATGGCATCACCACGGGAAATCTGCCGCCGCTGCTGGCGATCCCGCATCTGCATGAACTGAATATCGGGCATCACATCATCAGCCGGGCGATCCAACTGGGACTGCGCGGTGCGGTGGTGGAAATGTTGGCGGCGATGCGCGGTTAGACCGCTCCTCTCCAGGCTGGGTCATTGCCCAGGGGGAGGCAGATTCCTGACCCGCCAGCGCCGGCTCAGCCAATATCCGGCGAGGAGCAAGGTGGTGGCGAGGGCGATGAGGGCAGAGACCAAGGTCGAATCAAACGTCATCAAGGCAGTGCCGGCCCCGACCGGGACGAGGCAGAAAAGAATGGCAACCGGAACTCCGATCCAGAAATAGATCCGGAAGGGCACGTCGGTGAGCGCGATCAGATAGAGCTTGGCAATATAGGGTGGTCCACGGACCGCGGCAAATACCAGCATGAACCACGCTCGGTGCCCGGCGCTGATCGGCGGGATCGCATAACCGGCCCGCTCCAGTCGATGTCTCACTGGATCGCGGAACCACCCGTGGGCGAGGAGGAACGCGGCGAGGTGATGGAAGATCACGGCGGCAGCAGACAAGGCCATGCAGGGACCCAGTCCGAAGCGGATTCCGGTCAGCAGCAGGAAAAGACTGACGGGAAACCCAACCAGGGGAAGGATGAAAAATGCCACGATAAACCAACCGGCCGGCAGCGATTTGCCGAAAGCCATCAGGGTTTCGCGATTCAGTTCTGCGCGGTGAGTATAAGCGAACCATCCCGCCACGGCCGCCGCGGCGAGGAACAGGCCGATTTTTCCGCGGTGCCGCCGCACCTGGTCACGAAGCTTCATGGTTGGCGTGCAGGGTGAGTTCAACAAAAAGCGGCAGGTGATCCGAAGCGAGTTCCGCCGTCGGGGTGTCCGGCACCTCCACCTCCTCCACTTTGAAGTGGCGGCTGACGAAGACATGATCAATCCGGAGCAGGGGCTTCACCGAGGAAAAGGTGGGGCAGGGCTTGTGACCGGGCACGCTGAGCTGGGCGTCGCGCAGGCGGTGCTTCAGTTTATGATAGGCCGGGGAACGCGGACTGGAATTGAAATCGCCGCAGACAATCAGGGGTTCGCTGTCAGGAATGCTGCCCAGCCATTCCTCGCCCAGCAAAGTGTCGGCCTGTTGGCACCGCTCCTCCCGGCCGAGACCGAAGTGGGTATTGACAAAATGGAAGGGACTGCGCCCGGCGGGTTCGATCCGGATCCAAATGGCCCCGCGTGCTTCGCGGAACCGGTGAGGGGCGGCTTCGGTGAGGTAGGCGGCCTTCAGGATGGTGAAGGGATGCTTTGAAAAAATCGCGATGCCATAACGCTCCTTTTCTTCCTCGAACATGGCTTGGAAGACGTGTTCCATGCGGAGGTGATCGGCAATCAGTTGCGACTGATCGTGCCGGCCGCTGCGTGGGCGATGGGCATCGATTTCCTGCACCGCCACGACGTCGGCATCAAAGTAGTTGATCACCCGGGCCACCCGTTCGGGACGGACCTTGCCATCCATGCCGGCACAACTGTGGACGTTGTAGGTCATCACGCGGATCGGGACATCGTGTTGGTAGGGCGGATGATGGGGCACCCGTTCCTCGCGCTCGCCGTCGCGGCCCAGAAAGTGCAGGGCAATGTTCCGCAGGTCCCCGCCACGCACCCGCTGGCCGGTTTTTTCGAGATGCGCCACATGCCAGCGGCGGATGCGGTCGGGCACCAGCAGGAATCCCCGGGTTTCCTCGAACCCGGGCCCGCCATGCGCGCCGTTTTCCATTGGAAAACTGAGCGGCGGCTGGCCGGGATCCCACCCGCTGATCACAAAGTCGCCGGCATCGGGATGACCGCAAAGCTGCACGAGATCGGTGGCCGCTTCCTCCAGAAAGGGATGGGCCTCTCCCAAGACCACGGCGCGGTCTTCCGGCAAGCGCCAGACTCCCAGCTGATTGCAAGCCTGCACCGTGCCTTCTTCAGTCCGCCACAGCACCAGCGGAATGCCAGCCAGGGCGACGAGATCGGCCGCGTAGGTGGCCATGTCCCGGGCGCTGGGTTTCTCCGGAAAATAAAGATGCCCTAACGGCCCCATGGCGGTGACGATGATCTGGTGGGCAGGCTCCGGAGGCCCGACGTGGATCCCTGCCGCGGGTTTCATTCCGAAAAAATTCCGGGCGTGCTCCAGTGCCTGGCCGATCGGTTCGGGGAATTTGCCTGTCCAGATTTTCCGGCCAGCGAGTGGACCCTGGGCAAACACTTCAGCCAAGGCTTCGTCGAGCCCGCGTCCATGCCGCTTCTGGAACGGAACCACCCGCTCCTGACCATGATCGGAGTGCACCATCAATTCGTAGTCGCGATACCCGCACTGCCCGGCAGCCCGGTAGATGTCGCGCAGGGTGCGGTCGATCCCTTTCAGCGTCCAGTGCGCAAAAGCCGAGTCCGGCCCGCGGCGGTGAGCCTGTTCATCGTAGCCGAGGAAATTGGCATGGATCAACGGCACGCCCCGCTCGATGTCGAGCAGCACCCGCAAACGGATCAGTTCGCGCAGCACGATACAAACCATCACCCTTGAGGGGACGAAGGCGATCTCCTTCATGAAATCCTCCCGCTGGTAAAGTCCTCGGAAGGCATCCGTCACCGCCAATCCAAATTCCAACACGGCCAGTGAGGCCATCCTGAGAATGGTCGGTGCGTAGGCAATGGCCAGCAGCAGGCTTTTGAATGGATGGAGCTTTCCCAGCAACTCGTCCGGAGCAAGATCCTGTGAACAATAACGCGAGTGCACGGCCCCGGCCCGGTAGATGTCCGAATAGGCATGGCCTCCTTTCAACAATGGCTCCGGGCAGTCTTTCTCCAGTTCCTCCTCGATCTCCCTGGCCGCGTCCGCCTCATACATCCGCAGGACCTTCCCGGATTTCCGCCGCAGAAACTGGAAGCTGGGCACCGCGCCACGGACGCCGAAAAAGATCTCGCCCTGGACTGCCGGGGTGGTTGAGGGGACTCCGGAATAGAAGCTTTCCAAGGTGAAATGCTGGCGTCGGATCAGGCTCGCCAGGAAGGGCAGGTTGCCCTGCTCCAAGGCCCGCTCCATCTGGGTCCGTGACAAGCCATCAAGCTGGAGGATGATCAGGCCCGGCAGTTCCGCTTCCCCCGCCGGCGGGCGGATCCCCAGCAGACGGGCGGTCCAATGGGTGCGGCCGAACTTCCTCCGCAACCATCTCAGGCGGACTGAGATGCGGCTAATCAAGGCGGGCCTCCGTAGCTGGGGTTTCACTTACCGCAGCGGCAGCCGCGGACAATTTTCCGACCAGGAGATTCCACTCGATATCGATACCGGCCAACAACCGGTCCCATGGCTGGGGATCTGCGGCCGCCTGCCGCCGGTGGTTGCCTGTCAACTCCTGGTAGCATTCCAACATGCGCCTGGTGCACCGTTCGGTGCTGTAGGCTTCAGCACTCTGCCGGGCTTGTTCCGAGCACTGCTGTGATAGTCCGGCGTCGTTTATCAGACCGGTCAACGCCGCGGCAAATTCGCCGGGGGTGGCATCGCCAGCAAGCATCAGACCATTTTCCTCATGGCGCATGATCTCCCTGACTCCGGGGCCATCAAGGGCGACCACGGGCTTCCCGGCGGCCATCGCCTCTGCCAGCACCAGGCCCTGGGTTTCGGTCTGGGAAGCGAAGACAAACCAGTCCATCGCGGCATAAGCGTCAGCCAGATTCTGCCCGGTTTGTTTGCCCGCGTAAAAAACCCGAGCCTGGCCCACTTTGTTATGAAGATAAGCCAACATTTCCACACGGGCATCGCCGTCTCCCACCAGCAGTAATACCGCTCCTGGATCTTCTTTTAGACAGGCGGCCACGGCCTCCGCAATGAAAAGCAGGTTCTTTTCCCTCGCCAGCCGGCCGACATGGCCTATCACCTTGGCCTCTGGTGGAATGCCGGACTGCTGGCGGAAGCGGGCTCCGTTCCCCGCTGCGAAAAAGCCGGTATCGATGCCGGTGGGGATGGTCCGGACCGGCGTGGTCACGCCACGGTCCAGCAGCAGGCGTTCAATGCTTTCGCTGGGGGCGATGATCTGGTCGCAGAGATTGCAGTATTCCGTGGCCAATTGGACGGCAACGCGCTTCAGGGCCGGGGAATCCAGCGGCACATAATGGGTGTAGCGTTCGTAAAGGGTGTGATGGGTAAAGACTATGGGGAGCCGCATTTTCCAGGCTTCGCGCAGCGCGGCATCCCCCAGCAGAAAGGGATGATGGCTGTGGATCAGGTCGGGCCGGAAACCGTCCATAAACTCCCGGATGATGTTGGGCACCGGCAGTTGCACCGAGAAGTCACTGCCGTTGAAATGCTGGATCGCGGGCACCCGCAGCACGTCCGGCGAGTCCTCCGAGCCTTCAAACTCCGGCGCGATGACCCGGACCTCGTGCCCCTCGCGGCGGCAGGCGTCTTCCAATGTTTTCACCGACCTCGCCACACCGCCGACGTGGGGGAGGTAGGTGTTGGTGAACATCGCGATCTTCATAGGGCTTGGAGTTGAAAAATCCGATCCACCGGGCCGGCCTTGATGGGAGCAAATCCGGGTACTGCGATCCGCACCTGCGGGGCTGTACCACGCCAGGAGACTTCCATGGTAAGCCGTGAGTCTTCAAGGCTCACCTTCACCGGCCCCCAGGCCGTCAGGGTGGGGCCATAACCAATGGGCGCCCCGGTCATCCATTCGGGGAGGATGCCGGAGCCGATCACCAGCAGGCCTTCCTCTTCCCTCACAAAACAGTTCCGCATCATCATGATCCATTCGGCCGCCGCCCAGCCGTGCTGGGCGTCGCCCATGCAGCCGCCGAGGGTGCGAGGGTGGATGGCTTCAGGCCACTGGCCGGTTGGCGAGGCCAGGTCCGCCACGCTGCGGATGAGATCGGCAAAGCGCGAATCGCCCGCCCTTAGCAGGGTCTGGGCGAGATCCAAAGTAAGATAGGCATTGATGCCCGAATGGATCATTTCCTGGAAGAAGCCTCCGCGATGAAAACACTGGCTGATCAGGAAGTCTGCAGTCCGGCCCATCTGCGGATCGCCCGGAGGATAGAGTTGCAGCGGGTAGTCCGCGACCATCGAACCGATCGCGCCGGCATCCATGCGCCGACCGGGCGCGGCGGGGATGGCGCCCTTGACGCGCGAGGCCGGAATGGCAGAGAGGCTCGCTTCGATGCTGCGGGCAAATTCACCGGACAGGGCTTCCGCTTCCGCGGCCTCCACGTCGTGGCCGGTCCGCCCCCAGAGTTTCGCCATCGCCCTCAGGCCGCCCCAGGCCCAGTAGTCGTCCCAGTAGTAGAAGTCATTCGGCCCCAGATGCTCCGCGCTGAAACCGGCGGGCAGCAGGCCGGTGCCGGACAGACGTTTTTTCTGCAACCAGTGCATGCCCTTGCGGAGCGCTTTCTGCATTCCGGGAGTGGGCGGTTTTCCGGTCAATTCCGCGTGGCGGGCCACGATCCATAACACTTGTCCGTTGGAGTCCCATTCCCCCTCCTGCGAGAGGAAGTAGCCCGCGTGGGTCTGGCGCCCAGGGAAGGTCGCCATCACCCGTTCCGCGCGGGACACCTGGCCGATGGCCAGCATGGGATGGAGCATCAGGCAGGCATCGCGGAACCAGAAGCGCCGGTAGGTGTAAGGACCGGGCACGAGGTCATCCGCGGAAAGGAGCAGCAGGGTCCGCACCGCGGCATCGTATAGGAACTGCATCCGGGCGTCCGGAATTCTCAGTTCCGCGGTGCCGCTCAAGGATTCCTGCCATGAAATGCCGGAGTTCCCGCGCTTGTGACCATTCTTGAGATCCCGCTCCAATCCCACCGACACCTTCAACTCCCGGGGCACGCCGGCTTTGATGCGGAACAAGGCGGCGGCCGTGGCCATGCCCACCACACAGTCCACCCCGCGTTGTTCGGTGCTGCCGGGGAGGTTGAGATAGACATCCCCCTCGGCGTAGTGGGCCATGCGCAGGGAATCAGGGCGTTCGCCCCAAGCCACCGTGGCCTCGTCATTCACCCGGAAGGCGGTCCCCGAGGGTTCGAGCTGGATGCGGTTGATGAATTGGACGCCCTCGGGGTTGTAAGGACGCACCGCCACCACCAGCCAGCCGTCCTCATCCGCCGTGGCCCGGACCGAGGTTTGCACCGAGGGAAGTTCGCCCGGCAACATCAGCGTCGCCAGTTCCAGGGTGATTCCCTCTTTGACGCAGGTCGTCGTGACCTGGAGCGTCGGCTCGAGTTGCAGGGATTGCGTCACCGCCGCGTCCTCCAGTTTGCTCGGCAGCAGGCGGCGGCGGCTTTCGGTGACGATCCAGAAATCGAGGGACCAGCCGTCGTGCAGCGGCGTGACCAGGCCGCGCGGATCGACGATCGGATAGGCGGGGACTTCCGGCATGCCGACTGCCGTCCAGTTGCGGTGGGTGAGATTGATGTGGCTGAACGAGAAGGCCCGCGGCACGAACGAACTGTCGTCGGGGTTAAATTGACGTTCCACCCAGTAGGGCCAGACCCAGTCGAGGTTGTGCTGGATCGCCTTGGCATTCACGAGGCCGCGGGCGTGAAAAACGATACCGGCCCGCAGCAGTTCCAGTGGCTCGGCCACTTCCGAGGGTTGCGAAAAACGGCGCATCCGGGCGAGGAACGTCGCGGGATCGAGCACCCCGTAGCGTCTCGCCGCATGTTTCACGAAGAACTTCCAAGGCAGCCACCGGAACATGAGGGAATTGGGGAAAGGGTTCAGGGTGAGGCGTTGCAGCCCGCAATCCGGGCAAAGTGTTATATTGCCGCCGCGGCGCGCCGGGCACCTCCGGGGACTACCTTAAATCAAAGCGGGGGAAGCGTCTGCCTGCAATAAGCAATCCCCCTACTGGGAACTGACTCTGAAACCCTTTCGTCTGTGCCGCCCTCCGTGCTTTTCAAGTCTTGACACTCCGCCCCCGGGCGCACAGTTTCGCGACCGGATTTTCATCCATCAACCACCTTAAAGAATCACATTTATGTCAACCAAAGTAGGAGTCATCGGAGCCGGCGGCATGTTGCAATATCACGCGGCGGGATTCCGCCAGGCGGGCGCAGAGATCGTGGCGGTAGCCGATGCCGCTCCCGGCGCCGCAGCCAAGGCCGCAGAGAAGTGGGGGATTGCCACGGCCTATGATTCCGTGGAAGCCATGCTGGCGGGCAGCCCGGAGATCGAGGCGGTGAGCATCATTGTTCCCAACAAATTCCACAAGCCCCTCACCATCCAGTGCCTCGAAGCCGGCAAACACGTCTTTTCCGAAAAACCCCCCGCGCTGAATGCCGGGGAAGTGCAGGAAATCATTGCTGCCGCAAAAAAGGCCGGCAAACAGGTGCTCTTCAACTTCAACAACCGGGCCCGGCCCGAGTCGCAGGCGATGATGACCTACATCAACCAGGGTGTGGTCGGCAAAATCAACTCCGCCCAGGCCAAATGGATCCGCCGCACCGGCATTCCGGGCTTTGGGGGCTGGTTCACCACCAAGGAACTGTCCGGCGGCGGCCCGCTGATCGACCTGCTGCACATGGTGGATCTCGCAATGTATTTCATGGGTTATCCCGAACCGGCCCATGTGCTCGGCCAGACCTTCACCGATTTCATCCAGGACAAACAATTCAAAGGCCCCTGGGGCATCCCTGACCGCGTCGGTGGCACCACTGATGTGGAAAACGCGGCCCATGGCTTTGTGACCTTCAAGACGGGGCAGGTCCTGTCCCTCCAGGTCTCCTGGGCGGAAATGATCAAACGGGAGGAAGTATCGGTGGTCTTCCAGGGCACCAAGGCCGGCGGCAAGGTGGAGCGCCTGTTCGGCTCGGATGGCCTCGACAATACCGCCATCGACACCTGCGAACTGTATGTCCAGGAAAACGGCCACAGCGTGAACCGCAGCATCTCCACTCCGGCCTGTGAGGATATGGGCCGGATTGGCTCCGCCGCGAACTTTATCGAAGCCATTGAAGGCCGTGCCGCCGCCCTCAATTCCCCTGAGCAGGCCCTGCGCCTGATGCAGGTGATCGATGCGATCTACGCTTCCGCCGTCACAGGCAAGCCGGTCTCCATCTGATCGAAGGCTCCAGCGGACCGGACGCCATGAGCGCCGGTCTCCTTTTGAAAGAACTCCGGAGCATCAGCCTGCCCAGGCTGATGCTCCGTTTCATTTGGTCATTTCACCGGAGCCGGCCTCCGGCGTGGACTAACCTTGCGCCGAAGCTCCCCCGAGGAGGCCGAGGGAAGCCAGCAGGTAATACACGCCGCCGGCCGCGATCACGATCGATCCATAACGCAGGGCCGCCGCGTGGAATTTTTCACCGCCCTGATCGCGGCCCATCTTGAGCGCGCCCGACAAGGGCGCCACCACGCAGAGATGCCCCAATTCCACTCCGATGCAGAACAGCACCACCGCCCAGACGACAATGGTCCCGGACATGTCTGACAAGGTTTCCAGAAGCGCTCCCGCCAGCCCCATCCCGTGAACGAGGCCAAAGATAAAGGCCACCGCCAAGCGCCGCACGCTTCCCGCTGATCCCGGCAGGAAAATGTTTTCCAGAGCCACAAAGATAATACTGGCCGCAATGCACGGCTCCACAAACCATTCCGGCAAGAGGGGAGTCCCCCGCACCACCGTGAGGGAAACGGTGATCGAATGAGCCAGTGTGAAGACGCCGATCACCTTGAACACTTCCCAGAATCCCCGCAAGGCCAGCACCAGGGCCGAAGCAAAGAGCAGGTGATCCCAGCCCTCCAACACATGTTTGACCCCAAAAGTGAAGAATGTTCCCAAGCTGTTCCAGTCCATGTTAATTAAAGTGGCGTGGTGAATTACCGCCCGCAACTGAAACGACCTGGCGGGCTCCAACCCACGCAGAAAAATCACTTTCCCGCAAATTCCCGCCTTTACGTGCGGCCCACCCTGTCTAATCTGCGCTCCTCCGGAAGGGTGGCTGAGCTCGGTTTAAGGCACTCGACTCGAAATCGAACGTGGGGCAACTCACCGTGGGTTCGAATCCCACCCCTTCCGCCACTTTTTCCTCCGGCGTTCCCGTCCCGGGATCAGGGCATGGAAAATGCCCCGTCCCGGTTTGGTTTCTCCCCTTAACGGGAGCGGGCCACGGCGCCAACCAGTGGCAGGACGCAGCGGAAGCGCTTCATGGTGTTTGGCTCCATGCCGGAGCGGGAGATCCGGTCAAAACTGATCGACGAGATATTTAATCAAATCGGTGGAAGTCACCATGCCCACCAATTTGCCGCCGGAAACGACAGGCAGGGAGTGGAATTCGCTGTTGGCGAGGATGTCGGCCGCCTGGCGGACATACCCATCATGGGGCATCGTGACCGGGTTCTTTTTCATGACCTGCTCCAAGGTCACGGAGTGGTCGAGGACGGCATCCACGGCCCGCTCGTCCGTCCCGAAAGCCTGACCGAAGCTCAGGCTCAGGATGTCCGACCAGCTGATAATGCCCACCAGTTGATCTCCACTGACCACGGGCAGGTGGTGCACGCCGGATTCATGCATGAGCTTGCGGACTTTGGAAATCGGATCGCCGTGATGCACGGTGACCAGTTCGGTGCTCATGATGCGGGAGATGGGTTCGTTCTGTTTCATATTTTACCACCTTAAACAGAGTGACTCCGGGTGGCTCCGCATTTACGGCCAAAGGATGCGCACCGTTTGCTGTGATCGGCGTAAGACCCGCAGCCCCTGTCGCGTCCTTGGGAGATGCGCCTTTCCCTTTTTGCTCTCGTGCTCATCACCGGCACCTCAGTCACCCATGGCGCCGTGATCGAAATCCGCAATCCGGCAGAATTGAAAGCGGTTCAGGCCAAACCTGTGGCGGGGGATGTCTGGAAAATCCATCCGGGCGAATATCCCGGCCACAATCATGTGGCCGGCGTGGAGAAACTCACCATTGAAGCCGCTGACCCCAAAAACCCGCCCTTGTTTCAGGGAGGAAGTCTCGCATGGCAATTTTCCCGCTGCCCCGGCCTGACCCTGCGCCACCTCGCCTGCCGGGGGCAGACCGCCAATGGGTTCAACTTCGATGACGGCGGCCCTGCCAAAGGCGATGTGGCGGGGATTACCCTCGAAAACCTGAACATCAGCGACATTGGGCCGAACGGGAATTTCGATGGCATCAAATGTTCCGGACTCTCGGATCTGACCATCCGTGACTGCACCATCCACGGGTGGGGCGGGCAAGCGATTGATCTGGTGGGCTGCCACCGCGTGGTGATTTCGGGCTGCCGTTTTCTCGGAAAGCCCGGCTTCTCCCAGCATAGCGGACCGCAGTTCAAAGGGGGCTGCGAGGACGTGACTTTGGAAAAATGCACCTTCCTCGACGCGGGCGGCCGGCCGATCCAGGCAGGCGGTTCCACTGGCATGGACTACTTCCGTCCCCCGGGCGTGAAATACGAGGCCCGCCGCGTCATCATCCGGGACAACCGGATCGAAGGCGGCGACTGCGCCTGTGCCTTCACCGGAGTGGATGGCGCGGAGTTCAATAACAACACCGTCATCCGGCCCCGCAAATGGTTCTTCCGCATCCTCACCGAAACCAAAGTCGAAGGTTTCCCGCCCGCCCGCAATGTGACCCTCACCGGCAATACCTTCATCTACCGCCGCAGCGAAGTGCAGACGCCGCTCAACATCGGACCTGACACCGCGCCGGAGACGTTCAAGTTCGTCAACAACACGTGGTATGCCGAGGACAGACCGGAGGCTTCGAATCCGCGGCTTTCCGTGTCTGAAACGGGCGGGATCTATGGCAAAAAGGCGGAATAGTGACGCAGCTCGTAGTTGATAGGGAATTACACGCATCATCCCTCGCCGACCCCGGCAGGGGTCACAGCTGTTAGCCGGTGGTCGAGCGAAGCGAACACCACCGGATTCCCCGCCACGACAACCCGCACCCCGGCAGGGGTGCCAGAAAGCCCCCGAAGTCGCATGACACTTCCAGCTCATCTGCGACCCCTGCCGGGGTCGGGATGGACTTCATATCAATTTCCGGGGATTCGCTCAATCCCCGGCTAATCGCTGCGATGCCTCCGGCATCACGTGTTATCGAAGCGAGTTGAATTGGTGTTTTTTTCCCGGAATCCAGTGGCTCATGTGACAGCCCCCTAAACGACTTACAGCCCGTGGTATTCCTGCAATGTCTTGACCTCGAGTTTGTTCTTCTGCAGTGAGCCAATCGCATGGGCTGCCGCACGGGCACCGCGGAGGGTGGTCTGGATCGGGGTGCGGGTGCTGACGCTGGTGCTGCGGATGAGGACTTCGTCTTTGCGGGTTTCCTTTTCGCTCGGAGTGTTGATGATCATGGCGATTTCGCCGTTTTTCATCATGTCCAGAATGTTGGGGCGGCGGCCTTCGGCGATTTTGTGGACGATCTCGCAGGGGACACCGGCTTCCTTGATGGCTTTGCGGGTGCCATCGGTGGCGACGATGACGAAGCCGAGGTCGTGGTATTCCTTGGCGATGGTGCCGATGCGGGGCTTGAGTCGGTCGGAGACGCTGATGAAGAGTTTCCCCTTCAGCGGCAGGCTGTTGCCCGCAGCCATCTGGCTCTTGGCGAAGGCCATGGCGTGGTCGGCATCGATGCCCATGACTTCGCCGGTGCTCTTCATTTCCGGGCCGAGCGCGATGTCGGTGCCGGGGAATTTCGAGAACGGGAAGACGGCCTCCTTCACATTGAAATGTGTGGGGATGATTTCGGTGGTGAAGCCGAGCGACTTCAGGGACACGGCTTCGATATCCGTCAGGCCCTGACGTTTCAGGCCATCGCTGGCCATGATCTTGGCGGCGTATTTGGCGAGCGGGCGACCGATGGATTTGCTGACAAACGGCACGGTGCGGCTGGCGCGCGGGTTCACTTCGATCACGTAAAGGATCTCGTCTTTCACCGCGAACTGGATATTCATCAGACCGATCACGTTCAGCGCTCTGGCAAGATCCTTGGCGGCGCGCATGATTTCGGCTTTGATCGGCTCGCTGAGGCCGAAGGCGGGGATCACGCAGGCGCTGTCGCCGCTGTGCACGCCGGCTTGCTCGATGTGCTCCATGATGGCGCCGACCACCGTCGTCTCGCCGTCGGAAATGACATCGACATCCACTTCGGCGGCGTCTTCGAGGAAGCGGTCCACCAGCACCGGGCGCTCGGGCGAGGCCTGCACGGCGTTGCGCATGTAGTGGCGGAGTTCGTCGTCGCTGTAAACGATCTGCATGGCGCGGCCGCCGAGCACGAAGCTGGGGCGCACGAGCACTGGATAGTGGATGCGCTGGGCGATGGTGACAGCTTCGTCCTCATTCACGGCGGTGCCGCTGGGGGCCTGGTTCAGCTTCAGGTCATCGAGGAGTTTGGCGAAGAACTTCCGGTCTTCCGCCAGCTCGATGTTTTTCGGCGAGGTGCCGATGATGTGGCAGCCGGCTTCCTCCAGTTTGGCCGCAAGGTTCAGCGGCGTCTGCCCGCCGAGCTGCACAATGACGCCCCAGCACTGCTCGTTTTCGTAAATGTTCATCACGTCCTCGAACGTGAGCGGCTCGAAGTAGAGGCGGTCGCTGGTGTCGTAGTCGGTGGAAACGGTCTCGGGGTTCGAGTTCACCATGATGGTCTCGAAGCCCATTTCCTTCAGCGCGAAGGCGGCATGGACGCAGCAGTAGTCAAACTCAATGCCCTGCCCGATCCGGTTAGGTCCGCCGCCGAGGATCATGACTTTGCGTTTCGTGGAAGGACGCGTTTCGTTTTCCTCGCCGTAGGTGGAATAATAGTATGGCGTGTAAGCCTCGAACTCCGCCGCGCAGGTGTCCACGAGGCGGTAGGTGGGGATGATGCCTAGGGATTTTCGGGCATGGCGAATTGCATCCTCCGGCAGCTTCGCAATGTATGCTAGTTGGCGGTCACTAAAGCCAAGCCGCTTAGCCTTCCTCAGCTCTACAGACATTTTACCACGAACATCTTCAGATGAGTTTTCCTCAAATTTCGCAATAACATTTACTGAAACTGCGATATCTTTCTCCGCCAACACAATCTCCTCAATCTGCCGCAGGAACCACCGGTCGATCTTCGTCAGCTCAAATACTTCCTCCACGCTGTAGCCTTCGCGGAAGGCGACACCGAGCCAGAAGATGCGCTCCGCGTTGGGAATGCTCAGTTTCCTGACGATTTCCTCCTTCGCCGGATTCACGGGATCTTTCCCATCCGCACCCAGTCCAGCGCGTCCGGTTTCCAAGCTTCTTAACGCTTTTTGCAAGCTCTCCTTGAAGGTCCGCCCGATGGCCATGGCCTCGCCTACGGACTTCATCTGGGTGGTCAGGGTGGCGTCGGCGGTGGGAAATTTTTCGAAGGTGAAGCGGGGGATCTTGGTGACGACGTAGTCGATGGTCGGCTCGAAGCTGGCCGGGGTTTCGCGGGTGATGTCGTTTTTGACTTCATCCAGGGTGTAGCCCACGGCGAGTTTGGCGGCGATCTTGGCGATGGGGAATCCGGTGGCCTTGGAGGCGAGCGCGGAGGAGCGGCTCACGCGCGGATTCATCTCGATCACGATCATGCGGCCGGTGTCGGGATGGGTGGCGAATTGGATATTGGAGCCGCCGGTTTCCACGCCGATCTCGCGGATCACGGCGAAGCTGGCGTCGCGCATGATCTGGTATTCGCGGTCGGTCAGGGTCTGGATCGGAGCGACGGTGATGGAGTCGCCGGTGTGGACGCCCATGGGGTCGAGGTTTTCGATGGAGCAAATGACCACGCAGTTGTCGGCGTGGTCGCGCATGACCTCCATTTCGTATTCCTTCCAGCCGAGCAGGCTTTCGTCGATGAGGACTTCGCTCACCGGGGAAAGATCGATCCCGCGGGCGCAGATGGTTTCGAATTCCTCACGGTTATACGCAATACCGCCGCCGGTGCCGCCGAGGGTGAACCCGGGGCGGATGATGAGCGGGAAGGTGCCGATGTCATCGGCCACACGGCGCGCCTCCTCCATGGTGTGGGCGATGCCGCTCTTCGGCATGTCGAGGCCGATTTTGATCATGGCCTCTTTAAACATCATGCGGTTTTCGCCCTTCTCGATGGCCTCCGGTTTGGCCCCGATCATCCGCACGTTATGTTTCGCCAGCACGCCAGTATGGTGCAGGGTCATGGAAAGATTCAGCGCGGTCTGGCCGCCGAGGGTGGGCAACAGCGCGTCCGGTTTCTCGCGTTCGATGATTTTTTCCACCACCTCGGGCGTGAGGGGCTCGATGTAGGTCCGGGCAGCGAATTCCGGGTCCGTCATGATGGTGGCCGGATTGGAATTGATCAGGATGACAGTATAGCCTTCCTCCTTCAGGGCTTTGCAGGCCTGGACGCCGGAGTAGTCGAATTCGCAGCCTTGGCCGATGACAATGGGGCCGGAGCCGATCACGAGGATTTTGCGGATGGAGGTGTCCTTGGGCATGGAATGGGGAAAAATGGGAAAAGCGACCGGTTACTGGCACGCGGGGTGAGGGGTGGCAAGAGTGTTTAGGGCTGGGAGCGCTGCGATTGGCGTATCGCCCCGTAAAGTCTTCCCTTGTGCCTTGGGATGGATCCGGTTCCGGGTTTGCCTCAACGGGAAACATTTCTGCATGGGGCGCGGATTTTCCGTAACCTCAGTCCCGCTAAACGTCAGGAATCTCCATGACCGATTCTTTTTGCCCTACCTGCCACACTCCGATCCCCTCCCATGCCCCCGGCGGATTCTGCCCGGCTTGCGTGTTGCGGGCCGTGGAGGAGACTGCGGTTCCGTCCAAAACCGGTGGCCCATCCCTGGAGGCGGTGCAGGCGGCGTTTCCGGATTTGGAAATTGAAGCGCTGATTGGCCAAGGCGGCATGGGCTTTGTCTATCAGGCGCGGCAGCCTTCCCTGGACCGGAGGGTGGCGCTGAAAATCTTCGCCCCCGGCTTGAGCGCCGATCCCGCCTTCGCCGAGCGCTTTGCCCGCGAGGCCCGTGTGCTAGGCAAGCTGAACCACCCGAACATTGTCGCTGTTCATGGGCACGGGGTGAGCGGCGGTTTTTACTATCTTCTCATGGAATACGTAGACGGGGTGAATCTACGGCAGGCCATGCGCACAGAGCGCTTTTCTCCGCAGCAGGCCCTCAGTGTGGTGCCGGGGATTTGCGATGCCCTGCAGGCCGCCCACGCGCAGGGCATTTGGCACCGCGACATCAAACCGGAGAACATCCTTTTGGATTCACGCGGACAAGTGAAAATCGTGGACTTCGGCATCGCCCGACTCGTTGGCGATCCCCAGCGGGATTTCACCCTGACGGTGACGGGAGCGGCCCTCGGCAGCGCAGTTTACATGGCTCCGGAACAGCATGAGAAACCGCACGACGTGGACCACCGTGCGGATATTTACAGTCTTGGGGTCGTCTTTTACGAAATGCTGACGGGCGAGCTACCGCTGGGGCGTTTTCCGGCCCCCAGCCAACGGGCGGCGGTTGATGCGCGGATCGATGAAATTGTCCTGCGCACGCTGGAGAAGGAACGCTCCCTGCGGCAGCAGAGCGCCGAGGAGGTGAAGACTGATGTAGCTGGTGCGTCGCGCCTTCCGTTGCCACAACCTTCGCGACCGAAGCGGCTCGGGGCAGGGCGCACTGCTCTGGCCGTGGCGGCCGTGGCCTCGGCAGCGGCGATGGTTGCTTGGGGAGGCCTTCAACTGAACCCCAAAAAAGCCCCTGAGCCCCTGAGATCTGTGGAACCGATACGGCCAGCCGCATTGGAAGAAAAAATACAACCCGTGGCCGCCTCCGCTCAAATTCCCACCACCCTGGTGCCCACTGAGCCCCCGCCGACGCGCCCACCGGGTCGCACGGCCCCAGTGCTCGCCGAGCAGAACGTGCTTGCGGTATTCCGCACCATGAACAGTCTGGCCAATGAACGGGATCTCACGGCTTTCCAGACCTATTCACCGCAGCGCCAAGTCCTTTTCACCGGCGACGCACCGGTCGCGGAAAAGATGCGGAACTTCACCGGTGAACTGGTGCGGCTGCATTTGGTGGAGCAAAAGGAGACCAGGCCTGCCCCGATCGGCTTCGGTGCTATGAAGGGCAGCGCTGAAGTCGTGGCTTTGATCAAAGCCTCGGACGGAACCCTGGTCTGGCGGCCCTACCGCTTTCAGAAAAAAGAGAACGATTGGAAATACATCCACCTGAGTTCCCTGAAATGGCAAAGCACGGCCGTGGTGGAGTTTCGGCCGGCAGGACGCGATGGACTGACAGAATTGCGCGCCCATCTCGACGAATCCGTGACGGTGGAATCGGAGAAGGGAAAAGTGGACCGGTTCAGGCTGGGCACCACATCGACGGGAGATCCGCCTCATGGACCGGACCGGGCCAAATTTGTCCTTCAGACAAAACTCCAATCCTTGGAGGAAAGTCTTAAAAAATCCGGTCTCGAAGGCACTTTGAAAATTCTGTCGCTACCCGGAATTGCGGACGAGCCGGTGCATTTGCCGGATCCCCCCGCGCGGGCGGAATCGTCCCCGGAAAACCCAGCCATCGTTCCCGTCCCGGTGCCCGAAACCGCGCGTCTGCAAACCGATCTGAGCATCGTAAACGGCATCCGGACCGTGAAGACCCGTTTCATCACCGACCAAGGGGAAGTCCTCCCCAATGCTGCCCTCCGGGCTCAAGCGCCCTACGCTCCCGGGGAGGAACGGCCACCCCAGCCGGCACCGGCGGAAGAGTTGACCGGCACCCCGGATCTGGAAACGTGGAACGGTTCCGGCAGGGTCGCCTTCACGGCTCATTGCGGTTCGTCCCCTATGTTTACCTTGCTGGGAAAAGGTTCCAGCGCCGCACACCAACTGCACACCTCCGGCAGTCGGATCATACAGCTGAGCTATCTTGATTTTAATGGCCTGAGAATTCATTTCGCGGTGCCGGGGCCGCGGACCGCCACGATTGCCGGACGGACGTTTGACTTGTCGCAAGGCCGGGTCTTCACCATGGCGGATTCGGGAATTCGGCAGTTTCTCTTGGATTGCCCCTTAAAATTGACCGACGCCACGATGCGGGAATTGTTGGAAAAAACCGGGACCGGGGATCAGGCCGGGCCGGATAAATAACAACCATGGATGATTCCTTCCACCCCACCCGATGGACCTTGGTCCTGCGCTCCCGCGGGGAAAACGGGGAGGCCAAAGCGGCGCTGTCCGAACTCTGCGCCGCCTACTACGCGCCGGTCGTCTCCTATCTGCGTCGCGAAGGGCGGAATGAGGATGCGGCCCGGGAAATGGCGCACGCCTTTTTCGAGGAACTGCTCGCAGGCGGGGTGGGCCGTCCTGACCAGGATCTCGGGAAGTTCCGCAGCTACCTGCTGGGCGCGCTGAAACATTTCCTGTCGCGGCACCGCGCCGCCGCATCCGCCGGAAAACGGGGAGGAGGCTGGAGGCAGGTTCCCTTCATGCCGGAGGGCGGGACGGCTCATGGCGTGCCGCTGCCGGCGGCCCCCGAAGCGGCACCGGAGCTGATGTTTGACCGCGACTGGGCGTTCACCCTGATCGCCCGGGCCCTCGCCGCGCTTGAAGCGGAGCAGGCCCAACGCCCGGCATTCTTCCAATCCCTGAAACCCTGGCTGGATGGCGCTGCGGCCACCCCTCCCCAAGCGGCAGCCGCAGCACGCCTCGGACTCTCCGAAACGGCGCTAAAGGTGGCGATCCACCGCCTGCGGGCCCGTTTCCGGGAGCTGATCCGGAGCGAAATCGCGGCCACGATGCATGACCCGAAGGATGTCCCTGGCGAACTGAGCCATTTGATCGCCATCGTTGCATCCTGACGAAACCGGTTTCCATCGCACGGAAGCGGGACCGCTGTTATTTGGAAACATGAAGTCCCTCCCGGCCGCATTGGGACTTGCAGCGCGGCGGGGCATTCGCTATGGCAGGCGTTTCACTCCATTTTCTTCAATCCTACACACAAATCCTTATGAACCGGAAAATTCGCATGGGCATGGTCGGCGGCGGACGCGGCGCTTTTATCGGAGGCGTTCACCGGATGGCCGCGGCTCTGGATGGCCAAATCGAACTGGTCTGCGGGGCTTTTTCTTCCGATCCCGCCCGGTCCAAAGCCTCCGGAGCGGATCTTTTCCTGCCGGCAGAACGCTGCTACGGCACCTATGAAGAGATGATTCTGGCCGAAAAAGAACTGCCAGTGGGTGAGCGCATGGATTTCATGGTGATCGTGACGCCGAATCACATGCACTTTCCGCCAGCCAAGATGGCGCTGGAAAATGGCTTTCATGTCCTGTCCGACAAACCCGCGACCTTCAACTTGGCCCAGGCCAAGGAATTGGCCCAAATCGTCAAGACCACCGGTCTCCTTTACGGCATCACCTACAACTACACCGGCTATCCCCTGATGCGCGAAGCCCGGCAAATGATCGAGCAGGGCAAACTCGGCAAGATCCGCAAGGTAGTGGTCGAATACCCGCAGGGCTGGCTGGCCACCCTGCTGGAAAAGACCGGTCAAAAACAGGCCGCGTGGCGCACCGATCCCAAGATTTGCGGCGTGGCCGGTTGCATGGGCGACATCGGCACCCATGCGATCAATCTCGCGGAATACGTCACCGGCCTGCACATCAAGGAGCTGGCCGCCGACCTCACGATTTTTGTGGAAGGCCGGCAGTTGGAGGATGACGGCAACGTGCTGCTGCGTTTCAACAACGGAGCCAAAGGCGTGCTGCACTCCAGCCAGGTCAGCGTGGGCTGCGAAAACAACCTGAGCCTGCGCGTCTATGGCGAAACCGGCGGCATCGAGTGGAGCCAACTGGACCCCAACACCATGATTGTCACCTCGCTGGACCAACCCAAACAGATTTTCCGGACCGGAATGGGTTATCTCGGCAGCGCGGCGGCGGCGGCTACCCGCACCCCGGCTGGGCACGTGGAAGGCTACCTGGAAGCTTTCGCCAATATCTACAAAAACTTCACCAACCATATCCGTGCCGTGGCCACCGGAGCCACCCCGAACCCCTTGGACCTCGACTATCCCACCATTGAAGAGGGTCTGGCGGGCATGGCTTTCATCGAAGCAGTGGTGGAGTCCTCGGCCAACAATGCGGCATGGACGCCGCTCAACTACACCCCGACCCCGCGCGTGGGTTATGGGGATGCGGTCGTGAAGATCGACCGCGGCGGACTCAGTGCTTGAGCCTTGGCGTTCTGCTTCACGGATAACGTATCGGCCTCATCGGCCACCGCCTTGCCGGGGCCCATCAGCCAGGTTCAGCTGATGCTGGCTCCGGCGTGGCTGAAATAGACGTGCGCAATCCGGTCGGAAAGGCGGTAGACCGCCTGGGTGATGTCCCCGATTTCGTCCGCGAGAGCCGGAGCGGGAACGTCGGAGTTGAGGGCGCGGAGTTTTGAGGCGAGATCGGCCGTGAGTCGTTGTTTGAGGCCAGGATCGGTCCGTCCAGGCATGGCCGGAAGGTGCGCGAGGTGCTCTTCGATCGACAGTATCTGGAAGAGGGCGGAGCGGGGATTCTCCTTTTCGCGCAATAACAGGTCGAGCACGGCATCGGTCTGGGCATGCGCGAAATACCGGCGCCGGTAGGTCATGGCACTGTCGGCGATATCGAGCAGCGGCATCAGCAGGTGGCGGCCTTCCGGATCTTCCTTCAAGGTGCCCTGCACCAGCAGGAGAAGCGCCGCGGAGCGCTCCAGACGGCGCCCAAGGTCAAGGAACCGCCAGCCATGGCCGCGGGTCATGTTTTCCATCACCATGCCAGCAAAGGCCGAGAGGCTGCGGATGAGGCGGTTCAGAAGAATGAGCGCATCGTCGAGTTCCGACATCGTGCCCTCAGGAGGGAGCTCGGCGTGCAGTTCCGTCAGGATGCGCCACGTGTCGAGCGAGAGCCGGTCCCGGACCCGCCAGGCGGCGCCGCGCAGATTGCTGATGCAGGTGACGAGGCCGCCGGGCTGTTCCTTCTTGAAGAGGATGTTGAGGGCATCGCGGTCGTATTTTTCCAGCAGCAGCGGGGCGGTGGGAGGTTTTTCGAGGATTTCCAAGGGAACCAGCAGCCGCATCAGCAGGCCGGCTGTGACGGGGTTTTCCACCGTGGTATCATCCGTCAGCTGCGTGACGAGCACGCGCATCATGCGGACCACAATTTCTGCACGCTCGGCATAACGTCCGAGCCAGAAGAGATTGTCCGCGACGCGGCTGGGAAGTTCGTTGCTCAGGCGTTCGCTGACCGGCGCGTGGATGCCGGGGGTGAGGAGGCTTTGGTGGAGAACGGGGCCATCGGAGAGGACCCAGGTGTCCTTGCTGCCGCCGCCGCTTTGCATGGAGACGATGGGGATATTCGGCGAGACGGAGACCCGGGTAAGGCCGCCGGGCATGACGATGAACCGGTCGCCGGCCGCAGCGAGGTAAACCCGGAGGGCGATGGGGCGGGGCTCCAGTTTTTCGCCCGTCCAGATGGGGGCTTCGGAAAGTGTTATTTTTTCCTGACCGACGTAATGCTGCGGGTCTTTGCGGATGCGTTGGATGAGGGCCGCCCGGTCCTTGGCACTGAGGGTGGCTGGGAAAATGGGATTGTTTGATTTTTCGGACAACGCGCCCTTGATGAGAAAAGAGTCGAGATTGGCAAGGACATGCTCGCGTTCCTTGCGCTGGCCGCACCACCAGGTGGCGGTATTGGGGAGGAGGATCTCCTCACCGAGGAGACGCCGGCACAGCGCCGGGAGAAAGGCCAGCAAAGCCGGGGATTCGGCGAGGCCCGAGCCGATGGGGTTGGCCACACAGACATTGCCGGCCCGCATGGCTTCCAACAGGCCGGGAACACCGAGGAAGGAATCCTGACGGAGTTCGAGGGGATCACAGAATCCGTCATCGACGCGGCGGAGAATCACATCGACCGGTTGGAGTCCTTCGAGGGTTTTGATATACACCTTGCGGTCGCGGACCGTGAGATCACCTCCTTCCACCAGAGGGAATCCTAGATACCGGCTGAGATAGGCGTGTTCGAAATAGGTTTCGTTCAGCGGCCCGGGCGTCAGCAGGACAATGCGGGGAACCTCGCGCCGGTGGCGGTGCGGGGCCACGCGGTAGAGATTGTCGCGGAAGATCCGGTAGAAATTGGCGAGGCGCTGGACCTGCAGATCCCGGATATCGTCCGGCAGGCTCCGCGAAAGGACGATGCGGTTTTCCAGCACATACCCGGAGCCGGAGGGCGCCTGGGTGCGGTCGGCGAAACACCACCAGCGGCCATCGGGACCGCGGGCCAGATCCACCGCATAGAGGTGGAGCCAGGTGTCCTCGGCCGGACGGATGCCCTGACAGGCGAATTGATAGCCGGGATTTCCCAGCACGATCCCGGGGGGCAAAGCGCCTTCCTTGAGCAACCGCTGGGGGCCGTAAAGGTCGGCGAGGACGGCATTGAGCAGCCGGGCCCGTTGCATCAGGCCCTTTTCCAGCGTGACCCATTCATGAGGCGGAATCACAAAGGGGACAGGGTCGAACTCCCAGGGTCGGTCCATGCCACGGGGGTCGCCGTAGACATTGTAGGTGACTCCGTTTTCCGCGATGGAACGCCGGGCCTGATCGGCACAGGCAGCCAGCCCGCCGGGGCCGAGGCGGTTCAGGGTGGCCGCCAGCCGTTGGTAGTGGGGACGCAGTTGGCCATCGGCCGCCATCATCTCGTCCCAGACGCCGCGCGGTTTGGGATATGCGGTGAGGAGGGAGGAGGCAATAACGGGCACGGGTTGAGGAAGCGTCGGGTGCTGC
Source organism: uncultured Verrucomicrobiota bacterium (assembly GCA_942492905.1). Taxonomy (GTDB): domain Bacteria; phylum Verrucomicrobiota; class Verrucomicrobiia; order Verrucomicrobiales; family V1-33; genus CAIZWU01. Next base: position 3,320,343 of record OW818657.1, read on the forward strand.
GGGGAAGGGGGGGAAACCCACTACGAATCAAGCCCGGAGGGGGCAACACCGAAAGCAGGGAAATGCCCCTTACCCGCGTGGGGGAACGGCGGTGAGGCGGAGATCAAGGGTGAGGGGATGTTCGCGGGAGGCCACGGGCGGAAGCGGTTTGAGTTTTCCAGGGGTGTGCCCGAGCGGGAGGAAGCGGGAGAGGCGGCGGGCCTCGGCTTCATAACTGTTCACGGGCAGGGTGGCGTAGCTGAGGCCGCCCGGGTGGGAGACATGATATTGACACCCGCCGAGGGACCGCTCATTCCAGGAGTCCACCAGATCGAACGTCAACGGAGCCTGGACCGGAATGGTGGGGTGCAGGGCTTCGGGAGGAGCCCAGGCGCGGAAACGCACGGCGGCCACGTATTCGCCAGCAGTGCCGGTGGGGTGGAGCGGGACGGTGTGGCCATTGCAGGTGATGCGGTGCCTTGAATCGGTCAGACCGGTGACTTTGATCTGGAGGCGCTCCACACTGGAGTCCACATAACGGGTCGTGCTGCCCGCCGAATTCTGTTCGCCAAGGACATGCCACGGTTCGAGGGCCTGCCTGATTTCCACATGGACCCCGCGATGCGTGATACTGCCGCAGATGGGGAAGCGGAATTCCACATGGGGGGCGAACCACTCATCATGGATTTGATAACCGTGATCGCGCAGGTCGCGCAGGACATCATGGAAGTCCTGTTCCACGAAATGGGGCAGCATGAACCGGTCGTGCAGGGAGGTGCCCCAGCGGACCAATTCCTCATTATAAGGAGTCTTCCAGAACCGGGCGATCAGCGCGCGCAGCACGAGTTGCTGGGCCAGGCTCATACGGGCATGCGGCGGCATTTCAAAGGCGCGCAATTCCAACAATCCCAGCCGCCCGGTGACGCTGTCAGGCGAGTAGAGTTTGTCGATGCAGAACTCGGCGCGGTGGGTGTTGCCGGCGACATCGATCAGCAGGTTCCGGAAGATCCGGTCCACCAGCCAGGGCGGCACAGAGCCACTCTCCGGGATCTGGCGGAAGGCGAGTTCGAGTTCGTAGAGGGAGTCGTTGCGGGCTTCATCAATCCGCGGGTGCTGGCTGGTAGGGCCGATGAACAACCCACTGAAGAGGAACGAGAGGGAGGGGTGATTCTGCCAGAAGTTGATCAGACTGCGCAACAGATCCGGACGGCGCAGGAGCGGACTGTCGGCAGGGGTATTGCCGCCGATGACGAGGTGATTGCCCCCGCCGGTGCCGACGTGGCGGCCATCAATCATGAACTTCTCGGTGCCCAGCCGGGTGAGCCGGGCTTCCTCGTAAACAATGGTGGTGTTATGCACCAGTTCGTCCCAGGAAAACGCGGGCTGCATGTTGACCTCGATCACGCCCGGATCGGGGGTGACTTTCAGGTTCTGCAGGCGCTGGTCATAGGGCGGCGGGGTGCCTTCGAGAACGATTGGAAGCTTGAGCTGCGCGGCGGTGGCTTCGAGGGCCGAGATGAGATCCAGATAATCCGAAGTGGTGCGGACTGGCGGGATGAAAACAAAGAGTTTGCCTTCGCGGCACTCCACACAGAGGGCGGTGCGGGAGATCCACGGAGCGCTTTCCCCAGGACTTGGTTCGCGGTTGGGGTCGGTTTCCGCGGCTTCCTGATCGGGCTGGGCGGCGAGTTCCTTGACGGGATAGGGTTCTGGCCTTGCCACAGCGGCCGCCGCTTCCTGAAGCACCTGCTGGCGCGGGGAAAGTTTGGGCAGTTCAGCGGGGATTGCCGCATTGGCGTCCCGGACGTCTGACGGGTCCGGTTCGCCGGACACCGCGATGATCCCGGGATGGAAATTCCGTCCGGCGGCGAGGCGTTCCAGCGGCGGTACAAACGGCGCGAACGGATCCTGGGGGATAGTGGGATCCACGTCATGGAGGCGTGGATGTTCCTCATCGGAGACCCACGGGATGGAGTCCAGGGGAAGCCGCAGGCCCATGGCAGAGTCACCTGGAATCAGGAAAAGATGCTCGCGGCGCAGGAACCACGATCCCGTAATCCAAGTCCCGTTTTTTTCACGCCGCAGGGGCATGACGTAACCCACAATGTTATCGAGCCCGTTGGTGTAGATTTTGGCGAGACGGTCGCGTTCTTCCTTGTCGTCGAGTTTCGAATCCAGGACATCGACATTGCCAGGCAGGCGGCGCTCGCGCCAGAGGTAATACCAGACATCCTCGTAGCCAGGCAGAATGTGATCGGCAGTGATGCCGAGGGTGGCAGTCAGGGCGGTGATGAAGCGCTGGGCGTCATCCGCGGTGTGGCCGTAGTCCTTGTTGATATCGGCGAGCAGGGAATCGTCGTGCCAGAGCGGCTGCCCATCCCGGCGCCACCAGCAGCCGTAGGACCAGCGGGGCAGGGATTCTCCGGGATACCATTTGCCCTGGCCGTGGTGAAGCAGACCATCCGGGGCAAACTGCGCCTTGAGCCGGCGGAGCAGGGTGCCGCAGAGTTCACGTTTGTGAGGGCCCACCGCGGTGAAGTTCCACTCCTCGCCTTCCATGTCATCGATACTGATGAAGGTAGGCTCTCCGCCCATGGTCAGACGGACATCACCGGCCACAAGTTCGCGGTCGATCTGGTGGCCCAGGGCTTCAATATCCGCCCACTGTTCTTCGGTGTAGGGTTTGGTGACGCGGGGCGATTCCACCACGCGGCTGATTTCCATGTGGTGGGAAAACTCCGTCTCACAGATCCCGATGGCTCCACTGATCGGGGCGGCTGCGCTGGGGTCGGGCGTGCAGGCCAGGGGAATGTGGCCTTCGCCCGCGAACAGACCGGAAGTCGGGTCGAGGCCCACCCACCCGGCCCCGGGCAGATAGACTTCCACCCACGCGTGGAGATCCGTGAAGTCCACCTCGGTGCCGGATGGACCGTCGAGGGATTTGATGTCAGGAGTGAGCTGAATCAGGTAACCACTGACAAACCGGGCGGCCAATCCCTGGTGGCGCAGCAACTGCACCATGAGCAGGGCGGTGTCACGGCAGGAGCCGGACTGGAGTGTCAGGGTCTGCTCGGGAGTCTGCACGCCGGGTTCCAGCCGGATGCCATATTGGATGTCGTTGGCTAGGCTGGCGTTGAGATCGACCAGATACTCGATGGTGCGGCGCTTGGTGCGGTTGATGGAGTCGTTGTATTTGGCAAAGGCGAGACCGCTGGTGTTTTTTTCCAGGAAGGGACCCAGCTCCTTGGCGGTGGCTGGTTCATAGTTGAAAGGAAACTCTTCAGCGTATTCCTCGAGGAAAAAGTCGAAGGGATTGAACACCGCCAGTTCCGCCACGAGATCCACTTCGATGGTGAGTTCCGTGAGTGGCTTTTCAAAATTGAGGCGGGCGAGGTAATTGGAAAAAGGATCCTGCTGCCAGTTCAGGAAATGCTGGCCGCCCCCGACCTTCAGCGAGTAGGAAATGATCGGGGTGCGGCAATGGGGCGCCGGCCGCAGGCGGACGATGTGGGGACCATGCACAGTGGGCCGGTCATATTTGTAAGTGGTGCGGTGGGTGAGGGCGACGTGGATGGGCATTGCAGGAGGGGAATTAGCAGAACGTCTGCCGGGATGAGATAAAAGTCGTGCGGGAAATGCTATTTATGAAAATTCCTCATGTTTACTGGAATTTGAGGGTAAATAGCGGACCTTTCCCCGCGAATCCCGAAGTTTCCTCAAGTTTTTCTGAAACAGAGTGGCGGGAACCGGCGAATCCGCCCGGGGGATGGGACGGTTGGGGACGATTGTCAGGTGGGTGGGGGATTGGTGGAAGGGTCTGGTTTTGAGAGTGAATCCCGGCTTTGCTTCTGCTCCAATTCTGCTTCCATCTCCTCCTGCCGGGCGATTGGTCCGGCCTGGATTTCCATGACACCCGTTCCACACCGCTATCTGTTGGTTTGCGCCACCCACCGCACGGGCAGCAATCTGCTGGAGCATTACCTCAAGGCCTCCTCTGTGGCGGGCAAACCCAAGGAATTTTACAGCCCCGATCTGTCGCGGGAATTGGCGGATAAATTTCAATTTCCGGATCCGGATCAGGCGTTCCTGCGCTATCATGAAGCGATCATGGCCAAATGGCACACGTCCAATGGTGTGTTCGCGGCCAAGATCATGTGGCGCCATCTGGAAAGCATCCGCTCCCGGTTTCTGGCGGATCCAGCGGTTGCGAACCGGCCTTCGGGGACAACCGCATGGGAGACCCTGCTGGCGTTGATGCCGGATCCGATGGTGGTGCATGTGACCCGGCGGGACAAGGTATTGCAGGCCATTTCCATGGTGAGGGCCAAACAGACCGGCCTTTACACCACGGTGCATCTGGACCGGGGCCGCAAGCAGCGGTTGGAGCCGGGCGATTACGACTTTCATGCGATCAAGCTGCATGTGGAAAAACTCACCGCCGAGGATGCCGCCTGGGTGGAGTTGTTCCGCCAGCACGGGACCCTGGTCCAAACGGTGGTGTTCGAGGATTTTGTGAAAGCCCCGCAGGAAAACACGGCCCAATTGCTCAGCCATCTAGGTCTCCCCCAACCGCCGGAATGGATCCTGCCCGCCGTGGCGGCACGGCTGCAGTCCGATGGGATTTCGGCTGAATGGCGCAACCGCTACCTGGAGGATGCCGCGCGGGGAGGGCCGGGAGTGGATCTCGAGCGGGAGCGGCGACACCGCGCCCGCAAAGCATTGGAAAGACAGGCCGCGCGTCAGGCCCGCTGGAGCGGTTGGCAGCATCACGCGCCCGGACGATGGCTCATGGCAGTCGAAAAATGGTGGACCAGGAATGAGCCGGAGGTCCTTCCCGGGGAAGCCCGCGGGGATGGCATCAAGCGGCCCAAACCACCCGGCGATCTCCCGGCCCCGGACGTTTCCAGCTGACCAGTCGGTCCTCCTCACACGCGGGCCGCGGCCAATCCTAACTGCCATCCGCCGGTGGTGCCGGCTCCGGATTCCGTCGATTCGACCACCAGATCAGCCAGCCGGGCAGATTCAGCAGGGCAATGCCCACCACCAGCAGATTTTCCACGAACGCGAGTTCCATCAGGTGCAGCACCAGGAGGTGGAATGAGATGATGCCAAACCCATACAAGGCGGCCCAACTCCGGCGGAAGATGAGCAGAAAGGCCGTCGCTTCCAGGAGGAGACCAAGGGAGAAAAAGGTTTTGGCGAACCGGGGGCGCTCCATCATGAAGGCCGCATTTGCCGGGATGGGATGCCGGTAGCGGTCGTTGTCAGGATCCGGCTTGTCCAGCGGCTTGGGAGCGTCCCCATCCAGATACCTCGGATTCAGATCATTGTAAAAATTTTGCCGGTGGGTTTTGACGATCTGATTGGCAAAGTAGGGGGCATTTTTGATCCACTTGCCATCCGACTTTTCCCACTTGGTGGCGAAGGTGATCACGTAAGCGGCCGCGATGGTTGCCGCCATGAGCAACCAGTGAGCCGTCCAATTCCCGGGCCGGAGCCAATCTGGGAAGGATCTTTTCCGCAGCAGGCAGGTCGCCCGCCCCAGCAGCTGGGCCCAGGCGGCGATCGTCTGGGCTAGGAACAGCAGAGCCGTCAGGTTCTGTCCGTGATGCGGAGCCCCTTGGGAAGCATAGAGCGACCGGCCCAGGCAATGCAAAACCGTCAACGCCGTCACCGGCACAAGAATGCCCCAGCCGGCCACATACCAGACCAGCAGCCCGGTGGCAAATTTCAGCATCAAGTCCCAATGGCCAGCCTGGCCGAACCATAACACGGCATCCGGGAACCAGACCGCCAACCCGGCCGGATGGGGCAGGGATTCAAATCCCACGCGGTTCTGCAGGCAGTGCCAGAGGACAAACGCCAGCCCCGCCCGGATACAAAATCCTTCCAGCCGGCCGTTGCGTTGGCCATCCGTCCCCGCCAGCAAAAATGTGCGCCATGGGCCCGGCATCCGATGCCGCAACAAGACGATCAGCAGTGCCAATCCCAGCACCGCGGCGTACTGGCTGAGCAATTTCCACAGGCTGAGGTAAAACCCCACTGCAGAATCACCCAGCTCCTTTTCCGCCGCTTCGGGGTTCCCTTTCATGGGCGGCCCGGCATCCGGCAGGGACGCCACGGTGAAGAAGGATTCGTTGAATCCATCCTTCCTCGTATGGATCAGCCCCATTTTCAATTGCACGCCGGCCGGCCATGTCAGGAGCCTCGCATGGCCGCTGGCTGACGCGTCCTGGCGCATCTGCTCCAGGACTTTTTGAGCTGCTTCCCGGGTTTCGGCGGTGGGCCCCAGGTCCTGGTCCAACAAATCCCCGTCCTCCTTTTTCAGCAGCGTGGAAAGACGTTTTTTGATCTGTGGTGAGCTGATGCCCGCATAGTCCAGGGTGGAAAGAGGAGTGCCGGTTCCGTCGGTGAGAAAGAAATAATCCACCGGCTTCGGCCGCGGATTGCCGTACATGGGAAAATGCGAAAACGGAAACTGCTCCTTCAGCCGGATGCAGGCGACCGTGAGCAGCCCGATAAAAGCCAGTCCAATGGCCAGCCGAATCCGATATTTCACCACATCCGCCCAAAGTCCGCGCAAGTATCCCAGGAAAACCATTCATTCAGTAGAACCGGATTTCCTGCCGTTGCAAATCCCTTGTCCGACCGCCCCCTGCGTGGAACGGGGAGCCTGAATCAACCCAGTCCTGACAAGCTGCCGGTGCTGTCCCCGAAACGGTCCAGTTTCAGGCCGCCGCGCTGGAGCAGATTCAGATAGAGATTGCAGAGAGGAGTGTCCTTGGCACTGACCACGTGGCCGGAGGGACGGAGATTGCCGCCGCGGCCGGCGAGGACCAGCGGGAGGTTTTTCCACTCGTGCGCATTGCCGTTCCGGAGGCTGGAACCGAAGAGAATCATGCTGTGATCCAGCACACTGCCTTCGCCTTCCTTCATGGATTTGAGGCGGTCGAGCAGGTAGGAATACTGCTGCATATGCCAAAGGTTGATGCGGGCATATTGCTCCAGCTTTTCCTCCTTGTCGGAGTGGTGGGAGCTTTCGTGGTGACTTTCGTGGACGCCTTCGAGGAAGCTGAAGTTTTTGCTGCTGACATCAATCCCGAACATGAAAGTGGCGGCACGGGTGTTGTCGCTCCAGAAGGCCATGGCGATGAGGTCGAGCATGAGACGGGCGTGCTCGGTGTGGTCATGGCGCATCTGGCCACCGGGGTCCTTGGCGGATTCAAAGGCTGAAATGCGGTCGCGGAGTTTGTCGAGTTCCGGTTTGAGGGAAGGATCGAGATTCTCCCCGCTGGCGACGCGCGCGATGTCGGCGGCGATGCGGGTTTCGAGGGCGCGGATGGTTTCCAGATATTCATCCAGGCGGCGCTGGTCTTCCAGGCTGACTTTGCCCCGGAGGGTCCGGGCCTGCTCGAGGGTGAGATCAAGGACGCTGCGGGTATCCTCGGCCGTCTGACGGTCATTTTCGCCGCGTTCGCGGAAAAGCCGGTCGAAAGCGGTGCGGGGATTGATCTCCGCCGGGAGCGGCACGTGGCGGTCGCGCCAGGCAATGTGGCCGCCGTAGAGTTGGGTGAAGTTGACCTGGAGATCGACTCCCTTGCGGACAGGTTCGGTCCCGAGTTCGAGGGAAGTCAGGCGGGTGTGATGGCCGCAGGTGGCGGCGTAGGCCTGATCGATGGACGGACCGCCGACATCGACATCGCGGCCGGTGGTTTTCCTGACGCGGTAGCCGGTGAGCCAGGAGGCGCTTTTGGCGTAGTGGCCGTCACCGCCATCGGCGAGGGCGTTCTGGAGGTTGGTGAGGATGGTAAGATCCTGGCGGTGCGCGGCGAGTGGTTCGAGGAGCGGGCTGGGCTTCCAGTCCATGCCCTCCCCTTCCGGGGTCCAGCGCTTCGGATGCACGCCGTTGGGCATGAAGAGGAAGGCCATCCGGGTGGGCGGCGTGGCTCCGGCCGCGGCCGCCCGGGCGGGCCGCGGGGCCAGTGATTCCAGGAAAGGCAGGGTGATGCTGGCGCCGATACCGCGCAGCACACTGCGGCGGTTCAGGTTGAAACGGGAAGGCGTGGAGGTGGGGTTCATTCCGCGGGGATGAGCAGGGGTTTGAGGCGGCGGTGGGTGAAAGGCAGGCTGCGGGTGATTTCGAGGATCAGGGGTTCCGCTTTGAATTGGTTTTGTTTCAGGCTGGACTCGAGCTTGGCAATGGTGGGCATATCATAGGCCTCAATGCTGCGGCCGAGGGCATAGGAGAGCAGTTTGACCGCCAGATTACGCCCGTAACGGTCCTGCTCTGTCAGGAGGATTTTTTTGAGTTCGGCCGGACCGGAGAAGGTGCGTCCATCCGGCAGCCGGGCGCTGACGTCGAGGGGCTGGTCATTGAGGGTATCCCGCCAGCGGCCGACCGGGTCGAAGTTTTCCAACGAGAAACCCAAGGGGTCCATCCGGGCATGGCAGGCCCGGCAATCGTCGCGGCGGAGGTGGGCTTCGAGTTCTTTACGGATGGTGGGATGGGTGGTTTTCTGGTCGTCCTCGGAGATGGTGCCGACATTGGGAGGCGGAGCGGGAGGTGGTGAACCCAGCAGCTGTTCGAGGATCCACTTGCCGCGCAGGACCGGACTGCTGCGGCGGGGCAGGGCGGTGGCTGTCAGAACCGCCCCCAGCCCGAGGGAACCACCACGGATGCCGTTTTCCAGTTTGACCTGACGCAATTCGGGACCGGTGATGTTGGGGATGCCGTAGTGGTTGGCGAGGGTCTCGTTGAGGAATGCGTAGTCGCTGTGCAGAAAATCGAGCAGCGTGCCCTCCCCCCGGAGGATATGATCGGAGAAGCGCACGGCCTCATCATGGAATAGCGGCAGGAGGTCGCGTTTGATGTTATACCGGCGACGATCGGGATCAGCGGTGGTGAGGACTTTTTCGAACTGGAGCCATTGTCCCGCGAAGTTCTCCGCCAGGGCAATCGCCCGCGGATCAGCCAGCATGCGGCGGACTGAGGCATCAAGGCCGGCGGGGTCGGACAGGCGGCCGGCTTCGGCTTCGTCCAGCAGCGCGGCATCAGGGAGGGAACTCCAGAGGAACAAGCTGAGGCGGGTGGCAAGCTCCGGCCCGGTGACGCGCCAGAAGGGAGCCTCCTGATTCTCCTCGCTGAGCAGGAGGAAATCCGGCGCGCACAGGATCGCCTTGACGGCCACCCGGGCGGCCTCCTCCCAGGATCCGCCCCTCGCGAGTCGGGATTCGGCGACTCTTTGATAGCGGGCGAGCGTTTCGTCGGATGGGGTGCGGCGGAAAGCGAGGCGGAGCAGCGGGCGAAACGTTAGCTGGAAGGCTTCGGTGGGGGGGCGGCTGTCGTTGGGAGGGGCAGCGAGGAGACGGGCTTTGAGTTCAGGTTTGCTGAAAACATCCGTCAACGCAGCCTCGGCGGCGGCGAGGTATTGCTCGGCCATGACCGGGGGGATGAAGAGGGTATCCCCGACATTGTCAAAGCCTTCTCCCCCGGCTCCTTCCTCCGCGAAAAATTCCTTCGTGAGCGCCTTGGGCACCCCGAGCAGATCCTGCAGGGCGGTGGCGTATTCGGTGCGGTTCAGACGGCGCAGGCGGCGCTCGCCGGGGTCTTCCACCATGCCGCTGCGCAGGAAGGTTTCGTTGTCGGCGATCCACGCCAGAAGCTGTTGTTTTTGCTCCGCGGCGGGTTGGTCCTTTTTGGGAGGAGGCATCTGGCCGGACTCCACCTGATCCTTGGCGCGCCACCACAACCGCATCGCGGCACGGGCGTCAGGAAGATTTTTCAGGGCCGCCAGATCGACCCCGCCTTTTTGACTCTCCGCATCGTGGCAATCGATGCAGTAGGATTCCAGCATGGGCCAGATCTGCTCACGCCAATGCGTTTCGGAGGGTCCTGCGAGGGACCCGCTTTGCAGCAGAAAAGTAAGGAAAAGCGGTAGTGTGTAGGGGCGCACTGTCGGCAATCTACGCGGGGAACGCCTTGGATTGTTCAAGGAAAGCGCCTCCCAGCAGCCATTCTGTCTGGCGCGCCGGCCGGCGCCGGGACCGCAGAATGGGCCTGCCTATGACCTGGATTGGGCGATCAGGGTCAGCACTGCTTTCTGGGCATGGAGACGGTTTTCCGCTTCCTGGAAAATCGTGTCAGCATGGGCTTCGAGGCATTCCTCACTGATCTCCTGACCGCGGTAGGCGGGCAGGCAATGCATCACGATGGCTCCGGGAGCGGCCTGGGCGACCAAGGCGGAATTGATCTGCCAGGCGGCAAGGTCGGCGAGGCGTTTTTTGGTTTCTTCCTCCATCCCCATGCTGACCCACACATCGGTGTAGAGCACGTGTGCTCCGGTGACGGCTTTGACAGGGTCGGGTTCGATCCGGATGCGGCCGGATTTGAACTGGGCGAGACAGGCGGCGTCGGGTTGGTAGGCGGCGGGTGCGCAGATGGTGAAATCAAAACCGAGCTTTTCAGCAGCCCACATCCACGACTTGGACATGTTGTTATCCCCGTCGCCCATGAAGACTACTTTTTTGCCTTCATAACCGCCGCAGAGCTCAACCATGGTGAGGAGGTCGGCGAGGACCTGACAGGGATGTTCATCGTCGGTCAGGGCGTTGATGGTGGGGATTTTGGCATACTGCGCAAATTCCACCAGATCCTGCTGGGCGTAGGTGCGGATGATGGCGCCGTGAACCATGCGGCCGAGGACCCGTGCGGTGTCCTTGAGGGGTTCCTTGCGGCCGAGCTGGGTGTCGGCGGAGTTGAGGTAAAGCACGCGGCCTCCCAGTTCCTGCACGCCCACTTCGAAACTGACGCGGGTGCGCGTGGAGGCCTTCATGAAGATCATCGCCCAGGATTGTCCGGCCAGCGGCTGGAAGGATTGATCGTCGCGCGTGGCCTTGAGGTGCGCCGCAAGGTCCAGCACGCGGCGCATGTCCGTGGCGGACATGGTTTCGAGGGAGAGGAGATGATTCATGTTTGGGGAGAACGAATGGTAAAGGAATCGTGCGGAAACGGGTCAGGCGGGAGGCCGGGTCAGTTCAGCGTCGAGCACACGATGGAAGATGCCGAGGGCGGTCTGGACTTCTTCTTGGGTGACATTGAGGGGCGGAAGCCAGCGCACCACCCGCGGGCCGGCCGCTACCGTAAGCAGGCCTTCGGCCATGAGCGCCTTCACCAGATAAATGGAGGCAAAGCCATCGGTCTCCTGATAGGCGGTGCGGTTCAGCATGGCGTCCTGATCCAGTTCAAAGCCGATCAGCAGGCCGAGGCCGCGGATGGTGTGAATGAGGGGATGTTGCCAGGACGCGACCGTGGCCATGATGCCGGCCCCCGTCGCGGCCGAGTTTTCACAGAGGCGGGAGTCCTTGATTTCCTGGAGGACCGCGAGGGAAACCGCGCAGGCGAGGGGCGAGCCGCCATAGGTGGTGCCATGGCTGCCGGGACCCAGCACGTCGCAGAGATCGATGGCGTCAGGACCTGAGGTGATAGGGCGTTTCCGGATCCAGGCGGCCCCGATCGGGAAACCACCGCCGATGCCTTTGGCCCAGCTTACCCCATCCGGAATGATTTCAGGCGCGATGGGTTTCCAGCCGCACCAGTGGCCCAGCCGGCCGAGGCCGGACTGGACTTCATCGAAGAGGAGGAGCAGGTTTTTATCCTGACAAAGTTTGGCCAGTCCGCGCAAAAACTCCGCGGTGGCCACATTCACCCCGCCTTCGCCCTGCACCGGTTCCAGCAGGATGGCGACGGTATCGGGGTGCTCTCCGATGGCTTGGTGGAGCGCATCGAGGTCGTTGTAGGGCAGGTGGGTGAATCCAGGGAGCAAGGGAGCAAAGCCGGTCTTCACCTTTTCCTGGCCGGTGGCGGAGATCCCTGCGTAGGTGCGGCCGTGAAAGGAGTTATGGAATGTCAGGATATGGGTGCGCGGAGTTCCGTCCGGCAGGGGCGTGGCATGCCCGAATTTCCTGGCCAGCTTGATGAGCGCTTCGTTGGCTTCGGCCCCGCTGTTGCAGAAGACGGATTTGCCGGGCGATTCCATGACCGTTTCGGTGATGAACTTCCCGAGTTCGCCCTGCTCCCGGATTTGATACCAGTTGGAGCAATGGATGAGCTTGCTGCCTTGAACGGCAAGAGCCTTGGTGATGACGGGAGGGCAGTGTCCCAGGGAAGTCACCGCGACGCCGCCGCCGAAGTCCAGATATTGCCGGCCGGATTCATCCCATAACCACACTCCCTCGCCACGTTCCGGCACCAGCGACAACCGGCCATAATTGGGCACGGTGTAGCGGGCCAGCAGTTCCTGGGCGGAAGCGGCGGCGGATGGCTGGACGATAGGAAGATTCATGGAGGGAAGGAAAGTTTTAGGGGATAAGCTAACTGGCGGCGATTTCGGTGCCGATTCCTTTGTCGGTGAAGATTTCGAGGAGGAGGGAATGGGGGATGCGCCCGTCGATCATGTGGACTTTTTCGACCCCGTCGGCGAGGGCTTGCAGGGCTGATTTGACCTTGGGGATCATGCCGCCGGTGATGACGCGTTGATTGATGAGGGCTTCGGCAGCCGCAGCGGTCAGGGAAGGGATCAGGGAGGAGGCATCGGCCGGGTCGCGCATCACCCCACGGACATCGCTGATATAAACAAATTTGGCGGCGCGGAGTTTGCCGGCGAGGGAGGCGGCGGCGATGTCGGCGTTGACGTTGAGGGCGGCGCCGGTGCCTTCCTCGGAAGCGAGGGGAGAGATCACCGGGACCTGCTCGCGGTGAATGGCGGCGAGGACTTCCCCGGCATTGAATCCATGGACGGTCCCGACAAAACCGAGATCCACCGGAGTGCCATCCTCCCCTTTCACGGGCGCATTTTTGTGACCGAGGAAAACACTCTTGCCAGGCAGTCCGATGGCGCGGCCGCCGAAACGGTTGATGGCCTCCACGAGGTCACGGTTGATTTCGTGGTGCAGGGTATGTTCCACGATGGAGATGGTCTGGGCATCGGTCACGCGCAGGCCTCCGACAAACCGGGCGGTGAGACCGGCCTCGGACATGGCTTTGGAAATAGCCTTGCCCCCGCCATGGACGACCACCGGGTTGATCCCGGCCAGTTCCAGAAAGACCACATCGCGCAGCAGCATTTCCACGAGGGCCGGGTCATCCATGGCACTGCCGCCAAATTTGATGAGGAACGTCTGGCCACGGAAACGCTGCAGATAAGGCATCGCCTCGATCAGGACGGAGGCCTTGGCGATCTGTTCGGAAAACGGGACGTGGGGAGCAGCAGTATCCATGGAAAGGGCAGCCCATAGCACCGATTTCTCTGGAGGGAAAAGGGAATATTAAATCCTTGAAGGGGAGGTTTACTGCCTGGTTTTTCCCGTCAGATGTTCCCACCAGAGCTTCAAAGCCCTGGCTGGATTGACCGCATGATACCGGAGTTTGTTTTCCAGCGACTTTATTTTCGCGGAGGATTCGGCCTGGGACCGGGCCAGATGGCTGATTTTGGTTTCGGCTTTTGTCCGGTAATGATTATCCGGCTTCACCCTGTTCAGGGCAGCCTGCAGCTCAACCTCCCGGAACGTAAGGAAATCGTCGATGGGGTTGGCAGGGCGGTTGAAATGCTGCCTCATGGCGGCCGCATTTTCGGTGGAGACGTAATACCGGTTAAGCCCGTCAAAGAAAAGAAACTCATAACCGGCGCTCAGCAAAAGGGGTTCCCATGCGGTATGGGTCTGATCAGTGCTGAGGGGGGCGACGGATTCGACCAGGATGATCCAGGGGCGGAACGATTTAAAGTCAGCACTTTCCAGCACCTCCTGCTCGTGCTGTTCCGCATCGATCTTGAGGAAATGAACTTCGCCCGTCACATATTCCCGGCAGATCGAAGCCAGGGTCCTGGTTTCCACGGTGTGTTCCCTCGTTTCCCAGCCGGCCTTTTTGAGATCCTCCACCCCGCTGCCGTCGAAACCGGACAGCCCGCTGCCGACGATTTCATGGAAGGTTCGGGATCCGTTTTCCCGCGATACCGCGACCTGAAGATTGATATCCCTGGGCCGGGCAGCGGTGAAAGCGGCCATATTGGCGGGGACCGGTTCAACATTGATGCCCTTCCAACCCCGTTCATAAAAGGCCCGTGTGACGGAATCGCTGGTAGGGTGAAAGGCTCCCACGTCCAAATAAAAGCCTTCCGGCACGTCACGGAGCGCCCGCCAGAGGAGCACGTCCTCGGCATGCTGGGCATAACTGATAAAGCGGGAATCGGAACCGGCAGGGCGGCTGACGGCTGGGGAGTCCGCGGGTGCAGTGGCTGCTCCATTTTCCAATGCCGCCAGCTGATGGTTGGGGAGGCCAAAGACGCTGTCGCGTGCCCGGCAATAGCTCAGTGGGATGACCGGCCTGACATCAGGGTCAAAGGAAGCGACGATTAGTCCATCGCCCGAAAAGGATTCCTCCACGGTATGCTCTGCCAGGATGCAGGCGCCATGTTGCCGCAGCCAGTCCAGGCATTTCTCGTGGGTCAGATGGTCACCGGAGATCGAGTGGTGGTGGGTGGAAATGAAGACCACCCGGAGCTTGCCGGCCGCGAGTGATTTTTTCATCCCTTCGAGCATGGAAAGTTCGGCGCCCTGGATATCTGCGAGGAGTAAATCCACCGGTCCGCGGTCCTCCAGCAGGCTGTCCACCGACACAAGGGACACCGGCCGGCGTTGGCCGTCACTTTCACAGGGGAAGGCCGCTTCCACGCCCGGCTTCCCGCCTACTGCGGCCTGGATGAAGGTTCCGGCCACTCCATTCAGCGCGAGGTTGTATTGGCCAATCTCCAGAAAATTCGGGTCAGGTTCCACCAACAGCAGGTCAGCACCGGGGAAGCGCTGGTGGAACCAAAGCGAATAGTAGCTCCAGTAGGCGCCCAGTTCGACCATGCTGCGGGCATTCCCCAAGGCTTCGAGCACCAGATGGAAGGCCTTCTCCTCCTGTGGTTCATGATGACCCGCGAGTGATTCGATGATCCGGGTCATCCAAGGACCGCAATAACAGTCTGCGGCCACCCTGACCCCATTGTGCATGATTTGCACTGGAGGGGACGATGACCGGTCCACCGTGCCGGCACCTTCGGATTTTGGAATATCATCACAGTCGCGGCATAAGGCGGCCAGGCCGAGGCGCTCCTGCTGATCGGGGGTAATGGGCCGGGCGCTCTGGACGGCCAGGAAGGGAGGTGGGGCTGATAGGGCCATTGGTAAAAATGGATGGAGCCGGGCGGACGCGGCATCCTGCCTGGGCGTCGGTGCTCCGGAAGGGGGAGGTTAGTCCTTTTTCCTGATGATCAGGCCGATGGACGTGCAGACGTATTTGCTGAGTTGCAGGCGGAGATGGGGGGCCAGATCGTAGGGTGGAATATCCACTTTGTAATCATAGGGCAGCCAGCCCAGGGAATAATCCAGCTCCTCCACATGATGGCCTTCGGCGCGAAGTTCTCCAACCACTTTTTCGATGTCACGGTGGCGGAAGATGACGCAGTTCTCCTCTTCCAGGGTGTCGTCATTGGAACTGATATTATATTCGGTGGTGTGGATGGCCCATCCGCCGGGCTTGAGGGTTTTGAGTTGGTTCTTTAAAAAAGTCAGGCCCTTCTCAATGGAGCCAAGGTGTTCGAAGGAACAGGAGGACCAGTTGAAGTCGAAGTCCCGGAGATCGTCCGGGATGTCATTCATATCGACCGGCCGGTAGCTGCAGAGGCGGCGGAAGTTATCCGCTTCGCACACCCCATCACGGTTGAGATCCTCCAGGCCGAAGCAGAGCTGGTTGCCATGGGTCCAGCCTTTTTCCGTGCCGGCTTCCGGGTTGATGTCAGTGGCCACGATTTCACAGCCAAACGAGCAAAGGGCGGCTGGCGCCGGCTCGGTGCCGACGGCAAACCCAAGTCCCCGCTTGCCGGGGCCGATCATGCCGCGCTGCTCGAGCGATTCGAGGATATAGACAAACTCCCACTGCTTGCGGTGGAACTCCGGTTCCCTTTTGATGATTTTGCACCACTTCAAATGGTGCTCGCGGAGAAAGTCGGCCTGCTTGCAGAGGGAGCTTTTTGTCGGCTCGGTCGGCAGGGAAGGGGGTATGTGGAAGGCCGCCCATTTGTTATGCCAAGGGGCGGCACCAAGGCCCCTTTTTTTCAGGATTTTCTCGGCACTGCGGCTGCGGTCCTGAAGGGTCTTGACGGTGCTTTTGACCTTTGGCCAATCCTTGATGGCCTGGTCGAGCCCTTTGAGCATGCGGTAGAGATTCATGAAGTAGCGGGAAGGCGGAGGATCAGGGCGGGGGGGAAGCGGAGTCTTTGGCATCCCAGAGAGTGGCGGTCAACTCATTGAGCAGGAGACTGGATCTTTGCTGGTCGAAAAGGAGCCGGTCAAAGGTATTCTGCTCATATCCCCGCGTCTGTTGCTTCATCTGTCCCAGCTCCCGCAGGATCTGGGACTGGATTTCCATTTGCAGTTTTTGCACCTCCAGAATGGACTCCAGCGCGGTCCGGGTGCCGGGAGCCATTTTCCAGCCCCCCAGGGAACGGACCTGCTGCCGGGCAGTTTGGTGCAGGGTTTTGGCCGTCTTCAGGATTTCATAGGCCTGCGCCCGGCCTGTGAGGGAGGGGGCCGGTTTGCCGGCAGTTGCCGGGGATGATGGGGCAAGGCCTGGTTTGACCCGCGGCGGGCGGCCGATGGCTTCCTGCAGCAGCAACTGGATCCCCCCGGCGACGGCTTCCATGCTGTGCCGGCTGGTGATGGTATCGTGCGCCTGCCGCCCTTTTTTCTCGAGCGCCGCAGGATCGGCGCAGGCTTCGCGCATGGCGGCCGCGGCGGCATCCAGATCCGGATCAGCCCAGGTGTGGTCGCTCGAAAACGGCCAACGGCGCCGGCCGACCGGAATCATCTGATAGGGAATCAGCCAGGAGTTCTCCGTCGTCATGAAGTCCATGTTGCCGGAGTAGGCCGTGCCGATGCAGGGCTTGGCCAGACTCATGCTTTCCATGAGCGTGAGCCCCAGGCCC
Organism: uncultured Verrucomicrobiota bacterium; assembly: GCA_942492905.1. GTDB lineage: Bacteria > Verrucomicrobiota > Verrucomicrobiia > Verrucomicrobiales > V1-33 > CAIZWU01. Next base: position 3,337,346 of record OW818657.1, read on the forward strand.
TCGGCCCGATGCAGCGAGACGTAGCAGTCCGCCCGGTTCATCAGGGCATCCCGCTGTTCCGGGCTGAGCCAGCCGTCCATGAAAATGATGTCCGGACGGGACCTGAATTGCCGCTGCAGATCCAGGAATTCCGCAATATTTTCAGGATAGGCAGCCACGCTCTTGATGACACAGAGCGGGCCATCGGGGAGGACTTCAGGAAAGGCTTTGATGAAAGCCCGGCAGGTGCCGGCCGGATTTTTCCGCTCGGCCATGCTGCGGAAATCGAAGCAGAACAGGAAAACGAAGCGATTGTTATTCAGAAAGGCGGGCAGGGCTTCGCGGCCGGTCAGCCGGGGAGGATGGATGAGGTGGCTGAACTGCCGGACCGGCACCGGGGAAATTTTTTCCAGGGCTTTACGGATATGGGCGCTGGCCACCCAGACTTCATCCACATAGTCGAATCCTGCGGCTTGGTGGGGCGGGAAGACTTCCGTTTCCCAAAACCATATTCCGATGAGATACCGGTCTTCAAAATAGGATCCTGGCAGTGAAGCGGCGACGGAAGGCAGTAGATCCGCATTGAAGTTAAGCAGGCTCAGCCTTGAGGCCGGCCGGGGATAGACCGGGGGATGAAGCAGCTGCTCTTTTTTTTCGGCTTCCCTTTCCGGGAAGAGCGGCAAGTCGAGCACTTCATGTGGCAATCCGATGAATTGGATGATGTCGACGAAGTCCCTCGCGGACTGGCTCAATCCACAATTGCTGACGAAGTCTCCGATCAAATGCACCCCTTCGGTCTGCAGGTGGTTATTGGTTTCCTGGGGGGAGGGAGTGGTCATGTCTTTGGATGCTGTCTAACGTATTTCGGGTGGGATGCAACAGAAATCCCCTTGGCCGGCAATGCCGCGGGAAGAGAGGCCGGGCTCAAGGAGGGGGAGCCCCCACCGCAGGCTGGATGGAAGGCAGGCTGCCGATCACCTCCGCCAGCTGATCCGCGAGGCGTTCGTTGTGCCGGAGCAGGTATTGATGGCGGTTTTTGGCCTGCTGATCCTGTAATTTGAGTGCGGCCGACAACTGGGCGAGCGCGTGGCGCTGCGCGGCCGCCAGCTGGATCATGTCGTTCCGGGTTGCCGTCTGGTCGGATGACAGCTTCCAGCGGGAGGGCGCGGTTTGACGGATACGGTCCTCCAGTGCCTTCACTTTTTTCAACGCTTCATTGGCGGTACGGCGTCCCGGCAGAGGCGGCTTTTTCCGGGGTTTGATGGCGGCGGCTTTTTCCAGGAGACCGAGCATGACCTCGCCGCAGCGCGACGGATGATATTGCCGAAGGACGTTGTCCTGACCGGCGGCGGCGCGGCGGGACACTTCCGGGCCTCCCTCAAAGACTTCCCGCATGGCTGCAGCCGCCGCGGTGAGGTCGGGCTCTGCCCAAACCTGGGTAGCCTCGTAATGCAGGGATCCCCGGCCGACCGGTACCGGCTGCCATGGCACCGGCCAGGCTGTCTCCGGGCTCATGAAGGAGGTGTTCCCCGAATAATCGGTGGCGATGCAGGGCTTTCCAATGGCCATGCCCTCCAGCAGGGTCAAACCAAGTCCTTCCGACCGGTGCAGGGAGACGCAGGCATCCGCCCTCCAACAAAGCAGATCGCGGTCGGCCGGGCTCAGGAAATCGTCCAGGAAAATAATGTCAGGCCGGCAGGCCCAGCTCCGCTTCAGCAGGGCGTGGTCCACAGGATGAAGGGCCGCATTGATTGATTTAATGACACACAACGGGCCGTCCGCGGACGCCTCGGGAAAGGCGCGGACGAAGGCTCCGCAAACGCCGGAGGGGTTTTTACGTTTGGCGCAGCTTTGATAGTCGAAAGCGAAAAGGAAAACGAAGCGGTCATCGAGGGGAAAGCGCTCCCGGCCTTCCTCAGCGCTGCCGCTGCAGGCTTCCACCGGATGCGGAAAGAGGTGGACGGGAACATCCCCGCTTCGTTTGAGCAGGGCTTGTTGGATAAAAGGGGTGGCCACCCAGACCTCGTCGACCTGACGGAATCCTTCCTCCATCCCCGGACTCAGTTCCGGCAACTCCCAAAACCACACGCAGATGACATACTTTTCGTCGGTGTAGGAGGGTCCGGCCTGGTTCAGGAAACTGGGAATCTGGTCCGCATTCATGCTGAGCAGACTGATGCCGGGTCCGGCCCCGGAGTGGGCGGCGGTGCTGGTTTCAAAAGGCACGGTGGCCACATCATGTTTCTCCCAGGCATGGGTCAGCACCGGGACCCCGGCGGTCTGCAGGCACCGGGCAATGCGGCGGCCGGTTTCGCCAATGCCCAATCCGGAATTCAGGAAGCCAGCCAGACGGATTTCGGGCAGAGGGGAAGAGGGAGGCATGGTGGGGGGAAAGCGTAGGCTGGGGCCAGGAGATAGCCGGAGGAAACGTCCATAGTGGGAATGCTGACCGGCCTTGAAAAGCGTGAAAAGTGGGCCCCGGGCCAACCTCGAGCCGTCTTCAGTCCGTCACGGGGCCATACTTGTGGCCCACGGCATCACCGCCGGAGCGTTTTACCGAGAGGGTGCCGCCGGTTTTTTTCAGCTTGAGCCCCTTGTAGGTTTCACCGTTGACCGCCTCCAGCCGGAAGAGCAGTTCGGCTTCGATGAGTTGCTCATAACTTACTTCCGCAGCCTCGGGACGGTCGACAAAATAACTCTGCGCGGCGAAGGCGATTTGCTGGAGATTGTTCCGGATGGATTCGCCCGCTTCATCCGGGGCATCTTCGTCTTCTGCTGATGGAGTCGGTGGAGCGGCCAGGCCGGCACGGGTTTTTCCAAGGGTTTTGCTATAGCCCCTGAAGCTGACGGCGGACAGGAATGCCACGGGAAGAGTGACCGCGGCGGGAATGAGGGATTTGAAGCTGTGCGGGGAGGTGGATTGAAAAGCCATGCCTTCAGGGAGATTGGCCCGCACGCTGGCGATGGGCTGGGTCGGCCATGGGGAAAGCTTGCCCAACTCCTCCATCACGGTGCGGAGGGAGGCGGTGTATGGGGCCGGGGCATCGGAGAGGGCAGTCCGCAGCTGGTGGTCGAAGGCTTTGAATACCGCAGGGGTGACGTAGGAAAATTCATTCCCTTCCATTGGAAATCCTGCCGTGGCCTTGCGGAACGCCTCCCCATCCGACAAGGGGGTTTTGGATTCGAGGAATTCCTTGAGCGCGTCCGGATGGGTCGCAATGAGGATGCGTTTTGAGTTCAGGTCATGGTGGATCAGAAATTGGAAATCCGAGGTTGCTCCGGCTGGATTTGCCTTGGGAACTATGCGTTCAAATCCTTCGCCTTTTTCCACGACCGCCTGGCCGGATTGCCGGGCATATTCCATCAGTGGAGGGAAGAGGAAATCCAAGTGATCAAAGCTCACCACGAGGCGGAAGGCGGGCACCGTGGTTTTGCTGCCGGGCAGGGTGAAACTCTTCCCCGCTTCCAATCGCCCGGCCAAAATGATCCGGGTGTTCAGTTTCCCGATAAAATCGCCTGCCGTCATCTCCAGTCCCGGCACTGGGAAGCCCAGCAGCCCTTTGAATTGGTTCAGGGTTTTGGGATCACCGGTGCTGCGCAGCACGGATTCCGTGATCTCCAGCAGGGCGCTCAGCGTCAATTCCGTCTCCATGACGAGGTCCGAACCAGCGGGAGCCAGTCGCGGCGATTGCAGGGGCGCCGCGGCACCACCGAACAACTTAGCCAACCCCGACCGGCCTTCCGGCATATAAATCAGGGCCCGGTTTTTGAACAGACTGCCTTCGGCCTTTTTCGAACTCATGCCAACGGCCTTCACCCGGTCGAGGCCCAGCCCTTCAAGAATCCCCTTGGCACTCAGCCCTCGCGGAATAGCAGCGCCCAATTCTGTGCGGGCGAGGCTCAGCAAGGCATCACTCACGCCGGCAAACCTGGCCAGGTCCCCGTCCAAATCCAGGATGGTGTAAAAGACGCCCCCGGTATCCAAGTGCCGGGCCACGGCGGTAAAGTTCGAGGGTGGATCCGCCTGCCCCAAGGCGGGCAGAGGCGCCAGGAAACATGCCAGGGCAGCAGCACAAGGAACCAGACGGAGGAGGGAATTCTTAGCCATGGTCAGCGGATAGCAGCAGAAATGGCTGGTGGCAATCCCTGAGACCAAACCGGAAGGGGACTGGCCGTAGCGGGAACGGAAGCGATTCCTGACTGCTCAGAGGGCGTTGCGGTTCGGATGAACGGGGCGGAATCCTTTGGGGTAGCCGCCTGCGGCAGTCCCCCGGGGTGGTATTGGCAGTTACCACGCTGCCGCACCTTGTCGGATCCGCTTGAGAGCGTTTTGAACGTGCGCCCTTTCAGTCTGAAAATCGAAAGTCAACCAATGGGGCCAATCTGTCGGCCAAATTTACACTTTAGCCCAGCTTATTGTTTATGGAAAATATTTAGTCAAAAAGTATGTCGTTGATTAAAAAAGCATTACGCATGTCGTGGTGCGTCATCGGGATGGGGTGGAATAATAAATGCTCCCAAAACGCTCGCAGTAGGGGCGCGAAATGATTTGCTCATGTTTCGCAAGTAGACTCGCCGCCCGCTATAGCATAAAACGTAAAAACCAGAAAAATACCGCTATGAACGCGTTACGCAAACTCGCCGTGATGGTTGTCATTGGGGGCTTCTGTGCCGCAGAAGCGCACGCAGGAATCATCGCTACTCCCGTCGCTGTGCCGGAAGGTGGAAACACCCTATTCCTGCTCAGTGGTATAGCCGTAATCCTGGCGGTTCTCCGTCGCCGTCTGCATTCCTGAGCAGCCAACAAAAGTTGCGTGTCATAAGGAGCGGCCGGCCCGGCAAGGCCGGCCGCTTTTATTGATCCGCAGCAGTGCGGCGACACGCAATGGATGGAGGCGAGGGGCGACCGGCAAAGGCGGGGAGAGACCGGGGGTGGCCATTCATGGCTCCAGGCGTCGCTTCCCGGTATCCCCCTTCAAGAAGGCCATCACACCCCTCTGCGTACGCAGCGGGAACTAAGCGGTGTCTTCGCAAATCACTGGCGGAGCAAAACATCCAGCAGCGCGGCGAAAGTGATGAAGGCGGCGAAGGAGGAGGCGGTTTTGTCGGATCTGAGAGCGATGCGTTTGTGGGCTTTGAGGCGCTGGAAGATGTTTTCGACATGATGGCGCTGCCGGTAAATGTCCGTGTCGAAAGGCTCGGGCTGATCCTGCAGTTTGGTGAAACCCCGGCGTGGAATGGTGCTGCCGGTGGCTCCCTGCTCATGGAGGGCCTTGCGGAAGGACAGACTGTCGAACCCCTTGTCCCCCACAAAATGGATGCCCCGGAAAGCCTCCATCATCCGCCGCGCCGCCGTCTGGTCATGAAGATTGCCTGAGGTCAGGACGAAGGCGCAGAGGTGGCCCGCCTCATCCACCGCTGCCAGCAGCTTGGTGGTCATGCCGCCGCGGGACAGGCCGATGGCCTCCTGCTCCCGGAGCCTTTTGGCTCCTTGGAGGCCGTGCTGGTGGAGCTTGAGATAACTGCCGTCCACATGCCGCAAGGTGCCCTTGGCCTGCTTGCCCAGCCATGCCAGCACGATATTCCAGACGCCGCAGCGGCACCAGCGGCGGAACTGGGAATAGACCGTGCTCCATGGTCCGAAGCGCGGGGGAAGGTCGCGCCACGGGTCCCCGGTGCGCAGGATATGGAAGAAAGCCTCCAGATGGAGCACCACCACCTGGGGCCGTCGTCCGCGTCGTCCCGCCCAACTTTTCAGCAACAAAGCATGAATGAAGAAGCCCTGTCACGCAGGGCCACTTCCAGACTACGGGTCAATCTGTTGAACATAGTGACGGGGATACGCCCCCATCCCGGAAACCTGTCAGGAATTTGCCTGATTTGCGAAGACATCGCTTAGTGTAACTCAGGCAACTTTTCGGGGAAAGCCTTGGTTAATATATCACGAGTGCGTTGACTCCTTGAAAATCAAGATGGCGGACAGGGAGGGATTCGAACCCTCGTTACATTGCTGTAAACACGCTTTCCAGGCGTGCGCGTTCGACCACTCTGCCACCTGTCCGTTACCGCCGTTTCTCAGGCGAGAGCCGAGTCTTAGCGGGCCTGGGGCGGCTTGCAAGGAAGAATACTAAACTTGTGGAAATTGTTTAATGATCCGGGTCGTGCCCGACCAAAACTCCTTGATCTGGTCTTTTTTCAAAACGGGGTGGTGTCCGGGTGATATCCGGTCCGGGCCACCGTATTGATTGCGTTGTATTATGACCGGGCGGCGTTTTTCACTGGATTTCTGAAAAACGGAGGACACACTCGGCGTTCCCCTTTCTCCATCCCCCAATCAATACCATGGCCACGGACGCAACCACTCCTTCCCCTTCTCCCGAACCCTGCCTGCGTGAGGCACGCCCCTGCTGTTCGGAAAAAACGATGGCTTACCTGATCATGCGGGTGCTCCTCGGGCTGATGCTGCTCATCGCAGGCATGGAGAAATTCAAAAGTTCCGACAGTCCCTACTTCTACTCCTTCAAAAACTGGCATGATGACGTGGATCCCAAGTCCGGCGAAGTCATCAAAGCCGGACGTTGGCTGACGGTCGCCAAGCCGATTTTTGAATTCGGGGGTCTGAACAATCCAGAGGTTTTCCAATTCGGCACCTTTCTCGACACCAAAACGAAGGACGGCAACGTCCTGAAAGGGGGCGAACGGATTTCCAACCTGGTGACTTGGACTTTCTATTATTACGCCCAGTATCTGCCCTATCTGATGCTGCTTTCCGGGGCCATGATTCTGTTTGGTTTCCTGAACCGGATCGGTCTCTTTCTGGGGGGCGGCCTCTGGATGTCACTCGCTTCGGGCCAGATGCTGCTGCCGGATAATCCTACCGTGTTCATGCTTTCGCAATACACCCTCATGGTGGCGTTTGCCCTCTCCCTGGTGAAATACAATCGTTTCGCCATCACCCGTTTCTAAAACCCGGCACTACGGTGGCTCTCCGCGCCGTATCTGCTTTCATACGGGACCCGCGCCCCGCCAGAACCCACTCTCTGTCGCCATGAAATCCACTGCTTCTTCCACCGGCAAGCCTGACCTGACCCGCCGGAAATTCCTCCGCAATACCGCCATCACCGGCACTGCGCTGAGCTACACCAAACTGGCCGCCCATGCCGCCACCGCCCCTCCGGGAGCCTCCGATACCCTGAACGTCGCCTTGGTCGGCTGCGGCAGCCAAGGAGGCATTCTCAAGGGCGCGTCCCTCCGCATCCCCGGCATCAAATTTGTCGCGGTGTGTGACCTCTGGGACGTGAAGGCCCGGACCATGTCGCGTGCCATCGGGGCCGACGTGAAGGCCTACGAGACCATGGATGAAATGCTCAAGGCGCATCCGGAAATTCATTGTGTCCTGATCGCCGCGCCGGACTGGCTGCATGCGCCGTTCACCCGCAAGGCGCTGGAAGCCGGCAAAGCCGTCTACTGCGAAAAGATGATGTCCAATTCCCTGGAAGCCGCCGCCGACATGGTGCGGGCCCAGCGGGAAACCGGCCACCTCCTCCAGATCGGCCATCAGCGCCGCAGCAATCCGCGCTATCAATTCATGCGCAACCGGCTGCTGCGCGAGAAAAACCTGCTCGGCCAGATCACCCACCTCTACGGTCAGTGGAACCGGTCCGTCAAAATGCCGTTTGAGCCCAAACCCGGCACCGGTATTCCCCAGGAAAAGCTGATCGCGAATGGCTACCCGGACATGTTCCAATACACCAATTGGCGTTCCTACAAAAAATTCGGCGGTGGCGTCATCTCCGATCTCGGAGCCCACCAGATTGACATCTTCAACTGGCTGCTTGGCACCACCCCGCGCTCCATGATCGCCAGCGGTGGCGTGGATTATTTCAAGAATCTTCCGCTCCAGGGCGGCGGCACCTTCAGCTACGAACAACTCGACAACGCGGCGGTCGTTTATGAATATGATGTGCCCGTCTATTCCGGCGGGGTGCAGGTCATGGAAGGGGACAAACCCAAAACCCAGCTGGTCCGCGCCATGTATCAGGTGCTGACCACCAACGGTTCGCAGAATTACTACGAAAAGGTAATGGGCGTGGAAGGCACCATCGTGATCTCCGAACAGCCCGTGTATAACCAGGTTTACCGGGAAAAGGACACTACCGGCGAGAAGGTCGGCACCTGGGAGCAACTCGCCCGCACCGGATTCCTCCGCAAGCCGCCGGCGACCGTTTATAACAAATTCTGGGAACGCCCCAAGGCTTGGAATATTCCTGACAAATGGCTCGCCCGGGAAGGTACCCAGGACGTCCGGGTCTCCATTCCGGCCGACCCCTATGAACTGCCGGCCATGCCCAAGGAGATGGACGAAAAACCACCCCACCAGTTCCACCTCGAAAACTTCTACAACACCGTCCGGGCCCGCGGCAAGCAGACCGACCTCAACTGCCCGGTCACGGAAGCCTACAAGTGCGCCGTCTCGGTGCTCAAGATCAACGAAGCGGTGGCCACCGGCAAACGCATCGATTTCCAACCGTCTGATTTTGTCGTCGCCTGACGCGCCCAGCCCATTCCCTACCCAAAGATGAAAAAACGTCACCACCGCCGCGCCACCACCGCTGTCTCCACAGCGTGTCTCACCGCCCTCCTCCTCTCCAGTTGTGAAAAGGCTGCTCCAGGCTTGTCCAAGATCAGCTCATCCTCCGCGCCGTCGGTTTACACCGACACTGCGGCGCCTGCTCCCGCTGCTTCCGCTCCGGCAGCCGCCCCCGTGGCCGTGACCAAGCCCACCCCGGCTCCGGAAGCGCCCAAGCCCGCCGCGATGCCCACTCCGGCGGTCGTCAGCACGCCGCCCCCGGCGCCAGTGCCTGCTCCCCCGGCAGCCCCAGCCCCGGCTCCAGCTCCAGTGGTGGCAGCCCCGGCGCCTGCCGCCACGCCAGCCCCGGCGGCGGCTCCCGTTGCCATCACGGGCCCGGCGATCACCATCAAACCAGAAATGCCGAAACCCCTCTTTGTCGGCACCCCGCTGCCCAAGGAGAATCCCCCGCCCAACCTGGATACGTCAACGGTGCCCACGCTGGAAGTGAAGGTTCCGGAAGGCGTCACCCTCCTCTCCAAAGGCAAGCCTGTCACTTCCAACGACTCCGCCCCGATCGGCGACCTCACCCTCGCCACGGATGGCGACAAACAAGGGGATGACGGCTACTTCGTGGACCTCATGCCGGGCAAAGCCTGGATCCAGATCGATCTCGGCGAGCCCAAGGAAATCTGGCTCCTGTGGGTCTGGCACTTCCATAAACAGAATGTCATGTTCAAGGATGTGATTGCCCAGATTTCCGATGATCCGGAGTTCAAGACCTCGACCACGGTCTTCAATAACGATTTCGACAATTCCGCCGGATTGGGCGTGGGACCTGACAAGTCCTACATCGAAACCAACAACGGCCGCCCAATTCCCGTCAGTGGGGTCAAAGGCCGCTACGTCCGCTTCTCCAGCAATGGCCGCGACCTTGATGACACGAACCAATACATCGAAGTCGAAGTCTACGGGAAATAATCCCCGTCAGGACCCCTGACACCACCATAAAAGCCGCAACCCTTGATCGGGTTGCGGCTTTTTTATTGATCCGGTGTACCCGGTTTTTGGTCAGTGTCCCAGCATCCAGGGACGGGAAGTTGCCTTGCCGGCCTGGAGGGCTCCCAATCCGGTCTTCCGCATCCGTTTGGGTTTGATGGAGGACGACGGACCACATCCGCAGCCACTGCCGCAGGTGTGGGCCGAACTCACTTTGGGTTCGTGACGGCTGCGCTCATTGGTGGCAAAAGCCTTGCGGCGTTGCGGACTCATCAGGGCCAGCGCCGGAGCCAGGATCAGGCGGGAGCCGGTTTCCTGGCAATCCGGGCAGCGCGCCGGGGCATTCCTCCTCGCCATGGGGCGGAGCAGGCGGAAATCCCCGCAGGTGGAGCAGGTGTAATCGTAGAGCGGCATGGTGGCGAGGGGAGTTGAGTTGGAAAACAGGGCCCGGGAGCAGCAGTGGTGGGACGGAAGCTCCCGGGCGGATCGGCCTTATTTGACGACCGCGAGATCGCTGGTGGACGGGATCTTGATGATGGGTCCGTTGCCGTTGGGTGAAATGTCGAAGTCGAAGATTTCCGTGGGCAGCCAGAGGGTGGCGCAGGCATTGGGGATATCCACAATCCCGCTGATGCGGCCTTCGACCGGCGCGGTCCCGAGGATGGCGTAGGCCTGTTCGCCGGTGAACCCGAACTTCTTCATGTATTCGATCGCATTGAGGCACGCCATCCGGTAGGCCACATGGGGATCGAGGTAATACTGCTTGCCCTGTTCATCGACGGAGATGCCTTCAAAAATCAGGTGTTTGGTGTAGTTCGGTGAGAGGGGGCTCGGCATGAAGAGCGGATTCCGGATAGCGTATTTCTCCATGCCGCCCTTGATGATGCTGACCCGGAGATCGAGGAATCCGGCCATTTCGATGGCGCCGCAGAAAGTGATTTCACCATCCCCCTGACTGAAATGGATGTCGCCCATGGAGAGGCCGCCGTCCTTCACGTAAACCGGGAAAAACACCTTGGAACCTCTCGTCAGGTTTTTGATATCGCAATTCCCGCCATGCTCGCGGGGCGGCACCGTGCGGGCTCCTTCCGCCGCGGCGGTGTCGCGGGCGGAGCCACTCATTCGGCCCATGTGGGCGGTGGGCGCATAGGGCAGGGCACAAAGCGCCGGAACCCGTTCGGGGTTGGTGTCGAACAGTTCCTTTTCCCGGCTGTTCCACATGGACAGCATTTCCTTGGAAGGCAGGCAGCCGATCAGGCCGGGGTGCATGATGCCGGCAAACTCCACATGGGGGATGTGGCGGGAGGTGGTGTAGATGCCGTGGAAGTCCCAGCAGGCCTTGCGGGCGTCCGGATAGTGTTCCGTCAGGAAACCGCCGCCGTTGGTCTTGGCGAAAATCCCGGTGAACCCCCAGTCGGATTCCGCGAGGGTCCCGATGTCGAGGATGTCCACCACCAGCAGATCGCCGGGTTCCGCGCCTTCCACGCCGATCGGGCCGCTCAGATAGTGGACTTTGGAAAGATCCACCACTTCGATGTCCTTGGCGTCGTCGTCGTTTTTGATCTGCCCGCCGGTCCAGTCGATGCATTCCACGCGGAATTCGTCGCCGGGTTTGACGTAGGCGACCATGGGGAGGTCCGGATGCCAGCGGTTATGCAGATAGTCCTGGGACTCGGGGGTGGCGTTGAGGTCAACTTTGATCAGTGTCTTCATGGTATGGGTACGGACTTTGGGTTGGTGGTGGAAAAAGGAGTCAGGCTCAGACCGAAAGCATGGCCTTGATCTGCCCGGCATCGACATCGGCCCGCCGGTCTTCCCGGATGAAGCGGCCGCGGTCGATGACCTTGATGTTGTCGCAGGTATCGAGCACGAAGCTGAGCACCTGCTCGCTGACCACGATGGTCAGATTCTTCAGGTCACGGATCTCGCGCAGGCTGCGCGAGATGTCCTTGATGATGGAGGGCTGGATGCCTTCGGTGGGCTCATCCAGCAGCAGCACCGATGGATTGGTCATCAGGGCCCGGCCGATGGCGAGCTGCTGCTGCTGGCCGCCTGATAAATTCCCGCCTTTGCGTTTTTTCATGTCCCGCAGCACCGGGAAGAGCGCATAGATTTCGTTCACCGCCTCCTCGCTCACTTTCCCCTGCACGCCGGAGATGAGGTTTTCGTAAACCGTCAGATAGGGGAAAATCATGCGGCCCTGGGGCACGAAGGCCACGCCGGAGCCCACCCGGCGGTGGGGAGGCTGCCCGGTCAGTTCCCGGTCCTTCAGGTGGATGCTGCCGCTGCGGGTGGGGATCATGCCGATCAGGGCGCGGAAGAGGGTGCTTTTCCCCATGCCGTTCCGGCCCACGATGCCGAGGATTTCCCCTTGGGCGGCGGTGAAGCTGAGGTCTGGGATCACCAGACTTTGCCCGTAACTGACAGCGAGATTTTTGACGGAGATCATAGGGGATTGATAAAGTTAGTGTCCGATGTAGACTTCAATGACTTTGGGGTCGGTGGAGACCTTCTCCATGGAGCCTTCGGAGAGGATCTGGCCGAGGTGCATCACTGTGACGCGGTCGGCAATTTCGCGGACGAACTCCATGTCGTGCTCGATCACGATCACGGAGCGGTTGGCGCTGATGCGGCGGATCAGGGCGGCGGTTTCGGTGCGTTCGCGCACGCTCATGCCGGCCACGGGTTCATCCAGCATGATGATTTCCGGCTCCTGCATGAGGAGCATCCCGATCTCCAGCCACTGCTTCTGGCCGTGGCTGAGGATGCCGGCCTCGGTGTCCAGTTTGTCCTGCAGGCCGATCTGGGCCGCGGTGGATTCGATCTGCTGCTGGATCGCCGGGGTGCGGCGGAAGAGCAGGCAGCCGAAGATGCCGCGCCCCGCGGGATGGGAGATTTCGAGATTTTCCAGGACCGTCAGGTTTTCGTAGATGGACGGGTTTTGGAATTTCCGGCCGATCCCGGCGCGGACAATGCGGTATTCCCGCATGCCCCGCATCTCCTTTCCCTTGAACTTAACGGTGCCGCTGGTGGCCTTGGTTTTGCCACAGATCAGGTCCAGCACGGTGGTCTTGCCGGCGCCATTGGGCCCGATGATCACGTGGACGGTGTGGGCATCAAGGTAGAAGTTGAACCCATCCACGGCTTTGAAACCATCGAAGGAAACGCCGAGGTCTTCGACTTCCAGAACGTAATCTTTAGGAGTGCTCATTTGGCGGGTTGGCTGGCGTTTGGGGTGGTGGCGGAAGCCGGACGGAAGCGGGCCAGCAGCGCGGCGGCCCGGGTTTTGATGGTGTCCCACTTGGTGAAAAGTCCGGCCAATCCGTCAGGGAAGAACATCACCACCGCGATGAAGGTGCCGCCCATCAGGTAGAGCCAGAGATCCGGATAGGCTTCGGAGAAGGCTGATTTGCTGAAGTTGACGAGCAGACAGCCCACCATGGCGCCGACCACGGAGAGGCGGCCGCCCACGGCGGCGAAGATCACCAGTTCGATGGAAGGCACGATGCCGATCAGCGAGGGCGACATGAAGCCGACCTGCAGCACGAAGAGGGCTCCTCCCAATCCTGCCAGCATGGCCGCCACCGTGAAGGTGAAGGTGCGGATCATGGCCACGTCATAACCAGAAAACCGCACCCGCTCCTCCTGGTCGCGCACCGCCATCAGGACGCGCCCGAAGCGGGTGTTGATGATGTATTTGGCGAACAGGGCGGAGCCCAGCAGCAGCAGCACACAGATGAAATACAGCACCTGCTGGGCATGCTCGGAGCGGATGTCCCAGCCCATCAGGGTACGCAGGTCGGTGATACCGTTGCGGCCGCCGGTGTAGCCCTGGTTTCCATCGATTCCAAGAGACAGGATCAGGGCGATCGCCTGAGTGATGATGGCGAAATAAACGCCGCCCACCCGCCGGCGGAACATCGCCCAGCCAATCAGGAAAGCCACCAGACCGGGCACCACAAAAATGGCAACGACGGTGAAGGGGAAGCTGTGGAAAGGCTCCCAGAATTTTGGCAGGGCGGTGAGCTGGTTCCAGTCCATGAAATCCGGGATGCCCGGGGTGGATTGGATGGCGGTCGTGACCGGGTCGGAGGCTTCCAGCTTGAGAAACATCGCCATGCAATAGCCGCCGAGGCCGAAGAAAACGCCCTGGCCCAGGCTGAGGATGCCGCAACGGCCCCAGAGGAGGACGAGGCCGATGCCCACGAATCCATAACTGAGGTATTTCCCCACCAGATTCAGCCGGAAGACCGGCAGGGCCAGCGGGAGGATGACCAGTATCAGGAGGGCGAAACAGGCGAAGGATACCGCTTCGCCGCGGGTTTTGAAGAGCGTCCGGAAGAAGGCCATGGTTTGTGAGGAGAGAAGGGTTGGGAGGGCTTGGTTCAGTGGCCGCGCACCTTGCTGGGGAAGAGTCCCTGCGGGCGGAACATGAGGGCGATCACAATCACGAGGAGGGTGGCGACCTTGCCCTTGGTGCCTTCGAGGAAGAACTCGAGGATGGACTGCGCCTGGGCGATGCCGAAGGCGGACGCCACACAGCCCAGCATGTTGGCGGCCCCGCCGAAGACCACCACAAGGAAGGCATCCACGATGTAGCGGCTGCCGCTGTCAGGGCCGGTGGAGCCGATGGTGGTGAAGGCGGCTCCGGCGATGCCGGCGATGCCGCAGCCGAGGGCAAAAGCCAGCCGGTCCACTTTGCCGGTGTTGATGCCCACCGCGCTGCTCATTTTCCGGTTCTGCACGGTGGCCCGCAGGCGCAGGCCGAATTTCGATTTATACATGAAAAGGATCATCACAAAGGTGACCAGCAGGGCGAGGCAGAGCACAAAGACCCCGTTGATAGGAATATCGAGACCCTCCTTGAGATTGAAGGAGCCCATCAGCCATTCCGGCAGGGTGGGGGTGACCTCGCGGGCGCCGAACAGGGAGCGGTAGGTCTGCTGCATGATCAGGCTGAGGCCCCAGGTGGCCAGCAGGGTATCCAAGGGCCGGTGGTAGAGATGCCGGATCATGAGGAATTCGACCAGCGCGCCCACGAGGGCACAGACCAGAAACGCGATGCCGATGGCGCAGACGAAATAGTAGGGACCGAACGCCGGGGCGTATTGTTCGGTCAGGGTGGAGCAGAAATAGACCGTGTAGGCGCCGAGGGCCATAAACTCGCCGTGCGCCATGTTGATGACGCCCATCTGGCCGAAAATCAGGGCCAGGCCCAGCCCCATCAGCAGCAGCACGCTGAACAGGCTGAGGCCGGAAAAGCCCTGCATCATGAAGATGTTCTGCAGTTCTTCTGTGGTGTATTCGCTAAACATGCGCGGGATGGGGTAGGAAGGGATGAAGGGGCCGGAGAGGGAATCAAGGTGGGGCGGGGCGGTCCGGGGACCGCCCCGCAGAGTCTCTGAAACCGGTTATTGATAACCTTTCGGGAACGGATTGGGTTCAATCAGCTCCGATTCGTAGAGCACCTTGGCCTGGCCATCTTTCTGCCACTGGCCGATGCGGAGTTTGCTCCAGAGGTGATGGTTCGGGTGCAGTTTGACATAACCTTCGGGAGCGGTCTTCAGTTCGAGATCCGGAGAGGCGGCCACGATCTTGTCGATGTCGAAACTGCCCGCCTTTTCCACGGCGGCTTTCCACAGCCATGGGCCCAGATAACCGGCCTGGGTGACGTCCCCGATGACACTGGCAGCGCCATACTTCGCTTTGAATGCGGCGACGAACTCCTTGTTGTTCGGATTGTCGAGGCTCTGGAAGTATTTCATCGCGGAGTAGAACCCGGCGAGGTTTTCCCCGCCGATGCCGAGCACTTCGTCCTCGGTCACGGAAATGGTGAGGAGCGTCTGTTTGGTGCCGTTGATGCCGGCCGCGGCGAGCTGTTTGTAGAAGGAGACATTGGAACCGCCCACGACCGCAGCGTAAATCACGTCCGGCTTCTTGAGTTTGATCTTGTTGATCAGGGAACCGAACGAGGTGCTGCCGAGGGCGTAGAACTCCTCGCCGACCACGGTGCCCTTGAGCACGTTTTCAATGTGTTTGCGCGCAATCTTCATCGAAGTGCGGGGCCAGATGTAGTCGGAGCCCACCAGGTAAAAGGTCTTGGCCTTCTTTTCCTTGGCGATCCAGTCGATCCCCGCCAGAATCTGCTGGGTGGCTTCCTGGCCGGTGTAGATCACGTTTTTGGACTGCTCCAGACCTTCGTAGAAAGTGGGATAGTAGAGCATGCCGTTTTCCTTTTCGAAGACCGGCAGCACGGCTTTGCGGGAAGCGGAGGTCCAGCAGCCGAAGACGGTGCCGACCTTGTCGCTGACCAGCAGCTTTTTGGCTTTCTCGGCGAAGGTGGGCCAGTCGCTGGCGCCATCCTCCTTGATGACTTTGATCTGGCGGCCCAGCACGCCGCCGGCGGCATTGATCTGGTCGATGGCCAGCTGCTCGGCCTGGATGGAACCCGTCTCGCTGATGGCCATAGTGCCGGTGGCGGAGTGGAGTTGCCCCACCGTGACGGTGGTGTCAGTGACGGCGAGCCCGGTGGTGTTGACTTCGCTGGTGGGCGGCGGAGCTGCCTGGAGGGAGCCGGCCGCCAGCAGGGCAACGGCAAGCGCCGCATGCCCGAGGCGGGACAGGGAGGAAGAAGTGGTTCTGATCATGGTGACGATGGGATTGAGTTTCCTTGGTTGAGGTGGACCTAACGATGTCTGGATCGTGAGGCATTTGACTCATCAGCACTCCCGTTGCCATGAGGGGGCAGGTCATGATGAAACGATTTCGTGTTGCCAGGACGGCGGAAGGGATTCTGGAATCCGTCAGGCGGTTGCCCGCAGCGGAGGAATCCGGCGCGTATCCCCGGTCAGGCCAGGGCTGGCATGGGAGGTGCTCAGCCAGGGCAAGTTGAATTTCATTCCTCCATGCCCCACCACTCTGCTTCCGAGCCCGCTTCCTCCGGATCAGAGGCTGCCCTGGATTCACGCCGTCTCCATTTATTTGTGGTATCGGCCCGGGAGCAGAGCTTTGCGGTGGCCGCCCAGGAGTTGAATCTGTCGCCTTCCGCGATCAGTCATTCCATGAAGGCCCTGGAGCAGGATCTGGGCTGCACGCTGTTCCGCCGCATCGGGCCGCGGGTGGAACTGACCGCGGCCGGGCAACGGTTGCTGCCATTGGCCGAGGGATTGCTGCAGCAGATGCAGCGGCTACGTCAGGAAGTGGTGGCACTGGAAGCCGCCACGCGTCAGCTCCGGGTGGCGGTGCCGGCCATGGTCTGCAGCGGGCTGCTGCCGGTGGTGCTGCCTGATTTCCAGGATTGTTTTCCTTCCGTGCAACTCCAGGTCCTGACGGGAATCGAGGCGGCCACTGCCCTGGCTGCGGGCGAACTGGATTTGATCCTCACCCCACCGGCCGAGGTGCCCGCGGAAATGGTGCAGCGGGAGCTTTACCGCGAATCCCTTGGATTCTACGTGGCGCCCTTCCATCTGCTGCGCCAGCCCGGGCGGATCGGGCGGACCGCCCTCGCCAAACATCTGCTGCTGGTGACCGACGAGGATTCCCGCCGGCGGGTCATGGGCGGATGGACCGGAACGGGCGGGGAACCACCCGGGCGGATCTGGTTATTGCCCGGACTGCACAGTGTCAGGGAGCTGGCCCGGGTAGGGCAGGGGGTGGCGGTGCTGCCGGAGTGGACCCAGGGGCCGGCCCAGGAAGGATTGGTCAGGCTGCCCGTGGAGGACTTCCCGCTGGAGCGGGCCTGCGTGGCCTGCTGGCCCCGGGAACGCCCCCTGCCATGGGCCGCCGAGGTTCTGCTCAGTCTGATTGAAATGGCCGCGGTGGAACGCCGGAGTCCCGGTTAGGTCATGCCGGGGATTCCGCGGGTTGGCCCGTTGCCTCCCGCGGGTGGCCTGCGGGGAAGCGGGGGAGCAATCCTTCCGTCAGGCTGGCCGTCGCCTCCTTCGCGGGCAGCACCTGCCATTGGATCAGGGTTTGGAGTTCACGGGTGAGCCAGGCCAAATCCGGCGCAAAGTCCAGCACGCCCGGGCCGGAGGGGCCGGGATAACGGGCTGCGGATTGCCGGAGCAGTTCCGGAGTGAGTTGCGGCCATCCCGCAGCGGTCGCCCAGGACGCGGTTTCCAGGAAGGCGGCGGGATCGGTGAGATGCCGCCGCGCCGCTGCGCAGGCCGCGGGCAGGTCCTGACACATCTGCGGCGCCGCGTGGCAGAGGTTCTGCTGGCACACCAGCACGACCTGCTGGGCATAGGCCCCGGTTTCGAAGGGCACCTCCAGTTTCCCGCAGCCGGCGCCTTCCGCCAGCAGGCCCCACGGCGCGGGCGCCACAATGCCATCCATCATGCCGGCTTCGAGGCCTTTGAGCATCAACTCCATGGGCAGCACCTTGAAAAGTGGCCGGGCCGCCCCCGGAATGGCGCTGAGCCACAAGGCGATCTGGAGGCGGGACAGGGAGCGCTTCGCCTCGATGGCAAAGGTCAGCCGGCGCATCTCCCTCCCGGTCACGGGCCCGCGGGAGGAAAAACAGAGGCGGTGCGCCGCCCGGCTCAGCACCAATTCCATCGGACAGGCCTGGATCACCAGCGGGATCGCCCAGCGGCCGTCCTGCCCGGGGCGGGTCAGGACTTCACTGACAAACAATTCCCACGGCAGAATGCCCGCCTGCAGATCTCCGGTGAGGAGATGCCGGATGATCCGGCCGTAGCCTGGACAACCCTTGAATTGCAGGCGGCGGCCGTGCCCGCGGGCGGCGGACAACACCGGCAGCACCTCCAGCGAAGGAACAAATCCACAAAGGAATGGGTCTGGCAGTTGCATGAAGGAAGGGCGCCGGGAAGGGGGGGACAGCGGTGCAGGGGGATTTTCCGGCGCGGGACCCCGCAGCCGGGCTGATGGGCCCCCGTCAAAGGAAGGTCGTAGCTAAATCAGCACAGCCGGTGCCACCGCCCCTTTTTGAGCCAAAGGAGACCGTGAATTCGATTCATCATGCCGGGAAGCGTCTCCGGAGAGCCCGCCAAAACCGGGTCGGGAGGCAGGGAAGTCCCCACTCGATTTACCGGAGCCTGGTGCCGGCAGATGTGATGGGATCTCTTCAGGGCAACGGGGGCGAAATCTCAGGCCGGCTGATAGCACGCGATTCCCTTGGCGCGGGTCAATCCGCAGGAAAAAAGTGGTGCTCGGGGGGGGACTCGAACCCCCACAGGTTACCCCATACGCCCCTCAAACGTACGCGTCTACCATTCCGCCACCCGAGCAGGGTGTCCCCTGTGTGGAACAGGGCTTTCCGCTCATTGCGAGGACTGATTGAGGAGGTCAACGCGAGCGGACCGCTACCAAGCAAAGGGTGGCCCATGGTGCAAGAGGATTGTGCAAAAAATTGTTCAGAAAGGTCAATCAACGCCCACTTACGCCGCGTCACGACTTTGGGGGCTTTCGAGGGACCTTAATGCTCGTTGAGAAAGTGGGACTCGCACTCTTCCATTTCGGGCTTCAGCATGCCATCGGAGGCCCCAGTCGCAGTGAAAACTCGCACTAATAGGAATGTCTAGTTTCTTCTGAACCAGTTATTTTTTGAAGGTTTCAAAAAACTTACGCGCTTTTCACTCCGGTTTCGACCGAAGGGACGTCGATGTCCAAGTCCCTGTTTCTGGAAGGGGCAATGTGAAACAGTTCTGGAGTGATATCCACAACCGGCTTGCAGATTTTTAAACTACCGACGTCTTCCCGCCCGTTGAGATCCAGAAGAGAAACCCCCTTCTTTCCACCTGATTTTTTCCTCCCGTCATCAAATGTGTGCATTGCATTGGCGCCATATAAGATAGCAGTGGCGACATGGATTGCGTCCGGCGTTGTAAGGGTTGTCTTTTTTTCGATTTCCAAGACGCTCTCTCTGAGCATTCTGGCCCTCAATGAAACTTTAGGATCAACGTCGAACCGCGCTCTAAACTTCTGTGGCCGCATCCAGTCCCTGAACGTTTGTTCCATTTTTTCGGTGAGGCCGACCGACAAGACCTCAATCATCGTTATAGTTGACGTAATTATGACGTTTTGCCCCTGATCGTTGTCTTTGATCAGTCGTTCGATAAATGGCAGATGGTCCTTATTCAAATCCTCTTGCTTGAGCCAAGCAAGATAGATGCAGGTGTCCCAGTAATATGTTGGTATTTTACCACTCATCGCGCAGTTCGTTAATTTCGGTTACTGAGTCATGTTTGCTAAATTCACCCGGCTCTTTGATAGATAATATTGCCTTGCTAGAGATGAACGGAATTTCCTCAAAGGAAGCAACTTCAATTCTGTGAGGAAAATCACTATTAGGGCGGTAATATTTCGTACCGGTCACTTCCACCGTTTTCTCAAGTGCGTTCTTCACCTTGGCTTTGTCGCCCGGAAGAAATTTACACAGAATTCGCTTAGGGCCAGCAGCTGGGTATATCCAGAATGCGTTGGTCCCCGCGTGAAGATTTAACTGATCGAGCCTTCCACTTATCGTGCCGTAAGATTGATCCTCGACGTGGAGGAAAAAGTCCACTTTTTGCTTCAAGACGACATCTAACTGTACGGAGGCGGTGTGATTGTATACGCTGGCGGTTTTATAGGTGCGCCCCTGCAGGGACACCAATTTCTGGAGTGTCTGTAATGTCTCGTTGTCGACGTCTGCCGAAGGGGGCGTTCCACTCCGAAGTGAATTAATTTCAGTGAAGAACCGGTCATGCCCCCTTATGAGGCGCTCTCGGGTTGGCTTTTCTTTTCTCGTTTCTCTCGGGACCGGTTCAAGCGTCATAGTGAGAGGACTAGAGTGACTGGCAGCAACGACTCGGTAATAAGCGGCAGGCTTGCCTTCATCATCCACGATGCTGTCGATCTGCTCCAAGCCCTTTTTGAGAAGCTCAAGCTGTTTGAGGAGATGGTCCAAGCGAACATGGCCTCCTTCTGAGTCCAAACCCTCGACTTTGAAGACAATTTTTAGCTCATCGTCCATCTGGCAGGTTTACAGTGAAGGCGGGGACGGACAAAAAATAGGGCGGAGTGACAATGCACCCCGCCGGCAGTAAGACTTAAACAAACTAGTAACTGGCCGCAGCGCAACTTCTTAGCAACGACCAGAAGTCCTGTAAATTACGGTTGAGTCAGTATTCCCGGCAAGTACCAAATCAAAAAGTTTACCATTTTACATGACATACATTGTCGGAAGTTAATTATCCTTTGAACGGGGGACTGAGGTTGGAATTCCTCGATCTGGAAGTCCATTTTCTGATCTGAACGGACCTGGCCCCTCCTTCCCATCGGGCTACGGAACTGAATTGCTCTCGCAGGGTCGCAGAATGTTCCAGACCCCAACGCGAGTGGAACAGTTTGGAGAAGAAGGCCCCACGCTTTCAAACGGATGGAAAAGGAGCGGCGAATTCTGGATGGAGCCGAATTCCGCGCTTTTGGCCAAGCGGGTTACGACTGAGTAAAAGGGCCTGATTTTGGATTTTTCCTCCACACTTCCCCGATGATTCCCCTGCCCGATCCTATCATGATTTGCGGCCAGGGGCTGGCGGGAACGTTGCTGGCGTGGGAGTTGGTGCGGCTGGGACAGCGGGTGCTGGTGGTGGATCCGGGAGAGGCGGTGACCTCGTCGAAGGTGGCAGCGGGCATCGTGACCCCGATCACGGGCAAACGGGTGGCCCTGAGCCATGAGGTGGGCACGTTTTTGCCGGAGGCCTTGGCGTGTTACGCGGAGTCGGCCCGGAGGCTGGGCCGGGCGCATTTCCACGAACGCCGGCAGGTGCGGTTGTGGCGGAATGCGGAGGAGCCACAGCGGTTCGCGGCCAAACGTGGACAGCCGGACTTTGAGGCGCATGTCGCGCCGGCACGCGGGGCGCCTTTGGTGGATTTGACGAAATTCAGAGGGGCGGGCGAGGGATTTGAAATGGCGACGAGCGGCTGGCTGGATACAAGGAACTGGCTGGCGGACAGTGCGGCTTGGCTGGAATCGCGCGGAATGCTCCGCCGGGGCCGTCTGGAGGCCGCGTCACTGCAGCCGGATGCGCTGGGGGTGACGTTGCCGGACGGCGAACGGATGGCGGCGGTGGTGTTTTGTGAGGGCGCGGAGGCGCGGCAGAATCCGTGGTTTCCCTGGGTGACGTGGAAATGTGCCAAGGGGGAGATTCTGTCGCTTTCGATTCCTGACCTCGCCGGGGAACGCCGGATCGTGAATCACGGCGGCTGGCTGCTGCCGGTGGATGGCGCGGGGAGCTTCCGGACTGGATCGACCTACACTTGGGATGAACTGGATCAGGTGCCCACGGCGGCAGCGCGGGCGGAACTGGAGGAACGGCTGGGCCGGCTGCTGCGGGTGCCGTGGACGGTGACCGGCCACGAGGCCGCGGTGCGGCCGATCATCCATCAAAGCCTGGCCCGGTTGGGGCGGCATCCGGTGCACCGGACCCTGGCATTTTTCAACGGATTGGGGTCGAAGGGCGTGCTGCACGGACCGCGTTATGCGCGGCTGCTGGCGGAGCATCTGGTCCATGGAACGGCGCTGCCGGCGGAGTTGGATGTGGCGGGAAATTGAGGGAAGACGGGAGGCAGTGGTCAGAAGTCAGAAGGCAGCGGTCAGCGGTCAGCGGTCAGTGGGGCAGAGTCGGGAGGGGTGGTGGAATTGGCGGGATTTGCTGGTGCGGAGTGATTTCGTGCCGGTATCCTCACGCCCCTTTTCCTTCCCTATTCCCTTCCCTCCCCTGCCCTGTTTTTATGTTATCCGCGGTCGAATATTGTCACACGATGTTGAGGGAACGGCTGCTGCCGGGGGATCTGGCGGTGGATGCCACGGCGGGCAATGGCCACGACACTCATTTTTTGGCCCAATTGATCGGGCCGGAGGGGAAGGTTTTTGCCTTTGATGTCCAGCCGGAGGCGATTGCCGCGACGCAGCGCCTGCTGCAGCGCTGGGGGGTGCCGGAAGCCTGCTATCAATTAATCGGAGCGAGCCATGCGGAGATGGTGGCCCAGCTGCCGGGGGATGCAGAAGGCCGGATCGCTGCCGTGATTTTCAACCTGGGGTATCTGCCGGGCGGGGATAAATCGGTGATCACGCGGGCCGAGACCACGCTGCCAGCGGTGCGGGCCGCCCTGGAACTGCTGCGGCCCGGCGGTCTGTTGTTGCTGGTGCTGTATCCGGGCCATGCCGGGGGGGCGGAAGAAGCGCAGGCCCTGCGGGATTTTGCGTCAGGATTGCCTCCGCGCCAGTGGCAGGTGACGGAATACCGCACCCTGAATGCGCGGAATGCGCCGCCGGTGGTGTTGGCGGTGGAGAAAGCCGCCACGGAGTCAGGACTGGACTGGGAGATCTGACCTGACGGCAGGCCGTCAGCGCGGCCGTGGGCCGGCCTATTTCTGGAAGATGAAAAACTTCCGGCAGATGAAGTTGATCAGGACGTTGGGCAGGATGAATCCGGCGAGGGCGGCCCACTTCGGCCAGTGGAGGAAATAAACCAGCGCGCCCTGGGCGAGCGTTCCCATCAGGGCTCCGGGCAGATTGACCGCGGTGAAGAGGAGGAATTCCTTGACCGGTTGGTGGCGGCCGGGTGTGAAGACCCACTTCATGTTCAGCCAGTAAACGAAGGCATTGGAGAAAAGAAAGGCGATGGCGGTGGGGGCGAAGGTGGACTTGGCGCGCAGCCAGTCGTCCATCTTCGGATCGTTCATTTCCGGCCACACGAAATAAATCAGCGCAAGGTAAACTCCGGTGTGGATGATGAGGGCGCCGACGCCGCAGATGCCGTATTTCAGGAATTGGATAGCAGGGGGCGCCTCCAGGCTGTGGAAGAGGCGCAGCAGGGTGGCGGTGTCGTTGTCGCGCACCAGAGTGAAGAGATCCTTGAAAGACTTGAGGAGCATGGAAAAGAGGGACGGGAATCAGCAGGAAGGATGGATGAGGCAAGCCGCGGCTGCCCTGCCGGAGGATCAACACCAGTCGGGGAATTTCGCGCGCCAGAGTGGCAGGGCCATCAGGATGTCCTCTTTTTTCCGCCGGTGGCTGAGTTCCCAGACAATGGGTTTGTCGGTAGGAACGAGCGGCAGCAGCCGGTCGAAATCCACGCTGCCCTGGAAGGGAACGCGGTGATCGCGCTCGGGCCAGATCACATCATGCAGGTGGCAGCCGATCAGCCAGGGAGTCATCCGGGAAAGCCATTGATAGTGGTCGAGCAGACTGAGATTGGCCTTGAGCTGGACGTGCCCGAAGTCGTGCCAATAACCAACCCAGGGGCCGGCAAATTCCTCCATCAAGGGAACCATCTCGCGCTCATTGGGCACCTGTTCGTAGTGGCTGCGGCTTTCGATGGCGACCGGGACGCCGAATTTTTCGGCATGCTGCGCAATTTTGGCAAGAGCTTCGCGGGCGCGGCCGAAATAGAGGCGGCTCAGGCCCTCGCGGGTCCGGATCATCTTCAGTTTTTCCCTGACGTATTTCCGGCTGTTCAATTTTCCTTCCACCACCATGTCAGTGAGCCTGGAGGAGGGCTTGCCCATGGGCACCGTACCGAGGTGGAGCACGACGTATTTGGCGTGGTATTCGGCGGCGGTTTCGATGGTCTTCAGGGTCAGGGCCATGGCCCGCTCGCGGTCATGCGGGCGGTGGCTGGTGAACTCGTAGGCGTCCGGGGCATCGATCATCAATTCCACCGGCGAGGGGCAGAAGTTATGCACCCCGGAGACTTTGATCCGCCCCGCCTGGAAAGCCTTCCGGATGCCGGGCAATAACGAAACCTTCAATCCGTGGCTGATCTCGATGGTGTCCACCCCGAGGCTGAGGATCTCGTCCACCATGACCTCCCCGTCGGTGTGACGGCTGCTGTTCCAGCAGGTGGAGAAGGAGAGCATGGGAAAGATGAAAGGATTCAGGGTTCAGGGTTCAGAAAACTCCAGGGCATCGGCCCTGAAGTCTGAACCCTTTTACCTGACTTACAGCTTGGCCATGGAGTCGTCGAGCGCCGCGATCAGTTCGTTGATCGTGGCTTCCGTTTCGTCGCCCATGTTGCTGAGGCGGAAGGTGGTGCCTTTGATTTTGCCGTAACCGCCGTCGATGGCCATGAGATGGTTTTTCTTCATCAGGGAGACCAGCTTGGCGGTATCGATTTCCTTGCTGTTTTTCACGCAGGTAAGCGACTTGGAGCGGTAGCCTTCCGGGGCAAAGAAGTCGAAGCCGTGTTTGCGCACCCAGGCGTGGACCATGTCATTGAGCTGGGCGTGGCGGGCGTAGCGGTTTTCCAGGCCCTCGGCGAAGATGTCCTCAAGCTTGCTTTCGAGGGCGAAGATCAGCGGGATGACCGGGGTGCTGGGAGTCATGAAATTGTCCGCATTCTTGCGGAACTCCACGAAGTCGAAGTAATAACCGCGGTCCTTGACGGTGGCGGCTTTGGCGAGGGCGGCCTCACTGATCGCAAAGAGGGCCATGCCGGGCGGGAGGGCGAGTGCCTTCTGGGTGCCGAGGAGCATCACATCGAGGCCGAGGGCATCGAAATCGATCGGCACGGTGCTGAAGCTGCTGACGGTATCGGTGATCAGGCTGACGCCGGGATATTTTTTCACCACCGCGGCGATCTCCTTGAGCGGGCTGAGCACGCCGGTGGAGGTTTCGTTATGCACGAGGGTGATGGCGTCGAATTCGCCGGTGGCGAGGCGCTCGTCGACGGCTTCCGGCGTGATCGGCTGGCCCCAGGCGACCTTGAGGGCTTCAGCCTGTTTGCCGCAGGCGAGGGAGACATCATACCACTTGTCAGAAAACGCCCCGCAGCAGCAGTTGAGGACTTTTTTGGTGACGAGATTCCGGATGGAGCCTTCCATCACGCCCCAGGCGGAGGAAGTGGAGAGGAAGACCGGCTGGGCGGTGCCGAAGATCGTCTTCAGACCTGGCATGATCCGCTCGTAGAGGGCTTGGAAATCCTTGCTGCGGTGGCCCATCAGCGGCTGGATCATGGCCTGCTGGGTTTTGGCACTGACTTCGACGGGACCGGGGATGAAAAGCTTGACGTGTGACATGGGAAAGATGTTGGACCAACAAAGCGCGGCGGCCTACGGACTGCTGGTCCAGATGCCATATTTCAAGGCAAGCTCGTCCACCAATTCCGCAGCGGCACGGCCTCGCGGGCCGGGAGCTTTGGCCAACTTTTTGGCAATCTCAATCGCTTCCTCGTATTTTCGTGCGCCTTCGAGCAGGCGGCGCGCTTTGTCGCCGGCGCGGTGGAACCAATAATCGTCCGCCACTCCGCCGCCCGGAGCGGACTCCGGGGGATTGGCCAGAACATCGTAGTAGGCTTCGAGGGCTTCATCCGGGCGTTTCAGGGCTTCGAGGCAGACGCCTTTCCTCACCAGGGTCTGGCGCAGCCACCCGGGAGGAACGCCGGGGGCACTGATCACTTTATCAAAGGAGGCCAGACCGAGAGCCTGTTCTTCCGGTTTCATGGCCGGGGCCGCGAGGATTTCCCCGCGCACGCTGAGCGCCTGCCAGCGGGTGGTGGCATCCGGCGGGGGAGTGGCGGCGGGGGCGATGACTTCCTCCAGCAGCTGGAGGGCGGCAGCGGGTTTGCGCTGGTGCTGATTGAGCAGGGCTTCCTGGAGCCGGGCCTGCCATTTGAGAGGGCCTCCCTTCGCCACAACTTTTTCCCACAAAACCACGGCCTGCTGGTCGGCGGTCGGCTCCATGGTCAGGAGGGCCGCACGGCCGGCCCAGAAAAGAGCGGCTTCCGCGAGGGGATGGAGCGGGTCGCCTTCCGCAATGGCTTCAAACAACTGGCGGGCCCCGCTGAAGTTTTCGCGTTGATAGGCGGTCTGCGCCAGCTTCATCCGCAGATCGATGGCGGCGGCCGATTTCGGGTAATCGGTGAGGAACTGCTGTCCCTTGGTGGCGAGGGCTTCAGGACCCTGGGCGGCCTCCGCGACATAACAGGCCAGCAGGGCTACCCGTTCCTGTTGCCAGGGTTCGCGGGCCGCTTGCCTGGCGGCCTCGAGCTGCCGGACGGCTTCCTCCGCGCGGGGGGGATCGCTGCGCAGGGCGACTTCGGCGAGGGCGATCAGAGCATCGAACCGCCGGGGATGGTCAGGAAGATTTTCCGCAAAGGCGGCCAGCCCGGCAGCGGCTTCCTCCTGCCCCAGCGAGGCCATGCGCAGAGCCCGTTCCAGGTGAAATTCCGCGCCGGCCATCTGATATTCGGCCAAGGGCGATCCGTCGATCAGCGCGAGGCTCTTCGCGGGGTTGGCGTTGCCGGACTGGAGTTCGGCCAGGGCGGCATTGTAGGCGGAGGCGGCCCGCACCGCGAGGTCAGGGGATTTGGCGGAGGCTTCCTTGAAAAATCCTGACGCCGCACGGTAGGCCTGGGCGTCGTATTCGGCCTGACCGGAGGCCCAGGCGGTCCATGCCGCCACTGCCGGTGAAGGGGACAAGGCGCGCAATTGCACCAGCAGGGGCTGGGCTTCGTCCCGGCGTTTTTGTCCGATGAGATATTGGGCCTGCCGCAACAAGGCGAGGGACCGGAGCGGATGATCGGCAAAATCACGGGAAATCGCGGCCCACGCGGCATCGGCCGGGGCGGGTTCGGCCAGGGATTCCAAAGCCGCCGCCAGCGCAAGACGCGCCCGGATTTTAAGTCCCGGATCGGAACCCGCGGCCAACGCATTCAAAAAAGTCTGGATCTCCTCGGTGGGCGGATCGTTCAGAACCTCCAATTCCTGGAAGGCCCGGTCGAGCACCTCGGCGGAGGGAGCCGGCACCGCCGTCACCACCTGCCGCAACACGGGCAGTGCCTCTTCTTTTTTCCCCTGGACCCGCTGGGCCCATGCCCGTCCCAGTCGGGCGGCCTGTTGAATCCCGGCTGGAGCGGTCGAGCCATCGGCGGACAAAACGGTGAACAATCCCTCGGCTTTGGCTCCGTCTCCTGACAATAACGCAATCCTGGCCAGCAAATACTGCCGTTCGGCCGTGTTGCGCCCCGGGGCGCTTTCCTCCAGCAGCGCGGCGGCCTCCGCCGGACGTTCGGCGGCCAGCATCAACTCTGCCGACCACAGGAAGGCCCGTTCGGAAGTCGGGGTGCCGGGAGGTTGACGCAGCGCCGCCAGCACCCGCCCGGCCCGGTCGAGATCGCCCAGGGCGCCCAGCATCGCGGCACGGGAAAAGGCGGTCTCGGTGGCATAACGAAAATCCCGGA
Source organism: uncultured Verrucomicrobiota bacterium (assembly GCA_942492905.1). Lineage (GTDB taxonomy): Bacteria > Verrucomicrobiota > Verrucomicrobiia > Verrucomicrobiales > V1-33 > CAIZWU01. The sequence continues at coordinate 3,365,078 of OW818657.1, forward strand.
CATTGCCCAGCGCGGAGAATCCGGCTTCCGCCTCGCGCCACCGGCCCATCCTGGCGAGGGCCTGGGCCCGCCAGAACCGCGCTTCCGGCGACTCCTTCAAGGACGCCTCCTCACACACCGGCAGGGCTTCGGCCGCCCGTCCGGCCCGCACCAGCGCCTCTGCCAGCAGCAGGAGCACGGGACCCCGTTGGTCCGGTTTCAACTTCCCGCCTTCGATCAGGCGCCGCAGTTTGACGATCGCCACTTCGGGCAACCTGTCGCGCAGGGCGGCGGTGGCCTGCTGATAGTCGGCGAGTTTCGCCACCGGATTGGCGGGAGCCGACGCCGGCTGCGCGTCCACCCGGCCCGCCCAGCAAAGACTGGTCAGGAGGAGGGCGGCCGTCGGTAATTTCTTCATCGGGAAGGGCAGGGATAAGGCGGTCACGGATAGCACGGATGAGGCAGATGACACGGGTTTTTCACACAGCATCCCGTGCGAGCCGCAGCCCCCCGGGCGCTTGGATATGAGGCATTTAATTTGCGCTCCAGACGTTGCCGTCTCTAAATATGTCCGCCCACGCGAAGGCTGGCTGACCGGCCGTGCGCGGCCAATCCCTCGATTTCCGCGAACAATTCCACCACCGGAGCCGACTTTTCCAAGGCTTTGGCGCTGAGCTTCACGATACTGGTGCGCCGTTGGAACAAATCCACCGTCAGGCCCGGGAAGGACTTCCCGGCTCCTCCGGTCGGGAGGGTGTGGCTGGGGCCGGCGAGGAAATCCCCCACCGCCACGGGACTGTAGTGGCCGACAAAAATGGCCCCGGACGAACGCAATTGCGGCAAGACCGGCTTTTCGTTTTTCACCACCAGACTCAAGTGCTCCGGCGCCCAGGCATTGGCCAGGGCAATGCCCTGCTCCAAGTCTTTCACCAGCACCAGGGTGCCTCCGGTTTTCAGGGATTCCGTGGCAATGTCCGCCCGCGGCAGCATGGAAAGCTGATTGGCCACTTCCCGTTCCACGGCATCCAGCAGTTCCGGTGACGTGGTGGCGAGGAGCACCTGACTGTCCTTGCCGTGCTCCGCCTGGGCCAGCAGATCCGAAGCGATGAAGGCGGGATTGGCCGTCTCATCGGCCAGGACCATGATCTCGCTGGGGCCGGGAAGCAGATCGATCGCCACCGCTCCGAAAAGCTGCCGTTTGGCTTCCACCACAAATTTATTGCCGGGACCCATGATCTTATCCACCGGCCGGATCGTCCTGGTCCCGAAGGCCAGGGCGGCAATGGCGTGCGCTCCCCCCACCTTGTAGATCTCCGTGGCGCCCGCCAGCTTCAGCGCGTGCAGCATGGCCGCATTCACCTGCCCGGCCTTGTCGCAGGGCGTGCAGACCACGATCTCCGGCACCCCGGCCGCCTGGGCCAGAGTCACGGTCATGATCACAGTGGAAATCAGCGGCGCCGTGCCGCCGGGCACATAAATCCCGACACGTTGGAACGGCTGATACACTTCCCCCACCTCTGCGCCCTGAGCATTTTTCATCGACCAGTTTTTGCGCAATCCCTTCTTCGCGAAGGCCAGGACATTTTTGTGGGCCAGGGCCAGCGCCCGTTTCACCTTGGGTGGGACCGAAGCCGAGGCCGCCTCCCATTCCGCGGCACTCACCGCCAGGGTTTTGGCCGAGAGCATTGCCCCGTCAAATTTCTCCGCAAACCCCAGCAGAGCCTTGTCGCCGTCCTTCACGATCTCCGCGATGATTCCCGCCACATACGACGACAGCTCCGCGGATGGCACATGCCGCCGGTCCAGCCGGCGGAGTTGGGCAGCAAACGAAGGGGACGTGTAGGCGAGGCGTTTCATCATAAGGAACAATCAGGCAGCGGCATCACAACAACGCCGCTCCCCCGTAAAAGGACCCCGCCCTGCCCGGTGTCGAGTGGAAAAACCAGTCCGCCGGAGCCGGTCCGTGGTTTTCTCCGACTGGTGATAAATCGCAGTGCCGCTAAAATTGTTCATTTTCACCTTGTGTTTCGGTGAAGTTTCCAAAAAATGACTTTTATTAAATTTCAGATAAATTCCTTGATCATTATGATTAAAAAGAACCTGTTCCTCATTCTCCCTTCCATGCTGCTCGGGATGGCCATGCCGGCCGATGCGGCCTCCTACGCGGTGAATTTCCTTGAATCGTCAGGCGACGGCGCGATCAGTGTCACGACCGACCAGTATGGAGTGAGCGTGGGCGAGTGGACCAACGTCGCGGGGAATACCGGCGGGCCTTCTGCTTTACTGGGATTGACCGGAGCCACCGTGTCATGGAATTCCGCCAACACCTGGCGGAACACGGGAGGCCCGACCGAAGCTTCCAAGGGCTATCTGGATGATGGCAATTTGAGCATCACCCTCTCCGGAGTGCTCGCGGCACTCCAAACCATTTCCCCCAGCACCACCGGATACACCTTGCAGTTACTTTATTCGTCCGGCGATGCCACCCGCTTCCTTCCGGCCTCCCTCGATGGAATTGCGGGAGTATTCACGGCTGGTCCAGGCGATGCCAACAATGTTTCCAGAACGGAATTGTCGGGACTGTCCCCAGTGCAAACGGCAGCGTCCTCCCTGATCAACGGAGCCGCCCGGAGCGGCACCGAGCGTGGGTCCATTGCGGCGCTGATCATCAATCCGGTTCCGGAGCCTTCCGCATCGTTGCTGGGATTGGCCGCCCTGACTGGACTCGCCTGCAGACGCAAGCGCTAGTCCGGCATCTCCTTTGGCTCCAATGCAGGCAACCCCCGCCAAGCGGAGTGCCTGATTTTGCATCCAGCGCTGACACTTATGCAAAAAGGTCCAATGCTGCGGGCAGAACCTGCCGTTTTCAGGAACCTCCCGTATGAACCCTATTCGTAAGGTCACCGTTCTCGGCGGCGGCAGTGCGGGATTTATTGCCGCTCTCACTTTGAAGCGGAAGCGCCCGCACCTCCAGGTGCGGGTTTTGCGGAGCCCTCACCTCGGCATCATTGGCGTTGGTGAAGGAACCACCCCCTACTTTTCCCAGTATTTCCATGACTATCTGGGACTGAAGCCTGATAAGTTTTATGCCGCCGTCCAACCGATTTGGAAACTCGGGATCCGTTATTTGTGGGGTCCCCGGCCTTCCTTCAATTACACATTCAACCTGCAGACGGATTTCCGGCATGCCGACCTGCCGAAAAATAATGGGTATTACTGCGCGGGCGACTTCAGCAACGTGAACCTGGCGTCCGTGTTGATGGATCAAAACCGGGCCTTCCCGCGCCAGCCGAATGGAGCTCCGCTGATCACCGGGGCGGTGGCCTATCACATGGAGAACAGCAAGCTGGTGGCCTATCTCGAGGCCCGGGCCCGCGACTTTGGGGTGGAAGTCCATGATGCCACGGTGACCGCCGTGCAGCGCCGGGAAGATGGTGGAGTGGGGTCGTTGGCTTTGGACGATGGGGGCACGGAGACGGCAGATTTATTTGTGGATGCGTCCGGTTTTTTCGCGGAACTGCTGGGGAAAACGCTGCAGGAACCCTTCGTGGATTATCGGGATGCCCTCTTCTGCGACCGGGCCGTAGTGGGAGGCTGGGAGCGCCGGCCGGAAGAACCGATTCAGCCCTACACCACGGCGGAAACGATGGACGCTGGCTGGTGCTGGCGGATTGACCATGAGGAGATCATCAATCGCGGCTATGTTTATGCCTCGGATCACCTGAGTGATGAGGAGGCGGAGGCGGAATATCGCCGGAAGAACCCGCGCGTGGCCAACACCAGGATCGTGAAATTCCGTAGTGGACGGTACCGGCGGAACTGGGTCTGCAACGTGGTTGGCGTGGGCAATGCGTCGGGATTTGTTGAACCGCTGGAAGCCACTGCGTTGATGTGCATTTGCCTGCAAAGCCGGGCTTTGGCGGACGGTCTGGGCGAAACGGATGACGCGCCGACTCCCAGCATGGTGGGAATGTACAACCAATACCTCTCCTCCCTGTGGGATGAAGTGCGGGATTTCCTGGCCATGCATTACAAATTCAATACCCGTCTGGATACCCCCTTCTGGCAGCGCTGCCGCGCCGAAACCGTCCTTCATGGGGCCGCGCCTTTGGTGGAATATTACCAGGAAAACGGCCCCAGTGTGCTGGCTCAATCCGTGCTCATGAATCCCAACAGCCCGTTCGGTATTGAAGGATACTATACCATGTTGACTGGAATGCAGGTGCCCCACGCCCGGCCCTATACCCCGCCTCCCGCAGAGCTGGCGCGCTGGGAAAACCACCGGAGAAGGAACCAGCACGCCGCCGGAACGGCTCTGGACGTGCGGCAGGCGTTGGCGGTGGTGCGCAGTGCCAAATGGCGGTGGGCTTGAAAATAAAAGTCCCCCGCCCTCTTCCCAGGGGGAACGACGCCGTCCGCTTGTCCAGCCACCGTCCAAAGTCACGTCGGGGAGGCCGGTTTTTCTGCATTCTGGCACGTGATGCGCTTGCCGGACGGCCAGTGCTGGTTTTGACTATGTTTCACGCTGAAATCAGCCGCTTTTTCATCCATCGCAACCATCTCCAGTGAATACCCTCCGCACATTCAAAACGACGTCCGGTCTTGAAGGAAAATATTACTCCCTGCCGGCGCTGGCAGAATCGGGAGTGGCTCCGCATCTGAGCCGGTTGCCCGTTTCCATCCGGATCGTGCTGGAGTCGCTGGTGCGCAATTGTGACGGCAAAAAGGTGACGGAGGACGATGTAAAGAATCTGGCGGGCTACAATGCCAAATCTCCCGGCGAGTATGAAATCCCCTTTGTGGTCGCCCGCATCGTTTTGCAGGACTTCACTGGAGTGCCACTGCTGGTGGATTTGGCCGCGATGCGCAGCGCCGTGGCGCGGATGGGCAAAAACCCCAAAATGATCGAACCGCTCGTCCCCGTCGATCTGGTGGTGGACCACAGTGTTCAGGTGGATTTCGCAGGAACCGGCGATGCGCTGCAACGGAATCTGGACTTGGAATTCCACCGCAACCGCGAGCGGTATCAGTTTTTGAAGTGGGGCGAACAGGCCTTCGATACCTTCAAAGTGGTGCCTCCCGGAATCGGCATCGTCCATCAGGTGAATTTGGAGTATCTCGCTAAGTGTGTGCTGGATAAGGATGGTATTTACTATCCCGATACCCTCGTTGGCACGGACTCGCACACCACCATGATCAATGGTTTGGGTGTCGTGGGATGGGGGGTGGGCGGCATTGAGGCCGAAGCGGGAATGCTCGGCCAACCGGTAACCTTCCTCGTCCCGGAAGTGGTCGGGGTTTACCTCGACGGTGCCTTGCTGCCCGGCGTGACCGCGACCGATCTGGTGCTGCGGGTCACCGAACTCCTGCGCAAGACCAAGGTGGTGGGTAAATTTGTGGAATTCTTCGGTCCCGGCGCCAAGGCCCTCAGCCTGCCGGACCGCGCCACCATCGCCAACATGGCGCCCGAATATGGCGCGACCATGGGCTTTTTCGGGATCGACGAAATCACTTTGGAATACCTCGCGGGCACCGGCCGCTCCGCCGAAAACTGCGAAGTGGTGGAAGCCTACTACAAAGCACAGGGACTGTGGGGCATTCCTGCTGAACGGGATGCGTTGGATTTTACGCAAATTGTGGACTTGGATCTGGCCAGCATTCAACCCAGCGTGGCTGGGCCAAAACGCCCTCAGGACCGCATCAATGTGGCCGGTCTCAAGCAGCAGTTTGAATCACTCCTGATCGCCCCTGCCCCCGATGGCTACGGCAAGGCCAAGGACGTCACCGCGGACGTGATGGACCAGAATACCCCGATCGTTTCCTACACGGTCACGGTGGACAGCAAGGATGGCGTGAAAGACCAGATCACCCACGGCTCGGTCCTGATCGCCGCCATCACCAGCTGCACCAACACCAGCAACCCGAGTGTGATGCTGGCTGCCGGCCTGCTCGCGAAAAAGGCCAATGAACGCGGACTGACCATCAAACCCAGTGTGAAAACCAGCCTCGGGCCAGGCAGCCGGGTGGTGACTGATTATCTGACGAAGACCGGACTGCAGGCCGAACTGGACAAACTTGGATTCCAGACCGTCGGTTACGGCTGCACCACCTGCATTGGAAACTCGGGTCCCCTCGATAAAGGAATTGAGGATGTGGTCAAAGCGCAGGATGTGATCGCTGCCAGCGTGCTCTCCGGGAACCGGAACTTCGAGGCCCGGGTCCATCAGAGCATCAAGGCCAATTTCCTGATGTCTCCCCCGCTGGTGGTGGCTTACGCGCTGGCCGGCACCGTTGATATCAACCTTGCCACCACTCCGCTCGGCACAGACCTGGAAGGGCAGCCGGTGTTGTTGAAAGACCTCTGGCCGACCAACGAGGAGATTGCCTTGGCGATGAAGTCAGCCCTTAGTCCTCAGGTCTTTAAGAAACTTTACACGGATTTTGCGGAGCAGAATCCCAAGTGGAATGAGATCCCGGGATCGGTCGGTCTGATCTACGAATGGGACCGCGATTCCACCTACATTCAGGAACCGCCGTTCTTTGACGCCTTCTCCATGGACCCGCGGGACATTGAAGAAATCCACGGCGCCCGTGCGCTGGGCATTTTCGGCGACAGCGTGACCACCGATCACATCAGCCCGGCCGGAGCCATCAAGAAGGACAGCCCGGCGGGCAAGTTCCTCGGGGACCACGGGGTCACCCAGGCCGACTTCAACAGCTACGGCAGCCGCCGCGGAAATGACCGGGTCATGACGCGTGGAACCTTTGCCAACGTCCGGATTAAAAACCTGATGCTGGGTGGCAAGGAAGGAGGACATACCCTGCTCCAACCTTCCGGCGAGGAAATGTCGATCTACGGCGCCGCCATCCAATACATGGAGGCAGGAATCCCGAGCATCATCATCGGTGCCGAAGATTACGGCATGGGCAGCAGCCGCGACTGGGCAGCCAAGGGCACCAACCTGCTCGGAGTCAAGGCGGTCATCACCAAGTCCTTTGAACGCATCCACCGCTCCAACCTCGTCGGCATGGGGGTCCTGCCCTGCAATTTCAAGCACAAGGACGACTACGACAAGGTGAAGGACCAGTCCGGTGCCACTTTCAGCCTGTTGGGGGTCTCCAATGACATCAAACCGATGTCGGAAGCTACCCTCCGCGTCACTCCGGTGGAGGGTCCGGAATTCGACATCCCGGTCATCGTGCGCATCGACACCCCGATCGAGATCGATTATTACCGCGCCGGAGGCATCCTGCCTTACGTGCTGGCACAAATCCTCCGGGCGAATTCAGCGGAGTAAGAGACGATTCCAGCGAAGCGCAAAACCTTGGCAGACAGGCATGGATTCCGGCAAGGAACCATGCCTGTTCTGTTTTTCAGAAGCGGCGCCCCGGGCCATTGACCCCGCTATGCGTCAAATGGGCCCGATTGATCCCCAAACAAGTGCGTCCGGGGCGGAAAGTGACTTTTTCGCAAAATTGGAAAAAATGCTTGCCTTCTCAACGCGGGGCCGGATATACTTTATAGTAATTATAACGTTGATCCGTAAAGATTGAGCAATTTTTGACGGACGCGTGCATGCCCCTGCTTTTTATGAAGGCCACTCCTCCTCTTTTGCGTTTACGCGTCCGGTCCGTGGCCGCGCTGTTGTGCCTGATGCCCGCCGCAGGGCTGTATGCCCATGGCGAGGGTTCCAATGCCAAAATGCTGGGGGTGGATCAGAACCACAATGAACTCAGTGATGTTTATGAAAGCCTCTACCCTGGTCTGCCCAGTGCCGAGGCTGATACGGACGGCGATGGCCAGACCAATCGCGAAGAAAATGCTGCCGGGACGAATCCCCGGAATCCCTCGGACCGGTTGGATTTCAGTGGTGTGACCAATGAGATTGCCGGGATCCGCACCGAATGGGCGACCCAGGCAGGGAAACAATATCAGCTTCAGATTGCCAGCACCCTGAGTGGTCCCTGGGTCGACGAAGGATCGGCGGTGGTGGGTGATGGCACCCCTTTGAACTGCGTCTGCCCCCGTTCCGGTTCTCTTCAATTCATGCGCATGGTGGTGCAGGACATCGATTCAGACGCCGATGGCGCGACGGATTGGGAAGAAATCAAGGCCGGGACGGACCGCCTGCTTTCCGACACCGATGGCGACGGCCGCACCGATATGGAGCGCATCGTGGGACAACTGGCGCTGGATAACCGGGTCAATATTTCCAGCCGCACCACCCTGGGCACGGAAGCCGGTCCCAATCCGGTGGTCTTCCAGTTCACCCGGTCGGGAAATCTGAATCCGCTCACGGTGACCTATACCACCAGCGGCACGGCTACCCCGGGAAGCGATTTCCTCCCCCTGTCCGGCATCGCCTCCTTTCCCATGGGGGTCAATGTGGCCACAGTGACCGTGACTCCCCTTGCGGACGGCATAGCCGAAGCCACGGAGTCGCTGACCCTGACCATCGCGCCGGGGGCGAGCTATACCGTCGGTTCCTTGGCAGCGGCGACGGCTTATCTCGATGACGCCCGTGCAGGATTGATCGGACGTTATTACAATACCGAGGAAACCACTTATCCCGTTTTCCCGGCGACCAATTTAAACTTCGCCCCCGCCCAACTCAAGCTGACCCGGGTGGATGGGCCGATTGATTTCAACTGGGGAGCAGGTCCTCCCGCCGGAACCGGCCTGACAGCCCCTGATTCCTGGTCCATCCGCTGGGAAGGGAAACTGATTCCTCCTGCCAGTGGCGCGTACATTCTCCATGTGCAAGCGGATCGGGGCACGGTGCTTGCGGTCAATGGGACCAACCGCATTTCCCAATGGAGCGGCACCACCACTCCTCTCACCGAGTTCTCCAGTTCCACCACACTTCTCAACTCCCCGCTGAACTTCACCGCTGGGGTGCCGGTGGATCTCCGGCTGGACTACCGTGAAAGCGGCACGACCCCGACGGCTTCCAGCATCCGGTTCTCCTGGACCCTGCCCGACGGCACCAAATCGTTGATCCCCTTCAACGCCTTCACCTGCGATCCTTCCGTGCCCGCCGCGGTGGCCACGCCGGTGCTCACCGGTCCGCCGTACGCCTTCGCCCTGCGCAATGCGCCATTTTCCTACCAAGTGAGCAGCAATCCAGTGGCCACATCCTATGCCGCCGATGGACTGCCGGCCGGCCTGAGCCTTGATCCTGTCAGTGGTCTGATTTCCGGCATCACGACCGCTCCCGCTGGTTTGGCCATCGCCAACATCACCGGAACCAATATCCAAGGTAGTGGTTCGCTCCAGGTCGCCATCCTCGTGCTCGATGGCGGCGGCGGACTGACCCGGGAAGTTTGGAATGGCCTGACCGGTTCCGGCCTCGCCTCCGTGCCCCTGTCCACCGCGCCGTCCACCACGGAACCCCTGACCTCACTCGCTGCTCCATCGGATTCAGGCGAGCAGTTCGGAGACCGCATGCGGGGCTACCTGACGGCCCCTGCTTCCGGCAATTACACCTTCTTCCTGACCGGTGACGAGACGGCTGAATTCTGGCTCAGTTCTTCGGAAGAGCCCGGCCAGCGCCTCAAGCGTTCGTGGGTGGTAAACAGCGGGCTGGCTCCCGGCACCTGGTCCACCCTGCCCGGCCAGCGCTCCCTGCAAGCCCGTCTCAAGGCCGGTCAGCGTTATTACTTTGAAGTCCTGCGCCGGGAAAGCACCGGACCCGACCACCTCTCGGTCGGTTGGCTCCAACCCGGTCAGAGCGGCGCCAGTCCTTCGGAAATCGTGCCCGGCTGGGCGCTCAGTCCCTACACGCCACCGGCAGCCGCCACCCCGGATGGCACTTTGTATATCGCCAACATGACTCCCCAGGCGGGTGCCGCCACTCTGGGCACCGGTTCCGCCATCCTCTTTGTCAACGACGAGAAGACCGCCGCGGAACTCACTTTCACCTACAGCAATCTGACCGGCCCGATCATTTCCCAACATCTCCACGACAACCGGCCCGTGCCGGGGCCGAACGGGGCCATCATCTTTGACATTGATGATGAAATGCCGGACTCCTCCGGGATCCGCCACTGGACTTTTGCGGTCACCGGCAACCATACCGTGTTGGACGTCATTGCCTCGATTGAGGCTGGCAGTTGCTACATTAATCTGCACACCACTAATTATCCCAATGGGGAGATCAGAGGCTTCTTCCAGCCGGCCGTGGGGACCCAGTTCTTCACCCCGCCGGCGGCACCGCCGGCCGCCGAACTGGCTCTGCCGGCCGACGCCACCCAACGGAAGCAGGAGATCGTCCGTTTCCTGCAGCAGGCCACTTTCGGCGCCCGGCCCGATGCGGATGGAGCCCGCACCGCCGGAGCCACCGACAGCGTCCCTTTTGGCGGCTATGATCCTGACAGTATCGAAGCGGTGCAGTCCCGTGGTTATGTTCAGTGGCTGGAGGATCAACTGGCCATGGACCCCGGCAGCGATCCCGAGACCCTCGTGCTCCAACCGCTCCTCCCCGGGACAGTCTATGCCGGCGTCACCAGCGCCCGCCGCCGTCCCAACACCGAGACCACCTTTTATAACGGTTCAGGACCTCTGGCCACTTTTATCAAGGAATACTATCAGCGTTATCCCCGCACCGGGGTCGACCCTGATGGGGCCGTGACCGAGAGTTCCGGCGAAATCTGGCGGGCCTGGTGGAAGATGGCCTGCACCGATCCGGAGCAGGTGCGGCACCGCATGGCTTTCGCGCTGAGCCAGATTCTGGTCGCTTCCGAAGACGGCCCCCTCGATGAAAAAGCCCGTGCCGTGGCCCAATATTACGACCTGCTCTACTACCACGGGCTGGGGAACTTCCGCACCCTGCTGGAGCGCCTGACCCTGAATCCCTCCATGGGCCGGTATCTCGATATGCTGGGCAACAAAAAGCCCAATCTCAGCACCGGCTATATTCCCAACGAAAACTACGCCCGCGAAATCCTGCAGCTTTTCTCCATCGGCCTGAAGCGGCTGCATCCTGACGGAAGTCTGGTGTTGGATGCCACTGGCCTGCCCCTGCCAACTTATGGGCAGGACAACGTGGTCGGATATGCCCACACCTTTACCGGCTGGAGCTACGGCACCGGGGGCAGTGCCAATTATATCAGTCCGATGACGGTGCGCACCGCCGACCACGACACTGGCGAAAAACTCCTGCTGGAAAACGCCATTCTTCCAGCCAATGCCACGCCGACCGCCCTGACCTGCGATGAGGAGCTGAAGTCCAGCCATGATGTCATCTTCCATCACCCGAATGTCGGCCCGTTTGTGTGCCGTCAGCTGATCCAGCGGATGGTCACCGCCAACCCCAGCCCGGGATATGTTTACCGCGCGGCCAGTGCCTTTGCCGACAACGGCAGCGGCGTCCGCGGCGACATGAAAGCCGTGATGCGCGCCATCCTGCTGGATCCGGAAGCCCGCAACCAATCCCCGCGCTATCAACCTGGTTTCGGCAAGCTCAAGGAACCCGTGCTGCGCGCCGCCCAGATGATCCGGGCCTTCCGCGGCTACAGCCATGCAGAATCGACCTGGAGCAATTCCATCGACCTCGGCGTGGCCATCTTCTCGCCCAACAAGAACCTCGATCTCACCCAACCGCTCCGCACCGCCGACGTAGTCTACACCAGCGGCACTCTGGAGACGGTGACCTCCTCTTACATTGATGATGTGATTGATCCGGATGGCACGGGCACGGCCTCCACCGACACCACCTTCAGTTTTGTGGTGGCCCCGGGGAATCTGATCCTGCTGCGCCGCCAGACGGCCCCGCCTGCCGGTGGTCTGGTGGTGGATGCCAATGGCGATACCAACTCGCCGGAGAATGGAATCTACCTCTTTACCGCCAATGGAGTGCCGCTGGCCCGGGCCCCGCTGGCCGATACGGCTGCGGAATTGAACGGCGCCTGGATCACCATCACCAGTGCCCGCCGCGATGCCCCGGGGACCCCCGGAGGCAGCGCCCTCCCCAACACCAATGGGGGAGCCATGACCGGCAACCGTTATTACCAGCAGACGGGAGTCATTGCCGCGCTCGGTACGGATGCCGTGAAGTGGACCCTCTCCAGCACCGGCAACAATTTCCGCCATGTGTGGGAAATGGGCAGCACCCGGACTCCCTTCCAACAGAATCCATTGCAGTCCCCTACTGTCTTCAACTTCTACGAGCCGGATTATGTTTTCCTGGGCAATACCGGAAACGCCGGTCTTTACGGCCCGGAATTCCAGATCACCAGCGAGACCAGCGCCATCACCACGGTGAACTGGTTCTATGACCTCACCCGCCGGAACTCATCCACCGGCAACACCGGCAGCCCGTTCTCCTACGGCCAGGGTTACAACTACAGCGGCTCCACCCTGAAAGAAATCAAACTCGATCTCACCAACGAACGCGCCCTCGCCGCCAGCGCCGGCAACCTGACCGATCACATCGCCACCATGCTGATGCCCGGTCAGATGACCCCCAATCTGCGCACCCTGCTGGTAAATTACCTCGGCACCCTCACCGCCAACACGGATGCTGAGAAAATGAACCGCCTCGGCGAGGCGCTCTACCTTTTCTCCATGTGTCCCGAATTTGCGGTCCAGAAGTGATCAACGCCCCGCCCTACCCTTCCGACTCTCTAACTTCCCATTCCAATATCGCTATGACCTCCCGCGAAATCCTTTCCCGCCGCTCCTTTTTGCGGAATGCTGCCGGCCTTGGTCTGGGCATCAGCGCCACCAATGCCCTGTTCGACCTGCGGCTGCTCAACAACGCCGTCGCGGCCACCAACGTCACCGATTACAAAGCCTTGGTGTGTCTCTTCATGAACGGCGGCAATGACGCCAGCAACATGCTGATTCCATGGGATCAGGAGCGCTACGACAATTACCGCAACATCCGCGGCCAGCGGCTCGCTTTATGGCGGGATGCCGCCGAGGCGGCGGCCCGTCCTACCCTCAATGGAGCCACCAATCCCAATGCCTATTACGGCGTCCCCCTGACCGGGGTGGCTGATTCGGGTTATGCGGTGCATAACGCCATGTCGGGCGTGCAATCGCTCTACAACCAAAACAAACTCGCCTTCCTTCCGGGGGTAGGTACCCTCGTGGAACCCATGACCCGGGCCCAATACCGCGCGGGCACCCGCCGCAAACCTCCCCAGCTTTTTTCCCACAATGACCAGGTCACGGAGTGGATGACCTCGGTGCCGGACCAGATCAGCCGCACCGGCTGGGGCGGCCGCACCATCGATAAAATGAAGGAGGAATTGATCCAACAGGGCATCCCCTATGGCTCCATTTCCATGAGTGTCTCCATGGCGGGCAGCAACACCTGGGAAGTCGGCGACATCGTCAATCAATTCCAAGTCGGCACTGGCGGAGCCGTCACGTTCACCAACTACAGCGGGGCGCGGAAAACCCTGATGGACAAAATCCTGCGCGACCCCGGGGTCGGCGGCGATCCCTTGCTCGATGCCGAACGCACCAACCTGACCCTGCGCGATTTCCGTAACATCAATGAGCGGGCCTTGCTCAATGGCGCTTCCCTCTCCACCGCACTGACCCGCCTGACCACGGGAAATCCGGATGCCGCCATCGGCACCGCCATCAATACCGCTTTTGGCATTCCGGCCACCGTGGCCTCGTATAACAATCTATCGGGTCTGGAACAGCAGCTCCATACCATCGCCCGCATCATCGCGGAGCGCTCCTATCTGGGCATGCGGCGGCAGATCTTTTTCTGCTCCATCGGTGGTTTCGATACGCATGGCGACCAACCGCTGGCCCACAACAACCTCATGGCATCGGTCAGCCGGGCCATGGCTAAATTCTACGCGGCCACCGAGGCCCTTACTATTCCTGAGAAGGTCACCACTTTCTCCATCAGTGATTTCGGCCGGACTTTCAAATCCAACGGTCTCGGCACCGACCACGCGTGGTCCAGCCACCACATGGTAATGGGCGGGGCCGTCTCCGGCGGCAAGGTTTATGGCACGTTCCCGATCCAACAACTGGGCGGACCGGACGACACCGATTCCGGCACCGGAGCCACCGGACGCTTCCTCCCCACCACCAGTACCGATGAATATGCGGCCACGCTTTCGCGGTGGTTCGGGCTGGGCGAATCGGAACTGGACGTGGTCTTCCCCAACTTGAACCGCTTCGCCAACCGCAATCTCGGTTTTATGGGCTGAGTTGCCCTGCCTGCACCAAACACGGGGACGCTTTTCAAGGATGGGTCAGGCCTTTCCGGCTTGGGCAGGCTTTCGCTTGGCTTCCGGCGCAGCTGGCGGCATGATGCTGGCCTGCGCTGCCGCCATGGCTGCCGGGCTTACCCCACATGCCTGCCGACTATCATCTTCACACACCCCTGTGCCGCCATGCCACTGGCTGGCCGGTGGACTATGCGCGGCGCGCCCTGGAACTCGGTTTGCCGGAGATCGGATTTTCCGACCACAGTCCCATGCCGCAGCTTTTCGATGACTGGCGCATGCTGGACAGTGAATTTCCGCGCTACCTCGAAGCCGTGGAGGAAGCCCGCGCCGCCTGCCCTGCCCTGCCCATCCGGCTGGGGCTGGAAGTGGACTGGCTGGAAGGCGGACAAGCATGGATCGAGTCCCTCACCCAACGCGCTCCGTGGGACTATCTGATCGGCAGCGTCCATTACCTGGGCGATTGGAACTTCGACAACCCGGCGGAAGTGGCCCGCTTCAGTCACTATGGCGTGGAGGAAGCCTGGGACCGCTATTGGCTGCTATTCGCTCAGGCGGCCCGTTCCGGCTTTTTCGACATCATGGCCCACCCGGACCTGGTGAAGAAATTCAAACACCTTCCCCCGGGCGATCTGCACCGCTATTACGAACCCGCCGTGCAGGCTTGCGTCGAGGCCAATGTGGCCATCGAGATCAACACCGCCGGTCTCTTCAAACCCGTGGCCGAAATGTATCCTGCCCCGGAGTTCCTCCGCCTGGCCGCCGCCGCTGGAGTGCCCCTCACCATCAATTCGGACGCCCACGCCCCGGACGAGGTCGGCCGCGCCTTTCCCGAAGCCCTCTCCCTTGCCGCCGCCTGCGGGTTCACGGAACTGGCCCGGTTTGAGCACCGCCAGCGCCGCCTCGTGCCGCTGGGTTAGCAAAACCCTTTGCCTTGAAGGATTGGCGCGTGACTTATCGATACTGGGGTGATAGGAAAAGAGTCTCCCCTTCGATGAATTCCCGCCCTTGGTGCCTCGCGCTCCTGCTGGCCTCCGGTTTCCCGCTGTCCGCCCAGCAGGACCCGGCAGCCTTGCTGGCGCTCAGTCATGCGCTGGATTCCAAACTGGGGTTTACGACCCGGGATTTGAGCAAATGGAAGGTGGTCAATGACGACGGGGCCCTGGGTGGCACGGCTTTGGAGAATAACGGACTGGGCTCGGAACTCTCCACCCTGATTGAGGGTCCGGCTACGTTGCAGTTTTATCTCAAAGGAGATTTTCGATATCTGGTGACCCCACTTTCATCGGTGGGACCGTCGATAAAATACATCACAGTATACGATGAGAGGCCGCCGGTCCCGTGGCGTGAATATCGGTTGGCCTTACCTGCGGGGAGTCATCGTATCGATTGGCATGCTACTGGAGAGCGTGATGGGCGTATCGATCGTTGCGTGGTCAACATCCCGATGGACATGTCCGAGCTCAGGCAAGCAGTCGGTTTTCCTGGGGATTTTTCGTTTCCTGGTTTCGGCCAGTGGACGGTGGATCGCACCACATTTCTGACCGCGGGAGCATCACTGCTTGGTTATGGCCCGATGCAAATGCCGGTCAAGGGCCCAGCCGTGTTACAGTATGCGCTGAATATCGGTGGTGATGGTTCCGGATCTGGCATCCGGGTCAACGAGGGTTTCAACACACTTTTTGACGGCTATGGAATCCGGAATTATCAATGGCTGCCGGTGGCGGTTTACGTCCCTGAGGGAGATCACCTGCTCACATTGTCAAATCCCAGTCAGAATGGCTGGGTCTGGATGGATGATCTGGCAGTTAAACCCGCAGGAGATGGATTAGCAGAAGCCTTGGGTTATCCTGGGCCATGGAGACTGGGCGGCAACACCCCGTGGCACGCACAATCGGCGATGAAACACAGTGGTGACCAGGCTGCTTCCTTCTGCCTGCCAAACCTGAGCTCCGACTTCCATGGCAGCTTGGAAACGACCATCCACGGCCCGGCCGAACTATCATTTGTGTCGCACTATATCGGTGAATACGGATCGAAGGATCTTGGACTGTATCTCGATAACAAATCTTGGGCCCGGACAATGTCCTCCACGTCCAGCTTTGGTATTTCGAATCCGGACTGGAAGGAGACACGCCTGCTGGTTCCAGAAGGGCAACACACGGTCAGATGGCTTGGCTGGACCTCCGGTTACCAGCCGGCATTTTACCTGCTCGATACTGTTTCTGTCAAACCATTGCCTTTGATCGATATCGCGCGGGCTCTGGATGGAGGTCTACCCTGGGAACCAAAGGGGCTCCACCTGCCAAAAATCAGATCTGCAGCTTCTGCGGTGGGGGGCACCCTGCTGGAAAGTCCGCAGAACAGAACCGGAAGCTGCCTGATCTCGCTTCCTGTGCAAGGTCCAGCACGATTCCGGTTCCGCTTTAGCGCTGTCGCTCCCGCCGGAGCGAGTATGCCGACTCCTTATGCCAGATACGCGGTCTACCGGGATGGCGTCAGGACATGGCCCTCTGCAGCTGATTCCTGGCGAAATCCGTCAGGTACAGGATCGACCTATGAAATCCGACTGCCAGCCGGAGATCTGGAGTTGGTGTTTGACCTCAAGGACAGCGGAGTCAGTGCACCGTTGCCCATCCAATTGGATGCGGCGGTTATTCTGGCAGCCACGGGAAGCTCCTTTGCCCAGTGGGCCAGAGGATTCTCCCTCACCCCGGACGACCGGAATCTCGACAACGATGGGGACAAACGCCCCAACTTTTCCGAATATGCCTTCGATACTTCGCCTTACTTGCGGGACAGCCGCGATGATGTCCTGACTATCGAACCCGCTACGGACCAATCGCCGGCCACGCTGGTGTTGAAATGGAATGCAGGCCGGATCGATGCGGCGTGGGCGATTCAGGAATCGGCGGATTTGAAGACCTGGACTGACCGCTGGGTGCCGGAGGTGGCGGAAGCCTCACCGGGGGAAGGCGATTATCTGACGTGGCGGAAGGCGGTGCCGGTGGAGGGAGCAAAACGCTGGTTTCGTGCTATCGTCCGGCCGGTGGAGCCTTGATGGCGCGTTGCTTTGGACGACTTCCGGTTTACCCGTCAAAAGTTGGAGAACCGTTTCTCCCCCCCTGCCGGATTTCACCTCCCCATTCTTCATCCTCATGCTCCTGCAAGCCCGCGGCCGCGTCCTGACATTCCCCCGCCGGCCTTTGATCATGGGGATCGTGAACATCAATGACGACTCGTTCTGCGGGGATGGCACGTTGGATCCGGGGGCCGCGTTGCGGATGGCGCAGCAGATGGCCGCGGACGGGGCGGATGTGATCGATGCCGGGGCGGAAAGCGCGCGGACCAACCGGGCGGCGATTTCGGTGGAGGAGGAGGTGCAGCGGTTCACGTCCTTCATCGGAGCCTACCAGGCCTGGAGTGAGGAAGTGGCGGACCAGGCCCCGGCGTTTGATGCGGCGCAGGTGTGGCCGCCGTTGTTGTCGCTGAATACCTGGCGGCCGGAAGTGGTGGCGGCCGTCCTGCCGTTGGGCGGGGATTTGTTGAATGATATCGGAGCCCTGCCGGATGACCGGAATGCCCGGCTGTGTGCGGAGCATTGGGCCGCGCTGCTGGTCATGCACAGTGTGGGATTGCCCAAGGAAAAACACACCCATGTCGGATATCCTGACATCATGGCCGAACTGGACCGGTTTTTCACGGAGAAGCTGGCCCTGTGTCAGGCCGTTGGACTGCCGCGGGAGTCTGTGGTGTTGGACCCGGGGATCGATTTCGCCAAACAGCAGGATGATAACCTGACCATTTACCGGGAGGTGGAGCGGCTGCAGGGTTTTGGGCGGCCGGTGCTGCTGCCCGTTTCAAGAAAGACGGTGATTGGCGAAGTGCTGGGGCTGCCGGACCCACTGGAGCGCGACGCCGGAACTCTGGCCTGTGTGGCCCGGGGATTGAGCGGCGGGGCGCAGATGTTCCGGGTGCATGCCGTGAAGCAGGCCGCCGAAGCGGTGAAGGTGCTGTGGGCGGTGGAAGGCCCCGGGCGGCTGGCTTGAATTCAATAAAAAAGGCAGGGAGGGAATCACCCCGCCCTGCCTTGAGATTGGAACCTTCTGCTGGTCAAGGCAGCGGGAACCCTTGGTTGAGCTGGGCGGCCCAAGCCTGGGTTTCGGCGAGGATGGTGTGGTTGCCGATATTGGAGAGCACCTTGTGGATGGCGTCGGCGATTTGTTCCATCTCGGTTTCCTTCATGCCGCGGGTGGTGACGGCCGGGGTGCCGATGCGGATGCCGCTGGGGCGGAAAGGGCTGGCGGTATCGAACGGAATGCTGTTCTTGTTTACGGTGATGCCGGCTTCGTCGAGGGTTTCCTGGGCGATCTTGCCATCCAGACCCTGCGGGCGGAGGTCGATCAACATGACGTGGTTATCGGTGCCCCCGGAGGCGACGGTATAGCCATTTTTCATCATGCGGGCGGCGAGGGCCTGGGCGTTTTTGACGATCTGCTGCTGGTATTCCTTGAAGCCGGGCTGGAGGGCTTCGTGGAAGCACACGGCCTTGGCGGCGATGACGTGCATGAGCGGACCGCCCTGAACCCCCGGGAAGACCTGGGCGTCGATCTTTTTGGCGTGCTCCGCCTTGCAGAGGATGATGCCACCGCGGGGGCCGCGCAGGCTCTTGTGGGTGGTGCTGGTGACGAAGTCGGCGTATGGCACCGGGCTCGGATGCACCCCGGCCGCGACCAGACCGGCGATGTGGGCCATGTCCACGAAAAGCAAGGCACCGACGCTTTTTGCGATCTCGGCCATGCGGGGGAAATCGATGGTGCGCGGGTAGGCGCTGGCTCCGGCCGTGATCATTTTGGGCTTCACTTCCAAGGCGGTTTTGGCCAGCTCATCATAGTCGATGCGGCCGTCCTTTTCGCTGACGCCATAGTGGGTGACATTATAAAATTTGCCGGAGAAGTTGGCGGGGTGGCCGTGGGTGAGGTGGCCGCCGTGGGCCAGATTCATGGTCAGGATTTTGTCACCGGGTTCGAGAAAGGCGAAATACACCGCGGCATTGGCCTGGCTGCCGGAGTGGGGTTGGACGTTGGCGTGTTCGGCTCCGAAGATTTGCTTCACGCGGTCGATGGCGAGTTGTTCCACTACATCCACATTCTCGCAGCCGCCATACCAGCGTTTGCCGGGATAACCTTCGGCATATTTGTTGGTGAGGCAGCTGCCCTGGGCTTCCATCACGGCGCGGCTGGCAAAGTTTTCGCTGGCGATCAACTCGATGAAGTTCTGTTGGCGGACGGCTTCCTTGTTGATGCAGGAGGCGATCTCCGGATCCACGCTGGCGAGCCCGGAGTTCATCTTGGTGACGCGGGTTTCATGGCGGCCGGCTTCAAAATCGGTGGAGAGGAACGCCTCGGCCATTTCGGTGGCGGCAGCGGGATCGGTGTTGCCGGAGAACACCATCACGTTGGCATTGTTATGCTTCCGGGTCATCACCGCCGAGTTTTTATCGCAGAGCAGCGCGGCCATGATGCCTTTATAGCGGTTGGCCGCCTGGCTCATGCCGATGCCGGTGGTGCAGACGAGGAGCCCGGTCTGGAAATCGCCGGCGAGAACGCGCTGGGCAACGATTTTGGCATAGTCCGGGTAGTCCACCCGGTCGGTGGTGTGGGTGCCAATGTCTTCGACGGTATGGCCCTGGGCGCGGAGGGCGCTGACGAGGGCATTCTTCAACTGAAGTCCACCATGGTCCGAGCCTGCGATGATCGTTTTGGGACCTGAAGCCACCGGGTTGGAGGTGGCAGCGGCAGGATCATCAGCGATGGCAGTAGGCGTCATGGTTGTGGTGGTGTTGGGAGAATTGGGCGAAGGGGCGGCCGCCGGAGCTGGGGCGGCCGCGGGTTTCCAGGTTTTTTCGATAAAGGCGTGAACCGAAGGGAGAGCACGCTTGAGCGTGTCCAGCGTTTCCTCATAGGCTCCGCGGCCATAACCGATGGGGTCGGGAACATCTTCTCCCATCAGCTCGTCATCGGGGCAGAATTCGCAGACCAGATACGTCTTGGCGGCCGCCTCGGGGAAGAGGGCTTCCACATACTCGCGGTGCCCGCTGGTCATGGTGAAAATGTGCGTGGCCTTGCGGACCAGTTCACTGGTGAGGGGCTGGCTGCGGAAACGGCTCAGATCCACCTTTTCCTGCCTGAGCACTTCGACGGTGTGCTGGCTGGCTTTTTGTCCGGGCGAGGCACTGACCCCGGCACTTTGAATGTGATAGTCCTCGGCCTGCCGCACCAAGGCACGGAAGAGACCTTCCGCCATGGGGCTGCGGCAGACGTTGCCGGTGCAGACAAAAAGAATGTTTTTCAAAGGAGGGTCAGCCGCGGTCGGGTTGGTCCGGACAGCCTTGGCGCCAGGCGTCCGCGGAAAGGATAAAGGACGCGGATTGCGGGCAGTGTCAAGCCGGGCGGGACAGGCTATTCGCTGTAAAAAAAGTGGTGCATCGCCGCGACCATGCCGAGGGTGGCATCCTCCTGTGACAGGTAGCCGCCGAGGGAATCCACATGCTGCGAGACCTCCGGCACCGCATTGGCGGGACAAGCCAGCCCATGGGCCACTTCGTGCCGCAGCATGGAGAGATCGTTGAAATTATCCCCTGCGGCGAAGGTGAATTCCGGGCCGATCCCGAGCAGGCGGCGCACCTCCTGGAGGGCACTGCCCTTGTGGTAGCCCTGGTGGGTAAAACGCAGCCAAATGCTGTTTCGTTGGTAGCCTAGGCCGGGCCAGCCGGGCAATTGAGAGTCAATCCAATGGCAGATCCCCGCCATGATGTCGTCATCGGGCACCACCAGGCCGGCCGGTTCCGTCTGATCGGAGATGAACTTGGCGCCCGGCCAATGACTGGCGAGGTGTTTCTGCAGTTGCTTGAAAAAAGCGTTGTGGGCCTTGTAAAATTTCTTGTGATCGTGGGCGCAGCGGGAATTCCAATCCCCCAGATCGACCCATCGGCGGTATTCGTTCGGGTGGTAGACCTCGCATTCCCTCGCAATGATAAAGTCCGGAGTCAGGCGGAAGCCGTGCTGCTTCAGACCATCAAGCGTATGGAAGAGGGTCCGGCCGGTATTGATCCCCCAGACCGCTCCGCGTTTCCCCATGTGGGTGAGGATTTGCTCGAGTTGCGCAATTTCATACGGATCGCTGGGATTGTCCACGAGGGTGCCGTCGAAGTCGAAGCACAAAATGGCGGTGGGAGTGGAGTCCAGCATGCAGAAATAAACAGGCCGGTCATTCCGGCAGAAGACAGTTTGGAATCAAATCACGGACCTGACAAACGAAAATGGGTGCTGGATTCCAGGCGCCTTCAGCGGTCACAGCCACGACCCCGGCCGGCTGTCGAGTTGGAAAATCTGACCGGAAGTCCAGGGCATGCTGTGCAGAAAGACAATAAAACGGGCGGTGTGCTCCGGTGTGTTGAAATGCCCCAGATGATGGCTCCGGCGGGCCGCCGCATGCACCGCCGGAGGCAGGTCCTGATTGAAGGGGGTCGGCATCCATCCGGGCAGCACCGCATTCACCCGGATCTGATCCGGGCCGGCTTCTGCCGCGAGCGATTGGGTCAGGGCCAAAAGTCCTGCCTTGGCGGCTCCATACGCGGTCTGCCCGGCCACTCCGTGCCGCGCGGTATGGGACCCGATATTGACGATATGCCCCCTGCCCTGCTGCTGCATCACGGGCAGGACGGCCCGGGCGCAAAGCCACGCCCCCCGCAGATTGGTATCCAGCACGGTCTCCCAGTCGGCGGCAGGCATTTTAAATAGCAGCGCATCGCGGCGGATTCCCGCATTGTTCACCAGCAGATCGAGCCGCGGCAGGCGCGCGACCACCTGTTGAATGGAGTCAGGTTCCCTCACGTCCAGCACGGAGCGGGGCGGAGCGATGACCTGCCATCCAGCTCCAATGAGTTCGGCGGCCAAAGCCCGGGCGAGGGCTCCCCGTCCTCCGGTGATCAAGGCCACGGGTGGATCCGTCATCATGGCTTTGCAGATCCCGCGGGCGGAGCTATCGGCTGCACCAACAAGGCATTGAGGTCCATCAAATAGGACGCCGAGGCACTCAGTTTGCCCGGCTCGAGGATCAGATCGGCCCGGGAGCCGGTGATTTCGAAGGGCCCGATCACTAATTCACGCCGGCGGTTCCAGCCGCCGGTGGAGGGCACTTCCAGTTCGATCTTTCCCCCGCCGAACCGGGCGGAGAGTTTGCCGCCACCTGTTTTTGCATCGCAGGAATAGCGTAATACCAGACGATAGGATCCCGGGGCGAGGTCGCTGAGGGTCCAGGAGGCGGACCGGCCTCCGGACCAGTAATAATAACCAAACGCCGGATCGTAGGTGCCTTCCAATTGGGCATTGGTCATCCGCAGGATCCGTTTCGCACCCCGCCCCGGAACCGCATTCCCCGGGGTGGCCGGGGCCGGGCCCACCCCGGGGGAGGCTGCCGCCGTTCCGCCGGGAAGCAGACTTTTCAGGATCGCATCGAGATCCGCCGGTGCGGTGGCCGGGACCGCTGGCATGGGCGGATCCGCGCCGTCTTCAAAAGCGGCAAATTCATCGGCATCGGCGGCCGCCACCGCCGGCAGGCCGAGGGCCGGCAGCACCCGGTCGCGCTCCAACCGCACCCGGGCAGCCCCGGAAGCATCTCCCGCTGCCGCGAGGGATTGCTCGAGGGTTTGCAATTCATCCACATACCGGGCCAGCACGCGGCGCAGCGAGGCGGCGCGGTCTTCGGCATAATTGGCTTCCAGCGCAGCAAGGGAAGCCGGAGCCGGAGCCGGTTCCTGGGCGGCCAGTTCCCCGGCACCGGCCAGGATCATCGCTGTGGTGAATACAAAAACCGGATGCTTCATGGGGGAGGAGGGGAAACCGGCGTCAGACGCAGGGATTTCAAGTCGAAGAGGCCGCCATCCGGCACCTTCAGGGAGTCCACCCGCAGGGTCAGATATTCGGAGCCTTTGGGGATGATGACGTTACCCGCCTTGAAAGTGCGGGTCATACTGGTGCCGGGGGTTCCATCCGGCTTGCGTTTGGTGATCACCGTAGCGGACCCAAAGTCCGGAGCCTCGATCGTAATTGTCAGGGGCGGCCCCGGAGTTCCCCCGGGAGTCGCGGTCGCCAGCGTGGCGGTGCCGCCGTGCTCCGGCGTCAGGCGGCAGTCCAGTTCCACCGTGTAGGTGCCGGAGGTCACCCCCAGCCCCGCCAGTTTCCACGTCACCTCACAGGTTTTGGCGGGCCGCAGCCGGATGAGATAGTCACCCTGACTGGTCAGTTTGGCCTCGCCGCTGAGCAGCATGTATAACTTCTCCGTCACCGGGAGCAGGTGGGAGGTATCCGCCGCCGGGCCGTTTTCCTGGCTGCCGCGTTCGAGCCGCTTTTTCTCCTGCCGCACCAGGGCCAGGGTATCATTGTCGCGGGTCCGGGCGGCACTCGCTTCCAGCTCTCCCAGACTCCTGAGATACCGTGCGCTGACACTTTTGGTCTGTTCGGCAAATTGGGTTTGATAGAGATCCTTCAGCTTCGCCAGCTCCTTCATCCCGCCAGCCTCTGCCGCCGCGCCCGTCGGCGTGACGGGCACCGCCGGCACCAGCTCCAGCCGATGGAAATCCATCAACCCGGCCGGCAGGGCCTCGGCTGCCCGCAGACTGAATTTTACAATTTTGCTGTCCAATTCCACGGTCCCGAGCGTCAGGACCCGCGTCATGGTCCAGCCGCCGGTGGAGCGCACGGTCCGCCGCAACAGCGCCCCGCCTTCCTTCAGATTGGTCAGCTTGCGGAATTCCACAATTCCCCCAGCCGCCGTCTCCGGGATGGTTCCCGCGCCGCGCACCGGGAGGGGCGATTTCGGATCGGTCAGCGGATCCGGTTGGTTGTTTTCATCGCTTCCGCCCATCACCCCGCACACCAGATTCACTTGATACAACCCCGGCGTCTGTCCGGGCAGTTCCCACTCGATCAAGGCGCCCGTGCGGCGGAACCGGCCCACTTCCTTTTTGGCATCCGGAAAATCGATTCCGGTCGCGGTCCGGGCCGCCGCGGGCAGCAACGGAATCGGGTTGCGGGTCTGCCCCCCCCCCCCCGGAAGAACCGAGCAGGGCCATCCGCCGTTCCCGAAGTGCGGCCGCCGCCACGAAGTCGCCTTCCGTCACTTTTTGCCGCTCCAAGGCCTCCAGCGAAGTCAGCCAACGCGACCGCGCCGGTGCTTCCACTTCGAGCAGTTGAGCCTGATAGCGCTGGCGCAGCGCCGTCAGCGCTGGAGGGTCCGCACTTTCCTGGGCTCCTGCCCCGGCCGTCAGGGCCACGATGCCACCTAGCACTAAAAGCATTCCTTTCATGGCTGGGATTCCTCCGGGATCAGATGCAGTTCAAACAACCGGAAATCGGCCACCGTGGTGGGAGCGGTCAGTTTCAGTTCCAACAAGGTGGCGCCGGACCGCAGGCGCAACGTGCCCAGCCGGAGCCGGCCCTGGGGAGTTCCAGCGAGGGGAGCCGCGGGCACTTTTACCTCCCGGTTGAGGAAATGGAAATCTTCCCTGATCCCCAGCAGCAAACTGCCTGCGCCAGCGCAGGAATAGACCAATTCCACAGCATATCCTCCGCTGGGCAGCCCGGCCGGCAGCCCCCATTTGACAAATCCTCCGGCCGCCTGCCATCCGGTCCACGCGCCGGCCGTGGCCTGGATTCCGCCACCGCTTTCCGCGGGAAGTCCCAGCTTCACCACCCCGTTTTTGTCCGCCATTCTGCTGGAAGACGCCGCCGCTCCCGGGGCCCGTCCCATCAGGCGGTCCAGTTCCAGGCGTTCCGTCTGCACCCGCCTGGCTCCCGCATAATCACCCTTGGACGCCAATTGCTGTTCCAAGGCCAGCAGCGCCTTGTGGTATCCTTCCCGCAAGGGCAGCACCGTCTTCGCCACCTCCGCTTCATAGCTTTTTTTCAATCCCTCCAGTCCTGGAGACTGCGCACCCGCCACGCCCATACACGCCCCTCCCAACGCCAGCCCTGCCAGCTTCAGCGTTTGTGCCCCTGTTCTTGTCTTCCTGAACGTCATCGCCTCACCTAAAATCAATCCACCCTTAAAAGCAAACCCCCAACACGGGGATCATGCCCTTTCCCGCCCGCTCATCACAACTTTTCGCAAGCTCCCGCCTCCCGGGGCCGTATCCACCCGCATCATGCGCGGCCCTCTCCTTTTCCTGCTCCTCGGTCTCACCCTGCCTTGGCCCTCTTCCGCGGCTCCGGCCGAACTTACCAAGCTCCTTGCCGTCGGCCCAGAAGGCCAGGGCAATGCCGAAGCCGCCGCCGCCTGGAAGGCCCTCACCGCCTCGTCCACCGCCGCTGACCTCCCGGCTCTTTTCACCGCCATGGACGAGGCCAATCCCCTTGCTGCCAATTGGCTCCGCGGAGCCGTTTTTGCGGTGGCCGACCGCACCGCCGCCGCCGGCCAGACCCTCCCGCCGGGTCTGCTTGCCGATTTCCTTAAAAACCCCACCCACGGCCCGGCCGGCCGCCTGCTCGCCGCCGACCTCCTCCAGCAAACCGACCGGGCGGCGTGGGACGCTTTGGTTCCTGGCCTGCTCCTTGATCCCGTCCCCGCCCTGCGCCGCGATCCCGTCGCCCGCCTCACTGCCGAAGCCACTGCGGCCAAGGACAAAACCAAACTCCGCCAGGCGCTGGAAGCCGCACGCGATGAAGATCAGGTCCGGGCCGCCGCCGATGAACTCCGCGCCCTCGGTGAAACCGTGGACCTTCCCCGGCACTTCGGATTCCTGATGGATTGGCAGGTGATCGGCCCCTTTGAAAACAAAGGCCGCGCGGGTTTCGAAACCATCTTCCCTCCTGAACAATCCATCGACCCGGCCGCCAGTTATCCCGGCAAGGAGATCAAATCCGGGCAGGATCCGGTGGTGCGTTGGCAGCCATGGACCAGCACCAGCGAGTTCGGCGTCGTTGACCTCAACAAACCGCTCGGCATGCTGAAGGAAGTCACCGGCTACGCCACCACCACCTATCACAGTGCGGAAGCCCGCCCCGCCGAACTCCGCCTCGGGTGTAAAAACGCCTGGAAACTGTGGCTCAATGGCAAACCTGTTTTTGGCCGCGATGAATACCACCGGGGTATGAAAATCGATCAATACCGGTTCCCGGTGCAACTCCAGGCCGGGCCCAATGTCATCCTCGTCAAGCTCTGTCAGAACGAGCAAACCGAAACCTGGACGGTCCAATGGGATTTCCAACTGCGCGTCTGCGATGCTTCCGGCACCGCCCTGCTCGATCCCAATCGCTCGCCCACTCCGGAGGCTGCGCTTGCCGGGAAAAAATAGGACGCGTCCCACAGACCTGACCGCCCATACCGCTCAGTGCAATGACCGGCCCGCCGGGTCCTGACGGTTATTTGTTGCCATTTTTCGCCGCCTCTGCGGCGGCGCGGGCCGCTTCCTCGGCCTGGCGCTGGGCCTGCTCACGGGCCGCTTGATCACGCGCGGCCTGTTCCTGCCGGGCGCGCTCCTCAGCCTGACGCTGCGCTTGTTCCCGGGCGGCCTGCTCCTGTTGGGCCCGCTCGGCGGCTTCGCGCTGCTGCCGGGCCATCTCTTCCTGACGGGCGCGTTCCTCAGCCTGACGCTGCGCCTGTTCGCGGACCGCCTGCTCCTGTTGAGCCCGCTCGGCGGCTTCGCGCTGCTGCCGGGCCATTTCCTCCTGACGGGCGCGTTCCTCGGCCTGACGCTGCGCCTGTTCGCGGGCCGCCTGTTCTTGTTGAGCCCGCTCGGCGGCTTCGCGGTGCTGCCGGGCCATTTCTTCCTGGCGGGCGCGTTCCTCGGCCTGCCGTTGCGCCTGTTCGCGGGCCGCCTGCTCCTGTTGCGCCCGCTCGGTGGCCTGGCGCTGACGGTTGGCTTCGGTTTCCCGTTGTTGTTGTTGTTCGCGGGCCGCTTCGGCCTGCGCGGCCAACTGCGCCTGCTGTTGTTGACGAGCCGCCTCCCCGGCCAACTCCTGCTGCCGGGCCGCAGCTTCCGCCGCCAACTGTCGTTGCTGTTCTTGCTGATTTTGTTGTTGTTCCGCCGCCAATGCCATCTGCGCCGCCTGCGCGGTTTCCCTCTGGCGGTCCGCTTCGGCCGCTGATTGCGCCAGGGCGTGCTCGCGCTCCGCCTGGGCCTGCTGCCGGGCTTCCCGTTGTTGTTGCAATTCCTGCTGCCGGGCGGCCAGTTCCCCGTTGATCCGGGCCGCTTTCTCCCGGCGTTCCGCCAAGCCCACCGCGGCATCCCGGCGGGCAGCCGATTCTTCCGGAAGCGGTCCGGTCACCCCGGCCGGGGCCTGCGGGCCTGCCACCTGAACCGGAGGGGATTGCCCGGCTGGTTCAGCCGCGGGGACTGGGCCGGTTTCCTGGACCCGTCGCACCAGTTGACCGGAAGCTCCTGACTGGCCGGATCCGTTAAGCGAAGGATCCCCCTGGGGTTGTGGCCCCATCTTTTGTTGCTGGCGCACTGTCAGGGTTTCCTTGAGGCGCGCGACTTCCTCACGGCGCGCTTCCAGGTCGGTCTGGGCCTCGCGGCGGACTAGAACTTCCGGTGCGGTCACCTCGGAATGGACCGGGGGCACCTCCGCGATGGTTCCGGCGGCCCCAAGCCCGGGAGTTTCCTGCCCCGGAGTGCTGGCGACTGTTGTCTCCACAGTTCCGGGAGGGATCACTGGCTGGCTCTCCACCAGGCGGGGAATCTCCACGGGTTCCACCCTGGGACGGGGCGTGGCGACTTCCGGCAAGCGCCCGGGAACCCGAGCCAAGATCTGGTCACCAGCACCCGGCTGCGGACGGGCTCCCGGAGTCACGACCGCCGGAACGGCCGGCCGGCCTCCGGAAACAATCCGGGACGGAGCAGTCTCCGCGGCGACCGGAAGGCCCCGCAACTGGGACAATTCAGCCTGACGGGCGCTCACTTCCTTTCTGACCTGCTCCCGCTGCGCCCGCCGTTTCGCCAAAGATGACTCCGCCAGCACTCTGGGTGGGGTTACCCCGGGGCGCGAAGGTGTCAGGTTCTGTTCAGCTGGCTGGCCCCGCGGGGTCGTCTGGCGGGGCTTGGGGGGATTTTGCACGGCGGCCGTCAAGGCCTCCACCCTGTCCTGACGCTCGGTCAGATGGCGGGCCGATTCGCCCTGGAGGGCTTTTGTCCCGGCCTCCATCCAGTGTTTTTTGTCTTCCCGGAAGCGGCGCAGAATTTTGTCAGTCGGCACCGTCCCCCGCGGAACCACGGCTCCCTCCGGCAATGGACCCGCCACCTCCCGCGGGCGAAGCGCGGCATTCCATGGCGCCCGCATCACCGGGGAAAAAACGCACAATTTATCGCGGTCGATCCGGAATTTCCGGTCCCCTTTGGTCAGCGGGTCACTGGCTAGAATATAACGGTCCGGGGGATGCGGGTGCCGGTCCCGGATCCATTCATACTTCGGCCCGCTGCCATTCACCCGGTGCCGCGAGACACTGAGCCGGGTGATATTGGTAGTGTCCCGGCAGACCACTCCGCTGCGCTCCGGCGGTTCACAGTGCCGGTGCACCGGCAGGCAGAAATGCTTCACCGCGATGAAGGTATAACTCGAAGGCTGGATGCCGCAGAGTTTGTCGATGGAGGAATCGTAAGTCACCTCATCCCGGTAGAGGGTCTCCGGCGGCAGCGGGCACCAGCCCACATACTGATCGCTCCGGCGCCATGCCACCCAGGCCGGAGCCCAGACTTCGCCCGGCACCCAGATCCAGCCGCATCCCTTCATTTTCGCCCAACGGCCGTAGTGATAGGTGGCCCAGCCGAAGGGTTCATCCGAAAGCCACGTCCACCCGCGGTCGCAGGCCGCCCAGCGCCCGACGGTGTAGGGCCGCCACGAGGTTTGCAGGGCCACCGCCGGTTGCCAGACATACCCATAATCCACGGACTGGAACCAGCTGCCATGCACCGCGAGTTCCGTGTAAAACAAGCTGTAATCGCGCGCCGGAGGCAGCACCACCGGCGTGCTGACTGGCGTTTTGGGCTGGGCCGGGACTGCTGCCGCCACCTGTTCATTCAACCACGCCGCCCTCTCCTGATCCAGCCGCCGTTGTTCCTCCTCCAAGGCCGCACGGTCCACCGCCAATTGTTCCTGCGCAATCTCCTGACGCAGTTTCTCCGCTTCCGCCTCCAGTTCTGCGATCTCCCTCGCGATCGCCGCCTCGCGGGCCGCTTCTGCGGCCTTTCCATCCTCCGCCCGGTAAATTTTTGGTTTCGGTTTCAACGGCACCGGAGCCGGAGGAGCGTCGGTCACTACTGGTTTCTCCCCGCACCCCAGGGTGAACAGCACCAAGGACGAGACCAGCAGCGACGGAAGCAGCAGACGTTTCATGACAACAAAGCGGATGGAGTGAACCAGGCAAACACGCCCGCCATTCGACGGAACCGTTTTTTAAATATTCATCACTATTTTGCGTCCCTTCCCCTCCGCCCAATTTTTACTGGACGGACAGCGGTACCAGCCGTGGGCAGCGGGATCAGGGGGCCTCGATCGCAGCTTCCAGGGCTTTGGCCAAGTGATCCGCGTGCTGCCGGATGTAAGTGGCATGGTCGCCGGGGACCGTCGTGGTCGAGATGGGGACCTCCGTATGTTTGCTCCAGCCCAGGGTGGGATCAGCCGTCCGGCCCTGCAGCAGGCTGCTGGAAATCAGATGGAGAGGGAAATGAAAAGGCCGGGGTTCCCAGGAAAACACAAGGTGATAGTAATGGGCGAGGTAGTCCGGAAGGGTGCCGTGATCCATGGCGACGCCGGTTTCCGCGAGGTGGGCATTGGTGCGGACATCAAGCAGGATGACTTTGGCCGGAGCCGCTGAGGGGTGATGCTCGTGGAGTTGCCGGGCCATTTCCACGGCAAGCAGACCTGCTCCGCATTCTCCGATCAGAATCCATGGCCCGGTGGTGGGTTTTTGTTGGCACAGCAGATTCATGCGTTCCGCAATTCCGCCGAGGGATTCCATTTCCGTGAACACTTCATTCAGTGCGGAGATCCTCAGCCCGTAGGCCGGCCGGGGTTGGGGGAGGCGGGTGAGGACACTGGCAAAAACCAGCATTTCCGCCTCACTGCCCTGCCCCCCTGGCAGCACATAGAGCGGAGGCCCCTCTCCCTGGGTGGAGAGCGCGATGATGGCAGGAATCTCAAGCGGACGGGCGGCCACGGCATCGGTGCCGGTGCCGGTGCGCCGGGGCCGCCAGATGGGGATCATCTCCGCAATGGCGGCAATGGTGGGATGGTAGAGGAGGGTGTGCCCCGGCAGCTCAAATCCATAATGTGAGGAGAGGATGGCCAGCAGATTCACGGAAGCGAGGGAGTCTCCCCCCATTTCGAAAAAATGATCATAAACGGAGTTCGCCGGCCTGCCGAGGGCCTGCTGCCAGGCGGCGGCCACCACCATCTCGATCTCGTGGCGCGGCGCCATGGCGGGGAATCGGGTGGCCGTCAAGGCAGCGGCCGGGTGATCCAGGTTCAAGGCCTGCCGGTCCACCTTGCCATTGGGGAGGAGCGGGAACTCCGGCACCACGATAAAGCGCGCGGGAATGGCTTCGGGAGGAAGTTTTCCGCGGAGCCGATGCCGCAGGGACTCGGGATTGATGATCTGCCGGTCCATCGTCAGAATCCATGCCAGGAGCTGGGTCTGACGCCCCTGCTCCGGGGCGTGGGTCCGGGATGCCAGGGTGACCACCGCCTCCTGCACCGCGGTATCCTGAAGCAGCAGACTCTCCACTTCAGCCGGACTGACCCGGAGTCCCCCGACCTTCAGTTGGGAGTCCATCCGCCCCAGCCATTCCACCGCGTTGTCTTCCGGGCGGATCCGGCCCAGGTCACGTGTCAGGAGGCGTTTGTGGCCCGCTTCGGGCAGGTCCAGATAACGCTCAGCGGTGCGGAGTACCTGGCCAAGGTAGCCCGACGAGAGCAGGTCGCTTTCCACGGCGATTTCGCCGGTTTCCCCGCGGGGGACTTCTTCTCCCCGCTCATCCAGAATCCTGATCCGCTTGCCCGGCACAGGATACCCCACCGGCACCCGGTCCCCGGTGATCCGGGTGTGCCGGTCGGCCAGATAGCTGCAGAGAATACCGGCCCCTTCCGTCATCCCCAGCACGTTTTGAAAGATGCAATGGGCCGGAAAGAACCGTTGAAAGGCTTCCAGATCCGGGCGGAAGACGGCCTCCCCGCCCAGCAGCACGAAGCGGAGATCAGGCAAGGGGGAGCCGTTTTGCAGCACGGTCACCAGGCTGCGGAACAAGGTCGGCACGGCGTGGAAAAAAGTTATCTTCTGCTCCGTCATCCAGTGGGCGAGCCGGGGAATCCCTTGCGTCCGCACGTCAAACGGCGCCACACAGGCTCCATTCAGGAGGGCCCCGAAGATATCCATGGCCGCGGCTCCGGAGGCCGGAGAGATGCATAGCACCATGCGGTCGGTGGGAGCGATTTTGGCGAGATTCGTCATGTTCCGGATGTTCGCCAGCAGGGCGCGGTGCGAGCGGATAATACCGGAGGGAGAGCCGGTGGTGCCTGACGTGTAATTGATGCACAAGGCGTGCCCGGGACCTGCTGCGGTGGAGAAGTCCGCTGTTTCCGGGGGGGATTCCAGAGCTTGCGTTAGCCCCAGCAGGGAGACCGCGGAGGGGGCGAGTTCTTCCGCGAGGTCACGGTGCGCCGGATGGAAGATCAGGAGCGTGGCCCCGGAGTCTTCCAGCAGGAAACGCAGCCTCCCGGCAGGAAGGCCGGGATCGAGAAAGAGGTAGGGGCGGCCAGCCTTGACGGCCCCCAGGAGGGCCGCCAGCATGGGCATTTCATGGTTCAGGAGCAGGGCGACCGGCTGACTGGAGTTTGCCGAGGCCGACTGGATGGCATGACAGACCGCCGCCGCCTTGCGCCTCAATTTCTTGTAAGTCCAGACCGAGGTCTCTCCCTGCACCGCCGGGAGGTCAGGATGGGTGGAGGCCATGGCACTGAATCTGTCCCAGACAGAATGGTCCAGGGCTTCGTCCGGAAAGGTCTTGAAGGTTGCCGGAACGGGGACGATGCCATCGTGCCCTGGCGAACCCCGGTGCCAGGCTTGATGCAGCCACTTGTAAATTTTCGTTATCATGATTCTCCTGCAACGCAGCATGATCCATGCGCCGGATTTCTCCAGCCTTCTCCCGCCACGATGAACCGGTTCTTAAAGCAATTCTTCAGAAAAAGCACCCCGGAACCGTCTGGTCCTCCAGCGGCTGTCCCTCCAGAGGTCTGTGAGGAGGCCTCACGGGGATTCGAGGATGTTTACCGCAGCAACCGACCGGATCAAATGCCCTGGTTCTGGGCGGATTTGGACCCGGATTTCCGTCAAGCCCTCGCCAGCTATCAGGTGGCTCCAGGGCGGGCCGTGGACCTGGGCGGCGGCAGTGGCACTCAGGCGATCGCTCTGGCGAAACTGGGATTTACGGCCACCTGCACCGACTTCTCCGCCGGCGCTCTGGCAGGAGGCTGCCAGTTGGCGGAGGCGGAAAACGTCAAAGTGGATTTTCGTTATGATGATGTGACCAGATCCCAGCTCCAGGGCCCCTTTGATTTGGTGCTGGATCGCGGCTGCTTCCACATCATCGCGCCGGCTCTGCGGGCGGACTACCTGCGGACCGTCCTGCAATGTCTGGCTCCCCGGGGATGGTTCTTTTTCAAATGCTTCAGTTCCCTGGAACCTCCACGACCGGGACCGTTTTGTTTTACGGAACAACAAATCCGGGATTTTTTCGAACCTGACCTGGAAATCGTTGAACTGCGCCACACGGATTTCCCCGGCACGCGGGCGGTCTTTCCCAAAGCGCTCATGGCCGTGATGAAACACCGCTCCAGTGCATTTCCGGCCCGGTGACCGGTGGCTTTCAACTCCCCATGGCGCGGCCGGCCCGGGAGATCCCTGCCTAGCCCAGATTCACCGGATCCACATCCACCGTCACGATTACCTCCTTGGGCATTTTCAAATCGGCGAGGCACTGCATCAGCGGCTCGGTGATTTGTTTGGCCTGCCGCGCCCGTGCCAGGATTTGAAACCGGTATTGATCGTGTGATTTCACCAGCGGACTCGGCGCCGGTTCACCCAGCAGGATCTCCTGAGGGAAGGCCTTGACCAATTTGGCATGCAGCGTTTTCAACGCAAAGTCCGCCAGGTTCTCCCGCTCGCTGCGCACCGTCACCAACACTGCATGACCATACGGCGGATACCCGCATTGCCTTCTGAACTCCAGTTCCTGCTCACTGAATCCCTCGAAATCGTGCTGCCGGGCAAACTGGATCGCCGGGTGGTGCGGGGTGAAACTCTGCACCACCACCTCGCCCATCAACTCCCCCCGCCCGGCCCGCCCGGCCACCTGGGTCAGCAGCGAAAACGTCCGCTCCCCGGCCCGGAAATCCGGAATGTGCAGGCCCATGTCGGCATTCAGAATCCCTACCAGGGTCACGTTCGGGAAGTGCAGGCCCTTGGCGATCATCTGGGTGCCGATCAACAGATCCAGCTTCCCGGTTTTGAAGGCGTGCAGCGTATCCCGCAGCTTGTGTTTCTGCGCCATGGAGTCCGCATCCACCCGCGCGATGCGGGCGGTGGGGAAGACCTTGCGCAGGGTTTCCTCCACCCGCTCGGTCCCGTATCCTGCCAGCAGGATGGCCGGGTCCTTGCACTCCGGACATTTTTTGGGCGCGAGTTTTTGAAAGCCGCAGACGTGGCACACCAGCCGCCCCAGCTCCTGATGCACCGTCATCGCCACCTCACAGTGAGGGCATTTCACCACATGTCCGCAGGCCTGACACACCACGCTGCTGGCAAACCCTCGCCGGTTCAAAAATAGGATCGACTGTTCGCCCCTCGTCAGCCGCTGATCGATCGCAATCCGCAGCCGCTCGCTCAGGATCGCCGGACTCCCCTTCCCGGCCCGCTTTTTCTCGGTGCGCATATCGATCACCCGGACCAGGGGCAACTGCGCGTCATCGGCCCGTTCCGGCAGTTTTAATAACGCATATCTGCCGCGTTGCGCATTGTGCCAGCTTTCCAGCGAGGGCGTTGCGCTGCCCAGCAGAATAGCGCACCCTTCCAGCCTCGCCCGCACCACCGCAGCATCCCGCGCTTGATAGCGCGGGGGCTGCTCCTGCTTGTAGCTGCCCTCGTGCTCCTCATCCACGATGATCAGCCCGATGTCCTCCAGCGGCGCAAAGATCGCACTGCGCGCCCCGATCACGATCCGCGCCTTCCCCCGCTGGATCTTATGCCACTCATCAAACCGCTCGCCTTTGCTCAAATGGCTGTGCAACACCGCCACCTGCTCCTGCATCTCCGCGAACCGGCTCTTGAAACGTTCCACCGTCTGCGGTGTCAGGGAAATCTCCGGCACCAGCACCAGCACCGCCCGGCCCTGCTCCAGCACCCGCTGCGCCGCCTGCAGGTAAACTTCCGTCTTCCCACTTCCCGTCACCCCGAAAAGCAGCATCGGCTTCGCCTCCCGCGGATTCCGCACCGCCTCCAGCACCGTCACCAGCGCCTCATGCTGCGCCTGATTCAGCGCCAGCGATTTGGTGCTGACAAACGACTCGCCCTCATGGGGATCACGCGCCACCGGCTCATCCGTGATTTCGATCCACCCCTTGTGGTGCAGCGCCTTCAGCGCCGCGCCGGAAAATGCCACCGCCGCCACCGGTTCCCCCGCCGCCTTCAGGGCCTCCAAAACCTCCGCCTGCTTCGGCGCCTTTTTCGTCAGGACCGCAGCTTCCTCCGCCGACGGCCCGCGCAGCAGCCGGGCAAACAACCGCCGTTTCTCGCTGTGTTTCTCCTCCCGCACCGCCTCCGGCAGCATCGCCCGCATCACACTTTCCAGCGGCGCGCAATAATACGCCGAAACCCATTTTCCGAACTCCATCAGAGCCGGGGGAATCATCACGCGTTCCGAGAGCAGCCCCAGCAGGGGTTTCAACTTCGTCACCTCCGCCTCCGCCGCCGGATACACGATCAGCACCGTGCCTGTCATCGTCCGGTTCCGCAGCGGCACGCTCACCCGGCTCCCCGGCCCCACCCCATCCAGCGCCGGCGGGATCGCATAGTCAAACTCCAGGTCCGCCACCGCCCCATCCAGCAACACCCGCGCCGCCATCGGCAGCAGCGCCACCGCTTCCGGTCCCAAGGGCAATTCATCCTCCGGCATCATCGTTCAGATCAATCCAGATTGGAGCAGAGGGAAACCACGGATTTTCATGGATCGGACGAAAGTTTGCGGTACATAGTGGAACCCAGACCTTATCTTTGAGAATCTGCACCCTCTGTGGTTGAACCAGGAGCAACCACAGATTACGCAGGGGGCGTTTCCGATGAGATAGACTTTGGCGATGCGCACGGCGGCGATTTTGTCGTTGTCGCAATGGAGGGCGGCGTGGCGCCCGACGTGGGCGCTTTCCAAAACACAGGAGCGGCGGCCGAGGGCGTGGAGGCGGTGGCAGATCTCGAAGCTGTTGGACCCGGCTTCCATGAGGAAGAGGTCGTCCGGGGTGCCCTGCGTGGCAGCCCAGTCGAGGAAGGCCGTGAGAGGGCGGTCGGCGTGGGATTCGAGCTGCCGGGCATCGTGCAGGCTGGTGCCGCACAACACGGCCCAGGTGAAGGTATCCGGGTGGCAGTCCAGACCGATGATCCTTCCTTTGGCGGAAGGGGCTGGCGCGGGGTAGGTTTCAAGGCCTCCGGCGGCGTTCCCCTGCCGCCCGTCCGCGGGAGGCTGGGGGGATTTTGGTTTGGGTGGTTTTGAGGTGGTTTTCATTGGATTTCCCTGGTGTCCCGGTGAAGGGATGGGGCAACCGGTACGGGCGGCTGGATGTCCTGGGCTATGGACGGAAGGTTGCATTCAGGCATCCGGGGTCTTGCGCCCCATGAGAGTGCCTTCCGCCATGATTCAATCACAGAGAGGAGTAGTGAACTCAGCGAAATCATCGAATCGTTGGACCTTCAGCCACCCGTGCGTGTTGCAGGCACTCACGTGTTCCTGGAGAGGACATAGCATGGAACTTCACAGTCCGCACCGCGCCGGTTGCTGAATGACTTCATACCCTCACAGAGAGCACAGATGGTTGCTGGGATTTCCCTCCTGCCGGATCTGTGAAAATCTGTGCCCTCTGTGGTTCCCCCTCAGCAGCACCTTGCGCGCCCTTACTCTAGCTCAACACATAATCCGGCACCCACCCCTCCGCGCCTGCCGCATTCCGGCACCAGAACCAACCGCACACTTCCCGCAGCGCCGTCACGGCCTCGCCTTTCTTCAGGGAGAGATCCACCGCCTGGAATTCCTCCACCACCTTCGCCTGCTCCTCTCCCACCCGCTCCAGGGAAGTCACCGGCACATACGTCCCCCGCCCTTCCTGGTTGCTGGCCCACACCCATCCCGCCCACACCTTGTCCTCCATCCCCAGATCCACGATCTCCCCCACCTTCAGGCAAACCGGCGACCGGTCCACCACTGTGTAATCCGCATTCGATGTCTTGCCCTGTTCTTTGAATTTCGATGTCCCGCTCATCCCCTCATTTCACCCCCGCTCCCCCGCCGCACAAGCCCGGATCGGTTCAAGTCTGGCTGGCTGAGCCAGATGATTTCTGCCCTTTTTGAGACAATCCCGTTTCAGCTCCGGGAAGTTTAATTCAGAGGGCGGGGCGCCCCACAATTGACGCAGTGAGAAGCAAAGTAGGATTTCTTATTTCCAATTTGATTTGTGAAAAAGCGGTCGCCACAAACCGGACATCGCGCGGAAAGCCGGGTCATTGTAGCAGCTAAAAGAAACAAGAGAAATATCGCACGAATTATAACAGGAAGCTCACAACAGTCCACGAAAGCAAGGCACAACGAAGCAATTGAGGCCATGAACAACCACCATGAAACTATTATTTTCGTCCTAAACATTCGCGTCTAATTGATCACGCGCCCGCCACTATTGCTTTCATCCCCAGATCCACGTTCTCCCCCACCTTCAGGCAAACCGGCGACCGGTCCACCACCGTGTAATTTGCATTCGATGTCTTGCCCTGTTCTTTGAGTTTCGATGTCCCGCTCATCCCCTCATCTCACCCCCGCTCCCCCGCCGCACAAGCCCGGATCAGTTCAAGTCTGGCTGGCTGAGCCAGATGATTTCTGCCCTTTTTGAGACAATCCCGTCTACCCGGTGGAAATGTCACGGAGAGGATTTCCTTCGGTAGCTTGCGTGGCAATGTGAACGGTGGATTACTTGACCAGATCGCCAAATAAAATGTGAAATTTCTGAACTATAGCAACCAGCGATTCACCAGGATTACCCGATGAAAATACTCTCATCTTTCCGAAAAATAAAACTTCCATCACGAAATCGTAATTGGGCCCACTTTGCTTTCGCACTGTCTCTTCAATTTTTACGGACGACGGATTTATTTGGAAGAATTCGATGATCTCGGTAAATGAAGCAATCTCCTTGACGCTTACCCGTATGGGCTGCGTTTTCATTACACCATCAAGATTGGGAGTCATTCCTGTAAAGTTGATTGCCGCAGCCCATCCCTTCGCCCCCTCCGGAATGCCGTTCTTATTGGAATCATCAGAGAGATCGTCGTTGACATGCACCCAAAGAACTTTGGTGACTCTCACCCCCTCTTGGTCACCAGCGCCGATTGTCGATTCTGTTAATCGCAGTGAAAATTTCGGCATTATCGGTCCTGCTTCCATCATTTGAAGAGGACAAAGTCCATAGCTTTTCAAAAACAAAAAAACCCATCCTGCGGACACTTCATCAATCTCAGGGTTTGTCACCTCAAACCCTTTAAACTGAGAACTTGAATTCGCACTCAGGGCTGTCGGCAAAGCAAGAAAAGGCGGAATCTGGAACATTAGACTCCTACGGGACATTCTAAGCGGTTTGTTTTTCATAAGTCACCCGCTCCTGGTTGCTCGCCCACACCCATCCCGCCCACACCTTGTCCTCCATTGCGCTGTTCTTTGAATTTCGATGTCCCGCTCATCCCCTCATTTCACCCCCGCGCCCCCGCCGCACAAGCCCGGATCGGTCCGGTCCGGCGGCGCCACGGTAAAAACGGTCCACCGGACAAATCACCTGTGATCTGATCCCTGTTGGATATTTTTTGCTTTGGCCGTATGGGAGATGGATGACCTTGAAGTTCCTGCCCGCGGTATGTTTTCCCGCCTTTTCCCATAAGGCGGACCATGCCTTTACGGGAGTGGCGTCACTCTCTTGCGGAACCGCTGCGGCCAGGATCAAATTTGCCAAAATCCGCCCCGCCCAGCTACCGGAACGAACCGGTCTCCATCCCGTTTCAGACGGTGGATTCAGCAAAGACCATCCCGGCAACTCATCCCTATGATCCCCGATCCAAAGACGAAAGGAAGTCCTTCCGGACAGGAATCCTCCGGGAGCCCTGCCCTTTTCCCGGGCAGCGGGAGCTTTCTATTATCACGGCCTGCCGCCGCGGAGCCGGGGAAGAAAAGGGAGTGGCAGCCCATTCAGGAATACATCACCACCATCGAACCCGGGGATGCCGCCCGCCAGGGCAAGGCGAAGGGGCAGCGCATCAATCCCTTCCTCAGCTATACGGCCATCGGAACGGATTTCGGATTTCTCGGGCCGGACGCCTCCATGCTGGACTGGTCCCCCCAACACATCCACGTGCGGCTCACCGGCGGTCAATGGGCCGGCATCTGGCACAGCCTGACGAAGCGCGGCATGGATGCGGAATGGATGCTGGATTTTCAACGATGTTATCCCCCCTGGATCAACGACGCGTTCCAAACGCGGATCACCGGGATCCAATTACGGGGGCACGGCCACGGCCACATCAAGGTGGAGATCAAGACCTGCGATCAGGAGGTGGTCTGGTCGGATGGCGGGATGCTGGAGCATCAGACGGAGGACATCGAGGTCTACCGGGCATTGCCCAGGCTGGGGAAGGCCAAGTATCTGAACTGGACCGCCTCCACCGACAGCCAGCTGAGCGTGGACAGGATCGGTCTGGAAGTGGAAATGCCGCCCGTGCCGTATGACATGGAGGTCTTCCTCAAATCCTACGTCAAGCTCGGCGTCTGCTATTCCATGAAAAGCGGGATGGTGGCGGACCGGGCGCACATTGAAACGGGGGCCTTCGACAGCGTGCCCGCCTCTGCCATGTTTTGCCTGGCCAGCGCCGCTGCGGCGCACCATGGCATCACCAGCCCGGAATTCGCGCGTTCCGCCCTGCGGAGGGTGCATGAAGTCGTCACCCGTCTGGAGGCGCCCCTGGGGGTGCTGCCTCATTTTATCCGGCAGATCGGTGGCCAGTACCACCTCCATCCCGGCACCGAATACAGCACGGTGGATACGGCCATCTATTACCACGCCATGCTCCTCACTGCGCAGATGCTGGGGGACGATGAAACGGGCCAAGCCCTTCTGAAGGACATGCGGCGGCTGGACTTCACCCGGCTGCGCGACCCGGAAGGCTATGTGCTTCATGGCCTGAAGGAAAATGGGACCGCCCTGGCTGCCACTTGGCGGGATTGGGGTGGCGAAACCGCTTTGGTCCTCCTCGTGCAGCACGCCGTGGCCGGAGCGGATCTCCCCGCGATGATGAACCAAGACGGCAGGGTCTGGCAAGGCACTGGATTCATCGCGGAACTGCAAAGCCTGTTCTACCCGCAGTTCGACCTCCCCGAGCCCGACAAAGTCAGCGGAATCAGCTGGCCCGCGGTGCGGACCAGCCTGTTGCAACGACAGAAGGAATATTTCGCTGGCATCAAAGACTACAAGCTCGCCCCCTCCCTGTACGGACTGTCTGCTGGAGAGGCCAGTTGCGGACGGGGTTACCTAGTTTCAGGCGTGGACCTGGCTGATCAGGAAATCATCCACCCCCATTACATTCTGATGTCGGGCCACATGGCGGGAGAACCCATGGAAGTATACGCGCTCCTGCAAAAGCTGGAGGACGCCGGCTACTTCCCGCCCATCGGTCTCGCGGAAAACATCAATATAAGAACGGGCGGCCACCTGCCCATGCTAGGCTCCCTCAATGCAGCCTTCGAAACCCTCAGCGCATGCCACCTGCTCGCCCGCCACCGCGGGGAGGCCGATCCCATCTACGAAGCCCTGAAAAAATGCGCCCCGCTCAACGCCGCCGCCCGGTTGTTCTTCAACTCCATGGATGGTGAGGTGTAAGACAGCTGTCCGTGGCCACGCCAGCCCAGGGGTGGACGAGGGTCCTCCTCCCGAGTAGCCAAGCATCGGCAAAAAGCCATGGCCCCGGGGAATGCGTGCTGAGCAACCCGGGAGGCCCCTCGCCCACCGGCGGTATCCTCACACTGTTCCCGGACAAGTTAGTCAAACCCGGCAGCGCTCAACGTTGAGCCCAGAAAAAGGCATTATTGGGGCTCAAATTTACTGTAGAAACTTTTCGGCGGCCAAGGCCCCTTAAGGTGGTCTATCCTGAATGGATCCACCCGGTCAAAGGGAGCAAATTGAATGTTCGTCCACTTATCGCGCGCCGCCAGATCGAGCACCCTGCGGCTGCACAAG
The DNA here is from genome assembly GCA_942492905.1 of uncultured Verrucomicrobiota bacterium. Classification (GTDB taxonomy): domain Bacteria; phylum Verrucomicrobiota; class Verrucomicrobiia; order Verrucomicrobiales; family V1-33; genus CAIZWU01. Next base: position 3,405,841 of record OW818657.1, read on the forward strand.
GTATATCCTGCGGAACCAACCGGTTCTTCTTTTGTGAGCCGATTGAAGTCTTTGCCATCCCAGGTGTCTTCGATCGGGACTCTTTTGTTATAAAGAAATTCTTTGCAGGCACGGGATTGGCGTCTGCACTCATCAAGATCAGCTGACTCGAAAACGAATCTATATTGATGTTTTTTTTGAGAGCCGCTGTAAAGCTTTGTACTGACTTGATACGGCAAACCCGTCGGAATGATCCAATAATAATTCCAAGGAGGAGATATCGCCTTTTTCCCGGGCGGGTGCAGCTTGGTCAACAGCGCCCTGAAGCCAGTTAATTTGGCAGACAACATCCCATTCAGAACTCTCTCGGAACAAAGTAGAGGGGACTGACTCAGACGGGGCGTCAGGAAATCCATCCACTTGCGGCCAATGGTCATGAGATACACGTCAATCGGCTCCGGATGTTTGTGCGCGGTATCCGCTGAAATTTCAAATCGCTCTCCTCGTTTGTCGAAGAAAGCCCCCTCAGTGCAAGGGCTGTAAAGGTGCTCAGCAGAGTCCATGACGAAAAAGTTCATACGAGGCAGGATCAATTTGCCGTGCAGTAACGCAGAAAGCGCAATCCGCGCCAGCGCCCATTCCACCGGCGGGATCCTCACGGGGCTCCCTTGTCACTGGCGCCCCCTTTTCTAACATCCGTAAAAGGATTGATCTGGCGGTCCCAAATGGCCATACTCGCCTTTATCCCAGCCCCTGATTGTTTATGAAATTCCACCGCCTGCTTCTTCTGGTCATCACCGGAGTTATCCTGCTGCCGCCCGGTCATTCGATAGCGGCCGATTTCCCGCAGGCCTTCGAGGTCGGGCTGCAGCCCTTGAGATCGCAGGTGAAGCGGGTGGTCGAGGCGATGGATTACCTGGGCTTTCCGCTGGCCGGAGCCGACCGCAAGGAGCTGGAGGCGGCGGTCGCGGAGGGGGATGAGAGCACTGCCCGGGAGGGCATCCAGAAGGTGCTCGACCGCTACGCGCTCTACGGGGTGCAGATCAATCCGGAGATGCGGGTGAAGGTGAGTCAGGGTCCGGCGAAGGCGGTGCTGCATGAGCAGGGGTGGGTGCAGTTTCTGGTGAAGGTGCATAATGAATCCGGCACCACCGCCGAGCTCAAAGCCGTCAGCCCGCAGGCGGCCAGTCTACACAATTCTGCTGCCAGGGATTTCCCGGACCGCTGGCTCGACGTGCAGATGTTCAATGATCAGCCGCTGGCAAAAACATTGAGCGGGCTGGAACTCGAATACCGCATTGTCCAACTTTACAGCCGCGACCCCGGCCGGCGTGCCGCGACCATGTCCTTCAACGTCGGCCAGGGCACCCAGGACATCGGTTACCGCAATGAGGTGGACGTGTTATTCGACTGCCAGCCCGCGGTCCGGACGGTGTTCCGGGTAAAAGATGAAAACGGGGAGCCTACCACGGCGGGGTTCGAGATCCGCGATCAGGGCGGCCGGGTTTATCCCTCACAAGCCAAACGCAGCGCGCCGGACTTCTCGTTCCACCCGCAGGTCTACCGCGCCGATGGCGAGGAGGTGCGTCTGCCCGCGGGCCAATACACCATCAACTTCGGCCGCGGGCCGGAATCCATTCCAGAAAAACGCCAAGTGACGGTGGATGCGGCGACCCGGGAACTGAGCTTCCAGGTGAAACGCTGGATCGATCCCTCGCTGCTGGGCTGGTGGTCGGGCGACCATCACATCCACGCCGCCGGCTGTGCGCACTACACCAAGCCCACCGAGGGCGTCCACGCCCCGGACATGCAGCGCCATATCATGGGCGAGGATTTGAAAATCGGGGCCAACCTCACCTGGGGACCCTGCTTCGACTATCAGAAGCAGTTCTTCACCGGTAAAGACAGCGCCGTCTCCCAGTATCCCTATCTGCTGCGCTACGATATCGAGGTGTCAGGTTTTGGATCGCACGAGAGCGGACACCTCTGCCTGCTGCGGCTGCGGGACCAGATGTATCCCGGCGGCACCTCCATGCAGCACTGGCCCAAACTGGGTCTCAACACCCTCAAGTGGGCCAAGGCCCAGGGCGCCCTGGTCGGGCCGGCGCACTCGGGCTGGGGGCTGGCCACCCAGTCCACAGAGTTGCCCAACTACGAAGTCCCGCCCTTCGACGGCATCGGCGCCAATGAATACATTGTGGACGTCACCCACACCGTGCCCGGCCCGGATGGCCAGCTGGTGCCCGCAGTCGATTTCCTCTCCACGGTGGATACCCCTTACGTCTGGGAGCTGAATATCTGGTATCACACCCTGAACGTGGGGTTCCGCACCCGCATCAGCGGCGAAACCGATTTCCCGTGCATCTACGGCGAGAAGGTCGGTCTCGGCCGCAGCTACGTGCATCTCCGGGGCAAGCTGGATTACGAAGCCTGGTGCGAGGGCATCCGCGCCGGCCGGAATTATGTGGGTGATGGCAAGAGCCACCTGATCGGCTTCAAGGCGGATAACGTGTTGATGGGTGAGGGCGACAGCACCCTGCGGTTGGAGAAAGCCGGGACCGTAAAGCTCACCGCCAAGGTCGCCGCCATGCTGCCGGAAGTGATCAATCCTTACTTTTCCAAAAAACCAAATGCCGCGCCGCCATGGGGTGGACCCGGCAGCCGGCCCTTCTGGAGCGTGGAATGGGCGCGCCTCGGCGAGACGCGCAAGGTGCCGGTCGAGGTCATCGTCAATGGATACCCCGTCGCCCGGCAGGAGATCGAAGCCGACGGCCAGCTGCGGGACCTGACCTTCGACGTGCCGGTGAGCCGGAGCAGTTGGGTGGCGCTGCGCATCCTCCAGTCCTCCCACACCAATCCCATCTTCATAGAGATAGGCGGCCAGCCGATCCGGGCATCGGTGAAGAGTGCCGAGTGGTGCGCCGCCGGCGTCAAACAATGCCGCAGCCAAAAAGAACGGTTCATGGACGCCGACGAAAAAGCCGACTTCCACGCCGCCTACGATCACGCCGGAAAAGTATATGCCGGGCTGATCGAAGAGTGCCGGAAAGCAGAACGGCCTTGAGTGGAATTCGCCGGATCAGGTGTCAGGAGACCTGTGCTGGCAGTCACAGGAGGAACCTGCCCCATCGGAAACGACGATAGCACCCCACGAGCCCGGTCGCCGAATGAAAGCGGTTTGCCGGGTGGGGTTCCGTCGGACGGCTCGATCAACCACCTCCCGGTTCGCGGTTGATCGTCTTGGACGTGAAGACAGCCCCCTATCTCCTTTTCTGGATCCCGCCCATGAGGCTACCCGCAATAAGTTACATTCCTTTCACTACCCGCGCAGCAGGCCAAGGAGGTAGCGGATTTCTCCGTCGATCTGGGCTTCGTCGGCGACGGTGCGGCGGATTTCGTCGCGCAGGACGGTGCCAAATTCGCGGCGCATTTCGAGAGCGGCTTGTTTCACGGCACCTTCGCTGATGCCGAGAGCGGTGGCGATCTCCAGATACTTGGCAGTGTCCTGTCCAGTGAGGATGCCGCGGAGCTGGAGGAACTTCGCCTCGTGTCCGCGGGCTTTGAGCCGTTCATGGAGAGTGGTCAGGGCGTTGTCATAGACGGCGCGGGCCCAGCAGCGGTCGAAGGCTTCCTCCGGTGTGATGCCGGCGGCGAACGGCATGGCTCCGGCGGCTTCGAGCTCTGCGAGGGAGAGCGGGGCGATGCCGTGCCCGCGCTTTTGAGCGGTGGCGGCGCGGTACTGATCAATGCGCCAGCGCTGCAGCGCGGTGAGAAGGAAGGAGCGGAAAAGGCCATCTCCCCGCTCGATCCTCCGGAAGAAGTCGCGGCTGAGCATGTGTGCGAAGAACCCCTGGATGTCATCAGAGGCGGAGTGGTGGTCTGCGCCGCGGCGGCGGAGAAAGGCGTAGAGCGGCTGCCAGTAGGCGCGGGCGAGGCGCTCCCAGCCGGCGAGAGATTCGCTGTCCGTCCCGCCCTGCACCTGGTGCAGCATGGACCATGCGGTGGCGGGAAACGCGCCGCCGCCGGAGGGAGTGGATTCCGGGGATGCCGAAGGCGCAGCGTTCTCTAAATTCATGTTAAAGCCATAGAATTACCGCGTTGTTTGTGCAAGCAGAGCCGCGCCTCACCGGGTCGCCGGTGATTTATCTGGATTTGCGGCTGACTTCGGCGCACGGATTACGTTTTAATCAGAAGTGATATCAGAACATAGCCCAACCCCCTGCCCGGACTGCGGCGTCGCGCTGGAGGCGGACGGGGTGTGTCTCGCGTGTATTTTCGGTGAGGCCCTGGAGGGAAATGACCCGGCCGGAGAAGCGGGAATGGATGCGGGCAGCCGATTCGGCAGCTACGCGGCGCAGGAGGCGGGAACGTTTGGAAAATACACGCTGCTGCGCAAGCTGGGCGCGGGCGGCATGGGGGTGATCTGGGCGGCGGCGGAGACGGCGGTGCGCCGGGTGGTGGCGCTGAAGATGATCCGCGGATTTGTCTTCGCATCGGAGGCGGAGAAGCTGCGGTTCCGCACGGAGGCCGAGGCGGCGGCGCATCTGGATCATCCGCACATCGTGCCGGTATATGAGGTGAGCGAGGCAGAGGGGCAGCCCTACTTTACCATGAAACTGCTGGAGGGCGGCAGTCTTTCCGAGCGTCTGAAAGCGGGTGCGCTGCCGGCGCGGGAGGCGGCGCAGATCATGGAAAAGCTGGCGCGAGCCGTGCAGCATGCGCACGAGCGCGGCGTGCTGCACCGCGACCTGAAGCCGGGCAATGTGCTCTTCGACCAAGCGGGCGAGCCATTCCTCACGGACTTCGGCCTGGCCAAGCTGGTGGATGCGGAACAGGGGCTCACGTTGACTCATGCGCAGATGGGCACGCCGCAATACATGTCGCCGGAGCAGGCCCGGGGCCGGTCGTGCGATGTGACGACGGCGAGCGATCTGTGGGCGCTGGGCGCAATGCTCTATCAGATGCTCACGGGGCGGTTGCCTTTCCCAGGCCAGACGCCGGCGGAGATTTTCAGCCACATCGCGCACGATGAGCCGGGGTCGCTGCGCACGCTGGCGGCATCGGCGGACAGCGATCTGGAGACGCTGTGTCTTCGCTGCCTGGAAAAGGAACCCGCGCGCCGCCTGCCGTCCGCCGGCAGACTCGCGGATGAGCTGCAGCGCTGGCTGCGCGGCGAGCCGATCCTTTCCCGCCGCGTGACGGGGCGCGAGCGTGCGCTGCGCTGGGCGCGGCGTCATCCGTGGCGCGTGGTGGCGGCGGCGGCGCTGGTGGTTTCGCTGCTGGCAGGCAGCATCGTGAGCCTGGTGCTGTGGCGCAGCGCGGAGGAGAGTCGCCGCATGGCGGAGTCCAACAGCGCCCGGGCGACTAAGCTCGCTGCGGATGAACGGCGAACCGGATATGTCTCCACGATGGCAGCAGCGCTCGCGGCTCGGGAGCGGCACGATTTTGCGAGAGCGCGGCAATTGCTGGCCGCAGCGCCGGAGGAACACCGGGGCCTGGAGTGGCGGCTGCTGGATCAGTTGTGCGCGGGCGACCAGCGTTCGCTCTTCCGGCTGCCCGGCGAAGCCTTGCCGGATGCCCTGAGCGCAGGGCCGGATGGTGAGTCGCTCGCCATCGTGACGCATGATGGCGTGCTGCATTTATGCCGCGCGGACGGTTCCGCGCTGCGCCCGCCGCGCCGGCTGCCGGGCCTGTCCGGCAAGCCCGATCCTGCAAAGCTCAATCCGAATGAATACCATAGCCTGCTCTATGCGCCAGGCGGCCGGTATTTTGCCTGTTCCTTCCGGAATACGGTGAGCGTCTTCGATGCGGAAACGCTCGAGGTCGTGATGGAACGCGGCGGCATCGTGCAGCCGCAGAGCGCGTGGCTGGACGAACGGCGGCTGCTCTTCGGCATTGACCGGAGCACAGTCCTCAATTCGGGCACCTGCGCGTGGATCTTTGATGTGCAGGACCGCAGCACCCTGGAGCTGCCACAGGCATGGAGCGCACCACTCGCCGTCTCCGCGGACCGCAGCGTGGTGGCGCTGACCGGAGCGGCCCAGCGTGAGGTGTGCTTCCTCCGTGCGACGGACCTCTCGGGTGCTGCCCCGCTGCAGAATGCCACGCCCGTCGGGCGCTGGACCCATCGTTCCTTCGGAGCACCGGGATGGGGGAAAGTGTTGGCGCTGTCAGCCGATGGCCGATACTTCGCCACGCTCTGCGGCCCATTCGATAACCCCGCGCATTATCTTGAAGTCGCGGAGACGGCCACCGGCCGGACGCTGGTGCGGCGGCAGCGCTTCCGGGAGGCCATGACGGGATTGGCGTTGCATCCCACGAAGCCCCTGGTCGCCGTCGTCGGGACGGATGCCGTCGTCCGGATGCTCGACTTTCTGAAGCCCATCCCCGAAGACCTGCCCACCTATGACGACGACTGCGATTGGTTCATCCGCGATCCGCTCAACGGCGATGGCGCGCACAGTCCGCCGCGCCGTCTGCTCACGCGGAGTGCGCAAAACGGGCGCGCCGCCTTTTTGCTGGGACACGAAGGCCGCGGCACCGGCGTGGTCTTCGCGCGGGATGGCGCGAGTCTCTTCACATCCGCCGCCGATGGCACCGTGCGCTGCTGGAATCCCTCCGTGCCGACACCGCCCGCGCGCATCACTAGCGTGTATCTGACCCAGCTCGAGCGGCATCCCTCCGCCTCGCCGGATGGCTCACGCCTGCTGTATTGCAGCGGCTTGCGTGCGGTGCGCTACTGGCAGGAAGGCCGCGGCTACACCCACCTCGCGGACGACCACTTGCCGCTCGCAGTCCTGCCCGCGGGTCGCCTCGCCACCATGGAGCGCAAGACCAGCGACATCATTCTCTGGCAGGAAGAAGGCGAGGCCATTCGGGAAACGGATCGCATCCCCGGCCCGGGCTACATTCAAGGCTTCGATCTCCTGCTGCGCGGCCTGGTGTTTCCCGGCGGCACGAAAATCGCCGGCCTCACGCCGGGGCGCGTTTTTGTCGTGGATCTGGAAAAAAGGACCGTCTCCGCCACCAGCGACCAGGGCTGGGAAACCGGCCCGTCCCGCGCCTGGGACATGGCGATCTCTCCCGATGGCCGCCACCTCGCCGCCACCGGACTGGGACGGCGCGTGCGCCTCTACGATCCCGCAGACCTGACCAAACCCGCCCCGCCCGTCGGCGAATTCCGCTCCTACGACACCGCGCTGGTTTTCCACCCCGACGGCAGCCGCCTCTACTGCGGCAATGAGGATGGCCGCGTGCGTGTGTTCGACACCACCACATGGACAGAACTCCCGGAGGAAAGCTGGCAGGCCCACAGCGGAGCCGTCACCGCCCTCGCCATCAGCAACGACACCCGCCTCCTCGCCACCTCCGGAGACACCACGCTCAAGCTCTGGCTGACGGAAAAAGCCGCCGGTGCCGCCCGCGTCGAGATGCTCAGCTTCTCCACCTATTTCCCGGCAGCCTGGCTCCACTTTGGCCGCGGTGAGCACGGCAGCGACCGCTCGCTCCTGCACGCCCAGCCCTTCTGCCCGCTGGAAATCTGGCCCGGCTCCCGCGGCCCGGTCATCGCGACACCGCCGGGCACGGTCAGCCCTCTGAAAGTGGAGCGCGTGCGCTGACGGTGGGCCAACGCTGGTGAATAGGCATCAGCCGATCTGAGAAACCAATCCGCGAAGCGGCACTCGTCCAGTGAGTGGCGGCTGCGCCGCGAGTGAGGAGGTTGCCTGAAGGCTATCCATCACCCATTCAACGGCTCCTCACCGGAGAGCGGAAAACGAACCGGCTGCCGGTTTCTGGAAATTTTTTCGCGCCGCGCCTGACCTTCTCCGCGGGAATTCGTGAATGTAGATGGAGCCGGCGGGTCCCGCCAACAATGCGCCGCAGGTTCCGGGCACAGATCTTGTGCGCACCGGCCTCAACCCAAGCTCAACGAAACAAAAACAAACAACACCATGAAACAACCATCCCACACTAAACTCCACCTCGTGCCTCCCAGCATGACCACGCTGGTCGCCGCGGCTGCGATGGCGCTCGCGGTTCCCGCCTCGGCGGACATCACCGTCACTTTTACGAACAGCGGGACTTCGGTTAACGCCGCCTATTCGGGCAGCTTGAATACTACCGTTTTTGGAACTCCTAACCAACCCCCTGGCTTCCAACCCACGCCCTACCTCAGACCAGATCTGGGATGGTTCGGTCTGGGTGGGTCAGTCATTCGCTGGAACAATGTAACGATCACCCGCTCATCCGGAGGGGCAGGTGTCACCAATGGCTATGGCACCGCAGCAGGAGCCGCGGGCGCTCCTCTTAGTGGCGGCGGCCTGCCATTCCTGTTCATACCGACCGGCATACCGTCCGGCAGCGCATTGCAAATGCCCAATCCTTATGTGTCCGGGACCGTGTTCTCAGGAAACTTGGTTTATCCATTAAAGACCGTTGCCACCCTTGGCATCGTTAACACGGAATACACCCTGGCAGGCGGCCAAAAAATCATCATTGTGAATGGCAGTTCCGTCCCCGAGATCGCCGTCTATAACGGCCCGGCGACGAGTTCGCCCGAACTCACGGACGGCCAGACCGAGACGGTGAATTTCGGCAGCCTGCAGCTTGGCCAGGAGGTGACGCGCGACTTCACTATCCGCAACTCCGGCACCGCGCCGCTGCTCATCACGGGCATCTCCTTCTCCGGCACCAGCGGGGGATGCTACACGGTCGTGGGCACGCCGCCGTCGTCCGTCGCTGTCGGTGCCACCGGCACCGTCACGGTGCGTTTCAGCCCCTGCGGCCTCGGCGTGCGCGGCGCGACGATGAATATCGCCAACAATGACTCGACCGAGAATCCGTTCAACTTCCCCGTCACGGGCACCGGCATTGAGCCGGACGCCGATGCGGACGGCATCCCGGACAGCATGGACCTTTGCCCCACGGTCCCTGATCCCCTCCAGCCCGACTTCGACGGCGACCACGTGGGCGATGCCTGCGATGCCGACGACGACAACGACGGCGTGGCGGATGGGAGCGATGCCAATCAGCTCAATCCGAACAGCGACAGCGATGGCGACGGCCTGACGGATCTCGCTGAGACCACCGCCGGCACCAATCCGCTCAATGTCGACACCGACGGCGATGGCAGCCCTGACAATGTGGACGCCTTCCCGCTCAATGCCGGCGAAAGCGTGGACACCGACGGCGACGGCACCGGCAACAACGCCGATGCCGACGACGACAACGACGGCACGCCCGACGCGACCGACGCCTTCCCGCTCGATGCCACGGAAAGCGTGGACACCGACGGCGACGGCACCGGCGACAACGCGGACGCGGACGACGACGGCGACGGCACGCCCGACGCCACCGACGCTTTCCCGCTCGATGCCACCGAAAGCGTGGACACCGACGGCGACGGCACCGGCAACAACGCCGACACCGACGACGACAACGACCTCACGCCCGACGCGACCGACGCCTTCCCGCTCGATCCCGCAGAGAGCGTGGACACCGACGGCGACGGCATTGGCAACAACACCGACACCGACGACGACAACGACGGCATGGAAGACGGACAGGACGCCTTCCCGCTCGACTCCGGCGAAACAACGGACACCGACGGCGACGGCACCGGCAACAACGCCGACACAGACGACGACAACGACAGTATTGCCGATGCTAGCGACGCCTTCCCGCTCGATCCCGCGGAGAACGCCGACAACGACGGCGACGGCACCGGCAACAACGCCGACACGGATGACGACAACGACGGCGTGCTCGATGAAAGCGACGCCTTCCCGTTCAATCCCGCCGAAACCACCGACAGCGACGGCGACAACCTCGGCAACAACGCCGATACCGACGACGACAACGACGGCGTGCCTGACACGCTGGACGTGAACTCGCTCGATCCGAACAGCGACAGCGACGGTGACGGGCTCACCGACAGCGACGAAACCGCCGCCGGACTCAATCCGCTCAACGCCGACTCCGACAACGACGGCAGCGACGACGATGTGGACGCCTTCCCGCTCGATGCGACCGAAACCACCGACACCGACGGCGACGGCACCGGCAACAATGCCGACGCTGACGACGACAACGACGGCACCGCGGACACCAGCGACGCCTTCCCGCTCGATCCCGCCGAGTCCACCGACACCGACGGCGACGGCACCGGCAACAATGCCGACGCTGACGACGACAACGACGGCAGCACTGACGCCGAAGAAGCTGCCGCCGGCACCGACCCGCTCGACAGCGACAGCGATGATGACGGCCTAACTGACGGCGAGGAAACCGCCGCCGGCACCAATCCGCTCGACAGCGACAGCGACGACGACGGCCTCACCGACGGCATCGAAGTCAGCATCCACACCAACCCCAGCGACGCCGACAGCGACGACGACGGTCTCAACGACGGCGACGAAATCGCCGCCCACGCGAACCCGCTGGATGCCGATACGGACGACGACGGAGTGCTCGACGGCGCAGACCCGACCCCCACGACTCCCGGCGTCCCCGCCGACTTCGTGGAGAACATGATCTGCAGCCTGGAGCAATACATCCGCTGCGCACCGCTCTCCAACTTCATCGGCAAAAACACCAAAGAGCGCACCGCCCACCGCAACGCCACAGCCAACATCGCCAAAGACGCCTGCAAGAAGTTCAAGCGCTGCCAGTGGAGAGACGCCATCCACTCGCTGGAGAAGCTCTACCGCCGCACCGATGGCGTCGAAGGCCGCTGCAAAACCAAAGACTGGATGCTCGCCGGTCAGGCCAAAGACCACGTGAAGGCCGAAGTCGAACTCATCCTCGACCTCATTGACCTCCTCGATCGTCCGAACCGCTGCGGATGCCGCCAGCACGACGATGACCGCGACGATGACCGCAACGGCGGCCATGACGACTAACCATCGAACAACCCGCACTCCCCGTCCTGCCGCCGGCCCTGTCCGGCGGCAGGATCGCGGGAGCGCGAAGTTGCACTTCGCCCCGCCTATCAAGCACTCAACAGCCGGGGCGAAGTTCAACTTCGCGCTCCTTCCCAAAGCGCTCCCACCATGAACCGCCTCACACTTTCCCTCCTCGCCGCCGCGGCGCTCGCCGCTGGCGCTTTCTACTTCGGCACCCGCCAGTCAGCGCCCGCGCCCACTCCCGCCGCCGCCGTGCCCGCCATGCGCCCTGCGCTTTCCGCCGTCCTCGCCGAGACCGATCCCATCCAGCACCGCCGGCTCTTCATGAACTGGCTCGAAGCTCTCCCGCCCGCTGAAGCCGCCGCTTCTGCAGAGCAACTCTGGCCCCTCTCCGGCGACATCAACGAAGTCACCGAGCGCAAAAAACTCTTCTGTTATGCCTGGGGCCAGGCCGACGGAGCCGCCGCCATCGAATTCGCCCGCACGCAGCCCGGCGCGGGGAAAGTCGCTGCGCTCGGCGCCGCGCTTGCCGGCTGGGCCAGCCGCGACCCCGAAGCGGCCAAAGCATGGATCGCCGCGCGGCTCAATCCCGGCGAGCAACTCATGTATTCCTGGGCGCTGGTCGAAGGCTGGGCGCGCAAAGACCCCGATGCCGCGACCGCCTACGCGCTGAGCATGAAAGAACTCCCTAACGCCGGCCGCTTCATCCAAACCATCGCGTTGGAGCAAGTCCGCCGCGACGCCCCCGGCGCCGGTGCATGGGCGCTCACTCTGCCCGAAGGCTCCCTGCGCGCCGCCGCGGTGCAGGAAGTCGCCACGCACTGGAGCCGCAGTTCCCCGCACGCCGCCGCCGACTGGGCCCGCACTCTGCCAGGAAACACCCTCGCCATTCCCGCGCTCAAAAACGCCACCACCGAATGGGCCCGCACTGACGCCCCTGCCGCCGGCGAGTGGCTCAATCAACTCCCGCCCTCCACGCTTCGCGATCAGGCCGTGGCCTCGTATTGCCAGGTGCTTGCCGTGCAGAACCTCGACACCATCAGCCAGTGGGCGCAGACCATCACCGACACCGGCCTGCGCGAACAAAGCCTCCTCCGCATCGCCGAAGAATGGATGGGCCGCAACGAACAGGCCACCCTCGCATGGCTCCCCAACAGCGGCCTCTCTCCGGCGGCCGTGGAGAAGCTGAAACAGGACGCCAGCCAAGGATTGCCGGACCAACCATAAGCCCCAGGGGGATAACAGCGCTGGAGTTTCCTGCCGCAGCCCACCGGGTTTCACGGGTGGTCGGGAGCCCGGTCGGGCGCGTTTCTCAGAAAAAGTGAACGGTGATTCAAAATTCCGCCTGATTTCCCACCTTGAAATTCTCGAGCCTGCCGGCGGGGCAGAGGTCACCACCCCTCAACCGGGAACCCCGCTCCGCAAAGCCATCTGTGATGCGTTTCGCGTGCCGATGGCCAAAGAGGCAAATGGTCAGGATATCGTCCTGGTGATCCACCAGCTGAAGATGATGGGGGATTGGGCGTTCATCCATTGTTCCCTCCAGTTGGCGAATGACAAAAAGGTGGACTGGAGCAGGACCAAGTACAAGGCCTATGCCGCAAAAGATGAATTGGAAAACAACGCCGTGGGCCTACTGAAGAAAGACTCCACCGGGAAATGGTCGGTCGTCAGGCATTCCTTCAATCATACCGACGTGCCATGGATTGGTTGGAGTGGGAAATACGGCGTGTCGGAGAAGCTCTTCAAGTAGAACCAATCCTCTGCCTTCTTTCCTGACTGCGAATGGAATATCTCCATGGGCGCAGGTATCGCCCTCATTCTCACTCTCACCGTTGGGCTTGCCCAGGAAAAGACCGGTCTGGCGGAGAGCCTGGTGGGCAGGTATGAGCAGGTGCCGCCACAGAATGACTGGCACAAGGTCACGATCGAATTGGGCACCGAAGGCAATCTGCCCTGGAAGAACGCCGCAGGCCAATCCCGGCCGCTGATGATTCGCGACGGCGACGTAATCTCATCCACCAAGGACTGCCCTTACAGTGGATGGGGCGATTCAAACCCACGATTCGGCTGCGCAGCTCAAGCTGATGTTCACGGAGAAAAGGGAAATGGGGGAGTCCGGCTATTCGATCATCCAAAGGCGCTTTCTCCGGCTCCGCGTCACCATCACCCAGCCGTAGTAAGGTTGGAGTGAGGCACCAAAGTTAATCACGCCGCCTACGATCACGCGGCAAAAATGTATACTAGGCTGATTGAAGAGTGCCGGAAAGCAGAACGGCCTTGAAGCAGAAACCCAGGGACTTTCATAAGTTGCGGTAAGGAGAACCTTTACCCACAAAACGCCTTGGCACCGCGTTGCGGAAGGTTACACTAGCGGTGAAGGGAAAGAGACATCGATCCCGCCGCAACGCCAATTCAGCCATCTTGACCTGCCCTTTCCGGGCGGGTTCCGGTAACTCCGGACTGGCGAAATCTCCTCTTTCCCCCTCCGATCGAGCCACCGGCTCCTGCAACGGCACTAAGAGCCTGTTGAAAAAACCGCATTTCCGCCGGCCGGTATGAAGATTGGAAAATACCTGGTGTGAGGCGGCGCGGGGACGGGATTTTCCTGCCAAGAGCGCTGAGGAGAGGCGGCGGGGCGGAAATACCCGTCCAGGCACTCCCGCAGCCAACGGATGACAGCCAAAGCGGCCGCTTTGGCGGCAGCGGCCTGCCGCGGGGTGCCCACTCCGGTCAATTTCCGCAGGATGAGCCCAAGGTTGAATCCGATAATGGCACACAGATAACGTTTGTTGATGTTGTCCAGTCCCCGCAGGGTGGTGCGCCGCTGGCCGCCACTATCAAGGACATGGGCGAAGCTGCGTTCGATCTTTTCCCCTCTCTTTTTGAGCAGGGCCTTGCCGCTCCGGCTGGCCACGGCGCGGGCGGCTTTGACCACGGCAGCACGGGCTTCCGGGGCCAGTCTGTCAAGGTTGCGGCGCAGGGCATGGGCATCGCCGATGATGGTGCGCACGCCAAGCTCATGCTGGATGGTGGCCAGTTCTGCAGGATCGTGAAAGCCTTTGTCGGTGGTGACACTTTTGACGTGCGAGCGGCCTTCCTGCGATGGCTGGCCGTGCAGATCCTCCACCAGTTCCGCAGCTTCGACGACGCGCGTGGACAGGTCCTCACTGTCGCCCGCATCACCAGGACGGACTTCGGCGGCGACGATGGCCCCGCTGTCCAGATCCACGATGTGCTCCGGTTTATGCAGCATGTCGCAGGCGCCATGCTTGGTGCGGCCGACTTTGGCGTCAGGATCAGAAGGGTTGTGCCACTCGGCATTGGAGGTCTTGCGGCCCTCCCGGCGGCGGTCAAACCGGGCCACCGCAGCAGGGTCATCAGGGTCCACCCCGGCGGCCCGGGCCAGTTCCCTGACGTAATCGCGGTAGCTCTCTGCGGTGTTGCGCCGCACCAACCCGCTCAGGCTGGCATTGGCTTCCATGTCACTGCTGTCGATTCCCAGATGCCGTCCTTTGAGCAGGCCATGGGCGCGCAGGCCGTCGAGTACGACTTCATGCGCGGCGGTGAAGGCCTCCTGCGGCAGGCGCTGCCGGAAGACCGTGAAGCTGGAGTGGTCAGGAGTTTCCTCCGTCAGGCTGTAGCCCAAAAACCGCCGCAGCGTCAGGCTGTCCGAAAAGCGGGCGGCGATGCCGCGGTCGCTGGGGAGACCTTCCAGAAAACCCACCATCATCATCTTGAAGAAGACGGCGGGATCAATCGGCGGGCGGCCCGTGCGGCGGCCTCCGGCCTTGTAGTAGGGTTCGCAGATCCGGTGGATCTGACCGGTGAAGTCCATCCCCTCCAACACCTTTTGCAGCCGGGCATAAAAATGGTCCTTCGGCCCCCGGGTGAGCTTGGCAGTGGGCACCCAGAATTCTCCCTGTTGGATCTGCTGGTCCTGGCGGCGGAATTTCCCCATGCCCGTGATCCTGCCAGGTTTTACACGGACCTCCAGGAAAAAGTTGCCGGACAAGGATTTTTCAACAGGCTCCTAACCCGCAACGTAAATTCCTGCCAAGCCCATGAAAGCACCTGAGATCAGTCTGATTATCACCGGCTCCGGCCGGTCTGTTTCCTCCTTCGGCTGGACCCGGTTCGCCCTGGCCGCTCTGGCCACCGCCGGACCGGTGAGGGCTGCGGACGTCACTTCGATGTGGACCAGTCCCGCCTCCGGCAACTGGAACGCAGGGGCCAACTGGACCAATGTCCCGCTCAGCGGGGGCTTTCCGAACAACGGCAATGGAGGGGTGGCGACATATGACGCCACCATCAACGCGGTGGGGGGCAACTATACCGTGACGCTCGGCACCGAGGTCACCATCGAAGACCTCCTGCTGAACTCCGGCAACGCAACCCTTTCCCATACCACAGGCACCTTCACCGCCACCGGTGGGATTTCCCTGGCCGCCGGGACCTACCAATTGAGTGGCGGCACCATCAGCAACACCGCCATCAATCTGAGCGGCGGGAATCTCGCTTTCACCTCCTCCGCCGGCATCCTGAGCAATGGCACGGTCCTGAACAGCGACCTGAATCTTTCGGCCAACAATTCCTCGGTCCGCCTGTTGAGCGGCGCCGACTTCACCGGCGTGGCCAACCTGACAGGTTCCAGCACCGCGTTGACCTATCAGGAAACCCGCACCATCACGGGGAAGACCATCAACCTCGAAGGCAGTGGCGCCAAGGTGGCCATTGACGGCACCACCACCCTCACTCTGGGCAGCGGCACCCTGGTGCGGGGCCGTGGCAACCTCGGACAGGCAGCCTTTGTGGGCGGCACCAACGGGCTGATCAATCAGGGCACCATCCGCGCCGATCTCACCGGACAGACCCTCACTATTTCCACCAACATCTTCGCCAACACTGCCACCGGGCTGGTCTCAGCGACCAATGGAGGCCGGCTGATCGTCAATGGCACCTGGAGCAATGCCGGGCAGATCAGCGTCACCAACGCCTCCACTTTCGATTACAACGGCACCTGGAACAACACAGGCGGGACCGTGACAATCGATGGCACCTCCACCCTGAATCTCGACGGAAACATGACCGCCAACGGACTGGGCACGATCAGCAACAGCGCCGGCGGCACCGTCAATGTGACCGGCAAACTCGAAAACACCGGGAACACCCTGACCTTCGGTCCGGCCACCGGTTCGTGGCAGCTCAAAGGAGGGGAAATCAGCGGCGGCCAAATCACTCCGGGAGCGGGCGGGGAGAAGCTGGTGTTCACCACCTCCGCCGGGATCCTGAGCAACGGGGCGGTCCTGAATGGCGACCTGAATCTTTCGGCCAACAATTCCTCGGTCCGCCTGTTCAGCGGCGCCGACTTCACCGGCGTGGCCAACCTGACGGGTTCCAGCACCGCGTTGACCTATCAGGAAACCCGCACCATCACGGGAAAGACCATCAACCTCGAAGGCAGTGGCGCCAAGGTGGCCATCGACGGCACCACCACCCTCACCCTGGGCAGCGGCACCCTGGTGCGGGGGCGAGGCAACCTTGGACAGGCGGCTTTTGTGAGCGGCACCAATGGGCTGGTCAATCAGGGCACCATCCGCGCCGACCTGACCGGCCAGACCCTCACCATTTCCACCAACACCTTCAGCAATACCGCGACTGGCCTCGTGGCCGTCAGCAACGGCGCCCGGATGACCATCAATGGCGCCTGGACCAACACGGGACAGCTCAGCGCCATCAACGCTTCCACTCTGGACTACAGCGGCACCTGGAACAACGCGGGCGGCACCGTCAGCATTGATGGCACTTCCACCCTGAACCTCGACGGAAACATGACCGCCAACGGGCTGGGCACAATCAGCAACAGCGCCGGCGGCACCGTCAACGTGACCGGTAAACTCGACAATACCGGGAACATCCTGACCTTCGGTCCCGCCACCGATTCGTGGCAGCTCAAGGGAGGGGAAATCAGCGGTGGTCAGATCACCCCGGGCGCGGGCGGGGAGAAGCTGGTGTTCACCACCTCCGCCGGCATCTTGAGCAATGGGGTGGTGCTGAACGGCGATCTGAACCTTTCGGCCAACAATTCCTCGGTCCGCCTGTTCAGCGGCGCCGACTTCACGGGCGCGGCCAACCTGACAGGTTCCAGCACCGCGTTGACCTATCAGGAAACCCGCACTATCACCGGCAGGACCATCAACCTCGAAGGCAGTGGCGCCAAGGTGGCCATTGACGGTACCACCACCCTCACCCTGGGCGCCGGCACCCTGGTGCGGGGCCGTGGCAACCTCGGGCAGGCGGCCTTTGTGGGGGGAACCAACGGGCTGGTCAATCAGGGCACCATCCGCGCCGATCTCACCGGACAGACCCTCACCATTTCCACCAACACCTTCGCCAACACTGCCACCGGGCTGGTCTCGGCGACCAATGGAGGCCGGCTGATCGTCAATGGCACCTGGAGCAATGCCGGGCAGATCAGCGTCACCAATGGTTCCACTTTGGATTACAACGGCACCTGGAACAACGCGGGCGGCACCGTGACCATTGATGGCACCTCCACCCTCAATCTCGACGGGAACATGGTGGCCAACGGGCTGGGCACCGTGAGCAACAGTGCCGGTGGCACCGTCAATGTGACCGGCAAACTCGACAATACAGGGAACATCCTGACCTTCGGTCCGGCCACCGGTTCGTGGCAGCTCAAGGGTGGGGAAATCAGCGGCGGCCAAATCACTCCGGGAGCGGGCGGGGAGAAGCTGGTGTTCACCACCTCCGCCGGGATCCTGAGCAACGGGGCGGTCCTGAATGGCGACCTGAATCTTTCGGCCAACAATTCCTCGGTCCGCCTGTTCAGCGGCGCCGACTTCACCGGCGTGGCCAACCTGACGGGTTCCAGCACCGCGTTGACCTATCAGGAAACCCGCACCATCACGGGAAAGACCATCAACCTCGAAGGCAGTGGCGCCAAGGTGGCCATCGACGGCACCACCACCCTCACCCTGGGCAGCGGCACCCTGGTGCGGGGGCGAGGCAACCTTGGACAGGCGGCCTTTGTGGGCGGCACCAATGGGCTGGTCAATCAGGGCACCATCCGCGCCGATCTCACCGGACAGACCCTCACCATTTCCACCAACACCTTCAGCAATGCCGGAGTGGTCAGCGCGGAAAATGGAGGCAGCCTTGCGGCGACTTCAGGGTATGTGCAGACCGCCGGGATCACCCGCGTGGCCGGGGGCACGATCAATACCGGCAATACCGGCACAAGGGAGTTGATCCGCATCGACGGTGGCAGCCTGGAAGGGCGTGGCACCATCAACTCCAACGTCACCGTCGGAGGCACCCTCGCCCCGGATCTGTTGGATGCCGCCGGCCTCGTGATCAATGGCAGCCTGAGCCTCACCGGCTCGGCGGTGATGAGTTTTGATGTCGGCGGCACCACCCAGGGAGTGCTTTACGATTTCCTCAAACACACCAGCACCACCCCGGTTACCCTCGCAGGTTCCTTGAAGGTGCAGTTCGCCAATGACTACGAAGAGTGCATGCACGGAGCCGATACCTTCGTCCTGTTTGCCTCCAATCAGGACCTCGCAGGGACCTTTGCCAATGTCGTTTCCGGCGGCCGGCTGACCACCAGCGATGGCCTGGGGTCGTTCAAGGTGCACTACGGTCCGGCCAGCAGTTACGGTCCAAAATCCATCGTCCTCAGTGACTACACTTCCGCGGCCAGTGGTCTGGTGCTGGGCCAGTTCGCCACCTGGGTCACCGCCCTGGGGCTGCCACCCGGCCAGGCCGGTGCCACCGATGACCCCGACCAGGACGGCCTGACCAATGCCATCGAATACGCGCTCGGTCTCCATCCCCTGCAGGTGCAGGGCCAGAGCGTGCTCTCCACCCCGGTCGTGACGACCACTGCCACCGCGCCCCCTGCTCTTGAAATGAGCTTCCGCATGGTCCATCCCCAGCCCCCGGATTTAGGCCTGACCATTGAAGCCAGTCCGGGATTGGCAGGACCGTGGCAACGGATCGGATGGAAATCCAGCTCATCCGCCTGGTGCGGGGCGGCCTCAGTTCAGGGAGCCCCCATCGCCGGTCAGACGCCGGTCACCATCACCGACATCCAGCCCATCACCGCCACCCCCAGGCGCTTTCTCCGGCTCCGGGTCACCATCACCCAGCCGTAAGGGGTATATGGGGAGCTGATCCAAGGAGTTGCCTGAAAGCAGAACCGCCCTGGTCGGAATTTGCTATACCACACACCAGGACTACGGATCTTTCGGAATAGTGTCAGCCATGGAGTGCTTTGGTTGCCCGGCCTCGCCGCATTCCGATCCACAGCGCGAAGCCGAGGAGTGCCGGCACGGTGGGCTCTGGAATCTGACCGACGATCAAGGCCGTGTCCGGGAGGGGGCCGCTTGTCTTTGACCTTTTGGCGGCTGTCTGTTACAGGATGGAGGCGTGGAAACCGCTTATTCTCTGGCTGGGCACGGCGTTCTCCTTGCAGTTTTGGGGATAAGGCTTTCCTCCTGTTCCCTGCTGGATGTCCAGAGCGCAGCAAAGCAGGACTATATCACCCCGCTGACTCCTGCCCTCCTCGGGGCGCGGACCGTCCCCGCCCCTACCCCTGCGCCTTCGACGGAAAAGGCCTCCAAAAAGGAAGGGCCGGAGGGTTACCGTCTCTTCCTCAATATCATCCGCGTGCCCTTCATTCCAATCGGAGCGGCGGCTGAGCTGCTATTTGGCGGGGTGAGCAGGACCGTGATCTGAAACGCGCCGGGCAGAACATGTTACAAACCGATCCTGAGACCGGAAACGACGCGTGGCACAGAACGCACCAGGGTCGCCTTGTGCCGGTGCGGCTCTGGGATTAACGAAGCGTGACTCATAAATAGGACGGCGGAGACCCCAGGAATCTCCCCATGCGGAAATGACGATAGCACCCCATGAGCATCAACCAGGCAGCGAATGCCACGGCCCCCTGCCACCACAGGCTGAAGTAAAAGTAGATCGCCCCAAAAAGCGGAAGGAGCACGAGGCTGACCACAAGGATGAGCAATAGCAGAAAGGCCCCGAGCATGCAGGGCAAATAGACCACCATGCGCCAGGCAATGGCCCAGAGAGCCCGCAAGTCAGAGTGAGGATGGTTTTTCATGGGGACCAAGGAACGGCTTGTTCGCTTCTTGGATTCCGGCGGAAAGCCAAGCCGATTCCCAAGACGATGAGAACTGCGGTCGCTGGTTCGGGCACCGCACTGAATCGCTCGACTGAAACTGAAAAATCACTTGTCGAAGCGGTGAATGTCAACCTGACATCGTTCACCGATGAGAGTAATTCCGGGACAGCATCAGGCCCATCAATGGGAATAAATATGGATCCAGCATGATCAATGGGAACGGTAAACGCCGCCTGATGATTGGATAGAGAACCTCTGATCCAAATCTCGACCATTCCGCTCCCCGACACCGCCGGAATCGACAACTCGAATCCCCGGTAGCCGGTGAAATCCTGGGCAATCAGCGGAACTCCATAGGTCGCGTAGAAAGTGCCTTGATTGTCCAAAGGACCGCTGGGCCCGGTGTTCGTGACGAACGAAACCATTGACGTCCCGGAGACGAGTTCCGCAGTAACACCGAACTGTCTGAACGAAGAACTCAACGCTGTGTAACGGTCACCACCGAGCATCGTCCCCACTTGGATGCCCTTGTCATCCAGACTCTTGCCATACTGTCCAACCAACGAAAAGGAGCCATCATTGAAATCGTCGATTAACAGACTCGCCCCTTTGCTGATCGTGGGAGCGAACAAAGTTGCCGCCAAAATCAGACCCAGTCGCATTGTTGGACGTCTAATGTCAGTTTGTGCAGGCAGCCCATGATGCCGCCAAGCCTGCTGGCCGTCCATTTCATGATGAGGCATATTTCGGGGGGGGGGAATGATTGGCAGACAATGAATAGGACTGATGCGGAGCAGCAGATCCAACCCAACCGGTTTCGCAAAAAATTCAGTGAATTTGAGAAACGCCTGATGTGCAGGATCATGGATTCGTCAGGAACCGTCAAGTTTCAAAATGTTTCCGCGGCCGGGCTTGGATTGCCAAGATACCACGGCAGCCCGGACCTAGAGCGGGTCACTTTTTGATGCGGGCTCCGGACGGGAGCCGGGAGCGCCCACATCTTTGGCTGATGAACTGGCTTTTTTGGGAAATCCTGTCGGCGGTCTTATGCCGGAGTCAGACCACCAGGCCAGTCCCACTGAGCATTCAAATTGCCACACGCCAGGCTCCCGATGGCTGTCCATATCGTCACTGTCCATATCGTCACGCGAGGAAAAATGACATGAAGGGAACCGGGGTTAAGAAGGGCGTGGAGTGACAACCATAACACTCTGCAACCAACCTCAATCCATCAATATGAAATCAATCACCAAGCGACATTTGCAGGTCCACACGACCCTCGCGTTTTCGTGTGGCGTCCTCCTTTCCGGCTCCGCCGCGATGGCAGACGGCACTCAGTTCTCCGATTTCTGGGCGATGCCTGGTTCGGCAGGGCCGACAGCCAACGAGGCGGCTCCCATCACCTTCGGCAATCCCCTCTTTCAGCAGCGCTCCATCGCCGACCGTCTGACCGCGCTCAATGCCGGCCAGCCCAATACCGGCAACTGGGACATGATCACAGTAAACGAGACAGCCGACGGTGAAGAGTCCGGCGGCAAAGGCCGCTTTCTGTTTACCGTTTATGAAACCGGTCAGTCTGGTGTGCAACGCCACGATACCGCCACGGGGGAAACCGACACCATCTGGATCAGCCCTGCCTTCGGTGGCCACATCGCGTTCGATGCCTGCTTCTGGACGCCCTGGGGCACCCTGATCACGGCCGAGGAATCCTGGGAAACCAAGGCCGGTGGCTCCACCAGCCCGTATGGCCGCGTGTTTGAATTCATCAATCCGATCACGGCTCCGGGAATCACAGGGCCGGTGACGACTTCGAGCAACGACGGGGCGATCTTCGAACACACCAACGTGATTCCCCGGGTTTCCCATGAAGGCATTCAGTTTGATAGCGACGGCAATATGTATTTCATTGATGAACTGAACGGGGGCTGCCTCTATAAGTATACGCCGGTCGCCAGCATGGCCAAGGTCAAAGGCGGCAAGGCCGGCTACTTCGCGGCGGGTCAGACCTTTGTGCTGCGGGTGGGCAATGGCAATACGCCCAACGCCACGGGGGCCTACGCCTGGGTTCCCTTCACCGATGGGAATGGAGCCGCCCTGCCCGGCGCGCTGACCATCACCGATGTCCGCGGGGTCACCTCCGTCGATGGCCGCAACACCACCGATCTGGCTCCCTTCAAAGGCACCGACTATCAGCGCCCGGAAGATCTCCAGATCCAGCGCCTGGGTGACCGCGAATATCTCTACGTGGCGACCACCACCACCAACGAGGTCTACCGCCTGGACCTGAAGAGCCAAACGATCTCGGTCTTTGCGAATCGCAATACCATCGACTTGGCGACCGCAGGCCTCCCGGTCGGCAGCGGGCTGAGCAGCCCGGACAATCTGGCGATCGACCATGAAGGCAACATCTACATCGTCGAGGACCGCAACGGCGGGTCGGATGATGACATCTGGTTCGCCAACGACCTGAACCTAGATGGCGATCTTAACGACGCCAACGAAGGCCTGGCGCGCTGGGCCAGCAATGGCACACCCGGATCGGAATTCAGTGGGCTCTACTTTGATCCCAAAAACAAACGCCGCGCCTGGGTGAACATCCAGCATCCTGCCAGCGGCAACGACCGCACCATCGAAATCACGATTCCAGTCAACGAATAACGGAATCAGGATTCACCTCCTTCGATGCTCCAGGCGGCATCCGTGCAGACGCACGGGTGCCGCCTTTTTCCGTGTCGCGGCGGGGCAGGCTTTCCGCTCCATAACACCAGCCGGGCAATGGGTTCTGGCGGGGTTGGACGATAACGCCCTACTCTTCCCGGGGCAGGCGCACGGTGGCCCTGGTCAGGCCATCCGGGCCGGTGGTGACCGCGATATCACCGGCGTGGCGTTGCACGATCCATTGGGCGATGTGCAGCCCGAGGCCGCTGCCTTCGATGGTCTGACTGTGGCTGGCGTCGAGGCGGAAGAAGCGTTCGAAGATCCGGCCATTGAGCTCCCCGGGAATGCCGGGTCCCGGATTGGCCAGCTCCAGCACGGCGGCGCCGGGTTCCTGCCACAGCTTGATCCTGACAAACCCTCCGGGCTGATTGTATTTCACGGCATTGTCGGCGAGATTCAGCAGTAGTTGGCGCAGGCGGTGCCGGTCTCCCCGGATCAGGCAAGGGGCTTCCACGGAGGAGAGTTCGACCTTCAAGCCATGGGGATTGGCCAGCAATTGCGCGTCCTCGGCGGTGTCCCGCACCAGCTCGGCGAGGTCAAGTGGTTCGGAGCGGATCACAATCTGCCCGGCATCCGCTTTCGCCAGAAAGGACAAGCCATCCACGACCCGGGCGAGGCGGTCGATCTCCTCCAGCAGACTCTCCATCCAGGCCTGGCGCGCGGGATCGGGCGGTGCGGTCTTGATCTCCATCTCCACCTCCCCGCGCATGATGGCCAAGGGGGTCTTCAGCTCGTGGGAGGCATTCAGGGAGAAGTCCCGGGCTTGGGCGAAGCTGTCGCGCAGGCGTCCTGCCATATCGCGGAAGACCTCGATCAACCGGTCCAGCTCATCGCGCACCGGAACGCAGGGGGGCAGGTTCACCTCCAGATTCCCGGCATGAAGACCCGCGGCTGCATCGGTGAGGTACTGCAGTTTCCGCAGGGTGTCGCGGCTCATCCACCAAGTCAGGAAAAGCCCCAACGCCATCAGGGGCACTCCGACCAGCAACTCCACGCCGATGACTTCCCACAGCTCGGTATCAGCTCCCGTTTCCGGGCCGTGGGAGTGTTCGATGATTTCGTAAATGGCATGGGCCACCAGCACCAGCAGGGCCGCCAGCAGGGC
This sequence comes from uncultured Verrucomicrobiota bacterium, assembly GCA_942492905.1. Lineage (GTDB taxonomy): Bacteria > Verrucomicrobiota > Verrucomicrobiia > Verrucomicrobiales > V1-33 > CAIZWU01. The sequence continues at coordinate 3,429,716 of OW818657.1, forward strand.
CCCCGCATACCAGAGATAGAGCCGGGTGCGGAATTTCATGGGCGGGCACTCATTTGATAGCCCTGCCCCCGGACGGTGTGGATGAGAGGTTCCTCCCCCGGGCCATCCATGCGCTCGCGCAGTCGGCGCACCGTGACATCCACCAGGTTGGTGCCGGGATCGAAATCATAATCCCACACTTTCTCCAGCAACAAGGTGCGGGTGCAGATCCGCCCGGGATGTTTCATGAAAAATTCGAGGAGCCGGTATTCCCGGCCTCCCAGCTCAATGCGTTGTTCTCCCCGCTGGGCGATCCGGGTGACGGTATCCAGCACCAGATTCCCTACCCGCAGCTGGACACTGCGGCTTTCGCCGCCGCGCCGGCACAGGGCCTTGACCCGGGCAGTCAATTCCTCCAGGGCAAAGGGCTTCGGCAAATAATCATCGGCCCCGGCGTTGAGCCCATCCACCCGTTCATTCAGATGACTGCGGGCGGAAAGCAGCAGCACGGGCGTCTGATTTCCCCGCTCCCGCAGGATCCGCAACACGCTGAGCCCATCCCGGCCGGGCAGCATGATGTCGAGCACAATGGCATCATAGCTGTTTTCCAGGGCCTGCTCCAAGGCCTCATCCCCGCGGTGGCAGACCTCCACCACGAAGCCTTCGCCAGTGAGGGACTTGCGGATAAATTCCGCGGCTTTCGCTTCATCTTCGACCACCAGGATTTTCATGGTATCGACTAAATCACCAATTGCGGGGGGAGTCATGGGGAAAGGGCGACCGGGTGGGATACCGCTGGCGGGGACACGCGGTAGCGGCGTTGGAGATAAAGATCATCGGCCACCCGGAACAGCGCCATGCCTTCCCGTGCGGTCGCCCGGGCCACCGGGTCTGGTTCGGCCATGGGATTCAGCTCCCCGCCTTTGAGCCGGCCCTGCCAGAAGCCCTGCTGCTGATTCAGCCCGAACACGGCCAGCCGCTCCTGCCGGTAGATGCCGATGGACCGGTTGTGATGCATCAGCACCCGGCCTTCCGCCGTTTCATCCGCCAGCAGATCGCGGCCGAAAAACAAGGAGTCGTAGGGGCGCCCGATCAACCCGAGGATGGTCGGGGTCACATCCAACTGGCAGCCCAGCCCTGACATCCGGCGCGGCTGCGGCACCACACAGGGCCCCAGCACCACCAAGGGGATTTCATAACTCTTCAGCGGGATGGTCTGGCTCCCGTAAACGCGCGCCCCGTGGTCGGCGACCACCACAAAAATGGTATCCTGCCAGAAGGGCTCCTGCTGCACCTTCTCAAAAAAGTCACCGAGGGCCCAGTCGGTGTATTTCACCACAAACTTGCGGCTGTGGGCGTCCGGATCTTCCGGGATGCGGCCCTTGGGAAACGTGTAAGGCAGGTGGTTGGACACCGTCATCATGGACACGAGGAACGGCTGCCCGGTGGCATGCAGTTTCCGCATTTCCCCGATGCTCCGGTTATACAAATCCTCATCACACACGCCCCAGGCAGTAGTGAAGACCGGGTCTTCAAAATCGGCCTGATCGATCAGCCGGTCCCAGCCATTGGGCTCCACGTAGGAGCGGATAAAGTCAAAGGTGCCATGCCCGCCGTAAAGGAAGAGGGATTGATAGCCATCGCGCTTCAGCACCCTCGCGAGGGTTTCCACATTCTCCGTGCGGTCACGGGCGAGGATGGAATCGCCCGGCAGCGGAGGGAAGCTGGAGAATACGCCCTCAAAGCCGCGGATGGTCCGGTTGCCATCGGCATAGAGGTTATCAAACAGCAGTCCCTTTTCGGTCATCAGTTTGTCCATCCGGGGCGTCAGGGTATTCGGTTTCCCGCTTTTGCTGACGCGCCCCAGAGAACCGAAGAATTCACTGCCCAGACTCTCTTCCAACAGAACACAGACATTCCGCCTCGGCTTGGCTGGGTCTCCCGGAATGCTCCGTTGGAGCGAAGCCCGCGCGGCCTCGAACCACGCCTCATCCGGTCCCGCCGCCGGCACCGGCGGGGGAGGCGGGGAAGTGAAGGTGCCGCCATTTTTTCCCAACACCTCGCGGGCCACCGCATATGCTTCGTCCCGCGGCAGGGTCGCATAAAACGCCTCATAGGAAAGATTCCGCGACCACGCCGCCACCAATCCTGACACCGCGCCATTGGAGGCCAGTTCATTCACCACCCGTTCGCGGCTGAAATTCGGATTCAACCCCATCACGGACCCTGCCCAAAGTGCCGCCACTCCGGGCCAGACGAGAGCTCCGCTCCATCGCCGTCCCCGCGTAGCCGCTTCCCGCATCACCGGCGGGGCCACCCGCAGGGAAAGCCAGGTCATCAGCGCCGCTACCGCCACGCAGGCCAGCACGATTTGGATCAGCGGATAACTCTCCCACAGATTCGTGACCACTTCGGTGGGATAGATCAGGTAATCGATCGCCACCGTATTGAACCGCGAGAGAAACTCATCAAAAAAGAAACCTTCACTGACAAACAGAAACGCCTGCACCACCCACGCGAGGAACACGCCACTCAACAGCACCTTCCGTCCGGGGCCGGTCCAGGGTTTCTTCCGCAGCGCACACCACCAGGCCAGCGGCATGACCGTCATCGCTGCCACCGCTCCATCCATCCAGAGCCCCCGCGCCAGAATGCCCGCCACCATGGTCGCCCCACGCTCCGGCGGGCCGTAAGCGGACAACAGAAAGAGCCGCAGGCCCGTCGCGAAAAGGACCAGGGCCACGGCATGAAACAAGGGAAACTGCCACCAACGGCGGGGATCCCATCTGAAAACATTCAACATCATTCCGGCCTTAGCACACTTCCGGCGCGGGAAATCTTAATATTCGATTACAATCACGTCATCTTCCCCCCGGATTGGCGGAGGATTGGTCAGGCGGCGGGCCATCCGCGTGCTGATTGATCCCCCCGCCGAGGCCCTCAATCAGCAAGGCTTTCACATTGAAACGGAACCCAAGCGGGGAACGTTGGTCCCTCGTTCCCCTTTCCCCCGTCGTCCCCCACGATCCATGATTGTTCCGTCCCGTCCCTGTCCGCCGCTTCCCTGGCGGATCGCTCCTGTTCTGCTGCTGTTCGCCAGTTGTTCTCCCAAGGACGCTCCGGCGCGGTCCGCCGGTCGCGCCGCGCCAGTGGCCGTGGCGACCGTGCCTGCCGTGCGGAAGACGGTGCCGCTCATCCTCCCTGCCATCGGCAGTGTGCAACCCCGCGCCACCGTGACCGTCAGACCCCAGGTCAGCGGCAAGCTCGCCGAAGTCCACTTCCGCGAAGGCGATTTTGTGAAACAGGGCGACCTCCTCTTTACGGTCGATCCCCGCCCATTCGAGATCGCGCTGGCCCAGGCCAAGGCCGCCCTCGAGCAGGCCAAAGCCGAAGCCGCCAACGCCACCGTGCGGGAGCAGCGTTACAGCAAACTTGATGAGGGCGGAGGCATCTCCGCGGAGCTGGTGGAGCAAATCCGCACCGCCTCCTTCACCGCCCTCAGCAAGGTCACGGTCGCCGAAGCCGATGTGGAACAGTCCCGGCTGGAACTGGACTACTGCCGCATCTCCGCTCCCCTCACCGGCCGCGCCGGGCGCCTGCTGCTCGATCCTGGCAATATCATCCAGGCCAACCTGACGGACCTTGCCGTCATCAACGAGATCCAGCCCATCGAAATTTCCTTCACCCTCGCCGGCCGGCACCTGCCCGCCCTCCGGCAATTCAGCACCAACAGCGTAGCCCCGCTCGAGGTCACGGTCACGCCTGAAGGCAGTCCCTCCCTCGTGGAAACCGGCACCGTCGCCTTTTTTGACAATACAGTGCGCGCCACTTCCGGCACCATCGAAGTCCGCGCCCTCTTCCCCAACGAAAAACAAATCCTCTGGCCCGGGCAGTTCACTGATGTCCGCCTCCGCCTCACTGAAACGAAGGACGCCCTCACGGTCCCGGCCAGAAGTGTCCAGACCGGCCAGGCGGGGCCCTACGTTTACGTGATAGGACCTGGCCGCACCGCCGAAATACGCCAACTGAAAATCGACCGCATCTTCGAGAGCACCGCCCTCGTCCTCGAAGGCCTGAAGGAGGGGGATGAAGTTGTGATCGAGGGGCAGCATCTGCTCCGTGCCGGAGCCCTGGTGGACGTGAAAAACACCCCGCCGCTGCCATCCGCCGCTGCCACCCCCGTCACTTCCGCCCGGCCATGAGCATTCCGGAACTCAGCATCCGCCGTCCGGTCACGACCACTCTGGTCATGCTGGCTCTGCTCGCCTTCGGCCTACTCGCCTATTTCCGGCTGCCGGTGAGTGATCTCCCCAACGTCGATTTTCCGACGATCTCCGTCTCCGCCAGCCTGCCGGGTGCCAGTCCGGAAACGATGGCTTCCTCCGTGGCCACGCCGCTGGAAAAAGCCTTCAGCAGCATCCCGGGCATCGATTCCATGACTTCGTCCAGCGCCCTCGGACGGACCAGTATTACGATCCAATTCGATCTCTCGCGGCACATTGATGATGCAGCTCTTGATGTCCAATCGGCCATCTCTTCCGCCCAGCGCCGTCTGCCGCCGGACCTCCCCAGCCCGCCCTCCTTCCGCAAAAGCAATCCCGCCGATGCCCCCATTCTCTTTCTGGTCCTGACCTCTGACACCATCCCCCTCTCCAAGGTGGACGAGTATGCCCAGAACATCGTCGCCCCCCGCCTCTCCACCATCCAGGGCGTCGCCCAAGTCAATGTTTACGGCTCCCAAAAATATGCGGTCCGCGTGCAGGTGAATCCGGTCGCCCTGGCCGCCCGGTCCCTCACCATGGACGATCTGCGCACCGCGCTCGATACCGGCAACAGCAATCTGCCCACCGGCACCCTGGATGGCAAGGAGCAGACCTTCACCATCGAATCCAGTGGCCAGCTCCTCAACGCGGCCGCCTTCCGCGCCTTGATTGTCGCCTACCGTGATGGCTCCCCGGTGCGCCTCGAAGATGTTGCCCTCGTGTCCGACAGCATTGAAAACGACAAGGGCGCCAACTGGTATGGGAGTTCCCGTTCCCTCGCCATGGCCATCGACCGCCAACCGGGCACCAATACCGTGGAGGTGGTGGACGCCATCAAAAAGCTCCTCCCTGACATCCAGCGGCAACTCCCCGCCGGGGTCAGCCTCGACCTTCATATCGACCGTTCCGAGCCCATCCGCGAGTCTGTTCACGACGTGCAGCTCACCCTCCTGCTGAGCATCGCGCTCGTGGTCATGGTCATCTTCCTGTTCCTGCGCCGCGCCTCCGCCACTATCATTCCCAGCATCGCCATCCCGCTGTCCATCATCAGCACCTTCTGTGTGATGTATCTGCTGGATTTCAGCCTGAACAACCTGTCGCTGATGGCCCTGACCCTGTGCGTCGGATTTGTGGTGGATGACGCCATCGTGGTGCTCGAGAACATCGTGCGCCACATGGAAAAAGGGGCCACCCCCATGGAGGCCGCCCTGAAGGGCTCGCGGGAGATCGCGTTCACCGTCGTTTCCATGACCATCTCCCTCGCGGCAGTGTTCCTGCCGGTGCTGTTCATGGGCGGGATTCTGGGCCGTCTCTTCAAGGAGTTTGCCATCACCATCGGGGTGGCCATTCTGGTCTCCGGTCTGGTCTCCCTGACCCTGACGCCGATGCTGTGCAGCCGGTTCCTCACCGCTGAAAAACCGGACAAAAAACCGCGGGGTATTTTCCGCCTGTTCGAGGCATTTGTGAATGGCATGAACCACGCCTATGAGCGTAGCCTGCGCGTCGTCCTGCGCCATCCGGTGATCACCATGCTCATCACCGCCGGCACTGTCGCCATCACCGCACTGCTGTTTATCAAACTGCCCAAGGGATTCATCCCCACCGAGGATATCGGTCAGATCTCCATCATCACCGAGGGCCCGCAGGATGCCTCCTTCGCCTCCATGGTCATCCTCCAGCAGAAAGCCGCCGAAGTACTGCTGGCCAATCCCCACATCGAAGGGTTCACCTCCAGCGTCGGGGCCGGTGGCCCCAATTCCACCGCCAACGCCGGACGCATGAATGTCCGTCTCAAGCCCCGCAGCGGCCGTCCCTCCGCCACCGAAATTGTCAACACCCTGCGCCCGCAATTGGCCCGCATCCCCGGCCTCCGCTCATTCCCCCAGGTGCCCCCGGTGATCCGCATCGGCGGCTTCTCCTCCAAGGCCCCCTACCAATTCACCCTCGCCGCCGCCGACCTCGCCCTGCTCTACGAAGCCGCGCCGAAAATCGAAGGCGCCCTGCGGGCCCTGCCAAGTCTGGCGGATGTCACCAGCGACCTCCAGATCACCAGCCCGCAGGCGTTTGTGAAAGTGAAACGCGACAAGGCCTCCTCCCTCGGCATTCCGATCAGCGACATCGAAAGCGCTCTCTACAACGCCTATGGCTCCCGTCAGGTCTCCAGCATCTACACCTCTGCGGATCAGTATTACGTCATCCTCGAGGTCGAACCGGCCTATCAAAACTCCCCGGAAGCCCTCGCCCAGCTTTACCTCCGCTCTGCCGGCGGCGAACTCGTCCCCCTCGAGTCCGTCGCCGAAATCCAGCGCACCACCGGCCCCCTCACCGTGACCCACCTGCGGCAGCTTCCCAGCGTCACCCTCTCGTTCAACACCGCCCCCGGAGTCTCCCTGGGCGATGCCGTGAAGCAGATCAATCAAGCCGTGGGAGGACTCCTGCCGGAAGGGGTCACCACCACCTTCCAAGGCGAAGCGGCCGCCTTCCAGGACAGCCTGAAAGGTCTTGGTTTGCTCCTCATCATGGCCGTGGTCGTCATCTACCTGGTTCTCGGCATCCTCTACGAAAGTTTCATCCATCCCCTGACCATCCTGTCAGGCCTGCCCGCCGCCGGGGTCGGGGCTCTCGCCACCTTGCTTCTGTTTGGGGAAGACCTGAACGTCTATGGTTTTGTCGGCATTCTGATGCTGATCGGCATCGTCAAAAAGAACGCCATCATGATGATCGACTTCGCTCTCGAAGCCCAGCGCAATGAAAACAAAGCACCCGCCGATGCCATCTTCGAAGCCTGCCTCGTCCGCTTCCGTCCTATCATGATGACGACATTCGCGGCCCTCATGGGAGCGCTTCCCCTCGCCCTTGGCATCGGCGCCGGAGCCGAATCCCGCCGTCCCCTCGGGCTGGCGGTGGTCGGGGGCCTGCTGCTCTCCCAGCTCCTCACACTCTATATCACTCCCGTCTTCTACCTTTACATGGAGCGGCTCCAGACGTGGTTGAGTCCCCGGAAAGCCAGTGCCCGGTCGCGCTGCCAGCAACCTCCTGATTCCTTTTGAGGGATGCCGAAGTCCATCGCAGCCGCATTTGCGCGGAAAAACGTCAGGCATTGCTGGAGGAAGCCACCACGCTTTCTTCCGGGGGCTGGCTGCTGGTTCCGGAAGGGCGGGAGGAATCGTCCGCAGCCCCCTGCAATTGCAGCAGCAGCACCGGCTGCACCGGCTGCGGGAAGCCTTTCAGCGTCAGCGGACTTAACTGCCGGCCGATGGCCCGGGAACCGAGGAGCTGTGCGGTATGCGGATCAATGATAACCTCCCGGGGTCCGGCTGAGGAACAGAGCCGGGAAGCCAGGTTCACTGGTTCCCCCAGCACGGTGTAGTTGAGCCGGTTTTCCGAGCCCATGCAGCCCGCGATGGCGGTGCCGCTGGCGATTCCGATGCCCATGAGCAGCGGCGGATGGGCCGTGGTTTGATTCAGCGCATCGCGGCGTGTCACCATTTCCAAGGCACAGGCTGCCGCATTGCCGGCATCATCCCCGTAGGACTTGGGTGCCCCGAAAATCGCCATGATCAGGTCTCCCACAAATTTATCGACCACCCCATGATGGCGATGCACTATTTCCGTCAGAGCCGTCATGTGTTCGTTCAACAGATCAATCACACCTTCCGGCGGCATCCCGCTGGTGGTGGCCGTGAAGTCCCGGATATCGCAGAAGAGCACCGAGATTTCCCGCCGTTCCCCGCCCAGACAGGCGGTCTCAATCAGTTGCCGGGCAATGTCGTCGTCCGAGACCTGGAAGAGGATATCGCGGTACTGCTGGCGCTGTTTCAGCCCCGCCGCCATTTCATTGAAGGAGGTGGCCAGGGTGGCCAATTCATCATGGGTGGTGATCGGCACCCGGGTGTCGTAATGCCCCTGCATGATTTGCCGGGTGCCGTCCACCAGATTGCGCACGGGGTGCACCAGGCGGCGGGAAATCAGACCGCACAGCAAAGCCGCCGCGCCATAGGCCAGGCCGGAGAATCCAATGATCTGCCCCCGCAGCACACTCTGCTCCTCGGAAAGCCCCGCGAGGGAATACAGAGTGATTTGATAGGCCTGGGGGGTGGACGATTCCGGATTCAGACTGCGGAACAACAATTGGTGGGGTTTCCCCTGGATCTCCACGGTAATCGCCTCCCTGGAGGATCCGGAAGTTTTCAGGTTATCACGGACCATGGAGCTCACCAGTTCAATGGCCTCCCGCGGGATGGAACGGCTGAAGAGTTGATCGTCAATCCACAGGCCAGTGAACAATTCCCCCGGCTTGTCGCGGCGGTTGAGATCATACAACGCCGACTCGCCATAAGTGGAAACCGGCAGACCCACCACCAGCGCGCCCAGCGGCTCGCTGGTGCCGGTTTTTTGAATCGGAGTGATAATGACTTCGCGCAGCATGGGCATGCGGAACCGCGATCCCCCGGCCGGTTTGACCGCAAGATAGGCCACCTCCTGGGAGGAAGGAACGCGGCTGACTTTGTTTTTCTCCAACCACGCAGTCTGGGCATCGGGTTCGGTCGGGGCCTTCAGGGTATGGATGCGCCCGGAGGCATCCATCAGGGCCAGATCCAAAGTGTCAGGACGCACCCAGCGGGGCCCCCGTCGCGGTCCTTCCGGAGCCCCCTCCTTCGGGATCTGGCCGGACCCGCGCATTTCAGCGATCACGGCAAGTTGCTGAGGGGAGGGCGGCCCCTGGAAATCAGGGAAAGCGCCCCCTGGACCGCTTCCGCCCGGACGGCTGGATCCCCGTCCCACGTTCTGACTCTCAAAAGAAGAAACCGAATCACGCACCACCCGGGCGCGTTCAAGGAGTTCGCGGTGGATCTCCTCCGGCAGGACGCCGTTCTCGGACTGCACCGCTTCGATGACGGTGGGCGAGCCCGCCAGTTCCTGACAACGTTCCCCGATGCTGTCGAGACGGGCTTTCTGCAGGCTGGCCAGGCTTTCCATCTGGGAAAGAAACCGTGCTTCAAAGATCTGCCGCCACGCTGACTCCAGACTGCGCCGGGTCACGGCGAAGAGGGAGACCGCCACGAGCGTGACGATGAATAACATTGCCAGCATCAGGCGGGGCGCAAAATTCAGGCGGAACATGACACGCGGCAGTTGAGACCAGGCAGCAGAAGGCCGCCCGGAAGGTTTCCTTTATATTTGACATCACCAGTCTGCCTGATGTTGAAGCCTGAGGAAAGCTCTTTAGCCGCCTCCGGCCTGCACTCTGCCTGCCGGCCTTGGGATCATCTGGCATTTTGCCTCATTCCGGCGGATGAGCTCCGGCCGCCCACATTCAGGAAACCGCTTATTATCAACGACTTGAACCTAGGCCCATCCCCCAGGCACAGGTCGTGCATAAAAGTGCGGCATGCCGGAAGGTGCCTTCGGGTCCTCCTTCCGGATCATCCAAACTCTACTTATACTCCATGAAACTTCTCCTCCTCATCACTGCCGCCATCCCCGTGATCACTGTCTGCAGCTGCAGCACCACCACGGTGGTCAAACCAGAGCCGACCGTGATGAGTGAAACCAATATCCGCCGGAGCACCACCACCACGTCTTCCTACGGCTCGCCGATGCCTACCACAACCAGCAGCACGGAGACGCGCACCATCACGGCCGAATAACGTCGGGGCCCGCAGAACATTTGCTGTCCGGATTCCCCCCACCCGGAAAGCCAAGACAGGCAGAGGAAATCCGTTCGCGGATTTCCTCTGTCCCATTCTCCGCGAAGCGGCGGGCGAGCGGAATGCAGACGACCAGCTTCAGATGCGCCACCAGTTGATCACCAGCGCCCGGGCCTCGCCTGCGAGTGCGGCCGCCCCGGGATGCGGGGCCAGGAACCGCTCGCGGATCAAACCCGGCCCAGTATCTTTGTCATGAAGATCAAATCGTAAGCGCCTGCCCCGATTCCACGGCCTCCTGCCCCTCGCCATACACCGAGGCCCGGCGCGCCTGACGGATCTGCCGCAGCCTCAGCAGCAGCCAGAGGGTAGTCAATCCGGTCACTCCCTGCCAAAACCAGAACGCCCGCGGAATGGCCCGGGCCACTGCTTTGGGGAAAACATAATCGGTCGAGACCAGGCTGGCGGCCGCATAGGCTGGAGCCGAAACCGGGGAAACGCCGGCCAGCCACGTTGCAGGCGTCATGGAGCGGTTGTTCACACTTCCAATAATGCCCCCCGCCATCACCGGCAGGACTGCGGCGAAAATCACGGCAAGGAAAAACTTCTGTCCGCCCCACGCTTCCAGGATCGCCTGGGAGGCCAGGCCCGCCCCGAGCAGGATCAGGGCAAAAGTCGCTCCGGCATAACCTGCCAGTTGGTGGCCGGCAAACCAGTGGGACCCCATCAACTCCTTCGCAAAAATCGTCCAGCCGACCGCTCCGGCCACCGCCATCAGGGCGACTATCACCGTGGAGGATGCCGGATCGGACAGGCGTGGGATCCGTTTCCAGCCCAGCTTGCGCCCACGGCGCAGTCCGCGGGTCTGGCGTTCCACCGTGGGAGTGATGATGAATGTCAGCACCACCAGCAACAGCAGCGTGACCATGCCATACAGGGCGATCATGGAGACCGCCTCAATCACCCCCGGCTCCCAATTGGCTTCCCGGAGAAAGCGGCGGTTGAATTGCCGCGAGGGAAACAACAGGCCAGGTTCGATCAGCGGCAGGGCATTGCCCAGCAGCATCAACTGCATCCAGACAAACAACCCGAAGGCCCAGGCCTTGCCCAGCAAATGGGAGTCCGGCTGCCGCCAGCGCCGCCACAACATCACGACAAAAGTCAGGATGAGCACGCTCTGGGAAAACAACGTGAACGTGGCCTCCGAAAAGCGCAGGCCAAAGAAACGCACATCCGGCTCGAATGATTTCGCAAACCGCACCATCCCGCCCATTTCCCGCGGCATCAGGTTGGCAATGTTTTCATCCACCACCGGCCAGATGGTCAGGTATTTGAAATACACCAGCCCAAACTTGGCCGCCTGCGGGATCACCGTGTAGAGCAGGAAAATCACAATAATGGAGAACAGAAACGCCCAGCGCCGGTTCTTCACCACCGTCCCCATCACCAGTCCCGTCAGATGATAGAGCAAGGCCGAGGACAGCAGCCCCAGGTAGATCGGCACCCACGCGGAAGCCTCCACCTCACCCTGCCACAAGGCCCAGACCGTGAAGGGCAGCGTGGCCGCAAACATGCACCACTCCCGGATGGGCAGCCCCAGCAGATAGCCCAGCACTTTGGTCAGCGGAGTGAGAGGGGAGAGCCGTTGATAGTCCAGGGTGCCCTCATCCGCTTCCGCAGTGATCCCTCCGGCCACATTGCCGGTGCCGAGGAAAAACAGAATAATGGCTTGCAGCACCAGCAGCGGGATCAGCGTCGCCCGCTCGGCATCGGAGGCCGTCATCTGCCCCCGATAACGCAAAGCGGTGCTGAAACTGAAATAGAGGAAACCCGCAAGGATCAGGGTAATTAATAGCGACACCATCAGGGCCTGCGGCCGCAGCCGGGCGCGCACATAACGGCGGAAAATCGGATTGGGCCACCAGCGGCGGGGAACCGGAACCGGACCGGGCGTAGGAAAATCACTCATGGGACAGGCAATAAAGGGGGAAGCGCCGGAGCGGAGCCGGACTCGGCCACATCCACGAGGATTTCCTCAAAGGTGGACTTCTGCTCCTCCAGCACATGGATCAAAAACTCCTCGCGCACCAGACTGGACACCAGCGCCGCCTGTTCATGCGGACTGCCGGCAAACCGGAAGGTGATGCGTTCCCCTGCCAATAACACCTCCGTCACGTGCGGCTGATCCCCCAGCCACCCTGCCGCTTCCGCCACCCGCTCCAGCACGCCCAGGGTCAGAGTCCGCTCCGCCCGGCCCAGCACCCGCCGCACCTCCTCCACCGAACCGGATGCCAGCAGTTTCCCCCGGTTCATCACACAAAGGGAAGTGCACATTTCCGCCAGCTCGCTGAGGATATGCGAACTCACAATAATCGTCGCCCCATCCGCCGCGAGCGTCCGCAGCGCCATCCGCAGTTGCCGGCGTGACAGCGGGTCCATCCCGCTGGCCGGTTCATCCAGGATCAGCACCCGGGGCCGGTGCAGCAGGGTCTTGGCCAGCACCAGCCGCTGGGTCTGGCCCCGCGACAGCGACTTGCAGAATACCCCGCGTTTTTCCAACAAACTCACCAGCCCGAGGCATTCCTCCACCCGGTCCCGCCGCTCCCCCGCACTGCCCAGCCCATGGGACTCCGCGAAGAGATCCAGAAACTCCCACACCTTCATGTCCGACGGCACCGGCGCCAGATCCGGCATGTAGCCCATCACCCGCCGCGCCGCCTCCGGCTGCTCGAAGATATCGATCCCCGCCAGCTTCACCGAGCCATAGGTTGGCTCCATCAGCGTCGCCAGCACGCGGAAGGTGCTGGTCTTCCCTGCTCCATTCGGCCCCACCAATCCAAAAATCTCCCCCGGCGGCACATCCATCGTCACATCGTCCACCGCGATGAAGTTCCCATAGTCCACCCGCAGGTCTTTGATTTGGATGGCAGGCTCAGCAGACATGATCAGGAAAAAACCCAAGGCGGGCTGGGCGGATCAGACCATGATTCCCCGCCCATGACAAATACTTCCGCAAGGATTTAAGCGGTCGTCCGGCTCCAAGACCGGGCTTGCCAGCCCGGCCCCGCTCAGGTTATGCATGCCCTCATGCGTGCCCCTCTTTTTCTGGCGATTGGTCTGGCGGTTGGAATAACCGGAGCGGTGCTGTTCCAGGACAGCTTCATGCCTGACGAAGGCAGCCCGGAGGAACGGCTCGCCAATCTCGAACGCGAACTCGCCCGCACCAGGATCTCCCTCGCCGCCGCCGAGGCCCGCGCCCCCAAACCGGAAGCCAGTACCCAGCAAAAACTCTCCCGCGGCGCCCGCACCATCATGGAGGACATCAAGGACGGCCGCGAAGTCGATATGAACGACATCTACCAGGCCGCCAAACCCGCCCTGCGCGATCTCTCCCCCATCTTCGAACGACTCCAGCGCAAGGACATGCGCCGCCACCACGAATTCATCCTCGCCGATCTCACCCGGAAATACCATCTCACCCCCGCCCAGCAGGAATCCCTGCGCGAGTGGCAGAAGAAGAAAATCGAGGAGGACATCGCCGTCATGCGCGCCTTTCACCAGCAGGACAACACCACCCTCGAAGACATGGTCAAGGCCGGCCGCAAAACCCCGCCCAAAGCCGGGCTCGATAGCTTCATGGAAAAAACCCTCACCGGTCAGGACCTCACCGCCTACAAAACCGACCGCCTCAACCAACGCGTCGAACAGGTCCAGTCTGAAGCCGACCGCCGCGTCTCCCGTCTGAACGGCGTGGTCGCCCTCGATGACGCCCAGCAGGACCAAGTCTTCGCCCTCATGGCCCGCAGCTCTCCGGAGTTCGATCCCTCCATGCAATTCGAAGGCCTCACCGGCGACACCGCCAAACTCGACCCCGGCCAATCCCGCGACGAGGCCATCCTCCAGGTCCTCCGCCCCGACCAGCGCCAGCAATACGAGGACCACCGCAACGCCCGCCGCCTCGAAGCCCAGAAGGAATTCACCGACGTCGGCATCCGCCTCCCGGACAACTGGGACATGTTCGGCGATGAGTAGCTGGAAGCTTTGGCAGAAACGCCCGCCGCCTCGTCCACCCCATCTAACCGCACCGCCTGAGTTCCGTCCGCGGGACCCTGCCGCCCCCCATCCCTCTCAAAAAGGCGTCAACCGGTCCCGGAAGGCTCCCACCGACACCAGGGCCCGGCGCTCATCGCAGTGGGTCACCGACAGCGCATCGCCCTCCACCACATAGATCGCATCCTGCTGGAACTGGTCCCCGAGGTCACACCCCTCCTCCCAATCCAGCGCCACCGCCCAGCCCGGCTCCATGTGGGTGGTCTCCCGGGAATACCCCGTAACCGCCCGCATCCATTGGCCGCGGCCCTGCAGGACAGCTTCCAGTTTCTGGTTCTGGGCTTCGTTCATCGCGCCCGTCCAGCGCTCCCCGGTCGTGGCATACGCGGTGATAATAACAAACCGCTCCGGCCAATCTTCGGTGCCGTCGCGGGAGATGAAGTGGGTCAGGAAGTAGGCTGGATTCATAATGTCGGAAATGGTCATGGATACCACCAATGGATAAACTTGAAAAGGACGCTGTCGGCGCAGTAATTTCACCCATCTGACAGCTCATCACAGATTCAGCCGCATGAAAGGAGGCCCCCAAAAGCTGCGGCGCGTATTTCTCCTGAATCCGTGATGATCCGTTCCATCCGTGGATTCGAGGGCTCCCCTTTCCCCGCTTACGGCTGGCTCCATCTCATCCCCCCTCCGCAGCTTTGGCCTCGTTCCGTTTACGCGTGGCCGCCGCTTTTTTGGCAGAGGCGGACCGCGCTGCGGCAGGGCGGGCCGCCGCTGCGGCTCCTCCTTTCCGTCCTCCTTTGAGATAGGGACCCGGGTTCTCCGCACGTCCCCGGCCGGAGCCACTCTTTTTCCCTCCTCCGGAGATCTTGTTCACGGTCGCCCAGGCCCGGCTTTCCGCCTCCTCCGGGTCCACCCCGCGTTCTTCATAACCTTCCGCGATGTGTGCCGCCTGGCGTTTCTGTTTATCCGTGTAGGCTGATTTGTCTCCCTGGGGCATGACCGTGATCCTTTCTTTCAGGGTTGAGGTTTGGGGTTCGGGATTTCCGGCAAGCGATGGAGGCCAAGCCTGGACCACCGCCTCCCGGCCATACCCTCCCATGCAGGAAAAATGCCTCGTCCATCCTCGGCTCATCCGTGCCCCTCCTCCCGTATCCCGCCCCCGCACCAGGAGCGGCGGTCTTGCAAAAAATCACATTCCTCCCCGTCCCGCATTGCCATTTGCCACAGCGCCCGCCCTGCCCGTCGGGGCGCGCTTTCGGCACAGCCTGTGCAACAGACAGAACTGGGTGGAAAAAACGGTGCCTCCTCACCGGCGGGTTCCCCGTCTCCATCCGTTCCGTCCCTTCCACCTATCCACCCCTCACCGCCGCCATGAAAACCTGCCATCACTGCGGAAACTCCTACGACAAATGTTTTGATATCGTCTTCTCGGGCAAGACCTACAGCTTCGACTCCTTCGAGTGCGCCATCCACGTCTTCGCCCCGGTTTGCGATCACTGCGATTGCCGCATCCTCGGCCACGGTGTCGAGGGGGATGGCGAGATCTACTGCTGCGCCCACTGCGCCCGCCAAGCCGGCGTCGAGGGCCTCGTGGACAACGCTGCCCACGCCTAGATCTCCGGCGTCCTCTCCGATCCCTCATCCCCATCTCCCCGTTCCTCCACCGGCACAGGGCCGCATCCCTTCCCCTCCATCGTCCGTCCCGCAGCCTCCCCTACGCAACCCCCGAGCGGTTATGAAAACCGAGACTCCCCTCCTCACCTCTGCCCTCCAGGCCGAGATCCTCCATGCCATCCACGCCGATCACCACGCCTGTCCGCTGGTGAGCGCCGAAGTCGAGGCCGTCCCCAGCCTGCCGGACGGTTGGGTGCGCCTCCACCTCGTCCTGCCCGACTACTCCACCCTCCAGGTCTTCGGCGATGCCGAGGAAATCCTCGCCACCCTCATCAAACGCCGGGGCGGGCTCGCCAGCACCTCCAGCAATTGTCTGGACTACTGGCACAGCCTTGGCCACGCCGCCCCGCCCCGCCTCGCCCAGTGGCCCGGAGCCGAAATCTTCTGGGCCAGCCCCTACGATGAAGACCACGGCCGCTTCGCCGTCTACAGCGTCCCCCAAAACTGCGGCATCCAGTATCTCGCCGGTTATGAAGGCCCCAACGCCCAGGCCGATGACAAGGCCGATTACGGCAACCTCTCCGGCACCCCGGCCGGAGCCGCTCACCACGGATTCCCTCCCTACCGGGAAAACAACTCCCTCAACCCCTGGGACCTCTTCCTCGCCAGTGTCAAAACCGTCCAGCCCTTCGGCCAGTCCACCGGCGCCTGATCCGCCTCCCATCGCCACGCCGCCGGGAGTGCATAAGGAGCCTGCGCTACAGTCCCTTCCGCTGGGCATTATGCAGACGGCCCACTTCCTTCCGTTGCAGGGACCGGTCCAAAATACTGAGCACGGCGTTCACCCGGGAGACTTCGGACGCATTGAGTTCCGACCAGTTGTGTGAGGTGATATGTTCAGCCAGCCCGGAAGTGAGGACCCCGGGAGGCACCGGCGTTTTAAAGACCGCGTCCCCCGCCATCCATACCACCGGATAGAAAACGGAAGCCGGCAGGGCGAGATACTTCTGCAGCGCCCGCACATGGAGTTTGTTCTGGTGCAGCGGGTTTTGGAACCGCTGGCGCTTCCGGTAAACTTGCTGCGTCCAGCTGGCGTCCCCAGCCCTGCCAAATATCCAGCCTGACAGATTCTTGGTCTCGATCACAAACAGCCCAAACTCTGACACCACCACATGATCCACCTGGGTCGTGCCCTTCCCGTCCGGCCGTGGCAGATAAAGGTCGTGGTGACACCGGTAGATGGCCGGGTCCAGCTTCCCCAGGAAGCTCCTGCGGGTGACCGTCTCCCCCCTCCATCCTTTGAACCGGGCGGCATCCGGCTGTACCAGAGCCTGGAAGACCAGTTTCAAAAAATCCAGAATCATCGGGAAGGAACCGGGTTCAGAGTCGTCGAATTCAGGGCAGATCTATGCGACCATATCATACTTCACGTCCGAGCACATCCTCGTCAGCAACTTCGCCACGAGTTGTTCCTGCGGTCCCGTCATGGAGCCCTTGAGGTCGTTGATATTTTTCCCCAGTTGTTTCTGATTCATCACCCTCACTGGACCTGGCGTGGTGGTTACCACGAACCACCCGGGGATGGCCAGCACCTGCATGGGGACCACCTCCACCATCAGCTCCTTCTTCAAATACTTCTGCAGCCACTCCGCATTCCGCGTCACTTGCTCCAGTTCGTCGGTGCTCCGGCCCCATGGCCACAGCAGTTGTTGTCCGTCATACTCCACCCGGCAGTTGGCTTTCGCGTCTCCTCCTTTCGCTTTACGGCGCGTCTTCGTTTCGACCACCGCCACCCCTCCCTTTCCTACCACCACATGATCCAGGTTGAAGGGGCCTCCGCCTCCCAGACAAGGCACATCGTGAAAGATCCGGTAGCCTGCACTCCGCAGTTCCTCCAGCTGATCAGCCACGGCCCGCTCCCCAAACAGTCCTAACCGCACATTCCGGGTTTCCACCGCCAGCGATTTTATCCGGCCCATTCCCCAGATGAGAGCAGCAACGAATAAACAGCCAGCCGCCACCAGGAGACCTATCACCCACCATCCCTGACTCCACCTGACGGCCAGAAGTGGCAGGATGGGCACCAGGAGCGGCACCGCCAAGGCCACCGCGATCGTTTCAAGCAAGCCATCCATCAATTTCCGGTGCCTCTGGTCCAGGGTCTCGCCGGCCCGGCGCATCAAAATCACATCGTCCTGCAAGGGAAACTTGCCCGCCCCCGCGGCGCACCGCTTCAACACCAGGATCACCACTCCGACAAAAAAAAGGAAATATCCGAGAAATGGCGCCCACTTTGTAATTTCTGTCATTTTCCAGCATAAACCATAATATCTACTCTGACAAGTTGGATTCTGTATTCAGACGCCCGCAAGCTTCTCCCAATGATGGCAGACTTACCCGCCACCCGGAAGGCCGTCCTTCGAATTATTCAACCACCGTTAGCATCGGGGCTGCGCCCAATGACAACCATGGTCATTCGGCTGCCCGTGGTTCTGATGTCGAGTGCTTCTCATCAGGAAATCCGTCCCAACGCCACTGTGGGCTGCCGAGGTACTGCAATGTAGAAAGCCCACGATGAACGACAACTGCCAACTCGTGAACATCGCCCGGACTCGCCGAGGGTTTGCCACCGAACAAACGGCCGATGATTCCGGGGCTGCGCTTCGGGCTGACCTGCAACATCCACTGGCCGCCCTGAACCTGACTCACGACAACCTCAAGCTCCGACGAACCCCGGCGACAGCCGACCGACCAACCACAATCGCGCCAGTTGTCCATTTCATCGTTATGCCAGCCTGCTGTCGCCAACTCTGCAGCCAGGCCGCGCATCAATCCTGCCCCGGGCGGATGATCATACTCCGCGTCCTTCTGGACCGTAGCGGTGAACTTGAGATTTTGCGAAACGGGCATGACGTGGCAGATCGGCCGGACTATCAGTGGCGGCACCGGCGGGATCAAGCTCTGATTCAACTGGGGACGTTATCGCCGGTTGCCATGCACGGGTTGTTTTCTGTTCCAGGACTATTGAGTGTCGAGTAACGGGCGATGAGGTCTGCGGTTGATACCTCCTCCCAATATTTGAGCTGTTTCTCGAGATTATGCCACCTCTCTCCAAATTTCTCCTCGTCTCCCCGAGCGGACTGCTGCCGTTTCATGGAAAAGACACTTTATCACCGCCAGATGTGCCGATCTCACCTTCCCGGCGGCCTTTTCCACCCGATTGTCCGGAGAATCGGTGGAAATGAAATGGACCAACTCCGCTTCTCGTTTCTTGAGGATCCCCTTCTTCTTTTGAGCGCCTTTGCGAACGATGTAAGCAGTCATTTCCGATCCTTTCGGCAGACGTGAAGCGCCAGCATCCCTACCAGCGGGGGCGGGCGTCGCTCACGGGGTAGAGGTTCTGGTTACAGGAGATCATCTCAGGAAAACGGCTGGCAGGGGTTGTCCCGGCGTGGCTTGCTATTTTTTGAACGGGAACCATGATCGCTTCTTGGTAACTACACTCTTCCGACCTGGATTCAGATTCTCGGAAACACCATTCTTGTCAAACCCGTCGAATAGCGCTTCTGCACCCTCCTTCAGCTTCAAATCCATTTCGTCTGCATGGAGTGGTACCACGGTGTGAAAATGAATGGTCTTTTCGGCATCGATTACGAGCTCGTGGAAGCCCTGAGGAATGGTAATCGGCGGAAGTAGGATCACACCAGTCATCTGGGTATTGGAGGCGAATGGTTCAGGTGGATTGCCGTTCGGGATCGTGTGCATGGACCATAGCCAAGTCTGATATTCATGAGGAAATCTCGCGAAGAATTTGAGCATTCGAATCGGCCAATAGTTCGCCTCGTCTTTCCATGACTTCTCCGACATCGGCCAATCTGGCGGCAACGAGATCAACAGCTCCGAGTATCTTAACGCGCCATACTCCTCCGGGGCATTCATCGGGCGGTCACTCATCCCGGACGTTACCAAAGTGTAGCAATTCCGTTCAGGACGTGGCTCCACAATGTGAATATCGACATGCACTAAATCCGAAATGGTCTCATGGAAAACGGTGGCTACTGGGCCAACGTGAGCCTCTATGTGCTCACTAATCCGATCGATATTCTCGGAATCTCCAATCGCGAATTCGAAGTCGCGCTCCCGATACTCATGCCGGTAAATAGGTGCTCCTGAATCAGATTGTTCCATAGTTTTCTGGGCTAACGTCAGAGTCATCCTACGCCTGACCAAGGGCGCGCTGCGACATCTGGATTAAAGGTTGAATGGACATGACGGTTTAAACCCGGCAGAGGGTCAGGCCTTTGGTTCGACGACTTGTTCGGCTGTTGGGCAGCTCACCCGATTCCATGCTCAGATCAGTGGGGGCTCGAATTGAAGGGGATTCGCCACTCGAAGGAAAAAGTAGCCAATTCCAGACGCTCCGTAAGTGAAGTCGGCTGAAAAGCAATCGGCAGCATCGGTAGGCCAACAATCCTGACCGTCGATGATGGAGCGGTAGGCCATTGCCATCCCGGCAAACTCCCGGGCCCGTTCCAGCCAAATCTCCTTCCTTGTGATGCGATAGAGCTCCACCAGAAGCTCTCCGCCCCCCGCGAGGCCCGTGCAGAAAGTCGGATTCTTCCGGTAGTCCCCGTATTGATACGTGGCTTCACCAGCTTGCAGCGCCATCGACAGATAGTCGGGTTGCCCGAGCAGTCCTGCCGCCTTCGCAAAGACAAGTCCTATGCCAGGCGCGCCATGACTGTATTGGCATCGGGAAAGTTCATCCGCTCCGAGAATGGGACTCCAGTTGATGCCTCCCCGGGCAGGTTGGGCGTGATGGATCAAGGTTTCCAGAAGCGCCACCGCCAGCCCTTTCCAATGAGCGTCGGAAGTCACCTGGTAGAGACAGGAGAAAAAATGAGCCACCCCGGAAATGCCGTGCGCGAGACCCGAGTAGGGTTTGGCCCCAAAACTTTTCTGGACAGGGTCCACCAGGCAGTGCGTTCCCAACCCGTCCGTGACGAGTTGATCCTCGAGCCAGCGGCCGCACCGGATAGCCCCTTCCAGATATTTGGCCTCGGGCTTCTTCTGCCACAGTTGTAAAAGCAGCCACCCGTTGGATGCCTCTCCACTGATGAAATCCGTGATGGGTCCGGGAGCTTCGTCGAGGACGTGGTTCGCCAAACCTTCGATCAGTCCGGGAAATTCATCACGGCCACTGGCTCTGGATAGGCAGAGAGCGGCATAGGCGATCCCAAATTTACCCATTTGCACGCCGCGTTGGAAGTTATCCTGTTCCGGTTCATTCTGAACTGACCAAGTGACGGCACCCCGGGCGAGTTCCAACGCGCGTGGATTCCGGGTCGCCTCATAATAGGCCGAGAGAAAGATCGGAATTCCACCCACACCGTTGAAGATGCTGAAGTGGTATTGCGGACGATTCTCATAGTCGTATGTCCTCCAGCGGAATCCAGAATCCACGGCTTCCGCCGTTGCGTTGATGAAGGAAAATACGGAATCTGCCGGAGAATTAGCTAACTGCGTCATATTTTCTACCGAACGTCAAAAGTCCATCCACGGATGCGGCGGATTCAGCGTTGATTCAAGGCGAAAGCATTCTGCTGCTTTGCCACTCCCGACTTGTTCGCCGACGTTAGATTGTTTGCCATGTAGGCAGCAACGATCATTCGAAAGGCTTGTTGAAATCTCGGACTTGAACGTAATCGCCTTGGAAGCGCTTTGTGCCTGGGCGCGGCTCATACTCAGCTTGCATTATCGTGTCCCGCCAATCGGATTCGGCTGTCTGAATCGCGTAACCCAATCGATCGATCTTCCCTTGTGCGAGGAACACTAAGCACCTCAAAATGCGGTCCCCGAGATCGGGATGTTTTAAGGCGAACTCATTCAAACGTGCCAACATCTCCTCGGCGAGATCTCCCGAGTCAGCTTGAGCTCTCTGCTGAATGTCCGGGGCGATGGTCATCCGATTTCTTGGCGAACGTCGAGGCCACCCGCTACCGGGAGCGCCCCTCCAATTCAGGTTGAGGTTTCTGGTTACCCTCCGACTTCGATTCAGAGCGGGTAGCGGGTTGCTCAGCGCCGTCTTGTTCCCCTGATAGTTGTTTCAGGCGCGCCCGGCGTTCTTTGTGTAATTCCTCGTAATGAGCCTTCCGGTTTGGAAGTTCGACCAGCGCACTGGAAAGAGCCACTACGCCGGGTATCAGAAAGATCGAGTAGCTCGCCAGGTTGCCCCACACAACCGCTCTGGAGATCTTCGACCACTCATGATCCGGGAGCCGCTTCATAATCGTCCGGCGCTCAATCCATACCGAGCCCATCCAGAACGGGATCAACACCACAATCGAAGCCGCTGCGCTGCCCACTTTCAGCCACAATGTTGGCTGCATCCCACCAAAAACCGCGGTCTGCATGAACGTCGAAACGACTGCTGGATGTGCTTCGAGCCCAAGCGCTGACAAACCCATCGAAACCGGAATCAGCCCCCCAATCCAAAGGAGCCAGGCGAACGGAATGCCAACAATCGTGGACTTCCAGTTCGCGATTAGTGCGTGCCGGTATGACTCGGCGTAACCAAGCTCAAGAATTCGCATCACGAACCATCCTTCGATTCCTGCGATGACAAAGAGGCCAATCAGCGTCGCGTAGCTGTGCGGCAGAAAGGATGGTAACGCGACATTGGCGAGCATTGTATTTTTTGGCGAACGCGAATGTCAGCGACGGAAGCCAGCCGGCACTGAGGTTGATATTCCACCCTGGGGGAACCGGCTCGCTCCCGTTCCCTGCACGATTTGGTCCGGGGATTCCTGTGCCACGAACCACTTCCAGCGCACAAATTTCACTGGCCTGTTGAACCACGGGTTGTCGGTCGGAAGAGATACTTCGATGACCTTTTGCGCATCGGGGTCGGCCTCGATCCACGTAGTGCCCCCGAGGTATGCCATGACGTGAACCCCATCAGCGGTAACCGCAAGGTCCCCCGCCTTCAGCTTCGAATGATCAGCGGTGGCAACACCTTCCTCCCGAAACAACTCGGCTGTCCATCCTCGGTAACCTTCCCCTAATGCCAATGCAGAACTGTCGTGCCACCAGAGGGTCATGGCGTCCCGGATAGGCCTCCCGTTGAACGTTCGAAGTCCGTGATAAAGCCCGCTCCAAACAAGTCCCTTCCGGACAAGACCAGAGCAGTCAATCCCGAGCCAACCCTCGCCGCCCCACACATAGCGGACCCCGCGGAACAAGCGCAGTCCCCGCGAATAATCTGCTGCCAAACGATCAGGATCAACGGAGCGACCGGGCAAACACGCTGCTATCGCCGGAAGAACTCCCATGAGCAGCAAAACAATTCGTATGGCCTTCCACTTCCACCACAAGACCAACGCGCCCGTCCATGCCGTCGCAACTCCGGCGACAACGGCAAGCCGCGTGATCCTATATTCGACGGGATAAAGGCACAGGATCACCGTCAAGATTAGAGTCCAGACCCAGACTCGCTTCACTGCCTTGGTAGGGTCACTGAGGTTCATATGCTGGAAAGCGCGATGGCCGCTGATTCGCCGAGCGTAAGAGGTGAGGCAGCGGCGCGCAAGGCTGTGTTCCTCTGCGCCATCTGTGGTAAAGCCATCCAGGAGGGAACCGGAGCAGGCGTTTCAGGAGGACAATTTGCTGCTTCCAAAACCAGCCCGTCCCAGGCTTTAGTGGGGGCGAAAGAAACCAACGATGCTCCTCATGAAACTATCCCCATGGATCCTGATTGCCTGCGTGGCGCTCCTGCGGCCGGCCGGCCTGCCGGCGGCGGAAACGATCATCTACAAACAAGTGGAGGGCCGGGATCTGAAATTGCTGGTGGAAAAGCCCCCGGGCTGGACGGCGGCGGATCAACGCCCGGCTATCTTGTTTTTCTTTGGCGGGGGCTGGGTCGGAGGCACACCGGAGCAATTCCGCCCCCAGAGCACCTACCTCGCCTCGCGGGGGATGGTCGGCCTCCGGGTGGAATACCGCACCATCCCCAAAGGCGACAGCGGGCCGCCCGTGGTCTGCTGTGCCGACGCCAAATCGGCGATGCGTTATGTGCGCTCCCATGCCGCGGAGCTGGGGGTGGATCCGCGACGCATCGCCGGAGCCGGGGGTTCCGCCGGGGGACATCTGGCGGCCTTTACTGCGCTGGTCCCGGGATTGGATGACTCGGAGGATGATCTCAAGGTCAGCTGCCGGCCGGATGCCCTGGTGCTCTTCAACCCGGTGTTCGACAACAGCCCGGAAGCCTGGGGACACGGACGCACCGGCAGCCGGTGGCGGGAATTCTCCCCAGCCCACCACATCACCAAAGGGGCTCCCCCGGCGATCGTGTTTCTGGGGGACGCTGACAAGTTGATCCCGGTCCGGGTGCTGGAGAACTTCCGTCAGGAAATGGAGAAGGCGGGATCGCGCTGCGAGGCCCGGATCTATCCGGGAGCCGGTCACGGGTTTTTCAACAAGGCGCCCTATCTGAACCAAACGCTGCAGGCGGCAGATGTTTTTCTTACCTCGCTCGGGTGGCTGAAGGGTCCCCCCACTCTCAACGCGGAGGAACCTGCCCAGCCTCCCGCCACGCCCAAGGAGAAGTGAGGACGGTCCGCCGGGTGCCGGCCATCCGCTCCCACGACGCCCGGTCGTCGGGGAAAAACTTCGCCCCCCTGCCCTGTCCTGACCAAACCCGTCCCTTTCCCTTCCCGCACCAGTCCTTTTCTTTTTCCTGCCATGTTGCGCGTCTCCCTCCTTTTCCTTACCCTCTCCTGTTTCGCTGCCACCCGGCTGTCCGCCGCAGCCCAGCGGCCGAATATTGTCTACATCCTGACCGATGATCTCGGTTACGGGGATGTGCAGGTCCTCAATCCCAAACGCGGAAAAATCGCCACGGCGGTGCTGGACCGGCTGGCGGCGGAAGGCATGACCTTCACCGATGCCCACAGCGGCTCGGCAGTCTGCACCCCAACCCGCTATGGAGTCATGACCGGACGTTATGCATGGCGCACCTCCCTGGTGAGCGGGGTGCTGGGAGGAGTGAGCCCGCCACTGATCGCCGCGGACCGGCTGACGGTGGCGGGGATGCTGCAGCAAGAGGGCTACCACACGGCCTGCATCGGGAAATGGCACCTGGGATTGGAGTGGGCGAAATGGGAGAGCCCGACAGGAAAGGCCAGCCATCCCCACTGGCAGTTCGACTTCTCGAAGCCATTCCGCCGGGGTCCGGTGACCCTCGGATTTGATAGTTTCTTTGGCATCAGTGCCTCGCTGGATATGCCGCCCTTTGCTTTCATCGAGCAGGACCGCCTCACCGCGCTGCCGACTGCGCTGAAAACGTGGGTCCGGGAGGGCCCGGCGGCTCCGGAATTCGAGGCCGTGCAGGTGCTGCCGGCGCTGACCCGCCGTGCCGTGGAAACCATCGCCGCCCGCGCCCCGGATGCCAAAAACGGCCAGCCCTTCTTTATCTATCTGCCCTACGCCTCGCCGCACACCCCGATTGTCCCCAGCCCGGAGTGGCAGGGGAAAAGCGGGATCGGTGCCTATGGGGATTTTGTGATGCAGACCGATGCCTGCGTGGGCGAAGTGTTGGCGGCGCTGGAGAAAAACGGGGTGGCGGATAACACCCTGGTGATCTTCACCAGCGACAACGGCTGTTCCCCGGCGGCGGATATGGAGGGGCTGGAAAAAAAAGGCCACTTTGCCAGTGCCGGTTTCCGCGGGGCCAAGGCGGACATCTGGGAAGGCGGGCACCGGGTGCCGTTTTTGGTGCGCTGGCCTGGCAGGATCAAGGCCGGCACCACATCCGGCACGCCAGTCTGCCACACCGATTTCATGGCCACCGCGGCCGCTCTCACCGGCACGAAGCTGCCGGAAACCGCGGCGGAGGACAGCTTCAGCCTGCTGCCGGATCTGCTGGGCAGCGGCCGGAGCACGCGCCCCAGTGTGGTGCATCACAGCATCCACGGCCAGTTCGCGATCCGCGAAGCCTCGTGGAAGCTGGCCTTTTGCCCGGGAAGTGGGGGCTGGGGCAAGCCGGGGGATTCCGAGGCCCGGACCCAAGGGCTGCCCGCCTCCCAGTTATACGATCTGGCCACCGATCCCGCAGAGGAAAAGAATGTGATCGCCAATCATCCGGAAGTGGCCGCACGTCTGACCGCCACCCTGGAAGCGATCATCACCCAAGGACGGAGCACCCCGGGAGCGGGGCAGCAAAATGATACCGCCGTCGATTACCATATCGCGCGGCCCAAAGCCCGCCGGTGAACCTGCTAACCGTAGTGGGGAACCACCGATTCCAGGCATGTAGTCATTCAAGGATTTTCTTTACGTTCCATGGGGGATTTTGTGCGGGTCCGCCGCCTGGAACGGGGAGAGGGACTGGAGTTGTTGCAGGAAGTGGGCGAGGCAGGCGTCGAGGGCTCCCGGGAGACCGAGTTGGGTGCGCTGGTTTTTGCCGAGGAGGACGGAGAGTTTGCGCAGTTTTACGGCGAGGCTTTTTCCGGACTCGGCGGCGGTGGGGGCGTTGCCCATGAGCTGATGCCAGACCTGGACGACCATTTTCCTCGCGACGGCGACGACGGCGATGTTGCGCTGGCCTTTGCGGGCGAAGAGCTTCCAGCCCCATTTCCCCAGCGCGCTGTCACGGCCGGAGCGCAGGACGGCGTGGGCTCCCCGGATGAGGAGGTGGCGCAGGTCGCCGCGCCCGTGTTTCCTGACGCCGAGGCGGATGTCTTTGCCTTGGCCGCTCTGGCGCTGGCCGGGACTTAAACCCAGATAGGAGACGAGTTGCTGCGGACGCTGGAAGCGGTGGATGTCCCCGATCATGGCCAGGAGGGCGAAGGCGTTGATGAGGCCGATGCCGAGGATTTTCATGAGCCGGAGCATGAGGGGTTCACCGCTGACCTGGGCGGCGATGAGGCGGCGCAGGGTGTCGCGCCGCTCTTTTTGGACTTTGACCTGCTGGAGGTGGTCCGCGAGGAGGGCCTGCTGGAGCGGAGTCCAGTCGTGCTGGCGCATGACCCACGTGGCAAAGGCGGGGGTTTCCATGCCGCGGCTGCCGGGCCGGACGGCGAATTGGTTGAGGAAGCCTTTGAAAGCGTTGGTGGCGGCGGTGTGATCGGAGACGGCGCTTTGATGGGCGTGCAGGAAGCTGGCGGCGTCCGGCAGTGACAGGGTCGGGCTGCCAGACGCAGGGGGCGTTTCCGATGAGATAGACTTTGGCGATGCGCACGGCGGCGATTTTGTCGTTGTCGCAATGGAGGGCGGCGTGGCGCCCGACGTGGGCGCTTTCCAAAACACAGGAGCGGCGGCCGAGGGCGTGGAGGCGGTGGCAGATCTCGAAGCTGTTGGACCCGGCTTCCATGAGGAAGAGGTCGTCCGGGGTGCCCTGCGTGGCAGCCCAGTCGAGGAAGGCCGTGAGAGGGCGGTCGGCGTGGGATTCGAGCTGCCGGGCATCGTGCAGGCTGGTGCCGCACAACACGGCCCAGGTGAAGGTATCCGGGTGGCAGTCCAGACCGATGATCCTTCCTTTGGCGGAAGGGGCTGGCGCGGGGTAGGTTTCAAGGCCTCCGGCGGCGTTCCCCTGCCGCCCGTCCGCGGGAGGCTGGGGGGGATTTTGGTTTGGGTGGTTTTGAGGTGGTTTTCATTGGATTTCCCTGGTGTCCCGGTGAAGGGATGGGGCAACCGGGCATGGGCGGCTGGATGTCCTGGGCTATGGACGGAAGGTTGCATTCAGGCATCCGGGGTCTTGCGCCCCATGAGAGTGCCTTCCGCCATGATTCAATCACAGAGAGGAGTAGTGAACTCAGCGAAATCATCGAATCGTTGGACCTTCAGCCACCCGTGCGTGTTGCAGGCACTCACGTGTTCCTGGAGAGGACATAGCATGGAACTTCACAGTCCGCACCGCGCCGGTTGCTGAATGACTTCATACCCTCACGGAAAGCACGGATAGTCAGCGCTTTTTGTCAGCGGCCCGCCCGCCCCCTTCAAGTCAGCAGGGTGCGGTCCAGGGTGCGGTATTGAATGGCTTCGAGGACATGGTCCGCCGTGATGTGATCCACCGCCGCCAGATCGGCGAGGGTGCGCGCGACCTTGAGGATGCGGTCGTGGGCCCGGGCACTGAAGTTGAGGTTGGTCATGGCGTGCTCCAGCAAGCCGGAAGCCTCGGAATCGATCACACAATGCTGGCGCAGCAGTCGCGGGCTGAGGGCGCTGTTGCTGGTGAGGCCGGCGCTCCGGTAACGGTCCTGCTGGAGCGTGCGGGCCGCCATGACGCGGGCGCGGATCTCCGCGGAGCTTTCCTCCGGAGCGGTGGAGGAGATTTGCCGGTAGTCCACATTCGGCACCTCGACATGAATATCGATCCGGTCGAGCAAAGGACCGCTGATCCGTTGCCGGTAGCGCGTGATCTGCATGGGATTGCAGCGGCATTCGCGTTTGGGGTCGCCGTAGTAGCCACACGGACAGGGATTCATGGCGGCCACCAGCATGAATTGGGCGGGGAACGTCATGCTGCCGGCGGCCCGGGAAATGGTGACCCGGCCATCCTCCAACGGTTGGCGCATGACCTCGAGGGTGGCGCGGTTGAACTCGGGCAGCTCATCCAGAAACAGGACGCCGTGATGGGCGATGGAGACTTCGCCCGGAGTGGGATTGGTGCCCCCGCCCAGCAGGCCGGCATCCGAGATGGTGTGGTGGGGCGAGCGGAACGGACGGTGGGCCAGCACGGAATGCCGGGCATCCAGCAGACCGCAGATGCTATGGATGCGGGTGGTCTCGATCGCCTCCTCGCTGGTGAGGGGCGGCATGACGGTGGCGACGCGTTTGGCCAGCATGCTTTTCCCGGTGCCGGGCGGACCGACCATCAAAATGTTATGCCCGCCGGCGGCCGCAACTTCCACCGCCCGCTTCACGCTGTGCTGGCCTTTGACGTCGGAGAAGTCGATGTCGTAAGTCTGATCACAGCGGAACTCTTCAATGGTGCGGTGCCGGACCGGGAGCATACGCTGCAAGCCGGTGAGGTGGTGCCAGGCCTGCTGCAGGCTGGAAACCCCCACCACCCGGATGCCGGCGACAATGCTGGCTTCCTCCGCATTCTCGGCTGGGATGATGACCTCTTCCCGGCCCTGCGACCGGGCGGCTAGCGCAATGGAAAGAATGCCCTTTACTGATCGGACCCCGCCATCGAGGGCCAATTCCCCGACAATGGTGCAGCGGTCGAAAACTGATTTATCAAAGCCGGCCACGCGGTTGGAAATCATGCCGAGGGCCATCGGCAAATCGAAGCTGGGCCCTTCCTTTTTCAGATCCGCGGGAGCGAGGTTGACGGTGGTGCGTCCGCCGAGGGATCCGGGAAAGGCGCTGTTGGCGATGGCGGTCCAGACGCGGTCCCGGCTTTCCCGGACGGCGGTGTCAGGGAGGCCGACAATTACGGTGACGGCCTGCATTTCACCGGAACCCGAGGGCCCGGTTTCATTGACCTCCAATTCGACCTCCACGGCATCGACCCCACGCAGGGCGGCGGAATAGACACGGGTAAATTCGCCAGGCATGGGATTGGTTATGGATGATGGATACGACGGGTGGCAGGCCACCCCTGGGAAGCCGGCCTAACGAGGGAGGGCGTCCCGGATTTGAGCAGCATAGATGGCGGCGGCCTGGGCGGGGCTCTGGCCGGCAGGGGGATAAAGAATGCCGCGCGAGACATTGATGAGGAGAGGCGCCTGGCGCTGGCTGGCCGCGAGGGCCTGGACATCGCCGCCCTGGGCTCCGAGGCCGGGCACCAGCAGCGGGAGGTCATCGATTTTTGAGAGGACCTCTGCCGCGGCATTGGTCAGGCCGAGGACAAATCCCACTTCGGCGGGACGGCCGGCGGCGCGGCGGGCGAGGTCCTGCACCAGTTCAAAAACCTGCCGGCCATCGGCGAGGCGCTGCATTTCGATATCCGCTGCTCCCGCGTTGGAGGTGACAGCGAGCAGATAGAGCCCGCGTCCCGCGTAGTCGAGGAAAGGCTCGATGGAGTCGAAGCCGAGGAAGGGATTCAGGGTGACCGCGTCCACGTCCCAGGTGTCAAAAAAGGCCTTGGCGTAGTATTTCTGGGTCTCACCAATGTCGCTGCGTTTGGCATCCAGCAGCACGGGGATCTCCGTGGGAATGGCCGCGCGGACTTCCTCAAAGAGGGCAATCCCGGCCGAACCGGTGGCCTCGAAATAGGCGATGTTGGGCTTGAAGCAGGCTGCGTAAGGAGCGGTTTCGTCGACCGTGCGGAGGAGGAAGTCGCGGACATTCCCCTGGATCAGATCCGGCCGGGGATCGAGGCCAATGCAGAGATTGCTGCCGGTGGCGGCAATGCGGCGGGCGAGTTTTTCAGTGTAACGCATGGAGTTCAGTCAGAAGGTCAGGGAGCAAGGTTAGCGGAACCGGCCATGAATAGCACAGGCAGGACAGATGACACGGAATAGGTGAAAAAATGTGGGCGGCTTCCAGGAAGGCGGACTTCCAGCGGGCCGGCCCCTGGCGGCCACGCTGGGAGAGGGCTGCCTAGCACCGGTCCACCATGATCTTCCCTCCCAGCAGCACCAGCACGGCGGAGCCCCGCAGCGTCTGGTTGAGGAAAGGGGAATTATGGGACCGGGACTTCAGGGCTTCCGCCGTGAAGGTGGTCGCAGCCGCCGGGTCAAAGAGAACGGCGTTCACAGCTGAGTCTTCGGCGATGACCGGGACGTCCAGACCCAGCAGCCGGCGGGGCGCGGCGCAGAAGCGCTCGACGAGTATTTCCCAGGTGAGGAGACCTGGAGCAATCAGATGGT
Organism: uncultured Verrucomicrobiota bacterium; assembly: GCA_942492905.1. GTDB lineage: Bacteria > Verrucomicrobiota > Verrucomicrobiia > Verrucomicrobiales > V1-33 > CAIZWU01. The sequence goes on from OW818657.1 coordinate 3,460,091, forward strand.
GGTGGAGCGCCGGCAGCGCGGTCGCCAGCCCCGTGATCCCGAAAGGAGCGGAGCCGAAATCGCGGGTTTTTTCAAACCAGGTGTGGGGCGTGTGGTCGGTGGCGAGAATATCGATCACCCCATCGCGCACGGCCTGGAGCAGGGCCAACCGGTCGGATTCCGGGCGCAGGGGAGGTTTCACTTTATACAACGTGTCATAATCGCCCACGGCCTCGTCGGTGAACAGCAAGTGATGAGGGAAGGCTTCGGCGGTGACGGCCACCCCTTCGCTCTTATAACGGCGGATGGTCTCCACACTGCGGGCCGTGCTGATGCCGCGGATGTGGATGCGGCTGCCGCAACTTTGAGCGAGCCGGATATCGCGGGCGATGCCAATTTCCTCCGCACAGGGGTGCAGGCCCGGCAGACCCAGCCGGTAGGACACCGGACCATCGTGCATGGCCCCGGCTCCCGAGATTTCCCTGACATCGCAGGTGGTGGCCACCAGCACATCCAGTCCACGGGCATATTGGAGGGCGCGGCGCAGCACCTGGGGATTCGCCACTGGGTCCGGGTCATCGGTAATCATCACGGCCCCCCGGGACTGCATTTCGCCGATCTCTGCCAACTCCTGGCCGAGACGCCCCCGGGTGATACAACCGGCGACTTCAATCGGAATGCGGCCGGTGCGGGCGGCGATCTCCCGCAAACTATGCACCATGCCCCCATTGTCCACGGCCGGCACGGTATCGGGCATGGCGGTCAACCCCGTGAATCCACCCGCCAGAGCCGCCTCGCAGGCGGTGGCGATGGTTTCGCTGTCCTCCCGTCCAGGCTCGCGCAGGTGCGCATGCATATCATAAAGGCCGGGCAGGAGGATTTTCCCCGTTCCATCCACCACCCTCACTTCGTCGGGGGCTTGCGAGGGAAAACTCCAACGGCCCTCGGCCATCAGCACGTCCCGCACGGTGGTTTCCGTGCCGGGCGACACCACTTTCACATTCCGGATCAGCACACGTTCGTCCATTTGTTAATAATCCCGAGTAAACCGGAAGCCGTCCCGCTCCGCAACCATGGATTGCAGCCTGTCCGTATTCCCATCCTTCGCCTTGCCGGTCCGGGCAAGGTTCTCCCCGTAATCGTATCATGATAATTCTGGAATTATTGCCGGGTGAGAGGACTCATCCTTGACTCATTGGGCGATTTCACTTCAGGGAACATGGATTTTCTCGTATGTGCGAAATATTTCTCGCCAAATGCTGGAATGGTGTTTAGTTTCTCTGAAATATCAGTCTCACCCGCAGATTTGAAACCCGATTTTCTTCCGACGACCCTATAAACACCACGATCATGGCAAAAATTGTAATCATCGATGACGAAGCTCCCATTTTGGAACTGATCGGACAGGTCGGTCGCCGGATGGGCCATGAGGTCGCCCTTTTCCAGACCGGCCGCGAAGGCATGACGGGCTTGGAACGGCTCAAACCCGAGCTGCTCATCGTGGATCTCCGCATCCCGGACATGAATGGCCTGCAAATCATCCAGGAGTGCCGCCAGAAATATCCCCACACGCAGGTAGTGATGGTCACGGGCTATGGCAGCGTGGAAACGGCCGTCGAAGCCATGAAACTGGGGGCCTTTGATTATCTGACCAAACCCTTCGAGTTGGATGACCTCCAGCGGATCATCAACCGGGCGATCCAGAAGGATGGCAGCCCCGCCCTGGTGCCGGTGCCGGTGGAAGCTTCTGTCCGCGCCACCGCCTCGTCCCATTTCATCGGCGAAAGCCCGCAGATGAAGGATATCCTGAGGTTGGTGCAAAAAATCGCCGACAAGGACAGCCCGGTCCTGCTGGAGGGGGAATTCGGGTCCGGCAAACAGATGGTGGCCCGCACCCTCCATAACAACAGCCGCCGCCACGACGCTCCCTTCAAGGTATTGCACTGTTCCTCCCTGCCCGAGGATCTGCTGGAGCAGGAACTTTTTGGCAATGCCACCAGCGCCCAGACCATTTTCAAGCGGGCCGAAGGCGGCACGGTGGTGCTTGAGGAAATCAACATGCTCACGCTGCGTCTGCAAAGCGTGCTCGATTCGTTCCTGGAGGACATCAACACCCGCCGCATGAATGGCACCCTGCCCCGGCAGCTCGACTTCCGCTTCATCGCCACCTCCAGCGTGCCCATGGAACAATTGGTGCGTGAAGGCAAATTCCGCGAGGACCTTTATTACCGTATTTCGGTCATCCCGATGGTGATCCCGCCCCTGCGCAGCCGCCGCGAGGATATCCCGCCCCTGGTGGACCACTTCCTCTCCAATTACAGCCGGCTCACCGCTTCACCGCTCAAGGAAGTCGACAAATATGCCGCCCGGCTGCTACAGGACTACAACTGGCCCGGCAACGTCGGCGAACTCCAGAACGCCATCGAGCGCGCCTGCTCCTTTGCGGACGATAAACGAATCCGCCCGGTCGATCTTCCTCCCAAAATCACCCAGAAGGTCGAGATCACGGATGATGAGAATCAGAAGATGAAACACACCCTGCCCATCGGCAGCAAGCTGAACGACTTCATCAAAAAGCAGGAACGCCTCTTCATCCGCGAAACCCTCAAATACAACGAGGGCTCCCGCGAAAAGACTGCCTCGATGCTGGGAGTCTCCATTGCTACCCTTTACCGCAAGATGGGGCTCAAGCTGGAACGTGACAAGCTGATGGGCTGATGGCTCCCGGCCGCGTATCAGGATGATTTTTCCGGGATGCAGGCTGATCTCAGACCGCCCGCATGGCCGCGATGGCCGCTTCCATATCCGGAGCGCCAAACAGGGAACTGCCGGCCACCAGCACATTCGCGCCGGCGGCGGTGGCATCCACCGCCGTTTCCTGCGTGATTCCACCGTCCACCTCAATGTGGTATTTCAGACTGTGTTTTTCACGGTAGGCGCTGGCAGCGCGGACGGTGTCGAGGGTGGCCGGGATCAGGGGTTGCCCCCCAAAACCCGGCACGACCGTCATGACCAGCAACAGATCGATCTGGTCCAGAAAGGGGATCACGGCAGAAAAATCCGTCTCCGGCCGCAGGGACAGTCCCGCCTGACAGCGGGCAGCGCGGATGCGACGCAGCGTTTCCGCGACGTCGTGTTGCGCCTCCACGTGGATCGTGATGCCATCGGCCCCGGCTTTGATGAAACGGGGTAGAAAATGGTCCGGGCGCTCTATCATGAGATGGACATCCAGGAAGACATCATTCGTCTTGGAGAGGCATTCCACAAATTGCGGGCCAAAGGTAATATTGTCCACAAAGTGCCCGTCCATCACGTCACAATGCAGCCAGTCGGCCCCGGCGCGGATGGCACGGGAACATTCGTCAGGAAGCCGGCTCCAGTCAGCTGCGAGGAGGGAGGGAGCGATGATACGGGAAGTGCAGGGATGATGGATCATGTGAAGAGCAGCCGGGAAACGTCCATCCATGGCACGGCATGGCCGGCCTGGCAACTCCGGGACGGCAGCATCGTGGCCAGTCCTTCAGACAGGCAGGATTTTTCCATTCTCCATCCCTTGAGGTCCCCGCGGGTTCAGGCTTTGCGGAAGGTGAGCTCGCGGGAGGTTTCGCGGCCCTGGCCAGTGAGGATGAGCCGGTCTGCGTGAAGGGCCAGGGTGGAAAAGGCGGTGGTATCGGCGGTTTCCACCATGCCTTTGAGATTCACAAAAGGCACCCCGTCGTGGAGACCGAAGTTGCCAACGTGGTTGTGGCCATTGAACCAGGCCACCAGGTGCCGGTGGCGGCCGACGAGGACCAGCACGGCTTCGCTGTTCCAGAGATTCAGGGCGTGCGCCGGGAAGACCGGATGGTGGCTGAAAACGATGACCTTGAGTTGTTGGGCCGCCGCTTCGGTGCAGGTGCGGTCGAACCACTGCAACTGTTCAGGCCCGAGTCCACCATTCCAAGGCTGGGCTTGGGGAAGTTTGGCTTCTTTGGCCTGCTGCAGGGCCGCGCTGGCGGCGGCGTGCTCCGGCGTGCCGGGGAGGCGGGCGTAGGTGCTGAGGTCGTTGGTATCCAGCATCACGAGGCGGAAGCCGGGCAGATCGAGGTGGGAATACCGCCGGGTGAGACCGAGGCGTTCCAGGACGCGGTTTTTGTATTCCGCCGCGACATCAAAATCGTGATTGCCCAACAAATGGTGAAAGCGGTGCCGGGAAGCGGCGAGGGGCTTCAGGATGGCGTCGTAGCTGCGCCAGTCGCGGTCGATGAGGTCTCCGAGGTGGAAGCAGGCGGCGAGCTCCTGACGATTGAACTGTTCGACGGCGTTGCCGAGCTTTCCGATGGACGCACGGTAGAAGCGGGTGTTCTCGGCCTCAACATCGGCATACTGGGCATCGGCGATGAGCCCGAGAGTGGTGAGAGGGGCCGCAGCGGCTTTCAAGATGGCAGGAGCTCCCAGGGTAAGGGCGCCGGTGGAGGTGAGGAAATTACGGCGGGTGAGCATGCAGGATTCATACCGGAATCAGGGTCGAAGGCAAGGGAGAGGTCTCAGACGGGACGGGCGCTGCTGGTGGTGCGGTGGCGGAGGGTGAGGGCGCTGAAGACCATGGTGAGCACGCAGCAGACGATCATGGCCAGGAAAACGCCGTTCCAGCCCCAATGGTCGGCGATCCAGCCCACTCCGGTGCCGGCAATGGCCGAGCCGAAGACGTATCCAAAAAAGCCCGTGAAGCCGGCGGCCGTGCCGGCCGCCTTTTTCGGCACCAGATCGAGGGCGTGCAGGCCAATGATCATGATGGGGCCATAGATGAAAAAGCCGATGGCGATCAATGCCGAGATATCAATCCAGAGCGGCCCCTGGCGGTTGAGTCCGTAGACCATGAGACCGGCGAGGGTCAGGGCCATGAACAGGATGGTGGCTGGCGCCCGGCTCCCTTTGAACACCCGGTCGGAAATCCAGCCGCACAGCAGGGTGCCGGGAATGCCGGCAAACTCGAAGGCAGCCCAGGCCACGCTGGATTGCTGGAAGGAAAAGCCCTTGGCGGTCTGCAGATAGGTGGGGATCCAATCCACCACCCCATAACGCACGAAGTAGACGAAGGCATTGGCCACCGCGATGGCCCACAGGTATTTGTTATTCAGGACGTGACGGAAGAAGATCTCCTTGAAGGGGAGGGTGCGCTCGTGCTCCGGGGAATAGCCGGGCGGGTAGTCGTTCCGCCAGGACTCGATGGGCGGCAGTCCGCAGCTCTGCGGGGTATCCCGCAGCAGCACGAGGATCAGCAGGGCGAGGACAGCGGCGATGATGGCATTGAAATAAAACTTGGCCCCCCAGTCGTGAAACAGCAGCACGCCCCAGAAGGCGATTTTGGCGACCAGCCCACCGCCGACATTGTGCGCGACATTCCAAGCCGCGACGGTGACGCCACGCTCCCGGGTGCTCCACCAATGCACCATGGTTTTGCCGCAGGGGGGCCAGCCCATCCCATTGAACCAGCCATTCAGCGTCTGCAGGGCGATGATGGTATAGAGCGAACCGTAAATCCCCGGCACGGTGCCAAAGGCAAAAGTCACGGCGGCCGACAGCAGCAGGCCGATGGTCATGAACCAGCGCGGATTGCTGCGGTCCGACACCGACCCCATGATGAATTTCGACACCCCATAGGCGATGGACAGTCCGGTCATCGCGGTGCCGAGGGCCGCCTTGGAATACTGCGGGTAGTCCTTGAGGATGTCAGGAATGGCGAGGGCGAAGTTTTTCCGGACGAGGTAAAAGGCGGCGTAGCCGATGAAGATGCCCAGGAAAACCTGGCGGCGGAGGCGTTTGTATTCGGGATCGATCCGGCCTGGAGAAAGTGGGGCGGCCGCCGGGGCGGGTTGAAGGAAGCGGAACATGCTAAAGACTCTGACCGGCGGAAAACCGGTCGTCGATTGGACAGGAGTGGTAAATCAGAGAAACGTGCTCCCACGCAAGCAGGATTGATTTAGCGGATTTTAATCTCCAGAGGTTCCGGAGGGGGGCGCGGGATGGGTGAATTCCCTATCCAGGCCACGCCAAGCGGGGCAATGGCAGTTGCAGGCGGTTTTTTAAAGACTTTTCTGATTCCTTTTGGTTACAATTCCGTTTCATAGAGTTCCCCCACCTGTTCCGACATGCGTTCCCTTTCCCCTGCCCTCCGCCCCGTAGGCGCTTTTTTGCTTCTGATGACCCTGACGGCCTCCGCCGTCCCGACGGCGGTGCCGGACAGCTACACCACCCCGGAGGACACTCCGGCCGGGAATACGGCGGTGGACGTGATCAATACCGGCTTTGAAGGCAGCGGGGGAGGCATCACCTTTACACTGCCCAATGCCTGGCAAATCATCGATCTGGCCACCACTGCCGCCGGGGGAACCAATACCTATCCGCAGGATGCCGCGGCCCGGCCGTGGAATGTCGCGGCCTTCGACTCCAGCACCTCCACCATCGCAGGATGGCGCAGCGGCACCCTGCCGGTGCAGGGGGGCAGCATTGACAACGCGAATTTCAGCGCGGTCCCCGCGACTCTGACCGGACTGGTGCCCGGTGGACCCAATACCGTGAACACCTATCTGGTGCGGAACCAGTTCACTCTGACGGCAGCTCAGGCGGCCCACCCGACCTGGGACTTCACCCTGTTGGCCGATGATGGTTGTGTGATCTACGTGAACGGAGTGGAAAAGGCCCGCCTGAATTTGCCCGTCACCCCGACCCTGAATCCCGACGATCTGAACGGGGGGACGGCGGGCGACGAGACCAACTACACCACTCTGCAGGTGGACCTGGCCGGAGCCCTAACCGCAGGAGCGAATGTCGTGGCCATCGAACTGCACCAAAGCGCCACCAGCAGTTCGGATGCGGGCATCGATTTCACGATGACTCCAGCGGGCGCTTCGCCCACGGCTGGTTTCACCGGGTTGGCCGATGCGTTTTTCGGAACGGCAAACGCCGTTTATTCCGCGCAGACTTACGCCGCCACCGGTGGGTTCAATGCCACCGGTGGGCTGCGGGTGCAGATGGGCAATGTCTTCCCGACCGGGGGCAGCCAGGCGGTCTCCGGAGCATGGCGCACCACGTTCACCCTCGCCGCGCCCGCCACGATCTCGCTGGGTTTCCGGCATCGCCTGATTTCCGGTCAGGATTATGACAACAACGAATACCAGGAACTGATCTGCGATGTGGACGGGACCCAATATGGAACCGCGACTTCTCCGAGCACCCATCTGGCCGTTTCCTACCAGGTGGGCAATGGCAATGGCGGGGGAGTCATTGATTCGGGATGGAAGCAGAGCAATTTCAACATCCCGCTCGCTGCCGGAACCCACACTCTTTCCCTCGGCGGATTTGGCATTGTGGGCTCCAGTGGTTTTGCCGGCACCGCGCAGGAATCGTTTGAAGGCTTCTTCGATGATGTCGTGCTCACCGTGCCCGGCAGTGTTTCCCTGCTGGCCAACGATACCGGCGGGGTGGCCCCCGTCACGGCGGTGAAGGCCTCGGACCCCACTCACGGCGTGGCGACGGTAAATACCAATGGCAGTTTTGTCTATACGCCGGAAGCCAACTGGTTTGGCACAGACAGCTTCACCTACCGGGCGGTGGATGGCTCCGGGCAATCCACGCCGGGGCTGGTCACGATCAATGTGACCGCCGTGAACGATCTCCCGCTGGCGGTCAACGATGGCCCTTTCATCACCCTGCAGGATGTTCCGCTGGTGGTGGCCACAGCCCAAGGCGTGCTGGCCAATGATTCCGATGTGGAATCCTCCCTATTGACGGCGGTTTTGGGTAATGGCCCGGCCAATGGCGTTCTCCAGCTCAATCCGGATGGTAGTTTCGCCTTTACTCCGAACAGCGGGTTTTCCGGAAACACCTCTTTCACCTATCGGGCCCATGATGGGACGGCCAACTCCTTGCCCGCCACCGTGACGATCCAAGTCACTGATGTGCCGGATGCGCCGGTGGCCAGCAATGACAGCTATACGGCGGTGAAGAACACCGCCCTCGTGGTGAATGCGACCACCGGAGGAACCACCACCGAGGAACTGCTGCCTTACCAATCCGCCGGATGGCGTTATTTCGACTCCCTGGAGCTGGCCAACCGCAATCTCGGCACGCTCTGGCGGACTGAGGCCTATACGGAGACTGCAGACTGGAAAACCGGCGCGGCGGAACTGGGTTATGGGGACGGGAATGAAGCCACCCAGATCGCCGATAATCCGGACCCGGCCTTTGATTCAGGGGCCTCCGACAAATTCGCCACTTCTTATTTCCGCCGCACGGTGGAAGTGACGGATCTTTTCAATATCACCGGGGTCCAGCTGAGTGTGATCTATGACGACGCCTGCGCTTTCTATCTGAACGGCAGCCCGGGCGGCCGCACCGGCAACCTGCCCGATCCCGTCACGCTGCCGGAACTCGCGTGGGATTATTTCCCCAACGTGGGCTCCGCGGAAGATTCTTCGGAGACCTTCAACCTGCCCGCCTCCGTCCTCCAGTCCGGCACCAATCTGATCGCGGCCGAAGTGCACCAGAATGCCCCCTCCTCCAGCGATGTTTCGTTCGATCTCCGGCTCCGGGTGACCCGGACGATCCCCGCCGGCGTGCTGGCCAATGATTCCGATTCCGACCCCGGGCAGACCGCCACTTTGACTGCTGAGCTGGTGACCCCCCCGGCGCATGGTATTCTGACGCTCAACCCGGACGGCACCTTCACCTACAGCCCCGCCAATGGCTATACCGGTGCGGATTTCTTCACCTACCGCGCCAAAGACACGACGAACCGCAGCTCTGCGGTCACCACTGCCAGTATCACCATTATCGACGGACCGAATGTCCCGCCGACCGCCTTGGCCGACAGCTATCCGGCGGTGGAAGACACCCTGCTGACCATCAACGCGGCAGCCGGCGTGCTGGCCAATGATACCGATGCCGAGGGCGATGCCTTCACGGCCATCGTGGCGACTCCGCCGGCCAATGGCACCCTGACTCTCAATCCCAACGGCTCCTTTACCTATCAGCCCACCGCCCATTTCAATGGCACCGACAGCTTCACCTACCAGGCCCGGGACAGCCGTGCCTCGTCTCCTGCCACCGTCACCCTCACGGTGGCTCCCGTGAATGATCTGCCGGTCGCCGTGGGGGATACTTATACCGGCGACCCCGGGGTGCCCTATGTGGTCTCCGCCGCCGAAGGAGTCCTCGTCAACGACTTCGATGTGGATAGCGGCACCATCCTGACCGCCCAGCTGGTCACCCCGCCAGCCAGTGGCACCCTGATCCTGAATGCGGACGGCTCCTTCTCCCTGACTGCCGCCACCGGGGGTAATTATACCTTCACCTACCGGGCCAAAGACGCCGGAAGCCAGTCGCCTCCCGCCACCGTCACCGTCTCGCTGAATGCGGTACCGGTCACCCAGGCCGATGCCTACAGCCTCGACGAAGACGTCCCGCTCAACGTGACCGCCGCTCTGGGGGTGCTGAAGAACGACAGTGATCCGGAAGGGCAACCCCTCACGGCCCAACTGATCAGCAATGTGCAGCAAGGTACCCTCAGCCTGAATCCTGATGGATCGTTCCTCTATACGCCCGCTTCGAACTTCCAGGGGAGCGACAGTTTCACCTACCAGGCCTACGACGGCACCCGTCAGTCGGGACCGGTGACGGTCAACCTCACAGTGAACCCGGTCAATGATCCGCCGGGGACGGTGGCCGACACCTATGGAGTCCGGGTGGATAGCCCCCTCCAAGTCGCTGCCGCCAATGGCGTGCTGCGCAATGACACCGACGCAGAGAATTCGCCGCTTTCCGCCTTGCTGGTGAGCCCTCCGGCCAGCGGCGTGCTGGCACTCAACAGCGACGGTTCCTTTTCCTACACCCCGGAAGCAGGCTTCAGCGGAACCCTGACCTTCAGCTACCGCGCCAGCGATGGAACGGCCCAGTCTGCCCTCACCACGGTAACCTTGAACGTCTCCACTTTCCTCAACACGATCGCCATCAGCGAGATCATGTACAATCCTCCTGGAGCGACGGGCGTGAGTGAGGAATTCCTCGAAATCCATAACTATGGCGACGCTTCCGTGGACCTGACCGGCTGGAGATTCACCAAAGGTGTCGACTACGCCTTTCCGGCCAGCCTGCTGGTGCCGGGCCGTGGCTACCTTGCCATCCCGGCCGACCGGGCGGCCTTCACTGCCAAATATCCCACCGCCAGCAACGTCACAGCCACAGGTTGGGGCGCTGGAGGCAGCCTTGGGAATGGCGGCGAACTGGTCCGTCTGGTCAATGCGCTGGGCGAGAAGGTGGATGAAGTCGAATATGCCGATGAAGGCGACTGGGCGGTGCGCAAAATCGTGGGCGTCTGGGATTCCACCAACACGCCAGGGGATGCTCCGCCCAACCTGGATACCGATCCCGGCCTGGAATGGATCACCGCAGCCGATCCCGATCCGGAACTCGGCAATGCCGGAGGCAGTTCGCTGCAACTCCGCAATCCTGCCCTCACCAATGACTCCGGTCAAAACTGGGAGGCAGGCCTGCCGACTCCCGGGTCTTCCAACAGCGTCGTGGCCCAGGCGGATTCCGCGCCGCTCATCCGCGGAGTGACCCATAGCCCTGCGGTTCCCAACCGGACCCAGCAGGTTTTCGTGACGGCCCAAATCGAGGACGAACTCCCCGCCGGCTCCAGCGCCACCGTGTTCTACCGGACGTGGCTGCCTTCCGGGGCCACTCCGGCGACGGCCTTCGCCCAGGTGGTGATGCAGGACAATGGCCTGCGCCAGGATGGAGCCGCAGGGGATGGAGTGTATGGCGCGGTCATCCCCGCCCAGGCGCTCAACACCGTCGTGGAATTTTATGTCCAGTCCACCGATGCGGGTTCCAACAGCCGCACCTGGCCAGCGCCCACCCTTGATCTCGCCGGAGCCAATCCTTCGCAGAACGCCAACTGCCTCTATCAGGTGAATGAAGAAGTCTGGACAGATCACCGCCCGCTTTATCAAATGGTGATGACCGGGGCGGACAACGCCTCGTGGAATGCGGGGCTCGCCAACCGCACCAGCAATGTCGCGCCGAATACCACGGTCATCTTCCGCACCGGGAACCGGTTTGATGTGCGCTACCGCGGGGCAGTGCGCACCCGCGGCAACAGCAGCCGGGGTGACACGCCCCTCAATCTCCGGATGGATATTCCCAAGGACAATAACTGGAATGGCCGTACCGCCTTCACCCTGAACTACAAATTTTCCTACAGCCAATTCCTTGGCAGCCGCCTCTTTGAATCCGCCGGAGTTCCCACCGAAAAAGCCGGAGTAGTGGGAGCCCGCATCAATGGGGTGAACCGTCTGCTGGATCAAAACGGCAACCGGACCTTTGGTTATTACTGCGATCTGCTCCCCCGGGGCGGTGACACCATCAAAGAGTGGTTCCCCGGCAACGATGACGGGAACGGGTATGGCAAAATCCGGGGCAATGTGCGTTGGGGCGTCTCCACCCTGCCCACCATCGGGGCCGCCGGTTACGCGGTGGGCGGCTACGTCAACGAAGGGTATAACAAGCAGACCAACGCCGCCCAGAACGACTGGACGGATCTCGACGCCTGGATCCAGTCGCTCAATGCCGGCACCATCGCCAACTTCGATTCCACCATCGCCAGTACGGTGGATGTGGACCAGTGGTGCCGCTTCCTCGCCCTCTCCACCATCGTCAACCACGCGGAAACCAATATGGCCAACGGCGATGACGATGACTACTCGGTCTACTTTGGCGCCACCGACCGGCTTTGCCGCATCATCGCCCACGATCTTGATACCTGCTTCAACCTGAATGCGATCGGACTTGGCGACGAACAGGCGCCACCCACCATGACCATCTATCAGTGCACCGCCCCCAACTATCCCACGGACGGAGCCACCCTTCCGCAGATGGACAAATTCTACCGCAATCCGGTGCTGGGCCGGAAGTTCAAGGCGTCCTTGCGTTACTATCTGGACACGATCTTTGCCAAGCCAACGTTTGATGCCACGGTGGACCAACTGCTGGACCCTCAATGGATGGGCACCCAGTTCACCCCTGATGGCAACACCATCCGCAGCCATATCAAGGCGTTCCTCGATACCCGTCGCGCCACTATCGAAACCTTCCTGCCCACCGCCTTCACCGCGACCACCAACCTGACCGTGCAAAACGAGTTGCCGCGCAGCACGTCCGCCACCGACCTCGGCGGCCTGGGTGGGAAGATTGATCCAGCCCGCACCGCATCCGTCACCGTCAACGGCGTGCCCGTGACCACTAATCCCTACGGTTCCACCGCGTCGACAGACAACACTTGGAGTGCCGGCACCGCTATCACGCTCCGTCCGGGGCTTAATACCCTGGTTTGTGAAGCCCGGGACGAAAGCGGGCTGGTTTTTGAAACCCTTACCGTGACGATTTGGTATGACGCCATTGGCGTGAACCGGAGCGGTACCCTCGCTTCAAACGAATCCTGGACCGCGGCCTCCGGTCCCTACAACATAACGTCCAGCCTGACGGTGCCCAACGGAGTCACCCTCACCATTCAACCGGGCACCACGGTCTTCCTCGCGGCCGGAGCCAATCTCACCGTGGCAGCGGGCGGCAATCTGGTGGCCCCAGGCACGGCGGCTTCTGGAATTACCCTGGCCCGGCTGCCCTCCGGCACCGTCAATTGGGGCGGTCTGATCGTGAATGGCGGGACGGCGCAGCTAAGTTATGTGTCCTTCGCCAACAATGCCTCCACCGCCCTCCACTCCCAAAACGGAGCCAATCTCACCCTGGACCATCTGACCTTCAACAACACCGGAGTGCAATATCTCTCCCTCGACGGCAGTTCCTTCACTGTCAGCAACTGTATCTTTCCCACTTCCACAGCAGGATTTGAACCCGTCCACGGTACGGATGGCATTGCTCCCGGGGGACGCGGCATCATCCGCAACTGCTGGTTCGGCAAGACGCAGGGTTACAATGACAGCATCGACTTCAGCGGCGGCAACCGCCCCGGCCCCATCCTGCAGGTCCTCAACTGCGTCTTCAACGGTTCCGATGATGACATTCTCGATCTCGACAGCACCGATGCCTGGATTGAAGGCAACATTTTTATGCACTGCCACCGGAGCGCGGCATCCCCCGACAGTGCCAGTGCGGTCTCCGGCGGCGCCGACAATTCGGCTTACAGCCAGGTCACTGTGATCAACAATCTGATCTACGACTGCGACAATGCCGTCACCATGAAACAGGGCAACAGCCAACCGAACGGCAATTCCGCCGTCCTGCTGAATAACACCATCGTCCGCACCACGAGGATCGGCGGCATCGACACCGGCTCCGGAGTAGTGAACTTCGACGACGACAACGTGACCGGCGAAGGGAAAGGCATGTATCTCGAAGGCAACCTGATCTGGGAGGCGGAAAGCCTGGCGCGGAATTACACCCCTGCCCTCAGCCAACTCACCTTCAACACCAACCTGCTGCCGTTGGCCCCACCGGCCGGAGCCTCGTCGAGCGGCAACCTGGTGGCTGATCCGATGCTGAATCTCGCGCTCATCACCACGCCGGCCACTGCCACCGCGGAACAAGTCATCGCCGCCCTGACACCGCAGCTTTGTTCCCCCGCGATCGGTGGTGGGTTACTGGGCCGCACCCTGGGAGCCGATCTCTCCCGGACCGGCATCACCGTGCAGGCCCTGCCCGCTTCCACCTGGCCTTCCAGTGTCACCCTCGGGGTAGGCCCGGGAGGCAGTTTCACGCCCACCAGTCAGGTTGCCTGGACATATGGATTCACTCACTATCGATACCGTCTCGATGGCGGTGCGCTCAGTGCCGAGACGCCCGTGGCCAATCCTCTGGCATTGACTGGCCTGACACCTGGGGCGCACATCCTGCGGGTCGAAGGCAAAAACGACGCCGCCTTCTGGCAGGAAACGCCCACGGAGATCGCCTTCACGGTGGCGGCCAATGCCCCGACCGTGGTGTTCAGCGAAGTGCTCGCCGACTCCACCAGCGGACCGGACCTGATCGAACTCTACAATTGGGGCGCCACCGCCACCAATGTGTCCGGCTGCCAGATCTCCGACGATCCCACCATTCCCGGCAAATTTACCTTCCCCGCCCTGACCCCTCCGATCCCGGCCGGGGGCTATCTGGTGCTCGACTCCACCCAGCTAGGCTTCAATCTCAGCCAGGGCGGTGAAACCCTGCACTTGGCCAGTTCCTCCGGCGATGCGCTGGATACCGTCGTCTTTGGTCCCCAGCTCACCGATTTCTCCATCGCCCGCAGCGGCACGGCCTGGCGATTGGCGACACCCACTCCCGGCAGCGCCACGGCGGCGGTTTGTGCGCTCGGATCCGGGCGTACCCTGCGTCTGAACGAGTGGCTGGGATCCAACGATATCATCGTTCCCGGTGATTTTGTGGAACTTTACAATCCCGATGCGCTCCCAGTGGATCTCGGGGGCTACCGGTTGAGTCAGGACTTCCGCAACGAGCCGACCCAGAGTCAATTTCCTCCTCTGAGTTTCATCGCGGGAAGCGGATTTCTCGAATTGACCGCCGATGGCGATGCCGCCGCGGGCGCGGATCACCTGAGCTTCAAGATCTCACGCATCCGCGACGCAATCGCCCTGCTCGATCCTTCCGCCAACCTCGTGGACAACGTGATCGTGCTGCCGGGCAATCCGGACGTTTCCCAGGGACGCACTCCGGACGGGGCCGTCACCACCACCTACCTGGCCCTGCCCACTCCCGGTTTTTCCAATGGCAGCGATCTCACGGCGGACACCGCGGTGATGAATGGATTACGCATTACCGAAATCATGTTCGACCCGGCCGCCGGCCCCGAGTACCTTGAATTCAAAAACATCAGCGGCACGCCTCTGACCATCACGGGCGTCAATTTCGGCAGTGGTCTGACCTTTACCTTCCCGGCCACCACGATCACCGCCGGGGGGTATGCGGTGATCACTCAAAACCTCGCATCCTTCAATTCCCAGTATCCTGGGGTCACCGGCGTGCAGTGGTCCGCGGGCCGTCTTGACAACAATGGGGAAAGCCTCCGGATCACCACCAGCACCTACGGTCTGGGGATTCTCGACTTCCGTTATGAGGGCAACTGGTATCCCGAAACCCGCAGCGGAGCGTCCCTCGAAATTGTCGATCCCACTGCCGACCGCACCTCCTGGAGCGATCAGGCAAGCTGGCAGCCCAGCGTGCCAAGCCCCGGCGGCCCTTCCCCATTCGGAGTCCTTGCCCCCGCCGATGTTACCGTGACCCTGCCCCGTCCGGCCATCCTAGGGGCCTGGGTCTCTCCCGGCACCCATGCGGCCGGCGACATCAGCCTGGCATGGCGGAAAGTGAGCGGTCCGGGCTCCGTCACTTTCACCGCTCCAGCTAACAAGGTCACCGATGCAATCTTCTCCCTGCCCGGCATTTATGAACTGAGCATCACCGCCACCCCTCCCGGAGGCGGACCGGAAGCCATTGATAGCGTCATCGTCACTGCCGCGGAAGACTATGCCAGTTGGGTCGCCCGGCGGCTTAGTTCCGCCAGTGCCGCCAATCAGCTGCCGGAAGCGGATGCCGACGGGGATGGTCAGGTCAATCTTATCGAATACGCGATGGGGACCAATCCCGCGGCATGGAGTGCGGGACCTGAACTGATCATCAGCGGCGGACATCTGGCCCTGCGCTATCCGGTTTCCAGACTGATCGATCCTGCGGTGCAAATCATCCCGCAGCTTTCCCCCGGTCTGACCACCTGGTTCGAAGGTGCCGCCTTCCTGGTGGACACTATCACTCAACAGACAGATTCCATCGAAACCCATGTCGTCCAGGACGTGAATCCCCTTGGCATGGAGGGCCGGAGTTACCTCCGGCTGAAGGTGGTGGCCCCTTGACTTGGAGTGGCACCACGGGGCCGGCGGGGAATCCGGAAAATTTCAGGGCACAGCACAATCAGGCAGAAACCCATACCCTTCCGCGAAAAACCGGGCTTGCTGCTGGATTACAGAACTGCGAGGGCTTCCTATCCTGATTTTTTACGGCACCACCTTTGACAAATTTATTGCCTTTGCCCCGTCTATCTGTCCAAATGGTCACACTTACAGGCTTGCGCTTGATTTGACTTGGGCACCTCACGATCCCAAAAATCCCCCCTCCATTACCCCCCATGTCCTTGCTCGCGGCTCCCCCGTAATCAGCAATCACGGAGTGAACTTCTGTCCAGCACCCCCCTTTTTTTCCGACTCTCTTCTCAGCAGGAATACCCCCCCCCCGATCCTTTGGCAACCCTATGAAACCACCCTCGACCGTTCCAATCTTCGCCGCCTGCGCCGCAGCGGTGTTCTCCTTTAATCTTCCCAGCCAGGCGCAGCAGTTGCTGATTCCTGAAAACCATTCCTGGACCTTCCTGCACCCTATGGGCACGCTGCCCCCGCGGGCAGACACGACTCCAGACCCGGATTTCGACACCTCATGGTATCTGCCGGAGGCGCAGTTTCTGACCACCTATGACGGCCCCAGCTTCTCCGCGGCCACCTTCGGGGACCCTCTGACTCCCACCAGTGCGGACTCCGGACCCGGCATCGGACCGTTCGCCTACGGCGGGGTGGATGGAATTGCCGCCCCGGGCACCACCCTGACTTTGCCTGAGACGGGCAACCGCTATGCTTCCTATTACCGCACCGAATTTACGGTGCCCGCAGGAGGACTGATCGAACCCTCCCTCCGCATGATCTGTGACGATGGCAGTTTCATCTACCTCGATGGCGTGCTCATCGCCACGGTGAATGTTTCGGATGGCGTGACTGACACCTACACTTCGTTTGCCACCGATGCCACGAACACCGAACTTGGCTTCACCTTCCCATTGCGGGTCGCCGGCACCCTGCCGGGTGGTTCCCCCGGCGATGTGAAGGTCATCGTGCCCATGCCGGCACTCACCGCCGGCTCGCACACCTTGGCGGTCTCCGTCCACAACAATGCCGCCACCTCCAGCGACATGGGACTGCTCATGGAGCTGTCTGCCCTCGACCCTGACACCTCCACCATCCACGCAGTGGTCACCGATGTGGTGCGCGATCTCAAGGGTACCCCGGTCGATATTACGGACGACGAATTTTCCTTCAAAGTCACCCTGAGCGGGAATAATACGGGAGCCACCTGGACCAGCGATAATCCCATTGTCACCGGGGCCTACGGGGTGGCCACCACCATGGGGCCTTACAGTGCCGTCGGTCCGGCCTTTGTCACCTTCACGACAGCAGCAAATGCAACCAGCCAGACCACGGTCACCGTGGATCCGCCCACGGCCTTCACCACTTTGGTGAACTACAACCAAAGCTGGCAGGTGATGAACCCGCTGGCTGGGGTCCTGCCGCCGCGCCCTGTCGGCGGGGACGCGGACACGAATTTCGAGGAAACATGGTATCTCAAGGAAGATAGCTTCATCAATCAATATGATGGACCGAATTTCGGCACCAATGGCGTAGGGGGAAGTTATGAAGCCATCACTGGTCCCGGGCCTTTCGCGGTCGGCACTGTCGATGGCATTGCGGCCGGTCAGCCAGTGGGAGCGGCGGGCACGACGGTGACGCTGCCAGCCAGTCCCAACCGGCTTACCAGCTATTATCGCACGACTTTCACGACGACCCAGCCCATGAGCCTCGTCACCTTTGATCTGCTCTGCGATGATGGGGTTTTCATCTACCTCGACGGCAATCTGGTCGCGCAGGAAAACATGCCGGGGGCTCCAGGCTTCACCGCCTTGGCCGCAGCCGCCCGCGGCGAAACGCTGATCACCACGATTGATCTCTCGCAGGCCCCTGGGGGCAATGTGATTGCCACGGTCCCCGGATTGGCTCCAGGCGTGCATACTCTCGCGGTCTCGGTCCACCAGAGTGCAAATAACTCCAGCGATTTCGGCCTGGCCCTCAAAATGTCAGGAATCGAAGTGGTGGGGCAACCAGTGATCGAGGCCTCAGTATCCGATGTGGTCCGGAGCGAGGCCGGCACCCCGGGATTACCTGATGACGACACTTTCACCTTCAAAGTGACCGTTAACGGCGCCAATGCCGGAACGACTTGGACAAGCAACTCCATCCCTGCCACGGGCAGTTATGGCGTGGCCACCACCTTTGGGCCTTTCCCTGTCATTGAGGGGACCAGGACCGTGCAATTTGCAGCATCGATTGATCCTGGCACTGTCACCAGCGTCACCGTCACCCCGCCCGCCAGCACCATCGCGGCCGTGTTCAGTGGCGTCACCCGGAATAACAATGGCACGCCAGTGGATCCGCGTGACGACACTATGACCTTCGACGTGACCGTCACCGGGACTTTCCTGAGCACCCAGTGGACCAGCAATGTCACCGCGCCGAATGCCGGAAACTATAATACGGTCACCCCGTTCGGCCCCTTCCCAGCTACTGGACCTCTGGCTGTGGTCCTGACGGATTCGATTGATTTTGCCCGGACCGTAAGTTTCACGGTACAACCCCCGCGTTATATTCCGCCTGTCGAAATGGTTCCCTATTCCCAATCCTGGCAAGTTATGAATCCGCTCGGCGGTGTGCTGCCGGATGGTCCTGGCGGGCCCGATGACGACTTCGACACCACCTGGTTCCTGCCTGAAGCCAGCTTCGCCGTCCAGTACAACGGACCCACCTTCGGCACCGGCGGAGTAGCCGGAAGTTACGAGACCCTCGCAGGCCCCGGTCCCTTTGCGGTCGGCGGCATTGATGGTCTGGCCACAGGCACCACGATCGGCCCAGTGGGAACGGCCATTACGCTTCCGGCCACCGCCAGCCGCTTCACCAGCTATTACCGCACGACCTTCACCACCACTCAGGCGATCGATAATGTGAAGTTCGATCTGCTCTGCGACGATGGCGTCTTCATCTACCTCGACGGCGTCCTGGTAGCTCAGGACAATATGCCGGGGACCGACACCTTTGCCGCCCTCGCTTCCGCAGCCCGGGGCGAAACCCTCATCAATACCATTGATCTCTCCGCACTGCCGGGAGGCAATGTGGTGGCCACGGTGCCCAGCATCCCTGCCGGCACCCATACCCTCGCCGTGTCAGTGCATCAGAGTGCTGCGGACTCGAGCGACAAAGGACTGGCCCTCACGTTGTATGGACGTTCGGCTACCGGCGTCGTGGTGACTCCGGTCCTCGGCACTGTCACCCGCAACTTGAATAACACGGTGACCACCGACGACGATACCTTCCGGTTCTCCATCACCGTCAATGCCACCAATGGAGGAGCTTCCGGCTGGATCGGCAACGATGTGCCCGCCAGCGGCACCTATGGCGTGTCCACCGAGTTCGGTCCGTTCCCGGTCAGTGCGTCTCCGAAGTCCTTGACGTTCACTGACACCACGGATGATCTCGCCCGGGCCACCCTGATTGTCACTCCACCGCCCATCTTCGGCCTGACCACGTTCGGTGGCATCATCAACCCGGTTGTCCCCACCCTTCCCCTGCCGGCCAACTGGACGGCCAATGGAGCCACCATCACCCACAGCACCAATGTGGGCGTCGCCGCTCCCGGCACCCAGATCTCCTCAGCGGTGGTGAACCTCTCCGGAGTCACCGGCCCGGTTCAGTTCCGCATGGATCTGGTGGCAGCTGATACCAGCGCAGGCTCGAACTTCGAAGCCGCAGACACCGTGCTGGCCGAGTTGGTCCTCAATAATGGCGTCAGCGAACAGCGGATCAACCTGATCTCCAACTTCGACAGCAGTGGCGACGGGGTCCTCAACGGGTTCACCGGAGTCGATGCCGCGGACTACAATGCCAACAAAGACCAGGATGAACTGAATGGAGCATTCCTGAATGCTGAAGACCCTGCGAACTACACCTTCGCCCTCTCCAGCGTCATTCCCGACGACATCATCTCCGCCCAGGTCGTGGTCACCGTCGTCTCGGTCGGTGGCACCGAGTCCATCACGCTCTCGAATGTCAGCTTCTCGTCATTCGTGGCGGAAGTGGATACCGATGGGGATGGTCAGACGGACTCCTCGGAAGCGCTGGCCGGCACCAGCCCGACAGACCCTGGGGACGTCCTGCGGGTCACCGGCCTCACTCCCAACGGAGCAGGGCTTTCCGTGACCTTCCCTTCCAAAATCGGGCGCAATTACCGCATCGAGACCAGCACCAGGCTGGTGAGCGGCTGGGCTCCGCTGGGCGATGTCATCGCCGGCACCGGAGCGGACATTTCGGCGGATCTCGCGGAAGTCCCGGTGCCGGGTGAAGACAGATATTTCCTCCGGGTCCGGGTCGTTCCCTAGCGTTGTCTCACAAAGCAATGAAGGGCCGGGGAGCACACTCCCCGGCCCTTTCTTTTTCTTGCTGGAAGAACCAGAATTTCCGGAGTTTGCCGGAAACCGCCACCACTTTACGGCGACTCGAAAGAAACCACGATGGCTTCGTTCTGTTTCCAGCTGAAGGAAAACTCCCGGCCCGTGTCATGATTCTTGCCAGTCCGTTCGTCCCGCAATCCCTTCACATCGGAATCAAACTGGAGGGTGACCGGAATCATGGCCGTCTTGAGTCCAACGGAATTGCCCCCACCAAGGTCGGTGCCGCTGATCTCAGGATTCAGACCAACAAAAAGAAGGGTGCGGGAGGGTTGCCCCGGAGCACCCGGCTGGGTCCAATAAGTGATTTCATAACCGTGTTCAAGATCACCGGTGTCTTTGAGGCGCACCCAAGGGCTGGCTCCGGCGGTCCGCAAATGGCTCATAAAAACCTCCCGTTGCCCCGAGGGACTAGCCCCGACCGTCCGGTAGGCGTTATAATACTGGGGGGAGAGATTCATCAGCACCGCAGTGCCGCGGCCATGACGGTTTGAGGTATTCACCGGCAGGGTGCGCACCGCCCGATGGAACCCACTGGCATCCTTGAGGGCGGTATTCTGATTAGTGAGGAATTCCTCATGGGTCTTCCACCCATAATTCGCATCCTGATCCACTTCGACCCAGAGCCGGGTCCCGAAGACATCGCCCGCTTTGAGTCCGGGGTCATGATGGACTCCGAACAGATCATCCAGAACGCCCCCGGTGCTGCGCCCTTTGCCATGCTGGTCCCATAGGCCCGGCAGGTAATCGGCGATAACCGTTCCGCCCCGCTGGCAGAAGTCCCGGATCTGTCGCGCTTCCGCATCGGACAGGCATAGGCAGGCCGGCAAAATGAGGACTTTATATCCGGGAGCAATGCCGCGCTGGATCACATCGGCATAACTCAGATAGTTGTATTGCAGGCCGGAGTCGCGCAACATGTTCTCCCACGCCTGCCGCACGTGGGCGCTGCTGCTGAGCCGGGCATCGTCATTGCGGTTGGTCCATGTTTTGCCATGGGCTTCCGCATCGAGAATCCAGCCAAGCTGGATGGAGGCATGGCTGTAATACAGGGCCACTCCATCATGCTTCCACTCCGCCCCGCTCATCAGGGGGCCTATCTTTTTTCCGGCCTCCAGCAGGGTTGGCGCCACCTGATCATGCCATGCCTTGGGTGTCTGACCATCGAACCAGCCTTCGACCCAGCCGATGTGGCCGCGGTTGCCATGGGCGAGGTAGTACCATGTTTGCCAGAGGGTATCGTCCACGGAACGATGGAACAGACTGGTCACCGCCGGCAGGGCGTTGCGTGGATTGAAGGAGCGGATGATCGCCTGGGAGGAACCGAGATTGTAGGATTCAATAAACTGCACCTTGTGCATCAGCTTGGCGTAATCATATCCCCCAAAGGCACTGGGGGCCTGCCCTCCCACAAAACCACAGGGCGTCGCAGGATCGAGGGTGTTGGCATACTCCACCAGCCCACCAAGGGTATTGGCCCATAAGGAATCATTGAAACTCCACTGGTCCATCAGCGGACTGGCATCAAACTCCCTGACACTCCACTCTGCCAGACGGGCCCTCAGGTCCTCATAACTGATCCACTTCTCCCGGACCGGAGCCTTGTCCCCATAGACCTCCCGGAGCCATCGGGGATAGGCTGCGGCGTCATCGGTCACCTGCCACATGGTGGGATGGATAAAGTGCCCCCAGGACGGTTCATCATCGAGCGCATAGGCCGCACGCCAGGGCGATCCCTTCACTGCAGCGATGTTCTTCCGCAGATGTTCCTGCAGTCTGCTGCGGGTAGCCTCATTGAGCGGAACCGGACGGATACCGGTGCCGTGCAACTGGTCAAGATGGGGCTTCACCGCATTGCCATCCCACAAATGCAGCAGCCCCTTGTCGGCCGCATGATCGACATAAAACCGCAGCTTGAACTGATTGATCCAGTCCAGCCTTCCCGTCTTCACCCCGCCCGCCCCGATCCCGTCGCGATCCACAAAAGCTCCATTGTAGCCGTGTTCCACACTCCAACGGCCGGAGTCCTCCGTGAATCCGATGGTCCATTGATAGGTCCAGGGCATGAACGTCCACCCGGGAAAGGCCTGCCAAGCCCATGCCTTGTCCTGCTTGACGGAGCGGAAATCCTCCGAATTCTTCACATACGATTCATAGGCATCGGCGGCCCGCGCCGCCGGCAGGGTCGCCGCCAGGCAGACGAGACCAGTCAACAGCATGGATGGGAATGGTGGGGAAATCATAAGGGATAGATAAACAAATGAATTCTCCGGTGTGGGTTTTGTGATTCCGCTATTTCGCCGAGGCTTTGGCCAGCACCTCCTTCAGCAGGACGGGCTTGCCCCCCTGACGTTTGCTTTCATCGGCGGCTTCCATGAAGGCAAAAAGCTCCTTGGTTTCTGCGATGTCGATCGGAGATTTTTTGGTCTGGAAGAATTTCACGATTTCCACGACCAACGGGGCATAGCCATCAAAGGCTCCGATGGGCGCTTCCCCTTTTTCTCCCTGGGCGGTTCCGCCGTAGGTGTTGCTTTCGCGGAAAATGCCCTGCCTCCCGCCTTTCCATTGGCCGACGACTTCAATCTTGCCATCCGCGGTGGTCCGGCGTTCGACGGATTCACAACCGGTGCCCATCACCGTGAACAACGACTCGCAGCCGTGGACGCCATACCAATACAGATCCGGATGCGTAGCCTCAAGGTGAGCCGGGCTGGTGGTCACGGCGCTCAGCACCTTGCCGATGCTGCCGCCGCGGACGGCCTGGGTTGTTTTAGCAAAGCGCAGGGAGGAGGAAGTGAACAAAGGCACGCCGGCTTTTTCCGCGAGATCGATGATCTCCAACGCATCCTTCAAGGTGCCGCCGAGTGGCTTGTCAATGTAGAGCGGCTTGCCGGCGGCGATGACAATCCTCGCCTGTGCAAGGTGCGGGCGGCCATCCACGCTCTCGATCATCACGGCGTCCACCTCACGGCAGACTTCCTCGATGGAATCACAGATCTTCACGCCGAATTTATCGCGCAGCACGGCCGTATATTCCTCCACACGGCCGATACTGGAGGGAATGTCAGGGCTACCCCCCTTGAAGGCGGCGATCACTTTGGCGCCGGGCACGTGATCCTTGTGTGCCGCGTCATTGATGAGCTCCGTGAAAGCGGTGCAGTGGGAGGTGTCGAGCCCGATGATGCCCAGTTTCAGGTCCCCGGCCTGGGCATGGAGGCGGAGCATGGTCGCGAACAACAGAGTGAGGATGGGTTTCATATTCAGGGGTTATTTGGTGATCGGCTGGGATTGTCGGAGATAGGCGAACAGGTGCTGGATGTCCTCGTCACTCATGCCCTCCAGCAGGCCGGGAGGCATGAGGCTGAAACCGGCGGGCGTCAGCGTGGCCACATCGTCGCGGCGGAGATTGATGTCGGCCCCGTCGAATCCGCGCAGCACCAGGTTTCCGGCATCCTGATCCGCTAGGAATCCACTGAGAGTGCGCCCATCCTTGGTGGTAACGAGATGATTGGCGAAGCCTTCGCGGATCTCCGCGTTGGGATCAATGATACTGACCAGCATGGTGCCGAGATCATCGCGCTGATAGCTGGTCAGGTCCGGGCCGATTTTCCCGCCTTTGAAAAACAGGGTATGACAGGCAGCACATTTTGCCATGTAGAGCGGCTCGCCCTTGTAGGGATCGCCAGGTTTCGCCGCGATGATGGCAGTCACCTGCTGAATACGGGGGCGCAGTGCCGCGCTGGCCGGAGGGAGCGTCGCTGGGAAATGCTGGTCCAGCAGCGTCTTCAACGCATCGTCCCGGTGCAACCGCAGGCGGCTGAGCACATCCGCAGAAAAGCCAGTCTTCGCCACCCGGCCCGTGGCCACGGCCTCCAGCAGGAACCGGCTCCAGGCGAGTCGGCTTGTCAGCAGATTGAGCGAGGCGGATTGGACCGGTGCCGGAAGCTCTGTCCAGGATTGCAGCACCCGCTCAGCTATTTCGGAATCATCATAGATTTGCAGCGCGGTGCAGGCCGCCATCCGCAGTTCCACCGGACCGTCGGCCTTGGCAATGACCAGCAATTCCGGTACTGCGGGCGGATGCTTCACTTCACCGAAAACCCTGACCACGGCGAGACGGTCGGCAGGCACGGCTTTGGCATCCTTGAGCAAGGCCAGGGCCTCTGTCAGGGCCGCCGGTTCCGTGTGACGCACCCGCATCGTCAGAGTCATCTGGCCACCCGCTGCCAGCGCCTTCAGGAGTTCCTCCGGCAGCACCGGCAGGGACCGGCCCTCGAAGGCCTCACCAAATCCCTGCATCAGCGCCTTCCGCTCTGCTGCTCCCGGCGCCCGGTCCAGCAAGGTGGCACAGGCGATCCATTCCTGGCGGGTCCCGGGCTCCGCAAAACGCCGCATGATGCGCCACAACAGGTGCTTCGCCACCAGCGGCGAACGTTGGAAGGCGGCATCCTCAAACAAAGCCAGCACCGACTCCCGGTCGCGGGCACAGTGTGATTCAATGACAAACCACGCCATCAACGGGATAAAGGCGTCTGCTTCATCCCCGCTGCGGCCGGCGACAGCTTTCGTTAGACGCAAGGCATCCGTCACCCCCAGCCGCCGGGCCGTGGAAAGCATCTGGCAACGCACCTCCGCCTCCGGCTCGGTGGCCGCCAACCAGGTGACGGCTTCCATCACCGGCGGGGAAAGGGATCGTGCATCCCCGAGCAGGCGGATCGTCCAGGCGCGCACCATCGGAGCGGGGTGCTGTAGAGCGCGCAGGGCCAGCGGTTCGGTCAGGCGTCCCATTTGGCCGAGGGCCCAGAGCGCCTCCAGAGCGGGATGCGTGGACTGCCCCGCCAGTTCCGCTTCCAGGAGTGGCGCGGCCTCACGTTTCTCGGCCAGCAGGCGCACCGCCGTCTGGCGCTGCCACACATTCGGATGCGCCAACAGTTTCACCAACTGCTCCGCGGTCTTTTTGGACAAGTCCACTTCCCGCTCCAACGGCAGATCCTTGCCGCGCAGCCGGTAAATCCGGCCGGTCGCGGGGTCGATCTGACTTTGATAGTTCTGGCCATGCGCGATGTATTCCTCGCGGAAATCAGCCACCAACAGCGAACCGTCCGGCGCATTGGCCAGATACACGGGCCGGAAGGTCAGATCGTCCGAGTGCATAAAATTCCCGGCATCAGTGGTGTGGAAAGTGGAGCCCTCGCGGTACCGCCCCGCGGCTATGATGTTATGGTGCAACGGATCCGCGGCCGCGAATTGGCCGCGCCAACGCGCCGGCAGCGCAGTGCCTTCGGCCATCAGGGTCATGTGGGAGAAGCGGGCCACCGGATGGGTGCTCCGCATCATCGGCAGCTCGCCAAAGGCATAGGGATTCGGGGCCGGGCCGAATTTGCCGGCATCCTTCCCCTGTTTCAGATAGAGCCCGTCCTGGATATGATGCCAGCCCCGCGTGTCGCCACCATTGTGTCCCGTGAAAAGCCTGCCTTCGGCATCAAAGGATATCCCGAAGGTGTTGCCGCTGCCGTCCGCGAAAATCTCATAGAAGCGCTTTTCCGGATGATACCGCCAGACCATGCAACCTTCCACAAAAACGCCCGGTGACCCGGCAGCATCAAGGCCGGGGCGCGTCACGCGGCTGGTGGTGGTGCTGCCCTGGGCGCCATAAATCCAGCCATCCGGCCCCCACGACAGGCCATTGGCCACACTGTGGGTATCCTCCAGACCGAAACCCTGGAGCCGCACTTCCGGCGGGCCATCCGGCACATCATCCGCATCTGCATCGGGATAAAAAACAAGATAGGGTGGATTCATCACCCAGATTCCACCGTGCCCCGTGAGCACCGCATTGGCCATGTTCAGACCTGTCAGGACCTGTTTGTGGGCATCATATCGTCCATCGCCATCGGTGTCTTCGTGCACAGAGATGACATCCGCGCCCGGAGTCTGGTCCGGCGGCGGGGGCGGCACCCGGTCATACTTGGAACGATAATATTTGTCCCGACTGATCATTTTCACCCCGGCTGGATAAGGATACTGCCGGTATTGCGCCACCCAGAGCCGGCCACGGGCATCCCAACTGACCTGAGTGGGCTGCGCCACCTCCGGCTCATGGAGCAACTCCTCTACTATCAGATCCGGCTCCGTCTTCAGCAGCCGCAACGCCTCCTCCGGCGGCACAAACTTCCCGCGCTCCGGGTTGGGGTTCGCCTGCAGCACCGTGGTGCCCGGGTGGAAGTCGCTCTCCGCATACACTGCCGCACCGGGCGCGACCGTTGTCGCCATCAACTCTGCCGGCGTTGGCTCTGTTGTCGAAAGCTGCCATGGGCGCTCCAGCCGGAGTTCATCAAAATACCCTGCAAAGACCGGAGCCACCGTGAGCCCCTGCGGCGCGGCGGCACCCTGAAATCGGATCACCAGCGCATTCCACGCCGCCTTTTGCAGAATGCCTTTGGGTACCTTGAACCGGCGCGGTTCATCCCGCAGGTCCGTGGTTTTGATGATCTCCACCCCATTCAACAAAACGGAAACTTCCCCTGGCAGATGCTGCAGAGTCAGGGTCATGGAGTCCCGCCAGAGATCACTCCCCGCCGGGTCCACCATATTGTCCGGTACCTTGAGCCAGCTCCGCAACCAAACGGGGCCCGCTGGCAACCCCGCCGGCTCCACGGCTACCGCACGCTCGCGCCACACCACCTGCCCTATCCCGGGGAGCGGGCCAGCCAACAGGACAACCACAGGAAAAAGGACCGGAAGAAAACGGAAAGGCCACCTCATTGGTTGATCATCCCTCATGTCCGGCCCTTGTGGCTACGGAAAAATTTTCAGATGGGGGCGAACTATCTTCCGCCACGTTGAAAGAATCACCGGAGTTCACCGGTGGAACTGATCACTTCCGGGCGGCATGCTTGCGCAGCCAGGCCGGATAGTCGCGGTTCAGCAGATCTGCCGGCGCATCCGTGAACCAGGAATAACTGTTCCGCTTCACCTTGACTTCGCTGAAGGAAAACCGCTTGGCCCCATCCATATCACTGAAGAGCGGTCGGTTGGTTTCGATTTCGTAAAACCGGGCCCACTGCGGACCCCTCGTGCCTTTTTTTCCGAGCGTGGCAGCCTCGACGGTTGACCGGCGCAACCAGGCCACTGCGGCCTCCACGGCCCGCCTGACCTCGGGTGCAGGATTGCCGAGGGACATCAGAAACCTCACAATCCCCACCGTCTCTCCGCCGCTGAGCGAAGCCAGCTCGTAGGAACGGGCGCCAACCGGGACAAGACTGACCGGATGATGCTGGGCACACCATGCCGTCAGGGTGCCGTTCACCCGGATCTGGCAACACAGGATGCATTCAATGCCCCGTTGCACCGCAGCCTCGATTTCAGTCCGCAGCTCCGCCCTGACAAATTGCCACGGGGCTTTGCGGTTTTTGATGTTTTTCAACTGAATGAGGACGCGGACCATGGCATCATCATTGAAAGTGATCTGGTCATGATAGGTGCCCTGGAGCGGAAAGACCTGGGGCCAGCCTCCACTCGGCATCTGGGCGGCCAGCAGATAACGCAGCCCGCGTTCCGCCCCGGCCGCATAAGCCTCCTTGCCGGTGGCGGCGGCCATGCGGGCGAGAAACTCGATCTGGGAAGTGGTGGCCTTGTTGTCTATCGTGGCCACATAACCCCAATCCTCCCAGGGCGACCAGCGCTGGCCCGCAACACGGGGGCGGCGGGTCATTGCGGTGTTCTTGGTCCAACCGCCAGAGGGACTCTGCCAGGTCAGGAGGTTGTCCGCAATTTTACGCGCCTCGGTGCCCACGAACCAGGCGGCCGGTTTTTCCGGCACCTCAAAACCGGCCGCCCCCTTGGCCCGGGCGGCCTGCCGGCGGCCGGATCTGGCCAGTTCAAATTCGAAGACTTCGATTTCGTGCTGCCGCAACCGGTCTCCCTCCGCCAGCCAGCGGTCCCAAGGGGCCTTGGCTGCGGGAGGAAGTCCCAAGTAAACTGGGTCCCACATCAACTTCCCACGGACCCGGGCAGCCTCTGCGGCCTGGCTGTGCAGCCAGACCGGCAGACCGAGGGCGATAAGAAAAAAGGAGCGGCGTTTCAAGCGGGGACCTGTGCCATGTGCCGGGGCAATTGCGAGACCAATCTTGCCGCGCCCCGCGATAACTACTTCCCGGCAGCCCAGGCCACCGCGTTCTTCAGCAGCGTCTGGAAGGCGGGCAGGTCATGCGCCCGGGCGTCGTGACCGAGGGCGATGCCCGCAATGCGGGCTTTCTCATGGCGCACTGTGAAGATGTTCGGGAACACCTTGCCACTCTGCGCGCTGATGGCCTCTCCCAGCACTTCGATCGGGGACCCAGAGGCATCCGGAATCATGTAATAGAGTTCATCTATCAGGGTGAAGGATGCCGGCACTCCCTTCATGATGGGATGTTCCGGTTTCGTGACTTTGACCTCGAAGGGTTTCGAGAGATTGTCATGTCCCCGGGAGCCGCCACCGGCATAGATTTTGTTGAATTCAGGCCAGTCCTTGAAGTTATACCACAGACCGGCGTGCAGCAGGACAATGCCTTTTCCCTTGGCGGCGAACTGTTCCAAAGCCGCCCGGAAGGCGATGTTGCCGAAGGTCCCCTGGTTGGTGCTGAACACCAACACGTCGGCTTCCGCCAATTTGGCAGCCGCCTCCTGGAAGTTTTCAGTGTATTGCACCGCGTAACCGGCTCCTTTCAGGATGGCGGTATCCGCCTCCTTGAAATACTTCTGGAAGTCGTGGGAGGATCCCCCGCCCGCCAGCAGCACCCGCGTTCCTTCGCCCCAGGCTTGGGGAGCTTCGGCGGCGGCGGTTTTCGGTGCTGGAGCCGGAGCGGCCGCAGGCTGGGTCAGAACTCCCGGAGCGGGGGCACCCGGTTCCGCGAGTTCAGCCGTGATGGCCAGAGTGGTCGGAGCGACACTGTTGGCGAAGCTCTCCAGCACCACACTATTGATGGCGCCGGTCCGGCTGAGCAGTTTGGTATACCAGCGGAGTTGAGCTCCGTTTTTCAGCAGGTCCGGCACGTAGCGCGAACCCGGGACTTCAAAGCGGCCAATGTAATCCGCGAACTCCACGCCATCGTAAGTCAACAATTCCTCTTTCTGGCCGTCGGCAAAGTTCACGATGACTTTCAGGGCCGGCTCGCCCTTGCCCGGGTCCTTGGCACCCCACCCGGCAATACCACCGAGGAAATGCAGGCGGTTGGCCTTGAAGCCACCGACCGCCACTTCCACGCGCTGGGGCATGGTGCGGGCATAACCACCGCCACCTTTCAGCACCACCACGTTGCCGGTCGCACTCTTTTCAGGGGCGAGGATATTGAAGGGGATTCCTTCCACATTCACGGTGCCGGTCTTCTTCAGGATGATGGAGTCTTCCTTGTTTTCCGGGCTGAGATACAAGCCCTGGGCGGTGTTGGCGGTGTAGGCCTTGCGCAGATCAAGGGTGCGGAATTTTCCGCCGTCCACCGAAACCATGTAAGTCAGGATATCACGCAGCATTTCCTCACCCAGGCCGTCAAAGCCTTCCGGCATCAGGCTGCGGCCGGTGTTCACGCGGCTCTTGATGTCGGCCACTTTGACTTCCTGTTGGCCGGCGAGGCTCTTCAGGGTGATGCTGGAGGGATTCTCCCGCACAATGATCCCGGCGTAGAACTGCCCGTCCTTGGTTTCGATATTCCAAGTGAGGAAGGAGGGTTCCACCTCACGGTTCGGATCAACGATGGCGGTGAGCAATTCCGCAGGCCCATGGCTGCCCATGCCGGTCAGGCCAGGCCCGATTTCGGCGCCAGAGTCCCCGAATTTGTGACAGGTTGCACAAGTAGCCTGGAACATCAGTTTACCACGGACCGCATCCCCGGGCTTCTCGACCAACGGGGCCAGTTTTGCGATGATTTCCTCCTTGGCCTTGGCCATCGGATTCAACTGATCCAGCATGTCGTTGGCACGTTTGGCGACCACCTTGTCAGGATAGGTCCGGAGACGGAAGGCGTTGGCCGGGCCGAAGCTGGCGGGGTCGACTTGCTTGGCGGTGATCGCATCCAGCAGGGCGAGGGTCCAATCCGCCCGCTTCAGCAGCGTCTCAAAGGCGACCGGTTGAATGTCGGCGGGCAGTTTGTTGTAGGCTGCGCATACCACTGCACCGAGGGACGGTTCATTGAGTTCACCCAGCGCGCTGACGATACCGCGCTGGAGACCAGCCGGGGTATCGGTGCCGAGGAGTTTGGTCACCGTTGCCAGCGATTCCGGATTGGCGGAACGCAGGCCGAGCAGACTGCGGGCTGCAGCCACGCGGGCGTCCTCCGAAGCGCTGGTGTTGGTCAGGGTGGCAGTGATGCCGGTGGTGATTTTGCTGATCTCCGCTTTCAGGGAACCATCACGGTCCCACTTGGCAGCCACCGGCAGGACGCTGCCGGACACGCCGCTGGCGAGGAGCTGGCCAAGCGCTGCGGACAATTCCGGCGTCATGGCGGGGGCTTCCTTCAAGGATTTGCCAAGCGTGTCCAGGATGGAGCGCTTCAGGGGATCGGTGGATTCGGGTTTGGAGGCGATCAGCGTCACCAGTTTGGCGGCCGCTGCGGTGTTATTATCGCGGGCGATGGTGTCCACCAATTGGGCCACGAGGGGAATCAAAGCAGTGGAATCGGCACTGTCCAAAGCGGCGGCAATGCTGCCGGCAGGATTACGGGAGGCGGCTCCCACGGCGGCGCTGCGCTGGAAGTCGTCGTCCAGCTTCGGCCAGGCGGCGATGATCTGCCGGGCCGCGGCGTCACTGATCTCCATGGAACCCAGCGCGCGCAGGGCAGTCACCCGCACCGTGGCGTCGGGATCACCAATCAGACCGGCGGTTTGTTTCTCCGACTGAACGGAGGCGGTGGACACTTCAGCGACCCCGGCGGCATTCCGGCGGACCGTCAGGTCGGGATCAGCCAAGGCGGCGGTGAGCAATTCAGGGCTGACGGACTTCAGACCACTCAAGGTCCAGAGTGCGGCGATTTTTGCCTCAGCGCTGCCTTTCTGCAGCAGATTGGCGATCGGGGCCGCCGGGGCTCCTTTTTCAATCAGGAGCCGGCTGGCCGTCAGGCGGATGGCCCGGTTGGGATGCGCTAGGGCAGCGGTGAGCTGGGCGGGATCGGCTTTGGTGAGATCGGGGATTTCCAGCTTCTTCGCCTGCTTGTGCTGGATGCGCCAGATGCGGCCGAAATAGTGGTCGCGGTCCGGGCGGACAGCGGCGTTGACCTTGTTATGGTCAGGACCGCGGGTGTCGTTGTGGATGACCGCCTGATTGTAGAAATCGCCGACATACATCGCCCCATCGGGACCGGTGCGCACTTCGATCGGACGCCACCATTTGTCGGTGCTGCGGATGAATTCCGTTTCCTCCCGGCCGGGAAGCTTGTGCGCTTCGTAGCTGGTGGTCTTCGGAGTCAGGCGCTGATGGTGGATCAGGTTGATGGTGGGTTCGGTGGTGAAGTAGTCGCCGTTGTATTCGGCAGGCCAGGCCCCGCCATCATAAATCACGGCACCGGCTCCGGCAGTGAAGTCCCCCACGCGGTCGATCTGCACGTAGGCGAGATCCTCATACTTGATGGATGAGTAGCTCTTCTGACTGGCGATGATGGTGTTGAAGCTCGGGGTGTTGCCGACCTTGCCGCGGGCGAGGGCATACTCGGGCAGGATGACCTGATTGAGCAGGGTCCCGTTGGTGGGCTGCGTCCACATCACACGGTTGTCGCCGGTGATGGTGAGGCCCCAGGTGTTGCCGCCTTTGGAGGAGTATTGCTCGATTTTGGAACCGTCCGGTTTGAAGCGCACCACGCCGCTGCCAATGTTCCCGAAGTGCTGGCTGCCGTCGCCGCTGGTGACGTCCGGGGAGGCACTGTAACCGTGGGTGGCGTAGATCCAGCCGTCCCAGCCCATGCGAGGATTGTTGATCACCGCGTGGGTGTCGCCGGTGCCGAGATTGGTGTAGAGTTTTTCGACCTTGTCGGCCTTGCCGTCGGCATCGGTGTCGCGCAGCCAGAGAATGTCAGGCGCTTGGGTGACGATCACGCCGTCCTTGTAGAACACGAGCCCGGTCACGAGATCCAGACCTTGGTGGAACACGTCCTTTTTGTCCATCACGCCATCGGCGTTGGTATCAGTCAGGATGCTGATTTTGTCCATGCCGGGACGGTCCTGGATGCCGGGTTGGGGTTCCAGTCCGCCGTGGTCCTTCCATTCCTTGCCACGATAGTCCGGGCGCATGCCGCGACGGCCATTGGGATATTCCGGAGTTTCCGCCACCCAGAGACGGCCGCTGGCGTCCCAGTCAAAATTCATTGGCTTTGTAATCAGCGGCTCGGCCGTGACCAGGGTCATGTCGAAGTCAGGATGGACTTCCAGATTCTTCAGGGTGGCTTCCGGCTTTTGCGGTCCACCTTCCGGATAGGTCAGGGAGGACAACTCCTCCGGCGAACAGAATTCATCAACGCTGGTCCGCTTGCCGGCCCACGCCAGGCCCCGCAGCAGAATGGCGCGGTAGTGGGGTTTCTGGAAGGTGGTGTAGAGATGGCCCGGAATGCTGACAAATGCGCGGTAGGGCTGGGTGCCGCCTTCCATGGTCCGCTCATAAGTCCACATCTGCGGCTGGATGTCGTAGATATGCGCTTTGCCGCCTTCCGCCGGTTTCTTGCCGTCACGGACGTTGGGGGTGTAGGCGGTGGCGAGGACGCGCACGTCGGGAGAGACGTCCATGTCGTAATAAATCTCGTCGTCGATGTGGAAGTTGGAGGCGTTTCGCGTGATGGGGTGACCCCCGTCGATCCGTTGGTTTTCCACGTAGTAGAGGTCCATCGGACCTTCCTTCCACTTGGTGGTTTTGCTGCGCCAGCATCCGCCTGTGACTGCCTTCCAGTGATTCTCCTCACGGCTGACCGCAGCAGTATGCACCACCACGAGGCCTCCGCCGCGCTTCAGGTATTCGTCAAAAGCGGCCCACCGCGAAGGAGGCACCGTGCCTCCGTCCTGGGCATACATCAGGAGCACATCGGTCTGCTTCAACTTGTCGTCGCTGGGCAGATCCATCCCACCATCCACCTGCAGACCGCGGGAAGCGAGGAGCGGTTGCCAGTCCTTGAGGAACTGGGCGTGTTCGTGAGCACCCGGGGCGTGGGTTTTGACGCCGCCGCGGATAAAGACCCGCAGAGGGGCATCAGCAGCAAAGGCGGACAGTCCGGTCAGGACCAGCAGGCCGAGGGAGAGGAACTTGGATTTCATAGGAATAAACGGAAGAAAAATCGCCGGGAGGGAATGCCGGAATCATATCGATACGCACGCCGGGCATGGAAATACCCGCTGTGGGGGGTGCTTTTATCCCTCAAACTTGGTGACTTGGCAACGCTACGGGCAGCTTAACCGAAAATTATATCGGCCACTGCGCGGGATCGTAGCTTTTCCGGGGCATACTGGGTCAAACCGGATGCGTATTCAGCGCCAGCAGTGCGGCGGCAGCGGCTTGCACCCGGGAGCGGTCCACGGGGTTCAAACCACTCAGGAGCGGCAGGATCGTGCCCATGTCGGCGATGCCGCTCAGCGTCACGGCCTCGTGCAGCACTCGCACTGGATTGATCTCATTCCGCAGGTCCTCCAGCGGTTCGAATTGCTTGCGCACGGCATTCGCCCCCGCCCCATCCCCGTTTTTGGCGAAATGCAGGACTTTCTGCGAGAGCACGGGAGCCACACAGCCGCACCCGGTGGTGAATCCGCCCAGTTTGAACTGGTCCAAATGCACCAGGGCCGGCTGCTCGCCGATCCCGCTGACAATCAAATTGGGGTCCACCCGGTCCACCAATTCGCTCAACACCGCATCCTTGGAGGGATCATCGCGGACGATGGCGTATTTGATCCAGGACACGAGGCCATCCTTCACCAGTTCTGCCACCAGCGCCGGCGTGATATAACCTTCGTTCTTCATGTAAACTACGATCGGCCGGCCGAATTTTTCCGCAAAATGCCGCAGCCCGGTCGCCACCCCATCGGGGGTATTCAATCCCACATGGGGCAGCACCATCGCGGTGCGGAATGGCTGGGTGCGCAGGATGGCGGCCTGATCCATCATCATGCCATACGCCGGACCCGCCGAGGGCACGATCTCGGTCTCCGGTCCCGCGGCATCGGCCAGCATCGTCAGGGTTGAGGCAAACTCCGATGGCCGGATATGATAGAAATTGGCATTGCCTCCATACAGCAGGATGCGCACGCCCCCGCTCTCCATGTGGCGGATCAGACGGGTGTTCTGCACCGCGCAGACCGTGCCATCGGCTGAGCGGGCGAGCGGAGGAACCGCGATGACGGAAGTTTGATAGGTAGCAGTGGTCATGGAGGAAGGGGGGCAAGGGTTGACGCCAGGAGGGCTTAAAAGATATCAGGTTCGGGCGTTTCCCCGGCGCTGGCAAGGAATTTGAAATCGCACCCTTCATCCGCCTGGGTGATCTCATCCAACAGCAGGCGGCCATAGCCGCGATGATACCGCGGGGGCGGCGCGGTCCACGCGGCCCGGCGGGTGGCGAGTTCCGCCTCCTCCACCAACAGCTCGAGGCGGCGCCCGGCCACATCCAGCGAAATCAGGTCCCCGGTTTTCACCAGCGCCAGCGGCCCGCCCACCGCCGACTCCGGGGCGACGTGCAGCACGCAGGTGCCATAACTGGTGCCGCTCATGCGGGCATCGGAAATCCTGACCATATCCCGGATGCCCTGCTTGAGCAGCTTTTTGGGAATCGGCAGCATCCCCCACTCCGGCATCCCAGGTCCACCCAGTGGCCCGGCATTGCGCAACACCAGCACGGTGTCCGGAGTGACGTCGAGGTCCTCGCGGTCGATGTTCTGTTTCAGTTCCGCATAGGTGTCAAAGACCAGGGCTGGACCGGTGTGGCGTTGCAGGCGGGGATCGGCGGCGGCGGGTTTGATCACGGCACCGTTCGGACAAAGATTGCCCCGCAACACAAAAGTCCCGCCCTGCCCCGCCAACGGCTGGTCCAGCGGCCGGATCACCTTTTCCTCAAAGACTTCAGCCCCCGCAATGTTTTCGCCAAGGGACTTCCCGGTGACGGTGAGGCATTCCGTAAACAGCAAACCCCGGATGCGCTCCAGGAGGGCACTCAGCCCGCCGGCGTCGTGGAAATCCTCCATCAGATATTCCCCACTGGGCCGCAGATTGGCCACCAGAGGAGTTGTCAGGGAAAGCCGGTCAAAGTCCTCCAGGGTGATCTCCGCCCCGGCCCGCCGCGCCATCGCCAGCACATGCACGATGGCATTGGTCGATCCGCCCAGAGCCATGTCCGCGATGATGGCATTCTCAAAACTTTGCTTCGTCAGGATATCCTTCGGGCGCAGATCCTCCCAGACCATCTCCACGATGCGCCGTCCGCAGCGCGTGGCCATCCGGGCATGTTCCGCATGGGCGGCAGGGATGGAGGAGGCGTTGGGCAAACTCATGCCCAGCGCTTCCGCGATGCTCATCATGGTGGCCGCAGTGCCCATGGTCATGCAGGTGCCCGGACCCCGCGCGATCCCATCTTCCAGCTCTGCCCAGGCATCGCAGCTCAGATTGCCGGCGCGGCGCTCGTCCCAGTATTTCCAGACATCCGAACCGCTTCCCAGGGTGGTGCCGCGCCAGTTGCCTTTGGTCATGGCTCCGGCCGGCAGGTAGATGGAAGGCAGATTCATCGTGATCGCCCCCATCAGCAGCGCCGGGGTGGTCTTGTCACAGCCGCCCATCAGCACCGCACCGTCCAGCGGATAACATCTCAGGGTTTCCTCCACCTCCATCGCCACCAGATTGCGGTAAAACATCGAGGTCGGTTTCATGAACATCTCGCTCAGGCTCATGATCGGCAGCTCCACCGGAAACCCGCCTGCCTGCCAGACCCCGCGCTTTACCTCCTGGGCCCGGTCGCGGAAGTGGGTATGGCAGGTGTTCAGATCCGACCAGGTATTCAGAATCCCGATCACCGGTTTCCCGGCAAAATCCTCCGTGGCATAGCCCATCTGCTTGGCCCGCGACCGGTGCCCGAAGGACCGCAGATCATCCGGCCCGAACCAACGGTGCGAACGCAGCTGCTCCGGAGTGCGGCGGGGACGGGGTAATGAGTTAGGCATGAAATCATTAAAACAGGCTCCTCCGTCCAGGGCAAGGCCTTTGCCGGCGGCGGCTGGCTCTTCCCTTCCGCCAGGAAAAGCGTGACTTTGCTGCCGGATCCTGTTTGATTCAGGCTTCACTCCCCTCCCCCACTTATGATCCGGCTCCGCTACCTCTTGTTAATGCTATGCCTGGAGAGCGCCTCCGGGGCCGCGGATACGACGCTGGAGGGCAGTCCCTTTCCAGCCCGGGATACCCTGGTGGCGGATCTGGAACCGAAACCGGACGCCGCAGCTTGTCTGGCCGGACTGCGGTGGACGGCAGCGGACTTCAGCGTCACTGCCACCACAGCCCCCAAGGACTCGGACTGGCTATTGCGCTTTCCGTCCCCCTTTCCCTCGGGCGACGCCGCCAACGATGCGGTGGCCTTGGAATGGTATGTCCATCGCGATGCCCAGGGCGTGCCTATGAAGGCTCCGGCGGTGGTGGTGATTCATGAATCAGGACGCGGCATGGTGGCCGGGCGGGCATTTGCCCGCGGTCTGCGCTTCACGGGCTGCCACACATTTCTGATGCACTTGCCCGGCTACGGAGCCCGCACTTCTCCACTAACCGGCGATTTGAAAAAGGTCTTTCCCTCACTGAGGCAAGGCATCGCCGATGCCCGCCGGGCGCGGGATGCGGTGGCAGCCCTGCCCCTGGTGGATCGCTCCAACATTGGAATCTGCGGGATCAGTCTGGGGGGCTTTGTGACCTCCACGGTGGTTGGACTGGATCGCGGCTACGACCGGGGATTCATCCTGTTGGCAGGCGGGCATCTCGCCGATGTGGTTTTCAAAGGGGAAAAAGACGCCGCTGCCCTGCGCCATCAATTACAGGCGGCCGGTATCACCGATGAAGCGGTGAGAGCCGCGATCTGGACCATCGAACCCCTCCGGTTGGCCCACCGTGCGGACCCGGACAAGGTCTGGCTTTTCAGTGCCAGCCAAGATGAAGTCGTTCCTCCGGCCTGCTCCGCAGCTTTTGTGAAAACCGCCCGGCTGCCGGAAGGCCACCATGCGGAATACGCCGCCGGCCATTACACGGCGGCATTGTTTGTGCCTCACATGATCCGCCGGATCTCGGAGGTGATGCTGCCGGTTCCAGCCGGACTCGTCCCGTCACCACCGGACCGCTGAGAATAATCCGGATCCAGCAACGTTATCGTCACCACTCCCTCACTTTTCCCATGAACCCTCCTGCTTCCTCCCCCGTCCTCTCCCGTCGCTCGTTTTTGCATCAATCAGCCGTGTTTGGTGCGATCAGCCTCACCGGGAACCTGACAGCCGGAGCCCAGCCTTCCCCCGCTGCCGGGAAACCGGCCCTGCCGGACTTTTGTCTCTTCACCAAACATCTCATCGGCATGGAGCCCCCCGCCTTGGCGGAACACGTGGCCGCTCTGGGGTTTGCCGGAGTGGAAGCCCCCATCCGGCCCGGTGGCCACGTTTTGCCGGAGCGGGCAGCGGAGGACCTGCCCGGCTTTGTCGAGGCACTCCAGAAAGCAAACCTGAAACTCACCATCCTGACTTCCGGGATCAACGCCGTCTCCGCAGACCAGCATACCGAAACCGTGCTGCGGACTGCGGCGAAGCTGGGCGTGAAATACTTCCGGATGAATTGGTACCAGTATGACCTCAAAAAGCCCCTGCCGCCGCAGTTGGACGAAATCCGCGCCAAGGTCAAAGATCTCCTCGCCCTGAGCCGCGAACTCGGGATCCGGCCGCTTTCCCAAAACCACAACGGGCCGCACTACGTCGGAGCCGCCATCTGGGACTTGGAGTCCGTGATGCGGGACTATCTCACGGAAGACTGGGGATTTGCCTACGATATCATGCATGCCACCGTGGTCGGCGGCACTTCTTGGCCCATCCAATATCACCTCGCCCGTCCCCGGATTGGAGCCGCTTATTTCAAGGATTTCAAATGGGCCAGCCGGCTCAAACCCGGCACCTGCCCCCTCGGTGAGGGCATGGCCGCCGGTCCTGAATTCGCCAAACTGCTCCGGGACAGCGGCTTCGCCGGCCCGGTGAGCCTGCATATTGAATACCTCAAAGCGCAAAAAATCACCAACGCGGCCGAAGTCCGGCTCGCCCATGAGGCCGGCGCCCACGATTTGGCCAAACTGAAGGAATGGTGGGCCGCGTGATCGCTTCCGGGAGGATGACCTTTCCCACCCGACTCTGGAAACTATCATTCACCCCTTTGAGATGGCAGTTTTATGCAGCAAATCCCGCCGCGTCTCGAAAATGACCTAAATTATTAAGTTTTGTTGATATTTCAGAAATTGCAGCTCATACTGGCCGCGTGAAAATCCAGCCCAGCCTGCTCCTCACCCATTTTTGCATCCTTTTGGCCACTGCGGGGGTGGTGGACGCCCAGTCTCCCCAGCCCCGCTTCGGGTATGGCAGTGTGCCGGGCGGAGCTTACGTGATCCCTGCTCCCAAAAAAATCACCTCACCGACGGCAGTTGCGAAACCAAAACCGAAGCCCACTCCGGTCTCTTCTCCCACGAAACCCAAGGTAGCCGCGGTCACCAAAACCAGCGCCAAACCGGCACCGTCCAAACCGGCACCGTCCAAACCGGCACCGTCCAAACCGACTGCGGCTAAAACTGCCACTGCCAAAACGGTTACCAAACCACCGGTCACCAAACCCGGCAGTCCCAAGTCGACAACCAAGGCCGTGGTTTCCACCAAAACGAAGACCGCCCCGGCTCCCGCCAAGCCAGCGCCCAAAACGCAGCTGGCCAAAACCATTCCTTCCACCTCCCGGAGCAAGTCCCCCGCGCTTTCCGAAAAAACGGCCCCGAAACCCGTTATCGTCGCCCGTAAGGCCACCTCCGTGCCTTCCGTGGCCAGCAAACCCGCACCCATCGCTTCGAGGAAAGTCCCCACCACCACCGTCGTGGTGGCAGCGGCGACCGCGGCGACCCATTCCGGCCTGCCGGACCTCACCCAACCGGTTGCCAACGATGGTTTCCATTTCTTCGGTGCTCCGGTGCAGGTTCCAGAAATCGCTCCGGCCCCGACCGGACTCAAAGCTGCTGATTCCCGCCATTTTGTGGACGTGATGGCCGCGCGGCATTCCTTGGAAAAGGCGGCTCCCCTTCCTCCAGTGCCCCCGGCTGCCCGGCCAGTGCAAACCGCTTTCGTTCCCGCCATCGCCCCCCGCGCCGCAGAAGGCCACAAGTTCCAACCCGCCGAAAGTGCCCGGGAAACCACCCCCACTGCCGCAAAACCCGCCGGTTATTCCTTGACCACCCGCAGCACGGGTTCCAGCGACCCGTCGGATACGTTTGCTGAAGTCCAGCCCGCCACCCGGGGCGCCAACGGCATCGTCGCCTCCCACGCGGTGCCTGCCCCCGAGATTGCTCCCCAGCCGCTCGCCATCCAGGA
Source organism: uncultured Verrucomicrobiota bacterium (assembly GCA_942492905.1). Lineage (GTDB taxonomy): Bacteria > Verrucomicrobiota > Verrucomicrobiia > Verrucomicrobiales > V1-33 > CAIZWU01. The sequence goes on from OW818657.1 coordinate 3,499,998, forward strand.
TTTCCAGCCTTCCGACCCACTTCCTAACACCACATCTGTCGACATCTCGGAAGAACCTACCTTCTCACGCACCATTCCCGCCAGTCTGAGTTTGGCGGTCAACTCCCCGGCCTTGGAATCGGCACCGGAAGCAACTCAGTTGGACGAACCGGCGCTTCCCGCCCCGGAACTCACCGACAGCACGCCACCGGAAGCGATCCAACCCGAAACCGAACCTGCTGCTGAGATCGAACCGCCCCTTCCAGCCAAAGCTGCCCCTCCCGTCGACTCCCCGATAGAAGAGGAAATCGCCAAAACAGCTGACGAAAACGACCTCTCTGACCGCGAACGCGCCTTCGTCCGCTCCCTCGCGGAAGCGGCTGGCAACGTCACCACCGCCAGCGGCCAGCTGAATACCGAGCTGCCCTCCACCATCGCCACCGCTGCGGCCGCGGTGATTGACCAAATCCCCGCGGAAACGGTCTCCACCTTCCGCAGTGTCGCGGCCACCGCCAAAAAGGCGGCTAAAAAAACCGTGACCGATCTCGCTCCTGAACTGCCCTTGGAGATCAGCAACGACCTCATGCCTGCCACGCCGGAAAAAATGCCGGACCGTCTGCCTGACTTCAATGCCCCTGCCAGTGGCAAAATCGACGTCCAGTCCGACCGGCAGGCGGATTATGACCAGGCCAATAACAAAGTCATCTTCACCGGCAAAGTCGAACTCAACAGCGCCGCCATGAGGCTCCGGGCCGAACGGGTCGAGGTTTTCATGAAAAAAGGCGGCGGCGGCATGGAACGGGTCGAAGCCACCGGCAACGTCCTGATGCGCACTCAGGACACCGCCAACGGCCCCGGCCAGATGGCCAGTGCCGGCCGTGCCAGCTACAATCTTAAAACCGGCGAAATCACCCTCTCCGATTGGCCGAAGATCCAGGAAACCGGCAAGGCCCACATCTCCACGGATCCGTCCACCAAAATGTATATGTTTACGGATGGCCGCCTCCGCACCGATGGCCCGAACCGCACCATTATTGGCGGGTAGCCAGCCCGCGCCGCCTGCTGAGCGGCCAGTGCCCCCGGCAAGATCTAATCCCTATAGTCTGCCATAGCCTGTGGGTTCAAGCTCCCAAGGCGACTCCCGTCCACCGGCCCTGAACCCGGTTCATCGAATGCACCCTGTTGGATTTGGCCGTCCAAGCTTCCCGCTTGGCCATGTTTGAATCCCATGAATCTTAGTGCAGCGGAGACGCTACCCGCCTTCTCCCCCTGCATCATTTACCCTGCTTCATACCGCCCGTGGATTACCTCACCAAAGCCCGCACCGTGATCGACCTCGAAATCGCCGAGGTTCAACGTCTGTCCGGGCGGATTGGCCAGTCGTTCATTGATGCCGTGGAACTCCTCCGTTCCACCGTCAGCGCCGGCCGGAAAATCGTCATCTGCGGCGTGGGCAAATCCGGCAACATCGCCAACAAAATCGCCGCCACCCTCAACAGCACCGGCTCCCCCACCGTGGTCCTCAATGCCCAGGACGCCCTCCATGGCGATCTCGGACTGGTGGCCCCCGGCGATGTCATCCTCACGCTCAGCTACAGCGGCGAGACCGATGAAATCCTCAATCTCCTGCCTCACCTCAAGCGCCAGCAGTGCCGCCTGATCGCCCTCACCGGCGGCCTCCAGAGCACCCTCGCCCAGGCCGCCGATCTGGTCCTCGACGTCAGCGTCCAGCGCGAAGCCTGCCCGCTCAATCTCGCCCCCACCAGCAGCAGCACGGTCATGCTGGTCCTAGGCGATGCCCTCGCCATGGTCCTGCTCGAAGCCCGCGGGTTCCAGTCCGGCGACTTCGCCCTGCTCCACCCCGGCGGCAGTCTCGGCCGTGCCCTCCTCACGCTCGTTTCCGACATCATGCGCACCGGCGACCGGCTTCCCCTCGTGGCCCCGGATGCCACCGTCCGCGAAGCCATCCGCACCATGGGTAGTTGCCGCGCCGGCTGCGTCATCCTGACAAATCCTGACAACACCCTTGCCGGCATCTTCACCCAGGGCGACTTCGCCCGGGCCTTCGAGACCAATCCCAATCTGGCCGGCGAACCGGTCCGTCAATTCATGACCCCCGGCCCGATCACCATCCAGGCCAGCAAACTCGCCGCCGAGCTTCTCAATCTCCTTGAACGCCATCCCGTGGACGAACTGGTGGTCCTCAATCAGGAAAACCATCCGGTCGGTCTGGTGGACACCCAGGATCTCAGCCGGCACCGCATCCTTTAACACTTGGCCACAGTGAAACCCGGCGCCCAGACAGTCCGGTCACTTCCAGCCAACTCCCTTGGATTTATGGCTTCGATGCTTTCACGCGGAGGAATTGCAAAGATTTGACGGGATCAATCATGACCCTGCAACGGTAGGCTATGGAGCCGGCGATCACCGCAGCCGCCGGATCCACCTCATCAATGATGCCGTCCCCCGTCCAAGCATCGGGAGGGAAGAGCTGCGGGAGATAGATGACCCCGGCGGCCCCGCGATCCGCCCAGCGGCGGTAGCTCAGGGTCAGCCAGAACTGGCCACCAATGGAGACAAGACCACCACTTTGGGGGGCTGGGCTGACCGCGATGGGGTCGCCGTGGAATGCGAATTCAAAAAAATTGGTCTGGCCATCCCCGTCAGGATCCGCGGCCGGCAGGGCAGCGGCTCCCGTCAGGCCTGACATCGCGGCCCAGTCCGCAAAAGCCTGCGCCTCCGCGGCGGCCGTAGTAAACATCCTATCCTCCCCCGGGGTCGTGCCATTCCCATTTGCCGCCACCAGACGATAATGATAAGTGGTCTCCGGGAGCAATCCGGCAATACTGGCGGTCACCCCGCTGTAGACCTGGCCTGCGGGGAAGGTTTGCACAGCAGAGAGTTGTCCGTAGCTGGTGGTCCCGCCATATTCAAAGCGTGCCGTGGTGCTGAAGCCGACGGGATTCACCACGCCATTCAGCAGCGCGGTCGTCTGTCCTACCGGGGCGGCCGGTTTGGTGAGGGCGAACGGGGCGGAGGGCACGCTGGCGGGAAAGGAGGCACGGAAGATGCCGTTGGTTTGGAAGTTACCGACCTGCGCCCCAAAAACGACTTCCCCGCGGCTGCTCAACACTCTGGGCAGACCATCCTCTCCTCCACTGCCACTGCCAGCCTCGACCAGCACAAAGTCCAGGAGCGTTTTCATCGCCCCACCGCCGACGTCGAGCGAATCACCGAGGCGTGCGATGAGTTTGGGCTCTCCGGCAGCGTTGGTCATCCAAAGGCCCCGGTTATTGCGGTTGGCATCCTCCACCCCCGGGCCGGAAAGATAGGATTGGAACACGATCTGTCCGGCCCCATTCATGGCAAAACCGAAGAAGGGCGTGCCAAAATCACTGCTGTCGAAAACAACGCCCGCAGGCAGCCCCGGGGCCTGTTGGCCCTCGCGGGCGATGAGGAGCTTGGTCCCGCCGCCCGCCCCTGGAGTCCAGCGCCAGATGCTCTGGGAAAATGTGATTCCGCCGTAAGCAGCGAAGGCGACCTGCCCCGTTCCGTTAATGATAGGCGGAGGCCCGGCATCCACCAGCGACGAAAACTGGAACCCGCCCGCCGTCTGCCCTTCCCTGGCAACCAACGTCAGCGCCCCGGGCAGGCCGGCAAAGATGGCGTCGTCATTGGAGCTGTCCACGCCCGTTCCCTTCAGCCGGTTGGCGAAGGCAATCTGCCCCGCTCCATTGATCCGCATGGCGTAGCCTCGCCCATTTTCCCAACTCCCGAATTGCGCGCCCGCGCCGGCACCCGGAGCGGCATCGCTTTCAGCGATGACACGTTGTGCACCAGCCGAGGTGCCCAGCCAGACTCCTTCGTCATTGGCGCTGGTGATTCCCGCGCCCGTCAGATTGGCGAGGAATCCCACGGTGCCCGCGTTGTTCAGGACGACCTGAGCGCTGAGTACCTGGATATTCACTCCTGTCGCCAGCCCCGGAGCCTGCTGCCCCGCGAAGAGCACAGGCGTGAGGACGCCCGGCGCGCCAAGATAAACTCCTGACGGTTTTTGAGGATCATTGGTGCCATGTTTGAAAGCAGCAAGACCGGAGTCGTTGATGGACACCGCAAAGTTCTGGGCAAATGTGCCGCTGGTGCCCGGGGCCGGCAAGCCCTCCTGCGCCAAGACCTGCACAGCGCCCAGTGGCCCGGTGAGGCAGCCGTTGTTTAGATTGTTATCAAAGGAAAGATTATTGGAGATCATTGCCGCGAAGCCGGAGTCATTCAGGTTTTTTGCCCCTGCATTGAGGTGGAAGATATCCAATCTGTCCCGCGTCCCGCCAAAAGCCCCGCCGAAATCCAGCAAACCCCCGGTACTATTCTGCACTCCGCCATCGAAGGCGACCTCGCCGGAATCGTTCAGCACCGGGAGACCGCCCGTACTGAAAAATACCTCACCCGGAAAACCAGTCGCCCGGTCTCCTTTCAGCATGATCTTTTCCAAGATGACGCTCCCGGCGGGGGCGACCGTGAGCACGGTTTCGGCGCTGGTGACCGCGCCGTCGGCGTTGGTCAGCTGCACACGATAACGTCCGGCCTGAGTCACTGCAACATTGGTTAAAGTCAGGGTGGGCGTGACCACACCGAGCGGCGAAAACCCGGTTGCACCCGCCGGTTGAAACTCCCAGGCATAACTGAGCGGGCCGAGTCCATCCGCCCCCACGCTGAACTGGGGCGAAGTGCCGGCACCTGCACTCTGGGAAACCGGCGGCGTGACGATCACCGGTGGCAATGTCAGGGTGGCCGGGGCGCTTTCGAGCGATCCGTGCACATTCGTCACCACCACGGTGTAGCTGCCGCGATCCCCCGCGGCCAGTGCGTCCAGCGACAAAACCGGTCCGGTTTCACCAGTCAGGATCGTGGTGCCGCGCTTCCATTGATAGGTGGCCGGCCGCGTGCCAAGGGCTGTCACTTGAAACTCCACCCTCCCTCCCGGCACCCCACCGGCACTCGCAGGCTGCCCTGTGGTGGGAATCACGGGGGCGCTGGTGCCGGGAGTCGCCACAAAGATTGCGTCCGGCCCAGGGAAGGCCGGGCTGCTGGCCGCCCCGCCCCACAGCCCACGGAAGGCGATCCGGCCCTGAGCATCGAAGGACACCTGCCGGCCATCGCCATTTCCGGCGGGCCCCCCGGATCCTGGCAACACCCCGAACGAGGGAAGCGGGTTCGATCCCAGCACCGGGAAACCGGTGCGCACGATCAGCCGCAGCACCCCGGTTTCATCCGTGGCGTAGAGCACGCTGGATTGACCGTTGGGGGCATTCTCCAGATCGGCCCGGAATGCCACCTGCCCCGAGTCGCTAATGGTCAGCGGAGTCAGGTATTGGAAAAACTGCGCGGTCCCCGGCGCGGTCACGCCTACTCGGGCGATCAGCCGCAGCTGCCCCGGACGGCCGGCCCAGATGCCTTCTGTGGTCACCTGCGCCGCCGTTTGGGCCTGTCCCAAAAACATGACCTCCCCGGAGGCATTGAGGGCAGGATCAGACAAAGCCACGAACTTCGTCCCCAGCTCGGTATCCGGCGCGGGGAACCCCGTGCGCGCCACCAGCCTCAACTGGCCCCGCGGACCAGCATAGATCGCGTCACCGGTCCCCAGCGGATTTGGCCCAGCGGTATAGATCCGGCTGCGGAATGCCACCGCCCCACCCGCATTAAAACCGAACGAACCGGCACCCGGCTGAAGGTAAATGTCACCTTCCGTCTCCGGTGCCCGGTCGCCGGTGCGCGCGATGACTTTGAGCGCACCCGGCTTGCCGGCATAGAGCACCACCATGCTGGACCCCTCGGATCGTTCCGGAGCAACGGGCTCCGAGGTCGTTGTATAAAAGGCAATCTCCCCGGCGCTGTTGAGGAGAGGCTTCACGTGAATGCTGCGATACTCCGCACCAGCGGGAGAGTCCGCCGCGGGCGACCCGGTGCGCGCCACCAACTCCAAGGCATCCGGCAGTCCCATCCAGAGTCCAGCCTGGGACCCCGGCGGCGCCCCTTGGATCAAGGCCCCGAAGGCCACTTTGCCTTGATCGCTGAAACCCGAAATCGGCGCGTTTTGGCTAAGATTGAAATTCCCGTTCGTCCCGGGAGCGGGAGAATCGTCTGCCGCGATCAGGGCAGGCGACCCCGTCGCATTGGTCCACATTCCTTCCTGGTCCGCGCGGCCGGAAAAGGCCACTTTTCCGTTCCCATTGACAAACACCCCTCCCACACTGCTGAAGGGACTCACACTGCCCGGAGCCGGGTCGCCAGCCCCTACGGTATGCATGCCATTGACGAAGAGGACCAACGGCAGGCTGAAGCCAACCTTTATCGTGCCCCGATAGGCCGCGATGCCCCCGCTCAGGGCCGGCTCGGAGAGCGCCACCACCGAATCGTCCGCGATCCCGGTGATATTCCGCAGCGTCGCAGCGCGGAGAGTGGTCGTGAAATCCGCCTGCGCCGGCCAAGGCACCGCAAGCAGCAACGGGAGAAGGACGGACCGGGAGATGGGTGATAAAGGCATGGATGGCGGGATTCTGGATGGCTGGTTGCCAGTATCTGCGACACCTGCCCGCCCGCGTTATGGAAAATGTGGATTTGCCCATATTCCGTGCGGGATCAATCCGGATCGCCGTCTGTGATCCCCAGCCATTGGAAACCGCCTCACCCTTCGCCGCGAAGGGCGTCCTGATCTTCCTAACGCACCGACTCCTTTTCCGGGAGGGAGTTCTTCGTAAGAGGCAATTCGGCCAATCCCGCGTTGGCAGCGGCTTCACGGCGGCGGAACTCCACCGCTTTCACTGTATCACCATTACCTTCCAAGGCCTGCGCCATCGTCCTGAGACACCAACTCAAGTGATTCAGCGCCCCCTTGTGGCCAGGCGATGCGGCGGTTTGCTGCTCTGCCAAGCGGATGGCATCGGACAGCAGGGGAACCGCCTCAGCAGGCCGCCCGCACTTTACCAAAGCGACCCCCATGCGGAAGGCACTGTAGGAATACATGGGATCGTCCTTCCCATAGCGCTGCTTCACAAATCCATGCCACGCGGTGAAGTGGTCCAGCATTCTGGGATAGTCCTGCCGCGTCTCTGCGAGCGAACCCAGGGAAATTTCGAGATCCGCCAGTTCTGCTGTCAGGGTGGCATCCCCTGGATGCGCCCTCGACAATTCCGTCAGGATCCGCTGGGCTTCCTGGTATTCCCTTCCGCATTCCTCCAGTTGATCAAGATAACCCAGAGCATTGCCCACGGCCCGGTGGGCCCGGGCCCTGGCCCGCCCGGTGGCCGCATCCGGTGTCAGGCCCTCTACCTCCCGGGCCTCCTTGAGCATTAGCCGGGCATCTTCGAGTGCTCCCGGATACTGATTGATGGCCATCCGGTGCTCGGAGCGGTCCTGAAACGCAGCAATGACGCGCAGCCCTCGCGACGTATCGCGGGGCGCGGCGTCCCGGGCCGCTTCTGTCAGGGCGATGGCTTCGGTGTAAAGGGCATCGGCCTCCTTCCCGAGGCCGCGCACTCCGATCACATCGCCTTTGACCACCAGCACGTCTGCCAATTGCAGAGCCGCGTCGGCGGAGTGCCCTGCGGCGGCAAGTTTTTCCCGGTAATGCAACACGGCGCGTTCCAGCACTGAATCCATCGCCTCCAAATTCCCCGTTGGCTCCAGCCGCTGGCGTAGATCGGTCAGGAGAAACCGGATCAGGCTATCCGTTTTTGCTTCGGCAGCGACGGCTTCCATCCGGCGCTGATTGGCTTCGCGCTTCGCCCACAAGGCATACACCGTACTGCCTCCTGTGATCACAGCAATACTGGCAAGGATGGCCAGCGCACGCGCCCGGCGGCCGGCCTTGCGGCGCAGATCACGCTCGCGATTGGCCTGCTGCAGGCGGCGGTCGGCAGCTTGCCGCAGGGCTTCCTGGAATTCCCCGGCCGAACGATAACGCCGGGCTGGATCACTTTGCAGAGCCCGCAAAACCACCCCATCGAAGGCCGGATCAATCTCCGGATTCCTCACCGAGGGCGGATCGAAGACCCCACGGGGCAATTCGCCGGTCAGCAACTCATACGCCAGCACCCCCAGGCTGTAAAGATCACTGGCAGGACTGATGGGTCCGCCCGCCAACTGCTCCGGCGCCGAATATTCCATGGTGCCCATGGTGGTGCCTCCCAGCGTCAGGCGGGACATTGCCAGATGTTTTTCGGAAAGCAGCGCCAACCCAAAATCCGCCAGACGCGGGCGGCCAGCCTGAGTCAGCAGAATATTCGATGGTTTGATATCGCGGTGAATGATTCCCCGGGCGTGGGCAGCTTCCACGGCTCCGCAAACGGTGATCAAAAGTGGCAGACTTTCCTCCACAGGCAGAGGCCCGCGTGCGATGCGATGCGCAAGATCCTCCCCATCCACCCATTCCATCACATAGTAGAGATGTCCCGCCACCGTCTCTCCTGTGTCAAACACCGCGACAATATCCGGATGCGCCAGGCCCGCTGTGGTCATTGCCTCGCGGCGGAAGCGCTCCGCAAAACCCGGTTCGTCCCCCAGTTGCACGGGTAACACCTTGATCGCTACCGGACGCTCCAGCTTTTTATGCACCGCCCGGTAGACTGCCCCCATGCCACCGCGGCCGATCATCCCCAATAATTCATATTCCGGCAGCAATGGGGCCAGTTCATCCGTCGACGGAACCGGACACAGCCCGGCCTGGGACTTAGCCAAGGTTGCCGGTCCCATCGCCAACTCCATGACCCGGCCAGGATCCAATCCCTGCAGACGACCGGACCCGGAAGATACAGCAACGACATCGGACATAAACGTAATAGGACAGAGACCTTGCCGGAGTAGCAACCTGATTTGTGCAGAGAGTTATTCTGGCATCCCCTGGCCTGCTGAAACAATGAATGATCTTGAAATGGACAGGATTTCTCCTGCCTATATGTTGGGCCCCCTCACGGGACGATTTCGAAAATCCGGTAGAATCGTTCCGGTTCCGCCGAGGGAGCGCGTTCAGTGGCAGGCGGACCGGGATCGATCCAGCTTTCCAGCGGCAGGGTCGCTGAAAGAGCCGATGGCACGTTGACCCAGCGCAGGAGATCGGCGCTTGACTGCATCAAATATTTCCGGCCCGGCGTGGCGGTCCATTCGAGACGGTAGGACTGCTGCTCCAGCGCGGGAAAAATCGCCAGAGCCAGCGGAATCGCACAAGGAGTGCCTGCCGGAGGAATCGCGATGTCGCGCCGGATAAAGGCGGTGGCGGTGGTGACTACTTCGTCAGGAGACACCATGCCCGGGAGCACCTCGGAGCCTGAGAGACGGTTGGCCTCGACTTCCGCAGCGCTCAGAACGCGGCTGTGGAGGCGGAACTCCTCGAAGGTGGCTGCCACATGTGGATAGTTGGTGAAGTTGCCGCGGCCCAGCCAATTATTGACATCCCGCAGATCGGACAGGTTGAACGGAATGCTGTTCAACTCCCCCATCAGGACGCCATCGCGGTAGTAGCGCAAGGCCATCTGACCAGAGGTGGAATTGTCCACCGTCACCACGAAATGAATGGGCTGCCCGATCACAGTGACTGAGGCAGAATCGTGATAGTATTCCCCGGCCGGACCGTCCTCATAATTTCTGACCGCGAAACGTTGCAGGTTGTGGTCGGTTTCCCGGCTGCTGGTCAGCGCAATATAATCCAGCCCCTCTTCGCTGCCGCCATTGGTGTTGCCGGGGCCGCTGATTTCGCCAGCCGCTCCACCGGGACTGCTGGAACCGAAGCTGAAGAAATGCCCCCAGCGGGCTGTGGCCGCATTGACGGTGACCCAGCCTTCGAAGGAAACCTGCCGGAGCGGGGAAATGAGCCCATTGGGCAGATCAACGTAAGCGGCGGCTTCCGGTGATCCACCGGGCAGCAGGATGCCGAGGCCGGTGCTCTGGGCTCCGGCTCCGCGGATGAATCCATGGGCTCCACCAATGCTATCGGTGAGTATTGTGCCGGAAGGGGCGGCTCCCACCGCTTCCCCAAAACTCCAGCGGTGACTCAGCGTCGGGGGAGTCACGCCGCCAGTCACGCTGGCTCCAACAATCGTCGTCTCCGCAGCGGTGGCCAACGCCGTCAGGGTAACAGTAGCCGGCTTCCCCTGGGCGATACTCCCCATTACGGCGGTCAGGATATTGCCCGATACCGACGCCGTGCCCTGGCTGGCTCCTGTGGAAATCAGCACCAGCCCGGATGGGATGGGTGAAGCCAATTGAACCCCGAAGGCCAGAGTTGGCGAGTTATTGGAGACCGTGAAGGTGTAGGTCACCCGACAACCGGCCAACGGCTGCGCGGGATCGGTCGTGATTGCCAGATGCAAATCCGGCAGCGGTGGCGCCTCCAGAACATTTACGGAACCGCTTGCGGTGGCCCCGCGGAGCATCGAGCCCACCGGTCCTGACGCTTCGACCGTGAGCGTCGCCCTCCCCGGCACGTCCGCCCGCAGGCGTATGCTGTAACCTGCGGTCCCGCCAGCCACGAGGGCGCGTGGTGGAAAGTGGACAACGCCATCCAGCGGCACCGCGCCGCCCGTGGCGGACACAAACGTGGTGCCTGCAGGCAGCGTGGCACTCAGCATGGCATCGGCGGCGGGCTGCGTTCCGCGATTGGCCAGGACCAATTCGAAGCTGAATTCATCCCCCGCATTCACCACCTCCACCGTGGTGCGCACGGAGGCCGCCAGAGGGATGACCCCTCCGACGGTTAAGCTGGCCGTGGAAAGGTTGTTTGCCGGTGCTGGATCGAAGGCGCCGCCGGAGACCTGCGCCACATTGCTGTAAGCACCCGCCGCATGACCTGACAAAAGCAGGGAAACTTCCCGGGTTTCCCCAAAGGCCAAATCGCCCAGCGCGATGGTCAGGACTTCTCCTGACTGCTGGACCTCACCGCCCCCGGCGGCACTTCCCATCAGGGTGATGCCCGTCGGAATGATGTCCGTCAGGATCACGCCAGAAGCGGGGCGCAGGCCGGCATTCGTTACCTTGAGGGTGCAGGTCGTCAATTCCCCCGGAGCGACTATTGCGGGCGAAAAGGTCTGCGTCACTGCGAGGTCGGTGCCGCTGCAACAATCATCGGTCAGGGTAAGCGCCGTGACCACGGCATCCAGTCCGGTGCTGTCGTAGAGATTGCTGTTGCCGCCTATTCCCAGGGAAAAGTCCACGGTTTCGCCCATCGCCAGACTCACCGTCAGGTCGAACGGCTTCCGCTGTTCAAAGCCATTCACATAGTCCGAGAACAAAGTCAGCGCCAGGTCACCATTCTTCAGCAGTGCGACATCCGTACCGTTGGGCGAAACATCTATGCCCTGGAAGCGGCCCTGAACCCGGTAGACCCCACCCGCCGGAGCGGTCCAGCGCAGCACGGCGTTCCGCCCATCGTAGCTGGGATCCATCCCCAGAAGATCCGGCGGCTGACGGATGGTCTGGCTGGCAATTGTTTGATCCTGGCGGCTGCGGTAGACCCACGGACCATTGGAGGTGGCACCCCAAAAAAACCAACGCGTATCCACCGCCATCACCTGTACGCTGGGAAGAAATGGCGTGCCGCGCGTGGTGCTGAAGCCGCAGGTCCAGACCCCGATCGGATTCAGCACTGCTGTGAGATCCGCATTCGCATTCATCGTCCTGTCCGGGCCAAACGGAAACGCGGCCTGGGCCGCCACGCGATTTGGCGGCAACACCCCTTCATAAACCCGGAGCAGCGCGATCTCACCATCAGCGAAGTCACTGCTGCCTGCCCCGCTGGTGTTGGCGGCGAAAAAATGCAGCAGGCCGGAAGCCGTCAGGTTCAGATCATTCACACCGGTCAGCACACTCTGCCTGATTCCGTCCAGGTAGGTCGTCACATTGCCGCCCGGGGCCACGGTGAGGACGACATGGTGGAACAGCAGGGGCGCAGCCGGGTTGGTGCCCGCGGTGGCAGTGCCCACCTGGAGCTGATTCTGCGAATCCAAAGAGAGCCCGGAAGGATTGGCCCGGTCTGACGCATCCATGAGCCGCCGCACCCCGCCGGCTTCCTCCGTGAACCGGAAGAGCATTTCGACAGAATAATTCTCTGCGGGCAGCAAGCCTCCGGCAGGTAAAGTCAGGCCTGCCGTCTCCCCTGCCGCCTGGTTTCCATTCCATAGATAGACCCGGCGGGTCCGGCCATTTACGTCAGTCGTCGTGAAACCATCCGCATTCTGAGGATCAATCGCCCTGAGTGGCGGAGCATCAGGTTCGCAGGCCGCGAGGGTGTCTTCAAATTGATAGACCGCTTTCAGCGTGACAGCACCGGCGGGCACGATGGAGAGGGGAATCACCGCGGCATTGTCGGCCGGAGCCGATTCATCCTCGACTGCCGACACGTTTACCTCGTGTATCAGGGCGCCCAGCGATTCGGCGTTGAGCACGAACTCCAAAGTCACCGACTCACCCGGAGCCAGACTGCCCAGCATGGCGGTGATGACCCCACCCGCGTGGGTCACGGTGCCGCGTCCGGTCGTGGCGGTCTCATAGGACAGTCCGGCTGGCAAGGTGTCCTGCACCGTAACGGCATTGGCCATGCCCGGGCCTTTGTTGGTGACCACCAGACGGACAATGACAGGGCTGCCGATGACGACTGAAGCCGGAGCACTCTGGGTTACCATGAGATCCACCGGCTGATCATCGGACAGCAGCCACACGACGGCATTTTTGAAAAGCTTTCTCCGCTCCTCCCGGCCCGCCATGGTGGGAACCTGGGTGAAAAGAAGTTCGTTCTGGGTCACGCTTTTCCGGCGCGTCACCGGATCGCGGAACGCCACCAGCGAATCAGCCCCGCTGGAACGGGCGAGGATCACTTCACCCGGCAGTCCGGTGGCCGTGGTATTATCAGGATCCCAGTTGTAGATGGAATCACCGACGGGGCCGGAAATCCCATTGGTCACGGGATGCGTCAAACTAGCAATCGTCTGTCCACCATTGCCAATGTTAAACGAAGTTGGCTGGAGGTGAATCAGATTCGTCCAGTTCGTCGCCTGGGGCTCGGGGATACTGGCGTAATTGGTGACATAAGCCAGATCGTCGCCAATGAAAAAGAGGGGACGGCCGGAGTCGGCCACCGCCTGAAAAATGTCGATCAATGGCGCACGGACTCCGAAGGCCGCGTAGCTAAGATCATTCCAGATGATGAGCCGGTAGGGAGCCAGCGCCGTTATCGTCAGGCCTTCATCATCAAAAATTTGCGCACTCATGCCCAGCTCGGAAAGATATTCCTGAAGTTTGGGAATCTCCAGGTCGTCAAGATTGCGGATAATGGCCACCGAGGCGGCCGGGTCGGTGCCCAGCACCCGGATCGAAGGGTGGTTATTGGCCTCTTCCGGATCGTGATCGGCCGAGGCCACGCTGCTTACAGCCACCAGCGGATGCGCGGCCTGCACAGTGCCCGTGATTTCAAAAACGGCACTGCCGCCACTGGCCAGCGATGCCGCAGACACAGTGACCACGCCATCGGCGTGGCTCGCGCCTCCGGTGCCGGAGACAAATACCATTCCTGCCGGCAGCGTGGTGTTGGCGGTGACCTCGCTGGCAGCGTCCGGACCCGCATTGCTGAGGGTAAGTGTGAAAGTGACATTGGTATTCAGCGGAACGGAGGATGCGGACGCGCTGAGCACTGCCGACAGGTTCGCGGTGGTGGTGGGGGCCGCGAGCACGGCGATGGACGAAGTGGCGGTCGCACCATTGGCGTCGCGGCTGTCGCTGGTGGCCGTGGCCAGATTCACCGCTTCGCCGGCAAATTGCGGTTCGACCGTGAGTGACACCACGCGACTGGCCCCACTGGCGAGGGTGCCCAGCAGGAAGGAAGCCTGACCACTCCCGAGGGATGCCGGGGCGGACTTGGCGCCGACAAACCGCGCGCCGGCGGGCAAACGATCCAGCAAAGTCACATTCACCGCGTCATCAGGACCGTTATTGGTCACCGTGACCATCCATGTCGCGGGCAGGCCAATCCGTGCCGAAGCCGGTGGGGTTTGCGTGACCGTCAGATCCGAAACCGCCGGAGGCAAGGCGATAGCCGAGAGCAGGATGGAAGTTTCGTTATTGGCGAAGCTGGCCTCGTTCTGCGCCCCGAAGACCTGAGCATAGGCCAGGCCGCTGCCCGCCTGGGTGGGACGCACCGTGACGGTCGCCACCGTGTTGGCACCATTGGCGAGATCCGGCAGCGTAATCCGCACCAGCCCATCATCGCTGCTCAGCGCGGTTGGCGATGAAGTGAGGAACGTGACGTTTTCCGGCAGTTGCGTTTCCAGCACGAGGCCTGCCGCCTGATCAGGACCGGCATTGGCGGTGGTGAACGTGATCATTTGAGTTCCCCCCAGGGCCACTGTCGAAGGCAGCACCGCAGCGCTCAGATTCAGGTCCGCCGAAAGTGGCGATGGAGCATTCACCCGCACGCTGGCGGTGCTGGTGTTGTTTGCCGCTTCAAAGTCCGTTGTCCCGGAACTCACTCCAGCGATGGTTTGATAGCTCCCGGCGGCAGCAGCCGTGGTCTGCACCCACACCGTCGCGATCCCGCCCGCCGCCACGGTGCCGAGATTCACCGTTACCTTGCCATCGCTTTGCGAGGCCGTGCCAAAGCTGGCGGAAGCGCGCACAAAGGCCAGCCCCGCCGGCAGTGCCTGAGTGACAACAACATTTGCCGCGGCACCTGGCCCGTGATTCTCCACCGTCATCACCCAGGTGAATTCCGCACCGGATTGCACCGGGGCCGCCGGAGCTTCCAACGACAAGGCCAAGTCCGCCAGCGGCGACGGTTTCGTGACCGTGACCAGCCATACCCGTGTCCGGCGAAGCCCGGTCGGGTCAGTAGCCGTTACCGACAATTCCCGCACGCCCTGATGTGTGGCATTGGGCGTGAATGAATAATCCGCAGCGGTGCCCACCTCCACCCCGTCGAGAGTCCAGCCCAGTGAAGTCGCTCCGCCTTCTGGATCTGCCGCCGTGATCGAGAATAGCTTGTTGGCACCGACTTCCAATTCCACCGCAGCTTCTGGCGGGGTGGCAGCGGTGAGCGCCGGCGGCAGATTTGATGTGGTAACGGTCAGCGGCGCGTAGGCGAAACTGGATCGACCGCCGTCATTCGTCACCCTTACCCCCGCGAAACCTGTCCCTGCGGAAGGCATCGTTACCGATGGGGTGGCTCCCGTCGCGTCGTCGAAATCGCCGTCCCCATCAAGATCCCACTCGAATGCCATTTCCCGTCCGTGGGCATCGGCGGCGACCACAGAAAAAGCCAGCGCGGAGCCGGCTGGACCGCTGAATGGCCCACCGATGCTCACTGTAGGATCGTCCCGGTCGATGGATGCCTCTGCCAGCAGCGCTGCGATGACCGCATTCATCTCCACAGCCAGTTGGTTATAGCCAGTCGATCCCGCCACGCCCGCCGCCATTTTTGCATCCAGCGCCGTCAACCATTCTGCTTTCGATCCCGTCTGCGGCTGGGCCAGGAAACGATTCAGCGCCACCACAATCTCCGGGCCGCTGATGCCGAGATCGGCCAGATATTGTTTTTCCACGGCGGTAAAGCCACTGCTGCGCAGCCTCGCCTGCAGCAGGCGGTTCTGATTCAGCAGAGCATCAAAATCCAACATACTCCCTATCGTTGCGGCCTTCATTGCCCCCCAGACCGGCTGATTGCGGCTGATTTCCCCCGCCAACAGTCCGGCAAAGTGGGCCACCCCGCGGGCATGGGCCAAGGCCCAGCGGCCATTTTGCGCTGCCGCCGCTCCTTGGTATTTTTCAAGACTCGCGAGGAGCGCCGCCTCGAGAAGCGCTTCACGGTCGATCGCATTGGCAAACGCCCCCGCCGCCGCAAACAGCGGCTCCGCATCCGTCTCCCAGGCCCCTGCGGCCTGGCCCAACACCACCACCTGGGAAAAGTCCGGATCAGGCGGATCCGCGACCAGACCCAGCCCCTGCTTCATTTTATTCGCCAGCGCATTGCGGGCCGCCGTGAATCCCAGCTTGAACGGAGCATCGTCGTCCGGTTCATTTTTGAACTCTTTGACAATCGCCTTGAATACGTCCTTCACCTTTGAGTCCATCCCGTCTCCGGCAATTTTGTCGTAGGCGATCTCGATGACCCGGAACGCCGCATTCAGTTGCGAGGCCGCTTTGAACTCTGCATTTCCGGCAGCCTTCATCGCGGTGATCCCCGGATTGGGCAGGGCTGGCACTCCCACCGGCACTGCTACCGTAATGGCAGGAGCCTGCCCCCGGCCACCAAGATAAAGGTCGAAATCCGGCTCGAAATACCCGTTCTGATGCTCGTCCACGACCACATCATAATCGCCTGACATCAGCAACCCCTGCGGAGCCGTGGAGGCGATTTGCTGCTCGAAAAACCCACCCCCGCCTGTTCCCAGCACCGTATTGGGAGCGCCTGCCACATCCGACAGGAACAGATGAAGGTTCGGCCCCCCCATTCCGTGGTAATAGCCATGCCGCACGATATACACATCGGAAGCCGGTTGCACAAAATCCTGCACCGGACTGCCGGCATTCGCCCCCTCAGGCCTCGGATCACGCCGGCCGTAGTAGGTGATATTGCCGGAGATGGTGATGATTTCATTGGCCCCGAACCCCGCCTGGTCCGTGCCGGAGGAGTCAAAAAAGAGCTGGCTGTGGTTGCTTGATTGGGCCGGCGCTTCGGGAGCACTCCAGCCAAGGCCCAGACAGGTGACTAAAAGGAAGGGGAGGACGGAAATTCTCATCGGTTCCTCCCGTATTCGTCTCCTTCAGCACGCCGTTACGCACAAAGTAAAAAATTTCCGCATTTTTCAATGCGGTCATTGTTTGCCGGGGCGGGTTCGGGTAGCTTCATGGGCAGATGCCGGAAAATGAACTCAGTACCCCGCAATTTCCAGCCACCCGCTGGAGCGTGGTCCTGACCGCCTCCGGCTATGGGACGGATGCCCGTGCCGCCCTGGAGGAACTCTGCCGGCTTTATTGGTTCCCCCTCTACGCCTTCGCCCGCCAGCGCGGATGTGGCCCTGAGGATGCGGAGGATGAAGTCCAGGACTTTCTTTCCCAAGTGGCCGCCGGAGACTTCCTCGCCGGCGCGGCCCCGGACCGAGGCCGTCTGCGCACCTACCTGCTCGCCGCCTTTCAGCACGATCTCATCGATGCCCATCGCCGCGCCCATCGCCTGAAGCGGGGCGGACGCGCGCAATTCGTGACCATCGAAGCCATGGAGGCCGAGACCCGCTTCAACAGTACCCCCATGAGCAATTCCGCGGTGGCGGCCTACGACCGTGCCTGGGCCATGACCTGCCTTGATGCCGCCATGACCGCTCTCGAGGCCGAATATTCCACCCGGGAACGCGCCGCGCTCTTTCAAACCCTGCGCTCGTTTCTCGATCCCGTGCATGATGGCGACTACACGGTGGCCGGCCAAGCCACCGGCCTGGGGCCCAACGCCCTCCGCCAGGCCGTCTTCCGGCTCCGTCAACGGTTCCGCGCTCATCTGCGGCAATGCATTGCCGGCACCCTCGATCATCCATCCGAAATTCTCATCGATGAGGAATTGACCGCCCTGCGCAACGCCCTCTCGGCCTGACGCCCGCCGTGTTGGATTGAACAAAACCCCGCGCACGGTTTCTGTGAATAGGTCTTTCCTCCGGGCAGCTGGCTCCTCACACTTCACACCAGGTCCCGCCCTGCTGGACCGCATGGTGAGCGGCAAAACCGCAGCCCCCCGAGGAACACCGCCTCCCGGCATCGCCACCGCCAGTCCACCGATTTTCCGGTTTGTGGCGCGGCCATCCTGCCGTCCCTCCGCTGTATGTTCCCGCCCCCGATCCTACGTTTCACTCCAAGCCCTTTCCCGCCTATGAACTGCCCCACTCCCGTAATCGCTTTTGGTCTGCTGGTGCTGACCATGCTGCCGGCCCCCGCCCAGGAAACCGGAATCTTTTCAACCGGTCAGGATATCGGAAAAGTCAAGCTGCCCGGCAGTTCCAGCTACGATGCCTCCACCAACAGCTACACCGTTTCCGGCGGCGGGACTAACATGTTGATGGCGGTGAATGCCTTTCATTTCAGGTGGAGTAAAATCTCCGGCGATGCCACGCTCTCCGCTGGGATTTCGTTTCCGGCGGCCACCCGCGATCCCCACGCCAAAGCGGTATTGATCATCCGGCAAAGTCTCGATGCCGATTCCGCCTATGCGGACGCCGCGCTGCATGCGGATGGGCTGACCTCTCTGCAATACAGTGAAACCAAAGGCTCGCGGACTTACGAAATTCAAGCCAACATCAGCAACCCTCAGCGCCTCCGGCTGGAAAAACGCGGGAAATATGTGTTCCTCTCGCTCGCGGGGTAAGGCCGGGGAGCTGCTGCCGGCGGGCGGCTCCTTCCGCCTGGAGCTGACGGAACCATTCCACATCGGTCTCGGCGTTTGCTCCCATAACAACGACGTGCTGGAATAAGCAGTTTTCCAAAACGTTATGCTCACCACCGGGGACACCCCCGCCACAGGAGCAAAACCCAGGCTGATCAGCACCTTGGAAACCGTGCCCATCGCTTCGCGCGACCGGCGGGTGGTCTTCACCACGGTGGATGAATTGCTCGAAGCTCCTAACTGGACACCGGACGGCCTCTCCCTCATCTACAACAGCAAAGGCCGGCTGTTCAGGCTGCCGGTGGCCGGCGGCACTCCTGTGGCCATCGACACCGGAACGGCCACCCGGTGCAGTAACGATCACGGCATTTCTCCCGAAGGAAAAAGCATCGTGCTCAGCGATCAGTCGATGGGGGACCGGAAGTCACGCATTTACACCCTGCCAGCCACCGGCGGCGTGCCCGTACCGATCACCAAAGCCGCGCCTTCCTATTGGCATGGCTGGTCGCCCGCTCGCCTTTCTTTCCTACGGTAAGAAAGTGACCGGCCATCCGGAAAACAAGGACGTCACGCTCCGCCTGCTGGCCTTGCCCGCTACCGGCCAGCCGCCGGAAGTCCTCGCCAAGCTCTTTGGCGGTCAAGGCACGATCAACGTTCCGTCATGGTCGCCCGACGGCAAAAAGCTGGCCTTCGTCAGCTACCAGTTGATCCCCTGAACGGAAAAAGACGGTTCTAAAGTTCTTGTGGCTTCGACGGATTTTTGAGACGGTCCGGTCCACGCAGCGACCCAACCCGCCCCCACCCCATGAAACACACTCCCAGCCTGCTGGCCCTTCTGTTTGGTTGCCTGACCGCGACCTCCCACGCGGCCATCACCGGCGTGGTGGAGACCGGGCTCGGCGCGGACCCCGTTGCCATCATTGGCAGTTCCTTCGAGGACGGGGCGCTGGTTTACTCCGACCGCGCGCACGTGCATAAAGCTTCGCAATTCGACGCGACCACTTCTCTGCTGCTGCAGAATAATGTCCCGGGAGCGGTGCCGGTGGCCCTGCCGGCGTATTTGGTGGGAAATCCCTATGTGCGGTTCGCCAACGCGGCCCGCGAGAATGTGGGATACTCAGCGGTGGTGACCTCTGATGTGCCGGCGGTTTTTTATATCCTGGTGGACAACCGGCTCAATGGCCCAGCCGGCACTGGTGCCAAGACACATACCACCGACCCGGTCCTCGGCGGCCCCGGGCTCCAATGGGTTATCGACGGAGGCTGGGTCCGGATGAACACGGGTATTTCTCCCAATAACCAACCTGATTATACCGGTATCGATGAAAACGTCGTTGACGGCTTCCCTAATCAGTTCTTCTCGATTTACAAATTCCCGACCATCACCGGCTCTGTGTCGGTTAAAAATACGGGGTTCAACGGAGACAACAATATCGTCGTGATCGCCGGGCCGGCACCGGTGACCGGAGATCCTATCACCAGTTTCCTCGCCCAGCCTTCCCCGCTGGCTCCAGGGGATACGGCGTCCCTGGCCTGGGTGATTCATACGGCCACGGCCACGGCCAGCGTAAATCAAGGGGTTGGCAACGTGCTGCCGGCGACGGTTGCGGGCATCGGTTCGGTGAACGTGACCCCGGCAGTGGACACGACTTACACCCTGACCACCACCGGACCGTCTGGCCCCGGATCAGCCACGGCCACCATCCAGGTGCGCCCGCTCGCCTTTCTCCAGGCGAGCGAGTCCTATGTGCCAGCAGGCAGTCCGGTGACCCTCTCATGGCGTATCCGCATGGACGCCGTGGCGACCCTGACCGGCACAGGCTCCGTCGCTTCTCTCACCTCGCCCGACGGCACCGGCAGCGTCATTGTGAATCCCACGTCCACGACCACCTACACCCTGCGCAGCACCGCGGGCGGACGCACGGAGGAGGCTTCGGTGACCATCGTAACGCCACCGGCAGGCACCCTGTTTTCGATCATCGATATCGGAGCCACCGATGGCCGAGCCGAGCCCGGGGCCAGCTCCGGATTGGAAATCGGAGCCGGGATTAACAATACGAATGTGACGGATCTCCCGGTCACAACCCTGACATCGGATACGAACCTTCCCTTCACCCTGGCGATAGACAATCTGGACCCGGACGGCCTTCCCCTCGGCGGACTGGACTGGCGCGACCGCGGGGATGCCCCGGCGCTGCCGCTGCTGCTGCTGGCCGAGGACCATGTGAAAAACAATGCGGGCATGATCCATGTGACTCTCGGCGGCCTGCCCGCCGGCACCTATGGAGTGACCAGCTATCACTACGATATCGCGAATTCCCAATGCGCGGACATCCGGGTGCGGGTGGCCGACGCCTTGCGCGCCGTGGCCACCGACACTGGCGCGGTAGGCAATGCCTCATTTCCCGGACATCCTCTCAACACCGGCGTGCCGCCAGCCGGCAGCATCACCACCTCGATCGTGGATCAACGCGCGGCGCGGTTCCAGATTACTTCGGATGGGACCAACCCGGTCTCGATCTGGTTTGACGGTTCAGCTGACCTGGTGGATAAGGAGACCCCGCTCTCCGGTCTGTGGATCACGAGCAATCCGCCAGCGGATTCCATCAGTTCCTTCACCAGATCGCCCGCCTCCATCCCAGTCGGCGGCACCGCCAGCCTCTCATGGCTCATCGCGGCCAATGCCAGCACTGCCACCATCGATAACAGCGTCGGAAATGTGCTCCCGCTGA
Organism: uncultured Verrucomicrobiota bacterium; assembly: GCA_942492905.1. GTDB lineage: Bacteria > Verrucomicrobiota > Verrucomicrobiia > Verrucomicrobiales > V1-33 > CAIZWU01. The sequence continues at coordinate 3,521,109 of OW818657.1, forward strand.
CCGTGGCCGGCGTCGGCAGCACAACGGTGACGCCAGCGGTGGACACCACCTATCAATTGAGTGTGAATTCCCCTGCCGGCCCGGAAACGGCAACGGTCAAAGTGGAAGTGAAGTTGGTGGATTACCTGCGCGCCAGCATCCTGGTGGTCGCGCCCGGCACGCCGGTCACCCTCGCCTGGCGGGTGCGGCCGGATGCCGCCGCCAGCATCAACGGCATTGGCAGTCTCGCTCCCTTCACCGCCCCGGACGGCACGGGCCAAACCACCGTTTCCCCCACCGCAACCACGACCTATACGATCTCCAGCACCGGCAGCAGCCGCACTGAGACCGCTTCCCTCACCATTCTCATGCGGGCTCCCGGCACGCAATTCGCCTTCATCGACATCGGCGGGACGGACGGCCGGCCGGAACCGGGCGCCGTGTCAGGCGCGGAAGTGGGCGCGGGACCCAACAATACCAATGGCACCAACCTCCCGGATTTTGCCCTGACCTCCGACACAGGTGCCGCCTTCACTCTTTCCATCGACAACCTCAATCCGGAGGGCATCCCCGTCGGAGGCTTGGACTGGCGCGACCGCGGCGATGGCCCCGCCAACGCCTTCGCTTTCCTTGCCGAAGACCACGTGAAAAATAATCTCGGCATGGTCCACGTCACCCTCGCCAACCTGCCTGCCGGGGCCTACGACGTGAGCAGCTTCCACCTCGACGCCACCACCTCGCAATGCGCCGCCATCCGCATCCTCGTGTCCGATGCCCTGCGCACCGCCTCCGACACCGGCGTCCTCGGCGATGGCTCCTGGCCGGGTCACCCGCTCAACACCGGCGTTCCCGGCGTCGCGGGACTCACCTCCGCCTTGGTCAACCAACATGCCGCCCGGTTCCAGATTTTCTCCGACGGCATCAATCCCGTCTCCATCTGGTTCGACGGCACAGCTGATCCCGTGGACATCGAAGTCCCCTTGGCCGGCCTGTGGCTCATCCAGTCGCCCCCGCGCAACTACGTGCCCGTGACAATTCTGTCCCACGACCCGCTCGCCGGCACCACCGCTCTCTCCATCGCCACAGATACTGGGAACACCTACACCGTGCAGGCCAGCCCCGACCTCATCTCATGGGCAACCCTCACCACTACGCTGACTGGCACGGCCCTCGCCACGCCCTACAATGAAAGTGGTATCGCACCCGGCGCAGTCAAACGCTTCTACCGCGCCTACCGGAACTGAGGCTGCCTTTGCGGGCTGGCACTTTGTTGAAGTGCCATAAACCGGCAGGAAAAATGATAGACCACGGGCTCCGGGCACGCCGCCCTCCCGGCCTGACGCCCGCCGCGTTGGATTGAACAAAAACCCCGCGCACGGTTTCTGTGGATAAGCCTTGCCTCCGGGCGGCCGGATCCTCACACTTCAGCCAAGCCATGCCCCCATGATGACTGAACCCGGGCCTGCCTGCGCTCCGCCCTGACCTCTTTCCATGATCCCCCGTCTCCCCCTGCTCCTGCTGATGGCGCTGTCCGCCTTGTGCTATCATGCAGCCTTGTGGCTGGAGCATCCCGTCTCCGTCTGGCTCACTGCCGGCTGGGCGGTGGGACTCTGTGCCATGGTCCGCGCCCGGACCGCCCGGCGCGCGTTCTATGCCGGGATCGGGGCATCCCTGCTCGTGGCCATCCCCCAACTCTGGTTCCTCACCGGCATCTTCAATTCCATGGCCATACCGCTGTGGATTACCCTCGCCATGTGGACCGGCTTTTTCACCGGCACCCTGCATGTCATCCACCGGAAGGGCGGCATCGCCTGGACTATTGTCCTCGCCCCGGTGCTCTGGATGGGATTCGAGTTTTTCCGCACCGAAGTCTGGATGCAGCGGTTTGCCTGGCTCACCCCCGGCTTCGCCCTGCCCGCCGCGGACATGGGCTGGCTCTTCCAATCCCTCGGCGTCTACGGCAGCGGGGCGCTCCTCGTGATGGCTGGCACCGCGATCGTGTTATTGAAGTGCCGCGCCGCCCTCGCCACCGCCCTCCTCCTGCCTCTGCTCCTGCTGATCGGCCAACGCCCCGTCACGCCCGCAGGATCAGTCAGGATCACGGGTGTGCAGTTTGAGGAAGCCCTGCCGGAGCAACTCCTGGAAGGCCTTGAAGCCGCCCGCACCGCGCATCCCGGCACCCGCCTCTTTGTCCTGCCCGAGTATAGTTTCAGCGGCCCTGTCCCGGAGGATTTCATGCGTTGGTGCCAGCAGCACCAGGTTTATCTCATCGCCGGCGGCAAGGACTATCTCCGCGGCCGCAAGAACCGCCACTACGAGCCCGCCTACCACAACACTGCCTTTGTCATCGGCCCGGACGGCACGATCCAGCACCGCCAGTCCAAAGCCATGCCCATCCAGTTTTTCGATGACGGCGAACCCGCCACCACCCAAACCGTCTGGCCGTCCCCGTGGGGCAAACTCGGCATCTGCATCTGTTATGATCAAAACTACCGGATGGTCACCGATCCCCTCGCTATTCAACAAATGCAGGCCCTCATCATTCCCACCCTGGATCTGCAAACCTGGGGACCGCACCAGCATTGGCTCTCCGCCCGCCTCGCCGCCACCCGCGCGGCGGAATACGGCGTTCCCGTCATCCGGCTCGCCAGCAGCGGCATCTCCCAATTCCTTGATTCCCGGGGCCGTATCCTGGCCTCCGGAGCCCTGCCCGGCGATGGCGAGATCGTCTCCGCGGAAATCCCCCTCAGCGCCACCGCCCGCCTCCCCTGGGACCGCTATCCCGCTCCCTGGGCCATCTACCCTGCCACCGTGATGCTCCTGTGGGCCCTGACCGTCAGTTTCATCGACAACCGGCGGCGCATGGCCCTCCCCCTTCCCGCTCAGGCCGCCGGAGGAGATGGAGCCCCGGATTGAGGCGGCGCGGCGAATAGTTCCCGGCGGATGCGCTCACTTTCACGGTCGATCTGCTCAGGGGTGGCGCTGAGTTCTTCCAGGATATATTCGGTCATGGAAAGCGCGACTTCACCTTCGCCAGAGAAGACGCTGTTGGCTCCGACATTGGTGAGTTCATGGGCTTCGCGCAGGTAGGCGGTACGGGCAATGATTGGGATGGCCGGATTGAGACGGCGGGCTTCCATGATGAGATCGCGGGCCCCAGGTCCGGAGGAAGTAAGGATAAGGACCCGAGCCTCGGCGAGGCCGGCCTGCCTCAGCGTCTCAGGATGAGTGGCATCACCAAACAGAGCGGTGATGCCCTCGGCATGGAGGCGGTGCACCGTATCCAGATTCATCTCCAGCACCACCGGCACGATTTCATTGGCTCGCAGCAGGCGCACCATGGTCTGGCCCACCGGCCCATAACCCACCACAATGGCATGGTGCTGCTCCCGGGTGGCCATGGCGGCCGGGCCATCGTCCTGCTTCCGGCCAGCCACCAACCGGGCCAGCCAGGGGCGGCGCCGTGCCCAGCGGTCGGCCGGACCCGCGGCACGGTAGAGCAATGGCGTCAGGGTGATGGACACGATGGCCGTGGCCACGAGCGCATTGAAGGCCTGATCACTGAGCACACCCAGGCTGCGCCCCATGGTGCCGACAATGAAGGAAAATTCGCCGATCTGCCCCAACACCGCGCCGAGAGCCAGAGCAGTGCGCAGCGGATAACCGAAACCGGCCGTGATGAGGATGGCAGCGAGGGGCTTGCCCACGATCACGATGGCCATGGTGGCCAGGATCAGGCCCGGGCTATCCAGCATCGTCTGGAAATCAAACAACATGCCCACCGAAACAAAAAAGAGCACCGCGAAGGCATCCTTCATGGGCAAGGCGTCGGTGGCGGCCCGGGTACTGAATTCCGAGCGGGCCACCACCATGCCGGCGAGGAAGGCGCCCAGCTCCATGGAGACGCCAAAGAGCTTGGTGGCGCCCACCGCGATGCCCAGCGCAATCACCAGCACGGCAAGGGTGAACAGTTCCCGCGATCCGGTGCGGGCGATGTAGCCGAGCAGGCGGGGAATGGCCCAGCCGCCACCCACAAAGGTGAAACCGACGAGGGCCACGATTTTCAACGTGGTCCATAACATGGCGAGGGCCAGTCCGCTGGAGCCCCCCGACGCCCCGGGCCCGAACAAGGCGGGCAGCAGCACCAGCACAAAAACGGTCAGCAAATCCTCCACCACCAGCCAGCCGATCGCGATGTGCCCGGTGCGGGTGTGCAGGTGATTGTTATCCGAGAGGACGCGGGTGAGCACCACAGTACTGGCCACCGCGATGGCCATGCCGAAGACCGCGCCTTCCGCCCAGCTCCAGCCAAAACCGCGCATCAGCAGCATGGCCAGCCCGGTGGCGGCCGCGCTTTGCCCCAGTGCCCCGGGAATGGCGATGCGTTTGACCGCCAGCAGTTCCTTGAAATGAAAGCTCAGCCCCACTCCGAACATCAGCAGAATCACCCCGATCTCGGCCATCTCCTTGGCCAGATCATTGTTGGCCACAAAACCCGGCGTGTGCGGTCCCACCAGAATCCCCGCCAACAGATATCCCACAATCGGAGAAAGGCCGATCTGGCGGGTCAGCAGGCCCAGGGCCAGCGCGGCTGCCAGGCCGCCAGTCAGGGTGAGGATCAGATCAAGATGGTTCATGCCAAGGAAAATAACATCGCGGAGCCGGATGATACCCCGATGTTTTCCTGAAGCCAGAAATTATACACTATCGCGGTTCCTTGCCCCATCGAAGGTCAGAACGGAATGCTCAACGTGAGCGAGCCGAAGGTCTGCCCCCCATCCTGACCGCGGAATTCCTCGGTGCGGTAGACGTAGGCATAGGTCAGTTTGACGTCCTTGTAGTTCACGGAGAGGCCGGCGCTGAGGTCTGCGGTAAAGGGCAGTTTGTCCACGGACGGACTGTCTCCAAAGGTGTTGCCATCAAGGAAGATATCACGGGCCACCGCAGAACCCTCCGCCCGCAGAAAGACATGGGTGCCGAAATTACTCCAGCGCCCGCGCGTGGCCCGCTGATTGCCTTCCATGGGCGTGGTGGTGGTGGCCGCCGCGCCGATGGTCTCGGTGCCGAAGTCATCCGGCAGATTATAACCAAACCGGAATTCTCCGCCCACGGAGGCGGAGATCTTCACATTGCCCAGATTCGCTCCCAGGAAAGGCAGCGCTTCCCAGTCGAATCCGGCCCGGCGTTCATGCACCGGCCAACGCCACATCCGTTGGTAACCCAGCACAATCCCGAGCTCGTCATGGAGTTGATTATCCCAACCCTGGGCTTTGGGAATATCGCGCAATTCGTGGATGATGTCCTGGGTTTCCTGGGCGTAGGCGGAGGGTCCGACGACCCCGATGTTCAGAGTGAGGGAATTCCTGACCTGATTGTTTTTCCAGATGAAACCTAGACCGGTGTAAAGCCAGCCCGCATAGGGACGGTCATCTCCGATCAGTTCCGTGGTCTCGATATCTGTCGGAGTGTACATGCTCTGGCCCAGCACGAAGGCAAGATTCCGCTGATAGGAGGGCTGGTTGATCCAAGGCAATTCATCAATCTGGGACCCGAAAGGTCCGGTCAGGCCGCTGTCGCTGAACTTCTTCAGATCGGGCGAGGTCCAACTCAGACGCACGCCGTTGGTGTAGCGTTGGTCCGTACCGCCAAAGAGATCGTTTTCAAAATAGAAGCTGAAGGTGCCATGATTGATCGGGTCCGTCTCCAGGGGCTGAACCGGAACATCTGTGGCAGACAAGGGCATGACCGCCAGCATAAAGAAAAGAGAAACCGACCGGAGGGGTATGGATTGCATAGGGGATGGGTAGGGTGCACCGCCGGATCAGCCGGCTTGGAAGCACCTCCTTTGCTGGAACCGTGCCGCGATTCCATCTCCCCGTTGCCTCTGCATCATCTCTGCGGAATCCACCGCAGATTGCGCGGGGCCGGCGCACTCCGGCTTGCAGACTGCCTCAGCGAATCAATGAAATTTCCGTGAACCCGGCTGCTTTCCGCGTATCAGGTGAGCATGAAGTTTCCTTCCCCTGCCCTCCTCCTGCTTCTCCTCGCCAGCATCGCGGGAGCGGCCCCGGCTCCCCGCCTCAAGGTTTCGGAGAACAAACGTTTCCTCGTCACTACGGATGGGAAACCCTTTTTCTACCTCGGTGACACCGCCTGGGAATTGTTCCACCGGCTGGACCGCGCCGATACGGAATACTACCTGCAAAAACGCGCCGCCCAGGGTTATACCGTGATTCAGGCGGTCGCCCTCGCCGAGTTGGATGGGCTGGGGGATCCCACCCCGGACGGCCACCGTCCGCTTTTGGATAACAATCCAGCAACTCCTGACATCAAGGAAGGTCCTGACAACGACTACTGGGATCACGTGGACACTGTGGTGGACCGGGCCAACGCCCTTGGACTGGTGATAGGCTTTCTGCCCGCCTGGGGGGACAAATGGAACAAAAAATGGGGGACAGGCCCTCAAATCTTCACCCCGGAAAATGCCGCCATTTACGGGGAATGGCTGGGGCGCCGCTACCGGGAGAAGTCCCTCATCTGGATCCTCGGAGGAGACCGACCCGTCGAATCCGACCTGCATCGTGCCATCCTGGGGGCCATGGCGGCAGGGCTGCGCCAGGGCGACGGCGGCGCTCATCTGATCACCTTCCATCCCACCGGAGCATCCGGTTCCGCCGAGGTCCTGCACGAGGAACCCTGGCTGGATTTTAACATGCGGCAGAATGGGCACACCACCGATTTCAACCCCAACTATGCCAAAACGTCCGCAGACTACCGGCGCACTCCGGTCAAACCTGTGATCGATGCCGAACCCATCTATGAGGACCACCCGGTCGCCTTCAAAGCGGCCGACTTCGCCCATTCCCTCGCTGCCGATGTCCGGCGCCCACTCTACTGGAATCTCTTTCAGGGAGCCTTTGGCCACACCTACGGCAACCACTGCATCTGGCAAATGTCCAGCCCGGCCCGGCCAGCCTTGAACAGTCCCCTCATGGAGTGGCGCGAGGCCTTGGAACAACCCGGCGGCCGCCAGATGATCCACGGACGCCGCCTCATGGAATCCCGTCCTTTCCTCACCCGGATTCCGGACGATTCCATCATCGTGCCATCTACCGTGCCCACGGAGTTCCCCGGCGCCGGCATCCGCCGGTTCGTGGCCACCCGTGACGAGGCCGGTTCTTACGCCATGATCTACTTTCCTGTCAGCAAAGCCTGCACCGTCCGGATGGATGTCATCTCCGGCCCTTCAGTCAGGGCGTGGTGGTTCAATCCCCGCGATGGCACGGCCAGCTCCGCCGGGGTGTATTCCAATATCGGCACCCACCGCTTCGCGCCCGAAAACCTGGGCGAAACTACCGACTGGATCCTCGTCCTTGATGATGTCACCCGGAGCTACCCGGCCCCCGGCCTCATTCCCTGATGCCGCTGTAGTTCAGGAAGACACCGGCAGCCACAACCGCGTTAGGGAGAGCCAAGGGCCCGAGCCGCCCCGCGGCAATGCCGGAGATACCCAAGCGCCCCGGCCTGCCCTTCCATCTCCCGGTCGCCCCGAAAGACTGGATCATGGCCCCCCTCAATATCCACGGTCCCCTGATACCCCCCTGCCGCCAGTTTCTGGAAAATCACCGTCCAGTCCGTGTCACCCAGTCCGGGAAAACGATGCCGCACCACAGGCTCCGGGCCGTGGGTGCCGGAACGGGCCAACAATTCGGGATTGAGCTGCCCATCCTTGCCGTGCAAGTGAAAAATACGCGTCAAATAACGATCCAGAACCGGCAGGGGATCGATCAGCTGACAGCGGAGATGGCAGGGTTCCCACTCGAGACCGAGCGCGCCTGAGGGCACCGCATCAAACATGAGCTCCCACGCGGCCGGGTGGAAAGCCATATTGGTTTCCCCCCGCTCCCAATTACCACCCTGCAGACAGTGTTCGAAGGCCAGACGCACGCCTTCGCCTTCCGCCATGCGGGCAAACTCCTCAAAAACCTCCCGGAACCGGGGCACGGAATCCGGCACGGACGCCCCGGGCACGCGGCCAGCAAAACAACCAACCACCGCAGTGCCGTAGCTCCGGGCCGCCAGGATCGCCCGCCGCAATCCATCGCGGGCGATGGCTCCGGCTTCATCCTCCCGCAACGGGTTTCCATAGACCCCCAGGGCCGAAATCACCGCTCCGCGCGCGGCGGCGGCTTCACGCACCGCCCTGGCCTGCGGAAGCAACTCCGGGACGTGCCCGCAGTGCTTGAGCGCCCAGACGAGTTGGTAGGATTGAAAACCTTCCGGAAACCCCTCCATTGATGTGGCAGGATCAGGTCCAGGGCGGATCACGGTGCCGATGGGAATGGAAATAGGAGAGACCATGACATACTAAAACCATGACTTCGCTCCCGGCTCCAGGCATTTTACCGCGCTGAATCATAGCCGCGCTCTGAACGGGACGGTCTCCTCCGTTCCGCTGGGTTTTGCTGGATCCCCGATCCTTCAACAGGGATGCCGCTATCCGCCGGGATATCCCGCGCCACCTGCCCCTGCCTGACATGGACCGCCACTCCGGTCATGGGCGGAAGCGGCCTTGTGCGGCAGGGGATTCCAGCGCATCATCGGACCATGTCCACGGCATCACCACGCCCGCTCAATGTCATCCTCATCGGCTTCATGGGATGCGGGAAAACCACGGTCGGGAATCTACTTGCCCGCCAGCTCGGCTTCCAGTTTATGGATACCGATCAACTCATCGTCAAAAAGGCCCATCGGCCGATTCCGCTCATCTTCGAGCAGGAAGGCGAGTCAGGATTCCGTGCCCTGGAGTCGGCGGTGCTGGAGGATCTGGCCGGCACGGACCGGGCCGTGATCGCCACCGGCGGCGGCATCATCACCGTTCCTGACAATGTCCCAAGGCTCCGTGATCTCGGCCTCGTCATCTGGCTGAACCCCCCGGAGGAGATCCTTTTTCAACGCATCATGCGCAACCATGACCGGCCCCTCGTCCGCACCGGAAACCCCCGCCAGACCGTGCATGACCTGCTGACCCTGCGCCGTCCGCTTTACGCCGCTGCCGCACACTTGGACGTGGATGTCTCCGATGTCACTCCTGATGAAGCGGCATACGGCCTCGCTGAATCTGTGCGCGTCCATTTTGCCCAGCCCCTGGCGTGATCCCCGATCCTGACATTATTTCCGGCGGTGTAAAACAGCTGTCCACCGCGCTCGGACTGGCGGACTGCCGCATCGCCGTCATGACTGGTCCGGCGCCGCACGCGGATGGATTCCAGGCATGGCTCGATGCCGGCCACCACGGCTCCATGGACTGGATGGCCCGCACTCCGGACCGCCGCAAGGATCCCCGTGAAGTCCTGGCGGGCGCCCGGTCCATCATCACCGTGGCGCTCAATTACTATCAGGAAAGCCCTCCACGCCCTGCTGCCGGTCAGGGCCAAATCGCCCGCTATGCCTGGGGGGATGATTATCATGCCCTGCTGGATGCAAAGTTGAAGGATCTTTGCCACTATCTTGAAACGTGGGGCGGCACTCAAAAGCTCTACGCCGACACTGGCCCGATCCTGGAGCGTGACTGGGCCAGCGCTGCCGGTCTGGGTTGGAATGGCAAAAGCACCGTTCAAATCCATCCCCGGATGGGTTGTTATTTTTTCCTCGCCGAAATCCTCACCAGCCTGGCGCTCACGCCGGACCTGCCCATGGCCGACCACTGCGGCAAATGCACCCGCTGCCTCGACGCCTGTCCCACCCAGGCCATCATCGCGCCCCACCAATTGGACGCCCGCCGCTGTATTTCCTATCTGACGATTGAACACAAGGGCGCCATCCCTGACGAATTCCGCCGGGCCATCGGCGACCGCATTTATGGCTGCGATGATTGTCTTGCGGCCTGCCCCTGGAACCGCTTCGCCGCGGCCTCCTCCGAATCCGCCTTCGCGGCCCGTCCCTTCGTGAACCAGTGGCTCCTGCGCGACTTCCTGCCCCTCACCGACGAGACATTTCTGAATCTTTTCCGCCACAGCCCGATCCGCCGGATCAAGCGCCCTGCTTTCCTGCGCAATGTCTGCATCGCCCTCGGCAACACCGGGACGCGGGCCGATCTTCCGGGGCTTCAAAAGGCCTCCGAAGATCCTCACCCCCTCATCGCCGAACACGCGGCGTGGGCGATTACTGAAATCGGGCTGCGCGGGGACCGACCGGGTCAGTCTTCCTTGTTGTAGTAGACTTTGACAAACTTCATTTGTTTTTCCCCGTCGAATCCCCGCTCCAGCACGCCCGCGTGGCGGTCGCTGAATGTAGGCTTCAGATGAAGTTCCACGCCTGTATCGAAACGGAGCACCGTGCCGATTTTCTTTTTGGCTTTGGTGACATCCTTTTTGGAGATCTCGAAATTCTTCCCGAGGGAAACGCCTTGTTCCTCCTCGATCCGGCTGCGCTGCTCGGTGAACTGGGCAACTGCTTCGGGGGTTTTGAGGACTTCGGTCTCGAACTCCTGGAGGTCGAACATTTCCTTTTCCTCAAAGTAAGCGATGGCATCACGGGCGGCGGCCTGGCGTTCCTCGGGGGCACTGTGGGAGGCTTCCTCCGGCTTGACCTGTTCGAGGAAGGACACGGCAAGGTTGGTATAGGCGTTGGTGAGGAAAGCCTCGTCCGGCACGGCATGGACGCCGAGAAAATCGCGCACCCAGAAGCGGGATTCGGCCCCGCTGCGGTCGAAGGTGAGAATGTAGTAGCCCTGCTCGGCAAAGTTGTTGAGAATGAGGCAGCCTTTGTCGATTTTCTCCGGATTGATGCCCTGTTCGGTGGACAATTGGAGGTCGCCATTGCGGGCAGAGATACTGAGGAAGGGGACAACGCTTTCGGCCTTGAGAATGCAGAGTGCAGAGGTCGCTACGCCGTCGACTTCGATATCCTTGATGTAGGCGATGCAGAGATCGCCGGCCTTGATGTTGGGGTGGTTGGACTTCGAGTAAAGGCGCTTGGCAATACGGCAACCGTGTTCCAGCAATGACCCGGGATCGGCAAAGATGGCCGTGGCCAAGGTATTCATCTCGTGTTGCTCCAGCGAGGAATGGTGGCTGAAGCGGTGCGCGATGAGATTGCGGAAAGGCTTGAGGAAGAGGGCGGTAAGAGTTTCACAATCAGCCTCGGCCACGTTGAAGACTTCCTTGGACGTCTCAAGGGGCTCATCCCGTTGGGGGTTCCCTACTTTGGCGAGCACGGTGCCGGTTATGAAGGCGGAGTTGAAACGGATTTTCAGGGACATGGGGCGCACACCTTGGAAGGGATTGGCGCATTGGAAACCCGAAATTCAGAAGATCGTAAATGTGGCCACGGGAATATCCGCTGAATTCCTGTCCTTGGAGCAAGTCGCCCCCTCCGGAAATCGATTTCCCTGCCACATCTGGCACACTACGGGCCCAAGTTTCGCGCCCGCCTCCCCTCTTGATTTCAGGCACAGTGTGGCCGGGAATCATCCCATCTCTTTTTTCATGCACGCTCCTTCCCTGCGGCCCGCCACTCAGGATGATCTGGCAAAGATCAATTCCATTTACAACTATTACGTCCTGACCTCCACCGCCACCTATCAGACGGCGCCGGAAACGGAGGAGGCGCGGCTCGCGTGGTTCCGGGAACGGGATCCTGCCCGGCATCCCGTTAAAGTCGTGGAACTCGAAGGCCAAATCGTGGCCTGGGGAAGCCTATCCCCATTCGGAAAACGGGAAGCCTTTGCCGGAACCGTGGAGAACTCGATCTACATTCATCCGGAGTTCCAGAGACGCGGGCTGGGAAGCCTGCTGCTACAGGATCAAATCCTGGAGGCCACTGCGGCAGGCCACCATACCATCGTCGCCGCCATTTCCGGCGAGCAGTCGGGCAGTCTGGCTCTGCACAACCTTCACGGATTCACCGAAACAGGGCGGTTGCGCGAGGTGGGCTGGAAATTCGACCAGTGGCTGGACTTGGTTTACCTGCAGCGGATGCTGTGATCCGGAACCACCTCAACTCATGGAAGTGTAGCTGAGGCAACTGATCTCGTCGAAGGTGGTATTCCCGCTGATGACCTGGGAAAGGCCTTCCTGATAGAGGGTGCGGAATCCATCCTTTTCAGCAGCGCGGCGCAATTCATTCACCGGAGCGCCCGTGGCGATGAGGTTCGACATCTCGCCATTCACCAGAGTCATTTCCATCAACGCGATACGGCCGGTATAACCAGTGCTGTTGCACTCATCACAGCCGACTTTTTGATACAGGGGGTCGGTCAACGGCTCCGTGATGCATCCCTGGTAGTAGAGGAAATCCTGGATTTCCTGGGTGATGACGGCGGGTTGCTTGCAGTAGGGGCAAAGCCGGCGCACGAGACGTTGCGCCTGACTCATGGCGAGTGCGTCGGCCAGAAGAAACGGTTCCACGCCCATGGAGAGCAGCCGCGAGATGGCACGGAGGGAGTCGTTGGCGTGCAGGGTGGTCAAGACAAGGTGACCGGTGAGTGCGGCGTTGATGGCGGAACCCGCGGTCTCGCCATCCCGGCTCTCCCCAATCAGGATCACGTCAGGGTCGGCCCGGAGCAGGGCCCGCAATCCGTTGGCGAAGGACAGGCCATGGAAAGGATCGGTCTGGGTCTGGTTGATACCTTCGATCTCATACTCGATCGGGTCCTCAATGGTCTGGATATTGATATTGTCGTCGTTGATCGAATTCAGGAAGGCATACAGGGTGGTCGTTTTTCCCGACCCGGTAGGGCCGGTCACCAGCGCGAGGCCCTGGTCCCGCCCCATGATCTGTTTGACGATCGACATCTGGCGCTGCGAGAGATTCAGCTCCGACAGCTTCTTGATGCCGTCCATCTTGTCGAGGAACCGCATGATGATCTTCTGGAACTCCTTGCGGTGGGGCACGGCGGCCACCCGGACATCGACCCGTTTCTGTCCGATCCGCATGGCGAAGCGTCCGTCCTGACAGGCCTGCCGCTCCTGGCCCATATTGGACCAGTTCTTGATCATGGCGATGACCCGTTGCAGGGCCTCCTCGGAGCAACTGTGGATCACCACCAATTCACCGTCGATGCGGGCACGGAACCGGGCGGTATTGTAGAATTTCTCGATATGAAGGTCCGAGGCCCGCAGGGTCAGGGCCCGGTAAATGGCCCACATGACCAATTGTTCGGCCGTGTTGTTGGGATTGGCGGGATTGATCCGCGCCATATCCATGGGATCGATTTCGACGAGTTGACCGCTGTCCGAAAAGGTGAGTTCGCCGGCTACCACATGGCTGGTGGTCTCACGGCCGCTGGAGCGGCTGCGGTTGCGGGCGATGGCCGCACGGATGGCGGCCGTATCGGCCAGGACCGGAATGACCTTGACCGGTTCATTGCCGGAAGACAGCCATTCGTCCTCGAAGGCATAAACCGAAGCGCTGGCACTGAGCAGGTAGACGTGCTGCTTGCCGCAGAAGAGCGGGAATACGTTATGCTTTTCCAACAACGTGTCGGGGAACATCGACTGTCCCGGTGCTTCCTCCGGATTGTAGATCTGGGCTCCCGTCGCCAGCCGCATGATACAGACTCCATAATGCCGCGGCAGAAACTTCAGATCATCAATGGTCTGGAAGGCCTTTTTGCCGTGTTCCTCCAGGAGTCGCTGCATTTTTTCGCGATCATCCTGGGACATCGGGTATTGCTCCACGAACCAGCTGAAGGCCGCATTCAGATCTCCGGCAAAGGCCGGAGCGGTCAGACCTTCGCAGGCATTGGCTGCGGCGATCGGCTTGAACCCAAGGCGCGAAATGAAATCCTTCAGGATCGATTCATACTGCTCGGCATCGATCATGATGCGGATGATGAAGTCCGTCGGGACGCCCCAGTAATCAGTGGATTCAGGCCGGCAGTGGCCCATGATCAGGAAGGGCCCGACGGTCCCGACCGGCAACCAAGGCTCCGCCGTGGTCGCCATGCGTCCGATTTGACGGATCAGGCTTTCAGCCGGGATGCTGCAGGTTGTGCGGGGCAGTTTGACAGGAAGAAAATCGTGCAGCGCGGCCATCGCCTCCACGTTCACCGGCCCTACTTTGCCAGCAGTAAAACTTCCCATGATGGCATCATCGGGCGCGGGCGCGGCCGCAGCACCACCATCCCAGAAGGACGGATCAAAGTCCGGAGAAAACCGGTCGTGCGTTGGCATTTCGAGAGTAGGCAAGTGCATGGAAGTGGAAAAAAGGGGGGCGGTTTGACGCAATCCAATCATACGCCAGGGGGGAAATATCCCGCGGGGCTACCAGCCGGAGAATACCCGCTGGGAAAAACATAATCCGCTGCTTTGTAGTCTTTTCCTTCGAAGGTCTTGAGAAAACCCTTCCCAGCGGTGCCGGGCCGGAGCACTTCAAAACTGCGCCCATTCCAGCGCAATCGATGGCTATCACTGTCGGAAGAAACCCCCGGATCATACTTGGCAGAAAAATAAGGGGCTCCGGGTTTGAAGGAACCGGCTGGCCAGTTTTTGAACTGCAGGGAGCGCAGCACTAAAAATTCATCAGTGGTGGCGTCGGGGTCGGCCGGTGTGGGGATTTCCCAGTTGGCTTGATTGAAATTTCCCACCGCGCGGTTGAGTGATTCTGCAAAATCATCCGCTTCGACATTTTTTGCCGTCCCGGTGATGCCCGAATAGGCCGGAATCGCAATCCCGGCCAGGACGGCGATAACGCCCACCGTGACCAGAAGTTCCGTGAGAGTAAATCCACGGGCTTTTGCAGATGAATTACAGGTCTGGTACATAACCGGAAAAAGAGTGTAGCCTCAGTAAGGGATAACGGTCGAGCCTCGCTTGACCACGACTTTCTGATCCAAGGTCCCAAACTCGAAAGTATAGCCGTTGGGCTGATATCCGGGCAGGGTGGACGTGGCGGCCAAAGTGGACGGGGCGTAGGCCATGTAGCCTTTCACCAGCAGATATTTGGCGCCGTGGGTGGAATTGTCGGTGTGAGCCCATGCCACGCCAGCATTGCTGCGCCCGTTGGCCGTGATGTAGGCACTGATGGACATGTTAAGGGCTTCTGCCCTCGTGATGACCATCTGCTCCTCGGTATCCAGCTTGGCTTGGATCACATTTGGCAGAGCGAGGAAGACGATGATGCCTATGATGGCCACCGCCGCCAGGACTTCTACGAGGGAAAACGCACGTGAATTGAGTTTCATGACAGTTGGGGTCGTGGTTCAGGGAGTGATTTGGACTTTGGGATATTTGCCAACGGCGGGATCCCAGTCAGGCAGGGTCAACCAGCGGCCTGTTTGGCGCATTGCGTCGCTGGTCACCCGGCCCGTGGTGTCGTCGGCCGAAAGGGTCGAACGGGTGCTTTCATCCAGGTAATTGGCAAAGACGGCCAACCGGGCGGAGGCGGTGGTGGGAGCATTATAGATGACCCGGACCTGCTCAATCGAAGTCGGATTGCCACCCGACGCGTTCACCCGGCCGATCTGACGGGCTGCCCAATTATTAACTGCCTCCTGCACCGAGGCTAATTGTTGGCTCACCACTACGGCACGGGAATCTTGTGCGGCATTCGAAAAAGACGAAATGGCCATCGCGGCCAGAATGCTGATGATTGCAATGACAATCAGCATTTCGACTAAGGTAAAAGCATTTCGGGTGCGTTTCATATCGGGTCGTCCAAAGTAGCACGCCCGATGCCCGCTGACTAGAAGTTTATTCTAGTTTTTATCAAAAAAGTGGATTTTAACTAAAATCTCTAAAGAACCCATCAAAATGAGGCTCTCTGGCTTTGCAGGATAAGGTCCGTCTGGACTGGGATGAATTCCCCGGAGTCCTTCCTGGAAAAAGCCCAAACCAGCTTATGGTTTGAACTCCAAGCGGAATTTTCCATCCGGGAGGGTGCGTCCCACCAGAAAAGGCGAAGTGCGGACCTCGGTCTGCTCGGCGATAGTCAATTTGACGGAAAAAATGACATTTTCGAAGATACCCACTCCTGTCACGCCTTCCGGCCTGGTGAGTGCATCCACTACCCCTTCACGGCTTTGAGTGGCAAAAACGGCCCCTACTGCCTCCGCCGCAGCAAAGGTTTGAGCGATTGCCTGCGCCTGTTGTTTGGATTTTGCCGACCGGCCTCCTTGCAAAACACCCGCCAAGGAAGGCAAGGCCAATGCAGTAATTACTCCCAGAATTGCCACTACCATCAAAACTTCCGTAAGGCCAAAGCCACCCTGCTTGCGGCCTTTAAGCGAACTCAATCCGGTCAACGGGAACGAAACGGCGGCAATTTGCTTCATGGTAAGTCCCAATATTGGGAAAATTACCAATTAATCAAGGAAAATCTGGAGAAAATTTTTAAATTTACGGTTTTTAGATTTTTTAGCATCTCATTATTGAGAATTTCGCATTTTTCCTGCGGCGTTGATTCGCTTGGGACATCACGCCAATCACAACGTACCGGGATAAAAGACCGGATTCCTCAGCATCTCCACCAAGCGCCAGGCTATTGCCCCATTGATCAACCACAGGCAGCTTTGATAAACCAGAACAGTCCAACGGGGAGACCGGCGCATGATCGCCAAATTCATCAGACTCTCGGAGGCCCAAACAAGGCAAAACACCAGCGGCGCGTAGAGGGACAACATAAATCGATCCCCCCGTCCGATGGGATCATACCATCCATAAAGCAAGGAATACCCTGCCACGGTGCCCACCGTAAAGAGCGCGGCAGCCCAAGCCCCCGAGGGCACGGAAAGCCCGGTCCGGTCGACCGATTTCCGGCGGCTCCATACCAGCAACGCTGCAGCCAGCATCACGCCAGTAATGGCTCCGAGATACACTCCGCGCCGGTCCAGCAGCACCCGCCAGCCGGGGAAATCCCCCCCGGCCGGCGGCTTTACTATTTTCGGTGCCAACCAACGGGTGAGTTTCTCGCGGGTTCCGTCCAGGAGACGGTCCTGCACGGCGGCGGCCGGATGGGTTTTCAGGTAGTTGGTCAAGGAGGGTCTGTCCCCCTGAGGAATGGCTTCGAGACTCTGTTTATCAGGATGGGCTCCCATCCAGGTGTAACAGCTCTGGTAGTCATCCATCCACATCCAGGCTCCCGGGTAGCTGAAACGGGGATCGCCCCACCGTTCCTGGGCAAAGGCATAACGGGGGGCCGTCACGGCCATCCAGGCAAAAGCGAAGACGATCAGGCCAATGAAATGATTCCGCTGGCTCCATGGCTGGTCGGCCGATGGATCCTCCTCCTTGCGGAACATCAGATACAAAAAGCGGAGGGCTGAAATCCCAAACCACGCGAGGATCAATGGCTCTACCGAGGTCTTGGCCAAATAGGCCAGTCCTCCCATCAGGCCGAACAGGGCATGCAGCCAAACATCGTTTTTCATCAACAACTTCACCGCACAAATCCAGGTGAAGAAGAACAAAATGAAATAAAGTGGCTCCGGCTGGAAATACACCGCCCGGGGAATCAAGGCACCGAATCCCGCCAGAAGCAAAACCGTGACGGTTGCCGCCGGCCGGAACGACCGCGCCAGCACCAGTCCCAGGGCCCAGAGAAAAGCCAGCACCATGGCAACATTGGCCCACTTCCCCTTGGTGAACAACTTCCGGTCATCCTCCGTCACTCCGGTCTCCCGGTAAGGTTGTCCCGGCGTCGTCAACCGGGCCGCCACCCATGGCCAGAGCGGGGCTACCACCCCATCGGTCCGGTGCGGCATCCAGCGCATCAGATTCGCCATCAGCCCCAGATCTTCCCGGGGCGTCATGAAGTCCCGGGCCAAAAGGGCTTGGTTGATATTGTGTTTCTGGTCCTGATCTCCCCGCACCTCCCCACTCACCGGATCCGCTACCGGCCCGAGATTCTGGTTTGTCTGCTGGATCAGCAGGGAGGCAAAATACCAGCAGAGGACCAAAATCAGGGTAGTGGCCAGGGCACTGATGCTGAACTGACGCCACCCCGGGCCCGGAGGGGCCATCGTAACCATAGGATCGTCCTCAAGGGAATAGCGCTTGGTGCGGAAAGGATAGCTCACAAGGGTGGGGATGGAAAACTCCCTTCATGCAAGCACTGGCCGGCCCTTGGGGAAACCTGATTCTGGCCGGTGGCCTCAATATCTTCAGCCACCCGTCCGGGCTGGCAAAAAATCCGGCCTTCGTGTTCCTTATTTCGCCGCGGCCCACGCCTGCCAGCGTCCGGCAATTTTCGCGTCCGTGGTCGTCCCCTGATGGAAGAGCCAACGATAGCGCAGCGTCAGGGGAGCCTCCTTTTTCAAGGTGTAATCCCCTGCCCCTTTCGGCTGTTTCTGAAAGTCATGCAGACCAAATGGATTGGCGGCCACCAAACCGTAATCCCGGGCGTGCCAAGTGGTTGGATGCCGCAAATTGGAAGGATGATCGAAGCAGGCCACCCCGATCACGCCGCCCTCGGCTGGGGCAGTATAGTCCACCCACTTGGCGTTGGTACCCCACGCGGCGGCGCCGGTTTTCCCTTCACTGGTGACGGCGGTGCCCTTGGCCACGGCTCCTTTGAAATTCAGCAGGGGATTTACCCGGATTCCCATGGTGCCTTCCTTGGTGTCTCCAAAAATCACATCGGCTCCCCCACTGCTCAGAGTGATCGCGTAATCGATATAACGATCATCCCCGTCCGCTCCACAGGTGATGGTGGTGGTGGAAGTCAATACTTCGCCTCCTCCCGGTTTTTGCCAAGACTCCTTGGTGAGCAGGACCACCGCCCCGTCCCGGGCACTGAGTTGAGGCACGCCCTGCACCACGATTTGACCCGCATCCGTGCCTTCCTTCCAGAAATCGATCCCATTCACATTGCCGTGGGTGAACCACATCCCTTTGTGATGGGGATGATCCTTCTCCTCTCCTGGGGCGGCCTCCCGCAGGGGCCATTGCCGCACCATCATGATCCCACCAGGACCATGAATGGGGAAGAGCACCGGCTTCGGCTGGCCGGCATAGATCAACTCCGTAAATAAACTGCCGTCGATTTCCACGCGCACGGTTTTCGAAGCTTCGTTGAGCTTCGCCGTGAGAGTCTTGCCACCGGCGGTGGCGGTCGCCTGCGCAGAGGAGGAAGCGGCGGAAACCACTGTTTGCGCCGCCGCAAGGCAGGGCAGCAACGACAACAAGGAAACAAACCGGGTAGCGGAGGTCATATTCATAAGGAAATGGGATGGCGTGTAAACGTCCGCCTCAGGGCGGATTTATTGACTCATTCGGGTTACGGGAATGTCCCTGCAGAGACCGTCCCGGCGATGACCGGTCAGGGAGCCACCGCAAAACAGGCGGCTTCTTTGGTGCTCCGCGCAAAAATGAATCCGCCGGCCATGGTGGGAGTAGACCAGCACTTGCCATCCAGCACATCGGCACGGGCCAGTTCGGTGTAGGCATCCGGCTTGGCCTCGATGATCACCAGCTCGCCCTTATCGCTCAAGGCCAGCAATTTATCATTCGATAAAATGACATTCCCGGGCCCGAATCCTTCCTTGCTCCACAATTCCTTGCCCGTCCGGATATCCACACACTTCACCGGGCCATCCCCATATTTTTTGAAGCTGAACATGCCGTAAAGGTAGCCCCCGTGGACCACCGGGGTGCTCCAGTGATTGTTCAGGCCGTCTCCTTCCACCCGCCAGAGCTCGCTGGTTTCGTAGTTGGAACCGGATTTTTTAACCTCATAGGCGGCACTGCCCACCCCATAACCAGCGGAGCAATATACGATATTCTCAAAAACCACGGGAGAGGCGGCTGTGGAGACATTGAACTTGTAGGGCTGCTGCCAGAGAATTTTGCCGTTCTTCGGGGATACGGCCGTGAGCCCTGACTTCATGAAAAAAATCACCTGCCGTTCACCGAGGAGGGTGGCCGCCGTCGGCGTGGCATGCGTGATAGTGTCGTCACCCTCCTTCCATTTCAGGGTCCCCCGGTCCTTATCAAAGGCGAGGAAAGCCGCGCCTTTACCACCGCCGCCCACGATCACCAGGTCGCCCTCGACGATGGGTGAGGTCGCATTCGACCACGAGATGTTTTTTCCTTTGTAATCACCGGCCACATCCTTGGACCAAACCTCCTTGCCGGTCTTCGCATCGAAGCAATAGAGATCGAGATTCGATCCGTAGACATATACCTTTCCGTCAGAAAGGGTGGGCGTGCTGCGCGGTCCGTCGCCCCCTTTGTTTTCGCCCGTGCCGGAGTCGCCCCCGCCCTGGTATTTGGCCAGTTTCAGCGGCACCGCCCAGAGTTCCTTGCCGGTGGCAGCATCCAAAGCCACACAATGCTCCGTCCCGGACCCTTCATGATCGCGCGTCACCAAGGTGACCGCCACTCCCCCGGAGACGGCCATGGAACTGAATCCGTTGGTGGCTTCGACCTTCCAGACCTGCCTGGGCCCGGCATTGTCCCACATTTTGCCCAGTTTGGCCTTGGTGACGCCATCACCATTGGGCCCACGATAAGAAGGCCAGTCCAGACCCGGAGCAGTCGACACCGGGGCGGCGGTCACTGGCGAATAAAGGCAACCGGATGCAAGAACCAACGCGAGAATGGACAGTGGGGGAACAGACTTCATAGTTTGAAGCGAACCAAACCCCATTGTCCGCCCTGCCGTCAAGCTTCGAGTGATCCGTAAGAGTGCTTTTACCGTTGCGGGTTCTCGCTGCGCCCGGGGATCGCAGGGTACAAAAACCGCACCCTGCCCCCCGCGAAGGAGACAAGGTGCGGCCGGTTGAGATCAGTTCGGCCCCTTGAGCTGCTAGTCCACACGGACCCGGTAATAAAGGCGGCCTGTCCCGATAGGCACTGACGCCGTGGTCGTCACCCCGGTGGAGGGAATATTCGGATTCACCGCAATCCAAGTCGTCAGATCCGGCGAACTTTCGATAGTGTAAGTCAACAAATCGCGGGATTCCCACGTCAGATCCAACTGATTGCCATTCTTCACTGCGGAAATCAGGGTGAGCATTCCGTCGGTTCCGGTGGCATACAGGGAGCGGATGGCGCTTTCGTTGAGGATTCCATTGTAGACGCGGAACTCATTGAAGGTGCCATTCAGCTGCGGATCACCACCGAATTGGGAACGGCCCAGCCAGCAATTGACGTCGTTGATGCTGGAAAGCGGGTAGCGGGCCCCAAACATCCTCATCCCCCACAACCCCTCGCGGTAAAGCGTGTAGACGCTGCGGTCACCAGCGATGGAGTCGATGGTGATGGCGAAGAAGGTCTCCACGCCGAGCGGTGTGGGCTGGGTGACATTATACAGGGATTCACCCCCGGGGGCGTCCTGCATTGCCAACCGCTGCAAGTTCTGATCCGTGCCATTGGAGGCCGAGTAGAACAGATAGTCCGTGCCATTGCCAATCCCAGCCGGCGGCACTTCAGCCCCGCCGGAACTCCCAAAGTCAAGAATCCGGGACCAGTTGGTGATCGCATTCACGGTGACCCATCCCGCCAAAGTGACTCTGGACTGGGAACTGATCAGCCCATTCGGCAGATCGATGTAGGCAGTATCGTTATTGTTGGCCCCACCCGGAAGAATGACCGAGGACCCGTCCGAACTGGCATTGGTGCCGCGGATGATGGCATTGAAGGCGGCACCGCCGATCAGGTCAGCAGAGGGAGTATCCCCTGCCACTACGCTGGAGCCAAGATCGTCAAAGGTCCAGCGGTGCGCCGGAGCCAGGACGGTGGCGCCGGTGCTCAACGGAAGGGCATCGGATCCATCGAAAACAAGATCACCATCGGAATCCTGCACGAATGGATTCGTGACGGCAGCGACTTCCTGGGAATCCGTCAATCCGTCATCATCGGTGTCAGGATTGGCGGGATTGGTCCCGGTAGAGGAGGCACTGACGAAAGCTCCCGAGTTCGTCTCAATCGCATCGCCAAGGCCATCCCCGTCCGAGTCCGCCGCGGTGGGGGAGGAACCACGCCCGAGTTCCGCAAGGGCCGTGAGTCCGTCAGCATCGGTGTCGCTGGTTGCCGCAGGCAGGCCCGGCACACGGTCCACATACCACTCCGGCCAACCATTCACGTTGGTGATTTTCAGAGTGGTGACGTCGGTGGCAGTGTTGGTTCCATTGGGAAGCGTGTTGGGACCTTTGTTGAAGCTCTTGAGGACATCGGAGGGAGCGAAGAGACCGGCATAGAAACGGAACTCGTCGAAATCGCCGCCGAAGTTGCCATCTCCGGTCCAGTTCGAACGGCCGAGCCAGCAGTTCACATCGTTGAGAGCATTCAGCTTCAGGGTGGTGTTGCCATTGCTGACTTCCACTCCGTTTTCGTAATAGCGGAGTTGCCCGAGCGTCTCATCAAAAGTGATGGCGTAGTGGAACAGCGCATCCACGGTGCCGGCGGAAGCATTCGAGTCCACCCCGAAGGCGTTTCCGGCTCCGCCGACGGCATCGTTATTGGTCCAATCCACCCGGCGGAGGTTGACATCATCGCCGCGGGCAGCACTGAGGAAGAAATAATCCTGACCGGCAGTGTCACCGGGAATGCTGCGGCCCGGGTTGAAAATCTCGCCCAGATTGCTGCCTGGGTGGCTTGAACCAAAGTCCAGGATACGCTGCCAGGCGGCGCCCCCCCGTGTCGGCACCGTCACCCAGCCTTCCAACGTGACGGAGCCCCGGCCTCCATTGGCCTTGGCAAAGCGGGACATCAGGTGATTCGGCAAATCAACGTAGGGAGCTGACTCGCTGGATCCGCCGGGCAGAGTCAGGGCATTGCCCGTCCAGGTTCCTCCCGTTCCCCGCACATAACCGTGGAGCCCGCTGACGCTCTCTGTGACTTGCGTATCGTCCCCCGCCTCTCCTGCGGCGGTATCAAAGCTGTAGCGTGCCACGAGGAAAACCACTGGAATGCTGTTGGCATCGGACGGACTGGAGCCGCCCGCCACTTCCTGACCGTCGGCATAACCATCGCTGTCCGTATCCAGCAGGAGCGGATTGGAACTGTGGGTATTCACCTCGGCCCCGTCGGTCAGGCCATCGCCATCCGTGTCGGTCAGCAGGGGATTGGTGCCACGGGTGAATTCTCCGCCGTCATTGAGCCCATCCCCGTCGGTATCGGCAAGGTTGGGATTGGTGGCTTCCTGATACTCCTGGAAATTGGTGCGGCCATCCGTGTCACCATCAAGGCCGGCCTGTCCGCCCACCGTCATATCCAAAGTGGCACTGGCGTACAGGCGCTCAAACCAGTTGGGCAAGGTATCGTTGTCGTCATCGGGAGGAACCGGCAGCGCGGCATCCGGACCGTCCAATTGGGTTTGCAGGATCTCCCCGGGGGAGAGGGCTCTATCATAAACGCGGAATTCGTTGATTTCCCCCTGGAGGTTCTGATCGCCCAGCCAGGTGGAACGGCCCAACCAGCAGTTCACATCATTCAACTGGACCATTTTGATATCTCCAGGCCGCAATTCCCGGGTGGGCAGACCATCTTCGTAGATATTGATCACCTCACGATCTCTCCAAACCACCGTGATATGGCGCTGATTGCCGAAGGTGGCGGTGTCATACGCGATATTGGGATTCACATCAGCGGGACCACCTGCGCCCAAGGGGCCGTTCCCAGCAGGATCGCGGTGCCGCAGGGACAGGACGTTGCGGGCCGTATTATCGCCCTCCTGGGCACTGAGGAATAAATAGTCCCAGCCATCACCGCCACCACCCGGCGCGAAAATTTCATTCCCATTGGTGCTGCCGAAGTCAAAAAAGCGCGACCAGGTCCTGCCGCCGGTAGCGGTGACCCACATTTCCAAGGTGACTTCACCAGGCCCCCCCAACTCCGAAGCATGACTGCTGAGAAGCCTG
This sequence comes from uncultured Verrucomicrobiota bacterium, assembly GCA_942492905.1. Classification (GTDB taxonomy): domain Bacteria; phylum Verrucomicrobiota; class Verrucomicrobiia; order Verrucomicrobiales; family V1-33; genus CAIZWU01. Next base: position 3,544,891 of record OW818657.1, read on the forward strand.
TTAGGCAAATCAACATAGGCTTCGGTAGCTCCGGAGCCACCGGGAAGGGTAATGCTGCTGCCTGTCCAGGTGCTGTTGGCTCCCTTGACCACTCCATGCAGAAAACCGGCGCTGTCCGTAACCTTGGTGCCCGCGGCCTCGGTAAAACTCCAGCGGTGGATTGGACCGGTCTTCGGAGCGAGGGCCGTGGGAGTGTTGGTGGGCGGGAAACCCGCGGCCTCGAAATTGTAGTTGTTCAAGACCTGGGCGGCCGTGAGGGCACCGTCATGCACCCTCACTTTTCCAAGATACATGGAACCGCGGTTGCCCGGCTCAACCGTGACACCGTCAGCAGTCATCTGGGCTCCCAACAGCAGTGGCCCGGGATGGGTGGTCAGAATTCCGGCATTTTCGGAAGTGTTCAGGACACCGTCGACATAAACCAAGGTATTGTTGGGATCGGCACCCATCCCTTCCTCATCGGTCCCCGTATGCACCCAGGTGAGATGGTGCCAACTGCCCGCCACCGGAGGAATTGCCCCGGCCCAGCCCAGATCCGGCCCGCCCCATTGTCCCAAGGCACCCCACGTGGCATTGACCCCATAGAGACAGGAATAATTCGATCCGTCAGGACCGCCGCGTTTTCCCCAGGCGACGGCCGTTTCCTCATCCGCCAGGGACTCGTTGTAAACCCACGCCTCCACCGAACGTGACGCCTGGGCCCCAATCAGTCCGGCCGGGGCATCCAAACGTGAGGGAATGCCACCGATCGGCGTCTGGGCGGTCACGCTCATCATGAAATCCCCCCCATCCACGTAGAGTCCCTTCACCGAGGATTTCGGGGCGGTCCGGATCACTGGTATAGCAGTGGCGGGTCCGAAGGATTCGAATCCACCGCCAAGCGTCCCGGCATTCGGAACGAAGGGCAGATCCCCAGGCGTCAGGGTGGTGAAATTCAGATCCACCAGCAAGGAACCCGCCGATTGGAGCTGGGCGTGACTGGTGGAAGCCATGGCACCAAGGAAGCACAGGCCCAAGGCCTTGGAGTTACCGTAAGAAGATTTCGTTTTCATGGGGATGGCAGCAGTCGATATTTTATTAACGCAGAGTTGGAAGATTACCCAAATTCATACAAAACCGTCAATTATGCTTGCAGGTGAATCTCTTATGACTTTGCGCAATCCACCCACTCCCTCAGTCAGCCCAACTTGATTTGACCTTTGCGGATCATATCGAGGCAGGTCTTCACGGTGAAACCCCGCGCCGCGTGGTCGCGGTAATTCTGAAGCCGCTCTTTCCAGATCCTTTGTTCCCCGGCCGTAGGGATCCAAGGCTTGTCATGGGGCACGGCCTGCCCCACCAGCATCGCCAGATACCCTTCAAGCCCAAACGAATTATTCGGATCAAACTGCACCGCTTCCGCCACCAGACTTGGCCCGTTCTCCTCATAAAAGCGGACGATCGGTGCAGCGCCCTCCAGCGCGGTCTCCTCGCGGCAGGCCTTCCAAAAGGCGGAATCGATCCGGGTATTAAAGGCATAGTGCACCGCCAGAAAGTCCCTGATGTCATCCCACTGTCTCGAATTGTAGGTATTATACAAATCCATGACGGATGGGGTCGGCTCCAGCAGCGAGTCCTTCAGGGTATCTGCCAATGTGCTGCTTTCGAGGCAGATCACCTGCAATGCAGTAGCCTCAAGGGGTTCCACAAAACCTACGGAATTTCCCACCCCAACTACATTCCCCACCCAATGCCTCCGGTAGCGGCCGGATTTGAACTTCACGACCCGCGGCTCATTGGCGATCTTCGGATTTTTCTGCCGGAACTCGATCAGAGCCGCCTCGTCGGTAATAAAACTGGAAGCATAAACATATCCCCGGTTGATCCAGTTTTCGTGCTCGATCTGCCAGCACCAGCCGGCCTCCATGGTTTCCGCCACCGTATAGGGCAGGATGGGTTCGTTGGTCCGCGGCCAACCCGCGATCACCGCCCGGTCACAGAAGAGTGATTTTTCAAAACTCAAATAGTCTTCCTGCATGACGCGGCCCAGCAGTTCCGAGCGGAAACCCGAAGCATCCACATACAGATCAGCCGTCACCTTTTGCCCGCTCTCCAAGACCAACGCCGCCACTCCTTCCGGCCCCTTTTCCACCGTCGACACCGTGCCTTCAGTAAAGCCCACCCCGATCTTCCGGCACTGGTTTTCCAGATATCCGACCAGTTTTTTGTTCTCGATATGGAAAGCGTGCGATTTGTGAAAATGAGGAGCCCCATCCTGTTTTCGCGGGAAGACAGTGCCTTGCGCCATGCAGGCGGACACGATTCCGAGCCATTTGGTATCCTTGTCGCAATAAAACCCGGTATTCCGGCTCAATTCCGGCCACCGCGTTTTATACTCATTTTGAAAACTGTAGTAAAAACCTTGGGAATGGGGACCCCATTTGAAATGAATTCCCAACTTCCAGGTCGGTTCCGCTTCAGCGTAAAAATCCGCCGGACTCAGCTTCAGGTATTCGAAAAAATGCCGGGGAAAAGCCGCCGTGGTGCCTTCCCCTACCCCGATGACCCCAAGATCAGCACTATAGACCACCTCTACCGGTAAATCCGGCATCTGTTTTTTCAGGGTCAGAGCCGCGATCAAGCCGGCACTGCCTCCACCTAACACAGCAACTTTATTGATTTTCATCACTCAAGGGAATCGTTTTGCGCCTGATTGCGGTTTTTTGCCTGATCAAAGCAAGTCCGGATTGATGAAAGCAACGTTAATTCTGCACAAGGTGCAGATGCACTTTTTTCCACCTCCCCTTCCCCCCATGAAAAAAGCCCTCATTCTCACTGGCCTCCTGGCCGCTGCAGGACTGCTTACCCGTCTGACCACCACCAGCCGCGCCGCTTACGAGACGGCTCCCTACACGATGCTGCAAAAAGACGGTCCGGTCGAAGTCCGCGACTATCCGGCCCTCACCACCGTTTCCGCCAGTGCGCCGGCGGATGCCGACCGCGATGGCCGGTTTATGAAACTCTTCGGGTATATCTCCGGGAAAAACGAAAAACAGGAGAAGATCGAAATGACCACTCCAGTCTTCATGAACCAGACCGGAGGACAATCCAAGATGAGCTTTGTGGTGCCCGCCAAAGTGGCAGCGGCAAGCGCCCCCCCTTCCGGAACTGATGACATCACCGTGGGAACCCGTCCTCCCGGCCGCTATGCGGTGCTGCGCTTCAATGGCCTCCAGCGCAAAGCCAACGAGGAACAGGCCCTCGCGGAACTCCGCAAATGGCTCGCCAGTCAAAAACTCACCCCTGCCGGTGAACCCGTTTTTGCCTATTACAACTCTCCATGGACCCCTGGCCCCCTGCGCCGCAATGAAGTCATGCTTCCTTTGCCCCTGCCTGCCGCAAAGAAATAAGCCCGGACCTTACCGTCCCAGCCGCCTTTCCAGCATTCCCCGGACACTTTGGGAGAAACGCTCCACGAAACCCATCGTGAAATCCACCACATCCAGGGCCTCATTTTCCACGAGAGGCGTGAGATCCATGGCAAACGCCAGGGCTGCAGCGCCATCCGTGGTGTGAGAGGAAAAGAAAGTCGCGTTGGCACGCCGCCGTCCCATGACTGCCAGATCATAACGTTTTCCCCCGGCAATCTGGCTGTCAAAAATCCCATTCAACGCTCCAGCCAGCACCTCATGGCCGGTCAGGTTATGGATGGTTTTTTCACCGTCGGGCATCCAGTCCAGATCCCGCCAGACCTCACACCCATGCACCGCCAGCGGGCGTGACTCCCTGGGCAGGCAACGGATCGCTTCTATCACCGCGACCATCACCCCGATGTGGGTCTCATGTTTGTCCGCAGGCTGGTGGGTATAGACCAGCTGCGGCCGGCAGCCCTGAAGGATTTGGACCAAATCATCCCGCAGGGCATTGGACGCTGGGGATTTCGCATGGCTGCTGGGATGGTCCAATTGGGCCATGTAGCCATAGCGTCCGACCCGAGCGGCCAGATTCTGCTCCTCCCGGCGCACCGCCTGCATTTCCTCATCGGAAAAGCCCGCGTAGGCCCCCGTCCGGGAACTGCCCGCACCATTCGTGCAGGTCACCCCCCCAAACCACTGGTCATCGGCGTGAAAGCACGACGCAATGCCATGGAAGGCCATGAATTCCAAGTCATCCTGGTGGGCGCCGATCCCCAGATGGGTCACCCGACGCAGCGCTTCCGGCATCGCACAAGCATCCGGCACCAGCACCGAGGCTCCAGTCTGGGAAAATTTCATGGACATATTGTGATTGTTTTTTGCTATTTCAAAAATCCGGCGCTCTCTGGCACCTGCTAGGGCCCCACCGTCAATTCCGCAAGCGCCGGCAGACTGGCCGCCGCACACGCCTGCCCGACCCGGCGGCTCTTTTCATCCGGCAGTTGGACTTTCACCCGTGCCGCCAATTCCGGAAATTCATCGGCCAGCAGTTCCTGCGCAGTGCCCAAGATGATGTTCCCGCCCTTGCCGGTCGTCACCCGGCCGAGAATCAGCAGGTGGTTGAATTGATAAAACTGCGCATAGTGTGCCACGCTGTAGCCCAGATAAATACCGATCGTCCGGTAGATCGCCGCCGCCCTCGGATCGTCCTGGCCCATCAGAAACTGGACCAGCCGCAACCGCTCCGGCAGAGACATTTCAGCCGGCACCGGAATCCCCGCCGCCGGGATCAGTTTGTTGACGGCCTGCTGGGAAAAATAAAGCGCCCCGACGCCGCGGTCGCCGGACCACTCATCGGCGGGCGCGGCAGGATTGTAGTCCACGGGAGCAAAGGCCAACTCACTTAGCCAGCCCGTCATCCGCCCTTCCGGATTCAGATAACCGGCGGCCTCGCTTGACCCCATGGCGACCCCCAGGACCGCATGCTCGCCCAGGGACATCGCCCCTGCGAGGGCGGTCACATCCCCATCATTCACCACCTCCAGAGGCACCCCCCATTCCTGCTTCAAGCGTTCGAACATTCCCCGGGCTTCCTCCATCCGCTCCGGCCGGATATTGCGCAGCAGACTGGCCACCATGAAGCGGTTATTCACGATCACGCCCGCTGAACTACCGCCGATGGCGTCCACCCTGGGCAGATGCGCCGCCGCCGCCCGCAGGCCGGCGTTGAGATGGTCGTAGTGATAGGATGGATCCGTCTGCGGCCGGGGATCCCAGGCAAATTCATCGCTGTAAACCACCTCGCCATCCTTTACGGCGGCTACCTTGTAATCACTGGCCCCCAGATCAAAACCAATCCGGCACCCATCCAGATGCCCCCCCACGGAAGCGCCCCCTTCCTGCTCCGCCGGCACCCTGCCAAATGGCACCGGTTCCACTGTAAAGGCCCGGCCGTAGGCCTTTTCCATCATCCCGGCATCGAATGCCCTAGCTCCGCCTGGAGCATAGGTTGTGGCCAGATATCCGGCGATCTCCTCCGGCCCGGCCACCACCAGACGCCAGCCCCCGCGGGACCATAGCAAAAATTTCACCAACCGCTCCACATACTGCAGCGTCTCGCCGTCGGTGACGGACCTTACCACCGTTTCGTAGCGCGACACCCTGCCATGCTCTCCTTCCAAGGCCAACATCAGCGGCACCCCATCCCTTACAGAAGCCAGGTAGGCCCGGTTCCACAGCACCGCAGGCTGGAAATCAGGGTCCAATTCCGGCACCCATTGCGGCTTCGTCACAAAAGTATTCATTCCCCCACCCCTAGCCGGGATCCAGCCGCGTCTCTACCCGATATCCCATGGATTTGCATCATTTTCAAATCACCCGCCCCTGCCTGCCAAACCCAATCCGCGGATTGATGCCATCAGGCAGCTTCGAGGATCACGCCGTGGCCGCGCGCCAAGTCCGGTAAGCTCCGGAAAGGTTGGTCACCTGAAATCCCCGCTGGGCCAGGAACCGGGCCGCGACGTAGGAGCGCAGTCCGCTGGCACAATAGGCCACAATCTCCCGGTTGCCCGGCAGTTCGCCGCTGCGCTGGCGCAGTTCATTCATCGGAATGTGGATGGAGCCGGGGATGAAACCTGCCGCGCGCTCTGCCTTGCTGCGCACATCCAGCAGCAGAGTGGTGTCAGGATCCAGTCCGGCCACTTCCTCCCACTGCCTCTGGCGCACCATGCCAGCGATAAGATTCTGCGCCGTCATGCCGGCCAGGTTCACCGGATCCTTCGCCGAGCCGAACGGCGGGGCATAGCATAATTCCAGCTCAGCCAGATCATGCACCGTCATCCCTGCCTGCAGGGCCGTGGCGATGACGTCCATGCGTTTATCCACTCCATCGCGGCCCACCGCCTGGGCCCCGAGCAATTTGCCGGTATCAGGAGCGAACAGAAGTTTCAGCGCGAGAGGTTCCGCGCCGGGGAAATAACCGGCGTGCGAACCCGGATGCAGATGCACCACTTCAAAAGGAATTCCCGCGCGCTTCAAACGGGTGGCATTGGCTCCGGTGCAGGCGGCGGTGAGCCGGAAGAGCCGCAGGACCGCGGTGCCCCAGGTGCCGCCGTAGCGGGAATTCCGGCCGAAAATCACATCGGCCACGATCCGGCCCTGACGATTCGCCGGTCCGGCGAGGGGGATCAGCGACCATTGGCCGGTCACCCCATCCTTCACTTCCACCACATCGCCGATCGCAAAAATGTCAGGATCACTGGTCTGCATGCGATCATCGACCCGGATCCCGCCGAGTTCGCCCAGGGCCAGTCCCGCCGCCCGGGCCAATCCCGCTTCTGGTTTCACGCCAAGGCCGACAATCACTGCATCCGCCGGCAGGCGCTGGCCGCTTTTCAAAACAACGATGGAAGCCCCCGCCGGTTCCTCCGCAGTGGGAGCCTCAAAGGCGGCCACCGCGTCGTTCAAATGCAACATCACTCCCTGATCCCGCAACTCCGCATGAAGCCATGCCGCCATCTCCGGATCAAGGGGGGCCATCACCTGCGGCAGGGCCTCCACCAGAGTGACCGTCAATCCGCGGTGCCGCAGTTGCTCTGCCATTTCCAAGCCGATATACCCACCACCAACCACCACCACCCGGCCTTGTCCTGACTTTTCAGCCCAGGCGGTGATCTGTTCCACATCCGGCACGTTTCTCACCAGAAAATGATTCGCCCGGTCGATCCCCGGAATGGGTGGCCGGATCGGCGCGGCCCCGGTGGCCAGCACCAGTTTGTCATAGGACTCCACGGTTTCCTGGCCTGTCAGGAGGTTTTTCACCCGCACGGTATGCGTGGCAGGATAGATCCCGATCACTTCCGTGTTGACCCGGACCTCCAAATTGAACCGGGCCTTCAGGCTTTCCGGCGTTTGAACCAGCAGATCCTCCTTGTCAGGAATCTCGCCGCCCACGTAATAAGGCAGACCGCAGTTGGCAAAGGACACGTGCGGGCCCCGCTCGAAAAGAATGATCTCAAAATCCTCCGAAAGCCGCCGCGCCCGGGCTGCGGTGCTGGCTCCACCGGCCACGCCGCCCACAATCAGCAAGCGGCGGGGAGGGGTGGGAGAAGAAGCGGAAGCGGCAGGGACACCGGAGTTCATGATAGGCTGGATGGTTGAAGAATTGATAATGAGGTTCAGAGGTCCGGAAGCTGATCCACCGGTTTTGTCACCGGGAAGCCGGCCAGTTTCCAGGAGTGATAGCCGCGGTGCAGATGTTGGATGGTGGTGAAGTTCATCGGCTTCATCAGCTCCACCGCCTTGCGGCTGCGGTAACCGCCGGCGCAATAGACCAGCACGGGGCGCGACCGGCTGAGCGCGCCTACTTTGGCAGAAAAGGCGGGGTCCCCGATGGAAACGTGAATCGCCCCCGGCAGCGCCCCGGCTCGGAATTCGGCATCTGAGCGGACATCCAGCACCTGGGTGTCAGGATGCGCCTCGAGGAAGGCCCTGCCTTCTGCCGCCGGGCCATTCCGGCAAACGTATTTCCCCCTGGCATGGAACAAACGCCGGTCCCATCGCCCTTCAAAGGCATACCACCCGGCCACCAGGATCGCGATGACCAACAGGCTTGTGACCAATGCAGGGGACATACGACGTTGGATAGGGATGACAGGAGACCGGAGTCAGCCCCCGCACTTCCCACTGCCGCAGCCGCCGTTTCCACAACCGCCGCCCTTGCCCCGGGTGCTCAGCCCCAGTGGACAATAGACCGGACAAAAGCCGACGAAGGCCGTCAGGAGCGGGATCGCCCCAAGGGCTCCGATCCAGCTGTGATTCACAATGCCGTAGGCGATCAGGCCGATGCCGAGCAGGGTGCGGAGGATAGCGTCGATAGTGCCTACGTTCTTTTTCATGAGTTGGTTTGGTTGATTGAGATGGAAAATAACAGGCCGCCGGGAGGCCCCCGGAGCGGATTAGCAGCCGGTTGAACAGGAACGCACCGGGCCGCCCGTTTGGCCCGGCACCTGGTTCCAAGGCATCCTTGACATCAGCATCACCATCCCGCACCAGCCAGTAAAACCGGCACATAGCAATCCCGCTCCGAAGAATGCGCTAAGAAAAATAAAGTCAGGATGCACCGTGCGCGCCAGGAGCACTCCCAGCAGAACCCCCAGACCAATCACGATTTGCACCTGCCGCATCACAGGAAAAACCTTCCGCTCCGCCTTGTCCACCGGCAGTCCGGCGGCCTTCCACGCCAGGATACCGCCCGCCAGATTCCGGACTTCGGTGAAACCCATCGCCCGCAATTTTGCCATCGCCTGTTCCCCCCGTTTGCCGCCGCGGCACATGATGACCACCGGCTGCGAGCGGTCAAGCTCGCCGGCCCTTTCACCGATTTCACCCAACGGGATCAATGTGGCCCCCGCAATATGTTCCTCCGCGTGCTCCACTGGCTCACGCACGTCCACAAGGCAGCAGCCCCGGGCCTGGAGGGATTTCAGTTCAGCGGGAGAGATGGAATCATTCATGGGGGAAGGAGCGCCGGCTCAGCGGGAGGACGGGGTTGAATTCCCCTTGCGGCAAAATCATTTGTATCGTCATATAGCGATAAAGCAAATAATGTTTTCACCATGCCCGCCAAAAAACCGACTTCCGCTCCCCAGCACCTTTCTGACACCGCTCTCGAACTGATCGCCTCCCGGTTCCGGGCATTGTCTGAACCCATGCGGCTGCGGCTGCTCAGTTGTTTGATGCCTGGCGAACGCACGGTGGGCCAGTTGGTGGAAGCTTCCGGTTCCGGGCAGGCCAATGTTTCCAAGCACCTCGCCGTGCTGCGCGAGGCCGGCATGATCGGCACCCGCAAGGAAGGACCCAGCACCTTCTGCTTCATCGCCGATCCGATCGTCAATGAACTCTGTGACATGATGTGTTGCCGCCTCCGCGAGGAAATGGAAGGCAAGGCGAAAGCCTTCACTTCCCGCGTCGGATAGGCCCCGCCCTGCCAGCGGGTGGTGGGTCCCTTATTCGGCGGCGAGGGAAACACAGACCAGTTCCACGTCATTGCGGACGAAGACGGCTTTTTCAGCGAAGGCTGGATGGGTCCACACCACTTTGCGGCCCATGCCGGGGCTGGTGGGTTCGAGGATTTTGGCGCGGCCGGTTTCCTTGTATCCCTCCCTCGTCAGATCTGCCAGGATCAGTTCCCCCAGTTCATTGAACAGAACCCAGTGGGGACTCGCCTTGACGGCAAAAAAAGTGCCGGAGCCCGGGGTGGATCCCAGTACTGCGGTAGTGGTCCACAGGCGGGTTCCGGTGGCCGGATCAAAACAACGCAGTTCGCCATCGGCATCGCAGCCGAAAACCAGACCGCCATCAACCACCGGCGTGCTGTTCTTGGGGGACAGGCCCGTTTTCGGAGTGCCCTCCCAGGCAATTTCCGGCGTGGTCTGATCCGCCTTCAACTTGAGTCCGATGGATTTTTTACCCATCCCGCCCATCACCAGAAAATCGCCGGCAAGCCGTGGCGCCATGATGGCCATGCCATAGCTGGGAACGAAAGGGACCGTCCAGTAAACCTTTCCAGTCAAGGGATCGAGGCTATTCAAGGCCTCGCCATGCGACAGGATAACCTGTTCCTTGCCGCCGTGGTTGATGAGCACCGCGGGAGCATAACCGGGTTCTTTGGAGGTCAGCGCCCGCCAGACTTCCTTGCCGGTTTTTTTGTCGAGAGCGACCACGGTGGTGCCCTCTCCGCCCGGCTTCACTATCAGAAGATCACCGGCGACGATGGGATGGCTGGCAAAACCCCAGATGGGGGAGCTGACCTGATAGCTTTTTTTCAGATCCATTTCCCAAACCGGCTTGCCCTCGGCAGTGGACAGGCAAGTCAGCATTCCCTCGGCTCCCAGGGAGTAAACCAGGTCCCCATCGACGGTCGGCGTGCAGCGGGGACCGGCGGGGAAACTCAATTCATAGGGCGCATCGTAGGCGTGGGTCCAGAGTTCCTTCCCGGTAGCGGATTCAAAACAGCGGACCCGTTCCTTGCCTTGGATTTTGGTGCGGGCACCGGGATTGGCGTCCGGCGTGCCCCCGGTAATATCATAATCCAGGATAAAGACCTTGCCCGCCGCGACCGCCGGACCGGAATAGCCCCAGCGGACCGGAACCCGCCATTTCACGACTGGACCCGCCGCAGGGAACTTGGCCAACAGGCCGGTTTCGTTCCAATGGGAATCCCCTTTTGCTCCCAGCCACTGCGGCCAGTCGTCCGCGCGCAGGACTGCAGGGGTGAGGAGTAAAATGAGGGCGGTAGCGCGGGGGAAGAATTTCATGGGAAGGGAAAATAGTGAGGAATTGCAGATGGAAATTACTTTTTCGGTCCTTTGGGATCCAGATTTTGCTTGAGGTCATCCTCTTCGACGCGGGAAGTGACGCCCCCTTTCGGCACTTCAGCCCCGGTGACCCAGACCAAAGCATTGAGGACGCTGCGGCGGAAGTCGGAATTGCCCCAGTTGATGTGGAAATGGCCTCCGGTGAAGCCAAAACCCCGGCCCCCGTCCGGACGCTGCACGGCCCACATCATGGCCTCGGGCCGGCCACTGTCGGCAATGATGTGGGGATATGGCCCTTGGGGGTGAACGTAGGGGCCATCCCGGACATCATCGGATGGTTTGGCGACGAGTATGGGCGTAAACTTCATGCCATTGACCTCGGAGGGACCCGCCGCGCTGAATCCGGAAACAAACCGCATGTTGAAATACCACTCATCCTTGATCTGGAAGGGCTGCACCCCCTCGGTAATGGGGTGGACCGGAAAGCTCTCGAATGACGGCTCCCACATAGGATTGCACGAGAAGGCGTTTTCGTAGTGTCCGCCGATCCAGCGGAGGAACTCCTTCCCCCCTTTGTCCGGCAGCACCTCCACCCCGTAGTGCATGAAGCCGATGCCGCACCCTCTGGCAGCCAACGCTTCGAGGGTCGCGGCGTGATTGCCCTGCACCGCCGGGTGACCGCCCCCTCCATCCGCGTAGATCACGACGGCATCGGCGTCCTTGAAAAGGGCTTCGTCTGCCACCCACCCCTGCTCGCCGACTTCCACCACCAGGCCCGGAACCGCAGCGAGCGACTTCTGCAGCAACAGGCTCCCCGCCCGGAATTCATGCATCAGCGGAGGGTGGCTGGGCTTGCCTGCGATCAGGACGAGCTTTCTTTTCCCATCAGGGGTCAACGCCTGGGCTGGAAAGGAGCAGGCGGCAAGGGTCAGCAGGGTGAGGAGGAGTTGCTTCATGGATTGGCCGTTATTTATCCACCCGGGTGACCGGAGCGTCAATCCCATAGCAAAAATGCTGTAATTCCGGGTTTCCGGGCCTGTCACCCCGCCTCCCGGCCCCGGGGAACCATTAGCTTTGACTTAATAGCCGAGTCCGTGTAGGAAGATCTCCTTCCATTCCTGCTCCCGAAATTCTTCCAGAAGACTCCCGCCCTTTGAAAGCCCCTGCTTCGCCACAATTTGTCGGGATCGACCTCGGCACCACCACTTCAGGTCTTTCCTACATCCGGACGGACGGAAATCCGGAAATCGTCCCCAATGCCGACGGTGAGCGCATGACCCCATCGGTGGTCTATTTCGATAATCACGAGAACATCAAGCTGGTGGGCTCGGCCGCCCGCGATGGCGGAGACCCGGACCGCACCATCCACCTCATCAAACAGCACATGGACAACCCCCACTATACCGTCGCCATTGACGGTAAAAAGTGGACCCCTACTGAGATTTCAGCCCTGATTCTGGCCAAATTGCGGCGCGATTGCTCCAAAATCATCGGCGATATCCGGGATGCGGTAATTACCGTTCCAGCCAATTTCAATGAACTGGCGCGCAAGGCCACCATCGCCGCCGGAACCATCGCTGGTCTGAACGTGACCCGCATCGTCAATGAACCGACCGCCGCAGCGCTGTATTATGCCCATACCCAGAACATGCAGGGCCGCATCCTCGTTTATGACCTCGGTGGGGGCACCCTAGATGTGACCATTCTTGAGGTGAGTGGCACCCACATCCGCTGCATTACCAGTGAAGGAGCCCGCCGGCTGGGGGGGACCAACTTCGACGAGCGCCTCCTTGATATCATCGCGCAGGCCTATCAAACTCAGCATGGCGTCGCGCTGTATGAAAATGAGCGCCAGCGCCGCCGCGTCCTGCAAAGCGGGGAGGACATGAAAAAAATGCTCTCCAAACTCCGCCAGGTGACCGATACCGTCGGCAACGAAATCGGTGGCCTCACCCGGATTGAACTGACCCGTGACGTGTATGAAGACGCCGTCGGCCGCCTCCTCACCCGCACCCTCATGCTGGTCGAGCAGTCGCTGAATTCCGCAGGACTGACCGCGCAGGACATCGACCATGTGGCCCTCGTCGGCGGCAGCACCCGCATGCCCCGCGTGCGGGAGATCCTCAAAGGCTTTTTCGGATTTGAACCCACGTCCTGCGGCAACGTCGACGAATGTGTCGCCCTCGGCGCCTCGCTCTTCGCCATGAAGGGCGCCGATGTCGAGGAAGTCTGCAATCACAGCTACGGCACCCTGGCCATCCTCGAGGACGCGGCCACCGGCATTGAGGTTTTCGCCAATTCCATCGTCATCCCGAAAAACACGCCGATTCCCTGCGAGCAAAGCCAAACCTATCTCACTTCCGAAGACAACGAGCAGAGCATCGAAGTGGAAATCACCCAGGGTGAGGACCTGGACCCCAAATATGTCGATGTCATCGGACGCATCACTTTCGATGTCCCGCCCAACCGTCCCGCCGGTTGCGAAATCACGGTCACCTACGCCTACGACCTCAACCAGCGTGTCAAAGCCACCATCAAGGATGAGCAGACCGGCAAGGTGAAGGAAGTCGCCATTACCTATCAAGGTGAAGGCGTTCTCAGCGACGAGGAAGTGGAGCGCAAACGCGCCTACTTCGAACAGGTGCGCATCGAATAACCCCACAACTCCCACCCGCGATCCCATGTTCAAAGCGCTCTCCCGTCTCTTTGGCAGCAAGCCCAAGGCTGCCCCCCGCCCCGCCATTCCCGCCCCCGCGGCCCACGCCGCCCCGGTTGCTCCTGCGGGGGAATCCCTCACTGTACCCTCTGCCAAAGCAAAATGGGAGGAGGATGCCGCCCGGAGTCTCAGCCGCGAAGCCAGCCCCGAGGATCTCTGCGGCATCACCCCTGAGATGACTCCGGAACAACTGAAGGAGCGCCTCGCCCATCTTTACCAACGCCACAACCGGGCCGCTTCCAGTCTTGACCCAAAACTGCGCGAGGAAGCCGAGTTCATGCTCGAAACCCTCGCCGGATTGCGGGAAAAATACTTCGGCGGAGCCGTGCCCTCCTGATTCCGCCGGACGTCCCCCGGTAAACCGACACATTTTGACAAGCCGGACGTGCTCGCTAAAGTCACCTCCAATTTTTAAATTTTTCCCAGCCATGATCTCCCATCCCCTCGCCCGCCTTGGTGCTGCCGTTTTGGCCACTGCCACCCTTACCGCCCCAGCCTTCAGTCAAGCCCCCGCGGCCCCGGCCGCCGACACGAAACTGGAACTGGAGGACAAAGCCGCCCTAGATGCCGGAACCGTCAAACTGGATCCCGCTTTGCCCGCCGAAGCTATTCCCGGAGGAAAGGCCGCTCCGGCCCCAGCCGCCGTTCCCCCACTGCCCGGACTGGAAAAACTCACGCCCGCCCAACGCCAGACCGCCGCCAAGGGCATCGCTGATGTCGCGTCCTACATGCGGGGCGTGCGACTCCAAGAATCCCTCGAAAAGCTGAACGAAGTGGAGGGCGTCACGGGCGAATTCCATATCGTCTCCAATATGCGGGGCGCCGTTTTCACCAAAATGAGGGACTTCAAGGCCGCCCGCGCCGAGTTCGAAAAGGCCATCGTCATGACCAAGGACATGCCCCGGGAAAACTTCCACCCCCGTTTCAATCTGGCCGAAATCAACTTCGTGGAGAAAAACTGGCCCCAGGCCCGCAAGGAATTCACCGACCTGCTCGCCAGCAGCAACGTGCCGGACTCGGGCACCCGGCGTCTCATGGAATACAAGATTTTCATCTGCCACCTGCAGGAAAAACAAGCCGCCGCCGCCGACAGCATGCTGGAAAAGTTTGACCAGTACGACAACGATTCCCCGGCCTATTATTTCGCCATGGCGGCGACTTCCTTTGCCAAGGAAAAGAAAGAGGAAGCCGAAGAATGGCTCGCTTCCGCCTCCAAGATCTACCCCAAGGAAATCAACGACGTCTATCAGGATTCCCTGGTGGAAGTCGGCTGGCTCCAGACCCTCCAATAACGGAGATCCGGCCTCCCGGGGCCATCTCCCCTGAAGCAGCCCTGACATGCCCAGCGGCCCTCCCGCCCCTGCTGATCCCTGGCTCATCGCCGTAGACCGCGGTGGCACCTTCACTGATTGCTGCGCCACGGATCCCCAGGGGCGCCGTCACCGGACCAAGCTCCTCTCGAACGGCCGACTCCGCACCGGCATCATCGTGATGGACCGCGGAAATGCCGTCACCCTGCTTTCCCACGGCGGGCACCGTGACGGTTTTTTCAGAGGGTGGAACGCCCGCCTTTTTTTCCCCGGGCAAGCCCACCGGCCGGAATGGACCGCCCCCGTGGAGCACTCCACGGGAGCCACCCTGACGTTTGTTGAAACGCTTCCTGAAGTCATTCCTCCGGACAGCTTCATGGAGTTGGATACCGACGAACCCGCCCCCGTCACCGGGGCCCGCCTCCTCACTGGCACCCCGCCCGGCCAGCCCTTCCCGCCCCACCGTTTCCGCCTCGCCACCACCCTCGCCACCAACGCCCTGCTGGAGAACCAAGGCGCTGCCGTGGTCTTTTTTGTCACCCGGGGCTTCCGCGATCTCCTGACCATCGGCGACCAGCGCCGTGCCGACCTCTTCGCCCTGCACCATCAGCGCGACCGGCCCCTGCATAAGCATACCGTGGAAGTCCACGAGCGTCTTGATGCCGCTGGCGGGGTCCTGTTTCCGCTGGACCCGGCCACCTTGTCCGCCCAGGCCGCAGCTCTGGTGGGCCAAGGCATCACCACTGCCGCCGTGGCCCTCGCCCACAGCGACCTCAATCCCGCCCACGAACACGCCGTCCGCGATCTCCTCCGCGCCGCCGGTTTCACCACCGTCTCCCTCAGTTCCGACCTCTCCGCACAGGTCCGACTGCTTCCCCGCGCCTCCACCGCCGTCGTCGACGCTGCCCTCGCCCCCGTGATGCGTGGTTTTGTCCAACAAGTGCGCGAGGCGCTCGGTCCGGAGTGCCTCGCCTTTCATTGCCTGACCAGCGCCGGCGGCCTCGCTGAACCTGCCAGCTTCCACGCCAAGGACAGCCTCCTCAGTGGCCCTGCCGGAGGCGTGGCCGGATGTGCGGCCGCGGCCCGCCGCGCCGGAATCGACCGTATCCTCACCTTGGACATGGGAGGCACCAGCACCGACGTCGCCCGCTGGGAAGGCGACTTCCTCTATCAATTCGAACAACGGCTCGGCCAGTCCACCATCCTGGCCCCTTCCCTGCGCATCGAAACTGTCGCCGCGGGAGGAGGGTCCATCTGTGCCGTCACCGCCGGAGCCCTCACTGTCGGCCCCCGCAGCGCCGGCGCCGACCCCGGACCCGCTTGTTATGGCCGGGGCGGCCCTCTCACTCTGACCGATGTCAATCTCCTGCTCGGCCGGCTCGATCCTGACAAGGCCAGCATTCCCCTGCACCGGGCCCCCGCGCTCGCCGCCCTGACCAAACTGAAACAGGACATGCAGGATCAGGGTTTGCCTGTCCCCGATCACGATCATCCCCTCCTCGCCGGCCTCCTCCAAATCGCCATTGGCCGCATGGCTGAGGCCGTCCGCTCCATTTCCGTGAGGGATGGCTGCGATCCCTCCGCCTACACCCTGCTCGCTTTTGGCGGAGCGGGCCCGCAGCACGCCTGCGCCATCGCCGGAGAACTCGGCATCCAGCAAATCCTCATCCCTGCCGAAGCCGGCCTCCTCAGCGCCGCCGGAGCCGCCGCCAGCCAGCCCGGACACTTCGGCCAACGCCAACTCCTCCAACCCCTCGACGATGCCGCATGGCTCGCCCCGGTCCTGACCAACCTCGAAGCTGAAACCCTCACCACCTTCAACGCCCCCCAAGCCCGCATCTGCCGCCGCCTCGCCGAACTCCGCCTCCAAGGACAGGACACCTCCCTCACCATCCCCTTCCACTCCCCGGCCGGACTGCCAGCGGCTTTCCAATCCTCGTTCCAGCAACTCTACGGTTACTCCCCGCCCCCGCACCGCGCTATCGAAGTCGTTTCCCTCCGCGTCCTTGCCTCTCTTCCGGAAGAGCGCCTGTCCCCGGAATCCTTTCCCGTTCATCCCACCCACCCTGCCCCGGCGCAGCCGCTGGTCTTCCAGGACCACTTCAGCACCCTCATCCTCGAACCCGGCTGGTGCGCCGTGCACGGCAGCGAAGGAAGTTGGCTACTGCAACACCAGGCCGCGGGCACCGCTTCCATCGCTTCCCCCATCTCTGACGCCGCCACCGCCGAGCTCTTCCGCTGCCGCTTTCAGGGCATGGTCGACAGCATGGGCGAACTCCTCCGCCGCACCAGCGTCAGCACCAACGTCAAGGAACGCCTCGATTACTCCTGTGCCCTCCTTGATGCCTCCGGCCATCTTCTCGTCAACGCCCCGCACATCCCCGTGCACCTCGGAGCCCTCGGCGAATGCGTCCGCCGCACTACCGCCCTGATCCCACCGGCGCACGGAGATCTGCTCATCACCAACGACCCCGCCTTCGGTGGCTCGCACCTGCCCGACGTCACCGTGATCTGCCCCGTGTTTGGTCCCTCCGGCCAACTCCTCGCCTACACCGCCAACCGCGCCCACCACGCCGAAATCGGCGGCATCACCCCCGGTTCCATGCCAGCCTTCGCCAAAAACCTGGCAGAAGAAGGCGTCGTCATCGCGCCCACCTGGCTGGTGAAAAACGGAGTCTCGCAGGAAGACTCCCTTGCCCGGATCCTGACCACTGCCCCGCACCCGACCCGCGCCCTTCCTGACAATCTGGCCGACCTCCGCGCCCAGGCTGCCGCCGCCCACCACGGGGCCACTGCGCTGCTCGCCCTTTGCCAGTCGCATGGCGAATCCACCATCCGCCACCACCTCGGCCAACTCACGGCCCAAGCCCGCCAAGCCCTTGCCCGCACCCTCGCCCACACCAGTCTGGCGGAAACCACCGCCACCGGGCACCTCGACGACGGCACTCCGATCACCATCCGCCTGACTAAAACCGGCGACCGCCTCACCATCGATTTCACCGGCAGCGGCGGCGTCCATCCTGGCAACCGCAATGCCACCCCCGCCGTGGTCCGCAGTGCCGTGCTCTACGTGCTCCGCCTCTGGACCGGCGAACCCATCCCGCTGAACGAAGGCTTCCTCGCTAACGTCGATATCATCCTCCCGCCCGGCTTCCTCAATCCCCCCTTTGCCGCGGATCCCTCACAATCCCCCGCCGTGGTTGGCGGCAATGTCGAGACCAGCCAACGCATTGTCGACACCCTCATCAGCGCCCTCGGCCTCCAGGCCGGTAGTCAGGGCACCATGAATAACGTCATCTTCGGCAATGCCACGTTCGGCCATTACGAAACCCTCTGCGGCGGCTCCGGGGCTGGTCCGGGTTATCCCGGCACCGATGCCATCCACACCCACATGACCAACACCGCCATCACGGACATCGAAATCCTCGAACGCCGCTACCCCGTGCGCGTCGAGGAGTTCGCCATCCGCCCCCACTCCGGCGGCCCGGGCCAATATCCCGGCGGCCACGGAGCCATCCGCACCTACCACTTTCTCGCCCCGCTCACCCTCTCCCTCCTCACCGAGCACCGCCTCACCCCGCCCCTGGGCCACGCCGGCGGCCAGCCCGGCGCCTGCGGCCGGCAATTCCTCACCCTGCCCGATGGCACCCGCCAGGACCTCCCCGGCACCGTCAGCCTGCCCGTCGTCACCGGCACCCGCCTCCACGTCCACACCCCCGGGGGCGGCGGCTGGGGCCCTCCCGATTCCGGCCTCGACGGCGGAAAAGAATTTGCCGATGGATAAGGGAGTCTGATTTAATCGTATTGCCCCATATCATCCATGAAATCCAAACTGCTCTTCGCTCTCCCATTCTCCCTCGCCTGCCTTGCCGGGGCCACCTTTCTTGCCACCGGTCAGGATGCCGCTGCTCCTGCGGCGGTGAAGCCCCTCAAGGCGCTTCTCGTGATCGGGGGCTGCTGCCATGACTATGCCAAGCAAAAAGACATCCTCAAAGCCGGTCTGGAAGAGCGGGCCAATCTGGTGGTGGATATTTGCTATTCCGATGACAAGAGCACCAAGGCCACCTTCACCTGCTACGAGAAGGACAACTGGGCCGAGGGTTACGATGTGATCATCCACGACGAGTGCTCCGCCGACATCAAGGACCTTGCGGTGGTGAACCGGATTCTCGATGCCCACCGGAAAGGCACCCCCGGCGTGAATCTGCACTGCGCGATGCACTGTTACCGCACCGCTCCCAACGTCGGCAAACCAGTGACTTCCGGCACCAACGATGCCCTCTGGTTCGACTACCTCGGCCTCCAGTCCAGCGGCCACGGCAAGCAGGCCCCGATCTCCATCACTTATTCGGACCATCCCGCGAATGCCGGACTGGCCAACTGGACGACGATCAACGAAGAACTCTATAACAATATCAAGATCCACGACGGCACCACCGCCCTCGCCAAGGGCAAGCAGGAGAACAGCGAAACCGTGGTAGCATGGGCCCACGAATACGGGGACAAAAAGACCAAGGTCTGGTCCACCACCATCGGCCACAACAACGAGACCGTGGCCGACGCCAAATACCTCGATCTGGTGACCCGCGGCATTCTCTGGTCGACTGGCAAACTTGGCGCGGATGGCAAAGTGGCAGCCGGTTACGGTGCCGTCAAAGCCGCGGCCAAGTAAGTTCCCGCGATTCCGATTCCCCAAACGAAAGCAGCCCGGCATTTCTGCCGGGCTGCTTTTTGCTTTGAATGCGGAAGGGCCTGAGACCGGTCAATCTACAGATTCTTCAGATAGCTCTTCAGCATCCAGAGGGTTTTCTCGTGGGTCTGGATCCGTTTAATGCAGAGGTCCTGCGTTTCCAGGTCTTCCGTTTTGCCGGCGGCTTCCCGCGCCGCAGTCGCGGAGACGACCACCGTTTCATGGCCATCAATCAAGCCGGCCACGAAATCCTTGGCCGCCGTTTTGCCCTGGGGAAGTTCCGTCACTGACGAGAGTTTGGCAAAAGTCTTGAGACCGCCCGGAGCATACACGTCCAAGGCCCGGAGGCGCTCCGCAATCTCGTCCACGGCCAGGAAAAGTTCTTCATACTGCTTTTGGAAAGCGCCGTGCAATTCAAAGAACGCGGGGCCTTCCACGTTCCAATGAGCCAGATGTGTCTGGGTCAGCAGCGAATAACTGTCGGCGAGGAGGGTCGCGAGGGCGGCGCTCACCGCGTCGGTGGTCTTGGTGGTAGTTTTTGTCGTGCTCATAGGGGTAGGAGTTTAATTATTTGGAATGATTCCAAACAAGGAACGCCTTCCGCCCGCAGTTTCAATATATTTTTTGGCGACGGGACCGCTTTTCCCGCGTTCCTTGAACACATGGGCAAGACATTATGTGACTGGAGCAAAAAAGAGATCGAGCGCCACGCGGCCGAGCTCCTCACCATCGTCACGCCCCAGCGGTTCATCTGTTTCAAATGTGCCCGCACGGCCTGTGAAAAGCACTATCTCTGCCGGCCGGAGTCGATTGAGAAGATCCAGCGCCGTGCTTCACGGGAGGATTGACTGCTTTGCTCCGGAGCGCTGTCCCTGCCTGCATTTTTCCTCTTGGCCCGCCTCCCGGCCACGCGTTCTGTCCGCCGTGCCCGCCAAGAAAACTGCCGCCAAAAAGGAGAAACCCGCCGCCGGGAATAATAATGTCTGGGCCTTTGTCGGCACCGATGACATGGCCGTCAAGGATGCTGCCACCGCCCTGAGCCGGCAGTTGATTTCCCCCGAAGACGCCGAGTTCGGGCTCGAGATGGTGGATGGCTCGGCGGACAATTCCGAGCACGCGGAGCGCATCGTCCGCAATACCCTCGAAGCCCTGCAAACCCTGCCCTTTTTCGGCGGGGAAAAAGTCGTCTGGCTGCGTGGGGTCAACTTTCTCGCCGACACCGTGACCGGCCGCTCCGAGTCCACCCAGACCGCGCTGGGGTCCCTGATGGCCTTCATGGAAGCCGGGGTGCCCCCTGACGTGAAGTTCATCCTGAGCGCCTCCGAGGTGGACAAGCGCCGCTCGTTTTTCCTCAATCTCAAGAAGGTCGCCCAGCTGGAAGTCTTCGACCTTATCGATACCTCCCGCGCCGGTTGGGAGGAAGCCGTGGCGGATCTGGTGGAAAATCTCGCCCGCGAACTCGACCTGACATTTGAAGACGAGGCCCTCGCCCACTTCATCATGCTGGCCGGGGAGGATTCGCGCCAAATCAGGAACGAACTCGAAAAGCTGGACCTCTACCTGGGTGAGGAGCGCCGCGCCACCATTGATGATGTCCGCGCCATCGTCTCCCAAACCAAGGCCGGGGTGGTCTTTGAGCTTGGCAATGCTCTCGGCAAACGGCGGCTCGATGAGTGCCTCCACCTGGTGGATGAACTCATTGCCCAGAAGGAAAACGCCGTCGGCATTCTCCTCGCCGCCATCGTCCCCAAGGTCCGAAATCTCTACCAGGCCAAGTCGCTGGAGGAACGCTGCCGTCCGCCCTTGGGATCCTATCCAGCCTACAGCGCAGCCATCGGCAAGCTGCCGGAAAAGGAACGCGCCCACCTGCCCATGAAAAAGGATGGCAGCGGCCTCAATGTTTTCCCTCTCTACCTCGCTGCCCGCGAAGCCCAGAACTTCACCAGCGCGGAACTCCGCAACGCCTTGGATGAATGCCTCAAAGCCAACCGGCGCCTTGTCACCAGCAGCCTGGATCCTGTCATCGTGCTCAATCAGTTGCTGGTGCGGATATTAAGCGGGAGAAACTGATTTTGCCAGTCGGGCTCCGTCCCCGCTGGTTCCGATGGCAAAAATTCCCTTCACTACCGGGGCTCAGCCAAACCGTCCACTGATGTAGTCTGCAGTGCGCGTTTGCAGGGGGTTACCGAAGATCTCGGTGGTGGGCGCCTCTTCGATGAGTTCACCGAGATAGAAAAAAGCCGTCCGGTCAGAACAGCGGGTGGCCTGCTGCATGTTATGGGTGACAATGACGATGGTGAACTTCTCTCGCAAATGGTGGATCA
This sequence comes from uncultured Verrucomicrobiota bacterium, assembly GCA_942492905.1. Lineage (GTDB taxonomy): Bacteria > Verrucomicrobiota > Verrucomicrobiia > Verrucomicrobiales > V1-33 > CAIZWU01. The sequence goes on from OW818657.1 coordinate 3,566,642, forward strand.
GCTCCTCAATGCGCAGGGTGGCGATGGGGTCCAAAGCGCTGCACGGCTCGTCCATGAGGATGATCTCGGGTGCGATGGCAATGGCGCGGGCGATGCAGAGACGCTGCTGCTGGCCGCCGCTCAGACCGAGGGCGCTTTCCTGCAGGCGGTCCTTGCTTTCCTCCCAGAGGGCGGCCGCAGTCAGGCTTTCCTCCACCGCCTCGTCGAGCTGCCGCTTATCCTTGATCCCGTTGAGACGCAGGCCATAGGCGACGTTTTCATAGATGCTGGCCGGAAAGGGATTGGATTTTTGGAAGATCATGCCGACCCGCCGGCGCAGCTGGATCACTTCCAGCCGCGGGTCGTAGACGTTGGTGCCTTCGATGAAGATTTCGCCACGGGTAATCCTGGCCCCATGGACCATGTCGTTCATCCGGTTGAAGCAGCGCAGCAGGGTGCTTTTGCCGCAGCCGCTGGGGCCGATGAAGGCCGTGACCTGGTGAGGGGGAACTTCCAGGTTGATCGCGCTGAGGGCCTTTTTGGGGCCATAGCAAAAGTCCAGATCCCGGACAGAGATCACCGCAGGAGACGGGGCGAATGGTGCAGCGGGGTTCATGTCAGCTGAAAAGTCCACTGATGTAGGCCTCGGTCCGCGGCTGCCGGGGGGCGCTGAAGATGACGCCTGTGGTGTCGTATTCCACCAGTTCGCCCACGTAAAAGAAAGCCGTGCGGTCCGAGCAGCGGGTGGCCTGGTGCATGTTATGCGTGACGATGACGATGGTGAATTCCTTTTTCAAATCCTGGATGAGGTCCTCGATTTTCAGGGTGGCGATGGGATCCAAAGCCGCGCAGGGCTCATCCATCAGCAGGATCTGGGGACGGTTGGCGATGGCCCGCGCGATACAGAGGCGCTGCATCTGCCCGCCGGAGAGGCCGTAGGCGCTCTCATGGAGGCGGTCTTTGACTTCGTCCCAGAGGGCGGCTCCCTGGAGGCTGCGTTCCACCACCTCATCAAGTTCGGCTTTTTTGTTCCGCCCGGCCACCCGGAGACTGAAGATGACGTTTTCGTAGACGGATTTGGCGAAGGGATTTGATTTCTGGAAGACCATGCCGACCCGTTTGCGCAGGGAAATAACTTCCACTGCGGGATCATAGAGGCTGGAGCCGCCCAGCAGAATATCGCCTTGGTGCCTCACGCCGTCGATGAGGTCGTTCATCCGGTTGAGGTTGCGCAGGAGGGTGCTCTTCCCGCAGCCACTGGGGCCGATGAAGGCCGTGACCTGCTTCTCCGGGATATCCATGGAAACATCACGGATGGCATGTTTGGGACCATACCAGAAATTGAAGTTCCTGACGCTGATGTAGGCCGGATCGAGCGTTTCGCCCTTCCCGGCTTCCAGGGATTGACTCCGGGTTTCAGAAGGTGCCAGCAGCATATTTTTTACGGAGCTTGTTACGGATGAGGATGGCGGAGAGATTCATCACCACCACCAGCACGATCAGCAGAAGAGTCGTCGCGTAGACCATCGGCTTGGCGGCCTCGGCATCGGGCGATTGAAATCCCACATCATAAATATGGAAACCCAGATGCATGAACTTGCGTTCGGCATGGATAAAGGGTGCTTCCAGATCCAGCGGCAGGGATGGCGCCAGCTTGACCACTCCGACCAGCATCAGCGGGGCCACTTCGCCGGCCCCGCGGGCCATCGCGAGGATGACCCCGGTCAGCACACCCGGAGCGGAAGCGGGCAGCACCACGCGCTGGATGGTCTGCCATTTGGAGGCCCCGCAGGCCAAGGCAGCCTCACGCACGCCGCGGGGCACGGCCCCAAGGGCTTCCTCGGTGGCCACGATCATGACAGGCAGGGTGAGCAGGGCCAAGGTGAAGGAGGCCCAGAGAATCCCCCCGGTGCCGAAAGTGGGGGTGGGCAGTGCGCTGGCAAAGAACCATTCATCAATGTGATGGCCGATGGTATACACAAAAAATCCCAGGCCGAAAACTCCAAACACGATGGACGGGACGCCCGCAAGATTGTTGACGGAGATGCGGACAATCCTGACCAGCAGTCCTTGTTTGGCATATTCCCGCAGATAGATGGCCGCGATGACGCCCAGCGGAGTGACCAACAGGCTCATCAGGATCGTCATGACAAAGGTGCCGAAGATGGCAGGGAAAATCCCGCCCTCCATATTCGCCTCGCGGGGAGCCTCGCTGAGGAAGGCAAAAAACTGCCGGAAGGCCAACGCGAGCCGGCCGCCCTGGCTGAGTTTATTCGGCTGGTAAACGTGAAGAAGTTCGCCCACGGACTGGTCAAGTTCCCCACCGGAAGCCACGCGGACGCGGAGCACGTCCTTTGTCAGTGCGGCGCGCAGGCCGCGGGCTTGTTCCGCCAGCTTTTCATAATCGGCCTGCAGCACCGCCTTGGCGGCACGGTTCGTGGTTTCGCGGGAAGGATCTGTTTTGATTCCGTTTTCCAATTTCACCAGCTGCTTGCTGATGCGGCCGATCTCCTTGCGTTCCAGCGCGAGAAGCTGGCGGCGTTCGCCTCCGGCCTTTTCCAGGGCGGTTTCCAGGGCCGCAGGGAAATCCGCATCCGCCGCTTCAATCACTTTGCCATCGCGGGTGGTGAGGCGCACCGGGTAAAAAATCGCATCCCCATATTCCATCCGTTCGGCGACCATCACCTCCAAAGGCTCCCGGGTGGAGACCACATCGCCGGAGGCCACAAAACGATAGGAAGTGCCGGGATCCTCCTTCGATTTGTTGCCGAAATGGACCAGCCATTCCTCCACCCCGGTCCTGACATTGCGCTGCCTGACCATCACCTCGCCGAGGGCCGGTCCGGAGCCGCTGGCCGAGCCTTCCCGGAGGGTAATTTCGAGGACGCGCTTGGGCCAGAACACCTGGGTCCCCCGGACGAGGATGAGACCGAGCAGGACCGCCACCATGACGATGCCGAGGGCCAGCCCCATCGCGGTCAGCCACACCTTGGCTTCGCCTTGCGGAGGCTTGGATTTCAGGGAGACAGCAGCAGCCATGTCAGACGAGTTTGAATTTGTCACGCAGTCGCTGCCGGAGCAGCTCCGCTGCGGTATTGACGATGAATGTCAGGAAAAACAGCACGAGAGCCCCAAGGAACAGAGTGCGGTAGAGGGTGGAATGGACCGGCGCTTCCGGCAGTTCCGTTGCGATATTAGCGGAGAGGGTTCTCATGCCGTTGAAGAGGTTCCATTCCATGATGGGGGTATTGCCCGTAGCCATAACCACGATCATGGTCTCGCCCACCGCCCGGCCCAATCCGATCATGAGGGCGGAAAAAATCCCGGAACTGGCGATCGGCAGCACGATGGTCCGCAGGGTTTGCCAGCGGCTCGCCCCCAGCGCGGCGGAGGCGGCAGTGAGGGAAGCCGGCACATTGGAGAGAGCGTCCTCGGCGATGGTGAAGATGACCGGGATCACCGCGAATCCCATCATGAAGCCCACCACGAGGGAATTCCGCTGGTCGAACGGAGTGCCGCTGACCTGCGGCCACCAGAGGCGGAAATCTGCGGTGGTTTTGCCCGTGGCGGGATCCAGAACCGGCTGCCCGGACGCGTCCTTCACCTGACAAATAATGGATTCCACCACCGGGCCGAGCTGCCACAGCCCCCAAGCCGCCAGCAGCATCACCGGGATGAAGGCCAGCCATTCGAGACCCGGCTGGATCAGGGCGCGGCGCTCGGCCGGGAGGCGGCTCCAGAGATTCCCCACCAGCACCGCCGTCAGCGGCACGCCCAGCACCAGCATAAAAACCGAGGGCACCCGGTTCTCCAGAATAGGCGCAAGCCAGAGGGCCGCGAGGAAACCCAGCACCACCGAAGGCAGCGATGCCATGATTTCCATCATCGGCTTCACAATGCGCTTCACCTCCGGGCGCAGGAACTGGGCGGTGTAGATGGCCGCCAGCAGCGCTACCGGCACGGCGAATAACATCGCCCAGAAGGTTCCCTTGAGGGTGCCGTGGATCAACGGGCGCAAGGAGAGTTTGGGTTCAAAATCATCAGTGCCGCCAGTGGACTGCCAGGTATAGTCAGGATGGGTCGCCCCTTCATACCAGACCTTGCCGAAATAGGCGCGCCAGCCGGACTCAGGGTGCGGGTCATCAAGGGAAAAGCGGTGCAGTTTTCCGGAATCATCCAGCAGGACAAAGCTGGCTCCTTTGGCATCGATGGCCGCGCCCCTGACGTCAAAACCGACGTTTTCCTGCCAGCGCACCTCCTCGGTGGTGGAGTGGCGCAGGCTGACCTGAGGCCCACTTCCAGTCAGGAAAAGTTTATTGCGCTGGCTGCGGGCATAGAAACTGGCCGGGCCGGCGAGGGCCGGGAGTGATTTGGTTTTGACAAAAACCCGCTGATCCCCGCCTTCGGGAACGAGGAGGCTGTAGATATCCATCGCCCCCCGGGCATCGGTCAGGACGAGGGAGACATCGCCGAAGATAAAATCGATGGACGCGATGGCATTACTCTCACCGAACGGATGCCATTCCTGGCGTTTTTCCGGAGCACCACTGCCCAGATAAATATAGTCCACGAGGCCATCCGCAGTGGTGACAATCACAGAGTCGCCGGTGCGGGGCACCCGGAGCAGCTGCGGGGCTCCGGTCAGCATCGGCGTCAGATCCAGATCCGCATCCTTGGTTAGTTTTCCTTTGCCCATCAGGGAGCTTTTCTGCCGCAGCAGGATGGCATGCAGTTCCAGCTTCCCGCCGGTCTCCTGGAGGGCGGCGATGACTTTGGTATTGCCGCCGTCCCCAAAACCAACCTGCCGGATCGCCCCACGGGAGGTGCCGACCTCATAAAATTCCCCGGGAGTCAGGGAGGGCGTGATGCGGCGGCTGCCATCCGGAGCAAACTCCGGGGCATAGTCCACCCGGAAGCTGCCAACCCGGCCATCCGAGGTGCCCACGACGACCAAATGATCCACGGAAATGAAGGAAGCCGCGGTGACCGCCGCGCCTTCCAGCAACGCCAGCGGGAGTTTCAGGGGCGGGTTTTTCCCGGCCGCATCCACAAAAACCACCTCCGGTCCACCATCATAATAAAAGGGCAATTCCGCCCACTCATCAATACCAAACACCAGCGGCACTTTGCCGGGCACGAAGTCCAACACCCCGATTTCCGCCACGCGGGCGGAGCGGAACAGGGGCAGCACCTGGCTGACGATAAAAATGAAAATCCCGAAGACCGCCAGAATAATGCCCAGTCCGCCGGCTTTGATAGCCACGGTCATGAAGCGGTCAAAACGCAAAGTCGCCGGCGCGACTTGAAATCGTTCTGGAACCACAGGGGGAGAAGACGGCATGACGGCGGGGGGGGGTGGAAAACGATTTTCCTGTCTGCAAGGCAATCCACTGAAGCAGGGCGGCTCCCGGCCAGGAATCCGGAGCCGCCCCAGTCGTGGCAGGTTGATCACAGACCTATTTGGCAGTCGAAACCTCCGTGGCCACTTCCGCAGGGATCGGGAAATAACCATCCTTGACCACGATTTCCTGGCCTGCCCGCGAAACGGCAAACTTGAGGAATTCACCGGTCAGTTTATCCATCGGGGCATTCGGCTTCTGGTTGATGTAGATGTAGAGGAAGCGGGCCATGGGATAGTCCCCTGACAGGCAATTGGCATAGTTGGCTTCGGCAAAGGGCTGGCCAGCCTTGGGGGCGAGTGGCACCGCCTTTACCCCGGAGGTCAGATACCCCATGCCCGAGTAGCCCAAGGCATAAACATCCGAGCCAATCCCCTGCACCACGGCGCTGGAACCAGGCTGTTCCTTGACTGTGGCCTTGAAGTCACCCTTGGCCAGGGCGTGCTCCTTGAAGAACCCGTAGGTGCCGGAAGCGCTGTTGCGCCCGTAAAGGGAGATCGGTTTGCCGGCCCACGCTTTGAGGCCCAGATCGCCCCACTGGACGATATCCTTGCTACCTGCCTTGAAGGTGGAGGAAAAAATCCCGTCCACCTGCTGCATGGTCAGGCCTTTGACCGGATTGTCCTTATGGGCAAAGACCGCGAGAGCATCGATCGCGACTTTCACTTCCGTTGGCTTATAGCCGAATTTCTTTTCGAACTTGTCGAGTTCATCCTGCTTCATGGCGCGGCTCATCGGTCCCAGCTGGGCGGTGCCTTCAATGAGGGCGGGAGGCGCGGTGGCGGACCCTTTGCCCTCAATCTGGACATTGACGTTGGGATACAATTTCTTGAAGCCCTCCGCCCAGAGCGTCATCAGATTGTTCAGGGTATCGGACCCAATGGAGTTCAGGTTGCCGGAGATGCCGCTGACGGACTTATAGTCGGGGATGGCCGCATCCACGATCACCTTCTCAGCACGGGCTCCGAATGCGGTGACGCTTGCACAGATCAGCACCATCGGCAGTTTCTTCAAAAACACAGGACGTAGTTTCATGACAGTTTTTAATAGGGTTTCAGAGGGCAGGTCAGGCTTCGGAAAGGATTCCCCAAGCGCCCTGCCACCCTGTAATTGATGCCGGAAAATGGGGCCCACCACAAACCCGGGTCCGTGACAATTCCGTCACGGCCAGCACTTCCATGCCCATTTCATCCGCATGGACCACCCTTGGTCCCTTGTCAAAAACGTCACATAATCCGATTCGACAACAGAATCGCCCTTGAGGTAGAAAGGCCCGGTTACGTTCTTGTCACCAAGGGTCCATCGATTGCCTACGCTCATGCCGTCCGCCTCCCGCCACATCCTCCGCGCCAATGAAGATGCCCTGTCCCTGCTGGAGGCGGAAATCAGGCACATGGGTGACCTCACCCTGGAAAACCTCCGCAATGCGGCCAACGGCCTGCTCGGACGCGATGTCGACCTCTGCAACCGGGCCATCGCGGATGACAGCGCAGTGGATTTGCTGGAAAAGAAAATAGATTTTATGGGGATGGAGATCATCACCCGCTTCAGCCCTGTGGCAGTGGACCTGCGCCGCGTCATTGCGAGCATGAAAGTCTCCACCGCCCTCGAACGCAGTTCCGACCACGCCGTCGGGCTGGGCCGCCGCGCCCGGCACATCTGTGGACGCCCGCCCGTCCCGGAAGCGGAAGGCCTCCGCGTTCTGGCCGACCTCGCGGCAAATGCCCTGCGGGACAGCATCGGGGCCTTTTGTGACGGCAATCTCCCGATGGCCCTGCGCCTCCAAGGCCGCAATACCAGCCTGGATGAAGCCCTGGATGCCTTCACCCAGCGCATCATCACCCAATTGGAAATCGATAGCAGCCAGGTGGAAAGCTATGTGGATCTGCTCTTCGCCACCCGTTGCCTCGGGCGCATCGGCGATCAAGCCATCAACATTGCCGAGGACACCATCTACTTCCTGACAGCCCAGGACATCCGCCACGGAGGCAAGCTGCCTGAGATCAGCTAGGCCCCCAAGGGCCGCCACCGCCCCATCCTTCCCGGGCTCCGGCTGATCCTCCGTTCAAAACGGGGAGGGCAGTTTCCCGGCCCCGGATTTGGAGAGTCCTGCTTCCTCCGTGTGGAGGCTTCTCTGCGCGCGGTGCCGGGGAGGCCCTGCGGTTTCCGGGAATTCAGTGACGCATTCGTCACTCAGGCTGGTCGAAACCCCTTCTCCAGCCGGGCGGATGACCGTTTTTGCCGCATTTCCGGCCCCCCACCGGGCAGCAACCGCCAATCACCCCGCCCCAATGTGACAAAATCGCCACACGAAGCTCTTAGACTATCTGCATCCTTCATGGTCTGACTCCTCACGCCGGGTGGCCGGTCCGACCCGCCCCCGTCATCACAACAGCAATCCCTTAAACTATGAAAAAAATCTTCGCTCTGCCCATGATGGCAGCCCTCGCGTTTGGATTCACTTCCTGTGGCAGCAAGGACGCCTCCAAAGCCACGGCCTCCATCAAAGTCTCCGGTTCCAACACCATGGCTCAGGTCAGCACCTCCTGGGCCGAAAACTTCGCCGGGGCCAAAGTCTCCGTAGGGGGCGGCGGGTCCGGGATCGGCATCGGCGAACTGACCGAAGGCCGTATCGACATCTGCACCAGCAGCCGGCCGATGAAGCCGGACGAAAAAGCCAAAATCAAGGAAAAGCAGGGCAAGGAGCCCGTCGAATTCGTGGTTGGTTACGATGCCTTGGCCATCTTCGTCAATCCCAGCAATCCTCTCAATGAGATTTCGGTGGAACAACTCAAGGAAATCTACCGCGAGGGTGGCAGCATCACCACCTGGGAACAGGTGGGACCCGGCGGACTGACCGGCCCGATCTCGGTGCTCGGTCGTGAGAACACCTCCGGCACCTACGAATTCATCCACGACGCGGTGGTCGGCAAAAATGCCGCGGGGGAAAAGGAAAAATTCCGCGGCAATATTTCCGCCCAAAGCAGTTCCCAGTCCATCATCGACAACCTGGCCACGGTGAAATCCGCCCTTGGTTATGACGGCATGGCCTTCAAAAATGAGAAGGTTAAGTGGTTGGCCGTGTCCAAAAAGGCCGGGGAACCTGCCATCCTGCCTGATGTGAATGATGCCCGCAGCGGGAAATACCCCCTCGCCCGCAAACTCTATCTCTACACTGTCGGCGAGCCCACCGGCGCCACCAAGGAATTTATTGACTTCGCCCTATCTGAAGCGGGACAAAAACTCCTTGCCGAGACTGGCTACGTGTCTCTTAAGTAGATCCTGTGGGACCAGCATGCACCAGCACGCTGGTCCCCTTTCCCCTTTTTTATCCTTCAGCCTGCATGAGCCGAACCCCCAGCCGCAGTTGGCGCGCCATCCTGTCCACCGCTACCGACAAGATCGAAAAACCCATCGAACTGCTGATCCGGGCCTGCGGCTGGAGTTCCATCGTGCTGGTCGCGGCTATCTTTTTCTTCGTTTTCTGGTACGCCGCCCCCTTGCTGCCCAAACTGGACTGGTTCGGTGAAAACGGGTTCTTCACCTCCACCAACTGGCACGCCAAGGATCGCGAAGGCGCCACTTATGGGGTGCTCGCCATGATCGTGGGCAATTTTGCCGTGGCTGCGGTGGCCATGGTCATCGCCATTCCCCTCGGTTTGGCGGCCGCTGTTTATATCAGCGAATTTGCCGGCCCCCGGGCCAAGGAATGGTTCAAGGTCAGCATCGAGATCCTCGCCGCCATCCCCTCCATTGTCTGGGGTTTCATCGCCATCACCATGATCGGGCCGCTGCTGATTAAATACACCGGAGCCACCATGGGGGCCAATCTGCTCAATGGTGGCATCGTTCTGGGATTGATGAGCGTGCCCCTGATCGTCTCCCTTGCGGAGGACTCCCTCCGCGCCGTGCCCGACAGTTTCCGCGAGGCCGCCATGGCACTCGGAGCCAACCGTTGGGAAATCGTTTACCGGGTGCTGTTCCCGGCCGCCCGCAGTGGCCTGATGGCCGCGTGCATGCTGGGTGTGGGCCGTGCCATCGGTGAAACCATGGCCGTGCTGCTGGCCACTGGAAACAAGAACCAGATTCCCACTTCCCTCACTGATCCCATCACCACCCTGACCGCCACCATCGCCAGCGAAATGGGGGATGCCGAAGCGGGGAGTCCCCACGCCCAATCCCTTTTCACGATCGGCCTGCTGCTGCTGGTGATCACCTGCGCCATCAACCTGACGGCCAACCTCTTCATCCGGGGAAACAAGCGTAAATCAGCTGCCTGACATGCCTGCCTCCAATCCGTTTTCCCCCAGCCCCTACGAGCTGAACAAGGAGTCCCGCGCCACCTGGGCCCGCTGGACCACGTTCGGCATCTCCGTCGTTCTGCTGATTCCCGTGGCGCTGATTCTGAGCATGATTGCGGTCAAGGCCGCGCCCGCCATTTCCTGGACCTACCTGGCCGGGGACGTCTCCCGCTCCGGCGCCGCCGGAGGCATCTGGGGCCCCCTGATGGGAACTTTCTACCTGACGCTGCTCTGTCTCGTCATCGTGGCTCCCATTGGCATCCTCGCCGGCATCTACATCAACGAATACGCCCCTGATAACAAATTCACCCGCTCCATCATGGTGGCCGTGACCAGCCTGGCCGGGGTGCCCAGCATCGTGCATGCCCTTTTTGGGCTGGGGGCCTTTGTGGCCACCATGGGGATGCACAAAGGACTGCTCACGGCGGCCATGACCTTGTCCGTGATGACCCTGCCGGTGATCATCACCAGCACCCGGGAAGCGCTTTCGGGAGTGCCTAAAAACTTCCGTGAGGCTTGCTGGAATCTGGGGGCCTCCCGCTGGCAGACCATCCGCACCATCGTGCTGCCCAACTCTTTCGGCGGCATCCTCACCGGCGTCATCCTGGTGATTGCCCGCGCCGCCGGGGAAACCGCCCCCATCATGTTCATGGGAGCGGTCATGTGGCTGCGGATCGCCCCATCCGGTCCGGAACGCCTCATGCCTTATGGATTGAACGATGAATTCATGGCCCTCTCCAACCACTTGAACCTCATCTCCAAGGACATCCCCGGCATGCCCGAGGAAATGAAATTCGGCAGCGCCCTCGTGCTGCTCGCCCTGATCCTTTTCATCAATGGCATCGCCTCCCTCGTCCGGCTGCACCTGCGCCGCCGGAAGCGCTGGTAGCCCCCTTCTCCCCCGTTAGATCCATGCAACCAACTCACCTCGAGTTCCGCGACCTCTCTGTCTGGTATGGTCAGAGCAAGGCGCTCGACGAAATCACTTTTTCCGTACCGCGGCACAGCGTGATCGGCATCGTCGGTCCTGCCAACAGCGGCAAATCCACCTTGTTGAAGACCATCAACCGGACGCTCGAATTCATCGATAGCGCCCGGACCACGGGCGAGGTCCTCGTGGAGAGCCAGAACGTCAAATCCATCAAAAACGTCTATTCCCTGCGCCGCCGCATCGGCATGGTTTTTCCGCTTCCGGTGGGCTTGCCGATGAGTGTTTACGACAATGTGGCCTATGCTCCACGCCGCATGGGGATCCATGACAAAGCACAACTGGACGAACTGGTGGAAAACTGTCTCCGGGACTCCGTGCTCTGGGATGAAGTCAAGGACCGCCTCGATCTGCTGGGCACCAAGCTTTCAGGCGGGCAGCAGCAGCGCCTGACCTTGGCCCGGGCCCTTTCCCTCGAACCCGAAATCCTCTGCCTCGACGAATTTTCCATCGCCATCGATCCGGTCACGACCATGAAGATCGAAGAAGTCCTGATGCGGCTGAAGGAACGGATGACCATCGTGCTGGTCACCAACCTCACCCAGCAGGCCCGCCGCATGGCCGATGCGGTGGCCTTCATCAATGCCTCCCAATTGATCGAGTGGGGTCCCACGGAGCAACTCTTCAATAATCCTGAAAAAGAGCTGACCGGCCGCTATCTGAATGGCGAATTCGGCTGATCCCCTGCCCTGAAGTTTCCTCCTCCCATCCCTTTCCATCATTTTACATGCAAGACGGCGTAAGCATCGATATCCGCGACTACAGCCTGTGGTATGGCAAGTTCCAGGCGCTGCTCAGCGTTTCCACACAGATCAAGCAAGGGATCATCACCGCGATGATCGGCCCCAGTGGCTGCGGCAAAACCACCCTGCTCCGCTCCTTCAACCGCATCAATGAACGGTATGGCAATGTCACCACTTCCGGGCTGATCACCATCCTGGGGAAAAACATTCTCGACGAGGATGTTTCTGTGGCTTCCCTGCGGAAACGGGTCGGCATGGTGTTTCAACGTCCCAATCCGCTGCCCATTTCGATCTATGAAAACGTCGTGTTTGGCATCAAGAGCCACACCCCCTCCCGCGAACGGAACCGGGCAGACCTCGATGCCGCCGTGGAAAGTGCCCTCCGGGAAGTCTCCCTCTGGGATGCCGTCAAAGACAGCCTCCATGACCGTGCCACCGAACTGACCCTGGAGCAGCAGCAGAAACTCTGCATCGCCCGCCTCCTCCCGCTCAAGCCGGACATCATTTTGATGGATGAACCCTGTTCCGCGCTCGACGCCTCAGGCATTGAGCGCATCGAGGAACTGATCACCGAATTAAAGCGCACCTTCACCATCGTCATGGTCACTCACAATATGGCCCAGGCCCGCCGCGCCAGTGACGAATGCATCTTTATGCTGATGGGGGAAATCATTGAGCATACCCGCACCTTGGATATGTTCATGAATCCCCAGCACGAAAAAACCGCCATGTACATCGAAGGCCGCTACGGTTGAGGCCGCCTACGGATCCTCCTACGGCCCTTTCCCTTTATCTGTTTTCCACCCCCCTGTCCCGACTTCATGAATCAGAAAAACCTCATCATCCAAGCGAGCGAAGACGCCATGGCGGCCTTCGACGATGACATCCGCCGCATGGGGACGCTGGTCCTGGAGAACCTGCGGCTCGCCTCGGAAGGGCTGCTCCAGCGGAACACCGATCTCTGCAACCGCGCCATTGCGGATGACGATGAGGTCAACCGGCTGGAGATCAAAATTGACCGCACCGGGGTGGAACTGATTACCCGGTTCGGGCCGGTCACCTCTAACTTCCGGCGCATCATCGCCAGCATGAAGGTGTCCACCGCCCTCGAACGTGCCTCCGACCACGCCGTCAATCTCGCCCGCCGTGGACGCAAGCTCAACCTGCGCCCTCCGATCCCAGAGACGGTCCAGATCAAGGAATTGGCCGATCTCGCTTCGGCTCAGCTGCGGGACAGCATTGAGGCTTATTGTGAGGGCCAACTGCAGAATGCACTGCGGATGCTGTCCCGGGATACGGCGCTTGACCAGGCGTATGAAGCCTTCACCCAGCGCATCGTCACCCGCATGGAGTCGGACAGTGCCCATGTGAGGGACTACGTGGACCTGCTCTTCGCCACCCGCTTCATCGAGCGGATCGGAGACCAGTCCGTGAACATTGCCGAGGACACCGTCTACTATCTTACCGCCATGGACATCCGTCATGGGGGAGATCTCCCGGCAACCCTGGACGCGGCCACCGGTAACGCCCCGTAAATTCCATGTGCCGGTTTTGTCACATTTCCATTACTGCCGCCCGCCCGCAAATCATCCCTTGTACCCGCAGATGCGGAACCGCATTCCGGTCGTATCTTGTTTTCAACCCTGCCCATCCCCATGCCTGAGCAACGCCACATCCTTTCCGCCGTGGAAGACTCTCTCGGCCGGCTCAATGCCCTCGTCTTTGAAATGGCTTCCTTGGCCGAGCAGAATCTCGCCCACGCCATCCGCGGCCTGCTGGAGCGCAATGATGATTTCTGCAATCAAGCCATCGCCGACGATGACGAAGTCGATGCCCTTGAAAAGAAAATCGACCAGGCCGGTCATGCCCTCATCCTGCGCTACTCTCCCATGGCGCGGGACCTCCGGCGCGTCATCACCTCCATGAAAGCCTCCACTGCCCTGGAGCGCATTTCCGACCACGCCGTCAGCATCGCCCGCCGCGCCCGCATCCTGAACACCCATCCACCCGTCGGGGAGACTGCCCTCGTACAGCCGATCTACGACCTCGCCGCCTCCCAGCTGAAATTGGCGGTGGATGCCTTCCATTTTGGCGACCTCGCTCTCGGTCTGCGTATCGTGCAAAATGACGACCCCCTCGACATCGCCCACTACGAATTCATTGACCATTTGACAGAAGCCATCGTCAAAAACGGCGCCCAAGCCGCCGACTACGTGGCATTGATTTTCATCACCCGTCTCCTTGAGCGGATCGGAGACCAGGCGGTCAACATCGCCGAAGACGCCATTTACCTGCTCACCGCCCAGGATATCCGCCACGGCGGCGAACTGCCGGAGGCAAGCGGTTTGAAAATTGGGTAAGGGCTTAATTACCGATACCCCCCGAAGAGAAACCATCAGGCGGCGAAATATGGGATTCCCCAAGGGCGTATGAGAGGGAACTTCTTCCCTCTGTCTAAATGTCCAATCTTATCGTTCCTTCCTCCCGCCGTCAGTTTCTCAAACAATCCTCAGGCCTTGCCGCCGCCTCTGCCTTCGCTGGGTTGACCGTGCCTTTTGTCCATGCGGCCGAGAACAATACGGTGGATGTGGCGCTGATCGGATGTGGCGGACGGGGCTCAGGAGCGGCCGCGCAGGCCTTGAGCGTGGTCAGCCTGCCGACCCGTCTCACCGCCATGGCCGATGTCTTCGGCAACAAGCTCAACAGCAGCCACAGCGCCTTGGAAAAGGAGTTCGAAAGCAAACCCGGACGCGTGAATGTGCCCGAGGAGAGGCGCTTTCTCGGTTTTGACGCCTACAAACAGGCCATGGATGCGCTGAAACCAGGCAGCATCGCCATCCTGACAACGCCTCTGGCCTTCCGCGCGCTTCACTTCAAGTATGCCATCGACCGCGGTCTCCATGTCTTCATGGAAAAGCCGGTTACGGCGGACGGTCCGACCTCCCGCCGCATGCTGGAGCTCGGTGAGGAAGCCTCGAAGAAAAACCTCAAAGTCGGGGTCGGCCTGATGGTCCGCCATTGCCGCGCCCGCCAAGAGCTCTGGAAGCGCATTCAGGATGGCGAAATCGGTGACATCACCCACATGCGCAGCTACCGCATGCACGGACCAGTGGCCTCTGCCTTTTCCCTGAAAAAACCGGAAGGCCAGTCCGAAGTCATGTATCAGATCGAACGCTTCCACAGCTTCCTCTGGGCCAGTGGCGGTCTTTTCAGCGATTTCTATATCCATTTCATTGACGAGACCTGCTGGATGAAAAATGCCTGGCCCGTCAAAGCCCACGCTCTCGGCGGACGCCATTACCGCGGGGATTACATCGATCAGAATCTCGACACCTACTCCGTCGAATATACTTTTGAAGATGGCACCCAGCTCTTCTTCGACGGCCGCACCATCACGGGCTGCAAGCAGCAGCAATCCAGCTACGCCCACGGCACCAAAGGTTCCGCCATTATCTCCTTCTCCGGTCATACCCCCGGAAAATGCCGTATCTTCCCCGACCAGCGCATGAAACGCGGCACTGAACTCTGGGCCTTCCCGGAGGGCGAACCGAACCCCTATCAAACCGAATGGGACGACCTCACCGCCGCCATCATCAATGATACTCCCTACTCCGAGGTGAAGCGTGGGGTGGAGGCCAGCATCGTCACCAGCATGGGCCGCATGGCTGCCCACACCGGCCGCGATGTCACCTTCGACCAGATGCTGAATTGCCCGCACGAATTTGCTCCCGGAGTCGCCACGCTCACGCCCGATGGTCCTGCCCCCGTCATGCCTGACGCCACCGGCCACTACCCCGTGCCGGAACCCGGCATCAAGCTTGACCGGGAGTACTGAGCGTTCTTCGTATCCTCCCGATCTGCCGGGCGCTGATTTGGGCCGATTCATCGGAGCCCTGTCCCGGTTCCGTTGACACGCGCCCGGTGACAGCCTACCACAGCGGCGAGTCATGTTGAAAATCATCGTCCTTGGCAGCGGCAGTGCGGGCAATTGCGCCCTCGTCTGCACAGGGAAATCGCGGATTCTGATCGACGCCGGACTGAGTGCCTCGAGGCTGCTGGAACGTCTCGCCGCATGTGGCGTGGAACCGGATTCCCTTTCCGGGATCTTCATCACCCATGAGCACGGGGACCACTGCAAGGGGTTGGAAATCCTCACCAAAAAGTATCCACTGCCGATTCTCTGCAATGCCCGGACGCGCGAAATGCTGCGGCCGACGCTGAAAACGGAAAAAAAATGGCACCTCATCCCCGGCAATGGCTGTTTTGAGTTTGCCGGGCTGGAAATCGAGACCTTCTCCGTGCCCCATGATGCCGCAGATCCGGTCGGCCTTGTGCTGCGCCATAACGAATCCTCCCTGGGAATCCTCAGTGACGTCGGCCACGCCACCGCGGTGATCCGCCAGAAGCTCCGCGATCTCGACACCCTCTTCATCGAAGCCAACTACGACTCCGGCCTGCTGGGTCTGGATACGAAGCGTCCGTGGTCCACCAAACAGCGCATTCAGGGCCGGCATGGTCACCTTTCCAATGATCAGACCGCCAGCCTGATCGCCGAAATCCTGACTCCCCGGCTGGAGCGGGTGGTGCTGGGCCACCTCAGCCAGGACTGCAATTCGCCCGACCTCGCCACCGCCGCCGTCCGCACCGTCCTCGCCACGCAGCAGCGGGAGGATGTCGTAGTCAGCTGCGCCAACGCCCACGAGCCCACCCCTTGGTTTCCCGTCCGGCTGCGCCGCCCGGTTCCCGCAGCCCCGGCCGCCATGAGTGCGGCCTGGCAGCAATTGGATCTGTTTTAGGGCATTCCCATGCCGCCCGTCCCAGGAGGTTGGGAGGATTGGCATGACATGTCTCCTCCAGGTTTCAGCTTGTCAGGAAAGCGGATATATCATATGTATAGCTTATACTTTCCCGGATCCGCCCGCTGACCGCGGGTGGACCCTGAGCCCTCCCTTCACCCGGCGTTGCCCATGAAAACGTTCTATGCCGACCCCGCCGTCCGGCAGCGGTTGATCGAATTCATGGGAGGAGATACCCTGGAGCACGCCACTGCGGTTTATCTGACCCATTCGGATGGCTGTCAATTCCAACGGTCCGGTCTGCATCCGCCAGGAGATCTGCCTGGTTTTTTGGATGAGGAATTGGATATCGCACGGTCCCTTGCCGATTACAGCTCCCTCCTGCTCCATCTCGATGTGGAGTATGTGAATTTTGACGCTCCGGGCGAGGCATTTGTAGACCCGTGGCGCACCTTTGACCTTCAGGAACCCGTGGTCCGCGCGGTGGAGGCCCTCCTGCTCGGATGGGGGATTGCCCCGCTGCATCTGATCACCGGCCAAGGACATCATTTTGTCTGGCGCATCCGGCTGGACTCGGAGATCGCCAACCGTCTCGTGGCCCTGAGTCCGGACCCGGATTTGATCGAAGCCTGCCTGGCCCGGCGCGGTTCCGGGATCGGGGCCGCCATCACCCACCGGCAGCAGAGTGCCTTTGCGGGGATTTCACTTTTGATGGAGTTCCTTGCCCAGCGCATCAAATGGGAAGCGGCTCCCCTGTGCGCGCTGCCTGTCGAAATTACGGCAGTGCATGTGGGCCCCTGTGTCACCCGGCAACGGGAGATGATCTCCATCGATATCTCCGAGTATGGCGATCCGCTGGTCACGAGGATGATCCGGATGCCCTTCACCCACTATCTGAAACCATGGATTGCGGGATGGGCCCGGAATCTTGGAATTGAAGATGAGATACCCCGGTTCCGGGCGATTCCACTTTTCGAAATGGATGTCCGTCAGGCCATCAAATTCCGGCAGGATGAAGAGGACGTCAAAGAACTGGCGCGTCGTGCCGGAGTGAAGATTCCGCTGCAGGAGGAGGGTACCACCAATCTGCTGGAGGCCTACCTCGCGTCCACGCTGCGCCGCTTCCATACCAGTTATTACGCCGTGGCGCCCGATCCCGAGGAAATCTGGGCGGCCACTTATGGCTGCACTCCGCTGGAACCGCTGCCGCCTTGTGTGCAGGACCTCCTGGTGTGGCCCAATGACCGTTTATTGAAGCCGGCCGGCATGCAATTGGTGTCCCGGACCCTGCTGGCAGAGGGCTGGCATCCGCGTCATATCGCCGGCCTGATCCGCTCGAAGTTTTCCAATCCGGTCCACGGCTGGGGAATTGACTGGCAGGATTACGAACCGGGGACCCGGGCTGACTTTTATACCCGCCTTTTTGTCGGACAATTGGCCACCGGGGTGGACCAGCTGGTGGACTTCAATTGCCGCTCCATGCAGGAAAAGGGCTTCTGCCCGGGGTATCCTGCCATGAGCTGTCCTCTCGACCGCTACCGCCTCTTTCTCACTACCTCCCGATTCCTATGAAACCCTGGACCATTGGCTTATCCACCGGCTGCTTCTATCACCACCGCATCACCGGTGTTATCGACGAAATCCGCCAGAGCGGATTTGAAGCGGTCGAAGTCTGCTCGTTCCCCAAGCACCTTGACTATCACAATCAGGATGACGTGCGCACGGCGGGCCGGCAGCTCCGGCAACTCGGGCTCCGGCCGGTCTCATTCCACGCCCCCTTTGCCGACCGCATCGATATCACTTCATTGAATGCCAGCGACCGGGCCGCCGCAGTGCGGGAACTGGTGACGGCCTGCGAGGCCGCCGCCTCCATGGAAGTGGAGAATGTGGTGCTCCACCCCGGCCCGGAACGCGCCGGCAGGCCACCGGAAGCGGAGTTTCAGTTAAGGATGCTGAACGCCGCGGAATCGCTCAATATTGTGGCCGACCGGTGCTGTGGACTGGGAGTCCGTCTGGTCTTGGAGAATATGCTGCCCCACCTGCTCTTCGGCCACGTCAATGACATGATGTATCTGTTGGGCAGCATCCGCAGTTGTGAAGTCTCCACCTGTCTGGACACCGGCCACGCCTTCCTCGGACGGGAACTTGGTCTGATCATCCATAAACTGTCAGGTCACCTCCATCTCGTTCATGTCAATGACAACCGGGGGGACCGGGACGATCACCTTGCCCCCGGTGAGGGCCACATCGACTGGCCGTGGGTCCTGCGGGAACTGCAACGATACCAATTCTCCGGCACCCTGATTCTGGAACTCTCCCTCCGGGAACATGAAACGGTGGCCAGCATGCTGGAGCGGGCACGCCGGGCTCATGATTTTCTAATCGATCTGATGCATCGCATGGATTGACCCCCTGGAAGCAACAACCCGGCTTGGTCCTGGTTGAAATTCCGCCCCGTCGGACTGCGTTGAAGGGCTTGCACGACCAGCCACTTCCGCCGGCCCTGAGGCTTGCCACAGCCGTAAATCCATCGATTCTACACTCCATGTCTTCTTCCCTGCTGTTGCTCACTCTGGTGGCCCTTACTTCCGCCGTCGCGGCGGCCGACCCCCTTCCTCCTGTGAATCCCCCTGCCCATACCAACCGGCTTTCCAAGGAAAAGTCCCCCTATCTGCTGCAGCACCAGCACAATCCCGTGGACTGGTATCCGTGGGGCGATGAGGCGTTTGCCCGGGCCAAGGCAGAAAACAAACCCATCCTCCTCAGCATCGGCTACAGCACCTGCCACTGGTGCCATGTGATGGAGCGTGAATCCTTCGAAAATGAAGCCATTGGCAAATACCTGAAAGAGCACTTCATCGCGATCAAACTCGACCGCGAGGAGCGGCCCGACATTGATCACGTCTACATGACCGCCATGCAGGCGCTTGGTCTGGGCGGCGGCTGGCCGCTCAACGTTTTTCTCACTCCGGACCGCCAACCCTTTTACGGGGGCACCTACTTCCCTCCTGAAGACAAGGGGGGACGCCCCGGATTCCTCAGTATCCTCCAGCGCATTGCCGGAGTCTGGGAAAAGGATCCTGCGGCCATTAGGGAGGACGCTAAAAACATCACCACCCAACTGCAGTCCCACATGGAAAAAGAAGGGGCGGTCGCCGCCACCGAAGCGATCAGTCCGGCGGTCATCGCCGCCGCCGCCACGGGACTCGCTGGAAATTTCGATCCCAAATACGGCGGCTTCAGCGGAGCCCCCAAATTCCCCCAGCCAAAGATCCCGGGCCTTATTCTGATGCATGCCGTCGCCACCGGTGATCAAAAACTGGTGGATCAGGTGCTCTTCACCTGCCGCCGGATGGCCGCCGGGGGCATGTATGATCAATTGGGCGGAGGCTTCGCCCGTTACGCGGTGGATGAAAAATGGCTCGTCCCGCACTTCGAAAAAATGCTCTATGACAACGCCCAGCTGATCGATCTCTATCTCGATGCCGGCCTCGTCAGCGGTGATGCGCAATACCATGCCGTGGTCCGTGATGTGATCCGGTACCTGCAACGCGAAATGACCCATGCTGACGGTGGCTTCTACTCCGCCGAAGATGCCGACAGCGAAGGGCAGGAAGGCAAGTTCTACTGTTTCACCGAAGCCGAAGTATCCTCCATCCTCACCAAGGAGGAAGCCACCTTCGCCATCCCGTATTTCGGAATCACCCCCAAGGGCAACTTCGAGGATCACAGCCATCCCAATCCGCTGCCGGACCTCAACGTCCTCCATATCGCCGATCCCGAACGCAAGCTCACCGGGCCCGAGCAGTCCCTGCTCGCCACAGTGAAGACCAAGCTCTACGAGGTGCAGCGGAAGCGTATCCGGCCCCACCTCGACGACAAAATCCTCACGTCGTGGAACGGACTTCTCCTTGGCTCGCTGGCCCGCGCCGGGGTCATCATGGACGAACCGGCGTGGCTCGCCGCCGCCCGCAAAAACTTCACCTTCGTCACCACCAAACTCTGGGACCCTGCCACAAAAACCCTCTATCACCGCTGGCGCGACGGGGAGCGGGACTCCGCCCAGCTGTTGACCGCCTACGCCAACTATCTGCATGGCAGCCTTGAGCTTTACCAGGCCACGCTCGACCCTGCCATCCTCACGTTTGCCATTGATCTCGCGGATGGCATGATCGCCAAATTCTACGATGAAAAGGCGTCCGGCTTCTTCTCCAGCACCGGTGGCGCCGATCTGCTCTTCCGGGCCAAGGACGATTATGACGGGGCCGAACCCAGCGGGAACTCCACTGCCGTTTATGCGTTGCTCAAGTTGGCTGCCCTCACCGAAAAAACCGTCTACCGCGCCAAGGCAGAGGCCACTCTGAAGTTGTATGCCGCCCGTGTCACCGAATTGCCGCAGGCCCTTCCCCTGATGCTGCAGGCCGCCGCCTTCGCCCATGAGGAACCCTTCCGCGCCGTCATCGCCGGCGACCCCGCCCTCCCGGAAACCAAAACCCTGATCCGCGCCGCGCACTCCGTCTATCAGCCGCACCGGGTCATCCTCGGCACCACTGGTCCCGTGGAACCCTTCGCGCTGACCCTGCTACCCCGTGAAGGAAAACCCACCGCTTACGTCTGCACGGGCAATAGTTGCCGCCCTCCTACCTCGGACCCCGCTCAGATTCAACAGTCCCTCCGCCCGAAAGGAAAACCGACTCCTTAGCCCGCCACCTGATCAAGGGGCCAAGCGGCCCACTCAGCGTACCACCTGCACCCGGAAGAACCGACGGGCGATGCCCTGCATCGGTAGACTGTCCCGCACCCGGAGTTCCGTCGAAGTGTTGTTCTCGATGATCAGGCCGTTGCTGCTCCAGCTCCCGCTATCCAGACCATTGCTGGCCACCACTGCAATCACGGCATCCGTGGCGCCGGGGTTTTTGGATACCGTCAGGGTGAAGTAAGTTTGACCGTCCACGATCACCGTATCTGGAATGGCCGGGCTCGGATTGAAAGCCATCGGCTCGGTCCCCAGGGCATACTCAATCAGGTTGTCCAATCCATCCTTGTCAGGATCATCTCCCGGACCGGATTCGGGATGCGAGGCTCCGCCGGGGAATTTCGCTGCCTGCCATTGGGCAAAAGGATCCAGATTGTTGAAATCAAGATCGTCGAAGACGGTGCTCATACCATCATCGGCCGTCAGCCGCAGGGTGAAATCCCCCTGCCCCGTGAAGCTGGCGGTCGTATTCAGCGCTGCCGCATTGGCGAAGGTCACCGGACCGGCAAACACCGGGGCGGACCAAGCCGTGGTATACGGCGATGGAAGACCATCGTCGGTCACAATGCCAGAGAGCACCATCGGCGAATCCAGACTGACGGGTGCCGTGCCGGCATTCACCACCGGGGCAGGATGCAGCGGCACCAGACTGAGTTTGGTGAACTGCGCCGTGTTGAACCCTACCCCGTCCCCGTTGCAGACAGAAAGTCCGGCCAGCACGGTCGGCGACATGAAAACGGACCGCGGCTGGCCCAGCTGGGCCCAGGCTCCCGGGGTGCCCGAATTGTCGGCGGCATGGAGTGCCGTCACCTGATTGCCGCGCCGGACGAACCTCAGCCAACGCTTCTTCTGGGAAATGCCATTCAGGCCGCTGGTGCCACCCTTGGCATTGGTGCGCCAGATGAACGAGGAATAGGCACTGAAGGGATTCCGCCCCACAAAAGCCATGGGACCATCGTCCATGCTATCCCGGATCATGATCCCGGAATAGGCGTTGGCCGCCCCGGAAGTGGCATCCAGTTGCAGGACCGTCAGTATAAAATCACCCGTCACCCCCTGGCCCCGGAAGATGCTTTTGCTGTCCAGGCCTCCCGGTTGTCCATTCATCACGTGAGTATCGGTTGCCGTTGTATAACTGTAAGTTCCGGTCTGGGTTCCATCACCGAAATCCTCCACAATCCCGCCCGGCCCGGTGGCCGCCGGCGTCAATTCCACCTGATCGAAGGCAGCCGTCGCGGCCACCGTATCGCTGCCGCTGGCACAAGTGAGACTGAAGACGGCGCCGGCATCCATGGCGACCACGGTGGGCACCCCAATCGTTACCCAGGTCCCCGGCACCCCTCCGGCATCCGCCGCATAGGATGCCGTGATGGTATCGGTCGCCTCGACCCGGTCCAACTTGAGCCACAGGGGCAAATTGAGATTGGTGACGCTGACCGCCGTATCGACGGTATTGTTGGTGGCTCGGTTGCGGAATCTCAGGGTGCGGCTGCTGCCGGTATAACTGAGCACTGCCCGGCGGGCATAACGATGCAGGCTGTCGCGCACACTCAGACCCGCTTCAGCATTGGTCTGCCCATTCCCGTTCAGCGCCGTCAGGCGCGACACGAGGGTTCCGTTGCCCGACACGGTCCGGGTCACGGCATGCGCCCGGTCCGAATTGGTCCCATATCCTACCCCGGCTCCACTGAGCAGCCAACCACCGTTCGCCTGACCGGAAAAACCACGCAGCGTGGGTGGCCCCACGTCCGCGCTGATCCAACTGGCGAGGACGCTGGATGCGGGTGAGCCCACCGTGACTGAAATCTGATCTGCTGCGGTGAATTGACCATCGAAGGCCGACACTTTCAGCAGATAGGTGCCCGGCAAGGAAAAGACCGCCGAAGTTTGCCCATCGCCACTGACCGCTGGAGAAAACAGCACCGTCCCAGGCCCTGTGACCTGGCTCCATGTCGCGGTCAATGCCTGAGGCAAGCCATCATCGTTCATGCTGGCCGCGAGACGGAGCCCATTTCCCGGTGCCACCACTACCCCCTGGGCTCCCGGGGAACTGATGAACACCGTGGGAGGAATATCGTTGTCCACCACCGTGACGCTGGCATAACCACTGCCATCGACATCATAAGCCCCCGTGCTCAGCTGGACGATCACGACCTCATCGCCCTCAATCGCGGCATCGTTGACGGCAGTCACGGCAATGGTGCGTGATACCTGTCCCGCACTGAAATTCACCGCAGTGATCGTCGCGGGATTGGTGGAGTAGTCCGTCCCGGAGACTGCCGTGCCGGTTACGGTCAGATTGACCGTGAGAGTGGCGGCGGTGCTGCCGGTTCTGGTGAGAGTCAATTGACCGGCCGCCCCGCCCTCCACCGCAGCAGGGGCACTGGCCGCCACCGCCACGGCATTGCGATCATCATCAAGAATTGTCAGCGACACTGCCGGAGGAGTGCCGGAGACATAACTTCCCGCGCTCAGGGTCAGGATCACCGTTTCGCTTCCTTCGGAAAGCGCGTCCTGCACCGGAGCCAGGGTTATCGAAATGCTGGCGAGGCCAGCCGGAATCAGGGCCGTCCCGCTGAGTCCGTTGTAGTCTGTTCCGGAAACCGCCGTGCCCGACCGGGTATAATTGACCGTCAGTGCGCCCGTGGTGGAACCGGTCCGGGTGAAGGTGACAGAAGCGGGATCCCCTCCTTCCTCAGCGACAGCATCCCCGGTGCTGACGGTGACGACAGGGCTGTCCTCATCGGTAATAGTCAGGGTATGGGATACCAGACTCCCCGCCTGCGCTCCGGCAGGTCCACTCAGAGTCACACTCAGGGTTTCCGCCGGTTCGACTACGGCATCATCCACAATTCCAACCGGCACCAGGGCCACGGTCTGCCCGGGCGCGAAGGTTACGGTGCCGGCAGCGATAGTGAAATCCGTGCCCCCCTGGGCAGTCCCTGCCGTGATGGCATAACCAACCGACGCCGGCGCCGATACCGCACGGCTCAAAACGATGGGGATCTCAGCGGTGCCGGCGGACTCGGAAACCGAACTGGTGACGGCACCAAATCCCACCGAAGCCAACAGCGGGGGGGAATCATCGTCGGAAATGACGTAGGCAAATTGGGTATTGGCCCCCAATCGTGCTCCATTTGGATGCAGCAAAACCACGATCACGGATTCGTCCGGCTCCGGAATCGTGTCATCGGTCAGACTGAGCGGGATATTCAGGGAAGTGGTCCCCGCTGGAAATGTCAGGGTTCCGGCACCCAACGTGAAATCGATTCCCGTGCCGAAGGCGGTGTTGGTGCTGGTGTGGCGCCTGATGAATTGAGGAACCCCTCCGGCCGCCGCCCCGAGAAATGCCATCCGCGCCCGGCGGTCGAAAGTCTGCCGCAACATCACCCCGGCCCGCAGGGTGGACGGACCGATGGTCGCCACCAGCCGCGCTGTCAGGGTGAAGTCCCCGCTGACCGGCTGACTGGCAAAATAACCATCATCCCCCGTGCCGCTGAATCCATCGCCGGACCCGGTGATGGTATAGCCTTCCGGCCCGGACTGGGCGGTGCCCTGCAGGGCACTGAATCCGACCGTCCGGCCCAGCAGCTGTTCCACCGGACCGGGCGTCAGGGTCACATTGTCAAACCAGGCCGATCCCAGGCTTCCTTCGCTGAACGAGGAAACCGCGAGGCCCGCTTCCACTTCGGTGCCCATGGCCAGGGCCTGGGTGGCACCCACCTGCGACCACGTCGTGCCGTTTGAAGACTGGAACACGCTGACAAATTCCCCACTGCGCTGCAGCCGCAGCCAGAGCGGGGCCCCAACGGTCTGGCTGACTTTCGCATCACTGGCCGCACTGGCAGTGCGGGTGTGCCATTCAAACCCCGACGACGGCGTCGCCGCCATGTAGGCACGCGCTGCCGTATTGGTCGTGACTTCCCGGATCATCACTCCAGCAGTGGCGAGGGCATTGGTGTTGGTTTGAGTCAGCACCCGGGCGGTGATGGTGCAGTCTGCGCTGTTGGAAACCGGCCACCACGTGAAATACCCCTGATCGGTGGTTCCCTCCATGTTATCCCCCGCTCCCGTGACCGTGTAAACACCGCCCGACAGCGAATTGGATCCGCTCACGGTAGGGGTGCCCAGATTGGCCGCGGTTCTCGTTCCCTGACTGCCTCCGGCACTCAAGCCGGTGATGGAGACGTTGTCGAAGGTCGCGGTGCCGGCAGCTGCAGTGTTGTAGGAACAGACCGCCAGGCCTGCCTGATAACTGGCATTGGACATCGATATCGTCTGCATACTCACGACGGTCCACGTCACGCCATCCGGCGAGACAGAGCCGGTGAAGTTGTTACCCTCCCGCACCGTACGCACCCAATAGGGCAACACTCCCGGTGCCGTGCCGCTGGAACTCACCGTGTCATGGGTGCTGCGATCCACCTGATATTGCACCGTTACCGGCACTGCGGCGGCGGCACTGAGTTCCACCGGGATGTTGACCGTTCCGGCACTCTCCTGGGCCGCAGCGCTCTGACTTGGAAACGCCACGCTCACCGTGGGCACTTCATCGTCCGTAATATAATAGGTCGCGCCGGGCGTCCGGCTGTAGGCTCCGGGAGCCAGCGTCAGGGTTACGGTTTCCGATCCCTCGGCCAGGGCATCGTTCAGTGGCGTGATCTGGACATCCACGCCACTGGCCCCGGCGGCAATCACTGCAGAACCGCTGAGAGCACTGTAATCCGTCCCACTGAGCGCCGTGCCGGACAGGGTGTAATTCACCGTCAGCGCAGCCGTCGTGCTGCCGGTTCTTGAAAGATAAAACGGGCCCCCGGAGCTGTTCTCGGCAATTGCCGGTGGATAGTCACTGTCACTGGCATCCACATAAATGGTTGGCCCTTCATCATCGCGCAGCCGCATCAGGGCACTGGCTGACGCCCCGTAAATCCGGTAGGACGGCCCTGGCGTGATCGTCAGGATCACCGTCTCCATGTCCTCAAGGACCGCGTCATTGATCGGGGTCACACTGACCTCGACGGTGTTCAATCCACTGCCGGGAATGGAGACCGTTCCACTCACCGTGGCAAAATCCGTGCCGCTCACGGCCGTCCCACTCAAGGTGTAATTGACCGTGACCGCGGCGGCCGACGATCCTTTCAGCGAGAAGCGGAATTTCCCCACGGTGGGGCTGCTGCCTTCCACGGCATTGTCCACCGTGATGACTTCCACATAAGGCGGGTCCCCGGCATCATTGATCGTGGCCGTGGCAAAATTATCCGGCCCAAGTTGATAATTGGTGGGCCCGGCCCCCAATTGCAGGCGCACACTTTCCGGTGCTTCCCCCAGTCCATCCCATCTTGGCAGGATGGTCACCGCACCGCGGCTCTGTCCTGCCGGAATCACCAGCACACCGGGCAACGCCTCGTAATCCACCCCATGCAGCGCGGTCGCGGTGGAGCCGGAAGTGCTGCCCGCCATGGCATAGTATATCGTGAGAGGAAGAGTCGTGTCGCCGGTGCGGGTGATCAGAAACGTGGCCGTATCCGCGGCAGTGCCCATAATACTGAGGTCCCGCTCCGCCGCTGCGGCATCACTGGCGATAACATTCAGAATCTGCAGATCATCATCCACCAGGGAAAGGGTCGCCCTGAGCGCACCGGGATCAGTCACGTAAGCGGCATTGGAACTCAGCGTCAGCTCTACGGTCTCGATGGTTTCCGAAGCACCATCATTGACCGGCACCACAGAAATCAAGGCTTCCGTGGCACCTACCGGAAGAGTGACGGTCCCCGTCAGGCTGGTATAATCAACCGCTGCCCCGGCACTGCCGGCCACTGTATATGCGACTGTCAGGGCACTGGCTGTGGAACCCGTCCGGACCACCCGCGCCGTCGCCGGACTGGCGGTGCCTTCCGTTGTCTTGGCTTGCCCCACCAGCAGGCTTACCCGCGGCAGGGAGGTATCATTGTCGTCGATCGTGACGGTGGCTTCCGCATTGCCACTGATCAGATAGCCATTCCCCGCCGCCAGAGTCAGGATGAGGGTTTCCGGCCCTTCCGCCGCGCTGTCATTCACCGGCGTGACGGCAACCTCCAGGAAATCCTGTCCTGCAGGAATCGTCAGGGTACTCAATCCCTGGGAACCCGCCCCCAGTGCTGGAACCAGGGTATAGTCGGCCGTCGCGGCGTTGCCGCTCAGGGAAGTCACATTGACCACAAGGGCCTGCGAGGCATCGCCTGTCCGGCTGAGCCGGAACTTGCCCGCCACGGCACTGCCCTCCACCGTCACCGGCACGCTGGCCAATAAGGTCAGGCGTGGACTCGCCGCGGCTTCGAAATCCGCGCCATTGAAATTCGGACCGATGGCCGCGCTGTTGTTGAAGAGTTCCGTAAAAGCATACCCATAGAGCAGCGGCGTCATGATATAAGTGCCGGCTGCGAGATTGGGAATCAAATACCGGCCATCACTGTCGGTAATGACCCCATTGGCAGAGTTGGCGTTTACAATTACCCCGGCCAGCCCGTCTCCATCCTGGGTGACCCGGCCACTGATGGTGAATTTTCCACCGCCGTTGCCCACCGTGATCAGTTGATTCCGCACCGCCGTGCCGCCCTTCATATCAGACACCGTGCAGGTCACCACATAAGTCCCGGAAGCGGTAAAGGTGCGGGTGATTTGTGGTGAGTTGGGGGAAATGGTGCGGTAGGCGGAATCCCCGAAATGCTGCCACGAATACGCCAGCGGGTCTCCGTCGACATCGGATGCCGTAGCAGTGAAAGTCACCGGCACGTTCACCGGCACCACCGCCGCTGACACCGCGAGACTCAGCACAGGTGCCGTATTGACGGGGAAATCCCCAAAATGAACCTGGACATCCACGCTCTTGGGTTCGGTTTCCGTGGCGGCATTCACCGCCAGAGTCGTCAGGTGAATACCGGATTCGGTGTCGGAAAAGGTGCGTCCCAGGCTGATCGGGGCATCCGTTTTCCCAAAAGACGAGCCGGGTGTGGTGTCGATGAGTTGAATATTGTTCCCACCTCCTCCCGGATTTTTCCAGCCGAGGATCAATCCGTTATCAGTCCATGTCTCATTGGTGCTGCCGGTGTGCACGCCGCGCAGTTCACCCCAATAGGTCCGCAGGTTGTCCTTGCGGATCTTGAGGGCAAAGCGTTTGCCGGGATCGAGAATGGCCTGATCCTGCGCATAGACTCTGTAGAGCCCGCTGGTGGTGGCTTCGGTGACAAAATCCGCCGGCAACCAGCGGATCTGGTTTTTGGCCTGGGCATTGTAATGGCCGTTCGGAAGGCCAAAACCACCCATCACATCATAGTAGCCGCCGTATTCCCCGTTGGTGCCCGTCCCGATGGCACTGGTGCCGGCGGTGTCCCAGTAATTGGCATGGGCGAGACCAAAAACGTGCCCCACTTCATGCGCCGTGACGTCCGCGCCATCGCCATAAATCCAGACACTGCGTCCCCCACCCCAGCCTCCCGCCGGACGCGCCCCGCCCCGCAGCCTGACCACAATGCAGTCGTAGTCATCGTCATCAAATCCCAGCTTCCTCGCTTCCGCCCGGGCATGGGAATGCTCCTGCCCCAATCCATCGATATTCCCTCCATTCGAGGTGTCCTTCTGGACATACCACGCTTCATTGTGAGGCAAGGTCACCGGCGGAGTCACGGTGGAAAGCAACGTGAGCTTGCCATAGCTGGCTTTCGCATAATGATCGCCCACGGTGCGCATCAGATTGTACAGGGTGGACTCGGTGGACGGCGTGTCGTTCTGATCCGCAAATGTCATTGGGATCACCAAGACTTTCACATTGCCAATGGATGGCGTAGGAGCAGAGGGGAGGATGCCCGTAAAAGTCACGGGCCCACCGGTGCTGCCTTCCCCCTGGATTAGAGTTTGCCCAAAGAGCACGGTGTGACTCCCGTCGCAGAGATAGACAATTTCGCCATAAGCCTCCACTGCCGGTGTCTCTTCAGTGATCACTTCCCCGATTTGTTCCTCCGCGGCCGAAGTCTTGCCGGAGACCGGACAGACGGCCACCGCCGGTTTGGCCGGGTCCGGGCGTTCCCCGACTTCCAAAGTGCGGTAGGCGTCCTCATTCACGGCCAAATCCACCTCCATGGCCACCCCATTGACCGAAGCATTGGGCACCCAAAGGACGGACTCCTCCCGTCGGCCATAGACATAAGCGGCATAGGTTTGGCCCGTGGCCAGTTCCACCACCCGATGCCCTTGGGCGGGAGAGGCATTGTCGGTTCCGACTCCCTGGTAAACCCGGATCGCCCCCCGCCCATTGACCCGCTCTTCGAGCAGGGCCACCACGGTTTCCGGCAGGTCCTGCCGCACCACCATCGGCACCGCATCCCGCAGCGCCTGCCGCGGATTCGTTTGAATCAGACGTTTAAACTCCGGCCGACGCGCGGTCGCCAGAGCCACGCCCTCCGCCACCAATCCAGCCCGGTCAACCTCCGGCGCATCCAGGTAACGCTGCGTCCAATCCGTGAAAGCTGGGTGGACCCGCTCCCCGGCGGGAGTGGCGGCCTGGACGGGCGTGGCAGCGCTTGGGCCCGGCTTTCCTGCCGGATGATCCGCCGCCGTCACCACGGTCTGCTGTTGGACGGACCCACTCCGGGGCTTCGCTATAAGGACAGTCCGATCCGATGGGGGAGACAACCACCACGCCAAGCCTGTCACCACCGCCACGCCCCCGCTGATCAGAGCTACTTTTGAAAATTTTTGATTCATGCTGAACTGGTTGAGAAAAATGCCCCCTGAAGCGCCAAGCGGGCGCATCCCAAACCGGGGGGAATAAAAAACTTACCCTAAACCCCGGCTTCCGGGGCAGAAAAATCCAGTTTCAGCCGGTTTTCCCGCGCAGTTAAGATTTTCCCCTAACCCGCACCCCGGGCAAATCCGCAGCCAGATCGATTTCCGATCTTCCCTGACCCGGCAATATGTGCGAAAAACCCGCTGCGCCGTCTGCCCGTTGCCCCTTCAAACCAAAGTAAACATCATGAAATTTGAAACTCTCTGTCTCCATGGCGGCCAAATGCCGGACCCCACCACCGGTGCCTGCGCCGTGCCCGTTTACCGGACCACCGCCTTCGTTTTCAAAAGCACCGAACATGCCGCCAACCTTTTCGCGCTGAAGGAACTCGGCAATATCTACTCCCGCCTCACCAACCCCACCACCGACGTCCTCGAAAAACGCGTCTGCCTCCTCGAAGGAGCACACCCTATGGCCGGACTGGGACTGGCTTCCGGCACCAGCGCCGTCTTTTACGCCATCATCAACCTCGCCCAGGCCGGCGACAACATCGTCTCCGCCCGCAATCTTTACGGCGGCACTTACACCCAATTCGCCAGCATCCTGCCCGCTCTCGGCATCGAAGTCCGCCTCGTGGACTCCACCGACCCGGACAACTTCGCCAAAGCCATTGATGGCAAAACCCGCGCCCTATTCTGCGAAACGGTCAGCAATCCCGCCCTCGAAGTCACCGACCTCCAGGCCGTCTCCGCCATCGCCCACACCCACGGCCTGCCTCTGGTCGTGGACAGCACCTTCAGCACCCCCTACCTGACGCGTCCGCTGGAGCACGGCGCGGATATCGTGGTCCACTCCCTCACCAAATGGTTCGGCGGCCACGGCACCGGACTCGGCGGCGTGGTGGTAGATGGCGGGAAATTCAACTGGGCCGGCGGCAAGCACCCGCTCTTTGACGAACCCGATGCCTCCTATCACGGTCTCCGCTGGGGTCATGACCTGCCGGAGCCCCTCGCTCCCCTCACCTATATCCTGCGCATGCGTACCGTGCCGCTGAGGAATCTCGGGGCCTGCATCGCCCCTGACAACTCATGGCTCTTCCTCCAAGGCATCGAAACCCTGCCCCTCCGCATGGAGCGACATTGCAGCAACTCCCTCGCCGTGGCCCGTCATCTCCAATCCCATCCCGGCGTCACCTGGGTGCGGTATCCCGGCCTGGAAAGCGATCCCGAATACGCCCGCAACCAGCGCTACCTCGGCGGCAAGGGCGGCGGTATGGTCATCTTCGGGATCAAGGGTGGCAAGGAGGCCGGTCAGAAATTCATCGACCACCTCAAACTCTTCTCCCACGTCGCCAATGTAGGCGACGCCCGCAGCCTTGCCATCCACAGCGCCACCACCACCCACAGCCAGCTCGGCCCGGAAGCCCAAGCCGCGGGAGGCATCACCCCCGACCTCGTCCGCCTCAGCATTGGCCTTGAGCACATCGACGACATCCTCGCCGACCTCGACCAGGCTCTCGCCAGCGCCTGTAGTTAGCCCTTCCTGAAAACCAGCAGCGCATTTCTCCCCTGCGCCCACCAAAATAGGTCCTATAGGTCCCATCCGCCCTATAGGACCTATCTTATTTCCCTCTGAGCTCCCACTCCCGCCATGTCCTCTTCACCCACTCCCGCTCCAGACAACCCACCCCGCCCCCCGCGACGGAAACGTTATTCCGGCCGCAATCCACAGCGCTTCGAGGACAAATACAAGGAACACCGCCAGGACCCCGAGACCCTCGCCAAGGTCACCGCTTCCGGCAAAACCCCGGCCGGCACCCATATCCCCATCCTCCTCCCGGAGATCCTCGAAATTCTCGCCTTGCGCCCCGGCGAAACCGTCGCCGACCTCACCGTCGGTTACGGCGGCCATGCCAGCGCCCTCCTCCCCGCCATCCAGCCCGGCGGCCGCCTCATCGCGCTCGATGTCGATCCCCTCGAACTGCCCCGCACCGAGGACCGCCTCCGCGCTCTCGGTTTTCCTGACGAAACCCTCACCATCCAGCGCAGCAACTTCGCCGGCCTGCCCAAAATCCTCGCCACTCTCGGCCTGCCCGGGGTCGATGGCCTCCTCGCCGACCTCGGCGTCTCCTCCATGCAGATCGACAACCCCTCGCGGGGGTTCAGCTTTAAAACGGAAGGCCCGCTCGACATGCGCCTCAATCCCGACCGCGGCCAACCCGCCAGCGCCCTCCTCGCCAGCATCACCCCGCAAAAACTGGCCGCCCTGCTCCACGAAAACGCCGACGAACCCCGCGCCTTCCTCCTCGCCGACGCCCTCGCCGGCCAATCATTCCCCACCACCCGCGCCCTAACCGACGCGCTGCGCGCCCTCACCCCCGACCCCGACGAAGCCGAAATCACCTTCCGCCGCGTCTTCCAGGCCCTGCGCATTGCCGTGAACGAGGAATTCACCGCCCTCGAC
The DNA here is from genome assembly GCA_942492905.1 of uncultured Verrucomicrobiota bacterium. Lineage (GTDB taxonomy): Bacteria > Verrucomicrobiota > Verrucomicrobiia > Verrucomicrobiales > V1-33 > CAIZWU01. The sequence continues at coordinate 3,598,828 of OW818657.1, forward strand.
ACCCTCCTCCGCCACCTGCCTCAGTGCCTCAACCCCGGCGGCCGGGTCGCCCTCCTCACTTTCCACTCCGGCGAAGACCGCCGCGTCAAAAAAGCCCTCGCCGCCGGCCTCGCCGACGGCACCTGGTCCAGCATCGCCGACACCGTGATCCGCCCCACCCCCGCCGAGCAGCACGCCAACCCCCGCAGCACCTCCGCCAAACTCCGCTGGGCGGTCCGGGCGTATTAAGCGGTGACGTCGCAAATCAGGCAAATTCCTGACAAGTTTCCGGGATAGCCGGGGTTTCACCAAACTGGAGGATCAGTCTACGCCCTTCAATACGGGCATTTACCGGCAGAAGCACCATGTGGAGAATATCTTCCAGCGCCTCAAATCCCACAAACACATCGCCCTCAGATCGGACAAAGCCGCCTCTTCCTTCGCCGCTTTCATCACTTCCGCCGCGCTGCTGGATCTTTTGCTCCACCAGTGATTTGCGAAGACACCGCTTAACTGTTGAGGCCCCATGGAGCGCGGACTGGTAGTCCGCCCCGGAGCATTGGCAGGGGATGGGGCGGAGACAGGTAAAGGGCTGGGATTGCCGCGACGGAGTGCAAGTTCGCGGTCCTATTTCAGAGATGACACTGTTTGCCTTGGGCAGGGGAAGCCTTTCCCCCGATAGGGGGAAGCCCTTCTTTTGGCGGCTTTTTAGTCTTTTCCCCACGATCAGGCCACTATTTCTGACAAAATTCACGATTTTCCCTGGCGATTTGCGTAGGGATACCGTACCCGTGAAATCATGGGCGCGCGTGCAATACACCGTGGAAGGTTATGACTCCGGCCTCCGCCTCAGCATCCGCGTCCGCACCTTCGGCGCCAACGGCCCCGGGCCTTGGGCTAAATCAATCAACGCCCGCGTCTCCTGATCCCGGCTAAGCCTGACGGGCAACCCCTCCCGCAGCGCTCCAAACGCCCCCGGCGCCCGGTCCCCCGGACGGCGGGGGTTTTTGTAACCGGCCCCCACCCGGCAACCCGGTCCCAACCACTCCCCCCCGCCCCTCAGACCCGCCGCAGCGTCCCTGATACTCCTTGCCAATTCTGTTGGCGCCGGATAGTGTCAGTAAATATCTCGTTTGATCCATTGATTCCCAATGTTTGACCAGCCGCCACTCCTCCAGATATGCCGCCCCTTGAAAGAGATATCCCAACCGGCCTGTTGACACACTGAGTTAGACTTGTCCACCACCCATGATCGAAAATGCAGCGCAAGTCGACGAGTTTCTGTACCACTACACCACCGTCGACAAAGCCGTTAACTACATCTTGAAGACGAGGACGCTTCGATTCGGCGCTTACGCAAATACCAATGACCCGAAGGAAACGAAGACTTGGCAGTTCGATCTTGGGACGAATGAGGATCGCGATCTCGGTGCCTACAAGATGTGGGAAACCTCCGCTTGGCTGTCGAACAGGTTGAAGGAGCGAGCGAGGCTCCTGTGCTTCTCGATGGACCGGGCGCCACTAACTGGCAACCCCTGGAGTGATATCTTCAATCGTGGCTTCAGCAAACCTCGAATGTGGGCTCAATACGCGGATCGTCATACTGGAGTCTGCTTGGTCTTTGATCGAATGCGCCTGGCTAAAGCCATTTCAGAACAAGCTGCTGGTGCGAATCGCGTGTTTGCTGGCTCAATCGATTACATCGACCGTCCGGTGATTCGAAATCAGGATTCTGACTGGCAATTCATGATCAATATTGATGCGCTGGAAGATCTGGGAAAAGAGCCCTACGCTGAGTTGCATCTCCAGAGGGGATACAAGCGGCTATTCTTCGAAAAAATGACGGACTGGCGTGACGAATGTGAATGGAGATGGGTTATTTTCGCCAGCAGCGACCAAGATCTTTATGTGGCCTACACGGACGCTCTAGTGGGAATCATGTTCGGCGAAGACACGAGCGTGAAGTCGATTCAGGACATGATGGATATGACGGAATCTTGGGATCTCAGCTACATGGGCCTACGTTGGAAAAACTGTAGCCCGTGGTACGACTACGGCAACCTGCGGTACATGCCAGGAATCAAAAACTCTTCTTGGGGCCAGACCATCAAGCGGGTCTAGCTCCTCACCCAACCTCATCGCGTAGCTCCACACCCAACCCATGCATGCAATAACTAAATTGGACATCTGGCTGCGAATTGAGGAGGGCCAGCCGCTTGGGGAAGTTCTCAGCGGGTTGCCCCAGTATTCGAGGGAAAGTTTTGTCGAGGTTTCGCCGGAATGCTGGCAGGGCGATTTCGTCATTTCATGCCCGGTGGCTCCCGGCCTTGCTGCTGGAGACTTCATCGATGATTTGGCCCCCCATTTCCCGGCCTTGCTGAATTTTCAGGAGTTCCATGAGGCTACTTTCCGGCTTCAGATTGCCGTAGGGCATCCTGGACCCGAGGAGTTCTGTTTGCCACGCCAGATGGTGGCATTGGTCGCAGCGCTTGGCGCGGATTTGAGAGTCACTACCAGTATGCCCCCAGCCGGGTCTGAGCCATAGCGTTAATTGCTAACTGACGCCATGAAGCCACGACTTAAAGGAATCGCCTCAAGTCTATCAGTTGCAGCCATTCTCATGCTGGGAGTCATGGTCATCGGTAGTTGTTCATGGCATCCCCATTTGGAACCCAGGGAATATTACTCGTATTCACATGCGGAGACGACGGGGAACTCGAACTACCTTAAATCGGCCAGTGGCAATCATTTTGAGATTGAGTTCTCTCCAGACTCCAATGCCGAGGCGATGACGGCTCTCCAAGCCTTGGATCTGCGGGAGTTGAGTTCGCCTGACACCGATGAGGCTCCTGAAATCCGACTGCATGGATCGCTTTCCAAAAGCAGGCACCGATCACAATATGGAGAACCTGCACATTTCTTTCGTCTCGACGATTGGGCGATTCAGGTTCCGCTGCGTTTCATCGATTTGTCCGCCTATTTGACGCTGGAGCAGGAGGTTTCAGGTCAGAGACGACCCTCTCCCCGGCTCGTTTCCAGCCTCGACGACGCGGCCCGCTCATACCGATTTGCCGGACGCAATCGGTCGTACAAAAGATTTGAATTGATAGCGCGTCCGCCGGAGTTGTCTTTGCCCATCACCAAGGCGGAAACAAAGTTTGAGAACACCGTTCCATACGCCAAAACTCAAAATCCATCCTCCAAAAACAAAGGAGAATGACTGACACCCGGCCGCCACCGGCGTGGATCGCCTGGTTCATCGCGACCGGGTTGATATCCCTCATGGTTTGGTTGATTCAGCGGGCAACCAGCCACTGGCCTGGCACCGTGGGCGTCGTTCTTGCGCTCTGCTTCCTGAGACTGATCAAGTATTTGGAGCCGCTGATCAGGTAATTGCTGACGTTGGAGGAACGGTTCCGGTTATACGCTTAGCGCCTCCTCTCATTGTTCAGCACCCCCTCCCCCATTTGCATGAAACACCCCCGACTGACCCGGTCCTCGGTTATCCGTGCTCTCTGAGAAATCCGGGAACCTTTTTCCCGCCATGGTGTTCGCGCTGGGGAGTCGACTGAGGTTTATTCGGTTTTGGCAGGGGGCTTGCCCGGCGCGCCAAGGGCCTGGCTGATGATGGGAAACAGGACCCGGGCCTGACGTTCCATGCCGAGGTCGTTGAGGTGGACCCCATCCACGGTGCCTTCGCCGTCATCGCCGATGAGGTCAGTCCCGGGGATCATCTGGAGTCCGGCGATCCCCTCTTTCTGGAGGCGCAGCACCGCCGCCTCCTGGCGGTTGGTGAGATCGGTGGGATGGGCTTCCGGCCGGAAGCGACTGTCCCACAAAGAGAATGGGAGTGAGAGGATGTGCCTTCCGGAGGGTGTGCACCAGCTTGGTGGTGTGGTCAAAATACACCTCCTGGGTGTCGCCCATATTCCAAGTGCAATCGATCACATAGGCGGCCGGATCCAGTTCCGCCAGCACATCTCCTACCGGCGGGGTCATGGTGCCGGCCGAGGAAAACCCCAGATTGATGATAGGCCGGTCCAGCATCCGTCCCAGAATGGAAGTCCAGGCCATGCCCGGACGAGAGGCGCATCCGCCCTGGGTAATGGAGGTGCCATAGATCACGACCGGCTGGCGCCGCGCTTCCGGGCGCGGCGGGGCCTTTTCCAGATGAGCGCCTGGTTTCACACCGAGATCGAGGGACAGGGTGCCATTGTAGAGCGGCAGATAGAGCAGGCATTCCCGCTGCGGCTTGGCCCCATCGGAGAATTCGAATTGGGAGACATTGCCCTCCTGTTTCCCCGGCCGGCCATTCCCGACGAAGCGCCAGGTGTTATTCCCCCCGCGGGTGTAGAGGTCCACGCCGCTGCATCCGGTCGCGGGCATGTGGGGCATGTCGAGCGAGCCCGCAGTGAGGGACCACCGCGCATGCACCGCCGCCGCATCCGTGACAAAGCGCACACACAGCCCGGCGCTTTCCTTGCTCTGCTTCCAGGCCACGTCCGAGACCTTGGCCTTGGCGGATTCCGGCAGCCGGTCAAAATAGTGTCCGGTCGCGGTCCACCCCTGGCCCTCAATCCCGAACGCGGAGACGCCCTGCCATTGCACTTCCTGCGCAGTGGCTTGGCCAGGATGGAAGGCGCAGCAGCATAACACGGCTGGCACGATGCAGCGGAGGACGGTGGGGAGGAGGGATTGGGTCATGTGGGGGAAGTTCAGGGAGAGACACCCGGCCGATGGGCGGAGGCGGTCACGATTCAGGTATGGGCAAAGTTCAAATCAGCCCATGGAATACGCAGACATTCCCCAATCCCTTCCGCTAGAATAGAGAGAGTGGGCGTTTCAAGGGGGCCGGAGAGATGTTGTGGCCGTCAGTCCAGCCGCCCGGCAACGCAGACCATTTCCAGAACGCGTCGGCCCCGTGCTTCCACAGGGCACCGACGACATCGGCTCGGCTTGGGCCACGGGAAGCCTGATGCAGTCACGGAATGGACTGGGCACGATACCGGAATGCCTCGGCCTCAATCCCGGGCCACTGGACCGATATAACGTTTCGCAATGACGACGCTGTCGAAGGACACCACGTTTACGGCCTGCTTCGTCCAGCGGTCGGTGATGTAGGATTCTAAGGTCAGGGCATTGGCCTTGAGACCTTCGCTGGTGCGCCAGTTGATGCCTTTCCAGTGGCCCTGCAGCTTGCCGTCGATCCAGAAAGCCTGTTCCCCATCCGGCTGGCCAGGCGTGTTATGTTTCAGCATGAACTCCACACTGATCCACGCCCCCCGTGGGATCAGGGGCGCCGTGGGCACGGCAAAGGAATTTCCCCAAAACTTGCCGTCCTTGGCGGGTTCCATTTCATGCCAGTAGCTGTAGAAATTCCACCGGCCCGGTGGGGTCCAGGCGCCCCAGTTTCCCCACGGTTCGATGGCAGTGGAAAAGCGTCCCTGGCCTTCCGGCTTCAAGCCCGCTCCGCCGAAGCCGCTCCATTTGTCCCCGCCACGCAGTCCCTTGTTAGCCCTCAGGGTGACGAAATGATGCACGTAGTCGCAGCCCTCATCAAAGCGGGTGTAGAACCGGATAAAGACCGGATCGGCCGGCTCAAACCATTTAGTCAGGCCGCCGCCCATGTCCTGCCCCAGATGCGCTTCGACCCGCAGACAGCGTTCGCCCAAACCGGTGTCCTTGCCGGGGAAAGCATAGGAGAGCACCTTGCCGTCCTTGTTGCCGGTCTCATCCCAGCCATCCCCGAGGGCGCCCGACTCAAAGTCATCCGCAAAAATAACATCAGACTGGGCCTTCAGCCCGGCATCCCGGGGGAACCGTGCCGCCAGCCCCTTGCCCTCCGGCAGAAGATGCTTTCCTGCCAGGTTGGCCTGCCCCTGAGGGTCGCCCCCCGCATGGGCCAGACCCGCACCGCTGATCCAAAGCGCGGTGGCCGCTACCCGCCAGGTGATACCTGCGTTCAGAATGACCGTGCGACGGAGTTTTGATGGAGGATTCATGGAGGAGGAGTCTGAGTCCCGGCGCTGGTGGTGTCAAACCTCCTTCCGGGCGCAGGCGGTGGGCGGGTTGCGCGATTTTATATAAAAGAGGCGGGATTTTCGGCTGGGCGTTCGTGTATAAAACGCGTCTCCTGATTCACTGCCGATATTTTTCAGTCACCACATGAAACGTTCCCTCTCCCTCGCCTTCACTCTGGCCCTCCCTGCTTTTGCGGTCGCGGCACCGTCGCCCCTCCGTGTGTTATTCCTCGGGGACAGCTCCCCGGCCAGCCGGGACCACTGCCACATTCTGATGCGGGAATTGGGACGGGACGCCGTTTGGTTTGATTATGCCTCCGATCCGGCGCAAGTGACGGCGGAGAGTGTGGGGCAATTTGATGCCGTGCTGGTGGAGGGAGCCGCGGACCGCTTCCCTGCCCTCGGGGGCGCGGACAAAACAAAGCTGGTTACGGAATCCTTTGCCGGAGACGAGGCCACCCTGGGCACGACGGGATTTCTTAAGCCGCTGCAGGAGAAACTCCTCACCGCAGCCGGGGCCACCCGCCGCGCCGAATGGCAGGCCTTCCTCGCCCAGCGCGAACCCGAGAAACGCGAGGCCAATCCCAACGTAGCCAACTACGAAAAACGCCCGGAACCCCTCACGTTCCAGCATCCGCTCAGCGTCAAAGGCAGCATGGAACGCACCCAAGTGGCTCCTGATCTGAAGCTGGAACTCTTCGCCAGCGAGCCGGATATCACCAAACCCATCGCCCTCGCATGGGATGACCGGGGCCGCTGCTGGGTCGCGGAAACCAGCGACTATCCCCATGGCGTGGCCCCGGAGGGCAAAGGAAACGACCGCATCAAAATCTGTGAGGATACCAACGGCGACGGCAAGGCCGACAAGTTCACCGTCTTCGCGGAGCACCTGAATATTCCCACCAGTCTGGTGTTTGCCAATGGGGGACTGATCGTGTCGCAGCCCCCGCGCTTTCTTTTCCTGAAAGACACCAACGGGGACGACAAAGCCGACGTAAGGGAAGATCTGATCACGGGCTGGGGCATCGGCGACACCCACGCCCAAGCCAACAACCTGCACTACGGCATCGACAATTGGTTCTACGGCTGCGTCGGTTATTCCGCCTTTGATGGCGAAGTCGGCGGGCAGCGCAAACGGTTCACCCAGGGCACCTATCGTTTCAAAGGGGACGGCTCCGCCCTCGAGTTTCTCCACCAGTTCACCAACAACTCCTGGGGACACAGCGCCAACACCGCAGGCGACCAATACGGCGGCACCGCCAATGGCGCGCCCCTTTTCTACGGCGGCATCCCGGCCACGGTGGTCCCGCCCGGCCAGCGCGTGATGACGGCGAAGAAAATCAATCTGGAGGAAAAGGTCCACACCATCACCCCCAACTTCCGTCAGGTGGATGTGATGGGCGGCTACACTGCTGCGGCAGGTTCCAGCTTCATCGAATCTGACAATCTCCCTCCGCGCCTGCAGGGCATGGCGATGGTCTGCGAACCGACCATGAAGACGGTGTCGCTGATGGATGTGAAAGCCGCCGGGGCCGGCGCGGTTGCGGGTGATGGCTTCAACCTGCTGGCCAGCAGCGACGAGTGGATGTCGCCGGTCTTTGCCGAGGTGGGGCCGGACGGCGCGGTCTGGGTGGCGGACTGGCAAAACTTCATCATCCAGCACAACCCCACCCCCTCCGAGGACCGGGGCGGCTACAAAGCGGAAACCGGGGTCGGCGGGGCGCACAAAAACGACCTGCGCGATCACTCCCGGGGCCGCATCTACCGCGTGACATGGAACAAAGCCGCCCAGCCCAACCAGCCCGTCCAACTCAATGCCAAAGACCCGGCTTCCCTGGTGGCAGGTCTCTCCTCCTCCGTGCAGGAACGCCGCCTCACCGCCCAGCGCCTGCTGGTGGAGGGCAAACACACCTCCACGGCTGAAGCCTTGAAGAAACTGGTTATGGCCAATGATAGCTCAGTCGCGGCTTTGCATGCCCTGTGGTCGCTGCAGGGCCTGGGACTGCTTGATGACGCCACCTTCACCGCAGCGCTGTATGCCAAGGATGCCCGCCTGCGCCGCAATGCGGTCCGTGCCCTGGGCAACGATCCGACGTCGATAGCCCGCTACTTTGGCTCCGGGGTGGTGAATGATCCTGACCTCACCACGCGCCTCGCCGCCTTCGTCAAGCTGGCGGAATTCCCCGCCACCCCCGAGATCAAAACCCTCGTGAAACAGCTGGCCCTGAATGCGGAGGTGAAATCGGATGAGTGGCTGAAGGATGCCTCCCGTCTGCTGCTGAAAAAACACCAGGCCGAAGCCTCCACCGAAGGACCCAATCTGCTGCCGAATCCCAGCTTCGAAACCACCGGCAGCGATGGCTTGCCCGAAGGCTGGAAACGCCGTGACTATCAAAATATTCCAGCCAACCAATCCGCCAAATGGTCCACCGTGAGCCTGGCTGGCTGGACCCACAGCGGCAGCAAATCCGTGCGCTGCATCACCGACGGCCCGGCTGACACCAGCCTGTATGCCGACGTGGAACTGAAACCCAACACCGAATACCGCCTCAGCGCGTGGATCAAAACCAACAACCTGCGCGGCAAGGTGAGTCTGAATGACCATGTGAACCGTCATGAGACCGAAAAGGTCACCCGCAATGCTGATTGGACCCAGGTGGAGGTCACTTACAACAGCGGCAGCGCCACCAAAGCCAGCATCAACCTGCTCCACGTGGCCAGAGGCGACAGCCACTTTGATGACGTCAAATTCTGCGAACTCATCCCCGAAGCTGAGAGCGACACTGCAGTTGCGGGAGACGCCAAGCGTGGCTCGGACATCTTCTGGAAACACCCCGTGGCCGGTTGTGTGAACTGCCACATGCTTGGCGGCAAAGGCAGTGCCGTCGGACCACCGCTTGATGGTCTGGCCACCCGCAAGGACGCCGCCTACATCACCGAAAGCCTGATCGAGCCCAACGCCAAACTGTCCGAAACCTACACCGCCACCCCGGTTTCCCCCATGCCTCCGATGGGCCTGATCCTGAAACCGCAGGAATTGGAAGACGTGAAAGCCTTCCTGATGACACTCAAGTAGGCGCGGGACGTCCCGGCCCAGAAATGGCATTGGTGCCTTGCATTGGAGGGCGGAACGGAGACATTGCGCGCTTCTTTCCCCCTCCATGCTTCAACTCAATAACATCAGCAAAGCCTACGCCGGCCGCGTCCTCTTCGATCAGGCCTCCCTCCAACTCATGCGGGGCGACCGCCTTGGCCTCGTCGGTCCCAACGGTGCCGGCAAGTCCACCCTCTTCAGCATCATCCTCGGGGAGGAAGCGCCCGACTCCGGCAAGGTCCTGCTCGAACGGGGCGTCACTTTCGGTTATCTCCCGCAGGAAAGCGCTCCCGTGGGCGATGAAACGGTGCTGGAAATGGCCACCGCCCATATGGCTGATGCCCTAGGATGGGAAGCAGAACCCAAAGCCAAACGCATCCTGCGCGGCCTGGCCTTCCGGGAATCCGACTTCAACCGCCCCGCCAAAGCCCTCAGCGGCGGCTGGGTGATGCGCGCCCACCTCGCCCGGTTGCTGGTCCAGGAACCTGATCTCCTCCTCCTCGACGAACCCACCAACCACCTCGACCTCGAATCCCTCGGCTGGTTCCAGGAGTATTTGAAAACCTACCCGGGCGGCATTCTGATGATTTCCCATGACCGGGAATTTCTCAATCAGCTCATCAAAAAAGTCGTCGAAATCGCCCACGAGCGGCTCAACTTCTACACCGGCAATTACGAATCCTATTGCCGCGAAAAAATTGCCCGGGAAGAGCAGCACCTCGCGGCTTATGAAAACCAGCAGCGCGAAATCAAGAAGCTCCAGGACTTCGCCGACCGCTTCCGCGCCAAAGCCAGCAAAGCCGCGCAGGCCCAGTCCAAGCTGAAGCAGATCGATGCCATGGAGAAAATCGCCGCGCCCCTCAACGCGGCCAAAACCGTCTCCTTCCGCTTCCCCCAGCCGCCCCGCAGCGGCATCCGCGCCATCACCCTGAAGGATGTGGAATTCTCCTATCCAGAACTGAAAATCTACGAAGGCTTGAACTTCGAAGCCGAACGCGGCCAGCGCACCGTCCTCGTCGGCCCTAACGGCGCAGGAAAATCCACGTTATTGAAAATCCTCGCCGGCGTGCTCGTCCCACAGAGCGGTGAACGCACTCCCGGCCACAATGTCCGCGTCGGTTACTTTGCGCAGAATCGTCAGGAAACCCTCCAGATGAACCGCACCGTCCTGGCCGAAGCCATGGACCTCGAAAACCACGTGCCCGAGCAGATGGTGCGCAATCTCCTCGGCAGCTTCCTCTTCAGCGGCGAAGATGTCTTCAAACCCGTCGGAGTCCTCAGCGGTGGTGAAAAAAGCCGCCTTTCCCTCTGCAAGCTGCTGCTCGACCCGCCGAATCTGCTCTTGATGGATGAGCCGACCACGCACCTCGACATGGCCAGCATCGACGCCCTGATTGGGGCCATGGAAGCCTTCACCGGCACCCTGATCTTCATCAGTCACGATGTCCACTTCATCCGCAAGCTCGCCACCACCGTGCTCCACATCAGCGCCGGCAAACTGACCCCCTACGCCGGTGACTATCAATATTATCTGGACAAATCCAACCAGACCTCGGAACGTTCCGCGCTCGTTTCCGGCGATGCCTTGACCGATTCCCGCGCCGGCGAAATCATCCCCGCCGCCACCGCCGAACCAGTCAAACTCTTCAAAACCCGTGAAGAGAAAAAGGCCGAAAACCAGCGTCGCGAAGCGGCCCTCGCCACCAAGCGCAATCTCAAAAAATCCATCAGCGAGATGGAAAAGCTCATCACCGATCTCGAGAAAAAACAAGCCGACCTCGCCCTCGAACTTGAGCTCCCCGCCACCTACGACAAACCCCATGAAGCCATGCGCCTCAACCGCTCCCTCATGGACGTTCAGGACCTCCTGACTAAAACCACCTCCAGATGGGAAAAGGCCCTCGAAGACCTCGCCGCCATGGAACAAGCTCCTGCCGAGACATGAGGAGGACGGACATCCTGTCCGCTGGAACGCTCTATTTTGAGCAACATGATTATCATTTGGTGCCAACCGATAAGCGGGGACGATTCGCACACTTGCATCGATCAAGCCTGCGTCATACTGTAGCGGTATCGATATGGATACCGTCACCCTTTCCCCTAAATTCCAGGTTGTCATTCCTCTGGCCATCCGGGAAGCGCTGCATCTGACGGCGGGCGAGAAGCTCCGGGTGTTGCAATACGGCGACCGGGTGGAATTCATTCCGGTCCGCCCCATTCAACAAATGCGGGGTTTCCTCCGGGGCATGGACACCACCATCCCCCGGGAGGAGGACCGCCTGTGAGCGCCGCCAATGTCGTGGATTCCTCCGGATGGCTGGAATACTTTACGGATAGCGACCGCGCTCCCTTGTTCGCAGCAGCCATTGAGGATGCGGAAAACCTGATCATTCCGGTCATCACCCTTTACGAGGTCTTCAAAAAGGTGCTGCGGGAGCGAGGTGAAGATGACGCGCTCAAAGCCGCCAGCCTGATGCAAAGCGGTCGGCTGATCGACTTGGATGGCCCGCTGGCGCTGGAAGCGGCGCGCTATCCACTGCCGCTGGCGGACAGCCTCATCTACGCCACCGCGATGCGCCATGAAGCGACTCTCTGGACCCAGGACGAGCATTTTAAAAACCTGCCCATGGTGCGTTATTTCGCCAAACCACCGACGCCCCTGTAACGCTCCCACTGAGGACTCTCCCCCTAATTCCCCCCATGTTCCTTTCCATCGTCATCCCTGCCTGGAATGAGGAGAAATTGCTGCCGGCTACCTTGGCGGCAATTCGTACGGCCGCCGTGGCCTCCTTGGAACCGGCCGGGATCACGTGGGAATTGATCGTCTGTGACAACAACTCCACCGACAGCACCGGCAGGGTCGCAGCCGCCCATGGAGCCCAGGTGGTTTTTGAACCGGTGAACCAAATCGGCCGGGCGCGGAATACCGGCGCGGCGGCAGCCACGGGGGATTGGCTGCTCTTCGTGGACGCCGATTCCACGCCTTCCACGGAGCTGTTCTCCGATCTGGCCCGGACTCTGCAGAATCCCCAAATCCTTGGCGGCGGCAGCCTCCTCGATATGCCGCTGGAAGACCGGGGCGCCCGCAACGCCTTGGCCATCTGGCATTGGATCTCCACGCGTTGCCGCTATGCAGCGGGTCGTTCCTGTTTGTCAGGACCGCCGCCTTCCGAGAGGCGGGTGGATTCGACACGGCTTTTTTTGCCGGGGAGGAAATCTTCCTCTCCAAGAAGCTCAAAAAGCTGGCCCGGCGCGACCGGCAGGAATTCGTGATCCTGACGGAACACCCCATGCCCACCTCCCCGCGGAAACTCCAGATGCACCACCCTTGGCATCATCTGGCCTGGCTGCTGAAGACTATCCTCACCGGCGGCCGGACCCTGAAGCGACGCGAATCCTGCGACATCTGGTATGACGGACAAAGATAGGAGCACCGGCGTCCCGCCGGTCGGCCGTGATCCAGCATCCGACGAACCCGGCGGGAGCCTCGTCCACCCCGGACCCGCGGTCCGGAATGCCGGGGTGGACGAAGCTCCTGCCGGGTTACTCAAAACCAAAGCCCTCACCAAAGCCAAGGCCGCCCTCAAAAAACACTTTGGCCACAAAAACTTCCGCCCCGGCCAGGAAGCGGTCATCGCCCGCCTCCTCGCCCGCCAATCCACGCTGGCCCTACTCCCCACCGGCGGGGGAAAATCGCTCTGCTATCAAGTCCCTGCCCTCATCCTGCCCGGCACCACTCTGGTGATCTCGCCGCTGCTCGCCCTGATGCGTGATCAGGTGGAAGCCCTGCGGCAACGGGGCATCACGGCAGCACGGCTCGACTCCACCCTTTCCCTGACCGAACAGGAGGCCGTCCTCGCTGAGCTGACGGCAGGGCGCCTGAAGCTGCTCTATCTTTCCCCTGAACGCTTCCTCCGGCCAGCCTGCCTGGACGTCCTGCGCACCTTGTCCTGCCCGCTCATTGCGGTCGATGAGGCCCATTGCCTTGTGGAATGGGGCCACAATTTCCGGCCAGACTACCTGCGGCTCGCCCGCCTCCCGGAGCTTTTCCCCGGGGTTCCGCTCCTCGCGCTGACCGCCACCGCCACCCCTCCAGCAGTGGCCTCGATCTGCCGGGCCTTCCAGCTGGCTGACGACGCGGTGGTGCGCACGCCCATGGCCCGGCCCAATCTCCGGCTCCACGTCAATCCCACCCCGGCAGTCCGCCGTCCCGCCATGCTCGCGAAACGCCTGGCCGCCGCGGGACGCCTGCCGGCGATCGTTTATGTGACCCGTCAGGAAACCGCCGAATCCGTGGCCACTGCCCTGCAACGCAGCGGCTTCGCGGCCCGGGCCTACCATGCCGGACTGCCCGATGACCAGCGCAGCGAAGCGCAGGATGCGTTTTTGTCAGGGGACTGCGCCGTCATGGTCGCCACCACTGCCTTTGGCATGGGCATCGATCTCCCGGGGGTCCGGGCCGTGTTTCACTACGACTTGCCCCGCTCCCTCGAAAACTATCTCCAGGAGACCGGTCGCGCCGGCCGCGACGGCAAGACCGCCCATGGCGAAGTCCTCGCTTCGGCAGAAGACCTGACTGTTCTCGAAAACTATATCCTCGGAGACACTCCCACCCCGGAAGGCCTGCGCCTGTGCCTCGATTCCTTTCTGCGCCAAGGCCAGAATCCTTCCTTCTCCCGCTGGCAATTGAGCCGCCGTGCTGATGTCAGGCCCGCCGTGCTGGACACCGTCCTCGCCCGCTTGGAAATGGCCGGCGTCATGACCGCCGGCCCCAGCATGTGGCTGACCTGCCGCGTCAAATTGATCCGGCGCGAGGAACAACTGGCCGCCGGGCATCCCCGGCGGGAACAGGGGTGGATCAGGCACCTGCTGGAAAAGAAGGAACGGGTCTGGGGCCGCATTCCGGTAGACTTGCGCACCGCCGCGGAGGCCCTTGAAACGGAACCGGAAATCCTCGCTGAATTTCTCCGCGAACTGGAAGCCTGCGGCGATCTTCAGGTCCGGCCCCAGGAGCGGCAGGAAACCTGGCACCTCATCAACCATGATTCCGCCCGCCCGCCGTCCGCCTGGATCGAGGAGTTTGCCGCAACCATTACCAGTCAGGAAACCTCGGCCCGCCGGCGCCTGCAGGAGGTGCTGGATTTTCTGACCGCACCGGGTTGCCTCAACCGCCGCCTGTTGGCGTATTTCGGCGAGGAAGACGGCCCGGATTGTGGTCACTGCACCCGCTGCCGGGCGCCTGACAAATCCCCCTCCCCATTGCCGGTGGCCCCGCCTCGCCCAATCCTATTGGAGGAAGCCGAACAGATCCGCCACCTGGTGAGGGAGCGGCTCCCTGCCCTGCGGCACCCAAGGCAACTCGCCCGCTTTCTCTGCGGCATCAGCAGTCCCGCCACCCAGCGTGACCGCCTGGGCAAACATGCCTGTTTTGGATTGCTGTCGGAAGTGCCCTTCGACACCGTGCTGGCGCAGGCGGAAGCCAGCGCCTAGCGGGAATCAGGCGGCTTTACCACAACACATCGACCCACCCCCAAACCGCCTGATCGGAGGTGGCCGCGGGAGCGAAACGCAATTTGAGCAGGACCCGGCGCAGTTCCTCCACCTCTTCCTCATCAAGTCCGGTGGAAGTTCCCAGTGACAAACAGGAAGTGACCGTCCCGGACGGTTCGATACTGAGCATGAAGGAAGCCGGCCCCTCTTCCGGCCAATCCTTGGAGATCACCACCGCCGGCCAGACCGGAGTGGATAACAAGGGCCGGTCCGCGAGACCGGATTGAAAAGCAAGCACCGGCTCCGGACGGGGCACCGGTCCGGTAGTCCGGGGCGTTTTTACTGGAAGGCCGTCAGGGGAGGCGGGCAAGGGCGGCAGCATCCCCGTGGACCCAGCCATCAGGGAGGGGAGCGCCCCGGTCCCGTGCTGCCCCGGCAGGGGCTTGAGGGCCGGGCGGTGATTTTGCCAGGTGGGGACGTAACCTTTGACCAGCAGCTCGAGCGCCCCCGCGCCGGAATCCTCCAGCGGAGCAGGCGCACTCAACGCCGGAAGGCGGTCCTCCACCGCTTCCAGCAGACGGCGGGAGGAATCTTCCGCTCCGGATAAAATCGTCACCTCCCGCACCGGAGGAGCCTGCCGCGAACTGGATTCCGTGACCACCTGAAACAGGTAAAAAACCAGTAAATGCCCCGCCGCGGCCACCACGAGGGCCATCATCAGGCGGGTTTTCCGCCACCGCACCGGCCGCCAGTCAAAAATCAACACCGGCCCTCCCGCCAGCACCTGCGGCGGTTGATTTTGAGGGGAAGTGTCTCCGGACATCCCGTGATTCTAGGCGCCGCGGGCGCGATTGCGAGGCAGGATTTTCTCCTGCACGAACCGCGTGACAGGCCCCGGGTTTCTTTATAACTTCCCGGATGGATCAACTCAGCGGCACGGTGGAACGGGTGACCTTCCACACGGAGGACACCGGCTATTCCGTGCTCAAAGTGAAAGTGAAAGGCCGGCACGAACCGGTGACCGTGACCGGCAAAGTCCCCTTGATCCATGAAGGTGAAGTCATCAAGGCCGAGGGGGAATGGGTCAACGTGGCGGAGTATGGCCGGCAATTCAAAGCGGAGCAGATCGAGACCACCGCACCCAACTCCCGCGAAGGCATTGAGAAGTATCTCGCCAGCGGATTGATCGAAGGCATCGGCCCGGTTTATGCCAAAAAGCTGGTGGAAAAATTCGGGGAGGAAGTCTTCGAGGTGATCGAGCAGAACAGCGCCCGCCTCCAGGAAGTGCCCGGAGTGGGCAAGAAGCGGCGGATCGAAATCAAGTCGAGCTGGGAGAAGCAGAAATCCGTCAGGGAAATCATGGTCTTCCTGCACCGCCACGGCATCAGCACCGGCAAGGCGGTTAAGATTTTCCAGCAGTATGGGGCTGCCGCCATGGAGACGGTGGCACAGAACCCCTATCAACTGGCCAGGGACATCCACGGGATCGGGTTCAAGACCGCAGACGGGATTGCCCAGCGCACCGGCATCGCTCCGGACAGCGAGGCCCGGCTGCGGGCGGGCTTGTTCCATCTGCTCCTCGCCGCCGGCAGTGAAGGCCACACTGCCCTGCCTCACGACATTCTCCTGACCAAAGCCACTGAGCTGCTGGGCGTGCCGGTGGAACTGATCACCACGGTGCTGGCGTCGGCGGTGGCCAGCACGGAACTGCGTCAGGAAACCATCGAGGACACGGTGCTGATCTTCCCGCCACATCTCGCGCGGGCGGAAGAGGAGATCGTCCGCCGCCTGCAGAAACTCGCCGCCCTGCCGGCCGCCTATCCGGCCATGGATGCGGAAAAAGCCCTCGCGTGGGTGCAGCGGAACACCGGCAAGGAACTCGCCCCGGGCCAGGCCGAAGCGGTGCGTCAGGCCCTGACCCGGCGCGTGCTCATCATCACGGGTGGCCCGGGCGTGGGGAAGACCACCATTCTGCAAAGCATCCTGCGTATCCTGTCCGCCAAGGGGGTGCAGCCCGTGCTCGCAGCTCCCACCGGCCGGGCGGCCCGACGCATGTCCGACAGCACCGGGCTGGAGGCAAAGACGATCCACCGGCTGCTGGAATTCGCTCCCGGCGGCGAGGGATTCAAAAAAAATGCCTCCAGCCCGCTGACAGGTGATCTTTTTGTGTTGGATGAAACCAGCATGGTGGACGTGGCCCTGATGGCGTCCTTTCTGCGCGCCGTCCCGGAAACCGGGCACTTGCTGCTGGTGGGCGATGTCGACCAGCTTCCCAGCGTGGGTCCGGGCACCGTGTTGAAGGACTTGATTGATAGCGGCACCCTGCCCGTGGCCCGGCTCACCGAAGTCTTCCGTCAGGCGGCGGAGAGCGCGATCATCAAAGCCGCCCACTCCATCAATGAAGGGAAAATCCCGTGGGTGGCCAAACCGGCTCCTCCCGGCTGCGACTTCCATTTCATCGAACGCGACACCCCGGAGGCCATCGCGGAAACGATCGTGCATCTGGCGAAGGAGCGTATTCCCCAGGCCTTCCGGATGGATCCCATTCAGGACATCCAGGTGCTCTGCCCGATGAACCGTGGCCTGCTGGGCACCGGCAACATCAACCAACTGCTGCAGGAAGCACTCAATCCTCCGGGCGACTGGACCAAACCTGAATGCGAACGCTACGGCCTGACGTTCCGTCAGGGAGACAAGGTCATCCAGACGCGCAACAATTACGACAAGGACGTCTTCAACGGCGATATCGGCCGCATCACCGGCATCCAGGCCGATCCCCTGGAAGTGCTGGTGGAATTCGAGGATGGCCGCCAGGCCGTTTACGAAAGTGGTGACGTGGACGAACTGCGCCCTGCCTACGCCATCACCATCCATAAGAGTCAGGGCAGCGAATTCCCCGCCGTCATCATCCCGGTGAGCACCCAGCATTTTGTGATGCTGCAAAGGAACCTGCTCTACACGGGGGTCACCCGCGGCCGGCGTCTGGTCATCCTGGTGGGCGATCCGAAGGCCTTGGGGATGGCCGTGAGAACCGTCGGCGCAGCCAAGCGCTGGGGCGGACTGCGCCACAGGCTGGAACAGGGGTAATCGATTTGCGCCTGGTTTTCCCGGTTCGTTCCGTCCTTATTCCTGCAGCAATGCTGCATTCTCAGCCAGCCCTGGCATCCAACTTGGTCCTTGCAC
Organism: uncultured Verrucomicrobiota bacterium; assembly: GCA_942492905.1. GTDB lineage: Bacteria > Verrucomicrobiota > Verrucomicrobiia > Verrucomicrobiales > V1-33 > CAIZWU01. The sequence continues at coordinate 3,616,594 of OW818657.1, forward strand.
GTTACTCTAACCAAGCAGCCAATTCTGCCCCATAGGTTGAGCGGCCCTGCCATTGGACCCGCGGCAGGAGGTCTCCGAAAGCATTGACCTCGGCCACGGCAAACTTTCTATGGTTGCTATCCACGAGGAGATCCACCGCGAGGTAGTGGCAGGCCGGAAAGCAACCGGCAGCGGCAGAGGCGGTTTCCATGGCGGCGGCCCACTTCGCCGCGCCCAACTGGTGCCGCACCGCGGCCGGGTCTCCGCGTTCATTTCCCAAGTGGAGATTAGTGATCGGCGAATGGCTGGTGCGCACTACGACATGGGCGGCGGTTCCGGCGATTACGAGGATCCGTAAGTCAAACGTGCGCCCCCCGATGGAGGCTTTGGGGATCCAACGTTCCGCCAGGGCTCTTTCCTGGCAAACCGCGTCGACCAATTGCCGGATCGCGTCCGGTTCGCGCAGACGCTGCAGGCGCAGGGAGTTATGCAGGCGGGGACCGCTTCCGGACATGGTCAGAACAGCGGAAGTGGTGGCCTGCCAGCGGTGAGTGCCATCGGTTTCCAGCGCAACCACTCCAGACGCGGATGAGCTGTGGCAGGGTTTGAGAAAGACCCGGCGCAGCCCAGCCTCCTGCATGCGTTGCTGCAAACCGGCAAAATCCTGGCAAATCCCAAGATTCTGCGCCACTGGCACCCCTGCCACCCTCAACCGTTCCTGGGTCGCCAGTTTATCAAAGGCCACTGCAATGTCTTCCGTCCTGTTCATCAAGGGAAGTCCGGCGGCATCTGTAACCGTCCTGATTTTGGCGAGGGCAGCCAGCCACCCGTGATACCACTGCCGCTGGAGGCGCAGCCTGCCATGATCTTCCTCTAACCGTGAGGCTTCCTCCCGGGAGATCCAGGGCCAAAGCCCCTCGCGGCTGGCCGCTTGGCTGCCCATTTCCAGGACTTGCCGTTCAACTCCGAAATTCTCGCCAGGCGATTCTATCCGCAAGGCCCCAACCCCGGCCAGGTTTGCTTCCAGAGGATACTCGTCCTGCAATACTTCGCGCCACGGCAGCACCCGGGGTGCCGGGCAGCCCAATTCCTGACAAGCTTCCGCAAAGAATGCCGCCCGCCGGTTTTCCGGATTGGCAATCAGGGCGAACACTTTCACAAATTATTCCCCAACCGCGACGTAACGTTCGTCCTCGTCTTCCCCTTCCTCCTGCCCGCCCACATCGACTTCAATGCCCAGTTGTTGGAATTGGGCAGCGACTTCATCTGAGAGATAGTTGCGGTGAAGGTTCAAGTGTTTCAGGTTCCTGATCCTCTTGCTGGCCAGCAGCGGAGCCGCACCCTCATCGTTCATCACTCCCAGGGATAAATCCAATGATTCCAGTTGATCCAGAATGGGGGCATCCGCCACTGCCGCCGCGATCTCGTTCTGGAGGGAACTGTTGCCCAGCGTGAGATGTTTCAGCTTGGGAAACAACGCTGGATTCAGGAGGGGCAATACATCTTCAATCCCTCCATCAAATCCATACTCATCCGTGCCCAGCCAAAGTTCGAGATGCTCCAGTTCCGGAAAAACCGAGCCGGCAATCCCATGAAGCACTGCCTTTGGCATGCCTCCGGTTTCGATCACCAATTTGGTCAGGCCAATATGCCGGCAGGACTTGAACTGCAAGCCGTCCTGCCCCCGCGCCCTCAGTTCCTCCAATCCCGGAAAAATAGTCAGAGCACGGGAGATATCATCCTGCTTGATCCATGACATTTCGTTTTCCTCCTGCAGAATGTCGCCCAAAAAGAGGCCGCGCAGCTTGGGAAGCATCAATTTATTGGCTTCCAGCAGTTCAAGAAACCGGCCTTGCGTGGTATCACTTCCGCCCTCGTTGTCCATGCCCGTGACAATTGCAATGGTTTCAGAAACATCGGGTGATTGCAGATACTGCTCAAGGGCCTCCACTGGATCCACATCCTCGTCATCATACGAGAACCCGAAATAATAAATCTTGTCTGCCGGGGTGAACGTCGTTTCTTCGGTGATTTGTTCGACGGGCCGTCCGAACCATTCTTCAAGGTGAGAGTCAGTTTGCATGGGTGCTGATTTTATGGGAGAATTCCCCGGAGAGTTTAACAGAATGGCCACCGCTGCAATTCAATTTTTAAAACATTTACGTCTCCGCAGCCCGTTTTCACTGGTATCCATCAGAAGTCCCGCTTGTGACGCATAAGTGAACTCAATAGCCTATTTGACATGAATACAAAATCACCCAGGCCCGCAGCCGTTGCCTTTGATTTGGACGACACTCTTTACGATAGGGAGCAGGCGTTTTGCCGTCTATTGAAGCCATGGCTGGGGGAATTGGCCCCGGAGGATAGTAGGGAGATTTTGCGCCGGGACGGGCGTGGGCATGCGTCGCGGCTGGAGTTTTTCACCTGGATGTCAGGCCAATGGCCGGAATTGGGTCCGGGGGAGGAGCTTTGGGGCAAATTCCGTGAAGAACTCCCGGCTCATATTCTCGTCGATCCTGAGGCGCCTCCACTGCTGAATCAAATTCACAGAGCCGGCTGGACCTGCGGCATCCTGACCAATGGGACAGTTCCCCTGCAAGCGGCCAAGTTGCAGGCCACTGGACTGCTGGAGTGCTTTCCGCCAAAGCAGGTGCTCATCTCCGGAGCCATCGGAGCAGACAAGCCTTCACCATTGGCGTTTGCGGCCCTGACCACCGTCTTGGCCCTGCCCCCAGAGCGCATCCTTTTTGTAGGTGATCATGCGGAAAAGGATATTCGGGGAGCAAAAATGGCAGGCATGCGCACCTGCTGGCTGCGACGGCGTGACCCCGGAGGAATTTGTCTGGAGGCTGACCTTGTGATTGATTCCCTGGCGGAATTGGGTCCACTATTGTTTCCAGCGGCATGAACTTCGACATGAACGGTCTCCTAGGCTCGCACGATCTCATCTGGGTCGTGCCCGATGCCTTGCGGTATGATATCGCCGTCCAGGAAATGCAATCCGGTGGCACGCCTCACTTCGCTGCTCTTTTTTCAAGGGGATGGGAAAAGCGCCATTCACCGGGCAGCTTTACCTTTCCCGCCCACCAGGCTTTTTTTGCGGGATTCCTGCCAACCCCTGCTGACGCCGCCGGGAACCGCGAACGGCTTTTCGCGGCCCGTTTTGCTGGCAGTGAAACGTCAGGCCCCGGCACCGTGTTGTTTGAGGAACCGGATGTCGTTCACGGACTCGCGGCGCGTGGTTATCATACCATTTGTTGCGGCGGGGTAGGTTTTTTCAACGGGCAGACTGCACTCAGCAGAGTGTTGCCCGGCTATTTCGATGAAAGCCACTGGTCTGCGGAAACAGGCGTGACTGGCCGGGACTCCACCCGGATTCAATTTGAATGGGTGGCCCGCCGGCTGGCTGAGATCCCAGCGGAACAAAAGGTTTTTCTCTTCATCAATCTCAGCGCCATTCATCAACCCAACTATTTTTATCTGGAAGGTGCCGTCAGCGACGATCGGGAAACCCATGCTGCGGCCCTCCGCTACGTGGATTCGCAATTCCCCATCCTTCTGGAAGCGCTGCAGCAGCGCGGCCCCGCCCACCTGCTGGTGTTTTCCGATCACGGCACCCTTTATGGTGAAGAAGGCTTTACCGGCCACCGGTTCGGACATCCTGACATTTACACCGTGCCGTATGCCTCTGCGGTTTTAACCTGAATTCCATGCTTCCAACCCTCAGCGAACGCCTCTCCGATGATCCCTTCCAGGGTTATGCCTACGCCTATCCTCACAAAACGGCTTACCGGCATTTCCCCCAACCCATCCCGTTGAAATCCATTTGGCAGGACGAACCCCGGGATGCCTTGTTCCTCTACGCCCATTTGCCCTTTTGTGAAATGAGATGCGGGTTTTGCAATCTCTTCACCACTACCAATCCTGCGGTCGGCCTCGTGCCACACTATTTGACGGCCCTGGAAATCCAGCTGTCCAGCACCGTGGAGGCATTGGGAGATCATCGGTTCGCCCGGGGTGCCATTGGAGGTGGCACCCCAACCTTTTTATCTCCAGGGGAATTGGAACGCTTTTTTGCCATCCTGAAACGTTACGCCACACTGAGCCCTGACATGCCGCTCTCCTGCGAGTTGTCACCGGCGACTTCCGAGCCTGACAAAATTGCCATCCTTAAAGCGCAGGGGGTCACCCGGGCCAGTCTAGGCGTGCAAAGCTTTCTGGAGAGTGAAACCCGCACCCTCGGTCGCCCGCAAAAGCCCGCTGTCGTCCATCAGGCCCTGCGCCATTTGAGAGATGCCGCTTTTCAGGTGCTGAACCTTGATCTGATCTACGGTGCCGTGGGTCAGACGGTGGAAACATGGAAAGAGTCCCTGCTGGCTGGCATGGAGTATGCGCCGGAGGAAGTTTTCCTTTATCCTCTTTACGTGCGTCCCCTCACCGGCCTCGACCGGATTGGGCGCGACCCTTCTGATTTGCGCCTCCAGCTCTATCGGACCGGCCGCGACGTCCTGCTGGAACGCGGTTATCAACAAATCTCCATGCGCCTGTTCCGCCGTCCCGGCGTCACCTCCGGCGATGAGGAAGGCATCGCGTATAGCTGTCAGGAAGACGGGATGATCGGCCTGGGAGCCGGAGCCCGGAGCTATGCCCGGAGCGTCCATTATTGCACCGAATATGCGGTGGGCCGCAGCGGGATATTGGAAATCATAGGCGACTATACGGCCCGCAGCGCCGATGAACATGCGAGCGCCGTCTATGGTTGCCTGCTGAATGAGGCAGAGCAACGCCGGCGGTTTGTAATTAAATCCATCCTTCGTGCAGAAGGTCTGAGCCCCGCAGCCTACCAACGATGCTTTGATGCAGACTGCCTCTTGGAGTTCCCCGAGCTGGAACAACTCGGGGACGCCGGTCTGTTGGAGTTGTCCGGCGAACACCTTGTGCTCACGCCTGCCGGCTTCGAGCGATCCGACACCATCGGGCCGTGGCTTTACTCTCCAGCCGTTACCGATGGGATGCAACACTATCAATTTGCATGAACACCTCATGGAACATTCTCTACCGGGGCCCGCTGTCCAGTTGCAACTACGCCTGTCACTACTGCCCCTTCGCCAAAACCACCAATACCGCTGCGGAACTGAAGGAAGATGCCACCAGTCTGGATCGGTTCGTGGATTGGGTGGAAGGCCGCGCCATGCACCGCATCGGCGTGCTTTTTACGCCATGGGGAGAGGCCCTGATCCACCGCACCTATCAGCAAGCGCTGCGGCGGCTCAGCCACCTGCCCCATGTCTATCGTGCGGCTATTCAGACGAATCTGGCCTGTGGCATGGGATGGCTGGAGGAGGTGGACCGCGATACCCTGGGACTTTGGTGCACCTTTCATCCAGGCGAAACCAAGTTGGAGAAATTCGCGGCTAAAATCCACCACCTTGCCGCCATGGGGATCCGCCACAGCGTAGGGGTGGTGGGACTCACAGAACACTTCGATCTCATCCGTGAACTCCGTGCCGCGATTCCTCCGGAAACCTACCTCTGGGTCAACGCCTACAAACGTCAGGCTGATTATTACTCCGCCGCGGATGTTGAGTTTCTCACCCACATCGACCGGCTGTTTCCACTCAATAATCAACGCCATTCCAGCAGCGGACGGTCCTGTCGCGCCGGGCATTCCAGTTTTACCGTCGATGGCGACGGCACCGCACGCCGCTGCCATTTCATCCCGCAACCGATCGGAAACATCTACGAACCGGAATTTGACGCTCAACTCGCCCCAGCCCCATCGGCCTGCACGAATGAAAGCTGCGGCTGCCACATCGGCTATGTTCATTTGCCGCACCTCGGGCTGGATCAGGTCTACGGGGAGGGTTTGCTGGAAAGAATCCCTGTGAAATGAACCTGAACCTTGCCGCTACTATTCCCATGACTGCAGCCGAGGGCCCGGGCCAGCGGTTTGCGATTTGGGTCCAGGGATGTCCGCTGCGATGCCCCGGGTGCTGCAATCCACACTATCTGGAGTTCAGGCCGGCGCGCTCCGTCCGCCCTGAAGAAATCCTGGCGGAAGTGCTCGCGATGGGAGGCCGGATTGAAGGCATCACCCTCATTGGCGGCGAACCGTTTTCCCAGGCTGCCCCGCTGGCATGGCTGGCGGAGGCATGCCGGACCCGGGGGCTTTCAGTCATGACTTTCTCTGGCCACACCTGGGAGGACCTCCTGGATCCCCATCATGAGGACCACGCCGCACGGAGCGCCCTACTGTCTTATACTGATTTACTGGTAGCCGGGCCCTATCTCGCGTCCCGGCAATCCAGGTCCCGCCGCTGGATAGGATCTGAAAATCAAACCATCCATTTTTTGTCAGACCGGTATGCCCCGCTCCAAAAAGCCTGGCCGCCTCGAGGCAACACCATCGAGCTGCGGCTGAATGCCGGAGGCATCTCCATCAATGGATTTCCCCATCGCGACATTACGCGGCTCAACCGTAACGAAGCCACCACCTCCTCTCAAAGTCATGAATGACATTCAGTGCAGTCCGGAGGAATTGCTGAGCCGGCAGACGGCCACTTTTACTTTTGTTCCTTTCATCGCCCGGCTCTTCACCGATGGCACCCTGCGCGCCGACTCCCCTCCGCTCCTGCCAGCTCCGTCCGGCATGACTGCCGAAGTCGTAGCCAGGCTGCGTGAAATTTGGAAGCGGGTCGTCTGGCGCTATTTGGCAAGGGAGTGCGGTTGGCGCGCTCTGCCCGCCACTTCCAGCGCTGGGGCGCACGTCAGCGTCCGGCTTTGGCAGACAAAGGTCCCGCGAATTCAGTTTACGGCCGCTGCCATGGAATTATGTGTTGGTCTTTTCAATGCCACGCGCACCCAAAACAAGCAGCCCAACTTCTCGCCGCTTCCTTGCGGTCAGGGAAATGGTGACCTTTTCCTCCAGCATCTGGCATTCCGCCGGTTACGCCGGAATCCGCTCTCCGCTGGCCTTCCCCACGATTACGACTGGTCACCATGGGCAAACAACCCGCTTAACTCCGGCTGGGATCCCGCCATTTCGAACTCAGTCCTGCCAAAAGAGCGCTGGGCTCTGCTGACCACGGAAACCATGGTTCCTTTCCTCCCATGGTTGCTGACCGAATGGACCTCCCGATGGTTGGTTGCTTCACATGAATGTCAGGAAAAAAAGCTGAATCAATGGCGTGAGTGGCAGGCAGCCCAGCGGCGCACCATCGACGGAATCATGGCCGCCCTCGTGGCTCACAATCATCCAATCGCCTTCATTCCGCTGATGGAATGGTATGCCCGTATGAACCCGGGTCTGCCGCGTGCGCTCAAAACCTTCGAGCTTCTCGCCACCAGTCTGCGGCTGAATCAACGCCAGGCGGCCTGCGCAGATTGGCATCACACCCTCGGCCTCGCGGAACAGCTCCATGCCATAGTGCAGGACTATACTGCGCTGCATCCAGCCGACCGGGAGCCCTGCCACCGTCTATTCCTGGCCGCCTCGCACACCACCGGATTTGCAGACGCTGTCCCTGCTATCCGCAGCATCCGCCAAATCCTGCACCCGGTTATTTCATGATTGCTGCCAGGGGACACTTTTGTCCGGTTGTCAGTTACACCGGCAAATGCCAAAGCTCCGTCATGAGCCAGTGCTACCGCGTTCAACTGAAGGCCTCGGTCTCCCGCACCGTGGAGGCGGGGGACAGTATTTCCTATCCCCTGGAATTGACGGAGCTGTTGCCTGCCCCGGAGATGAAGGAATTGCTGGAGGATGCCCTCCAACGCCAGGGCTGGTCGCAGGATGCCGCGCAGCCCGGAGTTTACCACCGCACGGGGCCATCGGGCGAGGACCTCATCCTGGACCTGGAAACCATGACCCTGACTGCCAGGATCCAGCGGCAAAGTGAGGTGAGCACTGAAGTGGAGGCGTCTGGTGCGGCAGATTCCCAGTCACATGCGGAACGTGTTGCCCGCGAGGCACTGCGGACCCGTCAGGACGCCGTGGGCGATCAGATCGCCGAAGCCGGAGCCCGGTCCCTCCAGCGGGAGGTCCGTGAAGCCCTGGCTGCCGGAGAGGAGGCACGGCGGAGCGAATTGCATGATCTGCTCCAACAGGTTTATGCCGGAGCCTTGAAGCGCAAGGCCGGCCAACTCGGAACGGTCATGGAAGTGCATGAATCCACCAATGCCGAAGGCAACTATGAATTGACCATCCGCGTGGAAACATGAGCGAAATTCCTATCAGCGCCCTTCCACTGGAGATTTCCACCGACGCTGCCGTTGAAGCCGCCTACCGGTCGGATCTCGATTGGATATCACAAAAACTCTCCCAGAGCCTCAGCGTGCTAATCGAGTGTGACAAGCAGCTTACCAATCACCTCTACCGTGCCTTGCGCGCCCGCCTGGGCACTGGCGGCCATGGAATCCGCCTGCGGCTGGTCAGCGGCCATCAGCGTTCCACAGAAGGCGGGGCCGCCCCCGCCATGCAAACCCTGATGCAGCGGCTTCTGGGCCAGTTGCAGGAAGCCGTGTTTTCCGGCGCGGAAAACGAAATCATCGTGTTGCCGCACCTTGATATTCTAACCACGACCACCCGCAGCGGTTTGAGCGCGGAAACCCGCGAGGCAGCCGCGCTGTTGCATGAAAATCCCGATGCCATCTTTCTCGGGTTCAAGGATCCTTCCTTTGAGTTACCCCGCGTCATCGAAAATGTGTTCACCGCCCGGCTGCCGCTCATCGGTCTGGCCCGTGAGCGCCTGCCCTCACTGATTACCCGCACCGAGGCCCGGAAACTGGCGGAGGAGACGTTCAACCCGTGTTCGCTCTACAAATATGTCAGCGGACTGAATGCCGTCCGTCTCCGGCAAATCCTCAGCCACTTCAGCACCCGTCTGGACTGGACACCTGACAATCCGGGGGCACGCGAAGCCATCCTGCATGAAATTCGTCAGATGACCCTCGTCTGCGATGTGGAATTGCCGCAGGTTGATCTGGAAAAGGACATCGGCGGGTACCCCAAAGTCAAGGAGCGCCTGCGTCAGGAAATTCTGGAGCTGCTCGCGGCCCGCGACCAGTTGACCGATCCGGCCGGGATCCGGCATTTGGAGGAACTGATCCCGAAAGGCATTATCTTCCACGGCCCGCCCGGCACGGGGAAGACGTTCTTTGCCAAAGCCATCGCTTCTGCCATGGATGCCACCCTGACAATAGTCAGCGGCCCGGAGCTGAAGAGCAAGTGGGTGGGAGAATCGGAGGAAAACCTGCGCAATGTCTTTGCCCAGGCGCGCCGCTCGGCCCCCTCCATCATCGTGTTCGATGAGCTGGATTCTTTTGCTTCGGCCCGGGGCACCTACGCCGGCAGCGGGGTGGAGCACTCCATGGTGAATCAGATGCTGACCGAGATGGATGGCTTCCGCAAAGAGGAAATGGTTTTTGTGATAGGAACCACCAATTTCATGGAGTCCCTCGATGCCGCATTGTTGAGACCGGGGCGGTTTGAACTGGCGATCCATATCCCCGCACCCTCCGAAGAGGACCGCCGCGCCATCCTCGGCATTTACCGCCAGCGCTTCGCGCTCAACTGGCCTGAGGACGTGTTGGAATATGCGGTGCAAAAAACGTCAGGTTTTGCGGACGACCGGAATAGTCTGCGCTTCTCCGGAGATCATCTACAGGCGCTGGCGAGATCGCTGAAACGGGAGGTGCTGCGCCGCGGTGCCCCCGGGGCAGCGATCACCAAAGAAGATGTCGATAAAGCCCTGAACCGTCCCGCAGGAGAACGGAAACTCCAAGCCCAGGAGGAAACCACCATTGCCGTGCACGAGGCAGGACACGCCATCCTGGCCTATGTTTTGCCGCATTGTCCGACGATCGAAAAAATCACCATCTCCACCGGGGAGGAGGACACCCTGGGCTATGTCATGCAGGCGGTGAGAAAGAATAAATACGTGACGACAGAGGATGAGCTGCTGGACGATATTTGTGTGCTCCTGGGGGGCCGGGAAGCGGAGCGCATGCTCCTGGGGCGCATCTCCGTGGGGGCTTACAGCGACCTGCAGCGGGCCAATGAAATCGCCAGGATGATGGTCGAGGAACTGGCCATGGGCAGTTCCCTGGGAAGCCGCACGGTGGGCAATGCTTCCGACCGTTTCACCGGATCCCGGGGAGCGGAGCGGCGACCGGTTAGTGAAGCCGTCGCCGCCGGCATCGATGAATCCATCGCGGTGATTCTGGACACCCAATTAAAACGTGCTGCGGAACAATTGGCCGGACACCGCAGCACCCTGGAAGCCCTGCGCGATCTCCTGCTGGAAAAGAAAACCCTGGATCTTGCGGCGTTGAAAACTCTCTTTGGTGACCGCGACTACAAACCTGCTGCCCGCTGACCCTTTATGGCTGAAATCCGCATCCGTCTAATCTTTAACCGGAAGTCCGGGAAAAAGGATATCTTTATCGACTACGAGAGCGAGGACGATGCCCTGCCGATTGAGCACGAACGCGCCCACCGTGAAATCGTGGGCAAGCTGCTCGGCCAGGGCATTCTCCGGCCTGACGAAACCGGGGAAATCATCGTGGGACGCGTGCAGCCGGGGACCGCCGCCGGACCCGTCAGGGAGCATCCCCCCGCCCCGGAAGCGCAGCCACAGACTGGAGGGTAGAAAAACAAGCGGCCTGTTCCCACCACGATGCCTAAAGCCTACGTTTTTGCCCATGCCGCAGAGTTCACCCAATTTGTGAAACTCAACGGTCAGACGCGGAGCACCGGCACCGCCAAGGCTTTGTTGGTAGTGAAGGGGCCCCAGGTTCCTGGCGGCACCGCTTTTATCCTGACCGGGTTCGCTCCGGGTGGTCTCTCCGGGCTGACGTCCCAATTTGCCAGAAAGGAAGTTGCGCTCAACGGGAATCAGGCCCGGTGGAAAATGGAGAAGCAGTCCATTGAAGGACAGATTGTTCTCCAACAGCAGGCCTCTTCCCTGGTGGATTTTTTGACGCTGGAACCTGTCGCTAATCCGTCCGCAGACGAGTTCCTGTATTTCCATCTGAAGGGTATGGAGGCCATGGCACGGCTGGTGCGGCAGAGCTTTGAATTGGGGAATGACCGCCTGCAGTTTGCCACGGTGGCGGATGGAATGCTGGTTAGAATAGACAAGCCTTCCTTCTTCCTGCTGCAAACCTTCCACGAGGAAGGGCAGGCGGAAATCTACCGGATGGCCAAGCCTGGGATTTTTGTGGCCTGGGGTTGGGCGCATCCGCTGGAGGCTTATTGGGACCCCAACTGCGATGAGGTTTCCTGGTGGGACTTCCTGAGTCCGGGGGTGACGGAGCCGGTCCGCAGAACTGCGGTGCCGTGGCAGGATATTTATGACCTGATTTCCCCGGAGACAGATCTTCCGCTCGGGATCGTGGCTACCGGTGCGGCATCCGCCCCGGAACGCATCCGCGTGCCACTCAGGATGGTCCCCTGTGCCAAATCCCAGGAGGCAGAGCTTTGGCTGCTGGCCGAGGATGGACTCACCAGGCTGGAGCCGTTGCTGGCGGTGCTGGATCAGGAGGATGTCGTCCCCTATCAAGTCATTGTCAGGAAAAGCCCGGGCGGTCAGGAGATGATTTTTATCCGGGAAAAGGTGGCCCGGGGAACCCGGCGGCACCTGGAATTTTCCGGTCAGGGTTTTGTGCCATTCCTGGGATTGAACAACCTGATGCTTCCGCAGGGCTGGACCCTGCTGCCGCCACTGCGGCGGCACGTTTACCGGGATCTGTTCCGCCTCCAGGCTGAGCAATTGACTTTGGTCATGCCTCTGGCGGATGGTTCCCTGTTCATCATGGAACTGCCGGAACGCGGCTTCCAGTCCCTGACATCATTGATCGACTACATCGTGGAAGGAGACGCCATGATTCTCCAGGAACACATGGAGCATTCGATATTTGATCTGGGGCCCTGGGCCTCAGCGCCATCCCATTCCGGTCTGGCCCGCCCGGCGTCTTCGGAACCCTCAAAACCGCTGGCATCCCAGCTTGCTCTGGCCTCTCCCGTCACAGAACCACAAGCCCTTGACGAGGAGTTGACAGAACAGGATCCGAACGCGTTTTTACCGTCAGCCCACAAGCTGGACGAATCCAACTTGGATGCCTGGCATCGTCAGGAATTGGATCTGGAGCGTGCTGTGATCCAGCGGCAGACGGTGTCCGGATGGCAGGAGTTGATGCGTGTTAAAACGCTTCTGCAAAAGGACGATGATGCGATGCAATGCGCCGTGGAGGCGCTTTGGTTGCTGGAGCGCAGTCCCGCCGGGATGGTGGACGACACCTTGGAAAGTCTGGCCCAGGCACGCTTTCCCACCCCGGATGATGCCATGGGAGCTGCGCCGCATCCCTTGCATAGCTGCCTCGCCGCCTTCCGCATGCTCGGCGTGGCTCCAGAGCCGGATGCACCAGCCATGGAAGTGGAGCCCTGGACGCGCGCCATGCATCTTTTCCTGGCAACCCACCACGATCAGCTGCGCCTGAAGGAACGCTGGCTCGCATGGGGCTGGGTGCTGCGCCGCAATGGAGACCTCCGCCGGGAAGTTCAGCTGCGCGATGAGATCCGCACGGCCATCTGCGGGCGAGGTCTGCCCTTGGATAACACCCCAGCCTTTATCCGCACCCGGCTCTTCCTGGACCGCTCCACTTCTTCCGGCCCCGATGGTCCAGCAGGCAATGCGGCAGAGCGTGCCGCAGCGAATCTCAGGGCCCTCGAACACAGCGTGCTAACCGCCTGTGAAGTGGGTTCCTTTGCCGAACTCTGGCGCAGTCTCCTGGCCCGGGCGATGGTCCGCCTGGGTGATATCCCGGCTGCCAGCCGAATGATGGCCGGCTTGGAACGCAGCCCCGATCCATGGACGGCATTGTTCGCCAGCCATTGCGCCATGCTAATTGATCCAGCACAAGGAACCAGAGCGGAGAGCCACCTTGACCGCCTGCTTTCAGAGTCAGAAAAAGTGACCACTACCCTCGTAAACGAGGCCAGGGAAGTCTGGAGCCTGCGCACGAAAATGGACAACCCTGCGGCATTCCTGGCTCAGGAAAACCGGGACCGCACCTATCCCAAAGGAGGCGCCGCCGAAGCCGGCGGGATGATGGATTGGAAACGTCAGTTGGACGAGGCCAAGCTCGCGGGCAATGAACACGCGGCCACCAGCATTCTGCATCAGATGATGAATGCCGGCGAGGCCAAGGACTACAATGATGCGGTGAAACTGCCGCAATTGATCGAGTCTCTGGTGGCCGGCCTGGAGCGATACAAGTGGGGCCTGAGGGGCGCGGGGCTGCTCCCAGTCTTTACGGCCTTTGCGGAGCGGGTGCCGGGCTTTGTGAAGAAGCCTGACGTATTCTACAGCATCGTGCTGCGCGCCAATCTTGCCTCTGGCCTGCTGGCGGCTGACGACACTGCGGGAGCCTGCCGGCAAATCGAATCCGCGGTGCAATTGCTCAAAGGCTCCATGAGTGAACTGGATCTGATCGATGGCTGTGCTGCCGTCGTCCGCACCATTGAGCAATTGCCGCTGGAGCGCCGTTTGCCCTTTTTACAGGCTATTGTCCAAAGTCTTTTTGTGAGGTTTGATGCCGCGTCATCCGGGTCGCATTTTTTCACGAAGCCACGGCTTTATGCGGCGCTGGTGCGGTGCTGCGATCAAATCACCGAAGCTTCCATCAGCCGGGACCGGCTTAGTCTTGAGCTTTTCCGCAATTACCAACTCCAGGACGAGTTCCTCATCCTGCAACGCATCCAGAACGAATCCTTTTCCCAACCATGAGCAGTCAACTAGACCTTCAAACTCTCGCCCCGGAAGTGGAGTCCCTGCGTAATCGGATCAATACGGTGCGCCGGACTCTGGCGGGCTATTTTGTTGGAAAGCAGGATGTCATTGATCTGATGTGCGTGGCCATGCTCGCCCAGGAACCACTGCTGATTGTTGGTCAACCAGGCACGGCGAAGTCTGATCTTGTCGTAAAGTTTTGCCAAGCGCTCGGACTGGGCGGGGAGGATTACTTCGAATACATGCTGACCAAATTCACCGAACCCGGTGAGATCATCGGCCCGGTGGATATCAATCAGTTAAAGGAAGGCCGCTACCTGCGGAAGACCGGCGGAAAGCTGCCGGAATGCCGCATCGCCTTTCTGGACGAGATCTTCAAATCCAACTCGGCGATCCTCAACACTCTGCTCACGATCATCAATGAACGGAAATTCTATCAGGATGGCCAGCCTGTTCCGGTGCGCATGGTTATGCTCTTCGCCGCGACGAATGAGATTCCGGATTTCGATGATCTCTCCGCCCTGCGCGACCGCTTCGCCCTGAAGATCGAAAGCCGCAGTGTCAGCGAAACCCACTTTTCGGAGTTGATCGGCAAGGGAATAGAGAACGAGGCCCGCAGGGTGTTCAATCAAAAGCCCTGGGCGGATCTCGCGTCCCTGGATGATTTTCTGCGGCTGAAGTCGTGGTTTGACCACACCCTGCTGACTGGTGTCGGGCATCGTCAGGATGGCTTGCATGACCCGGCCTTCCCGGCTGAAATTTTCGCGCTGTTTAAGCGCATCCTCCGCACCCTAGTCCGTGAAAACAAGCTCATGATCAGCGACCGCAAAACGGTTAAACTTTATAAACTGGTGCGCGCCCAGGCCTTGCTTCTTCACGGCGGGGTGGTGACGCGCGAAGACCTGAGACTGCTGCGATACATTCCGGACCAGTTGAAGGATTTTGAACCTGTGGCTTCCAAAGTGGATTCCCTGCTGGCCCTTGGCTGATTCCGGCAGTCATGCAGCTTATCGACCCAGCTTACGCCACCTCTGCGGTATCCATGGGTTTGGCATGCACTGGCGTTTCATCCAATGAGGAGACCTATCATTATGCTGCGGCGCTGGCCTCATGGCGTCAGGCTTTGGGCAATGGTCACTATCATTTACCATTTTTTCTGGCCTTGGATTTAAGTCTCCTGATCGCGGGTGGCCATAGTATTGGCCTCCGGTCCGAGGAAGCGGCCGCCGTCACTGACACTCCGGCCCGCCTGCGCTACGGACGTGAAATCATCGGACGGCTGTTGCAGACATCGTGCGTCATGGAAGCCATCGATCTGGTAAATGCTGGTCCGGGGAGTGACGCCGCGAGGCAGCACCTGGGGGTGTTGCTGCTCGAGGCCCTGGCTTCCCATTGGCCCAAAAACTGGGGACTGCACCCAGGGGTGATCCGCACCATGGCACCTGACGATTTTTCCAGCATGGACCCAACGGAATCGGCTAGACGTTTTTCAGAAGCATACCCTGACCTGCCAGGCATGGATGATTCCCTGAATGAATTCGTCAATTCCGCGACGGCCCGTCTCCAGTGGTCGCGCTTCCTTGTGGCAGAGGATTATTTTGAGCTGTCCCATCTTCAATATTTGACCTCTCCCCACCTCAGGCTGGGCTGCCGCCAGATCATCGGACTCGTCCGGGAACTGGCGGCCGTCCGTTTGCCGGCGTTCGATTTACGGCGGCATGATGCCGATTCAGAAACCGCTTTCATCGACGAGACCACTTATCCTACGGGCGGTTTCAGCGGTCTGACGAATCAGGGCGCTTTGGAAAACCTCCTGACATCGGAACTGGCCTACATGGATGATACCCCCGGCAGCATCAGTCTCTTCGATATGCGTTATGTTGAAGGAGAACTGCTTTATTACCTCCGCGATGAAGGCACCATGCGGCGGCGGCGGCGCACCATCCATTTCATCATCGACCTGGACGATTTGTTTTTTTATCAATTTCCCGGCAGTCCCGGCCAAAATGGCATTTTGGCTCAGGCCCTTTGCCTGCGTATCAAGGAAGATCTGAATGCTCTTTTTGAACAGGACGCGCTGCAATTCCATTTCCATCTCCTGCCCTTGGATTCCCCGCAAACCCTTGGGCAGGAATCCGGGTTGCTGCGGGTGATCCTCGCCAATGACATCGCCCACGGCCGCATCAGCCTGCAACTGCCACCCCAGCTTGACCTGACAGAAATTATTGACCCCCTGAGAAAAACCTACGCTGTAGTAATCACCCCAGAGGCCAGGGCGGATCTTTGGCGAAACAATGCCAAGGTCCAAGTCGAAAACGGCAATCTGCACTGCGTGATTTACCAAGTGGATTCTGCAGACACGTCAGGTGGTATTTCAGCTTTGCAGCAATGCCGTGCCGACATCATTGAATCATTATTGGATGGTTGAATCGTGGAAGCGCCTGGTTACCCCTGCATGGCGGGCAACTTAAAACGCCGCCCGGCCGGCGGCGGCTTTCAGTGACAGTTCCCATTTTCCTTCGCGACATTGGACCTCGACTGGCGCACCAAAGATTTTGCTGATTACGGCATCGGTGATTACCTGTTTAATAGGGCCTGCGGCGGCTACGGCGCCTTTGTGCAGGGCCAGCACGTGGGTGCAGGCCGGGGGAATTTCCTCCAGGTGGTGGGTCACCAAAACGACGGCGGGGCCCCGCTTTTGCGTGGCGAGGCGTTGCATGAAATGGACAAAGCGATCGCGGGCTACGGGGTCGAGGCCGGCGCAGGGTTCATCGAGGATCAGCAGTTCCGGTTTGGCCATGAGCGCGCGGCCAGTGAGGACGCGTTGGCGTTCGCCTTGGGAAAGCACCGCCCAATCCCGCTCCAACAGCGGCGTGCACCTAACTTGGCGGGCAATGGTAGCGATCTGCCGCTGATCGTCCGCCGTGAGGCGGCCCCAGAAATTGATTTGCCCATAACGTCCTCCGCCGATGATTTCTCGGGGACGTTCGGTGTCCTCCACCATCTGACGCACGCTGCTGCTGACCAGACCGATGCGCTTCTTCAATTGGGTCCAATCGCTCGCGCCGTAGGTCTCGCCCAGCACGGTGACGGTGCCACCAGCGGGTGTGAGGAATCCGGTGAGACAGCTCAGCAAGGATGTCTTGCCGGAACCATTGGCCCCCAGAATGGTCCACATTTCACCCTCATTCACGGTCCAGTCCACGCCACGCAGAATCCGGGTGCTACGACGGGTGACGGTGAGCTGGGAAACAGAGAGGACGGGCATTGGTTTGTTCCTATGACTGATGAAGCAGGCGCTCAACGGCGAAGCTGGCAGGACCGCCACCTTTCAAACAAATTCACTGGCAGAGGAGTGGAGACTGCCTAGTCTACCGACCATGGAAGTCACCGTTGTCGATCACCCCGTGGTGCAGGACCGTCTCGCCAGGCTGCGGCATCGGGACACTCCGCCGGACAGCTTCCGCCGGGCGGTTCACGAGTTGGGCATGCTAATGGCTTTTGAGGCGACCCGTTTCCTCGAAGTCCGCACCGAAATGGTTCCCACCCCGGTTGCCCTGGCCACCTCGAAGGTGCTGGCAAGGCCGGTGGTGGTGGTGCCCATCCTGCGGGCCGGACTCGGCATGCTGCAGGGAATCCTCTCCCTGCTGCCGGAGGCCCTGATTGGCCACATCGGGATGGCCCGCAACGAGGTGACCAAGCGACCGGAGAGTTATTTTTTGAAATTACCCCCGGGCATCGCAGATGCCGACGTGCTGCTGGTGGATCCCATGCTGGCCACGGGCCACAGCGGTGCCGCGGCGGCCACCAAACTCAAGGAAGCAGGAGCCACCCGCATCGCGTTTGTCAGCATCCTGGCCACCCCGGAAGGAATTACGGTGTTCCAGGCCGCCCACCCTGACATTCCTGTTTTCACCGCTTCAATCGATGATGGCCTGACTGCCAATGCCTTCATCACCCCCGGCCTCGGCGATGCCGGCGACCGGTATTTTGGCACCCTGTGATGCCACCTGACGACGCTTTCATCTGCAGACCGTTGAATATTTCCCAACTTTTACCCGTCCACGCATCCATGAACATTTCCCCCTACGCTCTACTTCGTGTCATTCTCGCCACCAGTGCCTTGGCAGCCCTGCCCTCCTGCGAAGGCGTCCCGGGAGAATATGGACCGAACTATGGCGGGTATGACGATGGTCCGGGCTACAGTTCGTATCAGAGCAGCCCCACCTATTACGGCAGCAGCCCCACCTATTACGGCAGCGGCACCGGCTATTATGGAGGGGGCTACTCCCGCCCGTATTACGGTTCATCCTACTATGGCGGATCACGTTATTATAACGGAAATGACCGCGACCACGATCACGACGACCACCGCTCATCCGGCAATGACAGGAACAAGAACAACAGTTCCAGCCGCAAGAGTTCCAACGATGACGACATCCGGCTCGTGAAAGTCCGGGATGGCACAAGAGGCGATGTGCCGGAGGGATACCACGACAAGGAGTGGTATCAGAAGCGCGGCATCAGTCTCAGCAAAAATGTTTACGAGACCAAGGAAGGTGACCGTCGTGGCTATTCCGGCAGCACCTCCAAGAACTCGTCCAGTTCCAACAAATCGAGTTCGAATAAATCCAGCTCCGAAAAATCGAGTTCAAATAAATCCAGTTCCGGCAGTAGCAGCAGCGGCGGCAGGAAGAAAGGCTGACTCCAACATTTGATAAGCCGTTCGTCTCGCTCGATACGCGAGCGAGACGAACTGCGGGATTATTTCGCTGGCGTGATCGTCTTAAGGGCTTCCGGCGAAAAATCGGCGTCAGTAAAGGAGATGTCATGACGGCTGTTGGACCCTTCCAACTCGGTCACGGAAGTCTGGCCAGCGCGGACGACACTGAAGGTGGACGGGACGGGACGGCCGGTGTCATCCTTGGAGACCCGGGTGGTGTCGATCCGCCGGGCCACCTGCCCCGCGGCCGAATACTTTTCGATCCTCAACGGCACCATTTTTTTCGGATCGATCCAACTGCGCACCCGGGCATAACTGGAGCGTTCCCCTTTGCCGGGTTTGGATTCCAGAATCTGGCAAACCACCCGGTCCACGGTTTCGGTTCCCGTCAGGGCCTGACTTTCCCACGCGTAAAAATTGTCCACGAGGTCTTCATAGGCCAGGTCACTGCCGAAGATTCCCTGCTGCATTTGCGATGTGGACAGGCTCTGGGAGGTGGCAGGGGGCACAAAGACGGTGCCACTGGCAGCTTGATTTCCTGACTTCCGCAGGAGGAAGGATTCCCCTTTGCGTTCCTTGGGCCAGAGCACCTGATACAAGACTTCGGTCGAGGCCGGGGTGCGTCGCGACTTGATCTGAAGCTGCAGAACGGACTTCGGCGCCCCGGGGGCAGCTTTCATTTCCAGCTTCAGCCGCACGGCGGAGGATCCATCCTGGAGAGCCGCGCTGAGCTGTTTGGCCAGTGCCCCGGCGGTGGGAGCAGCTTCCTGCGCCTGCCCGGGCAACATCAACAAGGCCAGCCCCAGCAGGGCGCTTTGGAAAGCAGCCAGGGGATTCCGAGAAAGGATCGTTTTCATAAGTTTGGGTTTATGCAGGATTCCGGTTAACCATGGAGGGCGAGGCTGGGGGAGAGGCGTGAACTGCGCCACCCTGGATACAGTCCGCTAACCACTCCCACGAGGACAGCGATGGCGATGGACGTCAGGAGAAGTTTGGGGCTGAGATCGGGCTCCAGCAGGCCCTGCACAGCAGGCGTGGTTTGGAGAAGTTTCAAGCCAAGGGCTCCCAATGAAACTCCCAGCAGGCCACCGAGCAGGCCCAGCATCGCGGATTCCCAGAGAACCATGGCCACGATGCGGCGGCGTTTCCAGCCGACGGCGAGCAGAATCCCGATTTCGTGGGTGCGTTCGAAAACGGTCATGAGCATGGTGTTCATGACCCCCAGCACGCCCACCACAATGGCCAGCAGGGAGGTGCTCCAACTCATCGCCCGGGCCACCCGGAATCCTTGGCTGGTGCCTACCACTTCGCTGGCGACCATGGCGCGGCCTTCTGGAAAAATCCCCTTAATCTGGGTGCAGAGCGCCGCCACCTGATCCTTGGTGGTCCCGGGAGTGATCCGGATATCGATGAAATTTACTTTGCCTTCATTGCCCGTAACGGTCTGGAGCACGGGCAACGAAAGGAGAATGGCCCCATTTTCCACTACCGCCTGGCCATCGACGATTCCCACCACCGGCAGTTCCGTCGCTTCAATCTGCACCGTATCCCCAACCTTCTTTTTGAGCACTTCAGCCGCCAGACGCCCCAGAACCACGACCTCTTCCGTACCGTCTTTCGGCATCCGGCCTTCCACCACTTTGAGTTTGTCCCAAGTAAAGCCGCCCCACTCCCGGCCGGATACCATCATCATCGGCGCATCCTCGATGCTCAACATCTGCATCAGCACGGAAGTGGTGTCTGCGACCTGCGGCAGCGGCTTGATTTTGGCTTGGAGGGAGTCATCAAAAACCTTGGGCATCAGCCCGCCGCTCATGTTGCTGACCACCACATCGATACCGATGACGTCCAATTGCTTGCCGATACTTTTTTCATAACCCCAGGCCATGCCGACCAAGGCCACGACGGCGGCAATGCCGATGGAGATACCCACCAGCGTCAAGCCGGTGCGGACGGGGCGACGGATCAGGCCACGCACGATAACGGTGAAGAAGGTCATATGGTGGCGGTAGGGTCGGGGGTGGCAGGCAGGACGATACGGCCATCCTTCATCCGGATGGTGCGCGACGCCTGTCCGGCAATACCGGAGTCGTGGGTGACAAGAACCAGGGTCATGCCCAGCTTCTGATGCAGTTGCAGCAGAAGTTCGAGCACGGATTCCGCGTTTTCGCTATCCAGATTCCCGGTCGGTTCATCGGCAAGGAGCACCGAGGGCCGGTTGGCCAGGCTGCGGGCAATGGCGACACGTTGCCGCTCCCCCCCGGAAAGCTGTGAGGGAAAATGCCCCAACCGGTGTCCGAGTCCGACCGAATTCAATAACTCAACGGCCCGTTCCTTCCGTTCATTCCGCGACAGATTTCCTTCAAACATCGGAATCTGCACATTTTCCTCCACGGTAAAAGTGGGGAGGAGGTGGAAGGCCTGGAAGATGAATCCGATGTCGCGGGACCGATATTCCGCCGGGTCCAGCAAGCCGGAAATCGATTTTCCACGATAGGTCAGGGTTCCGGTCGTGGGATGGTCGAGGGAGCCCAGCATGGACAGCAGGGTACTCTTTCCGCAACCGCTGGGGCCGACGATGGCCACGAACTCGCCCTCTCTGATCTCGAAGTCCACCCCGCGCAAGGCAGCCACCTGCCCCCCGTCGAACTGCCGGGTCAGGCCCACGGCCTGGAATACGGGGGGAGGGGGGACGGGGGGACTCATGGTCAGGTGGTCTATCGGGTTGTTGAAGCCACGGCGCGGTCGGGCGGGGCAGCCTGGTCGGGCCAGTGGCTGCCGGCACGCGGGTCCGAGAGCTGGACCCACAAGTGTTTGAACGCACTGCGGTAATTCGGGAAAGGAGCGATTTCCCCAGCGACGGCAGGTTGGAGCAAATTGGCGTGCTGCGGAAGTTCGGCGTGAGGCAGGCCGGCCTTGATGTGGTGCACCCCATGGAATGGTTCGTGGAGCAGAGTCAGTGAAAGCAGGCGGCCGGACCAAGTGTCCGCAATGATGCTGCGGGTGGCGCTTTTGGCGGTATGGCCACTCAAGCCGACATGTTCGATGTATTTCCGCCAGCTCTGGAGATTCCCCGCGATGTAGCCCGGAGCAAAAAAGATCCAGAGAAAATAAGTCCACACCTGGAAGTAAGAAACCGTGGACAGGATCATCGTCCAGGTGCCGATAATGAGAAAGAACTCCCCCCAAATACGTCGTCTGACTTTGCGGGCCCGCACGAAGGAGTTTTTCCGGAAGAACATGCGCCAGAAAAGGAACGGGGTGAAGGCGAGCCCGGCATTGAGTTCAATGAAGGCCACCAGCCGGCGCACCCAGCGCGGGCTATCCACATTGACAAACGGCCAGAGTTCCTCGTCCCGTTCCGTGGCCAGATACATGTGGTGTTTTTGATGGGCGGCCCGGTAGAGGGTGAAGCTCATGAAACTGAGCACTCCGGCCAGGACCCCATCAAATTCATTCAGGAGTTTGTTTTTCCGCAGCAAGCCGTGGGAGGCTTCGTGGAATCCAATCAACAGACCGTGCATGAAGTGGCTGGTCAAAAGGACCAGGGGAACTGCCAGCCAAATCCAGCCATAAAAGACGGCAAAACCTAGCGCCACCTGGGAGAGGATCATGGCGGCACTGATCAGAGAAAAAGCGGCGCGACTGACCCAATGAACAGGCTGCTCATGGGTGTCGTCATGAGGGTAGCCTGAATCGGCAGTTACGGAAGGAGGGGCGGAATCAGCAATCATGCGTGGGGGAACTGACTACGGGAATACGGCGAGGGAGGCGTTCGGGTTGTCTGGACTCTGGCACACATTGGCTGCCACGACCTGAAACAAAGCGTTTAATTCGAGGATATCTGCCTGGTTTATCATACCGTGCCGGTAGAGCCAGACAACCTCCAACTCCTGTCCGGATTCGGTAATTTCACAGCCAAGATCAAAACGCGCCGTGCCGGTGGAACGCATCCGCAATCTGGTCGAAATCCGGGGCAACTGCACATCCGGCACCGGATGATTCTGCAGGGCGAACCGGACATCGAACACGGTGTGCTGCCCCTGCCCCACCGGACCGCCCGCAAGGCGGGCCACTTCCGCAAAGGGAATCGCATTGGCGAAACAATCGACGGCGGTATCGTGGACGGTGCGCAGGTGACGGGAAAAGGTCTGGGCAGCATCCACTTGGCCCCGCAGCGGCACTACTCCGGCAAAATACCCCATGGTCTGACGCACCGCTTCCTTGTTCCGGTTGGCCACGGGAGTCCCCACCATGATGTCATCCTGACCGGTCCATTTCCACAAAGTGAGTTGGAAAGCGGCCAGCAGGGTGCTGAACAAGGTGGCCCCATTCCGCTGGGCCAGATCCTTGACGGCACGTGTCAGGGGCGGCGGGATCGCGGCCACATGACGCTGCAAGGCACCACTGGTGCGGACAACATCCTGCCGCTGGCTCCAGATTTGCCGCGAACCGGCCAATTGGGATTTCCAGAAATCCGCCCGGCGCTCCAATTCCGCGGGTTGCCACAAGGCGCGCTCTGCGGCGGCCCATTCACTGTAAGTCTGCGGCACGGGCGGGAGTCTATCGGACAATCCCAATACCCCCGTCGCAACCATCTTGCGCAGGCCTTTCAATCCCATCACGTAAGCGGTCGAGAGGTCCTGCACAAAAACGCCCAGCGACCAGCCATCGGCGATGGCATGATGGATGGAGAAGGCCAGCACATGATCCCCCGCGCCGCGCCGCAGCATCTCAACCCGGTGCAAGGGCCCCTGCAACAGGTCGAACGGCTTGCGGTAGGTTTCCTGCATGACTTCCTCCAAGGCTTCGGGCTGGGCTTCGGCGGCGGATAATTCGCGGAAATCCAACAGCGGCGTGCTGGTCTTGCGGATCATCTGCAACGTGCGGTCCTTGCCAGGCAGAAAGGACAGCCGCATGGCTTCCTGGCGTTCCATCACACGCTGGACCGCTGCCCCGCACTCTTCCGGCGTGATCGCTCCCTTGATCTCGATAAAACCACAAATGTGATTGGCGCAATCTGCCACCGGTACCGGCGACGCCTCCCACAATTCCCGTTGAGGGAACGTGAGGGGCTGCAGGCGCACTTCCCCGCTCTCCAGCCATTGCCGGAGACGGGAACGATTGTCAGGCTCCTCCATGCGTTCAGTTACCGACGGTGGAGTTGGCGGCGGTTTCGGCATCCGCGTCCATTCCCATCAAACGGTCGATATCCTCATCGGAGAGCGCATCCAGATCCACCTCCTCAGCCGCCATCGGCGTTTCGGGAACGATTTCCTTCTCCAACACCGGGGCGGAGGAACCGCCTCCAATGTGCTCGGAAATGAGGGACGCGATTTGCCCCACGGTGCGAGCACGCATCAGGCTGGTCGGCGGCAGGGCGACCCCGATTGAGCTTTCGATCAGGTTTTCGATCTCCACGCCCATCAGGGAATCCAGCCCCAAATCCGTCAGAGGCTGGTCATCGCGCAGGCTGTCAGGCTTGACGCGGAGCACCGAGCCGACCACATCCCGCACGGCCTGTCCGATGACATCAATCCGGTCGTCCGGGCCGGCCGATTGGATCTTCTGACGCCAATCGCTGCTGCCACTGCTGGACTCCTGGAGTTCGACGCCGGAAGCAAAGATCCGCTCCACCAGGGGATTGTCCTGCATGCCGCGGAAGGATTGCCTCCACTTGGCCCAGTCGACCCGGATCGCGGCCACCTGGGTGGAATGCGCCGTGAGGAAGGACTCCATCAGCGTCGTTACTTCCCGTGGCGTCAGTGCGGCGGTGCCTTGCCGGGCGAGGAATTCAGCAACCCGTTCGTTGCGGGCAACATAACCTTCTCCGCCCAGCACCCCCCAGTTGATCGCAAGGGCCGGCAGTCCCAGAGCGCGGCGATGGTGGGCGAGGGAATCGAGGAAGGCATTGGCGGCCGCGTAATTCCCCTGGGCGGGATTGCCAAAGATACTGGAAACCGAGGAGAACATCACAAAACAATCCAAGGGAAGATCCTTGGTGTTTTCATGTAGTAACCATGCGCCGTGGGCCTTGGGAGCCATCACAGTGCGCAGGCGTTCACTGGTCAGGGCGGAAAGCGGGGCGTCGTCGATCACCATGGCCAGATGGAAGATTCCCTTCAGCGGGACGGCACCCGCCCGGGCTGCCCCGATCAATCGCGATACATCCTCCGGGGAACCGCTATCAGCTTTGATGACGGCGGTTCTGATCCCGTTGCTCCGCAGTTTTTCGACGAATTCCACGGCCTCAGGGGTGGAGGCTCCACTCCGGCTGGACAGAATGAGGTGGCGTGCACCGCACTCGACCAGCCATTCAGCCAGCACCCTGCCAAATCCACCCAGACCGCCTGTGATCAGATAGGCTCCATCGGATTTGACTTCAAAGGCGGGCAGCGGCGGTTCGCCTTTCCGCAGCACAAACGCATCTGCGAAGGCGACGATGACCTTGCCGGTGTGCTTGCCACCCGCCATCAGGCGGAAGGCGGCATCGATCCGGCTGGCCGGGAAAGAACGATAGGGCAGCGGCGTCAGGGCCTTCTGTTCGACCAGTCCGGCGATCTCCGCCATCAGTTCGCGGGTCTGCTCGGCATCGCCGGCGAAGACCGCATCCATGGCCACCACGTGGAAGGAGGCGTTGCGGCGCAGCGACCAGAGCGGGAGGCGGGAGTTTTGATAGATATCCCGTTTGCCGATCTCGATGAACCGGCCGAACTCGGCCAGACAGGAAAGTCCCATCGGAATGGCTTCGGCAGCGAGGGCATTGAGCACCACATCCACTCCACGCCCCCCGGTCAGTTCCATCACGGTCTCGGTGAAGTCACCGCGGCGGGAATCGATTACGTGTTTTACTCCAAGAGTCTGCAGGAGTGCCCGCTTGGCAGGACTGCCGGCGGAAGCAATCACGTCGGCTCCCAGATGATGGGCGATTTGAATGGCCGCCATGCCCACCCCGCCGGCTCCGGCATGCACCAGGATCATTTCCCCGGCTTTCATGCGGGCCACGGTTTTGAGGGCGTGCCAGGCGGTCATGAAGACAACGGGCAGTGTGGCCGCTTCCTCGTAGGTCAACCCGGCAGGCATCGGCCGGACATCGGCGGCTCTGGCGAGGGAGTGCGTGGCGAGGCCGAATACGGCCAGGCCGAAAGCGCGGTCCCCGGGAGCCAGATGCGTCACCGCGGAGCCCACCGCCACCACTTCACCGGCCACTTCGTCCCCGAAGATCCGGGCATCGGCGGTTTCAGCCGGATACAGCGCTAGGGCTTTGAGCACGTCTCGGAAATTCATCCCGGCGGCCTTGACCTTGATCAGTACTTCGTCAGGGGCACAGGCCGGCATGGTGAACGGCGTAAACTTCAAGCTATCCAGCAGACCGCGTTCCCGGGACTCGAGACGCAGGGGCACGTTGGCCTCGAGGGTTTGTTCGCGGACGGGCAGCCCGCGGGTGAGCCGCTGGGCATAACGGGCTTCCCCGCGCAGGGCGATTTCCCGTTCGGTTCCGGTTCCTGTCAATTCATGCCAGAGGAAATCCCGGTCTGAAGAGGCCGCCGATGGGGCCAGATCGATGCTGCGGCACACCAAGTTAGGATGCTCGCCGAGAATGACCCGGAAGATCCCGATGGCTGGCGCCTGGGCCACAGAGGTCGCGACCATATCCCGGCCGGCGGGTTGCGCCCCGCGGGTGATGAGATCCAGCCGGAGTTTGGCAACCGGCATGGTTTCCTCCAAGGCATGGGTGAGATGCAGCAAGGCATCTATTCCCATCAAGGCATCCTGAGGGCGGTCACCGGTCTGCTCGTCCAGTGTCCACAAGTAAACGAGGTGCTCCGGTGGCGCCTCCTGCAACAAATTGGCAAACAACTGCTGCCAGTCGGAGGGCGAATCGGCCCGGATGGTGAAGAGATCCGCCGACGGAGTGGCGTAGTTTTCTCCC
Organism: uncultured Verrucomicrobiota bacterium; assembly: GCA_942492905.1. Classification (GTDB taxonomy): domain Bacteria; phylum Verrucomicrobiota; class Verrucomicrobiia; order Verrucomicrobiales; family V1-33; genus CAIZWU01. The sequence goes on from OW818657.1 coordinate 3,643,019, forward strand.
CGGCGCACGACACGGCAGAGTGAACCGGCAGCCGTGATTTCAGCCGCCATTTGGGCGCCCAATCCTGACTCATCCGCAAAGACGACCCAGGAGTATGCGATCCCATTTTCGACAGGGATGGAATCAGCTATGCCAGGCGTGGCCGCGCCAGCCTTGCGGGCGAGCAAGGCCACCTGCCCTTCGCCATCCGGACCCTTGAGGCCGGGGAATGAAAGGGTTTCGGCAAAACCGGCTTCCTTCAAGGCCGCTTCCCATTGAGCGCGCTGGAGCAACGGCTGATCCGGGCGCAGATCGCGATCAGTCAGGTGCCACCAACCGCTGGTGAGGCCGAAGACGGCCTCGGTCCACAATTGCGGCGTCGCCACATCCATGAACATGAGAGTGCCTCCGGGCGTCAGCAGCTCATGCAATGTGCGGAGAGTGGCCCGGACATCGGCTACCGCGTGGAGCACGTTGGTTCCCACAATAAAATCATAGGAGTCCGGCTCAAAGCCCTGCTCGGTGCCTGACTTCTCCAGATCCAGAATCCGATAGTCCACTTCCGGGAAGGCGGCCAGCTTCTGGTTGGCACTGGGAAAGAAACCAGCCGAGACGTCCGTGAAGGTGTAAGTATGGACCCCACGTTCGAGGAGAGGCAGCATTTGCGCGGCGAGACCGGCGGTGCCGGCCCCGACTTCAAGAATGCGCAGGCCGCGCCCTTCCGGCAGGTGCCGGGCCGCTTCCTGGACAGCACTGGTGATGCTGGCCATCCAATGGCTGGCAAACAAGCCATCCCCATAAAACTGATCCAACAATTCGGCGCCCGGGCCGCTGAAGAGGATTTGCACGGCATCCTTTTCACCCCGGATAATGGGACCAAATTCCGCACAGGTCGAGGCGCAGAGCATGCCTTCTGGCAGATGCCCGGGATGTTTGGCGATGAAGTCGCGCAAGCCTTCCGGAGCCGAATCCGCCGCCGCCGCAAACGCGGCCGACGGACGGTAACCCTGACCTTCAGCTGTCAGGAGACCGCGGCTGACCAGCTTGTTCATGAGTCGTCCAAACACGGTCCGCAGCAACGGAGTGACGGCAAGGGAGTCGGCAGTGAAGACAGTCGACGGGCTGACTCCCATTTCCCGCAAACCGCGGGCCAACTGCACAGCTGCCAAATCATCCTCGGCGGCCATAACTGCTTCGAGTTCGGACCGGCCCCGCACACTGATCACTTCGTTCAGGGTCGCGGTGGCGGTGGCGTGGAGTTGAGTCAGAGGCACCGGCAGGCTCTTCGCCGCGGCCATGGTGGAAGCGGAGCGCTCCCAGTCCACATGATAGAGCAGATCCCGGCCGCCCCCGGAAGCCCCGGGACGCCGTGCGGCGGTCATGCTGATCGCCCGGAACCCATCCACCAGCACACAAGGCCGGCCCGCCTCGTCGTAGAGGGAGATCCGCCCTTCGATCAGTTCATCGTTGAAGTGCAGCACCCGGGCACTGACTTTGCTGGAAGCCCCCGGGGAACGCAGGAAAAGAATCCGGGCAAAACGCACCGGCAGTTTCATTTTGGCACGGCGATCCTCGACGGTCTTGGCCCCGGCTGAGAAGATTTGCAGGGCACCGTCCAACAGCACGGGATGCAAGGCATACTCCGCGGCCCGCTTGCCGATTCCCTCTGACAGGGAAACCCGGCCGGCCGATTTCCCGCCACCTGCGGCCAGTTCCCGGATCGGGCGGAATTCATCGCCATAACGCAATCCAAGATCACTCATGTGGCCATAGAACTGGCCAACGCCTTCCGGTTCCAATTCCGGACCCGGCGTCTGCCACTCCGATGCGCCGAAGGAAGACTCTGTGCGCTCGCTGCGCATGGAACCAACGACGTGGACCGACCATGAGGCCGCCTGGTCAAACTTGCTCTGAATTGTGAAGGTGCGCTCGCCCGGTTCGTAGGTGAATTCCATCACCAGACCCGACGGCGGATCAGGCAGGATGAGAGGCTTGCGGATCTCAAAGTCCTCGATGGCAAACGGCCGCCCTTCAAATAGCTGAACTCCGGCTTCCAGGACCATTTCCACAAAACCAGCCCCTGGGAAAATCACATGAGTGTCGACTTTGTGATCTTTCAGGAAGGCCATGTGCCGGCCATCGAGCCGGACAATCCAGGTGGGGGTGGCCCGGGGCAGGCGCTGGTCCAACAATCCTTTGCCACCAGGGGAGAGGCGGCTGTCGCGCAATTCGCTGCATTCATGCCACCAGCGGCTGCGGTCCCATGGGTAGGCCGGCAGGGAGAACAGCTCCCGTGAAGGCGTCATGGCGGCGAAATCGAGGGTGACCCCGGCCCGGTGGAGGGCGAGGGCAGCTTCGACCAAACAGGTATGTTCGCGCTCGCGGCGGGTCGACGAGGTGACGGTGGCTTTCTGTCCGCGGGCGGCGAGGCATTCCTGGATCGAGATGGAGAGTGCCGGGTGGGAGCTGATCTCCAACCACACATCGACTCCGGAATCGGCCAGCGCGTTCACCGCCGGCACAAACTGCACGGCTTGCCGGATGCCCCGGCCCCAATGGGCAGCGGTGCAATCCCGCCCGGCCTGTTGCTGGCCGGTGACGGTGCTGAAGAACGGCACGGACTCAGGCTGCGGCGCCAGGTCGGCCAGCGCGGCGGTCAGGGCGTCGGCCGCCGGCTGCATCAGGGCATGGTGGAAGGGATGTTCCACCCTGACAAAGCGGGCAAACACGGACTTGGCCTCGAGTTCGGCCCGGATCACTTCCAGCACGGGCTGCGGCCCGGAAAGCGTCAGCGATTTCGGACCATTGAATGCGGCAATGCTGACCTCGCGGCCATGACCGGCCAGCAGGAGCTGGGCTTCCTCTTCGGAAAGCCCCACCGCCAGCATGGTGCCCTCACCGCGGGCACATTCGTGCATCAGCCGGGCCCGCAGCACGATCACCCGCGCCGCTTCCTCCATGCTGAGAATTCCGGCGACGCAGGCCGCCGCGATTTCGCCCACGCTGTGGCCGACGATGGCGGCAGGAGTAACTCCGATGGATTTCCACAGGGCACTGAGGGCAAATTGGAAGGCAAAGATGGCGGGCTGGGCCACCTCGGTCTGTTGCAGCCGGGACGTTTCCTGATCCCGCGCCAATTCTTCGAGCAGCGAGAAGCGCGCGTGCGGTTTCATGGCAGCCGCACAGGCTTCCATCGCCTGGCGGAACACGGGCTCATTTTCCATGAGTTCGCGCCCCATGCCCCACCATTGCGGACCTTGTCCACTCATCACAAAACCAATGCGGGGCGCCTCCTCGCGCCGGGGCGTGAAAGAAGTCAGGGCCTGACCGCCACTTTCTCCGGCGGCAAAAGCCTGCAATTCCTGCACCAGTTCATAACAGGACTGGGCCGCCAGAGTGATCCGGTGGGGATGATGATTGCGGCGGGCGCCCAAGGTGTAAACCAGCGAGGGCAGCAGGGGACTGGTGCCATTGCCTTTTTGATGAATTTCGATCCATTCGGCCAATCGTCCGGCCACGCCCTGCAGTGCTGTTTCGGACCGGGCGGAGAGCACCAGCGGCCAGGCACGGTCTGTCAGGAGGGGTTCATGGACCGAAGGAGCGCGCACCGGTGGTTCCGCGAGAATGACGTGTGCATTGGCTCCGCCGAATCCAAACGAATTGACCCCCACAAGGCGGGGACCATCACTATCAGGAAACGCCTCCAAGGTGGTGGGCACCCGGAGCTTCAAGGCGGCGAAATCGATGTGTTCGCTGGGAGTGGTGAAATGCAAACTGGCCGGAATCTGGCGGTGTTTCAGAACCAACAATCCTTTGACCAGTCCGACCACGCCGGCGGCGGTCTCGAGGTGGCCCATGTTGGTTTTCACCGAACCGATGGCCAGAGGAGCGTCCGGGCTGCGGTCCACGCACAGCGCCTCGGCGAGGGCGGTGGCTTCGATGGGGTCTCCCACCGCGGTTCCAGTGCCATGAGCTTCCACAAAACCGACCTGAGAAGGGGCGATGCCGGCATCAGCGCAGGCATCCCGCACCAGTTGCGCCTGGGCTTCCGGACTCGGCAGGGAGATGCCATTGGTATGTCCATCCTGATTCAAGGCGGTCCCAAGGATCACGCCTTGGATCGGATCTCCATCAGCGATGGCCTGGGACAGCAGTTTCAGCAGGACCACGCCCGCGCCTTCCGCCCGCACAAACCCATTGGCAGCAGCGTCGAACGCCTTGCACTTGCCATCGGGCGACAGCATCCCCGCCTGGGAAAATCCGATAAACCCATCCGGCGTGATGATCACGGTGACGCCCCCGGCCAGCGCCATGCGGCAGCGCCCGGTCCGGAGTTGCTCGCAGGCGACATGCACCGCGGTCAGAGCCGACGAGCAGGCCGTATCCATCGACATGCTGGGGCCCTTCAAATTAAGGCTGTAGGAAATGCGGTTGGCCGCAATGCTGTGGGCACTCCCGGTAGGGGAGTGGGCACTGATCCCGGCGCGGTCGGTTCCTCCCCCCTGGATGTTCTGGTAGTCGTTGTGCGAGACGCCGACAAAGACCCCGATGTCGGTGCCGTGCTCCAAGTCCAGGACCACGCCAGCATCTTCCAGAGCTTCCCAGGCGGTTTCCAGCATCAGACGCTGCTGGGGATCGATATAAGGCGCCTCGCGGGGAGAAATGCCAAAAAACTGCGGATCGAATTGATCGATTTGGTCCAGAAACCCGCCACGTTTGGCGATGGACTTGCCGGCCAGGCCGGGCTCGGCATCGTAAAACCGCTCCACGTTCCATCGGTCGGCCGGCACTTCGGTAACCACGTCCCGCCCCTCAGCCAGCAACTGCCAGAATGATTCGATATCGGTGACTCCTCCGGGGAACCGACAACCGATTCCGATGATTGCTACTGCTTCTTTTTGCATAAAAATGACACCGCCTGGGCGGGGGCGCACTTCTGTAGCAATTAGCTTGCTGGAACAAGGAGAAATTCCGCCCGACCGGGTACTTGCCCGGAGAAAATGGCACCCGTGGTCTCTTAAAGGTCGGCCAAAGTGGTGCGGCCCCGGGCCTTGACCTCTGGATCGTCCTTGCCGGTGTTGGGCATGGCCAGTCCTTTATTGATACATTGGCGGGCTTCCAGATCCTTCCCCATTTGCGCGTAGGTCCGGCCCAGCTCGATATGATGGATGAGGCGGCTGGGGTTCAGCTGGATGGCTTTTTGGAAACACTGGACCGCTTCCTCATTGGTGGCGGCCGGCAGCTCCCCATAAACGAGTTTGGCCATGGCCCGCTTGACCATGCCGATGTCGGCGAGACGCTGGTGCCATGTTCCGAGGACATGCCAGGCCAAATCCTTGCTTGGATCCAGTGCGATGGCCTGATCCACTGAGATTTTGACCTGACGGGAGGCTTCCATTTTTTCCTTGGTGTCAAGAAAAGGAACCAATTTCGCATGGGAAAGGGCCACTGACAGATGGGCCTCGGCCTCCTTGGGTGAGAGGGCCACCGCCCGGGCGGCATAAATCTTCCCGACATTGGCAAATTTGATTTTATCGGCCAATTCCGGTGCATCGGCCATCAGATGGCGATACTGCCGGGCAATACAAAGCAGCAGCCCGACATTGTCCGGTTCCTGTTTCTCAGCGGGTAAATAGGAAGCCAAGGCTTCCGCCGGACGAAACTTCTGGTCGGAAACATCACCCTTTTTGATCAGGTCCGCGACTGATTCCTCCGCTGAAGACATGCCGGGCAACAGGAGACAAAGAGCGAGGCAAAAGGACTTAAAGGAGCGGAAGGATTTCATAAGCGCGGGGGGGAATTTGGCCAATCAGGGAGCGCTGGTTGAGCGGCATGGTGGGTCGGGCCTGTTTGGGAAAAAGCCAAGCGTCCCGGACAAGCGCAGTCCGCCTACCGGTTGGCCGCTTTCAGATGCAGCATGAGGATGCGCTTCACTTCTGCGATCGCCTGGGGATGCTGATTGGACCAGTGGTTGCTCGGAACAATCAGCTCGCTCCGGGCTCCATCGATGTGGCTGCTCCAGTAAGGTACCAAGCCGTCGCTGCTCTGCGGTTCCGTGCGATTCAGATTCCCGCCTTTGCCACGGTCGCCCATAATCGAATGAAAGGGGATTCCTTTGACCGGCGGAATTGTGTTGATGGTAGTGATAAAGCGATTATCCGGGTCGAGTGCATCCAGGCTGTTCGGCGCTTTTTTGAGTTGTTGTCCGTCCGCCCGCGGCTTTGAAAGCACCGCCAACTCCTTCCCGACTTCGGAAAGTTCGTCATCGGGATTGCCAATCAACACGGCCCCAAGGCGGCCCATGAAGCTGGTGGCCATATCGCTCCCCCCGAGGGAGGCAGACGCAAAGATGACCCGGGCAATCTCAGACCGGTGTTTGAAAATCAATGCTTTGGTGACAATTTCCCGGGCCTCCGGAGAAAATGGGGTCCGGGCCGGAGGGGTTTCAAAGAATGCCTTCCAGATCCGGAGCCCGCTGTCAGTGATCAAGGTCCGGGCGATCATTCCCCCCATGCTGTGACCCACCACCACCAGCGGTTTATGTTCCGGGTAATGATTGTCCATGGCATCCAACTGCTCCCGCAGTTCCGCCGCCATCATCGGATAAGGATATCCCGTGGGATAACTGAAGAACCAGATCTGGTAATGAGCCCTGAAAGTGGCGTCGGCCCGGAGGGATTCGATCATGGGAGCCCAAGTGGCCTGCGAGTCGCCTAGGCCGTGAATGCAAAGCAGGGGGATTTTCTTTTGATTGTAGGGTTCCAACCGGGCCAAGCGGGCACTGTTTTTGAATTCCTCAGGTTTGAACATGCGTTTCACCTCGGTCTTCCGCGGCTTCAAATCCGCCAGGGCCAGCGCCAAGGGTGCCGTGAAATCCGCCGCCAGGGGATAGGTATGCCCATCGAAGCTGACGGTCTCGGTGGCCAGAGGATCCAAGAGGGAAGCCTCGCAACGGCGTCCCTTGAAATCAAAAACGGCCGTCATGCCGTAATAAAACTGTTTGCCCTGAGCAAAGCGGTCAAACTTGGTCGGGTCGAATCCCTTGCTGTTGATGATCAGCGGAGCCCCCAGCCCCTTTTTCAGCTTCCGTTCCGTGACCAGTTCGCCTTTGAAATCAAACTGGTCGGCGGGCTGAACCCGGTAAAGGCTGGGATTCAAGTCCGGCCGGGGGGACGGTTTGTAGGAAAACCGCCACGGGCCGTTGGCCCCGGGGCAAATCACGGGAGTTTTCCAAGGCTCCATGCCTGCCGTCTCCACCACCTCGGCGGCCCGGCTGACCGCAAAATTGTAATCCTTCAGAGCCTGTGTATTGCCGGGATTTCCCTTCAGCACGCCCGCGGCCGAGGCCGCGGCATCCAGATAACGGCCCAGCTGGACCAAGGGCTCCGCGGCCGGGCGCTGATTGAGGGTGGTGGCAATGATTTGCCCGGCAGGAGTGACCGCCTCGTAGCTGAGCCGCTTGGTGGTGGCCGTCGCATAATTTTTGCAGGCCGGCACCAGGGTGACGCAGGTCAGGGCGAGGAGCGAAGCGCGCAGCAGGTTGGACAGGGACATAATTCAATCGGAGCAATCGTTTCCCTGGAGCCTGCATCAGGGCTGAACCAGGCCGTCGCCGGTCAGTTTGGCAGAACCGGCCGGTGGGTGCGAATGCTTTTCGTAAATTTCGACGTCATAGATATTGCCCGAACCCATCAGGCGGACGCCCCTCATCCCTGCCGTGGCCAGCAGGCTGGCCAGATCCTTCCGGTGGCGGTAGTCAAACTTTTTGCCAAACACCTCCAAAATCCGGGTGCTGGCATGAGGCCGGTAGGTGTTGACGATCAAGGATGCCGATCCTGTGGTGATTTCATGAAGCTTGGCAGCCAGATGGTGCGCGTTGGCAGGCTCTTCCATGATGGGAAGACCGTGGCGCTGTTCAGTGGTGTCACAGGTAAATCCTTGCAAATACTCGAGAATGCCCACGGAGGTCACCACATCATATCCCTCCCCCGGGTCTTTTCCGGACATCGGTTCGCCTACAAATATATCCTCCGTCGCCGCAGAAATCCCGGAGTCCTCTCCCGCTTCTATTCCTTCCTGCCGGGTGGTTTCCAGCTTGGCAAGCAGGTGTCTGGTCTTTTCGGTGTTCGCCGCCTCCCGGTCCGTGATCCGCGCCGTGATCCTCCCGGGATCAAATCCATCGCGCACCAACCGGTCCCACGCCAGGATCATGCTCAAACCGGTGCCGGCGGCGAGCGCCTTCAACCGGACGGAAGCCCCTTGCTCCAGCCGACGCTTCGCTTCCTCATACGTGGCCCGCGTTTCCCAAATGAACCGCAACTGCACGTCCCTTCCCTGCACGGAGTTGAAAAAAATCCGGTCCCACCCAGAGCCTGCCCCGCGGATTTCCGGCGCCAGCATCATATAAGGGCCATTCATCGGATCGCCCCCTTCCACCAGCGCTTCGATTTCCTTCCGGGAAGCAGACAGGAGCGAGCGGGCGTAGGGATGGCCCGACCGCTCGAGCAGCCGGTTGCTGAACCCACTGGATTCAGGATGGTCCACCCGGGTAGTCGTCCGTTTGAGATGCCGGTAACTCGCCCGGGCCATGGCCCGCTGGACCAGTCCCGCGGGTTTGATCCCGCCTTCACCAAAAACCGCACGGCTCAGACTGCCGACGATGGCCTCCGATAAAGCCCAATCCTGCCCCGAATACAGGGCCGACACCGCATCCATCGGAGTCAGTTTTGCCAAACTACTCATACGCAAAGTCCCGATTTGGAGTTACCAGCTAGTGTCAATCCGGCTGGGAAAATTGCGATCCATCGTGCCTCCCGCAGGGACATCCCGCGCGGCGTCAGGAAGGGAATTGTGAAGGGGTAAGGCATAAGCAGCAGTTCAGCAGGAGATAAAATGAGCTTCCACGGAGGCAACGTCCCTGAGCGGCCACCACGCCCGCGATTGTTTAGGGCATTCCCAGCTCACCGCCACCGGAAATGGCCTTTGAGAGGAAACTCGAAAAGCCGGTCCTCTTCCCGGGCTCCCTGGCCAATGTTATGCACGATCAGCGGCACCCCTGCCGCGTTGCGGCGATCACTGACGATCATGATGTGCGGGAGCTTGCCGGCCACGGTGCAGGTGACGAGGTCGCCCGGCCGATAGTCCGCCGCCTCCTGCGTGACCGGCAGGGAAGCCCCGCGCCGTTTCAGAAAGACGGCCAGATTCAGCACCCGGCGGTGGTCGATGTTGCGGTCGGGGCGCTTGAGTCCCCAAGTCTTGGGATAAGCGGAAAATTCCGCTTTCATGTCCTCATGCACGGCTTGCTGGAGATCCACCCCACACGCCCGCAGCGCCCGGATGATCACATCGGCGCACACCCCACGCTCCTCCGGCACGTCACCCATCGGATATTCGATTACGGCGTAGGCCGGATCATAGGTCAACGTCCTGCCGACCTGCCGCCGGGCCGCGGCCACCAGATTTTCCCCCGTCGGGGCCAGCCCCACCGGCTTATCCGCCAGCAGCGGCGGCGGGAGGCAGGCCGGAAACAGAACCAAAACGTGTTGCAGGAGGCGGCGGCGGGTCATGGGGAATCTGTAGCACAACCCGCTCACTGCAGGCGAAAGGAATTGATCCGGGGGCGCTTGTGAAATTTTTCACAAAATCGCCTTGCCGCTCTTTAGGGCGCGTTCATAGTCGGCAATCGGGGAATTTTCCCAAAATTTCGACCCATCCAGCCCTACCCTGTGAGCACTGCGACGCAACCCTCCGGCCCTGCGGCCCCACCCGTGGATCTTGTGAACGTGCAGGTGAACGGCCAATGGCTCAAATTCCCCAAAGGAACCCGCATGATCGAGGCTCTCCGGCAGGCTTCGGTGGACGTCCCCCACTATTGTTATCACCCCAAACTCAGCAGCCCGGGGAATTGCCGCATGTGCCTCGTGGAAACCGGCATGCCCGCCCGGCCGGCGCCCGGGAACACCGAGGTGGAGAAGGACGAACACGGCTTCGCCAAAATCATGTGGAGTCCCCGCGCGGCCATTGCCTGCGCCAACACCATTTCCGAAGGCCTCGGCATCCGCACCGAAAGCAAATTGGTGGAGGAATGCCGCAAGGGCGTGATGGAATTCCTCCTCATCAACCACCCGCTCGACTGCCCGATCTGTGACCAGGCCGGAGAATGCAGCCTGCAGGAATTCTCCGTCGAGCACGGCCGGGGCGAATCCCGCTTCCAGGAAAACAAGGTCAAGAAGCCGAAGCACAAACAAATCGGTCCCCGCATCACCCTTGACGACGAACGCTGCATCATGTGCAGCCGCTGTATCCGCTTCACTGCTGAAATCGCCGACGACCCCGTCCTCGGCTTCACCGAACGCGGCAGCTACACCGTCCTGACCACCCATCCAGACAAGGAACTTGCCAACAATTACAGCCTCAATACCGTGGACATCTGCCCGGTGGGGGCCCTGACCAGCACTGACTTCCGTTTTTCCATGCGCGTCTGGTTCCTCAAGGACACCAAGAGCATCTGCACCGGCTGTGCCCGTGGCTGCAGCATGGACATTGGCAGCCGGAACGAAGTGATTCACCGTCAAACCCCACGCGAGAATAACGACGTCAATTCTGCCTGGATGTGCGATGCCGGCCGCCTCGACTTCCACTACGTCAACAGCGAGGCCCGCCTCACCCAGCCGACGATCAAGGAAAACGGCACCCACCGGGCCGCGACCTGGCAGGACGCCCTGAAAAAAGCGGCCACCGCCCTCCAAGGCGCACAAGCCAGCCAGATTGCCATCATCGCGTCCGGCCGCATGACCAATGAGGAACTTTTCCTAACGAAGCGTCTCGCCACTTCCCTCGGCGTCACCCACCTCGACATTGTCCCCCGCACAGGCGAAGCCGACAACTATCTCGTCCACGCCGACAAGAACCCCAACTCCGCGGGCGCCCGCCTCATTCTCGGCACCGAACCCGGCAGCCAACTCGCTGCCATCCGCGATAAAGTGGACCGCGGTGAAATCACCACCGTCATCGCCCTCCAGGAAAACCTCCTCGGCGAGGCCGGATTCACGGCGGCCCAATTGGGCAAACTGAAATCCTTCATCGCCGGCCACATCCTCGCCAATCCCGGCGCGGAACACGCCCACGTCGTCCTGCCCCTCGCCGCCTACGCCGAAAAACGCGGCAGCCTGATCAACGCCACCGGCCGCCTCCAACGCCTCAACAAGGCCACCGAACCCGCCGGCGAAGCCCGCTCCGACTGGGAGGTCCTCCGCGACCTGACTCTCGCCGTCAGCGGCCAGAACGGCCTCTACTCCATCGAAGACGTCTTCAAATCCATGGCCTCAGCCATCCCCGCCTTCGCTGGCCTCAATCTCGGCAAAATCGGCGACCTCGGCCTTCCCCTTCTCGAAACCACCGAAACCATCCCCGTGCTCGAACGCGAAAAGGAACGCAAAGCCAAGGGAATTATCGTTGGTTGATCTTCCCCTGACTTATTTTCCATGGACTGGTTTTTCATCATCTCCTCCGGCGTCAAAATCGCCGTCATCACTTTCGGCATTATTCTGCCGTTGGTGGCCTTGTCCTCCCTGGCGGAACGCAAGGTCAGTGCCTTCATCCAGGACCGTATCGGCCCCAACCGTGTCGGGATTCCCATGACTCTGCTGGGTGCGAAGAAGGACATCGCTTTCTTCGGCCTGGTGCAGCCCTTGGCGGATGGTCTGAAATTCATCCTCAAGGAGGATTTCACGCCGAAACACGTCCGGAAATTCTACTTCTGGCTCGCGCCTGCTCTGGTGCTCGTGCCTGCCCTGCTGACGGTCGGCGTCATTCCCTTTGGCTCTACCATGCAACTGTTTGGCAAACAGATTCCGCTGGTCATCGCCGACCTCAACATCGGACCGCTCTTCGTTTTCGCCATCTCCAGCCTCGGCGTTTACGGCATCGTGCTCGCGGGCTGGGCCTCCAATTCCAAGTATCCCTTCCTCGGCGGCGTGCGCTCGAGCAGCCAGATGATTTCCTACGAAATCGCCCTGGGTCTGAGCGTCATCCCGGTCCTGATGATCTTCGGCGAACTGAACCTCGGCTCGATCGTCCAGTTCCAAGACAAAAACGGCTGGCTCCTCCTTCCGCTCTGGGGTGATGGCCTCAGTCTGCAACGCTGGCTCCTGCTCGTCCCGCTGGTGATCAGCTTCATCGTCTTCACCATTTCCATCTTCGCGGAAACCAACCGCATGCCCTTCGACTTGCCGGAGTGTGAAACCGAACTCGTGGCCGGTTATCACACCGAATACAGCTCGATGAAGTTCGCCCTCTTCTTCCTCGGCGAATACGCGGCGATGATTGTCGGCAGCGGCCTCATCGTCACCCTTTTCCTCGGCGGCTGGTCCATTCCCTTCGGCGATAAAATCGGTCTTGGTTACGAAGCCGCCCAGAACACCTGGTGGGTCGGCCTGCTGCACCTCGGCTGTTTCCTCACCAAAGTCGTGGCCTTCATCTTTTTCTTCATGTGGGTGCGCTGGACCCTGCCCCGCTTCCGCTTCGACCAGTTGATGCGCCTCGGCTGGGTCTTCTTCTTCGAAATCGCCCTCTTCAACGTCTTCCTCACCGCGCTGATCCTGATGTTCGTAAAATGAATGATTCCGGCTGTTCCAGCCCTGTCCCATTTTAAAACCTTTCCCAACCAATGTCCTACGTTGTCGAACGCCCCAAGCTCACCTTGAGCGAGCGCCTGTATTTCCCTTCCATCCTGAAGGGGCTCAGCATCACTTTCGGCCACTTGTTCCGCTTCATCACCGGCAAGGGGAAGGTGACCATGTCCTATCCGGAAGAAAAATGGGACGATTCCCTGCCCGCCCACTACCGCGGCGCGCCCACCCTCGTTACCGACGAGCACGAACGCGAACGTTGCGTCGCCTGCCAGCTCTGCGAGTTCATCTGCCCGCCCCGCGCCATCACCATCACACCGGAGGAAATCCCGTCCGACAACAAATTCGCCAAGGTCGAGAAGCGCCCCAAAGCCTTCGAGATCGACATGATCCGCTGCATCTATTGCGGCATGTGTGAGGAAGTCTGCCCCGAGCAGGCCATCTTCCTCCGCAAGGACTACGCCATCACCGGCACCACCCGCGCCGAAATGGTCCACGACAAAAAACGGCTCTACGAACTCGGCGGCGTCCGCGAAGGCCTCGTCAACAAATGGAATCCGCTCAAATAGGAAGTTTCCACCATGCCAAGCGTCCTCTTCTATCTTTTCTCCGCCATCATGCTGGGCTTCGGCATCCTGGTGGTGGTCCTGCGCAATCCGGTTTCCAGCGCACTTTCCCTGGCCATGTCCTTCCTCGGACTGGCCGCTCTGTTTGTTTCCCTCGGAGCCTTTTTCATCGGTATTATCCAGGTGCTCGTTTATGCGGGCGCGGTGATGGTGCTCTTCCTGTTCATCATCATGCTGCTCGACATCAAAGAAGAGCAGCGCCGGAAGCTGAACCTGCCCGCCGTGATTGGTGGCTGTTTTTTGGTGCTGATCTTCACGCTCCAGCTCGCTTCGGTCCTCGGCGACTACCAGCCCGGCAAGCGCCTCATGAATGCTGTCCCGCTGGATCTTCCGGCCGCCGCCGCCGCCCGCGAAGCTGCCGGGGTCAGCACTCCGACCATCGACAAAGACCTCGCCGCCGGGAAACTTCCTGACGTGAAGCTGATCGGCGAGACCCTTTTCACCAAATACAACTTCCACCTCCAGATCATCGGTGTGCTCCTGCTCGTGAGCACCGTCGGAGTCATCGTCATCAGCCGCCGCGAGGACAAGACCGCCGCCGCCGTGGAACCCGCCACTCCCGTCCAGCCATGATCACGCTCAACGATTACCTCCTCGTCAGCGGACTGCTTTTCGCCATCGGCCTCGCCGGGGTGGTTCTGCGCCGCAACATCATCGTCATCTTCATGTGCCTGGAAATGATGCTCAGCGCCGCCAACCTGAGCCTCGTCGCCTTCAGCCGCTTCAACACCGTCAGCGGGCTTCCCGACTACAATGGCCAGATGATGGTGTTCCTCATCATCACCGTGGCCGCCGCGGAAGTCGCCGTCGGTCTCGCCATCATCATCGCCCTCTTCCGCGCCCGCCGTACCGTCCACGTGGAAGACATCGACGCCATGAAACACTAATCCGAAGGTTCGAGGTACAGGGTTCAGAGAATCCCACCGCCTGCCCCTGAACCCTGAACCCTTTTTCCTTCTGCTCCATGAGTTCCGCCGCGATCATCCTTTTCCTCCCGCTGCTCACCGCTGCGGCCATCCTGCTGGGCTTGAAGCGCAGCGCCACGGTCAGCGCCCTGCTCTCCACCGCGGCCGTCGCCATCACTTTCCTCCTCAGCCTCGGACTGCTCTTCAAGGGCGAGGCCAGCAATGGCACCGAGGTCATCGGTTCCTGGATCAAAATCAGCGACACCTTCAGCCTCGACATTACCCTGAAGCTTGATGCCCTCAGCAAGGGCATGATGATCGTGGTCACCACCATTGGTCTGCTGGTTCATATCTTCTCCCTCGCCTACATGAAGGATGATGAAGGCAAGGCCCGTTACTTCGCCGGCCTGTCGCTCTTCCTCTTCTCCATGACCGGGATTGTCTATGCGGACAACTTCCCAATGATGTTCATCTTCTGGGAACTGGTGGGCGTCAGCTCCTACATCCTGATCGGCCACTGGTATACCAAAAACAGTGCGGCCGAAGCTGCCAAAAAGGCCTTTCTCACCAACCGCATCGGGGACTTCGGTTTCATGATCGGCATCCTGCTCCTCTGGGCCGCCACCAAGTCCCTCAGTTTTGATGGCGTCAAAGCCGGCATCGACGCCGGGCTCATGTCCGGCACCCTCCTCACCGCCGCCACCCTCTGCATCTTCTGCGGCACCATCGGCAAGAGTGCGCAATTTCCGCTCCATGTCTGGCTGCCGGACGCCATGGAAGGCCCGACTCCCGTCTCGGCCCTGATCCACGCCGCCACCATGGTCGCCGCCGGGGTTTATCTGATGGTGAAGGTTTCCTTCCTCATCGTGGCCTCTGCCACCGCCGGCATGATCGTCGCCTGGATCGGCGGCATCACCGCCCTAATGGCCGCTTTGATGGCCACACAGCAGAACGACATCAAACGCGTTCTCGCCTACTCCACGCTGTCCCAGCTCGGTTACATGGTCATGGCCGTCGGCCTCAGCGCGCCGCAGGCCTCCATGTTCCACCTCTTCACTCACGCTTTTTTCAAGGCCTTGCTCTTCCTCGGCTCCGGCGCGGTGATTTATGCCTGCCACCACGAGCAGGACATCTGGAAAATGGGTGGCCTGAAGTCGAAAATGCCCATCACTTTCCTGACCTTTGTCATCGGCACCGCGGCCCTGATGGCCGTTCCTTTCGTCACCTCCGGCTTCTACTCGAAGGAAGCTATTCTCGAAGCCGCCCGCCATCAGAATAAGCTCCTCTTCGCTGTCGGAGCTTTTACCGCCTTCCTCACGGCTTTCTACATGACGCGTCTGGTCATCGTCACCTTCTTCGGCAAGCCCCGTGCCCATGGAGCCGATCACGCCCACGAAGTCCCGCTTCTCATGCTCATTCCCTTGGTCGTGCTGGCCGTGCCTTCCCTGATCGCCGGCTTCCACTTCTTCGGTGGCACTGTCCTCGGCGAGAACATGCCACATCACGAAGGCAGTGTGATTGGCATCACCTTCTTCGTCTCGCTGGCCACCCTTGTCCTGGGCGTCTTCTTCGGCTGGAAAACCTATGCCGGCAAAGACAGTGATCCGCTCGCCGCCAACCCTACTGCCAAGCTCTTCGCCAACAAATTCTACTTCGACGAACTCTACGCCAAGGGCATCAAAATTGTCCAGGACGGCTTCGCCCAGATCCTCCAGCTCATCGACGGGCTTCTCATCGACGGCCTCGGCGTGCGCGGTCTCTCCGGCCTCGCCTCCGGCACCGGTTCCCTGCTCCGCCGACTCCAAGTAGGCAATATCCAAGGTTATGCCTTCCTCTTCGGCTTGGGCGTGCTGTTGCTGGTTTCCTTCGCCTTGATGTGATAAAACACTCCGCCCCGATCACTCTGCCAAAGCTTGATCAAGCCGGCTGATGACAGGAAGGGGCTGGCGACAATCGTTGACGGAACAGCAATTCCCCGGAGTTGATGCCGAGGTGAATACTGCCCTGTTCCCATTCCGGGAAGAAAGTGATACCCAGTCCGGGCCGTTGAGGTAGCCGGTGTCTCTTTTACGCTTGGCGCGCACTCCTGAATCGCGTTCTGATCCGTTCGGACCCAACTGCCAGCCTTCCTCCCAGCCCATGAACGAACGCGATCTCAACCGGTTGCTGCGCCAAGGCGCTTCACCGGAACCCTCCTGGACAGGGGCAGTGGATTTTGCGGATGCAGTGCTGGCACGGTTGCCGGGGATTCGTTTTGTCATCCCGGGCAGCCATCCAGGAACCAGGATACTGGTGCTGGCAGGTGGTTTGGGATTGTTGACCGCCCTGGGGATCAGCCTGAGCCGTTCCAAGGACACGCCAACCAATGCCACCCCGCCCCCCCTGACGCTTTTTCAGCCGGAAGCCGTGGAATCCTGGCCCACCCCGCCGACGCCATGAGCCCCCGGAGCAATATCTATCTCTGGCTCGGGGCCACGATCCTCGTGGCCGCGCTCACGGCCTGGGCAGTGACCCAACGATTACCAGCCCTTCCTGCAAAATCCGCGGCCGATGCATCCATCCTCGATTCTCGCGGGTTGTCTCTTCATGAATGGATGCATCAGCACCTCGAGATATCCACCGCGCAGCACGCCCTCCTTGATCCCCTGGAGTCCGCGTTTGAATCCGAACGGGTACAACTCCGCCAGCAAATCCGGCAGTTGGGAGAAGATCTCGCGGTCGCCATCCGCGACGCCGAACCGGACGCAGCCATCCTCGCACACCAGGAGAAGCTGAACGACGCCCAGGGAAGGCTGCAGCAGACCACCCTGAAACACTTCATTGAAATGAAACAGCACCTGAACCCCGCGCAGGCTGAAAAGCTGGCCGCCTGGACCCATGACAGCATTCTCCGCCAGCCCGGGAATTAAAGCCCTCCTGGGTCGTGAGGATACCTTCCCCTCCAGTCCTGCCGCCGCCGTTCCTGACTCCCAGGAATCCCGGTTCATCCAGCGTGCCCAGGCAGGGGACCCCGGCGCTTTCCGTTCCCTGGTCGAAGCCCACAAGGAAATGATCCACCGGCTTTGCGTGCAATGCCTGCAGTGTGAGGACGATGCCCGGGAGGCTTGTCAGGATACTTTTCTCAAGGCCTGGCAGGCCCTGCCCGCGTGGCAGCCCCGCGGAAAGCTCAGCACCTGGCTGTATCAAATCGCCCTCAACCAATGCCGCGACCGTGCCAAATCAAAATCCTTCCGGCAACGCCGCGCCACGGTCCCATTCTGCAGTCTGACCTCCACTCCCGCCTGTCCGCAGCCCTCTCCTGACGCGGCCGCCGCCCGCACCGGGGATATGGAAAAGCTGCAACGGGGCCTCGCCCGGCTGCCGGAAGCCTCCCGTATCCCCCTCATTCTCTGCGCCATCGAGGGACTTTCCTATCAGGAAGCCGCCACCGTGCTCTCCTGCTCCCCGCGTGCCCTCGAAGGCCGGCTCTACCGGGCCCGCCAACTTCTGCTCGAGTGGTGGAACCAACAGCCCTGAATTCCCATTTTGGCGAAGATTGGACTAATTGCTCCCCGCAGAAAAAAACTCCACGGACCACCATGGGTTTGTGATCAGTATGTCGTTTCAAATATGAAATGACCCGCCCTGCCCTCCTGCTCGCCGCCACCACCCTGATTTCTCCTGCTGCCGACCCAGCGGTCGCGATCCCTGGCTCCCCTGCCGCCGGGACCACCGTGATGGAGGAAATGGTGATTCAGGGGAAGGCGCAGGATTTGCTGGGAATCGCCCCCTCCGCCACCAAAGGACAGGCGAGTCAGGAGGAACTGATGGACCGCCCGTTGTTGCGGCGCGGGGAACTCCTCGAAGCGGTCCCGGGGGTGGTTATCACCCAGCACTCCGGCGGAGGAAAAGCGAACCAATACTTCCTGCGCGGGTTCAATCTAGATCACGGCACCGATTTCGGCGTTTTTGTGGATGACATGCAGGTGAATTTCCGCACGCACGCCCACGGTCAGGGTTATGCCGATCTCAACTTTATCATCCCTGAACTGATTGGCGGGATGGACTACCGCAAAGGCCCCTACTTCCCCGATCTGGGCGATCTTTCCTCTGCGGGCGAAGCAAACTATCATCTGGTCAACAGACTCGAACAGGGCACCGCCAGCATCACCCTCGGCGAAAATGACTATTACCGGGCGTTCGTGGGCGACAGCTTTGATCTGGATGCGGGAACCCTGACGCTTGGGGTGGAATATTCCCATGAGGATGGCCCATGGGAGACAGGCGACAACTATCGCCGCATCAATGGAGTGGCCAAATATTTCCAAGGCACCGACCGTGATTTTTTCAGCATCACCGGGATGTATTACGATGGGCGTTGGGGCGCTTCCGACCAAGTGGCGCGGCGTGCCATCCGCGATGGCACGATTGGTCGGTTCGGACGGCTGAGCGACGACGAAGGAGGCGCTACCGCACGCGGCAGTCTGCAATTCATCCGCCAGTGGGCGGACGGCAACGCCACGACCCGGATCAGCGCCTATGCCGGCTATTACGACCTCGATCTTTTTTCCAACTTCACCTACTTCCTCGACAATCCGGAGCGGGGCGACCAGTTCGAACAGCAGGACCAGCGCTGGTTTTCCGGCCTGAAAGCATCACGGACTTGGGACTATAAAACCGGTGGCCGCGATGCTTCCTCCACCCTGGGTTTCGACACCCGCCACGACTGGATGGACGGCATCGGTCTCTACAAAACCGAAGCCCGGAAACGTTTCCAGACGGTGCGCCAGGATGATGTCTACGAAGCCTCGGCGTCACTCTTCGCCGAGCATCAGGTGCAGATGCTGGACAAACTTCGCCTCACTGCGGGCGTCCGTGCGGATCTTTTCCGCTTTGATGTCGAAAGTGATCAACCTGAAAACACCAACGATGATTGGGATGGCATCGTCAGTCCAAAATTGGGGCTCGTGCTCGGCCCGTGGGCGGAAACGGAGATCTACCTGAATGGCGGTCTGGGTTTCCATAGCAATGACGCCCGCGGCGTCACCATCGCGATTGATCCCAACACGGGCGAAAAAACCGCCCCGGTGGATCCGCTCGTCCGCACCAAGGGAGCGGAAATCGGCATCCGCACCCAGACCGTTCCAGACCTGACCACGACCCTTGGACTGTGGTTCCTTGAAAGCGATAGCGAATTGATTTATGTGGGCGACGCCGGCACTTCGGAGGCGGGTCCCGGCAGCCGCCGTTATGGACTGGAACTCGCCAGCTATTACCGTCCCGCGCCTTGGTTCACGGTGGACTCCGAACTGGCCCTCAGCCACGCCCGTTTCAAGGACGCGGGCAATGATGACCACATTCCGGGCAGCATTGATACGATGTGGTCCGGCGGCATCACCGTTGGCGGGGCGGAGGGCTTTTTCGGCAGTCTGCGCGGGCGGTTCTTTGCCCCACGTCCGCTGGAGGAGAGCGGCAGAATCGAGTCCAAATCCTCTTTCACCCTCAACGCCCGCGCCGGTTACCGGAAAAGAAATTGGGAAGTTTCCGTCGATGTTCTGAACCTGCTCGACCGTGATAACAACGACATTGAATACTATTATGAAAGCCAGCTGCGCGGAGAATCGGCTCCTGTGGCCGACGTTCACCTACATCCTGCGGAGCCTCGCACGGTGCGGGCCAGTGTGACTTATCGCTGGTAAGGGGTCCGGGTGCAGCGTGTTTCAATGGAACTGTGCCCCCCTCCAAGCGGACCCGAGCAGGCCGGGCGAGCGGAATGTTTTTCTTGTGCAATCCGCCCTGATCGCGGACGGTATTTCCCATGAAACTTCCCGCCCGTGAATTGATCCCGGTCCTGGCCCTGATGGTATACAGTTCCCCACTCCTGCCCGCAGCGCAGGAAACGGCGGGACCGGCGGCGGCTGAGAAAAGCAGCCTCGCGGCCACCCCCCAAAAAAAGGAGGCAGATGCGGCGTGGCAGGATCTTGAAATGCTTTTGAAAGGCCCCCAGGGCTCTCCGAAAACGAAAGAAGAGGCCATGCCCATTTATAAAAGTTATCTGGGCGAACTTGATGAAAAATCGGCAACTTTTGTGAAGGAGTTCCCCACGGATCCCCGCCGCTGGCAGTTGAAGCTATTCGCCCTCAAAATCAGAGGCATGCGGTCCATGGTGGGCATGGAGGCGGTCAGCGAAGCCGGAGTGACTCAAGCCTTGAACGAGATTCTGGAAGCTCCCGATGCAGATGCTGTCACCAAGGGATTTGCCAGTTTCCTGCAGGTTATGGCCGCGCGTGGGGATGCCGTCGCCTTTCAAAAATTGGCAGAGGCTCACAAAAAAGCCTATCCCGACCTGAAGGAAAACCGGCAAATCGACAGCCAGTTGAAAACCGCCGAAACTGAAAAACGCATCAAGGAAAAACCCCTCGAACTCACCTTTACTTCGACCGAAGGAAAAGTGATCGATCTGGCGAAAATGCGGGGCAAGGTCGTGCTGGTGGACTTCTGGGCCACCTGGTGCGGCCCTTGTGTGGCGGAAATCCCCAATGTGGTCAAAACCTATGAGAAGCTCCACGGCAAGGGGTTCGAAATTGTGGGCATCTCCTTTGACCAGGATGAAAAGAAACTGGCGGCCATGACCAAGGAAAAATCCATGCCGTGGCCGCAGTATTTTGATGGTCAGGGCTGGAAGAACAAATTCGGCACCCAGTTCGCTATCACTTCCATCCCCCGCATGTGGCTGGTTAACAAACAGGGGATGGTCGTCGACACCGATGGCCGCACCGACCTGGAAACCAAGGTGGAAAAACTGCTCGCGGAGTGAATCCCGGGTTTCTTCCCTTCACCTCCGTGCCCATGAATCGCCGACTTCGAACCTGCCTGCTCTGCGCGGCAGTCCTCCTGCCAGTAGCGCCCTGCTTCTCGGCCGTGCTCCAATCAGATCTGCCGGTGCCGGAGAATCATGCGCAAATCTCCCCTGGTGACGCTTTCGCGTGGGCTTTGCTGGCGGTTCTCGGGCTTACCTTTGGGCTGGTCACCGCCTGTGGACTCGGCATCTACCGCCAGTTCCGTCGTGTCACCCCGGAGACCGAATTGTTGGAGGAAATCAAACAGGCAGCCCGGAAGACTACCCCGATCCTGCCTTTGGTGGCCCCCTCAAGCCAGACCGCCCCTTGGGAACGCCCGGCAGACTGGTGGAAAAACGATCCGCAGGATTGAATCTGGTCCGGGGTTTTCCTTTTGCGCCGTCCGGAAGAGGCTCCGATGGGGCCGCCATGGCCAGTGTCCTTCGCCCCGGCAGGAATGGACCATCACTTGCTTCCGGCCAACCTGCCGGAGCGGGGTTTGGGCAGGGAGGCTCCCGTCCGGGTAGACCAGATTTCCAAAAGCGCGATGGTCACGGTAAGCACGAGAGGCCCCAGAATCAGGCCGCCTGGACCAAAACAGAGCAGCCCGCCCACCACAGAAATAAAAACCAGCACGGTATGGAGCTGAAGCCGGTTTCCCACCCAGATGGGACGCAATAGGTTATCGACAGTGCCCACGATCAGCATTCCCCACAAGGAAAGGATCAAGGCCTTGCCCCAGCTGCCCTCCACGGCCAAAAAGATCGCTGCCGGAATCCACACCACAAAGGCCCCCAGCACCGGCACCACCGCCAGCAGCCCCATCACCAGTCCCCACAGTAAAGGTGCCTCCATCCCCAGCCACCAGAACATCAACCCGCCCAGGATTCCCTGGATGGCAGCCACGGACAGTGTGCCATGAATGGTCGCACAGATCGTATCGTTCACCCTGTGAAATAGATAGTCCATCTCCGTGCGGGAGAGGGGCGACAACCAGCGTAGTGCCTGCAAGGCGATCCGCCGGTCGCGCAGGAAGAAAAACAGCAGATACAAAGTCAAAGCGAACCCCACCACCTGATAGGCCGATCGTTTCACAATCGATCCCGCCAGCGTACTGAGCCAGGCGGTCAACGTTTGGACCGTTTCACCCAGTTCCACCTGCTGCCCGATCGTTTCGATCAGGGAAACAATCCGCGGCTGCCCCGCGAGGGCCTGCCGCCATTCCCCGGATTCGGCTCTGGCTTTGATGATCTCCGATCCTTTGGCGGCCTGCGCGGCCAAACGCTGCCCCACAAAAACCGCCGGAATCACCACCATTGAAGCAATCACGGTCACGGCCACCAGGGCAGCCAGGGTTGGCCTGCCCAACCGCGATTCCAGACCGCGCTGCAGCGGAATGAAAAGCACGGCCAGTGCCAGCGCCCATGCCAAGGCGGGCAGAAAGGGTTCCGCCAGCCGATAACACAGGTAGAGACCGCAGGCTGTAGCCGCCATCAGCACCAGCGTCTGAACGTGGGTGCGAGTCGCCCAGTGATCCACCGGTTCCTCAGGATTTTCAGGAGGAAGCGGGGGGGATTTCATGGATCGGTGTGGCCGGGCCTGCAAGAACCCGGGAGATACCGCGCTCAGACCTCGACAATCCTTACTTGATCCGGATTCAGCATGCAATGCGGGACATAAACACTCAGCAGAACCCTTCCTTCCCCATGGTCGTTTCCGCCTGCCGGGGAACTGTCCCCATCCCGTTCCGGGGCCAGCCTTACGGCATATTCGACAACACAACTGGTGCGGAGCCTGACCTCACGGCCGCCGGAGGCAGGCTGAAGGGTCTGGAGTTCAGAGGAGCGGGAAAGCGCAAGACAGGGTGAGGTATTCATTTGCCCGAGTAATACTGCGAATGAAGGGCTGCGGCCATGAGTCCTTGCCGCAGGCGCACTAGTCCCAGTGCCATCCCGGCTAAGCATTCCCCTTATGGGCAACCGGGTGACCGGTTTCAGGGGAAGTGCTGGTGGCAAAAACAGAAACCTGCCGGTTTATAGCATTTCCCTGCCCCTCAGAACGGAAGCATCAGGGCCTATGCCGCATAAGCTCAGACCCTACCTCCCCCCGCCCGCCCTGTAAGTGTGGTTGAATCACCTGGAACTGGTCAGCTGCCCCCGCCCCCGCCAGGGATATTGAGCATCGCTCCACCATTACTGCCCCTTCACAACACTATGACTTTACAACATCTTCTTGTTCCGGTGGACTTCTCCGATGGCACCCCGGCCACGCTGGACTTCGCTTTGGAATTGGCCGGGAAGTTTTCTGCCCACCTGACTTTATTCCACGTTGTCGAACTGGTGCTGATGCCGGCGGGAGATTTTTATCTGGCCGGTGACACGGCTGGGATGGCGGGTGTTTACACGCAAAGCCTCATCCAGGCCGCCCAGCAGCAAATGCAGGCCCTCGCAGACACCATTCCTGCCGGCGTGCCCTTCGACACCTCCATCAAAGTCGGGGTGCCTTGGCATGCTATCGTTCAGCAGGCCACGGATTTCCCCATCGACCTCGTAGTCATGTCCACCCACGGACGATCTGGCCTCAAGCACCTCTGGATGGGCAGCGTTGCCGAACGGGTGGTGCAGCATGCCCCATGTCCAGTCCTCGTGGTGCGTCCCCGTACCGGAAGCAATTCTTCCCCCTCCCCCGAGCCTTCCCCCCAAGGATGAGAATCCACCCAAACGCCCGGAAGCATCGGCGAACAATGCCGCCCTCCTGACTTAGCGTTGAACCTGCTTTTGGGAAGTCACCACAAGATAAAGCCATCAGCCCACTTCCAATGAACTTTGTAGTCTCTGTCCCGGCGCTCCCGTTTGTATGGTCCAGCAGTCGGTCCTTCGTTTTGGCGCATCGTGATCCCCCGCCGGTTTCCAGTCTATCATCACCCACCAATCCACCCAAAAATATGATCGCCAAATTCAGCATCGACTATATTACCTTTCCACAGCATAACAAACGGGTCGACACCCACCGGACCGATGATCCTGTGGAGGCAGGAAATTTTTTGATGAACCTGCTCGTCCTGGGAGCCCGCATTCCCTCCATCAAACATGAGGGTGTAGAACTGGGACCGCATGCCTTTGATAAAATGATCAAACAAGCAGCGGAACGGGTCGCGTCCAGATTGATCGGGACAGCCCTGCACCTTGATTCAGTCGAGGTCCATCATCGCTTTGGTTTTCCGGCTTGAGCAGCCATCGAAGGGACGATCCCTCCGTTTTCCAGCCGGAGAGCCCCCGTGACGCCTCCTCCGGTATCAGGGTGGATGGGCCTTCCCCGGTTTGCTCACTCCCCGGCTAGTCGTTTGGTTTCCGCCCAGCGGATCGCATGCCGCAGCACTGCGGAACTATCTTCCAAACCCAGCTTTTCCCGGATGTGTGATTTGTGAACGTCCACGGTTTTGGTGCTGATGTGCAGGGACTCTGCGATCTGGTTGGTGCTTTTACCATCCCCCAGAAGTTGAAAGACCTCGAATTCCCGGTCACTCAATTTGTGAACACTGTCCACCCGCCGCTTGGGAGCCCCTCCGGAAAAGGCGTCAAGAATTTCCTCTGACATTTTCTCACTCAGCCAGACCTTGCCCTGGGTCACCCGGCGGATGGCGGCCATCAGATCGGAATGGGGGGCATCCTTCATGATATAACCTTTGGCACCGCACTTGAGCACCCGTTGGGTGTAGAGGGATTCGTCATGCATCGAAATGACAAGAATGGGCATGCCGGGGGCGATGGCTAAAACGTCCTTGATGAGCTCCAGCCCATTCCGGCCAGGCAGGGTAATGTCGGCCGTCAGCATGTCCGGACGGCAATGCTGCAGTTCCGCCAGGGCCTCCGGGACGCTGGCCGCAGTCCAACAGACTTCCATGTCAGGCTCGTCGTTGATGAATTGCTTCAACCCTTCCCGCATCATGGTATGATCCTCCACGATGGCGATGCGGACTTTGGCGGGGTTGGCCTTGGATGGGCGGGGAGGCTGGTTATGGAGCGCTTTCATGGGCTGGGTTATAGGGAAGGTTGCAACGGACACAGGTGCCGCCATCGGGAAATGAGCCGGAAATAAACTCGAGGCTGGCGCCGATGGCATCCGCCCGCGCTCGCAGAATGTGCAGCCCCATGTCTTCGATGAGCTCGGCGGGGTTGCTGAAGGGGAGCCCGTCATTGGCAACTTCCAGCAGCAGGGAGGACGGGTGGGTGATCAGCCTCATTTCGATGCGGGTGGGCCGGGCGTGTTTGGCCGCATTGGCAATCAACTCCTGGGCGATGCGGTAAAGGTGCATGGCCGTGTCTGGATCGGGCACCTGGACGAGCTGGGGACATTCAAATTCGATACCGATCCCGAAAATGGTTCCGGCTGATTTGGCGAGGAGCTGGAGCGCGGAGCAGAGGCCATTGGAGTCGAGGGTCACTGGAGCGAGACTGCGGGCAAAGCTCCGGGAGAGGGTGGTGGCCTCGCCAATGGCATCCACGTTACGGGCGGCCCGGTCCGCCTGTGAAGAGCCTTCGCGCACCAGTTCGCGTTGCAGCATGCTGCAGTGGAGTTTGATGGCGGCAAGCCGTTGGCAGAGATCATCGTGCAAATCCTGCCCGAGGCGGCGGCGTTCCAGTTCCGCGGCGGCAAAGAGGCGGCGGTCCACATCCTTGCGTTCGAGTTCAGTGTCAGCCAACCGGCGTTTTTGCTCTAGGTGCTCCAGGCTCCGGCGTACTACCGGAGCCACGAGTTGAAGCAACTGCATATCCTTGGGCAGGAAATCAAGAGCGCCTTCCTGCATCAGTTTCACCGCTACCCTGACATCCCCCACCCCGCTGATGACCACGAACGGCACCTTGCGCCCCTCCTCCGCGAGAGTAGCAATTACATCCTGCCCCCTCATGTCAGGAAGCCGCAGGTCCAGCAGGATGAGAGGGGTATGATTCTGTCTCAACCAGGTCAGCGCGGAGGTTCCAGAGGTCCGGCATTCAGAAACGATGCCGTCCTTTTTCAGAGCCGTGGCGAGCAGATGGCAGATCCCTTCGTCATCCTCCACAATCAGGATGGGAGCGTCAATGGACATGGGATAGAGGAGTTGCCCCACCCCAAACCCGCCTGGGCTTTGGAGTGGAGGAGTGACTTGGGAGATTCA
The DNA here is from genome assembly GCA_942492905.1 of uncultured Verrucomicrobiota bacterium. Taxonomy (GTDB): domain Bacteria; phylum Verrucomicrobiota; class Verrucomicrobiia; order Verrucomicrobiales; family V1-33; genus CAIZWU01. The sequence goes on from OW818657.1 coordinate 3,669,134, forward strand.
GGAAGGGGTATGTAAATCCACGGGAGTGAAGTATTCCGCCAGTTTCCTGAGCGTCATGGTAAACTCCTGCTGGTTCAGCAGCTTGAGCAAAAAGGCATTGCATCCCAACTCCGTACACTGCGCCATCACTTCCGGATCGTCGGTGGTAGTGACCATGATGATCGGCATGGTCTGGAATATGGTCTGCCCCCGGAGCAGGCGCAATACCTCGATCCCATTGAGTTTCGGCATGCTGATATCGAGGAGCAATACCATGGGGAAGGCAGGCCGGTCGGCTCCAGTCAGGAAATCCAGGACTTCCTGCCCATCGCGGAATCGAAGCACCGGATTGTGGAAACCTGCCTGTTTGAGTCCCTGCTTCGTCAGTAGCGCGTGTCCGTCGTCGTCCTCTGCGAGCAGGACGGCAGGCTGGGCAGTCATGATTTACAACTGGAATGGAGATTTCCGGCAACCGGCACCTTGCCTGGATATCAAATAAAGCCGTCGAATCGGAAAGATAGCAAGGAAATTTCACGATTTATTAATTATCAAGGTTGCCAGCTCCCAAAACCGCTTGCCGGAGCACTACCGTAAACACCGTCCCGCCTCCGGGACGGGGGGACACCTGAATGGTGCCACCCATGTGATCCAGCGCCCTCCGGACGATGGCCAAACCCAGCCCCAACCCATTACTGCTACGGGGTGCCAGACGCTGGAAAAGTTCGAAGACTTTATCCCGGTATTCGGGTTCGATCCCAATTCCATTATCAGCAAACCGATAGACGCACTGATCACCCATCAGGGCTCCGGTGATCCCCAACTGCAACTGACGGCCGGGATCGCGGTATTTGATGGCATTCTCGATAAGATTGGAAAAAACCTGTCCCAGCAATCCGCTATCCGCGAGACAGGGAGGAAGCGGTCCCGCTGTTACGGCGGTGTCTGATTGGTCCAGCTGATACTGAATGGCTGCGAGGCTTTCCTCCAGGATCGTGGAGGCATCGACGGGGCCAAGTCGGGATTCAGATCGTTCCAGCCGTGAAATCGCAACGAGTCCTTCAAGCAAGGCATCCATCTTTCCGGTCCCTGCACAGATAAAACGAACGGCATCTGCCATTCCGCCGCTGAGGGCCTCCACCCTCTCTTTTGATGGAGGGGTCCCGTCGATGGCTTCCTTGAGGAGGCCGACGGCTTCTTCCGTCAGGCGGCCGGCTTCCTCGGTAAATCCCTGCACGTTCACCAACGGCGCACGCAAGTCATGAGTAATAGCGTGAAGGAATGTTTTCAGATCTCTATTTTTCCTTTCCAATTCGCGGGAGAGCTGCCTCATACGCCCCTCTGCCGCTTTGGATGCGGTGACGTCGGTGTGGATGGCGATATACTCGTGAGATTTTCCATCGTTACCCTGGCAAGGGACGATGGTGGTGGCCACAAAGTAGGAAGTCCCATTTTTAGCCTGGTTCTCTATTTCGCCACTCCAGACGTTGCCGGACAAAATCGTCCTCCACAGGTCCTCGAAAAAGGATGCCGGATGTTTGCCGGAATTCACCATCTGATAAGTGTTTCCCAACAATTCCTCGCGCTGGTAGCCCGATATGGCGCAGAATTTATCGTTGGCGAAGATAATCCGCCCCTGCGCGTCGGTTATAGCCACAATGGCATGTTCGTTGATCACCCTCCAAAAATCACCAATCCGGATCGCCATCCGGCGCATCGCCACCGATAGCTTGGCGATCGAATCCTCTCCCTTCAGGGCCGCCTGGGGGGCCTCTCCGTGCGCCAGGCGCCGGGCTTCCTCATCCAACCACTGCACACGGTGGATCACGCCACGATACATCAGGAATGCCAATGCCGCCATGAACCCGCTCAGGAGAAAAAACTCCACCATCAAATGCAACCGGATGGCCGGCCACACCGCATGATCCGAATGGAAAAGCCAGAAATCCGCCAGCCAATGAATACCCATCCACCCCATCACCAGCAGGGGAAAGAGAACGCGTAGACTAACACGGGGAAAGGAGATCGGCACGGAGCGGGGTAACTGGCTGGAAACTGCCATTACGCAGTCTCAGGGGACCGGCTCCAAGCTGCGATAGGATTGATTTTCAGGTCCGACTGCACAAATCCCTTAGCGCTGTAAGAAGATCCTTTAAAAGCTTTGATTTCATGAGGAAGGCCCCGGGGCCATGAGGGGCCTTTTCCCTTGGAATCGAAGACTCACTCCGGCGTGTCCGGGTTTATTTTAAAGGAATCCCCACCCTCCATCAGGCGGGGCCTGCACTTCGGGCCGGGATGCATCCCGCGGTGGATCTGCCAAGGATGGAGGCACCTCCACCCAACCCCGAACATGCCTCCTCAAGAAGACCCCCCGGTTGACCGCATCTTTCCAGATGATCCTGATTTCCTGCTGCGCGATCTGGAAGAACTCCCGCCAGTGACTGCGCCTCCTGTGAAGAAGCCCCGGAGCAAACCTGCCGCCACCCCACCCAAAGCGGCCCCCAAAGGTGAAAACTCCCCTCCGCCCGCCAAACCTCAACCTGGCCATTCCCACCCGCCGGGCCCGGGGAAAGGACTTCCTTCATGAGCGAATTGTATTCGGATGCATTCGTCCGGCGCCGGCTTGCGGAATACGTCGGGGAAGAGTCAAATTGGCAGCCCACTGCGGCCTTTGTCAGCCAAGCGGATGGGTGTGCCTACCAGCGGCACAATCTCAAGCCGGCCCGGCATCTGAGGTGGTTTCTGGACCGCGATCTCGACATCGCCCGATCCCTCGCCGATTCGGAGTCCCTGCTGCTGCATCTGGATGTCGAATACGTGAATTTCGACTCCCCGGCCGAGGCCCTGATCAATCCCCGGCGCGCCTTTGAGTTGCAGGATCCGGTGGTGAGGGCGATCCAATCCCTGCTGGATTCCTGGGGCATTGCGCCTCTTCACATTCTAACAGGGCAGGGACACCATTTTGTCTGGCGCATTTCCCGGCAATCCACCATTGCGGCTGAAATCACAGCGCTCTCCCCGGCCCCTGAATTATTGGACGATTGTGTGGCCCGGGCTCCGGCGGATGATCCTGTCTTCAGCCGGGACCACCAGGCCTCTTTCTCAGCCTTGTCCCTGCTGATGGAATATATCGCCCACCGCGTGCGGAACATGGCATCGGTGCTGGCGGCGCTGCCCGTGGAGATCACCGCGGTGCATGTCGGTCCCTGGCTCACCCCGCAGCGGGAGTTGGTTTCGATCGATATCTCGGAATACGGCGATCCCCTGCATACCCGGATGGTGCGTATGCCATTCACCCGGTATCTCAAACCCTGGGCCACGGGTATGACCGGACTGCCCGGAGTGGGCGAAGTCCTGAAGCCGCTGTCCACTATCCCCTTGGCCGGGCTGGAACTCGCGGACGCCCTCGTGCTCCGGCACTCGGACAAGGCCGTGATCTCGCTGGCCCGGGAGGCATCCACCGCCATTCCCTACCAGGAGGAGGGCACGGCCCGGCTGCTCCAGGATTACATGAATTCCCCCCTGAGATCTTTTCATGGTGATTTCTACTCCTGCCAGCACGATCCCCGGGAAAGCTGGCCCCGCACCTACGGCCGGACCCCGTTGGAAGCCCTGCCCAACTGTGTCAGGCACATTGCCCTGTTCCCCAATGACTGGCTGCTGAAACCGGCGGGCATCCAACTGGTGACCCGCTGCCTGCTGGCGGAAGGATGGCATGCCCGGCATATTGCAGGCTTCATCCGCTCCAAGTTCGAAGACCCTGCCTACAACTGGGGCGTGGATTGGCGTGATTACGATCCCGCCATCCGGGCAGATTTTTATGTCCGTCTTTTCGCCGGACAATATGCCACCGGGGTGGACGGCCTTGTGGATATGAACTGCGTCTCCACCCAGGCCAAAGGTTTCTGTTTCCATCTGGGCAACGGCGCATGCGGGCTGGAATCGGTCCGTGACCGTTTGCGGCCCCGGGCCGTTGCCTGACATTTAACCCGGCGAAGCACGGATTCCTATCATCTTATACCGGTCTAAGGGATCCCCCTTCCCCTACTGCCGGGACGCTGTCACCAGGACGGGGATGCATCTGCCCAGTCACCCCTTCATGATGTCATGAAGGGGCCTTCCCCCTGCTGTCCCAACGCCCCCATGCTACCATGAAACCTGAAGAAGATCACCCCAGCGCTCCCATCCCTCCATCCCCCTCCAAAGCATTCCCGGAAACGCAACCACCACGGACCGGCACACGGGATGAAATACGCACCACCAGCCATCGCGTCATGGGCAGCCGCGAATCGCAACGGCCGGTCGAACGCACGGACCAAAACCGCAAACATGGGCGGCACGCCGGGCCGAGGGAAAGCAAACCCGGGAAATAACTGGACGACACCCTTCCCTTTCCATCTCATCAGCTGCCGAAGCGGACTTCCAGCCAGGAGGCCCCCTGTGGTCCGGCATTCAGCGTGCGTCCGGCAGAATCTGTGCCCGCGGGCAACAAGGCCCAATCCCCCGGCCGCAGCTGATTCCCTGCCGACAGCAGCGAGCCGGACAGGATGCCGGGCATGAGGAATTGCCCGGACTGCCCCAGTATCACCATTTCCCCAGCACCGGCCCCGCGGCGGTGGACCGTGAAGTAAGGACAAGAAGCGAGCAGTCCATCGGCAGCCGGCCGGTCGATGGCGGGAGCGGTGTCGGTAAAATCGATGCAGCGCAAACTCTCCGCCACATGCAGGGCGCGGGGCCGCCCATCCAGTCCCATGCGGTTCCAATCGAAGACACGATAAGTGGTGTCGCTGTTCTGCTGAATTTCAAAAATCAGGACCCCGGCGCCAATGGCATGGAGCCGACCGCTGGGGATGAAGATGAAGTCGCCTTCCTGCACCGGAAGTTCGGGAACCAGTCTGGCCGCGGTGCCATCGGCGAGCGCTGCCTCGAAGCTGTCGCGGGTGACACCCGGCTTCACGCCGGCATAGAGACGGGCATCCGGATCTGCTCCAGCGATGACCCACATTTCGGTCTTCGGCTCTCCCTGCAGGGCCGCCGCTTCGGAAACAGGCGGATGCACCTGCAAAGAGAGGGTATCGCAGGCGTCGAGAATTTTGATCAGCAGGGGGAACCGGTCCGAGTCCGGTGCGTCGGCACCAAAGATTTCCACCCGGTGCTGCGTCCACAGTTCATGCAGGGTAAGACCATCAAAACGCCCCCCCAGCACCACGCTTTGCTCCCCGGGCCGGTCCACCACTTCCCAACTTTCGCCGTAAGGGAGACCGGGATCCGGCAATGACCGGCCGTAGCGGGTTTCCAGCTGCCGCCCTCCCCAGACGCGGTCCATATAGATAGGACGAAGGCGGATCAGACCGGAGAGCGCAGGAGAATCGGAAATCATCCCTAGCCAATAATCCCGATCAGCTGTCCTGTCAATCCGGGGCCTTCCGCCGCGAGGCGCTCATTATGCGGGCGGCAAAAAGAGGACCGTCAACCAAGCCCTTTTCCACCACGCCCATCCTGCTGCAGGACATCCAAAAAACAGCAAGTTGATTAAGTTTCCCGAAATTTCCACGTTGCCTATATTTTCGGAAAGAGTAGGCTGCCCTCGTTTCCTCCCTCTCTGGTTGTTGCCCCAGGGCACAGCTTTTCTAAATACTCACGCCCTCTATGTCCGCCCGCCGTCCCCGCCGCCGTCAGGATGAAGCTCCCGCTCCGGTGCGCCACCCCTTGTCCGACATTCGCGCGCTCGGGTTGATCACCGTGGGAGCCCTGCTTTTTCTGGCGCTTTATACCTATACCCCGGATGATGTGCCGCCCCGTTTCAGCATTGCGAGCCTGTCCGTGCCGAATGATCCGGTGCTGAATGCCATCGGTCCTTTCGGGGCGGTAATCGGGGGCTATACCATTTTCCTGTTTGGGGCCGCGGCGTTTTTGCTGCCCGCCTGTCTGATCTGGCTGGGCATGTCACGCATTTTGATGCCGACCCGCCGCATGGGCCGCCCCACCCTGGGATTTGTCCTTACCGTGCTGAGTGCGTCCGTCGTGCTGGGCCTTCAAACCAGCTTTTTCCAAAACTGGTGGAAAGACTTCAATATCCTCGGACCGGGTGGTGGCACCGGTTTCCTCGCCCAGCTGCTGGCGCAAAAGACCGTTGGTGCCATTGGAGCCCTGATCTGCGGGATCGCGGGCTATTTCAGCGGCCTGATCCTGATGATCGGGCTGGAACTCCACACCATCGTGGCGGCGGGCCAGCGGGTGTGGAGTGAACTGCGCGCCCTCGCCACCGGCCACCGGGAGCAGGCCGCCAACCAAGCCGCCTCGCAGGAAGCCGAGCGCCTGCTCTCGGAGCACCAGCGCACCGAGCGCGAGCGCCGCCGCCTTGAGCGGGAACTCCGCACCAAAACCACCGTTCCGGCCGGCCTTCTCACCGAAGACCCGGACGTGGCTACCGAATTCACCCAGGAAGACCTGCCCCTTGAGGCGCCCTTGGCTGATCCTGCCGTGCCTGAACCCCGCATTATCGATGGATCCGCCCGCCGCGCCGCCAGTGGCGAAAAAAAGCTCTCCCTCTCCGAATGGAAGAAGCAGCAACAGGACAAAGCCAAGGCCAACGGCGATGGTTCGCCCAATGGTCTGGCGGCGGGCGATTTCTCCAATTATCAGCTCCCCCCTCTGGCGCTCCTGCATTGGGATGAGACCGCCGCCGCAGCCCCCGCCGACGTCTCCTACCTGCGCGCCACCCAGAACAACATCATCAAGACTTTGTCCACCTTCGGCATTTCCGTGGCGGCTGGCGACATCACCCGCGGGCCCACCATCACCCGCTACGAGATCTACCCCAGCGAAGGTCTGCGCGTCAGCCGCATTTCGGCGCTGGAAGCCGACCTCGCCCGCGCCACCCGCGCTGAACGCATCAATATCCTCGCGCCCATTCCCGGCAAGGACACCGTCGGCATTGAAATTGCCAACAAGGACAAGGTCGCGGTGCCGCTGCGCGAACTGCTCGAAGACCCTGCTTTCCACTCCGGCAAGTGCCGCCTGCCCCTGGCCTTGGGCAAGGATGTATACGGCGAAACCATTGTCGCCGACCTCGCCGGAATGCCCCACCTGCTGGTGGCCGGGGCCACGGGTTCAGGCAAATCCGTTTGCATCAACAGCATCATCGGCAGCCTGCTCTTCCAGTTCACACCGGAGCAACTGCGCTTCATCCTGATCGATCCCAAGGTCGTGGAAATGCAGACCTACAACGACCTGCCTCACCTGGTGGTTCCCGTGGTGACGGATCCAAAGAAGGTCATCATGGCGCTGCGCTGGGTGGTCAATGAAATGGAGAACCGCTACCGCATGTTTGCCGATGAAGGGGTGCGCAACTTCGAGACCTTCAATGGACGCAAAGCCAAGGCCGCTGATGCCAAGGCCAAATCGGCGGCCAAGGCAGCCGCCGAGGAACCCCTCCTGCCCCTTTTCGATTCCACCGCGGCCGCCAAATCGGCCAAGTCCGCCGCTGCTCCAATTGCTGAATTCGAACTGCCCGAGGAGTTTACCTCCGGCGAAGACCTTGATGAATTCGGTTCAGGCTTCAACGCTGATGAAGCGGAGGATGAGTCCGGGGAATCGCTCAACTCCGAAGCCGATGCCGTCCTGTCCAAACACGAAGTCCGCCTCCGCGAAGCCTTTGATGAGGAGCAAAACGTGCGGAACTCGCCCAAGGATATCTGGGTGGAGGACAGTGAACTGGTGGCCGAAGAGGAACTCGAGGAATTCAACGCCAACGCCATTCCCGACAGTATCCCCTACATTGTGGTGATCATTGATGAATTGGCAGACCTGATGCAGACCGCTCCGGCCGACATGGAAGGACTGATTGCCCGGATTGCCCAGAAGGCCCGGGCCGCCGGGATTCACATGATCCTCGCCACCCAGACGCCACGCGCGGAAGTCATTACCGGCACCATCAAAGCCAACGTCCCCTGCCGCATCGCCTTCCAGGTATCCAGTGCACTCGATTCACGGGTCATCCTGGATGCCAAGGGCGCGGACAAACTGGTGGGCAAGGGAGATATGTTATACGTCCCGCCCGGCACCGCCAAAATGGTGCGCGCCCAGGGGGCCTTTGTCACGGATGACGAGATTGTGGCCTTGGTGCAGCATTGCAAGGAACAGAGCGGCGGATTGAAGATCGAGAAATCGGTGGACGAAGCAATCAACGGCCCTGCCCGCGCCGTGGAAAAACTCACGGAGGAGGAGGAGGAGACCCTGCAGACCTGCATTGACGTGGTGATGCAGGAACGCAAAGCCAGCACTTCCCTGCTCCAGCGGCGCCTCCGGCTCGGCTACGGCCGGGCCGCCCGTATGATGGATCTGATGGAGCAGCGCGGCATCATCGGGCCCAGCGATGGTCCCACCAAACCCCGTGAAATCCTGATCGACCTTGACGAAGATGGCGACTAGATTACCAGTGGCCAAACGCCGCCCCAAAGACGATCTCCCGCTTTTTTCCGTCCCGGAGCAAGCCGGAGAGATCCAGCTTGCATCCCCTCAAATACCCGTGGCTACCCCGCCCCGCCCTGCCCCCCCCCGCCCCGTCTTCAACCCCATGTATTCAGTTGGCCACCAACTCATGAAGGCACGCCAGGCGCGGGATCTTGCCATTGAGGACGTGGCCTTCGAAACCCGCATCCCCCACCAACGGCTGCGCGAAATGGAGAATGATGACCTGTCCAACTTTGCCAATCTGACCTACGCGAAAGGCTTCCTTAAGTTATATAGTAAATACCTGGACCTCGATCTGAGCGATTATCTGGATGAATTCGATACCAGTGCCATTGCTGCTGTAACAGGCCACGAATACATTCAGACCGCCAGTGCTGTCCGCATCCTGAGCGCCCCTGCCCTGGCCCCGGATCAATACCCTGTAGGACGTTCCAATCTGGCCGCCTTGGCCGTCACGGCAGCGGTTTTGATCGTTGGCGGATGGCTCTTCATGAGATCCAAGCCGGCCTCTGCCCAGCCGAACCCGAACCATGCCACCCCGCTTGGTTCAACCAGCCAGGTGGTGCCCCCCACCCTGAAAGCGCCGGTCCCTCCTCCTCCTGCTCCTTCGCCAGCCCTTGCCATAGTGAACTCCAAACCGTTGGTGGAACAGGCCGTGGCCATTCCCCCCATCGTTCCCACAGCCGAAGTCATCAATACTGCGGCGCCTGGCGGCAACGTGCGCCGGGCCACGGTTGTGGATGACGATGGCAATGAAACTGCCCCCCTTCGACCGGCCCGGCTTTGAATCCGGTTCAGGGCAGCGGTTTTACCCGGATATTGCGGTACCACACGGCGTGGCCATGATCCTGAAACCCAATATGCCCCGAGCGGGCAAAATCCTTGAGCGCCTTCCGATACTTGTTGGGCGTTCCATCCGGATTTTTCCCTGCTTCAGTCCACCGGTCCACGTTCATTTCCGCGACCATTTTGCCGTTCAATTCCACTGAGATCTCCGGACCTTTGGCCGTGATGCGATAGGTATTCCATTCACCGGCTTTGGCGGCATTTTGCTTTGGGGCCACCAAATCATAAATGGCCCCCACGCTATGGACATTGGGGCCACCCGGATTATCCACTTGGATCTCAATCCCGGTCTGGACCGGGTCCTTGGGATTGGCGGTCCGGAAGAAAACGCCGCTGTTACCGGTGGTCTTGAATTCCACCTCCAGAACAAAGTCCGCAAATACCGCCTTCGTCCAAATGTCGCCGCGTTTGTCATCGCCACGCAGGGCTGCCTGGTCGATGGTCCATTTGGTCGGGTTTCCCCCGGCATCGGTAAAAGCGGACAGATTTTTGCCGTCGAACAGGGTGACCCACCCATCAGGACCCGGAACTGGGGAGTCTGCTCTGGCCAGCATCGTCACAAGTGAGAAAAAAAGCAGGAGGTGGGTTTTCATGCAAATGGAATCAGTCCGGGTCTGGATGATCAGATTACGGGGTTTTCCTCCCGCTCTTTCGAAGCCGTGAAAGGTTGCGCACGGCCAACCGTCATGCTGAAGTGTCTTCCATGTCCGAAACTCCCGTCCGCCTCCTTTATTGCCGCTGTGCCTATGCCCAGGTGGTGCCACAGGACGTGAAGGACGGAGTGTTGCGCCACCTTTGTGCCAACGGGCAGCCTTTCGAAAGCGTGGCCGATCTTTGTGAGATGTCTGCCCGGCGCGATCCCCGTCTGGCGGGACTGGCGGGGCCGGATCCTCTCAAAATCATCGCTTGTCATCCCCGGGCCGTGAAGTGGCTCTTCCACGCTGCCGGCACCCCTCTTCCCGAGGAGACGGAAATCATCAATCTCCGGACCCTGACGACCGAGGAAGCCTGCGGGGAACTGGGCAAAGCTCCCTGAACAAGCCATCCTCCGCTTCCCAACTTCATCCCACTTCCTTCATCCTTCCCCATGTCCATTGCCCCAGACTTCTCCCTCCTGCTCTACGAAGGCCAAGGCAGCCGGGCCCTTGATCCTGAACGCCGCTATGCGGTCTGCGCCGCCCTGCTCGATTGCGGCTACTCCGTCAGCCGCGCGGGTGCCGGGGCACGGCTGTTTCCGGGCCAAACCGCTCTGATCGTGCTGGGAGAATTCCATGATGGAGTGGCCCCTAAGTTGGAAGATGCCAACGGCAAAGTCAGTCTCACCGCTTGCGACATCAGCGGGCTCGACCCTGCTTCGGTCACGGCGCTCATTGAGCGCACCCGGGGCGACCGCCCCATGAACCAGCCCGGTCTCTGGAAACCGTGGTTTCCCGTGATCGATTACAGCCGCTGCACCAACTGCATGCAATGCCTCAGCTTCTGCCTCTTTGATGTCTATGGCGTCAGCAAGGAAGGCAAGCTCCAGGTGCAGAACAATGATAACTGCAAGACCAACTGCCCCGCCTGTTCCCGCGTTTGTCCGGAAGTGGCTATCATGTTTCCCAAATACAGCAGCGGCCCCATCAATGGGGAACCGGTCAGCGAAAACGATGTAAAGCGCGAGAAAATGAAGGTGGATATCTCCGCCCTGCTCGGCGGCGATCTCTACGCCCGGCTCCGTGAGCGAAGCGATGAAGCCAAGAGCCGGTTCTCCAAGGAACGCGATGCCAGCAAGGCGCTCGCAGAGCGCAAGAAGTGCCTCACCAAGCTCATGGCCGAAGGCATGATCCCGGCCGATGTCCTTGCCAGCCTTCCCAGCCCTGACGAAATCCAACGCCGTGCGACGGCTGCGGCTGCCAAAGCCGAAGCAGCTCTCGCTTCACAGTAAACCGCCAAGGGGCGGAGGCCTCCACGGCTGCCCTGCAGCTGCAGGCGGCGAATTCAAGGGGAGGGCGAATTGCCACGTCACCCATCCAACCGCTCCACCGACACGCTGACCTTCATGATGCGGGTGCCGGATCCCACGAAACTTCCTTTCACCGGCGCCGCGTCCTCGTAGTCCCGGCCTACCGCCAGGGTGATATAACATTCATCGACGATCTGGCGGTTGGTGGGGTCGAACCCCAGCCATCCCCGGCCCGGCAAATACACCTCCACCCAGGCATGGGATTCATGCGCCCCGCGCAGACCGCCGCGCTGGGCATCATACAGGTATCCACTGACGTAGCGGGATGGGATTCCGAGTGACCGGCACAGAGCCAGCATGAGGTGGGCAAAATCCTGACAAACCCCAGCCCGGCTCTCAAAGAAATCTGCACTGGTCGTATCCACCGTGGTCACTCCTGCCAGGTAACGGCAGTTGTCGTAGACAAACTCATTGATGGTCCTGGCAGCGAGGAAGAGATCGTCCCCCTCATCCCGGAGATCCAGGGCCGTCTTCCACAGCACGGGGCTGAACCGCACGTAACGGCTGTGGGACACATACATCATGATTTCCTCGGATTCCCGGCACTCCGCCAGAGCCGAAAACGACAGGGGCGGGGCGGCGGCCTCAGCCCGGCCGCGCGGCAGGGTGGTCACAGTGGACTGGGCCTCGATCACCAGCCGTTGATGGGGTTCCTCGATTTCGAAGTGATGGACCCCATTCCGGTGGAAATCGAAATAGTGCTTCAACCGCGAGGCGGGCACGACCTTCAGCATATAGAAGCCGCGTGTCTGCCAGGGGGTATGCGGCGGCTGCAGGCGGACTTCGTTGCAGTTATTGCGGACCGCGAGGGCATAGAGATACTCCGTCCGGTGCAGAACGCGCAGCTTCATGAACGTGGAAACAGGTTCACTGCTGTTGTTGTTGTGCCTGCAGTTCCTTCCAACGCAACTGCTGTGGTTCGGTGGAGGGCACGAAGGTGACGCTCTGGGCGTCCTGCGGCAGCAGCACGTAGGTTTCGAAAATATGCTGTCCTATATTGTTCAGCACCTGCTGAATATCATCCATATATTCCTGCAGTCCCCGGTCCAGCACCTCACTGCTGCCACCGAAGTTCAGCGTGGCCAGCAACCGGCCCGCCAGACGCTCCGCGGCATTGGAATAGGTGCCTCGCGAGGAACCGGAGATGGCATGGAGATTGATATCAATGCATTGCACGCAATACCGGATGGATCGTGGGAACACCGTGGAAAACACCAGCAAATCGATCACCCCTTCCGCGACCGGTTCGCCGCCTACCTCCTGGCGGTAAGTCCCAAAGGCGCTGGCCGACCGCAGGATGGAGGCCCATTGAATCGAATCCAGGGAGTGCCCGGACTGCGCGCTGTGCACGCGGATATCGAGAAAGCGGCTGGTCTTGTCGGCACGCTCCAGGTGCTTGCCCATCTGGATGAATTGCCAGCCTTCAGTCCGCGCCATCGTCGCATCCGTGATGCCATGGAACAGCAGGGAGCCATTGATGATGCGGTCGTAGATGCTCTGCGGAGAGCGTTGAAAATAGCTGTGGGTATCGGGTGCGGTGATGAATAAATAAAGATCGTTCAGTTCCGTCCACATCTCGTCGGAAATCTGATCCCGGACGGTGCGGGCATTTTCGCGGGCGAGCCGCAGACACATGGTGATGGAGTCCGGATTGCCCTCATGCAGGGTCATGAAGTAACCCACGTCCGCCACCGTTCCTGACGGATACAGGGTGCGGAACTGGTCCTCCATGGCGGTCGCCGTCAGGACCGGGTCCCAGTAGTCATTGAAACTGCGGCTGCCGAAGGTTGCCCCATCCAGCAGCAGTTCATTGCTGGCCTGCAGCAGGCGGGCCAGGTTCTCCGCCCGTTCCATGAACCGGGCCATCCAGTAAAGATTGTCAGCAACTCGGGAAAGCATTCGTGTTTGGTCTCAGGATAAAAATTGAAAATAAAGAGGCAACCCGGGCTCATCAGGACTGGTGCAGCACCCAGGTGTCCTTGCTCCCTCCGCCCTGCGAGGAATTCACCACGATGGAACCTTTTTTGAGGGCTACCCGTGTCAGGCCTCCAGGCAGGATGTGGGTCCGCTCCCCACTCAGGACAAACGGGCGAAGGTCGATGTGCCGGCCTTCGACGGTGCCATCGGTCAAGGTTGGGTGACGGCTGAAATATACCACCGGTTGAGCGATGTAATTCCGGGGATTGGCGAGAATCAGGCCACGGAAGGTCTCAATCTCCGCCTTGGAGGCCCTCGGGCCGATCAGCATCCCATAGCCGCCGCTTTCGTTGGCCGCCTTCACCACCAGTTCCGGCAGGTGATCCAGGATGTATCCCCGATCCTTCTCATCCCATGCAAGATAGGTCGGGACCTGTTTCAGGATGGGGTCCTGATCGAGATAATATTTAATCATTTTCTCGACGTAGGCATACGTCACCTTGTCGTCGGCCACCCCCGTGCCGATGGCATTGGCCAAGGCCACGTTGCCAGCCTGCACCGCGCTGACCAGACCCGGTACCCCCAGCATGGAGTCCTTGCGGAAAACCTTTGGATCGAGAAAATCATCATCCAACCGGCGGTAAATCACGTCCACCTGTTGGAGTCCACGGGTGGTCCTCATGTAAACATGCCCGCCGACCACGATCAGGTCCCGCCCTTCCACAATCTCGATCCCCATCTGCCGCGCCAAAAAGCTGTGCTCAAAGTAGGCGCTGTTGTAATGGCCGGGAGTGAGCAGGACGCAAACCGGGTCCGGTTTGGCATGCGGTGCAATGTATTGCAGGGTTCCCAACAAATCCGCGGCGTAACTGTCCACACTGCGCACCCCAGCACTATCAAAAAGATGCGGAAAGACCCGCTTCATCGCCATCCGGTTTTCGAGAACGTAGGACACCCCGGACGGGCACCGGCCATTGTCCTCCAAAACCAGATAAGAGCCATCCCGGTCACGGATCAGATCGGTCCCGCAGATGTGAATGTAGATATCACGGGGCACATCGGTATCCCGGAATTCCGGCCGGTAATGCGCCGCGCTCAGGATGACCTCCTCCGGAATCACCTTGTCCTTGAGAATCTTCTGCTCGTGGTAGACATCGTAAAGAAACAGATTCAGCGCGGTGATCCGTTGCACCAACCCATCTTCAATGGTCTGCCATTCATCCGCCGGGATGATCCGCGGCACTGGATCAAAGGGAAAGACCCGCTCCGTCCCCCGCTGGTCCCCATAGACCGTAAACGTGATCCCCTGCCGCAAAAACAAGGTCTCCAAGCTGCGGATCTTCTGGTCCAGTTCCTCCTTGGACATCGTATCCAGCCTTTCCCTCAGTAATTGGTAATGAGCCCGCACCTCGCCGTTTCCGGCAAACATCTCATCAAAGAGACCCTCAGTATCGTAGTGATCAAGTAGCACACTTACTGTTTAGCACACCCCGTGCCGGGAAAAGAGAATTTTCCTCAAGTAAATTTCCGGACCGGCCGCTACCGGCTCATTTTTCCCTTCCGGCATCGCCATGATCGGCCGATTCCCCGGGCCTTACTCCTGCCGGAAGAGGGTGGCAGCCTCAAAAGAGAAATCCCCCGCAGAGGACGGAGCGCTCAGCGGCATGGTGCTGCGTTCCGGAATGGGCATGGTTTCGATTTGTTCCTGGAGGTGGGCGATGGCTTTGGCGGCACAAAGTTTGACGATGGCAAATCGGACCGGGGCCTCAAAAACACTGAGCAGCATAAACTGCGGGGTGACTGGTGTCAGGCAGAACTGGCGGGTTTTCCCTTCGTGGAAGAATCCCTCGAAGGTGCCGTCACCCAGCCGCCTGGCAACCGCCTGAAGTGCCGCAAAGGCGCCCACGGCCAAGGCTGCGGTTTCCCCGGAATCCCTGAAAGCAGCTTCGCCGGCGTCTGCACAGGTGGTGCCGCTTTCCTCCAGCAGGGCGGCATAACGCACCTCTGACTCCTGACAATACCCCGCCAGGGTGTGCCGGAGACGCTGGGTCAGGGTCACGCCGAGATGAAGGACATGGCCGGAGTGGGTAGTGAGGGTATCCATGGCGCTCAGGCGGGAACGGGCTGGGGGGCGGTGGCTCCACGGGCGGTGCCGTGATGGAAGAGATGCAGCACGTCCTGGGCTAGGGCGTTCAAAGTGGCGAAGACGTTGTACCCGGTCGCGGCGGCGGCCTCAAAAACAGCGAGGCGGCGGGGTCCGGAATTGAGGAGATACTCCATGTAGGCGACCGGGGCCGGATCCGGGAGGTCGCGTTTGTTGAATTGGAGGATGGCGGGAAGCTGCTCAAACGGCGTGCCGTTGTCCGCCAGATTGCGGATCATGCCGTGCCAGGCGGTGAGATTTTCCTCCATGCGGTCGAGTTGGGAATCGGCGACAAAAACGATGCCGTCGACTCCGCGGAGCACCATCTGCCGGGTGGCATTGTAACAAACCTGACCCGGAACCGTGTAGAGCATGAATTTCGTCTTGTAGCCATTGATCACCATGGTGTGGACCGGCAGGAAATCAAAGAAGAGCGTGCGGTCGTTGGCCGTGGCCAAGGCGACCAGATCACCCCGCTGATCCGCCCCGATACGGCTATGGATATAGCTGAGGTTCGTGGTCTTGCCGCCCATGGGGGTACCACAATAGACCAGCTTGAAGCTGACCTCGCGGGTATCGTGATTGATGACGGCCATGAAGAGACGGGGATGGGAAAATCCGGTGCAGGCTAATTTTTGGCCAGTTCCTGGGCGATCAGAATCAGTTTTTCGCGGGTGCCTCCGGAGAAGTTGGGTTGGGCGTGCCAGACCGCAAGGCAAAGGTTCGATTCCAGAAAGAAAGACCGGATCCCATGGTCGGTCCGGAGGGTGAAATTGCCGCCTTGGCCCAGCCCCATGGTTTCGGCCAGAGTGACCAGGGAATCCCGGGTTTTGACAGCACTGCTGCAGAAGGAACCGGCTTCCATTCCATCCATGCCCTGGCTGGTAAGGATAGTGTCGCGCTGCAGCAGGACGCAGGCTTTGAGGCCGGGCAGACCCGCACAGCAGTCCACGATGTCCTGCGCCGTAAGCACCTGATCGGTGCCCAACACCGCACGCAAGGTCAGCTGCCGGAGGTCCGTGACGCAGCCAAACGTTAGGTCCTCCTGCGGGGAACCAACCGGTCCGGATCGTCCGGTGAGGGGAACCGTCTGGACCGGGGCCACCCGGGCGGCGGGAACCGGGGGGCTCGCCCATGCATCCAAAGTCTCCTTGACCGGCAGTGCAGGCAGGACTGGAGGCTGGATTTCCGATACGGCAGGAATGTGGTTCAAGGCGGGGGCCGCGGCAGGAGCCAGCGATGGCAGAGGCGCCGGCGGCCACGCGGGGATAGCCGCGTCCGCAGGAACGACGGATTCGACGGCAATCGCGGCAGTTGAATCTTGCGTTGGAAGTGGCGAGGTCTGAATTTCCGCCAAGGGCTGGGAAACCGCTAGGCTGGTTGCCCTCACTGTCGGGGTTCCCACCAAAGACACGGGAGCAGAACCGGCCCGGGGTGGAGGCTCGGCACCCAGGCTGGCAGCAGAAAACGATTCGCCCAAATCATCAAAGCTTTCCGAGGGAAGGGATGGAGCGTCAATGTTGACCCCAGCCGACGGGGAAAGCGGAGGCGGCGTGCCCGGGAAGGCTGGCAGGCTGGCCACAGCTGGAAGCGACGGGAGAGGGGGAAGATCTACGGGCAAGGCTACGGCTGGAATCGCCGGCACTGCCGGGGCGGGCGCACTTTCCGGCAGCGGAGCCGGCTTGGGAAAAGGACGCAGCGCCGTTGGAGAAACCGGGACAAACTTCAGGCGGGGAGCTGTGCGCGGCGGAGTAGGAGCGGTGCCACTGCCCGGAGGTCGGGAGAGCACGCCAGGCCGCGGGAGCATGGGGGGCAAGGCGGGGGATTCTGCAGTCTGGACTGGCAGGGTTGGAACGGTAGGGCGCAAGGTGGGCAGTTCAACTTGGCCAGTGACCGGCAGTGATCCCACTGGAGGCGGTACCGGAGGAAGGGGGGAGGGAGGCAATTCCGAACTGGGCACTGGCAGGGTCGCTGGGCGCGGAGTGCTGGCGGCACCATCAAACCCAGTGGCACTGAGGTCGAGGAGTTGCTTGCCGCGGTCTTCTTCCGCTTTGATGGCAAAGGGGGTGTGGAAAGGGCTGGTGGTAATGGATCGGTGCTCCGCGGGAGGATTCACCGGTTCAAGGGCCGGACGGGCGGATTCCGGCAGGTTGTGGAAGACCTCGGACATGGGAATGATGATCCTGAGATCCGCCGCCGCACGGGCAAAAGCCGGGCGGAATTTCTCCGAAATGCCCTCGCAAATCTCCGCCACTCCAATTTCAACACGCCCGGTGGCCAACTGCCGGGAGACCAGCTCCAGCGGAAGAGTGACCCGGACCGCTTCCGGGACATTTTCGGGAGCGAAGCCCAACCTTGCTGGTTCGGCGTCCCGCAGGACGGCACGGAGACTCAAATCCACGGTGGCCCCGGTTGATGCGGACGGAGGGACCGGAGCGCTGCGATTCGCGGTCCCCATGGCAACGACGGGCGCGGAGGCGGCGCTGGGAAGGAGGGGCAACACGGACCCGGAAACCACTAAGGGAGCCTGGGGAGGGCGTGGCTGGATTGGCACATGCATCGCCATGGGTTGTGAGGCGGCCAGCACTGGCAGGGAAGCAACTGCCGCTGTGGCAGCTGGAAGCGGAGAAGGTGAGGCCACCGGCTGGGAGGCCATGGCTGGCAACGGAGCCGCCACCGCAGCAAACGGACTGGGAATCGACGGGGGAGCCACCACCGCTGGCGCTGCCGGAACCCCGGATCCGGCCAAACCGATCGGTGCCAACGGCGCTATTCCTTGATCCTTGGCCGGAGCCGTGATGGGCGCAAAAGGAGATGCCGCGGGTGCCGATGGCAGGACAGGCGGGATCACGGGTGATGGCGCCAAGCCAAAAGGGCTTGGTTTTGATTCGGCAAAAGGTGCCGCAGCCGGCATTTGAGGGAATCCCGCAGGTGCCGGCATCGGAGGTGGCACGGCGGCGAAGGGAGAGGCCACTGGAGATTGGGCCAAGGCTGCCGGCACTGGATTCCCTGCAGCGGGGGCTGGCGTCAGTTCAGGAGCAGCAAAAGGGTTGGGGGATACGCTGTTCAGGGGAAAACGGCTTCCCGCCTCCGCAAAGGGGCTGGACTGGAGAGGGGCCACCGGGCCCGAAGCGACCGCAAAGGGAGAACCGGCCAAGCTGGGAGCAGCCCCCGGGACCGTGGAAAAAGGATTGGCGGCAGGCATTGCAGGAGGGGCCGCACTGAAGTTTACGGGCGCCGCTTGGGCAGGATTGGAGACTTCCAAAATGCCCATGACCCGTGCCAGGGGCAGAGTTACGTCCATATCCTCCTCCGCCCGCAACGGCCGCAGGAAGAGAAGTGGACACGCGGCCTGAATCTGGGACAGTCGCAGCACAGGCCGACCAGCCTGCATCGATTGCCGCAGGGAATCCAACGGCAGTGGCACGGGCTGATCCGGGCTGATTCCATCAAAACGCAATAGCGTGGGCGGGAGCAGGGCAGCGAGTTCGCGGGCAGTCATCTCCCGCCCTGCCGCAGCAGAAAAGGGGCCGTTGGATCCTTGAGGTTGCCCATCCCTGGAAGGATTGCCAACTGCAGCCTCTGCCAGGACTGGCAGACGCCCGGGATCGGGCATGTTATTGGATAAAGGAGCCGCTGGCACGGGTTGGCTGTCGCCCTCTTTGCGAAACAGGTTTTTGAAGAATGATGCCATGATTTTCAGGAAAAACCGGGGGCACAAGCTGAACAATTCCGGACATGCCCCCCGGCTATACGCGTGAGGCAGATTTGCGTCTCATCTCCGGACTTGTCAACATTAATAAGATTTCCGACGATTGGGACAATCGATAGGCACCCCGTTGGCCGGAGTCCATTGCCCCAGCGTGATGGAGTCTGAAGATAAATCGCAGGTCTTCGGATTGATTTTGTTCAACATTTTCGAGCGCAGACAGTCTGAACCGGCGGATTTCTTAAATAAACTCTTGCCGGGTTGTCATCGGGACGCTGTATAGCCCGCTCTGCCCTGCCCCTTTTCTCTTATGAAGTTGAACCCCGCCCGTCTGCTGGTCCCCCTGCTCATGTTCTGCTGCTCCGGCTGCGGTATTTTTGACCCGCGTCCTACCTATAAAGCCGCTGATGAATTGGCGGTGGTCCCGCCCGATTTTCTTTTCACCCGCTATGAACCGCTCAACCGCTGGCTGGACACGGCCGTGCGGGTGCAGATTTTTGATGTCCCCCTCAGCCGGGTCATCCATGAACCCTGCCTACGGGGCGTCAATTACCGGCTGGTTCAGGCACCAGTGGAAAACCCGATGATCTTCATCGACAAATTGGCGCTGACCCGCCGGCAACTGCTTTGGTCGCTCGCCCAGGATCATCAATTGCATCTGACTCCAGTATTCGACACCCCAGAGGGACCGGCTTACATCGAAATCCGGTCCCGGGCAGCCCGCAACGATGCACGTGCCCGGGGGGACCGTTAGGACTCCGTCGGAAGGATTCATCCCAATGACGGGCCTACGCCCCACTCGCTGGCTTTGGATGGACGGGGAGGTCACATCCATGGCGTGCCTCCACCAACCTCCCTGACGCAGGCTTGCCGGAGCTGCAAACAGCGGCCATTGCAAAGAAAACGGAAGCTGCTTCCGTCTGGCTCCCCCCACCTGCAATGCCACTCGACCAATCACGCACCACCGCCAGCCCTCCCACTCCCGGTATTCTCCTGAACCTTGGTTTGCTCCTACTGAGATTTGTCACAGGGAGTTGCCTGCTGTCGGCTCATGGATGGGGAGGCGGACTCGCCGCGTGGTCCCACATCTGGAAAAAGACCCCATGGGGATTGCCCGGCCAATTGGCGGATCTGGGCTTTCCCTTCGCGCTCCCCCTTGGCATCGCGATGATCCTTTTAACTCTGGTGGCCGGGGTCTTTTTGATTTTAGGACTCCTGACCCGCAGCAGTGCTCTGCTAATAGGATTGATGACACTCACGGCAGCTTTGCTCTACCGGGCTTTCCCGGGGGTGGCGGAAACTACCGTGCTCTATACTGGAATTTGTGTTGCCATTTTCCTCGGGGGGCCTGGAGCTTTTTCGCTCGATCACTGGCTCCGTGCCGCAACCAGGCGTCGAAAAGCCTGAACCCGGTTCCCACCGGTTGCCAAAAGACCGACCGCTGCGTGGCCGGTTCCCGATCTGAGGCTTCGCCCTCTGGAGCAATTTGTGGCCCGATGCCGGGAAGCAATCATTGACTTTCACTCCGTCAGTTCCTATTTATTTAAGATGTTCTGATTATTCAGTCATCCCAATTGCCATGGAATCCCGGTGTCTACCCCATCCGATTGAACGTCTGTTGCTAGCCTTTACCCTCGCGGCGCTTTTGGGAATTGTTCGTTGGAAAGCCGGCGAAGCCCCCCTTCCCCGCCCAGCGCCCCTCGTTCACGCCTTATGAAATTTCTGATATTGGCCGGCTTTATCGCCCTTGGCTTCCCCTCCTGCGCTCCCTCCCCAGGCTCCAGGAGCAAAGCATCGACCTCCGTCGAAATTCTTAAAAAACCGGATGGCCTGAGCTACGCCAAAGGAGCCGATTCCCCTTATACCGGTGAGGTGGTCACTTTCACGCAAGGCATCAGCCGGCAATCGCTGGAGATTTATCAGGACGGCAAGCCCCATGGAATTTGGCAGCGCTATTGGTCAAACGGCAAACTCAAACGCGAGGAAAAATATGACCTCGGCTCCATGACCCGCCAGCGCCAATGGTATGAGGATGGCACCCTCAAAGGAGACGCCCAAATGAAAAATGGCGTTGGATTCGGCAAAATCACCCTGTGGTGGCCGGATGGCCGGCTGCGCCGCACCTCGCTCATCGGTGCAGACCTCAAACCCCATGGTCATGTCCTCGAATATGCCCAGGATGGCAGCGTTCTCACCGATGCCATCTTTGCCCACGGCAAGTACGTCAGCGGCAAGCTCCGCGAGGAACCGCTTGCCACCCCCGCCACCGCTCAGGCACACTGACGGCCATATGATCCGGTTCCGCCCTGTCCTCGCCCTGCTGCTCTTCAGCCTGCTCTCCTCCGGAGCTGCCGACCCGGACCGCCCTTCCGTGCGCGAACCGGACCGACTGATCCATCCGTGGCAGGAAGGAGGATGGAAGGGCCAGCTTCCCGGGGATTGGAAAATAGAAAGCCCCGAGCAATCAGAAACTACGGCCCACATGGGTGGCACCCTGACCCTCAAAAATATCTCCGATCCAGTGCTTGCCTACTTCGCACCGGACAAAAAATCGGAATCACCCGGCAAAGGCATCATCATCTGTCCCGGTGGAGGTTATAACATTCTCGCATGGGATCTCGAAGGCACCGAAGTCGCCACCTTTCTCAGCCGGCTCGGCTACCACGCCTGGGTGCTCAAATACCGTTTGCCGCGCCACGGCCAGGATCCCGTGCGCCACCTCCCAGCCCTGCAGGACGCGCAACGTTCCCTCAGCCTGCTCCGGAGTCAGGCCGCCGGCATCGGACTTAATCCTGGCCAGTTGGGCATCATGGGATTCTCCGCCGGAGGACACCTCGCCGCCCTCGCCGCCACCTCTGGAAATGAACGCTCCTATCCGGCGCAGGATGACATCGACCAAGCCTCCTGCCGCCCTGACTTCTGCGCCCTCATCTATCCGGCCTATCTTTTCAAGGACGGGAAAAATTCCGGTTTGGTCCCCGGCCCGGGCAGCCCCCCAGCCTTCCTCAGCCACTCCGCCGACGACGGTCTCACCTACCGCAACAGCAGCCAGTTTTTTGATGCCCTGCAAGCCCACAAGATCCGTTCCGAACTTCACCTCTGGCCTGACGGAGGCCATGGATACGGCATGAGGTCGCCCACAACGCCCGGAGCCTGGCCCTCGTTGCTCGCCGCATGGCTGGCGAAGTAAGAGGAGGTTGCCCGAAAACAAAATGGGATCAGCTGCTGGCTGTATTTCCACGACCTTGATCCATCCAACACCGACCTCCGCGATGCGCGCCCTCATTCAACGGGTCTCTTCCGCCTCCGTCACCGTGGACGGCAACGTCCACGCCCACATCGGTGCCGGGATGGTGATTCTGCTGGGGATCTCCGAATCCGACACCGTGGCAGATATCCAGTGGTTGGTGCCTAAACTGGCCAAACTGAGGATCTTCTCCGATGCCGGCGGGGCCTTGAACCTTTCCCTGACAGATACTGGAGGCGAAGCGTTGCTGATTTCGCAATTCACCCTGCTGGCCTCCACGAAAAAGGGCAACCGCCCCTCCTTCCTCCGCGCCGCACGCCCGGAACAAGCCATCCCTCTTTATGAAGGCTTCCGCGATGCCCTTGCCCATGAACTGCAGCGCCCCGTTCCCACCGGGATATTCGGAGCCGACATGCAGATTACCCTGACCAATGACGGCCCGGTCACCATCTGGATCGATTCTGCCCAGCGTGACTGAATGATTGTCCTCCGTACCCCGCACCCTGCCTGCCGGATCCCGTAACCCGGATTGCGTAATTTTCCGGCTGAATCCAAATCGTTTCCCTGCTCCTTGTCTGCTCCGCGCACTGCGAAATCTCTCTCCGCTTCTTCAATCCAGCCCACCCCCATCCACCAACCTGTTTCCTGACATGATCTTCCCTATCCGCAGTCCGCGACATCTCACCGGTGGCATTGTCGTCTTCGCCCGCGTCCTCGACAAAATCCGCCTCAATGCTGAAGGTCAACTCCCCGCCGGCTATCATCTCGGTGTCATGGCTGGCAACCGCACCTTCGACGACCGTCTCTGCAAGTTTCTCGGGGTGGAGTTCGAGGAACTGAGTACCCGCACCCTCGCCGGCGGCACGGATGATGAAATCCTCGACTGGTGTTTCACCGCAGGCCGCCGTCCCGATGCCGAACAAATCGAAGTCTGGAATGCCTTCCTGACCAAACGCGGCTGGCGCGATTCCGGCAGCGCCGGCCTGGTGAAAAACAAGGAGGAGGCCGGACTGGGCCACCGCGATGATCTTCTGACCTACTTTGACCTCATGGACGTCGAGGAAGGCCGGGCCTCCTGAGCGTCACTTCCTTATCCGATTTTTTCATTTTAAAACACTCCCCTTCCCATGTCAGACACCGAACGCACCATCGAATTTGAATTTGTCCGGGCCACCGAAAACGCCGCCCTGAACTCCGTGCATTGGCTCGGACGCGGCGAAAAGGAACTGGCCGATGCTGCGGCCTGCGATGCTATCTACGGCGTCTTCGACAACGTCAACATTTGCGGCTCCGTCGTCATCGGCGAAGGGATCAAGGACAATGCCCCCGGCATTTTCCTTGGTGAAAAACTTGGCACCTGGCTGCCCGGAAGTCCCCGCTTCGACATCGCACTTGACCCCATCGACGGCACCAGCAACATCGCCAGCGGCTTGCCCAATTCGATTTCAGTGATGGCCGGCAGTGAGGTGAAGTCAGATGGTCATAACATGCGGAACCTGCCCAGTTTCTACGCGCACAAGCTGGCTTTCGGCCCTGCTGTGGTAGAGGCAGTAGAGCA
The DNA here is from genome assembly GCA_942492905.1 of uncultured Verrucomicrobiota bacterium. Classification (GTDB taxonomy): domain Bacteria; phylum Verrucomicrobiota; class Verrucomicrobiia; order Verrucomicrobiales; family V1-33; genus CAIZWU01. Next base: position 3,693,010 of record OW818657.1, read on the forward strand.
CGGCATGAAGCCGCTGTCCCTTGACGAACCAATCGGGTCCATGCTGCCACGCTTGGCCGAAGCCCTCGACAAACGCGTCCAGGAGCTGGTGATCGTCACCATGAACCGTCCGCGTCACAACGAATTCATCAACGCCATCCGCAAGTCCGGGGCCGCCCTCCGGCTAATCACGGACGGTGATATCGCCGCCGCCGTCGCCCCGTCCCTGCCGGACAGCGGCGTGGATTTATATGTTGGCATTGGCGGCTCGCCGGAAGGCGTCCTCACCGCGGCCGCCCTGCGTGCCCTCGGTGGCGAAATGCTGCTCCGCATGGCCCCACGCGACGACGACGAACTCGCGGAGATTCTAGCCGGTGGCGAGACTGAACTCGATCGCGTCTTCACCTGTGCCGACCTCGTGCAATCCACCAGCGCCCTCTTCTGCGCCACAGGCATCAGTGACAGTTCCCTTGTTCCAGGCGTAAAACTGGTCGGCCATAAGGCCATCACCCACACCATCCTGATGCGTGCCAAAAGCCGCACCGTGCGCTACATCCGGGCCGTGCACGACCTCAAACAAAAAACCATCCACCTCCGCAGCGTCAGCCGCGAACAAGGGCTATAATCAGGTTGCTGGGCTTTGCCCTTTCCTGCTCCGGCCTGACTCACTCTTCCACTGCGGCGCGCTCTGCGTCAGTGAGATCCGGGAGACGGATGGTGAAGACCGTTTCGACCCCGAGAGTGCTGTCCACCGTGATAGTGCCGCCGTGGGACTCGATCGCACGGCGGACGATGGAGAGGCCGAGACCCGTTCCTTTGATGGTTTGGCTGTGATGTTTGGCGACGCGGTAGAAGCGCTTGAAGATAAAGGGCAGATCAGCCCGGGGAATGCCAACCCCATTATCGCGGATGCAGATGACAGCCTCCCCCTTGGTCCGGTTGAAACTAATAGTCAGGATCAGTTTGCCATCCGATTGGTTTTCCTTGAGGGCATTTTCGATCAGGTTGAAAAAAATCTGGTCCCAATAAAAGCGGTCCGCGTCTATCACGTCGCTGCCATCCGCAGGAAACTGGAGTTCCACCCGTGCCTTTTTTTCTTCGATCTTGGGTCCCAGCCGGTCGATCACGTCCTCAATGCATTCGCGGCAGGAAAAAGACGACTGACGCAGGCCGGCAGGGCCGCCTTCTGACGCGGATTCGAATTTCGAAAGCGTCAGCATATCCTCCACAATGCGGGCAATGCGCTCGCCATGTTTCTGCATGGTCTGCAGGCTTTTGGCAGTCATCACAGGATCGTCGATGACACCGTCCAACAGGTTTTCCAAATAGCCATTGATGATGGAAAGGGGCGTCCGGAGTTCATGGGACGCATTGGCCACGAAATCCTTGCGGATCTGTTCGGTCTCGTGACGGTCCGTTTCATCCCGGATGACAACGCGCAGGTGGTCGGGCCCATCCTGACCGAACAACCTGACCGGAGCGGCGCTGACGACCAGATAACGTTCCTCCAGCACGGCATCGCGCAGGAGAGGGAGGCGGAATTCCTCTTCCTGCCAGCGCTTTCCCTGAGCCACCCGGGAAACAAAGGCGAGGATCGGCGGATCATGGATCAGTTCGGACAAGGGCTTCCCACTCAACTGGCCACTGATGTGGAACAGATCGTTGGTCTCATGATTGGCAAATACGATTTCCTTCTTCTCATTTACCAGCAGACAACAGTCCCCCAGACCTTCGAGCACGCTTTCCAGCACGTCATTACGCTGGCTGAGGACGGTGGCCGAGTCGGCCAAGGGAACTCCGGCCTGTTTGAGCCGGATGTAGAACCAGAGAGCCGCTGCCCCCAGCAGGACGCAGGATATTGTGAGAATGGGAACCGTGAAGGGCATGGCAATATCAGACCCCGTTTTCCACTGGAACTGGGGTGAACCGATATCCGACGCCGCGCACCGTCTGGATGCAATCGGCGAATTCCCCCAACTTTTCCCTCAGACGTTTGACGTGCGTGTCCAAGGTGCGGGTGAGGGTGGTGTCCGAATAACCCCAAACCTCCCGCAACAACAAGTCACGCTCCTGGACTTCCCCATTGGCTTCGACGAGCAGCCGCAGCAATTTAAACTCCGTGGCCGTGAGGTCCACCGGCTGGCCGGCGAGGAAGAGTTTCAGGGAATTGCGCTCCAAATGGAAATTCCCGATCCGCAGGCTGGAATCCACCGTGATTTTTTTGGAGCGTTTCAGCAGGGCTTTGACGCGCAGTACCAGTTCCTTGGGACTGAACGGCTTGGTGACGTAATCGTCCGCCCCGAGTTCCAGACCGGCGATGCGGTCATTCAGTTCGCCCTTCGCGGTGAGCATGAGAATCGGAATGCTGCTGGTGCGGGGATCGGCACGCAGTTCCTTGTAAACTGTGAACCCGTCCTTGCCCGGCAGCATGAGGTCGAGCACGATCATATCCGGGGTCTTATCCTTGGCGATCCGCACCGCTTCGATCCCATTCTCCGCCGTCAGGACCGTCAAGCCCTGTCTCTGGAGATTGAATGTGATCAACTCCAGGATGTCCGTCTCGTCATCAACAACCAATACAGTATGCATGTGACTTCACGGTATGGGGTGAACACGGACGGACAATGGTCTTTCGTGTTACGAATCTGTGACATAAAGCTTCACATCAGGCAAGCCTTCCGACGCCCGGCCGGCCGAATCAGCCTTCATGGAAAATCGCCCGCACAGTCGGGTACGATTTCAGAAATTGGGCGATTTCCTTCCGGTTCATGACCATGAAGGCGGTGGACAGGGCGTCTGCCAAAGTGGCGGTGGGAGCCACCGCCCAGCGGATTACCCGGCTGATGTCCACCCGCTTGGAAGTGCGCGGATCAATGACATGGGCGCCTTTGATCTCGAATCCCGTGCCGCTAAGTGCTTCGTCCTTCAACCAAAACGGTTCCGGAGAGCCAGCCGTCACACTCCAGCCTTCGCCTTCTGGCATGGTGCCGGCTCCCAATAGAGTGCTGGTGCCGGCGTTCAGCATAAAATCCGTCATGCCCCAGTCTTCCCGCAGCAGATTGGCCGCCTGGTCCAGAGCGTAACCTTTTCCAATCGCTCCCGGGTCCAGTAGCATGTTGTCCACTTTCGGGATCACGGTGAATTCCTCCGCATCCACTTTCAGATGCTGGTAGCCGCAGCGTGCCGCGGCGGCGGCCAATTCCTCCGGAGCTGGATCACGGGGCAAGCCGTTGGGCCAAACCAGCACGCTGGCCAAGGGGCCGATGGTCAGGTCAAAGGCTCCGTTGGTTTGTTCCCAGATTTCCTTTCCAAAACCGATAATGTCCATGGCTGCCTCCCGCACCAGCACCACCCGGCCAGCCGGACTGCCATTCACCCGCGAAATGTCACTGTGCGGAACATACCGGGAAATTTCCTGCTCCAGCCCGTCCATGTCCTCCCACACCGCCGTGGCGGCCTGCGCGGCCTCCGCAGCATCATGATGCACCAAATGAAGCTCAAACCGTGTCGCCATCGCCATATGGGCAAATTGGTAAATTTGACGATTTTCCTTCATTATGAATCTATTACGAAATTATTTACTCAAAAATCTTTAGGGGAAATTTCTCCCTAAAGATCTCTTTTTCAGGGAGAATCCTGGCTGCACCGGGATGGCCTTAAGATCGGTCGTCATCAGGCCGGGCTATCGTTGGACCGCCATGGCGGGCCAAGGCGATTTTGCGAGATAAGCAGCCCAGAGTGATTTGCGCACAAACACCGCCAATCTCCCGGAAGGATGCAGGGTGAGACTGAATTCCTCCCATTCCTTCTCAGCCAATTCGTCGGGCTGAGCAGAGCCCCGCACGGATTCAGGAAGGCTGGACCTGAAATCCATTCCACTCAAAATGACGTCCGCCCGTTCCATCAACGCCAAATCCCCCCCCTGCCAGACGTAATTAGGAAACTTTTGTGACAGGTACCACGGCAAGGGCCATCCGCCTTGAGAATCCGCCTGCACAATCGCCAACTGATTCCCCTTTCCGCTCACCTCGCCAAACCGGTGAAATTTCTCCACCCAATCCAGGCAATCCGGGGACGTCATGCTGTAATTGAGCGGATTCCGTCCATCGGCCGCAAAGGAAGGCTTCCCGCGGGTGGCTCGATACGCGAGCAATCCGGCATGCGCCATCACCAGCGTCAGCACACAACCCATTGTAAAACGTCCCACCCTTCCCTCCACCAACCTCATCAGCCCCGCAGCCCCCACTCCCGCCATAATCAGCATCCCGTGCCATGGGCCAATCACCAACCAAGGGGTTTTATACGAAATCGCGGAGTAAATCACAAAAACAGCCACACTGTAAACGGCCAAAAACCGCACCAAGTGCCGGCTTTGATTCCGTGATGGTTGCGTAACAAAAGCCGTGACCATGCCGATTCCGGCCAGCAGCAGGAGCAACCGCTCGCCCCAGACGATTCGGCCGGAGGGCTTGATACCCAACATTTCAGGGATGTTTTTCCAGAATTCTCCACTCAAAACCCCGCCCCCCCCTGGCCCCGCTGACATTGGACCACCCCAGATAAGTCCCAGATAATAGAAAAAGGTTTTCTGATGCCCCTGCCCCTGCGCCCTGTCCAACTTGCTCCAATAAGTCGCCACACTATCGTACACTGCCCGCCAATCGGTGAGAAACTTGGAAAAAATCAGAACTGAGGTCACCACTGCCGCTACCCCAAGCGCCAAAAGCTGGGATTTCTTGATCGGGTTCTTCCTGCCCCGGTTCACGATCCCCATCCCCGACCCTGCAGAGAACAGATCGGCCATCCACACCACCACCAGTCCCACCGCGATCGCCGCAAACTGGAGCACACAGGTCTCCTTGGTCGCGTGCATCAATCCCGCGAAGACGCCAGCGCCCACCATCCACCCGGTCTGTCGACTCAGGTAAAAACGCCAGCCGCAGCCGATCAGCCCAAAGGTGAAAAACACCATCAAAATCTCCATGATGTAGTATCTGCTGTAAAAAACCATTAAGGGTGACACCGCCACCGCCATCGCCCCCCAAGCCAACTCCGAGGCCGTCAGCCCATCCCCCACCAGCACCAGCAACAGTAAAAGTCCCATTCCAAACAGCACCGGCACCAGCCGAAGCTGGCTTTCGGTCAGATCTGTCCAAGTATCGGCACTGGAAAACCATTTTACGGGAAATGTAGCATAAAGCAGCGTAGGTCCATGATGATCAACAGGATCATATTTATATTGACCAGCCATCATTTCCCCGAGTTTGACGGCTTGAGTGGATTCGTCGACGTGCATGGGCTTGGCAGCCCGGTCAGGGAAGCGGAGGAATGCCGCCACTATAAACGCCATCACGAGGATCATCAGGGCACGGGTCATCTCGTGCGCACCAGCGCGGGCTTCCGGGGAGGATAATTTCACTGGGGTCACGCTAGTTCGTCCTCCGAAAAAGCAACGAAGAATTGCCGCGACTTCTTTATAATCTCTACAGCTTTTCCATTCCCGAGAATTTCCCAAAAATATTTTAAATCTGGAAATTTTTATGTAGCACAAAATTCCTTCCTATTAAGTGATACGAATCAATATTATACATTTTGAGATTGACTCACCTCAACATGACATCCATACTTTTCATAATAATTTTCGAGTCATGGTCCTTGCGATTTCTGTGAATTTCACCTCTGCACCCCACTGCATGGTCGCGGCATCACTACCTGGTGCACCTTCTCCCGGCCAATTTTGGGCAGTCATGGTTTGGATGGTCCTTCCCATCACCTTGGGAATCTGGGTGGTCTATTTTCAGCAGAAGGAGCGGTTACGGAAAATTCGGCGCCGCTTGCGTCAGTTGGAAGCCCGCCTCGGCGCTCTCAGGGCGAAGCCAACGGCCATCAGGGTGTCTCCCGCTTTTTCCCCCGCCCTCCCGGCCCGGCCCAGTTCGCTGACTGCCCGCATTTTAATCGCTCCTGGTCCAGCCTCTCCTTCGCCGTTTTCTCAACCGGTGGTTGGCTCAGGCCATTGACGCCTCAATTCCCTCTATGTGCCTGTCCCGGGCGAAAGGCTCATCTGGCAATCAGGGCTAATTTTCACCTCGGATCTTGTCACCTGCCCGTGGATATGCATCATCGCGGAGATCATGCATTCACGGTTGGCCACTTTTCGACTCACTGGCCTTGGGATCCTCGCGGTAGTCGGGCTGCCGGGACCCGCATGGGCTGATCCCGACGACCTGCCCGATAAAGGCCGGGAGCCCTTTTCCTCCAGTAGTTTGGTCAGCGGCACCCTGCTGCCGGGCTTGGACCACTCGATCCGGTTTGGGGTCATTGGGGATTTTGGAGTGAGCGGTGCGGCCTTGGCGGGGATTTCGGGCATGATGCGGGGCTGGAATCCAGCGTTCATCATTTCGACCGGGGATAACACCTACGGACTGCTGGACAGCAACGAGGACAACGATCCAGGGCTCCCCGGAATCCAAAATGCATGGGAATTCAATGTTGGCGCCTATTTCGGCAAATTTCTCCAGCGCCGCGATGACGACAAGTTTCCACTTCAAACCTCACCAACTCAACGATTCTTCCCCACCGTAGGGAATCACGATTCGGCACCCGATCCGGCGAATGGGGGCACCATCCACGACTACCTGGACTATTTTCACAATAATCCTGGAGGCATCCCCCGCCTCCCGACTGACCGCGGAGCAGTTCACAATCCCGAGGTGAGTTACTACGCCGTGCAGCAAGGACCCGTCGATATCTTCGTTCTTGATGGCGATGTGCCAAACCGGCCGGACCTCATCGCCGCGCAGAAATCCTGGCTGACCGCCCAGGCTTCGGCCTCCACAGCCCGCTGGAAGCTGGCCGTTTTCCATCAACCACCTCTTACTTCAGGATTCCGGGCGGCCGCCAGCTGGATGACCTGGGACGAGCTCAAACTTGTCGACGCCATCCTCTGCGGCCACGACCATTTTTATGAGCGTCTTGATTACTTTGGGACCCCTCTTTTCATCACGGGTGCGGGTGGCCAGGGGCTTTACTCCTTCCGCAGTCCCCCGGACGCCCATAGCCTGACGCGCTACAACGCCAACCACAGCGCCATGCTGATCACGGCCGATGATTCCTCCATGCGTCTGGAAAGCCGTGCTCTCGAACTCCCAGCCCAACAGGAAACCCTGGTGGAATCCCTCACTCTGGGCTCCCCGGCTCCAATCGATAACGAGGATGTTTACACGTTTTTCGCCGAGGCTGGGGAAACCATCGAGCTACGCACCACCACTCCTCCTCCCCTCAGCCAACCCGCCCTCTCCCCTGTTCTGGAACTGTTCACCCCCTCCGGCCAGCCCGTGATCCCGGATTCGATCACCTCGCCCGACGGCCGCAATGTCACGTTGACCCACTCCTCGCCCAAAACCGGCCATTGGCAGGTGAAAATAAGCGCTTCCGCCCCGGCCCGCGGTCCCTACATCATCCGCCTCTCTCTCCGCAGTTCCCTTATGGATTACCCTGCTTGGGCTGCCCGTCTGCCCGCCGGACAGCGTGAACCCAGCGATGACCCAGATCGGGACGGCTGGAAAAACCTGTTGGAATACGCGCTTCAGTCGTCCGGCACCCAGCCGGGCCCTCAGGCCGGTGAAGCATGGCAAGGAATGTCCCTGGATTATGATGCCGCCCTGAAATCGGTAACCGTGACCTTCGATCTCCCCTCCCCCTTGCCGCCCGGCGTCAGTTATCAGTTGGAATCGGCCCGCAGTCCCGAAGGCCCTTGGCTGGCTGTGGCCTGGCGCACGGCCGCCGTGGACTGGCAGGGAGCAGAGACCGTCACCGTTCTCACCGGAGGGCCCCAGCCTGATGCCCGGCGCACCGCCGTCACCCTCGCCTCTGATGAACGCCGTGTCTTCTTCAGGCTGAACGTGATCACCAACAGCTAGCAATCCATTCTACTTCCCTTGACACTTCTGCGCGGAAGCCATGGAGCCGGTGAGCGGATTTGAACCGCTGACCCGCGCATTACGAATGCGCTGCTCTACCACTGAGCTACACCGGCAGGAATGGGAGGGAAAAGTGCTTGAGGGGTGGCCTATGTCAAGAGGGGGCTTGATCTCTGCTTTGACTCAGGAATCGCGGCCGCCGGGCTCCCCCGTCATCTGAGATCACAGGGTTGAATCCATTGCGGGATTCGCAGTGTTCCGGTTGCCCTCAGGGAGCTGAGCGGCGTTTCTGGTCCAGTATGCAGGTAAAACCACACAGCGCCCTCGTTCTGATCGGTCACGGGTCGACCTTGAATCCCGATTCATCCACTCCCACCATGGATCACGCCGAGACCATCCGGCAGCGCGGGGTTTTTAGTGAGGTCGTCTGCGCCTTTTGGAAAGAGGAACCCTCCATGCGGGAAGTCCTGCGGATGGTGGACAGTCCTGAAGTTTATGTGGTGCCCAATTTTATCAGTGAGGGTTACTTCACCCAGCAGGTCATCCCGCGTGAACTCGGCCTCACCGGCCGGACCACCGTGCTGCCGCCACTGATGGCCGGCGGCCCGGAACGGCAGATTCACTACTGCGAACCAGTGGGACTGCACCCTTCCATGACCCGCCTCCTGCTGGCGCGCGCCGCAGAAGTGGCACCGGGGGTTCCCAGAGCGGAGAGTGCGCTGATCATTGTCGGTCACGGGACCGGGCTCAATGAGAATTCCACCAAAGCGATCAAGGACCAGGTGGCTCTCATCAAGGCATCCGGCGCCGGGTTTGCGGAAGTGCTGGATGCTTACATGGAGGAGCCGCCGTTGGTGAACGAATGGGACACGATGACCACGGCCCCCCATGTCATCGTAGTGCCATTTTTCATCGCGGACGGGCTTCATAGTTTCCAGGACATTCCTGTGCTGCTGGGCATCGAGGAGGAGATCACTCCCGCCGCCAGTCAGATGTCGGTTTTCAAGCAGAATCCCCATGCCCTGCGTGGCCGGAAACTCTATTACAGCAGCGCCATCGGCACCGAACCGATGCTGGCTGAGGTGATTCTGGACCAGGTGGAGGCCTTTGATTTGGATCATCCGGCCCCGGCCTTGTCCACCACCGTCGAATCAGGGACACTCCCGGAAAAACTAATCGATTGGATCAACCACGATGGCCGTCAGATTGGCCAGGTGATGATCCGTCCGGAACCGGGCGGCTGGCGCCTTTTTCATCATGCGGATGCCCCTGCCGCAGGAAAAGGTGCCTTGGTCTGCTTCAGTTCGCCGGCCGAGGCCCGGGAGGTCGCGCGCCATGATGCCTCGGGGGCGTTCCGGCCCCTCAAAAGTGCCCCCACCCTGAAACAAGGTTGGGAGCTTTTCCTGACAAATCAAGCCAATCTATTGGAAACCCTGGACTACCTCTACCCCGCGGCCGTGGCAAACTGGATGCGTTTTCTGGATGGCCGGATTCCCCCGAATACACTCAAGGAAACCCTGGGCCGCCAAACCGGCATGTACCGCATCACGGGTCTGTTGCGGCAAGAAGAGGCACAATCTCTGGTGGCCGCCACTTGTCATGACGGCAATTGCCTCCGCAGGATTCAGTGGACGTGGGATGAGCAAACCTCTTGGACCACCTTGCCTGCGGAGAAGACTTTGTGTTCCAGTCCAGCAGGCCCGGCGGTTCCCTCCATGCCCCTGCTCTGCACCGATGCCTGCCCCTTGTTGGTGGCGGCAGCTCGCCCGGTTGTCAAAGACCGACTGAAGGCCGAAGCAGATGCTGCCGCTACCGCCGCTCTCCTTCCGTGATGACTACTGTTTCCCCAGCCCCCTCCGATCCCCTGACTGGCCCGGGGGCCAGTATCTGGTCGCGCCGGATCGCCCATGTCCTGGATACCTTCCTGAAAATCCCCGGCACCACAGCCCGGATCGGCCTCGATCCTATCATCGGACTCATCCCCGGCGTTGGTGATGCCATCTCCACTTTTATGGGCGGTGTGATCATGGCGGAAGCCCTGCGCCGGCGGGTGCCCGGCCGATTGATGGTGCGCATCGGGGGCAACATGCTGCTCAACGCCAGCGTGGGGGCCATCCCGGTGGCAGGAGATCTTTTCTCGGCCTGGTTCAAGTCGAACACCAAAAACTACGCCCTGCTGCACACTTTCCTTGAAGGCAATCCCGATCCCCCGGCTTCCCCTCAAAGCAAATGGGTCCTGGCGGCCTTTGCCCTGTTTATTCTGCTCCTCATCGCTCTGTGTGTGCTCGCTTTCTGGCTCCTCGCCAAATTGTGGGGAGCAATGTCGGGCGGATGACCGGCTCAGTTCCGGAGCCTGCCCTATCCGACGAATTCAGTCTCCACCAAAACCGTGGGGACGAAAACCGAGGCCATGCCCGCCGCCTCGGCGGCCTGGATGCCCAGCAGTCCGTCCTCGAACACGAGGCACCGTTCCGGCGGCACCCCCAGCCGGTTTGCCGCGAGCAGGAACATGTCAGGCGCTGGCTTTCCCCGGACCACATCCACCGGGGTAATGATGGTCTGAAACAGTTCAAGAATGCCGATGGCTTCCAGTCCCTGAACCACAATCTCTGCATCGCTGCCGGATGCCACCGCCATGGGTTTTCTCCCCGCGTGGGCAAGGGCAATATCCACGACCATCTGGACTGGTTTAATCTTGTGATGATGCGCCAAATACCATGCCAACTTGGACGCTTCCACGGCCTCCGGCATGAGGGTGGTGCCGAACCCTTCATTTAAAAGGCGGACGATGGCTGGACCCGGCATCCCCGCGTAATCGTAGTGCATTTTTTCAGTGAACTGTTCCGGTGGGAAACCGTGTTGCTCCAGCGCCGCCCGCCACGCGTGAAGATGCAGCGGCATGGAGTCAATCAGAGTGCCATCGCAGTCGAAAATGTAGGCATCAAAGTCACCGGGGGGAATGGAGAGGGTCATCTGTCTTAATTCAAAATCGGTTCAGGGCTTTTAACTGCACTGGTTGGGTTGAAGGGCATTGCCTTCATGCGACCGGCGGCACGGGCAATGCCTTGGTGCCGGCAAACCATGAGGGCTACTTTTCCGCGGTTCCAGTCGGAGGAGTTACCGAGGGCCCTTCGGCTTCCGTCACGGGAGCCGGGCCCGCCAACAGGGAAGGATCGGCCTGATTGGTGACCGTGCTGGTGCCAAAAAGCCGCGTAAAAATGCGTTTAGGCAGGCTGCGGCCCTGATCTTCGGCGGTAAGTTCCTCAATGGCGGCCGTCTTGGCCCCTTCCCATGCTCCTGCGAAGCCCGGGGCTTGGAGAATCATGCGCTTCTCGGCGCGGCTGAGAACTTCGAGGTCGCGGAGCATTTTCTGCTCTGGTTTCTCGTTGAGCTGGCCGATACGCAGCCGCAGGTTTTCGTTTTCCTTGCCGACGGTTTCCTTTTCGCGGCGGACAATTTCATACTGGCGCGCTTCCAATTCCAGCTTGTCGGACAGGTGTTTCCGGTATCGCCGCAGTTCGCGCTTGGTCTTGAAATGAGCCCAGGCGGAGAAGAAAAAGAACAGAAGTCCGAGGCAGAGACCCCAGACAAAGGGGTAGGTGAAGAAGTTGGCGGCTTGTTCCATGGAGGGGTAGATTGGGTGTCAGTTGCCTTCGGAAAGGAGGGCATCCGATGCAAGAGCTTAACACGGTTTGCCTAAATTTCAGCCCCTTTTCCCGATCCCGCTTGCCAATGAGTCGATTTCATTCGAATCCTCAAATCACCAGACACAGGAGAAATTATCTGGGATTAGTTGCAATTTTCACGTAACACCGTCGATTATTTTGGTTCGATTAATAAAAACGTAGCGCATAATTGAGATTATTTGCAATTTCCGTAAAAAGCTGCTTTTCTTTACAGCGGCTCATGTCATATAGTGCGGCTCGTCTGAAACAGACCGCATCCTGATCCTGGATGACGCCCTCCCTGGCCATGGCTTCCGATTCTTTTTCCACCAAACTCTGCAATCCTTTTGCAGCGGATATTTTCCCTGACGGGGAGTCGCCTGCGGATGCTGGACTTGTGCTGCACCATGACGCCAAGGAACGCCTGGAGGAGTTAATCGCCCAAGCCGCCCATGAACCCGCCTCAGCGGTGCGCCAAGGTCAAGGCCGGGTCATCCTTTTGAGAGCTCCCCGGGCCGGATATGGAAAGTCTTATCTCCTCAGCCGGCTTCAGCCCGGGACCGGCGGCGGGTCTTTTGTGCTGCCCTTGGAATTCAATCCGGAGGAACCACTCTCCTGGAAATCCCTCTTTGACCAAGTCCTTACCGCCCTGCACGAACCTACCGCTGAGGGGATGCCGACGGCGCTGGATCTGATCGCCCGCCGGACCTTTGCCATGGTCAATGCCGGCATGATCCGCAGTGGCAAAGTCCCTTGTGAACAACCCCGGGAAGCCGCCGCCGCGCTGGAAGCCCGCTACACGGAGTTGTTTGATTTCACTCAAACAGACCAACCCGTAGCCAGCTGGTTCCAGGAACACTTTGAGCGATTGTTGCCCTTCAGCGCTCCGCTCCTGCATGACGAATCCGGTCTGTCCGAAGGGGCGGCAACGCTCTGGCTGCGCGCCCTCTGCGGTTACGCCCAAGCCGGAGCCGAGGGCGACCCGACGCGCCTGGCAACCCTGCGCTGGGCTCTCAAACAGCCGGAATCCGGACCGGCTGCGCCCTCGTCAGGAGGTATGCGCTTCCTTCAGGCCACCCCGGACAACGATGCTTTCCACAAGGAAAAACTCGGCGAGCTTTGCCGCCTCACTGCCGCCTGCCGCCCCTTGGTGGTGGTGCTTGATCACCTCGATGGCTTCCACCGCAGCAGTGACAAAGTGCTGCGCCTCGCCAATTTCCTCTGCGACTGGCGCCGGCTGGCAGGCCGGACCCGCTTAGTGCTCAGCGTGAATCAGGATCTGTGGGAGCAGACGTTTTTGAAGACATTGCCCAGTGCCCTTGAGGATCGTCTGACCAGTTCGCAAATCACCCTGGGCGGGATCAGCCGGGAAGCGGCCGAAGAACTCATCCGGCTGCGGCTCGCGGCCGCCCGGGTTCCGGAGCCCGTCTCTGTGCATTTCACCCACTCGCTGGCCCTTCCCCAATACTTTGCGGAAGAAGCAGGGAAACGCATCTCGCCGCGCGCCGTCCTCCGGTATGCAGCCCACGCGTGGCATGAGCATTGGAAAGCCCCCATGGCCCCTTCTGGAGATCCTGCCATTCCCGTGGCCAAAATGCGCGACATGCTGGACCGCCTCAGGGAACGCCTCGCTCCTCAGGCCTCCGCAGGCGAGCCCGCCCCAACGGCCCCCGCCACTACCGGTTACACCAACGGATCGCAACTTCCCGAGCCCTCCACGCATTCCGGCGCCATCCTGCCGGACCCGGTTCCAGCCACCCCCCGCACCCCAACTCCCCCCGCGTCTCCCTTTCTAACCTCCCGCGCGGTTGGCCCCGACCACGCCCTGCAAGTCCGCTTCCACACCCTGCGCGCCCATTTTGCCTCCTCTCCGTGGCTCCTTCTCGACCAGGACCGGCTCTATCATCTCATGAAGCTGTCGGGCCAACGACTCGCCGTGGTCCGTTTTCTGGAAACGGGACTACCCGGACTTCCCAGGGCCATCGCCGGTGTCTGGCAGTCGCCCGATGCCGAAATCCTCTTCGGATCGGAACCCTATGAAGACCGGCCCTACTGGGCCGCCCTGATTGATTTCGCCCGCCAACGCTCCGCCTATGTGCCCGGCAGCCGCCTGGTCATGTTTTCGGCGGCCTCGGCTCCCGTGAATCTTGGCGTTTGGCTCCATCAGGATGAAATCGTCGCCGCACGCGCCCAATTTCTTGACCTCCAAACGCTGGACCATCCCACCCTTGCCGCTTGTTATGCCACCGACGAGGTGTTGCGGGAATCCGAGCGGGGCTCCCTGAACCTGGGAAGTGCGGACGCCTTTGCCGCCATGGCCCCCCAGCTGGAATACCTCTGGAAGCGCCTGACGCGGCCCCTGCACGCACCCGCATCCTGACCACCCGGGAGCATCCCCACAATCCGGCCCCCTCCGGCGGATTGACCAGCGCCTGGGGACGTCTACAACCCACTGCGCTGGGACAGCAGCCACGCCATCATATCCTGAAAATCAGCCTCGGGAATGGAGGCGCCAAAGGCCGCCGGCATCAGGGAGAATGCGGTTTCTTCATTGGTTTTGATATCCGATTTGGGCAAGCGCTGCTCCTGTCCGGCCGCATCCACCACGATCAAAACCTGTCCCAGCTCGCCTCGCTCCAGGCCAGCCAGCACCGTGCCATCCTGCCGCGTAATCACATGCAGCCGGAAATGCGAATCCACATTGCGGCCCGGATCCAGGATATCCTCCATCAGACGCTCCACTCCCCGGTTTCCGATTCCATCCAACTGGGGTCCCACCAGTGCGCCCTTGCCTCCGATCGCATGGCAGACGGCACAATGAGTGGTGAAAACGGCCTGCCCCCTTGTTTTGTCAGGTTTGCCGGACCGGTAGGCAGTGGCCCGGGCGAGAATCAGCCGGTCGGCTTCGGCCCGCTGCTCCGGCGTGACCAATGAAGGGGGCGGCGGCGGGGCTGGCGGCAAAAATACCGCCAGTCGATCCCGCAGCACGGGCGGTGCCGCGTATTTCAAAAGAGACGCCAGCTTTGCCAGCCGGCCCACCCCTGCCGCTTCCGACTGAAAAGTCTCCACCTTGACGACCGGAGGCTCAAACCGGCCCACCGCCAACCAGGCATAGGCTCCACCGGAGTCACCATCGGTGGCTTCAAACCGCACCGGACGGCCCTCCAGATCCCCCAAATTCCAGGACACCTGGCGCGCAACATCATTCCGGGGAGGCACCTCGCGTTTCAATTCCATCCCCGATGCCGCATCCACCAACCTCACAAAATTCCGCCCGCCTGCCGCCCCCCCGGGGTCGCCATCATGCCCGCAGAGCTCAAAGGATAACTGCGCGGGCGCTTTGAAAGAACGGGACACCAAAGTTCCGGTGGCCTGTTCCGCCGCCGCCAGCCCGGAAGCCAAACTGGAGATGACCTGTTCCTTTTTGCCATCGGCCATCGTCCGCAATTCAAGTCCCCAGGGTGAAGCCGTAGCCGGAACCAATGGCAGGTTGGTCCATGTGGGCACCGGCCCATCCGGCAGACCCGCCAACAATTCTGCGGCCACCTGATTGCCCCAGGCCAACAGCATCGCGGGCGGCAACTCTCCACGCTGCTGCACGCCTTCCACGATCGCCAACAACAAATCCGCCTGCCGGGCCGCATCACCGGCAAATCCATTCCTGACAAAATCCACCAATTCCTCCACCGGCACCTGCAACGCCAGTTGCGTCAGGGCCGGACCGGTATCCGCCAACAGCCGGGGGTTCCGTTTCATCCGCCCGAACACAAAACGCGCCGCCTCCGGCGAACCCGCCGCCCGGGCGATGGTCAGCACCTCGGATTCCACTTCCGGCGTCAACACCGACTGCTCCAGCACGGTGGTTGAACCTGCAAGGCGCAGGTGTTCGCGGATCACAATCCGGAGCAGATGCCGCAAGCTGGCATCTTCCGCCGGAGTGGTGTTGAACAGAGCCATCAAACGAGGCAACCACTCCAGCGAAACCGGACGCCGCAAGGCTTCCACCCCGGCCCGACGTTCCTGAGCATCGGCCGATTGCAGGAAGCGGCCGGCCTGCTCCAACTGACCGCCGGACAAGGCTCCAGCCCGTGCCGCGAAGCGCAAATCCGCCACCGCTCCGCCCGGCGGCACCGGGGCCTTCGCGCCGCTTTTCTTGACCACCCGCCAGATCCGCCCGCGTTCCTTGTCGCGCCCCGGATGCGTCAGCGGCACCTCGTAGTGGCCGATCACCTTGTTATAAAAATCCGCCACATATAATTCCCCCGCCGGCCCCAGACGCAGGTCCACCGGCCGGAACCAAGGGTCCCCACTGGTGATGAAATCGGCCTCCTCATGCGCCGTCGGAGTGCTGCCGGCGGCAGTAATCCGGTCCTGATTGACCCGGCTCGTCACCACATTTCCAATCAGGGTGCGGTCATTCCATTCCGGCCCCCATACCCCGCCGTCCAAGTAGACAATCCCACAGATGCCCGTGCTGGAATGGGTGTGCTGGATCATCACCGGCCCGAAGCCGAGACCATCGTGGGGCTTACCGAAGCTGGGGTAGACAGCACCCGGGATCAGTTGATAGACGGGTGCGCTGTGGCAGTCCGCACTGTAAAGATGCCCCCATCGGTCCCAGGCCAGTCCAAAGGGATTCACCTGCCCCGCGGTGAAGAGTTCGATGCGGCTGCCATCGGGCAGAAAGCGATAGACGTTCCCCGAGTTGAGCTTCAATTCAGTGCCGGGATCGCCCGGTTT
Source organism: uncultured Verrucomicrobiota bacterium (assembly GCA_942492905.1). Classification (GTDB taxonomy): domain Bacteria; phylum Verrucomicrobiota; class Verrucomicrobiia; order Verrucomicrobiales; family V1-33; genus CAIZWU01. The sequence continues at coordinate 3,709,313 of OW818657.1, forward strand.
GGCCCCACGCAAATGCTCCGGACGCACCTTGAAATGGCTGGTGTTGCTGAACCCATGGGTCCCGTAGATCCATCCGTCAGGACCGAGGCGGAAACTGCTGCAGTTGCCATGCACGTCCTTCTCCCAGCCCAGCGGACCAAAGAGCACCGTCCGTTTGTCACACCGGTCATCCCCATCGGTATCTTCAAAAAACCAGATATTGGGAATGCTCCAGGCGATGCAGCCATTTTTGTAAGGCAACACTCCGGTGGGAATATTCAGCCCATCTGCAAACACCGTTTTTTTGTCGGCACGGCCATCCCCATCGGTGTCCTCCAGAATAAATATCCCATCGCGGCTGTCCCTGACCCGGCTGCCCTCCTGATCCACCCAACGCTCCCGGGGAGCCCCATAGGGATACTCATAACTGCTGCTCACCCACATCCGGCCTTTCACATCGAAGGCCATGTTGATCGGTTTGTTGATCTGGGGTTCGGCGGCAAAAAGCTGGATCTCAAATCCATCCCGAACCTTTAAGTGCTGCAGTTCCGCCTCCGGCGACAGGGGGCCGGACTCCCGGACCAGGGAAGTATCCAGAGTTTGTGCGGTCAGGGAACCGGCAGAGAGTAAAAGAAGGAGATGACGCAGCATGGCAAAAGAGACCGTAAGGTTGGCGGAAGCTACCGGAACGCACCAGCCAGCCTGGTCCTATCGGCCGGACTTTCCCTAAAAAAAGACGCACAAAATTGCTTGCACCTTGGCCCTCAGGAAGGTTAATAAGGCTTAGGATTTCTCAAAGCAGGTTTCAGGACCTGCACAGAGATACCTCGGATGCCGGGTTGGCTCACCGCAACGCCCCGGCTGGAGATGTATCGGAAATCCTACTCCGGATCGGCAACTGGTCGGCCCATCCGTTTTCCCCCGCAGCACTTTATCCAGCCCGCCGTGGCCTGCTCCCGCAGCCGTGTCCGTCCCAACCGGATGGTCCTCCCGGAGCTGGCCCCTTCCCACTTTCCAACTCATCCTCGAAATCCCCCAAAGGAATCTCATTCTCTTCCATGGCAGGTCACAACAAATGGTCCAAAGTCAAACGGGGCAAGGCGATCGTTGATGCCAAAAAAGGCAAAGTCTTCAGCAAATTCGCCCGTGAAATCACCCTCGCCGTCAAGCACGGCGGCAAGGAACCCGACAGTAACCCCCGTCTCCGCACCGCCCTCCTCGGCGCCCGGGCCGCCAACATGCCGAACGATAACATCGACCGGGCCCTTAAAAAAGGTTCCGGTGAAATCGAAGGCGCCACTCTCGACGAAATCACCTACGAAGCCTACGCCCCCGGCGGGATTGCCATGCTGATCGAATGCGTCACGGACAACAAAAACCGCGCCTCCGCGGATGTCCGCATCACCTGCAACAAGAACGGCGGCACCATGGGCAGCGCCGGCAGCGTCGCCCATCTTTTCCAACGCATCGGTTCCATCAAAATCCCCGCTTCCGCCCTGTCGGCCGACGAAATCACCGATCTGGCCATTGAAGCCGGCGCCGACGACGTTCAATCCGACGAAGAGGAACACACCATCATCACCAGCGTCAGCCAACTCTACGCCGTGGCCGGATTTCTCAAGGAACACGGCCTCACCGCCAGTGCCATCAAGCTCGACTACCAGCCCGCCACCACCATCACCCTGACCGATGTGGAAACCGCCCGGCAGGTCCTGAATCTTTATGATCTTCTCGATGAACTGGACGACACCCAGAACGTCTACGCCAATTTTGAAATTTCCGATGAGCTGATGGATCAGCTCGATTCCTGACCCTTCTCCCTTTTCCCTTCCGCGTCTGGTCCCACTTATCCCGACCAACGCCCGCCCCATCCGGCATGAAAAAAACCACTACTCCCTCCGCCGTCCCTGAAGCCACCCCGGCCCCGGCCAAAAAAGCCATCAGGAAGACCGCTGCTAAAAAAGCGGTCCCCGCCCCACCGCCGCTTCCGCCCGCCCCCATCGTTGCCGCCAAACCGGCCCGCAAAGTTGCCGCCAAAAAAATCAGCCCGGCTGCAGCTCTGCCTGAGGTGGTGACCGCGCCTGCTAAAAAAGCCACCGCCAAAAAAGCCGTCCTCAAGCAACAAGTGCTGGCCTTGGCGGCCGCCCCTCCGCTTCCCCCTCCTGCTCCTTTGCCAGTGGAGGAAGCCGCCTCCCCCAAGGCCCGCGCCCCGCGCAAGGCAGTTTCCAAAAAGACGGCGCCAGCCCCGGCGGAGTCCGTAAAGGAGTCGTCTCCCGCCCCCGCGCCGGTGGAATCCTCCTCCCCGGTCGAATCACCTTCCGAACGTCCCTCCCCGGCCGCGAGCCCCGAAATGGCTCAGACGCCCCACGAAACCTGGCGGCCAGGGCAACGCCCTTCCCCCTACCCTCCCCGCCAGCCCCGGCCCTATCCGCCCCGTGATCCTGCCGCCGGACCCAGTGCTGGCCCCGACGGTCCGGCTCCTGCCGCCCCCCAGCCTTATCCCTCCCAGGAGAATCCCACGGGCGAACCCCGCCGCCTGACCAAATGGGAGCGGTGGAAGGAACGCAAAGAGAAGTTCAAACAACAGAAACAACAACGCTACCTGGAACGCACCGGCCGCGCTCCCCTGCCCGGACCGGGCGGCCCTCCCGGCGAAACCGATCCGCAGGACCGCCGGGAACCCCAGGAGCGCCGGGAATTCCCCGACCGCCGCGAACCACGCCAGGATCCCCGCAATGAACCCCGCCAGTGGGAACCCCGCCCGCCGCGCCCTGAAATTCCTCTCGGCCCGCCGGAAGATTGCTCCGGCCTCCTCGAGATGACTGATAAGGGTTTCGCCTTCCTGCGCCCCAAAGAGCGCGGTTTCATCCCTTCTCCCAACGACCCCTTCGTCTCCGCTGAACTGGTCCGCCAGCACGGCCTGCGCGAAGGCGTCTGGGTCGATGCCGTCATGCAACGCGGTGGCCGCGGCCCGCAGGTGACCCAACTGAAAAAGGTCAATGGACTGGAGCCTTCCGCCTACCGCACCCTGCCCCTTTTTGAGGAACTGACCGCCATCAATCCTAACAAACGATACATCCTCGAAACGGAAGGGAAGCGACACACCACCCGACTGATCGACTTCATCTCCCCCATCGGCCGGGGCCAGCGCGGCCTCATCGTCGCCCCGCCCCGCGCCGGCAAGACCACCTTCCTTCAACACATCGCGGAAGCCATCCTGCACAATTACGAGGACGTCAAAGTGATCGTCCTGCTCGTCGATGAACGTCCCGAGGAAGTCACGGAAATCGCCCGCGCCCTGCCCGGAGCCGAGATCATGGCCAGCAGCAACGACCAGGATCCCCGCAATCACATCCGTATGGCCAGCCTGGCCGTGGAGAGGGCCAAGCGTCTGGTCGAGGCCGGCCAGCACGTTTTCATGCTGCTCGATTCCATCACCCGGCTCGCCCGGGGATTTAATAACGCCATGCGCGGAGGGGGTGGCAAGGCCATGTCCGGCGGCCTCGACAGCCGGGCCCTCGAAGCGCCCCGCCGCCTCTTTGCCGCCGCCCGCAATACCCGCGAGGCCGGCTCCCTCACCATCATGGCCACCGCCCTCGTCGAAACCAATAACAAAGGCGACGATCTCATCTTCCAGGAGTTCAAGGGCACCGGCAACATGGAGCTCGTCCTCGACCGGAAGATCTCCCAGGCCTACGTCTATCCCGCGGTCGATATCTTCAAGAGCGGCACCCGCCGTGAGGAACTGCTCCTTCCTCCCCACCAGCTCGAAAAAGTCCATCTCATCCGGCGCGGCCTCTCCGGCCACCGCCCCCAGGAAGCCGTCGAGCGGCTCCTCCAAATCATGGGCAAATACAATAACAACAACCAGATGCTGATCGAGATCAAAGCCCGCGGGGAATGATGCTTCCGGGTGGCGCCTTCCCCCACCGTTGAAACAAGTCGCGCCGGTTCAATCGCCTGCGGTCAGCACCCCATCCACCAACCGGTAACGGCGGGACATGCGGGCAGCCAAGGCGGGATCGTGGGTCACCAGCACCAGGGCCGTGCCTTCCTCGGCATTCAGATCCATCAATAAATCCATCAGACGGCCGGCACTGGCGGCATCAAGGGCGCCGGTGGGTTCGTCCGCGAGCAGCAGTCCGGGTTCGCGGATCAGGGCCCTTACCACGGCGACCCGTTGGCGCTCGCCTCCGGAAAGCTGGGCCGGTTTCTTGTCCATGTGGGCTCCCAGCCCAACCCGGTTCAGCAGCCGTTTGGCCCGTTCGAGGGCAGCATCGGGGTCCGGCCGGGTGGGTCCGCCGAGAGTGGGGATCAGCACGTTTTCCAAGGCCGTGCATTGGGGAAGGAGATGATGCAATTGGAAGATGAAACCCAAGCGGGTGGCCCGGAGTTCGCTGAGGGCCGCTTCGTCGCCATAGGGCACTCCGGCTCCAAAGAGTTTTACGCTGCCGGCATCCGGTTCATCAAGGGTGCCCAGCAGATTCAGCACCGTACTTTTGCCGCAACCGCTGGGACCGGAAATGGCGAGGGTTTCCCCGGCGGCGATGGACAAATCAAGTCCTGACAACACCCGCTGCTCCGGGGCATCGGGCGCGGCACGGTAGGCTTTGGAGACGTTTTGAAGTTCGGCTATCATCGGAGTTCCTTGATCCAGCGGCGGGCTTTGAATTCGAAGCGGGGCAGCGTGCCCTGCGGCACCACCTCCACATCCATACGCAGCTGGAAAGTATCACGCAAGGCCAGGGCAATCCGGTCCGCCACCGGCGCGGGGTCGCGGACACTGAGCGGCACTTCCACCACCAGCTTGAGATCCAGCAGCGCCCCCTGACGGACTTCCCGCACCTGATATTCCACCACCTCGGGGAAACGCCGCAGCACCCCGTCGACGGCGCTGGGATAAATGTTCACGCCCCTTACACAAATCATGTCATCAAGGCGGCCGAGAATTCCGCCCTCCAGGCACAGGCCTCCATCTTCCGCATACACTTTCCTGACCAAATCCCCGGTGCGATAGCGCAGCATCGGGCTGCCCAGCCGGTGCAGGGTGCTCAAAACCAGCTCCCCGGTGGCACCCTCCAGCACTTCCCTGCCGGTGGCCGGGTCCAGCACTTCCGCAAAATACGCATCCTCCAGCACCCGCAGCCGCCCGGCATCCGCCGGATCCTGATAGCTGACCGGACCAGTTTCGGTCAGACCATGATGATCCAATACTTGGACTCCGGGCCAAAGCACCGCAATCCGGGCCCGGATTTCCGGTTGGCTTCCACCCGGCTCACCCGCCACAATGATGCTCCGCAGTGCCCATTTGCCTTCGCGCAGAGCGTCGTTTTGGTCCTTCAATTCGCCCAGATGGATCGCGTAAGTGGGGGTAGTGCAAATCACGGTCACCTTGTGATCCAGCATCAATTGCAGCCGGGCATTGGTGCTCATCCCTCCGCCGGGAATGACCAGACAACCTATCCGGCTGGCCGCTTCAAAGGCCGTCCAGAAGCCCAAAAACGGCCCGAAGGAAAAAGGGAAAAACAAGCGGTCCTCCCCCGGCTGCACGCCGAATTCATCAAAAATCCCCTGCCAAAGATTCAGCATCCCGCCCCAGTCGTCCCGGCTGTCCAGCCACGTCAGGGGTGGGCCGGTGGTCCCGCTGGTCTGGCAAAACCGAGTGTAGTTTTCCAGCGGGTAGGTGTGATTGGAACCGTAAGGCGGGAAATTCTCCCGGTCCTGCACCAACACCCGCTTGGTCATGAGGGGACAGAGCCTGACAAAATCCTCCAAGGTCTCCATCGTCGGATTCATCAAACGCTTCCGGTGGAAGGGATTGGTCATCAGCACCGTGTCCAACAGGGCACGGAGCCGCTCCCATTGCCGGGCACGGATGGCATGGCGGAACCGGTCGATCTCTTCGCTGCGCAGCACGGGTCAGGTGGGGATTGCGAAAACTGCTCTAGCTGACAATCCACTGCCGGGTGGTCACATCCACATAACCCGGCGCCACGACAGGCTGCACCAGTGCCGATGGAGCAGCGGCTGCTTTGAGAGGTGGCGCCCCATGGCCCAGCGGACGGTATTTCATCACCATCGCCACCCCTGCGGCGGCCAGGAGGATGCCAGCATAAAATTGCCAATGCGTTTCACCCCAGACCTTGTCCTTGGTGATACTGACGATGGCATTCACAATCGGAGCTCCGGCGAACACAATCGCAGGCACCAGCAACACCAGCGCTTTGGACTCCACCGGTCCCTTGCCGGAACTCAGGGCCATCAGCAGGAAATACGCGCCAACCGCCCCGGCCAGCCCCGCCAGCAGACTCCAGGTCAGGCCGCCCATGGGAAATGAAAGGGGAGTGCCCTTGGCCTTCATCACCAGCATGGGACCAACAATGCCCACAATGAAATAGGCGATCCCCACCATCAGAAACGCCTTCATGCGGGAACCGACATCCGGAGGTCCTCCGGGGTTCATCAGAAGGCTGCCCTTGTGGAGCAGCACACTGTAGAGGCCCCAGCAGACGACGGTGCCGAGGGCATAGAACAAAGCGGTATTATTCATCTTGGGAGAATTCACGGAAGAGAGGGTGGATGTTCAGGACGGGGAATTCCCCAGCAAATTGGCCGGGGCACAGGAGATACGCTCGCGGAAGTTGTCAGGAATCGCGGTAGCCTGCATTTCCCGCGTGCCGGGGTCCGCTTTCACCGCCACCACCACCAATTCCCCCCGCGCCGCCACCTTGCGGGCAGCCGGATCATCGGGATTTTTCCAAAATTTCAGTTCATACCGGATCGCCTTCGACCGCATCTCTGCCACCAGCAGTTCCACTTCGAACTCTTCTTCAAACACCAGCGGCAGCCGGTATTCGGCCGAAGCCTTCAAGCGCGGCCAGCCCATGCTGGTTTCGGTCGCCCCGTGCTGCATCGGATGCACCGACAGCCCCACCGACCGGTAAAACGCATGCTCTGTTTCCTCCATCCAACGGAAGAAATTGGAAAAGTGCGCAATTCCAGCCAGATCGGTCTCTGAAAAGAGAACCCGGCGGCGGTAAAGATAACGGCAGGACATGATGAGTCAGACAGGGGCCAGTTTCCGCCACCACCCCGGTGCCGCAAGCGCCAACCGCCTCCGCGGACCGATATGTCGGCGGCATCAGGCCCGGGTTGCTTCTCCGCCTCCGAACGCGCATTGCTGAAGTCCCAGCCAAAAACCGTGCGCATCCGTCACATCCGTGCAATCGGTGGCGTTTCTGCACCGTATCTCCGCCACTCCCCTGCGCGCCCCGCAGTTTATGGCCAACACCAGCTTCTTTTCACCGACTCCCCCCAAAAAACCTGCATGATTCTTCAACTCGGTTCCCGCATCGCCGGCACGGTCGATCCACGTCTTCTGGCCACCATGGCCTGGAATTTCGGATTCAAAGGCGCCCGGTCGGTGATGCTTTTCAAGCAGCGGCTGAAGCAGGGGGTCGTGTTCCCTCCCTTTCTCTACCTCAGCATCATCAACAGCTGCAATCTCCGCTGCCAAGGCTGCTGGGTCGACGTGGAATCGCCGCGGAACATGATCGAACTGGATGAACTGAACCGGCTGGTGAACGACGCCCGGGAGCACGGCAACAGTTTCTTCGGTGTACTGGGTGGCGAACCCTTCCTGCACCCCGGACTGTTCGATTTTCTGGCGCAGCATCCTGACTGTTATTTCCAGATCTTCACCAATGGCCAGATGATCACCGAAAAAGTCGCCAAAAAGCTGCGGCAGCTCGGCAATTGCACCCCCTTGGTCAGCATTGAGGGCACCGGCGAAGTCAGCGATCTGCGGCGCGGCAGCAAGGATGTGCTGAACCGCACCCTGCGTGGCCTGCGGAACTGTCTCGACCAGAAACTCCTCACCGGCGTGGCCACCAGCCTCTGCCAGACGAATATCGACGACCTCCTGACCGAAAAATGGCTGCACCGCCTGATCGACTGGGGGGTGCACTACACCTGGTATCACACCTACCGGCCGGTGGGACCCAAGATCAATTCCGACCTCGCCCTGCGCCCGGATCAATTGGTCAAAGTCCGAAAATTCGTGGTCGAGCAGCGGGCCAAAACCCCCATCGCCATCGTCGATGCCTACTACGATGACAAAGGCCAAGCCCTCTGTCCCATGGCCACCGGCATCAGTCACCATATCAGCCCGCGGGGCCATGTGGAGCCCTGCCCCATCATCCAGTTTGCCAAGGAAAACGTGCACGACTCCCGCGGCATTTACGATCTCCTGACCAGCTCCCCGTTCCTCAAGGATTTCCGCGAAGTGAGCGCCCAGCACACCCGTGGCTGTATCGTCCTTGAACGCCCTGACCTCGTCAAACAACTCGCCGAAAAACACGGGGCCGTGGATACCACCATGCGCCTCACCGCCATGGCCGAGCTGGAAAGCATGACGCCGCGCCTCAGCCAACATGTGCCGGGCGAGGAAATTCCGGAAAAGCACTGGATGTACCGCCTCGCCAAAAAATACTTCTTCAACGACTTCGGCGTTTACGCACCGCGTTAGGAATCAATCCACGGCATTTCAGGGGGCAAGGCTTGAAGGGGCTGCCCCTCCGCCCGTTTTCCTGGCACTTCAGGCTTGCCGGTTTTCGGCCCGATTCGCCATGGAAACCTGGTGCATCAGGAGTTTTCATGCGGTTGTGGGGGGCGGTCACCGCGCCTCCCTCCCTTTCTTCCCCATATGAAACTGGCCCTTCCGATCGTTTGCCTGTTAATCTCCATCCTGCCTGCCACTGCCCTCGTCACCGCGACCCGGAGCGGCAGCGCCCTGGCCACCCGCAACTATCCGGGAGGGACCACCACCCTGATCCCCGTTACGGTGACCCTCGCTCCTGAAGCCGGATTCACCATCACCGCCACCCTGGATGGGAATCCCCTGCCGCTGGGCAGCACGGTCGTTTCCACCACGGGCTACCATGAGGTGTATGAAACCAAGCTCAACAACACCACCAGTGTCTCGACCACCAGCCTGGCCTTTCAGTTCATCATCGCCAATCCCGGACGTGGCACCACCGAACACGGTGTGCCCATCATGGAGCCGCTCCGCCTGGTGAACGATGCCCCCTCCGCTTTCACCGGTCAGGTGCTGGATGTCATCGCCCCGGCGCAATATCCCCTGAATCTGCCGGTTCCTGTGGCACTGCGGCTGAAGCAGGGGGCCTCTGCCGGGGTCACCGCCGGAGATCCGCTTTTCCTCAATGGCATTGCCCGGGCCGCCAATTATCCGGACCACCCCGTTCAATTGCGCCGGGGCTGGGGCTCCACCATTCTCCCTGCCAAAACGACCGCCGGGCCAGCAGACTTCGCGGGCACGGTCCACAGTCTCACCGACACCGCCCCGATCCAGTTTGAAGCCAGCACCACCTGGACCGTCCAAACCGGAAACCTGACAGGAAGCCAGAACTGGGCCGCAGACAGCCGTATCCACCTGCAATCCGTCCTCACCGTCAAAGCCGGAGCGACCCTCACCGTCGGGGCCGGCAGTGTGATCCGGGCCGCCCCCGGCGCCGAAATCTGGGTGGAGCCCGGTGGCACCGTGCTGATGAATGGAACTACCACCCAACCCATTGTCATCGTTCCTGACAATACCGCCTCCCCCTGGGGGGGCGTCTGGCTTCACCAGACCACCACCGCAGCCAAGGCTTCCTTTACCGCCACCGGCACCCTGTTTTGCTGCTGGGGAGCCAATCAGAATTGGTATACCCAGGCCGGCATTGTCCCGGATCGCGGCATCTTCTCGCGGCACCGCGAGCAACAACCCTGCGTCGCGATCGGCACGGGTGCGGTCTGCAGCCTGACTGATTGTTCCTTGATCGGTCCGATTAACGCCGGCCAAATCCGCGGGGCCGGTTTTTCCACCGAGGACGGCACCCTCCAGCTGACCCGCACCTCCATGCAACGCGCCATCACCGGAGGGGAACAAGTCGGCGGCAGTGTCGAAATCCACAGCTCCGCCCTGCTGGAGTGCAACGAACCCAACACCGATCCGGACGATGGCACGGCCTTTGATGATCGGGACAATGACGGCATCTATCTGGTTCCCGGCAGTGGGCGTACCTACCGCCTCACCAAAACGGTGATCGGCTGGACCAAGGACGATGGCATCGACTCCGGCGCCTCCGGACCCGGCACGGTGATTTGTGATGGGTGCTGGTTTGAAAACTGCATCCACGAAGCCTTCTCCAACTCCGGCAGCAACCGGGTTCCCCAGACCCGCAACGGGGTCCACTTCAATTGCGGACAAGGCATGGAATGCGGTTACAGCGAGAGCAGCAGCGGTCCCCAGAGCCTGGTCGACCACTGTCTCTTCGCCGGCAACCAATGCGGCGCGCGCTACGGCGATAACTACAACTCCTTCAGCAATTATGAGGGCACCATCACCGTGGTGAACTCCTTCCTCCTCTACAACACTTTCCGTGATGCCTTTGCCATGGAATGGCGCGCCGCCAGCAACTGGAACTACCAGGATGCCCGTCTCGTCTCCAAAAACACCAAATACACCCGCCCTGCCGATCTCGCCCATCAGCAGGGGACGGAAGACACCCCTGCCAGCAGTCTCTGGGACCCCGTCGCCGATGCCAGCCAGATCGCCGTTTTCATGCCCGTTCCGGGATCTGCGGTGGGAGTCGCCCTGCTCCACAATCACTATAACGACCCGCTCTCCCTCTATCCTGCCGGCGGCCGCTTCACGGTCCGGCTCAGCACCTTCAGCAGTCAATCCGTCACGGTCCCTTGGCAAGCCACCGGGAAACCGGACCGGAATGGCCCGGAAGAAACTACCTTTGCCAGCGGCACCCTGACGTTCCAGCCCGGCGAAACCGTCAAATCGCTCACCGCTCCGCTGCCAGGAGGACCAGCTTACGACTTGGTCCGCATCAGCCTTGGCACTCCCACTCACGCAGAGGTCACCGGGGACGATGCCTGGTTCAGCAATACCGCACCCCTGCCCACCGAAGTTCCCGTGGGCAAGGCCTCCGCAGGTTGGAGTTATTATGCCAACCGTGCCCCTGCCGCCAACGCTCAAAAACCACCCAACGATACCAGCAACCGGGCATGGACCGCGGTGGATTACATCCAGGACGCCACTTGGAAAACCAACAAATCTACGCCCATCGGCTACGGCAACCTCGGTGCCGCCAGTCCCTATCTCGTGCTCGGCACCGCATTGCCGGATGCGGAACGGGGCATCACCACCTACTTCCGGAAAACCTTCACCGTCGCCGATCCCTCCCTGGTCCGCGCCCTGTCACTGGAAATCCTCAATGATGATGGAGCCATCACCTTCATCAATGGCACCGCCTTCCCGCCGATCAACATTGATCCCGGAACGGCGGTCGGCGGCATTTCCGGTATAACCTCTGACAAGCTCGCCACCAGCACCAAAGGCGACAGCACCGCCGAAACTGTTTTCGACAAACTGACCGCTGACAGTTCCGTGCTGAGCGCTTTGGTCCCGGGATTGAACGTCCTGTCCATTGAAGTCCACCAGGGCAGCGCCGGATCCAGCGACATGGTGTGCGATGCTTCCCTCACCTTGACCCTCGAACCTCCTGGCTCGGGACAGTTCAGCGTCTTCCAGATCAATCAATCCCCCTTCCTTTATTGGGACGATCCGGCTTTGATCCTCGAAACCTCGCCCAACCTGGAAAATTGGATGCCCCAGACCGGAGCCCGCAGCCCCTATCCTATCGTCTACGATCAAATCCGCAGATTCTACCGGGTCACCAAATAACCCAGGGAAGTCCATTTTTCCCGCCCCAAGCCAACTCAGGCACGAACCGGGGCTACTCCTGGTGGATCATCCCGGCTTTGGTTCGTTCCCGCAAGAATCAGCAGGGGCGGCCGGTCTATGGTGTGCAGCAGACTGCTCCCCCAACCGGTTCTCCAACAACTCAATCTGCATCTGCTGGATCGCCGCGAGCCGCTCCCATTGTTTGCCGAGAAGGTGGTCGATTTTTTCATGCAGATGCCGGATCTCAAGTTCGGCCTTGAGATTGACCTGATAGTCATGCTCTGCGGCCAGACGATCCCGCGCCTCCTTGCGGTTCTGGCTCATCATGATGACCGGGGCCTGCACGGCGGCGAGGCAGGAAAGCATGAGGTTCAGGAGAATGAACGGAAACGGATCCAATGCATCCTTCCGCAGTCCATTGATCAGAATCCAGCCTCCCATCAGGATGCCAAAGGTGATGAGAAACCGCCAACTTCCCCCAAAGGATGCCACCTGGTCCGCCACCTTCTCACCGAAAGTCGGCGGGTGGTCCGCCTCCCGTTCGCCCGGAGTCTGCGACAGCGTGTCTTCATGGCTGACCGCCTCAATGACCGCCTTCTCCAGTTCGGAAACTTCGCCGCGTTCCTCCTCCAAAATCGCCTCCACATATTTGCGCCGGTAATCCACCAAGGCGTCCTGGGAAACACGGGCATCCGGACCCGCCTTCGGGAAGTCGATCAGGATCAACTCCTGCAGGCCGGGCCGCAGGGTTTCCAATGCGATGGAATCGGAAGCACTGACCGGCTGTCCGGTCACGAGACAGGGATAGGACGAAGCAGGATGCGGCATGATTCCACTACCCTACAAAACTTCTCTGCAGGAAGCAAACACGCGGGCAGCCCTTGCCTCAAGGCCTTGCCGTTTGAATCAAATCCCAACCACTTCCTTGGCGGCCGCATTGCGGTAGTCCCGGTTCAACTGGCGGATGTATTCCGCGTCGATCGTCTTGGGACACACCGCTTCGCACTCATACTGGTTGGTGCAATTGCCGAAACCCTGTTCATCCATGGCGCGGACCATTCCCAGCGCACGGCTGTCCGCTTCGGGCCGGCCTTGGGGAAGGTGATTGAAATGCGCCACCTTGGCCGCCACAAACAACATGGCACTGGCATTTTTGCACGCCGCCACACAGGCCCCGCAGCCAATGCAGGCCGCGGCCATGAAGGAGGCATCCGCATCCTGTTTGGGAACCGGAACACTATTCGCTTCCGGAGCGGATCCGGTGCGCACCGTGATGTAACCACCGGCCTGCTGGATGCGGTCGAATGCGCTGCGGTCCACGACCAGATCGCGCACGATCGGGAAGGCAGTGGCGCGGAAGGGTTCAATCCAGATGGTATCGCCCGAACGGAAACTACGCATGTGCAATTGGCAGGTCGTGACGCCACGCTTGGGGCCGTGGGGCATGCCATTGATCACCATGGAGCATGTACCGCAAATTCCTTCCCGGCAGTCGTGATCGAACGCCACTGGTTCGCCCCCCTTGGTGATGATGCCCTCATTGACGATGTCCATCATCTCCAGAAACGAGGCTGTCTCCGGAATCGCTTTGGCAGCATAGGTCTCGAAGCGCCCGGGGGCATCGGGACCGGTCTGGCGCCAGACGTTTAGCGTAAGATCGAGAGAGGACTTGGAATCAGCCATGGTCTTGGGAGTTGGGAAAAGGGAAAGGATTTGAAGTCCACGAAGGACAGGAGGAACTGGTCGATGCGGTTATTTGTAGCTGCGGGTGGAGAAGTGGACCTCCTCATATTCCAGCCATTCCTTGTTGAGCTTGGGCTTGGCGAGGTCGCCGGTGTATTCCCAGGCTGCGACATAAGAGAAGTGCTCGTCATCGCGTTTGGCTTCGCCTTCCATCTGGTGTTCCGAGCGGAAATGCCCGCCACAGGATTCCTCGCGATCATAAGCATCGCGGCAGAGCAATTCGCCGAATTCGAGGAAGTCGGCAACCCGGCCGGCTTGTTCGAGCTGCTGGTTGAATGCATCCCCACTGCCGGGAACGCGGACGTTGGTCCAGAATTCCTCGCGGAGTTCGGGGATGCGCTTCAGGGCGTGGGCAAGACCTTCCTTGGTGCGGGCCATGCCGCATTTATCCCAGATTAGCAGACCCAACTCACGGTGGAAGCTGGCCACGGACCGGGTGCCATTCACCGACAGGATTTTGCGGATCCGCCCGCGGGCTTCCTCCTCGACGGCTTTGAATTCCGGGCTGTCGTCCTTGTATTGACCAGGCTTTTGATCAGCCAGATAGTTCGGCAGGGTCGCGGGAATGACGAAATAGCCGTCGGCCAAACCTTGCATGAGCGCGCTGGCGCCGAGGCGGTTGGCCCCATGGTCAGAGAAATTGGCCTCACCCAGCACATGGAGGCCGGGCATATTGCTCATCAGATTGTAGTCCACCCAAAGGCCACCCATGGTGTAATGGACGGCCGGGTAGATCCGCATCGGCTGCTTGTAGGCATTTTCGCCGGTGATCTGCTCATACATATCAAACAGGTTGCCGTAACGCTCACGGATTTGGTCTTCCCCGAGCCGTTTGATGGCATCGGCGAAATCCAGATAAACGCCGAGGCCTCCCGGCCCAACGCCCCGGCCATCGTCGCACTGCTCCTTGGCCGCCCGGCTGGCGATATCGCGAGGGGCGAGGTTGCCGAAGCTGGGATATTTCCGCTCCAGATAATAATCGCGGTCTGCCTCCGGAATACTGGCAGCGGGCTTGCCGCAGTCCTCCTTGCGTTTGGGCACCCAGCAGCGGCCGTCGTTGCGCAGGCTCTCGGACATCAGGGTCAGCTTGCTTTGATAGTCGCCGCTGACGGGAATACAGGTCGGGTGGATCTGGGTGTAACACGGATTGGCAAACCAAGCCCCTCGTTTATGGGCCCGCCAGGTGGCAGTGACGTTGCAGCCCGTCGCATTGGTCGAGAGATAAAAGACGTTGCCATATCCCCCGGTGCACAGCAGCACGGCATCACCGGCATGGGACGAAATCTTGCCGGTCACCATGTCGCGCACCACAATGCCTTTGGCGTGGCCATCCACCACCACCAGATCCAGCATTTCGGTGCGGGGATACATCTTGACGCTGCCATGGGCAATTTCCTTGTTCAGGGCGGCATAGGCTCCCAGCAGCAGCTGCTGGCCGGTCTGGCCCGCGGCGTAGAATGTCCGGGCCACCTGGGTGCCTCCAAAGGACCGGTTTGCCAGCAATCCGCCGTATTCGCGGGCAAAAGGCACGCCCTGGGCGACACATTGGTCGATGATCTGAACGCTGACCTCGGCAAGGCGGCGGACGTTGGACTCCCGGGCGCGGAAGTCGCCCCCCTTGATGGTGTCGTAGAAAAGCCGGTAGGTGCTGTCGCCATCGTTTTGATAATTCTTGGCGGCATTGATCCCGCCCTGGGCCGCGATGCTGTGGGCGCGGCGGGCACTGTCCTGATAACAGAAGCACTTCACATTGTAGCCCTGTTCGGAAAGACTGGCGGCGGCGGCGGAACCCGCCAGACCACTGCCCACCACAATGATATTATACTTCCGGCGGTTGGCGGGATTGATCAGTTTGGAGGTTGCTTTGTGTTTGGTCCATTTCTCCGGGAGCGGCACCTTGGGCGAACCATCGGGCGGCGTGTCGCTGACGCGGTTGGGGTTGGTGGCCGGGGCATCGTGAATTTCGCTGATCATGGCTCGGAGGATGGGGAAAAAGATTTAGGATTTGATGCCGAAGAGGATGGACAGCGGGATCGAGATGTTGCCGAGGAACAATCCCCAGGCAAAAAGCTTGCCGGCCACATTAATCGGCTGGCGCGTGCGCGGGGTGGCCAGACCGAGGGTTTGGAAGATGCTGGAAAAGCCATGGCTGAGATGGCTGCAGAGCAGGAACATGGCGATGATATAAAAGGCGGAAACGTACCACACCCTGAAACCGTCGATCACCATGTTATAAACATTGTGAACCCCCGGCTCAACCCAGTAGCGGGCAATGCCGGGATTGTGGTATTGATTGCCCAGGGCCCAGGTGAAATGGGCGAGGTGATAGAGCACAAAAGCGAGGATGGTAAGCCCGCTCCAGATCATGATGAGGGAGGATTTGGTGGCCTGGCGCACGGTATCCACGGCATACTTTTGCGGACGGGCGGCACGGTTGATTTTCACCAACTGGACCGTGCAGACGATGTGGAGCACCACAAACAGCAGCAGACCGGCGCGGGCGACGTAGAGCAGCGGTCCCAGATCCTGCAGTTTTTTCGCATAACCATTGATTGCTTCCGGCCCGCTGAAGATCAGGAGATTTCCCAGCAGGTGGGCGACCAGAAAGCCCATCAGGGCTGCTCCAGTCAGGGCCACAATGATTTTCTTCCCGATGGAAGACTGGTAAAAGCGGATGAGGTACTGGACGAGCGGAGGCATGGTTGGAAGTTCCTAGAATTTACGCCTGGTGATTGCAAGAGGATGAAACCGGCGGAGGGGAGTTTTGATGACTTATTTGCGGTAAACGGCGTCCGCATCGTATGCTTTGGACGGGTAGACCGGCACCAGTCCCGCGGCCTGGTTGCCATCTCCGGCCGGTTCGGCGACCGCCACCTTGCGGAAAAAGCAACTGCGATAGCCCGTGTGGCAGGCGCCCGCGCCGTGCTGACGCACCCGGAGCACCAACGCATCCTGATCACAATCCGTCAGGATTTCCACCACTTCCTGGGTGTGTCCGCTGGTCTTTCCTTTGTGCCAGATCTCCTGGCGGCTCCGGCTGTAATAAACCGCTTCTCCCAACGCGAGGGTCAGGCGGAGCGATTCCTCGTTCATGTAGGCCACCATCAGCACGGTGCCGTCATCGGCATCCACCGCCACCGCGGTGATCAGGCCTGCGGCGTCGAACTTCGGCGCAAAGCCCAGGCCCGACTCCACGGTTTTATAGTCGGTGCGGGGGCTGAATTGAATTTTTTCAGGAAGACTGGAACTCATTCTTTTATTTCGACGGCACGGCGATGGGGAGCAAGCCGGGAAAGTGACCTGCCACCCTGATCACTAACGCACTAACCGTGCCACTGCCATGCTCCCGCCGGTCTGGCGCTCTCACTTGGCAAAATGCGCTGCAATCGCCTTGATCAAACCCGGAATGTCATGACTCGCCGGGGTGATGTGCGCTTTCAGGCCATGGCGCTTCAGGGCCGCAGTGGTGACCGGACCAATGCTGGCGATTTTGGTCTCCGGCGGGATAGGAATGTTGAGCGCCATGAAATGATCGACCGCACTCCCGCTCGCAAACGTCAGCACATCGGCTCCTTCCTCCCTGAACCGCGCCTGGCCCCCGGCCACATCCTCGGTTTCCGGCACGGTGCGGTAGGCGATCGCTTCATCGAGGATCGCGCCTTTTTCCATCAGTTTCTGGGCGACCACATCCCGGGCAGATTCGCCGCGGACCCAGAGGACGGTTTGGTTTTCAATGCTGCCCGCATGTTCGATGAATTCTTCCACGAGGGATTCGGCCACCGATTTTTCCGGGATAAAATCAACACTGAGATGGTATTCCGCGATCTTTTTGGCAGTACCGGGACCGATGGCCACCAGTTTGACCGCTCCAATGTCGCGGGCATCCTTGTAGAGCTTGAAAAAGAGATTGAAGAAGGCCTCCACCCCATTGGGACTGGTGAAGATGATCCACTCGTATTTGTGGCACTCCTGCACCATTTCGCCAAAACCCATCAGGTCGTGCGGTTTTTCGATCCGGATGGTCGGCAACTCATAAGTATCTGCACCGAGTGCCCGCAGCCCCTGACTAAGCACCCCCGCCTGGGCCCGCGTCCGGGTGACGACGATGCGTTTTCCAAACAAGGGACGGCGCTCAAACCAGTTCAACTCGGGACGCAACCCCACCGTGCCACCGATCACACAAACCGCTGGGGCTTTGAATCCCTGGGCTTCCACGAGGGCGGCGATGGTGCCCAGCGTCCCCGTCAAGGTCTGCTGGCGGCCGGTGGTGGCCCAGCGGATCAGCGCCACCGGGGTGTCGGCGGCGGCCCCATGCTCCATCAACTTTCCGGTCAGTTCACCCATCCGGCCCACCCCCATCAGCATGACCTTCACACCATCGGCCTGCGCGATTTTCTCAAAATCGAGGCTGCTCACCTCCTTGGTGGGGTCCTCGTGGCCGGTAAAAATGGTGAGCTGGGTATTGAAATCGCGATGGGTCACGGGAATCCCCGCATAAGCAGGACCGGCGATGGTGGAGGAAATGCCCGGCACCACCTCAAAAGGACAACCGGCCGCATGGAGTTCCTGCGCCTCCTCGCCCCCCCGCCCGAAAACGTATGGGTCGCCACCTTTGAGACGGGTCACGATTTTGCCCTCCAGCACCTTTCGGATCAGCAGTTGATTGATCTCTTCCTGGGGCAACGCGTGGTTGGCCGCCTGCTTGCCGACGTAAAGGAGTTCGGCCCCCGGTTTCATCCAGGCCAGGACCTGCTTGTTCACCAAATAATCGTAGGCCACCACGTCGGCGGCTTCGATGCACTCTTTGGCACGGAGCGTGACCAGACCAAGATCGCCGGGACCGGCGCCGACGAGATAACAAATACCAGGGGTAACAGGAAGCAACATGGGGAGGGCAATGAAGCGCGGACCGGGCCGGATGGCAAACGACAGCTGAGCATCATCGGCACCGGGATGAAGGGAATCCATCCCGGTGCGGAACCATGGCGCTGACGACCTGCGGAATCCGTCAAGCCACGAGGAAAAAGGAGGGATTTCCCCTACCCTTCTTCCTTGCCGGAGGCTTGCAGGCTGGCCACGACGCTAAAGTCCTCCAAGGTGGTGGTATCTCCTTTGACGTCGCCGCCGGCGCAGATTTCCTTCAGCAAGCGTCGCATGATTTTACCGCTGCGGGTTTTGGGGAGGAGCGCGGTGAAGCGGATGTCGTCGGGGCGGGCAATGGCGCCGATGACTTTGCCAACGTGCAGCTTCAGTTCCTTGTTCAAGGTCTCGGAGGGTTCGATGCCACCTTTCAGGGTGACAAAGGCGACTACCGCCTGGCCTTTGAGTTCATCAGGGCGGCCCACCACGGCGGCTTCGGCCACGGCCGGGTGGGAAACGAGGGCGCCTTCGACCTCGGCAGTCCCCAACCGGTGCCCGGAAACGTTCAGCACATCATCCAACCGGCCGACGATGAAGAAATTGCCGTCCTTGTCGCGGCGGGCTCCATCCCCCGCAAGGTAGATGCCGCCCGGGTATTCACTCCAGTAGGTGTCCTTATACCGCTGTTTGTCGCCGTAGATGGTGCGCAGCATGGACGGCCACGGCTGGCGGATCACCAGTTTGCCGGCCTCATCGGGACCGCACTCCTTGCCGGTCTCGTCGAGAATGGCGGCATCAATGCCGAAAAAGGGCAGCGTGGCGGTGCCAGGCTTGGTCGGGGTCGCTCCGGGCAGCGGGGTGATCATGATGGCTCCGGTTTCGGTCTGCCACCAGGTATCAACAATCGGGCAGCGGCCCCCGCCGATGACTTTGTGATACCAGATCCAGGCTTCGGGATTGATGGGCTCACCCACGCTCCCGAGGAGCCGCAGCGAGGAAAGATCGTGTTTCTTCACATAGTCATCCCCCCATTTGATGAAGGCGCGGATGGCGGTGGGAGCCGTATAAAGGATGGTGACCGAGTATTCCTCGATGATCTTCCAGAACCGGTCCTTGTCGGGCCAGTCGGGCGCGCCTTCATACATCAGCAGGGTGGCCCCATTGGCCAGAGGGCCATAAACGATGTAGCTGTGCCCGGTGATCCAGCCCACATCAGCGGTGCACCAGTAGACGTCTTCATCCCGCAGGTCGAAAATGTATTTGGACGTAGAGTAGGTGCCGGTCAGATAGCCACCGGAAGTATGCAGGATGCCCTTGGGCTTGCCGGTGGAGCCGCTGGTGTAGAGCAGGAAGAGGGGATGTTCGCTATCAAATCCCTTGGCGGGGCATTTGGCATTCACCTTCTCCACTTCCTCATGCCAGAAAACATCGCGACCGTGCTGCATGTGCACCGTGCTGTTGGTCCGGCGGAGCACGATGACCTTTTTCACGGAGGCAGCCCCGCTGGCGAGGGCACTGTCCACGTTGTCCTTCAACGGCACCACCTTGCCGCGGCGGTAGCCTCCATCCGCGGTGATGATCATGGTGGCTTCGCAGTCTTCCGTACGGTCCTTGATGCTCTCACTGCTGAACCCACCAAAAATCACACTATGCACCGCGCCGATGCGGGCGCAGGCCAGCATGGCAATCGCCGCCTCCGGGACCATCGGGAGATAAATCATCACCCGGTCCTTCGGTTTCACGCCATGAGCCTTCATGACATTGGCGAAGCGGCACACCTCGCGTTGGAGCTGCTGATACGTCAGGGTGCGGCGGTCCCCGGGTTCGCCTTCAAAGATGATGGCTGCCTTGTTCTTGCGGGCCGGATTGGCGGCGTGCCGGTCCACGCAGTTCTCGGCCACATTCAATTTTCCCCCGGAGAACCATTTGGCGAAGGGCGGTTTCCAGTCGAGCACCGTCTCCCAAGGCTGCTGCCACGTCAGTTCCGAGGCCTCGGCGGCCCAGAACTTTCCGGGATCCTTGATACTTTCGGCATATTTCTTTTTGTAGGCAGCGAGGCTTTTCACGTGCGCGGCTTTGGAAAATTCAGCGGACGGGTGAAAAGTGCGCTCTTCGACCAGGTGGGACTCGGGGGATTTACTCATGAGGGATGGAAAAACCGCGAGATTATCAGGCCAACCCGCGCCAGGACAACCATTATCCCGCACAAAACCCATCCGGGCCAAGGCCACCATACAGCCACAACGGGGGAACGCGTCTAGCATTTGGATTTCAACTGAAATCTTTTTAAAAAGTTCACACCTTCTTCCAAAAAATCCTTGTCGGTACCCGCGGTCTGGCTACCCTCATGTCCAGCCCGCCCCCCCGTTAGGAGACCCCACCGGCTGACCAGTCCACCAAACGCGATGTCCTTCTTACCAGCTTCTTCCCCGTCCTGTCTCCCAACCCGGCCCTGCAGCCCTTCTCCTCTTCAGTCTACCCTGATTCCTGCCACCGCCCTCATCCTCAACACCCTCAACCGGCCCCCCCACCGCGTTGCCGCCGTCGTTCCATCCGCCCGCCCAGACTGACCCCGGATGCTACCGCCCGCCCCGCCTGCTGCCACCCTACTGCCAATATCTCCTGCAATGTCCCATGTGAATCCTCTTGCTGTCCTTTGGGCACATGTCGTTGACAATCTGCGGACCAGGATTACCCCGGACGCCTTCGACCGATGGTTCTCCTCACTCTGTCTGACTGAAGCCAATGATGAACGGGTCAGGATCATCGTCCCGGATTCCATCCACCAGCTCTGGATCGAGATGAATTATCTGGTTCCGTTGAAGGAATCATTCCACGCCATCACGGGCATTATGCCCACGCTTGAATTTCTGGCCGGGGAATCCACCGCACCCATTTTCGCGGCCGCTCCGGTGAAGGTCCGCAAACCAGCTGCGAAGCCGGTAAAAGCGGAGCCAATTCCCGCCCTCCCCCTGCAGGAAATCCCTCCTTCCGTCATTCCGGACGCCGAACCAGCAGCCCCACTTCCGGACGGCGATTTCGAAACCACCGCCGACGCCAGCCAACCCGCTGGTGAAACCGACGAGCGCCTCAGCCCAAAACATACCTTCAACACGTTTGTGGTCGGGGCCAACAATCAATTCGCCCACGCCGCCGCCTCCGCAGTCGCCCAACGTCCGGCCCGGGCCTATAATCCGCTGTTCTTCTACGGCACCACAGGTCTCGGTAAAACGCACCTGATGCATGCCATTGGAGCCCATATCAGGGAGACCCGGCCCAGAGCGCGCGTGCTTTATATCACCAGTGAGGAATTCACCAATCAGTTCATTGCGGCCCTCCAGGAACACTCCCTGCCCCGCTTCCGCAAACGGTTCCGCCAGGCTGACGTCCTGTTGATTGATGATGTGCAATTTCTCGCCGGCAAGGAACGGTCCCAGGAGGAATTCTTCCATACGTTCAATGCCCTCTTTGATGGCAATAAACAAGTCGTCCTCTCCAGTGACTGCCCGCCTTCAGAAATGCGGAATCTGGAATCGCGCCTCGCCTCCCGCTTCGAGTGGGGCATGATGGCCGAAATCACCCCACCGGATGAGGAAACCCGGGTGGCCATCCTGCGGAACCGCGCGGTTTCCCTCCGCGTGGACGTGCCGCCCAACGTCATCGATTACCTCGCCTCCCGCATCCGCAGCAATGTGCGCCGCCTGCATGGGGCTCTGTTCCGGGTAGCTTCCTGGATTTCCCTGCATGGCCCTATCTCCATTGCCCAGGCCGGGGATCTCCTGCGCGATCTCCTTCAGGAGGAATCCCGGCAGTCGATCACCATCGACAAAATTCAAAAAACCATCGCGGAAAGCTACGACATCCGTCTGGCTGATATGACCAGCCGCAAACGCCCGGCCAACATCGCTTTCGCCCGCCAGGTCGCCATGTATCTGGCAAGGGAACTCACCAGTTCTTCCTATCAGGAAATCGGCGATGCCTTTGGTGGCCGCGACCATGGCACCATCATGCACGCCTGCCGTAGCATCGATGCCAAAATCAAAGAGGAGGAAAGCATCCGCCTCAAAATCGAAGGCCTCGCGACTTCGATGCGGCGTGCGCTGTGAAGGGCTGGAGCGGAATGGGAGTCAGGATGAAGCAGGTCCACCCCGCGCCTCAACTCCGGCACCCCGGCCCCGTTCAGGGCGCGGAGGTATAGCGGGCCGCAGAATGAATCGCGTTACCGGAGCCATCCCGCCAGACCGAGATCAGCCAGTTTTCCCCCACTTTGGGACGGGTCCCGCTGTAAACGTACCGGCGACGGCCGATCCTCACCTGTCCTCCCCGGTCATGGGGGCCCGGCCGGCCGGCCAATAGGTGGGCATTCGAGAGCACCACGAGGCTTCCATCACGGGTTTCGTTTTCCACCACTTCCGCCACCTGTCCCAGCCAAAGGGCCTGAGGCACCTGTCCCTGGGCTGCCTGGGCAGCGTTTTCCAGGATGCCGCTTTTCCCTGCGGTTTCGATCTGCTGCTTGATTTTATGGACCATCGGGCCCAGCCGGGCATCTTCGCCCAACCGGCGTTCTATTTGGTAGGAGCGATTCAGTTTCTCCATCCATCCTATCCCGAAAAGCAGGAAAATGGCGGCAACGGCGATCACCCCCCAACGGAAGGCCGGCAATTGCCAAAAGGGCAATAGCGGCAGGGGGGCGACCGGGGAAACGCGGGCCATACGGAATTTAAATGGGCTGGGAACCGGAACGGAACTCAGGCGATCGTGGTGCAGGCGCGGAACTCGGCGAGACGGGCTGCCGCTTCATCGCTGGTCAGGGCCGCCAGACGTTTGACCCCAAACTCCTCACAGGT
Source organism: uncultured Verrucomicrobiota bacterium (assembly GCA_942492905.1). GTDB lineage: Bacteria > Verrucomicrobiota > Verrucomicrobiia > Verrucomicrobiales > V1-33 > CAIZWU01. Next base: position 3,732,497 of record OW818657.1, read on the forward strand.
GAATGAAGCCAGGACACTGCCGTAGACCACGGCAGCGGACAAGTCGGCGAAGCTGAACTCGCGTTTACCGAGGCAGGCCAGGTGACCCGCCACGCCGCCCGCGAAGGTATCGCCCGCTCCAGTCGGATCGGCCACGTTCCTCAAAGGGTAGGCACAGGTCATGAACAGCTGGTCCGGCCCAAACAGCAGGGCTCCATGCTCACCCTTTTTCACGACCACATACTTTGGACCCATGGCTTGCAGCTTGCGGCCGGCATTGATCAGGTTGCTGGTATCCACAAAGAGCTTGGCCTCATCCTCATTGATCACAAACAGATCCACTTTCCCCATCAGCTCAATCAACCGGTCCCGGGCAATATTGATCCAGAGGTCCATGCTGTCGGCGATCACAAAGGGGCGGCCGGTGCATTGTTTCAGGACATCCAATTGATTATCCGGGCTCATATTGGCGAGGAGCAGCACCTTGACCGCCGCCGCCGCCGGATTCAGCCTGGGATTGAATTGTTCCAGCACATCAATGGAAACCGACAGCGTTTCGCGGTGGTTCATGTCATCATGATAGCGGCCCGTCCAACGGAAGGTCTTGCCTCCCTCCACCACTTCCACATTATCCAGATCGATCCCATGCCCGGTCAGCAACGCCCGGTGTCCGGCGGGGAAATCGGAGCCCACAATAGCACAAAGTTGCACCGGCGTATTCAGCCCGGCCGCCAGCGCTGCGTAGGAAGCGCTGCCTCCCAGCAATTCATGATGAATCTCGCTGGAGGTGTGAATGGAATCGAGAGCAACGGAACCGGAAACAAGGACGGACATGGCGGAAAAATAAGAGCTGGAACTGGGAAAAGGAATCGGAGACCCTGTCCTTAGCCTGCCCGCTCCGGGGCTTCAACCTGAAATGCCCGCCTGTGACAGCTGATCCACACAGGCCCGGGTATAGGCCGCCGGATCCACCGCCAGCAAAATGCCGCTGACAATCACCACGCGCTGAGCCCCGGATGCAATCACGCCGGCAAGATTCTCCTGCTTGATGCCACCGATACAGAAAACCGGAACCCGGATCTGCTCATAAACCGCCCGGATTTCATCGGTGCCGATCGGGATGTAATCGGGCTTGGTCGGCGTGGCGAACAACGGGCCAAACCCCAGATAATCGGCGCCCTGCCCGGCTCCTTCGTGCGCCTGAGCGAGGCTGTGCGAGCTTTTACCAATCCAGCAGGACCGACCGGTCAGCCGCCGTGCCTCTGCCACCGTCATATCCTCCACACCGACATGAATTCCTTCCACCTCGGTCTCACCCGCCAGAGCCGGGTGATCATTGATGATGAAGGGCACCCCAGCCGCCAGGGAAAGCGGATGCAGTCCCCTGGCCAGTTCCGCAATCCGGTCCGGAGCCATGGCCTTGGCACGCAATTGCACGATATCCACCCCGCCGGCAATCATCTGTTCCAACATCGCGCCCATGCGTTCCGGAGCGCAGTAGCCGGTATCAAGAATGCCATAGAGGCGGCATTGGTCCAAAGGTCTCATGTCCCGCCTCCCTAATTGAAGCTCCCCACCACCGCAAGTCCAAGGCTGGAGCCATCACCGTCCTTGCCTGTTAGGAGGATGAGCGCAGCCTTTGTCTTCCGCCCCCCGTAGCATCAAGGTTCCTCCCGGGACCATACTGGCGAACAGCCCGCGAGCCGGGGCGGCTGGAGGGCTGTGCTTCATGGTTGGAAAAACAAAACACCCCGCAGATTTTCATCCGCGGGGTGTTCGTGATTTTTGTCAGACAGCATAGAGCTGCTTGAGAGGTAAGCGGCAGCTTACTTCTGGCCGGGTCTCCATTCTTCGGCAGCGAACTTGAAGGCTTCCTCGAGGCCCACCATGTCGGTGGACGGACGGAGCGCTTCGAAGGCAGCGGTTTCCTTGCGGAGATCCTCTTCACTGTAGTTGGCGGCCTTGACGGAGAGGCCGATGCGGCGCTCCACCTTGTCGACCTTGATGACGCGGGCTTCGACTTCCTGACCGACTTTGAGCACGTCCTTGACGCGGTTGACGTGGTCTTCGCTGAGCTGGCTGATGTGCACCAGACCGTCGATGTCGTCCTGGAGCTGGATGAAGGCGCCAAAACTGGCGATCTTGGCCACGGTTCCCTTGACGAGGTCGCCGACGTGGAACTTCTCGTCGATGTCGTGCCAAGGATCGTTCTCGAGCTGCTTCATGCCGAGACTGATACGCTGGTTGGCCTTGTCGATTTCGAGCACGGTGGCTTCGACTTCGTCGCCCTTCTTCAGCATTTCGCTTGGGTGGTTGACCTTGCGGGTCCAGGAGAGGTCGGAGACGTGCACCATCCCGTCGATGCCTTCTTCCATTTCCACGAAGGCACCGTAAGCGGTGAGGTTGCGGACCTTGCCCTTGATCTTCATCCCGATCGGGAAGCGTGCATCAATGGCATCCCATGGGTTGCCGTCGAGTTGACGGACGCCGAGGGAGATCTTCTGCTCTTCCTTGTTGATGCCCAGAACCACGGCGTCGAGTTCCTGACCAATGGTGAGGACGTCGGACGGGCGGGCAATGCGCTTGACCCAGGAGAGTTCGGAGACGTGCACGAGGCCTTCCACGCCTTCGGCGAGTTCCACGAAGGCGCCGTAAGCGACCAGCTTGGAGACCTTGCCCTTGACGCGCTGGCCAATCGGGAAGCGCGCTTCGATGGCTTCCCAAGGATTGCTGAGGAGCTGCTTCATGCCGAGGGAGACGCGCTCCTTCTCGCGGTTCACATCGAGAATGACCACGTTGACCTTCTGGCCAATGGCGACCACTTCGGTCGGGTGGTTCACGCGGCCCCAGCTCATATCGGTGATGTGGAGCAGACCGTCCATGCCGTTGAGGTCCACGAAGACACCGAAGTCGGTGATATTCTTGACCGCACCTTCGACCTTGTCGCCGATCTTGACGGTTTCGAGGAAACGCTGGCGTTGTTCGGCGCGCTCGGCTTCGATCACTTCGCGGCGGCTGAGGACGACGTTCTTGCGCTCGTCGTTGACCTTCACGATCTTGAATTCGTAGACGTTGCCCACGTATTCGTTGAGATCCTTCGGCGGGATGATGTCGATCTGGCTGCCGGGGAGGAAGGCTTCGACGCCGACGTTGACCGTCAAGCCGCCTTTGACCACTCCCTTGACCTTGCCCTTAACGAGGCCGCCGTCATGGAAGACTTTAACAATTTTGTCCCAGTTCTGTTTGTGGGCAGCTTTCTCCTTGGAGAGAACCACCATGCCTTCGTCGTTTTCGAGGCGCTGGAGTAAAACTTCGATTTCGTCGCCGACTTGAATGTCTTCGTCTTCAAATTCGCTGACGGGGATGGCGCCTTCGGACTTGTAGCCGATGTCGACGAGGACGACCTGGGGTTTGATGTCAAGGATGATGCCTTTGACGATGCTGTGCTCGCGGAGATCCTTGAAGGAATTCTCCATCAGAGTCATGAGTTCTTGATTCATAATACTTTACGGGTTAGTTGTTGGGTTGTGACGTTGACTAATTTTTGCAGTCGCTTCCTCTTTCAGGAGAAAGAAAAGGGGTGGCAAACAGGCCACCCCGGAAGCACCGGCGAGATCGGAAATTTCGACAAGGGGCGGACTTTAAGGGAACATTTCCAAAAGGCAAGGGCCGGATGCTTTGGAAATATGAAGGAATTTGGAGAGAGGCGGATTTGAGGGCATTTGAACAGAAGGGCGCAAAGGACAGCAAGGGGGCGACGGGAAAACCCTTCCACAATCCTTGGGGGGGTATTTTCCAGCATTTCATGGTGACCTTCGCGCCCTTCTGTTCAAATTCCTTCCCATGATCCTCACCCACGGCGCTCCGGACCAGCTGGCGGCATTGTTTGCCGGGCTGCGGGCCTTGTCGGTGGTGGACCGGGGGCTGCACAGCAGCATCCTCCGCCAGGCGCTGAAGGCAAATCCCCGGTATCTGGGAGTGTGGGCGGTGTGGGAGCCGGATGCGCTGGATGGGCGGGATGCCGAATTCATCAATGCTCCGGGTCACGACGATACCGGGCGATTCCTCCCTGTGTGGCACCGGCGATTCGGGGAAATCCAAGTGGAGGCCAACGTAGCCATCAATGATCCGAAACGCGGGGCGTATTATATGTTGCCCACCCGGATGCGGCGCACGGTGATGGTGGGTCCCTATGAATACCCCATGGGCGGTCAATCGGTGCTCATCGTCACGCTGGCTGCCCCGATTCTGGTGCAGGGTCAATGCCTCGGGGCAGCTGGGGTGGACTTTTCCCTGGAGGATCTGGCAGCCCAGGTGATGGAGCATCCGGGTCCGGCCACGCTCCAACTCATCGAAACCTTGGAGCGGGAAATGCGGCATAGTCTTATTTTCACTGACCCCGCCGGTCAGGTCGCCTACATTTCCACCACGGCCCGCCAACGCCTGCGCCCTTTCATGCCCGCTGGACGGTCTGCTGACAGGCAAGAGCTGCCACCGGTGCTGGCCGCGCTTTTTGACGACAAGGGAAAACCCAACGCCCGTCGTCCCCACCCGGAGGTCATCCTCCAACACGGTCCCCGTCCGGTCCGGGTGCGGCTGGTTAGGTCCCGGCGCCTCGGCGCCGCCTTGCTATTGCTTGAGGACGAAACGGCCCCCACCCCTTCCGAACTCCTTTCCCGCCGCGAGCGCGAGGTGATGGATTGGCTCAGCGAGGGGAAATCCAATGAGGAAATCAGCATCATCCTCGGGATCAGTCCCCACACTGTGAAAAATCACCTCGACCGCATTTTCAAAAAACTCTGCGTCGATCACCGCCATGCGGCTTCGACGCTCTGGCGCGAGGCCCGGGCTTGCCCTGAATCGTGACCCTGAATCACCCGGATGCGTCCCTGGGAGGTTGGGAACGCAATTGCATCAGCGGAAGCACCGGTTATGCATCATGCCACGTCCCCTGTCTCCTGATCTGTTCCCCATGTCCCGCGCATTTCTCATTGTTGCTTCCGCCCTCGCCTCCCTCAGCGCCGCGGTGGCTGAAGATTTCTCGTTCGAACAAGTCCGCACCCTGGCCCGCGAGCGCGCGGCGGTGCCTTATGCTGCCCCCGCAGATGATCTGGCCGATTACTGGAAAAATCTGACCTACGACCAGCATCGCGACATCCGCTTCAAAATGGATCAGGGCCTTTGGTCCGTCGACAAAAGGACCTTTTCAGTCGATTTTTTCCACCCCGGCTGGACCGCCAAAAAATCCGTCAAACTCTACGAGGTCGATGGTGCCGAGGCCAAACCGCTCTTCTTTGACCGCAGTCTTTTTGATTACGGAAAACAACAGGTGCCCAACGGCATCCCGACCCCTCCCGGCTACGCCGGCTGGCGCGCCCGCACCCAGCTCAATTCCGCCGACTACATGGACGAGTTTCTCGTCTTCCTCGGAGCCAGCTATTTCCGCAGCATTCCGGCAAAATCGCCCTATGGTCTGTCCGCCCGCGGTCTCTCCCTGAACAGCGGCCTTCCCGGCGTGCCGGAGGAGTTCCCTGATTTTCAGAACTTCTGGCTCAAAACCCCCGAAGCCGGCGCCAAAACCCTTACTACGTGGGCGCTTCTCGACGGCCCCAGTGTTTCCGGGGCCTATCAATTCAATGTGACGCCCGGCGTGGAAACGGTGATGGAGATCGAAGCCGAAATCACCCTCCGCCAGCCGGTGCAACAACTCGGCCTCGCTCCTTTCTCCAGCATGTTCTGGTTCGGCGAACTCACCCATCCCCGGGCTTACGACTTCCGCCCCGAGGTCCACGACAGCGACGGCCTGCTGATGGAACTGGCTACCGGTGGGAAACACTTCCGCCCGCTCGACCATACTCCCGGCCAGTTCCGTCACTGCGTCTTCACTTTGGAAAAACCACAGTCCTGGTCCCTCCTCCAGCGCGACCGCTCCTTCCCCTCCTACCAGGATGTTGAAGCTCACTATCACGACCGCCCCAGCGTCCGGGTGGAACCCGTCCTTGGTTTTGACAAAGGCCAACTCCATCTCATCGAGATGCCCACGGCCGATGAGACCAATGACAACATCATCCTCGTCTGGGAACCGGATCCGAAACCTGAAGTGGGCAAACCCTACCATTTCAAATACCGGCTGGTCTGGTTGCGCGACCCGGTACCGTCCGGCCTCTTCACCGTCAAGGACACGCGCTACGGCCACCCCGTCCAGCGCCCGGAGCAACTGCTTTTCACGATCGATTTCGCCAAGCCGCTTCATCCGGAAAAAAAAGCAGGCGACCCCAAATGGGATGATATCAAAGGCTTCAAACCCGTCATCACCACCAACAATCCGGCCATTAAAGTCGTCCACGCCGATATCACCGATCTCAGCATGGCCAACGTGGATAGCCTCCCCCTCGAAATGGGACGCAATCCTGAAGTTCACATGCCCCAGGTGCTGCGGGCCTTTTTTGTGCTGGAACCGCCTGCCGATCTGCGAGACATAGACCTGACTTGTGAACTTCAGGACGCCGAAGGCAAAGCGGTCAGTGAACGCTGGCTTTATCTGTGGAAAAAACCCTGAAGATGAACCAGCTTTCATTTTCCGACTTTGCCACACTCCCCGATGCCTGATCTCCAGCCGGCCTCCACCGCCCCTCCCGCTCCCGCCCTGCCCCGGCTGGTCAGTCTTTGCGGGACTTGGTTGAAGCCGGAGATGCAGAGCCTCTACCGTCAGGTTGTCAACCTCCGCCGCTATCAAAATACGGTTTACACGGAAACCCTTCAGCATCCGGAGCGTTTCCCCTTCGAGCCCGTCGTGCTGATGGAACGGCAGGTGCGCCCCCGGCCCAAAGGAAACTTCATTCTGCGTTTCTGGTACAAGCATATCATCAAGCAGTGGCCCCCTCCCCGCTGCATCACCACCGCGCCGGAATACCATCCTTACAATCTCCCGGCTCTGCTGCGTGAACATCAGCCGGATCTTGTCCACGTCTATTACGGTCACAAAGCCGTCAAATACCTCGACATGATCAAGGCCTGGGGCGGACCTTTTCTCGTTTCGTTCCATGGGGTCGATGTGGTGAAGTTCACCGGAGACCGGAACTATGTGGCGAGTCTGCAATGTGTCTTCCAGGAAGCCCGCCTCATCCTCGCCCGCAGCCAATCCCTGCTCGAGGGACTCAAGGCGCTCGGCTGCCCGCCGGAAAAGCTCCGGCTCAACTACACCCCCATTCCTCTGGATGCCTTTCCAGCATCCCTGCGCAGCGCTCCGGAGGAAGGTGCCTGGCGGCTCGTCCAAGCCTGCCGGCTTATCCCGAAGAAAGGTCTCTTTACCACTCTCGAAGCCCTGCGCCTCGTAGTCCCCCATTTCCCAAAACTCAAGTTCGTGGTCTGTGGCACCGGCCCCGTGAGGGATGAATTTCTCAAGCGCCGCGACGAACTGGGCCTCACTGAAAACGTCGAAGTGCTCGGTTGGATGAATCAACCAAAACTCTTGGCCGAATACCAGCGTGCCCACCTCTTCCTCCATCCCAGCGAGTTGACCGATACCTCCGATCAGGAAGGCATTCCCAATTCCATGCTGGAAGCCATGGCCACCGGCCTTCCCGTCGTCGCCACCCACCACGGCGGCATTCCGGAAGCGGTCACCCACGGGGTGGATTCCCTGCTCGTTCCCGAACGGTCTCCGGAGCAACTCGCCGAAGCCATCCTTTCCCTGCTCCGCGACCCGGCCCTGCTGGTACGGCTCTCCACCGCTGCGGCCCAAACCGTGCGCCAGCGCTTTGGACTCGAAGCCAGCATTGCCAGGCTGGAAGATTGCTATGACGAAGCCATCCGGCTGCAAACCAAGCCAGAGTAACCACTGGCTGCCGTCACCCCGTCAAGGAGGCCTCTGTGTCCAAATCAATTTGGGAGACCGGGTGGACGGTCCGAAAGTTTGCGGAACGAATCGCCCTTGGGCTGCAAGGAGGGGTCGTAAATGCTGCCTCCGGAAATGGAGACGGAACCGTCAGGATTCTTAATGAGTTTGGGAGCCCCTTTGGCCGCGAGGTAATATTTCCGGTCCGTGATGTTTCCCACAGGATCGACCTGCTGGTAGACATAGAGCGTGGGAGTGCCCAGATAGACGATGTGAAGATGTTTATTCCGGTCGAGGGCAGGCTGAATTTCCTTTTCGACCATGACGCTGCCGAGAGCCGTGCGCGACATCACCATCTTGGTCTCTTCATCAATCACGCTAAGGCAAACATAGGCCTTGGTGGTGTCATTGAAGGTGAAGATCTGGAAGCGGCGGTAGCCCCGGCCTCCGGGGACAGCAAAAACTTCCTGCCACCGGGCCGGACGGGGCTGCTGGACGTTGAACCGGTGCGGACGTGAGAGGTTGTACTTCTCCAATTCAGGAAAGTATGCGGCCGCACGGATGATATAAGTCCCGCTCTCACTCAGATAATAAAGCCGGTCCAGTTGGAATTTCCGCTGCAGGCTCTCGCCGTTGCGCAGGACCATGGGCTGCACATTGACAGCCCGAATTGGATTGGCAGGGGTGCCCGAGGTATCGTGCACCTGGAAATTCAGCCAAGGAGTGCCTCCAGGCCCCCCGAGCACGACATCTTTCCCCACGGAGTTTTTCACGGTGACGGTCGCTTCGATCGTTTCCAGCGAAACGTAATTATCCCGTTCCAGGGACAGGCTGACTTCCAGTTGCGCGACCGCGAGCGGGGCGCTGACAATCATAGCGAGGAGACCAAAAAAGATAGATAGAGCACGCATGCAATAGAGGGGGGTAGGTGGTTTCAGGGAGCGGAAGGCTGGGAAGCGGTTCGGAAACCCAGAAACGGTTGAGCGTAGAGGGCACCCTTCGCCAGCCAGGGACTGACATTCAAGGGCACAGGAACCGTCTGGTGAAAGTCCCCGCCCCGGAAGACAGGGACTTGCAGATCAGGCAGATCAGGGTCGGGAACCAGGGTTCCGGTCCATTCCGAAACATTGCCGGCCAAACCTCCCACCCCATAGGGGCTGACATCGCCGGGCATGGCATCCACATCGCACCACCAGGCGTGTCCATCGATCTGGCCTCCTGTCGAGGGTTGGTCAGAGTAGTCGCTGCCCGTATTGGCCCGGGCGGGATCAGGCTCATTCCCCCAGGGCCACAGACGGCCTTCCGGTCCGCGTGCGGCTTTTTCCCATTCATCTTCGGAGGGAAGGCGGCGCCCCTTCCACCGGGCATACGCCCAGGCATCCCACCAGTCCACGTTGAAGACCGGCGCATTCAAGGTGATGGGATGGCCCTTCCACTTTCCGGCTGCCCGGGCGGCTGCCGTGACTTCGGCCCAGTCCCGCGGGAGGTGACCTGTCTTCGCACCCGGTTGGTCGGGGTGGTCAAACCGGCTGGGTTCACCATGCGGCAAAGCATCCAGAAAGGCACTATAGTCCGCCAGGGTGACTTCGTAGCGGTCGATCGTAAAGGCGGGCAAGCTGCGTTTTTGGCCATCCCGGAAGATGAATTCGCCTGCCGGAATCAGAACCACATCCCCAACATCCCGAACTTTGGCACGGGAAATCTGACGCCACCATGATATCCCAGCCCAGCCGGCCGCTACCGCGGCGAGAACCACCAGCACCAGCAACGCCTGCTTTTGTTGCAGGCGCCGGCGCGCCAGCTGGCGGTCCCGGTTTTCCGGAAGGAGCGAGGTATGGGCTTCGGCCAGCCGCTGCAGGCCTTGCCGGGCCTCACGCGCCAGTTGTTTCCATGAGTGGATCGCATGCGGCCCCTGCGCCTTCATCAGGCCCAGCAAATGGGAAAGCTCCCGGGTTTGTCCGCTCCGCGGCTCCGCGAGGCGCAGGCAGGCTTCGGCCAAAACCGGCATGGAGACGGCCGATTCCTCTGCCCCGTTCCCCTCCGGTTGCGCAATATTGGCCACCCGCGGCGTTCCGTTCGAACCCAGGTAAAGGTGACCAGGCAACACCGGATCATGCGGGATCTGATGTTCCTGCATCCAGGTGAACGCCTCCGCAGTGGTCAGCAGCATCTGCAGCAACACGTCCTGCGGGAAATGCGCCCGGTCGGCCGCCAGTTCCGTCAGGTTTTTCCCACGCACCAATTCCCGGGTATAAAAAATCTCCCCTTCCTCTTCCTGGGCTTCGTACACCGCCGCAATGGCGGGGTGCGAAACGAGCGCCCTCGCCCGGACCATCCGGCGGAATTCACGGGCGGCCGCCGGCTGGGCCGCCAATTCCGGACGCAGCCGCTCCAATGCCACTTCCCGCTGCACGGAACGCTGCACCGCCTTGTAAATGAGCGTCCGGTCGGTAGTCCGCAGCAATTCAATCAAATCATAATCCCCCAGCGGCTCCAGCTTTCCACCCTCCGGCTCCGCCACGACCGCGCCTCCCCGGGAAATGGTCTCCACCGCAGGCAACCACTGCATTACCAAGGTCACCAGCTGATCCAATGACAATCCATCGACCAATGCCACCGTCAGGAGTTCCGGATAACGTTCCCTCAGCCGTGCCCGGGCCTCCTTCCCACCGATCGAAAACACCGGTGAAAACAACAGCAGATCAAGGGCACCTTCCGCCACGGCCATCGTCTCCATCTCCGCGACCGAGGCGGCCGTCAGCACCTTCTGGCCCGTCATCTCCCGCAGGCGGTCGGCCAGCCCGCGGCGCACCTTGGACTGATCACTGGCGATGAGAATAACCATGGGAATTTCTACGGAGAAAAATTCCGCGCCTAACGATCCATCCGGTCACCCGGAAACAGGACCGCATCCGGCTGGCCAGGCAGGCCGCCCGGTCCACTGAAATCCATTGGTTCTCCGCCCGCAGGAGCCCCCTGCCCTTCCGGCAACTCCCGGGCCAGATCTCCCAGCATGGCCGGTTCGGCAACGAGATCCTGCAACTTACTTCCATCGTAGCGAAGCTCTACCGCATAACCGTAATACTTGCGCATCCCCAGCTTCACCAATTCATCCGGCGAAAGGGGCGCCTGCCGGTATTCAAACGCAAACCGTTCTCCTCCCTCCACCCAATCCACGGGTTGATCCAACCATTCAATGACCGGCTGGAGCGCCGTGGTCCGGTCGATCCGCTGGCCATTCACTTCGTCAAAAAGATGGAGTTTGATCTCCATTTGGGCGACATCCGCCGCCTCCGTCTGCTTGCGGTCGATTCTTCCCTCAATCCTCAGCACTTCCCCATGGGCGCTGCCCGGCAAACGCTCGGTCCTTACATCCGTCACCACGAACCGCCCTTCCTTGCCCTCTTCCCCCTCATAAATCACTTCTTCCGGCGGCGGCAAATTGCCGCTTTCCTTCAAACGCTGCACGGCCAGTTCGTAATAATTGCCCGCCCCGGCTCCAAGTTGGCGCAGCGTGCGCCAATGCTCCACTGCCTTCCGCTCCTGACTCATGCCATCAAGGGTCAAGGCCAGTTGATAGATCAGCTTCGGATGCGTGGGGGCGGACTCCAAAGCACTCCGCAGTTCCTTCAGGGCACCCTGCATGTCGCCACGTTCACGCAAATAAATCCCTTCATCCAAATGCTGCAGACAGGCTTCGTCCACGATGGGAACATCCAGCGGCGCCGCCGTAATCACTGCAGGCCGCGCCAGCACTGGCTCCGCCGGATCCTGCACCAAAGGAGGTAAACCGGCTGGTCCAGCCAACTCGGGATGCGGATCGTCGGGATTTACCGCTGAATCTGAAAAAGGATCGACCGCCACCGATTTGACTTCCGGCCCAGGCGCGGGTGGCACCACCGGCCCTCCAATCACGACCGGTACCACCGGAAGATGATCCTGCCAGACCACCGCCACCGCTACGCCCTGAGCCAGCGCGATAATGCCCAACAGGCCACAGGCACTGCGGAAAGCACGGCTGCTCTGGCTCCTCGGGGAATGGTGGAAGGGTTCCATGGCTGAATAAAGACGCGCAACCTAGGGAAATTACCGATCCCTGTCAATGCATCCCTTAGTTTGCCCTACGCTTCTTCAGGGCAGCCCCAAGTTCCGCCTCACCGGCATGGAATGGTCCGGTTGCCCCCGGCGGATATTGGACACAACCCAGCCCGCCCCTACCGAATGTCCTTTTATGATTCAGGCCAATCACCATTTCAACTATTCTTGTGCGGCACCCGCATCTGCCTACATAGTCGCCGCTCCCCGACTTCAGCCAGGTTCGCCTACGACTCGGCAAAGCAGGCAGACGGCCCACTCTCCCGGGCACGAAAAAGGGCACCCGTTTCCGGATGCCCTTTCTTAGTTATTTTGTCGGGAAGCGCGAGGCTTATTCCTGAACGGCGGGAGCCGCTTCGGCAGCTGGAGCGGCGTTGGCTTTGTCGGCTTCGGCGAGCTCGCGCTCTTTATCCTTGAGGACGGCGCGGCGGGACATTTTCACGCGGCCTTTTTCATCGATACCGATGCACTTGGCGGTGACAATGTCGCCGGTCTTGACGACGTCCTCGACTTTGTTGACGCGGAAGTCGGCGAGTTCGCTGACGTGGATGAGTCCGTCGCGGCCGGGGAAGAGCTCCATGAAAGCTCCGAAGGCGGTGGTGCTGACGACGCGTCCGGTGTAGAGCGCTCCGATTTCGGCTTCGGCGAAGATGTTACGGATAAGGCGCATGGCGGCGTCGAGGCCTTCCTTGCGGATGGCGTAAACGTGCACGGTGCCGTCGTCTTCGATGTCGATCTTGGCTCCGGTTTCGGCTTGGATGCCTTTGATGACCTTGCCGCCTGGGCCGATGAGTTCACCGATACGATCCTGAGGGATCTTGGTGGACTCGATGCGGGGAGCGTGCTCACTGATGGCCTTGGGAGCGTCGATCACCGAGTTCATGAACTTGATGATTTCGAGGCGGCTGGCGCGGGCTTTATGCACGGCTTCCTCGAGGATGCTGAGGGGGATGCCGGGGAGCTTGAGGTCGAGCTGGTAGCCGGTGACGCCGAGTTCGGTGCCGCACAATTTGAAGTCCATGTCGCCGAAGTGGTCTTCGGAGCCGAGGATGTCCATCATGGTGAGGAAGCGGGTCATGTTGTTATTGTCATCGTGCTCGCTGACGAGGCCGACGGAAATACCAGCAACGGCGCGCTTCAGGGGGACGCCCGCAGCGTAGAGGCTGAGGATGCCGCCGCAGGTGGAGGCCATGGAGGTGGAACCGTTGGATTCCATGACTTCGCTGCTGACGCGGATGGCGTAGGGGAAGTCTTCAATGGCAGGGATGACGGGCTCGATAGAGCGCTCGGCGAGGGAACCGTGGCCGATTTCGCGGCGGTTCTGGCCACCGAAACGACCCGTTTCACCGACGGAGAAGGGAGGAAAGTTGTAGTGGAGGATGAAGCGCTTGGAATCGACCCCACCGGTGTAGTTGTCCATGTTCTGGCCCTCGTCGAGAGGAGCGAGGGTGGCGAGGGCGAGGGCCTGGGTTTCGCCGCGGGCGAAGAGGGCGGAGCCGTGGACGCGGGGAAGGACGCCGATTTCGCCGGAGAGCTGGCGGATTTCGTCAATGCCGCGGCCGTCGCAACGGGTCTTCTTGTCGAGGATGGAAATGCGGAAGGCTTTCTTCTGGAGGTAGTCGAAGGCCTGGCTGATTTCGAATCCGCCGGCGTCAGGATATTTGGCGAGGATGGCGGCTTTGACTTCTTCCTTGAGGGCTCCGACGGCGATGCCGCGGGCGACCTTGCCGGGGGTGTAGATGGCGGCTTCGATGCGGCTGCCGGCGACTTCGTAGGCGACTTCGAGGAGTTCCTCGCGGGCGCTGAGCAGTTTGTAAGCACGGACGGGTTTGCCGCAGAGCTGGCGCAGTTGTTTCTGGGCGCTGATGAGGGGCTGGATGGCGGCGTGTCCGAAGTGGAGGGCCTTGATGAATTCTTCGTCAGGCAGTTCGAGGGCACCGCCTTCGATCATGATGACTTCGGATTCGGAGCCGACGTAGATGAGATCGAGGTCGCTGATTTCGCGCTGGGAGTTGGTCGGGTTGGCGACGAACTGGCCATCAATCCGGCCCACGCGGACCGCGCCAAAGGGCTTGGCCATGGGGAGGTCGGAAATGTAACAGGCGGCGGACGCGCCGTTCATGGCGAGGACGTCGGAGTCGTTTTCGCCATCAGCGGCGAGGAGGAGGGCGACGATCTGGGTGTCGTAGAAATAGCCTTTCGGGAAGAGCGGCCGCAGGGGGCGGTCGGTCATGCGGCAGGTGAGGATTTCCTTTTCGGTGGGGCGGCCTTCGCGTTTGAAGTAGCCTCCGGGGAACTTGCCGGCAGCTGCAGCTTTTTCTTTGTACTCAACGGAGAGAGGGAAGAAATCCTGCCCATCCTTGAGGGTGGTGGAGGAAACGGCGGTGACGATGACAACGGTTTCGCCCATCTGGACGGTGACGGCACCATCGGCAAGACGGCCCATTTTGCCGGTTTCGATGATGATAGGGGTGGAGCCGACCTGGCTCGTGGTGGTGTGTATGCTCATGTGTGTGTGTGTTTGTTGCTTCTTGTAAGGAAAGTGGGTGGTGCGGGGCGTGCGCTGGACCAGATGCTTTTACGGGCCACGGATGGCACGGATGGCACGGATTTAACAGATGGTCACGGATCCGGGGCGCTGGGAAAAGGATGGGTGGTGGAGGGACGGGGATGGATTTTACTTTTTCCAAATATCCGTGCGATCCGTTAAATCCGTGCCATCCAAGGCCCGTTCAGCGCCATTGCCGGAAAATGAGCGATCCCGCCGCGAGTGTTAAGTTCGGGCGGGATCGATGATTTTCAGGCCATTGGCAAGTCCGGGAGGCGGGGCCGGGATTAGCGGCGGAGGCCGAGGGACTTGATGAGCTTTGTGTAACGCTCTTCGGCGGTGTTCCGGAGGTAATCCAGATGGCGGCGGCGCTCAGCGACGGCGCGGAGCAGACCACGGCGGGAGGAAAAATCCTTTTTGTTGGTGGCCAAGTGGGCCGTGAGGTGCAGGATGCGCTTGGTCAGGGCTGCGGCCTGATAATCGGAACTGCCGGTGTCCTTGTCGTGGAGTTGGTAGTCCTTGAGATTGATGTTCTGATTGACGGTGATGCTGCTCATGTTTTTTAGTTAGCCGTTAAGTTCGGGCAGCGGGAGTTTGACTCTTACCGCCCCTTCCCGCCCTTCGGGAAGGCGTGGAGTTTGTCACATCTCCCCGTCGGCGCAACTGGAATTACGGGAATTCGACGCAAGTCCGGCGAGGCGGGCCACCCTGGAAAGCTCATGATACCCTGGCGGCGGCGGCGGGACCTCCCGCCCTGATTTCATCCAGCAGCCGGGTGAAATCCGACATTTCAGTGAGAATGAGGGCTCCGATGCCATCCAGGGCTTTCCGGTAACTTTCGACCGCCCGGCCTCCGGCGATGATGGGCATTTGATCCGGAAGGAGTTGGCGCAACCGGACCAGCTGCGCGGGCAGATCGGGATCGTCCTCGGGGTAGATCATGCTGAGGGCGACGGCACGGAATTGATTTGCCATGACGGCGCCAACGATTTCTTCCGCAGGCAGGGACGGGCCAAGGTAAGTCACATGCCACCCCGACTTGCGCGCCAATCCAGCCGCAATGGCCGCGCCCATTTCATGCAACTGTCCGGAGGGAGTGGTGACCAGCAATCGGGGCGCCGTCTCCGCAGGGGACATGGACCGGAGGTTGCGGGCGAGGTAATCTTTAAATGCTGCGGTGGCACCATGCTCATGGGCGGCCGTGAGATCGCCGCGCTCCCACGCATCGCCAATCGCCCGCAGCAGCGGGATCAATATCTTTTCAAGCAAACCGGAGTAGCCCAGACCAACCATGCCCCGGTCGAGGATTTTCTCCAATTCAGCCATGTCATAGTGGCGGATGGCGCCCAGCGCGGCCTGCACCAAGTCCGGAGGGGAGACCGTAACCGTGGAGGGACGGCTGGCGGGCTTTTCCATTTTGGCATTTCCGCCGGCAGAAGCGGATGCTGATTGCAGAAGGCGCAATTTTTCCAGTGGCAGGGTGGCGATTTGGCTGATGGCCAGACCGGACTGGGTGAGCCGGCCCAGCAGGGTGAGCCGCTCCATTTCCTCCTCGGTGTATAACCGGCGCTGTCTTTCGGCCCGTACTGGCGTCACCGCGCCGTAACGCCGCTCCCATACCCGGATGAGGTGCGCGCTGAGCCCGGTCCGGAGTTCCACCGCTTTCATGTTGTGAAGTCGTTCGCCGCTCATGATGAATTTGCCTGATCTGACCGGAGAGTCCCCACGGTTTCATTTAATCCCCATAAACGCCACCGGCTCCAGCCAGGGACGCACTATGTTTCGTCACGGCGGGCCGTCAAGATTCCATCGTTGCAATCGGCGCCCGGGGTTCGTATTCTACAGGTCTTGGCTGGTTTCCCCCTGGGGAGAAACTGGCTTTGTGCGGATCGCCTGCGGGCGGGCGCATTTCAAAAGCATGTGGGACTTTTTCAAACGGCAGAAACTCCAGCGTAAAGGCTTCTCCTGCGGACGGAAACGGCGGGAGCAAAACCGCAGTGAATGGGCGCAGGCGCTGGCTGCCAGTCCCTACGTGCGGGGCCTTATCCTCGCAGGATTCCTCTGTGCCCTCGGAGGCATGGTGCGTTACCTGGACCACCAGAGCGTTTTTCAAACCTTGGGTCCAGTCAGCGCTTCCGCCAGCCTGGGAGCGATCATCCTGCTGGCCATGGTCCACCTCCGGATGCATCTGCCCGCGTCCTACGGGTGCAACGGCCGCTTCCTGCTCGTCTTCCTTGTCCTGCTGCTACATCTGGGCCTCCTGCACGCGGTTGGCTTTGTGGTGCGCCTGAACCATTTTCCCGACGATTACCTGCTATTCCTCGCGCCCTTTGCCCTCGCCCCGCTGCTCCTGACCCTCCTGCTGGGTCCTCCGCACGGTTTGTTCGCGGCAATTTATGCGTCCCTGCTGGGGATGCTGCTGACGGATCACTCCATCGGACTGCATTTCACCCTCATCAGTCTCGCCAGCGGCCTCGCCACCGTGCGCGCCGCACGGAACCTGAGAAAGCGCGGAGCCCTCGTCCGCGCCGGATTTTATGCCGGCCTGACCGCCGCCGTGGTCTGCGCCCTCCTTGGACACATGGAGCCCGTGTGGCTGCATCCCACTTCACCAGGAGTTTGGAAAACGCTGGCCTCCCAGGCGCCCGCCATGATCCTCACCGGTATCCTCACCGCCACCATCGCCGGCAGCTTGCTTCCTCTCCTTGAAGCCATTTTCCGCATCACCACCACCGTCTCATGGTTGGAACTGGGCGATCTCAATCATCCCCTGCTCCGCCGCATGACGCTCGAGGCCCCCGGCACCTATCATCATAGCCTCATGGTCGCCAACCTCGCCGAATCCGCCGCCGCCGCCATCGGCGCCAATGCCACGATCTGCCGGGTCTGCTCCCTCTATCACGATATCGGGAAGCTGAACAAACCGGAGTATTACATCGAGAACACCAACGGTGAGGAAAATCCCCATGACGACCTCACCCCCAGCATGAGCGCTCTCGTCGTGATCGCCCACGTGAAGGATGGCGTTGATCTTGCCCTGAAGCACAAGCTCAACCGAGAGATCATCGACGTCATCCAACAGCATCACGGCAATTCCCTGATCTACTTCTTCTACCGCCGTGCCCTTGATCAGCAGGAGGAAATCAAGAAACTCGTCGCCGAAGGCAAAGCCTCTCCGGAGGAAGTCCCCGAAGTGCCCGAATCCAGCTACCGTTATGCCGGACCCAAACCGGACTTCAACGAAAGTGCCATCATCAGCCTTGCCGATGCCGTTGAATCGGCGAGCCGCTCCCTCAGCAAGCCCACTCCTGCCAAAATCGAAGCCCTCGTCGAAGACATCATCCGCAGCCGGGTGCGCGATGGCCAACTGGACGACTGCGACCTCACCATGAGTGATCTCAAAGCCATCCGCGACAGCTTCACCAAAACCCTGCGCACCGCCCTCCACCGCCGCATTCCCTACCCTGATGAAAAGGACGGAAAGGACTCCCGGCCAAAGGACGAAACCAAGTCCACCCGCCGCGAGCCCATGGACCGCGAGCGGGACCGCCCGCGCACCGCGCCGCGTCCCGCCACCACGATCGTTCCCAAGCAAGCAAATACTTGACCACACCGCAGCCTCGATAGACAGTCGGAGGCGTCTCGCTAACTTGCCGTGTGCGCCAGGTTTTTCCTCGTATACCGCACGCCTCTATGGCCATTGGTAAGATCGATAAACTCTGCCGATTGTTCTGTAAGTTTGATCAGCCGGTCCTGAAGCACCGTTCCAGCCGGAAAGGCATACGGAAAGTTGCTTTGGATCCCACTGGTTTCTATGACATCGCCCACCACACGCCAACGGTCGCGGAACGTCACAATAGGCAAATGAAACCAAGACGACCGCACCCTCCGGCGTATAGCGATCGTGCCTTCGGCCCAACCATCAGCAAGAAACGTTTTGTCCAGCTGAATTTCCTCCGCGCCTTGCTTCCTAATACTGATCCATGATCCGGTAAGGCCCTCACGGATTTCAGTTTCCGAGAGTTTGATTTTAGGTGCCGCGCAAGCGCTCAAGCCCAAACAGGCTGCCTGCAGTGCGACCCGCATAAGTCCCCAAATCATGGTTTTGGGTTCTTTATGAGGATTTCTGATTGGCGAACCACGGAAAAATGCTTGGCCAACAATCCAAAGGCATAGGCCTGCAACCTCGGCATCGCCCGGTTGATCGCTTCATCCGTGATTTCCTTGGTTTCAAAAGTCACTGTCGGCAACACAACCGCCAAGGGCGTATTCCGGGTGGTTTGCACCATTGAAATTGGACCGCCGATACCCAACATATAGGCCTTGTTCGCATTTGGGGCCACGCCGGTAATAGCGTCCAGTTCCCGCAGGAGGGTTTTGTCTTTTTGAAATTGCTCTGCGGCATTTTCCATTCCAGCCATAAACTCGGAGCGGCGGGCCTCCGTGCCAGCTCTGCTTTTGAGGGCAAATGCCACCGGATCAGTCGTGCCTGGATATACAACCAGAGCCATACTCCGTTTGGTAGTGGAGCATTGGCAGAGCAGGAGGGCGGCAGGAAAAAGAAGGAAGATACGCCAGACTGTCATGAATTGGGTGGTTGGAGAGAATAATTCAAATCCATTCAAGCCCGCTTTTTCCGTAATTCATCTTCTAAATCTGAAATTCCTCACCAACCGGCCACCAAGATGAATGGCCCCTTTGCGGCCGCCGCGCACCCACAACAAATGCTTGCCCCCTCAGCAAAACCTGTTTCCATGCCCCCATGGCCGTGTCTTCCGATCATCTCCTCAAATCCCTCGCCGCTGGACAATGCCTCGACGACGCCGGTATCCGCGCCATGGCCGCCCTCCTTCTTGATCCCGCCGCCGAAACCACCACTAAGGCCAACCTCCTCCGCGCGCTCAACGCCAAGGGCGAAAGCGCTGAGGAAATCGCCGCCTTTGTCCGCGCCTTCCTTGCCCACGCCGTCCGGCCGCCCCTGGACCTAGCCACCCTGGACCGTCCGGCCATGGACGTCTGCGGCACCGGCGGCGACAAGTTGAATCTCTTCAACGTTTCCACCACCAGCATGTTTGTCCTCGCTGGCTGCGGTCTGGCCGTGGTGAAACATGGCAATCGCGGCATCACTTCCAGGAGTGGGGCCGCTGACGTCCTGGAAGCGCTGGGCATCCGCATCGACCTTCCTCCGGCTGCGTTTGCCGAATGCGTGAAACGCCATGGCACCGCCTTCATGCTGGCACCCCAGTATCATCCAGCCTTCGCCGCCGTCGCGCCGGTACGCAGGCTCCTTGCAGAGGAAGGCACCCGTACTCTGTTCAATATCATCGGTCCGCTCCTCAACCCCCTCAGTCCCGCCTATCAACTCGCCGGGGTTTTCGATCCATCCCTGCCGTCAACCTACGCGGGTATCCTGCGCACGCTGGGCCGCACCCGGGCCTGGGCGGTCCATGGCACTACCGCCGACGGACGCAGCATGGACGAAGTCTCCACGCTAGGCCCTACCCACATTGTCATCGCCGAGCCCACCGGCCTCCGCGTGGAAACGATCACGGTCCCCGCCCCGCCGGCCCGCCTCGAAGACCTCCAGGGAGGTGATGCCCATCACAACGCGGCCCTCCTCGCCGGTATCCTTGACGGCAGCGACCAAGGCCCCAAACGCCACCTCGTCCTTGCCAATGCGGCCGCTGCCCTCCAAGTCACCGGCACGGCCTCCGGCTGGGACGAAGGCCACGCCCTCGCCGCAGAAGCGATCGATTCCGGCAGAGCCCTTGGCGTGCTGCGCGCGCTGCAGCAATTCTCCTAGCCAAACGCCCTTCCCCGCTGTCTGCTCATTTCCTGGGTGCCGTCGACACCGCCCGGGCCGCAGTTCCGGAATGTCCTCCAAAAGCACAAAAAAGCGGACCTGCCCATCACAGGCAAGTCCGCTTGGGAGGTTAAAAGCTCCTTAAATCTTGGCAGGCTTGACCGGTTTCTCCGGAGCCTCACGTTCGATGCTGCTCAAGGCTTCAAGGCGTTGGGCATCGGCATCGAGGATTTGTTTCCTCAGGTTGAGCTTCCGTTTTTCAGCCCACCACAGCACCACCGGGGCCGCGATGAAGATGGTGGAGTAGGTCCCTGAAATCATGCCGATCAGCATGGCAAAGGAGAAATCCGCCAGCGATTTGCCCCCAAAGAGCAACATGGCAATGACCGCGAGGGCCGTGACCCCGCTGGTGATGATGGTGCGGCTCAGGGTGGCACTGATGGCGTAATTGAGCACTTCAGACAAATCTCCCTTTCGGGTGCGGAGTTCCTCGCGGACGCGGTCGAAGATAACAATGGTGTCATTCACGGAATAACCCGCAATCGTCAGAAAAGCCCCGACGAGAATGAGTCCGACTTCCTTGCCCACCAAGGCACAAGCTCCGACGGCGATGATCACGTCGTGCATGACCGCCACGATGACACCGATAGCGAAGGCCGATTCAAACCGGAAGGTCAGGTAGATGAAAATACCGACCAAGCCCAGAACGATCGCCCAGATGGAATTCGTCAGCATTTTGTCTCCCACCGAGGAACCCATGCTTTGCTTGTCGGCCCCTTCAAACTGCTTGGCTTTTTCCGGGTCGTTGCCGGCCAGGTCTTTCTGCAATTCGGCAATCAGGGCATCCGCGGTTCCAGGGGCACTGCGGATGGTGAAGTATTCATTTCCGCCCACTGGCTTGACCGACTGCACATTGAAGGAAGTCGCATCAAATTTCTGTCCCTTCACTTCCAGGGAGAAGTCCGAGAGGGATTGGGTGATCTGCGCTTCCGTCAGTCCAGGAATACTGGCGAGGCTGATGGCATCCCCCCCTCTGAGTTCATAGCCCAGCACCCGCTGGCCTTTGAAAGCAATCACTGAAACGGAGGCCAGAATCAGGATTCCGGAAAGGAGGAAGGCCTTTTTCCGCATGCTCATGAAGTCAATCAGGCGATTGGAAATGAGGTTGAGGAACGACAGCTTTTTCACCCCGAATTTTTCCACCCAGAGAAAACAGACCCGGGTAATGAGCAAGGCGGAGAACATGGAGGCCAGCAGCCCGATCGTCAGCGAAAGCCCGAATCCGCGGATGGCTCCGGTGGCGATCACCATCATGATGACCGAGGTGATCAGCGTCGTAATGTTCGAGTCGAAAATGGCGCTGAAGGCCTTTTCGTAGGATGCTTTAATGGCCGCGGAAAAGGATTTTCCGGCCGCGAATTCCTCCCGCATACGCTCGTAAATCAGCACGTTGGCGTCCACTGCCATCCCGAGGGTGAGGATGATCCCGGCAATGCCGGGCATGGTCAGCGTGAAACCAAACACCTGCATGGCACCCAGCAGGAGAAGCAGGTTCATCGCCAGACCAATGACGGCGATAATACCGGAAAGCCGGTAATAGATCATCATGAAAACCAAGGTGGAGAACAGCCCGAAAAGGGCGGAATAGAGCCCCTGATTGATGACCGCTGCGCCATAACTGGCGGAGGTGGTGCTGGATTGCTCCACCAGGAGAGGGTTTTCCAGGGGATTTTCCAGGGCACTTGCCAAATCGCGGGCTTCGGCTTCATCAAAGCTGCCGGTGATTTGGAATTGCGCCCCGAAGCTATTATTAATGGTGGGTGCGGAAATCACCACCCCATCCAGCACGATGGCGAGGGGCTTTTGAACATTTTCCTTGGTGATGCGGCTCATCTGCGACCCAAACTCATCATGCAGGGTCACGCTGATATGGTGATGCAGGGCGCCAGGGGCGAGCGCGGCGAAGGCGGATTTGACGCTTTTTCCACCCATCTCGGCTTTGTTTTTCACAAAGACCGTGATCTTGGGCTGACTGGGATCATTGATTTCCTTGCCGGTTTTGGGGTCTTTGATTTTTTTGGATTCCTGGTAAGGCAGCGCCTTGAATCCGGGTTCAATCCCTGGATCTCCGGGAGGGTTGGGCTGCATGCTGCCGCCCGCGATGTTTTTGTCGGAGAGGAGGTGGAATTCCAATTTGGCCACACGCTCAATGATTCCTTTGCTCTTGCGGATTTCCTCGTCGCTCAAGCCCGGGACTTCCACATAGAGTTTGTCCGTGCCCTGGGGCGTCACCGTGACATCCAGCGTGCCCTTGGGGTTCAGGCGGTTTTCGATGATTTCCTGGGCGCTCCGGAGGGAATCCGGATTGATTTCCTTGCCCTCGGCGGCCTGAACTTTCACTAAGAAGGAGGCTCCCCCCTGAAGATCTATCCCCTTTTTCAAGCCAAGCCCCACGCAGTAAAAACTGAACAGACCCAGCAGGATCGACAAGACAGTTCCGGCGTTGCGTTTTTTCTTGTCGGTCTCCGCCGCAAAATAAACCACAAAGAGAGCGGCGGCCGCGATGCCGACCACCATGACCATGTAGGGGAGAAGATGTTCGTAGGGCTGGAGGGCGGCTTTTAGATCCATAAAAAAGGAGGGAAGCGGAAAAAGGGAATGGGCAAAGGGAAGCGTCGGAAAGGGCGGCGGCCGCTTATGAAGAAACCACTTCAGTGGCCACCACCTCAGGATCGTCGGTCTTCTTGGTGACGCTAACCACACTGGCCTTCTCGACCTTGATCTTCACGCCATCGGCGATCTTGATCACCACGGTGCGCTCACTGACGTTGGTGACCAACCCGTGGATACCCCCGGCGGCGATGACTTCGTCACCGGTCTTGAGAGCCGCCAAGCGGGCCATCTGCTCCTTCTGGGCCCGGCGCTGCGGGCGGATCAGCATGAAATAAAACATCACGATCAGCAGCAATGGCATGGCCAGACCCAGCATGGATTGAGGCTGCTGAGCGGCAGGGGCTTGTGCAAGAAAGGAAAAGGCGGCGGACATCATAAATCAGTGGGGGCTGGGGAGCGGGCTTGGTATCTGGACAAAAAAGCCGCGCGGTACGCGGCAAAGGTCCCCGCCTCCAGCGCCGCACGGGCACCTCGGACGAGGGACTGGTAGAAATGCAGATTGTGCAGACAAATCAACCTCAATCCCAGGATTTCCCCGGAGCGGAAGAGGTGCCGGATATACGCCCGGCTGAAGTCCGCCGTCAGCGGATGCGAGCACTCCGCATCCAACGGACCATGATCAAACTCAAAACGCTTTCCCTTGATATGCACCGGCCCATCCATGGTGAAGGCCGTGCCATGCCTCGCCAGGCGGGTGGGCAACACGCAGTCGAACATGTCGATGCCCCGGGCGATCATTTCCAGAATCTGGGGCGGCGTGCCGAGGCCCATCGCATAACGTGGCTTTCCGGCCGGCAGGTGGGGCGTGCTTGATTCCACGGCACGCATCATCTCCTCTTCCGGCTCGCCCACGCTGACTCCTCCGACCGCATAGCCATCAAAATCCATCGCCGCCAAGGCCTTGGCGGCCTTCTCCCGCAACGCGGCATAGCCACTGCCCTGCACGATCCCAAAATGGTATTGTCTGGCCCCGGTGTCCGTTTTGGGCTGGTTCCTGGTAATCCATTCCTTGCAACGCAGAGCCCAGCGCAGGGTCAAATCCAAGCTTTCCCCAGCTTCCCGCTCGCCGCAGGGCCAAGGGGGACACTCGTCAAAAAGCATCGCAATATCAGAACCCAGCACCGCTTGGATTTCCATGGAGGTTTCCGGACCGATGAAGCACTTCGATCCGTCGAGGTGGCTCTGGAAATGGACGCCTTCTTCTTTGATCTTC
Organism: uncultured Verrucomicrobiota bacterium; assembly: GCA_942492905.1. Classification (GTDB taxonomy): domain Bacteria; phylum Verrucomicrobiota; class Verrucomicrobiia; order Verrucomicrobiales; family V1-33; genus CAIZWU01. The sequence continues at coordinate 3,756,645 of OW818657.1, forward strand.
CGCAGTTTGGCGAGAGAAAACACCTGATACCCGCCGCTGTCGGTCAGAATCGGCCGGTGCCACCGGCTGAACTGGTGCAGGCTGCCAAACGAACGGATGACCTCCAAGCCGGGTCGCAGATTGAGGTGGTAAGTATTACCGAGGATGATTTGTGCGCCAATCTGGTCCAATTCCGCCGGAGAAACTGCTTTGACCGTCCCCTGGGTCCCAACCGGCATGAAGGCGGGAGTGTCCACCACTCCATGAGGGAGCGTCAACCGGCCGCGCCGGGCCATCGAGTCAGGATCTGTGGCAAGAAGCTCAAACATGCGGGCCGGTTCCGTGTCGGTCTTGTCAAGTTTCCGCAAGCGGAAAGCTGGGGAACGCCCTGTGGAACAAGGAAAAATCAAGCCCCGCCTCCTACTGTTCCCCACTTATTCCCGAGTTATTCACCGCCCGACGCTGAAACCTGAGGCTGTTTGTGCCATTGACTTGAGCCCATGGGTCAAACTGGATTTATGGTAATTTAATTTTACCGTAACTCCTTTTTTATCAAGGCATTCTGTCGATTTGAAGCCTGATTGAACTATTAATCCATCCGTGGAAAATCCGTCTTGTCTGACAGTTGTGTCACTTCCACGCCCCGTCGGGCAGCCCTGAAATGGCTGATTCCCGCCCCAGGAAGAAGATTTGTTCACCGCCGCCCCCCGGAGCAATCAGACGGCGTTCATGGTCAAGCCATTGCCGTCGGGCGGAGGAGTAAAAACCAGCGGATGGTCCCCTGTCTTTGACCGCAGTCCTCACGCCGGTCCCATGAACCGAAGCGGGGCTCAGGCGAAATCGAAGATGGTCGCCCGTTCGCAGAGCGGCTTGAACACCTTTTCGACAAACTCCAGGTGGGTCGGGTGGACCTGATAGGCTTCCTCGGCGGCCTTGTCCGTGAAAATGACGTTCAGACCCACCTGGTAAGATTGATCCACCACCGGCCGGTGGCTGGGGATCATCCGGCCGACGTGGAAATTCACGACACCCGGCAGGTCTTTCAAATACTGGTGGCAACCAGCGACGAGTTGATCGGCCGCGTCGGCCGCCGCATCCGGTTTGATCCAAAAAATAACAACGTGGCTGAGCATATGAGGCAGAATCTCCGGACCGGGGGCGGACGCAAGCGACCGGTCGGGGAAATTTCCCCCAATCTGCGGCCAATTCCGCAATTCCGACGATGGAACCGCGTATTGTGCGGGCGTGACATCCCGCGTAAGATCCGCCAAATTCACTTCATGAAACTCTCCGCCCTGCTTTTGCTGACCGCCCTCCCCTGCCTCACCTTTGCCCAGGCCCCTGCGCCCACCACTCCCGGCGTGACCGATCAGGAAAGCCCAAACAACTTCTGGGATTGCACGCTGCCCGGTGGCAATTATACGGTGGCCTTGAATCGGATCAGCGTCGTCAGCCTGCACGAGTTCAACCTTACTGGAGGACGCGTCACCGAGATGAATATCGTGACGGAGGGCGCCGGGCTGGCCCGGTTTTATTTCATGGAACCGGCCCTGCCCGGGAGCGGCAGCGCAGCAGCTGAACTCGCCCGCACCCGTCTCACCGAGCTCGCCAATACCGCCGCCGACCGCACGGGAACGGAAAAGGTCTGGCAAAAAGTGCAGAAGGATTATCCGCTCGCGACCCATGCGCACACCGTTGAGTTCCGGCTCCAGAACAAAGCCGACCTGACCGCGCTGCATGCCAGTGCCAAACGAGCCTGGATGACAGGCAAGGGCCGCACCGTTTCCACGGGATCGTAATCGCCCCCGGACCCGCCTTCACATTCCCCCATTTTCTCCGATGAAACCCGCCCCCTTTGCTGCCGTCCTCGCTCTGACCGGCACCATGGTAACCGGCGCCTACTGGTTGGGCCATTCCCGGGCCACAGCCGCGGCCTTGGAATCGACCCGCCTCCAATTGCAGGAAGCGACTGCCTTGGCCAGTGCTTCCGCCAAATCCGCCGCGGAGCGCGCTGCCCTGAAAGCCACCATTCCCATGCCGGCCGGGATGGAGGACGCTGGCCTCTCCGGCATCTTCGGTGCCCCGGGGCCACTGGACCGGTTCCAAGGGATTTTCTCCCACATCCAAAACCTCCCGGCGGATCAGATTGAAAGTGAAATCCTCCGCGTCCGGGAGGCCATGCAAGCCGGCAGCATGGATCCGGACCGGTTGTTCGCGATGCACCTCCTGATGACCCGTTTCGGCCTCGAACAGCCGGAGCGGGCGGTGACATGGTTGAACGGACAGGATATGATGACCCGTGGCTTTGGCACCGTCACAGTGCTCGCCAGTCTCGCCAGCAAAGATCCCCAGCAGGCAGCCAAGTTCTTCAACGATCCGGACAATCCCATTCTGAAAATGCCCCGGGTTGGCTCCTTCGCCGCCCTCGGCGTGGCACGGGAATGGTCTCGCTCGGACCCTGCCGGAGCTCTGACATGGGCAAAATCCCTGCCTGAAGACAGCCGGGCCGGCGCTTACACCGGAATTGTGGGCGGCATGATGGCCGAAGATCCCCTCGCCGCCACCCGCACCGCCCAGGAATTGCCACCCGGGGAAGAGCGCGACCGGCTCATGGGCAGTATAGCGGAAAACTGGGGCAACAATGACCCCAAAGCAGCCTTGGCATGGGCCAACGGGTTGGAGGGGGAGGAAAAGACCGAAGCCACCAAAAAAGCGCTCAACGGCTGGGCCAATAAAGATCCCAAAGCTGCGGCCGATCATTTGGCGACCCTGCCCGCCGGGGAACGCGACAAATACACCGGATCGATTGCGGGACGCTGGGCCAACCGCAACCCCGCCGAAGCCGCCGCCTGGGTCACCACCCAACCGGAAGGCGAAGGCCGCAAAGAGGCGGTGGGCTCCGTCATGGGCACCTGGTCGGAAACGGACCCCGAAAAAGCCAGCTCCTGGCTGGTCGACCAACCAGCCGGTCCCAGCAAAGACACCGGCATCGTCAGCCTGGCCAATAGCCAGGTGAAAAGCGACCCCGAAGCGGCCCTGACCTGGGCCGCCACCATTGACGATCCCACCACCCGCTCCCTTCAACTCAAAGGCAATGTCCGCCAATGGGCGCGCCGTGATGCCGCCGCCGCCACCCAATGGGTCACGACCGCTCCCGGATTGACCCCGGAAGAACGCACGGAACTGATGCCGGCGCCCAAGTGAAAAGACAATACCCTTCCAGCAGCACTATTGCTTGGAAACGGTGCTGGCTTTCTGGTTGTTCACCGGCAGCACATCCGTGACGTTGTTGGGATTCAAGAGCTGCGACCGGTAGGAAAGTCCATTGACCGCCCGGGACAGATCAATCTGATTCACCGGGATGGACACGGTGGTGCTGGCTCCCGGATTCAGCGGAGGAATCTGATAGGCCAATTGCCCGGCACTCTCGGTGATGTAAAGATTCATCCCACTGACCGTGGAACCGCTCCGGTTTTGAATGACAAACTCCATCTGTCCGGTTTGGTTGTTGTAATAATGGCTGGAGACGGCGGTATCCACCCGCGTGGTGTCATTGCGGTTCATGGCCCACCCCAGATTGAGGATACCGGACCCATACGCCGGATCAGTGCCCGGGGCGCCCCCGTCACTGCTGTAAAGCTGGAGAATCTCCACCGCCTGCACCGCAGTCATGCCGGGATTTTCGCTGAGCATCGCGGCGACTCCTCCCGCAACAATCGGGGCACTGGCGGAAGTTCCATCAAAAACCACCCGCTCCCCGTTCAGCCAGGCGGTATTGATCCCATACCCCGGGGCCGTAAACTTCAACCCCTCCCCGGAATTGGAAAACGTGGCTTGCTGCTCCAACGCATCCACTGCCCCCACCGAAACGACTCTCGGATCGGCCGCCGGCCACGTCATCTGCGCCGCCTGATCATTGCCCGAGGCCGCCACAATCACCACGCCCCGGGCACTGGCGTAATCGATCGCTGAAGTCAAAACCGACGAATTCTGGTAGGCCCCCAAACTGATGATGACCACGGGTGATCCGGCATCCACCGCTTTTTGGATTCCCTTGGCCAAGGTGAAAAGATCGCTCGTCCCATCGGCACCGGTCACTTTGATGCTCAGAATGTCAGATCCCGGGGACACCCCCATGGCGTCGGGAGATTGTCCGGCGGCCAGGGCGGCCACCGCTGTGCCATGGCCATCGCCCTCGCCATTGCCCAGCAATCCCTGTCCAATATCCAAATACCTCACCCGGCCCAGACTGCCGAAGGTGGCATCGGCGGCGACCCCACTGTCCAACACCGCAATGGTCACGCCTTTGCCCCACTGGCTGTGGTCGCCGGTCACCCCCAGGAAGGGCAACACGTTGTCCCCAAAAGCCACTTCATTTTGAGCAGCACGGTCCTCCTTTTCGGGAGTGCTGGGAAAATAGGCATTATAATTGGCCCCGACATCGCCATAGTCCGCCGCATTGGCCAGCAGATCCCGCTGGAGGGCCCCCAGTTCATCGTAGCCTACCCTCACCATCCGGAAGCCATCCATCTGATCCAGCACCTTCAGGCCTGCCGCCGCCGCCCGGGCCAGAAAATCACGATACGCCTGTTCGGTCTTGAAAGTCAGAATCGCCTCGTGATCGATCGCCCCCTCCACTCCCAGGCGCCGCTCCAGCAACGCCAGAATCCGGTCGGCGGCATCCGCCCACTGACGGGCCAGCAGGAAATCCATCCCGGAACCCGTATCAGCTCCCGCTTTTTCCACGGGTGGCTGCGGAGGCCGCGAAGCCCCCGGCGCAGAGGCTCCGCCGCGGAAAGCGGCCCATGAACCCCAGTTGGCCGCCCAGTCCCGGGGCAGCCACCATAAAAGCAGTCCCGCCATGATTCCGCCCAGAATGAGGGGCAACAACATCGGCAATCGGGTTTTCATCGGAAAAATATTAGCGTCTGCCTTATTGAGTTTCAATCGCCCGGATTGGTTCAAATTCGGCCCCGGAATATGGAAGAATAGGGTTGATTAAACTAGCCAATGAGTCATGACAGACGTCACCCTTATGCCCGACCGTCCCCGTCACGACATCGCCCGTTTGTCCTCTGAATTCCGGATGCCGGGTGACTACGTCAGTCATGCGCCCTGCGGTCACGGCCACATCAACGACACCTACGAGGTCCGGGTCAATCAGGCCGGCACGGCGGTGCGCTACATCCTCCAGCGCATCAACCACACCATTTTCACCCGTCCCGACCTCGTGATGGAAAACATCCACCGGGTCACCACGCATATCGCGGACAAGCTGCACGAAGCCCGGGCCACCGATGTCTACCGCCGGGTGCTCACCCTCGTCCCCTGCCGCGATGGCCGCCGGTGGCATGAAGACCCCAATGGCAACCATTGGCGCGCCTATCTTTACGTCGAAGGAGCCGAAGCCCATAGCCACGTCAACAGCACCGCCCTCGCCGAGGAAGCCGCGAAATCATTCGGCCGTTTCCAACACCTGCTGGCTGACCTGCCCCTCCCCCGCCTCGCGGATACCATTCCTGACTTCCACCACACCCGCAGCCGCTACGATACCCTCATGCTGGCGGCCGATGAAAACCGGGCCGGACGGCGCGGCCAGATCGAGGAGGCGCTGGATTGGTGCCGCGGCCACGAATCCATGGTCGACCGGCTGCTGGACGGCCTCGCCAGCGGCCTTCTGCCCGAGCGCATCACCCACAACGACACCAAGATCAACAATGTCATGATCGACCACCACACCGGTGAAGGCATCTGCGTGATGGATCTGGATACGGTCATGCCCGGCCTCGTGCTCTATGACTTCGGGGATCTGGTCCGCACCACCGCCATTTCGACAGCGGAAGACGAACAGGACACCAGCCTGGTGCAAATGCGCCTGCCCATGTTTGAAGCGCTGGTCCGCGGCTACCTCTCCAGTGCCCAGAGTTTCCTGACCGATGCCGAGATCGACCATCTCGCCTTTTCCGGCAAACTCATCACTTTTGAAACCGGCCTCCGGTTCCTCACGGATTATCTCAACGGCGACCTGTATTTCAAAACCCGGCATCCGGAGCACAATCTGGAACGTTTCCGCGTCCAGGCCAAGTTGGTCGAGTCCATCGAACGCCAACAAAGCGCCATGGAGGAAGTCGTCGCCAGCGTCCGCGCCCAAAGCTGACCCCACCTCCTGGCAAAGCACCGCTCCGCCCGCGGGCGGAGCCCTCTGTGTTGATCCAGGCTCCCGCGGTTCCGGTTTATTTGAGGAACTTCAAATGGCCCAGCCATTCTTCCAGTCGGAGCGGCCATGCTCCGGCCGGGCTGGTATTATCCGGGCGATAACCAAAACCGTGGCCGGTATTCGCGTAGATGTGAAGTTCGGCGGGGACTTTGGCTTCCTTGTATTTCAGATAGAGGCTGGCCATGCCTTCGGAGATATCAGGGCGGTCATCGGCTCCGCAGGCGATGAAAACCGGAGGTATTCCAGCCACGACGGTGAAGCGCTTTGAACTCCCGGGATAGATCAACACCTGGAAATCAGGGCGGCTGCTCTGGCGTTCGACCGGGTCGGTGGCGGAGGGCTGGCCAGGATCGGAAGCCATGGCAGCAAGAGCGGCAAGTTCACCCCCGGCAGAAAATCCCATCACGCCGACGCGGTCCGGCTTGACCAGCCAGGTGGCGGCATTTTGCCGGATCAGGCGGAGGGCACGGCGGGTATCGGCCATGGCATGTTCATCCACCGTATAAGCCGAGCCGGGTTCGCGGGCGAGCCGGTATTTCAGGACGAAGGCCGCAATGCCGCGCTGGGCCAGCCATTCCCCCAGGGAATAACCTTCGTGTCCCAGACAAAGCTTCTGGTGCCCTCCCCCGGGAGCGATCAGGATCGCCGCCCCGGTAGCCTTGTCCGGGGCCGGTAGGTAGGGAGTGAGGGAAGGATTGTGGATGTTGGTGACATTGCAGACCCCGGGATTGGGAGCATCCGTTTTTTCCATCTCGGCCGCACGCGCTTCAGATCCGGGAGCCCCGCCGGGCCAGAGCAGAATCGCGGCCGGCAGGTCCGCCGCCTGACACGTCAGGACAGGCAGGCTGCAGCAGGCGAGGAGAAAAATGCGGAGGGATCGTTTCATGAAGTGATGGGCGGATGGGAGTGCCCCATCATCACGGTCCGGGCGCTCCCTTTCCATCATCCTCCCGTCATTAATTTTGCAGCACTCCCGGAGGCCCCCGGCGCTGGCCTGGCCCAATCCCCCGTCACACGGCCACCAGGGTGATATTGAACTGGTCGCAAAGCCGGGCGGTTTCCTCTTTTTCGAGGAGCAGGGTACGACCCGCCTCGATGGCCAGAACCAGGATCCCGGCAGCAGCCGCGGTCTCAATGGTTTTGGGGCCGACCACAGGAACATCAAAACGGAAATCCTGGTTTGGTTTGCTGACTTTGACGACCGTGGCCTTTCCTTTGCCCATGCTGCCGCCCCGCTTGATGCATTCATTGGTGCCTTCGAAGGCTTCCACCGCCAGCACCGTGCCACGCCGCACCACCACCGTCTGGCCAATGTCGAGGCGGCTGGTCTCACGGGCGATCTTCAGGCCGAAAGCCACATCCAACAATTCCTTGGGTTTGCGCACCGGACCATACAGATGCCCCGCTGCCGGCAGATGATCCTCCAGGAAACTGACCGCCGGAAGCAGGGTAATCCCGTCCTTGGCCAGTTCATCCGCGATCCCGCCAAACAGCGTCTCGGCGTTCCGCTCCTTCAAGCGTGCCAGCATCATCAACAGCCGCAGGTCCGGACTGAGGGCAAAAAGATTTTTCGGCGCGATCTGCCCGCACATCACAGCCTGTTTTACCCCGTGACGTTGGAAGAACTTGCTCAGCTTGCCTAACTGCCCCACTTTCAGCCACTCCCACGCCTCGGTGCTGGACTCCAGCGCAGGGTCGGTTTCATCCACAAACGCCGCCACCGCGACACGGGCCACTCCGGCCCGGCGTGCGCCGGCGGCCATGGCAGCGGGATAGACGCCGCTGCCGGCGATGATTCCCAGGATTTCCGGCACGTTCTGCATGGCTTCGATCAATCCCGCATTGCGCCTTCGGGCAAGAGAAAACCCGGCCGGGCCGGATCCTGCCTCCGCCGGTAAACGTCGAGGGCATACCTCATGGAGGGAAATGCAATTTCGTCAGGATCAACCGTCAGGGGATCCAGCCAATGCACACTGGCCACCCCGTCCAGCGCTTCCGGAACCTCATGGCCCTGCGCCCGCGCCACAAAGAAAAAGTCCAGCACCGGATAGGTCACGTCCCTGTAAAAATACAGATTGGGCTGCGAGCAGAGAAACTCGATGCCTTCCGGGGCGAATCCCACCTCTTCCACAAACTCCCGCCGCACCCCCTCCTCCGCCGTCTCGCCCTCATCGACAAATCCACCGGGCATCGCCAGCTTGTCCTTGGCCGGTTCCTTGGCCCGCCGGATGAACAGGGCCTTGCCATCCGCCCGGACCAGCAGCGCCGCCGTGGCGCAGGTGGTATTGAAATAATAACGGAAACCACAACTCCCGCAGTCCAACGGCTGGCTGGCCGAACCGTCGGAAAAGGGCGCACCACACGCGGGACAATAGCGGAACTTCTGACTGGGATGCATCCAGCCTACTCAACGGAAACCCGCCCCACAACGCAAGGGCGCGCGCATCATTCCCTGAAAATGAAAGTCCGTGCTGATCCCGCCAATCCGTGCCATCCATGAAGCCGCCCCCGGCCCCTCATTACTCTCATGACGCTCCCCAACATCTCCCCCGGCATCGATCTGGTGGAAAACGCCCGCATCGCCGCCGCCATCGAACGTGGCGGTGATTCCTTCCTGCGCCGGACCTTCACCGAAGCGGAAACCGCGTATTGTCAGATTCACCGCAATCCCGCACCCCGCTTCGCCGCCCGTTTCGCCGCCAAGGAAGCGGTGGCCAAGGCCTTCGGCACCGGCCTCGGCGAAGCGGCTGCCTTCCGTGAAATCGAGGTGGTGCACCTCCCGGGCGGAGCCCCCGCCATCCAACTCCACGGGGCCGCCGCCGCCACTGCCCTGGCACAGGGGGTCAGCTCCATCGAACTGAGCCTGACACATACCGACCATTACGCCGCCGCCATGGTGGTGATCCAGCGTCAGCGGGCCTGATACGGCCTATTTGCCGCCCAGATCGAGTGATTCGATGCCGTATTTGGCCCCGATTTCCTTCAGCTTTGCAGACGCTGCTTCCCCATCCTTCTGATGGCTCGCCATGGCGGTTTGAAAAGCGGCCAGCTTGGCGACAATTTCCTGTTCGGCTGTACCGCCCTTGGCTTTTTCCGCAGCCATATAAGTCTCCATCTGATCCACCGGCACTGGCAAATCATCGAGGGTAGTTTGCAGACGGGTCATTACCCCAGTCATGGCCTGGTAGGCTTCCGTCAGGTCCGCGGGCAATCCTTCCGTCTTCACTGCCACCGCCCGCTTCACCAACTCGCGCAGATTGGCCAGGCCAGCTGCCGGATCCTTCGATTCCTGATTGGCTTCCATGAAGGCCTTGATCTCCTTGATCTCGGCTTTGAATCCGGTCAGCGCGGCTTCCTGCCCGCCAACCGGTGTTTCCGGGGTTGCGGCCGCCGGGGTTATGGCAACCACTGGAGCCTCTGCGGCCGGAACGGCCGGGGCCGCTGGGGGAGTCTCCACCATCGCCTCTTTCTTTTCGCAGGAGGTGAGCAGAGCTGCTCCAGCTAATGATGTCAGGGCGAGGCGCAAAGGGGAAAAGATCAGCTTCATTGGTTTAATGATAAAACTTTCACCGGCGTGACAGGGCAAGCGCAATTCCCAGCCGCCTGCGCCACCGCAGTTCCGCTTTGCAGCCGGTTGCCGGCAAAACCGTCTGTATTCTGTCCCGGCCATCTTTCCATCAAGGCCAGGCAAAACGGAGCCCCGGCCTACGGGATGGCCTGGCGCGGGACCGGGAAGCCCTGCGCCTTTTTGCTAACCGTGATAAACGGAGCCCGGAGGTAGAGCGGTTCCGTCTCCAACACCGCCAAACGGGCGACCGCCTCCACGCTGAGGCCACCGGCCCGGCAGCCGAGGACATCGGCCCGCGGCTGCACAGGACGGGCCTGACAAAATGGAGGACTAACTTTGTCCAGGGTGATCAACTGTCCTGGCCAACCCGCGGTGCGTGCCGCGATGGCGGCCTCATCCTCCACCACCGGGGGCAAAACAAGCCATCCGCTTTCCACTTCGGCATACCACCATGCCCCGCGCCGGGCGTCGCCCGTCACCGCATAACGCTCCAACCCGTAAGCTTCCCCCACCGCGGTCAGGGAGGGCAGCCCGATCAACGGCACCTGATGGGTCAGACTGATCCCCAGCGCGGCGGCAATGCCCACCCGGATCCCGGAGTAGCTGCCTGGCCCGGTGCCCACCACAATCAAATCAGGAGGCCCCGCCTTCAGCACCGCCCTGAGAGGTTCAAAAATCACCGAATTGTGCGACCGGTCACTGGTGAATTCGATCACCTCCACCGGCCGGCCCTCCTCATACCGCGCCACGCTGCCGTGCGCCGTGGAGGTCTCGATCGCCAAAATGGTGTCCATGCTTTCTTCCTGGGTGCAGCGGGCAGGATAAGCAACGCGGCGATTCAACCCCTGCCTTCCTTGGAATCCATCCGGTTCCTGCGGGATTTTACTTTTCTCCTTTGGCCCGGGGTTCGGCACTGACACGGTCCATCGCCCCGGAACTGGTCACGAAGGGCCCACCTTCCAGCGGCGCGGTGCCGGTAAAGGCCACGTCCGGCATATCGGAAGGCAAACCTCCCAAGGGGAAATCCTTGCGCAAAGGGTGGAAGGGATAACCATCCCACATCAGGATGCGCCGCAGGTCGGGATGCCCCGTAAACTTGATCCCCATCATGTCATAAACCTCACGCTCATGCCAGTCGGCGGTCGGCCAGAGGTGGCTCACCGTGGCGACCTGGAGGTCGTCCTCGGACACCGCAGTCTTCACCCTCAGGTGGACCTTGGTGCTGAGCGAGTACAGCTCATAAACCATCATGTAACGGGGGTCCTCTCCCATATTATCCACACTGCTGATGTCCAGCAGGAGATCAAAAGCCAACTCCCCCTGACAATAAGTCATCACCGGCACGAGGGAGGCCGGCGTCAGGGTGATGCTGGTTTCGCCACGGAAATCCGTGACGGACAGAATGGCACCGGGAAATTTTTCCTGGAGGGCAGCGGCAGTTTCGGCGGCGGTCATGATGGGAAAGCGCAGAAGGTTGAGGAGAGACTATCCGGAAATGGCGTCCACCAGTTCCTTTTTCTGGGCGAGGAAGGACTGCTCTCCCTGAATCTTCCGCTGAAGGCGCATGAACCCCTCGATCAGGGCCTCCGGACGGGGCGGGCAGCCGGAAATATAAACGTCCACCGGAATCAGGCGGTCAATCCCCTGCAGCACCGCATAACTGCGGTACATCCCGCCACTGCTGGCACAGGCACCCATCGCGATACACCATTTCGGCTCCGGCATCTGATCCCAGACCCGCTTCACGGCGAGGGCCATCTTGTAGGTCACCGTGCCGGCCACGATCATCACATCGGCCTGGCGCGGTGAAAAGCGCATCACCTCCGCGCCAAAACGCGCAATATCAAAACGGCTGGAGGCGGTGGCCATCAACTCGATCGCGCAGCACGCCAAGCCCATCGGCATGGGCCAGAGCGAGTTTTTGCGCATCCAGTTCATCGCCGCATCCAACTGCGTGAAGATGATATTTCCTTCGATCTTGGAGTCGTAGGCAGCGTGGGTAAGCTCGGTGGACATGGGTGAAATGCAGTTGGGGCGGTCCGGGGAAACTAGACCCCGGCCCCCTTGCCGCAAGGGTATTGTGAAATTTTTCACAAGCCCCTTGGACGTCCTTTTCAGTTCAGCTGCCCTTCACATCGTAGCAGTGGATCAGCTCCTGATCCCGGAGGTAAAGCCGGCCATTCACAATCACCGGGTGCACCCAGATTTTGCCCTGGGGTTTGCGCTGGGTGGTCTGGGGATCGAGCGTAAAGCGGCTTTTTTCCTTCCAACCGGAGGGCGAAGCCTCCACCAGCGCCACTTCGCCGGACTTTTCATCAACACACACCAAATGCCCGGCGGCAAAACCCACGGCTCCTTTACCGAGGGACTCATCCTTCCAAACGGTTTCCCCGGTGAGAAAATCCTGGCAGGTCCAGCCGCCTTTGTCGGAGTGGCCGTAGAGTTTTCCATCCACAAGGATCACGCCGCCATGGTGGTTGACCATGTTGTTGTTTTCGTAAACCACTTCCGGTTCCTTGCCGCCCAACTTCAGCAGGCGGCAGCCGATGCCGTAACCGGCCGTCACGTAGAGATAACCCTTGCTGTAAATCGGCGTCGGGATCACCGCCACCCGGCCGGGGAAATTCGCAGTCCACAGGACCCCGCCTTTTTCCGGGTCCACCCCGATCACTTTTTTGGTAAGGAGCTGCACCAGCTGCTTTTTCCCTTCATGGGTGATCAGAATGGGGGAGGAATACTGGGCCTCTTCCTTGATGCCGGTGCTGCGCCAGAGGACCTTGCCGGTCTTTTTGTCCAATGCAGCCATGGTGCCTTGATCCCCCCCGGGGGTGCAGATGACCTTGTCGCCATCAATCAGCACCGATTCCGTATATCCCCAGTTCTGCAGTTTCCCGCCGAGATCCTTGATCAGATCGGTCTTCCACAGAATTTTTCCATCCTTGGCCGCGAGACAGCCCAGCACTCCGTTCGCAGACAAGGTATAAAGCATGTCACCGTCCACGGTCGGCGTGGAACGCGGCCCATCCCCCCAATTGTTGGGATAAACCCGGTTATCCAGCTGAACCGACCACTTCTTGGCTCCAGTCAGAGCATCAACACAGATCACATTCTCCCCACCATCCATCGCCCCCATCGTAAAAAGTTGGTCCCCCACCACGGAAAAACCGGCATACCCCAAGCCTGCGTCCTTGAAGACCCATTTCCGCTCCGGACCCTTGGCTGGCCACGGATTCAGGATCGATTTGTCGGGGGAATGATCATCCCGGTTGGTCCCCCGCCACTGCGGCCAATCCGCTGCAGAGAGAAAAGTTTGTCCTAGAGCAAGCAGAATGACGGGCAGAGTGAGTTTCATAGGTGGTGGAAAGGCAATTTAAAAACGCGATGGGACGGATTCCCATTTCAAAGATCGGAGAATCTACCTCTGCGGATCAAGGCCTGCCAGCATTTAAATGAACTTCATGTTCCGCTCCTGGCCCTCCCCCGGAGGGCTGGCGCATGGTGAAAGCCCGACTCTGAAGCTCCGGAAGATCGCTTGTGAAAAATTTCACAAATCGACCTTGCCCGCCCCCGTGCCTGTTCTAAACTCGGTCGAACTTAAAAATCTGACGTCGCTCATGAGCACAGTGGTCCGAGAAATTGAAGCCCCCGACAACGCTGCCCGCACCTCGCAGCAGCTGGAAACCTACCAGGAAACCACCACCGACATGATCGGTGAGAAGTTGATCCTGAACATGGGACCCAGCCACCCGGCCACCCACGGCGTGCTCCGGCTCGTGCTGGAAATGGACGGGGAAATCATCACCAAGGCCATCCCGGACGTCGGCTACCTGCACCGCGGCGATGAAAAGATCGCGGAAAACATGCACTACAACCAGTTCGTGCCCTACACGGACCGGCTGGACTACCTCGCCCCCCTCGCCAACAACGTCGCCTACGTCATGGCGGTGGAAAAACTCCTCGGCTGGGAACTCCCCGAACGCGGCCAGGCCATCCGGCTGATTTGCTGCGAGCTGGCCCGCGTCTCCAGCCACCTCCTCGGCATGGGCGTGTTCGCCATGGATTGCGGTGCCATGACCGTCTTCCTGTATACCTTCACGGAACGCGAGAAAATCTACAATCTCACCGAGCACCTCACCGGGGCCCGATTTACCACCAGCTACACCCGTGTCGGTGGCCAGACCCGTGATCTCAATGACGAGTTCCTCAACGGCCTGAAGAAGTTCCTCGACGAACTCCCCAAGCACCTCGACGAAATCGACAATCTCCTCACCCGGAACAAGATCTTCCTCGACCGCACCAAGGACGTCGGCATCATCAAAGCCGACCGCGCCCTCGCCTACGGCCTCACCGGACCCAACCTGCGTGCCTCCGGGGTCGACTACGATTTGCGGAAAGCCCACCCGTATCTCGGATACGAAAACTTCGACTTCGACGTCCCGCTGGGTTCCGTCGGCGATTGTTATGACCGTTATCTCGTCCGCCTCGAGGAGCTTCGCCAAAGCCATAAGATCCTCGTCCAGGCGGTCTCCCGGATTCCCGGCGGCCCCATCAATGTGGCGGAAGCCAAAGGCCTGCTTCCCAAAAAAGAGCGCGTCCTCATGGGCATGGAGGAACTGATCCACCACTTCATCATCGCCACCCAGGGCGTCGAAGCCCCTCCCGGCGAAATCTACTTCGGTCACGAAAACCCCAAGGGTGAATTGGGCTTCTACATCAACAGCAAGGGAGGTGGCGTTCCCCACCGCTTGAAAATCCGCTCGCCCTCCTTCGTGAATCTCAGCATCGTCCCGGAGATCATCCCCGGCCACATGCTCAGCGACGTCCCTGCCATTCTCGGCTCCCTCGACTTTGTCATGGGTGAGTGCGACCGCTGAAACCGGCATTGCCGGTGCTTGTTCAGAAACCCACCCCGTCTCCCTGACGGCGGCGGGTTTTCTTTTGCCCGCAATCAGCCAGGAAGACCGGTTATTCAGCTGGGCGCCTCATGGATAAATGACCACAAGGAAAACAAGAGTTTCCGTGCGGCCGGCATTGACCAAGGCATGGGGGACATCGGCGCGGTAAGTGGCGGAATCGCCCGCATGCAGCATGTCCTGTTCGCCAGCGGATTCGACCTGGAGCTGGCCTTTGACCACGGTGATAAATTCCCGCGTGCCGGCGAAATGAGCCGCACTGCGCAGAGTTCCTTCCTTGCCGAGGGCCACTTCATAAAACTCCACGTCCTTCTCCAGATTCAGCGGACTCAGCGTGCGGATGCGGCAATTCCCATCGGATCGATAGTGAAACGCCCGGTCATTTTTCCGGATCACGGTAACGGTAGCCGCCGCCCCCGGGGAACCAATCAAATCCCCCAGCGACATGCCAAAGGCCTGGGCAATCCGCAGGGTGACCGCGAGTGTGGGATTGGCCTGCTCGCGCTCGATCTCGCTGAGCATGGACCGGCTGACTCCACTGGCGCCTGACATGGCTTCGAGCGACCAGCCCCGGTCTGCCCGCAACTGCCGGAGCCGCAGCCCCAGATGGCGGCCCACCGCGTCCGGAGGCAGATCCGCGGACGGAGACGGCATGATAACAGAAACGGGGGCGGGACGTGGTTTTTTGATCCGAACTGGCATGATTCCGCATATGGTATCCGGGAAATACATCTTGCATACCGGAATATTGGAATCCAGAATACCGCACTGAATTCCGATATATCGGACAGCTCCCCTACCCTGCCATGAAAGCCCTTGTCAAAGCCCATGCGGAACGCGGCCTCTGGCTGCAGGATGTCCCGGAACCGGAACCCGGCATCAACGATGTCCTCATCAAAGTCCACAAAACCGGCATCTGCGGCACCGATCTCCACATCTACAAATGGGACGACTGGGCGCGCAAGACCATCCCGGTGCCGATGGTGGTAGGGCACGAATTTGTCGGTGAAGTGATGCGGGTCGGTTCCAATGTGAGCGATTTCCACCCCGGTGAAATTGTCAGTGCGGAAGGCCACGTGGTCTGCGGCCGTTGCCGGAATTGCCTCGCCGGACGACGCCATCTCTGCAAGGACACCGTAGGCATCGGAGTCAACCGGCCCGGCGCCTTTGCCGAATTCATCAGTGTGCCCATGACCAATGTCTGGCACCACCGCGACGGGGTGGACGAGGAAGTGGCGGCGATCTTCGACCCCTTCGGCAATGCCGTCCACACCGCGCTCGCCTTCGAAGTGCTGGGCGAGGATGTCCTGATCACCGGCGCAGGCCCCATCGGCATCATGGCCATCCCTGTGGTCAAACATGCCGGCGCCCGCCACGTCGTCATTACCGACGTGAACGACTACCGGCTCGATCTCGCCCGGCAGATGGGAGCGACCGTGGCCCTGAATGTCACCAAAGGTTCATTGGACGAGGTGCAACGCGACCTCGGCATGAAGGAAGGTTTTGATGTCGGCCTGGAAATGAGCGGCAATCCCTCCGCCTTCCGCAGCATGGTGGACCACATGTGTCACGGCGGTAAAATCGCCATGCTCGGCATTCCCAGCAGCCCGATCGAGATTGACTGGAACAAGGTGATTTTCAACATGCTCACCATCAAGGGCATCTACGGCCGCGAGATGTATGAAACCTGGTATCAAATGAGCGTCATGCTGGAAAGCGGGCTGAATTTGAAACCCGTGATCACCCATCGGTTCCCCTTTACCGAGTTCGAGCAGGGGTTTGCCGCCATGGAGTCCGGTTCGTGCGGGAAAGTGGTGCTGGACTGGAACGTCTGATCCCTGTCATTCTCCTCCACCATGAAATCCGCCCTCTCCCTGCTGTGCCTCCTGCTCACCGCTGCGGCGTCAGTGGCGGCGGCCAAACCCAACATCATCTACTTCATGGCCGACGATCTCGGGTATGGCGAACTGGGGTGTTATGGCCAGCAGAAGATCAAAACGCCCAACCTCGATCAACTCGCTGCCGATGGGATCCGCTTCACCCAATACTACTCCGGCCATGCCGTTTGCGCGCCGTCACGGTGCGTGTTTCTCACCGGCAAACACACCGGCCACGCCTTTGTCAGGGAAAACTCCGAAGGCCGGGCCGCCCAGAAGGCTGAACGCGAACGCATCAAGGCGGAGGATGGTTATTTCTCCCAGATCGCCATCCCCGCCCGCGAAGTCACGGTGGCGGAGGTCCTGAAACAATCAGGCTACCGCACCGCCTGCATCGGCAAGTGGGGCCTCGGGCATCCAACCAATGAGGGCTCTCCCCTCAAGCAGGGCTTCGACTTTTACTACGGCTACATCTCGCAATGGCAGGCCCACAATTATTATCCCACCTACCTCTGGCGCAACGACAGCAAGGAACCTCTCGAAGGAAATGACGGCAAAAGCGTCACGGGCAAACACTATGCCGCCGACCTTTGTGAGGCGGAAGCCCTCGATTTCATCCGCACGGCCAAACCCGGCGAGCCCTTCTTCCTCTATTTCGCCACGCCGGTGCCGCACGTCGCCCTCCAGGTGCCGGAAGACGAACCCAGTCTCGCTGAATACCGCAAGGCCTTCGCGGGTCAGGATCCTGCCTACGAAGGCAAAATGGGCTATCTTCCTGTCCCCGATCCCCGCGCGCGCTATGCCGCCATGGTCACCCGAATGGACCGCACTCTCGGCAAAATGCGCTCCCTTCTCAAGGAAATCGGTCAGGCCGATAACACCCTCATCATTTTCACTTCGGACAATGGCGCCACGTTCAATGGCGGCTACGACCGCGAATTCTTTGCAGGCAACAAACCCCTGCGCGGCATGAAAACCCAGCTCTGGGACGGCGGCATCCGCGTGCCTTGCATCGCCGCCTGGCCGGGCAGGATCCAACCCGGCCAGACGTCCGCCTACGTCGGGGCTTCATGGGACTTCTTCCCCACCTTTGCCGAACTCGCCGGAGCGCCGGCCCCTACCGGTATCGACGGCCAATCCATCGTCCCCACCCTGCTGGGCGGACGTCCCCAGCCCGCGCACGAATTGCTCTACTGGGAAACCGTTGCCGGAGGACATCAGGCCGTGCGCATGGGTGACTGGAAAGGCCTCCGGCTGGGAGTTGCCAAAAAACCGGACGCGCCCATTCAACTCTTCAATCTCGCGACCGATCCTGGCGAAACCACCGACGTGGCGGCAGGGCATCCTGACATCGTGAGCAAAGTGGCGGCCTTTCTTAAATCCAGCCGGGTCCCCAGTCCGGAATTCCCCATGGGGCAGCTTGATCAAAACCCCTGACATCCGCTTTCCCCATCCGCCACCCCCGAAGTCTGCCTCGTCTCCCCGGTTTGAAATCATGAATCCCACCTTCGCCCAACATCTCTCAGGCCAGCTCGACGCCATCCGCGCTGCCGGCACCTGGAAACGTGAACGCCATCTCAGCACGCCCCAGGGCGTCCGCGTCCAAGCCGACGGAGGGCCGCCTGTGCTGAATCTGTGCGCCAATAATTACCTCGGCCTCGCTCAGCATCCGGAAGTGAAAGCCGCCGCTCACGCCGCCCTGGACCGCTGGGGCTACGGACTGGCAAGCGTGCGCTTCATCTGCGGCACCCAGGACGTCCACCAAGAACTGGAAGCCAGTCTCACCGGTTTTCTTGGAACCGAAGATACGATCCTCTATTCCTCCTGCTTTGATGCCAATGGAGGGTTATTCGAAACCATCCTCGGCCCGGAGGATGCCATCATCAGCGATGAATTGAACCATGCCTCCATCATTGACGGCGTGCGACTCTGCAAGGCCCAGCGGTATCGTTATAAAAACTGCAACATGGCGGACCTCGAAGCCCAACTGATCGCGGCCGATACCAAAGGAGCCCGTTTCAAACTCATTGCCACCGACGGGGTGTTTTCCATGGATGGCTTCATCGCCCCTCTGGAGGCAATCTGCGATCTCGCGGACAAATACCACGCGCTGGTCATGGTGGATGATTCCCATGCGGTCGGTTTTTTAGGCCCGCAGGGACGCGGCACCCACGAGTATTGCGGGGTGATGGGGCGCATCGATATCCTGACCGGCACCCTCGGCAAAGCGCTCGGCGGAGCCAGCGGCGGCTACACCAGCGGACGGAAGGAAATCATCGACCTCCTGCGGCAACGCTCCCGCCCCTATCTATTTTCCAACACCCTCGCCCCTGCCATTGCCGGAGCGTCGTTGGCGGCCATTGAACTCCTGAAACGCGACACCTCCCTGCGCGATCAACTGGAGCAGAATGCCCGGTTCTTCCGGAACGAAATGACCGCCGCAGGATTCCAACTGGCCCCGGGATCGCACCCCATCGTGCCCGTGTTGCTGGGTGATGCCGCCTTGGCCGCCCGGTTCGCCGAAGCCATGCTGGCGCGCGGGGTTTACGTGATTGGATTCAGCTATCCGGTGGTCCCCCAAGGCAAGGCCCGCATCCGCACCCAACTCAGCGCCGCCCACACCCGGGAAGATCTGGAGTTTGCCGTGCAGGCCTTCATCGCGGTGAAACTGGAACTTGGCTTATAGGTCATCCGCATGAGTCTTTCTGTCCTCGATCTGTTTACCATCGGCATCGGCCCGAGCAGTTCCCACACGGTGGGGCCCATGCGGGCGGGACAACGGTTCGTGGGCCGCCTGCGGGATCAAGGACTGCTCCCCGCCACCCACCGCGTGGAAGCCCATCTCTACGGATCGCTGGCTTTGACCGGAAAAGGCCATGGCTCGGATACCGCGGTGCTCCTGGGACTGGAAGGGGAACTGCCGGAAACGGTGGAAGTGGACCAGATTCCGGCTCGGTTGCAGCAAATCCGCCAGTCACAGCAATTGAATCTGGGTGGGGAGCGGAAGGTGATCTTCCATGAAAAGGAAGACCTGCAATTCCACCGGCTGGAATCGCTCCCCGCCCATCCCAACGGATTGTCTTTCGTGGCACGGGACCATGCCGGCGCGGAACTGTTGAACCTCACCTATTATTCCATCGGCGGTGGGTTCGTGGTCAACGAAGGCACGGCGCAACGCGATGAACTCAGCACGGACCAGCGCGTTCTGCCCTACCCCTACCGCTCCGGCCAGGACCTCTTGGAAATGAGCCGTCAATCCGGACTCAACGTGAGCAGCCTGACCTTGGCCAATGAAGCCTCATGGCGTCCCGAAGCACAAACCCGCGCCGCTTTGCTGAATGTCTGGCACGCCATGAAAACCTGCGTGGAGCGTGGCTGTCGTGAGGGAGGCACCCTGCCCGGCGGCTTGAAGGTGCCGCGCCGCGCGCCGGGGATCTATCAGGATTTATCCAGTCATCCCGAGCAGGGATTGCAGGATCCGCTGACGACGCTGGATTGGGTGAGCCTGTGGGCCATGGCCGTGAACGAGGAAAACGCCGCCGGTGGCCGCGTGGTTACCGCGCCGACCAACGGAGCTGCGGGCATCCTGCCAGCGGTGCTGCACTACCTCGTCAAGGTGCAGCGCGTGACGGATGAGGACAAGCTTGTGCGCTTTCTCCTGACGGCCGGGGCCATCGGCATGCTCTACAAATTGAATGCGTCCATCTCCGGAGCGGAAGTAGGTTGTCAGGGCGAAGTCGGCGTCGCCTGCTCCATGGCCGCCGGAGCGTTGTGCGAAGCGCTCGGCGGCACCGTGGCCCAGGTGGAAAATGCGGCAGAGATCGGTATGGAGCATAATCTTGGACTAACCTGCGATCCGATCGGCGGGCTGGTGCAGGTCCCCTGCATCGAGCGGAATGCGATGGGAGCGGTCAAAGCCATCCAGGCCTCGCGTCTGGCCCTGCGGGGCAACGGCACGCATCATGTTTCGTTGGACAAAGTCATCGCCACCATGCGCCAGACCGGTGCCGACATGAGCACGAAATACAAAGAGACTTCGCGCGGCGGCCTCGCCGTCAATGTGACGGAATGCTAGAAACGGAAAATTTCCCACCCCATGAAATCCTGCCTGATTCCCACCCTCTGCCTGCTGTCCCTCGGCGGCCTGACCCGCGCCGAAGACCTCTGTGCTCAACCCACTCCGGAAGCCATGGCCGAAGCGGCTGGGGTGACCCTGCCAAACCTCCCATGGCATGTAGCCAACCTCTGGTGGAATTTTGACAAACCGGTCGAAAAGTTCACCTCCCTGGAAATCGACATCACGATCGACCGCGATGTCCCGTCGGATTATAATCTCTACGTCTCTCCCTGCGGAATCGCCGATATCAACGGGATGAGTTTTTACGGCGGCATCCAGACCAATATCAACGGCTGGGCGGACAAAGAAAGCCGCGAGCGGGTGCATCGGGGCAAAGGGGCGATCTTCTCCCGCTGGTCGCATGACAAAAAGACCCCCATCGGCCTCGAACATGTGAGGACAGCCGCGATGGATTGCCTGGTGGAGAGCGCCGGGTACGAAGGCGAGTTCGCCAGCGTGCGGCGTCCTTTTGGCTGGACCAAGGGCACCTACACCTGGAGCTTGAGCAAAGGGCCGGCCGAAGCAGTGGAGGGCAAGGCCTGCACCTGGTTTACCTGCAGGGTAAAGCCCGCGGCAGGGGATGCGGTGGAAGTCGGCAGCCTGCGCTTTGAAGGCACCGACTTCACCTTCTGGGGCAAACATTCCGCCTTCGTGGAAGTCTACAGCACCGCCAAAATCCCGAAATCCGGCATCCCCAAAGTGAATGTGACCTTCAGTGCGCCGCGCCTGAATGGCAGCACCCCGCCCCTGACCAAAGTCAGCGCCTACTACCCTGACAAGGGGGGACCTGACTCACCCGACTGCGCCTGGGTAAAAACGGCGGGCGATTCCTACGTTGTGGAAGTGGGTCCTATCTTCAAACGGGATGAGGCACAACGCCGTCATGACTTGTCCCCGCCAGCCAACCCCTGAACCCGGTGCCGCCATGAACCCTGACTTCACCGGACAAGCCATCGCCCTCGCTGAACAACTGCAGCGCCGGGCCACTGCCCTGCAGACACCCGCTGAGAAACGCCAGCAGGCGGAGTTGGACCGGATGCTGCAGACGCCTTCGGACAAGGCGACGCTGGTCCAACTGACCGATCAGGCCTTTCGTCCACGGGCCGCGTCGCGGGTGGCGGATCAGTTCACCCACATCCTGGACGTGCAGGGCGTGCCACGCTTTTTCAGTGCACTGGACCGGGCCATGCTGAGGGGATTCCAGACCTTCGGTGGCTGGCTGCCGGGGGTGTCGGTGCCAATGGTGAAAGGCCACATGCAGCATGAAACGGCAAACGTGATCCTGCCCGCCGAGCCCGAAGTGCTGGCCGGGCATTTACGTCAGCGCACGGAACAGGGACTGCGGATGAATGTGAATTTCCTCGGCGAGGCCATTCTCAGCGAAGCAGAGGCGGAACGCCGCCTGACGCTTTATTTGGAAGCGCTGCAGCAGCCGGAGACGGAGGTTTTTTCGGTCAAGATCTCGACGCTCTATTCGCAGATGTCGCCGCTGGCGCGGGAGCACACCATCGGCACGTTGTGTGACCGCTTGGAACGGCTCTACCGCAGCGCCCAGCGGGCCACGTTCATCCGTCGGGACGGCACCCGGGTACCGAAGTTCATCTACCTCGACATGGAGGAATACCGGGACCTCAGCCTGACCTGCGAAGTCTTCATGCGCACCCTGGAGCGGCGCGGGCTGGATCAGGTGAGCGCCGGCATTGTGCTCCAGGCCTACATACCGGACTCCTGGTCCTGGCAGCAGAAGCTCAATACCTGGGCGCGGCGGCGGGTGCAGGCCGGCGGGGCGGGGATCACCCTGAGGATCGTCAAAGGAGCCAACATGGAAATGGAGCGGCATGAGGCCTCCGTCAAAGGCTGGCCCCAGGCCCCGTTCGAGACCAAGCCCGAGACCGATGCCAACTACAAGCGGATGGTCCACGAAGGCTTCCTGCCGGAGAATCTCGCGGCGGTGAAGCTGGGGATTGCCTCGCATAATCTGTTCGATGTGGCCTATGCCCTGGTGCTGGCGCGTCACCAGGGAGCAGTGGACCGGATTCAGTTCGAGATGCTTGAAGGCATGGCCAACCACCAGCGGCGGGCCTTGTTTGAGGAGGCCCCCCAAATGCTGCTGTATGCGCCGGTCTGCCATCAGGAGCATTTCCTCAGCGCGATAGGTTATTTGATCCGCCGGCTTGATGAAAACACCGGACCCGAAAACTTCCTGCGGCACACCTTCAAGCTGGTGCCGGGCAGTCCGCAGTGGAAGGAATTGGCGGCTGGCTTCCGGGCATCCTTTGAACGAATCCCCGACCTGCGCCACACCCCACGCCGGACCCAGGACCGGCGGCTGGAAGCCAGCAAACCTTTACCGCCCCTCAGGTCGTGGACGGCTTTCCAGAATGAGGCGGATACCGATTGGTCCCTGCCCCACCATGCAGAGTGGGCGCTGACCATCCTGAACCATTGGAAATCGCGCCAGGTGGAAGTGCCGCTGGTGATAGATGGGCAGGAGCTGCTGCAGGATCGGACGGTCAGGGAATGTCAGGACCCCTCCCGGCCCGGAATGACCGCAGGACGTTACCGGCAGGCGAATGCGGATGACATTTCAAAAGCGGTCGAATGCGCCGCCCGCGATGAAAGCGGCTGGCGGGAGTTGTCCCCGCAGGAGCGGCAGACCGTGCTGCGGCAAGTGGCCTTGGAATTCCGCAAGGCACGGGCGGACCTGATGGGAGCGGCCCTCGCCAATGCGGGAAAGACCTTGGCGGAGTCCGATCCGGAGGTGAGCGAGGCCATCGATTTCGTGGAGTTTTATGCCGAGACCGCCCGGTGGTTCATGGAGGACCTCGGGCCGGAACTGCGGGGAAAAGGCAAGGGCGTGGTGGTGGTCGTGTCACCCTGGAATTTTCCCATCGCCATCCCCTGCGGCGGAGTCGCCGCCGCTCTGGCAGCGGGGAATACCGTGATTCTGAAACCAGCGTCCGATGCCGTGCTGCCGGCCTGGGAGTTGTGTCAGTGCTTCTGGCGTGGCGGAGTATCGAAGCAAGCGCTGCAGTTTGTGCCTTGTTCCGGCGGGAAGGAAGGCAGTCTGCTGGTTCAGCATCCGCTGGTAAACGCGGTGATCCTGACCGGAGGCACGGAGACGGCGCTGGCGATGCTGGAAGCCAAACCGGACCTGCCCCTGAGCGCAGAAACCGGAGGCAAGAATGCCACCATCGTGACCGCCCTGTCGGACCGGGACCTGGCCATCAAAAACGTCCTGCACTCCGCCTTCAGCCATGCCGGACAAAAGTGTTCCGCCACCTCCCTCCTGCTGCTGGAAGCCGAGGTTTATGATGATCCGGAATTCAAACGCTCCCTGATCGAAGCGGCGGAAAGCCTGACCGTTGGCTCCGCGTGGGAACTGTCTGCCAAAATGGGGCCACTCATCAAAGCGCCCTCCGGTGATCTGGCCAATGCGCTCCTGACCTTGGAACCCGGCGAGTCGTGGGCTCTGATGCCGCGCAAACTGCAGGGGAATGACTGCCTCTGGTCGCCGGGGATCAAGTGGGGCGTATCGCCGGGAAGTTACACTCACCTGACAGAATTCTTCGGCCCCGTGCTGGGGGTGATGCGTTATGAAAAGCTGTCCCAGGCCATCGCGCTGGTGAACCAGACCGGGTTCGGTCTGACCAGTGGACTGGAAAGCCTCGACGACCGCGAGCAGGCCGAATGGAAGGCCGGTATCCGCGCGGGGAATTTGTACATCAACCGGAGCACTGTCGGAGCCGTGGTGCTGCGCCAACCCTTCGGCGGCATGGGCAAAAGCGCCTTCGGGCCGGGGCTGAAGGCCGGTGGCCCCAACTATGTCGCGCAGTTCATGCAGTTTACGGAATCGATGCCTGCCGCGATCCCAACCTTGCCTGCGGCATCAATGGGAGCACGCTTGCTGGCGGACTTAAACTGGCCGGACGCCGCGGAACGGGACCGGCTGACAGTGGCCTTGGACGAGTATGCAGCCGCGTGGGCGCAGGAGTTTTCCCAGGCCCATGATCACTTCCTCCTGATCGGTCAGGACAATCTGCGGCGGTATCTGCCGGTGCAGGAACTGCGCATCCGGGTCCATCCTGCAGACAGTGCCTTCGAATTGTTTGCCCGCGTCGCCGCGGCCCGCACCGTGGGCAGCCGGATCACCGTAAGCACCCCGCCAGGCTTGGTTTCACCGGCCTTGGAGCGCCTGCAGGAGGCCACCGAAGACTGGGCGGCGGCGATCGAATTCCTCACCGAAACCGATGAGGAACTGGCCGATGCCCTGCGGCATCACGCCACCGACCGGGTGCGTTATGCCGCGCCGGAGCGGGTCCCTCCCGAAGTACGCCGGGCCGCGGCTGCAGCTCAGATTTATCTGGCGGATCATCCTGTCCTGGCGACGGGCCGGGTGGAACTGCTCTGGTATCTTCAGGAGCAGAGCCTGAGCTTCGACTTTCACCGCTACGGCAATCTCGGCACCCGTTCAGGAGAAGTCCGGGCGCCGCTGTGCCAGCCGGAATGAGCCCATAAGATTTCTGAAGCATTGCCTCCACCCCTGCGTTCTTTTTGCATGAAACGCCGCTCTTTCCTCACTCAAGCCACCAGCAGTGCCACGCTTCTCGGCTCCACTCCGTTGGTTGACGCCCAGGCGCCAGCGCCGGCACCGGAATTGGTCCTGACACCTCCCGTGGTCATGGCCCCACGGCCGGATGGCGCGGAACTGGTGTGGGGCGTCTCGCGCCATGCGCGGGGCATGGTCGAAGTGAAAACCGGTGATGTCATCCGGCGCTTCGGGGGAAACGCCTTTGGATTTTCCTCCCAAGGTGAGAAGGTGCTCCGGGTGCGCCTGGCGGGGCTGATGCCCGGCCAGACCTATCCCTACCGGGTCATCACCGAATCAATGGTGGAACCCGCAGAACGGCATGGATCGGCCTGGAGGGAACTGCGCACCCTGGACCCGCAGGCACCATCCACCCGGTTTGTGGTGTGGAACGATACCCACCTGCAGGATGAGACCGTGCGCCGACTGCATGCTTCCACGCCTTCGGCCGATTTTCTGGTCTGGAATGGTGATATTTGCAATGACTGGACCAAGGAGGAACTGCTCATTCCCACCCTGCTGCATCCTGCGGGGACCGACTTCACCGCCAAAGCCCCGTTGATGTTTGTCTGGGGAAATCATGACCTGCGGGGTGCCCATGGATTCCGCCTCGCGGACTACGTGGCCACCCCTTCCGGCAAGTCCTGGTATGCCTTCCGCAGCGGACCGGTGGCGGTGGTGGTGCTGAATACCGGCGAGGACAAGGCTGACGACCATCCCAGCTTCAAAGGCCGCGTCGCCTGTGAGCCGCTGCGCGCCGAGCAGGCCGCGTGGCTGAAGCAGGAAGTCCTGACCAATCCAACACTGCGCGATGCCCCCTACCGGATCGTGATCTGCCACATCCCTCTGCGGTGGACCCAGGAAGCCGGCGCGGAGAACCGGGAGTATGACAGCTTCAGCGGCCGCAGCCGCCAGCATTGGCATGACGCCCTCGTGGAGTGGAAAGCTCAGGTGGTGGTGTCCGGGCACATGCACGAAGTGGCATGGATTCCGGGATCGCAAGCCTTCCCCTACGCGCAACTGACCGGCGGCGGCCCCAAACCCGACCAGGCGACCCACTTGGAAGTCACCGCGGATGCCACCCGCCTCCGGTTGAACCTCCGGTCCCTCGACGGCAAGCCGCTGGTGGAACAGGAGTTCAAGCCCTTGGTTTGAGGGCGGCCGGACTTCCAGTTTTCTGTGAGGATGCGATAAAAGCGCCCGTTAAATCCCATTCCGGTGCAGGCAGACATCAGGTTCCCTCCGTCTCCGCACCTTCTGCACCCGATGGCACCGATCCAAGGGCTGCTTGACTGGATTTCAGCGCATGGCCCACGCTCCGCTTTCTGCCGGGGTCCCGCGCTTGCTGGCAGGGACCGGGGTGCTTTGATGAGGGATGGTTTGGATTGAATTTTTCGCGGTCGCGGTGTGTGCCATTTCGGGCGTGCTGGCGGCTTCCGGACAGCGTTTTGACCTGTTCGGCATTCTGGTGCTGGCCCTCGTGACTGCGGTGGGCGGGGGCACGATCCGGGATGTCTGCCTCGGAGCCTATCCGATTTTCTGGGTTCAGGATCCCAGTTACATCGTGGCGGCGCTGGCGGCGGCGTTGCTGACTTTTGTGGCGGCGCGGTTTTTCCGGATGCCGCACCGGGTGCTTTTGATCGCAGATGCCTTTGGCCTGGCGCTGTTTACCATCGTGGGGACGGAAAAGTCGCTGCAGCTGCAATCGTCCGGATTGATCGCGGTCCTGCTGGGGGTTGTCACCGGGGTGGCGGGCGGAGTGCTTCGGGATGTGTTAAGGCGGGAAGTGCCGCTGGTGTTCCGTCCGGAGATTTACCTGTATGCCACGGCAGCGCTAGCGGGAGCCACCCTGCTGGTGGGGCTGCGTCAGTGGGTGCCGGACTTCCCCCACGCCCCGCTGGCGGCGATGGGTGTGACGCTGCTGCTGCGGCTCAGCGCTATCCTGTTCAAGCTTCGGCTGCCGGTTTTCCGGACGAAGGAACTGCCCTGAAGTGTGACCAAGGAAAACGGTCAGCCGGCAGGCTTGGGTTTCGGCTTGGTGGTCTCCTTGACCGGGACGTCCTTTTTGAGTTCGACCTTCAGCACCTTGCCGCCGCTGGGTTTCACAATTTCATTCTCCACCTTGGCCACATTGATGGCGAGCGGATCGCCGCCCTCCAGCCACTTGGGATTGGACGGATGGATGTAGAGCTTCTGTTTCCGGGAGCGCAGCTTCTGGCCCACCTCTTCCAAGCGATCTTTGGAGATGCCATCGGCGAAGTCGGCGAACCAGTAAATGGCATCGACATCCTTCAGCTTGGAATCGGTGAGGGCCACCCAGGTGGTGCCAACGTTGGTGGACGGCACATAAAAGGTTTTCGGCCGCTTCTTCACCAGGGCCAGCAAGGCTTCCCGTTCGCTCTTGCTCATGGCTGAGGTGGCGGACTCCAGCAGGGAAGTCACGATCCGGTCCTTGTCGAACTCCTTGTCGGTGGTGAACTCGATGGAGGGTTTCCGGACCTCGGCATCAGACAGCCCGCAGCCATAGTGGAGAATGACCATGGAGCCGGGGGCCACCTTGTCCACTTCCTTGATCACGATCGGCAGGTAGGGATACATGGAACCTGACATATCCAGCACCACCGCCATGCGCCGGGCATCGATCTTGGTGCCGAAGAGGGGCAGTCCGACAAAACCGCGGCCAATCCCGGGCCCCATGCCGGTGCCCCGGCCATTGCCCATCATGCCGCCGCTGCCACTGCCGCTCAATCCGCCACTGCCGCCTCCGATCCCCCCTCCCATGGCTGCGGTGGAGGTGAGATTGCTGAAATCGCTCATGCTGGTCTGCAGATCCGGCAGGCTGACGGCGGAGTTGGTGGCCGAGCTGACGGTACGGGTTTTGGGCACACTCATGGACACGGCCCGCCTTTTCTCGGCAATTTTAGCAGCGCTGCCTTTTCCTCCGCCGCCTCCCCCGGGTAGAAAATCCACCGTTTCCGGGGGCATGGTGGTGACCGTGCGCACGATCAAAATGGCGATCAGAATGACAACCGCATGGATGATCATGCTGACCGTGAGACTGCCGCCGCCGATGCGGTACCACCATGAAGAATGGGCGGGCACCACCTCCCCGGCAGGGTGGATTTCCACCGCAGGGAGCGGCTCATCGGCGGAAGGGGCGGGGGGCTCAATATTCATGAAAATCGGCGGGGGGGGGGCATCAGCTTGGGATGACAAACATCAAGGTGGCAGAAACAGAAGTCGGCTGCCAAGCTCTAAAACGCAGGGAATTCCCTGATTCCTGGAGTAAATCCAAGCGGTTGAGCCTCAGGACATGAGCCCGATGATGGTGCCGTCGTCCTGCACCTCGATCCGTTCGGCGGCCGGCACCTTCGGCAGGGCGGGCATCCGCATCATGGTGCCGGTGAGCGCCACGAGGAATCCAGCTCCGGCGGCGAGTTCAAAATCCCGCACCGTGATGGTGAAGCCACGGGGCCGGCCGAGCAGGGCCGGTTGATCGCTCAGGGAGTTCTGGGTTTTCGCCATGCAGAGGGGCAGACGGTCGAAGCCATGCTTGCTGAGAAGTTCCAGCCGGGCGCGGGCTTCCGGGGTGAGGGTGACGCCGTCCGCGCCGTAAATCTGGGTGGCGATGGCGTGCAGTTTGATCTCCACAGGGTCGTTCGGCGCGTAGAGCCATGGCAATTCCGGCACGGTTTCTTCAGCGGCTTCCGCCACCAGCTCCGCCAGCTCGATGGCTCCTTCCCCACCATCACCGAAAACATTGGCGGTGGAGCTGCGCAGGCCGTTGGCTTTGCAGAAATCGTGGACCGCTGCCAATTCATCCTCGTGGTCCGTGCCAAACTGATTGATGGCCACCACCACCGGGCGCTGGAACCGGGCCGCGCTCTCCGCATGGGCGGCAAGATTTTCCAAGCCGCGCTGTACTGCGGCGACATCCGGGAGGGTGAGATCAGCAAGGGCGGTACCTCCATGCATTTTCAAGGCCCGCACCGTCGCCACCAACACGATTACGGCCGGAGCAAGGCCGGCCTGACGGCACTTGATGTGGAAAAACTTCTCGCCGCCGAGATCGAAGGCAAACCCGGCCTCGGTCACCGCAAAATCGGCGTAGCCCAAGGCCATGCGGGTGGCGAGGATGGAATTGCAGCCGTGCGCAATATTGGCAAACGGCCCGCCGTGGACAAACGCCGGCACGCCTTCCACTGACTGCACCAGATTGGGCGCCAAGGCATCGCGCAGGATCGCCATCATGGCGCCGGTGACTCGGAATTCCTCGGCCGTGACCGGGTCGCCGTCGGCGGTGAAACCGACCACCATCCGATTCAGCCGCGCCCGCAAGTCCGCCTGGCTTTCCGACAGGCAGAACACGGCCATCACTTCGGAAGCCGCGGTGATATCAAAACCGCTGGCCCGCTGGGTGTTTTTGGAACCCACCGTGATGCGGCGCAGCGCCCGGTCATTCATGTCCATGACCCGTTTCCAGGTCACGCCTTCGGGGGCCAGCCGGGTGCTGCCCAGGAAGAGTTGGTTATCGATGGCGGCAGCGAGCAGATTATGGGCCGCGGTGATGGCGTGGAAATCACCATTGAAGTGCAGGTTGATCGATTCCGCCGGAGTCAGCGAACTCTTTCCCCCGCCGGTCGCCCCGCCCTTCCGCCCAAACACCGGCCCCATGGAAGGTTGCCGCAGCGCCAGAGCCACCGAACGCTTGGTTTTTTTCAAGCCTTGGGCCAGACCGATGGACATCGTGGTTTTCCCCTCTCCGGCGGGGGTGGGGGTGATCGCGGAAACCAGAATCAGTTTCCCGCGGAGGGGTTCCACCGGCAAGGCCTCCAGCGCCACCTTGGCCTTGTCCCGTCCGTAACAGATTAAATACTGGGGATCAATACCGAGGGAGAGACTGACAAGATCGATGGTGGGAAGAGCGGACATTGCCCCCGATCATGAGCGGCCCTTCCCTGAAGGAAAGCGGAGAAAATCAGGCCCGGCCGCCCCCTCCCCTCCGGCCCCGTGGGATCCGCCCGCCAGTCCGCTTGCCGGAGACGGCACCCCCCGCATACTGAAGCCGTGATTTCCCCGCCTGACACCCCTGCCCTCCCTGATGCCCGCACCTGGGTGGAGATCGATTTGGAGGCCCTGCGTCACAATTGCCGCGCCGCGCAGGCCTGTTTCCCCGACCCCGCCCCGGGCGTCCTGGCCGTGGTGAAGGCCGACGGCTACGGGCTCGGCATGGTGCCGGTCGCGCGGGCCATGCAGGACCTCGTCCGGGCCTTGGCGGTGGCCAATGTCACCGAAGCCCAGGTCCTGCGGGAGGCCGGCCTCACCTTGCCTATCTATATTCTGGGACCTGCCCTGCCCTCGGAATGGGAAGCAGTGGCGGCGGGCGGATTCTGCCCCGCGGTTTCCAGTCCGGAGGAAGTGGCAGGTTATGCCCGGGCCGCCGCCCGGCAAGGTCAGTCGCTGCCGGTGCATGTCGTCATCGATACCGGCATGGGACGGATCGGGGCCCTGCCCGGAGAAGAGACGGCCCTGATTTCTGCAGTGCTGGCCAGTCCGTTTTTAAAACTGGATAGCGTGGCCTCGCATTTCCCCTCGGCGGATGACGATCCTGCCTACACCATGGGACAGGCCCAGCGTTTCAATGCCCTCATCGCGGAGTTCCAAGCCAGTGGACTGGCGATCGGCCCGACTCAACTGGCCAACAGCGCCGGCCTGACCGCCTACCCGCAGACCGGTGGCGGCTGGGCCCGTGCCGGGCTGATGCTGTATGGCGTCTCCCCGGTGCCGCGGGAGCAATCCCGCCTGCGGCCGGTCGTGGCCTGGAAAACGCGGATCGCCCTGATCAGGGAATTGCCTGCCGGACACGGCGTCAGTTATGGCCGCACTTTCATCACCACCCGGCCCACCCGGGTCGCGACCCTCGCCGTGGGTTATGCCGACGGCTTTCCCCGGCAGGCTTCCGGTCAGGGTGCTGAAGTGCTGATCGCCGGCTGCCGTTGCCCGTTGCTGGGCCGGGTCACCATGGATCAGATCATGGTGGATGTGACGGAATTGCCGGAACCGCCTGCGCCCGGCGATGAAGCTGTGCTCGTCGGCCGGCAGGGGAATCTGGAAATCACCGCCCCGGAACTGGCGGCACAGGGCGGCACCATTGCCTGGGATCTGTTTACTGGTCTGGGGCCCCGGGTGCGCCGCTGTTATTCCAGTTTCATGTTCTGATCCAACTCCTCATCCATGCCCCGCTCCTTCGGTTGCGGCTGCTCTTCAGGAGGAACGATTTTGATGTTTTCGAACTTCACGTAGCCAATCTGGAGATCCTCATTTTTCACCCGCGCCCATCTTTTGGCGGTGGAGGAACGGCAGGCTATTACGCCCACTGCGAGGACGGCGCATAGCAGGAGGGCAACCGGTTTCATGGGGGGATAGTGGCGGGGGATATCTTGAACTTCATGCGTGTAAAACAACCTTCCCCTCCTTCCATCCGGCAATGCCTGGACTGGAGCTACTGCGGCGCATCACCCGGCTTCGGCAACAGCTTCGCCACCACCCAGAGCAGCACGCCAATAACCAACGCCAACGCGCCCCATAACCAAGGCGACCCCGCCCGGACCTCCCCTGTCCCGCGGCTCTTCCTAGGGAGAAGTTTTTCCTCCATTCCGAGGACGGCGGACTGCTTGGTGGCGGTAAGCAGTTCCTGCCGCACCAGCCTCAGATCATAGGCTGGCATGACCGCCTTCCCATTGCCATAATACAAGAAGGCAGGCGTGGATTCTGTCAGCTTCGCGACGAGGGTCACGACTGGATATTCCACCTGAACACCTTCAAGGCTGATGGGGGGATTGTCCCCGTTGTCGGTTTCCAGAAAAAACGTCCCGGGAAGCCGGATGCCCTCAAAAGGAAGGACCAGCATCTGACCCGCACTGCTGGATGAATGCTGCCAGATGGTGGAGCCGAGGGCGGATCGGTATTCATTGCCGAGGGAATCCCGGCGCAGGTTCCAGGCTTGGATGTGGCGTTGGAACAAGGGCGTGGGTGAGGTGCCGGTCAGGCTCAGGGCCGGCAACCCATCCATTGGCAAGGTGAGGCGACAGAGGGAAAACGTGGGGCGTTTCGGATCGCTCTCCAGGGAAACAGCGGGAGGCATCCGACGGGTCGCGTTGGTAGGATCCAATTGCCATGGCAGTTGCCGGCCTTCCTGGATGAGCCGGAGGTCTCCCAATGAGAACTGACCATGCGCCAGCACCTCCGCATCGAGTTCCACCTGGATGACGCCGGTTTGAGTCACCATGACCGGTTTACGATAGGACCAGTCCGCCAAATCGATCGCCACACTCTGAGGGGTCACCTGAGGGAGAGCGGGAGGGGCCTCGTAATCCGGATTCGGGCTGAGGACCCCGGGGGTCAGGATGGTGGCACGCCCCTGACGAAGTGGTTGGTCCAGGGCGGCGACATCATAACGCGGAGCGCTGACGGTGCGATTCCCGGTAATCAGTTTCCACCCGCCGGTTTCCCGGGCAAAAAAGACCGCCGTCACCGGCTGACGAGTGGCTTCGATGCGATTGATCTGAAGGGGTGGGCTGTCGCCATTGGCAATCGTCAGCGTGAGCTGGGGAACCGGAACCAATGTATGAAGGGGCACGTCCAGCCACTCCGTGCCCATTCCGTCTTTGGTGGTCACCCGGTAGATGACCGCCGTGGTCACCGGCACCGATTCGTTGTCATCGCGGGCGTAGGAAACATTCACGTGTCTGCTGAAAACCGGATCGCTGACTTCGAGCCGGAGGTGCCCCAGATGCAGATTGGCCTGTCCGAGGTCCAACGTGAGCACCGTTTCCTGCGGATTCTCATCGGTCTCGGTGATCTTTACGGAATGAGGCAAGGTGACTTGCCGTTGCCCCGCGAAACCGATCCGCGCGGCGGTGAACGGCACGGGCGGCAGGCGTTTGTCATCCACCGTGATCCGCAGTCTTGGATAGCTGACGGAGGCAAAGGGAATCCGCAGCCGGGCTGCCCCATTTGATTGCCGGAAGATGACTTCATTCGCGGCCAGACCATGCCATTGCATTCCATCATGACTTCCCTCCACCCGGGCCGCTTTGATGAAGTCCGGAGCCGGCGAATCGATGGTCACTGCATCGATTGGTTCCGTGCTGCCAGTTTCCAAATCAAGCACCGTAATGCCTTCCAAGAGGCTCGATTTAAAACTCCTCACCCCAGCCTCCCGCGGTGGAGTGAGGGAGAACCGCTCCACCAGATAGGGCACTTCCCCTCCCGAAGGCGGAATGAGACGGAGGTCCTGAAGCTGGACCTGCGAGACGTCCAAAGTCTCCGGCGGCAACTCCAATCGCGTGATGCCGGTGGCGCTGACCCCGAACGGTTGTTGATATTCCCACGCGGTGGCATCGAGAGCATAAACAGGATGAATGGACAAAGCCATCCCCAGAAGCAGCAGGATCGTATTTTTTCTCATGGCGATTGGTCCTTGTTCATTTTCCCAAAAAACCGCTGGTAGAGGAACGAAGCCAGCAGAGCGATCACCGCCACCACCATGAGGGCTCCGATCCGGTAAATGTTGGACAGATAGGCCAGATCATGGAGGAAAAGCTTAAGCAGGGTCACGGCCATTAAAGCAATGCCCGCATACCGTGCGCCTTTGGCATCCAGGATGAATCCGATGACCAACAGGCCGAGGGCGAAAAGTCCCCAGGCAATACTGTAAGTCATGTCACGGGCGAAGTTGCTCCCGCCGAAGCTCAGGGTGATGAAGCGGGCACCCGGATCGGTGAAAAAGTCAGCGATCTCGATGTTCAACAACACAAAAAGCAACGCTCCACCGAACGCATAAAGCATCCCGCGCAGATTGATTCCGCCAAACTGGTCATGCGGCGCCGTGAGCCAGCGGGCGCCGAGCATCAGGCTGCCCGCGGCGATGCCGTAGGTGTAGAGATGCCAGTTCAGAATCGCCGTCGCTCCACGCGGATAATAACCCAGCACCTCAGGATTGAGGGCGAGCCGTGCAAAGGCCACTCCCAGCAGCACCACTCCAGTGCCAATCAATCCGGGGTGCGGCACCCGGCGGAAGAGCCAGATGAGGGCAACGCCTTCGAGCGCCCAGCTGATGGTGAGCCACTGCCGGTCCAGCTGGATCGGGAAGATGAGCGTGATGAAGAGCAGCGCGGACCCACCGAACCAGGCCAGTTGAGCCATCCGCGGCTCCCCCTCGGATTTCACCCCCCGCAGCACGCCCAGCAGCCCCACGAGGGGGGGCACGGCGAACAGTATGGGAAGCAATCCCATACGGCCCGCCATTCCCGGGAAGGCGGATTTCACGGCAAGGAATGTCAGGAAAAAGTGCCCGATGCCTGACGCCGCCGCGGCCGCCCAGGGCAGGACATTTTGTTTGAAGGTATTCCGGAAGAAAAACGGATAGGCTGCAAAAAGCAGATGCACGCCGGCATACCAGCCCAAGGGGATCCACGGGTAATCCGGATCGAATCGCCCACTGTGCCAAGAGGCTTCCAGAGCGAGCATGCAGCCTAGGCTGGCGACCGACAGCGCCGGGAGGCGGACGATCTTGGCCAGACCGAGCAGCAGCAGCACGAGCAACAAGCCCAATCCAAAGACCGGCGAGGGATTCAACACCGGCAGGCGCAGCGTGGCCATGATGAGCAGGAGAAAAGGCAGCGCGGCGGAAAGCACCGGCAGGGCTGCTGCGACCTGATCATTCATGGTGCCCGGACTGTCACCCGCGCGCCACCAACCCCCGGAGAACCGTTTCGCTAACCAGCAACCCGCAATGGCAAACACCGCGGAAAAGCCACCCAATATCACAAGGAAAGCCGGCAGTTCCGTGATCTGCGGCGGCACTTTGAACAACCAGGAGAAGACTACGATCAGGGTGAGCAGCAGTGCAGCCACCACCGGCAGCAGCACTCCAGTGACAAAGGCCGCGGCGATGACACACAGGTCGGCGAGCAGAATCGCAGGCCAGAGGAAAAAGGACACTTCATCCAGGCGCAGCACCGGCAGCAGCATGAGCAGAATAACGAGCGGCGGGAACCAGGGACTGAAGGCGCGGGGAACGGTGAGATCACCTTCCCGCAAACGCGCCCACACCAATGGAAACGCCGCGTGCAGGATACCAAAGACCAGATAGATGACCAAGGCGCTGCCGAGCAATTCAGGCTGCAGCTTATGCATGGTCCAGAGGCTGAGATGCAGGAAGGTCACCAGCCCGGTCACCACCTGGATCACACTCAGGCGCGGGGCAATGAAGATGACCGCCAACACGGCAATGTTGATGAGGAAGGTGTATCCATAGAGCAGGAAGGGACGGCCCGTGATGCCCTCATAACTGAGGAAGCTGAATGCGGCGAGCAGGCCAAAGGCGCATTGTATCAGTGCTGCATTCAGCGGATGAGGGTCTTCCTGGGCGGCACGGCTGGAATGCCAGGCCCCGAGGGTGAACAGCGCGGCAAACGAAAGCACCACCCCCATGGGGATAAGAGTGGCCATCCCTTCATAATAGTGTCCGCTGCTGAAGTATCTGGCGAACCAATCCCATTGCATCAGCACCGTCCCCGCCGCTCCCAGCAGGGTGAGGAAAAACCAGCGCCGGTGTTTTGCCACCAACAGCAGGCCGATATCGAGCAATGCAATGTAAGTAAAAAGCCCCCAGTGATTATCCTCTCCGCTGGAGCAGAGCACCGGAGTGAGAAATCCCCCGAGGATGCCCAGCACCGCGACCACAAGGGCATTGAGCCGGACCGATAGCAGGAAAGCCGCGGCTGTGATCAGGGCCATCAGGGAGAAAGCGACCAAGGCTCCACCTGAACCATCACCGAAAAGCTGATACAGCGAGTGAGCCGCGAAAGAGACGCCGTAGAGGATTAAAACTCCAGATGCGCAAAAGGTTTGCGCCAGCACCGTCAGATCCTTTTTCCGGTGCACCACGAGCCCGGCGGCGAGGAGCCCGGCGCCGATGACAAATCCGATCGCCACGCGGGCGGCGGGCGGGATGAGGTTGTGATCAAACGAATACTTCACGAAGAACGCGATTCCAAAGAACAGGGCCAATCCTCCCAGCCAGGCGAAAAGCTTCACCCCCATGAATTGCTCCAGATTCATTACCGGAGGCTTGGGTTCGGCGGCGTGTTTCACCACCGGGGCTGGCACAGTGACCGGGGCCAGCCGCATGGCGGCCGGCGGCACCAATTCCTCAGCCTTGGGCAAGGGCGGGGGCGGGGCCAGCGGCAGGACCGTTTCCTGATATTCCGTCAGATCATCAGCAAGGGTCGCCACCACCGGGACCTCATCCCGTTCTTCGGATGGCGGCTGAGTTTCCTCAGATTCGACGGACTCGATCCTTAATGCAGGCCTTGCGGACACCTTTTGACTTTCCAAGCCCCGCAGACGCTTCTCCAATAACTCAACCTTGAGTGAAATCTGGAGGATTTGCCCGGATAACACACGGGTTCCCTGCTCAGCCCGCTTCGCTTTCTCATAGCTCCAGACCGGCAGCACGAAAAAGAGGATGAGGAATCCAAGAAAAATGAGGAGCAGGATAGGAAGTTCCATAGCAGCAGTGCAGGATTGATTTCCCCAACCCTATGAGAATCTCCCCCGGCATGGCATATTGATTATACCGCTGGCATCATTGATCCGCCCAATGGGGCCATCTCCGCTTAGATCCGATGATTCTCTCTGTAACCTTGGTGTGTTCCACTCCGTAACTGATTGCCCTTGGCGCATCCCTCATGAAACTCACCCGTCTTTTCCATCGCTGTCTTCTCCTCTTCGGCGCCACTTCCGCCCCGGCAGCAGTGGAGAACATTTATGCGCCGGAAAACCTCATGGCCTGGTGCATTGTGCCCTTTGATGCGAAACAGCGGGGGCCCGAAGAACGCGCCCAGATGTTGGAACGTCTGGGAATTCAGCGATTGGCTTATGATTGGCGGGCAGAGCACATTCCTACCTTCGACGCCGAAGTGGAAGCCATGCAGCGGCACCACATTGAACTCACGGCATGGTGGTTTACCAATTCGCTGGATGCCGAGGGCCAGTTGATCCTGGACGTAATCGCCCGTCACAAGATCACCCCGCAACTCTGGGTCATGGGGGGCGGGGAAATCCTGCAACCCGGAGAAGCCAACGACGCCCGGGTGGAAGCAGAGGCCGGCCGCATCAAGCCCATCGCCGAAGCCGCAGGGAAGCTGGGATGCAAGGTGGCGCTCTACAACCATGGGGGCTGGTTTGGCGAGCCGGAGAATCAACTGGCGATCATCAAGCGGCTGGAAAAGGACGGGGTGAGGAATGTGGGGATCGTGTATAACTTTCATCACGGCCACGATCATCTGCCACGCTTCGGTGAGCTGGTCCGGAAAATGAAACCTCACCTGCTGGCGGTCAATCTGAACGGCATGGTGCGCTATGGGGAGAGGCTGAACCGGAAAATCCTGCCGCTGGGCGCGGGAGATCAGGAATTGGAAATGCTGCGGGTGCTGCAGGCCAGTGGTTGGCGCGGTCCGGTCGGCATCATTGACCATCGTCCCGAAACTGATAGCGAACCCACCCTACAGGAGCATCTGGCGGGTTTGGTCAGGCTGCGCGCGGAACTGTCGGTGCCGGGCTCCGGTGGGTTGAAACCTGAACCCGCGGGTTCTCTCCGTTATGTTGAAGGGAAGCAGGGCCGTGCCCTTGATGCCGGCGGGGGTGGCCTCGTGCTTCCCGGAAATGACGCCTACCGGAAACTGCCACTGACCGTTTCCTGCTGGACCAAACTCCGCGGGGCTGGTGGATTCAACATCCTGGCGGCCTCGGATGGAAAGGCTTCGGCCGGACACTGGGAACTGTATTCCTTTGCGAAGACCGGGGAATTCTGTGTTTACCTGCCGGGACGGGGTGGCAATTTTGCCAGCGGGGTATCCATCACGGATAACCAGTGGCACGAGGTTTCCGCGGTGATGGAGGAGAGCCGGGTGCGGTTGTATGTGGATGGCAAACTGACCAAGGAATTGCCGGCGAAACCTCTGCAGGGCCAGCCGCAGCCAGGCGGGTTCGCCATCGGACAATTGGTCGAAGGCGGGATCGGCTGCGACGGCTTGATCGATGAGGTCAGGATCCGGCCAGGCGATGAATCAGGCGGAGAGACTATTGGTCATTGGCCTTTGGATTCAGAAGACCCAGCCACCGCTCCCGCGCCCAGGGCTGCGGCGTTTTTTCCGGACGCGTTGCCACTGGATCCGGCCGCGCATCCCTTGCACAACGATCCGGTGAACCGGGACCGGATGTACGATTTTTACGCCAAACAGGCGCGGCGCTTTGGCAAATCCTCACCGCTGCCGGAATTGCTCCCGTCCTTTTCGGGCTTGGATAGCGGGCGGTATGGGCATTGGGGAAACCAGAACGAGGAGGTCTGGCGTGACCCACGCTGGAATGAGATGGACGCTGGCGGCCTGCAGTGCGGAATCGTTTCCCTGAATGGTAAAATCATTCCCCGCGCCGCCTGTGTGCAACTGGGTGGCGACCGGGGGCTGGCTGCCTGTTTCAACACGGACACCCTGACGTGGGAGGGCGTATGGTCAGGCGGAAAGTTGCTGCACTTTGATTCCTTCCGCTGGGGCATGCTGGGAGCCCTGACACCGGAGGGAAAATCCGAACCCTTGCCGGAGAGCCAGCCGGCGGCCCCGGGAAGTTTTACCTATCATGGGTTTTACCGGCATGGGACCAAGGTGGCATTCACCTTTTCCCAGGATGGGGTGGAGTGGCTGGAAACAGCCTGGAGCAAGGATGGCAAGTTCTTCCGGCAACGCAGTAAACGGGGTGACAGCCCGGAACTGGATGCCCTCGCCAAAGGCGGTGCTCCGCAATGGCCTCAGGTGTTCGAAACCAAGGGCACCGTGGGCCAAGGCCAGCCTTATGCGGTGGACAGCCTGACCTTTCCCAGCACCCCTTGGAAATCTCTCTGGCACGTCGGCGGCCATGATTTTCTGCCAAATGGGGATGCCGCTCTCTGCACCTTCGAAGGCGAGGTCTGGATTGTCAGCGGCCTAAATGCCACGCTGGACCAGCTCCGTTGGAAACGTTTCGCCAGTGGCCTGAGTCAGCCTCTGGGCCTGAAGGTCGTCGATGGCGATATCCATGTCCTCGGGCGGGATCAACTCACCCGGCTGCGCGATCTGAATCACGATGGCGAGGCTGATTTTTACGAGTGTTATTCCCGGGCTTACGAAACACCCGTGGGTGGTCATGATTACCTGACGGGATTGGAAACCGATGCCAAGGGCCGTTTCTATTTTGCTTCGGGCAAGCTTGGGATCGTGCGCATCGCCGCGGATGGGAAGTCCTCCGAACCGCTCGCCACCGGCCTCCGTAATCCCAACGGGCTTGCGGTCGGACCGCAGGGGGAGGTGATCGCGGCCGCGCAGGAAGGAGACTGGACGGCAGCGTCCCTCCTCGCAGTCATCAACCCCGGAGGGCACTATCGCCATAACGGACCCAAGCCTGGCGCGCTGGGCGACTTGCCGCCCACCCTCTATTTCCCACGCGGGGTGGATAACTCCTGCGGGGGACAAGTGTATACCAATTCGGCGGGATGGGGACTGCCCACGGGGTCGCTCCTGCATCTGTCATGGGGTTACGGCGCGACGTTTCTGATTCTGCCGGAGACCATCGACGGCCAGAAACAAGGCTGCGCGGTGCCCCTTCCCGGTGAGTTCCGTTCCGGGGCTCACCGCGGGCGGTTCGCGCCGCACGACGGACAACTTTATGTCACCGGAAGCACCGGCTGGGGCACTTACACGCCGGACGACGGTTGTTTCCAGCGCGTGCGTTACACCGGTGGCACGGTATTGGCGCCTGCCAAAGTGCAATCCCATGACAATGGCGTCCGGCTGGAGTTTGCCAGCCCGCTGGATCCTGCCGCGGCTAAAGTGGAAAACTATTTTGCACAGCAATGGAACTACCTGATCGGCCCGGCTTATGGCAGCGATGAATACTCTGTGCGCTGGCCCCGGCAGCCCGGACACGATGTGCTGGTGGTGAAAAGCGCCCAGTTGTCAGCTGACCGGAAATCCCTCTTCCTCGAAATCCCGCAGCTGCTGCCTTGCCACCAACTCCATCTCCACGCGGCCCTGCCGGGACTGATCAGTCAGGATTTTTACCTGACCCTGCACCGGCTGGGCCCGGCATTCACTGCTTTTCCCGGCTACCAGGCCATCGCCAAAATCCTCCCCGGCCAACCGGTCAGCGCCGCCCCCATCATTCTGCCATCCCCGCATGAAAAGGGCGCTGCGGGCCGCCCCATCAAGCTCCAACCCACCGCCGGGCTCCAGTTTGCCAAAAAGGAACTCCACGCCAAGTCAGGCGAACTGCTTTCCCTGACATTTGAAAACAACGACCTGATTCCCCACAACTGGGTGTTGGGAAAACCCGGGACCCTGGAAAAGATTTCCGACTTCGCCGACCGGAGCCTGGCCGACCCCCACGCGCTCTCCCAAAGCTACGTTCCCCAGATCCCCGAAGTCCTCGCCTTCACCCGTCTGGTCGATCCCAACCACTCGACCACCATTCACTTCCAGATCCCCCCTGAAAAAGGCGACTATCCTTACCTCTGCACCTTCCCCGGCCATACCAGGATCATGCGCGGGGTGCTGCATGTGGAATAACGATCTCCACCCGTTTCACCCCTCCAGCCAATCCAGCCGCACCCGGGGATAGAGCCGGCGCAGCAGCTCCGTGGTGCAGGTGGTGAGGATTTCCCGGGCATCATGGCGCAGGGACTCCGCCTTGGCCTGCTTGTTGCCCGCGGCCTTCCATAACCGGTCCAGCCCGCGGCGGTGGGCGGCCGTGGTGTCGCGCACCGCCTGCCGCCATAAAGCGGGAGGTTCGCTGTCCTGCCATTCGCCCCGGCCCCGGCCATAGTGGGCCACCGCCAGATAACAAAGCAGGGCAATTTCCAATTGGGCGGCAAAATGTTCCTCGGTCCACCGCACCGCATGATCCTCCCCGCGCGTCAGGTTGAAGCCCCTTGCCAACAAATAACTTCCCGTGCCTCCCAACAGGATTCCCGCCAACGCCCCGCCACCCAGGAGGAGCCCGCCTGTTTTCAATTCCGCCACAATGCCACCAGCCGCCCCGGTGAGGGCACCCCCTACAGCCGACCAGAGGGATTCATTGATTTTGCGTGGAACCCCGAACGATTCCCCACCCGCCGGATGCACCTGCTGGGCGCTCCGTCCCTCCAGACTGTGCAGGGCAATCAGTTGATCCATGGCCACCACGGAACGTTCGGCCAGGCGGGTGCTCAATTGCAGCCGCGCCTGCTCCATCTTGTCATTGAGCTCGCGGCGGCCAACTCCCAGTTTCTGGAGAAAGGACTCCTTGGAAACATCGACCTGGTCCGCCGCATTTTCCGCCAAGGGACCAGCCAACACCTCCATGCTGCGATGAAAGACTTCCAGATGCCGGGCTTCCCAGGCGCGCCGCAGGGTGGAAAACGTTTCCTGTTTATCGGCCGCCAGAAGCGGTTGAATCAAATTCATCAACTCCCCTTCCTGCACCCAGCATCGGGCGAAGGCATCCAGGCCGATCACCGTTTTCACGATGGGAAACCGTTTTAAATGAAGGCGCCAATCGGCCTCCTCCAACTCCTCTTCAATCGCGGCGCGGGGCGGGCCGGTTTGATTGAGCAACAACACCACCGGCTTCCCAATCCATGTCAGGATTTCCATCTCCATGCCCACGTAGGCGGCGGACTCCGGCCGCTCCGCCGCATTCACCAGATAGAGCACAATATCCGCTTCCTCCTGGACGTTGCGCACCGCCTGCTGGCTGCACCACAGCGGCCGGTCGCGGAAGCGGTCCCAGATCTGGGTGACCAGCCAGCGCAGGGACTGCCCGGAGGTTTTAAGACGTTTCAGAAGCCGTGCGGTATCGCCAAACCCGGGAGTATCCCAGAGCACGAGGCGGGCTCCGTCCGTTTCAATCATCGGCCAGGCTTCCGCCACATCGGTCACATGGGATTGGTCGAGGGCATCCCCGACATCCCGCCGCAGCAAGGTGCGCGCCAGCGTGGTCTTGCCCACGTTGGTGTGGGAAATCAGACTGAAGGTCACCGTGGCCGCCTCTCCTTCAGCAGGGGCAGCTTTGCGGCGGGGGTTGAAAATCGTGGTCATCCTTGGTCAAACATTTTGCAGGATCAGGCGGGCGCCGTCCAGAGGCGAAGCGGCTGCCGCGCGGCCGCCACCGATCCGGCGGCGGCGGCCGGATTCCGGCGGGCCGCCGTATCCAGAATCAAGAGCGGCCAGGCCGGTCCGAGCGTTTTTTCCCACCCGGCCCGGCGTTCCGCCATGCGGCGGGCGGCTTCCGGCATTCCCGCCAACCGGGCTTCAAAGGTTGTGGCATCCAACACGGTCAGGGCAAAAGGCGGCACCGCCGCCGTGGCGAGGAGTTTCTCCAAACCACGCTGCAGCGCTCCATGTACTTCGTCCTCTGGGGTCACCGCCAAAGGCATCAGCAGCACCAGATGGGTCGGCGGTTCCGTCAAAGCCGCGAGACACTCATCCTCCCCGCCATATTCCACCGCTGGCAGGAAATCGATCATCACCTGCCCGCCCCACAAATGCTGCAACACGGCCCGCAAACTATCGCGCAGCGGCGAATCCGGGGCAACCTGAACTGGCAACACCATGGCCACCAAAGGCTGTCCTCCAGCCAGACGGCGGGCGGTGGTTTCGTAATCAGAAAAAGACGCCGTCGACGTTTCCCCGGCCTTTATGGCCTCGCGCCGGGTCATGGAGATCAACAACAACCGCGGCACCAGAATGAAAAGTCCGGCACTCGCCGCCCACAAGTGAATCCACGGTGCCGCGGGAGACAATCCGCCCTGCGGCGGCACCAGCGGCACGGCCACCCCGGTCACCACGGAGGCCGGCCCAAGGACAATGCGGGTCAATTTGGAGACCGCAGGTTGCGTCAGGAAGGTGCTCTCCCACCCGGCTTGATAATTCCGCACCAATCCCCGGGCATACATCCCGGCGACCACTCCCGCCGCCAGCAGCAAAGCGGCCCCATGAAACAGTTGCTTGCCCCGGGCGATCAGCAGAGGAGCCTGCGCCACCTGCCATTCCTGTTCGGTGCGCACCAGCACGGCATCTGTGAGGGCATCACCGGTAACCGCTGGTTTCTTTTGCAGCCAGGTGGGCAAGGCCAGCGGATTCACTCCGGGGCGCTTTTTAAGCGTCAGTAACGAAGCCGCCACCACTGCCAGATTCCACACAATCAGACCCAGCAAAGGAAATGCCAACAAACTGACCCTTCCATCCGGCCCCAGGTCGTGGGTGAACCATCCGAGCAAAAAGGCAGCCGCGGCAACGCCTGGGCCCAGCCAGGCCGGCCAGACGGAGGGAATTTCACCGATCCTCGCAAAGGCCACTCCCAGGGGACCCTTGAGCCGGGATCCCAGTTGCTCCGTCCTCGCCCGGACAAAATCGAACCCCTGCCGGTCGGCTCCCGCAGTGGAAGCCGCGATCCGGTCGGTCATCGGCAGGCGCTCACCCGCAGCATCCGCTTCCTCCAAAGCCCGCATAAACAAGCAGCGCCGCACTTCTACCGGGTCCGGGAGGCGGGAGCGGTCAATTTCCATGAGTAGTCGCACGCCTCTGGCTGCGGGCCGCGTCCAGCTTAGTTTTTTCCGCGAAGAAGATACAGGAACGCGACGCAGCCGAGAAGCAGAAACATGATACCAAAAGCGAGCCCGAGAATGATGTGAAAAGCCATATCGCTTTCAGTGTATTGCTTCAGTCCACTCCCGCCAGCGAAAAATGCGTCCGCTGCCACCCGGCAGGATTGCCCCCCTTCCGGCTTAAGTCCGGAGCGGGTTTGACGCTTGGCGCAAACCATGCCACAGGCGGAGATGAGTGACTTGAAAGAGATATCGATGGGCGTGGCCGGGGTAGGAGCGATCGGGCGGAATCATGCCCGGGTCCTTGCCAGCCTGCCGGGGGTGAAACTGGCCGGCATTTACGATGTGGATGCCGCCCGCGCGGCCGAACTCGCGGCAGAACATGGCACCCGCGCTGCCGCGTCCCTCGCGGAACTCGCCTCCTGGACGGATGCGATCACCGTCGCCACTCCGACCGTTTATCATTACGAAACCGGCAAGATCCTGCTTGAGGCCGGCAAACACGTCCTGAT
Source organism: uncultured Verrucomicrobiota bacterium (assembly GCA_942492905.1). GTDB lineage: Bacteria > Verrucomicrobiota > Verrucomicrobiia > Verrucomicrobiales > V1-33 > CAIZWU01. The sequence continues at coordinate 3,801,098 of OW818657.1, forward strand.
CGAAAAACCCATCACCGACAACACCGAGCAGGCCCTCGAACTCGCGGCCCTCGCCAAGGCCAAATCGCTCGTCCTCCAAGTTGGTCACATCGAACGATTCAATCCCGTGATGAGTCTCCTCGAAGAGCGCCTTACCAGCCCCCGCTTCATCGAAGCCCACCGCCTCTCCCCCTTTCCCAACCGCAGCATCGACATCGGCGTTGTCCTCGATCTCATGATCCACGACATCGAGATCGTGCTCAATCTGGTGCGCAGTCCCATCGAAAGCATTGATGCGGTCGGGGTGGCTGTGCTGACGCGGCGCGAGGACATTGCCAACGCCCGGCTGCGTTTTGAAAATGGCTGTGTCGCCAACCTCACCGCCAGCCGTATCAGCCCCGAGCGCCTGCGCAAGCTGCGCGTCTTCCAGAGCGATGCCTATCTCTCGCTGGACTACCAGGCCCAGGAAGGCAAAATCTACCGCCGCGAGGGCATGGCCATTGTTTGTGAGGACGTGATCGTGGAGAAGGACGAACCCCTCAAGCTGGAACTGGCTGCCTTTGCGGAATGCGCCCGCCACGGACTCCGCCCGCGCGTCGGGGGCCGCGAAGCCGCCGCCGCCCTCGACCTCGCCATGCGCATCACCAGACTCATCGAGGAAGGAAACGCCAAAGGCCTCTCCGCCCCCACGTTGGGAGCACCGCCCTTCCCGGAAGGCCCGGGGGCCCTGCTCTAGTCTTGGAAATCCGGCGCGCACATACTCCCTGCCATGAAAACCATTTTCCTTCTCGCCGGCGAGCGCAGTGGCGACCGTCATGGCGCGGGCCTGATGGAGGAATTGACATCGCTCTCGCCCGGGATTGCCCTGCATGGCATGGGGGGAACGGAGATGCATGCGCTCTCCCCTGATGTCACCGATTGGGTGGAGGAAGCCGGCGTGGTGGGGCTCGTGGAGGTGCTGAAAAAATACGGCTGGTTCAAACAAAGGTTCGATGAAACCCTTCAGCGCATCCTGACGCTGAATCCCGAGGCCGTGGTGCTGATTGATTACCCCGGCTTCAACCTCCGCATGGCAGAAGCGTTGCGGAAGGCGGGGTTTCCTGGCAAAATCATCTACTACATCAGCCCGCAGGTCTGGGCGTGGCACCGCAGCCGGATTCCCCGGATGGCCAGGCTGCTCGATTTGATGATCTGCATCTTCCCTTTCGAAAAAGACCTCTACGAAGGGGTGGGACTCCGGACCGTCTTCGGTGGGCATCCGCTGGTGGAATATCATCAAACCCGGCGGCTGGGCCTGGCGCGCGAACCGGATTTGATCGGACTGTTTCCCGGCAGCCGGCGGCGGGAAGTCAGCAAGCTTTTCCCGATTCTGCTGGAAGCCGCGCGCCTCATGCAAACGGCCGAGCCAAGGCTGAGGTTCGCCGTTTCCGCCGCATCGGAAAAACTCGCGGTCCTCATGCGCACCCATCTCAAGGCGCATCCCATGGAAGGAGTGACGATTGAAACCGGCACCGTGCATACCCTCATGCAACGGGTCTGCTGCGGAGCCGTGGCCAGCGGCACCGCCACCCTGGAAGCCGCCATCCACGGTCTGCCCTATTGTCTGGTTTATAAAGTCGCATGGGGCACGTGGCTTTTTGGCAAGGCCGTGATCCGCGTCCCCTACCTCGGCATGGTCAATCTGCTGGCCAAACGCGAAGTTGTCCGGGAGCTTATCCAGACCCACTGCACGCCGCCGCGGATCGCCGGGGAACTCCACCGGCTACACCAGGATGCTGCCATCCGGGTCCAGCTGCAGCAGGAGCTGGCAGAGGTCGTCGCCGGTCTTGCCGGGGATGGAGCCTATCAACGTGCCGCCCGGGCCATCCTGGAAGCCTGATCCTCGGAAGGTGCAATGCCGCCTGAAGTTTTAGCCGAAAAGTCGTTTACCCACGCCGTGGCATCGAACTGGTGCCCCATGGTGTCCGCAAAACACCAGAGCCTTCCCATCGCCTGAATTCCAGCCATTCAATTTTTTCTGGATTTTCCAGAAAAAATGGATTATGAATCTTTAATTAAGAAGGAGTTACAATCCAGTGATTCCCCTCCGACCCTCCGACCCTCTGTCCCGCTCCGCATCGCCACGGAAAAGATCCGGAAATAAAGAGATCGCCAGATCATTGATAGAAAACTCCATCCTTTTTGCAGACTCCTTTCGAAACCGTCATTTCCTCATTGGTTCAGATCCAGAGGCCTGTGTTTACTCTCCGCATCATCCAGCACAAACCAGTCAAAACCTATAATACTATCATGAAACCATCCCTCATCGTTGCCGCCTTCCTCGCTCTCAGCCCCCCTCTCCTCAACGCCGCCTCGGACTATTTCCTCAAAATCGATGGCATCAAAGGAGAGTCCTCGGACGCCAGTCACCGGGATGAAATAGAGATCAACTCCTGGAGCTGGGGTGCTTCCAATCCCGTCCTCGCCGGCGGTGGCGGCGGCGGCACTGGCAAAGTCAGCATGCAGGACTTCCACTTTGTCTGCAGCCATGACAAATCATCGCCCCTCCTCATGCTTGCCTGCGCCCAGGGAGCCGCGGGCACCCAAATCCCAAAAGTCGTTCTAACCGTCCGGAGAACCACTCCGGCAGGCGCTCCCGAGGAATACCTCACTATCACCCTGGAGGAAGTCCTGGTTTCCTCCTTCTCCAGCTCGGCCCCGCCTCCCAACGGAGGCACTCAGGCTCCCCCCCCCACTCAATCGATTTCCCTCAACTTCACGAAGATCACCTTCGAGCACACTTCTAACGGAACCGTCACCAAAGCCGGTTGGGATGTCAAAGCCAACGTAAAAATCTAAAGCCCGGCCAACCAGAACATTATGAAGCCTCCTGATCGTTTCGCCCTGCTCCGCCGGCTTCTGCCCGGCCGGTGGGTGCCGGTTTGCACCGTGGCGCTTCTGGCCATGGCAGTCGAAGTCCGCGCCGGGGTCTATCTGAAAATGGACGGTATTCCCGGGGAAGTCGCCGACGGGCGTTTCGCCGGGTGGACCCAGCTCCGCAGCGCCACGGCCAGCCTCGTCGTTCCCGAAATCGTGCCCCCTGCCACCACGCCGGGGCCCACCGTATTCGGGATGGAAATCAGTAAAGCCCCCGACCGTTCCACCCCGGAACTAATGGTGCGCTGTGCCAGTGCCCAGATCATCCCCCGCGTCACTCTGGCCTTCATCGACGGCCAGACCGCCTACTTGCGCCTCACTCTGCGTGATGTGCGCATCACTGAAGTCTCCTTGCAGGGAGGCGACAGCCAGGAGACCGAAAGCGTGAGCTTTACCTATCAAAAAATCGAGTGGAGCACCACCGACCGCGATGGAGACGGCAGCGGCCTCACCGCCGCCTTCGACATCGCGCTTCAGACCGGGATCACCAAGCCCCGCCTGCCCTTCCGGGCCACGCTCGGGCCGGGCGCCGCCGGCGGCGATCTCCACCTCACCTGTCCCGTGGAAGCCGGGCACACCTACCGGGTGCGCAGCAATGCCACCCTGACAGGCCCGTGGCAAACCGTCAGCGAATTCACCCCCACCGCCGATGGCACCGTGGATCAGGTCATCCGGCTCAGCGGCAGCGCACTCTTCCTGCGCGTCGAAGAAGTAGAATAACCGCTTTATCACCGCCCACCGCAACACCGGCTCCGGGCCGGTGTTGCGTTTTGCTATTTACTCAACTCCTTCAGCAGGGCTTCCACATATTGTGGGCCGGTGCGGTCAGGCTCCGGAGCCGGATTCGCCTCCACGTAGTCCAGGGCCTCAATCAGCGGCATCCATTCCAACCCGCCGTCCGCCGAGGTGCTGCGGGAAAATACCGCCCATACCCGGCTCGGCACCGGGATTTGTTTCACCTGTCCCGTCCCAAGGGCAGCACAAGCTGCGGGGGGTGAGGTCACCAGATATTCCCGGCAAACCAACGGCCGGTCCGGATGGATGGAACAGCTTTCCTCCTCCAGAAATGGACAGGGCACCCCCAGTCCAAAATAACTGATCCCGAAAACCCGGTAGGCCGCCTGGTCACCGTCCGCCGGACCGTGGGGAGGCAGCCCCGAGGCCGCCACTGCTTCCCGCGCCGATTTGAACCGGGCGCGCACTTCTCCGGCTTGCGCGGACGGCATGGCGTCGATCAGGGCGGCGAGGTGGCGGGCCTCCGGTGGAGAAATCGGCACCATCTGACGGCAGCACGCGCCACAACCTTTGGCACAGGAAATCCGGTGCCCTGCCCGTTCCACCCGGGTGACCGCTACATCTGTTAATTGGTTGGCGAACCGTTGGGCATCGGGCAACAGAGCTTCCGGCAGACAAGGTCCCTTGGGCACCGTGAAAGAGATATTCATGGGCTCACCGTTGATCTTCAACTGACCACTCCCGGTTATGGTTTCCTGCATGCCGCCAGCCTGTTCCATCAGGCCTCGGGATGTCAACGAAAAGCCGGAGTGGCGCTCTCCCGGGAAAACAGCACTACTCCTTTACCAGCAAAGGCTTCAGCCACTGCCACACGCCAGCTGACTCCAGATTTTCCAGAGCCCCCTGCTCTGCACGCAGCACTTGAACATCTCGTCCCAACGGCGCCCAGACGGCGGGATCCGTCGGACCAAAGAGCAGCCGGCAGGGCACCCCGCAGCCCCCCGCGAGGTGACTGATGCCACTATCATGACCGAGGAATCCGCGGCATTCCCGGAGACGGTTGGCCAACACGGAGAGCTTCAATCCGTGCAGAGACTCCCAAGGCAGACTGCCGGCATCCAATGCCGCCGTGATGACCGGCAGGCGGTCGCTTTCGGCCTCACCGGTAATGACCAGCCAGCGGGTGTCCGGTTGGAAATGCTGCACCTGCCGCATCACGGTCAGCCACCGCTCCAGTGGCCAGTTTTTGCGTGGACTTCCGCTGCCGGGATGGAAGGCGATCAGGTTTCCTCCCGCCTCCGGCAGAGCGTGGTGACGGGCAAACAGATCAAGGTGGCCATCGATCCTGACTCCCGTGAATTCGATGACTGAGGCCAGTTGCCTGGCGGCAGGCGCAGGGCCCGCACAGCGCCAATCGCTCTGAAGGAACTGCTTCACCCCGCAGGCAAGGATTTGTTTTTGAAAGACCCCATCCTGATCCGGCAGCCATGAAATCACAGTTTCAAACCCCGCCAACCACCCCCGCCACGCTGCGTCCACCTCTACTCCCGGAACGAGCAGACCAGCCACGGCGGGGGCCTCCAGGTTGCGCCAGCCTGACACCAGGCCGAAGTCCTGAGCGAACTGACCATAGGCAGGACGGGTCAGCAGATGCACTTCAAAGCCGGCTTCCCGCAAGCCCCCCAGTGCGGGAAGCGTCAGGATAAAATCCCCCAGCGCCCCGCCCCTCACCGCGAGGACACGGCGGGGCGCTTCAGTGACGGGCATTTGGACCACGGGCATATTTCACGCCCCTTCAAAATGGTCCCATCCGCCGGACAATTCCGGCTCCCTCACGGACGGCCGGGCGATTACTCCAATTTTCGTCAGGCCCAGCCTGGGAAAGTGCCGGTGCCACTGTTGCTGCAATTCCGGCCAGGTGGCGGCAGGGAAAACCGCCAGCAGTTCATAGTCCTCCCCGTCCCCCAGCGCCTGCGGCAGGGTGGCTCCGGGACGGCGCGGGATTTTTTCCACCTCCAACTGCCAGCCCGCTTTGCCCATGGCCGCGAGGCGGGGCAGGTCCTTGGCCAGGCCATCACTGAGATCCATCATGGCATGGGGTGGATAGTGTTCGGCCAGCCATTGGGCTTCTGCGAGACGCGGGGTGAAATTCAAATGCCAACCGCTGGCAAAGCTATCTCCCAACTTCCCGGTCACCGCGATCACATCGCCCGGCCGGGCGCCGGAGCGGCGGATCACCCGGTCTTCCCTGACCTCGCCGGTCAAGGCCACCGAGAACAGCACCGGGGCACCGGCCGGCGCCGACGAGGTCTCCCCGCCGGCAAGACCCACGCCCCAGAGCCGGGCCGCTTTTTTCAAACCGGCATATACCCCACGGATCCACGACAAAGGCACATCCGGCCGCAGCACCACCGTGATCAAGGCCTCGTTGGGCCTGCCCCCCATGCTGGCAATGTCACTCACGGCCCGAGCCAGGGCCTTGCGGCCCACCGATGCCGCCGGCATGGCCATGGTGAAATGGATTCCCTCCACCATGGCATCAGCCTTCAGCAACTGCAGCAGGGGCGAACCCGGAATCCTGACAACGGCACAGTCATCGCCCGGACCAGTGAGAGTGCGGGGACTTTGCGGGAGTCCCCCCGTGAGGAGCGCGACGAGTTCATTCTCCGGCGGAAGGTTTTCAGGCTTTTTCGAGATACTGGGCGAGCTGCGGGGCATAAAACATGAGGGCAACCTGACACAAATTGAACATCGCGTGCATCACCATGGGCACCAGCAGATTTTTGGAATGCTCATAGGCTGCGGTGAACAGCAGCCCGAGTAGGGTGAGCGGCACAAAACTCAACACGTTGCCATGGACCGAGGCAAAGAACAACGCGCTGCCCAGCGCCGCGTAGGACCAGTGGGTGAACCGTTTGGCAACGCTGTAGAGGAATCCACGGAAGACCAGCTCCTCCATGAAGGGCGCGCCGAGACCGACGCACACGACCACTGCCAGTTTGGTCATGGCATCAGGGGTTTGCCCGAGCGCTTTGACGATCAATTGCGGGGAAGCCTCCGACTGGCCCAGTAAACCCAGCAGCCAGGGCATCGTCAAATAATTGACCAGACCCACCAGCAAAGTGCCTGGCACGATCCACAGCAGGGCCCACACCGGCACCATCCCGATCCGCTGCCGTTTCAGGCCGAACAGGGATGGCAGATTGAAGCCCCGGATCCCCGCCAGATAAAACAGCAGCAATCCCGCCAGCCCCAACTGGAAGACCACCTGCATCAGCATCAGCTTCGCCGAAAGCTGGAACGATTCCCCGCTCTCCGGCGGCATGGCGAGGGGCCCCATCAGCAGGCTGAGCATCGCCACGGTGGCGAGGGCCACCCAGCCATCCACACGCTTCCATCTCGGGTGGGGAGGCCCGGGTTCCAAGGGACCTGGAACCGGCAAGAGAGGCACATCAAGGAAACTTCCGGCCGGTGAATCATCCTCATGCGGAATCACGGGATGAACCGGGCGGGCCCGGAACCAGACTTGGAAAGCCAGCAGCGCCAGCGGCACGGAGGCAAGGATCCAGGCCAGGGCGAGGAGAAGCAGGTGGTGTTCGGCGGGCGTCATCCTGCGGTCAGGGAACGAGGGATTCCGGCAGGAGATAACATTGACCGGCCCGCAGACGCGGCAGGAGGCGGTCCGCGATATCAATTTCCAGCCGTTGGGTTTCGAGGGACGCTTTCGACAGAATGGAAGGCAAACTGATCAGGGGCGGCGGGCGGGTGTATTTCACCACCGCCGCATCTTTTACGCCGGCAAGCTCGCGGGCGGCCTGCCAGGCGTCTTCCAGATATCCCGTGCGGTCCACCAGTTTCAGGTCCACGGCATCGGCCCCGCTGATGATGCGTCCATCCGCGATCCCGTTTTTGAGCGTTTCCACCGGAATGCCGCGCGCCTCCGAGACGATGCCGACAAAACGCTCATAGGTCTGCATCACCAGTCCCTGGGTGTAGGTATTTTCCTCGGGAGTCATCTCGCGGTGGCCTGACAGACTGTCCTTGAAAACCCCGCTGCGGAACACCCGCTTGGTCAGGCCGATTTTCTCCATCGCGCTCCCGTAGCCAAACGATTGGATAATCACCCCGATGCTGCCGGTCCAGGTGTTGACGTTGGCCACCACTTTCCTGGCCCCGCAGGCCACATAATAACCGCCGCTGGCTGCCATGCTGTCCATATACACGACCACCGGTTTGCGCTCGTTGGCCTGTTTTACCGCGTGATAGATGGTATCGGAAGCGGTGACCTCGCCGCCCGGGGAATCGATGCGCAGCACGATGCCTTTGATCCGGGGGTCCGCCAGGGCCTGCTCCAGGGCGCGTTTGGTTTCGGTGACCAGACTCGAACCGCGTCCGTCTTCGTCGGAGCTAATCACACCGGTGAGATCGATCTGGGCAATCCGGGGGCCATGGGCGGCATCCGAGGCGGCGGACTGCACGAGGAGTTGGTGGAAGCGGTCGGGCTCCTGCACGTGGTCGGCTTTTTTGCCGAAAAGCATTCCGGACAACAACACATTGGCCATTAAACTAAGCACCAGCACGCCCAGCGCCGCGACTCCCAGAAATCCGAGGACCTGTTTTCTCATAAGGGCGGCACCGTATCAGTCCGGCCCCGGCCCACAAGGCGGAACACGCTCCACCCACAGCCACCCGGCCCGGCGCCTCAGGAAATGATTTCCCGGCAGATTCCAGCGGGCCGGCCCGGTGGCCGGATCAATCATCAACACGGCCTGCCGGAGGAGGGACGATGAAACATCCGGCACTTTCCGGGCCCGCAGCCAACCGGCCAGCACAGCATCCCTGAGGACGGGATGCAGTTTGATCAATTCAGCCACCCGCAATTTCTCCTGAGAAATCCATGGGGCCGCGGACTCCTCCAGAAATCCGCGCGCTCCCTCCACCCAGGCCGCGGCGCGCCCCATGGCCGGGGCCGTGGGACGTTGGAAAATCGCGTCCAGCAAAGGCAGCACTTCCAAGCGCAGGCGGTTCCGGACGACATCCGGCACGGCATTGGAGGCGTCCTCGCGGAAAGTCCAACCGTTCGCTGACGCAGCGGCGAGGAGGTCGGCTTTGGAGCGGGTCAGCAAGGGCCGGAGCAATTGCAGGGGGGTGCGGAATCCCGGCACGGTCAGGCTGGTCTCCGTGGCCATGCCAATGAGGCCCGCCGAGCCACGGCACAGATTCATCAGCACGGTCTCGGCCTGGTCATCGGCATGATGGGCCAGAAAAACACGGTGGCAGCGGTGCTGTTTGGCAGCTTCCGCAAAAAACCGGTGCCGAGCCCGGCGCCCGGCGGTTTCCAGCGAAATCCCGGCCGCGCCGGCTTCCGCCCTGACATCCCGTTTGCCGGTGACGAAGGGCAGCTGTAGTCCCGCCGCCAAACGGGCAACCCAACGGGCATCCGCGGTGCTGGTCCGGCCGCGCAGACGATGGTTCAGATGGCAGACCACCAGTTTCTGGTAGCCTGCGGAAATCAGGGTATGCAGCAGGACCACCGAATCCATCCCGCCACTGACTCCGATCAGATACCGTTGTCCCGGGGGCCAGCGTTCGGGCCATGGAACGCCATCCCCCGCAGTTCCGGACGGTGCCCTTGGTTTCATCAATATCGATAGGGTTGCCGGATTCCTGATGGCCCGCGCAGGGTCATGGGTCCGGGGGGTCAATCCAGCCACTCGTAAATGGTGGAAGCCGTCTCCAGTTGGCGCAGCATCTTGTCACTGTTCCGGCGGATGCGCCGGCAGAGCTGCGTGGAAATGCTGCGCAGCAGCTGCACCCCGTGAACTGGATTCTCCTCCAGATAGCAGTCGAGCGCCTCCTTGGAAATACTCCAAACCCGCGACGTCAATACCGCCTTCACGTCGGCACTGGCTTTTTTGGGATCGATCACATTCATCTCGCCGACGCTTTCGCCAGGCATGATCATGCCAAGTTCCACAATACTGGCGTCCGAGTGGGCGGTGGCGGAGAGCTTTCCGGAAATCAGGATACACAGGAGATCCTGCCGCTCGCCCTGCTTCATGAGGAAAAATCCCTCGGGCAGATTGGCGAATTTCCCGGAAGCCGCCAGAGCAGACCGGGCACTTTCCGGCAGGGACTCGAGAATCCCAATGGGTGGCAGGGATGAGCGCGAAGTGGAGTCGGCCATAATGAATGAGGATGGAGTCGCCCGCCTGGTGTCAGCACTCAAGAGGACAAATTCCGCTGGAGCAGCACCCCTCATCAAGCAGACCGCGTGCCGGATCCCCCGGGGGAAACCGCATGCCAGACGGCGCAGCCTGTGCTATCACCAACCTGAATCCATGTCCATACCTACTGACTTCGCAGCATCACCCGGTGGGTTTGTCCTTTGTGGCTATGTGCTTGATGCCCCGGAATGGGGCCGGCTGCGCCATTTTGAGCACGGTGCGGTGGCCATCCAGGATGGCCGGATTTTTGCGGTCGGACCGGAAAGCGAAATCCGGGCCATGGTGCCGGATTGGCCTGATTCCGCCTGGCATCGGGCCCCCCAGGGACAACGCTGGCTGGTCATGCCGGGCTTGATCGATGTCCACGCCCACGTCCCCCAATACCCCGTAGTCGGCCGGGTGGAGTCGGAACTGCTCCCGTGGCTGAAACGGCATATTTTCCCGGCCGAACAAGCCTTCACCAGCCCGCGCGAGGGCCTCGGCGAGGAACTGGATGCCTTCTTCGCCGAACTCGCGGCTCAAGGCACCACCACCGCCATGCTGTATGGCGCCGTCTGGCAGGACAGCACCGATCTCGCCTTCGCCGCCGCCGAACGCAGTGGCCTGCGGATTCTCATGGGCAAGGTGATGATGGACGTGGACAGTTATGGATTCGGCGCCCAGTGGCCCGCCGCCCGCACCCGGGAGGTTTCCCTCGCGGAAACCCTGGAACTGATCACCACGTGGCATGGGCGCGATGCCGGGCGGCTGGAATATGTGGTCTCGCCCCGCTTTGCCGTCACCTGTTCCCACGAACTGATGACCGCCGCCGGGGCTCTCGCGGACGAAACCGGGTGTGCCATTCAAACCCACCTTTCCGAAAACCAGGCGGAGATCGATTACGTCAGGACCCTTTTCCCGGAAGCCGCCAGCTACACCGACGTCTACCGGTGCAGCGGGCTGCTTGGCCCCCGCTCGGTCCTGGGACATTGTGTGCATCTTGGACCGGAGGAGCTCGACCTGCTGGCCGCCACGCGAAGCACTGTGGCGCACTGCCCCACCTCCAATTTATTTCTGAACAGCGGCCTCTGTCCTTTGAACCAGCTGCGCGGTTACGGCCTCCGCATCGGCCTCGGCTCCGATGTGGCCGGCGGGCCGGAACTCAATCTCTGGCAAGTCATGCGTTCCGCAATCGAAACACAGAAAGCCCGCCGGTTCCACGATCCTGCCGTCCCGGAACTCACCCCCGGCCAAACGTTATACCTGGCCACCGCCGGCGGGGCCGATGTGACCGGCCAAGCCGCCGTCACCGGCACCCTCACCCCCGGCATGGATGCTGATGTGACGGTTTTTGATCTCAATGCCGTCCTCCCCCTGCAGGGCCGGTTCACCATCCCCGATCCCGCGCCGGAAGCCATTGCGGCACTGATGATCTACCGCGGCGGACCGCACGCCCTGCGGGGAGCGTGGGTGCGCGGACGGAAAGTGGCCGGGCTCTGACTTCAGCGGCCCGGTCCTGCAAAATCGGCCGTATCACAAAATCGGACTCGCCTCGTCCGACTGAACCTGTCAATTTTCACTTTCACATGAGCCAGCCTCCTCCGCAACCACCCGAACTTCCCTCCGGCCCCCCTGGCTTTCCTTCCGGTCCGCCAAGCCTCCCCACCGGCCCACCAGCCATGCCGCCAGCCGCTCCTGTTTATCTGCCATCCCCAGCCCCCCGGAGCCTGGCCTCCCGTCCAATCTTTTGGATCGTGCTGGTGGTGGGGATTCTGGCATTCATCTCGTTCCTCACCGCCGCAGGAGTTGCCGGTTACAGCAAAGTCATCAAACGGGTCAAGGAGAAGCAGGCCAAACAGGAAGCCTTGGCTGAACTTGAACAGTTGACCAAGGAACAGAGCCAAACCCTGCGCAAGGAATTTGATGAAACCGGAGGCCTCAGCAGCAGTTCCGAAGGGCCATTGGACAAATTGCATCAAGCCCTGAAAAAGTCCGGCACCGGCACGGACGGGGATGCCGCCGCCGCAAGAGCGGGCGCCACATGGATCGAAAAAATCGGTGAGGCTTCCAAGCGTTTCGAGGAAGCCTCCGCCAAACTCGATGACCCAGCCGTGATGGATGTGGCGACGTTGAAATCCAAAAAGGATATTGCCCACCGGCGCACGGTGGTGCGGGAGTTCATCGCCGCCAACCAGGAGTTGGCGGAAGTGTTTCAGAACTCGGAGCCCGACCTGAATACCTATCTCCGTGCCGAGGGGGTGCCACCGGGAAAACTTCCCCCGATGGCCAAGGGCTTTTTCGACTCGCTGCGCCAGCAAAAACCCATCGTCCAAAAAATCAGGGAGCAGGACACGGCCTATGCCGGCATCCTGCTCCAGTGGCTGGATCTCGTCGAGACCGAGTGGGGATCCTGGACCGTGGAAAACGACAAACTGACTTTTTCGAACCAAGCCGCCAACGAATCGCATAGCAAATTCCTTGCAGACCTCGAAGCGATCGGGGCCGTGCAGGAGGAAGCTCAACGTCAGATGTTGGAACTTCAGGAAAAGAATCAATGATTCCCCTGTCCAAGGGGGCGGAAAGTCACCGCGGCGGTTCGTAAAATGACGATGGAGACGCCTGCGAATTGCCATTTGTCATTTCCGGAAACGCATCCACACTCCACGCTCCCATGTTGACCTTTTCCATTTATCTCGTTGGCGTTCTGCTCGTCATTGTGTGCCTGCTGATCGTGCTTCTCGTGCTGATGCAACGTCCCAAACAGGAGGGCCTCGGAGCCGCTTTTGGCGCCGGGGTGACAGATCAGATCTGGGGTTCCCAGACCACCAACGTGCTGCAAAAAGGCACCGTTTACCTTGGCGTGATGTTCTTTGTCCTGAGCATTACGCTCTGTGTGTTGGAAGCCCGGAAATCCCGGCAGTTCACCGGCATGAAGGTGCCAACGGCTCCTGTGGTGGCGATTCCGGCTTCTCCCGACACCCCGGCCAGCACGACCTCCACCCCGTTTGAAATTACCCCGGCTCCAGTGACCCCGGTCACGGAAACGCCCGCTCCTGCCCCTGCGGCGGAAACGCCGGCTCCGGCGACCCCTCCGGTGGAAACGCCCGCCGCAACTCCAGCTCCGGCTGAAGTTCCTTCTGCCACGCCAGCCCCTGAGGCTCCAGCGCCGGCCGTGGAAGCCCCCGCCGCTCCCGCAGAAGCCCCCGCCAAATAATCTGCCTGCTCCCACTGCCAAGCGCCCGGTCCTCCGGGCGCTTTTTTTATTCAGTCCATCCTCTCTCTGCCAAGCTTATCATTCGCCTCCATGTCCCACGACCCTGCCCTGCTCCAACGTCTCGCAGCCTCCATCGGCACTCCCTTCTGGCTTTATGATGCCGCGGTGATCCGCCAGCGTATTGCTGCCATCCAGACCATTACGTCAGGGGCAGGCGTGCAGGCCCGGTTCGCCATGAAAGCCTGTCCGGCCACCAAGGTTCTCCAGGAAATGGCTGCTGCCGGAATTTGGATCGACGCAGTCTCCGGCAACGAAATCCTGCGGGCGAGGCATGCGGGCCACGCCGCCGGTCAGGAACCACCCGTGATTTGCTATACCTCCGATGTCTTCCGCGACAACGCCCTCGAAGTGGTGCTTCAGCACGGCATCCTGCCTAACATTGGATCCCCAGGCATGATCCGCGACCTCGCCGCAGCCGGTTACCGGGGAAAAATCTCCCTGAGGGTCAATCCCGGCTTCGGCCATGGCCACGTGAACTCCTGCGACACCGGCGGGCCCAGCTCCAAGCACGGCATCTGGTATACCGATGTCCCCGCCACCCAGGCCGCCGCCACCGCCGCCGGGATGCAGGTGGTCATGCTGCACGCCCACATCGGCAGCGGTCCGCAATTTGATGAACTCCTCAGCAACCTGAACCGGCTGGTGAGCGAATTCGCGGACCTCGCGCCTTCCCTGCCCCACCTTGAAGCCGTCAGCCTCGGCGGAGGCATTCCTCACAATTACCGCGATCCGTCCGCCACCCTGCCCTTGGAAAAGCTGGGCGCCCTCTTCACCGCGGCCCGGGAAACCCTCAGCCAGGCTGCGGGCCGCCCGCTGCGGCTCGAAATCGAACCCGGCCGTTATTATGTTGCCCCGGCCGGCACCCTGGTCACGCGCGTCACGGATGTGAAACAGACCCAGACCAACGAAAAGGGCGCGGGAGCCACCTTCGCCATGGTCGATGCCGGTTTCGTCGATCTCGTCCGCCCGGCCATGTATGGTTCCTGGCACGGGATTGAAATTGTGGGCCGTCCCGCCGATGCCCCCACCGAGCCTATCGTGGTCGCGGGCCCGCTCTGCGAAAGTGGCGATGTCTTCACCCGCGACGACGCCGAACTCATCCAACCCCGCGACCTTCCCCGTCCCGTTCCCGGCGACCTCCTCACCCTCCGTGACACCGGAGCCTACGGTTACGCCATGAGTTCCAACTACAATTCCGTCGGCCGTGCCCCGCAGATCTGGCTGGAACCCGACGGCAGCCTCCTCCAAATCTCCCGAAGGGAAACCTTGCAGGATATCCTAAAAGCTGAAACAGAGGAACCACTCGCACTGTAAAGACTCCAGCCCTGATCCACAGTGCCCTCCAGCTTGCTGGAAAACATAAATCACCAATCGTAAATCCTCAAATCAATGACCCGGACCCAGTGGCTCATCTGCATCATCGCCTCCATTGGCTTTGCCTTTGATATTTATGAGCTGCTGATGCTCCCGCTGATAATCGGAGATGCTCTACTATCACTTGGAAATCTAGTAGTGGGCACTCCGGAATACAAGGAGTGGGCGCGTATCCTGTTTTTCGTCCCGGCGATCGCGGGAGGTGTCTTCGGATTGCTGGGTGGTTGGCTGACCGACAAGCTGGGCCGCCGTCGCGTGCTAACGTGGAGTATCCTGATTTACGCCTTTGGAGCTTTTGCCGCCGGATTCGCGACTACACTGCCACAACTCCTGATCTGCCGATGCTTCGTCTTCGTTGGCGTCTGTGTGGAATTCGTCGCTGCCGTCGCGTGGTTGGCCGAGATTTTCCCCGATCCGAAACAGCGCGAAAAAGTACTGGGCTTCACGCAGGCCTTTTCCTCTCTCGGGGGGCTATTGGTCGCCGTCGTTTATGGTTTCGCGGTGCGCCATGCCGGTGACCTCCCTGCCATCCACGGCACCCACGAGGCTTGGCGCTATACGCTCATCTCCGGTTTGATCCCTGCCATTCCGCTCATCCTCATCCGCCCCTTCCTGCCGGAATCCCCTGCTTGGCTCGCGAAGAAGACAGCAGGAACACTCCGCCGCCCGAGCATCAAGGAGCTTTTTTCCCCGGCCCTGCTCCGCACCACCCTCGTCACCACCGCGCTGTTTGCCTGTTGTTATGGCATCGCCTTCGGAGCCATCCAGCACCTCCCTCAAATGATCCCCGGCCTTGCCGATGTGAAGACCGCCGTCGCCACCGCCCAGCACAGCGTGAAATTAGCCGCTGAACCCGCGCCGGCCTCTCCTGTCACTCTGAAGGATGTCAAATCAACCACAGAACAAAAGGTCCGCGCCTCGGTGCAGACCTGGCAGGAAGTCGGAGGCCTCGTGGGCCGTGTCCTGCTGGCCTTTGCCGCGCTTTATATTGCCAGCCGCCGCGCCCTGCTCCGCCTGTTCCTCGTGCCCGCCCTGATCTTCATCCCCGGCCTGTTCTGGTGGATGAGCAATAACTTCTCCACGCCCGAAATGCTGGGAACCATCAAGTGGGCCGTCTTCGCCGCTGGCGTTCTCCTCGTCGCCCAGTTCAGCTTCTGGGGGAATTACATCCCCCGCGTCTTTCCGGTCCATCTGCGCGGCACCGGCGAAAGCTTCGCCGCCAACATCGGGGGCCGCGTCCTCGGCACCAGCATGGCGTGGCTCTTCTTCACTTTCAGCGATTCCGTCCCGCCGAATCCCGGTAAAATGGCCGCCACCGCCGCCATCATCGCCTTGGCCATGGGTGTGCTGGGCCTCATCCTGACTTTCTTCCTCCCCGAGCCCCTTCCGGAAGACGAAGCCGGGCATTGAGCGGAGCGGTGGCCTCGATTTCCGGGGACCGGAAGCACGGCGTGCTACAGCATTCGTTCGGCCACCTTACGGCAGGATCATCCCGCAGCTTCATCCACCCGCAGCGCGCCATCCGTCAGGATTTTCGCCCGCAGTCCACCATGATTTTTCAGGGCGGCTTCTGCCCCGGGATGGAAAGCCTCGTCCATCCAATGACACGGTGAACACTCGGCCATGCCGAGGAAGCGCACCCCTTGGATTTCAAATTCCTGACCAATCAACGCATTCAAGTCCTGCCCCTCCGTGATAATGTTCCGCCGGAACACGGACGATGGCCGATCCCATACCTGGAAGCGCCCGCACAGGGATTGATAAATCTCTTCCTCGAAAAAGGTGACCTGTCCTTTGTAGTCCTGCTTGAAGCCGAAAAAGCGATCTCCCTCTATCCCCTGCCCCGCCACCAGTTTCAACTCCGGCACCTCGATCATGGGAGCCGTGCCCGCCGGCTGGCCATGATGTCCGAAATAATTGTGCTCCGGGGAAAGATAGAGATGCAGCAGACGCATGGCAGTAATGAAAATACCATCAACGATCTGCGGGCGCCGGAAGCAAGGGACGATTCCAGCACTCCGTTTTCTCAGTTTCTACGCCAAAGGGTAGCGGCTGAGGACGCCAGCGAGATGGCGGAGCTCGTCATCGATTTCGTCCGGATGAGACACGGTTTGCGCGACGGCCTGACGGACCGCCTGACGCCACGATTTGCGCAGGCGGTGCAACTGGGCACGCAGCGCGCCATGGGTGCGGCCGAGACTTTGGGCGAGTTCTTTCAGCGTGCCCTCGCCCGGATCAGCCAGAATCCACGGTCGCAGGGAAGCAAGTGCAATGCGGGTGGATTCGTTGCCGGTTTCCACGGCACTGAAGGCGAGACTCAGAATGTGCTGGGCCCAGTGGCGGTCGTAGGCATCGGTGTCCACTCCGGGAACTCCCCCCTGATCATAGGTTGCGATTTCCTGATGGGCGGCCGGATTCGTGGTATCCAGGCTTTCAAAATGACGATCTCCGCCCCGGAATTGGGCCTGGGCCCGCCGGTGCTGGTTACGGAGGTAGTTATCGAGAATGCGGCAGAGATAGGTGCGGAGCCGGACGCCAGGACCGGAGCGCTGCGCATCATAAGTCAGGAAATGCGGCTTCTCGCCGGTGAGACAATGCGTGGAGAATTCAGCCGCAAGATCGTCAATATCCGCCTCGGCGAGGAAGGGCCAATGCTGCCGGATATAACGGCGCAGTGGCTGGGCGTAGGCCAGGAAGAGCTGGCGGAGTGCCGTTTCCTGTTCCTCTACCGTGCCATCGCGTAGTTTTTGCAGCGTAGGATGGTCCGTGTCCGGCCAGAAGCTGGCGGCGCGCCCCTGCGGCAGCGGGAAGGGTCCGGCCGTAAAAATGCGGTCAGCAGGGGAGTCTGGAAGCAGGGACATTGGCAGGTTCAAAAGGAAATGCGCAAAGCGAATCGGAATGTGACGAAGTTTTCGGTTTTTTTAATCAGAGGGGGGTGAAAGGATCGGGAAACACCGGCACCCCCGGTAATCTGAGCTTCCGATGGTCAATCAAACCTTCCCCGCCTGACTGGCCTCAAGCTGCTGGTTATTTGAGCAGGGCCAGTTCCTGCTGCTGCGCCGGGGTCAATTGGAAGCCCTTGTTGCGGAGCCTGGTGAGCAGCGAGGCGAGATGCTGGGCGCACTCTTCATTCCATCTCGTTTGAGGCAGTTCCGCAAGGCTGCTTGCCTGATACAATGCCCGGGCTGTCAACAAAGCCAGGTCGGGACGATCCGGCTCGGTCAACTGCCTTGGGCACAGAATCGTGATGGCCAGGAACGCTGGCCGGGCTGCTGCCTGCCGGTTTTGGGAACGGCTGGCCACCTGGCTTTGGAAAAAATAAAGCCGCGCCCGCCGGACAAACACTTCGTCACGGCCATCTCCACGGCGGCGCAGGTGGGTGATGAACTGATGGGCAGTGAGGAGGGCGCCCATGGCCACGGTGGGATCAGGGTCGCTCAATAAACCGGCGGCCCACTCCGTTGCGGTGCCTGACAGATCCCATGCGAGGGGGAGCGCCGCATCATTGGCATTGGTGGGCAGCGCAGTGAGAAGATTGACCGTTTCCTCAAAGAGAGGCCGAAGGTCTTTCACCGGCGGGAGACGCAGCGAGAGACGGGCGGTGGCGTCGAGGCATTTGACGAGGCCGCAGGTCAGCGGAGCGGACTCCGGCCGAAGCGCCTGCGCCGCACGGCAGACTGCGGTGGCCTGACTGACACCTGTCAGAGCCTCCGCGATCAGGCCCGCTCCGCCGTCCAGTGCATGGGTCGCCAGATCGGAGGTGGCCAGAGCGAGGCGGGGCACGGCTTCATTTTCGGGGCGGACCAGCAGATCCTCAGGCTGCGCCACACAGGCGGCCAGCATTTCCTGACTCAAGCGGACGGCCTTGGCGGAATCGCCGGCCTGGTAGGCTGCCCGGGCCAGCAGGTGCAGACAATCGCACCGGAGCGGAGTCAGAGGGGCGGCGGCGAATCCCGGCCACCCCGCCAGCCGCTCCACCTGCAGCAGGGTCTTCTGTGCCTGGAGGCCCGCCGCGTCCAACCGGCCGGTCCGGTTCAGCAGACGGGCAAAACTCAGCCTGGCCTGGGCCGCATCCAGCAACCGCAGGGGATCGTCAGGCGATTCCGAGGAAAGCGCACTGAAAAGATCGAGCGCGGACTGGATGGAATCCAGAGCGGGACTGTAGTCAGCGTGCCCTTCTGCGGTCGCGGAGCGGAGATCCGCCAGCAGTGCCTGATAATAACGCAGATCCAGCTCACCCGCTGCATCCAGCGGCAGCGGTGTTGCACCTTGGACGGTGGAGCCGGGGTAGCCTGCCCGGACCGGCAAAGATTCCGTTTCGTGCTCCGGCCTGGCCGAGCGCAATTCATCGCGCAACTGCCGCAGCGTGAATGAAGTCAGATCGTAGGCATAACGGAGATTGGCTTCATTCCGTTCCGCCACCGCCCGGTGCTGCCGGTAAATGACCACGGCTGCCGCCAGACCAGCCAGCACCACCGCACCTGCCAGGGCCGAGCGCGGGGCCTGACGCCGCAGGAAGGTGGCCGTCAGGTAAAACAAAGTGTGCTTCCGCGCGGCGACCGGCTGTTTGGCCGCAAACCGCAGCAGATCCGCCTCCAACTCACGGGCATGATGATACCGGAGAGACGGGTCCGTGGCGAGCGTTTGCCGCAGAATCGATTGCAAATCCCGGGGCAAATGAAACCCCGGCCCGCGCAGGATCAGGGGAGGAGGATGCAGTACCTGAGCAAGGGTTTCCGCAGCCGTGCCTTCCGGGGCTCTCAGCCAACGCCCTGTCAGGATCCGGTAAAACATCACACCCAGGGCGTAAACGTCCACCGCCATGGCACGGGACCCTTTTCCATTTGAGGCCTGTTCCGGAGCCATGAAATGAAGCGTCCCTGCCACACCCACACTGCCTCCATCGGGAGCCGCTGCAGTCTCTTCCTGATGCAACCGGGCGAGTCCAAAGTCCACGATCTTGGCAGCACCATTCGAGTCCACGATCACATTGGCCGGTTTCAGGTCCCGGTGGATCACCCCATGATCATGCAGAAAGGCCACCCCTGCCACCATCCCCCGGAACAACTCCAGTTTTTCCGTGAGGGTCAAACCCGGACGCTGGTGCAGCCATTCATCCAAAGGCCATCCATCGATCCACTCCATGGCCAATCCCAGCCGGCCGTCGGCCGTCATAATTCCGTGATAGAGCACCACCAGATTCGGGTGCAGCAATTTGGCCAGGATACGGAATTCCCGCTGCAGGAATTCCGGCGAGGCACCCGTGGTCCCATGCCGGTGCAGGATTTTCAAAGCCACGGTACGCCCCGGTTCCGGATCCTCCGCCAGCCATACCTCTCCGGCTGCTCCCACGCCCAACCGGCTGATGATTTCAAATCCCTCCACCTCCGGCGCCCCCTCCTCCACCGACCTGACCGACGGGCCCTCCGAGGCGATGGCGAACTCCAGGAGTCCTGCCCCCCAGCGCAGCGTCCCCACTTCACCTAATGCTCCGTTGCCATCCTCTTCCTGCATGGCACTGGACCCCGAGGACAGACCAGCGTCGTCATTGAGAGCTGCCAAGGCCGGTTTCATGCATGAGGTGATAGCGCACCAATCCGACTCTGGCAAGTCCAGGCCGCGGCCCAGTTATGCCCCCTGCCCCTTCCCCTGAAAATTCCAGACCTTCCGGCCGGCTGGTCAAGGAATCGGAACGGAAGCCGCGATGCTCACCTCCACGCTTTTGGACGTCGGCGTGCCGCTGCCTTCCGCGGAGGACCCCAGCGGCACCAGGACATTGGCTTCCGGATAATAAGCGGCGCAATTGCCCGGCGGCATTTCGTAGGGCACCGCCTGAAAACCATCGGCGTGGCGCGTTCCGTCACTCCAATGGCTGGTGATATCCACCAACTGCATCGGCTTGAGACCCTGCTTTTTCAAATCGTCAGGATTCATAAAAATAACACGGCGGCCGTGTCCGATGCCACGGTACCGGTCGTTCAACCCATAGATGGTAGTGTTGAACTGATCATGGCTGCGGAAGGTTTGCAGGACAAACCGGCCCGGAGCGACAGTAAAGGCAGTGACGGGCACGGTGTGAAATTCCGCCTTTCCGGAAGGGGTGTTCCAGACCCGGCGCCCTGCTTCGTTGGGCATGCGGAAGCCACCCGGCTGGCGCACCCGTTCATTGTAATCCGTGCAATCCGGCACCACCCGGGAAATCGATTCCCGGATGTGGTCGTAATTGTTGGAATAATCCTGCCACAGCGCCGCATCGGTATTCCCGGACAACGCGGCCGAGGCCAAGCCACAAACGATGGCCGTTTCACTCTGCAGATGTGGCGAAGCCGGTTTCAATTGTCCGCGCGAGGTGTGAACCATGCTCATGCTGTCCTCCACGGTGACAAACTGCGGCACCCCCTGACGCAAGTCCTCCTCACTGCGCCCGAGGCAGGGCAACAGCAGGGCGGTCCGGCCGGTGACGAGATGTGAGCGGTTCAGTTTGGTGGCGATGTGCAGGGTCAGGGCGCAGCGGCTCAAGGCTTCAGCGGTGTACTCCGTATCCGGCGAAGCCTGCAGGAAGTTGCCTCCCAACGCGGCAAATACCCTGACCTTGCCGTCATGCATGGCCCGGATGGAAGCCACCGTATCATACCCATGCACCCGGGGGGCCTGGAAGGAATACTCCTGTTCGAGACTATCCAGAAAACTGTCCGGCATTTTCTCGAAGATCCCCATGGTGCGGTCGCCCTGCACATTGGAGTGGCCGCGCACGGGACACAGTCCAGCGCCCGGTTTGCCAATCGCTCCCAGTAGCAAATGCACGTTGATGACTTCCCTGATGGTGGCCACGGCATTGCGGTGCTGGGTCAGGCCCATGGCCCAGCAGGTGATCAGGTTTTTCCGCTCGGCCGCCGCACGGGCGGTGCGCTGCATGGCCTCCCGCGGCAGCCCGCTAAGCCGCTCCAGTTCCTCCCAGTCCTGACGGCGCACCCTGTCAGCATACATTTCAAAGCCGGTGGTGTGAGCCTTGATGAAGTCATGATCGATGGTGTTATCCTCCACCAGGGTTTTGGCCATGCCCCGCAGCAAAGCCATGTCCCCATTCAGTTTCGGCTGAAGATAATCGGCTGCCAGCGGAGTGGCTTTTCCCAGCACTCCAGCCGCTTCCTGGGGGTGCATGAACCCCAGCAGCCCCGCCTCCCGCAGGGGGTTTACCGCCACCACATGCCCGCCGTGACGCACCGCGGTCTGCAGCGCACTCAACATCCGGGGATGGTTGGTTCCGGGATTTTGCCCTATCAACAAAATCATACCGGCATGGTGCAGATCATCCAGAGTGACCGTGCCTTTACCGACTCCCACGGCCTCCTTCATGGCCAGACCGCTCGATTCATGACACATGTTGGAACAATCCGGCAGATTATTCGTCCCTAATTGGCGGGCCAACAATTGCCAGACAAAAGCGGCTTCATTGCTGGCCCTTCCGGAGGTGTAAAACACGGCATGGTCCGGCGACGGCATCGCTTTCCACTCCGCGGCCGCCAGCTCAAAGGCCGTTTCCCAGGAGATGGCTTCGTAATGGGTGGCACCCGGCCGCAGCACCATTGGCTGGGTCAACCGTCCCGCCTGATCCAGCCAGTAATCGGATTCCGCAGCCAGTTCCGCGATGGAGTATTTGCTGAAGAAGGCCGGATCGGCCCGGGATGAAGTGATTTCCGAAGCCAAGGCCTTGGCCCCGTTCTCGCAAAACTCAAAGGCACTGCGGTGTCCTTCCGGATCGGGCCACGCACAGCTGGGACAATCAAATCCTTCCTTCTGATTCAGCCCCAGCATCCCCTGCGCGGCCCGCAGCGGACCCGTGCGCGTCAACAAATGCCGGAAAGAGGAAACCACCGCGGTCGTGCCGGCTGCTGAAAGGGATGGGACGCCGATTTGAAGGTCTGATGGGTTTTCCGATGGAGTGAGGGCAAGTGATTCAGGGGGGAGGGGCATGGGGGTGTAGAGGATACGGCCGGCGGGGCGGCACGTAAGCAAATAACCGGAGAACGGCAAGCTCCGAAACCTGGCTGCCACCAGGCAAAACCAGGATGGTCCTTAACTATAGCCCGGTCAGGGCACCACTTCCACCGGGGTGCCCAGCTCCGTGACCTCAAACAATATTTCCGCCATGCCCCGGGGCAGGCGGATACAGCCATGGGAGGCCGGACTGCCCGGATGAGGAATGGGCCCTGCATGCATGCCAATGGCCCCATTGATGCGCATCCAGAAGGGCATGGAAGCCCCTACAAACCGCCCGCCGGAGGGCACTGCGGACCGGCCATTCCGGGCATCCCGGTTTACGGTGTCCCCACTGGCATCGACCACCACGCCCCATGAGGTGGACCGCTTGTATCGTGCTTTTTCCTGGATGCTGAACGAACCCATCGGGGTGGGATGAGTGCTGGTGCCGCTGGCCACGTAAGTCCATCCCGCCGGCTGTCCACCCCGGCTGAGCTGGGCTTTTTGTTCACTGAGATCGATACTCACGGCCACGGGCCCGGTCAATCCGGCCCCAGTCCATTCATACAACACCGGGCCGGCCGGTGGTTGAGCCGGGCTGACCCGTTGCGACTCCACGAGAGGCACGGGTTGCATCTGACGGCACGAGCAGGCCATTCCGGCAATGGCCAGCGCCAAACCAATCCGGGAAGTGATTTGCTTGAATTGGATCATGCCATGAACGATTTCATATGTCAGAGAACTTTACGCCAGGAAGGCACCTTCCGGGAGGACTTTTTCAGGAAACGCGCAAGCGGGCTGCGGGGACCTGCTGGGTCAGGCAATGGAACGAACCCAGCCCCCAGACCAGTTCCCGGGAATTGATGGGTACGATTTTTCGGTCGGGGAAAGCCTCCTTCAGAATCGCTATTGCCGCATGATCCCGTGGATCGTCAAAAACCGGCAACAGCACCACCGTATTGGCGATGTAGAAATTCGCATAACTCGCCGGAAGACGCTCGCCATCCATGATCACCGGCGACGGCATCGGGAGGGTGATGACGTTGAGTGGACTGCCGTCCTCTGTGGTCATGCGGCAGAGCCGCTGATAATTCTTTTCCAATGGCAGGTAGTTCACGTCCGACTCATCCTCTTCGATGACGGTCAGGACGGTCTCCGGATTGATGAACCGGGTGATGTCATCGATGTGACCATCCGTGTCATCTCCCACAATGCCATCGTGGAGCCACAACACCTTTTCAAAACCGAGGAAGTCGTTCAGCTGCTGTTCGATCTGGCCGCGGTCGAGGTGGGGATTCCGGTTGGGATTGAGCAGGCAGCTTTCCGTGCTCAGCACGGTGCCACAGCCATTGCAGTCGATCGATCCGCCCTCCAACACCAGCCCGGCATCGTATTCGGGCAATCCCAGGAGCTGAGCCATGGCCGTGGAAATCTCATTATCAGGAAAGGCCTCGGGATACTTCCCGCCCCAGGCATTGTATTTCCAGGACGTCGCGGCCACCTGACCCAACTCATCATTCACGATGAAAATTGCCCCATGATCCCGGCACCAGGGATAGACCGCCGGGATGTCGGTGATCACCAGATTCCTTTTCGTTTCCTCATCCAGATTCGCCTCCACGTAGGCCCGGTCGGCGGGGTCCGTGCAGTTCAGATAGAGCCGTTCGGATGAGGTGATGGCGCGGATCATTTCCAGAAAGACCGGCAGGACCCGGTCATGATGGTCACCCTCCGGAAAAGAGGTATCCTTCCGGGAAGGCCAGCTCATCCAGGTGGCGGCGTGCGGTTCCCATTCAGCCGGCATCCGCCAGCCCTGTTCGGCAAGAGTAAGTTCAGACATGACTCAAAAAATCGGGGGGGAATCAGGCAAGGAACCGCTGGGTGAGGTCGCCATAGGCATCCACCCGGCGGTCGCGCAGGAAGGGCCAGACCTCGCGCTGCTGGCGCACCAGATCCAGATCGATATCCGCGAGCAGCACCTCTTCCTGATCCGTGGAAGCGTGGGCGATCAGGGCTCCTGATGGATCCGCCACAAAACTGCGGCCCCAGAATTCGATGCCTGGACTGCCATTGGGCGCTTCATGCCCGCAACGGTTTGGCGCGGCCACGTAGCAACCATTCGCCACCGCATGGCTGCGCTGGATGATCTCCCAGGATTGATATTGCCGTTCGCCATGCTCCGCCTTTTCGGGCGCCAGCCAACCGATCGCGGTCGGATAGAACAAAATCTCCGCCCCATGCAGCGCCGTCAGCCGGGCTGCTTCCGGATACCATTGATCCCAACAAATCAGCACTCCGATCCGGCCCACGGCGGTATCCCAGGCCTTGAAGCCGAGATCGCCGGGCGCAAAGTAGAACTTTTCCTCAAACTGTGGATCATGCGGGATGTGCATCTTCCGGTAAACCCCCAGCAGGGAACCATCCGCATCAATCACCGCACAGGAATTGAAATACAGCCCCGGTGCCCGTTTTTCATAAACCGGCAGCAGAATCACCACGCCCAGCTTCCTGGCCAATTTGCAGAACCGGTCCGTCAGCGGCCCCGGAATACTCTCCGCCAGTCCGAAATAATCGTGGTTCAGATTCTGACAAAAATAGACGGAGGCAAACAGCTCCTGCAGACAAACCAGCCTGGCCCCGGCCTTCGCCGCTTCCGTGATCCGCTGTTCCGCTTTCTTCACATTCGCCTTCACATCGGCCCCGCAGGTCATCTGCACGAGGCCAATTTTAAAAGCCCGTGAGGTCGTGGATTTGGATTTCGCAGCCATTTCAGGAAAGTCTGGAATATCCGCCCGGCGTGCAAGGGAAGATGCACCGGAAACCACGGATGAATTCCGGGTTCAAAACGGGAACTGGCTAGGGTGCCGCGGCCTTCCTCCGTCCCAGAAAACTCAAACCAGCCAGCACCACGGCCCCTGCCCCGGCAGCTGCGAGGACATCCACCCCGGGGACAAACCGGTCTTCGTATTCAGTGAAAACGATCTCGGTGATTTCGTCCTTCTTCTCGATGGCGACTTTGTTCTTGGTCCACCCGGGGTTTTTGCCCGCGGCGACCCACCAGCCCGTGGTGCCGAAAAGGAGGAGCAGGGCGAGGAGACGGAGGGTGGTTCTCATAAGCTCAGGGGTTGGGGCACAAAAGAGGGCACGGCGGAAACCATTCCACCGTGCCCATCCTGGGAATAGTTATTTGGGGCTGGAGCCGGCGATGGCGAGATTGATCACGATGTCGTCGGCGACTTTGTCGGCTGGCGCTTTGGGATTGATGCCGTAGTCGGCACGCTTGATGGTGAATTCAGTGCGGATGACCATGAGGTCGCCCTGCATCTTGCCACCGGTGCGCGCACCGAGCTTGTCCTTGAGCAAGGTCACAGTGGCCGGGACGGTGATGTCCTTTTCCACGCCCTTGAGGCTGAATTTGCCCTTCACGTTGGCAGTGGCTTTGTCGCCTTCCATTTTGAAATCCGAGAGGCCGCTCACCGTGAAGCTGATGGTGGGATTTTTGGCCACATCAAGCCATTCGGCACCGAGCATGTGTTCCTTCATCATGGCATTTTCCACGCTCAGGGTTTTGGCGTCGATCACAATGCTGCCCTTGGTGGCTTCCGGCTTGGCGGGATCAATAGTCAGGGTTCCGCTGACACCATTGGCACTGCCGCTGATGGTTTCCAAAGGGGCGTCGAGCGTGAATCGGGCCGTGTTGACGCCTTTGGGATCTTTGAAGTCGAAGCTTTGCTCGGCGGCGGTGGCGGCGAACGGGAGGAGGAGACAGGTGAGGAGGAGGGTGGTTTTCATAATGGATTCAGTGGGGAGAGGTCAGAAATCTGCAGGTTACAGGTGGCGTTTGGGAGGAAATTTGCAAAAAGGTTTCAGGTGGCCAGGTGGTGATCGATCCATTGGCGCAGTTCGGCCGCGCTTCTCATCCCGGTGATCATCTCGCGGGGTGTGCCCGCCTTGTAGAATACCAAGGCCGGGATCCCCCGGATGCCAAAGGAACTGGCCAACGCGGGCTCCTCGTCCACGTTCACTTTGACGACACGGAGACGCCCCTCATACTCCTTGGCAAGCGCGCTGAGGAGAGGGGATAATTGACGGCAGGGCCCGCACCAGGGAGCCCAGAAATCGACTACCACCGGGACGATGGATGCTATCACTACAGCAGGAAATTCGTCGGTGCTGACATCGGTGACAAGGGAGGTGGGGAGACTCATGGGGAATAGGCTTGGGTTCCTCTGAGACAAGCGCACGGGTTCAGCGTTCGCCGATTTAAAACTTGCCTCATTTTCGTCACTTTCCGCCACTCGTAGCGTGCCAATCCAAGGGTTGGTGGAGTTTCCTGCCTCCCATCCGTTTTTCCAAAAAATCTGCCCGGATTGTGGCCACATTTTCATTCCACTTTAAAAATCAGCAAAAATTCTAAAAATGATAATTGCAATATTATCGAAGTAATCCATAATTAATTAGCATTACCAAAGTAAATCCTGTGACCCTTCTCTCTTTCTCCCGGAATTATTTTTTGGAAAAAGCGCGCATCACAACCCTTTGCCCAACCAAAGCCATGATCTTCAGTGCCGACCAAATGTTGTTCTCGATCCGGCGGGTCGGGGAAGTGCTGCTTCCCGCCAAGCGGGGGGAAGTCTGTTTTTCAGGAACGATCCGCCACCAGGACCGCGGCCAGGAAGTCTTTCTAGGCCTGGTGGAAACCACCGCCATGGGCCAGAACGAAAGAAGCCCCGGGGTCGGCATCAAAATCGATCTCCAGACCGGCCTGATCATGGACTTGCTGAACGATCAAGGAGTCCTTGGTTACCTCCCATGGCGCACCTTGGCCCCTCAACAGGACATCCCCTTCCGCGTCGAGATGGAACTGATTGGACGCGTCTGCGTTCCCCGCCTCGTCATCGGCGGTGAAATCATCCTGCATCCTTCCCTGTATCTGATTACCCGCGGCAGCTTGAGTGCGCTCACCGGCACCAGCCTCCACCCCCAGGGGGAGGCCAAGTTCTTCAATCTCGACGTCACCACCACGGTGGAAGAGCCGGAAATCTGCGTGGCTATGTGACTTCCTCTGGGGAATTTTCATCACCGGGGCCCGTCAAGAGGAATTCGAAATTGCCCGCTGCCGCCGCCCCTTCCTCCCTCAATTCATAGAGGGATCATCCGGGGCATCCGCCAGCAATCGATAGCGCGGTTCATTCATCCCGCGGAGCAGCCTGGCCCACAAGACCATTCCGTCTTGTCCTTCCAGAGCGATCTGCTGCGCGGGCGCATCAATCCAGGAGGATCGCTCCATCTCATCCTCCAACTGCCCCGCCGTCCAGCCGGTATATCCCAGGAAAGCCCGGACTTCCCACCCTTCCGAGCGTGCCTGGACCGCTTCGTGAATCCCCATCGGGGAACGGAACCGCAGCCGGCCCGTGGTTTCATCCCACCGCAGCGCCACCAGCATCATCTCCGCTGGAGAGACCGGCCCACCTTCAAATACCGGGACATCCCGCAGGCTCCTGAAGTCCGGAGAACTCAGCAGATCCCGGAGAGTGCGTCCTTCCACCGGCCGGTTCAACACCAGTCCCTGACTTCCGGCTTCCGGCTCGTGCGCCGTAATCAGGATGGCATTTTTGGCAAACCACGAGCCTTGCAGGGAAGGATCGGCCAGAAGCAGCCGGCCAGGAATAATGGGAGACTCCGGTTTCATAAAATAGTGGCCATGAAGAGGAGTGGAGTTGGGATGACCACTACAGAAATTTGGCCCGCAGATATTCCAGATGATAATGCGGCTGGGTTGTCTCGCCGGTAGCCCGTTGCATCAATTCCGGTGGATCCCAGGCCCGGCCCGCCTGATGGATATTTGTCCGGAGCCAGGACAACAAGTTTGTGTAAGTGCCCGCCGCGAGTTCCCGCTCCAGTCCGGGATGGGCCCGGTGGGCCGCCCGCATCAGTTGTGAGGCATTCAGATTTCCCAGGGTATACGTGCAAAAATAACCGAGGCTGCCCATGCTCCAATGGATGTCCTGCAGACAACCGCGGGCGTGGTCCGGCACCGTAAGCCCGAGCAGTTCCTTGAACCGTGCATTCCACGCCTCCGGCACCTCCTTCACCGCTAGGTCGCCATTGATCAGAGCCCGCTCCAGTTCAAACCGCAGGATGATATGGAGATCGTAGGTCACTTCGTCGGCTTCCACGCGGATAAACGAAGGAGCGACCCGCCGGGCCGACGCCGCCACCTGCTCCGGCGTGAACCGCTTCAATTCCGGAAAATGATGGCAGGCACGGGGATACCAGTGCTGCCAAAAGGCATCGCTGCCACCGATGTGGTTTTCCCACAGGCGGCTCTGGCTCTCATGAATCCCCAGCGAAACCGCATCGCCCGCCGGCATGCCCCACTCGTCTGCCCGCAATCCCTGGTCATACAACCCATGGCCCGCCTCATGCAGCACCCCGTAGAGCGAGCTCAAAAAATCCCCCTCATCGTATCGGGTGGTCAGCCGCGTATCGCCCGGGCCCAGTCCCGTGCAGAAGGGATGCGTTGTGGTATCGATCCGGCCCGCCGAGAAATCGAACCCGATGGCTTCCGCAACCTCACGGTTGAAGGCCTGCTGGGCCGCGACCGGATAGTGGCCTGCCAGCAGGTTTTCCGGCAAGGCCTGCGCTTTCTCCATCGCCGGTCCGATCAGGGCCGACACTTCCGGTCCCAGCCTGGCAAAGAGCTGTCCAATCTCCTCACTGCGGGCGCCGGGCTCATAGATGCCCATCAGGGCATCGTAGCGGCAAGTCGTCCAGCCAAAGTGATCGGCTTTCTCCTGACAAAGCCGCACCAGTTTCTCCAGCATCGGCTGGAACGCGGCAAAATCGGACGTCTTCCTCGCTTCGGCCCAGACATGCATCCCCTGGGAAGTCGTCAGGGAAAATTCCTCCACCAGGGCCGCCGGCAGCTTCGTCTCCCGGTCATAGTCCCGGCGCCACCCCCGCACGTTCACCGGTTCCACCGCCCCCTCCGGCCACGCCATGCCTTCACAGACGGCCAGCCATTCCCCCACCTCCGGGGCGGTGGACAGCCGGTGCACCAGCCCTGACAAATGCGACATCTGCTCCGCCCTCCAGTCCACCGCCCGGGGCGGCAACCCGGTTTCCTGGTCCCAGCCGAGCACTCCCTCGGTGGAGCGCAGCAGCGCTGCTTCGCGGAATCGGGCCCGGAGTTTTTGATATTCTTTCATAGTTCAGCACCATTCCTGACCCGGAAAGCGGGGCCTGAAAACCGGAAAACCAACCGGCTTTCCACATTAAGGTGCGGAGGAAGCCCGAAATGCCCCGCGGCACCGCCGTCCGTGATCAAAGCTACCATTGGCGAAGCCGGTAGAAGGCGCGGGACCGGCTGTTCATCACCCCGGAATCCTCAAAAGCCAGCGCTGGCAGGATCGGGCTGACCGGCCCGAAAGGGGTGGCGGGATCATCGGCGCGTTCGACTTGGAAAACCCGACCATCCCCCTCCCATGTCAGGCCAATGCTGCCGGTGGCGGGCCTGGCGCTGATTTCCAGCCGGGGCGCCTGCGGGGGAGGGGTGGCATCGGTCACGATAAAGAGCGCATCGAGGCCGAATTCCGCCACATCCTCCAGCGGAGCAAAGGTATTGAGCAGCTCCAGATTGCGGAACACGATGTAACCCTGATCGCTGAGCAGGTCGCCGCCTTGAACCGGCCCCAGCACCTGATCCTGGAATCCCTTTTCGGTGGAGAACCAGATTTCGCCTCCCGGCCAAACGTAGAGTGCATCCAACCCGTAATCGTCCGGCCCGGCGGACGGATGAAACCGCGACAGAAGTTGTTGATAGGATTGCACCACTTCGCCGGTGCTGGAAAGCAGATCACCCCGGTGCAGCGTGACTTTGAGCGCCTTCGAAACCACCTCCGATCCTATCGAAAACAAAACTCCCCCGGTGTCAGGGATGTGGAGGGCATCAAGGCCGGCATCGGCCGCCGGGGTGGCGGGAGCAAACGCTGCCAGCAGATCCCCGTGGCGGTACAGGATGCGGCCGCGGCTGCTCAGGACATCCCCCTGCCCCAGCGGTCCGAGGCGTTCGCTGAAAATATTCTGGGTGATGGAAAACGCGATTTCCCCGCCGGACAGGAGATCGGCAGCATCAAGCCCGAGATCCGGGCAGGGCGGCATGGGGCTGAGGGCTCCGCAGAACTGCGAACTGTGGTGCACCACCCGGCCCGTGGAGGACAGAAAGTCTCCGCCCGAAACAGGGCCCGGTTCGCCCAGGCCCGCCGTGAACCCCAGTGCCGTGGAAAACCAGATTTCCCGGAGCGGGGCCGCGGCCAGATGTAGCGTATAGTTTTGCGTGAGAGTTCCGTCGGTCTGCTCAAGGGTGAGGTTGATCATGGGCCAGCGTCCCGTCACTGCCGGCGACGGGTTCTTCAGATGACAGACTTTGGTTGCCACCCCGTCGTTGATTTCGAGATCCAACTCCATTTGCTGGACAAGTGCCACCTCACCGCCAATCTGAAAGGTCCCGTTTCCCTTGATAGTGTAAGTCCGGGTCGACCCAGCGGTGAAGTTGAGATTCACAACCGCATAACGGGAAAAGAGCGGATTGATCTCCGTCAGCCGCAGTTCGAAAGATCCCCACATTGGTTCCTGGATCGAGGGCCGCCCGCAGACCGGGCAGTCGTCGATCAGATAGCTGTCGTTGAGCAGCAGATAACGCCACGGCTGACGCATTTTCACCCCGGTTTGGGCGTGAAGCACCCCACTCCAAGTCATGATGAGGGTGGCGAAAAACCACCGCAGCAGGCCTACACCTGCACAGAATGACTCGAACGGGCGTTTCATTGGAGAACGTAAGGCCTATTTCCGGGGGGAAACTAATGCCGTTCGTCCGTTCCGGCAATGCTCCGGATGCCCACCGCCACCAGAAGCATTTTCCTTATCCGCTCAGACTCACATCCAGAAACACCGTCGTCCAGGGAGCGAGTTCCAAATCCCCTGCCGGACAGTGCACCGGAACCGCCGTCCAGAACCCCTCCGGTTCCTGTCCGGTGAGCGCCACCGCCGCGGCATCCAGGACGCGCATGGCTCCCGATACGGGCAACCGCACCCGTTGTGGCAGACCGGTCACATTGGCTACAATCCAGCGTTGCCGCCCGGTCGCTTCCAGCACCACGGCCTGGACCTGCAAGGGATGGCTCAACTGCGCCTGGCGCAAGCCACCCTGACGGAAATCTGCCATTGCCCGCAGCACATGATAAAGGGGAAACACTGCGCCCGGCACCGAGGGAAATTCGTCCGGCAACGGAGCGCCACCAGCCAGCTCCATCACGCCCCGCCAACCGGTGGTCTCAAACCACGTCACCGAGGCAGCCCCCGCTTCGGCCAGGGCGCGCAAGGAACCAACCAGCCAACCCGCCCCCAGCAGGGAGAGCTGCCGGCGGTCCACCATGGGGGGGAGTTCGCTGGCCGGACGTGGCGGCCCTTTGTGCCAACGGCGTTTCAGAGTCACCGGAGAAGCCACGAAGGGCAGCGGGGCAAAGACCTGCCGGGCACTCGCGACCAGATGCGTCTGCCCCTCCAGATTTTCGATCACGGTCGCATCATCAAAGGCATGCGCCTGGGGACGGATGGAGCAGAAGATGAAGTCCGCGCTATCCACCGCGGGACGATGATTGTTCAGCGGAAAATAATCGATATCGGTGCCAATGCCCACGCCGGTGCCGAGGGCCTCGCGCGCCGCCTTGAGCAGGGCGGGATTTGCCACTGGTTTTCCCTCCTCAATGACCAGCCACCGGGCCACCGGACAAGCCAATTGACGGGCCACTTCCGCCGCTTCCCGGGCTCCGGCGGCTTCTGTCAAATGCAGGGCAATTTCCAACCCACAACCCAGCCGCGCCGCCTCTGCTGCTGCCTGCTGCAAGGCACCGGCCCAACCGGCGTCACTCATTTTCACATCCACCCTCACGTGATCCAAACCCAGCGCCCGCAACCGCTGCACTTCCCGATCATCCATCACACCTCCATGCGAGGGCAGCCCCAGCCCCACCTGCGGCCATGGTAGCGTCCCCTCCTCTGCCAAAGTCACCTCCGCGGACATCGTCCGGGACGCGTTCTCCTGAACCTCTCCCCTGCCTGAAGCCGCCACCAAGCGGACCGTCACCACCTGCCGCACCCGCTGTCCTTCCTTCAACCACGCCGGCAACGGGATCCGCTGCGGTGTGCTGTAGGTTTTGAAACTGGCGTCCGTCCAATTCCGCTGATCCTCCATTTCGAAGGCATCGCCTTCCATGGTCAACTCCACGTCCCACGCCGGATTCACTGCATAACGCATGCGGCGGAAATCATGCAGGCCCCTCACCGGCTGCTCCGGAGCGATCCCCCCGGGAAAGCGGCACTCCGCCACATCCCCACTGACATATTCCACTTCACAGGGTTTTCCCTGACAAACAGCCAGCGGATGCAGGATGCAGAACCCCACCCGGTTTTTGGCAAACGCCCGCCGGGCCACCCCGTCAAATTCCCAACGGATCACTCCCTCGGCAGTGCCGCGGATCCGGCTTTCCCAGGCAAAATCCACGTCACCATCCACATGTCCGCTCTGCCAGGACACTTCAAATCCATCCGTCGATTGCTCCACCCGCAAGTCCGTGCGCCGGGCCGCGACCGTATTCCAACTGGAATCCCGCACCGCCGCATAAATGCGCCGCACAGCCTCATCCGCTCCGGCGTGGAAATAACGGAGCTCCCCCTCGATCAGATCCACGCTCAATGGTCCGGCCTGCAATCGTTGCGCGGGTTCAGGGGGAAACGGCTGACCATTGCCGGAACAGGAAAAGGAGGGGGAAGCTGGACTCATAACCGATGGAAAATATCACCGGCCGGGAAACGCCTCCGTGCACCGCCCGGAGGCGGATCGACAGTGGCTCATGGTGGCAAGGGGCGGATTTGAACCGCCGACCAAAGGCTTATGAGTCCTCTGCTCTACCGCTGAGCTACCCTGCCGTATTCCGTGAGCCGAACCGGAACGCGACATACCAAACCCACCGCGATTGTCAAAAGGAAAACCAAAGGTCCTGCACTCCGAAAAAGCCCGGCTCCCGGGCGGCACGGTTCAGCGGCTTCCCCAATAACGCATCAGCCAGATCACCAGGGCCAGTCCCAGCCCGATCATCCAAAGCGTGAGGCGGACCGGATCCGATTTCGTCCGCCGCAGTTTGGCAAAAACCGGCAGACGGGCGTCCTCCTCAAAAATTTCGGGATAGAATTCCACCGGCTCCCAACGCCGGGTGCCTTCCATGCAGACTTCCGTGCGCAGATTGATCCGGCCGCTTTTCCACAAATCCCTCATCTGCGACAGCCAAAAAGGACCATGAATATTCCCCTCGGCATTCATGTAGAGGTAGCGGGCGGTGGCCATCACGTCCAAATCTAGCAAGCTTTGCTGTATTTACAATACTGGAGTGGAGTTGTAATGGATGGTTCACGGACGCCAGCGATTCTTACGGCGTCTCAAACATCCCTTCGCTTTATGCAATCCTGGCACCTCTGGACGATCATCGGCCTGCTCCTTCTCATTCTGGAAATGCTGATCCCTGCCTTCTTTTTTGCCAGCTTCGGGGTAGCCGCGCTGATTACCGCCATCGGTGCCTCAGCGGGTCTCGGCGCCACGCCACAGCTAGGCATCTTCGCGGTCGCCTCCATCGTCTGCATGGCGGCAGTGCGTCCCTTCTTTGTCAAATTTATCTACCGCCGCAGCGATCCCGCCCCCGCCAATCTCCATGCCCTGATTGGTCAGTCCGCCAGTGTGGTCGACGCCATTGGGGCCGGCGATGACCCCGGCCGCGTCAAAGTCGGCAGCGAGGAATGGCGGGCCATCAACGAATCCGGCGATCCCCTGCCTCCCGGCACCCGGGTGGAAATCACCGCGGT
Source organism: uncultured Verrucomicrobiota bacterium (assembly GCA_942492905.1). Lineage (GTDB taxonomy): Bacteria > Verrucomicrobiota > Verrucomicrobiia > Verrucomicrobiales > V1-33 > CAIZWU01. Next base: position 3,835,478 of record OW818657.1, read on the forward strand.
CCGCTCCGCGACTCTCACGGTAAGGCCGCGCGCGTAATCCTGCGTTTCCTTTCCTCATCCAGCCGCACTTTCACTTCGCATCCACCCTCTCAAAACCATGTTCGATTTTCTCCAGACTGTCCTGATTGTCCTGATCATTGCCATCATCGTCTTTGCCTTCCTCGGTTTCAAAATCGTGCGGCATTCCGAGACCATGGTCATCGAGCGTCTCGGCCGGTATGACCGCACCCTGCAAAGCGGCATCAACATCATCTGGCCCATCGTGGACCGTCCCCGCACCGTCCACTGGCGCTATACTGAAAATGGCAATGATGGACGCCCGCTTCACATTACGAAAAGCACCGCCCGGATCGACCTGCGCGAAACCGTGTATGACTTCCCCCGGCAAAACGTCATCACCCGCGACAACGTTTCCATCCTCATCAATGCACTGGTCTACTTCCAGATCAACGACCCCATGAAGGCAGTCTATGAGATCAACAACCTTCCCGATGCCATTGAAAAGCTGACGCAAACCACCCTGCGCAATATCATTGGCGAACTTGATCTGGACGAATCCCTCGTTTCCCGGGACACCGTCAACAAAAAGCTGGGGCTGATCCTGGATGAAGCCACCCACAAGTGGGGCGTCAAGGTCAACCGCGTCGAACTCCAGGACATCACGCCCCCCGCCGATGTTCAGCACGCCATGGAAAAGCAGATGCGGGCCGAACGGGAACGCCGGGCCCAGATCCTGTCGGCCGAAGGGTTTAAAGGCGCCGCCATCCTCGAAGCGGAAGGCATCCGCGAGGCGGATATCCACAAAGCCGAGGGCGAAAAACAAGCCAACATTCTCCGCGCCGAAGGGGAAGCCCAGGCCATCGAACGCCTCGCCGCCGCCCAGGCCACCGCCCTCACCCAAGTCGCCGCTTCGCTTGATGGCCGCACCGACCCTGCCGCCTTCCTTATCGCCATGCGTTATGTGGAAACCCTCAAGGAGATCAGCGCGGGCGGCCCGCAGAGCAAACTCGTCTATCTCCCTTACGAAGCCACCGGCGTGCTGGGGGCTCTGGGGGGCATCCGGGAGCTGTTCCAAAACAACACCGCGCCTGCCAGCCCCGTCCCTGCCCCGGCTGCCCCGCGGATCCCCACCCTTCCTCCGGTGCCGCCCACGGCATGACCTCCGTTCCGGTGCGCCCTGCAGCCGGACACGCCGGGCAGAACGAATTGTGACAGGCCCCTGGTCAGGAGTGAAATCCCGCGCCGTTGGCAAGGCTCACAAATTGCTGCCGGACCACTGCAGTTTATCCCGCAGCACGGAATAGAACGAGGTATCGCGGAAGGCGATCAAAGGCACCTGCCAGGCGGCCTTGCGCAGCAGGACCGGTTTGTCCTTCGCCAGGGTCCAGGCGGTGCCTCCATCCACATTCAACAAGACATCCTCCACCGGCTCGGTGGGCTGGATTTCCAGAGAGACATTGTCATTGACCACAAACGACCGGTTCGACAGGGCGTGGGGACAAATGGGCGTCAGGCAAAAGACATCCGCCGCCGGATTGATGATGGGGCCGCCGGCCGACAAACTGTAGGCGGTGCTGCCGGTCGGAGTGGCCACGATCAGACCGTCCCCACTATAGCGGTTGAGGAATTCGTGATTCACCCGGACTTCCAGGTGGATCAGCCGGGAAAAGGTGCCGCGGGTGACCGTGACTTCATTCATGCCCCCCTCGATGCATTCCTGTCCATCCACGGTGGTGAAGTGGGCCTCCACCACGCTGCGGTGGGAGAGCCGGTACTCATTGGTGAGGATGGCGGTGACAAACCGTCCGATCTCCGCCTCGGTCGCGGTGGTGAGGAATCCGAGACGCCCGGTATTCACCGCCGCGAGCGGCTTCACTGCCGGCCCCAGCAGCCGGGCGGTGCGCAGGATGGTGCCATCCCCACCAAGAACCACCAGGACGTCCGACCGCGCCGCCAGTTCCGTCAGGGGCAACCCATGATTGCTTTGCACAAAGGCGGCGGTGGCCTCCTCCAGCAATACGATGGCGCCGGCTTCTGCAAAGGCCTGCTGCAGGTGACGGACATGATGGGCTGCGTCCTGTTTGGTAGGATTGGCTACGATTCCGATGACCGGGTGACCCATGCGAGAAATTCTGTATTGCCGTCGGTTCCCTTTATGGGCGAGGGCACGCACCCACGCCAGCGGAATCCGGTACATCCTTCCACAAATCGGCGGATGCGCTCCACAGCCTGCTCATGCAAGGCGGTATCGCGCACGATGCCCCCGGTTCCCACATCCTCACGGCGCAGTTCGAACTGCGGTTTGATCAGGCAAATGAGTTGGCCCCGCTCCGGATGCAGCACCGCCATCACCGCCGGCAGCACCAGCGTCAGGGAAATAAACGAAAGGTCAAAAACCGCCAGATCCACCGGTTCCGGAACATCGGACGGCTGGAGATGGCGCAGGTTGAATTGCTCGCGGGCGGTGACCCGTGGATCGCTCCGGATTTTCCACACCAATTGATTGGTGCCGACATCGAAGGCATAAACCCGGACGGCGCCATGCTGCAGCAGGCAATCGGTGAACCCGCCGGTGGAGGCACCGGCATCCAGACAAACCATTCCGGTTGGATCAATCCCGAAGGCCGCCAGCGCTCCTTCGAGTTTCAAGCCACCCCGGCTGACATAGCGGGGTTTCGTTTTCACCACAATTTCGTCATCTGCTTTGACCACGTGCCCGGGTTTGGTCACGGCGTGCCCGTTGACGGCGACCTCTCCGGCGAGGATGAGCCGCTTCCCCTGTTCCCGGGAATCACAGAGACCCCTAAGCACCAGAGCTGCATCAAGGCGTTCCTTGGCACGCGGGGCTGATTCGGGTCCGGCAGACATAGGGGGCAAGCTCTGCGGTTTTCCTAGCGCCGTTGCAGACGCAGGAACATCACGGTGCCGAGGACACCGAAGATGAGATTCGGCAGCCAGACCCAGAGGTGCGGATATTTATCAGGCGAATCCTGCCAAAGCCCGCCCAGCATGATCAGGGCGAAGTAGGCGATCCCCACGATCAGGCTCAGAACAAAGCCCGCCGAAGTCTCCCGGCGTTGCGCGGTAATGCCGAAGGGGATTGCCACAAAGGCCAGCACAAAACAGGCGAGCGAAAAACTGATGCGCCGGTTGAGTTCCGTCAGCATACCCGAGTGCGAAGGGGGCAAGGCCCCTTCCACCGCGAGAGCGGCCGGATTGCGCAGCCCGGTGAGGAGCTGACTCATGGTCATCCCGTCCACCCGCATTTTGGAACTCTTGTCGAACATCTTTTGCAGGGAAACCGGCAGTCCGCTGTACCCGGTGGCCGCAGGCGCGACGTCCGGCATGCCTTCCTTTTGTCCGAGCAGACGTTCATTGTAAGCGGCCAACTGCTGCGCGCTCATGGCCTTCAACTCCTCGGCAGTGGCTTCGCTGGGCCAATTGCGCGCCAAGGCAAAGTTGTCAGTCATGTTCACCATGATCACCTTGGTTTTATCCACGTTGCCCGCTTCGATTTCGGCTTCGCGGGAGAAAAAATACTTCTCGGGCCGGGCCCGGTCCCCGGAACGGTCGGCCTGCAATTGGATCACCTGCAGATTTTTTAACTTATCCCCTTCCTTGGCCTCGGCAAAAATAAAGAAACCGGTGAGGTCATCCACCAGAGTATCAGGGCGGAAAATGGCCTTGGGGTCATTCAGCACAGCCTGCTGGGTTGTGCGGCGGATTTCGGAAAATGAGTTCGGTGCCACTGTGGTATTGATCCAAAGGCAGAATCCCGAGGCGAGGAGGGCCAGCACAAAAACGGGCAGACAAATGCGCCGCAGACTCTGCCCGCTCATCCGCAGGGCAATCAATTCGTTATCCGCCGAAAGTCTTCCGAAAACCAGCAGCACCGCGGTCAGGATGCCCCACGGAACCGTGAAGGACAATGACCATGGAAAGGAATAACCGATGAACTTGAGAATCGCTTCCGGCGGCAGAGTGCCCTCCACCAGTTTGTCGAGGAGCTTCTTGAAGATCTGCCCGAGCACCAGCACCACGCTGAGCACCGCGACCGCAAAAAATGTGGAGACAAGAATCTGCCGGCCAAGATAGCGGTCAAAAATACGGAACATCGGGATAAGGGCAAAGTCAGCCGGGTAGCATGCTACATCCGGCGGTAGCGCAGGATGCCTTCTCCGATCAATTCCGCAAGCCGCTGGCGGTATCGGGGATCCAGCACCCTCGCCCGGTCATTGCTGGTGGAGAGAAATCCCCCTTCCACCAGCGCCCCGGGCATATTGCAGGAACGCAGAACCTTGAACCGGGCAAACTTCACCCCCCGGTTCGGGGTGCCCAGTCCTGCGGCCACGAGATTCTGGATTTGCGCCGCCAACTGCTGGCCTTGAGTATTGTAATACCACGTCTCCGTCCCGGCAGGCCCGGCATAACTGACCCAGTTGAAATGGATGCTGACGAAGACGGATTTGGCGATGCGGTTGGCCACTGCGGGACGGTCTTCCAACGTGATGAATTCATCCCGCTGACGGGTGAGCACCGCCTTGATGCCCTTCCCTTCCAAAAACCGTTGCAGCCGGAATGACACATCAAGGGCGAGATGTTTTTCGTAGAGATAGCCGAATTGACCGCCATTATCATGCCCGCCATGGCCGGGGTCGATCACCACCCGGCTGAACCGGGCAGCCCCGGCCGGGAGGCCCAGGCAGAGCCAAATCAACAGTAGAGCGACTCCACGCGGCAAAGCAGCCATGCGGAAACCAAAGGCGGAAGGGGGCATAATCAAAGGCAGGTGGGGCGGTAAAAATACTTACGCTTGCTTAAGTATCTCCCAGCCCCCCCGAAAATCAAGCCGGGCGTTCCATCTCCTTGGTTCCTCGATTTCTCCGGTTCCAGCTTCTTTTCAGCGGTGGGCATACCGGTCCGGCGAGAGCAGTTCCAGCGGATGCCCGGGGGCTTCGCCATCAAGGAGCCGGCCCACAATTTGACCAGTAACCGGCCCGAGGCTCAACCCCATCATGCTGTGACCGGTGGCCACAATCAGATTGTCCGCCGCGCCCGTCCGGCCCAAATACGGCATTCCATCCGGCGAGCAGGGCCTCAGTCCCACCCAGGGTTCGATCCCTTCAAAATCACCCGGACCAAACTCCGGATAATAGTCCGGCAATGCCCGGATGATGCCCTGCACCCGGCGCGGCGACACGGTGGTATTCAGACCGGCGATTTCCATCGTCCCTCCCACCCGCAGCCGACCCTGCATCGGCGTCACCGCCACCCGTGCTTCGGTCAGGATGGAGCAGATTTCCGGCAGTTGCCGCGGCTGAGGAAGAGTCAGGGAATACCCTTTGCCCGCCTGCATGGGCAACCGCAGCCCCAGCGGATGGATCGCCTCGCCCGACCACGCCCCGCCCGCGAGCACAAATTGCCCGCCTTCCACCTCGCCTTGGTTGGTCTGCACCGCCCGCAACCGCCCTCCTTCCCGCCTCCAGCCGGTGACTTCCCGCTCCGCCAAAAACCGCACGCCCCGCGCCTGACAATCGGCCACGAGGGCAGCCATGAAACGGTCCGGCGAAAGATGGCAGTCCCTCGGATAATAAACGGATCCGGCAATGCTGAACCGCGCGCCCGGATCGAGAGTCGTCGTTTGGGCTTCATTTAAAATTTCTGCCGGCACCCCAAGGGCGCGCGCCTTTTCGGCTCCCTGCGCTTCCTCCTCCAAGGCATGGGCGGTGCGGCACAACATCAGCAGGCCTTTTTTCACTAGACCAAACTCCATCTGCGGCAGGGCTGCCAATTCCTCATAACAAGCCCGGCTGGCGAAATTCAGATCCCGCAGGACCGGGGCGCTGCGCTGCACATGGGCCGGCGTGGCGGCCTGCCAGAACTTCAGGGCCCAGCCTATCAAACCGGTGTCCAGCCGGGGCTTGATGTAAAACGGCGACTCCGGATTCCACATCCACTTCAGCCCGAGCGCCACCATCCCCGGGGCCGCAAGGGGCACAAAGTGACTCGGCACAATCATGCCTGCATTTCCGAACGAACAGCCATTCTGAGCGAGGGGCTGCCGGTCGATCACCGTGACCTCAAATCCCCGCTGCGACGCATACCAGGCGCTGCACAGCCCAATGATTCCCTGCCCCAGGATAACAACAGATTCCTTCATGTGATTATGGCTGCCAACGCGGTTCACGTCCCATCAGGTGTCTCACGAAAAAATCCATCCGGCGGCGCGAGGCATACGGTTTTTCGCCAGCCCCGTGATTGCTGCCCGGCATGATGAGCAACTCGAAATCCTTGTCGGCCTTCACCAGTGCCGCCGCCACCTGCATGGTGCTCGCCGGATCCACATTGGAGTCCATTTCGCCCACGCTGAGAAAAAGTTTTCCCTGCATCCGGCCGGCATGCGTCACATTGGAACTGCGCTCATAGGCTTCATCCACGGGCCAGCCCATCCATTGTTCATTCCACCAGATCTTGTCCATCCGGTTGTCGTGACACCCGCAATCCGCCGCGGCGGCCCGGTAAAAATCCCCATAATCGATTAACGCCCGCATCGCGTTCTGCCCGCCCGCCGAACCGCCATAAATCCCCACCCGCGTCAGGTCCATCCATGGCCGCGACGCGGCCGCCGCCTTCATCCACGCGATCCGGTCGGGGAAACCAGCATCGGCCAGGTTTTTCCAGGCCACTTCATGGAATTTCTTTCCCCGGTGATTTGTCCCCATGCCATCCGCCTGCACCACGATGAAACCCAGTTCCGCCAAAGCATGCTGCCGCGCCGCCACGGTGAATTCCTTGGCCGCAAAGGCACCCTGCGGACCCGCATACACTTCCTCCAAAACCGGATAGGTTTTTGCGGGATCAAAGTGGGAGGGTTTGACGATGGTGCCGTAAATGTCCGTCTGCCCGTCCCGTCCCTTGGCGGTGAACCGTTCCGGAGGCTGCCAACCGGCGGCCAGGAGGGCCGAAATGTCGCCCCGCTCGAGAGTCAACACCAGTTGGCCATCTGAGGCCCGCCTCAGTTCGGTGATAGCCGGCTGGTCCGCCCGCGACCACGCATCAATCAGCCACTGGCGGTCCGGCGAAAAGGTCACCCGGTGCGTGCCATCCCCTTCCGTCAATCTGACAAAACCAGTGCCGTCCAGATTCACCCGGCAAAGGTGCAGGTGATAGGGGTCTTCCCCCGGCCGCTGGCCGGAGGCGTAAAACCACAATTGCCGGGTTTTCTCGTCCACCGACTCCACCCGGCGCACCACCCAGTCCCCGGTCGTGATCCGGTTTTTCACCTGACCGCTGACGGCATCGTAGAGGTAAAGATGGCACCAGCCATCGCGCTCCGACATCCAGATCAGTTCTTTGGTTTCATCCAGAAAGCGATGCCATGTTTTCTCGTTATAATCGATGAAGGTCGCCGACGTTTCCTCTACCATCGCCCGTACGGAGGCGGTGCTGCGGTCGACCGAGATGACGCGGAAGACCTGATGTCCCCGCTGGTTGTAGCTGAACGTGAAACTCCGGCTGTCCGGCTGCCAGCGGTAACGCAGGGAACCGTCTTCGGTGAAAAAGCGGGGGAACAGTTCATCGTTTATCAAGGTCACCTTCCGCTCCGCGATTTCGATCAAAACGGGCCTTGGCTGCGGCAGGGGATCGCCCGGTTTCAGATAGTCATGGGTGAACAGTTTCGGCTGCAATTGATCCTCCGGCGAGGACTCGACCATGTGCACCTTGTGCTCCTTCCCCGGCACCACCCGGGTGGCCACCAGCGCCGTGGAATCCGGAGCCCATGCCACCGCGTCCCGGTAGGCATTTTCCGCAGTGCCATCCGTGGTCAGAGCCACCGCTTCTGCCGCACCTTCACTTTTCAAAAACAAATTATGATCTTTCACCGTGATCCGGTACTTTTTATCCGGCGAAACCGGTCCGCGATGCGGCCGTCCCGGCTCGTCCCGGTCCTCTGCTCCGTCCTCCCCCTCTTCATCAGGACGCGGCGGGCCGTTGATTTCCAACCGCAGCGAACCGGGAGCGGCGGGAAGTCCGGCCAGCAGCTTTCCTGACAAACTCTTCACGGCCCATTGATGCCCGGCAAAGGTGTTCTGCACCGCCTCGGCTCCCGGGGCAATCCGGCCATACGATTGGTGTTTGCCCTCCAGATCCACCCAGAACGCCTCCACGGCCTCGTTCATTTGATTGACGATGGTCAGCAAGCTGGCCGGGCCAGTCCGGCGCGTCGGTCCGATTTTGATCCGCAGTTTCGCCGACTGCAGTGCCGGAGCCGGGGGCAGCCCTGACAAATCCGGCACCACTGTCCTCACTCCCGCCACGGCATCGACCAACACAAATTCATGCGCTCCGGGCCCGGTCTCCACGCGATACCAGAATTGTTTCCCATCCGGCAGCCAATTCGCCTGAACGTCAGTCCTGAAAACCTTGTTGTCCGTCCGCGGCTTCAGACTGAAGGCGCGTTCGTAGTCATCTTTCGTGCCCTGCCCCGGCAGCGGGGACAGGAGCAGTCCGGTTATGGCAACAAGAGGGAGGAGGCGCATATGTTTCAACAATTAACGGATTCCGTCGTGGAAGGGATCAGCCGGATCAAAGCAAAGCACGGTCTCCGCGGTAATCCAGGCGCGGCCGGTGATGGTGGGGATGATATTCCCCTCCTCGATTTCATAAGACCCCTCGAAAACCGAGCCGATCACACTTTCCTGCCGCCAGATTTCGCCGGGCTGCAGTTTGCCGTCGGCGGCGAGACAGGCCAGCTTGGCACTGGTGCCGGTGCCGCAGGGGGACCGGTCCCAGGCCTTGCCCGGACAGAGCACAAAGTTGCGGCTATGATTGGCAGGATCGTGGGGCGGGCCGAAAAACTCCACGTGATCCACCTCCGGATAGCCGGCAGCGTTGACCGCCTGCCGCACTTTCCAGGCCTCGGCAGTGAGGGTTTCGATGCCGGAAGGAGAGAGGTTTGTTTTTGGTTCCGTCACCATAAAGAACCAATTGCCTCCCCAGGCGACATCACCGGTCACCGGGCCGATTTCCGGAACTGACACGGTGACTCCCCGGGCGGTGCATTTGGAGGCGACATTCCGCACCGAGACCCGCCCATCGGCATGGCGCTCCGCCGTCACCGGCCCCACCGGCGTTTCGATCAAAAAGGTTCCGGGCCCGATCCGCCCAAGATGGGCCAGCGTTTCCACCAGGCCGATGGTGCCATGCCCGCACATCCCCAGCACCCCGACGTTGTTGAAAAAAATCACCCCGCAGGCTGCGGCGAGGTCGACCGGCGGCACCAGCAAGGCCCCCACCAGCACGTCCGATCCGCGCGGCTCATTGATCACGCCCGAGCGGAAGGCATCGCAGTCGCGGCGGAACCGTTCCGCGCGCTCCGCGACGCTGCCGGAACCCAAATCCGGACCGCCCGCAATGACCGTACGGGTCGGCTCGCCCCCGGTATGGCTATCAACAATAGTGACTCGTTTCATGGTTTTCCTTCGGTGGCTTTTTCGGTGCCCGGCCGCCATGCAAAGGTCGGGGCCTGGGCGGGTTCCCAGCCTTTCAAATGCGCCCGGCCGGCTTCATCGCGCGCCGCCGGTTTTTGATAAGTCCAGTGCCGTTCCCCGAAGACTTCGCGGCACAGGGCAGCCAGCGGCGGGTCGTAGGCTTCCAGTTCCTCCCGGATATTGACATGATTGTGTGAGGAATCGTTCTCCCGGTTGTTGCCGAACCAGCTCTGCACCCCTTCGGCCCAGTATTCCGCCGGATTGCTGGCGGCATAAAACCCCTTCCACCGCCCCAGCCCCATGGCCCGGCCAAAGGCCAAGTTGAGCCGCTGATCAAAGGTGGGATCGACGGTGTTCAACCCCATCTGATGGATGGCGTGCGCGAATTCGTGGATCAGGATGTTCTCCGTGGCATAATGATCGCCCGGAAATCCCAACAGATTTTCCTCGCCGCAACTCACCGCCGGAGCGTCCGGGCTCGGCCCCAGGCCACGGGCCCGGCGGTCCCAATAATCCTTCGGCGTCAGCTTGGCGTGCTCCGGCAGGTCGGTGGTGTATTCATCATGGGCCATCACCGCGAGGCGGACGCCATTTTTGGCGAGCGCCTGACGGATGTCATCGCGCCCTTCGAGGAGACGGTCGAGAATCCACGCCGCTTCCCGCAGGGCTTCGTCCCGGACCCGCGCCGACGAGACGATGGGCAGACCTCCGGCATCCAGATGCTTTTGATAGAATCCGTCCAGCTTGAATTGTTGGCGGACTTCTTCCGCTACGGGGGAATGAATCGTCTGCGCCAGCGCCAGGGCGGCGCTGCACCATCCGAGGGCAAGAACGAGGCGGCTGATCATGGCAGGTTACTTGCGTTTCGGGACTTTGGGCCGCGCCGCGATCCCGTCGTGGATGATCTTCAGCACCGCCTTGCGCTCGGCTCCGGCGAGGGTCAGGCGCGGGGCCCGCACCCATTCGTTCCCCAGCCCGCATTCCTGCACGCAGAGCTTGATGTATTGCACAAATTTCGGATTTACATCGAGGTGCAGCAGCGGACTGAACCACCGGTAAATGGCCCGCGCCTTGTCCCACTGACCAGCCTGCATCAGTTCCCAGAGGTATTGATTTTCCGCGGGGAACGCGATGCCGGTGCCCGCGACCCAACCGTCGATGCCGAGGATGGCGCTTTCCAGCGCGAGGTCATCCACACCGGTGAAGATGGCATAGCGGTCCCCCACCGTGTTGTGGAGATCGGTGATGCGCCGGGTGTTGCCGGAGCTTTCCTTGAGGGCCACAAAGTTCTTCTGGTCAGCCAGTTCCGCAAACAGTTCGGGGGTGATATCGTGGCCGTAGCTGATGGGGTTGTTATAAATCATGATCGGCAGCCCGGTCGCCTTGGCCACGGTGCGGAAATGCGCGAGGGATTCCCGCGTGTCCGGCGTCTTGTAGATCATCGGAGGCATCAGCATGAAACCATCCGCGCCCAGCTTCTCGCAGTCTTTGACGTACCGGCAGGCCTCGAGGCAGGAGGACTCTGCCACGCCGCTGAGCACCGGCACCCGCCCGGCCACCGCTTCAATCATGGCCTGCATCACCCCGCGCTTTTCCTCGGCAGTGAGCGATTGGTTCTCTCCGAGGGAACCCAGAAAAACAAGTCCACTGATGCCGCTTTTGATCAGCACCTCCGCATGGCGGGCGGTGGCGGCGAGGTCGGGCGAGCCGTCCTTGTGCATTTGGGTGGTGATTGCGGGGAAGACGCCTTGCCAGTATGGTTTCATGAATTGGAATCGGAGGTGGATTAAATGCCAGAGCCGCTATGATGGGAGCGTTCTCCCTGTTTGTCTTGACTGCTTCTGTTCTCCGCCATGCCAAAAACCGCACAATTTCCGGCACCCTCGCTCGCTGCCCTGAGTCCGCAGACCATGGTGGAATTGTTTGAACAATTGCCTGAAGTCGCCTTTTTCGTCAAGGACCGCGCTGGCCGTTACACCGCCGTCAATGGGTCCCTGCTCCGCCGCGTCGGATTGAAGGAGCGGGGCGATCTGCTGGGCAAAACTGTCGCGGAAGTCTTCCCTTCGGATCTGGCCGCCCGTTTTGAGGCCCAGGACGCCGAAGTCCTCCGCACCGGCCGGCCAGTGAGGGATCAACTCGAACTTCATTGGTATGCCGACCGCCAGCAGGGCTGGTGCCTCACCACCAAACTGCCTCTGCGCGATGCCTCGGGCAACGTCACGGGGCTGGTGGGGATCTCCCGCGATGTACGCCCTCCCGGCGAGACCGCGGAAATCCCGGCCGCGGTGGCTGAAGCCGTGGCGTGGCTCCAACAAAACTACGGTGAATCGCTGACTGCGGTCTCCCTCGCCCAGCAGGCCCGGATGGCGCCCGGCCGTTTTGCCAGAATCACCAAACGGCTGTTCGGCCTGTCCCCCCAGCAGATGATCACCCAAACCCGCCTCCAAGCCGCCACCGCCCTGCTGGAGTCCACTTCCACCAGTGTCGCGGAAATCGCGGTCACCTGCGGGTTCACTGACCACAGCGCCTTCACCCGGACCTTCAAATCCGCCCTTGGCCTGACGCCGACCCAACACCGGTCCCACCCTGTCAAAACCCCGGGCCGCTGGCACTGAATTCACCCGGCCCTGCCCCGATCCGGCAGAACCATTTTCCCTCCTTTTATGTCCCTGACCGTGATCCGTGCGCTGGTGCTGCGCTATCTTTATTTGTACATGCGCAGCCCCGTCCGGCTGGTGGAACTGCTGTTCTGGCCGGTCATGGAATTGGTGGTCTGGGGGAATTTGTCGGTGTGGCTGGAGAGTTCGAAGGGCGGGACCAGCGTGCCCACTTTTGTCCCGTGGCTGATTGGCGGCGTCATTCTGTGGGATGTGTTGTTCCGCGCCCAGCAGGCAGTGGCGATTTCGTTTCTGGAGGATGTGTGGACCAAGAATCTGGTGAACCTGTTCGTGGCCCCGATCCGGCCGGTGGAATATGTGATGGCGGCCTTTGTGGTGGGCATCCTCCGGATCATGGTCACGGTGTCGGTCCTGTCCCTGCTGGCGGTCACCGCCTTTCATTTCAATGTCTTCCAGTTCCAGTGGCATCTGGTGCCCTTCTTCGGGCTGTTGATGTTGTTTGGTTGGACGCTGGGTCTGCTGTCGTCTGCCCTGATCATGCGCTGGGGACAAGCCGCGGAGTCGCTGGCGTGGGCCGTGCCTTTTCTGATCCAGCCGGTGGCGGCGGTTTATTACCCCATCGGCGGACTGCCCGGCTGGGCTCAGGCTTTGGGGTGGTTGTTGCCGTGCACTCCCGTTTTCGAGGGAATGCGGGGCGTGCTGAAGGAGGGCACGCTGGATGGTCGGCTGATGGCCCTGTCGGTGATTTCAAACGTGATCTGGATGGCAGCCGCTGCCCTCGTCTATCTGTGGGTGCTGCGCCGGGGACGGGAAACCGGCACCTTGACGCGTGTGACCTCACATTGAGCCGGGGCCTCATCGAAAAACCCGCTAGAGGACCAAGGGGGAAGGTGAGGCGAAGCGTTGCAGGGATTGATGGACGGTGTGCAGTTTGGCGACGATGGCCGGGTTCAGCACAAACGGGTAGGCAAGGGGGTGGCCAAGCGCGGCGTTGAGTTCATTGGCCGTGAGGGAGAGCAGCACCCAACGGTCGATGGCATCAAGGAAAAGCTGATCCAGCGCAGGAGCATGGTCAGGCTGAAGGGCGGTGCGGTCGAAGGAGTCGACGCGGAGATGGAGGCGGCGGAGGTCGAGCCCCAGCCACCGGGCGGTGTGCAGGGCTTCCTCCATGTGGAGATAATGGGCGAAGGTTTCGGCCCAGTCCTCCCAGGGGTGGCTGCTGGCATAGCGGCTGATATAACGGGTGGCCCAATCGGGCGCAGGGCCGCGCTGATGGTAACTGGCGAGGGATTGATTATAGTCCTGGCGGTCATCGCCAAACACGGTGCGGCATTGCCCCAGCCAGACGGGATCGCGGGAAAAAAGCTGCCAGTAATAATGGGCCAACTCGTGCCGCAGGTGCCCCGCGAGGGTGCGGTAATGCTCGCCCATCTGCTCCTGGATGGCGGCGCGGCGGGCCGGATCGGCTTCATTGAGATTCAAGGTGATGAGCCCGTCCACATGGCCAGTGAAGATGGCCGGGCCTCCCGGTAGGGGCTCGAGAAAATCGAACCAGACTCCATCCGGATGGGCATGACGGGAACGGACCGGAAGGCGTAGCCGGAGGAGCTGACTGATGGTTTGCCGCTTGGCCCGCTCGGCTCCCGCCCAGCGTTCGGTGGCGCCGGGACGGGTGAGATCGGGAGTGGTGCGGGTGAGCGAGCAGGAGAGGCACTGGGTGGCGGAATCCGTGGCGTTGATCATCCAGTTGCACTGGTGGGCGGTGCTGCGGCCGCTGCAGGGCTTGAAGGTCCGGCCGGTGAGCGCCGGTTGGGAGCTGGTATATGTGGGAAACGGGGAAGGACCGCGGCTCCGGGTGAAGGCGAGGAGCCATCCCCGGTCCGGGAGGTATCCGGTGAGGGAGCCGCAGCGCAGGCACGACGTATTGCCCCGGAACAGGGGAGCTCCGCAGGTGCAGGAGGGAGAAGGATCGGCGGCCAGGGCAACAGTCCCTGATTTGCCGGTGGAAACGGAAGTCATGGTTGATTTATACTGCAAAGAGCGGGCCGGAGCATAGGGCAGAAACCGGGAGATAGCGTTTCCGTCATTTCCGGTGCAGGGAGCCCCCCGGAAATGGCTGAACCGGCGGCAAAGGGTCGCATTTCCCCTCTCGACGGCGTAAAGGCGGCGGTTTACGGCTGGGTAGTTTGTTTCTCCGAATATTATGCGTCTCCCCCGATGGTTCCTTTGGCCTCTGCTGTATGCGGTAGCGACCTTTGGATGGATGGTGTTTTTCGAACACGGGCCGGGATGGGAGCGCTTCCAGGCAGGGGCCAAGGCCGAGCTGACGCGGGCATGGGAAGGGCTGCGTTGGTGGACCTACGGGAAGGCAGGTTTGTAAGATCATGAGTTTTAGATTGGAAATGCTTCAGGTGGCGCGGCTGGCGCCGGATTTACTGGGGGAAGCCGCCGGGCTGGTGGAGGCGTTTTTGCGTCGGCAGGTGACGGTGGACGGCGCTTTTGGGGATCGGGAAGGACGCAGTGATTTGTATTATACGGTCTTCGGCATGGAAGGTCTGCTGGCCCTGCGCCAGGAACCGGAGTGGGACAAGCTGGCAGGTTGGCTGCGCGGTTTTGGAGGCGGGGAGGGACTGGATTTTGTACATCTGTGCTGCCTAGCCCGCTGCTGGAATGCGGTGCCGGCTGCCGTCGGAATCTTTTCAGCGGCCGACCGGACTGGAATCCTGGACCGGCTGGACGGCTGGCGGTCGGAGGATGGCGGATTCAACCAACGGAAAGGCGCTGAACGGTGCACCGCCTATGGCAGTTTGCTGGGGTGGGCCGCGCATTATGATTTGAAGGCTGAACTGCCGGAGTCCGGAAAACTGGCGGATTGTCTGGCGGCCCTGCGCACCCCCGATGGCGGTTATGCCAACGAGGCAGGCATTCCGGTGGGCACCACTCCGGCCGTCGCGGCTGCGGTGGCCCTGCACCGTCATCTGCGCCGCACGCCCGATGCCGCCGCCGGCCAATGGCTGCTGGCTCAGATTCATCCGGAAGGCGGGTTCAAGGCCATGCCCGGAGCGCCCTTGCCCGACCTGCTTTCCACCGCCGTGGCGCTGCATGCCCTGGACGGGATGCAGGTTTCGTTTGCCGCACACAAGGACGCCCTGCTGGATTTTGTGGATACCTTGTGGAGTGCCGACGGAGGCTTCCATGGCCACTGGGCAGATGATGCGCTTGATGTGGAATACACCTACTACGGCCTCCTGGCGCTGGGCCATTTGGCGTTGTGAGGTGAACCAAAACTCCCGCCCGCCGGAGTTTATTCCAGCGGACGGGAGTCCGAATGTTTGATGGCCAGCGGATGCCGGCAATCCCTGTCACTTCTTCGCATTCAGGATGGAAGGGGCAACGTAGGACTCGGCTTTCTGTGATTCCTTGTAGACGCTGTTATCCAGGCTGAATTGATTGGAAATGGTCAGGGAGCCATAGAGGGAGTCGAGACCGGGGCCTTTTTTGAGGACTTTCTGGGCTTCCTTGAGGGTGAGGAATTTGGTGCCGGGGATGGCGGCTTTATAGTCGGCAGGCTTGGCCCCGACCTTGGCGGCCAGGATGGCCACGGCATCATCCTGGGTCTTGGGGTCAAGAATGTAATCGACACACTTGTAATAAACCGCGACATACTTTTCCCAATCGGCTTTGCGCTTGGCCAGACTGGTGGGATTGACGGCAAGGACATCGTAGATCAGGCCCGGAGCGTCGGCACTGGTGTAGATGGCTTTGCTGTTGGCGACGGCTTTCAAGGCCTGGCTGGAGACAGGATACCACGCACCAATGGCCGCGACTTCACCACTGCGGAGAGTCTGCGGCGTGTCGTTGGTCGCCGTATTGACGAGCGTAACGTCGGAAGCCTTCATGCCGGCGGCTTTCAGACCGTGCAGGAGCAGGAGATGCTCCACGAGGGTCACTTCGAGACCAACCTTTTTGCCTTTCAGGTCCTTGAGGGAATTGATGCCGGGTTTGCCGATGATCATGTCCCCGCCATTGCTGTAGTCGAGCACGGCGATGAATTTGCTTTTCGCTCCATTGGCTCCGGTGACGAGCATGTCCGCGGCGACGGCCGTGACCGCGTCCACCTTGCCGGCAGCGAAAGCGTCGAGGGACGGGAGGTAATCAAACCAGAGCAGTTCGACTTCGATGCCCGCTTCCTTGAACCAGCCTTTCTGTTTGGCGAGTTCGATCACGGTAAAACCGGGCCAATCGGAATAGGCGACTTTGAGAGGCTCGGCGACCGCCGAAAATGCGGAACAGGCGAGGGTGGTGAGGATCGTGGCGAGGTATTTTAGTTTCATGGATTGGGTGTCTGGGTTGAGTGATCAGGGGCGGGGAAAGGGAGTGATGGCCTGCCAGGCCAGAGGAGGATTTTCGGTCCGGGCCTGCTGGATGAGGACCACCAGGGCCTCGCCCATGGATGACAAAAGATGGCGGCCTTGCCCGGCGGTGGCGGCGGAGGGCCGGCCGGTGACGCCGTTGCTGCTGGTGTGCGCCACCCGATGGGGAAACACCCCGCCCATGGTGCGGTCAGGATCGTCCGCCACGCCCAAGCGGTCGGTGTGGACAGTGGAGGGCGCGAGCACGAGCATGACTGAAGTCTCTGCGCAATTGGCGTGCCAGTCGGCGGCATCGTCTCTGAAAGCAGCGGCAATTTCCGGACTGAGCTCCCAGGTATTCCTCACCGCAGCCAGCAGTGGAGTGCTGCTGCGGATGCGGTCCACCGCAACCCGCAGGCAGGCATCGTTCCCGCAATGGCCATTGACCAGAATCACCCGGCGCCAGCCAGTCGCGGTGAGCCAGGCCGCGAGGTCACAAACGCTGTCGATGAAGGTCTGATGCCGGAGGGAGAAGGTGCCGGCCCACTTCTCCGTGTGCCCCACCGAAACCCCATAAGCGAGGGGCGGCAGGACCGGTGCCCCTGTCAGCGCTGAGGCCAGCAGGGAGACGTTTTCCGCAATCCGCAGGTCGGTGTCGATGGGCAGATGCGGGCCGTGCTGCTCAATGGCCCCCACCGGCAACAGCACCACCTGGTCCGCCGGCGGCAGGGCCTGGATTTCCGGCCACGCGAGCTCTCCCAGCCGCACCGGAGCGCGGTCCGGCGGGGCAGGAAGATCGGTGAACCAGGCAGGTTTCATGGGAACAGGAGCAGAGTTGCCGGTTAATAAAGACTGGCATATTTTTCGATCTCCCACTGACTGACCGTGAGGTGGTATTCCTCCCACTCGGCCCGTTTCAGGGTGATGAATTCATCGCGCAGCGCCTTGCCGAGGGTCGCTTCCACAAAGGGATCGGCCTCGAAGGCATCGACCGCTTCGGCGAGAGTGCGCGGGAGCGACTGGATATTGCGGGCGGCGAGTTCGGCTTCGCTGAATTCGTAGAGATTTTCCGATTGGGGAGCGCCGGGATCGAGCCCCTCGCGGATACCTTCCAGCCCGGCGGCCAGCACGAGGGCGCCGGCGAGGTAGGGATTGCAGGCCGAGTCGGCATTGCGCGACTCACAACGCCCGCCGCCCATCGGGACCCGGACGGAATTGGTGCGGTTGTTGGTGCCGAAGGAATTGAAGACCGGAGCCCAGGAGTAATAACCCATGGCGCCCTTTTTGATGAGCCGTTTGTAGCTGTTCACGGTGGGGGCAAAGGCCGCACAGAGCGCCCGGCCGTGTTTGAGAACGCCTCCGATGAATTGCAGACCCAGGCGGCTGACCCCGATGCCATACGGATCATCCTCCGGCGTGGCCTGGAAGAGATTTTTGCCCGTCACCGGATCAGCCAGCGACATGTTGAAGTGCGCCCCGTTGCCGGTTTTGTCCGCGAAGGGTTTGGGCATGAAGGTAGCCAGCAGCCCGGCATCCGCCGCATACTTTTTGGCCATGAGGCGGAAGAAGATGAAGCGGTCCGCCATGGAAAGGGCATCGGCGTATTTGAAATCAAACTCGAACTGCGAGTTCCCGTCCTCGTGGTCGAAGGAATACAGATCCCAGCCGAGTTCGTTGATGGTGGTGGCGATCCGGTCCACCAGTCCGTAGGCGTCGAAAAAGCGCTTCAGGTCGTAACAACTTTTCATGAGGTTGTCATCCGGATTGGGCACCACCAGTTTGCCGTTCTCCTGCTTGAGGAAATAAACCTCGCATTCGATGCCGAGGTTGAAGTCGAAGCCCATCGATCTGGCCTGGGCGAGCACGTTCTTCAACGCCACCCGGGTGCTGACCGGATACGGTTCGCCATGAAAAGTCAGGTCCGCCGGATACCACATCACCTCCGGCTGCCACGGAAGGGCGACCCCCCGCGACAGGTCCGGCACCGAGGCAATTTCGTCGTCGTTGGGTTTTTGTCCCAGACCATCCAAGGCATAACCGGTGTAGAGTTCCGATCCGCTGGCAAAATGCTCGAAGTGCGAAACCGGCACCACTTTTCCCTTGGGCACCCCGTGGAGATCGACGTAGGCGCCGATGCAATATTTGATGCCGGAGGCAATGAGTTGTTCGCGGACGGCGGAAAGGGCGGGGTTGGCCATGATGAAGCATGGGAGTTGCAGGGTCCGTGCCAGCAGATTAGGAAGATCATCCTATGGCTCAGGCTGAGCCCGACAGCATCCAGGAAGCGGTCTCCCCTGCTCCCGGAAGGCCCGTCCGCCCGGCACGGGATGGTTTCCCAAGCTTGATTCCGTCCGATTCCCCAGTTATAGGCGGGGCGATGTCCTCCATTCCGCGCCCGCAAAACGAACCGGCTCCTTCAACCGTGAAGGCGCTCTGGATCCTGCTGGGTCTGATCATGATCTTTTTCTTCGGGTTTCTGGGACGGTTCGGATCGGAGGGGGACATCACGACCCTTTCCTGGTTGGTGTCCACGTGGACGCCGGAAACGAACTATGAACACGGCTGGCTCGTGGTGGTTTTGACAGGCTGGCTGCTGTGGCGGGCCAGGCCCGCTTTCCTCGCCGAAAAAGTGAAGCCCGCGAATGGTGGCCTCCTTTTTGTGGCGTTTGGCGTGCTGCTCTTCCTCGCCGGGTGGCGGCTCATTCAGTCCCGGGTCAATGTGGTCGCCCTGCCCTTTCTGATTTATGGGGCGGTCGTTTATATTCACGGCTGGGCCCGGGCGCGGCACCTCATCTTCCCGCTGAGCATGATCGCTTTCGTGATCCCCATGCCGAACTTCCAACAGATGACGACTGGTCTGCAGATCATCGCCACCAAGATGGCCTATCACGCCTCCAACTTCCTCGGCATGCCCACCGTGCTGTCCGGAAACCGCGTTTACGATCCTTCCGGCAACTGGGGGAATTGGGAGATTGATGAAGGCTGCAGCGGCATCCGCTCCATCGTGGCCCTCACCCTGGTGACCTATGTTTACGGGATGATCGTCCACAAAAAGTGGTCAGAGCGGCTGGTGATCTTTGCCGCCTGCATTCCCATTGCCATTCTGGCCAATGCGGTGCGGGTGACCTCCATCCTGATCGTCGCCCGGATCGATGTGAATTTCGCCAAAACCACCTGGCATGACTATTCGGGCTTCATGTCATTTGGCGCTGCGCTCGCGTTGCTGATGCTGTTGAGCACCGTGATGCGCCACGGTCTCAAGGCGCTGCGCCCCAAGGTGACGGTGACCAAAGTCACCCGCTCCGGCCCCGGTTCCCCGGCCCCGGCCACCACCGCTGATCCCTATTAACCTGCCGTCCTTATGCTGAACCGTCTCATCCTGCTGCAGGTGCTCATCGCCGGAGGCCTCAGCCTCGTTTTTCTGCTGCCCAAATCCCCGCCACTCCAGCCATCGGCGGTTTCCCTGGAGCTCCCCAACGTCATGATTTTGTCAGGCTGGACGGCCGGTCCCAAGATCGACCCCTCCGAACGGGAATTGCTGGTTCTGGCCAAAGACACGAATTTTGCCCGGCGGGTCTACCGTCGGAACGCGGGGATGGATGCCCCTGCGGGAGCACGCGAGGAATTGCAGGCTTCGATTGTGCTATCGGGCAAGGATCTGAACAACAGTGTGCACCGCCCCGAACGCTGTCTGCCGGCTCAGGGACTCAATTTGGTCTCCAGCACCGAAATCCCCGTCAAACTCAAAGGGGGCCAGCAGATCACCCTGACACGACTGCTCTGCACCGGCAATCACCCCGGCACCAAAACGACCTACACCCACCTGAATTATTACTGGTTTGTCGGACATGACAGTGTGAAAAACACCCACTACGGCCGGACCCTGAAGGATATGCGGGACCGCTTGATGGAAGGATACGACCAACGCTGGGCTTATATCACCATCAGCTCGAATCTGGTCAGCATCCCGATCCGGGATGAAGACGGCCGGGAATATTTCACGGCCCGGCTGAGCGAGGAGGAGACCGACCGGAACGTGGCGGAATTCGTGTCCGAACTGGCACCCGAGATCATCGATTTGAAAGCGGTGAAGAGCTGGCAGTAAGACCGCGGGAGCAGCGTGGTTCCGTGCTTGCAGCCGCGGAGCGCCCCATCCTAGTATGCCCGTCTTATGAGCAAAAAGGTGGTATTATTGTTTTCCGGCCAAGGCGCCCAGACCGTGGGCATGGGCCAGGAGTTGGCCTCGGCTTCACCGGTCGCACATCACCTGCTGGAGCAGGCAGACGAGGTGCTTGGATTCGCCCTGACCAAGGTGATGTTTGAAGGACCCATGGAGGAACTGACCCGCACCAGCCGGTGCCAACCTGCGCTTTACGCCCACGGCCTTGCCTGTCTGGCGGCATTAAAGGAAATGTTGCCGGACCTACAGATCGCCGCCGCGGCTGGTCTTTCCCTCGGCGAATTCACCGCCCACGCCGCGGCGGGCACCTTTGGTTTTGCCGACGGTCTGAAGCTGGTGGCGCGGCGCGGGCTTTTCATGGAGGAAGCCTGCGAAGCCACCCATGGAAGCATGATCGCCATGCTGGGAGGCGAAGAGGCGGCGGTCCGCCAGCTCGCCGCCGATTGTGACGTGGATATGGCCAACTTCAACACCCCGGGCCAGATCGTCCTCAGTGGAACCAAGGAGAACATCGTCAAAACCGCCGCCCTCGCCAAGGAGCGCGGCCTGCGCGGGAAGGAACTGCCCGTGGCCGGGGCCTATCACTCCCGGCTGATGATTTCAGCCCAGGATAAACTGCGGGCTGAACTCGCGGGAGTCGCGCTGTCCGTCCCCGCCTTTCCCGTGGTGTGCAATCTGGAAGCCCTGCCCGTGGCGGAGGCCGCCGAAATCCGCCGCACTCTGGAACTGCAGGTGACCGGCTCGGTGCGCTGGGCCCAGAGCATGGAATATCTGCTGGCCCAGGGACACGACTGCTTCCTTGAGCTCGGCCCTGGGGGACAACTCGCCGGAATGCTGGGCCGTATCCGCAAGGGAGTGGAGGTTCATTCCGTATCTGATCCGGCATCGCTCGAAAAAGCGGTGGCTGCCCTCGCCTCCTAACCATCCCATCCACCCATGAAAACCGCGCTCCTCCTCACCCTTACTGTTTTGGCCGGAGCGGTTTCCGCTCAGGAATGGACCCGCTTCCGCGGGACCGACGGTTCCGGCGTCAGCCCGGCGACCGGATTCCCGGATTCCTTCACGGAAAAGGATTTCGCCTGGAATGCGGCCTTGCCAGGACCGGGAATTTCCTCGCCGGTGCTCTGGGGCACCCGCCTTTTCCTGACCAGCGAGACCGGCGAAGCGGGCCAGCGGGTGGTGCTCTGCTTCGATGCCGCCAGCGGCAAAGAATTATGGCGCGTCACCGACCAATTCAGCGTTTACGGGCAGCACCAATTCAACAGTTTCGCCAGCGGCACTCCCTGCGTCGATGCGGACCGGCTCTACCTAGCGTGGACTTCCGGTGGCACCATGAAGGTAATGGCCCTGAGCCATGAAGGGAAAAAACTCTGGACCCAGGACCTCGGCGCCTATGCCGAAGAACACGGCAGTGGCGCTTCCCCGGTCCTTGCCGGCGGAGTGCTGGTGGTGGCCAAAGATAATGTAGGCAGCGACAGCGCTATCATCGGGCTCAAGCCGGCGGACGGCTCGGTGGCCTGGAAACACGCCCGGCAAAGTGTGCGCACCCCGTTTGCCACGCCGCTTGTGATCCGTCAGGCGGAGGGCCGGGAAGCAGTGATCATTCCGGGCAATCCCAAGGCCATGACCTGTCTGAATGCCTCCGACGGAAAACTGTTGTGGGAAGTCGAGAACCCCACCCCCGGCGATCGTCCGGTCGCTTCGCCAGCAGTGGCTGGCGGGGTGGCTTTCATGACCATGGGTCAAGGCGGCACCGGCAAAGCCTCGGTCGCGGTGCGCATCACCGATGCCAAGCCCGAAATCATCTGGCAGATGCGCAAAGGCCTGCCTTATGTTCCCACGGCCATCGGAGAAGGGAAACTTTTCTATATGCTGGGCGATGGCGGGGTGTTGACCTGCGTGCGGGCCGAAGACGGCTCCGAGGTCTACAGTGAGCGCGTGTTTACCGACAAGGCTTACAGTTCGCCGATCCTTGTGGGCGACCGCATTTACTGCACCGGCCGCAGCGGCCAGGTGGCGGTGGTGGCCGCAGGGGACACCTTCCGGAAGCTCGGAGAAGGAAAGTTAGGTGAATCCACCGATGCCACGCCCGCCGTCGCGGGAGGCCGGCTGTTTTTCCGCACTAAAACCCACCTGATGTGCCTGCCTTCCGCGGCCAAGCCGCAGCCGTGATTTCCGTCAGGAGAACCACCGGCGCTCGCTCAGCGAGCGCCCCGGCGCCAGGTTTCCTCCACGATCGCATTCAGCGCCAGGTGCCGGTTGGCATGGGCCAATTCAACGATGGGTGTGTAGGTCTTGTCCCAGTCAAAATTCTGCAGCGCGAGACGGCCCAGTTCGGTATCGCGGGGGATAAAAACCGGATATTTGGTGGAGGAGGGATTGGGGGACGCCACCTCCAGGCAGATCATCCGGTCCAATTCGCCCTGGGGGAGATCCTCCCCGAAATAGTGTCCGCGCCGCAGCACCACGAGGAACCTGCCGGGGCCGGCGTCAGGTTGTTTTGCAAATTGATCCAGCAACTGGTCCCGGCATTGCACAAAGGCGGTGAAATCAATCCGGGGGCCTTCCGCGGTGTCTTCCACTGCCACCGGAAACCCGGAGGGGACGCGATCCGTCACCACCCGGAATATCCTCACCTTATGCGGCGCCTTGGCCATAGGCTCGATGGCTTCCAGCGTAATCCCCAGAATGGGAACGGGATGCAAATCGCCATCCGGAAAATAATGGGTCGCCTGACGCATCGCTTCGACCGGATGGTGCACCAGTGCCGCAAGCTCGTTGGCCGAGCGGGCCATCATGAGGCGTTCGAGGATCTGGCGGGCT
Source organism: uncultured Verrucomicrobiota bacterium (assembly GCA_942492905.1). GTDB lineage: Bacteria > Verrucomicrobiota > Verrucomicrobiia > Verrucomicrobiales > V1-33 > CAIZWU01. Next base: position 3,858,942 of record OW818657.1, read on the forward strand.
TTTTCTTCCGGACTGCCCGGGGGGAAGTTCTGATCCAAGGCAGGAATCGGTTTGGCCGCACTGGCATCAACTGCCGGAACTGCCGCGGGAGCAATCGTCCCCGGTGCCCCCGGGGATGCCAGCGGCTTTCCTGGCAGGCCCGCAGGAACCGGCCCGGTGGCTGTTTTCGTTTTCGCTTCCACCCGCTGGAGCTCACACCGGAATAAAAAAGTGAGGATGGCCGCGATCAGCAGCAGGACGAACCAGGCTTTGAAGGCACTGCCGGAGGCGGGACGTTCAGCAGGCTGCGGAGGCACGCCCGGCCAGGCCGCGGCGTTTGGATCCGGGGGCAACATTTCCACCGGAGCCGTGATCAGGAGCGGTTCCACCGGTTTGGACTCCTGAGTCAGCACAGCAGGACTGGACGGCGCTTTCAGGGAAATAATCGGCAGATCCGCGGGGGCCGCCGCGGCGGCCGGAGCCGGAATACTGGAAATGACAGGCGATTCCACTGCCACCGGAATCACCGGCGGTGGTTCCGAAACCATTGGTGCAACCGGGAGGAATTCCGGGGCTGCAGGCGGGGCTGACACCGCAGGCGGGACGGGCTCCGGGGACGGAACCGGACTATTATCCGGCGGAGGCACCGGCTGGGTAATCAAAGCGACGAAAGGATTGCTCCCATCCGTCGCCTCCGCCCACTCCTGCCGCACGGGTTGCGGCGTGGTTGGCGGAAAGATCATAAACGGGCTGGATTCCCCCCGCGCCAAAGCCGCGTCAGGTCCAGCCGGAGGGCTGACGGCCGGGGCAACTTCCGGCAACGGAATGGGAGTCGTTTCCGCTTTCGCCCGGATCCAAATTTCCTCGGGATGAGGCAGCTCCGGCGCAGCCGGTTCAGGAACCGGCGTGGGGATCTCAGGGAATTCCGGCGGAGCAGGCGGCGCTGGAGCCGCCGCGGCCAAGGATGGAAAAGCTGGCAAAGATAACGCTTCTCTCTCTGGTTCCACTATCCCGGAAACATGAGGCGCCCCAAAACCGGTAGCTTTTTGATAATCGGGGAATCCCTCGATTTTCACCTCACCTTCAGCGCCAGGTTGCGGCAGGCCCGTTGCCGCAGGCGGGGGGCTTTCCTGGAAAAGATTGGCAAACGGGTCGGCAGGCGCGGGGCTGGCTTCCCCACCTAAAAGACTCGACTGCGCCTCGTGTTTGAATTCCCGTCCCTCCCCGATGGGCCAGCCATCATCTTCCGCCACCTCTTCGGCGATCTCCTCAATAATGGCCTCCTCCGGTTCCAGGCCGGGTGGTGCGGCCAGCGCGGCAGCGACTGGCTCCGTAAAGAGAGGAACTGCCGCCGGGAATGGTTTGGCCCCGGGTTGCACTTCTGGCTCCGGCTCCGGTGGCCAGCCTTCCGTTTCAGCCACCTCCCCGGCAATCTCCTCCAGGACGGCCTCTTCTTTCGCCGCGACCGCAGCAGACCCCGCCTCCGCCGTCTCTTTCCTTTGCTTGGCCGCATCGGCGAGCAATCTTGCCGCAATCGCGGCCGTGCCTGCCAAAAGTCCGGCCCCACGCCCCAGGAGCAGCCGCCCCAACACCAAGCTGGCGGCCCCGGCAAGGGCCGCTTCCAAGGCGGCGCGGTCGGAAATACGCGAAGGGGCCGGAGAGGCCTCCGAAGGAACGGGATCAGGATCAGACATATGGGGAAAACGCAGAATCAGCAGGGAGTATGCCCACGCCCCAAAACGCTGGCGGGGCTTGGAGGAATTTACGGCTCATCCCCGCAATGACAATCTGTAAGTCACCCGCCCGTCACCTTCCATTTTCCGCAGACACGGCCCTTGCAGTCCCCGCCAGTCCGTCAAGCTTCAGGGCATGAACCACCTGCTGCGGCGCGCTTCCCGCCTCGTCTTTTTCAGCTTCCTCGGCGTGCTTCCGGCCAGGGCCGCCCTGCCGGAAAAACCCAATATCCTGTTCATCCTCGCTGACGATCTCGGTTACGGCGAGCTGGGTTGTTATGGGCAACAAAAAATCCGCACCCCCCACCTCGACCGCATGGCCGCGGAAGGCCTGCGTTTCACCCAGTTTTATGCCGGCTGCACCGTGTGCGCCCCGTCCCGCTCTGTCCTCATGACCGGACAGCACACCGGCCACACCACCGTGAGGGGCAATGCCGGACGCAATAACACCGCGGCCCAGACCCTCCGCGCCAACGAACCTACCGTGCCCGCCCTGCTCAAAACCGCCGGCTACCGCACCGGACTCATCGGTAAGTGGGGGTTGGGTGACGATCCCGACGGGCCCGGCCACCCTCTCAAACAGGGATTTGATTTCTTCTTCGGATTTCTCAGCCAATCCCACGCCCACAATCACTATCCTGATTTCCTCTGGCGCGACTCCACCCGGCAGCCTCTCAAAAACGACCTCATCCCCATGGGAGAATCCGGAGCCGGTTACTCCACCAACCGCGTGGAATACAGCGATGATCTCTTCGCCGATGAAGCCGTCAAGTTTGTCCAGCAGGACCGCGACCGTCCCTGGTTCCTCTTTCTCTCGCTGGTTGTCCCCCATGCCAATAACGAACGCACCCGCGCCCTCGGCGTGGGCACGGAAGTCCCCGCCACCGACCCCTACTCTGACGAATCCTGGAGCGAAGCCCACAAAGGCCAGGCTGCCAGCATCACGCGCCTCGACAGCTACGTCGGCCGTCTCCGCACCACGCTCGAAGCCACCGGTCAGGACCGCCGCACCCTCGTCCTCTTCAGCAGCGACAACGGCCCGCACGCCGAAGGCGGCAATGATCCGAAGTTTTTCCAGGCCTCCGGCCCCTTCCGCGGAATCAAACGGTCCCTCACCGATGGCGGCATCCGCGTGCCGCTGATTGCGTGGATGCCGGGTTCCATCCAACCCGGTGCCACCTCCCATCCCGGTTATTTTGGTGACCTCATGGCCACCGCCAGCGAGTTGTCAGGCACCCCGCTGCCGCCGGACCGCGACAGCCTCAGCCTCGTCCCGGTCCTCGCTGGCTCCGGTGAAGCGAAACGCCACCCCTGGCTTTATTGGGAATTCCACGAAGGCGGCACCAGCCAGGCCGTCCTCCTCGAAGGCCGCTGGAAAGGCATCCGTCTGCTGCGCCGCGATGCCCCCCTCCTGCTCTACGATCTCCAGAGCGATCCCGGCGAATCCAAAGACGTTGCCGACGGCCATCCTGACATCATTGCCCGCATCGGGGAAATCCTGAAAACCGCCCGCACCGACTCTCCGCACTGGCCGCTCAAGGACGCTCCCGCCGGGAGCAAACCCAAGCGCTGACCGGTCTGGCCTGCGCCTTTACCTGCAAGGAAAACCTTCCGCCCGCCCGTTAGTCACGGACCCGCAGCACTTCCTCGAGGAGGTCCGCCAGCACCCCGGACGCCTCCGCCCCCACCTCCATCACTTCGGCGTGGTTCAGCGGACCATCCATGCCGGCGGCCCAATTTGTCAGGCAGGAGAAAGCCGCCACTTCCATCCCCAGCGCGCGGGCCTGGATCGCTTCCAGCACCGTGCTCATCCCGACGGCATCGGCTCCCAAGGCCCGCAGCATCCGGATCTCCGCCGGGGTCTCATATTGAGGTCCCCGCAGCCCGGCATACACCCCCGTGTGCAACCGCACCGCCTGCGCCGCCGCTCCCGCGATGAACCGCGCGCGCAGCGACAGAGTGTACACCTCCGACATATCCACAAAATTCGGTCCGCCCGTCAGCGGCGACTCCCCCGTGAGATTGAGATGGTCCGTCAGCATCATCCATTCGCCCGGACGGAAAGCCTCGTTCAGCGTGCCCGCCGCATTGGTCAAAATCATCTGCCGCACCCCCAATGCCCCCAGCAGGCGCACTCCGGCGGTGGCTTCCTTGGCGCCACGCCCTTCGTAAAGATGCACCCGGCCCGACAAAATCGCCACCCGCGTCCCGCCCACCGTGCCCAGCACCATCTCCCCATCGTGCCCCGGCACCCCGCTCTGCGGCAGCGCCAACTCGCGATACGGCACCCGGGCCGCCACTTCCACCCGCTGGGTGAACCCGCTCAACCCCGACCCCAACACCAAGCCCACCCGCGGGTAAAAATCACGCAACGGCCCCGAAATCGTAAATGCATCTGAACTCATGCGCCCACCCTGCCCCATCCCCCGTCCTCCGCAACTTCTTAACCGCACCCGGGCAAAACACCTACCCCCATCAGCCAAACCCCTTTGTTTTTTCCTCCCTCCCCTGTCCTCCTGTCCTCCTGTGCTCATTTCCCTTTCCCTTGAACCCGGTGCCATGCTAGAAACCGCTCACCCCTGCCGCCTCCCGCCAGCCGCCCCCCGCCAGCCATGTCCCGGTTCCATCCCTTCCGCCTGCTCCAGCGCCGGGACGCCATCGCCCTCCTCCTCGTGTTCCTCGGTCTGATGGGCCTGATCCGCCACTTGACGGTCAATCCGCCGCCCGACCCGGCACCGCCCCCCCGTCCAGGCCACCATATACCGCGCGCCCCTTCCCCCTGCCCTGCGCTCCACTTCCCCGGATGCACCGACGGTCCCCGAAGAGGTCAAGGACATGCGCCGCCGTCTGCGGGAATTCATCGTGCCGTTGCCAGGCGTCTCATCCCTCTCCGTCCCCGACGCTCTGGCCCTCCTGCAAAACCACTGGCTAACCCTCCCCCACGAAACCGACGCCATCCCTCCCGCCACCTTCACCCTTGATCCCGCCGCCACCGTCCCGCAATCCTTGGTTTCCCTCGAAATCCCTGGCGTCTCGCTCCTGACGAATCTCCGTCTCCTCGCCGCTCAAGCAGACCTGAAAGTCACCGTCACGAAAACCGGCGCCGTTCTGCAAACCATCAGCCAGCCTGCCAGTGACTCCCCGCAGTCCGCTATCACCCCACTGGACCAAAGCACCATCAATCATTACCTCCTGAGGGCCAATCGGCTCCTGATGGTGCACCAGCCCGCCGGAGCCTTGGAAATCGAAACCGCGGACGATTCAGGCCCCGCCAGCATCTCCGTCCGTTTGTTGAAAAAGGAGGACGGGGATTCCATCCCGGACGGACAGCCCCTGCTTTTTGAAAATACCACCGCCGAACCAATAGCAGACAACGTCAACGACAGCTACACCATCGAGCTTAATCTGACGCCGGAGGAAATCGAGTTTGAAGGATTCATTAATTACGGCACCCCCATCCAGACCACCGGCATCAATGCGCTTGGCGAATCGGAACCAGTCATCCTCACCGATTCAAAAATAACCCAACCTGTATTCGCCACCAGAACCCTGCCGGACTCACGAAGGAAAGCCTTGGAGAAAATCTTCGCCCCGATGGGTATTCCCAAGGAGGGAAACCCGGCCGGTTATTCATGGACCCCGTTGGAAGGAAACCTCATCGCCACCGGCTCCGGCCGTCCCCTGCGGGTCGCCGCAGCGGTCGCCGCCGCCCTGGAGGAAGCCGCCCACTCGGGAGCGAAATTGGAGTTCCTTTCCGCCGATTGGCAGGACAATCAGCCGCCGCCACTCCCCACCCTGAAAGCGAAAGCGGGGTCCCACCGGGCCATCTCCTCCGCCGGCAGAATGACCGCTTCATCCATGCCCGCCCCATCCCGGATTCGATTCGGCCGTCCCCTGTCCGTCACGGTTCCGCCCCCACCGACCCGGAGTTTTATCCTCCTGTCAGAGCAAGGCAACCCGGTCCACACCACCGTGGAAGCCTCCGGCGCACGGCTCACCGCCCGGTTTCACATCGACATCCCCCGCCCCGCCAACTTTCTCTTCCCCTCCGCTGCTGGAAACGTTTATAGCAGACCGCACGTCATCCATGGCATGAGTCGTCAGCACGGACAGTGGCACCGCCTCGATCTGCCCGCCAGCGCCCCATACCCGGGCACCGCACGCCAGTCGATCTTTGTGAAAATGTCCCGCACCACGCTCCCGGCAGATTAGCATATCCCCCAAGCCCGCGCCGGTCCTGCTCAAATCTTCGACCCCCTCAAAAATAAACGCCCCACCAAAGACAAATCCTTCCCTTGGTGCGTCTTCCCGTCAGATACTTCCTGACTGGTATGCCTCCCGAATCCATCGCCGCCCTCTACGATGCCCATGCGCCGGCGCTTTACCGTTTCCTGCTCAGCCTGACCGGATCGGAGGCGGACACCCGGGATCTCCTCCAGGATCTTTTTGTCAAACTGGTGCGTCAATCCGCCCCGGTCCTGACCGATCCCCAGGCCTGGCTCTTCCGCGCCGCCCGGAATGGGTTCATTGATCTGGTCCGCCGGAATGCCCACCGCCGCGGGGTGTTGAGCCGTTATGAAGCGGATCTGGAATCCACTTCCCACCACGATTCCGCCCCACCAGCCGCCCCGGACCCGACCCTCGCCGTCGCCCACGCGCTGGCCGGCCTGCCGGAAGAACAACGCGCCGTGGTCCACCTGAAAATCTGGGAAAACCTCACCTTCGCCCGCATTGCGGAAATCCTTGATATCCCCGCCAACACCGCCGCCAGCCGATACCGTTATGCCATGGACCGCCTGCGGCAAACCCTGCCCCATCCCGCCTCCCACCATGCACCCTGACCTTCCCTCCCCCGGCGGTTCCGGCCCCGATTCTGTGGAGCAAATGCTCCGCACCCTGCCCGTCCCTGCCCTGCCTTCCACGTGGCGGACCAGCATCCTCAGTGCCGCGGCACCTCCCACCCTGCCTCCGTTCTTCACGAAATCATTCGTTGCTTTCCTGACCACCGCCTGGGGCCTCATCGCCGTGCTGCACTTCACCACGCCAGCCCCCTCGCCTGCTCCCGCCAATCTTCGTCCACCCTCCGGCTCTCCCCTGTCCCGTCCACCCTCGGACGAATTCGGCGATCCCTGGCTGGCCCAGCTGCAAAACCCCTCCGCCCTTCTCCCGCCATGAATGCCCCTTCCGTCAGCCGGTTCCCCACCTTCCTCAAAGCCGGCGCCTTCATCGCCCGCGTCACCGCAGCCTCTGCCCGCCTTACCGCAGCCGGTGCCCGCCGCGGCCGACGGATTTTCCTCAGCCGCACCTCCCTCAAAGTCTACCTCATCACCGCCACCCTGATCTGCCTCACCTACACCAGCCTGCGCTGGGTTGGTCGCCGTGCCCTCAAGGCCGAAAAGGCACGGGTTGCCGCGCTCGGCATGGCAACGGAGTGGAATCAGCTGGCTCCCCAGCCGCCCCTCCCTCCGGAAGCTCAGAATTTCCTGACCGCCCCGGTCTTTGCGGGCATTTTCCAGCCCCCCTATCCCAAAGCCCCGCACCTCAAAATGTGGTTCAACCGGGCGGGATATCCTATCAAAGACATCAAAGGCCGCATTCAATACAAATACTTCATCCGCCCGAAAATAGATAGTCTTGCCGCATGGTCCTCGGAACTCAGGAAGTTTGGCGAGTTGCCAGACCCTCCCCGCCAGAGCACCCCGGCAGCTGAACTGCTTGCTGACCACCGTTGGGATGCCACCATTCAGGCAGTGTACGCCGCCTCCGCACGCCCGTATGCCCGCTACCCTGCCCAGCCTTCCCAGTTTCCCTCAGGCATCATGGAAAACCGCGTCGATGTGATGAGGCCATTTATGCGGGGGTTGCAACTGCATGCCAGAGCCCAGCTGGAAACCGGCAACGCCAGTCAGGCAGTGCCTGCCCTGCGTGTCACTCATCACCTGATCGAGGCCTCGGTCGGCGGGCCCTATTCGCGCTTCGATATGGCGGGCTATCTGCGTGGTCAGAAAATTCTGTTGCTGACCGGCATGGTATCACACCAATGGCCAGTCGCGGCCTTGGAGGATATGGCCCAGGCTGCCTATCCCACAAAAATCGTCGAAGCCGCCCACCATGATCTGCAGCGCGAACGCCTATCACAAATGAATTTAATGGAAAACTATCAAACCACCATATTCCCCAGACTCCAAAAAGACAGGAAGGAGGAATTACTCTGGAAATATGCCATGCCAGATTGGACATACATGCAGGCGTCCATTAGGCTGAGCAAGCATCTCACCGCATGGCACGAGACTACCCGGCCCCTCATGCCAAACGAATCATGGCCTGGTAGAATCCAGCAAATGCCCGAACCCGTAGACTTGGATTTCGGTCCCCTGAAGTTTTTAGGATACACCGATAGCCTTCGTAACCACCAGTATTGGAGCTACATCAACCCCGTCTTCGAAGCCACCCTCCAGCATCTCGCAGTCAGGCTGGAAATACACTTTCTGGAACATGGAGCTTATCCGGCGTCTCTCACAGAATTGGATTCGAAACTTCCCGCCAATGCACTGATCGACATCGACGGCCAGCCCCTCCGCTACACTACCAACGGGGTTGGCACCCTGTTCACGCTCCTCTCAGTGGGAGGGGACGGCGTATTGGATCCGCTGAATGCCCCGGAAAAGAATGACCTCGTCTATTCCACCGACCCTGAACGTCTCCCAAAGTAGCCCAACCCGCAGATTGGGGAGATGGACGGAACCCGCCGGATTCCACGGGAAAAACCACCGCTTGCCGCCCCCGGATTTCAGGGCAGGCTGCGCGTCCCCAAATTTTTTCCCTGAATCACCATGTATCGCACGCACCATTGTTATGAACTCCGCCCCGCCCAGATTGGTCAGACCGTGACTCTTGCCGGTTGGGTGAATAGTGTGCGCGACCACCATGGGGTGATTTTTGTGGACCTGCGCGACCGCGAGGGCATCACCCAGATCGTCTTCCGTCCCGAGGAAAATGCCGCCGTGGCGGACATCAGCCACAAGCTGCGGGATGAGGACGTGATCATGGTTACGGGCCGGGTCTCCGCCCGCCTCGCCGGCACCGAAAACGCCAAAGTGCTCACCGGGGAAATCGAACTGGTGGCCTCCGGACTCACCATTCTCAACAAAGCCGATGTCCTCCCCTTCCAGCTCGACAAGGAACTGTCCAACGAGGACCTCCGCCTGAAATACCGCTACCTCGACCTGCGCCGCCCGCGCATGACCCGCAACATCCGCCTGCGCCACAAGATCACCACCGCGGCCCGGAACTTCCTCGACGAAACCGGCTTCATCGAAGTCGAAACCCCGATCCTCTCCAACCCCACCCCGGAAGGCGCCCGCGACTTCCTCGTGCCCTCCCGCCTCAGCCCGGGCCGCTTCTACGCCCTGCCTCAGGCCCCGCAGCAGTATAAACAAATGCTTCAGGTAGCCGGGTTGGAAAAGTATTTCCAGATCGCCCGCTGCTTCCGCGATGAAGACCTGCGCGCCGACCGCCAGCCGGAGTTCACCCAGATCGATATCGAAGCCTCCTTCATCGGTGAGGAAGACATCTATCCGCTGATCGAAGGCCTGCTCGCCCGCATGTTCAAAGCCGGCCTGGACCTCGAGATCCCCCGCCCCTTCCCCCGCATGACCTGGCAGGAAGCCATGGACACCTACGGCAGCGACAAACCGGACACCCGCTTCGGCATGAAGATCATCGACCTCGGCGGCGTCTTCGCGAAGACCGAGTTCAAGATCTTCCGCAGCACCCTCGACAACGGCGGCACGGTCCGGGCCATCAACGCCAAAGGCTTCGCCGGCATCACCACCGGCCAGATGAACCGCCTCAACGAACTGGCTATCCAGTCCGGTCTGCCGGTCAAAACCCTTGCCTTCATCAAGTGTGAGGGCGGCGAATACAAATCACCCCTCTGGAAGTTCTTCACCGATACCGAAAAGGCCGACATCATCAGCACACTCAGCATCGAAGAAGGTGACATCGTCTTCTTCGTGGCCGGCGCCTGGGAAATGGTCAGCAACGTCCTCGGCCGCACCCGGCTTGATGTGGCCGGGATGATGGAAATCAACAAGAACAGCACCGCCTTCAACTTCCTCTGGGTGGTCGATTTTCCCCTGCTCGCCTTCAGTGCCGAAGATAACGCGTGGGTGGCTGTCCACCATCCGTTCACCCGCCCGAAAGCCGAGGACATCCCGCACCTCGAAGCCGGCGACTACGCCAAGGTCCGTGCGGTGGCTTACGACGTGGTGCTCAATGGTTATGAACTCGGCGGCGGTTCCATCCGGATTCACGAAAAAGACCTCCAGGCCAAGATGTTCGGCGTGCTCGGCATCAGCGCCGAAGAGCAGCAGGAGAAGTTCAGCCACCTCCTTGATGCCTTCCGTTTCGGCGCGCCACCCCACGGCGGCCTCGCCCTCGGTCTCGACCGCATCGCCATGCTGGTGAGCGGCGAGGACAGCATCCGCGAAGTCATCGCCTTCCCTAAGAATAACAAGGGAGCCGATCTCATGACCGACAGCCCCACGAAGATCGACTTCAAGGCGCTGCGGGAAGTCTACATCCAGAGCACCTGGAAGGAAAAAGAGAAGGCCAAGGACGAATAGTCCCGGCCTTGAAGCCCCGGGGGCAAGGCCGTTCAGTCCATCACAGGTGACACCATGGACGGCGCCCCCGCCCGCGGGCCTAGCCTTCCTAGCCTTTTGGGAAGAGCAGGACCAGTCCCGCGCGGAGTCCCCACTCCGGGCCACCCTCCGGCGCCTCCGCATAATAGCGGCCGCCGACAAAGGCCTGCATGGGCTGGCCGCCGACCTTAAAAAGCTGGGAGATCACGAAGTTCAAAGGCATCGACCATTGTTCGTTCGTCCAGTCGTAGGTGGATTCCGAATTGATCGTGAACGTCGTTTTGGTGCTGGTGATGTAGGAACAGAAGGGCTGGATGAAGGTGGCATTCACCTCACTGCGGTCATCCTCCCCGGCAAAAGACCACAGATGATTGGTGAGCACCCCGTAGGTCCAGGGGCCGGATTGTTTGAGCGCCAGACCGGTGGGACCCGCGCCCCACTTCTCCCCGCCCAGCAAGCTGTCTGTGGCGGTCGGCCAGAGCGCGACCGGACCAGCGGCCAGGATCCAGCCATTGACCGGCTCCTTGGGGGAAAAGAAGAAACTCTGCACGGTGTCGCCGAGCCCAGAGGCATCGTCGATCCCGGGAGCGGGGGATTCCGCATCAATCACCGGCAGGATAGTGCGGATGATGAGGTTCCAATCTTCCGTCAGGCTGACCGGAATGACCGGCTGCACATTGAGGGTGAAGCGGGCGGCATCATTGACGCCAATCCCGAAATCCCAGTTCCCTTGGAACGGCACCGAAATGAGGCTCGCGACCGGATTGGCCAGCTGTTTGGCAAGATCGACTTCTGCATCCCCTCCCACGGCCGCCGCCGGAGCGGAAGCAGGACTTGGCGCGGAGCCTGCCAGGACCGGGGCCATCGTGAGGGCGAGCAGGCCACCGGTGGCGCCAAAGGGGAAACGGGGAAAAATCATGGGATGGAATCGGAATTCAGAATGATAACGGGAATATTTATAACCGGCTGCCGGTAGCCCACCGGGCCGGGGCTGCCCGAAGGACTTTCAGGGCTCCGGCACGGCAGCGGGGATCAATACACCAATCCCCGGCGGCCCCGCGCCTTGTCATTCACGTTCTCGCGTCTGTCGTAGTAGTCTTCGGCTCGGTCTCCTGGACCGGAGTAGTGGCGGCGGTCCACGCGGTCTTCACGGCGGTCGTAGCGGTCTTCCGTGCGGTCCACCACGCCGGCCGCGCAGGAGGAGAACAGGATGGCGGAGGCAGTTCCGAGCAGGATGGATGGGATGTATTTCATTTTCATAACTGCTTCACAGTGGGGGGAATTGTTGGATTTGTCCATGGAATTCTGGGATTTGCCCGCACGGTTCACCTCATTGGCGGATCACCGAACCCGGCACCGGCACCAGGTTCCCTGCCGCGGGAAAAGCGGGCGCTCCATAGCTCCCTGCAGACGGACTCCGGATGGTTCCGTCCCATAACAGAAATGCACCCCAGTGCTGGCCTGGCCCCGCGCGTGCGCATGCCGGATTTGTATTGTTAAAAAACGGTCATCCTTTCAGCAGGTAATTCATGGACAAGGCTTCCGCTCCACCGCGCTACCTCCGCCAGACTCTCCCTGCCGCCGCCCATGCTTGCCACCCTCCTGACTTCGCTTTTCCTGTCAAAAAATCAGAAGGACCTGAAACGATTCACCCGACTCGTCTCGGACATCCACCGGGCGGAGTCTGGCATGAAGGATGACACCCTCGACTCCCTGCAGGCCCGGACGATCCGGTGGAAAGCCGAGTTGGCCCTCCTGACCGATCCCCGGGAAATCCAGCAGAAGCTCGACCGCCTGCTGCCCGAAGCCTTCGCTGCAGTGAAGCAGGCGGCCCGCCTGCTGATGGACCAGACCATGACGGTGTGTGGACGCCCTGAAGTCTGGAGCATGATCCCTTACGACACCCAACTGATCGCCGGCATCGCCATGCACCAGGGAAAGGTGGCGGAAATGGCTACCGGTGAGGGCAAGTCCCTCGCCGCGGCCCTGCCCCTCTATCTGAATGCCCTCGCCGGGCGCGGCGTGCATCTGGTCACCGTGAATGACTACCTGGCCCAGCGGGATTCGGAAAGCACCGGCTTCCTGCTCCGCGCCCTGGGCTTGAGCGTCGGGTGTGTCCTCCAGGATCAATCCCCCCGCCACCGCCGCGCCCAATATGCCTGCGACGTCACTTATGGCACCAGTGCGGAGATGGGATTTGACTATCTGAGGGATAACGGTATCGCCTTGTCTCCGGCGGAACGGGTGCAGCGGGGCCATTGGTGTGCCGTGGTCGATGAGGTGGACTCCGTGCTGATCGACGAAGCCAGGACTCCGCTCATCATTACCGGCCCTTCCGAATCCACTGCCAATCATTATGCCGAATTCAAACCCCTCGTGGCAGCCCTCCTGCGGCGTCAGGGTGACGTCCTGAACCGCCTTGCCAAGGAAGCCGGAGAGCTCGCCGCCGGGGGACGCTCCACCCGACTGGGAGAGTTGATGCTCCTGCTGAAACTGGGCAACCCCCGGCACCGGGTGCTGCTCCGTCTGCTGGAATCGCCGGATTGCCTCGCCGCCCTGGAAAAGATCGAGACCAGCTACAAGGCCGGGACCCGCAAACACCAGTTCCCCCAATTCAAGGAACAACTGCTCTACACCGTCGACCCCGCGAAGCGCCAGGTGGACCTGACAGAAGCCGGCCGCCGGCTGGTCCGTCCGGACGATCAGTCAGGGACCCGCCTCACCGACCTGTCCAGCTCCCTCGCCACCGCGCGGCACCGCGCCGGGGAGGACCCCGCCTCCGGGCATCTGTCCTCGCTGCTGCAGCAGGTGGAGACGGAAAATCTCCGCCTTCATAACATCCTGCAGCTGCTCCGCGCCCATGCCGCCTATGAACGGAATGTCGATTATGTCATTGAGGAAGGCAGCGTGGTTATTGTGGACGAAAACACCGGCCGCAAGATGCCCGGCCGCCGCTGGAGCGATGGCCTGCACCAGGCCGTGGAAGCCAGGGAAGGCCTGCGCATCCAGGATGAAAACCACACCCTCGCCACCATCACCCTGCAGAATTACTTCCGCCTCTACCGCCGCCTCGCCGGCATGACCGGCACCGCCGAGACCGAGGCCGCGGAATTCCATGACATCTACCGCATGGATGTGGCCGTGATCCCGACCCACCGCCCGCTGCGCCGCCATGACCGGAATTCCCAGGTCTTCGCTACCCGCCGCGCCAAGTTCGCCGCCGCCGTGGAGACCATCAAAACCCGTCAGGCCGCCGGCCAGCCCGTCCTCGTCGGCACGGCCAGCGTGGAGGCTTCGGAAACCCTCGCCCGCCTGCTCCGGCGCGAAGGCATCCCCCACCAGATCCTCAATGCCGTCAATCACGCCCGGGAGGCCGAGCTCATCGAACAAGCCGGCCAGCCGGGGGTGGTCACCGTCTCCACCAACATGGCCGGACGCGGCACCGATATCAAACTCGGCCCCGGCGTCGATGCCCTCGGCGGCCTCCTCGTGCTGGGCACCGAGCGTTATGAAAGCCGCCGCATCGACCGGCAGCTCCGCGGACGTTGCGGGCGCCAGGGCGATCCCGGCGAAAGCCTTTTCCTGCTAAGCCTGGAGGACACCCTCCTCCAGCAATCGGACAGCACCAAACGGCTCGCCGGTCTCGTCAGCCAGGGAGCCGGCCAGGAAAACCATCCCGGGATTGCCACCGCCCTTGATGCCGCCCAGCGGAAGCTGGAGCAATCCCACTTTTCCCAGCGGAAGCACACCCTGGACATGGATGATGTCCTCAACCGCCAACGCAAAATCATCTACGGCCTGAGAAATGAAGCCATGGAGCCCGGCCGCCTCGCCGGCCTGCTCTCCGATCTCCTCACCGACGCCATCGCCGACCACGTCCACTCCCACCTCGGACGCGATCCCGACGAACCCCTCTCCCACGAACTGTTGGACTGGGGCGACGCGGTGTTCCACGATCCCCAGCCCTGGCAGAGCCTTCCAGCGGGGTCCTGGCAGGCCGCGGCCATCACCGGCCGCCTCACCCGTCAGGCCCACGACCAGCTCCACCGCACCGGATCCGCCCTCGGCGCGGCCGATGACCTCTTTTGGATGAGCCGTCCGCTCATCTCCATTCTGGACACCCACTGGCGCGAGCACCTCCGTTCCATGGACTCCCTGCGGGATGGCATCCACCTCCAATACGTCGCCCAAAAAGATCCGCTGGTGGAATACCGCTCCCAGGGATTTCTTTTGTTTGAAGAGATGTTATCCAACATCCGGCGCGACCTCCTCCAGGCCGTCACCGGCATGGGGACCGGCCTCCCCTCTGCCGCCCCCCACCCAGCCTCCGCCATCGTCTGAAGCCCGGGACCCCAGAAGGTGGACAGGCTTCCCCCCGGATGCGTGCCAGAAGTCCATGGCACGGACTGGCCCCCGGGCGTATAGGCTTGCACCGGGGGAAGGGGCCGTCCAGAATCCGAGAATGAACAGATTTTCTGCGGGCTGGAACTGCCAAAGGCGGCCATCCCGGACCGTCCAGCCACCCCTACCGCAGCATAGCCGCGACCTTTCCGAACGCCTGCCTGAATGAAGATTCCGAAATCCCATGTGGCGTCTTTGGCCAGCGCCTGCCTGCTGAGCCTGCCCGCCTGTGAAAAAGCAGCGCCCCCTCCTCCCCCGTCACTCTCCGCCGCTCCGGCCGCTATCAGGCCGGTGGTGGTCCGCGTGGGGGCCGACGGTTTGGCCTACGAACCACGCTCCTACCAGCCTTTCACGGGAGAGACCACGGCCTGCTTTCCCGATGATCCGTCGAAGCTGAAGCGGAAAGAGGGTTATACCAAAGGCATCCGCGATGGGGAAACGGTGGACTTCTTCAGCCATGGGGGCATCAAACAGGTGCAGCACTTCCAGAGAGGCCTGCCGGTGTCAGCCGCATCCTGGCATGAGAATGGGCAGCGGGAGACGGAAGTGACCGTTGGCGCAAAGGAGGGAGCAACGGGAGTTTACCATCGCTGGAATAACCAGGGCGTGGTGGAAGTGGAGGCCGGGGTGGACGAAAACGTGCATTGGCACGGGGACTACCGGGCCTGGACTCCGGAAGGCGGGCTGGATGCACACTATCGCTATCAACATGGCGTCCTGCGGGTGATCCTGACCGAGAGTGAGGCTGCGTTGGCGAAGCGGGTGGCCGCCCACATCCCCCTGCTGCCACGCGACGAGCCTGCGGTGCCGAAGGCGGTGGTGGTCCCGGCTGCCGGGGCTGCTGCCCAGCCCCGCACCCCTGAAGCACGGCCTGCCCCCGCTTCCAAAACGGCGCCAGCCCGAAAGCCGGTGCCGCAGGTGAAAAAGCCAACCCTCCGGTCAAAACCGGGAGGGTGAACTCCAGGCTCCAGACGGTCCGGCATCGCGGAACAAGGAAACTCCCCATCATCCTATCGGAACATCAGCACGGGCACGCCGCAGGTGCGCACCATGGCCGTGGTGGTGCTGCCGAGGATGAGCTGGCGGATGGGGCTGTGGCCGTAGGCCCCCATCACCAGCAGATTGGCCCTCTGGGCGGTGAGCGCGGCGGCGATGATGTCCTCCGGGGCTCCGGCAGTGGCCTCGCTGGTGACTTCATACCCGGCCTGACGCAGTTGCTGGGCGGCTTCCTCCAGATACCATGTGGCATTGTCGTCGATTTTTCCGGCCCGCAACAGGTGACAGGGCACGTCCTTCAGCAACGGACTGGCGATCAGGAAATCCAAGGCCTTGGAGATGCTCGGACCACCGTCATAGGCGATCAGGAATTTCGAAATGGGCTGGAAGGCCCGGGAGGTGGCCAGCACCGGACGGACGCTGGTGCGGATGACTCGTTCGAACTGGGCCCCGAGATGTCCCTTGGCGGAGGCGGCATGGTTGCCGCGCTTGCCGATGATGATGAGTTCCGCGGCGGACTCCAGTTCCGTCAGGGTATCAACCAGCGAACCATGCCGTTGCAGGGTTTCGATTTCCCTGACCCCAGCGGCCGTGAGCTGCTGGCGGGCATCGTCGAGAATGGCTTTGCCTTTGATCCGGGCCATGCGCGCCTGGGTTTCTTCAAACTGGGCCAGTTCCTCGGTGAGCCCGGCACTGGCATTGAACCCGATGGTACCGGTGAGATCGCTGCCGTGGCTGCGCTCGCGGTGGGGATCTAGCACGTGGAGCACCTTGACGCCGATGCCCAGCCGCGTGGCGGCCCAAGCGCTGTGCTGGTAGATGCCGGGGGCATAGGCGGAGCCATCGGTGCAGGTCAGGATGTGGGACATGGCGTCGGTCAGTTCAAGGGTTAGTGGGCCAGGAGGCGTTCCAGAGCGCCCGGCTTGTCATGGATGCCCAGGCGGTCCACCAGGGTGGCGCTGGCCTCGTTCATGCCGATGAGTTCGACTTCGGTTCCCTCACGGCGGAATTTGAGGACGATCTTGTCCAGTGAAGCCACCGCCGTGAGGTCCCACAGGTGGGCGTGGGTGACATCGACCCGGACTTTGGCCAGCACTTCCCTGAAGTTGAACTCCTTCACAAAGGCCTCCGCGGAGGCATAAAAAATCTGTCCGGTCACCGTGTAGGTCCGGCATTCCCCGGCCTCATCCAGGGTGCTCCGGACGCGGAGCAACTGGGCCACCTTGCGGGCAAAGAAGATCCCGCTGAGCAACGCCCCGACGCCCACCCCGATCGCCAGGTTATGCGTGGCCACCACCACGATGACCGTGGAGAGCATCACAATGCTGGAGGATTTTGGATGCAGCCGCATGTTTTTGATGGAAGCCCATGAGAAGGTGCCGATGGAAACCATGATCATGACCGCCACCAGCGCAGGCATGGGGATTTGTTTGACCCAGTGATTCCCCGCCACGATCAGGAATAGCAGCACCACCCCTGACGTAAAAGTGGACAAGCGGCAGCGTCCGCCGGATTTCACATTGATAACAGATTGCCCGATCATGGCACAGCCCGCCATCCCGCCGAAGAGGCCCGCCACGATATTCCCCAGGCCCTGACCGGTGGATTCCCGGTTCTTGTCGCTGGGCGTGTCCGTCATTTCATCGACGATCTGGGCGGTCATCCAGGATTCCAGCAAGCCCACCACCGCCAGACCGGCAGAGTAAGGTAGAATGATCCTCAAGGTCTCCCAGGTGAAGGAGACCTGGGGCCAGAGGAAGAAAGGAAGGGAATCCGGCAGTGCCCCCAGATCCCCCACGCGCCGGACATCCAGTTTAAAGGCGATCGCCAGCACCGTCATCACCACAATGGCCACGAGGGGCGAGGGCACCGCCTTGGTGAGACGCGGCAGGAGATAAATGATCGCCAGCGAACCGGCAGCCATGGCATAAACCATCCAGCCGGCGCCTTTCAGTTCCGGCAACTGGGCCATGAAGATCAGAATGGCCAGCGCATTGACAAAACCCGTCATCACCGATTTCGAGACGAAGCGCATCACGTCGCCCACCTTCAACGCCCCTGCGATGAGCTGGAAGACGCCCGTCAGCAGGGTGGCGGCCAGCAGGTAGGGCAGACCGTGTTCCCGCACCAGCGAGACCATCAGCAGGGCCATGGCTCCAGTGGCGGCCGAGATCATGCCGGGCCGCCCGCCGAAGATGGAAGTGACGACCGCGATGCAGAAGGACGCATAGAGGCCGACCTTGGGATCAACCCCTGCAATGATGGAAAAAGCAATGGCTTCAGGAATCAGCGCGAGGGCGACCACGAGACCGGCCAGAAGATCATTCCGGACATTGCCGGACCACGAGGAAAGATAGGAAGATGAAAACACGTGAGGAAGGGAAAACTGGCTGAACCGAAAGAGTTGACCACCCGCCAGGCCGCCGGGGCGGAACAGATGGCCCTGAAATGGCAAAGCACGCCAGATGGCGGGCTACCTGCAGGCAGGACTGCTGGGGGTCTTTCTGGGTCAGGGCGGAGTCATTATCGAATTTCAGCACGCCCCCGCGGCGTTGTGGTCACCGGGGGCAAGTGAAATTCCTTTAATGGGACCCGCCCGGAATGTCAACGCGCGATCAAGGCAAGGAATCCCGATCCGGGGCTCCCGGGAATTCTCCGCGGGGATGGAGGCTCCGGAGCACGCCCCCGCCCGCAAGTTGCACCAGCCCGGTTCTTGCCAAAGGATTCTATCCAGGCTATAAATAGACCTATCCCACTCTTTCGCTGCCGCAGCGGAGTGCGGCGGTATCCTTGGTGAAGTTAGCCCGGACCGGGCGACCCCCTCAATCTTGCTATGAAATTGGCAATTTATTTGAGACCTGCCACGGACCGGCATGAGGCGGCCGCGCGCCGGCACCGCGGCGGCGGCGCATGACTTCCCGTCTCCGCTTTCCCTGAAACCCCGGAAATCCAAACCCATGAACACGACCTCCCTTCCCACCGTCCCCGCCGTGCCGCCGGTTGGTGCCGCCACCGAGGCCAGCGTGCGTTTTCTGGATCAGCTGTTTGCCAGCACGGAGCTGCCGAGGGTGGGCATCCGGCTGTGGGACGGCACCTGTTGGCCTGACGGCGCCCCCCGCCCGGCGACCTTGCAACTCAACCATCCCGGAGCCCTGCGCAGCATGTTTTGCCAAGGCTCCGAGATGGGGCTGGCCGAAGCCTATGTGCACCATGATTTCGATATTGAGGGGGAATTTGAAACCGCTTTTGAACTGTCCGACGTCCTCGCCAAAGGGCTGGGCTGGGCTCAATCTCTCCAGCTGGCGAATCTGCTGCGCCAGCTCCCTCACTCCGGCCCTGCCGCCGCCGGTGGCCGGTCTTTTTTCAGTCGTCAAAAAAAGCACCACACCCTGACACGTGACCGCGAGGCGGTTTCCTTCCACTATGATGTGTCGAATGATTTCTACAAACTGTGGCTGGATGCAAATATGGTCTATTCCTGCGCCTATTTCCAGCACGCAGACCAGAGTCTGGAAAACGCCCAGACCGCCAAGTTCGCCCTGCTCTGCCGGAAGCTCCAGCTGCGCCCTGGCCAGCGGATCCTGGATATCGGCTGCGGCTGGGGCGGCTTCGCGGCATATGCCGCCCAGCACTATGGCGTGGAAGTCGTGGGCGTGACGTTGAGCGGACGACAGTATGAGGAAGGCACCGCCCGGGTGAAACGCGAGGGCCTGACCGGCCACATCCATCTGGATCTGCTGGATTACCGGGAAATTGAGGAACCGGAAGGGTTCGACGCGATCGTGAGTGTGGGCATGGCCGAGCATGTCGGCCTGGAAAACCTGCCCGCCTATTTCAGGACGGTCTATGGGCTGTTGCGGCCCGGCGGCCTGTTCCTGAATCACGCCATCGGGGAAGGCCCGCGCTACCGGCCGTCCCAGGGCCCTTCCTTCATCAATGAATACGTCTTCCCTGACACCGATCTGCCGCCCATCCGGGCCACCACGGCCGATGCAGAGGCCGCGGGGTTTGAAGTGCGGGATGTGGAAAACCTGCGCGAGCACTACGCCCTGACCCTGCGCCACTGGGGCCGCCGCCTCGCCGCCCAGCACGAGGAAGCCCTGAAGTATGTCAATGAAGCCACCTACCGCGTCTGGCGGCTTTACATGGCAGGCAGCGCCCACGCCTTCGAGTATGGCGGTCTCGCGCTCTATCAAACGCTCCTCGCCAAACTCCCCGCCTCCGGCCAGCTGGGCCTGCCCCTGACAAGGCAGACCTGGTATGATGAGCCCGAGGACGAAATACTCCTGCCGTGACCGGTTTCCCGTCGACACCCCACCGCATTCCCGGCAGTCTGTCCGCATGACCATTCCTCACTTCTTGTGTCTCGGCCTATTCCTCGCAGGATCCGGCCTGCACGCACCGGCCGCGGAAGTGCCGGCGCCAGCGACGCCGGAGGCCGCCAAACCCCTTCTGCCGACGCAGGAAGGAACCTGGAAACCTATCGCGGCAGTGATGGGCGGGGTGCGGTTGCCGGAGGCGGCGCTCCAGGCGATCACCCTGAAGATCACGGGGGACCAGTATGAAGTGGCGGTGACCGGCGAGGCAGAACCGGACCGGGGCAGTTGTGTGCTGGACCTGACCACCACCCCCAAACGCATGACGATCACCAGCACCTCCGGCCCCAACAAAGGCAAGACCTTCCTCGCCATCTACGAGATGAAAAACGCGGAATCGCTGCGCGTCTGTTACGATCTTTCCGGCACCGCCTTTCCCACGGAATTCAAGGCCCCGAAAGGCACCATGCTTTACCTCGTCGGCTACCGCCGTCCCAAACCGTGAGAAACAGCCGTAGGCCAAGGGCATTGGCGCCCATGCCATCCCTCCGGGATCCTGTTGCCAGGTGCTCCGGTTCGTGGCTTCCCTCTCCATGACATACTCCATTCTTCTCCTGTTGGCCGGTGTGGTGCTGGCCTGGTTCGGTGGTTCGCTTTTTGTGGATGGGTCAGTCGGTCTGGCAAGATGGGCCCGCTGGCCGGTGGCCGTGATCGGGGTGACCGTGGCCGCATTTGGCACTTCATCGCCGGAGCTGATGGTCGCCATTCAAGCGGCGGTGGATGGGGTGCCGGAAATTTCGTTGGGCGATGTGGTGGGGAGCAACGTGCTGAACATCGCCCTCGTCCTCGCCCTGGTGCTGTCGTGGTCCGGCATGAAGGCGGAGGATCCCGGGGTGCGCCGTGACTGGGCCTGCGCCCTCGCCGTCCCCTTTGTCCTGGCTGCGGTGCTGTGGGACGGGTGGTTCTCACGGTCCGATGCTTTGATCCTGATGGGCCTTTTCGCCCTGTGGCTGGCCATGGTGTTACGGCATGCCCGGCGGCACCGGGTGAGGAATATCGAGGAAGTGCTCGAGGCAGACCGGACAGCCCCCCGCACCATTGTCCTGCAGGTGGTGGGCGGGCTGGCATTCCTCATCGCAGCGGCCCAGCTTGTGGTGCATGGAGGGAAAGGGGTCGCCCTCGCCCTCGGCTGGAGTCCCTTCCTCGTCGGAGCCGTGGTCGTCGCGGTCGCCACCGGCACCCCGGAGTTGGCGACCACCATCATTTCGCGGATCCGCGGGCATCACGATGTAGGCCTGGGCAATATCCTGGGCAGCAATATCTTCAATGCCCTCTTCATCGCGGCCCTCGCGGCCCTCATTCATCCGTTTCCCGTGAAACGGCCGGAGCTCATGCCCGGTCTCATCTTCGGCGTCGTCACCACCCTGCTGATCTGGCCAGGCCGGAGCGGATGGCTGGGTCGCTGGCGCGGATTTGTCCTGTTGGCCTGTTATATTGCATTTGTCTTCGTCACCCTCAAAAACACCCCGTCCTTCTGACAGGCCCGTCCCCCGGAAGCAAGGTGGCCCCGGACGTTATGCTGCCCTTGAGCCATGGCCCGGCCCTCCGGGATCAATCCCGCCCTCCCCTGCCCCGGGACCGCTGAAATCAGCATGATAGAGCGGGGATTACACCCGTCGGTCTTGAATTCCGGATCCTACCCATCTATCAGGATTCATGCTTGAATCGTTTCCCATTACCAATCCCGGTGAGGCCACTCCCCCTCCCCGCCCGGGCGTCCGTGATTGTTGGGCGGCGCGCGGTAAAACCTCGTTCTGGGTTACCGAATATTTCGGCTATTCGCTGGGCAGTGTGCTGGCCCCGCTCTGCCACAGGGCAGGTCTTTCCCCCAATACCGTCACCGTGTCAGGATTTCTGGTGGCAGTGGTGGCGGTGGTGACCTCAGGCCATGGCGTGATCCCGCATCCAGCATGGTCAGGCATTTTCCTGGGGGGCATGCTGTTGATTTCGTTTGGTTTGGACTGCGCGGATGGCACCCTGGCCAGGATCACCGGGCAATGCAGCCCCTTTGGCATGCTTTGGGATAAATTCATCGATTTGCTCTCCCTTTTTGTCATCGCTGCGGGCCTGGGCGTGGCGGCCCGGGACACGCCACCGGACGTGGCCTTTCTGGCACGGCACTGGGAGGTGGCCTTTCCGTTACTCCTGATTTGGTCGCTGGCCCCGAAGGCCCTGTTCTCCGTTTTCGGGTGGCTGAAGGATCAGCAATTGCATGGCATGTCCCGCTCCCGGGGGCCAGACATCCTCACTCCGGCGCGCCGCATCCGCCGCCTCGCCGGGAATGTGATTGATGAGCCCTCCTTCCGCATCGGTCTGGGCATCGCCTGGGGCACCGGCACCTACTGGGAATTTGTCATCCTCTACAATGGCTTGATCGCGCTGCTGCTGTTGGGGTATGTGGCAGACACTTGGCGGTCGATGCCCCGCCCCGCCATTCAGGAGGAGCCCGGCTGACCGCAGGGGCCGCTTCAGTCCGCCGTCAGGACCAGCCGGATCACCACCGGATCCTGATCCTTCCAGACCGCCAATCCGTTGGACATCAGCACGAACTCCGGCACGAACCCGGCATTCCGCACATTGGTCAGGAACTCCACGGGATCGAGGAAACGGCGGTAATGATTTTCGTGGATCCATTCGCGCTCACTCACACGGGTGCCCCAGCCGCAGAGTTCATCATATACCGTCCTCGCTTCGACGATGAAGCGGCCCCCCGGCTGCAGATGTTTGCGGACGGTGTCCAGGGTGCGGGCCTCCGTCAGGTCATCCACACTGTGCAGGGTAAACCGGGAATAGACCACGTTGAACTGGCGGCCCAGCTCCAGATCGGAAAAATCCCCCACCTGAAAGCTGGCAGGGCTTTCCTGGCGGGCGCAGGAGGCGATGGCGCTATCTGACAGGTCCACCCCCACCACTTCATGCCCCCGTTTGGCAAACCAGGTGGCATCCCGTCCATTGCCACAGCCGATCTCCAGGATATCCGTCGGTTTGGGGAACCAATAGTCCGCCGCGTATTGGGCAAAGGGGGTCGGGCACATCGGCCCCGCGCTGGCGTAAAACTGGTTCCAATAAGGGACAAACTTACGGTGAACGGGCGGGGCAGGACTGGTCATCAGAAAAGCTGGGAGGGGAGGAACCGACGGGGCAAAGTGGAGTGAGGGACCACGATGACTCCGGCAAGTTGTGAAGAATAATTCATCAGACCGTTTTGTCACTAACAGATTACATTAAAGAAATCCTCATTATTTTAATCTTCAGGATTTCCAGACCGCTGGAACCAAGGGCCATTCCAGGCAAAAACGGGCTGCCGCCGTCAGGCTGGATGGATCCTCACCCGGCCAAGCCCCGGGGATTGCTGCGACAACCTTACCCTCCCGGCAGCCCTCCGCCACTCCTGCCAGGTGCTCCGGTTGGGTGTTCTGGCGTATGGGATCAGCCTGGGCAGAAAAACAGAAACCACAGATTTCCAGGATTAAAGACAGGATGGACCCAAAAGGGCAAGAAATTGCGATGGTATTATAAAGGCTCAAACTCAGGCATCCCTCCGCGATCCCATCGGGATCAAAGCCATCAGCCGGGGGTTGAGCGTGAGCAACACTCCCGGAACCAAAGAAACGAGAACCCCTCACCCTGGAGGGGTGACAGAATCCGGCCAGGAAAAACGTCCCCCGCTAATCGCTTCGATCCATCCGTGCCCTCTGAGGTTCCCTCTTCATCTACCCAGATTCGCCCAACTCCCGCACCAGCTTTTCCCAGGGGTGGCCCGCCCCTTGATCCAACCCACGCGGAGGTTTGCCCACCTTCCGGGGAGGGTTCTCCCAAACTCCCCGCCTCCTTCTCCCACCCATGACCCTGATCTTGATCAAAGGCCGCGTCCCCTGGGATCAACCTCACCCTTCCCTTCTCCCACACGCATCGCCTCCTTTGATCCAATGTTCCCCCTCGTTTGATCCAATGCGGTCTCCCCTTTGATCCACTTCCCTGGCACCTTTGATCCACTTCCCTCCCTACCCTGGTAGAGTTGCGGCCAGCTTGCCTCAAGTTCCGTCACGCCTTGACCAGGGTCCGCGGACATCTTGATCCATGTCACCCCAACTTTTGATCAAAGTGTCCCCTGACTTTGATCAAAGTCAGGCCCCGTTTGACCAGAGTTCACCCCAACTTGACCACAGTTCGGTCAGACCTTTATCAAGGTCCAGTCAGACCTTGATCAAGGTTTCGTCAGACCTTGACCAAGGTCTGACCAAAGGTTGATCACACTCCGGGGAAAAAGCGGCGATCTTTTGGAAGACCTCGTCCCAGGCGGGGCCGGCGGTTCCAACAAACCGCGGACCTGTTGAATCACAAGGTTTTACGAGGGAAATCCCCTTCCCCGCCCCGGCCGGTCCAGCGTCCCTGGCAGGGGAAAATAACACTTTTTACCCTCTCCGGCACCCCCTGGACCGGCCTCCGCCAGGGCCGGGAGGGGCGTTGATATCTTCCAGAAGATATTAATTTTATGGAATTTATACTTAGTTCTTGCCATTCTGGAGTCTCACCGTTAGTTTCACCCTGTTCCCTGTCGCCGCACTTCTGCGGAACGGCAGGGGGCGTTTTAAAAAATGAAATTATATCCTGCTTATTCCCATGAAACCAAAATCCAATCCCAAGTCCAAATCCCCCGCCGTCCGTAAAACCAGCCGCCTCCCCGCGGTGGATCCTATCGCCAAGGCCCGTTCCGCCGCCGTCGCCCGCCGTTCTGCCAGGGACGCCGCGCTCCTGGCCGTCGTCGGTGGCTCGGCCGCCATCCCCACCCAAGGGAAGGTCCGCCTCGATATCGCCGGGGCCACCCCCGCCACCGTCATGGCTATCACCCTCACCGCCCGGGAGGGCCTGACCGATAACTCCTATTACCCTGACGGCCAGGGCACCGTGGAGGCCCTCGCCGCCTCCTACAATGGCCTCCGCGCCCGCGCCGACCTCATCGCCAGCCTCGAGCAGCAGCTGAAGACCGCCCGCCTCGCCGAGGAAGCAGAGACCTTGAACTCCAAGGACATCGTCCGTGCCGCCGCCCGCTATTGTGAGTCCACCGACAATACCGATGAAGGCCTTGCCAGCGCCGGGTGGAATCTCCGCCGCCCCACCGCCCTGAAATATTTCCGTCAGGAATAACTTGTCGGATTCCCAACCCCTCCATAATCTCGCCCAGTTTCCCGCGCCCCCATCACGAATGCCTGCCAAGTCCAAAGCCGCCTCCCCCAAAGACCAATCGTCCGCCACCATCGGATTCGAGGCCAAGCTCTGGCTCGCTGCCGACAAGCTCCGCAACAACATGGACGCGGCGGAATACAAACACGTCGTCCTCGGCCTCATCTTCCTCAAATACATCTCCGACACCTTCGAGGAACACCGCGCCAAACTGATCGCCGGGAAAGGAGACTACGCCGGGTCCAATCCCGAAGACCCGGACGAATACAAAGCCGAGAACGTCTTCTGGGTGCCCGCCGATGCCCGCTGGTCCCACCTCCAGGCCAGCGCCAAGCAGCCCACCATCGGCAAGACCGTGGACGATGCCATGGTCGCCATCGAGCGCGACAACCCGCGCCTCAAAGGCGTCCTGCCCAAAGACTACGCGCGCCCCGGCTCGACACTGCCCGGCGCGACAGCGCCCTCTCCCTCCGCGACGAAGCCACACCGCAGAGCCTGAGCGCGGCGAAGGATAACCAGCGCCTCGGCGAACTCATCGACGTCATCGCCACCATCTAACTCACCGCCGCCAGCGAGGGCGAGAAAACCCAACGCTTTGTCGATCAGCTCGGCCGCGTGTGTGATGCGAGCGGAGCGAGAAAAACTTCCGCAGGCAGCCCGCATGGGGAGCACGGGGGCGCTCATCAGTATTTCCTCACCCGCTTCGCCAGCGCCGAGGGCAAGAACGGCGGCCATTCAAGCGGAGCGAGAAAGAACGCCAAAGGCAGCCCGCAGGGTGAACGCGGGGGCGTTCATCAATTCGGCGTCCCGCCCAAGGGCAACGCCAACTTCGCTTGGCGCAGCATTTCATTCAACACCTTACCCCGCAGGGAATGGCCTGCGAGTTAGCTTGGCTGCAAAGTGTAGTGGCGGAAAAAAGGGGGTAGGTCTTCACCCCATGGCAGTGCTGCGCACTGGGCTGTAGCCTCAAGAATATGCGCTCATCCCACCTAACTCGATGGCAGTCATCCAACCTGTCCGGCCCAGCATTTGCCAAGGAATGTACAGCAACGGTGCCACCAGTCGCGATAAATTGACCAAGACCATGCAAGCCACCGTGTTTCACGGCATCAATGACATCCGGGTGGACACCGTCCCGAAGCCATCCGCAGGTCCAGGCGAGGCTTTGTTGCGAATCACCGCAACCACGATCTGCGGAACGGACCTGCATATTGTGCGTGGCGAGTATCCGGTGAAGCCGGGACTGATCATCGGCCATGAACCTGTGGGAGTGATCGAAGAACTCGGCGCGGGTGTCACGGGCTACAACATCGGAGACCGGGTGCTTGTGGGGGCCATCACGCCTTGCGGTCAATGCCGCGCGTGTCTTTCCGGCCAGCACTCGCAATGCGGTCACGGCCATGGCAGTCAGGCGATGGGTGGCTGGCGTTTTGGCAATGCGATCAATGGAGCCCAGGCGGAATATTTGCTGGTTCCTTACGCGCAGGCAAACTTGGCGAAGATACCCGACGAGGTCACTGACGAGCAGGTGGTGCTGCTGGCGGACATCGCCTCAACGGGCTTCGGTGGAGCGGAGAGCGGCGGCATCAAGATTGGGGACACGGTGGTTGTCTTTGCACAAGGGCCCATCGGGCTGTGCGCTACCGTGGGTGCGAAGTTGATGGGGGCGACGCTGATCATTGGCGTGGATGGCGATGAGCACCGACTGAAAATGGCGCGCAAAATGGGTGCGGATGTCACGCTGAACTTCAACGAATGCAACGTCGTGGAGGAAGTGCTGAAGCTGACCGGCGGTGGAGTGGATGTCGCCATCGAAGCCTTCGGCTCGCAGCAAACGTTTGAATCATGCCTGCGCTGTCTGCGTCCGGGAGGCACGCTCTCCAGCCTCGGCGTCTATTCAGGCAAGATCGAGATTCCCTATGAAGCCTATGCCGCTGGACTGGGAGATTATCGAATCGTCACAACGCTTTGTCCCGGCGGGAAGGAGCGCATGCGCCGTCTCATCAATGTGGTGCAATCGGGCAGGTTTGATCCCACGATGCTCGTGACGCACCGCTTTTCACTCGCGGATATCAAGCAAGGCTACGAGGTCTTTGGGAGTCGGGCGGAGGGAGTGCTCAAGGTCTTGATCACGCCGTGATTCCCTTTTCTCAATCAGCTACCCCGAGACATCATCATGAACACACTCAAGACCATCCTAATTCCCGTTGATTTCTCCACTGGCTCCCGCTCGGCACTCGAACAAGCAGCCCGGCTGGCCGGACTCAATGGAGCCAGTCTTCACGTCCTGCATGTCGTGGATACTGCCGCCGTCGCCTCACTGGCGGACAGCCGCAACATGAGCTTTGAACGGCAAGCCGCGACTGCCGCCGAACGAGCCAAAGAAGCCCTCGCGCGTTGGCTGGCGCAGACTGGAGTGCCTGCCGATTGCCAGAGCACCATTGTCGTAGGCGTGCCACTGCACGAGATACTTGAACACGTCAAAACCCTGAAACCAGACTTGGTCGTTGCCGGTATTACAGGCTCGGGGGAATCAAAAGCCGGTGCCGGGTCGCTGGCGCACCGACTGGCGCGCAAAGTTCCTGACAAGGTTTTGCTGGTCAGGGCCAACCATCCCAATGCCTTTCAGAAGATCCTCGCCTGCATTGATTTCTCCGAGACCTCGCGCGAAGTCGCCGCGCAAGCCCATCGTATCGCCGTCCAGGACGGCTCGAAGGTGGACTTTCTGCATATATGGCAAGAGCCGTGGTTAGTAGCGCCTTATGCCTACTTGAAGGCTGTGGCGGCCGAGTTTGTCGAAGAACGGCAGCAGCATCTCCGCGCCGCTCTCAAACAGTTCGTGACCGAAACTGCATCAGGAATTGAATCCAACGAAGTGCTGCTGAATAAACCCAACTACGCGAACGGGATCGTGGCTCACGCCAAAAAGTCAGAAGCCGACTTGATCGTGATTGGTGCCAAAGGGAAAACCAACCTGCGCTATGTGCTGCTGGGTTCAACTGCCGAGAGCCTGCTGACAAGGCTCCCATGTTCCGTGCTGGTGGTGAAAGTCTGACATTCGTGTGATCCTCCGCGCAGACCATGATTGCTCCCGACTCGCCATCCGGCATCCATCACGTCGCTGTCCATGATGCTGTAAGGCTGTTGGAGTCGGACATCGAGCGCGGGCTTGGCGCGGCTGAGGTGGCGCTACGGCAGAAGAAGTTTGGGCCAAACCGGATGGTCACACGTCAGGGCACTCCGGGCTGGCGGCGGTTTTTGAAGCAGTTCACGGAGCCTTTGATTTACGTCTTGATCGCAGCGGCGGCCATCACCGCGTGGCTGGGCGAGTATGTGGATGCTGGCATCATTTTTGGCGTGGTCTTGATCAATGCTGTGATCGGCTTCATTCAGGAATCGAAGGCGGAGGGTGCGCTGGAAGCGCTGATGAGCATGGTCACCACGCAGGCGACGGTGCGACGCGGCGGCGAACGTCAACGAGTGGCCTCGTCTGATCTCGTGCCGGGCGATGTGGTGATGCTGGAAGCGGGAGATCGCGTGCCTGCCGACTTGCGGCTCTTTCAAGTGAAGGGGCTGCGCGTGGATGAGTCGGCACTCACCGGCGAATCGCTGCCCGCTGACAAGCATCCCGACGCCGTCGCGCAGGATGCCGTGCTCGGAGATCGCAAGAGTATGGCATTCACAGGAACGCTGGTCACGGCGGGGCGCGGCGAAGGGCTGGCGTCGTCAATCGGCGACCAGACCGAGACAGGCCGCATCTCACATCTCATCTCCAGCGCGGTCGAGATTTCCACGCCGCTGACAAAGAAGATAGCCCAGTTCAGCCGCCTCGTGCTGTGGGTCATTCTCGTTCTGGGCATCGCCACGTTTGCCATTGGAGTGGCGCGTGGAAAGGAGCCGGTGGAAATGTTCATGGCGGCGGTGGCGCTCGCGGTTGGCGTGATTCCCGAGGGACTTCCCGCAGCGGTAACCGTGGTGCTCGCCATCGGCGTGACGCGCATGGCAAAACGACACGCCATCATCCGCAAGCTGCCCGCCGTGGAGACACTCGGCAGCACGACGGTCATCTGCTCGGACAAGACCGGCACGCTCACCGAGAATGCGATGACCGTGCAGAAAATTTTTGCGGGAGGCCGCGCCTACATCGTCAGCGGAACTGGTTACAAGGACGAGGGCGACATCCGGCTCGATGGGGCGGTCGTCACCGCTGAATCCAGCGTCGCCCTCGGCGAATGCCTGGAGGCCGGGTTGCTGTGCAACGATTCCCAAATCAGCGAAGACAACGGTGCCTATCAAGTGCAGGGCGATCCCACCGAAGCGGCGCTCATCGTCACCGCGAGGAAGGGTGGGCTGCTCGATGCCGAACTGCATCGCAACCATCCACGGCTCGATTCCATTCCGTTCGAATCAGAGCACCAGTTCATGGCCACGTTGCATCGCGGCGGTCATGTTTCACCTCACATCATTTACAAGAAAGGTGCCCTCGAGCGAATGCTGGAACGCTGCACCACCGCGCTACAATCCGATGGAGAATTGGCCGAAATCGACAAGGCACAGATACGACTCGCAGCGGAGCAAATGACCTCGCGCGGACTGCGTGTGCTCGCTTTTGCGCGCGGGCCGGCAGCGGGTGAGCAGGAGACAATTGATCACGATGATGTGGCCGAAGGGCTGACCTTCCTCGGCTTGCAAGGCATGATGGACCCGCCGCGAGCGGAAGCCATCGCAGCCGTGGCAAAATGCCAAAGTGCAGGCATCACCGTGAAGATGATAACCGGCGATCATGCCGGGACCGCCCGCGCCATCGCGCAAATGATCGGCATCACAGGCAGCGAAAATCACGCACCCGCAATGACCGGACGCGAACTGGAGCTAGTGTCCGATGCCGACCTGCCCGCGCTCACGGAACGCACTGCCGTCTTTGCACGAGTCGCCCCCGAGCAGAAACTCCGCCTTGTGCGCGCACTGCAAGCACGCGGACACATCGTCGCCATGACCGGTGACGGCGTGAATGACGCGCCCGCGCTCAAACAAGCGGACATCGGTATCGCCATGGGCATCTCCGGCACTGATGTCGCTAAAGGTGCCGCTGCCATGGTCCTCACCGACGACAACTTCGCCACCATCGAAGCCGCCGTCGAGGAAGGAAGAGGAGTTTTCGATAACCTGACAAAGTTCATCGTCTGGACGCTGCCGACCAGCGTCGGCCAGGCGCTCATTCTTCTCTCATCAATCATCCTCGGCTTCGCGCTTCCCACGCTGCCCGTGCAATTGCTCTGGGTTCACCTCTCCACGGCCGTGTTCCTCGGCATCATGCTCGTATTCGAGCCTAAGGAAGCCGACCTCATGCAGCGTCCCCCACGAGATCCGAAACTCCCGATTCTCACCCGCGCCCTCATCCTCCGCACCGGCCTCGTTTCCATCGTCATGCTCGCAGGATCACTGTGGCTGTTCTTCTTTGAACTGAACTCCGAAGGCCATCCCATCGAGATGGCCCGCACCGCCGTGATCAACGTCGTGGTCATCGTGGAAATCGGCTACTTGTTCAATTGCCGCTCCCTGCATCGCAGCGTCCTCGCCCTCGGCATCTTCAGCAATCGTGCGGCCATCGCCGGAGCCATCGCGATGATCGGCATCCAGCTCTTCTTCACCTACACCCCGCTGATGCACACGATCTTTCACACCGCCGCCATCGACGCGGGAGCATGGCTGCGCATTGGTGCCGTATCAGTCCTTTCGTTCGCCATCGTCGAGCTCGAGAAGTGGATGCGCCGCAGAGCCTCCGCAGAACAGCAGCATCAGGCCGAATAAGTGAATCGTGGAGTGGCGCATGGGATTTTGGCAGGATGCCCAGGAGCAGGGCGGCCGTCCAATCCTTTTTGGCTATGGCCCTTGGCGGTGAGGAGTTGAGGGGAACCGGGGCGCAAGGACCCCGGCGGGAGCCTCGTCCCCCCCTTTAACTGCCACGTGGGAAAAGTGGATATCTCCGCCAGACGCGGTAAGGTGGATGACGCATGAAGCCTTCCCCTGCCCGCACCGCCGTTCCGACCGTCCGCACCGGGCAAGGATCCACCCAACTGACGCGCGAGGAATTCGGGAGGCGCTACGGAATGCAGTTTTATGATCCCGCCTTCGATGGGGTGAAGGCAGAGATCGGCCGGCTGACGGAGATCGCGTGGGAGGCGTATCTGGCGGGCAGGAAAAGCGCCCGCACCCAGCCGGCGGGGCCGGAGTTTGCGGATGCGGCGCAGGAGCTGTCGGTGGAATGGCTGGCAACCCGGGCCGCGATCCGGGAGGCGGAGGCGAAACAGCAGGACGGCGCGGGAGAGGCGCGGATCCTCGTGATCTGTGCGTCACCGCGCACGGACGAGACCTGTCCCGGCGAGATGTCCAAGACCTTCCGGATCGCGACGGAACTGTGCGCGCAGATTGGCCGGGCCGGTGGTTTCACCACGGATTTGCTGGATCTGAGCCGGCTGGGCTCGGAATACGGCCGGACGATTTTCCCCTGCAAGGGATGTGTCTCCACGGCGATGCCGCTGTGCCATTGGCCGTGCTCGTGTTATCCGCACCACGGGCTGGGCCAGGTGCATGACTGGATGCAGGAGATCTATCCGCGGTGGGTGGCGGCGCACGGGGTGATGATCGTGACGCCGGTGCACTGGAACCAGGTGCCCAGCGGGCTGAAGCTGATGATGGACCGGCTGGTGTGTGCCGATGGCGGAAACCCGGATCCCACCACGACAGATGGCAAGGATGCGGCGAAGGCCAAGGCGCTGGAGCTGGCGGGATGGCCCTACCCGCGGCATTTGGCAGGACGGGTTTTCTCGGTCATCGTCCATGGCGACACCGAAGGCACGGATGGGGTGCGTCAGGTGCTGCACGATTGGCTGACGGCGATGGAGCTGGTGCCGGCAGGACCGGCGGCGGAGTTCGGCCGCTACATCGGCTACTTCGAGCCGTATGCGACCAGCCATGAAGCGCTGGACCGGGACGCGGCGTTCATGCAGGAGGCAGCCAACGCCGCCACGACCCTGATGGAAGCGGTGACGGAAATGAGAAGAGGGAGGGAAATCCCGGGGCACGACGTGAAATCGCCGCGGCCCAAGTAAGGGGTGAGGGGGGCAGGGAAAGTGTGTTTTGGTTTGACCATAGATGGCTCGGATGGGCACAGATCAGGGGCTCGGGGCCGGGGCACAGGGTACTCGGCGGGAGCCTCGTCCACCGCTTTTGGGCCAGGGCCCTTCCCCCTTGGGCTGGGCCTCCTTGGGGGAAGAGTGATGCGGCAGGAGGGGCGTCACAGGAGCCGGCGGTCGGGAGTTGCAGATTGCCGTCTCCATGCCGCCAAATCAGGCATTTTACCAGTGGAGGCACCTTGGGGCGGGTCCATCCCTCCCGTGTTCGGGGCTTTCACGCCCCGGCATTGTTTTTGCAGAGCAAATTGGTGCAGCGGCTTGCTGCCGAACCCTTCCTTGAACCTTCCCCCCTTTATGAGATTCATCGCCCTCATCCATCCTTGTAACAGTGGTCGTGCGTATGGCGTTGGCCGGACCGTATGCGAAGCGCAATCCCATGCCGCCGCCTTGGGTTTCCAACTCGGAGACTGGGTGGCGGTGGAAATCAGTAGGATAACCTACGAGATGATCATTACCCATGGTCCTGAAACCGTCCATTTGTGTCTGCCGCCCCATCCAGGCACTCCGGAGGACGGCTCCCGGCAGGATTGCGCCGATGAGGGGACCGGCAGGCAGAGCGGCTGGATTGGTAACCGGCCACCGGAGCCACGCTACAGCTGTGGGTGAAGACCATGTCTGGGAAAAGGCATTTTGGTTTAACCACCGATGGCCCGGATGGGCACGGATCCGGGGTTTTGGAAATGATGTGTTTTTCAAGTCTCCTGGCCGGGGCACTGGGTACCCGGCGGGAGCCTCGTCCACCCCTTGAGCTAAGCGTGGAACTCCCCCGTGACGAGGCCCCGGAGGTGTTCCATGGGACACCCTTGGAGGATGGAAACGATTTTATCATTCGTCCCTGTAAAGTGTCCTTCACCGTCCTCGGTCTCCCGGCAGATCACCCTGATGTGCTGAGGCCAGCGGAGTTGGGAGGCCTGCTCGACCCTCGCCACGGCGTCGGCGGCGCAAGCCCCGCCAGTCAAAATAACAACGACACGGCTTTGGCTCAAAGTGAATGTCACGATGTCATACCGTGTCATGGCGCCATCTTCCTACCCCATCGCTTCCCAATCAATAAGTCCCTCCTTCATCAGCCATTAAGTAAAGGAGAACCCCCGGGGCACGATGTGAAATCGCCTCGGCCGAAGTGACGGGCACGGGGGTCGGGGAAAGGGCATTTAGTTTGACCACAGATGGCTCGGATTTGCACAGATCCAAGGTTCGAGGGCCGGGGCACGGGTTACCCGGCGGAGCCTCGTCCACCACTTTTGGGCCAGGAGCCCTTCCCCCCTTGGGCTGGGGCGCCTGGGGGAAGGGTCCGGCTGGCTAAAGGACGACGGTGCGGTATTGCACCACTCCGCTGACCATGACGGGCTGGTAGTAAAGTCCATTCAGGCCGTAGTAGGTGATGCCATTGATCACTGAGGGGACACAGCCGGCGGGCAGCACCGGCACGATGATGCCCACCGGAGGGGCCACCACCACGTAGCCGCCCGGACCCGGCTGGTAGTAGGTGCCGCCGTAATAGGCGTAAGGGCTGTTTCCGTAATAAACGGTGGTGTAACCCCGGGGAGGGGCGGCCACGGCGGCACCGATCACGGCCCCGGTGACGAGGCCAGCGACGGCACCGGCGGCGAAACCGCCGCCCCGGTAGTAGCCGCCGCGGTAGTAGCGGCCATGCACGTCAATATCCACGTCGCGGTGGACGTGGCGGTTCACGTTCACATTGCGGTTTACGTTCCGGTTGATGTTCACATTGCGGTTCACCGAACGGTGGCGGTTGGCCTCGGCGGGGATCACGCCCAGGCCGAAGGTGCAGAGAGCCAGCAGGGCGGTGCTGCGGTGGAAGGTAGGTTTCATGGCAGTGAAAGAAGTGGGTAAAATGGGTATGAGGGGATAACCGGCAGGAAGAAGTTATTTGGCGTCCGGGGTTTTGGCGGCCTCTTCCCGGATGGCGATGATTTCGATTTTGCTGGTGCCGGGTGGAGGCGTG
Source organism: uncultured Verrucomicrobiota bacterium (assembly GCA_942492905.1). Classification (GTDB taxonomy): domain Bacteria; phylum Verrucomicrobiota; class Verrucomicrobiia; order Verrucomicrobiales; family V1-33; genus CAIZWU01. The sequence goes on from OW818657.1 coordinate 3,893,421, forward strand.
AATTCGTAAGCGGAGAGCGGCAGGCTGTTGCCCATCTTCCAATTGGAAAACAGGGCGGTCAGACTGGGTTTCGCCTCCTCTTTTTTGAAATGGAGCACCGCCTTGCGCAGCACCGGCAGGGGTCCTTCATCCACCCAGGCCTGCCAGTCGAGCGTTTCATTCTGGAAGGCAAGGTGGTGGCAGCGTTTGCCGAGGACTTCCTCCACGCCAAGGTACTGGCCGGCGGCGGCCTGGGATGCACCGTCGCCGAAGGGCTTGCTCAGCAGCACATCCTCGAGGGGAAACTCAATGCCCAGGTCTGCCGCGGCATCCAGCGTTTCATCAATGGAGGCGGGGGTGTTGATGGTGCCGTAGGAGCCGGCTCCGGCATCATGCACGGTCAAGGATTTTCCGTTATAAATCAGGCTGCGGGCGGTATCGGCACTGCGGATTTCGGCCCGCAGCCGGTCCGGGCGGCGGAGGTTGACCTCCACCGTGCGGGTGGACTGGAGCACCGGCCCGCCCGGCACGGGCACGTCCTCCCAGAGCTCGGCGGTGAAGCCCACTCCCTTGGCTTCCGCCAGGTAATCGGAGGCCCGTTTGATGATGGATTGCGCATAGGCATCCACGGCGGGAGCCTTGGCTTCCTCCGCCTGGGCGGAGACAGAGGGCACGCTGAGGGCGGCCAGTGGCAGGAGCCCCAGATAGAGGGCCGCGAGGGATGGCATTTTCATAGGGTTGGGAATGGGGGTGAGGTGGGTTGGGTTGGGTTCGAGAGGGTGGCCCGGTTTCAGGGAGGGCGGCGTTACTGCGGGTAGATGGCCTTCCAGTCGTCCTTCATGCTGACGACGGTCCAGCCTCTGGCTTTGGCTTCGTCGAGGCCGCGGGACAATTTGCCGATGTGGGATTCACGGTCATAGGCCACTTCGCGTGCCGCATCGGTGTGGTGGACAATCAGGCCGAAACGGGAGCCCTTGCCGGAAGTGGTCCATTCCAGCATCTGGAAATCACCGTCGGAATTCCCGAAGGCGGCGATAGGGCGGCGGCCGATGTGGCGCTGGATGCCAACGGGTTTGCCGACGTTGTCGTCGTTGAGCACGATCTCGGGAAGCTTGACGAGGACGGGCGTGCCGTCGCGCAGTTCATACTTCAGTCCGCCGCTGCTGCCGACCACCTGCTCCGGCGGGATGCCGTAGGTTTTCTCCACCCAGGGGCGCATGAACTCAATGCCGCCGCCGGAGACGATGAACGTCTTGAAACCGTTGGCACGGAGATAGGCGAGCAGCTCCAGCATCGGCTGATAGACCATGCTGGTGAACGGTTTGCCGGTTTGGGGATGTTTGGCAGTGGCGATCCAATCGGTGACGACTTTTTCAAATTCTTCCGTCGTCATGCCCGCGTGGGTGGCCATCACCAGCTCGACGAGGGCTTTTTCCCCACCGGCCAGAGCGGCTTTCAGGTCGCCTTTGAGGATGGAGGCGAAGGGTTCCTTTTCCTGCCATTCCGGATGCTGCGGGGCGAGGGCCTTGATGCGGTCGAGGGCAAAGAATAGCTGAAAATACATCGGCTGCTCGGACCAGAGCGTGCCGTCGTTATCAAAAGTGGCGATGCGTTCCGCCACCGGCACAAAATCGGGCGAACCCTCCTTGGTCACCTTCTCCACGAAGGCGGTGATGGCCTGTTTCGGGGCGGTGTCGTTCCACGACGGCAGCGGGTCGGCGGCGGTTGCAGAAATGGCGAGGGCCACGAGGGCGCTGAGTGCGGTAATGAGGCAGGTTTTCATGACAGTTCTTTCTATTTTGAAATTATGATCCTGGTCTGTTCATCATCTCAAGCAGATCAACGAAGGGCTGCTGGGAAACCTCGATGAAGCTGGCGTGCGGCCGGTCGAGCATGGCGATGAGCGAGATCACCAGGCTGAAGGAAACGGCCAGAATGGGCTGGGCGAGCGAACGCTTCGAACCCGCGATCCCGATCTGATAGCCGATGGACACCATCCCGAGAAAGATCAGGCTCCCGAGCGAGATCCAGATGCCGGAGGGAATCCGGGCCTGGAGCGCCACGGCCACCCGCATCGCGTGCAGGTCGATCATGCGGTTGAGTGAATCGATGTAGAGAGCGGCCACGTCCGAGTTCATATCCAGGCGGCCATTTCCCACGGCCATTTCCCACAGCCGCGTCTGGGTGTGGCCCGTCTTTTCCAGCGCCGCCTCCAACTCCACCTCCTTCATCTTTCCGGTGCGCATCCTTTCGACGACCTCAAGGTGATCGCTCACATATCCCTTGAGCAGCGCCTTGGCCTCGGTGCGGTCCGGCAGGGGCAGAAAATCCGCGCGCAGGTAGGTGGTGCTGATGCTGTTCGCCTGCTCGCGGACGAGGGCCTTCCGCGCGTCATAACGATCGGAGACGATGCCGAAGGTGAAGGCCATCATGAAGGCAACGAGCCCGAGCACGGACCCGGCAATGGCGGAAACGGGCGACTCCTTCTCGTCGTCTGACTTGCGCCGGGAGCGGTGGCCCAGTTGATAGCCCGCTTCCAGCGACAGCATGACAAGCAGGACCGTCGCCGGCAGGAGAATCCAGATGGGCAGGTAATCGAAACTCATGGCTGGTTACAAAATAGCTCCCTGAAAGCACCGTAGCCACCAGCGGAAGTCGCCCTCCGGCGGCGCCACAGGCAGCAGTGCGGGATAAGTTCCGAACCAGTGAGGGCGGGGCATCATCCGGATGGACGATGCCCCGCGGGGGTGATTGCCGGCTATTTACCGCCGGTGGTCATGCTTTTGATTTGCGCCTCCAGAGAGCTGAGGCTCCAGTCGCCCGGCGTCTGGCTGGGCGGGAATTCCTTCAGAGTCATGAGGAACTTGCTGGCGATAAACTGCATAGGCCCGAGCACATAGGCGCGGTCGATCATCCAGTCGTGGTAGGTGTTCGAGTTCTCGTAGGCCTTCTCGAAGGGATCGCGCCGCAGGTTGAAGAGCAGCGGCATGCGCAGCTTGATGAGGGGCTCGCGCCATACTTGCAGGCGATGCGCGCGGTTTTCCAGGTAGGTGGCCTTCCAATTGTCAACGCGGATGGACATCACGTCGCCGTCGTCGCCCACATAGATGAATTCGTGGCGGGGCGATTCCTTGGTCTTGCCACTGAGGTAGTCGAGCAGGTTGTAGCCGTCGATGTGGTTCTTGTAGGTGCGGCCATTGAGTTCCACGCCGCCCTTGAGCAGCTTTTCCTTGATGTCGGGCGCGCCGGCGGCGGCGGCGAAGGTTGGCAGCCAGTCTTCGTGCGAAACGATGCCGTTGAGGGTCACTCCCGCAGGGAACTGGCCGGGCCATTTGATGAAACACGGCACACGGAAGGCCCCTTCCCAATTCGAGTTCTTCTCGCCGTGGAACGGGGTGGTGCCGGCATCGGGCCAGGTGTTGTAGTGCGGGCCATTGTCGGTGGAATACTGGACGATGGTGTTGTCGGCGATGCCGAGATCATCGAGGAGCTTGAGCAGTTGGCCGACCTGGCCGTCGTGCTCGATCATGCCGTCGGTGTATTCGTCATTGCCCTTGTGGCGGTTCTCCTTTTTCACGTGGGTGCGGAAGTGCATGCGGGTCGCATTCCACCAGCAGAAGAACGGTTTCCCCTCCTTGGCCTGGCGCTGGATGAAATCCTTGGCCGCATCGTTGGTTTCCTGGTCGATGGTCTCCATGTGCTTCTTGGTCAGCGGGCCAAGATTCTCGATGGTCTGACCACCTTTGCCGTCGGCTTTGGACTTGATGATGCCGCGCGGCCCGAAGGTCTCGCGGAAGGTCTTGCCGTTCTCGAGCACCCTGTCGCCCGGGTAGTCCTCGTTCTCCGGCTCTTCCTCGGCATTGAGGTGATAGAGGCTGCCGAAGAACTCGTCGAACCCATGCAGGGTCGGCAGGTGTTCGTCACGATCTCCCTGGTGGTTTTTGCCGAACTGGCCGGTGGCGTAGCCCTGGCTTTTCATGACGGTGGCCATGGTGACGTCCGTCTTCTGCCAGCCTTCCGCCGCGCCGGGCATACCGACCTTGGTCATGCCCGACCGGACGGGAACGCTGCCGCTGATGAAGGCGGCGCGGCCGGCGGTGCAGCTCTGCTGGGCGTAGTAGTCAGTGAAGGCGACGCCCTCCTTGGCGACGCGGTCGATGTTCGGCGTCTGATAGCCCATCATGCCGCGGCTGTTGTGGCTGATGTTCCAGGTGCCGATATCGTCACCCCAGATCACAAGGACGTTGGGTTTTTTGGTTTGGGCGTCCGCGGCGGCAAGCGCGCCGAAGAGGGCGGCGGCGGCAGTCAGGACTGACATGCCGCAGCGTCGTAGGTTGGTGGTTGGGTTCATGGGTGTTGGTTTCTTCGTGGGTTCATATGTGGGGAAAAAATCAGGCGGCGGGGAGGTGATGGCGGATCGCCTGGATCAGTTCACTGCCGGCAAAAGGCTTGGTGAAGTAGGCGGCGGCTCCCGACTGGCGGGCGAGATCCCGCGTCTCCGCCCGGTCCTGTGCGGTGATGAAGATGACCGGGGCCACGGATCCTCCGGCGGTGAGTTGGCGGTGCAGTTCCAGTCCGGACATGCCGGGAAGATGGATATCGAAAATCAGCACCGCCGCCCCGACGCACGCCCCGGAAGCGAGCAGCGCTTCCGCAGAGGCGAAGGACCGGGACTTCCAGCCCACGGCGGAGAGCAGGCGCCCAATGGCCTGGCTCATACTGGCATCGTCATCGACGACGATGATCTCCAATCCCGGGGGTACCATGTCCCCAAGGTGGCAAGGAGATAACTGAACCGGTATTGACCAGTGGGGCGAATGTATTGCCCCCAGGGGCAATCCGGGACCGGGCCGGCAGACGGGGTCAAGCGGTCAGCTGATTCAACCTCGTGGACAACTGGACCAGATCCGCCAGGGAAGTGGCTTCCATCTTGGCCATCACCTGGGAGCGGTGGGCTTTGACGGTGCGCTCGCAGCACCCGAGTCCGGCGGCGATCTGCTTGTTTGGCTGGCCTTCCACCACCCGGTGGAAAACCTCGCGTTCCGTGCGGGTGAGACGGGCGGCTCTGGCGGTCAGGTCGCGCTGCTGGGTGGACGCCTGGAGGGCGGCCTCCTCGCGGGCGAACGCATCGCGGACCGCTGTCAGCAGGATTTCGCGCCCCACCGGCTTGGTGAGGAAGTCGAAGGCCCCGTCCTTGATAGCCTGCACGCACATCGGGATATCCCCATGCCCGGTAAGGAAGATGACCGGCACCGTTTCCCCCTGACGGGTCAGGGCCTTCTGGAGCTCCAGGCCGCTGGGGCCACCGGGCATCCTGACATCCAGGATCAGACAACCGCGCAGCACCCCCTGGCGGGCCAGCAGGAAATCCGCGGTCGAGGCATAGGTGCGCACTTCATAACCCGCCGCACGCAGCAAACGGGTCAGCGCCGTCCGCAGGGATTCGTCGTCATCCACCAGATGGACGAGGAGAGGTTCGATGGCTGTTGCCGGCATGGGGGGAAGAGGTGTTCACGGGTAGGATGAGATGGAAAACAGCTCCGGCGAAAGCGTTATTTTCCGCAAAGAGGGATCCGCCATGCGCCTCCGCGATGGAGCGGGCCAAAGCCAGGCCCAGGCCCATCCCGCCTTCCCTGGTGGTGTAAAAGGAATCGAAAACCCGGTTCAGCTGTTCCGGCGGAATCCCATGACCGCGGTCCTCCACACTGGCATCCACGGAGTTGCCGTTATGCCGTGCCGAACGCACCACCAGCCGCCGGCCGGCCACCGGCGTGTCCTTCATGGCATCCATTCCGTTGAGCAGGAGATTGAGCACCACCTGTCCGATCTGCACGGGGTCGGCGAGGATCGGCGGAAGATCATGGTCCAATTCCTGGACCAGAGTCACTCCCCGGCGGCCCGCATCGGGCTGGACCAGCTTCAGGGTATCGCAAATCACCTCGTTCAAATCGACCGGGACCCGGGCCACTTCCTGGCCGCCGATGAGCGCACGCACCCGCTTGATCACCGCACTGGCCCGGAGATCATCCCGCCGGATATCGGAAAGAATCTGCTTCACCTCACCCAGCGGTGGATCCGGCCGCTCCAACAACAGTTCGGCGGCATCGGTGTTGCTGAGAATGGCCCCCAGCGGTTGATTCACTTCGTGCGCGATGGACGCCGTCATTTCCCCCAGCATGGCCAGGCGCGAAGTGTGGGCGATCTGCTGGCGGGCCTGCTCCTCCAGATGGGGGCCGGTCACATCCTTGGCCACCACCACAAAACACGGTTCATCATGCAGTGTGATCAGCTCGGTCGAAAGGCTCAGCCAGCGGACGCGGCCGTCGGGAGTGCGGACGATCTGCTCGTAATCCTGCAACGACTTGCCGGAGGCGAGAAATTGCTGGAAACGGGTCTCCCCGTCCCCCTCAATCACCATGCCGGCCTCCAGCGGCGTCCGGCCGAGCGCGTCGGCCCGCGCGACACCAGTGGCGGCTTCCCAACCCGGATTGGCATCCACCACGCGCCCGTCGGATTGGCGGATGATGCTCAAAGCGGCCGGGCTGCCCCGGAAAACCCCGGCAAAGCGGGCCTCGGAGAGCCGCAGTTCCTGTTCTGCCCGCTGATGCCGCCGCCGCGAAAAAACCAGCCCGGTAATCAGCAGTGTCTGCAGGGCCACTACCGAAACCGCCCCGATGACTCCCGTCCGGTGCTCTTCCCAAATCGTCGGGGTCCGGAATCGCAGTTCCGCCCCGGGCGGCACCGACTTGATCCCCCACCGTTTGATAGCGCGGTGATCCAGAATCAGACGCGGAGGGTTCGGCGGCAGAATCCCGATATTGGCGGGTTTTTCCCCATCCAGCACGCGCCGGATCACCTTGCCCAGGGCCATCCCCTCCTCCTCGAAGGGGGAAACACTAACCCCCAGCACCCCGGTCCCGATTTGCGTGTCGTAAGGAGCAAGCACTGGCACCGACGCGGATGGGGCGATTTCCCCCACCACCCGGGCCGGCGTGTAGGTTTCCCCGCCCGGCCCTTGGAAATAGGAGAGATACAACACTGCCTGCTCCTGGGAAAGTGCGGCGAGGCGGGGTTTCAGTTCGTCAAGGGCCAGCTCCGGAAAAGCGGTGATCTTCACCCGCGGGGTCAGCGGGGCCAACTGTCGCAGCGCGGTATCCCGCCAACTGCGGTCCACCACCGCCGTGCCATGCACCAGCAGGATCTCCCGCGTCTGGGGCCGCATCGCCAGCAAGGCTTCCGCCACGGGCAGCACGGTCAGTTCCATCGGCAGACCCGCCACTCCCGGCAGGTTCCTGAACTCCTCCAGCCGTTCCTGACTCACCCCGCCGAACAGCAACGGCGTTCCCGGAAAGAGCGATTCCCGCCGCTTCAGAAAGAAATCCAACGCCTCGGGGCCCAACGCCACCAGCACCTGCGGTGGAACCTCCCCATAGCGCACCTTCAGATGGTTCTCCATGGCCGCCTCGCGTTCCGGACCGCTGAAACGGACCGCATCCAAAAATTCCGCGAACAACGTCACCCCCACCTGCCCTGCCTGCGGGTCCAACGCCCGGCGGATCCCCTCGTCATACCTCAGATTTGCCGGCAGCAGCCGGTCATTGGAAAACAACATCAATACCCGCGGAGGTTCCGCCGCCCCCGTCATCATTCCCGTGGCCATCAGGGCCATGACAGCCCTGAGCAGGAAGCCCGCGCGCAACACCCTTCCCACCCGGCGGAGGTGGAAATTCAAAGGGTGCCATGACCGGAACTCCAACACACGGGATGCTTATCCTGCCACCAGGGTCAGATCAAGCTATCATTGAGCCGGCCTTGATCCTCACTCCAGCCCCCAAGGGCGGTGAACAACGATTTCATTCCTTGAAGGCAGAGGGTCGGCGGCGGCGGCAGAAATGGCGAGGGCCACGAGGGCGGGAGTTGTTTTCATGGGCAGCGATATGAAATGGGCCGCACCCGGATGAACGGATGCGGCCCTGTATGATGAGTCAGCAGCGGTTAATTATTTGCCCGCGCCCTTGCTCAGGTTTTCCATCACGGCGTCGAGGGAGAAACTGCCGGGCTTCTGGCTCGGCGGGTATTCCACGAAGGTGGAGAGGAACTTGCCGATATACTGCTGCGCGGGGACGAGCAGGAAGAGACGGTCCGCCCGCCACTTCCAGGCATCCCATCCGTGCGAGCCTTCCTCAAAAGGATCGGTGCGGAGGTTGAAGATGCGGGGGACGCGCAGGGTCACGAAGGGTTCCTCCCAGACATCAAAGCCGTGGGCGCGTTGCTCGGCGAAGACGATCTTCCACTGGTTGTAGCGCAGGCAGACCAGCGAGCCGTCATCGTTGAAGTAGAAGAACTCATTGCGCGGACTGGCCGATTTGCCGGCGAGGGCGTCGGTGATGTTATAGCCATCGAGGTGGACTTTGAAGGTCTTGTCGCCGACTTTCATGCCTTTGAGGAGTTGTTCCTTCGCATCAGGCGCGCCGGCGGCAGCGACGAGCGTGGGGAGCATGTCTTCGTGGGCGAAGATGTCATTGAGCACGGTGCCGGGCTTGATCACGCCGGGCCAGCGGATGGCGCAAGGAACGCGGTAGCCGCCCTCCCAGTTGGTGTTCTTTTCCCCGCGATAAGGCGAAGCGCCGCCGTCGGGCCAACTGGCTTTTTCGGCCCCGTTGTCGGTCGAGTACATCACGATGGTGTTATCCTCCAAACCGAGTTCCTTGAGCTTGTCGAGGATCTGGCCGACGTGGCCGTCGTGCTCGACCATGCCGTCCGGATAGACGCCGAGGCCGGTCTTGCCTTTGCTCTCCTCCTTGAGGTGGGTGTGGATGTGCATCCGGGTGGAGTTCCACCAGCAGAAAAAGGGTTTGTCCGCCTTTTTGGCCTTCTCAAGGTAGTCGAGCGTTTTGGCGGTGACTTCCTCGTCAATGGTCTCCATGCGCTTCTTGCCCAGCGGTCCGGTGCTTTCAATCTTTTGCGTGCCGTCAGGATTCGCCCAACAGTGGAGCACGCCGCGGGTCTGGAATTTTTTGATCAGCGCCGGATCCTTGAAGTAGTCCTCGTTCTCGAACTCCTCCTCGGCATTCAAGTGGTAGAGCGAGCCGAAGAATTCGTCGAACCCGTGCGCCGTCGGCAGGGTGGAGTCGGCATCGCCGAGATGATTCTTTCCGAACTGGGCGGTCATGTAGCCCTGCGCCTTGAGCAGCTCGGCGATGGTGACATCGCGCGCCTTCAATCCTTCGGGCGCGCCGGGCAATCCGACCTTGAGCATGCCGGTGCGATAACCGGTCTGGCCGGTAATGAAGCACGCGCGGCCGGCGGTGCAGCTCTGCTGGCCATACCAGTCGGTGAATAACGCGCCTTCCTTGGCGATGCGGTCGATGTTCGGCGTCTTGTAGCCCATCCCGCCCTGGTTGTAGGCGCTGACGTTCCAGAGGCCGATATCATCGCCCCAGATAACGAGGATGTTGGGTTTTTTGTCGGCGGCGGCGGCGGTGGCTACCAGCAGCGTGCTGAATAGAGCCGCAGCCCATTTTGGCAGATTGGTGAATATTTTCATAGGATGCTCCTGGATGATTGGAACGGAGGCAGCCACCTACCACCTTTCCGGGCGTTTAGGAAAGCTCGAATCTATCCAAAACCGGGAAATCAGATGATTTTCCCGTCATTTTTTCCGTCACATCCTGCCCCGCAATGCCTGACAGGGTGACCTGACGGCTTCACGCAGCGGGTGGGCTGGCTTCGCGGCTTTGTTTTCAGAGTCCTTTTTTTGATGGGCGGTTCACTTCACCTTTTCGATGTCCGGTAGCTTCCACGTCTTGTCGAAGAAAGCCTCGGTAGGGCTGTAGGCGCGGAAGTAGGCGAACCAGCCTTTGCCGGGCAAGGTCTTGGTCCAGTTGCTTTCCTTGCCGGCGGGAGCCTGCGGGCCGAACCAAAGATCAATGCTGCCGTCCGCATTCGGTTGCAGCTTGTCGTGGCTGGAATGCCCAGCCTGCATAGTGTCGGTCTTGATCATCGAACGTGTTAGATTATCGTAAACGGTGACGGCCCAGAACTCCTTGACCGGAGGCTTGGCGGGGATGGTGAGCTTGTAGGTCTGGCCGCCATCGAGCCACGCGCCGGTATGATCCTTGGCGCTGCTGAGATACTGCGAACCCGCGCCGACGAGTTTTTTGATCATCCCTTCGGCTACGGTGATGGCTTCGAAGGTGTAGTCGGTGCGTTCGTCGAGCTGGCTGTAAGTCTCCGATTCCTGGTTCGGCTTGAGCATGAGCGCGTATTCCCAGCGCGTGCCGGGATAGACGCTGACGCCCTCGAAGCGCGGATCCATGCTGATGGTCTGGGCCATGAAAAAGCCGGCTTCGGCGGCCTCGGTGAGGATCTTCTTTTGGCGCGCGTCGGGATTGAATGGCTTCCCTTTCTCGATACCCAGCGGCTTGAGGAAGGCGTGGAAAAAGCGGTCGCGCTCTTCCACGGGTTCGCTGTTGATGAGCGAGGCGACGCGCTCCCAATACTCGAAGCCACGGGGCGCGATGGAGTTCATGGGGCGGTCGCCGCTCAGGACGACTTTGGTCTCGGGCGGGTTATCTTTTTGCGCGAAAGGATAGACACGGATTTTTTTCAACGTCTCGACGGCGGCGGCAATGTTCCCGTCTTTCACAAAGGCGCGGCCGAGATAGATCGCCTTGTTCGTTTTGGATCGGGCGGCGAAATAACCTGCGGGCGACTCGCCTCTGAAGTCCGGGGGCAGCAGGAGGAATTTGCCGCCTTTCCCCTGGTCGGGACCAAAGGGGCCGACCTCCACGATGGGGCGCTGCCAGAAGTCGTCGATCACGCCATAGGCACCCTGCGGGGAATCAATGATGACGGGCCCCTTGGAGAGGTCCACAAACGAGATGCCGTAAATGGTGGTGTTGTTGCCCGTCAGCGCCGCCACGGCGGGAGTGGTATAGCGGTCGCAGATGCCGACGTCGTTGAAGTTTATACCCCAGTCGCGTTGGTTGCCGACGTGCAGTTCATTGATCGACACGATGGGGATCGCCCAGATGTAGGCCTGGCACGCACGCTGGAAGTCGAGCGTATCGTAGATCTTCGTGACGCTCGCATCGCTCGGATAGCCGCTCTGCAATTCGATCGGGCCGATGCCGGATTGAACCGTCTGCGATTTCACAACCGACGCTGGCACGAGGAAGCTAACGGCCGCCGTCACGCGAAGCAGTGAGGATGGGGTGTGTGTCATGGATTGTTGAAGTTAATGGTGTGATTTATTAGTTCACCTTTTCGATATCCGGCAGCTTCCATGTCTTCTCGAAGAACGACTTCTCGGGGCCATAGAGGCGGAAGAGCACCTCGAACTGCCCCGCGGCGTTCGTCGGAACCCAGTTGCTTTCCCTGCCTGCGGGCGCTTTGGACCCGAAGTAGATATCCACCGAGCCATCGCTGTTCTTCTGCAAGCCTTCAGTAAGGGAGGAACGGCTCGCCCATTTCTGATCGCGGATGAGGGCGTGGGTCGCGCGATCGTAAGCCGTCGCCGACCAGTAGAGTTTCACCGGCGCATTCGGCGGAACGGTGAGTCGATAGGTGGCCGCGCCGTCGAAAGGTTTCCCATCCTTATCGACGATGGTCATGAGATAGTATTGTCCCGTGCCAATATGCTTGGCGCTGAAGTAGGCCATGGAATAAGTGATGCCGCGACCGTCCACCGCATAGGCATTCGGATCGGCGAAGTCAGTCATGATGCCCGCGGACGCTTCGCGGGTGGCGGGCAAGGCCCAGTGGGTGCCCTCGTTGAATGGCGGCGAAAAGATGCCTTCGTATTTCAGGTCGAACCAGGCGTGGGCTTCACGCGCGGCGTCGGTGAGAATTTTCTGCGTTTCCGTGTCGGGGGCGAAGGGTTTGCCTTTCTCAATGCCGATGGTCCTGAGCGGGTCGATCATCGCCTTGTCGCGCGTCAACCATGGCTCGCGCTGCACGACGCGATCGAGCGCCTGGAAAAAGCGCAGGTCATAAGGGATGGTGCTGTCGAAGAGCACATCCATCGCATCAACGAAGACCGTCGGCGCCGGATTGGCGGCCTGCGCGAGCGGATAGAACCGGACGCGTTGGCCATAGGCTACCGCCTTCGCGACATCGGCGTCGGCTCCGCTCTTGAGGTTGGAGCGCAGGATCGCAAAGCCTGCGTAAGTATTCGAGGGCAGCGCGATGTAGCCTTCGGGAGCCTTGTCCTTGTAGCCCGGCGGCAGGATCAGGTATTTGCCGCCCTTCCCCTTGTCCACGCCCGCGGGGCCGACATCCTCCAGCGCAACCTGCCACCCGTCGTCGATGCTGCCCGTGATCGAAGCGCCCTCTTCCGCCGGTGGAATCTCCAGCACCATCGGTCCGGCGTCCTTCGTGTTGAAGAACGGCATGAGATAGATCGTGTCGGGGTTGGGCGTGAGGGTCTGGTTCTTCCAAGTCAGCGGCCGCGACCAATAAACGACCTGATTGAAGTCCGCCTTCGCGCCGCCCATGGCTTGGAACATCAGCTCCGCATTAACCGCCGGCATGCCCCAGATGACCGCCTCTACGGCGCGGCGGTGGATGGTGCGCTCGGTGAGTTGCTCCGCGGTGAACGCCGGTGCGGCTGTCTGCTGCGCAAGCGCCGAGACGGTGAATATCGCGCTCAGCGCGATGGCCGGAGCAAGATGGGTCCGCTTTGTCTTCATCGTTCTATTTTTGGCGAACACGGGTTATTTCTTCGCAGCCTTCCCCGCCATGTAGCTGGTGATCAGGCAGCGGTAGGACGGCAAGTGATTGGAGAAGAGCGTGCCGAGGCCCTCGATGTCGTTGCGCCAGTCGCGATGCAGTTCGCAGGCGATGCCGAACCAGCTCATGAGCTGGCAGCCCGCCTGTTCCATGCGCGACCACGCGGCATCCCGCGTGGTCTGGTTGAAGGTGCCGGAAGCGTCGGTGCAGACGAAGACCTCGTAGCCTTCCTCCCGCGCGGAGAGCGCGGGGAAAGCGACGCAGACTTCCGTGACGATGCCGGCAATGAGCAATTGCTTCTTGCCGGTGGCCTTCACCGCTTTCACGAAGTCCTCGTTGTCCCACGCGTTGATATTGCCGGGGCGCGCGATGTAGGGCGCGTCCGGAAAGAGCGCCTTCAGCTCGGGCACCAGCGGCCCATTCGGACCGTCCTCGAAGCTGGTGGTGAGGATGGTGGGCAGCTTGAAGTACTTCGCCGCATCGGCCAGGGCGAGGACGTTGTTCTTGAAGTCGTCCGGGGAGAAATCCTGGACGCAGTTGGTCAGGCCGGACTGGTGATCCACCAGCAGCACGGCGCAGTCGTTTTTGTCGAGACGGTTGTATTTGAAGGCACTCATGATGATTTGGGAATGGGTTGATGGTGACGGGCAGAGCCGGGCACCCGGAGGGGATGCCCAGCCACTGCACCCTTCGTGGATTATTTCCCGGCTTCCGTGCGGAGCATGGGGAAGGCAGCCTCAGCCTTCCGCCGGGCTTCGATCCCCTTGATGACGCCCTCCATGATGGTGGACGGGTTGAAGCTCGGGGGGATCGAGCGCGGGGGATACTCTTTGAACGTCGCGGCGAAGTCGGCGATGTCGGCCATCACCCCATACAAGGATGCGACGTGATTGAGCTGCCAATCCCAGAAGGTATTGGAGGTGATGTCCGCTCGTTCAAACGGGTCCTGAAACAGATTGTAGATTTTCTGCAGCCGGAGCTTGGTGAAGGGCTCCGCCCACACCTGCATGGTGCCGGCAGCGCGCTGCTCCTGGAACAGGTATTTGTAATCGCCCTGGCGGTACGCCACCAGATCGCTGTCATCGTCCGTGTAAAAGAACGTGTTCCGCGCGCTCTTCACGCCGTTGTTCCTGCCCACGGTGCCTTCGACCGAGGTGAGGAACTGGCTCTGATCGAAGCCATCCAGCAGGACTTTATAGCTGCTGCCATTGGCGGTGTAACCCTGCTTGAGCTTGCCGATGATGTCCGGCTCCCCGGCGATGGCGCAGAGGGTGGGAACCCAGTCATTGTGGCTCATGAGCTGGTTGGTGACGGTGCCGGGCTTGATCCTGCCCGGCCAGCGGACGAGGCACGGCACGCGGTAGGCACCTTCCCAACAGGTATTCTTTTCCGAACGGAAGGGCGTCATGGCGCCGTCCGGCCAGGTGTTCATGTGCGGGCCATTGTCGGTGGAATAGACCACGAGGGTGTCGTTGGCGAGTTCCATGTCATCGAGCGCCTTCAGGATTTTGCCGATGGTATCATCGTGCTCGATCATGCCGTCGACGTATTCGCTGTCCCCGTGCTGGTAGCGGCCGCGATGCTCCACGCGGACATGCGTGCGCAGGTGCATCCGGGTGGCGTTGAACCAGCAGAAAAATGGCTGGCCCGCGGCCTTCTGCCGCTTCATGTAATCGATCGCGGCATCGGACGTTTCATCGTCAATCGTCTCCATCCGCTTCTTCGTCAGCGGGCCGGTGTCCTCGATGGTCTGCTTGCCCACCTTGCCAAAGCGCGGGTCCACGGTGGGATCATCCGTGTCCGTGGCTTTGCATTTGAGCACGCCGCGCGGGCCGAACTTCTTGATGTAGGCGGGGTCCTTCGGATAGTCGGGCAGTTCCGGTTCCTCCTCGGCATTGAGGTGGTAGAGGTTGCCGAAGAATTCGTCAAAACCATTGACCGTGGGCAGGGACGGATTGCGGTCACCGACGTGGTTCTTGCCGAACTGGCCGGTGGCATAACCGAGACTCTTGAGCAGACCGCCGATGGAGGGGTCGAGCTGGCTCATGCCCATGGGCGCGCTCGGGAAGCCGACCTTGGTGAGGCCGGTGCGCAGACCATGCTGGCCGGTGAGAAAGGCGGCGCGGCCGGCGGTGCAACTCTGCTCGCCGTAGTAGTGCTGGAAGCGGATGCCCTCGCGCCCGATGCGGTCGATGTGCGGTGTCTCGTAACCCATCAACCCGCCACTGTAGGCGCTGACGTTGGTGGTGCCGATGTCGTCGCCCCAGAGGATGAGGATGTTCGGCTTCTTCGTTTGTGCGAAGAGGCTCGCCGATGAAACCACCAGCGCGAATGCGCCGACGACGATGGAACGCAGCCACGAGGGCCGCTGGGCTTGGCTTTCCGTTTTCATGGAGGTGGATCAGGTTAGCAGACAGTTTTCAGAATTCAGAATTCGGAAATTTGCACTTCTCAGACCACGTTTTCATCCTCCCCGGGTTCTTGATATATTGATGCAGCCAGACGCCGATCTCCGGCCATCCCCATCTTTGGAATAGATGATGGTGCCCGGTAATATAGGTTCATTCCGGTGTGATCGGTACGGAACCCGGATACTTATAACCCTTTCTGGGATTCAGGAAAGCTCAAAATCCATCCCAAAAGCGGAAAACTGGAAAATTGTCCCGGCAGTTTCCCGCCACACGCATCCCGCTACCTTTCAGGCCAGGAAAGGTGGGGGCGGTCTGACGGCTGAAGCCTGAGGGCTTATTTCCGGCCGAGGTGCAGATACAGAATGCGTTTCACCTCGGCGATGCCCTGCGGGTGCTGGTTGGTCCAGTGGCCGCTGGGGATCACGACTTCACTTTCCGCCCCGTCAAGGTGGCTGCTCCAGTAAGGGACAATGCCATCGCTGCTGACCGGTTTGGTCTGATCGCGGTTCCCGCCCTTGCCCCGGTCCCCGAGGATCGAGTGGTAGGGAATCCCCTTGGTCACCGGCAGGGTGGCGAGGGTCTTCACGAAACGGTTTTCCGGATTGAGGAAATCCACGCTGTTGGGCATGCGCTTCAACTGGGCGGTGGTGGAGTTGGGCTTGGCGAGGGCGAGGACACTGGTGTCCCCGTTCAGCATATTCTTGGGACCACCAATCAGCTTGGAGCCGAGCCGGCCCATGAAGCCGGTGGCCATATTGGCGCCGCGGTGGGAGGGCGAGAGGAAGATGACCCGCGCGATATTCGTCCGGGGTTTGAAAATGAGGGCATCGGTCATGATCTGCCGGGTCTCTGCGGAGAAGGGCATTTCGCCGGGGGGCTTGTCGTAGGTGGCATTCCAGAGTGTCATGCCGCTGTCGGTCATCAGGGTCCGGCTGATCATGCCGCCCATGCTGTGGCCGAGCAGGACGATGTCCTTGTGGTCGGGATAGCGGGCGTCGATGGCATCGAGTTGTTTCCGCAGATTCGCGGCGGTGAGGGGGTAGGGATAACCGGAGGCGTAACTGAAGAACCAGACCTGGTAGTTGGCCCGGATCACGGGATCGGAGCGGAGGGATTCGATCATGGGCGCCCAGGTGGCCTGGGAATCGCCGAGCCCATGCACACACAGGATGGGGATCTTTTTCGCATCATAGGGCTGGAGCCGGGCGAGGCGGGGACCGGTGGCAAATTCCTCAGGTTTGAACAGACCGCCCAGTTCCCGTTTCCGGGGTTTCAACTCCGCGAGGGCCAAGGCAATGGGGGCGGTGAAATTCGCCGCCAGCGGATACGTCCGGCCCGACAAGGTGACGGTTTCGTGAGAGAGTGGATCGACGAGGGTGGCGGTACAGTCACGGCCCTTGATATCGATGAGCCCGGTCATGCCATAATAAACGTGTTTCCCCTGGGCAAAGGCATCCACCTTGGTCGGATCGATGTTTTTGCTCACGGCCACCAGCGGCGCGCCGATCCCTTCCTTCTGCGCCTGGTCCACTACCAGCCGGCCTTTGAACTGATAGCGGTCGGCCGTCCGCAGCTCAAAGTTGGAGGGGTGATAGCCCGGCCGGAGATCGGCTTTGAGGGAGAAATTCCAGGCCTGGGTGGCCCCCTGGCACACCAACGGCGCCTTCCACGGTTCCAGACCCGCCTCGCGGATGACATCAAAAATCCGGGCGACCGCGAAGTTATAGTCCGCACGGGCCTGGGCATCGTCCGGGGTTTTCTGCAGCACCGCATCGGCCGAGGCTGCGGCATCCAGATAACGTCCGATCCTGGCCTGGGGCGGGGCGTCCCGGTCCTTCAGCGCCTCGCTGACCAACTGGCCCGCGGGAGTGGACGACCGGTAGGCGGGCTGCTTTTCCTTGACGGTGGAGTAGTGGGAGCAACTGGTGACGGCCAGCGAAACGGCCAGGAGCAGGGAGCGGAATTGGAATTTCATGGAGATCTGGGAGCGATGAAAGGCAGGCCGGCGGCCGCATGGAGGAGAGGATGGTCAGGCACCGGCAAGGCAGACGGCGTGCCATCCGTATCTCAAAGGCATCAGGCAGGCCAGACGAAAGGTTCAGTTTTTTCGGAATCCGGCAAGGTCTGTTTTTAAACGCGGGTCCTGGCAGTCCCACGGCCTGGATTTGTGGTGGCACGCCTGACAGGAAAGGAATGGCAAAACACCTCTATTTGTGTAACATGGCCCCATGCAGCCCTCCAAAAACACCTTGGCCGGGGCTGTGCTGGTGCTGCTGGCAGGCGGCTGGATGATGTGGCTGCTGCTGATGCGGCGGCCGGATTCCCCTGCCCTGCCCCCGGCGGCGCCCGCCCCGCGCCAGGCCGCCGCCCTCCCCGCGCCGGCCCGGAAGCACACGCCTGTTCTGGTCTTTGGATCCAGAGAGTTCAAAAAGATGCTGGTCCAGGGCAGCGCCTCCTGGCTGGAAGCGCGGCACCGCGATGCCCCCGGCCTGCTGGCGCTGTGGGATATCAGCGGCGACGAAACCTACCTGCGCGAGGCCGCTGACAAATTCCCGGACGACCCGCAGATCTGCACCGCCATGCTGGATCATTGGCTGACCACCCCGGACCGGATGTCGGTGGAGGAAGCCCAGCTCCAGGTGGACCGCCTCATTGCCGCCGCTCCGGACAATCCCATGAGTTATTACTGGGAAGCGTATTTCCTCGATCAGCTGTCCCTGTCCACCTGGGAACCGCCCAATCCAGGCTACGCCGAAACCCTAACCGCCACCCTGCAGACTGCCCTGTCAAAACCCGGAGTGCCTGACCGCTATCTCTCCCAACGCCGGATGGTGCTCAAGGAAGCAGCGCTGGCCGCCGGGGCTTCCCCGCGGGAGGCCGCCCGGCTCTCCATGAATGGGGCCAGCCTCGCTTCCATGGAATCCAAATTCATTAACCGCCTGGCATTCAGCAGGGAAAAGACGTCCCAATCCCCCGCTGACCTGGCATTGACGGACCTCAGCATCCAGGCCAGCCAGCACCTCGCCCAGGTGCCTGGCCTTACCGTCCGCTTCCAGCAGCGTCTCGCCCAATTGGAGAGCATGTCCGTGAGCATGCTGCTGGAGCGCGACCCTGATGCGGTGATCCCGGAGACCGGCCAAAGCGTCAGGGAATACCTGGACCAGCGCCGTCTCCATCCCACGGAGGAAGAAACCCTCCTGCGCCAGGAATCGGCCGTCACCCGGTTCCTCGGCGAAATGCCCGATCCTGTCATCGCCAAATACGCTGACCTCCTGGCCCTGGAAGGCGAGTTCTCCGCGATACGGTGGGCGGTCGGGGAAATGGCCCGTAAACCGTGAACCGGCCTCAGCGCAGGTTTATTTGCGGCTGTCCTTGTGAATCACGCCATCCTTCATGATGACCGTGAAGTTCTTGTCGGGATCGGCAACGAGATCGAGGTTCTCGAGCGGATTGCCATCCACCAGCAGCAGGTCGGCGTAGGCGCCCTCCTCGACCACGCCAAGCTTGCCCGGATAGGGATTGCGCGGGCCGCTCTGAGCCAGGAGTTCGGCGTTGGTGGAGGTGGCCATGATCAGGGCCTCGGCCGGCGTGAACCATTTCTTCAAGCGGGTGAGCTGCTTGCCCTGGGTGGAGGCGTTTGCAGCGCTGAAGAGATTGTCGGTTCCGAAGGCGGTCTTGATTTTATACTTTTTCGCGAGCTGATAAGCGGCGTTGGTACCAGCGAACATCTCCTTCTGCTTGAGGCGGTTCGGCGAGCCCTCCGGGAAGGCGGAGGGCGCATCGGGGTCGTCCATGAAGGGCTGAAGGCTCCACCAGATCCCTTTTTCGGCAATGAACTTCGCGGTGTCCTCATCGATCAACTGGCCATGCTCCAGACACTTCACCCCAGCTTCGACGGCGGAGCGGATGGCCTTGGGCGTGTAGGCGTGGACGGTGACGTAGGTGCCCCAGTTTTCCGCCGCACTGACCGCGGCGGCGAACTCGGCAGAAGTGTATTGAGTCACATCGAGAGGGTCATAACTGGAAGCGACTCCGCCACCGGCCATCAGTTTGATCTGGGTGGCCCCATTGCGGAGTTGTTCGCGGACGCGTTTCAGGACTTCGTCCGCGCCATCGGCTATCATGGTCATGCCGGTGCGCTCCATGTAGGTGAGGGGGGCGGCGCTGTCTTCCGGCACTTCATTGGGCATGCGGAAATCGCCGTGGCCGCCGGTCTGGGAAATGGTGGCCCCGGAAGGATAGATCCGGGGCCCGGTGTGAAGGCCCTGGTCGATCGCGGCTTTAAGGCTCATCGAGGCACCGCCCAGATCACGGACCGTGGTGAATCCGCGCATCAGCTGCCGCTCCGCCGCCCTTGCCGCGACGAGGGTGACATAACTGATATCGGAACTCAAGCCTGCGCTGAGCGAGATGCTTTCCATCATGGTGTGGACATGGGCATCGATCAGCCCGGGCATCAGCGTTTTGCCGTCCCCCTCGATGATCACGGTATCCGCCCGGCGGTCGGTGGGGATGGGACTGGTGGAGATTTTTTCGATCAGATTGCCGCGGACGAGCACATGGGAGGGAGCGGAAAGCGTGGCGGACTTGCCGTCAAAGATGCGCACGTTTTGGAAAACTTTGACGGAGCCTGGCTTGGCGGTGCCTGGAGCGGCCTCCTGGCCAGTCAGGGAAACGACGGCTGCCAGCCCGAGGGCGGCGCTGCAGATCAGGAGGGGAGCATTTGATTTCATAGTTCAGTAGGTTATTCAGAAACCAGACCGCTTAACCAGTCAGGAGCCCATGGAGGGCGGCTCAAGGTGCGGTTGGTTTCACTTTTTGAAGCACCTTGCATTTGTAAGGGCGGCGCAAGCTACCGCATACCGGGAACCTGGCAAGAAATCCTGCCGGAGAATATCAGGAGGAAATTATCCCCGGCCCGGGTCCGCTTCCCCCTTGCCGCAGCCCCGGTGGAGGCCAGATTCAGCGAGGCGAGACCAACCCGGAAATCCCCATGAATAACCTGATTGCAACGGACCGGTTGGATCTCTGCCCCATGACGCCGGAGTTCCTGCAATGCACCGTTGCCGGTCATCGCGCTGCCGCGGAGGCCTTGCTGGATCTGAAGATTCCGCAGGATTGGTTCGACTTGGCGGACTTTGCGGCAGTGCGGCTGGAGGACTACCGCACCGGTGCCACATCACAGCCATGGCTGCCCCGGGCGATCCGGCTGCGGGCGACCGGGGAGATGACAGGGTTTATTGGCTTCCACACTCCACCCGGGCCTGACTACCTCCAGCCGCTCAGTCCCGGGGGCGTCGAGTTCGGCTACACCGTCTTCCGGGAACACCGCCGGCAGGGCATCGCCTTCGAGGCCAGCCGGGGCCTGATGCAATGGGCGCAACTCCATCACCGGATCCGGAGCTTCGTCCTCTCCGTCAGCCCTGACAACACGGCTTCCCTCGGGCTGATTGCCAGGCTGGGCTTCCGCCGCATCGGTTCCCAGATCGACGAAATCGACGGCCCCGAAGACATCTATGGATGGACCGCCGCCGGGCCGGAGGACGCCCCCGGCTCCCCTCCCTAGCTTCGCGCCGTCCCTGGATTTATTGCACCGGCGCGGTCAGGCGGGCGGCCTGCACCGCCAGGCGGAACCAGAAGCTGTGTTCCTGGAGTTCGCCGGGCCGGACCAGCCGGGCATTGCTGAAGTCATTTTCCAGCATGGCGGTGACCTGCCGGGTGAAATCCCGGTCGGCGAAGGCCATGGTGATTTCGAAGTTGAGCCGGAAGGAGCGGTTATCGAAATTTGCGGTGCCCACCGTGCAATACTCGTCGTCCACCACCACGACTTTGTGATGCATGAATCCCTTGGTATAACGATAGACCTTGATCCCCGCCTTCTGCAGCGCCTCGAGATAGGACCAGGCGGACAACTGCACCAGCGGATTGTCGGCTTTTTCAGGAATCAGGATGCGGACATCCGCCCCCCGCAGCGCTGCCAGCTGGAGGGCGCTGATGAATTGTTCATCCGGCACAAAGTAGGGGCTGGCAATCCAGAGCCGCGTCTTCGCCGTGTTGATGGCATTGAGGAAAAAGAGGGTGCAGCTTTCCAACGAGTCCGCCGGGCCGGAGGGCAGACACAGGACCGGGCGGGAGGCCCCGGAAGCCGCGGGTTGGGGATCCCAGCTCAACCCATCGATCGGGCCACCCGAAGCCCACTGCCAGTCCTCCATGAAGGACACCTGGACGCATTGCACCACCGGACCCGCGAGGCGCAGATGGGTGTCGCGCCAATAACCGAACTTCGGATCGAGGCCCTTGTATTCCCGGCCCACATTCAGTCCGCCGACCCAGGCTTCGCGGCCATCGGTGATCACGATTTTCCGGTGATTGCGGAAGTTGATCTGGAAACGGTTGGCCTCGCCCTGCCGGGAATTGAAGGGAAACACGGGAATGCCGGCCTGCTTCAGTTCATCGGTGTAGGCGCGCGGCAGCCGGCTGCCGATTTCATCGTAGAGCAGATAACAACGGACCCCGGCCTTGGCCCGCTCCAGCAGACGGGTCTTCAATTCCTGGCCCACCTCGTCATTCTGGATGATGTAGAACTGCACGAGGACATAGTCCTTCGCCTTCGAGATCCCTTCGAAAATGGACTGGAAGGTGGCATCCCCATCCACCAGCAGTTCCGCATCATTGCCGGTGGTGAAGGGAAGTTTGGCCAGCTTCTCCACCAGAAACGCGCGGTCGCGGTCGGGTTGTTGGATCAGCTTTCGTTCGGTCAGGGTTTTCACATAACTGCGGGCCAGTTCCGACACTTTGACGTCGTCGAGCCGCCGCGCGGTCACGTAACCATTGAATTTACTGCGTCCCAGAATCCAGTAAGCAGGCACCGCCCCGTAAGGAAAAGTATTCAGGGAAACCACCCAGGCGATGGCCCCCTGCGCGGTGCGCACCCCCATGATGGCATGCACCGACGTGAGCAGTCCCACCAGGTGGCTGAAGAGAACAAAAAGGGTGATCCACATGCGGCGGCGGGGCTTGGATTTGGGGACTTTGGCCCCGGCCCGGGAAACCGGGTCTGCCTGGTCCGGCATGGGGATCGGTTCGGGGTCATTCATGCAGCGGAAGGATCGACAGGGGAAGGACAACAGCGTCAGGGCGGGTGGTGGCTGACGGCAGGGTGCCGCCCCTTCCCGCAGTGATACACCGATGCGGTCCCGGAGGAAGCTGAAAAATCATACGTGTCCTCCCGCACGCAGCCGCTTTCTGCACGGGATCAGGCAGGCCAGCGACTGGGAAAAGGCCATCGGCAGTCCCCGCAACAAGGCCCCGGGCCCGCCATGGCACGACCCTGCCTTATCCCTTTGGGCGCTGACAACGCCGGAACCTGCGCCTGATTGACTCAGGACGGGCCAAGCTATTTCATCCAGTCAGCCGATCCGGCGGACCTTCAGCCTTTCTTCAGGAACGAGAGGATTGCCAGGATCAGAAAGACCACAAAGCAGATTTTCGCAATCAAGGCCGAAGTACCGGCGACTCCGCCGAAACCGAGCACGCCGGCAATGAGAGCAACAACGAGGAAGATGATAGCGTAGCGTAACATGGCAGGTGGTGGGTTGGTGGTGGATTGATGGTGGAAGGAATAGAAAGGGGAAAGCCGGCCGGGTCCAGCCCAGAGGTCAGACCGTTTGCGGGGCACTAAAAAGGGCGGCCTGCACTTCGGCCGAAGCGGCGGGCCTTGAAGGCCAGGACCACCATCAGGATTCCGAAAAGGATGGCATAGGTGGCGATGATCCACAGCAGCGCAACGGCGCCGGCCATGGGCCTGGCCATCAGCACGACACCAAAGGCGACCGAGGCCAGACCGCTCAGCGCCAGCAGCCATTCTCCTTTGATTTCATTGCGCAGCCGGACGGCGGCCACGATCTGGAGCACACCGGTGGCGACGGCCCAGAGGGCGATATAAAATAACAAAGCCAAGGCTGTGATCCCGGGAGCACTCAGGGTGAGAGTCCCGACTCCAACTCCCACGACCCCCCAAAGCAGCAGAACCCACCAGTGCCCGTCATCCTTGTGCCCGGCCAGGGAGGACCAGACGCCGGCCACCCCATCTATGAGGGCATAGATCCCAAACAGCATCACCAGCGCCGCCAGCGAAATACCCGGCTGGACCCACGACAGGACCCCAAACGCAATGGCCATCAGCCCGCGCAGCAGCAACAGCCACCAGGTGCGGCGGAGGATGCCGGCCAGCCTTCCTTCGATGACACCCATGATAGGAATTTCCCGCGTGATTGGATTACTCATGGCTTCGGTTTGCTATATGGTGCGGTGATAAACCCCTCTGGCCCGGTCCGTCCGGGCCCAATTTCCCGTGAGCGTGCCGGACAATGCGGCGTCCGTCAAGCTGCCGGGATATAAGCAATTGGCTTATCCTATCCCTGACAGGAAGGGAAATCCGGGGGCATCGCCGCGGGGCGCATGGAAAGTCAGCGCGGCGGGCTGATGACTTCCCGGCCCCCGGTTACAGCACGTGGCCCATTTTCTCGCGTTTGGTGGCGAGGTAGCGGGCGTTGTCAGGATTAGCTTCGGAAATGATGCCGAGCTGTTCCACGATTTCCAGGCTGTGGCCTTCGAGACCGACCACCTTTTTCGGGTTGTTGGTCATGAGGCGGATCTTGCGCACGCCGATGTCGTGCAGCATCTGGGCCCCCATGCCGTAGTCGCGCAGATCCATCGGGAAACCCAGTTTGATGTTGGCTTCGACGGTGTCGTAACCCTCCTCCTGGAGTTTGTAGGCGTGGATTTTGGCGGCGAGCCCGATCCCGCGGCCTTCCTGACGCATGTAAAGCAGGACCCCGCGGCCTTCGTCGGAGATGCGCTGCATGGCGGTGTGGAGCTGCCAGCCGCAGTCGCAACGGCGGGAGCCGAAGACGTCGCCGGTGAGGCATTCGCTGTGCACCCTCACCAGAACCGGCTCTCCATTGGCGACATCGCCTTTGACCATGGCAAGGTGCTCCTGACCATCGACCGTGCTGCGGAACAAATACAGATCGAACTCGCCAAAATCGGTGGGCATTTTGATGACCTGCTCGCGCACCACCAATTTCTCAAGGTGCCGGCGGTATTCGATCAGGGCGGCGATGCTGGTGATTTTCAGGCCGTGTTTCTGGGCGAAGACCCGCAATTCCGGCAGGCGGGCGGGATTGCCATCGGTGTTGAGAATCTCGATGATGGCGGCGGCGGCGGGGAGACCGGCCAGCTTGGCCAGATCGACCGCAGCCTCGGTGTGGCCAGCCCGGCGGAGCACGCCGCCGGGACGCGCCACCAGCGGATTGACATGGCCCGGCTGGGAGAGGTCGGAGGCGACTGTTTCCGCTTCCGCCAGCAGCTTGATGGTGTGGCAGCGGTCCGGCGCACTGACTCCGGTGGTGATGCCTTTGGCGGCGTCGATGGTGACGGTGTAGTTGGTGTGAAACTGCTCGCGGTTCCGGGCCACCATGGGGCCGAGGCCGAGCCGCTCCGCGATTTCCTGGGAAACGGGAGCGCACAGCATGCCGCGGCCCTCCGTGATCATGAAGTTCACCTTCTCCGGGGTGAGCAGCGCCGCCGCGCCGATCAGATCGCCTTCATTCTCCCGGTCCTCATCATCCGTGACCACCACGAGGCGGCCGGCTTTGATTTCAGCAATAACATCTTCCACGGAATCGAATTCCGCATCGTCGGGATCTGGCATGTAAGGAGTGATAGGAATTAGAGTTCCACCCGCTTGCGGGTGTATTCGGAGGTCTGGGTGGAAAAGAGGGTGCCATCGACGAGGGTGTCGGTGCCATGGCATTTCACGCGGTTGCCCTCCGCTTTCATGGTGAAGCGGCTTTCCGCCCCGTTGATTTCACTCTTCACGGTCCAGATGACGTGTTTGCCATCCTGGGAAAGCTTGCCGCCGTATTCGTTCTGCGAATTGTCGCCGAAATACCAGGCGCGGTAACGCTGCTCTGCCGCATCGTAGGTGCAGATCCACTTGTAGGCGGAATTCAGATCCTCGCCCTGCGTCTGGCCCGCCATTTCAAAATACCGGCCTCCCATGGTGAATTTCCCTTCCCACTCGTCCTTCCAGGATTGGGCGGGACGGCCTTCCTCCTCGAAGCGGAGCGATTCGCGCCCCGTCCAGCTGCCTTCCAGTGGCGTGAACACCTTCATCATTTTGGTGATCTGGGCCTGCTCCAGCTCCCGCAACTGCTTCAGGCGCTCCTGAAATTCTTCGGGGGACAATTTCCGCTGAGGCGCCTCCTCCTCGGCAGGTTCCTCGGCCGGATCCTCCTCTTTTTCATCCGCCGCCCGGAGCGCAGGCGGCGCGGCGAAGAGCAGCAGAGCGGTGAGGCCGGTGAAAAAGGAGAGGAATTTCAGCTTCATAGTGGAGGGAACGTAACCCGCTGCCCGCCGGGCGCAACGAAGAGTGCAGCGCCCCTGCAGCCGCCCTCCATCGGAGCGCGCCGCGGGATAAGCCTTTACACCACCCTCCGTAATTTGATTTGCTGAATCAGACCCGGATCGTCCAGTCCGGCCTGTCCCCTTTTTGCTCCCCCATGAAATTCCGCCTTTTTCACGCGGCTGCGGCCTTGTCGCTTTTCGCCTGCACCTCCCTGTCCGCCCAGGACTTCCAGCCCGGCGATCACGGGACGGTGACTCTGCACCTGAAGGCGGGTGACCTCGCCCTGGCCAACAATGCGGTGGTGCCCGCCTGGGGACCCCTGACGGCAGCCGGGACCTCCCAGCCGGTCTTCCTCCTGAGCGATCCTCTTTTCAATAACAAGCCGGTGGTCCGGTTTGATGGCATCAACGATCTGATGACCAAATCCGCCGCCAACCTGCCGGCGCGCACCATTTTCGCGGTCACCACTTCGGAGACCGGCAGTTCCAGCCTCTCCGGGCTTATCTCCAATGGCGCCGACGGCCTGAACCTCCGCCGCAACGGGACCGCCGCCGCCTACCGCTCCCCCGCGCAAGCCCAGGATGCCAATGACTTCACCGGCAACGGCACCCCCACCGGCACCCTGATCGTGAACAATGGTCCCGGGGCCACCTTCACCCAGGGCGTCCCCCATCTGGTGGTGGCCACTGCCGGATCCCAGAAAAACTATTCCACCTTCTGGCTCGGCAATGCCAGCAGCAGCCTCACCCGGTATTGGAGGGGCAGTGTCGCGGAGATCCTCATTTATGATGGCACCCTCTCCGCCTCCGGTCTCAATGCGGTCGGTTATTACCTGCAAACCAAATACAATCTCCCGACCACCTACACGTCGCCCGATCCGGTGATCACCAATTTCTCCGCCACTACCGACGGCGGCATCAGCTCGGAAGGTGGAGTGCTCTCCCCGGCGGGAGGCAGCGTCACCCTGTCCTGGACCACCCACCAGACCGCTACCGTCAGCATCGACCAGGGAGTCCTCGCCACCGCGCCCACCTTGTCCGGCACCGCCGTGGTCGCGCCGGCCAGCACCACCACCTACACCCTCACGGCCACCAACAGCATCGGCACCACGTCCACCAAAACCGTCACCATCCATGTGGGCGCCACTCCCCTGCCCCCCCGCCTGAATGAATTCCTCGCCGACAACGAAGGCAACCTCGCCGATACCGATGGCACCACGCCGGACTGGATCGAAATTTACAATCCCAATCCCTATGGCATCGATCTCCAGGGCCTGCGGCTGCGTGATTCCAACACGCTCTGGGATTTCCCCGCCGGCTCCAGCATCCCCGCCCTCGGCTACCGCATCGTTTTCGCCAGCGGCATCAACCGGACCGATCCCGCCGTCGCCCTGCACACCAGTTTCAGCCTGAACAATGCAGGGGAGGCCCTCTCCCTGGAACGGGTCAGCACCGGCGAAATCCTCTCTTCCTTTTCCCCGGCCTATCCGCCCCAGTATCCTGACATCTCCTATGGCTGGTCCGGGGCTCCGCTCCAGGCAGGCTATTTCTCTGTCCCGACGCCCGGCGCCGCCAACAACACCGGGGTGCTGGGTTTCCTGGACCGGACGGATGACACCAAATTCACCATCGGCCGCGGCTTCTACAGCGAAGCCGTCACCACCACGGTTTCTGCCAGCACCCCCGGAGCCACCCTCATCTATACCATCAATGGCAGCGAACCCTCCCTGACCAATGGCGTGCAGGTGGCCCCGGCCAATGCCAGCACCCCGCCCTCGGTCACCCTGACCATTCATCCCGGCGCGGTGCCAGCCGGAGTCACCGGCGTGAATCTCGCCAGCATCGGCGGGGTGACCACCCTGCGGGCGGCGGCCTTCCTCACTGGATACGAACCGACCAACATCGACACCCAGACCTATCTTTTTTCCAGCCAGGTGCTGGCGCAGACTCCCGCAAATGCCACCGCTAAAGGCTGGCCATCCTCGCCCGTGAACGGCCAGGTCTTCAACTTCGGCATGGACCCGGCGGTCACCTCGTCCTTCACCGCCCCGGAGATGCTGGAGAGCCTGCATTCCCTGCCCACCCTCTCGGTGGTCACGGATCAGAGCCACCTGACCAATGCTGCCACCGGCATTTATGTGAATGCGGACCAGCATGGTTCCGCCTGGGAACGTCCCATCTCCCTCGAACTGATCCACCCTCCCGGCTATGTCAGTCCTGACGGCAATGCGGCAGGCTTCCAGATCAATGCCGGCCTGCGGATGCGGGGTGGTTACAGCCGGAACGATCAGTTCTTCAAACACGGGATGCGGCTCTTCTTCTCCGGCAAATACGACGGGAAACTGAACTATCCGCTCTTCGGCAAGGAGGGCACCAATGAGTTCGGCAAACTCGACCTAGGCACCGGTTCCAACTACGGCTGGTACCGCGAGTCCGCCTACAGCAGCGGCCGCTTCAATACCATGGTCCGCGATCCCTTCTGCCGCGATACCCAGGGCGCCCTCGGCCAGCCCTACACCAAAAGCCGTTATTACCACGTCTATCTCAATGGCCACTATTGGGGCCTCTACTACACCGAGGAACGGGCCGAAGCCGAATTCGCCGCCAGTTATTTTGGCGGAGCCGATGAGGATTACGATGCGGTGAAGTGCGGCAACCACATCGCCAATTTCCAGACCGAAGCCACCGATGGCACCCTCACCGCCTGGCAATCCCTCTGGAACAAGACCCGCGCCATCGCCACCACCGGCGCCACCCTTGCCAAATACTTTGAAATCCTCGGCCGCCATCCTGACGGCAGCCGGAACCCTGCCCTGCCCGTCCTGCTCGATATCGACAACCTGATCGACGAGATGCTGTGCATCTTCTTCTCCGGCGACGGCGACGCCGTCCTCTCAAACTTCCTCGGCCATGACCGCCCCAACAACTGGTTCAGCGTCTACCGCCGCTCCGGCACCGATGGCTTCCGTTTCTTCCTGCGGGATTCCGAACACACCCTGGGCACGCCTTCGTGGGTGGTGGACCAGACCGGTCCGTGGGGCGGGTCCTATGTGAACGATTTCACCTACAGCAATCCCCAACGGATGCACCAGGACCTCATGTCCAGTCCGGAATACAAACTGCGCTTCGCGGATCATGTCAGGAACCATTTCTTCGACGGCGGAGCCCTCACTCCCACCGCCACCCTGGCGCGTTTCCAGGCCCGGGCCAACCAGTTGGAGAAAGCCATGAAGACCGAGTCCGCCCGCTGGGGTGATGCCCAGGTGATCTCCGGCCTGCCCGCCGGTCATCCCCCTCGCTACATCGTGGCCGACTGGCAGGATGCCATCAATACCGTCAAAACCAGCATCCTCCCCGGCCGCACTGCCACCGTGCTGGCGCAACTCCGGACTGATGGCCTCTATCCGGCCCTCGCCGCCCCCTCCTTTCTCACCACCAGCGACCAGCCCCACTATGGCGGCAGCTTCTCCGCCGGCACCACCGTCCGGCTCAGCGCGGCCACCGGCGTGATTTATTATACCCTGGATGGCAGCGACCCCCGCCTCCCTGGCGGAACCATCGCCCCCGGCGCCCTCACCGGCACCAGCCCCTTCGATGTCCCCCTCACCGCCACCACCACGGTGCAGGCCCGCGCCTTCAATCCCTCCGGCTCCGTGTGGAGCGCGCTCACCAGCAGCCAATATCTGATCGGCACCCTCGCCAGTGCCTCCAATACCGTCATCTCCCAGATCCACTACCGGCCCGCCACCGTCTCCGGCCTGGAGGAGTATCTGGAATTGATGAACATCAGCAGCAGTCCGGTGGATCTGACCAACTGCACCTTCTCGGCAGGCATCGGCTTCGCTTTCCCTGACAAATACATCCTGCAACCCGGCGCGCGGATCCTGATCGTGCGCGACCCCGCCGCCTTCCAGGCCGCCTACCCTGCCATCCCGGCCGGGCAAATCGCCGGGGCCTTCACCGGTGACACCGCCCTCAGCAACGATGGCGAGCCGCTGGAACTCCTCGCCGCCGATGGCCTGCCCATCAAATCCTTCACCTACAACAACAAATCCCCCTGGCCCGAAGCCGCCGACGGCAGCGGGGCCGGCCTGGTGCTGATCAATCCGGCGCTGAATCCCGACCATACCAATCCGGCCAACTGGCGGCGCAGCACCGCCCTTGCCCTCCCCGGCACCGGCGATGCCTACGCCTACAGCAGCTGGGCCACCGCCAACACCCTGACCGATCCTGATGGCTTGCTCGACCCCGACTCGGACGGCCTGCCCAATCTGATCGAATACGCCCTCGGCACCCCGCCCGGCTCCGCCACCACTCCTCCGCTGGTCCCCCTCGTCCAGCCGCTGGTGGTCGATGGCCTGCCCGGCTCCTGGCTCACGGTCGCGCTCACCCGACCGCCGGGCCGGGACGATGCCACCCTCACGGTTGAGTCATCCACCGATCTCGCCCCCGGCTGGCTGCCGGCTCTGCCCGTCGGAGCAGCTATCCAAAATCTGGACGGCACCACCACCCAGCTCTACCGGCACCCTGCCCCCGCCGCGGGCCCCCGCCAATTCCTCCGTCTCAAAGCCATCCGCGTCCCCTGACAGAGGTCGGAAACCACCACCGTTTATCTCCAAGTGAACCGCCGCCATCTTAACACCCTCTGTCTCCTCGCCGTCCTCAGCCTTCCCTCTGTCGGCCTCACCGCCGATCCCCCGAATCCCCTCCGGGTGCTCAGCTTCAATATCCGTTATGCCAACTCCAACGACAAGGAAGGGCGCAACTGGACGGTCCGGCGCGACCTCGCGGCCCAGTTGATCAAGGAGGACCAGCCGGACCTCATCGGCTATCAGGAAGCCCTGCGGCCCATGCTGGATGAGCTGGGCCAGAAAGTGCCCGGTTATGAGGAGATCGGCGTCGGCCGCGAGGACGGCAAGACCAAGGGCGAATACTCCGCGCTGTGGATCCGGAAGGAACGCTTCACCGTCCAGGAGTCCGGCACCTTCTGGCTTTCCGACACCCCGGAAATCCCCAATTCCATGACCTGGGGCAACAAGATTACCCGCATCTGCACCTGGGCCCGGCTGCTCGACAAACCCACCGGCAAGGTGGTGCATTTTTACAATGTGCACCTCGACCACGAGTCCCAGGAAGCCCGCCTCAAAGGCACCCTCCAGGTCCTGAAACACATGGAAGCCCGCACCGCGTCCACGCCGTGGGTCCTCACCGGCGACTTCAATGCCGGCGAGGACAATCCCGTTATCACCAGCATCAAAAACAGCCCGCTCCAGGGCGTCGATTCCTGGCGCCTGCTCCATCCGGATGTGCCGGCCACCGAGTCCGGCACCTTCCACAGCTTCACCGGCGTGCGTCACGAAGCCAAGATCGACTACGTCTTTGTGCCCAAGGGCACCACGCTGATCGACGCCGCCATCCTGCACAACAATCGCGACGGCAACTATCCCTCCGACCACTTCCCGGTCCGCGCCACGGTCGCGTTCGCGCCCTGATCCGGCCAGGGACGCTGCTCCGGGCTTCGAACCGCTTCAGTCCTCATTCCCACCCATCAGGGCGCCAGCTCCGCCTCGGTCCAGGGCGTGTTGCGGTCAGCCGTCCGGGTGCGGATCTGTTGGATGGTATCCACCGTCACCGGACCTGCCGTGTGACCGAAATGGCTGCGGAGGTAACTGAGGACGTCCGCCATCTGCTGGTCGTCCAGCCCCATCGGCGGCATGGGCAGCGGCGTGACCTGGGGGAAAAGCTGGCCGTTGATGTGGATAGGCCCACTCAGGCCGTGCCGGAGCACCTTGACGAGGCGGTCGGGAGAGCCAGTGACCCAGTCGCTGTTGGCAATCGGCGGATAGATCCCGGGCAGTCCGTTGCCTTCGGGCTGATGGCAGTTCAAACACAAGGCGTCGTAGATGATCTTGCCAGGATGAACCACCGCCGGCGGGGCGGTGGCGAGGGCTTTCACATAAGCCTGCCCGGCCGGGGCGGGGCCAAACTTGAGCGTGGCGAGGGTGGGTTGCCACAGCGGCTGCAGGGCCCGCACCGTCTGGCGCAGGGCGTAGTCGAGGAATTTGTCCGTGGGATGATCCAGCACCTGCACCGCGATGGTGACCGTTTCCGGCCGGGGAACCCGGGCGCAGGCGACCACGGCTTCGAGCCGGACGCGGGGATGGGGATCGTGGGCGCTCTTCTCCAAAAGCGTCAGGACATCCGGCAGGTGCGACGCCCAGGCTCCGGTCACCCGGGCCCCATAAGCGCGGACGCGGGGATCGGTCGCCGTGAGGAGACGCTGCAGCAGGGCGGGACGCGGGGCCTGATGCGATTCATACACGCCGCAGAGTTCCATCAGCAGACGCTCATCCGGGGCCGTCGCCAGAAAGGCATCGCAGGCGGCCAGGACCGCGGCGGGCGCCCCGTCGAAGAGCAGGCGCTTGGCCTGGTAACGCGTCCACCGTTCCGGGGAGCGGAGTTGTTCCAGGAGCTGCGCGGGGGACATGGCCGCGAGGTCCGGCTGGCGGACGGGCGCCCGGCCGGTGGCACTGAGACGCCAGATCCGGCCATGGCGGCGGTCGCGCCCGGCATCGGCATAGCTGGTTTGATAGTGACCGATCAGGCGATTGAACCAGTCACACAGATAAATGGCTCCGTCCGGCCCCACGCTCACATCCACCGGACGGAAGGAGCCATCGCGGCTGGTGAGGAGTTTCGGGAGCTGGGTGGACTTGAATCCGGAGCCCTCGTCCTCCAGCCGGTGCCGCTCCACCACCCCGCCGAAATACCCCCCGATCAGCGCGCAGCCCTGGAGGTCATCCGGCAGGGCCTTGGTGCCGATGAAGTCGATGGAGGTGGTCTTGGGATTAGTATCGAAGAGAGCCCCGGTGGGATGATATTCGTCAGGATCCTTCATCGCGATCAAACCCGGAGTGCTGTAATAACCGGCCGGGCGGTCCCCGCTTTTATGGAAGACCTGGAGGTAGTCATCGAAGGCCACCCCCCAGCAGTTATGGCCGGCTTTGGCGCCGTTGAAGAACCCTTCCATCTGTTCCGTGCGCGGATTGAAACGCCAGAGGCCGGAGCGCTCCAGCACCGCCAGACCGTGGGCCGTTTCCACCCGGGAGAAGGCATGCAGGCCCTGGGTGAACCAGAGCGTGCCATCCGGGCCATGGCTGATGGAATTGATCAACTGATGGGTGTCCCCGATGCCGAAACCCGAGAAAACCACGCGGCGCTGGTCCGCTTTGCCGTCGCCATTGGTGTCCTTGAAATGCAGCAGCTGGTCGAAGTCGCAGACATACACCCCGCCATCGCCGGGCTCGACGCCCTGGACCATGGTCAGGCCTTCCGCAAATCGCGTCTGCCGGTCCGCCTTGCCATCGTGGTCGGTGTCCTCCAGCACGAGGATGTAATCGGTGGGTTTTTCCCCCGGCAGGGTCTGCGGGTAGGTCGGCGAGCAGGCCACATAACAACGGCCACGTTCATCCCACGCGATCTGCACCGGCTTGGCCACGCCTTCCGCTTCCGAGGCAAAAAGATTGATTTGATAACCCTCCGCCACCGTGAATCCCGCCTGCTCCTGCTCCGGGGTCTGCACCGCCGGTGCCGCGGGCGCCGCAGCGGGCGGCGGCAGGGTCACCACCGGTTTCCCCTGGGCGATGGCGGCAATGCGGTCATCCAGCGCGGCAATAAGCGGTTTGTGACTTTCAAAACTGGCCCGCAGCGAGGGGCCCGCGGCACCCGGTTTGCCGAAGAGCTGGGTCACCCGGTCGCCATACACAAAGGACCAGTTGGCCGGCCGCCAGCAGTCAAACCACAGCCGGTTCTTTTCCACGATGGCTTCCTTCAAGGATGACAAATCATCCGCCCCGCTCCAGGCCAGGCCGAGCTGCGAGGCCGTGAGGTCCGCCACCACCCGCAGCCCTTCGGCATTGAGGTGCTGGCCGTTGTCGGTCAGCCGGGGCGCCCCGGCGGGCCGTTGGGAGAGGGCGGTGAAGAGATCCACATAAACCGCGCCCCGTTGCCGGGAGATCGCCTCCACCGCTTTGGCGTAGGCCGCCACGTCCCCATTCCGTTGCGTCAGGTCCGGGGCATGGGAGGCCACCGGTTTCTCAAACGGGATGGGCGAAAGCAGCACCAGGCGCGGGGTGCGGGCCGCAAACTGATCCAGCAGCCGGTGATAGGCCGCGGTGAATTCCGGAATCCGGCCCGGGCCATCAAACGATTCCAACTGTCCAAACTGGGCCACCACCATGCCCGCGCCCACCGCCGTGAGCTGATCCTTCCAGTCGCCGAAATTCAGATCGCGCCACTGTTCATACACCGTGTCGCCTTCCCAGGCCATGCTGCGGAAACGCGGGGCCTCGCGGGCCAGCGCCAGTCCCAGCCGGGCTTCGAGATCCCCGGACTTCTGCGTCCGCACCAGATTGGTCGCCCCCGCCAGCACAATCACCTCCTGCGGGGTGACG
The DNA here is from genome assembly GCA_942492905.1 of uncultured Verrucomicrobiota bacterium. Classification (GTDB taxonomy): domain Bacteria; phylum Verrucomicrobiota; class Verrucomicrobiia; order Verrucomicrobiales; family V1-33; genus CAIZWU01. The sequence continues at coordinate 3,927,406 of OW818657.1, forward strand.
CTGAATTTCCCGTTCTGAAACGCCGCCGGGGCGACCGCCGCCGGGGGGGAGTCCCCAAAGCGGTTGAGGATTTCCTCCGCCCCCGGAACCAGGTTGTCCGGCAGCGGTTCGATCTGGATATTCCGGAAGGAAATCACCGCCTTGCACTGGCCATGGATTTGCAGGGCGATCCGGCCCTCCAAGGGGATGCCCGGGCTGGCTTCGGTGTAGTTCACCGTGCGCACCCCATTCACAAACAACTGGATGCGCTCGTCGGCGGCCCGGATTTCATAACGATTCCATTCCCCGGGCTTTTCCGCCTGCTGGATCACCGCCGCTTCCGGTTTGGCGAGCATCGTCTTGCGGCGCGATTCATCATAGAGGCAACCGCTGTAACCCGCCCCGATATCCGCCTGATACCCCATCATCTCATTCGGAGGCTCCGCGATGCGCTGGCTGCGGAACTGCACCCCGGCGTTCACAAACCCCTCCGTGCCGGTGAGTTTGTATTCCAGCGTCAGCCGGAAATTCCGGTAGGACTGCGCCGTGGCGAGGAATTCGTTTTGCGGATTCCCCGCCGCCGAGCCCCCCGTGATGGTGCCCTCCTCCACCCGCCACGTCGCCCCGCCCTCCCAACCGGCCAAAGTCTTCCCATCAAACAAGGGCACCGGAGCAGCAGACGCAGCAGCCGTGAGCAGGAGAGTGGGCAAAAGCAGGAAAAAGCGCGGAACAGGCATCCCCCTAGAACGCAGCGCATCACGACGGTTTGTCTGTGAGGTTCGGGAAGTCATCCCCGCCGCCGTCCGCCCTCCCGTCCTCCAGTCCCGTTCCCCCGCTAGGCGGCGCCGAGCAGCCCGTGCTCCGCAGCGACATCACCGCCATGCAGCCCGTCCCCGGTTCCCTCATGCCCCCGGCTTCGAGTCCGCCCTCACCCTTCAACAAATATGGCCGATCTCCTGCAATGGATCCGCCAGCCCAAATGACCACCCACCCCAGCCGCCTGCCTGAACTCTGACCTCTGACCTCTGACTTCTTCCCCCCGGGCCTACTGCACCGTCGTCACCTTGCGGTGGTAATGCTGCGTGCCATCCACGCCCATCCGGTCCACGATCGGAGCATTCCCCGGCACCGTAGCGGAAGTGTCCTAGTGCTCGATAGGCAGCGTACTACCGGGCTGGGTAGCGGTGGGACTTTATGCGTGAGCAGGCAGGAAGCGCAGCAGGCCAATAAAAAAGGAACTTACCGATAAAGCCCTGCGTTTCCGGCTGTAGCGTCTAGGTGAACTGCCTTCCGGATCCTATTCGAGAATCAGCATCCACGTCTCATCAAGCAAATTGAGAGTGAGACCCTTCGGCATCTTGCGAAAGTGAATGTTGACGAGTCCTTTTGCTGTGGCAAAGCCGTCAGGTTCCTCAGATTCACTCAGGACCGTAAAGCGATAAGTCAGCGCCACCTCTGTGGGCGGCAGCGCCTGTTTTGACCTACTACGAAGTCGAAACGTCATCGACGCTCGCGGAGCCAGAGACCGAATTACCAAAAGCAACGCCGGAGTAGCATCTGGATCTCTGCCAGAGAACAAAATCACGTCAGGTGGCTGGTTGACTGGTGCGTCGCTTCCCTTTGGGTCCACAAATTTCCGACCATCCGGTCCCTCGATTGTCGTATCAAGCTGCAGCCTGGCATCAATCCGTCGGTGCTCGTCCACTGCCACTGAAATCCAGACTGCGTAGAGCGCTTGATCGGTCGGATTGTGGACGGTGAGCGACTGGTGGTCTGTCCAAGTATTGAGGGGAACGACAAGCGAATAGGGAGACACTGTCGCTGCGAATCCGAAACTTTTAAACCAAGGCTCCAGAGCATCGCGGTAAATTCCAAATAGGGCACCAATGAAACCAATAGTTGCAACGAACGCCAGCCACGGCTGCAATCGATGGTGGTGACAGAAAAGCCGAGACGCAGAATTCTGGCAACGCTTTAATCTCGCGGTTCGTCCGATGCACTTCATTGCCTTGCCCAACTTCTAAATACACGCACCTCTTGGCGGGATAGTGTGTTGAACGTGAAGTATAAGCTGGAGCTCGACAGGGGGGAGTGCGACAGCTCAGCAGAGAGGGTTCGGTGCCGCGCTTTGTTGAACGAGTTCGCTGTGCTCAAGGGCTGCGCTGGTGGATGGTGTAGGGCGTGAAGGTGGGGGGGGGCCAAGCCAGTAAAAAGAATCTGTCGAATTGACCTACCCTTCCGTAGTCCGCTTTACCGGACATGTCCAGTTGAAATGGGTGCGGCCCCGGACCTTGGAAGCTTTCCCCAGCCAGCGCAAGGCCGGGCGCTGGAACTAACCCCCTATCCCGGAATCTCATGCGATTATAATCTACTGAGTTCCTGGTCTAATTATCAAATCGTCACAATAATGCCAATGTCCGGTATACCAACCCCAAGCATCCAGTTTCATATAAACCAGCGTCCCGGCAGGGATGGAGGGGGCGTTTCCGCTGATTAATTCCTCCCCATTTCTGAAATATCGAACCTGCCCGGAGGAGCGGTGGTAAGATAGACGTTCATCGAACCAGGTTTCCCACAAAACGGGGGGGCCCTCCACAGTGAACTGCCGCGTGTCGCGGCTATGAGGGTTGCCATTTCCAAGGCCAAGGAAAGTTCCGTAAACCGATTGATGGACGCCTCCATTGTAGGACATGTTCCCGTATACGACCGAGAAAAGTGTTACATCCTGTTGCGCGGCATCAGAGTAAGAGATCCGGATTGACGGCATCGCATAGGAATTGGAATAGCGGAGCATTGCCTTCCGGGTAAACTGCAAGCCATTTTCTGGCATAGGGAATGCTTTGCCGACAATTAGCCCACCTGCGTCGGTTTGATTGGTGAGAATCTTCAGAATTCCACCCTCCTCCTGAACTGCATTTCCGAAAACCGTCCACAAGGCGGGATTGACTTCTCCATCTTGGAAATCATCGGCAAACAACACCACAGGTTCCTGATGGAGATCCTGAATGGCGATTCTTAGGAATTTCCATGTTTCGGCTCCGGGTTGGGACAGGGTGAGGGGACATTGCAGGGTGATTTGCTCTGTGATGCCGTCGGGGGATGGAGTGGGGTCGCCTAATGAGGGCATTTCATTGGTTACGTCCCGCCAGGAGGCCATGTCCCCGCTGGCTTCCACTTTGATGCTGATATCGAGCGGCTCGATGAGGCGGTGGAACTTGATGCCGGATCGTTTTGCAGCTCCTTCCCCCAAAATCACGGATTCAGGCTGCGCGGTGCCTGTGTTCTCGTAGGAGCCTTTTCCTAAGGCGTATTTGAGGATGTTCTCGAACCCGTCCTCGCGGGGGGTAGCCATCTTTGATAGGCCGGGATCCGACGGGGTGGCGGTTGGGCCTTGTTTGTGCTGGAGCCAGGATTCGTAGGTGAGGCCGGTCAATTTGACCATCAGCTCTACGGCGGTGATGGAGCCATTGGTTTCCCGAATGATCACGCGATAGCTGCCGGCATTTTGTGGGGAAAATCCAACTACCGCCAAACTTGGTGTGTTTGTGGTGCTAATTTTTGCTCCATTTCGATACCACTCGTAACTGGAACCTGCGCCCCCGACATTGGAAATCGTGATGGTCTTATTGCCGCCACTTGGTAATGAAGTTATTTCGGTTTTCGTTGCCGAAGATGAAGCGCTGAAATAGCTTATTCGGTTTCCGGCTTGATCGTAAGAATATTCGGTCAACGCTCCTCCCGAAACCAACTTAAGCCGATTGAGGGCGTCATACTCATACCGGATGACGCCTCCAAAAGATACTCCGGTGTGAAAAAACGCAAATAAGACAAAGCTGATAATTCCTTTTCTTGTCCAGATAATGTTCATTTGCATCCTTTGCTATTTTTTCTTTTTGATCAAAGTCACGGCATCTCCGTCGCCAACCGCTGAATTCCTAAGCTCTTGAAGCCAGCTTGAGATGGAACTCACACTTTCTTCTGCATCCTTCTTAATTGCCGCTATATCGTGAAAGTTTGTAATTAGCTGACCCCAAGCCATTGCCTCGGTAAAGTCGGACATTCGGACCCCTCCTCTGAGCAAGCCAATTGAGTCTGTCATGCCATCTACTGCCTTCGTTGCTGCCTTCGTGGGATTTCGGAGTATGTTTACAGTTCCATAGACTTGGTTAGCATCACGAACGAATTTGATATACTTATTCTTTAACGCTTCATCATAAACCCCGACGCCTTCTTCAGTGGGTATAGCTGCTTGGTCTCGGAACGCTCCTACTAAGTTTGAAGTTCCGGCGTGCATGTAGCGTGTGGATTCATTTATGCCGTCCAAAGTTCCTATTGTTCCGCTCAAAAGTGCGACTGGCTTTTTAGAAGCTCCATCCATGATGAGGGAGACAACGGAAAGACCTAAAGTAGCGTAAGATGCGGCTACTTGGCCGACCCCTGTGAAAAAAGTTTTAGTTGCAAAGAATCCATTTATATCAACCAACGCTATTGGGTTGTTTAATCCGTAAACGAACCGATTTAAAGATTGACTGTCTTCTTCGATCCCCCAAATAGGATCTTTGGACAAAAACCGCCCCCGGCGAGACGAGTAATGTCTGGCTCTTACAAAATAGAACCCGTTGTAGTCATTCATGACTCCGTGCCGGCCAAGGAAAGTAAAGCTATCGATGGCATCCGCTGGTGCTCGTCCAACAAGCCGCCCGAAGGGATCATAGGCAAAGGTGGCAGTCGAAGCTGCGTTTTGGTCGGTCATGGCAATGGTGCTGCCCCGTGAGTCGTAGTGGTAGTAAGTCGCATTGCCGGCCTGATCGATCTTGGAGACCAAGCCCAAGCCATAAACAAAATATTCGAAAATGGCCCCTGCCTCATCGGCAATGCCGATGACCTGAGTTAGCGGCGTATTGACATCCAGCACGAAGCGTTGGGGGGAAGAGGCCCAGTTCCTTTCCAACCGCTTACCGGTGCCATCGTAGCGCCAATTCCAGTCGGAGTCAGTGGTTTGCTGGCGGACAAGTCGGTTTTCGAAATCGTAGGTCAGTTGCAGGTCAGGCCCGCTCCCGGTGAGGTTGCCGTTGGCGTCGTTCCGTTGGGGGATGCCCTCCATTTCCTGGATGCGGTCTTCGTCATCGTAGCTGTAGGAGAAGGCACCTAGATTCGGCATGGGTTCGACGGGTTCTTCCTGGTCCACCTCGATGTAGTTCCCGACGGCATCCATGGTGTAGGCATAGCGGGAGATGATCGCTCCTCCGGGCCGGGTATTGCGCAGAGTGGCGAGACGCCCGGCATCGTCGTAGGTTTGGGTGGCGGCGGTGCCATTGGGGTTTTGCGTGCTGCTCAAGCGACCGGCGGGATCGTATTGGTAGGCGGTGGTGCGGTTTCCCCAGTCTTTGACGGAGAGCATCCGGCCCGCATTATCGTAGGTGTATTCTACTCGCTTGTTGCCGGGATAGACCAGGGCCTTTCGGTTGGAGGCCGCATCGTATTCGTAAGCCACGGTATGGGCGAACGGGCTGGAATAGGAGGTCATGCGGTTCAGCGCATCGAAGGCATACTGGCTGGTGCCGATGGTGTCCTGCATCTGGGTGCGGTTGCCATTGGCATCGTAGGTGAAGATCACGGGCGCTCCGGCGGGGTAGTTGATGCGGGTCAGGCGGTTTGCGGAATCGTAAACAAATTCGACGGTTTGATTTTTGGCATCGATTCTTTGCACGAGATTGCCCACTGCGTCATAAGCGTAGCGCTCAATGTTGCCAGCCGGTCCTGCCCGGAGGTTGAGCCGGTTCAGTTTGTCGTAGAAGCTCATGGTGAATTTACTACGGGGATTACTCATCCCGGTGCGGTTCCCTTCCTCATCGTAAGTATATCGCACGATACCCCCGGCGGCATCCGTCACTTTAACCAGCTTCCCCAGTTGATCGAACTCTGAGCGGGTAAATCTCCCGAGGGCATCGCGCACGCTCGTTTTCTGGCCGAGTCTGTCGTATTCGAAGGTGGTGGTGTTCCCCAGGGCATCGGTGGAGGTCACCAAGCGGTCGAGGGGGTCGTAGGTGGACCGGCTGATTTTCCCCAGAGGATCAATTACCGAAACGCGATTTCCATTGGCATCATAGGTGAAGGCAGTGCGCAGGCCGGTGGCATCCACGGAGGCCGACAAACGCCCGGCAGGATCGTATTCGAAGGTGGTGGAAAAACCGCGGGCGTCGATGGTTTTGGTTTTGCGGTCGTAGGCATCGTATTCGTGACGGACGATGCCACCCATGGCGTCGGTGACTTTGACGAGCCGGTCCTTGGCATCGTATTCAAAACGCGTGGTCCCATTCATGGGATCCCTGAGAAGGGTGCGGTTCCCATTGGGGTCATACTCGTTGGTGGTGGTGTGATCCAAGGGATTGCGGACCGTGAGCACATGATCGGAGGGATCGTAGTCGAAGTGGGTGGTGTGCAGGTTTTGATTTACGGAAGTCCGCATCCTCCCCACCGCATCAAAAGTAGCCCTGGCGACTCCGTTCAAGGCATCGGTGCTTTTAACCCGGTTGCCTGCGGCGTCGTATTCATGGTTGGTCACGTTGTTCCGGCGGTCGGTCAGGGTCAAAATTTTCCCTGACGCGTTATACGTCATGATGGTGAATCTTCCCTTGGCGTCCGTGGAGCGGGTGAGATTGCCCCGCTCGTCATATTCAAAAGCGGTGCCGTAAGCCGAGGACGCGGATGAGGCGATTTGCTCGGCATGACTGATGGCATCCGTCCGGAAGACTGGATCATTGCGGGAATTATACTCGATGATGGTGCGGCTGCCCAAGGGATCGATCTTGGAGGTGACGTTCCCCAAAGCATCATAACTGTAGCGGGTGGCGTGTCCGTTCCGGCTGATGACGGCAGTCCGGTTATTGTTGTCATCATATTCATAGGACTCGGTCTGATTCAGTTCATTGGTCTTGGCGATCAGACGGAGATTTTTATCGTGCAGGTGTTTGGTGACATGGCCAAAAGGATCGGTCACAGTGGTGAGTCCTGAGGGAAAGTCGTAGAGGAACGCCGACCGGTTCCCCAAGGCATCCCGCTGGCTGGAAACGACGCGCTGTGACTCATCGTATTCGTTGGTCACGAAGACGTTGTTGTTCGGGTCGGTGGCGGTCAGGATTTGGTGCAGGGCATCGTAGGTGTAGCGGGTAACGCCATTGCGGGGATTCGTCACCGTAATCAAGTCGCCTGCGGGGCCGTAACCGTATTGAACCGTCCGGGACAATGGATCCGTGATCACGGAAACACGCCCTTCGGGATTGTAGGAAAACTCCAGGAAGCGCCCTGAGGTATCGGTAACCTTCACCAGTTGGCCGGCAGGGTTGTATTCCAGAATCTGGGTGTTGTTGTTCCGGTCGCGGATAGACTCCAAGCGTCCCGACGAGAATTGGTAAACCATTTGATCCTTGGAGCGCAGGTTGAACTGGTCGGGTGCAACCTTCTCAAGGCGGTCATGCACCCCCGGCTCCGCTGTGTATCCGCCTCCGGCGGCTGGGGAATGGATTTCCTGCCGGCCATCACCAAAACGGATGGTGACTGCCCCCCCAACAGGCTCAATAATTTCCAAATTGTAGGAATGAGTCCAGTGGTGCCCTATCGGTAGCCCATCGTTGGTGGCATCCTTGGAGTTGTAGAAACGGGAAAATTTTAGCGGGAATCCCATTCCCGGAAACTCGATATCATCTACGGAAAGGATGAAATTGCCCGTAGCCAGATTCACGGGATCGGCAAACAAGCTGGATTGAACTTCAGCCCCGAGGCTTTTACCACTGACCCGGATGGCGAGGGTGCGGGAGTCGGTCTCGCCAGCGGAGTCCGTTACGGTAAGGCGTGCGCTGTAGGACCCAACTTGCGAATAGCTGTGGGCAATTGTGGGACCGCTTCCACTGCCACCATCACCAAAATTCCATTGATAACTGGTGATAGTCCGGCCCGCTGGAGCCCTCGAAGCGGAACCGTTGAAAGTGATCAACGCCCCGGCGAAAGGACCTGAGTTGTTTACATCGGGCACCGCCACCGGTTTCATTACTGGCGTCAGGATTGAAAACGCGGGTGTTGTTCCATTGGTGAGTTCGACTCCAGCGCTGTTGAATGCGGAGACTTTGATTTTGGCTTGGACCGAGGAAAGGTTTGAAGGGATCAGCCAATTGAGGGTATTTGCCGAGGCGGAAGGGTTTGGAATAATCCGGGTGAACGTCGAGCCACCGTTGAGAGAATATGATACGGTGAAATAACCGATCTGCTGGACAAGACCGGTCGTCAGCCAGGAAATCGATTGGGAACTCCCGGACGACCATGAGGATGAACTGGTTGGATTCGTGACCAGAACGGTTAGGGGGCCGCTTGCAGGGTAGTTCACTGCCACTTCCTGGGTAGAACCTGAAGACCCGAAGGAATTGTAGGCAAGGACGCGGTAGGTGTAGAAGTTTCCTGCGGTGATGGCGTGGTCTTGGTATGCGGCAATGTTCGCGCCGGTGGTGGCGATCTGCGCCCAGTTTCCGTTGCCAGTTTTACGTTCGATCCGGAAATTCGTTTCGTTGGAGGAATTGTCGTTCCAGGCCATTGAGGCAAAACCTGACGGTGCCAGCAGGACCACTAAAGTGGTCGGTGCAGCCGGGACCTGCGAAGTGGCAGGGGTCTGGAAATAAAGAAGACCTGAGGAGGTTCCTTCGACACCGGATGAGTTTACAGCGGCGAGTTGCCACCGATATTTGGTCCCGGGAAGCAAAGATCCTGAAGGAATTTGGAACGACTGGCCGGTCAGGTAATTGTTGGAATACACCACATTGCTTGGCCCGTAGGGCTGTTTGGATATGGCGATGGCGTAGCGGGCCGCTCCGCTTACTTGCGTCCAAGTGAAAGCCGGGGTGAGATTTGGCACGGCAGATCCGCTGTCGGACGGTGTTCCGGGAGAGAGAATTGTTGGAATGGAGCCGCCCCCACCTTGCGATGTTATGGTAAGATTGACAAAATTACTGGTTTGTCCTCCGGGGTTCCACACGCGCACCCTCCAAGTATCAACGGCCGTGGTGGTGATGATCGGCACGGTCAAGGTGGTGGAATTTACAAAAGTGGCCGCGGTGTTCGTGTCCACGAAGGAATAACCGTTGGAAGTGTATGCGACTTGGATTCTGGAGCCTTGAATGAAATTGGTTCCCGTGACGGTGATCGTTTGAGGGCTGGCAGAGCCAACGAGCGAATTGGGATTTACCCCGTTGACGGTCGGGCCGGTCCCCCCTGGCGCTGAAGGCATAGTCACACTGATGGTATTTGAATCTGTCTGACCATCAGCGTTTGAAGCCCGGATGAAATATGTGTACGTGTTGCCGCCGGTGAGATTTGAATTGTTCAGAAAGCTGGTTCCTGTGAACGCTGCGTTGTAGAGTGTGCCATTGCGATAAACCGCATAACCACCGGCATCGGTCGAGTCCGTCCAATTCAACTGGACTTTAGGGCCGGGAATATTGGCATCCCAAACGGGTGTTCCATTCGAGAGGGTGAACGAACCAGGGGAACCTCCAGGAGTTGTCAAAGTGACTGAGCTGCTATAACTGGAATCGCCCGCCCCGTTGTAGGCTCGGACCCGGTAGGTGTAGGAGGTTTTGGGGGAGGTGGTAATATCGGTGTAAAAAGCATTATTATCGGAATTGGAACCAATGGTCGCAGTCTGGGAATAGCTCCCGTTTCCGATTCGTCTCTCGATTTTGAAACCAGTCTCATTGGTCGAATTGTCCTCCCAGCCCAGCTCCACACGATTAGAGAAAGCCTGTGCCTCCAAAACGCCCGGAGCCGCCGGAATCGTGAGCGGAGCTTGAGGCATGGTCACGCTGATGGTGTTTGAATCAGTAATTCCATCGGCATTGGACGCCCGGATGAAGTAGGTGTAGGTGCTGCCGGCGCTCAGATTTGCACTATTCACATAGCTGTTCCCTGTAACTGCTGCATAAAGGGAGTTGTTCCGATAAACTGTATAGCCCCCCACATCGCTGGATGCCGTCCAATTCAGTTGGATTTTGGGACCGGGGATGGCAGCATCCCAAACGGGCGTTCCATTGGAGAGAGTGAACGAACCAGGAGGACCACCAGGAGTTGTCAACGTTACCACGCCGGTGTAGGCGGAATCGCCATTGGCATTGTAGGACCGCACACGGTAGCTGTAGGTTGTTCGAGGAGCCGTGGTATTGTCCGTGTAGAAGGCATCGTTTCCGGAGTTGGCACCCGTTGTCGCAATTTGGGAATAGCTTCCGCTTCCGGTGCGCCGCTCGATCTTGAATCCGGTCTCGTTTGACGAATTATCCGACCACCCCAGCAAAACACGGTTTGAAAATGCTTGCGCTTCCAGTGAACTTGGAGCGGAGGGAGGGCCAACAAGGGTATCGATCCCGATGCTTGCCACCCATCCATCAACCCCGGAATCAAAATTTATCAGCCACCATGTGTAACTGGTTCCTGCTAAGGAGGCGGTGGTGGGTCCGTTGGTGACAAGACCTTGGCTACCGCTTGTTTGTGTTCCCAAATTGGTTCCTGCGGCAGTGGACCGCACATTCACAGTCGCGTTTGTTGCCACTCTCTGTCCGGTAGCAGTCGGCGGAGCTGCAAAAAGGGAGTGCAACATTACACTTAAAACAGAAGTGATGATACACAAATACCTGACCCCGGGGAAAATCTGAGCGTTCATGGCTGATCGAATGAATTACCGCGAGGCCGCTCTGCGAGTCCGGCGGCAGGTGACTCTACAAATTGAATAGACAAATGCCTTGTGGGTTTGTTATTTTCAATTCAATTCTGACAACCGACTCTTGACGGAATTGAATCCAGTCCAGCTCTACTGGAGCTTGACTTAATTGTCCATGTCAAAATTAGATAACTTCGGGTTACGTTGAGCATATTGGTCAGCTGACAGACATACCGCTACAACGGGGAGATGTGGCTTTTACAGATGCGTCAAAGGAAATGCGCGGGGTGATTTATTTTCGGAAATCGTGACCAGGGTTGGGAAATGAATAAACGCCGTCTCAAGGAATTTTGAAGGGCCCGGGGCAGCGGTGGATAGGAAGGGGAAACCTGGCAGGTGCGCATCCGCGTGGAAGGTGCCAGAAGTGAGTTTTGGAGCGATCCGGAAACCAAACAATGGATGGAAACCAACGAAGGGAGGAACGAATCTGGAAGCATCCGGGGCAGCGGGAATTCGCAGAAGATGACGAGAAGAACAATCTCATTTATGATAGTGTTTCTATAAGACCCTTGTCGAAGGGCCAGACATGAAATACCCCGCCGCCCGGGGTGAACCGGACGGCGGGGTATGCGGGTGGGGTTTGGTCAGGGGACGGGATTCCGGGCCGGAGGTCAGGATCAGGGGACGCGGGCGACGATGGGGTCGCACCAGGGTCCGGCTCCTTTGGCTCCCACGGCGCGGATGCGGATGCTGACGAAGCTGCCGGAGGGGAGGTCCTTGAAGGTGTGGTTGGCACGGGGGCTGACTCCGTTGGTGCTCTCTTCCCAGAGGGCGGGACGGCTGGCATCGGTCACCGGGAGGGACTGCACTTCATAACAACGGCTGTTGGTGACGACCCGCCAGCGGGCGCGGACTTCGCCGGAGAAGGGCGTCTTCTCCACCCGGAGCTGGATCGGGGCGGGCAGCACCTGGGGAGGGGTGGGGGCGCGGCGCAGGCCCCAGCCGGCGCTGAGCAGGGCCTCGTCGCTGGAGTCGGCACTCTCACAGGTGCGGGCGGTGTTGCGGATCAGGTCGCTGGTGGCGATGAGTTCGGCTTCGAGGACGGCGGTGAGGGAGCGGGACTGCTGGTCGAGCAGATTCCGGCTATCAATCAGGCTGATCAGTTCCCTCTCCTTGGCGAGGAGGGCCTCGATGGAGAGCCCCATGCCGGTGTAGTAGGAGTTATCGGTCAGGCCATCGATGAGGGTATGCACGTAGGCAAGGAGGCCCACGGCGTTGAGGCCTGTCAGCTCCAGACGCACTGCGCCCTGGACGGGAGTGACGGGAGGCAGGGCGCCGAGGACGGGGCTGCCGGCGACGGCCAAGGCCTTGCGGCGCTGGGCGGGAGTAGGGCCGGAATGCGGACGGCCTTCCTTGGCAGGGACGACGACAGGGGCGGTGCGGCGCCGGGACCGGCTGGCAGGAGGAGAAGCCGGGGCGGTAGCGGCGGCTGGTTTGGTTTTTTTGGATTTTGTGCTCATTTTGGTCAGTTTGGTTGGTATGGCCTGCCGGGATAACCCCGATGGCCACTGGAAAACTAACGGCCAAGCCCGGAAGCACAACTTATTTTCCATGTTTTTTATAATTACCACACCGATCAACGCTACCAACCCCCTGTCATGAAGCGCCATAAAGCGCTGATCCTGAACAGACTATCCAAGGTCCACGGCGGGTAAAAAATGTGGCGGAAAAGATGCCGATTTTCTGGAAAGCGGTTAATAAATTCAAAAAACCGGTCAGCTTTTTCGAAAAATACGGTCAGAAAATTTGAAAAATACGGTCAGCTTTTTCAGAAAATACGGTCGGTTTTTTCGAAAAATGTGACCGTAGTGGACCCAAAATGCGACCAGAAAACCTATCGACTGTGACCAGAAAATTTGAAAAATGCGGTCGTAGTGCACCTGTTTTCTGGTCGTTGTTCAACTGTTTTCTGGTCGTAGTAGCCACCTACTCTGGTCGTATTTTTCCAATTTTCTGGTAGTAGTCCCTCTGTTTTCTGGTCGTAGTCCCTGGGTTTTCTGGTCGTAGTAGTGGTGTTTTCTGGTCGTAAAACCAGGTCACTTGGTAGCTTTTCCTACCCCGACCGGTCGCTTTTTTCGAAAAATGCGACCGTATTTTCCAAAAAAACGGTCGGTTTTTCCACGAAAACCGGTCGCATTCTGCCGGAAAATTGGTCAGGACCGGCCGTAGATGAGGTCAGAAACCCTGCCCCATGCGTCCGGCCACGGGAGCTGGAAGGATCGCTTGGGGCCTGCGGGGGAGTCTGAATCATCACTCAATTCACCCCTCACCGGGCAGTCACCGGTCCCACGTCCCGGCCACCGGCACCGCCTTGGTGAAGAAGTCTCTGCCAAATCCTCAACAAACTTCCCTTTAATAAACCTCCCGCCTCACCCGCTAACGGTGGATTCGGAATCATCCTCTTCGCTGCTGTCCATCAGGCAGGTGTGTCCAATATCGCGACAGACAATCACCCAGCGTGCGCCATCGGCCCACTCGATTTCGTGGATGACGTTCTTGTTCCCGTCCACACGGAACTCGTCGTAACGCCAGTCTCCATGTCCTCTGTTCAACTGAGGGGATTCCGCCGCAAGATCGTATTCCCGGATACCGCTGTAAATGATCTCGTGGCGTTCACGGCCCCACGCGCCTGCCAAAAGCACCTTGATCGAACAGTCAGTTGAACCATCCGGGGCTTCGTTTTCGGCGATCTCTACAGAGATGATTCTGCCGTCATGAGGACATCGCTTGTCGTTGAAATCATACCACCAATCACTCGCCGCGAGGGCGAAGGCAGACGCAGGGAACCTCCACTTATTGTCTTCAAGATACTTGCGATAGAGCAGGTATGCCAGCCGGCAGTCCACGTGACGTTGTGCATCCAGGATGAAGGCCATTTAGTTTTATGATTGAGATCTGGATGCCCATGTCCCGCCGCGGATCCCGACAGGAAGAGCTGCCTCATCAGTCCCGTCAAGGAAACGCGGCCGCAGAGCTTCGATCCAGGTTGGACGGTTCATGATGAATGACGGATGATGCAGCCAAGGGAAAGGCTTGTCCAGCGTGCACGGATGTGCCCCGCTGGAAACGGCCAGGACCTCACGGCTTGGCGTGGGTTTTCACGAACGCCACCAATTCCGGGCTGCGGAAGAACCCCTCCCACATGTTGTGCCCCTGCCCTTGCGGGACCACGAGTTCCATTTTTCCGCCGAGGGCGGCATAGCGGCGCTGCACGGCGCCGGAATTCGTCTCCAGCGGGACCACGGCATCGGAATCCCCATGAATCGCGAAAAACGGGACCCCGGCCCGGGCCAGCGGGGCCAGCCGGTCCACTGGATTGTGGTTGGCGAGGTTGGCCTCAAGCTCCGCCTCACTCATGCGGTAGGCGCCGCACGCTTTCCCGATGCCGGGATAGCTCCGCAGATCGCAGACCGGATAAATCCCCACAAAGCCACCCACCTGGTCAGGATGATCGGCGGCCCAGCTCAGGGTCATCAGGCCGCCGCGGCTCCGGCCCAGCAGGACGGGCTTTTTGGAAAACCCGCGCCGGGCGGTCATTTCCTCGTAGAGCGCCGTATAGATCTTCCGCCCGTCCGGGCTGCCATAACATTCACCGGCATCGATCCCGGCAATGGCGATCCCCGCCGCGAGGAACTGCTCAAACAGCCACTTCTCCTCCTCTCCCGGCAGTCGTGGCAGGGTGGGGGCATACCAGACCCAGGCCTTGGTCCCCGGTTCAGGCGCGGCCTTCGATTCAATGACAAACGCGGTGCGCCCGGCCACCGCAAACACCTTGCCGGGCAGTGGCAGTTCCTTCACGGGTGGGGCCTCGGGTTCGGCCGCGGGGAGGGAATGCAGCGGCAACAGCAGCACCGCCAGCATGAGGGAAGTGAAAAATTTCATAACAGGTGGTGAACCCATGCCTGACGGGCGAGGATCAGGCGGGGAGCGACTTGTGGGAACCGTCACAAAGCACGCCGTTGCCACTGTGCTTGCAGGCGCAAAAATAGACCGGGCCGTCTTTCTGGGCGGTGTAGGCGACAGGGGTGAAGCTGGTGCCTTTGTGGGACCCATCGCAGAAGGGCTGGGCTTTGCTCTCGCCGCAGGAGCACCAATAGTAGGTCCGGCCAGCTTCGACGGTGACGGGAATGGGGGAGGTTTGGGCGATTTTCGGGGTGGCCATGTTTCGGGTTTGCTGAGGTAGAGGCAGAGGGATTTCTGTCAGGTGAGTGAGCGTGCCGTGGAAGCGGGAAAGCGGCAAGGGGTTTCCCGGGGAGATGGCGCCATCCCCAATCATGAAGCCGGGCACCCCGGGGTTCTCCCACGTTCCCGGGCCCGGTCGTGCCTGCGGGATCCCATCCCGGAAAACGACTATGCGGTATCTTCGCAAATCGTGACATAGGGGGATTTGGAGTGCGTGTGGCTTGCCACGGCTTTCCCGAAGGCTGCTTGCTGCCGTTTTCTGGGGGGGGGCTGGCGGCCTGGTAGAGCTTAACTGAAATCGACGCGGGCAAGCCCGCTGCTGAAAGCGGTGGCAAGCCACACGCACTCCAAAATGCCTGCGGCATCGCGCCAAACCCGGAAGGGCCGGTTCACTTGGCTTTGGCGTAGTCGATCATGCCTTGGAAATCGACCACCACCGCGGGTTCATCCCCGACGACCCAGGCATCATGCCCTGACGGCAGCAAGGAAGCGTCGCCGGGCCGGCAATCGAACTCGGTGCCATCATCCATCAGGATATGGAGGACCCCGGAGACGTGATACTGGAAGTGCGGGGCCTGACAACTCTTGGTTTTAGCGATCGGCTGTATCGAGTCGGCCCACCGCCAACCCGGCTCAAAGGTGGCGCGGCCAACGGTTGCTCCGCCAATGGTGATGAGTTCGAGCCGTCCCTTCGGAAATTCACGAACCTCGTCCGGGGTGCCGAAACTTTTGACTTCTGCAGGGTTCATCATAGGGGGCTCTGGTTGCTGCGTTAATGAGTCAGTCCCTGAATGGGCTTTCCACTGAACTTCACGGAAGTTTTGACTGATTATTCAAAACAGGAAAACAGGAACCACAGATTTCTCAGAGGGCACAGATAATGAACGTGTTGGATCTTCGGATCACCTCACCCGCAGGGTGAAGAGACCCATTGACATAAAGAACTGATCATCTGTGCTCTCTGAGAAATCTGTGGTTCCCCACTTCGATTTTAGGATTATGCCGCGCGAGGCCACCCCTGACCATCAGGCGTTTGCCCGGATGGGGTTAAAGTCATTGCTTGAGCGGGGTGCCCGACGGATTACCTGGCCACGAACGCCAGGAGCACGCCGGATCGAGGTCTCCGCGATCATTCCCCGAGGAACTGGAATCCATAAAACTTCGCCCGCTTGAGCTTGAAATGAAGGCGGATGGGACGGCCGGCGAGTGACGAGACATCCGTCCCGCCCTTCCAATAGACCCGCTGGTCGATAAAGTTGCCCCCGATCTCCTCACAATCGGCGTGGGTGAAGCCCGGGATGGGTTTGCTGTCGGCGTCCCGCAATTCCACGAACGCCGTGCCCATGGCACCGGTATCGATATTCAGCCGCAGCTCACGGCCCGTGAAGGTCAACGGAGGCGTCTCCAGCCATCCGCCCCGGTGATCGGCATCCGCGGAGATGAAACCGTCGAGGCGCTGGCGCACCACACCGATCCCGCCCAGCCGCGGGGCGGTCTTTTCATACTCCGGACGCAGGATCGCCGAGTCGTGGGTGCGGCCCGTGGAGCAGTAATACTGATAGAGATAGTTCCCGCGGCGCACCATGCCCGGGGCCATCACGGCATACCAGCGGTCCCATTCGTCAGCCAAGCCCGTGGGAAAATAAGGCTCCCGGCTGAGGCGCTGCCATTGAATGCCATCGCGGCTCGATGCCAGTTGAATCTCCAGCAGGCCGAAGTCCTCCCAATGCCCATTCGGCGGACGGAGCGAGGGATTCCGTTGGGGGGAAAGATGGCGGAACTGCGCGGTGAACATCAGGTAGGCGTCCTGGGCCCACGGATAAATCGTGGCTGAGTTATAATAGATGTCGGAGTGCGGATCATCCTCCTGATCCGCCTCCAGGACCACCGGCGCATTGGTGACGGTCAATCGCTCCTGCTTGGGATTCCCCGGCAGGTAAGGCCACGGTTTCAACGGATCGTCGGTTTCGAGACGGGTGATGCGGCGCTGATTTTCCGAGTCGTAGGAAAAGGTGCGCGTGAAAATAACATACTTGCCGATCCGCGCGTCCCAATCCACCACGGTCGGATTGTCGATCAGGAAGGGCAGCACGCGACCCACCGTGGTGAACTGCAATCCATCGGCGGAATGGGCGGCAAAAATCCCGTCCGTCGCGGGATTGAAGGGCATCTGCGTTTGCAGCCAGAACAGCTTGTAGCGCCGCGCGGGATCAGGATCATGCGGGTCCAGAAAGATGGTCGGCAGCTCACCGCGCCCGATCCTGACGTCCACCCGTTTGAACCTCAGGCCATCCTCGCTTTCAAGGATGAACAAATCCCCCGCCCCCACATACAGCCGAATCCGGCCATTGTCCTCGATCACCCGGCTGGTGTGCCCCGATTCCGCAGAGGGCTGCCCGTTCCCATCGAGGATAAGCCCCAGCTTCTGGGCCGGATTCATCTGCAGGTCGATCCCTTCGGCTGCCGCGATGAACCGCTTATCGATGAACAGTTGCTTGCGGCTCCCAATCCCGATCGGAGCCTGAGCCCCGGCATCATGGGCGCAGAGCAACCCTCCCAATATCAGCAGCAGGCGGGGTATCATGGTTGTCATAGGTTTTGGCAGAACGGTTCTTCTGGATTGGGGTTTGGGGCGGGGGAGAAACGCACGGATCCCAATGGGACGCTAGCGCCGGGTCCACCGCTGCGCATCAGGCAGCGTCATCGTGAAAAGTGAGGCGGCGGCGGGAGGGAAGCCCGAATTCATCTCTCGATAGCTTCTTGAATCCTTCCAGACTCGCGTTTTGAGCGCCACGCAATGATGCCAAATACGATCCATGTAATCAAACCCACTAATAGAACGCATGTGCCTGCGAACGCAATATGCATCCAGCGATCAATTGCAGCCCTGATAGCCTCCTCAGATGCGACATCTTCTGGGCCAATGAGATAGTCCATACCGAACCGAACACCGAGAACAGAAAGCAGTCCCAGAATGAACAAAATCATTCCCACTTTTGCCAAAAGACTTGAGGTTTTCATAGGGTTCGTTTGCTTCTCGCTCATGCCGATCAAGGTAGGAACGCCGGTTGCCCGGCGTCCCCCTCGCAGATCCCGGCGTGCGGAATTCCCGCACCGGGCCCCTCAGAGTGACGCGCATGCCGAACGGCGACGGGGACTGGTTGGTTCATGGTTGACCTATTCATGCATGCTGTGCGGCGCGTTGTCTAGCGGACCTTGGCGGCGGGGTTTCGGTGATGACGCACAGATGTCAATGGGCGCCCGCGCCGGGTCCACCGCTACGCATCAGGCGGCGTCATCGTGAAAGGTGGGGCGGCGGCGGGGTGGGCTCCGATTCAACAGCAGGACTTATCGTCGTCGCCTTGAGCGGCTTGTGCTGCATGATGTGAATCTGCCCACCGTTCTGATTAACCGAATCTCTGGCAATCTCTTCGACGGCATCCCGAAACGCCGTTAGATCAGCGGGTGTTTGGCGGCCATTGAGGAAACAGAAGGAAAAGGGCGGACCACCGCTGTCGATGTCACCTGTGACCCAAGCATCGTTGAGGGCATCCAAATTCCGCCCGTGCCACGATGGGGAGCCACATTGCGGCAGGACCAAGTCATAAAATGTTTCTGCCGACTCGTATGTTGCCCAATCAACAACAACCAGCGTATCAGTCACAATCTTTGACAGCAGGTAGCCAATGACGCAACTATCGGCAGTCGTAATCGCGAGATCCTGATTGGCACCCAGATCCTCCAACGCGTTCTTGAGGACATCCCACTGCGGATGCCGTTCCAATACTACGTAGGGGTGCTTCATTATTGGCAGAGACGTTTCGGATCAGGCGACGGCGAGCGGGAGGCGTCGCTGACACGACAGATGCCATTCGAGCCGTTGCCTGCTTTAGTTTTGTTAGTGCTGTTGTTACGATGGTTCATGGTTTGGTCTTTGGCGGTTTGGCTGCCTTCTCAGCTTGAAGCTCCTGCATTCGGAGCCGCATGATGAGATAGTGAGCCACACCGCTAGGGCAGAACGCGGCAAATGCCTCCAGGCTGTCAGCGGTCTCCTTGGAGTTGCGGGCCTGCTCTCGAAGGCTGATCAGTAGTCGCTCGTTGGCCGCGCGGTCATCATGATCTTGGGGGTGTAGGACGATACCCAAGTCGGACGTCGTGCCACTCCAGCAAGGTAGCAGAAAATCATCGCCCTCGTATGGCTCGCCAAGTCCGGCAAACAGAATCAACCTGTCACCTACAGCCCGTTTCCTGAAATCGCCTGACTCTATAAATCGAACATCCTGAAGTCGCTTGATGAAACGGTCCGCAACACGGATGCGCTCATCAATGCGCAAACGGACGTTCCAATAGGGGCTCTCATACCTTCGTTCTTCGGTGATCTGAACGACCGAACAAAGCAAAGTGATGTCCGCAACGCCAGGCTCCAGTAGAGGATGATACCAAGTCATCACGCCGAGCCGCGCAGTCTGTTCACGGGCATCGCCAGCGTGAAGGGAATGCACACCCAACAAGAGAAGCACAAAGCTGGCGACTAGGTGACGCATGGTTCGGATTGCCCCAACGTTAGAGGTGTGGCACGGCGGAAGTGAGGCGTCCAGAGCGAAGCGAACTAGAGACGTTGTCCGCCGTTGCCACGACCGGCTTGTTCGGTGTTGGGTCTGTATTCATGCGGGGTTGAGACATACAGAGGCGACGAAACTCCTAAAATCGGAGTAATCGGACTCGGTGATCTGGTAATCTTGTTCATGATCTGCCCACACGACCTGATCATGACATACGCCACCTTCAGCAATTGGAAAACAGTAGTAGTCCCCGCATCCGTTGTCTGCAATCGGTAGAATCTGACTCTTCATGACGTCCATGAAATCATACTCTTTCCAAAGGCTCCAGCCGCTGTTCGGGTCTGGCGAATAGACCATCCCGTAGCCGAAATCTCCTGCGCCTTCAGTCATCAAATGGTGGCGATACGAATCCGGCAACTTAATCTGCTTCTCTTGCTCGATCTCCCGTATGCGGTCGTCTGAGAGTGGCTGATCACGCTCCGACTCGAATAGAAATGGTTCCCCCGCCTTGAGATTGGCGATCATCGAATCGAGTTGGTCTTGAGTGATCATTTTCTTCACCGAACAGTCTATTATCCCACCAGATCTGGTGGGATATCCATTTCAAGATACGGCATATTTGGGGGGCTGGTGGTTTGTAAAAGCTTGGTCCTCAATGGATATGGCTGAACATACCGACCATATCCAGTCCCAACAGGATTTGCAAGAAATTCAGGGAATTTAAACGGGCTCTGAAGGTCAGGATTGGTGATTCGTCAGGAGTGGTCACCATTAAAAAACGGGACTGGCAGGGGGAGCCCGGAAGAGCGGGGGCGCTGGGCGGAGGATCGAGGGGGGAAATGCCGGGGATGGGCTGGTGGTTTTCCGTGGTCTTTGGAATCGATACGCTGCCACCCGGCAGGAGCCCATCCACTTCGCGGGGATTTTAGTCAGAACGTCAGGACACAGAAAAGCGCGTCCAGCGGACTGGACGCGCTCTGAGGGGGTGGGAGCCGGAGTTCCCTATCGTTTAGCGGTCAGAGGGAGGAGGACCACCGGGGCCACGGGGAGGACGGGGGCCACCGCCCTGGGGGCCGCCCTGACCACCACCTTCGGGGCGGGGACCGCGGGGCTGGCCTTCGCCTTCACGGCGGGGAGGCATGGGGGGACGCAGTTCTTCCTTGCTGATCTTGCCGTCGCCGTCCTTGTCGAGAGTCTTCAAGGCCGTCACGGCGTTGTCGATCTCCTTGGAGGAGATTTCGCCATCCTTGTCGGTATCCAGCGCGGCGAGGAGAGGCGGGACGGGGCGGCGCATGCCGTCAGGACCGCCGGGGCCGCCGGGTCCACCAGGAGCGCCGGGAGGAGGACCGTCAGGACGGGGAGGAGCGCCGCCTTCGGGCTGGGCGTGGAGGAGGGCCGCGCTGGCGGCGAGGGCGAGGGTGATGAGGATTGATTTCATGGTTTTGTGGTTGGGTGGGTTGATGATCCGGAGGCGGTCGAAAGAACTCTTCCGCATGTTGACACCATGGCACCCGATTGTGAAGTCCTGATGTCTTCCGGGCGTCCTTTTTGTTAAGCCTTTGTAAAAATGCGGCCTGCCAGCCGGTTTCCCGCGGAAACCCGCTCAATCCCGGCTGCCGGGAGTGATCTTCAGCACGGCGCGTTTCCCGGTCCGCTGGACTTCGATTTCGGTTTCCAGACCGATCTTCAGCACTCCCATCACGAAGGTGTAATCGTAGATGTTTTTGATCTCCTTGCCGGCCAGTTTCACGATAACGTCCCCGGCCAGCAGGCCAGCTTTGGCGGCCGGGCCGATGGCACTGACGCCGCTGAGTTTGACGCCCTCGATGCCGTCCTGGGAATAATCCGGCACCGTGCCGAGGTAGACACGCATCCCGCCGCGGCTGCCTTCGTCAGGACGCTTCTGTTCCTTGTAAACCGGCACTTCCGTCCCGGTGGCGAGACTGCGGGCGACCAGCCCCATGAAGCGCGTGACCTGTTCGGTGCCGGGATAGTTGATCTTGTCGGCCGTGTCGCCCGGCTTGTGATAGTCCTCATGCTGGCCGGTGAAGGCATTCAGGATCGGAATCCCGCGCAAGTAGAACACCGAGGCATCGGTCGGCAGATAACAATCCTGCTGGGTCTGGAGGGACAAGCCGGTGACGGCATTGCGGCGTTCGATTTCGCCGGCCCACCAATCGCTGGAGCCCAGCCCCTGGAGGATCAGGTTTTTCTGGAGCCGGCCGATCATATCCATGTTGAGATTCGCCCCGAGGATCAGATTCAGCTTGGCGTTCTCGTCCTTGAAGATGGACTTGGCCAGATCGCGGCACCAGGCATTGGCGCCCAGCAGGCCGATTTCCTCGCCGGACCAGCCGGCAAAGATCACCTCGCGCTCCAGCTTGAGGCGGCCGGCCTTTTGTTCGCTGGCCATCCACTGCGCGATCTCCAGCACCCCGGCCACGCCGGAGGCATTGTCATCCGCCCCATGATGGATGTCGCCGGGGCTGGCATTGGTCTCGCGGGAAGTGGACCCGGCTCCGGTGCCGAGGTGGTCGATGTGGGCACCGATGACGAGGGCGGGGGCATGGGGATTGAGGTTTTCCGTGGTGAGGCGCGCCAGCACATTCCGCCCGCGGCGTTTTTCCTGGTTGATGTCCAGCACGGTGCCGAGGGCCACGCCGGGCAGGTCGAACCCCTGGACCTGTTTTCCGCTATCCAATTCAGTCTGGAGGGCGGCGAGGTCTTTTCCGGCGGTGCGGAGCAGGGTGGCGGCGGCGGCATCAGTGAGGGAAATGGCCCCGAGACCACTGCCGGCCATGCTGGCATCGAAACTCAGCGGCACCAGCTGCTGTACCACCTTGGACGAGGGACCGCTGACCACGATGATGCCTTTGGCGCCTTTCTGCCGGGCGGTCAGGGCCTTGAAGCGCAGGCTGGCAAAACGGCCGAAACGAACCCGCTCCTCCTGACTGATCCCTTCCGGCAGATAACGGAAGAGCATCACCCACTTGTCCTTCACATCGAGATGGAAGTAGGAGGAATAAGCCTCGGTGCGCTGGCCATTGGCGTCCATGCCTTCGGGAACCTCCATGCCGTAACCGGCAAAAACCACCGGAGCCGGGGCAATCGTGCCCGTGGAGGAAAAGGTCAGGGGCGTCCAATCCTTTTCCACTTTGGGCTCCGTCCAGCCGTCCACCCCGGAAACGGTGAGGGCATTCCCCTGCCCCAGGGCGACCCCGGCGGTGAAATCGAAGCCGTGGAAAAAGGTATCGCCGTCCCCGGCGGGGAGCAGGCCGAATTCCTTGAAGAGGCGGGCAGCATAATCGGTCGCCAGTTGTTCGCCGGCGGTGCCGGTGAGGCGGCCTTGGAGGGTGTCTGAAGCGAGGTAATAGATGTGCTTTTTCAAATCTTCGGCGCGGATTTCGGGCGCGAGGTCGGCGGCCTGCACTTCCGGCACGGCGGGAGCGGCGGCGGCAGTCCCCGCTGCCGCATCGGTCAGGCCGAGGGCCTTCCGGGCGGCGGTGTGATCCCAACCCGCGATGAAAATCTGCGAGGCCTTGTCGCCGGTGCGGTTGCTGGTCCACGACAGCTTTTGCCCATCCGGCGAGAAGACCGGCAGGCCATCAAAGCCCGGGGTCGAGGTCACCCGCACGGGTTCGCCCTGACCGGAAGCCGCGGCCAGATACAGCTCAAAGTTATCGAACCCGTGTTTGTTGGTGGTGAAGATCAGATATTCGCCGGACGGGTGGAAATACGGTGCCCAGGACATGGCACCCAGTTTGGTGATCTGGCGTGGGTCCGAGCCATCCACATTCATGGTCCAGACTTCCGCCTGGCTTTCGTCCTCGGTGAAGCGCCGCCAGCAGATTTTCTTTCCATCCGGACTGAAGAAGGGGCCGCCATCGTAACCCGGCACATCCGTCAGGCGTTTCACCTCCGAGCCGTCAGCCCGCATCAGATAGATCTCCATCGCCCAGGATTTCTGACGGTCGAACTTCTCCTGCTGTGCCTGCGGCAGCGGTCCGGTGTAGGCGTGCCGGTTGGAAGCAAAGGCAATCCATTGGCCATCCGGGCTGTAACTGCCCTCGGCGTCGTAGCCCCGGGTTTTTGTCAGGTTCACCGCGCCGGTGCCGTCCAGCTGCTGGGCGTGCAGATCATAATATTCATCGTAATCCCAGGAATAACGTTTCTGTTTGCCTTCGGCGCGGTCCTTCAATTCGGCGGCCTGCAGGTCCGGCGAAGCGGCATCCTCGTGGGTGGAGGCATACAGAAACCGCTGCCCGTCGGGGTGCAGCCAGGCACAGGTGGTCTTGCCGGTGCCATTGGACAAGCGGCGGGTATCGCCGGTTTCAAAATCGAGGAGGTAGATTTGATAAAAGGGATTCCCCGGCTCCCGCTCGCTCTGGAAGATCAGGCGCTTCCCATCGGCGCTGAAGTAGCCTTCCCCGGCGCGTTTGCCCGAAAAAGTAAGCTGCCGGGTGCCGGAGACAAAGGCATCCACCGGGGCCGGCGCCTCCTCGGCCGGGGCGGCGGTCAGGAGGACGGCAGCGGAGAAAAAGAGGGATCGGATCATGCCCTCAATACGCCTGCCGGAAGCGGGTCCGTCAACCAAAGGGCTCCAATGGGCGGCCCGTGGGAGGGGGAGCCGGTTTTGGTGGAAAGGGAGATTTTCGGAGGAGGCTGATTCAATTCTTGCATTTTGCCCTGGTTTTAGGCCTTACTGGAAATCCCCCATGCGATTCGTCCTCCCCCTCCTTCTCCTGGGAATCCTCGGTGCCGGCTCTGCCAGCGCTTTGGATTCCACCGTGGTCTTCAACGAAGTGCAGTATCATCCTGCGGCCGGCCAGTCCGAATGGATCGAACTGCGCAACCTCAACGGCGTGGATGTGAATACCGCCGGGTGGACCATTACCGGGGGGATTGATTACACCTTTCCCACCACTGGGACGGGTTCCTTCGTCCCCGGAAACGGGTATCTCCTGATCGCGGCAAATCCGGCGCTGGTCCCCGGGTCGATCGGACCCTTCTCGGGCACGCTCAATAACAGTGGCGAAACCCTCCGCATCCGGAATTTGAACGGGCGGATCATGGATGAGTTGATCTACGACGATGGAGGCGACTGGGCGGTGGGTGCGGATGGCAGTGGGGCCACCCTGACACGGCGGGACGAAACCAAGGCCACCGATGGGGCGGCGGCGTGGGTGGCGAGCTCCCGGCTGGGCGGCACCCCGGGCGAGCAGAATTTCCCCTCAACTGGACCGGTGACGCGCAATCACATCATCATGGGCGACTCGTGGAAATACCGCGATGCTGATGCGGCCCCGCCAGCCGACTGGAAGGATCCCGCGTTTGTGGATACCTCCTGGACATCCGGCAACGCGGCGCTGGGCACCGCTCCGGCCACCACCACCCTGACGGTGACCACCAATCTGGTGGGCCGCTACCGCGCCGGGGCTCTCACCGGCCTGGCCAATGGCGCGACCGTTACGACCTGGACGGACACCGCAACCAGCGACGGAGCTTCCCAAAATGGAGCTGCGGGCACCACCACGCCGACCTACCGCGCCAGCTCCACCCCCAACGGCAAGCCGGCGGTGCGTTTTGATGGGAATGATGAATCGCGCACCACCCTTTCCCCCGGCATCGCCGCCACTGGCGGCTGGGTCTATTATATTGTGCTCAAAGCCAATGGGGCGCAGCCTGGCGGCGCCTACATTTTTGACCGCAGCGCTGCGGGAAATCCGCTGGCCTCCCTGACTTTCAGCAGCGAATTCTACGCCCTGCAAAAACGCTATACCGACGGCAGCGGCCTGGGGGGGCCGATTTCCACCACCGCCATCTCCACCACGGCCTGGCACATGGTCGCGATCCGCCGCAACCGCACCCTGAACCGTTTTGAAATGTGGGTGAATGGGGTGATGCAGGCCACCGAGGCCGACACCGGAGGAGCCCTCACCCCCGACCCTATCAACATTGGACGCCACAGCACCAGTCCCACCGGGGGCTTCAACGGCGACATTGCCGAACTGCTGATCTACAAGGACGGGCTCAGTGAAGCGGACTTCCAGTCGGTGGGGTCCTATCTTTCCAGCGAATATGGGCTGGCGGCGGTGACGCCCCTCTCGCCCACGGCCCCCGTCAGCTATCTGCGCAAGTCCTTCAGCTTTCCGGGTGACCCTTCGCGCACTACGGTGCGCCTGAATCACACCCTCGCCGACGGCGCGGTGTTTTATCTGAACGGCACCGAAATCCTGCGCCCCAACATGCCCGCCGGTTTGGTGGATCACAGCACCGCCGCCTCTTCCATCATTGCCTCGCCCCTGCCCTCCGGCCAGCTGCTGGTGCCGTCCTCGTCCCTCGTGAGTGGCAACAACGTGCTCGCCGTTTCCCTGCATAAAGCAGCAGGCAGCACCGCCACTTATTTCAATGCGTCGCTGGAATCGCTGGAGTTGCCCGCCGATCCCTCTGCTCCGGCTCCCCTCCAGTTCAATGAAATCGCGGGGGCCAGCGATGCCAATTTCTATATCGAGTTCCGCAACAATTCCGGGGCGGATCTGAATACCGCAGGCTGGACCCTGACCACCAACCTCGGCCAGTCCGTGGCGCTGCCCGCGCAATCCGTGCCTGCCGGCGGTCTCTTCACGCTGAATGCCGCGGCGCTCGGTTTCACCCCCGTGGACGGGGCCGGGCTTTATCTCCTCGCACCCGGCGGCGTGACCCTGAGCGATGCCCGGACGGTCACCAACCGCCTGCGCGGCCTGGTCAATGATGGACGCTGGGGCCACCCCACCACCGCCACTCCCGGCGCAGCCAACGTGGCGGTCGTGAGCGCGGATATTGTCATCAACGAGATTTTCTACAACGCGATGGGCGATGGCCCGGAGCAATGGATCGAACTTTATAACAAAGGCGCCGCCGCAGTGGATGTCAGCGGATGGAAGTTCAGTGACGGCATCGGGTTCGATTTCCCCGCCGCCACCAGCATCCCGGCGGGCGGTTATCTGGTGGTGGCGTGGGATCCCACCGCATTCGCCACGCTGCATCCTTCCTCCACCGCGCTGGGACCCTGGAGCGGCAGTTTGGCCGGCAGTGGTGAAACCATCACCCTGCGCGATGCCAATGACAACATCGCTGACCAGTTGCACTACGCCGACGGCGGTCGCTGGAGCCAGTGGGCCGATGGCGGCGGCAGCAGTCTGGAACTGATGGATCCGGACTCCGACAACTCCCGCGGCGGAGCCTGGGCGGCCAGCGATGAGAGCGGCCAATCCACCTGGCAGACGGTCAGTTATAGCGGGACAGGGGCCAACCCGAGCACCACCAGCGGCGACCCTACCACGTGGAATGAGTTCGTCTTCGGCCTGCTCGACAGCGGGGAATTCCTGATCGATGACATCAGCGTCACCTTTGGCGCCGGGGCCACCCAATTGATCCAGAACGGGGGCTTCAACAGCGGTGCCTCCACCTTCTGGCGCATCATCGGCAATCATGCCGGCACCGTCCAGGAGGACCCGCCGTCCTTGTCGAGTTATGTGCTGAAAGTTTCCGCCAGCGGTGCCACCGAGCACATGCACAACCACGCCACGACGACCTTGAAAAACGGGACCTCGTTCCATACCATTTCGGGGGCCAACACCTACACGATCAGTTTCCGTGCGAAATGGCTGCGCGGTTCCAACCGGCTGCACACCCGCCTGTATTGCAACCGGCTCGCCCGCCAGACCCTGCTGCCCGTGCCCGCCACCGGCGGCACTCCCGGCGCCGTGAACCGCAGCGCGGTGGCCAATGCCGGACCCACCTTCGATGCCCTGAACCATGCCCCGGCGGTGCCGGCGGTCGCCGAAGCGGCCACGGTCAGTGTTTCCGTGGCCGATCCTGACGGCATCGCTGCCGTGGAATTGTTCACCTCCCTGAATGGCGCCGCGTTCACCAGCGCCCCCATGGCCACCACCGGCGGCGGGCGTTATTCCGCCACGGTGCCCGGCAAGACCGCCGGGGCGCGGGTGCAGTTCTATGTGCGCGCCACCGACACCCCCGGAGCAGTGAGTTTCTTTCCTGCCGCAGGCCCCGCCTCCCGGGCGATGATTCCCTGGCAGGACGGCAAAGCCATCCTCCAGATGCCCAGCGGTGCCCGTCCCCACAATATCCGCATCGTCCTGACCGGGGCCGACGCCAATCAGCTCTACCGTCTCGACAATGTGATGAGCAACGGCTCGCTCCCCTGCACCGTGATTCTGGACGAAAAAGAAATCTATTATGGAGCCAGTGCCCGCCTCAAGAGCAGCGAACATGGGCGCTACAATTCCACCCGGGTAGGCTACAACCTCCAATTTGCCAGTGATGAATTGTTCCTCGGCGTGCATGGAGCCGTCTCCGTGGACCGCTCCGGCGGCACCAGCGGCGGACAAAAGGAAATCCTTATCAAAACGGTGACCAATGCTGCGGGTGACATCAATGCCCCGGAGGATGACATCATCCGCGTCATTACGCCTGTCGCCACTGGCGTAACCCTCAACCGGGGTTGGAATTACGACGGTTCGACCATGACCGGAGCGGCCATACTTTCCAAAACCCGCTTTGATGACACCTATCTGGATGCGCAATGGGAGGATGGCGGCTCCGGTCCTATCTTTAAATACGAACGGATCTATGTCCTGACCCAGACCATCAATCCCACCACCGGCATCACCGATGGAGCCATCGTCCCGGAAAATCCCAAGATCCCCCAGGACTCGACCGGCCCTCCCGGCGTCAATGTGAACACCCTGGGCACCAACAAGGAAACCTACCGTTGGTATTGGCTGATCGAGAATGCGCGGAGCACCGATGACTATCAGAAAATCATGAATGTGGCCACTGCCATCGGCCAGGCCCAGGGCTCCGCCGCCTTCAAGACCCAGACCAATCAATATCTCGATGTGGATGCCCTGCTGCGCGCCCACGTGCCCGCCATTCTTTATGGAGTCACTGACAACTACCTGGTCGGCGCCGCCCAGCACAATGTGCTTTTCTACTTCCCGCCCGGAGGCAAAGGCATTGTCTTCCCATGGGACTTGGATTTCCTCTCCCAGAGCAGCACCACGGCGTCCCTCACCAGTGGTCAGGATCTGGGGAAATTCCTTGCTGATCCCGCCAACAAACGGCTCTACTACGGCCACCTCCTCGACGTACTGAACCGCTCGTTCAACGATGCCTTCCTCACCCGCTGGGCGACCCATTACTCCCGTTATGGCACGGACGACATGACCAGCAGCCTGACCTACCTGCGCGGCCGGGCCACCTATGCCCGCAACGTGGTGACCGGGACCGGAGGCCAGACCGCCCCCGTTCCCGTGGTGGCCTTCGCCCGCACCAGCGCCGCCACCATGGACGTGACCACGCCATTCGCCACCATCACCGGAAGTGGCTGGATCGATGTGGACATTATCCGCATCGCCGGAAGCCCGGAACCGCTGACGGTGACCTGGACCACCCAGAATGCCTGGTCGCTCCAACTGCCTCTGCTGATAGGCACCAACCTCTATACCCTCGAGGCAGTGCGGAAAGACGGCACCATCGCGGGCACCACCACCGTCACCGTGACGACCACGAGCGGGACCAGTCCGGCCTCCGCCGACAATCTGGTGATCTCCAAAATCAACTACAATCCCTCCGCGCCCACCCCCGCCGAAATTACCGCCGGGTACACCCTGGCGGATGATTTCGAGTATCTCGAACTGCAGAACATCAGCGCCACCCCAGTGATCCTGACCAATTGCCATTTCGATAGTGGCCTGACCTATTCGTTTGCGGCAAACACCGAGATTCCAGCGGGCGGGCGGCTCATCCTGCCGCGGCGCAGTGCGGCTTTTGCCCTGAGGCATCCCGGGGTGGCAACGGCCCCGGAATATTATGTGGCGGCGGATCCCACCGGCAACAAGCTGAGTGACGCCGGCGAGGAACTGACGTTGATTTCTGCTGCGGGTCTCGAAGTGAAGCGTTTCGTCTACGATGACAACGCCCCGTGGCCGACGGCCCCGGATGGTAGCGGCAGCGCCCTCACTCTGATTTCCCCCATGGGCAATCCTGATCATACCAATCCCTTGAGCTGGAGATCCAGTTCCGTGCCCGGGGGGGCGCCCGGCACATCCGACGGCATCCTCTTCACCGGCGATGCCAATGCCGATACCGACCAGGATGGCCTGACCGATCTGGTGGACTTCGCGATCGGAGCCGGCAGCCCGCCCACCGCCACCCTCACCGGCCCCGCCGCAGCCCCCGTGCTGTGGTTCACGATGGACCGGGATATGGCAGTGCAGGTTTCCAGCGGGATCCAAATCTCCAGTGATTTGACTGCCGCGGGACCAACCGGCTGGATGCCCGCCACCAACGCCGTCCTGATCAGCCGCACCCCGCTCACCGGGACGGTGGAGCGGCTGGTCTTCGCCATCCCCTCCCCTCCGGGAGCCACGCGCGCCTTTGTCCGGGCCCTGTTCTCCAATCCGTGATCGATTCCAGCCGCCGGCACTCCAACAGCCCCTTCCATCTGCACGGGATGACTGCCAGCGCTGCCACACGCACGGGCGCTCCCAACGGGTTCACCTTCACCGCCTGACGGGACGGACGGTTGATTTCGCAAGGCACTTCCGCCTTTGGCAGAACCGTGCATTTTTCGCTGGCCTGCCGCCACTTGGAAGCTAGTCTGGGGCGTCTGAAAACTCCTGCTTCATCCCGTCGTGCCTTCCTGCGCTGGTCTCTGCCCGCCGCTGGATTCACCGCCCTTGCCCCCCGGCTGTCCGCTCAAAGTCCCGATGCGGCGCTGCGCAGCACCCTGGAGCGGGTTTACGTGCAATGGCTCCAGGCGATGTACCAGAAGGACCTGGCCCGTTGGTCCGCCGTCACCTCGCGCTACCGGCAGATGTGCCTGCGGAATCAGGTGGTCTCCCTGAAACAACCCTGGCCGCGTGCGGTCTTCACCTCCTTTTTCCGCCCCCCGGATCTCACCAAACTCCTGTTCGTCGATGCCTCCGCTTCAGGAGCCGCCGCCCGTCTGGTCTATTTCGGCCGGGTGGACTTCGGATTTGTGGAAGGCGAGATCACCCCGGAGAACCCTCTGATGCTCCATTTTCTCAATGAGGATGGGGTTTGGAAATTCAACACCCTGCAATACGTCAATCTCGGCAGCGACGACGCCCTGAAACGCGATATCCGCGCCGGGAGCCGCCGGTGGCTGGAGCGGGATGACTTCCTGCTCGACCCCACCCCGCCGGAACTCCCCAAATCCTGTCCCGAACCTTATCAGGTCGCCACCATTTCAGTGCTCGCCGAGGGATGCCGCGCCGAGATCGAAATCAACAACGGCCTGCACAAGGAACGCATCGAAAACACCTCCGCCGAACACGTCATCATCGGCGGCCTGCGGAAGGGGGCCAACAAAGTCACCGTCCGCCCTACCCTCCGGCCCATGGGACATCCCGGCCCGCCCCGGCTGGAAATCATCGTGATGGCCCGCACCGGCAATCCGGAACGCCCCACCGCCCGGCTTCTGACCTGGAAAATTCCCAACGAAACCTGGAAGGAATCCTATGATCTGGGAGTCTGGCTGAAGAGTGCCGCTTCTCTCGGCGGCCCTTAGTTCCCCTCCCCGACTTCAATCGTAACTCCACCAGCCCCATGAACACCACCGCCCCCTCCCATCCTGCCCGCCGCATGGTTTTCAAGATCGCCGCCGTCACCCTCGGCACTGCCCTCCTCTTCAATCTCACCGTTATGGCCTCCGACTCCGACCCCGCCAAGACCGCTCCCTTCAAGGAAACGATCGAAAAACTCACCCCGCTCCAAAAACAGGTCACCCAAAAAAGCGGCACCGAACGCCCCTTCACCAGCGAATTCCACGACAGCAAAAAGGAAGGCATCTACGTCGATATTGTCTCCGGCAAAGCCCTCTTCTCTTCCCTCGATAAATTCGACAGCGGCTGCGGCTGGCCCAGCTTCACCAAGCCGCTGGTCGGCTCCGAAGTTGTTGAGAAAAAGGATCTCACCCTCGGCATGGTCCGCACCGAAGTACGCAGTTCCACCGCCGATTCTCACCTCGGCCACGTCTTTGACGACGGCCCCCGCGACAAAGGCGGCCTGCGCTACTGCATCAACGGAGCTTCCCTGAAATTCATCCCCAAGGAAGACCTCGAAAAAGCCGGCTATGGGCAATACGTCAAACTCTTTGCCCCGGTGCCCGCCCCGGCTGCCAAACCCGCCCCTGAGGCCAAATCCGAAGCCACCAAGGAACCCGTCAAACCCGCTGCCAAGTAATTTTCCCCGCCGGGCTTGACAGCACCCGGCAACGCCCCCATTCTCGCTTGTGAAACTTTTCACAAAGTCCCGCGCCTCAGCGGCCCTCAAGTTCCCCTTCCAACTCATCGAACGTGAGTTGACCGAAGTGGAAGCCAGCATCAAAGCGGAAGCCAATGCCTTTGATCCGGCGGTGGAGGGGTATGTGTCCTACATTCTCGGCACCAGTGGCAAACGGATCCGCCCTGCCCTCGCCCTCCTCGTCGGGGGCGCTTGCGGCACCCCGACCGCTGACCATCAGAAACTGGGGATCGTCCTGGAATTGATCCACCTCGCCACCCTCGTCCACGATGACATCATGGACGGAGCCGCCCTCCGCCGCGCCCAGCCCACCGCGTCCGCCAAGTGGGGCAATGCCCTCAGTGTGCTGTTGGGCGACTGCCTTTTCGCCCACGCCCTCGAGCTGGCTGCCAGCTTCGACAGCACCCACATCAGCCGCAAGATCGCCCGCTCTTCCAACGAAGTCTGCACCGGCGAAATCCTGCAGACCCAGCGCCGCTTCGACCTCGCCCTGACGATTCCGGAATATTTCCGGATCATCAGCATGAAAACCGCCGCCCTTTTCTCCTCGGCCGCGGAGCTCTCCGCCTGGCTCAGCGGTGCCAGTCCGGAAGTGCAGGAAAACATGCGGAAATACGGCGACCTCCTCGGGACCGCCTATCAGATTTACGACGACTGCCTCGACCTCACCGGCGACGAAGCCGTGGCCGGCAAAACCCTCGGCACCGACCTCGTCAAAGGCAAGCTCACTCTCCCGGTACTCTACCTGCTAGAGGAAAGCACCGAAGAACAGCGCAGCCGTCTCAACACCCTGATCCTCCGACAGGAACCCATCGACCTCAGCATTATCGCCGGCATCGCTGGTTATGCCGGGTGCATCCAGCGCGCCGTCCGCACCGCCAAGGACATGCTCGACGAAGCCCGCGAAGCGGTCGCCATTCTCCCGGAAAACGACTACACCACCGCCCTCAACGGCATCACTGATTATCTCGACACCCTCTTGGACGGCTGCAAAGCTTGACCCCGCAGGGCGATTGCGGGCATCTCCGGAAGGCTGGGCGCTGCCCTGACAGCCCCCGTGATCCCGGCCCCGCAAAAGGGAGGCTGCAGGAGGCGATTCACTAGAAACGTCAGGATTCCTTACACTCCGCCCCTGGCCGGCTCGGCCGATTTAATTTATAACAGGCCTCCCGCCGGCGCCCGATCACGTTGATAGCAAGGGACTTGAAGCCGGCATCAGGCCCGGCATCGTGGTGGCCGCTCCGGGATTGGCACTGGGAATGCTAAGCGGGAGGGGGCCCCGGCCGGTAACGGAAACTACACAATCCAACACCCATCATTCTATCATGAAGTCCGCGATTTTAAGTTTCCTTGCCTTGACTGCCCTGACTTTTCCTGCCCAGGCGATCAGCATCGCGGCAGCGGGTTCGCCTTACTCGCAGAACTTCGATGCTTTGGCGGCATCCGGAACCAATAATGCCTGGACCAACGATACCACGCTCCCGGGATGGTCTTTGTTCCAGCGGACGGGGGGTGGGACTGCGGTAGCCGCCTACAACGCAGGAACAGGAAGCAGCAACGCTGGAAGTTTCTACAGCTTTGGTCCGAGTGGTCCGAGTGGTCCGAGTGGCACGGATGAACGGGCTCTTGGTGGAGTAGGAGCAGGTGGGACAGGCACAGGAGGAGTATATTTTGGCAGCCCTGACTCGGGTGACATCGCTGGCTGGATGGCGGTGCAGTTTGTCAATAATAGCGGCGGAATTCTTGACCAGTTCAACGTGTCCTGGGATGGGGAACAGTGGCGCAACGGGGGGAACGCCACCGCTCAGACAATGGTCTTTGAATATGGTTTTGGTTCCAGTTTCACTGGAGTTTCCACGTGGGCGGTTCCGGGCGGAGTCTTTGACTTTACCTCAGTGGTGAATACAGCCAGTTCCGCAGCCGTGGACGGCAACACCACGGGTTTGGTTGCCGGACGGGGTGGTCCTGTGTCCAGTCTGTCCTGGGCTGTCAATGACACCTTATGGCTGCGCTGGGTGGAGAAAAACGACAGCGGAAATGACCACGGCCTCGCCATCGACAACTTTTCCTTCACCGCCACCCGAGCCTCCGCTTCAGTTCCGGAAGGCGGCCCTACCTTGGCCATGCTCGGACTATCATGCGCCGGGCTGGCCGTGCTGCGGCGGAAATCCGCCGGCAAGTAGCATCTGGCGGCGGGCTTGGTCCAAGGTTCCTGCCCTGCAATCTTCCGGCACCCCTCAGAGGGCCGCCCGGCCACCCCTGCCCTACCGACAATCAGGCCATCAGGCCGGAGGCGGCCCACCAGTCAGGGAGCGCACCACTTCGTCAAGCAGACCGGCCTCCATCTCCACGAGATTCGATCGGTCGGGGAAGCG
The DNA here is from genome assembly GCA_942492905.1 of uncultured Verrucomicrobiota bacterium. Taxonomy (GTDB): domain Bacteria; phylum Verrucomicrobiota; class Verrucomicrobiia; order Verrucomicrobiales; family V1-33; genus CAIZWU01. Next base: position 3,961,590 of record OW818657.1, read on the forward strand.
GGCTTCCTGCACGTCAGCAATATACTCTTTGAAGGCGGCGATGCGTTCCTGCTGGAGGCGGCGGTGTTCGGCGGCAAAGTTCCGATAGGCTTTGGCGTGGCGCGGGAGTCGTTCGTCGTAGTCACCGAGGATATCATCGGAGAAGAGGAACTGGGTGTCGCAACCACTGCCGGAGCCCAGGGACATGAGGATCAGCCTGGTCTGGGAAGAAAGAAATCGCGCCAGATTGTGGGGGACGACCTCCAATTCCGCCGCGTAGGCGCCGGCATTCTCCAATTCCTTCATGCGCCGGTGGAGTTCCCGGGCTTCCTCCACGGTCCGGCCAATCGCCCGGTAACCGGTCCAGGTGACATGGCGTGGAACCAGTCCGAGATGTCCGACGACAGGGATGCCTTCGCGGGCCATGGCTTCGATGATGAAGGGGCTGGCGGAGCAATAAACCGAACTGGCCCCGGCTTCCAGGGCGCGGAATCCCACGCGGATCGCCTCCTCCGGCGAGGCCAGTCCGTGGGGAGTGGCGGCGGAAAGGAAGCTATGGGGAGCGGCAGCCACAAGGGCGGGCAGGCGCGATTGTGACTCCGGACTGTCGAAACTACAGCTCATGAGATCGACTCCGGCCTCGGCCGCAGCAGCGGCTTCCTCCGGGGATTTGACGTGGATGTGAGTCAGGACCCTTTGGCCTTTCAGCTGCTGGAGGTCGTAAACGGTGTATTTTTTGCGGGGGCGGAGCATGAAGCAGAAGGGAGGGAGGAAGCCTCACCAAGCATAGGAAAGGGGCGTGATGTGCCAAGACTTTTTTCAGGGAGGACGGGGGGAAACCTGGCTCCGGCAATTGGCCACGGAGGGAAGCCGGCGCAGCAGGCCCTGGATCAACGGGGTTTTTCCAGGATTGTCGCGGCGCGGGAAGCAGTGTAGGCCATGGGAATGCATTGGAAAAAATGGTTCCGGTTTGAGGCGGGTCGTGTGGATTACATGGCTTTTGAATGGTGGATCATGCGTGCGGCCTTGGCGTGGTTTGCGGTGCAGGCTACCCCGGCGGGCCTGCCTTATCACGAACAGCCTTCGCCGGTGGGAATTGCGAAATTCTTTGATCTGACCTGGTTGGGAGACCCAGCCACCCCCGGCTGGATGGGACCCCTGCTGGGAGGATTTGCCCTGCTCCTTGCCTTGGGGATCGCGCCCTTGGCCGGAGCGGCCGGCCTGCTGGTGCTGCACACGGCAGTCGGCACGTTCGCGAACAGTCAGGGCGGCGGCGGCGGCTCCCACCATACCACCAATCTGATCGGTCTGATGTTGCTCGGCGAAGTGCTGGCCTGCCTCTACCGCGACTACCGGGCGGTGCGCCGCAATGGCTGGCGGGGAATGGTGGCGGCGCGCCTGGAAGACTGGGAATGGCTGCGCCATCTGGCGCGGCATCCCGCGACGGGTTTCCGGCGGGCCTCGGATTCCATCGAGATCGCCGCGCAATCTTTCCGCTCCCGTCAGATCTACACAATCCTCCAGATGATGGCCATGGGGTATGTGGTTTCGGGCATTTCCAAGCTCTGGCGGTCGGATGGTGCCTGGCTGTCAGAGGTCCGGAATCTGCCGCTGCAATTTGAAAAAAACCGGCTCAACGAATACCACGACACGCTGATCATGCCGGCCCAGACCTCGGTGGATGCCATGGCAGCCTGGGTGGGGCAGCATCCCAATCTGGCGGGAGTGCTTTTCGGGGCCGGATTGTTTCTGGAACTCTTCGCCTTTGTGGGATTGTGGAACCGCCGCCTGATGGCGCTCTTTGGGCTTAGCATCATCACGATGCATGTGATGATCTCGGACCTGATGAATCTCGGTTTCTTCTACAACAAATGGGCATTGTTCATTTTCTGGGTGAACCTCCCCTTCTGGTGCTGGGCGCTGCGCCACCGGAAGCCCCGCCATTCCTGATTTCCCCTTTTCCCCTGACTTTTCCCATGGCTGCCGACCCGACCTATCTCCCCCTGCTGGACCTGCTCCAGCACCGCTCCGCCGTGATTGCGGACCATGCGTGGCGCGAGCGCGACGCGGCAGCACACCTCACCGCCCTGCAGGAGGTTTCGGAAGCGCTGGTGGCGGAGCACCAAAGGCTGGGCGCCAACCTGCCACCACGGCTGAAACACTACCTGACGCAGTGCAGCTATGCCAAAGCCGCCGCTTGGATCGAATCCGGCGGAGTGGAATAAGCGGTCCGGCCGGTCAGAAGCCCATCCCCGGGGGCAAGCCCATGCCGGCAGTAACCTTCTTCATTTCCTCGGCGGCCATCTCCCGGCCCTTGGCAATCGCCTGGCGCACCGCCGTCAGGACCAGATCCTCCAGCATTTCGACATCCGCCGCATTCACCACCGAGGGGTCAATACGGATCGAGAGCACGTCGCCCGCGCCATTGGCGGTGACGCTGACTTTGCCGGCCACACTGGCATCCACGGTGCGCGCGGCCAATTCGGCCTGCACCACCTGCATTTTGCTCTGCATCTGCTGGGCCTGCTGCATCATTTTGGCGATATTCATAACAAATAGGGGGAAGAGGGTGGAACCGTGAAAAAGAAGGCATTCTATCCATGGCCGGATGCCCCCGTGCAAGGCACAATCAGGGGTGGCCCGGAGCGATGTTTTATCGGGCCGGGGCACCGGGCTCCGCCTTGGGTTTCCCCTGCGCGGGCTGCAGGGCCGGGTCATCCAGATCGAGCCGGTAAAGGATCTGATTGTAGTTCCAACGGGGGGTGATCGCGGGACGGTCGGCGAATTCACTGGTGTAAGTTCCCTCGAATAACAACACCGGTGAATCCGCCGGGGTGAACTCGGGATGCAGCCTAGGGTTGTAGAAGGTGTAGTTCTGATGCGTCAGGATTTTCAAGGCCGGCCCCCATGGCCCGGTGGGGGTTGGGGCCTCGGCATACCAGAGTTCCCCAAAGGCGGAGGGCTTGCCCTTGGCCTCCATGAAGACGGTGACCCAGCGCTGGCGGAAAGCGTTCCAGGCGATCGATCCCGTATGCGGGCGCACCGCGGGACCGCCTCCGGCATCGGCCACCGATTCCTGCGGTTTGAGCACCTCCCAGGTGGAAGCATCCTGCCACGCCTCGAAGGTGGCGGGGCAGCGGAAGTTGGGAAACGGATTGCCGAACAAGGCCCACTCCTTTCCGGCGGCATCCTTCCACAGGGCCGGATGCCCGTCCGGCACCGGCGGACGTTCCGGGCTGGCCTCGCTCTTGTCCCAAATCACCCGCAGAAGGTCATACCGCTCCGCGGCGTCGTCCCAGACACACAGCCCGCATTGATAGGCTTCAAGGTAATTCCTCACCTTGATGAAGGTGCCCACGAGGCGGGGCGTGCCGGTGCGATCCGGCAGGCTGGCCACCCCGGAAACCCAGGTCGGCCCGGCGCCGGGCATTTTGGCCAGCCCTTTGGGTTTGCCTTTCGCATCCCGGAAATAATCAAATGCCAGCTTCAGGGGAGGCTCCCAGGTGGCCAGTGGCTGCACCGGAGTGGTGGCCCCGGTCATGTCAAAAACCCCCAGCGGGTAACCTGGCAGGGTGGTATCGCCCCAGGTCCAGAACATCTTCCCGCGGTGCACCGCATTCTGCACGCTGTCACACCCAAAAACGCCGGATTCCGGCAGGTCGGAATGCTGGCCAAAGCGCTGGCTTTCGGCGAACAATCCGGCACCGGTCAGGCGGCCCAGACGCTTGGCGATGATCCTCCTTTTCACCTCGATGCGGTGTTGTCCTCCCGGCTGAGGGGTAAAACGGACTCCTTCATAGCCAAACCCATCGGCCGCGACCCCATAACCATTGCCCTGCACCGTCAGCCACGTCTCGCGGCCCATCGCCTCCGGAAGATCAAAGGCCGCCACCCCGTCGTTGTCGGTGATGAAACGCACCCCGTGGGTCGTCTGCAGATCCACCAGCGGCACCGGCCAGCCGCTACCCTGCTCCACCACCTGGATGCGGCACGGTTCCGCCGCCCGGACGAGTGGCCCCGCCCAAATCACCGCACCCAGCACTCCGGCCCATCCTCCGGCCCGGAGCGCGGAGGTCTTTTTCAGAGAATGATTTTTCATCCTCCCACCACGGGACAAACTCCGTGCCTTGGTCAATCTTTTTACCTAATCTGCCTCATGGCACAGCACCCCCTGCCCCGGTCCCCCGGCGTTGCCGGATCGACGTGGGCTTTTAAATCAACAGCTCCTCAAAAAACCGGGAATATCGCGCCCGCTGGGTTGTCTGAACCCCGTATGGATTTCACCGCCCTCGTCGATCGCCACTATCAGGGCCTGTATCAATTTGCCTACAGTCTCGCCCACAGCGAGGCCGATGCCAGCGATCTGACCCAGGAGACCTTTCTGCGCTGGGCGCAAAAAGGCGGGCAACTCCGCGATTCGGCGAAGGTCAAATCGTGGCTCTTCACCACCCTCTACCGTCTTTTCCTGAACCGCCGCCGTCATGTCACCCGTTTCCCCCACGATGAGCTTTCCGACGTGGAATCGAAGCTTCCCCCGATCAGTTCGGAGGCGGTCCGGTCCCTCGAAGCCTCCGAAGTCATGAGCGCCCTCCGGGAAATCGACGAAACCTTCCGTGCGCCCCTGGTGCTCTTTTACCTGGAAGACCACTCCTATCAGGAAATCGCCGCGATCCTGGAGATTCCGGAAGGCACCGTGATGTCCCGCCTCTGGCGGGGCAAGGCCCTGCTCCGGGAAAAAATGAAGGACCGCCCTGTGGCCCGCCCGGTTTCCAACATTATCCCCATGCAATTCCCTATCCAAAAGGAGGCCCGGTCATGAACCCCGAAGAAGCCCGTCTCATCCTGCAATGCCGCCGTCCCCAGGGACAGGACGATGCTCTGCCCGCCATGGCGGAAGCCCTGGAAGCACTCGAAACCTTGCCAGAAACGCAGGCGGCCCTCGAGGCCGATGCGGTTCTTGATGCCCTGATCGGAGCCAAGCTGCGCCATTTCCCGGTGCCCCCCCAACTCCGGCACAGCATCCTCACCGGAGCCCGCATCACCCCGCGCCTGCCATGGTGGAGACGCCGCGCCTTCATCTTCAGCGCCGCAGCCGTGTTCGCCGTCGGCATGTCCTTCACCCAGCTCAAAACCAGCCTCCCCTCCCCGGGTTCCGGACTCGTGGAGGCCCTGCCTGCCGGTGGACTAGCTGAATTCCGCGACGCCGCCACCGCCAAGATCAGCGGGGGGGAAATCCACCTGAACAAAGTCTCCTCCCACCTTGGCGAACTCCAGGCCTACCTTGCCAGCCGCCCCCAGGGCCGGCCGGTTTCCTTGCCGGAAGGCCTGACCACTCTGCCCACCCACGGGTGTGAAATCTTCGAGTGGCAGGGGCACGAAGTCACCTTGATCTGTTTCGAAACTGCGGAGGCCGGCATTGCCCACCTCTTCACGATTGATGCCGGTGCCCTGCCCGCCGACCTCAGCACACCGCTCCTGGCCAGCGCCCATGGCTGGGAAACCCTGACTTGGAAACACGACGGGAAAGTCATGCTCCTCACCGCGCAGACTTCCCCCGCCATCCTGCGGAAACTGGCCTTGCCCGGCTAAGCCGCGCCGGGCGTTTCCGGCGCCAGTCCTCAGCGCAACTTCCGCTCGCCCAGCAGGGGTTGATGAGTGGGTGGCTTCACCTTCCGGAGATTGAATTCAAGGATCGCCTTTTCCTTCAGCACCGCAATGACCTCCGGGATGGAATCCGTCAGGGTCAGCAATTCGAGATCCTTCGGATTGATCAACCCTTCGTCGCGCATCATCAGGATGGCTTCCATCATGGGCGTCCAGTAATCCACCCCGATCAGAATGACCGGGAAAAAGTGCAATTTCCTCGTCTGGATCAGGGTGAGGGCTTCGAACATCTCATCCATGGTGCCAAGACCGCCCGGCATGACCACAAAGGCATAACTGTATTTGATCATCAGGGTCTTGCGCGTGAAAAAATAACGCATGTTGACGCTTGCATCCAGATAGGGATTCACCGCCTGTTCGAAGGGCAGGATGATGTTGATGCCGACACTGTGCCCCCCGGCCTCCCTCGCCCCGCGGTTGGCCGCCTCCATGATCCCGGGACCGCCGCCGGTCATCACGGTGAAACCCAGGCGCGAGATTTCCCCGGCCACTTCCCGGGTCTTCTCATACCACGGATGGCCTTCCTTGATCCGGGCGGACCCGAAGACGGTGACACAGGGCCCCACAAAGTGAAAGGTGCGCAAGGCCCGGAAGAAATCGAGAAAGATGAACCACAGATTCTTCAGTTCCTCCCACCGGCTGTTGGGGCCAGCGATGAACCGACCATCGGGCGAAGCCAGGATGAAACGTTCCTCCGCAATCTCCTGGGCATTCGGGTGGGTGGGCGGCGGCGGCGGCAGGGGTTGATTATGGGGAACCATGTCCGTGAAGTGTAGCCAAAGCGCCCGGCATTACCAGCAATTCCGCCGGCACGGCATCCGTCAGGGAACGGCTTCGACGGACTCCGCCCACCAGGCCGGTTCCGCCTCGCCAAGCTCCTCCCGGTTGATCGGCTGCAGCTCCGGATGACGGCTCCAGGGCTCCAGGGTCAACCGATAGGTGCGGCCGGTCTCGATGCGGGACGTTGGCTGCAGTTCGCGCTTTTTGAAGTGCCAGTGCACCACTTCAAAAGCCCTGGCCGGCGCCTGTCCTGACAATACTTTGCGGACCTCGTATTTCACGGTGTAGAGCGCGTTTTCGTAATTGGCCCGGCGGGGATCAGCCTGATCGGATTTCTCCACCGCTTCAGCCTCCACCAGGACCGGCCCGGCGTGGGGCTCCGGCTGTTCCGGCGCTGCCGGGGAATCCGGGGCGATCGTGACCCGGTCCCAGCTGATGCGGTTGGCCTTGGCCACGCTGCGGCTCAGGAAAAGATCACGCTCGGCGATGACCCAGATCACCAGCTTCTTGGAACGCACCACCGTTTCCCCCCGCTGCCCCAGCCAACGGCGGACTCCGCTGGCGCCCTCCCCATTCACCGCGTGGACATCGAGGGTCATGCCCAGCCGGGCGGCCAGATGCCAGGCCAGCCCGGCCCGGGTGGAGAGACTCCCGCCAGGCAAGCCAAAACCAAGCCCGGCATCATCGAATATATTCACAAAGGAATCGCCCAGCACCACCACCGGGGAGGAGCGGTCGGTGGCGGAGGCCACTCCTTCCGGAAGCTCCACCACCTCTAACGGCTCGGCGCGGGGAAGCTGCCGGCGGGCGGGCTCCCGGAACCCGAGTTTGTCCACAAGGTCACCATGCCCGGCCGCACTGACAGCAGGCCGGACCTGCCACGCGGGTCCGCCTGGATTACTCCACCACGCCTGCTGTTTCACCTGATCCGCCAGCAAGGTGGCGGTCAATGTCATGCCCCGGGTGCTCCAATGGGTATCGTCAGGAAGATAGAGTCGTGTATCCGGAGCAGAAGTCTGGTGGCCCGCATCTGCCTTGGACTGGAATAACATCGGAGCCGGATCAATCACCCGCACTCCCGCCGCCTCCAATTGCTCAAAAAAACGCAGCGCGTCCCGGTGCCGGACCGGACCCGCCGCCGCCGCGCCGCCCAGCATTTCCGGATAGATCGTGGGCTTCATGGGCACCGGCACCAGCCAGAGCGCGACGCCCCGTTCCTTGAGCTGGGCGGCAAATTCCCGGATCGGCTCCAGCGGCGCCTCCCAGTCCAGCAACGCCGGATCGCGCGACACCGAGTGCGGCTCCGGCTGCAGTGGCCCATAACCGGTGAGGGCCTGGATTTCCGGCCGGTAGAACAACCAGCCGTCCTGACCAATGAGCACCCGGTCATTTCCTTTGTTCAGAATATCCGTCAGGATCTGTTGGGTCAGCTGACGCGGCACCTCCGTAAAAGCGGCGGCCGCCACGCTGGCATCGAACCCGCGCAGACGTTCCGCGACCGGCTGGGAACTGCCCTTGCCGGTTACGGCAGCGGAAAATTCCCGGACCCGGCCCGGCAAGCCATCCAGCAGTGGCGGCACCCCCAGCAGCAGCAGAAAAATGCCCGTCAGCACCCACGAGGCACCCCGGCTGAGCTGGTTCTGCTCCGGCGGAAATTCATGGTGCGGCGCGGCCGCGGGCGGGATTCCTTTCATGCGTCAGAATTGGAAATAAAGGAACGGGCTGTATCCCTGGGCGAACATGAGACCCAGGCTGATCACAAAACCGGCCAGACAGGCCCCGACTTTCCAGACAGTGAGCCGTTGGAGCACCACCTGGCTGTTGGGCACCAGCCAGACCACGATGCCACACGCGGCCAACCACAACAAATTCGGCAGCGCCGCCAACTGCGCGGTCAGGAGCGGAGCAGCCGCATTGCCGCCATCGCTGCCCAGGAACATGGCTCCCAGATACCGGCTGGCCGTTGAAAAATTATCCGAACGGAAGAACACCCAGGTGACCAGCAGCACTCCAAAGGTCAAGCCGGTCCGCAGCGGTCGTGGCAGCGGGCCGTAGAGCGGTTTTTTCCCCCGCCACCGCTCCAGCGCCAGCATCAGGCCGTGAATCCCGCCCCAGGCCAGAAAGGTGGTGGAAGCGCCGTGCCACAGCCCGCCCAGCAGCATCACCGTCATCAGGTTCACATAGGTGCGGGCCGGCCCCTTCCGGTTGCCGCCCAGTGGAATGTAAAGATAGTCGCGCAGGAAGGTGCTGAGCGAAATATGCCACCGCCGCCAGAATTCCGTCAGGCTGGCCGCGCGGTAGGGCGAGTCAAAATTCTCAATAAACCGGAACCCGAACATGCGCCCGAGGCCGATCGCCATATCGCTGTAGGCCGAGAAATCAAAATAGATCTGGAAGGCATAGGCCACGATCCCCAGCCACGCCGACGCCATGCCCAGCGATCCCGGGCCGGCGCCGAAGGCCGCATCCGCCAGCACCCCCATGGGGTCGGCGAGGACAATCTTCTTGCTGAATCCGAGGCAAAACCGGGCCACTCCCATGGTAAAAGCTTCGATGGTATGGGGACGGTCCCGCAGTTGGTCCGCAATGCTGCCATACCGGACAATCGGCCCCGCCACCAGCTGGGGAAACAGACTGACAAAACAGGCGAAATCGCCCAACGACCGGGCGGGGGGTGCCTCCCGCCGGTAGAGGTCGATGCAATAACTCATCGATTGGAAAATATAAAAGGAGATCCCTACCGGCAGGACGATGCGTTGGATAAAGTCCGGGGGGGCAAACCCCTCCACCCCAATCAATTCCAGCAGGAAGACGCCGTATTCACCCCCCAGGCCGCGTACTTGAAGAAACCCAACACGAGGAGATTCGAAATCACACTCATCAACAGCCCGGTGCGCCGCCGCCGGTCGGTGGCTCCCGGAGTGGAAATGAGGGTCCCGCAATAATAATCCACCACCGTGCCCGCTCCCATCAGCAGAACAAACCATGGACTCCACCATCCATAAAAAACATAACTCAGCACCGTCAGCACCGGATGCCGCCAGCGCACCGGAGCCGCGTAATAAGCCGCCAGCGAAAGCAGGAGGAAATAAAAGAGGAAAACGTGGGAGGTGAAAACCATGCCGGAGTCTGCGGACGGGGAGCGTAAAGGGGCACCAAACACACCCCTCCCACCACCGCCAGCGGAAGTGCGCCCCGGATTTTCCTGCGTTTTCCACGGAGTGGGGGCGTCCCGGAATCCAAGTATGAAAAAAATTCGCCAAAACCGGTGATTTCCGTCGTCTCCCGGCATTAGTCGTGCTACTTCCGCACTTGGCTGCCGGGAGCCGTGGTCAAACGATTGACCGCCCTCCCGGTCCGCCACGAGACCGAACCAACCACACCCGATCCATAACAGCAATCACCATGGCCAAATACAAACTCGAATACCTCTGGCTCGACGGCTACCAACCCGTCCGCAACATCCGCAGCAAAACCCAGATCAAGGATTACGAAGCCTTCCCGACCCTCGATCAACTTCCCAAGTGGGGTTTTGACGGGAGTTCCACCCAGCAGGCCCCCGGTGGCAGCTCGGATTGCGTGCTCGTTCCCGTTTCCGTTTTCCCCGATTCCACCCGCAAAAATGGCGCGCTGGTCATGTGCGAAGTTTACAATGCAGATGGCACCCCGCACGCCTCCAACGACCGCGCCACCATTCTTGATGATCCCGGCGCATGGTTCGGTTTCGAACAGGAATATTTCCTTTACCAGGATGGCCGCCCCCTCGGCTTCCCCGAAGGTGGTTACCCCGCTCCCCAAGGCCCTTACTACACCGGGGTCGGTTATGCCAATGTGGGGGACATCGCCCGCCAGATCGTGGAAGAGCACCTCGACATCTGTCTGGATGCCGGCATCAACCACGAAGGGATCAACGCGGAAGTGGCCAAGGGGCAGTGGGAGTTCCAGATCTTCGGCAAAGGCTCCAAGCGGGCGGCAGATGAAATGTGGGTGGCCCGTTACATCCTGCAGCGCCTCTGCGAGAAATACGCCCTCGACGTGGAATACCACTGCAAGCCCCTCGGTGCGACCGACTGGAACGGCTCCGGCATGCATGCCAACTTCTCCACCACCTACCTCCGTGAAGTGGGCGGCAAGGAATACTTCGACAAACTGATGGCCGCCTTCGACAAGTTCAAGGAAGAGCACATCGCCGTCTATGGCCCGGACAACCACATGCGCCTCACCGGCCTGCATGAGACCCAGTCGATCGACAAGTTCAGTTGGGGAGTCGCCGACCGCGGAGCCTCCATCCGCGTCCCCCACAGCTTCAAGAACGCCGGTTGGAAGGGTTACCTCGAAGACCGCCGTCCGAACTCCCAGGGCAATCCCTACCAGATCGCCTCCCGCATTCTCGCGACCATCGCCAGCGTGCCCACGACCTGATCCATCGGGAGTTTTCCATTCCCTCGTTCCAACGGCGTCATCCTTGCGGATGGCGCCGTTTTGCGTTCTACTGAAATCGTGGCCTTCCCCCCTTCCCCCGTTTCCCGCCGCACGGTGCTGCGATGGTTCTGCCTTGCTCCCTTGTCCCTCCGCGCCGCGGAAACGGTCACCTCATCTCTCGCCCTGGACGATCTCGCCGGCTCTGCCCAGTGGCCGGCCCCACTGCAAAAACTGATCACCTACGCCCTGAACCTGACATCGCGGAAACTCGGGTATCAGTTTGGATCGGCTGATCCGGACCAAGGCGGCATGGACTGTTCCGGGACCATCCACCATGTGCTCAAAGCTTCAGGCATCAAGGAAGTCCCCCGCCAGTCCGATGATTTTTACCGGTGGGTCAAAGAAGCAGGCAACCTGACCCAGGTCACCGGCACCCCGGACCTGACGGATCCCATGCTGGCCAAACTCAAACCCGGGGATCTCCTCTTCTGGACAGGCACCTACGATACCGGAGCCCGCGGCCTGCCCATCAGCCACGTCATGATGTATCTGGGCAGGACCAAGGCCGGGAAGCCGGTCATGTTCGGGGCCAGCGATGGCCGCCCCTACCAGGGCAAACGCCAGAATGGGGTGAGTGTGTTTGATTTCCGGCTCCCGTCCGCCGACAGCAAGGCCCGCTTTGTCGGGTATGGCGCCGTGCCGGGAATGGATGTCCGGGGAGTCCCGGCAGCGCCCCCCGGTGGCTGAGCTCGGAACCGCAGTTCGCCCATTTTCTTAATGCTATATTATAGCACCTAGGAAAATCCCCTAAAATTAAGCTTGCGGGACCTCCCGGACTTTTGGCAGGCTACCGATGCGCGGAATATTCCGACGTCTGGTTATGAAATCCAAAACTCTGCCACTGATGGCGGCTCTTATGGGGCCGGTGATGATGTTCACGACTATCGCCGCGGCCGATCCCGGCAAGGATGATTTGACCGGTGTGTATGAAGCCGGGCGCCAAGCCTTTCACAAAGGCGACCTCACCAAAGCCAAGGCCGCCTTCAGCAAGGTGTTGCAGGCTAAACCGGACTTTGATCTCGCACAAATCTACATGGCGCAGATCCGCCATGCCGAAGCCCAATGGGCTGCGCGGCCGCGATCCCAGAAGATTGCCGAACAGGCCGTCGTCAAGACGGTGGAACTGCAGGCGGTTTCCCTTGCCGATGCTCTGGAAGTGGCCCGCCGGGAATTGGAAAAGGCCGGGGGCGGCCCCGCCGCCGGAGCCCTCGCGCTGCTGACAGATCTCCCGGCCGAAGCCCTCGACCGGCCCGTGAGCATATCAGTGCGGGATCTGCCCATGATACAGTTCATTGATGCCGTCGCCTTCGCCGGGGACGTCAGGATCGCGTGGCACGCCAAGGGCCTCTCCGTCACCTCCAACTCCGCCACTCCTGACAAAATGGAACCGGACCGTGCAGCCGCCATCAAGGCCATGCTGGCTGCCGCGCAGGCGCAGGTGATTCCGCGGCTCACTTTTGATAACGTCTCGGTTCCGGAAGCCCTGCAATGGCTGCAACTCAAGGCCGGCCGCACCCAGGGACCACTTATCGTGCTGCGCGGTCCGGCTCCTCATGCCCGGGTAACTCTGGATCTGCGCCATGTCAGCCTGCCCGACGCCTTGCGCAGTGTGGCCCTCGTGGCGGATCTCGACGTGTCGTGGCATCCCTGGGGCGCCGGCCTTGCCGCCAAACCAGCAGTTCCGGTGATCGCCGCCCCCCCGGAAACCCGTTGAGAACGGCCCGGTCAAGCCGGCAGCAATTCTCCCGCAGCGCCTTCACCCTGACGCTCCAACAGTGGTGCTGCGGTATCCGTGGAAGAGGGTATCGGGTCTGCCAGTGCTCCCCGGATCGTGCGCAGGAAGGCATGCACATCCATCGGTTTGCTGAACACTTCCAAGGCTCCGTCCGCCTTCATCCGTTCCCTGTCCACCTCCAGATCGCCGGTCATGATAACAATCGGAATCCGTGCCGTTTCCGGCCCGCGGCGCAGGTTTTCCATCACAAAAGCCCCGCCGCCGGCCGGCAAATGCCAGTCCAGCAGGATCAAATCCGGACGTTCGCTGTGCGCCATCCGCACCGCCACCGCTCCATCTCCCGCCTCCAAGGCGGCAAATCCACACTGCCGCAGCACCGCCGTAATCCAGAGGCAGCTGTCCTTGTGATCTTCCACGACAAGAATTCTTTTCACTGAAGGAGCGGGGTGGCGGAGGAAAGGAACGGCGGAAATCTCTTATTTGATAGAGGAAAGCACTATAATTATCAGAATCAGGTTGTCCAATCAATTCTGTCCGCTCCTGCCGGCCGTTTCCGGATAGGAAAACCCTGCTCCCGCCTCCATGGACCGGCCTTTCTGCCGGCGGCCACATCCTCAAAAATCCCCTGCCATCAAGGTAAGCATACGATTGCCCTCCACCGTCAAAGTCGCGGTATTGCCACTGCCGCCCAAAATGGAGCGGGTGTTCCACGAATGGTAACCAGCGAATGGTTTCACCCACGAAACCGTCGCGAAGGAAACGGTCTGCGCTTCCGGGGCGATGGAGACGGGCACCCCGGGACCGGTGAAGCTGATTTCCCAGGAGGCGGCCGCCGGTCCCTTTTGCCGGAGCCAGGGATAACGCTGCACCAGTTCCAATTCCTGACCGCGGTTTGGCACGAGGACTTTATAATACACTTCCTGCTTCCCGAGAAACTGATCAGGCATCAGCAGCGGATCGGCATGATTGGCCGCTAGAAACTCCGCCCCGTTCAGCCCGATCAGATTGGACCCATGGTAGTTGCCATGCGGATTGGCGAGGCCCTTCGACTTGGCATTGTATTCATCAAAACGCTCGGAAATCACCAGACCAAGTTCCAGATGCACGTGGGCACGGCGCCGGTCGATCCCAGACCCGGTATACCCCAGCATGCCCAACGGGAGCCCCCGCTTCACCGTCTGGCCTGCCAACGCAGAGATGCTTTTTAAATGGGCATACAAGCTGTAATAAACTCCCGAAGTGCCCACCTGATGCAGCATCACCACGTAGTTGCCGTAATTGCTGGTACGCGATGAACTGGTGACGTAGGCCACCACCCCATCCGCGATGGCCCGCACTTCATCCTGCGGCTCGCCCTTCACATCACGCATTGCCGGGGCAATATCGATGCCCTCATGGAATTTGGTGAATACGGTCCCCTGTGCAGTCTGCCGGGGGTTCCGCACGAATCCATACGATCCGCCTTCCCACACCTGCACCTGACCCTCCGGGGTGTAGCGGTCCACAAACATGAAAAACTCTTCCGGCTGGCTGCCAAAGATGGACTGGTTGTCCGTCGGCAGCGAAAACTCCAGCAGGGGCTTCTGCAGCACCGGCGGCGGCAAAGGCGGCTCCATCACCTTGGGAAGGATTTCCGGCAACACTTCCCTGCCAGGTTCCGGCACGGCGCGCGTAGGTATCGTCACCGGGGCCACCACGGGTCCGGTCGTCTGCTCAGGTGACCGCACCGGCTTTCTGCTTATCCAGAAGAAAAGCGCCGCCAACCCGACCAACACCAACACCGCGTTCCACCGACGCAAACCTTTTTCAGAACTCATGCCGCGGTGGATTACTGCTGGGGCGACTCCCCGCCGACCCGCTTCAGCTTGCGGCTTTTCTCAAAGGCCTTGAAATCCTCCGGCGTCAGCCCACTCCAGATGATGATACGCCGGTCCCGCGGTGCCCGGTCGATCCGCACGGTATCCACCGGCCGGCCATTCACGATAATCCGCGCCAGCTTCCCCTGGAACGTGGAACACATCACCTGCACCGCCCGCGATCCTTCATCATTCAAATACAAGGCGGCCCCGTAGGTGATGCCATCCTCCGACAGAAACGGGGTATACCCCGAAAAATGCCGTCCACTCACTTCCGGCGAAATCCGGTACCACCGCGTTTCTCCCCCCTGTTCGTCAGGCCGCACCATGCGTTGCCCTTCATCTTCCGCTCCTTCTGGATGGATCGCGATGAATGGGCCGCTGTTCTTCGCCGCCGCCATCAGTCCCGCCGACAGCAAACCCATCACCAGCATTAAAATTCCAATCTTTCGTTTCATGGTCTCATCTTCGGGATGAACCAAAAAATTGCAAGCTCTCACCCTGGTGGGGTGGCCCGTTTTTCGCTTTAATGGCTTTAATGAAGGTCTCACCCACTCGCTGTGGCAACCAAGTTTCTCCTTCCATCGCCCCTCCCGAAATCCCTTGCCAATCCCCGCTCTTTAAGGAATCACCGACTGCATGACCGGCCCGCTCCTCACTGAAATGCTCCAAGCCCGGCAGCAGCGGCGGCCCCATTTTCTCA
This sequence comes from uncultured Verrucomicrobiota bacterium, assembly GCA_942492905.1. Lineage (GTDB taxonomy): Bacteria > Verrucomicrobiota > Verrucomicrobiia > Verrucomicrobiales > V1-33 > CAIZWU01. Next base: position 3,976,789 of record OW818657.1, read on the forward strand.
TCACCCTCGCCGCCACCCGCGGCTCGGTCCCCCGTCAGGCCGGCAGCAAGATGCTCCTCTATCCGGACGGTCGCCTTTCCGGCACCATCGGGGGCGGGAAATTCGAATCCCTTGTCATCGCTGACGCCCTCTCCCTGCCCCGCCGGTCCCCTCCCCTCCTCCGGACTTATCCGCTGCATGAGGCCTCCCCCGATTCCTTCGGCGCCATCTGCGGGGGCGAGGTCACCGTGCTCATCGAGCCCCAGTTGCCCCCGCCCGCGCTCACCCTCGTCGGGGCCGGCCATTGTTCCCGCGCCCTGGCCTCCCTCGCTGGCACCTGCGGCTGGCATGTCACCGTGGTGGATGACCGGCCCGCCCAGCTCCTCGACTTCCCGGCCCAGGAAATCATCACCACGCCCGCTCCGGATTATATTGCCGCGCGGCCCTGGCAGGACGATGATGCCCTCGTGCTCATCAGCCATCACTATCAGGTCGACCGTGCCTCCCTCGCCTCCGCCCTGCGGCACCGCACCATGGCCTACCTCGGCATGATCGGCAGCCAGCGCAAGGTGCGCCGGGTCCTGACCGATCTCCTCGCCGACGGCTTCACCCCCGCTGATTTCCATAACCTCCGCGCCCCCCTCGGCCTCGACCTCGGAGCCGACCATCCCAACGAAATCGCAATCAGCATCCTCGCCGAAATCCTGACCGTCTTCAACCAGACCAGCGGGCGACCTCTTGCCCTCGACGCCGGCACCCACACCGATCCGCCCGCCACCTGACTGCCTCCATGGACCTGACCCTCACCCTGAACCACCGCCCCTGGTCCGGTTCCCTCACCGATCCCAGCCTCACCCTGCTGCAGTTCCTCCGCCGGGAAGGTCTCACCGGGGCCAAGGAAGGTTGTGCCGAAGGCGACTGCGGCGCCTGTGCTGTGGTCCTGCTCGATCACGACGCCCACGGCCAACCCGTCTGGCGTTCCATCAATTCCTGCCTTGTCCCCGTCATCACCCTGCAAGGCCGCAGCCTCCTCACGTCCGAAGGCATCGGCTGCCCCGCCAAGCTGCATCCCGTGCAGCAGAGCATGATCCACCATCACGGTTCCCAATGCGGTTATTGCACTCCCGGATTCATTTGTTCCCTTTATGAAGGCTGGCACCGCGCCGACCTCGTCACCCAGGCCCAGCTCACCGATCAACTCGCCGGCAACCTCTGCCGCTGCACCGGCTACCGCGCCATCCACGATGCCGCCTGCGAAGCCCTGCAGAATCGGCCCACTCCGGTTCCTCCCGCCGGCCCGGTCACCTTTTCCCTGCCCCCACCCGCCGCGCTGGCCACCCCGCTGCTGCACCGCCCTGACACTCTGGCCGCCCTGCTGCAGCTCCGAGCCAGCCAGCCGGACCTCCGCCTCGTCGCCGGGTCCACCGAGGTCGGCCTCGAGATCACCAAAAAGTTCCGCACCTTCCCCGCCCTGCTCTCTCCGGATGCCGTGCCGGAACTCCACGTGCTCCAGCGCCACCCTGCCCATTGGGAAATCGGCGCCGCCGTCACCCTGACCAACCTTGAGGACGCCGTTGGGCCGGATTTCCCCTCCCTCGCCAAAATGTTATGGCTTTTCGGTTCCCGCCCCATCCGGAACCGCGCCACCCTCGGCGGCAATCTCGCCACCGCCTCCCCCATCGGTGACAGCGCTCCTGTCCTGCTCGCCCTCGGCGCCTCTGTGGTGCTGGCCAACCTCCGCGGCTCCCGCACTGTTCCCCTTGATGAATTCTTCACCGGCTACCGCCAGACCGTGCTCCAGCCTGACGAAATCATCACCACCATCCTCCTGCCCCTGCCGGCCGCGGCAGCGGGCACCCGCCACGAGCAATGGTATAAAGTGTCCCGCCGTCTGGAAATGGACATCAGCACCGTCTCCGGCTGCTTCGTGGTCCTGACAGATTCCTCCGGCCTTATCACCCACGCCCGCCTCGCCTTTGGAGGGGTTGCCGCCACCCCGGCCCTCGCCCCGCAAACCGCCGCCTGGCTGATCGGCCAGCCCTGGTCGGCCGGCACCTTCCTGACCGCTTCGGAAATCGCCGTCACCGAGTTCGCCCCGCTCAGCGACGTCCGGGGCTCCGCCGCCTACCGCCGCGCCCTCATCGCCGGCATGGTCCAGCGCTTTCCCACCGATCCCCCCTGGGCCCGCCCCACCGATCCTATCACTCCCATTGCACCGATCCATCCGCGCCCCGATCCTCACGAAAGCGCCCATCTGCACGTCACCGGCACTGCTTGCTATACCGGTGACACCCCGCCCGCCCACGGGGAGCTCACCACCTGGCCTGTCACCTCTCCGCACGCCCATGCCCGCATCCTCCGGCGGGACGCCACCGCCGCCCGCGCCTTTCCCGGCATCCATGCCATCCTCCTTGCCGAGGACATCCCCGGCCGAAATGACGTCGGGGCCGTCCGGCATGATGAGATCCTCCTCGCCGATCACCTCGTGCACTATCACGGCCACCTTGTCGCACTTGTGGTCGGGGAAACGGAGGCCCAATGCCGTGCTTCGGCCGCCGCCGTGGAGGTCGAATACGAACCGCTTCCGGCCATCCTCACACTTCCAGAAGCCATCGCCCACGACAGTTTTCACACCGATCCCGCTTCCATCCACAGGGGAAATCCTGACAGAGAACTGAAACACGCTTCCCACCGGTTCAGCGGCGAATTCCACCTCGGTGGCCAGGAGCACTTTTATCTGGAAACCCACGCCGCCCTCGCCTTGCCCGGGCGCGACGGCAGCCTGCATGTCATCTCCAGCACCCAGCACCCCAGCGAGATCCAGGCCGTGGTCTCCCACGTCCTCCGACTCCCGCGCCACCAGATCATCGTGGAGAGCCCCCGCATGGGCGGCGGTTTCGGGGGGAAGGAAACCCAGGGCAATACCCCCGCCGCCCTCGCCGCCCTCGCGGCTATGAAAACCGGCCGTCCCGTCCGTGTCCGGTTCAACCGCGACCACGACATGCAATTGTCAGGCCACCGGCATCCCTTCCTCGCCCGCTACGAGGTCGCGCATGATGCCGACGGCTACCTCATGGCGGTGAAATCGGAAATTGTCTCCAATGGCGGCTGGGCGCTCGACCTCTCCACCGCCATCACCGACCGCGCCCTGCTCCACCACGACAACGCCTATTATATTCCCCACATCCATCTCACCGGCCGCGTCGCCAAAACCAACCTTGCCAGCAACACTGCCTTCCGCGGCTTCGGTGGGCCGCAGGGCATGCTGATCATCGAGGAGATTATCCACCAGACCGCCCGCCGCTGCCAGCTTCCACCCGAGCTCGTCCGCGAGCGGAATCTCTACCGCGGCCTGGGCGAAACCAACACCACCCACTACGGCCAGTGCCTTGGCGATCAGCGCCTCCCCCGCATCTGGCAGGAACTCGCCGTCTCCTCCGACCTCCGCAGTCGCCGCGCCGCCCTCGCCGCCTGGAATGCCGCCAGCCCACACCACAAACGCGGCCTCGCCATCACGCCGGTGAAATTCGGCATTTCCTTCACCCTGACGCATCTCAATCAGGCCGGGGCCCTCGTCATCATCTACCAGGACGGCACCGTCCAAGTGAACCACGGTGGCACCGAAATGGGCCAGGGCCTCCACACCAAAATCCGCACCATTGTCTGCCGCGAGCTCGGCCTCACCCCCGATCGCGTGCGGATTATGCCCACCCGCACCGACAAGGTCCCCAACACTTCTGCCACCGCCGCCTCCAGCGGCACGGATCTCAATGGCGCGGCCGTCTGCCACGCCTGCCGTCTCCTCGCCGGCCGCCTGAAACCGATTGCCGCCGGCCTCCTGAAGTCCCCCCCGGAGCCGGACCTCATTCTTTCCCATAACCAGATCACCGACGGCGAAAACACCATCGCCTTCGAAGAAGTCGTCATGCGGGCCTACCTCGATCGCATCCCCCTCGCCGCTACCGGTTCCTACGCCACTCCGGAGATCGGCTGGGACCGCACCACCGGCACCGGCCGCCCGTTCTTTTATTTCGCCTGCGGCGCCGCCGTCTCCGAAGTCGAGATCGACGGCTTCAGCGGCGCCGTGAAATTGCGCCGCGTTGATATCCTGCACGATGTCGGCGATTCCCTGAATGAAGGCATCGACCGCGGCCAGATCAAGGGAGGATTCATCCAAGGCATGGGCTGGCTCACCATGGAGCAGTTGGTTTGGGATGATACCGGCCGCCTCCTCACCCATTCTCCTGACACCTACAAAATCCCCGCCATGGGCGACGCCCCGCCCGACTTCCGCGTCCAATTCCTCTCCAACGCCACCCACCCCGGCACCATCCACGGCAGCAAAGCCGTCGGCGAGCCCCCCCTCATGCTGGCCATCTCCGTTCGCCACGCCATCCTCGACGCCCTCGCCGCCTTCCCCCACAGCACCCCGGAAACCCTCGCCTCCCCAGCCACCGGCGAAGCGATCCTCCAAGCCCTCCACCCCACCCGTTAGACCGGCCTGGCCCGTTTTGTCGGCCAGGGGACGATGAAAGAAATCCCCTCCCTGCGGGGATATCAGAATGTTTTCCTACCTTCAAGAAATGCAGGACGGCACTGGCCACAACATGATGTCACCACTGCACTCCCACTGATCCAACCGTTGCCCTGAAATCCGCCTCCCATTCCGATTAATCTCCCCTCCGGCCAGTCACTCCCTGGCCCCGCTGCCATCCCCATGAAATCACAATCCCTCCTCCTCTGCTTCACCACCCTCAGTATCGCCATCATGGCCGGCACCTGTCCGGCCGAAGACAAACCGAAGCCGCCGGAACCGCCCACCTATCTGTCCCCGGAAACCGCAGGTCCCGACTTTGCCCTGCAAGGGGAATACGAAAGCTCCACCGGAAGCGTCAAACTGGGCGCGGATGTGATTGCCCTGGGAAATGATAATTTCCGGGTGGTTTTTCACCGAGAGGGTCTGCCTGGAGCGGGCTGGGATGGATCGGTCAAAGTGATGGCAGAAGGCCCCCGCAAGGAAGGGATCATCCACTTCCAGGGCAGGTGGGCCGCAGTGCTTGACCAATCCGGCCTGAATGGCCGGACAGACCGGGGTGAAACCTTCCGCCTCAAACGCGTGGAACGTCACAGCCCTACCGAAGGCGCCAAGGCTCCCGCGGGGGCGGTCATCCTTTTTGATGGCAGTGGGGTGGACGCTTGGCACGACGGCCGGATGGACGATCGCCACTGGCTCGCCAGCGGGGGGAAAACCAAAGAGACCTTCCAATCCTTCCAACTGCACCTCGAGTTCATCCTTCCCTTCAAACCGCTGGGAAGGGGGCAAAGCCGGGGGAACAGCGGGGTCTATCTGCAGGATCGTTATGAATTGCAGGTGCTGGACAGTTTCGGGCTCAAGGGCGAGGACAACGAATGCGGTGGCATTTACCGCAACAGCGCCCCCAAAGTGAATTTGTGCTATCCTCCTCTCCAGTGGCAAACCTACGACATCGATTTCACCGCGGCCACATTCGACGATTCCGGCAAGCGGACCAAACCCGCCGTGGTCACCGTGAAACACAATGGAATCATTGTGCAGGATCACTTGGAGCTCAACTCCGCCACCCCGGGAGGCGGTTTTGAAACTGAAGTTCCTGCGCCCGGAGCCCTCCAATTGCAAAACCACGGCAACCCAGTGTTTTATCGGAATATCTGGCTGGTGAGGAAATAGACCGGACTTTTCCCACCGTGAACCGCCTGCTCAGCGGAACGTCCCGGCCATCGTAGCGAAACTCCAGGAAAAGCAGCCGCCCGGGCAGATTCCTGCCGCGGTGCCCGTCATCTTCCGGCATCAGGGCAATATGTAGTGATACAGGGCGGAGGAGCCGTCGGTGAATGTCATCAGCACCAGCAACCGCCCTTCCCCGCTCAAAGGGGTGCGGCCGGAGGAGCGTGCGGCCGGCAAGGTGATATTCGAGATGGTGCGGATGTCCCCGGGGGCGAGGGTGAAGGCCATGCCTTCGCGCAGAGCGGGGGTGAGGGCGCCGGCCGCATTGCGCAGCCAGAGGCCGCGGTCATTGCTGGTAGTGACGCCGGTGGCGGTGCTCACGGTCAGGATAGCAGTGAAAACTTCACCGCCATCGTCTGCCACAAAGGGCAAATCAAAGCTGGCGAAGGTGGCACTGCCCGCGCCGGGAGCTGGAAAGCCTTTCCGGGCGGCGAGGGTCAGCGTATTGCCCGTGAAACGTGAGCGCACCCAGAGTCCCGCGTTATTCGCCGAGGTCACACCCGAGCCGGTGCGCAGCGCGGTGCGGAAGGCGAGTTCATTGCCGCTGTTCAGGGAAGCGCCCTCGGTGAAGCCATTGAACAATCCACCGGCCCCGACCCCGGGCGCTTGGAACCCTTCGCGGGCGAGCAGATTGACCACGCCGTTTTCAAGAATCCAGAGCCCGGTTTCGTTGGAATTGGTGACCCCGCCGCTGCCGGTGGCCAGTGCGGATCGGAAGGCCATCGCTCCATCGCCAAAGGAAGGCGAGAGAGGCTGCCCAAACAGGGCCCCGGTGGGGGTGCCCGGTGCCGCACTTACGCTGCGGGCCACGAGGCCGAATTGCTCCGGGTCCAACATCCACAATCCATAACGGTTTGCCGTGGTGATCGTTCCTCCGGTTTTCATCGACGTGGAGAATCCCAACTGGCCGGCGCCATTGGACACCAACCCAGCCGTGGTGAGAGTGTCAAACAACCCGGTGGTGCCGGGCGCCGCCTGGTTCTCGCGGACCAGCAGGCGGGCCGGCGCCCCGAAAGTCGCCCACAAACCGGTGTCGTTGGCCGTAGTGATAGCCAGAGAGGAGTTTGTTTTCATGCTGCCGGCGAAAGCGTAGTTGCCCCCCGCTTCCAACGTGGCGACAGCCGAGAGCACGTTGAACCGGGCGGCGGCCGGCATGCCGGGCACCGGATCATTCTCCCGCGCCACCAGAGCAGCCGCGTCATTGCTGCGGTGCCAATAACCAAGGTCATTGGAAGTGGTCACGCCCCCAGTGCCAGTGCGCAGTTTGCCGAAGACAAGCAGCTCGCCGTCGCCCGCCGCCCAAGGGCCGGTGGTGATGGAGTCAAAGACCGCCCCGGTTACCCCCGGCGCAGCGGCCGCCTGCACGGCGACTGCCTCCAGCCCGGCAGGGCCTTCCGTCCAGATCCCGGTCACGCTGCCCGCAGTGGCGCGGAATGACGCGCGGCCCGCCGCGTCACTGACATAATCTGTCTGGAAGATCGAGAAGGCCGCGCCGCCCGCTCCCGGAGCTGCGTGACCCGTGCGGGCGATCAATTGCCATGGCCCCGAACTGGCCACGGTGATAGTGGCCGTGGTGACCAGGGAAGTCCCGGAGCCATCGGAAACGGTGAAGGTGAATTCATCGGTGCCGGCCCAGGCCGGATTCGGCGTGTAAGTCCATGCCGCACCAGAACCGCTGAGGGTGCCCCGGGCGGGTACTGAGGCGATATCCCATGTCAGGGCGTCGCCTTCCGCATCCGAACCCGTCAGGGTCAGGGCTATGGGAATCCCGACTTCCGTGACGGCATTCACGGCCGTCGCTACCGGGACATCATTCACTGCCGTCACGGTGAGGCTGACCACGGCTGGCACTGAAACCGCAACACCATCCCCCGCTGTGAAGCTGAAACTATCCGCGCCATTCCAATCCGGATCAGGCGTGTAAACCAACGCCGCTCCGGCGCCGCTGAGCGTTCCGTGGACGGGAGGCACCGTGACGGAAAATGTCAGGACATCTCCATCAACATCACTGCCGGCGAGGGTAAGGCTGGCCGCAAGGTCTTCCGTCGTGGTGATCGACTGCGCCACCGCCGCAGGTACGTCATTCACCGGCGCCACCGAAACTGCAACCAACCCTGGCAAGGAGTCCTCGGTGCCGTCATTGACTCGGAAAGTGAATTCTTCCGCTCCATTCCAATCGGGCTCCGGAGTGTAGACGAGATTGGGCAGCGTACCGCTCAAGCTTCCATGGAGCGGCGGCGTCACGATAATAAACGTCAGGACATTACCATCCGCGTCCGTGCCGGCGAGCGTCAGGGCAGCAAGGGTATCCTCGGAAACGGCCACCGTCTGGGCCACCGCCACTGGCGCCGTATTCGTGGCCGAAACCGTGAGGGTTACAGTGGCCGCCGGAGAGTTGCCGGCAGCATCCCCCGCAGTGTAGGAAAAACTGTCGGTACCATTCCAATTGGCTTCCGGCGTGTAGACCAAGGCCGGGGCCGTGCCGCTGAGCATGCCGTGCGCGGGTGGCACGGTGATCACATACATCAAGGCATCACCCTCTACATCTGTGGCCTGCAAGGTCGTAGGGACAGGCACATTTTTCATCGTGGCGAAGGACCGGTCCATCGCCACCGGCACATCGTTCACCGGTGCCACGGTGATCGTGACCGTCGCCGGCAACGACGCCCCTGCCGCATCATGGGCGGTGAATTCAAACTGATCCGGGCCATTCCAGTCCGGTTCCGGGGTATAGGTCAGTGCTGGAGCCGTGCCGCTGAGCAAACCGTGAATTGGTGGCACCGTGACGGTGAACGTCAGGACGTCCCCGTCCACGTCAGAAGCCGTGAGGGTGACTGGCAGGGCGGTGTCTTCATCGGTGGCGACCGCTTGCGCCACCGCAAGCGGCACGTCGTTCACCGGGGTCACCGTGAGGGAAACCACCGCGGGGGCGGAAGTCACCGTGCCATCACTCACAGTGAAGGCAAAGCTGTCCGGGCCGTTCCAATCTGCCTCAGGCGTATAAATCAATGCCGGTGCGGTGCCAGTGAGAATGCCATGGATGGGCTGAGTGGTGACGACATACGTCAGCACATCACCGTCGGCATCATTGCCGGTCAGAGTGATCGCTCCATCCGTGTCTTCCGCCACAGTGACGGCCTGCACGGCTGCGAGGGGCGCGTCATTCACGGGGGCCACCGTGATCGTGACCGTGCCGGGGAGAGAGTTTGCCTGACCATCGCTGGCGGAAAAGGTAAACGCATCCACGCCCTCCCAATCGGCATCGGGCGTGTAGGTCAGGTTTGCCCCGGTTCCACTGATGGTTCCATGCGCGGGACCATCGGCGACAGCAAATGTCAGGACATCGTCTTCCGGATCGGTTCCCGCGAGAGTGACGGCGAGGGCCGTATCTTCGTTGGTGGCGAGATCCGCCGCAGTGGCGACCGGAAGGTCATTGACGGGCGTCACGGTGAGGGACACCACGACCGGCGCAGAAGTGGCCGTGCCGTCGCTGACGGTGAAGGCAAAGCTGTCAGTGCCGGACCAACCGGCCTCAGGCACAAAAGTCAGGTTCGGCAGCACGCCGGTGAGCAGACCGTGGACGGGATTGGCCGTCAAAGTGAAGGTGAGCAAATCTCCATCGGCATCGGTCCCGGCCAGGGTGATGGCCGCAGCGATATCTTCCGCGGTGCTGACGGACTGCCCAAGCGCGAGGGGGGCGTCGTTCACCCCGCTGATGTTCAGTGTGACCGTGACCGGTGTGGAGGTCACCCGGCCATCGTTGACGGTGAATTGGAAAGTCGTGGAGCCCTGGAAATCGACTGGAGGCGTGTAGGTCAGGGCCGGGGCGGTTCCGGTCAGGGTGCCCACCACCGGCGGAGTGGTGATGGCGTAAGTCAGGACATCATTTTCGTCATCAGTGCCACCCAGCGTCACGGCAAGAGAGGCATCCTCATTGCCCGTGAAGGTGGCCTCGTTGGCCAGGGGGGCGGAGTTATGAACGATGGAAAAAGTATCCCGCACCACCCCGGTGCTGTTGATGAAGCGCGCCACCAGTTCCCGCCCGGTCACGTCCAGCACCACCGAACCCAGTTCCGTGCGGTTCACTGCCATCGCAGCGTGATTGAGCGTGGCGACGGTCAGTTTTCCTGACGACCCCGCGACGGTGAAGACCGCCCCGTTATGCGGGCCGGGGCTCTTGACATAAGGGCCGTCCACCGCCGGATCACCCAGTCCCGCCTGCTTCAGCATGGTGGCAGGATCGAAGGTGCTGCTGACGTCGTAATGTCCATCAATGAATTTGGAGCGCTGATAGTTGTGCTCGTGGCCGAAGAGCAGGAGATCCACGCCATGGTTTTCCAGGATGGGCACGAAAACCTCGCGCATGTTTTTCATCTTGCCGGAGTCGGCCGTGGCGACATCCGAGTCGTGGGAGCCCTTACTATAGGCGGGATGGTGCCAGAAGGCGACGGTCCACTCCTCCAGGTTGGCATTCAGATCCTGTTCCAGCCACGCCGCCATGTTGCCAGTGGCCAGCCGACTGCTGCCTTCGGAGTCGAGACAGACGAAGTGGATATTCCCTATATTGAAGGAGTAATAGGCTTCCGTGCCGGAAGCGACGCCCCCCGCTTCGCCCGCCTTGGGCATGGTGAAACTATCGTAATAAGGACCACTCTGCGTGGAGGAACTCGCGCTGCCGGCATCGTGATTGCCGAAAGTCGGCCAGAAGGTCGTGTTCCGCATCAAGGCCGGGTAGACGTTGAAGAATTTGTTCTGGAATTCCAAATCGGTGCCGGTCTCGTAGACCGTGTCTCCCAGCACCAACACCCCGGCCAGCTCCTGAGTGCCATTCCATGTATAGAAAGCGTCGCGCACGGCGGTCTGATTCGCATCACCGGTGCCGGGATCGCCCAGCACCCAGAAACGATAGGGCTTTACCGTGCCGGCAGGAGGATGGGTGGTGAAATAGAAGGTGCTGCCGGAGCTGAGAAGGCCGCTGGAATGGCCTGCCCCGTAATAGAACCGGGTGTCCGGCGTCAGCCCGGTGACGGTGATTTCGTGTTCGGTCTTCAAGGTGGCGCTTGAGGCAGTCGAAGTCAGGGCGGCCGTGCTGAGGCCATAGTCGAGCCGCGAAGTCGTGGCCACATCAGTGCGCCAGCGGACGGTGGCGCGGTCGGGGCCGGTCATCTGCACATACGGCCCGCGGGTGATGGCCGGCTGGCCTTCGTAGAGACGGAGATCGAAGCTGAGATCACTGCTGGTCACTGCACCCTGGTGGACTTCCACCGCCAGCACATTGCGGCCCGCCACCAGCAGATTGCTGCCCAGCGTGGTGGTGTAAAAGGTGCTCTCGGCAGGAGCCCCTATGCTTGAGGAAGCAAGGGTGTTCCAGGATACTGTGCCGGCCGGCATGCCACTGCGGAGGATTTCCGTGCCATTGAGATAGACCACCGCCCCGTCATCCCGCAGCAGATCCAGTTTCAGCCCAGAGGTGATCACCCCGGGATTGGCCAGCTGGAATTCGTGGCGGAAGTAGGTGGTGATATAGCGATTATTCGCATCGGGACCATAACCAACCACCTTGGCCTCATCGCCGTCGCCGTAGCCCAGCTGGGCGAGGCCGGAGGACCAGGTGCTGTCATCGAAGGAAGGTGCGCGCCACGCGGTGCCTTGGTTGCTGCCGTTATCAAGATACTTCCACGTGGAACCGGATGTCACGAGAGTGTCGAGGACGGAAGCTGACACGGTCAAACTCACGATCGCGTCGGCAGAATCGAATTCCCCGTCGTTCACGCGGTAGGTGAAGGCATCGGTCCCGGTATAACCCGCCGCCGGCAGGTAGCTGAGATTGGGGGGCGTTCCCGTCAAAGTCCCATGTGTCGGCAGGCTGAGAACGGAATACGAGAGCGGGGTATTCTCCGGATCGCTGCCCGGAAGGGTGATCATGGCCGCCGTGTCCATTTCCACGGCAATTGCCAGGGCGGCCGCCACCGGAGCGTCGTTCACGGGCGCAATAGTGATGCTGACCACCGCCGGAGCTGAAGTCGCGCTGCCATCGCTGGCCGTCCAGCTGAAGGAATCGCTCCCGTCGGCGTTGGCCGCCGGGGTGTAGGTCAGGTTCGGCGCGGTGCCGGAAAGCGTGCCCTTTGCCGGCGGTGCCGTGATCGTATAAGTCAGGGCGGATCCTTCCGCATCGGTAGCCGTCAGCACCACCGCGGCACTGGAATCCTCATTCAGGGTCACGGCCTGATTTTCCGCCACTGGCGCGGCATTGAAGGGCGCCACCGTGAGCCACACGGTGGCGGGCGGCGAGGTGGTGATGCCGTCGCTCAGGGTGAATGTGAAACTGTCCGTCCCCACATAACCAGCCTCTGGGAGGTAAGTCAGGGTGGGCGGCAGACCGCTCAGGGTGCCGTGGGCCGGGAGCGAGGTGATGCTGTAAGTCAGAGTCTCCGCCGGCAGGGCATAACGGGCGAACTGCTTGGGCTCGCCGCCCACAAACAACCTCTGGCGGTCCGGCGTGAGCGCCAGCGCTTCGGCCTGCGTCACCGCAGTGGTAAAGCCACGTTGTTCCAACACCACCCCGCCACGGCTGACCCGGATGATCTTGCTGCTCTCATGGCTCAGCAGCAGCATGGTGTCGGTGGCCCGGTCAAAGGCCATATCCCCCACATCCGTGGCCACGGCCGCAGCGAGGATGCTGGCATTCAAATCGCAGAGCACGGTAGAGACCCCCGTCGCTGGATTCATCGCATAAATGTTCCACGTTCCACCCGAGGGCTTCTCGGCAAGGTAATAAAGCAGATCCCGGCCGGCATCATAACACAGGCTCTCAATGCCGAGATTCAGCAGGCTGCCTACCCCTGTGTTCCACGTCTGATTACCCGCGGCGGTGCGGTCCAGCGTGGTGGCGCCGGGGGCGATGGTGCAGATGGTGATCCGCTGGAAATCGTTCTCCTCCGCGATGGCGTAGGTGTTCCCATACATCCACGCGATGGCCTCAGTGTCCTGGAATCCACTCTGCGTGATGGTGCGCAGATGGGTGCCCTCCGCGGTATATTCATAGCTGGTGCCCCCCCCGGCAGAGACATTGCGGATCAGGAAAAGCGTGCCGCTGTCCGCATTCCAGGTCGCCCCGGAAAGCCCGTCGGTGATAGCCGTCAGGTCACTGCTGTAAAACTCCTGCGTATAGTCCGGAAACTGTCCGAGGCGGCTCTCCACATCGCTGCCATTCAGGGTCACCGTGGTCGCGGTGCCATTGGCCACCGGCACCGTCTGAGCATTGGCCACGGGGAGGTCATTGACCCCCAGGATGGTCAGCGAGACCGCCGCGGCTGCGGAATCATAGGTGCCGTCATTCACTTTGAAGCTGAAACTGTCCGGCCCAGTCGCGTCCGCATTCGGCAGGTAGTTCACCGCCGGGGGCGTGCCGCTGAGGGTGCCTTTGGCCGGAGCGGTGAGGATCGTGAACGTGAGCGGTGATTCCTCCGGATCAGAACCTGTCAGGATGATCGCTTCAGCCGTGTCCTCATTCAGTGTGACCGACTGGGCATTGGCCACAGGAGCTCCCGTGGGCGGCGCGCTGACGGTGACATTGAATTCCAGATCAAACGTCAGGTCGCTGCTGGTGGCGTTGCTTTGGTGGACCTCCACCGCCAGCACATTGTCCCCATTCACCAGCAGGGCGGCATTCACGGTGGAGGCCAGCAGCGTGCTCTCATCCGTCCCGCCAATCGCCGCGGTAGCCAGAGTGGTATAAGTGATCGTGCCCGTCGGCATGGTGTTGCGGTAGATCTCCGTCCCATTCAGATAGACCACTACCCCGTCATCCCGGCGCAGCCGCAAATTGGCCGCGGTGACGGCCGCCGCGCTCTCCACCGTGAAGTGTTTGCGCAAATAGGTCGTAATGTATTTCGCCGAGGCGTTTGCGCCGTAACTTACGATCGTAGCCTCATCCCCATCGCCATAACCCAGCTGGCCCGCCCCCTCGGCCCATGCTGTATCGGCAAAGGCGGCTGCCCGCCAGGCCGTGCCCTGATTGCTGCCGTTGTCCAGGTATTTCCAGACCGACTGGAGCGGCACCAGGGTGGAAGTGGTTTGTGCCTGGCCCGTCAGGGGGAATGCAACGAACAGCAGGAGAAAAAGCCGTTTCATAGGGATAGCGCAGTGATGGTGATTCAGCATAAACCCGGTCCGGTCCGGGCATTCCTGTTCTAATAATATGGAATTTTTTATGGTTTGTGACGGGATATTTTTATTTTATTCTTTTTTCCGGGGTTTTCTCACTTTTGAGTAAATAGCACTCTGAATATCCATAAAAACCCCTCCATCCATCGGCTCTCCTGGTCGAACCCAGTTCCAGCTTGCTATATTCCGGCCGGCCCGCATATTTTTCTATCCAATGTGGAGCCGCCCTTCACCACTTATCCCCGTGCTTGCGGCTGTCCTGGGCTTGGCAGGCCCGGCCGCTGTACACGGGCATGGGGATGTCCATGAAGCCATCGTGATCCTCACGAGGGCGATCTCCGAGCAGCCTGGCAAAGCCACGCTGCACTTCGAGCGGGCTTCCCTTTATGCGCAGTTTGATCACTTCCCCGAAGCCCTCGCTGATCTGGCCATCGTGGAGACCCTCCAGCCCGGCCATGACCCGGCCCTCGCCCTGCGGGGCAATATCCTCCGCCGCAGCGGCAAACCTGCCGAGGCCCGCACCGTCCAGGAGGCTTTTCTGAAAAAGACGCCAGAGGACGCCCGGGTGCGCTTTGATTATTGCCAGACCCTGGCCGATCTCCACGAGACCGCCGCCGCCCTGCGGGAACTGGACCATCTCATGGCCGCCTCCCCGGCCCCGCCGCCGGATACCGTGGCCCTGCGGCTCCGTCTCACCGAGTCCACCGATGCCGCCGCCGCCCTCACCTGGCTGGAGACGTTCCTGGCAAAACATCCCCTGCCCGTCTTCCAGGAGGAGGCTCTGCGTCTTGAGATCAAACTCGGCCGCACTCCTGCCGCCGTGCAGCGTCTCGATGCCATGATCGCCACCGCTCCGCGGCCGGAATCCCTCCACCTCCGCAAAGCCAACCTCCTCGCTGCCACCGGAGATCAGGCCGGTGCCCAATCGGCCGCCCGCGCCGCCCTGACCGCGATCGCCCGGCTCCCCGTCCACCTGCGCAGCACCCGCGCCTGCACCGACCTTGAGCAGCAGGCGAGGACTCTCCTGTCACCCTGACGTTTTATCAGAGTCCGTCAGGTCCATCCTCCGTCATCCGGGAGGAAACTGCTTCCGATGCCGCACCAACTTGCGGGAGGTTACCGTCGGCCCGGGCTCCGCTGCGGTGAATCCCCGACTCCTGCGGTCATGCGGAAAATCTGTGTCCCTCCTGCCTGCCCCAAGGCTCCGGAACACCCACCCCGCTTAGGAAAATCCTTTGCCCCCACCTACGACTAAAGGCCTGGAGACAAATTTCCAATCTCCTTTAAATCATGGCAGTGCCTTGACGAACCTCATCCCATCCCATGAACGTTATTGCTTCCCCTGCCCGCTCCGCCCCCAGCGCGGAATCCCCCTCCCTGAAAGCCCAGGACTTGGAACATTATCTTCTGAGCGCCTTTCCCCAGGTGCAGACCCGGGACCACTGCGGTTACCGGTTCTTTTTTGCCGGAGCGAATCATCAACTGCCGTTCGCGTCCCTCGCCGATTCCGATAATCCCTACGACCAGGTCTCCGATCTGAACCGTCCTGAAGTCTTTCGGGTGAACTTTGCCCTCGCCCCCGCCACCTTCGAGGCCCTCTTCCCGGCGGAATCCTGGAACGGCGGCGAAATCGACTATCAGGTGCTGAACCAATTCCTGCCTCACCCCCATTACGCCCGGCAGCACTTTGCCTGCATCCTGAACCCCAGCGGGAAGAATGGTGACCGGCTCAAAACCTACTTGGCCGAAGCCCACACCCTTGCCGTCTCACGTCTGCCCGCCCAGGCCGACCCCGTTCAACCCATCTGAACCGGGAAGACAAATCACCGCCGGAGCAGGGGCAGCCGCAGGCAAATGCCCCTCATGCCCCCGGCCACCGCGGTCGGTTGGTTTTTCCCTGCAAAATTCAATTTTCCATTCACCGGCTCACCGGCTGAGGACCCGCTCAAGCCGGGTGCCTAGGGCGCGCTCCAGTTCCATCACGGCCTTGTAATAATCGGACCAGACCTCATAGCGGTCTTCCTCAAACTTAAAGACCAGTTCCTCGGTTTGATAGCGGGTCTTCAGACTACGGATGGGATCCACCGAGGTTTGTTCGATGCTTTTGCGGGAGTCTGCCTTGACGCGGGCGAGGTCGGATTCGTAGACGGACAGTTCCTTGGCGGCGGCACGGATGCGGTCGATGGCCTGACGGATATCGGTGGCGATGAGGCGGCTCTGTTCCTCAATCTGCTGGCTGTAGGCAGTGGAGGCCGTTTCGTGCTCGAGGTGGGCCTTGTTGATCCCGAACCAGTCGAAAAGCGGCAGGCTGATGCCGGCCCGGACGGCCCATTCCTCATTCTCCCCGGTGCGCCCGGAGGTCTGGGAGGTGGCCCAGCCGCCATCCACAAATGTGAAGAAGGGAATTTTGGCGGCTTTGGCGCCCATGAGTTCCGCCTTGGCCACGGCCAGTCGGGCTTTCAGGTCCAACAAGTCGGACCGGTGCAACTGGGCCATGCTGATGAGGTAATCCACGTCAAGGGATTCCAAGGACACGAGGCGGCGGGTGGGCTTGCCTATCACGGAGATGCGCTCGGGATGGGCGAGGCCGCAGAGGGTGGCCAGTTCCTGACGCAGGCGCGCAATGTCGCTGCGGAATTCCCGTTGCTCCCGGATGGTCTTGCCTACGCCGAGCCGGATATCCGCCCCCAAATCCGCCAGCCCCGGGAGGTTGGTGGCGTCGATTTCATCGCGGAATTTCTCATTGAGCGCACGGCGGGCGCCGGTGCTGCGGGCCACGCTTTCGGCCATGTTCAGATCTTCATACATGGCGCGGACGGTGCGCACCACTTTATCCTCTTCGATCAGATAGTCGGATTCGGCCCGGGCGGTCTCGGCAGCAGCGATTTCCAGATTGGCTTTACGCTCCCAGGGATTGGGAATCCGGAATCGGATCAACAGGCCAAACTCGTCGTCCCGGGAATATTCATCGGGGTGATTGATCACTTCACGGGAGCGTTCCACGATGCGGCGGTTGGTCTGCTGGGCGCGGGCCTCCCGGCTGGCCGCGGTGACGCCCTGTCTGGTATCAGCGGTGTTTTGCAGGGAGGTTTCGCTGGCCTTCCGTTGTTCATACACGGTAGTTTCCACCACATCCCGGAACTGGCCCGGCGTGACCTTGCGCTCAATGGTACGGTAGCGGCTGGTATTCACGCTGCCACTGGTCCGCTGGAGGGAGGATTCGCCATAACCGGGGAAAAACTCCGGAGCCAGATTGCGCTGACGCTCCAGTGAGGAAAAGCTTTCGCGGGCCGTGATCCTTTCGGTGGCCTGCTCGGTGAAGGGTTCGCTGAGCCGGTCATCCTGATCCCACACATAACCGATCCTGAGTTCCGGGTTTTCCCAGTCGCCGGCGCCCTTGGCCTTGGCCCGGGCGATCAGAATTTCCGAACGGCGGCGGGCGAGTTCGGCATTGTTGGCGATGGCCAGCCTGATGAGATCGTCTTCCCCGAGAGGGCCGCTGCCGGGAATGCTGCGCTGGATCGATCCTTCCTCCGGTGCAGTGCGCTGGGGCGCCACGGGAATGGCAGAAGGAGACGGCAGGACCGGATCAAGGGCGGGGCCGGGGACCACGGCGGCGCGGGGCGCAGGGGCGGCTTTGGGCTTGGTTGATTTGGCCTTGGCCTTGGGCTTGCTTTGTTGCCAGCCGGGGCCGGATTGATTCCCCGCCGTGAGCGGCAGGGGCAGCAGGGCAATCCCCAGCAAGGGGATGAGCGTGCGGCAGAACGACAGGGACAGCAGAGGCGTGGAGCGGGACATGGCGCGGGGACGAAAGGGGACAGGAAACGGATAAAGGGTGAATCTTAATCCGATTTAAGGACAACGGTCCATCGCAAACCTTAAGGATATGGCCTGAAGGGAAGATGAAAACCGGGGGGGATCGTTGACGGAGTCAGCTTAATTTCTGATTTTCCACCCAGCGGACGGCATACCGCACCAATTCATTGCCACTTTTCAGCAGCAGTTTGTCTTTAATATTGGCGCGGTGGGCGTCCACTGTCTTGATCGAAACCTTCAATTCCTCGGCAATGGAGCGGGTGCCTTTGCCATGGCCGATCATCTGGAAAATCTCGAACTGCCGGTCACTGAGGGCCTCGACGGGATCGGTGGAGGCCCCGCGCCGGCCCGAGAAAATTTCGATGATTTTCCCCGACATGGCCGGACTGACATAAATCTCCCCCTCCAGGATCTTCTGGATCGCTTCCATCATCTTTTTGCCGCCCTCCTGCTTCATGATGTAGCCCTGCCCTCCAGCGCGCAGGACGCGCTCCACATAGAGGCTTTCATCATGCATGGAGTGCACCAGCAGGGCCGGTTCCTTGGTGCAGGCGCGGATGTCCTTGATCAATTCGAGCCCATTTTTGCCTGGCAGGGAGATGTCGATGATGACCAGATCGGGCTTGAGTTCGATCACGGCCGAGAGGCCGGCAGCGGCATCGCTGGCTTCTCCCACGACCAGCAGGCCGGGCTCGTGGTTGATCAATTGGGCCAGACCCTGACGCATCAGGGGGTGGTCATCGACGATAAGAACGCGTTTTTTGGACATGGGCTGCCTACTTGAATGCCGGGGATCGGAGGGTTTGTCGAGGAATTTGACCACTTCCGGCTAACGTTTCAAGCGGACGTCCCGGGGGATCCGCGGAGGTTCAATGGCACAGGTGATCACGACGCCGCCGCCCGGGCGGGATCCGATATGAAGCGTGCCTCCGATCAATCCGGCCCGGTATTGCATCACCCGCAGCCCCATGCCGCCACTGCCTCCGGTGAAATCAGGCGGCAGACCGATGCCATTGTCCTCCACGGTCAATTCCACGCGCCCCTCGATATTGCCCAACAACAGCGTCACCCGGGACGCCTTGCCATGTTTGGCCGCATTGGCCACGGCCTCTTGGGCGATCCGATAGAGGTGGATCGCCATTTCCGGATCCTCCACGGCCCCGGGGCTCTCGGCGGGGAGCCGGCACAAGCATTCCAACCGCAGGTGTTTGGTGGCACTGGCGGCCAGATCCTGCAGCGCCACCGCCAGTCCCTTGCTCTGCAGCACCACCGGCGACAGGCCCCGCGCCAGATCCCTCGTCTGCCCGATCGCTTCGCGGATCAATCCCGTGATCTGATCCAAGTCCGCCGCCTCTTCCGGCCGGCCGCGGGCCGCCAGCCGTTGCGACAACACCTGGCTCATGAACTCAATCCCGGTCAAATGCTGGCCCAGGCCATCATGCAGATCATGCCCAAACCGGCTCTGCTCCCGCTCGGCCACATTGAGCACCTCGGCCTCCAGCCGTTTGGTATCCGTGACATCAATCCCGCTCATGATGATATATTCCACGGTCCGCCCATCCTCGGAAAGCAATGCGGTATTGGACCAGGAGATCACCCGCCGCTTGCCAAAACGCGACACCACCCCGCCCTCGAAGGCACTCGCCGTGGCCGCAGTGGTCAGCTGTTTGAAACTCCGCCTCGCCGCCACCCGCTCATCGCGCGGGATAAAGAGGTCCCAAGGGACTTTCCCCAGCACATCGTCCTGCATGTAGCCGCTGACGGATTCGGCGGCATGATTGAAGCGCACGATTTTCCCCTCGGCATCCAACACAATGAACAGGGCGCCGGTCGCGTTCAGCAGCGCCTGGGTAAAGTCGTTTTCCTTCCGCAGGGCATCCTCGGCCCGACGCCTGTCCAAAGCATCGGCGAGGATTCCTCCCACGATTTTCAGCAGCGAAATCGCATCTTCCGTCCAGTGCATCTCCAGTGCTGTCGAATCCAGTCCAATGAAGCCCACCAACCGCCCACCCACCGCCATGGGCACAAAAATCACCGACTTGATCCCCTGCGCCCGGAAGGTCGCCTGATCCACCGCGGCCTCCCCACTGAGGGTATCCACCGAGTAGATCGCGATCCCATCCAGCCGCCGCAGCCGCACCGCCGACCATGGCAAATGCTCATCCAGGCGCAGTCCCCGGGTGCCGGCCCACGGATGCGGCCGCCCGCCTGCGGCCCACTCATGCGTGTGGTCCACCCATTCCCCACTCCCATCCACCCGGCACAAATGACAATGGTCCACCCCCAGAAACTCCCCCATCTCCCGCAGCGCCTCCTGAATCCCCCGGTCGATTTCCTCACTCTTCAGCCGGACAAACAAGCTCGAAATCCGCGACACCAGGGCCTCGAATTCCACCCGCTGCTGCAGGGCATTCTCCGCCCGTAGAATCTTGCGGGTGACCGGGCCCGCCGACAGCGGCTCCTGCTCCATGACCCGCGCCGGGAGCACACTATGGGAAAAACGGATATCGCGATCGTGATCGTGGGACATGAGAGGGAGTATGAAGGATGAACCGGGAAGGAAGAAGCCGTATTTTCGGTTTCGTCATGCCCCGGTTCATCCCCCCGCCGACGGTGCGGATTTAATTCCCCACCGGGGGAGCAGCTCCGTCATAACTGGCAAGGAGGGTTTCCAGATGCCGCTGCCTGGGTCCGAGGACCTGCCGGTCCCTCCATAACATCCAACCGAAGACTCCCAGCATGAGCAACGGAAGCATGACAAAAGCGGGGACCAGGATTTCATCGCCGGCTTTCCCGGCGGCACGCAATTGATGCACCATCAGCGGCATCAGCACCATCATTATAGCCCACAGCCAGGCCACCCATTTTTGACGTTCCCGCACGATCCGGTTTTCATCCAGCAAGGCCCGCAGGCTGGCGCTGATGGACTGCGCGAAGTCCGCATGCCGGGCCCGGTGTTGCCGGAAACGCCGGAAGAAGAGGATCAGGCAAATCCAGGGCATGGTCAGAAGCAGCAGAAAGCCCCACTCCCGGGCGGGATCAATCCGGTCTATGGCCGGATCCGGCCAGATCAGCTGAACCACTACTTTACCCGTGATAAAAGTCAGGACCATGAGAATCCAGATCATGAAAATAACAGCCCCGCGATGGCGGCGGCGAAGATCGGTGAGGAATTGCATTTTGTTTTGTTCGAGTTGTGCCGCGGACGGCTGGTTGAGTGGCGAACGCCACAGGTGGTCGAGATCATCAGGTTTCATGGCAGGTCTCCTTCAGGGTTATTGCTAGTTTTTGCCGCAGCCGGCTGAGCCGGGCTCCCACATTTCCCTCGCTGAGGCCATGCAGGGCCGCCATCTCGCGGTAGGACAGGCCGTCGAGGGAAAGGAGCATGAGCGAACGGTCGAGCGGAGGCAGTTCCCGGATCGCGGCGTAGAGCGCCTCCAGCCGCTCCGCATCCGGGGCCGCTGCCCCGCCTGCTTCCGCCACCGGCATCAGAGCACTGAACTGCTCCACCTTGCGGCGGTAGTTCCGCCGGGTGCGCTGCCACGTCATCGCGGCGTTATGCGTCACCCGGTAGATGAAGGTGGACGGCTGCGCCTCCAGGCGGAATGCCGGGATCGCTTTCCACACCGCCAGCAGCAATTCCTGCATCAGGTCCTGCCGGTCGTCCCCTTCGGCGAATCCGTGGGCCACATGATGCAGAATGGCCCCGTGATCCCGCGTCCAGCAGTCGAAGAGTTGATGTTGTTCCGGAGAGTTCACGCTTTGAGAAGTAGGAAGCCGCCCGGCGCGGTTTCTTACAAAACACGGCAAACTCCTGTTCTGCCACTCCTCAAAGCGGAAGCCCGGCCCGCATCAGCGGGCCGGGACCGCGAAGGGATCCGCCGCGCCGCGCTTCTGTGATTCCACGAGCCGGGCCAGCTTCGCCTGGGCCTCATCCTCATCATAAACCGCCAGCCCGATCACGCCGACATTGCGGGCCACCCCGGCTTTCGCTGCGGCAGACGCATCCACGCTGCCGAACACAAAACTCTTCACCTTCTGCGCATTCACCCGGAAGCCTTCAATAGCCAGCTCGCTTTTCGCCGGGATGATATAACCGCGTTTCGCCACCGAGGCCGTCTTGCCGTCCATCACATCCAGGCTGTCCACACTGGCCACCACTTCCACCGCATGTTTGGTCCGGTTGGACAGCAAAATCCCGTAATTGCTGCCGGGAGTGCCTATCACGATCCTCTTTCCTGCCGCTTCATAACGTTGGTAGGGACCGGAATAGGTGCCCTTCAAAGCCACGTCCAAACGTCCTCCCGCCATGGAAAAGGAGCCGGTCCTGCGATGGCCTCCGCCCAGCGCTTCTGCCATGGCCCGCGCACCGCTTTCGTCATTGTAGTGAAAGGAATCCACCGCATCCGGCTGGCCGGTGGTTTTCCGATAGAAAGGGAGGTCGGCAACGGCGGACCAGATCTCATCCCCCGCCTTGGTCGCGAGGCCCGGACGGGACTTGTTGCGTTTGGCCAAAGAGGAAGAGGTTTCCTTGTGAACAAGACTATCAATCGCATCCGCACTCAACGCGTCATATCCATGCCGGAGTCCACGTGAAACCGAGGCGGGTGCAGAGGGTACCGCGGCATAGCCACCCGATTCCGCCATCGGCGCCGGCGCCGGCAAAGAAGCAGTGCCCGGGCCGGAAGCACAGTTGGCCAAAGGCAGCACCGCCGCCGCCAGCAGCAGACAACGGAAAACAGGACGCAGATTGGTTTTCATAGGTGGATGGAAGCAGGTGATTTCAGGATAATAAAGGCCGGGCGCGGCTCAAGTGCGGCAAAATCCGCACTTTACTCCAGAATGCAAGTTTTAATGCTGCTTTTACTGCATTTAAATGGAGTTTCCCTTGTGTTCCGGGTGAAAATGCGTAAAAGGACGCAGATGGCCGCGAACGAAACAGAGCTCAGCCGCCGGGAGAGGCAGGTGATGGATGTGTTATACCAACGGAACCGGGCCACCGCCCAGGAGGTGTTGGAAGCCTTGCCGGACCGGCCTCAATATTCGGCGGTGCGTTCCCTGCTGGCGGTATTGGAGGAGAAAGGCGTGGTGAAACACACCCGCGAATCCCGGAAATATGTTTATGAACCCACCGTCTCGCCGGTGCGCGCCCGGAAAGGGGCGCTGAAACGGTTGCTGGCCACCTTTTTCGACGGGTCGCCGGAGCAGCTGGTGCAAAGCCTGCTGGATCCCGTGGACGGACCGCTCTCCGCCGCCGAAGTCGCACGGGTCCGCCAACTGCTGGATGAACACGATGCCTCCCCTCAGAAAGGGGGGACCCCATGAGCCCCGCTACTGACTGGCTGATGCAGGCGGCGCTGCGGGCGACCCTGCTCCTGGCGGGATTGTTTGGTGCCTGGAAATTCCTGCCGGCGTCCCAACCCGCGCTGCGCCGCAAGGTGCTGCTGGGGATCGCCGCCGGACTGCTGGCCGCCCCTTGGCTGTCCGGCTGGTGGGGCCCGGGTCACGCCAGCACCGCGGCGGTCCCGGCAGCGGCGCCTGACAAAACCTTCCCTGCCGCATGGTCCACCCTCGCCGCAGGACTCTGGCTCGGCGGCACCACCTTGGCATTGACCCGGGTGCTGCTGGAAGCCCGGGCGCTGCACCAACTGATCCGCCGGGCCCGTCCGTGGGGCGGCTCCCCTGCCCTGCCTCATGAAATCACGGTCTTGCAATCCTCCGCCATCTCCGGCCCCTGCGTGGCCCGTGGCCACAAGCCCGTGCTGCTCCTTCCTGACAGCGCCCTGACCTGGACGCCTTCCCAATGGCAAATGGTGATCGCCCATGAACAGCAGCACCTCCGCCAACAGGATCTGCAGCTGGCTTGGCTGCCGCGCCTCGTGCACTGTTTCTATTGGTGGCATCCACTGGCCCATTGGCTGAAACGTCAGTTTCATGCCGAAAGTGAAGCCCTCTGCGACCGCGCTGTCCTGGCCCACTCCGGACACAGTCCCCGGGAATATGTCGAATTTCTCCTATCGTTGAACGCTGCCCGGATGCCCGCTTCCGCTGCAGGCATGGCCCTGAAATCGCCCCTTGGCCAAAGAATCGAGCGCCTGCTTCCAGCAGGTCAACGCGCCGGACGCCGATGGGCGGGAGGATTGGCGCTGTTGATCCTGTGTGGTATTGCAGGCTTCTCGTTCTCCCTCCGCACCGTGCCGCCGGATGCCGCCCCCCGCCCCCCCCGGGCTGTGGTCACGGAAGTCGGACCAGCGGAGACTCCCGTTGACGAAACGGCCCTGCGGCTGAGCGCCAATCCCTTCCCTGAAGACGGCAACTGACTTCCAACGCCTATGGGTTGGAATCAATCTGAACAAGGTGCGATACGTTATACCGGTCTGGAATTGAAGCAACCTACTGGACGCTGTAACCGGTTTCCCCATGTTCGCTGATGTCGAGACCCTCTGCCTCCGCGGCTTCATCCACCCTCAAACCAATGGTCAGGCGCAGCACGCTCAGCAGCCCCCACGTCACCACGCCGGACAGTCCTGCGGTATAGACTGCAGCCAGACATTGGGTGACCAGTTGGGAGCCGATGTTGAATTGGCCGGATCCTCCCATCGTAGCCGAACCGAAGACCGCCACCAGCACTGTCCCCACGATACCGCCGATGCCGTGCACGCCAAATACGTCGAGGGAATCATCGTAACGGAAACGGTGCTTCAGCTTCGAGCAGCAGAACCAGCACAACACCGCCGAGACCGCACCGATGGCGAGCGCTCCGGACGGAGCCACGTAACCAGCCGCCGGCGTGACCGCGGCCAGTCCGGCGATGCTCCCCGTGGCAATCCCCAGGGCGCTGGGCTTCCCATTTTTGAACCACTCGATCCCCATCCACGTCAACGCGGCGGCGGAGGCTGACAGATGGGTGACCACAATCGTCATGCCCGCCGCGCCATTGGCCGCGGTCTGGCTGCCGCCATTGAATCCGAACCAACCGACCCATAGCATCCCGGCCCCGGCGATGGTGAAGGGAAGATTGTGAGGCAGGAAAGGCATCCCAGGAAATCCCTTGCGTGGACCGACCATGATACAGGCCACGAGGGCCGCGATGCCGGCAGTGATGTGCACCACAATCCCCCCGGCGAGATCAATGACATCCGTCAGGCCAAAGAAGCTGCCCGCCAGTTTCCCCGGGCCATTGTGCCAAACTCCATAACAAACTGGAACATACACCAGCAGGCTCCACAGCAGGCTGAAAATGAGGATCGCGCTGAATTTCATGCGCTCGGCGAAAGCTCCGATGAAAAGCCCCGGGGTGATCATGAAAAACATCATCTGAAACAATGCGAAGACAATTTCCGGAACCGTCTGGGAAGCCATGACCGGACCGGTGGGGCCCGCCACCATTCCGCTGCGCACCGAGTCCACGGAAATTCCCTGGAAGAAGAGCCGGGAAGTGCCACCCACCAGGGAACCCCCATCGGTGAAGGCCAGGGAGTATCCACAAACCATCCACAGCACACTCAGGGCGCAGGTCAGCACAAAACACTGCATGAAAATGGAAAGGACATTCCTCGACTTCACCAGCCCGGCATAAAACAAGGCCAACCCTGGGATCATCATAAAAAGCACCAACGCCGAGGAGGTCAGGAGCCAGGCAGTGTCACCATGGTCAATCGCGGGCGTCGTGGCCGTCTGCGCGTGCAGGGGCGCGGCGCAAACCAGATAAAGGAGAATGGCGGGAAGAAAACGCAGGGAGAACTTGGGCATCGGGAATGAATAGTTTGGTATAATTCATGAAGTCCATGAAAAAAAATCACACTTCCATCTTTTTAACGCTCTCGTGTTCTCCGGGCGCGACTTCATCCCGGGCCTGCCCGGATGGGCCAGGTCCACGCCCACGGGCCGCTTTGCCGCTCGACTCCCCGCCAATCGGTGGCATGGGAACCGGCTGATGACCCCTTCCCGATTGGATTTCCGCCTCGAAGCGGTGGCGGACGGCTCCCGTGCCCGGGCCGCCGTCTTCCGCACCCTGCACAATGAAGTGCGCACCCCCCTGTTCATGCCGGTGGGCACGCAGGCGACGGTGAAAGCCCAGCTCCCCGAAGCCTTGGAGGAAGCCGGTTCCCAGATCCTGCTGGCCAATACTTACCACCTGCTGCTGCGGCCGGGACCGGAGGTGTTTGAGCGGCTCGGCGGGATTCATGGATTCATGAAATGGGACCGGTCGGTCCTGACCGATTCCGGGGGGTTCCAGATTTTTTCCCTGCCGCATTCGCGGTCCATGAGTGAGGAGGGTGCGGTGTTCCAAAGTTATGTGGATGGCAAAACCATCCTGCTCAGCCCGGAGCGCTCCATCCTGACCCAACGCTGCATCGGCAGCGACATCATGATGGTGCTGGATCAATGCATCCCCTCCACCGCCGACCGCCGCTCGGCCCGGGCCGCCCTGGGCATTACCCAGCGGTGGGCAGAGCGCAGTCTGGCGGCGCGGGGGGATTCGTTGCAATCCATGTTCGCCATCATCCAGGGCGCCCTCTATCATGATCTCCGGGAGGAAAGCGCCAACGGTCTGACCGCCCTGCCCTTCGATGGATTTGCCATCGGGGGGCTGGCCGTCGGGGAGGAAAAAGCGCAGCGGGAAGACACCTGCGAATTCACCGCCGGACTGCTTCCCGCGGACCGTCCCCGTTATCTGATGGGGGTCGGCACTCCGCTGGATGTGCTGGAAGCAGTGCATCGCGGTGTCGATATGTTCGACTGCATCATTCCAACCCAGGTGGCCAAACGAGGCACGCTCTTCACCTCCCGGGGAATCGTCCAGCTCCGGCGCAGCGTCTACAAATTCCAGGACTTCCCCGCCGATCCTGCCTGCACCTGCCCGGTCTGCGCCAAATACAGCCGCGCCTACCTGCATCACCTGACCAAAACCCAGGAGACGCTGGGCTGGCAGCTGATGGGACAGCATAATATCTGGTTCTACCACCAGCTGATGCGGGAAATCCGCAGCGCCATCCTGTCAGGACGTTTCCTCGACTACTACCACACCGCCCGCCAGACCCTCGGGCTGGAGGACTTGGACCATCCTTCCCCACCCGCCGCCAAACAGGCACCCACCAGCCGGCCCCTGACCCTCGGGGCCTATGAAGTGCACACCGCCCAGGAAGGATTTGCCAGCATCCGGCACACCACCTCCGGCGAGATCATGCATGCCCATACTCCGCCGATGGAGGAGGCGCGCGTCCTCTACGTGGACCAGTCCCGTTTTGCCGAACGCGTCAAACTGCTTCCCGGCGAGTCCGCCGAAACGGCTGCCCCCCTCGTCATCTGGGACGTCGGTCTGGGAGCCGCCGCCAACGCCATGGCGGCGCTGGAAGTGTATGAATCCCTCGCCGCCATCGGGCCGGTCCGTGGCCTGCAGATCATCAGTTTTGAAAACGATCTGGATCCCCTGCGGCTGGCCCTGCGCCACAAGCGGCGTTTTCCCTATCTCCAGCACGGCGCGGCCGATGCCCTCGCCATCCGCCGCCAATGGCACTCGCGCCGCTTCCCCCGGCTGTCCTGGCATCTCATCACGGGTGATTTCCATGAGACCCTGACCGAAGCCCCGGCGCTGCCGGACCTCATTTTCTACGATCTTTTCTCGCGCCGCACCCACGCTTCGGCGTGGACGCTGGGAGCTTTCCAACGGCTCTTCGACGCCTGCGGCCATCACCCCTGCGCGCTCTTCACCTACAGCACTTCGACCGCCTCACGGGTCGCGCTGCTGGCCACCGGATGGCATGTCGCCAAGGGAGTGGGCACCGGGGTGAAAAGCGAAACCACCATCGCCCTCAGTCCGCCGGCGGCCCCCGGCCCGTGGCCGCTGCTGGGGAATACGTGGCTGGGACGCTGGGAACGATCCCACGTGCAGTTTCCGGAGGATCTGCCGGGTGAGGCGCACGCCGCCTTCGCCCGCCAGATCCGGGAACATCCGCAATTCCGTCAGGGCGCGGCGCTGGCCACCCGGTAGGTCAAGGACCGGCCGGCCCCGCCGCCTACCATTTCATTGCGGCGATTCTCCGGGCGACTTCCTCGACATTGGCGCGGCTATTGAAGGCACTGATACGGAAATAACCTTCGCCGGCGGCCCCAAAACCGGCCCCGGGGGTGATCACCACGTTGGCCTCCTGCAGCATCCGGTCGAACAATTCCCAGCTCTTCACGCCTTCCGGGCATTGCACCCAGATGTAAGGGGCATTCACCCCGCCGAAGACTTTCAGCCCGGCCGCAGTGCAGGCCTCCCGCAGGAGAGTGGCATTGCCCAGATAGTGGGCGATCAGGTCGTTGACCTCCTTTTGCCCCGCCGGACTGAACAAGGCCTCTGCCGCGCGCTGGACTGGATAGGACACGCCATTGAATTTCGTGCTCTGGCGCCGCGACCACAAGGGGTGCAGGCGGTGCCTTTTTCCATCCAGGGAGGAGGCCATCAGGTTTTTCGGCACCACCGTGAAAGCGCAGCGCACGCCGGTGAAACCGCCATGTTTGGAAAAACTCCGGAACTCGATGGCGCATTCCTCGGCTCCTTCGATCTCGAAGATGGAATGTGGCACGCCCGGCTCCGTGATGTAGGCTTCATAGGCGGCATCAAACAAAATGATGGCCTGGTTCTCCCTCGCAAACTGCACCCACACGGCCAGTTCCTCATAGGTGGCGGTGGCGCCGGTCGGATTGTTGGGATAACAGAGATAGATCAGATCGACCTTCTCCTTCGGCAGCGATGGCACAAAGCCGTTGGCCGGAGTGCATGGCAGATAAACCAGACCCGCGTAGGCTCCCGCCTCGTCCGCGTCGCCGGTCTGGCCGCACATGACGTTGGTGTCCACATAGACCGGATACACCGGATCGGTGATCGCGATTTTGTTCTTCGAGCCAAAGATATCGAGAATGTTGCCCGTGTCGCATTTGGACCCGTCGGAAATGAAAATCTCCTCCGGGGAAATTTTGCATCCCAAGGGCGCATAGGCGTGCTCGGCGATGGCCTCGCGCAGAAACGCATACCCCTGCTCGGGGCCATAACCGCGGAAGGTATTGCGGTCTCCCAGTTCATCCACCGCCGCCTTCATGGCCTCGCGCGCCGCCGCAGGCAACGCCTCTGTCACATCACCGATCCCACAACGGATCAGGCGGGCCGCCGCTTCTTTATGATCCGAAGTGAAGGCCGCCACCCGGCGGGCGATTTCCGGGAAGAGGTATCCTGCTTTGAGTTTGAAATAATTTTCGTTGAGGTAGGCCATGGCACCGGGACTTAGGCGGGACCCGTGCTGAATCAAGACGAAACGCAGGGCCCGGGGCCGCGAATTGTGCCCCGGAACCGGAAGCGGACTTATTTTTGCCGGGACGACCAATCCCTCATTTCCGCGAGTTCGGCCGTAAAGCCACTGCTGAGAATCGGGAAGCGGCACCAGGTCTTGGGGTCGAGATTTTCATCGTCGAGATGAAACGAAGGGGCATAACGCTCACGTTTCCATTGGTTCCGGCACCATAGCGTGAAAAAACGATCCACCCAGCCGGTGAGCTGCGGCAGGGAATATTGCGGGAAACGCAGCACCATCTGACGGAGCACGTCTAGCGGCATGAATTTATCGCGGATCGCAGCGCGCTCGATGGCGTCCAATAGCGGATAAGGCATCAGGTCATCCTCATCGGTCTGGTGGCTTCCCGGCGGTCGCAATTCAGCGGTGGGCGCCTGGACATTGACCAACCCCAGCACCGGCAGGGGATGGCGCTCCGCCGGACCGTGATGTTCCATCCAGCGCAGCCACTCCCGCAGCCACGCCTTGTCGATCCCGGCGATGGGGCTGAGTCCGCCGCTGGTGTCGCCATCCATAGTGGCGTAGCCCACTGCGGCCTCGCTGCGGTTGCTGGTGGAAAGCAGGAGAGCGCCCTGGAGATTGGCGACCATCCAGATCCCCGGACTGCGCACCCGGGCCTGGATATTCTGCAGCGTCACGTCATCACCCTCCCAGGTGAGAGGGCGGCCGATCCCCCCTTCCACCATGGCGGTGTAGCCGGCGACCAGGCTGCTGATATCAAATTCCAAATGACGGGCACCGGTGGCTTCCGCCACGGCCCGGGCGGCTTCACGGGTCACGCTGCCACTATTTCCACTGGCCTGATAGGCAGTGGTCAGCAGCGCCCGGACCAGCCCGGCAGGATCTGAGGCGGCCTGCACTTCGGCATGCCACGCCAGCTTTTTCTTAAAACCCTCAATTCCCAATTCCTCGGTCCCCAACTCCACCATGAGCCGGATCAGGACCACCAGGGACGTGCTGTCGGCACCGCCGCTCAGTGAAACCACAAAACCACGGGACCGGCTCTTGCGCAGGTAATCGAAAAGCGCCAGGGGCACCGCGCGGGAGAACTCCTCCAGTTTCAAATCCGGCGCCGCTTCCCACGGCTCGGCTTCGCGTCCGGCAGGCTCGGGATCGAGGTCCGGCCAGACAAAAGGCGCCGTCAGGCACCCGGCCTCCTGTCCAGTCAGATCGGGGATCGCGGAAAAACTGCGCCCCTGGGCGACGCGGCCCAGATCCAGATCCACCTGGGCGCTGATGACGCTGAGGTCCTGATAGGAAAACCGCTCGGCCGTGGCCACGAGGCGGCCCCCGCAGGCAATCATGGCCTCGCCGTCGAAGATGGCGCGGCCGGATTCGTTGCCCAGCAGATTGGCATAGACATAAGCGGCGTGGAAGGCGCGGCTGCCTTCGAGGATGAAACGCTGTCGCACCGCATTCTTGCCGAAGGCGAAGTGGCTGGCACTGGGGTTCAGGATCACATCCACCCCGCGACGGCAGAGACTGATGCCGGGACGGTCAGCCGACCAGGCGTCCTCACAAATTTCAAAACCAAAGCGGACCCCTCCGGCATCGAACACCAGATCGCCCGCCAAATAGGCGCGGCCTTCGTCATCAGTCAGGAGCGCTGTGACGCCTTCCGGCCAGGCCTTGAACCAGCGGGGTTCGTAATGGATGCCATCGCCCGCCAGATGGCGCTTGGCGGCAAACCCGGCGATGCGCCCGTTCACCACGAGGGCGATCATGTTATAAAGCGACTTCAGGTGCCAGACCGGCAGCCCGAAAGTGACAACGAGACCGCGCGTTTCCAGCGCGAGCTCATGCAGGACCTGCCAGGCCTTGCGGGCGACCCCGGGGGCGTGAAAAGCATCCTCACAACCATAACCGGTCAGGCAGAGTTCGGGCAGGCAAACCACGGAAGCGCCCTGCTCCCGCGCCTGGGCGAGTGCCCCGCGGATGCGGGCCTGGTTGCCCGCCCAATCCAGCGGGGTCTGGTTGAGCACGGCAGCGGCGACTTTGATGAGCTTCATATCCTGAGTGAACTACACCTGCACCGGAGGGATTGTCGAACGGGGAACTTCGGATCAGGGAGCCGTTTTAAGCAGCTGGGCACTCAGGTCACGCACCGACTGGGCATCAATGAGGAAGACGCCGGGCACGGCACTGTGACGGCCGTAATAAAGGGGCGCACGCTCCTCTGCGGACATCGGCGCAAATTCCAGACGGACCTGATTCACCTTGGGAGCCTCCGTGCCTTCCCCCGGGGTTTCGTAGGCGGCCTCGATGACAATGGGGGCGAGCGCCAGGGCGCGGAGGCTGACATCGGATTCCCCCTGCCAGGAAGTGGCCTGAAGACTGCCGAGCCGGGCCGCCAGAGCTTCGGCGGCGGGCTGATTCAGCAGGGGGGTAACCGTTTCGCCGGCGCGCAGGGCGGTCCACGCGAAGGAGTTGGCTTCCGCCTTCAGTTCCACGGCAGGGGCGGCTCCGAGGGTCTGCCGGAGGACACGCAAATTCATGCGCCCGAACCCGGGCAACTGGAGGGTGCGCCAGCGGATGAGCTGACGGGGCACCAGTCCGGCGACTTCCGGGCCCACCTGATA
Organism: uncultured Verrucomicrobiota bacterium; assembly: GCA_942492905.1. GTDB lineage: Bacteria > Verrucomicrobiota > Verrucomicrobiia > Verrucomicrobiales > V1-33 > CAIZWU01. The sequence continues at coordinate 4,008,429 of OW818657.1, forward strand.
AACGAAAGGTTCCCCAGCGAAATTGGCATACACTTTCCCGGTGGGCATGATGCCAAAACGCAGGATCCGGCTATTGTCAGTGGTCAGGGGAGCGAGCTTCTTCAAGCCGGCATGTTTTCCGGTGGCAAATGTCAGGGTGAGGGCCGGCTGATCCAGACCATACAGCGCCTTGTCCATCAGGGAATCGCTGGTGAATTCCAGAATCTCGGCGGCATTAAGCGCTTTGATCAGCTTGTCCACCACGTCGCCAGAAGCCGCCTGGAATTCTTCTGTGCCCTTCTTCCGGACTGCCCAATGGTCACCCACCCGGTAAATCCCCACGCTGTCGCCGTTGACCACCTCCACTTCCAAGGTGGCCACTTTGGCAGGATCAATGTTGCCCAGTTGCCGGTCGCGGAACGTGTTGGGACTGTCCGCGAGCGCAATTGAATCCACCAGTTCGCGGTCCACCTTGAACTCCACCTTGCGCTCGCGGTCGCGGCAGATGGCTTCCTTGGAGGCCGGATCCGGGTCCGGGAAAAACGTCAGGGTGATTCCCTTGCGGTCATACGCCCCATCCGGCCACAGTGTGACCTCAGCGAGGATCTGACCGGCAGGCAATGCAGTGCCGCTTCCCGTGGTGGGCGCGAAGCCGGTCAGTTTGGCTCCCGTGATCATGTTGAGGAAATCCTTGACCACCGCCTGATCGGCCCGGGCGTTGGGCAGCGGGCGGGAAATGACCCAAGGAGTGCCATCGGCCTCATTGGTGGATTCGCGGCTGATTTCAATCTCGCCCTCCCCGCGTTTCACGGCGAATTTCCGGATCCGCTCGGCGGGATATTTGGCCAGCGCCCGGTCCCGGAATTCATCCGGCGGCTGCATCAGAAAATCGCGCAGATCCGGGCTGACGATGTAGACATCCTCACGGGTTTTGACGTCGGGGAACTGGACATACATCGCCTTCCCGAGGGGAGCTGTGCGGCCGATCTTCAATTCCACGAGACGGGCGCCGCCGGGACGGCGGTAGGTGATTTCCACTACACTGCTGTCATCCAGGCCGATGGCAGATTCCTTGACCTTGCCGGATCGAACCTCGTCCCGGTCAAGGGTGTCGAGGATGCGTGCCTTGGTCACAAAATCGAGCAGGAGCTTCACCGATTCACGGCTGGCCCGGTCCTTGACCCCCCGCGCCATCTCCCAGGTGCCGTCCTCACTACGGCGGAAGGCCAGCTGGCTCCCGGCGCTGTTCACATCAATTCCGCCGATCTCATCCGGCGTAATCTCCAGCGACACCGCTTCATCCCGCAGGATATCCCCTTCAAGATCAAAGAGGAGGAAGCCAGCGAGATCGCGCGGCGGCTGACGGCGTTCGTGCAGCAGCACGTAGGTAATCAGGCCCGCCGTGAGCAGGAAAAGCAGGAGGGTGGTGCGCAGTTTCACAGGAAGGGAGAAATCAGCTAGTTCCGGCGGGAACTCCAGACCATAAGGCCGGTCATGAGGGCCGCGAGGGGCAGGATGATGGTGGTAGTCCAGAAGATGCGCTGCCACTGCTCCGGTTTGATCATGATGCGGAACCGGTGCTTGGATTTGTCAGTAGTGCTGTCGTTGGGCGCGACCACATCCCGGTGCAGCATCCAATTCAGGCTGCGGGTCATGAAGTCGAAGTTCTGGGGAGTGATACTGTCAGGATCGGCAAAGGCGCTGTTACCAAAAACCAACAGGCGGGAGCTTTTCACCTGGACCCGCGGGTCCTTGGCCGCCCCGCGCTCCGCTGCCGCGGCGATGTAAACCGGTGCGAGATTGTCGACCCCGGCTTCAGCCCTCGGATAGGCTTCATCAAAATTCTTTTCACCCCAAAAATCAGCACTGGGCGAAATCAGGGGTTTCACCTCAATATTTTCCGCACGCTGTTTTTCGGTACCGGTCTCGATTTTAAGGGACCGGGTCTGGTCGAGGAAGATGGTGTTTTGGGAAACGATGCCCTGGGTGAGAGGCGTCCCGTCAAGGAACCTCGCATCCACATCAAAGCGCTTCACGGGGCCGGAGGCGGTGCTCTTGGCGAACAGCACACGATCCTCCTGCGGGGAAATGCCGTAGGTGGCGAGAAATTTATCGAGAGTCGGCGTCCGGTTGGCCGGGTTGAGCATGAGCATCAGGGAATGACCCGGGGTTTCAAAAAACCGCTTCAGGATCTCCTCTTCACGCTCACTGATATCTTCGGCCGCAATCCAGAGCAGGCCATTGAGATGGGCCGGCACTTCTGTTTCGGCCAGAATCGGAAATGGTTCGAGATCGATGTTTTGCAACCCGCTGATGCGTTTCAGTTCATCATAGACCGAAGTCATGTTGGGCAGCTGCCGCCAAGTGCCCAATCCAGCGACAATGCCGATGGTGGGACGGTCCACGCTGGTGACCCCGCGGATGGCCGAATTCAACAGACTCTCGCCCTTGAAGGCGGTGGCGGTCTTTTTCACCGGGTCCACCTCGTACATGGAATCCTCGGTGATGAATTTGTAAGGATTTTGTCCGCTTTTGCTGCCGGCCGGCCCATCGGCCTGGACCAGGATCCCATTGCTCAGTTCCGTGGGGAAGCGGGATTTGAACAACTGGGCCTTGAAGGCCTCGTAGGCTTGAACGTCGCGGCGGGTGTCGATCACCTTCACTTCCACCCGGCCCTTGGTCGCTTCCTTGTATTGCTGCAGCAGGGCGCTGAGATCTTTTTCCGGCTCGGAGCCCCGCACCGTGAGGGCGGTGATTTTGATGGGGACGGTGACCTTTTTCAGATAGTCCACCGTGCTGGGAGCGAGGGTGAATTTCCGGTCGAAGGTGTAGTCCCATTGTTTGAAATGCCGGGCGGCGAGGTAGTTGGCGAGGCCGAACAACACCAGCAGCAGGAGGAATTGGACGAAGACATTCAAACCGATGCGGAGCCGCTGGATGCGGGGCACGGGGGCTTCCGCCACCGGAGTGGCTAGGGGTTCAGGAGGGGAATCCGGCGTCATGTGAGGGACAAAAAAGGAGTGATCGGAAAGCAGGATGGCTCAGGCCTTCCATCGGCGGTATTCCAGCACCTGGTGGGTGATCAGGAGGACGAGGACGGCGCCGCTGAAGTAATAGGCCAAGGGGCGGGTATCGATGAGTCCGAGCGTGAAATAATCCATGTGCCGCATGGTCACTGCTTGATCCAACAGGGGACGCAGGCGGTCTGGATTGTCCTGCGACAGATACATCAGGAAGGTGCCGGCGAGGAAATGCAGCAGGATGAGGGCATAGCCCAGAATCGCCGCGATGATCTGATTTCGGGTCAGGGCCGAGGCCAGGCAACCCAGCGCCAGATGGAACAATCCCGTGGCAAACAAAATCAGGTAGCTGCCGCCCAGCGCGCCGAGCGGGATTTCCACGTCACCGCGCATCACCCAGTGCAGCAGACCAAAATAGAGCAGGGCCGGGAGCCAGAGCACACAATAAAAAATCACCGCCGAGCCGTATTTTGCCAACAGCACCTGCCAGGTGCGGACGGGAGCGGTCAGGAGGCTTTCAAGGGTCCCCTGCCGCTGTTCTTCCGCAAAAAGCCGCATGGTGATCAACGGGAAGAGAAAGAAATAATAGTACCAGAACCACTGGGGGAAAAAGGTCCAGCGCACGATGGAAAAGTCCGATGGTTTCTCCCGCAGCAGGCCAATCGAAAGACTGAAGGACTGGCCGGTAATCACCATGAACAAAGCCAGTACCACCCACGCCACCGGCGACAGGAAGAAGGCCCGCAGCTCTTTGACGAGCAGAATAAAGAAGGTTCGCATAGAGTCAGAAATTCAGTTCCCGCGGGGGATTCAGTCACGTTGGGTCAGTTCCACAAAAACATCCTCGAGGGTGGCGGTGTGCTGGGTCAGTTCGCGCAGCGGCCAGTTTTGGGCCTTGGCCAGTTCCGAAATGGCAAGGCGCACTTCCTCGCCGGGTTCCACCCGCATTTCGTAGCGGTGCCAGCCCTCGCCGGCTTCGGAAACTGAGAGCCGCCTCACATGCGCCAGCGCCTGGAGTTTTTCCTCCACCTGAGCCGGCACGGCCTTTAATTCCACGGTCACGGTGCCACTGGATTGGAGACTCTCCGCAAGGGCGTCCGGCGTATTGTCGGCGCGGATCTCACCTTTGTTGATGATGATGACGCGGCGGCAATTCAACTGCACTTCGCTCAAAATGTGGGTCGAGAGCAAAATGGTGTGTTCCCCCGCCAATTGCGTGATCAGCCCGCGCACCGCACGGATTTGGTTCGGATCCAATCCGTTGGTCGGCTCATCGAGGATCAGCAGGCGGGGCCGGTGCACCAGGGCATCCGCGAGGCCCACCCTTTGCCGGAACCCCTTGGAGAGGGTGCCGATCATTTTTTTCTTCACCTCGCCGAGGCCGCAATATTCCACCGCCCGGTCCACACTGCTGCGCACTTCCCGGATTTTCACCCCTTTGAGGGCCGCACGGAAACTGAGGTATTCCCCCACCCGCATGTCCTCATAGAGCGGGACATTTTCCGGCATGTAACCAATTTCCCGCCGTGCCTTCAGGGAATCATTAAAAACATCGTGCCCATTGATCGCCGCCGATCCGCTGGTGGGCGGCAGGTAGCCGGTCAGCATCCGCATGGTGGTGGACTTCCCTGCCCCGTTGGGCCCCAGAAATCCGACAATCTCCCCCGGCTGCACCTGAAACGAAATTCCGTCCACCGCCGTCCGCCCCGAAAAGCGTTTCGTCAGGTTTTGCACATCGATCATCATAGGGATTCAGAAGGGAAAAGCCTGAAACAGCGGGCCGCAGGCGTAGGAGGGGCCGTCTTCATACCCCGCCGCAACCGGCTTGGCAACAAACAGTTGTCTTCCAGCTTTCGGAGCCCTTTTTCCACCTCCCCCGCCTCCCAGAGGACAGCCCACCGGCGGACCCGACCGGCAGTCCTCTATTTCAAGTGAACTGCCACGGCCGCGAAGTCGCGCGCCATGCGGTCCGAGGTGAATTCGCGGAGCACCGTGTCCCGTCCACGCGCCGCCAGCGCCTGACGGCGGGGTTCGTCCCGCAGGAGCGACTCCAGCGCATCGGCAAGGGCCACCGGATCATCCGGTGCACAAAGCACCCCGCCGCCCGTGGCACGGACGATTTCGGTCAATCCGGCGTGCTCCGGCTCAACCACAGGGACCCCGCAGGCGAGGGATTCGATGACGTAGAGGCCGAAGGCTTCCCCATACGTGGCCGGCACACTGAGCACGCTGAGACTCTGCAGGTGTTGCACCTTCTCCTCAAAGCTGAGATTTTCCTGCCAGGTCACGCGCTCCGCCAGCCCGGCCTTGGTCAGGGTTTTCTTTTGTGAGGCAATGAACGGCGCATCCGCCGCGGTGGTTGTTCCGGCAATCGCGAGGCGGGCTTCTGGCAGCCGGGGTGCCAGCAGGACAAAGGCTTCCACGAGGGTCTGCAGTCCCTTCCCATAACAAAGCCGGGCCAGATACCCGATCACCGGCAGATCCGGTGGTTTGGCGGCTGGTGCGTAACCGCTGAAGTCCATGCCATTCCGGACGGTAACGATCTGATCGTCCGCGAGTTGAAGCCGCTCCTTCATCACGCCGCGGTAATAATCACTGGTGGCCAGATACCGGGCGACGCTGGAATTGTTGGCCCGGAACGCGTCCCAGGACTTGGTTTTATAAGGCTCCGGCAAGGTATCCAGAAAGGAGTCTTCCCCCTGGAGCGAACACAACACCGGCACGCCGAGGGTTTTCCGGATGGCTGGCGCGAGGCCACTGAGCAGTCCATTGGAGAGGGAAATCAGATCCGGTTTCCCCTCGGTGCCGATCCAGTCCACCAACCGCTGCCAATCCTCCGCCTGCCGTCCATTCTGGCCGCGCAGGGTTTCGAGGGTCATCTCCCCCAGTTCCTTCGCACTGGTCATGCTGGCGCGGTCGGCCGCCGCCCGGAGCACGCCGGGTTTGTCCAGAAACCGGAACAGGACCCGTGGCAAAAAACGGAACAGGGACAGCTTTTGCCTCAGGTAAAGATTGATCCCGCCCACCTGCACCGGAGCGGACCCGCTGGCCGGTTCGTCATCTGTGACCAGCGGCAGGTAAAGCGGCACCATGGTGACCTCGTGGCCCATCCGGCGCAGGGCTTTCACGAGATGATTGTCCCGCAGGCAGGAGCCGCAGTGGAAATTACCGGTGCCGGGCGTGAGGTGGACGATTTTCATGCAGGGGGATTTGAACTGACGCGCATCAATGACACCCAAATTTACGCCTGTGCCACCGATCCCATACGCCGCCAACTCCTTCCCTTCGTTCAATTGGATGGGTGGTGACGCATTTCGAGCCCCAGGTGCGCGCGGGACGCCGGCTTGTTGAGCTTCTGCTCAAACTCCCCTGCTTTCCTCCTCCCTGGGGGGAAGCGCTTGCGGTGCTCCTGGTCCGGCGGTAATCCCGGCGCATGAAATTCAGTTGGTTCATCGCTCTGCGGTATTTAAAGCCGAAGGGCACCTTTGTGTCCGTGATCACCCTGATTTCCGTCGCCGGGGTGGCGCTCGGAGTGGGTGTGTTGCTGGTGGTGATCGCGGTGATGAGCGGATTTGAGAAGAAGATCAAAGAGGAACTCCTGAAGTCCGAGCCGGCCTTGATTGTGCAGAATCCCGACCGGGACTTCCCGGATGCCCCCGCGGACGAAGGCATCCCGCCTTGGCGGTCCATCGCCACGGCGGTGCGGCAGCATCCCGAGGTGAAATCGGTCTCACCCATCGTGACGGTGACGGCGGTGCTGGAAAAGAAGCCGACCGAAGAGGAGGAAAAGGAATTGGAGGCCAGAGGCTCCGGCACCGATGAAGCGCAGTGTCTTTTGATCGGGGTGGACCCTCAGGACACCGTGCAGATGGAACGCCTGCAGAAGCTGATGACCGATCAGGGCAGCGGCAGCTTTGAACTGGCGGGGGACAACATAGTGATCAGCCGGGCACTGGCGAACAAGCTGGGACGCACCCTTGGCCTGACCCTGGGTGAAAGTGCAGTGAATGTCTTCGGCCCCTCCTTCCTGCGGGAATACCGGACCTATTATCAGGAACAGCAACGGGCGGAAAAGAGTAATGATCCTTCCAAAAAAGAAGCCGTGGAAAACAAGGACCGCGATCTGCCACTACCCGAGGAATTTGTCGTGCAGGGCGTGCTGGAGGATGAAAAAATGGGCGATCAACTGACCGGTTTCATCTCCCTGAAAAATGCCCAGAAACTGGCCGGCAAAGGCAAGTCCATCGATGGTCTGACCGTGGAGCTGGCGGATGCCTACCGCGCCGGGGAAGTCAAATTCGCCCTGATGGAAAAGGACACCCTGCAAGGCTGGATGCCTCAAACCTGGATGGAACGGAACCAACGGTTTTTTGACGCCATCGCCAACGAACGTGGCATGATGTATCTGGTGCTGGGATTCATCTCCGTGGTGGCGGCCTTCTGCATTATGAACACCATGATCACCATGGCGGTGCAGAAGCGGAAGGAGATCGGCATGATGCGCGCCCTTGGTGCGAAGACCTCGCAGATTGTCGGGCTGTTTGTGGTGAAGGGACTGATCGTGGCAGGGTTCGGCGTCGGCAGCGGTTATTTGCTGGGGAGCATGGTGCTGCATTACCGGAATGATCTGCGGCGCTGGATCAGCAGCACGTTCAACTGGCAGATTTTCGACGAGCGCATCTATGGCCTGCGCGAAATTCCGGCCGACCCGCGGTTGGTGGATAACCTGATGATCTGCGGGATTGCCTTCGTGCTCTGCACCCTCGCCGCCGTGCCTCCCGCCTGGCTGGTGGGACGCATGGACCCGGCCCGCGCCCTGCGTAGCGACCGCTAACCGCCCCGCGGCCCTGCACAAACCGGAATAACCACGCCCCTGTGAGCGAACCCGCCCCTGACACCGCCGAGCAGAACATCCGGGCCTTCCTGTGGTTCCGGGTGCTCTTCAACTCCCGGTTCTATTATCCGATCTTCACGATTCTGTTTCTCGACTTCGGACTGTCGATTGAAGACTTCGCGGCGCTCAATGCCTTGTGGGCCGCCAGCATCGTGCTTTTTGAAGTGCCTTCTGGCGCCTTGGCCGACAAGCTGGGGCGCAAGAGGCTGGTCGTGTTCTCCACCTGGCTGATGGTCGTGGAAATGGGCCTGTTGTGTGTGATGCCCATCGGCGGAGCCTGGGTCTGGCCGCTGATGGCGCTCAACCGGATCATCAGTGGTCTGGCCGAGGCCTGTTGCTCGGGGGCCGATGAGGCCCTCGTCTATGATGCCCTGCCCTCCGCCGGCCGTGATGAAGCATGGACGCGGGTGCTGGCGCGGCTGATGCGCTGGCAATCCCTGACCTTCATGCTGGTGGCCCTTGTCGGGGCTGCCACCTACAGCGCGGATTTCATGAACCGGGCCGCGCATTTCCTCCATCTGGATTTCACCTTCACCAAGGAGCTCTGCATGAGAATCCCGCTGGTGCTCAATCTGCTCATGGCCTGTGCGGCGGTGCGGGTCAGCCTCCGGTTCCAGGACGCCCATGAACATGCCCCGGACATGTCAGGATTGCGGCGCCTGATCCAATCCAGCTTCCACCAGATGATGCAGGCGGCACGCTACATCCTGCGCAGTCCGGCAGCGATGGTGATCATCTTGACGGGCCTGCTTTTCGATTCCTTTCTGCGCCTGTTTTATACGGTTGGCAGCAATTATTACCGTCTGCTCGGCATTGATGAGGCTTGGAATGGCGTCATCCTCGCCGCCAGTTCCATCCTCGGCATCGGGACCGCCCTGATGGTGGAGAAACTGGTGGGCAAAGCCACGCCTTCAAGGAATATGGGCATGGTGGCCGTGTTGATTCTAATAGGGCTGTCCGGCATTTCCCTCATGATCCCAGGCTGGGTGGGCGTGCTGTTTGTAGTCCCTTTCTGGCTGGGAATGCGCTCCCTGCATTATTTCATCTCGCAGTACCTGAACCGGGTCAGCGAACCGGCCACCCGGGCCACGGTGCTCAGTTTCAAAGGACTGACCATGAATCTGGCATACGGCACCATCATGCTGGCCTATCAGGCGCAGACCTGGGCGCTGCGCGCCAGTGAAAAGGAGGGCATGGCCGGCATGGACAAACAGGAGACCGACATGCACCTGCTCGCGGTGGCCATGCCATGGTGGCCGTGGGTGTTTGGATCCCTCGCCGTGGTCCTCGCCATCGGGATCCGCCTTAAATTTGGAGGCGGCCTGACCACCTTGCTGGCCCGGGAGCAGCGGGGACAAATTGAACGGGCGCCCGTTGATCCCCACCAGATGACGACGGACCGGCCGGCGGATTCCCCCTCCTGAGCGGCAGGCTAGCGCCGCCGGGCCTGAACCACCGGATCCACCACCGGAAGCACTTCCTTGGTGAACGCGGCAGATCCGGCATCGGTCAGGATGACGTCATTGAAAAAATGATCCAGATCCCGTGGCACCCGTCCATTCAGATTGATCCAGGAGAGTCCGGCTGAGGCCGCAAAGGATTCCGCCGCCTCCGCATAACGGGCCATTTCCCGTTCCACCCAGGCCGGCTCAGGCCTGACGTATTTCGCATCCGGACCGGGATCGGCTTTCAGGGGAACCAACGCCATCAGATTCTCCTGCTGGGACAAGTTATTGGTCGAATCATGCAGGCTGGCCTCTCCGGTCATGACGAGGGCCGCCCCGTGCTGGTTGCAGAGGTCCCGCAGGACGCGCCACCCATCGATGAACTCCACCATCGGGTCCTGCCGCGGATCCCGGGCCGGCAGGGGCTGGACCGCCGTTTCATTGACCTTTTTCTTCATCTGGTTGAACTGGTTTTTCCAGTGATCCCGGCGGCCGATCTCATTCTGAATCCGGGAAGCTTCGTTGCGGCGGGCCCACCACCGGGAGAGCCGGGCCGTCTGGCTGACCTTCAGAATGGCCATTTTCCATCCCGCCGTGCGGGCCGGCCCCGGCATGCCCCGGGCTTTCTCCGGCTGATACATATATTCCAGCGGCTGACCCACCACATCATCAAAACCAAAATTCCCGATCACCACATCCGGCTGCCATTCATCCATCAGGACCGCGGCCACCGCCGTGGAGGCCACAATGCCGGTGCGGTCCTGCCCCCACGCCGCGATCTGCACCGGATGACCCTGGGCCTGCAGTTGCCGGCCCAACTGTCCCCACCAGGTATCCCCGGCGTTCTGCAGCATGGCAAAAGTCGCGCTCCCTCCCAGACAGAGAATCCGGATGGTGCCGGGTGGCTTTTTCCCGGCAGCATCATCCAGATACCGGGTCAGATTCCGGTCAAACACCAGCCGCACATCGGCTTTCAGACCCGGCAGGTCATTGGACAAATCCAGCCGCTTCAACGGTTCCAGCGGAATCCTGACAAAAATCCACAAGATCAGTTCGAGAATCAGAAAGAGGACCACCGGAGCGAGCAGGAGTCGGCGTAAAAGTTTGGAAGACACGTCGGGTGGAGTGGGATGGCGAACCGCGTGGAGGAAAGCACACCCCCCGTCCTTTGCCAAGTTCCAACCCCCGGTCCGGCCCAACAAATGACCCGGGTCTCCCGGACCGTTGTCAGTTTTTCCTTTTCACCCCGGCCCAAAAGGCTATGGTGCCGGTTCAGCTTAATTACCATTATGAGTACCAGCCGCCGCCAATTCATCAAGCAATCCGCCGTTTTCGCCATCCCTATCATCATCCCCGCCGCTGCCCGTGGGGCGGATGGCAATGTGGCCCCTTCCAACCGGATGGTCGTGGGTGCCGTCGGGTGGGGCATGCAGGGTCCCGGAAACACCACCTCCACCATGGGCTTGGATAACGCCAAGGTGGTGGCGGTCTGCGACCTCGACAAAAACCACCTCGCGGCCGCCAAAGGCAAGGTGGACGAATTCTACAAGAATACCGACTGTGCCGCCTACTCCGACTATCTTGAATTGATGGCCCGGAAGGACATTGACGCCGTCACCCTGGCCGTGCCCGACCATTGGCACGCCCTGGTCGCCACCGCCGCCGCCAAAGCCGGCAAACACATCTGGGGCGAAAAACCACTCGCCCGCACCATCGCTGAACAGCAGGCCATCGTGAAGGCCGTCCAGGACAACAAGGTGATCTGGCAAACGGGTTCGTGGCAGCGCAGCGTCGACAACTTCACCAAAGCCGTGGAACTGGTGCGGGGCGGTTATATTGGTGAAATCAAGGAAGTCCAGGTCGGTCTGCCTTCCGGCCACAACGATTTCGCCGGCACCAAGGACAAAAATACCGTGACCGCCCCCCCGGCCCAGCTTGATTACGACAAATGGGTCGGTCCCTCGACCATGGTCGACTATATCGAGGCCCGGGTGCACAAAAACTGGCGTTGGCACTATAACTTCGGCGGCGGCCAGCTTCTCGACTGGGTCGGCCATCACGTGGACATTGCCCACTGGGGACTGAACATGGATCGTGGCGGACCTTCCGAGGTCGAATGCGCCGGAGAATTCCCCGACCCCAACGCCATGTGGAATGCCTGCACCAAATACCGGGGTGAGCTCAAATATCCCAACGGCATCAAAATGACCATCGCCGGCGGCCATCCCGACATCGCCATGGGCACCAAGTGGATCGGCAGCGAAGGCTGGGTTTATGTAAACCGCGGTGCCTTCGATGCGTCCAATGCCGACTGGAAACGCTTCCGGGTCCTTCCTGACAATATGCGCAAGGCCGATGTCTACCGGTCCGGAAATCACTTCAAAAACTGGATCGACTGTGCCCTCGCCGGGAAGCCCACCATCACCCCGGTCGAAACCGCCCACCACTCCGCGATCCCCGGACATCTTTGCCTCATCTCCATGCTCTCCAAGAGCAAGGTCCAGTGGGATGCGGCCAAGCAGGAAATCATCGGCAATCCTGAAGCCGCCAAGTTCCTCACGCGCGCCTACCGCAGCCCTTACCAGTTGGGATAATATCCTGACGCCGTCCTGCGGAGCTTACGGTTGGCCGGCCACCCCGGCGGGCCGGCCGTAAGTTCCAGAACCAGGCAGGTTCAAGACACCTCCCAGCCCAAGGGGGAAATTTCCTTTCCCGGGAAAGACGCGTGCCAGCAAGCGGCCCGGCTTCAGAAACCATTCAGGCCACCTCATGCGCCAGCAGGAGGCGCATCGGAACCATGTGGGAAAGGACAAAACCGTTCCGGGCAAAAAACCGCTGGGATTGCTCACTGACCCGGTCAGTCAGCAGGGTGATCCGTTTGAAGTCCTTCTTTTCCGCAAACTCCTTCACATGATTCACGAGGCGGGTTCCGTACCCTTGGCCCCGGTGTTCCAGGCGGATGATGACGTCCTCCATGAGGATGACAAAGCCACCTTCCGCAGTACTGATGGTGAACAGGAGATTCACCATGCCGATCACCTTGTGATCATTGCGCAGGACAAAAATGCGGCCGCGGGAAGGTTGTTCCAGGATCAGTTGCAGACCGTGACGCTGTTTCTCGGCATCGGGTTTAAAGTCGGCCTCAATGGCCATCAGGGACATGACGAGGTCAGTGAGTTCGGAGAGATCCTCAATGGTGGCGGGTTCAATGCGGATGGAATCAGCAGTCATGGCTGGACCAGCTTAGCAGAAACTCCGCCGGACGCCATGCGGAAAAAACGTCAGGAACCGGATCAGACTCCCTGCGGGGGCAAGGGAGGCGGCACACTGCGGAACTGGAACCGGAAATCAAACTGCCCCCCATTGTGTTTCCGGCAGCAGTGCAGGCAGGCCGTAGGCCGCTTGAACCGGCGGACCCGGCGCACCGCCACCCCGCAAGCGGGGCACTGGTAGAAAAACCTGGCAGTCTGGCGGCGGCGGGGCGCCAGGGGCAAGGTATGGGTGACCGTTTCATCGGGGATTCCGAGATCAGCACAAGCCTGCCGCCACTCTGGACCATGCGTCTGGATACGGCGGCGGCCCGCCCGCCAGTGGGCGAGCAAATGCGCCGCTTCATGCCGCAACGTGCGATCCACTTCCCCCGCACCAACGCCGCGAAGCCTTGGATTCAAATCGATCCGCCCGGTGCGTGGTTGAGCGGTGCCGGCCGTGGTGCGCATCCCGGCATTCCAGCGGACATGGACTGCCTCCGCCAGAGAGGAAGCCCCCAGGAATACCAGCCAGGCGCGTACCTGAGCCGTCAGCACTGCATCGGAATCTGCTCCTGTCATCCTTTTCAGCCAGGAGCGGAAACCGTCGGGGCCACGGCCGATGAGGTGGCCTTGGCGCGCACCTGATGTTTCACTTCACCCAGCGCCACCACACAGTCGGGCGGGACATCTTCCGTGACAAACACATTGGCCCCGAGGGTACTGCGGCGCCCGATCGCAATATCTCCGACAATGGTGGCATTGGCATAGATCGTCACATGGTCCTCCAAACGGGGGTGCCGGGATTTCCCTTTGAGCTTCTGGCCAGCGGAAAGGGATCGGGCCACCAAACCTACGCCTTGGTAAAGTTTGACGTGGCTGCCAATGACTGAGGTTTCCCCAATCACCACCCCGGTGCCATGGTCGATGAAAAAATGAGTCCCGATCACCGCGCCGGGGTGAATGTCGATTCCAGTGCGGTTGTGCGCCCACTCCGTCATCATGCGGGGGATCAACGGGAGACCCGCAAGATACAGCACGTGAGCCATGCGCTGGATGGCGATGGCCTCCAGACCGGGATAAGCCAGAATCACTTCCTCATAGCTGCCCGCAGCAGGGTCACCATCAAAAGCCGCCTTCACGTCGGTGCGGAGCAGGCGGCGCACTTCCGGCAGCTGACGCATGAAGGCACAGACCAAGCGGTGGGATTGATCATCCAGACTGGCATCCCCTTGGTTCTGGTGGGCAAGGCTGCGGCGCACTTCGACCTTCAGGCCCGCAAGGATTGCCTGCACGCGGGCGGCGGTGCGGCAGGCCAGATTTCCCGTGTGGAGGGCCTCGGATTCATAAAATCCCGGGAAAATGATCTGCAGGAGATCCGAGCACAGGGCCGCGATGGCGCATTTGGAGGGCAGGTCCACGCCTTCAAGGTGATTGATCCCGCCCTCGGTCCGGTAGGACTCCACAAGAGCTTCGGTAATGGCGGTCTGGTCGCACTGCATGTTCTTCTGGAATAACTCAGACGGGACCGCAGGGAAACCGGTTTTTCGACCCTGCCCCCTGGACGAATCCGGGGCGCCGGCCTATGCTTGGCCGTGCCCCCCTTCCTCGCCGGCCTTTTCAGCCAGTTTCTCTATAAGCCCGTGCTGGGGCCGGTGATCCGGGTCCTCAGTGGCTTGGTGGCGATACCACTTTTCCGATTTCTACTGCGCCGGGTCTTGCGCCTGCAGACCAGTGATGCCGAATTGGAGCGCGATCTGGAACACTGGTTCCGGGGCAGCATTCTATTGATCGCCGCGACCGCCAATCTGGAGGACTATCTTTTTGGATGGACCCCGCTGCAGGATTGGTTCACCACCCTGCTGCGGTTGGTGCTGGCCGTCGGGGTTATTGAATCCATGCCGGACGAGGACCTTTTCGCCCTGGTGCACAAAGGTCCCCCGAAGCTGCGCCTCCAGCGCGGGGCTGCGGGAATGGCCTGGTCCCAGCGTGTGGCTATCCTGAAGGGACTGGGGGTGCTGCATCTGAAGCGCTCCTCCCCGGTCTTTGTGATCATGTGTGTGGTGTTCGGAGGTCCTGCCGGAAGCATTCACTGGAAGGTCGGCTGGTGGTGTTATTCCCTCGCCCTGATTCAATATCTGATTATTGCCCTGGCCACGGACCGCAGCCGGGCCTCGGCGCTGTTGGCCGCCATCGATGCGGAAACAGCTCCAGCCCATGCCCAACGCATGCGGGAGGCCGCCGGGGAATGTGGCGCGTTTGCCGAGTCGGATGAGCCTTCCTGATCGTTTTGCTAACGACGCGGGTCTGCGGCCGCCCCTTCCGGTCCGGACATCATTTCGAGGAAGATCTTCTCCAATTCCTGGGCCCCATGCTCCGCCCTCAGGTCGCTCATGGTTCCCAGGGAAATCAGTTTCCCGGCTTGGATGATGGCGATGCGGTCCGCCAGTTCCTCCGCGATATTCAACAGATGGGTGGACATGAAAACCGTGACCCCGGCCCGGCTGCGGGCCTTCAATTCCTCCTTTACCACCCGCACATGCACCGGATCCAGTCCGACCATCGGCTCGTCGATGATAATGACCTTCGGATCATGCAACAACGCCGCCGCAATCGCCAGACGCTGGCGCGTGCCGTGGCTGAGATGCTCGATTTGTTCACGCGCGTATGGGCGGAGGGAAAACTGCTCAAACAAGTCGCCAGTGAGTCGTTTGGCCCGGCTCTCGTCCAATTCAAAGAGATCGGCGATGAATTCCATGAACTCCAACGCTGTCAATTTATCGTAAAAGACCGCCACATCGGGCACGAAACCCAACTGACGGCGGGCCAGCAGGGGTTCCTCCTGCACATGGTGACCACACAACCAGGCATCGCCGGCGGTGGGCCGCAGGAGGCCGGTGATGAGCTTGATGGTCGTGGTTTTCCCCGCCGCATTGGCCCCCAAAAAAGCAAAAAACTCCCCGGGCTCGATGTCCAGATTCAATCCCTGCAGCGCCTTGAGGCCGCCATAATGCATCGTTAGGTCCCGGGTGCGGATCATGGGCTGAGTGGGGGGGGCGGACGGAGCGATTCCGTCAGAAATCTATACGCTACGGGAGTTTCCAAAAGAACGATTTCGCCGGTGTTTTCGATTCCCATCCGGAAACCACGCCGTCCAGGGGCTCCCAGGGTAACCACAAATCCCTGACGTTCCCGGCCCGCCAGATCAAATTTCCCCTGTCGGGCCTCAATGACCATCCTGGAAGCATCTGCCCCGGCCTGCTGCCGGATCGCGGCCAGTTCCGCTTGGGAAATCCCCAACATGCCCAGCAAAAAGGTGGCGAGCGGGCTGG
Source organism: uncultured Verrucomicrobiota bacterium (assembly GCA_942492905.1). Taxonomy (GTDB): domain Bacteria; phylum Verrucomicrobiota; class Verrucomicrobiia; order Verrucomicrobiales; family V1-33; genus CAIZWU01. The sequence goes on from OW818657.1 coordinate 4,024,347, forward strand.
CTTCCGCATTTTCCTGAGGCAGCGCCGCAGAGTCGAGTATCACCGTTCCGGCCTGCGTCAGCCGCAGGGTCGGCGGGACCTTGGGACCGGTTTGTGAAATCTTGAGAATCATCCCGTTTTCGCCTGTCTTGAGCTCAAGATCGAAGGCCCTAATATCTCCGTCATGGTCCAATTCAGCCCAACTCTCCAATGTCAATTTCACCCCGGCCAGCAAAGGCAGGTCCGGGTTCATCCGGCCATTGAGCCGCAGTTTGATGGGCTGGCGCGCGCCCTGCCGATATTGGGTGGCTAAAATGGTGAGCTGCCCTACAATCCTGCGGTCATCATAGATATCGAGCGCGGAAGATTCCCCCCGGGCCGCAATGAGTTGAAATACAGCCCCGGGATCAACCTTCATCAACCGGCTGTCCGCAGGGAACCAAATGGATTGCACCAGCATCCCCGTCATCACGGCCCAAAAACCGATGATGATCACTGAAAATAGTCGGGGAGCCACGCCGGGGAAGGGAAGAGAAATAAATCTGAGACCGACCGTTCAGACCACTGACGGCGCAGAGGGTTCAGACATCAGTCCACAAAAAAGGGTGGAGATTGCTCTCCACCCTTTTTCAGAAGTTAAACCAATTAACCAGCGTAACCGGCAGGACCAGCAAACGGCGTCACAGAAGTGCGGCTGCCGTAGATCCGGATTTTAACGGAATCCATGATGTTCGGATAGTTGTTCTGGGCCCCGGTGGTCCGGTAGGTCGTGCCTGAGCCGGGAGGGGAACTGGTCCCGATCAGGTTCAAGCCGGTAAGATCATCGAACCTTGGGTTTTCAAACACTCCGGTGCTGGAAACGCGGTTGAAGGTGGTGGTTTCGGTGGCAGCGCCGATGAACGACATCTCACCACTGGCTTTGAACCGCATGGTCTGCTTGCTCTTGGTGATTTTGCCATTCCAGTAGCTGTTTGCGGTCAAAATAGGAAACTGGGCGGTGGCTCCCACGTCAATTGTGTTCAAACCCAGCTGGGTGGCGGTGCCGTTCTGAACGCCAAAGCCGCCGCCATAAAGGTTGCGGTATTGAGGACTGGAGTTGGGATCGTTTTGGTTGGAACCCGCGCTGGAACCATTAGTGACGCCGCTGACGGTTTTGGAGTCAAAGTCGACGCTGCCAAAGCATTCACCGTAATAGGTCAACCCCTTGTGGTAGACGATGGAGTCACCAAAGGGACTCACATAAGCTTCGTTGCCCTGGGAAAACTTGAAGATCCCGGAGGTGTTGGAACCACGGATGGTGCCACCGAAGACGCCGCCATCAAGGCCGTCGTAAGTGTTGTTGCTGTAAGGACCACCCACCCATGCGAGGGCGGTGGATTGAGAAAGAATACCGATGAGGGAGAGATAAGCGCCGAATTTTTTCATAGCTGGGGTGATATTGGTGGGGGGAGTGGAAACGATCAAGACAAAAAGTTTCTAAAAGCTAAATTTATTGCGGGCCGGGCTCCCCATGGCAGGTTTTTGCGACCAAGGTTCCATTTTCCCGGGGATGGTCTCGCAAAATTCCCCTTCACCAAGGGCCGCCGGCCGTTATTCCCTGTCTTTTTCACGGCAATGAACCCTCCACCGGCAGATCATTGGCTTCCGGAGAGACCAACAGCGGGAGCATGGTCACCCCCGGTCCGCTTTTCGGGCGGAAGGTCAACGCCCCCAAAACCGCTCCGGCGGCAGTCATCACCAGGAACAGCATGAAATGCCACGGATCCATGAAAGGCCGGTCCGTCCCCGATTCGACCGCAGCAAAGACTGCTGCAGGTGGATTGAGCCAATCAAACCACGGCACTTCCGGCAGGAGCAAGGCGGGACGGCACCATGCCGCCACCGTGGCAGAGCCCAGGCAAGCTCCCGCCAAGGCTCCGGCGGCCGTAGTCAACCCGGGCTGGCGCCACCTCAGCCAAAGCAGCACGGAAAACCACAGCACCGGGCAACAGGCCAGTTGCGCAGCATTCCAAGGATCACGGTGCAGAATGGGCAGGACGCACAAAAGACCGGCAAAAATCAACCAGGCCTGGGTGGAGAGGGACAACTGACCCTCCATTTTGCGGCCACCGGTCCACCACCCATACAGGACGACGGGAAGCGGGAGATGAATCATCCCCAATAAAGCAGCCGGACCGGCCCGCACGGCCCAGGGGACCGGAGATTGCCATTCCATGGCCAGCAGCATTCCCGTGAAGCAGACCATTGCCCCTGTTTGATATGGCGCTGAATTCCCTGCTCCCTGAGTTTCTCCCGGGCCCAGCCCGACCAGAATGGCGGGCAGTCCAACCACCAACAACCAGCCCGCGCCCCATGGGAACCCCGCAGGAGCGACCGCCCCCGTCAAACTATCGCCCACCACCACCAACCCCACCAAAGCAGCCAACCAAAGCGCATTCAGCCGGTGCAGCGTTTGGGCTGATTCCCTGCCCCTCCGCAGGAAACCCAACCCCAAAATCACCACCACCACCCCGGTCCAGGCATGTGCCTTCACAGCCATCTGCCAGCGGTCCGGCCACGATTGAATCCATCGGGCTCCGACCGGCGGCAGGGCTTCAGCCAATGCTTGACCACTGCTGTGGGTAGCCAGCCATTCCAGCAGTGTCACCCCCAGCCAAAATGCTGGCAGCATCCACCGCACCCGATTCGGAGCGCGGCCCAGCATCCATGGCCCGGTAGCCCAGGCCACTCCCTTCACGAGGATGATGCCGATAATGCCCCCGAGCCAAAACCAAGCAAGGGCGGCCCAAGGTGCTGAGGCCTCCACCGCACCCCACGCCCAGCCTTCTGCCGCCGTCATATCCCGGAAAGCCGATGCCCCTAACCCGGCCGCCAGGACGGCCAATCCACCGATCCACACCCGGCCAAAGGTCGGCTCGGTCCACTCCAACCGCCGCAGCACCGCTCTCAGTCGTGCCCCTGACAAGGCCAGGACGGCCCCCGGAATCAGTTGCCAGATCCATGGCGGGCCTCCGCCGGCCCGTCCCAGCAGATGGTTCCAACCTGTTATTTCCGCCAAAACCCAACCGACAGGGACTGCTATCACGACCCAGACAGCCAGCCACGCCCCTTTGTGCCGCGGCCCCTTCCAAACCAGCATTGCCAGCGTGACAGCGAGAACCCAGATGACCGGCAAGGCCACCAGGGGAGTTCCCGCCCAAGGAGCCATCAGGGATACCCCATGCCAGGCGAGCCAAACCCCTGCCGCGGCAAATCCCACCACCGGCAGTGCCGCCGCCGCTGCCACCGCGGCGGCCCACACCACCCCCACCAAAAGCAGAATCCACCCGGTTGGCCATGGGGAGGCAGGGCCGCGTCCCAGCTGCCAGGCCGTCATGGCTCCCATGACCAGCACCAAGGCACCAGCCACCCCGCCAGCCCAGCCCAACCGGGCCACCAGCCGCCGCCCCCACCACTGCGGCAGCACGCGCTCCAAGGAGGAAGACTCACTCATCACCCCGTATTATTGCGGAGTGAAGGCGCTGAGGGAAAGCGGGATTCCTCCCCTCCACCCGTCAGGAAGCCGGGCCTCCAGCCCTGCCCGCTGAATCCCAGGCAAAATCCCCCGTTCCCACCGCTCCACGCGGTCTCCTGCTCCCCGGTGGGATTCATTTTTCCATTCCTTGCTTTCCCGATTCCGCCCCGCGCGTTAATCATCGTTCCCATTTCCCATGAAATTCTCCCGCCCACTGCTGCTCCTGCTCCTCCTCCCCGGTCTGCCCGCCGTCCTCCATGCCCAGGATGCCAAGGGCCCCCTGACCACCCCACCCGTCACCCTCGATACCCCCGCCCATTGGGCGCAGGACCGCAGCGACCTCAAGCCTGACTCCAAAGCCCAGTTCGGCCGCCTGCCCAACGGCGTCCGCTACACCATCCTTCCCCACAGCGAGCCCCCAAAAAAGGTCAGCGCCCGCCTCTACATCGGGACCGGCTCGCTCATGGAACAGGACGACCAGCAAGGCCTGGCCCACTTCCTCGAACACATGGCCTTCAATGGCACCACCCATTTCCCGGCCGACGAAATGGTCGAGTTCTTCCAGCGCCTCGGCATGGCCTTCGGGGCTGACACTAATGCCCACACCTCCTTCAAGGAAACCGTCTATAAACTGGAACTCCCCGAAGCCACCGAACCCCTCCTGGAAAAAGGCCTCCTCTTCTTCACGGATGTCGCCCAGAATATGTTCCTCGCGGACAAGGAACTCGAAAAGGAACGCGGCGTCATCATGAGCGAAAAACTCGCCCGCGACGATGTGGACTACCGCATGATGATCGAGGGCTTCAAGTTCTCCCTGCCCGACTCCCTCATCCCCCGCCGCCTTCCTATCGGTGAGGAAGCCGTCATCAAGACCGCCCCCCGCGCCCGCTTCACCGACTACTATAAAAAGTGGTACACCCCCGACCGCATGGCCGTCGTGATCACCGGGGACGTCGACCCTGCCCTCGCCGTCAAGGTCATCACCGCCCAATTCTCCAGCCTCAAGGCGCCTGCCAAACCCGCCGCTGAACCCGATCTCGGCCCCATCACCCCATCCAAGGGACTGGAAGCCCGCCTGCTCAGCGAAAAGGAATCCGGCCAGGTCACCATCAACGTCGAATCCAGCCGCCCCTCCCGGCAGCGTCCTGACAAAGCCCTCACCCGGCACCAGGACCTCGTCCGCAGCCTCGGCGATGCCATCGTCAACCGCCGCTTCGAAATCCTCGCCAAAAAACCCAACAGCCCCTTCCTCGCCGCCGGAGTCAGCGCCGACGACTGGATGCGCTATCTCGAAAGCGCCACCCTGCAAGTCACCGCCAAGCCCGAAAACTGGGACAAGGCCCTCGCCGTAGGGGAACAGGAAATCCGCCGCGCCGTCCAGCACGGGTTCACCGCAGCTGAGCTCGCCGAAGCCAAGGCCAACATCCTCACCGCCTACGAAAACAATGCCCAGGGGGCCGCCACCCGGAAGAGCCGCGAACTCGCCGATCAACTCGTCAAACGCATCGCTGAACACGAAGTCTTCACCCACCCCGACGACGACCTCGCCCGCGTCAAATCCACCCTGCCCGCCATCACCCCTGACGAATGCCACCAGGCCTTCAACCGCGACTGGTCCACGGAAAACCTCCGCATCTTCATCGCCGGCAACCTCGTCCTCGACAACGCCCCCGCCACCATCACCAGCTCCTGGCAGGCCAGCGCCGCCCAGCCCGTCGCCGCTCCCGTGCAACAGGCCGACCAGGCCTTCGCCTACACCGACTTCGGCCCCTCCGGCAAAATTGCTTCAGAGAAAACCATCGACGACCTCAAGGTCACTCAGGTCACCTTTGCCAACGGCGTCCGCCTCAACATCAAGCCCACCGACTTCAAAAAGGACCTCATCCAGATCTCCTGCCTGCTCGGCAATGGCCGCCTCACCCTCCCCAAGGACCAGCCCGGCCTCGACGTCTTCACCAGCTCCGTCTTCGACCTCGGCGGCCTCGCCCAACACAGCGCCGATGACCTCCAGCGCGTCCTCGCCGGCCGCACCGTCGGCACCCAATTCATCGTCGGCGAAGAAAACTTCCTCCTCGCCGGCAAGACCAACCGCAAGGACCTCCTCCTCCAGTGCCAGCTCCTCGCCGCCCAGTTGAGCGCCCCCGGCTGGCGGGAAGACGGCGTCAGCCAGTTCCGCGAAAGCCTCCCCGCCATGTATCAGCAGCTCGGCCACACCGCCGAAGGCCTCATGCAGACCCAGCTCAATGCCTTCACCCATGGCGACGACTACCGCTTCGTCCTCCCCCCGCAGGCAGTCCTCGAAAAACGCACCATGGAAGAAGTCAAAGCCTGGCTCGCCCCCGTCCTCACCAGCGGCTATCTGGAAATCGGCATCGTCGGCGACTGCGACCCCGCCGAAGTCACCGCCGCCATCGCCTCCACCCTCGGCGCCCTCCCCGCCCGGGACGCCACCAAACCCGCCCTCGCCGACGCCCGGAAAATCGCCTTCCCCACCGGCGTGAAGGACAAAGCCTTCCCCTTCACCAGCAAGATCCCCAAATCCGTCGTCGCCGTCTACTGGCCCACCACCGACCGCATGTCCAACATCCGGCAGTCCCGCCACATGACCCTCCTCTCCGAAATCCTCGACGACCGCGTCCGCCTCAAAATCCGTGAGGAACTCGGCGAATCCTACAGCCCCCAGGTCGCCAGCATGATGAGCGACACCTTCCCCGGCTACGGCCAGACCTTCGCCATGATGATCACCGAGCCCAAGCACGCCGACAAGCTAGGCCCCATCGTCCGCGACCTCGCCGACAAGCTCGCCAGGGAAGGCGCCACCGCCGACGAACTCGACCGCGCCCGCAAGCCCCTCCTCACCGCCCTTGAGGAGCAGCGCCGCAACAACACCTACTGGCTCTCCACCGTCGTCGCCGCCAGCCAATCCCAGCCCCAGCGCCTCGACTGGTCCCGCTCCATGGTCGAAGACTTCACCAGCGCCACCCTGGCGGACCTCAACGCCCTCGCCAAACAATACCTCAAAGCCGACCTCGCCACCATCGCCCGCATCTCCGCCGAGGAGGAGAAATCTACCAAGCCTTGAGATCCCCTTATTTTCGGTTACTGTGTCTGCTTCCTTAGAAAACCATGATCGAAGTATTTTCTGCATTCCTTACTCCCGTCATTGCGATTATCACCACCTTCATTGCGGTAAAGCAGTGGCGGCTTGAGAAAAGGCAATGGCGATTGGCCTGCTACGACAAGCGTTTTGAAACGTATCGAATCGTCGCAGAGTTCATCAGCTCCAACTCTAGGGCCGCTGGCACGCAAGCCGACCAGGAAAAGTTCCTTCAAACAGCCAGCCGCAATAGCTTCTTGTTTGATCCAACGATTCAAGCCTATATCGAAGAGCTTTACACAAAATCGATAGATAAATCCGACTTAGCGCGGACCATTGAGGATTCACAGAACGCGTCGCAGGCAAGTTTTCGTGGAGAACTATCCAAGAAAATTACTGAAAGCAGTCGTTGGTTTCAAGCTCAGTTCGAGGTGGCCCGAAAGCACTTCGGGGAGTATTTGAAGATTGTGGAGCGATAAATAAGGGAGCTGCTGCTCCTGAGCTTGCAGAGGGTTAGTGATACAAAAATTCCCCGCTAAAACGGCCGCGTCACCGTCACCGGGTTGCTGCCGCGTTCCGCGCCGGAAGTGAGGCCGGTGGAGAGCTTGTGTGGCGGCACTTCACCAATCACCGTCCCGGACCAGCACTCACCACACAATGCTAATCATTACCTTCCACATCCACCTCATGCAAGGCGGCCTTTAAAATAACTACATTTTTATCCGGATCCTTAAGCATAACAAAGTCATTATACTTCTCGAAATCCAACCCACTTTTTTCGACCGTTTGAACGATCCATTCCAAGGATGCTCCAAATTTCAGCATGAGAACTGCGGGCCCCCTTGGTTGAGTGGCTGCTTGTCGTATGACGATAGAAATAGACCTATCGGCTCCGCATTCGAGATTAATTAATGATTCATGGCTTCCTCCCACCTCTCTGAATTTCAAGCCGCCGACGTAGAAACCCCGCATTTGCGAGAGGTTTGGTGAGTCAAGTTCAATTTTCATTTTTAGGGTGAAGTGAGGTTTTTGTTGCAGGGAGTGATGGCGGCAGTCCTACACCAATTTGCTAATCAAACAGCGCTTTGGGCAGCCCGCTTTGGCGGATCATGGAGCGCAGCGTTCCAATCGGCACATCCTTGCGGGGATGCGGCACGATGACGGTGTGTCCCGCCCCGTCGCGATACTTCGCATGGCTTCCGCGTTGGGACACAAACCCAAATCCATTTCGGTTGAGGATGCGGATGAACGCCTCCGAGGAACAACGCTGGGCCATGGGCGTGATAAAAGATCAGGCCACCGCCAACTCGCCCACGGTCACTTGGGAGATCACAGGGCTTCTTTCCTCGGGCTGATCCTCCAGATAAAGCTCCACCGCCTCCCGCAGATTTGCCAAGGCCTCCACCTCCGTGGCTCCAAAGCTCGACACATCGTAATCAATGCACTGCGCCACGAAGTCCCCATCTTCCCGGTAAAGCGTGTAGTGGATCTTCTTCATGATATCTTTTACGATCGGCGGCCCACCGCCGCAAGCAGATTCCCCTCCGCCCGGCCCGCCCAAACCCCGCGGGTCGGGCTCAGCCGCTCCAAGTGCGCTGCCTTCTCCTGCCGGGCAATAAAATCATCCAAAGCCCCAAGGATCACCATGCTGCGCGAACGCCCCGCCATGCACCCCCTCGCGGCATGCTCCTCTTCGGTCAGGTAAACTTGGGTGCGAATCATCCAGGAGAGAGTAAGCCACAATTTCCGCCGCTGATCAACCACCGGGCCATTTCCTCCCGCCAATGATGATCCTCCAAAAACGTCGCGCCTACAGAATGGTGTGGTCGGTTTTCCCGCCAAGCTTGACGGTGCCCACCCCAAGACGGTAGCCTTGATTCCCATGGACACTCCATCCCGCCACCAAGGTTTCACCCGCAAGGAACTTCTGGTGACTTTGGCTTTGGTCTTCATCCTCGGGACCTGTTCTGTTTTTTATATTTTGCGCCTACTCGGCAGAGAATCGATTGCGGGGAAGGTGGTGTCCACCGCCGGGACAGCCCACGTAATTCATACCCTGCTGGTGACATGGGCTGAGGATCATGACGGAGAGTTCCCCACCGCCCATCAATTCTCCAACGAAGCCTTCCGGGAGTTATTCAAGGCAGGCTTGGTGGATACTGAAAAACCCTTCTCCATCGCAGGGGACGCTTGGCACAAAAATTCTCCTTCAGGAGACGGCAAAGGACCCGACAACATTATCGGCACCGCCCCGGACTTTTCCCAAGCCCTTCAGCGCGGCGAATGTGCTTACACCTACGTGTCCGGACTCAGCCTTGCCTCCCTTGGGTCACTGCCCCTTTTTACCAATGCCTTCTCCGAGTCCCTCGGCGTTTACACAGACGACAAGTCCCGCAAAGGAGGCGTCTTTAAAGGGACCAAATGCGCCTACGCCACGGTGGGAGGAAGTGCCAAAGTCGGAGACTTGAGCCCGGACTTCCTGATCCTGGATATGAAGAACGGAAAAGCCACAGACGTCTTCTCCCTGGAATGGGGCACCAATCCTGACAATATCAAAAACCCCGAAGGCTGAAGGTTTCCCGGAAGCAAACACCTTGTAATCCCAGTCCGGAGGAAATCGAACTCCAAGCCAGAGGACCTCTGCCGCACCAGTGGCGCCTTCCGCTAGCTGGCAGGCAAGTCCCGGATAAAAAGGGTGTGCAGGGACAGTGGCACTGAGGCAGGCGGGTATCGCCAAGGTCAATGGCTCCACCGGTTTTATCGATAAGGCATCGGCAGCGGAGGGAGCCAGGGTCTGGCCATGAAGGATCTTTGGTATCGACTCTGGCATGGGCTGGCAGCCCGCAGCTATTTCGGCCGCATCACGGTGCGGTATCCGGAACGCCTGCCGGAGGACGGTCCCTGTCTTTATGTCGCCCTGCACCGGAATGGCGCGGTGGATGGGTTTGTTTATCGTCAGGCGGTCCCGAGGGCGGTGTTTCTGATCTCCAGCCAATTGCGGCGCAGCTTCCTGGCCCGCTGCTTTTTTTGCGGGATCGCGATGACGCGCCGCGGCGATGCGGGGGACCGGAGCGAAAATGCTGCCGCGCTGCGGGAATGCGTCCAATTGCTAGCAGCCGGCGGCGGGTTGGTGGTTTTCCCGGAAGGCACCAGTTCCCTCGGTCCGCGGCACCTGCCCTTCCGCAACGGCGCGGCGAGCATCGCGTTGGAAGCGCTGGAGCGGAAGGGGCCGCTCCGCATCGTACCCTTGGGAATCCACTATGAACAGGCGTGGGCTTTCCGCAGCCGGGTGGAAGTCGTCGTGGGTGAACCCATCGCCACCCAGTTTCCGGAAGATCTGAGCGACTCCGGCCGCCTCCGCGAAATGAAGCGGCGCCTCACCACCGCGCTGGAATCGGTCGGAGCCAACTTCCCGTCCGCCGCCGCACAGGAGGAAGCCGGACGCCTCGCCAGCTCCGCAGCGTTGGACCCGTCCCGCAGCTTTTTCACCAGCCTCAAATCGCTGGAATCCGGCGTGCCCGAATCCTTGGCGGCGCAGGGACGGGAGTTGGAGTCCCGCCTCGCCGGTTGCCGGGTGCTGCGGTATCAGGGGGTGGCGCTGTTTCCCAAAGCTTCATGGTGGCAGGACGCGTGGCGCCTGCTGTTGGCAGGTCCGGTGGTCCTGGCAGGCGGGCTGGTCAATCTGCCCCCTCTCCTGGCAGGATACCTCGCCGCGCGCCGGCGGGCGGATGGTCCCAATGTGATCGCGCTCTGGCGGCTGCTGGCGGGGCTGCCCTTGTCCTTCTTGTGGTGGGGTCTGGTATCCGCCGCCCTGCTGGGATGCGGCCTTGGCGGGTGGCTGGCCGGGTATGCATTTCTAACCGTGAGTGCGCTGCACCTGACCGACCATACCCGGCAGTGGGCGGTGTCGGTCTGGAATGGGCTGGTCTGCCCCGACCTCGCCGGGCCCGCCCGGGAATTCCGCCAATCCATCCTGCAAACCCTCCCGCGCCCATGAATACCACTCGCCCCTTCCCCCCTCTGCTGCCGCACGAATGGTGCTTCGGGGGATTCCTGCTCCTGACTTGGTTCCGGCTGCTCGCAGCGGTGGGACCGCTCGACCTCAGCGCCCTGCTCTATTTCTTTTTGCTGCTGGGCGGGACGATCCTGACGGCGCCCTGCCTCGTCCAGCCGACTAAGGCCCGGTGGTATGCCCGCCTTTGGTATTATCCCGTGATCATGAACGTCGCGTTTGTGACCATGGGCTCCACCGCCCTCAAGCTGGTGTCGCACCGGCAGGACGCGCTTCTGCAACGGATGGACACCGCCCTGGCCGGAGTGACCCCCAGCCTGCGGGCCCAGGCCATCGTCTCCCCCTGGCTGACCGAGACGCTGAGTTTCTGCTACCTTCTGTTTTTCCCCTATCTGCTGCTCAGTCTGGGATACTACGCGTGGCGGGGACTGCCGGTGTTCCGCCAACTGACGGTGGGGCTCTTCACAATCTATGGGTTCGGATTTCTTGGTTATACCATCCTGCCCGCAGCTGGCCCCTACCTGGCGATGCAGGATCAATTCACGGTGCCGCTCACCGGCTTTGCGGTCACGAGTCTGAACAACTTTGTCGTCGCCCATGGCACCAACGGGGTGGACGTGTTTCCCAGTCTGCACTGCGCGGTCTCGTGTTTTCTGCTGGGTTTCGACCGCCAGCACGCCCGGTGGCGGTTCCGGCTTTTCCTGGTGCCCTGCTGCGGCCTGTGCCTGGCCACGATCTACCTGCGCTATCATTATCTCACGGACGTCCTCGTGGGATTCGGCCTCGCCGCCCTGGCACTCTGGCTCACCAGCCGGTGGGCACAACACACCGCCGAGTCAGGCGGGAACCGCGATTTTTTCCAACCACCAACCTGAAACCAACCCATGAAACAGATTCTCAGCTTCGATGAACCTTCCGCCACCCAACCCGGCCTGACCGGAGGCAAGGGGGCCAACCTCTCCATTCTCACCCAACGCCACTTCCCGGTGCCCCGGGGTTTCGTGATTACCGTTCCGGTCTATCACGAGTTCATCAGGGGCGCGGCCGATCTGTCGGCACGGGTGGCGGCGTTGCCCTTTCAGGATGCGGCCGCGCTGCGGGAGGCGGGCGCGGCATTGCAGGCCGGGCTCTCGCAGTTGCCGCTTCCGCCGGAGGCCGCCACGGAGATCAGGGAACAGCTAGGAAACTTCCCCAAGGGCACCGCCTTTTCCGTGCGGTCCTCCTCCACCATGGAAGATCTCGCCAGCGCCGCCTTCGCCGGTCAGCACGAGACCTTCCTCAACGTGGTGGGCGTGGAGGAAGTGCTGGACCGGGTGCGCGGGTGTTTCGTCTCCCTGTGGGCGGACCGCGCGATCGCTTACCGGCACCAGCAGGGCTTTGACCATAACCTGGCGGCCATGGCCGTGGTGGTGCAGGAAATGGTCCAGAGCGAAACCGCCGGCGTCGGTTTCAGCATCAATCCGGTGAATGGCGAACTGGGGGAAATGGTCATCAATGCCAATTTTGGCCTCGGCGAATCCGTGGTCAGTGGGGAAGGCGGGGTGGACCAGTGGATCCTCGACAAATCCACCCTCGCGGTGCGGTCCGCCAGCATCGCCCACAAATCCCGCCGGATTGTCAGCGCCGCCTCGGGCACCTGCGAAGTCCACGCCCCAGCCAAGGAAGCGGACCAACCCAGCCTGACCGATTCGCAGTTGACCGGACTGGCGGAATTGCTGCGTCAGGTCGAGACCAGCTATGCCTTTCCGCAGGACATCGAGTGGGCGTTTGCCGACGGCACCCTGTGGCTGCTCCAATCGCGTCCGGTCACTACCATCCCGCCCCGTTGGACGCGCGATGAATCCGCCGAACGCTTCCCCAACGTGATCACCCCGCTGACCTGGGACTTCGTCGAATCCGGCTTCCACCGCTCCTTGCAGCATTCCTTCGGCCTGCTCGGGTTCCCGTCGTTTGCGGGGAAATGGTTTTCCATGTCCGGGCAGTACATCTACGGCAATCAGAACGCGGTGGAGCTGTATGCGCGCCGGGCTCCCTTTGCCGTCCGCTCCTTGGATGAATTGCGCAGCGCTATCCCGCAGCTCCGCCAGCAATTCGCCTGGGCCCAGGAATTGCCCATCGCGTGGCTGCGCGATCTGGATCATTACCTCATTACCCTAGGCCGGTTCCAAGCCGAGCCGCTGGAGGGAAAAACGCCGCTGGAGATCTGGCATCATGTGCTCGCGGTGAACGAGCATGGGGCCCAGTATTTCCTGCCGAACATCGCCATCTCCATCGCCCAGGGCACCCTCTACCGGATGTTGCATGGGCTGTTGAAGCTGGCCATCGGCCCCGCCGACGCCGATGCCCTCTTCGATCATCTCATGTCGTGGTGTGAAACCAAGACCGGGCAGATCAACAAGGAATTGTTCGCGCTGGCGTGGCTCGCCCGGCAGGACCCAAGCTTGGCGGATCGCCTCCTCGGGATGGAGTCGCGGGCCCTCCTGCAGTCCGGGGAATTGTCAGGGTTCCCCGCGTTCGAGGCGCGTTTTGAGCGGTTCCTGCGCGACCACGGGCACCGCGAGGTGGACTTCGATGCCTACGTGGGGACCTGGATCGAGTCACCGTGGATCGTGCTGGATAACCTGCGCCTCATCCTGCAGACGCCCATGGACCAGACGCCGGCGGAGCGGGAACGGGTATTGAAGATCCGGGCGCAACAGGCCGAAGTGACCTTGTTCGCCAAGCTGCCCACCGACCTGCATTTCTTTTTCCACGAACTGCTGCGGCTGGCCCGCACCTACACCAGCCTCGATGATTTGGAGCACTACCAAACCACGCGGCTCACCCCCGTGCTGCGCCGCGGACTGCGTGCCCTCGGCGGAGCCTTGGTGGAGGGCGGCTGGCTGGCGGAGCCCATGGACGTCTTTTTTGCCCATCAGGTGCAATTGGAGCAGGCCCTGCAGGAGGATTCCCCTGACGGATGGCACCGCTTGTCTGCCGCAATCCAGGAACAACGGGCGGCCTACCTGGCGCACCAGTCCCGCCGGCCGGAGTGGCAGCTGGGCCTGGGCGAATCCACCCCGGACCCCGCCACCGGCAGCGGCCCTATCCTGACGGGATTGGCCGGCAGTTCCGGCGTGGCCGAGGGGCCGGTGTTTCTCGTGCTTTCCCCGGAGGACTTTGCCCGCTTCCCCAAAGGTGCCGTCCTCGTGGCCCGCACCACCAACCCCACCTGGACTCCGTTATTCTACAGCGCCGCCGCCGTAGTGACGGAAAGCGGCGGCCCGCTCTCCCACGGCGCCGTCACCGCCCGGGAAATGCAGATTCCCGCCGTCATGTCCGTCAAAGACTCCCTCACCCGCCTGCAAAACGGCCAACGGGTCCGGGTGGATGGCGGAGCCGGCCGGGTCGAGCTGCTGGACTGAAGCCCCGTCCATGGTCGAAGACTTCACCAGCGCCACCATCGCCCGCATCACCGCCGAGGAGGAGGAGAAAGCCGCGAAGCCTTAATCTCCCTCCCCGCGATCTACCAACTGTTCTGGTAGAAACCGTGCGGAGCACGTCCCTTGCGGAGCTGTCGGCGCCCCCCTATTTGTTGGCTTCCATATATGCGCCATGAACAAAACCGAACAATTTCACTGGACTCTCCTGTCTCGCCCCCGCTGGAAGGCGATCCTCAGTTTTCTGTTCGCTTTTGGCGTATTCTTATTCTTCGCACGTTCATTGATTACTGCACCTTCACACATTCTCCTTATCGCAGTCATTACTTTGGGGCATGCGCAGCTCTATGACCTGTGTCGGTTATTCTTTCTCCAACCCTTCATCGTCCGTATGCCTGGCAGCGTACTCGCGGTCAGCGGCATCATTGTTGCAGTTCTTTTGGCTCTACTGTCTCAGTGGCTGTGCAGAATACTGGGCTTGCCTGAAATCATTTCACGCCCTATCACATTTGCAGTTGTCTTGGCCGTCGGCGGTGCCATAGGAACGAACAGTGCGGCGAGCAGGAAACTCCAATGAGAATTGCCGGTCGTCCGCCTGCCCTTGGCCGCGATCCAGCACATGCTCCGCGTCATGCCCTTGGCTGACCAACCAACGGGCCAACTCCTTCGGCAGTTGATTATCCACCAGAAACTTCACGCCGCCAGAATGGTATGATCGGTCTGCCGGGCAGCATAAGTCAAAGCGGCGGTGATGTCCTCAGACTCGAGAAATTCGTAATCCGCCAGAATCTCCTCCCGGGACGCCCCTGCGGCGATCAATTCCAGAATATCGCTGACCCGGATCCGATAACCTCGAATACACGGCCTGCCACCACACTTGCCCGGCTCAATGGTAATTCGATCCAACAGATTCATACTTTCAAATTGCAGGCATTTATCCAGATGTTCAAGGGTGAGTTCCCTTCACGGATGGCTTCAGGACACCGGACTTGGGCTGATAGGCCGAGACAAATTTCGCCCCGGGCCGCTCTGCCATCACCGCCGGATCTGGAAGAACCACTTCTGGCCGGTGTAGGAACCGGGGAGATCCATGGCGGTGGAGGTGCCGGCGGAGGGCACCCCGGTGATGACTTCGGACCAGTTGGACAAATTCTGGGAAGCCCAGATGGAGTAGAATTCCGCCGGGCGGGACCTCCATGTCAGGTTGACGGAGCCGAGGGTTTTTTGATAGGTCATGGCGGTGACCACCAGAGGAGTGAGGGGATCGACGATGAAGGAGGAGGGCACCGGCACGGTGGCATTGAAAGTATCCGGCGAGGAGAGGTAGAAGTCATCCAGCTGCACCGCCTCGAAGGCCTGGTTGGCGGTGGCGGCGCAGAGGAAGAGGTAATGGATGTCCGGCAGCGGGGAGCCAAGCACCACAACTTCCTGGGGTTCACGGTCGGAGTCGTATTCCTCGAAGATCGTGGTCCGGACACCGCCTTCCGGGGCGACATGGACGGCGTAGGTATCCGTAGAACCGAGGGGATTATTGGTAAGATCCACCCAGACATTGTAGACCTGATCCGGCAGGAAGGAGTAGGCGGCGGGCTGCCAAGCGGCGCCGATGCCATCGCGCGCCTCCATCAGGAGCGGCCCTCCCGCAGCGCGGGCCAAGTGGATGTAGGTGCCGATATTGGTGAGGAAATCCCCGGTGGCGCGGATGGATTTTTCCGTGAGGCCGAAGGAGATATCCACGGGGAGGGTGCTGTCCGCACTGTTATGGAGGAAGCGGAAGAAGAACGTGGCCTTTTTGTTTTCCAGCACGGTGCGGCTGAGGAGCGGCATCGCCAGGAGATCCGTGCCGCCGGTGACTTTGGCGGCCTGGTTGCCGCCGGTATCGGCCACGGTGCCCTGACCCTCACCGTTGATCCAGCGCCCCTGCCCGCCGAGGTTGCCGGGGGTGCGCTCCTGGAAGTTCTCCAGCCATTCCCATCCGGCGGCAACGCCGGGCTGCACGCCCACCGCCAGCGTCTGGGAGACGGGGGCCTCGACGCCCCGGGTGACGGTGAGGGTGTAAGTGGTGGAGGCAGAGAGGGGCACATCGATCGTCCCGACCCCAAAGGAACTCTGGGCCGTTACGTTGCCGATCCCGGGAGTGATATTGATAGTGGCATCCTTGGTCACATCCCAACGCAGACGCGCGGTCTTCCCCTCGGCCACCATGGGAAAATCAGACTCGAATTTGGCGATTGCCAGAGGCTCCAGCGGCGGGGCCAGGGAAGGCAGGCCATTGGTGTAAAGATCGGCGATTTCCGCTACCGTCAGCGCGCGGTTCCACAGCGCGACCTCATCGATCATCCCCGTGACCCAGGCCGAAGGAGTCGCCCGCAGGATGCCACCGATGGAAGTGGTGTTGTAATTATAAACCGCCCCGGCCACGCGGTTGACCATGGCGATGCCGTCCAGATTCCCATCGATATACACCTGCCGGGTGCTGTCTCCCGCGGGTTGCTCTGTCTGCACGAAGAGGATGTGGTGCCAGGACCCATCATAAGGCTGGGCCGTGGTCTTGGGGTGATCCACCAAAACGGTACCGCTTTGCCGGATGTAAATGTCCACCGCTCCATTGGCACCGCCATTGTGGGTGCCGAGGTTGAACAAGGGATCGGTGGTGGTGGTGTTCCCCTCTGAAAACAGGCGGCGGTCGCTTTGGCCGGAGAAACTCACATTCGCCCAGAAGGAGACGGTAAAAGACGGGTGGCGGGCAATCGGCAGCCCCTCTCCGGCCACATCCGCACGCTTGAGCATAGTTTGCCGCGAGTTCTCGAACTGAAAGCAGGAGCCCTTGTAACCCGTCACCAGATCCGTGGACACCAGGTTGACCAACTCCAGATCATAGCCACTTTTCAGATCCGGCGTTTTGGTCCCCTGGATCACATCCAGCGGCCAATAGGCCACGAGATCGGTCTTCAGACTTTCCCCCTGGGCCTGCACCCGGCTGGCGGGGAGCAGGCCAGCCAAAAGACTTGCCAAGGAAAGGAAATACTTGGACCCACCCACCCGGAAGATTGATTTCATTTAGTTTTAATAATTAGACTCGAAACCAGGGGCAAGCCTTTTCCAGATCGTCTGGAGGATAAAATCGAATCCCGCGTCTACTGACCCCTGGGGCAGAACCAAGCCCCGCCACGAAGCCAAGGGATGATTCAGCCTCTTTCCGGCACTGATGGATCCGGAGCCCTGTCAGACCGACGGTGCCCGCCCGCCGCCCATCCCGATTGACACCAGGGCCATCCTGTCGGGAACGTGGGCGCTATGCCGCCGCCCGGTCCTCTCGCCCTGCTCTCCATCCTGCTCCTCGCCTACGTGGCGGGGGCGACGCCGTTTGGTTTTCTGGTGGCGAAATGGAAGGGGATCGATATCCGCGAGCATGGCAGCGGAAATATCGGGGCCACCAATGTGATCCGCGTGTTGGGCAAGAAGATCGGCATCCCGGTGTTTGCCATGGATATGCTGAAGGGATTGCTGCCGGTGGTGGCCGCCCGGCTGTGGTGTATCCAGACTGGCCATGAGCCGACGTGGCCGATGCTGCTGGCGGCGCTGGGCAGTGTGTTGGGACATAACTTCACGTTTTGGCTGGGCTTCAAAGGCGGCAAAGGGGTCGCCACTTCGGCCGGAGCCATCCTGGCGCTGCTGCCCGCGGCCCTCGGCGTGGCGGTGGTGGTGTGGATGATTTTCTTTTTCAGCACCCGATACGTGGCGGTGGCATCCATCGCCGCCGGCCTCTCCCTTCCCCTCACGGTGCTCACCCAGCGCGCCCTGACCGGCCACCCGGCGCTGCCGCTGCTGGGATTCGCCACCGTGATCGGGCTGCTCGCCGTGTGGCGGCACCGGTCGAATATCCAGCGCCTGCGGTCAGGCACGGAAAACCGTTTCATCCCCCGCTCCCAACGTCCCACCGCATGAACCACACCGCCATCCTGGGCAGTGGCAGCTGGGGCACCGCCCTGGCTTTCACCGCCGCCCAAAAAGCCCCCCGCGTCACCCTCTGGGGACATCAGGCCGCCACCGCGGAAACCCTGAACCGCACCCGGGAGAATATCCGTTATCTGCCCGGCATCACCCTCCCGCCCAACGTGGTGGCGACCGCAGAATTTGCCGATCTGGCCGATGCAGACCTGGTGCTCGCCGTGGTGCCATCCAAGGCGCTGCGCCAGGTGGCGCTGGATCTGAAGGCCAGCGGGGCGCTGCGTCCCGATGCCATCCTGCTCTGCTGCATCAAAGGCATCGAGATGAATACGGGCCTGACCATGTCCGGGGTGCTGCAGGAGGTCTTCCCCCACAATCCCATCGCGGTGCTCTCCGGCCCTAACCACGCCGAGGAAATCGCACGCAAGCTGGCCGCCGCCGCGGTGATCGGCAGCCACGATGAATCCGTCAGCCTGCGCCTCCAGGAGTTCTTCACCCTGCCATGGTTCCGGAATTACCGCAGCACCGATGTCACCGGCATCGAGTGGGGCGGGGCCGTTAAAAATGTCTTTGCCATCGCCAGCGGGATCAGTGAGGGCCTCGGCCTCGGCGACAACGCCCGCGCCGCCCTCGTGACCCGCGGCCTCGCGGAAATGACCCGCCTCGGCATGGCCGCCGGGGGCCGCTTCGAAACCTTCCAGGGCCTCAGCGGGGTGGGCGACCTCATCGTGACCTGCTACAGCAAACACAGCCGCAACAACCGCGTGGGCCGCCTGCTCGGGGAAGGCCGGACCCTCACGGAAGTCACCGCTTCCATGAACATGGTCGCCGAGGGCATCCCCAACACGGAAAGCATCTACGCCGCCGCCCGCCGCTACGATATCCGCACCCCCATCATCGACCAGATGTATGCCATCCTCTACCAGGGCAAACCCTGCGCCGCCGCCCTGACAGAACTCCTCTCCCGCGACCCGCGTGCGGAACATGGCTGATTGCTCCCCCTGTTTTACGCCTGCAAAAACGGCCCTGCCGACCTGGGCATTGACGGAAGCCCCCAATGGCACGATCCTCTTTCCATGAATCACCTCAAACTGACCATGATGTTCACCCCCTGTGAAGAGGGTGGATTTTTCGCGCAGTTTGCCGAAATCCCCGCGGTCTTCAGCGAAGGCGAAACCCAGGAGGAAGCCAAAGCCAATCTGTGGGATGCCCTCAATGAAATGAGTCTCGCCGCCCGCGAACGCGCCGTCTCGGAGATGACGCAGTCCATGCGCTCCGAAACGCTGGAATTGATCGCCTCATGAAGCGGCGGGAATTGGAGCAACACCTGAGGTCGCATGGATGCCGGATTTTCCGGGAAGGCGGGCGGCACACCATCTGGATGCAGGCCGAAACCGGACTGCAGGCTCCCGTGCCCCGTCATCCCGAGGTGAAATGGCTCACCGCCCGCTCGGCCTGTATCGCCTTGAAAATCCCTCTTCCCCCCGGAAAATAACTGATAAACCATGACCTCCGAATCCGAAAAAACCACCCAGGCCGACACCGAAAACATGCTCATGGGCGTCCAGCCTTTGGACGCTGTGCTCGAAGCCCGCGGCATCAATAACCATGAAGTCGTCGCTGCCGCCGGAGGGAATGGCCTGACGCACAAGGTGGTGCAAAAAGCCCGCAAAGGCCGCCAACTTACCGCCCGGGCCCAGAAGAAAGTCCTCGCTGCCGTGAACGCCGCCGGAAAATTGAAGGAACTCCCGCCGCTGAAACACGACGAGGCCTTCAATTACATCGGCCGCTGACCGGGGACAGCCCCTGCTTTCCCAAGCTTCCCGCTTTCCGATGACGGGAGCCGGGTGCTTGGTGCCCTGTTCCCTCCCCTACCCTCCTCATGCCCCCTGCTGTTCTCTCCGTTAAAGATCTCACCCTTAGTTTTGGCCGTCATAATGTGCTCGATGGGGCTACCCTTGCCGTGGGCGAAGGCGAAAAAATGGGGTTTGTGGGACGCAACGGCTCCGGCAAAAGCAGTCTGCTGCGGATTCTGGCCGGCATGGAACAAGCGGATAGCGGGATCATCTCGCGCCGGCAGGGATTGATCACCGGGTATCTGCCGCAGGAGTTTGAACTGGAGAACGACCGGACCGTGGAGGAAAACATCCGCGAAGGCGCCCGCCATGTGGTGGATCTGATCGAAGCCTACGAAAACGGCACCCCGGGAGCGGTGGGATTCAGTGAGGCAGACCTGCTGTCACGCATCGAGCACCTCGGCGGCTGGGACCTGGACTCCCGCATCCGCACCGCCATGACGGAGTTGGACTGTCCCCCGGCCGACAAGCGCGTCCAGCTGCTTTCCGGAGGCGAAAAACGCCGCGTGGCCCTCGCCCGCGCTCTGATTTCCCAGCCCGACCTGCTTCTGTTGGATGAACCGACCAACCACCTCGATTCCGAATCCATCCGCTGGCTGGAAGAATACCTCACCAACGCCCCGCACGCCTGCCTTTTTGTCACCCACGACCGGTATTTCCTCGACCGCATCGCCACCCGCATCGCAGAGCTGGATGCCGGCAAGATCTGGGTGCATGAAGGGAACTACAGCACCTACCTGAGCGCCCGCGCCGAACGCCGCGCCAACGACCAGGCCAAGGAGGACCGCCGTCAGACTTTCCTGCGCCGCGAGATCGAATGGGTGCGCGCCGGCGTCAAAGCCCGCACCACCAAGAGCCAGAGCCGGCTCAATTCCTATCATGAAATCGCCGGTCAGGCCGGTCCCGAACAGGAAGAGGAAATGTCCCTCCTCATCCCGCCGCCGCCGCCGATGAGCAACATCATCGTGGACGCCGTCAACATCTCCGCAGTGATCCCGCAGCGCACCCTCTTTTCCCACTTCGATCTCAGCCTCACCCCCGGTTCCTGCACCGGGATTGTCGGCCGGAATGGCATGGGCAAAACCACCCTGCTGCGCATGCTGATGGCCGAGCAGCCCCCTGCCACCGGGAAGGTCACGGTGGGTAAAAAAACCGTCTTCAATTACGTTGACCAGCAGCGCCTGACCCTTGATACCTCCAAGTCCCCCATGGAGGAAATCGGCGGCAATACCGAATACATCACCTGGGGCGGAGAGAAGCTCCACGTCCGGTCCTATCTGAAGCGGTTCCTCTTCACCGATGACCGCGTCACCCAACAGATCAGCGTCATGTCCGGCGGCGAGCGCAGCCGGCTCCTCCTCGCGAAAATCCTCTGCCGCGGCGGCAATGTCCTCGTACTTGATGAACCGACCAACGACCTCGACCTGCAAACCCTCCGGGTGCTCGAGGAAGCCCTGCTCGACTTCCCCGGCTGCGTCCTCCTCGTGAGCCACGACCGGTATTTCCTCGACCGCGTCTGCGACCGGATCATTTCCTTTGAGGGCGACGGCCAGGTCCACGTGAATGAAGGCAACTACAGCTACTATCTCGAAAAAAACAAAGACCGTCTCAACGCCCAGCGCAGCGCCGCCCGTCTGGCCGCTCAGAACCCGGGGGCGGCCAGCCCCCAAGCCTCTGCCGCGGCCGGGCCACCCAAAGCCAAACCCCGCAAACTGAGCTGGAAGGAAGAGCGCGAACTGGAAGGCATGGAAGCCACGATCCTGACGGCCGAGGAGGCCCTCGCCGATTTCGAATCCAAACTCAACGATCCTGATTTCCACATCCACTCCGCCCATCAGGTCTCCGAAACCGCAGCCAGCATGGAAGCGCAGCGCGTGAGGATCGAACAGCTTTACGCCCGCTGGGAATCGCTGAACGAGATCAAGGCTCAGGCGGGGTAGAGTGCCGCCCCGGCCCAAGGCGGCCGATGGTTCCAGCTTCTCTCCGAGCCAGGCGGGAGGAGTCAAAAACCAACTTGACCCCTTCCGCCCTCCTCTCATGGTTCAGGCCATGAAACTCCCCTTGGAAGACAATTTTGAAGACCTGATCGGCAAAGCGCAAAAAGGATTGAAGTTCACGGACGAAACCCTCGCCTTCCGCGCCGGCATCCCGGTCGCTTCCCTGGCGCTCCTCAAACAGGGCACCTTGCTCGAAGGTCCGCTGCGGCAAGTGGCCCCGCTGCTGAATCTCCACGCGGAAACCCTGCTCGCGATCGCCCGCAAGACGTGGCTTCCTGCTCCAGTGGAAGTCCCAGGCCTGCGGCATTTCAATACCCACTATGCCGAACTGGACATGACGGTGAATCACTTCATCGTCTTCGATCCGGCCAGCAAAACCGCCGCCATTTTCGATACCGGGACCGATCCCGCGCCGACCCTGGCCGCGGTGGCGGAACACGGGTTGCAGGTGGAAAGCATTTTTATCACGCATACCCACGTGGATCACGTCCTCGCCCTGCCCGCCCTCCGGGCCGCTTTCCCGCAGGCGGTGGTCTATTGCGGTCGCGGCGAAAACCTCGCGGACTCCGCGGCGGTGGATCATGGTTTCCGTTATACCATTGGCGGACTGCAGGTCGAGGCCCGCGAGACCTCAGGCCATGCGGTCTGCGGCATGACTTATGTGATCAGTGGTCTGACCCACCCCGTCGCGATTGTCGGCGATGCCCTCTTCGCCGGCTCGATGGGCGGCCCGCGCACCTCCTGGGAGACGGCCTTGACTCACAACCGGCAGCGCCTCTTCTCCCTGCCGGCCGAAACTGTGATCGCTCCCGGTCATGGGCCGCTGACCACCCTTGCCGAAGAGAAAGCCCACAACCCCTTTTACCCCGAATTCAAACCCTCATCCAATCCTGCCATGAAAGAAAAAATCGCCTTCGTCGGAGTCGGCCGCATGGGCGGCAATATGGCCCGCCGCGTCCGGGAAGTTGGTTATCAGGTCACTGCGGTGTATGACGTGAATCCGGAAGCGGCGGCGGAAGTCGCGGCGGAAACCGGAGCCACCGTCTGCACCAAACTGGCCGATATCCCCGCTGCAGCCGATATCATCTTCACGGTGGTCACCAATGACGAAGCCATGCGCGGCATTTTCTACCACCCGGAAGACAACCTCTTCATGGGCGCGGCCGGCAAGACCTTCATCAACTGTGCGACCCTGACTCCCCAGGTCCATATCGACCTCGAAGCCGCTGCCGGCAAAATCGGGGCCAGCACCATCGAGGGTTGCATGGCCTCCTCCATCCCGCAGGCCCGCGAAGGCACCCTGCAATTGATGATTGGCGGGAAAAAGGAAGTCTTTGACCGGGTGGAACCGCTCCTCAAAACCATGAGCGCTGTCCTCACCTATGTGGGCGAAGCCGGCCAGGCGGCCAAGGTCAAGGCCCTCGTCAATATGGTGATGAACATCAACACCGCCGGCCTCGCCGAAGGCCTCGGCCTCGGGGCCGCGCTCGGACTGGATCTCGAAATGCTGGCCAAAGTCTTCAGCGTCACCGGTGCCAACAGCCGCGTCCTGCAGACCGATGGGGAGGACATGATCCAGCGCGAGCACTCCTGTTTCTTCCGCGCCGACCATGCCGCCAAGGACAGCCACATTGCCCTCTCCCTCGGCCAGGAAGCGGGCCTCAACCTCCCGCTCGCCGCCGCCACCGCTGCCCAATATGACCGTATGGTCGAGCTTGGCCTCGGAGAACTCGATAAGAGCGGCATTGCCGAACTCACCTTCAAGGACCGCCGCAGCTAACCGGCTGTAATTCTGCCCAATCGATCCACCGCCTCATCCCCGCCATTCCCGGGATTCCAACTCAGCACGACGGCCCTTCTTTCGGGGGGGCCGTCGTTTTTGCTTCCATCGCGATCGGTGGGACTACCGGACACAATGGCAGCCTGAAGCGTCAACCTGTCACAGCGCCCTTGCTTCCCGGTCATTTCGCCCCGTAGCAAAAATCACTCAACCAACTGTTTATCAACGGGTTATAGGAAACAAACCTGCTGTGGCACAGGCTTTGCAGAGAGATCATGAAATCTTTCCCACCCACTTATTATGGCTAAAATTCTCGGCATCGACCTCGGCACCACTAACTCCTGTATGGCAATCATGGAAGGCGGCACTGCCGTCGTCCTCGAAAACAGTGAAGGGGCCCGTACCACTCCTTCTGTCGTCGCGTTCACCAAGAGCGGCGAACGCGTCGTCGGCCAAGCCGCCAAACGCCAAGCCGTCACCAACGCCACCAACACCATTTTCTCCGCCAAGCGCTACATCGGCCGGAAATACTCCGAACTCACCGACGCCGACAAAAACGTCCCTTACAAGATCGTCGAGGCCGCCAATGGCGACGCCCACATCCAGGTGGAAGTCGGCGGTGAAAAGAAAACCTACAGCCCGCAGGAAATCGGAGCCATGGTTCTTGGCAAACTGAAGGCCGATGCCGAGGCGAAAATCGGGGAGACCATCACCGACGCCGTCATCACCGTTCCCGCCTACTTCAACGACTCCCAGCGCAATGCCACCAAGGCCGCTGGTGAAATCGCCGGCCTCAACGTCCGCCGTATTATCAATGAGCCGACCGCGGCTTCCCTCGCCTACGGCCTGGATAAAAAGAGCAACGAAAAAATCGCCGTGTATGACCTCGGCGGCGGCACCTTCGACATTTCCGTGCTCGATATCGGCGACGGTGTTTTTGAAGTGCTGGCCACCAACGGCGACACCCACCTCGGCGGCGATGACTGGGATAACGTCCTCATCAATTGGATCGTCAAAGGATTCAAAGACGACAACGGCATCGACCTCAGCAAACAGCCCGACGCCCTCCAGCGCATCAAGGAGGAAGCGGAAAAGGCGAAGATTGCCCTCAGTTCCAGCCAAAGCTACGATCTCAATCTGCCCTTCATCACGGCTGACCAGACCGGTCCCAAGCACATCGCCAAGACCCTCACCCGCGCCCAGCTGGAGCAACTCACCGACAGCCTCTTCGAACGCACCATCAAACCGGTGAAGGATTGTATTGCCGCCTCCAAAGTGAGCGCCGAGCAGATCGACGAACTCGTCCTCGTCGGCGGCATGACCCGCATGCCCAAGGTCGTTGAAACCGCCCGCAAGCTGGCCGGCAAGACCCCCAACCAAGGCGTCAATCCTGACGAAGTCGTGGCCATCGGCGCAGCCATCCAGGGCGGCGTGCTTCAAGGCGACGTGAAGGACATTCTGCTCCTCGACGTCACTCCGCTGACCCTCGCCATCGAAACCATGGGCGGCGTGGCCACCCCGATGATTCCCCGGAACACCACCATTCCCTTCAAGAAACAGGAGACCTTCTCCACCGCCAGCGACAACCAGCCCGGTGTGGAAATCGTGGTCACCCAGGGCGAGCGTCCCATGTCCCGGGATAACAAAGTGCTGGGAACCTTCAAGCTGGATGGCATCGAGCCCTCCCGCCGCGGAGAACCGCAGATCGAGGTCACCTTTGACATCGACGCCAACGGCATCCTGAACGTTTCGGCCAAGGACAAAAAGACCGGCAAGACCCAGCATATCTCCATCAAGGGATCCAGCGGCCTCAGCCAGGACGAGATTGAAAAAGCCAAACGCGATGCCGAACTGCACGCGGAAGAGGACAAAAAGCGCAAGGAATCCGCCGAGGCCCGCAACCATGCGGAAACCCTCATCTTCCAGGTCGAAAAACAACTCGGCGAAATGGGCGACAAACTCAGCGATGAGCAGAAGAAGCCGATCACCGATCAGATCGAGAAGATCAAGGAAGCGATCACCTCCAATGAAGTGGACCGGATCAAATCCGCCACCGATGAACTGGAGCGCCTCTTCAGCCAGGCCGCCGCCGCAGCACAAGGGGCGGGCTTCAATCCAGCCGATATGGCCGGAGCCGGGGCGGGCGGTCCTCCCGACGCTGATGAATCCGCCTCCAGCGAACCAAAACAAGCCAAAGGCAAAGTCGTCGATGCCGACTTTGAAGTCGTGAACGACGACAAAAAGGCCTGATCCCTTTCGTAGGATGGCCCCGCCTTCCTGCGCAAATACAAATCCATCCAAACAGAATCTGTCTTCATGGCAACCAAAGCAAAACCACAACCCACCGAATCCAAACCAATGGCAACCAAAATCCAACCGCTCGGCCAGCGTGTCCTCGTGAAGCGCATCGACAGCGAAGAAAAAACCGCTGGCGGCATCTACCTTCCTGACACGGCCAAGGAAAAGCCCACGGAAGCCAAGGTCATCGCCCTCGGCACCGGTGGCCGTGACGAAGATGGCAAGCTGATCGACTTTTCCGTCAAAGTCGGCGACGTCGTCCTCATCTCCAAATACGGCGGCACCGAAGTCAAAATCGATGGCGAAGAGAACCTCATCCTCTCCGAGTCCGACATCCTCGCCATCATCCGGAAGTAATTCTTCCTGACAGAATCAACAATTACCAATCTTAAATCAACCACAACTACCCACATGGCCAAACAACTCCTCTTCGACGAAGCCGCCCGTCAAGCCCTCCTCCGCGGTGTCGAAAAAATCGCCAAAGCCGTCAAAGCCACCCTCGGACCAGCCGGCCGCAACGTCATCCTCGACAAAAAATTCGGTTCCCCCACTATTACCAAGGATGGTGTCACCGTAGCCAAGGAAGTTGAGCTGACCTGCCCCTATGAAAACATGGGTGCCCAGCTCGTCCGAGAAGTCTCCAGCAAGACCTCCGACATCGCCGGTGACGGCACCACCACCGCCACCGTGCTCGCCGAAGCCATCTACAAGGAAGGCCTCCGCAACGTGACCGCCGGGGCCAACCCGACCTCCCTCCAGCGCGGCATCATGAAGGCTACCGAAGTCCTCGTGGCGGAACTCCACAAGATTTCCAAGCCCGTCAAGGACACCAAGGAAATCGCCCAGGTCGCCACCGTTTCCGCCAACTGGGACAAGGAAATCGGCAAGATCATTGCTGATGCCATGGACAAGGTCGGCAAGGACGGCACCATCACCGTGGAAGAAGCCAAGAGCATCGAAACCACCCTCGACGTGGTGGAAGGCATGCAGTTCGACAAAGGTTACCTCAGCCCTTACTTCGTGACCGATCCGGAAGCGATGACCGCCACCCTGGACAACGCCTACATCCTCATCAACGAGAAGAAAGTCAGCAACCTCAAGGACATGCTGCCCCTCCTCGAGAAGGTCGCCAAGTCCGGCAAGCCTTTGCTCATCATCGCAGAAGACATCGAAGGGGAAGCCCTTGCCACCCTCGTGGTGAACAAGCTCCGCGGCACCTTGAACACCGTTGCCGTCAAGGCTCCTGGTTTCGGTGACCGCCGCAAGGCCATGCTGGAAGACATCGCCATCCTCACCGGTGGCCGTGTCATCACCGACGACCTCGGCATCAAGCTCGAGAACGTGGAACTGGTGGACCTCGGCAAGGCCAAACGCCTCGTCATTGAAAAGGAAAACACCATCATCGTCGAAGGCGGCGGCAAAAAAGACGCCATCCAAGGCCGTGTCAGCCAGATCAAGCGCCAGATCGACGAAACCACCTCCGACTACGACCGCGAGAAGCTCCAGGAGCGCCTTGCCAAGCTCGCCGGCGGTGTTGCTGTTATCCACGTGGGTGCCGCGACCGAAACTGAAATGAAGGAGAAGAAAGCCCGCGTCGAAGACGCCCTCCACGCGACCCGTGCGGCCGTTGAAGAAGGCATCGTCCCCGGCGGTGGCACTGCCCTCATCCGCGCCCAGAAGGCCCTCGACGGCCTCAAGCTCAAGGGTGACGAAGCCACCGGTGCCGACATCGTCCGCCGCGCCATCGAAGCCCCTCTCCGCACCCTGGCCTCCAACGCCGGTGTCGAAGGAGCTCTCATCGTGGAGCACGTCAAGAACGCCAAAGGCAACGAAGGTTACAACGTCGCCACCGGCAAGTTCGAAGACCTCATCCTCTCCGGTGTGGTTGATCCTACCAAGGTAACCCGCAGCGCTCTCCAGAACGCCGCCTCCATCAGCGGACTCCTCCTCACCACGGAATGCCTCATCACCGAGCTTCCCGAGAAGAAGGAAGCAGCCGGCGGTGGCCACGGCCACGACCACGGCGGCATGGACGGAATGATGTAATCCATCGGCCTGACATTCCCAAAAATCCCAGCCGCCCGGCCCGCAAGGACCGGGCGGTTTTTTGTTTTGAGCCCTGGTCTGCTGGAAGATCCTTTCCTCGCAGAAAACCAGCGCACCGCCGATCCCCGGGGGCCTTTGCCCCCTCCCCGCGGGAGCGGAAATGCAACGCCGCCTGGCGCGACACCCGCCGCTTCCCCTTGCCCTGGACCATTTCCCGCCTCTGTCTTGCGCACATGAAAATAGCTCTCGACGCCATGGGTGGCGACTTCGCTCCACGGAATATGCTGGCCGGTGCCCAATTGGCGTTGGCCGAATATCCCGCGATCACGACACTCTACCTCGTGGGCGACGCCGCACGGCTGAAAGCAGAGATGGATGCCATGCATTTTTCCGATTCCCGGGCCGTGATCGTGCATGCATCCGAGGTGGTCGAAATGACCGACAGTGCCGTGAAGTCCCTGCGCCAGAAAAAAGATAGCAGCATCTCCGTGGCCACCGATTTAGTGAAGCGGGGCGATGCGGACGCCGTGGTCAGCGCCGGCCACACCGGAGCCGCGGTGGCTGCGGCCACAGTGAAATTGCGCACCTTGTCCGGCGTGGAGCGGGCCGGAATCCTATCGCCCCTGCCGAATCTTCACGGGACCTGCGGGTTGATCGATGCCGGAGCCAATGTGGACAGCAAGCCCGTCCACCTGGTCCAGCATGCCATCATGGGCCATGTCTTCTCCAAGGCCATCCACAAGGTCGCCAGCCCCATTGTGGGCCTGATGAGCAATGGGGAGGAGGAAGGCAAGGGCAGCGAGCTCAGCAAGGAAGTCTTCGAACTCCTGCGCGGGGTGTCGTTTTTGAACTTCAAAGGCAATGTGGAAGGCCGTGACGTCCTGAATATGGCGCTCCAGGTGGCCGTGTGTGATGGCTTTGTGGGGAATATCCTGCTCAAGGGCTGCGAAGGCACGGCCAAAGCCTTTCTCGCCGTGCTCAAGGAACAACTGACCGCCAACGTCAGCCGCAAAGTGCTTGCCGGCCTGCTGAAGCCGGCCTTCAAAGCAGCGGCCCAACGCATGTCCTACGAAAGTTATGGCGGCAGTCCCCTCCTGGGGGTGAATGGCGTCGTCATCATCGCGCACGGCTCATCCTCCCCGCTCGCCATGAAAAATGCCCTGCGGGTCGCCACCGAGATGATCCAGCACTCGGTCAATCCGATGATTGAGGACTTGATCGGGAAGCTGTAACTGCGTGTCCTCACTGGCCGGCCGCCCGCCTTGCCGGAAAACTTCTCCTTGCGGCTCCCGGCATTCCGCCGTTTCAAACTTCCGGTCCTTTCCCCCTTCCCTACCGCGCCCTGCATGAGCCACTCCACCCCTGACATTTCGCCCTGCATCACGACCATTGCCGGGACCGGCAGCTACGTTCCCGAGCGGGTGCTCAGCAATGCTGACCTCGCCAAAATTGTCGATACCTCGGACGAATGGATCGTCAGCCGCACCGGCATCCGCGAGCGCCGGATCGCCGCCGCCGGAGAGACCACCAGCGATATGTGCACCCATGCGGCCCGGCTGGCCATGGAGGACGCCGGCATCACCGCCGCCGAGATCGACCTCATCATCGTCGGAACCGTCACCCCGGACAGCCTGTTCCCCTCCACCGCCTGTTATGTGCAGCAGAACCTCGGGGCCTCCAATGCGGTTGCGTTCGACGTCAGTGCAGCCTGTGCCGGTTTCCTTTTTGCCATGCAGATCGCCCGGCACTTCATCAACGGAGGAAACCGCGCCACCGCCCTCATCATCGGCGCGGACAAGCTCTCCGTCCTGATCGACTGGACCGACCGCAATACCTGCGTCCTCTTCGGCGATGGAGCCGGGGCCGCCATCCTCCGCCGGCGCACCGATGCTGATGAAGCCACCGCTTCGGGCCTGCTCTCCTCCGTGCTTGCCAGCGATGGCAATCTCACTGGCATCCTCCATGCCCCCGGCATCGGCAGCGCCCAAACCCTGCCCCCCAAGCCAGCCGTTATCCCCGAGCCGATCATCCACATGATGGGCAAGGAAGTCTTCAAAGCCGCTGTCAAGAATACCTGTGAAGCCTGCGAAACAGCCATCGCCAGGGCGGGTCTTACCGCCGCTGACATCGACCTCATCATTCCCCACCAGGCCAACGTCCGCATCGTTGATGCCATCCGCGAGCGCCTGGGGCTGCCTCCGGAAAAGGCTTTCCTCAATCTCCAAAAATACGGCAACACCAGCGGAGCAGCCATTGCCATTGCCCTCGATGAAGCCTCCCGTGAAGGCCGCCTCAAGAAAGGCGATAACGTCCTTCTTGTGGCATTCGGAGCCGGCTTTGCCTGGGCTGCCAGCGTGATCCGGTGGTAAGGCTCCGCCGGATTTCATTCAGAAACAAAGCAGGCGCGTGGACTTGAGCTCCACGCGCCTGATGAGTTTGAACCTTCCGTCCGTTATTTCATTTCCTTGCCCGTTTGGGCATTGAGGATCGTCATGACTTCGCGGTGAAGGTTCGGGTCGGCCCGGAAGGAAAGCCGGCCATGGTGACGCCGTTCGAGGTCCACGAGAAGGGCTTCATCCTTGGTGCGGAGCCGCTGCATCACATCAGGGTGGACTGTGATGAGCAGGTCATGCTCGGTGTCAGGATATTTTTGCATCAGCGTGTTCACACGGCGCTGGAGTTCTACTGACATGGTTTCAGTGGACTTGATCCGGCCCTGGCCATTGCAGGTCGGGCAAGGATCATACACGGCGGTGCTGAGGCTCTCGTGGAGCCGCTGACGGGTCATCTCCATGAGTCCGAGCGGGGAGATGGGCATGACCTGGGTCTTGGCTTTGTCCCGGCGCAGGCGGTCCTTCATCGCCTTGTAGACTGCCTGCTGGTCGCGGCGGCTCTTCATGTCGATCAGATCGACCACCACGAGGCCACCGATGTTGCGCAGGCGGAGTTGGCGGGCGACTTCCTCGGCGGCTTCCATGTTGGTCTGGAAGATGGTTTTCTCAAGATCGTCGGACCCTTTGTTACGCCCGGTATTGACGTCGATCGCGATGAGCGCTTCGGTTTCATCAATCACCAGATAACCCCCGCATTTGAGCCAGACCTGGCGGTTAAAGGCATTGTCGATCTGCTTCTGAATTCCCAGCATGTCGAAGATCGGCTCCGGGGTCCGCTGACAGCGGATCCGTTTTTTGGACCGACGGGAAATCTGACCCACCAGTTCCCTCATCCGGGCCGCGGTGGCTTCATCGTCGCAAATGACCTCATCCACGTCCTCCGTGAGGAAATCACGCACGGTGCGCTCGATCAAATCGGGTTCCTGGAAGGCCAGGCAGGGGGCCTTTTTGCTATTGGCCACTTCGGAGATCGCCTGCCATTGTTCCACCAGCATCGCGAGATCGCGCACAAAGTAGCGGGCCCGTTTGCCCATGCAGACCGTCCGCATGATCACGCCCATGCCCTCCGGCACGCTGAGCTTGCGCAGGATCTTGCGCAGACGGTCACGTTCCCGGGGTTCTTCAATCTTGCGGGAGATCCCGAACATGTCATTGAGCGGCATCAAGACGAGGAAGCGTCCGGCGAGGGAGATGTTGGTGGTGATGCGCGGGCCTTTGGTGCCGATGGGGCCTTTGGTGACCTGCACAAGCATTTCCGCGCCGACCGGATAAAGGTTCGGAATGTCGCGGGCGGTGATTTTCTTTTTCTTCACCTTGCCACGGCCACCACGATCAATCTCCTCGATATCGTTGCGGTTGCCCTCTTCAGCCTCCTCATTGTCGGCGGCCGGGATGGCATCCCAGAAGTGGAGGAAGGCGTTTTTCTCCAATCCGATGTCGATAAACATCGCCTTGAGGCCGGGCTCGATGTTGCGCACGCGGCCTTTGTAAATGCTGCCTACGATGTGCTGGGTTCCAGCACGTTCGATGGTGTATTCCTCCAACATGCCGTTCTCCACGAGGGCGACACGTTGTTCGAGTTTCTCGGTGTTGACGACAACACGGACACCTTCGTTGAATGGAGTATTACCTCCGAAAAATCTGCGGATTCGTTTGATCATTGCGGCAAAAAGCATGGGGTGGTTAAGGGGGTGTGGCGCGCGCGGCGCCGGGAGAATTTGAGGGTTGGAAAAAATAAAGGCACCGGCCGGAGGAAACTAGTTGGGCTGTTTTTTGAATTGGCTCTTTTTGACATCCGCTTCCTGGGTCCCGGCCTGGGTATCCACGTCAATCCGGGGAGCCGCCACCGGAGCCGTTTCAGCAACAGGTTTCACCGCTACCGGCTCATCGCCCGGGTCCACCATCTCACCTTCTTCGGAGGCAGCTTCGGTCGGATCCAGCACCGGCAGATCCTGTCCTTCGTAAGTCACCATGTTGTTGAAATTGAAGTGTCCTTTGGAGGGCTCCAGCGGGGCGATGCTCTGATGGTATTTGCCATCTTCCAGTCCAAGGGTGCGTTCGATGACCCGCTTGGCGATAGGTGCCGCGGTACCCCCGCCTGACTTTCCATTGGGAACCACCACACAAATGGCCACCTTGGGATTATCGTACGGAGCAAAAGCCACGAACCAGGTATGATGGTCATCCAGGGTCTTTCCAGTTACCCGGTCGATGCGCCACTTTTGGGCCGTGCCTGTTTTACCGGCGATTCCATACTCGGACAGGGCCAGCCTTCCCGTCCCGCCGGATTTGTCATTGACCACCCTCCACATGCCATCCCGGATCGCCGCCAGATCTTTTTCCTTGGCGCTGTCCGGGCCCATATTCAGGAGATCGAAACGCAGTTTGGGTTTGAACTCGCTGCGCAGTTCGAGCGGCTCGCCGGCTTTGTTCCGGCTGTGTTTGACCTGATGATGCACAAGGGTGGGTTGCCAGCTTTTTCCATTGGCCGCGACAGCCGCCGCCACCACTGACATCTCCAGGGGGGTGGCCTGGACTTCCCCCTGGCCGATGGAGATATTGGCGGTCTTCGCGGAAGTCCATGGACCTTTGTTTTGCTGCTCCCACCACTTCTGGCCGGGCATATGTTCATCAGCGACGGCGTAATCCAATTGGATCGGCAGCCGGGCTCCAATACCGAACATTTTACCGACCTTTTCGATGCGGTCGATTCCGGCGGCGTTGCCGCATTGGTAGAAATAGCAATTACAGGAACGTTTGAGGGCCTCCGACAAATTGAGGGATCCGTGGCTGACGGGATGCCCGTTCAATTTCCAGCAGGGGAACGCCCTGCTGCCATAGGTGACGGAGCCTCCGCAATTGTAAGTCCGGGATCCTTTGTCCTCCATGGAGGCCGCAATGGCAGTGACAATTTTGAAGGTGGAACCGGGCGGATAGGCGCTGAGGGACCGGCTTACCATGGGCACCGTCGCATCCTGTTTCTCCTGCAGGGCATCCCAGTCGGCCTGTCGGATGAAAGGAATAAAGATGTTGGGATCGTAGGAGGGAACGGAAGCCATCGCGAGGATCTCGCCGGTATTGGGGTCAATCACAGAAATAGCCCCGCGGCCGATACCGGTCTGGCCGGCCTCGTCATAAATGGCCTCGCGCAGGGCATTCTCGGCGATGGTCTGGATGCGCGCATCAATGGTCAGATAGACATCATCGCCGGGCAGCGGATCGACCCGCTCGGCCACGATTTCGTCGGCGAGACGTCCATGCTCGTTTTTAAGATAAACCCGCGTGCCGGGTTTGCCGCGCAGATCCGCGTCGAGTGTCTTTTCCACCCCGGCAATTCCGGTGTCATCGTTTTCGAAGAATTGCCAAGTACCCTCTTCCCCGGGAGGGCGTTCCCGGCCGGCAGCCTTGACGTAACCGAGGACGTGGGCGCCCAGTGCCTTGAGAGGATAAATCCGGGTGGAACGATCCCGCAGGGTGATGCCCGGGAGTTCATTGGCATACTCGGCATAGGCGGCAAAACGGCGGTAGTCCTCGGTATTGGTCCGGTCGAGCGCTTTCTGATAGGGATAAGGAATGATCCCCCGGTTCTCCCGGTACCAGATGCGGATATCATCGATCATCTTCTCGGTGGGCTGGATGTAGAGGCTCAAGGCGTCCAGCTTGGGGAAAATGGTCAGGTTGAGGATCTTGACGATGTCGGTATCGGCATCACGCTTGGCACCCCATTCAAATTTGGGCACTTCGGTCTTGGGATTTTGTTCCTTCCAGTAGCTTTCCACCTCGGCCAGATTGAGGCCCACTTCGAGATTTGCCTTGTTATCGGCCAAGGGGACTCCGTTTCGGTCAAAAATGCGTCCGCGCGGACCGGGGATGCGCTGCAGAGCCTGGGCGGTTTCGGGAAGTTTGGCGATGAATTCCTCCTGCCGGTTGATCTGGAGCCCCCAGAGCCGGTAAATCAGCACGCCAAAGCCCCCCAGGATGAGCAGGGCGAGGAAATAAAGCCGGAGTCGATGACTGGAAATCATGTCGGTGGGGCCCAGCGGCGGTTGGTAAGTCCGGTGTAGCGGATACGGTAGCCGCTGAGCCGGGCGAGGGTATCAATCAGAAAAAAGATGAGCGGGGCGATGAACATGGAGAGCAACGCTGTGGTGAGCAGGTGATGCCAGATGTCTGCTGGAAAAACGAACCCGCCGCGCCGGAAGTTGATCCAAAGAAATTCAAGCAGCAGCAGCAGGAAAGTGCCCACTCCCGTCATCAGCACCGGCAGTTCCCAGCGCCCCCGGCGGAAAAGCGGCCGGATCCCCTGCATCAGGCTTCCCAGCAGGGCATAGAGGAAAATGGTGAACCCAAAGGTGGCACCACTGTGGGGGATGGCGGTTTCCAATTGAGCCGCCATCTGCCCGATATCGCCGAAGTGGATGTCCCCCCAGGGGATGCCCGCAGGCAGTTTTTCCGCATAATCAGGGCTGACCAGATTCCTCGCATCCCACACAAAGCCAGTCGCAAAGGCAAGCATCAGCATGACGGGAAAAGGCACGCTGACGGAGCAGGCAAAAAAGACCACTGGCACCAGAAAGATCCGTGACCCATAGGCCCAGTCGAACGCCGGAATAAAATCCTGCAGCACCAGCGCCAGCCCTGTCAGCACGAAAAGGAGCAACGTGAAGATCATCGCGGGTCGGGAGGGGCTGAGGGTTTTTCCCCGGCACCCAGTCCCATCACGAAGACATATTTCAAACGGTCCAGATTCTGGACGGCAGGCTTGATCACGGCTTCGGTGGAGTAGTCGCCGGAGCGGAATTCGGAGATGGTGCCGAGTAGGATATTGGGAGGAAAACTGATGTAATCCGGGAGACTGTAGATTTTGCGGCCGATCAATGATTTATCGATCTCGCGGGGTAAAAAGCGCAGGCGCAGATCCGGGCGGCGGCTGGTGGATACGCGCACCCCCTCGAGAATCCCCCGCTCTGCCGTCCCCTCGATCTGGGCGGCCACTTTGCAGAGTTCATCGGTGACAAAAAGGATTTCCGCTTCATCCGGACCGACCTTGACCACCCGGCCGACCAGACCATCCGGCACGATCACCGGGCTGCCGCTGGAAACGCCATCACGGGATCCCTTGTCGATGGTGGCCTGGCGGAACCAGGCTGAATTTTTCCTGACAATAATCCGGGCGGCGGTGAGGGCGTAGGTGCTTTGCTGGTTGAATTTAAAGAGGGCGTTGAGTTGTTCCAATTCTCCCCTGGTTTGGAGGAGCTGCTGATCCACGAGCCGGAGACGCTCATTCTCGAGCGTGAGGCGCTCGTTATCCGCTTTCAACACCGCCGCATCCACGGGC
The DNA here is from genome assembly GCA_942492905.1 of uncultured Verrucomicrobiota bacterium. GTDB lineage: Bacteria > Verrucomicrobiota > Verrucomicrobiia > Verrucomicrobiales > V1-33 > CAIZWU01. Next base: position 4,060,027 of record OW818657.1, read on the forward strand.
GGTTCATTGGATGATGCGATTTTCTCCTGCACGTTGGCCCCGGCACGGGTGAACGGGGAGAAGAGCGCCATGATCCTGCTCTGAATCCCACGGGTGGCGGGCGTGTCGAAAGTGAACACCCATCCAAGGGTGACCACAAAGGCCAGCAGGGCTAATAGGTTAAGGCGTCTCATGACACGCGGAGGGCGTGGCGTTGATGCGGTGAATTCAGCAGGCCGGGGGACCTGCCCGGCATGGCTCAGGAATCCGTCGTGGTCACCTTCTTGAGGAAGGCCAACTCGCTGAGCACCTTGCCGGTGCCCTCGGCCACCGCACTCAGAGGATCTTCGGCGACGTGAACCGGCAAGCCGGTCTCCTCTGAAAGCAATTTGTCCAGTCCCCGCAGCAGGGCTCCCCCGCCGGCCAGCACGATCCCGCGGTCCACCAAGTCGGCCGAAAGTTCCGGCGGGCAGCGTTCCAAGGTGACCCGCACCGCATCAATGATGCTGTTGAGCGGCTCCAGCAAGGCTTCGCGGATTTCCTGGGAAGTGACGGTGATGGTTTTGGGCAAACCGGCCACCATATCCCGGCCCTTCACTTCCATGGTGGTTTCCTTGGCCATGGGGTAAGCTGATCCCAAACGGATCTTAATGTCTTCCGCGGTGCGTTCCCCAATCATCAGATTGTAGGCGCGCTTCATGTATTGGACGACCGCTTCGTCGAGTTCGTCGCCCGCCACACGGACGCTGCGGCTGTAAACAATCCCGCTCAGGGAAATCAAAGCCACTTCTGTGGTCCCGCCGCCGATATCGACGATCATGTTCCCACTGGCTTCCTGCACCGGCAGCCCGACCCCAATTGCTGCCGCCATCGGTTCTTCAATCAGGTAAACTTCGCGGGCGCCCGCCATGGTGGCGCTCTCCTTCACGGCGCGTTTTTCAACTTCCGTGATGCCGCTGGGCACGGCGATGACCACCCGGGGCCGGGCCATGCCGCGCCGGTTGTGGACCTTTTGGATGAAATGGCGCAACATCGCCTCGGTGACCTCAAAGTCAGCAATCACCCCGTCCTTGAGAGGGCGGATGGCGACGATATTGCCGGGCGTGCGCCCGAGCATTCTCTTGGCATCGTCCCCTACCGCCAACACCTCCATGGTGCCGGCTTTGACCGCTACCACAGAGGGCTCGCGCAGGACGATCCCATGATCTTTGACGTAAACGAGAGTATTGGCGGTGCCGAGGTCGATGCCGATGTCATTGGAAAACCAGCCGAAAAGTTTGGCGAACATGAAGTGAAATCACAGGAGAATTGTTGGAAAAGACGGAAATAGCAGCAGACGTGCCGTCAGCAGACCACGCCATGCGGATTCCCGGAACCATGCCGTCGTGGCCGCACATTCGTTCTCCTCCTTACGAATTAAGGCAGGGTGATTATGGTGTGCGTCCCCGAAAGCACAGGGACAGAAATCAGATTTTACGAGTCGTCCTCTTTTAATAGTGGTCAAGGGAAAGATACCGGCAAACTCCGGCTTCCCCTTAATCATGCCTTTTTGGCTGCAATCATTTCTTGATTATCGACCCGATTACTTTATAATTACCATAATTTCAATCCTGCACCTGTGCCTACTTTCCATTTCAAAATCCGGAATTTTTTCACCGCAACCTCCCCATCAGAAAGGGATACGGCCGAAACTGAGGTGCCCCGTCGTCCGGCTTCCATGAAAGGCGGAATGCTTCCCGAGACCCGCGGAGTGGGCGTCTCCCCGCAGCGGGCTTCCCTGCGCCGTCCGCCGCCGATCCATTAAAAAGCCCCAAGAATTCTTGGTTTGCTCCCGCTGCCGTGGCTCGTTACCACTGTTGAGCTGCCTTCTCCAATTCCCCTGCAAAGGCTGAATCGGTTGCGTTCAGCAGAGTGACAGTTTTCTGCCCGGTCTTGAGCACCAACCTGACCACCCGCCGGGGATCATCGATCCGGAATTCCCCGGGAACGGCATCGTAGGACTGCCGCCATGGAATCGAAAAGCGCTGCATGATCACCCGGCGCATCTGATCGAAAAACTCCTTGGCGTCCTTTTCGGTTCTCCAGACCGTTTTCCAGAAAAGATGATCTCCGAAACCCGCCTCACCAGGCCAGATGCCGTAGCGGTCACCCGCCCAGCCTTCGCTGGCCAAGGTGGCTTCTTCCACCCCCAGCCACCCCCGCAGGGCGATGTAGGCTCCCAACTCCCCGGCAGTATTGGAAAAATAGGGATCCAGACCGCCCACTTTGGGTTCCTTGAATTCGACGGCCAGCGGTTCAAACGGAGGATTGGCCAGATACAATTCCTCGGGATGAAGGATTTCTGCCGATGACCGGGGCATCCGGGCATAGGCGGCATCGACGGCGGCATTTCCGCCCTGCCCCGCCAAGGCTTCCACAAACAGACTGCCCTTATCCTGACTGAATTTCCACATCTCAGCCAAATAAACGGGGGCACTGTAGTTTGGCGGCGGGGCGGTAGGTGCTCCATTCCGGTCAAAGTTCAGATTCAACTGGTCCGCGATGCTGAAGCGGACGCGGGAGGCATTGGCATCCCCATTGATCAGGGACCTCGCCGCCAGAGCGACATCATCGTTGGCTGGATCATAAAGATTCCCCAGCCGGTCACCGGCCTGCCGTTGGGTCAAGGCAGAGGCCAAACCCCCAATAAAAATCTCCCTTCCGTCAGCCCGGGACAAGGAGGCTTCCTCCCGGAAAAAAAACGTTTGGCTGGCGGCCTCATAAAACCCGCCATTGGTCATCTGCGCCAAACTCACCAAGGCCTCCCGGTAGTCGAAAGAGTCAGTCTGAAATCCCATCGCGATGGCAGCCCGGCTGCGGGCGGTGGCGGCATCCACGGGCAACTGGGCTTCCACTGACGCGCGGACTTTATCCAAAATCGTTTCCAAGGGAGCGGGAGACCAGACAGGAGCTGGTTCAAAGGCCAACCCCCGTTGCTGGGCAAACTGTTTCGCCAGATCGGCCGGAACCGGTTCCGGTTTGGCCGCCTCGATTGCCTGTTTAAGGGAAGCCACTTCTGCCGCGAGTGCCCCCGCTTTCGATTCGGCGGCGATCAATTGTTTTTGCAGCTGGGCATTCGCGGAAAGCAACTCCGACTCCCGCACCGAGGGATCAGCCGGCGTCGCAGGCCCTGCAGCAGTGGTGGCTGCGGAGGAAGTCTGTCCGGAGCGCACCCGCCAGGAATGTTCCCGCCAAACCACCAGACCGATCAGCGAGGCGACGGCCAACAAGTTGATAAAGGAACGGATCGGGGAGGGCATGCAGCAATGGGAAGGTCCTGAACAGCGGTTCTCCGGAGACGGAGCGCCTGTGACCCCGGAGGTCAAGTGCCCGGCTGCCTCTGCCTGAGCCAACCCCGCTTCGCTGGAGCTTTCGGCGCGGCCACGGAAGCGCGGTCCCGGTTGGCGGCCTCCTGGGCCGTGGGAGCTGCTGTGCCTTGGGGCATCCCCGGTTCAAACTCATCCTCGTCCTTGGTGACCGGAACAATCGGTTTGGCCACGCCTGCCACCTCTTTGGGGGCCGCTTCCGGATTGGAAGGATCAATATTGAAGGCGACCATGCGTTTGGCAAAACGGGCTTCCTTCAAAGCTCCGGGATAATAAAGCACCCGCACGTTCCGGCCCAGTTTGTCGTAAAGCTTCTCTTGGAGCATCTGGCCGGTCTGCGGGTCGAAGAAATTCCTGGTGCATCCCATGACATTTTTTTTGCCATCGTAAATGATCCCACTCGAAATGCGGCCCCGGTCATCGAGATTGAAAACGCGCACTCCGCACAGGATGTCATTTTTGTCGAAGACGGACTCGGTGATCTCCTTGGATCCTCCCATTTTCTGCGTGTAGGTCTTCTGCCCGTTATTGTGGCGGAAGATCCGGCTGATGGCGTCCGGCCCCTGCTGCTGGGAAAAGGCGGTGCCGGCCATGGCCAGCAAAATGGCCCAGGGAAGATAGAAAAACGGTTTCACGGGTGCGGTGATACCACACCCTCGCTCCAGGGGAAACCAAATTGTGATCAGTATTTGCCGGTTTCAATTGCTTGCCCCCGCGCCCGAACTCCGCTAAGCCACTGCCGTCCCATCATCCAAAATTAATATCCACCTCCATCCATGAACCACGGTCCGCGCAATAAACTCTTCGTCATGATGATCCTCGAGTTCTTTATCTGGGGGGCGTGGCTGCCACTGATCTGGGGCTACATGGGATCTGCGGTGGCGGACGGAGGGCTCGGATTTTCGGCGACACAGCAGGCTTGGATCGGCAGCGGCTTTGCCATCGCCTCCATTCTTGGCATCTTTTTCAGCAACCAATTCGCCGACCGCACCTTCGCGGCCGAGAAATTCATGGCTTTCAGCCACCTCGTGGGCGGCTTGGCGATGCTGGGGCTTTATTGGGTTCAATCTTTCCCCCTCTTCTTCGCCCTGATGCTGATCCATTCCATCCTGTATGTCCCCACCATTTCTGTGGCCAACAGCCTGGCGTTTTCCAACATGAAGGACGCCTCCAAGGAATTCGGCTTCGTGCGCATGGGCGGCACCATTGGCTGGATCCTTGCCTCCTGGCCGCTCTATTTTATTCTGGATGGGAAAACCGGATTTGATGCCACTCAGGCCCGCAAGGCGATCTTCCTTGTCTCAGGCATCGCCTCTTTGGTGCTGGCCGCCTACTCTCTGGTCCTGCCCCACACGCCTCCCAAGAAAGGTTCGGAGAAAAACGCCTGGATCGCCACCGGACGCCGCCTCGCCATTCCGTTCATTTTGGTGCTGTTCATCGTCACCTTCATCGATGCCACAATTCACAATGGTTACTTTCTCGTGACCCCTGGCTTCCTCGAGAAGAGCGCTGGATTCGAGGGTAAATGGATCATGCCGATCATGAGCATCGGGCAAATCGCCGAAATCCTGGCCATGATGGTGCTGGGCGGAGTTCTCGCCAGATTCGGTTGGAGAAAAACCATGCTGGTCGGCATCGCCGGCCACGCCCTGCGCTTCGCCGTCTATGCGTTTTTTCCTCAGAATCAGCCGCTTATCATTCTGGTCCAACTGCTCCACGGCATTTGTTACGCCTTCTTCTTCGCCACTGTTTACATCTTTATTGATTCTGTCTTTCCGAAAGACGTGCGCGCCAGCGCCCAGGGATGGTTCAATCTGCTGATTCTTGGCTTGGGTGACCTTGCGGGCAAATGGCTCTTCCTCCCCCTCGCGGAGAGTCTGACCAAGGACGGCGTCACGGATTACAAAACCCTCTTTCTGGTCCCGACCGGCATGGCGCTGGGCGCGATGATTCTGCTGGCCCTGTTCTTCCGTCCGCCTTCGTTCGGACCCGCGGGGGAATCTTCCGCCTCGGCCGCACCCCACTGAGGGCGAAAATCGTATTTTGATAAGCAGGGAATCCGTCTTGCGTTGCTCTGCTTCGCATGACACTTCCTCTGCGTCCCCCAATCATGAAATCACTCCTCCTTACCCTCCTCGCCACCGCGTCCATCGTGTCCAGCCAAGCCCAGGATGCGCCAAAACCCGCCGAGCCCGCCAAACCAGCGGAAGCCGCGCCCGCCGGCGCCGTGACCAAACTGATGCTCGGTGTCATTCCGGCCGTGATGAAATACGACAAGGCGACTCTCGAAGTGAAGGCCGGCTCCAAGGTGGTGATGCTCTTCCGCAACGAAAAGTGCCCGCTCCAACACAACTTCCTCCTCGTCAAACCCGGCAAGCTGAATGATGTGGGCGCGCTCGCCGATAAAATGCTGACCGATCCAAAGGCCATGGCCAAGAGCTACATCCCGGAAAGCCCGGAGATCCTGGCCCACGGCACCAAACTGATCGGTCTTGGCCAGTCCGAACTCATTGAGTTCACTGCCCCCACCGAACCTGGGGATTATCCTTATCTCTGCACCTTCCCTGGCCACTGGCGCATGATGAATGGGGTGCTCAAGGTCACGCCCTGATCTTTGATTCCCTGCCCACCCCAGGTCACCGGCCCCGCCGGTGTCCTGGGGTTTTTTGTTGGGCCGGGCAACCTTCAGGTCCTTGCCTGGTCAAAGAGAAGCGCATTCCGCCCCTTGTGCGCTGCCGGTGGCGTGCTAAGACCAAGCTCCTTTTAACCTCCGAACCATTCAAACCCACTCTCCGCCCCCTATGAAAAGCCCGATTCGTGTCGCAGTCACCGGTGCCGCCGGTCAAATTGGTTATTCCCTGCTTTTCCGCATCGCCTCCGGCGCCATGTTCGGACCGGATCAGCCCGTGATTCTGCATCTCATCGAAATCGAACCCGCCCTGCCTGCCCTCGGAGGAGTGGTCATGGAGCTCGACGACTGCGCCTTCCCGCTCCTCCACGGCATCGTGCCCACCGCCGATCTCAATGTGGGTTTCAAGGATGTGAATTGGGCGCTCCTCGTGGGCAGCGTGCCCCGCAAGGCCGGGATGGAGCGCGGCGACCTGCTCAACATCAATGGTAAAATCTTTATCGGCCAAGGGCAGGCCATCGAAAAAAATGCCGCCCCGGACGTGCGCATTCTGGTGGTGGGCAACCCCTGCAACACCAACTGCCTGATCGCGATGAACAACGCCAAGGGCATCCCCGCCAACCGTTGGTTTGCCATGACCCGGCTGGACGAAAACCGGGCCAAATCCCAACTCGCCGCCAAAGCCGGCGTGCCGGTGTCCACGGTGACCAATACCGCCATCTGGGGCAACCACTCGGCCACCCAGTTTCCTGACTTCTTCAATGCAAGGATCAACGGCCAGCCCGCCACGGAGGTGATCAGCGACCACGAGTGGCTGAAAGGCGACTTCATCAGTACTGTGCAAAAACGCGGGGCCGCCATCATCGCGGCCCGCGGGCTTTCCTCCGCCGCCAGCGCCGCCAATGCCGTGGTCGATACCGTCCGCAGCCTGACTACTCCGACACCTGCCGGCGACTGGACCAGCGTCTGCGTCGTTTCCGACGGCAGCTACGGAGTGGAAAAAGGCATCATCTCCGGATTCCCCATCCGTACCGACGGCACCACCTGGGAAATCGTGCAGGGCCTTTCCGTCAATGAATTTGCCCAAAGCAAAATCGACCTGACGGTGAATGAGTTGAAGGAAGAGCGCGATGCCGTGGCGGCTCTGCTGGTCTGAGCAACCCACCGGGATTTTGTTTCCAGATGACCCTCCGCGAACACGAATACTGCGACCTGCCCACCCCGACCGGGGCCATGCGGACCCATGTGGTCCGCCCGGCGGGGGAGGGGCGGTTTCCCGGAATCGTGTTATGGTCCGAGATCTTCCAGGTCACCGGCCCCATCCGGCGCACCGCCGCGCTGCTGGCGGGGCAAGGATTTGTGGTGGCGGTTCCGGAAGTCTATCATGATTTGGAGAAACCGGGCACCGTTCTCGCTTATGACACCGCCGGAGCGGAGCGCGGCAATGCCCACAAGATCACCCGCACCCTCGCCGCTTATGATGCCGACGCCGCCGCGGCGGTGGAATACCTGAAATCGCATCCCGCCTGCACCGGGCGGATCGGCACGGTGGGTATCTGTCTCGGCGGCCACCTTGCCACCCGCACTGCCCTGCGGCCCGATGTCAGTGCCGGAGTCTGTTGTTACCCGACCGATATCCACCAGGGCAGCCTGGGCAAGGGCATGGCAGATGACACCCTGAGCCGCCTGGGCGGAATCAAGGCGGAGATGCTCTATGTCTGGGGGCGTCAGGACCCCCATATTCCCCGGGAGGGCCGCCGCCTCATTTACGACACCCTGACGGATACCGGGGTCACTTTCACCTGGCACGAATTCAATGGCCAGCATGCCTTCCTGCGCGATGAGGGTCCGCGGTATGACCCCGAACTGGCCGGCCTGACCTGGAATTTGATCCTATTCATGCTGCACCGCTGCCTGCACACCGTTTGAAGCGGATGGAGGCTTAACCCGCTTGGGTTATAAGAATGAAGCGATTCGGGGATCACAGGTCCGCAGCGGCCACGTAACAGGCAAGGTGGCGCTCCCCGCCCCCTGCCCTGACCATGTTCCCGAACTATCACCTTTGCCTTTTGGCGGCCTTGCTGACCGCAGCCTCCACCACCCCTGCCGCGGTGAAAATCAGTCAGGAAAAATACCGGCCGGTGCTCTCCAATGAATCGCTGCAGATCACGATCAATCCTGACAATGGTGATTTCTCGCTCCAGGCCGAAGGCCGGATGCAGGTGGAACGGGGTTATTGGTCCCAGGTGGGACGCCGTCAGGATGGCCGGGACATCGCCCGGCTGGGCGCGGCCGCGGAGCCGGTGATCACGGTGGATCCGGCACAAAATGGCGGGACGCGCGGGGAGATCGCCCTTCGGTTTGCGCCGGCCGGCCGCGACGGAGGATTGCCCTGTGAAGTGGAAATGCGTTACACTCTCGCCGGGAACGGACGCACCCTCTACCTCAGCACCGTCTGGAGGCACGGCCCGGGCATGGCCGGTTTCAATGTGGGGGAGGCCCGTCATGCCATGAAATTGGATGGCAGCATTTTTGACTACCTCGCGGTGGACGAAAAGCGCCACGGCCTGATGCCCTCCGGGGCGGATTGGGACCGGGCCGCGCCATTGAATTTGAAGGAAGCCCGGCGGATCGGGACTGGACCTTTTGCCGGCAAGGCGGAGCACAAATACGGTTATTCCGCGCTCATCGCGGAGACCCCGGCGTGGGGCTGGGCCTCTTCCAGCCGGCAGTGCGGCGTCTGGCTGGTCAATCCCTCGGCAGAATACCTCGCCGGAGGGCCTACCAAGATGGAACTCACGGGCCACCTTGATGTAAACCGCGAAGGCACCCCGGTTTTGCTGAACATGTGGCACGGCAGCCACTACGGCGGCAGTTCCCTCTCTATAGCAGAAAACGAGGTCTGGACCAAGGTGATCGGCCCCTTCGCCATCCACTGCAATGCGGACGGCGCCCCCCAAGCCCTGTGGCGCGAAGCACAGGAGGCGGCCCGTCGTGAGCAGGCCGCGTGGCCCTATGAATGGCTCGATCTCCCGGAATATCCCCGACAGGCACAACGAGGCAGTGCTGAAGGGACGTTTGTGATCCGGAATCCGGCTACCCCTCCGGGCCGCATCCGGATCGGGCTCGCCGCAGCGCCCCGGCTCACCACCCGCCGGGGCCGCACGGATTCCGTGGACTGGCAGCACAACAGCCGCGACTATCAATTTTGGGGGACGGTGGGCCCCGAGGGCCGCTTTGCCCTGCCCCACGTGCGGCCCGGGACTTACACGCTGTATGCCATCGCGGACGGCGTGCCCGGCGAATTCAGCCAGGCAGGTTTCGTGGTGAACGCCGGACAGACCCTCGGCTGCGGCACCCTGACCTGGGAGCCCGAGCGCGGCCGCCGCACCCTTTGGCAAATCGGGGTGGCGGACCGCTCGGCCGGGGAATTCCGCCGGGGAAATGAGGCTGGAGCCTGGGGACTCTACTATCAATTCGCCAAAGATTTCCCGCAGGGCGTGAACTACACCATCGGCCAGAGCGATTGGGCCAAAGACTGGAACTACGCCCACTGCGGCATCAGCCACGAAGGCCGGCGCGGGGTGGACACCGCCGCCTGGCGGGTGAATTTCGAGCTGAAGGAAGTGCCGGCAGGAAAGCTGAATCTGCGGCTGGGCATCGCCGGCAACCGCAGTCCGGAAGGCGTGAAATTGGCCGTCAATGGCCGTCCTGCCGGAGGCACGGGTCCCATGCCGGACACCGCGGTGATGCATCGCGATGCCGTGCGGGGCGCTTGGTTTGAACGCAGCATCCCCATTCCTTCCGGCTTGCTCCAGGCCGGCAAAAACACCCTGACCTTGAGTGTTCCGGTCCAATCCTGGCCGGAAGGGGTGCTTTACGATTTTGTCAGGCTGGAAGCGGCGGAGCAGGACTCAGATCACGGGCAGCAGACCGTGTCTCCGGACGAACTGTCCCAGTAAAGTCAGGCCGGCAGCCTGGCTTTTTTCCGGATGGAACTGCGTGGCAATCAGATTGCCGCGCTGGATGGCACAGACGAAATCGCCGTCGTAGTCGGTGATCCCGGCAGTGAGGGCCGGATCGGCCGGAGCCGGATAATAGGAATGGACGAAATAGAAGTAAGGGTCCGGCTCCTGCCCGGCCCAGGCGGGGTCTTCCGGATGCGTGAGGCGCACCCGGTTCCAGCCCATGTGCGGCACCTTGAGGCCTGGTTTGACGGGAAACCGCACCACCTCTCCTTCAAATACCCCCAATCCCGCCACGCCCGGATTTTCCTGACTGCGCTCAAAAAGGGCCTGATAACCAATACAGATTCCAAAGAAGGGGCGGTCGGCCCGGATCCACTCCCGCAATGGCTCCACCAATCCCTGGCGGCTCAAACCGGCCATGGAATCATCAAAGCGACCCTGCCCCGGAAAGACGAGGGCATCCACCCCGGCGAAGCCCTCCGGGGAATTGACGTAAGCGGCCTCGACCCCAGTGTAGCGCAGGGCATTGCGCACGCTTTGCAGATTGCCGCCGCCGTAGTCGATGATACCTAGGTTCATGGGAGAAGTGATGGGGGAAAGGGGAAGCTTTCTGATACGGGCTGAGCGCCGGGCGTCAAAGCCTTTGATGGGCATCCCCTCCGTTCCTCAGCCGCGCAGGACATCCCAGCCGAGGAACGTCAGCAATTCCAGCACCACCGCATTGGTCCAGCCAAAGCCGGTCTCGTTGGTGGGATAACCAAACCGGAGCAGGCCAGCCACCTCGGAGGTGAGGCGGACCGTATCGTATTTTTCGTAAAGTTGCCCGGTGCGGGCGAATTCAAAGGCCGTCATGTGCACAAAGCCGGCGGCAATCCGCCGGGCCTCCTCCCGGAAGCCATACCGGTTCAGTCCCTGCACGGCCATGAGGGTCAACGGAGCCCAGCCAAAAGGACCGTCCCACTGGCAGCCGGTCTCCAGCGGGCCGGTCTGGATGCCTCCGGGAGTCTCGAAATGATGCAGATTGGCGGCGACGGCGCGGGCTTGTTCCTGGCTGGCCATACCTGCCCAAAGCGGCCAGAAGGTGGTCGCGAAAACGAACCCGCTGCGGCTGTTGCTGCCGGTGTGATAGTCAAAATAGAGACCGGCGGCTTCGTCCCATAGCAGCTGGTCGATCTGATCGCGGCGCTGCCGGGCCCGGTTGAGCCAGACATCGCGGGTGGCAGTGGCTCCGGTTATTTTCCGGATGGCCGCAATGTCCATTTCCATGCGCCACAGCAGCGTATTCAGGCAAACCGGGGCATAATTCTGGGTATCCAGATCCAGCGGACCAAAGCGGAAGCCGGGATCAAATCCGCTTTCCCTCATGGACCGGTCACTGCGGAAGGCGTGATCGGTCAGGGTGCCGTCCTCATTGAGGAACAGAGCGGAGGTTTCTCCTGGCAGAGTACGGAGAAACGCCACCACCCGCTCGTAATGGGTGAGGCCAGCGGCATCCTTTTCCGAGGACTCCACTTCCGGGGCCGGTCCCTCGCCCAGGTCACAGTAGCGCGAAAGACCGAGCGAGGGGAGCTGATGCGGCGGAACGTTCCAGTAGAAATAATATTGCTCCAGCAATGGCAGGGCCTGCCGCAGCCACTCCATGTCCCCGGTGGCCCGATAGACCTCCAGCAGGGTCCGTCCAAGAAAGGGAGGATGGGACCTCGTGAGGAAATAAGTGCGGTTGGCGTTGAGAATCGTGCCGTAGTGATCAATTTGGTAGAGCTGCTGGTCCACCATGGACCGGGCGAGATCCATCCGTCCGCTGCGGAGCAGACCGAGCGTGATGAAATGGCTGTCCCATCCATGCATTTCATTGAAGCGTCCCCCGGGCACCACATATTTGCCGGGAAGATAGAGCAGCCCATGAGCGGTGACCGACCGCCAGTCGGTGGGCAGGACCCGCAGGGAGAGACGCTGGAAGGCGGCGGGAGCAAGATGCGCGGCCAAGGTGGCCCGGACGGCTTCCATGTCCTCCCGGGGGGAAAGATACAGCGGCCACGCCGCATCCGGCATTTCATGATCCACCTTGCTGTCCCGGGCCGCACTGAGGGCATCCCAGAGATCCCGCGTCAGGGTGTTCCATGTGAGATGGATGTGGCCACACAGCGCGCGAAGTGATTCATCATTAAGGAGTAGTGAAGCAGGAGACATCAGAAAAAGATGGCCTCATCCGCCATTCCACGCAAGACTAGGGAATTACCTGATGGTCTTTTCTGAAGGCAAGGCCATTTCACCCCCCACTCCCCTTCAACGCATGGAACACAACTTATGGACCCGGGAACGATTGCATGAATTCTGCGAAACCCGGCTGAGCGGCTGTAAATTTATCGTGGTTTCCAACCGTGAGCCTTATATCCACCAGCACGGCCCGGACGGAATCGAGTGCATCACCCCTGCCAGCGGCATGGCGACGGCGCTGCATCCCGTCATGGTGGCGACCGGGGGCACCTGGATCGCCCACGGCAGCGGAAATGCCGACCGCGACGCGGTGGATTCCATGGATCGGGTGCCGGTTCCTCCCGACGGGCCGGCTTACACCTTGAGACGGGTGTGGCTGACGCCGGAATTGGAGCAGGGTTTTTATTATGGCCTGTCGAACGAAGGGCTGTGGCCCCTTTGTCACATCACCTTCAACCGGCCCGTTTTCCGGCCGGAGGATTGGGCGCATTACTGCCAGGCCAATGAAATCTTCGCAGACGCGGTAATCGAGGAGGCTGGCACAGAGCCAACCATCGTTTTTATCCAGGACTACCACTTTGCCCTCCTGCCCCGCATTTTGAAACAACGGGGAAAGGGCAATCTGGTGATCGCCCAGTTCTGGCACGTGCCTTGGCCCAACAAGGAAGTTTTCCGGGCCTTTCCCTGGGGAGAGGAACTGCTGGATGGCATGCTGGGCAACGACGTCCTGGGCTTCCACATCCGGCTGCACTGCCAGAACTTCCGAGACACTGTGGACCGGGTCATTGAGGCCAGGGTCAATCCCGATCTCTCCCTCATCACCCGCGGCGGAGCCGATACCCTCGTGCGGCCTTTCCCCATCAGCATTGATTTCGCAGGCCACGAGGCGGCCTCCCAGACTCCGGAAGTGGACATGGCCATGGCCCACTGGGAGCAGCAGCTGAACCTGGGCGGCCGGAAGCTGGGCGTGGGCATCGAGCGGCTGGACTATACCAAAGGCATTCCATCACGGCTGCAGGCGATCGATTATTTCCTGACCCATCATCCGGAGTGGCGGGGGCGGGTGGTTTTTGTCCAGATCGCCGCTCCCAGCCGTTCCAGTCTGGTCAGCTACCAGATGGAGGAAGCGGAGGTGGATGCCCTTGCGGCAGGGATCAATGCCCGATGGAGCACTCCGGAAGGACCGGTCCTTTTCCTTTTGAAGCAACACCATGGGCCGGTGGACATGATGGCGCTGCACCGGCTTTGTGACGTTTTCATGGTCAATGCCCTGCATGACGGGATGAACCTCGTGGCCAAGGAATTTGCCGCCAGCCGTGCCGACGAACGGGGAGTACTGCTGCTCAGCCGATTCACCGGCGCCTGGAGGGAGCTGGATGAAGCGGTCTCCTTCAATCCGTTCGCCGTGCATGAAATCGGCGAAGCCCTGCTTACCGCGCTCAACATGGACGAGGCGGAACAAGGCCGCCGCATGAGCCGGATGCGGGAACATATCCGCTTTAATAACGTGTACCGCTGGGCCGGAAAAATCCTGTCCATACTCCTCAAATTCGATATCCCTGAATTCCAATCCGATGGCCTTGAATCCTCCTCACTGGACTGACTGCCGCAAGGAACTGGCCGACCGCCTTGGCACCGTGCCCCGGCTGCTGGTGGCCACCGACTTCGATGGCACTCTCGCGCCCATTTGTGCCCGGCCGGAGGACGTCAGGCTGCCGGCGGAGGCCCATGCCGCGCTGGCTGCCCTCGCCGCCCACCCCGGAGTGCGGGTGGCGGTTTTGTCAGGCCGGAACCTGGCGGATTTGATCCGCCGGACGGATTTGCCAAGGGCCGTCCATGCCGGCAATCACGGTTTGGAAATCCAGGGAGGCGGCATGGACTACGTGCAACCCCAGGCCCTGGCGGCCCGCCCGGTCCTGGATGCGGCCGTTTTATTTCTCAGGGAAGCCCTGCAGGGCCTTCCAGGCATTTTTATCGAGGACAAGGGCCTCACCCTTTCCATGCATTACCGGCTGGCGGACCCTGCCGATATACCCCATGTCGAAACGGCGGCGGTGGCCTGTGCTGCCCGCTTTCCCACCCTGAAAAGGCACCGTGGCAAGATGGTGGTGGAATTCCGGCCCGATGTGCCATGGGACAAGGGGTATGCACTCAAGCGCCTGCTCAAAGGCCTCGGGCTGCCTGCCGCCGCTGCGCTCTATATGGGCGATGACACTACCGACGAAGATGCCTTCGCGGCGCTGAACGGACTGGGCACCAGTTTCCACGTGGGCCAGAATCCCCAGACCCGCGCCCGCTTCCAGTTGCGCGACACGGACGATACGGCAGAATTCCTGCAGTGGCTCCGGAAGTTGAGAGTCGGGTAAGCCTGGTTTTGCTAGATTACCCTGCTATCCAACTCCCCATTGGCCGGAGGCGGCTTGGCCGGATTTTTTCCGGGACGCGATTCCTTACCCCGGGCCGCCTCCGCGCCCGAATAACGGCTAGAGTGCTTCCTTGGTGCTGGGCACTCCCACCACCCGGGGGTCGCGGCGGATGGCCTGATCGAGGGCCCGGGCCAGGCCTTTGAAGAGCGCCTCGGCCATGTGGTGGGCGTCCCGGCCATACAGGATTTCCGTGTGGAGATTGCAAGCCAGATTGAAGGCGAAGGCCCGCATGAACTCTTCCACCAATTGAAAAGGGAACAGGCCGATTGCATCGACGCGCTCGGGGACCCGGTGTTCCAGATAGGCCCGCCCGCTGAGGTCGATCACCACCCGGGCGAGGGTTTCATCCATGGGCAGCAGCATGGAGCCGTAGCGGACGATCCCATGCTTGTCGCCCAGCGCCTGACGGACCGCCTGCCCGAGCACAATGCCGGTATCCTCCACCGTGTGGTGATAGTCGACATGGAGGTCACCTTTGGCCCGGACTTTGAGATCTATCAGGCTGTGCTTCGCAAAAAGCGTCAGCATATGATCGAAGAATCCGATCCCTGTCTCAATGTCAGCGGTGCCGGAACCATCCAGCGTGAGCGTCAGAGTGATGTCCGTCTCAGCGGTGCGGCGGGCGATGGTGGCAGTGCGGGGTGCGGGCATGGCGGTTTACTCGTCCGAGGCCGCAGCCTTCTTTTTCGCCAGCATTTTGACTACGAGCAAAGTGATCAGCAGCAGGGCCGCGCCGGCAATCAGGAACATCGGCAGGTTGGAGGAAGCTTCCGGTTCCCCGGCTTCATCCGTGGCCGTTTCATCCGGAGTGGCCGCCGGAGCCGGGGCTTTTTTCACCGGGGCTCCGCCTGCGGTTTTAGCGGGCTCGGAGGTTTTTCCGGGAGCCGTCTTGCCGTCTGGCGTCTTGGCGGCAGCATCGGCTGCTGGAGCTGGTTTGGCTGCCGTCGCTTCGGCATTGGCCCGGGCCGCTTCCGCAGCCGCCTTTTTGGCCAGATCGGCACGTTCCTTGACAAAGGTGTCTTTGGGGAAGGCCTTGGCGGCATCCTCGAAATTCTTCTGAGCGGACATGTAGCTCTTTTCCGAGAAGTTCTTCAGCCCCGTCTGGAAGGCGGTGGCGGCCACCTTCATACCGTTGAGATCCAGTTTGTTGATGCGGGCCGCCTCTTTGACGAAGGCCGCCTTGGCGTCGGTGAGGGACTTGAGGTCGTACTCATTGAAGGCTAGGATCCCCAGCTTCATTTTTTTATCTTCCTCAAGACGCAATTTCAGATCCGCTTCCTCCTTTTTGATCCCTTCATCAAAAAGCTTCTTCTCATCGGCCGACAAAGTCTTGACGCTGTCCGTCCGGATTTTCAGTTTGACCGGGTGTTCCAGCACCAACCGGTCGAGCGTGGCTTCAAAAGCGGGCAAGGCATTTTTGAACAGCTCAAAACTCTTTACCGTCTCAACGGAAGCAGGCTTCGAGGCCTCCAATTCTGCGAGAATGCGGTAAGCGGCCTCGGGTTTGCCGGCCTGCAGCAGCTTCTCCAGCTCCACGCGACGCAACCGGGCTTCAAAATTATAGGCATTCCAATCCAGTTCAGCCGGGCTGATCCAGGCACCTTCCAGCTTCTTGGCACCCGACTTCGCCTGGGCCATCTCTTCCTTGTAGGTTTTGATGATCGCTTCGACGGCGCCCTTGTGGGGGCTGGTGGGGTATTTTTTCAGGAACGGCTCCAGCTTTTCCGTCAGAATACTCTGATACTCGGCATCAGACATCATGTCCTTGCTCGGGATCAACTTGGCGAGAACCGCCGACTCAATCTGGTCGGGAGTGGCTTTGACCAACTCCGCAATGTCCTTGCGGGCTACCTTTTTGGTCTCCTTGATCCGGCCCACCTGAATCTCGATCGCCACTTCCGTCGCACTCTCGCTCAGAATCTTGCCGTCATATTTCTCGCCGGACTTCAATTTGATAATGTCACCAGCCATGGACAAACCAGCACTGGCCAGCACGGCCAGCAGGACAGATGAAGAAAAACGCAGAGCTACAGGGATCATATAAGTGGGGGAATCAAAAGTGGAGCGGGAGGAAAGCAGAATTCAGAAGAAACCGCTTCGGTCCAGCGAAGGCCATGTTGGACCGGAACGGCGGGGGCACTCAAGGGAAATCTACGGGAGAAGTAGGGTTTTCACTGAGGCCCCCCACAGGGTCAGCCGGGTGATTGGGAGGTGTCAGCCTTGGTATAACAGACACTGGCGCAGGGCAGATCCCAGAGCCGCTTCAGTTCGGGATCAAGTTTGGTGAGGCTGAGGGAAAATCCGGCCATTTCCTGGCAGGTGACCAGAGGCCCGATGATGGTGTCATGGACTTTGAGCCCCTTGTCGCGCAACAAGGCCTTCACCTTCCGGTTGATAATCAGGAGCTCCATCATGGTGGTCGAACCCAGGCTATTCACGAAAAGCACGACTTCATCACCGGCGTTGAAGGCCAAGTCATCCTTGAAGATCAGGTCAAGGAGCATGGGGGTCAGCTCATCGGCGGTGCCGAGTGGGATCAATCCCACCCCTTTTTCGCCGTGAATGCCCATCCCCAGACCGATCTCGTCATCGCCAATCTCAAAGGTGGGCATGCCGGTGGCGGGAATCGAACCCGGAGCCATGGACACGCCCACGGAACGGGTGTTGTCCCGGGCCTTGATGGCGAGGCGTTCCAGTTCGTCCAGGGAATCGACCGTGGCGGCGGCGGCTCCGGCGAGCTTCACGATGGGCACCAGACCGGCGATGCCACGGCGGTCCTGTTTGCGTTCCGGAGGGGCGCTGCAGACGTCGTCGTAAATCAGGACGGTGCGGACTTCGATGCCTTCTTCGGCTGCGAGTTCTGCTCCGATGTCGAAGTTCATGACGTCGCCGGCGTAGTTGCCGTAAAGATAAAGCACCCCTTTGCCCCGGTTCACCGCCTGGGTGCCGTCGAGAACGATGTCAGGAGGGGGAGCCGCAAAAATATCGCCACAGGCAGCTCCGTCCGCGAGATTGTGCCCGACCAGACCGTGGTAGATGGGTTCGTGTCCGGAACCGCCGCCGACCAGCAGCGCGGGTTTGTTATCCCGGATGTTGGTCATGACAATGCAGCCGCGTCCGACTTTTTTGGCGTCGCCATCGTAGGCTTCCACCAGGCCGTCGAGGAGTTCGGCGGCACAGGCATTGGGGTCGTTGATGATTTTTTTGATCTTGGGCATAGGAACAGGAAATGAAAATCTGGGGAAACAGGAAACGGCGCGCTATTAGCTGGATTTGCGGCCGCTGGCAAAGGAATTCGCCTGCGTTTGCGGGGCCGTCCTGATGACAGGGGCCGGACCGGATATTGCCTCAGGGACGCGTGGAGAATTTATAAATAGTAGTGGTGCGGTAGGTTTCCCCCGGGCGCAGCACGGTGGAGGGAAAGTCCGGATGATTCGGGCTGTCTGGATAATGCTGGGTTTCGAGGCAGAAGGCACTGCGGCGGACGTAGGACTTGCCCCCCTTGCCCGCAATGGCCGGGCCTTTGCCATTCATCGTGTATAGCTGGATGCCAGGCTCGGTGGTGAGGCACTCCATGACCCGGCCGCTCGCTGGACTGGTGACGCGGGCCGCGAGGCGCAGAGTACCCGGTTTGCCGTCGACCACGAAGTTGTGGTCGTAGCCATTGCCATACTCGATCGCCAGAACTTCGCTCTGATCAATCCGGGCGCCAATGGCCTGCGCCTTGGTGAAATCAAGCGGGGTCCCTGCCACCGGAGCAATGATGCCGGTGGGGATCAAATCCTTGTCAGTATCCGTATAATGCGATGCCTTCAATTCCAGGACATGATCGGTGATTGGACCGCTGCCGGCGCCGGCGAGATTGAAATAACTGTGGTTGGTCAGGTTCACCACGGTCGGTTTGTCGGTGGTGGCCAGATAGTCGATTTTGAGTTCGTTCTGCGCGGTCAGGGTGTAGGTGACGGTGGTATCGAGCGCCCCCGGGAAACCTTCCTCGCCATCCTTGCTGAGATATTTCAGCACCAAACTCACCGCACCGTCCTTGGCCGCCGCGGTGGTCACTTTCCACAGTTTCTTATCGAACCCATCCTTCCCCCCATGCAGGCTGTGCCCCCCATGGGCGGCCGTGACCTGAACGGGTTCCCCCTCCAGCTTGAACTGGCCCTTCGCAATCCGGTTGCCATAACGGCCGACAATGGCCCCGAAGTAAGGATGCCCGGCTTCATATTCCGCGAGGGTATCAAAACCCAGCACCACATCATCCAACTTGCCGGAGGCATCCGGCGTCTTCAGGCTGACTACAATTCCACCCCAGGTCATGATGCGGGCCTCCATGCCGGAGGCATTGGTCAGCGTGTAGAGATCGACGGCGGCTCCAGAGGCGAGCTTGCCGAACGGCGCTTGTTTGATGGTGGCTTCCATGGCGTGTGCCGTGCTCAACAGGAACCCGGGCATCAGCGCAAGCAGGAGTGGTAAAAATCTATTCATGGGAAAAGGACGGGGCCTTGGCGGCCCGGGTCATTAAAACCAAACTCTGCCCCGGTCGCGCAAGACAAATTCCTTCCCGGCACCCCGGCCGCGTCAACGCCGCACCAGCACCGCCGTCACCACAGCCCCCAAAATCAGGAGGGACCCGGTCAACCTCAGCCCCATGGCTCCATTGGCAGAATCCCGCTCCCCATTCCCAAACCACTGCCAGCCCACAAACCAGACCAGCGCGATCGACCACAGCCCCCGCGTCCCATAAAGGATATTCACCCCGGTCGGATCATTGGACCCCGCAATGCACAGCCCCATGGCCACGGTCTGGGCGTTCATCAACAACGCCCCCAGTCCCAGATAACGCCGTGCCGGCCCCGGCACCCGGAAGGCGGTGGGCGCCTGCCAGCGGACCGTCGCCAGGGAGAGCAGCCCGATCAAACCAAAGGTCGTCCCCAGAAAAGCCGGCCGTCCATACCCCGGGCCCCAGTGGCCGATCAGCACATCCGCCCCCGCAAAGGTGACCGAACTCAACAGGCAAAGGCCCACCGCCGCCGCATTCCCCTGCCCTCTTTTCAAGTCCCGCCACCCCAGCACCAGAATGCCCACCGTGGTCAGCAAAGCCGCTGCCCACATGCCCGCGGGAAGCTGGGTGCCCGCCAGGAAAACCGCCAGCAGGGCGGTAAAGACCACCTTGGTTCCCATCAGCGGCGTCACCAGCGACACGTCCCCCGCCCGGATCGCGGCAAAGGTGGTCAGGGTTCCTGAATAGATAATCACCGCCGTGACCGCCGGCTTCCAGCACTCTGCCAGGGGCGGCCACTCCTTGACCCACCAAAACAGCGGAGTGAACGCCAACAGGCTGCCAAAGTTCATCCAAAAAAACGCATCCATCATCCCCGCGCCCTGCGCATAGGCCTGTTTGAAAAACAACGAGGCCACGGCATACACCCCCGCCGCCAGCAGCGGCACCAATAAATACCAGGGAAACTCCATCAGCCCTCTCCCCTCCAACCGCCCCCGCCCCCACGCAAGCCCGCAACATCCCGCCCCCGGCTTCCCTTGCCATCGCCCCCAACCCGTGGAACTACCCTGCCCCATGCCTCAGGAAGAACACATCAATGTCCGCTACGTCGCCGGACTCGCCCGCCTCACCCTCACCCCGGAAGAGGAGGCCACCTACGCCACCCAGCTCGATTCCATCCTCCATTACGTCGCCCAGCTCGACAACGTGGACGTGAGCCAGGTTCCCGAACACACCCTTGAGGAAGGCGGCTGCGACTTCACCCGTCCTGACATCGCCCGCGCCCCGCAATCCCTCGAATCCGCCCTCCTCAACGCCCCCCGCCGCTCCGGCGATCAGTTCCTCGTCCCCAAGGTCGTCGAATAACCGTTCCCGGCACCGGTCCCGGCGCTCCTTCCCTCCGCGCAGTTCCTCTTTCCTCATCCATCATTTTCCCCTCCCCATGCTGCACACCCAGCCCATCGCCACCCTCCGGCAACTGCTCACCTCCCGCGAGATCTCCCCGGCCGACCTCCTCCGCAGTGTGGAATCGAGCATTGCCGACACCGACTCCGCCATCGGCGCCTATCTCCAGCGCGATTTCCCCACTGCCCTCGCCGAGGCGGAAAAAGCGGACCTCACCCAGCCCCTCGGCGGAATCCCCATCGGCATCAAGGACATCATCAACGTCAATGGCCAGCCCCTCACCTGCGGTTCCAGAATCCTGGCAGGAAAATTCACCAGCCCCTACGACGCCACTGTCATCACCCGGCTCCGTGCCGCCGGCGCCATCCCGTTTGGCAAACTCAACATGGATGAGTTTGCCATGGGCTCCTCCACCGAAAACAGCGCCCTCCAGGTGACCCGCAATCCCCGCGACCTCACCCGCGTCCCGGGCGGATCCAGCGGTGGCTCAGCCGCCGCCGTCGCCGCCGGCACCGCCGTCGCCACCCTCGGCACCGATACCGGCGGCTCCATCCGCCAGCCCGCCTCCTTCTGCGGCATTGTCGGCCTCAAGCCCTCCTATGGCCGCGTCTCCCGTTATGGCTGCACCGCCTACGCCTCCTCGCTCGACCAGATCGGCCCCATGACCCGCAGCGTCGCCGATGCCGCCCTGCTCCTGCAAGCCATCGCCGGCCCCGACCCCGCCGATTCCACCTGCCGCCGCGATCCCGTGCCGGACTTTTCCGCCGCCCTCACCGGCGATATCAAAGGCCTCCGCATCGGCCTTCCTGACGAATACTTCGGCGAAGGCATCGACCCCGAAGTCCGCGCCGCCGTGGACCGCTCCATCCAGCTCCTCGAAGGCGCCGGCGCCGAACTCCACCGCGTCTCCCTCCCTCACACCAGCAGCGCCATCGCCACCTATTACATCATCGCCACCGCCGAGGCCTCCGCCAACCTCGCCCGCTTTGACGGCATCCGTTATGGCCACCGTTGTGAAAACCCCGAGAACCTGCTCGACCTCTACAACCGCTCCCGCGCCGAAGGTTTCGGCCCCGAGGTCAAACGCCGCATCATCCTCGGCACCTACGTCCTCTCCAGCGGCTACTACGACGCCTACTACCGCAAAGCCCAGAAAGTCCGCCACCTCATCCGTCAGGACTTCGCCCGCGCCTTTGAAAAAGTGGACGTCCTGCTCGGCCCCACCTGCCCCACCCCCGCCTTCAAATTCGGCGCCCACACCAGCGATCCCCTCCAGATGTATCTCGCTGACATCTACACCATCGCCGCCAACCTCGCCGGCCTCTGCGGCCTAAGCCTCCCCTGCGGCCAGACTGTTCCCACCGCCGGCACCCCCGCCCTGCCCATCGGCCTGCAACTCCTCGCCCCCGCCCTCGGCGAAGCCACCCTCCTCCACGCCGCCCACGCCACCGAGCAGGCCCTCCGTTAGCAGAATCACCTCCAGCGCCGGACTTCCTCCAACAAATAGCTCGACGGATTCCGGGGATCCCGCTCTTGGTGAGGAATGTTCATCACTTTGTGGGTCACGGTACTAAGCTTACTTGCCCTGCTGGCGTTGGAAAAGCTCGCCAAACGAATCTACGGGACTTCCCTCGTCCGGTGGCAGCGCTGGCTCCTACCCGTGCCCATGATGGCGTTCCTCGCTGCCAATCTGGACGGTGTGCACTCGTTGGGGGCCTGGCTGGAAACCCATCCCGGGCATTTCGCCATCAGGTATGCGGGAAACAGCGCGTGGGACACTTTGCGCTTTGCCTATCCAGGGATGCTGGGGCTGCTCTTTATTCCCTGCCTGCAAAAGTCCTCTTTTCTCCGGGTAGCTCACTTCTCCATCCTGTGGTGGTTTTTCCACCTCCTTTGGCTCTTCTTTGTCCTGTTCCCGTTGGGCCTGGCCACCGGGGTTCCGCTCCGGGATTAACCCTCCTTCCCCCCGCCGAGCAGGCCCTCCATTAGCAGAAGCACCTCCAGCGCGGGACTTCCCCCCAACAAATAGCTCGACGGATTCCGGGGATCCCGCTCTTGGTGAGGAATGTTCATCACTTTATGGGTCACGGCGCTCAGCATACTGCTGATTGTTGGCCTTGAGCGACACGCCTGCCGCATCCGCGGCAAACCTCTGTCTGCCTGGCAGCGAAGGCTGATTCCATTGCCCATCATCCTGCTTCTGGGATGGAATCTTCATTATGTCCTCAGCCTGCAGGCGTGGCTGGAAACCCCATCTCACATCCGCTATGGGGACAAACAGGGATGGGGGATTCCTCCGGATGGTTCTACGCGGGTTTTATCTCTGCTTTACTGATACCCTTCACCTTGAGCAACACGTTCCGCAAAATGGGGTGCATCGTTCCCGCATTCTGGTTTGGCTACTTCCTGTGGCTTATCTTTGTTTGGGCATGGGTAGCGCCACGCCAGTACCGCCATTACAGGCTTCTCTCTGAACAGTACAGACTTCTCTCTGAAGCAGGATTGAACAGACCCCCCTTACCGCTGACCGCCCAGGACTTCCCCCAACAAATAGCTCGACGGAATCCGGCGATCCCGCTTTTGGTGGGGCATGTTCATCATCGACGTGCTCGCCACTTTGTGGGTCACCATCCTCAGCATGCTGCTGATTGTTGGGCTCGAGCGCCGCGCTTTCCGCATCCGCGGCGCCCCGCTGTCTGGCTGGCAACGATGGCTCATTCCATTCCCCCTTATCCTGCTGGTGGGAGCAAATCTCGACAGCATCCTCAGTCTGCTGGCGTGGTCGGAGACTCATCCCTATGGATCTTACAGCCGTTTTTCAGACAATCAGGCATGGAATACTGATCGCTTCTTTGTTCTTGGTTTAATCGTGGCAGTCGTGCTGCCTTTCGCCCTGAGCCACAAGCCACTCCAACTGGCGGACCTCGTCCCCCTGTTTTGGATTGGTTATTTCGTTTGGTTTCTCTTTGTGTGGACCTTGCTGGCATCCGGCACCGGATTACCCATCATGAGCTATTAATTGAATTCCCGTTTCAGCGGGCTGCCGACTTGTAACCTCGATTATTCCAAGTATGCCAGTCCTACTTCCACCCACTTCCCTCAAGGAGCCTTCACACAACGGAAGCCGACATGGTTGCTGGCGGTGTTGGCCTCACCTTTTCCCCGGGTCCCGACCATGTAGCGGGTGCAATATTGGTCCGTGCAGAGGAAGGACCCGCCCCGGTGGACGCGCTTCTTTTCCGTCGGTTCGGCGGGATCATACGGGGAGGCCGGTCCGGCCGGATTTTTCGCCACCCCGCCCGCCAGCTTGAGCCGCGCATAGGCGTCCGGGCGATACCAGTCACTCACCCACTCCCACGCATTGCCGGATTCATCGTGGAGGCCGTAGCCGTTGGGGGGGAATTGCGCGACGGGGGCCAGACCCGGGAATCCGTCCTTGCCCTCATCCTTGACGGGGAACCGGCCCTGCCAGGTATTGGCCATGAATTTGCCCCCGGGATTGAGCTCATTTCCCCAGGCATAGACGTTGCCGGAGAGGCCGCCGCGGGCGGCGAATTCCCACTCGGCCTCGGTGGGCAGGCGCTTTCCGGCCCACCTGGCGTAGGCCACGGCATCTGGATAGGCGACCTGGACCACGGGGTAGTTGTCCTTGCCTTTGATATCGCTCTGCGGCCCTTCCGGATGGCGCCAATCGGCCCCTTTTTCATAACGCCACCACTGGAAATAATCCTCCAGGGAGATGGGATTGGGAGAGGGGGTAAAAACGGTGGAACCGGCGACGAGATTCTCCGGAGGCGCGGTCGGGAATTCTTCCTTGGTCGGCGCGATCTCCGCGATCGTCTTGTAACCCGTGGCCGCCACAAACGCGGCGAACTGGGCGTTGGTCACTTCGGTTTTATCCATCCAGAAGGCATCCACCGCCACCCGGATGATAGGCCGGGCATCGGCCATGGGGTTCCCGCCGCCGCAGCTGAGGCTGGTAGGGTCCTCGCTGCCCATGGAAAATTCGCCGCCGGGAACCCAGGCCATACCTTCCGGAGCGGGACCGGGAGCGGGCGTTTTATTTTCCACCGTAGGCAGAAAGGCCGTTTTTTTGTCCTGGGCGCTGACCGCCGCGGGAACCGACAGGAGGGAGAGGCACAACGGCAGGGCGGATCGTAAGTTCATAAGAGTGGTAGTGGAAACGGGATCGTAAACGGAGGACCGGGCGCACTCAAGCGGCCTTGGAATGGCGGCAAACCTACCGGGCCCTCCGCCGCCGGCCGCCGTATCACAGCGGGTTGAATCTGCATTCCATTTGACGGCCGGCAGGATAGCAGATGAAGATAAAGCCTGCTCATGAACCGGATGTCCCCCTGCCCCATGCCCCCTGTGATCCGCTTTTGTCTGGGCGTCCTGCCCGGATTTTGCGCCACCGCAGGAGCGGCCATCATCCATGTGGACCTGACCGCCTCGCCGCTGGTGATTCCCAATTCCCTCGACGGGCTCTATCTGAATTTCGTGACCGGCGCCTCCTCCACGGCGCCCGTGCCGCCCACCGGGTGGGATTTCAATCCTTACAACCGCGGCGACGGTTTGGCCTTCTTCAGTCCGGACCTTCCTGCCGGTCAGGGAATGCTCGCCTCCGGCACCACCGCGCTGGCTCTGCTGGGCGGTGAAACCATCGGCAGCACCAGCCTCTATCAATCCGGACAAGTCCTCGGCACCCCGTTCCATAGTTCCGGCGTCCGTTTCACCGGCTTCCGTTTCCAAAATGAAGCCACCGGCCAACTCAACTACGGCTGGGCGCAATTGACCACCACCGGAGGCACCTCCGCCGGATTCCCGGCCTCCCTCCTCGGTTATGCCTACGACAACACCGGCGCGTCCCTCACCGCCGGACAAGTCCCCGAACCGCACAGCAGCTGGATGCTCGCGATCCCGGGGTTGGCCCTGCTATTCCGCCGGAAGGCCCGTCCTGCCTGATCCGCAGGAATCGTCAGGCCAAGGCATGGCGTTGCCGCAAAATCCACTCCAGAGTCAAGGCACTCACCGCCAGTGCGAGGATAATCCAGTTGTCCCACAGGCTGGTTTCCTTCCGTTCCTCAATCTCCTTCGTCTCCGGCCCAAACAACGTCAGGACTTTCGCCGCATCCGGCAAGCCGGTCACCACCCCGCCACTCAGGGAAGCCAACCGCGCCGCCATTTCCCGGTCCACTGTCAGATCGCCCAGCTCCACCGCATTGCCGGCCGCGCTGATGGTGATTTTCTGCGAAACCGTGCGCTGCGCATCCTTGGCGGTCAGTTGCTCCACCTCCGGTCCTGACAATTCCACCTGGTAACTCCCCGGCTCGTTCAGGCCCTCGAAACGTCCTTCATAAAGCCCCTGGGAATCCTTCCGGTATTCCAAGGGACCGGAGGCCACCACCTTCCCCTCCTTGGTGAGGGTCGCTTTGACCTTGGCATTCACCAGCGCGCGGAATTCGGCATCCATCAGCCGCGCCTTCACAACCACGGGTTGTCCCGGCTCATAGGTCAACTGGTCCGTGCCCAGCCGCACCGCCTCCGTGCCGGACGGCAGACTCTCACCCGCGCCCCAGCGCAGCAGTTGCCCCCAGAACCGGTGGTGATAAGTATCGCCCACCCCATAACGGAAGCGCCACGTCTGATCGAAGGTCAGCATCACTACTTTTCCAAGATCCACCTGCGCCGCCACCACCAGGGCGTTCTTGGATTCCAAGGCCTTCCGCCGCTGCAGTTCCGCCGCAGGATCAGCATCGGTCCAGCCCCCATCCGCCAGCGGCAATTCCACGCCCTGCCCATCCACCCGCACCGGTTGGGCCCAGGCGAGCACCCGCGCGCCTTCCTTGACCCCGTTGTGGGCATGACGCCAGCGCAGCACCGGCATCTGCTCCCAGATCCGCGCATTCTCCATGCCGCTGAGCGACTGCGAGAACACGGGGCTCTGCCGCCCCTCTGCCGTCAGCGCCAACTTGTAAGCCGGCTCCGGCGGAGCGCCAAAGGAAGCCGTGGCCGGCTCGAACTTCACCGGAATCAATTCCCGCGCCGTCTGGTGGGCAAAGGCGTGCGGCAGATAATTCTGTCCGGCCACCATGACCAGCATCGCGCCCCGGTTCCCCACACAGTCGCGGATGATTTTCCAGGTCTCCTCACTCACGGCATCCGGCGGCACATCACCCAGAATGATGACATCAAACTTCCGCCATTCCTCCGGCGTGGCCGGGAGGCGCGTGGCTTCGGATTGCCCGAACGGCCGCCCGGCTGCCGCCGGAATGTCAGGCAGGGGATCGGCGCCCGCCAATTGGTCAGGATGCAGCAGGACATACTGGAGCTGGACCGACTTGTCCCGGCTATCAAAGAGATTCCGCAGATACCGGTATTCCCAGCGGGGGTGGTCGTCGATCAGCAGCACGTTGGTCCGGTCATCGCTCACCGCCGCATCAAACGCCCATTCGTTATTCTGGGGAAACTGTTCGCCCTCCACCGGCTCGATCCTGACCTTCCAGGAAAAAATCCCCTTCTCCGCCGGAGTATCATCCAGCCGGATGCTGGTCCGCCAGGCATCGTCCGGCACCTTCAGGGTTTCTTCGCCCACCGGTTGCCCGTCCCGCAGCAACTGCACCTTCACGTTCTGGCCGCGCATCCGGTCCAGCTTCAGATCCACCTTCACCCGCAACCGGTCCCCGAGGAAGATACTCTGCGCGTGGCTCACTTCGACAATCGCCGCATCCCGCACTCCGGCGGCACTCCCCACCACCACCGGACACAGCGTTGAACCCTGCAATCCCAACTTCCGCGCGGCATCATCGGGAGGTCTCAGGCCATTGTGCCGGGCATCAGACAACAACACCACCCCAGCCAAGCTTTCCGGAGGATAGGATTCCTGCAGTTTCGTCAGGACCCCTGTCAGATCCGTCCGGGAACGCATCGCGTTGTCGCCGGAGGCCTGCTCCGGCAGGCGGTCCGCCTCCACCGCAGTTTTGCCGAATTGCATAAAGCGCACCGTATATTTTTGACTCAGCTGCTCCAACAAAGAAGGCTGGCCGTCCGGTTTCCGGTTCATCGCCTGCACGGCGAGGTCCCGCCGGGTGAGGGCGGCGGCTTCGGTGACTTTGGCCCGGACCTCCGCCGGGATGGATTCATAAAACCGGGCATCCACCGCTTCCGTGAGCGGACCGGCTCCGCTGGCCGCCTTCCCTGCCAATTCAGCAGCTTCCCTCAGGGCGGACCGCAGTTTCCGGCCTTCCCCGCGTTCCACGCCTTCCCGCGCCTGACGAAGGGCATTCTTCATTTGGTCCACCGCATCCCGCCGCGTCTCCCGCAGCAGTCGTTTCAAATCCTCCGGCAATTTCCGCATGTCCTCCCGACCTTCATCCAAGGCCCCGCCGGCCGCCGTGTTCCACGCCTCCGCTTCTGTCAGCAATGCCGTCAGATCACCGGTCCGTGCGGTGATCAATTCCTTCGCCGCCGCCTCATTCACCCCATCCGGCGGACGCACCCACTCCCCGGCCGCTTCCAGGCGCGGTCCCAGCTTGGCCGCGGCTTCCATCAATCCCGCGAGGGCCGGCCGGCCTTCCAGCCCGCCCAGTCCCAGGTAGGACGCGAGAGCCAGACGCTCCCCCACCGGCATCTGGGAATCGGCCTGCTGCATCGACTCCGATTCATCCAGGACCACCACCACATTGCGGTCCACCTTCCGCGTCTCCTTGCGCGAAAATACCGGCTGCACCAAAATCGTCAGGACCGCCAGCACCGCGAGGAGCCGCAGCCCCGTCAGCCATTGCCCCACCCGCGCCGGCACGATCCGTTTCTCCAATTGATAGAGCGCCAGCACAATCTCAATCGCCAGCGCTCCGATCAGCCCATTCAATACCAACGGCCAGGTCGTCTCCAGCACAAGGTGGCGCGCCACCGCCTGCCACAGGGCCCACAAGGCACCGGTGCCCAGCACCACTCTCCCCAAAAACCCGAACCATCGTTGCGCGTTCGTTTTGAGGAACCGCGCACTCAGGACATGGGAAATCCGCCATGCCACCAGCAGCGCCACCGCGAGGCCCCAGACGAAAACCACGTGGATCTCGCTGCCCAGCAAATCATTCCTCAATAGCGGTGCCTCGTTCATGGATGGGGAATAAAATAACTCAAACAGAAGTTCCTGACAGGTGGTGCCGTGGGCCGCCACTTCCCATTCAGATTCATGGCCTGCGGTTCAGACATCGGCGGTCTCCTTCACCCGTTGCAGTTGTTTTTTGAATTGAGCCGACGGCTCAAAACGATTTTCAAAATTCACGACCTCGGTCTCGCCACTGCGGCGGCTCAAGGCAATCCACCGGCTCAGCCCGATCTCCGCCAGCAGCAAAAACAGGGCGCCGGTGGCCAGATACTTCCACAGTTCCTCGCCAAACTGTTGACCCGTCAGGGCCGCCACCACTTCCGCGGCCGACTTGGTTTCCACCAGTTTCAGATGCTTCCGCAGCACCGTCAGTTCCGTCTCACCCAGCGGAATCATCCGGCTCTCGGAGGCATCGCTGGTCACGGTGAATGGAATTGTCCCGTCCGCCGCCAGCATCCGGCGGTAGGATTCGGCACTCTCCTTCGGCACCGCCATCCGGTAGAGCCCCGGCACCATGTCCCCCCCGAGACGCGCCACCAATCCGCCCCGCGTGAACAACAATTCAGCGGTGCGGTCCTGCCCATCGGGCCCGGCCACCTTCCACCGGCCCAGCGGCGCTTCCGGCGCATTCCCGCCTGGCGCAAAGGGGATCAGGGCCCCGGCGGGAATCACTTCCCGCGGCTGGCTCTGGCTGCGCCACGACAGCTGCAGCGAGGCCCCGCCACTGCGGTCAAAATACTCCAGCCGGATCGGATAATAACGCCCCGCCTCCAACTTGATCCGCCCTTCCCCGCCCTTCTCGAAAAGCGGCTGATCATTGATGAACAGCGACAGGGAATCATCGCCCCAGCCATCGAAGAGATACTCCTCGGTATATTTTGGCAGGATCATCCCGGTCCAGCGCGCCGTAAAATCCGCCGGCATGCCCGGGCTGGGCGAGCCATTGCCCCAATTGAAGTCCAGCTTCCCATCAATCCGCACCAGCACCGGATCATTCAATTGCCTGCCTTTGAAATATTCACCGCGCAGCCCGCCTTCCGCCATCCCTGACGAGAGGGGGAAGTTCAACTGACGCGCCGGGGCTCGGTTCAACGGTTGGCCATCCGGATTCGCCAGATGATAGACCAACTGATGCACCATCGGCACAAAGGCCTGACGGGACGGAAGATTGGAACCGGCGCCATCAAAATTCACCGAAGTCAGCAGCACCGTCCCAAATCCAAAGCGCCGTCCCACCAGCAAGGGATCGCCATTGCCCAGGCGCGCGCCCACCACAGCATCGCTCCCGCCCGGCACTTCCAGCCGCCAGGACCGCGTGACCAAAGCCCCTCCCAGATCACTCTGTTTTGCATCGGCCACCAGGGTCAGGGCCGGATGGGTAAAACTAGGCAATGCCACCCCGATGGATTCGCGGCTGATGCGTTCCGTCCCCAGTCCGGCCGGCAGGAGGACCTTGCCCTCCGCATCGCGCCAGTTGTTGTAAAATTCCGGCAAGGCCCGGCTGCCCGGCGTCACCAGCAGCCCCCCGCCAGCCTGCACCCACGCGGCGAGGCGACGGGCGGTGGAGTCCGCCAGCTTGGGCACATCAGCCAGGATCACGACATCGTAGTTTCCAAAAGACTCCACCGATCCCGCCCGGCTCACCGGGATCTCCTCGGGGTCCAGCGCGACCGAGGGTTTGTCCTTGTTGTCCGGCTTGCCCGGATCGTTACGGGCGGCCTGCAGGGCGGAAGCAGGGGCCAGGGCCAAAGCTGTAAACGCCCCGGCCCGTTCCAGAAAGGGTCCGCTGGCATTTCCATCCACGATGAGCACCCCCAGCCGGTCCACCACCTGACAGACGCTGTCCATGGTGTCATCCAGGGCCAGATCATCCGTCACCATCAGTTTCGCCTGCACCACCGCGCTGCCGGTCTGTTTGAATTGATGGAGAAACCGCACCGTCTGCCGGGCTCCGGGAGCCAATTGCCCCATGCCGCCATCCTTCAGCGTCTGGCCTTCCACCAGCAAATCCAGTCCCCCCGGCGTGATGGCTTCGGTGCCGGTATTTTCCACCGTGACCTCAATGGAAACGGGCCGGTCCACGCCCACCACTTCGCGGGAATAACGGATCTCCGCGAGCGCTGCATTCCGGAACGAGGCCGGCAAGGGATACCGGCGCAAAATCACCTGCGGCTTGGAAGGCAGCGTCTCCATGCCTGCCGCCAGCGTCTCCCAGCGGGCCTTGTTTTCCGTCTCCCAACCCAGATTCTGCCCATCCGTGAGCACGATGATTTCCTTGGCAGGATTGGTCCCCCGGGCCAGCGAAACCGCTGCCGCCGCCAACGCATCGAATGCCGCCATCCGCCCGCGGCCTGGTTGCAGCCCGTTCAGCGTATCCGTCACATCCAGCCGGTTCACCACCGGCTCCGGCAGCCGCGCCATCGGCACCGGCCCGGCCAGAATCACGCTGAAGGAACTCCCGGCGGGTGCCTTTTCCACAATCTCCCGCGCCTCCGCCACCGCCGTCTCAAACACCGTGCCCGCCGCCCCACTGCCCCGCCACTGCATCGACGCCGAGGCGTCCAGCACGATCGCAATATCCTTGCCTCCGCCGGTGCCGAACCGTTTCAGATTCCACTGCCTCTCAAAATAAACCGCCGCCACGCTCAACGCTGCCAACACTCCGGCCACGCCCATCAGAATCCAAAACCATTTCCGGTTCCCCCGCAGCACCAGCGCGGTGGTGAAACTCACCAATCCCACCAAAAACGACGGCAGCACCACTACCCACGGCACGGACGATCCCGGGGGAATGAACGGCCGCGCCACCGCGAGCGCCAGCAGGCCCACCAGCAGACAGCGCGCCGCCAGCAGCAGCGCCTCCTCCAGCTGGATCCGCTTCTTCCGCGACTCCACCGACTCCAGCAAAAACTGCATCGCCCCCCAATCCAGCACCTTGGCGGTGCGGCGGTTCAGGAGGTGGATGATGATCGGAATCGCGATGGCAGCGAGGCCGCCGAGGAGCGCGAGATTGAGGAAGGACACGGAGCGGAAAGATGAAGGATAAAAGGGAAACCGCTAACGGCGGCGGCGCCCGAGGAAGTCAGCGAGGGCTTCATGATAGGGCTGTTTGGTGCTCACCGGCACGTAGTCCGCATTGAGCTGGCCACAGGCCGCCTCGATCTGCGCCACATGCTGTTTCACCCGTTCCAGGTAGGCACTGCGGACCGTGCGGGGATCCACCCGGAGCCGCTGGGAGAGGCCTTCCAGATCCTTGAACTCCTGACTGCCCGTGAACGGAAAGGTCAGTTCCTCCTCCGCCATCAGATGGAAGAGCACGATCTCATGGTTCCGGTATTTGAAATGGTGGAAGGCCTTCACGATCTCCTCCGCGCTGTCAAAACAATCACTGATGATCACCACCAACCCCCGCTGCGGAATGCGCTCCGCCACTTCGTGCAGCACCCCGCCCAGCCGCGTGTCCTGCCCCGGCACCGCCTGATGCAGGGCTTCCAGCACCAGCCGCACCTGACTCGGCCGGCTCGCCGCCTTGATGAAGCTGCGGATCTGGTCATCGAACGTCACCAGTCCCACCGCATCCTGCTGTTTCACCATCAGATAGGACAAGCCTGCGGCGAGATACTGCCCGTATTCAAATTTCGAAATCTTCTTCCCCTCCACCGACGACGCCAGCTCGCCCCGGTATTTCATCGATCCCGAGCAATCCAGCACCACCGTCGCCCGCAGATTGGTCTCTTCGATGTATTGTTTGATGTAAAACTTGTCGGCCTTGGCAAAGACACGCCAATCCAGGTTCTTCAGATCGTCCCCTGGCATGTATTGCCGGTGCTCCGCGAACACCACGGAAAACCCCTTGTTCGGGCTGGTGTGCCGGCCACTCATCGGTCCCTGCTTTTTGGCCCGCGCCAGAAACTCCAGCCGCGTCAGCATCCCGGCCGTCCCGCCGGGCAGCAGCCGCATATAGTCCTGCGATGGTAAAGGTTCAGCCATGGTCAAAATTCACTTCGGAGGCTGGCGGGTCGCCTGACCCCTGCGCCTTCCCCACTTCATCCCTCACACATCCAACTCCGCCTTCGGCTTGAAGTGATCCAGCAGCATCCGCACAATCTGATCGCTCTTCACCCCGGCTGCTTCCGCATTGAAGGTGGTCACGATGCGGTGCCGCAACACCGGCAGGGCGCAGTATTGCACATCCGCCGTGGTGGCGTGATATCGGCCCTGGAGAATCGCCCGGGCCTTGGCCGCCGTGATCAGATAGATTCCCGCACGCGGCCCGGCTCCCCAGCCCACCATTTCCTTCACAAAATCCGGCGCCTCTTTTTCCTTGGGCCGCGAGGCCCGCACCAGGGTGGCCGCGTAGTTCACCACATGGTCCGCCACCGGCACGCGGCGCACCACCTGCTGCAGTTCCTGCACGGTGCGGGCATCCAGCAGCTTGCTCACCACCGGCTTGGCCGTGCCCGTCACCTGACGGATGATCTGCTCTTCCTCCTCCGCCGTGGGATAGCCCACCAGAATATTGAACATAAACCGGTCCAGCTGCGCCTCGGGCAGCGGGAAGGTGCCTTCCTGCTCGATGGGATTCTGCGTCGCCAGCACAAAAAACGGCTCCGGCAGCGGATAGGTCACCTCGCCCACCGTCACGTGATGCTCCTGCATCGCCTCCAGCAGCGCGGCCTGGGTCTTCGGCGGCGTACGGTTGATCTCATCCGCCAGCACCATGTTGGAAAACAGCGGCCCATGCACAAACCGGAACGACCGTTTCCCGGTCGCCTGGTCCTCCTCCAGAATATCCGTCCCGGTGATGTCCGCCGGCATCAGGTCCGGTGTGAATTGGATCCGCTTGAATCCCAGATCCAGCACCTGGCTCAGGGTCGACACCAACAGCGTTTTCGCCAATCCCGGCACCCCTTCCAGCAAAGCATGACTCCGGCAGAAAATCGCGATCAGCATCTGCTCCACCACCTCATGCTGGCCCACGATCACCCGGCCCAGTTCCTCCTTCATCCTTTTATAGACCGTATTCAATTCCTGCACCATGGCGCGGTCATCGCGGGGGGCAGCAGGGTCGGCAGAAGTAGGGCGTTCGCTCATGGGAGAAGGGGAGGCAGAGAAATCCAGGCTTGGGTCTCAGCTTCTTGCCACTCTACGCCCCCACGGCAACCGGATTGTCATTCAGGTGCTTACGGCGCGGCCCCTACTGGGAATCCCTACCCCGGCTGCCGGCCTGCCGCCAGATTCAGGCCGGCACAAGATGCCCGAGGAAACCTCCACCGGCGACCGCTGCACCCGCCCCCCTCCCCCGCCTCCGGCAAGCGCGGCGATGCTATTTGCCTTTTGCGCCTTTCCCTTCGTAATTTGCGTGGCAGCTGGAACTCAGGAACCGTCGTTTACGGGACGCCCTTGCTGCCGGTAATAAACCTGTCAATTTTTTCAGCCGGATAGAAAAAGGAATTCAGGAAAGTGGCCCTACGCAGTCCATGGGTATTCCCATCAACCACCATAGGAATTCCGCCGCCAAAAAATCGGGACGCGCAAGAATACTTCGGATTACCCATATCATCCACCGCTGCAACGTTTCTATCCATTAACAAAATGTAGAGCCCGGAGTATAGCACCACCGAGATAGCGATTCCCTGATGATTGCGAAAATAGTTCATAAGTTCCATTTGTCACGCAAATTACGAGGGGTATACCTTCTTAATTTCCACATGCGACCGGTTGGTATTTGCCACTCAAACTACAAAACCATTTTCGTCACAGCTTCAGACCGCTACCTACAAATTTTCCATCAATACTCCAAGTTTCCCATTCAAACATCACGCGTGGTTTTGAGTCACGATATCTGACCCGCCCAAACCTGATCAAAGCCTGGGAACCGTTCTCGCTCACCGATCCAATCTCAATCATTTGCTTATAATCCTTTGGAAGCTGAACCATGGAAAGCATAGAAACCTCCTCCCACTTATTGTTCTTTTTTTCGTAAATCTGCAGCCCGTGACTCTGTAAACCTCCCTCAACTTTGAGCATCACGATACACCCCATGAATTTCGAATTGCTGAAAAAAGCAACGGGAGATGAAGTACTGAATTGTAAAGCCCCTTTCTGAGCTGCCAAGACCTCTCCGCGAAAAAGCAATTCACTGCCCTCACCATGATTTACAACGGAAATGAAGTCATTGATATACCACTGAATATAGTTCCTTGACTCGCAAATAGCTGATGAAAGAAGCAAATACTGCAATATAATCGCTAAAAATATAAATCGATTTTTCATATATTTCAGGCATTAAAGCACAATCGTCCACCCAAATTACGAAACCAGACGGTTCCTGTCCACCCTTTCCCCGTTACATTTCTCTGATCCTCGACGATCCCGCGGAGACCGCTTGCTGGAGGTGCGGTGAGGAAGGGAACCCCGGCCGCCACGATGCTTGCGGGAAGCGGCTCCGGGCGAGCGGGCAGTGGAGGCACCTCAAGGTTTCCCGAATAGAGGGAAATGAGCCCAATCCCGGGGCTCGGCGGACGGTCCGCAAGCCGATTGCCAGGCTTCATCCGGGGTGTAGGTTGAAAAATGTTTGAAATCCGGGACAGACCGAAAGTTGTCGAAAAAGCCCTCCTCATCGGAGCCTACTTTGAGCCACGCGAAAAAGATGAAGCGGCCAGCCTGCTGGAGGAATTGGCGGAGTTGGTGACGACGCTGGGCATCCCTATTGCCGAAAGCGTGCTGGTGTATGTCCGCGACAGTAACCGCAAATACCTCACCGGTTCCGGCAAGGCCGCCGAATTGATCGCCCATGCCAAGGAACTGGGCTGCGATGTCATCATCTTCGACAACGGCCTCGCCCCCATGCAGCAGCGCGCCTGGGAAACCGATGGCGGCATCACGGTGATCGACCGGGAGGAAGTCATTCTCGATATCTTCGCGATGCGCGCCCAGACCTCGGAGGCCAAACTCCAGGTCGAACTCGCCCGCCAGAAATACGCCCTGCCCCGCCTCGCCCGGATGTGGGGACACCTCGACCGTCAGGGCGGCGGCGGGGGAGCCGGCAGTGGCGGCGCGGCCCGTGGCGAAGGGGAAACCCAGATCGAAACCGACCGCCGCCTCGCCCGCGACCGGATCACGGCTCTCCAGCGCCAGATCACGGCCGTCAAACAGCAGCGCACCACCCAGCGCAAGGAACGCCAGCGCGTCCCCATCCCGGCGGCCGCCATTGTCGGGTATACCAACGCCGGCAAATCCACCCTGCTGAACCTCATCACCGGCGCCACTGTGCTCGCCGAAGACAAGCTTTTTGCCACCCTCGACCCCACCACCCGCAAGGTGCAGCTGCCGGACGGCCAGCAGATGCTCCTGACCGATACCGTCGGTTTCATCCGCAATCTTCCCCACCGTCTCATCGAGTCCTTCAAAGCCACCCTGGAGGAGGCCGCCCTCGCGGATTTCCTCATCCACGTGCTTGATGCCAGCCAGGAGCGGGTCTTCCAGTTCTACGAGACCACCATGGGCGTGCTCAAGGAGCTCGATGCCGATGACAAAAAGATGCTGGTGGTCCTCAACAAGATCGACCTCATTCCTCCGGCGCGCCGCCAGGAAGTGGCGGCCCATTTTGACAAACCTGCCCTCGTCTCCCTCAAGACCGGCGAAGGCATGCCCGCGCTGCTGGAACGCCTCAGTGGCATGATGCTGGAACGCACCCGCCGCATGAAACTCCGCCTGCCCCAGTCGGAATTCGCCCTTATGAGCCTGATCCATGAGCAGGGCAAGGTGATCAGTCAGGACTACGACGGCAACGACATCCTCCTGGATATCATCATGCCGCGCCGCTTCGAGTCCCAACTGGAACCCCACCTCGATCCTCCCCTGCCCGCCCGCGTGCCGGAGGCTTGGGAAACCACCCAGCGTTAGTCCCGGGCCCGGGCCGGCCTTTTGCGGGAGAATTGCCCCTCCTGCCGGGCCTGCCCCACATCAGATTCTGTCACCGGACTGTTGCTGTCTCCAACAAGGAGGCCTGCGCGTCCGTCATCAGACTTCAGGGCACAGCCATGGAGTCGGAAGATGCTATGGAGTGATAATGATACCCATCCGGAGGAAACGCCGCATCTCCGTGCTGATGGCTGTGGGATCCTTGAAAGTGATCCGGGTGAGGCCGCCCGCAGCAGGGGTGATGGTCACGGTGCCGGGGGGAAGAGCGGCTCCGGAAACGTCAGTCCATTCTGCAACGAGGGGGGATTTCCTGGCCAGAGTAGTCCAGGTGGTGAGGCCCGGACCGCCTTGGAATTCATAGGTGACGCCGGGGCATCCGTGTCCTCCGGCCAGGGCGGTGGTGGGGAGGTCGATGGAAAGGGTAGTATGGCCATCGGCCGAAATGCCAGCGATGGGCAAGCGGTCCGCGCCGTGGGGCGCGACGTATGAACGGGGATTGGAGTTGAGCGAGAACTCAAGATCATTGCTCAACCCGTCGTTGTCGTTGTCGGCGGAAATATCGTTCATGGTTAGACTGTTGGCGGCCAGCCATGCATTGAGACCGTCCGGATGCGGATTGGCCGGCGCCACCCAGCTATCGGGTGTACCGTACCGTTGGCTGCTGGCAGCCCAGCTGTCCCGCTCTTCGAAATCACCGATGTCCGTGGCGTTGTTCAGGAGGGTCAGACTGTAGCCGGTGGCGTTGGTGTCATACCACGTGATCCCATAGCTGAAGCAGAGGACGTTGGCATCCCATGGCTTGGGCAGGCGCAGGGCGAGTTGCTCTCCGCTGTTATCCAAGTTGCCGGTATAAAAGCCCGCGATATTCAACCCGGTGCCGTAGCGGCTTTCGAAGAGGACGGGGTCCTTCACCAACAGTATTTCTGCTCCCGGCGCGAGATTGAAGGGCACCGGGAAGAGGAAATCGATCCCGTCGTAGAACTCCACGCCGCCAAGGTCGAGAGTGGTGACTCCGGTATTCGTCAACTCGATGAACTCGTAGTTGTTCCCGCCGTCGGCGTTGTACATGATTTCGGTGATGCGCAGCGAATTCAGGATATTCACCGCGTTGACGTAGCCGGGATCGTTGGTGCCATTGGGGGCTCCGCCGGTGGCCAGAATGAAATAAGCAGTGCCTCCGACACCGCCGGTGCTCACGAGACCCTGGCTGACCGCTTCGACCTGTGGGAATACCCGGACATAGTGCTGCTCCGCTCCGTTGGCGCTGAAAAGGAGCAGTTCCTCGGTGAGGCTGTCGAGTTTGAAGGAAGTGTGGTTGGCACCGGCGGCGGAATTGCCGTCGGCGATGAGTTTCACAAAACCGTGGCCGCCGATGAAGCTGAGCGGCGGGAAAGGGGTCATGGGTCCGAAACGGGCATCCGTCAGGACCATGCCACTGAGGCTCGCGGGGAAGTCGGCTGGATTGGCGAGCTCCACCCAGTCTTCCTTGTAGCGGATGCCGCCGGCGGCGAGCCATTCGTTGATGACAATCTGCGACGGATCGCTCCGGCGGGCGGCAACATTTGTGGCCAATCCCATGGTTTCCAGCGAAAGCTCCCAAACGGCAGGGGCACCCAGCCGCGAGAGCGAATATCCAGCGGGCAGAGGGCCGAAGACCACACTGTCGCGCAGGGTATTGGAGGCGTCGAAAAGATAGATGGCATCGCCATCGTTGTCGATCTGCAGGCCGGAGAGCCCGACCGTGGTGAGTCCAGACGGGACCAGCAGTCCGGTGAGCGGAAGTTCGCCGGGAGTGAGCAGGTCGTCGCTGATGCTCCAGCCGGTGAGATCCACGCTTCCAGCGCTGCGGCTGACCAGTTCCACAAATTGTTGTGGTGCGGTGGGCGTGGCCGGAGATGGATCGCCCATGACTTCGCTGAGTATCACCACCGGCAGGGTGGCATCCACCGTCCAGGTGCGCGTGGTGGGAGCAAACTGGGGAGTGCCATCATAAACGCGGGCGGGATCGTTATCCTGCCAGTTGCCGGCCATGTCCTGGCCGATCACTTCGAGGGTGTGCACGCCGGCGGTCAGTCCGCTGAGGTTGAGGGTGGCCTGGCGGACCGTCGGAGTCGCGCCACGTGGCATGGTGCCTCCGGTGCCAATCTGGGTGGAAACGCTCCAGGCGCCGCCGTTGAGCCGCCAGCGGTAAGCCACGATGCCGGGGCCGCCGATGGTAAAGCTGGCGGTGGAATCCGCCACGGTCCCGCTGGGGCCGCCGAGCAGATAAGCCCATTCCGGAATCTCCGCGCCGTAGCTGAGGCCGCCCGGGGCGGTGCCACGGGCAAGGGAATCCATGCGCAGCGAATAATCTTCCGCTCCCTCTTCGACAAACCCCGGGGCGCCCGCCTGGTTTGGTCCATAGGTCCCGCTGAAGAATCCGCCAGGGTGATTCGGCCCGATGGCCGGGTCGGCGATCTGATCGAGGAGGTTATGGAAGAACTCGATCTTGGTGGTGATCCCATTGCCCGCCGCATTGGCATCCGGGCCGCTGAAGAAATGAGGCGTGTTGCTGATGATGTTGAAACCGGTGTAGGCTCCGTCGCCCACGCTGGGATTCGGTCCGTCGCCCGGCACGAAGAAGTTGATCGGGGCACAGGTGACCTGCTGCGATACCGTGGAACCCTGGAATAAGAAATCAGGGTGAATATTGGCCACGGTATTGTGCTCGAAAATGGTTGCGGTAGCGGCCTTGCAGTTGATGACGTGGTCGAGGTCATAGCAAATATTGCGGGCCAGCAGCACGGTGGTGCCGGAGCCCTTGTCGCCGGAGCTGATGGCATTGGAATAGCCGGTGTCGTTGGTCCAGAAATCCTTCCGCGCATTCTCAAAGATGTTGCTGGCGATATAGGCATCGCCTCCGAGATCCATGTGTTCATCCCCGGCGAGGCCGCGGAAGTGGTTGTAGCGGCAGTCGATGACAAATTGTCCGTTGGACTGATGGCCACTGGCATCGCGTGCGGCCCAGCGCCCACTGTCGCAGTCGAAGACGTCCTGATGGCCGCG
Source organism: uncultured Verrucomicrobiota bacterium (assembly GCA_942492905.1). GTDB lineage: Bacteria > Verrucomicrobiota > Verrucomicrobiia > Verrucomicrobiales > V1-33 > CAIZWU01. The sequence continues at coordinate 4,099,603 of OW818657.1, forward strand.
GTTGCCGTTGAACTGATTGAAATAAACCCGCCAGTGTCCATTTAACGGCAGGCCGTTGGGGAAGTTGGCGGCGTTGGCCCCGGAGACCTCGGGGTCGGTGGTGGGGTACTCCACTTTCAACGGTTCCATGCTGTTGTCGGCAGCCGCGATGAAGTCGGTGGTGGGTTCCTCGATGCGTCCCAGCACAGGATCGAAGATGAACATATCCGGGAAGGTTGTATGAGTCACGGTGAGCTTGCTGTTCCGACCATAACACATACGGAGGTGGGTGCCGGCGAAAGTGCAGTGATCCACCCAGCCCCATGAACGGATGAACCCCAGCGATCCGTAGTTTTCCGACCCCGCCGGCGAGGTGCCCTGGGCATTGATGAAGTCGCAGTAGCGGAGGACGTTTTCCTGGTTCATCGAGTCATGGATGCGCAGGCCTCCCCATTTGGGAGCTCCGGTCTGGGTGCCAAGCTTGATGGGGTCCACATCTGTGGCGCTGTTCGTTCCCGGGATGTGACTGAAGACGATCCTGCCTGCCGCGGTGCCTTCCGCCCTGATGCGGCCGGTCACAGTGATCCTCACATTCTGGGCGCTTTGCACGTTGACGCCGGGATCAATGCGCAGGGTGACTCCGGAGGGCACGGTGGTGTTGGCGGTGATGCGGTAGGGCGAACCGGCGAGGGTCCAGCGGACCTCGCCGGCGGGGCTGCCGCCGGCTGTGCCGGTGGGCAGGGCTCCCATGTCGAGGCGGGAGCCGTCGGGATCGGTCAGAGCCGGGTCAGCGGTATTGATGGCCGGACTGCCGGCGGCGAGAGAGAAGTTCCTCGCCGCGGCGCTGACGAAGAGCGGGTCCGCCGTTATCGTGCCGGTTCCGGAGGGAGGGGCGGGATCCACCGGATTGGCACCGGCCACATCCTGATAGCAATTGTAGCTGACCGTGGTCAACGGGTGATCGACCCCGGGGGTGGCGTAGTCATTGAGCATCGGAGTGATGGCGGAGATGATGCAATTCTTGGCATTCACCACAAGTTGGGCGTTCGGACCGGTGCCGTATTTGTTGCGCACATGGACACCGACATTGTGCCAGTAGACGCCGCCGGACTGGTCCGACTGGTTGGTGGGATGCGACTCGCCCACGATGGTGCAGCTCTCCATGTTGAGGGTGTAGGTGGTCGCTTCGGAACCGATTTGGGTTTTGCAGGAAATGCCGAAATCGCAGTCAATGATCTGGGTGCGGCGCACCGTGACGTTGTTCTGCAGGAGGCTCATACCTTTGTCGAAGATGTTGCGCACGATGCAGTCCTCGACAGTCAGGGTTCCGGCCAACAGGTCGATGCCATCGTCGCCCGCATTGGCAAAGACACTGCGGCGCAGATTGACGGGGCGTCCGCCACTGTCATGGATGTAAATGCAGTCCTCGTCATCCGGCGCGCCGCTTTCACGGTAGGCCGGGAGCATGTCCGTGAAGTTGCAGTCCTCGATGGTGAGGGCGCTGCCGTCGGTTTCCGGTCCCATGACGCAGCGGGCGAACTGGGAGCGGCGCATCACCATGGAGGTGTTGCCGGTGTTGGTCAGGGTCTTCCCGGAAAGATCGGCGATGACGCCGTCATCGAACGTCCAGACTGCTCCATTGGCCAGACGGAAGGCGGGACCGGTGCCGGTATGTCCGCCGCCCGGCGAGTGGCAGCCCCGCGAAACGAGGCAGTAGTTCCACGTCGTGGTGGAACCTCCCACATTAATCTCCCCCCAGCGGCTCCCGGAATCCGCAGCGGTGATGCTGATGGGCTGCGCCAGGGTGCCGGCGGCCTGGATGCTGCCGCTGCCGGTGACGATGAGATCGGTGCCGCTGGTGCTCCCCGCGCCGGATGTTCCGGTCATGAGAACGTGGGTGCCGGGGGCTATGACGAGGGTGGCCCCGGTCGGAACGGTGAGATCACCGGTCACCCGGACCACCCCGCTCCAGTTGGTGATGCCGGCGGGCAGGGTGCCGCTGACGCTGGTGCCGGCAGCTGCGCCGAGACTTGTCAGGGTTTTGCTGGCGTTGAGCGTTCCGGTGCTGGCGGTGAGGCTGAAACTGCCGGGATCGGCCGCACCGGTGGAGATGCTGGCGCTGAGCTGGAGATCGAAGGTCACGTCGCTGCTGCTGGCGTCGTCCTGATGCACCTCCACCGCCAGAGTGTTCACTCCGCTGTGCAACAGGCCCAACGGCAGGGTGACTGCGGCGGTGGAGTTCTCCCCGGCAGCGGTGGCATATTGATCCAGGGTGACGGCGTCCCCGAGTCCGGCGCTGTTGGCCACCTTGACCCCGTTGACATAGAGCCGGTAGCCGTCGTCGAATTTCACCTGTCCGGTCACTGCCGTGACGGCGCTGATGTCAGCAATGCTGAAGGTGGTGCGGAAGAGGTAACAGGGCACGTTCTGCGAGCCGGTCAGGACCGGATTGAAGTCAATGTCAGGAATGGGGGTATTCTCATCGCTGTCCCCGTAGCCGGCCTGGGTCCGGACCGTGGTCCAGGCCGAATCATCAAAACCCTCGTTCATCCACGTGGTAGCCGAACTGGCGATAAACGAGGCGAGAGTCGTGGTGTTGAAGTCGCTCTTCGCCTTCCACTCCGATCCAGGCGTGCCGCTCCCGGAAGTGCCATTCCCGCCCGTGCCGTAGGCAAGGAGCGGTAACGTGGTGGTGGCCCCGCCTCCAATGGTGACAAGGGCGCTGCCCATGCCGTTGGTGAGGGTCAGGGAGGAGGGGGAAACGGTCACTCCATTGGTGGTCGTCAAGTTGACGGCGGTGTTCCATGCCGCGCGGTTCAGCTGGCCATTTCCGTCCTTCAGGTCCACGCGGACGAGCACCGGAACCCCGGGGATGAAACTTTCAGGAACCACCATGGTGAGGGAACCCGGTGCCGTGAGGGTGCCATTCACCGTGGTGCCGGCTGCGGCATTCCAGAGGACCTGGGTGGCATACTCATGGACGACATTGCCTGATCCGTCAGGGCCATCCCAGAAGCGGACCACCACCTGGTTCAGGCCCGCACGCAGGGTGCTGCCGCCGCCGGCCGGCACGATCATCTTCCAGGTTCCTGCAGGGTCGGTCCCGAGGGTGCGGTAGAACCATTGGGCCAGCACACCATTTACGGTGACGCTGTAGGTTTTCGCCACGTTGAAGGTGCCGCTGAAGGTCGCCGCTCCGTTGGTGGTGGTTTTGTAACCCTCGATGCTGTCCGCGGTGTTGCCGGTGACAGAGAGGGAGAAGTTCTGTTGGATCTGGGAAAGCACCGCTGCCCGGCGGGCATCCACAAAGCCTTTGATTTCCGCAATGCCGCGATTCGGCGTGGCCGCGTTGCCGTCGGTCGCGGGCACCCAGCCCTGGAAAAGCTGATCGATGATGGGGTCAATCGTGGCCCGGTTGAACCAGGTATTGATTCCCTCAAGGACAGCCGTGTAGTATTTCGGGAGCAAGGCCGGATGATTGAACATCCGCCGCAGCCCTACCACCCCGGTGTTGCCCTGCTGCACCTGTTCATCATAGCTGAAAATGGACCGCGTGATGGGATTGCCGGCACCGGTTCCAATGTCGAATACGTCATCCAGATCATGCGGCACAAAACGGAAGCGCTGGTCCACGATGCCGCGGTAGAGGCTGGTGTCGTCGGCCCTTCCACTTTGCAGGCCGCCCTCCTGATTTCCCACCAGCGCATCCGTGGCGATGTATCTGTAGAACTGGTCCACATCAAGGACGGCACTTACCGCTGCGGGATACGCCGCATCGCTGATGGCCGGTTGCAGCGCGGTGCCGCCGGTTGCCGGAGCACTGAGCACCCGTGTCAGATTGGCGAGGTCGGTGTAGTCATTGGCGTCCTTGTTGGTCTCCTTGATGAAGGTATCGCTCCACGCCGCCGGGCTGGTGCCTTCATATTGCAGTTCGCCAGATCCCCGGTCGCTTCCCACTACCCCGGTGTCGTTGTTGGGAGCATGGTCATCAAGACGGTAGAAATCGCCATCCGGATCCAGCGGATAGTGTTTTTTTGCCCAGTCCGGCCCGCGGCCTTCCATCATGGCGTAGCGGCCGTACATGTTTCCGCCGGATTCGGCGAGGTTCACTCCGTTGATGCGGAGCTGCGCCACGATGGCGTCCTGGGGCGCGATTCCTGCTCTGGCAAAAAGCACATTGCCCAGCACCTGACCGTAGCCGAACTGCCAGTTCAATTGCGCGCCGCTGCGCCCATTCCACATGTCGTCGCTGCGGAACCGGATGTTGAAATTGTTGGGTGGTCCCAGCGCGGACGAGAATCCGCGGTTCCGCACGCTGCTGTTATAGACGATTTTGGTGCCGGTTCCCTCGTGTCCCACAAAGGTCGCGTTGAAGGCGGCCTCGCTCTGTTCCTGACCGCTGGTTGTCTGCAGGGTATTGAGTTCGATGCGTTCCGCATTGGTCATGACTACCCGCAGGACCGGTTGGTTCCCTGGGGCTGTAAAATCCCGCACGGCGTCGTAGGAATTGTCCACCTGGAGCAAGGCATTTGTTACCTGCCCAAATGTTTCCGGCAGCACTCCCGGGTTGCTGGTGCGCGCCGGAGCCGGCCAGGTGCGGGTGTGGGTTCCGTCCGTGGCGGAGATATACCACTCGATCACAGCCAGATTGGCCTGGGGCGGGATCTGCGCATCGAGGTCCCCGTCGGCGTCGGCATCCGCCATGGGGATAGCGGAAAAGGCCGCCGCGCCATCCAGCCGCCAGTGCAGGGAGGCCGTCGCTCCGGGCAGTTCATCTTCAATCGTGGCGGAGAACCGGGTCACAGCCGTGCTCGAGGGAATTTCCGGCCGGTGCTGGGCGGCCTTGATGAGCGGGGCAATGTCGGTGCTGGCAGAGCTGTTCGCCGCGCCAGGTGTGCCCCCGGCGTTGGCGCTGTCCGCCCAGTTTTGACCGCTGCCCGGCCCCAATAGCGGATTGCGCAGCTCAATGGTCCGGCCGGCGCCATCGGCCAGCGTTTCCCAGCTCCAGCCCCGGTGGGAAAAACTCAGGGGCCCGCGCACCCGCCGCGCCCACTCCCCCTCATCGGAATAGATTACATCACTGACTTGATTGCCCAAGGCGTCATCCAATTGCACCTGCTCTCCGCCGCTGGCCAAAGACCCCACCCAAGGGCCGAGTACCGCGCCCGAAAAGCCCGGATAGGCCGCTTGGAATTTCCCCAAATCCGCCGCTATCACCAAATACCCGCCCGCAGGGATCACCGTCGCCGCCGGGATGGTGAAGGCCACCCCCTTGGTCAGCCGGTAGCCTGACACATCGACCGCCTGAACATCCGGATTGTGGATTTCCAGCCATTCCGCCATGACATCCTCAGGATTCCCCAGCGAGGAAACGGGGTGATACATCAGTTCATTGATCACCGGTGCCGCCAAAAGGGAACTGCTCAAAACGACAGCAGCAATTGATCCCAGCAAAAGCCGGGCTCTTCGAACAGAGGAATAAGTCATGGTGGGGGCGGGTTCCCGCGGATAGGACGCGATATGGTAATTATAGGACCAGACCAGACTAAACTAAAGAGACATGAAGGTTAAGTGAAAAATCGCCCAAGTAAAAACTTCCACAAGGCCATGCTCCCCCACCAAACGGTGATTTTCCAAGTGAGGCAGAGCTTCGACCTCGAGTTGATCCCGTCGCGGGGATTGCCCCCTCTTTGAAAAACCGTAACTAACTCCGTGGAAACGGTCGCTGGCGAATGACGAGGAGGTGACTTTTGGCAATCATGCCGCGCCGCTTCGAATCCCAGCTGGAACCCCACCTCGATCCTCCCCTGCCCGCCCGCGTGCCGGAGGCTTGGGAAACCAGTGGGCGTTAGTCCCCCAATAGGGCCCTGGGCGGCATTTTGCGGGAAATGTGACTCTCCTCTGACCAGCCGGCCTCCAGCTCCGGCCACAGCATCCGGCTGTATTTCCAGCGGTGCAGCGCATCCCATGCAGTGAGTTGGTAAAGCAGCACGATGAACCAGAAGGCAAACTGATAGGACGGCTTGGTGCACTTGTGGCGCAGGCGGCGCTGGGCGAGGAAGGCTGCGGGCCAGCCGCCCATCACTTCAAGCAGGTGCAGGGTCGACTCCGGGATACGCCACAACCCCTCCCTGGCGCGGTGCTTGTCGGTCGCATAACTCCGCCATGCCAGTGCGTTTACCCCGATGAAGTAGGCTCCCCACGCAGGAGTATTGAAATCGTAAGCCCATCCGGCCACGCCCGGTACGATCAGCAAAAGAGTGAGGAAAAACAGGGTTCCGGGCCAGGTTCCCCGCCCGGTGGGATACGCCCCGGCAGTCTGCACCGCTTTTACGGCACAGCGCCGGCCGTTGGCATCGCGGCCCAGGGAGTATTGGATATTCTCGCCCACCGCCGGAGGGCGATGCCATTTCACAAAATCGCGGCGGTGCAGAAAGATCCGTTCCCGGCCGGAGTCGAGAAACCCATAACCCTTCTGCCGGTCCCATTCAGCCACCCGGGCGCTCAAGATCTGGCGGTTCGCTGTCATGGCATGGGCATCAGGCTAAAGCAGACGGCGGACGGATCGACTCTGCCCTGCCGGGAGGTTTGGACGGTCCAAGGGAAAAGGGTCGAATTTCAAATATTTTCCGCATTCTCCATAATAAACCACAGAACTGAAGCTGACAAGTCCGGTTTCCCGCCGCCCCGTTCCGGCGATCGCGATTCCCCGTGCGATCCCTTGGGGCAAAACTGAAAGCCCCGGGGGCCGGGCCGCGTTTGCACCTGCATGAATCCAGTCCCCTTTTTTGCTGCGGCGGCCCTTACGCTCTTCGCTGGTTCCGTCCGGGCCGACTGGCTGCAATTCAGAGGTCCCGATGCCTCGGCCCGCGGCACGGGCCAGCCGCCGGTCACGTTCCAGCCGACCGATATCGTGTGGAAAACTGCCCTCCCCGGACGCGGCTTGTCCTCCCCGGTCATTGTGGGCGGGAAGGTCTTTCTCACCGCCGCCAGTGGCCCGTCTCAGGAAACCCTGCACGTGATCTGCCTGGATAACGCCACCGGCAAAACGATATGGGAACGCCGCTTCCAGGCGACCGGCCGCACCATGTGCCACGAGAAGACCAACGTGGCTGCGCCCACCCCGGCCAGTGACGGGACCCGCCTCTTCGCGTTGTTTTCCTCGAACGATTGTTTCGGACTCGATCTTGAGGGAAATTTGTTGTGGGTGCGGGGATTCACCCTGGATTATCCCAATGCCAGCAACAGCCTCGGCCTGGCTTCGTCGCCCATCGTGGTGGGCGGGGTGCTGGTCACCATGGTGGAAAACGACGGGGATTCCTTCACCGTAGGAATTGATCCCGCGACCGGCACTAATTTGTGGAAACTGGCCCGGCCGAAAAACGCCAACTGGACGTCGCCCACCGCTTGGCAGGATCCCGCCAGCGGCCGGCCCCTCGTGCTGGTGACCGCGCACGAAGGTGTGCTGGCCCTGGACCCGCGGACGGGCAAGGAGCAGTGGACCCTGCCCAAACCCGGCACCACCATTCCCAGTGCCGGCATTGGCGAAAAACACTTTGCGGTGCCGCGCCCCGGCAAGGGCCTGGCCGTGTATACGCTGGCCGGCGGCACCACCCCTCCCGAGCTGGCCTGGGAATCCGCCCAGATCAATTCCGATACCGCCAGCCCCGTGCTCCAGGGTCCGCGTGTGTTTGCCTTGAATGGCGCGGGCGTGCTGTCCTGCGCCGAACTTGCCTCCGGCGACCGGCCATGGAAACTCCGCATGGAAGGGCCGTTTTCCGGGAGCCCGGTGATGTCAGGGACCACCCTCTATGCCGTCAGCGAACGCGGCCTGCTGCAAGCCGTCGACACTACCGCGGCCGAAGGAGCAGTCACCGGAAAACTGGATCTCGGCACCACCATTCTCAGCACCCCTTCCCTCTCCGGAAATTCCATTTATGTCCGCAGTGATGGGCACGTCTGGCGGATTGGAAAATGACTTGCCGCCCCGCCGAATCCCGCCCCTACTTGGCCCTTCTTTATGAAATCCACCCTCACCGCCCTCATCCTCACCCTGTCAGTCCTGGTTCCCGGAGCCTCCGCTGAAGACGCCCCTGCCGCCAAGCCCAACACCCTGACGGAAACCGAAAAAGCCGCCGGCTGGCAGCTGCTCTTCAACGGCTCCGACCTCAAGGGCTGGTCCAATTTCAAAAAAACCACCATCCGTCCCGGCTGGCAGGTGAAGGACGGCCAACTGGTCTGCGTCAATCCCAAGGACGCCGGCGACCTCGTCAACGCGGCCACCTTCGGCTGGTTCGAACTGCAGCTCGATTATAACATCTCCCCCGCTGGCAACAGCGGCATCATCTATCACGTCACCGACAAGGGCGATGCCGTCTGGGCCACCGGTCCGGAATTCCAACTCGAGGACAATGAAAAAGCCGCCGACAAAATCCGTTGCGGCTGGCTCTACGGCCTCTATCAACCCCCGGTCGATCCCGCCACCGGCAAGATCCTCGATGCCACCAAGCCGGCCGGCGAATGGAATCACGTGCGGCTGGTGATTGCCCCTGACAAGTGCTTCCATGAAATCAATGGCGTGCGCTATTTTGAATACGTCTTCGGCAGCGAGGACTTCAAAAAGCGCATCGCCGACAGCAAATTCGGCTCCATGCCGGAGTTCGCCAAATCCGGTTCCGGGTCCATCGCCCTCCAGGGGGACCATGGCTCCGTTGCCTTCCGCAATATCAAGATCAAGCCTTTGGCAGGCGCCCCCGCGGCCCGGTAACTGCTCCGGCAGGACGATCATCAAAGCGCCCTTCAGCAGTCGTCCCCTCATGGCAAGCTCCGGCCTCCGCCATGACCGCCTCCAGCCCCTTGGCCTGGCTTGGCACGCCGCTTGGTTGATCGCCTGCTTTTTGGCCGTGCCCCAGGCGGCCCCGGCCAAGGCCCCGGCCGCGAATCCCGCCGCGCTGGAAAACATCACGCAAATCATCCGGACCCTGACCAAAGACCCCATCGTGCGCTCCGGCACGGTGGGGTTTTATTTGGCTCCCCTGGACCAGGCCGATGCCCCGCTCCTCAAACAGAATGCGGGACAAAGTTTCATCCCGGCCTCGACCCTCAAGACGCTGACCACCGGCACTGCTCTCGAAATCCTCGGCCCGGATTTCCAATTTGAAACCAAGCTGCAGTATATCCCCGCCACCGGCGACCTCATCATCGAAGGCTCCGGCGACCCCTCCCTCGCCCGGTATGGTTGGGACAGTCTTTTCAATGAGTGGACCGCCGCACTCCAGGCCACGGGAGTGACCGAAATCACGGGCCGCCTCGTCGCCGACGAGTCGGCTTGGGAATCCCGGGAAATTCCGGCCGGCTGGACCTGGCAGGACATGGGCAACTATTACGCCCCGCCCCTCACACCGCTCTGCTTCCACGACAACGCCTTCCGCCTCTACTTCCACCTGTCCGGCAATCCCGGCGACGCGGCAGGGTTTTACGATGCGGCCCCGTGGCCGGCGGATCTGGAAATCATCGACCACCTGAGCATCGGCCAGCCCGGCACCGGCGATAACGCCTACCTCTCGGGCGGGCCCGGCACCCGCCGCTACCCTTGCAGGGCACCCTCGCAGCCGATGTGGACAAGGCCTTCATCCGGGGAGCCCTGCCCGACCCTGCGTATTTCTGCGTTCGCGAATTCACCGACTGGCTGAATGCCCGCGAACTTCCCGTGCACGGCCAGCCCACCACCACCCGCCGGGCATTGGCCGGCCGTGAGCCTCCCGCGATCCCCGTGGAAGGAAAAATCCTGATCGCCACCCACCGTTCCCGCCCCCTGCGCGAAATGCTCCCGGCGATCAATCATCGCAGCCTCAATCTCGACTGCGAATGCCTCCTGCGCACCTTTGGCAAAGGCGGGGCGGCGGCCGGGCTGCAGGTCATCCGCGACCACCTCGCGGCCAAAAACCTCCCCCTTGGCGGGTATGAACAAACCGACGGCTGCGGCCTGTCCCGCACCAACATGATCACTCCCGAACTGATGGCCCGCGCCAACGCTGCCGTGCTGACCGGTCCGCACGGGGCCGTCTTTTTGGATTCCCTGCCCGGATTGGGAGCGAGCGGCAGCACCCTCCACGAACTGAACGCTTCCGGCCCGGCCACCATCCACGCCAAAAGCGGCACCATCGAACGCGTCAAGGGATACACCGGCGTAGTGACCTCCGCCGCCGGCCCGCGCTATTGTTTCAGCATCCTCATCAACAACTACGACGGCTCCTTCAGCGGAGCGGTCGAGCCCCGGCTGGATGAGCTTTTCGAAGCCCTCGCCCAGCTGTAAGGCCGCCCACCGCAGACATCTCCCGTTGCCCCGCCGCGCCTTCCCTGCTTTGAGAAAGCCCGCCCATGACTCCCGCTGAAGAAATCGCCCGCCGCCGCACCTTTGCCATCATCTCCCACCCGGATGCCGGGAAGACCACGCTCACGGAAAAACTCCTCCTCTACGGCGGTGCCGTGCAGCTCGCCGGCAGCGTCACCGCCCGCAAGAACCAGCGCGCCACCACCTCCGACTGGATGGAACTCGAACGTCAGCGCGGCATTTCCGTCAGCTCCACCGTCCTGCAATTCGAATACGGCGGCTGCGTGGTGAATCTCCTCGACACTCCCGGTCACAAGGACTTCTCGGAAGACACCTACCGCGTCCTCACCGCCGTCGATGCCGCCATCATGGTCATCGATGCCGGCAAGGGGATCGAAGCCCAGACCCGCAAGCTCTTCGAAGTCTGCCGCCGGCGCGGCGTGCCCATCTTCACCTTCATGAATAAGATGGACCGCCCCGCCCGCGAGCCCATGGAGTTGTTGGATGAACTGGAAAACGTGCTCGGCATCGGCGCCTGCGCCATCAACTGGCCGCTCGGTCAGGGCAGCTTCTTCCGCGGGGTCTACGACCGCCGGAAAAACGAACTCCACACCTTCGAGCGCACCGCCCACGGTGCCTACCGCGCCCCGGAACTCGTCAGCGGCCTCGACGACCCTGCCGTCATCGCCAAGGTCGAACCTGCCGCCCTCGATCAGGCCAGGATGGAACTGGAGATGCTCGAAGGCGCCGGCCACGAATTCGACCATCACGCCATCCTCGCCGGCAGCCTCACCCCTGTCTTCTTCGGCAGTGCCGCCAACAACTTCGGGGTCCAGCTCATGCTCGATGCCTTCCTCGAACTCGCCCCGCCCCCCGGCCCGCGCGAAGCCATCGGCAGCATCGAAGTGAAACCCGAGGACAAAGGTTTCACTGGCTTCATCTTCAAGATCCAGGCCAACATGGACCCGCGCCATCGCGACCGCATTTATTTCGTTCGCATCGTGTCAGGAAAATTCGAGCGCGACATGCAGGTCATCAACTCTCGCACCCGCAAAAACGTCCGCCTCTCCAACTCCCAGCGCGTCTTCGCCCAGGAGCGCGAGACCCTCGACGAAGCCTACGCGGGCGACGTCATCGGCATCGTCGGCAACCACGACTTTGGCATCGGCGATACCCTCTCCGCCAAAGCCAGCATCGTCTTCGACGAAATCCCGCGCTTCCCGCCCGAAGTCTTCGCCTACCTGCAAAGCCCCAACTCCTCCCAATTCAAACGCTTCCGCGAAGGCCTCACCCAGCTCCTCCAGGAAGGTGTCATCCAGCAGTTCCTCACCCCCGGCAGCACCCAGCGCGTCCCTCTCCTCGGGGCGGTCGGCCCCCTCCAGTTCGAAGTCGTCCAATACCGCCTCCAAAGCGAATACAACGCCGAGTCCCGCCTCGATCCCAGCCCTTACAGCCACGTCCGCTGGGTCCGCCGCACCGACGGCGTCAAATGGCACGACGACCTCAACATGCCCACCGGCACCGCCATCGCCCACGACGGCGACGACCGCCCCGTCATCCTCTTCGCCGAAACCTGGTCCCTCAAATTCTTCACCGACCGCAACGAGGGCGTGGAGTTGTCAGAACTGCCGTTTCCGCTGGAGAAAAATTGATTCTCCAAAATATCGGTAGATAAATACCCATCGGAAACAGCCGTAGAGGCCCCGACATCGACAAGGAAGTTCGGGCTATCGGGAAATTTCATGAGACAAGGATGGCAGTTTCCGATGGCGTGATTATGTTCCTTGTTTTAATCCACCCTGCATCTGTTTGAGATTCCTGCTAGCCATCTGATGATAGTAGGGCAACTCGTCCTTCGTCCAAATCTCCAGCGCCGCACGATACGCCTGCTCCGCGGCCTTCCACAGCTCCCGTTGCGTCGGACCGCTTTCCCGGTTGGCTTGGAGACTCAATGCGCAGCCCAGATTATTCTGTGTCATCGCCCAGTCCTGCGGGAGAGCATCGCGAGTGTAAACTTTCAGGGCAGCGCGGAAAGCCTTCACTGCTCCCCCCAGCAGGCGCTGCCCCCGCTCTCCCTCACTCCGTTCCCCTTGGGCTCCCAAGGCGGTGCCCAGATTATTCTGCGTCATCGCCCAGTCCTGCGGCATCGCCTCGCGGGTGTAAATTTGCAGGGCGGAGCGGTAGGCCTGCACCGCCTCCCAGAGCAGACGAACCCTCGTCACTCCCTGGCTCCTCGAACCATAATCCCTCAAGGCAGTACCAAGATTATTCTGAGTCATCGCCCACTGATGTGGCATCGCCTCGCGGGTATGCACCTCCAGAGCGGCACGGTAGGCCTGCACCACTTCCGCCATTAGGCGCTGCTCTTCCTCGTCCTCTCTCTGCCCGACTTGTTTACTCAGAGCAGCAGCTAGATTGTTCTGCGTCATCGCCCAGTCCTGCGGCATCGCCTCGCGAGTGTAAACTTGCAGGGCGTCCCGGTAGGCCTGCACCGCCTCCCGGAGCAGACGGACCCTCTCCGCCCCCTCACTCCGCAAGCCTTGTTCCCTCAGAGCGTTGCCCATATTACTCTGCGTCATTGCCCAGTCCTGCGGCAACTCCCCCCGGGTGCGCATCTCCAAGGCGGCTTGGAAGGCCTGCACTGCTTCCCGCAGCAGGCGATTCCCCTCCTGCGGCTCGACTCGTAGGCCGAGTGCAAAACAGGCCACCCCCAGATCATTTTGCAACATGGCCCAAATCTGCGGAAAGCCTAGCCGGGTGGCGAGGGTGAAAGCCTCTCGAAAGTGCGAGGGGACGGCGCGGTAGTCGCCCCGGTAGTAGCAGGCCAGACCGGCACGATAGTAATCGAGAGCGATGGACTCAGTTAGGTCGTCAAGTTGTGCAGCTTTTTGGCGGGCGGCTTCGAGGGATTTGGATTCAGCTTCCACGAACCGGGTTTCGGCGAGGAGGGCGATGGCTTGGGTGGTGAGGTTGCGCGAAGCAAGGGCGTGGGTCAGGAGGGTTTCCAGTTCGGTGACAGGGATTTTCAGACGGGTGGCGAGTTCCTGTTCGAGTTCCTGACGGGAGAGGTCGGCTAGAGATTTTCCCTGCCCGGCCTGTTGGCGTGCAAGATCGGCCATGACCTGCTCCAAACGCGCGAGCTGGGCGAATTGATCGTCGAGCTTGGTGTGGGTGGTGGCGTGGAAGTGACGATTTTCGACGGCGAGGGTTTGGAGTTGATCCTCAATGCAGCGGATACCGAGCGTGAGTTCGGTTTTCCAGTGTACGAGGAGGGTGCGTCGCTCGGTCTCGAGGGCAGTGGCGGTTTCCGGAGTGGGATTCTGTAGGAGGATGAGAATTTCGTCGAGTTTCCCGAGGGCGAGGCGGCCGTGCTGCTGGAGGGTTTGGGCGGTGAGGTATTGGTAGGAGACCCAAGCTTGGGAGGGCTTGCCGTCAGGCGCGGCGTGCATTTGGTCGAGGAAGTGAATCTGGAACTGCGCGTTGAGGTGCTGGCATACCCAGTCGATAAAAACCCGGCAGGCGGACTCGGCTTGGGAGTCAAGGTGAGCGGCCTTGGTGATGAGCCTTTCTGTGAGGCTGGCGCGGAGGGCGGTGGCCAGGGTATCGCGCGCGTCGGAGGCGGGACCGGATTGCTCGAGGAGGTCTTTGAGGAAGGCGTCTTCGACTTTGACGATGGGATCGGTGCCGACGGCGGGGCGTGCGGTGAAGGACCTGAGATCCCGAAACCAAGTCTCCATCGCGAGAATCTGGGGACGGTGGAGGGTATTCCATTCACCGGGGTGGTCTTTTTCAAAGCCTTTGAGAGGGGGGCCTTTGGCGGCATCATCCATGGTTTTGAGGAAGGCAGCGTGGAAGGCGACGGCGAACCAGTGAGTCGGCTCGCCGGGGGGCCGGCCGAGGACGCTCTTTAGCCAGTCAGGAAAATGCTCGCAGAGTTTGCCAACGGAGGCCCCAAAGAGCGCGGAGCCGGTAACGGGATCGGGGGAGATGAGCAGCTTGGCGGTTTCCGCAATGAAATGGCCTCCCAGAACTACAGCTAGAGTTGATACGCCCGGCATGGTGGATGGAGGCTAACGCTGAGCACGCAATTGTCGAAGGGAATCGCGGGCCGTAGGCACATACCCTCAAAATACTGGAGCACGCCATCAACTCGACAAAACGGTGCCGCCAAGCTCAACCCCCTGCGCTGTTCCAGCAGTATTAGTATGACAGCAATAGTTTTACCCTTTGCCGGTCCGTGGGCAGAGGTCCAGCGACTCGGCGGGTCGGGTGAATTCGGCAGGAAAGGTGGCAGGAAGCAGAAAAACCCTCCATTAATCCTCTGACAGTGAATGCCTTACACCAAAATGAGCCGAATCCAGGAGTTACGCCCGGAAGCCGTCTCCTTATAAGGAGACGCTCTTCTCCTTATCGGGAGGACCCCTTCTCTTGACAAGGAGAGACCCTTCTCCTTAGCAGGAGGACCCCTTCTCTTGATAAGAAGACACCCTTCTCCTTACCAGGAAGACCTCTTCTCTTGATACGGAGACACCCTCCTCCTTATCAGGAGGACCCCTTCTCTTGACAAGGAGAGACCCTTCTCCTTAGCAGGAGGACCTCTTCTCTTGATAAGGAGATGACCTTCCCCGGAGCCAAAGGCGGGGCGCTTCAATCCCGGTTTCTGCCCGGCCATGGGTTGGCTGTCCCTGCTCTGCTACTCGGGCAGGAGCCTCGTCCACCCCGGCGGCGGCGGCTATTGTCAAAGTCCCAGCCAGGATTCCTGGCTGGGGTTGGTATTCCAAGGCTGCCCGGAGGCGGTGCTTATTGAGGATGGGCGGCGAGCCACGCGTCAACATCGTTGGTGACGATCAGGCGGCCCCACATCACAGCGGCGTGTCCGGGGAAGGTGCAGACGAATTCGTATTCGCCCTCGGCCTTGGGGGCGGTGAGTTGGAGACGTTCCTTCTGACCGGGTTCGAGGAGGGACGTCGCTGCTAGGGTGGGGAAACCCTTGGGCAGGTAGGCGCGGCCATTCCGGTCCTTGCGGTCGGGGGGCATGGTGAGGGCCGCGTTGCCGATCGCCATGTGCTGGCCGGGGTCGACAAACACGAGGTTGTGAGGCATCACATCGTTATTCTCGAAGAGGACCTCGAATGGTTTGCCGGCCGTGACCACCAGACGGTTGGTGTCGTATTTGAGCTGCTCGCGGACGGTCTTCAGCACAAAGATACTTACACCGAGGGAGCGCAGTTCCTTGGCCAGAGGCATATTCCCGGCGAGCGCGGCCATCTCCAGGCCCAGTTGGTTCAGCTCGACAAAGGATTGCTCACTGCGCTTTTTCGCATCGACCTGCCGGTTGATCGCCAACACCTTTTGGGCAATACCCGCAGCCTGCGTTTTGTCCCAGGCATCGCGGGGGAGCTGCATGATCGCATTGGCGATGGCGTGCGGCTCCTGGCCTTCGGTGAGGAATTTCGCCAGCAGCGTGAAGTTGGCCGCGGCATGGTCCACTCCCATCAGGGGCAAGGCCATGAGAGCGGCTTTCCGGAGGGGGCTGGTGGTTTGCGCGTTGTTGATCAGGGCCAGGAGCGCCGGCTGGAAGGGGCTGCGCAGCGCCGGGTCGGCCACTGCTCCCAGGCTGGCGATGAGGGCTTCCCGGTCGGCGGGTTTGCCCTCCGAAGCCGTCCACAACGCGTCGGGTTTGCCATCGGCCACCACCAGCGCACTCCAGGCAGCCTCGCGGATGGCGGGCAATTTGGCGGAGCCGGCGGCCTTCATCAGATCGGCACGGGCGGCTGCCAATTCAGCAGGTGCGGTGGCGGGGAGCAGCCGGCCCAGCGCGGCAGCAGCGGCGGCCATCCCCTCCCCTTTGGCGTCGAGGCGTTGCAGGTTCCCCAACAGGATGGCCATGCGGGAAGTTTTGGTCAGGGCCATGAGATCACTGACGGCCTTTTCCCGGGCCACCGCATCGAAACTGCTGCGCTCCAGCTTGGTCTGCAACACCGCTGCCACGGCGGGGAGTTTGTCGAGATCCTTGTCGGCAGTCTGGGCCAGCACGAGGGTGAGGAGCACCGGGTCTTCCGGCAGGGATTTCTCCGTGCGGATGGAATCCAGTTGGCGCATGGTCTGCGTGTAAGTGTATTTCAGATAGCTGTCGGACTCATACTTCAAGGTGGTCTGCGCGACGGTGACGGCTTTGGCGGCCTCCTCACCACTGAAAAAACTGGCGACGCGGACCGCTTCGAGCCGGACCCGGGGCGCGCTGTCATTGGCGGCGGCCATCAGGTAATCCAATGCTTCAGGAATCCGGTCCATCTGATAACCGATGACGCGGACGGCCTGGGCCCGGGCGCGGGGTTCCGGGCTTTTCAGCAGGGTTTCCAGCAGCGGGATATTCACGGCATTGTGCCATTGGTGGACCCAGAGGGCTTCCAGCAGATGGTGCGCGTCCCCGGCTTTGTTGGGGTCGAATTGTTTGGCCCACTCCTGGGTGGCGGCGATCACCTGGGCGCTGTCATGTTTGCTCAACTCGATTTTCGCCCGCAGACGGACGTCATTCTCAGGTTCCTTGAGCAGCTCCAGCAGTTTGACGATCGGCTCGCCATCCACCTTTTTCGGTTCCAGCAAGGGACGGGAAGGATAGGTGATGCGGTAGAGGCGGCCATGCTGGTGGTCGCGGTTGGGATCGCGCAGATGGTGCTGCAGGTGGCCGATCAGCATTTGGGACCAGTCCATGAAGTAGAGCGAGCCGTCCGGAGCCACCGTGATCCCGGAGGGGCGGAAGTTGGGATTTTTGGCCACGTCGGTGGAGACCAGATGATCCACGGTCTTGCCTTTGATCCCGGCGCCTTCGTCGGAGAGTTCAGCCCGGAAGATACCCTGGAAGCTGATCACGTTGGCATTGAGAAACTGTCCCTGCCAGGACTCCGGAAAATGCCGGCTGGTAAGGATCGCGGTGCCGGCACAGGGGCGGGAGGGGCGGTCCCAGAATTGTTGGTAGCCCGGATGGGAACCCTGATCCAGATGGCCGCTGAAACCAGGCCCAAAGTAGTTGGCGTTGCCGGTGGCATCGGTGATCAGGTCATTCCCCCAATAGTCAAAGACCCGGCCGTGGGGGTTGGCAAAGCCATAGGGCACGTGACGCCGGAACTTGCTGGTGCTGGGTTCATAACGATAGATGGCACCGTCCGTGTTCCGCACCGGCCCGAGGTAGGTTTCCACATTGGTGCGGTGGAAGACGCCATCACTCAGGTAGATGGCCCCGCCGGGTTCATAACAGATCGAGTTCGTCTCGTGGTGGGAATCCGCCGCATCCAGGCCGTGCAGCAGGCGCTCCCTGGAGTCGGCCTTGCCATCCCCATCGGTATCCCGCAGGAACCAGAGATCGGGCGACTGCATCACGATGACGCCATCCTTGTAGAATTGAAAACCAGTCGGGCAATTCAAACCATCGGCAAAGGTGGTGCACTTCAACGGCTGGCCCGTTTTGGGATCGAGATCGAAATAGATCAGCTTGTCGAAGTTGGTGGTGGTCGGGGAAGTTTCCGGATAGCTCGGCCAGACGGAAATCCAGAGCCGGCCCTTGGTGTCAAAGTTCATCTGCACCGGATTGATGAGTTCCGGGAAGGTGGCTTCGGAGGCGATGAATTCCAGCTTGCAGCCTTCCGCCACGGTAATGTGCTGCATCGCTTCCTCACCACTCAGGTAGGGCACGGCATCCTTCCGGTTCGGCGGGGTGAGATCCACTGGCGGCAGATTGTCGTCCTTGATCTGGTAGTCCCTGCCCTGAGCCGCCGCCCACACCGCGCGGTCGCGGTTGGCCGTGAGGACATCCCGCTGCGCCAACTCCTGTCCCAGGATGGTGGCATTGTCGGTGCCTTCGTATTTGATGCGGGAGCGTCCGCCAAAAATGTTGTACTGGTCCACGGTGCGGTAGCGGTGGTGCCATTGGGAGTTTTTCTCCACCACGGCGGCCCGGATCTTTTCCAAAGCCGCTTCCTTCGTATCCGGGGCAGCCTTGCCGAAGAGCGCCTCAAACTGCACGGGAGCCAGGGCACGGTCCCCGGTTTCGGTGAGGTGAATCCCATTGAGGGTCAGCCGCTGCGGGGATTTCGCATAAAGATCGAGGGACGCATGATACAAGTCCACGAAAGGCACTTTGTTCAGGTCGGCCACCTCGGCCATGATTTTGGTGTAGACCTCCAAATTCAGATTGGTCTTCGCCCCATCCGGGAAGTTCGCGTCCTGCAGGTTTTCGTGGGCGATGGGGGAAAACAACACCACCCGGGGCGGGGCCTGCGCCCCATTGCCGGTGGTGGTTTTTTTGAGATAGGCATCCAGATTTTGACGGAACCCATTGGCCCCCGCGGCGCCTTTGAAGGACTCATTGAATCCCCAATAAGCGAAAATGACCGAGGCATTGAAGTCGGTCCCGGCCTTATAGACGACCTGGGTGTCCCCGATTTTAACCACCGTGTCGCCCTTCTTCATATTGAGGAAATATTCGGTCTTCGGCACCTCATCGGAGCGGGGGTGCAGATTCACTTCATCAGCGGCAAAGCCCAGGTTGCGCACCGTCAGTTCCAAATCCGGATAGGCCCGGTGGATCATGGCTTCCAAGTAACCATGGTGTTGCTGGCGGTCCGCCAGGCCACTGCCCACGATGGCGATCTGGTCGCCCTTTTTGAGTTCCAGTCGGACCGTCTGGTTGGCGGCATGCAGTGGAGCCGTGACGGCAAAAACGCAAAGAACAGGCAGATATCTTAAAATCATGGCAAAGGACGAAATCGGTGATGGAAGCAGCAAAGGCCGGAAAGACTTGCTCCATACTCCCTGAAAGGCGGGGGTCTTGCACCTTCCCACCCAATCGTGTGAAATGCGCCGCCGCGCGGCAGACCCGTTGGGTTGACGCCGCCCGCTCCCGGATGATGATACACCCATGAAATGGATGCGCTTTCCCTTCAAGACCCTGCTGGTGATGGGGCTGCTCAGTTTTGTCCTCGTGGATTACCCGCCCCTGAAACTGACCTTCGCCCACACCAAGGACATGGTGAAGAAAGCCGAGTTTTATCCGCTGTCGTCCTTTTCCATGTATTCCACTTTTTCAGAAGCGCCATTTCTGGTGTTCATCACCGATGGGGCGGGCCAAAAAATCGCGATCGACTCCTCCTTGAAGACCCACGCTTCGGAACTCAAAAAGACCTACGAGATGCGGCTGAAAGCCCTCAAAAAACAAGGCTCGCTCCCGGGTAAATTGACCGATCTCCCGCTCGCAATCAAAGCCGAGGCCGGCCGCGATACCTTGGAACTGCTCAAGGCCCGGCCCAGTGTCCAGGAATATCTCGCCACCAGGGATAACCAAACGTTGCGACTGCACGAAATCATCCTGACCGCCGGAGATGACGGGATCGTGAAACAGGAACAATGGGTCGCGGAACTGTAAAGTCCGTCCTCCGGTCCGCTGCGTCAGGGCCTCATCGCGCCAGAGTGAACTTCAAGGTTTCCGGCACCTGCCAGGCTGCCATGGCTTCGAGCAGGGCTTCTCCCGTTTCGGCAGCCACCACCCGGTCGCGGTCTTCCTGTCGGAGAAAACCCCGCTCCACCATGACATCCAGCGTGACCAGGATGCCATCGAAATAGCCGTCCACATTCAAAATCCCCACGGGGCGGTCATGAATCGCGAGCTGGCTCCAGGTGAGGACCTCGAAGAGCTCATCCAAGGTGCCGAATCCTCCCGGAAGCGCAATGAATCCATCCGACTCCGTCACCATGATCTGTTTGCGTTCATGCATGGTGTCCACCACCCGCATGTCCGTCACCCCGTCGTGCTTCAGCTCCCGGGTATTGAGAAAAACTGGGATCACGCCGGTGACCGCCCCGCCCCCATCCAGCACGCCATTGGCCACCGCCCCCATCATGCCCACGCCACCACCGCCATAAACCAGCCGGATGCCCCGGGCGGCCAGCAATTGCCCCAGCGCCCGGGCGATCGCCGGGTATTTCAAATCATGCCCCGGGCTGGATCCACAGTAGACGGCGACGGAATGTATCATGCCGCTTGGCATCCTTCAGGTCACCGGCGGCCGCAAGCGTGGGAAAGGAGGATAAATTCCAGCTTGCAAAGCCCTCCGCCTCCCCTTATCTCGCCACACGACGCGCCCACTGTGGCAGCGACCGTAAAATGGGTGGATTCCAGAGTGGCCAAATGGGGCAGACTGTAAATCTGCTGTCTTCGACTTCGAAGGTTCGAATCCTTCTCCGCCCACCATATTAATCCTCAAGGGGTTACGTGGATTTTCAGCCTGATTGATTTCAGGAAACCAATGCTTCCTGGACGTTTCCACGATTCCGTTACGTCCTTTCCAGAAACGGGCCGCCACGATAGAGGATGCAAGCCCTCTATTCAGAGGTATCCCGCCAATCAGTTCCCTGCCTTGAGCTCCAAGAGTTGCTGCTCGGCCTCAAGCGCTTGCTCGGCAGCGCGCAGGGCCTCGGTGGCTATGACGAGACCGGCCTGCTGCCTTTCCCCGAACAAAACCGAACGCTCCCGGTGCAAGGCGACGATGCGTTCCTGCCACTGGATCTTGCCGGACACCTCCTTGCTGTAGTTCCTGCGGAAGGTGAAAAGGGCGAGGGCGGCTGTCATGACGTCCTCTTTTTGGGCGGAACCGGCTTTGTAACGCTCCTCTGTCATTTCATGAATCCGGGAGAGGAGGTCCCCGCGTTTTTGGATCAACTGCCCGATCGCTGCATCAGGCTCTTGTGCGTTGGCCAAAACCGGGGAGGCGAGGAGGATCAAGGCAGTGAGGAGGGTTTTCATATGGGGCGGCATGCCATGGGTTCGGGAGCAGGTTTTAGGCAGCAGATCCTATTCTGCGTTCGCAATGATTGCGAGAAACAATCGAAACCGGCAGGGGTTTTCCGGTCAACCCGCACCCGGCAATGATCCCAGCAGCATCCGAAGACGATGAGAGACGGTTTTCCCCGCAATCCCTCAGAAACTCCTATTAAAAGAGCGGAAAGGGGCTCGCAATCGTTTCCAGGTTATGCTTAAATACGCGAACAAATACCCGCCATCCGGGCAATCATGGACAGGATGCGGGCAGCTTGATATAGAAGACGCGATATGACTGCGGCACAACTCATTGAGAAAGCGGACGGCCTCGCCGCCCTCGGACTATTTGGGGACGCGTGGGATGTTCTGGAAAGTCTCCTGCCGGCGGACCGGATGCAGCCGGCGGTCCTTGCCGTGCAGTTGAAAATCTGTCAAGGGTTGGAACGATGGGAATTGGGGCAGGATGTTGCCCGCCGCATCGCGCCCGGTGACGAGCCACATCATCGCGAGGCCGCGGGCCGGTTTCACCTTGCCCATGCCATCGCACAGTGCGCCGCCAGTGATGTTTTGGGGGCACGGGTGGCGGTGTGGGTCATGTCGCTGGTCTGGCCGGAAGGGCGGGAGGTGGCGCTGGATTCCCACGATCTTGCCGCCATCTGGTGATTTGAAGCAGGCGATCAAGACCGCCGGATGTGTGGGGCGTGTGGGCGCATTTACTTTCCGATTTTTGATTTCCGGGCCCTGCTGGGATTTTCTGGACGCCGCAGCCGTTCCACACGACGAAAGGACGCCTGCAGCTGCGGCGTTTTAAGCCAGCCCGCCCAACAATTCCCCCCCTGCCATGAAAACCCTCTGCACCATCTTCTGCCTCGTTTCCGCCCTGCTGATTTGCCCTGCCCCGGCTGCTGACCCGGCCAAGGCGGTCGCCGCACCCGGGATTCAGGAGCGGCTGACCCGGATAGATCTGGCCGTCACCCTCGCCCAGTATAAAAAAGTCCGGCAACTGATCGAAGAGACCAGCCTGCAATATACGCTTGAAGGCGACCCGTCTTCCGATGCCTCCAGCAAAGATCGCGACGCGCTTTCGGCCAGAGTCAAAAAACTTTATGATCTGGCCGAAAGCCTCCGGAGGAATGCCGCGGAATACGATGAAAAAATCCAAGGCTACCGGAAAGCCGCTTTGGCCAGCCAGCCTGAGTAAAGACCGGTTGGATGGCAGTCCCGTAGACACCAGCGATGATGAACACGGTTCCGGCAAGTCGGGATGGCGGGCCCAGCAGCAGCCGAGGTCCCCGCCCCCCTTTCCCATAGCCTGATGACGTAAAAGTCGAGGCACGATGCTGTTCCGGTCGGCCCCTGACAGGAACAAAGGGCCGGGCGTATCAATTCCCGGAATTTGGAGCTCGAGACCGCCTCCAAGCATTACCTCCACGGTCAAAAGAATCGAAGCCTTATTCATTAATTATAGAATTACGTTGACATAAATATAATTTACGATCATGGTAATTATGGATATTATTAATTAAATAATTCCCCTCCCCCCAACCATGAACACCATCGCTCCCCCCGCTCCTCATTCCCCCACTGGACTGAGGCTCCTCTGTTGCGCCGCCGGATTGATTCTTGCCAGTCAAGGTCATGCGGCCACCCTGGTAAACCTTGGAGCGGCCAGCGGCTTCGGCATGATTGCCAATACGGCCATCACTGTCGCCGGCGCCAGCAGTATTTCCGGTGATGCGGGAACTCTGTCAGGAACTGCCATTGAGGGAGTGGGCCAGCTGACTTTGACGGGCACCAACCACGGTGGCGACGCCTTCACGCAATCAGCACACGCTGATTTTTCCAACGCATTCACCACCGCAGCCCTCCAAGCGGCCAATTTCACCTATCCGGAAGTGTCGGATCTGGGTGGGCTCACCCTTTTCCCCGGCGTCCACAAGGGCCTGAGCTCCTTGGCGATCAATGGCACCCTGACTCTCGATGCCCAGGGGGATCCAGGGGCGGTTTGGATCTTCCAGACCGTTTCAACGCTCGTGACCGGTTCCGGCAGCACGATCACCCTGACCGGAGGGGCGCAAGCCAGCCATATTTTTTGGCAGGTGGGCAGTTCCGCCACGATGGGAACAAGCTCGCATCTGGAAGGCAGCATTCTGGCCCAGACTTCCATCACACTCACGACCGGGGCATCTGTGATGGGCGGACTTTATGCCCGGGATGGCGCGGTGACGCTGGACAACAATAGCGTCGGCATCCCGGAACCGGCCAGCCTGGGTCTGCTGACCATAGCCGGAAGCCTCTCCCTGATCCGGCGGCGGCGTCCCCGCGGAAATTGCTGAGCACCGCTGGTTACGGACGGAAGCTCACACTACCCGCGAATGGCCGGCACCGCCGGAGAACCTAACTCAGCACCTCGCGGATGACGTGGCCCTCCACGTTCGTCAGGCGGCGCTGGATGCCGTTGTGCTCGAAAGTGAGCCGCTCGTGGTCAAGACCAAGCAGATGCAGGATGGTGGCATTGAAGTCGTAGAGCGGATGAATGTTCTCGATGGCGCGCTGTCCGAGTTCGTCGGTGACGCCGTGGCTCACCCCGGGCTTCACCCCGGCTCCGGTCATCCAGCACGTAAAACCGTCAGGGTTATGATCGCGGCCCTTGGCGCCTTTTTGGAAAAAGGGCATGCGGCCGAATTCGGTGCACCAGACCACCAGGGTATCCTCCAGCAGGCCCCGCGCCTTCAGGTCGCGGATCAGGGCCGCGGCGGGTTGGTCGAGGATTTGAGCATGGACGTCATACTGCTCCTTCAGGGCGTTATGGCCGTCCCAGTTGAGCTGCCCACCGCTGGCGTAGGCACCATTGAACAGCTGCACAAAGCGGACGCCGCGTTCCACCAGACGCCGGGCGAGAATGCAGTTTTTCGCAAAAGCCGCCCTGTTCGGATTGGCCGCGTCGTCCGCCCCATAACTTTTCAGGATGTGGACAGGCTCGGTGCTGATATCGCTGATTTCAGGAACGCTGAGCTGCATCCGGGCGGCCAGTTCATAGCTGGCGATGCGGGCCGCGAGTTTGCCGTCGCCCGGATGCTGGTCCAGGTGGCGGGCATTCATTTGCTGCAGCAGTGACCGCGCGGCCTGATCGGCCTGCGGGGAGATGCCCGGCGCTGTGAGGTGGCGCACGGGGGATTTGGAACTCATGGTAGTGCCCTGAAAAGCCGCCGGCAGAAAGCCCGGACCCCAGTTGTTCATTCCATTCTGCGGCACCCCGCGCGGATCAGGGATCGCGACGTAGGATGGCAGTTCCTGACTCTCGCTGCCCAGGGCATAGGTGGCCCATGAGCCCAGGCTAGGAAAGCCATCGAGATTGAACCCGGTGGAGAGGAAGTTCTCGGCCGGGCCATGGGTGTTGCTCTTGCTGGTGAGGGAGTGGATGAAGGCGATATCGTCCGTCAGTTCCGCGAGATGCGGGATCAGATCGCTGACCCATTTGCCGGTTTTTCCCCGCTGCCGGAATCCGTATTGAGGCCGGGCAAGATTGCCTGCCGGGCCTTGGAAGGTCACCGCCGGGCCACCGGGCAACGGTTGGTTATCCCATTTGATCAGCTCCGGTTTGTAGTCCCAGGTTTCCAGCTGGCTGACAGCTCCGGCGCAAAAGATCACAATCACGTTTTTCGCTTTCGCCGGGAAATGCGGCTGCCTCGGCGCATACGGCCGGGCGGGATCAATCAGGGGCCCGGCCGGAGGGGCAGCGAGCAATCCATCAAGCCCGAGCAGATTTGTCAGGGCGATGGAACCGAGCGCGGTGGCGCTGCCGGACAGAAACTGGCGGCGGTCCAGCAGGGAGCGCCCGGCGGAAGTAATATATTCGGCCGGATGGTTCATGGCAGAAAGAGGAATTCGTTCGAGTTGAAGAGGGCGCGGCACAGCGTGGCCAGTCCGTGTTCGATAACCACTGGTCCGGCGGCCCTGAGTTCATCGGCAGCAGGCCCGCGGTTCAGGACCAGTTGATAGGCGCGTTGTATTTGCGCCGCAGGCTCATCACCGGTTTCCCGGATCACGCGGGCGGCCAACGCGGCGGCGGCCTCCAGGGTGAAGCGGCTGTTGAAGAGGTTCAATGCTTGAATCGGGGTCGTGGATTCCCGGCGGCTGGCGGTGCTCTGACCGGCATCCGGGCAATCAAAGGCTCCAAAAACGGCTTCTGATTCGCGGCGGACTTTGTGGGCGTAGATCATGCGCCGCAGGCCGTCGCCGGTGAAGGATTCCACGGGGTTGAATCCGCTCAGACCGCCGCGCTGGTCGAACAGGTTGAATCCCCGGCCATACATTTTCAAATCCAACTGCCCGCTGACAAAGAGGATGGCATCGCGGATGGATTCAGCCTCAAGCCGGCGCGGGGGAAAGCGCCACAGCAGGCGGGCATCCGCATCCTGGGCGGAGGCGGCCGGATTGGTCCCGGAGCCCTGACGGTAGGTGGCACTGAGCACCATGAGCCGGTGCAGGTGTTTCACCGACCAGCCGCTGCGGATGAATTCCTGCGCGAGCCAATCAAGCAGTTCCGGATGGGTCGGTTTGATGCCATTCAGGCCAAAGTCGCTGGCCGTCTGCACGAGGCCGGTGCCGAAATGTCCCTGCCAGATGCGGTTCACCATGACGCGGGCGGTCAGCGGATTTTGGGGGCTGGCGATCCATCCGGCCAGGGCTTGGCGGCGTGATCGTTCGGGCGCATCGTTTGCCAGGATTACCGCCCCCAGAGCGCCGGGCACGGCAGGTCCGACTTCGTCCCGGGGCTGTTCGGGGTCACCGCGGCTGAGCAGGCGGATCTTGTCAGGCTCACGGAATTTTCCGGCGAAAGCCAGTTGGCCGTTCTGCATGGCCTTGATCTGCTGCTCCAGCACTTGTTTTTCATCCATCAGGCGCGAGGCTACGGCGGCCTCCTCCGGGGACAGCCCCGCCAGGGTAAAGGACGCACCCACTTTCGCGCCTGCCACGAAAGGCTGGCGGTCGGTGGCATCGGCCACCAACTGCCAGGTTCCGTCTCTCCCGGCGATTTCGATGCGGTAATCCGTGGCCAAACGGTCCTGAAATTTCTCCTCACGGTCGCGGCCCCACACGACGCGGCTGATTTCCGCTTCGTGGGGAAACTCCAGCAGTACCCAGCCTTTCCCCGCTTCGTGGGACATCCAGCTCCGGGCATTGCCATAGCTGCCGTCGTTGACAAATCGCTGCTCATGCCGGTCCGCCACAGTGGTGTTGCCGGACGTGGTGACGCTGGATTCCCGGGCGATATTTTTTCCGTCGGAGGTGAAGACCTCCAGTTCATCCAGGCAGGGTTCGAGGTTGTTGGTGGCGAGAATGGTGAAGCGCAGCCGTTTGGTTTTCACGGCGGAAAAGCGGTCGGTATTGACCTGCGCATTCACCGCGGGACGCTGCGGCAACCGCTGGACCAGCGTCTGCCATTGGTCAGGCTCCCGCGCAGCTTCGAGGGTAAAGGCCGTGGCGAGGCGGTCGTCGAATTTCCCCTCACGGTCACGGCCCCACACGATGTTGGCAATTCGGGCCGGCGCGGGAAGTTCGAACATTACCCAGCCGCGGCCGGCAGTATCGGACATCCAGCTGCGCGCGTTGCCGTAGTGGCCATCGTGGAGGTGTTCCAGCCGATGGCTGCCGGAAGTGCGGCTGCCGGAGGCGGAAACCCTGGTGCCGTGCGATGCCAGGGCCACGTTGTGCGGCGGCGTTCCGTCGGTGAAGATTTCGAATTCATCCACGCATGGTTCGATCAGGCCCAGGGTCGGATGCCGGTTGGTATCGTGGATGGTGAAGCGCACATACCGGACCTCCAGGGGCGGAAAGAATTCGGTGTTCAGCCTGGCATCTGTGACAGGATGAATCGCCTCCGAAGGATGGGCCAGCGGCACAAAAAGAGCCAGTTGACGGTCGATCTCAGCGACGCGTTGACGCTTCCCTTCCGCCTCAGCCTTCAGGGCCAGAGCCTCTGGAGTGCGCATCTCGCGGTCTTCATATTCCACCCCGGCGAGGAAGGCCTGCATGGCATAATAATCCTTGGCGGTAATGGGATCGAATTTGTGATCATGGCACCTCGCACAACCGACACTGAGACCGAGAAATGTCTGGCTGACATTCACCACCATTTCATCAAGCGAATCCTGACGGGCGAGGCGTTTGGACGGCTCGTCCGCCCCGATTTGTCCTGGCAGGAGCACGGAAGCCGTGATCAAAAATCCTGTCGCCGCGTCTTCACCCAGGGCATCGCCCACAATCTGCTCGCGGATGAACCGGTCGTAGGGCGTGTCCTGGTTGAACGACCGGATCACATAATCGCGGTAGGGCCATGCATTGGGGCGCTCGGTATTGACTTCGAAGCCATGGGTGTCGGCATAACGCACCACATCCAGCCAATGCTGCGCCCAGCGTTCTCCATAACGAGGGGAAGCGAGCAGGCGGTCCACCACTTGTTCGGGGGAATCCGGGACAAACCGGGCCAGTTCCTCCGGCGTGGGCGGCAGGCCGGTGAGGTCGAGCGTCACCCGGCGCAGCCACGTCAGCGGATCGGCGGCCGGCGACATCGTGAGGCCGTTTTCGTGCAGCCTGGCGGTGATGAAGGAATCAATGGAAGATTCCCCCGCGGCCACCGCAAGGGGCTGGAACGCCCAGTGGGCGCGCGGGTCGGCCAGCTTCACCTTGTCCACCCCGTCCGGCCAGAGCGCGCCTTCCCCGATCCAGTGTGTCAGGATCGCCACCTCAGCGGCGTCGAGCCGTGGTCCCTTGGGCGGCATCTGCTCATGGGGGTCAGCACTGGTCACGAAACGGAGCAGCGGACTCTCCTCTGGTTTTCCCGGCACCATCGGGGCCCCATGTTCATCGCCTCCTTTGAAGGCCGCGGCTTTCACATCCAGCCGCAGTCCTGACTTCTGCTTTTTCTCCCCGTGGCAATCCGTGCAGTGTTTCTCAAAAACAGGCCTCACGTCGCGGACGAAGTCCACCGGCGCCGCACGGAGTGCCGGCGCAACACCTCCGGCATAACAAAACAGGATGAATAAAATCTGACGCACCGGTGTGATGGGAAAGGATCTCCCGCTTCCAAGAACGCGCCGCTTTCCCTGTCTTTCTCAGGAAGGCAGATCATCCTGCGCCCGCACCCGGGGCGGAAGAATCGCGCAGGCGCCCTTGCAGCCAAAAAGCCGGCTGAGCAGCAGGCGGTTCCGGCTGATCCATTGATACACCACTTCGGCCACCTGGATCACCCCCGGAATCCACAACACGAGGGCCACCGGCACCAGCAAGGGCAGCCGCATCCCGACAAACCGGATGCAGCGCGCGCCCCGGTGAATGCGCCCATCCTTGGCGATACAATGAATCGCTTCCTGCAAATCCTGCCGTGACAGGTGGGGCGCGAGCCGGGCTGCCGATTCATGGGATAATGGGATCAGGCTCAGCGTCCCGAACCAGTCCAGCCACGTCAGCACCCGCATCTGAAACGTGCAGAGCGGGCACTCGTCGTCATAGAGCACAATGTGACGGGGTGGAGCGGCGGAAGCTTCTGGAATCATGTCGGAAGTTGCCCCGCTATTCCAAAGCGAACAGGGGAAATTTCGGGACCGCATTCTGGAAAACATTTCCGAAGCAGCTCAGCGCAAGGCCCTGCCCTCCCCGCGCTGCGCCGCCAATTCGGCCAGATGCCAGGCGATTTTTTCGGCATGGGTGCGCAGACCACGGGTAGCCTCTTTGATCCGCCGCCGTTCC
The DNA here is from genome assembly GCA_942492905.1 of uncultured Verrucomicrobiota bacterium. Lineage (GTDB taxonomy): Bacteria > Verrucomicrobiota > Verrucomicrobiia > Verrucomicrobiales > V1-33 > CAIZWU01. The sequence goes on from OW818657.1 coordinate 4,128,480, forward strand.
GCCTCGCGGCTGGCCGCGGCGGGGGAACTGGAAAGCCTGAGACGGGAGGAAAGATTATTGATGAGCATATGCGGATGATTCGAATCGGGTGGATCAGGGACCGGTCCGCCACGATAGTGAGGCGTTGTGACTGGTGAATAAATCAGGCACGGCGGCGGCGGAGCAGTCCCAGCACGCCCATGGCGGCGAGACCGCAGGCACCCGGTTCCGGCACGGCCTGGAAGGTATCCCCCTGAAAGCCGGTGGCGGACCAGAAGGTGTCTACGGTAATTTTGTCGAAGGAGTTGTGACTTTGACCCACCGCAGGACTGGTCAGGGTAAAACTGTGGCTGGTGGCGGCACTGTCAGGGATCTCCCACACGGCGACAAACAACGCGTTGGTATTGCTGCTGTTGGCTCCCACGGTCACCACCGGCGCCACTCCCGCGATGGAACTGAAAGTGAGTTCCGTGCCAAAACTGCCGCCGAAGCCGGAGGCGGAAATCCCCTGCGCGATAATGGTGGTGAACCCGGCCGCGAGGGCTCCCGCCACCGGGACGGTGATCGTTTCGTTGGTTTGTCCGGTGCCGGAATAATAATTGCCGCTGCCGGTGATGTGATCCTGACCGTTATTCGTCACGATCCAGGCCCCGGAGACGGCGGAGCCCGGCAGGTCCGGAGTGGAATCGTTGATCGGGGAGGTGAAGTCCGGGGCATTGGGAGGATTGCCGGAAAAGGAATCCCATCCCGCGAAGCTGCTATTAGCTCCGCCCCGCCCGGTGGGAGTGATCAGGCCGGCCCCCGCAGAAAGGACAAAATTGGCGGCGGACGCGGAAGCGGTGGCAGCCAGCAGGGCCGCGAGAAGAAGGGAGGATGATTTCAATTTTGGTTTCATATTGGATTGTCCAGGAGGAGAAGCAGCCAAGCGTGTGGGAATGACCGGAATGCCACCATAGCGGAACGGGCCGGTCCAATGCTGTGCCTGCAGTGCCGGAGTTTGGCCCGTGTTTGCGGGCGCCGGGAGGAAACCGCAAGCCACCACCAATCCGGAGCAACGGAGGAGCAGTAGCCCCGTTTTACCCTATCCGCCGGTCCCCGGCACATCTTTGCCTAACCCTGCTTCTCCACATGACTGCTCCATCGCGAGGGAGCGACGCCTTTTTCCTCGAGGAAGGCGCGGGAGAAGTGGCTCAGACTTTGATAGCCGACCTCCACGGCGGCTTCGCTGACATTGCAGCGGCCGGTGGCGATGAGATGGGCGGCGCGCTCAATGCGCTGACGGCGCAGCCATGCCGTCAGGGTGATGCCCTCCACCTGGGTGAAGGTGCGGGACAGGTGGTGGGGATTCACGCCGGCCAGCAGGGCGAGGGCCTCCAGCGGCGGAGGTTCATCCAGCGCAGCGAGGAGGGCGGCTTTGACTTTTGCCACGCGTTCCATGGCCAGCCATTTGGTGCGGGTGCAAAAAAGTTCTCGCCCAGCGGGGGGCGGAGTGAAGACTTTCTGCAGCAGAAAATCGGTCATTTTCGCTGTGGTCAGCAGCGTGCGGGCCGCCTCACAGAGGTGGGGCGCCAGCAGCCCCTGCGCCCACACTTTGTCCACGGGTTCCAGCGGCCGGGAGACCAGCGGAATCATTGGCACCGGCCCCAACAGCACCACCCGGAAATCCGAAGGCAAATCCGGCCGCATCGTAGCCAGATTTTCCTTCAGCCAAGCCTCCGGAAAATGCAGGACAAGACATTCGTGCTCCGTGCCGGGATGACGCCCGGCATAAGCCAACCCCCGGCCCGAGGCGGGCCGCAGGCAACACATGGACCCCGGCCGCAGGGCCCGCCGGGTGCCGTCCTTCCATGTCAAAGAGGCTTCACCGGTGAAATTGAGCAGCCAAATCACCCCGGTTTGAGGAAGCGCCCAGTCCGGCTGTCCCTCCGGCCCCGTACGCAACCAGCTGAAATACAACGATTCCAGAGAGTGGGAGAAAGAAGGGGACGGAGGAGACAAAATAGGCAACGGAATGAGAATGGTTCTCAGTATCGGCATTTTCCCTTGAAAGCAAATGCGCACATCCCCCTCCGCTTGCGCAAAATTGGCGGGGAAATGCGTTCCCCGGCCCTGCGGCACATCATGAGGCCAATACCCGGCACCCCACCGGCAGCAGAACGGCCCGGCGGCGGCTTAAGGTGCCGGATGATTTTCCCCCGTTCCCTCTGGCCGCTCTGCTGCGGCTTGGCCAGCCTTTGCCTGCCGGGTCAGGCCGCCGCCCAGGCAATCGGCAATTTTGTGATTCCGGCACAGCGGGCCGGTGAAGGCACGCGTTTCAGCTATTGGGACCGCTTCGCCCTGCCCGCAGGCACCACGGCCAGCTACTTTTTTGATCATTTCCCCAACCTCCTCAACCTGGGCGACGACGCCGATCCTCCCAATCCCTCCAATTGGAATACCAACGCCAGGCTCCAGCAGATCCTGACGCCCCAGTGCTTCGTCACCAGTTCCGGGGCGTTGTATTCCTTTTCGGCCGCCACCGGATTTGAGATCCGCTATACCCACTCCGGAACCGATCCGGTGGCTGGGGCTGTATTCCAAATCCGCTACGCCGGATCCGCTCCGGAGACCGCATCGGTCCGGCTGCGCTATCAACCTGCCGGGGGCGGCGCTCCGGTGCTGCTGACTCCGGACTTCCGCGCGCTCGACGATCCCGGCACCGCGGGTTTTGCCGAACAGGTGATGCGCGGTTACGAGTGGGATCTGACCGGCCTGGGAGTCACCGATTATGTGATCCAGTTCTCTTCCGTCAGTTCATCCATGGCCTTTTACCAGGCGCAGTTGGATACCGCCCTTGGCATGACATTCCAACAGGCACTGGGACACTTGCTGAGCACCCGCCCGGCTCCGGGGCTGCGTTTCGGCAGCGCCGGCCGCGTGGAGGTGGAGGCTATGGAAAAGCGCTTTTTCACAGCGGGTCAGGAAGTGCCCCTGACCGCCACCGCCAGCACGGGATTCAACCACGTGGGATGGATTCGTCCTGACGGAACCCTGGTGGATTCCAGCGATGGATTGACCGTGACTTTCGCCACGCCCAATCCTGCTGATCTCGCGGTGGCGGCCATCTTCTCTCCGGCGTCCTGGCAAACCTTCCGCACCCATTGGTTCAACCACGCCAACAGCCTGACCGGGACGGCCGATGACTATCTCAACGACGCCATCAGCGGCCCTGCCGCCGACCCTGAAGGTGATGGCGCCAACAATTTCCACGAGTATGCCTTTGGCGGAAACCCTGGCCTGCCGGATGCCGCGCGACTGGCCCCGCAGGCGGTGACCCTCACCGAATCCGGGAACCGCTTTGCCGGGCTGACTTTCCGCCGGCGAGCCGGCGAAGGCGAGCTTTCCTACCAGGTGGAAATGAGTTCCGACCTTGCCTCATGGCAAGGCGGCACGGAAACAGAACCTGTCGTGTCCCAGACTGATGGGCCACTGGAAAGCGATGGCACCCGCACTGTCACCGCCCGCATGCTGACTCCGCTCACCCATTCCCCGGTTTTTCTGCGGGTCAAAGCCCTGCCCGCGACTCCATGAAACGCTTGCCCCTCAAAACGAAATCGCGGGGTGCCGCGATCCTGATCGTGCTGGCATTGACCTCCCTGTTCACCGTACTGGTGGTCACGCTCCTGCAAACCGCCTCGGTGGAAAAGCAGATGGCGTATGGCAGCGCCGGACGGCAATCCGCCGAACGCCATGCCGATACCGCGCTGCAATTTGTCCTCGCCCAACTCCGCACCGCCACCACCCTGGAGGCCTCCCCGGGCGTGCCCGCGCCATGGTCCAGCCAACCTGGCGGCATCACCGTGCATCAGATGGACGGGAGCGTGGGAGAAATCTACAAGCTTTACTCCGCCGCAACCGGCCGGGCGGCAGAGACGGCGGACCTGACAGACGACCTGCCGGTGGCATGGGACGCGGTGCCGGGTCAATACGTCGATTTGAATGCCCCGGCCATCACGGGCCGGGGCGATCAGGATTTTCCCATTGCCGATCCGAGGCTCGCCGGACCGGACGGCGCGGAAGGATTTGAATTCGACACCCCCAACGCGCCACGCGGCACCACCATGACAGTCCGCCCCGAGGAAAAGGGGCGCCGCCTTCCCATGCCGGTCCGCTGGATCTATCTACTGCGCGACGGCACCCTTGGAGTCCTGGACGATACTGGCCGCTTCACCTCCGGACAGGGCCGCGCCACCACCGCCAATCCTATCACCGCGCGCATCGCATGGTGGGCTGACGATGAATCCAGCAAAATCAATATCAATACCGCCGGGGAAGCCTCGCCCTGGGATACGCCCCGCCTGACCACGGAACAGGATGAAGCGCTGGCGAAATTCCAACCGATGCGCGGGGAGTATCACCGTTATCCCGGCCATCCTGCCGGGGTGAGCCTCAGCAGCGTGTTCTTCCCGGGCCACCGCTGGCTGCAGCCCGGGGATATCTTGCCACAGGGCGCTAAAGCCCTGAGTCCGCGCGCCGCAGAGGGCCTCTGGGCGCTCGCAGCCGGCACGGTGACCGACCCTGCCCTGACCTCTCTCGGCGGCACCCGGCAGCCGCCCGGACTGGAGCTGCCCATGGGCAACGGCGCGGAAAAACCCTGGCATCTTTATGCCTCCACCGGTGAACTGCGCTTCGCCTGGAACCGAGAGGAAAACAGACTCTTCCAGGATCACCCGGAAGCAGCCCGGAACCTCGACCGGGCGGATTTTCTCCTGACCACCGAAAGCCGGTCCCCCGAGACCACCCTGCAGGGCACTCCGCGGATCAGCCTCTGGCCGGTGCATGAGAGCGTGCAGCCCGGCCTTGGTTATTCCAGCCCGGTGCAGCGCGCTTCCGCCACCGACACCCTGCTGGCGTTGTGTTCCACCGCCGGGAACCGCCGGTATTATATGCAACGGGCCACTCCCGGAGACGGCTCGGCGGATTTCCAACGCACCGGCCTGGGAGCCAATGCCACCCTCTTCCAATGGATGACGCGCCTGCTGGAAAAGCCGGTGCCGGGTTTCCTGAAAGAAGGACTCCCTGCCAGCTTTGCTGACAAATACGGCACCGGCCCGGAAAGTGATAGCCAGAACATCGCCGCCCTGATGCTGGACTACATCCGCACCACCAATCTCGCCGATGGCGCCATCCCGGAGGAAAACCAATACTCAATCGTCTGCCCCGGCAACGAGACCGAAGGTTATGGCCAGATTTCCCCGCTCGATACCGCCCGCGGCACCACCGGAGCCGCCCGCTGGAAACCGGCTCAACTCCAAGCCGCCCGTGGCATGGGACGCATGCCCACCGTGCAGGGGGCGGTGCTGGTCCTGACCTGCCGTGCCATTTGTCAGGAGGATGGCACCATCATCGGCTCGCCCACCCCTGCCGGCTTGAAATCCCTGAAGAGACCGGGCAGCCGCGAAATGGAAGCGGCGATTCTTTTCGAAGGATTTGTCCCCGGCCAGGGCTGGGCGGAAAGCCGGCCCTACTGCACCCTCGTCGCGGGCGGCATCTCCCCCGGCAATCCCACCGATTTCAGCCTGCCCCTGCCCTCCATGCGGGTCAACGGGGCGGCTCTCACGCCTCAACCCATTGGCAATCTGACCCGTTTCAACGCCCTGATCACCAGCCGAGGCCGGGTGCCGGGAGGGTGGACAGCCTCCGGCGGAGCCACTGGCGCCCTCGCGGCCAATGCGGTGCTTTTTGCTCCTTTTGTGGTCACCCCCCAGGTGGATGATGGCGGGTTCCTGCAATTTGACGGCAGCAGCAGCGGCAGTGGCAGCCCGCCCGGATTCAAGGTCGGCCTCTTCGACGCCCCGGGCATTGAGGCCCGGAATGTGCCGGCCTCCCTGGGGGACCTGGTGCAGGTGGTGGAATTGAATTTCCCCAAACTCCCGACCCGGAATCTTCTCCTGCCGGAGTTGCCCCGGGATGGCACGCCTCCCACCATGGAAGACCGGCTCATCAACGCGTTCGAAAAAGGAAAACCGCTCCTCTCAGCACAGGATATCGCGCAAAGCCTGGTGCTGGCCCACGGCGACAGCCGCCTCACCGCCGGACAACGCCTCGTGCCGTCCAGCAGCTTTACCGCCCACCCGGACTACGGCCGGGCTCCCCTCGCCCACCGGCTGAAAAATGAACCTGGCAGTACCGCCGGAGCCTCCAGCGCCGCGGGTTATTTCGAGGATATTCCACAGCCTGGAGCCGCCCGCCCTGACTTCCCGGTCAAGCCGTGGGACGACCGCACCGATTTGGTGGTGGCTGGTCCCCAGGCCCGCCAATTCTCCCTGCAATCCATGGCCACCGTATTTTCCGCGGGCCGTCTTGATCAGGGCCGGCGCGGGCCCGCCAGTCCGGCCGAAACCGGCGATTTCGATACCGGCAGCGGGCGGGTCCCCGATGGCCCTTACGTCAACCGCGCCGACGATGGCGAGGTGCGTGGTTTTGCCGGAGGCGGCGTTCCCTATTTCGACGCTCCTCCCTCCGATCCCGGGAATGTCCCGCCTGTCAGCGCTGCCGCCTCCAGCCCTAACCGCCTCATGACCGGTCCCGGCATGTTCGGCAGTCTGCCCACCGGGGTGAAGGCCAACGTCCCCTGGCAGACCCTGCTCTTCCGCCCCTGGCTGGAACCAGTGACACCCCGGCGCCCGCCCCATTACGGCGCCTCCTGGCCCCAGGACCACCTGCTGCTCGACCTCTTCTGGATGCCGGTGGTGGAACCCTATGCCATCAGCACCCCGCTCGAAACCGCCGGCAAAATCAATCTCAACCACCAGCTCCTGCCCTTCCGCCACATCCACCGTGCCACCGCCCTGCACGCCCTCCTGAAAAGCGAGCGCATCATTGCCGTGGCCGACCGCGATGCCGGCAAGGTCAAGCTCGCCGGGGGCTTCAGCAATGCGGTCACCCGCCACCCCATCGATGCCACCGGCACCCTGAAGCTGTGGGAAGCCAGCCGCCTGGAAAATGCCCGGCCTTTCCTCTCTGCCAGCGAAGTCTGCACCCTGCCCCTCGTGCCCTCCGGCATCAATCCTGACAAAACCGTGCTTGCCTCCTGGTGGAACCAGCACCGCCTCACGGGGGACAATCTCAAGGAGCGCCCTTACACCAATCTGCACACCCGTCTCACCACCCGCAGCAACGCCTTCCGGGTCCATGTGATGTCGCAGTCGCTGCAGAAGGCCACTAGCACGGACCCGGCCCGGTGGGATGAAGCCCAGGACCAGACCGTGGCCACCTGGCGTGGCAGCGCCCTGATCTCGCGCCACGTCCGGGCGCAGGATCTGCCAGACTATGTGACTGCGGGGAACGCTCCCTCCGTAGACCACTTCTACTCATGGAGCATCACCAGCCAGCGGAGCTTCGCGCCCCGCTGATTCCCCCTGACATCCGACGATTCCAATTCCACTCCCCATGAAAACCACCCTGCTTACCCTCACCTGCACCGCCTTCTCCCTGTTCCCGCTCCACGCCGGCGAGCCCTCTCCCCAGGACCGCCAGGCCATCCTCGCCATGGCCGGCGAATTCGCCGTCACCTTCCACTTCCAGGAAACTCTCAGCCTGCAAAAGGACTACACGGCGAAGACCGAAGTCTACGAGGAGGATGCCCATGAACTGGTGGTCGTCACCGAAGACTCCTCCCGCCGCATTGCCCTGCAGCACCTGCTGGTGGCAGGAGACATGGTGATCAAACACTGGTCGCAGATCTGGACCTTTGAAGACACCCGCCTCTGCGAATTCCAAGGCCACAACTCCTGGACCCTGCGCGATCTCAAACCGGAGGAAACCACCGGCACCTGGTCCCAGCAGGTCACCCAAGTGGATGATAGTCCGCGTTATGAAAGCTTCGGCCGCTGGGTGCACCGCGGCGAAATCAGTGAGTGGACCAGCGCCGATACCGCCCGTCCCCTGCCGCGCCGCGAGCATACCAAACGCAAAGATTATGATATCCTCGGCGGCACCAACCGCCACACCATCACCCCGCACGGCTGGGAGCATGAGCAGGACAACACCAAGCTCCAGTTGCGCGACGGAAACCGGGTGCCCCTCGCCCGCGAGTCCGGCCTCAATACCTACCGCCGCGTGACCGATTTCAATTTCCAGCCCGCCCGCAACTTCTGGGCCGCCGAAGCTTCATTCTGGAAACAGGTCACCGCCGCCTGGGAAGACGTGCAGCAGCGCCGCACGGAAATCACCATCAAGGACAAATTCGACGTCCCTGCCCTGCGCCGCGCCATTACCGCCATCCAGGAACGCCAGCAGCGCGAACTGAAGGGCAAGGTTGAGGAAGTGATTACCGGCTTCCTCGACGGCAAACCCGCCCCAGCCCCCGGGAATGCCACGCCAGCAGCGCCCGGGGCCCCGGCACCTGCCTCTGCGGCGGTATCCAAGTAGCTTCCACCCCTATCCGGGAATGCGGATCCATGGGATTGACAAATCACGACAACGGTGTCGTTATTTATACCCAAGTATGATTCCGCATCGTCCTCATCCCCTGCCGCTGCTCATTCTGACCGGCCAGGCCCTCATGGCATGGCCCGTGGCCGCGCAGACCATTGCCTACGAGGAAGCCCCGCACCACTACTGGAGTGCCCCCTTGGCCGATCCGGGCACGACCCTCGATGCGGAGTTGCAGAGCGGGAAGTTCACCCTTCCCGCCGGCAGTGATCTGGAAGCCATGCGGGCGGTGCTGCGGCAGATGAAAATCCCTGAATCCAGCCAGACCCTGGTGTTTTCCAAAACCAGTGTGCAGAAGGACCGGATCACCCCATGGAATCCCCGAGCGCTCTATTTCAATGACGAATCCTACGCGGGCTGGGTGCCCGGCGGCATGATGGAGTTTGCGACCATCGACCCGGTGCTGGGCCCCATCTTCCATCTGCTGGATTTCCACCGCTCGGACCGCACCGTCCCCCGGCTGGACCGTCCCCAGAATTGCCTCGACTGCCATGGCGGCAACATGACCAACCGCGTCCCCGGAGTCATGATCCGCTCGGTCTTCCCTGACAAAGAGGGCAGCGTGCTGTTTCAGGCGGGGACTTCCCTGATCGACCACACCAGTCCGGTCAATATCCGCTGGGGGGGATGGTTCGTCACGGGAGAGCATGGGAACGTGGTGCACCGGGGCAACGCCATCGCCCAGGATCAGGAGGGCACCATTACCTTGGATACCCGCCAGGCCTCCAACCTGCAGAATCTCGAACGGTTTTTCCCGGTCAAAAACTACCCCCGCCCCACCAGCGATATTGTCAGCCTGATGGTGCTCGAACATCAGGTCGCCCTGACCAGCCGCCTCGTCGAGGCCTCCTATGATGTGCGGGCCGCCATCATCCGCCAAAAGGCCCTCCGCGAGGAGTTGGGTGATCCGCCCACGGAAGCCTTGGTCGGCACCTCCAAAATCATTGCCGACAGCCACGCGGGCAAAATTCTCGATGCCCTCCTTTTCAAGGACGAAGCCGAACTGCCGGAGGGAGGCATCCGCGGCGATCTGGAATTCCAGCGCGATTTTGTCGCGGGACATCCCATCGCGGCCGATGGCAAGTCCCTCACGGAGTTTCATCTGGGGAACCGCCTGTTCCGCCTCCGTTGCAGCTATCTCATCTACAGCCGCTTGTGGACGGCCCTGCCCCGTCCGTTTCTGGACTTGCTATACGGCAGGCTCCACCTCATCCTGACGGCAGAACAGCCCCCGGCCGGCTACCAATATTTGAGCAAACCGGAACGTGCCGAGATTCTCCGCATCCTCAAGGACACCCATCCGGACCTGCCGGCTTCATGGAAGTCCTGAGCGGCTGACCGGCCTCCCTGTCATACCTCCGGAAAGGGAGGGCGCCTGCCGGCTGTGGACTTTCCTCACAAGAAACCCCTAACTCGTGAGAATCATTGATCACACCGGCAGGCGACTCCCAATATAACCGCTCCTTCATGGTGACAAGAGTTTTTTGCACATTTTCCAATCCTTTTCCGCACTTTGAACGATTGGATATTTAAGCTTTCCAAGGAGGCTGCCCCCGCCAGATTAGCGGACCCCGTGGGGCCCCGCCGTCCCTCCCCTCCTTTCCCCCTGCCCTTGCCTGTGAGACAAAAACTCCACTCCCTCCACCAGCGCCTGACGGAAACCGTCCTTGGCGCGGAAACCCCCTCCTTTCTCCTTATCACTGCCTTGCTCGCCAATGGCCACGTCCTGATCCAGGGCGCGCCCGGCATCGGGAAAACCAGCCTCGCCGCCACCCTCGCCCGCAGCATCGATGCCGCCTTCAGCCGCATCCAGTTCACCCCGGACCTCCTGCCCGCTGATATCACCGGCTATTCCATCTATCATCAGGGCACCGGCCAGTTTCAATTCATCCCCGGCCCGGTCTTCAGCAACATCGTCCTCGCGGACGAAATCAACCGCACCAGCCCCCGCATCCAAAGTGCCCTCTTCGAGTGCATGAGCGAACAACAGGTCACCGTCGATGGCGTCACCCGCCGCCTGAACTCGCCCTTCATGGTCATCGCCACCCAGAACAACCTGTTTTCCACCGGCACCTTCCCCCTGCCGGAGCCGCAGCTCGACCGCTTCCTGCTGGGCATCAACATGACCCTGCCCGACCTCGAAACCCAGGCCAAACTGCTCCAGCTCCATGCCCAGCGCGGCCCCCAGTTCCAGGAAACCACGCCCCTGCTCCATGCCGATGACATCGTCGCCGCCCAGGCCGAAGCCGCCGCCGTCCCCGTCAACGACCGCGTCTGCCGCTACATCACGCTTGTCTGTGAAAGCCTGCGCCGCACCGATGGCGGCCGCGGCACCCTCTCCGCGCGCGCCGCCCTCGCCGTGATGCGCGCCGCCCAGGCCGCCGCCTGGCTGGACGAAGCCAAAGCGGTCTACCCCGACCACGTCAAAAAAATCGCCGCCGCCGTCCTAGCCCACCGGCTCGTCATCAAGGACAACCGCCACGGCCAGGCCGGCGATCCGGTCAGCACCGTGGAAAATGTCCTGGCGAACGTGCCGGTGCCTTGAGTCAATCCCGTTCCGCTCAAGATGAAATATCCCGATGGCTCAGCAATGAAGGAGGGAGACCTGATCTGGTGGAATGAGGGAGGGTGCGTTGGGCATGTTCAGAAAATCATCGAGGCACCGGAAGAATGGGTGGATTGGGGATGGAAAGGCCCAGCTGCCTACTTCGGAAACCTTCATCCATACGATCCCACCACCGTGGGGGTAGGCTATCCGCTCGAGTGCTTTGAAGATGAAGGTATTACGAAGCTTTCTGATTCCGGACGTTCAGCATTCGCCGACGCGTTGGAAGTGGCCCTTTCCTTCGCGCCCGCTGAAGCAAAAGGATGCCCTTACAGCGTCGGGACACGCGGTGAAAACAACAGGATAGTGGAATGGATTTTTCAATTTTGGCTCCCTGACAGCGACCCGGCAGTTATTGCCGTCCCGGCAGACGTCTCGTAACCTCCGCCCTGGACGTCCCCGTCCGTTTTGCGTAGGTCCCGCCCATGAGGAAAAAGGCCAAGGCGAAAACAAAAGCAAAAGCACCGCGCAGTTCAAAATTCTGGCCAGGACTGTTATTGGGCGGAGTCATCGCTGCGTCGGCCGTCCACTTCGTTCCTTCGTGGCTCAAGGACCGGAAGCAAACCTCCGGGCAGGAATCGAAAGGGACATCCGCCACCCCTTCCAAAGCCAAAAGTGCCGGCAGTGTCAGGGACAGTGCGGCGGCCCCCGCCAAAGCTCCAACACAACCTCAGACGCCCCCGGTTCCCAAAGCCGCCGGGGGACTTCCTTATTTCCGCGACCCCGCCCTCGCCGCCAACCTGCTGACACGGCTGGGCATGGGCGAATCCTATCCCGGCAGCCTGTTGTGGAAAAAAGCGGACGCCCTCGGTTGGAATGCGTTCGGAGTGCTCGCCACGTCCGGATCCCAGGTATCGACCACGGGGACGGCCGGGAATACCGTCACCTGCCTGCTGGAATCCACCCGGGAGGATCGGGTGGAAGCCCTCCGGCTGATCGCCAATGTCTTCGATCCCAAAGGAAACCAGGCCACCATGGCCCGCTTCAAATCCCTGGCCCGGGCCGTGCTGAATGAAACCCGCTGCCCCGTCACCCGCCAGTTCCTCGACGCCATCGACGGCAACTTGAGCCTGCAGACGGAATCCCCCGAAGCCCGCTTCACCCTCGCCCAAACGCCCCTCGCTCCCGGCACCAGCTGGGAGTTGACCGTGAAATCCCGGTAGCCTTCCCCTGGACCGCACCCCCGGTCCGCCGCGGAACTTTGTGCCTTGTTTTGGAAAAATTGGGTGGCATTGCTCTGCCCTCATGTTCCTCCGGAAAATACCACGTTCCGCTTTTTTATACGGCGTTTTCGGGCTGTTGCTGCTGTCGCGCCCTGACGTGCTGGAAGCCGCCACCCTGCCGGTCGGATTCTCCGAAACCCAAGTGACCGGCGGACTCAATCCTGTCACCATGACGTTTGCCCCGGATGGGCGGCTGTTCGTTTGTGAAAAGCAGGGCCTGCTGCGCGTGGTCACCGGCACTGAGGCCACGCCCACAGTGGTGACAGCGCCGGTACTGGACCTTACCGCCAAAGTGGATCACTGGAACGAACGCGGTTTGTTGAGCCTGTGCTTCGATCCCGAATTTCCCATCAATGGGTGGATCTACCTGTATTACACCCATCACCGCGATCCGGCGGATGCCAGCAGCCGCACCTCCAGCAACAACCGCGTCAGCCGCTTCACGCTCAAAGGCAACGTGGCCGATCCCGCCAGTGAACTGGTGCTGCTGGAACTCACCCACCTCTCAAAGATTGGCTGGCACAACGGCGGGGGCCTCGGATTCGGCAGCGACGGCAAGCTCTACATCAGCACCGGCGAAAACGCCAACGGCCCCTATGCCCAGGACGGCACCAACCTCCTCGGCAAACTGCTGCGCCTGAACCGAGATGGCTCCATCCCCACCGACAATCCACACTATCACGAATTCAAGGACAACAACCGCGCCATCGCAGCCCTCGGCCTGCGCAATCCTTTCACCATTGCCGTCCAGCCAGGCACCGGCCTGCTGTATCTCAGCATGGTCGGCGCGAACTATGAGCAGATCGAGAGTTATGATACCGCCACCGCCCCCACCGTGGTGAACTTTGGCTGGCCGGGCATTGATGGTCCCCTGCGCCAGCAGACCCCGCCCCCGGGCTACCGCGCCCCGGCTTACGCCTACGATCATGGCCGGGGAGATGGCCTCGCGCTCTGCAGCGGCGACTTCTATAACCCCGCCCAACCCTGGGTGGACGCATTCCCCTCGGACTATGCCGGGAAATTTTTCTTCTCTGATTACAAAGGCTGGATCAAATGGATCGATCCTCTCAAACCGGACACGCGTCACGATTTTGCGAGCGGGATCGACCGCCCGATCGATGTGGATATCGCCCCGGATGGCGCGCTATGGTATCTGGCCCGCGCCGGGATTCCTGGCGGATCCGATGCCGCCAATACCGCCAGCACCAATGGCTCGCTGTGGCGCGTGCGCTGGACCGGCGGCGGCCAGCCGGAAAAACTCGCGGTAATCCAGCAACCCGTCAGCGCTGCCGCCGGGGCTTCGCTGGGCGTGGTCAAAATCGCCCTCCAGGACGCTTCAGGCAACACGGTAACGGCGGCAAACGACACCATCACCCTGAGCCTGAAGCACAATATCAATTCATCTGCAGGAGGACTCTCGGGCACGGTCAAAGCAGCTGCGGTGAAAGGCGTGGCCACCTTCACATCCCTCACTCTCGGCACTCCCGGCCAGGGTTATACTCTGAGTGCCCGCAGCGGCAGTCTGGCTGCCGTGAGCAGCGCCGCATTCGACATCGGCAATCAACTCGCGCCTCCACTGATCACGCCGCCTTCCGGCCGGTTCAGCGGTCCGGTGTGGGTGCGGCTTTCCAACGCCGTCTCCGGCACCACCCTCCGCTTCACCACCGATGGGACCACTCCCGACGCCACCTCCACGGTCTATAGCACGCCCTTCCCTATCACCGCCGCCAATACGATCATCCAAGCCATCGCGGAAAAAGACGGCTTCACTGGCAGCAGCACCGCCAGCGCAACCCTGACTATTTCCGGGAACACGCCCTACGGACTCGACACCCGCCCACCCGTCCGGGGCGTCAACCTTCCACCCACGCCGGACGGCCTGCCCGCCACGCTTTCCGCCACCGGTCTTTTCAGCGATACCCCCAGCCTCACTCCCCAGGCCGGCCTCCTGCCCTATTCGCTCAACAGCCCCGCCTGGTCGGACCATGCGTCAACCCAACACTGGATGGTTCTGCCGGAGGATTCCAAAATCGGCTTCAGCCCAACCGGCGAATATACCTGGCCCGGCGGCACCGCTTTCATCCAGCACTTTGAAATGGTCATGAATGCGGCCACCGGAGCCCGCCGACGGCTGGAGACCCGGTTGCTGGTCGTGGATGCCGCCGGCACCTCCGGTTATGGTGCCACCTACCGCTGGCGCTCTGACAATACCGAGGCCGACCTCGTGCCCCCGGAAGGGCAGGAGGAAGTGTTGCGGGTCACGGAAGCCTCCGGCAGCACCCGTGAGCAAACCTGGAACTATCCCGCCGCCGGCCTGTGTTTCCTGTGCCACACCCCAACGGCTGGTTTTGTGCTGGGGCCCAAAACCAGCCAACTCAACGCCAGCCACCCCTATCCCGGCGGCCGCACTGATAACCAACTGCGCACCTGGAACTACCTGCAACTCTTCGCCCCGGCCTTCCAGGAAACCGACCTCCCCACCTGGCCGCACACCGTCAGGATCGACGATCCGGCGGCCCCCCTGGGGCACCGGGTGCGCTCCTATCTTGACACCAACTGCGCCCAATGCCACCGCCCCGGCGGCACCGGCGCCCTCTGGGATGCACGATTCGACATTCCTCTTGCCGCTCAGAATATCCTCAATGGCGACCTGCGCGACACCATGGGCATCCCCAATGCCAAAATCGTCGCCCCGGGTGATCCCGCCCGGTCCATGATGCACCTCCGCATGTCCTCCACCACCCTCGGCCGGCAAATGCCGCCCCTGACCCGGAACGTCGTCGACACCACCGCCCTCGAAGCCCTCGCGGAATGGATCCGCAGCCAGCCGTGACCGGCCCCTCCTGGAGGGGCTGAAACACTTTTGCGTGGGAATTCCGGGAGAAGTCGAAAAGGGCTATTCCGGGCGAGGCCGGTGCAGACGGTGAGGCGGACCTCACCTGGAAGCCGCCCCAGCCCTGCCAATGCTCCTTGGCCGCCCGAACGGATCCCGTCCGCAGGTTCCGTCTCGCCATGCTTGCGCATTCCGCCTAATTGTGGAAACTGCGCCTCCCTTTCCCCCTTTTTCCGTCATTTTCCCATGCCCGCCTCCAAAGCTTCCTCCCCTGCCCCCGCAGCTGCCGCGACCTCTTCCGCCATCCGCCCCATCAAAAAACTCATGGTGGCCAACCGTTCGGAAATCGCCATCCGCGTGATGCGCGCCGCCACGGAACTGGGCATCCGCACCGTGGCCATCTACGCGAACGAGGACCGCTTCTGCCCCCACCGCTTCAAAGCCGATGAGGCCTATCAGCTCGACGCCACCAAGGGCCCGCTCGGCGCCTACCTCGACGTCGAAGGCATCGTCGCCCTCGCCAAGGAAAAAGGGGTGGACGCCATCCACCCCGGTTATGGTTTCCTCTCGGAAAACCCCGACTTCGCCGCCGCCTGTGCCCGGGAGGGGATTATTTTCATCGGTCCGGACAGTAAAGTCCTCGACCGCATGGGCGACAAAACCGCGGCCCGCGCTGTGGCCGAGAAACTGAAAGTCCCTACCCTCCAAGGCACCGAAGAGCCGGTCGATAAAAAGAAGGACGCCATGATCGCGGCCAAAAAGATCGGCTTCCCGCTGATCATCAAAGCGGCCTTTGGCGGCGGGGGCCGCGGGATGCGGGTGGTGCGCGAAGCCAAGGATCTTGATGCCCTTCTTGACGAAGCCCAGACCGAGGCCAAACGCGCCTTTGGCAATGGCGCCGTTTTCCTCGAAAAATTCGTCGGCAAAGCCAAACACATCGAAGTCCAGATTCTCGCCGACAAACACGGCCACATCCTGCACCTGCACGAACGCGACTGCTCGGTGCAACGGCGCCACCAGAAGGTCATCGAGCAGGCCCCCAGCTATGGGATTGATCAGAAAATCATCGACGCCCTCTGTGCTTCGGCGGTGAAAATCGCCCGCGAAGTCGACTACACCCACGCCGGCACCGTGGAATACCTGGTCGATGTGGAAAGCGGCGAATGGTTTTTCATCGAGATGAATCCCCGCATCCAGGTGGAACACACCGTCACCGAGGAAGTCACCGGCATCGACATCGTGCGCAGCCAGATCCTGATCGCCCAGGGGTATCAACTCCATGAGGAACCCCTCGGACTGCCGGCCCAGGACAAGGTCGAGAAAAGTGGTTATGCCATCCAATGCCGCATCACCACCGAAGACCCCGCCAACAATTTCACCCCCGACTTCGGCAAGATCCTGACCTACCGCAGTGCCGGTGGATTCGGGGTCCGGCTCGATGGCGCCCTCGGCACCAACAATGCCGTCATCACGCCCTATTACGACTCCATGCTGGTCAAGGTCACCTGTTATGGACGCACCTACGAACAGAGTCTCAACCGGATGGACCGCGCCCTCCGCGAGTTCCGCATCCGCGGGGTCAAAACCAACATTCCCTTCCTCGAAAACGTCATTTCCCATCCCGTATTCCGGGCCGGTGAAGCCACCACCCGCTTCATCGACACCAATCCCCAGCTATTCCAATTCGAGACCCGCAAGGACCGCGCCACCAAGCTCCTCAGCTACCTCGCGGACGTCACGGTGAACGGCAACCCCAACGCCAAAGGCTGGAAACCCGCCAAACCCTTCACCTATCCGGCCATTCCCAAGGCGCACGACTTCTCCGTGGCCACCCCGCCGCCGCCCGGCACCAAACAACTCCTCACCGAACTCGGGCCGGAGAAGTTCGCCCAGTGGATCGGCCAGCAGAAACGCCTCCTCCTCACCGACACTACCTTCCGCGATGCCCACCAGTCCCTGCTTGCCACCCGGGTGCGCAGTTACGACATGCTGGCGGTGGCCGAAGCCGTGGCGCACCGCGCTCCGCAGCTCTTCAGCATGGAAATGTGGGGCGGCGCCACCTTCGATACCGCGATGCGGTTTCTCCGCGAGTGTCCGTGGGAGCGCCTGCGCCAGCTCCGGGAAAAGATCCCCAATCTGTGTTTCCAGATGCTCTTCCGCGGCTCCAACGCCGTGGGTTACACCAACTATCCTGACAATGTCGTCCGCGGGTTCATCAAACATGCCGCCGAAACCGGGATGGACATCTTCCGCATCTTCGACAGCCTGAATTACCTGCCCAACCTCACCGAAGCCATGGCCGCGGTGCGGGAGGAAACCCAGTCCATCTGTGAAGGCACGATTTGCTACACCGGCGACATCCTTGATCCGAAACGCGACAAGTATTCCCTGACGTATTACATCAAGCTGGCCAAAGAGCTGGAAAAGATGGGCGCCCACACGCTCTGCATCAAGGACATGGCCGGACTCTGCCGTCCCTTTGCCGCCAAGAAGCTGGTCAAAGCCCTCAAGGAGGAAATCGGCCTGCCAATCCACTTCCACACCCACGACACCAGCGGCATCAATGCCAGCAGCATCCTGAGCGCCTCCGAAGCCGGGGTGGATATCTGCGATGCCGCCATCTCGTCCATGTCCGGCTGCACCAGCCAGCCGAATCTGAACAGCATCGTCGCCGCGCTCCAGCACACCCCGCGCGCCACCGGACTCGATCCCGATGCCCTCCAGGAGTTCAGCGATTACTGGGCCCACGTCCGCAGCTTCTACAAACCGTTCGATACCGCCGAGCCGTATGGCACCGCCGAAGTGTATCTCCACGAGATGCCCGGTGGCCAATACACCAATCTCAAGGAACAGGCCGAGTCCATGGGCATCGGCCACCGCTGGCCGGAAATCGCCCGCATGTATGCCGAGGTGAATCTGTTGTTCGGCGATATCGTCAAGGTCACGCCTTCCAGCAAAGTGGTGGGTGACATGTGCATGTTCCTCATCTCCCGCGGGGTCAAACCCGGCGATGCCCGCAGCTACCTCGACACCCTGCCCTCCGGCACCAGCTTCCCGGAAAGCGTTATTGATATGCTCCAGGGCGGCCTTGGCCAACCCATGGGCGGCTGGCCGGCCGATGTGCAGAAGATCATCCTCGGCAAGAAAAAACCCTTCACCAACCGTCCCGGCGAACGCGCCGAAAAAGTGGATCTCGACAAAACGCGCCACGAGGTTGCCAAAGTGGTGGGACACAAGGAAGCCACCGATGACGATCTCTACAGCCACCTGATGTATCCGCAGGTTTTTGCCGACTTTGTGAAGTTCCGCAAAGCCCACAGCGACATTAGCGTCCTCCCCACCCCTGCCTACTTCTACGGTCTGCGCGACAAGGAAGAGATCACCATCAGCCTCGAAGCCGGCAAGACCCTCTTCGCCCGCCTGCTCAACCTCAACGAACCCGACCCGACCGGTCAGCGCACCGCCATCTTCGAACTGAACGGCTACCCCCGCCACGTCAGCGTCGCCGACAAATCCGCTGCCAAACAGGTCGAGACCCGCGCCAAGGCCGATCCCGGCAACCCCCTGCAGATCGGCGCCCCCATGCCCGGCATGATCGCCAGCATGGCCGTCAGCATCGGCCACAAGGTCAAGGAAGGCGACCCCATCCTGACCCTCGAAGCCATGAAGATGTTCACCACCGTCACCGCCCCCTGCAACGGCACCATCGCCGACCTCAGCGTCGCCGTCGGCAACACCGTCGAAGCCAAGGACCTCATGGTGACCCTGGTGAAATAGCAGAGCCTCCATCAAGCCGTCGACCGTGCCCGGGCAAGCCAACGGGTTTTCGCCATCCAACCTGGCTAGGATCAGGCCGGCATTGCCACTTCAGACAATGCCGGCAGGACTGACAATCACCGGACCATCAAGGCGATTCAACCCATGCCGGAAGCAATGTTGGGCAGCGCCTCTGGGGGACGGTGTTCCGGCGTTAGTTGCTATAATCTGGATTTCCCCGACCCCTGCAGACCAGCCCTGACCAATAATTCAATCCGGAGCGGCTTCAGGGGATGACCAATTTGTAAAACGCCCGCTGGGCGGCGAGCGGGTCCACCACGTCAAAAGCGGCGCTGCCGGAGCCGTTCAGGGTGATCGTGGAGAGCTGGGTCCATTCGACGAGGTCCGGGGATCTTAACAGCCGCACGGCCGCCCCCGGCGGACCACTGACACTGCCTTGGAGACGCTGACCGGTGCCGCCCCCGGCGGGAGCCGAGAAGTTGAAAGTCAGCAGCTCCAGACTGATGGCGGCGGCGGCCGGAGTCATGGTGAGCGTGACATCGTTGCCAGTGCCCCCCACATAACTGATCGTCCAGTTCGCCCCGGCCGTGCTGAATGATTCGCCCTCGGTCAGTTGGTTTCCGCCCATGGAGAAAAAGGTCGTGCTGCCGAGCGTATCCAGCGGGTCGGTGCCGTCGTTGGCGATAACGGTGAAGGTATCGGCCGCCGCAGGGGTGTAACCAAGGCTGAGGGCCAGTTCGACGTCGGCATTGAGCCTGACTTTTCCGGTCACCGCCAGTTGGCTGGCACTGGAGGGCGAGGCGAACCGCAGGGCGAACGTGGTGTTGCTTCCGAACTCCACATCGCCGGTGCGCAAGGTTCCGGAGCCTTGACCAGGGGCCAGGGTGCCGTCACTTTGCACATCCACCGTGCCGACCGTGCCCGTTCCAGATAGTATCGCGCCCTGGACCTCGGTTTTTCCGGAAAGGGAACCGTTGACCGCCAGGGTGCCGCCATTCACAAGGGTCAGCCCCGTGTAGGAATTCGTGCCCTGGATCGTGAGCGTGCCCAATCCCGTTTTCGTGAGGGGTGCCCCGGCATGGAGTTCCGTGAGGGGGGCCGCCACGGTGAGGTTGAAGCCATTAGTATCGAAGATTCCGCCCCCATCATCGTCATTCCCGTCGAGACGCAGGGTGCGGCTGGCAGGAAAGGAGATGTCCGCAAACGCCCGCAAGGTGCCGGAGCCGGTCCGGGTGCTTTCGCCGTCGAAGAAGTTATACCCCAGGGTGATCACATTGGTCGCCTGGCCGAGCGAGCCGTCCGCCACAATCCCCAGCACCGCGTCGCCAAAATTGTTGCTCCCGACCGCGAGGCTGCCGGTGAAGGTATTGGCCGGATGGGCGAAACGCACTTCGAAACCATCCCCGCCACCATGCACGCCGATGGGCACATTCCCCTCCAGCAGCGTCCCGATCACAAGCGACTGACCGTTGGCTCCAAAAAACGCGCCGCCCGGGCCAATTGTCATTGGATAGGTCGCGCCGATCAGGATCGGCCCCGGGGCCGCGGAGTCGGACTCTATGCCGCCGTTATCCAGCACCACGGGATTCCCCGCAGCGCCGAAAGCCGCCGTGGTTTTCAGGGTGATGCGGTTGCCCTGCGTGATGGTTACCGGACCGCTGAAGGTGTTTTCGCCCAGCAAGCGCCAGGCATCGGGGCTGAAGCCTTGCTGCCCGAAATTCAGACTGCCCGTGCCGGAGATGACGGCCTCCACCGTGGAGCCCCCGATGAAGGTCAGGGCACCGCCGTTGCCCAGCAGCACACTGCCGGGACCACTGAGGCCCGGCACGATCTGGGAAAATCCGTTCAGGTCGAGGACCCCATCCACCAGCATCACGCGGGGCTGCCCCAGGGCCTCGTCAATGCCGAGGCGGACCGTGCCCCCTTCGACAGTGATGTTATTACTTCCCGCATTGAATGAGTTCACCGTATTGAAGCGCAACACCCCGCTGCCCTGCTTGGTCAGGTCCTGGCCGCTCACCGGCTGATTGAACGTGACGTCGAAGCCGTTGGTGTCCACCGTGGCGAGGCGGAACGTCGTGTTCCTGGTCGAGGCGATATTGAGATCTCCCAGAGCCCGCAGTTTGCCGCGGATGTCGGTGAGCCCATTTTCGCGGCCGATCAGCAGGGCGCCAGCCGGCCCGCCGAAATTGGAGTCGCTGGCGACTTCGAGGGTCACTCCGGCGATATCGGTCCCGCCGGCATGCACGTTCTGGCCTGTCAGGCGCACCGTACCGTCATTGTTGCCCGTCAGGGCAAGGCGGCCCGCCCCGCTGATGACGCCTTCCATGGTGAGGGTCCGGCCCGCGGTCGCAATCACCGAACCCTTCTGGGCCGTCACTTCGACACTGCAGGTGGGAGGGAGGGTGAGGCTGGCTTGAGGAAAAAGCTTCCCCCCGTTCAGCACGATTTGATTGCCCAGCTGGCCGATAACGGCTTCCGTCTGGAAAAGAAAAGTGGCTGCGGTGCCCTCAAGCACCAGACGGTTGGCAGAAAAAGTGTCGGTCGCGTCGCACGAGAAGCTGGTGTCCAGGATGGTCAGGTCACCAGTGACGGCGCTGAAAACCTGGCCTCCCGGATGACTGACCGGACCGGCAAAGTCCAACCCGAGCTGACCGATGACGGTGGCCCCGGCGCCGAGCGTCGAGCTGGCAAGGAACTGGAGCCTGGCCGTGGAGGCGAGGGTGCCTCCCGCCCCGACCGTGACGCTGCTGAATCCCGCAGAACCCGTCCCGCCAAGACTGAGAGTGCTGCCCGCGTCCACCACTGCCGTGCCCTGACTGGCGCTGAACTGGGCGACCTGCAGCGTGCCATTTTCCGCACGCAGGGTGCCGCCGCTGAGCAGCTCAAATGCTCCTGCCAGCGACCCGTTTCCCCGCAGCGTGTCGCCGGAGCCGATCTGCGCCGTCCCGCCCAGCGCCGTCAGGGTGCCCCCCGCAAGAGTGGTGAGGGTCCCTAACGGCGTCACGCCGGTATCCTCCAGCAGGAGATGGCCCGTCCCCACCGTGATCGTCCCCAAGGAGTTGAATCCGGCGGCGCTTGGCGCTCCCACCTGCAGGGTCTGCCCGTCGCTGACGGTGAGGGTGCTCCCCGCCGCCATCCCCAGCGGGCCGAGAAAACGCCCGGCCCCTCCCAGGATCCCATTAGCCTGCACGAGTCCGCCACCTGCCGCCACCAGCGGCCCACCGGCATTGAGGTTCAGCCGTGAAACGCCCGCACCGTTCCCCAGAATGAGTTGCCTCACCACTACCTCCGCAGCCGGCCCGCCCACCACCGATCCACCCGCTGGCGAAATAAAAGCCCGCTGATTCAGGTTGGGAATCGTCGAGCTGTCCCAGTGGACCGCCGTGTCCCAGCCCCCCGTGCCGCTCTGCGTGAACCGCGTATCGGCGACCGGCGCCGGCACCTGTACGGTCAGATTTGACAGGCTGTATCTTTCCTGCAGGGTCCCTCCCACCGAATCGAACGGCCGCACCCTGACTTTTAAAAAGGGCTGACTGGCGGTAAATCCAAAAAACGTGTTGAACGGAGCATTTCCTGGCACCGCACCCGGCACGGCCACAATATTACCACCGCCAAAATCCAGCTCAAAGGCCAGCCCGCTCCCGGGTCCTCCAACCGAATTGTCCCACGTCCCGCCAAATGCGGTGCTGCCAAAAGAAGTCTCCCACACCGTCGCAGGCTCCGAGTCGCGCGCAATATCGGTATATTGCTGTCCACCGGCCGCACCATTCACCGTGATCACATTGAGAAAGGTTCCATTCAGCGAAAAATCATCCGTGATCTTGAAATTCCCCATCGCCGCCTCAAAAGCGGCGCGGTCACTGAAGACGGTGACCGTCTGCGCGGTAACGCTGGCAGGCACTGCTGCCAAAAGGCAGATCCCGCGGAACGTGGAGAGGGGGTAGAATCGGGAGCAGAGTCTCATAGGGGGAGGAGGTTCATGACGCGGAAGTGGGATGATCCACCTCCTGCTCACGGAACCGTTCCCGATTGTTGCAAATAATCCCACCCTCCTGAAAAATCACCACCGCAGCCCGGCGGCGGCAGCGGCGGCCGCCGTGGAGTCCAAATCCCACCCGGCCAGGCGCCCATCCGTCCCGATCCCGACCAGCCGCTGCGGACCGGTCCAGTGCACGTCCCAAAGCGGGAATCCGCCTGGTGCCTGCAGCGTCATCAACGGACGGCCACCAGGCACTTCGTAAACATAGATGTTGCCGCTCCGGTCATGCACTGCCAACCGGCGGCTGTCCGGACTGAACTGCGGCCGGTTGCCCGCCACATCCGGCGGCGAGGGCCAGGAGGCTCCGGGACGTTGCGTCGCCGCGTCCCAGAGCACCACGCGTGATCTCCCTGACAGCGCGGCATAACGTCGATCAGGCGAAGCCGTCACATCCACGGCATCGTCCAGTCCGACATTCCCCAATGCACGGCCATCGTGGACATCCCAGACGCCGCAATCCGTGCCATTGCGGGCGGCCGCGAGGGCCCAGCGCCCTCCCTCGCCCAGCAGATGCATGGAGGAGGCATTCAGATCATGTGCCACCACCTGAGCCCTCGAGTGGTCCCCTTCCGGCCAAATGGAAAAAGTGCGCCCGCGCTGCACGGTGCGGCCTGCGGGAGCATCGCACACCACCCAGCCACCCTCCGGACTGAAGCCGTGGATCATATAAAATTCGCGCCCCGGCCCACGCGGCTGCGGCAGGACTGACCCGGCACGGGGCGTGCCGTCCGGAGCGGCGACCACGGGCACCACATGCAGCGGCTGGCCCTGATCGCCCACGATGACCTGACTGCCCTCCGGGCTGACAACAAACCACGGCCAACTCTTCGTGAACTCCTCCGGCCATGCCTGGCCGTGCAGCTTCCTTCCGGTCGCCGGGTCCCAGATCTGCAATTCGCTTTTTGTTGTCAGGAAAACACGTCCCCCATCCGCCGGAACACCGCAGCAGGTCACGGTGTT
Organism: uncultured Verrucomicrobiota bacterium; assembly: GCA_942492905.1. Lineage (GTDB taxonomy): Bacteria > Verrucomicrobiota > Verrucomicrobiia > Verrucomicrobiales > V1-33 > CAIZWU01. Next base: position 4,152,374 of record OW818657.1, read on the forward strand.
TCCGGCATTTCCCTCCCACAGCCGCCAGCCCGCAGGCCATACCGCATCTGCCTTGCAGAGGGAACCATGAGCCGGACTCCAGGCGAGGCGCGTGCCGCCGCGGTCAGCCTGCAGCACCCTCGGCTGCGCAGGAGCGGTCAGGCGGAAACCGCCGGGCTTCGTCTCCTGCCAGAGCAGCCCCTGCTCACTGCTCAACGAAGCCACCGATTTCCCTCCCTGCATGAAACAAAGCTGGGCCACGGGCCGGGAATGTCCCGGCAACTCCCCGCGTGGGGTTCCCGTCGCCGCGTCCAGCAGGAGGATCCCGAAACCAGCCCGCGAGCCGCTCCATTCGTCCGGCAGGGTCGCCACCGCACGCTCTCCCGCGGCCAGCAGCAGGCCATCCGCTGACCACGCCACCGGGCCTGGCAAAGCGAGCAGCCGGGTCCGCCACAATTCACTGCCCTCCCCGATCTCCACCGCGGCAAGGGCCGTGATGGACTTCAGCGCCAACACCACCCGTCTGCCATCAGGACTCAAAGCCAAAAGCAAAACATCCGCTGCCCGGGCCGCATCGGGAAACGGGCTGACTTTTTCCCCCGCAGCATCATAACGAAAACAGGGGGTGCGGGTATTGGCAAAAAGAAAGCCCCCATCCGGCAACCACAGCGGCCACTCCTCCGAGGCGTAGTCACAGGGCCACTCCCTCAGGATCCGGCCCTCAGCCAACGACATCACCCGCAACAGAGCCGGCTCGCTGGAGTCCCCGGCAAAGATCACCGCCGCCTGCCTTTCATCAGGCGAAAGCCGCAGGCGCAGCGCTGGCGTGCGGCGTCTTGCCTCGAGTTCGGCGGCAGCGGGCGGCCACTGTTTCAGGACGGTGCGGGTCGAAGTGTCAAACAGGGCAAAACCACCATCAGCGGTCGCCGCCAGATACCGGTCGAGATCCGGCGAAAAGCTTTCCGCTCCCGCGGACGATCCCGAGGGCACCCGCCAGGCGTCCGATTGGGATAACTCCGGCAGGGCCAGGGCACGGGCCACTTCGGTGCGACGGCGCGCCACGAGTTCGGGCTCCTCCCATGCACCATTCGCCTCCGCTTCCCGCAACAACCCCACCGCGGCATCGCGGGCTCCCTGCTCCGATCCCATGGCCGTCAGGTGAGCCTGATTGAGCAGGCTCCCGGCGAGGGCACTGCGCAGTTGGCGGTTGGCCCGCACCTGGAGCGCCCCGCTGGCGGTCAGCGCCACCAGCAATGCTGCGGCAGTGCCGGCGAGCGCAGGATTCCTCCGGGCCCACCGCCCGAGCCGGCCGAGAGGACTCACCGGCCGCGCCCCCACGCCGCGCCCGGCCAGCCAGGACCGGAGGTCTGCCGCCAAGGCGAGGGCTGATTCATAACGTTGTGCGGGATTTTTCTCCAAACACTTCATGGCCACGGCCGACAAGTCGCGCGGCACCCCCACCGTCAGACGCGGCACCGGATCTTCATAAATACGCCGCATCAGTTCGGGCGTGGACTCCGCCATGAAGGGCGGCTGCCCGGCGAGCAACTCATACAGGATCGCCCCCAGGCCGTAGATATCACTGGCCGCCGTCGCCGCCGCCGCCCCCTGCTGCGCTGCTTCCGGAGGGAGATAATGGGGCGTGCCCATGGTGATCCCTTCCATGGTCAGCGAATGCCGCAACCGCTGCTCTCCAGCGATCCACTTGGCCAGGCCAAAGTCGCACACGTAGGCCGTGCCCTGCTCATCAAAAATAACATTTCCCGGCTTCAGATCCCGGTGCAGCACGCCGCGTTGATGCGCAAAATGAACCGCCTCCGCCAGCGTCGCCACCAATGCCGCAATCCGGTGCCACTGCCCGGAAAATTCCGCGGCACGTTCATCCAAAGTGCCGCCGCGCGCCAGCTTCAACGTGAACCACGGCAAACCATCGTGTTCCCCCGTGGCATAGACCGGCAAAATGTGAGGGTGGTCCAATGCCGCCACGGTCACCGCTTCCATCCGGAACCGCCCGTGCAACTCCTGAGACATGCCCCGGCCCGGCAACAACATCTTCAGGGCCACTTCCCGCGGCGGATCGTTCTGATGGGCCAGATAGACAATCCCCATCCCACCGCGCCCCAACTCCTGCCTAACCTCATGACCCTTCAGGGAAAATAATGAAGCGGTCTGCGGCGGCACCCCATCCCACAGCCCATTCAGCAAACACGCCGGACACACCTTCCCGAGCGCGCTGTCGGGAATAACCCTGCCACACTCCGCACAACGGCTATCCTCAGCCTGGCTCATCTCCCCCCTCCCAGCACTTCCCGCAGCCATGCAATTTCCCCATCCACCTCATGAGGAGCATTGGTGGTCAGCGCCACCTCCGCACGCAGCCCCTCCCGGAAACGCCCGCGCAGGCGGTGCACTTCGCTGCGCAGGGAGTTTTCATTCATCCCCAGCCGCTGCGCGGCCTCCACCGTGCTCGGCTGCTGCGCCGACCCCGGGAGAAACTCCCGCAACACCGCAAATCGCCCCGGTTCCCTGGCATATTCCGACTGCACCCGCTCGAAGGCCAGTTCCAGCATCCTGACCGCCCAACCCCGGTCAAACTCCCGCTGATCATCCAGCGAAACCGGAACCAACAGGGATTCGACGTCGTCCAGACTCACAGCAGGCAAGCCGCCGCCGCGTTTTCCTGCGTCCCGGTGCTCGAAATGCCGCCGCAGGAAAAAAACCGCCGCCCCGCAGAGATAGGAGCGGAAGGTGCCCTTCTGCCGGTCTGCACGCCGCAACAGGGACTTCTGCATCGCGTGGAGAAAAAAGGCTTGGACCATGTCTTCCTGATCCGCACCGGTTACTCCACGCAGTTGGAAAAAGGTGCGCACGGGTCCGCGATAACGATCATAAAATTCCCCCAAGGCAGCTGTCGCGCGGCTATCGCCATGGAGGGTGGCCTCCGCGAGGAGAGTCCAATGAGTGGTGGGAAAAGCCATGCTTTTGGGGAATCGGGCCTATCCTGCCGCGGGAACCGTCGCTCCATGGAAGAATTGACCCGAAACGATCCTTGAATCAAGAGGTTGTCGTCTCCCATTCCCCCTGCGGCGGTCGAAATCCGCAGACACACCCTCCGCCAAACTCAAGTTCAACCCCGGTCATTGCCATCGGGGACAATTCGCCATCCCTCACCTCTGAGCCCTGAAGTGATGGGCCACACAATCCCAATCAGTCGATTCTCCTAATTTCCTGTAGGGAATAGGGATTTTCCAGTTGCCCCTTGCCGGGATGCGGCTACCCTGCATGGTCCGCTTCCACTTTACCTACTGCCAATCATGTCCAAAGCCAGCGTCGAAGAAATCAAACTCGAGTCCCACGGCCTTCGCGGCGAGATCGCGGAAAATTTCGCCGACGCCGCGCTCACCCACGTGGACGAAGCTGAAAACGTGCTGCTTAAATTCCACGGCTCCTACCAGCAGGATGACCGGGATCTCCGGGCGGCCCTGACCAAGGAAAAGAAGGAAAAGGCCTGGTCGTTCATGGTGCGTTCCAAAATGCCCGGCGGCCGGATTTCTGCCCAACAGTGGCTGATCCATCACGATCTCTGCGTCCTTTCGGAAGGCTCCCTGCGCCTGACCAACCGTCAGGGCATCCAGCTCCACGGCGTGCTCAAGGGGAACCTGAAGGCGGTCATCGCCGGGATCTGCCACAGCGGACTCACCACCATGGGCGCCTGTGGCGACGTGGTGCGCAACACCATGGCCCCCGCCGCTCCGATCAAGGACGCCGCCCGGCTCGATGCCCAGCTCCTTTCCGAAGAAGTCAGCCAGCGCTTCCTCTGGCGCTCCTCCGCTTACGCCGACATCTGGCTGGATGGGGAAAAGATCGATCTCGATTGGGCCCAGGTGGACGTGAACCCCGACGTCCGCGCCAAAACCATCGCCAAGGACGAAAAGGCCGCCGAGGATCCGATCTACGGCAAGCTCTATCTGCCCCGGAAATTCAAGGTCGGCATCGCCATCGAGCCGCAGAACGATGTGGATGTTTTCTCCCAGGACCTTGGTTTTATCCCTCACGTCGTGGACGGCAAAGTTGAAGGCTATACCGTCACGGTGGGTGGCGGATTCGGCATGAGCCACGGCCAGCTGAATACCCGGCCGTTCCTCGCCCAGCCCCTCTTTTACGTGAAACGGGAGAACGTGGTGGATGCCGCCGAAGCCATCGTCACCACCCAGCGCGACCACGGCAACCGCACCGAGCGCAAGAACGCCCGGATGAAATACACCGTGCAGACCATGGGCATCGACGGCTTCCGTGCCGAAGTGGTGAGCCGCCTCCCCGGCATCGAAACCTTCCCCGCCAAACCGCTCAATTTCGCCACCGTCGAAGACAATCTCGGCTGGTTCGAACAGGGTGACGGCAAACTCTTCTGCGCCGTTTACATCAGCATGGGCCGCATCACCAACCGCGAGGAGGGCGGTCCGCAATACTTGGACGCCTTCAATGAAATCGCCCGCGATCTCGGCCTGCCCTTCATCGTCACGCCGAACACGAACCTCATCATTGCCGATGTGGCTCCGGAACAAAAGGCCACCGTCGATGCCATCCTCGCCAAACACGCCGTGCCGCACGCCGATGGCATGACCGCCACCCGCCGCGTCGCCCACGCCTGTGTGGCCCTGCCGACCTGCGGCCTCAGCCTGTCCGAATCCGAACGCGCCCTGCCCGGCGTGCTGGATGAATTCGATACCATCCTGCGCGAACTCGGCCTGGAAAACGACCCGATCCTCGTGCGCATGACCGGCTGCCCCAACGGCTGTGGCCGTCCTTACAATGCCGACTTCGGTTTTGTGGGCCGGGCGCCCAATAAATACGCGCTCTTTGTCGGTGGCAGCATCGCGGGTGACCGCTTGGCCGGATTGGAGCAGAAAGTGGTCGTCCGCGGCGATATTTCCGCCACGGTCCGCCCCTATCTGGAAGCCTACAAAGCCGAGCGCACGGCGGGAGAAACCTTCAGTGCCTGGTTCGGCCGCACCCGCCAGACCGGTGAAGCTCCGACGCCCGAGCAATTCCACATCGAGTTGACCGAACGCGCCGCCAAGCTGGCCGGAGCCAAGGTCGGCGAAGCCGGCTGATCCGGCGGGGTGGATTCTGCCGGAGCAAAACCCACCTCCCGCGGCGAGCTTACTTGAGCCGCTTCACCCGGATATTCCGGTAACGCACAAATTCTTTGGTGTGGTCTCCACCCCCGTGGACCTGCAGGGCGATGCGGCCTTTTTCCGGATGCCGGATTTCGGTTTCCTGCCATTCCATGATCTTCACGCCATTGATCCAGGTGGTGATATGGGGCGGATTGCCTTCGATGCGGGCGCGCAGTTCATTCCACTGCCCGGCGCGCCAAAACCAGGGCCAGCTGGCGGGTTTGACCGGCAGCGGAGTAGGCGGCTCGCCGGTTTTTTGGTCGGTGATCTCCGTGACCTTGCCGGTAAAGCTGTAGTTCCTTACGTGGGGTTTGCCGCCAAGGCCTTCCCCGTAGATGCCCATCAGGTTGCCGCCGGCGTGATAGTCGATCATGGCCTGCCACGCCTTGCCGTCCCCGGTGCTGCGCAGGAACAGTCCGCTGTCCGGGCCGAAATCATTGTTCATCTCGATGGCCACCTCGAAATCGGTGAATTCCTCATCCGTCATCACCAGTCCCCCATTGCCGGGAACATCCTGACTTCCGATGATGGCGCCATTTTCCACCACCCAACGTCCACCGCTGGCATTTTTACTGGTGTTGGAATGACCACTTTGAGCACTCACATGCCAGCCCTTGAGCGACTGCCCGTCAAAGAGACTGACAAATCCCTCCTCCAGTTTCCCGTCGGGAGCCACCCCGGCGGGTTTTCCCGGGGGCTGGGCCAGTGCGGCCACCATGGTGAGCAACGGAAGAACCATCAGGGCGGGGGAGGGCTTGCGTTTCATATGCCAACACTACGCAGGCCCGGCTCCATCATTTCGCCGGAATGACATCCCCGCCGCGGGGGACTCACTGGCCCGGCACTCCCAACACCAGCCTCGGTGCCATGCCCGGATCCAGCCAGGTTATGATTTTCCTGACATTTTCTGCCTCCAGGGCCGTGCAACCTGCCGTCCCCTGCCCCGGGCCTTTCCAGACGTGCAGGAAAATGCATGAGCCCCCGCCCGCCACCCGGTCGGGATTGTGGCCGATCATCACGCCCATTTCGTAGAGGCCATCCTCCCGGCGCATGATTTCGGCGCTGTCCCAATCCTTGTCCGGCACCGCGGCTTCGTCGACGGTCTGGTTGTAATACCTCGACTTCACGTCATCCACGCCGCGCAGGGTGGGCGTGCATTCCTGCCACGGGAGCTTGACGCCGGGAAGGGCGGCCGGGCTGCTGCCAAACGCAAAGGGCAAACGGAAAACGCCGGCTGGACTGCGTCCATCGCCTTCTTTTTTGTCAGGATAGCGGCCCGGATTGGCAAGGGAGGGCTCGCCCCTGCCCCAACCGGCCCCATTTTTCCCCACACTGGCGGGCAAGGGACCCGCCGCCACCCGCCAGTAAGATCCTGCCTCCTTCCGCTCCAACAACCAGACCTGCGCAGGAACGGCATCAATGCCATCCGGCAGGACCAGCACCACCTGTTGGCACTCAGGGGGGATCCCACCGGCCAGTTCCGCCGGAATCAGCCGGCCAGCCCGCGTCTGCTGCCACCTCCAAAATGCCCCGGCGATTCCCAGGAGAACCATCAAACCCACCCATGGCAAAAATCGCTTCATCCCGGCACCAAACTCCACTTCCCCCGGATTTCATGCCCGAACCCTTTCAGAAAAATACTTGACTAAACAGTCAACAACCACTACCGAATACCTTTCCGCCCGCTCCCTCCAGTCCGTATGGCCAGACCCAGCCAAGCTAAAGAAAACCTTATCAAGGCCGCCTATGACCTGATCTGGGAAACCAGCTATGGCTCCACCAGTGTGGATGACATCTGCGCCCGCGCCGGAGTGCGTAAAGGCAGTTTCTATCATTTTTTTGAATCCAAAGCCCACCTGACCATCGCGACCCTGGACGCCGGCCGGGCCAAGCACTTCCCGGAGCTGAATGAAATCTTCTCCCCGCTGGTGCCGCCGCTGGAGCGCTTTGTGCGCTTTGCCGGTTATGCCCTGTTTTATCAGCAGGAGCGCCTCGCATTGACTGGCCATGTCTGTGGCTGTGCGCTTTCCTCTCTGGGCAGCGAGGTCGGCAGCATGGATGAGCTGATCCGCACCCACATCATCGATATCTTCTCCAGCCACCTACGCTATTACGAATCCGCGATCCGTGATGCGGCACGCGAAGGCCTGATCGATGGCACCGATGCCCCGCTCAAGGCCAAGATGATCCAACACTACATCCAGGGCGCCCTGACCCACGCCCGCGTGCTCAACGACCTGACCCCTGTTCATGACATGGCCCGCTCCATGCTCCATATTCTGGGGGCCAAACCGGACCTCATACCTGCGCTTTCCTGATGCCGCTCCACTTGGAGACAACCGGTCAACTTTCCTCCCCCTCCCATTCCCCCATGAAGTTCCTGCTGCCCACCCTCGCCTGTATTGCCCTCATCCTGCCTGCCTGCCGCAAATCCGAAACCTCCGCCGCCGCCGCTGGAGGAGCCCAGGGTCCAATGCCGGTGATGACGCTCCAGCCCCAGCCCCGCACCATTGCCGATTGGGACGAATTCTCCGCCCGCATCGAGGCCACCGACTCGGTGGAAATCCGCCCCCGGGTCACCGGTTATATTGACCGGGTCACCTTCGAATCCGGTCAATTGGTGAAGGAAGGGGAGGTCCTCTTCGAAATCGATCCCCGGTTTGAGGAAGCTGCCCTCGCCGTCGCCGATGCCGCCGTGGCGCAGGCGCAGGCCCGCCTGCAAAGCGCCCAGAGCGAAGCGGACCGCGTGGAAGCGCTGCTCAAAGCCCGCGCCATTTCCAGTGAGGATGCCGACACCCGACTCAACGCTCTCAACATAGCCAAAGCCGCGGTGCGCTCCGCCGAAGCCAGCCGGAACGGCGCGATCCTGAATCTGGAATTCACCAAGGTGCGTTCCCCGATCAACGGCCGGGTCAGCCGCGCCCTGCAGACCAAGGGCAACTACATCAGTGGGGTCGCCGGATTCACCACCCTCCTCACTACCGTGGTCAGTGTCGATCCCATGCACGTCTATGCGGCGGTGGATGACGCTTCGTATCTCCGGTATGCCAAACTGATCCGGGAGAAAAAACTGACTGACCCTTCCACCAACCGGGTGCCGGTCGAACTCAAAATCGAAGGGGACACCGAGTGGACCCACAAGGGATGGATCGAATCCTTCGACAACCGCATCGACCCCGCGTCAGGCAGTATCGCCTTGCGTACGGTTTTTCCCAACAAGGAAGGAATCCTCGTGGCCGGCTCCTTCGCAAGGCTGCGCCTGCCCGGCAGCGGCGATTATGAAGCCACCCTGATTGATGAAAAATACATCGGAACCAATCAGGATGTGAAATTCCTCATGGTGGTCAGCAAGGAAAACACCGCCGAAGTGCGGCCGGTCACTTTGGGCCGCACCTACGAGGGCCAGCGCGTGGTCCTCAGCGGCCTCACCCCGCAGGACAAAGTCATCATCAGCGGCCTCCAGATCCTGCCTCCCGGCGCCCCGGTGCAGCCGATCACGGCGGGGAAAGAAGTCAGCAGTCAGAAGTCAGAGGTCAGCGCTCCAAAAACCGCATCCTGACCGCCGAAAGCCCCCCACTGCTCTCTGACATCTGACCGCTGCCCCCTGACCGCTTCTTCATGAACATCAGTCACTTTTTCATCACACGTCCCATTTTCGCGGGCGTTCTGTCCATCCTCATCACCGTCATCGGTGCCATCTCGCTGCGGTCCCTGCCTGTCAGCGAATACCCGGAGATTGTCCCTCCCACCGTAGTGGTGCTGGCGAACTACCCCGGAGCCAGTCCCGACGTCATCGCCTCCACTGTTTCCTCCCCGCTGGAGGAAGCGATCAACGGCGTGGAGAACAGTCTCTATATGTCCTCGCAGGGCACGGCGGATGGCGTGATGAGCCTGACCGTTACCTTCAAACTGGGCACAGATCTCGACAAAGCCCAGGTCCAGGTGCAGAACCGGGTCAATCAGGCCCTGCCCCGTCTGCCGGAGGAGGTCCGGCGCATCGGGGTGAGTGTTCTCAAATCATCGCCCGACCTCACCATGGTGGTGCACCTGATTTCACCGGGGAAGAAGTATGATGAAATCTTTGTCCGCAACTATGCCACCCTCCAGGTGAAGGACGTTTTGGCCCGCCTGCCGGGTGTCGGCCAAGTCCAGCTCTTCGGCTCCGGCGACTACTCCATGCGCGTCTGGCTCGACCCTCAAAAGGCCGCGGCCCGCAACATAACCGCCACCGATGTGGTCGCCGCCCTCCAGGAACAAAATGCGCAGGTAGCGGCGGGCTCCGTGGGCGCCCCCCCGCTGGACACGCCGGCCGACCTCACCCTCACGATCAATGCCAGGGGCCGTCTGGTCACCGAGGATGATTTCAAAAAAGTCGTGATCAAAATCGGCGAACAGGGCAATCCGGTTTACCTCCGGGACATCGCCCGCATCCAGCTCGGGGCCAGCGATTACGCGCTGCGTTCGCTGCTGAACAACGAACCCGCCGTCGCCATCCCCATCTTCCAACTGCCGGGTTCCAATGCGCTCGCCCTGTCTCAAAGCGTGCGCGGAGCCATGGATGATCTCGCGAAATCCTTCCCTCCCGGACTGGAATACAAGATCGCCTACGACCCTACGGTTTTCGTCGCCAAATCCATCGACGCCGTCATCATAACGCTGCTGGAAGCCATCGTTCTGGTGGTGCTGGTGGTCATCATCTTCCTGCAAACGTGGCGCGCCTCCATTATCCCGCTGGTGGCCGTGCCGGTCTCCCTGATCGGCACCTTCGGCGTGATGCACGCGCTCGGCTTCTCCATCAATAACCTTTCCCTGTTCGGCCTCGTGCTGGCGATCGGAATCGTGGTGGATGATGCCATTGTGGTGGTGGAAAACGTGGAACGGAACATTGCCCTGGGCATGAAACCGCACGCCGCCACGGAGCAGGCGATGAAGGAAGTGACCGGGCCGATCATTGCCACGGCCCTGGTGCTTTGCGCGGTTTTCGTCCCCACCGCTTTCATCAGCGGCCTGACCGGTCAGTTCTACAAACAATTCGCCATCACCATCGCCATCTCGACGGTGATCTCGGCTTTTAATTCCCTGACTTTATCCCCCGCTCTCAGCGCCATCCTGCTCCAGCCCCATGGAGCGAAGAAAGATCTGGTGTCGCGGGCGCTGGATGGGCTGCTGGGCTGGTTCTTCAAACTGTTCAACCGTTTCTTCAATGCGGCCGCCAACCTCTATGGCTGGGCCGTCGGGCGCCTCCTGCGCATCTCCTTTGTCGTCATCATCGGCTATCTCGGACTGGTCTGGCTCACCGGCATCGTATTCACCAAGGTGCCCACCGGATTCATTCCCCAACAGGACAAACAATACCTCATTGCCTTCGGACAGCTCCAGGACGGAGCTTCCATTGATCGCACCACCAAGGTCATCAAGCGCATGGGTGAAATCGCCAAGGAAACGCCGGGCGTGGTGGACTCCGTCGCCTTCCCGGGACTTTCCATCAATGGCTTCACCACCAGCGCCAACTCCGGGATCGCCTTCATCGCCCTTGATGATTTCGAGAATCGCAAAGGACCCGGCACCAGTGGGACGGAAATCGCCGCCGCGATCCAGCAACGTCTGTTCGCCGAAATTCCCGACGCCCTGGTGCTGGTGATTCCGCCACCTCCCGTCAACGGACTGGGCACCGGCGGCGGCTTCCGCCTGCAAATCCAGGACCGCAACAACCTTGGTTATGCCGAACTCTACCGCGTGACCCAGGAAGTCCTTGGCAAAGCCCGCGCCCAACCCAAGATCTTCAGCCAGCCCTACTCCACCTTCCAGGTCAATGTGCCCCAGCTCTTCGCCGATGTGGACAAGATCAAAGCCAAGGCCCAGGGCGTCAATCTGCAGGAGCTCTACGCCACCCTCCAGATTTATCTCGGCTCGCTTTATGTAAACGACTTCAACCGCTTCGGGCGCACATACAAAGTCGTGGTCCAGGCGGACGAGGAGTTCCGCCGCAACAAGGATGACATCAGCAAACTGAAGGTCCGCAATGCCGCCGGGCAGATGATTCCCATCACGTCGCTGGTGGAAATCAAGGACTCCTACGGGCCTGACCGCGTCTCTCACTACAACAGCTTTACCACCGCCGAGATCAACAGTGGTCCGGCGCCAGGGGTAAGCTCAGGCCAGGCCGAGGAAGCCATGACGCAGATCCTCAAGGAAACCCTGCCACGGGGCATGACGTTTGAATGGACCGAATTGAAATATCAGCAGATTCTCGCGGGGAACACCGCCATCTACATCTATCCGCTCTGCCTGCTGCTGGTCTTTCTCGTCCTCGCCGCCCAATACGAAAGCCTGCGCCTGCCGATGGCCATCATTTTGATCGTTCCCACCTGCCTTCTCAGTGCCATGCTGGGAGTGATGCTCAAGGGAGGCGATAACAACATCTTCACCCAGATCGGACTGATCGTGCTGGTGGGTCTGGCGTGTAAAAACGCGATTCTGATTGTGGAATTCGCCCGCGAGAAACAGCTGCACGGCATGAGCGCCGCCGAGGCCGCCCTCGAAGCCTGCCGCCTGCGCCTGCGCCCGATTCTGATGACCTCCATCGCCTTCATCGCGGGCGTCTATCCGCTGGTGGTCAGCACCGGAGCTGGCTCGGAAATGCGTCAGGCCATGGGCACCGCAGTCTTCGCCGGCATGATCGGCGTTACCATCTTCGGCCTCTTCCTCACCCCCGTGTTCTACTTCCTGCTGATGAAATGGGGCGACGACCGGCGCAAACCGGCTGCTGCTCCCGTGCCTCCGCACTGAACGATAACCAGCCACGGATGAACCGGAGGCCATGCTTCCATCATCCGTGGCGCTTTACAAAATTGGCCCATTCAAAAAATCCCCCCATGCGCCTGACCCTGCTCCTTCCCGCCCTCACGCTGGCCTGCGCCGCCTGCCGGCCTGCGGCTCCCACCACCGCGCCGCCCCCCCCGGTTCCCACCGTCACCGTGGCCAAAGGCATCGCCCGCTCCGTCACCGAATATGACGATTTCGTGGGCCGACTGGAATCACCCCAGACCGTCGAAATCCGCGCCCGGGTATCCGGTTATCTCGACACCGTCCACTTCCGGGAAGGCAGCGAGGTCAAGCAGGGAGATCTGCTGTTCACCATCGATCCCCGGCCCTATCAAGCCACCGTGGACCGGTTCCAGGCCGACCTCGACCGGGCCAAAATCCGCGCCGAACTCGCCCGCAGCGAAGCCTCCCGCGCCGAAAAACTGCTCGCCTCCCGGGCCATCGCCTCCGAGGAAGTCGAGACCCGTGTCAAGGCCCTCACGGAAGCCGAAGCCGCCATCCGCTCCGCCGAGGCCGGACTGAACACCTCCAAACTCGACCTCGAATTCACTGCCGTCCATGCCCCGATCGCCGGCCGCATCGGCCAGGCCCTCGTCACCCCGGGCAATCTCGTCGGCGGGGGCACCAGTGCGGCCACCCTGCTGACCACCCTGGTTTCCCTTGATCCCATTTATTGCTATGTGGAAGTGGATGAACGGTCGTCGCTGAAATACCGGACCTTGGCCCGCGAAGGCAAGCGGACCAGTGCCCTGTTCCATGAGATCCCCGCGCGCATGGGCCTCACCAACGAAGCCGGCTTCCCTCACGAGGGGAAAATCGACTTCGTGGACAACGTCATCAAACCGGACACCGGCACGATCCGCGCCCGCGGGGTGTTTCCGAATTCCGACCGTCTGATGGCGCCGGGTTTCTTCGCCCGCCTGCGTATCCCCGGCAGTGGCACCTATGAAGCGGTCCTGATCCGCGACAGCGCCCTCGGCAGCGACCAGGGACGGCCCTATGTGCTGGTGGTTGGCCCTGACAATAAAGTGCAATACCGCAGTGTCACCACCGGCCCGCTGGAGGATGGCCTGCGCATCATCAGCGAAGGTTTGAAGGCCGACGAACGCATCGTCATCACCGGCCTCCTCGCCGCCCGGCCCGGAGCGGTGGTGAATCCTGTCGAAAGCGAAATGCAGACCAGGGAAACCCCTCCGGCCAAATGAATCTGCCCCGCTTTTTTGTGGACCGCCCGATCTTTGCGGCGGTGCTCAGTATTGTCATCACCATTGTCGGCGGCCTCGCCTACCTTGGCCTGCCGGTCGCCCAGTATCCGGAAGTCATCCCTCCCACGGTGGTGGTCAGCGCCACCTACCCAGGAGCCAATGCCCAGACCCTGGCGGATACCGTGGCTTCGCCGCTCGAGCAGGAAATCAATGGCGTGGAAAACATGCTCTACCTGTCCTCGTCCTCCACCGGCGATGGACGGATCAGCATTACCGTCACCTTCAAACTCGGCACCAATCTCGACCAGGCGCAGGTCCTCGTGCAGAACCGCGTCAATGCCGCCCTGCCCCGCCTGCCGGAAGAGGTGCGCCGCCTGGGGGTCTCCGCCCTCAAACGCTCGCCCGACCTCACCATGGCCGTGCAGTTCTTTTCCCCGGACGATTCCCGCGACACCATCTACCTCGCCAACTACGTCTCGCTCCAGGTGGTCAACCGCATCGCCCGGCTCCCCGGGGTGGCGGAAGCCGGCCTGCTGGGCGGTCTGGATTTCACGATGAGGATCTGGATGGATCCCCAGAAGATCGCCGCCCGCCGCCTCACCGCAGGCGATGTCGTCCGCGCCATCAAGGAGCAGAACGTCCAGGTCGCGGCCGGCCAACTCGGCCTGCCCCCGGTGCCGGCCGGCACGGAATTCCAATACACCCTGACCGCCCAAGGCCGCCTTCTGACACCCGAGGACTTCGGCGACATTGTCGTCCGCACCGGCGACCAGGGCGACGTGATCCGGGTGCGCGACGTGGCCCGGATCGAAATTGGCAGCAAGGACTACTCGCTCAAAAGCTACATGGATGGCAAAAACGCAGTCTCCCTGCGCGTCTTCCAGCTGCCCGGCTCCAACGCTCTGACCACGTCCGATGCGGTCTATGCCGAGATGGAAAAGATTGCTCAGCTTTTCCCGCCGGGCGTTGATTACCGCGTCAATTATGATCCGACCCAATTCGTCAGGGAATCCCTGAAATCGGTCATGATCACCCTCGTCGAAGCGATCCTGCTGGTGGTGCTCGTCGTGGTGATCTTCCTGCAGAATTGGCGGGCCTGCATCATTCCCCTGCTCGCGGTGCCCGTCTCCCTGATCGGCACCCTCGCGGTGATGAAGCTCTTCGGATTCTCCCTCAATAACCTTTCCCTGTTCGGCCTCGTGCTCGCCATCGGAATTGTGGTGGATGACGCCATCGTGGTGGTCGAAAACGTGGAACGGTATCTGGCCAAAGGCCACTCCCCGCGGGACGCCACCCTGAAGGCGATGAAGGAAGTGACCGGCCCCATCATTGCGGTGGCTTTGGTGCTTTGCGCCGTGTTTGTGCCCACCGCGTTCCTGTCAGGAATCACCGGCCAGTTTTACCGGCAGTTCGCCCTCACCATCGCGGTCTCCACCCTCATCTCCGCCTTCAATTCGCTGACCCTCAGCCCGGCTCTCTCGGCCCTGCTGCTGCGGGGTCACCACGGGGAACGGAAACCGGATCTGCTGACCCGGATGATCAATGGAGTGCTGGGATGGTTCTTCCGCCTCTTCAACCAAGGCTTCGATCGCCTCTCTGAAGTCTACGCCGGCCTGGTGCGCCGCCTCGTGCGTTTCAGCACCCTCGCCCTGGTCGTCTACGGCGGCCTGCTGATCCTGACCGGATTCACCTTCCGGGCGGTGCCGGTTGGTTTCCTCCCGCAACAGGATACCGGCTATTTCCTTGTGGTGGTGCAACTGCCGGACGGTGCTTCCCTGGAGCGCACCGACGCCGTGATCCGGCGCATGGATCAGATGGCCCGGGAGACGCCCGGCATCGCCCACACCTTTGCCATCACCGGTTACTCTTCGGTGCTCCAGGCCAACCAGTCGAACCTCGGCGCGGCCTTCATGATTCCTGACACGTTTGACAAACGGAAGGATCCCTCCCTCACGGCCAATGCCCTGATGGCCACTCTGCGGAAAAAATTCTCCGTTATCCAGGAAGCCCGCATCCTCGTGATCCCGCCGCCCCCGCTGCGCGGTCTCGGCAATGCCGGCGGATTCAAACTCCAGGTGCAGGATCTCAACAATGCCGGTCTCGCCTCCCTGGAGGCCGCCACCAAACAGTTCACCGATGCCCTCACCCGCGAACCCGGCCTCAGTTCCATCCTCACCGGCTTCAAGTCCAACGTGCCGCAGTTCTTCATCGACATCGACCGCCAGCAGGCCAAAAACATGGGCGTCTCCCTCGCCGATATCAATGAAACCCTGCAGATCTATCTCGGTTCGGTTTACGTGAACGATTTCAATCTCTTCGGCCGCACCTATCAGGTCACCGCCATGGCCGAACCGGAATTCCGGGTCTCCCCGGATGACGTCGGCCGTCTGCAGACCCGAAACGACAAAGGGCAGATGGTTCCCCTCGGAGCCATCGTCAAAGTCAAAAAAACCGGCGGAGTGGACCGGGTGCAGCGCTACAATCTCTACACGGCCTCCGACATTTCCGGGAACATCTCCCCCGACCTGAGTTCCGGCGACATGATCGCCAAAGTCGAGCGCATTGCCAAAGAGGTGCTGCCGGAAGGGTATGCCTTCGAATGGACGGACCTCACCTATCAACAGATTCTCTCCGGCAACACGCTTATCTACATCTTCCCCCTCTGTGTCCTGTTTGTCTTCCTCGTCCTCGCGGCTCAATATGAAAGCTGGAGTCTGCCCCTGGCCGTGATCCTGATCGTGCCAATGTGTCTGCTCAGCGCCATCTTCGGCGTCTGGTGGATGCGTCAGGACAACAATCTTTTCACCCAGATCGGCCTCGTCGTTCTCGTCGGTCTGGCGGCCAAAAACGCGATCCTGATTGTCGAGTTTGCCAAACAGCAGCAGGACGAAGGCAAGGACCGGTTCGCCGCTGCGGTGGAAGCCTGCCGCCTGCGGCTGCGTCCGATTCTGATGACCAGTTTTGCGTTCATCCTTGGCGTGCTCCCGCTGGTGCTGGCCACCGGCCCCGGGGCCGAAATGCGGCGGGCGCTTGGGACCGCAGTCTTCTCCGGCATGATCGGTGTCACCTTCTTCGGCCTGCTCTTCACTCCGGTCTTTTACGTCGTGATCCGCCGCCGGAAGGCCAAAGCGGCCGAAAGCCATCCTATTCCGGCGGGGCCAGATACGATCCAGCAGGAACCCTGATTTCTGCAGTCCAATCCTGCACCTGGAGCGGGAACGCGGCGCCGTTCCTGCTCTCCCGGATTGGTGACTTGACCCGCAGGAGCCGTTTCCGGTATCCTTCGGGTAAATCCTGGTCTCCCGCACGTCCTTGCGGAGGCCCCCTGCCCCTATCCATGAAATCCCCCACTCTCCGCAGCGTGGTGCTCTGCCTGCTGGCAGCCGCGCTGTCGCCCGCCGCCCCGGTCACGATTATCGAAGCCGGTTTCGAGACCCAAACCCCGGAACTGACCGCCGGCCAATTCACCGCAACCCTGACCCCGTGGCAGGAAACCGGCGGACCGGGAGCGGCGGCCGGGTTCCTTGAATTCATCACCGGCTTTGCCGCCGAGGGCACGGACCACCTCGGCATGGAGACCGGGCACGATGTCTGGCAGGACGTGGGCGCCGGCGTCAATTACACCGCCAATACCGTCTACACCTTCACCGTCAGCCTGGGCAACCGCCCCGGGCAAACCGCCAGCGGCAATGCCTCCACCTGGCTCCTCAGCACCAGCACCGGCCCGGTCTACGCCACCGGCTCGGCTGATGCCTCGGTGCTCGCGGCCCCCGGCACCTTCGCCGATGCCCCTCCTGCGGTGCTGGATACGATCGAGGAACCCGGAGCGGTCGGCAAACCGATCCGCCTGTTACTGCGGGCCCGGGGCAATGGGCGTTCCCATTTTGACAACCTCCGGCTTGATGCCTCCATCTCCACTCAGAACGGCCGTCCGGTGGGCAACTCCACCGCGGCCACCGCTATCACTTCCACCGGGGCCACGGTGGGAGGAACGGTCAGCAGCGTGGGCAGTGCGGCACCCACCATAACCATTCATTACGGCACCGCCGATGCCGGCAGCAATCCAGCGGATTGGCCCCTCACCAAAGTGCTCCCGGGGACCTTCACCGGCGCCTTCAGCACCACCCTCACGGACCTCGCCAACAACACGCGTTATTATTACCGTGTCCGATTCACCAATGCGAGCGGCAGCACCTGGGGCCTGAGCACGCGGTTTTTTGACACCACGACCCCGCCCACGGTTATCAATCTGCCGGCCACCAATTTCACGCCGATTTCCGCCACGGCGGGCGCCCGCGTCACCAGCTTCAGCGGCATCGCTCCTGCGGTCACCATCTATTACGGGACCAGCGATGGGGGCACCACCATCGCCAACTGGAGCCAGTCCACCGCCCTCGGCCAGGTCTCCGCCTCTGCTTCCGGCACTTTGTCAGGATTGCAGGCCGGCACCCCTTATTACTTCCGGGCGCTCGCCACCAATGCGGCCGGATCTGCGTGGGCTCCCTCGTCGCTCACCTTCTCCACGCCCACGGTCAGCCCGCCCGGCATCGTCAACCGCGCCGCCAGCAGTATCACCCTGACCAGTGCGGTGCTGAATGCCGATGTCACCACCACCGGCAATGCCGTGCCGTCCATCACCTTCTATTACGGCACCACGGACGGCGGCAACGTGCCCGGGGCCTGGTCGAACACCATCTCCGCAGGCAACGGGGCCGGCAAAGTCAGCGCGGCCATCAGCGGTCTCACCACCGGCCTCACCTATTACTTCCGGTCCGCTGCCACCAATAGCGCCGGCACCACCTGGTCGCCCGCCACCACCACTTTCCACACCGACCTCATCACCACGCCCCGGGTGCGCACCCTGCCCGCCACCCATGTGCGCAGCACCATGGCTACCCTGTCAGGGGAAGTCACCGCTTCCGGCAACGAGGTGCCGTCAGTCATCCTCTACTGGGGCCTCACCGATGGCGGCACCACTCCCGCAGCGTGGTCCAATACGGTGCCGCTCGGGACTTCCAGCAGCACCTTCTCCCGTGTCCTGACCGGCCTGACTCCCGGCAACATCTACTACTTCCGTGCCTTCGCCTCCAACAGTGCCGGCGGCACCTGGGCGGCCAGCACGGAGATTTTCGCGGCCCTCGTGACCGAAGCTCCGGCTCCTATCGTGATCAATGAAGTCCACTACGACCCGCTCGATCCCACCAGATTTCAGGAATTCATCGAACTTCACAATCCCGGCACCACCGCCGTCAATCTGGCGGGCTGGAGCATCGCCTCGGCGGTTGAATACACGTTCGGTAACATCTCGATCCCCGCCGGAGGTTATTTCTGTGTGGTGCAGGATCCTGCCAAATTCGCCACCACTTGGCCCGCCGCAGCCACCAACTCCGCCGGGCCATGGACCGGCAAGCTGGCCAATTCCGGGGAAACCATCGAACTGCGGAATGCCAGCGGCAGCCTCGTAACCGCGGTGGATTACGGCGAGGGTTTCCCCTGGCCCAGCGCCTCCCGCGGGGCGGGTCCTTCCATGGAGTTGCTCCATCCCTCCCTGGACCCCGGACTCGGCGGCTCCTGGCGGCGGGCTCCCACCGTCCCTACCCCCGGAGCAGTGAATGCCGCCAAGCTGGCCACCTACTCCGCCGCTCCTCCGGCCATCCGCCAAGTGAATCAAACCCCGCAGCAACCCACCTCCAACACCGCTGTTCCGGTTACAGCCACGGTCACTGATCCCGACGGCGTGAGCAGTGTCATGCTGCGCTATCAGATCGTCGTTCCCGGCGCTTACATCCGGAAAGCGGACCCCGCCTTCACCGCCGCCGCGAGCTGGATCGACCTGCCCATGCTGGACAACGGCACCGCCGGGGATGCGGTGGCGGGGGATTCCATCTTCACGGCCCTCATTCCCGCCAGTGTGCAGGTGCACCGCCGCCTCATCCGCTATCAGATCACCGTCACGGATAGCCTGACCAATTCCATCCGGGTGCCCTACGCCGATGACGAGCAACCCAACTTTGCCTACTTCGTTTACGATGCCATCCCGGCCTGGAGCGGAGCCATGCGGCCGACTGCCTTTGGCGGGTTCGCCGCCACCCCGGTGCAGGATTATCCGCAATCCCTCCTGCAATCCATGGAACCCTGGCACCTCATTGCCAACGAAACCGATGTCATCAATTGCCAATACACCAGCCTGGCCGTCTTCCAGGGGTGCCTTGTCCACCGGGGCAAGGTTTACGACCACATCACTTATCAAGTGCGCGGGATCGGCTCCACCTATGTTTCCGGCAAAAACAAATGGGGTCTGAAATTCAACCGCACCCACGACTTCCAGGCCTATGACAACTGGGGGAGGCCGTATGCGGAAACCTGGAATTCCCTCGGCCTGAATGCCTGTGCTTCGCCCTGGGCTTCCGTCAACCGCGGGGCCGCCGGGGTGGAGGAAGCCCTGTCCTTCCGGGCCTATGAACTGGCCGGCCTGCCCGCCCTGCGCACCAACTATGTCCATTGGCGGGTCATCCGCCGCACTGCGGAAGTCAATCCTGCGGGCAGCATCATCACCAATGACCCCATGGGCACCAACATCCGCGGCCAATACTCCGGGGATCTTTGGGGACTCTACCTCGCGCTCGAACCCACCGAAGGAAACTTGCTGGATGAGCGCGGCCTCGGGGATGGCAACATCTACAGCATCGAGAACAACGCAGGCGATAAAAAACACCAGGGGGAAACCCAACCGACCGGCACCGCCGACTGGACCGCCTTCAGCACCGGCCTGGCCCAGGCCAACCAGCCCGAAGCGTGGTACCGCACTAACATGGACCTCCCCGCCCTTTACACCTTCCTCGCCCTGAACCGGCTGGTCGGGAATACCGATGTGCGTCCCGGCGACAATTACCGTTACTATCATCGCCCGGAAGACAACCGCTGGGTGATCATGCCCTACGATCTTGATATGATGTTCATCGCCGCCCACCACTGGGGCGGGTCGATGGACAGTGGCGTGGTCGTCGCCGGCGCCCCCAACAGCATCCGCGCCATTTCCCGCCATCCCGCCCTCGCGCTGGAATACCGGAACCATTGCCGGGAACTGCTCAGCCTGCTCGCCGGGGATGGTGGAGCCAGCGGCGGCCAGATCGGACAACTGGTCCAGGAATACGCCCGCCTCGTGAATCCCCCCAATACTGCCCTGACCTGGGCCGACCTTGATGCCGCCATGTGGAATCTCCACCCGCGCAGCGCCGGCGGCGGAGCCAACACCGGGCAGTCGAGCCATCGGGGAAATTTCTTCCGCACCCTCTACCTGGATGGGGGCCGCGGTGGATTGGGCGGCACGACCGCCACGGGCACCTGGAGACGCGATCTGGCGCCGAGCGGTGATTTCAGCGACCACGAAAGCATGAGCCAATGGTTCACCAATTTTGCCACCAACACCTACCCCGCCACCGCTGCGGCCTGGCTGCGCAAGGCCACCAGTGTCATCAACGGCGGGGGCACCGACAGCGACGTCAACCGGCAAAAGGGTTATGGCTTCAAGTATCTGGAGTGGGAATCCCTCTACGGAGGCTACGTCAATGCCAATGCCAACCCGGTCCCGGCCACGGCCGACCTCGCCTATCCTCACACTCCCGTGATCTTTGCCAGTGGCCGCGCGGACTTCGCCGCCAATGACCTGCGGTTCACCAGCACGGATTTTGCCGATCCCCAGGGCAATGCCACTGCCGCGTCGGTCCAATGGCGCATCGGTGAAATCTCCGCCCCCGGCATTCCTGGTTACGATGCCTCGCAACCTTCCATTTACGAGATCACCCCGGTCTGGACCTCCGCCGAAATCCCCCTCACCACCCCCGCGGTCGCGGAAGTCAGGGTGCCCGGCAGTTCCGTGGTGCCGGGCCACACCTACCGCGCCCGCGTCCGCCACAAGGACACCACCGGCCGCTGGTCCTATTGGTCGGCCCCGGTCCAGTTCATTGCCTCCAGCGTGGATACCACTCCCTATCAGGACAGCCTCCGCATCACCGAAATCAACTACGATCCCGCTCCCGTGACTCCCGCGGAACAGGCCCATCCCCTGTGGGATGATCTTTGGACGGCAGCGCAGTTTGAATACATCGAACTGACCAATATCAGCAGCACCAGCATCGATCTCACCGATGTGCGTTTCACCAAAGGCATCGACTACAACTTCCCCTCCGGAACCCTCCTGACCGCCGGGGCCAGAATCATCATTGCCAAAAACCCGGTGGCCTTCACGATCCGTTATGGAGCGGGCCTGCCCGTGGCTCCGGGCGGATTCGATCCCGACAGCCTCAGCAACGGCGGCGAGCAGGTCAAACTCAGCTATGGAGCCGGCATCACCATCTTCGATTTTGAATACGACAACGAAGTCCCATGGCCCACTTCCCCCAATGGCACCGGCCCCAGCCTGGTGCTGATCTCCCCGGAAAAAACCAGCCTCAATCATGGCGACCCCATGGAATGGCGCGCCAGCCGTCAGACTTCCGGCAATCCCGGCAGTGATGACCGCACCAGCTATTCACAATGGGCCACCAATTATCCCGGCATCGGTGGGCCGGAAAATGATTTTGATGGTGATGGCATGACCAATCTGATGGAGTTCTCCCTCAACTCCCTGCCCAACGTCTCCTCCACCGGAGATTTGCCGCAGGCCAGCCTTGCCGGTACCGCCTTCCGATTCGCCGTTACCTACGCCCCATGGAATAGCGGCCAGACCCGCCACGTGGAGTTTTCCGATGCCCTCGCCCCTTGGAGCGAATCCGGCATCCTGATCGACCGCATCACCCTGCCCGATGGCCGCTTTACCGATACCTGGCAAAGCTACCAGCCCATCGCTCCCGGCACCCCCCGCCAGTTCGCCCGGCTCCGCGTCAGCGTCCCATAACGGCAGGCCTGCTGGTTCTCACGCCTGTCAAGATTAGGGCAAGAGCCTTGGGGCAGTCCGCTATAGGAGCCCGGGCTTAGGCCAATGCGGCGGCGGCGACCTGGGTTTCCTTGTTGAAGATCTTGCCCTTCAGGCCGGGTTTGGTGTTGGCTTTGAGTTCGTCGCGGAACTTGGCGATGAAGCTTTCGGTGGGCCAGGAACAGGCTTCCCCGAAGGCACAGATGGTCTTGCCGTCGATTTGATAGGCCACGCTTTCGAGGGTGTCCACATCCTCCGGAGTGGCCTCGCCCGCGGCGATACGGTCGCTGATCTTTTTCATCCAGAGGCTGCCTTCGCGGCAGGGAGTGCACTGACCGCAGGATTCGTGGGCGTAAAAGTTATTCAGGTTGTTGAGCACCCAGGCCATGCTGCGGGTGTCGTCCATGATGATGACCCCGCCGGAGCCGGCCATGGAGCCGCATTGGGCGATGGTGTCAAAATCCATCGGGATGTCCATCACAGTGAGTTCCCTGATGGAGCCGTCCGGCTGTTTGAGTTTGAAGACTTCGTCGGCCCGCAGGACCTTGGCGGAGGAACCGCCGGGGATGATGGCCTTGAGGGTGCGCCCGGGCTTGAGACCGCCACAGAGATCGTTGATGACCTCGCCCATGGTGATCTTGCCGACCTGCACTTCGTAATAACCAGGCTTCACCACATCGCCGCTCACACAGAGAATGCGGGTGCCGTTGTTCCGCGGAGTGCCCAGCTTGGCGTATTCCGCGCCGCCGAGTTCGAGGATGTGTTTTACATGGCAAAGGCTCTCCACGTTGTTCACGATGGTGGGGCACATGTAGAGACCGAGAGCGGCGGGGAAATATGGCGGCTTGATGCGGGGATAGGGACGTTTGCCTTCGAGGGATTCGATCAGACCGGTTTCCTCACCACAGATGTAAGCGCCGGCGCCGCGGTGCACGAAGATTTCCAGTTCGAATCCGCTGCCGCAGACATTTTTGCCAAGGAAGCCTTTTTGGTGGGCCTCCCAGATGGCCAATTCAAGGATTTTCGCCGCTTCCGGGAATTCCTCACGGACATAGATGTAAGCGAGGTGCGCTCCGACCGCGAAACAGGAAATCGCCATGCCCTCGATGAGCTGGTGGGGGTCCTGATGCATGATGTAGCGATCCTTGAAGGTGCCGGGCTCGGACTCGTCCGCGTTGCAGATCAGATAGACCGGTTTGGTATTGTTCGGCGGGATAAACGTCCACTTCACCCCGGTGGGGAAACCCGCACCGCCGCGCCCGCGCAGGCCGCTGATTTTCACCTCCTCGGTGATGGCTTTGGGCTCCATGGTCACGGCTTTTTTCAGCTGAGCATACCCGCCCTCCGCGAGGTAGCGGTCCATGGAAGGGTTCCAATCCACCCGGTCCACATTGCGGAAAATCATGCGGTGTTCGCGGGGATGGGGTTCCTTGCCGGGCTTGTATTGGATGGCCATGGGATGGGAGAAATGAGGGGATAATCGACGGCGGAGGAACGTGCGGGGAGCCTCCGCCGGAATGGGGGAATTTCCGGTTCCCCGCCCTCCGGGCAAGGGGATTTGTGAAAAGTTTCACAAGCCTTGGCCATCATCCCCGTCCAGCCGCTCTTTACTCCAGACACAAGCCAGCGGCCCCCACCCAGTCCTAGGATTTCCCCCGCTGATCCTGCTCGTATTGAGCTTCCGCGGTTTCCATTTGGCGCAGGAGAATATCGAGCGCGCCGCCGGACCGGATGATTTCCCGCAGGCATTGCACAATGGAGGCCGCCATAAAAAAGAGGGCGATGGCAAAAGATCCGGTGCCGGTGCGGACCAGGCCGGCCAGCGCCAGGATGACGGACCCGAGGCAAAACAACAGGCTGATCATGCCGAGCGCCTGCATCTGGCGGATCAGCCGCATGCGGAACCGCAGGTTCTCAATCTGGGCGCGCACTTCGGGTTCGTGCCCGGCCACGTAGTCGGAATGCAGCTTCCGGATCAGCGAAGCCAAGGCAAGGTAGCGGTTGGTGTAGGCCAGCATCAGCAGGCTGATGGCGGGGAACAGAATGGCGGGAGTGTTGATCTCGATCATGGCGGACGCGCAGGGATCGGGTTGTCAGGTATGCCCTGGCGCGGCCACCCGCGACTCCTCGATTTCCTCCCGGCGGGTGCGCAGGATGCGTTCGGCAATTTCGCGGATCATCTCATCCAGGATCAGGCGGAGATGGCTGCCCCCGCGGTAGTCGCTGGGAGCAATGTGTTTGATACGGTTGGCATGGGCACTGAGTTGATAACATTTCCGGAAACTGCTCAGGGTGGGGTCATTGGGATTGTAGACCGCGATCGATTGCCCCCCGAATTGTTTCATCACCGTGAAGCAGGGCACGTCGGTAGGGCCATCGCCCACATAGATCATATTGGTGAAGGGCACCGGCCGCAGATCGGGCGGCATGTGGTCATTCACATCCTGACTGAGGTCCAGCAGGCCTTTGTTGATGCGGAACAGATATTGGGTTTTCTGGGTGTGGGAGATGACGCGTTTGGGGAACGTGATGCGGCCTTTGCTGTCGGTGGCGAACTCACAGCCGAAGATTTCCTTCACAAACGGCTTGAGGGCACTGCCGTCGATCAGGGCCTTCATGCCGCTGGAGAGGATGTAGTGCTCGATGCGGATGCCGATGGCATGATGCGCGTCGCTGAGCAGGCCATTGAGCTCCGTGAACATCTCCGGCAGGCCGGGATAGAACTTCAGATTGGCCCCCAGCCGCACGAGGTCCTCGTTGGTGGGCGGGTCCATCGGCAGGGAGTCCAACAGGGTCTTCAGATAGGCCAGTTCGCTTTCCCAACCGTCCTCGCGCACCAGTTGCTGACTCTTTTTCCAAAAATGGGCCGGGTCGATCCCGTAGGCTGGAAAGAGGACCTCATCCTGCATGTAGGTGGGACTGAGGGTCTGATCGTAATCGTAAACGACAGCAATGGTATTCTGGGGGACGGACATTTATGGGAGAGAGAAGGAGTGGGGGAAAGCAGGGAGCAGCCTGGCACCATACACGCATTTCCTCAGTTTTCAGCGCCAAAGACCTCGCGGGCGGTGGAGCGGAGGTCCGGGTGCAGCCAGGTGAATCCTGCGGCGGTGGCGGCAGCGGGTTTGGCGCGCTGGCTTTGCAGGAAGATCTCGCCGATGCCCCCAGGCAGGAGCTTCAGGGCAAAGGCCGGCACGGGGAAAAAAGCCGGACGGTGCACCGCCTGCGCGATGGCGGCGGTGAATTCCTGATTGGTTGCCGGCACTGGGGCGGTGGCATTGACCGGGCCGTGCAGGGATTCGTTCTCACAGGCAAACACAAACAGCCGGGCCAAATCCTGCACATGAATCCAGGAAGTCCATTGTTTGCCGGATCCCAGCCTGCCCCCCAGCCCCAGTTTGAATACCTGGCGCAGCATCACGGCCGGGCCACCGTCGGAGCCCAGCACCATCGGCGTGCGCAGACTCACCACCCGGGCAAAGTCCTGCGCTTCGGCGGCAGCGGCTTCCCAGGCGCGGGACACTTCCGCCAGAAACCCTTCTCCGGTCGGACTGGACTCCGTAAGTTCCGCATCGGCGGCATCGCCATAATAGGCCATCCCGGAGGCGCAGACGAGCACGCGGGGCGGCGGCACGGTTTCGCGCAGTCGGTTCACCAGATCGCAGGTGCGGTTGACCCGGCTGCGGCGGATGGCGTCCTTTTTGGCCGCGGTCCAGAGGCCGAAAACCGGTTCCCCCGCGAGATGCACCACGGCATCCACGCCGGAAAAATCGCTGGTCCGGAGCTCGGCGAGGCTGCGGACTTCATCGAAGGCAGGATCGGGCCGGGGGCGGCGCGAAAAAGCGATCACCCGGTGCCCCCGCGCCCGGGCGGCGGCGGCCACGTGTTTGCCCACAAATCCAGTCGCTCCGGTAATGCCGATATTCATAACCCAAGCTACGTCTGCCACCGGATTCAGCAAGAAAGCAAGATGCGGCAGATTTCTGACGTAAAGGCTGGTCATCCCCGTCCAGACCGGACGATAACCCTGCTTTCGCTTTCCTATTATGACTAAAACACAGCTCCTCCTCACCGGAGTGTCCTTCGCGGCACTCCTTTCCGCCCAAGCCGCCGCCCCCGCCTTGCAGTGGGAAACCCAACAGCTGACCGGAGACTTTTATGCCGAGGGCGCGGCCGTGGGTGACTTCAACAAGGACGGCACCAAGGATGTCGCCTACGGACCGTGGTGGTTTGCCGGTCCTGGCCTGAAGGACCCGCACACCATTTACCCGGCCGAGAAATTCGAGCCCCGCGGTTACTCCAAAAACTTCGTCACCTACGCCCCCGACCTCAATGCCGACGGCTGGGACGACGTGCTGGTGCTCGGTTTCCCCGGCGATGAAAGCTACTGGTTTGAAAACCCGAAAGGCGGCACCGGGAATTGGAAAAAACACTCCATCCTGAAAGTGACCGATAACGAATCGCCCACCTGGACCGACCTCACCGGAGATGGAAAACCCGAGATCGTCTGCAGTCAGGGTGGCTTTTTTGGCTATGCCTCCCCGGGCGAGGACCCCACCCAGCCCTGGCCCTTTGTCGCTGTCTCCGGCAATGCCGCCGGCGGCCGCTTCACCCACGGCCTCGGAGTGGGCGATGTGGATGGCGATGGCAAAATGGACATCCTGGAAAAGAACGGCTGGTGGCAGCAACCTGCCGATCCGCGGACCCAGCCCGTCTGGACCTTCCATGCGGTGCCCTTCGCGCCTAACGAGGGCGGTGCCCAGATGTATGCCTATGATTTTGATGGCGATGGCGACAACGACGTCTTCACCAGTCTCGCGGCCCACGCCTATGGTCTCGCCTGGTATGAACAGACCAAGTCCGCCGACGGCAAAATTGGATTTGTGCAGCATGAGCTGATGTCCAAGGACCCCAAGGCCGCCAGCAAAACGCCGGTCTACAGCATGCTCCACGCCCTCGACCTCGCCGACGTCAATGGGGACGGCATCAAGGACATCGTCACCGGCAAACGCCACTGGGCCCATGCGCCGAAGGAAGATGGCACCGGAGGTGACCCCGGCGCCAACGATCCCGCAGTGATCTACTGGTATGAAGTGAAGCGCGGCGGCACCAGCGGCTCGGCCGAATTCATCCCCCACCTCATTCACGAAAACTCCGGCGTCGGCACCCAGGTCATGATCGCCGAAGTCAATGGCAAGGGCACCCCGGAGATTGTCGTCGGCAACAAAAAGGGAGCTTTCGTCCACGTGGCCTCCCCGGCCAAACCCTGACGCCCCGCCCTTGCCCGGCGGCATTTGCCGCGCAGGCTGAGACGTGAATCTGGAACAACATTTCGACGCCGCCGTGCAGGGAGCGGAGCCGCCTCTGGCGCTCGCCCCCATGCAGGACGTGACCCATCTGCCCTTCTGGCGGATCATGGCACGTTATGGCGGCGTCGATTTGTATTATACCGAATACATGCGGGTCCACTCGGTCTCCCGGCCGGAGCGCTGGATTGTCGATTCCATCCTGCAAAACCCCACCGGCCAGCCCGTCATCGCCCAGATCATCGGCAATGACATCCCATCCATTCTCCGCACCATCCCGCTGCTGCAGGCCCTTCCCATTGCCGCCATCGACCTGAATCTGGGCTGTCCCGCCCCGGTGGTTTACAAAAAATGCGCCGGGGGCGGGCTACTGCGCGAACTCCCGCTGGTCGACCGGCTGCTCGGGGCCATGCGCGATGCCATCCCCGGACGTTTCACCGTCAAAACCCGCATCGGTTTCGACGATCCCGTCACCGATGCCCTGGTGCCCCTGCTCCAAAAACACCGCCCGGACCTCGTCACGGTCCATGGCCGCACCGTTCTGGAAATGTACCGCGGGGGCATCCATTACGACCACATCCGCCACATCGCCGAAGCCCTGCCCTGCCCGGTCCTCGCCAACGGCAATGTCTCCACGCCGGACATGGCCGAGGAAACCCTGCGCCTCACCGGAGCCAAAGGCCTCATGATCGGACGCGGCGCCATCCGCAACCCCTGGATCTTCCAACAAATCCGCCGGCACCGCCAGGGGCAGCCGGTCCCCCTTCCGTCAGGACGCGATGTCCTCGGCTACATCCATGAATTGTGGGAGGAAACCTGGCACGACGAATCCATCGAAACCGGCCACGTCCACTCCATGAAACGTTATCTGAATTTCATCGGAGCCGGCATTACCGGCGATGGTCAATTCCTCAATCAGATCCGCCGTGCTCCAGGAAAGAGCGAGTTCTTCGCGATCTGCCGGGACTACCTCGACCACCACGAGCCGATGACTCTCGAGCCTCCCGCCGGGCTGGTGCAGAAAGGCGCCTGCGGGACCAATCATCAGATATAACTTTAAAAACCGAAGTGGAGAACCACAGATTTCAGGCATGTAGTCATTCAAGGATTTTCTTTACGTTCCATGGGGGATTTTGTGCGGGTCCGCCGCCTGGAACGGGGAGAGGGACTGGAGTTGTTGTAGGAAGTGGGCGAGGCAGGCGTCGAGGGCTCCCGGGAGACCGAGTTGGGTGCGCTGGTTTTTGCCGAGGAGGACGGAGAGTTTGCGCAGTTTTACGGCGAGGCTTTTTCCGGACTCGGCGGCGGTGGGGGCGTTGCCCATGAGCTGATGCCAGACCTGGACGACCATTTTCCTCGCGACGGCGACGACGGCGATGTTGCGCTGGCCTTTGCGGGCGAAGAGCTTCCAGCCCCATTTCCCCAGCGCGCTGTCACGGCCGGAGCGCAGGACGGCGTGGGCTCCCCGGATGAGGAGGTGGCGCAGGTCGCCGCGCCCGTGTTTCCTGACGCCGAGGCGGATGTCTTTGCCTTGGCCGCTCTGGCGCTGGCCGGGACTTAAACCCAGATAGGAGACGAGTTGCTGCGGACGCTGGAAGCGGTGGATGTCCCCGATCATGGCCAGGAGGGCGAAGGCGTTGATGAGGCCGATGCCGAGGATTTTCATGAGCCGGAGCATGAGGGGTTCACCGCTGACCTGGGCGGCGATGAGGCGGCGCAGGGTGTCGCGCCGCTCTTTTTGGACTTTGACCTGCTGGAGGTGGTCCGCGAGGAGGGCCTGCTGGAGCGGAGTCCAGTCGTGCTGGCGCATGACCCACGTGGCAAAGGCGGGGGTTTCCATGCCGCGGCTGCCGGGCCGGACGGCGAATTGGTTGAGGAAGCCTTTGAAAGCGTTGGTGGCGGCGGTGTGATCGGAGACGGCGCTTTGATGGGCGTGCAGGAGCTGGCGGCGTCCGGCAGTGACAGGGTCGGGCTGCCAGACGCAGGGGGCGTTTCCGATGAGATAGACTTTGGCGATGCGCACGGCGGCGATTTTGTCGTTGTCGCAATGGAGGGCGGCGTGGCGCCCGACGTGGGCGCTTTCCAAAACACAGGAGCGGCGGCCGAGGGCGTGGAGGCGGTGGCAGATCTCGAAGCTGTTGGACCCGGCTTCCATGAGGAAGAGGTCGTCCGGGGTGCCCTGCGTGGCAGCCCAGTCGAGGAAGGCCGTGAGAGGGCGGTCGGCGTGGGATTCGAGCTGCCGGGCATCGTGCAGGCTGGTGCCGCACAACACGGCCCAGGTGAAGGTATCCGGGTGGCAGTCCAGACCGATGATCCTTCCTTTGGCGGAAGGGGCTGGCGCGGGGTAGGTTTCAAGGCCTCCGGCGGCGTTCCCCTGCCGCCCGTCCGCGGGAGGCTGGGGGGATTTTGGTTTGGGTGGTTTTGAGGTGGTTTTCATTGGATTTCCCTGGTGTCCCGGTGAAGGGATGGGGCAACCGGTACGGGCGGCTGGATGTCCTGGGCTATGGACGGAAGGTTGCATTCAGGCATCCGGGGTCTTGCGCCCCATGAGAGTGCCTTCCGCCATGATTCAATCACAGAGAGGAGTAGTGAACTCAGCGAAATCATCGAATCGTTGGACCTTCAGCCACCCGTGCGTGTTGCAGGCACTCACGTGTTCCTGGAGAGGACATAGCATGGAACTTCACAGTCCGCACCGCGCCGGTTGCTGAATGACTTCATACCCTCACGGAGAGCACAGATAATGAGGAGCTTGGATCTTCGGCGGGCTTCACTCGCAGGGTGAGGCGACCCATGGACATAAAGCACGGACTATCTGTGCTCTCTGAGAAATCTGTGGTTTCTATTTTCCTGTTTAGGATAACAAATCCAGCGTGACGGTTCCAGGAGCCGGACCAGCAGCCTCCAAGCACCGGAGCTTCACCACCGTTCCCGGGGAGGCAGGGCCAGCGGCTGGGCTTCGGCTTCGACGGTGCGGCGGAGGGCGCGGCGGAGGCGGTCGGCGGCGCGGGGGGCGAGGGCATCGGGGACGATCAGCCCGAGGGTGAAAATGCCGTGACGGGTGGCGGTATCGATCACACAAAGGCGGCGTTCGTCCTGGAGATCGAGGTAGATGGCCCCTTCCGCCGCAGAAGGAAGATGCGGCGCGGCGCGGCGGGCGGCTTCGGCCAGCAGCACGGCCCCGGCCACGATTTCTCCGGAGGCTTCCCGGTCACTGACAGGACAGCCCTGGGCATCGATGATGAAGATGTCGGCGGAATCGATCTGACGGCGGATCCAATCCGTCAGGGCCCGCAGTCGGGTGGTCAGCGGGCCGAGGGGCACCTCGAAATGCGGCACATGGCGGCGGGGAGGAATGGCGGACAACTCCGGGGCCGGCATCGGGACCGGGGTGCCCCAGGCCGGGAGGTCGGAGGCGGTGACGACGTGAGCCGGGGATTCCCCCGCACCGGGTTTCGGAATCAGGCCCGATTGCTCGGCTTTGTGCCGGATATTGTCGAGGAAATGGCGCACTTTTTCCCGCTCCGGAGCAGCCATGGAAGCGGGAGGACCCGGGAATGGGGCCGACGCAAAATGCTCGGGCAGGCGGAAGTCATCGGCCATCAGCCGGGTCACCGGAGTGGCGGCGTCGACAAACCACGGCGCCGCGTCTGAAGCCGCGGGGGCGATATCCCGCGCCATGCCGGCGAGGGCTTCCTGATCAATCCATGAGCCGAGTGTATTCATTGGCGGAGTCAGGGGCTTGGAGTTGGAGACGCGGTTCCAGTTCGGCGGCCAACTGGTCAAAGACGTGGGCCGCGGCCGGAGGATTCCGGTGCAGGAGGCCGAGGGGCACCCCGGCAGCAGAGGCCTTCAGGAAAACGGGATCGCGGGGGATGGAGGTTTGGCAGAGCAACTGGGCGGGGACGAGGGCCCGGAGTTCGCGGACCACTTCGGCACTCTCTTTCAAATCGGCCTGCACCATGGTCATCAGGATGCCGGCCACTTCGAGCTTGGACCCGTGATTGCGCAGGAACTGGATGGCCTGGAGCATCTGCGGAATGCTACGGATTCCCAGCGGCTCGGCCTGCTGGGGGATCAACACGCTATCGGCAAGGCGCAGGACATCGCCGGAGCTGCCGGTGAGGCCGGCCGGGGTATCGAAAATGACGAGATCGAAGGGACGGGTGGCAATTTCCGCCACCATCCGCCGCAGGGCGGCGAGGGTGTCCATGGATTCGTGACCCGAACCAAAAAAGCTGTGGGATTGCCCGGCGGTGAGCAGATTCAGCTCCGGCAGGCGGGTGGGCAGGATGAGCGGCAGCACGCTGACTCCGGTATGAACGGCATCGTAGAATCCCTGACACTTCCGCGCCTTTTCCGAGAGGGACAGGCCGACGGATCCCTGAGGGTCGGTATCGACCAGCAGCGTATTCCAACCGCGCCGCGCCAGCGAGTAGGCAAGGTTCACCGAAACGGTGGTTTTGCCCACCCCGCCCTTCTGACTGGAAATTGCTAGTAATCTCACGTGACGCTCAGGGTAATGGCTCCGGGCAGGGTTTCACCCGGAATTTACGAGGAAATCAGCGGGCCCGTTTCCGGGGACAACTGGTGTTCCGGGGCCGTGGCGGCGGCATACAGCTGATGGAAACTCCCGGCATCCACCGCGACCGGATTGAACTGCGCGGTCCACTGGGCGGCGGCCTCCTTGGAAAGGATGGGAAGATTCTCCGGGGTGAGCAGGCCCGAGCGCACCGCGGTGGGCAGGCTGGCGGCTTCAAGAATCCCCGTAAGCCAATCCGGGAGGGCGTCGCCCGCCAGACCGAGGGGGGCGGCCAGTTGAGTGTATTCCTCCCAGGCGGCCGGGTCGGTGAGATTGAGCCGCATGATGTGGGGGAGCATCAGCCCGACCGCTTCGCCGTGCACGATTCCGAAATGCGCCGTCAACGGGTTGGCGGCGGAATGAGCGGCTCCCAGCATGGAATTCTCGATGGCGGTGCCCGCGAACGCCGAACCGAGGAGCATGGCGGCGCGGGCTTCGTGATTGCCGGGATCGCGGAGGACGGTGAGAAAATTCCGGCTCAGCAGCGCAAAGGCGGCCCGGCTGTAGGCCACGGAAATGTCGTTGCGCTTTTTACAGACGGCGCTTTCGAGGGCGTGGGTCAGCGCATCGATCCCCGTCACCCGGGTCACCCGGGCAGGCTGGGTGATGGTCAGATCGGGATCAAGGATGGCAATGCGGGCCGCCGCTTTTTTATCGCCACAGGCCATCTTGGCATGGGTCACCGCGTCGGAGATGAGGGCGTAGGATTGGCATTCGCTCCCCGTGCCCGCGGTGGTGGGGATGGCGATGAGCGGCAACATGGGCTTGGTGGCCTTGCCGGTGCCATGGTAGTCGCTCATTTTCCCGCCATTCGTCAGGATGAAATTGCAGCCTTTGGCGGTGTCCATGCTGCTGCCTCCGCCGAGGCCGATCAGGAGATCCGCCCGGTGTTCCCGGGCGCTGGCCACGCAGGCGTCCACCGTGTCCGTGGTGGGATTTTCCTCCACCCCCATGAAGGCACTCCATTCCACGCCCGCCGCATTGAGGCTTTCCAGCACATGATCCAGGTGACCCGCTTCCGCGATGCCGCGGTCAGTAACCACCATGACCCGATGGGCACCGAGGCTTCTCGCAAAAATCCCGGTGCGCTGCACCGCTCCCCTGCCAAACACCACCCGGGTCCCCGGCGTGTGGGAAAAATCGGCCACGAAGTCAGGAAAAGGCCCGCCCGGGAGCGTGGCCAGCAGTTGGTGGATCAGGGGGGAATCAGGCATGTCGGGGGATCATGCACCCAACGTGCCGGAACGGGGAATTCAAACAGTTTTCCATCCCACAAGGCAATTACCGGCCGCCGCGCCATCAAAAAATCTACTTCCGCTGGGCAGCCCGGAACGAAATGAAAGCCCTGTCCCCTTAGCTGGAGGCCCGCAAGGGGGGCTAGGGCTCCGTTTCGCGGGGTTTTTCCGCGTTCCGTAGTGCGATGCTCCATGTGTCCAGTGCCGCAACCGCTTCCGGCGCAGGAGTTGGATGGGATTGGGCGGGTGCCGCCGCCATCGCTTCTTCCCTCCGGCCCAAGGCTAGAAGAGCCTGCGCACGCCACAGATCTGGCGCGAAGAGACTGCGCTCGCCCTACTCTGAGATCTGCCCGCGCCGGCAGCAGGCGCAAAGACTTTGGTGTATTGGTCCAGGAATCTACCGCACTTCACACTCATGGGCATGAGCATGGGCACTCATGGGGATGTTTTCCGGAAAACATGGTCATGAGTGAGGGCAAAAGAGGTTTCCCCGGGTTAGGTTCCGACCGGAAAAGGGCCTTGGGCCGGTTGGTTTGCGTGGGCGTGGGCGGGGGCTCTGGGAGACGGGCGGGGACGCTCGTCACACATGGCAGGCGATGGTTGATCGGGTTGTTGGATTTCGCTGTGGTTATTTTTTTGGGTTCCGGGTTAATGGGCGGTGGCCCTGACTGCGGCGGCCTGCCTCCTCCTTGAAAACCCATGGCCCCTGCCCTATCCCGTGCTGCTCCCCTGACAGGCCGTCTGCTTTCGCTGGATCAGTTCCGGGGCTACACGGTGGCGGCGATGTTTCTGGTGAACTACGGCGGGAACTTTGCGGCGATGCCGGCGGTGCTGAAACATCACAACACCTATTGCAGCCTGGCCGATACGGTGATGCCGCAGTTTCTCTTCGCGGTGGGATTTGCCCTGCGGCTGGTGGTGCTGCGCAATCTCAAAAAAACCGGCGCGCGGGCAACGTGGCTGCGGGCCTTGCGCCGGATCGGGCTGCTCCTGGTGGTGGGCCTCGCCTTCTACCATCTCCACTGGGACACCACGCGCTGGGACGGGCTGCTGCATCCCGTCTGGCGGCCGTGGGGCGTGGCGGAACTCTGGCGCGATGCCTTTCAGACGCTGGTCCACATCGCGGTGACCAGCCTGTGGGTGCTGCCGGTCATCGCCGCGGCGGCTCGCCCGCGGCTCCTGTTTGGGGTGGGCTCGGGGCTGCTGCATCTCGGCCTGTCCGCGTGGTTCTGGTATGAGCTGCTGCATGAAAAAAAGGTGATCGATGGCGGCCCGCCCGGTTTCCTGACCTGGACCATCCCGGCGCTGGCGGGCTCGTTTGCCTATGACTTCCGGCAGGAACGGGGAGCGTGCGGAGCCCTGCGCCCGCTGCTCCAATGGGGCGGCGGCTTCATGCTGCTGGGCTATCTGATCTCGTGCCTCGGCGCGGGCGGGCATCTGGCCGCACCGCCCTTCTTTCCGCCGCACGTGCCGATCGATCTGTGGACCATGAGCCAGCGGGCGGGCAGCCTCTCGTATCTCACCTTCGCCGCCGGCTTCTCGCTCGCGGTGTATGCGGGCTTTGTGTGGTTATGCGATCTGCACCAGAAAAAACTCGCCCTCTTCACCATCCTCGGAGCCAATGCCCTCGCCGCCTACCTCGTCCATGCCTGGGTGGACGTCCCGTTCTCGTGGCTGCGGGACACGCCCCGGCTTGATGAATACGCCCGGCTCCCCCTCGCCCTCCTCCTCACTGCGGGATTCATCGCCACCAGCACCTTCCTCGTATGGTGCCTAAACCGCCGCGGCTGGTTCCTGCGCCTGTGACCCGCCGCCTTCCTCCAAGGACGCCAAGGCAGGTCGCTGGATCTGACCCGTCACCGTAATCCCCGGGGCGGCGCCTGATGTTAGCCGTGCTCATTCCTCCTGCTTCGATTGCCGTTCAAAACCCGTATCATGGAAAAAATCAAGGTAGGCCGATGGCTCCAGATCACTCTCCCGCAACAACGAGAAAAGCTCAACACCATCACCCTCCAGATCACTGAACATCCAAAATGCCTGTGTCAGTTGAATGAATGTGAACCCATTCTGCTCTGCATACTCCAAGGCTTCCTGCTCTGCCGCTTCGATGGCGCCATCAAGACTTTCCGCCTGCCACAAGGTAATGCGCTCTTCATAAAGGTGCGCAAGGGTCTCGGCCTTTGCGGCAGGCCATTCGAAGTGACATTTGACGGAATAGCTTGGCATCTTCTTTTCTGCTTAACAAGGATATCACCGACAGCACTGCAAGGGAGTGTTCCACACTATCGCCCGCCGCAATATCTGGAAAAACGCGGCACATAGTGGGATTTGGACTGCGTGTGGCTTGCCGCCGCTTTCCCGAAGGCAGCTTGCTGCCGTTTCCGGACGGGCTCGGGTGGCGGGTGGAACTTAACTGAAATCGACGCGGGCAAGCCCGCTGCTGAAAGCGGTGGCAAGCCACACGCACTCCAAAATGCCTGCGGCATCGTGCCAAACGGTCAATTTGATTGCGAAGACACCGCATAATAGCTTTGATCCCGCCGGGATCCTGGTGCCCCGTGCTCCATGCGGATGTTTTGAGAGGTTTGGTCCATCGGTGATGAGAATACCTGTTTTCATGTGCTATGGTTATCAGGCGCCGGGGATGCGTGTCCAACCGTGGGCCTGGCCATAAAGCTCAATGAAATGTCCGATGTCCCGCGGACGGGCTTTTCGCTGCTCTGGTGGATGAGCCTGCTGGGAATACTCGTCCAGTCCGACGCAGAAATGGAAATGGCTGATGTAAAAAGAACCGTCGGAAGCCCGCAACAGACCGATGTCACCCACGCGCCCGGATGAATGAACCGTGTGGCTGGTAAAGCAGGCCCAACCGTTTGTGAAAAGCAAGTAACCCTGTCCCGCCCATTCGCCCCCGCTTAGCGAATCGGCGAGACCAGCTGGTGGAGGTGGTGTCTGTCGTAACTGCTCTATGGCGTGGCGCACCCACTTTTCCTGCGTCACCTCTCCCGGCCACCATGCCAGCAGGCTGGCTGCGATGGCGGCTAAAATCATAACTCCGATGATGAGGAAGCGACGCATGGCAAAGTGGCCTGACCAGGGATCTTCGGGAGCAACCTGACGCAGCGCCGGGGCCATCCGGCATGTTGGGAAATGGGGCTGATTTGGCAGCGGGTTGGCGGACTATTTTTTCGCGTCCGGTTTGCTCTTTTGGGTAATCACCAACAGTCCGTTTCCGGGTTTCGGGTGCTTCACTTCGGAACGGGTGCCATCCGGCCAGCGGACGGTGATGGTGTCGATCGCTTTGGCGTCGCCGAGGCCGAAGGTCAGGTCGGCAGGGGACTGGGAGAGGTAGCCGGAGCCGGCGTGGACTTCGGCGGTCTGGGGGGCGCCGGTGGCGGTGGTCAGCTTGACCAGCGCTCCGATGGCGTTGGGATTTCCGGCGGGCCCGCGGAGCCTGACCGTCACGAACTGCCCGCGGGCGGCTCCCTTGGAGACAAAGGCATCCATGGGCATGTTATTGATGCCGAAGGCCAGATCCGGCCGGCCATCGGCGTTGAGGTCGGCTACGGTGAGGCTTTTGGCATCCCCGGGTTCAGCGATGCCACTTTGGTCCGGCCAAGCGGTGTCGAGCCCGCCCTTGCCATTCCCGGTCAGCAGCAGGGAAAGGCCTCCCGCCATGCGGCCGGTTTCCACCTGTGCCGTGAAGAAGTTCTGGGCGAGGACCACATCCGGTGAGGTATCGCCATTCAACTCCGCGACCACGACGCCGAAGGCCGGGGAGGTCTGGGCCAGCCAAGGGAGGAGCTCCACGGTGAAGTGACCTTTGCCATCATTCCGGAGCAGGGCGCTGTCGAGCACGCTGGCGCTGAACTTCTGCACGCTATCCAGTTTTTCCGGTGAGTAGATCTCACTGAGGCTCGCCTTCGCAAACGCGCTGTAGGTCTGGAACTTGTCCTTGATGAAGGGCATGGCCAGGGAGGAGCAGCTCTTGCCCCGGATCGGCACGAGGGCGTCCTTCTCATACTCGGCTTCGACGATCTGGGCTTTGCCGCTGCCGTCCATGTCCCCGTAATAGATCAGGGCCGGATGAGCCGGATCCGGATGGTATTTGGTATTCCGCCCGAAGTTGGTGGCAATGTAATCGATGTCGCCATCGCCATCGAGATCCCGTCCGGCGATGCCGTTCCACCACCCGCTGGAGGCTTCCAGTCCGGTCTGGCCGGCTTTGGCCAGCTGTCCCTTTTCGTTCTGGAAAAGCAGGATGGTGCCCCACTCGTGGGTGAGCAGCAGGTCGGGCCAGGAATCTCCATTGGCATCGCTCCACAAAGCCCCGGTGACCATGCCGGTCCTGGCCAGAGCTGGCGGGGTGATGTCGGTGAACTTGCCCTGATCATTCCGCAGCAGGTGGTTCGCCGCGCTGGTGGGATAGGCTCCGGGCACGCAGCGCCCGCCCACAAAAATATCCAGATCGCCATCCCGGTCAAAATCGGCCGCCACGGCGGGACCACCGCTGTCACGGATGTCGGGCAACTGCCCGGCGGCGGCGGCAGTGAAAGTGCCCTGGCCGTCATTCAGATAGAGCCGGTCCTGGTAGGTGAAGGCCCCGGCATTGCTCTCGACCCCGCCGCTCACAATGTAGAGGTCGGCATCACCGTCGCCTTCCGCATCCAGAAACAGCACGCCCATGTCCTCGCTGAGGAGATCGCTGGGAAAGCCCTGCGGGGCGGGCTCAAAGCCGCCGGTCGGGCGGGCGAGAAGCAACTGCCGGCTGCCATAACGGGCTCCGCCGAGGAAGAGATCATCCCGCCCGTCTCCATTCACATCGCCCCACGCATGGCCGGGCCCGAGTTGCGACATGGCATTGGGAAGCAGGGGCTCGCGGGCGAAGTCATCGAAGGGCTTCTCCTCGTGAACCGCCGCCGCGAGCGCCGGATCCGGGGCAAAGAGCGCCACCGGAGGGGGAGCCTGCGGCAAAGCCGTGGCCTGGGCCGGCTCGGTGACGGTGTAGCGGAGGCCGGCGGCGAGATTTTCAAAAACCTGCTCACGCCCGGACGGCCAACGCAGCTTCAAGCGGCGGATCACGGGATCGGCGCCCAGACCAAAGTGCATCAGAGGTTGATCGGAGCCCAGATAGCCACGGGTGAGGGTGAGTTCCCTGACCTGAACGCCGGAGGTGGTCTCCACCCGTGCCTGCACCCCGATGCCAAAAAGATCCGAGGCGGTGCCCTTGAACTGGAAGGTCACGCGGTTCCCCTCCTGACTGTCATTGCGGTAGATGACGACCGGCTCATCAAGACGCACGCTGACGAGATCGAGATCGCCGTCACCATCCAGATCGCCTGCGGCGCAGCCAAAACTCATGCCGGTGTGGTCAAGGCCCCAGGCGGCCGCCGTCTCCTCGAAGGCCATGCCGCCGGAGTTCCGCCAGGCCATGTTGGTTTCCTTGAGAGGGGGCAGCTTTTTGAAGCGGTCCCACTGGGTCTTG
Source organism: uncultured Verrucomicrobiota bacterium (assembly GCA_942492905.1). Taxonomy (GTDB): domain Bacteria; phylum Verrucomicrobiota; class Verrucomicrobiia; order Verrucomicrobiales; family V1-33; genus CAIZWU01. Next base: position 4,191,082 of record OW818657.1, read on the forward strand.
GTGCCGGCGTCCTTGCGCACTTCGGGATCGTCCTTGTCATTGAAATTCCGGGTCATCCCGGCCTGGACAAAAACGTCATTTTTTCCGTCATTGTCGAAATCACAGAGCCGGGCCGCCCATGACCAGTTGGAGTTGGCCAGGCCGGCCAAGTAGGCGCCTTCCAGCCAGCGGCCGTTGCCGGCATTGAGGAAAAGGTGGTTCCGCATGAGCTGCGGGGGGCGGCCGTTTTGCATTACCCAGAGCTTGTCGCCCATGGACCCCATGGCGGTCTTCTGTTTGAAGTGGGTCGTGCCTGACATGTCGGTGATGAAGAAATCCAACAGACCGTCCCCATTCACGTCCCCGAAGTCGGCCCCCATGGAGAACCAGGACATCTGGCCGATTGCCTCCAGGGTCACGTCGCGGAAGGTGCCGTCGCCCTGATTGACATAGAGGCGGTCCAAGTCATCGAAGTCATTGCCAACCCAGAGGTCGGGGCGGCCATCCCCGGTCCAGTCGAACCAGGTGGAGGAGAGGCCGTGCCCCCGGTGGTTGATTCCGGCCTGTTTGGTGACATTGCCGAAGCTGCCCTTGCCGGTGTTATGGCAGAGGATGTCCGGCCGGCCCACCACCATGGTCCCCCAAGTTTCATCACCGGTTTGCACCGCATCGTAAAAACGCTCGAACTCCGGCTTCACATAGGGACGGCGCCCCGGCTCGGCGATAATGGTCTGCTCAGCGGGGAAGCCCTCGGGCCGGTACCAGCGGTTGGTGAGGATGTAAAGGTCCAGCCACCCGTCGCCATCGTAATCACAGAACGACGGGGTGTGGCAGGCATCGACAAAATCGACCCGGAAAGCCGCCGCCTGTTCCACAAAGACCCCTTTCCCGTTGTTGATGAAAAGCTGGTTCGCCGACAGGTAGTTGCAGACGTAGAGATCCAGGTCCCCGTCCCGGTCCACATCCCCGGCGGCACAGCCTATGCCCCAGGAGGTCCCGCCACCGACGCCCGCCTGCGGCATGTCCTTGAATCGCAGGCCATCGGTCTGCTGGAACAGCCGGTTTTCCCCCGGACCATTGGCCAGAAAGACATCCGGCCGCCCGTCCAGATCAAAGTCCCCGATGGCGACCCCGCCAGTGCACATGGAGGAGGCGTAGAGATAGCGCAGCGGGTGGGTGTCATCGATCGGATTGGTGAAATCAATCCCGGTGAGGGCTGCCCCAAGTTCCGAAAACAGCTTTGGGCCTGCGGGGGATTTGGGGGCCAGGGGCGCGCTCTCCAGTTCCGCTGCGGGGGCGGAGGAGAAGGCCAGAGACGTAAACGTGACCAGAGCAAGGAAGGAGCCTCTCATGTTGCGGGTGGGGATAGTGGTGGGAAAACAAAAAAGCGGGCCGTCCCGCTTGGGACAGCCCGCTTGGGGAATCGTTGAGGCGGACCGGTCCTAGCGGCGGCGGCGGAGCAGGAAACCGCCGGCCAAGGCCATGAGAACCATACTACCCGACTCGGGGATGGCCATGCCAGCCTGAATTTCAGAAACCGACAGGAGGGAATTGTAGATCTTCAGTTCATCGATTTGACCGCTGAAGGAACCCCCGTTGTTGGAAGTGCCGATCAGCAGGTTCTTCGTGGTGTCGAAAGCACCGGCGACTCCCGCGGCACCGGGACCCACCACCAGAGCGCCATCCAAGTAGATCGACTGATTGCCGGCGGCACCGTCGTTGGTGTAGGTCACGTGATGCCAGCCTGTGCCAGGAGGGACATTGACCCCTTGATCCGGCCCGAGATCGTCCGCCCAGTGACCGCTGTGGAGGTTTCCATTGCGGGTTCCCAGATGGAGGGATTCCCCGCCGGGCAGGGCCAGAGCGCCGTCTTGTCCGAGAATCATGTTGTCCCCGGCCGTGCTGGCGAAATTGGCCCAGACCATCACAGTGTAAGCCATGCTGGGGGTAATTCCCAGGGAGGCGAGGGTATTCAGGGTGTTGATGTGGGGGGCCGCAGTGTTCTGATCCCCATCGGCCGCAGGGATGAATTGCAGGGCATTGCCGGAACCGAGCCCGGCGCCGGAAGCGACCACATTGGCCAGGCCGGTGCCGGTGCCCTTGCTCAGGGTTCCGCTGCCACCGACGGTCCCGAGGTTGGCCACCGGGACATCTGCCCCGACGGCTCCAGCTGGCAAGCTATCGAAATTGTAATAAACCAACAGGGCCGCATCGGCAGAGGTCAGGGCGGTGAGGGCCATGCCAGCGCAGCAGATCACCGAGCGGGAGAATTTTGTTGGAGTGAATTTTGGCTTCATATGGATGAGGGTCGACAAGGATGATTCTCCGGCGTTTTCCAAAGAAAATTGTTTTGGATGATGAAACAATTAGCTGGGTTCGCCCCGAATATCGGTGCTTTGATGGATTAAAATTTACCCTACGTCAATTAAAATGATACAATTTTGACACATTATACCAGGAAGTGAGTCCCAGGAATGACTGACCCCAGGCCTGCTTCATGAGGCGCCTGATCCCGCCTCTCTTCAGTTCAGCGCTGCTGCTTCGGACTGGTGAGGGTCTGTTTCTCCCCATAATGCCGGGCTCCGGTGCCAAGGACCCATTCCTCCAAGGCGGCATTGATGCGGGCCAGCCACTCGCGGATGCGGGTTTTGCCTGAATCCTCCCAGGAGACGGGCGTTCCCTGAAATCCGGTCACGGCCATGCCGCGCCGGTCGGCCAGCCAGAGGGCGCGGGGCAGATGGAAGTCATCGCTCACAATGACGCACTCTTTTACCCCGAAGATCTCGTGGGCCCGGATTACGGAATCCAGCGTGCGCAGACCGGCATAATCCAGGGTGATCGCCGAGGCGGGCACCCCGCGTTCCACCAGCCCATCCCGCATGTCCCGCGGTTCATTGTAATCGGGCCGCCGGTTGTCGCCGCTGACCAGAATCTGCTTCACCCGTCCCGCCTTCCAGAGGGCCGCCGCGGCATCCATCCGGGCGCGCCAGTGGACATTGATCCCGCCCGCCGGGCCCGCATTCCGGCTGGTGCCGAGCACGAGCGCCACCGGTGCGGCCGGCACGCCGGCCGGATCCCCCGTGATCCGGGAGCGGCTTCGCAGGACGATCCAGACATTCAGTCCGGCCACAAGGAGCACGCCAGCCAACAAGGCCAGCGCCACGAAGCGCAGCAGACGTTTGATAAGGGGTTGCATCATCCCGGGGAAAAAGCGTTGCTCTTCATTCCCCACCCGCGCTGTCCTGTCAAACCCCCCATGAAAACCATCTTCCGCGTGCTCCCCTGGCTCCGGCGTTACCCCGCCATGGCCGCCGGCCAGCTTCTCTGCGCCATCCTCGGCACCCTGATGGTGCTGGTGCAGCCCAACGCCATCAAATCCGTCATTGATGATGTCATCGGCCAAAACCAGCCGGAAAAGCTTCTCCCCTGGGTCCTGCTTGCCGCGGCGGCCTACTTTGGACGGGATTTCCTGAACACCGTCCGCATCATCCTCAATAACACCCTGGAGCAAAACGTCATCTACGATATCCGCAGCGACCTCTACCGCCGCCTTCAGATCCTGCCCCTGCCGTGGTTTGACCACAAGCCCACCGGCGATCTCATGACCACCGTGGCCGAAGACGTCAATGCGATGGAGCGCGTGCTGATTGATGGCGTGGAGCAAGGCCTGATCGCCTCCCTGCAGATCGCCGCGGTAGGCGGCTGGATGTTCTATCACAGTCCCTCTCTCGCGGCCATCGGCATGCTGCCCCTGCCCTTCCTCGCCGCCGGCGCCCTCTGGTATACCCGTACCGCGCGGGGCCGCTACAAGGATGTGAGGAAAGCCACCAGCGAGATGAATTCCATGCTGCATGACAACATCAGCGGGATCCGCCAGATCAAGGCCTATGGCATGGAACAGCCCGAGCACGACCGTTTCAATGCCTTCAGCCACCGCCTCCGCGCCGCCACCCTCCGTGTCATGCGCGCGTGGTCATTCTATAATCCCAGCATGAACTTCATCGGCGCCCTCGGCACCGTGCTGGTGTTGTTCTTCGGAGGCCGTGCGGTGCTGGGCAAAAGCATCACCCCGGGGGAATTCACCGGGTTCCTCTTCCTGATGCCCTTCTTCTACGAACCGGTAGGCCGCCTGCACTCCCTGAACCAGATCCTCCAGGCCGGCCGCGCTGCCGCCGACCGGGTTTTTGATATTCTGGAAGCCACCCCAGAGCCCAACACCGAATCCGGGGCCACCCTCCACCTCACCCAGGGCCACGTGCAGTTCACCGATGTCGTCTTCACCTACTCCGGTAAAACCGCCACCCTCAACGGCGTCACCCTGGAGGCCAAACCCGGCCAAGCGATCGCCCTCGTAGGCCCCACCGGCGCCGGGAAGTCCACCATCATCAATCTGCTGACCCGCTTCTATGAATTTGATAGCGGCGACATCACCATCGACGGCCAATCCATCAAAACCCTCAGCAAGCCGAGCCTGCGCAGTGCCATCGGTTATGTCACCCAGGAGAGTTTCATGTTCAATGGCACGGTGAGGGAAAACCTGCTCATCGCCAAACGCGATGCCACCGATGAAGAACTGTGGACGGTCCTCGAAGCCGCCAATGCCACGCCTTTCGTGCAGCGGCTCCCCGAGCAGCTCAGCACCCAGGTCGGCGAGCGCGGGGTGCGCCTCAGCGTCGGTGAAAAACAGCGCCTCTCCATTGCCCGTGCCCTGCTGAAGAACCCGCCGATCCTGTTATTGGACGAAGCCACCGCCAGCGTCGACACCGAGACCGAGCGCCTCATCCAGCAGGCCCTCGAACGGCTCATGGTCAACCGCACCACCTTTGTCATCGCCCACCGTCTCAGCACCGTGCGCCACGCCGACCGCATCTATGTCCTGGATCTCGGGCGGATCACCGAGCAGGGCACCCACGAGGAACTGCTCCGGCAGGATGGCCTCTACGCCAACCTCTGCCGGACTTCCCTGATCGCGGCCGAGGAGCCGGCATTGGAACCCGTGCCTTGAGAATAGCTTGAGTTTTCCGGCCATCTCCTTCAGGTTGGTGAGGAAAAACAAATGCCTGATGCCCACTACGAGGAACATCACGAGCCGACCCGGCTTGAGGCGCTGGCCTTTTTCCTCAAGACCCGGCTCCTGATTGCGCGGCGCTGGGGTCAGGAATGGGACCAGCCCGTGCCCTGTCACCCGGTGGCGGCGGATTTGTGGGAATTTTCCGCTGCCGGGGAAGCAACATCCTCGTTATGGACCCAGACGTCGCCGGTGGAATTCCCGCTGACCGCAGGCAAAGTGCAGAATCTACGGGCCGCCTGCCGACGGCTGGATGGCATCGAAATCCCGGCGGGGGCGGTCTTCAGTTTCTGGAAACAATTAGGCCGGACCACGACCGGACGGGGCTTCACCACCGGCCGGGAACTGCGCTCCGGCTGTATCGTACCCAATCTGGGCGGCGGTTTGTGCCAGCTTTCCGGGCTGATCCATGAGGCCGCGCTGCGGGCTGGACTGGAGGTGATCGAGCGGCATCAGCATTCCCGAAAGCTGCCCGGAACGGACCTGCCTCCCGCCCGCGACGCCACGGTTTTCTGGAACTACGTCGACCTCCGCTTCAGGGGGGCCTTTGCCTGGCGTCTGGAAACGCGCCTGACTTCCTCGGAACTGGTGGTCACCATCCGGGCGGCCGCTTCCACGCCAGCGCCCTCGCAGATTCCGACGCCGGCCCCGGCGGGGTCCCCCACCCGTGCCTCCGCCGGGGGCGATTGCCTGACGTGTGGCGTGGTCTCGTGTTTCCGGCACCCGGCGGCGAACAGCGATAACCAACCTGCCGGGGGGCACACCGCATGGATGCTGGATGGACTCTGGCCGGAGTTTCAGGATTGGTGCCGGCGTCACGCCCATCCCGGCGATCACTGGCTGACGCCGCTGGATGGCCACCGCTGGAAGAAACCCCACTACGCATGGACCCCTCCCGCAGGCTCCCTGGTGCACCATGCCACCTGGCAAACGCTGCGCCGCTCCTGGCAACAGCGCCGCCTTCCTGCCCAGGGGGCGGTCCGGCAGGGTTTTCTGCTGCTGGCCCAGCAGCGTCTGGCAGACGTCCTGGGCCGCCGGCTGCATCCCCAGGCGCGGCACCTTGTTATTTCCCAAACCCTGCTTCCCCATTTGTGGCGGGCCGGGCACCTGGGTGGCCGCACCTTCGATGTGCTGGTCAACCGCTGGCCGTTGGCCCGGCTGCATGCCTCGCTGGATGCCGCCGCCGCCTGCCATCCGGAATCGGATACTCTGACTGATTTCCGGGCCGATCCGGCGCTAGTGAAGGCAGAGTCCGAGGCTCTCGCTGCCGCCGCCCGGCTGATCACGCCGCATCAGGCCATGGCGGATTCCTTCGGGACGCGGGCTTTGTTATTGAACTGGATGATGCCCGCGGCCCTGCCTGCTTCCCAGGCTCCGGAGCCGGCCGTCCGGTGGTTCTTTCCGGCTTCCGCTCTGGCACGAAAGGGGATTCACGAACTGGCCGCAGCCCTCACCGGCACCCAGGACGAACTCCTCGTCCTTGGCCAAGCCCGCGAAGGCAGGCATGACCCGTTGCCAACGATCCGTCACCGCGCGGGGTCCGTGGGCGACCTGCCGGGCTGCACGGCCCTCGTGTTGCCGGCATGGGTGGAATGTGAACCGCGCCTTGCTCTGCGCGCCCTCGCCAGCGGGATCCCGGTGATTGCCAGCCGGGAGTGTGGTCTGGGAAGCAATCCTTTGCTGATCACGATCCGTGCCGGGGATGGCCCCGCGTTGCAGCAGGCCATGGAGCAACTCCGCCAGGCAAAACAGCCTGCGCAGAACGCTTCGGGGGGGCCGCGAAATCACACTGGCACCCCGTCAGGTTTTCCGGCAGAGTCCCCCTTATGAAATTGATCCGGATCCTCTGCGCCGTCAGCCTGCTGGGCGCGCTCACCGCCTGCCAGACGGAGCGCACCGTGCTGGCCGGGCCCACCGTGACCGGACTGGAAGCCCAGGGGTCCAGCGGCGAGTCCCGCTTTTCCAATGAGGATCCGTTTGGGTATCGGCAGAATGAGTCCAAGGGGCTGAACGCGATGAGTGAAAAGATGTTCGGGGGCAAACTTCAAGCACAGAGCCAGAAGGAGTTCACCAAGAGCAAGGATTTCCTGACCCGCGAGTATGGCGGTAAAAAGGACTTTGCCGCGAAATCCTGGAAAGGCGATCCCAAAGGCCGGACCTGGACGGACAAACTCTTTGATACCGATGACCGCCCGGAAGGAGACGTGCTCTACCGCGAAAGTGGACGGGAGGCATCTGTGAAGGACAACGCCGATGCCACCAAGATGGCCAATACCAAAGATTTTACCGGAGCCGACCGCACCGCCCGCACCAGCAACTACCGGCCGGCGGAGAAAGCTCTTGAGGACGGCCGGGATGCCCCAAAGCTGGGCGACGCCCGCCCGGAGCGGTTGTCCAGTCATGAACAGGCGATCCGCGACCGCATTTCCAACAGCAACGCCAGCGCGGCGGATATCAACAAACTTCTGGGCAAACCCTGAGCTCCACTCACGGGAGCCCGCCACCCGCCACTCCCAGCCCTTGATGACTCCCCGGTTTCTGAGTTCAGCCCGCCGCGCGGTCATGCTGATCTGGCTCTCCCTGCCGGGCTCATGGTGTCAGGCAGAATCCACCACAGTCCAAAGTGCCACTCAGGATGCCCTGCAAGCTGGCCGGGCGCTCTGCAAGGTGGTTTCCCCCACCGATGCCGGACGCACCGGCAGTCACCAGAGCGGACTCTATCTTCCCAAACAGGCATGGCGCTTTTTTACCACCAGCGCTCCCGTGGAGGAACAGAATCGCCGGGAAGCGGTGGAGATCACTTGGACAGACGGCGGAAAAACAGATGCGGTGATAAGCTGGTATGGCAAAGGCTCGCGCAGTGAATTCCGGCTGACGAAGCTGGGGGACCGCCTTGGCCCTGACAACGTGGGGGATCTGCTGGTGTTGGTGCCGCAGGGCCCCGGAAAGTTTCAGGCACATCTGCTGCCCACGGATGAGGCGGCGCTGGCATTCAGCACGGCGCTGGGGATCGAACCCGCACAGCGGTGGGGCTTTTACGAAAAATCACCGGCCGTCAACACGGAGCCCGGCAGCCTGGAGGCATGGGCGCAACGGGAAGCTGCGCTCCACCCGGAATTCCCCAGTGGCCGCATCATGGCCGGGCTTGCCAGAAAGGCGGTGCAGGAGTGCCGTCCTGACATTCTTTCCCAATCCGCCGACCACCGGCTGATGGCCTGGCTGGAGGCGGAGTATGTGCTGTACCGGGCGGTCGAACGCCGGCTGTGCGACCAGCAGGTGAAGCAGGATTTCGCCAGCGTGGAGGAGTTCCTCGCGACTGCCGCCACTCTGATGAACCGCCGCAAAGCCCGGGCCGGCCACAGCCTCGAGGCGCACGTGGAGCATCTGCTCAGCGGGGAGGGCATCGCCTTCGAGGCACAGGCCACCATCGACGGCAACGGGAAGCCTGACATCCTTTTCCCTGGCAAAGCGGCCTACGGAAATGAGGCGCATCCGGTGGATGAACTGGTGGTGCTGGGGCTGAAGACCACCTGCCGGGACCGCTGGCGCCAGGTGCTCAATGAAGGGAAAAGAATTCCGCAAAAACATCTCCTCACGCTTCAGCCTGCCATGTCCCGGGCACAATTGACCGAGATGGGCGAGGCCCGCCTGCAACTGGTGGTCCCGGCTGCCCTGCACCGCGGTTACGATCTTCCGGAGGGCTATCAACTACTGAGTGTGGAAACCTTCGTGCAGGACATGCGCCGCCGCTTCCCCCGCTGAGTCCGGATAAAACCCGTCACCTCAGAACCGCCAGGACGGTTTCCAGTCGCGGGGCAACGCCACCCCGGTCAGGATGGCACGGATCATTTCCAAAGGGATCGCATTCTGCTGGAGCACGGCATCATGGAACGCCCGCGGAGTCAGCTTTCCGGGTCCGGTCAACTCCTGGTAGAGAGCGCGCAATTGCAGACCGCCCAGCATATAGGCGGCCTGATAAAGCGGCCCGTAGCTGCTGCCGATATAACGCCTTACCTCCGCAGTGGCCCCGGTGCGCTCGTGCCCCACCCGGTCCACCAGAAAATCCACCATCGCCGCGGGGGGCATCGCGCCCAGATGGAACTTCAGACTGACCATGATCCGCGCACAGCGGTGCATCCGCCAGAAGAGCGCTCCTATCTTTTCCTCCGGCGATGCCACATACCCCAGATCCCATAACAACATCTCCCAATGCAGCGCCCAGCCCTCCACGAAAAACGGGGTACGGAAGAGTTGCCGGTGCGGCGCATGACGTCTCGCCATGAAGGCCTGCAGGTGATGCCCGGGGATCAGTTCGTGCGGGGTCACGATGTGCAGGAAAGCCGCATTGTTGCCGCGCATGGACATCAGTTTATCCTCATGGGACATCGATTCATGGGCATAGGCCACCAGCATCCGCGGATCGGAATAAACCGCGTACGGCAGACTCTTCTGCTGATCCACCCCGAGCATCCCCAGCCGCCAGGTCTCTCCTGCGAGGGCCGGGATGGTCACCAATTCCTTCTCCTCCACAAACCGGATCGCCTGCAGGCCTGCGGCCACCGCCGTGGCTGCCTGGCCGCCCGGCGCCGCGTGGGTCTCCTTGATTTTGGCAAGGGCCTGTTTGCCATCCTGACAACCCATGGCGAAGGCAGCCTTTTGCAGTTCCTCCTCACACCAGGCGAACTCCCGCTCCGCCACCGCCAGCAGTTCCTCTGCGGAATACGGGATCATCTCGCGGGTGATCCGGGCCGCCAGGGCCGTGGCCCCGATGGGGTCTCCGATCAGGGGATCATCCGGCTCTCCCTTCAATCCCGCGATTTCCTTCCGCAGATAACCAGCAGTTTCCTCCAGCCCTTTGGCCAAGGCTTCATGCGGCTGCCGCACCCACCACGAAAAATCAGGCTGGAAGCCGTGGTAAAACTTGAACCATTCGCCCATGGCGTCCCGCAGTTGATCCATCGCCCCCGCCGTCCGGCTGGCCAGCACCGGACCCGGCTTCAAGGCCTCCGCCGGCGCGTCCTTGGCCCGCCCTTCCTCCAATCGTTTCCGCAACGCCTTCACCTCCGTCAGGGCCTGCGCCAGCACCCCCGCCGCCGCCTGGGGGTCGATGTCCTGACGAAGTTCCTGCCGCCCGAGCAGCTCCTGCAGCGGCCGCCGGAAAGCCAGCAGCGGCTCCATTCCGCTCAACCGTTCGCGCTCCAAAGTCAAAGTCTCCTGCTCGCCGGCCAGATGAGAGCGCAGCAGATGCCAGTCCACCCGTTCCGCCGGGGCCAAGGCCGCATAATCCATGGCCTCCACCTTTCCCTGCCAATCCGTCAGCAAGGCCGCATCCCGGTCCAGCGCCGCCTCCGCCCACGGCACCGCATACGCCGCCGCCACCGCCCGGCGGTCGGCTGAAAATTCCGTGATGGCTGACTCCACCACCCCGGCCGCCGGGGCTGACGGCGCCGCGCCGCCCGCCAGAGCCAGCAGTCCAAGTATAAAGCGTCTGCCGTTCCGGATATGGAATCGTTTGATCATGGCCGGGATTGTAGGCCGCCCGCGGCCCGGACCAAGCCACAATTTGAGGTCCCGCCACATTTCCCGCCCCGGCTTCTTATCCGGCCCGCCGGTTATCCTTATGACCGAACAAGGTTGACGGAAGAGCCTCATTCCATCAATAACAGCGGAGTATTCCGCCTCCTGAACTCCCTTCCCCTTTATGCCCGACCGCTTTACTCCCTTCGCTGAAAAGATGCGCGCTGACGGCCTCAGCGAGTCTGCCATCCGGGCGTTCGAATGCAACTTCCGCGCCCTCGAACGCAATGAAACCGGCCTGATCCCCGAGACGGATCTCGCGCCCGTCGAGAGCCTGCCCAGCGCCGAAACCCTGCCCGTCCCCGACGCCGCCACCCTGACGCCGCTGCTGCGCCGCACCGTGGTCATCAAACTCAATGGAGGCCTCGGCACCGGGATGGGTCTGGAGAAGGCCAAAAGTCTCCTGACGGTCCGGGAGGGCCTCAGCTTCCTTGACCTGATTGCCCGGCAAATCCTCCACCTGCGCCAGTCCACCGGCGGCGGTTCGGTGCCGCGCTTCCTCCTGATGAACAGCTTTTCCACTTCGGAAGACACCCGCGTCCTGCTGGCCAACTACCCGGAACTCGGCGCCCCGGAGGAACTCGAGTTTCTCCAGAACCGGGTCCCGAAAATCCTGGCCGATTCCCTCACCCCCCTCGCTTGGCCGGAGCATCCTGACCTCGAATGGTGTCCCCCCGGCCACGGCGACATCTACGCCAGCCTTGCTGGCAGCGGCTGGCTGGACAAGCTGCTCGCCGAAGGCATCACCTACGCCTTTGTTTCGAATTCCGACAATCTCGGCGCCACCCTCGATCCGGCCCTGCTGGCATGGTTCGCGGAAAGTGGAGCCCCCTTCCTCATGGAGGTCACCCGCCGCACCGCCGCTGACAAAAAGGGCGGCCACCTCGCCCTGCGCCCTCGTGACGGACGTCTGATTCTCCGGGAAAGTGCCCAGTGCCCCGACGCCGATGCCGAGGCCTTCCAGGACATCGGACGCCACCGCTTCTTCAACACCAACAATCTGTGGATCCGCCTCGACCACCTCAAGGAAACCCTCACCAAACACGGCGGCCTGATCCCGTTGCCGATGATCCGGAACAGCAAGACCGCCGACCCCCGCGATAAAAACAGCCCCGCAGTCTATCAACTCGAAACCGCCATGGGTGCCGCCATCGAGTCCTTCCCCGGAGCCGCCGCCATCGAAGTCAGCCGCGCCCGTTTCGCCCCGGTGAAAACCACCAGCGACCTCCTCATCATCCGTTCCGACGCCTGCCGCCTCACTCCGGACTTCCGCCTCGAGCTCCATCCCGAACGCCATGGCGTGCCCCCGGAAGTCAATCTCGACAACAACCACTACAAACTGGTGGACGGCCTCGACATCCTGCTGGCAGACGCCATCCCCAGCCTGCTCCGCTGTCAAAAGCTAACCGTAAAGGGACTGGCCCACTTCAAACCCAATGTCTGCATCAATGGGACGGTCAGCTTCAGCAATCCTGGCCCACAACCCGCCCCCATCCGCCCGGGCGAGTATGAGGATGCGAGTTATCCGCTGCAGACATAAACATCCGGCCCGGACCTCACGGCTTGCCCGTCCGGTTCCAGTAGATCACCACATTTTTCGTGGATCGCCCGGAGGCGATGATATCCAGCCGTCCATTACCATCAAGATCGGCCAGCTTGAGATCCTCGCAGGCCATGGAGTTGCCGGAGGCGATCCAGGATTTTTGCCAAGGCCCACCAGCCTTTTCCTGCCAATGGATCCGGATACCGAACGCGCCATCGGCGTTCGGTTCACGCCAACCGGCGATGATTTGTTCGCGCGGCAGTCCCAGCAGATTGCCACAGGCGAGCGCGTGGCCCTGGTTCATGGTGGAATCCAGCACCTGCCGCTTCCATTCGCGGGTGGCCTGATCCTTTTCATAAAGTGCCAGATGGGGACCATGGAAAGGTTCGATGGCGGCGATCGCTGATCCTGCGGCCATGTCTCCACCCACCGGACCGAAGCGGATTTCGCCAATTCCAGCAAAGGGAACCGCGGTACCCGGCCGGTCTGTCAGGCTGGGATGAGCGGTCTCCCATCCGTCCCCCAGGGGCCGGGCATCGGCAAATCCTTCCCGGCCGGCTATCACCATGGCTTCGCCCTGCCCCATCGATTGCAGATCAAAATTGTGGGTGATGTGCAACCGGTCCGTCAACAACTGCGGTTTCCATGCGGCCGGATCGACCGGTTGCGCCGGAAAAGCGAAGGTATGGATACGCACGCCATTTTCCCCTGCTCCGTTCTTGTTGCCCCGTCCGTGCAACGGAACCACCACCAAAGAAGGTTTGCCCGCGCCATTTTTCACCCAGCCCATCCGGTGCACAGTCGGTTCGTGAGGCAAGGCCACCGCCGTCCAATCGCCCTCCCCGGCAGTGGGACGCTGGAGATAAAACACGGCTCCACTTTCGGCCTCGTCGGAGGTTTCCCCGGGATTCCATTGTGCCCCCACGGCGACCTCCACCTTGCCATCGCCGTCCACATCCCGGGCCGCGATGCAGACGTGATCACGCTTCGTCAGGCTTCCGGCGATCCGACGTTTCTTCCAGGCCGGATTCTGATACCAGACAATCTCCTTCGCATCCGCGAGGAGAATGTCCGGCTTGGCATCGCCATCCACATCACCGATGGCGAGCCCATAACCGATCCCGATGGCCGGATCGACCACCTGCAGTTCGAACCGGGGTTCCGCGGCGGCAGCGGAGGACAGGGCGAGCAGGAGAAGTGCGGCAGGATGTTTCATACTCCCCTTAACGTGGCTCCGGGGGGAGTTCCATCAAACGGACCGTCACGCGGCGGCCGCAGCGCTATCCTTGGTCACCGTCACCCCGGGAGTCACGGTCGGGCCGGCTTGTTTGTGGGCGAGGGTTTCCAACAATTTGACCACCGCCCCAAGGAGGACTACGAGGCTGATGATGCAGTAGGCCAGAATGAGTTTTTCCTCAAGTCCCTGGGTGAAGCCATAGCTGTGCAGGCCCACATTGAGCACGTTCACATGAAACCATGAGAAGATGCAGAAGTTCGCCCCAAAAGCGGTGCAGAGGTGCAGCCCGATCTCCTTGATCCAGCCGGCCAGCCTCATGTGCAGCACCGCGAGGCACCACAGCACGATGACCAGCGCGCCATTTTCCTTCGGATCCCAACCCCAGAAGCGGCCCCAGGAATCGTTCCCCCAGATGCCGCCGAGGATGGTGCCGATGAGGCTGAAAACGAGGCCGAAACAGAGAATCCCATAGGCGCTCTGAGTCAACATGCGGAAGAGGGCCTTGTTCTGCCGGGTGATGTCGAAGAGCCGGCAGAAAATGTAGATCATCGAGAAGATCGCCGCGAGCAGCACCGTGGCATAGCCAATATTGATGGTGGTGACATGGGTCCAGAGCCAGTAGTTGCTGCGCAGCACCGCTACCAGACTGGGCATGGTGTCGGCGGCATCGCCTGCTTCAAACCGGCCGGCGAGGAACATGCCCGCAGCTCCGCAGGTGATGGCGACGATCAGAGGAATGCGGTTCTTGAAAATCAGCTCCATGCACAACGCAAACACACCCGCCATGAGGGTGATGAAGGGGATGGTTTCGTAGATGTTGGTGATGGGTCCCCAGCCGGTGATGAGCACCCGCCAGGCAATCCCGGCGAGGATCAGGCCAAAACCGGCGAAGCCGCCCCACAGGCTGAGTTTGGTGAGGACGCGGCCCCATCCACTGGCCGGTGCCAGCCACGACAGGGAGAGCAGCAGGAAGAGGAACAGAAAGACCCACTTGGCCCAACCGAAGAGACCGGCCTTCAAATAACCGTGATCGAGGGGGACCTTTTTGTAGGTGTTGGATTTTTCCGCATCGGCGATGAGTCCCTGGCCCATGGCGAGGACGGCGGCCTGGAGTTCCTCATTTTTGGCCGGATCGGCAGCGAGGGCAGTCAGTTTTTCCAGCGTCTGCAGGTGGCCGAGCGCAGTGGCTGCATGGGGGCCATCCGTCAGGTAATCACGGATCAATCCTCCGGCGGGCACCCAGGCGTCCGGCAGGTCGGCGGTGGGAGGAGCATACCAGGTGATGCTGCTGGTATCGCGCAGAAAAAGGTCAATAGTTTGCAGCAATGGAGGCATGGGGGACCGGTCACCGGTGCGGGCAGCAGCCATGAAATTCTTGAAAGTGGCGGATTCCTTCAAGCCGGCGAGGGCCTCACTGAGAGGAACGGTCTGGCCGGCCTTTGATTTGAGTGGTTCATCCGCGAAGTCCTTGGGGACTTCTATGCCTTTGCGGGCAAAGTTGAGGAAATTGATCAGGTCCTCATAACGGATCAGGTTGGTGGCGAGATTGTTGACCTGCTGGTCGAGCCGGCTTTGTTTTTCCGCGGGAACCTCCGCGAGGCGGGTGCGGGCGGCAAAAAACTGTTCCCGGGCGGGGGCCAGTTCTTCATAGGCATACTTGTCGCGGCGTTTGTCATGGGGATTCAAGCCGACCTGGAGGAGGGCTTCGCTGTCCTCAACATTGAAGATGGGATAACGGTTGGCCACTTCCGGGAAGAGGAGGACATCGAGGAACCAGGCGACCGGAGGAATGGTGCGGGTGGTTTTGTCCTCCAGTTTCAGCCGGACCGAGGGGATGGCCCGGTTCCGCAGTAATTCATAATAGGCAAACGTATGCAGGGCCTTGGTACGGCCATCGTCGGTCTTGGCCACACGGTCCATGACTTTGAGGACCTCCGGCTTCCATGCCGGGGCCAATTGGCTGACCGTGAAGACGCGGGCCGGATCGGCGATGCGGGTCTTGCTGGAGAGGTAGAGGGCACTGACGATGACAGTGAGCGCCAGGAAGATGCCGAGGAAAACAGGTGCTTTTTTCATGGGTTCAGGCGGCTGGAGGGGTGACCGGCACGGCGGTGCGGCGGATGAAACGGCCAAGCTTGGTGAGGAAGGTGATCAGGAGACCGACAGTGGCGGCGATCATACTATAAAGCGGCCATTGGTCGGAAGGGTTTTTGACAACGGTCAGGACGCTGTATTTTTCCTGCCCGGGGGGAGACTGGTCATCAAAGCTGGTCTGATAAGCCACATAACCACTGTCACGCAGCGGGTTGTTCATCCAGATGCGGAACTTGGTATCCTTGCCCTCCGCATTGGTCATGGTGACATGGCTTTCATATTCCTTGGCCTTGCGGGTGCCGGGATAATATTCGGCTTTGAAGTCGTCCAGCTTGAGCGAGAAGGGCACTTCCCATGTTTCCCGGGTCAGGTTGACGGCAAACTGGCGGTCGCCCACCGCGAAGGAAAATGGCGCATCGGCACGGGTCACAATCTCCCCGTTGCGGATGACCTGGGCCAGCACGGTGGAACCGACGGTTTTCCCTGACAAATCAACTGCATCAAGGAAGATGCCGGCCATGTTGGCTTCGTGCTGCGGATTCACTGGTAGGGGACGCAGGGTATAACCATCAATGTTGCGCGACCCGGCCAGGACAGAGGGGTCCCCGGTGGTGGTGACGGTGGCGTTTTTCTGATAACCGGAAACCTTGAGTTCAAAGGGCCAGCCGGTGCGGTGGAAGGTGGTGGTTTCCGACGGGGAATCCGTGCGGAAAGCGGTCTCGTGGATCATATAAACCCGGGAGTCGGCTCCACCGGCTTCGCGTACTTCCAGCACCCAGTCTTGGAAAGCCTGGACCCGATTGCTGCTTTCCCCTTCGAAGATGCGCATGTGGCCTTCCTGTTTGTAATAAAGGGAAACCGCTCCAGCGGCGATCAGGCCGAGCATGGAAAGGTGGGCGATGACATTCCCGATGGTTCGCCAGTTCTTCCGGATGCGGATCACGCCGCCGGCCAGCAGATTCACAAACATCACGGCCAGCAACAAGGCCATGCCCGGCAGCGGGATGAAGCCCAGCACCCAGTGTTCCCGGGGCACCACCCAACTCGTGAAATAGATGTTCAGGCTCTGGTAGAGTCCCAGTGTTTTCTGGCTGAAGGTCCCGAGCAGGGTCAGCAGGATCATCAACAGGAAAACCACCACGGCGATGTGGTAGGATCCGATCAGGGAAAGAATACGGTCCATCACCCCGGCTCGGCGGCGCGGGGTTTCAGGAGGGGAAAGAGTGGGGGATTCGGCGGACATGGGGACCGGGGGAAAGAAATCGGAGGTCGGGTGACAGCGGTCAGGAATTACTGGCCGGTGGCGGGCGTGCCGGCGACCCCGAGGGACTGCGCGAAGGCATCGAATTTGGCAGCATGGGCGGCGACAAGGGCTTCGGGGCCGGTCAGCTTCAGGGTGAAGAGGAAACCCGGAGCTTCAAAAATGGCGCCCAGCATCCGGTAACCCGGTTTCGGCGTGGAGGCCGCCATCATGGGGCCAGCCCCGCCCGTGAAGGTGCCGGTGATATCAAGGAAAGGCACGGGGCGTCCGAACACGGTTTTGGTGGGCAGGGCCGCGAGTTCGCTTTCAGTCAGCGGGGGCTGATCCATTTGTTTGCGCCAGCGGTTGAAGTTATCGAGGACCCCGCCGCCGCCGTTGACCGGCAGGAGCGTCAGGTAGGCTTCCCCCTCGCGGTTGGGGCCAAAATCGAAATTCAGATGGCGGAACTCCGTGGCGGAGAGGAAATTCCAGCCTTCCGGGGTGGTCCACCGCAGCATCGACTGGGCATCGTTGGCGGCATAACGCTGGGCGGTGGTGAGACCCAGTTTGGGGGCAGCCTCGTTGATAAAGGGAGCCCGGGAATCCACTACTTCGACCCGGTCCTTGCGACCACAGCCGGCAAGCAGGAGAACAGTGCCTGGGAGGATCAGGACAGCGGATTTAAGAGGGGGCAAAGCAGGCATGCAGGGGTCTGGCGTGAAGCGGGATTACGGGGGAATGGTATCAAGTCTTACGTCTTCCGCGGCCATGACGGGAATGTCATTCGGAGGAGGCTGCAAGGGAGGAGGCGGTCGGCCCTGCCCTTTTGGCCCGGAGCGCCCCCTTTTACCGCCCATTTTTTAATAGTCCAGCCACCTCCTCCGGGGAAACTGGCTCCGCCCGGTCATCGATTTCCACCACGATCAGGTAACCCGGTGGCCCGCCCGCACGGCGGAGAGCGTTCACCAGCCTTGCCTGCTCGCTGGTGGCGCGCTCGCCGGTGACCGGGTCCCAGGTTTCATCGCAGGTCAGGCAGCCATGTGAAGGGGTTTGACCCGCAAAAAGAGTGTCCTGCCACGGCGCAGGATCAATGGCGGTGCCGTGGGCCAGAATTTCATTCCGCCCCGCCAATCCAGCCCACCAAGCCTCCCGGATGGGCCACCAGGTGCGCCAGGCAGGAGGGAGCAGAGCGTCATACCTGGCCTCGGTCCAGGAGGAATCGTATTCCAAAGGAAGTCCCAGAATGAGGGTCTCGGTCGGACCGATCGCCGTGTTTTTGGTGGTGCTGATTTTGGTGATTTCGAAGATGCCGCAGGGAGTATTCCCATTGGTCAGGGTGCCCGGCAGTCCACTGGCTGAGAGGGCAAACTGGGTGACGGAAAACGGAGCCCCCTCCGGCCCCAGCAGGAAGCTGCCGTTGGCATGCCGCACCACCGCCCGCCCCAGAAACTGACGGTTGAGGCGTTGGAAGGAAAAAATGACCGGACGCCCATCGAAAGGAGCCTGCAGAAGAGCCTGCAGTGACGGCCGCTGATGGATCACTTTCCCCCGGGGCTCGCGCAGGCCGGTCGCGAGGGCGAGCAACCGCGGTTCCGTGGCCCATCCGGCAAAACGTTGCGTCAGGGATTCCCACAGCTCCTGGCGGCGGGCCGGACTGCCATCAAAACGCACCAGCCAGGCCCCCGCCATCGCGAGGCGTTTGGGGTCCTGATCGGTCAACCAGATCCGGCGCATCTCCGGCTCCAGTTCCACCGGAAACAATCCATAACCCGTTTCCATGGCCAGGCGCTGGGTCTCCACCGTCCGGGCCGGAGCCTCCGGGCGCAAAGGTGGCAGCGCCAGCCGGCGGCGGATCGCAGCCAGAATTTCCGGACGGCGCTGCGCCTGCCACTTGGCGGCACTCAGGAACGCTTGCCAGCGCGGCTCGTAGGCCGGTCCGGCCGGGAGACCGAGGTTCCCGTTGATGGTCCGGCCGATCGTCTCCTGCCGTTTGGCTTCGCGGGCCGGCGCCGTGGTCCAGGGAGCGACTACCGGCCGGCCAGGCTCTTCCGGCACCCGGAAGGATTGCCGGACCAATAACATCACTCCCGCGAGGAAAAGCAGGGCTGCCAGAGCCCAGCCCATTTCCCTGGGTTGGGCGTGGGAAGCAGGGAAACCAGACATGGTCAACAGCACGAAAGATGAGTCGCCACCCACCCGGAAATCACGTGAGGGAGCATGGCTCAGGAGGCCTGATTGTAAAATTCAAAGTGGGCCGGCCACCCTCAAAGAATCGTGGAGGCATCTTCGCGCTCCAGCTTGCCCAGTTTCTTTTTGAGCGTCTCCAGTTCCACGGTCATCTGATGCAGGGTTTTGTAAAACTCATCCTGGGTTTCCGCATGCTGCAGGTGCGGCACCGCCGGATGGATCTTCATGAACTGCTGCACGATGATTTTGCAAGCATCGCGGATTTGTTGAATGGCTTTGGGGCGTTCCATGGGGGTTAGAAAAAGTTATTCGAGAGTGAACCAGAGGACCTCAACGCGCCGGTTCTTATTGGCATCGGTTCCAGCTGGTTCTTCCCAGCCGCGGCCGACCGTTTCGATCCGAGCGGTGTCGATTTTAAATTGTTCGGCAAGGAGACTCTTGATTTCATTGGCGCGGTCCAGGCTTAACTTCATGGCGCTCAATCCCATCTGCCGCAGTTTTTCCGGCCCCTCTGCTTTGAACTCCTCATATTTGCTATTGTCCACATGGCCACGCAGCCGGAGCACACTGCCGGGGCTGATGCGGAGGAGGCGCTGGATGTCAGTCAGGCTGGCTTGGTTGGCAGCGTCGGCGATGACCAGCTTGAAGGAATTCGGTTCGAAGAGGAACCGGATATCCTTGCTAAGCAAAGGATCCACTTCGATGGAGCCGGTTTCGCCGGACTTGAGCGGGGCGATCGCGATTTGTTCGCCGGCGAATTTCCCGGAGGCGGCAGCGGCCTTGAGGGGAGCGGGGTCGATGAATTTTTCGTAGCCGGCAGGGTCGGGCAACAGGTCGCGTCCGTAGGCCACCACGGCGGATTGATAAATGCCGCCGAAGCTGCCGGCCATGTCGATGGCCCCGGAGAAGTAGGCTTCATTTTCCGGGAGGTTGGCAAAGTGGAATTTGGCCAGTTCCTCATCGGCCTGGGCCGGTTCCCATTTGAAGGCCGCCTTCAGCACGGCGTGGGCGGCGCGGGGATTGGCACGCACCTGACGGTTCCCTTCCAGAATGCCCGCCACCAGTCCTTCGACAATTTTCGGGTTTTGTTTGGCGAAGGCCTGGTTGACCAGCAGGATGTCGGAGACCACCAGGAGGTTTTTGTTGGTGGTGAGCAGCCGCGCCTTGTTGTTGGAGGCGTTGACCGTTTCGGTGGTTTTCGGCGCCCACGTGACACAGGCGGCGAGGCGGTTGGCTCCGCTGGCGACGTCCTCGGCAAAAAGGTCGCAGGCCACGAAGGCGTCCTCGGCATAGACCAGATTGATTTTGTCAGGAGATGGCGTCTCGTCGATGGAGGACAGCATGTTGATCCCGATCCCGGCCTCCTGGGCGAGGTAACGGAGGAAGAAGTCGGATTCGTTGAACTGCGCCGCGACGGTGGTTTTACCGGTGAGCTGATTGAGGCGGCGAATGTCGGAGCGGACCACAATCCCGTCCGCGCCGCGCGAGTAGCCGAGCAGGAGCGGACAGGTGACCTGAAGCTGGCGGCCATAGACGGCGAGGACATCGGTGGTGGTGGCGCTGGCGGCGAATTTGCCGGAGTTCAGGCCGGACCAGCTTTCCTCCTCGGTAAAGGTCAGGCGGACTTTAAAGCCGTGGTCGCGGAAGAAGACGCTGTTTTCGGTGGGCTGGCTGCCGCTATTGGCGAGCAGGAGACCGGCATAACCCGCGTATTCGCTGAGTTCCACATCAATGATATTATCCTTGAAAGGCGCGGGGCCGGCGGCATCGAGGCGCGGGACGCTGGTCTGGGTTTCCGCCAGACTGAGGGCCGCGACGGCAGGTTCCCCGGGTGAGGCCCCCGGGGAGTCCGGGCTGGATCCCTTCTTTTTGCCGAGGACATAAATGCCGGCGGCGAGCAACAGAATGATCAGGCCGATGGACAGGAGTTTTCCGGCCGGGCTGGGAGTGGATGAGTCGCGCATGGCAGTAGGTTTCCGGCAGCAGGCCGGGTGTTGGATTATGTCCCGGATTTCCAGGAGAGCAAACAAATCAGTCAGGATTCCGTCTCAAAAATGGACACGGGAGGGGGTTCATCGAAGGTAGCGCCGAGATCCCCGAGAAGCTCCTTTTCCCGCGACATCCAGGCGGTGGCTCCGCTGATGCCGGCGGTGACGCGGTCAATGCTGCTGTTCAAGGCCGGGGCATCGCGGTCCAGCTGGGCGCGGTCGTGGAGCAGACTGACCTGCTCTTCAAGGCGCGACATTTCGGCATCAAGATAGCCGAGTTTGGATTCCATCTCGGTCTGGGCCTGTTGGCGCTCCTTCAGGATATCGCGGGTGGACTCGAGGGTGCGGCGGAGATCGTCGCCGGTATGGGAATCCGCCAAACGCCCTTCCACCCCCCGCAGCCGTTCCGTGAGGGTGCCTTCCTCGCGGTCTTCCGCATGGGCAGAGGCGAGGAGCCGCGCCACGGTGAGCCGCGAAGTAAGCAATTGCAGGAACAGCCACGAAACGTGGGCCAGAGTATCGTGCAGGGCGGAGTTGTCAGGCAGGGCGTGGACGGTATGGCGGCACTTGGCGGTGAAGTCACGGTAGCGCTGATCATCCTGCGGCGGCAGGGCGGACCGCAGGACATGGATGCGTTCCGGGTAGCTGGAAGCGGAGCCCGCGGGGCTCTCCGCCGCATCCACCGCACGGCGGAACCGGGGATTGTTGGCGAGGGTGAACAGATAGGCCGCCTCCACTCCCGCCCCGAGGAGCCAAAAGCCCGGATTCAGCATACCCAACAGTCCAAAGAGACCGACTCCGATCCAGTTGGGGGCGACAAACATGCCGGCCGGCTTGGCGTGGAAGGCCGCTTTGAGGTAATCGGAATAACGGCGGGGGGAAGCCATGGGAGAACGGATCGGCAGGGAGGGGAATACGGAAACCAGGAAACCTTGGCTCAGGACAGGGCCGGCGCTGGCAAAGCGGGCACCTCCATGGCTTCCAATTCCGTGTGGAACTGCATGGAGTAGAGCTTCCGGTAGAGTTCGGAGGTGCGCAGCAATTCGTCGTGGCGGCCAACATCAACGATGCAGCCTTGGTCCATCACGACGATCTTGTCCGCGTTCAGAATCGTGGACAGACGGTGGGCGATGGCGATGACGGTTTTGCCTTTGCTCAAATCCGCCAGAGCATCCTGGATACGGCGCTCACTCTCGGTATCGAGGGCGGAAGTGGCCTCGTCCAACAGCAGGATCGGCGCTTCCCGCAGCATGGCGCGGGCGATGGAAATGCGCTGCTGCTGGCCACCGCTGAGAAGACAACCTTTGTCGCCGACGATAGTTTCATAACCATTCGACTGGGCGAGGATGAAGTCGTGGGCATAGGCGCGGCGGGCGGCTTCATAAATCTCCTTCTTCGTCGCGTCCAACCGGCCATAGCGGATGTTTTCGTAGATGGTGTCGTGGAAGAGGAAGACTTCCTGATTGACGATGCCGATCTGGTGCCGCAGCCAGTCCTGCGGCAGGGAACGGAGATCGCGGCCATCCAGGAGGACGGCCCCTTCATGCACATCGTAAAAGCGCAACAGCAGGGAAAACAGGGTGCTCTTCCCTGCCCCACTGGGGCCGACGAGGGCACAGGTTTCACCGGGCTCGATCGTGAGACTGATGCCGCTGAGCGCCGGCAGATCCTTGCGGTAGGAAAAGCCGGTGTCGAGAAATTCGATGCGTCCCGTGGCCGTGGCGGCAGGAGCCACTGCGTCCGGGGCGTCGGCCACGGCAGTGGGCCGTTCCATCAACTCAAAGACCTTGCTGGTGGAACTGAGGCACTTCTGCAGGATGATCGGAATGCGGCTGAGCGCCTTGGCCGGCGGGTAGAGCATGACGAGGCCGCCGTTCAAGGCGATGAAGTGCGCCGGCTTGCCGATGTAGGCGTAAACGTAAATCAGCGCTGCCGCGACCCCCAGGGACGCCACCACTTCGGTGAGGGGACCCACCCCTTCCAGCGCGCGGTTCCAGCGCATCATGCTGCGGAGCATTTTCTGATTGGATGAATTGAAGCGCGCCACCTCGTGCTCCTCCCGGCCATAGGCTTTGACCACGCGGATGCCGCTGAAGGCTTCCTGCATGATGACACCCATAGCTCCGGCTTCCTGTTCTTCCTCGGCTCCGGCCTTGCGCACTTTTTTGCTGACCAGCATCACCGGCACGATGCAAAGCGGGAACAGCAGCATCGCCATCAACGTGAATTTCCAGTCCAGATAAAACAGCACCGCCAAGGCACTGAGAATGGAGAGGGGCTGTTTCACAAGGTCGCTGATGACTCCGGTGAAACCCTGCTGGGCCACCCGCGTCTGGTTCATGACGGTTTGCAGCAAATCGCCGCCCTTCTGCTTGTTGAAAAACTCCTGGGATTGCCCGAGAATTTTCGCAAACAGATCCCCCCGGATGTTGTCCAGCAGCTTCAGGCTGACCCAGACCAGGCAGTAGGAATTCAAATAACCAAAAATGGCCCGGAGCAGCATGATGGCCGGGATGGTGGCGCAAATCAGGATCACGGTCTGCAGCGGCACTACCGATGGAGCGGCCTTCCCCAGGGACAGGCTGTCGGAATAGGCCGGGTTGGCGGAGGTTGCCCTCAATTCATCATACATCCCGGATTTCTTGATCCGGTCACTCTCCAGCTGCGCACTGAGAAACTGAGCCCAGGTGGTGCGGTGACGGCGGTCCGCCTCCGGCAAGGCCAGCAGTTCCTGCAGCGATTTTTTCGCCTGCGACTTCTGCGGCGGATTCACCACGAGGTGACGCTCCGCCTCCAGCACGAGGCGGAATTCTGCCGGCAGGGCAGCAGGCAGGGACAGTTTCCGCAACGGATCAGCGGCGGGATCGGCAGGAGCGGCCGCGAGGGTACGTTCGTGCAAGGCTTTCCGGAAAGCGGTGTAGGCCGCGAGCGCTTCAGCCTGGTCGGCTGGCGCCATTTCCCGGGCAGCCAAGGCCGCGCGCAGTTCCGGAATCTCGCGGTCTTCATGCCAGGTCTCCGTGAGCAGGGTGTTGTTGGGCGCGGGTTTTTCCTCCGGCGGCAGCACCTTGCCGGCCACATTATGGACCGTGAAAACCAGCAGTCCGTTCAGCGCCCCATACACCGCCCCGCAGAGCAGCCCGATGATGAACCGGGTGCGGTAGGGCTTCAGATAGGCGAACAACTTGCCGTAAGGTCCGCGGGCGGCGGCGGCAAACTCGGCAGGCGACATCTGCGCCACCTCTTTACGGGAATATTTCTTCATGGGAAGGCCGGGACCCGCCAGAACAGCGGAATCCTCCGGAGCAAATCTTGGACGCGCGCAGATTCCGCTCGATTACCAGGCCCTGCAATGGCACTTGTGCAGGGTCATCCCGATTCAGGGCGTCAGTTTGATTAAGAAGTCCGTAAGGAAATCGGAAGCTACTGGCACGATATGTGCTTGCTTTTTAATCAACCTCCCGCATGGTTGCGGGCGATGAGCATTGGAACGCACCTTGGACAGAACCTCAGTCAGCAACAGAGGCTCTCTCCCCAATTGCAGCAGAGCCTGAATATCCTCCAGGCTCCCGTCTTTGAATTGCGGCAGATGGTGGAGCTGGAAATGCAGCAGAATCCCGTGCTGGAAATGGAATCCCCCGAGATTTCCATCGAGGACACCCCGCAGGAAAACGATCTCAACGACGATGGGTTCGATGAGGAATTCAGCCGCCTCTCCGCCATGGATGAGGAATGGCGCGACTACATGCAGCAGAGCGCCAGCCGCTCCCCCCGCACCAGCGAGGACGAGGAGAAACGCCAGTTCATGTTCGATTCCCTCACGTCTCCCGTGACACTGCAGGACCACCTGATCCAGCAGCTCAGCATGGCCGACTGCACCAAGGAGGTGCGCGTCCTCGCCGAAATGCTGATCGGGAGTCTCGACGACCGGGGTTTCCTCCAGGCTCCGCTGGGGGACCTCAGCCTGGCCCAGGGCATCCCCCTCGCGGGCCTCAAAACAGCCGCCGGTATCATTCAAACCTTTGACCCTTCCGGCGTCGGCGCGGAAAACCTGCGCGACAGCCTGCTCATCCAACTCCGCCGCCAGGGCCGGGAGCATAGCCTCGAAAGCCGCATCATCGCCACCTACCTGGACGATCTCGCCCGGAAACGTTTTCCCCAGATCGCCCGGAAACTCTCGGTCCCGGTCAGCGAAATTTCGCGGGCCGCCGAACACATCGCCACCCTCAATCCCCGGCCCGCCTCCGCCTTCACCACCGCTCCCCAGCAGTATATTTCACCCGATGTGCATGTGGAACGCACCAATGGCGTCTATCACATCACGCTCAACGACGAGGAACTCCCGCGCCTGCGCATCAGCAACCTCTACAAGGATCTGATGTCCGATGCCGGCAGCCGCGACGAGGTGCGCGGTTATATCCGTGACAAAATCCGCAGCGGCAAATTCCTGATCCGTTCTATCCAGCAGCGGCAACAGACCATCCAACGCATTGCCGAACAGATTGTCGCCCGGCAGCAGGGCTTCTTCGACCAGGGCCCGTCCCAGCTCAAGCCCATGAATATGTCGCAGGTAGCCGATGTCGTCGGGGTCCACGAAACCACCGTCAGCCGCGCCATCTCCGGCAAATACATCGCCACCCCCCACGGGGTCTACGAGCTGCGGTATTTCTTCACCAGCGGCGTGGACACTGACAGCGGCGAGCAGGTCTCCAACACCAGCGTCAAAACCGCCCTGGCCGAAATCGTCAAGGGAGAGGATCCTGCGCACCCGTGGAGTGACGAGGAACTCGTCAAACAACTCGCGCTGCAGGGCATCAAACTCGCCCGCCGCACCGTCGCCAAATACCGCGAGGAACTCAACATCCTGCCCAGCCACCTGCGGCGGCAGTTTTGATCCCGGTTGATGTCCCTCACAGGACCGACCGGGTTGATTAGGCAGCATGTTTTCCAGTGCATCATAGTCGGGACTGGGCGGAAGAATTTGTCCGCGAATCTTCAGGAGTGAGGGACGCGTTGAATGGACTTCCGGTTGCGATTCATCACATCGGAAGCACGGCCATTCCAGGCCTACGGGCAAAGACGATTATTGATCGGCTTGCCGCGGTCGGCGATCTTTCCCTGCTGGATACCAAATTAGAACTGCACGGTCACGCCCACCGTGCCGCCGAAACCGGGTTCGTTGGAGCCGGAACCGTGGGCGCGGTATTCCTCGTCGAGGAGGTTATCCAGGGAAGCGGTCAGGGAGAGATTTTCATTCACCCGCCAACCGCCGCGCAATGTCAGCAGCGTCCAGCCCGGCGTGCCGCCTGACGGGAAGCGCTGGGTATCGGCGCGTTCGCCGGAATTCAGCTTGTCGGCTTCGGAAGCGGCGGTGCAGACCAGTTCCGTCCAGAGGCGGCGGTCGGCGGTTTGCAGGCGCAGGCCGATGGTGCCCATGAACGGAACCACGCGGCTGAGCGGCTCGCGCACTACTTTACTGTCGCTGCCGGGGAATTGATCGACCTCGCCCTCGGTATAGCTGCCCGCCGCGAAAACGGACCAGTTTTCATTGAAGGACACGCTGCCCGCCAGCTCGATGCCCTGCACATACCCTTCCCCGCCGTTGGCTTTGCTGACCTCGATCAGATCATCCACTACCCGGCCAGTGGGCTGGCGCACGATCAGGTCATCAATCCGGGTGTGGAAGACACTGACGCTGGCAGTGTAGGTTTCCGTGGCCGCTTTGGCTCCAATTTCGAAGTTCAGGAATTTTTCCGGATCGACTTCGTTACCGGCGATTTCCAACTCACCGGAACGCGCAATGTCGAGCCTGGAAACATCGCTCAAATTCGGCGCGCGGAAGCCTTGGGAAACCCCGGCGAACAGCGCATATTCATCCTTCGCGTCCAGATCCAGCACCAAGCGGGCGCTGCCGGAAAAATCATTCCAGGAATCCGTCAGGGAAGCTTCCGCTTTGGTGATCGGATCCTCAAATTGCCCCACTTCGGCGCGGGCGTAGGTGTAGCGCCCGCCGAGGAAGACGTGGCCGCGTTCTCCAAGAGTGATTTCATCCTGGAGATAGGCCCCGAGAAGATCGTAGGTGGAGTCATTTCCGACTGGTCCCTGAATGCTCCGTTTGTCGAAAGCCCCATCAGCTTTATAGGAAACATTACTGCTGTCCACGTTGTCGCGGTAGTAATCCACACCGTAGGTCAGGCGGCCGATGGTGGTCTGGCTGGAAAGCTGCAAATCCGCACCCCAGGTGCCTAGTTCCACTTCACTGATGGCAGAAGCACCGGTGTTGCGGACGCGAGTGAGGGTTTCGCCAGCAGTTTGGTAAGACAGGGTGAGACTGCCTGAGTCGAGGAAGCTGCCGAGGTTGTGGCCGTCCAGTTTCACGTAGGAAAGGGTGCGGTCCTGATCAAAGGATCGACCCAAATCGTTTCCAATCGTGGTGCCTTGCCACGGAACACCGAAAACGGTGGTGTGGGTGCGCCAGACGTCATCCTGACGCAATTGCTGATGCACCGCAGTCAGGGTCCAATCCGGATCCAGTGCGGCATCGAAGCGCACGTTGTAGGACCACTGGTCGTAACCGGTTTTCGGCTGACGGCCCAGACCGGCGGCACGGACGTCGCCGAATTCCCCGTAACTGCCATCGACATGCAGGCCCCACTTCCGGCCCACACCCGTGTTGAATTCTGCGTGACCCAGGTGGCTGTCCTCGGCGGTGGAATAACGATAGGAACCGAGTCCGTGGATAAAGGATTCCCCGGCAGCCTCATCACGGAAACCGCTCGATTTCGTCAGGACATTCACCGTCCCGCCGATGGCATCACTGCCATAAAGCACGGACCCCTGTCCCGGCACCAGTTCGATGCGCTCAGCGGAGAGCAGATCGATCGTGTTCCAGTATTGGTTCGGACCGTCCCGGAAGGTGGAGTTATTGAAGCGCACACCATCGATCATGGCCAGGGTGCGGAAGCCGGTGAAGCCCCGGATGTGCGGTGAACCTTGTCCGTTTGACGTCTTCTGCACGCTCACGCCCGGAGTTTCGCGCAGGGCTTCCGGCAGCGTGCGGGGCAACCGCTCGTCGATCTGCCCGGAGGTCAGCTCCCGCACCGCATAAGGAGCGGAGAGGGAACTGGCGGGCAGCCGGGTGGCGGTGATCACTTTCTCCGGCAGCACCGTCTGCGGAGCAGGCGCAGGTGGTGATGCCGCCGTCTGGGCCAGCAGCGATAACGGGAATGAGAGTAACAGGGCAGGAGCGAGTGAGGCAGGGGACATGCGGAAAAATGCCGGAAGTTTGGAGTCGGCATAGGTGAACGCACCACCCTCGAAGAGCCTTAGAAAAAATGTTCCGGGCCGGATCGATTCATCCGCGGGCTACCGACAGCTCCGGCTCCCCGGCTCGCGGCAGGTTTGGAGGACCTGCTCCGGAGCCCACCTCCGCCAATGTGGCCGCCGGTCGGCGCTCCATGATGTAGAAGAGCGCGGGGAGCAGGATCAGCGTGAGCAGGGTGCTGGATAGAATGCCTCCGATGACCACCGTGGCCAGGGGACGCTGCACTTCGGCACCGGCCCCGGTGGCGATGGCCATGGGAATGAACCCCAACGCCGCCACCAAAGCGGTCATCAACACCGGCCGCAGTCGCAGCAGCGAGCCTTCCACCACCGCATCCCGCAGACCTCGCCCCTCTTCCAACAGATCATTGAAGCAGGTCACCATCACCAAACCGTTCAGCACCGCCACGCCGCTGAGGGCAATGAAGCCCACTGCGGCCGTGATGGAGAAGGGCATGTCGCGCAGCCACAGCGCAGCAATCCCACCGGTCAGCGCCAGAGGAATGCCCGTCGCGATGACCAGGGTCTGACGCAGACTGCGGAACGACATGAAAATCAGGAGCAGGATCAGGGCGAGGGCCGCCGGCACCACCACGGCGAGGCGTTGGCGGGCTTCATTCAGGTTCTTGAAGGAACCGCCGAATTCGAAACTATAGCCTTCCGGCAGTTTGAGTTCTGCTTCCAACCGGCCATTCGCTTCGTGGACAAAGCTCTCCATGTCCCGGTCCTTGACACTAATCATGAGCCCAACCTTCCGCTGCGCCAGCTCGTGAGCGATGGGCTCAACCACCTTTTCCCTGCGGAAATCCACCACCTCACCCAGCGGCAGCAATCCGCTATCGCCCACCCGGACCGGCAGTTGGGCGATGACGGATTCATCGGCGCGTTGCTTGTCAGAAAGCCGCACCACGATGTCAAACCGGCGATTGCCCTCGACCATGGTGCCCACCGTTTCTCCTCCCAGGGCCACCGCCACCGCGCGGTTCACTTCGGCTGAAGTGAGATTGCGGCGGGCTAGTTCTTCCCGCCGGACTTCGAGCACCAGATTGGTGGTCCGGCCATCCACTTCCAGATCTGCATCACCGCCCGGCACCGAAGCGACGATCCCCTTCGCCTGACGGGCGAGCCGTTCCAGTTCGTCGAAATCCGGTCCGAAGAATTTAAGCGACAACTCCGCCTTGCTGCCTTCCAGCATTTCATTGAAGCGCATCTCTATCGGCTGGGCGAATTCGAAGTTATGACCGGGGACCCTGTCATTGATGGCCTCTTCGATTTGCGCGCAAAGCTCAGCCTTGCTGCGGGGCCGCCCGGGAATCATCGGCCAGTCCTTCATGGGATGATAAAGGATGTAAAAATCATTCTCATTAGGTGCCATGGGATCGGTCGCGACCTCGCTGGTGCCAATCCGGTTGAATACCGTGCTAACCTCCGGAAACTCCTCCAGCACAATCTTCTCGGCCGCGAGCTGCATCTCAAGCGAGCGCTCCAGACTCATGCCCACCTCCTTGTAAACCATGGTGGTGATCGATCCTTCATCGAGCTTCGGCACGAACTCCGCCCCCAGGCTTCCATATAGCGCGATGGCTCCGGCAAACAATGCCATGGCCCCGCCTGTGGCCACCCAGCGGTATTTCAAGGCAGCCCCCAGCACCGGCTCATACACGCGTTTGGCGAGACGGATCAGCCCATTGTCCTTTTCCTCCACCGCTCCGGAGAGGAAAAATGAACACAAAACCGGCATCAGGGTGAGCGCCAATAACAAGGCGCCGATCAGCGCCATGATCACCGTCAGCGCCATGGGGCGAAACATTTTTCCCTCCACTCCCGTCAGACTCAGAATCGGCAGATAGACTATCGTGATGATCAGAACTCCGAAGAACATCGGCTGCCCCACCTGCTTGGCGGCCCGCAGCACAGTGCGGGAACGTTCCTCGGCGTTGAGCACCCGGCCGAGATGATGTTGCCGCTCGCCCAGTTGCCGGACGATATTCTCCACCATCACGACCGCGCCATCAATGATCAGCCCGAAATCCACCGCTCCCAGCGACATCAGGTTTCCACTGATGCCCCAGCGGTTCATGCCGGTGATGGCAAAGAGGAACGACAATGGAATCGCGAGGGCCACAATGAGCGCCGCCCGCCAGTTGCCGAGCAGCAGCATCAGGACCACCACCACGAGGACGGCTCCTTCAAACAGATTTTTCCTGACCGTGCCAATGGTGCGGTCCACCAGTTCCGACCGGTCATAAACTGTCGATAAAACCATCCCGGCCGGCAGCTTGCGCTTCACCTCCTCCAGCCGTGGCTGCACCCGCTGACAAATGATCCGCGCGTTCTCCCCCGCCAGCATCATGACCGTACCCAGCACGCATTCCTCCCCATTGTGCGTGGCGGCTCCGGTCCGGTACTTTTCGCCCAACGCCACCCGTGCCAGATCGCCGACTTTCAGGGGCTGGACCCCGGCTCCAAATTTGACCGGAAGGCCCGCAATATCGCTGGCAGACTGCACCCGGCCCACGGCGCGGATGGTCAATTGCTGACCGGCCTGGGAGACAATGCCGCCTCCCGCATTGTCCGCATTGGCACGGATCACGTCCGCCAGTTCGCTCACCGTCAGGCCGGCGGCTTTCAACTTCTCCAAGTCCGGCTCCACCACCAGTTGGCGTTGGAATCCACCGTTGGAATTGATCTCCGCCACGCCAGGCACTGTGCGCAGCATGGGCTTGATCACATATTCCTGGGTGTCCCGCAGCGCCATCATGGCCTGGGCATGATCCGCGGGTTTGGCCGCCGCACCCTGCTGCCACGCGAGGGTGTAATAAAAAATCTCACCCAAGCCGGTGCTGATCGGAGCCAGCTTCGGCGAGACGCCGGGAGGCAGGCTGTCCAACACCCCCTGCAACCTTTCCGCCACCAATTGCCGTGCCCGGTAAATGTCCGTACCGTCGGCGAAATTCATGGTGACCTGGGAGAGCCCAAATTTCGTCAGGGAACGCATATCCTCCACGCCGGGCAGACCCTGCATCTCCATCTCGATCGGGCGCGTCACCATTTTTTCTGACTCTTCCGGCGCGAGGGCCGGCACCTCCGTATTGATCTGCACCTGGACCCCGGTCAAGTCAGGCACCGCATCAATGGGCAACTGAAGGATGGACCAGATGCCCACCCCCAGCAGGGTGGCGGCGAAGATCAGCACGAACGCGCGCTGGCGAAGCGAAAACTCTAAAATGCGGTCAATCATGGAATGAAAATCAGGCGGAACCGGTGGTGCAGCAAAGTTCCGGGATCAGGGTGGGACCAGCTTGAAGAACCCGCGGCGGGCCGTCATGGGAATCGCGGCTTCGAAGTGATCACCGGCCGTAGTAATCGTGCCCGTGAAGGTCCGCCAACTGCCTGCCGAGAGATCCTGACTTTCCTGAAGCAGCCAGCCGGCCGGGACTGCAGGCCAGGCCAGGATGCCCTTTCCATCAGCCTGCCGGGTCAGGGTCAGCGCCGGGGGCAACAATTCGAACTCGGCCGTCAAGGCATGGTGCACCGTGAGCTCAAACGTGTAAAACGCCTCCGTGCTGACGGCTTGCCCCTGTTCAGTCCACTGCTTGAAAGCATACCCGGGGAGCGGCTGCGCGGCCACGGTGACCATCGACCCCACATCGTGCGGACCACCGCCCTGCACCGTGCCGCTGCCCACCGGTTGGACCAGCGTTTCGACTTCAAACAGCTGCGGCGGAGCCATACCCGCGGCCGCGATGGTGAAATTGTATGTCCTGACCTGGGCTGCCTGCCCCGCTTCAGTGGCACGCACCGTGAAGGAAAAAGCCCCACTGCCAGCCGGCGTGCCGGAAATGATACCGGTCACGGCATCGAAAGACATTCCGTCGGGCAACTGGCCTTCGGTTGCCGCAGTGAAGGGGGCGGCTCCTGCAATCACCACCGTCCGGTCCGGATAGGACTCGTGGATCACCCCATCCTGCAGGTGATCGATCAAGCCCAGCCCGGCATCCACCTCAACCGCGGCCATCTGAGCACCAGTAAACTCCCCTACCACTTCAATCGTGGACAGATCCACCATGACCCCGTTGATCTCCTTGGTGCCTTCCCCATGCTTGTCATCAGGCCCCACCTTGCTCGCTTTGGCTTCGCCGGACTCCTCATCGACCGGCCCGGTGTAACGATAAAATTCATAGCGGCGCGTGACGGTTTCATCGCCGTCCTTGAGGGCCTCCGGAGCACCCGCCAATTCACCGTTTTCCCCGCCATCCAGCTTGCTGAATTCAGTTTGGAGCAACTGCCACTCCACCTCCACCTCATCCGGTTCGCTGTTCCGCCAATTTTTGTCGTCCGTTTCCTCCGGATCGTCCGAGACCAGATCGCGCAGCTTTACCCTGGCATTATTGTGGCTGCTGGTCCGGATCTCCTTCACCCAGACCGGCTCTCCAAACTCCAGGGCCTGTACTTCCTCCACTTCGGGCGGCTGGATGACGGCCTGGACTGCCGCCACGGCACCGGCAAACGGCGGGGCATAACCAAACACCGGAGTCGCAATCATCACCGGCGGCCCCGCCACCAGCACCCCGGCCCCATTGTCCAGCAGCCAATGATAACGCACCGCCGTGGGGGGCACCCGATATCCCATGCCGAAGTGTTCCCCTCCGAAATTCACCGAAGGATCGACAAACTGATGCCCATCGGTCGGGTTGACGGGCCCACTGGGCACTGCGGTGTAGGCAGCCCATGAACCGTCGGGATTCTTCTTGCTGGCATAACGCACCGTGACTTTCGGATGCCCGGCCACGCTATTGTCCTCGCGTATTTCAGGAGTGCCATAATGATTCCAATCGTAGGTGTAACTGACATCGCTGGAATGGAGATCCTCCAACTCAATCTCGAAACCATGACACTGCTCTCCCGTGTCATTTACTGCATCAAAATTGTTGATGCTTCCATAGGCGGTGCTGGCCTTCACGGCTGAAACCGGGAGCAGCAAAGTGGACAGGGCGACCAGGGAAAATGCGGATGCTTTCATGGTGGAGGGGAGTGGTGGTGGATCAGGAGGGGTGAATAGGGATATTCAGCGGGGGGAACCGGCGGGTGATTTTGACCGCAGGGAAAGGCCGGTCAGGAGTTCCAGGTCCTGCAAATGGGAGAGGGCTTCGGCCCGGGTGGACAACACCGCGTCCAGTCCTTCCAGATAACTTTTCTGCAGTTCCAGATACGTACTCACGGGAATGGCGCCCAGTTGATAATGCCGGTCCCCCAGTTCGGCGGCCTCGCGGAAACGGGCCGGGGCATCGGCACTCCACTGGGACATTTCGGCGACCTGGGCGGCATAGGTCTGGGCTTTGCCGACAATCTGCCGGGTCACCTCCCTTTGAGTCATGGCCAGACTGGCTTGTGCCTGAGACTGCCGGGCAAGGGCCGCCGCCTCGTTGCCCTGATTCCGGTTCCAGAGTGGCAGGGGCAGGGAGACGGACAGACCGGCGGTGGTCTCCTTGTCGCGCCCGGCTTTCTGCGAGGCCACAAACGGCTGCACCGTCCACGATGGGAGCTTTTCATGATAGGCGAGTGAAACCGCAAACCCCTGGAGTCTCAATTCCGCCGCCCGCATCCTGACATCAAAGTTGCGTTCCACCGCCGCCGCGAGGAGCGTGCCGGTTTCCGGCGCAGCGGGCAATTCCGGCAATTCACCGGCTACCGTCAGGGCGGCATCGGGCCGCTCCCCGCAAAGCAGGTTCAATTCCAGTCTGAATCCTGCGGTCTCCTGTCCGGCGAGACTCAATTGGCGGGAAAGGGTGAGGAGGTTGGCTTCCAGAATCCGCGTTTCCAACAACGGGGCCGGACCGGCCGGATCCCGCTGCACAAGCACCGTCAGCACCCCGCGGAGACGGTCCATGACCTTGCGGGTGGCCTCGGTTTTTTCCTGCGAAAACTGGAGCGAGACCGCCAGCGAACGCACCCGTGCAGCAAGGGAATTCCGGAAGGATTCCAGACCAAGTCCCGCCAAGTCCACCTGACGGTCGGCGAGGGCCTTGCGCAGGGCCAGCCGTCCGGGCCATTCAAAGGTCTGCGACACAGCGGCTTGCCACGCCGGACCATCGCCGGCCCCACCGACGGACCAGCGGGCCAACTGGGCACTGACTTCTGGATTGGCCAGCTTGCCCGCATCCAGCCGCTGGCCCGAAGCCAAAGCCAGTTGCGCTTCATAAAAGGCGATCTCGGAGTTCGAGGCGAGGGCTTTGGTGACGAGAGCTTCGACCGGAACAGGTCCGGCGGCAGGCAGCAACGGAAGCAAAGCCGTCAGGCAAAACAAGGAAAGGACCGGGGTACGGAAAATCATGGATACGATGAATCAAAAAAGATTGGAAAACAGGGGCGGCCGGCCACGGGGAGCAGGCACACGATCCGCCATCGGCGGAAATACGGGTTCTCATGGGTTCAACAGGACCCGGCAGCAGGTCTATGACAGACCTCATTGCCGGATGACTGACCCGCCCATCACCTCAAACGAGGAGCACGATGGTCCTCAAGCACGCCGGATGTTTTATCCTCAGGCAGGGACGGGCCGTCCACGGGCGAGGAATCTCCACACGGGTGACATGTCTGGCCACCCCATCAACCATGGGCAGCACCGACGGCACGTCGGCGCCTGATTTGAAATCCAATCCGCCCGCCGTAGCCGGGGATGCCGCCGTTTCTGAGACGAAGCTGAGCAGATGATCCGGATGCGGTCCGCCGAATGGAGAGGAGTCGGCTACGAGAAGGCGTGAAACCCACCCATGCCGGTGCTCCGCTGAAGGCACCACAAGCCGGCCCCGGCTGGAAGATGCGTGATGCAGCACCAGCCGGAACTGGCCGGAACTGCCTTGCACCTCCACGTGGTGACTGCCTTCCAACCACAACGCCGCGCCGACTCCTGCGGGCAGCAATGGGGTTTGGCCCAGAACAAAACAGACCAGCAGTACCAAGCGAATCCAAAGGAGACGCGGGCCGGTTTGATTTCTTCTGATCCACATGATCGATTCATAGGCTCCGTCCAGAGGGGAGGCAAATGACGGCTCAGTCATTTACTCCGCTTTGTTTTCCTGCGGCTGTCGGTTTGCTATCAAGGCAGTCGCAGTCCAAAACTTCCGCCGCAGAAAAACCACCAGACATCCCAACAGTGACAGGGCTCCTGCCAGCTTGGCGACCACATCGCCATACTTGGCGTAGAAGGTGACTTCACCGGTCCCGGCGTTGATCCAGCCCGTCAGCACTTCCCGTTGGAAGGAAGGAATGCGCTTCACGCCCCCCTCCGGCGAGACGATGGCGGTGACT
Organism: uncultured Verrucomicrobiota bacterium; assembly: GCA_942492905.1. Lineage (GTDB taxonomy): Bacteria > Verrucomicrobiota > Verrucomicrobiia > Verrucomicrobiales > V1-33 > CAIZWU01. The sequence goes on from OW818657.1 coordinate 4,226,626, forward strand.
CCGGTGTTGGCACTGCGGACGAGGGTGCGGTGCAGCTCCGGGGCACGCCAGCGGGCGTTGGCGAAGTGCATCTCCGTGGCCGGGCTCTGGTGGAACCAGTTGTCGTTGGTGACATTCACCAGAATCTGCGGCTCCGGACGGACGAAGCGGCGGGCGTGGTCGCCCATCGTATCTTCAAAACACACCAGCGGCACGAGGCTGAACGGCTGGCCGGTGACCTTCAACGGCTCCAGCGAAGTGCCGCGGGTGAAATCCATGGGGATCAATCCACCCAGCAATTTTTCAAACAGGGGCACCTGCTTGCGGAACGGAATGAACTCGCCAAACGGCACCAGTCTGACCTTGGGATGCAGCGCATGGTTTTCCGTGGTCCCGCGCATCGCCACCACACTGTTATAAAGCTTCCCCCATTCCTCATGATCGGCTCCGGTGACGAGCGAAAAGTCTCCTTGCTTCAACTGATCCACAAAGGCTCCACCCTGCACCATCTCGTCAAAAAATCCCGGCACCGCCGACTCCGGCCAGACCACCAGATCGGGCTTGGCCTCCGTGGCCTCCGCGATGGCCTCATCGGTCTGCGCCAACAGGTCAAAATACCTCTGCCGCTGAACTTCGGGGTCAGGCGACATCTTCTCTTCCATGGTGACGTTGGGCTGGACGAGGACCGCACGGTAAAACGAACCTTCCGCCGCAGGATCAGCCCCCAAGCCACTCCGGCCTACCAGTTCCAACACCACCCAGCAGGCCGCCCACCGGAACAGCGCTGGGCCTGCCCGGCGCCCTTTGATCCGCAGGAGAGCGGCCGCCCCCAAAGGAATCAGCATGAACACCCCTGACAAACCAATCACCCCGGTAAAGGCGGAAAGCGCCCGCGCCAGATGCAGGTCAAACATGGGCACCGCCAGACCATTCCAGGGAAACCCGGACATGGCCACACTGCGCACCCATTCCAGACCGGCCCAGCTCCCGGCGAGAAGCAGCACCTTTCCCAACACCGGTCCCCACCGTTCATCCCGCCGCATGCCCAGCCAACCGGCGATTCCCATGACCACCGCCGGATAAAGCGCCAGGTAAGCCGTCAGCGCCAGCATGCCCGGCAGGGTGACATGTTGGACCCACCACAGGGTAGCGGTGAAGAATACAAAACCAAATTGCCAACCCAACCGGAAGCCACGCCAGAACACCCGGCCATGGGCGGGCACCGACCACACCGCCAGAAGCAGCGGGATCAAGGCTACAAAAACCAGGGGCCACCCATTCAACGGCGGAAAGGCCGCAGCCAATAACAAGGCGCTGCCCGACGCAGCAGCGCGGGATCGCCATGGGGTAAAGGTCATGAGCAGGCAGCGGCGCGACGTGGAAGAAAACGCAGGAAGGGCACCCCTTGCTTGAGGCAACCAGCAAGGGCTTCCGCTACTCCGCGAGGCGGGCGGCGACGTCAGTCTGGATGAACTTCCACAGCTCTGTCAGACCGGCAGCGGTTTCCTGCTTGATCTTAGGCAAGTCCGCAGCCTTCAGCTTTTGGCCTTCAGGCGCGGGATGCTGCCCAAAGAAGTAAATCTTGATCTTCGGCTCGGTGCCGGAGGGCCGGATCACGAAGCGGCGGTCATCCTCCAGGGTCAGCAGGAACATATTTTCCTTGGGAACAAGATCCCCTTCCTCGTCATAAATGTCCATGGTGCCGAAGTCGAGCATGGCGGCAACCTTGACGCCGGCCAACTCCCTGGGAGGGTGGGCGGAGAAGGAATCCATCAACTTCTTCATGGTGGCGGCACCGCTGGCTCCCTCGAAGGTGAGATTCTCCGACTGCTCGTGGAAATAACCGTATTCCAGATACACTTCATCCAGGAGGTCCGTCACCGTCAGCCCCCGGCTGGCGGCATAGGCCGCGAGTTCGGCGAACATCAGCACCGCCCCATTGCCGTCCTTGTCGCGCATCCAGTCGACGCCCATGTAGCCGTAACTTTCCTCACCCCCGAAGATGAAGAATTTGCTATGCTCGAGGCGCACCGCCCGGGATTCCTCATCCGACATCTGACGGTAACGGGCCTGCAGATCAGCCGGCAGGGCACGCTCATACTTGCCGAGCTTGCCGCCGATGTATTTGAATCCGGTCAGGGTATTCACCACATGTACCCCGTAAGCATGGGCCACCGCCTCCTGAAGCCGCGTCGTCACATAGGTTTTCACAATCGCCGCATTCTTCCGGTTGGATTCATTCAGCCAGCCGATTTCAAACATGGTTTTGGTCCGGTACCACGCCATCAGCGACCCGATCTGATTGCCGGTGATCAGCTGCAGCTGGCCCTGGGCATTCCGCACCGCCACGCCCATGCGGTCGCAGTCCGGATCGGTCGCGATCACGATATCAGCCTTCTCCCGGTCTGCCAGATCCATTGCCATTTTCAGGGCGGCGGCGTTTTCCGGATTCGGTGAGACAACGGTCGGGAACCGGCCATCCGGGATGTCCTGTTCCGGCACCGTCAGGTAATTGAATCCAAGCGAACCCAACAGACGTGGCACATGCACCATGCCCGTGCCGTGGATCGGGGTATACACGATTTTCAAGTCCCGGGCTTTCTCCAACAAAGCTGGATTCAGCATCACCCCCTTGAGCCTGGCGAAGTAGGCCTCATCCAGTTCTTTGCCAATAATGGTGACGGTCCCCTGCTCTGCTTCCGGCACCGGATCGAAGCTGTCGCTCTGCACCGCATTCACTTCATTCAAAATCCCGGTCGCCACGGGATCAATGATCGGATCCCCATCCTGGAAATAGACTTTATAACCATTATCATGCGAAGGATTGTGACTCGCGGTGATCATCACCCCGCCCGTCGCATTCAACTGGCGCACCGCAAAGGACAGCTCCGGAGTGGGTCGGAAATCTTCAAACAGATAGGCATCCACTCCGCTCTGGGCCGTGACCTTGGCGGCGAACTCCGCGAATTCGCGGGAAAACAGCCGGGTGTCGTGACTGAAGACGAGGGAAGGTTTTCCTGACTTGCCGTGTTCCGCAAAATACTTTTTCACGAAGGCGCACATCCCGCGCGTCGCCCGGGTCACGTTGTAAAAATTCAGGGCATTGGTGCCGGTGCAGGGCATCTCCGGCCGCTCGCCTTCCGCCGCCTGGCCGCGTTCGGCCGCCGTTACGATTTTGCCGATGGTCCGCCCGCGCAGTCCGCTGGTCCCGAAGGCGAGTTTCTTGAAAAACCGGTCGTTCAGTTCATTCCAGTGCCCGCCGGCCACCAATTCAAGGACGCTGGCCGGAAACGCCGGATTGCTGCTCCCCGCCAGCAGTTCCATGATATTCGCCCGGCTGCTTTCCAGCAGATTCCCGGCATTCACTGCATCGGAGAGAGTCGCGCCCAGCGCATCGGAATTATTCATAAAAGGTCAGGTTCTGGTTCGAAAAAGTCGCCCATGGTAGCGGCATCCCCCGCCGGTTCAACCCCGATGGCGCCGCCGGAACCCGGCTTGGAAAAATCGTTTGCCAAGCCTCATGCGCCGCCCGTGTTCATTCCGGAACCTGATGCAGACTCCCCGGCATCAGCCCGTCTACCATGTCCATTCCCCAAGCCACCGCCCGCCGCACCGCCCTCCCTGAACTGGCAAACGGCCAAACCACCGCCTTCCGCCTCCTGGATGGGGCCGGCGACGGCTGGCCCGGCGTGGAGATCGACACCTACGGCGGGCACTGGGTGGTCCAGACGCGGGATGTGCCTTTTCCTGAAATCCTGCACCGCACCCTGCCGGAGGGTTGCCAGTCGATCTGGTGGAAGCGGCTGGATCAGCAGGACAAACAAGCTCCGCAATGCGTGCTGGGGGAACCGCCGCCCGGGCCGTTCGCCGTGCAGGAGCTGGGGCTGAATTATGAAATCGATCTCACGGCCGGATACAGTCAAGGGCTTTTCCTCGACCAACGGCCGCAGCGGGCCCGGATGATGGAACGGATGGTGCCCGGCCAGCGTGTCCTGAATTTATTCTCCTACACCGGCGCCTTCAGTGTGGCCGCGGCTTCGCGCGGAGCCATCACCACCAGTGTGGATCTTTCCCGGCCGTATCTGGACTGGGGACAGCGGAATTTTGCCCTGAATCATCTCGCCCCCGAAGCTCATTTTTTCTGCCGGGGCGACTCCTTTGAATGGCTCCGCCGTTTTGCCAAAAAGGGCCGCACTTGGGACGGGATTGTGGTGGACCCGCCCACCTTCAGCCGGAATGCGGACGGCAAAGTCTTCCGGGTGGAGCACGATTTTCCAGAGCTGGTGGCCCTCTGCCTGGCCGTCCTCGCGCCCGGCGGCTGGCTCCTCTCCAGCACCAATCACCGGGGCCTCACCCCCGCCCGTTTCCGTGGTCTGGTGGAAGCAGGCGCCGCTCTCGCCCAGCGACCGGTCACTCAACTGCAACCGGGCAAGATGCCGGCTGATTTCACCGACGAACCTTATTTGAAGACACTGTGGCTCGAAGCGCCTCCCGGGTCGTCCCGCTGAGCAAACGCCGCCCCTCGTGCCGGTAGAGCCACCACGCCAGGCCCATCCCGCCGGTGAATCCCCAGAAATGACTGGACCAGGAGGTATGGGGTTCCGGCCCCAGCAGGCTGAGCACGGTGGAAAAATAAAAGACCCCCACCGCCACGGAAAGCAGGGTCCAGCCCACCCGCCGCGCCACCCAACCCCGGGCAATCAGGAATCCCAGCAGCCCAAACACGATCCCGCTGGCTCCGATATGCACCGCATCCCCATTCCCAAACGCCCAGGCACCCAGGCCACTGGTCAGACCTGTCACGAAGGCCACACGGATGAAAAGCCACCGGCCGCTCAAGGCCACCAGCCAGCCCAGCACGAGGAGCGGAACCGTATTCCGGAGCAGATGCACCAGGCCTTCATGCAAAAAGGGCGCCAGAGCCACCCCGGACAATCCCGTGATCTGGCGGGACCGGATGCCCCATTGATCGGGCGTCCAAGCGGCAGGCAGCAGCCAATCCGCCATTTCTGCCAGCCACATCAGGACCACCAATACGAGCACGGGATAGACCTGCCGGCGCACCGTCAGCCACTGCCGCTGAATAAATGTCTTTTCCACCATGCCACTCACGCTGCCTTTATAAACGCACCCGCCGCGCCCGACAATCACTCTCGCTGCAAATTCATCCAGCCCCAGTCGATCCGCCCGGGACGGGTTCCACTCATACTTTTCCGCGCCCTCTTCATTCCCTCGATCTTGTGGTCCAGCACTACATTCTGCGATGGACACCCGCCCCATCCGCCGCTTGGATGCGCGGAACCATCGACACCCACCCATGCGTAAACCGATCATCGCCGCGAACTGGAAAATGCACAAAACTCCGTCCGAGACGGAGGACTTTCTCAAGGATTTCCTCGTCCTCGCCCAATCCGGCGACAGCGTGGACATCGTCATTGCCCCTCCTTACATCAGCCTCAGTGCGGCCCTCGCCATGCTGACCAACCGTGACCATGTCCGCATCGCGGCGCAAAACATGCACGACCAGCCCTCCGGGGCCTTCACCGGCGAGATCAGCCCGCTCATGCTCCGCAGCATGCTGGTCACCTACGTCATCCTGGGCCACAGCGAGCGCCGCAGCCTGTTTGGCGAGACCGATGCCATCATCAACGCCAAGGTCCTGGCCGCCCACCACTATCACCTCAAGCCCATCCTCTGCGTCGGCGAAACCCTCACCGAGCGCGATGCCGGCAAACTGGAGGAAGTCCTCACCACCCAGCTCAGCGGCAGTCTCGCCGGCGTCACCGCCGATCAAGCCGTCGCTACCGTGCTCGCTTATGAACCCGTCTGGGCCATCGGCACCGGCCGCACCGCCAGTTCCGAGCAGGCGCAGGAAGCCCATGCGCTCATCCGCACCATTCTCACCAAACTTTACGACCCCGAAACCGCCCGCCGCGTCCGCATCCAATACGGCGGCAGCGTGAAACCCTCCAACATGGGGGAACTCATGAGCCAACCGGATGTCGATGGGGCCCTCGTCGGCGGAGCCAGTCTGGAAAGCGGCAGCTTCTGGGAAATCGTGCGCGCGGCCATGGAAGCCAATACCGCCAAACTCGAAGGCCCGGCCTCCGCCCACACGGCCCCGCTGGAGTAAACCCTGCACTTGTCTGCCCCGGCTCCCCTGACTCTGCTCCATGCCGGAACTTCATCCCCGATGACCCCTGCTGCCATGGCCGATGCTCCTGTCTCCGCCCCGGAGTCGGCCGCCATGCGCTTCCGTGAGACCTTCCGCTGGATGTTGCTGGCCCGCACTCTGGAGGATAAAATCGCCGCCCTCTACCACGCGGGAAAAATCGTAGGCGGCGTCTATCTCGGCCGCGGCCAGGAAGCGTTCAGTGCGGCCCTCGCCGTGAGCCTGCGGCAAGGCCATGACATCTTTGCCCCTCTCATCCGCGATCAGGCCGGACGGATGGCCTTCGGGGAGAACATCCTCGACACCGCCCGCACCTACCTTGGCAGCGTCAAGGGCCCCATGCGCGGACGCGATGGCAATATTCACCGCGGCCGTCCTGACAAGGGCATGCCCGCCATGATTTCCCACCTTGGCGCCATGGTCTCGGTGGTCTGCGGCATGTTGAAGGCCCGGCAATTTCGCGGCATCTCCGACGCCGTCGGGGCCTCCTGCATCGGTGATGGCGGCACCTCCACTGGTGCCTTCCACGAAGCCCTCAACCTCGCCGCCGTCGAGAAACTCCCGCTGGTGGTGGCCGTCGCCAATAATCAGTTCGCCTATTCCACCCCCACCGACCGCCAGTATGCCTGCCGCGACCTCGTGGACCGCGCCGTGGGCTACGGTGTGGAAGGCTACGAAGTGGACGGAACCGACCTCGCCGCCTGCCTCGCCGTGTTTGAAAAAGCAGTCGCCCGCGCCCGCGCCGGCCACGGCCCGCAACTGGTCGTCGGCAAGCTCCTCCGTCTCTGCGGCCACGGTGCCCACGACGACGGCGCCTACATCCCTGAGGCCATCAAGGAAACTCCCCTGGGTCAGGACTGCCTCAAACTCGCCCGCCAGAAAATGCTGGATGAACACTGGGCCACCCCCGGCGAACTCGGATTGATGGAAGCCGAAGCCATCGAAGCGGTCCAGCAGGCCGTGGCCACCGCCCAGCGCGATCCCTCCCCCGATCCTGCCCACGAAACCTGGCAGCCGCTGGCCTCCCGCTGGCTCGTGGAAACCGCCAACTCCGAGACCCTGTGAGCATCACCTATCTCGAAGCCATCCGCGAGGCCCAGACCCGCGCCCTCCGCGAAAATCCTGACGTTTTCATCTACGGCCAGGACATCGCCGGATTCGGCGGCGCCTTCAAGGCCACCAAACACCTAGCCCGCGACTTCCCCGGCCGTGTCCTCGACAGCCCGATCAGTGAGGATGCCATGATGGGCTTCGCCATCGGCGCGGCCATCGAAGGCATGCGTCCCATCGTCGAGATGCAGTTCGCGGACTTTTCCAGCATCGGCTTCAATCAGATCATCAACCAGGCTGCCACCCACTTCTGGCGCACCGGCATCCCCTGCCCTCTTGTGGTCCGCCTGCCCAGCGGCGGCACTGCCGGCAGCGGGCCTTTCCATAGCCAGAGCATGGAAAGCCTCTACGCCCACTACCCCGGGCTGATCGTCCTCACCCCCGCCACCGTAGGTGATGCCTACTGGATGTTATTGGATGCCATCGAACTGAACGACCCCGTCATCTTCTGCGAGCACAAGTTCCTTTATTATCACCTCAAGGCCGATGCCCTCCCTGCACCGGAGGAGCGACTCCCCATCGGCAAGGCCCGCATCATCCGCCACGGCAAACACGCCAGCGTCGTCACCTACAGCGCCATGGTGCACGAGTCGATCCGCGCCGCCGATGAACTCGCCAAGCTCGGTTACGAAATCGAAATCGTAGATCTCCGCAGCATCAAGCCGCTCGACACCGACACCATCCTTGCCAGCGTCGCCCGCACTGGCCGGCTCCTCGTCGTCGGCGAAGCCTTCCCCTACGGCGGCGTCACCGCCGAAGTCATCGCCCGCGTCACCGCCGAAGGTTTCCACCTCCTCGACGCCCCGCCCCGGCGCCTCAACGCGCGCGACACCCCCATCCCCTATCACCCCAACCTCTGGGCCGCCCACCGCCCCACCGCCGCCAGCATCACCGATGCGTTGCGGGAGTTGCTTGGATTTTAAAATAGACGCGGCATCCGGCTGGAAGGTTATTCCGGTCACATCGCTAAACCGGCACCAGTTGCTTCAGGGCAATCCCCCTCCAGTGGCCTTCGGGCAAATCCCCCAGGGTCAGCGCACCGATGGCACTGCGGTGCAGGGCGGTGACGGGGCAGCCCTGGCTGGCGAACATCCGGCGCACCTGGTGATATTTTCCCTCATGGAGGAACAGGCGGGCGGTGTGGTCGCCGGTGATTTCCAGCCGGGCCGGCAGGCAGGCTTTGGCTTCTCCCCGCAGCGTCAGGGTGCCCGAGGCGAAAAGTTCGGTCAGGCCGTCCGGGAATGGGGTGCTGACAATTACTTCATAGGTCTTTTCCACCTCGTGTTTGGGCGAAGTCAGGCGGTGGCTGAGCGCGCCGTCATCGGTGATCAACAGCAGACCGCTGGTCTCGCGGTCGAGCCTGCCCACACTGATCGGCCCCGGATTCCGCCGCAACCACTGCGGCGGGAGCAGGTCGTAAATCAGTGGGGCCTCGGCGGGATCATGGGAGCAGGCGTAGCCAGCGGGCTTGTGCAGCATGACCAGCAGGCTATCAGGAAACTCCACCGGCAGTCCATCAATCAACACCGACTCCGGAGTCACCCGCTGATCGGTGCGCTGGAGCGGCTCGCCCCCGTGGGTAATCCGCCCCGCCGATAGCCAGGCCGCAGCTTCCCTCCGGCTGCAATAACCGAAACGGGAGAGCAGTTGATCAAGGCGCAGCGCAGGGGACATGGGAATGTGAACCGCCCAACCAGCGGCAGCCAACCCACGACCTTATTCGTCGCCAATGCTGAATTCGTCCGCCGAGAAGTCGTCGTCGTCGTCGTCCAGCATGCTTGCCATGGCAGCCACCGCAGCGGCGGCCATCCCGGCTTTTTTGCGGGCGCCCTTGAGCGGACGTGGTCCCGGATCTTCCTTCTTCTGCAGCGCCCGGCGCAGTTTTTTCAGCGCGATGTTCTGCAGCTGGCGGATGCGTTCGCGGGTGACCCCGAATTCCTGACCGACTTCCTCCAGCGTTTTGGGCTTCTGTCCGTTCAGGCCGAAACGGGCATCAATGATCTTGCGTTCGCGCTCGTCGAGCACGTCCAGCAGACCATCGAGTTGGTCGTGCATGTTGCGGTGGCTGAGAATCTCGTGCGGGGTCTGGGCGCGGTCATCGCCGATGATTTCACCGAATTCCGTGCTGTCGTCCTCACTGATCGGGGCATCCAGCGAAGCGGGGCGCAGGCTGGCGGCCTTCAACTGGGCCAGTTTGGCCCGGTCGATCCCGATTTCTTCGGAAAGCTCGTCATCGGTCGGTTCGCGGCCCAAGTCCTCCGACATGGACATCGAAACGCGGCGCATCTTGGATATTTTGTCCACCATGTGGACGGGCAGACGGATCGTCTTGGACTGGTTCGCCAGCGCGCGTTTGATCGACTGTTTGATCCACCAGGCTGCGTAGGTGGAAAGTTTACCACCCTTGTTCGGGTCGAAACGTTCCACCGCCTTCATCAGGCCGATGTTGCCTTCGGAAATAAGGTCCAGCAGGGGAAGGCCGTAGTTGGCGTAGTCCTGGGCGATTTTCACCACGAGCCGCAGGTTGGCTTTGATCATGTGATCCCGGGCGGCCTTGCTGCCGGCTTGGATCTTGGCCGCGAGTTCGACTTCCTGTTCCGGGGTGAGCAGCGGGGTTTTTCCGATCTCCCGCAGGTAAATTTTGATGCCTCCATCAAGTTCAAGGTTGGCCATGGCAGTAGTGTCAGCAGAAAACGGGTTCGGATGGGTAAAACGAGGGGGACTTCAATGGGCGATGCGGCGCCGGTGATTCAGACTGGGCGCCAAGTCCACCTCGGGGAGCGATGCCGCGCTCTGGTTTTACGGATAAATCAGGCACAAAAATTGCAGACCCGTCAGTGGAACCCGTGTTCAACACCTTTCGCTCCTGATCGTCAATAGCGATTTCAGGTTTGTTAAGAGGAAGGGTTGTCATAATTGTCACACAGGAACGGCTGTCTCATCGGAAAAACATGGGAAAAAGCCTGAAAAAGCTTACCCCGGCTGGAATTCCCTCCGTTTCCAGGCGCCTCAAAGCACAGAGCGTGCCCGGAGCCATACACTCTGCGTTTGATTTTCAGGCAAATCCCATGCAGCATCGCGCCCCGGTGAAAGGCGGGCGCCTCCTGCCTTCCCCCGCTTTCAAACCCGGAAATCAATCCCTGCCCCCGCCTTCCCATGAAATCCTCCCTGCTGCCCCTCGCCGCCCTGATCCTCAGCCTCGGGGCTTCTGCCCCCCTGCGCGCCGCCGATCCGGCCGTCCCAGCCGAAAAAGCCGCCCCCAGCGCATCCTTGGCCGATCCTTCGAAGCTCACGGAAAAAGCCCCCGACAGCTTCAAGGTCAAGTTCACCACCACCAAAGGCGACTTCACCCTCCAGCTCAGCCGTCCCCTCTCCCCCAACGGCGCCGACCGTTTTTACAATCTGGTGAAGGCCGGTTACTTCAAGGACATCGCGTTCTTCCGTGTCATCCCTGGTTTCATGGGCCAATTCGGCATCCATGGCGATCCTATCATCGCCGCCGCCTGGCGCACCGCCAATATCCCGGACGACACCGTCAAGGGCAGCAACGTCCGCGGGGCCATCACCTTCGCCAAGTCCGGCGCGCCCAACAGCCGCAGCACCCAATTCTTTATCAACCTCGCCGACAATGCGAACCTCGACGGCATGGGCTTCTCGCCCTTCGGCAAAGTCGTCGAAGGCATGGATGTGGTCGATAAACTGAACGGCGAATACGGCGAAGGAGCCCCCAGCGGCCGCGGTCCAAACCAGATGCGCGTCCAGTCCGAAGGAAACGCCTACCTCAAAAAGGACTTCCCCCGCCTCGACTACATCAAGTCCGCCACCCTCCTCCCCGCCGACGAAGCCGCCAAACCGGCCAAATAACCAGCTTCCCGGAGCCCCCCAACTTTCCAGTCCCGGCACCCCGCCGGGGCCCTGCTGAAAACTGAATCCCTCAAAACCAACCACTTCCCCATGACCGACATCCGCATCATCCTCCACACCGACAAAGGCGACATCGAAGCCACCCTCTTCGCCTCACAGACCCCCATGACCGTCGCCAACTACCTGAACCTGGCGAAAAAGGACTATTACAATGACATCAAGTTCCACCGGGTCATCGCCAACTTCATGATCCAAGGCGGCGACCCCACCGGCACCGGCAGCGGCGGCCCCGGCTACAAGTTCGGCGACGAATTTGTGCCCGGCCTGAAGCATGCCAAACCCGGCATCTTCTCCATGGCCAACGCCGGCCCCGGCACCAACGGCAGCCAGTTCTTCATCACCCACCTGCCCACTCCCCACCTCGACGGCAAACACACCGTCTTCGGTGAAGTCACCAAAGGCCAGGACGTGGTGAATGCCATCCGTCAGGGTGACAAGATCAAATCCATCGAAGTCCTCGACCCCACCGACGATCTCTTCGCCGCCCAAGCCGCCAACATCACCAAGTGGAACGCCACCTACAAGCGCTAGGCCCTTCCCTGACAGCCCCTTCCAAAAACGCCGGCCCGTGCAAACAGGCCGGCGTTTTTGCGTCCACGCCCCCGGCTCCGGGTGACGGAAAATAACCATCTTCCAGCTGGACAAACTACCCCCTAACCGTGAGATTGATGTTGAACGTTATGCACACCTCCCCCCGCTCCTTGCTGCCCCTGTGCCTCCTCACCGCATTACTCCACGCCGCCTCGTTATCCCGGGCAGCCGCCGGAACCTTCACCGTCACCACGGACACAGACTCCGGGCCCGGTTCCCTTCGACAGGCCATTCTGGATGCCAATGCGGCACCCGGCAGCGATATTATCCGGTGCACCCTTCCCTCGAGCGGCGCCCCCCCGGTAATCAATGTGACCGGGACACTGCCGGATATCACCGGCCCGTTGACCATGCGGGATGATTCGATGGAAATCCGTTCCACCGGAATGACTGCGGGCCAATCCCTCATAACCATTACCGGCGGTAATTCCACGGTCGGCCAGGTCAGTGTCGTCAGCACTACCGCTGGCACGGTCGGAATTACCCTCAGCGGAAACGGCGGAAACACCGTGGAAAATGCCTGGATTGGGATCAGTTATGCCAATCTGATTCCCTCGGCGGGTTTGCACGGCATTGTCATCACCTCTGATGACAACATCATTTCCGGCAGCCGGATCGGCGGTGCGTCCAGCGGGGATGGCATCCGCATTACCGGCAACCGGAATACCGTGAAGAGTTCCTTCATCGGCGTGAATCCCGCCATTGCTCAGGCGATGGCCCCCAATCGCACAGGTATTCACCTCCTTGGCGGAGCGGACAATGTGATTGGCCGTCCGTTCGGAGATACCGCCCCCTTTGGCAACAACCAGATCAGTGCCTCTCTTGAAACCGGCATTCATGTCGAAGGAGGCCAAAACCATCTCGTCCGGGAAAATGAGGTCAGTCCTTTGGGATTTTCTTCCACCACACGAAATGGAACTGGAACGTCCGGCCACGGCATTCTGATTGATTCCCAAGCAGACGGAATTCTTGTCGAAGCCACGCGGATTTCCAGCACCAATGGAGCCAATCTCCGCATCACCGGCGGCGCAAAAAACATAACGATTTCAGGCAAAAACAGTGAAATCTCCATGGCTTGGCAGTGTATCGTAATCGGGGAAACCGGGAGTGTGACGGTGGAAGACTACCGTATTTTTTCCTCCGGAGGAAGTGGCATCCATCTGGAGGGCGGGAGCGGAAAGTCGGGTCCTATCCTTATCAGAAACAACCAGATCGCCGCCAATCCCACAGGCATTCATGTGGTTTCCGGCATGGGACAGGTGACTATTGGGACACGAAAAAATCCCACCGATACCGTCTCCAATGTGATTTCAGGAAACTATTCGGCCAACGTACTCATCACCGATCCTTCCGCGGCCGTCCGCGTTTCCGAAAATGCCGTCCACCCCATTGCCGGGCCTTTCACGCCCTATCTCTCCACTCTGGCGATCAATCTGCAACCCGCCGGAGAACCGCCGGGGACCGCAACCCCCAATGATCCCCTGGATGCTGACACCGGCCCCAACGGAATGCAGAATAAACCGGTCATCCATGCCATCGTCCCGCTGACCGGCGACGCGATCCGGGTGGAGGCCATATTGCCAGCCAAACCATCCACCACCTACACCGTGGAAGCCCATCAGTATGCCCCGACCATGGTGGAGCCAAAGGCGCTGTTCATGGCAACAGTCACAGTCACCACCGACGCATCCGGCAATGCGGCCATTTCCCTGCCTCTCACGGCTTACCGGTCCGGCTGGAAAGTGGCCCTGACCGCCACTTCACCCGAGGGCGAGACCAGTGAATACAGCAACGCCGAGCCGGCAGGTTTTGTGGCCCCGGAGTTCCCGCTGCTGACCGACCAGACTTCCCTGAGCTTTCCCGAGGACGATGCGGAAACAGGCTCCTCCTTTTCGCTATTGCGGCCCTCTACCACCATCGGGGATTTCACTGCCAAGCTCACGATCACCCAAATCTCTCCAAATGTCACCATGGGGCCATCCACTCCGGCATTGCTCCGCTACCGTCTTGATCCTTCGGGTCCATGGATTTTCCTGTCGATGATGGGCACTTCTGCAAATATCCCGTTCACCGCCGCCGAAACGACCAAAAACATCTATCTGACGTCGAATGATGATACTGGCTGGGACCCCTCCAGCAAACGCCTCGATCTCGAAGTCCGCGTCGACAGTCTGGTGAAAACCATCGCCGTGATCTCACCCGACAATGATCCCGCCGTCTTTACCGCTGCCTTGGCTCCGATAGTATTTCTCCCCCCTTTTCCCGCCCCTGCTGACTTCTTTGAAAATTCAGACACGAGTTCCATCCAATTTTTGGCTGACCGGAGTGCTTCGGTAATGGATATGGAATACCGCATCACCCTGAACCCAGCCCTCAGCACTGCCATTTTGGGTCAGGATTTCACGCTCCCCGATATGGCCTCCCCCTTTACCACGGGGGCCATCCGACATATTCTTAATATGGGGGGTGGATTCAGCCAGAGTTTCAACTTAACAGTAGTCCCCATCAATGAAAGCCTGGTGGAGGAGGATGAAATCATCGCTTTCAACGTTGTCAGCATCACCCCCGGCACCGCTTACAGCACCGTCGTTTTCTTGACCCTGAAAAATGACGACTTCTACCAGACAAGCATCGGGGACGCTTCCGTGGCCGAGGGCAACTCTGGCACCACCCTGCTGACTTTCCCTGTCACGATAGGGCAGGCTCTCGCAACCGGGGTGACCTTTGACTGGACGACCGCAGCGGGCACCGCCACCCCCGGCACGGATTTCACCGTTGCCTCCGGCACGGTCACCATACCCGCGGGCAGCACCAGCTCCTCCATCCAGGTCACGGTGACCGGCGATGCCCTGATTGAACCAGCCGAGGCTTTCACCGTCACTCTGGCCAATTCCAGCAACCCGGCCGTCGTCCTCTCCCGCGCCACGGCCACCGGCACTATCACCAACGACGACTTCGCGATGGTCTCCGTCTCCGACCGCACGGTCTCGGAAAGCGCTGGCACCATCATTTTCTCCGCCACCCTCAGCGAGCCGGTGCCATTCGCCTCCTCGGTGGCCTACACCATCGCCAACGGCACGGCCTCCCGGCCCGGCGATTACACCATCACTTCTCCCAGCGGCACCCTCAACTTCCCTGCCGGCAGCACCACCGGCTTCATCAGCTTCAGCATCATTAATGATACTGCTGTGGAACCTGACGAAACCTTTACCCTCCAGCTCAGCAATGCTTCCAATCTGAATCTTGGCACCAGCAGCGCCACCATCACCATCCAGGATAATGATTCCCCCACGCTGCTCCCCCCTACCGTCGTCAGCATGGTTGAAGGAGACACTGGCACCCAGCCGCTTTCCGTCTCCCTCGTTCTGTCCACGGCCGCCATCCGGGCCGGCTCCTTTAATTGGCAAGTCACTGCGGACTCCACCGGCGTGGAAGCCGCCAGCGGCACCGTCACCTTCGCCCCTGGAGCCACCACTGCCAATCTGAGCCTTGCGCTTGCCGGCAACCTCATTCCCCAGCCCACCCGCAGCGTAAAACTCCAACTCAGCAATCCGGTCGAAGTCTCCCTCCCCGCCTCCATCATCACCGTCGCCACCATCACGGACAACGATCAGCGCGGGATCACCGGCAATGCAGTGTCCCTTGCTGAAGGCAACGGTGGCACCACCATCGCCCTGTTCCCCATCAGTATCAGCGCACCGCTGGAAGTTCCTGTCACCGTCCAATATCAGACCGCCGATGGCAGCGCTCTCGCGGCCACCGATTACACGGCGGCCAACGGCACCGCCACCATTCCCGCCGGGGCCACCGAAGTCACCATCCCCATTACCGTTCTCGCCGATACCACCCTGGAGTTGACCGAGACGTTCACCGTCCTGCTAAGTTCGCCGGTCAACGCCACTTTGGCCACGGCTACCCTCACCGGCACTATCCAAAACGACGACGACCAGCCGGTCCTCCAAATCTCCCCGGCCACGGTCACCGCCGGCCCGGGCGGTCCCTTTCTCGCCTGGATCGAAATCAAACTCCCTGAAGCGTCCAGCTCCCTCGGCTTCCCGGTGGCCTACGCGGTCGCCACCCGCAACGGCACGGCCCTCGCCGGCACGGACTACACCGCGATCACGGGTGGGGTCCTCACCTTCCCGCCCGGCAATGGCACCCCTGCCTCCCTGTGGATCACGGTTACCGTCGCGGGCAATCAAAACGCCGGTGGTGGTCCGACCCAATTCCATGTGGACTTCACCCCCCTGACCGGTCCGGCCTCCATCCTCTCCACCGAAGTCAAAATCGAGCCCCTGCGCGTCACCGCGTTTTCCCGGATCGGTCTCGGCTTCTACACGGTCAGCTTCCCCACCGGCATCGCCCAAAACTACGTCATCCAGCAGGCCACCTCCCTTGCGGGCCCCTGGTCCGACAAAACCAGTGTCATTCCGGGCACTGGCAATCCAGTCGATGAGTTTCTCCTCTTCGCCTCCCAGCCCCGGGCCTACTTCCGGGTCCGTTCCTTCACCACGCCTCCGGCCACCCCGGCAAATCTCGGCAGCAATCCGTAGGCTGGCCCGTGGCAAGCGTCCGGTGTCTGATCATCCCTGCCCGCCCGTGATACAGCCTCACACCACGGCCCGGCGCAGCAGGCTGGCCGGGATTTTGAAGTGCGTTGGATGTTTGTAGGAAAGATTGAGCAGCATCTGTCCGGAAATGATGTGGAAGCTCTGGGCCCAGGCCAGTGGAGTGTTGTGCCCCATCTGAGTGCCCAGATAGAGTTCCGGGACGTAGCCTTCAGGAGTCATGGCGCTCTCCAGTTGGATAAAATATTTCACGGCCAGATCGAAATAGGCGGCGCGTTGCTCCCAGCTCAAGTGGATCGGGTGATGGTTGGCGTCGAAATCCTGCTCGTATTCCGCGAGCTTGGAATAACAAATAGAGAGCCACGCCAGACCGAGCGGCCATTCTGCCGTCTCCCCTTCATGGGCGACGGTGCCGTGACCGGAATACACATCGTTGGGATAACGCCGCACGCCGCGGGTCCCGACCAGATTCGTCTCGATGTTCTCCAGGATCATCAGCTTGGTCTCGTAGTCCACGATGGCATACGGCCAGATCAGGCTGAGCTGCGCCATATCGTAGGGGCGGCTGGGGGACTCCCGGGGCAGCAGTTCGGCGAGGGCTTTGTTGCCGTTGGCCACCATGCGCTGGCTTACCGGAACCAGAGTGCCGATCTCGGTTTTCTGTTTGTATTTGTAGTCGTAGAAGCCTTGATCGAACCACATGGTCAGACCGCCCAGCACCGCGCCAAAGCTGCTGCTGTGCGCCTCGGGGCCTTCCTCCCACATGCCGAAGTCCTCCTCGAAACCCATGTTGAAAATGTAATTCCGGATGTGGCTGATCAGCGTAAAGTCCTCCGCCGTGAAACGGAATCCATAACCTTTCCGGATCAGATCCCCCATTTTATACATAAAGAGGCCGAAGACATCCATCTGGTGGTGCCCCCAGTCATCCGTGATGGTTTCGAGGGTGGTGGGATGCACGCGGGCCGGCATGAACAGACCGCGCTGGTCGAGCACGTTAGGCTTTAGGATGGACGCCTTGATGATGCGCAGGTGGTAGCGTTTAAAAATATCCAGCACGAGGCGGAAGCTCTCGATCATCTTGTCGAAGCACCCGAGGTATTCGTTCGCGTAGGTGGCGAACATGATGTCCCTGATCCAAAAAACGTTGTAGGCATCTCCCGAGCCATCATCGGCAGAATAGGGGCTGGCGATGTAACCGCCGTTGGGCCGCCTCAGTCGTTCCAAGGTGCTGTAGGAGAGGCGGATCCGCTCATCGAGAGGATGCTGGTGAAATTCGCCAGGAGGCGGAACGGGAGAAGTGCGGGTGCTGCGGGGCATATGGTCAGACATAGGTGATAAGCAGATTCGGTTCCGAAAATTGGAAGGATTGTGGATTCAGGGGGAAAAAGTGTCATTCCACGATGACGGCGCGGGGCGCGGCCGGCAAAGCCGGGGTGCCCGCGAGGGCAGACCGGATGGCATCTTCGACGGGAAGCGCCCGCAGGGCATCGCGCACGGCAGGGGCAGAAACCGCCTCGGTGAGCTCCGGCAGAGTGAGCAGCTTGCTGTAGTAGGAAAAGCTGAGGGCATGCAGCACATCATTATCCTTCAGCAGGGCACGCATGACTTCAGATTGCACCAGGGGAGCCATCCGCGGCTGGCGGATCAGATTTTGCCACGCCGTTTCATTCCGGCGCAGGGCCAGCAGGGCGCCGAGGGCCGAGGCTTCGCGGGAGTGGAAAGGGTCCACTTTATCCAATACCTGGCCCAGCGTCCCGGTGGAGACACCATTGCGGAACTGGGCGAGCAGCGGCGGTTCCTCCGGCGGCCCGGCACGCTGGGTCATGGCGGCTTTTTCCACCCACCGCATGCGCGCCACCCCACCACTGTAACGGATCGCCATTGCCGCGCCCCAGAGCACCAGCAACGCCGGCACCAAGCTGAACAACCCGGCCCGGGTCCGCTGGGCAGCCCCGGCCGGGACCATGCCCGGACCACTGAAAAGCGAACCGAGGAACCGTTGGGAGAACCAGAACGCCAGTACCCCGCAAACCACCGCGCCCCACTGGATCGCTTCAGCATGAAACCCGTTCAGCCATGAGATCAAGGGCCCCGGCGCATACCGGAAAAAGGCCCAACCCGCCGCGGCACCGGCCATGACCGACACCGCAAGCATCACCAACCGCCCAATCCCGCGCGCCACCCCCCAGAACACGCAAACGCCGGCAAAAGCCAGCATGGCGAGGCGCAGGGTGGGTTCGGAGGTCAGGGAAAAAGGCATGGGGAAACGGCCATAACAAACGGACCGGCGTGGCAATAAAGATTATCCGACGTTCAAAGTTCAGCGCTCAAGGTCCTGTGTTGGCCACAGATGGGGCAAAGATTTCATTTACCCACCTGCCCCCGGTGCCGCAGGACATGGTCAGCCAACACCAGCCAGGTCATGGCCTCTACGATCGGCACCGCACGCGGCAGCACGCAGGGGTCGTGGCGGCCGCGGCCTTTCAGGGTGGTGTCTTCGTGCGGGGTGCTGGTCACGGTGTCCTGCTCGTGCATCACGGTGGCGACCGGTTTGAAGGCCACCCGGAACAGAATCGGCTCGCCATTGCTCATGCCTCCCTGCACCCCGCCGGAGTCGTTTTTGGTGGCGTGGACCACCCCGTTTTCCATGCGGAAAGGATCATTGTGCTCCAAGCCGGTGAGCAGGGTACCCGCGAAACCACTGCCGATTTCAAAGGCTTTGGTGGCAGGCAGGCTCAGCATGGCTTTGGCAAGATCGGCATCGATTTTATCAAATACCGGCTCGCCCAGTCCCGGCGGGCAATTCCTCACCACACACTCCACCACGCCGCCCACACTGTTGCCCGCGCCCCGCATTAGCTTGATCAGATCTGTCATCGGCCCCACCATCGCGGGATCGGCGGTGCGCACGATATTGCTTTCCACCAGCTCCCGGGTCACGGTGGCGGGATCGATGGTGCAGGTCAATTTGTAAACACTCTTCACCCACGCGATCACTTCCAACGTTGGATAGAGCGCCCGCAGGGCCTGTTGCGCCACGGCGGCGGCGGCCACCCGTCCGATCGTTTCGCGCGCACTTGAGCGCCCCCCGCCCCGCCAATCCCGGAAGCCGTATTTGGCATCGTAAGTGTAGTCGGCATGGCTCGGCCGGTATTTCGTGGCCATTTCGTTATAAGCCTCGGACCGCTGATCCTCGTTGCGCACCAAAATGGAAATGGGTGTGCCGGTGGTCAGCCCCTCGAAGACCCCGCTCAGAATCTCGGCCCGGTCCGCTTCCTTGCGGGGCGTGGTGATTTCGCTTTGTCCCGGACGGCGGCGGTCCAGTTCAGTTTGAATGTGTTCGAGGGTCAGCGGAACGCGGGGCGGACAGCCGTCAATCACCACACCGACCCCGCCACCGTGGGATTCCCCCCAGGTGGTGATACGAAAAGCCTGACCCCAAGTACTGGACATAAGACGACCTATCTGGGAGAGGAATCCGCCCGCATCAAGAGGGAGGTGCTCCGGACGATGAACCGCCCCGCCTGGGTTTCATCGGCCAAACTCCACCAATGAGGCCCCCCGCCCTTGCGCCGGGAGCGCGGCGATGCACGGTCCCGCCATGTTGGAACGGTTGCGTTGCGGAGTCATTACCACGGGAGCCTTCCGGGCTTACCTCGCGCAGTGGCATGAGGAAACGGAAGGCGGCAACTTCGGCCTCATCCCGCAGCTCGACTACGTGCGTTTCGCGACCGGGGAGCGAGCCGGTCAAGCCTACGCCAGCCTGCTTTGGCAGCCGATCAACAAAATGAAACCGCACGAAATTTTCGAGATCGGCCGCATCAAGGTTTACCTCTCCAAATCCACCCGTACCGCCCTCAAGGAGCACTGTCTGGATATGAAGGATGGGGCGATTTTTGTGAAGTGAGGGTGGCCGGATTTTTAAAGGCCGGACATGACCGGGTGCAGGTATCTGATTTCCGGAACCTGGGCTCCCCCAATTTCGAAGCATTTCCGTGAGCTTTCCTCCGGCGCAAACCCGGCGGCACGATAGAAGCGGATCGCCTTCAAATTCTTTTCAAGCACCCAAAGACTGATCACGGTGCTGCCTTGCTCCACCAGTTGCCTGCGGGATTCGAGCCACAACCGCCGGCCAACTCCTTTGTCCCAATAATCAGGCAACACATACAGCGCCCAGATTTCTCCGGCATTTGAGGAAGCCCCCTCATCCCGGCAGCACCCGAAGCAGGAGAAGCCGACGACCTTCCCTTCTGCCTCTGCCACCAGAACCCGGGGCATTCCCTGCGAGATAGCCCTGCGCCACACGGCCTCATTCTCCGAGGCGTCCATCGCATCAAGATAAGGTTGTGGAATAATGTCACGAAAAGCGTGCTGCCATGTCATCACACGGATCCGGGCGATGGCTGGCGCGTCATCCGGAAGGGCAGCGCGGACCTTCATGGTCATGCAAAATCCGCGAGGGTCTTTTTGCGGGCCCGACTCGGGTCGGCCCTGCTCACATTTCAGCCCGGATACTCCGCCACCACTTCGATCTCCACCATGGAATCCAGCGGGAGCTTGGCGACCTGGAAGGTGCTGCGGGCGGGTTTGTGATCACCGAAGGCCGCGGCGTAGAGCGGGTTCAGGGTGGGGAAATCAGCCATGTCCTTGAGGAAGACGCTGCATTTCACCACGTGGTTCATGGTCAGACCGGCGCCATCGAGGAGGCCTTTGATATTGGCGAAAACCTGTTGGGCCTGGCCGGTGAAGTCGGTAGCATCGATCTTGCCCGTGGCGGGATCGATCGGGATCTGCCCGGAGGCGAAGAGGAGATTCCCCGTGCGGACGGCCTGGGAATAGGGACCAATGGCGGCAGGGGCTTGGGCAGAGTGGATGATTTCCATGACGCGATCATGAGCACGGGCCGACCGGAGCGCAACGGAGTTTGGGATGGGGAGCACCCGCGCCCTTTTAGCCTTTCAGCCGCGCCACACAAAACAGGCTCTGCGTGGTGAAGTCCGCTGCCGTCAGCTCCGGATGGCGGGCGCGGGTGGCATCGGTGAGGCGGCCGGCGCCTTGATTGGGCGTGGATGGGGTAGTCCGCTCCAGCTCGATTTCAAAATACTGATTCGTGATGGCGCGGACTTCATCCAGGCGCAGACGGTTCAGTTTGGTCATCACGTAATGATCCGGCGGGTGGCTGCCGTCAAGATGCGCCCAATCGGCGAAGCGCTGCTGGACAGGATTTGTCAGGTCGAGGCGGCCGATGGTTTTCGGTTCCTGGTGGTGGCCGTTCCAGGAAAACCAATTGTGGTGGCTGAAGATGAGACGTCCCCCCGGTCGCAGCAGGCGGGCCACCGAGGCAAAAACTCCGGCCAGATCGGTCAGGTGCTCCGTGGCATTGTGCAGGGTGGCCACATCAAATAACATCCGGCCTTCCAGTTCATTGGAAATGCCCCGGATCATGCGGAACCGGTCGATCCGTTCCATCAGCATCTCCGGTGTCCAGCCACAGTCGAGCCGTTTCCCGGAGTGCAGGCTCTTCAGCACTCCCGACTTCGGTTTGATGAGCGGATCCACCCCTGTGTAGCTGCGTGCCCCTTCCAGCAAAAATCCAAGACCGTGCAGCCCCATGCCGCAGCCGACATCCACCACGTCCTTGCCTTGGCACCAAGGGGCCAGCGCCTTGGGCCATCGCAGATACCCGAGTTCCAGCGCCTGCTGGACGGCGGGGAGCGGGATGGCATTCACCGCGGAGAAACTCCAGTGATTGGCCTTCAGAAAATGAGGATAACGCCGCCAGTAATACACCGGCCAGCGGTCCATCAGACGGAGCTTGAAGTCAGGGGAACGCGATTCGATACGGGCCATGTCCCGGCCTCATCACCCGGACGCAGGGGCAAGTCAAACGGGCGGGCGGAGGCGCGACGGGGCGGCAATCGCAGCATCACCCGGTGCGTTTTCGGGGGCCTTGCGTTCCGGCACCGCCACCCCCAGGTTCCGGCCATGAGTGTCTCCCTGCCTCCCCGGTTGGCAGCCGTCTGGCAACGGCTGCCCTTCCGCGCCATGCTTTTGGTGGTGCTGTTCCTCTTCATCGTGAAGGAACGGTATCCCTTCTCCAATTTCCCCATGTATTCCAATGTCGATGAGGAGGCTGATATCCTCTATGTGACCGACCAGGCAGATGCCGCCCTGCCCATGGATGCCGTCTTCCGCACCGGATCCGGCACCGCCAAGAAGATGTATAAAAAAGAACTCAGCACGATCTCCAAATCCGCTGGCCGCAAGCTGGAAACGGCCACTCCGGAAGACCGGGCTGCCGCCGGCCGGGCCGTCATGGCCACCATCATGGAGCGCATCCGCCCCAAGGCCATGCCCGCCAGTGTTTCCCAACTGCGTCTCTACCGGAAAACCTTCCGCCTCGAAGACGGCGGGCTGGCCCATCTTGAACCGGAACGCCTCGCCGAACTCCCCGTGCCCACTCCATGAGCGACTCTGCCAACCCCATCAAACGCCCCTGGTGGCAGCCCGGACCGCTCAACTGGAGCGCGCTCGAAATGCTGCTGATGCGCGCCGGGTTTGCCGCACTCGTCTTTTACACTATCAAGTGGGAGACCGGAGCCTGGACCACCCAGAAATTCCCCAATGGGATCGCACATTTTCTGGACCTCACGTGGATCGGCCAATCCCCTCCCGGCCTCGGCCTGAAAGCCCTCACCCTCGGTGGCCTCGTCCTGTATGTGGCCGGATGGCTGCCCTCCCTGGGCCTCCTGCCGGCCTTGTTTTTCAGCATCGTCATCGGCACCCTTGGGAATTCCCAGGGCGCGATCAATCACAGCACCCAGATGGTGACCATGATGCTCCTCGCGCAGTTTCTCGTCTACCTGATCCCCCGCGGACCCGGAGTGGAGAAACCGGCCGCACATTGGACCCGCCCGGGCCTCACCGCGCAGCAACAGGCCATCTGGTGGAGCACTGTGGTCATCGCCGCATCCTACGTGGTCTGCGGAGTGGTGAAGCTGACCAACTCCAACTTCATGTGGCTCTACGACGCCCCCAATCTCGCGGTACAGCTGCTGAAGACCAACTGGTCCCATTATCACGACACCCTCGAAATGCCGCCGGGCTGGCTCCAGACCATGACCCAAACCCTCGTGGATCATCCCAACCTCGCCCGTCTCGTTTTTGGCTCCGGCCTCTTGATAGAACTCCTCGGTTTCGTCATCCTCATCAACCGCCGCTGGGCGCTGATCGGCGGGCTGGCCATCATCGCGCTGCATCTCAGCATCAGCCAGATCATGAGCCTGAACTTCCTGACACACATTTTTGCCGCCCTGATTTTTCTGGTAAATGTGCCGGGGTGGGTGCTTGGCCGGCAGCCCGAAAGGTAGCCGCCAGATATCCAACGACCCTCTTCCACCTCCGACTGAGGTCGGATACCCAGGTTTTCAAAATGGGGCAATAAATGGTGCATCCCAAAGCACACCGCCATGTCCCGCACTCTACCATGACCGCCTCCCATCAATCGCCAGAGGATACGATGGGGTCCGACTCCGCCAGCGTCACCAGGTTGCTCCACTTCCGTGACCCGCGGCCTCCCCAGGAGATTCAGTTCGATCTTGAACGGGAACTCATGGTGCTGCTTCCCTCGCTGATGCAGGATTCGCGGCTGACGTATCGGAGAACGGCTAAAGTGAACGGCGCGAGCTGCGCAGTGAGGTTATGCTTCGAGGCCGCGCTCCCACGGACGAATTGCTATTCCGTGCAACTGGTCATGACGTGGGACGGCCAGCCGGCGGACTCCCATGACTATCACCGCAAAGCCTCGGCGGGCTGGCTCGACCTCTGGACGCGGCATCTCACCATCGCGAACCCTCCGCCCCCGGGCGAAGGTTCGTCCAGCCGCTACGCCACCCTGGCCGCGCAGGCCCGGACGGCAGAGGCCCACTTCATCAATGCCGGAGCCGTGCAGCAGGAAATCCTCACTTTGCTGAAAGCCGGGGCGTCGTTCTCCACGGCGCACAAGGAAGGCGGCACCACCATCTCCTTTCAGGGAGGACATTTCGTCCGGACCGACTACGGCGAGTCCAACTGCCGTGAGGAGTTTCCCGATGACGCCGCGCTCCTTGCCTGTTTGCGGAATCTCTACCAATGGGAAACGGGCCGGAGCACCTACCCGGAACAACCGTCCGATCTCGACCGCTGGAAACTGATTCTGCGCCTGCTCCGCCCGGCAGTGCAGGGCGTGCGCGGGGGAAAGCAGAGTGGACAGAGCACCTTGCAATGCGTGCTGGCGTTCCTCATCGCCATCGTCGCGGTGGGCGGCCTCGTGCTGATCCGTGGAGGGCCTTTCCGTTTTCACCGCTACGCCGATCAGCCTGCCCTGAAGCACTCACCCACGATTCTTCCTCCTCCCGTAATCCGCCTTGTCCGCTGACAAGTATCCACTCGGACGGATCAACCCGCTCAGTGATCAATCGAGTCGGACCCGTGGATCGATCCGGCGGATGTGTTCGACCGCTGCGGCACGGTCGGGCACTGCTCCTGATTCCACCAACCAGGCAGCAGTCACCGCCGCCGAGCGGAACAGGCCCAACTGGCAATGGATGAGCACCGTGCGGCCGGGATGATGAGCCCGGATAAACTGGAGCGCTTCCTGCAGGGCGGCTTCCGTGGGCGGCACGAGGTCGAGCCAGGGGAGATTGCAGTATATGGCGTTTTCGCGGAATGCCGGGGGAGCGTTGCCCTCGGCTCTCAGGTCCAGCACCGCGAGCGGACCCCGGGCGGTGAGCGCGGCAGCCTCCTCGTTGGTATGCCGGCGTCCGAGCAATAGGCCTGGCGCCACTTCTCGGGCGCAGGGACCTTTGAGATGACGGCGCTGCACCGCTCCCGCGATGAGCAGCCACGGGAGCAGACACCATTCCGCCGCAGGCGAGAGCGTTCCATTTTCCTTCCCAAGCATCCGCGCATCCCGTCGCAGATAGGCCAGCCCCACGATCCCGAAGGCCACCGCCGGCCAGCCAAACCATAACCATCCTCCCCCCAGGGTGGCGACCGCCGCAAAAACAACCGCCAGGCCGCCAATCATCCCTGCCAATTTCCAGTGTCCGGGCGTCTCCGGCAGCAGGCGTTTCGGTGTGGCCGGGATCAGCACCGTGATAAACCAGCCCATGAGAAAACCAGCGGCCACATCAATCAGATGGTGCTGCCAGAGCAGCAGGGTGGAAATGCCGATAAGAATGAACCACACTTTCACCGTCGAGCGCAGCCATCCCCGCAGATGCGCGCCGTAGGCCACCCAGACCAGCGAGCGCAGACTGATGTGAAGGGAAGGCGCGAGGTTGAAGGGTTGATCATTCGCATACAACGCGTGGAAGAGAGGAGCCGTCCAGCCTGCGGGCTCCGGCCGGTCCCAGCCAAAACGCATGGGAAATAGCAGAAAGAACACCGCGCTCGCCAGCACCACGGTGATGAGCCGGGTGGTGAGCAGGCGCAACTCGGCACGGCTCCCGCAGAGGAAAAAGGCGCCACAGAAAAACAAGTCCAACGTCCAATAGGGAACAATCAGCCAGGGCACGAAGGGGAGATGCCGCTCCCATTCAAAAAAGCAGGTTCCAACATCCGGCCGCGTGGCGGTGAAGCGGTTGCACCAGCCATACACCAGCACAAAAACCGCGCCTGCCAGAGCCAGGCAGCCGGCCGCCCGCCAAAATAGTCCTGATTCCCGCGCCCTCATTTCTGGGCGATGGAAACGGTGAAGATCCCGAAGTCATCCGTCCACTGCCGCCGCTTGATGAAGCCCGGCTCCCGGACCAGCGCGTCCATTTCACCCTGCGGACGACGCCGCATGATCCACGGTTTGCCCTCACGATTGGTTAAAACGCGGGCAATCATTTCAACCTGAGGATGCCAGGGTTGTCCCGTGTAAATCAGCCAGCCCCCCGGCGGCAGCGCGGCATAAATACCCCGGAGCGAGCGGTGGAGCGGTTCGTTGTCAGGAAACAATTCGTAAAGCCCGGAGACCACCACGACCGACGGCGGGGGAGTCACTCCTGCCAACGAGGCCTCGTCGAAGGCATCACCGCGCTCATGCGTGATGCGCCCAGCCAGCCCCCGCGCCTCCGCATTGGCACGGCCGGTGGCCAGCGCCGTTTCACTCCAGTCCCGGCACAGCACGGTGAGCCCATCGCCATCCGTTGCATGATTGAGCAAATCCAGCAAATATCGCCCTGCCCCCCCGGCAACATCCATCAGCCGCGCCGGCAATCCATCCCGCCGCACCGCTTGCATGCACTCGCCGAGGGCTTCGTTCAGACACTGCCGGCGTTGCCGGATGCCGCGCCAACCGATGGCATCAAGATAACCCCGGTCCATAATTTTCCCAAGCCCCAGCCCGCCACGCGCTTCATTTTCGTAGATGCAGTCGAGCGACTCACCCGAGTCAAATCCCGTGGCCAAACCAACCCGCATGCCATGACTCAGCCGCCCCAGGGTCCGCATCGACAGCTTTTGCATAGCAAAACTTGCACCCTTCAGCGAAAGCAGGGGCAGTGGTCCGAGCAGCGATTGATACTCGGCATGGGTGGCGGGATGGGACAAGTCGTGCCGCAGCACTGGACGCGGCGGAGTCGCAAACCGCCGTTCCGCAAATCCACGGATGGCAGCCGTGACTTCATCGCGGCAGTAATCGTGAAAGATGGCATGCCGAGCCCACTGCAAAGTGATATGCTCTTTCTCCGTCGCTCCGTAGTTGGCAAAAAAGCGGTTCAGCGAATCGCGCTTTACCACACGATCCGCCGTAGCTGAAAACAGCAGCAAGGGACGATCCATCACCATGGCATCGCCGATCACCCGCTGCGAGGCATCGAAAAGATCCACCAGGATGCGGGCGGAAATGTCCTTGGAAATTTTTCGGTCAGCGTCGTAAGCCGCCGCCGCGGCGGGATCGCGCGTCAGCCATTCCCCCTGCACATAGCTCTTGATGATGGCGTCGGGTTTCACCTTCAACAGCAGCCGGATGGAGGCCAGCGCTCCCGGCACGATGAGATTGATATCGAATGCCGGAGTGGCCAACACCAGGCCTGCCAGCTGCGGGGCGTAGTCATGCACCCAGGCCGCGGCGATCACTGACCCTACACTGTGGGCCACCAGCACCACCTGTTCCTCCCGGATGCCGTACTCCGTCCCGAGGTGGGCGAAAAAGTCCGCCAGATCACGCACATACTGCATAAAACAAGCTGCGTGACCACGCTTGCCTCCGGAGTCGCCATGGCCCCGTGCATCCCACGCAAAAATCGCCGTGTCCGGCATCGCCAATCCCGGCACTACAGAGTCCCAGCGGTCGGCATGCTCGTGCCCGCGATGCAGCAGCACCAGGGCGCGCCGGGCCCCGCCCTCGGGCATCCATGATTTGTAGCGGATGCTCTCCCCGTCGCTGGCACGGAAGGTTTGACTGTTGATCGTGGGATTCATTTTTTGTAAGGCTGGGTCTTGAAGTATCACTTGGTGAAACGGCGGGACAGTGTCAGGCGGTCAGGGGAGTTGCCGGTAGATATGTTGGAGGCGGCGTAACAGGGTGATGGCCGTGAGCACGGCAATGATCCAGAGTGAGATGGAGAGAAACGGAAGGTTCCCCGGCAACATCGAAGCCAGCAACCCGAATGTGAGGATAGCCATGCGGTGCGGTTTGGCACACGGCCCGCAGAAGTTCTGTCCCAGCCCGAGCGAGGCGCCAAACGCACGGAAATACGCCGTAGCCACTGCCAGGGTGGCGCAGCACCAGCCCAACTGGGGATGGCCACAGGCGATCCCCGCCGCCACGAGGAGGATCACATCCTCAAGACGGTCGGGGGCTTCGTTGAAGAGGTCACCTGCCTTCGATTTCAACCCGCCCTCCACCGCCACCAGACCGTCCAGCATATTGCAGAGCAGGCGAAGCTGCACGCCCGCGGCCGCCAGGAACAAACCCGGCCCTGCCGGAATCCACCCCTTTGCCACAAGTATCAGGTCTGCTGCCCCCAGGCCGGCAAAGCCGATTCCCGCGATCGAGATGGCGTTGGGGGAAACCCGCCGGGCGACCAGCGCTCCAGAGAGCCGGCGCGCCCAGGCCGTGGTGCGGGTCTGCAGCGGACGGCGCGCGGAGTCACTGGTTGGATTCATGGGTGATGAAATCATTGGGGCGGGTGCAGAAACGGCCAATCATTCAAGGAGCCTTGTAACCAGCAGGAATAGCAAACCGGGATTCAGCTACCGGTTCCGCCTTGATACTGACCAGGAAGGTGGTGAACTTCAAGCCTTGTTGTTCAACTTCCGATTTCAACGCAATCCCCGGCACCTCCGGCTGTTGTTTCCCATCCGCGGCAAGTTTGGCCATCACCTTCATTTCCTCCCGCAGCTTTTCCTGACCGGGATAGTTTTTTGAGACCCACATTTTGACCACGGTCCCCTGGTTCTCGCTGAGGTAGATTTCGCAGGGATAACCATCGATGGTTTCGAGTTTCCCGGTGGCGGTGATTTTGGTGACCGGAAGCGGCTGGTCAGAGGCTTTTGCCGGTGAGGCCAGGGCCTGAAGCTCCTTCGTATTCATCTTGATCAACATCTTCTGCTCATGCACCAGGGTGGTCATGTCGCCGGTGGCGGTATCCATGATGATAGAGGAGGTCGTATCGTTGTCCGTGCGCACTTTGTTCCCCTTGATGAACATCTTGGTGCGCGACTTGACCTCTCCCACCTGGGTATCCTGGATCAGCGTGATATCAGCCAGGACCGGGCTGGCGATGAGGGCGGAGAGAATGATGGGCAGTAGTGTTTTCATAAGGTTATTGATCCTCGCACAACTCTGCAAAACAGGGTATCCGCCTTTGGGATTACCTCCAAACTCTTGTCTGAATCCTTCCGATCCGGCTTTTGCGGAGGGAATCCGGAACCTCCCAGGACCAAAGTCGGATGAAAGGCGCGGTCACGGCGGCACCTGGTGACCTGGCCTTTTTCGTCATTCCCTGGAAAACAGGAATCCTGCACGGCGTCCGTCCTCATCCGCAGTTCTGCTCCTCTGCTGATGGGCTACCCGGACGCGGGGGCAAGTCAAACGGGTGGGGGAAGCCGCTAGGGATTGCCAGCTCCGTGTTTTTTCGAGGATGGCTCCGCCCCTGAATAAAATAGCGCGGATTCAGGGAATCAGCACCGCGCGGAAAAAGGCCCGGCCTCCGGCCAAGGCCTCGTTTTGCCAAAGAAACGAGCCAGTGGCATCCGCCCGCACTTCACCGATAGGCAGCCATGCCACCGCGTCCGAGAGTCGCTCTATGCGATACCAGCGACCTGGCAGCACTTGGCTGCGGATGGCGGCCGGAGGGGCGGCGGGCAGCAGACGGTGTGGCAGACTTCCCGTGTCCACGACCACTACCTCGATCGGAAAAGTGAAGGTAACCCCTCCGGACTGGGTGGCCGTCACTTCGAAACTATCCGATCCCGTAAAACCGGCAGGTGGTTGATAAGTGATGATGCCTTGGTTGAGCTGCACCGCCCCGCCTTCCCGGCTGGCCGGTCCGGCGGCACTCACCGTCGTGATATCGCCGTCGGGATCCGGAGCATAGGCGGGCAGACGGTCGGCGCGGATGGGAACGGCTTCATCCCGGAAGGAATGGAGACGGCAGGGCAGCCATGGAGGAAGCTGGTCGGGCACGCCTCCGGTCAGGGTGAGGCGTTGGATCTCCCCCTCCAGCCGCTGGGTTCCTATCAAAAGCACAGGGCGGTGGAAAAGCACTCCGGATGGTGTGGGAAGCGGAATTTCCTGACTGGAAATAAGCGTATTGCCAGCCCCGCCTGCTGGCTGGGAAGCGGTCCTTTGTCCCATCTGGGAATCCGTGCCGTATTCATGGAAAATCTCCCCATGAGTGCCATCAGCTGTCAGGGAAACACGCAGTTTCACGCCCATGGCGGAGAATTCCGGGGCCAATGGTTGCAGGGCAGGCGCGGCGCTGAAGATTTGCCGCAACGGGTTGGTGCCGTCCGCTCCGGTGCCGTAAGTGACAAATAGTTTTCCTCCGGTGACGGCGGCCCAGTCGGGGTAGCTGGAGGCCACGCCGGGCTCCCGGTCCTCCACCAAATGGGTCCCGGCCGCAGTGCCATCCGTGGACCAGAGTTCCCGCCCGTGAACAGGATCGGTCGCCGCGAAAAAGATCTGCCCATCCCAAGCGGCCAGGAGTTTGACTTTGGCGGAGCCGCCCGGAAAGATATTGGTTATTGCGGCGGTCCCGGCAGGCGTGCCGTCGCTGCCCCACAGC
Source organism: uncultured Verrucomicrobiota bacterium (assembly GCA_942492905.1). Lineage (GTDB taxonomy): Bacteria > Verrucomicrobiota > Verrucomicrobiia > Verrucomicrobiales > V1-33 > CAIZWU01. The sequence continues at coordinate 4,257,234 of OW818657.1, forward strand.
TCCAAGCCCGTGCCGTCATCCGCCGCGAAAAAGAGGTGGCCGGGCAGGCGGTCCGTCGTCAGTCCGCTCACGTCGCCGTAATAACTATTGATGGTCAGGCCTTCTCTCAACAGCAGGGTTCCGGCAGGCGTCCCATCCGTCCGCCACAGCTCGCCCAAAGGATAGGCCGCAACGCTTTCACTGATGAAGTAAACGAAGGGTCCGGACGTGCCCACGCTGCGGCTGACTCTGCGCAGGGCGGCGGGCATGCCGTCCGTCAGCGAGAAAGTGCCGGCGGCGGTTCCGTCACTGCGTTGCAGGACGATTTCAAAGCTTTCCCGGATGGTGGTATACAGAATACCCCCGCAGACAGTGGCATCAAACCCGGGAAAATCGTATGCCGGGGTAGTGAGAGCGTAGGTTCCGGCCGCCGTGCCGTCACTGCGCCACAGGCTTTTCATCCGGCTGTCGTCCGTCAATTCAAAAAATAGCAAATTCCCCGCAGTCACCATGGACACAGGATAGGAATTGAAGCCGTAAACTCCGGGCAATAACGTTACCCGCTCATCGGTGGCGGCACTTCCGCGGTTGCGGCGCAACTCGTAGCCGGGCTCCGGGGAGGCCAATTGCACGTAATATTCCGCTCCAAGGAATTCGGCATGCGGTCCACGGACGATGTTGCGTTCCCATTCCGCGACAGGGGTGGCAACTCCGGGCGTGCCATCGGCTTTTTCCTGGATGATACCGTCCCGCCAAAAATAAACCCGCCCGTTCCAGACGGCCTGTCTGCCGGTGATTTTCACGGGATTGATGTCCCGCACCATGGCCGTGCCAGTCACCGTGCCGTCCGTCCGCCACAGTTCAGTGCCGGTCCCGTCGGTGCCGAATTGAAACAAAAGGGAAGAACCCGCCATGCCCAGTTTTTCAGCTACAAAATTCTGCGAGGGTTTCGCCAGGATCTGTGAAGTGCCGGACGTAGTGCCATCCGTGCGCCAAAGACGGATCTCGGTCTGGTGCGTGCTTCCCAAAATGAGTTTACCACCCCCGGTCATCAGGCGGGGGGGATAGTCGCTCGTGGCGATGGCTGCGGATGGTCCATCAAGCACCACCGTTCCGGCAGGGGTGCCGTCGGATGAGCACAGCCTGTAAGGGAATTGTGCGGCGTATGCCGTCCACATGTAATACAGCTTGCCGTCCATTTCCTGCAAGTCGCTCACACTTCCGGTATCCTGGGATTCCGGGTCATCCAGGAATTGCAGGGGAATTGTTCCCTCCGCCGTACCATCCGAGCGCCACAGAAAACGGCCCGCCGGGATGCTCACGCTGAAAAAAAGACGGCCGCCGCTGAGACCGGCTGAGGATAGCCACGCGTTCGCGGAACCGGTGCCCTGATTGATGTCCTTGAGCAGTCCGGTTCCTTCCGTCGTGCCGTTGCTGTGCCAGAGTTCCGCTCCGGTTTCGGGAAGCGTGGGAATAAAATAAATGCCCGTGGAAGCGGGCAGGAATTGCCAGTTTGATGGTTCCGGCGTCCCGGCGGGGAATTCCTTCATTTTAGTGATGCCGTCCGCCATGCCGTCGCTGGCCCACAGGCTGAACGGCTGCCCCGGGATCCGCCTGACAAAAAACTGCCTTCCCAAGGCGAGGCCTTCCGCCGCTGTAGCCACATGCCCGGCAATGCGGGTCACCACCGTGCCGGAGGGATTCGTGGTCCAGAGTGCGTAGGGTGGCTCGAGGGAATCCGCACGGAGAAAGAACGCCAGAGCGCTGGAGGCTCCGGCCAGTCTGGCGGAAACATCCCCGCCCAGCGGCACATAGCCGCTGCCCGCCGCCGTGCCGTCACATACAATGAGCCGCCCCTGCCTGATATTGTTGTCGGGTGCAAAAAACGGCAGAGATCCCGTATGGCGGAAGGGGAGTGGACTAAAATCCTTCAGTTTCAGGAAATTTGTCAAGGGCCAGGTTCCAGCGGCAGTGCCGTCGCTCCGCCAAATCTGACTTCCCTGTACCCCGTCATTGGCGGGAAAATAAAGGACAGGCCCCGTGGAGAATCCCTTTGCTGCCGGCGTGGAGGGCCACAGGCCGGAAAGAGGGTATCCACCCGTCAGCGGCAGCACATCCCTGGCAGCGTGGAACGCGCCATGAGCCCACGCCGTGAGCAAAACCTGCAACCCGCAGAAGAAGCGGAACCACTGGCGCGGATTCATCATGGATTGCTATACAAAGCGCTGCCGGTTCGCGCAAATCGAATCTGACAGGTAAAGACCGGCTTGGAGTGAGGGAAACCTGTTCCAAAACCTCCGCATAATTATTCTCGAAGCCCCACAGAAATCGTTTACCTGAGCCCGGTCCGGGGTATGCTCGGCCAGTCCACTCCACCCATTCCCATCCGTTATGTCCACCATTCTTGTCATCCTTCTTATCCTCGCCGCCGTCGCCGCCATTGCCGTGTTCTGGGTCATCGGTCTTTACAATGGTCTGGTCACCTTCCGGAACCGTTACAAAAACGGCTTCTCCCAGATCGACGTCCAGTTGAAGCGCCGATATGATCTGATCCCCAACCTGGTCGAAACCGCCAAGACCTACATGGCGCACGAAAAGGACACTCTGGAAGCCGTCATCAAGGCCCGCAACCAGGCCTCCAGCTCCCGCGAAGCCGTCGCCAGCGCTCCCACCAGCGCCGCCGCCCTGCAGACCCTCAACCAGGCCGAAGCCGGCCTCACTGCGGCCATGACCCGCTTTTCCATCGTGCAGGAGGCCTATCCCGACCTCAAGGCCAACCAGAACATGATGCAGCTCACCGAGGAGCTGACCTCCACGGAAAACAAAATCGCCTTCGCCCGCCAGTCCTACAACGACGCGGTGATGCACTACAACAACCGCCGCGAGATGTTCCCCAGCAGCTTCATTGCCGGCACCTTCAACTTCACCGAAGCCCAGCTTTTCGAAGTCTCCAACGACGCCGAACGCACTCCGGTCAAGGTCCAGTTCTAACGTGGCATTGGGCAATGCCTCCGGATTTTCCCACGGGGAAATAACAGACCGCCCGCAACAGAAGATCACGACGCCGACGGAGCCACCCCTCCGGCTTCCGGTACCTTCCTGAGCTTCGTGCCCTTCTGTTCCTGTTCCGGACCCTATCCTTGGTCCCTCCCGTTGCCGCAGGGCCCATCGGCGCCCGGTCCGGGCATGGTTTTATCTCCCCTCTTACCCCATGGACTTTTTCCAGAACCAGGATGACGCCCGCCGCCGCACCCGGCTGCTGCTGATGTTGTTCGCGGCTTCGGTCGTCACCATCATCGTGCTGCTCTACCTCGCCGCTGGATTTGCCACCGGCTGGAAGGGCGGGCTGCTGGACTGGAAACTCCTCGGCATGATCGCGGCCGTCAGCGCCGGGACCATCGGCCTTGGCAGTGGCTTCAAGATCCTGCAGCTTTCCAGCGGCGGGTCTGTCCTCGCCCGGGAACTCGGCGGGCGCGCCGTCGATCCTGACACCACCCACCCGGATGAACGGAGACTGCTCAACATCGTCGAGGAAATGGCCCTCGCTTCTGGCATTCCCGTGCCGGCGGTCTGGGTGATGGATGATGAGGAAGGAATCAACGCCTTCGCGGCCGGACACACCCCGGCCGATGCCGTGGTCGGCGTTACCCGCGGCTGCATGAAGGCGCTGTCGCGCGATGAATTGCAGGGCGTGATCGCCCACGAATTCAGCCACATCCTGAATGGCGACATGCGGCTGAATCTCCGGCTGATCGGCGTGGTGCATGGCCTGCTGATCATGGCCATCATGGGACGCATCCTCTTGCGCTTTTCGGCCGAGATGGGCGGAGGCGGCAGCCGCAATAGCAAGGAAGCCGACCCCCGGCTCCTGCTCCTGCTGGGAGGCATCCTGCTGCTCATCCTGGGTTATCTCGGGGTCTTTTTCGGGAACCTCATCAAGGCCGCCATCTCGCGGCAGCGCGAATTCCTCGCCGATGCCTCCGCCGTGCAGTTCACCCGGAATCCTGACAGCATCGGCGGCGCCTTGCTGAAGATCGGCGGTTACGCCTACGGCTCGCAATTGAAAAACCCGCGCACCGAGGAAGCCAGCCACCTCATGTTCAGCAATGCCATGGGCAACGCTTTCCTCTCCGCCCTCAGCACCCACCCGCCGCTGGAGCAGCGCATCAAGGCCATCCTGCCGCATTGGGATGGGAAGTGGCCCACCGTCACCCTGCCGGAGATCGAAGCCCGGCGCGTGCGCACCGTTCCTGTCAGCGCCCATGCGGAAGGCGCCATGGCCGGCTTCATGGACATCCGCCGGAAAGTCACCACCGGCCAGGCCATGACCGCGCTCGACCGCATCGGCCAGCCCACCCCGGAAGAGATCAAATCCGCCATCCACATCAATTCGCTCATCCCGCCGGAGCTGCGGGGCCTGCTCCGCGACAGCGCCGGCGCCCAGGCCGCGGTCTTCGCCATGTTGCTGTCCGTCAATCCCGCCGCCCGCGCCCGGGAGCGGGCCGCCCTCGCCACCCTGGCCGATGCCCGCACCACCGCCACCGTGGATGAAATCGCCTCTCAAATCCAAGGCTGGCATTCCTCCCAACTCATCGCCATGATTGATCTGGCGGTACCGGCCCTGCGGCGGCTCACCCCGGCCGAGTATGGCCGCTTCTCCCATATCCTCACCGAACTGATCGCCGCCGACGGCCAGATGGATCTTTTCGAATTCATGCTGCAGAAAATCGTGCGCCGGAATCTCGACCTGCATTTCCGCCGCACCAATCCACCCCCTATCGAGATCCGCCACCTGCCGGAAGCCGCTCCGGAAGCATCCGCCATCCTGTCCGCCTTCGCAGCCCTTTCCGGCGCCCCCGGCAGTCCCGGGCACCAGCAGGCCCTCGCCGCCGCCAATCACGCCCTGCAGGAACATGCCATCCGCTGGACCCCGGAATTGACCACCGTCTCCCTCGACCGCATCGATGCCGCGCTCGACCGCTTCGACCGCGCCGTCCCCATGGTGAAAAAACAACTGCTCTACGCCTGTGCTGCCGCAGTCTTTGCCGATGGCGACGTCTCCAACCACGAGGCCGAACTGCTCCGCGCCGTGGCCGACACCATTGGGTGCCCCGTCCCGCCCTATCACCACCCCACGCTTTCCTAGCGCAGGGTCTGCGGGACACACCTCTCCCTCTCCGGGAGCTTGCCTGCGGGCCGCGGTCTCACATCACATCACCATCCCGCCATCCACCACCAGCACCTGGCCGGTGATATACCGGGCTTCCACGCTGGCCAGGAACCGTGCGGCAGCCGCGATGTCATCCACCGTGCCCATGCTGCCCAGCGGGATTTTTGAGAGGATGCCCGTCTTGATCTCGTCACTCAGCACATCGGTCATATCCGTCGCGATGAATCCCGGCGCGATCGCATTCACCGTGACGCCCCTTCCGGCAAATTCCCGGGCGAGGCTCTTGGTCAGACCAATCAGACCCGCCTTGCTCGCCGCATAGTTGGCCTGCCCGGCATTGCCCATCAGGCCGATGATGCTGGCTACATTGATGATGCGCGCATCCTTCTGTTTGAGGAGCGACCGCTGGAATGCCTTCAGCATGTGGAAGGCTCCCTTCAAATTTGTATCCAGCACCGCATCCCAGTCCTCCTCACTCATGCGCAAGGTCAGGCCATCGCGGGTCAGCCCGGCGTTGTTCACCAGAATGTCCACCTTGCCGAAGTCGGCCAGCACCTGCTTGCCCATTTCCGCCACCGCCGCCCCATCGGCCACATCGACAGCATAGGCCCTCGCGGCGCCGGGATGTTTCGCATTGATCGCTTCCGCTGCCTTCGCCGCATTGGATTCGGTGCGGCTCACCACCGCCACCTTGGCTCCCGCTTCGGCAAAACTCTGCGCCATGGCCAGACCGATGCCGCGTCCGGCACCGGTGATGACCGCGATTTTATCAGTAAGATCGAACATTTTTCGTGGTTTCCCACACCCCCCGCCGCCGCGCAATCGCCAATTCCCTGTCTGGACTCCCTCCATTCCCGCGTATCCTTGGCATCATGCGTCTGCTGTTCTGCCTGCTTCTCTTCCCGTCCCTGCTTCTGGCCCAGGACGCCCCCCCTGCCCTCACCGAATACCAGGGCCGCACCATCGCCCAGACCATGCACTGGACCGGGGCCGAATGGCTGATGCGCGCCAACCGCGAACAGGAGGAAAACGCCGCCCTGATGATCAAGGAACTCCGCATCCAGCCCGGCTGGACCATCAGCGATCTCGGCTGCGGGAATGGCTACCATGCCCTCACCATGGCCGCCCTCACCGGGGAAAAAGGCACCATCCTCGCCGTCGATATCCAGCCGCAGATGCTCGACATGCTCTCCGCCCGCGCCACCAGCCGCGGTCTCAAAAATATCAAGACCATCCTCGGCAGCTATCACGATCCCAAATTGCCGCCCGCCTCCTGCGATCTCATCCTCCTCGTCGATGTCTATCACGAGTTCAGCCACCCCGCCCACCAGCTCCGGGCCATGCACGCCGCTCTGAAACCCGAAGGCCGCGTCGCCCTCGTCGAATTCCGCGCCGAGGATAACAAAGTCCCCATCAAGCCCGAGCACAAAATGTCCAAAGACCAGATCCGCAAGGAATGGCTCCCCATGGGATTTGTGGTCGACCGGGAATTCGACGGCTTGCCCTGGCAGCACCTCATCTTCTTCAAAAAAGCCCCCGCCCCTCCCGCCCCCGTCCTCCCCACGTCCCCTCCCGGACCACCCAAGCCCACCCCACCCTGACCAGACAAAGCCAACTCATTCGTCTCGTTTTGGCGGAAAGAGTGCGCGCCGGAGGTCCGCCAGTAGCCCCTCCCATCGACCTGTGTTCCAGGACCATTCCCATAGTGAAGCGTCGAACTCGTATGAGAGGCGCGATGCAAGGTCAGGCTTTTTGCTGGCCAGTCGCCTGACGAAGGCTTGCTCCTCCTTCACGCAGAGTTGCTCAATACGGAGTCGGTGCTCCGGCGTATACTGAATTCCGCGGGAGCGAATCCCGCCATGGGTTGCTTCGTGAACAAGGACAAGTGCATTCCATCCAACGAGGAACTCCAAATCCTCCGCCGAAGACAGTTCCCTGACGTCGATGGCGCACGTTCGCGTGCCGTGCTGATACTCGGCCGCCGTATGAGGGTTTAGCCTGGTGTAGACGATCCACGAAAGGCGCCTCCGAACCCGCGCATAACGATAGGGGTCCGTCTGTTTGAGAAGCCGAAGCGCGGCGAGAATCACCTCCCGGAAATGAGGCGTCCGGTTTGAGGGATTGCGGGGGTCGGCTAAAATAATCCCGTCAAACCGTGCAACTTCGCAGGAGCGCAGAATCCACAGCTGCGCCTTCGTGGAAAGATAACCTAATAACGCTTTCATTGACTATGCCGCCGGGGATCGCCTGGGGTTCTCATCGCGTCTGGACCCTACGTCCAAGCGGTGCCGGCCGCCGGGGCGGGGGTGCGCGTGGAGTCGGGATGCCGGGTTCGAGTTACGGAAAGCATTTGCTGCAAAAAGGCAAAACATGGGACTGGTTTGTCCGGGTGTCCAGTCCCCGGCTAGGCGTCGCGGGTGTTACCATAGGCACGTTGCACGTGGCTGATCCGGAGGTGGTATTCGGAATACCACAGACTCTTTCCCGCTTCCTGGGCGGATTGATGCTCTGTCTCCTGCTTCCAGGCGGAGATGGCTTCGAGACTGCTCCAGTAGGAAACGGTGATGCCAAACCCGTCCGGGCCGCGAACGGTCTCAATGCCCAGAAAGCCTGGCTGCTGTGCCGCAAGCTCGACCATGCGGTCAGCCACGTGGCCGTAGCCCCGGTCACCGGCAGTGCGCTGGGAGGTGAAGATGACCGCATAATACGGCGGCTCCGGGGTAGCGGCGAAAGAGCTGCTCGGTGATGACATGGGTTAAATCAAAACGGGGAAATGGGAGCCCACGGATCGCACGGATTGAACTGATAATCACGGATTTAGAAAACGATCATCCGTCGCCTTGGTGTCATTTGCCTTCGGCTGTCTCCGCTGAGCTCCGGCTGTGGCCCGTCAGCATTCTTTTCAGGTGGGTCATCCCAAAGGAAAGTCAGGGGTCTCGCCAACGACGGTGATCTCCGGATCAGCCTCGCAGACCGTGCGGATGCTCTGGTGAAGTCTCTCCACCTCTGGCGTGGTATCCACGAATCGGAATTGCCGCCAATTCCAACGCCTGCCTTTGGGAGTCGAGACCGTCACGCAGAGGTCAAGCTCATCGGAATCTCCGATACGCGATCCGTAGATGCAGAGGCCACAGGGGAAAGGAAGTCCCGCGACCGTGACCCACCAGCCCCAATCCTCGCACACCACCACCGGAGTCTGGTATCCGCGCCGGGACAGCCCCGACTGCAGAAACTGCGCAAAGGCCTTCCCATACATGCCCTCGTTCACCAGCTCCTCATCCTCCCCCGGCATCACCTCGAGTTTGGGTGAACGAATCTGGATAAAGGAGTTACTGTTCATGGAATCAAAGTCTGAAACGGTGCCTCGGCCGGATGTTGATCGGGTTGTCCGTTGAATCATGAATTGGTTCCGCCCCTTCGCAGGCCTGGAGACCTCATGACCAGGCGATCACGGACGCGCAGCGACAGCCAGGCTATGAGTCCCGTCAGGCCACTGGCCACAGCAAGGAGCCAGGTTCAATTTGAGCGGCTTCAGATTCGGGGATCGACCGGGTCAATCGCCTGACATCCCGGTCCACGGAATTGGATCGAATCAGGGTGCCCACAACGGTCGCGGAAAAGATCAACGCGGAGAACGTTGAGACATCGGAAACGGATGAGGTCGCAATCATACTCATGGTGAGCCTAGGTTTCATTTTGCACCACTGCAAGCCCAGGCTCCTCAACGAACCGCGAAATCACTCCCGGGGAAAGCCGTCCACGAATCGTTCAGCCACCGTTATCGCCGGGGCCACGCCCGATGATACCCAGGGTCATTCGGCCTTTATTTGCGGAGGGTACTCCTAGGAGCCTGTTGAAAAAACCGCATTTCCGCCGGCCGGTATGAAGATTGGAAAATGCCAGGTGTGAGGCCGCGCGGGGACGGGATTTTCCTGCCAAGAGCGGTGAGGAGAGGCGGCGGGGCGGAAATACCCGTCCAGGCACTCCCGCAGCCAACGGATGACAGCCAAAGCGGCCGCTTTGGCGGCAGCGGCCTGCCGCGGGGTGCCCACTCCGGTCAATTTCCGCAGGATGAGCCCAAGGTTGAATCCGATGTTGGCACACAGATAACGTTTGTTGATGTTGTCCAGTCCCCGCAGGGTGGTGCGCCGCTGGCCGCCACTATCAAGGACATGGGCGAAGCTGCGTTCGATCTTTTCCCCTCTCTTTTTGAGCAGGGCCTTGCCGCTCCGGCTGGCCACGGCGCGGGCGGCTTTGACCACGGCAGCACGGGCTTCCGGGGCCAGTCTGTCAAGGTTGCGGCGCAGGGCATGGGCATCGCCGATGATGGTGCGCACGCCAAGCTCATGCTGGATGATGGCCAGCTCTGCAGGATCGTGAAAGCCTTTGTCGGTGGTGACACTTTTGACGTGCGAGCGGCCTTCCTGCGATGGCTGGCCGTGCAGATCCTCCACCAGTTCCGCAGCTTCGACGACGCGCGTGGACAGGTCCTCACTGTCGCCCGCATCACCAGGACGGACTTCGGCGGCGACGATGGCCCCGCTGTCCAGATCCACGATGTGCTCCGGTTTATGCAGCATGTCGCAGGCTCCATGCTTGGTGCGGCCGATTTTGGCGTCAGGATCAGAAGGGTTGTGCCACTCGGCATTGGAGGTCTTGCGGCCCTCCCGGCGGCGGTCAAACCGGGCCACCGCAGCAGGGTCATCAGGGTCCACCCCGGCGGCCCGGGCCAGTTCCCTGACGTAATCGCGGTAGCTCTCCGCGGTGTTGCGCCGCACCAGCCCGCTCAGGCTGGCATTGGCTTCCATGTCACTGCTGTCGATTCCCAGATGCCGTCCTTTGAGCAGGCCATGGGCGCGCAGGCCGTCGAGTACGACTTCATGCGCGGCGGTGAAGGCCTCCTGCGGCAGACGCTGCCGGAAGACTGTGAAACTGGAGTGGTCGGGAGTTTCCTCCGTCAGGCTGTAGCCCAGAAACCGCCGCAGCGTCAGGCTGTCCGAAAAGCGGGCGGCGATGCCGCGGTCGCTGGGGAGACCTTCCAGAAAACCCACCATCATCATCTTGAAGAAGACGGCGGGATCAATCGGCGGGCGGCCCGTGCGGCGGCCTCCGGCCTTGTAATAGGGTTCGCAGATCCGGTGGATCTGACCGGTGAAATCCATCCCCTCCAGCATCTTTTGCAGCCGGGCATAAAAATGGTCCTTCGGCCCCCGGGTGAGCTTGGCAGTGGGCACCCATAATTCTCCCTGTTGGATCTGCTGGTCCTGGCGGCGGAATTTCCCCATGCCCGTGATCCTGCCAGGTTTTACACGGACCTCCAGGAAAAAGTTGCCGGACCAGGATTTTTCAACAGGCTCTTAGGGGGACGAATCTGGTGGATGCGAGCCTTTCAATTGCTGCTCTGTCTTCGTCAGAAATGATTGCAGCGCGGTCTCGGCGTCGATCTCCATTCGCCCGGCGAGCACAATCAGCCACCAGATGCACTCACCAAGTTTATGCTCCAGGTCATGCCCCTCCCCGCTCTCTACAGGCCAGCGGTCCTGATGTGCCATCGTAAGCCGGCCGACGAGACCGGCGTCGGTCAGGAAGGCCAGGGCGTCTTCCTCTGTCGTCCATTTGCTGCCATGATGCTGCAACTCCAGACTATGATAGAGGTCCCGGATCTTCTGCGACCTCGAAACTGCTTCGCTAAAGAGCATTTTCTTCATTGGATGGATGGAGTGATCAGAGCGGAGCGGGGTTGTCACCACCGCTTTGTTCGTTCTGGTTGTTGGATTAGCGCTTCTCATCTGGCTTCAAGATCGCCCCCATCCAAGTGGTGAAATTTGTCATGAAGTCTGGAGGGCGAGTATGCTTCGAGACGCCTTCGTATAGCTTAAGGGTGACCGTTGCACCCAAGACCTTCTCCAAATGTTCTGCATAAGCCTTCGTCAGTCCAACGTTACCCTCGTGCTCATCGGCACCACAAAAGCAGAAGTAAACCTGTGTCGCATGAAGTGGCAACTTCTGCTCTGAAGCCTTCGGTGATCCCATGCCTCCAGGCGACATCAAAATCGCTCCTCGATATGAATCTGGATACAACGTAGAGAGATCGGCTGCGACGATCGCTCCCTGAGAGAAGCCGAACAAACCAACTTGCTTCAAGTCCACCTTCAGCCCCTTCGTAAGCACCCTGAGCCTGTCCTGAATGTATGCGTGATCTGCCACTGGCTCTTCGCACCACTGTTGGGTCTCATCGCCAAGATCGGTGGTAGCAGGAAAACCAATGATGACTGCTCCGAGCGCATCAGCGTGCTTTTGCATCGCCTCGGCAGTCTCACCCGGAAAATAGCCATCGGGGGAATAGCCACGATAACCGTGAAGCCAGACTGCCACCGGCAGAGGCTCGGTGGCTCCCGTGGGAACGAACCTGAAATGCTTTGGCTTGGCCGCCTCCGAGACAACGGCAAGGAGGAGACAGACTACCGCAACGAGGAATGGTTTCATGCTGGAATGGCGAGTGGCATTTTTAGCTAGTCGGACGTCCCGGATCAGGCGACCGCGAGTGGGAATCTTGAATGATGCCATTCGAGCCATTGCCTGCATCCGTTTTCGCCTTTGGTTGGCCGGTGAATGTTCATGAGGTGATGGCTAGATGTTTCCCTCAAAAGGGGCTCTGATCCAGTAGATAAACACATCTGCTCCTGTGACCTCAATGAAAATGTCGTCCGACTGGAGGTCGAGCTGAGTCAGTTTGCCGGAGGGAACCGATCTCTGAGGGTTCCACCACGATGGCAGATGAGTCGCCCAGGAAGGAAGAGACTTGAGTCCGCCTGCCGCCACACCACGGAGATGCTGGGAAAGCGGCGCATCTGCAACTCTCGCCCGATAAAACACAAAGTAGCCCCAAGGGTCCCGTCCGACGGGCGAAGGGTCCTGCCACTCAACGCGCTGGATGCCAACCGGCTCGATCAAAGGAGAATCGGGACAAAGCCAGACATCACTCGACAGTGTCTGGCGGTCCAGACGATCCGGCGAACTGACAACCCACTTTCTGGAGAGCATCTGAGGGCCGCTGTCTGCAAACAAGTAATGCCATGCAGCAGCACCGATCACGACGAAGCAAATCATCCCCGTGCAAATCCCCGCGAAAATGGCCTTAGGGCGGGTCATGGCGCTCCGTGGTTGGGCGAACGCTTCGGATCAGGCGACGGCGAGCAGGAAGCGTCGATGATGCCATTCGATCCGTGGCCCGCATCCGCTAGGTTTGACCTTGGTTGGCCGTACTGGCTTTGCATCATGCCAGTGCCATCCTCCTGTGATAGACCGCAAGTGCAGCGATGGTGGCTAGAATGGGGAGACTGGGGATCGCCAGAGACTGACAAAAGGGTGGCGAGGCTTTCGTGCCATCGATCTCGACAGCCTGGTAATCAATCCTGTAAACATGTGACGCAAATGCCAACCCAGCTAAACCAAAAATCATCCCAGCAAATGCAGTTGGGAGGAACCAAGCCGAGCGACGTCGGGCAACCAGAGAAGTCACCAACACAACGCAGGTCAACACGCAGCCAAGAATGAACGCGGCAAATGCATACTGCCACCAGATTTCCGGCAACTCATCGGACGCTGTGACTGTTGCGATAATGGATGGAAGAGGTAGCATGACTCAAGTTTCCGGGAGGTTGAAATAACGTCTAAGATGAAGCTCAGGTTCAGGCCGGGCAGCAGGGGCGGCGAAAGCGGGCGAGTGATTTGGCGCGGGGGTGGTAGGAGAAGCGCTCAGTGGGAAGCGGCCAGAGGTCCGTTTGGATCGGCTTCATGGGTCCTGCGGTTGTTCTTCCACCTGTCGGTTTGAAGTGCGCCGTTTTTTGTGTCTGCGGGTTATCCATTTTACGCAAAAAAAGACGGGAACGCCAACTACAATCAATATCACCCAGATTTCCATCGGAAGGATGTAGGTGAACTCGCGGCCCCGAAGCTGCATGAGTTCGGGCGCCTCCCCGGCGTTTCCATCCAAGGGGACAATTCCGTTTGGCAGGACGACACGCCATGCCTGATCCCCGCCCTCGAGATAGGCGCGCACGCGTGTTCCCCTTGCCGGTATCGGGCGATGTCCGCCAACGGTAAAATACTCCAAGCCGCTTCTTCGATATCTGATTCTGAAGCACCGCGCTTCCAGTTGGTCGCCGGCAAGGTTTCCCTTTTCGACCTCCCCGACCCGCAATGTCAGGTAGATTCCCCAATCCGCATTCCCAAAACGAGGCTGGAACTCGGAGGGCTCGGATTCAGCACGAATGTGCTCAATGGTAGCGACGACGATCACCTCCGCCCGTTGCTGCAACTTTTCGACGGACAACGGCGCTATCGCCGCGAGGGCCGGCGAGTGCAGCATGGCGGTTGCGAGCAGTGATAGCAGGGAACCCGTCTTCATGTGCATAGGCCAGAGACAGAGCTCTTTATTTTACCAAGTGGTGTGTAGGGATTTCCATTTCAGGAGAGGTGAGCTGATTTGACGTGGAATATCTTGGCTGACGATTTCCAAGGCGGGCTCTTTGGCGAGGAAAAAAGTCAGGGGCAGAGTTTGGATCGGGGTGGTGAGTGGGGAGATGGGAAACTTCTGAGTGTTGGCACCGGCGGGAACCAGCTCCAATTCGATCGGGGACCTTGTCACGGGTCGCCACGTCCAGGACTGAGTGCCCCTGCCAAATACATAAAGCTGATGCCCAGCAGCAGGCTTGGAATGGCCAGATCCCAAATCTCCACCAACTGGAGAGTTCTCGGCTCCCGAAAATTCCCAGCGCGGAACAGGTGCATGAGGAAATGCCAAAATGGAATCAGCGCGAACGTGATCCAGGCTTTTCGAAGCGAGTTTTGCCGGGTGGCGTCATCCAGCTTCGTGGCGAGGAATATCAGGGCGAGCAAATACGCAATAAGAATCCAGTTCATGGTGGGGAGCGCTTGTTGATAGCCATTTGAACCATGGAGGGCCCTGGGGCTATAGGTTGGGGAGTCGGTTGAAGCATATCCAGCCCAAGCGGGTTCTGCAAGAAATTCAGGGAGGGGACGAGCGATTCAACAGCCGCAGTCCGGATCAGGGGGCGGTTCGATGGCAGCCACATCGCGCTGAGCGGTCCGGCTGCAGAGGATGGCCGCATCGGCTGCGTCCTGCAAGGCGCTGGCGGTGATCTGTTCCACCATGGCGGTTTTTGCCAGTGCGTACTGATTCATGTCCGGCCACTCCTGATTTGCGAGGTTCCGCTTTAGTCCCTCGTAGCGGAGCCGGTCCCCGGCATTGCTCCTGAGATGGTTACGAAAGGCAAGCATCCGGGCCACCTCCACACATCCGGAAGAAAAGACGTGAACGTGAACATCCAACTCCGGAGTCCGCAGCATCCGATGCTGGAACCATTCCGGTTCCCGGACCCGCAGGACATACCCCGCAGCGAGCAAAGCAGGGAGATAGGCCGTTTCATCCCCTGAATCCTCCACCACAACCACGATGTCGATGATCGGCTTTGCTGCCAGTCCGGGTACGGAGGTGGAACCCACATGATCAACGCTGAGTGCCTTGAGGCCCAAGGCTTGCACGATGTGCCCGGCATGCTTCTGAAATTTGCCGGGCCAGAGAGGGTCATAATCCACCACGACAATCTCCCGTTTCTCGATTCCGCCAATTAACACGTCATTCATTGCAGTGGCGTACGTGTAGGCCATCCACGGCGGGGGTGGAAGCCCGAATTCAAATTTGGACGCTACCCGCCGTTGGATGAGCCGGCTCGCTTTGCTTTTCGATGAATGCCTTCGCGACTCCATTGGCGACTTCTCTTGGATCTGCCTTGTAGAGTTCTTGGAATCCAAACGGATAGCTTCCGGCCTGAATGTCCGCAAGCCCGTCATCCAGTGAATACCATTCCATCAGGAAGTCGGGATAATCATTCGTGTAGCAGAGTTCGGAAAGTCTGGAAACAATCGGCACGTAATCACTGCCCGTCTCCAAGATCGCATTCGCAAGGTGGACCGAGTAAATTCGAACGGCCTCATCCTTCTGCGGCTCGCGAAGGCCCAATTCGGACTTCACCTTCGAAAAGTATTCTCGAAGCTCAAAAATTGAGTCATCTTCGTCAAATCCAGCAAGTATCCGCAGAGATTCTGAGTCCAGACCTGCAACCATTGAGTCAACGGCCCAGTCGACCACATCCTTCGTCTTCATCGTTCCCAGAACGTTCATTGCTAGCAAAGCTTCTGTGGGAATCTTCATCTCTGCAGCGAACGTTTCGGATCAGGCGACGGCGAGGAGTGGACGTTGCTGACACGACAGACAGCCTTCGAGCCGTTGCCTGCATCCGTTTTGTTAGCCGTCGAGTTCCCCCAGCTTCCTCGGCAGGGGACGTTTGCCGTCGATGATCTGTTGGGTGACCTTCCTGACATTCTTCGATATCGAGTCAGATGGATCGATTCGCAATGCCTCATCAACGGCATTGAGAGCGGAAGGCGCATCGCCAGAGACAAGGTAAGCAAGCGCGAGATTCGCGTGCAAACCGGCGTCGGAAGGATTGAGGTCAACGGCTACCTTGGCAGCGCGGAGTCCTTCGGAGCCTCGCCCCAGATTCAAGCACTCGAACATGTATTCTCTGGCCACATCGGGGTTCTTCGTCTGAATATCAAAAGCAAATTTGAAGGCATCGCATGCCGCAGGGGAGTCCCCGAGGGCTTGGTATCCCTTGCCGCAAATCCAGTGTGCACTCCAGTTGGAGGGTGAGTAGGTCGTCACAACTCCCAACAATGCGATCCCTCTGGCGATCTTAGTCTTAGCTGCGCCGTCGATACGCTTCTGCTCCACCCCATGAAGTATCAGATAAGGGTTAATCAGGTCGCATCCCTCCTGATAGAACCTGTTGTGTTCGTCATCGTTCGAGATAGTCGGCAACGGTGCGGAGTCAACGGGCTTGGAACAACCGAGCAATGACGACATCAGGGCGAGGAGTCGTGCAATCATGGAGAGTTGGCGCTTCATTGGTTCGGCTAACAGGCTAATATCCCACCAGATCTGGTGGGATATCCATTTGGGGATGCGGCATATTTGCGCGGTTGCGTGGGAGTTAAGTGTTTCAATCCCAATGATTTTTGGGGATAACAAAACAGCATATCCGACCCAACCGGAGTTGCAAGGAATTTCAATGATTACCAGGCTGGCCGGACTGTTTGGTTGTCGATATTTTTTGATGGCAGAGGATGGCGTTTTCTGAATTTTCGAGGAATGAAACGGAGGTTCAACGATCGTGGGGCTGGCATGCCTGGCTTGAAGGGGATAAAGGGGAATGGCAGGCGGGGACTGGTGGTTTTAGGAGGAGGGGAACCGGGGCCCTGCTACTCGGCGGGAGCCTCGTCCACCGCTTCGAAACCTAACGCGTGAGCCAGGCGCGGCCTTGGGGGGTGAGACTGTATTTCTGGAGGCGGCTGGTGGGTTTGTCAGGGAGGGTGCGGGCAATGAGACCGGCGGCGAAGGCGGGCTGGAGGTAGGTCTAAAGAAAGGTGGGCCGATGCACCAGGGCCAGCGCCTGCATGAGGGTTCCGGCGGATTGCTCCGTTTCTCCCAGCACGCCGGGAAGCCGTCCGACTTGTCCGGTGACTTGTCCGGTATCTTGTTCGGTGCCGGAGGCCTCGCGGAGCGCGGTGAGGATGGCGCAGGGCATGAATTCCACAAAGGCGGGGAGACCGCTCGTCCAGGAATCTACCTCGCCTCATTCCCTCAAGAGCCCGGCATTTTTCCCAGGGAAAACGCGCTTCTCCCACGTGAATTTTAAAATCTCCCTGGGAGCGTGGGAAAACAAAAAGGGAGATTTTAGAATCCCCTTGGGGAAAGAATCCATCCCCCTGGGGAGTCACCCAAACAAAAAGGGGGATTTGTTTTTTCCCTTGGGAGAAACGCCGCTCCCCCTTTTTGTTCACCCCGCTCCCCAAGGGAAAACGCATTTTCCCCTGGGAAAAAATGTCCGGCACCATCGAAATTTCCTCCGTCCCCCTCCAAAACAGGCCGATCCCATCGAAAAAGACCAGATTCCACCGCAACGACTCCGGAAAACCAGTGCTGGGAAATTCTGTCGGGACGGGCGGCGCGCGTCCCTCAGTCCTTGTTGTTGCCAACCGCCACCGGCTGTCCGCGTGCCGCCGCCCATTTCAAAATGGCGTCCAGCACCGGACAAAGTGTCTGCCCCCAGGGCGTCAGGCTATACTCGACTTTGGGGGGAATCACCGGATAGACCGTGCGGTGCACGATGCCATCCTTCTCCAGCTGGCGGAGTTGTTGGGCCAGCATCTTCTGGGTCACGGCAGGGATCGCCCGCTCCAGATCGGAAAACCGCTTCACCTGGCCCCCAAAGAGCTGGAAAAGGATCAGGAACTTCCAACGCCCCTCCAGCATCCGCAGGGCCTCCTCCACTCCTTCGGCGGCGGTGACAGGGGTCCAGACCGGGGCTTCCGCGCTTGGTAAGTCACTTACTTTTTTGTGGGTTCTTGCCATTCCGTAAGGTGGTGATTCATTGCCGGACAATCAACTCCGATTGCCAAACCCAAGTTCCCCCACCCATGATTATGCCACCACCCCAGGTGCTCCTGGATTACTTTGCAGCCGCCAATGAGGGCCGCATTGACGATGCCGCGGTTTGTTTCGCTCCGGATGCTCTGGTGCATGATGAAAACAGCGACCACCAAGGCTCCGCCGCCATCCGCACGTGGATCGAAGACACCACGCTGAAGTATCGTCCCCAAGTGGAACTACACGGAATTGAAGCGGCGGACGGGGGTTTTGCCGCGACCGGCACCGTGTCAGGGGACTTTCCCGGCAGCCCGGTTCCGCTCCACTACTCCTTCACCGTCCGCGATGGCAAAATCACCCGCCTGATCATCTCATGAAAGCTCCTGCCTTCACCATCGACCCCACCGAGTTCCAGGGAAAACGCGTGTTTGTCAGCGGGGGCACCAAGGGCGCAGGCGAAGCCATCGTCCGCAGACTTGCCACCGCCGGTGCCACGGTGATCACCTCGGCCCGCTCCGCCCCGGAGGCGGCATTGCCCGCCCGTTTCATCCCAGCTGATCTGGCCACACCTGCGGGCGCGGAGGAAATCTCCCGCGCCATCCATAGCGAATTTGGAGGCGTGGACATCCTGGTCCATAACCTCGGCGGATCGGGTGCTCCGGGAGGCGGTTTCGCCGCCCTGACCGATGAGATGTGGCTCAGCGAACTCAATCTCAATGTCCTCGCCGCCGTCCGGCTGGACCGCGCCCTCGTGCCCGGCATGATCGAACGCGCGCGCGGCGTGGTGATTCATATCTCGTCCATCCAGCGGCAGCTGCCGCTCCCGGAATCGACCACCGCCTACGCCGCCGCCAAAGCGGCCCTCACCACCTACAGCAAAGCCCTATCCAAAGAGCTGGGCCCCAAAGGCGTCCGCGTCACCTCCGTTTCGCCCGGCTGGATCTACACCACGGCGGCGGAAGCCATGGTCCAACGCCTGGCCGAAAGCGGTGGCACGGATGAGGAGACGACCCGCCAGGGAATCCTGCATGCCCTCGGCGGCATCCCCATCGGCCGTCCGTCCCTGCCATGGGAAGTGGCGGAGCTGGTGGCCTTTCTGGCATCGGATCGGGCGGCCTCCATCCACGGCGCCGCATACGTCATCGATGGCGGCACCATTCCCACTGTTTAACAAGGATGGGGAAGTTGAGAGCGGTTGGTTGAGAGTTGAGAGACGAATTCACAGCCCGTTGGAGGCACCACCGTCATCCCTCCAGCGAACGGACCATGTAAACCGCATCCCGATTTCAGCATCACGCTCTCGACCCTCAACTCTCAACCCTCAACCCTCAACTCCAAACAGCTACCCAAATGACATCCCTATCATCCCTCTTCACCCGTCTCCTGCTGCTTATTTCCGCGCTCGCGCTGTTTTCCGGCTGCACGCTGACGCCCCGCCCCGCCCGGACCGCCGGCCAGTTGCATCAGGTCGGACTCGTCTGGCTGAAACAGCCAGGCCGTCAGGCCGACCAGCAGAAAGTGATCGATGCCATCCATGCCTTCGCCAAGGAAATCCCCGAAGTGACACACGCCTCCGTAGGCCGCACCGACGGCATCGGCGGTCCCTTTTCCGACACCAGTTACGACCTCTGCTTCATCCTCACTTTCGAAAACGAAGCCGCCCGCCTGCGTTACAATGAACATCCCACCCACCAGAAAGCCGCCCAGGAGGTTTTTCTCCCCCTGGCTAAAAAGCTCCTGTTTTACCGCTTCGACGGCGAATGAGGCATGAATCCCGGGCCCCTGCGATTTCCATGGCCGCTCTTCGGGCATGAACCCAATACAGCACCGTGCCAAAACGCCCCAACGGGGCAAAATGTGATAGCCCGGGGCAACGCCCTGGGTCCGCCCCCCGAAAAACCCAAAGCCCTGAAAGGGCGAAACCTTCCTCAATCCCACACATAACGCTCGTCATACCCAACCCCGTATTTCCCCAAAAGCCGCCGGTATTCCTCCTGAAACGTCACCTTCCGGTGATGCTCCGCCTGGTTGGCGATATACGCCTCCAAACCGGGCCGGTGCGCCGGGCTGATCGAAGAGATCCCGTAACCACCCTGCCAATGGAAATCCGCATAACGCGCCCCCTTTGTCTTCAGCCATTTCGACGATCCCGTTTTGACCTCCTGTACCAACTCCGACGGTGCGCAGGTGCGCGGGTGGGCGATCAACAAATGAATGTGGTCCGCCACCGAACCCGCTTTGAGCAACGTGCCCTTTTGGATTTCCACAATCCCGCCCATGTAGGCATGAAGTTCATCCCGGATGTCATCCGCCAGCACCGCCTCCCGGTGCTTCGTGGAGAAGACCAGATGCACCAGGATTTGGGAGAGGGATTGCGGCATCGGGTTGCGCCCTTTCAGGGCTGAAAAAGGTTGGGGCTTCATAACCAAGGGCGTTGCCCTGGGCTATCGCATCATGCCCCGTAGGGGCCGGGAAACAGTTATCCAGCAGAATGTCGTTATCCAGCAGCACTTTCATGCCTTCAAATACTTGGCCCGCAGCGCATCCATGCGGGAATCAGGGGCGTCGCCCGGATTTTCAGATCGGATCAGGACTTGGAAGCCCTTCAATTCGCCTGTCTTTTCATGGAAAGAGTCAAGCCTGTCTCCTTCTCCTGAAGCAGAATCAGGTTTTTATCCCGGCAAATAACCCAATGCTCCTCAGGCTCATCCTCTGAATCATCTGACAATCCCTCCACGATTCCATCCAGCATTTCCTTGAATTCAGCAGGATTGCACCATGGCTTTGCTGTCTCCGTTTTCTCATCTTCAAGGATGATGGATCCGTCTTTGGTTTTCCACGCCGCTTTCGAGGTGAGATCAAAACCCATCCTTGCTATGGGATCCGCTTCGCCTGAGCTGACGGTGAAGGCAGCGGTTCCCCGGGAGACATGAGATCCATCGGCCCGGAATTCGTCCACAGACTTGATCTCCATTCCCACGATCAGCGACTCCATTACGATGTTGCCGGTTAGCGTTACAGCCCACTTTCCGGCGAGCAGTTCGTTCAACGGTATATTACCTTCCAAACTGACCAAATTCCTCCCAGCCCGCCCAAAAAACGGGGAACTCTGAGGGAGGCCAATGACCCGGAAACCCAGCGCATCGTAAAAGCAATTATCGGTGAAGACATACCCCTCGAGTTCGCGCGCAACGCCCAGCAAAAAAGCAGAAGTCACTCCACCAGTGTCAAAGCCTTCGGGCAGAACGACACCATAAGACCGCGCAATTGTAGGGATATACTTCCTGAAAGCCAGTCCAGCCCGGCTGGTTTTTTCTTCTTTTGGAAAATCGGCCATCCAGCCAAGCATCCCTTCGTTCTGTGAAGTTTGTTCGTAATTGTCATCGATATTGAAAACCACCAACGCCTCCTTCCACCGTATTTCATAACTAGTTAACCCTTTGCCATTTTCTGTTTTTTTGACAGTCCCTCCGGAAGCAAATTTCGTCAGAGTCGATTCCCGAACGATTTCCCGCTGGGAAGTCATGATGGAGGCCATCGCCGCTACCTTCCTTGGACTTTCCGCCACTGCGGAGCGCACGTGAATCGCCAACAGAAGGAAAAGGAAAAGTAGATTCCGAATCTTCATATACCAAAATGTTCAGGCTGCCGACGGGACATTAATGGCGGAGGATTACACATTCTGCGGCATGCCAATACTCCGCCGCCGGTAGAGGAATTCGAACAAGTTCCCTTCATGCGGCTGGTCCCACTGGATGCGGTTGGTGGGGGTGGGGCCGACGTTGAGGCGGTCGATGTGGGGGCAGACGAGGAGGTCTTCGATCCAAGACTTGTCTTCGGTGATGGCGGTGACGACGAGGGACGGGCCGATCTGATCCAGCATTTCCGCTTGGGGGACTTCCGTGACGCTGGCGAAGGGGAAGAGGAACTCGCGGTTGGCGAGGGGATGGGCAAAATCAGGGCAGGTCACCAGGGTTGGCAGGAGGTAGTTCATCCCATCGCGGCTGACGGAGCGCGGAGTGCCCGCCCGGAGCGCGGCGCTGACATCAACGGCCCCGGGGGTTTCCAGCCCTTCCGTGATGGTGGAGTCGATGTATTCCGGCATGGCGGGATTGGCGAATCCTGACAGGCGGGCGGTTTCGTCATCGGCAGCCTTCGGAACCATGTCCTTGAGTTCGGCGGCCATGGCTTCGGCGATCTCCTTGCCATACTTCGGCACGAGGATGGCGCTGGCGTTGATGCAGCTGCGGCCGCTGTTGGCGCTGACGCTTTCCACGAGGACCGGGAGGAAGTCCCGCCAGTGTTCGATCTGGTCCTCACCAATCAGAATCTTGCTGCGGCCGCTACCATGGACCTCAACGCGCGGGTCGGCGGCGTATTGGGCGACGGTGGCATCGTCACCAAACATCATGACGCGGCCGGCCTTGCGGATCATGACCGCCGAGCCGTCGTGCCCGGTGGGGATGAAACTGAATGCCTGGCGGGGGAAGCCGGCTTTGACCATGGCTTCGATGATGCGCCACGGGGTCCACGGCTCTTCGCGGCCGGGTTTGAGGATCACGGGCACGCCGAGCGCGAGGGAGGGAATCCACAGGGCATTGACCGCCGGGGAGTTGCTGGGGAGAATGACCGCGAGGTTGTCGGTCACGCAGCCGAAGCTGACGGGGGCCCCGCCCTGCTGGCCGTAACCGCGGTCGAGCACGGTGAGGTCGAGCCCACGGGTCAGGCCGCGGAGGATGATGTCGATTTGCCCGAACACGGCGGCGAGCCGGGTCATGTTCATCCGGATCAGGCTATGGGGCAGCCCGCTGGTGGAGGAGAGCTGCCGGACGTAATCTTCCGGTGTCTGGGTTTGCCCGGCGATCCCGATCGGAAGGGTGTCCTTCAAAAAGATCTCCCCGGCCCGTTTGATCATTTCCACCCGCTCGAGCGTGGGAATGGCGGTGAGTGCCTTGCGGGCGGCAGCGGTGTGCATGAACTCGCGGGTCACAAGTCCGCTGTTGGCCTGACTGACCCGGATGACGGGTTGGCCGGTCGCCACATCATTGATTTCGGAAACATCCAAGCTGGTGTAAGGGGTGCCTTGGCGGAGGATGGGGAGTTCGGGGAGGGCAGACATGGCAGAAGATGGCATCGGTTACGGCGGCAGGACACCGTCCTTTCCATTACGAACGCCAATGCGCCTCCGGTCCAGCGAAAGCTTGCGGACCTCAGGGCAATTTCTGCCTCGCCATCACCCGTTGTTTTTGCCAGGTGCCCGCCTGTTCCGCCAGGTGCCATGCGGTCAGGATGCCTTGGTCGATTTCCACCATCGCGGGCTGGGCGAAGGTGACAAAGGCGCCGGTATTGACGAGAAGACAGCCACCCCGGCGCCAGACCTTCGCCCGGTGGGTGTGGCCAAACAGCAGGACCCGGCTGCGGGGCCGGAATTCCCTGACAAACTCCATGGCGAGGGCCGGGAGCTGGGCATAGACCTTCAAGACCTCCCATGGGCGGCGGGGCGGCCAGATTTCCCGGAAAAACAGACCGGTCCGGGCGGCGAGGGAGTGCCCGCGCTGCCGGGTTTCGGAAGGCGGCAGGGCCAGACGGCACCGCCGCAGGATTTCAAACCGCACCGCCAGATCCCGGCGGGCCTCCCCGTCGTATTCAGTGTGAATCGCCTCCATGATGGGACCATATTGTTGGATTTCCCTGCTCCAGGGCGATATCAGGCGCAGCCACACGTCGCCGTGGGTCACCGTCACCTGCCCTTCCAGCAGATCCACCAACTCGAGGGGCCAGGCGGTGGGATCGTGATTGCCCCGGAGAAACACCGCTTCCGCCCCTTCCTCCCGGCACATTTCCTGAAGCTCGGCGACCATCGCCCGCGAACGTTCCTCAAACGGTTCGGCCCGTTCCTGCAGGGTATCGCCATTGAAGATCACCCGTGCGGCCCCGGCGATCAGGGGCCGCAACGATGCCACCGAGCGCACCGTCGACATATCGTGCCCCAGGTGCAGGTCGGAAAGAATCCGGACCGGACCGCAGACCGGCGGCAGTTGGGCAAACAGCGCAGACATCGGGGACACAAAAATGGCGGCAGTGCCGGGGCACCACCGCCATTTTGCAGAGGGTCAGGTCATTTTCCTTTCTGGCTGCCCGAGAAGCGAGGGATTTGAATCACGCTGGACTGGGGCGGCACCACCGGACGGGGGAAGGCGCCCCCGGGCAATCCATAACCGGGAATCCCGAAGTAACCGCGGTTTCCGTTATAAAGGATCGAGTCCACCCCGTAGTTGCCGGTGGGCCGGTAGTAGTTGGGATAACCATTGCTGACCGGATAGAACCGGCGGCCCGGCAGCCCGTAAGCTCCCTGGCCGTAGCCCGGACGGAACACTCCGTAGCCGGAATCAGGCCGGTAAGCCGACGAGATCGCCGGACGGTATTCCATCTTGCCACCGGGCCGGGCGATTTGCTGGACGACCCGGGGATAGAGGATGCGATTGTCGGACGCCCGCACATAAACGGTGCGTGGGCGGCCATTCACGTCGCGCACCTGGCAGCGCACCACGCCGTTGTTCGCCAACGCGGGAGAAATCATCAAAAGTCCCGCAAGCGCGGCCAAACTGGATCGGAGCAGAGTTTTCATTGAATTTGGATTGAGGTATGGTGATTCTACATTTCGATTCTCATTTTGGCAACTTTTTCCCACTCCTACGAAAAAAGTCTTCACCGAATCGCTGTCAGCCCTGCTGGTCCGACGGCATGATGGTCCCGGGCCCATTCCGACCCTTTTTAATTCAGGCACTCCCGGAAGCCGGGAATCCAAACCACTCAGGGAATCTCGGACAGCGGCACCGGCACGCCGCCGAGCGCGGCGGAGCGGTCGGCCGCGAAGATGACCTGGTGGCTGCGCATGGCGTCCTTCAGGCTGGTAAGGGCCATGTCCTCGCCGGCTTCGAGGGCTTTGAAAAAGGCCTCGAATTGGGTTTGGTAGGGATGATCCGCCACATCACCGGAGTCGATCGGATGGATGCTCAGTTCACTCCATTTCGCTTTATTCAGAGAGGCGATTTTGTTGGTGTGGAACTTGCCGTCGAGGAGGCTGCCTTCGCTGCCCACGAGGTGGGTGTGGAAGTAGTAGGGCTGGAAGCAGTCGATGACGCTGGCGCATTTCCCGACCCGGCCGTCCTTGAACTTGATCAGGCTGGTGGTGGTGGTGGGGTATTCGTAAACGCTGAAATAAGGATGGCTGCTCTGGGCATTGAGGCTGGTGACGGATTCCACTTCCCCTTCCATGCATAGCAGGAGGGCATCCATGGCATGGCAGCCGGCGGAAAGCAGGCTGCTGCCGCCGCCGTCCTTTTTGATGTTCCAGCGGTATTGGCCATACCACGGGCCCACGCCGTGATAATAATCGACCTCCGCATAATGGACCCGGCCCAGCATGCCGCCATCAATCAGGCTCTTGGTGGTGACGAATTGCCCGCTGTAGCGGACTTCAAAACACACACAGGTCTTTACCCCGGCCGCCTGCACGGCGGCTTCCACCTGACGGCATTCCTCCCAGGTGAGCGCGATCGGTTTTTCCAGAATGAAATGTTTGCCGGCCTGGGCGGCCTGCACTGCATAACGGGTGTGGTCCTGGGGGAAACCGGTGATGTCCACCACTTCGAGATCCTGCTGGGCGAAGAACTCTGCCGCATCCGTGAAGCTGCGGATGGGATTGCCGTATTTCGCGGAAAGTTCGGCGTCGTCGAGCTTCCGGGAACTGAGAATGGAGGTGACCTTGCACTGGCCAGTGGCCTGAAGCGCGGGGATGTGGGCGGTGGCGGCCCAGCCGTATCCGATAATGCCAGTATTGAAAATTTTTGCCATAATGGGCCGATGATAGGCCTGGATGCGGTCCTTGCGCCAGTCCGGATGCAGCCCGGGGGGCGGCGATTTTACATACTTTTCCAAATGACCGGGGCCGCGACCGACCGCTACGCGCACACGGGAACGGGAATGTCTTGCCCTGACCGCCCTGGCCCTACCATCATGAGACCATGTTGCGTCTCCTGCTTGCCTTTTGCCTCACGCTGCTCCCGGCTGCCGCCGCCGCCCCGCCGAATATTGTGATGATCATTTCGGATGACCACGCGTGGACCGATTACGGATTCATGGGCCACCCGCTGGTCGCCACCCCGCACCTCGACAAACTGGCGTCGCAAAGCCTCTGTTTCAAAAAAGGCTACGTGCCCTCCAGCCTGTGCTGCCCCAGCCTCGCCACGGTCATCACCGGTAAATACCCGCATCAGCACCGCATCACCGGAAATGATCCCGCGGTGGACCAGGCTGGCCGGGAGGGACAGCCCAAGTTGAAAAACCCTGCCTTCGCCGCCGGACGGGAGCGCATGAAATCGCTGATCCGCGCGACCCCTACCCTGCCCCGCCTGCTGGGCGAACAGCTGGGCTACCGCAGCCAGCAGACCGGGAAATGGTGGCTGGGCGGCTATGCCGACGGCGGCTTCACCGAAGGCATGACCGCTGGCGATCCCGCCCATGGGGGCCGTCATGGCGATGCCGGCCTGAACATCGGCCGCAAGGGCATGGAGCCGATCTACGACTTCATCCGCCGCAGCACCAAGGACGAAAAACCGTTTCTGGTCTGGTATGCGCCCCTGCTGCCGCACGATCCGCACACCCCGCCTGAAGCGATTCTGGCCAAATACCGCGACAAAGTTCCGAGCATCCATGTCGCCCGGTATCTGGCGATGGTGGAATGGTTTGACCAGACCTGCGGGGAGTTGATGGGCTTCCTCGACCAGGAAAAGCTGGCCGAAAACACCATCGTGGTCTACGTGTCGGACAACGGCTGGATTCAGAATCCTGACAATCCAAAGTTCGCCCCGCGCTCCAAACAATCGCCTTACGACGGCGGCCTGCGCTCTCCGATCATGTTCCGCTGGCCGGGAAAGACCGCACCGTCCCTGCCCGGAGGCCTGGCGCATACCATCGACCTCATGCCCACCCTGCTGAAGGCCTGCGGCCTTGCGGTGCCGGAGGGGTGCCCGGGCATCGACCTGCTGGATCCTGCGGCGGTGGCGGCGCGCGACACCATTTTTGGCGAGTGTTATGATCACGACATGGTGGACTTCGATGCGCCGGCCAAAAGCCTCAAATGGCGCTGGTGCCGTCAGGGCGACTGGAAACTGATCCAGCCCACCAGCCGGGTGCCAGGGGCCGTTCCTGAATTGTACAATCTCGCGGCCGATCCCATGGAACAGACCAATCTGGCCACCAGCGAATCCGCCCGCCGCGATGCCCTGCTCCAGCGCCTTGATCAGTGGTGGAAGCCGGCGCCCTGATCCGCCGCTGCCGAACCGCCCCGGCCGGATGGCATGGGGCTTGCTTTAGAGTTAAGCCGGGACCACGCGGTCCCGGCTTTTTTATGCGGAAAGATACCCTTGGATTGAAGCACGAGTTGCCGCCCCGGAAGCGGATGGTGCTCACAATCCTGTCATTTTTGTTGCCGTTGCTGCTCTGGTCAGCGGTGTCCTACGTGCCGTGGTTATGGCATCCTCAGGTGCACATCACCGATGCCGGGGAGGTGGAATCATTTTCCGAGGGCATGGAACTGCCGGTGAAGGACTTCGAGGAAGCCAACGCCCAGGCCCTGACAGAAAACCTGACGCCCGGCCAGGGGCACCGGGTCAATCCGGTTTACCTGCCGGCCCCGCACGAAGTCGCCCGCGCTTTTTACACTGGATTCACCACGCCGCCGCGGCTGCCCAATGAGCCGTGGCTGCACGAGAGCTTGTGGAAGTCCATCCAGACCATTTTCTGGGGGTTTGTGATTTCCTCGCTGGTGGGCCTGCCCCTGGGTATTCTGGGCGGCGCCTTCCGGTTTTTCTCCAGCCTGTTTGAGCCCTTCATCGAATTTTTCCGCTACCTGCCGGCTCCGGCTTTCGGCGCCCTCTGCGTCGCCATTCTGGGCATCAACGACGCCCCCAAGATCGCCATCATCGTGATCGGCACCTTCTTCCAGCAGGTCTTGGTGATTTCCAATACTGTCAGGAAAGTCGATCCCTCCCTGGTGGAGGCAGCGCAAACCCTCGGGGCCAGCCAGGGCAAGATCCTGCGCCGCGTCATCATTCCCGCGGCCCTGCCGGAGATTTACAACGACATGCGGATTCTGCTCGGCTGGGCCTGGACCTATCTGATCGTCGCCGAGGTCATCGGCACCATGTCCGGGATCACCTTTTTCATCAACCAGCAGGCCCGTTACCGGA
The DNA here is from genome assembly GCA_942492905.1 of uncultured Verrucomicrobiota bacterium. Lineage (GTDB taxonomy): Bacteria > Verrucomicrobiota > Verrucomicrobiia > Verrucomicrobiales > V1-33 > CAIZWU01. The sequence goes on from OW818657.1 coordinate 4,285,150, forward strand.
ATTTCGACAACGTCTATGCTGCCATTGCGATGATCGGCATCATCGGGTTCACCTCCGATCTGTTCCTCGCCTGGCTGGGCAAAACAATCTTCCCGTGGAAGCGGAAGTCCGGTCAGGGCAAGGTTTCATGGATCACCCGCCTGTTCACCAAACCCAGGCCGATTCCGGCCTGAAGCCGGCCGACGCCCCCGGGAATCCTAACCCGGCATCCCCACGAGCGGTTCGAGGGTTTTCCAGACGTGATCGGCCACTTTGCGGTGTCCCTCGGCATTGGGGTGGATGGCATCGGGTTGATTCATCGCCGGCATCCCGCCCACCCCTTCCAGCAGGAAAGGGAGCGGAATCAGGGTTTTATCCGCGGCCGCCAGGCTGGCGAAGACGGCTTCAAAATCGGCCGCATAGGGACCCATGCTGTTCGGCATTTTCATGCCGGCCAGAATGATGGAAGCCTTGGGACTTTTGGCCCTCACCTTCCGGATGATGGCTTCCAGATTCTGTTTCGTGACCGGAGCCCCGATACCGCGCAGACCGTCGTTCCCGCCGAGGGCGAGCACAAAAATATCCACGGGCTGGCGCAGCACCCAGTCGATCCGCCGGAGACCCCCGGACGTGGTTTCGCCGCTCAAGCCGGCATTCACGATTTTCCAGGCAGGCGCAGATGCCTTGAGTTTTTCGCCGATCCGGGCCGGATAGGATTCGGCGGCGGGTTCATCCAGGCCATACCCCGCGGTGAGGCTGTCGCCAAAGAACAGAATGGTCCGGTGGGCCGGGGTGGCTACGGCTTCGGCAGCCGGGAGCGCCCCGGCGGCGAGCACAAAAATCGTGGATTGCCGGAGAAAGGATCGGCGTGAAGTAAACTTAGACATGGCTGGCATTTGGCGGCGGACGTTGTTTGCTGAAGAACGAACCATGATAGATCAGACGATGCTCCAAGTCGAGGGACTCACCAAATCCTATCCGTCCGCCCACCGGGAAGCGCTCACCGTGCTGAAAGCTGTGGATTTTTCCCTCTCCGCCGGAGACAGCCTCGCCATTGTGGGGCCCAGCGGCAGTGGCAAAACGACCCTGCTGGGACTCTGTGCCGGCCTCGACCGGCCCAGCAGCGGCACCGTTTCCATCGCGGGCACCTCCATCGGCGGGCTGACCGAGGACCAGCGGGCGGCGGTGCGGAATGCGCACGTCGGATTTGTCTTCCAGAATTTCCAACTGATCCCCACCCTGACCGCCCTGGAGAATGTGATGGTCCCGCTGGAACTGCGCGGGGAAAACGGGCCCGCCCGGGAAGCGGAAGCCCTTGCCCTGCTCGACCGGGTGGGATTGGGAGAACGCAGCGACCATTACCCGATCCAACTTTCCGGCGGGGAACAGCAGCGGGTGGCCCTCGCCCGGGCGTTTATCAATCAGCCCAAAATCCTCTTCTGTGATGAACCCACGGGCAATCTTGACGGCGACACCGCCCACCGGATTGTGGATCTGATCTTCGGATTGAACCGCGAAAAAGGCACCACCCTGGTGCTGGTGACGCACGATGCCGAACTGGCGGCGCGTTGTGGCCGGACCCTCCGGCTCAAAAACGGCATGGTCGTGCCCGAAGCTGCTCCGTCCGCATGAGTGCCCGCCCGCCCCTTCCCTCCCCCTCCGGCAGCCTGCGGTTTATCCTGAAAATGGCGTGGCGCGACAGCCGGGCTTCCCGCCGAAAACTCCTTCTGTTTTCCCTTTCTATTGTGCTGGGCGTCGCCGCGCTGGTGGCGATCGGTTCCGTGGGGGAAAACCTGCGCACCGCCATCGACAAGGAAGCGCGGGGCCTGCTGGGGGCGGACTTGGAAGTGTCCTCCCGCAGCAAACTCACGCCCGAGGCGCAGACGTTTCTCGATGCCCTCGGCGGCAAACAGGCCCGGGAAGTCAGTTTTCCCAGCATGGTGGTCTTTCCGTCGGCGGAGGGCCAGACACGGCTGGTGACCCTGCGGGGAATGGAGGGCGCCTACCCTTTCTACGGCAGCTTCCTGACTGATCCCCCGGAAGCGGCCGGACGTGTGGCCGCCGGGGAACCGGTGGTGGTGCTGGAGGAAACGCTGCTCAGCCAGTTTGGATTGAAACCGGGAGATCCCGTCAAACTGGGCACCGGCACCTTCGCGGTGGCGGGCGGTTTGAAAAAAATCCCGGGCGACTCCACCGGTCTGACCGCGATGTCACCGCGGGTGATTCTGCCGATGAACCAACTGGAAACGGCCGGCCTGCTGGGGGCTGGCAGCCTGGTGCGGCACCGGGCGTTTTTTCAATTTCCGGAAGGCTTTGATGTGGAACGTCAGGTGCGGGACCTGAAAACCCGTTTCCGTGAATTGAACCTGAACACCGACACCGTGGCCGAACGGAAAAGGGGTTTGGGCCGGGCGGTGGAAAGTGTGGATGCCTTTTTGAGTCTGGTGGGATTCATCGCCTTGTTTCTGGGCGCCATCGGGGTGGCCAGTGCCATGCATGTGTATGTCAGGCAGAAACTCACCACTGTCGCCGTGCTGCGCTGCCTGGGGGCCTCGGCCTGGCAGGGATTTGCGGTCTATCTGGTGCAGGGCCTCGGCATCGGGATCGCCGGGGCGACGGTGGGCACCACCCTGGGCGTGGCCTTGCAGCAAGCCTTGCCCTGGGTGGCCAAACGCTGGTTGCCTTTTGACGTGGATTTTGCAGTTTCCTGGCTGCAAGTGGGCCAGGGTTTCTTCGCCGGCGTGGTGATCTGTGTGTTATTCACCCTGATCCCGCTGCTGGCAGTGAGGCGGGTCACCCCGCTGACTGCCCTGCGTTCCAGCTTGGGAGAAGGGACCGGTCGGCCGGACCCGCTGCGATGGCTGTTGTGGCTGGCCATTGCGGGGGCCGTCACGGCCTTCGCGATCCAGCAAACGCCGCGATGGCAGGTGGGCGTGGGTTTTACGGTGGCCCTGCTGCTGGCTTTTGCGGTGCTGACCGCCCTTGCCAGGCTGACCGCCTGGGCGGCGCGGAAGTTCTTCCCCTCCCGCGCTCCCTATGTCTGGCGCCAGGGCGTAGCCAATCTGCACCGTCCGCAAAACCGCACCGTGCTGCTGCTGCTCTCGCTCGGGCTGGGCACGTTTTTGATTGTCACCATGGCCCTGACCCGGGCCACCCTGCTCGCGCAAATCTCCGGCACTGGCTCGGGGGAACGCCCCAACCTGCTGTTCTTCGACATCCAGAACGACCAAATCACCGAGCTCGAAAAAGCGTTGAATTCGGAAGCCGCCCCGCTCCTCGCGAAGGCCCCGATCGTGACCATGAAGCTCAGCCATTACAAGGGCCGTCCCATTGCCGAGGTGGCCAAAGACAAAAGTCTGAACCTGCCCGCCTGGACGCTGCGCCGGGAATACCGGTCCACTTTCCGCAGCACCCTGACCACGACCGAAAAAGTGACGGCCGGCACCTTCACCGGCAAGGTGGAAGCGGGAACCGAGCCCATCCCGGTGTCCCTGGAACAGGGCCTCGCGAAGGAGATGCAACTCTCCCTGGGCGATTTGTTGGAATTTGATGTCCAAGGCGTGCCGCTCAAGGCGCAGGTGACCAGTCTGCGCGAGGTGGAGTGGCGGCGCATGGAGCCTAACTTCTTCTTTTTATTCCCGGAAGGCATTCTGGAGGGGGCGCCCAACTTCTACATCGCGGCCACCCGGGCGGGCAATGCCGCCGATTCCGCCAGGATCCAGCAAGCGGTGGTGACGGCCCTGCCCAACGTCTCCGCCATCGATCTCGGGCTGGTGCTGGAGACCTTGGACCAGATCTTTTCCCGCGTCCAACTGGTGGTGCAATTGATGGCGCTCTTTACGGTCTTCACGGGCGTGATCGTGCTGGCCGGAGCTGTCCTGGGCGGGCGGTTTCAACGCCTGCGCGAAACCGTGCTCCTCCGGACCCTCGGAGCCAGCCGCCGGCAGCTGGTCTGGATTCAGCTGGTGGAATACGGAATTCTCGGCCTCCTCGGCGCCGCCGTGGGCTGCGGGTTGGCGGTGATCGCCAATGCCGCCCTCGCCCGTTGGGTCTTCCAGACCGCTCCGGTATTCGAGCCGCTGACGCTGGGGCTGGCCACTTTGGCGGTGACTGCCATTACTTTGTTCACCGGTTGGCTCGCAAATCGCAGTATTATGGACCATCCCCCCTTGGAAATTCTGCGGGAGGAAACCTGAGACCACGCTTCACTCCATGCCTGCCGACGTTGCCGATTACACCCTCCAGTCCCCGGAAACCGCCGCCCGCTTCGCCCGCATCCGCCAACGGGAGGTTATCCTGAGCGTGCAGGATCTGAAAAAATCCTTTGTCACCAACGGCACGGAACGGGTGGTGTTCGATCATCTCAGTTTCAACGTCCACCGACGCGAATTCATCACGATCATTGGTCCCAGCGGCTGCGGGAAAAGCACTTTTATCCGCATCGCGGCCGGGCTGGACGAATCCAGCGGCGGGGCCATCCTGCTCAGCGGCAAGCCAGTGACCGGCCCGGGACCGGACCGCGGCATGGTCTTCCAAGGTTACACCCTGTTTCCCTGGCTCTCGGTAAAACGAAACGTGATGTTCGGCCTGCAAATGAAAGGGCGTAGCGATATAGAAGCCGAGGGTCTGGCGCGCCAATGGATTGCCATGGTCGGCCTTGAAAAATTCGAGGAATCCTACCCGCACGAACTCTCCGGCGGGATGAAACAGCGGGTCGCCATTGCCCGGGCTCTCGCCAACGAACCGCGGGTTCTCATCATGGACGAACCGTTCGGGGCGCTCGACTCGCAGACCCGCGCCAAAATGCAGGCCCATCTGATCGAGATCTGGAAAAAAGTCGATATCACGATCCTCTTCATTACCCACGATCTCGATGAAGCCATCCTGCTCTCCGACCGCGTCCTCGTCCTCGGCGTCAATCCCGGAGGACTGGTGGAATTCATCGAAAATCCGGTGCCCCGGCCACGCAGCCCGAAGCAAATCACCGCCCCGGAATTCATCGCCCTGAAAGCGCGGCTCGACGAGCTGATTCATCCGCCCCAGCCGGAGGGAGAAGAGGAAATGCCGGTCCCTCCCATGGTGAAGCTCACCGTGGCCGGGGATGAAGTGGAATGAGCCTTGCCTTCTTGGGCACCGGTTGGTTCAGCCTTTATTTTTTTCCTTGGGAGCCCACCAGGCAATGGAAGCCAGCGTGGTCTGTTCCCCAAAAACGTGCCGGGCCGCCCGGAGGCTGAGATCCATCGCCGCCGCCTGCAAACCCAAGGCAAACACGAGGGCGAACCCGCCGACTTTGTTGATTTTCCAAGTATAAAGCAGGAAAAGCAGGCAGCCGATTCCCACGGGCATCGCATAATTCAAGGCTTTCACGACCGCCAATTCCGACTCTGCCGGGGCCAGCGAGGCCCCTTGAATCTGCTCCGCAATTTCCCCGTAAAACCGGGCATAAAGAGCCAGCAGAACTTGGCATCCCGCACATCCCACCGCCGTCCAGTAAAGGAAATATTTAAATTGCATGGCTCTCTCCTTTTATGGAAATTACAGCCCATTCCATTTTTTTCAATAAAAACCCTCAGATTTAACACAAAACGTCCCCGCCCGGAGCCAAGCCATTTTTGCCCCTACCGGTCCGCCCGGTGCCGCTTGAAGAACGCGAGGGTCTTCTCCCTTTCCTCGGCATGATTCACCATGGGTTCCGGATATTCCCGGTTGGTTTTGAACAGGGAGCCGGGGGCGGGTGGTTCCAGCAGCATCGCCGTCGGGACGTTTTTCAATTCCGGCACCCAGCGGCGGATGTAGTCCCCCTTGGGATCGTAGGATTTGGTCTGCGACCACGGGTTTTGGATGCGGAAATAGGGGGCGGCATCGGCTCCCGTCCCGGCACTCCATTGCCACCCCCCGTTGTTGCTGGCGATCTCGCCATCGATCAGGGATTGCATAAAATACTGCTCCCCCAGCCGCCAGTCGATCCGCAGATCCTTGGTGAGAAACATCGCGGTGATCATGCGCACCCGGTTGTGCATCTGTCCGGTTTCCCGCAGCTCGCGCATCCCGGCATCCACGATGGGGAAACCGGTGAGCCCATCCTTCCAACGCTGCAGGGCCTCGTCATCGTAGTTCCAAGGCAACCCGCGCCACTGGGCATCGAATTCCTGCTCCAGCACCTCCGGAAAGTGCCACAGCAGCTGCATGTAAAACTCACGCCACGCCAACTCGCTGATATAAGTCTGGCAGCTCTTCCGGATGGCGGCATCGCCAGTTTCCGCCATCAGGGCCACCACCCGATGATAAAGTTCCCTCACCGAGAGGGTGCCCATCCGCAGGTCAGGCGAGAGCCTTGAGGTGGTCGGCCCCAGCGGCGTATTCCGGGTTTCGGCATAATGGGGAATCACGTGCGTGAGAGCCCGTTTCATGCGCTGGCGGGCGGCGCGTTCGCCGGCCTCCGGCAGGACACATCCGGAGGCTGGCAGTCCCCAGGTGGCGGAGTTTGGACAGGTCCCGGACGGCAGATGGCCCACGGTGGAAACGAAGCGCGTCACCGCCGGAAGCACCATCGGTTTCGGCAACGATTCCCAGTTCCGCCGGTAAGGCGTAAAGACCCGGTAGGGTTTGGCGGCGCCGGTCAGCACTTCATCCCGCTCATGCATCACCACGTCCTTGAATCCCCGTACCTCCACCCCAAGGGCGCGGCCGCGCGCCTCAAGGGCGGCTTCCACTTTTTGTCCGAAGGGATCCGGATCTTTGTTATAATAAACCGCTTCCGCCCCGGTTTCACGGATCAGCCGCTCCAATTCCTCCACCGCTCCGCCCTGCCGGAAAATCAGCCGCCCTCCGGCGGCGGCGATATTTTTTTCCAAGGACTCCAGACAACCGGCCAAAAATTCCTGCCGGGCCGGGCCGGTCCATGCGTGCTGCCCCTTCCATGCACTCAGCACATAAACCGGCACCACTTCCCCCGCTGTCTGCGACGCGGCGTGCAACGCGGTATTGTCCGTCAGCCGCAGATCGCGGCGGAACCAATGAATGACCCGGGCATAGTTTTTCGACATCGCCGGTGACTACGATCCTCCTCCGGTCCGCGCTCTGAAAAAATTACCGGGCCGCAAGGCCCGGCGGACCCCGGACCTCATGACATGATGGACTCAAAAACCGGGCGGCTGCCGGAAATGGCGGAAGCCACCGCCTTGGCAGGATTCGCGAGGGCGTAGGAAAGTGTTTCCGGAGTGCAGGCCCGGATCAGGGCATGGAACCGGGTCTTCAAGGCATGCTCCGCGGCCGGGTCCACCATGCCGCCGATGGCGACCACGGGTTTGCCCAGACGCCGCGCCATCTCCGCCACCCGGGCCGGCCCTTTGCCATGCATGGTCTGCGCATCCAGACAGCCTTCCCCCGTAATGACCAAGTCCGCACTGCGCACCGCCGCTTCCAATCCAGTGACCTCGGCGACGAGATCAAAACCCGGCTGGGTGGAAGCCGCACAAAAACTCATCAAGCCAAAACCCAATCCGCCAGCCGCCCCTGCCCCGGGCTCCAAACGCCGGTCGATCCCCATTTCCCGGTGCACCAGATCCGCCAGATGCGCCAAGCCCGCCTCATATTGGGGAATACGCTCCAGCGTCACGCCCTTCTGCGGGCCATAAACCGCGGTGGCCCCTTCCGGACCCAGCAGCGGATTGGTCACGTCACACGCGGCCACCACCGCCGGCAACCCGTGATTGGCCGGCGGCAGGATGCGGGCGATTTCGGAAAGATTCGCCGGACACGGCACGAGGGGTTCACCCGCCTCATTGAGGAACTGATATCCCAGCGCCCAGGCCATGCCGCTGCCGCCATCATTGGTGGCACTGCCGCCGATCGCCACCACGAGGCGTTCCGCGCCCAGACTGATTGCCTTCCGCATCAACTGCCCCGTGCCCGCCGTATTGAACCGCCAGGGATTCCGGTGCGCGGGCGGCACCAGCTTGAGCCCCGAGGCTTCGCTCATTTCAATCACCGCCGTCCGCGTGGACGGCAGCATCGCAAAACCGGCCTGCACCGGCTCCCCGCGCGGCCCCGACACTTCGGCCGTATGCCACTCCCCTCCCAAGGCCTCGCAGATCACCAGGGAGGTGCCTTCCCCCCCGTCGGCCATGGGGCGCAACAGGCACTGCGCCTGCGGCCAGATTTCCAGGACGCCCCCGGCCACCGCCGCACAGGCTTCGGCCGCAGTGAGCGTGCCTTTGAATTTATCGCAGGCGATCAAAACGACGGGAGCAGCAGCAGGCATGGCAATAAAAAAGGGGGGGAGGAATCTTGCGCAGTGTGGCCGCCGGGCCTCACACTTGTCAATGCAGACTAAGCTAAGGTCCGGCCACGCTGAACATAAAAAATACGCCGGTTTCCGAACGGGCTTGCCCTTGCCCGCACAATCGATAGCCTCCCCCCTCCCGCTTCCTTCCTGACAATGTCCACCGTTCCCGCCGTTTCCATCCAAAACCTCACGCGCGTCTTCCGGCTCCCCACCCTGCGCCGGGAGTCGGTGACGGCCGTCGATGACATCTCCTTCGACATTGCGCCCGGGCAGATCTACGGGCTGATCGGTCCCAACGGCTCCGGCAAAAGCACTACCATGAAGGTGCTGCTCGGCCTGCTGCGCGCCACCAAGGGAAAATGTGCCATCTTCGGGCGCGATTCCGCCCGGGTCGACAGCCGGGAAGAAGTGGGGTTCCTGCCGGAGAATCCCTACTTTTACCGCCACCTCACCGGCCGGGAAACCCTCGCCTTCTACGGTAAGCTGTGCGGGATCCGCGGAGCGCCCCTCAAAGAGCGCACCGCCGAACTGCTCGCCCTTGTGGAACTCGAACACGCCGCGGACCGCCGGCTCTCCAGTTATTCCAAAGGCATGCTCCAACGCATCGGACTGGCCCAGGCCATCATCCACCGGCCCCGGCTGGTCGTGCTGGACGAACCCACCGCCGGGGTGGACCCGGGCGGTTCCCGGAAAATCCGCGATCTCATCCTGACCCTCCGGACCCAGGGCATCACCGTCATCCTCTCCTCCCACCTGCTCGAACAGGTCCAGGAAGTCTGTGACCGGGTCGGCATCATTTATAAAGGAAAACTCGTCCGCGAAGGCCTCCTCTCCGACCTCATGAGCATCGAGGACCAGACGGAAATCCTCCTCCGGAATGCCACCCCGGAAGTCCTCGCCGCCGTCCGGGCCCTGATTGCCGGCCAGCACACCACCGAGCTCCTGCATCTCGGCAATCCCCGCACCACCCTCGAACGCCTCTTCCTGGACGTCACGGGCGGCTCGGCGGCAGATGCCCGCGAATACGTGAAATAACAGCTTATGGCGACGGCATCCCCTGACATCTCCCCCCCCGGCCCTTACCCCCGGCACCGGCGGTTCTCCCTGCCCAGGGTGCTCACGCTCGCTGGCGGCACCTTCACCCAACTGGTGCGCATGAAGGTCTTCTACTTCATGGCCCTCTTCGCCGTCGCTGTCATCGCGGCCAGTTTTGCCTTCGCGGACCTGCAGACGGATGGCCAGCTCAAGCTGCTCAAGGACGTCTCCCTCGCCAGCATGTCCCTCTTCAGCATGCTCTTCGCCATCGCCGGCACCGCCCTGCTCATCCCGCGCGATATCGAGGACCGCACCCTCTACACCATCCTCTGCAAACCCGTGCCCCGGCTGGAATATCTGCTCGGCAAACTGCTCGGCGTGGCCTTCCTCATCTTCATCTCGCTCATCCTCATGGATGTCCTCTTCAGCGCGGTGCTCTATCTCAAGGAAAAATCCATCATCGCCGAACAGATCAGCATCCTGCAAAACCGCCAGTTCGCCTCCCGCGAATTGCTGGAAGCCAATATCGCCGCGGTTTCCGATGCGGTCACCGGCCAGGGCCTCACCTGGAATCTCCAAAATGGGGTGATCGCCATTTTCCTCAAAGCGATCGTTCTCACCGGCGTCACCCTGCTGGTGTCCACCTTCGCCAGTTCCACCATCTTCACCATCATGACCTCCCTCGCCATCATGGTGATCGGTCAGGCCCAGTCCATCGCCCGCGATGTTCTGCTGGGAGATGATGCCTCCCCGGTGCCCCGCCTGATTGCCGGGGGCATCTCCCTGCTGTTTCCTGACTTCAAAGGATTCGATATTGTAGATGCCGTCGTGACCGGCTCCGCGGTCCCTGCCCTCGTGATGGCCAAGATGGCCGGCCTGACGGTCGTCTATCTGGTGATCCACCTGATGGCCGCCTACGTGATCTTCTCCGACAAGGAACTGTAACCATGAATACGGTCCGTCCCCGGAAATGGCTCATTGCCGCGCTGATTCTCCTGGTGGGAGGCATTGCCCGCCTCCCCTTGGAACACGCTTTTTCCAAAGAACTGCAGACCCACCGGCTCGCGGAGGAAAAGATCAATCTTTCCCTGCGCGATGAGCTCGGCCAGAGCTTCTTTATTGCCGTGATCGGCGGGTTCCGCTCCCTCGTGGCCAGCATCGTGGAAGTGGAAAACCTGGATGCCTGGCAGGAACAGAACTGGGCCAAGGTCGATGCCGCCTACACCCTCTGCACCCGCCTCCAGCCCCGCGAATACCACTACTGGGATTTCCGCGCCTGGATGAGCTCGCACAATGCCTTCGATTATTATCTCTACGAGGACATGACCCGACCCGGCCTCCAGCCCTGGATCCGCCAAAACCTCGTGGACCACGCCATCAAGGTGCTCAAGGAGGGCATGGAACACCTGCCCAACGACTACCGGCTGCCCCGCTCCCTAGCCATGCTCATGGCCGATTTCGACAAAAACCGGGATGCCAACCATTTCGAAGCATCCCAATGGTACCACAAGGCCTGGGAGCTGCGCCCGTCCCTCCGATTCCTCCGCCGCAACTACATTTACAATCTCGCCCGCTCGCCCGGTCACGAAATCGAAGCCTGGCCGCTCCTGATGGAAATGTATGACTCCGGCGCGGACCCGACCAGCGACCGCACCGCCACCGGCATGACCCTCCTCGTGCAGCTGTATCCCAAGGTGAAAGCGGCCCTGCCGGAAACCATTCTGCCCCCGGAACTGGCGGCCAAAGCCCCGCAAATCCTGGCCCGGGAAAATGCCCGCCTCGACCGCGAACTCCAACAACGCCAACGCCAGGCCGATCAACTCAAGGAACTGGAGGCCACCATCCTGAAAAACCGTCAGGGTTCCCCTCCGGCTGGCTCTGCCTCCCCCAAGCGTTAGTCCCCGGGCTTCCGCGGGGGCCGCGGTGCCAATCCAGCAGCAGCGCCTCCAGCCGCTTGGCATTGATTAGCCGCCAAGGCATCGAACGCATCCTCCACCTCACGTGGCAACATCACCTTTGAAAACCCATTATTCATTGAGACCATCGCAGTTTCGAAGGTCTTCCAGTCAAGCTAATCATTGTCTGCGGATTCCCTTTTCAAAACATACGCCATCGGAATGATGAGGCCAAGGAGCAGCGCCTGAATGAAGATGAGCGGGTATTTCCATCGGGACAACCAGACGCCCAGGGCTGAAGGCCGGCCTATGCTGGCGCTGTTTTTCAGGACCTCGTTGGCCCGGGCTTGCAGCTCCATGGCACGTTGCCTGGGGAGTCCATATTTCACGGCCAATGCCAAGGTGGCTTCGATGCCACTGGCGCGCTTTTCCAGCATGAAGGTGGCGGCTTCATAGAGAAGCTGCCCCATGACAGGATCCTGTGGTTTGATGAAGAGCGCGCGCACCGTGCATTGACTGCGCAGGGAGGCGAGCACCCCTTCACTGTCCTTGATTCCCTGCGAGGTCTCAAAGGTGCCGTGGGTCAGGTCCAAGCCGGTGATGGTGTTATTATCCAACCAGGAGGGATCGGATTTCAGGGCAATTTTGGCTTCGAGCACCCGCACATGAAGCCACTCCGCCAGCATGTGCGAGTATGGATTCCGCTGAAGTCCCTCTTCAATCCAATGGAGGGCCTTTTCATCATCACCGGAAAGTTCATAACAGGTGCCTAGATTGGCCGCCGTGGCATACAATCCCGGATGTTCGGCTTCGATCTTCATTAGCATTTCGAGCGCGGCCGGCACATTGCCCTTCAGCACCAGGCGGACGGCGGCATCATTCCCGCGGATTCCGGCGGGAGGCTCGGTTGGATAAGCGGACGGATCCGGGCTGATGTGAGGGTCGTCAGCAGGACGGGCCTCCAAAGCACGCTCCACAGGCTTGGAGAACCAATCAATCGTTTCGAGATATTTGGTGTAGGAGCTTTCGAGAGTGCTGGCTTCGATATTGGCGCAGGCGGCGGCACGCGGCGATGGCTGGGCAAGGACGAACAGAAGCATCAGACCAGCGGAGCGGCGGTCACGCCTGATTTTCCAAAAACCAAACAGCAGCAGCCCCGTCAGCAAACCGCCGCCGATAGCCAAGGGCAGCGTGCCGATGGTTTCCGTGAAGCTGGGCGGTGGCGTTTCATAGGTGGTCGTCAGTGGCGCTTCCGTCAGGGTCAATCCGTGCGCAGGAAAAGCTGAATACATGAGAACCAGAAAAGTGACCGTGGCTGGAAGCTTCATGACAGCAACTTTTTAGTCCTTCGACCTGCTTGCGGCAAGAATCGAATTGATTCATTCCAGAAAACTGCACGGGGTATTTGTACATGGAGCAGCGACCACTGGGAGTGTAAAAAAATCCGCCATGCAGCGAACCCCAAACCAGTCCGCTCAGCCTTCCTCCAACAGTGCCTCCAGCCGCTTGGCACTCACTGGCTGCGCCGTTCCCAACTCCTGGGCAAACACGGAGACGCGGAATTCCTCCAGCATCCAGCGGAAGGCTTCGTAGTTCGCCTCCGGTACCTGTGCTTTCCAATCACGGAACGGGACGAGGAGCCGCGCCCGCTCCACGTCTTTGGCTGGAGTTTCGTAAGCCCGTTCCCCGCGCCGGAGCATGGCTTTCAGATAACGCGGCAGATGCGGCAGGCGGTCGTGCGGGGTGTGTTTCAGATAATCCGGCGGCACCAGCCTTGCGAGATCGTCCTCCAGGGACGGGTACCGTTTCGGCGTGGTCCGAAGTTGTTGGATCAGGGTATTGATCTGCGCGGCGGATTCCCGCACTTTCCCGGCCAGCTGCGGCAGGCTGCGCCGGGCGGATTCCACCATGTCCTTGAAACGCGATTCCGTCAGGGGCCGCAGCGGCTCCAACCGCAGGGCGTGCCGCAGCAGGTGTTCCAAGGCCAGGGCCGGCACATCCGACTTTGCATAATCGTCGCTGGAAAGCTGGGTGCCCACCCGCGACAGGGCATCCTGGAATCCGATCACCTGACGGGACTTCACCGCCGGCGTGGCCGCCAGCGATTTCAATTCCTTGAGCAGCCAGGCGATGTCCTTGGTGAGGGCCAGCTCCGCGAGCCGGCGCACCGCTGCCGGGGACGCCCGGTCCGCTTCCTCACGGGTGCGGCACAGCCGGATCGATACTTTGCCTTCCTTGGATACCGCCAGCCCGGGCCAGCCATGCACCTGCATCCCGCCGACCGTTTCCACCAGCACGGACTCCGGCAGGTCCCCGAAGGACCAGGCCCCCACTTCCTGACCCCACTTCTGCACCGCCGCCTCCCAGGCCACGGAATCGCCGGCCTGCTCCTTGCCTTCGCGGCGCACCGTGTCGAGATCGCGGCTGGAGGCCACCACCTGCTGCTTCCGGTCCATCACTTCCATGCGGGGGCGCAGGTAATCCGGCAGGCTGTCCGGCGGCCAGTCTGCGGCCATCACCGGGATGCCATAACGATTCGAAATGAATTTCGACAAGCCAATCAAAAAGTCGCCTTTTCCAGGATCGAACTGCTCCGCAATCTCCTTCATCTTATGCTCAAACGGCATCAGCCGCTTCCGGGTGGCCTTGGGCAATGCCCGCATCAGGGTAGCTGCGATTTCCAAACGAAGGCCCGGCACCATCCACTGCATCTGACCACTTGTCAGGTGTGGGGCGACTTCGGCCGGCACCTGCACCGTGACGCCGTCCGCTTCGCCTCCCGGACGATAGGCATAACTGATCGGGAGCACGCTGTTCCCCAGCTGCACGGTATCGGGAAACTGCAGGGGATCGCACAGGTCCTCTGCCCGCCCGCCATTCAGGTCAGTCTCACTGGCCATCAGGAAGGCCGGATCCTCCTTGATCCGGCTCTGCACCAGACGGTTCAAATCATGCACCGATGACACGCCGTGAATGCGGGCTTTGTAGAAATCGAACAGCGCCTCCATCACCAGGAAGGTCCGCTGGCTGCGGGCGCGGGCGAAGACGGTTTCCAGCTTGTCGCGCAGCTTCCGGTTCGCCGCATGGAAGCGATGGGTCACCGCACCGCTGTCCTCCAGCAGGGCATACCGGATAAAGATCTCCGTGGCAGCCTCCGCATTGATCTTCCCGTAATCCACCCGGCTGCGTTTCAACTCCAGCCCATGCAGCAACACCCGTTCCAGCGCCAGCACGCGGCCGGTTTTTTCATCCCAGAGCGGTTCGCTGTAGCGGAATTCACAAAGGTGCCCGCCCACGTCCACCACCCACTCCGGCTGGATGCCGGCCACCGTCCTGACAAACAACTGCGAGGTCTCCACGATCTCCGCGGCCATGATAAAGGCCGGCTGCCGGCTCTTTTCCGGCGTGGCGCCCTTCGCCATTTTTTTGCTGCGCTCGAACACATGCGATCCTGGAAATACCTGCACCTGACGATTCCCGGCTCCCTTGTAAACATTCCGTTCCTCCCGCCGCGCCACATGCCCCAGCAAGGCGGAGAGCACCGCGCGGTGCACCGCATCCGCCTGCGGCCCATCGGCGATTTTGAGTTCATGACCATCCGCCCCGCGCACGCCCATGGTGTCAGCCAGCTGGCTGTGGACATCCCGCCACTCGCGCATCCTGACAAATGACAGGAAGGAGGACCGGCACAGCTTCCGCAGGGCATTGCTGCTCTTCCAGGCATTGGCCGCAGTGGCTGCCTGCCAGATTTTCAGGAGAGATAGAAAGTCCGAGGAGGGGTGCGCAAAGGCCTGCTGCGCCTGCCGGGCGGCATCCTTGGCTTCCTCCGGCCGTTCGCGCGGGTCGGGAATGCTGAGACCGGCCGCAATCACCAGAATCTCCGGCAGCACTTTCTCCTCGCGCGCCTGGATCAACATCCGGCCCAAAGAAGGATCTAGCGGCAAGCGCGCCAACTCATGACCCAGCGGAGTCATTTCATGTTCATCGCTCAGCGCCCCCAGTTCGTGCAGCAGTTCATACCCGGAGCGGATCGAGGCCGGCAGGGGAGGATTGAGAAAGGGAAAGGTCTCGATCTCCCCGAGGCCGAACGCCTTCATGCGCAGGATGACTTCCGCGAGATTCGACCGCTGGATTTCCGGCTGGGTGAAACGCGGGCGTTTTTCATAATCGTCCTGACTGAACAGACGGACACAGATCCCGTCGCTCAACCGCCCGGCGCGGCCGGCGCGTTGATTGGCGCTGCTCTGGGAGACGGCTTCGATGGGAAGCCGCTTGGTCCGCGTGCGCGGCGCATACCGGCTCATGCGCGCCAGACCGGTATCGACCACATAACGGATCCGGGGAATTGTCAGGGAAGTTTCGGCAATATTGGTGGCCACCAGCACCCGGCGTTTCCGGCCCGGCGAGAAAATCCGCTGCTGTTCCTCGCCGGCCATGCGGCCATACAAGCCCAACACCTCCACCCCGCTGCCGAGACTCCCTTCCAACAGGTCGCGGGTCTCGCGGATATCGCGCTCGGTGGGCATGAAGACGAGGACATCGCCTTCGTTCGATTCCAAAAACACATCCTCGGTGGCCCGGGCCGCCGCCTCGATGAAATCCCCTTCCCCGCCCTCCTCAATCGGCCAATACCGGACCTCCACCGGATAGGTCCGGCCACTGACTTCAATCACCGGGGCACCCCCAAAGGCCTCCGAAAAGGTCGCGGTATCGATGGTCGCGGAAGTGATCAGCAGTTTCAGTTCCGGCCGCCGCTGCAGCAGGCCCTTCAGATAGCCCAGCAGAAAATCGACATTCAACGACCGCTCGTGGGCTTCATCGATGATGATGGCCGAGTAGGCGCGCAGCAGGGGATCGCTCTGGATTTCCGCCAGCAGAATCCCGTCCGTCATGAACTTCAGCACCGTATCCGGGCCGGTGTCGTCGTTGAACCGCATCTTGCAGCCCACCACCCCGCCCCAGGGCACATTCATCTCCTCGGCGACGCGTTTGGAAATGCTCATCGCCGCCACCCGCCGCGGCTGGGTGCAGCCAATCCGCCCACGTGCCCCCAGCCCGGCTTCGAGGCACATTTTGGGCAGTTGCGTGGTCTTCCCCGATCCCGTTTCGCCCGCCACGATGAGCACCTGGTGCTCCCGCAGCGCGGCCACGATACGGTCGCGCTGCCCGGAAACAGGCAAATCGGCGGGATAACGGATGAGAGGGGTGGGGGGCACGGGGGGGGGAAGAATAGCAGATAATCCGGGCTGGAACAGGGCACGGCACGGCGGGAGCAGCCCATAGCCGTGAAATCCAGCGCCCGCAAGCCATGCACACTTCAAAACCTACGGCAGGCCTTCTGCATCCATCCGTGCTATCCGTTTAATCCGTGCCATCCGTGGCCCGTCTTTCCAAGGCCCTGCAACACACCTCACTTAAAGCTCTTCGCGAAGTCGTCGGTGACGGCGTGTTTCGGCGTGTGCGGCTTTTTGACGAAGGTGCTGGTGTTGATGCGGTGGTCCAGCTCAGCTTGGTATTCGGCGCTGTCCATCGGCAGGTCGATGGTGCGGTTTTTCCAGGTGGAGAGCAGGATCGCATTGGCCAATTCGATGGAGCGGATGCCATCGGCGGCGGGGGCAATCAGCGGGGTGCCGTGGCGGATGGCGTTGGAGAAGTTCTGCAGGACTTCAACGTGGCTGGAGGATCCTTCCGGGACCGGGATTTCGATGGTCCAGTTCTCCGGTTTGGAGAAGCCGCCCCCCGAATCATAACTGAATTGCGACATCGGCTGGCGGTTGCGCTGGAAAGTCAGGTTGCGGCCGTTGACGGAAAGCAGGCCGTTTTCGCCGGTGATCTGAAGCAGGTTTTTGCCGGGGGCTTCGCCGGTGCTGGTGATAAAGCTGGCATGGGTGCCGTTTTTATAACGGAAGTAGGCGGTGACGTCGTCCTCCACCTCGATGTCGTGATACCGGCCAAACTGGCAGAAACCGGTGACCTGGTCCGGCACGCCGAAGAGCCACTGGTAGAGGTCGAGGTTGTGCGGGCACTGGTTCAGCAACACCCCACCGCCTTCGCCCTTCCAGCTGGCCCGCCACCCGCCGCTGGCGTAGTAGGTGTGGGTGCGGAACCAATCGGTGCAGTCCCACAGGATGCGGCGGATTTCCCCGAGCTCGCCCTCTTCAATCAGGCTCTTGAGTTGTTTGTAGAGAGGATCGGTGCGGAGTTGGAACATCGCTCCGAAAATTTGTTTGCCCCCTTGGTGCGCCGCGATGAGCCGCTCGCAGTCCGCCTTGGAAACAGAGAGCGGTTTTTCCACCATGACGTGCAGCCCGGCTTCCAACGCGGCGATGCCCATGGTAGTGTGGAAAAAGTGCGGCGTGGCGATCAGCACCGCATCGATGGTGCCGGAGGTGATCATCTGCTGGAAGTCGCTGAACTGATGCTCCCCCTCTTCCTTGGCCGGCAAACCGGCGGGCTGGTCACAGATCGCCGTCAGTTGCAACCCCTGCACCTTCCCCGCACGAAGACTCGCCCGATGGGCTTTTCCCATGTTTCCAAGACCGACGAGACCAATTCTGACGTTTTCCATAAGTGGCGAATCATGTCGGGCATCCGGGGGGTTTGTCAATTCCCCGGATGGGTGATGGATTACCAGCCGGGCATGCGGATGATCACCTCTCCGCCCTCCCGGGGAAGCCGCTCCATTCCCGGGTAAGTTACCATCCATGTGCCCTCGGTGTCCCGGCTGACCAGAGGCGATGCCCCATCCACGGGGCTGGAGGGAAGCTTCACGGCCAGTTCAGCTGGGAATTCCGCCACGCTTCCGGGAGCCTTGCCCGTCGCCGATCTGACGTGAGCCGCCAACAATGCGACCTGCGTGAGCGCCCGGCGGATGTCCTTTTTCAGTAACCCTGCGGCAAAATCAGCAATTCCGGAATCAACCGGGCGGTAGGGTGCAAAGGCCTGCCGGGCAGAATTCACGCAGGCAGCCTCGCGTGCGATGCGTTCCAAGGGAGCCAATGCAGGATCATGGGCCTTGATGCGTTCCGACAACAACCGCAGCTGCGCCGCGAGCACCTGCTTCTCCCAGCCATCCGGAAACATGGCGCGCCCCAGCTTTTGTTGAATACCGATACTGATTTTGGTGGTAAAGCCTCCCATCATTACTGCCAACTCCCCGGAATCCAACATGGCACTGCCGACGGCGATGGCCCAAACCCGTTCCCGGATCAGAACTGTTTGATACTGCTCAAAAATGCTGGGTCTTTGGGACAGCCGGTCAGCAGCTGCCAGATAGTCGGCGGGCTGTGCCGGGACATGCCGCAAAGTGTTGCCAATCAGGTCCACCTCCGAATCCAAAAGAAAAGCGTCAATGAGGAAGGTGAGCAGATTGCCTTGCCCATGAATGACGCGGTGGAGATCACCTGCCTGTCCGGCCTCACGCAGCGCCGCCTCCATATCCCCCTCAAGGGCAGCTTGCACCGCAAGGCACCTCCTGACGTTGTTCACCTTCACTATTGAGGATTCGGGAGACGCGTCATGAGAGGTTTGCCAGATATCAGAAATACGGTGACGACTCCCCATGCCAGGCCAACGGCAGGATGGACGCTCCAACGCCCCGGTGATTTGCTCGAACAGAGGCAAGTGAGGAGCCAAGCCCTGAAGAAATTCGGTCATGGCCGGCGTCATGGCGCTCTTCGGGCCTCCTTCCTTTTTCAACATTTCCACCATTTCGCGATAAGGACTCTGCCGGGCTCCCATCCACTGACGGAACGAATCCCACTGCGCTGCCATCGCTGCATCCGCAGCATCCACCGGGTCCCCGGCCAGACGCATCGTCCGGATACCGTCCGACTGAGTGAACATAAAGCACCGGAAGGCAGGATGCATGGCGATGTTGTCCTCGTCCGGCACCGGTGGGGGGAGTAATTTGGCCAGATCAAGCTCCGCCCCACTGGCCGCCAGTTCATCCAAGGTGTGGGCCCAGGCCCGGGAACCCCGCCAGTTTTCGACCGCATGGATCAGGAAAAAAAATGTAATCAGGAACGCCAAGGCCAGCCCCAAACGGCGAATCCATTTGGAGCGGAAAAAACGACGTTTGTCAGTTGGGGAGAGGGAAGCATGCATCTTGGGAAAAACCGGAAAAGGAGGAGGAAAATGGCCAGAACATCATCGCGAAGACATGGCGAGCAGAACGGCGGAAGAGTTACTGCTCAGCGCCATCACGGCAGCCTGGGCATTGGCGTAATGGGCGTAACGCGAGATTTCCCGTTCGGCGCTCCAATTCAGGAGGAGGGTGGCCATCCAGCAGGCGGCGAGGCTGCCCCACATATAAAAATTGCGCCGGCGGTGACTTGAACCCTGATGGGCAGCAGTTGTCAGGGCGGCATGGAGGATTTCCTCCCGCCAAGCCGGATCCGGTGCGGCCAGCCGGGAGGCCTGCCGACGGAGGAGGGACTCGAAATCGGGATCGGGATCAGGGGAAGTTTTCATCGGATTTCGTTGTAGAGGGGACGGAGATGATCCTGGAGTTTGACCAAAGCCAGGCGGTAGCGGCTGGCGGCCGTGTTGCGGGAGATGCCGAGCATTTCGCCGATGGCATCGAAGGAGGTGTTTTCCCAGAGATGGAGGTGGACCACGGCGCGTTGTTCCACGGGCAGAATCAGAAGAGCGGCGGCGAGGGCCTCATCGAACAGGGCGGTGTCAGGATCGGCGGAAGGAGTGAAGAGCGGCTGGGATTCCGAGTTCCACCGGGTTTCCCGGGAGGCGCTGGATTTTTGTTGGCGAAGGCGGTCGAGCACCAGCCAATGGGTGAGTTTCAGGAGGCCGGATCTGCCCGGCGGGCCGTCGGCGGATCGGGCAAGGCGCACAAAAACGGTATGCAGGATATCCTTGGCCTCCCCCTCATCGCGCAGCAGATTCAGGGCAAAGGCGTAAACCGCTCCGGCATGGAGATCGTAGAAGGAAGCGAGGTCGGGCACGATGATGAAGGAGGGACACAGGAAGGACGGAGCCGTTGGAATTTTGTGTCACCGGGATTTCTGGTTTCAGCAAACGTCCCCTCCGTGCGGCGGAAACTTGGGTTCCGCAGTCGAGGATAAAACGGGGATGGACGGGATGCTTCCATTTCCCTATAAAAGTATGATGGCGAACCCACCCCCGGCCCCCTCTGCCTTTCACGCCTCCTTCCTGCTCCTCGCCGCCAGCCTGGCCTGCGGCGCCTTGGAAACGGCAGGCGGGACGGAGACGCCGGGCCTGCGGCTTGGTTCGGTGATTGAACTCCAGGGACGGACCGCACGCCTGATCAAACTGGACAGCCTGCCCTTGGTGGAAAGCACCTGGTCGAAACGGTTCCACTTTGATACGGCCAGCAATCCCAAACTCAAGGAGCTGCGGGAGCGTTACCACTTGGATGAAGTGACCGCGTCCGGCCAGGACGAATTTGACCGGCAGGTGCTCCTGATGGACTGGACCAACCGGCAATTCAAAAAATTCGGCCGCCCATCGAGCCCGGCCAAGGGAGCGCTCGACATTCTGTCAGCGATCGATCAGGACCACCGTTTTTTCTGCGCCCAGTATGCGGAAGTCCTTGTCTCCACCGCCGCCAGCCTCGGTTGGATCAACCGGCCGCTGGCGCTGCGGCGACATCAGGGCGTCAACAAGGTGGGAGGTTCCACCGAGCATTCGGTTACGGAAATCTGGTCCAATCAATACCGGAAGTGGATCATGCTCGATCCCACCAGCAATCTGTTTGTCGAAAAAGCGGGGGTGCCGCTCAATGCCTTTGAAATCCGTCAGGAGTGGTTCCTGCAGGGCGGCCGGGATCTGGTGTTTGTGGTGGGCAAGGAACGCCGGAAACACCGGAAGGCAGATCTGCCCATCCTGCTGGGGCATTTCGAGGGCTTCGGCGACCTCACGGTGGAACCGGATGAACCTGACAAGTATGGGTTCATCGGGTTCATCCCGAATACCAATCTGATGGATGCAGGATTCGACTATGGCGCGATGTTCATCATCAAGGATGCGCTCTGCGACGGCACCCGGTGGCATCTCCGCGACAATCCACCCCATCCCGCCACCGACCCTTATTTTCCACTGGGACAGTCCGCCCTGACGCTGGCGGCGGAGGCTTCAGGGATCCGGGTCACCCTGCAAACCATGACTCCGAATTTCCAGCGGTTTGAAACCCGGTCCGGCGAAGGCGGATGGAAACCGACTGCTGACAATTTCGTCTGGAAAATCCAACTGGGCCTGAACCGGTTGGAAGCCAGAACCGTCAACGCCTTCGGGGTGACGGGCCCCGTTTCCACTGCGGAACTCGGGATGGATCCCTGAAAGCAGGGCTACTTTCCGGCCGCGGTGAAATGCCCTTGTTCAGGGGGCTGGCACCTTGCGCAGGGTATACGCGAGGCGGGGATTGAAGAGGGCATCGCCTTTGCGGCTGCGAAGGCCTTTCAAATCGAAATCGTGGACGGTGCCGGTTTTCATTTCCGGCAGGACCAGGGTAGCGATGGTGCCGGTGGGATCGAGGCTGACAGCAGTGGGCAGCAGGGCGGTTTTATCAAGTTCCGGGGAGCCGTAGTCCGCATGATAGGCGTAGCGGTAACGCTGAATTTTCCAGAGCGCCGGATCCTGGGCGGCAGGGTCAAGGGAGGCTGTGAAGGTGAGGCGGAATCCGTCAGGGGTGACTTTGATATCGAGCGGATCAAACGGGACCGGCCCAACCGGCAGGATGCTGCCAAGGCCTTCGTCGCCAGCCCAGGCAAGGTGGATGCGGCCCACCCATAACGTATCACCGGCGAAGACCATGCGGTTGAGGCCGCGTTTGAGTTTGGGCGTGTCGATGAAGGGGATGACGGCGCCCTGCCAGACGCCTTCGGTTTCCTCCAGACGAAGGCGGAGGAGCCGGGGGACGTTCATTTCGCCGATCACGGTGTGGCCGCCGTAAGGGCCCCAGGCGGGGGTGTTTGGAATGACCACGGGTTGGCCGGGAGCATTGGCATAGGTGTTATGCGGGAACCACACCGCCGCGGGCGTGCGCAGGGCATCGAGCTTTTCGACGGGCAGTTTTGCGGGGTCGCCCTCCTGCCAACCTTCCCGCCAGACGAGACTGGCCGGGTGGCCATAAAAGCCACCCTTTTTAACCACATGGAGTTCACTGGAGCCGCGCCAGTCGCCCTGGTTGTCGGCAATGAGAAGATTCCCGGCGGCATCAAAACCAATCCCATCGGGCGAGCGGAATCCGCAGGCCCACGGCACGGCCTTGCCGGTGGAGGGATCCAGCTGCAGAACCCAGCCGCGCCACGGAACCCGGGCATACATGCGGCCGGCCTCCTTGCTGTGCTTTTTCCAGTCGCGGTAAAAGTCTGCCCGGGGGAGGCCGATCTCCGACCACTGGCCACGGACTTCGCGGGCGATGGAGGCTCCGCTGGAGGCGCAGTTCAGGGCGAGGTAAAGTTTTCCGTCAGGGCCACGGGCGGGACCAAAGGCGAATTCGTGATAGTTCCCGGTCATGCCAAAACCGTCCCAGACGGTTTGATAGTCATCCGCCGCGCCATCGCCATCCGTATCCCGGAGCCGGGTCAACTCCGCACGCTGCATCACGAGGAGGGAGCCGTCCGGTTCCGCAAGGACTCCGAGAGGGAGGTGCAGGCCTTCCGCGAAGGGTTGCCAGGCGCTGGTTTTTGGATCGTAAAGCTGGACTTCGCCGCGATGAAAAGTGACGGCCAGCCTGCCATCCGGCATGACATCCATGCCCCCGATCTGGGGATCCACTCCGGCAGGACTGATGACTGGATTGATCCGGTAGAAAGCAGTCGCATCCGGCAGGGCCGCGGTCAGGACAGCGGGTGTCAGCACCAGAGCCAGGAGCGTGATCAGAGAGGCGGCTTTCATGGCTGCTTCCTTTCCAAAACCAAGGTTCCCTTTTTCCCCTCCACCGTGGCCACGGTGAGGGTGAGCGAAGCCTGGCCGGCCGCTGCGGAAATGGTCTCGGTGATCTCGGTGCTGCCGATCCGATACCGGAAAACCGGGCCGTCCGGCGTGGTGCGGTATCCCAGAAACTGCGGCGTGCCGACGGGCAATCCGGGCCAGGCCTGACGGGCGGGATTCTCCATTTCACCGGCCCGCCACCATGGAATGGCCGGTAGTTCAGCGGGATCGGCCCCTTTTCCGGCCCAGTGCGCCCCGGCATCGATGAAGGCCCCTTCCCAGGCATATCGCAGGCGGCATTGGCCCGCATCCCAACAGAAATTCTGCGTGCCCGGCAGCGCCACGGCAATGGAGGCCGGACCGGCCTCCGGAAGGAACATGCGCTGGACGAAGGGGCGCCGGCCAGCACCGGCCAGGCCGGACTGCGAGGCGTAAGCCGGAATGTGAGGGTCCTTGTTCAGGGGAGGCATGGTGATGCCCGAATAGATGGCGCCATACATGACCACCGCATGACCTGGAAAAGTGCAGACGTAAGGATAAATCCCCGGGGCGTCCGGCAGACGGAAACGCACCACGGTGGATTTTTCCGCATCCAGCAACGGGCTGGAGGCCAACACCTCCGGGAGCGCGGGCACAAAGGCCAGCTCAAGCGCCTTGTCCCCCAGGGTGAGGGCGGCCTGGGCGACCTTGTCGCGGCTCTCCGGACTGACCACCACAAAGTTATGCTGCTGGTGGGTGCTGTCGGCATTTTCCAGCCGGATGAGGAGTTCCTGACCAGGTCTGGCTTCAAGGCGGGGCGGATCGAAACGAAGCCCTTCCCGCATGGTCACACTGAATTCCCTGGGCTTGACCGCCGGGATCTTCTCCGCCGTAGGGGATTGAGCGGAAGCCGCCATGGGCAGCAGCACCAACAGGAAATAGGCAGGGAGTCGTCTCATGAAATTGAATCCTCCATCGTGACGGGAGGGGCCGCCCCGTCCGTGGATCAGCCGGGCGGCAGCACCGGAACCGGATCCGCCTGACCAAAAGCCGATGGCACGCCAAAGTGATTGATATGGGTCAGACTGAAGCCGGCAATCAAGGTGCGCTGACCATCCTTGATGCGGTAAAAGACCACCGCCCCATCGCGGCACTCCGCCTCATCGGCATGGACCCACATGATCTTGCCGCTGGTTAGTTTGACTCCGAAGGATTCCATAAAAGGGGGAATAAGAATGGAAGATCAGGCCCGTTTCGCCTTTTGGCCTTCCTCGATCAGCTTCCAGAAACTTTTGGATTTGGCGAGGATTTCGTCCTCAGCCCCGTCCTGTTTGCTGGCATTGCGGAAGAGGAAGTCCTTGAGCGAATTCTTATGCAGCACCCGGTGCACCCGCACCCCGGCATCCACCACTTCAAAATAGATGCGGTACCCCTTGGCCCGGTAGCGGTAGAGCGGCTTGCCATCACGCTCAATCTGGCCAAAGCGCACCCCATCCGGCTGCCGGAGATCCTCCGGCGTCACCTTGAATTCCGTCAGAAGTTCCAATTGGAGCATGGTGTCCAATTGCGATATCTCTGCGGCACTGATCTCGTTGAATATAACCTGAAACACCCCTCACCATCCCGGACCGCGCCGGGTTTGCAACCGGGCACGCCGGAAGGGAGACGGCGGGCGCGGCGCCTTGACCGGCGGCCTTCCCGGCGCATGGAATCATCCACCTCCATGAAACCTTTCCACTTCCTCCTTCCAGCGGCCACGATGCTCTGCTCCATGAGCTGTTCCCTCGTCACGGTTCCGGTGAAAACCGCCGGTAAAATTGTGGACACCACCATCAGGACCACCGGTCAGGTCGTGGAGGCCCCCTTCAAGGCCGCCAGCGGGGGCTACCGGGAAACCGGGGCCGCCCCGGCTTCGCAGGCGCCAGCTTCCCCAAAAGATGATGAATAATCCACCCGGGTTACCCTGCATGAGTCAGGGCTCGACCGCCGGACCACGGGCGAGGGCCAGATACCACTCGAGAAATTCCGGGCCGGTGAACAGCCAGATGACGGCTCCGGCCGCGAGATAAGGTCCGAAAGGAATCCTGCCCGCCCATTCGCGGCGGCCCAGCAGAATCATCAGCAGGGAAACAAACGCTCCAATGATGGAGCCTCCGAAGATGGCAAAGAGCACTGCCTTCCAGCCAAGGAAGGCGCCCACGCAGGCCATCCAGTTGGCATCCCCGAGCCCCATGGCTTCACGGGGTTGCTCCAAGGCCAAACAGGAGCCGCTCATGGCCGGAATGTTCTCCAGCGGCAAGGTCACGGGTGCCCCCCCTTCCGGGGTCACGGTGACGGAATCTTCCGAGATCTTCAGCACACAGGGACCGTAATGGGTTTCTCCCAGCTGGGCCGAAGTGGCCTGGACTACGAGGCGGTCGCTGCGGCGGCTGAAGATTTCCGACCACAATTCCTCCTGGTCCCCCACTTTGAGCACGGGTTCCAGGCTGCCCTCGGGCTGCTGGACAGACCAGGCGGTGGGTTCCTCAAATTTGAACTTCAGCTTCCCGAAGGCCAGTTTGCCCAGCTGGATCACCACCCAGATCACAGCGTATCCCAGGACGGCGCTGCCGAGGCCATAGAGGAGATTCATCCACCAGGTTCCCTCCAGGTGGTAGGATGGGATCGCGGCACTGGCTACCAACCCAGCCACCGCCCCGCCCCAGGTGATTTCGTGGGGCAGAATCTGGTGATCGATATCAATATAACTGCCTGCCACGCAGAGAGCGAGGAAGGTGAAGGCGGCAAACACTTTCCAGTCATAACCAAATCGCAGCATGGCGGCCGCGAAGAGCAGACCGGTCAGCAATTCCACGATGGGGTAGCGGACCGAGATGGGGCTCTTGCAATTGGCGCACCGTCCCCGCAGGATCAGCCACGAGAACAGGGGGATGTTATGCCAGAACGGGATGGCATACTTGCAGAGCGGACAGAATGAGCGCTTCGGCTCATGGGTGGAAAGCCCCAGAGGGAGCCGGTAGATCACCACATTGAGGTAGGAGCCGACACAGCATCCAAAAACGAAGGCAGCAGTGAGCAGCGTCCAGTAGACGCGGGGCGGCAGGTGTTCAAGCATGAGGGCAGGAGTTTAGCCGGGTAACGCAGGATGCAAGGCGGGCGGCAAGCCGTTTAGGGCGTCCAGGGACAGGGCTCAAATGAATCCGGCACCCCGGACCGGAGTTGCATGAATACAGCCCGGCCCGGCGCGAAGAGGAGTTCATCATCCTGATTCAGCAGATTGGCGTCACTCTTGTCCGCCCAGTATTGGTAGGGAAGGCTGGCATGGAGCAGGAAGAAGCTCCGGAAGGCCTGCTGTCCGCCTGCGCTATCAGCCCGCCAGGTCTGGAGGGCATCGGCGGCTGCGGGATTGGTGCTGCCGGTGAATCCATCACTCTGCCGCAGGGCCCAGGTGGCAGGAGAACCGGGGACCGGCCACCCACTGGTTTGCAGCGTATAGCCTGCAGTCAGGACCCGGGCCATGCGGTGCGGCCTGACCTCACCAAGGTCGAGCACGCCCAGGTCCGCACTGCGGCGGTCCACGAACAGCCCCTCCCCGGGAGGCACGGGGCGGTTCCCGGCATCGGTCAGATTCACATCATCGGCGCGCACCCAACGGAGGCTGTCGCCCAGATCCAACAACCAATGGGCCGCGAATGAGGGCCGGGGATAAGTCAGGATCTGATCCGCGGTGGCGGGATTGGTGGTGGCCAGGAATTGGTCCGGAGGGAACAACCCTGCGAGCGTCCAATGCGCCCGCACCGCCAGCGGAGTACCGGTCAGGTCCGGCACTGCACGGGTATGGAGCGGACTGGAGGACAGCAGGCGGAGCACCGCTCCGGAGGTGGCCGCTTCATCGATCTCAAAACGGTGCCCCTGGAACGGACCGCCGGTAATTTCCACGTAACAAGGAATCCCCACCGGGAAAAGAGTGGCCAGATCCGCCCCGCCCGCAGCAGTTGTCAGGGTCAGGGCGGTTCCGATGGCACTATTGACGGTGCCGCTGAAGAGAGCGGGCTGGAGGAAACCCGTTCCGGCAGTGGCCAATCCGGCCTGGTGCAGCCGCTCACGCCATCCCAGCACCGGGGTGTGGAAGGTCAGATCCGGCAGACTGTCGGCGTCGGTATCCAGCCCCGCCCGGACGCGGATGAATCCGGTGCCCGTGGCCAGGGCAGGAATGGATTCCAAATCCAGCCAGCGGTATTCCCGCCGGCCATCCGGGAGAGTGGTGGAGACCGGGGTGATCTGCGTCATATCCTGCCAAGCGCCGGCCCCATCCCGCAGATCCGCCCGCCACGTCAGGACCGGTGCGGCATCGGCCGCGACAGGATTGTAGACCAGCCGGGCGTCGATCCGGCCCGTCTCCTGATCGGCTTGCAGACTCAGAGGGTGTTGGGGCGCCACGCCACCGGACGGCGGCAGATGGAAGAGATATTCGTAGGCGTTGATCAGGCCGTCGCCATCCGCATCCTGGGACGCACTGTTCGATCCGGCCGGCAGATACTGCTGCTGCCAGGCGGTGTAGGAAACGGGCAATCCTGGAACGAATCCAAAGTCCACCGTGAGATTCCCATTGGTGTCGTTGGTGTCATCCACGGTGCTGCCGGCGCCGTTTTCCCCCTGCGCTGCCGTTGGCGCAGTGCCCGCCAGGAGACTGAAAAGAGGCGAGGAAATCCCGTTACTGGCAGGGTCGGTGTCATCAATCCCATTTTCATCCAGGGGATCATCCACCGTCGCGGAAGTGCCATGTCCCGGCAAGGACAGGTGGCCGGCCAGTGGCTGCCCGGTCTGGAAATTGGCTGCCGGCAGATGCACCCGGTAATTGCCCGGGACCAGCCCGATGAACCGGTAGAATCCTGAGGCGTCTGTGACCACGGTGCCCAGCGGGGCATCGGATCCTGGCAGGGCGGTGGCCCCATAAACCTGCACCGTGGCGCCCGCCACTCCTTCTCCAGCGTTGTAGCCTCCGTTGCGGCTGGCGTCGGCATAGACCAGGTTGCCCAGCGTCATGCCGGTGGTGAAGCCGAAGTCCACCGTGAGGTCGATATTGCTGTCATCATCATCGTCCGACGTCCGGTCCCGCCCGTTTTCGGTGCCGGAAGTGGAGACTGGCTCCTCCCCGGTGCTGAGGGTCACCACATTGCTGCGGATCCCACTGCTGGCGGGATAGGGTATGTCGTTGCCATTCTCCCCGATGTTATCATCCGCCCCATTATCCACCCCGTCCCCTGTCAGGGAGATCCAGCCGGACAACGGCGCGCCGGGAGCGAATTCGGAGGGAGGAATCCGCACAAAATACTGCCCTGGAACCAGATCAAGGAATGTATAGATCCCCGTGGACGTTGTAGTGGCGACCGCCTGCGGAAGATCTATCAGGGGGTCAGCCGATGCCGGGAAAAGCTGGACCTTCACGCCACTGGCGCCTTCCCCCAAATCGAAATTGCCATCCTTGTTGGAATCCTTGAAGACACCATTCCCCAGCCCCAGCCGCACGTTCCGGTAACCGGCGTCCAGCACCACCAGTTCCCCGTCAACCGGACTGACCTGCACCGTCCGCCCATCCGACAGGGATGCGTCGCTGTCCAGGGTCCGGTCCGCCCCTGCCCCCTCGATGGTCAATTGATAACGTAAATCCACGCCGGCAAACGCAGGGAATTCCACCCTCCATGGCTGGGCTGCCAGACCCGTAAACAGATAGTCCCCCAGGGCACCCGTCACCGTGTTGGCGACCACCAGATTGGTGTTCCCATCCACCAGGGAAACCGCCACCCCCGCCAAGACCGGCTCGGCCGGGCTGCGGATGCCGTCTTTATTGAGGTCATGCCACGCCAATCCCCCGATGGAGGCGGGAGGCGCGTGATAGCCGGCGTCCCTCGTCTGATCATCCAACCCGGCCTCGACAGTGAATACCGCGGTATCACCCGTCACCGGGTCCGGATCACTGTCATTGAAATCATCGAGGAACTGGTCGGCTGGCGAAAGCACCCAGCCATTGTTGCCGGTGGCTGGAAAATGGAGGTAATAATCGCCGGGTTCCACCGAGGGAAATTGGTAGAAACCTGACACATCGGATGCAGTGACCGCCACCGGAGCACCCCCTCCTGCTGCATATAATTCCACCGCAACGCCCTCGATCCCGTTTTCCCCCGCGCCCTGCACGCCATCCTCATTCCGGTCATCGAAAACAAAATTCCCGATGTCCGGCCGGTCCAGCACATAACCCGCGTCATGCTGGATGCGGCGTTCCAGATTGCTGATCGTAAAAACCGGGGTTCGTCCGGTGTTCACCGAAGCATCGCTGTCGAGCAAATCAGCCGGGTCCAGTTCCGCCGTGGTCAGGACCATCGGGAAGACGGAAAGCGGAAACTGCACATAATAGGACCCCGTGTTCAGATCGCTGAAGGTGTAATAACCGTCGGAGGCAGTGGTGGTGGACTGGATGAAGGTCTCACCGCCGCTGAAAAGCTGGACCGGCACGTTGGCCATGCCCGGCTCCCCTGGGTCCTGCAGCCCATTGCGGTTCAAGTCATGCCACACGAAATCGCCCACGCGGGTCGTGAATCCCTCAAAACCAAAATCCACCGTCAGGTCCGTGTCGCTGTCGGCAGCATCATCGCTATCGTTATTGTCCCCGGTTTCCGTTCCACTGGAAAGGGGCGCCTGCCCTGCCCGGAGCTGGATCAGCCCGGACCGCACCCCCTGGGAGGTCGGCAGGTTGGAATCAATGCCATTCTCCCCGGCATTATCGTCCGAATTGGCGGCCCCATAGGTGCCGGGCACCGACCGGGTATTCATCAGAGCCCCGCCCGAGGTGAAGGCGGTGGGGATAACAAAGACAAAATAATTACCATCCGGCTGTCCGCTGAAAAGATAGTGCCCGTTGGCATCGGTGGTCTGCACCGCCACTGGCTGATCCGTCCCAGGCACCGAGCCCTCCGTATACAAATGCAGCGTGACTCCGGCCACCGGCAGATCGCCCCCGACCGGATCGTAATACCGGTTCGCATTCGCATCCCGGAACACCAGATTTCCAATCCCTCCCGCCATCGCCGCCCCCGTCAAACCCCATGTCCCGATTACGGCCAACCACCGGGAAATGCCACGCTTTGGCAGCTTCCAAGCTTCGTTGAGCGTACGACACGAAGGGGCGCGCCCATTCAAATGGGCTGCCACCCAACGAAAAGTTCGGAAAATCATGATCAAAGGGGCAAAGGATTAAACGTCAGCATATCGAATCTAAATTGAAATTACCATATTCTCCACCTTTTTTATTAAATATTTCCAAATCAATTTCTGAATTCCCGACTGCCCCTTCCCATCAAAAGGCACCCGCTGCCTGCTTGTGAAAAATTTCACAAAATCGCCTTGCCGCTCCTGCTCCACCGTTTGATACATCAGCAGACTGATTTTGCCGCCCCGATCCATGACCCTTCCTCCTGAGCTGTTGGCCAAAATTGACGAAGTGATTACCCACTATCCCGTCTCAGCCCGGAGTGCGGTCCTGCCTCTGCTGCATCTGCTCCAGCACCAGTTTGGTTACATCCAGCCGGAAGCGGTCAACTGGGTCGCCGCCAAACTCGGTCTGGAACCCATCCAAGTCTTGGAAGTGGTCACTTTTTACCCCGGTTTCCGCCAATCGGCCCCCGGCAAATTCCATATCCGGGTCTGCCGCACCCTTTCCTGTGCCATGGCGGGCAGCTATGAGCTGATGGAAAATCTGTGCCAGGCGACCGGCATCGACCGCTCGCATACCGATCACCATCATCCGATTGCCCTCAGTCCGGATGGGAAATTCAGCATCGAATTCGCCGAATGCCTCGCCTCCTGCGGCTCTGGTCCTGTCTGCATGGTGAATGACGACTTCCATGAAGCCGTCACCGCCGACAAGGTCCCTGGCCTGCTCGGCAGCTACCGCGCCTGAGATTCCCTGCGGCCAACAGGAGTGTCCATGAAATCGGACGCCAGCCAAATTGAATCTGGCGGCGCTTGATTTGCCTTGTCCCGCACCGGACGGCCATCATGATCCAACCTTGGCCCCGGGCAGCATCCGGGCTCACATTGCCCCTGTACCATGGCATCCACCCGTCTGAAAGACGGCGGTGCTCGTTTCTGTAAGGATGGAGTCACGATTCATTACCTGGAATACCTCCCCCATGCGCCCTGTTTCCCTGACCCTCGCCTGCTCGTTTCTCCTGTATTCCCTTGCCGGGGAAAGCGGCGCGGCAGTGGATTTCAACCGCGAGGTCCGCCCGATCCTCTCCGACCGTTGTTATGCGTGCCATGGTCCGGATGGAGCCAAACGTGAGGCCGGCCTGCGTCTGGACACCTTTGAAGGGGCCACCGGCATCCTGAAGAGCGGAGCCCGCGCCATCGTGCCGGGCAAACCGGACGAAAGCGAAGTCTTCAAACGCATCCATACCAGCGATCCCGACGACCTGATGCCGCCCGCCAAGCTGAACCGTCCTCTCACGGAACCGGAGCGTGCTGTCCTTGACCGCTGGATCACCGAAGGCGCCACCTATGCGCGGCACTGGGCCTTCATTGCCCCGCAGGCGCACCCCGCTCCGGCCGTCCAGGATCAGGCCTGGCCCAGGGATGACCTCGACCGTTTCATCCTGGCCAGGCTGGAGGCCCAGCAACTCACCCCTGCCCCGGAAGCGGACCGGGCCACCCTGCTGCGCCGCGTTTCCTTCGTCCTCAATGGCCTGCCGCCCGCACCGGAGCAGATCGAATCCTTTGTCAGGGACGAATCTCCCCAGGCTTATGAAAAACAGGTGGATGCCCTGCTCGCTTCGCCCCGTTTCGGCGAGCGCATGGCGCTCGACTGGCTGGACATTGCCCGCTTTGCCGACACCTATGGTTATCAATCCGACAACAACTGTTTCGTGTGGCCATGGCGTGACTGGGTGATCAAGGCCTTCAATGACAACCTGCCTTACGACCAGTTCCTGACGTGGCAGATCGCGGGGGATCTTCTGCCCCACGCCACCCCGGAACAACGTCTTGCCACCCTCTTCAACCGCCTGCACCGCCAGACCCAGGAGGGTGGATCGATCGAACCGGAATTCCGTCAGGAATACATTTCGGACCGCGTCCACACGGCCGGCACCGCCTTTCTGGGCCTGACCATGGAGTGCTGCAAGTGCCACGACCACAAGTATGATCCCCTGCCCCAGCAGGACTATTACAGCATGGCCGCGATGTTCGGGCAGATCGATGAAAACGGCCTTTTCCCCTACTCCATTTCCACCACCGCCCCGGAGCCCTCCATGCGCCTGACCCAGCCGGAGCAGGAAGCGGAAGTTGCCACCCGCCGCGCCGCCCTCGAGGCCGCCCTTGCCCATTCACAGACCGTCCTGACCAACCGCGCCACCGCCTTCGACGGATGGCTCGCCGCCACCGGATCCATCGCCTCCCCGGTGCCCACCGATCACTTCCCTCTCGACGCCATCAAGGAGGGAGAGCTCGCCAACGCCATCGGCAAACAGGCCCCCGGCAAAATGTCAGGCGGGCAGCTGACTCCCGTGCCCGGCATGGTGGACGGCGCCATGGAATTTGATGGCGACACCGTCCTTCAGCTGGATGGGGTAAAGGATCTGACCCGGCACCAGCCCCTCAGCGTTTCCGTCCGGCTCTTCTCTCCTGACAAAAAACAGAGGGCCGCGATCCTGCACACCGGCCCCGGCCTGTTCTCCCAGATGGCGGATGCCGCCGGCTTTGAACTGCTCATGGAGGAGGGCAAGCTGCGCTGGAGTTGCATCCACCTCTGGCCTGGCTGCGCCGCTTCCGTGGAAACGCTGGACGACTTCCCCGCGGGCCGCTGGGTGGAGGTTACGGTCACCTATGACGGATCCTCATCCGCCAGTGGTTTGAAGATCTACCAGGATGGCCAACCGGTCCCGATCCGCGTCCGGCACGATCATCTCGACAAAAATATCACGACCGAGATCATGCGCCTCGGAGCCCGGCCCCGCGATGACCGCGGCTTCGCCCAAGGCCGCATGGATGAATTGAAGATCTTCCGCGAAGCGCTCTCGCCCTTGGAAGTGGCCGATCTGCATCAGCCTGTCCTGGCCAAAACGCTGGAAGCCGCCAAAACGGGCGACGCTGCCGCGGCAGCCTTGGTCCGCGGACATTATCTGAGCCGAGTGGACGAGGAAGCCGCCCGGGCCCGCGCGGGCGTGATCGCCGCCCGGCAGCAGCTGGAGGATGATTTTCTGGGCGGCCTGCCCCTCATCATGGTGATGAAGGATTCTCCCAACCCCAGACCCACCTACATCCTGACCCGGGGCGACTACGCCTCCCCGGATCTGAAACGCCCGGTGCAGCCTGGCGCGCCGGAAGCGGTGATGCCCTTTGACGCCACCCGGCCGAAAAACCGCCTCGGCCTCGCCCAATGGATGACCGATTTACAGAATCCGCTGGTCTCGCGTGTTGCGGTAAACCGCTTGTGGATGATGTGCTTCGGGAGCGGCATAGTGGTCACCCAGGAGAACTTCGGCCTGCAGGGCGACGCCCCTTCCCATGAGGAACTGCTCGACACCCTCGCTCACGGATTTGCCCGCACCGGCTGGGACGTGAAGGGGCTGCTGAAGCGCCTCGTGATGAGCGCCACCTTCCGTCAGGCTTCCTCCCACCCCGGAAAAGAGCGAGCACGACTCGCAGCCAACCAGCTGCTCGCGCGCGGTCCCTCCTACCGGTTGCCCGGCGAAGCGATCCGCGATCAAGCGTTGCTGGCCGCCGGCCTGCTGGTGGAAAAAACGGGCGGCCCGAGCGCGAAACCGTGGCAACCCGCCGGCGTCTGGTCGGAAGCCGGCGCCTCGGGCGGGGATTACCAGCCTGATGGCGGTGAGGGGCTCCATCGCCGCAGTCTCTACACCTTCCGCAAGCGCACCGCCCCGCCTCCCGGACTGCTCACCCTCGATGCCGGCAGCCGCGAAATCTGCCAGCCCCGCCGTCTCACCACCAACACGCCCCTCCAGCCACTCATTTTCCTGAATGACCAGAGCTTCTTCGAATGCGCCCGGCTCCTCGCCCAGCGCGCCATCAGGGAAGCACCGGGCGACCCCGGCGCACAGATGGCCCGCGCCTTCCTCGTCCTGACTTCGCGTCCCCCGGCCCCGGCCGAAATGGCGGCGTTGCGCCAACTGCACGCCCAAATCTCGAACATTTCTCCGCCGACCCCCTGCCGCCAAATTTTTCCGTGGCGGGCACGCCAAATCCCCCCGCTCGCCGCCCTCACCGTTGTCTGTTCCACCCTGCTCACTTCCGACGCGGCCCTGACCAATCGCTGACCGCTCCACCGGACCCACGCCCATGAATCCTTCCCTGCCAACCTACGACCAGGTGATGCGCTCCACCCGGCGCCATTTCCTCGGCCAATCCGGCCTTGGCCTCGGCGCCATGGCCCTGGCAAAATTGCTAGGCACGGACGCCCGCGCGGCCACCGCCGGGCCGCTCGTTGCGCCGCACTTCACGCCACGGGCGAAGCGGGTGATCTATCTGTTTCAGGCCGGCGGGCCCTCGCATCTGGAGACCTTCGATTTCAAACCCATGCTGCGCGCGGGCCACGGCAAGGCCTTGCCCAAGGCCGTCATCGGCAATCAACGCCTCTCCACCATGAGCGGCAATCAAAGCCTGCTGCCGATGGCCGGCTCGTTCGCCAATTTCTCCCGCCACGGTCGCTGCGGCATGGAAATCTGCGACGCCCTGCCCTTTACCCGCAAAATAGCGGATGACTTGTGCCTGATCCGCACCATGCACACCGAGGCCATCAACCACGATCCCGCGATCACCTTCTTCTGCTGCGGCAATCAGATCCCCGGCCGCCCGTCCATGGGTGCCTGGGCTTCCTATGGCCTCGGCAGCCTCAACGCCAACCTGCCCTCCTTCATCGTGCTGGTGTCCAAAAATGCCTCACGCGATCAACCGCTTTACTCCCGCCTCTGGGGTTCCGGTTTTCTGCCCAGCGAACACCAAGGCGTGCAATTCCGCGCCGGCAAGGAACCGGTGCTTTTTCTGACCAATCCGGAAGGGGTCTCGCCACACGTCCGCCGCGAAATGCTGGACGCCCTCGGCAAGCTGAATGGTTATCAGGCCGGGCAGCATCTCGATCCCGAAATTGACGCCCGCGTCGCCCAGGCCGAGATGGCTTTCCGCATGCAGGCCAGCGTTCCGGAAGCCACCGACCTGTCAGGCGAGACGGATGAAACTTTCGAACTCTACGGCCCGGACAGCCGCACGCCCGGCACCTATGCCGCCAACTGCCTGCTGGCCCGCCGCCTGATTGAACGGGATGTCCGGTTTGTCCAACTCTTCCACCAGGGGTGGGACCAGCACGGCGATGTCGTCGGCGGCATCACACGCCAGGGCAAACAGACGGACCAGGCCTCCGCTGCATTGGTCACCGATCTCAAGCGCCGCGGGCTGCTTGATGACACCCTCGTGGTGTGGGGCGGCGAGTTCGGCCGCACCGCCTACTGCCAGGGCAAGATGGCGAATAACAACTACGGCCGCGACCACCATCCCCGGTGTTTCAGTCTATGGCTCGCGGGCGGCGGGGTGAAGGCCGGATACACCCATGGACTGACCGACGACTACGGCTACAACATTCTCGAGGGGGCGGTCCACGTCCACGATCTGCATGCCACCATGCTCCATCTCATGGGGGTGGATCATGAGAAACTCATCTTCAAAACCCAGGGCCGCTACTTCCGCCTGACCGATATCGCCGGCCATCTGGTGAAGCCCATTCTGGCCTGACCCCATCCCCCACGAATGGCTTGGCCTTCAAGTCCCGGCCGGTCTCCGCAGTTGCAGCAATTCCTCCGCCCGTGCGCTGACTTCCCGGAAACGAGCCGCGTTTGAGGGCAGCTTGATGTCCTCATCAAACGTGGGAATCATGGCTTTCATCCGGGCATGGCCTTCGGGAGTGTGCAGCAGGTGAGGGAAGCATCTGCGGATGACTTCCAACATGATATTGACCGAGACCGAGGCCCCCGGCGAGGCCCCCAGCAGAGCGGAGAGGGTGCCGTCCGCATTGGTGATCACTTCCGTGCCGTAATGGACAATCCCGGCCTGTCCGTCGGTTTTCTTGATGGCCTGCACACGGATCCCGGCATCAATCAACCGCCAGTCCTCCGCCTTGGCCGCAGGATAAAACACCTGCAGGACCTTCATGCGGCCGGCCATGCTCTGGGTGCCCTGCTGAATGAGGTAACGCACCAGCTCAAGGTTATGGAACCCGATATTGATCAGCGTGGCGATATTGTCAGGACGGATCGATTTCGGCAGATCCGCAAAACTCCCATTCCGGCCTAGGAACTTTGTGGTCCATGCCGCAAAGGGCCCGAACAGCAGGGTCTTTTTCCCATCCAGCATCCGCGTATCAAGATGCGGAACCGCCATGGTCGGAGCGGCCTCCAGCGCCTGCCCGTAAACCTTGGCCGAGTGCCGCTCCACGATTTCCGCATTGTCGCAGATGAGCCACTGTCCCCCGATGGGAAAACCTCCGAGGCCTTTGGCTTCTGGAATTCCGGACTTTTGCAGGAGCGGCAGGCTGCCCCCGCCCGCACCCACAAAGACGAATTTGGCGCGGTTCAGCCGCACCTCATTGGTGGCCAGATTGCGGATGCTGACCTCCCACCCCTCCTTGGTTTGACGCAGTCCGGTCACCCGGTGTCCCGTAGCGACCCCACAGCCTTCCTGCTGTCCCAGCCAGCCGAGCAACTTGCGGGAAATCCCGCCGAAATTCACATCGGTGCCACCCTCCATCCTGGTGGCGGCGATGGGCACTCCGTTGCGTCCTTCCAGTAACAGCGGGGCCCAGGCGGAGATGGTCCCACGGTCGGTGGTAAATTCCATCCCGGAGAAAAAATGATGGGCGGCCATCCCGGCATGGCGGGCTTTGAGAAAAGCCACCTGTTCCTGCCCATGCACAAAACTGAGATGCGGAATCGGTTGGATGAACTCGCCGGGACTCCCCACCATGCCGCTGGCGAGAGCATAACTCCAGAATTGCTTGGTGTGCTCGAACTGCTCGAAAATCCCGATGACCTTGCCCACATTCACCGATCCGTCCGCCTCGCGTTTCGGGGTATAACTCAGTTCACAAAGGCCCGCATGGCCGGTGCCGGCATTGTTCCAGCCGTCGGAACTCTCCCGGGCCAGTCCCTCCGCGGATTCATACACCTGGATGGTCAGTCGTGGCTCCAACCGTTTGAGCATCGCCCCCAGATGGGCGGACATGATACCGCTCCCGATCAGGATCACGTCAGGATTTTCCATCCGGTTCATCGGCAAGGCAGCAGGGCTGGTCTTTTGAAGTCCGGAACCCCATGCGTCCTGACAGGGTCACGACCCGTGCCATATCCCCTGGCTATCGTTATGCTTTTCATGCGCGGAAAATAGGACGCCGCGCCGGCTCCGTCAAGATGACAGCACGGCCTCAGGCGGGCCGCCCGGAGTGCCGGGATGAAAGTCCTTTTGAACCAAAGGATTATCAAAACCAAGGTCCGCAAAAGCGGACAAGTTGTCCATTCTCGCGGCTTGCAATTCCCCTGATGATGGATAGGGAAACCATTGAAAGAACACCCACCCCGGGAGCCGCCTGCGTGGGAGTATCACCCTCCCCTTTCCGGATGAAATCCCTTTTCCTCTACAGCGTGATGCTGACGGCCATGATGCCGGTATCACCCGCCTCCACCGTGGTGGTTCCGGGGAACAACCTGCTGGTCAATCCCGGATTTGAAACCGGCAATCTATCCGGCTGGTCCACCGGGGGAAAACACGGCGGAATCGGCACTTCCCTGGATGGGGTGAAACTGCCCGTGACCTCCGCCCTGCCGGAGACTCATCCCACCCTCTACATTCAAAGTTGGCAGAATGTGCGGTCCGGATCATATGGCGCCTACGCCATCACAGCAGGGGACAATCAGCCGGTTTTCCGGGAATTTGCCAGCTTCTGGCAAATGGTGAGCACGCCCTCCGCCCAATACCGGATCGGTTTCCACATGACGACCGACAACGATATCGGAGGCTTTGGCCTGGCCGCCGCCCTCGACGACCAGCGTCTCGCGATTTTTGTGGATGACATCTATCACCCCTTCCTGGTCCCGAAGTTCAGCACCGCCCCCCTTTCCAGAAACTTTG
The DNA here is from genome assembly GCA_942492905.1 of uncultured Verrucomicrobiota bacterium. Classification (GTDB taxonomy): domain Bacteria; phylum Verrucomicrobiota; class Verrucomicrobiia; order Verrucomicrobiales; family V1-33; genus CAIZWU01. The sequence goes on from OW818657.1 coordinate 4,323,421, forward strand.
TCGGAGGCACCACCCCGGAATCCTTTGTCGAATTTGCCATCGAAATGCCACTGACTGATGGCCTCCACAAGATTGAGTTCCGCCTCAGCGCCAGCGGCACCAGCCGGGCGGGCATCTCCATGGATGACACCTTTGTGACCGCGATACCGGAGCCTTCCCTTCTCTCCCTGAGTGGCACCGCGCTGGCTCTGTTGCTGACGCGCCGTCAGCGGAATCATGGGTCCAACCAGAGACCCGGATCAGACCCGCCCAGGTGAACATTCCCCGGGCTCATCCCTCGGGATTGCTTCTCACTTTTCCGTGACAGGGCCGGCCGGAGTGATCGGAACGTTGATCATGGCATAGGGAGCCGGTGGGCCAGGCAACCACGAGCCTTTGCCAAACAACAGGCCGCGCAGGTGTGATTCATCCTGCGGCTGGAAATCAGACAGGCTGAGCCGCACGCGGTATCCACTGCCGTCGCGTTGCCAGTTTTGCGGCGGGTGGGAACAAATCAGATTGTCGGAGGAGAAGAACTGCGGTGCCGACGGCAAGGCCAGGCCGGCAGGAGGAACGGCCGTAAGTTCAATTTCCTTTTCAAAACGGCGGGCGGTCAGAGTCCATCCTTCCAATGCCGGGGGCTGTTGGTTGGCGAGGGCTTGAAATTTAGGAACCCACGCCGCATCAGGGACAGCAGCGGCGCCGGCTTGAAGGGTCAGTGAAAGCTTGGCATGGCCGGGATTGCAGGTGCGAAAACAGCACATCCAAGTGGCCTCGACGGGAAAGTCGATCCGCCCCGGCTTCAGGTCCGCCGGAGCCGTTATGGGCAGGGCCATCAGCACCGGTCGTTCGAACCCATGCACATTGATGGCGGCCATCTTGACTTTGTCAGGTGGCGGATAGATCAGGGCGCCGGCCGTGAATCCCGGCGGGAGTTCCGGATTCAGCTTGGTGGGCACGCCGGCCAGACCAGGATTCTGCCAATAGGTGTGATAGCCGGGCTCATGCTCCAGCCACAGCCCGAGATGGAAGGTCTGGCCAGGCTGGATGACTTTTGCATCCGCGACCAATTCGACAACGAGCCCTTTGCCGGTGAACGAAGCGGACCGCTCCTCCGCCCGGGCCGTGAAACCCAGGGCCAGGGAGAAGAATAGCAGCAGAGACGGGATTTTGATCATAGAGAACATACCAAGGACAAACGGAAGCTTTATCAGGAGCGTCGCCCGGACCAGGGGGAACCGGACAAAAGGGAAGGAATCCTCTGGTGGCCCCGTAATCCAGCTTATAGAATATAGAATCTCTTCCGTGATGAACCTCCGCCCTGCCCTCCTCCTTTGGCCATTCCTCAGCCTGGTTTCTGCCCTGCCCGTGATGGCGCAGGACACGGAAGCCCGTCCGGCCCCGGGACATTCGCTTCATGGCAACAACTTCAGCGAGGGCCCACGCCGGAAGGGCCCGCTGCTGCAAGGCATGGGCGCGGTGTCCTTTCCCGTGACCACCACCAGCCCGGAAGCCCAGCAGTGGTTCAACCAAGGAGTGGGGCAATTGCACGGCTTCTGGTATTGGGAAGCGGAACGCTCCTTCCGGACCGTGCTGTCGCTGGATCCCGGCTGCCTGATGGCGCATTGGGGGCTGGCCATGGCCTGCCTCGACAACACCGACCGGGCCCGGGCTTTCCTCGAAAAGGATACCGGCGCGGTGCTGGACAAACTCACGCCCCGGGAACGCGCCTGGATCACCGCGACCCGGAACTACCTGCAGCCGCAGAAAAACGAGGAGGACCGCAAAAAGGCGGTGAAGCAGTTTCTCAGTGACCTCGAGGATCTCGCGATGAATCATCCGGAAGAGCTGGAAGCGCGGGCTTTTGTGCTCGGCCTGCAATGGGCCAAGCGCTCCCAGCTGGGTTTGGAAGGCTCCAGTAATTTCGGCATGGATGCCATCGGGCAGAACATCCTCGCGCAGAATCCGCTGCACCCGGCCCACCACTATCTGATTCACCTCTGGGATGGCGGCAAGACCGCCCGCGCCCTCAAGGCCGCGGCCATGTGCGGGCCGGCCGCTCCGGGCATCGCCCACATGTGGCACATGCCGGGACATATTTATTCCGGCCTGCAACGCTGGGCCGATGCCGCCTGGCAGCAGGAGGCCGCCGCGCGGGTGGATCATGCGCAGATGATCCGGTCCCATACCATGCCGGACCAGATTCACAATTTCGCCCACAACAGCGAATGGCTGGTGCGCAATCTCAACAACCTCGGCAGGGTGCGTGACGCCCTGACCATTTCCACCAACCTGATCGAAATGCCCCGCATCCCGCGCTCGGCCAAGGTGTCAGACCAGCCCGACCAGCAATTGAAGGAGGACCGTGGGGCGTGGGAACACGGCACCAACCGCCTGCGCGACACTCTCCTGATGTGGGAACGCTGGGATCTGGCGCTCCAGCTGGCAGAGACCCCTTGGCTGGAAAATGCCGGCGATTTCGCCGAACGCTGGAAACGCACCCAACTGCTCGCCATCGCCGCCTTCCGCACCGGCGACACCACCCGCGGCGCCTCTCTCCTCAGTGAATTCGGAAAAGTGCTCGACTCCGTCAGGACTGACCGTGCCGCCGCGGTCGATGCCGCCGACCGCAAGGCCCGCGATGAAAAGAAGGACGCCAATGCCCTGCAACAGGCCATGGCCGATGCCTTGAAGCCTTTTACCCAGAAGCTGGATCTGCTGGAGCCTGCCTTCGCCGAACTCCAGGTCCTGGCAGATTTGGGACAAGGACAGCGCGACGCCGCCCGGGCCAAACTCGACCGGCTCAAAGGCATCCACGACCAACGCCAGATTGCCATCCGGCTGGAGTTGACCGATTTCGACAAGGCCGTCGAACTGGCCACCAGTTATGCCAACCGCAGCGATGCCCAGGTGCAGCCCCAGGCCATCCTGACCGATGTGCTCTGGCGGGCCGGGAAACAGGACGAGGCGCTCAAAGCCTTCGCCGCCCTCCGCCCGCTGGCCGGCTCCGCGGATCTGGATACCCCCTTGCTCGCCCGGCTGGCCCCCGTCGCCGATGCCGCCGGGGTCAAAGGAGACTGGCGTCAACCCGCCGCCCCTGCCAGCGATCTCGGCGAACATCCGCCCATGGAGTCTCTCGGCCCTCAACGCTGGGAGGGCTGGATGGCTCCCGCCTGGACCGCCACCGCTCCGGATGGCTCCGCTCATGGCCATGCCGATCTCGCCGGAAAGCCTTACGTGGCGCTCTTTGTGCTGGGCGGTTCCTGTTCCCACTGCAATGAACAGCTCAAGGCCTTCGGGGATAAATCCGCTGCCTTTGCCGCCGCCCAACTGCCCGTGGTGGTGGTCACCACGGATCCGGCCAACGACCTCGTTGCCCACCCCGTCTACCCCACCTGGAGTGGCGCCGATGGATCGTCCTACAAAGCCCTCGACGCCTGGGATGACTTTGAAAACCAGCCCCTGCACACCACCGTCATCGTGGATGGCACCGGCCGCATCCGCTGGCAGCATAGCGGTTATGAACCCTTCATGCGCCCGGATTTCCTGCTGGAGGAGGCCAGCCGGCTTTTCAAGTTTGATGCCGCCCGGCCGGAGACCCTCGCTGCCGTCCATTGAGTCCCTGCCCACCGGCCCCTGCCTTCTCCCGTGACCGAACTCATCCTCAACCGCGACCACTACACCCGGCTTATCGCGGAGGAGGTGCCCCAGGCGAAGGAGTTTCTCTGGATCGCGACGGCAGATCTGAAGGATCTGCATGTCTCCCGCGGGAAGCGTTTTGTGCCCTTCCTTGCGGTGCTGGCCGATCTGGTGGCGCAGGGGGTTTACGTCCGGCTGATGCATGCCAAGGAGCCCGGTCCCCGCTTCCGCGAAGACTTCGACCGCTATCCGGATCTGCTCCATGCAGAGTTGTTCGAGCGCATTCTCTGCCCGCGCCTGCACACCAAAGCAGTGATCATCGATGGCCGCCTCGCCTACCTCGGCAGCGCGAATCTGACCGGGGCCGGCATCGGCGCCAAAAGCGATCACCGGCGCAACTGGGAAGCCGGCATCCTGACCGATGACCCGAAGCTGGTCCTGCCGCTGATGGAGGAACTCGACACCCTCTGGCGGGGTGAACATTGCCCCTCCTGCCAACGCCGCGATGTCTGCCCAGATCCCATCGCCTGAGCCATGAGTCTGGCGCCACCGTCGAAGTTGAGGGAATCTCTCCCTGACCAAACTGGAATCCCTTTACCCGCTGCCTTACCCTGCGGAGGCAGCTCCGGGCATCGCTGATGGCTCCGTTCCCGCCATCTGATCGGGTCTTGATTTTGCCAATCATGGGCCGTTATATCCAGTTTCCCCAATGCTCTCCCACTCCCGCTGATGACGCCCCCCTTGATGAAATACGACGATATCCGAGGTATCCTCCGCTATGTGCCTCAATTTCGTGGCCAGACCTTTATCGTCCTGATCGACAGTGGCATCATCGAGCATGAAAACATGGCCAACGTCATGCTCGACCTCGCCGTCCTGCATTCCCTGAGCATCAAGCTGGTGGTGGTCTTCGGGGCCCGGCACCAGATCACCGAACTCGGCCAGAAACGCGGCGTGACCCTGTCCAATGCCGATGCCACCGGCGTGACCGATGAGACCACCCTGGAAGTCGCCCTCGACGCCATCAGCCGCCTCACCACCGACCTCATGCAGCAGCTCACCGTGGTGGGTCTGCGCGCCGCCGTGGCCAATGCCGTGGCCGCCCATCCTGCTGGCGTGATCCGCGGGCGCGATCTCGGCAGCACTGGCACCATCGACCGGGTGGATGCCCAGTCGCTCAAGCTTTTCATCGGCGATGGCATGGTGCCCATCATTCCCCCGCTTGGTTATGAAAAGCAGGGCCGCGTGCTCCGGGTGAACTCCGCCGCCACCGCCGTGGAAGTCGCGATCGCCCTCGGGGCCTCCAAGCTGCTTTTTGTCGGCCCCGGCGCCATTGAGGACGCCACGGGCACCCGCATCCGCCAGCTTTCCGTCGATGAAGCCAAAGCCCTCGCTGCCCAGACTCCGGATTCCGCTGACAGCCTGAAGCTGGTGCAGATCCGCCACGCCGCCCGTGCCTGCGAAGGCGGCGTTCCCCGCGCCCACTTCCTTGATGGCCGGACCGACGACGCCCTGCTCGGCGAGCTCTTCAGCATCGAGGGCGTGGGCACCATGATCTACGCCGACGCCTATCAACAAATCCGGCCCGCCCGCAAAGCCGACATCCCCGGCATCATCGGCCTCGTGCGCCGCGCCGTGGACGACGAGGAAATCGTGGCCCGCAGCCGTCAGGAAATCCGGGAGCGCCTCAGCGACTATAATGTGCTGGAGGTGGACGGCCAACTGGTCGGCACCGTGATGGTGCGCCATTACCCCGCTGAAAAACTAGCCGAGGTCGGTTTCCTCTACATCCGCCGCTCCCACGAAGGCATGGGGTATGGGAAAAAACTCGTCAAATTCGCCGAGAAGCGCGCCCGCGAAGGCGGCGCCCGCATCCTCTTTGCCCTGAGCACCCAGGCCTATAACTACTTCGGCAACAAGCTGGGTTTCCTCCCCGCCCAGGAGGATCTCCTCCCTGCCGACCGTCTCGCCAAGCTCCAGAAAAGCGGCCGCAACTCCCGCCTCATGGCCCGGGTGTTGTAAAAGACCACTCCCTCCAACTCCCCGGAATCCTGACACCATGAAACGAGGCTTCCGTTCCCTGCTGGCCACGGCCTGCCTGCTGATATCGGTTCTCCCAAACGGGGCGCAAGTTACCCCACCGGATCCTGCGACCATCGCCGAGGACCAGCCGGTCGAGGGCGTTGATCAATTGCGGATCTTCCACCGCGACCCCTTGGCCTCACCCCGGGAGGCCCCGCCCTTCGCGGCCTTCGAGCTGGAAGTCCGGCAGCACATCCTGCCCAAAGCAGCCCGGGAGCGCCGGCTCCTGCGGGACCTCGCCGATTGTTCGACCGGGCAATTGCACGCCCAGTTGCTGGAGCAATGGCGGGCAGCCCGCCGGTTCATTTATCTGTATGATGAACATGATCTGGTGAGCGCCTTGTTCGCCCGGGCCGACCTCAAAACCGCCGCCGCGGAGACGCTGGGCCTCGCAGATTGGGCCGATGGCCATCCTTATATCGGTGGCGACCCTCTCGATATCGAGGACGATGGCCGGGCTCTTTGGGTCCGCCTCGCGGCGGTCGACTGGGCTTCAGCCAAGGAAATAGCCCTCTCGCTGCGGGGACAGAGAACCATGAGCCTCTCCCTGGGTTGGATGGATGATGCCGATTGGGGCATCCTGCCGCCGGAACGCATCCCCGACTTTTTCGATCTCCTCACCGAAATGGACGACAACACTCTCTTTGCAGAGACGCTCCGCATTCCTCCTGATTTGTATTATTGGGCAGAAGCTCTGTTACCTGACAACGCCAAAAAGGCCATCTCCCGCCTCGCGGCGACCTCCGGCAGCCAGGTAGCCACGGACGTCGCACGGAAGATCACCCACGTTGGGGCCAGGAGGGCTGCTCTGGAAATTGCCGGAATGACCGACACCGGCCAGCACGCCGAGTTCCCCCCCAGGATCAATTCCCTCGAAACGTTGCGGATGTTTCTGGCAGCATCCGCCACACGACGCCTCTACCCCCACTGGCGTTTGGAAATCCTGCAAGCCACGGAACGCCTTGATGCCGCCACTGCCGCCACCTGGGTCCAAGCCATGACTCCTTTGGAAGCGGTCAGTGAAGTCGGCGAGCGCCTGTTCTCGCGCTGGGCTGAACTGGACGGCCCCGCGGCCCTGGCCCACTTGGTTTCCCTGACCCGACAGGAAGGACTTAAGCTGGACAGCCTGACCTGCGAAGTCTTTGCCGCAGCCAGCGGGGACGATCTCCGCCTGCGAGTCCTGCGGGACCTCCCCGAAACACTAAGCCCCTATGCTTTACAAGGTTTCGTGGCTACGGCTTCCCTCGGGCGGACCGATGAATGGCTGGCCCTGCCCAACAAATGGCCACGGCTTATGGCAGATCCGCTTTTGACGCGCATCGCTCTGACCGATCCAGCCGAGGCCCTGAGTCTCCAGCGCCGGCTTTTCCCTGACAAGTCCAGACCTGAAGCCCTGGGGGATTCAGGTCTGGTCGCGGCGTGGCTGCTCCATGATTTTGACGGTGCGACCGCCTTCCTCAAAGATAACGGAGAAGCACGCTACCTGCACCAATACGTCCAACTGCTTCCCCTCGGCCAAATCGTTTTCCTCCAGGACCAGCTGAATCCCGCCATCTTCAGTCCTCATTCCATGGATGGGACCTGGAAGTGGCTGACGTATGAAAACCCGGATACCATCCTTCCTGCCCTGCAAGGCCGCACCTCCGATCCCAGATTCCGCGGCTTCCTGCTCTACCTGGCAGCCCATGCCGCCACCTTTTATCCCTTGGAGGCGGTGAAGGTTGCCCTGAGCCTCAAACCTGAACCAAGTGTTGAGGAAATGCAGCCGATCCTCGACCGCGCGGCCGGAAGGAGTGAAGCGATCCGCAACTACAACCATGAAAGAGCTTTTCTGCCTACCTCCGCCCCCCACCCGCGATCCGGCCGATAAATCACCGGTCCCAGCCAACGTCTGCCCTCTGACTTCTGCCCTCTGACCTCTTCTCCCTAAACCATCCCAAGCTGCATCCGGCCGACTTCGCTGATCATGCCTTGGTTCCAGGCGGGTTCCCAGACGAGTTCGACGCGGGCGTTGGCGATGCCTTGGAGTTGCATCACTTTGCCCTGGGCATCTGCCGCGATGGTAGGGCCCATGCCACATCCCGGAGCGGTCAGGGTCATCTTGATGTCGACGACTTTGCCGCCGTCCTCTTCGGTCACTTCGCAGCCATAGACGAGGCCGAGGTCCACGATGTTGACCGGGATTTCCGGATCGAAAACGCCTTTGAGCTGCTCCCAGATGGCCGCTTCCAGCTCCGGTCCGCTCAAGGCATCCGCGGTATTCCCGCCGGGGCCGTCCTTTTTCTCGATCCCGAGGGCATCCGCATTTTTGGCGGAAATGCGCGCGAGGCCCTGCTCGGTGGCCACGGTGTAGCTGCCGCCCAGGCTCTGGGTGATGATCACCTTGATCCCGGCAGGCAGGAGCACCATGTCGCCGCTGGGGATTTGGATGGCTTCCACCTCGCGGGTGAGTTCGATTTCGCTGTGCATAAAATTAGGGGGGAGAGGTTGGGATTTAGTGGATCAACCCTTGCGGTTTAAGCGGCTGGCTCAACCGGAGACTTGCTGAATCTACCCTGGGTGGACTGCCCCTCCATATCACGTCCCGGCGGATGATTGGGTCCTTGACCAGCCTCCGGCAAACAAAAAACCGGCTCCCGGATGGATCCGGGAGCCGGCTGGCTGGTGGAACTGGATGGTTCCGTTGGAATCAAGGACGACGGACGCGGAAGAAAATCCGGGTCGGAGCCGTTCCCCCATTCAGGGTTGCAGGGTTCAGGGTGACGGTGGTCGTCGTGCCGGCGGCACCGGTGACGGTGCCGGCGGATGGCCAGACGCCTGCCAGATCCAGGTCATATTCGATCCCATAGATCACGCCAGGAGTGGACGGGAAGCTGAGGGTGATTTCGCCGGGATTCGGGCCCGCCGTGACGTTGGTGATCACAAAGCCCGGGTCCGTGATCGTGGCCGCAGTGAGAGCCAGACCTTCCGGCCCGCCCACCAGACGCCAGTTGCCGGTGTCGGCATCGTTGTTGAAGCCACCTCTGGCGGCATACAGCTCGAAGTAGGAACCACCGGTGCCTTCAAACCAGATGAAGTCCACCTTGTGAGGGCCTTCGCTGAGCGTGACCACCGCACGGGCATCCGAGTTGCCGGTGCCGAAACGGAAATACACCGTATCCCGCAAAGCGGGATCGATGAATGACGCTCCGGAGACCCGTTGGAAGACTCCACCATCGATCCGCAGGGCGAAGCCATCATCGGAGTGCACCCCGAAGGTCCACTCCCCGCCTTCTCCGGCCGGGATCTGGATGGTGGCCTTCGCCACGCCGATGAGGTTGTCATCAGCTCCGATGCTGTCGGCGTATTCGAAGTCGGCCACCTGATAGGCGACCGTGGCGCTGCTGGCATTGAAGAGGCCAAGATCCGTTTGCCCGCCGTCGATGTCTGCGTAGTTCAGGTAGGGCGTGGTGGTATCGGTAATGGTGCCGCCCGCAGCGATGGCGGAAGCGCGGGCATTGTAGATATTGTCACCCTGGAAGTCCACTCCGCGGATGAAGCGCAGACCCCAGGACGCGTCCCCGCCGGACGGGCCCGGAATCGTGGCCGGCAGGAAGGGCGTCGGCGCGGTCACACTGGCGGGAGTTCCCAGCAATTGCCAGGCGCTGGTGCCACCCACCGAGCCGAAGCTGCCGGGAGCGTAGAAGAGCTCCCACGCGGCCCCGCCTCCGCCTTCCTGAGCAAGGAAGAAGACGTCGTAGGTGCCTGCGGCCGGCACATTGAGCACCGCCAGGGTAGGCGTGTCGCTGTAGCCCGGGGCATACACCGTGGTGCTGCCCTTCGGATCGAGCGCACCGGTCCCGTTGGTGCCGGTAAACCAGGCGCCTGGCACTGTCATCGCCCAACCGTCATCGGCCAGGACCCCGAGGGTGTAGAGGCCGGCTGCGGGGATGGTGATGGTGGCGCGGCTCACCGAGATGAGTTCGTTGTCGTCACCCGCCGTATTGCTGAGGAAGGGGACATCATTGTTGAACAATCCCAGGTAGTTGCCGGTGGTTCCGTCAAGGTCATTGAAGTTGATGACGGGGGAAATGCCGTCCACCACCGTGAGACCTGTCAGGTCGCCGGAGGCCGTGGTCACCGCCCCACTCAGGGTGTTGCCATAGGCCGTGCGGATTTCGCGGACATTCCATTGGTTGGCCGGCGCCCCGGTGGGGGTTGCAGGCAGCACTGCGGGCAGCACCGTGTTTTCCCCACCACCGCCCACGAGGCTCCACGTGGTGCCGTTGGTGTTGTTGATGAAGTCGCCGGTGGCCCACGCCACTTCGTTGTAGGCCCCGCCTCCTCCTTCGAAGTAGAGGAACTCAATCACATACTGCCCGGCAGCCGGGAATTGGTACAACCCGCGGGTGTCGCTGTTACCGGTGCCTACCAGGAAGGTCAGGGTCCGGGAGTCCGATGGATCGATCAAACCGCCGCCGCTCTTGTTGATGAAGCTTCCTCCCTTGATGCGCAGGGCAAAACCGTCATCGCTCTGCACCCAGAAGGACCGCTGCAGTTCCGCCGGCGTGGTGCCGGTGATGTTCACGAGGATGTTCGCGCCCTGGATAATGTCGTTGTCCTGTGCCGCCGTATTACTCAGGAAATTCCGGTCAAACCGGAACAACCCGCCGCCGCCCCCGTTGGTGTCAGGGTCGTAGTAGTTCATGTAGGGCGTGGTGGCGTCCGTGAAGACCGTCGGGCTGGTGAACATGTTGGCAACCCGGCCGATATCGAACGGATCAATCGGACCGTCGGTGACTTCGCGGAGATTCCACACATCCAGCACCGGCGTGGCAGCGAGGAGATCGGCTTCCGCCAACACCGGGGTGGTCACGGTGCCGCTGGCGGTGAGGTTGATGTTATTCTGATCCCGGAAGTCCAGGCTGTAGGTATGCGAACTCCGGTTGGTCAGCGGGGTGCCGGGCACGTAGGTGACGGTGGTCACGCTGCCGCTCTTGGTCACAGTGGTCGGCGTGACGGTGGTCCCGTCGATCGTGAGGGCATCGACGCGGGACGGGATGACCACACTGCTGGTTCCGAAGTCGGTGATCCGGAAGGTGTAGCCGGTGGAGGAGGCCACCGCCTGGGTCACCGTCGCCAGCGGGGCGGGCGTGGTGGTCAGGGAAACGTTGTCGAAGTGGTGGGCCTCCCACTCGCCGCCGGTGCGGGCTGCGAAGACCATGCGGCCGCCGCTGGGGACCCAGCCGGTGGCGAGGTTGTCCACCACCTTGGTGCCCTTCCAGGTCACGTCGAGACTGCCATCGTTTTTCAATTCCACGCGGAAGCGGGCCCAGCCGGCGCTGCCGATAGGACCGGTTTGCAGGGAGAGCGGATCATCCACCGCGCCGTTGCGCACCGCCGCCGGCACTTCCAGCAGCACGACACCGTCCAGCTTGATGCTGAAGCCGACGACATCGCCGTTTCCATTGTCGTAGGTGTCGAAGCCCACCGACAATCCGGTCGGCGTGCCTTCCTCGGCCGCGCCGGCGTTGAACCCGGCGCCGTCGTCGAGCGTGTTATCGCCGGTGCGGGCGAAGTTGAGGCTGAAGCCATCCGCCGGATTCGCGGTGCCATTGCCGATGCGGCAGTCCACTTCAAAGATGAAGGACTGCACCGCATAACCGGCATCCAGATCCGGGAAGATCACGGTGGAGGTGGTGCCGCCGACGGCGTCCGTCAGCTTGAGGTATCCACCGGGGTTGCCGTCGGTGGGGCGGACTTCGGGGGAAGCCCCACCAAGGGTGTAAATCGTCAAACCGGTGGCACCGGCCGAGAAGTCATTGGTGTAAGAGCCTGCGGTGAGGCATGCAGGAATGGCGAAGAGACCGCAGAGCGATCCCGTCACCAACGCTGGGTAGCGGGTGTTTCTCATGTTATTGGGAGGGAGGGGGGTGTTGCTGAACCTGATTAAAATTCAGATTCGAGCGGGTTTTAACCGGGTTAATATTAACGGGTTGTGAATAAGTTGATAAAGTCAGGACCCTTCAGCGCCGACTCCTTTCCTGCCCCCCGCGTCCCAGGAAACCACCCGGCGATTGCAAGCAACAATTCCGTTAAAAATCCTGCTTTGACAGCAGCGGGGAGCCCCGCACCGGCGTCTCATGCAGCGTTGTTGCGGCCACTCCATCGGGCGCAGGAAGGCGAAAACTTTAAAAAAAGGAAAGGTGCACTGAGCTGGGGCGATTTAAGTCTTTTTCCATGAAGTTCCTTTCCCTCCGTTTGCTGCTGCCAGCGGCCTGTCTTCCGTTTTTCACGATCAGTGGCGGCCTCTGCCAAACGCTCCCCCCACCCGTCCAGCCGTTGATAGAGACCACGGTCCAAGCAGAGAATCTGGATGCGGCGGCGTTTGCGGAGTGGGTGGACGGCCGGGAGGTTCCGGTTTCCGGGGCGGATCAGGCGGAACAACCCGCGTGGGTGCTTTGGACCAACACCACCCGGCCGGGCCATTCCGGCCGCAAGTTCGGCGACACCAACAAACCCGGGGCGCGGCATCTGCGGATTGGATTTAAAACTCCCGTGCGGGCCGGCAGTGTCCTGGTTTGCGGGGGCGGCCGTTTGAGTGTGCTCCGGCCGGAGGCGGTTTATCCGGGCGCACTGGATAACAACGGGGACTGGATGGAGGCCGCACGGATGGAAAATGGCGAAGTCACGCAGAAGGAAGTGGCCGCCGGGGAACTGGCGGTGTGGGTGCTGCCGCCGGGCACGTCCACGCGCGCGTTGCGTTTTTCCCATGCCGCCGAGGCGTCGGATGAGGCCTACGCCGGGCACTTGGAGGGCGCTTTCGTTTCGAGGGAACGCTGGAATAACCTCGCGCCGCAGGCCCTCGCCGGGGCCACCGCCAACCTGCCGAAAGCCGGCGTACTGAATAACAGCCGTCGCGATACCTTTGCCGAGTGGGACAATCTGAGCAGCGAGGGACGAGCTCCCGCGGGGTCGCCCGCAGTGTCACCACAACATTCGCCGCGGGTCATGCTCACCTGGCCGGAGCCGGTGCGTCTGGAGGCGGTCAATGCGATCGGCGCAGGTTTTGCTGCCGGGGAAATCCAAGCCTACACCGGACCGGTCGACCGGCATCCGCGCGATGCCGGAGACCAGGACTGGCAAAGTCTGGGCCAGGTGGCGGAACTGCAAAACGGCTATCCGGTTCCCCTGTGGCCCAATCTGCTCCGCTTCCGCGAGCCTATCACCACGCGCGCGCTACGCCTGCAGATGACCGCGCCGACCACGGAAGCAGGGCATTCCCATTTGAAGGGCCGCACCCGGGAGGGCAAACGGGTATGGCTAGGGGAGCTGATGGCTTTGCAGTCCCTCGGCGACGCCCCGTTGCAGGCCGCGCCACGTCCGGTGGCTGCGGCGGAACCGCATCCACCCATCCCCGTGCCATTCAAGCTGGACCGGCCGGGATTTGTCACCCTGGTGATTGAGGACGCCACCGGGAAACGGGTGCGCAATCTGATTTCGGAAACCCCCTTCCCTGCGGGGGACAACGTGGCCTGGTGGGATGGCACCGATGACCTGGGCCGCGATTTGGATGCGGCCAGACACGGCGTTTACCGGATTCCGGCGCAGTTCGTGACCCCGGGCGCCTATCAGATGCGCGGTCTGGTGCGCGGGGAAATCGAACCCCGTTATGAGTTCCCCGTCTATGCGGACGGGAATCCCGCGTGGGAGACGGCCGATAAAACAGGAGGCTGGCTCACCAATCACACCCCGCCGCAGGCCGCGCTTTTTGTACCGGCGGAGAAATCGCCCACCGGTGCCGCCATGGTTTATCTGGGAAGCGCGGTGAGTGAAGGCGGCTCCGGTCTGGCCTGGGTGGATCTGGATGGCCGGAAACAGGGCGGCCGGGGATGGGTGGGCGGGAACTGGACCGCCGCCCCTCACCTCGCGTCCGACCGCGGGCCTGACGCGGATCCTGGCACTTATGCCTACGTCGGCTCCACCTGGACCGCCTCCAGCAACAATGAGGACCGGACCCATGGCGAACTGCGCATCACCGCCCTGACGGACAAGGGGGACCGGCCGGTCATCAAATATGCCTTCACCCCGTCGGCCGCCGGTGAAAAGGACCGGCACTGGATCGAACAACTCGGCGGCATCGCCGCCCATAACGGATTACTGGTAGCCAGCCTGCATAAAGTCGGCACGCTGCTTTTTGTTGATATCAAAACCGGTGCGGTGCGGGGGGAAGCCCCCGTGGAAAGCCCGCGCGGCCTGACCTTTGATGCCCAGGGGCGCTTGCTGGTGCTTTCGGGAACGAAGCTGCTGCGCTACACGATGAAGGCTGACGAGCCCGCAAAGCTGCCCCTTCCGGAAACGCTGATTGCGGAAGGCCTGGAAGATCCGCAGGGCCTCACTCTGGATCCGGAGGGCCACCTCTTGGTGAGCGATCACGGCCGATCCCATCAGGTGAAGGTCTTCCACCCTGACGGAAAACCCCAGCGCACCATTGGCCAAGCCGGGGCTCCACGGGCCGGCGTCTATGACCCGCTGCACCTGAATCATCCCGCCGGGCTGGCCATCGACGCCAACCACCGCTTGTGGGTCACGGAAAATGATTTCCTGCCCAAACGGGTCTCGGTCTGGAACCAGGACGGCACCCTTTGGAAAGCCTTCTACGGCCCGGCCAAATACGGCGGGGGCGGCACGCTTGATCCCCTGCGTAAAACCCGGTTCTTTTACGCCGACGAAGGCCGGGGAGCGCTGGAATTCCAACTCGACTGGGCGAAGGGCGAATCGAAGATTGTGAGGGTTTATTACCGTCCGGGCCCCGGCGATCTGAAACTGCCGGAGCATGCCGCCGCGCCGGAACTGGCCCTCTATCACGGAGGCCGCCGGTATTTCACGAACTGTTATAATTCCAACCCCACCGGCGGCAGCGCGGCGTTTCTGTTTCTGGACCGCGATGGCCTGGCGCAGCCGGTAGCCGCCCGGGCCGGGCCGCGGATTGGCCGCTGCTGCAGACCCCGGCGTTCGCCGCGCGCCTGCCCGCCGGGACAGATTGGAAAAACCGCGGGCCCGCCTTCCTTTGGTCCGATGCCAATGACGATCACCAGGTGCAACCGGAGGAGGTGGAGTTTCAGGATTCGGTGATCGGCGGAGTGACGGTCATGCCGGACCTTTCGTTGTGTGTGGCCCGCCTCGGGGGGAAGGCGATGCGTTTTGTGCCTACCGGATTTTCTCCCGGCGGCGCCCCGCTCTATCATTTGAGCAACGGCCAGACGCTGGCGGAGGGCGTGCAGCCCCCGGCTTCGTCAGGCGGGGATCAGGTGCTGGCCGGACCGGAGGGTTGGAGCGCGGTGACGCTGGGCCTCGCCCCCTTTGCCCAGCACTCGCTGTCCGGCGCCCGGAATGGCCAGCCGATGTGGAGTTATCCCAGCGTGTGGCCCGGGCTGCACGCCGGCCACGAGGCCCCTGCCCCGGACCGGCCCGGCCAGCTCATCGGCACCACCCGTCTGCTGGGGGGATTTGTCACGCCGCGGGACTCGGACGCCGGCCCCCTCTGGGCCGTGAATGCCAACATGGGAACGATCCATCTCTTCACCGCCGACGGCCTGTATGTGGCCACAGTGTTTGAGGACAAGCGCCTCGGCAAGCCGTGGTCCATGCCCGCCCCGGAGCGGAACATGAGCTTGAAGGGATTCACTCTCAGTGAGGAAAATTTCTGGCCCACCTGGAGTCAGACCCCTGACGGAAAAGTCTATCTGATGAACGGCGCCAAGGCTTCGCTGGTGCGGTTGGATGGATTGGATAGCATCCGCCGAATCCCGGTCGCGCCATTGCCGGTCACTGCGGAGGACTTGCAGAAATCGCAGACCTGGCTGGCCGAACGGGAGGCCCACCGGCAGAAGCAGCAGGGACGCGGGGTTCTACCAGTGGCCCTGCGCCCGCAGGCTCCCCTGGTGGATGGAAAGACCGATGACTGGGCCGATGCCGCGTGGGTGGATATTGATAAAAACGGCGTCGCGGCCAACTTCAACTCCGACTCCAAACCCTACGATATCACCGCGGCCGTGGCCATTGCGGGGGACCGGTTATACGCGGCCTTCCGCACCGGCGATGCCCGGCTGCTGCAGAACTCCGGGGAGGTGCCGGAAGCGCCCTTCAAGACGGGCGGCGGGCTGGACCTGATGCTGGGAGTGAATGCCGCCGCGGATCCCGCCCGCCGCGGTCCCGTGGAAGGTGATCTCAGGCTGCTGGTCACCATGGTCAAAGGCCAGCCCAAGGCCGTGCTCTACCGGCCGGTCGTCCCCGGCACGAAAACTCCCGTGCCCTTCTCCTCGCCGTGGCGCACCATCACCCTGGACCGCGCGGATGACGTCAGCGCTCAAATCCAGCTCGCGGGGGATGCGTCAGGCCAGTATGAATTTTCCGTGCCGCTGGCCACCCTTGGTTTGAAACCGGAACCCGGGCAGGTGCTCCGTGGTGACATCGGCATCCTGCGGGGCAATGGCACGGAAACCACCGCCCGGGTGTATTGGAGCAACAAAGCCACCGGCATCACCTCCGATGTGCCCTCGGAGGCCATGCTCACCCCCATGCTTTGGGGCGGAGTCGAACTAAAAGGAAAGTGATCCTGGGATCCTGGGCTGAAGCGGCAAACTCCTTCAATTCCGGGGCAGTCGCCCCCCCCCCTGCCCGCTGGATTGCTTTAGCCCGCCGCAGGCAGGTTGCCCAGTCCGGTGGTGGCAGTGGCAGCGATGGTCTTAAGCGGTGTCCCGGTGGCAATGCCCTCCGCCTGCGGCATCCTGTTTCAGCCCCGGGATGACGATGAGGAGGAGCCGGGACTTCAGCGGCTCACCACCCCATATGAAAAACCCCTGCCACTGGCTGATGGTGTTTCCCTTTGCTGCCGCCTCGGTCGCGACGGCGTATGGGGTTGAGGGCTCCACAGCGCCCGGTTTCCCCGCCGTGCCGGATGCCGTGCATCTGCATCTCCTGACCAACCATATCCCCCTCTTCATCACCCTGTCCGGGCTGATTGCCTTGGGCCTGGCGCTGCTTTGGAAAAGCGATCACGCCAAAAGGGTGGGACTCATCCTCCTGATTTTCGGCACCGTGGGCGGCGTGGTCACCCTGTGGCTGGGCCAGGAGTCCTACAAGCCCGTGCGCGCCCTGGCCGATGAAATGGGCCAGGATTGGCTGGATCTGCACATGGAACGGGCCGAGCAGGTGGCTTGGCTCTTTTGGCTGGCGGCCGCCTCCGCAGTGGCTGCTTTGGTCATGGTGTGGCGCCATCTCCGCTTCGCCCTCGTGGCCACGGTGATGGCCGGGGCTCTCGCCGCCGCCACCCTGGGAGCCTCCGGCTGGATCGCAGACGCCGGAGGAAAGATCCGCCACCCGGAAATCAGAGGAAATGAGGTGCCGCCCTCCGACCCGGAGCATCCGCACGGGGAGTAGTTCCTGTGGCGGGTGATTTCCTTCCCCTTTCTTTTCGAGCTTACTCCGGACTCATCACCGTCACTTTGAAAAACTTCCTGCTGCCCTCGCGGGTGACTGTTGTGCGGCTCGAGAATGAATCGGCTAGAAGAGGCGTCCCGAGGTCTTCCCAGGCAGCCGTGGGTGCCAAGGAGGATGAAGCTTGGAGAACATAACTCACCCCCGGTATACTTTCCCATTCGATCGTCAGTTGTCCGGCAGGGGAAGTCGTTACGGAGGAGATGGTGAATCGGCTGGCAGGGTCCAAAGGGGAAGTCCGGGCCATAAATTCTTCAAGATTCGCAGCCCCATCGCTGTCGGCGTCTTCCTCTGCGTTGGAGGGGCTGTTGGTTGGCCAGCCATGCTGAACCTCGTGATAATCCGGCATCCCATCCGCATCGGTGTCGGTTTTGGAAACCTCGGAGAGACTGAACTGAAAGGTGGCCGCAGCGTCTTCATCCCATTCGTCCAGATTGGTGCTGTAGGTTCTAGCCTGAACCGTCCGGCCATCCGGGAGAAACTCCAGGAGTCTGATCCAACCATCCCCCCCGTTGGCAAGGTCCTGGGTATTGAACAGCATTTCATGGACGTTGTTGCCCTTTAGACCTGTCACCGTGCGGAATCCCCGACCGGCATGGCCGCAACTCACCAGGCAGAAATTTTCGTGTTTCCTGACCAGTTTGTTCCAGAGTTCTTCCCCGTCGTTTGTACCATCGGGATCGGCCGCGATCCCAAAACTGTGGGGATTCATGGCGCTTTGGGATTGAGCCCAGTCAAACCGCGCGGAACCAGATGCCAGGTAGGCATGGCACACTAAAATGGCCCGATGGAAGGGGTGGGCAGAAACTACCCCGTCCATCCATTCCACCACCTTATCGCGGGGCCCCCATTCGCACGTCAGCACCAGATAATGTTGAGGGCCCGCCTTGAAGGTATGCCAAGCATTTTGGGTGTTTCCCGGAGGATCATCAGGGTGCTGAAAAAATCCCACTACGGTGGGCTGGGAGGCATAGGGCGAGCCAGGACCGTAGAAAGGGGCAAGACTGAAGGAGGTAGCCCGGGAATCCCCGGAGCCCGACGGGCCGCAATCGTGGTTGCCGGAGCTGAAGGCACAGGGGAGGTCGTTTCCCAGGATGTCGAATCCGGCCCGCGAGCGCATCCATTGCGCCTCGGTATTGTCGTTCACCAGATCGCCCACCTGGACTGCGAATCTAATATCGCGGGTGCTTCGATTGTCCCGTACCCAAGTCATCTGACGATTCAGTATTTCGGCCCGATCCGCCGTCGTAACGTAGTTTTGGGTATCCGGCAGGTGGAGCAAAGTCCAGGAGCCCGGCCAGGGAGGTGGGTCCGCTGCGAACAGCAGCCCCGGTAATGAAACGCAGAAAAGGGAGATGCTTGCCGCCACGAACCTGTCAGAAGTCGAACGCGGGACGTTAAGTTTTCTGAATCCTTTGGGTGATGCACTTTTCATGTCGGGCACGAGCACAACCCTCTGCACTCCCCATGCCACCTGGATTTTCGGAGGAACCAGCGTGTCATGGCCCAGGAAGTCGGGAAAAATGCCTCAATTTTGATCCCGCTGCTTGCACATTGCCGTGACCAGTCCGCATCCCCGTTTGACCTGCCTGAGGAGGGGTTGGCTCCGACCGGGGGAGGCGGGGAATCCGGGGGCGGGGGGAAAGCAGGGTGATCCCTGGCGTGGGTGGCGTTATTGGCGGGGCGGTTTGTGGGCTGGATCCTGGCTCTGCTATATAAGGGTGATGGACCGGCTGCCCCGCGCCGGTTTCCGGGACCTTCCGGGGCCGGATTCAGGTGGAATTCCGGCCCGGGGTGCCCTGCCCCGCGGTGGTTTTGGACCCGCTTCCTCCGGTTTCCTGGCGCACCGGCGGGCGGAATCCAGTCTATTTTCCGCGGGAGTCGATCTACCGGAGGGGTGCACGTGGTCTACTGTGCTCCATCTCTTGATCTACTGCCGCCGTCCCTTGATCTACTGTTGCCCATCTCTTGATCTACTTCCCCCCTCCGGTAGATCTACTGTGGCCCGTCTCTTGATCTACTTCCGCCGCCACTTGATCTACTGTGGCCCGTCTCTTGATCTACTTCCCCCCTACGGTAGATCTACAGTGGCCCATCTCTTGATCTACTTCCGCCGCCACTTGATCTACTGTTGACCATCTCTTGATCTACTTGCCCCATCCGGTAGATCTACTGTTGGTCAACAGTAGATCTACTGACGCCCCCGGTTGATCTATCGGCGCCGCCGATAAGTCAAGGTTTTGAAATCGCTGACAAACTCCTCGTTTCAGACTATCCAGCGTAGCAAAGGATTGCCTGTCAGGCACTTGCAGCGTGACCCGATCCGCTCCCGGCCCGGTTTTCCTGCGTTTTCAGCGTGTTTTTCCCCGTTGCGGAGGCCCTCGCCAGGCCCTGCCGGACCCTGAATGCCTGTTTCTCGAAATATTCCGGATTTCTGGTAATTACAGTTTTTCTAATTAATTTATTGCGCTTTGAAAATCCAGAGTTAGAATTCCAACAGTCAGCCACACCGCACTTCTGACGGTTCCTGGCGGCTACCACAAACATATGCACCAGATTCAATCCTCTTATGAAAACAAAACCTACTACCAAAACCAAGCGCACCGCCGCCCGCCTCCCCTCCGCTGAAGCCGCTGTCCAGCAGCCCCGCGCTGGGATCGTCCCCCGGAAATCAGCGGAGGCCTCCATGAAGAAGGCCCTCGCCGGCGGCACCGCCCCGGCCCCTATCCAGGGTTCCGTCCGGCTGGATATTGCCAATGCCACCCCCGCCGTCATCATGGCCCTGACCCTCAAGGTCAAGGACGCCCTGACCGATAACATCTACTACGAGGAATTGGTCAGCATCCTCGCGGCTCTCAGGGCATCCTACACCGGCCAATCCAGCCTCGCCGCCCTCATCGCCACTCTGGAGGCACAGCTCAAGACCGCCCGGCTCGCCCAGGTCACCGAAACCATGAACGGCCGGGATATCCTGAAAAGCGCCGCCCGGGCCTGCGAGTCCTACGACAGCTCGGATGAAGCCCTCGTCAGCGGCGGCTGGGACCTGAAGAAACCCCGCACCCCCTCCCAGATCCTGCCCGCCCCGGCCAAGCTGAAGCTGCGCGCCACCGTCTTCCCGGGCGTCATGACCGCCATCTGGAGCCGCGTCCAGAATTTCCGCTTCTACGACTACCAGATCTTTGTCACGAGCGATCCCGCCGTCAGCCCCGACTGGAGCACCCTGCCCATCGGGAACAACACCGTCACCCAGGTCACCACCGAGGCGCACCCCGTCGGCAGCCTGATGTATTTCCGGGTCCGCACCGTCAGCTCGAAAGGCCCCGGTCCCTGGAGCGACACCCTCACCGGTCTCGTCCTCTAACCGCCCTCCGGTCCAGTGCCCTTCCCCCCGGGGCCACCAAAAAAACCCATCGCAAACCCCGTCGTTCGACTTCTCACCGAGCGGCGGGGTTTTTTGCTCTCGCGACTCACCAAATATAGCTCGCAAGTTTTGAAATGAGCCGTTTAGAATTGCCCAGAAAAACACTCCAGAGCCAAAAAAGGCGGCTTTGTTGCGACGTTTTCAATTTTGCAATGCAACCAAACTCCTTGAACTATAGCTCGAACCCAGTAGTGATTTTCCATAAATGACATCCACGAACCCTTCACTGAATCAACCTATTTCCAATCTCATTGCTGAACCCGAGGACTCCAAGGATACGATCACTTTTCTTCATCTCACAGATGTTCATTTCGGTCAATCCCATGGTTGGCTTTGGCCCACTATGCGGCAGCAATTTTATGAAGACCTCACCGCATTGAGTCGCCGCACAGGTCCTTGGGATGTGGTTCTCTTTTCAGGGGATTTTGTTCAAAAAGGAACCAAATTAGAGTTTGATGCGGCCAAGAAAGAGTTGATTGATTTGTGGTCCGTGCTCAAGGAGATAGGCCCCCCTCCCCTTTTGGTCTGCGTTCCGGGCAATCACGATCTTGAGCGACCTAGCAACACAGATCCAGTAACCAGACAGTCGTTAAGATGGCATGATTTGACCGAGAAGGACGTCAAAAAAGAATTTTGGACCAAAAAATCATCACTTTACAGAAAAAAGATTGAAAAGCACTTCAAAAACTATAGCGCTTGGCTCAAAAACCTGCCTATCCCACAGCCAAAAATCACACGAGGGTTGCTTCCGGGTGATTTCTGCACAATACTAAGAAAGGGCAATTTTGATATCGGCATCATAGGGTTAAACACCACCTTCCTTCAAATAGGATCAGAAAACTATGATGGCAAGCTAGATCTCCATGTTCTTCAGCTTCATGCGCTGACTGACGATCAACCGGACCATTGGCGCAAGCAAGTTGATTTCACTTTGTTGATGACACATCACCCCCCATCTTGGCTTCACAGAGATGCTCGCAACCAACTTTCTGAAATTTACGCATCGT
The DNA here is from genome assembly GCA_942492905.1 of uncultured Verrucomicrobiota bacterium. GTDB lineage: Bacteria > Verrucomicrobiota > Verrucomicrobiia > Verrucomicrobiales > V1-33 > CAIZWU01. The sequence goes on from OW818657.1 coordinate 4,345,027, forward strand.
GTAAATTTGACGTTCATCTTTCCGGTCATCTGCACGAAAACGCACTCTATGACGAAGGCCCGACTGGGGGGCACGTAAGAAGACTGAGGCAAGGAGCATCTTTATTTGGTCTGCTAGAATACGGGATTTCAGAAACGAGGACTGCATTTGGCTACACAGCAGGATCGTGGAGTCTTACTGGTGGGAAGATTCACGAGACGCTGTGGCCAAGATCTGCGGTGCAAACAAAGGCTGGACATAAAAGATTGGGGGTCGATCAAACTGCTGAAATAGATTTTGATGGTGCAGTAAAAACAAATTGGAACTTGGTCGCATCAAAATCAATCGACTCCAAAATTGATAAAACTAATATCCTGCAGAAAACTCAGTCTAATACCATCAGTGAATCCCCACCCACAAATGCTGAGGGGAAAAGTTTGCCTGAACCAACACTTCAGAAAAGATCACCAAATCTTCAGAATGTTCCGAGCGCTATATTGCATTTCGAGCCACAACATGATTGGATTCGAACATTACAAAGGGATAAATTCTCTCAAATACTGGACATTCATAAACAAGTCTGGGTCATCGGAGATTGGGGCATGGGATTAAGTTCATTTTTGGCCTGCGCCTTAAAAACTTTCAGCAGCGGTAAGCAAATTGATACTTATTTGTTGCAGTGCGGAGAATCCATTACTTGCGAAGATATTAAAGATGGGGCGATGACTAAATTTGGGATGACATTCCACGAATTTTGTCACTTCATCGGTCAAGACAACGCAATACTAATCTTTGAAGATTTGCCATCAGAATTCGGCAGTGGCCCCGATCGGAGAAAATTCGAAAGCGAGGTAATTTTACCCGTGAAAAATTATTGTCCAGAAATGCGAATGGTTTTCACATCTCGGAAAACACCCTCATACACGAATCCTCAAGAGGTCGTCACACTGGAGAATTTGAGTTTAGAAGAAACTCGTAACTACTTGTATCACCACCCAAGGATCAAAGGTCAAAAATTTGACCCAATGGCAATAGAGAAAATGCAGTCTTATGCGGAGGGGCTTCCAATGAAGCTAGACTACATCATAGAGCAACTGCAGTATCTTTCCCTACCTCAGATTATCGGTGAATCGTCTGAATTAAGCGCTCGAGAGGCCATGTTGATGGAAGCAGCCCCGTTCACCTTAAGGCGGTCGATTAGTGAACTTCAAAATTCGTGCGTCTACGAAACCCAACAAAGTTTATCCCTTTTGAAACTCCTCACCTTGTTACGTGATGGAGAAGTTTTGGAGTCCATTCGAAAATTTTATCCAACAAAACCATTCAGCAATGAAAATGTCAAAGAATTGGTTTCTCATGGATTACTTAACTCAGTTGTTATTTCTGGAACCGGAGGAGAATTCTCGCGAAGCAAAAATGGCCAAATTACAAATACTGATTCACCACGCCTACTTAGCGTGCCGGCGCAGGTGAGGCAGTTTGTTATGACGATTATCACGGAAGAGGAGTTAAAGACGATTTTGGATGCGTCGCTGGAAAGTTTGTTCGGCAAGCACTGGAGGAACGGCTCAATCCAATTGAGAAGGCAGTTAAATTACTCCTATGCTTCAACCTTTCTCATTGGACCGGGCAATGAAATCCATGTCTTACGGCATCTTCTTCGAAAAGCCAACACAAACCTCATTGAAGGAGAAACCATCAAAATTATTAAACTGGGCTTGGCTTTCTGTAGTCGCTTGATTAATTTGGACATCTACCGTGATGCCCTTGATGTGAGCTCTTTGTTGGTAGACTTTCTACGCGAAACTGGTATGAATGCTGAATACGCAGAAGCCGCCCGTTTAAAGGCAGCTGCATCGCGTATGCTGGATGACAACGAATCAACCGTTACTTTCGGTTTAATCGCGCTAGAATATGGAGCAATATCCTTTTCACGGGCCAAAATTTCCTCAATTCATCTTGATATAGCAAGAGCTTATGAAAACACCGATGAGCCCTCTGCTTTGAATGCAGCACGGGCAGTACTTGACTATGCTCAGCCCAAATCCTCAAACGCATTTGAAGCTAAAGCGCTTGTTGGTCGATTGACAATTGACGATGTTCCAAAAAGAAAGGCCTTATTCCACCAAATCATGAAGGATGCTCGAATTAATGGCCACGACACCGCAGCCAATAATATAGCACTTAGTTTGGCCAGTGACCGAAAAGACGTGAGTGGTTCACTGAACTTAGTGTCTGATGTAATTCGAAGCAGTAAAAGTCACTACACCAAAACACGGGCAATAATTCAAAAAGGGATTTTGCTCCGAGTCGACGGCAAATCCAGCCAACTTACTCGCGAAGATCGACATTTACTTTTTCACGCATATGATTACGCTTATACCCAACGTTTCAGTGCTCTATTTGAACGTTCTCACGACATCATTTGGGACTTGTTTCAGAGTGAAGGATTTTTCGGATCAATGCTCAGACTTTTTCGCAATTCTTCATTTTTGTGGCAACTGACTGGCTCTTTAGATGCAGAACTGAAATATCTTCAACGTCTCTCCATCATTGATTTGGAGGAAATAAGGCGAACAGAGGGTGAAAGTTTTGAAACTGAGATCGCTTATGTCGAGGCTCGGCTTAAAAGTTTTCCCCAGCTACCACCTCCCGCCACGAGGTAATGCCTACTTTTGCTTATGTTAAAAATCGCCTTCACAATCGCGCCCTGTCTCGAGGGCGGGGGCTACGTCGCCGGTTGGGATGATCCCGCCGGCGGTGGGATCATCACCCAAAGCGACAGTTTTGGGGAACTGGATGTGATGCTGCGTGATGCGGTGGAGGGCTACTTTCTTGGCACAGCGCGCCCGGAACGCATCCAACTGCATTTTATCGAAGATCCGGAGTTGGCGGTGACCTAAGAATGCCGCGCGATGTCACGGGTGAACAAGCGGAAGCCGATCTGATCAACCTTCCCTGCGGCGACGACTCAGCGCACCGAGGGCGGTGAGGCCGGCCAGGATGAGGCCGGAGGGTTCCGGGACCACGGTGATTCTTCCCTCCGTATTGTAAGCGACGGCATCGACAAAGAAGGTGGCGTCCTGGTCAGGGCCGGCGTTGGCAGGATCGGAATCCAGGGCGGTGATGAAGATGCTGTCGAGGGTGACGGTGCCTGCATTGATCTCTCCATTTTGGCCCGTGCCGGCAAACGCTTCCCACATGTTGGTATCCGCCAGTTCCCATTCATACAGATGCCACCCCCCATCCGCGATGATGGGAAGGTAGGCGGCACGCTCCAGACCGGTGCCATCATCAATCATGAGACTGGCCTGCAAGTTCGGAGTGGAGGTCATCAAATAATAACCCACCCACGTGGTGCCGCCATTGAGGAAGCCGACATTGTTGGCGACCGTCCCTCCCCCGGACAGGTGCCTGAGCTGCCAGGTAAAAGTGGTGGGGTTCGCCACATTGGAGGCTGGATCGTCATCCAAAAAAACCTGCTGGGAACCCGTCCCCTGGTAGGCGGTCGTGGTCGTGAGGTCAGCGGTCGACGGACCGTCGGTGACCGTTTCCCCCTGGGTGGTGCCGGAGAAATCCGGATCATTCGTGAAATGGCCCTCGGAAACCTCAAAGTCGTCCAGGATGGTGGTCGCAGCGAACAACGGGGTGGCGGACACCACCGCGACGAGGGAAGTCAGCAGGAACAATCGGGGGAAGGTTTTCATATGGTTACTGGTTACAACGGCATGGGCCGCGGCATCTTCCAAATTCGCCACGGAACGGGGCGGCGGAAGCGAAGTCAGGGGGGGCGGTGCTTTAGGCTTGCTGGTTGCTGTTTGCCGGTGCTCTGCCCCTGCTGTTGTCTTTCCCCTGCTCGGCTCACGACTCGTCTGCGACAGAGTCATGCTACGTTTGGGATGCTACGAGCGGGATGCTACGGTTGGAATGCTATGTTTTGGAAGGCAGCCAGGCTTCGAGGATGGCGGCGAACTTCTGGTTCTGGGGCATGGTGCCGATGCTGACGCGGATCCAGTCGGGCAGGCCGTAGGCGCGCATGGCGCGGAGGATGACGCCCTTTTTCATGGCGTGGTGGAAGAGGGCATCGCCATCGCCGACTTTGACGAGGATGAAGTTGGCATGGGTGGGGATGAACTCGAGGCTGAGTCGGGTGAAGAGGGCTTCGAGGAATTGCTTCCCCTCCTTGTTCACGGCGCGGGTGCGGTCCTGGTGGTCCTCATCCAACAGACCGGCGAGAGCTCCGGCCTGGGCGATGGCGTTGGCATTGAAGGGCTGGCGGGTCTTTTGCAGGATGTCGGCGAGGTGCTTCGGCGCGATGCCATAACCGATGCGCAGGCTGGCGAGGCCCTGGATCTTGGAGAAGGTGCGCATGACCACGACATTCCGGCCTTCCCTGACGTATTTCAGGGTGTCGAGGGGTTCTTCGAGGAATTCGTAATAGGCCTCATCAAAGACCACGATGACGTGCGGCGGGACCTGGGCCATGAAGGCATCGATCTCAGCCTGGTTGCAGAGGGTGCCGGTGGGATTGTTGGGATTGGCGACGAAGATCTCCTTGGTGCGCGGGGTGATGGCCGCAGCCATGGCGGGGAGGTCGTGTTTGAAGCCGGGGTCGTCCACTTCGATGGTGGTGGCGCCGAAGAGGGTGGCCATCAACTTGTAAACCACGAAGGCGTGCTTGGCGGTGATGACCTCATCGCCAGGCTGGAGGAAGGCGTGCCCGATGAATTCGATGATTTCGTTGGAGCCGTTGCCGAGGACGATGTTGCCCATTTCGAGGCCGAACTTGTCGGCGATGGCGGTGCGCAGCTTGTAGCCGCCGCCGTCCGGATAGACGTGGGCCTGGAGCAGGGCTTCCTGCATGGCGGCGACCGCCTTGGGCGAGGGACCGAGTGGGTTTTCGTTGGAAGCGAGTTTGACGATTTCGTCAGGGTTCAATCCCAGTTCGCGGGCGACTTCCTCGATGGGTTTGCCGGGTTCATAGGAAACGAGTTCGCGGAGTTGCTGGTTGGCTTGCTGCCAGAGGTCGGTCATGGATTTATGATTTACGATGGATGATTTATGATGGGATAGCCGGACGGCGGCGGCGGGGAAGCCAAGCCAGGTTATTTGGCAGGGGTGGCCCCGGCGGCGGGGAGGGGCGTATCGACCGGGGGACGGAGCGGGACTTGGACGTCGTAGGGTTGATATTTCAATTCCCGCTCGATCTCAGCGGTGCGGGCGCGGCCGGATTCGAGGGCATCCCAGATGATTTCGCGGGGGATCTTGAGCTTCCATTTGCCATTCTCCAGCACGGCCTCCAGAACGGTCAGGGGAATCGGCACGGGGGAGGGTTTGTCGTAGCTTCGCTCGGCGACCATGTAGAGGGTGTCCTCGTAGCGGGTGAGCACCTTGAGCTTGTAGAGAGGCAGGCCGGACTGGCCCTGGAGCGCCCGGGCCTTGTCGGCGAGGGCGAGTTCGCGTTTCCGCATCCAGTCGGTGTAGAGCACCCAGAACTGCTCGTCGGTGAGTTCGAGCAGGCTCTTGAGAGGGATAGGCTGGTTGTCCTTGTTGTAGGGGAGGACGCCCATGAGGTCCTCATCGGTCATGAGGTCCATCTGCCAGAGGGTGAACTCGCGGAACAGGCTGCGCGATTTGCTTTCGCAGTTGGCGATGAAGGTGGAGTAGTTTTTCCCCTGCATGGCATCGGCGTAGGAAGCGAAGAGATCGCGGCCGGCCGCCTGCCAGTCTTCCTCGGCGGCGCGGAGGCGGGCCGGTGCGACGACAGTGCAGAGAGCCAGGCAGAGCAGCAGGAGGCGGGGGAGCATTTTCATAGGGGGGAGGGGGGAGGAAGGCAGCACATCACAGAGCGCCACAAAAATCCAGGGCAGCTTGCAAAGCGGTGCGGAGTGACCTTGCGCGGCGGGCGGGAAGCAGGCAACCTATTCCTCACTGCCATGAACGAAGCCCCTGCCCCGCCGACCGATGCTCCTCCCTCTGGACGCGTCCCCACGGGGCGGCGGCACCGGCCACGCCACCCGTGGACGCGGCGGATCGGGTGGACCCTGGCGGGATTGGCAGGGCTGGCGCTGGCCGGGGTGTTTTCGCTCCGGTTATGGGTGGAGCGGTATCTGAAGAGCGAGGCGTTTACCCAACAGCTGAATGCCACGGCGGGGCGCACCTTGGAGTCCACCTGCGTGATCGAGGGGCTCAGTTGGCAGGACTCGGCGGCGTACGCCGGGACCTTCACCGCGAACGGGCTGGAGCAGGCGGCCTTCCGGCGGCTGACGCTTTCCGACATCCGGGCGGAGGTGGATGCCGGAGCCATCTGGGACCGGGTCTGGCGGGTGCCCCAGGTCAAAATCGCCCAGGTCACCGCGGATTTTTCCGCAGGCGGGCGGGCCGCGGCTCCGGCCTTTCAGGATGATCCGGGCGCGGGATCCAGCCCGGCGGCAACACCAGGCGGATGGCGGGAACGCTGGCTGCCCAACCGCACGGAGCTGGGCCCGATCCGGGTGGACCGTTTTGATTTTACGAGAAAAGCCGGCGAGGGCGTGCCGGCCTTGGAAGGCCGGGGGTTTTCCCTCGTGCTGAAACCCAACCTGAAACTGGGCAGCCTGGAGATCGAAGGACGGGATGGGGAAGCGCAGTTGGAGGACATGGCGCATCCGCTGCGGGTGAGCCGGTTGCGCACGACGCTGCGGCCGGACGAAGCGGCGATTGATCACCTTGAGGGCACGCTCGAAGACGCCGTGCTGACGGCGGAGGGCACGATGGGATTGAACAACCCAGGCAACCTGCGGCTCAATGTCCGCCTCGCCGGAGCCAGTCTGGAGCGGTGGCTGCCGGAAGACTGGCTGAAACGGTGCAGCGGGGTGGCCTCGGCCAAGGCTACCGTGCGGGGCAACTGGCGGCTGCCGGAGACGGTGCAGGCCACGGGGGAGTTTCAAGTGAAGGACGCGATGCTGCAGGCCCTGCCCCTGCTGGATATCATCTCCAAAAAGACGCAGAATGCCTCGTTTCTCCGCATGCAGATCAAGGAAGCGGCCGGCCGGTTTGAACGGCGTCAGGCGGACGATTGGCAAATCCGGCAACTGCGGGCCGATGCGCCAGGCCTGCTGAGACTGAAGGGCGCGGTGGACGTGACCAAGGGCGGGACTCTGCAGGGATCGCTGCTGCTGGGAATCGTGCCGGGCACCCTGCGTTATGTAGCGGGGGCGGAACAGACGGTTTTTCTAACCGCGGACCGTTTCACCGCCGCCGCAGGCAATGCGGGCGCCCTCAGTCCTGATGACACCGGCCTGTTGTGGACCCGGTTTCAACTGACCGGCACCCTGGAGGAACCGCAGGAGGATCTTTCGGAACGGCTGGCCCGGGCGTGGTTCAATGCCACGGTGGAGGAAGTCCTGGCGCTGCCCATGGAGGCGGCCGCCACCGCCGCCCGGACGGCCGCCGGTGCGGCCAATACGCTTCTGGAGGTGGCCCCGCCAGTCCTGGAAAAAGCGCCTGAAGTGATCAACCAGGGGGTGCAGGGCGGTCTGAAACTCCTCGACACCCTGATACCCCGATAGACAAATCAAGGCTCGACGCGGCGCTGGTTCCGCAGTTTCCTGAACCTGTATGAAAACCCTGTTCCTCTCCACCCTGCTTCTGCCCTTTCTGGCTACCCTCGCGCCCGCCGAAACCCCTGCCGCAGCCAAACCGGCGGCCCCGGCTGCCGCCCCAGCCGCCGCAGCGGTGAAACATGTGGAAGCTCCCGAAGCCGCCAAGCTCCTCGCGGAAGCTGCCAAATCGCCCGCCAAAGCCATCGCCGTGATCGACGTCCGGACTCCGGAGGAATTTGCGGAAGGCCACCTCAAAGGTGCGCAGAATGTGGACATCGCCTCCCCGGACTTCGCTAAAAATCTCGCCAAACTGGACCCCTCCAAAACCTACCTCGTCCACTGCGCCGCCGGAGGGCGCAGCACCCGCAGTCTGAGCGTGCTGGAGAAACTGGGATTCAAATCCATCATCCACCTGGATGGCGGTCTGAACAGTTGGAAGAAAGCCGGACTGCCCCTGGAAAAACCGGCTGCTTCCCCGGCCCCCGCGAAATAGTCCCGGCCCGCCTGCCGTTGTCATTCCGACCCAGTCATCACTCCTGATGGATCCCCCGAAGAAACCCGCGCGCGGCCTGATGGCGCAACTCCGCCAAAAGGGGGATGCCCTGCGGCGCGGCGGGAAGTCGGCGGAAAATGACCTGCAGGTCGGCCTGCTGCCTAACAAAGGATCCCTGGGACGGAATTACCGTTTCATCCGTCGCATCCTGCTGCCGCAGATCTTCTCCAAACGGGCGGGGGAAACCCTGCGCCCTGACCTCGCGACCCCGGGTGGCCCGGAGTTCCATGTGACCTGGATCGGCCATGCCTCCTGGCTGATTCAAACCGAGGGTGTGAATGTGCTGGTGGACCCGGTCTGGGCCAACTGGCTCGGCATCGTCAAAAGAGTCAGGATGCCCGGCCTCGCCATCGCCGAATTGCCGCCGATCCATCTGGTGCTGGTGACCCACGCCCACTTCGACCACCTGCACGTCGCCAGCCTGAAACAGGTCGCCAGCGGCCAACCGATCATCGTCCCCAAAGGCGTCGGCTCGCTGGTGAAAAACCGGGGGTATGGCGAAGTGGTGGAACTGGAATACTGGGAGCAGATCGCCTGCGGGCCGCTCACCATCACCTTTACCCCCTCGAAGCACTGGGGGGCCCGCGTGGTCCATGACACCCATCGCGGATTCGGCGGGTTCCTCATCCAGAACTCCGCCGGCCGCACCGTCTTCCACTGCGGGGACAGCGCCTATTTCGAAGGCTTCACCCGCATCGGCGAAACCGCCGCCATCGACCTCGCCCTGATGCCGATCGGGGCCTATGATTCCATGAGCGGGCGGGAGGTCCACATGAATCCCGAGGAAGCCCTCACCTCCTTCACCGATCTCGGTGCCAAACACATGATGCCGATGCATTACGGCACCTTCCCCCTCGGCGGCGAACCCATGCACGAGCCGCTGGAACGGCTGCACACCACCGCCGCGGAACGCTCCCTGACCGAAAACGTGACCGCACCCGAGGAAGGCCAGCCCGGCATTTTCTAGCAAAACCATCAGGCACGAGCCTCTGCCCCCAGCCTTCTCTTCTCCTTCCCCCATGACCTCCCTCATCGTCACCATCGAAACCTCACCGGACCGCGTGGATGAATTCATCCGCTTCATGACCGAAGCCGCGCATGACGCCCGCACCAACGAACCCGGTTGCCGCCGCTTCGAAGTCACGCGCCTCACAGACCAGCCCAACGTCTTCACCCTGGCGGAACTTTACGATGACAACGCCGCCCTCGAAGCCCACCGCCTGACGCCGCACTTTCTTCTCTTCAAACAGCGTGCCGAGGAACGAAACCTGATTGTCAGCAAAACCTCCGCCCTGGGCGAAGTGATCTCCGGCTGAAGCGTCCGGCCATTTCGGTCAGGAAGGCGGCCCCGCCGTGGTATTGAGCCGCACCCAATCCAGATAGGCCGGCAGCCCGGCGGTGATGGGCCAGGCGATGATTTCCGGAACCTCGTAGGGATGCCGGGCTTTGAGAAAATCACAGAGCGCCGGCCAGGCCTCAGTGGTGGTTTTGCAGGCGAGGATGACTTCCGCAGCCCGCTCCGTCCTGCCTTCCCACCGGTAAAGGGAAGTCACCGGAGCGCTGACCTGACAACAAGCGGCCAAACCCTCGTCCACCACCGCTCCGGCGGCGGCCAGAGCCAAGGTTTCGTCAGGGAAGGAGCAGGACACCAGGAGCACAGACATGTCAGGTAGCAGGTTTTCCGCAGGAGCGGATCGTTCACGGATTCATGGGAACTGTCCCCATGGCCGCCCCTTTGGCAAGCCCCCTTGAAGTCTGACCCAAAAAGCAGAATCCGCCGGCAGACCGAAGTCTGCCGGCGGACCTGTAACCAAGGGAACCGCTTCCCTTAAACTGTTTTATTAGAACCGCCAGATGAGGTCGGCGGTGATGCGGTCGTTGAACAGGCCTTCCGGCGAGGTCACGGCCTTTTCATAAGCGATGCCGAAGCTCAGGGACGGGGTCAACTGGCTGCGGAAACCGGCGCCCAGCACGATCTGGGTTTCGCCGCCAGCCTCGGAACTGCCGAAGTTGATCAGGTCATAACCTTCCGTGGTGAAGGCAGGGCCACTGCCTTCATTCAGCACCGTGATGCCACTGGCGCTGACAAATGGCTGGAACCAACTGCAGATCCGGTAGTCGGCCATCAGATCGTAGTGCAGGATCAGGCTTTCCGCATCGGTATCAAAGGGCACCCGCACACCGGTGTTGCCGGTGAGGTGGAAATTTCCAAAACCCTTGGCGGAAGAGACAAACAGGTTCAGTTCGCCATCGCCATTGCCCTGGAAGACCTCGGTGTTGCCCAAGGGGATCTCGAAGGTGAAGCCCGGGGTCAGGATGAACTCATTGGCCCGGTCATCGATCAGCGCATACTTCAGGCCGAGGGCGACATCCGCCCAGCCGCCCAGTTCCGCGCCGTTGTCCAAATTGATATCGATATACCCGTCCTTGGTGGCGATCACCGCGAGGCGGTCGGTCACGGCATAACGAATCTGCAGGGCGTAGAGATCCACATCTCCGGCGCCGGTGGGAAAACCACCGTCGATACGGTGATGCATGTAAAGCGGGCGGACTTCGCTCCGGATGGCGGGATCTTCAAAAAAGACCGGGTTGGTGACCGGGGAGATGGTGGTGGCCAGCCAGTCGCCGGTGGGAATCTCGGGCGCCACCGGCGCGGGGGCCTTGGCAGTGACGCCGGCGTGGGCGGCAACCAAGGTGGTGGCAAGAATGAGACTGGTCAATGATTTGGTATTCATAGGATGTGGCAAACAAAAGCCTTCCTCCGCCTCTGTCCCCGCATCACTTGCCTTAAACTGTGCATTTCATGCTGCCGCGATGACTGATGGTTTTTGCTGGCCATTCCCGCCATCCCCCCTCATGCTGCGCCCCCATGAACCGCCGCACCGCCCTTCTGTTGTCTGTCCTCACCACTTTTTCCGCCTTCGCCGCGGCCCCGGTCCGGGCAGCTGACACCAAGTGTTATGAACTGCGCACCTACACCGCCGCCCCCGGCAAACTGGACGCGCTGCTGCAGCGCTTCCGCAACCATACCGTGGCGCTTTTTGCCAAACATGGCATGACCAACGTGGGCTACTGGGTCCCGGTGGACAATACCGACCGGAAGCTGATCTATCTGCTTTCCTTCCCGGACCGCACCGCACGCGATGCCTCCTTCAAGGCCTTTGGGGCCGACCCCGAGTGGAAGGCCGCCCAGAAGGCCTCCGAAGCCGATGGCAAGCTGGTGGACAAGCTCGAAAGCCGGTTCCTCACCGCCACTGATTTTTCCAAATTCGATCCAGTGGAGGGCAATTCCGCCAGCCGGATCTTTGAACTGCGCACCTACACCTGCGGACCCAACAACCTGCCCCGCCTGCTCAGCCGCTTCCGCGACCACACCGTCAGCCTGTTTTCCAAACACGGGATGAAACATTTCGGCTATTGGACGCCATCGGTTGGCCAACCGGGGGCGGATGACACCCTCGTTTATCTGCTGGTGCATGATTCCACCGGGGCCATGAATGCCTCCTTTGACGCCTTCCGGAAAGATCCGGCGTGGGTCGCGGCCAAAACGGCCTCGGAAAAAGCGGCGGGCGGTTCTTTGACGGTGGAGAACGGCGTGAAATCCGTTCCGCTGATTCCCACCGATTTTTTCCAAATCAAGAACCCCTGAGTGTCAGGGGCGGAGGGGGCCATGCCCAGCCGAAAAGCGCAAAAAAACCTACGCCAAATCTCCCGGAATCACGGAGCGCCGCTCCCGGTTGCCGAGGATCCGCGCCTGACGCACCACTGCTTCTTCGCCTTCCTCAAACCGGTAGCTGGCGCAGTTCGGGCAGGTATGGGTTTTGATCAGGACGATGGAGTCGCAACCCTGGCAAATTTTGTAGTTGGCCGGGTTTTTGACAATTTTATCGGCCTGACGGGCGCGGTCGTGGGGTTGATCAGCAAGGATTGGCATCTGGGTGACAATATCGACTCAAAGCCCTGGATTTCAACCACTTTAAGAAATCACCGGGGCAATTTTCGGCGAATGCCGGAGGGCCGCGAACAACATTCCCGCGCCCCCGGCGGCAAACAGCATCGGGAACCACAGGGTGTAAAATGCCGCCTTGGTCGCGTGTTCCAGCACGGCTTCGGAAGGATTTTGCGGGTTCACCAGACACTCCGTCTCCCGGCCCACTGGATACTTCGCCGCCGCCGCGAGGGCCTTCGCCCGGTGGGGGGTGGGACCTTCAATCCTCCGTAGTTTGGTGCCGTGGTAAACGGTCCCGGCATAGGTGTAGCGGTATTCCAATTCCGGCTGCCAGCGGATCGGGTCATTGGGACTGTATTGCCCTTCCTTCACCCCGGAAACCAGCACCGTGCAGGGGACTGGGGTCCAATGACGGGTGATCAGCGACCTCTGCCCTGCCCCATACAGCCACCAAGTGAACGTCAGCCCGAGGATCAGCAAAAACAGGCCCACTCCCCCCAGAAAAAAACGGGCCGGAGTCGTGGATTGGGGAGCCTTGGACATTTCAGCAGGAGTTGCGCACACCAGTTACGCTCCCGCAACGGCAGCCCACCCACAAAATTGCTTCCGCCTAGAAGCCGCCACGCCAGTTTCCCGCGCCCCTTGCCGGTCTGCATCCCCCAGTTGTCACGGGGAATCCCCCAGCGCATGGTTTCCGGTGAGCAAATCCAGACGCCGCCATCCAGCCTTCACGGCAGCCAGACCCGCTGCCGCCATCCCCCATCCTGCGGTGACCGTACAAGAGCATGCCCGGGCTCCTGATGAAACCGCCCCCGTCTCAATCCAAAGCGTAATTCCGGCTGGCCCTCCCTTGGTGCTGATTGCCCACGCTGACGCCGCCCTCCTCCGCCTCGCCAGCGAATCCCTGGAGGCCTTCCTTCATTGCCAGGTCCGCACTACCAGTTCCGCGCTCACGGCCTTCGACCGCACCCTCCAGGAACCCTATCGCCTGCTCCTGATCGATCTTCACCTCCCGGACCTCCACGGCGAACTGCTCTATGATCTGATCTCCCGGGCCTACCCCCGGGTTCACCCCGGGGTGCTCACCGCTCCCCCCGTTTTTTGGCTGGGCACTCCCGCCGATCAGCCCCGGCAGGATCAACTCACCCGGGAGGCCCGCACCAAAGCCCTGCTCCTCACCCCGCTGAACATCCAGCGCCTCCTCGCGGCGGCGGGGCCCATCCTCGGTGAAAAGCCCCCCGGCGCCCCCCGGGCCTCCTAACTCCCTCATTTTCCCATGTTTCCCGCGTCCTCCCCCGGCCACGTCCTCACAAAAATCTGCGGCCTCACTTCCCTCACCGATGCCCTGCATTGCGCGGAAGCCGGCGCCGATGCCATCGGCATCAACTTCTATCCAAAATCGAAACGGTTCCATCCCCTGGACCAGGCCGCTTTCTGGCTGCCGCAGCTGCCTGCCCGCCTCGTCCGCGTCGCGGTCCTCGTCAATGCCCCCGATGAGGAGGTCCACCGGATCGCCACCAGCGGTCTCATTGATGTCCTGCAATTCCACGGCGACGAATCTCCGGAAACGATCGCCGCCGCCCGCCGCTTCGGCCTTCCGGTCATCAAGGCCCTTCCCCTGCTCCCGGACACGACGGCGGCCGGTCTCCTCGCCTGGCCGGCCGATGCCCTCCTGCTCGACGCCCATGCCCCCGGCGTCTATGGCGGCACGGGCCATACCATCGACTGGACCCATGCCGCCACCATCATCAAGGCGCTGGCTCCGCTCCCCGTCATCCTCAGTGGTGGACTTACCCCTGACAATATCACCGCCGCGGTGCAGCAAACCCACCCGTCCGGCGTCGATACCGCCAGCGGGGTGGAGCTCGCCCCTGGTCAAAAAGACCCCTCCAAAGTCGACGCTTTCATCAAGGGAGCCAACCCCGGTCCCCCCTTGACCCCGTCCTGAAATACCCCGTGTCTTACGTGGGATACGTGTCCATCCTGCACCCTTCCACACCCGCCTTTCCGCCTAACTCATGACCTCTGCCGAACTCTCCAAACTCCTCCCGATTCTCCTCCCCACTGCCGCCTTGTTTGCCCTGATCGGCTGGTGGCTGCGTGGTAAAAAGAAAGTCCCCGCCGCCACCGTCAGCACGGCCGCCAAGACCGCCACCCCTTCCAACAGCGAACGCCAGCGTCTCCGCGATGTGGAAGGGAAACTCCGCACCACCGAATCCACCCTGGCCGCGGCCCAGTCCGAACTCAGCGCCCTCCGCACCACCAGCGTGCCGCAGGCCACCCATGCCGCCCTCGCCGCGGAGCTCGAAACCGCCCGCACCAATGCCAGCGCCCTCGAAGTCCAACTCAAGAAATCCCGCGACGTGCAGACGACGCTCCAGGCCCAGGCCAACGACGCCGGCAAAAAAATCCAAGCCCGCGCCATCGGTCTTGAGAACGAGCTCTCCGCCGCCCGCACCGAGATCCTGCGCCTGAAAGCCCTCGCCGACCCTAACACGGATGGACTCAAACGCGCCGACGCCGAAATCGAAACCATCCGCACCCGCCTCCGCGCCGTGGAAGCCCAGCTGGCGGAACGCAATGCCGAGCTCAACGCCCAGAAAGCCCGCTCCCTTTCCACCACCGCCCGTGCTCCCCGCACCATCGCGGCCAGTGCCGCGGTCGCCGGGGCTCCGTTGAATCTGCTCGGCTTCGACACCGCCAGCCAAGTCCTCTCCGCGGCCTCCGAACCGACCGTGGAGAACCCAGTCGCCGCCCTGCTTCCTGACGAAACCGCGGTCATCCCTGACAACGCCATCGCCACCGCCGGTTCCATCTTCGGCAAGCGCATCGAACCCGACGACCTCACTCTGATCGAAGGCATCGGCCCGGCCATCCGCAACCTCCTCGCCGGGGCCGGCTTCGCCACCTGGGAATCCCTCGCCAATGCCGAACCGGAGCAGCTCCACGCCATCCTCGTCGAGGCCGGCCCGGCCTTCGCCGCCCACAGTCCCGCCTCTTGGCCGGAGCAGGCACGCCTCGCCGCCAACGCCAACTGGTTCCAGCTTAAATCCCTCCAGGACAAACTGATCGCCGGCCGCGCCCCTGAAACTGCCCCTGAAAGCACCGACGGCTAACCCCGGATGGCCCCGCCCATGCCCCTCCTGGAAGTCACCGGCCTCAACATCGCCTTCCGCTCTCCCCGGGGCGTGATGACGACCGCAGTCCACGACTTCTCCCTCAACCTCGACCGCGGCGAAGCCCTCGCCGTGGTCGGTGAAAGCGGCAGCGGAAAAAGTGTCAGCGCCCTCGCCTTCGCCCGGCTCCTGCCCGAGCCCCCCGCGGTCATCACCGGTTCCATCCGGCTGGACGGCACGGAGGTGTTATCCCTGAGCGGCGAAGCCCTGCGTGCCATCCGCGGCCGCCGGATCGCCTACATCTTCCAGGAACCCTCCAGCGCCCTGAATCCGGTATTCAGCATCCGCAGCCAGTTGGCCGAAGTCATCACTACCCATCGTCCGGAAGTCACCGACCTTGAAGCCGAATGCCTCCATTGGCTCAACGAAGTCGGCATCACCGACCCCGCCCGCCGGCTCGATGATTACCCGCACCAGCTGAGCGGCGGCATGCAGCAGCGGGTGATGATCGCCATGGCCTTGGCCGGCCGGCCCGACCTGCTCATCGCCGACGAGCCCACCACGGCGCTCGACGTCACCATTCAAAAGCAGATCATCGAACTCCTTGCCCAGCTGAAAAAAAAGCATGGCATGGCGGTGCTCATCATCACCCATAACTTTGGCATCATCCGGGGCCTGGCGGACCGGGTGGCGGTGATGTACCGTGGCCAACTGGTGGAAACCGGTCCCACGGACGCGGTGCTTTCCCACCCGCAGCATCCTTACACGCGCGCCCTGATCGACTGCATCCCACGCCTTGGTCAAAAACGCCGCCGGCTCGCCACCATCGCTCCGGCCTAGCATCCCGCGCTCCCTCCTCCCCTGCCCCGGCAGGAGCAGATTTCAGCGACGCATCCGCAGCGCCGGTGCTGCGGCGAGGAGGGTTTTTGAATACTCGTGCTGCGGGGCGGCCATGAGGGCTTCGGTTTCCCCGAGTTCCACAATTTTGCCACGATGCATGACGGCGGTGCGGTCGGCGAGGTAGCGGACCACGGACAAATCGTGGGAGACGAAGAGCATGGTGAGTTGGAGCTCGCGGCTGAGCTTCAGCAGGAGATTGATGATCTGGGACTGGATACTGACATCCAATGCGGAGACGGGTTCGTCCGCGATGAGCAAACGTGGTTCCGGCCCGAGGGCGCGGGCGATGGCGATGCGTTGGCGCTGGCCGCCGGAGAATTCGTGCGGGTATTTCAGGGCGGCGGTGGGATCGAGGCCGACGCGTTCAAGGAGCTTCTCGACCGCAGCCCAGCAGGCCGGGCCTGACAACTTACCGGTGCGGGCCTGAATGGCTTCGGCGAGGGTGCTGAAGATGGTGAGGCGGGGATTCAGCGAGGCGTAGGGGTCCTGAAAGACCATCTGGAAATTGAGCCGGGCAGCGCGGAGTTGGCGGCCATCGAGCAGGGAAAGATCCTGCCCTTCCAGAATGATGCGCCCGCTGGTGAGGGGCTGCAGCTGCATGATGGCGCGGGAGAGGGTGCTTTTCCCACAACCGGACTCGCCGACGAGGCCGAGGATTTCGCCCTTGGCGAGGGTGAGGCTGACGCTGTCCACCGCCAGATTCGCGGGAGCGCGGCCTCGGCCGGGGAAGGAAACCGAGGCGTTATCGATGACAAGGAAATCACTCATAGCGGCAACCCTCCTTCCACGCAGCCGGGACAGGCCTGGACCCAATGGCCGGGCGCGACTTCCTGCAGCGGAGGCTGCCGGTCTGTCAGGCAAAGCGCCTGCCGGTCGGGCGTCTGCCGGGGCCGGAAGGCGCAGCCGGAGGGGAGATGACTGAGATCCGGCGGCAGGCCGGGGATGGTGTAAAGGGGCTCGCCTTTCTTTTGCAGGGCGGGAATGGAGCGCATCAGGGCGCGGGTGTAAGCGTGGCGCGGGTGGGCGAACAGATCCGCCGCAGAGGCCGATTCCACCAAGCGCCCGGCATACATGACATTGACCACATCACAGACCTCATGCACCACCGCGAGGTCGTGGGTGATAAACACGACCGCAATGCCGAGGCGCTTTTGCAGGTCTTTGATGAGGTCCAGCACCTGCTGCTGGATGGTGACATCAAGGGCAGTGGTGGGCTCGTCGGCGATGAGGAGTTCCGGCCGGGTGATGAGGGCCATGGCGATCATGACCCGCTGCCGCATGCCGCCGGAGAACTCGTGCGGATACTGGTCCATGCGGATGGTTGGCTCGGGAATACCGACCTCCTCCAAGGCCGCGATACCGCGCTTCCAGGCGGTGGCTTTGTCGAGTCCCTCATGCAGGCGGAGCGGCTCCACCAACTGGGTGCCGATCTTCAGATAGGGATTCAGGGAGGTCATCGGGTCCTGGAAGATCATGCTGATGCGGCTGCCGCGCACTTTCTGCAGTTCCTTCTCCGAAAGTTTCAGCAGGTCCAAGCCCCCGAACAGGGCGGTGCCGCCTTCGATTCGGCCGGGCGGCTGGGGGATCAGGCCGAGCAGCGAATAACAGGTCACCGATTTCCCGGAACCGCTCTCGCCGACGATGCCCACGGTCTGGCCGGCCCCGACCTTCAGAGAGACCCGGTCCACGGCACGCACCACCCCATTGCGGGTATGGAAGGAGACCTGGAGGTCTTTGACATCGAGAACGGCACTCATGAAGGGAGGAGAAGGGAAAGCGGTCGGGGTGGCATGGGATCAATCTTTTCCGCCGCGCACATCCAGCGCATCGCGCAGGCCGTCGCCGACAAAGTTGAGGCAAAACAAGGTGATGGAGAAAAAGGCGGCGGGATAGATCAGGAGCCAGGGGCTGGTCTCCATGTTGGTGGCGCCGTCGTCGATCAGGGTGCCCCAGGAGCTGTCAGGCGGCTGCACACCCAGCCCGAGAAAACTGAGCGCGGCCTCCAGCAGCATGACGGCAGGAACCGTCAGGGTGGCGTAAACGATGACGGGGCCCAGCACATTGGGAATGATGTGGCGGAAGAGGATGACGGCGGTGGACAGACCAAGGGAGCGGGCCGCTTCCACAAATTCCTGACGGGCGAGCCCCTGCACCTGGGCGCGCACGATGCGGGACATGGTGAGCCATTCCACCGCCCCGATGGCCATGTACATCAGGAGCATGCTTTTGCCGAACATGGTGGTGAGCAAAATAACAAAGATCATGAAGGGCAGCGCATAGAGCACATCCACAAAACGCATCATCACGGCATCGGTGCGGCCGCCGAGGTAACCGGCGGTGGCACCATAAGCGACGCCGATCAACAGCGCGACACTGGTGGCGACCAGCCCCACCATGAGAGACACCTGACCACCGCGCATGATGCGCGTCATCAGGTCACGGCCCAGGGTATCAGTGCCGAACCAGTGCTTGGCCATGGAGCCGTCCGCGAAGGTTTCCATGGTCCCCGGAGGCGAGGCTTTGAGCGCGAGATTGGTGACCTCCGGATTCCAAGGGGACAGACGGGGGCCCACAAAACAGATGAGCACGACGGCGATCAGGACGAGACCGCAGGCGACCGCGAGGTGGTTTTTGCGCAGGCGCGCCCAGGCGTCCTGCCAAAGCGAGCGGCCAGGGCGGATCGCCGGAGCGAGGGTGGCGGGGATGACGGCGGTGCTCATGAAAGGCGCACTTTGGGGTTGATCCAGGCGACCAGGAGATCGGTCAGGAAATTCACTACCACCAGCAGCACGGCGTAGAGCACCACGGTGGCGAGGATGAGGCTGTAGTCGCGGTTGAAGACGGAGGCTACAAAATGCTGGCCGAGGCCGGGGAGGTTGAAGATTTTTTCGATGATGAAGGAACCGGTGGTGATACCGGCCAGGGCCGGGCCGAGAAAGGCGACCACTGGCAGCAGACCGCCGCGCAGGGCATGCACCAGCACCACCCTCCAGCCGGGCACGCCTTTGGCCCGGGCGGTGCGGATGTAGTCCTGATTCAACACCTCCAACATGCCGCCGCGGGTCATGCGGGCGATGTAGGCAGCGTAGATCAATCCCATGGTCACGGCGGGCAGGACCCAGTCGGTTTTCTCAAACCAGCCCGCGACATTGAAGATGCGCCATTTCAGCCCGAAGATTGCGATTAGAATGGGCCCCATGACGAAGGTGGGCAGGCAGATCCCGATCAGGGCGAGGGACATCGGGCCGTAGTCCAGCCACGTGTTTTTGCGGACGGCGGCGATGATGCCCGCGGGCAATCCGAGGCCCAAGGCGACGCCGAGGGCACTCAGACCGATGATGAGGGAGATGGGGAAGGCGTCCTTGATGATTTTGCTGTTCCACATGCCCTGGTAGCTCATGGAGGGCAGCAGGTCGCCCTTCAGATAGGACCCCATGGTGGTGAAATATTGCACCGCGAGGGGTTTGTCCAAACCGTAGCGTTCCACCAGCACCTTCCGCACATCGGGCGGCATGGCCTTGGGGCTGGCGAAGGGATCGCCGGGGGCCAGCCGGATCATGAAAAAAGTGAGGCTGAAGACCACGAGAATGACCGCGATGGACTGGGCGAGCCGGTTGAGGGTGAAGCGGAGCATGTCAGGGGTCAGTTCCGGTTGAGTTCCGCGTCCATGGAGGACGGTGGCGGGGGATAGACGAGATCAAGGTGGTACCAGACCGGATTGTCCAGCAGCCGCTGCGGCCAATGCTTCACGGCTGGGTGGATCAGCCGGGTGCGGGTGCCGAAATACAGCGGCAGCACGGGCGTGTCGCGCATGAGGATGCCTTCGGCCTTGGTGAGGATGCCGAGGCGTTCCTGGGCATCGGCGCATTGTTTGGCATCGGCGAGGAGTTGATCGAAGTCCTTGTTGCTCCAGCCGGTCTCGTTGTTGCCGCCATCGGTCATCCACATGTCGATGAAGGTTGCCGGATCGAAGTAGTCGGCATTCCACCCCGCCCAGCAAATATCGTAATCCAGCTTCTGCTGCGAGGTGAGATAGACACTAAAGTCCTGCTGGGTGACCCCGACGGAGATGCCGAGGTTTTGCCGCCACATAGCCTGCACCGCTTCGGCGATCTGGCGGGAAGCTTCGTTTTTGGAAATCAGGATATTGAATTTGGGAAATCCATTGCCGTCCGGAAATCCGGCTTCAGCCAGGAGGCGTTTGGCCTGCGGCAGGTCAAAGCTGAATTCCTTCACCTGCGTGTAGCCTTCCATCGGCGGCACCATGCCCGCGGCCGGCTGCTGGCGGGCCCGCAGCACGTTGTCGATGATGCTTTTCCGGTCGAGGGCGAAGGCGAGGGCGCGCCGCACCCGCACGTCGGAAAGGGCCGGGCGGGTGGTGTTGACCCGGAAATACCACGAGGCACAATTTGTGTAGTTGCTGACAATGTCAGGATGATTTTTCAGGTAGTCCGGAATCCGGGACAGCGGCGTGGAATAGGTCGCGTGGAGCTGTCCCCGCCGGAAGAGGCGTTCCTCCACGGCGTCGTCGTCGATCGAATAAAACCGCACGCCATCAAGCTTCACATTGGCCGCGTCCCAGTAATGGGGATTCCGCTCCACCTGGAGATACTGGCGGAAGAGATAACGTTTGAGCTTGAAGGGACCATTGCCCACCAGCTTGTCCTCATCCGTCCAGGGGTTCATCACGTCGTAGATGCCGCCGTATTTCTCGATGACATGCCGCGGCACCGGCCACCAGGAGGTGTGGCAGGCGATGAGCGGGAAATGCGGAGTGGGACCGACCAGGGTGAGTTCCAGCGTGGCGTCATCAATAGCGCGGGCACCGAGTTCCTCTTCCTTGACCTTTCCTTCATAAAGCGGGAGTCCGTTTTTGAGCAGGTAAAGCATTTCGGCGTATTGCGCTCCCAGTTCCTTGCGCAGCATGCGGCGGTAGGACCAGACAAAATCATGGGCCGTAAAAGGCGCCCCATCGGACCATTTGGCGTTCTTTTGCAGGTGGAAAGTCCAGACCGATTTGTCGGCATTCGCTTCCCACTTCTCGGCCATCCCGGGTTCCACATCCTTGTCGCTGTTCCGGTCCTCGCCCACCAGCCCTTGGTAAAGGGAGAGCATGATGTGGTGCTCGGTCACGCTGTTGCAGCGCTGGAGATCCAGGAAGCGGGGCTCGGCTTTATTGTTGATCAGGAAAATCTTTTCCCTGGCTCCCTCCCGGGCATTGATGGGGTCCGCGCCGCAGCCGGTCAGGCCTGCCGTGGCGAGCACGGAGCAAAGGAGGAACAACAATCGAAGGGGGGGCATAGGCGGGGATACCTATGGATGCACCGCATCCGCTGTGCCAGAAAAATCCTTGGATTATGCGGGGATGGCGGCACTTTCTGGCTGGCTACCGCACGACCCGATGAAGTAGATGGGAGAAATGTCCGGTAAATATCAAAAGGGTATCAAAATTGCATTATGGGTGGTGCTAATCACCGCCCAGGCGGCGGCGGCCCCCCTGCCGGGTGAGGCGATTTTCCTCGAAAAGTGCGCGATGTGCCACCTGCCCGGCGGCCAGGGAGCCCCGCCAGCCTTCCCACCCCTGGCGGGCAGCGACTGGTTGAAGGGGGACCGGCCCCGGAATATCCGCGTCCTTTGCGAAGGACTGGAAGGCAGGATCGTGGTCAACGGCACGGAATATCACAACGTAATGCCCCCGCAGGTGCTGGACGATGCCCAGGTAGCCGACGTCCTGACCTACGTGACCAATGCGTGGGGCAATCAGGCCACGCCCTACACCGCCGCCGAAGTGAAGCAGGCCCGGGCGGGTTCGCGTTTCCCGACCTTCGCGGAGCTGGAGAAAGCTTCCGCTTACGCCCCCCTGCCCCCTGCCCCGGCAGGCTGGACCCTGCGCGAAGTGACACAATTGCCCGCGCTTTGCAGCCGGCTAGCCGGTGGCAACGGCGGGCCGGTATATGTCCTGAGCGAACACGGTATCATCTACCGGTTGGACCAAGGGGCCGCGGTGCCATGGATTCTGCCCGCCGATTATGCGGACCTGAGCATCGGGTCTCTCAACACGCTGGGGATGACACTGGGACCGGACGGAAGGCTCTGGCTCGTGAGCAATCAAAAGACCTCAGCCGGCGTGGAGGTCGAGACGAATGTGGTGACGATCTGGCGGAGCGGGCCGATTCAGGGAACCGATGCCCCCAAGCTGACATCCTGGTTCCGCACCCGTTATCCCTGGGGCGTGGGACCCTACAATCACGGGGTGAGCCACCTCGCCTTCGGTCCGGACGGAATGTTATACGTGAGCAGCGGCTCGCGCACCGACGGCGGTGAGGACGGCACCGTGCCCCGGATTTCCAAGGAGGGAGAAACGGATATCACGGCCAGTCTCTGGCGCATGGACCCCGCGGCCGCCACTCCCAAAATTGAAGTGATCGCCCGTGGCATCCGGAATGCCTATGGATTTGCCTGGACCCCGGAGGGGCAGCTGTTCACCGTGAGCAACGGCCCGGATGCCGATGCCCCGGAGGAGATGGATGCCATCGTGACCGGAAAACACTACGGATTTCCCTATCAATTCTCCGATTGGCCATTGACCCCGAAACCCTACCCGCACACGCCGGAGCCCCCGGCAGGCCTGACCTTTTCCCAGCCGGTGCTCAATCTCGGGCCATCGGCCGGCGGAGGCAAAACGGGAGGGCTGGCGACCTTTGACGCCCACTCCAGTCCCGCCGGGATGATGTGGTGCGGGGATGACTATCCGGAACCGTTGCGCGGCGGATTTCTTGTCACCCGTTTTGGCAATCTGCTCGCCACCCCGCAGGATGCTGGATTTGACCTGCTCCGGGTGGCCCTGAAATCTCCCAGGGAAGGCGGACGCTGGCAGGCCGGGGTAAGCACCATCCTCGCCCCGCTGGGCCGCCCGATTGATGTGCTGGCCAATGGTCAGGGCAAAGTGCTGATTCTGGAATACACCCGTCCCACAGACTTCAAGAGCCGCGTGGGCTGGCTGCCCGGGCGGATCCTGGAATTGGCCCCGGCCGCAAAGTGAGGGCAAAAAAGAATGGCCTGAGGCACTCGCACCCCAGGCCATTCCTGATAATTGATAACGGAATCAGCTCCGTTTCGTCTACGACTGCGCTTCGTAAGGAGTGGGATCCACCTTGGCGAGCTTGGTGATTTTCACGTGGCGGGTGATGGCGGAGTCCTCGCTGGGGAGATCCACCGCGTCGCCTACGGACTTATTGAGCAGGGCCTGGGCACTGACTGAAAGGTAGGAGATGATGTTGTCCTCGATCTTCGTATCCCAGGCTCCCAGGATGCTGAAGGTCTCTTCCTTGCCGGACTCGTCGTCAAGGTAAGTGACCACGGTACCCACGCTGACCAGCGCGTCGGAAGCGTCCGAGAAGTCCGTGCCCTTGGCCCGGTTGAGGTCGCGTTCGATGTCGAAGCGGCGGCGGGAAAGAACGAGGGAGTATTCCTTGGCGGACTTGAATTCGAAGTTTTCGCGCAGATCGCCGTATTCGCGTGCAATCGAGATGTCTTCGATGTTCTTGGGGATTTCGACTTGGATGAGGTGTTCGTAGACCTTCCGCTTTTCCGTCAGGCTGGTCCAGGAAACCAGCAGGGTTTCTTCCTGCTCTTCCTGTTTTTCATTGCCACGTTCGGTGATGATATCTTCCAGATCCGGATGGAGGCGGATGAAACGGGCCAGCAGGGAGCGTTTGCCCATCTCTTCGATCCCCGGGGAAAGCATCACCTGACGGGCGAAGTTGCGCGCTTGGGCGATCTCGCCGAGAGCCAGGAAATCCTTGATGATGTCCTTGTCGGCGAGGAGGAAATCGTTGATGCGGTTCGCCTTGCGGTTGGCCTCATCGAAGTGGTCACGCTCAATGGCACTGAGCATGGCCTTGGAAAGCTCCAAGCTGAAAACAGCGGCGCCGGCTCCTTTGCGTTCCTTGCCGAGCCAGACCAGCACTTCCGAGGAGAGGCTGCGCTGGGTGATGCCGGTGAGGAGGAACTTATTGAATGGGCCATCGTAACCTTTTTCCTTCAGCACGGAGGCAAGTTCACCAAGGCTGCGCTGGCTGAGACGGTTCATCAGGGGCAGCAGGCTGGTCACTCCGGCATCACCCGTGGCGTCCACGAGGGCATCGAAAACGCGGCGTTGGCGGGAAACGGCGAGGCTGCCGACACATTCCGCGAGGCGGGGGCCTTCCGCGGCGATGGCTTTGGCGAGAGCCGGCGAGACATCGTCGTGCAGGGCCTTGACCTTGTCGCGCAGTTCATCGCGGGAAAGAATCAGGTCGAGGGCCTCGACGGGACGGAGGCGGAGATTCTGGGTCGCGGCGTCGTCGGCCTCTTTGATCACGGCTTCGAGGACCGCCTGGTCCTGGAAGAGCTCCAATTCGCGGGTGATGGCATCCAGGGCCTTGCCTTTGCCTTTCAGGTCACGGGCTTTTCGGAAGTCGGAGAGGAGCGCATCGGCGGGGCTGAGGTCGCCACCGCGCAGTTCCAGCGGGAGGTTGCGTTTGGCAGGGACGATGAATTCCGGGCGGCTGCGGAGTTCCTTTTTGCAGGACTCCCACCATCCTTTGAAGGCGCCTTCAGTTACGATCTTCGGTTTCACGACGGCCTCGAAAGCATCGAGGGACATGCTGCCTTTGTGGCTTTCCAGCACGGCACGCACCAAAGCGGGTTTGTCGTCCTTGGCCAGCTTCTGCAGCGAAACCGGATCGGCGTGGCGGCGGGCGAAAATGTGGGTATCCGGCACCGCGTCGAGGGATTTGGCGGCGAATTCGACTTTCAGGGGGTGCCCCTTTTTGTCTTCAAAATCAACGATGACCTGATCTGCATCCAGTTTCCACTCGGCGATACGGCCTACCCCCCAGCTTTTGTGAAAGCAATAAGTGCCGGGTTCCAAGGCAGACATGCGGGGAGCCAGGATGCCTTGGAGTTTGCCGTTGGCGACGAGTTTTGAAATCTCAGGATGGACGGTGGACATAGGGAATGGGGGACGCGGAAAAACAGCTGCCCCCGCCGCAGACAACGGGGGAATCACAATCATCGGTGCTCCCCCCCTCCGTTGCAAGGCGAGAATGGACTCAGACCTTGGCTCAGCGAATCGTGGCTACGGGACGCTTCAGCCGCTCCAGCAGGACACGCCGGCCTTGCTGGAATCCCGTCCATCCGGTCACGGGAAAATCCCCCTGCCGGCAATCCACCTTCAGTCGGATCACCCAATCATTTTCCTCCGCCGCGGCCGCCAGGCCCCACTGCCCCTCGGTCAGTTTTCCGGACACCGGCAAATCCTCTGCCGGAGCCGGGGGAGTCCCTGGAGCCCACGCACCGGCGATCCGCGTGATACTTTCCACGCTCATCGCAGGGGAGAGGCGGAAAGGGGATCGTCGGTTTTCCGACGGGCTGACCGACAGATAGTCCCGCTCCCAGAAAAAGGGCAACGTGACCTGACGGGTCTCCGGCGTCACCGCATCCGCAACGCTGTAACTCATCCGGATGACCACGGGGCGGGTCACCTCCTCGGCATGGGTCAATTCCACCCGGCTCAAGTCAAACAGACCGTAGGAATTCAACTGGCGGCGCACCAGATTCACATACTCGCTTTCCGGCGAGCCCAGCAGCCAGCTGCGGGCCCAGGAAGCCGCTGCCCCGGTCAGGGTCAGGGTCTCGTCCACCGCCAGTTTTCCTCCGGCTTCCACCTTCACCTTCCGGTCGATTTTGATGCCAGTGGCGGCCGGAGGCAGGATTTTTTCGAAATGTGATTCCTTGCTGTCCAGCACCAGCGCTTCGCGGCCCGAGAGGAAGTCGGGCACATCCTCCAGCAGATCCAGCCAATCCTCCGTGGCGTCGATCCACGGCTGCTTGCCGGTGCCGGGCACATGTAGAATCATATGATCAAACTGGTCGAGGGAGGGAATCTCCCGCCGGAGCCTCCATCCGGTATCCACCAGGGCCGGCGAACAGGGAATGCCCGCGCGCCGCAGCAGGTGATACAGCAGCATCGTGTGGTCCTTGCAGTCCCCATACTGGTCGGATTGGATTTTCGATACCAGGCTTGGCACCTGCCCGCGGGTGCCGAATTCCAAGCCTTTGTAAGTAATGTTCGACTGGACGTGGCGGACGATGGCCCCCAGCTTTTCCTCCGGCGTCTTCAGTCCCAGGCAAATTTTTTCTGCGAGGGCCTTGGTCGAATCATCCGGTTCCAAGCGGTCCTTGATCCGCTTCAGATAATCAGCGGCGAGGGCTTTCCAGTCACCGTCCGTGGGACCGGCAATCACCAGAGGATTCCAATCCTCCAAGGGAGCCATGAAGGCCTCCCGCTGATAGGCGGGCGTATTGACTATCACAAAACCTCGGAAATCCGGGCCTTCCAACGCTTTGAGGCCGCCTTCGGGAGCAAACTTTACCGCTGACACTTCGCCCTGCATGAACCAGCCACGGGCCATGGCCGGGAAATTGCCCAGGAGGAGGTCCCGGCGGAAAGGTGGTTTGGTGGATTTGCCTTTATCCTCCACCGTGATGACGGCCTCCAAAGTGCAGCCGCGCCGCAGTCCCGGCACGGGAATCTGCAGCACGTGGGCTCCCGTGGCGAGATCGCCCGATTCGCCGGTCGAAAAGGCATCGGCATTGGACCCTTCCTGGATCACCTTGCCGGTTTCATCCTTTACGATCAGCCGGTTCACGTAAACTTTTTCGTACGATGGGTGGAACGACAGGGACAGGCTGCTGAATGCCTCCAGCCCGCTCTGGTCCAAGATTTTGACGTGGTAGTATTGGGAAACCCTCACCGGCTGTCCGGATTGATAGAATACCCCCATCACCCGGTGCCGGTAATAAGCACCGTGACCTTTGACGAAAGCCGCAGCTGGTTCCGGAGCTGCTGCCAATGCGTCCTCCATCACTTTGGGGACCGGCACGGCCTCCAAGGGCGTCCGTGACAACTCCGCAGTGCCCTGCCCCAGGGCGCCATCGGTCATGGCGAGGGCTTGTTTGATGGCCGTGTCCTCCGGCGACTTTCCGGCCGCTTTAGCAAAGGCCTCGCGGGCTGATTTCCATGATTTGCGGTGCCATTCGCTCCATCCCCGCAGCACATGGGTGCGGGCGGTATCCTCCCCGGCGGCAATCAGCCGGTCGGCCGTTTTGGCGGAGGCCTCATAACGTCCGGCATCATTCTCCAATTCCCCCTGGAGATACAGGCCTTCCGCCTCCGGCGGGTCAGTGGAGGTCTGTTTGGCGAGGACTGCAAAAGCGTCGTCATACCGGTTATTGCGCGCCAGCACCGAGGCCAGCCAGCGTTCGATCCGGCGGGAGGGATGCTCCCTGGCATAACTTTCCATCGTCTGCAAAGCCTCTGCGGGCCGTTCCATGTCCAACTGAAGATTGATCCAGGCCAAAAGATGATCCTCATTTTGATAACCTTCCGCGAATAATTCCTCCCAGATCCTGGCCGCGGCGGCGTTGTCACCACTCCTTGCCAGCAGCAGGGCGCGGCGGGCGCGCAGGGTGACGGCTTTCCTCAGGGGGGCGGGAATCTCCTCCTCCAATATCTGCAAGGCTTCCTTGGGTTTTCCCTGCTCCTCAAAAGCATCAATCCAGTTTCCCGCTATAGCCAGATCGTCGGATTTCAGCAGGCAGGCCAGTTGGAAGAATTTTGCGGCATCGCGGTATTCCTGACGCTTGTAGTGGGCAATCCCCAGGTCGTTGTAAAAAAGAGCCCTCGATTTCGTCAAGTACGGCGAAAGCTCCCGCGCCCCGGCCCCGGCTTCAGGGGCAAACAGCCGGACCATCTGCGCAGCGGCATCGCGGGGTTCACTGGCATCCTGCTTCAGCCCCCAAGTGACCAGCATCCACGCCATGTTCTGTTGCTGCAGGATGCGGGCCAGGAAGCGGTAAGTCACATTTTCGACAAGACGGTCGAAGGCATATTCGCGGCCCTCGATCTGCCCATGGGTGATGCCCGCCGGCGAGGCGGGTCTTTCCTGTTCCGTGACTTTCATGGACCCCAGCAGGATGTCATCAAGATCCTTGGGCCTGACCTTCTGCCCCTCCGGCAGCGGCAGCACCACCAGAGCCATGAAATCGGTGCCGCGTTTCACCACGAGGCGGGCTTCCTCAAAGGATTTTTCCTGCCCGGCCAGCCAGCCCGCAGCAGCGAGGCCGCTGGTGGCATACCCTTCCCCCGGAGCTTTGTGGTCCTTGAAAACATCCGGCTCGGCGACCTCGTCCGCCGGCTTCAGGAGTTTGAAGGTCTTGATCCATGCCTCCGATTCCGCGGCCACCGTTTGCCGGTCGCGCCACGCGGACCAGAACGTGAACTGATAGGCAAACCGGTTGGTGCAGGCGACCCAGTATTCATAATAAATCGCAGCCTTCTGGCCGGAAATCCCTTCGGCCTTCACCGGCACCCGGCGGAAATTCAGCCCGCCGACGGCGACTGTGGTTTCCGGCAGCTGTTCCAATTTTTCCGCCAATCCCCCCAGCCGTGCCACCAGGAAAGACGTGATATCCTTGGCCGTCATTCCGGTTGGATTGGGCTCCACGATGATACCTAGATAACATTCCGGCCGGGCCCGGCTGTAAAAGGCAATGGCTTCCGGGGCGATTTTGCCAGGCGGCATGGAAACCCACGGCCGGTCCGGATGGGCAATCGCAAACTCGAATCCGGCGTATTCCTTCATTTCCAAAAACCGGGCCGGAGCCCCCGGTGGAGCGCCCGCGCCCTCATTCTGGGCATTTTTGGTCAACCCCACCACCAGCCCGCCAATTCCGGCGAGGACAAAGATCCCGGAGAGCACCAGGGCCCAGATCGCCTGGCTTCTGCCCTGCACGTAGGCGCCTTTCCGTTGTCCCCACACCACCAGACCAGCCACGGCGAGCACCATGGAGGCGATGAAAATCAAGACCACGAGGATTCCGGTGGCCACCACCACCCACGGCGGCAGATCCAACAATTTTATCAAAACAGTGGAAAACGAGGAAATGAACCACCCACAGAAAAGGACCAACAAAGAAGCGATGCACAATTTGCTGGCCCCCGGCCGGTGCATCAGGGAGGCGGTTTTGAGGATTGCCAGAATCAACAATCCCAGAACCAGCAAACTGCCGATCACCTGCCCTACCTGTTGAGGATCTCCCGATAGGGCCGCCGCCGGAATGGGTGGAAATAACATGAGTCCATTGCTTCCTCCCGACTCCCCCGCCGGTCAAGCTCCAAGTGTGGTTTCCGGCGGCGCCCCGCCGTGGCGGAACAAAAAAAACCGGGATTCCGGGGCGGTGCACCTGCGGAATCCCGGCCGGGCATAACGTTGCCAGTGAACCACCGGCACCGCCAACCCTGCTATTTTGCCTCGTAGTCCACCACCACCGCTTTGGCGAGGTGGGGTTTGATGAGGGTGACGAATTTTTCGTGTTCGGGGTGGTGGAGATAACCGGACTCGAGCGCCGCCTTGCTCTCGAAGCCAACAGAGAAGACGTGGGTCAGATCGGGATTCATTTTTTCCGGACTGACATTGAGGCCCCACTCAAAGCTCTTCACATTCGGGATGCTTTTGGAGAGGGCTTTGAAGGCCGTGGCGATCTCCTCGATTTTCGCAGGAGGAGTCCCCTCCTTGAAGCCGAAGATGACAATATGACGGTAGGGAGCAGGTTCAGCGGCCATGGTGGTAAAAGGAGTGAGGAGCAGGGTTGCGGTGAGCAGGGAGAAGGTGAGGCGTTTCATGGGATGGGATGGTTGTCGGGGTTGAATGAATCAGGCGCGGGTGGCTTCCACGGCTACGGCGGCGCTGCCGATGATGCCGGCATCGTTTCCGAAGTGCGCAGGGACCACTTTGAGGTTTTTGGTGAAACTGGGAGCAAGTTGCTCCTTCATCTTTTTCCAAAGCGGGTCAAAAATGAGTTTGCCGGCTTTGGCGATGCCGCCCCCAATCACGATGCGGTCGGGATTGAGCAGCCAGACGGTGTTGACCAGACCGGTGGCGAGCTGGCTGGTGAATTCATCCCAGACCTGCATGGCCACCGGGTCCTTTTTCTTCACCGAAGCGGAGAGTCCACGGGGGGTGAGCTCTTCCGGGGATTTTTCGATTTTGGCTTTCCGGTAAAGGAAGGCGGCCCGTTTTGTCAGGGGACCGATCCCGGTATAACTTTCAAGCGCGCCGACATTGCCATGCACAAAAACCGGGCCGCGGTAATCGATACTCATCTGCCCGACCTCCCCCGCGCCAAAGCTGCTGCCGCGGTAGAGGTGACCATCCAGGACCAGTCCCCCGCCGACCCCTGTGCCGAGGGTGATGGCGATCATGTTCCGGGCGCCCTGCCCTGCCCCGTGGGCAAATTCCGCAAAACACATGGCGTTGGCATCGTTTTCGGCGAAACAAGGCAACCCCGTGGATTCGGTCAGGAGATTGCGCACCGGCACTTCCTTCCATCCGGGGACGTTGGTCAATTCATGCACCACCCCACGCTGCACATCCACGAACCCCGGCACCCCGATCCCGAGGGCCTCGATGGCGGGGAACTGGCTGCGCAATTGATGCACCCGGCGGGTGATCTCCTTGAAAAGCGGCTTGGGCCCTTTGAAGTCGCCGGTGATGATCGGATCCCCGGTGTGCAGGATTTCCGCGCCGCGCACCACCCCGTATTTCACGGAGGTGCCGCCCATATCAATGCCGATCGCCAAAGGTTGGTCGCTGGTGCTCATGGAGGATAGTCAGTCAGAAGGATGGTTTGGGGAAATTCCGCGGGGACAGCGCCCATCATGAAACAGGAAACGCCCGCGTCACGTGAATTTTGCATTTCATCTCCGGGCCCCCGGCCCGGCTTGCCAGTGCCGCCGGAGGCGCATCCTCCCTCTGTTATGGATTCAACTGGACTATGGTGGCACCCCATCCACCGGCGCTTCCAGCAGCGGGATGGGTCCAGGAAGCAACTTGTTCCGTCAGACGCGGCAGCAGGGCGTGGACTCCCGCACGGAGGCTGCCGCTCCCTTTGCCGTGGATGACGCGGACGGTCAGGATGCCCCGGGCCCGGCATTCCTCAAACCAGGCCGGCAGGAGTTCCGGGAGATCGCGGGGACGGTAGGTGTGCAGGTCCAGATCGCCTGAGACCTCTACCCGGATAGGCCCATCCGGCGGCCCGGCAGATTCCAGCCCGGGATTCATCAGGCCATCAGCGCCGCGATGGCCTTGGAGGGTTCCACTCCGGTGAGGCGTTGATCCAGTCCTTGGTATCTGACGGTGAATTTTTCGTGGTCGAAGCCCAGCAATTTCAGCACGGTGGCGTGGAAATCGTGGATATGGACAGGATCCTTGACGATATTGTAGGAGAAATCGTCGGTCTCACCGTGGACGGTGCCGGGCTTCGATCCGCCGCCGGCCATCCACATGGTGAAACAGCGCGGGTGGTGGTCGCGGCCATATTTGTCAGGACTGAGACCCCCCTGGCTGTAGATGGTGCGGCCGAATTCACCGCCCCAGATGACCAGGGTATCGTCATAGAGACCGCGCTGTTTCAGGTCCTGGATGAGCCCCCAGCAGGGCTGATCCACGTCCATGCACTGATACGTCATGCGGCCCGGCAGGTTGGAGTGGTGATCCCAGTTATTGTGATAGATCTGGACGAAGCGCACTCCGCGCTCGGCCATGCGGCGGGCCAGCAGGGCGGACCGCGCAAAGCTGCCGGGCTTGTCCACGTCCGGCCCATAAAGTTCCTTGGTGGCGGCGGGTTCGCTGGCCAGATCGGTCAGTTCCGGCACACTGCTCTGCATGCGGAAGGCCATTTCATACTGCTGGATCCGGGTGTGGGTCTCCGGGTCACCGACCTGTTGGTAATTGATCTCGTTGAGCGCTTTCAGGCCATCCAGCGTATTGCGCCGGGCCGCGGCGGAAACACCGGGTGGATTGTTGATATAGAGTATGGGATCGGCCCCGCTGCGGAATCCGACTCCGGCATGTTCGCCCGGCAGATAACCACTGCCCCAGAGCCGGGCGGAAATGGCCTGGATCTGCTCGGTGTTGGTGGGCTTGGCGACCAGCACCACAAAGGTGGGGAGATCACTGTTGGCGGAGCCCAACCCGTAGGAAACCCAGGAACCCAGACAGGGGCGGCCACTGATCTGGGTGCCGGTCTGCATCAGGGTGATGCCGGGTTCGTGATTGATGGCCTCGGTGTGCATCGAGCGGATGAAACACATGTCATCCACCATGCGGGACGTGTAAGGGAGCATCTCGCTGACCCACATGCCGGACTGGCCGTATTGTTTGAAGGAATATTTGCTGGGAGCGATGGGGAAACGGGCCTGGCCGCTGGTCATGCCGGTGAGACGCTGGCCCATGCGGATGCTGTCAGGAAGGTCCTTGTCGTAGAACTCCTTCATCTTCGGCTTGTAGTCGTAAAGGTCCATCTGGGACGGACCACCGACCATATGCAGGTAGATGACGCGTTTGGCTTTGGGCGCAAAATGGTTCACCGCACGCATGGCCGCCGCCGGGTCCGAGGCATCCGCATCCGTAATTCCCGCCCGTTGCATGAGGGTGGTGAGGGCGGCAAAACCGAGCGCATTTTTGCCTTGGGCGAAGAATTGGCGGCGGGTTTCGTAGCGGGTGTATTCGGAAAGCAGAGTCATGGGAAACAGTTGGCAACAATGATCCTATACGCTCCGGAAGCGCTTTTTCTACCACTCAATCAGGAGAGCGGGGCTCCTGGACGCAGGCGGGAGTCACTGGTTGGCGGCATAAACCCGGTAGAACCGTCGGGGCTCACCCGGGGTGGGGGTGAAGCTCCAGGAACCGGTTCCAGTCAAGGTCTGCACCGTCACCCAGCCCGACAGCGGCGTGCAGGATTGCACCCGGTAGATGACCCCGGGCACACTGGGCCAGGTCAGGGTCATGTCCCCGCCGGGATTCGCGGTGAGGTTCGCCGCCGGCAGGCTGCCCGGGCTGTTGGGATTGGTGCCAAAGAGGGCTTCCACGGCATCGGAAGCGCCATCCCCATCCGTATCCAGACCGCCATCAATGCCAGGAGTGCCGCCACTGGCCACGCTGGCGCGCCAGTTGGCAGGCAGGTTGTAGTCCCCATTCACATCGATCACTTCCATGGAGGGGCCGGTGCCGCGGGACGCCTGCGGCCATGGGATATCCACGCCATAATCGAAGTCGTGAATGGCATTGGCCGTGGGATCCAACAGGACAATACTCTCCCCAGTGTTGCTGAGGCTGCCCCGGGTCCATGGCAAGGCCAGGCGCGGAGTCATGCCATACAGGTTGCGGAAGAGGGTGACGTTATCGGTGAGGCATATGAATTCCCCGGCCGCGAGGCTTTCGGTGCCGAAGGTATAGGCCAACTCCGGCGTGCCTGCCATGGAGAAGGGATTTCCGATCCCGAAACTCACGCCACTGAGGTCGATGGCCTGGGTGCCGGTATTCCGCAGTTCGATGAACTCCACGCCACCCGGGGCCGGGAAATAATGGAGCTCGGTGATGCGGAGGTTATTCAGCAGACTGTTGGTAGCTGTGGGATCGGAAAGCAGCAGATAGTCGAATCCGATCCGCACCGTGGTGGCTTGGGAAGTGGCCACATACAGGCCCCCATCCAGAGCTACCGAACCCGCAGGCAGCGCCTGGGTGAAAACTGTCGCCCACACGGTGCCATTCCGCCGTTGGAACAGGAGGGAAGCCCCGTTGCGCACGATCCGGAGAGCGGCCCCGCTGCCCGTGACAGCCGTGGTGGACAGGGTCGTGTAGTTCGCAGGGAGTGCCGCCCTTTGAACCAGCAGATTGACTCCAGCATCGAGACCAAAAGCATACCGCACAATCGTGCCGCCCTCATTCACCTGGGCGATCAAACCGGCCCGCCAGTTGCCGAACTCACGCGTGTCAGGACGGAAGTCGCTTTGCAGCATGAAATCCGTGGAATCCGGCAGATCACGCATCACCTGAGGGTGGGTGAAGGCCGGCGCCTCCAGCGGCTTGGCCGAATCGTCCAGCACCTGGATGAGCAGCCGGCCGGTCAGGTCCTCCACGGAATACCAGGTGGAAGGCGAGAAGTTGTCCCGCTCCTCCAGATTGGTCAGGTTGAACTCCGGACCGAGGGGATTCCCTCCCGTGAAGGAGGTGAAGTCTGATGTGTTGAAGACGCTGAACTCCCGCGTCACGGTGCTGATTTGGGATACCGCATCCACCACCTGCAGCGTCAGGATATAGTTTCCGGGAACCGTAAAGCGGGCGGTGGCCTTGCCAAACTCCGGCTGTGTCAGGTATGCGCCTGTGGTGGGACTGACGCTCCAGACGTAACTGAGGGCGAGCCCTTCGGGATCGAAGCTGCCGGTGGCATCCAGCAGCAGGGTCTGGCCCAACGCCACATTGCCGGAGCCCGGGTTCGCCACCAGCGAAGCCACCGGCGGGGCATTTCCTGTCAGGGTGACCGTGAAGGAAAGCGTCCCCCCCACCGTGCCATCCCCGTTGATGCTGCGCACGCTCAGCGTGTTCAGTCCGGAGGTCAGCGCGATATTCGTCAAGGTCCACAGCCCGTTGTTGGCCGAGGTCGGCACCCAGGCGAAGACAGCTTCGGGATGACCCGGGATATCCACATAGGCTACTTTGGTGGAAGCCGCCCCGGCGATCGTGAAGAGCGGATTGGTCACCGTTTGTCCCTGCGCGGTGGAAATGCTGAAGAGACGGTTGTAGTTGGTGTTGGTGATGAAGTTGAGGGCCGGCGTCCGGCGGTTGTTGAACCAGGTGGGGTAGCTGAAGCCGTTGGTCTTGAAGGGCGCCAATCCGTTGGTGTTGGACGACTGGTAATTCATGGCGGCCAGCCACGCGTTCATCCGGGCGGAAGCGGTGTTGGCATATCGGTCGATCAGTTGCGACAAATAGTAATTCATCTTCTGTTTGAACCACGCGCGGGCTGTCAGATTGGTCCAGCCAATACCCCCGGCGGTTCCGAGAAAACCCTGGTTGGAATCCTGAAACGCAAGATCACTGTCCCAGTGATGGAACTCAAAACGTCCGTCCCCGGGCCGACGGTAGAAATAACTATTCTTGCCCCTGTTGAACGTGAAATTATCCCAATCATAAACATAACCCCGGACAGCCGCATAAAGGGCGGCGCGGTCGGCATCCAGCACCCGGTCCATGCGCTCCCGGTAGGAAACCTCCTGGGCGGCACTCACGGCCGCATTGCCATTGACGGCAGTTTTGATCATGGAGGACAACGCCGCATAGTCATACCGCTCTTCGGGGAAACGGACCGGCCAATTGCCATGGAAAAAGATGGGACTTTCGTCACTCGGCGTGGCGGGGGTGGAGTTGTTCCAGTCCCGCAGCTCCCACCGCCCGGTCACACTGCCCGCATCCAACCGGTCATCCATGTTGTTGGTGTCATACATGAACCAGGAATCATCGATTTCAAAGAGTTCCCCCTCCGAGCCGTCAGGATAAGCCCGGTCAAAAAAGTCGCTGTCGGTCTGCTCCTGTTCATCCCCGATGCGGGGAGAGTCAGCATTGACGATCTGTTGGATAAACTCCGCATCCGGGACCGGATAACCGAAAAGATACAGCATGTGCCGCACCATGCGGTTGTGGAAGCGGGAGGCGCCGGCGGAGTCATTGTCCACCCCCGATTTGGTCCGTTCCCGGAACAGTTGATCGCCTGGCGGCTTCCAGCGGGTGCGGTCCAGGGTATTGGCCGTGGTGCGGGTCCACGGACTGCCGCCCCTCCGCAGTTCACAGTTATACAGCACCTCTGTCTCGTTGAAGATCATGGTGGAGTTGAACCCATAGTTGGACATGCGGGGATGGTTCCAGTCATACGCTGCACTGTAGCCCGTGGAGGCATTGAGGGCATTCCGGTAATACACCGAAATAATGTTCCGCTGGATCAAGGTGCCCGGCAGCACGGAAGGCACCGTATTCGCCACAATCCACATTCCCGGACGGCTCGCCCCCTGCCGTGGGCACTCGTTTTCCTGACCATTGGCGGCCGTGGCCTTGATGTAAAATTGAGTAATCGCGGCATTGGCCCGCGCGGCTACCGTGGCGGACCAAATCCCGTCGCCGGCCCGGACATCGCCATCCGTCCCGGCATCGTTCATGGCCTGGGTGGTCCAGGCCGCATTGATGTTCGTCGAATCCAGCCGTTGCAGCAGTGAGACGGCACCAAGGGGCGTGGCGGAGGAAACCCGGGCGGAAACCACCACTGGCTGGCTGGAGGTCGGCACCGGAGGCGAGTGTTTCATGAAATCCACCTCCGGGGCCGGAGCCGCGATGCCCCGTGAATTGGCCGCCCCGGGGGTGCCCAGGTTATTGGGCACCGGGAAACGGAACAGCTTGCCGAAGCTGCGGTCCCAGGTCTGCGCCACCATCAGTGGCATCCCATACAGCCAGCGGCCTTCAAAGGTCAGGGTCAGCACATCATTGGGCAGCAGGCCTGTCAGGTCGACCTGGGCCAGGTTCGCCTTGGTGTCGCCGGTGCCCTGACTGATCAGGTGGAAACCGGGATCCCCCGTAATAGTAGCCCCGGTCCGTGGCAGGGTATCGCTGTCGCTGTGCGTCCCGGTGCAGAGGAATCCGAAGGAACCATTGTTGACCCCGGTGCCGGTGTGGGAAGTGGCATCGCCGTTGGCAATCATGTTCACCGCAGGAGCCGTGGCCTTGCTCAGTTTGATATTCCGCAACAGCACATGACCGTCCCCTACAAGGTTGATCAACAATTCCCGGGAGGTACTGGCTCCCGGGCCGAGCCCGCGCAGCTCCTTGTAGGTGCCGGTGTGGGTAAACGTTTGGAAAGTGGTTTTGGCGGTTTCATCGCTGGCCCGCCAGGAGGACGGTTGGCTGTTATCCATCGCGGGATTCAGCAACTCCAGGCTGCTGCCTTCGCCTCCGGCTCCAACCGGCCACTGGCCCCCTTGTTTGTAGTCCACCAGATCAGCGAGATTGCCGCGGGCATCCTCCAGCCGGAGTTTCTCCCCATTGTTGCGCAGACTGCCTTCAAAGGGGCCCTTGATCCCGGTCAGACCAGCATAGTTGGCGGTCATCCACGCCGGGTCTTTGGCCAAGACCAGCCAGGCTCCCGCCGCCAGGGTTGTCCCGGCCGGAAAGTCATACGAAATCCCATCGGTAAAGGCCCAGCCTTCCAGGCTCACTGCCGCGCCACTTTGGTTATACAACTCAATGAATTCCCCTTCCTCATGGGCCGACGGTGGCTTGGCCATGATCTCAGTGATCACCACCGCAGTCTCCCGGACCGGATTGTTGGCTGTATCCCGGGTGTCGGCGGCCGTGGCATACCATTCATTCTCCCCGGCTGGCCAGGCCTGGACCGAGGGGAGCCCCACCCGGCGTTTTACCTGCGTCGCGGCGACGATGTTGTTGGCGGCATCGCTCAGGAAAAGCGGCAAGTCGCCGCCCCCGTCGGTGGGGAAATCCACCGCCACACTGGCATACCCGCCCGGCGCCAGACTCCCGGCCAAAGGCACCCGGTCCACCAGATCCGGGGAGGACGACACATAGAGTCCGGTCAAGGCCTGGCTTCCCGTCCCCTTGTTATAAATTTCCACCCAGTCCGCCCGGCCAGTGCCGGCGAAGTGGACTTCGCTCAGGGCCACCGTGGACGCCGGTGCGGTCACATTCGGCAGACCGCGCGACGGTTCCGTGAAAAGCACCCAAGTGCTGCCCCCATCGGGCTTGCGTCCGATGGAACGCCCATCCACCACCAGACTGGATTGGAAAGTGGCCTGCTTGGTCAGACCATCCGGCAGGGTCAGAATCACCGGCACCGGATAGGCGATGCCCAGGCCGCTCTCGGCGAATCCCACCGCGGCAAAGCCGCCCGCCGGCACTACTGTGGGGACGGTGATCTTGTATTTGGTCAGCGAGGCTTCGGTATCGCTGAGATAATATCCATTCAGATCCACTGCCGCTCCGGTGGGATTGTAGAATTCCACGAAACCCACTCCCACTGCCGTCGAGGGACGCACTTCATTGATCATCACGCCGCCGGCGACGAATGTCCCTCCTACCGCCGGAGCGGAGATGCGCAGGCGGGCTCCGAAATAAGTATCATCATTGGAAGCCGTGTTCTGGTGCACTTCCGCCGTGAGCACATTGGTTCCGCTCACCAGTTGGCCATCCAATGATCCGTTCGGCAGGTTGACTTCCTGCAGGGCATCGCCGCCACTCGGAGTGCCGGTGGCCAAGGTGGTATGGGTGGGAATTCCGGCTGCCATGCGCACCCGGCCCAGATTGGCGCCTTTCAGCTCCTGGCCATTCAGATAGTAGACCACGCCGTCATCCACCCATTGATCGATCCCGAAAGTATTCCCGGTCGCGGCTCCGGCCCAAGTGAAGGTGGTCCGGAAATAATACGTGATGGTGGTGTTGGTATATCCGGTGGTGAAGCTGGTGCCCCGCTGCGCCTGCAAAGCCGGGTTGCTGGGATCGTGGCCGAAAAATCCCGGGGACGGCCCCTCCCAGGTGCTGTCATTGAAAGCGGTGCCATACCAACTGCCTTCCGGCCCGGCTCCATCGGGATCCGCCGGATCCCTCCAGTATTTCCAGGCACTGGAAAAGTCCACCACAGCCTGGTCCAGTCTTTTCTCGCCGGTGGTGGGCGTTTCCGCCAAAGCCGGCTCAGCCACCCCCGGGGTGCCCCCGGCATAACGGCTCGCCCGCCAGTTCCGCCAATCGTCCACATTGCCATTCTGATTGATGATCTGGAGCGAGTGCCCTGCCCCATCCGCCGCCAACGGCCAATCTCCCCCATCGCCATACGTCAAGGTGCTCTGCACCGCCCCGGCCCCATCCTTCAGCACGATCGTATCCCCGGCATTGTTCAGGGCGCCGGTCCATGGTCCCATGATGCGCACGGTCGGCGGGATCGCCGGCCACGCCGCCCGGGTGGTCGCCTCGTCAGCACTGCTCAGGATGAAGCGTCCATATTCATTCAGAAAGTGGGCATTGGGGCTGGCCGTCGAAAATGCCGGGAACGCCCACTCCACCCCATCGCTCAAGGTCCAACTGGCCGTGTCGGTCCGGTTGCTCGTGAGATTGGTGATTTCAATATACTCTGGTTTCCCTGCCGGTGGATTATACATCACTTCCGTGAAGATCACTTGACCGGCTTGGAGGGAGGCAGTGAGTAGAAAGAGCGGGGCGAGAAAAGAGAGAGGAGCACGCACGGGTCGGGGGAGAGAGGAAGTGAATTAAATTCAATTTCTCAAAATCCCCGGAAAAAGGCAATCCTCCTTGGATTGGTATTTTTCCCGCCCGTTCTCCAAAAAACAAACCGCCACCTCCGGCACCGGCGCTTTAAATTCCCAGCAGATGTTTCTTCATCCGGACCAGATTGTCCCCGAGGCGGTCCCGGTTGCCGCCGCCCACTTCACTGGAAATCCATCCGTAATAATTGATATCCGCCAGCGCCTTCCGGGTCCCCGGCCAGTCCACCGAGCCCTCGCCGATGTCGCAGAAGCCCTCCTTCCGGCCGTCCGTGGCATCCTTCGCCAACAGGTAGTCCTTGGTATCACACTTGATAATGCGTGTCCCCATGGCCCGGATCCAATCCGGACCATAACTGTATTTCCGGTGATTGCTCAGATCGAAATAGATCCCCACCCACGTCGAATTGATCTCATCCACATAACGGATGAATTCGTCCGGCTTCTGATCCGCCGGGGCGTCGTCCCCATGCTGATAAAGAAAACGGTTCCACACATTCTCGATCCCGATCCTCACCCCCAGTTCCGCCGCCAGCGGGATCGCTTGACGGATGCCGGCCACGCTGCGTTCCCACACCTGCTCCTTGTTTTCGTTCTTGTCGTCCCGCACCGCGCCCGGCACCAGCAGCAGGGTCGAGGCCCCGATGGCATGCGTGTAGCGGATCCCCGCCAGCAGTTCCTCCACCGCCTTGGCCCGGATGTCCGCGGTCGGATCGCTCAGCCGGATCGACCAGTGGTTTGCATTGACCACCCCTTGCGCCGGAAGACCGGTCGCGTCCTGCGCCGCCAGGATCTCCTTCGCCGGCACGGTGAATTGGCTATCCATCTCCACCCCGTCATAACCCAAGTCCTTCAGGAGCTTGAACTTGTCCGTCACCGAAAGCCCCGGTTCCTTGATCATGCCCCACTTCACCGAAAACTGAAAACGAGGACGGACTGTGGCGGCGGGCTGGGCAGAGGCCAGCACGGGAGTCAGGGCGGAGGCCGCCAGGGCAGCGGAACTGGTGTGGAGAAAAGCGCGGCGGTTCATGGGAAAATATGGTCAGGATAGAACAAGGGACTTGGCACTTTGGCGGAGTTTCGTCTCCAAGGGAACGGAAATCCGGCCCGGAACCTTGCAATGCAAGCGGCACGAATCCCGGGCCAGGCCGCCCGCCGTCCGGACGGTCGTTTCCGGATCGCCGCAAAAAACCGGCACCCCTCAGGATGCCGGTTTTTCATAACCAACCAATCCCCCGGAGCCAGGCGGTCCGGAGCGTTTGTTATTTCACCAACCGGTAGAACTGGCTCGGCGCATCGCCGGTCGGCAGCTCCACCACATTCATGAAGTCCGTCACCACCGGGGCATCAGGCACGGCCTGCCAGACGTTGGTTCCTTTCGGATCAATGGACTGCAGATTCCAGTTTTGACCGGCGACCCAGGACAGACGGAGATTGCTGCCCTCGTGGACCGCCGAGATGGGTGGTTTCGCACCGCTCAACAGATTTTGACCACTTTTCTCCCCGCAGGGACGGATCACCGCGTAGCGCACCCGGCTGAAGAAGATCTTGCCGCTGGCCGCAAACCGCGCTGCCGCCTGCGGCCCCTGGTTCACTCCCTCGAACTTCACATTTTCCAGTTCCACATATGACTCCACCCAACGGTTGCTGCCTTGGAGCACGGTGCCCAGGGAAGCAGGGGGAAACAGAAAGGTGGTGGTGCCGTCCGGTTTTTCCGTCCGGTAGACTTCCGGCCGGAATGACTGGCCCGTGAGGGCCGGATCGTCAAAATACGTGACGGCGATAGCGAGCCGCGCATTCGGCTGGGAGGTTGGCCCAAGCCGCTGCTCCGTCAGGGAGAAATTCAGGTATAGATGCGCTGCCCCCGGGGTTCCATCATTCCCCGCCGGACGGATTGCAATGCGGCGGTCCTCCACGGGACCGGCTTCCTCCTGAATCATTTCCTGATCGCCGCCGGAACTGCCGGGAGTGAGGCCTTCCAAGGTGCCGTTGGCGAGGTCCATTTCCACGTAGTCGCCATACACTCCCTCACAAACCGCAGGATCGGTCTGGCAATTCGCCAGAGGATCCTGGCCGGCCAGCGGATGGGTGCCTTCGCGCAGCACCGCCATATCAACCCGCGAGACATGCACCGGCTGCGAGAAAAAGAGCCGCGGTCCACCGGTGAAGGTTCCGGTGTTGATCCCTCGGAGATTCACCCCGCCGACCACCCACGAACGCCGTTTCCACTGGCCGGTGCCCTGCAGCGTCTGGTATTTGGCTGCGGGGGCAAAGCCGACCCCATTGGTGGCATCGCTGGCATACGCCTCGGGTCCGAAAACCGCGCCGGCCAGGGCCGGATCATCATAATATTCCACACAGATTTTCATGGGGTGCGGTTCATTGCACTTCAGCCCGAGGTAATTGTCCATGATTCCAAAGTTCATCAGATTCCCCTCGGCACGCAGGGCGGTGCGTTTGTCTCCAACGGGCCCGATGTTCTGTTCCATTTCCACCAGCTGGTCCCCGTCGTCCAGCATGATGAGCTTTTGCATGGTGGCGCCATTGATATCCAGCCACACCCGGTTCGTCTCCGGTTCCTGGGCGCAAACTTCGGAGGCGGCAAAAACATTGATATCCACCGGTTCGCCAAAGGCACCCTGCTGGCCAAAAGCTACCGCACGCACCCCCAGTCCGGGGACATTCTCCAGTCGGATGGTGCCGCCGTTGACTCCCCCGCGGGAGGAGTCCCCCTGCACCCCCGGTGGCAGCGTGCCGACCAACCGGCCACCGTCCCCTCGCAGATCATTGTTGATGCGGAAGAGAATCCAATTCCAACGGAAGTTCTTGGCTTCCACCGGGGCCTGTCCGCCACTGGGGGCGGCCAAGGCAGGCAGCGCCCCTATCAGAAAGTTGAAATTACGCGGCTGGCCGGTGGCATTGAGGACTCCCGCGTCCCCATACACCTGCATCAGGATGTCGATCACCGGTTCCTCTGCCCACGCGGCATAGTCCGTGTCGCCAAAATTCATGTAATTGCTCGTCGCCCGCACCCCGTCCTGACCGGCCACGCTGAAGGCGGTGGTTTCCTGATCCCCACCTGACAGGATGGTCATCGATGCGGTGCTCCAATTCGGCGCGTCTGCCGGAGCCGCCAGCGTGTCATTCACTACCTTGAAGTGGACCGTCTTGGTCTTATCAATTGTTGCCGGCCATGCCGCAGGATCAAAAGGAGCGACCTGGGCGACCAGTGACCGGACACTGAGCAGCAGAAAGAATAGTATCTTCGGAATTCTCATAGTTTTTCGACAGGGGTTATTGAGGCAAGCGCCGTGAGCACAGCTCAAGTGGCGGTCTGCCGTCAATAACAAACGATCCGGAATCAAAGAAATATCAGATCCCGCAGGAAGCCCCACCGGTGTCATGGCAGGCTGGCCGCTCGGTAATAACCCACCGGCTGGCCGGCCAGCGGCGGCGGCAATTCTCCCACCCAGCGCCCGGAGGCATCGGCGTTGAAGATCGCCCCGTTCTCCCAGTGCGTGAGGTCCGTAGAAAACTGCAGCCGGTAGGCCGCGCCCGGCTGACCGGTCATCACCACCCCCATTCCCCCGTTGGCCCGGCGCACCGCACTCTCCCAACGCGGCGGCGGGACCCGGAACTGCGCCGTGACCGTGGTGGCCGCCGCCAGCGTCAGGCTCAGCACCGGACTGGCGCTCTCCCCGGCAGGCCAGACCCATTTTTCAAACTCCATGCCCGCCGAGGGAACAGCCGTCAGGGTGACCGGCACCTGACGGAAATAGGTGCCCCGCCACGGATAGACCGGCGTGGCCACTCCCGGCAGACTGGAGTTGATCCGCAATCCGTTCACCTGCACCTCCCCGCCCCCCGCCGGCGTGCGGTCCACCGTCAGCGGAGCATACCCCCCGAGCGCCAGCGAGGAACTGAAATGCTGCCTCACATTCAGCTCCCGCTGCGAAGCCCAGGTCCGCATCGTACGCACCTGCGTCACCCAGTTCGCCACGCTGTTTCCATGCGATTGCCAGCGGCCGATGTGTTCCGCGATGCCCGGCTCCAGTTTCGCCTGCATCGTATCCACCAGAGCGACCGCCCGGGCGGCTTTGTAGTGGGAATTCAACAAATCCGCCGCCATGGAGGCAAACTCCACTTTGACGTCAGGATTCTTCAGCAGCGCCCGCAGCAGGCTGGTGGCCCACGGCGCGTTGGTGCCCGGCCGGCCGGTTTCCGAAAGAGCATAACTGAGCGTGTTCTCCCCGTATCCTCCCGCCCATGGATGCGCCACCGCCAGGTCCAGATCGAAGAGCATCCAGCGCCAGCGGCCGTCGTGGCCCTTCGGCACAGCATCGCGGTCGGCATAGTTGTCCGGCCGGCGCACCCGCCACATCCGGGTGTTATTATGCGGCCAGTCGGCGTTGCCCAGAAAGATCTCGGTGGCCTGATACCGCAGGAAATTCTCCACATCCATGCGCGCCTCCATATAGGCCAGATGCGCCGGCTGCGAAAGATCGTGCGTCTCGGCGTAGGTCCGCAGATTGAGATAGGCCTGTGTGTCCGCCGCCGCACCTTCCTCGACCGAACCGTCCCCATTCAGGATCACGACCTCATCCGCCTCCACGCCGTAGTGCGCCGCGAAATACACCGGATCCTGTTGTTCCCGCAGTTCCAGCACTCCCCAATACTCCCCATCCAGATACACCGCCACCGGCCGCCACGCCATCAGGTCCAGGCCGAGGCCGCCGGCCAGTTGATGAGAAAAACCATCACGCATGGTGGCATAAGCCCAGTCATTGCCGTAGTTCCGCAGCCGCAGGTGTTGGAACACTTCCAAAGGCTCCCCGATTCCGGTCTTCATCAGGCCGGGGAATATCGGATAGCCCACGGCGCGTTCCGGCGGCGTCTCGCTGCGGAAGTCCAGCCCGAAGGATTTCTGCCGGAACGAACGGGAGGACTGGCCCTTGATATCCAGCCATGCCGGCGCTGCCCAGGCACGGGTGCCATCCGCCTCGAAAAACTCCACCGAGCACTCCCGCTGCCACGCCTCGCCGCGCTGCGTATAGTTCGCCGGCGTGTGCCCCGTTAGCGCTTCTCCCGGATGCGCCGCCACATAGTCATCAAACACTTTCCCCAGCATATAGATGCCAGTATTGTAATCAAACAGTCCCTCCCGGGCCGTCATCAGGCTCATCACTGCCAGACCGTCGGTCCGCCGTGCCTCCGGCCCGATGAAATACGTATGCGACAGGACGGGCGAAGGCACCGCGCCGTCCTTGAAGGCCCCTGCCCGCACCAGCCGTGCCTTGCGCACCTCCCCCACGGGCGCCTTCCAGCCATCGGTATGCTGGTTCACCGTGGCCGTCCCCTCGATCAGGGACAACCCATTGGCCTCCCCGGCCCGGCTGGTGAGGGTG
Organism: uncultured Verrucomicrobiota bacterium; assembly: GCA_942492905.1. Classification (GTDB taxonomy): domain Bacteria; phylum Verrucomicrobiota; class Verrucomicrobiia; order Verrucomicrobiales; family V1-33; genus CAIZWU01. The sequence continues at coordinate 4,389,730 of OW818657.1, forward strand.
AGCGGAGCGGCATACTCCGGAGAGTCCGCGCGCGGTTCCGATCCATCCAAGGTATAACGCACCACCGTCCCCGGCTCCGGAGCCGTGAGGGTCAGCGTCACAGAGCTGCCGGTATAACCTCCCGCCGCGGAAAAGGCCGGGCCCTGGTTCAGCACTTCCAGGTAGGTGGCTCCTGTGTTCGCCGCGCCTGGGGTCGGTTTGGGAAAATACCGCCAGGCCCCGTCTGCCGGCAGCCTTCCATAACTCATGTCGCGCCGCAGTTCCGCCGGGGGAGCCAGATCCGCCAGCACTCCGCCGGGCGCGGTCAGGGTCACGGTCTCCCCGTTCCGGCCCAGGGAGAATCCCACGTGCAGCACCGACCCGGTGCGGCGGTCCTCGCCCGACGCACCCACCACCAGATACCCGCCCGCCGCCAGCGTCCGCGCCGGGAAGGTCCATTTGAAGGGGATAGCCGGATCATCCGAAAGCCCGTAACCGCCCAGCGCCACCGCCGCCGGACCCGGATTGTGCAGCTCGATCCAATCCGGCGTGGCCCCGGTCTCATCGTGCCAGGACCCGCCATTCGAAGACACCAGCTCATTGATCCTCACCTCCGCCCGGACCCCTCCCGCCGCCAGCAGAACACAGCCCAGCAACGTCACCCGGGAAACCCCGTCCCTGCTCCTGAAATAACCTGAATTCTGCCGCATCAGTGAATGCTATCAGACCGCCCGGCGTTTGGCTTGTAAAAAGAGACGGCCTGTCAGCGGAGGTCCGCCCCGCCAACACCCACCAATCCGGCTGGGTCCACCCGCATGGCCCCTAAACTTCGATCGGGTTACCGAGCGTCCTGTTGAGCGATACCGCAGCCGCGACCAGTTGATGGATGGTGTTTGAACCCACCTCCTCGTTCTCATGCAATTCCACCGTAGCCATCTCATACTTCCCGCCCGGTTTCAGGCGTGCTTCGATCCCGCGCAGGCGCTTGCCCCTCCAAAAGCCAAACAGCACCCGGTGTTCCTCGGCACGGATCATGAGGACCGGCCCGTTGGAAAAATAGACGAGGTGTCCCCACTTGATGACTTCCTCCAGATCCGCCGCCCCCATCACGGCCGCCCGGAGCCGCTCCACCGTGGCGCGCTGCCAACCCGTCAGGGCGTTGACGTAAGCCTCAGGGCTGCTGGCGGGAACTGACTTCTTCATGGTGGCGGATCAGACAGACGATAGACCAGCAGGAACCATCAAAAGATGCCCGGCCCTTACAGCAAAGTGCGTTCGATCACCCACCAGATCCCCGCCAGGGCGATCAGGATCGATCCGGGGATGACCACGTATTTCCGGTAGCCGGCCGCACTGGAGATCCAGCAGGTGGCGAGCAGGGCCATCAAGATCACCGCCAATTGCCCCAATTCGACCCCGACATTGATTCCCAGCAGTCCCACGATCAGCGAGGAGGTGGAGTCCAGCCGCGTCGACATCACCCCGGCGAATCCCAGCCCGTGGATCAGCCCGAAGGCGAAAACCACCAGCAGACGCCAGTGGGTATAATTCTGATGGAAGATATTCTCGAGAGCGATCGCCACAATGCTGGCGGCAATGACGGGCTCCACAATGCTGGCCGGCATCCTGACAATCCCCGCCGAGGCCAGCCAGAGTGTCAGGGTGTGGGCGACCGTGAAGGCGGAAATCTGCAGCAGGAGCGGCTTCCATTTCCGCGTCATGAGGAAGACCCCCAGCACAAAGAGGATATGGTCAAGTCCGTCGGGAATGACGTGGGTAAAGCCGCGTTTGATCTCCGAGCTGAATAGCGAGAGCCAATCCCCCGGCCGCGCCTGGACCCCTACCGAAGCTTCCGTGCGCCCCCCCGGCGCCGCGAAAATCCCCTGTTCCGTCAGATCCAGGGTAAAGCTGGTCTCGCCCGGAAACAGCACCGCATAACGCTCCACCGGCTTCCCTCCGATGAAATTGAGAAACATCACATTCAGCGGCGCCCCCATTTTTTCAGGAGTCATCGCCAGGGCCTCGATCCGGTAGCCCGTCATCCCCGCGACCACCGTGGCCTTCCACGATCCCACCAGCACCGTTTCACTGCCTTTCAAAAGGGCCTTGTCATCGGTTTCGAAGGGCACCCCGCCATCCCCGAGTTTCTGGAACTCCCAGACAAATTCCGGCTTCACCTCCCCCACGGGATCAAACAGAAACCGGAGCCGTTCCCGGATAAAGACATCCGCCCTCTCTTTCATCTGCTTCACCTCGTCGCCCGACAGGCTCTCGATCTTGTCCTTCTGGAAATAATCTACCTTCTCCGGATCCGCCTCGAAGCAGCGCGGATCCACCTCCACCCGGATCTCCGCCCCCCCTCCGGCACCGAAGTGCGAGCGCACCGGCAGGTCCGGCACCGGATGGGACCAGGCACGGGCCGCGAGAGCCAGAACGAGGAGGAGGGCCGCGAGCGGGCACCGGACGGAGGTGGATGGGCGGGGAATCATGCGGCGCGGAAGCAGGTGATCCGGGATTATCCCCCGGCTATCGGAAGTCTCATAATGGAGCCGCGTCCGGGTGGCCAGTCCCGTTTTGCGGAAAACGGGGTCCGGCCGTATTTTCTGCCCCGGCCACTGCCGCCCGCGCTTTCCTGAACCCGCAAATCCGGACCGCGTTTTAAGTTGCCAGCCGCGGCGGAATTTGAGACACTTTCCTTCTTGATGGGGAATTCTCCTCGTTTCAAGCACCCTCTAAATCCATGAAACATCTCCTAGCTCTCGCCATCGGCCTCACCATGATCGGTTCCGCCAACGCCGGTTGCGGCATCAAAGTTCCGGTCGCCGGCAAACTCGCCTCCTACGACAAGGAGAAGAAAGAACTCAAAGTCGGCGAACAAGCCATCACCCTCGCGGCCGACGCCAAGATCATCGGCGCCGACGGCAAAGAAGCCAAGATCGAAGACCTCGTCGGCAAAGAAGTCACCGTCTCCACCGACAAGCACAACAAGAAGGGCGAATCCGTCACCGCGAAGAAAGCGGCCTGATCACGGCTCCTGAATTGAATCCGGCACGCGTCTCCCACGCCTGCCCCCGGCTGGCCTGAAGGATCCCGATCCTTCAGGCCAGTTTTGTTTAGTGCTCCCACGTGCGCTCCCGCCAGCTGCCGGTCAGGGTGGCTGCCCAGCAGTTTCCTGAGAAGTTGGAAATCCGCCCTCCTGCCAATGACTGCACCATGACGCTCCCCTCCTTCCCGCCAGCATGGCCCGCCGGGGCCAACCTTTCCAGCAGCCACACCGGCAAGCCCGCCTCCGGCCAAAACTCCGGCCAAATAACCGCCAACGGCGGTGGGATGGTTTCATCGTGTTTCGATTGGTTGGGTAAATCGACATCTCCTTTTCCTGCCGTATTTGGAGGTTTTTCTGGCAGCTTTCCGGAGTTGCCCTCACCTTGCAGGAAATCCCGCACCAACTTCCACCCGCGATCCTATGATTCAGTAGTTGGCGTTCTCAGCGCACCATGAAAATCAAGACACTTGCAGCCATCGCCGCAACGACGCCCATCGCCGTTCTGTTGAGTGGCTGTATCACAAGAGCAGGAGCATCACATGGCTCGCAGCTTGAGTGGGATGAACCTTTCCATTCTCTTCGCAGCCAGCGCGTCACCCTCAAACGCCCGCTCTCGCTTCGACCGCAACAATACGAAGCACCACAGCAAACCGCCTCCGACGATTCCGCCCGTGTTCTCGATCTACGTCTGCCACCAAAAGAACCGCCGCTGCGCCTTCCAAAGAGCTTGCCCGCAGGGACCGTCATCGAATTCTATACGTTTCATCACGAGTTCATTTACGCTGTCACGATCTTCCCCTTCTTTCTCGACCTCTTTCCATCGCAACCATCCTACACGGCTTTGTTTACTGTTCCACACCTCCAACTACCGAACGACGTTTATTTCGATTATCGCTGGGGCTATGGCCCTTATCTCTGGTCGGCACCTTGGGAGCCGATTAACACGCCACCCAAATTTGTGGGAGCCCACGGAAATCTCTACAAACTCAAACCGCAATGAGCCGAACGCCTAATGACAATGGTTATCATTGGTCACAGCCTCGATGAAAACGGTTGGTTGAACGATTCGCGCACGGCCTTTCCCCGGGGTGACGGATCTGACCCGGTGTCCCGCCTTGCAGTCACTGGGAAAAGCTTCGGGACGCTCCTCCGCAATGGTTTGCCGGAAAGGAGGCAGAAGTCCATGTTTTGATGATACCACCGCTCTACAGTGGCCTACCTTGCACGTCGTCTGGGCGGCACATCAGGGCTCCACGCCAGGGCCGCCGATTCGGCATGGACATCAAGACCAGGATACGATACGTCCCTGCTCATGATTCTGTGGGGCGTTAGTGGTTCATTGCCTGGCTCGCCAGGCAGGGAATCCTCGTCCCTCCCCGGATGGTCCAAGTCTACAACGCGAGAGAAATCCCCATGAATGCATCCGTCCCCGCTGGCACAGAGATGGCCCGGCCTTTCCTGCCGGCAAAAGACTTCGACCTCTCCAAGCGATTTTATGAAACGCTGGGGTTTCTGAAGGTGCTGGATGGCGAAGTGGCGATCTTCCGGATTGGAGCGGGCGGCTTCATCCTTCAAAGATATTACCAGAAGGAATGGGCGGAAAATTTCATGATGCAGTTCATGGTGGACGATCTTGATTCCTGGTGGGCTCATATCTCATCACTCGATCTGCCCACCAGATTCGGCGTGCCGGTTCCAAAACCGCCGGCCGTCCAGCCTTGGGGCCTCCGGGTGGCTTACGTCGTCGACCCGTCCGGGGTGCTTTGGCATGTTGCCCAAGGCCGGCCGGAGACCCCGCATGACGATTAACGCATCAGAGTCGTCGCCGGATGACCAGCGACACAGACTGTCCGCTTGGATTGACACCCACTCCAGGCATGCCCGATCCTGCCCAGCCCCCACCAACCCACGTGGCTGTCCTCCGCTTAGCAGGATGGCCAGCGGGGGTGATACTACCAGCTGACCCACCTTATGAAAATCGACAACTACGAATGGCGCCCGATCACATTCCAGGGAGTAACGTTTCCCGCGACGGTGATGGGCATCTCCGTTCTGGGTGCGGTGCTTCGCACTGCCGACGAGGAGCTGGGCAACTGGCTCTGGCGTCTCAGGGTTTGTTGCGGGTTCACGAAGAGCGCTCCGGCGGAACAGTGCGCCCGCTGCGCCAGACAAGCCGCCGCTTTGATGCTGGATCACCGCGCACAGGTGCTGGACGGCATCCGCGAAAACCTATCCGAGTATGGGTTTGATCCGGAAACGACCTACCGCGACTGGTTGCTGGCACTGCAACGGATCGCGGAACTGAGCGCGGCGGCAGAGGGAGACTGCCACTGGTCGGCACCGTTCCACCCCCGGGACACCTTTAAATCAGAAGATGACGTTCTGCATTTTCTGGATAACCTCTCCAATCATGATTCCGGAAACCCCTGACCGTCCTCAGGATCCAAGGCACCAGGGATGGCGAAGTGAATCGAAGCCAGCCAATCGGCGCGGAGGCAAATCGGACTTCGTCGTCAAGTGGCGTCCGCCCGCTGACCGTTCCACTTCCACCCAAACATCCTCATGAACTATCCATCCAAACGATCCTTGCTGGCCGCAGCCTTGGCGCTGGCCTCTGTTTCCGTCACCCGGGCCGCGGACATTGTGGTGTATGATTTAGGCGACCGGACCCAGGAGACCTTGCGGACGCTGGGCATGGATTTCGTTCTGGGCTGCACGATATTGGCGGCGGGCGTGATCGGGGCCACGATCCTCTTTAAAAAGAAGTAAGGAACTGGCAGGTCCGGGCAAACCGGCGGGCGTGGCTTGACCTCGCCGTCCGCCTGCTGCTGTGTTTCCCGACCTGAACCGGCCCGCGCGGGCCCCTCTTTGAACATGAGCTCCACCCTCTTTGAACGGATCGCGGACGGACGCACCGACCTCGTCTTCGACTATCTTTCCGCAGGGCATGACGCCCGGGCAGCGGACTCCCGGGGCGTTTCGCTCATCCAGTGGTGCGCCTACTACGGGGATGTCAGCGCGATTCGTTATCTGCTCAGCAGAGGGGAGTTACTCCAGAGTCTCGGAAGGAATTTCGACTTGAATGGCGCGGCTTTTCATGGGCACTGGCAGCTCTGTCAATTCCTGATCGAAAACGGGGCCGGAGTGAATCTGGCGTTGCCGGATACCGGGGAAACCCCGCTGCACGCTGCCTTGTGCAAGGCGGGCAGCCTGGCTCATCATCACGTGGTCCGGGTGCTGCTGGCCGCAGGCGCGGATCCCCGGGCAGCGTGCCAGGCGGGCGTGGAAACCGGCGGCTTCATGAGAGACTGCCGGACCAAAGGGGAAACCCCACTCCACCGGGCCGCCGCCTTCGGCAGTGAAGCGACGATCCAGCTCCTGTTGGAGGCCGGAGCCCGACCCGATGCCAAGGACATGAATAGCGATTCCCCGCTCAGCTGGGCCAGTTGGTATCTGCGCCCGGCCCCGGTCCTGCGGCGGCTTTGTTATGGGGAGTTCCGGATTCATCCGGACTACGCCGGCATGGAGGCCCATCTCCTGGGACAACCTCATGCCCCCTCCGATCTTCCGGACTAACTGCATGGGGCCAGCCTTCAGAGGGTCGGCGCCCCCCGCTCCTGCCATCAATCCGCCCCGGCGGGACCGAAGAGGCGCTCCCAATTCCGGGTGGTCAGGATGGCGACATCGTGGGCGTCCTGGCCGAGGGTTCCGGCAAGCGAATGGAGGGCGACCAGCAGGTTGGCGGGGTGATTGAGGGGATGGCCGTCCCGGGGATCGGTCAGGGGATGGGGATTGTGCTCCGGGGGCGGGCTGAGTTCCGGGGCGTCGGTTTCGATGAGGAGGCGCTCCGGAGGCATGAGGCGGAAGGCGTCGCGCTGGGGGCGTTTCCGCTCCAGGAGAAAATAGGGCGAGAAGGAGAAATACGCGCCTTTTTCCACAAACCAGGGGATCCACTCCGGCGGGCCGTTGTAGGCGTGGATCAGGAAACCGGGCGGATAGGGAGGCATCCGCCGCAGGGCCTGCCGCAAAGGTTCCCAGGCCCTGACACAATGCACGGTGACGGGGCGCTGGTGTGCGCGGGCCACTTCCCACTGGCGGAGGAACAGGGTCGTCTGGTCGGCGAGGTCGTGGCCTTCCACCCAAGCATCCAGCCCGATCTCCCCCACCGAGGCCCGGGGATCGGCGGCGAGGCGGTCGGACAGATCCTGTTCCCACCCTGCCCCGCGGAGGGGAGCCTGCCAAGGATGGATGCCATAGGCGGGCCGGGACCACGGATGTTCCCTGACAAAGGCGGCGACGGCGGGCCAATCGGCTTCACAGGTGCCATTCACCACTGCTGCGGAGACGCCAGCCTGACGGGCCACGGCCCATACTTCCGCCCACTGCGGTGCCAGAGCCGGAAAGTGATAGTGAGCGTGGGCGTCGCAGAGCTTCATGCGGAAGCCAACTGCTGGATGCGGATCTCCACGGCGGCAAGTCCCCGCAGGCGGGTGGGCGAAAGCAGCCGGTCCAGCCCGAGGTCCGGGAGGATGCGGCTGCGGAAGGCGAGGGCGTCGGCTGGAGCGGTATCCTGATAGACCTGGCAGATCAGTCCGGCCAGGCCGCGCACGAGGGGCGACCCGGCATCCCATTCCAGATGCAGCACCTCCGCGGGCCCGGTACGGCGCAGCCACACCAGGGAGACGCAGCCCGGCACCAGATCCTCCTCCAGCCGGACGTCCTCGGGCAAGCCCGGCCCGGCGCAGGCGGCAATGATCAGGGAGAGCCGCTCATGCGGATCCGACAGGGGTTCAAAAGCGTCGCGGAGCGCCTGTTGATTGGACGTGGGAGTGACCATCTTCTTTGAAAGCAAAAGGAACTGCGGCGGAGGCTGTGCACCAGGGAGGGCCATCCGCTTGGCGGACCCGGCAGCTTGTCCTGGAAGGACTCACTTCAACCGGACCACAAAGATCAAACGTCCCTTACGCCAGTTGGGACCCCCGAGAAAGATCGGTTTGTCCTTGAGGAGCACGGCGTCGGATTTCACCAGCACCTTGGTGTCCTGCCACAACTGGAGGTGCACGTTGACGCCGCCGCTTTCCGCCGGACCCCGTGAGTCGATCTTGAGGCAGAGGTCTTTGGAGGGAACCACCCACGATTCGTATTCCTTGAACACCTGCTGGCTGTGTTTGCCGATGAGATGGTAGTGGGTGTAGGGAAACACTTTCTTCAGCCGCGCCTCCATGGCGGCCACCACCGCCGCGTCCGCCGTCACTTTTTCCTCCTGGGCCGGAGCCGCCGCATCATTCACCGCGAAGAAGAGATAACCTTCCACCGAGCCATCGGAGGCCGCCGCAGCCTTCGGCGGCGGAGCCTTTTCCTGGGCCGGGGCCGGGCTCAATGGAACCATCAGCAGGCCAAGCACGAGAGTGGCAAACCGGCGCCGGGTCCGATCAGAAGTTCGTCCAGAGAGCATCATGGGATCAGTTCAATTCCCGGAAGCGGGGACCGGCGGAAGCGTCAGGAGCGAGCACCAGAATGGCCCGGTCCGGATCGTTGGCGGCATGGAGCACCAGCGGCCGGCCGGGAGCGGCCGGGGCGGCATCGGCGACATCGTAGGCGCGGATTTCACGGTCATCCGGCACGGCCTCCAATCCCTGGAGATCGATCACCACAGCGCCGGCTTCCTCGGAGTAAAAGGCATTGGCCACCACCTTGGGGTCCGGAGCATAGGCCCGCGCCACCCTGGTGGAAGCGGCCCCGGGACGTGCGCCATTCATCGCCAAAAACAACAGGGCCACCGCAGCGGCGGAAGCCAGCGGGGCAAACCACGGCTGACGCAGCCATGAGCGGAATCCGGCCGGCGGCCGGACGGCCGGGACCGCTGGAAGCGTCACGACAGTGGCTCCTTTGATTTCCTCCATGATGCGGCTGGTGAAAAACTCGGGCGAAGGCGGCTCCATGACGGAAGGAAGGTGCTGACGGAGCAAGCCCCCGAGGTGTTGGGCCGATTCCTTTTCGCGCAGCATCAATGGTTTCACAGCCAGAGCGCGCTCCACGGCTACCATCTCCTCTGGCGTGAGATGGCCATCAATCCAGCGGGTCATCAACTCTTCGTTGAGATCATCAGGGGGGGGCGTCGGGTTCATGGCAGGGAGCAAAGGGAAGTTGAAAAGGGTAGACGGGGCAAAGAGGGAAATAATTCAGTCAGGCCAAAATCAGGCGGTGGTTTCATAGACATCACGCAGCAGGGTCTGGAGTCGTTTCCGGGCATAAAAAAGGCGGCTCATCACGGTGCCGAGAGTGCAGCCGACGCTGTCCGCGATCTCCTGGTAGGACAATCCATCGACTTCCTTGAGCAACACCACGGCGCGGTGCTCGGGGGACAATTCCTCCAGCGCCGCTGCGATGCGGGCACCCACCTCTTTGTTGCCCAGCCGGGCGTCCGGAGAGTCAGTGCCCTGAGGCACGGTCACGGCTCCGGCGGCCGGGGTCTGGCCCAGGGCGTCATCGAATTCCGTGCCGGGACCGATCTTCCGTTTCCGCAGCCAATCGTAGGTGACATTGTGGGCGATGCGGTAGAGCCAGGTGTAAAACTGGGACCGCGCCTCGAACCGGGGCAACGCCTTCCACGCCTTCAAAAAAACATCCTGCGACAGGTCCCAGGCATCCGCGTCATTCCCGGTCATGTTGACGATCATCGCATAAATGCGGCCCCGGTAGCGGACCACCAGCGTTTCGTAGGCATCGTGCCGGCCGGCCTGGCAGCGGAGCACCAGCTCGGCATCATCCGGCTCACCATCGGTACGCAGGGACGTGGCGGCCACGGGTGGCGCAAGGGGGACGGCATCCATAAACATTGGACCTGACAGAACGGCTTCCATTGGTTCCTTGGACGGCGGGAGAGGCGGATTATTCACGGAATTCTTTCCAGGCCGGTCCGGGTCTGGGGCGTTGTGGAGGTTACGCATCCCTGCGCCACGTGCAATTGCATTCCCATTTCCCGCTCCTACGCTCTCCCATGGTGAAATCCCTGTTCACAGCCGCCGCCTTCCTCCTCGGCACCCTGCCCGCTCCGGCGGAAAATCCCCCCGCACCCGCGCCAGCTGCTCCGTCGTCCAAACCTGCCGATACCCCCAAACCGGAAGCCCCGCCTGCGCCAGCGATCAAATCCCTCGGCGGGCCGCGCTACGAATTGAACGGCATCGGGTTCAACGAAGATACCCGCGCCATCACCCTGCCCGCCACGGTGAATATGACCGAAGGCCTCCTCGAATATGCCCTCGTCCACGAAGCGGGCAAAGTGCATGAGTCCCTCCTCAGCACCCCCATTTCCCCCTACGACCTGAACGTGGTCCTCCTCCTGCTCAATTACCAGCCGAGCGCCACTTTTTTTGATACTTCCGACAAAGCCGCCGGCGCTGTGCTGGTCAAAAACCCCAAAATCGAAGCCCAGGCAAAGCTGCTGGTGACGCTGGAATGGAAGGATCCGGCGGGGAAAACCCAAACCGCCCGCCTCGAATCCCTGCTGCTCAATCTCGATCAGAAAGCCCCCGCCAAGGACGGCCCCTTCATCTATACCGGCTCCATGCTGATGGAAGACGGGGTCTTCATGGCCAAGGAAACCGGCTCCATCCTCGCCCTGTATGCCGACGCCGCCGCCCTGCTGAACAATCCCCGTCAAGGCAACGAAAATGACGACAATTGGCTCGCCGATAAATCCAAAGTCCCGCCCAAAGGCACCGCTGTCACTGTCACCCTGACTTCCCCGCCGAAGTGACGGCCCGTCCGCCGTCCCATCCTGAACCATCAATCGTAAATCCCCCATGAAACGCCGCCTCTTCTCCACCGCCGTCCTCGCGCTCTGCACTCTCCTGCCGCAGGCCTCACCAGCCCAGGGCGATATCTCCCTGAAAAACGAAGTCCAGGCCGCCATCAATAAAGGCGTCCGTTATCTGGTATCCCGGCAGAACAAGGAGACCGGCTCCATCGGCGATCCCGATTACCCCGCCATGACCGCCCTTGCTGTCATGGCCATGCGCGGCAATCCCGAAACCGACCAGGACACCCTCACTCCCGAGGCCAAAAAAGCCTACACCTGGCTGCTCGCGAACCAGAAGGAGGACGGCGGCATCTACGTCAAATCCCTCCCGAATTACAACACCTCCCTCGCCCTCACCGCCCTGACCATGGTCAATGGTGAACCTTGGCGAGAGGCGGCCATCAAGGCCCGCCGCCTGATCATCGCTGGTCAATACGACGACAACAAGGACGGCCAGATGAACCACCCGCAGGACGGCGGCATCGGATACGGCAGCAAGCCGCCCACCGACATGTCGAACACCCACCTCGCGCTCGAGGCCCTCTACCTTTCCCAAAAGCTCCTCGCAGACGATCCGGACCGGGAGAAACAGGAACCCAAACTCAACTACGCCGCCGCCATCCAATTTGTGAGCCGCTGCCAGAATCTCACCGCCACCAACGACCAGTCGTGGGCGAGCGATGACAAGAATAACAAAGGCGGCTTCGTTTACCGGCCCGGTGACAGCAAGGCCGGCACCGAGGACCTCGGCAATGGCAAGACCGCGGTCCGTTCCTACGCCAGCATGGGATACGCCGGCCTGCTCTCCTTCATCTACGCCGAACTCAAACCATCCGATCCCCGCATCACCGCCGTCAAGGAATGGCTCGCCGCCCACTACTCCGTCACCGAAAACCCCGGCATGGGCGCGGAGGGCCTTTATTATTACTATCACACCATGGCCAAGGCGCTCAATCTCGCCGGCATCCAGGAAATCACCAAACCCGACGGCACCAAGGCCAATTGGCGGCTCGACCTCGCAAAGCAGCTTTTCAACCTCCAGAACACCGACGGCTCCTGGTCCAATCCCAATGGGCGCTGGATGGAAAAAGACCCTAACCTCTCCACCGCCTACGCGGTGCTGGCCCTCGAGCACCTGATCCGCGGGCTGTAAGTTCAGCCGGGCTTTTTCCGGGCCGGAGCCCGCTTCGCCGCAGGCTTTTTCGCGGACTTGGGTTTCTGCGGCAACGGCTTCAGCACGATCGTTTTCTTCGCCGCGGCGGTGGAGCCTTTCCGCGCCTTTCCTACGGCCCCGGCCAGGTATTTCCAGCCCTTCGGGGCCTTGATGCCCGCACTGCTCCAGCGGGCGCCCTGCTGTACCCAGGTGCGGCGCCATTGTTCCGGAGTGATTCCCCGGTCATCGTCATCCACTCCATATTGATACCCGCAGGCTGGACAGATTTCATAGGAGCCGCCCCCACTGGGGGAATGCGGCGGTTCCTTCAGCTTGGGCCAGGCACAGACAAGACAGGTGTAGGACATGATGGAACAAATATGAGTTATGGTGTGGCGGTGGGATGGCGCAGCCGCACCGGTTTTCCCGGCTGACGATTGAAATAGTCGGCACCGCGGGGCTTGAAGAAGGTCTTGGTGGTGAAGTTGCGGTTATAGGCGGCGAAGGTGCGGGTCTTGCCCTCCCACACCCGGACCGTGCCATCACTCTCGTCCAGTTTGGCGGGCAAACCTTCGTCCTTGGCGCGCTGCAGGAAAAGCCACGCCTGCGCCGCATAGTCGTCCGCATTGGCCGACCCGAAGTCACTCCCATGCCGGTTGAAATGATCCGGCAAGGAATACCGGTCGCCCCAGGTTTTGGCTGTCGGAGGCACCGCATAGACTGGCTTTCCCGCCGCGGGCACTGGTGGCGTGGACGGTTTCTCCACCGGCTTGGCCGATGGACCGGGCGGACTCCCCGGCGCAGGGACCTCCGGAGCGGGCGACCCGGCGGGCGCCATGCCCTTGGTGGTAAACGAGCCTTCCCTGAGGGATTTCTTCGCGGTGCCGATGCTGTAAAAATACCGGGTGCCCGGCAGCAGCCCTTCGGCCTGCACCGCATGCCGCACCCCTACCCCGCCCTGCACCCTGTGGTTATAATTGTTCTGATTTACCCCGAACTTCAGCTGCGTCCCGCACTCCACATCGGTGCTCCACTCGAAAGCGGCCGCATTTTCCGAAACCACCACCACCGGCCCTGCCGTCACCTCGACGGCCCATCCCGCACCTACCATAGCCAGCAGAAGAACCAATAGCAGGGGCCAAAATTTCGGGGTTTTCATGGTCGGCAAGTGAATCTGACTGGTCCGGGATGCAGGGCTTTTTTCAAGCTGACACTTCAAAGCCGCCGCGCCGGATTCATTCGGGTAAATTCCACTTTCCATTCCAGCAGCCCCGCCGTAACCGCAACGGATGAACCATTTCCCCAGCCTGCATATTCTCAGCGGTACCGCCCACCCGGCCCTGGCCGACCGCATCAGCGAATACCTCGGCGTGAAACGGACGGACGCGACTGTCACCGCGTTCCCGGACGGGGAAACCTTCGTTAAAATCAACGAGAATATCCGTGGCGGTGATGTCTTCATTGTTCAGCCCACATGCCCTCCGTCGAACCACAACATCATGGAGCTGCTGATCATGGTGGATGCCGTGCGGCGTGCCAGTGCGGAGCGCATCACAGCCGTGATCCCTTTCTTTGGCTACGCCCGCCAGGACCGGAAGGAGCAGTCCCGCGTGCCCATCACCGCCAAGCTGGTGGCCAATCTGCTGACCGCCGCCGGCGTCCAACGCGTCCTCACGGTCGATCTCCACGCCGGTCAGATTCAGGGTTTCTTCGATATCCCGGTGGATCACCTCTACGCAGCCCCTGTCATTCTGAAACACGTCCGCGAGATCGGACTCGGGGATGACCAGGTTGTTGTGGTCTCACCCGATGTCGGCGGCATCAAAATGACCCACTCCTTCGCCAAGGCCCTCGGCTCCAGCTTTGCCATCGTCGCCAAACACCGCACCAGCGCCACCGAGGTTGAAGCCATCAGCATCATCGGGGAAGTCGATGGCCGCGACGTTCTGCTGATTGACGACATGACCGAAACCGCCGGCACCCTCACCGCTGCCGCCCGCCTCCTCAAGGAACGCGGAGCCCGCCACATCTACGCCGCCGTTTCCCACGCCATTCTCAACGAACTCGCCGTCAAACGTCTCGCCGAAAGCCCCATCGAGAGTCTCATCTGCACCGACTCCGTCCCCATGGCCAAAGGCGAAAAGGTCACCACCCTCGGCATCGCGGACCTCCTCGGCGAAGCCATCCGCCGCATCCACGGCGGCGAAAGTGTGACCTCGCTCTTCAAGGTCTGAGTTCGCGGGATCGGCCTCCATGAATCACCCTCCTGCCAGATCCGGGGGCGCGGCCCCGCTCCTCGGCTTGGCTTTCGTCCTGATGATTTTTCCGCCCGCGCCAGCGGCGGACCCGGTTTCCCTGACGATCAGCCGCTTTGAGACAAAAAGTCCCGGCTTCGGCGCACCGGGGAAGCTGACGACTTTGGGCACTTTTACCTACTTTGCGGGGAGCGATCCGGCGTATGGCCAGGAGTTGTGGAAAAGCGACGGCACGGAGGCCGGGACTATTCTGGTGAAAGACCTCACGCCCGGCACCGCCTCCAGCCTCATCAATTCACTAACTGTAGTTGGCTCCACGCTTTTCTTCACCACGGCGTCGGGAGGGGAGCTTTGGAAAAGTGATGGCACGGAGGCAGGGACGCTGCGGGTGCAGGACGTGGGGGTGGCCAATGTTGTTTTTCCGGCGCAGTTCCAGAGCCTCGTTGCCATGGGGGGAGTGCTTTATTTCAGCAACGGCAGCAAGTTATGGCGGAGCGATGGCACCGCCGCCGGAACGGTTCAGGTGAAGGACCTCAATCCGGGAAATCCGGGACTCGAACCCAAGCTCCTGACTGTCGTGGGAACGATGCTGTATTTCACCGCCATCACCTTGCCGGAAGGACGCGAACTTTGGAAAAGCGATGGCACCGCCGAAGGTACGGTGATGGTCAAAGACGTGCTGCCCGGATCGAATGGCGGTCTGGCGGCGGCCAGCGGAATCGTCAGAGCCGGGCCCCTGATCTATTTTACCGCCCAGGATACCGCGAGTGGGGTGGAATTGTGGAAAAGCGACGGCACGCCGGGTGGCACAACCTTGGTCAGGGACATCCTGCCCGGCCCTGGTTCCTCCAGCCCGGCCTATCTGACCGCGCTGGGAAACCTGCTCATTTTCCAATGCGAGACCCCCTCCTCACAAACGGTGTTATGGCGTAGCGACGGCACGGCTGCAGGCACTTTCCAGTTGAGGGACGAGCAAGGCATCGCCGGTGGTTTCAGCACCAATACCCGCCCGGTGGCGATGGGGGGCTATCTCTATTTCCGGGGATATTCCGTCGCGCAGGGTGGCGCGCTTTGGCGCACCGATGGCACCGTGTCCGGCACGACTTTGTTCAGGGCACTTGCTCCCGGTCCAGCTGGCGGCGTTCCGCAATATTTGTATGCCACCAGCGACCGGGTTTATTTCTGGACCAACAACGAAGCGGCCGGGAACCACTTGTGGAAAACCGATGGCACCGCGGGGGGGACGGTGATCGTCTCCGCCACGGGACCGACCTGGGATGAGTTTGGCGGAGTGCCTGCCTTCGCCGTTCTGGGGACCAATCTGCTATTCAATGGCTCCACGCTCACCGGCGGCACCGAACTTTGGAAAACGGACGGCACGTCCGCCGGGACCGCCCTCGTGAAGGATCTTGCTCTGGTCCGAAACGGATTCCCCTTCTCCGCCGACCTGCTGGCCTCGGCTGGCGGCCATGTTTATTTCCAGGCCTACCGTGCGGCGGAAGGCAGCGAGTTATGGAAGAGCGACGCCACCCTCACCAGTGCCAGTCTGGTGAAGGACATCGCCCCCGGCCCCGCTTCCGGCACCCCGGCTCAACTCACGTCCGTGGGCAGCACCCTCTTTTTCAGCGCCGCCAGCATGCCCCTCTCCGCAGAGCTGTGGAAAAGCGACGGCACGGCCGCCGGGACCGTGCTGTTAAAGGATTTCCCTGGCAGCCCCAGCGCAGAGCCACCCGCTCAACTGACCGCACTGGGCAGCCGCCTGCTCTTCACCGCCGCCGCCTCCGACACCGGACGCGAGCTATGGGCCAGTGATGGCACCGTGGCCGGGACGGCGTTGATCAAGGATTTCTTCCCCGGCAGCACCGGCTCCCAACCCCGCAATCTGACGGTGATAGGCAGTACGGTCTACGGAGGTGCGGATACCAGCACGGGGTCCTTATTGTGGAAAAGTGATGGGACGCCTTCCGGCACTGTAACCGTGCGCAACTTTACCGGTAACGGTGGACGTACCACCCCTGCCAATCCCGCGGCCCTGGGAAACATGCTGTTTTTCACGGCAGCCACGGATGCGAATGGACGGGAACTCTGGCGCAGCAATGGGACGACCGCCGGGACCGTCATAGTCAAAGACATTCGCCCCGGAGTCGTCGGCGGGCTTAGCTTTGAATCCCGTCTCACCGTGCTGGGAAACCACGTTTACTTCTGGGCCGGTGAAGATGTTATCGGCGACCGGCTCTGGCGCAGCGATGGCACCCCTGCCGGCACCCTCCCGGTCTGGGCCCCAGGATCGGTCTTCCTCCCAGGTGCTCCCGCCTTTCCCACCCTCACGCGTTGTGGCAGTCTGCTCTATTTCATCGCCAGCACTAATGTGACAGGGGAAGAGCTCTGGAGAACGGATGGCACGGCCGCCGGCACCGCTCTCGTAAAGGATATCTATCCTGGTCCTGCCAGTTCCTCCATCAGATTGCTTGGCCAGAAATTCGGGGTGCTTTATTTTTCAGCCATCGACTCCACCCACGGCCGCGAGCTCTGGCGCAGCGATGGCACCGAAGCCGGCACCTGGCTGGTCGAGGATCTCGTCCCCGGCACTGGCTCCAGCGTTCCCGCCAGCGCCGTCTCCACTCCGGGGAATCTCACCTGGGTCGTCGAGGACGATAACACCGGAAAACCCGCCCTGCGCCGACTCATCTGGCCCGCCTTCCCCGCCCGGGCCACCATCCAATCCCAGCCCGATGGCCGCATCAGCCTTGAGTTCACTGGATTGCAGAACCGCCTCCACAGTATCGACAGTTCGCCCAACCTTTTCCTTTGGACGCCGACGGAAACATTGCTGCCGGAGGCCGATGGCAGCTTGCAGTATTTCCCCACCACTCCAGCCACCGCAGCACGTTTTTTCCGCGTCCGCGATTTAACCCTGCAACCCGCCGTGGAGGAATAATAAATCCGTATTAAAAACTCAAGACACCCAGGAGCCCACCGAGCAAAATGTGATCAATCGGCAGACCAATTTCACTAAATTTCGTGACTTTGCTCCGGGAAGTCCGGGAACAGAATGGAGGAAGTGACTTTATCCTGCAAATATCGACGGCATCCCGCAATTTCGAATTCCGTGGAGGAGAGATCCCGCCAGGGCTCCACTTGGAGAGCACGATGGATCGGCGGGGCGGTTTTGGCTTCAGGGCTTGCCACAGGAGCAGTCCAGGGAGAAACCCTGACCGTTTTAAACACGCAGGCAGGGACCACTCCAACCAGCCTCGGCTACAATCTTGCCCACTTTATGCCGGGCTCGAATGCGGCCGACTGGTTCCGTTATTCGGGGGCCAATGCGGCGAGGATTTTCATCAACGTTTCGGAGATTGAACCGGTGGATGATCTGGCCCCGCCCGGCGACGGCGTGGATAGTGAGGCTTCCTTTTTCAACCGCCGTGCCCTGCTCCGGGCCAATGGCGCCTCCGCCACCGCGGGACTGGATCCCGCCTACGTGAACTGGGCCGCCTTCGCCGCCGGCCAGGACCGGACCACTTCCGGCAACAACCGCCAGCAGCTTGGTTATGCACTCCGGAATCTGCATGCCCGCGGCGTTGCCATTCTCGCCAATATCACGGCCAGCCCCTCACGGTTTCCCGTCGCAGGCCAGGGCGATTGGGCCGGCCAGTGGGAACTGTGGCAGCATTATTATGCGCAGGCTTTTCTGCTCGGCCGCGACTATGCAGTGAAGAACTACTCGATGTTCAATGAGCCCAACGGCTGGACGGGAATGACGGAAACGGACTGGCTGAGGCGCCACCGGATCTGCTCGGACGCCATCCAGAGCGCTCTCGCGGATGTGAATGCGCGTTACGGCACCTCTCTGGTTCCGCAGATCTTCGCAGCCAATACCGCCAATGGCGCTGAGAAATATAACACCATCGGAGCGGATGAGGACACCACCGATACCTGGGGCCATGATGCCGTAATCAACCGGCATCTGCGGCTGGATGGCAGTTCGTCCCCCGCATGGATGAATCTGCACATCTACAACTATCAAAAATACACCACACGCACCCACCCGAACGGCAGCCTCTCCGGTTACGTCACGGACTACAACTCCCTGCGGAGTTACCTCAACGCCGATATGCCGGGCGAGCCGCCTTTGCCGATGGCGTTGACCGAATTCAACGTGCGGACCGGGGCCAATTATGACCTCACGACGGCCACTCAGGACTCACCCTTGGATTTCACCGCCCTCGCAGCCAACTGCATCGCCCTGACGGAAAGGGGCATCCAACAACTGTATCTCTTCAAGTTCGGGCAGACTGCCAGCGCCTCGACCTACGGGGTGGCTAAAAATGGAACTCATTATGTGCAGAATGGCTCCACCAACGGCAACAATTATGGCGGAGCCACCAAATCTGCGGAAGTCTACCGGCTCTTCTGCAAAGCTGCCCCGGGAGCACGGCCCCGCCTCAATTTCACCAGCACGGCGGGCGCCACCGCCACGACCACGGGAGGACTCTGGAGCCTGGTCACGCACGATGCCGGCTCTGGGACCTACCATGTTTTCATGACCAACAAGGAAACTGCCGCGATCCCGCTGGAGTTGGACTTTTCCGCGCTGCCGCTCCCTGCAGACAATCCGGTTTTTGTGGAGGAGGTGAGCAGCACCTCCAGCGGCGGCATCGTGCGCCTGACCCGGCTCAACCAGGGCAAACTCGCGACTGCCGATATCCCGGCCCAATCGGTCTGGCTGATCACGGTCCCCAGCCAGCCGTTGGTACTGGCCACCCGTTTTGCCACTGCGGACACGCAACTGGGCGATGGGAGCGCCAAAACCCTGTCTGGCGGCACCCCCTCCATGATGACGGTCCGGGCCGATGGAACCACCGAAGGACGCCGCATCAGTCTGATCAAAATCCCGGTCCCTCCGGGAAACCCGGCGGAGACTCATTCCATCCTGCTGCAACTGGAGGTCGCAACCTCCTCCGGCTCCCAGCCGGTTCAGGCTCATGTCTATGGCGTGGAGGATAACACGTGGACGGAAGGAACCCTGACCTGGGCAACCGCGGCTTCCCTTCTCAAACAGGGCATCCCCGATGGCAGTGCCATCCAGCACAACATCGTGGCTGCCCAAGGCACCGCCTCTCAAATTCTGGGCCAACTGGTGGTGAACTCGACCATCCCTTCCACGCATTCCCTGGAGGTGACGGATTTCGTGAAATCACGTCATGATGGGGTGGCCTCCTTCCTCGTCGTGCAGGAGCATCGCTGGGACATCGCGCAGCCCGGCCTGACGACAGGTGATATCCAGCCCGCGGGGCTGCGGATCACCGCAAGGGAACAAAACAGCAAGGGGCCCCGTCTGGTGGCCCTGACACCGGAACCGCCATGGAATGTCTGGAGGCGGACGAAATTCCCCAGCGCAGTCGAGGATGAATTGATCAGCGGAGCGGCGGCGGATCCTGACCGTGACGGCATCGGAAATCTGTTGGAATATGCCTTGGGAGGTGAACCTCTGACCGCTCAAACCGATTGCCTCCCTGCCCTGCTACAAGTGGACGGCAGGCTGGAATTCCGCTTTGCGGAAAATCCGCTGCACCAGGATCTTCGCCGGACCATTCAGGTCACCGGTGACTTGAACGGGAATTGGATGGATGCCGCCGTCTCCGTCCGGGGGGCCCCTTTTGTTTCCTTGTTGGAAGAATTCATCGTTTCTGAAACCGCCGGGGCCCCCATGCACGGAGTGATCTTCACGGAAACCCGGCATCCCGCCGGATCACGGCGTTTTTTCAGGCTGCGGATCGAACTGCTCGACCAATGAAATATCAGGCCGGACGTCAGGGCACCACCACCCTGAGGCGGGCAAAAAATTTGGAACCGCCGGCCAGAGATTGTGGGATCGTCACCACCACAGAGTCAATCCCCGGCTCAATGTCGTTGTTCTCCATAATGGAAACACCCGCCACGTTATGCTGGGCGGTGATCCATCCCGTCAAATCCGATCCATATTGTGCCGCTGGATTCAGATAGGCCGACAGATCACTCCGGCGGAAGGTGAAGACCAAGTTCGCCCCTGTTATGGTTACCACCGGCAGCTTATCCGTGTCGGAGAAGGTGGCTGGATTGCCTCCGATCACAAATTCGATGCCATTGCTGATTCCATCCTTGTCCGGATCGGCCCCCGCCAGGGCATCCCCGCCCGTGAGATTCCAAGGAGGTCCGGTGGCCCAGGATTGGTAAGTCAGGGCGGAACCCGGGGTGTAGGCCAGCATCAGGGAGTTTCCTGACTGGTTGAGGGCCCACGTCCCCGTGCCGATAAAACCAGGAGCCGATACCGTGACATTGACAGGACTGAAATTGGCAATTCCCCCCATGGTGTTGAGAATGGGGAAGGACTTCGCGGTTTCGGCAAAGTTTATGAGGGTCGCGGTGCCGATGACGACAGTCATGGGAACCGCAGCGGCATCGAGGGAGGCCACCATGAGATCATCGAAATCCGTACCCGCCATGCCACCCGTCCAGTTGTTGATTTTGGCCCCGATTCCGCCTCCGGCCTGGAGCACCACCGCGCCGCCGGAAACCCCATTTCCACCAAGAGCGGCGCCGTTATTAACCGTGATTACGCCCGTGGCGGCGGAACTGTCGCCGTTAATCCGCAGGGTGCCTCCGGTGACAGTCGTTGCGCCGCTGTATGTATTGATTCCAGTCAGGGTCGCTACATTGCTGCCGGCAGAGACTGTGACATTGCCAGCACCCGAAATCTCATTGGGGATGGTCGTGGCGTCATTGCGGTTCAGGAAAAGCGTGCCGGCATTGATGACAACGTTCCCGGTTCCGAGGTTGCCGTTGGCGCCAGTGCCTACGCGGAGCGTGCCGGCATCAATCGTGGTGAGGCCGGTGTAGGTATTGGCCCCCTCCATCCGCACGGTTCCGTTGCCGGTTTTAGTGACCGCGCCGTTCCCGGAAATAGCCCCACTGACGGCAAGGGCATTATTCCCATTGGCACTGTCCAAACCAAGCACCACGGCATCATCCACCGCTACGGCATTGAGCAGGGTGGCGGTGTTGAAATTCAGACGCGAACGGATGGAAGTGTTGGCGGCGACCGTGATGGAACTGGAGCCATCAATCTGCCCGCCATGCATCATCAGGATTCCACCGCGGAGTGTCACTGGGCCATCCCAGGTGCTGGCACCGCCAAAGTTCCGTTGACCACTGCCGGTAAAAATAACACCTCCACCCATGATATCGAGATCGACGGCTCCGCCGGTCGAGTCAAAGGTCATCTGGCTGCCAAGGGCGGTAGACAGCGTAAGAACTCCCGGGCCCGATTTGATCAGGGAATTGGGGGTGTTGACCGCGGGATTGGTCGAGTTGAAGAGCCCGCTGAAACTCACATCGCCTTCTGTTTCAAGGGTGACTCCTGCCGTACCCACGTTGACCGGATTGCTCACGGAAAAGACATCGGCGGTGGTCCGTAGGATCGCTCCATCGATACTGACCGGATTGACTCCGAGGGCGGAGTCACTTTCAATTTTCAAGACACCTCCCGTGACGGAAACCCCTCCAGGAAAAAAGTTGAAGCCATTCAAGCTCGCCGTTCCTGCGGCCGATTTTAAAAGCGCCAGACCGGTGATCGATCCGCCGGTGAGGGCCACCGTCCCCGAGGCATTGCCAATTGAAACCTGGCCTGCCGTCACTCCATTGGCATCCACGTTGATCGTTCCCGGGAGATTGATGACCACATTGTCATTGGTGATGAAGGGCGCTGCCACGTTCGCCAGATCGGTGTTGGCCCAATTGGTGTTGCCAGGCAGGGTGTTCCAATCACTGCCGCCTATGCCGGTCCAAAGCAGATTATGCACCGCCACATCAGGGACTGAAGTGCCGGTCAGGGAGAAATCATCCGTGGCGGCCTTTCCAATCCCGATCCGGTTGGCGGAGCTTCCACCGAAAACCACGAGACGCCAGTGAACGGTCTGGCCTCCGGCAATGACAATCGGCGTGGTCGAAATGGCATCGTCGAATGAAGGGGCGGCTGAAATCAGGGAATTGGTAGTTACCTCATAAGTTGAGCCTGTCTGGGTGAATGTGAGTCCATCGTCGGTGCTGTAGAACAGACCGGCCGTAGTAGGGCCGATGGTGGTCCGGGACAGATTCAACCCGGTCATTCCGGAAATGCTGACGGTATAGCCCGGCTCCGCTGAAGTGGTGAAGGAAAAGAAGTTCCCCGCAGTTTGCGCTTCGGCAAAATCGGCTGTCACCGTAAAAGTCCGATTCCAGGTATTGGCAGGAGAACCGGAATTCCCGGTCGTCCCTCCGCCTGTTAGTCCACTGCCGCTGACTCCGGCAGAAAGGGTCGAGGCGGCCGCGCTTCCCGAGGCGCCGGTGGCACCCGTGACGTCCCAACGCAACAAATCAGCCGCTGGGGTGACGCCCCGGCTGAAAACAAAGATGGCAACACCACAGGACCAGCAACACAGAAACCCTGGTTGCAGGCGGCTGGAGGATACGGCGGCAAGGAACATGGAAGGTTTGAACATGGGGGATGGGAGGGGAACTGGAGGGGGGGAACTCACGACAGAAAACGCGATGCTGGACCGCAGCTTACAGCCAAGCCCCGGTGAACATTTCCGGAAAAGCCCTGCCCTCAGGCACGGCGCCGACGCAACAAGGCAAGGAATCCGAGGCTTCCCAGTAAAGCCACGGTCGGCTCTGGAACCGCGACCACCCTGACGGTTCCATCAGCGGAGAAAGAGGTCGCATCCCATTCCAGGCCAGGAGCCAGCACGGCGCCACTGAAATCAAACGCAGGCGTCCCGGAAAAGCTGCCCGACCAATCCGCCAGGTTGAAGGCATCATTCAACGCCGGGACATAACCCGACAGCAGGGGAACGATCGTGCTGCCATTAAAATCGGCCGCCCCATTGATGGTGAGGAGATCATTTACCCCGTTTCCGGTAATGCTGGCGCGGTAGGTTCCACTCAAAGTCAACATCCCTGTGGCCAGGGACCCTACCACTCCCGGGGTGACGCCGGGTTCCAGAAAAGCCCCGGAATCCACCGTCACCCCATTGGCAATGGCCCCATCTCCACCCAGTGTCGCCGCGCTGGAAACACTCACCGAACTGGAGTTGGCAAGGGAACCATTGATCAGCAGGGTCCCGGAGGAAACCACCGTGGCTCCCGCATAGGTGTTGGCCGCGCCCAAGGTCAGGGCCCGGCTGCCACTGCCGGAGGCCAGGGTCAGTCCCCCATTGGAAATGACTCCACCGATGGAGGCGGGATTGGCTAGGGTAATGGTGCGGGCAGCCCCGCCGAGATCCATGGTGCCATTCAGATTGATGCCGAAGCTGGTCACACCGCCCAATTGGAAATTGCCACCAACCACTACATTGTTGGCGACGGTGCGGATGGACAGGCCGGCGGTCGCGACCCCACCGCCATTCAGCGTGAGAATGCCGCCAGTGCCCACGGCATTGGAACTGGCAAATCCCAGGATCCCATCATTCACCACCACCCCACCGGTGTGAGTGTTGTTGCTGATGAGCCATGTGCCGGTGCCATTTTTGGTGATGCTGAGCACCCCTGCCCCCGCTGCCTGACTGATCGTATTCATGATGATATTCAAACCGGTATTCGATCCGGTGAGAATCAGGTTGGCGGGACCGGTGGTGTTGTTCGAGAACGTGCTGCCCATGGTGAGGATGGCCGTCGTGGGGGCCGCGTTGTTTTCGAAGGTGTAACTGCCGGTGCTGCCGGAAAGCCCGACTCTGGCAAAGGTCTGGGGATTGGCGACGCTGGAATCCATCGTCACTGCCCCACCCAGAGTGAAGTAGATCCGGTTGGTGCCGCTGCTGGTGATGCTGAAGGCGCCCACCCCCGCGCCCGTGAAATTGACCCCCCCCAGGTTTTTATCACTCCCCCCATAACTCACCGCAGTGTTTACGGCATTGTTGAAGGTGGCGATGTCGGTATTTGTGGACACATTGGAAGCCGCGCCTGACACTCCAGGATTCGCTCCACCGACCCAGTTGGTGCCAGTCGTCCAAATGCCATCGGTCGCTCCCAACCAGGTGTCCGAAGCGGCAAAAGCGGCCGGAAGGGGGAGCAAAACCAGACAAGCCGTCAAGGCTTGTGGAACGGAAAAGGCACGGGACGGAATGGGATTTGGGTTCATTCCCGGCAGGATGCAAAATTGCCTCCGCCGCGTCACCTCACGAGAATTTGGGAGGCGGCGCAGATCAGGGTTTGATACCGCGGGGATTGACTCCATCCGGGGCAATCGATTTTAATCAGTACCGCAGGGTTTTCATGAAATATCATCTTTTGGTTTGGCTGCTGGCGACAGGCAGTATGGCGCACGCGGCGGACCCTCCGCCGTGGGTCGAACGTTTGGCTTTTTGGGCGGCCCCGGAATTGCGGGCGTTGAAGGATGAGATCGCCCGGATGGACCTGGAGCTGGCCCGGCTTTCCCCCATCGTCAGCGTGAACAGCGGCAACCGCAGTGGTTTCCAAACTGCCGGCAAAACCGAAGGTCAGGATCTCCAGGTCGAGGTCGAATTGGCGGCCGCCTTTCCGGTGGATTCCGTGGTGCTGGTGCCGCTGTTGGCCCGGGGAGCAGGCGGACAGGTCCCGGGATTCGGATTTCCCCGGCGTTTCCTTCTCGAAGGCATTGATGCGGACGGCGAGACGGTGATTCTGATGGATGAGACCGGCCAGGATTTCCCCAATCCCGGACCCTATCCGGTCTCGGCCGTCTGCCGGGCGGGCACCGTGCTGCAGCGGATCCGGCTGACGGCGACGGAACCCTGGGAAAACGAAAGCCCACCGGTGCTGGCTTTGGCGGAACTGCTGGTGCTGCAGGGGAACCGCAACCTGACCGCGAAGGCGAAGGTCAGGTCTTCCAGCTCACGGGAAATCCCGCCGACCTGGGCACGGACCAATTTGGTGGACATGACGATGCCCTTGGGACTGCCGCTGGCCCCTGGCGAGACGCCCGTCATCGGCTGGCACGGTCCAGTGACCACCAGCATGGATCAGCCGCAGGCGGTCACGGTCGATCTGGGCCGGGCCGTGAAACTGGATGAAATCCGTTTGGTGCCCGCCTGGCGCAGCAGCATGGTATGGGATTCGTATTATGGATTTCCTATCCGCTTCAAGGTGGAGACGGCGCTGGAGATGGATTTCCGGGATGCCGTGTTTATCCACGACCGTACCGGCAGCTCACTGATGTCGCCGGGGCAAAACCTGCAATGTTACAGCGGCGGGGCCAGCCCGGCGCGTTACGTCAGGGTCACCGCCACCCGCCTGCGGGACCACTCCGGGAATTTTGTCTTCGCCCTGGGCGAACTGCAGGCCTACGCCGGAGACGAAAATGTGGCCAAAGGAGCCCCCGTGATGGCTGAAGCTTCCCTGGAAAACGCGGAATGGAGCCCTGCCGGCCTGACCGATGGCTCGTCCGGCGGGGGCACCCTTCTGGAGCTGCCCGAGTGGATCCGGCAACTGGAACAGCGCCGGGTTCTGGAACAACAGCGGCAAAAACAAATCCAGCGCCGCCGCCAGCTTTTTGTCAGCGCGGAACACACCCTGGTAGGAACCAGCATCGGCGGGGCTGGGGGCATCGCCCTCCTCGCAGGCCTGTTTTCATGGCGCGGCCACCGGCAGCAAGCCCTGGACCGGGAGCGCCATCGCGAGCGCCTCGCCCGCGATCTGCACGATGAACTGGGCTCCAATTTGGGCAGCATCGCCCTGATTTCCTCCTTCGCCGCGCAGGAGGAGGAAGCCCAGATGCGGCTGGACCTGGCAGAGATCGAGCGGGTGGCGCGGGAGAGCGCCGACTCCATGCGGGACATGGTTTCCCTGCTGGGCGGGAAGCGGGGAGGGGCCGCCGCGGATTGGCTGAAGGTCATGGCAGACCTGGCCGAGCGCCTCCTCCGTGGCGTGAACGTGGAATGCCGTCTGCCCACCGCCCCCCTGACATGGGAACCCAATCTGGAAACCCGCCGGGAGCTCTATCTCTTCTGCAAGGAGGTGCTGCACAATGCCGCGAAACACGCCCATGCCAGCCGGGTGCAGTTCCAGCTCAGCCCCACACCCGGAGGATTGCGCATTCTGATTGCCGATGACGGCCGCGGGTTTGACCCGGGCCACGTGGTCAGTGGCCATGGCCTGGGCAATCTGCGCGAACGGGCCACCATGCTGCGGGCCGTTTTGACATTGACCACCGCTCCCGGAGCCGGAACCACCGTCCTGCTGGAAGTCCCACGCCAGCGCCGCTGGACGAAACGTTAGCCCACCCTTTCATGAACAGCTCCCCTGAATCCCTGCACACGATCCATCCCATCGTCTGGATTGTCGAAGACCACGATCTGCTGCGGAAAAACCTCAAACGGCTCTGCTCGCCCTCCCGCAATCTGAATGGTGCCGAAGCCTTTGCCAATGCTGAAGCCATGCTGCTGGCACTCCGGCAGACAGCTCCCAGGGATCTGCCGCAGGTGCTGCTGATGGACGTGGGACTGCCCGGCCGCAGCGGGCTGGAAGCCCTGCCGGACGTGATCAAACTGGCACCGGATTGCCGGGTGGTGATCCTGACTGTTTTTGAGGACGACCGGAAAATCTCCGCCGCCATCAGTGCCGGAGCCTGCGGCTACCTCGTCAAGACTGCCCGCCCGGAGGAAATCGTGGAAGCCATTCACGAAGCGGCCCGCGGGGGCTCACCGATGTCACCCAAAACCGCCGCCAGCGTGGTGAAACTGCTCGCCAACCTGACCAAACCCATGACCCCGGTTTCCCTCTCTCCCCGCGAACGGGAAATGCTGGCCCTGATCGTGGAAGGCCTGACCGCCAAGGAAATCGCCGACCGTCTCAGCGTGAGTATCCACACCATCGACACCCACACGCGGCATCTCTTCAAAAAGCTCGAAGTCCGCTCCCGCGCTGCCGCCGTGGCCCGGGCCCTGCGCGAACGGATGGTGTAGGCGTCAGGGTTTTGGTTTGAGGTGACGGTCAAAAAAGGCCACCACTTCGCCGGTGTAATCAAACTTCGCCGTCTTCAGCGGCCACGCATGATTGGCCCCCGGCACCATGATCAGTTTTGACTCCACCCCGGCCGCAGTCAGGGTGCGGTCCAGTTCCCTGGATTGATCCCGGTCCACCGTGGTATCACGTTCGCCATGCAGCGTCAGGGTGGGAGGGGAATCCCGCCGGATATGAGTGACGGGCGAGGCCAGCTTCCACTTTTCCGGGGCTTCCCCGCGACCCTCCGGAAACAGGCGGCTGGAGGCCGGTTGGCCATTCGGCGTCCCCGAGGCATCCATGCCTTGGCGCGTCAGGAGATTGGAGATGCCATACATATTGACGCAGGCAGAGACCCGGTCGGAACAGTCCGGATAAAGTGAGGGAGGATTCAATTCCTTGTTCCCCGCCGTATAGGCCACCATCATCGCCAGATGACCACCGGCCGACCCGCCAATCACGCCGATATTGTCAGGATCGATCCGGTATCGGTCTGCATTGAACCGCAGCCAGCGGACCGCGTTTTTGCAATCCTCGAGATTCCGCGGCCAGCGGTCCGTTTCGCCTTTCCAATATTCGATGCTCACGCAGACATAACCGGCCTGCACCAGCGTGACCGCAGTGATGATTTCGCGCTCAGCGCCTTTGTCCCCGCCCACCCAGCCGCCCCCATGGATGATCACCACCGCCGGAGACCGTTCGTAAGGGGACCGCGCCACGGCCTGGTAGAGATCCAGCTTTTCCTCCCGCTCCGGCCCGAGGTAAGCAAGGTCCCGTTCCACCCGCACCCCGTCAGGAAGCGGCCGGGTGGTTCCCGGAGCAGCGGTGGCCGGTTTGGTTTCCGCTGCCCCAATGCCGCCGGGCGAAAGACACCAGCAGAGGACAGCAAAGGAGACAGCGTTCATGGCCATGGGGACTGGAGCATCTCCACACCCGGCCTCAAAAGGAAGTGCCAATTTCCGCAAAGCCCCTCCGCAATCCTTTTCTGTCCACCACCGGAAAACCGTTGCCCGCTGCGCCCGGACTCTGCTACACCTTCGCGCTTATGTCCGACATGCCGCCCGAACACGACGATTTCATCCACAGCGAGGAGTTCCTCCATGGCCTGATGAAGCGCCAACTCCGTCTCTCCATTGCCTGCGCCGCCGCCTTCCTCGTGGTCCTCGTTGGCCTGCCGCTGGCGAATTACTTCGCCCCGGATTTCATGGGTCAAAGGGTCGGCGGTTTCACCCTGACCTGGCTGGTGCTGGGCGTGCTCTTTTTCCCCTTTGTCTGGATCATCGCCCGCATCTTCATCACCCGCTCCATGGCCCTTGAGGAAGCGGAAGTGCACCTCGCCGCCGAGGGCAACCAGAAGCGTAAAGGCTGATCCCATTTCCCCACTTTTCCGATACCATGCCTGCTTCCGCTGCTTCTTTCGATCCCTGGATCCTCGCCTTCTCCGCCATCACCGTCATCGTGACGATCTGGATGGGCTTCCGCTCCGCCAAAACCTCCAAATCCGCCTCCGACTTCTTCGTCGCCGGGCGCTCGGTTTCGGTCGGCTGGAATGCCTCCGCCATCTCCGGCGAATATCTCAGTGCCGCCAGTTTCATGGGCGTGGCCGGCATGGTCATGCTTTCCGGTTATGATGCCCTCTGGTATCCGGTGTGTTATGCCTGCGGTTACCTTTTCCTGCTGCTGTTCATCGCAGGACCGCTGCGCCGCTTCGGGGCCTACACCATTCCGGACTTCGCCGAAGGCCGCTACGATTCCCCGGTCTTCCGCAAAATCGCCGTCTGCTTCGTTCTCTTCATCGGCTTTTTCTACACCATGCCGCAGATGAAAGGCGCGGGCACCACCCTCACCTACATCTTCCCCGGGCTGCCCTACTGGGTCGGCGTCGCGGTGGTCGGCGCGGTCATCACGCTCAATGTCGCGCTGGGTGGCATGAAGGGCATCACCCTCGTGCAGGCTGTCCAATATTGGATCAAGATGTTCGCCATCTCGGTGCCGGTGTTTGTCCTGCTCTCCGTGTATGGAGGATACGGCCAGAACCTCTCGGTGAACAAGTCCGCCGCCGATGCCGCCCCTCCTGCGATGGTGCAAACCGTGGAGTCCAGCCAAACCCCACGCCTCGCCCTGCCCGAGAAGGCCCCGAAAGATGACGCCGTGGATCTCGCCCTTCGGCCCGCTGACCACCAAGGCCGCCAAGGCCGCGGGACTGTCGGCCGAGGAGGCCAAACCCTACTCGCTGCTCTACACCTTTTCGCTCATCATCGCCCTCGTCTGCGGCACCGCCGGCCTGCCGCACATCCTGGTCCGGTTCTACACCAATCCCGACGGTGTCGCGGCGAAAAAGACGACCATGTGGGTGATGATTCTGATCGGGGTCTTTTACGTCTTCCCTCCCGTTTTCGGGGTCCTCGGCCGCAACTTCCTCCCGGAACTCTACGCCGCCACCGGCTCCAAAGGTCCTGACAAAGTGGTGTTGGAACTTCCCGTGCTGATCCGCCATCGGCGGCGTCTGGGGCAGCATCCTGAGCGGCATCACCTGCGCCGGCGCCTTCGCGGCCTTCATGAGCACCTTCAGCGGGCTGCTCGTCTCGATGACCGGCGCGCTGGCGCACGATGTCTACGGCCGCATGCTGCGTCCCAAGGCCACCGCCGGAGCAACGGATGCGGATGTTCAAATGGTCGCCGTGCTGGTCATCATCGGCGCCGTGGCCATCGGCCTCGGCTCGCAGGTCGAGCACCTCTCGAGATCAACTTCATGGTCGGCCAGGCCTTCGCCATTGCTGCCGCCAGCTACTTTCCCCTGTTGTTCATGAGTGTCTGGTGGCGCGGCATGACCATGAAAGGTGCCGCTACCGGCATGTTGACCGGCGGCCTCTGCGCCCTCGTTTCCGCCGCCATGGTCAATGCCAGCAACCTCGCCCTCGATAAAGGCCCCATGGGCAGACTCTTCTCCGGCGTCAACGGACTGAACGACTTCTGGAAGGAGCACCCCCTGCTCCGCATCCTCTGCGAACAACCTGCCATCTGGTCAGTGCCCCTTTCCATCGGTCTCATGATCGTGGTTTCCAAAGCCACCCGGAAAACCATTCCCGCCGACATCCGCATGAAGATGCTGGTCCTGCACGCTCCGGAAAAACTGGGCCTCAAACAGGAATACATCCAGGAGCACCAAGGCGCGGCGCACTGAACGGACTGTCGCAGCAGGTGTAGGTGAGGCTCTGCCGGGTCATGCTGGATGCTTCGTCTCTCCATTATCTGGAAACCTCAGGCACGGGGAATCTGACATGCATGCGCCACGGAGTGTTGTGCCGCAAGCCATTCCCGGCAACAGAAAGACACGCCCAGGCCAGCCTCAGGCAATCAACGTAATAGGGCGCAAGCGGCCACCCGGATTTTTACAGTCCGTTATATTGCGGATGCTCTGAATACCTAGGCCAACCAGATACTAGCGTTCCAGTCTACTTCACCTCGTTTTTCGTCCCGAGGTTCCAGGCATCGTGCATTTCTTCGACGCTGGGCACCCGGAGCGGGCGCACGAGGCGCATGCCGAGGAACTGGGCGCTGGTGTGATACCAGATGCTCTTGGGAAGCTGGGGATCCATCACTTTCCAGGTATCCTTGGAGCCGCGGCGGGCGGCGCTGCGCAGATCCTTTGGATCATCATCCCAAGTGCCCCCGCGCACTGAACGAGGATAGAGCGTGACCGGCTTGTTCCATGGCGGAGGCGCGGCGCCGGTCTGCACCAGCGCGGCCATGGCTCCGTAATAGGCGGGGTCGTATTGATCCAAGGTCCACTCGGCCGCATTGCCATGGATATCGTAGAGCCCCCATGGATTCGGTTTCTTCTGGGCGACCTGCTGGGTCTTGCCGTCGCTGTTTTCAAAATACCAGGCGTAGTCGCCAATTTTTGAGGCATCATCGCCGAAGGACCACGCCGTGGTGGTGCCGGCGCGGGCGGCGTATTCCCATTCAGCCTCGGTGGGCAGGCGGTAGAAGTGACCGGTCTGGGCACTGAGCCACTGACAGAATTTGTTGGCGGCGTGTTCGGTCATGGAGATGGCCGGATAACCGTCCTGGCCCATCCCGAAAGTCATGTCGGTATAAGGCGCGGTGGGACTGCTGATGGCATCCACCGGCTCATCCTTGGGATTCAGGGTCTTCTTGCTGCCGTCCTTCCACCGGGCATCCGGCGTGACCATAAAGGGCATGTAGAGGTCCCAGGTGACCTCGGTGGCCCCCATCCAGAAAGGTTCGATTTTCACTTTCACCTGCGGACCTTCGTCCGGTTTCCGGTCCTTTTCCGTCTCCGGGCTGCCCATCAGAAACTCTCCGCCGGGAATCGGCACCATGGCAAATTCCTTGCCGGTCTTTTTGACCGTTTCCTGGTAGGCCTTCAGTTGCTCGGCAGTGGTTTCCTTGCTGCCCGCGACAATCAGTTCCCGGATTTTACCGGTCAGATCAATCGTGTCAGGAGACGGCGGGCGATCCTCCGTTTTGGTCTTGGGCACCAGCACCACCCCTTCAGGCCAGGGCGCACCCTGTTGGACCCAGCGCTTCAGTTTCTCCTGCTGCTCGGCTTTGAGGGGGCCCCCGCTCTTCACGGGCGGCATCAGTTCATCGTCGTCCTCCTTGAGGGTAGTGTGCGTGTAGAGCGGGCTGGCATCGGGATCGAAAACCACCAGGGAGGTGCCATTCTCCCCGCCTTTGATGGTGGCGGCGAGGGTGGTCATGTCGAGATCGCCCTTCAACTTGTCAGGCCGGTGGCAGGAGACGCAGTTCTGTTCCAGGATCGGCTGGATGTCCCGGACAAACTGCATCCGGGGCTGGGTGGCGAGGGTCAATCCAGCGGGCCACTTGGCTCCGGCGGTGATCCATGCCTTCAAGTGATCACTCTGCACGGCCGTCAGGGCCGGTTCCTTGCTGGGCGGCATCACCATGTCATCATCCGCGGGCAACCGGGTCGAGGTATAGAGTTTGCTTTCCTCCGGTTTGCCCGGCACCAGCCAGGCGCCGTTTTCGCCGCCCTTGAGGGCATTCTCCAAAGTATCGAGCCGTCCCTCGCCCTTCTGCTGGTCGGCATTGTGGCAATGCGTGCAGGTGCTTTCCAGAACCGGCTGTACAAACCGGGTAAAATACGCTTCGGTATCCGGAGCCGGATCGGCTGCGGACAAGGGCATCACGGCTGCCAAAGTGGAAACCAAACCGGGGAGAAGGAGTCGGGGGAACATGGGGAAAAAAGGAGGGACCGGAGTCGGGGGCTTGCAATCGGAATTTGGACGGAAACCTCCCGCCTCATGCTGGAAAATCAAGCCTCGGGGACGGTTTTTGATTTATGGCCGCAATTCCCAACGGATCTGCAGAAAAGTCCGGGAGTCTGCGACGGATCCGGGCTGGGTCCGCACCGTGATTCGTTCGCTCCCATCAGGGAGGGCCACATTGGAAATCATTTCCAGCGGCGCCAGCGACCAGGTTTTAAGATCGGCACTGCGGCGGATTACGGCCTGCACATCGTCGCGGCCACGCTGCCGCACATAACTCAGCTCCAGCCCCACCGGCTCTCCCGGCCCGGCCGGGGCCACCGCAGACGCCACCGGCAGTCGTGGGGCGTCGTGACCCAAAAGTGTTCCCCCGATGGCATATTCCACCAAGGCCGGCAGTCCATCACCATCCGAATCACTGTCATCTCCCGGGTTCCCCTGCCCCGCTTTCCAGTCCGCATAATGCTCCGACTCCGCCGCTCCCGGACTCCCGCCCGGCAGGACGCTGAGACGCCAGTTCCCCGCCGCGCCAGGAACCGTTCCATGATCCCGCCGGACCAAGCTGTATCCTGTCAGCCCCTCCGGCCAGGGGGCTTTGGTGTCATAGCTGAAATCCGTCAGGATTGCGCCGGAGGCCGCAGTCAGGACGATGCGTTCCCCGGCATCATCCAGACTGCCGGTGAAGGTCCCAACTACCAGTGGTCCCGCACCATAACGTTGCCGGAAGGCCGCCAACCGGTGCACCACCACGCCCCGGGCTCCCGGGAGCAGCACGCCATCCGTCAGGGAAAAATCAAATCCGCGGGTGCCCCGGACGTCCCTCAGGTTCAGCGGTTCGCTGCCATGGTTCAGGAGTTCGATGAACTCGAAATCATCCTTGTCCGTAAAACCGACGGCCCGTTCCGCTGCCGAAGGAGCCGCCGGCACCGGCTGGATTTCCGTGATCACCAACGGCGGCAAACCGGGGCTGCGCGTGAAAACTGCCTCGTTCAGCGCACTCCATTCCGTGCCGCGTTTGACCCGGGCCTTCAAAATGACGGTCCAGCCGTTGATTCCCACCGGGCCAGAATACGTCAGGGCCGAAGCTGCCACTGCCCCGCCCACCGCCCGCGGGTCACTGCCATCGATTGTATAGTATAGTTCAGGAGTTCCGGTATTGTTTTGCGAGACCGTCACGGTGGTTCCGGCGGCCGGAATACCTCCGCCGTGTTGATTGAAGACCGGGGCATTCACCAGGGGATAGAGTGGTTTGGTGCCGCCATCGTAACCCCGCAACTGCCGCAGCAGTTCGTTCACCCGGCCGGTGCCGCCACTCTGGTTGGTACCGCTGGTAATGAACCGGAAGAGCCGCTGGTTTGCACCCAGCCAATCCTGCCTGACAAAAGGTTGCGCCCGCACCGAATCCCCCCACCGGGCCGATTCCGCCCAGATCGCCGTATCAATCTGCGCCGCCAGGCCCTGCATCCGGGCCAGCACCCGGCTGTCCGTCATGGCTCCGTTATTGAAAAAATGCCGGTGCGCCCGGTCGCCGAACAGCACGCGGTATTCGGCGTTCCAGGCCAGATCCTCGTGGATGAATTCCGGATTGCTCCGGGTGTAGTCGTTGACGCCCGCCACGGAATTGGACCATGGCCGGATCAGGGATCCACTGCCGACCCGCTGATTGTTACCGCCTTCCAGGCCGAGTGATTGTTCAAAGTCGTGGATGAAGAAGCGGAACCCCTGCACCCCGGTGCGGTTGCGCACTCCAAACCAGTTATTGGAAGCACCCACGTAGTCCGACACCGGGCCGTCGTTGCCCCCCATGTAAAACAGCACCAACAAATAGTCCGCCAGATTCACCGCATCCAGCACCACCGGATCCGCCGTCGGTGTCACCCCATCGGCCGCCCGCCCCATCAGCTTGAAATAGTTGGCGTTCACCGGACTGGTCCGCACCGCCCGGGCTCCGCTCCAGAGCTGATGCCAGCCGCTGCCCACCGCCATGGTGCCATCACTGGCCTCGGTGGCATGCCCGCCAGGATAACCCGAAGTTTTGACGACATCATAGTCCTCCTCCTTCCCGCCGAAGTATTGCTCACCGTAGCCTTTATTGGGCCGCTCGTCCGTATTGTAGAGCCCCCAGTATTGCCCGTTCAGATACACGTGAACATAACGGATCCTCGATCCCGGCGCAATCTCCACCTGGGTGGCGCGCGATACTTCATCACGCAGGAACGTGTTCTCCGCGCTTCCAAGATAGGCCCACGACGCATCCTGTGAAGTCCGCAGATCGAAGCCATCAGATGACGAAGGCGAAGCTTCCCCAAAAAGAGGATAGTCCATCTTCCCTTTGCCATACTGCTGACGGAAGAAGAGACGGAATGAGTGTTTGGGATTGTTGGGGTCGCGGCTGAACCCACCGCGCAGCCTCAATCCGCCGTTCTGTTGGAATCCATCCGCGCCCGCATTCAGCGGATCATTTAAAATCTCCAGCGAAACCGGCCGCTCCGCCTCTTCCCCGCGATCCTGCGGACTGACATAGATGCCCGTGGCCGGGTCCACCAGATTCGCCAGGTCGGTCACGAGGGACACCGTCGGAATGGCCAGCAGGCTTTGCTTCAGCGTGGCGGAAGTCGCCAGCGCCGCGACCTGGGGATCCATCCCATAATCAAACCGCTGACTGTTGATGGGATTGGGAGGCCATCCGGACGGGGCACTCCCATCCGCTGATTGGGTCACCACGTCATCCAGAAAAAAATAAGTGTGGGTATCCACTTTGGACGATTGCCAGCCCGCCCGGAAGGCCGCCGCCCGCAGCACCGTCGTGCGGTCCACCAGCACCGGCCCGCTGTAGACAAAACCCGTGGTGGCGGTCGGCGTATCCCCATTCCTCGTATAACGGATCACGGCTCCGGGCGTGGCACAGGTGATCGCCACATTCACGGGAGCGCCGTAAAATCCCCGGTCCACGGAAAACTGCGTCTCCGCCACAAATCCGGCGACTCCAAAGACATTGGCGGCCCCTGGGGTCGGCTGACTCATGAATCCTTCCGCGAGACTGCCGCGGGCCAGGATCAACTGCGGCCCGATCAGGAAATCAGAACTGGTCAGGCTGCCGTTCAGACCATGCACCGCCAACACATTGGTTCCCGCCGGATGGAGCAGGCCCAGATGTTGCGACAAATTGATATCCTCATACTGGACGGCCTCCCCATCCTCATGCTCGGCGGTGGCCGCACTGTTCCAGGTCAAGCTGCCGGGCGCGTTGCGGGAAGCGGTGGGCAGGGCGGTTCCATTGAGATAAACGGCAAACCCATCATCATAACGCATCCGCAGTGTCAGGGCGATAACCTCCGCCGCATCCACCGCAGGAAAACCGAGGCGGAGATAACAACTGGCCCGGATGCCACTCATGGGCGCCCGCACATCGAGTCCGATCAGGTTCTGGTAGCCCGACGAATTCTCATACCCCAGATCCATCGGGCCTGCCAGCCAGGCAGAATCATCGAATCCAGGCTGCGTCCATGTCGTTCCCAAAACATCGCTGGCCGGCACCAGGGCACGTCCGGTGGCCTGCGGGCCGATCAGGCTCTCCGTGTTAGTAGTGATCGCCGTGGTCCCGAAAGACACATCCTGCGACTGCGAACCGAAGGTGAATTGACTCACCACCGTGATCCCGTCCGGTTTGGTCAGCAGCAGTTGCTCCCCCTCTGCCCGCAAGCTGAAATCAGTGTGCAGATTCTGCCCGGAAATCCGCCGGTCCTTCCCACTCGCAAAAATCACCAGATAACCATCCGCATTCACGCTCACCGCCGGAAAGGCCCAACGCGCCGGCACCGCCGCGGTGTCCGACAAATACCACCCAGTCAAGTCCATCGCCACCGGATTGGGATTGTGGATCTCCACCCAATCCACCTCGTCCCCATCCTCATCGGAGATCCCGGTCTGGTTGTCCGCCATAAACTCCGTGATCCTGGGCTCCACGGCCCGCCCGGTCCCCGCACCGGCCAGCCACAGGGCTCCCAGTCCGCCCAGCAGCCGGTTCATCAAATTATATCGTCGCCTCTCCACCGCCCGCAGAATAAGCCAGGGCAATTCCCCGGTCAATCCAGTTGCGCCCCTGCTGTGGGATTGCCGGGGCACCTCCCCCGGGCACACCATGCCCCACTCTCCTTGGAAAAAAATTTTACGGAGTCTTTACATCACTTGCCGCATTGACGCCCTATCGTCTGGAATCATGACCTCCGGAACCATACTTCTTGCGCTGACCCGACTCTCCCTGATCGTCGCCTTGCTGAGTGGCCTTCCCACGGCAGCCAAGGCTGCTTCAGATGCGGATGTGACCATCATCAAAGCCAGTTCAGTCGTCATCGGGGAGAATGTGATTACCATTACCGCAGAGGCACGAACAACTGTCCGTCTCATCAGTGGGGATCCAAATCCCGGCCATCAGGCCGATACGTGGCACGGCCGTCCCGTCTCCACGATCCAGATCAAGTCGGATCAGGCGGTCTTCATCATCAAACGGCCGTTGGAGGCGCAGGAGGCCCTGGCCTCGGCCTGGAAGGAGTCTTTGGATGCAGCCAGGGATCTGCGATTGGGGAAGGAAATCGGAAGGATTGGCTATTATGCACCCGACATGGGCATCAAAGGTAATCTGCTCACCTCCATGACCGGGTTTGGTTTTCTCTACAAAAAACGAGGGTGAACCAAATACCAGTCCCTGATGAATTGGCCAATGACCCGTGGCCCGCCACGCTCAGCGCTTGCGGCGCAGGAACGTCGGGACATCCAGATCTTCCCCTTCTTCGACGGTCGGTTTGACCCGGTCGAAACGGCCTCCGTTGGTGGCTGGCTGCAATCGCTCGTCAAAGGTCTGCTGTTGCGTGGGCACGGGACGCACCGGGGCGGGAGCCGCCGCAGCCGCGGGTTTGGCGGGAGTGAACGGGGTAGCTGGCGGCGCGGTGTTCCGGCCGGCGGGAATGGGACGGATGGGAGCCACATGGTCGTAATCCGGAGCGCGGCGGCTCACCGGAGCCGGGGCCGGACGCACGGGAGGCGGCGGGGCCATTTCGATTTCTTCCTCGGCCTCATACTCCACGGCCGGCGGGGCTGAAGAAGGAGCGGGCTTGGGTTCGCGTTTGATGATATCGCTCAGGACAAACCGGCGGGACGCCGCGGCCGTTTCATGGCGGCTGGGGGCGGGAGCCACCGGTTCAGGAACGACGGCGGCAGGGGCCGCTGGCCGCTCCAAGCGGATCACCCGTTCCGGAACGGGCTCTATGGCGGGGGCTTCGGTATGGATTTCCACGATGGATTCCTCGAAGGCGTCTTCGAGTTCCTCCTCGATCATTTCAGGCTCTGCCTGCGCTGCCGGCGGGGCGTGGGACACGGGAACGGCGGACGGCGCGGACACTTCAACGGTCACTTTCTGCTCGAAAAATTCCTCCAACACCATCGACACGGATACCGGCGTCGGAACTGGAACCGGTGCCGTGGGTGGGATGTCGATCAGTTGGGGTTTGGGCTCGGGCTCCGGGGGGGACAGGAGGACCGTTTCAGGGAACAAATCCGCATCCACCGCAACCACGGGGACCACCAGTTTGGTGACGGGCAGGGCTGCGGCAGCCGCGACGGTCTGCGGCAGGACTTCAGGCGCGGCTGGTGGCTCCGGAATTGGTTCCACCACCGGAGCCGGGGCGGTTTGGGCCGGGGCCACCGCCTCGGCAACCGCGCTGACCTGGGCAGGAATTTCCGCTTTCACAGAACTTTCGGCAGCCGGGATGACTTCCACGACCGGCAGGGCAATAACGGCAGGAACTGCCGCCACTTCCACCACCGGGGCCACTTTGGCCAGCGATGTCAGGATGGTGACACTGAGGCTTTCCTGCAGTCGCGGATCGACCGCGGCTCCGAACAGAATCTGGGCATCTTCGTTCACCTGTTTGCCCAGTTCCCGCATCAGGGTCTCGATCTCGAAAAGCGTCAGGGTGTTGCCACCGCAGACATGCACCAGCACGTTGCGGGCACCGGCCTGCATCTGGCCGCGGTCCAGCAGCGGACTCTTGAGGGCCTGGCCGAGGGCTTCCACAGCGCGGTTTTCGCCCTTGGCCTGACCATATCCAAAGAGACAGCGGCTGTCGTTGTTCCGCAGGGCGGTGATCAGGTCATCCATCCCGATGTGGATCAGGCCGGGCTGCGAGACCAGACTGGTGACCGCACGCACGCTTTGGCCGATGATTTTATCCGCGAGTTCAAAAGCTTCCTGAACCCCCTTCTTCGGGACCACCAGCTCACCCATGCGGTCGTTTTCAAAGGTGATCAGGGCGTTGGCGTATTTACGCAGGTCCTGCAGGGCCAGGCTGGCCTGGTTGCTGCGGCGGCGGCCTTCAAAGGCAAACGGCAGGGTGGCAAAAACGATCACAAAAGCCCCGGCCTCGCGCGCCATGCGGGCAATCACCGGAGCGGCTCCCGAACCGGTGCCGCCTCCCAGACCGACGCAGAGGAAAACCATGTTCCGGCCCGCCAGCAGCTGGCGGATCTCCTCCTGCGAAGCCATGGCAGCTTCGGCACCGAGCTCCGGATCGCCTCCGCAGCCGAGGCCCTGGGTGAGGGATTTCCCCAACTGCACTTTGGTGCCGGCCATGGAGGTGTTCAGCGCCCGGGCATCACAATTCAGGCTGACGAGGTCGGCCCCGGACATGCCTTCGAGGGCGATTTTGTCGATGACATTGGTGCCTGAGCCGCCGATGCCGATCACGCTGACGGAAAACGGGGCCGTGGCGGCGTTGGATTCCGCCGGGTCAAGGTTGAATTGGATCATGGGAACGATGGGTTGAGGTAGGAGGAGGGAAAGTCAGGAAAGGCGCTAGGAAAACAACCGGGTGCTGCTGAGCACGTTGTCCATCACCGCCTTCATGCGGCCGAACAGGGTGCGCGCCGGGCGCTCGCTTTCCACCCGCTGGGCATAGCGGATCAATCCGATGGGGGTGGCATATTGCGGGCTTTCAAAATTGCTGGTGAGTCCAGTCATGGGCGTGAAACTGGAACGCCGCACCGGCACCGCAAAGACTTCCTCCGCCAACTGGTCCAATCCGCGCAGCAGGCTGGTGCCCCCGCAGAGGAAGATGCCGGCCGCCACCCGGTCGAGACTGGCCCCGGAGGCGAGGATCCGTTTCCTGACCAGATTGAAGACTTCCTCCATCCGCGCCGCGATCACGCCATGCAGGACTTCCCGGTCCACATTCACGCCATCAAAAGTGGCATCGCCCTCCAACCGAATGTAATCCTCGCTGCCGCCCGCGGCCGGAAGTACACTGCCATGCTCCACCTTGAGCCGTTCCGCCCGGGAATGCGGGATTTTCAGAACCACCGCCAGGTCATTGGTGATATGATCCCCGCCGACGCCGATGGAACCACTGGCTGCGATGGCCCCGTCTTCATACAATACATAATCGGTGGTGCCGCCGCCGATATCCATCAGGAGCGCGCCCTGACTGCGGGCCTCGCGGTTGAGCACCACCTGCGCTGCCGCGATGGGTCCAAACACCACATCCTCCACCTCGAGCGGAAACTCGCGCAGGCAACGGATGGTGTTTTGCACCCGGTTCCGGATCCCGTGGACGATGTGATAGTCCGCCTCCAGTTTGCGGCCCAGCATACCGACTGGATTCTGCACCTTCTCCTGACCATCCACCCAGTAATGGCGGATGATGCGGTGCAGGAAAATATTGTCCGGAGGAATCGCCACATTGCTGGCCTGCTCCTTCACTTCCTCGATATCGTCCTCCGTGATCTCGCTTTGATCATCGGGAATGCGCAGCACTCCGCGGTTATTGACACTTTCCAGATGCGGACCGGTAATCGCCAGCCAGACCTTGCGCACCATGACATCGCTGCGGTCCTCGGCCCGCACCAGCGCCTCCTGCAGGCAGGTCTGGGCGGTTTCGAAATCCACAATCTCCCCCTTCCGCACGCCGCGGGAAGGAGCCTGCCCGACCCCAAGGATTTTGATGGAGCCATCGGCCTTGGCATCGCCCACGACCACACAGATTTTGTGGGTGCCGATTTCGAGACCGACGAAGATGTTGGATTTGGCCATGGGTGGTTGAACGGAAAATCAATGGGTCCGGCGCGCCGGCAAGGCGGCGCGACGGGAAGGGGCGGCCCCGGGGGCCGGTTTGGACGGAGCCTTCAGCGCAACCGCCGGGGGATCGAAGAAAGTCACGGGCACGTTCCGTTCCAACTGAAGATTTATACTGGAAACCCGGTTCCGGGAAGAGCCAACTTTAGTTAGAATGGCATGAAGCCGGGACAACTGGCGCTCCAACTGGTCCGGCTGGAAGGTGAACAGGGCATCGGTGTCCATCTGGGCCACCATGGTGAAGCGGTTGGTCAGATGGATCTGCTCCACCGCCATCGGCTGGGGCCAGGTCTGGAGGCCGATCAATTGAACCAACTGCAAGGCCTGCCGGATGAGGGGGTACTCCACCTGGCGGCCGGGCGTGACCGCGGAGAGATCGGCACAATGAATCACCGGCAGGGCGGTATACTCATTCAGCATCACCCCCGCCGGAAACACTACCCCTTCCGCATCCAGCAGCAGTCCCCGCGAATCAAACGCCCGCAGCCCCTGGCCGGCACAGGCCAGCCAGGCCGCCGGACGGCGTTCGTCCAGCCGGATTGAGAGATGATTGGGTAGCCGGCGCTCCACCATGGCTTCCCTGACCTGCGGCAGGGTGAGCAATTGCCGGCGCAGGACCCCCAAATCCAAGGCCGTGATATTCTGGTCCGGACGCAAGCCCGTCACGGCCGCCACCTGCGGGGCCGTGATGGCTCCATTGGTCACCAATTCAAATTGCCCCACCGCATAGGTCGTGCTGGTGCGGAAAGCCCGGTCCCAAAGGTCGCTGGCCGCGATAACTGCCCACAGGCCCAATCCGGCTCCTGCCGACCACTTCAGGGTCCGCAGCATGACCCGGCGCCGGCGCATCACCACCTCCTTGCGCGAAGGCGGGACATTCAAGGCCAGATGGTGCTCCCCGTCCCGGTGGCGGAACCGGTGGTTCCCCATCAGGCGGCGGCGGAGTTTACGGAAAAACATAACGGTCAGCGTTTGACTTCGAGCGACAGTTCCAGAATCCGCGCACAAAGCGCGGGGTAATCGATCCCCACGGCTGCGGCCGCTTTCGGCAGGAGACTGGTGGAAGTCATCCCGGGGATGGTATTCACCTCCAACACATAGGGCACCTCATCCGCATCCAGCAGGACATCCACCCGGCTGTAAACCTCCACCCCCAACGCCTGGTGCGCGGCCAGGGCCGCCGCCTGGACTTGAGCCGTCGTCTCCGCACTCAGATCCGCCGGGCAAAAATAATCGGAACCACCCGTTCCGCCCATCCAGGGATACTTGTTGGAGATATCGTAAAAGCCCGAACGGGGTTGAATATGGATCACCGGCAAGACCTGGTTCCCCAGAATCCCCACCGTCAGTTCCTTGCCTGAAATGAATGGCTCCACCAGCGCCGTGGCGCCGAATTTTGCCAGGTCCGCGATGGCCGCCCGGATGCCGGCTTCGTCCCGGATGATGTGCACGCCCACACTCGACCCTTCACAGAGCGGCTTCATCACCATCGGCAGCGGGATGGTCACGTCGGCCGGACCGGCTCCGGCCAGCGTCAATATCTGATAGGCCGTGGTGGGCACCGCCTGCTCCACAAAGGCCGCCTTGCTGCGGGCCTTGTCAAAAGCCAGAGCACTGCTGGCTGAACCGGCGCCCGTGTAGGACACCCCGCGCGATTCCAGCACCGCCTGCAAGCCCCCGTCCTCGCCAAAAGTACCGTGAATCACGTTGAAGGCCGCTTCGACCCCTTCCGGTAATTCAAAATCCCGCCCGGTCACGTCAACCTCCAGCACTTCCGCCCCCAGGCTGCGCAAGGCCACCGCAACCCCCTTCGCTGTCTCCAGCGAAACCGCCCGCTCCGATCCGGGACCTCCTTTGAGCAATGCAATACGGCGTCCAGTCAAGTCCATTTGGCAGGTTCCTTTAATTATTCAAAATTATGATGAAGCATTAAATAGTCAACGTTTCCAAAATTCCAATCGTTTTCGCACCTATTTTCGCACTCCTGCGCCACCACGATCATAGCCTCATACGAAGCCGGCGCAAATTTCCTTCCCCCGACTCCGCCGACCCGGCCAAAAAGGACTTGCCGCTTCCAGACCGCCCTCCTATTCTCCCGACTCTTACGCCGCCCGGCTGGATCCGTCCCGCCGGGCATTTTTCACGATACGCCCCCACCCTGCCCGCCGCCATGCTCGAGACCCTCCGCAAGCACCACTACATCCTCATGCTGTTCATCGCCATTCTGGTGTGTGTGGCCTTTGTGTTCTTCGGCGATTCTGGCAGCATGAGTGGAAACAATCCCGATGCCAAACCCCTCGCCACGGTGGATGGCCAGGATTACTACCGCAATGATCTGGCCCAGATCGACAGCCAACGCGGCATCGTTTACCGCCTGCTCGACCCTTCCAATCAACTGGCCCAGTTCACCGACCCGCTCGCTTTTTACGTCAATACCCTGGGCGGCAATCCCATGATGCGCCGGCCCGCGATCGTGCAACGATATGGTCCCGGAGGCCGCGATGACATCGATCTCGACTTCTGCATGAATGTCGCCACCATCCGCGCCGAGGCGAAAAAACTGGGCGTCGAAGTCGACCGGGCCGATCTCGAGAAATTTGTCCAGACGGTGGGCGGGTTCCAGACCAATGGGCAATTTGATCCTGCCAAATACGAAGCCTTCCTGTCCAGCGGCGCCATGGGAGACCGGGCCAATACCGAACGCCGCCTCTATATCACCCTGCGGGATGTCATGCTCTTCCAGCGCATGAACAAACTCATCGGCGGAGCCCTCGCCCCCTCACCGGCAGCCATCAACGCCAGCTACGCCGAATCCAAACAGAAAACCACTGCCGCCTATGCGCTGATCGAGAAAGCCAAACAGCCGGCCACCGTTCCTGCCGACGAAGCGATTCAAAAATTCTACGACGAGGCCAAGGCCAAGTTCGAAGCTTACACCGCCGACGCCACCAAACCCGCTCCCGACCCGCTGATTCTTTCCGAAGAAAAACGGGCCGTCCGCTACGTCCTGATCAATCTGCCGACCCCTCCCCCTGCCCTTCCCTCTCCCCAACCGGAGGACACTTCCACCCTTCCTGAAGACCAGAAGAAAGCCAAAGAAGAGGAATTCAAAAAGAAGGTCGACGAGCATACCGCCGCTATGGTCGCCCGTGCCGAGGCCATGAAAACCTACGAGACCGACCGCAAAGCCCTCCTCACCAAGGCCGATGCCATCAGCTCCGACCTCGCCGCCGAA
Organism: uncultured Verrucomicrobiota bacterium; assembly: GCA_942492905.1. Lineage (GTDB taxonomy): Bacteria > Verrucomicrobiota > Verrucomicrobiia > Verrucomicrobiales > V1-33 > CAIZWU01. The sequence continues at coordinate 4,433,572 of OW818657.1, forward strand.
GAGCGCGGCGCCCGCACCTTTGATGAAATTGTGAAAGCCTCCGGACTGGAAGCACTCCTCAGCGATTCCTTCACCGCCGCCGCTCCTCCCGAAGACCTGAAAGCGGAGCCCAAGCTGGTCACCGAAATCTTCCAATCCCCTAACGACCCGACCTTGCCCCACACCCTGCAAACCTCCAAAGGTTACGGCATCTTCGAGCTCGCCAAAGTGGAACCCCCTGCCCTGCTTCCCCTGGATCAGGTCAAAACCAAAATCAGTGAAAAACTGGCAGCCGACGCCTTGGCCGAGGCCTTGAAAGCGGCTGCCAACACCGCCCGCACCAGCATCGCCGAGGCTGTCAAAGCCGGCAAATCCTTCATCGAAGCAGCCACCGCGGCCGGCCTCACCGCCACCGAGGTCCCAGCCTACACCAAGGACAAGCCCCCCGCCGATATCCCCAACCAGGGAGTCATCACCGAGGCTGCGGCCGAACTGAATCCCGGAGAAATCTCCACTCCCCGCGAAGTCCCGGAAGGCCTCCTCCTTGTCACGACCCTCAAACGGGAACTGCCCAAAGATCCGAAGATGGACGAAGACAAAAAGGCCATGGCCAAGGAAATGACCGAAGGCGGGGAAGGCGGATTCCTTCCGACCTACAGCCCTCTTTTCGAAGCCTGGTTCAAAGCCCACCGCAACGAATCCTCCACCCGGCTGACCCCCGAGGCCTGAGCTGGTCTATCGGCCAAGGCATCGTTGGAAACGCCGGGCGGTCCCCTTCCCTGCGGACCGGCCTAACGGCCGATGGCCCCGCCACCGGTTCAAAACCCTTCCCATGCCTTCCGTTCAAGACCTCCTCGACGAAGCCAGTGGCTGTGTGGCACTGGGGGAACTCGCCGCCGCCGCCGTGCTCTACCGTCAGGCCACGGAACTGGACCCTGCCAACTTTGACGCGTGGCATTCCCTCGGCATGGCCCTGATGCGCGACGGGCAACTCCAGGCTGCTCTCGGTCCGGCCCTCATGGCCACTGACCTCCGCCCCAACGATCTCCTCGCCTGGACCGCCCTGTCCCAACTCCATGTCCGGATGGGCCAGATCGCCGAAGCAGAGACGGCCAAAGCCAACGCCCGTATCCTCTCCCTCGGCGGCAAAATCGCCCGGGAATAACACCGCCAGCCAACCCTTCCGCCGCCGCTTCAATCCCGCGTAAAGATCAGATCCGCCAGATCCGGCAGTCCCCGCGTCTCCTGCTCGAAGTTTCCTTTGCGCCCGGCCGCTACCATCGCCTCCAGATCGGCGCGGCAATCCGCCATCTCCGGGGCCAGCCTCAGGTTTGCCAGGACGCGTTGATCGTAAAGAGTCAGAGACGGACTGCCCGCCTTGTCCTGCCAATCCATGTCCAGCCGCTGCACCTGGCGTCCGGCGGTTTGCCGCAACTTCAGCAAAATCAGATATCCCGCCGCATCGGTATCCCCAAAATGCCAGTAGGGTAAGTGGGCCGGCAACTTTTCCAGCAGGAGGCGGACGGCCAACGTGGGAAAAGAGCTCGCAAAGACGAGGACCTCACGCGACTCATTGGCCGCCGCCAACTGGCGGAAGGTCGTCTTGCTGTTCTCTACACTCACCAATTTCACCGCCGTGGTCGTAACCCGCACCGCCCGTTCCAAATCGGCTGCGGTGATCTGATCCCCATGCCGCAGCCCTCCTGACTCATGACGCGTCCCATCGGCAAAATGCAGCGTCAGGGGCCCATCAAACCACAGGCGGCTGTTCGACCCCATGATGCCCAGGGTTTCGAGGGTGGCCGGCCGTTGGAAAAACAGGCTCAGCCCCGCCTCCACCACCCGGCGGTTCCGTTCCAACGCCTTGGAATCCAAGCCAAGGGCTACACTGGCATCCCTCACCAACGTAAACGGGCCCCACTCCCGGGCCGTCAGCGCCCGGAGCAATTCCAGCAGCTTCCCGGCCGCTTCCGGCTCCTGCCAGCGGAAGGGCCGCAGTCCCCGGCCTTGCTGGAAAGCCTCCAGCACCCTGACACACCCTTCCTCCCAGCCATCGGAAAGCAGCGGATGCCCCGCCGCCCGCTGCGCTTCCACCACAGTTACCGACCGCGCCCGCCACTCCGCCGGCAGTGTCTTCTGGAACAAGGCCTGCAACCACGCCTCCTGAGCCACCGGCAGCCGCACCCGTTCAATGAACTTCCGGTAGCGGTGCCTCGCCAGCAGCAGCCGGCCTTCCTTTTCCAACGCCTCCGCCTCCCGTCCCGCCTGCACCCGTTCCGCGGCCCCTGACAAACCAGCCGCATCCAGCAGATCCTCCCAATTCCGCGCCAGGGGCAGCCTCCCCGGCTCCACCCGCCGCCCCCGCAGCCGTTGCCAGTCGCGATGGAAGGCTTCCAGCCAGACCGGCGGTTTCATGTCAGGATTTCCTGCAGGCGGTCCCGGTCCACCCGGATCACCCAGTTCTCAATCCCCGTGATGGTATCCCGCTCCCACGTCCGCTCCACCCGGCATTGCACGATGGTATCGGCATGCGCCGCCATCGTCGGCAGGCGGTCCTCCGGAAAGGCCATGATCAGCTGCAGCCCAAAGTTCCGCGCCAAGGCCAGACAATCGTCAATCCGGTCCCCGGACAATTTCGAAAAAGCCTCATCCATCACCACCAGCCCCAGATTGACCTGCGGTGAGCGCTGCCCCTGATCATAGACCCGCCGGAAGGCCGCGAGGGTCGCCACAAAAAACGGCGCCTGATTTTCCCCGCCGCTTTGCTTCTTCGCGATCTTGTCCAGATCCGCCGCGGCCTCGTCTCCCCGGCCGGCGTGGTGCGCCATCATCCGCCAGTGATGATAGTAGCGGTAATCCAGCGCCCGTTGCGCCCTCGTATCCCCGCCCTGCTCCGCCGCCTCGATCGCCGCCATCAGCTCCGCCTTGGCGCGTTCGATTTCCTCACTGGCCGCCGCATTGAAAAGTCCCATGTCCTCGCCGGAAGGAAGCCCCTTGTCCACCAGCGCCCAGATCGCGGTATGCGAACGGTCGGTGGTGCTGCGGATTTGATAGCGCCATCCGCCGATCTCACAATCCATCGCCCGGTTCAGCTCCCGTTTGGTCCGCTCCGCCTCCGCCAGTTTTTCGCGGATCACATCCAGCACCTGATGCTGCAGCCGTTCCTCCCATTCCCGCCGGGCCTTTTCCGCCTCCTCCCGGAACCGGGGCAGCTCCTGCTCCTCCAACTCCCGGCGGCGCTGGTCATAACGATCGTTGGAGGCATCCCCGATATCAAAAGCATCCCCCAGTTCCGGATGCGCCTCCAGCATGGCCCGCCGCTCCTCATCCCGCCGCCGCTGATGTCCCTCCGCCTCCGCCAGCCGCTGCCGGGCCAGCTCTGCGGCCTGGTCCATCCGTTGCCGCCACGTGCCCGGCTGCGCCAATGCGGCCTCCAGGCGGGCTGTCACCTCGGATTCCGATACCCCGGTCACCCGGACGCGGGATTCCTGACAAGTAATCATCAGCGATTTTTCCTGCTCCCGCAGCGTGCCCAGGGCATCGGTCAGCCCCCGCATTTCCTGCTCCGCCCGCGTCACCCGCTCATCCAGCCGGGCCGCCCGTTCCACCAGTCCGTTCCCCTCGTTTTGCAGCTGCCGCATCCGGCTCACGGCCGCTTCCCGTTCCGGGGTCGCCAACAGTTTGAGGGTTTCCTCCAACATGTCCACCTCCCGCTCGGCTTCGGCCAGCCGGCGTAGGTCATTGCTGCCCGGGGGCACCGCAAAATCGTTCAACTGCCAATCCCGGCCTTTGTGCAGCCAGGCATTCCAGTCCTCCCGCCGCCGCCGCTGGGTGGTCAAATCCGTGACCAGTTCCTCCAGTTCCACTTCCCGGGTTTCACGCAGACGCCGCAGCCCATTCTCGCCCAAGGTCAGTTCCTTCGCGGGGACGAGGCGCTCCCGGCGCGGCGGATCCTTCAGCCATCCATCTGCCGACAAGGCCCGCGGAAACCGGTCCAGATCCCTGACATGTTTTACCGGCATCACATTTCCCAGGCGCACATCCAGCCAAGCCGAGGCACCCGGATGCGCTGTTTCCAAAAACTGCCGCAGGGAACCCTGCCCGGCCCCCGTGGTGAGGCCCGCCAATTCGTCAGGATGCAGCAGCGGCTCCTCCGGACTGGCCACCCGCTGCGCCGTCTCCCACGCCGCCGCAAAATCCTCGGGCAGAATCGCTTGCCGGTCCTGGGCCAGCAGCGACTCCAGCAACGGCCACCACTTTTCGCCCGCACCCGTCACCTCGACCACCCGCCCCAACGCCACGGCCCGCTGCCCCTTGGCCCGCAGAGCGTCCAGCAGCGGCGAGGCCGCCGCCCGGCCTTCCCGGTAGTGAGCCAGATCATCACTCAATTGTTTTTCCCGGGCTTCCAGGGTCCTGATGGATCCGGTCAATACCCTGACTTCCTCCGCGCCCTGCCCCAGCAGCCCATCAGCCGTCCGTGCCAGCCTGGAGGAAGCGTCCAGCGCAGCCCCGGTATCGGTCCCCCGCAAAACCGTCAAATCCGGTTCCGCCTCCGCCGGATAGGCCACCCCGAGGTTCTCCCCATGCCGCAGCCACTGCTGCCAGTACTGGGTGCGGCCATGCAGGAAATCCCGGGCGTTCTGGTGCAGCGTCCGCAGTTGTTTCAGATCCGTCCGCGCGCCGGCCAGTTTCTGTTTGGTCTCATCAAGCCGGGAAGCCGCATCGTCCTTGAACACCTCCCGCTGCACCTCTTCCAGCAAGCCCTGCAACGCATTCCGCTCCACAATGGCAGCCTCTTTCGCCTCCAGGTTGGCGGCATGATCGGATTGCAGTTTTTCCAGCTTCTCCTCCCGCACCCGCACGCCATCGGCCACCTCCGCGTGGGCCAGCGCCTCCCGCAGATACGACCACAGCCCGGAGTCCTTGCGGGCCTGCTGCTCCATCCCATGGTGCACCGCGATCTTTGTCAGGCGCTCCAATTGCCCGCTCATTTTCTCGAGCCGTTCCTGGGCCCGGCGGTGCGCATCCACACTGGCCTTCACCGCCTTCACATCCGGCAGCGATGGTTCCAACAAAAAGTCCCGGATGAACTTCTCAAAGTTCTCCACTGGCTGGAACGCCATCGCGCTCGGCAGCGTCTTGTTCATCTCCGTCCTCCCAAACCCGAGGTGCGCCCGCAGCGCCATCTCATCCAGATAAGTTGCCTGACGGTCCCAGATCTCGGCCCCGATATCGCGCTTCCACCGCACCCGGAATTCGTCTTCCGGCAAAAAAGCCACCGTTCCCCCATCCCCGCCGCCACTGGTCAGGAAATCCTCTTCCTCCACCCGCCGCGGCACACAGAACCAAGCGGTCTTCGGTTTGGCGGTCGGGCTGTCATACTCAATCCGCGCCCCCCAGGTCTCGCGCCTCACCGATCCATCCGCCGCCTCCGGCCAGGCAAATTCCAGCCCGGCCAGGGTTACCCCGGACGGCCTTAAATAACGTTCCTGCCCGTCCCGTCCCACCGTGTTGGTATCGCACAAACAATAGCCCCGCAGCGTCCGGCCACTGCCCGCTCCCGCCGCCGCTTTGTTGAACCGGCTGGTCTGCTCCCCCAGCATCACAAACTGGATCAAATCCAACAAGGCACTCTTTCCAGACCCATTTGCTCCCGTGATCAGGGTCAGTCCCCGCACATCGATGAACTGCCGGTATCCATACCAGTTCACGGCTAAAATTCGGCTGAGCGTGGCGCGGGGAGTCATGTTGTCCTCCTTCTTCGCTGGGTTCCCATTCATCGGCAAGGCCAGAGGCAAAAACGTGGTTCCAGGGTCATTCCATCCCATGAGTCAGTCCACGGATCACGGGCCGGCAGGGCATTTTCAGCCCTGCCTGCCGGGATCGTGAAACCGGACCCGTCCAATTTCAAAGAGCGGCCACCGCAGGATGGCGCGCCGCCAGGGTCCCGGCCGTTTTCTCCAGCCAGGCCTGATCCGGGGCAGCATAAGGGCGGAACGTTTCGAGGGTACCGTCGTGCTCGTTGTAGAAGAGCGCCCGGTGCAGGCCCAGATTTCCAGCGGCCGGCGAGTCGATCAGGCTGGCGGAATCGTTGGCGCTCATCTGGAAAACAACCCGCATTTCGAATTCCGTCAGGGCCTTGCGGCTGATGCTGCGGTTGACGTTGTTGAAGGTATCGAGGGAGACCAGCAGATGGATGCCATGGCTGCTGCCTTCGGTGATCAGTTCATTGAACTGCGCCCCGGGACTGGCGGTGCTCTCGCTGTCCATGGAGAAGCTGAAATCGTCCTCCTGCCGGAGCTTCTTGAAGCGGTGCAATCCGTGAATGAAGACGTAGGTCGTGGGCGCGGCCTGACTGCCATCCACCGCCCGGGCTTTGAGATCCTCACTGAGCGTGCCGATGGCCGCCGCGGCCTCGTTGGGCCGGACCAGGGACAGACCTGGCACCGCCACCGCAAGTTGATCGATAAACTCCGCCTCGGGCGTGCCGGGCGTGGCGCTGTGGAAGAAGACAAACCGGGCGCTGCCGGCGGGATACTGCGCGGAGAGTGCCAGCAGGGAAAGGCCCAGCATGGTGAGGGATGCTTCCTCCCGCTGGCCCACCACCAACAGGTGTTGGCCACTCTGGCGGTGGAAGACGGCTTCGGTCGGCCCCTTGATCGCATTGGGAGCGCCCAGCCAGCAGCGGCCCGCCGCCGGAGCAGTGGGAGGCGCGGCATCCAGCACCTTGCGCAGCAAGGCATTGCCGAGCAGGTCGGCCGGGGCGTTGCCCTCGAAGACGATTGGCGCCATCTGGGCCTTGTCGGACTTCACCGCCAATTCGTGGATTTGATCCAACAGGCGGTCGCGCTCGTCATCCGGCAGCCACACCACCTGGAAGGGACTGTTCCCTTCCACTGAACCGGCGGCGTCGTTGTAGATCCCTTCCCCGGGACGGGAGAGGAGGCGCGGGGCGGCATTGTTGTCGTCCATGATCAGATAGGCATCGGCCTCGTTGCACTGCAGGGCGACGCGGATGCTCATCTGGCCGAGGGTGGCCCGGGCCAGCGAGTAGGCCCCGCCGAGGGTTTGCGAACCCAGCAGGACGTGAATCCCGAAGGCCCGGCCCTGACGGACAATCCGGTCCAGCAGCAGCGAGGCCGTCTGGGCGATGGGATCGTCATCGACAAAGAACTCCTGGAATTCATCAATGATCAGCAGGGTGCGCGGCATCGGTTCGGTGGCGCCACTGCGCTGATACCCTGCCAGGTCCTGCACGTTGAGCTGACGGAAGCGGTCGCCGCGGCGTTTCAATTCCTCATCCAACCGGTGCAGCACGCTGAGGGCGAACTCACGGTCACTCTCAATTGCGACCACCCGGGCATGCGGCAGCTTTTTGTTGGCGTAGCATTTGAATTCCACGCCCTTCTTGAAGTCGATCAGATAGAACTCGACCTGATCCGGGCTGCAGGTCAGCGCCAGATTGGTGATGATCACATGGAAGAGGGTGGATTTCCCCGACCCGGTTTTCCCGGCGAAGAGCGCGTGCTGGCGGGTGCCCTTGCCGATGGCCAGCATCTGGTGTTTGACCGCGCCGGTCCGGCCGATCGCGATGCGGAGTTCGTTGGTGGTGTCTCCCTTCCAATAGTCCTCCGGCCCTGGCGAAATCTGGGAGAAGGGCACTTCCACGCGGCCCGAATCGATACTGGCCTTGCCAATGCGGTGCAGCAGGGCCAAAGCCTGCTCGGCGGGCGGCGGCGATTCCGGGGTGAGGGTCAGCCCGGACATTTTGAGCCCCCGCAGTTCCCAGGCCTTGTTCACATAACGCAGCGCCACCCGGTTGGGGCCGGTATCGTTGCTGGTAAACCCATCCGGCTGGGGCGCCCGGAGGTCGGTGTGCATCAGCGTGAACACCCCGCAACGCGGACCACTGGAAACGATGCTTTCCAACCGCTTCACCGCAGACTCGCTGAAGTTGGCCGGGAAGTCGGCGATGACGAGGAAATGGTATTTCTCAGCGACCACTCCAGCCTGGTTGTTGTACTCCGTGATGCTTTCAAACTCGTTGCGCAGATACATCTGGATAACCTTCTCGATGTGGCCACTGAGGATGCCGAGGCGTTCCTCGATCTGCTCCCGCTGGGTCCAGATGCGGTGGTTGATCAGGCTGTCCTCATAGTCCGAGAGGTGCATCAATCCGCCAAAGTTTTGCCCCAGCCCGACCGGATCGATAATGTTGAAGGAGGCCTTCCCCGGTCGGCTGGCGGCCAGCAGGCGGAGGATGATGTTGTTGAGCACTTCGGCGACCGGCCCCTGGGCGGCTCCTTCCGATTGCAGAAGCAGCGATCCCTGCGCCGGAAAGGAGAGGGTCAGTGGAAGGTCGAAAGTGGCGGGCCCGGGAATCACAAACCGGGCGGTGTGAGGACGGGATCCCGCATGGGCCGCCAGATCCACGGCCATGTGCGCGAAAGGCAAGGCGACTGGAGCCGCGACGGGTGGCGTCCACGTGTCGGCGGTCAACTGCGGCCACGCGGGAGCCAGTGGTTCGGCGGCCGCACGGATGGTGGCCAGTTCTTCGAGGACCGGCGGCACGGTTTTCCGCCAGGTGGATTCGAGAGCTTCCCAGCGGACGGCGTCGGCCGCAGTGAGTTCTGCGGTTTCGGCGGCGTGTTTCGCATTCAGGGCCTCGCGGCGGGCATTGAATTTCGCCTCACATTCCCCGCTTTCGGCGCTGTGGGCCGTTTCGAGGACGCGGCGTTTGGCATCCACGATCGCTTCATTGCGCGCCACCAGACGGGGGACCTGGGCTTTGATTTTCTGCTGCGCGGCGGCGGCAAAATCGGTATCCACCGTGGCCACTCCACCCCACTTGGACTGGATCTCCTCGGCGACGCGTTCCTGCTCTACTTTGAGCCGGGCGTGCTCGGACTCCACCGCTTCCTTCGCTTCCTTCTGGAGCCGCGCACAAGTCGCCGCGGCTTGCTGAATCCCGTCCGCAATTTCCTTGGCGGCAGGCCGGGCGCTCTTCATGGCCGGGAGATAAACGGCCGCGACCGCCACCAAAGCCGCGAGGGCCACCGCTCCGGCGAGGCGGGCATTCTCCCCGGCAAAGCCGAGGGATCCCGCGAAAAGCACCGCGCCGATCACAATCAGAATCACCAGCACCGCCGGAGTCAGGATACTGAAGAAACGGGGCACCGGACGCTGCCGGTAAGCGGTGAGTTGTTCGGTCAGGAGGGGCAATTGCTGCTCCACTCCGGCGAGGGCGGCATCGGAATCCAGGACGGGGCTGGCAGCGGCGACCGGCCCCGGGGCGGCCAGCATCTGACGGAAACCCGCGCTGCCATTGAACGCTTGGTGTGCCCGGCGGCGCAGGCGTTCCAGCATCAGCTCCGCCGCACCCAGACGGGCCTGGCGGGCGGTGTATTGCTCCAGCACCTGCCCGGCCTGACCGGTCAGGGCGCGCTCCTTGGAAAGTTTCTGCCGCTGGAGTCCCCCCAGCCATTGCGCCCGGGCGGCCTCGATCCGGCGCGGCATGTCCCGCTGGCTGTTGCGTTCCGCTTTCTCAATCCGGAACATGCGCTGCTCATGATGGCGGCGGGTATGATCCCAACGGCCCAGCCAGGTGGCATCGATGGCCCCGGCTTCCTTGGCAAACTGCTGGTCAAAAGCGGCCACCGCTTCCCCCTGACGCCGCTCCAGAGTGAGCCGGCGGGTGCGGGCTTCCTTCAGGAGGACTTCCTCCCCGGCGGCAAGTTCGGACAGGGTGCCGCCGAGACGCTCAAGGAGGCTGGTGGTGTGGGCGACGGTCAGGTCCACCGGTGAAGAGTTATTCGCAGTCATTTTTGATTTTTCGGAGCAGTATTTCCATGTGGCCCATGGCATCGCGGGCCTGGGAGACCAGTTCCGGCAGAGGTTCGACAAAGGTATGGCCAAATTGCTGGCTTTTCGCATCGCGCCATTGTTCGCGCGCCCGTTCCCAGGCGATCAGGAGATCGCGGGTGCAGGTTTCCAGATTGGTGGCGGCGGCACTCATGGTTCGGAGGGAGGGGGTGAGGCTTCGGTGCCGGTCGGGGCCGACAGGCTGCCGGCCCGGCTTTCGGCATACGCTTCCAGGGTCATCTCAGCCTGGTGCAGCCAGGCGGAGGCTTTGGGCAAATTATGCATCAAATGATCCCGGACACTTTCCAGCCGGCGCATATGCGGCCCCAGCGCGGTTTCAATATCCCGGGACCAGCGTTTGGCCATTTTCAGCTTGTCCTGGGCATGGGCGAGGGCCCGCTCGGCCTTCCGCACCGCTTCCTCGTGACGGGTGCTGCGGTCCACCAGGGCGGACAACCGCGCCGTCATCAGTTCCGCCCGGGCGCGCTCCAGCACCCGGGTCCATTGCCGGATCTGGCCTTCCCAGTGCACCCGGCAGTCCCCCTGCACCCACTGACGCAGCCGCACCGCCTCCTCCAGCGCCATGTCCACCGCGCGCCGGGACTTGGACTGATACACGATAAAGGCGGCCCGCAACGACTCGAGCGCCTCCACCGATTTCACCTGGGCTTGTTCCGCCATAACTGCTACCGCTGGTCAAGGTATTCCTCGATCCGGGCTGCCTTGCGCAGCAGGAAGGGGGTATGCTTCTCGGAAACTTCCATGAATTTCTTCAGCGCCTTCATGGTCACCACGAAATCCTCGGAAAACTTCTCCTGCTCCTGATCCTGCCACGAGGCGGTCAGGGCGTTGAACCGGGCATGCAGCGCCGCCGCCCGTACCTGCACATCGTCATTGAAGCGCTTCAGCTCCTTGGCGAAGCGCCGCACCTCTTCGGGATCCATGATTGCCTGAGCCATAAAAGAAAAAAGAAGGTTAAATGATGGGTAAATCAGCCGCACCGGGGGGATCAGTGTAGCGGGCGTGGCGGCAGGTTCAATATTTGAATTCAGCAGAAAGCAAGTCAGGCCGGCCGGAGACGTCTCCGCCGCGACCCGGTGGACCAGACGCCGTGCCGGGTATGGTTGGATCGTTCCTGATTAAAATATCTTGAATTCCCGGGCTTCATTGCCCGGTCCGGCGGTTTTCCGCCCTTGGGTTCCCCGCGTGTCCCCTTCCCCCGGCTGGGCAGGCCATGGAGACGTCCGGTTGCCAAGGCACGAATTCTGCGACGGCTTGCGCCCATGCCCGTTTCCCTGACTCAGTTCCCCACCCCAGGTTCGCTGCTGATCCGCCATGCCGGCGATCAGGTGACATTTTCCCTGCACCCCGGCTCCGCCACCGCAGGCGGGGCTTTTCTCCGCACCAATCTCCGGCAGGTGGCCCGGCACCGGGCGGAATTGATCGCAGCGGTGGAGGAAGGCTGCCCTCCCCCAGGCCTCGACTGGGAGGATTTGTCCATGGCGCCGGATGGAACCGGAGGCTGGTCGCTCACCCTGCCCTTGCCGGACGTGGGGTCCTTTGAAGCCAAGGCCTACCTGCTCCGGGACGAGCTCTCCCCACCCCTCTGGCCGGGGGCCGAGGGCAATGTCATGATCAAAGTGGAACCCGCTTGGACCGTGGCGGAAAACTCCATCTATGCCGCCTTTCCGCGGCTCTTCCGCAACAACGCCGGGGACGTGCCGGAGGCCTCGCTGAAACCGCTGGATGACGCCGGCTACACCGTGATCCCGCCCACCGGCACCTTCCGCTCCGTCACCGCCCGGCTGGATCACATCATCCGCGACATGGGTTTCGGCATTGTCCTGCTCCTGCCCCCTTTCCCGGTGCCGTCCACCCATGCCCGCATGGGGCGGTATGGCAGTCCTTTTGCCGCCTTGGATTTTTACAATGTGGACCCGTCCCTCGCCGAGTTCGATGGCCGGACCACCCCGCTCCAGCAGTTCCGCGAACTGGCGGATGGCATCCATGCCCGGGGCGCCCGGCTTTTCATCGATATCCCCATCAACCACACCGGCTGGGCTTCGCAATTGCAGGGGCATCATCCCGAATGGTTTGTCAGGAACGAGGACGGCACCTTCCACTCGCCGGGAGCCTGGGGCGTGGTCTGGGCGGACCTCGTGAAGCTGGACTATCAACACCGCGCCCTGTGGCGGGAAATGGCGGACGTGTTCCTCTACTGGCGCCGTCAGGGTGTGGACGGCTTCCGCTGCGATGCCGGATATTTCATCCCCCAGCCGGTCTGGCGTTATATCACTGCCAAGGTGCGCCACGAATTCCCTGACACCATTTTCCTCCTCGAAGGCCTCGGCGGTCCGATCCCGGTCATGCTGGAGCTCCTCACCGAAGGCGGCCTGAACTGGGCCTATAGCGAGCTGTTCCAGAATGAAAGCCGCGGCGCCATGGATTGGTATCTGCCCCAGGCCATCGCCCAGTCGAAATGTCAGGGCTACCAGGTCAACTTCGCGGAAACCCACGACAATGCGCGGCTCGCCGCCACTTCCCCCGCCTGGGCCCGGCTGCGCACCGCCGTGGCCGCCTTGTGCAGCCCGGCGGGCGGCTGGGGCCTCACCTGCGGGGCCGAGTGGTTCGCCACCGAACAAATCCGGGTGCACGGCGCGACCTCCCTCGCGGAAGGCGCCGGGGAAAACCAGACCGCCGCCATCGCCGCGCTCCAGCGGCTCCTGAAACAACCGGCCTTTGCCGCCGGGGCCACCCTGCAACTGGTCACCAGCAGCAGCGGGTCCGGCGTGGCCCTGCGGCGCGTCTCCCTGGATGGAGCGCAGTCCCTCCTCATCCTGATGAATCTGGAAACCACCACGCCCGCCGAGGTCACGTGGCCGGCGGCGGATTTCCCCTCGGGCTCCCTCGTGGCGGTGGCTTGCGGCTCGCCGCCGGCTGCCCTGGGCTGGGGGGATGGCACTGGTTATGCCGAGCTCGCTCCCGGCACCGTGGCGGTGCTGGCCGCGGCTCCCCTGACCGATCCCCCGGTTCCCGCCATCATCGTGCAACAGACTGCCGCACTCGCCCAGCAGGTGGCCGTCTGGCTGAAGGTGCCCGCCGACCGGCCGGTGCCCGCCGCCGCCGTGCTGCCGGACCATCCAGCGGCTTTCTGCAAGACCCTCTCGGGCCTGCCCTTTGCCCCGGTCACCGTGGTCACCTGGCCCCGCGACCAGCGGCGGGAAGTGGTCTGGCTCCCTGGCGATCTGCTGCTCCTGACCGCCCCGGAGCCATTCCGTTATTCGGTGCAAGCCGGGGGCCAGCCCTGGGCGGAAGGCCATAGCCTGCCCGGCGCGGCAGGGCATTTCAGCCTCGTGCCCCGGCCGGACGACCGCCCCGGCCCAGCCTCGGTGCTGCTGCGCCTGCCCGGCCAACGCGGCACCGTCCCGCTCCTGATGCCCGCGGCCCTGACCGATCCCTCCGCCACCGCCCACGGCCCGCAGATCCGGGACGAACCGGACCTGCACCTCGTCCTCACCAATGGCACCGGCGCCATGGCCCACCTGCGGGCCGCATGGGGCACCGTGCGCACCCAGTATGACGCCCTGCTCGCCGCCAATCCGCATCCTGACTTCCCGGTGGACCGCCGCATGGTTCTGACCCGCTGCCGGGCCTGGCTGGTGCGGCGCGGATTCTCCACGGAAATCAGCGCCCTCTGGACGGAACAGGTGCGCCTCGTTTCCGGCCAGACCGCCCTCTGGACCTTCCGCCTGCCCTGCGGGGACGGCCACTGGATCCACCTCACCGCCACCGTGCACCTGACCGCCGGTCAGGATGCCGTGAGCGTCACCTTCGAACGCACCCCCGGCGATGATGCCGGCCCCGTCACCCTGATCCTCCGTCCTGACGTGGAGGACCGGGGCTTCCATGAAAAATGGCACCTGCCGGTGGACCAGGTCAACGCCCTCGACGCGACCCTCACCCTCCAGCCGGACCGCTTCTCCATGCCCTGCCAGCAAGGCCAGCTCCAGGTTTCCGTCCCCGGCTCCACTTTTGTCAGGGAACCGGAACGCCTCACCGTGGAACACCCCGTCGATGCCTCGCGGGGTCTTGGCAAATACTCGGATCTCTTTAGTCCCGGTTATTTCACCCTGCCCCTCACCGCCGCCACTCCCGTGGTCCTGGCCGCCGGATTTGACCGCCCGGGCAGTCTCCCCGTCCTCGTGGCCCCGGCCCCGGCGGATGTCGCTTCCCGCCACTTCACCCTGCTGGATGCGGTGCGCCAGTTCATCGTGAAACGCGATGACTCCCTCACCGTGATTGCCGGGTATCCGTGGTTCCTCGATTGGGGCCGCGATACCCTGATCTGCCTCCGTGGCATCGCTGCCGCCGGGGAATTGGCCGCCGTCCGGGACATCCTCAAGACCTTCGCCCGCTATGAGAAGGACGGCACCCTGCCCAACATGATCCGGGGCCATGACGACTCCAACCGCGACACCTCGGACGCCCCGCTCTGGTTCTTCACCAGCGTGGCCGATCTGCTGCAACGGGAAGGCCACGACGGCTTCCTCGATGAAACCGCCGGCGACCGCACCGTGCGCCAGGTCCTGATTTCACTGGGCCATGGCTATGTCAGGGGCACCCCCAACGGCATCGCCATGGATGCGGAAAGCGGACTCATCTACAGTCCCTCCCACTTCACCTGGATGGACACCAACTACCCCGCCGGCACCCCCCGCCAAGGGTATCCGGTCTCCATCCAGGCCCTCTGGTTTGCCGCCCTCCAGCTGCTCTCCCGCATTGACGGGGATCCCTCGTGGCCCCTCCTCGCCGCCCAGGTCCAGGCATCGATCCTCACCTATTTCACCCGCCCTGGCCAACCCTGGCTGAGCGACTGCCTGCATGGCAGCTCCGGGCAAAACGCCCGGCAATGCATTGCCGATGACCACTTGCGGCCCAACCAGCTCATGGCCGTCACCCTCGGCGCCGTCACCGATCCCGTGCTCTGCGCCGGCATCATCGAGGCCTGCACGGAACTCCTCATCCCCGGCGCCATCCGCACCCTCGCCGACCGCCCCGTCGCCTTCCCCCTTCCGGTGGAGCGTCTCGGGCAGCTGCTCAACGATCCCCAGCATCCCTTCTGGCCGCGTTATGAAGGCGACGAGGACACCCGCCGCAAACCGGCCTATCACAACGGCACCGCCGGCCCTGGCCCATGCCCATGCTCGCCGAGGCCATGCTCATGCTCTACGGCCCCGCCGCCCAAGCCCGCGCCGCCGGCATGCTGGCCTCCTCCCTGCCCCTCTTCCAACACTTCTCCCTCGGCTCCCTCGAGGAAGTCATCGACGGCGGCTACCCCCACACCCCGCGCGGCTGCGGCTCCCAGGCCTGGTCCATCACCGAATGGGTCCGCGTCCGCCAGTTGCTGGAGGATTGAAGCCACCGTCCCTGAGTAGTGTTAGCCATTTGACTCGTCGCCAGCCCCAGACCGTCCGCGAATCGATCAACCATGGTCATCCGCCGGCGTTGGCGAGCACTTCATCGATGAATGCTGCCTTGGCGTCGGTATAAGCCTCGCGGTCGTGGCGATGCTGCCCAGCAAGTTCATGTTTCAGCTGCTCATAGCGTGTGGCGATGGTGGCATCGGCCCGCAGCAGGTCCCGGAACTGTAACCACCGGACCCACCGCTCCCCGCCGAAAACGACCAGATGGAGATGATGAGTGCGCCGGCCGGAGGCGTGCCGCATGAGCCAGCGCCGGTCCGAAAGCGTCGCGTTGAACTCCGCGGAAGTCTCGTAGCCGTGCGCACACAAAGGCTCCAATAAGGCATCGGCCTCGGTGAGGGAGCCCACTCCGGCAAGGATATCGATGATCGGCTTGGCGGCGAGTTGTGGCACGGCGGTGCTGCCGATATGTTCAATGGCGGCGAAACGCCCCGACAGGAAATCCAGGAGACGATCCCGCTCCGCTGCGAATTGTTCCGCCCATCGCGGATCGTGCGCCGCGATGTGGACTTCTTCGGAGATGGCGCGGGTTAAGGCTGACGTGGTCATGGAAAAACACTATCTACGGACGAGTCCCAGGTCGCCATTCCACATGTCTGGATCTTCTGGCGGGTTGGGCATCAATCGCAATTCGTCCCTGAAGCTGATGAACCTCATCATCGAATCGACACCCTCTTCGGTCAGACGAAGATTCCAGTCGTCACGCGACCATCTGCCCGAAAACCTTTCGGTATCGGATCCGTAATCAAAGGTGTGGTCTCCTCGGAGGGTTATCGTCTTCCGGTCATCCGTCCAAGTGCCGACAACACGAGAGTCGTCCGTGATGGATGGGTTCCATTCCATCGAACCCTCAAACGCGACCTCCGCGATAACTAAGCCAATGACGCCCAATACGATCGTCGAGCCAAAAATGAGCGCAGCCCGTCTCCGACGCAACAATCCCCAAATCGCTAAAGCTGAGCCTGTGAGAAAAACCGCACCAAGAAACAGCGCAATGAACAAGTAGCCGAATGGGATTGCCGTCCGAATCATGGCGCTGGGAGTTGGGGCGAACTACTGATTCACCGACAGGATTGCAGGAGAGTGCTCCACCTTGTCTCCAGCAGGAATGTCGGGGGAATGCGGAATCATGGGATAAGCAGGTGGGATTTGGGGCTGGATTTCCGGCATGGTGAGGGGAATTCCGCTAAGATGCCAGCAAATCCTTCAAATCCGGCAGAAGTGGGGCGGACTACTGTGGCCATGGGGCAGGTCGCCTTGCAGGAAAAACCCAGCACTCGGGGCGCCGCCCCTTTGGACTGCGGGCAGCCCTGCTGCCGCTTTCTCCAGCCAGCCCTGCTGGCGTCGGACCAGATATTCAATCCACCCCGCAAAATACGATCCTCGCCGCAAATCGTTTAGGCGCCATTAGCTCCGGGGCTGCGCCCGATGATAACCATGGTCACCTGGCGATTCCGGGTTGATTGAGGCAAGCTCCGGCCTCTCGGGAAGGTCTGACGGGAGCTTGAGGTTCCAGACGAGACCGACAGAGCGTAAAACGCAAAGCGCCCACCAGCCGGGGTCATGCGGCGAGGGACGCAGCCCGAGCTTGGCGGAACCGGGGAAGGCATGATGGTTGTTGTGCCACGACTCGCCCATCGTGAGCAGACCGATGTGAGGCACGTTATGACCTTGAACGGCGTGTCCGCTGACGTGCCAATCGCGCTGTCCGGCATTGTGGGCGAAGTAACCGACCAGCCAATGGCCGAGCAACGAAAAGGTGATGCGGACGGAAATGCCCCAGACGACAAAAGCCACGCCGCCGAGTATGTAGAAAAGAATGGCCCACGGAAGCTGCTGAAGCATCCAAGTCCGCTCCATGAACTGATAAAACCGGTTGGTGGCGACACGTGGCTCCATCTGGAACCTTGGGGGCTGGTCGAGGCGGATGTCGCCGTGAATCTGCCAGAGGAAATCGCGCCAAAGCGGGTTTTGATGGATAAAATAGCGGTGACAAGACTCGTGGCGCTGCGACCAGTCGCGGATGTCGTGCATGTAGAGGATGCGAAAGGGGCCACCCATACCGACGACAGTGCCGAGATGCACCAGGATGTATTCGAGCCACTGCGGGCACTCGAAGCTGCGGTGCACCAGCAGACGATGCAGTCCGATGGAATGCCCAAGGCAAAGCGTCGTGACCGTGAAGACGAATGACAGCAGGACCGCGTCGTAGCGAAAGGTGAGGTAGCCACCGACGACGGCAACAAGGGCATGTGAAATGAACCAAAGGGACTTCACGGGTGCCCACTCCACGCGACCCTCCACGGGATTGGTGTGCCCGCTCTGGCGCAGCATTCGTGGGATTTCGTGAGCGTTCATCTCGGGACGGGCCAGAAAGAGCCTTGCAGGTCACGTGAAAAACCGCTGCTGAACTGCCCTATCTTTCCGTAGCCGGTCCCACCGGGCCTGTCCAATTGAAACGGGGCGGACATCCGTGGTCGAGTCCTCGACCACTCTGGGGAGATGCTGGCGCCGGGCGGGGGAAAGCGGGGCGATCCTTGGCGTGGGTGGCGGGTGGCGTGACGGACTAAATCCTCCAGTATTTCCCTGACAGTGAAGTGGATACGATAGAAAAAGCCAAATCCAAGAATTACACCCGGAAGACTCCAACTAATCACTTGGACGCCATCATCTGGTCACTTGCACCCTTCCAACTGATCAATTGCCCCCCTCAATTGATCAGTTCGCACCCTGCCTTTGATAAGAGAAGGGCAAGTTGCTTACGAAGGCATCGCTTGTCCGTTACCTGCCGCTGCTCTGCCCACGGCTCGTCTGCGGCAGAGTCGTGCTACGTCCCCTCCGGGGCTGCCTGCGGCGGGGCGGTGGATGGAGCGGTAAAGAAAACTCCTTGACCCTGCACTTAACTACAGGGTGTAGGGTGGAGTCATGAAGGATACTGCTCCGAGCACCTGGACCCGCGCGACCCTGGCCAAGCTGGCGGGGGTGGGGGCTGAGTCCCTGCGCTTTTACGAGCAGCAGGGCTTAATCGAGAAACCGGCGCGCAACGAGGCGGGCTACCGGATCTATGCGGGGGGCGATCTGGAGCGGCTGCAATTCATCCGCCGGGCGCAGGATCTGGGATTCAGCCTGCAGGACATCAAACAACTGCTGCAACTGACGGGGAATATCAAAACCCCGCGGAAGTCGGTGCGCGATTTTGCGGAAGCGCGGCTGGTGGTGATCCGTCAGAAGATCAACGATTTGCAGGCGATGGAAAAATCCCTGAGCCGGCTGGTGACCCAGTGCAGTGGCAAAGGCGCGCTGCAGGGCTGTCCCATCGCGGAGTTCATCGGAGGCCAAAACATCAAACCCCAAGGAGAAAATTGTCATGAGTGATTGCTGCCATACCCCCAAGCCGGAACCGGAAAAGAAACCCTGCTGCCAGACGGCACCGGCGCCTCCCAAGCCGGCGGCGGCGCCTTCCTGCTGCCACGGAGGACAGGATCATGCCCACCATGCGGCGGTGAAACCGGCGGCGGGCGCGAAGTATTTCTGCCCGATGTGTGAGGGCGTGGTCTCGGACCGGCCGGGGGATTGCCCAAAATGCGGCATGGCCCTGGAACGCAACCCGGTGTGGCAGGCGGCGGCGAAGACGATCTACACTTGCCCCATGCACCCGGAGATCGAGCAGGATCATCCGGGGGAATGCCCGAAGTGCGGCATGGCCCTGGAACCGAAGACCCTGCCGCCCGGCGAAGCGGAGGAGGAGGATCAGGAGCTGGTCTCCCTGCAACGGAAGCTCTGGCTGAGCACGGCGCTGGCCTTGCCGGTGTTTTTGCTGGCGATGGGGGAGATGATCCCGGCGCTGCGGGTGCGGGAGTGGCTGCCGGACGCGGCTTTTGGCTGGGGGCAATGGGTGCTGGCCACGGCGGCGGTGTTCGGGCCGGGGGGATTCATCTTTGGCAGGGCCTGGCGGTCCCTGAAAAACAAGAGTCTGAACATGTTTACCCTGATTTCCCTCGGGGTGGGAGCGGCGTGGCTTTACAGCACCATCGCGGTGGTGGCTCCGGGGCTCTTTCCCCACTCGCTGCGGCATGGGGGGCATGTCCCGTTGTATTTTGAAGCGGCGGCGGTGATCACGGCCCTGGTGATCCTGGGGCAATGGCTGGAAGCCAAGGCGCGCAGCCGGACCGGGCAAGCGGTGCAGGCCCTGATGGGTCTGGCCGCCAAGACCGCCCGGCGGGTGCAGAACGGTCAGGAAGATGATGTGCCGCTGGAGGCGGTGAAGATCGGTGATGTGCTGCGGGTGCGGCCCGGGGAAAAGATCCCGGTGGATGGGGTGCTGACGGAGGGCACCAGCAGTGTGGACGAATCCATGATCACGGGGGAGCCGCTGCCAGTGAGTAAACAGGCGGGGGACCAGGTGGTGGGAGCCACGATCAACCAGACGGGCGCCTTTCTGATGCGCGCGGAAAAGATCGGTAGTGAAACGCTGCTTTCCCAAATCGTGCAGATGGTGGCGGAGGCGCAACGGAGCCGGGCCCCGATCCAACGGCTGGCCGATCAGGTGTCAGGGTGGTTTGTGCCGGCGGTGGTGCTGGTGGCAGTCCTGACGTTTATCTGCTGGATGATTTGGGGGCCGGAACCCCGCCTCGCCTACGCCATCGCCAACAGTGTGGCGGTACTCATCATTGCCTGCCCCTGTGCCCTGGGGCTGGCGACGCCGATGTCCATCATGGTAGGGGTGGGCAAGGGCGCGCAAATGGGGGTGCTGGTGCGCGATGCCGCGGCCCTGGAGCAGGCGGAGAAAATCACCCATCTGATCACCGATAAAACCGGCACCCTGACGGAAGGCCGGCCGGTGGCCCGGGAGATCGTGGCCACGGAGCCTGGCCAGGAAGATCATGTCCTGGCCCTGGCCGCCGCGCTGGAACAGTTGAGCGAACATCCCCTGGCCCATGCCATCGTGAGCCGGGCCAAGGAAAAGGGCCTGACTCCGGCGGCGGCGAGCGGGTTCACCTCCATCACCGGAGCCGGGGTGAGCGGCACCATCGACGGCACGCTGGTGCGGGTGGGCAAACGGGGGTGGCTGGAAACGGAAGGACTGGCGCTCCCGGCACCGCTGGCGGCGGCGGCCCTGGCCTTGCAGGAAAAGGCCCACACCGTCCTCTGGGTGGCGGAGGGACCGGCCATCGCCGGATTCATCGCCGTGGCCGATCCTATCAAAGCCTCCACCCCGGAGGCCGTGAAAGCCCTGCAGGACATGGGTCTGACGCTGGTGATGCTGACGGGCGACAATCTGCAGACCGCCCAGGCGGTGGGCCGGGAACTGGGCATCGCCGACGTGCGTGCGGAAGTATCGCCCGCCGACAAACTCACCGCGGTGCGCCAGCTGCGGACCGGGGGGGCGGTGGTGGGCATGGCCGGCGATGGCATCAACGATGCGCCGGCTCTGGCCGAAGCGGATGTGGGCATCGCCATGGGCACCGGCACCGATGTGGCGATCCAGAGCGCCGGACTGACCCTGGTGAAGGGCGATCTGCGCGGCATTGTGAGGGCGCTGGGACTGAGCCGGGACGTGATGCGCAACATCCGGCAGAATCTCTTCTTTGCCTTCATCTACAATGCCGTGGGCATCCCCCTCGCCGCCGGGCTGCTGTATCCCCTGACCGGGTGGCTGCTGAACCCGATGATCGCCGGGGCCGCGATGGCGCTCAGCAGTGTGTCGGTGATCGGCAACGCGCTGCGGCTGCGCAGCAAAGCCTGAACCAGAAAGGGCTTCCGCTGCGGGGGGATTCCGGGTTACGCTGGCGGCTGATGAAATCGATCCTCCGCCCTGCCCTGCTTTTCCTCTGCCTCGCCTGGGCGGGCACGGCAGCCACCCGTGTGGAGGAGGTTCCGGAAAAGGGACTGCAGCCGGAGGTGGCCACAGGGCCTGAGGGGACGATCCATCTGGTGTATCTACAGGGAGACGCCAAAGCGGCCGAGGTGCGCTACACCTGGCGCAAACCGGGGGAACCCTGGCAGACCAGTGCGCCAGTGAATTCCCCCACGGCTAAGGGCATCGCGGTGGGCAGCATCCGGGGGCCGCAGGTGGCGCTGGGTGGAAATGGCACCGTCCATGTGTTATGGAATGGAGTGTCCGGCGGGGAAGAGGCTGCCCAGGCGCCGTTGTGGTATGCGCGGAAAAAGGCCGGTGACCGTGAATTCGGGAAGCCAAGGGATTTGTTGGGAGACACCGTGGCTTTGGACGGAGGGGCCTCCATCGCGGCCGATGCCCGGGGCAAGGTGTTTGTGGTGTGGCATGGGAACCTGGCCACCAGGGAACCGGAGGAAAAACAGCGGCTCGTGTTTGTCCGCACCTCCACGGATGAAGGGGAAACCTTCGGCAACCCGGAACCGGCCAACCGCGATCAGCCCGGGGTCTGTGCCTGCTGTTCCCTGCGGGCCTATGCCGGGCCGGAAGATGGCTTGCGGATCTTTTTCCGGAATGCCCTGACGACAGAAAGCCGCAGCATGACGCTGCTTTCCCAAAAGGCCGGCGGTTGGACCACCGATGCCATCGAACCCTGGAAGATCGCCGCGTGCCCGATGTCCTCGGCGGCCCTGACAACCTATCAGCATCAGCTGCTGGGGGCCTGGGAGACCGCCGGTCAGATCCGGGCGGGTTGGATTTCCGCGACCGGTTCCACGCCGGTGACGGTGGCGGCTTCCTCTGCCAAACACCCCTCGGTGGCGATCAGCCCGCAGGGCAAGATCCTGATCGCCTGGGTGGAAGGCAGTGGCTGGAACCGGGGAGGCTCCGCGGTCTGGCAGGAGTTTGACCGGAAGCTCCAGCCGCTGGGTCCCCAGGGAAAAGCCGCCGGCGTTCCCGCCTGGGGCCGCGTGGCGGGGTATGCGGAGCCCGGGGGTGATTTCGTTATTCTGCGGTAAGGGGGAAGGTCGATTGCCGGGTGGCCTAGCGGTTGGCGGTGCCGGACGGGTGCGCGATGTCGCCCAAGGCGCGGACTTCAGCCAGTGAGACCAGGCCGGCCTTGACCTTCTCCATGGCGTCATACGACAGGGGGAGCAGGCCATGGTCCAGCGCATGCTCCTGGAGGGCTAGGTGGTCCGCGCCCTGCAGGATGAGCTTCCGGGCGGCATCGTCCACCTGCCAAAACTCGAAGAGGCCGATCTGTCCATCAAACCCCGTGCCTGCACAGGCATCGCAGCCTTTCGGGTGGCACAGGGATTCCGGCGGGGGGAGGCCGGCACCACTGAACCACTGACGTTCCTCTTCCGTCGGCGCGGCTTTGATCCGGCACTGGCGGCAGAGCCGCCGCACGAGGCGTTGGGAGAGGCACATTTCCAGGGCATTGCTGATCTCCCAGTTCTTCACGCCGTTGTTCCGCAGCGTGGTGACGGCGCCCACCGCATCCCGGGCATGGATGGTGGACAGGACCGCCAGGCCGCTGCCGGCCGCCGTGACGGCGATGTGCGCACTCTCGGGGTCCCGGATTTCCCCAACCAGCAGGAAGTCAGGGTCCAGCCGCAACATGGCCCGGACCGCTTCCGGAAAGGTCAGCCCGCGCTTCGGATTCACCTCGATCTGGGTGATGCCATCAAGATGGCGCTCCACCGGATCTTCCACCGTAACAATACTGCGGGGCAGCGTCTGCAGTTGATGCAGCAGGGCGTATAACGTGGTGGTCTTGCCGGAGCTGACGGGACCGCACACCAGCAGCAGGCCCTGCATGCCGTCCGGCCAGGTGCGGAGGCGTGATTGATCCGCCTCCGGAATCCCGAGGTCATCGAGTTTCAGCATCGACCGGCCGGTATCGACAATACGCACGCCCACCATCTCCCCCACCGGCGTGGGAGCCGCCGTGGTGCGCAGCTCCAAGCGGGTGCCCGCGGCCTCCATGCTGCCGTAGCCGTGCTCTGGCTGGGAAAGGGCGGTGGCATCGATGCCGGACAATGTTTTGAAGAAGGACGCCAGATGCAGGCCGGCGGCATTGGGCACGGCCGCCACATCATAGAGCAACCCATCCACCCGCATGCGCAGGCGCGTCTCCTGCGAACCGGGCTCGATATGGACATCCGAGGCCTGCCACTGCACCGCGTCCGCCATCAAGGCCTCCGCCCGTTCGTCGGTGCGTGGTTCGTCCTCCGGAAAAGGATGAATGCGCAGCAGGGCGTGGAACCGGGGGGCCAGACGGGGCTCAATCAGCCGGGGATTGGGAGGGGGGGTAACCATTCTGTTTCAGGAAGATAAAAAGTGATATGATAGGCCGGGCGCCGGTGGCAATGAGAGGTTCCCTTATCCCGGAGTGCAGAGTTTGCCGGGGGTGGGGAAAGAGGAGCAACGCCCGGCGGACCGGCCAAGGTCACCGGGTTTACGGCGGCGGCGGACCAGGGATTGGTTCTGTTGCCCGTATTTTCTGCTTGTCACCCCGGCGGGAATCCTTTTTGAATTTACCCTGTGCCATCTCTCCTGTCACCGGTGCTGGGTCTTTTATTGAGCGGAATGTTTGTGCTGGCCTCGCCTGCAGACACGCTGCCCGATCCGATGGCCGAAGGCTGGGCCAGCGAAACCTTCGCGGAAAACGCGGGGAAAGCCCTGAGCCAGCTTGGGGACCGCCTCAAAAAGGGAGATCTCACGGCCTATGCCACCACTCCCTCGGATGTGCTGCGGCCGGCGGCCCTCACCAAAGTTTACGATGGAGCGGACTTTACGGTGCAACGGGGAGTGATGCCCTCCGGCAAGGCCCCCCGGCCCACCCTGCAGGCGGCTTTGGAAGCGGTGCGGGCGGGGTTCGCCAAAACAGGTCCCACCCGGCTGAAGTTCAAGGTGTTTGGGATCGCGGAAAAAACGACCCGCCAGTATGTCTCCATTTTTGGACCAGCTGAAGGCGGGCTGCGGGAGATCAATGCCACCTGGGAAACGCGCTGGGAAGGCGAGGCCGCGGCCCCGGTCCTGGCCGATGTCAGGATGGAAACCTATGAGGAAGTGCTGCACCCGGCCCCGCAGCCCCTCTTTACCGATGCCACCGGGGCGGTGCTGCCCACTTCTGCTGACGTGCGCGAGCAGTATCTGACTGGCACCGATGCCTGGCGCGAACGCATCGAGACATTCAACCGGATGTTCAAGTTCGCCTATTGCGGACTGGCGATTGGTGACGCGGATGGCGACGGGTTGGACGACCTGTTTTCCTGCCAGAACGGCGGACTGCCGAACCGGTTGTTCCTGCAGAATGCGGACGGGACGATGCGGGATGCCACGGCCTCGTCAGGGCTCGGCCTGCTGGACGCCACGCAAGGTGCGTTGTTTCTGGATCTGGACAATGATGGCGACCAGGACCTGGTGACCACCATGCCCTCGGGGCTGGTATTTTTTGAAAACCTGGGAGGGGCCCGCTTCGAAGCCCGCGTGAAGTCGCGGGTTGCCGAGGCCGGGTATTCCCTCGCCGCGGCTGACTACGACGGGAATGGCTACGTGGATATTTACGTGTGCCGCTATCACGCTGACAAAAAGGACGGAGCCCAACTGGCGGTGCCGGTGCCGTATTTCAATGCCCAGAATGGGGGAGCCAATTACCTCGTGCGCAATCTGGGGCCCTCGAAAAACGGGGGCTGGCTGGACTTTGATGATGCGACGCAGGAGGCCGGCCTCGACACCAATAATCGCCGCTTCAGCTTCGCCGCGGTATGGGACGACCTGGATGGGGACGGCGATCCTGACTTGACGATCGCCAATGATTTCGGCCGCAAGGTTTGTTATCTCAATGACCTGATCCCCTCCGGAAAAACCCGCTTCCGGGAGGTGGCGGAGACGGTGGGCCTGGTCGATGGCGGGTTCGGCATGTCGGTGGCGACGGGGGACTTCGACCGCGATGGGAAACGGGATCTCTATTTTGGCAATATGTTCTCGGCGGCCGGAAGCCGGATCACGCGGCAGCCAAAATTCCGGCCGGGGGATAGCGAAGCGGTGGTGACGGAATTCCAACACATGGCGCGGGGGAACACCCTGTATCTGGGCCGCGGCGATGCGGAAAAACCAACTTTCAACAATGTCAGCGAACCCTCGGGCACGGCCATGGGCCGGTGGAGCTGGGGCGCGGTGCCGGCTGATGTCAATCACGACGGATGGGAAGACCTCCTCGTGGCCAATGGTTATGTGACCGGGCGGGATCCGGGTGATTTATGAAGCGTAGTCTGGCGGCAGGTCGTGTCGTCTTCACCACTGGATCCCACGAAGATTGCTGAAGCCAACGATCGTCAGAGTCCGTACCGCAAATCCATCCTGGGGGTGGATGACTTGCTGGACCGCGGCTTTTCGCTGAGCGGGCATGAGCGGAACGTGTGTTTCCTGAATACAGCAGGCTCCGGCGGCGGACGGTTCGCCACGGTGAGCGCGGCGTCGGGTTTTGACTTCGATGACGATGCCCGGGCCGTGGTCCCAGTGGACTGGGACGGCGATGGCGACCTCGACACCTGGACCAGCAACCGTACTGCCCCGATGCTCCGCTTTCTGAAGAATACGCACAGCGAATCCAACGCGCTGAAGGACTGGGTGCAGGTCCGGCTGGAAGCCACCCGGGGAGCCCGCGATGGCATCGGCGCGCGTGTCAGGGTGGTGCTGGCCAATGGCACGGAAATCGTGCGTGTGCTGAAAGCCGGCGAAGGATTTCTCAGCCAGTCCAGCAAGTGGCTGCACTTCGGTCTGGGGCCGGAGGCGGCGATCCGCCACGTCCTGGTCCGCTGGCCGGGGAGAAGTGAGGAAACGTTTACCGGAGTGAGTCCGGGCGGGCATTTTGTGGTGAAGGAAGGCGCCCCCAAGGCACAGCCCCAGCCCCGCCGCACGGCACCCGCCCTGGCCGTTGGACCGGTCACGATGACGGAACCAGCCGTACCGGTGACCGCTTATGCCGGCTCCCGGGTCCCTGCGCCCCGGCTGCCCGCGCTGGGGTTTGATGGGAAACCGCTAACGGTGGGCGGGAAGTCGGGCCAACTCACTCTGGTCAACCTCTGGGCCACGTGGTGTCTGCCTTGTCTCGGAGAATTGAAGGACCTCGCGGCCCACCACGATGAGCTGAAAAAGGCCGGGCTGCGCATCGTGGCGTTGTCGGTCGATGGCTTGACGGAAGGCGGCGCCGCGGGAGATCCGGCCGCGCTGGCCAAAAAACTGAAACTGCCCTTCGAATGCGGCCGGGCCACCCCATCCCTGGCCCGCCGGGTGGAAAAACTCCGCAGCACCGGTTGGGGGATCAAATGGCCGCTGCCGGTGCCGGCGAGTCTGCTATTGGATGGGGAGGGCCGTCTGATCGCCCTGTATTATGGTCCGGTGAGCGCGGACCGATTGCTGGCTGACTTGCCGCGGGCGGCGCTGGCCCCGGAAGCCTTTCACGATGCCGCGATGCCCTTCCCCGGCCCCTGGATCGAACGCCCCAACCGGCCGATCCCGCTGGCCATCGCCCTCGACCTCATGGACGAGGGGGATCTGGATGGCGCCCGGGAATTTGTCAGTCGGGTCCAGCCGGAACTGGCGAAACATCCCGACTTTGCCACCCTCATGACTTGGATAGGCGATGGGCTGATGGCCCGGGGCGAGGCCAAAGCCGCACTGGAGGCTTTTGCCACCGGACTCGAAGCGAATGCCAACAGCCTTCCCCTGCTCAACAATCTGGCGTGGCAACTGGCGTCGCATCCTGACGAAAAATTCCGTGATGGAGCCCAGGCGGTCCGCTGGGCGGAAAAAGCCGCCGGATTGACCCAGAAGGCCGACCCCTCGGTCCTCGACACCCTTGCCGCAGCCTATGCCCAGGCCGGACGGTTCCCTGAAGCCGTCGCCACGGCGGAGCAGGCGCTGGTTATGGCCAAAACCGCGCGGAATCAAGCCTTGGCAGATGGCATCCTGAAAGGGTTATCCTTCTATCGGAAAGGCCTGGCCTACGGGCGGTAAGGGCACCTCCTTTCTCCCAGCCAGCGGTTTTTTCAGGAGAATTTAATAATTTTCTTCCCAAAAACCACGCCCGCCGCTAAAACTGGTATGCCCCCCCAAGGTCAACGTTCCTATTTTTCTCCAGTCCTATGAAATCCGTTGCCAACTGCTGCAATTTCTCCCTTTGGCGGATCCTCGCCGCGGCCGCTGCGTTCTGTGGGCTCGCCCCGGTCGAGGCGGCCCCGGTCCCGGTCAATAATGGCAGCTTCGAAAGTGCCAACTACAGTGGCGCCAATAGTTGGACCAACGACCTCACCGACAACAACCCCGCCACCACCATCGAATGGCAGGGCCGGGACGGCAATGGCGACGGAGACTGCTTCATTGAGCGGATCGGGGGCTTTTTCTCGCAGGGTGCGGCCCACGTCGGCATGGTTGTGGGTTATTTCGTTTATCAGGATACCGAGGTTGCCTGGCTTCCCAATACCCGCTACACCCTTACCGTCGGAGTCGGCATGCGGAATGCAGCATTCAGCCCGGGCACGAACCTGACGGTCATTGGATTGACCAACACGATACCAGTGGGGGCAACGGCGACGGATGTCCTCACCACCGATCCATTTCTCGCGGGAGCCAACGTCACCAAAAACGTGTCCACTCAAGCGCTGAGCAGCTTTTCGGATCTGTCCCTCACCTTTGAAACCGGAGCCACCGCCCCCACGGGAACGATCTTTGTCTTTTTAGGAGATCAGTCCGGGGCGGGACGATCCCATTTTGATAATGTAAGGCTGGATGCGGTCTCGGCACTGGACCCGGATGCAGACGGTTTACCCAGTGACTGGGAGACCGCCAACAGCCTCAACCCCAACAGCGGTGCCGGGAACGACGGTGCCAATGGGGATCCGGATAGCGACGGATCCCCCAATTCGCAGGAATTTGCCCGGATCACCAATCCTCAGAATGCCGATACCGACGGTGACGGAGGCAAGGACGGGGCGGAAACCAAGACCGGGATTTATGTTTCCTTGACGGATATCGGAACCGATCCGCTCATAGCGGATACGGATGGCGATACCCTGCCCGACGGCAGTGAACCCTTGGCCAATCCGCATGTGACCGATCCGAACAAAGGGGATACGGATGGCGATGAATTCGAGGACCAGGCCGAGATTACGGCCGGGACCAACCCTGCGGTCGGCGGGCAAGCCAGTTTCCCTACCGCTGCAGGCGATCTCATTCTCGGCCTGAACTTTGTGGGCGGACGGGTGGATGGCACCCCGGGCGGTACCGTCACCGCCGCGGCAGGCGTGGTCCCGCAGACAAACTGGAACAATCTGGTGGACCTCTCGGGCAAGGGAGCGGCTCTGTTGAATGCGGCCGGCACCGGGGTCATCATGCGGGCCGAATGGACGGTGGACGACACCTATACGGTCCTCATCGGCGCGACGCCGGCCGATGCCAACGCCGCGCTGATGCAAGGGATGCTGAGAACCCGCAAAGGGGTGCCCACCCAGATCACGGTGCGCAATATTTCCGCGCCCACCTATGACGTTTACATTTATGCCGACAGTGATGGGACAGACCGGGTAGCCGACTACACCGTCAATGGCCAGACTGTCTCGGGTATCCTCGACAACGCCAACTGGCCGGTCGATACCGGCGGCGGGATCTTCCAACTGGCCGCGACCAATGGTGCCTCCGGCAACTACCTGCTCTTCCGCAATGTCACGGGACCGACGATGACCCTGACGGTGGTGAATACCACGGCCGACAATGATTTCGGTGGCCCGGTAAACGCCATTCAAATCGTGCGGGCCACAGGTGACACCGATGGCGACGGAATGCCGGATATCTGGGAAGATGCCAACGGACTCAACAAAAGTGTCAACGATGCCGCAGGAGATGCCGATACTGATGGATCGTCGAATCTTCAGGAATTCCAGCGGACCACCAACCCGCAGGACAATGATTCCGATGAAGATGGCCTGAACGATGGAGTGGAAACCAAGACGGGCACCTATCTGAACGCGACCAACACCGGAACCGATCCCTTGAAGCTCGATACCGATGGGGATGGCATGGCCGATGGCGTTGAAAACAATTCCGGCATCTTTGTCGATGCCGCCAACCCCGGCACTGATCCGAACAAGGCCGACACCGACGGCGACGGCTTCGGCGACAGCGAGGAAATCGCGGCCGGCACCAGCCCTGTCAGTGCTGCCAGCAAACCAGCCCTACCCGTGCCAGTCGGATATTGGCCCTTCAACGATCAGGGCCTGGCCACCACTGCCGACCTCTCGCCGGGGGCAAATCCCGGAAACCTCCAAGGCGGGACAACTTATGTCGCCGGTCACACTGGAGCCGTGGGAGACTTCGCCATCCAGTTCAATGGCGTCGATGCCGCAGTGACCACCGGTATACCGCTCCTGGATGGATTGGACCAATTCACCATGTCGGGCTGGCTCAACTTCACGGCGGACCAAGCAGCGCGGACCGGGATCTTCGGTCAGAATGATGTGGTCGAGTTTGCCTTCTCAGCGGCGGCCACCATCGAACTGTGGAACCCGACCGGCGGGGCGATCAACACCCCCTCGGCCCCGGCAGGAGGCGGGACGTGGCAGCACATTGCCGTCACCGCCGACAGCACCGGGCGCCGGATCTACATCGGAGGCGTATTGGTCGTTTCCGGCAGTGTGGGAACTCCCACCGCCGCCGCGGGAGGCAGCTTCAACATCGGCGGGGCGGGCGTCTCGGATGCCGCCAACAATTGGTTTAACGGAAGCATTGATGACGTGGCGGTCTGGAACCAATCACTCAGTGCGGCGTTCATCAGCCAGCTGGCCAGCAAGTCCCTCACGCCGCTGCCCAGCACCGGGGAGTTCGGGATCAGCAGTTTCAACTTCAACCAGACCACCCGGGTGTTCACGTTGAATTACAACACCACCGCCGGAGTGCAATATACCGTGCAAATGATGGATCCCGCCCATCCGACACTCAACAACACCTGGCAGAACGTGTCGACCGTCACCGCCACGGGAGGGCTGACCTCCTACGCGGAAGTGATGCCGCCAGGGGCTTCGGTGCGTTTCTTCCGGGTCAAGCGGCTGTAACCCGGAGGGACCATCCGGATTTCCCGCCCAGCCGGAAAAACTCCGCTGGGCGGGCAAGTCTTATTGGATGTTGAGGGGAAGCGGCATAGTCTCCCGGCTTTCATGCATTCCCCGTCTTCTGATCCCCAGGCCCGGCACCTGATCCTCCTTGGCGGCGGTCACAGCCATGCGCTGGCGGTCCGGATGCTGGCCATGCGTCCGTTGCCCGGCATCCGCGTCACCCTGGTCTCCGAGGTCTCCGCCGCGCCTTACTCGGGGATGCTGCCCGGGCACATCTCCGGGGTCTATTCCTGGGACGAAATGCATATCGACCTGCGCCGGCTTTGTGCCGCTGCGGACGTGACTTTCATCCATGCTGCCGTGGAGGGGCTGGATCCTGCCACGCGCACCGTGTTCCTGACCGGGCGGCCACCGCTGTCCTATGATGTGTTGTCCATCAACACGGGGGGGACTCCCCGGCTGGAACCGGTCCCGGGCGCAACAGAGTTTGCCATTCCCGCCAAACCCGTGCCGCAATTATTGGAAGGGTGGAGCCGCATCCTGACGGCGGCACGGCAACGGCCGGTGCGGGTGGTGGTGGTGGGAGGAGGCGCCGGTGGAGTGGAACTTGCCCTTTGTATGCAACGCCAACTCGGTGAGCGGGCGGAACTCACGCTGGTTCATCGTGGTGAAACGCTGATGGACACTCATCCCGCGAAGGTGCGGACCATCCTCTCCGCTCTCCTGCAGGAAAGGCGCATCCGCGTGATCACCTCAACGGAAGTCAGGGAAGTCAAAGCAGACCAGGTCCTGCTCAGCGGCACCGGATGTCCGGCTCTTGATGCGGATTTTGTGTTGTGGGTCACCTCCACCTCGCCCGCTCCGTGGCTGGCCCCGGGTGGGTTGGCAGTGGATAGTGATGGCGCGGTAAAAGTTTCGGCCTGTCTCCAATCCATCAGTCACCCGGAGGTCTTTGCGGTCGGGGATGCGGCGGCGCTTCCCGAACATCTGCCACGCTCAGGGGTCTACGCCGTACGCATGGCCCGCCCTTTGGTCGATAACCTGCGCCGCTTTTTCTCGGGCACCGCTTTGCGCCCCTATCATCCTCAACGATCCTTCCTCAGTCTCATTGGCACGGCGGATGGCCAGGCCGTGGCCAGCCGGCGTCCTTGGGCGATGCGGTCGGTATGGTTCTGGCGGCTCAAGGATCACATCGACCGCAAGTTCACGCGACAGTTTGAGGATCTGCCAGAAATGAAGGTGCCCCGGCCACGCCCCGCGCCGGCGGGTTCGCTCCGGGAACAGGCAGCCCTGCGATGCCGGGGTTGCGCCGCCAAGATCGGTCCCCGGACCCTGACCGCTACCCTGGAGCGCCTGCGGAGGGATTTTCCTGACGTGGTGCTGGGCACGGACCAGGAGGGCATTGAAGTCGGTCTGGAGGCCCCGGATGATGCGGCTGTCTTCAGCATCCCTCCCGGACAACAATTGGTGCAGACCGTTGATTATTTACCGGCGCTGATGGACGACCCGTTTGTCTTCGGACAAGTTGCCGCCTTGCACAGCTTCAGCGATGTGTTTGCCATGGGAGCTGAACCCCACAGCTGCCTCGCCACGGCCCTCGTGCCTTTTGGAGGCGCGGCGCTGACCGGTGAATTGCTCTATCAGTTGTTGGCCGGGGTGCTCACGGTGCTGCAGGAAAGCGGGGCCCGCCTGCTCGGGGGACATACGGCGGAGGGTTCCCCCATGGCGCTGACCCTGGTCTGCAATGGCCTGGCGTCTCCCGGCCGCCTGCTGACCAAAGGCGGGCTGCGTCCCGGTGATGGGCTTATCCTCACCAAACCACTCGGTGTCGGCATTCTTTATGCCGCTGCCATGCGGCGCCTGGCGCGGGCCCGTTGGCTTGATGCCGCGGAGCGATCCATGTTGCGTTCCAACCTGCCCGCCAGCCGGATTCTGCGCGACCATGGAGCCACCGGGTGCACGGATGTCACAGGGTTCGGATTGGCTGGCCACCTGCAGGAAATGCTGCGCGCCTCGGGATGTGGGGCCAAGGTGCGGCTTGATGCCCTGCCCCTGTTGGAAGGAGCGCTGGAGGCCTCCCAACTGGGGATTCACAGTTCGCTCCACGAATCAAATGCCGCGGGTCTGGCGCTCTCCGCGGAGTCAGCGCCCTTTGCGGATCATGCCCATTTTCCGTTATTATTTGATCCCCAGACATCGGGTGGCCTGCTCGCCGGCGTGGCCGCAGACCAGGTGGAATGCTGTCTCGCCGCGATGCATGCTGCGGGTTATCCGGAGGCCGCGGTCATCGGTCAGATCACGGCAACTCCGCCGCATGGTCCCGCGCTTACGTTTTCCTGACATTTCCCAGGCTGCGCAGGTCGCCATTCCGCCGCGTAAACCCTTCCCGGTCGCAGCGTTCCAAAAACGGGATCATGACCCGCCGGGAGCTGCCCAATAACGTTCTCAGATCACTCACCTTGGCGGGGCCCTGCTGGTTGATGAACGCGGCCAGCATGGTCCTCATTTTCTGATGGGCTTCCGCAGTCAACACCACGTCAGGGTTCAGCTCGATAATCTGGCCGGACTCCCGGAAAAACCGCAGGGCCTGCTGAGCGGGCAGGTCCGGCGCCACTTCACTGCGGGACGGAGGATCGAAGGGCTTGAGAGCGAGGGCGGCCAGGACCCGTGCACCGGCGGCCTGGAGGGGAGGAGGCAGGGCGGCCTGGTGCGCCTGCCGCTGGATGGCATGGCGCACTTTGACAAATCCGTTCTGACAAAGATCGGCAATCAGCGTCTCAAAAACTTTGGGACCCTTCACTTCAACTCCCAGCGCGCCCGCCAGCCGCCCGATGTCCAGTCCCTGCAGATTCGGATGTTTCCGGTGCTCCTCATCAATGATCGCGGTCGCATTGTTAACCAGTTTCTTCCACCAGCCCGCCCCGGCCAAAAAATCACCGCGGGCGATCACATCGCCAGCCGCGATGCGCCCGTTCACTGCGTCCTCCACCTGGCGTGCACTGAATCCGGACTTTGCCAGCAAGGTCGACCGCTGCGCCACCCGGTAACGGACGAGGTGGCTCGCGACGAACACGGCAGGATCGGAGGGAGCCCCTGCCCGGTCAGCCAACAACTGTTGTTGGGCTTCGGTGCGGAATCCCCGGGCACTGGCTTCGGGATCCAGCACCAGGCCACCCGCCAGGGTGTGGCGCGCCGAGGCATCGCGGAGCACCACCCGATCCCCGGCAAAGATCAGCAGGGGCGTTTCCATACGCAGCTGCGCCACTTCCGTCCCCCCGGGCAACAGTTCCCCGGCATTTTTCAGATAGACCCGGGCCGCCGAGCTGCCGCTGCCATGGTGCACCCGCAGCCGTTCGCCATGCCGGAGCGGAGGTGCATCGGCTGGCAGCCGGGCCAGACGGGTGAGCAGCACATCGAAAATGCGGCCGGGCTCCCCGGCGTCCGGGAGGGTGATAACATGCCCGCGGGCGAGGCCGCCATCGCCGGCACGATGCTGCACGCTGGCTTCGGGAAGGTTCAAGGCAGCGCGCTGCCCCGGGCCGATCCCGGCCACCTCATGATGGTGGTTTTGAATCATGCGAACCCTCAGCGGCGTCCCGCCCGGCCGGGCCACCACACTTTCGCCCACCTGCAATTTCCCTCCGGTCAACGTGCCGGTCACCACCGTGCCCAGGCCGCGCAGGCTGAAGGCACGATCTACGGCCAGCCGCGGTTTGCCTAGGTCCTGCGGCGGCGGAAGTTTGGCTAGTTCCCCAGCCAGACAGGTCCGCAATTCACCAAGACCTAAACCCGTCAGGCAGGAGGTGGGCACAATGGGAGCATCCGCATAAATGCTGCCCTGCAGGTGCTGGCGGAGGGCTTTTCCGGCAGTATCGGGGTCCGTCAGATCACACTTTGTCAACGCCACCACCGCCCGTGTCACCCCGAGATAAGTCAGGATATGCAGGTGTTCCTCGGTCTGCGGCATCCAGCCGTCATCCGCCGCCACCACCAGCAAGGCGAGGTCGATTGAGCCGACCCCGGCTACCATGTTTTTGACAAAATCCTCATGCCCGGGCACATCGATCACGCCGATGGAAAACTCCCGGCCATCCGCCGTCAACGCCATCTGGGCGAACCCAAGATCAATGGTGATGCCGCGGGCTTTTTCCTGGGGCAACCGGCTGGGGTCCGTGCCCGTGAGTGCTTTCACGAGGGCACTCTTGCCATGGTCCACATGGCCGGCCGTTGCCAGGATAAAGGGCGTGGAGGTCATCATCTCTGTGCGTGGTTATTCGTGGTCCTGCGCCGCGATCAGCGCTGCCATGATGGACTGCACAAGCGCCGTATCCTGGCGGGGGAAGACCGTGCGCAGATCGATTTTAAAATGTTTTTTCGTGATACTCCCCACGACTGGCACCGCTCCCAGACGCAGCCGTTGGCTGAAGCTCTCCAGCGGCAGTTCTCCGGGCACGATATCCAGCGTCACCGAAGTCACCGTGCTCCGCGGCAGGGTGCCCCCGCCGACCTGCGCGGTGCCCTGCCCGACCGACACCCGGAGCGGCAGGTTGGCGAGGGCCGCGACGATTTTTTCAGCGCGGGACACCAGCGACGCTCGGTCTGTCTGCAGCATGGCCAAGACAGGAAGGTTACCCGTTTCGCCCGTCAGGCATTGATCCACCGTGGTTTGCAAAGCGGCTAGCACCAGTTTTCCACACCGCAGCGCCCGGTAGAAGGGTTCCCGTTTGAGGGCTGCGATGGCCCGTTTCCGGCCGGCAATGATGCCTGCCTGCGGCCCCCCCAGCAGCTTATCCCCACTGAAGCACACCAAGTCGGCGCCCTGCCCCAGCACTTCGGCCGCGGTGGGCTCATGCTCCAGGCCGGCGATCTTTTCCGTGGCCATCACCGCACCGCTTCCCAGATCTTCGACGAAGGGAATGCGTTTGCTCCGTGCCAACCGGGCGATTTCCTGCGTGGCCGGTGATTGAACAAAGCCGCTCATGAAAAAATTGCTGCGATGCACCTTGAGAATCATTCCGGTGGCGGGGCCGATGGCCTGGGCATAATCATCGAGCGTCGTTTGATTGGTAGTGCCCACTTCGCGCAGGCGGGCGCCGCTGGCTTCCAGAATGTCAGGAACCCGGAAACCGCCGCCGATTTGCACCAACTCCCCGCGTGAAATCACGACCTCCGGCCGTTTCCCCGTCAAGTGACGCACAAGGAGCACCAGCGCGGCGGCCCCGTTGTTGACCACGGTGGCGGCTTCGGCACCACAGAGCAGCGCCAGATTGTGCTCCAGATAGGAAGCCCGGCCGCCCCGGGTGCCGCCTGTCAGGTCAATCTCCAGATTGCAGTAATCCGCTGCCACCGCCTGGAGGGCATCGGCCGCCGCCGGTCCCAGCGGGGCGCGGCCCAGATTGGTGTGCAGCATGATCCCGGTGCCGTTGATGACCGGGCGGATCTTATGGACGAGAAGTCCGGCTAAGGCTGTGCGCACTTGCTGCAGGACGACTTCCGGCCCGGGCACTTCCGTGCCTTTCCGGAGGGCGGCCAGTTCCCGCCGCACCACCGCGACAACCGCCGGGCGCGGCAGGTCAACCGTGCCGAGCGCCCGCAGGACGGCATCGACGGCAGGGATGGAACGCAACCGCGGTGGGTTCACTTGGTCGTCAGGGGATTGAGGCAGGAGGAGGGGCGGAGAGGACAGGAATCGAACCTGCCCCGGCCCGCAGAACGGACCGGTGTCGGTTTTGAAGACCGCAGGGACCACCAGGCACCCTTCACTCTCCAAGCATGAACCCTCAAAACCATTTCCCGTCCGGCAGCGCAATGGCAAGAGTGATTGGCTTGATTTTACTTCCAGTCCCCGGCGCCCCCTTAACCTAGCGAAGCGTGCTCCGGCACCTTACATAAATCCGGTCGCCGGGAGCAGGGGCGGTGAGGCGCCAGACTTCGGTGACGGCCCCGGCGGCTCCCGGGGTCGAGGTGCGCAGAGTTACCCCGACGCTGCTCCAGGAACCAAGGTTCGAGGAGGACTCGACGAGGAATTCGGCATCATCGGCGTTCAGTTGGCGGGTGGTGGTGATTTCGAGGAAGGGCTGACCCGCATCCGTGCCGCTGCGGGGTTGGAGATCGAGGCTGCCGGGAGTGCTGTCGCTGGTACCGAGAGTGTATTCCATGAGTTTGGACAGACCGTCGCGGTCAACATCATCAACCGGATTGCCCGTGAAGCGGAGGGCGTCGTCCGTGCCGGGATTGCCGCCTGCGGCGGTGCTGGCCCGCCAGTTTTCCGGAAGGGCAGGATCGGGATTCGTTTCCGGGCGCAGGAGCACCAGACTCGCACCCGTGCCATCCGCGGCGGGCCAGGGAGCAAGACTGGAATAAGCAAATTCCTTCACCGTGTTATTGAGCGGATCTTCGAGTTTGACCGGTTCACCGCCATTGTTCAGAGCGGTGAGATTGGCGAAGGTGCCCGCGACCGGATGGCCCGCACCATGCGCGGCAGTGAATGCGGCCACGTCGCGCACGATGAGCGCCCGCCCGCCCGGAGCGAGACTGGTGATCGTGCTGCCGGTGAAGTCGAAATCCACGCCGGCATTGAAATGCACCCCGGTCATCCCCAGCGTCACGGTGGTGCTGAGGTTTGTCAGTTCGATATACTCAGCAAGCCCATCGCCACCCGGGTTGTACATGATTTCGGTAACGGTGAGCCATTGCTGATGGGGAGTCGGCGTCCCGGAGTAGGTGGTGGTGGCGCGCTGGGTGCCCGCCGCATCAAGCAGGATGAGGGTTTCGCCGAGGTTGCTGAGATGGCCTTGGAATCCACCGGTGACGTTGAGGCTCTCGCCTCCCTTGGGCGACACGGTGCGGGTCTTGAAACCATTGCGGCTCGCGGCGACATAGATTTTGTTGGCATTGGCACCGGCGGTGGCGGTGCCGTTGACAATGGTGCCCGGCTCAAAGGTGTAAGTCACGCCGCCCGTAATTTGCCAGCCGGAGAGGTCGAGGGACACACTGTTGGGGTTGGTGATGGCGATGAATTCCTGGTCCTGGTCTCCACTGGAGGGCGAGTGCTCGACGGTGCTGAAGGTAAGTGGAGTCAGGGTGCTGAGATTGTAGGCCGGGGGCACGTTGGCATCAGCATTGATGGTGTTGATGCGCTGCATCACGTAAGTGTCCATCTGCCGCTGGATTTCCTGGGACATGGTGTAAGCGGCCAGCGGTGAAGCTGTGGTCAACGGAGCGGCATTCTTCCAAAGGGCCGCAGGGTATTTCGCATAATCGAGCGCCGCATCTCCGCCGGGCGTATCGTTCTGCCCGACCGTCCAGCTCGCCCCCATGATCGTCGCTTTTTCGTTGATCCGCCGGTCATACCAGCGGGTCAGATCGCGCGTCACCGCCGGGGTGACGGTTCCTTTGAAAAATTGATCCTGCAGACTGCGGATGCGGCGTTTGGCCATGTTGGAGAATTCGGGAACCGCATACATTTTGGCCACCAGCCCCTGGCCCTGGCCGCTCAGGGTGCCGCCCGCGTTCAGATACATGCCGTCATCAAAATAGTTGTTGGCGCTCGTCCAGAGGCGGCCCTGGCTGAGGTCGAGATCCCACGGGAGCAGTGTCCAGAGATTGGTTTTGCCAGTGTCGCAGTAAATATAGTAGTTTTTGGCGTGCAGGTCCACATTGCCGGTCACGGTGTTGGCCGCCATGAAATTGATCATCTTTGGCACGTCCACATTGTCGAATAGGAATTTTTTCCTCGCAGTGGCGTCCGCAAGATTCATCCCCACTTCGAAGAGATAGAGATCGCTGTTGTTCTCGAATTTCCGGCTCTTCTTCTCCGCTCCCGTGACCGCGTCTGTCGCCGGATTGAGCATATTGTTATACATTTTATACAGCACCCCGTCCTTGTTCAGCCCCGCCCGCTCCAGATACACGTCGTCGCCATCCTCCACGAAATTGTAGATGCCATCGAAGGCCCCGTTCAGCCGGCAGTGGGTGGCGATGCAATAGTGCGCCGCCACTCCCGCCTCCCGCTCCATCTCATAGGCCAGTTCGTGCCGCAGCTTGGTTTTGTCCGCGAAAATGGTCAGCAGATTGATGTCCTTGGCGCGGGGCTGGAGCGGATCCATGCTCCATTTGAAGCGGTAACCGCGGTTGCCGTCGATATCATAGCTCTTTTTGAGGAAGGCCCCGCCGGAGGTGCTCTGACCATGCAGATTGATGCCCACGTTGTCGTAAAACTCCCCGTTCAGAAAGACGGAGCAGCGGGTCCCGCTGGCGGAATTCGCCGCCGTGGGACTCTGGATAAACCGGTGAACGGTGAAGAGAGGGGTAGTGATGGTCGCGTTGGTGCTGACCGTTCCA
The DNA here is from genome assembly GCA_942492905.1 of uncultured Verrucomicrobiota bacterium. Lineage (GTDB taxonomy): Bacteria > Verrucomicrobiota > Verrucomicrobiia > Verrucomicrobiales > V1-33 > CAIZWU01. Next base: position 4,472,247 of record OW818657.1, read on the forward strand.
AAATATTGGGGGGAATCGAGAGGGTCACGATAAGGCGGCATCTTGGTCTGATAGCCGGCGGCGTCGAGAGCCGTGACCCTCCAACGGATCATCTGCCCGGCCACCATTTGTGCTGCCGGAACCAGACCGGTGTAGATGCCATCGGCGGCCGCGGCATCGCCATTGGTTCCATCATCCACCATGGGGATCGTGGTCTCGGCATCGTAGTGTTTACGATAGGTCAGGTTGACCGTGGTGATCGCACCGCCTTGGGCGGGGAGAATCTGCGCGGTGACGGGAAATGCCGCCGCAGGCGGCGGCGGGACAGGATTCTCAGTCAATTGGCGGAGCAGCGGACCTGCGGCGGTCACGCCAGTATTGGCCGCACCAGGGCTAGGCGTCATAAAGCCCAGCGCCGTGACCGGGGTCGGGGAAACCTGGCTGCGGATCGTCAGCTTGGGCCCGGACCGGTTCTGATCCCAGGCGATCCAGGCGGGGTGCGCTCCCGGCACCAGAAGAAACTTGCCATAGTTGCCGGCAGCGGGAGCGGCCAGCCAGTCCTTGACCAGCTGAGTGACATTCCACACGAAGTTCTTGGTCTCGCCCTGCTCGACGCTGACGCTGGCGTATGGTGTCGTGGCCGCGAAAAAATCGACGAGATCCTTGCCATCGGCACCGGTGGCGATGGTGGGAATGCCGCGGTTTCCATCATCCGGCTGACGGAAAACTCCCACGGGCGTGGTCACGGTATTGAGGCCGGAGACACCAGCAAAGAGTTGATTCCTGCCATTCCATTCCAAGGTCGCTTCCACAACATTCTGGCCGGCGGGGATGGCACTGAGGCGGCTGCTGTAGTCGAACCAGAGATACTGCTGGTGCTCCGGCTGAACCAGTCCGTCATCAAAAACATTCAGGGAGTTGTTGTCCTGGGAAGCGGTTCCGACTCCGCTCAGTTTCACCCGGCTGTAATGGGTTCCGCCGGTCAGCACGGCCGGAGTGCCGTCCGTCACGGTGACGGCGCCGGAAAAACCCGTGCCGAAGCTGGTGTTTTTGGTTTGAAATGGAAATGGGGCGAAGGCACTGGCGGCAACGCCGGCCGGTGAAAGCAGCGCGAGATACTCCCCGTCCGGGTCCAATTGAAAATTGGTATGCAGCTGGCCAATATTGCGGTTCTTTTCAGAAGCCCACACGATCAACCGGGCTCCCGGTTGCAGCACGTAGGAGGGAAACACCCACTTCGCGGGTTTGGTGATATCATCGGTCAGTCTCCAACCGGCCAGGTCCACCGTGTTATTGTCCGGATTGTAAATTTCGATCCAGTCCCGGTCTTCGCCGTCCTCATCCTTGAGCCCTCCGTCATTGTCGGCCAGAAACTCGGAAATCACCGGCACCGCGTGAAGCGGCGCCGGGATCGCAACGAGCAGCAGGCTGCAGGCCCCAAGGAGCCGGTATAAACCGGCGACAGGGGGCGCCAACCGGGAGGCACCGGATTTTGGAAGCGGCCCAGGGACGGGCTGAGGGGAAATCGCTGAATAATGGGACATGGCACTTTGATCGTGAAAAATGGGGGTGGACGCGTCGGAGCTCTGCGGAATGGGGCGCTTGGGTTTTTCGTCCGGGGATCACTCCAGCAGCACGCGGTAGGCGGGGACCGGGTCGGTCCACGGCGTCACCCGGTCTTCAAAAAAGAGACTGGTGGCGGGGGCTCCGCCGGTGGGAAAGCCCTGGATCAGGGGAATCCATGAGGCCCCGGAATCAGCGCTTTTCTGCACCCGGTAGGTTTTCCCGGGCACTGGAGTCCAGTTCACCGTGTGCGTACCGAGGATGCTGTCATGGGTGATCCCGCTGATCGCGGGCAGCGTGCCGGGCAGCTGTTCCAGCATGACATAATCAAAAACCACATTGCCGCCGAGGGTAGTTCCCACGCGGCGGATCGTTAGCTTGTTCGGCCCACTGACCATGCTGGAGGTAATCCCTGTGACCTGGAATTGCACCAGGCTGGGACCGCTGATGCTGCTGCGGGTGTGGAGGACATTTCCATTCAGGCTGAACTCCAGCGCATTAACCCCGCTGACCGTCAGCACATCGGCCGTGATCCGGATGCTGGCCTCCGGCGTCACCATGGCCGGCGGCGGCACAAACCAGATATTCAGGACAGGGTCCAATTCCGTCACCGTCCGTTCAAAGCCAATGGCGGGATTCCCGTTGCGGCCCGCGACCGTATCCGTGTTGGTGTCGTCATTCAGCGATTCGTTGGCCAACTGGTTGGGGCCTCCGGCGGAAGTGTAGTTCCCAGCGAAATAATAATCATCGTCCGCAGCATCCTCATGGCTGAACTCGGCCCGGGAAGCATTGTCGACGCCCGCTTCAAAGATTCCATTCCAGGTCGTTGCATTCACCGTCACCGTTTTCGTCTGCGTCTGCGCTCCGGAAGTTGCGGTCAGCGTGTAGGTGGTGTTGACGGTTGGATTGACGACAATACTTCCGGTGCCACCGGTGGTCAGGCTGGTGACGTCACCGATGCCCTGATCAATGGTTATTGTCGCGCCGGGCCCAGCCAACACCCAGGTAAGGGTTGCGGATTCGCCCGGGCGCAGCAGCGGGTCACTGGTGGTGAATGAACTGACGACCAAGGCCGAGTTGTCGATGTCCATTTTCACATAATCGACCCCCATCCAGTTACCGCCTCCAGCACCATTATAGCTGATCCCCTTCAAGGTCACGATGTTGTCTGCGCCCGGCCCGGTAACGATCCCCACTTCAGCGAGAGTTTTGGGCAGAGAAGTATAATCCACATCGAACTGGGCGGCCCGGATGATCTCCTCGGGCCGGACCAGAATTCCATTGATATAAACTTCCACGCCCCAGCGGGGGTCCCCACCGGACGTGTCGAGATTCAGGGCGTCGAACGAGACCGTGACCCGGTCATTGGGGCCATAGGAGGCAGTTACATTGAAGTGGTAGCGCAGGGCCGTGTCGCCGCCGGCAAACGCCCGCTCCACGGATTCCTCATTCGCGGCGACTGTCCCCACCGGCGTGTAGGAGCCATTGGTGGGAATGATCGAGGAGTAGGACCCCGCAAAATAATAATCGTTATCCGAGAGACCGTTGGTTTCCGCATTCGCCGGATTCCCTGGCAGGGCGTTCACGACTCCATTCTCCTGCACAAAACTACTGTTCGGCCCACCGCCAGTTCCTTGCGTGGTGGCGTCAAAATCCCACGCCGCATTGTCGATACCGACGACCCAGAGGAGCGCCGCCCGGGCCGGAAGAGCCTGCATCGCAAACACAGAGAAACAAAAAGGGAGGAATCGGATTTTCATGCGGAACGGCAAATTACGAATTCAGCCCTGCCGGGGCAAACTTTTTCCATGCGATTACTGCCCGGAGGGACATAAGATCACCGTCCGGCTACGGAAAAATACCAGACCGATGGATTGATGCCCCTCCGGATTGGCGGTGACTATCCCATCCTGGAGAACGCGGGCCGCCCGCAGGGCACATGTTCTGCGGGGATGGACAGTCAGCAGCCCAAATCCCGCAAACCGCTATCGGCCGACTCAACTGACCGTGCACTGGCCGCGCTCTGACCGTGCCCTGGCTGACGGTCCTCTGAAACTAAAGCTGCGAGGGCAACCCTCAGTGGGTTTCACCGGTCCAACAAAAAAAACCGGCCGGATTTTCATCCGGCCGGTTTTGATCTAAATCGAGAGTTCCGCCTGAACCCTCACATTCTGGCGCGCCTGCGGCCAAGAAAACCGAGGCTCGCCATGCCCGCCAGGAAGACCATGGCGCTGCTGCCGGGTTCTGGAATTGCGGTGTGGTCGAGTTGCACGTAGTCAACTCCCATCCAGTTTCCGCCCCCTTCAGCATTGTAGCTGATCCCTTTGAGAGAGACGATATTATCGGCACCCGCCCCAGTGACCGCGCCCACACTGGCCAGTGAGAATGGGGAGGTGGTGTAAGTGGTTCCGAGATTGGCCGGACGAATGACCACCTGGGTCCCCACCAGGACGTTATTGAAATAGACTTCCACCCCAAAACGCGAGTCAGGAACGGTGGCTGCATCTACATGCAGATTCAAGGCATCAAAGGACACGCTGAGTAAATCATTGGCCGCAAAAGTGCCGGGAAGGTTAAAATGATACCGCAGTTCGAGATCTCCGCCTGCAAAGGCCCGCTCTGCGCCCAGTTCATTGGCCGCGACGACACCCACCGGGGTGTAGGATCCATTGGTGCCGATCACTGCGGAATACGTCCCAGCAAAATAGTAGTCATTGTCCGACTGCTGGGCGACCTGAGGACTGGTGGGACTGCCTGGGAGAGTACTGATGGTACCATTCTCCTGCCAGAAGTTTGTCTGAGCGCCACCCGTAGTTCCGGTGAGAGGCCAATCATTATCATCCAAACCAACGGTCCACACGAGTGCCGCATTCGCCGAAAGGGTGAATGCCACCAGCATTGCCAAGGATAGAGTTATTTTTTTGCTCATAAATTTGTACGGATTCGGCCCTTTAATACATTAAGAATTGACTTTGTGGTTTAAATTCTGAAGTGGCAAGAAAAAAGTAGGGAATTCTTGATTCACTTGAGTCGTGACCAACCCGCGCCCTGAAAGTGATCATACCCCGCCCTGCCAGCAATCCAGCCACGTTGATCGCTGCTGGGCAGATCCGCTTGAATCAGAATTACGGGAAACGGACCCAACGTCTCTATGGCCTCCTCAGCCGGTAGAAACGTTTTCCGCCCGGGACGAGCGCTTCGGAATAAGGCGGGACTGGTGCGGGGATAATAGGGGTCCACGGGTTGAGCAGCGTGGTCGACCATTCGAGTTGCCCAGTGCCGGTCCAGTTCAGGGTGATCTGCCCATTGCTCACGGTAGGTGGAAGCAGGACCGGCAACGGTGCTGGGGTGACAGGGTTAAGCTGGACCGAGTCAATGCCCATCCAATTGCCGCCGCCTTCGCTGTTGTAGCTGATACCCCGGAGGCTCACGATATTGTCGGGGCCTGCCCCGACTTCTGCCCCCACACTGGCCAGACTGAACCCAGGTGTCGTGTAAACCGTACCCAGATCAGCAGGACGGATCAGGACTTCGTCCTGGACCTTCACCCCGTTGAAATACACTTCGACCCCGAAGCGGGAATCAGGCGTGGTGGCATCCTGATGCAGATTCAGCGCATCGAAGGACACCGCCAGGTTGTCCGTGGGAAGCAGGGTGCCGGGCAGGTTGAAGTGATAGCGGAGTTCCAGATCTCCGCCGGCGAAGGCCCGTTCCGCAGCTTCCTCATTGATTAACACCGTCCCGACCGGTTCGTAAGCCCCATTGGCAGCGATCACGGTCGAATAAACGCCAGCCAGATAGTAGTCATTGTCAGCCTGTTGGTCCACCTCGGGGCTGTTGGGGTTGCCGGGGAGCGGATTGATCACTCCATTCTCCTGGACGAAAGTGGCATTGGGTCCGCCTCCATTGCCCGCGGGCCAGGCGTTGTCGTCAAGACCGACCGTCCAAGGGAAGACTACGGGCGGTTTTGGGTTGAGCTTGATATAATCGATCCCGAGCAGGTTGCCGCCCCCGGTGGCACTATAATTGATACCGCGCAGGGTAACGATGTTGTCAAATCCGGCCCCGACGCGGGCGTTGACACTGACCAAGGTGAATGGCGTCGTCTCGAAATCGGTCCCGAGTTGAGCCGGGCGGATCACGATCTGGGACTGGACCCGCACGCCATTGACATAAATCTCAACGCCGAAGCGGGGATCCGCTGCTCCCGTATCCAAACTGAGAGCGTCAAAAGTCACGGTCATGGTGTCCTCCGGCGTGAGCGCGGCAGGGAGGTTGAAATGATAACGCAGCTCACTCTCAACGCTGGTCAAGGCGCGCTCGGCGGCCTCCTCATTGACGGAAACCGCCCCGACCGGGTCATAAATGCCATTGCCGGCGATCAGGGAAGTGTAATACCCCGCGAAATAATAATCATTGTCCGCCCCGCCATCAACTTCCGGGCTGATTGGGCTACCTGGCAGGGCATTAAGCGCTCCATTTCCCTGTACAAAGCTGGCATTTTCTGCCCCGCCGTCCCCTTGGGGCCAGGAGTTGTCATCCAAGCCTGCAGCCCACGGCAGGATCGGCAGTGGCACTGGCGTGGTAACTGGATTGAGTTGGAGATAATCGATGCCCAGGGTGTTGCTGCCACCAGAGGCACTGTAGTTGATGCCGCGGAGGGTCACGATATTATCGAAACCCGATCCGATCACCGCGTTCACACTGGAAAGGGTGAATTGCGGCGTGGTGTAATCCTTGCCCAATTGAGCGGGGCGGATGATGACTTCAGGCTGGACGAGAACCCCGTTGAAATAGACCTCAACGCCGTAGCGGGGATCCACCCCTGCCATATCGAGAACGGACGCGTCAAAGGTGACGGCGACCAAGGAGTTGGGCTGCAGGGAGTTGGGCAGATTGCAGTGATACCTCAACTCGGTTTCGCCGGCTGACAAAGTGCGCTCGGCCGCCTCCTCGTTGGCCAGGACTGTGCCCACCGGAGTGTAGGCCCCGTTGCTGGCGATCACCGCGGTATAAGAACCGGCCAAATAATAATCATTGTCCGCCTGTTGATTGACCTCCGGGCTGGCCGGGTTCCCTGGCAGCTCGTTGGTCACTCCATTCTCCTGCACGAAACTGGCGTTGGGGCCGCCGCCGTTGCCCACTGGAAAAGCGTTATCGTCGAGCCCCACCGCCCAGGGGAAAATCGCCGGCGGGATGACTTCGATGGCCTTGTCCAGCTGGACATAATCGATGCCCATCCATTGACCGCCCCCGCTGCCGCCGTAGTTGATTCCCTTGAGGGTCACGATGTTATCGGCCCCGGGGCCCACCGCAGCGTTGACACTGGCCAGACTGAACTGGGTGCTGGTGTAATCCACATTCAACTGGGGAACGCGGATGATAATCTCGGGCTGGACCAGTACGCCATTAAAGTAGACCTCAACGCCGTAACGGGCATCCGTGCCACTGGTGTCGAGATTGAAGGCATCGAAAGTGACCGACAGCAGGTCAGTGGGCTGCAGGGTGGCCGGGAGGTTGAAATGATAGCGCTTCTCATTGTCCGACCCGGCAAAGGCGCGCTCGGCAGCCTCCTCATTCAAATCCACCAGACCCAAGGGCGCGTAATCACCATATAAGGAGATGACACTGTCAATGGCAGTGGTGTAGCTCCCCGCGAAATAGTAGTCGTCGTCCGCCTGTACATTCACCTCCGGGCTGTTCGGATTTCCGGGAAGCGGATTGATGCCCGCCTCCTGCACAAAGGTGGCATTGGGGCCACCACCATCCCCTACGGGCCATCCGTTATCGTCCAATCCGACCGTCCAGAGGACCTGTGCGGAGAGAGGTGACGCAGCCAGGAGAAGGAGGAGCGGGAAAGCGAGAGAGCACCGGTTTTGCGTCTTCATTTTGCAACTCTTGACAAAATTGTACGAAACTGTCAAAAAAAAACACAGAATACCTTAATAAAATTACGAATCGTGGTGGAAAAGAAGAGCTCAAGTGCCGTAAGCTTGACTCTTTGCCAATCTCCATCCAGTTAACTTCAATTTCATGTCTCTCCCTCCGGCCACGTCCTCCCATTCCAAGGGCACTGGCTTCTTATTATTGAGTTTGGCTGCATGGATCAGCTGTGCCGCACTGCTAAGGTGGCAGGCCCCATGGCTTTACGCCCTCGCCGCAGCGTCTGTTGCCGGCGCGCTGTGGCTAGGCTGGCACCGTTCTGTTCTTTGCCGGAGTGCAGTGCTCCTGTCACTGGTGCTCCCGGCATGGAATTTGAGGCGGAATGCCCCTGCCCCGGTCGCAGCCGGTGATGATGCGGAGGCCATCAGCGCCCTCGTCACGGCGGAGGAGACAATCCTCGCCCTGACGCCCAAGCTGGGCGCCCTTTCCAAAGGATTCCTTGATCTGCAGTTGCCGTCGCCCGCCGGGAGGGAGCTTTTCCGGGAGCGGTTCTCTTTGCGGGATCTCGGCCTGGTTCCGGTAGCAACTCCTGCAGCTGCGGCAGACCTCGCGTCGCGGGAGTGGCCGGTTTCTCCGGCACTGGTGGAAGTGAACGGGTCCACGGCCAACCTCTGGGCCTCCCTCCTGAAGGAAGTTTCGTGGTTTGAATCCGGAAAAGTCTATCACATCGACGGCTTTCATCCAGAAGGTGATTTGACGCGTTTTGAGGCAAAGGGAGGGTTTGAAGCGCTCGCGATGATGAAGTCTGGGGAATGGCAGTCTTTTCATGGAAAATTGCGCCTGAAGTGGGAGCGGACTGGTGCCGCAACGGCAGGAGAGGAGGACCGCTGGCAGATCAGCAGCTGGGAAACGCTGGAAATGAACGGGATCACCAGCCGCAAGCGTCTCTTTGTGGAGTCCCTGACTACCGCCGTGCCGTCGGAACTGGATCGGTGGCGGGTCCGGCGTTCCGAACATTATGAGGCCACCGTGAAGTATTATCAGGAAGGGATGAAAAACCCGCCCCATCCTTATTTCGCCCCCATTTCGGCCAATCACAAACCCGGAGTCAGCATCGCGGATATTGATGGGGATGGATTCGACGACATTTATATCTCGGTCCGTATCGGCAAGAACATGCTATTGAGAAATCAAGGCGACGGCACCTTCGCCGAGGAAGCGGCCAAATGGGGCCTCGACCTGCCGGGACACACCACCTGTTCAATCTTCGCTGATTTTGACAATGACGGGGATCTGGACGTGATGCTGGGCCGCAGTTTATTGAAGACGGCCTATCTGGAGAATACCGGAGGGCGTTTTGTCCAGCACCGCGCTCCCCCGTTTTTCCCCATGGCGGTCGTTTCGATGGCTGCTGCCGACTATAACAAGGACGGCCTGCTGGATGTCTACCTCTGCACCTACCGGGCGGCGGCCCCGATTGGATCCAGCCCCTCGGGTGGAGTCGCTGAAGTTTCGGATGAGACCGCCTTCGACTGGCCTGACGAGTTTTTCCCGCCGGAGCTGGCCAAGGAATTCCGCAGAAGGCTGAAGGAAAAGCAAAATGGGCCGGACGGGACCATGCCAAAACTCCTTGATCAGCTCGGCCCCCCCAATGTCCTGCTGGTAAACCGTGGGGCTGGAAAATTCGAGATCGCCCCGGAAAGCCCTTCCGTGGAGATCTGGCGGAATTCCATGCAGGCGACCTGGGGCGACTACGACGACGATGGGGATCCTGATCTCTACGTGGCCAATGACTGGGCCCCGGACAATCTGATGCGCAATGACGGTGCCGCCGGTTTCACCGATGTCAGCAATGATGCCGGGGTGACCCACTTCGGATTCGCCATGGGAGCAACCTGGGGCGACTACGACAACGACGGACGGGAAGATGTCTATGTCTCCAATATGTATAGCAAGGCCGGCCGGCGGATCACGGCCAAGCTTTCGGGGCTCCGCAAGGACTATGCGGAGTCCGCCGAGGGCAACTGGCTCTACCACCAGGAGGCCGACCGCCGTTTCAAACTCGTCTCGGGTCTGGAACCTCCCGCGCTGACGGTCACCAAAGCTGGTTGGTCCTGGGGGGGTAAGTTCGCCGATTTCGATAATGACGGTTTCCTCGATCTTTATGTCCTGAGCGGTTATTTTTCCGCCCCGAAGGAACTTTCCTCCGAGTTGGATTTATGAAGCAATCTCTGGCGCACGGTCGTGCGCACCGACGAAAATCTCTCCCGCCAGAGCTTTCGCTTTTCCTCCGAATGGAATCGCAGCGGCAGCGGTCAGCTGACTCCGGAAATTGACACCCGGCTGGCCGGTGTGGAAAAACGTGGGGACAAGCTGGTGGTGCATTCCCTCAGTGGAGGCGAGCGGAACCACTTTTTCTCCAACCGGAAGGGGACTGCCTTTACCGACATTTCGGCGCTCTCCGGCTTGGACACTCCTGCCGACAGCCGTGGATTCGCAGTGATCGATTATGACCGCGATGGCTTGCCGGATGTTGCCCTCGTCAATGCCAACCAGCCTCTTTTCAATCTGTACCACAATGAGATCCCGGCGTCCGGCTCGCTGCCCGGCGGGGGATTGATCGCCCTGCGCCTCATCGGGGGGAATGGTGGCTCCTCGCCTTCCAAAACATTCACCGGCCGCGATGGTTATGGCGCCAAAGTCACCGTCGCGCTCGGCGATATGACCATCATCCGCGAGCATCGTTGCGGCGACGGTTTTGCCGCCCAGCACACCGCGACCATGATGATTGGTCTTGGTACCCGCGCCAGTGCGGCCCGGGTGAGTGTGCGCTGGCCTTCCGGCAAAACGACCGAAACAGAAATGGTGCCCGAGGGCACCCTGTTGACCTGCTATGAAAATCCTGCCGAGGCCCCGGGGGGAGAAGCCTTTGTCCGCAGCCCCTACCGGGTAAAGCTGCCGGCCCGTCCCAGCCTGCCCACCGCGAGGAAGCCCTTCCCGACCGCCGTCAATGACGTTGGCGCCAAGCCCGGATCAAAAATCCGGGTCTATACCAGCATGGCCTCATGGTGCGCCGCCTGTATGAAACACCTGCCCGTGCAGAAACACCTGGCAGAGGAAATGGCCGGTGAGCCCATGGAACTGATCGCCGTGCCCATCGATGACACCGACGATGAGGCCACCTTGAAAACCTACGTCGAGGAACGAAAGCCATCCTACCGGCTCCTCGCCACCCTGCCCCCGGCGCAACGGGCCATCTTCAGGGCTGATCTCGAAAAACTCCTCGGCCATGAACCCGGCCTGCCGTCCTCGGTAATTACTGATGGAGCCGGTGGCGTGATTGCAGTCCTGCCCGGCCTCCCGACCCTCTCTCAACTGCGCAGCTGGCTCCCGGCAGAGTGATAGTCCGTTAGCTTCCAGTCCTCCAAATGAGCCGGCATCCGGCAGGCTGTGCGAAGGCGCTGCATGCGGAAAAGGTCCGCTCCAAGGATTCCCGGTATGCTTGACGGCATCAATGCAGCTTACCGGCAATATCATCCAGACGGCTCAGGATGGCCCGCAGGACGGTGAGGGTTTCAGTGTCAGCCGGGGGGCCGCTGCTGGCCGCGTCCGGCACCACGCGGTGTTTCAAGGCGTGGCGCCGCTGCAAAAGTTGCGCTCTGAAGGAGTGGGCATCGATGATCCCTATCAATCTCATGTCATGGGCCTGCCCCGCACTTTGACCGGCCGTCTCGAACTTCAAGATACTCAGCTGAAAATGCTTCAGCAGCGGTCCTTCAATAAAGGTGACGTCCTGAATATTTTCGATAGGAATTGTCTTTTCCACCTGAAAGATAATTCCTTTCCGGAACCGAAGTTCCGTTGGCCCCATGACACATTCCAATTTGAGGAAATAATGACGCGCCCACCACTGCCCGACGCCGCAAAACCACACCACCGCTAAAGGGATGAGGAAGACGGTGAGCGTCAGGAAGAATCCGACATAAAGCACCAGGTAGGGCCGGATCAGCGGATTGAATTCAGCCCTCATGGGTGGAATGAATGGGGCTTGTTCCATAGGGGCGTGAATGAAGAAACCGGATGGTTTTCTGAGGAAACGCCTTGCCGGTTCTGATTCTGTCAGCGGCGCCACCAGGCCGCCCCCCCGCGCAGCATTCCGGGCTGAATCCACTTTTTGGAAGCCAGTCACTATAAGGTTCAAGGTGCCTCAGTTTCTTTGCCGCGGTCCACTCGATTGGCGCTTCATCTCAAATCCAAGGCAGGGCAGCCGGACCGTGGGAGAGCGGCCGCAGTTTGACCCGGCTCAGTCCCGCCTTGACGCCCGCGGCTCGGCCGGAACATCCTCGCACACCATCGGAATGAAAACACTGTGCTTGTTGATCGTCGTCGCCTCGCTGTTCGCGTCCTTTCCCCCGCTGGCTGCCGATGATGCGGCGAAGGCAACCGGTGGTCGCGCGCGCGTTGGGGCGGTTCGAGTCGTGGATCATTCACTGGTGGATGATCAGGGGCCATTTCTCGGGCTCGGCGTTTCATATTTCACTGCGCTGTGGCGCTGCCGCAACGACCGCGCGCGTTTCGAAAGCGATCTCCGATTCCTCTCCGACCAAGGATTCAATTATTACCGCATGCTGTCCATGGTGGGCTACAATGCAGCCTGGGACGGTTTGGAAGTGGCGCCCGTGACATTCACCAGCCGCGGGAACAAGCGGGTCGAAGCGTGGCCGGACTATTGGAAGCAACTGACAGAAATGATCGATCTCGGTTACGACCGCTACGGCTTGCGCGCGCAGATTACGATCTTTGCCGATGCCCAGCTCATGCCGCGCAAGGAGGACCGGATCGGGCACATGCGCCGACTGCTAACGGAGGTGGTGCGCGGACGCGAGCAGAAAGTCATTCTGATCGAAGTGGCCAATGAGGCGTGGCAAAACGGATTTCCGGGTGAAGAAGGAGCGGGGGATCTGCGTGAGTTCACCAAATATCTCGCGGACCGCACATCGGTGCCCGTCGCGACGACGTCGAATCACGCGGACGATTTCGACCAGACTTATGCGAACAGCGCGGCGGATATTGCGACGTGGCACTTCAGCCGGGACCTGAGGACGGACGACGGCTGGAAGCCGGTCTATGATTGCTGGGACTCCGGTGACCGGCCCGGATTTCCACCGGCGAGCAGCAATGAGCCGATCGGTCCTGGCTCGACGGTCGCGACGGAGAACTCGGGCATCCGCCTCGTGATGGCTGCGGCCTTCGCCTGGTCCGCAAAGCTGCCGATGTATGTCTTTCATTCGAAGGCCGGGGTGATGGGCAAGAGCCGGTTTGAGGAGACGCCTTCCATACGTGACTTCCGGCATTTGCACGAAGTCCTTCCGCCCGATTTGCCGGGGTGGCGCCGCAATGACGGCAAGCAGAACGAAGCACCGTTTACCGTCTTTGCTGGCGGTCAGCCGAACCGGTACACGCCGGAAGTGCCTGAGAGCCAGGACGGTTGCGTGCGCAATATTGGCAGCCGCAAGGAGGACCGTTTCGTGTGCGTGCCGATTGGCATCCGTGAGGGCGGCCTCCAAATCGAGGCGCGTGAAGAGGTGGCATTCGACGCCATTGATCCTCTTACCGCAAAAACTCTGCTGTCAGCAAAAATGAGCGCCGGCGAGCGCATAGTATTGCCGGCCGGATCAGGCGGTATAATACTGAAGGGGCGTATTTCCCAGCGCAGACAGCAATAGCGGGGAGCCCAGCTGAGTGAATCGCCGCACTATGTGACCCGGCAAAGCCTCTCTTGAGGGACCATGCGGGCCCGGAACTTTTTATTCAGGTCGGGCGGGGGCGCGGTCGGTGGTGGTAGGAATGGTGGATTCGTATTCCGTCGGAGCCTTGGCGGTGCCGATCCAGTCAAGGTCGGCCAGTTGGACATGGAGCGTGCAGGAGGCTGCCAGCATCCGGCTTTCCAATCTCTGCGGTGACCTTCTATGCCATGGACCGGGTGGGCGCCGGTGCCGGAACGGACGAATCACATCGGGGGATGAGGTGATTTCTACAAAAAATCGCTACACCAGAGTTCACAACTCCTTGGTTTAGAGGTGGCCCGAGACGGATTTGAACCGCCGACACGAGGATCTTCAATCCACTGCTCTACCAACTGAGCTATCGGGCCTAAACCTGCCCTGCTGAATCGGATACCGGTCAGCGGGCGGGCGTATCGTATAAGCGGCCCCTCTCCAGTCGGCAAGGGGTTTTTTAAAGGTTAAATCCGCCCCCTTTCTTGACCACTCGGGGGCCCGCCCGCTGCCGTCCACCTGCCTGTTGCGCGCACCCCGGGCGGCTGAAAGGTTGACGGTTCCATGGCTTCCCCGTCCCAGCTCCCTATTTATGAGATCGAACCCGCCCTGCTGGACGCATGGCGCGGGCAGACCGAACGCCGGCGGTTTGTCATCGAGGCTCCAACCGGTTCCGGGAAATCCACCCAACTGCCACAGATGCTGGCGCGGCATGGCTTGCTGGGCGGCGGCGAAGTGGTGGTCCTGCAGCCCCGGCGGATTGCCGCCCGCATGCTGGCGCGGCGCGTGGCCGAGGAAATGGGCAGCCGGCTGGGGGAGGAAGTTGGTTATCAGGTGCGGTTTGAAAATGTGGTCAGCAACCGGACCCGCATCCGCTTTGTCACGGAGGGCATCCTCCTCCGCCAACTGATGGACGACCCTGCCCTGCGCGGCATCAGTGCGGTGATTTTCGATGAGTTTCACGAACGGCATCTTTACGGGGATATCACCCTCGCCCGTTGTCTCAGCGTCCAGGAAACCACCCGGCCTGACCTCGCCTTGCTGGTGATGTCCGCCACCCTGCAGACCGAAGCCCTGAAAGCCTGGCTGGAGCCGGCGACACATCTGGTGTCGTCAGGACGCACCTTCCCGGTGACGATGCGTTATGCGCCGCAGCGGGCGGCGGTGCGCGGGGAAATCTGGGACCATGCGGCGCGGGTCTGCGGCGATGCCCTCGCCAGCCAACCGGAAGGCCATGCCCTGATTTTCATGCCGGGAGCTTTTGAAATCCGCAAGACCATGGAAGCCCTCGGCCGGGAAAAATGGGCGCGTGGTTTTGATATCATGCCGCTCCACGGCGAACTGACGCCGGCCCAGCAGGATGCGGCGGTGAGCGATAACGGACGGCGGCGCCTCATCGTGGCCACCAATGTGGCGGAGACTTCCCTGACGATTGATGGGGTGCGCACCGTGGTGGACAGCGGCCTCGCCCGCCTCGCCGCATGGGATTCCAACCGGGGCATCAATACCCTGACCATTCAGAATATCGCGCGGTCCAGCGCCGACCAGCGCGCCGGCCGGGCGGGCCGCACCGCCGCTGGAGAATGCTGGCGCCTCTGGAGCGAAAACGATCACGGCCGCCGCCCCGCCGCCGAGGTCCCGGAAGTGCTGCGGCTGGATCTTGCGGAAGTGGTCCTCACGCTGAAGGCGGCCGGCGTGGACGACCTGAGCGCCTTCCGCTGGTTTGAGGCCCCTGAGGACCGTTCGCTGGCCCGGGCCATCACCCTGCTGGAGCAGCTCGGGGCGCTGCGCCCGGATGGAACCCTGACCGGGGAAGGCCGCCGGCTGACGCGTTACCCGCTGCACCCGCGCCAGGCCCGGGTCATGGAAGCTGCCGCAGAACAGGGCTGCATCCCGGCGATGGCGCTGGTGGTGGCCCTGCAGCAGGGCCGCCCGCTTTTTGTGAGGGGCACGGGCGATCCGCAGCGGAAATTCGGAACCCCGGATGATCCCAGTGATTTCCTGCCGCTCCTGCGGGGCTGGCAGGCCGCCGCCGGACGGAATTTCCATCCGGATGCCTGCGGCCAGATGGGCCTGAATGGCAGGGCCGCCGCGGAAGCCGGCAAGCTCGCCCAGCAATTGACCGGTCTGGCCGGAGCGCGGCGGGATGCGCCGTTGGAACTGCCGGATCATGAAGCCCTCGCCAAGTCGATCCTGACAGGATATTCCGACCAAGTCGCCAAGCGGACCAGCAGCGGGGGCAGCGCCTGCGATGTGGTCGGCGGGCGGCGCGGCAGCACCTCCAAAGAAAGCATCGTGCGTGGCACGGAACTGCTGGTGGCGGCGGAAATCGCCGAAGTCCAGGGCAAGGACCTGACGGTGAATTTGAACCTCCTGACTGAAATCACGGAAGACTGGCTGGGCGATCTTTTCCCGGACGACTTCCACCTGGAACGCGCCCCCTTCTTCGATCCGCAGCAGCGCCGCGTCAGCCAGCGCGAACGCGTCCGTTTCCGCGATCTCATCCTGCGCGACCGCCAGAGCGGCGAGGCGGAGCCCCATGCTGCCGCCGCGATTCTGGCCGACGAAGTTCTGCGCGGCAATCTCACCCTGAACGAGTGGAACGATGCCACCCGCCAGTGGCTGGCGCGGCTTGATTTTCTCCGGAAAGCGATGCCGGATCTGGAACTTCCGGAATTCACCCCGGAGGATCACCGCTTGGTCCTCGAAAGCCTCTTCGACGGGTGCCGCACCTACAAGGAAATCAAAGACCTCCCTCCCCTGCCCGCCCTGCACGATTGGCTGGGCCATGCCAAGGCCCATGCCCTCGACCGCCATGCGCCGGAACGCATTGCCACCGATGGAGGAAAAATGGCCAAAATTGACTACACCCGCCCTGAGGAACCCAGCGTGGCGGTCTTCATCCAGCAGCTTTATTCGCAGCGCGATACGCCGAAAATTGCAGGGGGCCGCGTCCCGCTGGTCCTCAGCATTCTCGCCCCGAACCACCGGCCGATCCAAGTCACGCGGGACCTCGCGGGCTTCTGGAAAAACCACTACCCGGCCATCAAAAAGGAAATGGAGCGCCGTTATCCCCGCCACGAGTGGCGGGCGATGTGAGAGCCTGATGGCCCCGCCTTTCCCCGTTCAGCGGGCCGGATCAAAGCAGGAGTTCCCCGGCCTTGCCACCGGCGCGGGGCTGTGTTACGGCGGTTTGGTATGAAAATCTCCTCCCTTTTCCCCCGCCTCGCCATCGCCATGGCCCTGGCTGCCGGTTGTGTCAATCTCACCAGCTGTGGCACCACGGCCACGACCACCGCCCGGAACGGCACCTCTGATAAATTCGACCCTCCCGCGCTGCGTCCGAACAACCCCGCCGCCGTGCAGGTGAAAGTCTCCACCGGAGCCCAACGCGTCTACGTGGTCGAAAATGGCCGGGTCCTGCTTGCCACCCCTTGTTCCGTGGGCACAGGCGGCACCACCGGCCAAGGCAACTACCGCATCACCTACAAAAACGCCACCAAGCGCCGGATCAGCCAGCCGGATGCCGGTTATCCCATGCCTTACTGGATGGAGTGGAAGCCCGCCTACGGGATGCACTGGGGTTTTGTGAAACCCTACCCCTGCACCCACGGCTGTATCCGCCTGCCCATGAAGTCCGCTGCCAAGATTTTCGCCATGACCCGCACCGGCACTCCTCTTTCCATCCAGCATTCCCACCCCGAGGATGCCACGGTCGGCAAAACGCTTCCCGTCCTCGACGACGGCCCGCTGCCCAATCCCCCGAAGTCTTATTTGCTGAGCGCCAAGTTCTTCCAGGACTCCCAGTATCATGGGAAAATGTTTGTGGACTGAAGAGGAACGGGAAACGTTATTCCACGGAGAGGGCGAAGCCATCGGGCAGCCCCCTCCATTCCGACCCGTCTCCTGCAGCCCCCGCCTGACCATCCATCGACTGTCCACTCCCCATGTCCGCTGTCCCCGTCCCCGCCAAGCCCCGCAAGGTCAACGTGCGCACCCCGGAGGTGATGGCGCGCGTGCAGGCGGAAGTGGAGAGCCATTACCGTTCCACCATCGTCGAACGGCTCCGTCAAGCCGGCGGGGTGCTCACCGTGGGGAACACCACCATCCGGCTGGCGCGGCAGTTCGGCTTTTGTTATGGAGTGGAGCGGGCCATTGACCTCGCGTATGCCTCCCGCAAGGTTTTCGGGGACCGCCGGCTCTATCTGCTTGGCGAAATCATTCACAATCCCGAGGTGAACCGGCAGCTGAGCGACATGAATATTCTCATGCTGCACAATCCGCCGACCGAAGCTGAATTTGCCGGTCTGCAGCCCGACGACATCGTGATCATCCCCGCCTTCGGAGCCACCACCGAAGTCATGCAGCGCCTCACCGCCCGGGGCTGCGGCACCGTGGATACCACCTGTGGCGATGTCATGAGTGTCTGGCGCCGGGTCCGGGAATATGCCCGGCGCGGCCTTACCTCCATCATCCACGGGAAATCAGCGCATGAGGAAACCCGCGCCACCGCCTCCCGGGCGCTGGGTGATGATGGCATGGGGAACTATCTGATCATTCTCACCCTCGCCGATGCCGACCTGGTCTGCGATTACATCCGCCATGGCGGGAACAAATACGAATTCCTCCAACACTTCGCCGGCGCCTACAGCATTGATTTTGATCCCGATCTGCATCTGAAACGGATCGGCGTGGCCAACCAGACCACTATGCTGAAAAGCGAGACCGAGGAACTCCAGTCCCGCCTGCGCCAAGCCATCACCGACCGTGATGGCTCCGACATCGCCTTGGAGAACTTCTCCGTTTTCGACACCATCTGCGGCGCCACTCAGGAACGTCAGGATGCCCTTTACGAAATGCTGAAGGACCCCATGGATCTGCTCCTGGTGGTGGGAGGTTATAACTCCTCCAACACCACCCACCTCGTGGAAATCGCCGAGCAGCACCTGCCCACTTTTTTCATCCGCGATTCCTCGTGTCTCAAATCCCTGGAAGAGATCATCCACTTTGATCTGCACGCGAAACGGGAACAGCCCGGCTACCCTGCCAAGCTGGTCGGGGATGGTCCGGTCACCATCGGCATCACCGCCGGAGCCTCCTGTCCGAATAACCTGATCGAGGAAACCATCCTCCGGCTCTACACCCTGCGGGGCATTTCCGAAGATCTGGTGAGGGCCGTGTAAAAACCAGCGCCTCCGGCGATTTCATCCCGGCACCAGGCCCGCGCGGTCCGCTTCCACCGGGGAACCCAATTCCGCCAGCTCCAAATGATCCACCGGATGCCCGAGAAAGCTCTCGGCGATGCCGTGGAAACGCGCTGCCGCATCGGTGACGTAAAACTTTTCCCCGCCCCGCCCGGCTGAAACGGGCCGCAACAGCCCCCGTTCCGCCAGGAGAGCCGCGGTCTCTGCCGCAGCGGCTTCGGCGCTGTCCACGAGGGTGACCGATGGCCCCATCACGGAGGCAATCACTGATTTCAATAATGGATAGTGGGTGCAACCGAGAACCAAGGCATCGATCCCGGCCCCCCGAAGCCCTGCGAGGTATTTTTCCGCCACCAACCTGGTGATGGCGGTATCGGTTTCGCCTTCCTCCACCAAGGGCACAAACAGCGGGCAGGCCTGCGAAATGATGTGCTCCGGTGCCTGGCCCACGGCGGCAAATGTTTCCCGGATGCGCGTCTCATACGCCCCGCTGCCGATGGTGGCCGCGGTCGCGATCACGCCGATGCGGCCATTCCTGGTCGCTTGCATGGCGGCACGGGACCCAGGCCCGATCATGCCCAGAATCGGCACCCCGGGAAAGTGTTCCCGCAGGCCCGGCGCCGCGATGGCCGAGGCGGTGTTGCAGGCAATCACGATCATTTTGACCCCCTGCCCGACCAGAAACTGGACGTCCTCCTGCGCGTAACGGCTGACGGTGGCGTGCGATTTATTGCCATACGGCACCCGGGCCGTGTCCCCCAGATAAATGAGGTGCTCGGCGGGCAGCAGGCGGCGCAGTTCGCGCATGACGGTGAGGCCGCCCACGCCGGAATCAAAGATGCCAATCGGAAGTGAATTCATGGAGAAAAGAGTCAGGGGCATTCCAAGGGCAAAAGCCGGGAGGCGTCAAAGTAATCCGGCGGCCCGCATCGTTTGATTCACGGCACCGGCCCAATCGCGGTTGGCGGCGGGACTGGCGGGACTGGGGTGCAGGATGCGGATGATCCTGGTGGCAGGCCGGTCGCCCGCCACTTCCTTCAACCGTGCTTCCGCAAAGCCGCCCACGCCGATCAACCAGGCGGGGTCCAGCACCTCGATCACCCGCTTCAGGTGTTTATCACAGGCCGCTTCCACCACCGCCATCTCGGAAGCGGGGATTTTGTCAGGAGTGCGGTTCCGGCCCGTCTCCTCAAGGAAAATGAGGGGACAGTAGTTCACCACAAAATAATCGTTGAAGAACTGCCCGGCGGTGCCGAATTCCGCGGCCGCCCATCCCCATAGGCGCCGCCCGCTGACCTCGCTGCGCGGGCAGGCAAAACCCTCGATGCGGCGCTTGGGATGCTCGCCCGGAGCGGATTGCACCGGCGCCTCGATGCCCATCCAATCGCGCACCGCCGCCACTTCGCCAAAAGGCACTCCGGTCTGCGCCATCCCGAAAGGTCCCGGATTCATTCCCAGAAAAATGCCCTTCTTTTTGCCGGTGCCGAACTTCCGCAGGTAGGCGGTGTGGGGCGCCCAGGCATAGTCCAGCGGGTTGTAGACATGCGTCACCGGCAGCGAAAACTGCAGTGGCTGCAGCGCCGTGCGCAGGGTATCAGCGGCGGCGATCAGGGCATCGGCATTGGAAACCATGGCAGTCCATAGCGGACTTGAACGGCCCCGCAAGTGCCATCCCACCCGCAGCGCACCCTTCCGCAAAAAGCGGGGAATGCCGCTGATTGGCCCAGCATCCCGGCGGCCCCGCGGAATGTCCAAAGGCATCACCCCAGGCCTCCTCCGCGCCGACCAATCCGGGGATTGGATTTCTGGCACCATGGATCCGTGGACAGGCCGGGGCTTTGTCGTGCCGGCATGGCCGGAAATCACTCCGCGAGGCGGACGCCGATCCTTCCAAATCTTCTGGTGCCAGGGGACGGGTCGGCGACGGTGACCTTTTCAAATTCACTGTTCAACAGGGTGACCAGGCCGCCCCCGGCATTCTGCCAACTTCCCACATCACCGGCAAATTGCGGGGTATAGCTGAGACCCGTCAGGGCGGCGGCGGGGCGGCGGAAATAAGTGAGGGAAAAACCGGTGGACGTTTTTTCGAACACGGGCAGGCCGGAGGCCCCGCCGGAGGCACTGCTGTCAGGCTCGTCCACCGTCATGCCAAAGGCATATTCCAGGAGATTGGGAATGCCATCATGGTCCAGATCATCATTGGGCTGGGCCCCTGCAGTCGTGGTGGTGAGGGGATACATCCAAGCCCAATACCCGTGAGGAGCTCCTGTTACCGTAAACCCGCCGCTGGCCGGGCCCGACGGGAAATCCGCGCCATTGCCCGATCCATCATAGAGTGCCGGGTTGCCGGTGGCATCGCGGATCAGCAGGGAGGCCGTCCAGATCCCTCCGGGCATTTTGGCGGGCAGGCTCATGGGTAGTTGGTAGGTGCCATCCAGCGCCGTCCCTAGGGTCCGGTGGGCCGCGGTGACGGGGATCGCCGTTAACGCGGTTCCGGAAGGAGTGTACAGTGTCAAGGTCGCCGAACCAAATCCCGACAAGGCATCCGTCACCCGGAACTGGCAACTCATCGATGCCGGACTGGTCGTGGTATCGACCGCACCCGGGGTGATGGCAAATGAAACGAGGACCGGTTCCACCCCGTCGACGGCTCCGGTGTTGGCCACGGGAAGCAGACCGGTCAAGCCGTCGGGCAGCACGTGATCGTATTCAAACGCCGCAGAGACCCCCCGGCCAAAGACCGCTTCCCGCCGGACCGCATCCGTCACCGCCACTTCCACCAGCCAGGTGCCCGGAGCTGAATAGCGGCCCACCGGCACCAGGACCCGATAGGTTCCCGCATGGTCGGTGCCAGAGAGAAGATGGGCAGGCAGGAGAGGGATTTCCGTGATGCCGCTGAAACCAGCCCGGTGCAGCACGAGGGCACCTTCGGCAAAACCGGCGTCGCTGGCGATGCCGATGTCGGCCATGATGGTCTGGCTGGCGGTGGTGACATCGACGCTGCCGGGTGCGAAAGTGAGGGAGGTGATCCTGAGGGGAGGGATGATCCCGGATTGCAGGTGGAGCTGGACCGGCCCCTGAACCCCGAGAAACCCATGGACGGCGACGTGGTATTCGGTGCCGGCCACCGCAGCGAAAATCACCCGGCTGCTGCCATCGTTCCCGGCAGGGTCGCCGGTTTCATCATTGTATCCTACCACATAGGTATCCCTCAGGGCCGGGCCATCAGCCAGCACCGCCAGCAATGTATCGATGGCACTTCCCTTGGTATCCACACTCACCCAGGCCGTTTCCGGAGCCGTCCACTTCCACCAGACGGAGGCACCGCCAATGGAATCCAGATCGTTCTCATTGGTTTGCAGGGTGGCACCGGTATTGTCCCCGGAGGCCTCCGCCACCGTGCTGCCCCCAAGGGAAATGCGGTTGGCGAACGTGTCATTCACCGGCACGGCCAGGGCCGGCAGGGTGCCCAAAAGGAGCAATGTCAGGATTTTCATGGATGACCCGGTCCGGTATTTCAAGATCAGGGTTGGAAGGACCGGGCCACCGCCGGATTGGCCACCGCCCATTGGCCGGCGGCGGAGAGATCCCGGGCCTGCCAATCCTGGAAAATCCGCCTGGCAAGGCCGGTGGCCGCCTGCGGTTCGGCCAGTTGCAGGGCTACCGAAAGGGCATCGGCCGGAGCCGTATCCGACCGGCTCAAAGCCAGTTGCTCGCGGGCGTGGTCCGCAATGGGGGAGACCGGATGCTGGTCAATCCATGCCGTGAGGCCATCGGTGTCTGAGGAAGCCCATATGTTAAAAACACTCTGGGCGGATTGACCCTGCAGCGCTGAATCCGTCAGGCCATTCACCCACCCGGCAGAAGCCGGGGCATCCTGACCGGCCCAGCCCGCCGCGAGGGACTGGTATAGCGCCGGGGCCAGGCGGGGAATTTCCAGGGCTTTGGAAGAGAGCCATGCGACGGCTTCCTCCGGGGCCGCTGCGGCCCATTCCCCCACCGCGTGGGCAGCCGCAGCACGTGCTGTCATGGTACGGGGAAGACTGATGGCCCACTCCGCAGCGGCTAGGGGATCGCTGGCAGCCCATTGGATGGCGAGGGCCTCCGAGGGGGCATCCGTGAGAGGACTGACGCCCTGACGGGATAGCCATGCGGCCGCTTCGGCAGGCGTCTGTTCGGCCCAGGTTTCCACGAGAGCGGACACCGCGATGGTGGTGGAGTCCCCCGGCGGCAGACCCGCCACCCACTGGCTGGCTGCCGCCGGGTTGGAGTCCGCCCACGTAGCCACCGCCGCACGCAGGGTGCTGGAAGCGCCGGGATTGGACAAGTGTTGCCGGGCCCAATCGGCGGCGGCGGGAGGGTTCTGCCCGGCCCAACTGCCCACGATGGCAGTCAGGGCGCTTTCCCGTGGGCTGCCGGTGAGTTGATTGGCTGCGTAGTCAAGCGCCGCCATGGGGTCCTGCCGCGCCAGACCCTGCAATGCGGTGGACAGGCAGGCGGTGCGCAAACTGCCAGTGGACAGCGCGGCCGCGGCATGCAGGGCCGCTGCGGGATCCCTGGCGGACCAGTCCGTCAGGGTTTCCTGACAAAACTCCGTGCGGTCGGCGGTGCCCGCGATTTGCGCCTGGAGGGCCCAGGCGCCGGCCGGGTCGGAGGCGGAAACTTCTGCTGCCAAATCCCGCAGGCATCGGTTTCTCCGCGCCGTATCCAGCATCGCCAGGGTATCGGAAAGTCGTTCCGCCGGGGCCGGCTGGGCCACGGGCGGATGTGGTCCCGGCGAAGCGCCGGTTGAAGGGGCCGATTCCATGGCCGGGGCCGGCATGCCGGGGCTCTCCGGTTTGCCAAGGCTGAAACCAGCGGCAAAGGCCACCAGGGTCGCCGCAGGCCCAAGACAGTGTTTCAGGGAGATTTTCATGGAATCGTCAGGGAACGGAAAGGGGGAGTGGCCGGAGCCCCGGGAGGCTCCGGCCAGTCAGGGGCAAGGGGTCAGAGCACAGCCGGAGCGAAGCGGCCGGTGTCGGTATCGTTCAGGGCGTTATTTTTGAACTCCCGGCGGGTATAGAGACCGGTGGCGAAGTTCAGATCATACTCGTCCCACTTTCCGGGCTTGAAGTTCAGGCGCAGCGTGGCGGTCGCGCCATTGGCTTCATAAACATAGGTGAAGGGGTCGATGTCGCCGTCAGGATCGTTTTCCGAACCCTCGGTGGCCGTCGTGAACAGCAGGTTTGCCTCTGGGTGTCCGTTCAATTCCTTGACCACCCAGGTGACCCCGGCAATCGCGGCTGGAGCAGTGCCGTCGCCGACCTGGCCGCCGGTGCCGCCGCCGGTGGGTGGTTGTGGGGGGGTGGCTCCTTCGAGATTGAAGCGGCCGGTGTCGGTATCCTTCAGAACATTCTTGTCGAATTCCCGGCGGACATACCCTCCCGTGGCATAGTTGAGATCGTATTCATCCCATTTGTCCGTCTTGAATTGCAGGCGCAAGGAGGCCGTGGTGCCGGTCGGAGTGTAGGTATAGGAGAATTGGTCGTTATCGCCCTCCGGGTCGGTTTCAGCTCCGGCAGCCGCGCTGCCAAAGTTCAGGTTGGCCTCCACCGCACCGTTATTCTGCCGGACAACATAAACCAAACCGGTCAGGGCTGCCGGAGCATTGCCATCACCCACCGGGCCGGCGGCGGGAGGATTGACAGGGCCGGGCGGGACCAGCGGGGCGGACCCCGACGGAGAGGCATCCACCGCATCCGCCACCCCATCGCCATCGTCATCCTCGTCCGCTGAATTCAACAGACCATCGCCGTCAATGTCGGGATCCCCGGGGTTGGACAGACCATCGCCGTCGATATCAAACTCGTGGGGGGCATCATCCGCTTTGCCATCGCCATCGATATCCAGTTCATCGGCGGCGTCATCGGCCCGCCCATCCCCATCGATATCCAGTTCGTCGGCACTGTCATCGGCCTTGCCATCGCCATCCATATCAAGTTCGGCCGCGCTCTCGTCCGACAAGCCGTCATCATCGATATCTTTTTCCGCCGGGTGATCATTGGGGAGCCGGTCCCCGATGTATTTTCCCTGGAATTTACCCGAGGTGGCGATGCCGCCATCGACGTTTGGATCCTGTCCGTTGGGAAGACCATCGTTGTCGACGTCCGGATCCGTGATGTTGGGGATGCCATCGGCATCGAGGTCCCGCCCCCGGCTATGGGAGCTGGAGTTGCCGCTGCTGGAGGAGGAGTTTCCTCCGCTGTCGCCATTGCCTCCGCGGTGGTTGCGGCTGCGGTTCCAATAGGCCGCCGGGGCGGTATTGAGGGCTGCCAGCGCCATGAGCAGTGCCAGGGTGAGGGCGGCGCTGCCCTGGTGCGGGCGGTTCAGGATGCGTTTTTTCATGATGGTGTGTTCTTTTGTTTTTGAGGCGTCCTGGCGGTGGGACGGTCTCCAGCAGGAAACCGCGCGTCAGACAAATGGGTTGGAGGAAAAGGCCGGATGAAGCACCGGATAAAGCTAGAAAAGGGCTGGCTTCAGGGCAGCATCGCGGATGAGGATCGGGATTTTCCACGAAGTGGGGAACGCTGGACTAGCAACTATTCAGGGGCGGGCCGGAAGCGGGAAAAGCAAGGGCCAGCCTGGGCAACACCGCACCGGAGCGGAGAGGATGGAGCAGCAGGAACGGTTCATGAGATTCGTTTTGAATTGGATATTGGCACCATAGACGGATCCCATGAAAAACGGCAAATCGATTACCGTAACAGTTTGTAAGGAATTGGCGGAGGGCGGGATTTTACCCGGACCCGCCGGGCTTGGTCCGCCGGCCGGTCCCGCCTCCAACCCCACCCGTCCGGCTATCCCAGCCTTTCAACTGCGGCTCCCCGGTGGAGACCATGGCGCGCCCTTGCCTGAAAAGATTTCGCCTTTCCCGGTGCAGACCGGAGAAAGCCTGTTAAACTGACAAACTATGCCTTTTACCGTCCTGGGACTCGATCCCCGCATCATTCAAGCCGTGCAGGAAGCCGGCTACACGGAGCCCACTCCGATTCAAGCCGCCGCCATTCCCGCTATTTTGACCGGTCAGGACGTGATCGGCATTGCCCAGACCGGCACCGGCAAGACCGCCGCCTTCACTCTCCCGCTGCTCACCCGCATGGCCGCCGCCACCCCCGCGCCCAATGCCAAACGCCGCACCCGCGCCCTGGTGCTGGCTCCCACCCGCGAACTCGCGGTGCAGATCGAGGAAAATGTCCGCGCTTATGCCAAACACCTGCCGCTGACCATGGCCACCGTCTTCGGCGGCGTGGGCGAACGCCCCCAGATCAATGCCCTGCGCGCCGGCACCGACCTCATCATTGCCTGCCCCGGCCGCCTCATGGATCTGCTGGGCCAAGGCCACGGCGACTTCAATGGCATCGAAACCCTGATTCTCGACGAAGCCGACCGCATGCTGGACATGGGCTTCCTGCCTTCCATCCGCCGCATCATCCGCGGCCTCCCGAAACAGCGCCAGACGCTCCTTTTCTCCGCCACCCTGTCCAAGGAAATCGAGACCCTCACCACCGAGTTCCAGCACTCGCCCAAAATCGTCCAGATCGGCCGCCGGTCGAATCCCGCCGAGACCGTGGCCCAGTGGGTGTATGAAGTCCCCGCTCACCTCAAGCCCGTCCTCCTGACGCATCTGCTGGAAGATCCCAGCATGAACAGTGTGCTCGTTTTCACCCGCACCAAACACGGGGCCGACCGCATCGCACGCCGCTTGGAATCGCAAAATATCTCCTGTGGCACCCTGCACTCCAACCGTTCGCAAAACCAGCGTCTGAAGGCCCTCAAGGACTTCCGCAGCGGTGACGTGCGCGTGTTGGTCGCCACCGACATCGCCGCCCGCGGCATCGACGTCGATGGCATCTCCCATGTGGTGAACTACGACTTCCCGCCCCACGCCGAGGACTATGTCCACCGCATCGGCCGCACTGGCCGGGCCCAGGCCATTGGCGATGCCATCAGCTTTGTCAGTTCCGAAGACACTGGAGCCCTGCGTGATCTGGAGCGCTTCATCGGCCGCGGCATTCTCCGGAAAAAAGCCGAAAACTTCGACCTCAGTGCCCCCGCCCCACCCCGTCTGCCCGGCCCGCCGCCCGGACGCGGCCAAAACCAGCAACGCCCGCCGCAGCGCCGCTCCCAAGGCCAGGCGCCTGCCCGCGGTAATTCCCGCAACGCCCCTCCCGGCAATGATCCCTCCGTTTATCCCCGCCATCAGGATCCCCGGCGGCAACAACAGCGGCGCGACCCGCGGCCCAATCCCTGATTTGGCCGGTCCGGGGCAAAGGTTTGGAATGAAATCTGCGGAAGGCCGCTTATAGAGATGTATCCCGCTTCCTGCCCTCCAAGGGCCGGAACGCCCGCCTTGACCTCCCCTAGTTGTCTCATGAAATCCCCCCTCACCCTCGCCTGCTGCACGGTCGGCCTGCTCTGCTTCACGCTGAGCGCTCCGCTGGCTGCGGCCAATCCCCTCAAATCCATCGGCTCCAGTCTGAAAAAGGCCGGAAATGCGCTGAATCCCTTCAAAAAATCCGAGGCCAAACCCGCCCCGGCCCCGGCTGCACCAGCGCCTGCCCCCGCCGCCAAATCCAAGACCAAGCCCGCCGCCGCGAAAACCACCAAACCCGCGCCCGCCAAAAAGAAAAAGTCGACGGCGGCCACTTCCACGAAATCCAAGCCGGCGGCTGAGGCTTCCAAAACGGCCGTCGCCGCCGGAACCGCCGCAACCGCCGCAGCCAACGGGACAGCCGAAAAAGTAGATTCCACTGAAACCCCACCGGAAACCGCCCCCGACGCGGCGCCTTCCGATCCCGCTGAAACGCCTCCCGCCCCTCCGGCTGCCGCCGCCCCCGTGCCGCTGGCCCAACTCCCCTTCGGCATTCCGGTCATGGGACGCAAAGGTTATGTTCGCAGTCCCTACGCCGAGGATCAGGGCATGGTCGACGTCAATGACATCCCCGCCGGAGCCAAAGTGAAATGTCCCTTCACCGGGAAAATCTTCCGGGTGCCGTGAGGGGCCAGCCGCCCGGTCCTCTTTTTTCATTTGTCATTGGCAATTGGTCATTCCCTCCCTAGCCTGCGCACGTGAAACCCGGCCGCCCTGACGCCACTCCTCCCAAGCGCGAGTATCCCTCGCCCTTTCAGCGCAAGACCTTGTGGACCGCCATCACCGGCGCCGCCCTCCTCGGCACGGGCGCCATGTCCGTCTACACGGTCAGCGTGGTCGCCCGCGTGCTTCAGTTTCTCCAGCCCGTGCTGGTGCCGGTCGCCTTCGCCGGCATTCTCGCTTATCTGCTGCAGCCGCTGGTCGACCGCCTCGTCAAACGCGGCACCCCCCGCTTCCGGGCCATGATGTGGGTCTGGATCATGTTTCATCTCCTGATCCTGCTCCTCTTCCTCTCGGTCGCGGTCCCCACCGTCAGCAAAGGCGGCCGGCTCATCGCCGCCCGGTCCGACCAATGGGTGCAGAGCATCGGCAATTTCACCGGCAAGATCCTGGAAGCAGTCGACAAACTCACTGACAAAATCACCCACTTCAAAAAAGCGCCAGCCACCCCGCCACCTGCCGCACCGCCCGCAGTCTCCCCTGCCCCTGTCCCCGCCCCGGAATTGGCCACGGTTCCTGCTCCGGAAGTCACCTCTTCAGCCGTTCCCCCCGGACCGCTGGTCCTGCCGCCCACCCTGCCGGACGAAACTATTCTCACGGACCCTGACAGCCCGATCAATCCCCAGCAGAGCGGGGCCCGGGCCACCCAATGGCTGGCGGAACACAGTGAAGCCATTTCGTCCCGCGCCGTCGCCTACATCAGCAGCGGCGTGCAGGGTTTCCTCGGCATCTTCGGGTATCTGGTCGGGTTCATCCTCGTGCCGGTCTACCTGTATTACTTTCTGAAGGAGAGCGATTCCATCAAACAGAACTGGAGCAATTACGTCCCCCTGCGGGCCTCCAAGTTCAAAGCCGAAGTCGTCAGTGTGCTGGGCGAGATCAACAGCTACCTCATCGCCTTTTTCCGCGGCCAGATGCTCGTCAGCATGATCGATGGCCTGCTGGTTGGCCTTGCCCTCACCATCATCGGCCTGCCCTACGCCATGCTGATCGGGGTCTTCGTCGCCATCCTCGGCCTGATTCCCTACGTGGGGAATTTCCTCTGCTGGCTCGGCGCCGTCCTCATCGCCATCGCCCACTTCGGCCGCACCGATGCCGCCGGCCAACTGGTCAACACCTTTGTCGGCATGCAGGACCTCTGGGTCTACCCTGTCCTGGTCACGGTGCTTTTTGTGGTCGTGCAGCAGATCAATTCCCTCGTCACAGCCCCCCGCATCATCGGCGACGCCACCGGCCTCCATCCCCTCACGGTTATTTTCTCGGTGCTCTTCTGGTCCCTCCTGATCGGCGGCCTGCTGGGGGCCCTGCTCGCGGTGCCCCTCACCGCCTCGGTCAAAGTCCTCTTCCGCCGCTACATCTGGGAACGCCAGGTCCAGCATCACTATCAACCCGCCTCCCGGTCCGGACCGGTCGAGGACTGAAAACAAAACGCCGCCCTCCGGTCAGGGAGGACGGCGGGGAATTGATAACCCCTCGAAGGGGTCAGACCGCGATCAGGGCTTTTTGGGCTCGCCTTCTTTGGCAGGCTTGTTGGGTTTGTTGGGTTTCTCCGGCTTGGCGGAGAATTCCTCAAGGGTCAGTTTGCCATTGGCATCCTTGTCCCGCTTTTTGAAGGCACCTTCGGCTTTCTCCGGCTCTTTCTGCCAACGGGGGGTGGCCTTGAACTCTTCAAGGCTCACTTCGTTGTTGGCGTCCTTGTCCATTTTCTTGAAGGCCGCAGCCGGGTCCATCTTCGGTTTGTCGGGCTTCGGTGGTTTGGCGTCTTCGGCCTGCACCGCGACGGCCAGGAAAGGCACCGCAAGGAGCGTGAGGAGGATTGATTTCATACGTTTGGTTCGGGTTGCTTGGGTTGTCAGTGGCGGGCCCATGGGAGGGAAACCACGCAGCACTATGAACCAAGGCGGTTCCTGCGCAGCGGTTCGTTACACGCATTCGCGGATGCTGGAAAAACCTGCCTCCCTGCCCCCGGCGTATCCATCAAGGCACAGTGAATCCCAGAAACAAACGCTAGGGATTGGGCGTCACCACCACGTCATCAAAAGCGATCGGCAGTTCGGCGTAAGGGGCGGCCCAGAGGGAGGCTTTGCCGGTGCCGGGAGGAGTGGTGAGGGAGTGGGTGAGTTGAGGGGTTTCCGGACGCGGCTGGCCTTCGGTCCAGGCGCGGGCTTCGAGGGTGGAGCCCCCACCAGCGGTGGCGAGGACGCTGAATTCCACGGTCGTCCAGGTGCCGGACGGCCAAGTCCAGGGCACTTGGGCCACCACCTCGTCATTGCGCACGATCTGCAGTTCCTTGCGCGCGGGGACCACCAGACAGCGGAAACCACCCACCCCATGCAGGCCCACCCCGAACCGCGGATGACTACGGCGTTTGCCGGTGGCCTTGATGCGGGCGGAAACGGTGGCCCCGCCCTTGATGGAGGTGCCTAGCAGCACCCCGCCATCCACGATAGGAGTGGCGGCCATCTCCAGCATTTTATTCTCTCCTTCTGCTACAATCGTAAAACGGGCCTCGGCTTCGGTGAGGACGAGGTCGTCCGGCAGCGGTCCGGGCGTGAGGGCTTGGAAGTCCAACTTCAACGGAGCTGGAGCAGCGGCCGGGTCCTGGGCAGGGGACAGGACGGCCAGACCGGCCAGCAGGAAAGAAATGATGACGGGGTTATTCATGACGGAGGGAATCGGTGAGACGCTGCCCCAGCGCAAGCCGGGCGGCCAGATAACAGAAAAGCAGTCCCGCCACGGTCAGGCTGATCAGGAGCAGCGACAACAGCCCCAGCGGGATGCCCCCGGCGCCGGCCAGCTTCAGATTGGGCCACACCGCAATCAGGGCCGTGCCGGTGCCCAGCACAATGGCCGCAAGGAAGATAAACCAATGTTCCGCGAGCACCATGGTCTGCAATTGCCTCCGCCGGAAACCGACCGCCTGCAGCACCGCAAACTCCGCCTTCCGCTCCAGCACATGCCGCGCCACCAGCACGCCGAGGCCCAGGGTGGACAGCACCAGCGCCAGTCCCCCGAGGGTGGAAAAAATCGTCAGGTAAGTGTTCTGCACCGACTGGTACTGCGCCAGCTTCTGCGCAGTGGGCTGGAGGGCGAGACCCCGGCTGGCGAGCTGCCGCACCGCCGCCGCCTGCCAAACCACCGCCTGCTCCGGCTCCGCATCCACGAGGAAATATTTGTAGCCTCCGGTGTCAGGATAAAGTTTCACAAAGGCCGCATCGCCGATCACCACATTGCCCTGCAGCACCGTGCCCGCCAGCAGCGCCACCAGCCGCAGCCGCACCAGATGCCCCTGCCCGTCCGGCACAATCACTTCATCGCCCGCTTTTTTCCCCAGGGCAAACATCGCCGAATATTGATCCATGATCGCCGGCACCGTGCCATCGGTCGGCTTCTGGTTCAGCAGGGTCCAGGGCGAGGCCTCTTTCGCCAATTGCACCCCGGAGGCCAGCCCGGCGACCGGGAAGGCATTCCGCTCCGCCAGCAGCCGCGCTTCCACGCCCAGCACCCGCGGGGTCTGTGCCCGGTTCAGATTCAAACACGACGCTTCCTCACCATCCCGCGCCCGGAAAGGAATCACGGTCACGGCATGGGTTTCCTCCTCCTCCAATCCCCAGGTTTCCCGGCCGCCGGTGGTATTCAGATCCTCATACACAGGCAGGGTGCTGGTGCCTATGAGGGAAAATCCGCCCGTGCCCGACTGCCGGTCCGATGGCAACAGGGTCGCGTCCTGACGAAACGCATTCAACGCCACCACCATAAAAATCCCCGCCGCCAGCAAGGCCGCCATGGCCATGCTGCGGCCGCGCTGACGCACCGTATTCCGCACCCCCAACTGCCAGATCCCCGGCACCGTCTCCCCATCCGTGCGGTCCCCGGTGCGCACCAGATAACGATTCAACAGCCGCAATCCATCAGCCAGCAGCAGCGCCGCCGCGCCAAAAAACATCATGGGCTGAATATGCTGCGGCACCCGCGGGGACAGATACAGCATGGCCAGCGCCCCGAGGGTCATGGTGCCCAAAGGCAGCAGCCGCCACCGCCGCACTGCCGCGCCTGACGCCCCGGGCGATTCCAGCGCCGCCGCCAGACTCCCTCCGGCCAGCAGTTTGCCCGGCCTCGCCCGGCCCAGCCGCCGGGTCGCCCACCAGACCGATCCCAGGCTCAATAGCAAAGTCACCAGCCACGCCGTGATCAACGTCACCGGCCGGACCGTCAGGATGAATTTCAACCCCAGGGCCGCATCCGCCCAGTCGCGCTCCAGCTTGCCGAGGGTCCACTTGGTGTAGAGCAACCCCAGGGCCGTGCCCAGCGCCGCGGCCGGCACTGCCACCCAGAGCGCTTCCGTCAGGAAAAGCCGTTTCACCTGCCCCGGCGTCCAGCCGGAAGCCCGCAGCAGCCCAATCTGCCCGGCCCGCTGACCGGTCCCAAACAGGAACAACAGCACCGCCAACAATAAGGCCGTGCCGATCAGAAACGCACTCATGCTGACAAACAGCGCCCCGAAGTCCATGCTCTCCGACACCGCTTTCCCCGCCGCTTCCTTCACCCCCACCGTCACCAGCCCCGCCTGCGATGGCGTCAGTTTTGCCTGCAGGGTTTTAGCCAATTCCTCCACCGGGGCCTCCGATGCCACCCACAGACTGGTCAGATTTCCAAACCGGTTGGTCCACAGTTTCTGCCCATCATTCAAGGTCAGGAACAGCTTCGGCGTTCCTTTCCGTTCCTTCCAGTAGGCGTCATCCTTGTCCCGGATCAGGCTTTGATCGATCGGGATGCCCGGTTTCCAGTCGCGGCAGTTTTCCGATTCCGTCACTCCCGGAAAGTCAGGCGTCCACTCGCGCCGCACCGCCGCATGATCCATCGGCAGCACCGCATGCACCGGGAAGCTGGCCTCCGCTTCCTCCAACTGCCGCGCCCGGGTCACCCGGAAATATTTCACCGTCAGGGAATCGCCCACCTTCACCTGGAGGTCGTCTGCCAGCCATTGGGTGATCACCACCGACCCCTCCGGCCAATCCGCCGGCAATCCACCCATGCCCGGCACCGCCGCCGTGGCCATGGAATACGGCGTGATGCCGCCGGCGCTGTTGCTGATCTGATTCACCAGATAGGTCAGGACACCCTTGGCTTCGGGGAAGGCCGCGCGGGCAGTCTCCGCCGACTCCGGCGACAGGAAAATCCGGCCCGTCGAAAGAATCCGCTGCCCGCCCACCGCCTGCCAGGTCAGCCCGGCATCCTCCAGCGTCATCCCGCCTTGCACCGCCTGCGACACCGCCTCTGTTTTCCCTTCCGGCGATAACAATAAATTCGCCCGCCCCGGCAAGCCCGCTGCCTCCTGCAGCTTGGCCAGCGGCAGATACACATTCAACGCCGGCTCCTGTTGTGCCTTCAAGGAAAAAGCCCCCATCGCCTCCTCCCCCGCCACCCTGTCCACAGGCTCCCGCAGCGTCACCGTCAAATCCGTCTCGCCGGACAACGGCGCATCCCGCGAGATCAGGCTGGGTTTCTCAAACCGCACGATCAGTTCAGGTTGGGCATTTGCTTCCAAGCCGAGGGTCTTTGCCAAAGCTTCGTTCACCACCACGCCGGAATTGAGACCACTCACCAGGGAATTGACCAGCGCGTTAAGCGGCGAGTGATCGGCACCCGCATTCGCCGGCACCTCACTGGAAGCAGTTCCTACAGAGGCAGCCGCCCGGTCCCGTAGAGCCCGGGCTTCCAAGTCCTTCCAGGCCTGCGGTTTGCTTACCAAGTCCTTCAAGGCCTGCGGTTTGCTTGGCGAATCTGACGAAGCTGCCATAATTTTCTCCGCTCCACTGCCGAGCGTCCAAAAATCATCCCGCACCCCGAAGATATTCACCCCATTGGCGCGCCGTCCGTCGCCCGGCACCGACACCGTCCCCTGCACCAGCAGCACCGGCACCGCTCCCGGCACCCTGGCCGCCAGCGCCTCCGTGAAAAACCCATCCGCCGCCGCCACCGCGGTGCCCACCTTGCCCAGCCGCACCTCCGCCTGCTTCGCCAGCGTCGCCCGCACCGAGTCCCCCGTCACCAGCGACCCCGCGATCACCGCCGCCGCCACGCCAACCCCCAACGCCAAGCCAATTTGCCAGCGCCAGTAATGTCTCAAGCTTCGTGCGGTCAGACGGATGCGGTTCATACTCCAGAAACGCCTCTCAGCACCGGTTCTGCCAGCGGGTTTTGCCGCTCCGGCATCATTCACCAAACCTCGACAAGAACACACCTTATCTGCCAGACAATATTTCCAAATTCCCCTTCCCGATCGCCGCCATATTTTGCTATAGCTGGAGTCATGAGCGATCCGGACCTGCATTCCCCCTCCGAAACGGCCCTGTCAATTATCCAATCGCCCTTTTCCCACAAAGGATGCCGCCTTCTGGTGGCTCTCGTGGTTTTATTGGGCATTTTGGGGCTAATCGCATTTTTTAAATTCAGCCAAATTGTCGGTGGCGTAAAAAGGAAGGAAGCTCAAGTCATAAGCATCGCCATCAGCAATGCTGTTGAGCAATTTTACGAAAGCGTTAACGGACTGCCCCTCCCCTCCGGCCCCCATCTCCCGGGTGGTGACCGTGATACTGACACCTCACCCTCCCATGGATTCACTGCGGTTCTCATGGGCAAGGAGGGAGAAACCGCCGACCGCCAAAATGAGCGCAACGTAGATTATGCGGAATACATCAAACCGGCTAAACAACAAAAAGGGACCGCATGGAACCACTCCAACGGCGTGGTCACCCTATCAACGGGTGCTTCCTACGGCATCGTCGATGCCTACGGAAATCCTTTTCGCATCCGCCTCGACACCAATGGAGATCAGCGATTGGCCAATCCCAATCCTGACCAAGCGGCCCAAGGCACTGCGGTCCTCGCCAAACGCGTCATCGTCTGGTCCGCAGGCAAAGACGGCGATTGGAACACCTGGGACGACAACCTCATGAGTTGGGATTAGCTCCGACGCCAGGATCGCCGTCACGTGCTGACAATCGCAAACCAACTCACGATCCATTTCACATCGACCGAACTTCCAATTTCCCAACACCATGTCGGAATCATCACCTGCGCCGCCCACCGTTCGGACCAACCCCAAAGGCCAATCCATCCTCCCCTCAGGCTGCCGTTTTATCCTATGGTGCCTCGCCGTCATCATCGCTCTGGCAGCCTTTTCTTTCTACAAGTTCGGCCAGCAAATACACGCCGTCCGTAAAAAAGAGGCCATGTACATGGCAAGAGCGATAGCCACCAGTATTGATGGATTCAAATCGGACTACAACACCCTCCCCCTCCCTTCCGGCCCCAGACTCCCCGGAGCAGACTGTGATACCGACACCTCCCCCACCCATGGATTCACTGATATCCTCGCAGGCAAGGAGGGTGAAGCCGCCGACCACCAAAATAAGCGCGGGGTCGATTACTTCGAAGCCATCAAACCCGCCAAAAAAGCCATCCCAAAAGACACCAGCACTGTCTGGAAAAACGGCATCTATCTGGAAGAAACGACCAACCACTACGGAGTCATGGATGCCTGGGGCACTCCATTCCGGATAAGAATCGACACCAACAAAGACGCTGAAATCGCCAATCCCAACCCGGACCAAACCGCCGCAGGCCGCCCAGTGATTCTTAATAATTCCGCCATCGTCTGGTCCGCCGGAAAGGACGGCGATTGGGACACCTGGGACGACAACCCCATGAGTTGGGATTAAGCGGTGTATTTAAATCAGATAACCTCTCCCACAATGCGCGTGGCAATTTGAACTCTAAAGCAAAACACGCCTGGCCAACCGGCGGCCCCCGTCCGATGATCTCCCGTATTTCCGGCCCACCCTTCCTCACATCACCCGCAGCGCTGCCCCGACGGCCGGGTCACCTTAGCCGATCAACAACCAACATCCCATGAGACCCCTTACCGTCATTTTGGATTCAGATCCGGAGACCACCCTGATGTGGAATTCCTGGAGCATTCGCAAAGCATCAATCAAGGGCCCGCTGCTGACCGTTAAATACTGTCATGGCGATCTCTTTATCGAGGCCGGCGACCCACAGCTTGTCGCCGATCTGATTTTCTCCCACGATCAAAAAAACGTGCTGGTCAAAGGGAAGCTGGGAATCACCTCCGTGCGTTACCTTGAAAAGCAGGAGGATGACCTGCCTCATGCCAGACTGCGCGCCGCACTCAAAGCGCTGCTTGATTCTGAGAGTGAATAGAGAGTGACCAGTCGCGCATGACGATTCTCCAGGTCGCCTCCCTGATCAACGCCGGCAATACCGGACCACCGCGCCGCCCACCGCTTCGATGCCCCAAAGGAGCGCAGACTGGTAGGCCGCCCCGGAGCATTGGCAGATCAAGGAGAGATGGCGGGCAAAGGGCTGGGGTGGCCGGGGCGGGCTACCAGTCCGCGTTCCTTTTCCTGGGAGGAAACTGCTTTCCCCGGGTGGGGGAAGCCTTTCCCCCGGGTGGGGGAAGCCCTTCTCTCGGGTGGGGGAAGCCTTTCCCTTGGGAGGGGGAAGCCCTTCCCTTGGGAGGGGGAAGCCCTTCCCTTGGGAGGGGGAAGCCTTTCCCTTGGGTGGGGGAAGCCCTTCCCTTGGGAGGGGGAAGCCCTTCCCTTGGGTGGGGGAAGCCTTTCCCTTGGGAGGGGGAAGCCTTTCCCTTGGGTGGGGGAAGCCTTTCCCTTGGGTGGGGGAAACCCTTCCCTTGGGTGGGGAAAGCCCTTCATTTGTCAAAAAACGGGGCTGGGTGTGCAGCCGCACCCCCAGCCTGCCCCCAGCCTGCCCCCAGCCTGCCCCCAGCCTGCCCCCAGCCTGCCCCCAGCCTGCCCCCAGCCTGCCCCAGGCCTGCCCCAGGCCTGCCCCGCGCCTACCCGCCTCACGTTGAAGAACACCGCCATCCCCGGCGGGATCATCGGCCGCTGGAGCCGCGTCAACAACTTCCGCTATTACGAATACCAGGCCGCCACCCCCTCCGATCCCTCGGTGGCCCCGGATTGGGACGCCCTCCCTATCCGCAGCAGCCACGCAGCCCAGGCCGCCCACGCCGCCCAGGCCACCTTCAGCGACCACCCGGTCGGCCAGCCGATCCATCTGCACGTCCGACCCATGGGAAAGGCCTGAAGGGCCACTTCATCCCAGCCTGGGCCATCGGCCCAGGGATAGGGTTGTGCCAAGGCTTGAGGGCTGAAAGCCCGGCCTATCGTTTTGGCAGGACACGGATGGACCGGGCTTTCAGCCCACCCGGAAGGTTGCGGGGCG
Source organism: uncultured Verrucomicrobiota bacterium (assembly GCA_942492905.1). Lineage (GTDB taxonomy): Bacteria > Verrucomicrobiota > Verrucomicrobiia > Verrucomicrobiales > V1-33 > CAIZWU01. Next base: position 4,509,050 of record OW818657.1, read on the forward strand.
TGTTTCCTGGGCCGGTGGCCCAGGGATAGGGTTGTGCCAAGGCTTGAGGGCTGAAAGCCCGGCATATCGTTTTGGCAGTTTTAGCAGGAACCGGATGGACCGGGCTTTCAGCCCTCCCGAAGGTTGCGGGGCGTGTTTCCTGGGCCGGTGGCCCAGGCTGGGATGGAGCGGCCCGTTGGGCCTCGCCGCCTGAGGCGTTCTGACCTTTGCCGCTTGGCGGAAACCGCATGTTTTGGCGGCAGGGTGGTGTGGGACACGGAATGGGGCCGCCCCGTGGGAAAGGCCTGAAGGGCCGCTTCATCCCAGCCTGGGCCATCGGCCCAGGGATAGGGTTGTGCCAGGGGTTGAGGGCTGAAAGCCCGGCCTATCGTTTTGGCAGGACACGGATGGACCGGGCTTTCAGCCCTCCCGGAAGGTTGCGGGGCGTGTTTCCTGGGCCGGTGGCCCAGGCTGGGATGGTGCGGCCCGTTGGGCCTCGCCGCCTGAGGTGTTCTGACCTTTGCCGCTTAGCGGAAACCGCACGTTTTGGCGGAAGGGTGGTTTGGGACACGGAATGAGCCCGGCGCGGATTTCCTCTCAGCCGGGGAAAACCGACACGCCCATTTCGCGTTATGAGGAACATTTTCCTGCACCCCTGTCAAATTCACCCCGTCGCCTGGTTCGCCAGGCGGCGGGGGTTTCATTTCCCCCCAAAAGCGGTGGACGAGGCTCCCGCCGAGTTCCCAGTGCCCCGGTTTCCAGCACCCTCTCCCACCTCCTTGGCAGACTGTCCCGCAGCAGAATCGAGCAATAGGGGAATTCCCGTGAAAGCAATCGGATCATCGACATCTGCACACAATTGACAGGATTTACTGGTTGCCACCTGTTGCGCCTGACTGCTACCTTGGATCCAACACTATGATCAAGATCCCAAAAAAAGTCACCGACCGGTTCATCGATCAAATCAAGACCTTTCAGACCATCGCGTTGAACCATAAGGCGCGCGACGTGTCGGAGGCGGACACCGTTACTCTGGTTAAGGACATTCTGGCTTACGTTTTCGGCTACGACAAATATGCCGAACTGACCAGCGAGCAGCAGATCAAGGGAACCTTCTGTGATTTGGCCGTCAAACTGAACGACCGCATCAAGTTCCTCATCGAAGTCAAAGCTGCCGGAGTCTCCCTGAACGAATCACACCTCCGCCAGGCCATCAATTACGGAGCCAACCAAGGCATCGAATGGATCGTCCTTACCAATGGCCTCCAATGGCGCCTCTACCGAATCAGGTTCGCCCAGCCCATCGAAACCGAGGAAGTCTCCGCTTTCGACCTCACCACCGTCAACGTCAGGAACGAGGATGACCAACGCCGCCTGTTCCTCCTCTGCCGCGAGGGTATCACAAGCGATGCGATGGACATTTTTCACCAGCACGCGCTCTTACTGAACCGCTACACTGTCGCCCAAGTCATCTTGCTGGACCCGGTCTTGTCAGTAATCCGCCGCGAACTGCGCCGATACTTCCCCGATTTGAAGGTGGAGACCAACCAAATCTCCGATTTGCTCCACAACGAAATCCTCAAACGGGAGGTGATCGAAGGAGACAAAGTAGCCGATGCCTCCGCCAGGATGAAAAAGGCCATGCAGAAAATCGCCCGTGCCCAAGCCAAATCAGCTGCCGGACCCTCATCCACGACAACCGTGCCGGGCACCATCCAATCTGCCACTGAGGAAGACTTGGCGGCGGCCGATTTGGCCAACGAAGCATCTATAATCGCAGCTGAGGCTTAGCAAACGAGCCAACGAGCCACTTGCTTCGGCATCCAAATTGACCGGCTGATCATATTTTCCGGCGTACGGGGGCTCACTTCATAGCCGTTAAATCATTGAACAACCAAGTCCGCTGCAGTCAATGCGCAAAACCTCCCTCTTACTCATAATCACAGCGGGCATTTGGGCATTTTCCAGTCGCAAAGGCCGGTCATGGTTCCCCGTTTTTCCCACAAAGGCCGACTCAAAATATCAGGATGTCATGGCACTCCCAGACGGAATCAACGTGACTCACATTCCCCAGAGGGTTGCCGCCGTGCGGGGTGGGGCAAGTGGCCATCCTTTCACATGGCTCTACGGGACATCCGTTCGATCAACGGTGGGCGATCTCACGATTATGGAGTTTGGGGCCTTCGGGGAACACCAAGGGAAATGGGTATTGGACACTCAGACCGACAAACCATTCACGGCGGCCCATTTTGCAGAATGGTATTCATGCCCGAATGCCAAGTTGATCGGTGGATTGAAATATACTGACCCGCGAAACTGGAATGCCGGAGACGCCATTCACGAAAGTTCAGTGCTTTGGTATTTTATTGGGGAGGATTCCCAGGGAAGAAAGTTCAAGGGCATTGGTCAGGTTGATACTCTCGCCAAAACCAAGGACGAGTGATGATGACTTACAACGAAGGGCAGCGGCAAGGCACCGCGGTGGGTGGTGAATAACAGGCGCAACTATCCATTGCACGCGGGAAATTGGCCCATGCCACCATTTCCCGGACACACCGTCCGGCACCGGCACCCCTTTCAATTTGACATGCCCGGTTAAAACGGACTACGGATGGATAGGACAGTTCAACAGATGTTTTTTCAGAGGGCTGCAATCTCCCACCCGCCGAAGCCATGGCAACTCCCCGCCTTCACGCCCCACCCCACCCCACCCACCCGCGAAGCGCTTGAGCGCAGCGAACTCGTTCAATGCAGAGTTAGGCGTCCAGCCATGTTGCCCGTAATTCTGTCACCCCTCCAGCAGAAGGCTGATGGACACTCATCACTGCACGAGCTGGTTTATCGTCCTTCCGACTCGCTTCGGCTGGTGATTTTTGGAGCGTCCGGCAGCATCAATAGTCGCCAGTTTTCCTATCGCTTCGACGCGTCCTTTCTTCGGGGCTTTCTGTTTCTTGAAGAGGGCGACCTGATTACGATTTGGGAGTCATCACACTACGTCCCCAATGCCTCGATACTCTACGAGGTGGTACAAGGGAGCATCTTCGAGACTTTCTCTCACAGACCCGGCGTGCTTTCTGTTTCGATGCCGCAGGGGTCTCTTGAGACGTTGCATGAGTATTTGATTGCGACGGACGATGATTGCATACTGCTGCTATCAGCACGACCTCCCCATGTTGAAGAACTATCTCAGGACGCCTAATGTCCATGGTCATTCGCAATAAAATGAAAAAAACGATCATCATCGTAGCTTGGTGCATCGCAATTGCGATCATCGCGTTTGTGATCGTTCGGCAGAAGAGCGTCCTGCCACCTTCAGTTATGGTAGAGCACTTTGCCCGACAACTCATGAATGATGAAGCTTGGCGGGAATCAATAGCCGAGGATCCAACTGCATACGGCTACAGTGGATACGGGATACTCCGAGAACGCAAAAGCGATGCGGCGATTCAGGAGGGATTAGGAGATATTCGATCAGAGGATGCGTATGTGTGGATAAATGCTGCTTCTTATCTCGGGAGTCGCGGGCGCAAAGAAGCCATTCCCTACTTGATCAAGGCTCTCCGGCACTCGGCATCGCGATCTGATGACGAGCGAGTCGAGTTGCTCAGACAACTTACCGGTGAGAGATTCGGCAACAGCTTTGAAGAGTGGTTCAACTGGTATGCGGCTCAGCCGGACCCTGTTCAGATCGATTGGGAGTCCTCTCTCGGACCAGCACCTCGCCTGCCAAAAACAAACCGCGAATGACCATGGTTATCACCGGGCGCGACCCCGATGATAACGGTGGTTGAACGATTCGCGCACCGCCTTCCCCGGGGTGACGGGTCAGACCGAGCCTCCCGCCTTGCCCTCACCGGGGAAAGCTTCCGGCTATACCGAGGGCAACGCCCGCACTTGTCCTGGAATCATCGGCCGGCCGGTTCTGGCTGACTCCACGGCGGCAAAACAAAGGGCCAGCCCGGGCAGCGCACTGGCTGCGGCATTCGAGGGTTCGCGATCTTCTTCAATAGCGGCCAGCAGCTCGCCCATGGTGCCGCGGAATCCGTCATCGAACCAATTCCCCTCCATGACCGGATGCGCCACGCCCTCGGCTGTGAAGAGGGTCACGTCATGCGCGGCACAGATCGCGCCCTCCGCCCGGAGCGTGCCGGCCGAGCCCGTGAGGCAGATCGATTCCCTGGCCCCATAACGGGAATGGGCATCGAAGTGCAGGGCCGCCACCCCGCCATCGAAGGTCACGAGGGCGCTTCCCAGCAGGGGCGGTTTGATTTTCTGATCCGCCGGGGCCGCATTCACCGCGAAGACGGACCGCGCTTCCCGGCCCTGAAAAAATTGGGCCGCCATGTCGAACCAATGAATCCCGAAATCGTAGAGCACCACGTCCTGAACCTGCTCAAAAGGAGTGCCTTCAATCCATGAATGATCCCAGTTCAGCGTCATCACCACCGACTGCACCTCACCGATGCAGCCGGCCCGGATGGCTTGATGGAGAAAACTGAAATAAGGCGCCCAACGCCCATTGTGGTTCACCGCGAGTTGCCGCCCACAATTTTTGGCCAACGCCACCAGCCGCTCGCCCTCGTCCAGATCCAACACAAATGGCTTCTGGCTGAGCACATGTTTCCCGGCCTGGAGCGCGGCTTCGATCACCGCCATCCGGGGGCCGGGGTGCAGAGAAATATCCACCACATCCACCTCCGGGAGGGCCAGCAGTTCGTGATAGTCGGTGAAGACCCGGGCGTCAGGATAAAATTCATCGCGCCGGGCCACCGCACTGGCGGCAGTGCGGCTGCAGAAGGCCACCACTTCCCAGCCAGCGGTGCGGTAGGCCCGCAGGTGCGATGGCGTGATGCCCCCACAACCGATCAGGCCAATTTTGGGACGGTAGTGGACGGGCTTCGGCAGGCCGCAGGGCAGCCGGGGCGCGGGAATGATGGCCTCACTGCCTTTGGCCTTGAGGGCGTCGCTGCGGTCGGGTGTGGGGTCGGACTGGGACATGCGGAAGGAGCGGCTCAGGGAACCAGGGGCACGGTTTTTTTCAGGATGGCGCTCAGGATGCCGGAATCCACGATCTGCTGGCCGATCCGGCTAATGGCCGGCGAAAGCGGCCCCTCCGGTTCCCGGTCCCGGCGCAGACAATCCACAAAGTATTGAATCGCATTCTGATACGGAGGCTTCATTTCGTCAGAGGGAATCATCTCCCCCGCCGGATTGCGGCGCGTCTGCAGCCGCACTTCCGGCGCGTAATCAAAACTGCCCATGGTGCCATCGGTTCCTTTCAGGACAAACCCGCATCCCGGCTGGGGCTGATGGGTCCAGGGATCTGTAAACGTGCCCCAGCGCGTCTCGAATTTGGAAAGGCCGCTGGCATACCGCGCCACCGTGATGCTGTGTTCATCCACTTCCAGCCCATTGGGAAGATCGGTCACGGCGGTGACTTCCATCGGCGCACGCCCTCCATGATACCAGGTGCCCAGGGTGGTTCCATAACCGAGATAATCCAGGAGAGAGCCGCCGCCCTGCGCCTGTTTGTAAAACCAGCTTTGGCGCTTCTGATCGGCCGTAGGCGTGATTTCCTGCTTGTCCGCGCCATGATAGAGCGGGCCGCGGTTGCCGTCGTAATAATGCACCTCCTGCAGATCCCCAATCCGGCCTTCCTGCAACAAGCGGTAGGCCGTGCAGTGGCTGGCCACCCAGCGCAAAGGCCAATTGATCGCCATCATCACCCCGGCCTTTTGGGCCGCCGCGATCATGCGGTCCGCCTCTGCGACCGACGCCGCAAAGGGTTTCTCCACCAGCAGGTGGACTTTGTGAGGGGCCACCCGTTCCACATATTCCGCATGGCGGGCCGTGGCCGGACACAGGATCACAAAGTCAGGTTTGCTGCGCTCCAGGCAAGCGTCCACGTCTGTGAACCGATTGGCTTCCTCGATCCCGAAACGATTCGCGGCCTCCTGCATCCGCGCCGGCTGCTCGTCACACAATCCCACCAGCTCGACCTCCGGATGACTGGACGCCATCCGCAGCAGATCGCCCATGTGGAAGTGATCGAAGTTGATTCCGGCGACGCGTATTTTCATGAAGCGGGGGACATCGGTGAGGAGTTTGGATGGCAAAGCGAATCAGGGTTTAACTCGGCAAGGGAAGTTCTCACAGATCCAATCCCTCCCCGTTCTGCAAGGTTTGGAAGTGCTGTCCCAGCCGCCGGCACTCCGCCTCAAACAGGTCCGGACTGGCGGTATTGAACTCGAACAGATCAAAATGATGGGGCATGGCGATTCCTGCACCGACGGCGTGGGATAACCAAGCCGCTTCCTGACCATTCAGATTCCCCGCCACCCGGCGCTCGGGCTGGTTGCCATTAATCGGGACCAGGGCCACATCCGCCTGGAATGGGGCAATCGCGGCCACCAATCCATCGTGCAGCAAGGTGTCGCCACTGTGGTAAATCGTTTTCCCCGCCACCCGCACCACAAATCCCAGAAACCGGCAGCAGCCCTGTACGTCCCGTTCCACGGTGTTGTGCGCGGCGGGAATCCCATGGATTTCCATTCCGCTCACGGTCAGGGATTCCCCGGCATCCAGCTCCACCAACCGGTCCGCCACACCTCCCAGCCGCTCCAGCACAAAGGTCCGGTTCGCCCGGGCAATCACGAATTTGGCATGAGGATTGGCGGCAAAAAGCGGGCCCAGGCTGTCCGCATCCAAATGATCGGTGTGGTTGTGCGAACTGGTGATGACATCGATCCCGGTCAAACGTTCCGGCGCAATCACGCGTTCGGTGATTCGCGTATGCGGTTTGTCGGTGGCGGCATATTTCCGCGTCAGCGAATCGGATAGGTAGGGATCGAACAAAATCGTCCCCGCCGGAGAGGAAACCAGAAAGCCGCTTTGCCCCAGCCACCACAGCCGGGTGCGCCCCTCCGCTCTGGCGCTGGCGATATCCGCCACGAGAGCGTCGTCTTTCTGGAAGGCGGTTTTCATTTCAGACAGGGAGGCCCAGTTCCTTTTTCACCAGCTGCACGCCTTCGACCATGTTGGCGAGTTTCTGTTTGGCGGCCCAGCGTGCGGTCTGGCTCAGGCCGCAGTCGGGCGCGAACACCAATCGTTCCGCCGGCACGTGTTGCAGACAAAGCCGCACCCGGTCCGCGATGTCCTGCGGCGTCTCGATGTAATAGCTCTTCACATCGACAATCCCCACCGCGACATCCATGCGCCGGGCGATCTGTGGAATGAGCTCCAGTTCGGCGAATTCGCGGCTCGCCATCTCGACATGCATCTCATCGCATTTGAAATCAAGAAACGCCGGAAACATCGGTGCGAGGCGGCGTGGTCCGACCGCCCGGGCCTTGTAGTTGCCGAAACACAGGTGCGTGCAAACCCGGGTCCGGCCTGCCACGCTTTCCACGGTGCGGTTGAAAATATCCACAAATCGCCGAGGGTCCTCCCGGTGCGCATAACAGCTCATGCTCGGCTCATCCACACTGATCTCGGTGCAGCCCGCCGCCACCAGATCCTCCAACTCCTGACGCACCAGCGGCAGCAGCGCTTCCGTCAGGGCCCAGCGGTCGGCATAATGGGCGCCGGGCAGGAGCCGGCCGCTCAAGGTGTAAGGGCCGGGCACACTGGCTTTCAAGGTGACGGTGGACGCGCTTTTCCCCGCATGGAACAACCGGCTCAGGCGTTTGAATTCCTCCACCGCCCCAAGGCCCCGCGGGGCGAGCAGTTCACCGGTGACCTGGTGTTTTCCACGCTGATCGTGGGCGGGCGGACCGAAATGCCGCGGCGAGGACGATTCCAACTCGATGCCGGCGATGTAGCCGTAAAAAGACAGATTGAAATCGAAGCGCGTTTGTTCGCCGTCGGTGACCACGTCGAGACCGGCGGCAAGCTGATCATGCAGGGCGGTGATCACGGCATCATCCTGAGCTTCTGCCCGGTCGGCCGACCCGAACCGGTCCAGCTGCTGGGTGGCAAACTCCAGCCAACCGGGAAACGGATAGCTGCCAATAACGGAAGTGCGGAGCGGACAGGTATTCATGGGAAAACAGATTGAGTGAAATAGACGGGAACTGATCAGGCCCCCAGATTCTGGTAAAGTTTGGCCAGCCGCCGGCCGTGTTCGTCGTAGGCGGCTTCAAAGATTTCCGACGCGCGTTCCGCTCCCACCACATTGGCGGCGGTCAGCACTTTGGGCGGCTGTCCGGCTTGGGTCAGGCGCAGGGCCACTTCGGCTTTGATGGCATTGATCAGCAGGCACCCGCCCACCGTAGAGCCAGGCGCCACCGGCGTGTCCAATCCCTCGATCCTCACCATGGCATCACCCACCGGGGCTCCGGTATCGAGCACCAGATCGGAAAAATCCGTCAGTTTCCGTCCATCCGCGCGTTTGCTGGCGCTGGCCTGGAGGTGGGCCAGACTAACAATGGAAACCACGCGCACCCCGCGCTTTTGAAACTCCTCCGCCATCTCCACCGGCACAATATTGCATCCGCCCGAGGAGATCACCAAAGCGGTATCCGTGTCCGCCAGATCAAAGTTGCGGAGGATGCGGGCGGCGAATCCGCTGACATTTTCGAGGAACATGGCTTGGCGCTGGCCATTGGCGCCCACCACCAGATTGTGGAACGACAGTGACAACTCCACGATGGGATTGAACCCCGGAAAGGAACCATACCGGGGCCACATTTCCTCCACCATGATGCGGCTGTGACCGGAGCCAAACACATGCACCATCCGGCCGGCGAGGATGGTCTGCGCAAACCAATCCGCGGCCTGTTCGATTTGAGGCAGTTGTTGTTCGACGGTGTCCACGAGGGTCCGGGTCAGGCCAAGATACGTTGCTGCGGGGGAGGGGTTATTCATGGGAAAGGGAGGGGCATTTCAAAAGAGCCTGACGCGCCGCGCCACAGGCCCCGGCTTTGTCGCCGAGGACGGCGGGAGCAATCGGCAGGGGATGGCTGGCGACTTTCCATTCCATCCGCGCCACGCGTTCGCGCAACGGTTCAAACAAGGCGTCCCCCGCTGAGGCAATGCCTCCGCCGATCACCACCAGGGCAGGGTCCAGCACATTGGAGAGGGAAACAATCCCGACCGCGAGGGCCTGCACGGAGGTGAGCCAGAATCCGGCGGCTTCCCCATCTCCCTCCTGGTAGGCACGGACCAGTTCGTGGGTGGTGGCAAACCGTCCGCCGGTGCGTTGCGAAATGGTCGCGTTGCCTATCGCCAATTCGAGACTGCCGGGCGTCCCGCAGATATCCGGCGCGCCCTGCGGGTCCAGCGAGATGTGACCGACATGGCCCGCCTTGCCGGAATGACCGCGCAGCAGATGCCCATCCACCATGGCGGCCCCGCCCACGCCGGTGCCCAGCGTGAACATGAGAATATTGCGATGCCCCCGGGCCGCGCCCTGCCAGGCTTCACCCAGCAGCGCCGCGTGGGCGTCATTCATGACCGGGACCGGCATGGTGCAGGCCAGCCAGGTCTGCCAGTCGAGTCCTTCCATGCCGGGCAGCCGGTTAGGCAGCCGCGCAATCGATCGCTGGTCCGCCGCCGCCAACCCCGGAGCACAGATGCCCACCGCCAACGGCTCCCTGCCCTGACTTTCCCGCAGGCTCCCCAAAAGCTCGCGGACTGTTTCCGCAAAATGCAGCGGACGCGCGGCATCAAAGGGCCGGTTTATTTCTGACAACATTTCGCCATCCGGCGCCAGCACCACCGCCTTCACGCTGGTGCCCCCGATATCAATTCCTATGGCGTAAGGAGCACTCATGAATATTGCCCTTCACTGACCGTCCATCCGCCGTCCACCGCCAACACCTGGCCGGTGATGAAGGCCGCGGCATCGGAGAGGAGAAACACCGCCGCGCCATCACAATCCGCCGGCTGTCCTATCCGGCCGCCGTCCAACGGTTGTTTGCTCCTCACGAATTGCAGAATCGCTTCGTCGTGGGCGGCCCGCTGCGCCATCGGTGTCTCCACCAGCGCCGGAGCGATGACATTGACGCGGATGTTATGCGGGGCGTAATAAGCGGCGATGGATTGGCTGAACCCCATGATGCCCGCCTTGGCCGCCGCATAGAGGTGAGTTGCGAAATACTTGGCGGAAGGAGACCAGCCCAGGACCGATCCCATGTTGAGCACCACCCCGCCTGACCCCTGTGCGAGGAATTGCCGCACCGCCGCCCGGTTGGAGAGAATCAGCGAGTGCAGATTGAGCTCCAGAGTGGCTCCGATGCCCTCGTCGGTGACCTCGTGCAGCGGGCCGTCCCCGAACTTCCGCCCGCTGCCGCCGGCCACATGATAGAGGCCATCGAAGCCGCCAAAGGCTTCCCGGCACAGCGCGATGGCCTGGACCGCATGATCCGGAGAGCAGGCATCGCCGGTCAAGGCACGGCCCTTTTCCCCCAGCGCCTGCCCCGCTGCCTGCGAACTGTCAGGATTCCGTCCGGTGATGACAACCCCTTTCGCCCCCGCCGCGAGGCAGGCCTGGGCGGCCGACCAACCGAGGCCGGTGGTGCCGCCAATAATGACCAAGGCCTTGCCTGCCAGGGCGGGCGAATGATCCCGCCCGGGGATTGACGATGGGGTTTCCTCGGACATCCCTTTTTCCTATCTGCCCGCGCGCCGGGGTCAACTTTAAACGCGTTCCTCCCGGCGGGAACTGATCAGCCGGGATTCCACTGGTCACCGCTACCGCACCAGCCACGCCAGCAGATCCGCCAGTTCCTGATCGGTCAGGCCCTCCTCAACTCCCGTGGGCATCAGCGACGCGGCATCACGTTCCACCCGGGCGATGTCGCGCCGGGGAACCACCAATTCCTGGCCCGCCGGCAGGATCAGGCGCACTTCCTCCGGGCTTTCCATGGCCGTGACGCCTGCGGAAACGGTGCCGCTTTTTAAAGTCAGGGTAGTCCGGGCATACTGGGGGGCGACTTCCCGGTCCGGGTCCAGAATCGCCAGCAGCAGCAGGGGTTTCCCTTTGTTCCGGAAACTGGCCCGGTCTGGTCCGGGAGCGGGACCGGGGCCACCGTCCTGATGGCACATGGCACAACGCTGCTGGAACACGAATTCCCCCCGCGCCGCGCCGCCCGTCAGGGTCAGGACCGCCTGACGCTGCGCAATCACCGCCGTGCGGTCACGCAAAGGGGCCGGCAACAACTCCGCGGCCAGGGCCTTCGTCGCGGCCGTTCCCCCTGCCCTCCACGCCGTGGCGAGGGCCGGTGGAATGTCCCCGGGGCGCAGGATACCCTGACGGATCTTCTCCAACAGCAGACCCGGGCCATCCGGGCGCCCCGCCAGAGCGGCGACCACTTCCGACCGCAGGGCTCCTGACAACTCCGTCCATTGCTCCAGCAGTCCGGCGGCGGCCTGCGGCACGAGACGCAGGGCCAGCACGCGGACGGCTTCGGGCTCACTGGCCTGACCGGCCAGCGCCCCGACCGGCCCGGCACCGGCGCGGGACAGGATCTTCAGGGCATCCAGCCTTTGTGGTGCCGCGCTGCCCGTTTGTTGGAGCAGCGATTCCAGGGACTCCTTCAAGGAATCAGGCGGCGGGATTTTCAGCCGGGCGGCCAGATCCAGCGACCCGGTCAGATCCAAGCCAGGCATGCACCGCCGATGGAACTCCTGCGCTTCCGCCTCGTTCTTCAAGGAAGCCAATAACGTGGCCGCCGCCCGCCCTGAGGCGCTCCCCGCTTCCTTCCACCAGCGGGCCCACCGCTCCGGCCGGTCCGCTTCCGGGGTAGCGGTGATTTCCTGCAATAGCGGATGTGGAGCCGGCCGCGCGGCCATCTCCGGCTGCCGCGCTTTCACCCGCCAGATCCGGCCGCGGTCGTTGCCGCTGTTCAGATCCATCCGGGCTTTCAGATTGGCCGGAAGGGAATCCGGATGCTCAATGTATTCCCGGTAAAAGTCCGCGATCAACAACGAGCCGTCCGGAGCGGTGGTGAAGGCCACGGGGCGGAACCAGGTGTCGGTGCTGGCGAGAAACTCGCGGTCCTTTTCTTCGGCCGGACGCACCGCCACCGGCCCGTCCACGGTTTCCCGGAACGTCTTGCGGTGCACCAGATTGCTGCCGCAGTCGGCAATGATGGCGTCCTGCCGCCACAGGTGAATCCCGGACGCCGAAGTAAAATACCCTGACGCTTTCCCTTCGCCCTCCACCAATCCCGGCACCAGCCCGGAGGCCCGCCAATTGGTGCGCAGCACGCGCCACGGTTCGTCAGGACTGAGCCGGAACACCGGTGCCGCCGGCCCATCCTCCGCAATATCCACCAGCTCCGCCGGGGCCGGCAGATAACCGCTCCGCCGCACCGGCGCGATCCACTGGATGTGATGGCTGTTGCTGCAGACAAACCGCCGCCCCCATGCATCAAACGTCAGGCCGAACTGTCCCCCGCCGGGTTCCGCCCGGAATTCCAGGGTGTCAGGATCAAACGAGAAATCCCGTCCCCTGACGGAAACCCCGGAGCCCGCCGGAGCATCAGGGCGGCGGACCACGCCTCCATTTGCGGCGGCGGTGCCGTAGATCCGGCCATCGGGTCCCGGCGTCAGGCTATTCACGAGGGCCTGCACATTCAGCCGCGCCGTGCCTTCGCCAAATCCGGTAAAAATCTTCTCCTGCACCTCCGCCATGCCATCACCATCGGCATCGCGCAGCCGCCAGAGGTCAGGCGAAGCCGCCACATAAACCACGCCCTGATGCCAACAAACCGAAGTCGCCCAGGCCAGCCCTTCCATAAACACCGTGGCCGATTCGAAGACGCCGTCACCATCGCGATCCACCAGCTTGCGGATGCGCGATAGCTTCTCGTCCCGACGCTCGGAGTAGTCCCGCATCTCCGCCACATAGAGCGCGCCCCGGTCATCAAAACTCAGCGCGACCGGGTCGACCACCTGGGGTTCCACCGCGGCGGCGGAGATGGTGAATCCGGGCGACATTTGAAACGCAGCCAGCGCCTCCCCCGGGGACAGGGCCGGCAACCGCGGCAACTCCGGCACCGCAGGCCCGTCCACGGCACGGGCCGCCGCTGTCAGGAGAAGGAACAAAACCAATCGCATGCGGTCCACAACGCCGGTGGCCGGCTCCACTTGTCACCACACGCGTCGCTCGTCCGGCCGTCCCGGCCACGTGTTTTCCCGCAAGGACCTCCCGCGGCGGGGCGTTCTGGCTTTCATGCTCCGCTGTTTCGTCACCTTCCTTTTCTGCACCGGCCTTTCCCTGGCGAATGCCGTGGCCGGCCCGCTCCGGGCGGCGGTGTTTGATTGTGATGTCACTCCCGCTCCCGGCAGCCTGCTGGTCTATGACCCCATGATCCGCGCCGGGGAGCTGGGCCTGCGCTGCCGCGGTGTGGTCCTGATCGGCAAGGAAGCTCCCATCGTGCTGTGCGCCGTCGATTGGATCGGCATCGCCAACGAAGGCTTCACGGAATTCCGCCAGGCCATCGCCCATGCCGCCGGCACCGATCCCGGGCGCGTCGCGCTGCATTCCCTGCACCAGCACGATTCCCCGATCTGCGACTTCACCACCGAACGCATCCTGCGGGAAACCGGCGCCGATCCCGGTCCCTTCCGGGCGGAGATCACCCGCCCGCTGATCCGAAGAGTGGCTGACACCATCCGCACCGCCCTGCCCGGAGCGGTCGAAGTGACCCACCTCGGGTGGGGCGAAGCGGCGGTCCAGGAAGTCGCCAGCAACCGCCGGGTCTTTGATGCGACGGGAAAATTCCTTGGCCAGCGTTTTACTGCCTGCAAGGACCCCGTGCTGCGCGCTGCCCCGGAAGGCTTGATCGATCCCCTGATCAAGGTCCTCAGTCTCTGGAAGGGCGAGCAGCCGGTGGCCGTGCTCAGTTATTTTGCCACGCACCCGCAAAGTTATTACCGCACCGGAGTGGCCAATCCTGACTTTCCCGGAATCGCCCGGTTTCTCCGCGGACAGTCGGTGCCCGCCGGCCTGCACGTCCATTTTTGCGGGGCCGGAGGCAATATCGGGGCTGGAAAATACAACGATGGCGCACCGGAAAACCGCACCGTGCTCGCCCAGCGCCTCGCTGATGGCATGACCCGCGCCTTTGCCTCCACCATAAAGGAACCGGTCACCGCGGAGGACGCCGGCTGGAACATGGTGCCGGTGGAACTGCCCGCCAACCCGGCCTTGGACGAAGAGGCCCTGGAAATGGCCCTGCTCGCCGGAAAAGGCCGGCCGGACGGCATTCTCGGCACGGCGATGCAACTGGCCTGGCTGCGCAGTTCCCACAAAATCGAAGTCAGCTGCCTCCGCCTCGGTTCGACCCGCGTGCTGCATCTGCCGGGCGAGCTTTTTGTCGAATATCAACTCGCCGCGGCCGCCCGCCGTCCGGATCTGCACGTGGCCATGGCGGCCTACGGCGAATATGGCCCAGGCTACATCGGCACCGCCAAATCCTATGGCGAGGAAGGTTATGAAGTGAAACCCACCTCCTCCTTTGTGGCTCCGGAATCGGAAGCCATCCTGACCTCGGCAATTCACCAACTCCTCGGCGCTCCTCCGCGCTGAATCGCGCGATTTCTTAATTGAATCGACACGATCCTCCACTTCCCAAACCAATCCTCCTTTCTCTATCCTCCGCTCTTATGTCGCGCTCCCTCCTCCTGCTTCTGTCGATGCTCCTGCCGGTTGCCGCCCAGGAATACAATGGTCTCAGCCCGCAGGAAGCGGTGAAAAAAATGACGGTGCCGCCGGGATTCAAAGTCGATCTCATCGCGGCCGAACCGGACATCGTGCAGCCGGTGGCCTTCACTTTCGATGCCAAAGGCCGCATCTGGGTGGTGGAAGGCAACACCTATCCCCAGCGCGCCGGCAATCCTCCGCCTGCCCGCGGCGCCGGCAGCGGCGACCTGACCAAACCCGACGCCGCCCAGGAAAAAGACATCTTTGGCGGCAAGGACCGCGTGCTTATTTTTGAGGACAAGGACGGCAACGGGAGTTTTGAAACGCGGAAGGTTTTTATCGAAAACCTGAACCTCGTCAGCGGCATCGAGCTGGGCTTCGGCGGGGTTTACATCGGCGCCGCGCCCTACCTGCTTTTTGTGCCGGATGCCGATGGCGATGACAAACCGGACGCCACCCCCACCATCCTGCTGGACGGCTTTGGCTGGCAGGACACCCACGAGACGCTGAACAGTTTCATCTGGGGACCCGACGGCTGGCTCTACGGCTGCCACGGCGTCTTCACCCATAGCAATGTCGGCGCACCCGGCACGCCGGCCAAGGACCGCATCCCCCTCAATTGCGGCTACTGGCGTTTCCACCCGGTCCGGAAAACCTTCGAAATCTTCGCCCATGGCACCTCGAATTCCTGGGGCCTCGACTACAACGAAAATGGCGATTGGTTCAGTGAGGCCTGCGTGATCCCCCACTTCTGGCACATCATCCAAGGCGGTTATTATCTGCGCCAGAGCAATCCCCTCGGGCACTTCAATCCTTACGTTTATAACAACCTCGAAACAATCGCCGACCACAAACACTACGCCGGTGACAATCCCCACGCCGGAAACGGCAAGTCGGAAGACCTCGGCGGCGGCCATGCCCACTGCGGCCTCGCCATCTACAACGGCGACAACTTCCCGCCCGAATACCGCGGCCGCCCGCTCTTTTTCAACATCCACGGCCGCGGCATCAATCAGGAAAACCTCGTGCCCGAAGGCTCCGGTTATGTCGCCAAACACCTGCCCGATTTCCTCAAGGCCAACGACCCCTGGTTCACCGGCGTCGCCCTCAAGGTCGGCCCGGACGGCGCGGTGTATTTCATCGATTGGTATGACCCGCAAAAATGCCACAAAACCGACCCGCTCGTCTGGGACCGCGGCAATGGGCGCATCTACCGGGTGAAGTATGAATCGACGTGGAAGCCTTGGAAGGGGGATGTGGCATCCCTGCCTGATAACAAGCTCATCGGTCTGGCATTGCAAAATGATTCCTGGGGATCGCGGATCGCTTTGAGAATCGCCTCGGAAGCAACCGCTTCAAACCCTGATCGGCTTGGAGGTCATCTTAACCAAGTTTTCGACTCCCTTGCAGGGGATCCGACCTCAACTCAGCAGAGCCGCGCCTTGGCGGTTGCCAACGCCATCGGGTTCATCAACGACGGAGCTTTGAGCGATGGCTCTTTTCTGCCGCGTTTAGCGGAAAGCAAACAAAGACACGGCGAAATTAGATCTTCGGCCATTCGTGCTTATTTTGACAAACCCAGAAAACTGATAGGAGGAGCATGGGAGATTACGCTTAAGGAACTCGCTAAATCCGATCCATCTCCAAAAGTTCGATTGGCCATTGCGGCGGGTTTGCAGCGGTTTGGCACCAACGACGAAAACGACCAGCGCTGGGAAATCGCCGAAGCCCTGATCCAGCACGGCGAAGACGTCACAGATCACAATCTGCCGCAGATGTATTGGTATGCCATCGAGCCGCTGGTGGCGGCGGATCCGGCGCGGGCGTTGGCTTTGGCGGAGCAGTCGAAGATTCCGCTCGTAGCCCAGAACATCGCGCGCCGGGCTTCCGTGCTGGATGGTGGGGTGGGGCATCTGGTGAAGGCGCTGGGCAAGGAGAAGACCGGCGCGGGCGCGGTGTATCTGCTCAAAGCCGCGCTGGAAGGCTGGCGCGGCCGGGACGGTTCGCCCACTCCGGAAGGGTGGGACGGCGCTTATTCCAACATCGATGAAGTCTTGAAATCCCGCCCGGATGCCAAGGAACGCTCCGCCGAAATCCTCGACCTGCGCGAAGCCCTCGCGGTGGCCTTTGGCGACCGCCGGGCCTTCCCCCGGCTGCGCGAACTGGCCCAGGACAACCAGGCCCCCGTCGAACGCCGCCAACGCGCCCTGCAAACCCTGCTGCAGGGCAAGGACACTGACGCCGCCGCGCTCCTGACCGCTCTGTTGGCCGACCCGGCGATGCGCCTCACCGCGATCCGGTCGCTCCCCGGCATCACCGGCGCCCCGGACACCTTGACAAAACCCGCCACCGCGGTGCTGGCCCAGTATGCCAGCCTTTCCCCTGCGGAAAAACAGGCCGCCGTCGCCACCCTCTCCGCCCGCGCCGACTGGGCCGGGGTGCTGCTGGATGCCATCGCCGCCAAGCAGATCCCCCGCGCGGAACTGACCTCCTTCGCGGCGCGGCAAATCGCGAATTTCGGAGACCCGGCCCTCACCGAAAAACTGACCAAAACCTGGGGCTCCATCGCCGCTCCTGCAGGCGACAGCGCGGCCGAGATTGCCAAATTCAAAACCGTCCTGACGCCCGCCTTCCTGCGCACCGCCAACCTGCCGAATGGCCGCAGCCTCTACAACGTGACCTGCGGCACCTGCCACACCTTGTTTGGTCAGGGCCAGCAACTCGGTCCCGACCTCACCGGCTCCAACCGCGCGGATCTGGACTACGTCCTGGAAAACATCGTCAATCCCAACGGCCTCATCGGCAAGGACTATGAACTCCATCTGATCACCCTCAAGGACGGCCGCAGCGTGGCCGGCATGGTGCGCCAGGAAACCGAGAGCGCCCTCACCGTGCAAAGCCTGACCGGCAGCGACACCGTCGCCAAAAAGGATATCACCAAACACGAGACGCCCGGTTTTTCCATGATGCCGCCCGGCCAGCTCACCGCCTTCACCCCCGAGCAGCAGCGCGACCTCGTCGCCTACCTTGCCTCTCCCTCCCAGGTCCCCCTGCCCGGCGAACCCGGCGCGGAGAAGTTTGCCGTGGCCAACCGCATCCCCGGCGCGCTGGAAGGCGAAGGCCTGCTGGCCACCGCCACCGGCAGAGGAAAAGCCGGCGCCCAGCCGATGGAAAACTTCGTGCGCGGCAACTGGAACTGGAGCGGCGGCGCCCAGCTCTGGTGGACCGGCGGCAAACCCGGCGACCGCCTCGACCTCACCCTGCCCGTCCCCGCGCCCGGCACCTATGAAGTCCAGATCGTCCTTACCAAAGCCCCGGACTACGCCATGCTGAAGTTCCTCCTCGACGGCAAGCCCCTCGACCCGGTCTTCGATGGCTTCAGCCCCCCCGGCGCCGGCGTCATCCACAGCCCCGTCCTGACCCTGGCCAAAACCGACCTCCCCGCCGGCGACCACCGCCTCACCCTCGAAATCACCGGCGCCAACCCCGAAGCCACCAAGGCCTATATGGCAGGGATCGATTACGTCTATCTGAAGCGGCTGCCTTGAGGGCACAGGGAAGAACCGCCGATGGGCTCGGTTGGCTTTGGAAAAGGTTCCAGCTTGATGGATCCGAGTAAATCCGCGTCACCGGCGATCTTACTCCATCGGTTTCATGAAAATTTGTATTTCCTTCCCATTCGCGGCGGGATTTGCTATGACGCACCGAATGTATAGTCCGACATAAATGGGGTCACGGAAGGTCTGACTAAATTGAAGCAGCGGGTGATTGTCTGGTCCCCCGGCAAGGACGGGAAGGAAGAAACGTGGACGGATAACCCGAAGAGTTGGGATTGAACCTCAGGTGAAGATTCCCGGAGGATCTACCGCCCCAGGAAGTCCACGATGATTCACTCCAATCCCGGATGCTTCGGAAACGGACTCCCCTGATGCCATGACCCAGCCCGATCCGGTGCAAACAGCCGGCCTGCAAGGAATGGTGCATGATCTGTCACCGGGGGGATCGGGTTAATGGCCGGGAACGCAAAAAAAGTTTTCGCGTCTGGACGTCCGCCCGCCGGTCGCTAGTCTGGCAGCCATGAACCAGACAATGCGCGCCATGGTGGCCACCGGATTCGGTGGGCCGGAAGTCTTTGAGTTGAAACAGATCCCCCGTCCCATGCCTGGCCCCGGTCAGGTGCTGATCCGGGTGCGCGCCTCCAGTGTAAATCCGATTGATACGAAGATCCGCCGGGGAGCGCTGGCGGCGCTGGCGCCCGATCCCATGGTGCTGGGCTGTGATGCGGCGGGGGAAGTGGTGACTTCGGGTCCCGGCAGCCCCTGGCGGCCCGGCGACCGGATCATGGCCTGCGGGGGCGGGGTGACTGGGTATCCCGGAGCTTTGGCCGAATACCAAGTCATTGATGCCACCCTCTGCGCGCCCTGCCCGGCTGGATTGAGCTGGGAAACCTGCGCCGCCCTTCCCCTCGTGGGCCTGACCGCAGACGAAGGCCTGACGCGCGCCAACGTGCATGCCGGGCAACGTGTCCTGGTTCATGCGGGCACCGGGGGCGTGGGCCAGATGGCGATCCAGCTGGCCAAACAGCGCGGAGCCAAGGTGTGGGCCACCGTTTCCACTCCGGAGAAGGCCGCGATCGCCCGTGAACTGGGGGCGGATGGCGTGATTTTTTACCGGGAGCAAGCGGTCGCGGATTATGTCAGGGAAATCACCGGCGGCGCCGGGTTTGAGGTGGTTTTCGACACCGTGGGCGGGGACAATGTCGCGAAGTGTTTTGAGGCGGTCGGGGTGAGCGGGACCGTGGTCAGCATCTCCACGCGTACCACCACCGACTTGTCACCTCTCCATGCCAAGGGCGTCTCGCTGCATGTGGTCTTCATGATCATCCCGCTGCTGTATAACCAACCCGGCCCCCGGATTGCCCAGGGCCGGACCCTGGCGCGGATCAGCCAGTTGGCCGCTTCCGGACAGATCAAACCCCTGCTGGATCCCCACGTCTTTCCATTTGAACAGGCGGGCGCGGCACACGCCCTGCTGGATAGCGGCAGCGCCATCGGCAAAGTCACCCTCACCGGATTCCCAGACTGACCCCGGGCCCCGACCCCACCGCCCTCATGACTGTCCTGATCCTCCGCGCCCTGCTGGGTGTTGTCTGCCTGCTCGGCCTGCTCTGGCTCTGCTCCCTCAACCGCAAGGCCATCAACTGGCGCCTGATCGGCGGTGGTTTGCTGCTGCAGGTGATGCTGGCCACGGCCTTTTTTGGAGCGCCCGGCCTGACCAAAACCATCCTGGAACCGGTGGCCTCCTTTTTCGTCAGGATCACCGATTTCTCCATGGACGGGGCCCAGCTGGTCTTTGGGAAGCTGGTGGACATTCCCACGATGGAAAAAGCCCTCGGCCCAGAAAGCGGCTTTATCTTTGCCTTCCGGGTCCTGCCCACCATCATCTTTTTTTCCGCGCTGACCTCGGCGCTGTATTACCTGGGGATTCTGCAACGGATCGTCTACGTCTTTGCCTGGGTAATGAAACGCATGATGCGGCTCTCCGGCGCGGAAAGCCTCGCGGTCGCGGGGGAAGTATTCCTCGGCCAGACCGAGTCCGCCCTGCTGGTAAAACCCTATCTGCCGAAGATGACGCGTTCAGAAATTGCGGCCATGATGGTCGGCGGCATGGGCACCATCGCGGGAGGGGTGATGGCGGCTTACATTGCCAAATTGGGCGGCGCCAGCGACGCTGAACGCATCAAGTTCGGCACCTGGCTGCTCTGTGCCTCGCTGATGAATGCCCCGGCCTGTATCGTGGCGGCCAAGATGCTGGTGCCCGAGACCGAACCGATCAATGAAGATCTCACGGTGCCCAAGGAAAAAACCGGGGCAAACTTCTTCGACGCCCTCGCCGCCGGCACCACCGAAGGCCTGCACCTTGCCCTGAATGTGGGCGCCATGCTGGTGTCGTTTGTGGCCTTCGCCGCCCTTGTGAACTGGATTCTCGGAGGCATCGGCAGTGTCATCCCGGTGGGTGGCGGGCAGTCGCTGAATCAATGGATCGCGGCCGTGAGTGGCCAGGTCTTTGGTGGGCTTTCCCTGCAATCCATCTTCGGCACGGCCATGACTCCCATCGCGTGGCTGATGGGGGTGGATTCCGCGGACCTGCTGCGCGCCGGGCAACTGTTGGGCACCAAGCTCGCCCTCAACGAATATGTGGCCTACGACCAGCTCGGCAGCTTCAAACAAGCCGCCCTGATGTCGCCGCGGGCGGTGTTCCTCTGCACCTTTGCGTTATGCGGTTTTGCCAACCTCGGCTCCATCGGCATCCAGTTGGGCGGCATGGCCGTGCTGGCACCGGCGAAACGCCCCGTCCTTGCGGGTCTCGGCATCCGCGCCCTCATCGGCGGCACCATCGCCAGCATCCTCACCGCCACCATTGCAGGAGTTTTCTTCCAGGGCTAGGAGTGGCTTCTTCACGTCTGTATGAAACGCTCCCTTGTTCTGATTTGCCTCGCCATGATCATCGGCCTGGGCGTCCACGCCCCGGCTGCCGACCAGCCCTACCGCACCTGGACCTCTTCCGACGGCCGCACCCTGGAGGCCCGCTATATCAAGTCCACGGAAACCACCGTCACCGTGCGCACCCGGGAAGGCCGACAGCTCGACCTGCCCTTCGCCAAACTGAGCGAAGCTGACGTCACCCAGGCCAAAGACACCGCCGCCGCGCTCGTCACCGAAACCCAGCGGCAAAAAGGTCTGAAGGATGGCCCCTACGCTGCCTCCCTCACCGGAGAGTGGCAGAAAATGAAAAGCGCCGATGGAATCGACTATCACTTCTACGCCGCGAAACGCCTCAAGCCCGGCCAGCTATATCCCCTCTGCATTTACCTCCACGGCTCCAGCAACATTGGCTCCAAACTGACCAAACGCGAACCCGGAGCCGATGCCTTTGCCGGGAGGAATTCTACAAGGACCGCCCCTGTTTCATCATCGCGCCCGAAGCCCCGGAAGGCACCAGTTCCTTCAAACAGATCGTCCCGCAGATGACGGCCCTCGTCCGCCATCTGGGCGACCATCTGCCGATCGACCGCGACCGGATCTACGTCACCGGATACTCAATGGGCGGCTACGGGAGCTTTGATTGGATCGCGGCCGAGCCCACCCTCTTCGCCGCCGCCGCGCCCATTGCCGGATTCCCCGGAACCGACATGGCGAAACGTCTGCCGAAATCGACCGCGCTTTGGCTATTCTGGGGCGAACTCGATCAGGCCGACCGCGCCAAAGCCCTCCGCGACGCCATCAAGGCCACCGGCATTTCTTGTCAGGAAACCGAATACAAAGGAGCCGACCACGTCAGCTACCACTACAAGGTCGCCACCGACCCGGCGGTCCATGAGTGGCTCTTCGCCCAAAAACGTGCCCTGCCGTGAAGCCGGCACCCTGACAATACCTGCCGCAACATTTGCACCTGAAGCAGCCCGGGAGCGAGGGCCACGCCCTGTCAGGAGATCCCGGCAGTGGCGTCCCAATCGCAAGCCGCCTGGATGAGCCGGGCGTGGGCGCGGGTGCGGATCGCAAGGGAAAACTCCGAAGGCGTCTCAAAAGTCAGGGTGCAGGAGGTGCCCGACTGGTAAAGAATAACAGCTTCCGGGAGGTTCTCCACCATGGGCAGACGGCGACGGCGGATGATGCCTGACCGGGCGGGCCGGCCTTCAATTTTCCGGCGGGAGTCGCGGGGGAGCATGGAGTCCGTGGTCCTGAGGCAGGATTCAGCCAGGCGGAGCGTGGCATCACGGTTCAACTCATAGGCATAGAGCCCCTGGGCGTCGTAATCCTCGTGCAGGCAGACCGCGAGGCGGGGGGAGAAGCCTGACATGGCCTTGCGCCATCCGGTGATGTGAGGATGGCTGGGGTGATCGAAGAACCGGTTGAGATCCGTGCCCTCGCTGTCCAGGCGGATATTGAGGGACAGGCCGGCAGGATTGAAGAGGGGCACCAGGATGACATCGGCCCGCCGCAGGTAGGCGATGGAGCGCTCGGCCCACTCCAGCAGGCCCAGCACCGCGCCCGGTTCATCCCCGTGCACCCCGGCGCTGAAATAGAGAGGCCGTGTGCCAGCATGCCGGCTGGTGAGGAAATAGACGGGAAACCCGCGCACTTCATGGATCACATGGAGCCGGAGCCGGGCGGCCTTGACCACGGCCCGCCAGCGCTGGAGGAGATACGGCACATCATGGGCCCGGTGGCGGGATTGCCAATTACCATCCAGCTCCGGCAACCACACGGAGGGGGCCGGAGTTGTTGGCAGTGAATCCCGGGAAGAAGGCGGCATGGCAGTCAGGCTGGGAGGCAATCCACTTTTGCTTCGTGGGATCATTCCGCAGTGAATTGAGGATGCTGTGCCTGATAGGCCCGGCGCGCAACCTCCATCCCTTTTGGAAGGGGGCCGGAAATCTCCACTGCGCACGGCAATTCCAAGGCTGAGGCCTCCGTCCAGCCGGGATGCAGATCGTAAAACCGGCGGCGCAGGAAGGGTTGAAACCACCGTCCATACTTCTGATGCAGCGCCGGAATCTGCCAATCATCGCAGGTGATCCGCTTCCGGCATTGAGCCGCCCCACAACGGCATTGCACCGAGAACCGGTGTTCATTGCCCGGATTACTGAACAGGACGAAGGCGTAATCGTAGGTGATTTCCTCCCCGGCGGCGATGGCGCGCAGGGCGACAATCTGGAGCTGATCGAGGAATCCCGAATTCGGCTCGCAGCTATGATTGATGAAAAACTGGGGCATGCGCTCCAACTCCTCCTCATCGCAGGGGCAAAAGGAAAAGTGCTCGGAAATATCGATGCCGTATTCCTCCCCGAAGCTGCCAATCTGGTTATGCGTCGGGATATCCACCACCGGTCCGCCCATCACCATGATCACCTCTCCGGCCTTGATGGGGGCCACCGCGATCACGCCACGCTGGCCCGCCAGGATACTGCTGGTCCCGACCCCGATGGCTGGACTCATCCAAGAAAAAGGTTTCCGGTTCATGTTCGATCTCAATCAATCGCTTTCCTACAGAAACGGGGCCGGTCATGCAACAGTCCGGTGCCTCCACGCCGGGAATTCTCCGCCGCCGGGCGGATTTCACCTCCCATGCCGCCGTTTCCTACTGCCCCGGGGCAAGGGTCTTCAAGGCTTCGAGGAGTTTGTCATGGATGCCACCGAAGCCGCCATTGCTGAAGACCGCAATGCTGTCGCCGGGCTTCACCAACGTGATGGCGCGGGCCACGATACGGTCCACATCAGCTTCCAGGAAAACCTCGCGGCCCATGGAGCCGATGGCTTCCAGGAGATGCGGGACGTCGAGGCGGTCGGCCTCGGGGATCTTGTGGATATCGGCCACCGGAGCCAGAATGATCATTTCACTGGCCCCGAGTGCGAGGGCCAGTTCGTTCTGGAAAATCTTGCGGCGGGTGGTGTTGGACCGGGGCTCGAAGATCGTCAGGAGGCGGCCGCCCGGCGCGAGGTAGCGGCGTTTGAGCGCCGTGGTGGTTTCCTTGATGGCGGTGGGATGGTGGCCGAAATCGTCGATGACTTTGACCCCGTTGACTTCGCCCCGGAGATCCTGACGGCGGGCGACCCCTTTGAAGGCGGCGAGGGCGTCGGCGATCTTGGCCGGAGCCATTCCCGCGAATTCCGCATTGCAGATGGCCATGGCAGCATTCCGCACATTGTAATCCCCGTTCATGGGAAGTTTGTAGCGGGTGGCGTTGATGGTGAATTCCGTGCTGTCGTCACCATAAACGATATCGGTGATACGGCGGTCGTTGTCCGGACCAAATCCGACCTTCACCACGGGAGCATGGGAATCCTTGACGACCTCAAGGCAATTGGGGTCATCGCCATTGGCGAAAATGATCCCATTGCGGGGCACCAGACGCACCAGCAGCCGGAAGCTCTTTTTGATGGCTTCGAGATTTTCGAAAATGTCCGCGTGGTCGAATTCAATGTTGTTGATGATGACGGACTCCGGGAGGTAGTGGAGAAATTTGGACCGTTTGTCGAAAAAGGCGGTGTCGTATTCGTCCCCTTCGAGGGTGAAGAACTCGCTTTCCGTAAAGCGGGCGCCGCCATCGAAATTGCGGGGCACCCCGCCGATCAGGTAACTCGGGTCCTTGCCGCCCTTGTGGAGCATCCAGGTGAGGAGGGAGGTGGTGGTGGTCTTTCCGTGGGTGCCGGTGACGACGAAATTCCGTTTGCCGCGCAGGAAGTATTCCTTGAGGACCTCGGGCATGGAGACATAGCGGAGCTTCCGGTTGAGCACTTCCTCCAACTCCTCATTGCCGCGGGAAATGGCGTTTCCGACCACGATGACGTCGGCTTTTTCCGGGATATTGGCCGCCCGGTAACCCCGTTCCAGTTTGATGCCCCGGCTTTCCAGGAAGGTCGAAATGGGTGGATAAACCGCGCTGTCGCTGCCGGAAATTTTGAAGCCGCGTTCCTTCATCGCGGCGGCCACCGCGCCCATGGCGGTGCCGCAGATGCCGATAAAGTGGAAGTGTTTGGGTTTGGAGGACATGGGAAAGCCGGACGATAAAAACCCGGCATACCCCTGCCCCGCGGCGTGCGCAACCCGAACCATTTTCCAGGCCTCAACCCGTTAGACCGTGACCGGAGCCGGCGCATCCAGCACATCCCGGATGCAACGGGCCAAGTCATCCAAGGCGTAGGGCTTCTGGACAAAGGCGTCGGGACGGGAGCCGGTTTCCTCCGCAAAGGAGTCGAGATCAACCAGATAGCCACTGCAGATGACGACGGGAACTCCCCGCGAAGGCCCCCGGCGCATGGCCGCGAAAGTGTCCTTGCCACTCAGGCGGGGCATGGTGAGATCCAGCAGGCAGAGATGGATTCCTCCGTCCATCCGGGCGAGGATTTCCAAGGCCTCCTCGCCATCGTCGGCGGTAATCACGTTGTAACCGAGCTTTTTGAGCAGCCCTTGGGCGACCGCGCGGACGACCATTTCATCATCCACCAGCAGGATCGTCTCCCCTCCGCCGCGGACCGGCCCGACCGGGGCAGCCACGACTGGAGCAAGATCAGCTGGTTCCTCTTCGGTGCACCGGGGAAGGAAGATGTGGAAGGTGGTGCCGGTGCCAACCACCGAGTCGCAGGTGATCCAACCCCCATGCTGCTGCACGATCCCGAAGGAAGTGGCGAGGCCCAGTCCGGTGCCCTTCCCCTGCTCCTTGGTGGTAAAGAAGGGTTCGAAGATTTTGGAAAGCACTTCCGGCGGCATGCCGGAACCGTTGTCGGTGACGCTGATCCGGACAAATTCCCCCTCCCGGCCCTCCGGCATGTGGATCAGCTGGGTTTCCCCCAGGTAAACATTGCGGCTCGAAATATTGATACGGCCCTGGCCATTCATCGCGTCACGGGCATTGACCACCATGTTCATGACCACCTGTTCGATCTGGGTAGCATCGGCCCGCAGTTTCCAGCAATCATCCTGCAGTTCGGTCGTCACCTCGGTCCGTGGGTCGAAGGTGCTCCGGATAATGTTATGGAGTTCACAGATCACCCCATTCACTTCACAATGGGTAAGCCGCAAATGGCTCAAACGGCTGAATCCGAGGAGTTGCTTGACGATTTGGGCGGCCCGCTGGCCCGCATGACGGGCCATGGCAATACGCTCGCTGGCGGCCGGACTGGCAAAAGGACCA
Source organism: uncultured Verrucomicrobiota bacterium (assembly GCA_942492905.1). Taxonomy (GTDB): domain Bacteria; phylum Verrucomicrobiota; class Verrucomicrobiia; order Verrucomicrobiales; family V1-33; genus CAIZWU01. The sequence goes on from OW818657.1 coordinate 4,535,374, forward strand.
ACGTCCTGCTCGATCAGGGCGATATTGCCGAGAATTCCCTGAAGCAGGTTGTTGAAGTCGTGGGCGACGCCTCCGGCGAGCCGGCCCACCGCCTCCATTTTCTGGGCCTGGCGCAATCCCATCTCAAGCCCGCGTTTCTCGGTGATATCGCGGAAATTCCAGATCCGGGCCACGGGGGGACCCTCACCGCGGCGCACTGGGGCAGAGAAGAGATTGACGATCCGCTTGGCGGGGCGGAGCAATTCCAGTTCGATATCAATAATTTCGTCCGAGCCGGCCACGGCACGGTCCCAAACGTCGGTGAAGACCTCGGGATCGGCAAAACACGGGGCCATCTCGTCCTTCAGGGTTCCCCAGCAGGTCCCCACATGGGTCGTGAAATCGAAGCCGAAGACATTACTGAAAAGCGCATTGGCCGCCAGCAATTGCCCATCCGACCGGAGCAGCAAAATGGCGCTGCGGCTGGCATCAAAGGAGGCTTTGAGCTGCGCGGTCAGCACTGCGAGATCTTCCCGGCTGGTCGCCAGATCGTGGGTGCGCTGGTGCACCAGATCCTCCAGCTGGTCCCGGTGCTGCTTCAGTTCCCGGATCATCTCGTTGAAGGAAGTGGCCAGCGCTATCATTTCGGACGGCCCACTCTCGGGCAACCTGGTTTCGAGGTCGCCGGCCGCCACCTTCCCGGCCGCCTCGGCCGCATCGCTGATGTGACGGGTGAGACGCCGCCCCCAGAACAGGCCGAACAGGGAACCGAACAAAACGGAGAAACCGGCGATGACAGTTTGGTGGAAAGCACTCTGCGTTGCGATGGTGACGGCTTCCTGGTAAGGCAGCAGGGAGATCAGATACCAGCTCTGTCCCAGCATTGTTTGCCTTTCCGGCATGTGGATGACGTCATAGATATAGCGGGATTCCCCCATCGTCAGTTCACCACTGGGGTTGCTCAAGGGGTCGAGGGGAAGAATCTCCCCGATCTGTTGGAAGACTTTGCCTGCCTCGGGATGAAACAGGACTTTCCCGTGCTCATCGACCAGAATGCCGTAGCCTTCCTGCCCCATGCGCACACCACTCAGCAGTTGCCAGATGCGGTCAAAGCGCACCTCACCCCGTACCACCGCCAGCACCTTGTTGCCCGCCCGGACCGGCTTGTAGACGGTGACCGAAACTGGGTTTCCTCCCGCAGCCCCGTCATTGTAAACCGGCAGGGTGATCTGCTCTTCACCTCCGACGGCCCTGCGGAACCATTTGGTGCCATCCCTCAGGAAACTGGATTTCACATCGGTGGAATCCAGGACAAATCCGTTGATATCCACCAGCGAGATACTGGAGAAGATGCTGTAGATCTTTTTGAGACGCTGGAACTCCTCAATCTTCCGCTGCCGGCTCTCCTTGGTGTCCTCCGTATCCGTGAGCACCGGATTGCTGCTGATGGAATTCAAGTCGGACTGGGCCGAAAGCATGATCCCATGGAGCCCGCGGGTGAGTTCAGCACTCAGGGATTGCTGCTCCTGATGTTTCGCCATCAGGGCATCCCGCTTGGTCAGGGTGACATTCGCGATGAGCGAGACCATCACCGGAAACAGACCAACGCCAAGCAATGTGGCAAAAAGGCGCTGGCGGATGGAATTCATCAGGATGAACGGGACTTCGCGAAGGGGGCCGCTCAGTTGGGCTGGGGCGCGGCCAGCGGGGTCACCCCGGGATCGGCCGGTTCTGATTCTTCATTCGACACCTGACCGGAACGCGCCAGCCAGGCCTCCTGGACCCGGCGCCAGCCGATGTTGACCTCTTTCAGACTGTCGACGCTGCGGAGCGAGAAATATTGGCACTTGTCCAGAATGTCCTGACGGGGGTAGACCGCCGCATCCTCCAACAGTTCCTTGGACAGAAATGGCTTGGCGGCCTTGTTGGGAGAAGCGTAATGGAACTCATTGGCGCTCTGGGCCGCGCTTTTGGCTTCCAGCATGAAGTCCAAAAACTTGTAGGCATTCTCCACCCTCCGGGAATCACGGCTGATGCAGAAACTGTCCGTCCACAGGATGGCTCCTTCTTCAGGGATGAAGTAGCCGATTGGAACATCCGGGTTTTCCTCGGCGATCAAAGCCGCATCCCCGCTGTAAATCATGGACATCCAGCTCTCCCCTTGGATGAGCTGATCCTTCACCTCATTATCATTCCCAAAGCGCAGACCCCGGTCCCTGACGAGGCCCAGCATCATCTCGGCGGCCTGGGTGACCTGGGCGACGTCAGCATCCTTCAACACCACTCCCATCGTGCGCAGCATCACGTCATAACATTCCATGCGGGCATTGAGAAACGAGACCTTCCCGCTGTATTCCGGGTCGCTCATGATGGACCAGGATTGGCGCGGATTGGGGATTTTGTCCTTCCGGTAGGCCAGCAGGGTGGTCCCCCACAGATAAGGGACGGTGAACTGATTTTCAGGGTCGAAGGCGGGGTTGCGGTAAGGCTCATCAATATTACCAAAATTTTTCAGTTTGGTATGGTCCAACTCCTTGATGAGACGTTTCCCCGCCAGAATCTGAATATACCCGTCCTCACAGAGGAAAACGTCATAAGTGCCGGGCTCGGACTTCAGGCCTTCCACCATCTCGTCCGTACTCTCATACAATTTGGGGACCACCTCGATCCCGGTCCGTTCCTTGAATTCAGCCATCAAATCCTCGCTGAGATACTTGTCCCAGATGTAAACGGTCACGATCTGCTCCTCCGCAGGGGCGGCTGGAGGGGGCTGGACCGCCGTCGGGGCGGAGGATTTTTCGCATCCGGTGAAGGCGGTCGCCATGGCCAGCAAAGCAACCCCCGGTAAAGAGAGATGGCGCAGCTTGCCAAGAAGGCTAATCTGATTGCTTTTCATAAGGGGAAGTCGTAGGTGGTTTTCAGTAAATTCCCTTAACTGGGCGAGTTAATGGTTTACCATTTAGGAATACTATACTTTCCATAAGTTTTTTCAAGAACATTTTGAAATTTAAAGGGTTTCATCCAAATACTAAAAATAATTGGTCGGAAACCCGTGTCGTGGCCCGCCTTGGCTTCCCTGTCGTGGTGAACCATGCGTCCCTCTCCCTGATGCAATTCACCGACGCGTGGATTGCGGGCCGCCTCGGAACCACCGAACTGGCAGCCATCACTCCTGCGGCAGTGCTGATCAGTCTGCTGAGTATCTTCGGACTGGAAGCCCTGACGGGGATCACCACCCACGTATCCCAGGCCGATGGCCGGGGCCATGGTAAGGCCTGCGGAGCCATCGCATGGCAGGGAATCTATTGTGGAGCGGCCTTTGGTTTGCTTTGCCTGATCTATTGGCCGGCAGCCGCGACGGCCTTTCGCACCCTCGTGCAAACCCACTCGGAAAGCCTGATTGCTCTGGAGGTCAGCTATTTCCAGATCAGTCTGCTGGGAATGGCCCCCTTGATGATCTCGGCGGCGATCGGTAATTTTTTCACCGGCCTGGGCAGGACCACTCCAGTCATGATTGCCACCCTGACAGGGGTCTTCGCCAATGTAGTGCTCAGCTATGGACTCACCTTTGGCTACGCGGGGCTGCCCACCATGGGATTCGCCGGCATCGCCTGGGGCACGGTATTCGCCACCAGTCTTCAGGCCCTCATCATGCTGGGGATGTTCCTGCTGCCGTCCCGCATGAGAACGGATTTCGGTTCCACCAAGGCCGGTTTTTGCAAAAAAAGGACCGCGCGCCTCATCCGCACCGGATTGCCGATTGGCCTGCATGGAAGCCTGGACTTCCTGGCCTGGGGCGTCGTGCTGGTCTGGCTCATCAGCTTTTTCGGGGAAAGCCACCTTGCGGCGCACTCCATCATGTCCCGTTGCATCAGCCTGTCCTTTTTGCCGGCCGATGGCCTCGCCGCCGCCGTCCTGACCCTGGTCGGCCGCGCGGTGGGTTCACGGGATTACCTGCTCGCCCGCCGCTACACGCGGGCCGGGTTTCTCCTGATCGCCGGCTGGATGACCACCATGGCGCTGATCTACGTGATCTTCGGAAACCTCATCATCCGTTTATTCACTTCCGATCCCGCAATCATCCTCATCAGCCAGCAAGCCATCCTCTGGGTGGCTGCCTTCCAGTTCTTTGACGCCATGAACGTGACCTACATCAATGCCCTGACCGGCGCGGGAGACACCGTCTGGCCCAGTGCGGTGAATCTCACGCTCAGTCTGGTGGTATTGCTGGGAGGAGGCCTCGCCATGGTCACCTTCCTCCCGGCGGCCGGATCAGCCGGCATCTGGGCCGTGGCCACGTTCTACATTTTCTGCCAGGGGATGATTTATTTCCAGCGGTGGCGGACCCGCGCTTGGCAAAACCCCCGGCTGCTGGTCTGAAAAAATCACAAAAATTCCCCTTCATTCCCCCGTAAACGCGCTACCCTGCCCGCCTGATTTGACCCTACATGAAAGACAGTTCCGCCACTCCCCGCCCGCCTGCCGCCCTCCCCGTCACTGCCGCACTGCCTGAACCGGAAGTATGGGGCGTGGAGGATTCCTTGGAACTGTACGGCCTGCCCCGGTGGGGAAATGGATATTTCAGCGGCAACAAGGCCGGTGAAGTGACCGTCCGCCTGCAAAACAACACGGATTTCGCGGAGGTCTCCCTACCGCAAATCATCCGCGGCCTGATGAAGAAGAACAAGGACTTCCATCTTCCGGCCCTCTTCCGTTTCCCCGATCTGCTCTACGCCCGCATCAAGGAACTCAACGAAACCTTCCGGGAGGAAATCCGCAACCAAGGCTACAAAGGCCGCTACCGCGGCGTCTACCCGATCAAAGTCAATCAGCAGCAGCAGGTCGTCAAGGAAGTCACCGAATACGGCCGGCAATACCACTACGGCATCGAAGTCGGCTCCAAGCCGGAACTCCTCGCCGCCCTCGCCTTCATGCATGACCGCGAGGCCCTCCTGATCTGCAATGGCTACAAGGACGCCGAGTTCATCGATCTCGCCCTCCAATCCAAACAACTCGGACTCAATGTCGTGTTGGTCCTCGAAATGCCGCCCGAACTGGAACTTGTGATGGAGCGCAGCAAAAAGCTCGGCATCGAGCCCACTCTCGGCATCCGCATCAAGCTGTCCACCAAGGGCAGCGGCCACTGGGCCGAATCCGCCGGTGACCGCTCCCCCTTCGGCCTCAACTTTTCCCAGACCATCCGCGTGGTCGATGAACTCAAGGCCATGGGCAAGCTGAAGTGCCTGCGCATGCTGCACTATCACCAGGGCTCCCAGATTCCCAAGGTCTCCACCATCCGCCTCGCCGCCCAGGAAGCGGCCCGCGTTTATGTCAACCTCGTCAAGGAAGGCGCCCCCATGGGCCTGCTCAATCTCGGCGGGGGTCTCGCGGTCGATTATTCCGGTAAAAAACAGGCCGACGAAAACAGCATGAATTACAGCCTGCGCGAGTACTGCGCGGACTTGATCGAATCCGTCCAGAAGGTCATGGACGAAGCCGGGGTCAATCATCCTGACATCGTCACGGAATCCGGCCGCGCCGTGGTCGCCTATTACAGCGTGCTCGTCTTCGACATCCTCGATGTGAACCGCATGGCCAGCGACGAACCACTGCCCAAGCTCCCCCGCGGCTCCAGCGACACCCTGAAGTCCATGCTGGAGGTCATCGAGAACCTCGAAAGCACCAGTGCCCAGGAAACCTACACCGACATCGTTTTCTACCGCGATGAATTGCTGACCCTCTTCCGCACCGGACAGGTCTCCCTGCGGGAGCGTGCCCTCGGTGACCGCATCTACTGGCACGTCCTGACCCTCGTGGCCAAGCGCACCCAGCACGACAACAGTGAGGAAATGACCGGCCTGCGCACCCGTCTCGCTGATTTCTACTACGGCAATTTCTCGATGTTCCAAAGTCTACCGGACGTCTGGGCCATCCAGCAATTCCTGCCCGTCACCCCCCTGCACCGCCTCGACGAAAAACCCACCCGCGAAGCTGTCATCTCTGACGTGACGTGCGACTGTGAAGGTGTCCTCAACTGCTTCATCGGCGAAAACGGCAAACGTTCCGCCACCATTCCTCTCCACGCCCTCAAAGGCAATGACGACTACATGATGGGCGTTTTCCTCGTCGGTGCCTATCAGGAAACTCTCGGCGACCTGCACAACCTCCTCGGCGACACCAGCGTCGTCACCGTGCGCCTCAAAAACGGCAAAATCAGCTACAGCCGCCAACTCGAAGGCGACACCGCCGAGGAAGTCCTCAGCTACCTCGAATACGTCCCCCGCGACCTCCTGAAGCGCTTCAAGACCCTCACCGAAGAGCCCGCCACCCAGAAAAAAATCACCGAGGAACAGGCCGCCGCGCTCTACAAGGCCTACCGCCGGAATCTGAAGAGCTACACCTACTTCAGCGGTTAGGCCGCAGACGTTTCAGCATCACGGAATGAGCAGCCCGCTATCCTTTGGTGAGCTTCTGCCCTAATGAATCCCGCCTCAAATCCGGCGCGCCCAGCCAATCACAACGACATTCCCATGTGGACCTCCCAAGCTGAATTCACCGACATCCGTTACGAAACTTCCGCTGACGGCATTGCCAAAATCACCATCAACCGCCCGGAAGTCAGGAATGCCTTCCGGCCGCTGACCGTGCAGGAATTGCTGCGCGCCTTTGACCTCGCGCACGAGGATCCCCAGGTCGGCGTCATCATCCTGACGGGAGAAGGAGATAAAGCATTCTGTTCCGGGGGCGATCAAAAAGTCCGCGGCCACGCGGGGTATCTCGGAGCGGATGGCGTGCCGCGTCTGAATGTGCTGGATCTCCAGAAAAAAATCCGCGGCATTCCCAAACCGGTCATCGCGATGGTGGCCGGCTATGCCATTGGCGGCGGGCATGTCCTTCACATCGTTTGTGACCTCACGATCGCGGCCGACAACGCCCGCTTCGGCCAGACCGGTCCCAAGGTCGGCTCCTTCGACGGAGGCCTGGGCAGCAGCTACCTCGCCCGGATTGTCGGCCAGAAGAAAGCGAGGGAAATCTGGTATCTCTGCCGCCAATACGACGCGCAGCAGGCGCTCGACATGGGTTTGGTCAACACCGTGGTGCCCCTCGCCGATCTGGAAGGGGAAACCGTGAAATGGTGCCGCGAAATCCTCCAGCACAGCCCGCTCGCCTTGCGCTGCCTGAAATCCGCCCTCAACGCCGACTGTGATGGGCAGATGGGCCTGCTTGATCTCGCCGGCAACGCCACCCTGCTCTACTACATGAGCGAGGAGGCCAAGGAGGGTAAAAATGCCTTTGTCGAAAAACGCCAGCCTGACTTTAGTAAGTTCCCCCGGGTGCCCTGATTTATCCGGGATAAAACAGCTCTCACTCCGATGGGGATTCCCATTCTGATATTCATCGCCGCGGCCCTGTTCGCGTTGTGGTTGTGGCCGGGCTTGATTTTAGGAACCATTGGGGTGGGTGTCGTTTGGCTGGCCAGTTTTGGAAAAATCCGGCTGAAACCTTCCCAAAGGCGGGAGGATTCGATTTTAAGTATCGGCAGCGGATTCCTTTTCTGTGTGGCGTGCGGAGCGATTGTCAGCTACATCCTGAATTCTCCCTGACGTATGTCCTCCGAGCCCCCTGCCACCGATACCGCCCTGGCCGAATCCTCCGGGCCGTTCCCTAGCGCGGTGCAGCCGGTGGAAATCCCCCCGCCAAAACTCCCCCACGCCTCCCAACGCATTCACGACATGCCGGCGGATGAGCGGCCCCGGGAAAAAATGCTGAAACATGGGGCCGGAGCGCTCTCGGATGCCGAACTGCTGGCCCTGTTTTTCCGGACGGGGATGCAAGGACTCAGCGCCATCGACATCGGCCGGATGTTGTTGAAAAAATATGGCACCCTCACCGCGCTGAGCCGGCAACAGATCACCGAAATCCAGAAGCAAAAAGGCCTCGGCCCCGCCAAAGCCCTCGACCTCGCGGCCGCCTTTGAGCTGGGCAAACGCCTCGCCCGCCAGGAAGCCGTCCAGCAGCGCATCGACAATCCCCAGGCCATCTACGATCTGCTGGCCCCGGAGATGCGCGCCGAGCCCCTTGAGGTGTTGAAGATCATCCTCCTCACCACCCGCGGCACCCTGATTGCCATTGAGGAAATCTCCCGCGGGGGCCTGGCTGAAACCATTGCCCATCCCCGCGAAATCCTCCGCCCGGCCATCATGCATTCAGCCTTCGGTTTTATCCTGGCCCACAACCACCCTTCCGGCGACCCCACGCCCAGCAGCGCAGACCTTTCCATGACCCGTCGCATCCGCGAAGCCGCCACCCTGATGCAGATCAATTTCTTCGATCACCTGATCATCGGAGCCCCCACCCCTGACCGCCCGACCGGCTACCACAGTTTCCGCGAAAGCGGCATGTTGTAACGTCCCGGAATGGACATCATGGATCGGCCTCCAGGCGTCCACCCTGATCTCCCACTTTTTCCAATCAATCCTCCCGTTCCCATGCTCCGCCACTCCACGGCCCTTATTTCCCCGACTGCCCAGCTCGCCACCGATGTCGAGGTCGGCCCTTATGCCATTATTGAGGACGACGTGGTAATCGGTCCAGGTTGCCGCATTCTATCCCACGCCCAAGTGCTCCAGGGAGTCGTCATGGGGACGGGAAACCTCGTGGACCGCGGGGCCATCATCGGGGGGAATCCCCAATCCCTGACTTTTGACGAATCCATCCGCAGCGGCGTCAGGATCGGCGATGGCAACAGCTTCCGGGAACACGTCACGATTCACCGCAGCACCCAGCCCGGCGGCATGACCGTCATCGGCGACCGCAATTTCCTGATGGGGCACTGCCATGTCGGCCATGATTCCACCCTGGGCAATCTCAACGTGATCGCGAACGCGGTGCTCATTGCCGGTCATGTCGCCATTGGAAACCGTTGCTTCCTCGGCGGCAGCTCGGTGTATCATCAATTCATCAGAATGGGTGATCTGGCGATGGTTCAGGGAAACAGTGCCCTCTCCGCCGACCTGCCGCCCTACTGCATCGGCCACGAAACCAACCTGCTGGCCGGGCTGAATACGATAGGACTGCGCCGCGCGGGCATTGACAGCGCCACCCGGATGGAACTCAAACGGCTCTACCGCGAAGTCTTCCAGCATCCGCTGGGTCCGGTGAAATCCGCCGCCCATTTGTTGCCGGAGGCCCTTTCGGAAACGGCCCGGCATTTTCTCGAATTCATGGCCCACCCCGGTCCCAAAGGCCTCTGCACTCCGGGAGCCGGCTGAGTCCGGTCAATCCAAGTACAGACCTTCCCGGCGGATCACCGCAGCCGCTCCGGGAGCCACCATGGGTTCCCAGTCGCCGCCCTCCCGCCTGGTTTTCCTCACCGTGGTGGAGGATGGACCGGGAAACTCTCCTGCCAGAAATACGGCATGCACTTCCGCGCGCGGCTGCGGAAACACGCCGCTCCGGGCAAAGACCAAAAAGGTCACCCGGCCGGCCAGGTGCCGCCAATTCTGCCAACGTTCCAATTGTTCCCACTGATCCGCCCCCATCAGCCAAAACCACTGGATGCCGCCCTCTCGCCGGTTGTGGAAATGTTCCACCGTCTGCCAGGAATAACTGGGGCCCGGCTGATCCAATTCCCACACGTCCACTTCCGCCCACGGGCAATCGGTCAGGGCGGCCCGGAGCATTTCCACACGCAGCGGTCCGGCCGCTTCCGGCCCGTGGCCTTTGAGGGGCGACTGTCTGGCCGGCAGAAAAACAACCTGATCCAGTCCCGCCTGCTCCCTGGCGGCCCGGGCGATCGCTACATGCGACGGGTGCACCGGATCAAAGCTCCCTCCATACAGGGCGATGCGGCGTGGGGTGGCATTCATGCTCCTTCCCTGCCCCAAAGCCCCCTACGGTGCAATCCCCTTCAAGGCAGGGCGCATGGAAGTCCCGCCCTTGCGCATTCATTCACGCATTCTGCTAATTGCCGCAAAAAAACCGCCAGCACCTGGCGGCACTGGCGGTTGATTCGTGGAAGCGTCAACGACAGCCTCAAGCTGGCGCGCCGGCCAAACCAGGCGGCAGGTCCCCGGCATCGGCTTCGCGTCCGTTATTGTTGCTGGCTTCCGGTACCGCGGGCGGCATCGGAGGAGCCGGTGGCTTACTGCGGGGTGGATTGAGCAGGCGGCCGTGCTCCATCAACTCCTTCACGTTGGCAGCATCAAGGGTTTCGTATTCAAGCAGCGCCTTGGCGATGGCATCCATTTCCGGGCGATGCTTGATGAGGAGTTCCTTGGCGCGCTGATAGGAGGAATCGATCAGATGTTTGATTTCGGCATCGATCAGGCGGGCTGTGTCCTCGCTATAACCGCGGGAACTGGTCATGTCCCGGGCCAGGAAAACATGTTCGTTATTGTCGCCATATTCGACCATGCCCAGGCTGTCACTCATCCCCCATTCGCAGACCATCTTGCGGGCGATTTTGGTGGCGTGACGGATGTCTCCCATGGCTCCATTGGTGACATCCCCAAAGACCAGTTCCTCGGCCACCCGGCCGCCCATGGTGACCACCAGATCATCCAGGAGCTCGTTTTTGCGGTGGGTATATTTGTCCTCTTCAGGCAGCCACATGGTTGATCCCAAGGAGGGGCCACGCGGAATGATCGTCACCTTGTGCAGGGGCTCGGTGTGCTCCAGCACTTCCAGCAGGATGGCATGACCGGCCTCGTGGAAAGCGGTATTTTCCTTTTCCTTCTCGGAAATGGCCATGCTGCGGCGCTCCTTGCCCCAGCGCACCTTGTCCCGGGCTTCTTCGAGATCCTTGGTGGTGATGGACTTGGCACTGCGGCGGGCGGCCATCAGCGCCGCTTCATTGATCACGTTGGCCAATTCCGCTCCGGAATATCCGGGGGTGCCGCGGGCGATCACCATCAAATCCACATCGGCCGCCATTTTCACTTTCTTGGCGTGCACTTTCAGGATGCCTTCGCGGCCTTTCACGTCAGGCAGTGAGACCGTGACCTGGCGGTCGAAGCGGCCGGGCCGCAGCAGTGCGGGATCCAACACGTCAGGACGGTTGGTGGCGGCAATGATGATGACCCCTTCCCCCGTATCAAATCCATCCATTTCGACCAGCAGGGCATTGAGGGTTTGTTCACGTTCATCGTGTCCACCGCCCATGCCATGACCGCGGTGGCGGCCCACTGCATCGATTTCGTCAATGAAGATGAGGCAGGGTGCACTCTTGCGGCCCTGTTCGAACATGTCACGGACACGGCTGGCACCGACACCGACAAACATTTCCACGAAGTCCGATCCGCTGATGCTGAAGAAAGGCACATCGGCTTCCCCGGCGATGGCTTTGGCAAGAAGCGTCTTGCCAGTGCCGGGAGGGCCGACCATGAGCACGCCTTTCGGAATATGCCCGCCCAGTTTCTGGAACTTCTTGGGGTCCTTGAGAAATTCGACGAGTTCGGAAACCTCTTCCTTCGCTTCATCCACCCCTGCCACCTGTTTGAAGGTGATCTTGTTCTTGTCCATCGTCAGGAGACGGGCCCGGCTCTTGCCAAAGCTCATAGCTCCGCGTCCGGCCATCTTGATTTGTTGGCGGAAGAAGAAATACACCAGGCCCACCAACAGCAACAGGGGCAGGAACGTCACAAAAAGATTGGTTCCCACGTTGGTCTGCTCCTCAAAAGTAGGAACAATCCCCTTTTCCTTGAGTTTTTCATTCAGTTGGTCCCGGGTGAATCCGGTGTCCACCGTGGTCACATGCTTGACCGGAGTCGCCGAACCGGTCTCGGTTTCGAGATACCAGTTGATGGATTCCAGCATTGAGCCTTGGGAAGAAATGATTTTTACCCCACGGTCCTTCTCCTTGCTGACCTCTCCTTTTTCCAAGGCTGCCAGGAATTCTGGGTAGCTCAGGGATTTGCCTGGAGGCTTGCTGTTATAAATAACCCCGGTGGCAATGAGGCTGAGGGCGATGGAAAGCCAGAGCAGGCCCTTCCAGTTGAAGCCTGGGTCTCCTCCGGTGCCGTTGCCGCCGTTGCGGCGTTCGGGACCATCCGGCGGGGCGGGCTTATTTTCTTGGTTCGACATTTAGTTGGTGGGTTATTGGGAGGGCAACTCCGGATGGCAGATTATCACGCGGTTTTACGCTGTGCAAGGAGACAGCGGAGAGGCTGGCCCAGGTCGTCTATACTTTCCAAGCAACGCCCCGGGTGCCACCCTGGGCCATCCAAAAATCATCAGGCCGGGCGGCACCCCACCCCCCCCGCCCCCGGTGATGGCGTCCCTGGACTGACCGCGGTCGACGGCCCTGCCGGAGCCAACCGGCCAGGGAAACCGGGAAAGATGCCGCAGCCATCCCCTGCCACCTCCCGCAACTCCCGGATGCGGAATTGAGAAAAGGGCTTGCGTTCCTTAGGAGAAGTGTATGTTCCCCGCCCCGCGCCCAGCCGTCTCCCGGATGGCACCGCGTTTTACCTCAACACTCTATTTCAGGATATCATGGTCGCAATCAGACTCCGGCGCGAAGGTTCCAAGGACCGTCCCTATTACCGTATCGTTATCACCGACTCCCGCAGCCGCCGGGATGGCCCTTTTATTGATCAGGTGGGCACCTATGATCCTATGAAGGACGGAGTGAACTACGTGCTCGACCTCCCGAAGGTGGATGACTGGATCACCAAAGGTGCCCAGCCCAGCGAAACCGTGGCCAGCATCATCCGTAAAACGCGCCTGGCCCAGCCCAAGGCCTGATCCGGTTGCTCTGATTTTTCTTCAACCCGGTTCCCTCGCTTGTGTCGGGACCGGGTTTTCTGTTTAGACCCGCCTTCTTTTTCATGGAAACCGTATCCGGCATTCAGCAGTTTTTGGAATTCGTGGTGCTCGGCATCACCAATCACCCACACTCCGCCCGGGTCACCCGGCGCGAGCAAAACGGAGCCACCATCTTCGATCTCAGTGCCGATGGGGAAGACATCCCCCGGTTGATCGGCACCGCTGGCGGCACAGTCAACGCCCTGCGTTCCCTCGTCCAGGCTTCGGCAGACCGCGATGGTTTGAAAATCGGAGTCGAGATCACTGAATAACTCTTTTCCAGCCTGGGCACATGGCCGGTGACTTTCCGCAGGACTACGCGGACCGCTTTGGAGGAATGGCGCGCCTTTTCGGGGTGCCCGGATTGCGCCAACTGCGCAACGCCCATGTCTGCGTCGTGGGAGTGGGCGGGGTGGGATCATGGACCGTCGAGGCCCTTGTGCGCGCCGGGGTGGGCCATCTGACCCTGATCGATCTCGACGACGTCTGTATCACTAACATCAACCGTCAACTCCCGGCCATGAATGGCACCGTGGGCCGTCCGAAAATCGCCGTGCTGGCGGAGCGCATGAAACTGATCCACCCGGACTGCCGGATCACGGCCATCGCGGAATTTGTCACGGACAGCAACGTCCATCAGCTCCTCGCCGGTCCCTTTGATTGTGTCATTGATGCCGTGGACCGGACCGGGATCAAAACCGCCATCATCGCCTGCTGCTTTCAGGCCGGTATTCCTGTGGTGACCGTCGGAGGGGCGGGAGGAAGGCGGGATGCCACGGCGGTGCGCACGGGGGATCTTGCCCTTTCCCAGGGTGATCTGCTGCTGCGCGGGGTCCGCAAACGGCTGCGGCGCGATCACGGCTTCCCAAAAGGAGAATTTCAATCGTTCGGAATCTCCTCCATCTATTCCGCCGAACCGCAGGTTTTTCCGTGGGCTGACGGCACCTGCCGGAGCGAACCGGAATCGACCAGCAGCCTGCGCCTGGACTGCGCCGAAGGTTTCGGAGCAGCCGGATTTGTCACCGGCACGTTTGGATTTGCCGCGGCAGGGGAAGCGGTGAGGCTCATTACCGGGAAGGCCTAACCCTCTCTCAGGGCTTCCCGGGCCTCACGACGGCAGATTCGGTCACCGCCTTCTGCAATGCGGCAGCAATGCCGTCTTCGCTGGTAAAGGATTGCTGCGAAACAAAATCCCGGCACAAGTGCACCGTGGTGGGGCCGGGCGTTGCCGGCAGTTTGGCCAGCGCCGGATTTCCCTTCGCCAGCCACGCCTGGGCCTCTCCACCATCCAGATATAGGATCACGCGTCCGAAAGGCAAGCTGCGGCGGAGCGCCACCAGAATACCTGCCCGGTCCGGGGCATCCGGCGGTCCCGTGACAATCACCTGCACTGGTGGATGCTGCAGCGAATCGTATGCCATGAGCAGTCTCAGAAAGCCCCCCGGGCCTGCCATCGCCAGGCTGCCGTAGCTGCTGATCACCGCATTGGCCTTGTCCAAGTAATCCGGGCGTCCCAGCAGATGGCTGAGCCGGACCAGATTCTGCGCCGAAACCGCCGTGGGAGAAAATTCACTGCCCTCATCGACGGATTTCATGCGGTTGAACATCAGTGGTTGCAGCGGTCCATCAAAAAATCCTCCGTCTTCCTTGTCCCAGAGCAATTCGATCTGTTTATCCTGCAATTCTGCGGCGGTGCGGAGCCACGGGATTTCACCTGTCGCCTCATACAGCTCCAACAATCCGCGGATCACTTGCGCGTAGTCTTCCGAATAACCTGGCGCGGACGAGGGAGCGTCGAGGAACGCATGGATCAGCGAGCCATCCTCCTTCCGCAGCCGCTTCAGGATGAATTGCGCCGCCTTCACCGCCCGGTCCCTCAGGGCAGGATCATCAAAAACCCACGCAGCCCTCGCCAGGGCCGCGATCATGGTGCCATTCCAACTGGCCAGCACCTTATCATCCAACAAGGGCCGCGGACGTTTTTGACGGGCGTCGAGGAGTTGTTGGTGCGCCTGGGTCAGGATACGGTTCACCTCCCCGACCGGCAGTCCGGACTGCTTCACCACCTCAGCGATGGGTCGTTCCTGCCGGAGCAAATTGGCGCCCGGGAAACGGCCCCGGCCCGGCGAATCAATCGGGAGGTTCCCGCGCTCGTCCAGGCCGTAGGCCAGTTTCAGGACGGGCATGGCAGCGGCACCGGCCGCCTGTTCAATCTCGGGCATCTGCCACAAATAAAACGCCCCCTCGGTCAATTTTGATCCTCCTGTCACTGATGGGCTGCTGGAACCTTCCGCGCAATAAAACCCGCCCTCCGGATGCCCCAGTTGTGTCTCTGCATAACGCAATGTCGCCCGCGCGGCATCGGCATATTCGGCTTTTCCGGCGGTCAGGGCCGCATCGACCAGGGTCTGGGCGAGGAATCCCTGATCATAGGCCATTTTTTCAAATTGGGGCACCGCCCAATAGACGTCGTTGCTGTAGCGGTGGATCCCCCCGCCCAACAGATCATAAATGCCGCCCCGGAGAATCGCGTCCAAGGTCGTCTGCAGCATCTCCCGGGCTTCCAGGGAACGGCCCATCCGGTCGGCCCCCAGCCGGCCGGCATAGGACATGAGATAATTCAAGGCCTGCGGCTGGGCAAATTTCGGAGCCGTGCTGAACCCGCCATTCACCGGATCATAGATGGCACGCAATTTATCAAACGCGCCTGCCAGAGCCGTCGGCTGGATCGGCGTTCCGGTGCCTTTCCACAGTTTCTGGTATTGTTTCAGATAGTCCTTGGCGACCAACTCCGCCTGTTGTTTCACATACGCCGGGTCCTTGGCAAATTCGTTGGCGATCAACTCGATGGTGGCCTGCCAGGACGGACTGCCGGTTTCACCCTTGGCGGGGAAATAGACACCGCTGAAGACGGGCAGGCCCTCAGGAGTCAGCCACATGTGGAGCGGCCAGCCGGACCGCTTATTTTTCCACAACTGATAATTCAAATAACTATTATTGACATCCGGACGCTCCTCACGGTCCACCAGCACGTTGATGTAATGACGGTTCATGAAGCGGGCCACCGCCGGGTCCATGAACGATTCCTCCTGCATTTTCTGCGACCACGGACAACTGGTGTAACCGATCGAAATCAGGACCGGCTTTTGCGCGGCTTTGGCTTTGATGAACGCCTCCTCGCCCCATGGATACCAGTCCACCGGGTCCTGGGCATGACGCCTCAGGAAGGCGGACTGTTCACCCGACAACCGGCTGGCGGTGCCTGCCGCCGGCAATGGCCCGGTTTCCGTCGCCACCTTCACTTCGGCGGGTTTTGAAGCACTGCCGGCCTCGGGCTGGCCGCAGGAAGTCAAGGCAAGCAGCACCAGACCCAGAGAACCGCCCAGGCGGATGCGATGTATAAAATCGTTGGAGCAGACAGATAAAGACATGATCAGGAACAAAAACCAGCAGAGTCGCCCGATGGGCCGACGGGCGGGAGAATCAGCCGAAAGCCCACTCCGCGCAATCTCTTTCAGGAGTCAACTCCGGCACCTCCGATTGCAGCAAATCCTCAACTTGAAGGCCTGCCCGGCCTCGCTCAGGATGCTGTCATGATCTTCCTTCCCTGTATCCGGGTTCTCACCACCGCCGCGACCGCGAGTCTTTTGCTGGCCTGTTCCGCCCCGGCCCGCCCGGCCCTGCCCCCCAGTGGCTGGACGATCGAGAAAAAGGCGGAACGCTGGAAGCTGGAAGGATTCGAGGGCAACCTTGATCTGAGCGGTATCGCTTCCGTGGATGGCAAAAATGTCCTGATCGGCAGCGACGAACTGATCGCCGCCCAGCCCGGCCTGATCGACAAGGCCGCCAATCTGATCAAAGCCGGCGAGCTCATCCCGCTGATGGCCAATCCTTCCGGGAAGAAAATGGAAATCGACATCGAGGGCATCGCCGCTTCCCCGGCCGATCATTGTTATTTCGTGACGGGTTCCCACGGCGTCGGGAAAAAGCAGGGCGATTTTGATGCGGCCCGCGCCTCCGTTTTCAAAGTGCCCTGCGATCCTGCGACTGGAGCCATCCTGCCGGCCGGCATCCAGCGGGTCAGCCTGATGCCCTGGCTGGATCAAAGCGAGGCCTTCCGCGAATATGTTAAAAAACCGCTGCAACTGAACGGCTTCAACATCGAAGGGCTCGCCTTCCGCGACGGAAAACTCTACTTCGGCGTGCGCGGGCCCAATGTTCAGGGCAACACTTTTGTGATCGAAACAACCCCGGCCTCCCTGTTTGGCGGGGCTCCGCCGGAGTGCAAGGTCCATCCTTTGCCGGTAGGTGAGGCCCGCGGCATCCGGGAACTGGCCGCCGTGCGTGACGGCTTCATCATCATCACCGGCAATGCCAGCGCCGAGGCCACCAAAAAATTCCCCGTCTCCCAAACCCGGCTGGCCGACAAAGTTTTCGATGTGTTTCTCTGGAAACCCGGTCAGGAACCCGCGCTGTTCTCCATCGGCGTTCTCCCCCGCCCTCTCGAGAAAGCCGAGGGTATTCTGGTGCTGGAAGATGCCCCGGCCCATGTCGACCTGCTGGTGCTTTTTGATGGAGCCCCGGACGGTGGACCGCAGACTTACCGTCTCACCCGCCCCTGACCCTCAGGCACTCCCATGAAAAGACTAACCCTGATCCGTCATGCCAAATCGAGTCATAATCTCCCGCTGGTTCAGGACTTCCACCGGCCCCTCAATGCCCGGGGCCTGCGTGATGCTCCCCTGATCGGAAAGCATTTAAAAAAGGCCCACCATTTCGCGCCCGATTGCCTGATCACCAGCCCAGCCGAGCGGGCCCGGACCACCGCCTCCCTGATTGCCGGCGAAATCGGCTTTCCCGCGAAGGAATTGCAGGAAGAACCCCGCATCTATGAGGCACCCCTGCGCGACCTCACTGCCGTCGTACGCCAGCTTCCAGACACCATCCAGCACGCGGTCCTGGTGGGTCACAATCCCGGATTGGAACTCCTCGCCAACTGGCTCTGCGGCCCGCAGACCATCACCCGTCTGCGCACCGGCGGCGTGGTGATGATGGAATTGACCATCGGATCGTGGTCCGAAGCAGACCCAGGCTGCGGGTCGCTGCTGACTTATTTTTACCCTGCCCAGATCGGCGGGGGCAAGGAAGCCGTATGACCCATCCGGCGGCCTTGATCCTGGGCGGGCAAACCCTGCAACTGCTTCCGGAACGCTGTGCCTTTTGGCAGGAAGCCGGGGTCCTGCTGCTGGCGGATCTGCACCTCGGCAAAGCCGCGCACCTGCGGCATCACGGCATGGCCATTCCCGAAGGTCATACCGCCGATGATCTCACACGGCTCTCCCGCGTGCTGCACCGCACTCAGGCACGCGAAGTTATCATCTGCGGCGATTTTTTCCACGCCCCCACTGCCCAGTCCCCCGCCGTCCTCGAATTGGTGGAACAATGGCGGGCCTCCCATCCGGAAGTGCATGTCTCGCTGGTCACCGGGAATCATGACCGGGGCCGCGCCCTGCCCCCGCCACGCTGCGGGATCGAACTGGCCGGCCCCTCCGTGTGGCGCGCGCCCTTCCATCTGATCCACGATCCCGCTGAAGCCTCCGGCAACGGCTTCACCATCAGCGGCCATCTGCACCCTCTGGTGGCGCTTTCAGGCAGCCATGGACGGGCCTTGCGCGCGCCCTGCTTCTGGTGGCAGGCCAGCCGGTCCTGCTTTGTCCTGCCAGGATTTGGCAGCTTCACGGCGGGTGTCGCCATTCAACCGGGCCTTGCCGACACCCTGCACGTGATCAGTGGGGACACTGTCGTGCCGGTGCCCGTCGCCCTTTGCCGGAAAACTCCGCCCAAACACCGGTCTTCTATCGGTTATTCAAAACAGGCATCCGCGCCGCCGCTTCCGGATGGGGAATGACATCCACCATCACCTTGGGCTGCTGTCCGCCGCCGCCGAAGGTCACCCCGCGCAGCGGTGACACATCGGAAAAGTCCCGGCCCCGGGCCAGGCGCAGATGACGCGGTCCGGGAATACAGTTGTTGGTCGGATCAAAATCCACCCACCCGGTCCTTGGGCAGTAGACCGAAATCCAGGCGTGGGACGCATCCGCCCCCACCAGGCGCGGTTTCCCGGGCGGAGGTGCCGTCTCAAGATAACCACTCACATACCGCACCGCCAATCCCAGCGACCGCAGGCAGGCAATGGCAAGGTGCGCAAAATCCTGACAAACTCCCCGCCTTTTTTTCAGCACCGTCTCCACCGGCGTGGAAACCGTCGTTGCCGTGGGATCAAACTTGAAATCCCGGAAGATCCGGCCCGTCAAGTCCCGGGCAGCCGACAACAGCGGACACCCCGGCGTGAAGCTCAGCCGCGCATAATCGGCCAGGGCATCGCTCACCGGCACCTGCAGGGTGGGAAACCGGAACGGCTGCGCCTCGAGGTGCACCGCCGCCGAATCCTCGGCCAGCAGGTCCACCACTTCCTCCCACGGCGGCGACGCCTCCAGATCCGTCACCACCCCATCCGAAGTCTCCACCACACTCACCGCCTCCACCGTCAATTTCCCATAAGCCGCCTGCTGGGCAAAAAACGTAAAGGCATTCCCGAACGCATCCACCCGCTCCACCCGCACTCCCGGCACCGGATCGATCGTCAGTTCATGGCTCAGGCACTGCTGCCCGGCATCCTGCAAAGGCCGCAGCCGCGCCAGATGATGCGATTCCGCCACCTTATCCGGATAATCATAAACCGTGCGATGCCTGACCAGATACTGCATCCTCCACCCTGCACCAACCCTGTCCTGCTTAAAGGCGAAAAACTCACCGGGAGACACGCTGCATGGCATCCGGTTTTTCCCTTAAAGTCAGTAGACGCCTCCCCCCCGCCGGCTGGAACCCCGTTCGATGAGTTCGCCCTGCAGGACAATTTCGCTGACGGCACGGGTGGGATCAGCGATGCGCTTCATCAACAACTCCGCGGAAGCTTCGCCGATGGCGCTGGCGGGCTGACGGATCACTGTCACCGGTGGGTCCACGAATCCGGCCCACGACGGATCATCGAAGCAGGCGAACCCCATCTGATCAGGCATTCTCAAACCGCTTTCCCGCAAGGCCTGATAAGCCCCGGTGGCCAGCAGGGCGCTGCTGCAGAGGACCGCATCCACCGCAGGCCGGAGTTCCAGAATTTCCTGCATCAGACGGCGCCCTTCCACCTCAAAGGCGGGGGCCTGATGGACTCCCTGCATCCGGTCCTCCATCCCCTCGAACGCCGCCTTGAACCCGGCAATACGTCCACCGGCTGTGTAGCTTTTTGCACCAAAAACCCCGGCGATGTTCCTGTAGCCCCCCTCGATCAGGGTCCGGGTGAGACGGAACGCGGCATCTTCATTGTCGATCACCACGGAGTCCATTTGGGCTTTGGGAAATTTCCTGTCAAACAGGGCCAGCGGCGGAAATTTCGACAAATCGAGGGATTTGGCGATCGACCGGGTGGGTGAGAGCAGAATGCCCGCGACTTTTTCCTCCTCCATCAATTGCAGATAGTTCGCCTCTTTCGCCGGATCCTCGTCGGCATTGCAGATCAGCACGCTGTAGCCGTGGCGGATCGCGACATACTCCACCGCGCGGCTGATTTCGCTGAAAAACGGATTGCAGATATCCGACAGGATGAGCCCGATCACCCGCGATTTGGCCGCCCGCAGACTGCGTGCTACCCGGTTTGGCCGGTAACCCAGGGCCTTCACCGCCTCCTCCACTTTCCGCCGGGTGTCGTCACCGATATACCCTTTTCCCGCCAGCACGCGGGAAACCGTGGCGATGGAACAACCCGCCCGGAGGGCAACGTCTTTGATGGAAAGTGACATATCTGGTATCGTTTACATAAATTCACCCCTTGAAAGGCTTAATTTAAAAATATTCGCGGAAAAATTCCAACGCCTTAAGCCGCTAATTTAACGGGGAAATCCAGCCGAACTCCGGAAGTTTTCCGCCGCGACGGAAAATTTAAGGATTGACGTTGCGATGTGTAAACGTTTACACAAATTTAATTCCAAAAGCCATTCCGGCTTCCCTAAAACCCGCCACCCAACTCACTCCCATGCCCGCGATGACCCTCACAGACATCCGCCTCGGAGCGGCCTGCGCCACCAAAGAGGAAGCCATCCGCACGGTGGGGGATCTGCTGCTGCAAAGTGGATCCATCGAACCGGAATACATCGATAGCATGCTCGCCCGCGAAAAGACTGCGACCACTTATCTGGGCAACGGCCTCGCCATACCGCATGGCCGCCCGCAGGACGCTGGTCGCATTAAACAGACCCGCGTGGCGGTGGTGCAGATTCCCGACGGAGTTTCCTGGCAGGATGGCAAAACCGCCCACCTCGTGTTCGGCATCGCCGCCAGGTCGGATGAGCACATCGGCCTGCTCCGCCAGCTCACCGGAATCGTGGGAGACGCAGCGCTGGCCCAGCGCCTCGCCCACACTACCGACCCTTCTGAAATCCTCGCGGCAGTGTCCCTTTCCTCCGACTCCAGCACGGAAGGCACGGAGGAAGCGGCCGATTTCATGGGCAGCGAGCTGGAAATAACCTTCAATAATCCACGCGGATTCCACCTCCGCCCCGCCGGGAAATTTGCCCGCGCTGTCCAAGCATATCACGGAAAGGTCACCCTCGTCGTCAAGCGCCGCGAGATCGAACCCGACAGCCCGTCCCGTATTCTCGCCCTCGGCATTTCCGCGGGCGACACCATCCGCCTCCGGGTCCGCGGCGACGATGAAACCGATACCCTGTCATCCCTCGCGGCCCTGCTGGAGGAAATCAATAACGAACCCTTGGAGGAGACCGCTGAGGAAGGCCGTCCCGGCACCGCCTGGAATCCCGAACACGATTCCACCAACACGCTCAAAGGCACCATGGCCGCTCCCGGCCTGGCCCTGGCACCGACCTGGCGCTGGACGCCGGTCACCCTTGAAGACCGCAAGCGCGCCATCGGCGATACCGATTCCGAAATCGCCGCCCTCAGGGCTTCCATCATCGCCGCCAGCAAACAACTGATCGCCCTCACCGAAGGCAGTCTCAATCCCGTCCAACGCGGCTTGTTTGAAGCCCACGCGTCGCTCGTGGAGGACGATGAGGTCCGGAAGGCCGCCGAAGCCCTGGTCCTCGAAGGGGACGACGCCCTCACCGCCTGGAAGGCTGTCATCGAATCCCGCGCTCAAAAAATCGCCGCCCTGGATGACGCCCTCCTCGCCCAGCGTGCCGACGACATCCGCGACGTCGGCCTGCGGGTGCAAAAGATCCTGCTTGGCGTTGATCTCGATCCTTTGGCCAGCGTTGCCGGGCCCGTCATCCTCATCGCCGACGATCTGGAACCTTCGCAGGCGGCCCAGCTCAAACCTGACAAGATCAAAGGCATCTGCCTGAAAAAAGGCAGTCCCAACGCCCACGCCGCCATCGTTTCCCGTTCTCTCGGCATCCCCATGCTGGTGGCCATCGGTGCCCCGTTGGACGCCTTGGCCGTTGGCGAAACGGTTATTCTTGATGCCTCCGGCGGCCGCCTGATCCTCCAGCCAGGCGAAGCCGATATCGCCTCCGCGAAAGTCGCGATCGATGAAGTCGGAGCCCAGCGCAACCTCGACTGGGAGCAACGCTTCGAGCCCGCCCTCCTGCGCGACGGCCACCGCGTCGAGGTCGTTGCCAACATCGGCCAAACCTCGGAAGCCCACACCGTTATCAACTCCGGCGCGGAGGGTGTCGGCCTGCTGCGCACCGAATTCCTCTTCCTCGACCGCGAGCACGCGCCGGATGAGGAAGAACAATATCAGGCGTTGCGGGAAATGATCGGGGCGCTCCAAGGCCTGCCCATGATTGTCCGCACCATGGACATCGGCGGTGACAAGCCGGTGTCCTATCTTGGCCTCAGCGAGCTGGACCTCTCCTTTCTCGGCCTCCGCGGGTTCCGCCTCAGCATGGCCCGCCCGGACCTCGCGACGACCCAACTCCGCGCCATTTTCCGCGCCGCCGAACATGGCCCCATCCGCCTGATGTTCCCCATGATTTCCACGCCCAACGACTTCCGCCGGGCCCGCGAGATGACCGAAAAAGTCCGCCGCGAAACCGGCGGGAAACCCGTGGAGCTCGGCGTCATGATCGAGGTTCCCTCCGCCGTCACCATGGCTCCAGAGCTGGCGGAAATGGCGGATTTCTTCTCCATCGGCACCAATGATCTAACGCAATACACCCTTGCGATGGACCGCACCCATCCGCTGCTGGCCCGCCGCGCCGACAGCCTGCATCCCGCTGTCCTGCGCCTGATCCGCGACACCGTGACGGCGGCCCACAACAAGGGAAAATGGGTCGGCGTCTGCGGTGGCCTCGCCGCCGATCCGCTGGGTGCATTGATCCTCACCGGACTGGGGGTGGACGAGCTGAGCATGCCTCCCGCCATCGTTCCCCAGATCAAAGCCCTGCTCCGCCGCGAAACTTTGTCGCATCTCACCGGACTTGCCCAAAAAGCCCTCAACCAGCGCGATGCCCGCGCCGTCCGCGCCCTCCGTCCGGCCAACTAGCACGACTATGAATCCCACTTCCGACATCGTCACGATCACGCTCAATCCCGCGATCGACCAAACCATCTTCCTCGACCGGCTCACCGTGGGCAAGGTCAACCGCACCGTGCGCCACTACTGTCAGGCCGGAGGAAAAGGCATCAACGTTTCCGCCATGCTGGGCGGCTTCGGCCTGCCCAGCACGGCCACGGGTTTCCTCGGCAAGGAGAACCCGCAGGTGTTCAAGGATCTCTTCAAAAGCAGACTGATCCGCGATGAGTTCATCTGGATTCCCGGCGGGACCCGCACCGGCATCAAGATCGTCGATGAGGCCACCCGCGAAACCACTGACATCAATTTCCCCGGTCTGCTGCCAACCTTGGCGGAGTTGCAGCGGTTCGAGAAAAAGCTCCGTCAGCTCATCCTGCCCGACCGCTGGTTCGTGCTGGCTGGTAGCCTTCCCGCAGGCTTCAGCCCTGATTTCTTCGAGGAAATCCTCGCCCTGCTCAAGCGAGGTGGGGCAAAAGTCGCCGTCGACACCAGTGGCGAGGCCTTGAAAATCGCCATCGATGGAGGGGCTGATCTCATCAAACCCAACGAGCACGAACTCGCCGAATATCTCGGACACGAGCTGCCGGATTTTGCCTCCCGCGTGGAAGCCGCCCGGAAGCTGCAGCGGGAAAAAGTGCCCCACGTCATCCTCTCGCTCGGCAGCGAGGGCGCGCTCTTCATCACTCCTGAAAAAGCCCTCATGGCTTCCGCCCCGCCGGTCAAGGTCGTCAGCACCGTCGGGGCTGGCGACTCCGTGCTGGCCGGTTACCTCGCGGGCCTGACCACCGGTCGCCCGCCCGCCGAACGCGCCAAGCTCGCCACGGTTTTCGCCTGGTGCGCCTTGGAAGACGTCCGCCGCCAACTGCCCGCCGCCGCAGAGATCACGAGGCGCCTGCCTAAAATCAAAGTGCAGCCGCTCTCCAAAATGCATTCCTGACCTTTCCATCTTCATGAAAACTTTATCTGCCACCTTCGCCTCGCCGGCCAGCGAGCCGCTCACCCGCCTCGCCATGGCCGCCCTCGGCGCGGAAGCCAAACTGCGCGGCCTGGCGCTCACGATTTCGCATGACTCTCCGCAGCCAAACGGAACCGTCGCCCTCACCAACGGCGAATCCACGATCCAAACCGACCGCCCCTCCCTCGTCCGGGACACCGCAAAACTTCTGGAAACCATCGCCCCGCGAATCAGTCAGGCTCCGTCAGTGGTTTCCGGACTAAAGCCCCTCGAACCCGTCCTTGGCAAGTTCCTCGTCGGCGTCACCTCCTGCCCCACCGGCATCGCCCACACCTTCATGGCGGCAGAAGCCCTGCTCAAAGGAGCCGCCGCCATGGGCTACACCATGAAGGTCGAAACCCGGGGTTCGGTCGGTGCAAAAAACGAACTGACGGCGGAGGACATCGCCCGCGCCGATGCCGTGGTGGTCGCCGCCGATGCCACTGTCGAGACCACCCGTTTCGCTGGGAAGCGTCTTCTGGAAACCGGCACCAAAGCCGCCATCAACGACGCCCAAAGCCTGATCCGCGAGGCCCTGACACGATCGCCCGCTGCCGCCGGCCAACCGAAAGCCGAAGTAAAAGCCACCCGTTCCGGTCCTTACAAACACCTCATGACCGGCGTGTCCCACATGTTGCCGCTGGTGGTGGCAGGCGGTCTCATGATCGCTATCGCCTTCGCCGTCGGCGGAATCTACGCCGGTGATGCCAAGGGCACCCTGGGCTGGGCGCTCATGCAAATCGGCGGCGCTTCCGCCTTCGCCTTGTTCGTCCCCGTCTTCGCCGGATTCATCGCCTTCTCCATCGCGGACCGCCCCGGCCTCACTCCCGGCCTGATCGGCGGGATGCTCGCCTCCAGCCTTGGCGCCGGGTTCCTCGGCGGCATCGCGGCGGGTTTCATGGCTGGTTATTTCACACGCTGGCTGAATGGCGTGCTCAAACTCCCCGACCAGCTCGCTGGCCTCAAGCCGGTGCTGCTGCTGCCACTCATCTCGTCCCTCGTCATCGGCCTAACGATGATTTACCTCGTCGGCCCGCCGGTGAAAATCATCATGGACAGCGTCTCCGCCTGGCTGAATAACATGCAGGGCAGCAGCGCGCTCCTGCTCGGCCTGATCCTCGGTGGCATGATGGCCTTCGACATGGGCGGCCCCATCAACAAGGCGGCTTACACCTTCGCCGTCGGCCTCGTGGCCACCAAAATCTACGGCCCCATGGCCGCCGTGATGGCCGCCGGCATGGTCCCACCACTCGGCGTCGCCCTGGCCGCCAGCCTGTTTAAAAACCGATTCACTGCGGACGAACAGCAGGCCACCAAAGCCACTGCCATCCTCGGCATCTCCTTCATCACGGAAGGCGCCATCCCCTACGCCGCCGCCGATCCATTGCGCGTCATCCCCGCCACCATCGCGGGCGCCGCCACCGCCGGAGGGATCTCCATGGCCCTCGGCTGCAAGCTGCTCGTCCCGCATGGCGGAATCTTCGTCCTCGCCATCCCCAACGCCATCAACCACGCCCTCGGGTACCTCCTGGCCATCGTTGCGGGCACCCTCGTCACCACCGGCGTGCTTTTCATCCTGAAGAAGCCGCAGCCCGCCGCCGCCTGACCCCATCGGCCCTGTCCGGCTGATATGATATACAAAGCCTAACTTCCACGCAAACCATGAAAGCACCCTTTCTCCTTTCCCTTCTGCTCACCTCCACTCCGCTGCTTGCCGAAGGGCCATCCTGGTTTGAAAACGAGCGGCTCACCGGCGACTGGCACGGCCTGCGGACTTCGCAGGAGGAAGCCGGTATCAAGATCTTCGGTTACTACAATGCCATTTTCGCAAGCAACGTCTCCGGGGGGAACCGCACCGCCTCCAATTATGCCGGCGATCTTTTCATGGGCGCCGAATTCGACCTCGAAAAGCTGGCCGGTTGGGATAACACCAGGTTCGTGCTCTCCGGCATCGACCGTCATGGCCGGAGCATTGATGGAGCCGTGGGCGGGCAATACAGCGTCATGCAATGTGTTGGCGGGCAGACCGCTTTTCTTTACAATGTCACGCTGGAAAAAACCTTCCTTGATGACGTCCTCTCGGTGAAAGGCGGCCGTATGACTGCGACCGATGATTTCGTCGGTTCTCCCTACTACGGCTATTCGGTGAACAATGCGGTGAACGGCCAGATCCGCGCCGCCCTGTTCGACGGCGTGATGACCTCCTATCCGTTTCCCGTCTGGGGCGGCCGGATCAAATACCAGCCGAATGAAGAGTTCAATGTCATGTTCGGCGTCTTCCAGCTGACCGACGATATGTTCGACCGCGAAGACCACGGCGTGGACTTCAGTATGGGCGGGGACGACGGCATTTCCCTTTTCACTCAGGTCGGCTGGAATCCGAAAATCGCCGATCGTCCTGCCCATTTTTTCGCGGGCATGAACAACGCGTTTTTCCACATGGACAAGTTCAACAGCCCCGGCACCCGCGATGAGTTCGTGCGCTTTTATGCCCACGCCGATTATCAGGTCTTTGCGGAAACGGCGGGCAGCGATCAGGGCCTCGTGCTCTTCGCCACCTTGGGCTACTCGCCGCATGAGGACGCCGCCATCATCCCCGTGCAGTCCACCTTCGGCATGCACTATACCGGCCTCTTCCCCGGCCGCCCCAAGGACAGGACCGTTTGCTTCGCCACCTACGGTGGCTTCAGCAACGACTACGCCGCCGAAAAAGCCGCCGCCGGTCTGGCCGAACCTGACTACGAAATGGTCCTCGAACTTGGCCACCGTTTCCAGGTCACACCCTCCACCTACTTCCAACCCGACGTTCAATACATCGTCCAGCCCGGCGGCACCGACGATATCGACAACGCCCTCGTCCTCGGCTTCCAGTTCGGCATCACCTTCTAACCCCGATGCCTTATCCTCCTTTCACTCCTCATGGATGGCGCTTCCACCTGAGGCAGGTCAGAGTGTCACCCCTCCGGGGTCGCGGTTCCACCTGACGTAGGTCAAGGTGCGACCCCTCAGGGGTCACGGTTCCCCCTGGCGTAGGTCACGGTGCTACCCCTGCGGGGTCACACTTCCACCTGGCGGGGGTAAATGCGTTACCCCCCCGGGGTTCCGGTTCCACCTAAGCCTGCTTTTTCATTTATCAACGAGTTACGCCGATTCCGCCCCCGGCAGCCAGTCCCGCTTCAACTCATCCAAGGAAGGGTGCAACCAGGCCCCAACGTGGTGGACATCACCCGGACCTGAACCCATGTTCTGAGTCACCAATCCGTTTTTCATCCCTGCCTCCTAAAATCGCAATGAGGGTGGTCACGTTTTTAATAACCATTCGTCCGGAGATTGACACCCCCTCATGCCTTTCCCTCTTTCCGCTTACGGTTCCCTGGAGTTCCAACTTCAGCACCATTCCAATCCGGAAAAACTGATGGCGGCTGTCGAGGCGGCACTTCGTGACCAATCCCCCTCGTCGATTTCCCGCAGCCCTGACGCAATTTCATTTCACGGCGGCATGTTCCGATTCGTCACCAACAGGAACCAGCTTGTATGGATCACGTCCGGATCGATCCGTTTCTCTTTCACCGCTGATCGCGTTGACGTTGATTATGGCATCACCTTTACGCAGGGAGTGGTGTTTTGGTTCGCGATCCCCACCTTGCTGCACCTTCTGCGCCACGGATCACCCGAATCCATGTTTCCCGTGTGGCAGTTCTTTTTGTTCGTATCCGGAATCAACTACATTTACGCCTGCTTTCGTTTTCGCCGCTTCCTGCGCCGGACCCTTGAGCGGGCGCAGGCTACCACCCCTCCCCACCGTCGGCCCCGCGCATGACGAATGAATGCCCTGGAAGCGCCGTATTAAATTCAGGCTGGGCTTCCCGCCGTTGCCGCTCTACCGTGGCGCGCCGGTCCTGACGGGCTGGCGGCTCCTTTCACCTCCCTCACTTCCCATCTCATGACTCCCCATTCTACCCGACGCGACTTCATCGCCCTCTCCGCCACCGCCGCGCTGGCCACCGCCGTGTCCGCCCAGGCCCAGCCTGCTCCGGCAGCTCCCACCGGTCCCTTTACCCTGGCTCCCCTGCCCTATGCCAAGGACGCCCTCCTGCCCCACATTGATGCTCTGACGATGGACATCCATCACAGCAAACACCACCAGGCTTACGTGAACGGCCTGAACACGGCCCTGAAGTCCGAGACTGCTCTGCAAAAGAAGTCCCTCGAGGAATTGATCGGCGGGATTCTTTTCCTGCCGGAAGGCATCCAGACCCCGGTGCGCAATCACGGCGGCGGACACTGGAACCACACCTTTTTCTGGGAATCCATGGGCGCTAACGACACCCCCGGGATCGGCGGGACTCCCGCCGATGAAAAACTGACCGCCGCCCTCACCAAAGCCTTCGGCAGCGTGGATGAGTTCAAGAAAAAGTTCAACGAAGCCGCCACCAAGCGTTTCGGCTCCGGCTGGGCCTGGCTGATTTTGAAGGAAGACGGCACCCTCGCGGTGGTCTCCACCCCCAACCAGGACAACCCGCTCATGCAGGGCATCGTGCCCAATACCGACCGCGGCACCCCGCTGCTCGGCCTCGATGTCTGGGAGCACGCCTACTATCTGAACTACCAGAACCGGCGCCCCGATTACCTCACCGCGTGGTGGAATGTGGTGAACTGGAACACCGTGACCAAGCGTTTTGCCGCAGCCACCGCTGCCCTCAAGAAAAAATAAGCCTGTCCCATGCTCCGCTTCCTGCCTTCCCTCCTCCTGCTTTCCGCCCTGCCCCTGTCCGCCCAGGACTGGCCGCAATTCCGCGGACCGTCCTCCAACGCGGTGGTCCAGGCCGCCGACATTCCCGTGAAGTGGAGCGGGACGGACAACGTGGCCTGGAAGGTGGATCTGCCCGGCAAGGGCTGGTCGTCCCCGGTCCTGAGCGGAGGCAAACTCTATCTCACCAGCGCGGTGGTCCGGGGGACGGATCAGGATGCGGCGGGGCCCCGCTCGCTGCGGGCCCTCTGCCTGGACCCGGAAACGGGCAAGGTGCTGTGGAATACCGAAGTCTTTGCGGAATCGGCGAATACCCCGGTGATTCATAACAAAAACAGCCACGCCAGCCCCACCCCGGTGGTGGCGGACGGGATGCTCTACGTCCATTATGGGCATGAGGGCACCGCCTGCCTGGATTTGTCAGGGAAAAAGTTCTGGGAGCAGCGCAGCCTCGCTTACCCGCCGGTGCATGGCGGCGGGGCTTCGCCGGTGCTGGTGGACGGGCTGCTGGTCTTTCCCTGCGATGGCGCGGACGGCCCTTTCCTCGCTGCCCTGAAAGCCAGTGACGGGACCGTGGCCTGGCGCACTCCTCGCGGCGGCGGCGCGACCAAGAAGTTCTCCTTCTGCACGCCCACCATCCTCGAGTGGGAGGGGAAAAAGCAGATCATCAGCCCCTTCAGCGACGCCATCGCCGCCTATCAACCGGCCGACGGCAAGGAACTCTGGCGCATCCGCTACACCGGGTATTCCGTGATCGCCCAGCCTGCCCTGGGAAATGATCTGATCTACTTCACCACCAGTTATGACTCACCGGTCACCTACGCGGTGCGCCCCGGCGGCAGCGGCGATGTCACCTCCTCCCATGTGGCGTGGACCCAGGACAAACGTTCGCCCAACACCCCTTCCCAAGTCCTCCACGGCAAGGAACTCTATCAGGTGGCGGACAACGGCATCGCCTCCTGCCTCGACGCCCTGACCGGTAAAATCCACTGGCAGGAACGCACCGCCCGCACCACTTCCGCCTCCCCGCTGCTGGTCGGCGATACACTCTATCTCCTCGACGAATACGGCACCACCACCCTGCTGCAAACCGGCACCACCTTCAAAAAGCTGGGTGAAAACAAACTGGACGGCGAACGCACCCTCGCCACCCCGGTCCCGGCTCCCGGCGCCCTGTTTATCCGCACGGAGAAAGGCCTCTACCGGATCGGGAAGCGCTAGCCGTTTCCCGTCCCCGGGCGGAACCCAGCAGCCGCGGGGTTTTTCCGGACCCCTCCCCCGCCTTCCCGACCCTGCCTTTCACCAAAAGCAGGGTGCCAGCATATTTCGCTATCCTCCTATCCGGTCTTCGGATAGCTTCAGCCCGATATGTTGCGTCATTGCTTAGCCTTTGCCGGCACGCTCCTGCTGGGGGCCCTCATCGGACGGATCGCCCAGCCCGCCGTTGCTCCCAAGGCAACGCAGGATAATCCCACCGCAGCCCTGCCGGGCCAGGCCCCGGCTCCGACCGCCCCTGTCACCATCGCCGCTCCCATAGCGCGCCCCACTCAACCGGCCCTGGCCGACTGGTGGGATTTCCTGCAAACCCTCGATCGCGCGACCTTGGCGGATCTTCCGGCCCTCTGGGACGCCCTGCCCCTGCCGGAGCGCAATCCTCCCGCCAGTCCCGGAAGCAGCCCGCGCCATCGCATGCTGATTGAGCGGTGGACCGAGCTCGATCCCTTGGGTGCCCTCGCTTTTATCAAGGAGAAGGCTCCTAAAGAATCCTTGCTCTTTGTGGTCTTGTTCGAATCCTGGGCTCAGCTTGACCCCGAAGCCGCCCTGACGGCCCTGCAAGGAGAATCCAATCCAGAGATCCAAAACCCTGGAGTCGCGGGATTCCTCCACTCCTTCATGGAAGAGCCCGCCCAACTCATCCAATGGGCCAAACGTTTCACCTGGATCGACACCAGCCAACTCAAGGAGTATTCCTTCGCCCGGGAATGCCCCGACGACTTGTGGCGCCGCCTGCTCGCGGCCGACCGAACCGGTCTATATGAAGTCGCCGAGCATCTGCCGCCCTGGTTCCGCCAGAAGATCGACCGCATCGCCCTGATGGAGCAAGCCACCACCGACCTGCCATCGGTGCTGGCCTCGCTCAAAGAGCGCCGCCTCACCCAGGAAGAAGCCAGCGCGCTGGCTGGTGATCTCGGAAGTCTCGCCAAAAGCCACCCTGCCAGCGCCCTCGCGATTCTGGAGGCCCTCAGTGCCGCTTCGGATGGCACTCCGCTGATGAAAGCGGACGCAGTCGCCCTGGAAATTGTCGGACCCTTGGTGAAACACCTCGCCGCCTCAGATCCTGCTGCCGCCGCCGCATTCATCAACAAGCACCTCTACCCCAGTAACAGGTTTTCACTTGTCGATGCCATCTAC
The DNA here is from genome assembly GCA_942492905.1 of uncultured Verrucomicrobiota bacterium. Taxonomy (GTDB): domain Bacteria; phylum Verrucomicrobiota; class Verrucomicrobiia; order Verrucomicrobiales; family V1-33; genus CAIZWU01. The sequence goes on from OW818657.1 coordinate 4,566,904, forward strand.
CCCGAGCTCTTCGCCGCCAATCCAGCCGCGGCCCTCATCGTCGCCCAAGCTTTGCCACTCTTCCCCACTGAGCTCACTCCTCTGCCCACCTTCAAGGACCGGCAGACCGCCCTCGACATTCTGCCCAATGCCCCGCCTTCATGGCGGCGCGATCACGCGTTGCAAAGCACCTTGGACCAATGGCAACGCGAGTCTCCCGCCGAAGCTCAAGCTTGGGTGAATGCCCTGCCCCCCGGCGAATGGCGTGACCGTGCCTCAGCAATCCTGGAAGGACAGGCCATGAACAGTAGCGTCCTCTCCCTGAAGCTTCAGGAAATCACCCTGCGCTATCAACCGGACCAGACTCTCTTTGCCCTGGAGGAGATGGGGAAAGCCGCCAGCCAGGCCGCCGGGGCAGATCCGTCAGGAACGCTTGCCTTGCTGGGGGGCTGGCCGCCGGGACCTGCCCGCGAGTTGGCCATGGAAAAGGCCGCCAGCTTCGCGGCTGGCCAATCCACTGCCAAGGCCCTGGATTGGGTCCAACAAATCCCTGACCCCACCGCCCAGGCTGAGGCCGTCCGGGGCGTGCTCGGCATCTGGACCGCACATGAGCCGCTGGCCGCGTCCGAGTGGCTGCCCACCCTCGCCCCCGGCCCGGTGCGCGAGGCCGCTGTGGACCGCTTCGCGGAAACCATCGCGGCTCTGGACCCTGCCGCCTCCCTTGCGTGGGCCGTCACGCTCACCGATCCCACCGCCCGGAGCGCCCGGCTGGAAACAACCTATCGGAAATGGGTCACTGATGATCCCACTGCCTCTGCCGCCCTGCGGGAAATCCCCGGCCTCAGCCCGGCTGATGTCCAGCAACTCCTCACCCTCACCCTCCCCGCTCCTGCCTCCAAATGAAACGCTTTCCGTGGACTGTCACCTGTCTGGCTGGACTGCTGGCCGGGCTGTTCATTGGCCGGAATGTCGAGGCTGGGACCTCAACAAATCCCAGCCTTGCCACTCCTACCACAGCGGCCCCCACCGCCAAACCCAAGCCCAGGCCCGACCTCCGGACCACCTTGAAAAAAGCCCCAAGCCTCCGGCGGAAAACGGCCCTCATGCTTGGGGCTCTGACCGACGGGCAGCCCGGAGACATGCGTCAGCTCGTTGCCGCCACCGGCAAAGACTTCAACCAACTCTCCCTTCTCGCAGACTTGGCGCTGCAAACCGATCCCGCGGGTTTTATTGCCGCATTGAGCAACCAACTGCCTGCCGAAGACTATACCGGCACTCTTGCTTACGATTTTACCCAACGCTGGGCAAAAGCCGACTATACGGCGGCTTTCCACACCTGCCGCTCCCTGTCCGGTTTCGCCGGAGCTTGGTTGGGCGGCGTGGTTCTGCAGACCCAATTTGACACCGATCCCACCGCCGCCCTCAAGCTGGCCGTCACCCATCCCGGGCTGCGCTTGGATTGGAGCAGCAAGCACAAAATACCTGCCACTCCGGAAAATATGGAACTCGTCCGCGCCCTCCCCCCTTCCATAGGCAAGGCCGCGCTTATTGAATCTCTCTCTGCGGGCCTGACCCCACAGCAATCTTTTGCTTTAGTGCTCGAAGACCGTTACTCCAATCCTATATTTGGCATAGCAAAAGTGTCCCAGGCGATGGTAAAAAATGATCCTCAGGCCTCACAGGCCTGGGTTCTGGCAAACCCGGACCATCCAGCCGCCACTCGGCTCGCCGGGCGTATCAGCGATCACCTTATCAAGACCGATGCTGCCGCGGCGGTGGAATGGGCCGTTTCCCATCTCAGCGGCGCGAACCGCACCAACGCATTGAAAAAAGCGGCCGAGGCCCTGCAAAAGACCGACCCCGCCGCCGCTGACGCCGCGCGGGCGCTGTTGCCGGAGGCCTTCAAGGCCAGTGGGAAACTCTGATCCGCCTGAGGCTGCTTCCAAGCCGCGTGGACGCCTGCTGGAAGTTTGAACCGTTGACGCACCGGCCAACTCCACAGCTCCTCACGCGAAGCGGTGAGGGCTACTTTGGCCATGGCTGCCGGATGGCTTGTGGCGGGAGCAGAGTGTGATATGAAGCCGCTCCGCCATGTCTTCCCTGCACCCTGCCGATACCATCGCTGCCCTGTCCACGCCTTCCGGGACGGGGGCGGTGGCAGTGCTGCGCGTCAGTGGACCGGACGCGGCACAAGTGGCGGCGCGCGTCTTCAAGGGGCCGCGCCTGACGCCCCGCCGGGCGCTGTTCGGATCGGTGGTGGCGGCGGATGGTTCTGCGCTGGATGAAGTGCTCCTGACGTATTTCGCCGGACCAGCCAGCTACACGGGGGAGGACACCATCGAGATCTCCTGTCATGGCGGTGTGCTGGTGACGCGGCGGGTGCTGGAACGCCTGCTCCAAGCCGGGGCCCGGGCCGCCGGACCGGGCGAGTTCACCCAACGGGCTTTCCTCAATGGCAAGCTGGACCTGACCCAGGCCGAAGCAGTGATGGACGTGATCTCCGCCCAGACGGACCGCGCGCTCCAAGCCGCCAACCGCCAGCTCGACGGAGCGCTGGGCCGCACCATCCTGACACTGCGCGATGAATTGCTCGGCATCCTCGCCCATGTGGAAGCCTACATCGACTTCCCGGAAGAGGACATCGACCCCGATACCGGCACCGCGTTGCGCGACCGCATGGCCTCGCTGCTGGCCCGGCTGGAAGCCCTCCTCGCCACCGCGGACCAGGGCCGTCTCCTCCGCGAAGGAGTGCGCACGGTGCTGGCCGGAGCCCCCAATGCCGGAAAAAGCAGCCTGCTGAACCGCCTGCTCGGGTTTGAACGCGCCATTGTCAGCGAGCAACCCGGAACCACCCGCGACACCATCGAGGAGGTCATCAATCTCCAAGGCTTCCCCCTGCGCCTGATCGATACCGCCGGGCTGCGCCAGGCCACGGCCGACACCATCGAGCAGGCCGGCATGGCGCGCACGCATTCCCAATTGGCGGAGGCGGATCTCATCGTGGAAATCGTGGATGCCAGCCAACCGCCCGGCGACCGCCTCGCGTTGCCGGAATCCGCCACTCCCCGCCACGTGCTGGTCCTGCACAAAAGCGACCTGCCGCTTCACCCGGCCTGGCAAGGCACGGACGGGGTTCCCGTTTCCAGCCGCACCGGCGAGGGCCTGACGGCGCTCACGGATCGCCTGATTGCAGTAATCACCGCCGGCGGCAATGCCTTTGAGCAAAGCGAAGTGGCGGTCAATGCCCGTCACCAAGCCTGCCTCGAACGCGCCCGCACCTCCCTCACCGCAGCCATGACGGAGTTCGCTTCCGGGAGCTCGGTGGAGTTCACCGCCCTCGAACTCCGGCTGGCCCTCGAATCCCTCGGCGACGTGATCGGGCGCGTCGATGTGGAGGACCTGCTCGGCGTCATCTTTTCCCAATTTTGCATCGGTAAATGATTTGTGTACTGCCGGCATTCATGGATTTCCGAAGAAAAGCACGCCTTCCCACGGAAAATTCATGCATTCGGACCCCGGGAGGGCTTGATTCGTGCCAAACCGGCGACATCTTCCGCGCTCCCTTTTACCCCTGATGCCCCAAGCCATTCTAATTATTGACCCTGAGAGCGACTTCCTCGAGTGGGCCGAACGCCACCTCGCCACGCCACAGGTCAGAGTCCTCAGTGCCGCGACCGCCGAAGAGGGGCTCAAATTATACGCCGCCGAGCGTCCGGATCTGGTCATCACGGAATTTCACCTCAAACCGGTGAATGGCATCGAAGTCCTGAAGCGCATCCGCCAGACGGACCCCAACGCCATGGTGGTGTTGAGCACGGCCTTCCCGCCGACCAATGCCGTGATCGAGGCCATGAAGCTCGGGGCCTTTGATTTTCTCCGCAAGGAAACCCTGCCGTTCGATCTGCGGCCATTGGTGGAAAGCGCGCTGAAATCCCGCGAGGCCATGCGCGCTTCCGAGACCGCCCCGGCCGAGGCCAGCTTCGACCTCGGGGACAGCGTGATGATCGGCCGTTCCCAGGCCATGCAGAGTGTCTTTAAAATCATCGGCCGCGTGTCCCGCTCGGATGCCGCGGTGATGATCACGGGCGAGAGCGGTTGCGGCAAGGAAGTCGTCGCCCGCGCCGTGCAGCGCTACAGCCTGCGCTCCAGCAAACCCTTTGTCGCGATCAACTGCGCGGCCATCCCGGAGAGCCTGCTGGAAAGCGAACTCTTCGGCCATGAAAAAGGCAGCTTCACCGGAGCCACCGCCATGCGGGTGGGCCGCTTTGAGCAGTGCGACGGCGGCACCCTGTTCCTGGATGAGATCGGTGAAATGCCGATGCATGTGCAGACCAAAATCCTGCGCGTGCTGCAGGAAGGCGAGTTCTCCCGCGTCGGCGGCAATGAGACTCTGAAAACCGACGTTAGAATCATCGCCGCCACCAACCGGAACCTGGAAAAGGAAGTCGAGGTCGGCCGCTTCCGCGAAGATTTGTTCTATCGCCTCAACGTGGTCCGCGTCCACCTCCCGCCCCTCCGTGAGCGCCCCGAGGACATCCCGCTGATGGCCCGGTTTTTTGTGGACCGCCTCGCCAAAAAGCGCAACAATCCGCGTCTGCGCCTTTCCGAAGACGCCTACGCCCTGATGGAAAGCTACAACTGGCCCGGGAACGTGCGGGAATTGGAAAACACCATCCAGCGCGCCACCGTCCTCGCCAATACCGACGTCCTGACCGCCCGGGACATCCCGCTCGGCCTCGGCATCGCCCCGCGTCCCGAAGCCACCGCGGCCCCCGGCACCCTGACCAACGAAAGCGCCATCGCCCACCTGCTTGATGCCGCGATCTCCCTTAACGAATCCCCGATTCCCTGGCTGGAACGCCAGCTGGCCGAAGAAGCCCTCCGCCGCGAAGGCCAGGATCACTCCGCCGCCGCCCGCCGCCTCGGTTTGAAGCCGGCGGTGTTCAAAAAGCTGCTGGGACCGGAGTAATCGGGGAAGCGTTTTCGAAGGAACCTGATGGAACGCGTTCCGGGTATAAGCGGCCCGCTTCCAGAGCGCTGTATCCGAAATCGAGCAACGGGTTTTTTACCGCATGTTCAAAGCACCATCCTGGTCGGCAGATCAGTAGGATGTTATCTCCACGTTGCACGCCCCGATGAACGGCCAGCCGAAGCAAAAAACGGAAATGGGCTTCATCCTCACTGAAAGCGGGCACCGAATCCAAGAGATCGTATTCCGGCTGTGTCCAAAGGGCCGCCACCGAGTCCAAAAAACCTTCGTGAGTCACCTCCTCCCATTTTGGATCGCCCAACCATTTCCGAGCTGAATCGAAAGGACACCATTTTCGCGTCAGGGTCACCGGAGCCATTGGCGTAAAATAAGCATCCGTAAATTCATCCACCTCGCCATATTCGTCCCTGAAATTTTGCTCCTCGACATCGTAAAACATGGTCATGGCATCGACCAAAGCCTCCGTCTTCAAACCGGCAACGGGCGCTTCAACCTTCAATACTCCTATCCAATAAGCCAATGAACGATAAGTCCGCATGCCAGCCTCGCTTCCGACCAATTCCTCGAATGTTGGCATAGGTTTTACTCTTTTTGAAAACCCTACCGCGCCGCCACCAGATCATACCCGCGCCAGTCACCGATGGTGACTTCCGCGAATTCCCCGACGGGCAGCGACTGGTCGACAAAGACCGTGCCGTCGATTTCCGGGGCATCCATCTCGGTGCGGGCGACGCCGGGTTTCTCCACCAGCACGCGCATGGTGCGCTGGACCTGGCTGGCATTGAATTCCTCGGCGATGAGCTGCAGCTCCCGCATCGATTTATTCCATCGGCTTTCGGTGGTTTTGTGATGCACCCGGCCGTCGAGTTTGTAGGCCTTGGTGCCTTCCTCGCTGCTGTAACGGAAGACGCCGGCGCGCTCGAATTTGGTTTCCTTGATGAATTGCAGGAGCTCCTCGAAGTCTTCCTTCGTCTCGCCCGGGAAGCCCACAATGAAGGTGGTGCGGATGGCGAGGCCGGGGATGCCGGCGCGCATTTTGGCGATGAGCTGGCGGATGTAATCGCCGGAGGTCTCACGCTGCATGATGGTCAACATGCGGTCGGAAATGTGTTGGAGCGGGATGTCCACATAACGGGCCACCTTGGGGCATTCGGCGATGGTTTGGATCAACTCATCGCTCCAATGCGCCGGGTGGGTGTAAAGCAGACGGATCCAGAAATCGCCAGGAATCGCGTTCAAGGCGCGCAGCAGGGTCGCCAATGATTCTCCCCGCGTACTGTCCACCGGGCTACGGGGATTGGGCCGGGCCTCGGTCCACTTGTCCATGCCGAAATAAGTCAGGTCCTGGGAGATGAGATTGATCTCCTTCACGCCACTGGCCACCAATTGCTCGACTTCCTTGACCACGTTTTCCTGGGTGCGGCTGCGGTGACGGCCGCGGATCTTCGGGATGATGCAGAAGGAGCAGGTGTGGTTGCAGCCTTCCGCGATTTTGACGTAGGCGGAATGCTTCGGCGTGAGGCGGAAGCGCGGAGTGTCGTAATCCGGAATGTAACGCGGCTGCCGGGTGACAAGGTTTTCCGGATCTTCCTCTTCGGGGCGCACGCGGCCGAGGAGCCGCTCAATGATCGGAGCCACCTGGGTGATCTGGTCCAGGCCGATGAAGGCATCCACTTCCGGCATCAGGCCCGGCAGTTCCTTGGAAAAACGCTGCGAGAGACAGCCAGCCACGATGATCTTCTGTTTCTTGCGTTGCTGATCCTCGCCCCGCGCGTCCACCGCGTCCTGCACCGTGCCGATGCTTTCGCGCTTCGCCATGTCGATGAAGGAGCACGTATTCACGATCAGCACATCCGCCTCCTGCTCATTCGCGGTCATTTCCATGCCGGCCGCATGGAGGTGACCGATCATGATTTCACTGTCGATAAGGTTTTTGGCGCAGCCCAGGGAGACGAGTCCGACTTTGATCATAAAATGGAGGGGAAAATGGAGGGGAAAATGGAGGGGCGCACATCATGCCCCATCCCGCGGGGGCGGAAACCGCAAAGTTTCTTCCTGAAAGACATCGGAGGGCGGCGGGATATTTAAGTTGCCCGCCCGGCCTGAATCCGGGTAGCACATGCGCATGTCATTTCTCGCCAACGCCTCCACCGCTTCTCCTTACTGGCCTTTTGTGGTGCTGGGGGTGTCCGTTACTTTCGTGATTGTCGCGATTTCCGTGCTGCGCCTGCACGCTTTCCTCGCGCTGATCGGGGCGGCTCTGCTGGCCGGAGTGATGTCGGCCTCGCTGCCGCCGGACCTGAAGGATCTGGACAAGGGCAAATGGCTGCGGGCAGTGGAATTGGTGACGGAAGGGTTTGGCAGGACGGCCGGCGACATCAGCATCGTGATCGGCATGGCGACCTTGATCGGCATGAGTATGATGAACAGCGGTGCAGCCGACAAGGTAGTCCGGCGGTTCCTCGGGGCTTTCGGGGAAAAACGGGCCGCTATCGCCGTGCTGGTGAGCACCTACATCTTGTCGATTCCGATTTTCTTCGACACCATGTTCATGCTGATGGCGCCATTGGCGATGGCTCTGACGTTGCGGACCAAGGGTAATTTCACCTTGTTCGTGCTGGCCGTCTGCATCGCCGGCGTGACCACGCACAGCATGACGGTGCCGCACCCCGGCCCCAACGCCATGGTGGCGAGTCTTGAGGTGGATCTGGGGGCCTCCTTGTATGCCGGGATTTTGGTGGGAGCCCTGGCAGTGGGACTGTCCTGGCCGATCATCCGCCGGGTGGCCGCACGCACCCCGGTGCCGCTGCGGGAAACGCCCCATACCCCCATTTCCTCCTTGACAGCGGCGCTGGACAAACCGGAGAGCGAACTCCCCGGATTCCTCAGTTCGATTCTGCCGGTGGTGTTGCCGATCGCGCTGATCAGCCTGGCGTCGTTCTGGACGGTGGCCCTCAAAGACGCCGCCAATGGCAAGGCGTGGGCGGCTTTCGCCAGGGAAGATGGATTCCGTCAGGCCGGTTATGCCGTTGAATTCCTCGGAAATAAAAACATCGCGCTCATCATTGGCACCGCCTTGGCGCTGTGGCTGATGGTCCGCCAGTCGCGGATCAAGGGGAGCAAGCTTTCCGAAATGATGGGGCCACCGCTTGAGACGGCTGGCGTTATTATTCTGATCACGGCCGCCGGCGGGGCCTTTGGTTTTATGCTGCGCAATGCCGGAGTAGGCGAGGCCATCCGCATGGCCACGGCCGGTTCCGGCATCAACCTCCTCTTCCTCGGCTGGCTGGTGGCGGTGATTCTGCGGATTGCCCAAGGATCGGCGACCGTAGCCATGCTGACCACCGCCGCCATGATGCAGCCCCTGCTGGGCGATCTCACCTGCAACCGGATGTATCTTTTCCTTGCGGTTGGTTTCGGGGCCTTCGCCTGCTCGTGGATGAATGACAGCGGCTTCTGGGTGGTGAGCCGGCTGAGTGGCTTCACGGAAAAGGAAACCCTGCGCACCTGGACGGTGTCACTGTCGATTGTGTCCGTGATCGGCCTGCTGCTCACCTTGGTTCTGGCGGCCGCCCTTCCTTTTGTAAAATAATCGGCAGCCGGGATCGACCAGGATCCCCCGGGAAAGCGAACTTCCTTTCCAATGAATTCCATTTTGCCCAAGGAGGACGGTGCGGGACCTCCATGGCCGGATTGGAAAACTCCCTGAAAACGGGTTGCACCTGCCCTGCCCCGTCGCCATGCTGCGTGCTCCCTTTTTATGGCTTCGCAGACCCTTCCCCGCAAACCACGCCTCATCGGCCCACGCAAGACGTTCGCCATCGTGGCCAGCATGTATAACGAGCCGCTGATGAACGGTTTACTGGAATCCACCAAGGCCGAACTGCTGGGCCTGATGCCTGCCGCCAGCGTGCCGCTCTACCGCGTCCCGGGCGCCTGGGAAATCCCCGTCTGCGCCGAATACGTCCTGCAATACACCTCCGCTGATGTCATCATCTGTCTCGGCATCGTGGTCCGCGGCGAAACAGGCCATGCCGACCTCATCACCCAGTCCGTTTCCGATAAACTGCAGGAAATGGCGGTGCGCCATCTGACGCCCATCATCAACATGGTCCTGCTGGTCAACAACGAAGCCGATGCCCGGGCCCGGGTCTTCGGCGATCAGATGAACCGGGGGGTCGAAGCCGCCCGCGCCGCCCTGAACATGGCGGAACTTTTCAGCAAGCTCCACACCGCCTACCCCACCCCCCGCAAGAACGAGGATGAGTAAACGCCGCGAAGGCCGCGAGACGGCCATCCAACTTCTCTTCAGCCGCGACTTCACTCCCCCCGGAGCAGAACATGAAGTCGACGGATTTTTCGAAATCCACAGCGCGGGACCCAAAATCCGCCAGCATGCGGTGGAGCTCTACCATGGAGTGGTGGCGAATCTGGAAGCCATCGACCACCGCCTCGTGGGTTGTCTGGAAAACTTCTCTCTCGAACGTCTCGCCGGAGTGGACCGGAATATCCTGCGGCTGGCCATCTACGAGATGTTCCACCGCACCGATGTGCCCCCGGTGGTGGTCATCAATGAAGCGATCGAAATCTCCAAACGTTTCGGCACGCCGGACAGCGGGCGTTTCGTCAATGGGGTGCTCGACCGCCTGAAGCAGGACCTGACGAGGGATCTGCGCGACGTCCAACCGCAGCACCCGCGTCCCCAAAGTCCCTGATCACAACAGGAGGGGCGCGTCCCGGAGAAGCGGAGAGCTTTCCCAAGCGCCACCTCCTGGCCTTGCGCTGACGATCAAAAACCAGAATGCCCAGCAGAACAATCCTGCCGGGCATCCAAAGCCAAGTGCTTTATTCTGCAAATAGAAGCAGTTATGCCCGTCGGCAGAAGAGCTGGATCTAACTTGGACTAAAAGTCCACGTCATCATCCTCGTATTTTCCGCCCCGACGCCCGGCGCCACCGCCATCTTCAAAATCCCGTCCCCCGCCGCCTGCCGGTGGACGACCACCGCCACGCGGTCCATTGCGGTCCTTTTGATCAAAGCCACCACCACTGCGGCGATCGGGTGCGGCGCCGCCAGAAGGACGGCCAGCCCCACCACCATAGCCCCCGCGGTCCTGACGCGGCGGACCAGAGGATTCCCGGGGCCGCTCCATCGGGGCATCGCCCCCGCCATCGCTGCCGTCCGCCGGACCGATCCGCCAAGCGCTCAGACTGACGTAAAATTTGCCATTGTTCTCATTGCCCCGGATCTCGAAACCGACCTTGACCCGCTGGCCGGGACGGAACCGGTCGAGCAGGGACACCTTGTCCTTCACGAACTCCATTTTGATATCCTGAGGGTATTTGTCATCCCCGGAGGTGATGACGAACTCACGTTTGGTGAAGCCGCTGCCAAACGTCATGACGTCCATGATGACCTTGATGGTCCCTTCGATTTCGTATCCCATTGCGATTTTTTCCGGGGGAGGGTTAGCTTGCTCCCGCGGGCGCAAAAATTGCGCGTCCCGCGCCGGAAGGCAATCCTCTTCTTTGCCGCATTTGAATTTTTTTCCACCTCCGGTTCCAGCGGATTCCGCCTTGTTCCCTGCTCCCGGGGTGCCCATGGTTTCGTTGTTTCTCCACCATGTCAGGCCTCCCGCCTTTTCCTCCCGGCCCTTCACCCATGCTGCTGCCTCCCCGTGAAGGCGAGGCCTGGGCCTGTCTGGATCTGCCGGGACACCCCGACCGGCGGGTCGAGGCCCGCGGCCCGTTCCAGTCCAGTGCCGCGCCTCCCCTCGATCAGGTGGCGTTTTATGTGAACGATTTTGCCCTCAGCCATGAATCCCCCTGGCAGATCCCGCATTTGTCCGCCGGGCCTCCGGAAGTTCCGCCGCCCCCTGAGCCTGACGTTTTTCCTGCAAAATGGGATTTGCCCGGCCACGCCGCGTTCCATGCGGTCTTCAGTGAGGCCATGCAGGCCATCCGCCAGCGGCAATTGCTGAAAGTCGTGCCGGTCAGCAACGCCACCGCCAAACTCACCAGGGACCCGGCACCCGCGCTGCACCGGCTGCTTCATCCCGCCCGCATCGCGGGAATGGGGCACGCCGCGGCATGGTGCCACGGCACCGGAGGCTTCGCCACCATCACTCCGGAAGTGCTTTTCGAATTGTCAGGCACCCGGCTCACCACCATGGCGCTTGCCGGCACCGTTGATGCCCAGCATGAAGCCGATCTGCGCCAGGGCCCCAAACTCGCGCGCGAACATGAGATTGTGGTGGATGAACTGCACCGCCGCCTCGCCAATCTGGGACGCGTCAGCCTGACCGCACGGGAAATCGTGCCGCTGGGCAACGTCCGGCATCTGCGCACCACCTTGACGGTCGACCTGCCCGAAGCGCCCCAGGGACAGGCGCTCAACGACCTCATCCATCTGCTGCATCCCACCCCGGCCTTGGGGATTTCCCCGCGAACCCCGGAGACACTGGCCCAGCTTAACAGCTATCGGGACCGCTGCGGGGTGCCGGCCGCCTTTGGCGCGCCCTTCGGCGTGGTCTGGCCGGGCGGGGCAGTCTTCCTCGTCGCCATCCGCGGGCTGTTTTGGCAGGACCTCACCCTGCATCTCCCGGCGGGCGGCGGCCTGGTGGCTGGCAGTGTTTTTGAAAACGAATGGGCGGAACTGGAACTCAAACGCAATTGGGTCCGGCATGCCTTCCACCTTGATGACCCACATGGCTGAGCCGCCGGACCCTTCCCTGACGCCGGAGGCCGCCCAGCCCGCCCTGGCGCTGCAATCCCTGCTGGATGCGACCGGGGTCAGGGAGTTTGTGATTTGCGCCGGCGCCCGCAACAGCGCCCTGCTGGTGATGCTGGCCGCCGTGCCCGGCCTTCGGCTCTGGCATCATTTCGAGGAACGCAGTGCTGCTTTTTTCGCCCTCGGCCGCATCCTCGACCACGAGCGCCCGGTCGCCGTGGTCACCACCTCCGGCACTGCCGTGGCCGAGTTGCTGCCGGCCATCATCGAAGCCCACTATCAAGGCCTGCCCCTCATCGCCCTCACCGCCGACCGCCCGGCCCACTACCGCGGCACCGGCGCGCCCCAGGCGATTGAGCAGGCCGGGATCTTCGGCTGTTATCCCAAACTGGCTTTGGATGTCACCGGATTGGAAAACGCCGCAGCGGAATTGGCAAAGCTGGAGTCCTGGGATATCCTCGGCCCGCTGCATCTGAACCTTTGTCTCGAGGAACCTACTGCCGCTTCCCTGCCCTTCCTGCGTGAGGCCGGCGCGGCGCTGCGGTGCGCCGCCACCATGGAAGATGATCCGCATCATCAGCATGAGTTCATCCTGACTGATCCCGGGGCTTTCCCCGATCCCCTCGTTTTGATCGGTGACCTTCTGCCGGGTGAAACCGCTGCCGTTGAAAGATTTGTGGTCGATCTTCAAGCCCCGGTTTACGCCGAAGCCGCCTCCGGTCTACGTGAGGGAGCTTTACTGCATAACTTGCTCCTCAGTGGCGGGGACCAAATGTTGAAAAACCAGCCGCACCGGTCAGTAATCCGGCTCGGCGGCGTGCCCTCCTGCCGGTTTTGGCGGGATTTGGAAAACCGGCCGGAGATTCCGGTTTGCAGCTACACCCGCAGCGGCCACTCCGGCTTGGCCCGCCCCAGTCTGGTGAGGCCGTTGGATTGTCTGGAAAATGAAACAGCACCCATCGGCAATTGCGCTTCCGGCCAATTCGGAACCCCCTTCGATGAAAGGCTCGCCGGATGGCTCGAAGCATATCCGGCGTCAGAACCCGCTCTGGTGCACCGCCTTTCCCAAGTAATCCCAGAGGAATCCGTCGTCTTTACCGGGAACAGTCTGGCCATCCGCCAATGGAATCTCTGCGCCCAGCCAAAAACCGGCTTCCATGCCCGCGCCCTGCGCGGAGCCAATGGCATCGACGGCAATCTCTCCGCCTTTCTCGGCCTCGCCGCCGATGCGGAGGAAGCCTGGTGCCTGGTGGGCGACCTCACCGCCCTTTATGATCTCGCCGCCCCGTGGATGCTGGCCCAACTCAAAACCCCGCGCCTGCGCATCGTCGTCATGCAAAATGGAGGCGGCAAAATCTTCTCTCAACTGCCCGCCCTCCAAGACCTGACCGATTTTGAGCGGCAGCTCATGGAGAATCCACACTCCATTTCTCTGGCCGGTTGGGCGCAACAGTGGGGTTTGGCCCACCTGAGCGCCTCCCACCGCCTTCCGGACCTCGCCGGACTTCCTGACCGCGCCGTCATCGAACTTTTTCCGGATTCCGCAGCCACCGAAGCCTTCTGGCAGGCCTGGGCTGCCCACTATCATAAATCGTAAATCACCAATCATAAATGATTCACGCGCTCCACGGCAACTTCGGCCTGCCCTCCGACTGGGACGCCGCCCTGCCACCCGGAGTGCCCGCCCGGGCGTGGCACCTTTGGGAAATCCGCCGCCACCATCCGGAAGCCCGCACCCTCACCGGTTTCGCCACCTGGTTCAATCACCAGGTCGCGGCCCTGCCTGACAAAGGCCCCCGCATTCTCGCCGGTTACTCCCTGGGTGGCCGCCTCGCCCTCCATGTCCTGCTGGACCGGCCGGCACTCTGGCACCGCGCGCTCCTCCTCTCCACCCATTCCGGCCTGACCAATGAAGATGAACGCACCGCCCGCCTCGCCCACGATGTCCGGTGGCACGACCGTTGCCTCAAAGCCCCTTGGGAAAGCGTCCTGCAAGGTTGGAATACTCAGGCCGTCCTGGCCGGTTCCAGCCCAGTCCATGCGGCCGGGATCACCGAGCCTTGGAGAAACGAAATCGCCGATGCCTTCGAGGGATGGTCGCTGGGACATCAGGAAATCGGCCTGGGCCGCCTGGAACAGCTCCGGGTTCCAGGAGTGTGGATGACTGGCGGGGACGATCCTAAGTTCTCTGCCCTCGCCCGTTCGGCCATGGAAATCCTACCCTCATTTCATTTCCAGACCATTCCTCAAGCGGGACACCGGCTGCTTTCGGAAACTCCCCATGCCATCCGGTCCTGCCTGCAGGAACTGGCAGGATGAATCGAGGGGCCCGCCCGGCACCCTGCCATCAGACGGGCAAAATCCTGAGCAGCCCGATCAGCAGCGGCGGCGCAGCATCAGGCCGGCCCCGGCCAACATCAGCAGCAGGGAGGAAGGCTCCGGAATAGTCACCACAAATGCCTGAATCCCGTTATTGGAATTCATGGCGTAAAGATTGACGGTATTTCCGGTGACGGCCCCAAAAGCCACCGAACCTGTGCCATTGCCATTGGCGGTGAATGCCGTGGTGAGATTGGCTGATTCATAGAAGGAAGGGGTTCCGGTGGAGAGATCATAGACCCTGACCAGACTACTGTTGGTCTGGATCGTCGCGAGGAGCGGAACTCCAGCCACCACCGCATAGTCCATGGGGCGCTCATTGATATCCTGCAGCACCAAGGTGCCATTCAGGCTGCTGCTGGAATAATTGATGCTCTTGGGCCCCGAACCCTGGCTGCCATAGAGATCCGTCCCCCCCGCAAACGTGATGCCCAGCCGGAAATCCCCCACCGCAGTTCCCGCCACTGTGATATCGGCGCCGGTGAACGTGGTCCCATTGGCCGTGGACAACAGCAGGGCGGCAGGCGATCCGGCGTTGTTGTAACCGGCGGCAAGCAAGGTCCCGGTTCCGCCCCCTGTCACATCAAGATCGTCTCCGAGGCGATAGGTCGCGGCGGAGGGAGTGAATGAACTGGCCAACGAGGGCGTGGCGGCCTCATTCCCCCACAGATAGACCTTGAATGGGTTGGCCGAAGTCGCGGGAGAAACCAAATTTGCCACGAATATCGAACCTGAAGCAGACACGCCCACCGTATTGACCGCAAAAGTCCCCCCGGCGACCACCCCAGTGCCTTTGTCCAAAGCCCCGGTATCGGCCCCGCTCAATCCATTGAGGATGCGGATATTGTTGCCATCAGTTCCGGTCGGGTTGGCCCGGCTCACCAGCAGCAGATTGCCGGTGACCGGATTATACGCCAAGCTGCGTTCCAAGCTGCCTGTCCCCAGATAGGCATACCCGCCCTCGCCAGGGGCCAGCCATCCGTCGCCTCCCCCGAAACTGGTCAATGCGGTGATATTGGCGGCGGATACCGGTCCGGCGAAGACCGCCGAGGAGACCAGCACAGCAAAGGGCAGCATTTTCATGACAATGGGTCTACGGTTACAGGGAAAAGGCGGAGTGCCCGCTTTTCACAAAATAATGCATGGAAAGAGGAGCAGGTTTTTCGCCGACCCGCTCCCTCATTTCCGATTCATTCCAATCTTATTCCGCCAATACGGGGGCTGTCCGGCAATCCGGGAAGGGCCGGACTTTGAATTTCTCATGATCCAACGGCACGAAAAACCCGGGCGCCGTTTCCGGCGACCGGGTTCGTCAGGAAAATAAAATAAGAGAGCTGCCTGGCAACCCTCCATTTTTCCTGGAATCAGAGGCTCTTCTTCAGCACGGAGGAAGGAGTGAAGCGGACGCTCTTGGATGCTTTGATGGTCATCGCCGCGCCGGTCTTGGGGTTGCGGCCTTTACGGGCTTTGCGGGCAGAAACCTTGAATGTGCCGAATCCGATCAATTGCACGCCGGCTTTGTCCTTTTTCACGCCTTTGGCGATGACGTCGAGAACCGTGGCGAGGGCGTCGGCGGCGACTTTTTTGGTGGTCTCAGGACCGTAGGCTTTCTGGATGGCTTCGATGACTTGGGCTTTGTTCATGATGATTGGAATAATTGTTATTGATTGAGCGCTTCCCCGGCCGGGGGCAAGCCGGGGCTATACAGACTTTTAGGAACTCCCTAATTCCAAGTCAAATGATATGCGCGCAAAATGTTATAAAAAATTCCGGCGGAACCGGCCGGAATGTGCAAATTTTCTTCCATGACCCCTCCCCCTGAATTCCTCCTCCGCCATCCCTCGGTCGCCGCGACCGCCTTTATCGCCCCCAATGCAACCCTGCTGGGCGATGTCACGGTCGGGGACCAGGCCAGTGTCTGGTATGGGGCAGTGCTCCGGGGTGACATCAACCGGATCGCCGTCGGAAACCGGTCCAACATCCAGGATGGCAGCGTGTTACACCTTTCAGCGGAACATGGCTGCCTGATCGGGGAGGACGTCACGGTGGGCCATATGGCCATGCTGCATGCCTGTACGATTGGGAACGAAGTCCTGATCGGGATGGGGGCGATTATTCTTGATGGAGTGGAGATTGGGGACCGTTGCATCATCGGAGCAGGCTCATTGGTCACGCAAAATAAAAAAATCCCGCCTGGTTCCATGGTCATGGGATCTCCCGCGAAAGTGGTGCGGGCGTTGACGGAAGAGGAACAGGAGAGCATTGCAGGATGGGCCGCCCGTTATGTGGCCTTGATCCCTCATTACCGAGCGGCCGGTTTTTCCCGTCCAGCCAACCCGGAGTGAAACCCTGACCGGACGGGCCCGGCAGGAAAATAGTGCCCTTCCACGAAAAAGCCTGCCGGCATGGACCGGCAGGCTTTCAGGATAGGCAGAAACCGGCCCCGGAAGTCAATCCTCGGGCATCGCACGGCCCTTGGTTTCCGGGAGGAAATAGAGCGCCACCAGGCCCAGCAGGAAGATGACGCTCATGTAGGAGCAGGCGTTTCGGAAGGCTTCCAGCTTGGCTTCCGGGGTGGTGGCGCCGGCTTTGAGGGCGGCCTGCAGACTGCCTAGCGTGAAGGGGCCGCTCGCGGCCACGAAACGGCCGACGTTGTAGCAAAAACTGGTGCCGGTGCTGCGGAGACTGGTGGGAAACAACTCCGGCAGGTAAATGGCAAACCCGGCAAAAAGGGCGAGCTGACAGCCTCCCATGATGGCACTCATCCAGATATCCCCGCGGCCATTGAACAGCTGGAAATAACCGACCGTGGCCACCAGAGCAGCCACGTAGGCGATGGCGAATGATTTCTTGCGGCCATGGGATTGGGCAAATTTTGTGAAAAGCAGCATTCCGATGAAGGCACCGATGTTCTGAACGATCATGTTGACGCCGATCCAGTAGGTCTTTTCTCCGGCGATTTTGTCCGCAGGCACTCCTTCGGCCATCAGGGAGCGCTGCATGACGTCCCCCACCAGTTCAGGGCTGAAGAAGCCGATGCCCCACAAGCCAATCACCCCCGCCACGCACAGCACCATGCCGAGCAGGGCATTTTTGCGCCAACGGACATCCCCCAGCAGCGAGGTATAGGAACCAAACTTCACGCCGGCGGCCTTGCCGGCAGCGCGCGCCTTGACCCATTTTTCAGGTTCCTTGAGGCGCATCTGGATGAAGACACAGAGGAAGGCGGGCAGTGCGCCGACGAGGAACATGTATTTCCACGCTGTCCCCGGCTCGATGGCCTTGGTGGCCTCGAGTTTTCCAATATACATACTGATGAGTCCAGCGGTGACGTTGCCTACCGCGGACAGTGCCTGCAGAGTGCCCAGCGCTCCGGCACGGGATCGGTCCGGCAGGGTGTCGGCCACCAGCGCGACCGCGAGGCCGAACACACCACCCACCCCAAGTCCGGTGAGGAACCGGAACAAAGCAAAGTCCACCCAGCCTTTGGAGAAGGCGGAGAGTCCGGTGCAGACGGAGTAAATGAGGACCGTCACAGTCAACGTTTTTGCGCGGCCAACCCGGTCCCCCAAAGAGCCAAAGATCAGCCCCCCGGTCGCCCAGCCAGCGACGAAGATGGACGTGGCATATCCGCCATATTTGATCGGATCCATGTCGGGAGGCAGCAGGGCCTTCATCGCGGAATTCCGGGCGAGGAGGAAAAGCTGCTGGTCCAGACAGTCGAACATCCACGCCAGGGAGGCGACCAGGAAGACAAACCAGTGATAGGGTGTCAAATCCTTCCACCATGGGAGGGTGGCGTTGGAGGCATCGGTTGGTTTGGACATATGAAAAGATTTAGGAGGAGCCGGCGGCTTGAAGACGGCGCATTCCAGCGCATCTGCCGCCATTTGGCCAGGGGTTTTTCCATTGCATCCGCATCGGCGGGCCCTTTGCTCTGGAATCGTGTCTGCTGCCGTCCCGTTCCTCCCTGCGCCCGCCCTCCAGTGGCTGGGCCGCGTGGACTATGCCCGGGGCCTCGCCTTGCAGGAGGAGATCGTGGCCCGTCATCTGGCAGGTGAGGCGGCGGATACCCTGCTGCTGCTGGAGCACGATCCGGTTTTTACGATTGGCCGCAACCCGGACCGCTCCAGCCTGGGCGATCCCGCCGCCTTGCCGGCCCCGCTGGTGGAAATCGGACGCGGCGGCAAGGCGACGTGGCACGGCCCCGGCCAATTGGTGGGCTACCCTATTTTGAATCTGGCCCGGTATGGTCAGGATCTGCACCATTATCTCCGGGCCCTGGAGGACGGCATCATGGCCGGCTGCCACTCCCTCGGAGTCCCCGCAGAGCGCAGCCCGGGACAGACGGGCGTGTGGGCCACTGCCGGACGGAAGCTCGCCAGCATCGGGGTGGGTGCGCGGCGTTGGATTTCCATGCATGGCTTTGCTTTGAATGTCAGTGGCGGACTGGGCGGGTTCGATGCCATCACCCCCTGCGGCATCGATGGCGTGGTGATGACTTCGCTGGAACGCGAAGGAGCCCCCACTTTGACAGTGGAAGCGGCCGCCAGCCATTTTGCCCCCTATCTTTTGCAATCCCTCGCCGCCCTGCGCCACCATGTCTGAAATCACCCGCGAAACCCTGATCGATGCGCTGGAGCAGATCGCCACCCTGCTCGAACTCAAAGGCGAAAACCCCTTCAAAATCCGCGCCTACCGCACCGGTGCGGAAACGGTGCGCACCTTTCCCGGGGACTTCCTGCAACTGGCCCGGGACAACCAGCTGGAGGGCATCAAAGGCATCGGCGATGCCCTGCGTGACAAACTCCACACCCTGGCGGCCACCGGAGCCCTGCCCTTCCTGGACAAGCTGAAGGCGGAATTTCCTGACACGATTTTTGAATTGTTCGACGTCTCCGGCCTGGGGGCTAAAAAAATCGCGGCTTTGTACGCTGAACTCGGCGTGGGCTCCATCGCCGACCTGCAACGCGCCTGCGAATCCGGAGCAGCCGCCCAGTTGGCCGGTTTCGGCGAAAAAACCGCCGCCAAACTCCTCGAAGCGATCCAATCCCGCGCCAAATATGCCGACTCCTTCCGCATGGACCAGGTAGCCCCGGCCGTCCGCGAAATCCTGGAATACCTGCGCGATCAGCCGGAAACCTCCCGGGCGGAAGTGGCCGGCAGCTTCCGGCGCGGAAAGGAGACGGTGCACGACCTCGATTTTCTCGTGGCCTCGAAACACCCCAAGGCCATCATGGAAGCCTTTGTGGCTCCTCCCTGGGTGGAGTCGGTGATTGCGTCAGGGCCTACCAAAACCTCCATACGCCTGCACAGCGGGGTGCAGTGTGACCTCCGGGTCGTCACCAACGCGGAGTTCCCGTTCGCCCTCGTCTACTTCACCGGCAGCAAGGAACATAACATCCTGCTGCGCTCCCGGGCCCTCAAACAGGGCTGGACCCTGAATGAATACCGGTTCACGCCCACCGGCCCGGACTCGCCGGAAGTGCCCGGGGAGATTTATGAGGAGGCCCAGATCCACCGGTCGCTCGGGCTGGAATTCATCGATCCCGCCCTGAGGGAAGGCGCCGGTGAGATCGAAGCCGCCGAGGCCGGCACCCTGCCCCGCTTGGTCGAAATGGAAAACCTGCGCGGCACTTTCCATAACCACACCACCGCCAGCGACGGCCACGCCACCCTGCGCCAGATGGCCGAAGCCGCCATGGAACTCGGCCTCGAATACCTCGGCATTGCCGATCACAGCAAATCCTCCTTCCAGGCCAACGGTCTCGACGAATCCCGCCTGCGGGCCCAACTCGAGGAAATCCGGACCTTGAATGAGGAGTTCGCCCCGGACTTCCGCCTCTTCAGCGGCTCGGAGGTGGACATTCTTAAGGACGGTTCGCTGGACTTCCCGGATGACCTCCTCGCGGAACTCGACTACGTGGTCGCCAGCGTTCATAACGTCTTCACGCTGCCGGAATCGGAGATGACGGCACGGATTATCCGGGCAGTGGAAAACCCTTACGTCACCATGCTGGGGCACGTCACCGGGCGCCTGCTGCTGAAACGGGAACCTTATGCCGTCAATATTCCCGCCATCCTCGACGCCTGCGCCTCCAATGGCACCATCATTGAACTGAATGCCAGCCCGTGGCGGCTGGACATGGACTGGCGCTGGTGGCGTATGGCCAAGGAGAAGGGCATCCAGTGCTCGATCAATCCGGACGCCCATAGCGTTCATGGTCTTCAGGACCTCTGGTATGGCCTGCGCGCCGCCCGGAAAGCCTGGTTGACCCGGCAGGATGTGATCAATTGTCTGCCCCTGGGCAAGGTGGAAGCAGCCTTGGCCGCAAAGCGCGGACGGTAATCACCGTCCTGCGGACGGGTCTTGCATCGGGACGCAGACCAGCTAGCCTCGCGCGTATGCTTCGTTTTTTGGAATCGGTCTGGCTGGGATTTTTCCTCGGGGGATTACTGTTGCTGGGAGTCTTTGGCACGTGGTCGGAGACCGCTCCCTTCTGGTACGGCGCCGCCCTCATCGGCGTGGCCGGAGTGGGGGCGGTGGTTTCACGGCAGGGCCGGACCGCAGAGTCCATCGGATGGGGCTGCCTCGTCGTGATGCTGGTTTTTGCCGGGTATGTGGGATGGCGCGGGTTCACCTCGGAGGTTCGTTGGCTGGCACGGCAGGATCTCGTTTTCGCGGGCACGGCACTGGTGGCCTACGGGCTGGTGGCGGTGCGTTTCACCGGCCGGCGGGCGCGGTTGGCAGTGCTGGGGGTGCTGTTTTTGCTGGTCGCCGCCAATGCCGGCGTGGGGCTTTACCAGTATTTTGAAAATCCGCGGTGGACCGTATTCCGCTGGTTCGGCCTGCGCCGGGCCGCGGAAGTTTCCGCCGGCGGATTTTTCGAGAGTGGCAACCATCTGGCTGGATTCATGACCCTGGCCGGACTGCCGCTGCTGGGGGTGGCGGCACTGGGCCGGGAGCTGGGAGGGTTTGTCAGGGCCCTGGGGGGATTGGGCTTTTTGCTGGCCGGAACGGGGGTGGCCTTTTCCACCAGCCGCGGCGGAACGGTGGGCTTTTTTGGAGGAATGGCGCTGCTGATCGGGGTATCCGCCCTGTTCTGGTGGAGTGAACGGAAGCAACGCCGGGGCGGACCGCGTGGCCGGACCGGCTGGTGGCTGCTGGGCCTGGGATTCGCCTTTACCGGCCTCCTAGGTGTGGCCAGTCTGAACCTGCGGAAATTCTTTGACGGGGGCCTCTCAATCACTTCGCTCAATGGGCGCGGACCGATGTGGGACGCGGCCCTGGAGCAATGGCAGACCTCTCCTCTGATCGGCACCGGAGCCCGCAGTTATGAATACATGGAGCGCGGTTTCCGCACCCTGGAAACGAAATGGGCTACCTACTCCGGGGAAGTCGATGCGATTTTTGCCCACAATGACTATCTCCAATGCCTGGGCGATTACGGGCTGGTGGGATTGGGACTCGTTTTGCTGGTGGCCGGTTGGCACACCTGCCATGCGATGGTGGCCCTCCTGAAGGCATCCAGCCGGAAGGATGCCCCGCATGGAAACGGGCTGGCGGCCGGATTGGTGGTGGGGTCCGTGGCTGCTCTGGCCGGGCTCATGGTGCAGGCGCTGGTGGAGTTCAATCTGCACATCGGGGTCAATGCCGTGATGACCGGTGTGCTGCTGGGATTCATGGCGACTCCGGGGTTCAAATCGCAGGCCGTGCCCGTCAGCAGCCGCCGGCCGGGAGAGCCGGAACCACGTCCCAAGGCCGGGGCCGGGATTTGTGGGCGGCGGTTGGCCATGGGTGGAATATTGGCAGCCATCTCGCTCGTCCTCCTGGAAACCGGATGGCGCCTCGCCCCGGGGGATTTTGCCTGGCGCGAGGGCAACCGGCAGCTCAGCACCGCCGTGACCCTGCCGGAACTGATCACCACCAGCGCGACCTTCCAGCGGGCCACCTCGCTGGATCCTGACAATGGCCAGGCGTGGTATCTGCGGGGACTGGTCACCCTGGAAATCGCCAGCCGGACGGCCGATAAATACGCCGCGCCCTTCTACGAAGCCTCCCTGACACAATTGGAGCGATGCCTTGAGGTCTACCCCAAACATCCCTACGCGGCCTCCCAGGCGGGTAAACTGGCCGGGTATCTGGGCCGACCGGAGGACGCGGAGGCGCACTTTAAAACCGCCCTGCGCTGGGGCCTTAATATTCAGAGCGTGAACGAGCTCTACGGCGACCATCTGATGCAGCGGAAGGAATACTACAAGGCGTTGGGCTATCTGGTGATGGGCCTGCACCTGAGTTCAGACGACGACGTGCGGGCCAACCTGGAAAAGAAACTCCACCGGTGCCTCGAACGCCTGAAGCAGCAGGGCATCACCCCGCCCCCGGAAGCCTTTTTGACTCCGGGAACGAATCCCCCCGCCCCCTGAAATCCGGACGGAAATCAGCCCCGCGGGATAACCCTGCGCGGGTCCAGGCAACTACTTCAGGACCGGCAACGGAGTGGTGAGGCTGCTCAGGAAAGCCATCAAATCCCGCAGGTCGCGTTTTGTCAGGCTGAGCCCGACCGGAGGCATGGGCGAGACCGGCGGCAGCTGCTCCTTGATAGTGGACCTGGCGACCGCTTTGGTTTCACCTTCCGCCGTACGGAGTGTGAGGGTTTCAGCCGTTTCGGCCATCACGGTGCCCACCAGAACAGTGCCATCCTGCAAGGTCACCACTGAAATTCCGAAGCCCGGGACGACAATGTTATTCGGATACAACACCGATTCGAGCATCTGGGCAGGCTGGGAAATCAGGGCCAGCCCCGTCAGGCGCGGGCCGGCACTGCCACCTTCGCCTTCCGCCCGGTGGCATTTCAGACAGGTGCCCTGGTTGGCGAAGACCTCCCGCCCCCTCGCCGGATCACCTCCCTGAAGAGTCAGGTCGTAAACACTGTGACCGGCTTTGGCGAGCGAGGCTTCGTAGGCGGCCAACTTCGCCTTCAGTTCCGGTTCGGGGCGCAGCGAAGCAGCTTCGAGGAGATCCAGCCGCAGGGCTTCCGGCACGTTGCCGGCGCTGAGCCTATCGAGTTCTGCGGCCAGCAGGGCCGCGGATGCGGGCGTGGCGACCGTTCCCAGGATATGGTAGGCGGCGAGGAGATCGGTGGCGGAGGCCCGCCCGATGAGGTTCCCGGCCAGCCCGGCGGCTTTGTCAGGGAAAGCAGCGGCCGCCTGGCCGGCTGCCGCGGCCCGCAGTTCCGGCAGATCGTGGGTGGCAAAGCCCAGCGCCTGCGCGGGCGGAAGTTGCGCCAAAGCCGAAAGGCGCAGCACCGCCGGCTGTGTCGCGTCCGCGGCCCAGGCCGTTAGTTTTTCCAAAGCCACCGGCAGGCCCAGAGTCACACTCAGGGTAAGGGCAGGCGCTTTGACCTCTCCCGGCGCTTCATCCAACACTTTACCGAGAGTGGTGGCGACCGCAGTCCGGACCATGACGGCATCGCGCGGCGGCAGAGGACGCCAAAGACCATTGGTAGGATCGATGGGCGGCGGGTTCACAAAATTTTGCAAAGTAAGCAGGGCCAGCACCCGGTGCTGTTCCGACAGCGTGCGGGTCGCGGCGAAACTGGCCAACGCGCTGGCGGCGGCGGCATTGCCCTCGACCTGCAGCGATCTCAGCACGCGGCGGAATTGGATGTCATTGGTCAGGAAAGCCGGGGCATCCACCCCGGTCAGGCGTTGGGCCGATTCCCTCAATGCTGGCCGGGCCGCCGGAATCGGCGAATCCGCAATGGCGCGGACGGCCTCACCTGCGATCACAGGATCGGGATCAGCCAGGAATGAGGCAATCCCCTCGTGTTTCAGGCGGCGCAGGGCCAGCACGGCAGACAGACGCACCGCCGGAGCCGGGTGGTCAGCGAGCGCGGCGAGTTGTTCCGGTTTGGCGCATCCTGTCAGGGCCATCACCCCGCTATGCCGCAGAAAAGGATCAGCGGAACCTTGCCCTGTGATCATGGAAACAATGCCCGGGACGGCTCCGGCAGTGCCAAGCCGGCCCAACGCGATGGCCGCCAGACTGCGCACCCGCGGTGATTCATCGCGCAACAATTCAACGATACCGGACGAAGCCCCGGCATCCCGGAGCTGGCCGAGGGTCCGAGCGGCCTGGGCGCGGGTTTCAGCATCCGGATTTGTCAGATAAGGCCGGAGTTCCTGCAGGGCATGGAGTTGCCCCAGGGTCCAGATCCCGGTCCAACGCGCCACCCCTTCGGCCTTGGCGGTCCAGGCTGCGACCCAGGCGACAGCTTCCTTCCCCTGCCCGGCCAAAGCAGCGGATGCCCGCAGCCGGATACGTTGGTCAGGATGACCGAGGAAAGCGGTGAGTTGATCCGGTTTGAGGCTGGTGAATCCCTGCTTCAACAAAACCGCTGTCTCCGCCACCACCGGGCGGGCCTGACCTTCCGGCCATTCCATGGTATAAACGGCCCCCTTGCCGGAGGGCTCCCAGCCGCCGCCGAAATCCAGCACATAGAGTTTTCCGTCCGGCCCGAAGTCCGCGTCGGAATTTGTGATGCCCGCGTGGTAAAGGTGCTGGTCCTTTACGGCATAACCTGCGCCATCTGGAGAGACTTTGAAGTTCCACAGGAAGCACTGGTTGGAGGTGCCCTTGTAGTCGCAGATGAAGAAGCTGTTTTGATAACGGTCCGGCAGGGAAAGGCCGGAAGTGAACGTCAAACCGGAAGGACCGTCGGTGAAATTCATCAGCGGCGGCAGGATCCACTGCGGCTGGCCTTCGTGGGAGGGCTGCCAGAGTTTTTCCGCGAGCCAGTGCGGCGGTTGGGCAAAGCCGCCCTCTTTCAGGTAAGCCTTGTAAGTCGTCAGGGCCTGATGCCCGAGATGCCAACCGGTTTCCCCGCCTTCCATCAGGTAACAGATCCGCGCCCCGTCCCCCTGGTCACAATTGTTATCCACCGTGAACAAATCCCCCCTTTCGTTGAAGGCCAGTTCCTGGGGATTGCGCAGCCCATGATAAATCTGCTCCACCCCGGTGCCATCCGGACGGCACCGGAAAGCGGCTCCTGTATCCGGGCTGGAAAAGGTGACCCCTTCCTTCGTGGTGAAATGATACCCTCGGTCCCCCATCGAAAAATACAGCATCCCATCCGGCCCCCAGACCAATCCATGCAGATCGTGTCCTGACAGACTGGTGCGGATGCCCAGGCCATCAAGCAGCACTTCCCGGGCCTCGGCCTTGCGGTCCGCGTCGGCATCCTTCAACCGCCAGAGTTTCGGCGAGCAGGTCAGGTAGAGATCCTTGTTGCCGTTCAATCCCTGCAGGACGCCAATCGCCGGGCCGTCCACCGTATCCCGGAAATCCCCGGCGAATTCCCCGCTTTCGTCGGCTGTGCCATCGCCATTCCGATCCACCAGCCGCACCACCCGGTCCGCCTTTGCCGTGAAATAGCCTGGCGCAAAGTCCCCCGCATATTTGGTCAGCATCGCCCGGCGCTCCTCCAGATTCTTCACCGCCAGATCATCCATGATCCAGTTGGTGTGCCGCCGGTTGTCCTCCACCCCATTGGCAAAACGGTAGGTCTCGCAGACATACACCTCCCCGCCATCGGTGATGGTCAGAGCGGTGCCGTTCTGCACCTGGGGTTCTTTGGCAAAAGGACGGATCTTCAACCCGAGCAGACGCGAAGCCGGCTCCGATTTCTTGATCTCCGCAAAAGGATCAATCTTCTCCGGCACCGCGAAGGCGGTCACCGGGACGAAGGCGGAACAACAGAGGGCGGAAAGAGCAAGGCGGCGCATGGCGGAAAAGTAGGAACCCCATACGACAAATGCGCCATCCCATTTGCAAGGGCAACGCGGATCAGCCCCGGGTCGTGCCCTTTGACGACACCCGGCCCGCCGGAATCCGCTGGCAGGCCCATCCCGTCCGCGATTGCACCCAGCCGCCCCCTGCGCTGTTCTGTCGCGTGATCTTTCTAGCCGAATACCTCCACCGTCTCAATCCTGTCCTCCTGCGTCTGACCGACAGCATCCAGCTCCGGTGGTATGGCATCGCCTACGTCATGGGCTTCATCGCCGGTTACTGGCTGCTGGTCCGCTGGGCCCGCAAGGGGGTGGGCGAACTCAAGGAATCCGAAGTGGCGGACTTTATCACCTACGCCGCCCTCTTCGGCGTTCTGCTCGGAGGACGGCTCGGTTACATGCTGCTTTATACACGGGACGAGTTTTTCGCCCATCCGCTTTCCTTCTTCCAGATCACCAACGGAGGCATGGCCAGCCATGGCGGCATCGCCGGACTCTTCTTTTTCACCCTCTACTTTGCGCTCAAACACAAACGGTCGTGGCCCGGATTGGGCGACAATCTGGTGTGCGCCGCCCCCCTCGGCCTCTTTTTCGGGAGGATCGCCAACTTCATTAATGGCGAGCTGTATGGCCGCGCCGCCTCGGTGCCCTGGGCCATGAAATTCCCCGAAGAGGCCACCCGCTGGTATCCCGATGCGCTCGATCCCGACCTCGCGTCCAAAGCGGAGGCCGTGCGCGTGCTGGCGCTGCAAAATGGCGCAAACCCCGAATCCTGGCACCAGCAGATCATGTCCCTTGCCCGCACCAGCGACGCCTTTGCGGAAGGCCTGCGTCCCCTTCTCACCGCCCGCCACCCCTCCCAGCTCTACGCCGCCGCCCTCGAAGGACTCCTGCTATTCGCCATCCTGTTCATCGTCCGGGAAAAATACCCGCGGGCACCGCACGGGCTGCTCACCGGGCTGTTTTTCATCTGTTATGCGCTGCTCCGCATCTTCGACGAACAGTTCCGCGAACCTGACCGGCTGATCCACGGCTTCACTGAAGGCCAATATTATTCCCTCTTCATGATCCTCGTCGGAGCCGCTTTTCTGATTTATGCCAAACGGCAAAAACCGCGCCCGGCCGGTTCAGTCTCCGCTGCGGGATAATACTCCGGCCTTGCCCTCCGGCCATATGGCTCCCTGGACGATCCAGCGGCGCAGGATGGCGAGTTCCGGATTTGTCAGCCGGTTCCCCACCGGGGGCATGGAAATGACTGATTTGTGGGTGCTCTCAGGATTCAGGAAGAGCGGACTTTTCTCCGGATCGCCCGGGATAATCCTCGGTCCGGAGGCCCCCGGTTGAAACGCAGCGCTGCGGTCCGTCAAACTGTAGAGGCCGATCATGAACTTCCCGTCATGGCAAGGCAGGCAGCGCATCGCCAGGATCGGGCCGATCTGAGTCCGGAAATCCACCGTGCCGGCCAAGGCGGCCTCCTGCACGGCGGCCGGCAGCACCGGCGGTCCCACCGGAGCCGTCTCCGATGTGTCTGCGGAAGGCGTGGAACAGGAACTCAAGCCAAGGCTCAACACCCCGCAGGAAATCAGGAAGACGTTTTTCATGGAGCAGCAATAAAGGTTTAAGTTTTGATGACTATCATAGATCCCGGTAATTCCCAAGCCTAAAATGCCCGCCCGTCGGCTGACAAACAATCCTGCCGATTCATTGCAGAATCACCATCAGGTGCTATAATTTCCACTTTGCATGATTCAGGCTTCCTTTGAAAAAACCGGCGCGGGCAAATTGCCGGTCTACGTGATTGGTCACAAAAACCCCGATACCGACGCGATTTGCTCCGCCATCGGCTGCGCGGAGCTTCTCCGCCTCACCCGGTATCCGGACGCCGTCGCCGCCTGCTGCGGGGGGCTGAATCCCCGCACCCGCTGGGTGCTGGCGCGGGCCGGACTGGAGGCTCCCCACCTCATCATGGACCTGCGGCCCACCGCCGAGACCATCTGCCGCGCCGATGTGATCCAAGCCCGCGAGCATGAAACGTTCCTCGATGTCTACCAGCGCATGGAACGCGCCGAAGTCCGCACCATCCCCATCGTGGATGCCGAAGGCCACGTCACCGGGCTCGCCAGCATTCAGGACCTGCTCAAACTCCTCCTCCACAACATTGAGGACAAGGCCGAGGCCCGCCGTGTCCGCACCACTCTCGCCAACATGGCGCGGACCCTCGAAGGGCACATCGCCTGCGGCACCGACCTCGATACCGAACTCGACTTCATTCTCACCGTCAGCGCCTCCAGTGAGGAAACCGTGGAGGACCGCCTGCATGAATACCCCCGCGAGCAGCTCGTCGTGGTGGTGGGCGACCGCCCGGAAGTCCACCGCATGGCCCTCGATGTCAAAGTCCGCGCCATCGTCCTCACCGGCGGAGCCCAGATGGCGCCGGAGCTGCTGGAGCGTGCCCGGAAGGAAGGCTGCGCGGTCATTTCCTGCCATCACGATACCGCCAGCACCACCCAGCTGATCCGCTGTTCCCGCCGCATCGCCGATGCCGTGGACCGCACCTTCAAATCGTTTGGCGCCAAGACCCACATCGCCAATCTGCGCACCGAGATCCAGCACACCCCCCAATCCCTCTTCCCCGTGGTCCGAGAAGACACCGGCAAGCTGGTGGGCGTTTTCTCCAAGTCCGACCTGCTCGAACCGCCCCGCCAGCGCCTCGTCCTGGTGGACCATAACGAACTCTCCCAGGCCGTTCCCGGAGCTGCCGATGCCAATATTCTGGAAGTGCTCGACCACCACCGCCTCAGTGGCAATCTGGTCTCCCGCGAACCGATCCGGTTCATCAATGAGCCGGTCGGCTCCACCTGCACCATCGTCGCGCGCCTTTATCAGCTATCCGGTCTCCGTCCTTCCCCCGCCGTTGCCATCTGCCTTTGCGGCGGGCTGATCAGCGATACCCTGAATCTGACTTCCCCCACCACCACCAGCACCGACCGCGAGATCCTCGGCTGGCTGGCCGGCCAGGCGGGAATTGTGGTCGATGAATTCTCCCGCGACTTCTTTGCCGCCGGCTCCCTGCTCCGTTCCTCCCCGGCCGAAACCATCCTCAACACCGACCGCAAGGAATTCATCGAAAACGGCTGGAACATCAGCATCAGCCAGATCGAAGAGCTGAGTCTGGAACACTTCGCCAGCCGCGCAGACGAACTCCGCCAGGCGCTGCACGCCCTCGCCACCGACCGGCAGTATGACTTCGCCTGCCTGATCATCACCGATATCCGCAAGCACTACAGCCTGCTCCTCACCACCGGCAGCCAATCCGTGGTCGATGAAATCGACTTCCCCCACCTCGCCCCCGACCTCTTTGAGATGGACGGCGTAGTCAGCCGCAAGAAACAATTCTTCCCCTCCATCTGCCGCGTCCTCGCCCGCGCCACCAAGGGGTGAGGCGCTGTTGTCGGTCAGATCAATGAAAATATGGTGTGCTTCCCCGCTGTGGAGTGAAAGCACAATCCCAAGACTGACTTCCCCGCCGGCTATGGCGCCCCCGCCGCCAGCCGCCACTGGGCCGCGGCCTCCGGATCGTGAGGCTCGATCCTTTTCACAAACGCAAGGATGGCGGCGCGGCGCCACGGAGCCGGACGCGGCACGACATCCAGCCATTCCGAGGCTGATAGCGGATCCGTTTCCGTCCACTGCTTCATCAGCGTTTCCGCGGTAGCTACGGCCGCCGCAGGACTCACTTGTGCCAGAATCCAGTCCGCCTTCGGTCCCGCCGCTTCCTCCAAATCCCGTCCTGCGGCCTCCCGCAAAATCGTATCATAAAGCGCTGTCCCCGGTTCCGCGATCCGCCCGATCAGCCGCTGCACGCCCGCAAAGCCCTGACTGGTTTCCACTTCCTTGGCAAACTTCGCCAACTGCACGTCCTTGTCAGAAGGCGAGGTCTCCCGCACTACCTCCAACCAGGAATTTTGCCCGGAGGGAGTTTTGGAAGCATCATCAGCCCATTCGCCGGCCACCCGTTCCAGCACCCCCCATTTCCTGGCAAAATCAAACCGGGCCGCAATATCGTCCCCGGCGGCACCCGTCAGCACTCTGTCCAAAATGTTCTTGTCGACATCCTTCCCATGGTATGTTTCGCCGATAATCCGCCAAGTCGCTTCGGGATCTATCCGGGCGCATTCTCCCAGCGCGTGTGATTCATACCAGCCATTATATTCATGCGTCTGGTCATGCGGAATCCGCAACGCCAGGAAAGGGTTCTGTTTGATCAACTCATTATATGCATGGTTTTGCAGTAGCCGGCGCATCTCGGTGTCCGAGCTTTGCCAATCCATGCTTCCAATGGTTAAGTAGTAGGTATCCGCACCCGCAGTCAGGCAGATCGCTAAAAGCTCCTCCGGCGAAAGTGTCTTGAGGTGGGCATCATAGGACGCCAGTTTTTCCAAGGCATTGCCCCCCGCAGCTATCAACGCTTGTTCCGCCAGGTGGGCCTCCGCCATCCAATGCTCAATGAATTCCGCTGCCTCCAGCGGAGTCCATCCCCCCAGATCAGTGTTGGACCTGTCCGTTGCCGCGGGGTGTGCGGACATGGCACCGGTCCCGGCACTGGCTACCCGCCCTGGAAGCCGGGAGCCTTCCCCGGTAAGCCGCCGCTCCTGCTGCCAGCCACGGTAATAAAAACCGAAACAAACGGCGAGAGCCAGGACCACCAGCAAAATAGGCAGGAACCTTTTCATGGCACGGAAAGGTTGAGTTCGCGGGCGATAGCGTCACGGCGTTGCGGATTTCGGATGCCGTAAAGCCACTTCCCTGCTAACGCGGGGTCCTGCGTTGCGGCCAGCCTCAGCGATTTCTCGGTAATGGCATCCACCACGTCCTCGGATTCCAAGGGCACCATTCTTCCCGTTGAGAAAGCCGGCGCTTCGTTTTGGCGCAGCCAACTGGTCAGTATGTCAAGATGATCCCCGCCAGCACTGCCGTTATCAATAAGATTCAGGGCTTTGGATACATTGCCTCCTATTTCCGCGGAATAGGTGCTCGCGGCAGCTTCCAGGATGACTTCTCTTCTCACCGGCTCCGGAAACCGGGCATCACTGAAAAAGGCACGCACTGAGGCATCTTCCTCATATCGACCGATCTCCACCGCCAGACTTTTGAGCAATCTGGTGCGTCCGACCGCATCAGGCACTCCGGTGAGCAAATCGAATGCCGTATCCCGTTCTGACGGGCGACAAAGAAATTCCGTCATTCCCAGCAGGTAATCCGCGGCGGCAGGCGTACCGGCCGCCTCGCGGCACAGCCGGATGGCTTCTGGCAGATCATTGCGGGCCGCCAAACCCGCCGCAATCCCCTGGCGGAGGGCCTTCGCCGGATCCGCCCCGAATTTGACCGCCGGCAATACCGAAGAATGGCTCAACATAGCAAAAGCGGATTCGAGCGATCCCCCGGTTTCGGATCCGGCCCAACGACGGGCGATGTTCATAAAGGTCGTATCCGACATCCGATAGCGGATGGCCTGCACGAGGGCCTCCTCCGGATCCTTCTTGACCAAAAACCTTTCAATGAGATGTGATCTGGCCCGGCTTTTGATGCCGGCCCCGCCGGGGGACTGATCCATCTCCTCCAACAGTTGCAGCAACTCCTTGGTGCTCATTCCTGCCAAGCGATCATCCACTTTTGTGGTCGTGTAGGTTCCATCCAGGCCCCTGTGTAATCCGCTCGGACTCCTGATCGCGTTCAGCAGCGAAAGGACTGTCACCGGTCCCGATTCCTCGTCTGGTTTCTGACCGGGCCTGGCCGTGACGCCAAATTGATTTTCTACATTTCCGGGAGTCACCTGACTGGGAAGCGAAACTCTTCCCTCCAAGGCACCCCGCGGTTTCTCCAGAGCCGCTCTGAGGTGATTGAGCCGGCCTGACTGGAAATGCAGGGAAATCAACATTAGAAGCAATAGCACCAGCGAGAGAGTTAAGAGTTTCCCTGAAGTCATGACGGCGAGAAGAACGTTGAGTTTGGAAGCGGTGACGGCAGCGCCGGTGCTGGCCGCTGCGGTGACGGCGGCTCCCAAACCAGCCGGAGCAGCGTGGGACCATTGTGCCCCCAAACCGGAAGCGAGAGCGGCGATGGTGACAGTCACGCCCTGGCGCTTTAGAACGCTGGAGAGCTTTTCGAGAATCCGGGTTAGTTTCATGCGCACGGCGTCGGGCGTGCTCCTGTGGCGCTCCGCCAGTTCCTGGAAACTGCGGCCTTCAAAAAACCGGCTGAGGATCAATTCGCGCTCAGGCTCCCGCAGGCCATGCAGGGCTTCATCGAGTTGGGCGCGGAGGACCTCGGAAAGGCCGGCGGAAGCCTCGTCGTGGACCACGGATTGCTCCGCAGTCCATGCTTCGAGGTGTTTCCGCCGACGGCTTTCCAACCGAAGGAAATTGGAGGACTCCAGCATAGCAGCACGGTGAAACCAAGCCGCCGGAAACTTCACCCCGGCGAGGATGTCCTGTTTGCGGAAGGCGGTCAGGAAAACATTCTGCGTCACTTCCCGGGCACCTTCGGTATCGCCGCCGAGCTTCCGCAGCGCGGTGCTGAACACGAGGCTTGAATAAGCCTCCATCACTCCGGCAAACACGATTTCATCTCCGGCAACAGACTGCTCCACGCTGCCAGCTGACGCGGAAGCAGCGGAATGGGAAGTTATCGGGTAAGTAGCCACGGAGATAGTTTTCCCTTAAAAGCGTCCCGCTGGCGACCAAACCGAACAAATTTCTTTTGCGGGAGCCCGAAAGGCCCCCATTACGGGCCGATTCCTTGAGCTGTTCCCAGAACGGTCAGGGAACCCGCGAAGGCAGGTGCAGGCCGTCGAGGAACATTTGTACGGCCACCACGATCAGAAGCATACCCATGAGCCGCTCGATCGCCATCAGTCCCCGCCGGCGCAGCACTCTGGCAAAAAACGGGGCGCTCAGCAGGGTCACCGTGGTCACGGCCCAGGCTGCCAAGATCGATGCCAGCAGTCCCGCCCGGTTTTCGGCCGGATGACCTGTCAGGACCATGATTGCAGCAATGACGCTCGGGCCGGCAATTAAAGGAGTCGCCAGAGGAACGATGAACGGTTCCTCCGGCTCCGGCGACTCCGCCCGCTCCAGACCGTGAGGTGGAAAAATCATCCGCAGCGCGATGAGGAATAACATCACCCCTCCGGAGATCCGCAACGCCTCCGCACTCAGGCCAAAAACAGACATAAAACTCCTTCCTCCGGCCCACACGGCCAGCAGGATTCCCAACGCAAAAAGGCACTCGCGGAAAATCACCCGGCCCCGCCGGTCCGCGGGCACCTGTCTCAGCGCCGCCATGAACGCCGGAATGTTTCCCAGCGGATCCATCACCAACATCAGCGTCAACGCGGTCGAAAGCACATCCATGCGGCATTCTGCCGTGCCCCCTTCCCTTGTCGAGCGGCGGAATCGCAGGAGAAATCAAGCCGGAGGACCATCATGCCGGGCGAGGCCAGCGATTGACGTCATCCCCGGCGGGTGTTCCTTCCGGGGTGGAAAGCCGGTTGCCTGAGGAATTGATGGAGGACGTGCCCAGAGGCAGGTCGGACTTCGGCACGCCTGCGCCGGATGCCCTGACCGGACTGGCGAAGGAAATGCACGAGGCGTTCTCCCCGGAGGGGCTGCTGGCGAAATCGCCGGACTTTGAATACCGTGCCGAGCAGCAGCGAATGGCCGTGGAAGTGGGGCAGGCTTTGGAGAAAAAACGGCCGGTGATCATCGAGGCCGGGACGGGGGTGGGCAAGTCACTGGCCTACCTGCTGCCCGCCATCCTGACGGCCACCCGGCAGCAGCGAAAGGCGGTGATTTCCACGCACACCATCAACCTGCAGGAACAGCTCATCGCCAAGGACATCCCCATCGTCCAGAAGCTGGTGGGCACGCCGTTTTCCGCGGTGCTGCTGAAGGGCCGGGGAAACTATCTCTGCCCGCAGCGGCTCTCCCGGTCAATGCGCGCCACCGGGGACCTTTTCAGCACCGCCGAGCATGACGAACTGCGGGCGCTCTGGAAATGGAAACAGGAAACCAAGGACGGCACCCTGAGTGATCTTAATTTCTCGCCTTCGCCCAATGTCTGGTCGCAGGTGTGCAGCGAGGCGCACGTCTGCACCCCGCGCAGCTGCGGGCCGGACAGTGGCTGTTATTACCAGGACGCCCGCCGCGCCGCCGCGGAAGCCCATGTGCTGGTGCTGAACCACACGCTCTTTTTCACCCTGCTGTCCTCCCAGGATGAAATGGGGGTCGAAGGCGAGGGCTTTTTGTTTGCCAATGATTTTGTGATTCTGGACGAGGCCCATACCCTGGAAAACACCGCGGCCCGCCAGCTGGGGCTGAATCTCTCCCAGACCAGCCTGCGTTTTGACCTGAACCGGCTGTACAATCCAAGGACCCAGAAAGGGCTCTTTGCTGTGGCCAAAAGTCCGGAGGGCGTCACCAGCACCGCCCGGGTGCTGGAACAGGTGGAGGGGTTTTTTGAATCGGTGAAGGACGCGGCCAAATTTTCCCCGGCGGGCCGGGAATACCGGGTGCGCAGTGCCGGGCTGGTGGAAAACACCCTGCACGGGGCGTTGCTAGATGTGGTGCAATGCGTCCGGAAACTCACGGACGACAAGGAGAACCCGGATACCTCCATAACCGAACTGGCGGAGATGGGGCGCCGCCTCGCCGAAACCCGCGCGGGGCTGGAGGAATTCCTCACCATGGCCCGGCCGGGGCATGTCTACTGGGTGGAACGCAGCGGGATCGAGAACCGGAATGTCAGCCTGCACGCTGCTCCGGTGGATGTGAGCGGGCTGCTCCGGCAATTGTTTTTCAGCGGCACCAAAACCTGCATCCTCACCAGTGCGACCTTCGGCGCGGGCGAACCCAACCTGCGCTACTTCCGCCGCCGGTGCGGGGCAGAAAAAGTGAGGGCGGTGCAGATCGGCAGTCCCTTCGACTGGGAAAACCAGATGAAACTGCACCTCGTGCGCCAGATGCCGGACCCCAATGCGCCGGGCTACGATGCCGCCCTGGAAGCCTGGGTGAAACATTTCCTGGAGCAATCCCAGGGCCGGGCTTTTGTGCTGTTCACCAGCTACAAGCTGATGGAAAATCTGGCCTCCCGCATGGAGCGGTGGTTCCAGCAAAAAGGTTGGGAACTGCTGGTGCAGGGCAAAGGCCGCCCGCGCCATCAGTTATTGCAGGATTTCAAAGAGGATGTCAGCAGCGTGCTGTTTGGGACCGAGAGCTTCTGGACCGGCGTGGATGTCCCGGGTGAAGCACTCTCCAATGTCATCATCACCCGCCTGCCCTTCGCCGTGCCGGACCATCCCCTGACCGCCGCGCGCATCGAACACATTGAGGACCACGGCGGCAATCCCTTCAGTGAATACTCAGTGCCCGAAGCCGTCCTGAAATTGCGTCAGGGCATCGGCCGGCTGATCCGCACCCGGAAGGACCGCGGCATCGCGGTGATCCTAGATCCCCGCGTGCTGACCAAGAGTTATGGCAAGATCTTCCTAGACGCCCTGCCCCCGGCCCCGCGGGTGATTGCCGACTGACGGAGATAGTGAGGTTTAGTCGAGCGAAAAGTGGTGATTATTTTGAGGCGGTTTGGAGGGCGATGGAGCGGGCGTAGTTTGGATCGAAGGGTTGGCCGGAGCGGAGGATGGCGAAGCCGAGGGTGGAGAGTTTGCGCATGAGGGCTCCGATGACGCAGGCGGGCTTTTTGGCGGCTTTGAGGAGTCGGTCGGCAAAGTGGTAAAGGGGGCCGGTTTTGCGGCCCATGAGGCTGAGGGCAGGCATGAAGAAGAGGGTGCGCAGGCCAGCCCGGCCTTGTTTGCAGAGACGGGTGCGTCCGTTGACGGAGGTGCCGCTCTGGTATTCGCGCGGGGTGAGTCCGGCGTAGGCGCTCAGGCTGCGGGCAGTGGTAAAGCTGTCGAGCGGGGAAAGTTCGGCGAGCAGGAGCATGGCGGTGAGTGAGCCGATGCCGGGAATGCTAACGAGGAGGGCGGCGTTGTGTTTGAGTTGAGGATCGGCGGCGATGAGGGCTTTCATGTGGGTTTCGATGGCGGCGCGCTGGGCCTGGAGAGCGTCGATGGTTTGTTGGATGCTTACCCGGATGGCGGGGGAAGGGCAGGCTTCGAGGTGGTTTTTTTCCTGGAGGAGAAGGCCCATGAGTTGTTGGCGCCGGCGGGCGGCATCGCGCAGGGCCTGGTGTTGTGGCTCAAGAGGTTGCCAGCGGGCGGGGATGCGTTCGAGGGTGTAGCCGGCGATGAGTTGGGCATCGACGCGGTCGTTTTTGGTGCGCAGGTTGAGGGAGCGGCCGTAGTTTTTGATGCGGGCGGCGTTGATGACGCTGACGTGATGGCCGGCCTGGTGGAGGAAGGCGGCCAGGGCGCGGCCATAACAACCGGTTTCCTCAAGACAGAGGTGGAGGCTTTGGCGGGTGCCGACGCGGTCGAGCCAGAGGAGGAATTTGACGTGGCCGGGGGGATCGGCGGTGAAGACGCCGGTCTTGGGGCGGGCCTTGGAATCGGCCAGATAGCAGGCGTGGAAGGTGGACTTGGAGACATCAATCCCGACGGCACCAGCGGTGCCGGGGAGGCAGGGTTCAGGGGCGATGGGAAGTTTCGCAGCAGGTTTGATCTTCGAGCGGCGTGACATGGTGTCGGGCAGGTTGAGGGTTGGAAGGCGGTAGAATCGGCCTGACACTTTCGGCCCCATTCTTGTATAAACGGTCTTTTGGCGCGGAACGCCTTGACCAGGATAGTGACCGGGTTTTAGAAAGTGGGGTCACCCGCCGGAATCCGATCTCCGATGCAGCTTTGGTGAGCTTGAAGCGCGGACCCGGGTTATTCCGGCGGGCGGCCGATTTTTTTCGCCTGACGGCGACTATAGCGCAGGGGCGGGGTGTCGGCCAACCTTACAAGCGCGGACTTGCAGTCCGCCCCGGAGCATCGGCAAAGCCCTGCACAGCAGAACCATCAAAAGAACGGATCTTTGGTGAAAATCCGGATCGCTGGAAAAGGCTGCCGGGGCGGACTGCAAGTCCGCGCTCCGCAATGCATCATCCCGGACTGGACGCCCGCCGGTCCTGCGCTACCCTCCCGCCATGCCCAAGGTCCTCACAGGTTTGGATATTCTGGTTTCTCAGCACTTCGCCCCATTGCAGGGGTTGAAGGTCGGCCTCGTGGTGCATCCGGCTTCGGTGGATGCGCAGGTGCGTCATGCGATTGATCTGTTTTCGGCGGCGCCCGGCCTCGCCCTGACGGCGATTTTCGGACCCGAGCATGGGCTGATGGGTCAGGCTCAGGACCTGATCCATGTCGCCGAACACGAATCCACCGGTCATGCGGTTGAGGACGTCCGCCTTCACAGCCTCTATGGCACCAGTGTCACCAGTCTCCGGCCCACCGCCGATTCCATGCGGGGTCTGGATATCCTGGTCATCGACCTCCAGGATGTGGGCAGCCGGTATTACACTTTCCAGGCGACCATGCTGTATTGCCTGGAGGCCGCGTTGCCCCTTGGGCTGCCGGTGATGATCCTCGACCGGCCCAACCCTATCGGTGGCACGGCGGTGGAAGGTCCGTCGCTTCAGCCGGGATTTGAAAGCTTCGTGGGCTGTGCGGATCTGGCCACCCGCCATGGATTGACCATGGGCGAATTGGCCACGCTCTATGTCAGGGAACGCGGTCTGGATGGGGCACCGCTGACCGTGGTGAAATGCAGGAACTGGGAGCGCGGCATGTTCTTCGAGGACACCGGTTTGCCCTGGGTGCTGCCCTCCCCGAACATGCCCACCCCGGACACCGCGGTGGTTTATCCCGGAGCCTGTCTGGTGGAAGGCACCAACCTGAGCGAAGGCCGCGGCAGCACCCGGCCGTTTGAAATCATGGGAGCCCCGTGGCTGCCGGGCCGTCTTTTGGCGGAAAAACTGAATGCCGCCCAACTGCCCGGCGTCAGCTTCCGCCCGCTGACCTATCGGCCGACCTTTCAAAAACACGCTGGCAAGGACTGCGGCGGAGTGCAATTTCACGTCACGGACCGCCGCACTTTCCTGCCCGTCCGCACCGGTTATGCCTTCCTCCAGATTTCCCGCGCCCTCAGCCCCGGCGACTTCCAATGGCGCACGGAAATCTACGAATACGTGACGAATCCGATCGCCATTGATCTTCTGTTCGGAAGTACCCGGGAACGGTTGGCCATTGAGCAGGGAATTCCCTGGCAGGACGCCTGCCGCGCCTGGGAACCGGAGGAACGAACCTTCCGCCAGCGCCGCGAACCGGCATTGTTATACCAGTAAACTCCCTGCGGTCTCAAGGCTGGGCGAGGCGGAAGAAGAGATGGCCAGCGGGAGACGGCAGGGTGAGACTTTTCTGAGTGCCATTGTCCTCCACGCCTGCGGAGGCAGCCCACGGGCCGGTGCTGAGGGCCACGTTTTGCTGGAGGAAACACCACGAAAATGACGAGGGCCAGGAGACGGTGACAGCCTCTGGCGTACCGGCAATATTCAAGTCGGGCACGAGACCGGAGGTGACGGAGGAGAAGGTGGCTCCGACCCGGATTTCGTCAAAAGACCCGGAACCGGCGGCCAGTGCCACAGGAGTGGTGGTCGCGCCCCCGGAAAAAGGACGCAGCGTGGTGATGGCACCCATGTCGAAGTTCTCGTTATCCACATACGGGGTCAGGGCATTTTCATCGGCGACGCTGGAGGGATCGACGTAGACACGGACGCGGTCATTGATGCCGCTGGTGTCGAAATCGATCCGGATGATCACCTGATGGGGCACGCCGGTGCCCATGGGGATGGGCGTGACGCCACCGGATCCTATCACCAGATTGCCGGGGTTGGTGTTCAAAAACACCGCTGCCAAATTTCCCTCGGAGGTCGCGGCCACGGCGGCGGTGGCATATTGGCCGAAGCCGAACTTTTCGACGGTGCCGGCGAAGAGGGCAAAATTGATCGTGCGGATGGAATCCGTGAGGCGCTGGATGGTGAAACTGAAATAGAGGGACCCACTATCGACGGTTTGCCCAAGGGAGCGTCCGGCCGTGCCGGCGTTGACCTGGATGCGGTTTCCCACCGCCGGGACGGGACCCGGGAGAGTGCCCGCCGCCACCGTGGTATTGGTCACCACAAAGGGGGCCGTGGTCACCCCATTTCCCCAGACGGTGGTGTTGGGCTGCGCCGGATCTCCGGCAGCATTCCATCCGACGCCCCGATTGTTGAGGTTGAGATTGGAGTCGGTGGCGGGGTTGCCGGCATCCACCACCGTGCCGTAATCAAACGGCTCGTAGGCGGTCCCGGTGTAGGGGTCAGCCTGAGCGGCGATGGGGAGGAGGCCCGAAAGCACGATCCGGCAAAGATTGGCGTATTGTTTTTTCATCTCCGGTTAAAGTAACGTTTTTGTCATATGGAAATCCATGGGGGTCGGTCAATGCATTTTAAATAGTTCAGCCAGCCTGCTGGCAGCGGCTCAACAGCCGGTGGCTGACGGGGGACGCAGTTCCGTCGAACAAACGGGTTGCTGCCGCCGGTGCTGCGTGGACGGTAGGGCTCCACCTGATTCTTTTCACCATGGTCACCCGCCTCCTCCACACCCGCTACCGCGTCGCCGATCTGGCCCGCACCGTGGATTTCTACACCAAGGTGCTCGGTCTCAAGGAAGTCCGCCGCCACAAATCGCCCCGTGGTTCGGAACTCGTTTTTCTCGAAACTCCTGGCAGCGAGGAACTCGTCGAAATTTGCCAATATGACGCCAGCGGCCCGGTCCTCGTAGGCCCGGACCTGACTCATCTGGCCTTTGAAGTGGAAGACCTTGAGGCCTTCGCGGCGCATGCCGCCGCCCTTGGTTACCCGCTCTCGGATGGCCCCACCACGGCAAGTTCCGGCACTACTTTTGCATTTATCGACGCTCCCGAAGGGTATGAGATCGAACTCATCCAGCGCCGCCCGGATGCCTCCCGCCTCCCCGTCTGATCCTTCTCTCCCTTTTAACTACACTTTACCACTGATGGACTTCGACTGGCTGGACGCCCCTTTTGACCTCAAGGTCATTCCGCCCCGTGAAATCGAGGAATCCTATGAAGACCCGTTCTCGCTGCGCCTGCTGCCGGAGCGGGAAAACGAGGCCACGGAGGCCCGTTATTTCTGCCTCGGCAAGACGGTGGGCAACCAGCCGATTTTCAGCATCTTCTGGACCGATGGCAAGAAATACCGGGTGCTCTTCGCCCGTTCCATGACTCCGGATGAACTGAGCTTCTACGAGCGCAAGAACACCGAGTTCCTCTGATCCACCCTCCTCTTTCCTTTCAATGAAAAAAATCATGTCATGGCGCGAAGTCCCCGACTTCGCCGACGAAGAGGAAGAAGCCGTCTTCTGGTCCACCCACCAGCTGGATGCCCGGCTGATGAACAGTGCTCTGCACCGGCCCGATGTCCGGGAAAGCACCACCATCACCCTTCGCTTCGATCCCCGGATGCTGGCCCGCATCAAGCGGCTGGCCCGTTCCCGTTATTTGAACTATCAAAGCATGATCAAGCAGTGGCTCAGCGAGCGCCTCGAATCCGAGCTGCACAATGGACCCCGCTGAGCACCACGCACCACCCGCAGTGGCGGCCCGTCCTTTTCTGCAACAGTCGCGCAACTGGGCCATCGCCTGGCTGGGCTGGTTTATTGTCCTGGTGGTCCTGTCCTCCCTCAGCCATCCGGGCCCGAAGATCGATGTCGTAGGAATAGATAAAATCGAGCATGCCATTTATTTTGCCGTTGGCGGCACGTGTCTGGTGCTGGCCCTCGCCTTGCGGGGAAAACCGGCTGACCGCGCCCTGCTGACCTCTCCTTGGCGGAAACTCGCGCTGATCGCCCTGCTCACGGGAGCAGTGGTCGGCTGGTCGGATGAATGGCACCAAAGCTTCACGCCTGGCCGGAAGGGGCTGGATATTTATGATTGGATCGCGGATGTGCTGGGCAGCCTGGCGGCCGTGCCACTGGCACGTCTGGTCCTCCATTGGCTGGCCTTGCGCGCCGGACGGGTTTGATGTTTTACGTTGGCCGAAGGCATTTTCCCCTTCAACTCCATGGCACCTGCGTCGAATTTCCCTGTTTCCTGCCCCGGCTGCCGGGCATCCTACCAGGTGCCTGTTTCCATGGCTGGCTTGGCCGTGACCTGCGAGGCCTGCGGCGAGGACTTCACGCTCGGCAGCCCCCCTCCCCAGCCAACGGAATCTCCCGCCGTGGTGGAAGGGATGGGATCACCGGCCCCCGCCCCCCCCCAGCCGGGTGCCGGCAAACGCCTGCTGAAAAGCAGCCTGTTGCTGGTGACGGGAGCAGGCATCGTCGTGGCCGCTTCCACACTCCTGAAAGCACCACCGGCTTCCAAGGTCACGACCGCGCTCAGGACGCCAGCGCCGGACGCCTCCAAGGCTGGCTCCATTCCCCCATCCGCCGCGCCGGCGGTAACCGCGCAAGCTGCGGTGACCCCACGGCATAACATGATTCCCGGAGACCCCGGTCCTGCACTCCAGCCAGTCGTTGCTGAACCCACGCCGCCCTCCGTGACCGAGCCGGACCCGACCGGGCCCTCCGTCACAGAGCCGGCCGCGCCGGGTCCACCGGAAATGGTGACCCCACCTCCAAAGGAGCCACTCCCACCCCTTCCTGCTCCGTTGGGGGAAAGTTCCGCAGCCTCCGCGCCTCTACCCCTGCCCGGAGTTCCTCCTGCTACCATTCCCGTTCCAGACCAGCCCCCGCCGGCGCCGATTCCGGCTCCCCCGCCGGAGTCCACGCCCCCCGCAGTTTCCCCGGTCGCTTCTTCAAGCGATCCTGCCATGGCCCGGAAGGATTCCCTCAAGACGCTGGAACAGTTTTTTCAGGCATCCACCCTGGAGGAACGATTGGCTTATTCACAGAATCCGGACAAAACCCGCAGGGAAATGGCCACCCACGCTGAGTCCCATCCGCCTGCCCCTTTTTCCGTGCAGGAAATCACTTTCCTGACGGAGGGGGAAGTGCCGGACAGTTCCCGGAAATTTCACCTTTATAACGTACTGCTGAAGGACCGGGAAGCCCCGATCCCCATGGCCGTGGAGGAGACCAAAGATGGTTACCGGGTCGATTGGTCAGCCTTCATCGAAAGCTACCACCACCGCCTGCGGGCCTTCTTCGCCGCTCCCACGGAAACCCCCGGGCGCTTCCGCGTCATGCTGCGGCGCGCCCACTACTTTGGACCTGCAGTTCCGGGGCAGGATTCAGTGCGGATCGCCTACACGGTGGAACCGCCCACGCGGGATGACACTTTTCACGTCTGGGTGGACAAGGAGAGCCTCGTTTACCGGGAAAAACTGGCCACCGGCGAACGAAGCAGCTGGAACGCCGAATCCTACGTGATCGTGGAACTCAGGTGGCGGGGAGACGACCAACAGGGCCGTTGGGTCGGACTGCACGGCATCACCTCGGATAGTTGGAGGGCGGATTGAAGCCTGCCCCTGCCAGACCAAAGGCCCCAATTTCGCCTTCCCCCCTTGACCCTGTGGCAGGGCGCGTCCTACCTCCGGGTCACTGAGGTGATTTTCCAACGATGAGCGATTTTCTGAAACACGAGTGCGGGATAGCGTTTGTGCGCCTGCGGAAACCGGCGCAGCATTTTATCGAGAAGTATCAAAATCCACTCTGGGGATTTCATAAGTTGTTCCTGCTGATGGAGAAGCAGCATAACCGGGGGCACGATGGCGTGGGGATCGGTTGCACCAAAATCGATGCGCCCCAAGGCTTTCCCTACATGTTCCGGGCGCGGTCGGCGAAGACGGATTCACTCGGACTGGTGTTCCGGGCGCAGATGGCAGCCTATGACCAACTGGTGAAAAAAGGTCGTCTGGACCCGAAAGACGGAGCGAGTGTGAAACAACACTTCGACTTCGGTGGAGAGTGCCTGATGGGGCATCTGCGTTATGGGACGAGCGGGGAATTTTCGACGGGAAGTTGCCACCCTTACCTGCGCCGGTCGAACT
This sequence comes from uncultured Verrucomicrobiota bacterium, assembly GCA_942492905.1. Taxonomy (GTDB): domain Bacteria; phylum Verrucomicrobiota; class Verrucomicrobiia; order Verrucomicrobiales; family V1-33; genus CAIZWU01. The sequence goes on from OW818657.1 coordinate 4,609,811, forward strand.
GGCCGACGAAGTCGCTCATGGTGCTGGGGAACTTCAACATGACGAATACCCGGGAACTGAACCAGCTGATGGTGGACCGGGGGCAGCATCCGGTATTCGGCACCGATACCCAGACCGTCCTGGAGGAGATCGGTTTCCACCTCGATGAGGCGCATACGGATATTTACCGGGAAATGCGGGACAAAGGCACCCCCGGGGCGGAGATCCCCGCCGTCATCAGTGCGCGGCTGGATATCGCCCAGATCATCCAACAGTCCGCCTGCCACTGGGATGGGGGCTACACCATCGCCGGGCAGATTGGGAACGGGGATTCCTTCGTGCTGCGGGACCCACGGGGGATCCGTCCCTGTTTTCTTTACGAGAGTGATGAAGTGTTCGCCGTAGCGAGTGAACGGGTTCCTCTAATGACGGTGTTCGATGCGTCCTCGGAGTCAATCCGCGAGGTCCCTCCCGGACATGTCCTGATCATCCGGCGGGATGGAACGGCCACCGTGGAACCATTCGCGGCTCCAGCACCGTTTTCACCTTGTTCCTTTGAGCGGATTTATTTCTCGCGGGGGAATGATCCTGGCATCTACCAGGAACGGAAGCGGCTGGGAGCGGCCTTGGTGCCGCAGGTGATGGAGGCGATCGGCGGGGACCTGGAGCATGCGGTATTTTCCTTCATTCCCAACACCGCCGAGGTTGCCTACCACGGATTGATGGAAGGATCGCGCCTGCACCGCCGGACAGAGGTGAAGCAAGCTATCCTGGCGGCCGCGCAGCAGGGCATCCTGAACGAGGAATTGATCGATGATCTGATTTTGAGGAATTGGCCACGGGGGGAAAAAATCCTCCATAAAGACATCAAGCTGCGAACTTTTATCAGTCAGGAAACCAGCCGCCTCCAAATGGCCAGCCACGTCTATGACATCACCTATGGCGAGGTAAATCCGCACCGGGACAGTCTGGTGGTGATCGATGACTCCATCGTCCGTGGCACCACCCTGAAGCAGAGCATCCTGAAGATGCTAACCCGGGCGATGCCGAAACGGATGGTGGTGTGCTCCACCGCGCCGCAGATCCGGTATCCGGACTGTTATGGCATCGACATGGCGGAGATCGGAAAGTTCATCGCCTTCCAGGCCGCCGTGGAGCTATTGAAGGCAACCGGACAGGAAGCCAGGATCACAGCGGTCTATGAGGCCTGCCAGGCGGAACTGAAAAAGCCGGCAGCCAGTCAGCGGAATGCGGTGCAGGATCTTTATGCCCCCTTCAGCGATGAACAGATTTCGAGCAAGGTCAGTGAGTTTGTCTATCCGGATAACGATTGGAATGGCGAGTTGGTGGTGATCTTCCAGACCGTGGCCAACCTGCATGCCGCCATCGCTCCCGAGGCGGGCGATTGGTATTTCACCGGAAACTACCCCACCCCCGGCGGCATTGATGTCTGCAACCGGTCCTACGTGCACTGGTATGAGAAAAAATCAGGCCGGGTCTACGATGTGTGACCAGGTCGTTGGCGTAACTTGAACGACCGGGCCGCGCCTGGCGGCCATGGATGCCAGACCACGGTCGGGCGGCTCCCCTTGCCTGTTGCTTCAAGGCGAAGTGACTTTGACGCGGAGGAAGCGCCGGACCGGAGTGCCCAGCGGAGCCGTATCAGTGATCCGCACGGTTTCGGTGGTGCCGTCATCAGCCAGGAGGGTCTCGGTCAATTCACCGGGCGTGGGCAGGCGGAAGGTATTGAGCCCATCCGAGATTTCGACCACATAAGTCACACCCGCCGCTGGTTTGTGGCGCTGATAGGTGAGGGTCATGCGATTGCCCTGAATGGCCGCCAGCGGAGGCTCGCTGCCAGTGGCAACAGACGGGTGGGTGAAGAGGGCGAACTCCAGGAAATTGCTTCGCCCGTCCTTGTCGGCATCATCCGTGGCGGTACCGATTGCGGGATACCGCGTCAGGAAGGCCGCCATGGTGTCAACCAATTGGATGGTGGCTTCATCATAGGAGGTAACGGCATTGACTGTGAGGGTAAGGCGGACCTGGTAGGTGCCCGGGAGACTGGCGGTAGCGGTGGTGATGGCCTGGGCAGGATCAGCGAAAGTGATCGTCCCGGGGCCGCTGATTTTGGACCAGGCAAGCACGGGAGTGCCCGGGGAAGTGCTGCCCATGATCTGGCCGCGGAGTTGCAGGGTATCATCCATGGTCCCGGTGATGTCGGGCCCTGCCGAAAGGGGAACGCTGGCCGTATCCCATGCCCCGGGTGATCCCCCCAGGCTGGAGCTGGCACGCCAGGCCGCGGCCGCGTTGAAATCGAGAGGGTAGGCTTCGTAGGCGACCAGGGTGGCCCCATCCCCATCCGAGGAAGGCACCCAACTATCCACATAATCGACCGAGAAAATAACGTCGGAGGTGGCACTGAGCAGGGTGACATTTTCATCGCTGTTTGCCAGGTCACCGATCCACGGACCACTCACCACCAGCGCATTCCCATAACGGGCGGCGAAGGCGGCAGGATTGGAAGCGATGATGACGCTTTCGCCGATCCCCATGCTCCGGGCGGCACCACCTGTGAAGTTGAAGGTGACCCCGCGGGAGAAGGAGGCTCCCGTCAGATTGATGATGCGCCCGCTGATATTGCGGATTTCGAGAAACTCAAAATCTTCATCAGTCCACAAAGGATTGATGGCAAGTTCCGCAGGGGTGGGGTTGGCAGGATGATAATTGATTTCGGAGAGAATCAGATCACCTGGAGCCGCAGGGCTTTCGGTGGTATAGCTCACATCGACAGGACCACCCCACTGGCTTGCCAGAGCAGGATTGTTGGCGCCGGTCTTGATACTGGGTTTGAGAGCCGTCGTGTTTGTTGAATCATAAGCACGGGCGCGCAGGCGGGTATTCGTATTGATCGCCACCGGCCCCGTGTAAAGCATGGGTCCGGCACCGGGCGCCGCCCCGCCGGACGGGCGGGGATCGCTGCCATCCAAGGTATAATAAACCGGCACGCCCGCAGGCCCGGTGAGAGTCACTGTGGAGCCGGCCGCGAGGAAACCGGAAGGGGCCGAGGCCGTGACACGACCCACCCATTGGCTGTCCATGAATCCGGCTCGCTGCCGCATATAGTCTTTCAGCCGCTGGACCTCTGCTGCCTGACTGGCGGCAATGGTATTATTTTCCGGCGCAGGGAAAGGCCGGGTCCAGGAACGTTTGCCCTGGGCCCACCGGGCAAGATCCCGGGTGATGGCTTCGGCAGTGATTTGAGCATTCAAGGAATCAATCAGAGCTTCGAGCGCGGGGCGGCCGAGCGGGCCAGCCCGGAGTTCCTGCCAGCGGTCGATATATTTCTGATAGAAGTCAGGGTCGAGGAAGAGCCGGTTCCACCACGGATAATTGAAGAAGTCCGTCCCGAGATCAGGCACGGTGGAGCGCCACGTCAGGGGATTGGCATCCCGGCCATCCGTCGAGGAAAGCGTACGGTCAAAATCCCAGATGGGACCGGGGAATACCTTGCCATTGCGGTCCTTGGTCCAGTACCCGCTCAGGCGGAGCGCGTCGACATTGAAGGCCCACACGTTCAGCAGGTGGTGGTCAATCGCTGCGGGAACATCCAGTTTGGGAGCATAACCAAGTACCGGATCCTTCCAGTTGGTGGCGGACTGAAGGCGGGTGTTGAGATCATTGAGGTATGCAGTGAGGGCCTTTTCCTGAGGATCACGCTGCGGCGATTTCAGATCACGCTCTTTCGGATAATAGTACGCAAACGCCTGTCCTCCGGCGGAAAAGCCACTGTCACCGGCATCAAGGCGGTCAATTTTGAATATATAGCCTCCGCTGTTCCTCGCGGCATCATTGTCGTAAGTATCCAACCGGGTGATATCGACCCGGTCACTCCCCCTCCGGATTTTCTCCATTACGTTATACACCCCGAAATAATCACCGGAAGCATTGCCGGCAAAGCTGAGGCCGGCACTGTTGACGTCCACGAAGACTTCCGCCATCCGGTTCCGCACCGCGTAACGCCCGGCAGAATTACTGAGGGCATACATGAGGGGATTGTGCAGGAGGGAACGGTCGAAGTTGTAGGGAGCATGGAAGACCCAGTCGGAATGGGAGGGCATGCCCAGCAGGGAAAAGTCCTGTTCATCCTCATCGGAAGGTTTACGGGTCTCCACGTTCAGGCTGAATTTGGGATTCCCCAGCGTGCTGGAGCCCCGCTTGTCAATCACCGAGCGGCTGGCGATGACGGGAGGATTAGTGAAGCGGGCCCGGTTGTCCGGTGCCGCGGGCTCCCACACCCACATGTAGGATGCAAGGTCGGCATCGTCGGGGGGAGTTCCCCCGAAACTGCTGATGACCACGATAGGCATGGCGGAACTGAAGCTCCGGGCATTGGTCTCCAATTTGAGGAAGCACTGGGTATTGGTCGGCCCTGGCAGCAGCCCTGGCTTGAAAACGCGGGCCCGGACCATCTGGGTATTATTGATCGCCAGGGGGGTAATATAAGGAAGGGCATTGATGTCCGGAATGTCCACCACGCCCTTGGGCGAGATTGTCCATGCGGCATTCGTGTTGGGATTATAGAGTTCAGACGTGGCCAGGGAGGTACTGCCATTGGCGCCCCCTGCCGCAAAAACCCGTCCGTTGTTCAGCAGGTTCGCGGTATGATAGGCGCGGACTCCGCCAAGCGAACCGGCGCTGCTCCAGGTATTGGAAACGGGATCATACAGCTGCGCGCTGTTAAGACTGGGAGACGGCACCGCAGTGATGCTGCTGGTCCCCCCAGCTACCAGCACTTTGCCGCCGGGCAACAGAGTGGCGGTGTGCAGGCGGCGCGCCACCGTGAGAGCTCCGGCCGCCGTCCAGGTATTGGTTGCAGGATCATACAGCTCCGCGGAAGCAAGATTGCTGAAAACCGGACCAGGAAGGGAGGTGAGTCCGCCAGCCACGAGAATTTTTCCATCCGCCAGGACTGTCGCGGTATGCTGCTGGCGCAGGGTGGCCAAGGGAGCCGCCCCGGTCCAAAGGCCAGTGGCCGGATCATAAATTTCGCTGCTGTCGAGAATGGCTGAATCCAGCCCCCCAGTCACAAGGACTTTGCCGTTGGAAAGCAGGCTGGCCGTATGCAGTTGGCGGGCCGAAGAGAGGGACCCGGATGCAGTCCAGGAGTTGGAAGCCGGATCATACAATTCGGTGGTATTGAGGGCGGCGGCACCAAGCCCACCCACCACTAGAACTTTCCCGTCGGGCAACAGGGTCGCGGTATGCAATTGACGGGCGGTGGCCAGCGAACCCGCCGCACTCCAGGCATTCGTGGCAGGATCATACAGCTCTGCAGTGGATAACGCCCCACTGCCGCCGAGCCCGCCAACCACAAGGACCTTGCCGTTGGATAACAGGGTCGCGGTATGCAGACGCCGGGCGGTGGCCAGACTGGGGGCCGGAAGTGAATTGGTGGCGGCCGGGTCAAAAATCTCACTGCTGGCAAGAAGCACGCTGCTCAACCCGCCGGTGATGAGGATCCTGCCATTGGCCAGCGCCGTGGCGGTGTGTTGCTGGCGCACCGAACTGAGATTGCTGAATCCCGTGGTGTAGAGAATCTGAGCCGCAGGATCTGGCACTGCCTGAGTCAGGGTGACGTTGACGAGCGTGTCGGTGGCCGAAGTGTTGAAGGCGCGGCTGGCTTCGCTGAAGAGCACGCCACCCGCCACTCCGGCGCCTGTGTACCGGTTGTTTTTTTCGCCGGGGGTGGGCCTGGTATAGAAACCGACCATCGTTGGAGCGATTGCGATATCAGAATCATCCCGACCCCAGGACACATCCGCGGTCTGGCCAGGATAGTTGGAGATGGTGGAGACAACGGTGTTGCCGCTGTTCAGCAAACTGAGGGTGCTGCCAGCAGCGGAGGGGAGCGTGAAACTGGTGTGCAGCGGGGCGGTGACCACCGTCCGGTTTTTTCCTGATGCCCAGATCAGGATCCGCTCATCCGGCATGATCTGGATGGTGGGAATGTTCCAAGTGGTGGCGACCCCCGGACTGGGCGGGGTAGTGGATAGTCTGTAGCCCGTCAGGGAAAAAACGGCTGTCAGGCTGGGATTCCAGATTTCGATCCACCCTTGGAGGCTGAGGTCCTCATCCGTGATCCCGTTGGAGTTGATCGCGAGGAATTCTGTCAGCCGGGGCTGTTGGGCACGGACTGTGGACGGCAGCACGAGCTGGCAGCAAAGCAGGACCAGCAGCAGCGGTGCCCAGGCCAAGGGGCGGAGGATGAAGGGACGTGGAGGGAGGGAAAGACGTGCGGGACTTTTCACGGAATCGGGGTTGGGGGGAGAACAACGAAAGGCCGTTCCTAAGGAATCAGCGCATTGAATTAAGCTATTTTCCTAGGAGTTTTGAATCCGGAAAAGAAGCTTAAATGCCCGGAAGGGGCTCTTTTTTTAATCGAAGCCCCCTGCCCGTGTCCTGAAGCAGGGCAGTTCCCCTGCCCGCCCGGATTTCCGGGTCAGATTCCGAGAACCGCCCGCTGCCAATTCAGAAACAACTCATCAACGCGATCCGGTTGAAAACAGATGGCTTCCAAGGAGGCCCGTGAACCAATCAGGGAAGGATCAAGATCCAATTCCCTACCGAGACGGTCACGTTTTTCCTTGAGGGTTTCAAACCGTCTTTCCGCTTCCGGATTGCGGTCGTAGCGCTGCCGCTGGGGGCGCTGGGGCCATGTGGAGTGGTCGGCTTCGCGGGCATCCCTCACGGCTTTGTGGAAGCGGCGATGAAACGGTGGGGGAAAACGGGAGTGGAGATCGGCTTCCCCTCCATTCTCCAAGGCTTCAGCCCAATTAAGAAGATCAACATTCCCTGTCACCTTGAAGGCTGGCCGGTCCAGACGCAGGGCTTCGGCATCGCGCCACTGCCAGAGCGCACGCAGATAATTCATCCCACAGCCCCGCAGCTTTCCGCTCCCGGAAATCCTCCACTGCTCATCCGGATCCGCCGCCGGCCGGTTCAGCACCGTCTCCCGGGCATCCCGGCAGGACTCCAGAAACCACTCCTCCCTCCCCAGATCCCGCAACCGGGCCACAAAACGATCAGCCAGTTCGAGGATGTAATGCACATCATTCAGGGCATACTCAATCATCTTCTCAGAAAGAGGACGTTTTCCCCAGTCTGCCCGCTGGGATTGTTTGGAAAGGGCCACTCCGAAACCCGATTCCACGAGGTGGGCCAATCCAAATTGCTTTTCGCCGCAGAGCCGGGCCGCCGTTTGCGTGTCAAAGATGCGCTCAGGAATCACATCAAAGGTCCGCTTCATGAGCGTCATGTCGAAGTCTGCCCCATGCATCCAGATTTCCACCTCCTGCAGCCACTCCACCAACGGGGACAAATCCGCAATACTCAGAGGATCAATAATGACCTTTTCTTCCCCGCACGCCAACTGGATCAGACAAAGCTTTTCTTTGTAGGAATGCAGACTGTCCGCTTCGGTATCGATCGCACAACGGACGCCAGGACCAGCCGGAATACGGGAAAGCAGGGCCGCCAGTGCTTCAGGAGTGGCAATATAGTGATCGGAAAGAGCGGAGTCAGGCACCGGGTAAAACAGGGGAAAGGGTAAAATTGGGGGGCAGCACACCCCATCGGACCAAGGACCTAAGGCAGGTCCCCGTTCAGCGCAACCCCGTCAGGAGCAGTTCGGCATTCCCGGGGGTGGCTTTCAGGTGCTTGATGAGCACCTCCATGGCCTCACCCGCAGGCAACTGGGAAAGCTGCCTCCTGATGGCACTGATACGACGGAACTCATCCGGATGGTAAAGTAATTCGTCCTTCCGCGTGCCCGTCTTCTGCACATGGATCGCCGGGTAAATCCGCCGTTCGGCCATCTCCCGGTCGATGTGGATCTCCATGTTGCCGGTACCCTTGAATTCCTCAAAAATGACCTCGTCCATTTTGGAATCGGTTTCGATCAGGGCCGTGGCCAGCAACGTGAGGCTTCCGCCTTCCTCGACCTTGCGGGCGGAGCCGAAGAATTTTCTCGCCCGCTGTAGCGCCACCGGGTTCATCCCACCGGACATCAGCCCCCCTTTGCCGGAAAGCATATTATTGTAACCACGGCTCAACCGGGTCAGACTGTCCAGCAAAATCACGACGTCCCGCTTCATTTCCACCAACCGCTTGGCCCGTTCCATCACCAACTCCGCCACTTGGATGTGACGTGTCGCCGGTTCGTCAAAAGTCGATGCAAAGACATGCCCACCCACGGTCTCGACAAAATCGGTGACCTCCTCCGGCCGCTCATCGAGCAGGAGGACGATCAATTCCACCTCCTTATGATTTTCCCGGATGGAACTGGCAATTTCCTTCAGTAGAATCGTTTTGCCCCCACGTGGCGGAGCACAGATCAAGCCCCGCTGGCCCTTGCCCAACGGCGCGACAATATCGACCACCCGCGTGGCAATAACCCGGGTGCGGCGGTTTTCGAGAATAATGCGCTCCGTGGGAAAAAGGGGCGTCAGTTTTTCAAACGCCACCGGCGGCACGTAGTCCTCAACCGGAATTCCTTCGATGCTGACGACAGATTCCACCGAGATAAACTTGTCCTTGGGATCCCGCGGAGCCCGGCAGATGACCTTGAGCGAAAGCCCTGCCTGCAGATTGTAGCGGCGGAGATTCGACGGGGAGATAAACACATCATCCGGATAGGATGCAAAATTGAACCGGGGGTCCCGGATCAAACCGAACCCTTCGCGCATGATTTCCAGAATGCCTTCCGCCTCGATGATGGCCCCATTGCGCCCGTAAAAGCTGACGATTTCGAAGATCAGGAAATGCTTGGAGCGGGTGCCGCCGACGCGCAGGCCCAGCGCTTCACCAAGATCATACAACTGCGCCAGGGTGTGCCCGAGATAATCGTTCAGCCTCACCCTTTCCGGGATGACCGGACGCGCTTCAGCGGAAGTGACCGCCGCGACGGGTTTTCCCTCCAATGAGGATGGAGCCGCCGCCGGCACGGTGGATTCGGGACCGGTTTCTGCACTGGAGGCAGTCAGGTTATCAGGTTGCTCTTGATCCATGTCGAAAAAGTAAAGGTTTGCCGGCGCAGGGCGGCACGGGAACCGCCATTCCAGATGACCACACCGGCCAAGGCGACCTTCTCCAGAATGGGAAGTTGCGCCCCGATGATGCGATCCGCCAGCTCCGGCGAAAAAGGGTTCCGCGCCATCAGGCGCTCCCGTTGGGTAGCCGGCCCGCACGCCACAACAATCTCAAGATCACGTGGCATCGGAAAGGCTGATTCATACAGCAGAGGCACATCCATCAGAAAAAACAAAATGCCGGGCGAGTGTTGCGCCTGCTGATGAGCCAGCCGGCATGCTTCCCGCACCAGCGGATGCAGAATTTCTTCCAGCGTGCGCCTGCTCTTCTGATCCTGAAACACCCGATCCCGCAACCGGCTTTTGTCAAGCTGTCCATCGGAACCGGCAAGGTCCATTCCCAGAGAGGACACGATCATCCGGGCAACCTCCGGCTTTGTCAATAGCTCATGGACACACTGATCGCAGTCAAAAAGAACCGTTTCCGGGATCATTTCCATCAACAACCGGGCAAAGCTGGTTTTGCCAGTGGCGATGCCGCCGGTCAGGGCAAGAGTCAGAATCATGGGGAGCATTTCAACGGAGCCCTTTCACATCTCACCGGAAAAAGAAACAGGGCGGGAGTTGCCTCCCGCCCTGTCCGAATGAATGAGTCCTTGAGGCTTATTTGTCTCCGACTGGCATAATGCCAGTTGGGAAGAGCGGAGCCGCAGGTCCACCCTCGATCGGGACCTCCATCTCTTCGCTGTCGCTCTTGGAAGCGTTGATCGGTTGGCCAGCTGGATCGATCAGAGTGCCCGTCACGTAAATCATCAGATTTTTCTTGAAGTGCTCGTCTGATTTGGTGCGGAACAAGCGGCCGACCAAAGGAATGTCACCGAACAGTGGCACTTTGTCTTCGACCGATTGGACGTCTTCGCGGATCAATCCACCGATTCCGACCGTCTGACGATCCCAGATCAGGACCTGAGTAGCCAGTTTGCGGGTGGCAAACACGGGCTGCAGAATCTTGTTGTCGGTCAACACGACTGGCTCGCTCTGACCGAGGGCATTGATACCGGTGGTCTGAATGGGGCTGCCATAATTGATGAAACCTTCGAACTCGATGACTTCAGGGGCAAGATTCAGGTCAATGGTATACCCGTCGTCCGCCACGGTGGCTTCCACTTCCATGGTGACACCGGTGTTCTTGAACTCAAAGCTCTGTGGCGTCGTCGGAGTGACCGGGAAGCTGCCCCCCGTGCTCGCTCCAGCACCTACACCACCGGCATTCAGTGTGGAACTGCCGCCGAAGGTTTGTGGAATCTGAGGTGGATCGAATTCAGTCGGGTAAGGGAATTCGCGGATCACCTCGATTTTGGATTTTTGTCCACCGCGTACGATCACGCTGGGAGCGGTCATAAGGTCGACACCCTTCTTCTGGGAAAGGGCCCGCATCATGATCTGGAATTGAGGATCGGTGAAAACCCCGGCCAGAGCAAAAGTGGCAGGAGTTACGGCGGAGGCACCCGAAGCCGTTCCACCAGCGATAAGGGAATCGATCGCGTTACGGGAGAGCGCATCCGCACCAAAACGAAGGCCACGGGAAATCGGGCTGCCTCCGACAGGACCACCACCTGGGCTGATCACGGAGTAATCGCCACTGTTCAGCGGCGAAGCTGTGCCTGATGTTCCACCGGCACCGTAAACACCGCTGCTGCCGAGATTGAAGGCACCAATCAGAGTATCAAAGCCGAGTTCGTCGGTGTTGCGCTGGGTGACTTCCACGAATTTGGTGGTGATGAAGACCTGCTTCACACTCGACTTGAACATGGTATCGATGACGCTTTCGGCGTTGTCGAGCTGTTCGAGGGTGTTGCGGATCACCAGACGGGAAGTGCCGGCACTGAAGGTAGCAGTCGCTCCTTCGCCAAATTCCACCCCAAGCTGCTGCATGACGGTTTTGGCGTCAGGGCGTTTCACCAAAGCGGAACCGGTCGGAGCACCACCACCGAAGGGATCGGCGGGAGCAGCGGCGTCTCCGCCTTCAGCAGCCCCACCACTTCCTTTGGATAAAAAGTCAGGCGGCACGCGGAAAACACGGGTCTGCAGTCCACCGGATCCGGCGCTGGTGATCGGCATGATGACCACCGCATTGGGTTCGAAGCGGTAGCGCATCCCAGCCTGGTCACAAACGCTCTTGATTGCATTGATCAATTTGGAGCCGCGCAGGTCAAGGGTCACGGGGCGGGCGCCTTCGGATGAGGTGAGAATGAAGTCAACTCCCTTGCGGTTTGGATCGGTTTCCACCGTATCGGCTTCAATACTCTTGCGGCGGAGGTAATCGACCACTTCCTGAATGCTGGCATCCGAGAATTGCAGGCGGTCCAGCGTAATGTTATTCAGCTTGAAGATGATGGCCTGGGAACCGGAAGGCTCGTCGGTCGTGGTGGTGGCCAAGGCCGTTGGAGCTTTGGCGGTGCCAGGAACTGGCGTTACCCAAAGACTATCCACATCGTTCAGCATCTTGATGCGGGTGTGGTCACGGGCAGCACGCAGGTAATTGTTCACTTCCCGCTCCGTTTTCTCAAGCTGCCGGCGTGCGGCAGTATTGGTGGGGTCGATGGCCAGGACCCGGTTGAATTGCTCTTCAGCTTCTTTGAACTGGCCGAGATCGTAATAACCCAACCCCATCCGGAAGAGGCGGCGCACTTCCTCGGTGTTGGTGTAATGTTTCTCGCTCATGGCCTGATTGAACTTGTCGGGATCCTCCAAGTCCTTGAGCAGGTTCCGGGCAGCCACATTGCCGGGATCGACATTCTCGGAAAGAACACCGTTGAGCAGGCTGCGGGCCTTGGCGAAGGCACCACGATTGCCCAGTTCCCGGGCGTGGATGACGCAAACTTTGGCGTATTTGTTGATAACGCGTTGGCGGTCAGCGTAGGAGACATTTCCCAAAGGGAGCAGGTCGAGAGCTTCGCGATATTTGGCAATCGCCCCCTCGTAGTCCTGTTCAGCCATCAGGCGATCTCCGTCCGCTTCGGCCGTCAGCGCATTGGCAATACGCATCTGACGTTTGATCACTTCCTGCCCAACGATGGACGACTCGTATCCACCTCCATCACCGGCCCGGACAACGGGAGCGGGGAGGGCGGTGGCACACGCGATGCCGACGATCAGGGCCTGACTTTGCAACGATAACACTGGCTTTCTCATGAACTTTTTTGGGATGGCAGAATTGAAATAAAGGGGGTCTGGAGGGATGGGAAGTAAAATCTTAGACAAATTTCACCGTTTCCGGAATTTGATGATTATTTAATCTTTAACTCCTGCTCCTGCCGCTCGGTCTTGCCGGGGAGGATGAAGCTGAGAGTGAGAGATTCCTCGGTGACTTTGGAGACGAGAATCTTGGTTCCGGGCATTTTGGGCAGTTCGAATTCCTGACCTTCACGCAGGACAAAATCCTTGCCGGAAAGCTCGTCCGTGATTTTGGCGGAGAGATTGGGACGCTCGACGGTCTGACCCAGCTGAATCTCCAAAGGCGGTGCATTTTTAGCTTCGGAATCTTCGATGATGAGCACCGGTTTCCGGTCAGTGACTCCGTCTTTGGTGATCTCCCTCATCTCGACCTTGGCGATCTTGAAGCGGGGATCCACCGGGAAGACATCACCTTCTTTGAGGAAGGCGGACCTTGGAGGTTTGGGTTCGGTGCGGGAAAGCTGGATCTCTCCATTATTGTAGATGGCGAATTTCAAGGAAAGCGGGTCCTTCACGCACTCCTTGTAGCGCAGCTTGGTGTAAAACGGCGGGACATCGGTCCGGCTGCGGGGATTGCTTTTGCCTTCGAACTCTTCCAAGTTGGTATAGCCATCGCTATCGTTATCGAGTTGAGCGATATCGTCCCGGGTCAGATCCAGTTCGTTATTGTAGAGCCAGATATTGTCGATCGGGGGACGCAACTGGGGAGCAGTCTCATCAAGCAAAGCGATCACTTGTCCGTCCGCAGTCTTGATCACCGGGGTGGATACAAAAAGATCTGCCAGCTTGCCCCCGGGAAGTTGCAGGGCTTTACGGGTCGCCTTGGTTTCCAAAACAGTCACCGCTTTGGCAACGTCAGCAGATTTCTCGGGCCCCAGATCCGCTGGTTTCTCACCTGCTTTGGGCGGTGGCGAAAATTGGCTATTGAACGAAACGATATTCAAAATGAGCATCGCACCGATAACCAGGGCAATAAGGGCACAGAGACCGAGCAGAATGCGGTCGTATTTAGTCTTGATGGCTTCCATGGATGGGGAAAATCTTGCGGGTCCGTAGGTTATTTCTTGGCTTCGGCCACTTCGGCTGGTCCGGCAAACCGGATGAGATCGAGTCCAAGATGAACTTGGACTTTTTCGACCCCGAAGATGTAGACGGAGTCCCGTTTGAACGGTTTCTGGGTATCAGGATCATTTTGTTCCTGAATGGTCACTGGCGCGGAGGTTTCGGCGCCGGTTTTCTGCTCATTCTCGATCCGCAGGACCCGGATATTGTAGAAATAGGGGGAATCGCTGCTGGTCCCGGAATTGGCCAAGGCGGTCAGCAGATCGTTCAGGGAACGGTTGGAGGTCGTCAACGTGATGTTGAACGGATACCGCTCGAGGACCTGCTTTTCATCAATGACTGCCACCGGCGCGGGTTCCGGTTGTTTTTTGCCTTTTGCTGCAGTGGCGGCCGGCTTGGGGGCAGGTTTGGCTTTTTCGCCGGCTCCCGGGGCATCATCCTTTTTTTCAAAGTTCAATTCCGGCCGGTCGATTGCATTGATTTCCTTCACTCCACTGGCAACGAGCAAGGTGAAGAAATGTTGGATTCCTTCCATCCAGGCGTTGAGTTGCGGGACGGCCTGGGTTTCGGGGAAAGTGGAAAGGTAAGTGGCAAATCCAAGATCAAACTTCTCGGGAAGTTTGATGCCGGCATTCTTCGCGTCGACCACAATGGCATCACGCGTTTTCTGCAGCTTCGCCTGGAAGTCGGCGCTCGTCATCGCGTCTGCCAGGGGAGTCTGCACGGCGCGGAGTTTGTTGTTCAACTCAGCCACCTTGGCGGAATAGGCGTCTACCTGGATTTTCTTGGCATCCACATTTTCCTGTTTGGGGAAAATAGGGGCTTTTTGCAGGGCGAGGAGTTTTGCCTTGGTGGTGGTGTATTTTTCCTCTGCCTCGGTGGTGGCGGAGGAGGATGACCATGCCAGATAGCCCAATCCAGCCGCACCTGCGGCCAGAATGGCGAAATAGCCGGTCAGAAAAGTATTCTGCTTTGCCTTACTCATGAATAGTTCGAAATTCGAAAGGTTATTTTTTCGTGATGGGCTTGACCGGCACCGGCACTTCCAATTTCTGCTTCAGGGGAAGCAGCATTTGGAAATCATACCCCTCCTTGGTGCTGATGGAGCCAACTTGGTTATAAACGAAGTCCCGGATGAGATCATCGTCCGTCTTGCTCGAATCGAATTCAAAGTAGTCCTTCAAATTCTCCCGGATTTTAGCAAACAGCGTGGGCACATCCTCGCCAACCCCGCGGTTGATCCCTGCAATGTGGAGCGCGGTGACAGGCATGGTCTGTCCCTTGACGGGAGGCCCAGCGGGGGTGGCTTTCACTCCGGTTCCAAAAACTCCATAGGAGACCGCATTGGTGAACAAGCCGTCCACGGTTTGTTCGCCTTTGGGTCCGACCATCGAAATCTGGGTGATCCAGATCTTCTCATTGGCGAACTGGGCGTTCAAGGCATTCATCAGATTGACCCAGAAAGTGCGCTGGTTGATGACATTGCCCAGATAACCGGCGCGGGTCTCCTCAATTTTCTGCCGTTTTTCCTGCGCTTTGATCTGGTCGTCGTATTTGGCAAATTTTTCGACTTCGAGCTCATATTTACCCGTTTCCCGGGCAAAGGCGGAAGCGGCGCTCTTGTTGTAGATCATGATGCTGCCCAAACCGGCCAGCAGACAGGCGGCCGCAATGTAGAGACGCGGTTTTTTCGCACCGACATCCTTGGCTGCCTTCACCGAATGCGGCGACAGATCCAGTTCCATCGGGCAGGCCATTTCACGCAAAGCCAAACCTACCAATTCTCCCAGAGTATGAGCTTCGGCCCCGACCTGTTCGACGTTGACCCTTGGCCCGACCGCCACGTTGCGGAGCGGGTTGAAATATTCGACTGGCAGGCGGAGTTTTTCTTCGAAAACTTCCTTCAGGTAAGGCAGGGAAGCTCCAGCCCCGGCAAGGTAGACGACACTCGGAGCGCTCCCGCCCTGCTGGCTGCGGTAGGCATTGGTTCGGCGGGTGATTTCCCCATGCACCTTGAGGAGGGCGTTGCGGATCACCTTGGACATGCCATCCACTTCAGGATCTTCATGGTCGGCGTAGTTCCCGCCCAGATTGACAAAGCCCTCCTGAACCTTGCGGCCTTCGGCGGAATCAAAGTCCATGCCCATTTCCCGGGCAATACTCTGGGTGATGGAGGCGCCCCCGGTCTGGAAGCTGTTGATAAAGGCCCGGTGACCTTCAATAAAAATCAGATTGGTGGTGCGGGCGCCCAGATCGATCAGCAGCGAACAGCCTTGGGCATCCGGATAATTGTAGCGGAACGCATTATACAAGGCGACCGGAGCCGCATCGACCAGTTGCGCATCCAAACCGGAACTTTCGACGGCGGCATGCATCTCGCTGAGATGCTCCGAACGGATGGCCACAATCCCGACTTCAACCTCACCGCCGGATTTACCCATCAATTGGTAGTCCCAGACCGTCTCCGCGAGGGGAAAGGGCACTGCCTGTTGCGCTTCAAAGCCGACAATTTTATCAACCTGATCCTCGGCCAGCGGCGGAAGTTTGACAAATTTGGCAATGAGGAACTGGCCGGGAACCGCGTAATTGACGTCCGAGTCTGCAGCTTTGAACTGGGCCACCAGTTGTTTGACTGCTTCGGTCAGACTGTTGCGTCGGGTGCCGTCGGCCGTGGGGTCGCCGGCCATTTCGGTGAAAGCGTAGTCCTTGAGCAGAACGCCGCCTTTGCCGCTGATCCCGAAACGTGCCATGCCGACGCGCTGGGAGCCCAGATTTAGTGTGAGGATAGATTTCTTCTCGGCCATCGTGATCGTCTTTTAGAGCGGTGAAAGTTCGCAGCGTCAACGGGAAAGCCCTTTATTTCCCAAGGGACGGCTGCGAAACGTGTGGTTATTAGTGCCGCAGGGATTATTTGGGTTTCACGTCCGCGTGGAAATCGCCCCAAAGCGGCCCGAAGGGCGATTGTGGCTTCGAGAGAAGCGCGGGCTCCTGCGGCGGCGCGCTGGGGGCTGACCACCACTTCGCACCATTGTCATTCGGACTTTTCGAAACACCTTTGGGACCTTTGCTGTAGAAGCCAACGGTCTCACTCCCCGCCACAACCTCGACCGCAAAATAACTGACCAGGCTCACGTTGCCTTCCGGGCGGCCGGTGACCTTCAGGATAGTGGACGGCGAGATGTAAACCACGCTGTGCGACACTTCATCGATCGGCACATTGGTGTGGGTCACTTCAGCCGTCAGCACCCGGGCGTTCTCCTTGACGCTGCTGTTTAGAAAAACGTAGTATTTGAAGGTCAACTCCGGAATGACTTCTGATTTCTTTTCCCCAGCCGGGCGCTCGGTTTTAAATTCCGGCTCAATCTCGATCCAGTCCTTGGGTTTCCACCGCTTGTCTGTCGTGCTGCCTTTGGTGGCGAAGTCCGGGGTCTTTTGGACTTGGACCTTGATGTCCTTGAAGTCCACCAACTTTTCCTGGGCTTTGGCCGGGGTAGCCGGGGCATCCTGGGCGTGGCTTGCTGCGGCAAAGCCAACTAGCACAAAGGCAGCAAGGGAGAATCGGGACGGTAATTTCATGCGGGGCTCAGATGGGTGATGGGAATATTAACGGACGTTGGCGGGTTTTTCGCGGCAAGGCTACAAAAAAATCCTACGGCCCCTCAGGTTTTTAAGCCGTTCGGGGCAATCTGCTTCAACTTCATTTGAAATTAACTTTCAACTGACTTTTCCTTCTCTTTGGAGAGCGGTTTTGATGCCTTCCGGCGACACCTTTTCCATAGATCGTCCCACCCCCTGCGTATTACCCGACACCTGACTGCCCCATGCACGCGACATTTTCCCTTTCCGCCCTCGGTTTCCTCCTGTGGGGAACCACCTGTCTTTTATCCGCCAAGGAACTCGATGGCGTCCGCGCCGCCGCGACCGGCCCCTGCCCCACCGTGGAGGAGGCCATCGCCAAAATGACGGTCCCGGATGGCTATGCCGTCCGCTGTTTCGCCAGCGAACCCATGATCATCAACCCGGTGGCCATGACCTGGGACCACCGCGGCCGCCTCTGGGTGGTGGAGCTGTATGAATACCCCAGCGGGGCCGCCACCCCGAACGACTACTCCAAAACGGCCACGGACGAGCAATTCCGCCCCGTCATTCCTCAGCAAAAAGACTCTCCGCGCGACCGCGTCATTATTCTCGAAGACACCGACAACGACGGAAAAGCCGACAAACGCACCGTTTTTGCCGAAGGCCTGAACCTCGCCACCGCCATCCTCTGCGGTCACGGCGGCGTCTATATCGGGCAGGCTCCCAACCTGTTTTTCTTCCGCGACACCAACGGGGACGACAAGGCAGACGAATATAAGAGCGTCCTCACCGGTTTCGGCCTGGAGGACCGCCACGAACTCCTTAACAGCTTCACCTGGGGCCCGGATGGCTGGATGTATTTCACCCACGGCGTGTTCACCCACAGCAAGGTCCGCCGTCCCGAACAAAAACCCGAGGAAGGGTTCACCCTGAATGCCGGAGTTTTCCGGGTCAAGCTCAGCACCGAAAACAACAGCCCCCGCGCCGACGACTATGAAGTCTATGCCGATGGCACCAGCAATCCCTGGGGGGTCGATTTTGATGCCCGCGGCAATGCCTTCGTGGAAGCCTGCGTCATCGACCACTTCTTCCATATGGCTCCCGGTGGCATCTACGCCCGCCAGGGAGGCGCCCCGGAAAATCCCTACGCCTACGAACTGCTTCCCAGCATCGTCGGCAAGGATCACCCGGGCCACTTCCGCGCCGCCTACGCCGGCATCACCATCTACCAGGGCGGCATCTACCCCGCCGATACCCACGGTCACGCCTTCTTCGGCAATATCCACGACAACGCCATCCATGAGGAAGCCATGGACCCCGTCGGCGCCACCTTCAAAGCCCGCCCCATCCGCGACTTCCTCCGCGCCAACAACGGCTGGTTCCGCCCCGTCAGCATCCAGACCGGCCCCGACGGTTTCCTCTGGGTGATGGACTGGTGCGACAAATACCCCTGCTACCAAAACGCCCTGGCCAACCCCGAAGGCGTGGACCGGGAGAAGGGGAGGATCTGGCGGGTTTGTTATACCGGCAGCCCGGAGGGAAAGGATTTGGCTGGGAAATCGCGATCAGAGAAAGAGATGGACCTTTCCAATCTACCTTGGGACAAATTTCAAAAGAACTTCCATCACCCGAACAAGTTCATCCGGCAATTCTCCACGCCCGATGTATCGGGTATCCCGGAACTTGGTGCCAATCTGGATATCTTCTCTGGAGGAGAAACAGATCGTCCTATCTGCATTGAGTTTCTGAACCACCTCGAATTCGGCCACGTCGAAAACGGTTTTATTTGGGACGCCATATCCAAAGCGACAGATCCTGCAGTGCGAGTAAAAGCAGCAGAAGCGCTTGGCAACCTCTGGAATAAAATCCAGACCGAGGCCCGCAAAGCCAACATCCTATCCGGCGGCATGATACACAGATGCCGTGTTCTGGAGGAGAAGTTAACTTTTTTCGCCGCTGACCCGGACGCCACTGTCCGCGCCGCATCAGCCATCGCCGCCCGCAAGGCCGATACGGGATTCCTGACTATTGATGATGTGCATCTGGACACCTCACTTGGTAATTCCTACCGGATTCAAGGCACCGAATTCTTCCCAACTCTCATCAGAAATTCCAAAGACGCCGACCGCACCATGGTATTCCACATTTGGATGGCCCTGCAATCCCCTATAGCCCGCAATGCCGCGACATATCTCCCGTGGCTCGCCACGCTCGCCCCCACCACCAAGCCCCTCTCCCTCTCTCTCACCAACAAATCCGCCCGCCGCATCATCGACACCCGCTCGCCCGCCAACGTCGATCTCCTCCTCACCTTCCTCGACCAGATCAAGGACCACGACGATCTCACCGCCGCCGCGCTGGAAGGCATGTTGAAAGCGCAGGAAGCCGGGCCGGTGAAACCGGACAAAACCGATCCCGCACCCTACTTCGTCCGCTGGTCGCAGAGTGCTTCCTCTGACGTCAAAAACCGCGCCGCCCGTCTCGCCACGCTGTGGGGCGATCCCTCTGCGGTTGCGGCCGTCATCGCCGAAGCCGCGAAAGCGGATACTCCCCTGCCCCGCCGCATCGAGTTGCTGGACACCCTGCGCAAGCTCCGCACTCCCGCGACCAAACAAGCCGTGCTGGGGCTGCTCACCGCTGGTGGTCCTGACGCTTGGCTTGTTCCCGTGCTGCGCGCCGCCGCCGAGGTCGGTTCCGGCGATGAATTCAGCACCCCGGCCCTCAAACTCTGGCCCGCCGCTTCCCCGGCCCTGCGCACCGCCGCCGCTCAATTCCTGACCGGCCGCGCCGAGTGGCAGCAGCGCCTCCTTGCTGCCGTGGAAAAGCCCGATCCCGCCACGGGCATCCGCATCCCCGCCGGGGAATTCCCGGCCACCACCCGGCGGTTCTTCGCCACGAACAGTGATGCCGCACTCCGCGCCACCGCCGAAAAACTGCTGGGCCGCTGGAGCGATTCCTCCGCCGAAACCAAGGCCCTCATCGCCGCCAAACGGAAGGCCCTCATTGAAGGCGAGCCGGACATGGCGCTGGGTAAAACGCTTTTCACCGCCATCTGCGCCACCTGCCACAAATTCCACGGCGGCGGCCAGGAAGTCGGGCCGGAACTGATCGGCTCCGGCCGCTCCAATCTGGATGCCATCCTCGCCAACGTGATCGATCCCAACCAGATCATCGGCAACGGCTATCAAAACTTCCTCATCACCACCAAGGACGGCCGCACCCTCGGCGGGCGCATCATTGAGGACACCCCCACCCAGGTGACCCTGCTCGGCATCGGCGGCAGCCGTGAAGTCGTCCCCACCGCAGAGATCGCCAAACGTGAGGACACCGGCCTCAGCCTGATGCCGATGGGCTTCGGGGCTCTCCCGGACGACCAGTTGCGCAGCCTGATCTGGTATATCCTCGCTCCGCCGGAGGAAGGTCCTCTGACCAAGGAAAAGAAAGAGGAACTGATCAAGGGAGCCGAGGCGGAAGCCGCCACTCCGGTCAAAACCGAAGCCAAAGCCGCCCCCCGCATCGACTGGGAAAGTGTCTCCCTCTGGAATCCGGACTGGAAAGTCACGGCACCGGAATTCGAAGGCACCCCGAAAAAGCTCACCGACTTCGCCGGCCGGAAAAACGTGCTGCAGCTGCATCCCTTCCCCGACAAAAAATCCCCCTCTTCCCTCGGCCGGAAATTTGCGGTCCCTGCCACCGGAAAGCCGGTGCTCAGCTTTGACGCCGCCGCCAAGGAAAGTTACGACTGGGATCTCATCGTCCGAGTGAACGGCAAGGAGACTTCGCGTAAAACCATCAACGCCGAAGGCGGGGATTGGAAACATCAGTCCGTCGACCTTTCCCCTTGGCGCGGCCAGACCATTGAGCTCCAACTCGAAAACCACCCCACCGGCTGGTCCTGGGAGTTCAGTTATTGGAGCGACCTGAAAATCACCCCCTGACCCCTGCTGCGACTCATGAGATTTCTCCTCATCGCCCTCCTTTCCTCGGTTTGGCTCACCCCGGCGCACGCCAAGCTGACCGCCGGACCGAACGCCACCGTCCTCAAGGACGGCCAGCCCTTCCGCGCCATCGGCATCAACTACTTCAACTGCTTCCTGCGCACTCTGGAGAAAGCAGAGGACACCAGTTACGAGGCCGGTTTCGCCACGTTGGCGGCAAAGCACATCCCTTTCGCCCGCTTCTGTGCCACTGGTTTCTGGCCAGCCGACATGAAGCCTTATCAAGAGAACCGGACTGAATATTTTCGCCGTCTCGATGCCGTGGTCAACGCCGCACAGAAGCACGGCATCGGTCTCATCCCCTCCCTGTTCTGGAATTACTCCTGTGTGCCGGATCTGGTGGGGGAACCGATGGATCAGTGGGCCAACCCCCAAAGCAAAACCCAGGCGTGGATGCGGCAGTACGTGCGCGAGGTGGTCGTCCGGTACCGCGATCATCCAGCCATCCAGGCCTGGGAATTCGGCAACGAATATTCCCTCCAGGCCAGCCTGCCCAATGCCAAGGATCACCGGCCCGCCATCCATCCCAGCCTGGGCACGCCTGCGACCCGCAGCGCGAATGATGATCTGAGCTTTGCCATGGTGCGCCGCGCCTACACCTTATTTGCCACCGAGGTCCGCCAGCACGATCCCGACCGGCTGATTTTCAGCGGCGACAGCTTTCCGCGGCTCTCGGCATGGCATCAGGAGCATGAAAACTCGTGGACCACCGACACGCCGGAACAGTTTGCCGAAAGCCTCACCCTGGCCAATCCCGATCCGGTGAACACCCTCAGCGTACACGCCTACGAAAACGACGATCAGCGTTTTGCGTCAGCGATGGAGGTCTCGCGTAAAATCAACAAACCCCTGTTTGTGGGGGAATTCGGCGTTCCGGGGGACACGCCGGAACAGGCCGCCACCTGCCGCCGGCTGCTGAAGGGCATCGTGGATCACCGCATCCCGCTGGCCGCGCTTTGGGTTTTCGACTTCCCAAGCCAGCAGGACTTCAATGTCACGACCAGCAACCCCCGCTCATGGCAGCTGGATCTCATCGCAGAAGCCAACCGGCAGTTCAAACCATAAGCGGCAGCCTGGATGATCGCCTGAAACCATCCAGTGCCTGAGATTTCCCGTGGTGTCCCTGGCAACCCCGCCTCTAGCGTGGTTCACAAACCAGGCCTCTGCTCCAACGTGGCTGGCCCCGGCAACCTTTTCCTTGCCGCCACCGCCTTAGCTCTTCATGGATAAGCGCATTCCCCCGCCCGCCCGTGCCCGACCCTCCCATTCCTCACTCCTCCGAACCTGGAGAAGTTGTGCCTGCGAATGACAACGCCAGGCCGCAGGCTCCGGCCGCAGTTCCGCCGCCTGCCCTGCCACGCCTCCGGACTGCAGGAAAATTTTTCCAGGCGGGTGATGAAAAGTTCTTCCTCCACGGCGCCACCTACGGCCCGTTTGGCCCCGGCGACCGCAATCACGGACTGCGCGACGCCGCCAGCACTGCCCGGGACCTGGATGACATGCTCGCGTGGGGAGCCAATACGGTGCGCCTCTATCATGTGCCGCCGGAGTGGTTTCTGGAACTCTGCACCGCCCGCGCCCTGCGAGTGGTGGTCTCGCTCCCCTGGGGCGATCACGTCGATTTCCTCCGCCGGTCCTCCTCCCGCCGGGCGGTGCGCCAACTGATCCGCGATGCCGCGGCCCGCTTGTCAGGATGGCCCGTCGTCGCGGCCCTGCTGGTGGGGAATGAAATCCCCTCCACCCTCGTCCGCTGGCTGGGGCCCCGGCGTGTGCAGGATTTTCTGGAGGACCTGATCGATACCGCTCGCGCCGCCGCGCCGGACACCCTGATCGCTTACGCCAATTACCCCGGCACCGAATTTCTCCAGCCCGCCAACGCGGATTTCATCGGCTTCAACGTCTATCTGGAAGACCGACACACTTTTGAAAAGTATACGGCCCGGCTGCAAAACCTCGCCGGCGACCGCCCGCTGGTGATCACCGAATTCGGCGTGGACTCCCTCAGCCATGGTCCGGAGCGCCAGGCGGAGATCCTGAAGTGGGAGCGCCAGGTCTGCCAGGCGATGGGTGTGGCGGGTAACCTGATCTTCTCCTGGACCGACGAATGGTTCCGTGGCGGCGAGTGGGTCACCGGCTGGGCCTTTGGCCTCACCGCCCGGAGCCGCACCCCGCGTCCGGCCTGGCACGCTCTGGCCGGAGGACCGCCGCGCCCGCAGGACCTGCTGGGGCCAAACCCGCCACGAGTCTCGGTGATTGTCTGCACCCGCAATGGAGCCCCCACGCTCCGTGCCTGCCTCGAAAGCCTGCGCCACCTGCACTATCCAAATTACGAAGTAATCCTCGTGGACGATGGCTCCACGGACGCGGTACCGGACATCGCGGGGGATTTTTCCACCGTGAAATACCTCCGCCAGGAGGCCGCCGGACTGAGCGTGGCCCGCAATGCCGGGGCCGCCGCTGCCACCGGCGAGATCCTGGCGTATACCGATGATGACTGCCAAGCCGACCCGGATTGGCTCATCTACCTGACCCGCGCCCTCGCCGATCCGGTCATGACTGCCGCCGGTGGACCCAACATCCCTCCCCCGGCCCGTTCCCTCGCCCAGGCCTGTGTCATGGCGGCACCCGGCGGTCCCGCCCATGTGCTGCTCAGCGACCTGCTCGCCGAACACATCCCGGGCTGCAATTTGGCCGTGAAACGCACCGCCTTCGACAGCATCAATGGATTCCGTCCCAAATATCACGCGGCCGGCGATGATGTCGATTTTTGCTGGCGGTTGCAGGAAGCCGGCGGCGGCATCGCGTTTGCTCCCGCCGCCATGGTCTGGCATGACCGGCGCACCACCGTGGGCGCCTTCCTCCAACAACAGCGGGGTTATGGCAAAGCGGAAGCACTCCTGATGTCCCGGCATGCCGCCCGCTTCGGGCAGATGGGCGGCGCCCGCTGGCGGGGCGTGGTTTATCAACCCGCCATGCTCCGCCTGACCCAGCATGCCGGCCGCATCTACACTGGCTTGTTTGGCTACGCCCCCTTTCAGGCCATGTATCGCCCGGCGCTCCCGGCTGCGGGCTGGCTCGTCACCGGATTCCCCTGGTGGGTGCTGGCGGCCATCATCGCGGCTCAAGGTTATTGGTCACCCGCCGCCCGCTGGCTGGCGGTCTCCATGTTGCTGATCACCCTGACCTGCACCGGGCGGCAGGCCTGGCTGCTGCGGCCGGCCCGGCCCTGGCCCGCACTGCCCGCTTTTTTCCTGTTATGGTTCCTGCTGATCGCCCAGCCCCTCACCCGGGGCTGGTCCCGCTTCCTTTGGAATATCCGCCTCGGCTCGGCTCCCCGGGGACCGTGGTGGCCCGCCTTCTCCCTGCCCGGCCGCGGCACCAGTCCGGCCAAATCCGTCACCGAGCTCGCCTTCTGGAGTGAAACGGGCACTGGCCGTGATGAATTGCTGGCCGCCCTCACGGATGACCTCCAGGAATGCCGCGCCCGCCCCCGGACCGACGACGGCTGGCGCGATTGGGACCTTGAAACCAGCCTGATCCTCTGGTGGCGCATCCGCTTCGCCACCGTCACGGAATACCACGACTCGCCCCGCCGCCTCACCCGCGTCCGGCTCAGCAGCCGGGTGACCCTCAGTTGGGTCATTCTGCAACTGCTGGCCGCCGCCGGTTGTACCTCGTTGGTGCCCCTCACCAAAATGCACCCGCTCTGGGCTGTCGGATTGTTTTTTGTCTGGAGCATTGTTTTTGAAATGCGGCACCACCGGGCCATCTCCCGCGCCGCTGCCCTCGCCACCGCCGCCGCCGCCCGCTGCGGCATGATCCCTTACGTCCCTTCCCGCCCGGCCCCCGCCCCGGCGGAAGCGGATGCGGAGTCCGATCCCCTGCCGCCATGACGGAACGCCCTTCCACCCTGATCACCGGAGCCTCCAGCGGCATCGGGGCCGCCCTCGCCTGGCAGGCGGCCGCAGCCGGACACGACCTCGTCCTCACGGCACGGCGCGGTTATCTCCTGACCGAACTCGCCGAATCCCTCACCGCCCGCCATGGGGGCAAAGTCCTCACGGTGGAGGCTGACCTTTCCCTGGCGGATGGCGCAGACCGTCTGGTGAATGAAGTGCTGGCTTCCGGCTGGCGGGTCGACCACCTGATCAACAATGCCGGTCTGGGAGCCAGCGGTCCCGTGGCCGGCCTGCCACCTGGCCGGCTTCACGACCTCCTTCAGGTCAACCTTGTCAGTCTCACCGCCCTGACCCGCCTCCTGCTTCCCTCCATGTTGGCCCGGGGCGCCGGCGGCATCCTCAACATCGCGTCCCTCGCCGCCTTCCAGCCCGGCCCTGACATGGCCGCCTACTACGCCTCGAAGGCTTATGTTCTCAGCCTCAGCGAAGCCCTCCATGAAGAAACCCGCGGCAGCGGCGTCCGCATATCCTGCCTCTGCCCCGGCCCCACCAGCACTGGCTTTTCCCGCGAAGCCGCCATGGAGGACTCCCGCCTCTTCCGTTATGGGCTCATGACCGCCGAAGCCGTCGCCCAAGCAGGCTGGAAGGGGTTCAGCAGGGGGAAACGCGTCATCATCCCCGGCTGGAAAAACAAACTCATCGCCGGACTCGGCCGTCTCAGCCCCCACGCGGTCTCCCTGCGCCTCATCCGCCGACTCCACGAACGGGCCTGATCCAGGCGGACAGCGCCTTGAGGGCGTCATGCCCCCAAAATCACTCGCCCCTTTCCATGGGGGAACCCGCACCCCCGGCCCGACCGGAATTATCCCTTGGCATCCGCGATAATAGTATTACGATCACATACGTTTGTAATACCCGATGCCAAAACCGACCGACAAATCCCCCGCTGATCCCATCCAGCGGATGAGCGTCACCATTCCGGAAAGCCTGCTTCGTTCGCTCGATCAAATGGTGGCCGACCGGGGCTTCGAGAACCGCTCCCAGGCGGTCGCGGAACTGATCCACGACCGGGTCACGGAGCACCAGCAAGCAACCGGCAACGCCATCATGGCCGGTTCGATCACCTTGTTCTACGACCAGACCAAAAACAATCTGCTCACTCAACTGGCCGAACTGCAACGCCAGCATGTGGCCGAGGTCATTTCCTCCCTGCACGTCCAGCTGGAGCAGAATTTTATGATGGAAGTCATTTTAGTACAGGGTCCGGCACAGAAACTGAAACAGATCACCCATGCCCTCGTGGCCTGCAAAGGGGTCAAAGCCGGCAAACTGACCTTGACCACCACCGTCCTGCCGCCTCTCCACGAAAAACCCCTCCGCCCGTCCAAAACCAAGTCCTCTGCATGAATCCGCCCCTATCGACTCCCCTCCTGACCACGACGATCCGCGGCGGCGGTTATTGGTCCATGATTCTGCCCCGCCACACCGCCTTGCGCCTCACCGATCCCCGGGGAGGCGCCAATGCCGCGGCCCTCTTTTACAATGCCGACCAGCTGACCGAGCGCTACAATATGCCGGACACCCTCAAGGCCCAGCACACCGCCAAGCTCACCGCCGGACACGTCCTCTACTCCGACAGGGGCCGCATCCTTTGCTCCATCACGGAAGATTCGCTTGGTTGGCACGACCCCATCGCCGGCCACAGCAATGCTGAAACCGTCCGGGCCAAATACGGCGAAGGCTCCTATCAGGAACACCGCAATGACTGGTTCCGCAACAGCCATGATCTCTTCCTCGTGGAACTGGGCAAACATGATCTCGGCCTCCGCGACCTCGTCCCCAACGTGAATTTCTTCAGCAAAGTGATCGTGCAGCCGGACGGATCGCTAACCTACACCCCGGGCCACTCCCCTCCCGGCAGCACCGTGGTCCTGCGGATGGAAATGAACGTCCTCGTCGTCCTGAACACCTGTCAGCACCCGCTCGACCCCAACCCCGCCTACGCCCCGCAGCCGGTCGGGCTGACCATCCACCGCACCGCTCCGCCGGCCTTGGATGACCTTTGCCGGCAGTCCTGTCCGGAAAACGGCCGTGGTTTCACCAACACCGAATCCTACTTCTCCCTCCGCCCCTCATGAGCGCTCCAGCCACCCACAGCCATTTCGACCCCGCCCGGGCCGCCCACCTGACCATCGTGAAAGCCGGCGATCCCTGGTTTCACCGCATCACGAAGGGGCAAACCATCCGCATCACCGATCTCGAAGGCAATCAGGCCGTGGATACGCTCTTTTACAATGCCGACGCCCCCACCGAACGCTACAGCGCCGACGAGACCATCCGGGCCCAACGCAACATCTACCTGACCACCGGCAGTGTGCTCCTCTCCAACCGGTGCCAGCCACTGCTTACCATCACCGCCGACACCTGCGGCCGTCACGACAGCCTCGGGGGAGGCTGCAGCGCGGAAAGCAACACTGTCCGCTACAGCCTGGATAAGAAGTTCATGCACAGCTGCCGTGACAGCTTCCTGCTCGGACTCAGCAAGGCCCCCATTCCGATGGGCATCCGGGACCTCGTTCCCAATATCAACTTTTTCATGAATGTTCCCGTCACCCCGGACGGCGGCCTGGAATTTGCGGACGGCATCTCCGCCCCCGGCCGCTACGTCGAAATGACAGCCGCGCGCGACGTCTTCTGCCTGATTTCCAACTGCCCCCAGCTCAACAACCCCTGCAACGGCTACAACCCCACCCCTGCCGGCATCCTGATCTGGGACTAGCCGCACCGCAGAAGGGAGAATCCCTCTTCCTGTCCTTCGTGCCCCTCTGTTCAAATTCTCCACGTCCCATGTTCACCACTGTCCTCATCGCCAACCGGGGCGCTATCGCTTGCCGCATCATCCGCACGCTGAGGCGCATGGGCATCCGTTCGGTCGCGGTTTATTCCGAAGCGGATGCCGACTCCCTGCACGTCCGCCTCGCCGATGAAGCCGTCGCCCTGGGCGATCCGGTCGCGGCGCGCAGTTACCTCGATGCCAGTAAAATCCTCGCTGCGGCCAAGGCCACTGGCGCCCAGGCCATCCATCCTGGTTATGGTTTTCTCAGTGAAAACGCCGGCTTCGCTGCCGCCTGTGCGGAAGCCGGCATCGTTTTCATCGGCCCCCGTCCTGAACATATGACCATGTTCGGCCTCAAGCACGAGGCCCGCCGACTCGCCGAATTGGCTGGCGTGCCCATGCTCACCGGCAGCCCCTTGCTGGACACCGAGGAGGAAGCCTTGGCCGCAGCGGAAAAAGTGGGCTATCCGGTCATGCTGAAAAGCACGGCGGGAGGCGGCGGCATCGGCATGTCCCTTTGCCCGGACGCCGCATCCCTCACCAAATCCTTCGCTGCCGTCAGGCGCATGGGCAGTGCCAATTTTGGCAATGGCGGGGTCTTCCTCGAACGTGCCGTCTCCCGCGCCCGCCACATCGAAGTCCAGATCTTCGGCGACGGCCAGGGCAAGGTGCTCGCCCTCACCGAGCGCGATTGCTCCACCCAGCGCCGCAATCAAAAAGTCATCGAGGAAACCCCTGCGCCCGGGATCACTCCGGAAACCCGGCGCGAGCTCCTCGACTGCGCCCGCCGGCTCGGAGAAAGCGCCTCCTACGAATCAGCCGGCACCGTGGAATTCCTCTATGACGATGAGCGTGGCGACTTCTTTTTCCTTGAGGTCAATACCCGGCTCCAGGTCGAGCATGGGGTCACCGAGGAAATCCACGACATCGACCTTGTCGAGTGGATGATCCGCCAGGCTGCCGGGACACTCAACCTGCCTGATGCCATCGAACCGGTGGGGCACTCCATCCAGGTCCGGCTGTATGCCGAAGACCCCAACAAGGATTTCCAACCCTCCACCGGCCTGCTCACTGCGGTGGCTTTTGCCCCTGAACTCCGGGTCGAAACATGGATCGAGCATGGCAGCGAAGTCACCGCCTACTACGACCCGATGCTGGCCAAACTCATCGCCACTGGACCGGACCGCACCGCTTCCCTGACAAAACTGAGCACCGGACTTGCCAACTCGCGTGTTCATGGCATCGAGACCAACCTCGGCTATCTGAAAGCCATTCTGGCCGGCGAAGCCTTCACCGCCGGAACGATCACCACGAGGTTCCTCTCAACATTCACCTGGCAGCCCGCCACCTTCGATGTGTTGGACGGCGGCCTTGAAACCCTCGTGGTGGATGAGCCCGGCCGCATTGGTTATTGGCACGTCGGCGTGCCGCCATCGGGGCCGATGGATCCGTTGAATTTCCGTCTCGGCAACCGCCTCCTCGGCAATCCCGAAGGCGAATCCGGCCTCGAAATCACGGCGACCGGGCCGACCCTGCGCTTCAATGGTCCCACCAGCATCTGCCTCACCGGTGCCGACCTTCAGGCGACTCTCGACGGTCAGCCGGTGGAACGCTATAGGGTCATCCCGATCACCCCCGGCCAGGTCCTGAAAACAAAATCCATCGTAGGTCCCGGCCAACGCGCCGCGCTGCTCATTGCTGGCGGAATCGACGTCTCGGCTTATCTCGGAAGCAAAACCACCTTCGCCCTGGGCAAGTTCGGCGGCCACAGCGGACGGCGGTTGCTCCCCGGGGATGTCATCCACCTGACCAAGACTGATCCACCGGCCGCGCCGCTTTCCCTCCCGGAACCGGCCCGGCCGGTCCTCACCCATGACTGGACCTGCCGCGTGCTCTACGGCCCGCATGGAGCGCCAGACTTCTTCACGGACGAGGACATCGCCATGTTTTTCGCCACCGCCTGGGAAGTCCACTACAACTCTGCCCGCACCGGCGTCAGACTCATCGGCCCCAAACCCAAATGGGCCCGGGAAGATGGAGGCGAGGCCGGCCTGCATCCCTCCAATCTCCACGACAATGCCTACAGCATCGGTGCCGTGGACTTCACGGGCGACATGCCCGTCATCCTCGGCCCGGACGGCCCTTCGTTAGGCGGTTTCGTCTGTCCCGCCACCATTGTTTCCGCCGACCTCTGGATCATGGGGCAGTTGAAACCCGGTGACCAGATCCGTTTCCAATGCATCGCCGCCGGTGAAGCCGTCCTGCTGGAACAACAGCAGAGCCAGGCCATCCGCACTCTCGGCCGGATGCCGCCTTTCACGTCCAAAAACGGTGCGCTGCCCGGATCTCCCCTGCTGGGCGGCTTGCCGGCCCAAGGCGACCGTCCGGAGGTGGTCTACCGTCAAAGCGGCGACCGCGCGGTGCTGGTCGAATACGGCCCCATGGTCCTCGATATCGACCTTCGTTTCCGCGTCCATGCTCTCATGACCTGGCTGGAGCAACATCGTCAGCCGGGATTGTTGGAATTCACTCCCGGCATCCGCTCCCTGCAGGTCCGCTTTGATCTGCGGCTCACCACCTGCGCAGCGGTGCTGGCCCTGCTGCGCGATGCTGAGAGTGCCCTGACGGACATCGCGGACATGGCAGTGCCGGCCAGCATCGTCCATCTGCCTCTCTCGTGGGACGATCCCTCCACCCGCCTCGCGATTGAGAAATACCAATCCGTCCGCAAAGACGCGCCCTGGTGTCCCAGCAACATCGAGTTCATCCGCCGCATCAACGGACTGGAAAGCATCGATGATGTTTACCGGATTGTCTTTGAAGCCAGCTATCTCGTGATGGGGCTCGGTGATGTCTATCTCGGCGCCCCCGTCGCTACGCCCATTGATCCCCGGCACCGCCTCGTCACCACCAAATACAATCCGGCCCGCACCTGGACGCCGGAGAATGCCGTCGGCATCGGCGGAGCCTATCTCTGCGTTTACGGCATGGAGGGCCCGGGCGGCTATCAATTTGTGGGCCGCACCGTGCCCATGTGGAACCGCTTCCGGGTCACCTCCGACTTCCCGGAAGGCACCCCGTGGCTGCTGCGTTTCTTCGACCAGATCCGCTTCTATCCGGTCAGCGAAGCAGAATTGAAAGTCCTGCGACGCGACCTCCTCACCGGTCAATTCAAACTGAAGATCGAGGAAACCACCTTCAGCCTCGCGGCCTACCGGAAATTCCTCGCCGACCATGAAGCGTCCATCACCGCCTTCAAGACCACCCAACAAACCGCCTTTGAAGCCGAACGCGAACGCTGGCGGGTCAACGGGCAACTCACCTACGAAGCCCCGGAGGCTCCACCCGAACCCGAAGGCGAACCCATCCCGGAAGGCAGCGAAGTGATCTTCAATCCCATCGCGGGCAACGTCTGGAAAGTGCTGGTGGAAATCGACGATGAAGTCACGGAAGGCCAACCCGTGGTCATCATCGAAAGCATGAAAATGGAAATCACTATTCCTTCCTCCATCCGCGGGACGGTCACCGCCCTGCTCTGCCGTCCGGACACTCCCGTCAAACCCGGCCAGCCCCTCCTCGCCATCCACCCCTCCGCCTGAATCCCTGACATGACAATCAACGATCTTCTGCAATCCTACCGGACCGGCCGGACCACTCCCCGTGCCCTGCTGGCGGACCTCCTGCAGCGCCTCCGCATGGATGCCGATCAGGCCATCTTCATCCATCTCCTGACTGATTCCGAAATCGAACCCTACCTTGCCGCGCTCGATGGCAAGGACCCGTCTTCCTTGCCACTCTTCGGCATTCCCTTCGCCATCAAGGATAACATCGACCTCGCCCAGATCCCCACCACGGCCGCGTGCCCGGAATTCGCCTACACCCCGGAGCGCAGTGCCACCGTGGTGCAGCGACTGCTCGAAGCGGGCGCGATCCCGTTGGGAAAGACGAATCTGGATCAGTTTGCCACCGGCCTGGTGGGCGTGCGCTCGCCCTACGGCGTGCCGGTGAATCCCTTCCACCCTGACTATATCCCAGGTGGTTCCAGTTCCGGGTCGGCCGTCGCCGTCTCGCGGGGCTTTGCCGCCTTTTCCCTCGGCACCGACACCGCCGGCTCCGGCCGCGTGCCGGCTTCCTTCAATAACCTGATCGGTGTGAAACCCACCTGCGGCCTGCTCAGCACCACCGGGGTCGTACCAGCCTGCCGCACCCTGGATTGTGTCAGCATTTTCGCACACACCACCGCTGATGCCGCACTGGTGCTCGGCATCACCGCGGGATTCGATGCCACCGACCCCTACTCCCGCCCTCTGCCCGGCCAGCCCGCGAAGTCGTGGACCAGCGGGCTCCGCCTCGGTGTGCCGCGGGCCGGCCAGTTGGAATTTTTCGGCAATGCCGATGCCGCAGCACTCTTCGACGGGGCCATCGAAACCGCCCGGGCCGGCGGAGCGGAAATTGTAGAGATCGACCTCGGCCCTTTCCTCGAAACCGCCCGCCTGCTTTACGAAGGCCCGTGGGTGGCGGAACGATACCTCACGGCAAAACCACTGCTTGACTCCAACTCCGGAGCGCTGCTGCCGGTCACCCGCGAAATCATTGCCGGAGGAGCCCGGGGCACCGCCGCCACCGCCTTTGAGGCATTTTATAAATTGCAGGAAAACAAACGGCGCAGCGCCGCCGTGTGGGAAACGGTCGATGCCATCCTGACGCCAACGGCCGGCACCATTTACACCAAGGCAGAACTGGCCGCCGAACCCATCAAACTCAATTCCCAGCTCGGTTATTACACCAACTTCATGAACCTGCTGGATCTGGCAGCCCTCGCCCTGCCGGCAGGATTTCTGCCGGCAGGATTGCCGTGGGGGGTCACCCTTTTCGCTCCCGCGTTCACCGATTGGCATCTCCTCGATTTCTCCAGCAGCTGGCCGGGCTTCACAAAAAATGAAACCCCGGCCGCAATCTGCTCCCCTCCGGTGCATCCACCGGTACCGGTTTTGGAAATTGCGGTTTGTGGCGCCCATCTCAGCGGCCTGCCGCTGAATCACCAACTGACTTCGCGTGGTGCCTGGTTGGCCCGGACCACCAAAACCGCTCCTGTCTATCAAATGGTGAAACTCCCCGGCGGCCCCCCTCACCGCCCCGGCCTGATCCGCCGGGCCCAGGGCGGCGGGGCCATCGGGGTGGAAGTCTGGGCCGTGCCCCTGCCCTCGGTGGGTAGTTTCCTCGAGGATATTCCCTCCCCCCTCGGACTGGGCCGCGTCCAGTTGGAAGACGGCTCCACCGTCTGTGGATTTATTTGTGAAGCCATGGCCGCGGAGGGCGCCGAGGATATCACCGCCCTTGGGAGCTGGCGGGATTGGTTGAACCGGTAACCTGGCACGAGAAGCGCACGCCCGCCCCCTGCGGACCCTCCGTTCCATCCAAGGGGCATCCAATCTGCCTTTCCGCTGGCATCCGGGCATAATCCCGGCCTTCATCCTGCCATGGATCCCCTCACCCACTCCGTCTTCGGCGTCGCCTGCGCCATCGCCGGAACCCGTCAAAAAGTATCCCGCCGGGCCGCCGCTCTCGCCGGGCTGGCGGGTGGACTGTTGCCGGATGCCGACGTGCTGCTGCGTTCCGCCTCGGACCCGCTGTTCACACTCGAATATCACCGCCACTTCACCCACAGTTTCGCCTTTGCCCCGGTCATCGCGCTGATGGGAGCCATCATCGCCTCGCTGATCCTGCGCGCCTTCAAGCATATCGTTCCATGGCACTGGCTCATTTTTCCGGCCCTGCTGGGCGGGTTGAGCCATCTTTTCTGCGATGCCTGGACCAGTTATGGCACCCGGCTGTGGTGGCCGTTTGCCCAGACGCGGGTGGGCTTGGACTGGATTTCCATCATTGATCCGGTGCTGACCGTTCCCCTGGTGGCCTGCATCGCGCTGGCGGTGCGTTATGCCAACCGGAAGGCGGCATCCGTTGGTCTGGCGTGGGTGACCCTGTATCTTAGCTTTTGTCTGGTGCAACGGCACCGGGCTTCGGCCACGCTCGACCAATGGTTGGCCGCCTCACCGATGAAAAATATCGACCGCCGCGAATTGAAACCGTCCTTTGGCAATGTGGTGGTGTGGCGGGTGCTGCTCCAGGCCGGACAGGAATGCCACGTCATGGCGATCCGCTGTCCCTTGTTTGGTGAACCTGTCGTTTTGCCGGGTACTTCCCAGCCCATGTTTGCCACCGCAGAGGCCGCTGTGCTGGCCCTGCAAGTGCCGCCCGGCTCCCGGCAAGCAAAGGACATCCAACGGTTTCACGATTTTTCAGATGGCTGGATCGGCCAGCATCATTCCGATCCCCTGGTTCTGGGCGATTTACGTTATTCCAGCCTGCCCACCGAAATCCGTCCCCTCTGGGGAATCCAGGTGAATCCCTCAGAGCCGGAAACCCATGTCGCCATGCGCAACTTCCAGGCCGACCGCACGCCCAGCCTGAACCGCTTGATGAAAATGGTGCAGGGCACGCCCGCGGTTCCGGCCGCCCTGCCCTGACCCATGCCACCGGCTCACCCCCTTTCCGTCCCGTCCGCTTCCTCTGATGAAAATCGATATTGTCACCCTGTTTCCCGAGATGTGCCGCGTGCCCCTGGGCGAAAGCATTCTGGGCAAAGCCCAGACCCGCGGCCTGTGGGAACTCGGCGTGCATGACTTGCGTCAATGGAGCACGGACAAACACCGCCGGGTGGACGACACGCCCTTTGGCGGAGGCCAGGGCATGGTGATGTCCTGCGCTCCGCTTTTCGCCGCGGTGGAAGCGCTGCGCACCCCGGACTGCCGCGTCGTCCTCATGACCCCGCAGGGCCGCCGTCTTGACCAGCGCATCGTGGAATCGTTCACCGCCTGTCCCCATCTGATCATTCTCTGCGGCCACTACGAGGGCATCGACCACCGCGTGGTGGAAGCGCTGGTGGATGATGAAATTTCCCTGGGCGACTACATCCTGACTAATGGGGCGATCGCTGCCAACATCTTGACCGATGCCGTGGTCCGTCTCCTGCCCGGAGTGCTGGGCGATGAGCGCTCGCCTGCCGAAGAGTCCTTCAGCGCCGCCACCGGAATGCTGGAAGCACCCTGTTATACCCGGCCTCCGGAGTTCCGCGGCATGAAGGTGCCGGAGATCCTGCTGGGGGGCCATCATGCCAAAATCAATGCCTGGAAGGCGGAACAAAGCTTCGCCCGCACCAAGGCGCTCCGTCCCGATTTATTGGGGGAATGAATGCCGCAGGGGAAAGACCCACTCCCCACGGACTCAGGGCAATTCCACTTCAAAAAAGTCGCGCAGGACTTTCTGATAGACGCCCCGCTTGAATTCCGGGAGCCAGCGCAGATCAAACTCGTGCGGGAGAATCCACTTCCACCGGCGGAATTCGGGATGGGCGGTTTCCAAATTCAGCAGGGACTCCGGCCCAAGAAAGCGGCACAGGAAATACACCTGCTCCTGCCCCACAAATTTTCCCCGTTTCCGATGCCGCTCCGGAAAGTGATAACGATAACCGGCCCGTTCGGTTTTGATTTCGTAGGCTCCCACCGGCAACGAGGTTTCCTCCATCAATTCCCGCACCAGGGCCTCGCGCGGCGATTCCCCGGCATCGATCCCGCCCTGGGGAAACTGCCAGCTCTCCGCGAAGTCGCGCCGCTCGCAGATCAGGATCATCCCGGCAGCATTCTGCAGCAACGCCGCCACGCAGGGACGGTAGCGTTCGGCAGGGAGTCGGTCGGGCATGGCAGGCATCTTTTTTCTTAAGCGTCCGGCGTCCCTGGCGTCAACCGGGTTTCCCCCCACCGTCAGGATTTGCCGTGTGAATTCCCCCAAGGGCACCGATGGTCCTGCATCGCCGCCACCCTCTTCCCTCCCATGACCCGACGCCACTTTTTCCTCCTCGCCCTGATCCCGCTGTTGATGTTCACCGCGTGGCATTTTCTGAATCCGGGGGCACAATTGAAATCGGCCCAGGCCCGCCTGCTCCGGGCCATCTCCCAAAAGGATGCGGCCGCCTGCGGCAAACTGATCCATCCGGATTACACCGACCAATGGAACTTCACGGCCGGGGACTGGCCCGGGATTCTCAAGGACCTGCGCACCCTCAGTCCCATTCTGGAAGTCACCATGGTCAACCCGGCCATCGATTCCGGGAATGGCGTGGTCGATACCAGCCTGCGGGTCCAATCCAACGGAAGCCCCGCGGCCGGCATGATTTCCGAGAAGGCCTTGGAATTGCAGGAAATGACCCGCTTCATCTGGAAACGTGAGGCATGGCGGCCTTGGAGCTGGCAGCTGGTCAGCGTGCAGAATCCTGCGCTCGACATCCCTTCCGACTACCGTCCCGGCAACCTCACGGCGATGCCCGCCTTCTGATCCCGTGAAAAAATCGTGAGTTGCATCCGGCCCGGGTGCCGCTTCCGTAGAGCGGCGGGAATCCTGTCCCGTCCTCCACCCCCAACCCTTCCAGCTATTATGCCACACACTCTTCCTGCCCTGCCCTATGCCCTGAATGCCCTGGAGCCGCACATCGATGCCCGGACCATGGAAATCCATCACGGCAAACACCACCAGGCCTACATCACCAATCTCAACAATGCCCTCGCTGGCCACGCCGAACTCGAAGCGAAGTCCATCGACGAGCTTATTGCCAACCTTGATGCCGTCCCCGAATCCATCCGCACCGTGGTGCGCAACAATGGCGGCGGTCATGCCAATCACAGCCTCTTCTGGACCATCATCGGCCCCGGCAAAGGTGGTGCCCCGACCGGTGCTTTGGCCGACGCCATCGCGGCCGCCTTTGGCAGCTTCGATGCCTTCAAGGAAGCCTTCACCAAAGCCGCCACGACCCGTTTTGGGAGCGGCTGGGCCTGGCTCAGCCTGAAGGACGGCAAACTCGCCATCAGCAGCACCGCCAACCAGGACAGCCCCGTCATGGAAGGCGCCAAACCCCTGCTCGGCCTCGACGTCTGGGAACACGCCTACTATCTCCACTACCAAAACCGCCGCCCCGAATACATTGCGGCGTTCTGGAACCTGGTGGACTGGGACGCCGTCGCCGCCCGTTTCGCCGCTTGATCGGAGCGACCTCCCGATTCCATCCCAAGCCGGACTCCCTTCCCAGGAGTCCGGCTTTTTGCTGGTTGGACAAGGCCCGCAATTCCAAGGGAGCGGCAAGGGGGGCCAGACTTCCCGGAGTTGCCTCCTCCTTTCCTCGATGGCATCAACCTCACCCGGATCATCGTCATGCCCATGTTGAGCCATTGAACGGGATAAGATCTAAGCGGTGTCTTCGCAAATCAGGCAAATTCCTGACAGGTTTCCGGGATGGGGGCGTATCCCCGTCACTATGTTCAACAGATTGACCCGTAGTCTGGAAGTGGCCCTGCGTGACAGGGCTTCTTCATTCATGCTTTGTTGCTGAAAAGTTGGGCGGGACGACGCGGACGACGGCCCCGGGTGGTGGTGCTCCATCTGGAGGCTTTCTTCCATATCCTGCGCACCGGGGACCCGTGGCGCGACCTTCCCCCGCGCTTCGGACCATGGAGCACGGTCTATTCCCAGTTCCGCCGCTGGTGCCGCTGCGGCGTCTGGAATATCGTGCTGGCATGGCTGGGCAAGCAGGCCAAGGGCACCTTGCGGCATGTGGACGGCAGTTATCTCAAGCTCCACCAGCACGGCCTCCAAGGAGCCAAAAGGCTCCGGGAGCAGGAGGCCATCGGCCTGTCCCGCGGCGGCATGACCACCAAGCTGCTGGCAGCGGTGGATGAGGCGGGCCACCTCTGCGCCTTCGTCCTGACCTCAGGCAATCTTCATGACCAGACGGCGGCGCGGCGGATGATGGAGGCTTTCCAAGGCATCCATTTTGTGGGGGACAAGGGGTTCGACAGTCTGTCCTTCCGCAAGGCCCTCCATGAGCAGGGAGCCACCGGCAGCACCATTCCACGCCGGGGTTTCACCAAACTGCAGGATCAGCCCGAGCCTTTCGATACGGACATTTACCGGCAGAGGCACCATGTGGAGAATCTCTTCCAGCGCCTCAAAGCCCACAAACGCATCGCTCTCAGATCGGACAAAACCGCCTCATCCTTCGCCGCCTTCATCACTTTCGCCGCGCTGCTGGATGTTTTGCTCCGCCAGTGATTTGCGAAGACACCGCTTAATCGGAACGGAATTGCGTAGGGGTCACACCAACCAAGGCGCGGAAGGCGCGGGTAAAGGCGCTGTGGTCGTAGAACCCGCATTCCACCGCGATCTCGGAGATGGAACGGTCGGTCCCCCGCAAAAGAAGTGAGGCGGCGGCAATACGCGTTTTGGCGATGAGTTGGATAGGGGTCATGCCGAAGATGCGCTTGATGATACGGGCAAACCGCGTGGACGAAAGATTCGCGATCCTGGCGAGTCCAGGAGGAGTGAGCGGCTCGGCATAGGCGGTCTCGAGCCGGGCGAGGGCAGCGGCGACGCCTGGGGGAATGTCCTGTGGGGGAACCCGCGCGCTCACGTCCTTGGAAATGCCGATAATGCCGGTCACCGCACCGGTGGCCCCGTGCATGGGAAGCTTGGTGGTGAGGCACCAGACCGGTTTGTGCGGCAAATACCACTGGAGTTCGAGACGCTCAATAATGGGGCGGCCGGTGCGCAGCACGTAGGCATCCTGCTCGGCGGGGATCCGCCCGAAATCGCCCGGACAGATATCGCAAGGCCTGCGGCCGAGCATTTGGGATTTGTCCCGCAGTCCGTGGCGTTCCAGCAGCGATTGGTTCACTGCCAGATAGCAACCAGCCGCATCTTTGATGAAGAAAGCGGTGTCCGGCGTGTGGTCGAAGAGCTGCTCCAGCAAGCACATGTCCACACCTCCTGCCGGGTGGCAGGCGAGGGAGCGGATGGTGGCAGTTGTGCTGAATTTCATGCGCGGGTGCCATTTCCCCGCCAAGACGGAGCGTGAGCGGCCGGGTAGTATTTGCACGGATTCCCACCCCGCCAAGCTTTGACATGAAAATTTCCCGCATCCTGGCTTATCGCGTCGAACTCCCGCTCCATGAGACCACCTACAAATGGTCCGGCGGCAAATCCGTGACCGTCTTCGACAGCACAATTGTCGCGGTGGAAACGGATACGGGCCTCGTGGGCTACGGCGAAGTGTGTCCGCTCGGTCCGTTCTATCTGCCAGCCTATGCGGCAGGAGTGCGCGCCGGCCTGCGCGAACTTGGTCCGCACTTGCTCGGGCTGGATCCCCGTGAGCTGTCCAAACTGAATCACCGCATGGATGCGGCCCTCAAAGGACACCCGTATGTGAAATCAGGCATCGATATTGCCTGCTGGGACATCCTCGGTCAGGCGGCGGGACTGCCGGTTTGTGTGCTGATGGGAGGACGGTTTGGTGATAGTGTCCGGCTCTACCGCGCCATCTCGCAGGAGTCGCCAGCGGAAATGGCCGCGAAGGTGGCAGGCTATCGTGCGGAGGGCTACACCCGGTTTCAGTTGAAGGTCGGAGGTGATCCTGATGTGGACATCCAACGCATTTTCGCGGTCGCCGGAAAGCTCCAGCCTGGCGACCGGCTGGTGGCGGATGCCAACACCGGCTGGGTGCAGCACGAAGCGGTGCGCGTGGCCAAGGCGGTGCGTGATGTGGACGTTTATATCGAGCAGCCTTGCCTCACGTATGAGGAGTGCCTCGCGGTGCGCCGGCAATGCCCGCATCCATTCGTGCTGGATGAAAACATTGACGGACTTGAGATGCTGCTGCGTGCCAAATCCGACCTTGCCATGGACGTCGTGAATTTGAAAATCAGCAAACTGGGTGGCCTGACAAAAATCAAACAGGCCCGCGATCTGTGTGTGAGCATGGGCATTGCGATGACGCTGGAGGATTCCTGGGGCGGCGACATTACCACCGCCGCCATCGCTCACCTAGCGCACAGCACCCCGGAGGAATTCCGTTTCACCAGCACGGACTTCAACAGCTACGTGACCGTCTCGACGGCGGAGGGTGCTCCGCAGCGGGTGGACGGATTCATGGCCGCCAGCCACGCGCCGGGCCTCGGGATCACGCCGAAAATGGATGTGCTCGGAAAGCCCGTCCTCATCGTTGAGTAGATCGCCACCACGATGAAATCCATCCACCTCACGCTCGCCGCCACACTCATGACCGCGCTCATTTTGCCCGCCGCGGACACGCCCGGTTTGCAAGCCCTTACCGCCCGGGCCGGGAGCGGCGATGTTACGGCCCAGCTGGATTTGGCCTATCGCTACCGCGATGGAAAGGGCACGGCGAAAAACGAGGTGCAGGCCCTCCAGTGGGCGCACCGGGCGGCGGACCGTGGCCACGCCGATGCGATGGATTTTGTCGGCTTTGCCTACCTGCGCGGTGCAGTGGTGAAGCGCAGTCCCGAAATTGCCTTCGGGTATTTCAAGACGGCGGCACCGGAATCAGCTCAGGCGGCTTTCAATCTCGGTCAATGTTATTTCGGAGCGCAAGGCACGGAGCAGGACATCCCCAAAGCGCTCGATTGGTGGAAAAAAGCGGCAGCGAAAGGCCACGGGCTGGCGGCTTCCACGGCGGCGATGGCCCTGCTCTCCGGCGAAGGCGTCGCGCCGGATGCGGCAGAGGCGCGCCGGCTGGCGGAGCGGGCGGCGGAGTTGAACGACCCCTCAGGCCTCGTGGTGCTGGGTGAGATGCAGTTTCAGGCAGGGGACCTCGATGCCGCGAAAGCGAACTGGACGAAAGTCTCGAAACTCCTGCCCACCGGCCCGACCGGGCATCCTGCCCAACCTTCCGCCAGCGCCTCCGCCCAGCAGGGGGCCGACCTTTTGCTGCTGATGGAATACCGGCAGCGCAAAAGCGAACCTGGCAAGTTTGCCTTCGTCCAGATGCCGCACATCCATCAGGGCTACAACAACTGCGGCTCCACCGCCTGCGCCACCTTCGCCCGCTTTCAGGGACACACGCTGGGCGGATGGGATTTCAAAAAGCTCTGCCCCTCGCCGCTTGGCACCGGCACCGACTGGGGCCACCTCCTGGATACCTCGGAAAAAATCGGTCAGAAGTGGCAACTCATCACCTTCACGCCGGACGATGCGGGCTTTGACCAGGCCACCGCCATGCTGGAAAGGGAACTGGATGCCGGCCGGCCCGTGATCGTGGATTTCAAATACATCGGCCCGGAATACCCCGGCGGCAATGCCGGCCACACGCTCAACGTTTGTGGTTACATCGCGGAGCAGGACCTCTACGTCCTCTGCAATCCCGCCGTCGCCACGCCCGGCCTCCAACTCATCACCGCCGCCGATCTCAAGAATTTTTGGCGCTCCGACCACTACGGCGAACTCTCCAAAGGCGTCCTCTCCCGGCCTGCCTTCGTTATTAAAAATCAGTGACATTTCTCTCACGAAAAAGGCCGGACCGTCCAACATGCAGCTGATGAAAATCCCACTCCTCGCGCTCGTTCTCGCCGCCATCCCCGTCGCGCCCGTTCCGGCGATGGCTGCTGCCGGGGTCCGGCTCATAACAATACCAGACTTTACCAGAGGCGGCACCATTCCCGCAGGGGCAAAGCATGACTGGAACCTCGGCCCCACGGGGCTTCGGGGCTGGATCTTTTGCGACCAGCTGGTGACTTCCGATGCCCGCCAGATTTCCATTACCAAGTTGGAAAAAGGCTCACCCGCGGATGGCATCTTCCTCGTCGGGGACGTCATTCTCGGGGTCGGCGGCAAGCCGTTTTCCTACGACCCGCGCACCGAGTTCGGCAAAGCAATCACCAGCGCCGAATCCGGGACGGGCGGCGGAAAACTGACCCTGACCCGCTGGCGGACTGGCCAATCGGAGGAGGTTGTAGTGAAACTGCCCGTGCTCGGCAGCTACAGCGCCACCGCACCCTTCGACTGCCCAAAATCGCAGCGTATTCTGGAGCAAGGTTGCAGGACACTCGCGCTCCGCATGGCTGACCCATCATACACGGATCGTCCCTACCAGGATCCTATCACGCGTTCCCTCAATGCGCTCGCGCTGCTGGCCGGCGGAGATGCCGGACATCTGCCGCTGGTCAAAAGGGAAGCCCAGTGGGCGGCGGACTTCTCCGCCGCCAGCATGCAGACGTGGCGTTATGGCTACGTCATGATGCTCCTCTCCGAGTATGTGCTGGCCACCAACGACCAGTCGGTGATGCCCGGGCTCAGGCGGCTCGCGCTCGATGCCGCCAAGGGCCAGAGTGCGGTCGGCTCGTGGGGCCATGGCTTCGCGTTGCCGGGGGGACGACTCGGCGGCTACGGGATGATGAACTCTCCAGGGCTTCCCCTGACAATTTCACTGGTGATGGCCCGGGCGGCGGGCGTGCAGGACCCCGCGGTGGATGTTGCGATCGAACGCAGCGCAAAGCTGCTGCGCTTTTACATCGGCAAAGGCGCGATCCCCTATGGCGATCATCACCCGTGGATCGAAAGCCACGAGGACAATGGCAAGTGCGGGATGGCAGCGGTCCTCTTCAATCTGCTGGGTGAAGCGCAGGGCGCGGAGTTCTTTTCACGCATGAGCATCGCCTCCCACGGACCGGAGCGCGACTGCGGGCACACCGGCAACTTCTTCAACATGCTCTGGTCCATGCCGGGCGTTGCTCTGTCCGGCCCCCATGCCACGGGCGCTTGGATGCAGGAGTTTGGCGGCTGGTATTCCGACCTCGCGCGGCAGTGGGACGGCTCCTTCCTTCATCAGGGTCCGCCGGAAACCGGGAATGACAGCTATGAGGGCTGGGACTGCACGGGCGGCTACCTGCTGGCCTGCGCGATGCCGCTCAAAAAAATCTATCTGACCGGAAAGCGGAAAGGGGCAGTCCCGCTGCTTGACGCCGCCGCGGCGCATTCCCTCATTCTCGATGGGAACGGCTGGAGCAACAAGGACCGCCACAGCGGCTATGACCGATTGAGCACAGACCAGCTCATGGAACGCCTGGGCAGTTGGTCTCCGGTGGTCCGCGAGCGCTCCGCATTGGCGCTGGCCCGCCGCAAGGATGCTCCCATTCCACCTCTGCTCCGGATGCTCGATGCTTCCAGCCTCGAATCCCAATATGGTGCCTGCCAGGCTCTGATTGCGCTTCACGGACGGGGTGCCTCGGCGGTGTCAGCACTGCGCCAACTGCTGGGGGCAAAAGACCTGTGGTTGCGCATCAAAGCGGCGGAGGCCTTGGCCAGCATCGGCTCCCCAGCGATGCCGGCGGTGCCTGAACTCCTCGAACTGTTGGCTCGAAGCGATCCGGCGAACGATCCCCGCGGGATGCAGCAACGTTATCTTTCCTTCGCCCTTTTCGATGGCCATGGCGGGATGCTCAGCCGCTCGCTGGATGGCGTGGATCTGGATGCTCTTTACAAAGCGGTGAGGGCCGGACTCAGGAATCAGGATGGCCGCGCGCGGGGCAGCATTGGCTCCGTCTATCGGAATCTATCCCCGGAGAACATCAAACCCTTGTTGCCCGCCATTTATCAGGCGGTCATCGAGGCCGCCCCCAGCGGGGAAATGTTTGCCGACTCCATCCGTGTGGAGGGGCTCCAGCTATTGGCGAAACACGGAATTGAGGAAGGAATCAGCGCCTGCGTGAAATACACGCGC
Organism: uncultured Verrucomicrobiota bacterium; assembly: GCA_942492905.1. Taxonomy (GTDB): domain Bacteria; phylum Verrucomicrobiota; class Verrucomicrobiia; order Verrucomicrobiales; family V1-33; genus CAIZWU01. Next base: position 4,653,106 of record OW818657.1, read on the forward strand.
GATCAGAATCCATGGGCCAGCCAGGAGCGGACCCCTGAATTGATGAAAATCCTGCTCAGCTACGGAACCCACGCAAAGCCGGCCATTCCGGAACTGACAAAGATCGCCCACTACTTTGAAAAAGACGAAAAGGACTTCCCTGCGGAACTGATGGCCATGAAGGCCAAGTGCGTCCGCGAGACCATCCGCAACATCGAAGCCTCGACGGACCGTCCGGAACTCATCCGCCTCAAACAATAGCATGAAACCCGACCTCCTGCCAGGTGTAGCCTGAGGCTCCGTGCTCCTCGCCGCGAGGCAGAACTTGAGCAAGCAGCAGCCCCAAAATAAAAATCCGGAATGACCAAACCAGGAGAGACTAAAAACATGGGCGGTATTCTTTATTCATTCAGGTTTATCTGGTTTTTGGCCCTCGCTGCTGCGGGGGTCCTGGAAGCCGGCGCGGAGCAGTTGATGCCCGCTCCTTCGCCGGCGGATAATCCGCTCAAGGGACTCGTGCCTTACTCAGGCATGGCCGGAGAGACTTTTCCCCACAGCATGGAGTTTGGATATCTGCGGCTGTCGGACCTGATGAAGAACGCGTCGGTTTTTGATTGGCAACCCATGGAGGCGCTGCTCGGCGGTATCGCCTCGCGGGGGAATCAGGCCATCTTCCGCGTGTGGGTGGAGTATCCGGGAAAGGAGTCCGGCCTGCCGGAGTTTCTCATCGATCAGGGGGTGAAAGTCACGCGTTGGAAGAACGACTCCGAAAAACCACCCGCCGATGCCTGCTACAGCCCTGACTATGCAGACGAGCGGCTGGTGCAGGCGCTGGAGAGCTTCATCCTCGCACTCGGCCAGCGCTACGATGGCGATCCGCGCATCGCCTACATTACCGCTGGGCTGCTCGGCTCCTGGGGCGAGTGGCACACCTGGCCGCGGGAGGATTTATTTGCCCCGGTAAAGACCCAGCAGCGCGTGCTCGCTGCCTATGAACGGGCACTGAAAAGCACCCCGGTACTGCTGCGCTATCCGGCGGGGGAGGCTCACCGCGGTTTTGCCGCGAATGCGGAGCTGCCCTTTGGCTATCATGATGATTCCTTCGCCTGGGGCACCCTCGACTCGGGCAAGGAGAGCGACCGTTGGTTCTATATGGCGACCCTGAAAGCCGCGGGAAACAGCGCTTTGAACAAATGGCGCACGCAACCCATCGGTGGCGAGGTGCGGCCTGAGATCTGGGGCCAGGTGCATGATGCCAAACCAGAGCACGCGCAGGCCCAGGACTTCGCGACCTGCGTGGAGCAAACGCATGTCACCTGGCTCATGGAGAGCGGTCTATTTGAAAAGAGAGCGGCACCAGAGCGTTTTCGCCGCGCTACAGAGCAGGTCCGCCGCATGGGCTATGATTTCCATGTCCCCACTGCCACGATCACCCGCGAGGACCAGCGCGTGAAGATCAGCGTGAGCGTGATCAATCAAGGTGTGGCCCCCTTTTACCGGGACTGGGGCATCGAACTCGCTACACTGGATGCGGAGGGCCAAACCGTGCAGCGCTGGCCGGTGGATTGGAAAATCACTGGCCTGCTGCCCGGCGATGCCCCGCGTGAATGGAGCGCCACCTTGACGATGCCAAAGCAGCCCACCGCAGAACTCACCCTCGCCCTCCGCGTCATCAATCCGTTGCCAAACGGCAAGCCGCTGCGCTTCGCCAATACCGGGCAGGACCGCCATGCTCCCGGTTGGCTGAGCCTGGGTCCGTTGCCGTAACACAACGTAATCGACGATTACCACGTCAGGATTGCCATCATCACGAACCTCCCATGAAACCCTTCCAGATCCTGTTCTTAGCGCTTTTTGCGTGCTGCTGCGGCCATCCCTTAACCGCTCAAGCCGCCCCGCCCCGTGATGCCCTGTCGCTTGATGCACCTGAGTGGCCACTGAACTTCCGGCTCCATCTCGAAGGCGCGGCACGCGTCCGGCTCAGCGATGATTTGACAGTCGCGCTTGATGCGAATGGCCCGCATGACATCGCGCTGGATGCGAATGGCCCGCATGACATCGCGCTGGAGCATCCGGCGGATGGCGCGCCCGTGCTGCGGGTGTGGTCGGGCGGGAAACTGGTGCGTGGTCCGGAGGACGTTCCCACGCTGGCGGGAACCAGCGCGAAAGATTTCCCCGATGCCAAACTGGATCTCGGCAGTGACTTCACGGCGATGGTGTCTTTTGAGTCCGGCGGCGATGGCACGTTGTTCTCAATCTGCGCGCCAGCGGGCAAGTGGTCGGCGGGCGCGAAGGCGCTGTTCATCCGCGGCGGGCGGCTCGTGTACGACATCGGCTGGCTCGGCGCCCTCACGGGCGGGCCGAAGGTGCACGACGGCAAACCGCACACCGCCGTACTCAGCGTGCGCGAGGGCGCGGCGCGGCTGTGGCTCGATGGGAAAGTCATCGCGGAGAAAGCAGCATTCACGAAGCCGGATGCGAAAGGGCACGTCTTCAAAGTGGGACGCGCCGCGCCGGATTTCGCGGGCGATTTCACCAAGGGAACCATCCGCGCCGTGCGCGTGTGGCAGCGCGCGCTGCCTGATACGGAGGTCGTGCTGCCTTTCAAAAACGATGGCGCGGGGGCGAACACGCCGGACTTCGCGCACCAGCCCAAGGTGGGGGGCAAGCCCGTCATCGAGAGTGGCACCGGCTGGGTACAGGCTTTGGAGCGCAGCGACCATGCGGACATCGTGGGCGGCTGGAACGACCGGACGCTAGCGGAGGGCGCGGAGATTTACCAAACGCTGTGCGTCGTCTGCCACGGCACGAAGGAGCAGCCCGGCTCGCTGCCGACGGCGCTGCGTTTCACGGAAGGGCCGTTCAAAAACGGCGCAGACCCGTATTCGATGTTTGCCACGATGACGAAGGGCTTCGGCCAGATGGTACCGCAGCCGCAATACACGACAGCACAAAAATACGCGGTCATCCAATACATCCGGGAGACATTCCTGCGTCCGCACAACAGGTCGCAGCTCACCGAAATCACGCCTGCGTATTTGTCTTCCCTTCCGAAGGCGCTGGCGCGTGCCGAAGCGGAAAAGGCGGACACCTCGCTGCCGCCCTACCAGCGGATGGATTTCGGCCCGGCCCTGTTCTGGACGTATGAAATCGCACCCGGAAACATCGCGCAAAAGGGAATCGCGGTGCGACTCGACGATGGCCCCGGCGGCGTGAGCAAGGGACGCGCGTGGATGATTTACGACCACGACACGATGCGCGTGGCCACCGCCACGACAGGAGATTTTGTGGACTGGAAAGGCATTGCCTTCGATGGCAGTCACGGCACGCACACGGGGCTGACGGGCGAGCGGCATTTTATCAATCCCGTAGGCCCCGGCTGGGCGTCGCCGGAGGGAAAATGGGGCGATGATGCGCGCGTCATCGGCAAAGACGGCAAACGCTACGGCCCGCTGCCGCGAACGTGGGCGCGCTTTGAGGGGATGTATCTGCAAGGCCGCCACGCCGTCATCGCCGCGAACATCGGCGGCGTGCGTGTGCTGGAATCACCTGGCTGGATCGACTACGGTGCGACGCCCGTTTTCACGCGCTCGCTGAATGTCGCGGCCTCCCCGAAACCGCTGCTGCTCCGCATCGCGCCGGATACGGTGAATGTTGCGCTCACCGGCGACGGCACTTTGAAAAATGACGCTGGTTTTTGGATCGCCTCGCTGCCCGGCGGCGCGAAGACGCGCCTCTTTATCTCGCGCGTGGATGCGCCATCGCTCGACGCGCTGGCGAAGAACAATACCACCGCGCTCGACCTCACGCCACTCACCCTTGGGGGGCCGTCGCAGTGGACGCAGGAAGTCACGACGACCTCGGAGGCGGGGAGCAGTGACGGCGCGTTCATCGCGGATAATTTCCCGCTGCCCGTCGAAAATCCGTGGCAAAGCTGGCTGCGCCCTGGCGGCTTTGATTTCACGCCGGATGGAAAAGCGGCTATCATCGCGACATGGAATGGTGATGTGTGGCGCGTGGACGGCGTGATGGACAAAGAGCCCGCAAAGCTGACGTGGAAGCGCATCGCCACCGGACTCTTCCAGCCGCTCGGGGTGAAGTTCCGCGGCGACGACCTCTTCATCACCTGCCGCGACCAGCTCGTGCGCCTGCGCGACCTCAACGGCGACGGCGGGACGGACTTCATCGAGTGCTTCAACGACGACGCGCAAGTCACCGAGCACTTCCACGAATTCGCGATGGGCTTGCAGACGGACGCTGCGGGCAATTTCTACTACGCCAAGTCCGGCCGCCATGCGCTCGACAGTGTTGTGCCACACCACGGCACGCTGCTACGTGTGAGCGCCGACGGCTCGCGCACCGACATCCTGGCAACGGGTTTCCGCGCTGCGAATGGCGTGTGCGTGAATGACGACGGCACCTTTTTCGTCACCGACCAGGAAGGCTTCTGGACGCCGAAGAACCGCATCAACCGCGTCAAGCCCGGCGGCTTTTACGGCAACATGTTCGGCTATACGAGCGTCACCGATTCCGCCGATTCCGCGATGGAACCGCCGATGGTCTGGGTGACCAACGACAAAGACCGCAGCCCCGCTGAACTTATCACCGTCCCCAAAAACGCATGGGGCACGCTCGGCGGCAGCCTGCTGAATCTCAGCTATGGCACAGGCCGCGCCTTCATCGTGCCGAACGAGGAGGTCGGCGGCGTGTGGCAGGGTGCGGTGTGCGAGTTGCCGATGCCCGCCTTCGCCACGGGCATCATGCGCGGACGCTTCGCCGCCGATGGGGCACTCTACACCTGCGGCATGTTTGCGTGGGCTGGAAATGCCACCGCGCCCGGCGGCTTTCACCGCATCCGACGCACGGAAAAACCCGCGCAAATGCCTGTGGCCGTCCACACCACAAAGGGCGCGCTCACCGTGACCTTCAGCGATCCCATGGTGACCCCAGAGTGTTCGATGAAAGTCTGGTCGCTCAAACGAACAAAAAACTACGGCTCCCAGCACCACGACGAACGTGAACTGTCCATCCGCGCGGTGAAAACCAGCGCCGACCAACGCACGTTGACCATTGAAATCCCCGACCTCGCACCGACTCATTGCTACGAGTTGAAAATCGGCGACCGCGTGCTGCACGGCACTATTCACCAGCTCAAATGAGCCCCCTGCTTTTAACATGAAATCACTCGCCTGCCTCACCATCATCATGGCAATATCCGCCGTCTCCGCCGCTCCCCTTACCGAAAAAAAGCCTGTTACCGACGAATATCACGGCGTACGCATCGTGGACGAATACCGCTGGCTGGAGGAGACGGGCTCTCCTGCGGTGAAAGCGTGGACGGAGGCGCAGAACGGACACTCGCGGGCGTGGTTCAATGCCCGGCCCGGGCGCGCGGACATCGAAGCAAAGCTCACGGCGCTCTACGCCAAGGACACACCCTCGCACAGCGGAATTGTCGCGCGCCCCGGGCGGATTTTTGCACTGAAATTCCAACCACCCAAACAGCAACGTTTGCTCGTCACCCTGGCGTCGCCGGATGATGCAGCGTCAGAAAAAGTCGTGCTCGACCCGAATGAGCTGGAGCCGAAGGGACAAGTCTCGATGGACTGGTTTGTGCCGTCGCCCGATGGGAAGCTCATTGCCGTGTGCCTCTCCGAGAATGGCAGCGAGGAGGGGACGCTCCATTTCTATCGCACGGAGACCGGCGAGCATCTGCCGGATCGGATCGCCCGCGTACAATATCCGACGGGCGGCGGCAGCGCGGCTTGGACGCCCGATGGCAGCGGCGCTTTTTACACCCGCTATCCGCACAAGGGCGAGAAGCCGGAGGCGGACTTGAACTTCTACCAACAGGTCTATTTTCACAAACTGGGCACGCCCGCCTCGGCGGATGAATATTCGATCGGACGTGACTTTCCTCGCATCGCGGAGATCGAGCTGGAGACTTCCCACGACGGGCGCTGGCTGCTCGCCAATGTGGCGAATGGCGACGGGGGGGAGTTTGCCCATTACGTCAGGGCGACGAAGGATGGCGCGGCCTGGCGGCAACTCACGCGACACGAAGACGGCGTGAAAGCAGTGGTGTTCAGCCACGATGGCGAGGCGCTGTATCTCCGCTCGGTGAAGGACGCGCCGCGTGGAAAAGTGCTTCGAATTTCTGCGACCGGCATGCTGGGCGATGCGGAGACAATCGTGCCCGGAAGCGATGCCGTCATCGAAGGCCTCACGCCCACCTCGAAGTTCCTTTTTGTGAACGATCTCCTCGGCGGGCCGGCGCGCGTGCGGCGGTTCACGCTTGATGGAAAAGACGAACGCATCCTGCCCTTGCCGGAAGCGTCGGGCGTCGGCGGGCTCATTGATTTGGGCGACCGTATCGTGTTCCGCCAGACGAGCTTCATCGCACCCTCCGCCTGGATGACCTACGACCCGGCGAACGGCGCGATGAAAAAGTCCGCGCTCTTTAACACCTCGCCCGTGGACTTCAGCGACATCGAGGCCGTGCGGGAATATGCCGTAAGCAAGGACGGCACACGCGTCCCGGTGAACATCCTTCAACGCAAAGGCACGAAGCTGGATGGCAACAACCCCGCGCTGCTCTACGCCTACGGCGGCTACGGCCATAGCATGAGGCCGTCCTTCGATTTCGAGAATCGCCTGTGGTTTGACCGCGGCGGAATCTATGTTGTCGCCAACATCCGCGGCGGCGGCGAATTTGGCGAAGAGTGGCACCTTGCGGGCAACCTGACCAGGAAGCAAAATGTGTTCGACGACTTCGCGGCGTGCGCGCAACACCTGATCGGACGCGGCTACACCCGGTCAGGAAAACTCGCGGTCGAAGGCGGCAGCAACGGCGGCCTGCTCATGGGCGCATTCCTCACGCAACATCCCACCCTTGCCCGCGCCGTCGTCGCCCACGTCGGTCTCTACGACATGCTCCGCGTCGAACTCGATCCGAACGGCGCGTTCAACGTCACCGAATTCGGCACCGTGAACGATCCCGCGCAGTTCCGCGCGCTGCACGCCTACTCGCCCTATCACAACGTGAAAGACGGCACCGGGTATCCCGCCGTCTTCTTCCTAGCTGGCGAAACCGACGGTCGCGTGAACCCTGCCCATTCACGAAGAATGACCGCCCGCCTCCAAGCCGCCACCGTCTCCCAAAACCCCATCCTCGTCCGCCTCAGCTCATCATCCGGCCATGGAATGGGCACCGGCCTCACCGAAAAAATTGCGCAGCAGGCGGATGTCTTCGCATTCCTCTTCGACCAGCTCGGGATGTGAAATCCTTCCATTCCTTCATGAAATACCTCCTCACGCTCCTGCCCATACTGATGCTGGCTCCAGCACTTCGCAGTGCCGGAACCACGGAGGCTGACAATGACACCAAAACGCTGCGGGTCTTTATCTTCGCAGGCCAGTCGAACATGGTCGGTTCGGACTCAAAAGCGGAGGACATCCAGCGCTTCCCGCCTTTCGCCGGGCTGGACAAGCCCCAGGACAACGTCCTGTTCTCCTTCAACATCGGGCGTGAGGAAAAGTTGACTGCCAGGGGTTGGGTCGCCTTGCAGCCTGTGGACGGGGTTGTCGGGCCGGAACTCAGCTTTGCCCGGCGGGTTTCGCAAGGAACCAAAGCGCCCATCGCGATCATCAAATGCGCCGCCGGTGGCACGACTTTGGGAGCGGATTGGAATCCCGACGACCCCAGTGGCTACAAGCTCTACCCCCTGACATTGCAGTTGGTTCAATCATCCCTGGCCGAACTCGACCGGAAGAAGGTTCCCTACCGGATCGAAGGCTTCATGTGGCATCAGGGCGAGAACGATATGTTCGACGACAAGTTCAGGCCAGACTACGGCAGGAACCTGAAGAACTTCCTGGCAAGCTGGCGTCGTGACCTCAAGACGCCCGCCCTGAAATTCTATATTGGTGAGCTTTGCACCAAAACAATTTGGGGCATGGACAACCGCGCGAATATGTATGCCATCCGGGCAGGGCAAAAGGCCGTCACTGAAACAGATCCGCTCGCGGAATACATCCCCACCTCCCACAATGCGGTGGAGATCGGCGGCGGGGAGGGATTGCATTATCACTACGGAACGCTGGGGCAACTGCAGCACGGCGTGAACTACGCTGACGCTTATCTGCGAACGATTGGCAAGAAGCCAGCAACTGACCGGCCGCTCAAGGTTTGGCCGTATGGGAAAGGAAGCCCGGTCAAGCTCTTCATCCTCGCCGGACATCGCAATATGGAAGGCGAACGGGCTTTTACGCAGGAACTCAAAGTGCTGCAGGGCCAGGCGACGCTGGCGGACGACAACGCCAAAATTGCGTTCAAATACAGTCTCGGAGGCGGGTGCAAAATCTCGAATGGCTGGGAGCCGCTCGGGCCGGCTGGAGCCTGCGGCACCTTCGGCCCCGAACTCAGCTTCGGGAGGACGCTGCAAAGCAAAATTCCCGGAAATTTAGCTATCGCCAAATTCACGCACAGCGGTTCACAGATGAACGATTGGACTCCAAAGGGAACGGACGCCAAAGACCGGAACCTCTATCCGCAATTCATCGCGTTCATCCGGGAATCCATCCGGGAACTTCAAGCCAAAGGTCATCCAGTGGAACTGGCCGGTATCGCGTATCATGTGGGGGAGAATGACATGGCCTTTGGACCCTATCGGAGCGAAGCGGCAAAATGGTTGCAATCCACTGTCGCACAGAGCCGTCTGGACCTGGCGCTTCCATCGCTGAAGTGGCATGTCAGCCAGCAACCACCGCCCGATGGGAAGGGACTCGACGCCATGGACATCACGGCCAATCTGGCAGCCATCGCCGCCGCAGACCCTGCCTTCATTCACCTCAAGGCCTTCAATCTGCCGCCGCAGGAAGAGAAGCTGGTCATCACCACGGCGGGCGTGGTGCAATTGGGGGAATTGCTTGCCCAAAGCTGCCTCGCTGGCAGATGAACAGCTTAGTGGGGCAGCATTCTGTATTCATTTAAAGCTATCGCCATTTTTGTCATCGCTCTGATGACCAAACCGGAAACCCGCGCCAACCTGCTTAACGCTGAACCATTGGCCGGATTTGTCAGGCAGGCCGATCAACCGGGCACAAACCGCAAATCCTTCACCACCGCCGGACCAAACCGGGATTGGAGGCGCTGGAGAATCTCCCGCTTCAGGTTCCGCTCCAGATCATAACGCACCGCCGGTTGGAGAACGGCCACTTGCAGCACCCCAGCACGCAGTCCGGTGGGCTTGGACTGGCCAGCCAGGAAATCACCGACAATCGCTGACCATTCACGGGTCACCGTCTCTTCCGCCAAACGGTCATTCAGGCCCGCCCGTTTCAGGACCTGCTCAACCACATCGCCTACTTTACGCTCAAAGCGGCTGAGATCCGGCGCTTCATAAACGCCCCGCCACTCCGCACGCATCCTGCGATACCGCAGTTGCTGAGCGGTTTCCTGGGGTCGGCCTCGTGGTTCTGCCATGATGCATTGATACGGCGCCCAAGCCATGACGCAAAATAAAAACCGCCCCGTCGCTCAGGACCGGGGCGGTTTAGGAAAAATCAGAACAGGCCGGGACCGGACTATTCGTCACCGTCGTTACCGATCGCTTCGACCGGACAGCCCTGCATGGCCTCTTCGCAGGCAGCTATCTCTTCAGGCGTCTCCGGTTGTTTGAAAACATAGGAATAACCCGCATCATCCTGCCTCGTGAAATTGGCGGGAGCGGTTTCGCGGCAGAGATCGCAATCGATGCACTGATCATCCACGTAGAATTTTCCGGACTTGTTTTCGCTGTTTTTGTTGTCTCTGTCGGCCATTTTAAAAGTTTGGGGGAATTAGCTTGCAAAGTAGGAAGGACTTGGGGGCATGCAATCCATTTTTTCGCTTCCCACCCTCCTTATTTCCCTCTTGGAATACCCTGCCCCACGATTATAAAAGCCTCGGCCTGAGCCGTCGTCTTGACGATTCGTGGGGCTATCCTTAATTTCTGCACCCGCACCCAATTTTCCCGGCATGGCACAACCACCCCGCAAATCATCCTCATCGCGCCGCTCCCAGGAGACGCCCCCCCCGGAAGATCTCTTTGCGGGGGATGCGGCAGCCTCTTCAGCAGAGGAGTGGACGTTGGATGACCCGGCGGAAGGGACCAACCTCCCCCCGCGGCCGAGACTCGGCGCCCTGCCCGCCCAGCCGATCCCTCCAGCACAAACCGAAGGATTTGAGTCGAATCCGAAAGCCCAGGCTCCCATCGATCCCCCGCCCGAAATTCCGGGAGCGGTCCTGCTTCCTGCCGAATCTGCTGCTCCACCGGCGCTGCACGACACCGGAGCCCACGATCCTTTTGAAATTGACGACGAACTGCCGGTCGTGCCGCAGGTCGTCCGGGACACCCCGCCCCCGCAGGAAATCGGACCGGAACCGGAATTTGAAGTGGGCGCCCGCCTTGGTGAGACCGAAACGACGGAGGCACCGGATTCTGCCCCGGCCCGGCCCGACCGCTTTGGCCTGGCCACAGCAGCGGCTCTTCTGACAACCTTGCTGGTCATTTTCGGGGTAATTCTTTACGTCAACCGGCCCGCTTCCGAGTCCGCCAGTTCCCGCGCGCTTCCAGATCTGCCCATCACGGGCAACATTGTGACCCTTACTGATATCAAATCAGGATGGCGCTCCCGCCAACCCGCTGACCGGGTCAGCACAGTGGACGTGACCCTGCCCACCCCCTCCCGCCAGCAACCTGCCTTGTTGCCGGTGGTCCAGTTCACCTGCGACCCCGCTTCGGGCAAAACCGGATTTCTGCGCTTCATCTTCTTCGATCCTGACAGGAAAATCAGCGGCGATGTCCGCGTGGTGAAGCTCTCGGGTGGCAGCATTGACCCTCTCAACAGCGGCGCGGTCGTCGCTGGTCCTGGCAGCGCCCTCGTTTATGGCTCGCTCGGTTTCATGGACCATCCAGGCTTCGTGGCCTACGCCAGCAGCAGTTCCCCCCGATGGTCGGTGGAAGTCCGCGAAAGCAGTGATTACAATGCCAAGGAGGCCGGTTGGACCCTCCTGCAGACTTTTGACATCCGCAACACCGTCGATCCCTGACCTCCTGCGGTTGGCGATCCCGCTGCGGCGCTGGCCACCGTCATCCCCGGCCCCCCCGATTTGCAGCCTACACTTCCCCCCTATCATGTCCAACTCCGCCCCCACCCCGCTCCCCGCCGCTCCGCCCGCTGTCATCCCCACCGAAGGCTGGCACGTCCTTCATCTCTACTATCACATGGAGCGCGGACAATGGGAGCAGTATTCCCCGGAAGAGCGTGCCCATGCCAAAAAGAAATTTGCGCGCCTCCTCGCTGACATCAGGGCCACCGATAAGACCCAACTGCTGGCCTTCAGTGTGGTTTCCCCCAAGGCTGATCTCGCCTTCATGCTGCTCACCCCGGATCTCCAGCAGGCCAACGCCTTTGAGAAAAAGCTGACTAATGGACTCGGTCCGGATGTCCTCAGCCCGGTCTACAGCTATCTTTCCATGACGGAATGGACGGAGTATTTCACCACCGAGGAGGAATACACCGCCAAAATGGTGAAGGAAAAATCCCTCACCGCCGGCACCCCGGAAATGGAGGCGGAACTCGTCACTTACCGCGCTCATATGGCCAAATACCATTCCGACCGGCTCTATCCGAATCTCCCGGACTGGCCTGTCATGTGTTTCTATCCTATGAGCAAACGGCGCGGCGAAGTGAACAACTGGTATGGCCAGCCGCATGATCAGCGGAAACTCCTCATGGCCGGCCACGCCAACACCGGCCGCAAATACTCCGGGAAAATCCGCCAGCTGATTACAGGGTCCACCGGCCTGGATGAACACGAGTGGGGCGTCACCCTCTTCGCCCATAACACCTTCGACATCAAAGCCATTGTCTATGAAATGCGCTTCGACGAGGTCACTACCCGCTTCGGCGAGTTCGGCGACTTCCTCATCAGCCTGCAACTTCCAGTGGAGGACATCTTCCGCCGCCTTGGAGTCTAATCGGAAGGCCGGAGGTTTCAGGAGCCCCCCTCAGCTCCCTGTTTCCAAAACCCGGGCTCCGAATCCTTTCGCCTCATGTTAAGAATCGCCGACCGCACCTTCACCTCCCGGCTCCTCGCCGGCACGGGCAAGTATCCGTCTCCTGAAGCCATGCGTGATGGCCTGGAGGCCTCCGGCACCGAAATTGTCACGGTGGCCCTCCGCCGCGCTGACTTGTCAGGAAAAGCCGACCCCTTCGCCAATATCCTCGAGTTCATCGATCCCAAAAAATACCTCCTCCTGCCCAACACCAGCGGAGCCAACACGGCGGAGGAAGCGGTCCGGCTTGCCAGGCTAGCCGTCACCGCCGGCCTACCCAACTGGGTGAAACTCGAAATCCACCCTGATCCGCGGTTCCTCCTGCCCGATCCGATCGAAACCTTCAAAGCCGCCGAAATCCTCGTGCGCGAAGGATTTGTGGTGCTGCCCTACATCAATGCCGACCCCGTCCTCGCCAAACGCCTCCAGGACATCGGCACCGCCACCGTGATGCCCCTGGGGGCCCCTATCGGCTCCAACCGTGGCATCGAAACCCGCCGGCAAATCGAAATCATCATCGAACAAGCCACCGTCCCTGTGATCATTGATGCTGGTCTGGGGGCTCCCAGCCATGCGGCTGAGGCCATGGAAATGGGCGCCGACGCCGTGCTTATCAATACTGCCCTGGCCATCTCCCGCGATCCTGTCCGGATCGCCCAGGCTTTCCGTCAGGCCATCGAAGCAGGCCGCACCGCTTACGAATTGGGCCTCCCCACCCCCAGCGCCGAGGCCAGTCCTACCAGCCCTTTGACGGGTTTTCTTTTCCCTGGTTGAGGCAAGGTGACGGGACTACACCCGGCGCCCTTCATCATAATCGTAATAGTCAAAGAACGTGAGGATATCGGTGCGGTGCCCCAGGCCCGAATTGGCTTTATTCTGCTCCAGGCGGCCGGTGGCCCCGGTATCGTCATCGCGCCAGCCGGTTTTGGAGGCATATTTATTCCAGATCAGGATTTCCTCTGCATTGGGGCGGCGGCCCTGCTGGAAGCACCATTCAAGAATTTCCTCATCCGTCCCACCCTCGGCAGCCCGGTCGCGCACGTCCGCATAATTGACCTGAAGAAAACGGCAGACCCGTCCATCAAATCCCTCCCCGATCATGGGAAGATAGTCAGCGGGCAAGTCATCCGCCCGGACCAGGCGCATCTTGTCGATCATGCGGGCGAAGTAGATGAGGCCAAGGGTGGCATCGTGGGCTGAACGGGGGAAGGACATGGGAAAGAGGAGAGCAGGAAGAGGTGGCGGAAGGCCTCCGATTGGCTGGCAGATCAGCCTTGGGAGAGTAGTTTTTCCAGAATGGGCGAGGCTTGATTGGAGAGAATGGAATAGTGGCCGTCGTTGGTTTGCCTGAATTCAGCAAGAGGGAGACGGGAGGCGAATTCCTCGGCTCCGCGACAGGCAAAATTACGATCCTGGATTCCATGCCAGATGGTGGAGGGCACCTGGGATTCTGCTGGATCGAAGGGCCAGGGGCTGGAGTAGGGTTTCCCATCCTCCCATAGTCCTGACATGCCGGAACGCATCGCGGCGAGGAACCCCGGGTAGAACTGGGAGAAGTTTTGCTTCGGCCAGAGCGCGGCCCGGTCGCTCGGGCCCAGGGTGCGCAAGCCCAGCCAGAGCACGGGGCGCGGCGGGGGGATTCTCGCCATGCGCACGGCAGGAATCAGCGCGGACTGCAGCAGCCATGGCATATGATCATGCACTGCCAGCATGCCCTGATAAACCGGGGATAAATGACGCCGTCCGGGCCCCGGCGCGGCCGGCAAGGCCCCGCAGACAGTAGCAAATGAGGACACCCGGCGCCCCAACGCCCACGCACAGGCATGAGCATAGGGTCCACCGCCGGAAAGGCCCAGCACCCGGAAGCGGTCAATCCCCAGGGCATCCGCCAGCGCTGCCACCGCCGGAGGCCAATCCAACAGAGTGCGGTCCGGTTGTGACGAGGACCCGCCCACGCCGGGCCGGTTGGGCGCAATCAACCTCACCCCCTGTTCCAAGGCGGCTTGGTGAATCAGCAATGCCTGTTGGCTCTCTCCCGGCCAGCCATGGAAAAAGAAGACTGGCTGGCCACCGGGCGTGCCATATTCCCTGAAGGTGAGCACGCCACCAGCGGGCAAGGAAAGAGACTGCAGCATTCCCAAAACAATCGCCAGACGGGCAAAAAAGCAACGGTCCGTCCCTCCTGGACTTCCCCGCTGAATAGCCGACTCCCAGCAAGCCGGGGCGACCTCCCTCACGGCCCATTAAAAAGCGACGGCAGTGAATGAGGCAACGCCAGTCAGCGCAGCCGCTCCCATCCGGTGACCCGGTTGCGGCTGAAACGGACCACCGCAGCAGTCATGGGCACATAGTCCGGTCCGGTGTCCACCGCGACAAAGCCCGGATGGTAATAACGCCGCCCGCCGTAGCCGTATGGCCCGTAGCCGTAGCCATAACCCATTCCGGCCACCACGCTGGAACGGTAGACGGGCTGCAGTTCCGTATAACGCCACAGTTCATACGGGGTTCCATTTTCGCTTCCCCGCGTCACCCGGTCCGGTCTGCCCCAGGCCAGATAGACCGCATCCGGCGTCATGCCTTCGATCACCCGGCCCTCCATCACGGCCTGCTTTTGGGTCCCGGAAAGAGGTTCAAACAACTGTGGAGCCTGCGCCACCCGGGTCCCCGGAGTGGAGGCCGCACAAGCTGCCAGCAGCAGCGCCACCCCGGCGACCGCGCTTTGGACCAGTTTCATGGAGATCTTTTTCACGATTTTTCAGGGCTGGGAGGAAGGGACAACGCTTGATTTCCGGCTGCACATGCCGAAAACCCTGCTGAACTGAGCGTAACGTGCAAGACACTTTTGGCCATCAAATTTCCTACCTGCGGCTCAGCATCACCGACCGGTGCAATGAGCGCTGTCACTATTGCATGCCGGAGGAACTGCAAACCTGGCTGCCCCGCGCAGATCTTCTGACTTATGAGGAAATCCTCCGCACCGTCCGCGCCGGGGCCTCGCTCGGCATCCACAAGCTCCGCGTCACCGGTGGCGAACCGCTGACCCGCCGGGACGTCATCCCGTTCATCGCCCAGCTGAAGGCCATCCCCGGGATCGAGGACATCGGACTCTCCACCAACGGCACCCTGCTGGCCGATCTGCAAGGAGATGGCCGCACCACCGCCGCCCATCTCCGCGGGGCCGGTGTCCGCACCGTCAATATTTCGCTCGATACCCTCGACCCCGCCGCCTACGCCGCCGTGACCGGGCGCGATTTCCACCACAAAGTCCTCGCTGGCATCGATGCCTGTCACGCCGCCGGTTTTGAGCAGATCAAACTCAACTGCGTGCTCATGAAGGCCGCGCACAGCGATCCTGATGCGCTCCCTGCCCTGCTCGATTTTGCGCACCGGCAGGGATGTCTGCTCCGCTTCATCGAACTGATGCCCGTCACTTCCCGCGAATTGCTGGAGGACAGCAGTTTCCTTCCCACCGCGACCGCCCGCCGTCTCATCGAAGCCCGCACCGGCCCCCTCATCCCGAGGCCCGGCTACAAAACCAACGGCCCCGCCAGCTACTACGAAGTCCCCGGCCGCGACCAGCTTGTCGGTTTTATCGGAGCCATGACCAACCTCCACTTCTGCGAGAGCTGCAACAAACTCCGCCTCACCTCCGATGGCAAGCTCCGCCCCTGCCTCGGCAGCCACCTCGAATTCGACCTCCGCCAGGTCCTGCGCGATGGCAGCGATGACGAAGCGCTCAAAAACTTTTTCCTCTCCGTGGTCGCCCGCAAACCCAAGGAACACGACTTCCGCACCACCTACCTGCCCGGCCGCCATATGACAGCCATTGGCGGTTAGGTAAAAACCGATCCGTCGAGCACCTGGGGCATGCTGTGCATCAATGCCCTGGCCTCGCGGCAGTCCGGACAGCCCTGCCCCAAAAGTGGCTCCACCGGGAATCGAACCCAGATCTGAAGTTTAGGAAACCCCCGTTCTATCCGTTGAACTATGGAGCCATTTGATTTTCAACGTTTTACGAAGAAACAAAGGATCAACTCCCCCGATGTTCCACAAAAAATGCCATCAGGGACGGCACGATTATCATAGTTCCAAGGGAGCCAAGACCATGATCAGCGGTCCTGGCCTTGCAAGAGCAATGGCTTTCCGGGCCATCAATTTACCAGGTTGGAGTCGGGCTGCCCAGGAATCCCGCGCTGCCTCGTTGCGGCTTTGAATTGGGTAAGGTAGAACTGGGGGACTATGGTGGAAGCAAACATTCGTTATGAAGGGGGCCTGCGCTGCGTGGCGGTGCATGGTCCGTCGCAATCGCCGATCGAGACCGATGCCCCGGTGGATAACATGGGGCGGGGCGAGCGGTTTTCGCCGACGGATCTGGTGGGAACCGCGCTGGCGAGCTGCGTGGCGACGACCATGGGCATTTTGGCCGCCAGGCTGGAGGTGGACTTGACCGGAATGACGGCGCGGGTGCGCAAGCATATGACGGCTGATCCACCCCGGCGGATTGCCCGTCTGGAAGTAGCCATCACGGTGCCTCTGGATGAAAACCATCCCCAGCGCGCCCGGCTGGAGGCCGCGGCGCAAGGTTGTCCGGTACGCCGGAGCCTGCATCCGGAGGTGGTCGTGGAGGAAACGTTTGCCTGGACGGGTGCGGCGACGGAGTAGGCGGAGCGGCTGAAGGCGGAAATAGCGCCGCCAAGTTTTATCAGGCTTTTCCCTGGACTGAATGACAATGATGTTACCCGGGGCGAAACCGTGAGATTGGGATTCCTTTTCCGGGCGCTTTACGTAATGTCTCCATCCTGCTGGTTGGGGCGTCCTCCCCCAATGATTCCGGCTGCGCTGCTACCAAGGTACTGGCTGCGGGCGGGATCAGGTGCTGGCTTTTCAATCCCTTTATGGTCCATTCCTGCCTCCCCCGCAGGACGCGCCGGCTCCTGGCCGCAGGCGTCCTTGTTTTTTCTGCTGCCGCCCAGGCGGCGCCGGTGATTACAGAACTGATGTTTCATCCGGCCTTGGTGCCGGAGAATGAATCACAGGAATGGCTGGAACTTTATAATGCCCCAGGTTCAGGGGCGGCTGATCTGAGCGGATGGAAATTCACCAAAGGCGTCAGCTACACCTTCCCGGCGGGCACGGTGTTGCCAGAGGGAGCGATGCTGGTGGTGGCGGCGGATACCGCGGCCTTCCAAGCGGCCAACCCGGCCTTCGCGGGCACGGTGGTGGGCGGGTGGACGGGCAATCTCTCCAGCAAGGGCGAGACGGTGCAATTGGAAGACGCCCAGGGTCAAAAAATGGATGAAGTGGCCTATGCCGATGAAGGCGACTGGGCGCTGCGGGTGCGGCCGCCGGTCGACGCCTATGGCTACCAGGGCTGGATCTGGGAGAACCTGGCCGATGGCGGCGGAAGGACCCTTGAACGCAAGCGCCCCGGGGTTCCTGGCACCATGGGACAAAACTGGCGCCCCAGTACGGCGGCCGGCGGCAGTCCCGGCGCTTCGGGGGGCGGCTTCAGCACTCCGTTTGTCGGAATCACCAAAGTGCGGCATGAACCGGTGATTCCCCGCTCCACCCAGCCGATCACAGTTTTCGCAAAGGTGGTTGATGCCATGGACGGCACGGTGCCTCCCACCCAGACACTCTTCTGGCGCCGTGACGGACAAGCCACTTTTACCGCAGTGCCCATGACCTTGGCATGGCCGGAGAATGGAGTTCCCGGCCAGACCCTCGAGGGGACGTATTCAGCGGTCATTCCCGCCCAGGTGAATAACACCATTCTGGAATATTACGTCAGGGCCACCGGCGATCTCGGGGAGACGGCCACTTGGCCGGCCGCCGCCCGCACCAGCGTGGCCGGCGTGGTGCCGGCGGTATTTGCCCAGTCGGCCAATGCCCTGCTCCAGGTTGATAATACCTACAGTGAAGAGGTGGCCTGGACGGGCGGAAGCCGTCCGGTCTACCGCGTGATCATGACAGCCCTCGAACGCGAGGAACTGCGCACGATCCAGACCACCAGTGGCGATCAGGACAGCGATGCCGCGATGAACGCCACCTTCATCTCGCAGGACGGGGGAGGCATTGAATTGAAATATCTTACTTCGGTCAGGAACCGGGGCTTCGGCAGCCGCCTCGGCCCGCCCAACAATTTCCATGTTTCGATGCGGACCGATGATTTGTGGAAGGACCGGCCGGCCATTCAATTGAACTGCCGCTATCCCCACTCCCAGGTGCTGGCAACCAATGTCTTTGCCCTGGGCGGCATCGCGGAGCAGTCCGCCCGGCCGGTCCGGCTGATCATGAACGGCGTCAGCATTGCCGAAACGGGAGCGCGCATGTTCGGCAGTTATGCGCGGATCGAAACCCTCAATGGCGATTGGGTTGACAACCATTTCCCGGAGGATGCCCATGGAAACATGTACCGGGTGGATGACCATGACCCCAACACCGCCGGCGTCATCACCGGCGATCTCGGCAGCGGGGAATTCCGTTATGAGGGAACCAATCCCCTGGCTTACGCGGACACCTATTTGAAGAGGACCAACGAAGATGTAAACGATTGGACCGACCTGATCAATCTTTGCCGCACGATCAGTGCCCCGGCCACGGGCGGAACGGCGGCCCAGCCCGCCATCACGGATGCCGAATATCCACAGCGGGTGCGTGAAGTGATCAATGTCGAGCAGTGGTTCACCTATCTGGCCCTGGATGCCCTGGTAGGAAACCAGGAAGGCGGCCTGCCCACCGGACGCGCGGACGACTTCGCGATCTACCGGGGCGTGACGGACCCCCGTTTCATCCTGATCCCACATGACTTCGACACCTGTTTTGACCTGAACACCACGGACGGCCTGAGCACTCCCGTCAACCGTTCCATCTTCAGCTTCCATACCGGCAGCGCCAGCCTGCTGGGCCTGCAGCGGCTCTTCACGCATCCCGACCTCGTCCCGGTATACTATCAAAGGATGCTGCATCTGGTGAACAACGTCTTCACCCGCTCCCGGCTGGATCCCCTGATCAACGAATTGATCGGCGGCTGGGCCAGTGCAGCCTCGGTGACAGCGGTGAAGACCTACATCGATGACCGCCGGGCCAGTGTCCTGAGCCAGATTCCCGTCACCTATTCCCTCACCACCAACCTTGCTGCCGGCACTGGCGGCTTTTTGCAAAGTGCCACCGGAGCGGTGACTTTAAGTGGCAATTTCAGCGTGGTGGAGACCCGTTCCCTGCGACTCAATGGTCAGGCTGCGGTGTTGAATTTCCGGACCCTCGGCGCTGCCGTGGCCGGCACCTGGAGTTATGCCGCCACCGCAGGTTCCGGTTTCCTGAGCAAAGGCCTGAACCGCGTCACCGCAGAATTCTTTGATGGCCCGGATGGCACCGGCAATGTGGTGAACCGCCTCCTCACCGACATCTATGTGCCGGAGGGCGGCAGCTTCACCGGAGTGCAGGGCACCCTCAGCGCGGTCACGGTACCGGACACCGTCACCCTGCAGGCCCCCGCCACGTATGTCCCGGGCGTGCCGGTCCTCGTGCGGGTGGATGCCAAGCTGCCCGGCGGAGCGCTGGAACGCAGCGTGTGGAACCGCACCGCCAGCCTGACGGCTCCCAATGGTCTCACCTTGAACCCTGCCACGATCACCCTCTATAACGGCATTGGAAGCGCCTTGGTCTCGGTCGGCAGCACCGTCGGAGGAGCCGTCCGCACCCTCGTCCTGGCGGGAGGAACCTCTGCCGCCCCCGTGGCCGGAGCCCCGACGTGGCGGATTCTCGACAGTGGCACCGAACCGGCCGCCACTTGGCGGACCGACCTCGCCTTCGACGATTCCCTGTGGCGTCAGGGCCTGCTCCAGGCCGGCGCCGGCGATGGCGACGAGCGGACTGCAGTGAACAATGTCAGTTCCGCCACCGCCAGCCGCAAGGCTTTCTACTTCCGTCAGGCTTTCACGGTCACCGACACCACTCCGATCACCACCTTGCGTCTGCGTGCGGTGGTGGACGACGGGGCGGTCTTTTATCTCAACGGCACGGAAGTCTACCGGGATAACGTCCCCGCGGGCGCCCTTGCGTTGGATACCCCTGCCAGCAGCAACCGTTCCGGCACAGCCGAATCAAGTGTCAGAACCTTTGATATTTCCGCCTTCGCTTCCCTGATCCTACCGGGTCCGAATCTGCTGGCCGTCCAACTCCAGAACGCCAGTGCCAGTGTCGACCTCAGCTTTGACTGCGCCTTGGAGGCCTTGTCTCCGGTCGGGGATCCAGGGAATTTCACCCTATCCGCCGCTGTGGACGGCCGCACGGTTTCCACCTCCCTGACTAGTCTCGGAGCCACCGCGCCTCAGTCCGTTTCCGGCACCCTTCCCGCTGGAGAAACCGTCTGGAGCGGCCTCGTCAAGGTCACCGGAGATCTCACGGTGCCGGCCAATGGCACCCTGCGGCTGACTGCTGGAACGATAGTCCTGCTGGATGGCAACGCCACACCCGGCAGCAGTACCGGCGTTGACCTCATCATCAACGGCAGCCTCCTGAGCGAAGGCACTGCCACCCAACCCGTGACCCTGACGTGTTCCGACAACGCCAACCGCTGGGGCGAACTCCTCTTCAATAACACCGCCGCTCCTTCCCTGCTCCAGCATACCCTGATCACCCGGGGTGGCCGCAGCCCCGGCCGGGGCCACACCGGCAAAGGACCCCTGATCCGGCTTGTCGGCAGCCAACTCACCCTTGAGGACTGCGCCCTCGGCGACAGCCCCGCCAAAGCTTGTTATACCACCGGCACCAGCAGCCTGACACTCCGCCGCAGTCTGATTGCCCGCACTATCACCGGACCGGAATTGGAGGATGGCTGTTCCCTCCTCATCGAGGACTCCAACATCCAGGAAATCCTCCCCAATTCCCGGGAAAGCGACGCCCCGACCCCCGATGACGAGGATTGCCTCTACGTGCATAACTCCTCCGGCCGGCCCATCGTGGTCCGGCGCAGCGTGCTTGCCCGGTGCGGTGATGACATCTTCGATGGCCTCGCCGGCCCGCTCACGGTGGAGGACAGCATCCTCCGCGAGGGCTGGGACAAGGGCATGAGCCTGCTGAACAATGATCTCACGATCACCCGCACCCTCATCGTGGATTGCGATAAGGCCATTGTGCCCAAATCCAGCACCGTGGCCACCCGCACCGTCACCGCCGATCATGTGACTATTATCAGTGAGGACCACAACACCACTCTGGCTCCCTGGGGTTACAGCGTGCCTCCCTCCAGCCCGGATGCCGACACCGCCAGCACCGGTTTCTACACCCAGGACAAGAGCGGGCAAAGCGCCGCCGGTGCTACACTCGCGATCAACGCCAACAACTGCATCGTCTACGCCAAGGAGCCCATCAAAGTCGATCCGCTCTACCCGGCGGCCAATTCCGTGGTCACCTACAGCAATCTGGTGGACGCCGATGATGCTGCCGCCACCGCCTGGCCGGGCACGGGAAATATCACGCTTCCTTCCCTGCTGGAGAACCAGGCCGCCCGCCGCCTCGCACCCCTTTATGCCTCACCCTGCCGCAACTCCGGTGATCCCGCCTCCCCCAACGATGCCGACGGTTCGCGCACCGATATGGGCGCTCTGCTGGCCCTGCCGGAAAACCTCCCATCAGGTGAAGTCCGCTGGACCCGCAGCGGCTCCCCCTATCGTGTGACCGATCACCTCACGGTGCCCGCGGGTTTGACCCTGCGGATCGATCCCGGGGTCCACGTGCAGGTGGAAGCCAACCGCCGCCTCACCGTTCTTGGCCGTTTGCTGGCCGAAGGTACGGCCCAGCAGCGGATCCTGTTTACCGGCATCCCCGGGGCCGTTGCCGCCGGCGATGCGGATCCCGTGAAAAACGGGACTCAGACTGGTCCCCCCAAATGGGGCGGCATCCGGGTCACTGACAGCATGGCCCAGGAAAATGTGGTGTCCTACGCCGACTTCGTGGATGCCCAGGGCACCACTCCCTCCGGCTCGGAAAACTACGGCAGTATCGGTTTCATCCGCTCCTGGGGACTGGTGCAATACTGCACCTGGGCCGGCACCCATCTGCGCATGTGTTATGGCCGGAATTCCAAAATGACCGTGCGGCACAACATTTTCCCCGACATGTTTCTCTTCGACCCCGTGCTGGGGAGGATGGAGAATCCCACCGACTTCGTGGCGGCGGCCGATAACAACCAGGAGCCGCTCAAGGTGGAATATCCCACCACTGACACCGAAGTGTCAGGCAAGCCCGGCTTCACCAATGGCCAGCCGACCGGCGGCTGGTTCCGGGTTTATTACAACCAGTTCAACGGCAACCGAGGGCACAACGACGTGTTTGATGCCGACAGCGGCCGCTGGAACGTGGCCGGCCAGTTCCTCCTCGACTGCCGTTACAATCACTTCCGCGGGATCAGCGGGGATGAGCATATCGATCTCGGCGGCGATGCCTACATTGCCTCCAACATCTTCGAGCGCGCCGCCAAGGACCAGTGGACTTCCGACACCGGTTATTCCAACGCCATCAGTTCGGGCGACCGGGGCACCGGCACCACCATCATGGTGGCACGGAACTTCTTTTATGATCTGGATCACGCCATCAATCTGAAGGCCAATACCGGCACGCTGTTCGAACACAACACCGTGGCGGATTTCCACCCGGATTTCACCTACTCCGGCACCTCCTTCGGCACCCCCTTCACCCAGGAGGTGAAATGCGCCGCCATCAACGTCTTCATCCCGGAAGACGGCAGCAACCCCACCCGCGGCGACGGCGGCTATATGGGATACAATATCTTCAGCAATATCCCCCGGCTGGTCAGCGGCGCGGATGCCCGGATCTCCAACGGGACGGTGGTGAATGATGTCACCACCAAGATCGAATCCGGCGGCAATCTGCTGCACAACCTAACCACTACCGATCTGGGGGCCAATCACCCCGGCGGGGCGCTCAATCCGGCTTATGGTCCCAATACCGAAGGCGACCCGCGCTTGGCGGAAGATTATGAGCCCGGTTTTGGTTCCGATGCTCTGGGCACTGCTCCCTATGGGTTGAACTACGGGGCTTCCCTTCCGGAATGGGCTTACATTGTCAATGTTCCAGACAAAGTCTCCGTCGATACCGCCCCCGTCTTTTATGTCGGGGGTCCGGGCATTGTTGCTTTCAAGTGGCGGCTGGACGGCGGGGCTTGGAGTGCCCCGCAGACCATTGGCACTGGAGGCGTCTTCCCCCGTACCGGGGCCACGGTGCGCCAAGCCCCCGTTACTCCGGGTAACCTGACCGCTGGCCCCCACCTGTTCGAAGTGCTCGGCCAGGACATGGCCGGAAATTGGCAGGATGCCGACCCCGCCGTCGAGTCCGGGCCCCAGGCCGCCCCGACCGCCTACGCGTGGACGATCACCTCACAGTCCAACGTGAGGCTGAACGAAATCCTCGCCGCCGGAGCCGCCGGGGCGCCGGATTTCATCGAGCTGGTGAATTTTGGAGGCGCCACCAGTCTGGCGGGCTGGCGGGTGACCGATTCCCCATCAAAACCCGGCTACCTCATTCCTGATGGTACCTTGATCGCCAATGAAACGGTCCTCCTGCTCCCCTTGGCCACGACTGGTATCGGATTGGATGCGGATGGCGACGAGGTCCTGCTCTATGATGGCAATGGAGTCCTCGTGGATCAGCTCACTTTCGGACCCCAGGCGGCAGGTTACAGCCTGACCCGCAATGCAACAGGCGCGGATTGGATCCTGGGCAATCCATCCCCTGGCGCCGGCAACACTTCTGGCGGCATCGTCCACCTCGGTGATCCCTCCATCATCCGGATCAACGAGTGGTTTGCGGACAGCCATATTCTCTTCACCGATGACTGGGTCGAGCTGGTGAATCCATCGCCTTTGCCGGTTGCGCTCAGCGGGCTCTTCCTCAGTGACAGCGCCGCGACGGACTCACAGCGGAAGGCCCTGCCGCCCCATAGTTATATTGGCCCCGGAAGCCATACCGTCTTCATCCTCGACGGTACCGCCGGCGGGAATCACCTCGACTTCTCCCTTGATGCCGAGCAGGAGGCGCTGGCCTTGGACTTCGGCACCAACCGCCTCGACACCATCCTGTTCGGCCCCGGGCTGCGGGATCAGTCCCAGAGCCGCACTGTAGTGGGGGCTCCGGTCTGGGCAGAGCTGCCGACCCGTGGTTTTGCCACCCTGCCGGGCGACGCAGCTTATCAAAATGCGCTCAATTTGTTGCGCAACCTGCGGATCACCGAACTGATGTACAATCCGGTGGGCGGCGGCGATTACGAATATGTGGAACTCACCAACACCGGCACGGTGCCGCTGGAACTAGCTGGCATGGCCTTCGTGGAAGGCATAGATTTTACCTTCACGGCACCCCTGACCCTCTTGCCCGGCGGACAGACCGTGCTGGTTTCCAAGGAGAGCACCTTCCGGGCCCGTTACGGTCTCGATGTGCCCGTGGCCGGCACCTATGCGGGAAAGCTCGACAACAGCGGTGAAACCCTCGCGCTCGCGCTGCCGCCACCCTTCGATGGCAACGTGCTGCGGTTCCGTTATGAACCCGACTGGCAGTCCGCCGCTCAGGGCCTCGGCCGCAGCCTGCAAATCATCACGCCAGCCACCGCCCCGACCGGCTACGACGACCGGGACTCATGGCAGGCCAGCCGGGTTGATTACGGCAGCCCCGGCGGCTTCAATGCGCCCCCCCCGATCAACTACCCAGCCTGGACTGCCTTCTACGCCGTGCCCGGAGGACAGGGGACCGATGAGGATGGCGATGGACTGATCAGCCTGATGGAATTTGCCCTGCTCAGCAATCCGCTGAAAAACTCGGCGGGGGACGGAGCCGATCGTGCCCCAACCTCCACCATGGCCGGGGCTGATCTGTCCATGCTCGTCGGCTTGCCCGTCTCCGGACTGGCAGGCGGTTATGGCAGCGAGGGCATCACCTATGTCCTGCAGGACTCGAATGATCTGGTGAACTGGCGCGATCTCGCCCGGAAATCGCCTCTCGCCGCCACCTGGACAACCCTCACTATTCCCGCCACCAACGTCCAAACGGCTGCTCCGGCCAATGGGCGCGTGGCCGTAAGTCTGACCGCACCATCGGAAGCGGGGATGGCGAAAAAGTTCATGCGTCTGACCGTTGCCCTGATCAATTGACCCGGCAGCGCCATACCCGCCCACGCGGACTCGGCCCCCTCCGGCCACGAAAAACGGACCCTGCCGTAGCCGCGGTGGCTTGACTAACCCGCATGCGAAAGCTATGGGCATTCCCATGCGTTGCCTTTCACCGCTGCTCATCCTTGCCGTCACCGTTGTTATTGTCTGCTGTGCCGGCCCGGGTGTCCCCCTGCCCCCGCCCGTCCCTGCCGGCCCCACGGTCACGCCCCTGCAGATGCTGCGGACGGAGGTCAATGTGATCTCCCGCCTCATCCCCAAAGGCAAATACGGCCGCCGCCTCTACCGGCCGATGATGCCCCGCTACATCACCATCCATTCCACCCAGAATTACACCGGTGATTGCTTCGCCCACGCCAGGGCGCTCCAGGCCGGCGCCCTCCGCGCCACCAAACGCAAGGGAGGCAACCGGATCGGCTTCCTCACCTGGCACTTCACCGTCCAGGGGAATCTCGCAGTGCAGCACCTCCCCACCACCGAACAGGGCGAGCATGCTGACTTCGACGGTCCCGGCAATAATTACTCCATCGGCATCGAAATGTGTGAGCACCGGGGCAACAACCTTCCCGCCACCATCGAGCGCAGCGCCAAACTTGCTGCCTACCTGATGTATTCCTTCCGCATCCCCCTGCGCAACGTGGTGCCGCACTACCACTGGCCGCGGCGCGGCCAGAATCCTCCCAACAAAAATTGCCCTCACTTCCTGATGGAAAACGGCGTTCCCGGCCGGAAATGGAACTGGTTCCTCAGTCGTGTTCAAGCCAACTTCAGCCGTCTCGAGCCCGGCCCCGTGGCCCGGTTTTGAGCTCCGCCCTCCGGGTTGGAACCCTGCCCCTCTGTTTTTGCCCTCTGTCTTCCTTTCCCACCAATGCCTCTTCCTCCTGCCATCCTCGTCACCGGCGGCGCCGGTTATATCGGTTCCCACACGGTCCGTCATCTCGCCAGCACCACCGGGGAACATATCGTTGTCCTGGATTCCCTCGAATACGGCCACCGCGATGCTCTCGTCTCCGGCAACGTCGAACTCATCGCCGGCAACATGGCGGACCCTGCGGTCATCGCTGGCATCTTTTCCCGCTATCAAATCACCGCAGTGCTCCACTTCGCCGCTTACACCCTGGTGGGCGAATCCATGTCCGAACCGCTCAAATATTACGCCAACAACCTCGCCGCCCCCCTGGTGCTCCTGGAAGCCATGCGGCAGCAAGGCACCAAACACTTCATCTTCTCCTCCACCTGCGCCACCTTCGGCAATCCGCAATACATTCCCATGGACGAACGGCACCCGCAGGAGCCCATCAATCCCTACGGCCGCAGCAAACTCATGCTGGAACAGGTCCTGCGCGACTGTGACCACGCCTTCAGTATCCAGCATGTCATCCTCCGTTATTTCAATGCCAGCGGCTGCTCCGCCGACGGACTGATCGGTGAGGACCACACCCCCGAAAGCCACATCATCCCGCGCACCCTCATGGCCATCACCGGCGAGGCCCCACATGTCACCCTCTTCGGCACCGACTACCCCACACCCGATGGCACCTGCATCCGCGACTACGTCCACGTCCAGGACCTGGCCGAAGCCCATGTCTGCGCCCTCACCTACCTCCGAAGCGGCCAACCTTCCACTCACGTCAATCTCAGCACCGGCACCGGCGTCAGCGTCCGCCAGATCATCGACCTCGCTGAATCCGTCACCGGCCAGACCGTCCCGGTCGTGATCGGCCCCCGCCGCGAGGGCGACCCGCCCGAACTCGTGGGCAACCCGGCCAAGGCCAAAGCCGTCCTCGGCTGGGAAGCCCGATACCACGACCCCCGGGCCATGGTCGAATCCGCCTGGGCGTGGCTCACCGGCCCGCGCAAAGGCCGCTACCCGGCAAACTAACTCCTTCGCGGATCTTTTCAATTCACCCGGCTTTTCCTGCGGGGCCTACTGCGTTTTCGCCCGGAAGAAGTAGCGGCCATCGGTCACCGTGCGGGTGACCACGACGCTGGTGCCGGCATTCAAAGTTACCGTCCCGTCATCGTTCCATAAAGCCATGTCAGAGGAATTCTGGATGAGGTAGGTGGTGCCAGCCACTCCCGTCAAAGTGAAGGAGAAGGTATTGCCGGTGCGGCTGGGATTGCTGATCACCGGAGCCACCGGCAGTGTGTAATTAAGGTTCATCACCACCAGACCATTGTTGGTATCCAGGCCGTAAATCCGGTTATTTCCGATATCGGCCGCCCCCACCCGGTTACCGTTGAGATTATCAGTGGGGAAGAACTCCAAGTCGAGCAGCCCTCCCGGCTGGCCGATCAAGTTATAGTTATAGAGCCGGAGATTGTTGGGGTTTTCACCATTGTGGACCGCGCCGAGGATCTGCTTCACGGGATCCACGGCGATGGGCCCCACCCCTGACGGAAAGAGCGCGGTGGCGAAAGTCTCCTGAATACTGGCCAGACCAGTGGTCAGATCGAAAGCAATGCGGAGCAGCTGCCCCCCATCCCGCTTGGCCCAGATGGTGTTGCCTGCCCCGAAATCACACATGAAGAAGGAGCCGGCTCCAGCTCCGGCCACTTCGAAGACCGTAGGGGCAAAAGTCAGCCCGTCCGTGGTGGTCAGGATGGCAAATTTTTCAACATTGCGTGCCCCGACCAGGATTTGGGTAGTGAGTCCAGTGCCACGCACCTTGAGGTGCTCCCCGGCCCGGTCGCCCGCGCCCGTGGTGTTGAAAATGTCTCCCGGGCCATAGGCCACCGTGGGAGTGGTGATGGCATCATCGCTGGCCCACCGGTAGATTTTGAATTGATCGGTCGCCCCGGTGATCGCGAGATTCGAGGCATACACCGCCCCGGCCGCATCGCAATCTATCGCGCTCAGGGCAAAGAACCCATTGGTGGCAGCACCGGCGCCATTGATCACATCGTTGTTGCCGTCATTGGGATCACGCAACTGCAGGGTGCGGACCACTCCTCCCTCAAGAATCTCATCACCGTTGGCCGCATTCAGTACGACCACGGAAGGATTGGGCAGACCCGGCACGGCAGAACGGTTGACGATGAGCAGGTGATCAGTGGCGGGATTATGGGCCATCCCCCGTTGGGCATCGGTGCTCGTCAGATAAGGACGCCCCACGGTATCTGCCGGCAGTTTGTAACCAAGGGTCATCACCCCGGTATCGACGCGGGGCTGGACGGTGAGGGTAGCATCTCCGCTGGGCACCGTGCTCACAGCGTTCGTCACCCGGACCGCAAACACTGCGGCCGTATCGGCCACCACGGCCGGGTCCAGGGTGTAGCTGGGGGAAGTAGCCCCGGGAATATCAATTCCATCCCGGGTCCACTGATAGGTCAGGGGCAGGCTTCCGGTGGCACTCACGCTGAAGGTGGCTTTCCAGCCGGCAATCACGGTGGTGGACGCGGGAGGCGTGGCGATGCCTGGCGCAATCAGGAAGGGCGCCACATCGTAGGCCACAATGGCGTTATTAACGTTCAGCAGATAGAGCCGGGAGCGCAGCGGAATCCCCCCGGCGCCCGGCGTTTGCCCGGGAGCTGCCGTGAAAACATCCGCCGCCGCTATCCCGTTCCCGTTTACGTTGGCGGTGAAGTAATCGGTGACTCCCGGGGCATCGGGAGCGATCAGACTGGGGACCGCGGAAGCCCCGAATTCATAACCAAACGACTTGCCCAATGCAGTAACGGAAGCCGTCGGCCGGCCACTGACTCCCGCAAGATAACGCTGGCGGGGGTCGGTGCCGATGGCTGTGATTTCGGCGGAGATGAGAGGAGGATTGGTCCCTGCTCCATCATAAACCGTGGTGGCTACGGTGGTCCAGTTATCCGTCCTGATCAGGACGCGCCGCAGGGGTGATCCCGAAACCTTCACGAACACCGTGGTCAACGTAAGATTCTCCACCGTCCCCGCGGTCAGGGGATCGTCATACCCAGTGATGTCCGGTCCAAAAGCGACCCCGGTATTGCCCGCTCCCGCGTACGTCACCACGTGGGGCACGAAGTTAAGTCCATCGCTGGTGGTAAAAAGAGCCAGCGCCGGGCTGTTACGGGCAGCGAAGACCAACTGGGTATTGGCTCCACTGCCTCGGACATCCATGCTGTCTCCCCACCGCTGGTTATTCAGTCCTGCGGCGGGATCACCGGTGATGACCGGTTCCCCATCCACCACCGGAGGCGGCCATGCCAGGGTAGGAGTCACCGGCACGAACGGGTCCGGCAATGGATCAGGATTGGGATTGCTGTCATTTTCCCATCGCCAGATTTTGAAGGAATCCGGTGGAGCAGAAGCAGACAAGTTGGAGGCATAAACCACTCCATCAGCGGCCACACCCACATGAACCATATTGAGAGTGGCCCCCGTGGCGAGTCCGGTTTTGTCGAGTTCATGCGAAAAGACCCCTTCCTGGTTCAAGACCCGGATATTTTGTGAGGTATCGCTGACCAGAATATTTCCATTGCTTGGATTGGACGCCACCCCGCGCACCGCATTCGAAGCCGTGAACCATGAGTAAGTGTTATAAGTGTTGGCCAGCGTCAGTCCCGCTGGCAAAATCACCCCTCCAGCCTCCGGGGGATCGACCCCATCATCCAGAATTGTGCCATCTGGAACAATGGCCCAAACCGGTTTGAGGGTATCCGCCAAAGCGGGCCCGCTGATGACGCTGGCGAAGGCCGTGACCTTCAGGCAGCTTACTAAAATCCTGAGCACTGGGCAGCGTGTTTTCATGGCATCTGTTGTAAAAAAGATTCGGCAAGCTGTCGGAAAAATACGGTTTGACCAGCGGACATCTTCGCTGCGGTCCGGAAAGCGGGGACAAAATGTTTTATCTGGAAGAGGGCCTCATCCTGGGCTGCCATGGGATCTCCATAAATCCGACCTCAATTCCGCTTCACGCGGAAAAAATAGCGCTCTCCCTGGCTGAGCGGATCCACCACCCCGGCGGTGTAATTGGGCGGATTTCCGGTGATACCGAAAATAGGGAGAGCCGGAGCGCCCGGATTCACCATCACCTCCCATGGAATGGTTTCCATATCCGTGGTGCGCTGCAATTGGTGGGTGTCAGGGCGGCCGAGGCGGGAAGTAAAAGTGATTTGCAAATTGCCCCCATTGGACGCGATGCCGGTGATCACCGGGTAAGGGTCGATAGGCGGAGACGGGAGGGGCGGGGTCGGCTCGGTGATTTCAAAGGTGCCGTTGGAGAATGTTTTCGCCAGGGTGTGTCCGCCCCGGGAATAAACCCGCAACAGATTCTGTCCCGAGCTCAAGGTGTAAAGATTCCCCGCGCTGTCGAAGGAGATATCCCGTCCCTGAGTGGTGGTGGGAGCGGGGTAGAGCAGGATGTAGGTGCTGAAATCGAACTTGCCTTCCACGATTTTGATCAGCTGGATCGCATTGTCCGGCAGGCGCATCACGGCCAGCCAATTGTCATCCGAAATATCGCAGGCAACCGAGCCAAGGAAGGGATCAGCCGCGGCAGGTTCGCCAATGAAGCTCTGCCAGGCAGGGCGGGAGGAATCACTCACCGTGCCGGGAGGAAGCCCGGGACCGGGATTCGGTTCACCGCTGGGATTGATGATGAAGATGCCGGATTCATTGCCCGACGCACGGTATTGGGACTTGTAGAGATACCCATCGGAACCCTGGGCAAGGTCGGCAGTCTGAGCCGCAAAATTGATCCCGGCGCTGCTGATCCGGGTCGGAGGGTTGGCCAGCGGCAGAGGATCCCCTCCCTGATTCCATTCCCAGATACTGTTGAGCTGGTTGGCAGTGGTGCTGTCCCGATCCTCCTGCAGATCTTCATCGATCGTCCAGAGCTTCAAATCATTGGTCGCGGCACTGCCGGAAACGGCCACGGCCGCGATACTGCCATGAATTTTTCCGGAGGCGGAAGTGACGGGAAAGGTTGAGCCGACGGGACCGGCGAGCAGATTCAAAGCACCACCCACATTGCCGTCGGTTTTATAAACGGACCCATTCACATCGGACCAGTCCGTAATAAACAGATCCCCTTTGTCCCCTACCGTAACCCGATAGGGACTGTTGCCGCTGCCGGAACTGGCGAAGCTCCCCGTCAGGGCGCCGGACCCAAGGCTGGTGGCCGTGAGGTCGGCATTCAGGACATAGATGCCTTCGGGCGTGGACCGCGTGGGGGTGGCAGGCACGGTGGTTGGAGCCGCGATCCCGCTGAGCCCGATGGAGACATAAACCCGCCCGAAGAAGCCTCCCGTGTCCGGTTTCCGGTTCACCGCCAGACCCCGCCCATTGGCGAATTTGACGAGATCATTGGTATCGGAACTCAGCTGCTGCAGCACTCCCGATTTCCAGCCAGGAGCAGCCTGTTTTTCCACCTCGATGCGGAAGGAAGTGAAACCGGCCTGGCTGAAGGTTTTGGTGCCGGCGGGCTCCGGACTGGTTCCGATGACCATGGTGGAGGTGCCTCCATTGAAGACGACCTTCACCGAATCCGCCGATTCGTTAAGCACAAAGGACACGTCATTCCCGTTTACCGTCACTGCGGAGGCATAGGGCGCGGCATGGGAAACTCCCGGCACTAACAGAGTCACCAGAGCAGCAAGGGGTATCCTGGATAAATTCATTCCCGAACGTGGAGCGGATATGGTGCCGCAGGAAAAGAAAATTCCATGCCCTTTGATTAAAAAAAGCCGCCGGGACAGTTTGTTTTAATCAAAACACGGCGGATTTGTATCCAATTCACGGCCCGCACGATGATATTCACCGGACCCCGCCATCCCTAAATTACTGACCCCGTGGGGCTCAATGGTGAGGCATCGGCACAGGATGTTGCCGGAACTGAATTCCGTCACCCTGACTTTTCCAGCTGTCCCCTGGGCCGCCGCTTCTCCGAACCGCCCTCTCCGGACGCGCCGCGGCTTGACCAATCCCAGGCCTGCGCCTTAGTCATGCCTGCTGGCACGCTGCCTGCCTCCCTGCCCCGCACCCCATGGTCTCGATCCACATCCGCAACCTGACAAAGCATTTCGGGAGCATGGTGGCTCTTGATAACATCAATCTCACGATCGAATCCGGCGAGATGTTTTTCCTGCTGGGTCCCAGTGGTTGTGGCAAAACCACCCTGCTGCGGCACATCGCAGGATTTTATACGCCGGACAAAGGCCACCTCCTGTTCGACGACAAGGACATCACCCACCTGCCGGCCCATAAACGGAATACGGCCATGATGTTCCAGAGCTACGCCCTCTGGCCCCACCTCAATGTCGGTGAAAACGTGGCCTTTGGCCTGCACGAGCGGAAACTGCCTAAAGCCGAAATTGAATCGCGCGTGCAGGAAAGCCTCCACATGGTGAAAATGGGCCCCCTCGCCGAGCGGAAAATCAACCAACTCTCCGGAGGCCAGCAGCAACGCGTCGCCCTCGCCCGCTCCCTCGCCGTCCGGCCGGATGCCCTGCTGCTCGACGAACCACTCTCCAATCTCGACGCCAAACTCCGCCTCGAAATGCGCTCGGAAATCCGCCGCATCTGCAAGGAATTCGGGGTGACCGCAGTCTATGTCACCCACGACCAGAAGGAGGCGCTCCACCTCGCCGACCGCATGGCCATCATGGAAAAGGGGATCATCAGCCAGGTGGGCTCCCCGCGCGAAGTTTTCCGCTCGCCCCACACCGCCTCTGTCGCCTCCTTCATCGGTGAAGCAAATTTCCTGCCTGCCGAATTCATCGCACCGTCCGGCAGTGGCTCCTACGCCACCGCGCACACCACCCATGGCATTTTCACCGGCCGGATCACCGATCCCTCGTGGCAGCCTGCCTCCGGCGAAAAGATCCAGCTTTGCCTGCGCCCGGAGGCACTCCGTCTCACCGACCTGCCCGCCGCTGCCAATCTCCTCACCGGCCGCCTGACCGATTCGGTCTACCTCGGCGAACTGGCCCAATACACCGTCCGCGATTCCTCCGGCCTGCTTTTCCACCTTTCCGAACTCAACCCCGCGATCCTCCGTCCGGCCGATGATTCCCAGGTCTCTCTCACGGTCAACCCTGACGACGTCATGATCCTGCGGGCCTGATCCCGTTCCGGCCGGACCCTCCCCTTATCTTTTTTCCCCATGGGCCGCTACCTTGCCGTTTTTCTTGCGCTGATCGCCGTCATCGCCGGTCCGGTCCTGATGAAACCGAAGACCAGTGCCCGGACGAGGGATTTCGCGCCGCAGGACCGCCTCGTGATCATCACGCCCCATGTGGAGTCGATCCGCAAGGAGTTCGAGACCGCCTTCCAGCACTGGATGAAGGAAAAACACGGACGCTCCGTGGTGATCGACTGGCGGGTGCCCGGCGGCACCACGGAGATTTCCAAAGTGGTCGGCAGTGAATACCGCGCGGCGCTCGAACTCTTCTGGAACAAACAAGGGAAGGAAGCCTGGAATGACCAGTTGGGAGTTGCCGCCTTTGATCCTAAAGACACCTCCCCGGCACGCGCCGCATGGATGGCTTCCAGCATCGGCGTCGGCATCGACCTCTTCTTCGGCGGCGGCACTCCTGATTTTTCCGACATGAAAAAGAAGGGCTTCCTTGTCCCCGGCAATGCTGCGGAGGGGATCGGCCTGCTCGGTGTTAAGGCCGCTCATCCCGATTGGTTCGGCGGTGCCGGCATTCCTGACAAATGGGCGGGCGAGACCTACCTCGACCCGGACTTCACCTGGGCCGGCGCCTGCCTGTCGTCGTTCGGCATTTGCTATAACCTGGACTTCCACCAACGCCGGGGATTCACCGATTTGCCGGATCAGTGGGTTGACCTGACGCTTCCGCGCTACCAAAACCAGATCGCTCTCGCCGACCCCGGCAAGAGCGGCACCGTGGCCAAGATGATGGAATCGCTGCTGCAGCAGGCCATGCAGACCGCGGCGAAGGACGCTCCGGATGCTGCGGCCAGGAAGCTGGCGCTCGAAACCGGCTGGATCCAGGGCATGGGCATGATCCAACGCATCGGGGCCAACGCCCGCTATTGGACGGACAGTTCCACCAAGATCCCGTTGGATGTGGCGGAGGGTGAAGCCGCCGCCGGCATGTGTGTCGATTTCTACGCCAGAAACTTCATGCAGCGCCTGGAGGAAACCACCGGCCGCAGCCGCATGGGTTTCACCCTGCCCGCCGGAGGCACTACTCCCAGCGTGGACCCGATCGCGCTTTTCCGCGGCGCCCCCAATCCCGGGTTGGCCACCCGCTTCATTGAATTTGTGCTCAGCATGGAAGGCCAGCGCCTCTGGGCCTGGCGTGCCGGAACGCCCGGCGGCCCACGCCATACCGCCCTGCGCCGCCTGCCGGTGCGTCAGGATTATTACACCCCGGAAAACCTCGCCCACGCCAGCGACCCCGACCTGCTCCCCTACGCCGCCGGCACCGCCCTCACTTACGACCCCGCCCTGACCGGCAGTAGCTTCAGTGCGATCCGCCTCGTCATCCGCGCCATGTGCCTCGATACCCACGAGGAACTGAAAACCGCCTGGGCCGCCCTGATCGAACACAACTTCCCGCCCCAGGCCACCGCCGCCTTCAGCGATCTCTCCATGATCAGCTACCCCAATGTCACCGGCAGCATCGCTGGAAAACTCAACCAGCGGAATATGCTGATCACCTCCGAACTCAGCCGCACCCTCGCCCAGCAATTCCGCCTGCAATACGAGCACGCCACCGAGCTGGCGCGGATGGGGAAATAGGAGAGCCCGTGAGCCAAGCGTGTTGTCAGGGTCGGCTTCGCTGGTGCTTATTCAAAACTTCCCGCAAGCACGGGAAAGCACGTGTCTTACCCCTCCCTCCATCACGCCCTCTCGATCTCAATAGAAAAAGCGATTCCCCTTCCCGTCTCATGGCCTACTTTCCCTACCCCACACAACCGACGGATAGCCTGTTTACCCGCCCTCATACTTTTCACTGCCATGCTCACCCCTCTCCCCGCTTTCGGCTGCCCGCGCCTCTGTCTCCTACTCTGTCTCCTCCTCCATGGTGCCGCCAATCTCCTGCACGCGGAGCAATTCGGTATCTACAGCTACACAGTAACCCCGGCCAATACCATAACTATAACCTATGTCTCAAATGCATCGGGCAACATTACCGTCCCAACGACTATTGCTGGTAAACTGGTCACTTCGATCGGAGATTCCGCTTTCCAGGGAGAATCCAACCTTTCCAGTATAACCCTCCCTGCTTCCCTCTCCTCGATCGGGAACTCAGCGTTCCGGAGCTGTACCGGCCTCACCAGTATCACCCTCCCCTCTTCCCTTACCTCCATTGGGGATTACGCCTTCTTTTACTGCACCGGCCTCAACAATGCTACATTTCCGACCGCTCTCTCCTCAATTGGAACCTACGCCTTCTATCACTGCACCGGTCTCACAAACCTCAGCCTCCCCTCTTCCCTTACCTCCATTGGGAATTCCGCTTTCTCCAGATGCACTGGCTTGACCAGTATCACTTTGCCAACATCGCTGACCAGCATTGGGAATTTCGCTTTCTCCAGATGCGCAGGCCTGACCAGCATCACTTTCCCGGCATCTCTCACCTCCATCGGATCTTCCGCCTTCTACTACTGCACCAGCCTCGCCAGCATTACCCTCCCCGCCTCCGTCACCTCCATCGGAAATGGGGCCTTTAACGACTGCACCGGCCTCACTGCTTTTTACGCCTCTGCGGAAAATCCTGCCTATTCCAGCGTGGATGGGGTTCTGTTCAATAAAAACCAGACTACCCTTGTCGCTTTTCCGGGTGGCAAGGGAGGAGCCTATACCCTCCCCTCCACCGTAACCTCTATTGCCCAATATGCCTTTTATGGCTCGGCCGGAATCACAGCCTTTGCTACCCCGCCTGAAAGCCAAAGCTTTTCCTCCCTCAATGGAGTTCTTTTCAATAAAGACCAATCTACGCTGATAGCGTTTCCTCCCGCAATTGGAGGAGCTTATACGGTTCCTTCCACCGTCACCTCCATCGGGCAGGCCGCTTTTTTTAGGTGCACCAGTCTCACCAGCATCGCTTTTCCTGCCTCCATCGCCTCCATCGGGATCAATGCCTTCTTCGGATGCACCGGCTTCACCAGCATCACCCTCCCCTCGTCCCTTGCCTCCATTGGGGATTCCGCCTTCGAATCCTGCACCGGCCTCACCAATATCACCTTTCCTGCATCACTCACCTCAATCGGGAATTACGCCTTCTCCCACTGCACCGCCCTTACCAGCCTCACTATCCCCACCTTCCTCACCTCCTTGGGAAATGGGGCATTTTACTCCTGCACCGGCCTCACCAACGTCACCTTTCCTGCCTCCCTCACCTCCATCGGGAATTCCGCCTTCTCCTACTGCACCGCTCTCACCAGCCTCGCCCTCCCCGCCTCCCTCACCTCCATCGGCGATGAAACCTTCAGCTACTGCACCAGCCTCACCAGCATCTCCTTCGCTGACTCCCTCACCTCAATTGGGAATTACACATTCTCCGGGTGCCACAGCCTCACCAGCATCACTTTCCCGGCATCCCTCACTTCCATAGGAATTTGGGCCTTTAGCTCCTGCTCAGGTCTCACCAGCCTCACCTTCCCGGCTTTCCTCTCCTCGATCGGGAACTCAGCGTTCCAGCGCTGCACCGCCCTCACCAGCATCACCCTCCCCTCTTCCCTTGCCTCCATTGGGGATTCCGCCTTCGAGTCCTGCACCGGCCTTACCAACATTACCTTTCCCACATCGCTGACCTCCATCGGGAATTACGCCTTCGAATCCTGCACCGGCCTTACCAGCCTTACCCTCCCTGCCTCCCTTAATTCTATCGGGTATTACGCCTTTCACTATTGCACAGGAATCATCCGCATCACCTACCTGGGCAACGCCTCCAATGCCGTCTATTTGGGATCCCTGAACCCTAATAGCTACGCCACCTATTGGCTCAGCAGCAAAACCGGCTTCACCGCTCCCACCTGGCAGGGTCGACCGGCGGTTAGAATAGACGAAGCCGCCTACCCTGCCGCCTCCTGGCTGCTGCAAAACGATCTGCCTTATGACTCCGATCTCCGGCAGGACCCCGATGGCGATGGCGTCTCGCTGGTGATGGCCTACGCCCTGAATCTCAATCCCCGGCTCAACCTCAGCGCCAACCTGCCAGTGCCGGTGCTGGATCCGGACCGTTTGAGCATCACCTTTCATGCCGCCACTGCGGGTATCACTTACGAGGTGGAGACCAGCACGGGGCTCGATCAATGGACGACTGAGGGGGTGACCCTCTCCCCCATCGGTGCCGACCAGCACCGCACCGCTTCCGTGCTCAGAAGCGGTCCGGAACGTTTTCTGCGTCTGAAGGTCGCGGATTGACCGGAACCGACTTTTCGCCCGCCCAGGGAAATACCCCAAGCCGGCACCGCAGTGAACGAACCCTTGGCCCGTGAATTGCGTGGATAATGGCGCGGGCTATGCCATGCATGGAGTAGTCCAGCGCTCTGCCTTGCTCACCCATGAAACTTCCCGTCTTTTTTTCGGCACTGCTGGGCTGGGCGGCTGCGGCGGGCTGCCTGATCTCCACCGCATTGATCATGAGTGGATTTGACTTCGGCCCTGATTGGCTCGGCATCATTCTGCTTTATGTCTCCTGGAGCGGAATTTTCGCGCTCCCGGCTTGTTTGATTGCGGGTTTCATCACTACCAAACATCTACCGGCCACATCTCGCTGGTGGAGACCAAACAAAGCCGCACTGCTGGGGGCAGGCTGGGGGTTTTTGGTGATGGGTGTGGTGGTTGGCTTTTTTTTAGCCAATAGGAACCTGCCTTTGTTGAGTGCGTGGTATCTCTGCCTTCTGGCGGCTGTCAGTGGAGCCGTTTGTGGTTTCAGCCTGGCCCGATTTAAACAAAAATTGCCCGTATCCTCA
This sequence comes from uncultured Verrucomicrobiota bacterium, assembly GCA_942492905.1. Classification (GTDB taxonomy): domain Bacteria; phylum Verrucomicrobiota; class Verrucomicrobiia; order Verrucomicrobiales; family V1-33; genus CAIZWU01. The sequence goes on from OW818657.1 coordinate 4,691,235, forward strand.
TCCCATCATCCATGAGACGCCTCCCCTCCTACGGCTTCCTGCTTTTCATCATGGTGGTGATGGGATGCTTCTTCCTCTATCCGATCTACAACACCGTCCGCGAGGCGTTCACCAAGCCGGGAGGCGGGTTCACCCTGGAATATGTGGGCCAGATTTTCAGCAATCCGATTTACCGGGAAGGCTTGATCAATGCGCTGAAGATGGCGGCGGGGAGCACGTTGGGAGCGATGATTCTGGCGCTGCCGTTGGCGGTGTTGAGCGCACGGTTTTCCTTTCCCATGAAGGGATTGCTGGGGGCATTGGTCCTGGTGCCACTGATTCTGCCGCCGTTTGTGGGGACCATCGGGGTGAAGCAGATCCTCGGTCAACATGGTGCGCTGAATGCCCTACTGATGCCGGGACAGATTGCCCTGGGCGAGCCGATGGACTGGCTGGGCAATGGCCGGCTATTCGGCGTCATTCTGATGAATGCGCTGCATCTGTATCCGATTCTTTATCTGAACATCACGGCCTCCCTGGCCAATCTCGATCCTGCGCTGGATGAGGCGGCGGAAAACCTCGGGTGCTCGCCCTGGCGCCGGTTTTGGAAGATCACCCTGCCGCTGGCCATGCCGGGGATTTTTGCCGGGGCCTCCATCGTCTTCATCTGGGGATTCACCGAATTGGGGGTGCCGCTGATGTTCGACTATTCGCGGGTCACCTCGGTGCAGATCTTCGACGGCATCAAGGAAATCGGCGGCAATCCCCTGCCCTACGCCCTCGTCGCCATCATGCTGGTGGCCAGCGTGCTGCTTTTCATCCTGAGCAAGTTTCTCTTCGGCCGTTCGGACTTCGCGGGCAGTGGCCGCGCCAGCATGGCGGCACAGACGCCCGCCATCGGTGGCGTGAAAGGCTGGCTGGCGACTCTCGGCTTTGCCTTGGTCATCTTTCTCGCGGTGTTGCCCCACCTCGGGGTCACCCTGACCTCCTTTGCGACGGACTGGAATGATTCCGTGCTGCCCTCCGGTTTTACCCTGCAGCATTACCGCGATGCCCTGAGCCACGGCCTCACCGTGCCCTCCATCCTGAACAGCCTGAAATACGCCGGTCTCGCCACCTTCATTGATGTCATCCTCGGCGTCACCATCGCCTGGATCGTGGTCCGCACCAAGCTGCCCGGCCGCCACCTCCTTGATTCCCTTTCCATGCTGCCCATCGCGGTGCCGGGCCTCGTCCTGGCGTTTGGTTATCTGGCGATGACCCGCGAGGGGCAGCCCTTTCACTGGCTGATCGGAGCCGATGAGGACCCGTATTGGATCATCGTGATCGCCTACGCCATGCGCCGCCTGCCCTACGTGGTGCGCAGTGCCAGCGCGGGCCTGCAACAGACCAGCGTGAGCCTGGAGGAAGCGGCACAGAACCTGGGATGTCCGCCGTTCCGCACCCTCTTCCGCATCACCCTGCCCCTGATCAGCGCCAACCTTATCGCGGGAGCACTGCTCGCCTTCTCCTTCGGCATGCTGGAAGTCTCCGACAGCCTCATTCTGGCGCAGAAAGGCGAGCACTATCCGATCACCAAGGCGATTTACAATCTCAACGGAGCGCTCGGCAATGGGGAAGCCCTGGCCTCGGCGCTGGGGGTGTGGGCGATGGTGTTCCTGACGATCACCCTCGCCGGAACCGGGATGATTCTGGGCAAAAAAATGGGCGCCCTGTTCCGCGCCTGAAGTCCGCCCCGGCCTAACGGCTGGCCCGGCGGGCGAGGCGCTGGTTGTATTGAATGCTGCGTTTCAAATAACGGATGCGCCCGACGAGGGGACCAAACCGGCTGAGCACTTTGCGGACGGCCGGATCGGGATTGTCGATCTGGCTGGAAAGGTATTGTCCTATCTGGAAGGAAAACTCGTTTTTCTGGGATTCAAAGGACCCCAGCCGCGCCGAGATTTCCGCAATTTGTTTGGAGCGCCGGCCGATTTCAAGCACGAGGTCCGCCGTCTGGGCCTTGTGCCTTTCACGCAGGCCGGAAATCTCCGCATCAATGCCTTGCACGGTGAGTTCCAGCCGCTGCACGCTCTCCTCGAGTGAGGCAATGGCGGCAAGATCCCTTGTGTGCTCCTCCTTAAGTTCAGCTAAGGAAAGGCGGGTCCGCTCGATCTCGGCACTGAAATCTCCCTCGATCTGCTTCTTCAGCACTTCCAATTTGCCTTTGAGGGAGGTGAACCGGCGGCGGGTTTCACTATCACGGTCCTTGATCTCCTCCACCTCATCCATCAGGCCGACTGCTTTGGACATCAACTCTGCTTTGCCTTTGCGCAGGGCATCGACATCGTTCTCCACCTCGTCCTCGATGCTATAGAGGCGATCCTGCGCGGTCTCGTTTTCGGTGGTGAGCTGATCACTCTGGGCGCGGAGTTGCTGCTGCTGGCTCTGGAGATCGGTCAATTGCCAGTAGTCCCCGGAGAGTCTTTCGATGGATTCGGTGGCCGGCCACGCGAGTTTCCCCAACAAATCCTGGGCTTCCGCGAGTTGCTGGGTCTCCCGGGTCACCGCATTCCACCGGGCACGCTCCCTCCGGAGGCCAAGTTGCCAGGCAAACCGTCCTAGAAAGAAACCAATGGCATTCATGCAGATGGAGGAAGGCAGAAGTTATCGGAACTTCCACCCGCGCGATTCAGAACGGCAGGAGGGGAGAACTGACAAGTCGTAATTCGTAACGGATTCGACCCTCCGGCACGGACCCGGAAAACTGGTTCGGGCAAAGGAATCATGAGCCAGTGGGAGATGGGTGGCCGGAGCACGGACTGCCGGAAAAGACCGTCCGCAGATTTCCTCCGGGTGATTTTCAGGAAAAGAACCGCTTCGCCTTTTCAAAGAAACCCTCGGACATCGGCGTGTTCTGGTCCCCGCAGGAGTCGGCGAAAGCTTTCAGTTTTTCCTTCTGTTCGGCATTGAGGTTGGTCGGCACTTCCACCTGGATGGTGACGAGGAGGTCGCCCTTGATGCCCCGGTTCAGGACCGGCATGCCTTTCCCCCGCAGACGGAAGACGGTGCCGGACTGGGTCCCGGCCGGAATTTTGAGGGAAGCCTTGCCCTCCATGGTGGGAACGAGCAACTCGCCGCCCAAGGTGGTTTTGGCATAACTGACCGGGATCTCGCAGAAAAGATCATTGTCCTCGCGCTCGAAGACTTCGTGCTTTTTGATGTGGATCACCACGTAGAGGTCGCCGGCCGGACCGCCGCGGAAACCCGCATCACCATTGCCCGAGGAGCGGAGCCGGCTGCCCTCGCCGATCCCGGCGGGAATCCGCAGTTTGATCCGGGTGGATTTCTCGACCCGGCCCTGGCCCCGGCAGTCGGAACAGGGATTGGAAATGATCTGGCCCGTCCCTGAGCAATCGGGACACGGCTGCTGAACCTGGAAGAACCCGCGGCTGGCGATGACCTGGCCAACTCCGCCACAGGTGGGGCAGGTTTTGGCCGAACCCCCTTTGGCTGCACCCGTGGTGGCACAGGTATCGCAGGCGACAGCACGTTCCAGCTCGACTTGTTTTTCCACGCCTTGGGCGGCCTCTTCAAGGCTGATTTCCAGATCGTAGCGCAGGTCACTGCCCCGGGCCTTGCCGGAGCGGGCGCCGCGGCCCCCGCCTCCTCCGCCACCACCACCGAAAAATTCTTCGAAGATGCTGCCACCACCCCCGCCGCCACCCGCTCCCCCGAAGACTTCGCGGAAGATATCAAAAGGATCATGGAACCCACCCCGCCCTGCTCCCGCCCCGGCACCGGCTCCGGCAGAGAACGCGGCATGACCATAGCGGTCGTAGGCGGCCTTTTTATCGTCATCTCCGAGCACATCGTAAGCTTCCCCGAGTTCCTTGAATTTTTCCTCGGCGGCTTTGTCGTCCGGATTCCGGTCGGGGTGATACTTGAGGGCAAGCTGCCGGTAGGCCTTCTTGATCTCGTCCGTGCTCGCACCTTTGGCGACGCCAAGGACTTCGTAGTAATCTCGTTTGCTTGCCATGAGAGGAGGAATTTATTTCGCAGCGGGGCCGCTGGAGACGATTACGGAAGCCGGACGCAGCAGGCGGTCGCGGAGTTTATACCCCCGGCGGGTTTGGGAAATCACCGTTCCTTCGGCCACCGTGTCACTGGGCTGCTGGGAGACGGCTTCGTGGAGGTTGGGGTCGAAAGGCATGCCCACGGCGGAGATTTCCTCCACCCCGTTGTCTTTCAGAAAATCCTGGATCTGACGCAGCACCATGCTGAGACCGACATAAAGGTTGGAACCCTCGGACTCCGCCTTGGCCGCCGCCATGCCGTAGTCGAAATTATCCAGCACGGGAAGCAGGCTCTCAAGGAGACCGGCGTTGGCGTATTTGACCGTTTCCTGCAGGTCCCGGGCGGTGCGCTTGCGGAAATTGTCCAGTTCCGCGGCCGCCCGATGGGCCGCGTCCTTCCACTGGGCCGCTTCCATCAAGGCCTGATTGAGAGGGTCCGGCTCGGCTTCTGCCCCGGAGAGATCGTTCACATCAAGGTCTTCAGAGGGATTCAAGGGATCAGTCGGGGAGGTAGGTTCGCTCATGGGGGAAGGCGGAGATTCGGAAAATTAAAAAGGGCCCCGGCATGCCGGGAGTCGCGATCATAACGGGCAACGGACGGGTCTCAACCTGAATTCTCAGATAGAGCACCCGCCTTCCACCCCGGCCGCGGGCGTCATACCGCGCCAGCGGGCAATCATGAAAGACCACCGGGCTGCCGGGCAAACCCCTGCCGTTCCTGCTGCCGTCGGGGCAGCCGGAGATCAGTCGATCAGGTTGTCGAGCCGCTTGGCGACTTCGACATCCGCCTCGGTGACGCCACCCGCATCATGGGTGGTCAGCATCAGGATGACCTTGCCGTAACGGATGTCCACATCCGGATGATGACCTTCATCCTCAGCGACTTCAGCGACTTCATTGAGAAAGTCCACCGCTTCGGTAAAGCCATCGAACTCCACCGAGCGGGAGATTTTCTTCCCGTCAATTTCCCATTCAGGAACTTTTTTGAGGAGGCGTTTGAGATCTTCTTTGGATAGGACGTCCATGATGGGAAAGTTTTGGGGATAGGCACCGGAAGGGATGGTGAATGAGCAGACGCGCGCCCTTCCGGATTGGCGCGCATTGAACCCCTGTTCTTTCTGTTGTCAAAAGTAATGCTGAAAATATTGTTGCACCCCCGGCCCGCCCCGCCCACTCTCCGGGCCTTCCACTTTCCATCCATTTTATCAACGCCATGGGACGCCTCTACAACAACATCGTCGAAACCGTTGGCCGCACTCCCTTGGTGCGCCTCAATCATATTACCAAGGACGCTGGCGCCACCATCGCGCTGAAATGCGAGTTTTTCAATCCCCTGGGCAGTGTGAAGGACCGCATCGGGATGAACATGATCGCCGATGGGGAAGCCAAAGGCCTGATCACCAAGGACACCACCATCGTGGAGCCCACCAGCGGCAATACCGGGATCGCCCTCGCATTTGTAGCTGCCGCCAAGGGATACAAACTCATTTTGACCATGCCGGAGACCATGTCTCTGGAACGCCGCACCCTGCTGGCCATGCTGGGCGCCGAGTTGGTCCTTACCCCTGGCCCGAAAGGCATGAAGGGCGCCATTGAAAAAGCTTCCGAAATCGTGGCCGCCACGCCCGGAGCCTACATGCCCCAGCAGTTCAATAATCCGGCCAATCCCTCCATCCACGAAAGCACCACCGCGGTCGAACTCTGGGAAGACACCGATGGCGCGATCGACATTCTCATCAGTGCGGTGGGCACCGGAGGCACCATTACTGGATGCAGCCGCACCCTGAAAGCCAAAAAACCCGGTCTCCTCAGCATCGCCGTCGAACCTGAAGCGAGCCCGGTGATCTCCCAAACCCTCGCGGGCGAACCAGTGGTGCCGGCTCCCCACAAAATCCAAGGCACGGGCGCGGGATTTATCCCCAATAATCTGGACCTCAAACTGGTGGATGAAGTCATCAAAGTCTCCAACGACGAAGCCATCCTGATGGCCCGTCGCCTCGCCAAGGAAGAAGGTATTCTGGTGGGCATCAGCACCGGCGCCAATGTCCATGCCGCCCTCCAGGTCGCCAACCGCCCGGAAAACAAAGGCAAACTCATTGTGACCATTGCCTGCTCCACCGGCGAACGCTACCTCTCCACTGCCCTTGCGGACGAAGCCCGCGCCCAGGTGGGTTCCTGAAATTCCTGAAGCGGAAACAATCCCCTGGCTTCATGGAAGCCCTTCCGCGCTGAAATCCGCTTCCCCCCTATCGTCTTTTCAAACAATCAATGGCCTCCGACCCCAAACAAGCTCCCGTCCCCGTCGCTGAACTCGAATATGAGCACAGCCCGCTGGAAGACGCCGTAATCCGCTACCGCAAGCAACTTATCCTCGTCGGAACCCTCGCGCTCCTTGGCACCGTGGGATATTTTGGAAGCAAATTGTGGAAGGAATCCCAGCACAAAAACGCCGCCCTGGCCTTCACCCGCGCCGAAACCGTGGGCGAACTGCGCAATGTTGCCACCACCCACGCCGGCCTTCCCGCCGCAGGCAACGCCCTGCTCAAAGCCGCCCAATTGCTGGCGCAGGATGGCAAGGGCAAGGAAGCCATCGATGAACTGAACCAGTTCCTCAAGGATTACCCGCAGCACCCCTTGGCCGATCTCGCCAAATTCCGCCTCGCCGACGTGCAATTGCAGGAGGGGGCGACTCAGGATGCCATGACCCGTTTCCTGGAAGTCTCCAATACTCCGGGTTCGCCCTATGCAGCGCTGGCCCTGCTCCGCGTGGCGGACCAGAAATGGCAGGATGGGAAAATTGACGAAGCCCAAAAACTCTATCAGGAACTCCTCACCAAACATGGCGGCAACCGCATGTTCGAGCTCGCCGAGCAGCGCCTCAAACAAATCAAAATCACTCCCCCGGTCCTCGTCGATTACGTGCCGGAACCTACCCCGGCCCCCGGCACCCCGGGCGGCACTCCCGCAGGCCTCCCGGAAACCAACCTGGCGCCTCCTTCCGCAGCCGCGCTGGATAAAGCCATTTCCACCCCGGGCCTTTTAAGTGACGACCCCGCCCCGGCAGGCACCAGTCTGACCCCGGACGCGCCCCCCGCCAAGGAAGACTCGCTCCTGCCTCCGCCCGTCATCCCGGCCCCGGCAAAATAAGCGGAATCCCCGCCTTCGGGCTTCGGACAGCAGCGTCCTCCCGTCTGCGTACTGGCCAAAACAACCTTCTTTCATTTGCTATATGTCTGCCAGTGCCCTCACCCGCACCGCGGCCGCAGTGTGGCGTGATGAACTCCACGCCGCTGGCAAACGGGTCGTTTTCACCAGCGGTTGTTTCGACATCCTCCATGCCGGCCATGTCCGCTACCTCGCCCAGGCCCGTGCGCTCGGTGATGCCTTGATCATCGCGCTCAATTCCGACGCCTCCGTGCGCCAGATCAAGGGTCCCAGCCGCCCCATCAATCCCCAGGAAGACCGCGCTGAAGTCCTGCTGTCCCTGAAGTCCGTGGACGCCGTGGTCATCTTCGACGAACCGCGGACCACCGCCCTCATCCAAACGATCCATCCCCACCTCTTTGCCAAAGGCGGTGATTACACCTTGGATTCCCTCGATCCCGAAGAGCGTGCCGCCCTCGAAGCCCTCGGCGCCGAAATTCACCTCCTCCCGGAAGTGGCCGGCCGCTCCACCACCGCCACCCTCGCCCGCATGGCCCTGCCCGAAACCCCGGCCCGCCTGCCCCGGCTCGGCATCCTGGGCTCCGGCGAGGGCTCAAATTTCGGGGTCCTGCTCGAAGCCATCGACTCCGGCGCCCTTCCTGCGGAAATCGCTCTCGTGCTTTCCGACAATCCCCAAGCCCGCATTCTCGACCGCGCCCGGGCCCGGAATATCCCCGCCGCCTGGATCGACCCCGGCGATCATCCCAACCGGTTCAGCCCCGCGGCCCAGCAGGCCGTCAGCGACCAATTCCGGGCCGCCGGATGTGATCTCATCGTCTGCGCAGGTTTCATGCGCCGTTTGAAAGACCCCGTTCTGAGCGATTTTGCCGGTCGGATCGTCAATATCCATCCTTCCCTGCTTCCGGCCTTTCCCGGACGCCAAGCCTGGGTTCAGGCCTTCGAGGCCTGTGTCACCGAAACGGGCTGCACCGTCCACCTGATCGATGCCGGCATCGACACCGGCCCCATTCTAGCCCAGACTAGGGTGCCCGTTTTTATGGGTGACAGCGTGGATGACATCCGCCTTCGTATTCAGGCAGCCGAGCATGAGCTTTTCCCTAGGGCGATCCGCGATTTCCTCGCCACCCTGCCCCCGCTCCCCCAAGCGGGTTAAGCAGCGGGAGAAGCTTGACGCCTCCATTCCTTCCCGGGAGAATCGTGGCCGGAATCTATGGAATGCAGCTCTGCCGGCTGACGTCTAAAACCGCAGACCGGATCACCGCACCCCTCTTTTACCTTCTTCCCTATGCATCCAACTTCCAACGGTCTGTCAGCAGTTCGCCTGATCCTGTTCGCGCTGTCGATCAGCTCGTTTGCCGGAATTCTGCACGCGGCACCCCCGCTCAAATTCGCCTTCATTCCCGGCCAATCTGACGCTTCTTACATTCAAATTTCTAAAAACTCTAATTTTTCCGAAAAAAACTCCTATATCGTTGATGGTCAATGGATTGATAATCAGGAATCCGGTAAAAGCACATTTTCAGGTAAATTTACCGTGCTACTGGATGAGGGAAATTATGACGTAAAAGTCACTTTAGGACACCCGGATTACCCCACCGAAACGACCCTGAAAGCGGAAGATCGCCGCGTCATGCTGGCGCAGATTAAAACTGCCCCCGGAGAGGTTTTGACCCGGACTTTCACCCTGAATATCCGCACCCCGGCCATCCCGGGCGGAGATCCCGTGAAGATCAACCGCCGGGAATCCGGCCCGCCGGTGATTGCCCGTTGGGATGGAAAAATGACGCTGGAATGCCTGGGCGCCCCGCCCGGCCTGCGCACGTTGGAAATTTCCCGGAATGATGCCGCAGTGACCGTCTTCCTCGCGGGCGACTCCACCGTCACCGAGCAAGCCGACGAGCCTTACGCCGGATGGGGGCAGATGCTGCCACTGTTCTTCCAGCCCGGCGTCGCCATCGCCAATCACGCCGAAAGTGGCCTCGCCCTGAATTCCTTCCGCAGCCAGCGGCGTTTGGAAAAGATCCTGCAAACCCTGAAAGCTGGTGATTACGTTCTGATCCAGTTCGGCCACAATGACCAGAAGGAAAAAACGCCCGGAAGCGGACCTTATACCACTTACCGCGAACGGCTTAAGGCATTTATTCACGAGATTTCCAAAAAAAAGGGCCACCCGGTATTAGTGACGCCCATGGAGCGCCGGCGCTTCAAAGACGATGTGCCCTACGCAACGCTCCATGAGTTTGCCGACGCCGTCCGCCAGGTCGCCATGGAGGAAAAGGTGCCGTGGATCGATCTCCACGCCATGAGCCTGCAACTCTATGCAGCGCTGGGACCGGAGGAATCACGCAAAGCGTTTGTCCACTACCCGGCGGGCACCTTCCCCGGCCAGGAGAAAAAGCTGGAGGACGACACCCACCACAACGCCTACGGAGGAATGCAGTTGGCCAAATGCATCGTCGAAGGAATGCGCCGCAACTTGCCGGAACTGGCAACCCGCCTGCGACCGGAAACTCCCGGATATGACCCGCTCCATCCAGACCCACCCGATGCTTTCCGCCTTCCCGCCAGTCCATTGAGGGAAACCGCCCAGCCGGCAGGAAATTAACGGCTGGCCCGCAGTCTGCTGGAAGAGAATGCAAATTCGGTTGCCAGGCGGGGACGTCCCGCCTATCCAACCCGCCCCCGGCGTCCGCCGGTTTCCGCGCTTTTGCCCGCCATGCCTTCCCGTCCTCCCCTGACCCGCGCCGTCGACCCCCTGTCCATGATGGACCGGAATCGCACCCTGCTGGTTGATACCTCCTGCTACGCTTACAAGCAGGCGGACGGAGTCGACATGGAAGCTTATGTCTTCCCCGTGCCTGGCGATCCTCCTCCGGAAGGCCGGCCCGCCATCCTGTTTTTCTTCAGCAGCACTTGGGACGCTGGACTGGTCAGCCAATTTGCTCCGCATTGCCTGTATTTCGCCAATCGCGGCATGCAGCCGATCCTTTTTGACTACCGGGTCACCTCGCGCTTCCCCGCCGCCACCCCGGCCGACGCCATGCAGGACGTCCGCAGCGCCATCCGCTGGACCCGCCGGCATGCCGAAGATCTCCACGTGCAGCCCGACCGCCTCGCCGCCTGCGGGGCCGCGGCCGGGGCCCATGCCGCGCTCGCCGCGGCCATGCTGAAGGATTTTGATGATCCCGCCGACGACTTGGCCCAATCCTGCGTCCCGGACGCCCTGATCCTTTTCAGCCCGATTCTTGATTTCTCCAAAAAAGGAGTGGGACGCTCGAAATTCCCTGACAAAAAAATGGCCCGCCGGGCGGACCTGATGAAGCACCTGCGCCGCCGGATGCCACCCATGATCATCTTCCACGGCACTGCCGACCGGGTTGTCCCGTTTGAAAACAGCCAGCGTTTCCGCCGCAAAATGTGGTGGCGTGGCAACGCCTGCAAACTCCGCCCCTTCGAGACCCAGGGTCACGGTTTTTTCAACTTCAACGTCAATCCACGCTTCTACGAAATCACCATCAGCGAAGCCGATGCCTTCCTCGTGGAACGGAAATTCATCCAGCCCATCCCTGACGATGACGGCACTCCCCGCCTCGCGGGCGATGGACGGTTCCACCGGAATGATTGAATCACGGACCAGTTAATCGCCCTTCCCTGCCAAGCTTCAAGCCATAACCACTTCAGTGGATGGCCATTTGGCCCCCGGGAAATCATTCCCCGGATTCTCCTTCGCCCACCTGATCGCTCCTCCGGGCCTTCCACCATCCGAGCAGGGGCATGAGAATGCTGACCACCACGATGCCCACCACCACCAATTCGAAGTTTTCCTTCACGACCGGGATGTTTCCAAAAAAGTGACCGGCAGTGGTGCAGACGATGACCCAAATAAAGGCTCCGAGGATGCTGTAGAGGAGGAAGCGCAGGTAATCCATGCGGCCTACGCCAGCCACAAATGGGGCAAAAGTGCGCATCAGCGGGATGAAGCGGGCCAGGAGGATGGTTTTGCGGCCATGCCGGTCGTAGAACGCCTGGGTTTTACTGAGCGTTTTCGGGTTGAAGATGGTGGACTTGGGCCGGCTGAAAACTTTCGGCCCGAGGCCGCGGCCTATCCAATAATTCAGATTATCACCCAGAATGGCCGCCAGCGGCAGGATCACGCACAGCACCGTCAGACTGAGGGTTTCGCCGTGCCCCGCCGTGAGCGCTCCCGCCGCGAACAGCAACGAATCCCCCCGGTAAAAAGGGCATCACGACCAGCCCGGTCTCGCAAAAAATGATCACCGCGAGGATGACGTAGATCTGGGTACCGTAAAGCCCGACCCATTGTTCGAGGTGCTCGTTGATATTCGTCAGGACATGCCAGACTTCAGTGAGAAAATCCATTCGGGGGGTGCAGAAAGTCAGGGGAGACGGGTCAGTGGCCAAAAGACCGGGATGAGGAAAGTGCAGAGCAGCCAGAGCAGCAGAGTGAGGGGAATGCCGATGCGGCAGAAGTCGGTGAACTTATAGCCCCCAGCGTTGTAAACCAGCAGATTCGTCTGATATCCGATGGGAGTGGAAAAAGCGAGGGTGGAGCCGAACATGGCCGCGATGACAAATGGTTTGGGATCAACGTGCAGGCTGAGGGCCGTCTGCATCGCAATCGGGGTGATGATGGCAGCCACCGCGGCATTGCTCAGGAATTCGGTGAGGATCACCGCGATAAGGTATACGGCGGAAAGCACCGCGAGGTCACCAAATTGGCTGAAGGCCCCCACGATGCTCCGGGCCAGATGCCCGGCCAGCCCGCATTTTTCCATCCCGGCCCCGATCCCGACCGTACCGATGATCAGCAGCAGGATGCGCCACTCCATGGCTTCATAGATTTCCGACGTGTCCACACAGCGGGTCAGCACGCACAGCAGCGCGCCGGTCAGGGCGATCAGTCCGAAATTCAAATCCGGCATCCCCCAATCTGTCAGAATCGTCCCATTCTTGTCCGTCCCGGTCTCGGCCAGAGCTCCGAGCAGGCACACCGCGAAGAGAATCCCGAGGGCAATCCAGCGTTTTTCCCGCCGGGGCCGGGTGTCCTTGGGCCGCGTCAGATTGATAAAACCGCGCTCCTTGAAGAGTTGCGACATCTGCTCGGGCGGGCCCTCCAGCAGCAGGGTGTCCCCCATCATGAACCGCATGTCCTCGAAGCGCTCCCGCAGATTCACCCCCATGCGGTGCACGGCCACGATAATAACGCCGTAACGTTGCCGGAAATTCAGCTGCTTCAAACTCTTGTGCAGGATTGTGGAGCCTGGCCCCAGCACCGCTTCCATCATCACCGCCTGCTCCATCTTCACGCCTTCCAAACCGAGGGATTCCCGGGGAACCATTTCGAGGCCTTGGGTCTGGCGCATGGTCATCACATCCTCCAGACGGCCTTTCAACACCAACTGATCTCCCGCTTCGAGGCGCAGCTCCATGAAAGAAGTTTCCACCATCACCCCTGTGCGGATCACATCGATCAGGCGGATGCCCCGCAGCCGGGCCAGCGGTGTTTCGGCATAGAGTTTTCCGATCAGCGGGGAGTTTTCACTGACAAACGCCCGGGTCAGATATTCCTTGGACTTGGCATCCTCCAGCAAGTTGGACAACGCCACCCGGTCCGGCAACAACCGCGGCCCGAGGATGCCTAAATACACCAGACTCACCCCAAACACCGCCAACCCCAGTCCACTGATCTCAAACATGGAGAAGGACAGTCCGTAGTCCCGGGCCTGCCCCACCACCACCATATTGGTGGAGGTTCCGATCAGCGAAATCATGCCCCCTGCCACCGTGGCAAAGGAAAGCGGAATCAGCATCCTCGAGGGTGCCACCCCCTGGCGCCGGCACACCGCCATCACCACCGGCAGAAAGATGATCACGATGGAAGTGTTATTCAAAAAGGCGGACATCACGCCGCAGACCGCCATCAGCACCCACAACCCCGTCCTCTGGCTGCGGCCGGAAACTTTTTCGTAAAATGCCCCCGCAGCCGCCACCACTCCGGCCCGCTCCAGGGCGATACAGATGACCAACATGGAGGCGATCATCACCACCGCCTCGTTCGAGAAGGCCTTCATCGCACTCTCCACGGGCAGAATCCCCGCCAGCACCATCGCCGCGAATCCACCCAAGGCCACAATTTCCGGGGCAATCCGCTCCCGCACGAACGCCACAAACATCAGCACCACGATGATCGTGGCAACGATTTGCTGGGTGGATTCAGTGAAAGCGAGAAGCGGAACCATGGGCGCGCAAAGTCAGCGGAGAGGGGGGGGATGCAACCCGGAATGCATCCAGACCTTGCCAGTTCAGACCTGGTAATCAATCCGCTCAAAAATCCCGCCGCCCAGCAATTCCTCCCCGTCGTAAAAAGCGCAGATCTGCCCCGGCGCCAGAGCCCGCTGGGGCACGTCGAACGCCACGGCGAGTTTTCCCTCCGCCACCGGAGTCAGCACCGCGTCCTGCCCTGGACACCGGTAACGCGGCTGTGCCTGAAGCCGGCATTCCTCGGTCACCGGGCGGTTCACCCATGACAGGCTTCCCACCACCGCCCGCGGTGCATACAACCGTGGCGTATCCGGCCGGTCAAAAGCCAGCACCAGTTCCCGGGTTGCCATCCGCTTTTCCACCACCACGTAGGCCTCCTTAAACACGTTTGAGGCGATTCCCAGCCCCTTCCGCTGTCCCAGGGTGTAAAGATGCAGCCCCCGGTGCTCACCGAGCTTTTTCCCTTCCGGGGTCACGATCGGTCCCGGCGCATCCGGCACAAAGGCCCGCAGGAAATCGCTCATCTTCACCTGACCGATGAAACAAATGCCTTGGCTGTCCTTTTTCCCCGCCGTCGCCAGCCCCAGCGCTTCGGCCCGCCGCCGGACCTCCGGTTTCAGGAGCCCGCCAATCGGAAAGAGCGCCCGCTGTGCCTGATGCTGCTGCAGCAACGCCAGAAAATACGTCTGATCCTTGTTGGGGTCAGCTCCCCGCCACACCCGGCTCGGCCCGCCGGCGTGATGCGTCACCTGGGCATAGTGACCGGTCGCCATGGCGCTGAATCCGTGCTCCAGGGCATAATCGAGAAAGACCCCGAACTTGATCTCCCGGTTGCACATCACGTCAGGATTCGGGGTGATCCCGGTTTGATAGCCCTCCAGCAGGTATTTCACCACCCGTTCCCGGTAGTCGGTCATCAGATTCACCACCCGGAATTCGATCCCCAGTTTGTCCGAAACCGCCCGCGCATCCTCGATATCCTGCTGCCAGGGGCAATCCCCCAGGATGTTTTCCTCGTTGATCCAGTTTTTCATGTAGGCCGCCACCACTTCATGCCCCTGCTCCAGCAGCAGCGCTGCCGCCACACTGCTGTCCACGCCGCCCGACATCGCCGCCAGAATCTTCGCCATAGTCCGCTCAACCGAGCACCACTTCCCCCGGCGGGCAAGCGGCAGGGATTCACCTTGCAAGATGCCCGCCACTCCGGCGTAATGCGCTGGTCCCCTCAGCAATCACATCATTCACCATCCCATCATGAAATACCTCACTCTCGCCGCGTTTCTCCTCGCCCCCGCCCTGCTCCACGCCGGCGAAACCATTCAACTCTTCAACGGCAAGGACCTCACCGGCTGGGAAGGTGTCTCTTCCCTCTGGAGCGTCAAGGACGGCGCCATCACCGGGCAGACCACCGCCACCAATCCCACCAAGGGCAACACCTTCCTGATCTGGAAAGGTGGCGATGTGGCCGACTTTGAACTGACCTTCCAATATAAAATCACCGGCGACGACGACAAAAAATCCGGCAACAGCGGGGTGCAATACCGCAGCAAAATCGTCGATCCTGCCAACTTCGTCCTGAGCGGTTACCAGGCTGATTTCGAAACCGGCACCACCTACTCCGGCATCCTCTACGAGGAAAAAGCCCGCGGCATCCTCGCCCAGCGCGGTCAGCAGGTCACCCTCACTTCCAGCGCCGATCCCGCCAAACCCACCATCACGGTCACCGGCGAAACCGGCAAATCCGCCGACATTCAGGCCGCCATCAAACAAGGCGACTGGAATGATTACAAGATCATCGCCAAAGGCGGCCACCTCCAGCACTACATCAACGGAAAGTTGACCGTGGACGTGAAGGACGAAACCAAGGAAGGCGCCAAAGCAGGCGTGCTCGGCCTCCAGCTCCACGCCGGACCACCCATGACCGTGCAGTTCAAAAATCTGTCCATGAAGCGCTGACCAGGCCATTGCCGGCCTCCTGCCGGTGCCTCACAAATTCAAGTCCACCAACCCGAAGGCGCGGCCCCCCAGCCGCGCCTTCCCGTTTTCAACGCACCCGCCGGTCATCCCCCTGACGACAGTGCCCCGGGCTGGCTGCGCTGGCAGAATGCCGCATTTTATGACTCGCGATTCAGCGGTCCGGTGCCAGACTGCGCCTTCTTCCTGCCATGCGTCTGCTGTTCATTGCTGATCTGCACTACTCCCTCAAGCAGTTTGACTGGCTGCTGGCCCATGCCGACAAATACGACATGATGGTGATAGGGGGCGATCTGCTGGACATGGGCTCGGCGCTCGATGCCGATGTCCAGATCGCGATTGTTGAGAAGTATCTGGGATTGCTGCAGCAGAAGACCCGGCTGGTGGTGAGTTCGGGCAATCACGACGGGGACAGCCGCAACCTGGCGGATGAATCCGTCGCCGACTGGCTGCAGGGGATGCGCGGCGAGGGATTGCACGTGGATGGTGACAGCATTGATCTCGGCGATACCCGGATCACTATCTGCCCGTGGTGGGACGGAGAGATTGCCCGCGGTGAAGTGGAAGCGCTCCTGGAGCAGGAAGCCGTGCAGGTGAAGGGACGCTGGCTTTGGATCTATCATGCCCCGCCGGATGGCTCGCGGACCAGCTGGACCGGCCAGAAATTCATCGGTGACCCATTTCTCCGCCAGTGGATTGATCGTTTTCAGCCCGACATGGTGTTGAGCGGCCACATCCATAATTCGCCGTTCTATGAGGACGGTTCGTGGATCGACCGCATCGGCCGCACCTGGGTCTTCAATCCCGGCCGCCAAATCGGGCCACTTCCGACCACCATCACCATCGACCTTGCCGCGCTGACGGCGGAATGGAATTCGCTGGAGGAACGATCAATCAGGGATCTCCGGCTCACGGAGGCCTGAACTTCTGGGTGCAATGCGTTGACGCGGCTGGCGGTGCATCAGGGTATCAAGCACGCCATCGACCATGGCGAGGTGATCGTGCCCCGCGAACTGCTGCTTCACGTCCGTTAGGTATTTATTCACGCCATCGAGACGGCGGGCGAGCAGTTCGCAAAGATGGAGGCACACCGGCGGATTTTCCTGGAGAAAAGTCCGGGGATCACTCACCACGTGAAAGCTGGAGGCCCGGGTGGCGCGGACCGCGGCGGTGTGCGGAATCCCGAGGAGCGCGGCCTGGTCACCAAAGGTGGCCCCGGGCTCGGAAGCGGTGGCCACCGTCACTCCGTCCTTGGTGACCTCGACCTTGCCTTCAATCAGGACATAAAGCAGACCCGTGCGGTCTCCCTGTTCGAGGACAATCTCACCGGCCGCAAAATGGCTGACGGGATGATCGCTTAACGCAGCAAGAATGGCGGTCATGATCCTGCGATTTAGCCGAATCAGATCAAATTGCCACGCCAATCACGGCAGAAAATTTGGAATTCACGGAATCGAACGGCTCAGTGGCCGCCCAGTTCCCTGACAAAAAACACCACAAGCTGCCCCCACAGCGCATCCCCTCCCGCGATGAAGACACCGCCGTGGGTGCCTCCGGGAATCACCATTACCTTTTTTGACTGAGGACCGGCGGCGGTGGCGAGTCGGTGGACATGACTGATGGGAATCAGGGCATCCTGGTCCCCGTGGGCAAGGAACAGCGGGCAGGTCAGGCGGCGGGCAGCTTCGACGGGGCGGATGTCCCAGGGATCGAAACCGGCGATCCACCGGGTCTCGCCGCGCACCAGCGGAAGCAGGGGTTGGCCGAGACCCTGCCATTTTTTGGCCGCCTGGTGGGTGATGACATCGCGGAAATCGGCAAAGGTGGACACCGTGGCGAGGGCATGGACCTCCGGCAGTTCCGGCTGGCCCTGCAGGGCGACCGCGCCGCCCATGGAATACCCCAACATACCCAGCGGCCCCAAGCCGGATGGGTCTGCCAAGGGACGGGCGGCCTCAATAACCCGGCGCAGATCCTCCGTCTCACGCGCGCCGAAAGTGGCGTATTCCCCGCCGCTATCCCCGTGGCCCCGGCTATCGTAGATTACACAACGGAACCCCGCCGCACAGAGCCGCTCCGCAAAAGGCAACATGTGTTCCTTCCTAGCATTGAATCCATGCAGCAGGATCACGGTGCCCCGGCCCCCCGTTTTGCCATGACGGGCCGGAAGTCCGGCTTTTTTCAGGGCCGCGGTGACGACCTGACCACGCTTGGTGGTGCCGGCCGCCGCGGTGGGAGTGACCACCATGGCTTCCAAGGCCAACCCATCGGCGGTGGTCACGGTGAATTTTTTCAGCTGAAACCCTGACCCTTCAGGCCGGCGGATGATTTCCTCCATCCATGGCTCCGCGACATATTGACGGGGTACCACCAGCCGTTTCACCCCTTGATCCGTCAACCACCCGGCCCCGCCCGCCACCGCCACCAGCCCGCTCATGCCCATCATGGGAAAGACCCGGCGATACCATGGACGGCGAAGCAGTGCAGACATCTGGGGGGGGAGGGAAAGAAACGGAATAGCCGCATGGCCTGCCCCACCGGGCACCAGTCACACGGTCAGCCGCAGCTTGCCACTATCTCCTTGCCGGGCGCCGGATCAACCCCATTGATGACAGATCAATTGGCTCCATCCTTTGTTTTTCACGATTCTGCTCCCTTCCTCCTGTGCCCGAAACCTTCACCGTAGCGCCTGAACAAGCCGGCCAGCGCCTCGACCGCTTTCTTTGCGTCTGCCTGCCGGATCTCTCCCGCGCCCGGCTCCAGGCTCTCATCAAGGAAGGAGCGGCCACCGTCAATGGGCGCCCCGCCAAGCCCAGTCACGAAGTCACCAGCGGCGAGGAAATCGCAGTCGAAATCCCTCCTGACAAACCCGCCGAAGCGCAGCCGCAGGATCTTCCCCTCACCATTCTCTACGAGGACGATCACCTCGCCGTCCTCAACAAGGCCAGCGGCATGGTGGTCCACCCCGCCCATGGCAACGAAGACGGCACCGTGGTCAATGCCCTGCTCCACCGCTTCGGAGCGCTCAGCAGCATCGGCGGCGTGGCCCGGCCCGGCATCGTGCACCGGCTCGACAAGGAAACCAGCGGCTGCCTGGTTGTGGCTAGAAACGATATCGCCCATCAGCACCTCAGCGCCCAGTTCGCCGGCCGCGAAGTCGATAAGATCTACCTCGCCGTCACCCACGGCACGCCCCAGCCGCCGACGGGCACCATCCAAACCCACCTAGGCCGCGATCCCCACGACCGCCTCAAAATGGCCGTCCTTCCCGCCCCCGCCGGCAAATGGGCCCACACCGACTACGAAGTCCTCTACACCCTGACCGGCGATGCCCTCGTCAAGTGCACCCTCCACACCGGCCGCACCCATCAAATCCGGGTCCACCTGAAACACCTCGGCCACCCCCTGCTGGGTGATCCGACTTATTCCCGGAAAACCAAACAAACCCACGCCCCACGTCTCATGCTCCACGCGTGGAAGCTGACCCTGACCCACCCCGTCACCGGCCAACGCCTCGCCTGCGAAGCCCCCCTGCCCCCGGAGTTCAAACCATGGTTGCCCGATTCCGGCTTATGACAGCTGTCCTGAAACTACGCACACTTTCCAGCGTCCCCATCCCGGCCCAATCCACAACACTTCGCTTTCCTGCATAAAATGGACACCCGGGTCCGTTCTGTGAAGAGTATGAAACTCCCGCCTTCCCGCCGGCCCAACGGCCTGCCTTTCCTCCTGCTGCTCGCCATGCTGATCTCTCCTTCTGCTGCCCCCGCCGGGGAGACCTTCCGGCTCGTCTCTTATAACATCCATCACGGCGAGGGCATGGACCGGAAACTTGACCTCGCACGCATCGCTGGATTCCTCAAAGACCAACAGCCGGATGTGGTGGCGCTGCAGGAGGTGGACCGGAACTGCGGCCGCACCGGCAAGGTGGATCAGGCTGCGGAATTGGCCCGTCTGACGGGCATGACCGCCACCTTCCAGAAGGCGATGGATTATGATGGCGGGGAATACGGCATCTGCTTCCTGACAAAATCGGTGCCCTTGGAATCCAAAGGCATCATCCTGCCCCCCGGCGGCGAGCCGCGCGTGGGTCAAACGGTGAAAGTCCCGGCCTTCGGCAGCACCCTGACGGTGGCGAATACCCACTTGGATTTCGCCAAAGGGGCCGCCCGCCTGAACCAGGCGCAGGCCCTGCTGAAAGCCCTGTCCGAAGGACCGGGACCGGTGCTCCTCGCCGGCGATTTCAATGCGGTGCGCGGGGACGAGGTGATGACGGCCGTCACCACGGCTGGCTGGGCGGTTCCCGTGAAACAAGGACCTGCCGCCACGGTGCCGTCCCCCCAGCCTGACCGCGAAATCGACTTCGCCGTCTTCCGCCCATCCACGGCCCTGAAAGTCCTGAAATACAGCGTGCTCGACGAAGCCGTGTTTTCCGACCACCGGGCCATTCTGATCGAAGTCACGCTTCCTTCCCCCTGAATCTTCCTCCGCCTGGCTTCGTCGGAAACCAGGCACAGTCATTTCATTTGGCTGCGGGAACGGGCTCTGCGGGAGGCGGGGGCGGGGCTGGCGGTGGAGCGGTGACAGTCAGCCAGAGTTGGTCAGTGGAGTTGATCAACAATTCCCGGTATCCCTGGGGAACGCCGTTGTTTTCAGAAACGGAAACCATCGCAAACTGGACTGGATATTCCTTGCCGCCTTCGACCTCACGGAGCACCAACTGGAACGGTTGGGAGGCGACCGGAGCCGACGCTCCGGCGGCCAGGGAAAGGACGACTTCCCCGCCTTTCTCCGGAACCTCTTTTTCTTCCGCAGTCACCCCGGCTGGCAGATTTTTGGCAGCAAGTTTGAGCTTGGGGGCAAAGCCATTGGTCAGGGTGACCGCGACCTTCAACTCGGCAGCTTTGCCGGCTTCAACCTTGGCCGAATGGCTGGTGGTCGCAGCGCTGACCGCCGGAACGGCGGGGGTGATGAGCAGGCGATAGTAGAAATCCCGGCCGCCACGCTGGGTGAGATCTCCCACGGCCGCGGTGTAGGTGCCATCCGCCGGAACCGTCCAGCTCAAGCGTGCTTCCGTCGACCCGCCCTCATCGTCATTGGCGGCGAGTTCTTTTCCCTCAGGGTCGCGGACCTTGAGCCAGGCATCGATCTCCGAGCCATAACGCGGGCCGGTGACGCTGAGTTCCAACCTGGCATCCTTGGTCGCGGTGAATTGATAGAGATCCTCACGGCCCGCAGCTTCAATCCGGCCGCTCACGGCTGACGGCACGATCAGAGTCTGAGGTTCGGGCGTTTCGGCGACTTCTGGGACGTCACTGAAAGTCACCGAAAAGAGCGGGAGGACGGTCTCCCCGATCTCCACCACGGGAGCCGTCAGATTCCATCCGTCGAGCGTGACCGAACGCTTCTCCCCGCGTTGTACCGCCAAGGGCCAGGTATTCCGGACCACCGGTCCGGTGGCTAGATGCAGGCGATAAACGCAATCGTCCCCTCCTGCGAAATTGATATCGGAGGAAGCAGGATACTTGTGCCCCATGGTCTGCACGATATAGCGGCCATCCTCCGGTGCGGTGAAAACAAGGAAGGGGTCCATCGTCGTGTGATCGTGATTGAAGGCGAGGGTCTCACCGCCTTGGTTCACGATCCGCAGCATGGCATCAAACCCTGCCGCAAGGAGATAGGCCTCCACCCGCGCCACCATCACCTGCCCTTGCTTCAGATTGACGGCAAAGGAATCCACATCGCCGCCCTTCTCATGTTTTCCATTGATGGTGGCCGTGGCCACGGACAGCTCCTGAGGAGCACGGAAATCATCGTTAGGCTCGGCATCCAGAGTTTGGGGCGTCCGGTCCACCACCATCGCGATGGGAGCGGAAACGTCCTCACCGTTGAAAGCCCGGATCAGGCACGGCCCGGCAGGAACCTCCGGCGCCACGGTGACGTCAAAGCTGCCGGCTTCCTTGCCTGCGGTAAAAACAATGCCCGGCACCGCCGTCCAGATCTGACACGGCCACGGATCGAATTTCCCCGACAACTTCACCTGCGTCGTGGTCCCCCTCATGACCCCGGCCGGGTGCATGTGGGTGAGCACGGGCCCTGCTCCGTCCGAAGACAGCACGGACACCCCCAGCAAAGCCCCTGTCAGATAAATGGAACGCATCGGCTAGACAAACAGTTCCTTGATCAAGCGTCCATCGTTCACCAGATGAACCGGACGGCCCGCGGTGGTTTCCAGGACCTGGTGGGGATTGATCCCCATCTTGGTATAGATGGAAGCCGCAAAATCCTCCGGCCGGTAGACATTATCGGAGGCATAATAACCCTTGGCATCCGTGGCTCCGATGATCTGACCGCCCGGGATGCCGGCCCCGGCCATGAGCACGGACATGGCGTGGGGCCAGTGGTCACGGCCGCCTCCGGGATTGATTTTCGGCGTGCGGCCGAACTCGCCCAGCAACAATACCAGGGTGGTGTCGAGCAGGCCGCGCTCCGACAGATCGGTGAGCAGGGCGGAGACGCCCTGGTCGAGGGTTTTCAGCATGTCCCCTTTGTAGGTGGCCTCGAGGCCGCCGTGGGTATCCCAACCGCCCCAATTGACCGTCACCCATGAAACGCCCACTTCCACAAGGCGGCGGGCGAGGAGAAACCGCTGGCCCATGTCATTACGGCCATAACGTTCCCGGACCTTCGGATCTTCGCGGTGGATATCGAAAGCTTCCTGCGCCCTCGCCGAGGAAACGAGGTCAAATCCCTGTTCATAAAACCGGTCAAACTCGACCGTGGGATCTTCCGCGATCTTGTCCTGGCAGCGCTTCATTTTGTCCAGAGCCGCGCGGAGGTCACGCCGTGAGTTCACCCGGCCTTCCGCCAGATCCCCTGGCAGGACCACATCATTCACCCGGAAGGCATCGGAGTTAGGCCCGCCGGAGACAATGAAGGGGGCATGCTGGCCGCCGAGAAAATTGGGGCCCCCGGAACGGGTGTTGCCGGGCATGGCCATGTAGGCGGGGAGCCCTCCCTTTACGCCCCGGTCATAGGAAACCATGGAACCCATGGAGGGATGGAACGTCACAAACGCCCCGCAGCCCACCGGCACCGGCGTGGGCGCCCCGGTCATCATGTAGTGATTGCCCCCGCCGTGATTGGGGTCCTTGTGGCAAATGGAACGGACCACTGAAAACTTGTCGAAGACCCCGGCCAGCTTTGACACCGGTTCGCTGAAATGCACCCCTGGCACATGGGTGGGCACGGTCTTGAACACCCCCCGAATGTCGGCCGGCGCGTCCGGCTTGGGATCAAACGTCTCAAAATGGGAAGGCCCGCCATCAAGCCAGATCATGATGCAGTTGATGTTTTTGGCGGTGACTCCCGGTTGCCCGCTCGCCTGGGCCTTGAGCCTTAGCAAATCGCAGAGCCCGAGCCCCATGGCGCCGCGCAGCCCCAGTTGGAGAAAGTCCCGGCGGAAAAGTCCGTCGCAGTTTCGGTGGATGGCCATGGCTGTTATTAGTTAGTGATTGAAGACAAATTCGGCGGAGTTCATCAGCGCCCAGAGCAGATCCTCGATGGCCCGGCGCCGGATCACGGGATGGTCGGCAAAGGAAGACGTGGCCAGCTGGATTTCCTCCTCGGTGGGCAGCCGGCTGTAACAGGCCAGATAGAGTTCGGTGACAATCTCCCCGGGGGGCGCATTCCCTGCCGCCAGGCGCTGGACCCTGGCCTGGGCCTCGCTGCTGGTCAGCTTGCCATGCAGCACCTGCGAATTCATCAGATGGAGCGCCTGACCGATGGTCGGTTTGATGTTCCGCTCGCAGGGACAGTCGCTGCTGGAGTTGGGCCGGCCAAACGCATCCATGGTGCGGGATTCCACTTTGTAGGTCCAGGCCTGGACCGCCCGGCTGCCGGTGGGAAGACCAGGATAGGGGGTCGGCACGCCGGTGACATCGCCGATGGCATCGGCCATCATTTCGGCTCCCATCCGGCGCCGGTAGAAGCGGGAGAAGTTCCGGGTATCCGCCGCATTGGTTCCGTTCGGCTGGCTGCTCAGTTGATAGAGATGGGAAGTCAGGATGGCCCGCATCAGGGCCTTCAGGTCGTATTTGGCCCGCACCAATTCCCCCGCCAGGGCATCGAGCAACGCCGGATTGGCCGGCGGATTGGAGAGGCGGAAATCATCCACCGGGTCCACGATTCCCTTGCTGAAAAAGTGGCTCCAGACCCGGTTGGCGATGGCACGGGCGAAGAATGGATTTTCCGGGTCCAGCATCCAACCGGCCAACGCCTGACGCGGATCGGCATCGCCCGCTGCCGCCGCGGGTGGACCATCGGGCGGCTGCGGGGGCATGACTTCGCCGGTGACCGGGTGTTTGAGCGAGCCGCCCGCCACCACAAAAAACGTTTCGTTGCCTCCGGAGATCGGAGTCGAAATCCCGCCGCCCTTCTGTTTGAGCGGCGCAAAAAAAGCGGCCATCCGGTAGAAGTCCTCCTGACTCCATTTCTCATTGGGATGATGATGGCACTTGGCGCAGTCCAGCCTGACCCCGAGGAAAAGCTGGCTGAACATCGTGGTCAGCTCCGCCGGTTCGCGACGGTCGCGATAGATCACCGCCGGCCCGTCCTGATGGGTGTTGCCCTGGGCGGTGACGATTTCCCTCACAAATTGGTCGTAGGGCTTGTTCTGCCGGAAGCTGTCCCGGATCCACTGGTCCAGAATGTAAACGCCTTTGACCCCGACCCGGTCAGGATTGGGGCGGAGCAGGTCGGCCCATTTGGCCGCCCAGTGGTCGGCATAAGCCGGATGCTGGAGCAGCCGGTCAACGACCCCGGCCCGCTTCTGCGGATTGGGATCGGCCAGGAATTGCCGGGCCTCCTCCGCGGTGGGCAGAATCCCCAGCGTGTCGAGCGAGGCCCGGCGGAGGAACTCGGCATCGCTGCAGGGCTCCGAGGGAAACACCCCCAATTGCCGGAACCGGGCGTAAGCCAGTTCATCAATAAAATTGTTCACCGGCAGACCCTGATAGGCCGCATCCGGCAGCAGTTGATCGGCCGGCACCATCACTTGCGAATCCCCTACCATGCCCATGAACCGGGCCACCACCACCGCCTGGCCACTCACCTGATCGACTGTGATGCGCCCCTCCCCGCTCACTGTGGCGATCTGTTTGTCATTGGAATCAAACTGCGCCAGCGCCGTGACATCCCGGGCCGAGCCATCGGTGTAGTGCGCCTTTACGATCAATTTCTGCACCGCGCCTTTACGATAGCGGCGGGCGGCCGGGAAGACCTCCACCCGGCTCAAGGCGGCTTCCTTTTCGTGGCTGTAAGCCATGCCCGAGCCAATCCACTGCACCAGGGTGCGGTAGGCATCCGAGTCCTGCCCGAAGAGTTCCCCGCCTTCATGCGCAATGGTCTGGGTCGCCTTTAATAACAAGAGGCTCTCCGGAGGGTCGGAGGGAAAAATCCGCCTCCCCCGCGCGCCTCCTGTAATATTCCGGTAGTCCGACTGCGGGTCGAAGGAAAAGACACTGAGGCGGAATCCATTCTGGCCATCGGCCTTGGCATGGCAGGCCCCGGCATTGCAGCCGCTCTTGCCCAGAATAGGCAGGACATCCCTGACAAAGGAAACCGGTTCCGTGGAAGGCGCGGTGATTTCGACCGGGATCTCCAGGCGATGCGTCCCCTTGGTGGCGATCACCACCAGGGATCCGGCCTGCCGGGCCCGCAGCACTCCAGGCGCCTCCAGGACCGCCTTGTCAGGCTCACTCAGGGAAAGCACCGCCGTTTCCGTGGCATCGACCTCAAAGCCATCGGCCCGGCGCTCGGTGATCAGAAAGGCAGCCCGGGCGCCCGCCGCCAAACGCATCGAGGCAGGCTCACTGACCAGAACGGCAATAGCATTCCCGTCTGACGCTCCGGCTGCAGGCGCAACTTCCTCGGCTCCGCTGGGTCCTGTGAGGATACCGGCGAGCGCCGCGAGGAAAATCAAATGGCAGGCAGTCAGTTTCATGGGGGAGCAGGGGCAACGGCCTGGGCGGTCACCACATCGATTTTATCCAACAGTTTTCCATCCTTGTTCCATCCCAGCAGCTGTCCATCACTGGAACCGGCGAAGATCCGCTCTCCGTTGTCCGTTGCGGTCAGGCAATAGAGGGCCACCTCCGCCTTGCCCAGCACCCGCTCATTCCCGGTATCGGAACTCTGGGCACCGGTGTGGGTCTTCAGATCGGTATAACGCAGCAGGGACCCATCATCCGTGACCGCAAAAACGGCGGGCCCGGCCGCACTCCAGAGCACCGCATTGAAGGCAGTGGTTTTGCTGGCCAGCGCGGTGGTGTTTTCGCGGGTCTTCACGTCCCAGACTTTCAATTGCCGGTCCGCCCCTCCCGTCACCAGCTGACTGCTGTCAGGATTGAACCCGAGGCTCAGCACCTGGGTGCTGTGGGCTTCCAATTTGGCCGCAACTGTCCCCGCCCCGACGTCCCAGAGCTTCACCAGTTTATCCCCGCCGGCGGTGGCCAGCAGTTTTCCATCCCCGCTCAGGGCCATGGCGAAAATGGTGTCATCATGCGCCGGCCAGGAACGGACGATTTGTCCGCCCGGCACCTCCACGACCCTGACAATCCCACTCTCGGCCACCTGCCCATCGGCCAGCAGCACCTGCCGGCCATCCGGCAGCGCCCGCAGCGCCGTGATGCGGTCGGTGAGTCCGGTGCTGATTTCGCGCTCCTGACGGAAGGGCGCGGCATTCCAAACCACCACCCGGCGGAAGGCTCCGGTGACCAGCTGTTTGCCATCAGGCATCCACGCGATCGACTGCACCGGATCCAAATGCGCACTGGCCCGGCCGAGGAATTTCAAACCGTCCGGCCCGACTTCGAACAATACCACCTCGTTCCGGCAGCCCACCGCGAGACGCGACCCATCCGGTGACAAAGCCAAGGCCATCACCGGACGATAAGCTGCCGGTAACGGAGCCAGGGCCACCGCCCGCGGGGCCGGAGCCATTCCTGCCAGGGCGGCCTCATCCCACAAGGCACCGCCACGCACCCAATCGGCGAGAAGTTTGATCTGGGACGCCGGGAGCTGTTTTTTAGGCGGCATATGCGATTCCACACCGGCCGCGAGGGACTGGATCAGCCGGCTCTCCTCCGGCTTTCCCTCGAGGACGGCCACTCCCTCGTCGCCCCCCTCCAGCAGGCCCGCCCGGGTGGTCAGGAGCAGGCCCCCTTTGCGTTTCTCATCGTTGTGGCAGGGCAAACAATTCAGCCTGAGCACTTTCATCGCCATCGCAGGCTCCCTGTTATCGGGGGCCGCGCCCAGGCATGCCGTTCCCGCCAACAGCCACAGCAGGGCGGAAGGGAAATGAACGGAATTCATCGGCAGGGGCATGGAGGGATTTCCATACATAACGCCCGGGCAGCCCGATTGTTTCGCCGAACCCTGCAGTGGAGGACTAACTCCGCCCCCAGCAGGGGCGGTATCGGCTTCCTCCCGACGCTCCATGGAAAACTCCTGCCCTTTTGGCAGGCTTGCCTTTCAGCGGGGTGGTATTATAGGTGTGTTACTTAGGATAGCCCTGAAGCCATTATGAATGCTGACCCACTTGCCGCCACCGCTATTGTTTCCTTGCCGGCCATCGGCGTCTTCAAGGACGTCAGCGACCGGGCCCGTCAATTGCTGGCAGCCTCCGGGCGTTTTGAAGCCCTCGCCCATGGTGCCTATCTGACCACCCAAGGGCAGCCGCACGATACCATGTCCGTGGTGATTGCCGGCAGCATGAAAGTCTACGTCCACTCCCACGCCGATATCCTTGAGGTAGCCACCGTAAAGCCCGGGGAAACCGTCGGGGAAATGAACCTGCTGGATCCGGTGGCCCGGGCCTCGGCGGACGTCGTGGTGGGGGATCCATCCGTGGTGTTCACCATCTCGCGGGAAGGCTTCCAAGCCATGGTACAGCAGGATCCCCTCGTGGGATTGGAATTGGTCACCGCCCTGGGCAAGGAACTCTGCCAACGGCTCCGCAAGACCAGCGAAACCATGCTGCGCCAGACCGAGACCACCCGGGCGAATTTCCGGGACATGGATTACTGATTTCCACCATCCGCCCCGTCACCGCATTCCCATCCCGCATATCAGCTAGCGGCGGCCATTGGTCCTGCCGGCAGCCCCGGGCGGTTCCGGCGGGGTTTCGTCGCCGGGTTTGCCACGGAAGGGACTGGCAAAAAAACGGGCATGCCAGGCGGGTTCAGCCATGGTGCCGTCGGCGGCATATTCGAAGAGCTTGCTGACCGGGAACAGCAACATGCCCGGAGGCCCATTCAGATTGACCCGCGCCAGGAAATCGACCCGGTCCTTCAGATAGTCCACTTCCCCCGACACCATCAGTTTAAAAGTAGTGGTGGCCGCAGAGAAGTCAGGAAGAATCACCTTGCCCCCCGCGACCTGAAAGGTGGCCGTGGCGGTGCGGGCCACACTGTAGCCCACGTTTTCCCCGGGAATCAGCGCGTTGAGCACGGAGGAGAGCGGCCCCAGCAGCGGCAGGGCAAATATGTTACCCTCTTCCAGTTTGAACTCTCCCTTTCCTTCCAGCGAGCCCGGATCCGGCGACGGAATCCGGTAGGAAAAACTGCCCGTCAGCCGTCCTTCGGTCCGCCGGCTGGGATCCAACACTTCGGCGAGCGAGCCGAACGGGACATTCTGCAGCACCAGGCTGCCACCATGCGCCATGCTCCCTGATTTCGGGAAATCCAGACTGGCTCCGAATTTTCCTCCGAACAATTGCGCCCCTCCCGTGCCCACGAGGCCCTCGCCTTCGGTCTGCAACGTTCCGGCAAATTGATCCAGGGGCCAGGTGCGGCCCAGCACGTCCAGATTGACCCGGCCAGGGGCACGCACCGCCACTTTCCAGGAGGGCAGCAGGCCCGGTCCGCGGGCCAGGGGAAAAGTCCCCTCAAAGGAAGCCGGGGACGCCTCCGCGAACCGCAATAACTTGAAGACGCCCATTTCCGGCACCGTGGTTCCGGCCAGCCGCACCGTCAGCTCCGGTCCTTTCACGTGCACCGTGCCGGCCGTCTGGTCAAATTCCATGGCCTGCCCGGCCACATCCAGCCCGCAGCGGCTCCGGGTGCGCAAGTTGATCCGGTAGTCACTCCGGGTCAGCCCCTTCAGATCAATCACGCCTTCCATGCGGGCATCCGGCGGTTTGACGAAGCGGTATTTTTCCAACTCCCGGCCCAGCGCCGGCAGGAACAAATGCAGCAACGGGGCCGGCCGGAGCGTGCTCTCGCCCCCCACGATCCAGAGCAACTTCTGCGGAGGATCCACCCGCACCTCCTTCGCCTTGCCCAGCCCCTCCTCCATTTCCAGCACCGCATTCCGGAAAATCAGCGGCGTCTCGGCATCGCCATTGGCGACCACCTCTGCGGCCACTTCCCTCAATGGCGTATTCTGATAGGAAAAATCACGCAATTGCAGCCGCCCGGCATGGCGCCACCGTGCCCCCCCCCCAGCGCGGTCGCCCTGCAGCCGCACCGCGATCCTCGACGCCGCATCAAAACCAAACCGTTCCAGCAACGAGCGGGCGCCGCCCTCGGGCAGAAAAGGAATCACCGGCCCCGCCGCCATCTGCCAATCCACTTCATACCGTTCCCCCGCCGGCCCCAGCATCCCCTGGCCGCGCACCGCTCCCGTATGATGGGTCAGCACCGCATCCCTCACATAGACCAGGCCCTGTGGCTTCAACGCCACTTTGGCCTCCAGCCCATCAAACACCACCCCCCGGGTCAGGAACCTACCGGCCTTGAGGCTCCCCTGCCCTTCCAAGGGCCACTGCCCCGCTTCCGGGGACGGGAGCCAGCGGCCATCCCACCGCAGATCCGGCGGCGTATAACAAACCACTTCCCCCAGCCACGGCGCATCATCCAGGGCGGTGCGCAGCAGGGCCTGGAGGTCGAGGGTGCAATCCGCCGTCACGTCCACCGCAGCGGCCTGACGGATTTTCCAGGAAGCCGCCGCATGCAGGGCGCCATGCCGGTCCCTCACCTCCAGTTGTTGCAGGGTCAGGGTGCCTTCCGAGAGAAACCCGCTGGCCTTGAATCCCTCCACCAGGCCCCCCCGGTGTTCCAGCGGCCCGCCGCTCAGCGCTCCCCGGATCTCCATCCGGTCGATATCCGACAGATCCCCCTCCAGCTCCAGGGTCAGCTCTGCCTTGTGCCGGCGGCCTGGCACTCCTTCCACCTGGGGAATCTGAAAGCGCCCGATCACCCGGAGCACCGAGAGGAAGGCGCCCCGCCGGTCCCGCATCTCCTGGAGTTGGCGCGTGCGCTCCTCTTTCAGCCGCTCGGTTTCCTCCCGGGTGGCCCCCTTCGCCACGGGTTTGCGCACCGTCCCCGAGGCCTTCACCAGGATGTCCGCCACCACGCCCTCGGCCCGCGCAATTTCGATCCGGTCCTGCTGGAAGACCAGTTTGGCATTCAAATCCCTCACCGTCAGCAGTTCGCTGACCGGATCCGCAGGATCCACCGGCAGGGTCACATCCGCGTTTTGCAGGTGAATCGTCCTCAGAAAATCCTCCTGACTCAACAGCCGGGCCACGTCAATGTCCAGGCTGATACGGTCGATGTCCGCCAGATGCTGGCCCCGGTGGGTCATATCATAAAGCTTCACATCCCGCGCCGTCAGCCCCTCCACCGGATCCAGGGTCAACCGCCCGATGTCCGCCCGCAGCCCGTGCTTGGCCAGTTCCTTGGCGATCAGGCCACGCCATTTTTTCGTAAAACCCTGATCCCACGCATACACCCCCAGCCAGATGGCCCCGCCCAGCAGCAGCAGCGCAGCCCAGAGCGTCCAGCGCCGGTGTTTCAGGAAAGGGATCACTGCGACCCGTCCGGCGGCACCTCATGGATTTCAACCCGGCAGACGCCCCCGGCCAAGACCAATTTCCACCCACCGCCCGCTGAGGTCTTGTCGCCTCCGGGGATTGCGTATACAGCAGGCCCGTGCGCTCTCTCACTTCCCGCCAGACCCTGGTCATCCTGACCGGACTCAATCTCTTCAATTACTTCGACCGCTACGTGCTCTCGGCGGTGCTGCCCTCGCTGCAGAGTGATCTCAAACTGGACGACAGCCAGGCCGGGCACCTCGCCACCGTCTTCATGCTCGGTTACTTCCTCACCTCGCCCTTTTTCGGCTGGCTGGGCGACCGGGCCTCCCGGAAGTGGCTGATCGCCGGCGGCATTTTTGTCTGGAGCGCTTCCACCGTCATGACCGGATTTTCCGGCACCCTCGCCATCCTGCTCTTCTGGCGCGCCATGGTCGGCGTCGGCGAGGCCAGTTACGCCACCATCAGCCCCGCCTGGCTCTCCGATGTCTACCCTCCGGAAAAACGCAACAACGCCCTGACCATCTTTTACACCGCCATCCCCATCGGGGCCGCCCTCGGCAGCGTCGTCGGCGGTTACATTGCGGCCAGCTACGGCTGGCGCCACGCCTTCATCTGGGCCGGCGCTCCCGGCCTCCTGCTCGCCCTGATCCTGCTACCCTTCCGGGAACCCGCCCGCACCGGCACCCACGCCAGCCAGCATCTGCCGGGTTTCAAGGACGTGCTCGGCCTCTTCAAAAACCGCGATTACAACCTCAGCGTCTGGGGTTATGCCGCCTACACCTTCGCCCTCGGGGCCATGGCCCACTGGGGTCCCAGCTTCCTCCATCGCGCCCATGGCATGGAGGTTAAAAAGGCGGCGGAATTCTTCGGTTACGTTCTCGTCGGAGCCGGTCTGATCGGCACCATGGTCGGTGGACTCGCCGCCACCGCCTGG
Source organism: uncultured Verrucomicrobiota bacterium (assembly GCA_942492905.1). Taxonomy (GTDB): domain Bacteria; phylum Verrucomicrobiota; class Verrucomicrobiia; order Verrucomicrobiales; family V1-33; genus CAIZWU01. The sequence goes on from OW818657.1 coordinate 4,722,502, forward strand.
CAAAAACGGCACCGCAGCGGCTACGCCGGCACCCTCGCCCTTTCCATGCTTTTCGGCGCCCCCGCTGCCTGGGTGGCATTCACTTCCCCCAGCCAAACCTCCAGCATGATTGCTCTCGCCATCGCCATGTTCTGTTGTTTCCTCGGCACCGGCCCCATCAATACCCTCATCCTCGAATCCGCCCCCGCCGCCCTCCGTGCCAGCGCCATGGCCGGCTCCATTTTTGTGATCCACCTCTTCGGCGATATGTGGTCCCCCGGCATCGTCGGCACCCTCTCCGACCACTGGAGCAGCCTCTCCCGCGCCCTGCTCATCCTCCCCGCCGTGCTGCTCATCGCCGGAGCCCTCTGGGGCTTCCTCGCCTGGTGCCAGCACCGCACCCCAAGACCCCTCGACGAAGAAACCTGACCAGAAGCTCCCGCCCTGCCCTCTGCCCCTCCCTCCCATGTCCCGCGTCATCGCCATCATCCCCGCCCGCTACGGTTCCACCCGTTTTCCGGGCAAGCCCCTGCACCTCATCGCCGGGCAATCCCTCATCGAGCGCACCTGGCGGCGTTGTATCGCCTGCCCTGACCTCGCCCGCGTCCTCATCGCCACCGATGATCAACGCATCATGGACGCCGCCGCCTCCTTCGGGGCCGAAGCCGTCCTCACCTCCCCGGACCACCCCAGCGGCACCGACCGCCTCGCCGAAGCCGCCACCCACGACCCCGCCGCCACCCACTTCATCAACGTCCAGGGCGACGAACCCCTCATCTCCCCAGCCCTCATCGGCGAACTCGCCGCCCGCCTCGCTGCCGATAACAGCATCGGCATGATCACCGCCGTCCACCCCCTGCACGACCCCGCCCTCCAGCACGATCCCAATATCGTCAAAGCGGTCCTCGATCACACCGGCCGCGCCCTCTACTTCAGCCGCAGCCCCCTGCCCTATCCCAGAAATCCGCAGCCGGGCTTCCCCGGTTACCGCCACATGGGCCTCTACGGCTACAGCCGCGCCTTTCTGAATCAATTCGTTGCCTGGCCCCCCTCTCCGCTGGAGCTCACCGAAGGCCTCGAACAACTCCGCGCTCTGGAAAACGGCGCCTCCATCCACTGCGTCATCACCTCGCACGACAGCCCCGGCATCGACACCCCGGAACAAGCCGCCGCCATGGAAGCCCTGCTGATCCGGAAACCCTGACCGATCCAGCATCGCCTGGCAGCATCACTTGGATCGAGCCCTCTTTCCCTGCCTGGACCGGCTTTGTCAATGCCTGTGGGCGCTCATGGCGTTTTCCCCAGTAATTTGTGTGGCAATCTGAACTGCTTCGATTCCGCGGATCTTCTGGAGTATGGTTCGGGGGGCAAAAAGCTATTGACGGATGATTGCGTGCACTTGCTGGTAGGCCTCATACTCGCCTAAGGCTTGAGCCCGCTGTTTGAAAAGCTGCGTCAAACCGGTGTTTAGAACGAAGGCGTCGTTGCAAATTCTCATCATATTCATATCTTCCTGCGATTTGCGTTTCAATTCGCTTTTCCGGTCTAAAACCGTGAAATTCTCACGGCCATATTCGGTTTGCTCCTCCAGCTGATTCAGCACCTGCAGCTCTGAAACAATGGCGGATTGATACTCCTGCATCCGCAGGCCCTTCTTAGCAAGAATTTGACTGGACAGCCCAGCACAAAGACCGGCCAATTTTTCCTTCGAAGTAACATCGGAGTTGGGAGACGTGGCGGCGAATTTGGACAACAAATTGAGCATGTTGTATGCCTTGGTGTTGGTATCGTTGGCATCCAATGGACTAATGCCATCCTTGGGGGATAGTCCCTGTGTTTGGGCAACCAGATCATAGGCAATTGAACGCTCCGCAAAGTAAGAATCAATCTGACCCAACTTTATAAGCTCGTATAGCTCCGGAATTATTTTTTCCTTATCTTCCTGATTAAGCCATTTTTCGAGGAATAGCGTGTACCTGGGCTCAGCATTATTTGGCTCCAATTCGGCCCATAATCCCGCAGCTTTGAGTCTCTGCTCCTTCGTTCCGCTATGCAAAGCCAGAACGCATAGATCCTGTGCATCCAGTGGTTGCCTTGACCAAAGCTCCGCAACCAAGTCCGGACTCCGCGTCATCGAAATCAGCGCGCGCACCTCCACGTTTGGCCACTTTTGCGAAATCGCCTGAGAAATAGCTGACTCTGACTTCGATGCTGACTTTGCCTTCACTTCTAGAGACAAGGAAACAGATCCATGCGATGGCGGATCCTCTCCGCCGTTGATTTTCGGAGCATGGGTTTTCCTCCAGAGTGACCACGTTCCATCAACGGTGAGGCAGCATATCCCGCCAATAACCAACGCGGCCAGTGCAACCCATTTGTGCCCTGCTTTCATGGCCTTCAAATTTCAAGTTCGATCTTAAAGCAGAGCAACTGCCTGCCAGTTCCCTGATTTGATGACAAAGTTACATACAAAGCAAGAAAATGATGAAGAATGCAGCATGGCTCAAGGCACCCGGAAGAAACAAAACCCACCCACCGGACCGGTCCGGCGGATGGGTTGTGCAAGGTTTGGGGGGCTTACTGCGCAGCGCGGGCTGGATCCTGACGGTCAGGATCAGACGCGGGCGGTGATGGGGTCGCACCAGGAACCGACGCCTTTGGCTCCGACGGCGAGGACGAGGCTGCCGACGAGGCTGCCGGGGACGAAGCCTTTGAGCTCGATCTTGCTCCGGCTGACAGGAAGGGTGGGGAGGTCATCCGAGACCGCGGCACTGGCGGCCCCATTGAGCGGGATGGCCTGCACTTCGTAGAACTTCTTGTTGGGCACCGCGCTCTAGCGGGCGCTCAGTTCTCCAGTGTAGCCATTGGCCTGGGCGGTGAGACGGAGGGGAGCCGGCATGGTTGCGGCGGGACCCGCGGGGCGGCGCAGCGACCAGCCGGCACTGACGAGGGCTTCGTCGCTCCGGTCCGTGTTTTCACTGGCCACGGCGGCGGCGCGCAGTTTTTCCTTGCCGTTGAGCAGTTCGGTAGCCACGGCGGCACGGATGGTTTTCAGTTGTTGCTCCAAGTCGGCAAGGGTGTCCAACAAATCCAGCAACGTGACTTCTGAAGCCGTCAGGGAGGTGACGATGGCGATCAGGTCTGGGTAGTATTTATTCCCATTCAACCCATCCCGGATGACGTGGATGAGGGCGAGGAGCGCGGTGGGGGTGAGGTTGCCCAGATCCAGACGGATGCTGCCCTGGGCAGGGGTGGCCAAGCGAACGGCCCCGGCCTTCAACTGGGCCGCCCGGCGGGCAACGGCCGGTGAGCTTGGCGGGACGCCTTTCGCATTGGCTCCGGCGGCGGGAAGTCGCCCAGCCTTGCGGTGGGGAGGGTAATTGCCTGACAGTGAGTGGGTTACGATAGAAAATGGCAGATCCAGGAGTTACACCCGGAAGGCTCCAACTGATCACTTGGACGTCATCATCTGGTCACTTGTGCCCCTCCAACTGGTCAGATGGACCCCTTCATCCGATCACTTGCACCCTTCCAACTGACCAGTTGGACCCTGTCATCTGGTCACTTGCAGGCTTCCAACTGATCACTTGGCACCCCCATCTGGTCACTTTTTCCTCTCCAACTGGTCAGTTGGCCCCTGCCATCTGGTCACGTGCACGCCTCCAACTGATCAGTTGGACCCCTCATCTGGTCACTTGGGACCCTCCAACTGGTCGATTGGACCCTGTCATCTGGTCACTTGCCCCCTTCCAACTGGTCAGTTGGGCCCGGGCATCTGGTCAGTAGGACTATCGAACTAATCGGTTGGACTCCTGCCCTTGGTCAGCCTGGCCCCTGCGCTTGGTCGGCTCCCGGTTTACACTGTCGATAGGGCGGGCCTTCAGCCCTCTGGTTCATGGGTGGCATGGAATCCCTGGGGCGTTGCCCCAGGCTGATATAGCGCGGCCCGTTGGGCCTGAGGAAGCTTGGCCTGTTGTTGAGACTGAGGCAGTGGGGTTCGTTGGACCTGAGACAGTGCGGCCCGTTGGGCCTGGGGAAGTGCAGCCCGTTGGGCCTGAGACAGCTTGGCCTGTTGTTGGGACTGATGCTTGATGATGCGGTGTCTTCGCAAACCGTGACCTAGCGGGATTTGGAGTGCGGGTGGCTTGCCGCCGCTTTCCCGAAGGCAGCTTGCTGCCGTTTCCGGACGGGTTCGGACGGCGGGTGGAGCTTAACTGAGATCGACGCGGGCAAGCCCGCTGCTGAAAGCGGTGGCAAGCCACACGCACTCCAAAATGCCTGCGGCATGGTGCCAAACGGTCAATTTGATTTGCCTGACACCGCGTAGTCCCAGGACAGAAAAGTGATGCAAACTGCCAAGGCAGGATTCAGGTGGGGTCTCCTCTGGCTGAATTTGCCTATTCCGGGATCAAACCGGATCTCCGCCCGGCATTACACTTTCAGGAACAGCCGGCGGCGGTACATCCACCAGAGGATGAGCCAGAGCAGCAGGAGCACGGTGGCACCCTGACAGAGGGGGGCAAGGACTTCGCCGAAAAGATGGAAGGGGGCGGTGCCGAAGTGGGTGGTGAGGGCGCTGCTGAAAAAATCGCCCGTGGTGTGGACGAGGACATACATGGCGATGGAATTGGTGCCGATGACCACCAGCGGGAAAAAGAGACGACGCCAGCCGAGCACATCGGCCATGAGGTGGAAGGCGGCCATGAAAAGGAAACACCACCCGCCGCTGAACAGGGTCCAGGAGGGCGTCCAGATTTTTTTGACGGAAGGACAGAGCCCGAGGCGGTCGAGGCTGTAGCCGGCAGCGAGGGCGGCCACTCCCGCGAGCGCCAGACGGCCGGTGAGGAGCCAGCCCTGGCGGGGGCCGGGCGTGGCCTGGTTTTGTTGGATCCAACGGCCCGCGCAAAGACCCAGCACCATGGTGCCCAGGGTCGGGATAAAGCTGAGAGTGGCATACCCGCCCGGATTCCCCATGAATTCCTGCTCCCGCGGGAAGGCATTCAGGAACCAGCGGTCGAAGGCCCACGCGGGGTTGCTATTGATATTCCAATGCGCGGCAAATCCGCTGAAATGATGCGGCCAGTCAGCCGGCACACGGTAGCGGGAGTAGTCGAAACCGGCCCCGGGCAGCGGCCACAGGGCAAAGAGCGCCCAATAGCCGGCGAGGAGCAGCCCCAGCGTGATCCACACGGTGCGCAACCGGGCGAAGCCGAGGGCAAACAGCAGCGGATAACCCAGACCGATCTGCGACAAGGTATCCTCAAACGTCCAATACGTCTGCTCCCGGCCGATGCTGCGGAGGAAGACCCCCAGCAGCACGAGGACAAGTCCGCGCCAACAGGCATGGAGCCAAAGTTTTCCCGGGGTGGCCCCGGCGGAGAGGCGGCTGGCCAGGGAGAAAGGCAAGGCGACGCCTACCATAAAACTGAAGGACGGCTGGATGAGGTCGTGCAGGGTGCAACCGGTCCACTCCACATGCTCCCAGTGCCGTCCCAGCCACTGCCATACCGGGCTGCCAAGGAAGTGCCCGGCCACTTCCGGAACCCGCAACAATTCCGCCGCCATGAGAAACATGGCGAAACCGCGGTAGGCATCGAGCGAAAGCAGACGCCCGGCCCGGGCGGGTGGGGCCGGCGCAGTGGAGGGCTCCATGGGTGGCTGCATCAGGGTGGGAAGGAGGCTACGGCAGCAGGCCAGGAGGCGGGTTGGGGAGTTCTGCTATTTCTCCAACTTATTCTTCAGCCGGGACCAGAAGGTATCCAGATCCTCATCCTTCATCAGCTCCACTTTCTTCCGGTTTTCCTCGATCAGCTTTTGCAATTGAGCCTCGCGCTGCGCGGCGGTCTTGGCTTCCACCGGCGACGCATCGCGGTCCGGGGCCGCGGGTTTCACCGGGTCACGGGTGGGCACCTGGACGGACTTGTTTTTCCCCTCTGGCTGCCTGGTCAGTTCGATAGGTTTGGGCGGGGCATCATCGGCCTCGCTGCCGCCCTGACCGGTGAAGGTGTCCACCGGCACCACCACGTTGGCCCCGGAACGCAGGGTGCGGCGGGCGCCGATGAATTGGCGGGGGCTGAAATAATTGGAATAGCCCTGATCGAAAGCTGTCCGCGCCATGCCGATATTGATGTTCTTGCGCATCTCAAAATGCAGATGCGCGGCATACTTGCCATGAGCGGTGCCGATGGTGCCCAATTGCTGGCCGCGCTGCACCAGTTGATATTTACGGACCATGCGGCGGTCGAGGTGTCCATACAGACTGTCCATGAGGGCGACGCGCCCATTTTCATCAAGATAGGCATGCCTGACAATCACCACATTGCCCCACCCGCGCAGGTAGTCTTCGGAAAACACCACGACCCCGGCCCCGGTCGCATAAACCGGATCCCCGAGGTCCGAATCCCCCCCGCCATTGCCATTCCAATCCTCCCCGAGGTGGCCGCCGGGATAATATCCCCGGAAGACGTAAAAACCAGCCCCGTCCGGTTTGCCCACCGGGATATCAAATCCGTCTGACAAGGGGACACGGATGGTCTGGGCTGCCGGGGCGGAAGCAGCCATGAAAACTGCCGCCAGCATCAGGCCGCGCCGCAGAAGGGGGATCAGGTAAGCATTCACAGGTAAAAAAGGGGAAGGCAGGGTCACACGGCCTGTGGACCGCGCTCACCCGTCCGGATGCGGAGCACCTCATCCATATGGTAAACAAAAATCTTTCCATCGCCTATCTTGCCGGTGGACGCAGCCTCAAGGATCAACGCCCGCACCTGATCGACCACATGGTCGGCGACGAGCACCTCCAATTTTATCTTGGGAACGAAGGAATTCTCGTATTCGCTCCCCCGATAGAGCTCGCGGTGCCCGCGCTGACGGCCAATCCCGCGCACGTCCGTCGCCGTCATGCCCTCCAGGCCCGCCTCCAGCAAAGCCTGCTTCACCTCCGCCAGTTTGAACGGCTTGATGATGGCTTCGATTTTCTTCATGGGCGGCGGTTTGGACGGGGAAATGGCGGGATTCTACCTGTTTCTAAAAGAAAATCGGGCGCCCGGCAAGCTGTTGTTCACCGGAACCGGCGGTGGGCGACGCTGTCTCACCGTGCCCTCCCCGGAATAACTCACGGGAAAATTTGCACAGTTCCCCCACGTGCCCTAGATTTAGCAATGCTGCCCGCCCCCCCTGATCTATCCCTGCCGCCCGATCCCGTCGGCTGGTTGGAGCGGTTCCGCCGCAGCCTGCGCCACCAGAGCCGCAAGCTCTACCGCAACCTCCGCCACCCCCGGGAGCGCCGCAAAGGCCGTATCCGGGAATGGCTGGGCTCCCGCATCCACAATCGGGACCTGTGGCAGTTCCGGCGCCATCCGGTGGCCAACGGACTCGCGGGTGGCCTGTTTTTCTCCATGCTGCCCCTGCCCATGCAGAGTCTTTTTGCCGCAGCCACCGGCATTGCCCGGGGATGGAATGTGCCGGCCGCCATCGCCGCCACGTGGGTGAGCAATCCCTTCACCTACGTCCCCATGTTCCTCGCCGCCAAGGGTTCGGTCTCGGCGATTTATCACCTCTTTGGAGCGGAACCCGAAATCCGCCATCTCACCCCGGCCGCGGTCAAGGACCTGGACTGGCAGGGATTTTGGAATCTCGCCAGCCATGCCGGCCCGGAGCTGCTGCTGGGCTACCTCCTGGTGGGACTTGCCTGTGCGGTCACAGGATATGTGCTGGTCCACAGTTTCTGGTGGCTGGTGAGCCATCTTGAAGATCCCGACCGGCCGGCGCGCCCGATCCGCCCTCTGCGCCGCGCCCGCCTGCGGGAGCAGGACAGCCAGACCTGATCCCACTCCGGTGTGGCATGTTCCGCAAGTCCCCCGCCCGGGCGGTGCGCCAAATTTTTAAAAATGGCGGCACCCGCTTTCCCATCTGATGGTCCAGGAGGGGCCGGGGGTGGGAGTTTTCACTCCTCTTCCTGACAAACCATCAGGATCCGGTCCCGGCCCGGAAAAACGCTAGCGTTGACGTCAACTCAAAAACATTCCAGCCTGCGGTTTGGATTTTTTGCACAATTTCCCTGCAGAAAAATCTTGTATCCACCGGGGGCCGTCGTTTGTTGCAACCGTCTTGAATATCAGGTCCCACCCACAGCTCCTTCAGGCAGTATGCGGTCGGCGGCAGGCAGCCGCCAGGGACCTTCCCCTCCTCCACGCGGCACCACGGCAACTGCCGGGGCCGCGTTTTTTATAACATTATGATACGGGATGATGACTCCATGACGGCCGGCCTCCTCAGCGGGGCTCCGGGTAGAAACTCCTCCAGCACCAATGCCAAAAGCCGTCCCGCCGCCGGGCGAACCCGCCGCCCCACCGCGCCGGACGCCTCGTACGACTGGCAACGCTACGGACTGGTTTCTCCCCACCAAAAGGCCAAGACTTTCGTCCTCGACACCAATGTTCTCCTTCACGATCCCGGCTGCGTGGACCGCTTTGCCGACAACCACATCTGCATCCCGGTGGATGTCCTGAGTGAGCTGGACCGCTTCAAGAACGAACAGAACGACCGTGGCGCCAGTGCCCGGGCGGTGCACCGGAAATTGTCAGAAGTCTTCCAGCAGGGCGGCACCGCGGTGACCACCGGCGTCCCGACCGGAGGCGGCGGCAGCATCCGGCTCGCAGCCTTCAGCGCGGAGGACCATGCCGGGGTTTCGCCCGCCCTGACCGAATTCATGCACCTCTTTCCCGCGATGGACAAGGTGGACCACCGCATCCTCGCCTGCGCTCTCATGGTGCGCGAGCAGAATACCTCGCCCGTCATCCTCGTCACCAAGGATCTCAACCTCCAGCTCAAGGCCCGCGCCATCGGCATCGCCTGTGAGGACTATCTGAATGACAAGGCGGAGATCCGGGATGTCGCCAGTTATGACCTGCAACGCCTGGTGGTCGATCCCATGGAACTGCAGCGCTTCGCCAGCAGCGGCGTCATCACCCTGCCGCCGGGCGAGGCCGACGGCCTGGCCGTGAACGAATACGTGCTGCTCCAGGTCAGTGAAAAACAAACCATGCCCGCCCGCCATGCCGGCAAGGGACGATTCGTCCGCCTGCAGGTGCCGGAATCCATCAAGGTCCCCAAAGGCCAGCCCATCCGTCCCCTCAACCTCGGCCAGCAATGCCTTCTGGATGCCCTGCTCGATCCTGACATCTCCCTGGTGACCTGTTATGGCCAGGCCGGCACCGGCAAGACCCTGCTGGCGGTCGCGGCCGGCCTGAGCGAAGTCTTCCAGCGCCGTTATGACGGCATGACCATCAGCCGGCCGGTCGTGGCCATGGGGGAGACTCTGGGCTTTCTCCCCGGCACCCTGAATGAGAAACTCCGTCCGTGGCTGCAGCCGATTTACGATGCCCTGGATATCGTGATGCGCCCCAGTGCTCCTGCCAATGCCGGCCCGCGCCGCAAGCAGGAGAAAAAGCAGCAGACCCTCGACCTCGACTCTGCGCCCAAGCCCTACGATGCGCTCATCGAGCAGGGCATCCTCGAAATTGAAGCGCTCTGCTACATCCGGGGCCGCTCCATCCCCAACCGGTTTTTCATCTTGGACGAAGCCCAGCAACTCACCCCGCTGGAAGCCAAAACCATTGTGACCCGCATGTCGCGCGGCTCCAAACTTGTGCTGATCGGCGATCCGGCCCAAATTGATAACCCGTATGTCGACAGCCGCAGCAATGGCCTCGTCTACACCCGCAACCGTCTCAAAGGTGAAGCCTGCTCCGCCCATATTTCCCTGAGCAAAGGCGAGCGCAGCCCGCTGGCCGAAGCCGGCGCCAAGCTGATGTAAGGCGACGGGAGTGGCTCCCGCCCCGGAGCCACTCCCCGTGCATTCCTGCGATTGCAGGCCAACCCCGCCCATGGCAACACGGCATGTCCCCCCATGCAAACCGTCCCTGCCCTGCCCCGCGTGCTCCCGTGGAACTCCGCCCCGGAAGACATGGCCGCCCGCCTGCGCATTCTTCCCGGCCTGGTCTGGCTTGACACCGCCGGTCACCGGCCGGAGCCGGATTCGGATGGCGGGCTCTCCCTCCTCACCGCTTCCCCCCGGCAAATCCTGACCGGGCATCTCAGCGACCATGCCCCATTGGAACACGCCCTCGCGGAGTTGCGGCAGCGGGCTTCCTCGCAGGCCGATTGGGGGTTCCCCACCTCCGGCCTGTTCGGGACGGTGGATTATGACGGCCACTATACTTTCGGCGTTTACGATGAGGTCCTGATCTACCGGCACGCCACCCGTGAATGGCTTGGCACCGGCCCGGAACTGCCCGGCTTTCTCACACAAGTCAACCCACCTGCCTGTCCGCCATCCGGCAGCTCAGAGCCCCCCATTGGTCCCGGATTCCGGGCCGAGACCACCCCGGAACACTATCAAGCTCTCGTGCGCCGGGCCCAGGATTACATCGCCGCGGGGGACATCTATCAAGTCAACCTCGCCCACCGCTTCAGCGCCCCGTGGCCGGATGGGGCGGATGCCCTGCCACTCGCCCTGCGCCTCCGTGCGGCCAGCCCCGCCCCCTACGCCGCATTCCTCGACCTGGGCGGCCGCCAGGTCATTTCCTCCTCGCCTGAATCGTTTCTCAAAATGAGCGGGCGGCACATCCGCACCCGTCCTATCAAAGGCACCCGCCCCCGCTTCCATGAGGCGGAAGCCGACGAGCGCTCGGCGATCGATTTGATCCGCAGCGAAAAGGAGCGCGCCGAATTGCTCATGATCACCGACCTTCTGCGCAACGATCTGGGACAGGTCTGCGAATTCGGCAGCGTACGGGTCACAGATCTCCTGAAGCTGGAACGTTTTGAGCAGGTATTCCACCTCGTCTCCACCATCGAAGGCCAGCTGCGTCCTGACATTTCCCAGATTGCCGCCCTCGCCGCCTGTGCCCCCGGCGGCTCCATCACCGGAGCCCCGAAAAAGCGCGCCACTGAAATCATCGCGGAACTCGAACCCGGCCCGCGGGGGCTTTACACCGGGGCCATTGGATACTTCGGCACCCATGGCGAGAGCCAATTCAGTATCGCGATCCGCACCATCACCATCCAGGAAAAGGTGGCCTCATTCCATGTCGGCGCCGGCATCGTGGCGGATTCCGTGCCGGAAATGGAATGGCAGGAGACGCTGCACAAAGCCGCGGGCATCCTCGCCGCCACGGGTGGCTCCCTTGGATTTTCCTGACGTTTCCAACTGGAAATCCACCGGCGGTGGATTAAAGTCCCGCTGGTTGGCTCCCAAGCTGTTGCTGCCCCTGCCAAAAAAACCGACCGCGACTGTCTCCCATGACGCCCCCTGACATTTCATCCTGGAACCCCGGCCCCTGGCGCGGCTGGTTGCTGCCTGCCGCAGTTTATATGGCCATGCCCTGGGTGGGCTGGTGGGCCTGGCGGGTGGAGCGCCGCACCCTGCGGGAAGGCCGGCCGCTTTTCACCTCCGAATGGGCCGCCGCCGTCCGCGTCGGCGTCCGGCATCCGGAAAAGGTGCGTATCATCGCCGTCGAGGAAATCCCCATGCCCGGCCTCGGATGGATGCATCTCATCGCTGCCCGCTGGGGTTTCGACCGCCGCCACATCGGCGGGCTCTGCCTCCGTTATGGCATCATCCTCCGCCGCGATCTCGCCGCCCAGCCCGTCATCATGGCCCACGAACTCGTCCATACCGCCCAATATGAGCGCCATGGCAGCCTGACCGGATTTCTCCGCGCCTACCTCTTCCAATGCCTGCGCCACGGCTACTGCAATGCCGCCCTCGAACGCGAAGCGGTCGCCAAATCCACTGCCTGACTCCGGGCCCGGCCCGCTGAAAAGTATCGGAAGGAGTTTTTGCCAAAGGGGCTGGCTCGATTATCGCTTAGGGTTGCGGCGTCTCCAGGTCATCCACCCAAACTGTCCCTTATCATGAAATCAGCCACGATTCTCCTGACATTTTTCCTCACCGCCCCCCTTTCCAAGGCGGCAGTCATCGGATCCTGGACCCAGGATGAAACCGCCGGTGATCTGATCGACGCCACTGGCAATCACCCCCAAGGGATTGCCACCGGGACTCCAACCTACTCCACCGCCGGCGTTCCCAATGGCAGCTACGGGTCCATTGCCGTGACCAATGCGGCCGGCACCTCCATCGACTACGGCCCATCAAACGTGGACGAGTTTTTCACGGTGGGAGCGGACAACAACAATCCGACCATGAATCTCCTGGGCACCAGTTCGTTCACGGTGATGTCCTGGATGAATCCGTCGGCACCGCTCGGCACCACGACTTACCGTCCCCTTTCCACCGGTAGCGCTGGGGGCGCAGACCGCGGATGGGGTTTCGGCCTGCGGCTCAATGGCACCGCCGGCACCGGCAGCACCGTCCGCTTCACCACCTACGGCATCGCGGACAATGATTCCTCCACCTTTGACGTGGCCTTCGGCAGCTGGATCCACCTCGCGGCCACCTACAATAACGGAACCATCAGTTATTTCCTGAACGGCAATCCCCTGGACTCAGACACCAGCGTCTTTGGCCCCATCGGCAGCGCCAACCGGCTCGTCATCGGTGGACGTCTGGGTGGGGCCGATGGCGACCAGGTCAACGGCCAACTCGACGGGATCCGGGTCTATAACTCCGTGCTCACCGCCGGGGAAATCCAGGCCGCCGCCGCCGCGGCCGTCAGTGTGCCGGAACCCTCCACCGCCCTCTTCGGGGTGCTGGCCGGTCTGGGCCTGCTGCGCCGCCGCCGCTAGCGCCGGCCCAACCCCGTCCAGTAAACTGCCGCTAAGGCTTTGCCGCCAGCGCCTTCACCCACGCATTGAAATGAGTGCCGGCGGAGTTGTCTTTGTTTCCGGGCTCCACCACATTGGAGGCATCCGCGATCCTGATCTCATTCCATCGCGGCATCAGGAATAGGAAAGCGGCCAGCAGAAGCGCCAGGCCAGCAGCCAGCGGCCAACCTGGATGGGGATGCCGCACCCCTGAAGTCGTCAAACGCGCTAGAAAACCCACCAACAGGAAGGCCAGAGCCCCCAGCCAACCCAGCGACAGAATTTTTTGCTCAATGAGGCCCACCCACGTATAGAGTTCTGTTCCGGTATCTTCTGAGGGAGCGTCCGCTGGCATCAACGTGATATCACTCCAATCGCTTCCGGAGGAGAAAGTGCCCTGAAGATGGGTAATCTGGCTGCCGCTGACTATCAGGGAATCCAGCAGGGCATCCCGCCCCGCAGGAACGAAGGGGAGAAAATTGGGATCAAACATCGGCCCGGCCTCACCGGAGTCAACGCCGGCACGGGCTTGGGCCATGAAATCAAGGAGCTGGCCCAACGGCATCATCCCACGTAAACGGTGTCTGCGATGATCCTGGATCCTTGCAGGCTTCAACCGTCCACCGGGATCAACCATGGGAGTGTTACCGATGGTGTAAAGATCCACCGGCACGGTCCCGGCGCCGGCAGTAAGCCGCATGGGATAGACCGGCTGGGCGACCGGGAAGCGTACCGTCACGGGATGCGTTTCAATCAGCCCTTTGGCTCCCGTCTTGACCTTGGCGCAGAGAAAGACCCATTTTTCGCCGATATAGTCTCCCACCACCTTGAGTTCCGCCCCCTCGAAAGGGGTGAAGCCCTGGCTGATCAGCCATTGATTTACCTGCTCCGCGGAATCGCCACTGATGACGGTCGTTTCGTAATTCCCGGCCGTCTGCGCCAGCAGGACCTTCACTCCGGCAACGGACGTTCCTCCGCCCCCCATGATCTTGCCTTGCAGATACAGGGAAAACAGGGAAAAAACCAATATCAATTTTAGCAGAATCACCCAGAAAACCGAATCCTTCATCGGCCGCTTTGACAGCATCAGCCACGCGCCGCAGAGCAGGAGGAAACAGAGGGGAATCGACTTGAATACCGTGGCTAATTCGTCGCTCCCGCCCGCAATCACCGGGGGAGCGCAAATCATCTGCAGCATCCGGAGAGCCGCCGGGTGGGTCTCCTGAATCAGCTCCGGCACCGCGGGCAGCGGCAGCACCCAGGCGAGTTCCTGACTCTCTGCCTGCACCGTATTCCAAATCGTCAGGGTCTCCTTCCCCTCCTTGTGACTCACCACTGCCAACTGCTGTGGAATCGCCACCGGCTTGAGCACCTCATATTTGAATCCCCCATCCGCCCCGGCCCTCCCCACGAAGCACAGCAGGCAACAAAGGATCAGGCGGAGGGTCATCAGGAGGAGGCAGGTGAATCAATTATTGTGCACCTGACCTTCTTCGTATCACTCCGACAATTTCCACTCAATCCCTATCTGGGATGAATTCCGTGGGCACCGCCCCGGCGATTGCCCGGTCTTTCCGCAATGGGCATCACTTGGCCAAGTCACGGTTTGGCGGTGATGGATCTCATCCAGGAGTTGATCAGTCCTTGAAACGAATCCGAGCTACCCCGCTGCGGACGCACAATTCTGGCAGGGTCCACGAAAACGGTATCGACCGATTCCACCTGCAAACCCAACAGGAGCAGAGCCAGAATCAGACCAGCTGTGCGTAAAGACCATTTCAGGCCGGGGCGCTGGCCAGGCATCGTTTTGCTTCTGGCGGTCAATCCCATCACCAGCACCGCCAGCACACAGAGGCCACCCCAGATACCATACACCACCTCCCACGCCCACTGTCCCCGCGTCCGATAACGGACCGGCGGAGCCCGGGTTTCTGTTGGCGTTAGGGTGATGTCACTCCAATCGTGCGCCGGGGTAAAAATGCCGCCGAGGTGGGTGATGTAATGCCCTTCCTCCATCAAGGCATCCAGCAGAGCATCCCGGCCTGGCGGGGTCCGCAGGATGCCTTCATTATGCTTGTAATCCAGGAAATCGCCCGCGCCGGCCGCCGGTTCGCCTGAACGAACCCGGGCTTCTTTCAGCACCTCCACGGCCTCACCCAGCGATCTTGGAAATTCCCGTCCAAACCGCCGATGGATATCGGATGTTGTGATCTGTTTCAGCCTGCCCGTGGCATCGGCCATCCAGCTTCCACCAATCACGTACAGGTCCACCGGCACCGTTCCCGCACCTTGGGTTAGCCGCATGGGATACACCGCCTCCGGCGTGGCAAAGCGAACTGTCAGCGGGTGGGTTACAGTCAACCCGGGAGCTGCGGTTTTCAATTTGGCACAGAGGAAGACCCACTTTTTGGCAATATATTCCTCCACTCCGGCAATCTGAATCCCGCCGAAGGCGGCAAATCCGTTGGAAGTCAGCCATTGATTGACCACCGCGGCGGAGTCCCCACTGATCACGGTGGTCTGATAGCTGCCGGCCTCCTGAGCCACCAGCACCCGTACCCCGGCCACGTCACTGTCCCCACCAGCTGCCATGATCCTCCAGTAATCCTGGGAAAGCGCCGAGATAATAGCCACTCCCAGTAATATGCCCATGGCAATATCCCATCTTGTCTTCAGCGGCTTGACCGGTCGTTTCCACCATAAACAGGCCAAAGCCGGAAACAAAATCAGCAACGTCGCCAGAAGCCATGAAGATCCTGCCCTGCGGTTAGGCGTTAGCCGCGGTGCCCCAACCAGTTGAAGCATCAGGATCGCCGCCGGATCGGTCTCCTGAATCGTCTCCGGCACTGCCGGCAAGGGCAGCACCCAGGCCATTTGCTGGGATTCCGCCCGCACGGTGTTCCAAACCGTCAGAGTTTCCTTTCCGTCCCGATGAATCACCACGCCGATTTGTTGCGGGATCTCCAGAGGCTTGACGGTCCGCTCGTTGACGAGAATTCCATCGGCGGATACCTCCGCAGCAAACGCCAGAATAACAAGCAAAATGAGGCGCCAAGGCATGGTATATCAGATTGTCGGGACCCAGCCCCCTGCGGAGCGGCCCCGTTCCCTCAATGGATAGCGACGGCGAAGCCGTGAGTCGATCCAATTCGTGAAGGAATGCGCCGGACTATTGAAGCCGCCCCCAATCCATCAAGCCTCCGCCGCAAACCGTGCCCGCAGCCTGTCAGACTGATCCGTTATTTTCTTTCGGGCCGCCATGTCCAGGCGGTCGAGGTTTTTGGTCTGGAGGGACATGCGCTGGTTCTTCCGCAGGAGCGGTTCGTGGCGCAGCAGGAAGTCCCAGTAGAGGGTGGTGAAAGGGCAGGCCGTGGGGCCGGTGGATTCGGCGGGGTTGTAAGGGCAGCCGGTGCAATAATTGCTCATGCGCTGGATGTATTTGCCGGTCGCGGCGTAGGGCTTGGAGGCCATGATACCACCATCAGCATATTGGGACATGCCCAGGGTATTCGGCAGTTCCACCCACTCGACGGCATCGACGTATACCGCCAGATACCACTCATGCACTTCCTGCGGACGCACCCCGAGGAGCAAGGCAAACAACCCGGTAACCATGAGGCGCTGGATGTGGTGGGCATAACCATATTCCAGGGTCTGGCCGATGGCCTGGCTCAGGCAGCGCATCTCCGTTTGGCCGGTCCAGTAAAAGCCGGGGAGCGGCTGCTCGGCGTGCAGGGCATTCATCTCCCGGTAATCCGGCATGAACCGCCAGTAGATTCCCCTGACGTATTCGCGCCAGCCCAGAACCTGTCTGATGAAGCCCTCCACCGCCGCGAGGGGCGCACAGCCCTCCCGCCAGGCTTTTTCAGCAGCCCGGCAGACTGTCAGGGGATGCAGCAGTTTCAGATTCAGAGCCACGCTGAGCCGGGAATGATAGAGCCACGGCTCCGAGGTCCACATGGCGTCCTGATAGGTGCCGAAGTCGACCAGCCGCTGGGCAATAAAATCCTCCAGCGCCAACAGACCTTCCTCCGGCGTGACCGGCCAGTCGAAGGCCGCCAGCTTCCCCGGATGATCCGGAAACCGGGCTTCGACCAGTTCCAACACTGCCTTGGTGATTTCGTCAGGCAGGAAACGCCGGGGACCACGCAAGGTGTCTGGCCCGCCTTTGCCGAAACTGCCGCGATTGTCGTGATCGAAGTTCCACTGTCCGCCAGCCGGGGTGCCGTCCGTTTCCATGAGCAGCCCGGTGCGCTGCCGCAGTTCGCGGTAGAAGAACTCCATGCGGAGGCCTTTGCGGCCTTTGGCGTGAGCCTCGAATTGAGCGGTCGTGCACAGGAAATGGGTATCTTCACGTTCTTCCAGCAACACTCCGGCGGCGGAGCAGGTGTTCCGCAGGGTTTCCCTGACATGCCATTCACCGGCTCCCACCATCACCACTTTTTCCGGTTTCAGGTGCTGGAGCGAATCGGCCAGTTCCGCCGCCAGCGAACCGCGGTTCGCCGGATCATCCAAGGCGCGGTAATGCAGCGGCCATCCCCGCTGCCGGACGGCGGCGGCGTAGTGTCTCATGCCACTGAGAAAAACCGCAATGCGCGCCTTGTGTGACCAGACTTTAGTGGATTCCGAGGCCACCTCCGCCATCCAGATTAGGTCCTGCTCCGGATCAAAACCCGTCAGCGCAGCGGATTCCGGATCGAGCTGATCTCCCAGAATGACAACGAGATGGCGCAGATCAGGCATGATGCGGGAACTACGCCCGCAAGCTGCCTTCCGGGCAAAGACTTTCCGCCGGGGCGGCATCCCTCGGGCTCTTCCGGAAAGCCGTCCCCACCTCAAACCCTCACAGTTGATGGGCGAAGATGTCCTCGGGCTTCAGGTTCATCGCGAAGGCGGTGAGGAGCTGGATGACGTGCTCCACATCCTTCAAATCCACCAACTCGACCACGCTGTGCATATAGCGGAGCGGCAGGGAAACCAGCGCACACGGGGTGCCGGACCGGATGTGATACATGGAGTCGGTATCGGTGCCGCTGTACCGGGAGGAGGATTCGTGCTGCAGCGGGATCTTCTCCTTGGCCGCGACCTTTTCAATTTTGCTGACGACGAGGGGGTGACAGGCGGTCCCGTGGGTGACGCTGGGGCCCGCGCCCAGTTTGACGCTGCCGTGTTTGGCTTTTTCAATGCCCGGGGTATCGGTGGCGTGGGTGACATCCAGGCAGATGGCCACATCCGGCTGGAGGCGGTAGGTGACCATGCGGGCGCCGTAGCCACCGATTTCCTCCTGCACGCAATTCGCGGCGATCACGGTGACGGGAAGCTTGTCCTGGTGTTTATGCAGACGGCGCATCACTTCCGCGATGATGAAACCGCCCATGCGGTTATCAATCGCCCGGCCACAGAGACGACCCTCACCGAATTCCTCCAGCGTGTCGGCATACACCGCAGGATGTCCGACGCGCAGTCCCAGCTTGGCGACCTCCTTTTCAGAGTCAGCCCCGACATCGACGTAAAGTTCATGCACCTCGGGCGCTTTTTCCCCACCGGTCCGGTCCCGGATGTGGATGGCCGTATTGCCGATGATGCCTTTCACCGGGCCTTTGTCGCCCTGGAAAATGAGTTTGCGCCCGCGGGCGGTGGCGTAGTCGCTGCCGCCGATGCGGTCGACGTGGATGAACCCTTCCTTGGTGACATGTTTCACCATATAGCCAATTTCATCGGCGTGGGCTTCCAGCATCAGCTTCACCGGGGATTTCCCTTCCAGCACTGCCCAGGCACTGCCATAGGCGTCGCTTTCCACCCGGTCGCTGAAGGCTTTGACATATCCCGCCCAGACGCGTTGACCGGTGATTTCAAATCCGGTGGGGCTGGGGGTGCCGAGGAGCTGGTGCAGAAAGGTTTTGGCGGATTTGTCCATAGTTGCGGAAGTGGGGTTAGGTTTGGTGAATTGGAACCGAGGGACGCCCAGGACACAAAGGGAAAGTGCAGCCCAGCCCGTGGGCGCTGATGAGCGGCAGAGATGCCGGGGCCGTCATTGCAGCTTTTGACTTGGCAGGAAAACCAGCGGACCGGCGCGGTGCCCGTCCTCGTGCCAACTCAGCGCCGGTTCCTTTTCTGCTTGAGATAGAGCGGGAGGAATTCCGCTTCAATCAAGGCAAAGGCGGCTTCGAGGCCCTGCTGCTCGTAGACCCGTCCGATCCGGCTTTCCACCCGGGTGGGTGGCCCGAAGGCCCGGAGGAAGGAATTGGAGGTCATCGCCGCAAATTCCTCCTGATCCATGCCACCGGTGGCATGCAGAATGTATTTCCGGGCGTAGAGACTGAGGACGGCATCTCCGACCCAGGCTTCTTCGCGTTCGATACGGACAGGGTCCGGGGCTTTTTTGGACACCGGGCCTGGCCTATTCAAATTGGATCACTTCATCCTCCACGGCAGGCAACATGCCCACCGGCATGGAGCCTGGCAGCACATCGGCGATGCACTCGCCAGGATTGATGGTGTCGCTGATCCGGATTTTTCCGATCACTGCGGTTTTGCGGCGGAGGGAAAATTGATCACCCGGTTTCAGACCGACATTCGAACCGCGGTCCAGCACAATCATGCCTTCTTTATCAGCGTATTGTTTCACTCGGGCAATCGCCGGGAGCGCCACGATGCGCTGCTGGATTTTGGTGAGGGTCTGTCCTTCGGCGGTGGCGGGGAGCGTCAGGGAGTCCTCCGCGACGCGGTCTGCGGCGCCAAGGTTGAGCACCTTGCGCTCGTCCTCCAGCATGCGGGGATCATTGTCCGCGGCGAGGGGCGCATTGGGAGGAATCGCGGCGGCGGCGGCCAAGGCTTCAGCCGCCACTGGATTCACCGGGGGCTGGGGAACCGGGGCGGCCACTGGAGCGGGAGTGACGGGAACCGCAGGAGGAGGGGAAGCGACCGGCTGTGGTTCAGCCTGCTTTTTGGCCAGTTCCTCCATCCGGGCCAACATTTTATCGTTCACGGCATTCTGGGACTCGAGCCGGCTATCCAGATCGCTCTTCAAGGTGAGGTAACCCGCCACCAGGAGGAGGACAAGTATGGCAGCGAAGGCGAATTGCGTGAGCTTCATGGGGACAGGAAAAGGAAGTGAGAGAGCAGGAAGCCGCGGCGGGCGGCGGTTTTAATGGGCGGGTTTGGCCTCGGCTCCATGGGCCGGAGCTTCGGACTTGGTGCCATGGCCGGCCTCAGGGCTGGCATGCTCCGCACCGTGGGTGGTGTGCCGGTTCTGATTGAACATTTTGGTCTGTTCCCACGAATGCTGTTCACAGCTGAGCGTGGCAGTGAGGGCGATTACCAGGGAGGCAAGGGCGAGAGGTTTTTTCATGGCTGGTGTAAGGTGGGAAGGGAGCGGGAAGGCGGGTGGGTTGCAACCGGGAATGGCAAAGGGTTGCAGAGGTCTACGGCCGGTTCAGAACGTGAAGCATGAGGTAAACCACGGGACCGGTGACAGCCACGTAGAGCCACATGGGGAACACGAACTTGACCAACCGGCGGTGGGCATCCCGTCGGTCGGCCCAACCCGCCAGGTAGGCGAGGAGGATAAAGGGCAAGCTGACCGCGGCGAGAACAATGTGGGTGATCAGTAGAAAAAAATACACCGGACGGACCCAACCGGTCCCGGTGAATTTGGTTTCCGTGGAGGTGAAATGATAAGCGACGTAGCTGAGCAGGAACAAACCGGATAAAACGACCGCGGCATTGATGAAACGGCGGTGGGTGACAATGTTCCCTTTTTTGACGGCAATCACCGCAAGGACAAGGCAGACGGCGACGAGGCAATTCAGCGCCGAATAAAACGCCGGCAGAAAGTCCAGACTGACCCCGGCCGGCAACTCAATATGAAACCGGGGATTCCTCATCATGCCGACGAGGAGGAGGACCAAAATGGTGACGATCCAGACCACTTTGCGGAGCTTCTGCTCAGCGGCCGGGCTCAGGGGAATGGGCAGGGACGGCATGGCAACGAGTCAGGAGGGGTTCTGCCGGGACTCGGCCAGGAGCTTGATGATATCCTCCCGGATCGCGCGGGGATACCAGCCGTGGTCGAAGGCTTCATGGAAGGGCCAATAGACCAGATTTTCCTCGGTGGGAGTGCGGATATTCCCTTTCCCATCCACCAAGGCCATCACGAGCTGGTGATCATATTTGTCAGCAGGATTGATCGCCAATTCTGCTTCAGAGCGCTTTTGGGCGAAGATCCGGAAGGTCTTTTTCATCCAGTCCCGGATCGCTTCGCCCTGGCCGTCGGGGCTGGTGAGGAACCACCAGTTTTCGCCGCCAAAGCCTTTTTGATCCAGCCACGCTTTGAGGACTTCCGGCCGGTCGTGTTCCGCATCCAGGCTGATGGACAGGATCGCAAAGTTGGGATCTTTGCCGAATTCCTGCTGGAGCTTGGCCAGTTCATCCGCCACGCCGGCACACCCCTGCGGACAGGTGGTGTAGAGATAGGAAACCACGATGACTTTTCCTTTCAACTGCTCGAGATGCCGTTCCTTGCCATTTTGATCAAGCCAGACCGGCAAGGGATCCGTTTCCACCCTGCCCTGCATGGGAAGGCGCTGCTCCCTTTCCTGCCGCTGAATGCTGAGGAGCCAATTGTAGGAAACCACCATACCAAGGGCGATGATGATCATGAGGAACATGACCGTGATGCCCTTGGATGATGGCCGGTCCGGCAAGGGGGCGGGGGGGGAGGGAGACTTCATGAAAAAATAAAACGTGCCGGAGGCCGGACCGGATGAATCAGCGGGCGGTGGCGAGCAGGGCGATCAGCATGACCGGCAGATAGATCAGCGTGGCAAAAAAGAGACGGCGGGCATCGGCGCGCTCGGTGGTGCGGCGGAACACCAGGCATAGCCGGAGCAGATAAAGCGTGGCAGCGAGTGCCGGGATCACAAACCAAACATTCGTGAAACCAGCGAGGGGCGGCCAGATACACAACCCGAGCATGGGCAGGGTCCAGCCAAGGGCAAGGCGGGCAGTTTTGGCACCGGTGGGATCGTCGTTCGACCACATGATGAAACCACCACGGATGTATTCTTCACGATACATCCAATTGATCGCCAGAAAATGAGGGAGTTGCCACAGAAAGAGCAGGCTGAAGAGGAACAATGACTGAGGCTGCACAAAAAGTTCCCACCGCAGGATGCCTGGTTGCAATCCATGTGGTCCGGCAGCCCCCACCCACCCGATCACGGGGGGAATGGCTCCCGACACCGCCCCCACAAGGGTATTCAGCGTGGAACGCTGTTTCATCGGGGTGTAGATGAAAAGATAGGTCACCAGCGTCAGCACCGCGAGCGCCGAGGCCTCCGCATTGACCCGGACCCCCAGATGCATCAGCCCGATCGCGGCAAGCAGCCAGCCCAGTACAAACGCCGCGACAGGAGGGAAACGGTGACCGGGCAAGGGACGGTCGGCGGTGCGGTGCATTTTCGCGTCCGGCTCCATCTCCATCAGTTGATTGAAGACCGCCGCCCCGAAAGCGGTGAGGGTGGTGCCGAAGATGGTATGCACAAGGCCCCAGCTCAGGAAATCCCCCGTGGGAGATAAGACGTAGCCGGCAGCGGTGGTGACCACCACCAAGGCACTGAGACGGGCCTTGGTCAGGCTCATGAGGTCGGCACGACGGGACCACTCCACCACCGGAGGGCCGGCAGAGGGCAGAGTGGACAGCACAGGGGGATCACTCATGGAGGAAACGGAGGGGATCAGAGGGTTCCGCCAGCCGGGACCGGCTGCAATGGCAAAGCCTTCCCGCGGCGGGAATTGGCAATGAGGGCGATGAGAACCCCGAAGAGGACCGCCGCGAGAAACATGTGCACCGGCTGCAGGACGGCCGGCACCGCGAAGCGGGTTAAAATCACGCCGACCGCATATTCTGCTCCGAGGATGGCGGCCAGGGCCCAGGCAAATCCCACGCGTTGAGCCCGCAGCACGATCCACGTGATGCCGCCGGCAATCATGAGGCCCCAGGCGCTGATTTTGTGCAGGAGGAAAACCGGCCCCAATTGGTCAATCCATTGATTACGGCAACAATCGTCAAGCGCCGTGCTGATGTGATCGATTTCCTCACGCACCTGGGTGCCGATGACAATCTGGGTCAAAGCCAATCCCAAGGTCAGCCACAGAAGGGGGCGGGAGCCGCGGCGCAGGACCACTGCGGGCCGGCCCATCCGGTGCCGCAGGCGGATGATCGCCAGAATCGCGGCACTTACGAGGGTCAGCGCGCCCAGCATGTGAATGGTGATATTCCACGGCTTGAGGTTGGTTTTGACCACCACGCTGCCCAGCCATGATACCACGCCAAACATGATGAGGGCACTGAAGAGCAGGACGGGAAGCCATCCATCCACCGGAAGGTTTTGTTTACGCGCCAGCCACGCAGCCCCGAGGGAAAGCACCGCGGTGGCCAGCATGGTGAGCCCACTGGAAGCGCCCACCAACCGGTTCACGTATTCGGTCCAGGTATGAACGGCGTTGAAATCCGCAATCGGTCGCTGATCCCCGGGTTTCGCATAACGAGTTTTATAATCCGGGGGCAATTGGGAGACATCAGTCGGTGGGATCAGCCGCCCGAAGCAGGTTGGCCAATCGGGGCATCCCATCCCTGAACCGGTGGCCCTCACCACAGATCCTGCCAGAACGGTGGAATAGAGCAGGATCAGAGTGGTCCATGCCATACGACAGAGCCAGCGGTCAAAAAAGGAACACAAAACAGCGGGCATGGGTTGAATTTTGGACGCTGACACCGGCCCGGGCAAAGCCCGTCAGGCAACCAAGCGCAAATCGCCGGGAAGGCTGCGCAGATGTCCCGGCCGTGTGCTTCTTGGTGGGAAACATCCGATGCTGGGAAAACCGTTGGGGATTTCCTGGCTGCGGAGTTAGTCCCCGCACTGTTACTTGACTTCCACAGCAGGCGTCGCCGCAGGTGCCGGGGCGACGGCAGGAGCAGCAGGAGCAGCAGGAGCAGCAGGAGCAGCGGCGGCCTGGGCAGCCTTCAGCTTTTCCGCAGCTTTCGCACCGACCGGGGAGTCCTTGAAGGTCTGCTGTTCGCTCAACCACGTCTGGAATTTTTTCTCATCTGTCACCACCTCCAATTCGGAACGCATCTGACCATGAACCGCCCCGCAGAGCTGACCGCAGATAATGTCTGATTTGCCAGCTTTGGTAGGCACGAACCACATCCGGGAAAATTTACCGGGATCGGCATCCTGAGCGATCCGCATGGTGGGCAAAGCAAGATTGTGGATGACGTCCTTGGAGGTCACGTTGATTTCGATTTGCTTCCGGTTGGGAAGCACCAGGGAGCCGGTAATGACGTCATCCAAACCATTCGGATCTTCAGGGTCGATCCCGATGGGGTTTTGGCTGCTGATCAGGAAACGGTCGGTGGCACCAAATTTGCCATCGGCACCCGGATATTGGAAATTCCAGGCAAACTGCTCGGCCCAGGCATTGACCCGGACATCAGGATTGGGAAATTGATCCACCCGGTTGGCCCACAATGGGAAAGCAAAGCCCAACAGGAGAATGACTTCCGTGATAATTACGCCGATCTCCAAATGGCTCGAGGCGTGACTCTGGACTCCATGATAGTTGGCCTTGGGATTTCGTTTGTGGTAGCCTTTCCAAAGAGTGATGACCAAAAAGATGGACCAACCGACAAACAGGAGCAGCATGAACCAGTGCACGATTTCGAGCATATGGTCGACCATCTGGCCGTGCTGGGAGTGAACTTCGGAAATGCCGAAAAGTTTATTGAGGTAGCCCATGGAAAGGAAAATCGTTGAGGGGGAACAGAGCGCGGAAGCGGGGTTTACAGCAGGGAATCAAGGTCGGTGCCGGCGGCCTGACTGGCGGCGTAGCGTTTGGCACGGCGGGCAAAGGCGATCACCACGGCGGCAATGCAGGTGAAAACCAAGGCCAAGGCGGCAAACATGACGTACACCGCGCCATTGGCGGCGATGGTGGTGATTTGCCCATCTTGACCAATACAGGTCACGCAAGCGGGTCCGATGAATAAGGTGCTCATAATCCAGTGGTGGGGGGTCAGACGATGATTTTGGGGGCCTTGCGGCGGAAAAACCACACGCCGTAGGCGATCAGGAGCAGACCAAAGATGCCACTACCGATCCCCATCGGCCTGATTTCGCGGGTGATTTCGTTGTCGGGGCCGAAAAACGTATACGCGGCAAAGCCAAAATCGAACAAAATGGCGATGAGCAGAAAAAACAGGTGGAATGTTTTCAATGACATAACGGCGGCAACGGGTGGAGGGTTAGTTCAGGAGCGCGGCCTTGATCGGATCAAGGAAAGCCAGCACAAACAGGAACATCATCGCGATGCTGAAAATAATGGTGAAGAACAGCACCTTATAGATAAGTCCGCGCTCGTGATTAAGGTGCATAAAAAGCAAGCCCACGAAGGAAACTTTGATGGTGGCGATCAGCAATCCAATGGTGGTGTCGGCCCAATGGACCCCGGTTTGCATCCAGGGCACATAGGCGACGGCTACCGTAAGGAAGGTGCCAGCAATCAGCACCCCGCCTACCTTGAGGTAGGAGCGGACGGTTTTGGCCAAGTCCACCGGAGCGCCGTGGGAGTCGTGACCGTCTTGGTGGACAGGAGTATCGGTTGAATGGTCCATAAGCAGCAGGGCCGGTTAGAGCAAATAAAAGACGGGGAAAAGGAAGATCCAGACAAGGTCCACAAAGTGCCAGAACAGACCGCCTACTTCCACGCGGTTGGCGAGGTGCTCGGGGTTGCGTTTATACATTTTGCGTCCGGTGAAGAGAAAGTAACCCAGGACAATCGATCCACCAACCACGTGCAGCCCGTGGAGGCCAGTCATGAGGAAGTAGATCGCGTAATAGGGGCTGCGGCTGGGAGAGAAGTTCGTGTAGAAACGCTTGTCGCTGCGTTCGACCTGCACGGCTTTGGACTCATCATGCATCAGGGCATGCGCTTCGGTTTCCGGAGCCAATTCCTCGACGGATACCCTGAGGGCGGAGCGCTGCCAGTCGGCACTGTTCTCGTAGTCATTGGCGTGGGCTGGATGCTTCTTCTTGAAAGCCTCTGTCGCTTCCTCCATGTGCTTGAAGAAAGCCGGTTTGAGTCCGGGATAATACTTCCAGGCGAGGGATTTCTCCGGGTCTTTCACCGAACGGAGATCAATCAAATCCGCATTCAAAGGGATGCTGTCGCCCGTCAATTTACCAGTAAGGACCACATCGTCGCGGAAGATAATCTCGCCGGCATTATACTTGGCCAAAGCCCGTTCATCGACGCGGAAAGCCAGTGGATCTCCCGCCACCTGCAGGGTGAGGGTGGAAGCCGCCGCATCAGGATTTTTGGCAGTGAGGGCTTTGATTTTTTCGTCCAATTCCTTGAGTTTGGTTGCAGAAGACACTTGGAGCTGCTGATGTTCGGCCATCAGGGTTTCGGCCTTGGTGGCATCGAGAGGAACCGGGAAATTGCCAGTTACGGCGCGCTTCATGTCCTCCACTCTGGCCTTGGGAGCATCGATGCGGGCCTGCAGGGTGGCCAGTTTGGCCCGGACATTCTCCAGATCCCGGTAATCCCGCTTTTGTTCACTCAGCCATGATTGGGTGAATTCGACTTCTTTGCCGCTGGGAGTGCGCACTTTGATGAGTTGTCCATCAGGCACCTCGCCGAATGGCTTGGCTCCGCCATCGTTGATGCGGCGGTGACGCAGGAAGGCGGTTTCACTTTTGGCGAGATTCACGGAGAAGGATTTGACCTCTCCGAGTGCTATTTTGTCGCCACGGTGCTCCTCGCTGGCATGTCCCGGGTGACCGTCCATGACCGTGCCATCGTGGAGAATGACGGAGTAGTGGGTGAATTTCCCGTAGTATTCGAAGCTCTTGATGCCCATGAATCCAAGCGCACAAAGCAGCGTGATGACCATGTTGATCTGATACCAGCCGTAGCGCCGGGCCTTCAAGGCCGCCCAGGCAGACACGATGGACACCGATGAAATGATCAGCACCATGGTATTGATGAAACCAGGAAGCACCTTCAATTCATGGAATGGCCATGGGAAGTCTGCCCCAATACGCAGGAAGACGTAGGAAGAGAACAAGCCCCCGAAAAGCATGACCTCGGAAGCAAGGAAAAGCCAGATGCCAACCTTGGCATTGTAGAGGCCGGTGTCAGGCCGGGCGGTTACGGTGTAGGGAATCTCCATCGGATATTAGCGGAAGGGAATAAGGATCGGACTGGAGCAGGCTTCAATGAATGGTCAGGCCGGCGGCAGCATCCGCAGCCGCGGCTTTTTTCTCGCCGGCCGATGGGGCTTCCCATTGGGGGGAGTAGTCCTTGTCGGCTCCGGGAACGCTATATTCATAGGGCCCGCGATAAACCACCTGTTCGGTCAGGAAGTTGCCGTGCGGCGGCGGGGTGGGGGTGTTCCACTCGAGGGTAGTGGCATTCCAAGGGTTGTCGGAAGTCACCTTTTTTCCAGCAAAAGCGCTGTAGAAGAAATTGATGATGAAAGGCAATTGGGCAATGCCGAGACCCCAGGCCCCCCATGAAATGATCTCATTGAGGTAGAAGTATTTGTGGCTGGTCATTTCAAAGACCTTGCCGCCATCGAACCACCGGCGGTGGAAGCCGGCCATGCCTTGAATGAACATGGGGGCAAACAGGACGTTCATGGCGATCAGGGAAGGCCAGAAGTGCAGATGCCCAAGTTTGGTCCCCATCATCCGGCCGGTAATCTTGGGATACCAATGATAGATCCCCGCAAACAGCCCGAAGATCACGCCCGGAGCAACAATGTAATGGAAGTGGGCAATCACATAATAGGTGTCGTGCAGGTAGAGATCGATAAAGGTAAAGGCCAAGGGCAACCCGGTCAGGCCGCCGATCCCGAACATGGGGAGGAAGGCTGTGGCAAAAAGCATCGGAACCGGGAAGCGGATGGATCCACCCCAGAGCGAAATCATGAGGCAGGTCAGCAGGATCACGGAAGGAACCGAAATCAGAACCGTGGTGAACTGGAAGAAGGTCGCCACCACACTGCCCATGCCGGTGAGATACATGTGGTGAGCCCACACGATAAAGGAAAGGAAGGCGAGCGTGAGCACGCCGTAGACCATGGATTTGTAACCCCAGAGCGGCTTGCGGGTGTTGCAGGGGATGACTTCGGAAACGATGGCGATCGCCGGCAGGAGCAGCACGTAAACTTCCGGGTGGGCGAGGAACCAGAACAAGTGCTGGAAGAGAACCGGGTGTCCGCCTCCGCTGACGTTCAACAGACCGGCTTCCTTGGTGTAGAGACCCGTAGGCAGGAAGAAGCTGGATCCGAACACCTGATCGCTCAACTGCATCAGGGCGGCCACTTCCAACGGAGGGAAGGCCAGCAGGAGCAGGAAGGCGATGACGAACATGGCCCAGGTGAAGAATGGCAGGCGCATCCAGGTGAGACCCTTGGCGCGCAGGTTGATCACAGTGGTCAACACATTGACGGCGCCAAGCAGAGAGGCACTGATGTTGAAAACCATGGCAAAAAGCCATTGGGTCTGACCGGTCCAGAAGTGCGAATCAGAGTTCATCTGGATGGTCGCAGCCAGCGGGGAATAGTTGGTCCACCCCGCCTGGGCCGCTCCGGTAGGCAGGAAAAAACTGGCCACCATGATAACACCGCTGAGGAAAAAGAGCCAGAAGCTCCACATGTTCAGCTTGGGGAAAGCCATATCCGGCGCTCCAACCTGAAGAGGCGTCACGAAATTCACAAAGGCGGCAAAACCAAGCGGCACCACACCGAAGAACACCATGATGGTGCCATGCATGGCGCCGAACATGTTGTAGAGTGAACCCGAAACCGCGCCATTGGGAGCCCAGCGGGAAACGAAGTCATCCCCAAACAATCCCACAATCCAACTGAGGGAAGCAGGAAGGGGCAAGCCGGGATGGGCGATGCTCCACCGCATCACGAGCATCAACAGAAAACCGAGGGCCAGAAAAAGCAGGCCGGTGATGCCATACTGCACACCGATCATCTTGTGATCTGTCGAGAAGATGTATTTCTGGATAAAGTTGACCTTGTGGTCGTCATGATGGGCATCATGGCCGTGATCATGTCCATGATCATCCGCGTGCTTAGTTGGGAGAGTGGCGTCCATGGGAAAGTTCCGGGTTGGGTCGGGGGATTTTTAGCGCGGGAAGGAAATAAACTATTTGGTGGCGGGAGCGGGAGCAGGCGCCGCCGCAGGAGCAGCACCATCGGCTACCGGCACCGCAGGGTCAACCAGACCATGCTTGGAGGGTGGGAGGTTGGCATCCGCCGGGATGGCCTTGAGTTCAGCCTCCGTGTAAGGTGCGGTGCGCGAAGTCAATTTTTTGCGGAGTTCTCCAACCTGATCGTCATAAACAATGCTGGCTTTGTTGCCCCATTCATTGCGGATGTAGGACACCAGTTGCGCAATGGCTTTATTGTTTTTCAGCGCGCCCTGGGCTGGCATGGCGCCGTTGAATGACTTTCCATTCACCTGAAGCGGACCTACGATGCCGTGCAACAAGATGGCGGTGGCCCGTTCCTCTCCACCGATGACCCATTCCGAGTTTTTGAGCGGGGGAAACTGCCCGGGAACACCTTCGCCAGTGGCTTGGTGGCAACTGGCGCAAACCGTGGCGTATTCACCTTTGCCTTTGGCCAGCCAGATCTTGGGATCGTATTCATCTACGGCCATGCCGGCGCCCGCGTCGGCCCCATCCGGGAACTCCAAGGCATAGTCGTAACCTTTGACGTTCGGTCCCAGGGCCATATTGGCTCCAAGGAAAGAACCGGCGGCCAAAACGACTCCGATGATCGGGATTAAAGCCCACAAAGGGAAAACATGGGTTGCGGTGAGGCTCAAATCGGCCTTTTCGCGGGCTACGGCAGCAAGGGCGGGGGCGACCAACGTTTTGCGGTCGGACCCATTGGCGGTGGCAACCGGGGTATCGAAGGCGTCCGGCCTGATCACCAAGCCCTCGACGGCGACATCGAGAGGGGTGGCGGAAGGTGTATTATCGGAGGAATCTGAAGACATGACAGCAGGGGCGTTTACTTGGATTCCGGCGTTGGTTTGGCTCCAGTGATGGAGACCGGCAGAGCCTGGTCGCGTTTCAAACCAAGCACATATTCAGCGAGGGCAATGGCTTCGCTGGAAGGAACGATCTCCATGCCCTCGGCGGGTGCCAGATTGGGGGGAAGTTTCAACGCATTGGCAGATCCCTGCCCTTCGACAGGCCGGGTGATGAACAGGTGCCTGAAGCCAGGACTGTTGGACCACGTTTTGCGGGCACGGGGAGCATACAAATAGAGATAAAAATCATTCACCTTGCCGGCGAAACGGTATCCCGCGTTGGCCAGATCGGGACCAATCCGGCGCTGTCCGATCATGCCGAAATTTTCGTGCATGTAATCCCACATCAGGGTCTGCCGGGTAGGAACGATGGTTTTGCCTTCCTGATCCTTGCCCCAGGTGGTTTTGAACTGATCAATACCGGCATAGTCAGGACGGATGACCTGGGTGTGGCACTGGGCACAGCCTTCGCGGCCGTAAATCTGCTCGCCGCGTTTGCGGTCACCGGCAAAGGCCGATGGGTAACTGAGGCCTTTGAAGGCCCCATCATCGAATGGTTTTCCGCTGCCTGGTTCCTCCATGACGTAAGCCACGGTTTGGCGGTTGCGCTCGGCCGCATAGGGAGCGGCCACCATGAAATAGGTAGGGACGGCAACGCACGCCCCGAGGGTGAGAACAAAATGTTTCAGACTATTCATGCCTCTGCTCCTTCGGTGGTAATAACTAGTTCGGCCTGGTCATACGGTGCAGGCTGGTGAATCAGGGTGGCTGATCCGGCTTTGCGTCCGCGATTGCAGACCATCAGTGCCAGGTGGTGGAGGAATACTCCGTTGGCGATGATGAGGAAGATCCAAGCCAGAATTTGCCCGATCAGATAACCCTTGGAAAAGATAATGGCGTTCTCCATGTCGCTGTCCCAGGTATCAGCCGCTGCACCGTGGGAAAATCCAGCCGCGAGGAGCAGGACACACAGGGCAATGCAGGCATAGGCCGACCACCAGAAGTGGAATCTGATGCGGGGACCGCTGATCCATTCACAGCCGGTGATGCGGGGCACAATATAATAAATGGCGCCGAACATGGTCATGGTGAAGAACATGTAGAGACCGCAGAAGGCGACCGCATCCTGGGTGAAACTGAAGGAAGTAAAACGGGAAAGCGTCAAGGAACAAAGCAGTGCCGCGCTGACGGAAGTCACAACATATCCGATGGACCCGAAAAAGGTGAATCGAAGGCTGGGGCTGAGTTCCACCAGTTTGTGACTGCCCCGCACGGTGAGGTAGTGATTGAGGGCCACGGCGAGGACGGGAACCAGCAAGAGCACCTGGGCACCGCCGGCAATGGTCGGGATCCAAGCCGGGAGCGGACCGCCAATCAGAGCCTGGGCACCGGCCCATGGGGAGATGGCCACCAAGGCCCAAAAGGCGAGGGATGCCATTTGGTAGCTGTGGATCGGTTTGCCCACAATTTTGGGGATGATGAAATAGGAAGACGCCAGCCCCACTGGCACCAACCAGAGGAAGATCACATTATTGGCATACCAAGCCGCGATGGCGGGACCGGCGACACCACTCTGTTGAAACACATTCAGGAACAGGTTGGCCGTCAGATAAATCCAAGGGAAGGAGAAGCAGGCTGCCAGGAGATACCACTGGGAGATGAAAACGTGTCCTTTGCGGCGGGCGGCGAACATGACCACCAGCCAGACCACAATCATGGAGTAGCTGACCAGCAGGATGGGCCAGGCAAAGGAAGGGAATTCCAGCCACTTCATGGCCGTGCCATAACCGGAGAGGATCCCGATGACTCCGGCTGCTACCCCGGCGTTCCAGAAATGTCCCGCGACCACGAGCGTGATCGGGTTCTTGAGTTCTGTGCGGCACAGACGGGCCATCATCCAGATCATGACTCCCAGACCGGCTTGGAAAGCCCATCCATACAGGAGGGCATTGAGGAAGGCCGGTTGGCTCCGGCCGTAGTTCAACCAGTCAATCCCAAGGAATCCCGGGGCGACCAGTTTGATGGACGAGACCAACCCCAGCAGGGTGGCCGCCAGCAGCCATGCGGCGGCGCTGGTGAAGAAAAACAGGACTGGCAGGCGCGTCGAGCGGTCGATCGCTGCCCGCTGCAGAATGTCTTCCGGAGTAATGTCCGGGAGCGGCTGTGAATGGTCTTCCTGACTCATGATGTAAGGGGATCGGGAGAAAAGTTATTTCCCTTCGAATTTGGAAAGATTGGGATCGTGGGTGTTTTTCGCTTTTTCCTCCTGCTCGCGGACGAGGGCTTCCGGAGTCTTCAGGGGGCCGGGAGCCGCCTTTTGGGCCGCGAGGGTTTTGGCAGCGAATGAAAGCAGGCTGTCGGCGGGAAGGCGGACCGTTTTTCCCGCTTCAACTTCGGCGGCTTGGCGGAATTCATCCTCCTGTTCGCTGGTGGTGGTGGACAGGATGGCAAGGCGGGCATTTCCCGCTCCTCCGTCATTGACCGCATCAGCGGAAGGCACCGCGATCCAGCGGTAAAGGGCCAGCACCAGCGCCAGCGCAACGATGGTGCCGAGCGCTCCCCAGAAGGTAAGGAAGCGATTGCCGAGGGTATCTCCAGGATGTTCGTCCATGATAAGTGAGCTGAAGGCGGAAAATGTTGGATTTAGCTGACGACGTTGACGGACTCTTCGAGCCGGGGGTCACCGCAGGGATACAGGCTGTGCTTTGACAGGAGCCGGATGAGGAAATAGCCGTAAACGCCGGCAAACGTCAGGAGCGCCAAGCCATCAAAGAGCAGGTCCCGGATGAAGCGGCCGGAATCCGGAGCGCTGGTGAATTCATAAAGAGCCCGGCCGCGCTCGGGGATGATCATCCAATAAAGCTCCAGCATGTGGACTCCAATCACAAAGGCCGCCACCGCCATGACCGCATTCAGATTGCGTTTGGCATTCCGCTTGAGCAGGAAGACGAAAGGAACGGCAAAGTGCAGAAAGACCAAGGCCAGGGAGAAATACCACCAACCGGCCGTGTTCCGGATGGCGTAGAACTGGGTCTCTTCAGGAATGTTGGCATACCAGATGAGAAAGAACTGGCTGAAGGCGATGTAAGCCCAGAAGATGATGAAGGCGTGCATCAGCTTGCCCATCAGGTGGAAGTGCTCTTCGGAAACAATATGCCGGAAGTGGCCGGTCTTGACGAGGGTTCCCACGATCAGGATGACCGCGGCCATGGAGGCGAGGGCGGAGCCCGCGAAGATATTCACCCCGAACATGGTGGAGAACCAAGTGTAGTTCATGCTCATCACCCAGTCGATCCCTGCGAAGGTGGAACAGACGGCGAAAACAGGCAGCATTCCGCAGGAAAAACGACGGGCACTGTAGGTGGGCTGCACCGCCCCGGTCTTGTCCTGGCTGAGGGAATAGTTAAGCAGTTTGGTTCCTGTGAGCAGGAGGAGGCCGAAGAAAAGAATCATGCGGATATCCATGCCGGGCATCAATCCGGTCATGCCGTTGTGCAGATAGGGGAATTTTTTGTAGAGCAGCGCCGTGTCGTGGGTGGCAGCAAGAGCATCACGCAGGCTGGCCACGCCCACGGGAGCGTGTTCCTTGACTTGAGCATGAATCCCAACCCACTCCCAGACATGTCCCATCCATACCGGTTTGTTCGGGAAGAAGGGCATGAAGAGCGGCAGGGCGAGGAAGAACAGTGGCAGAAACAACTGCGTCATCAGCTCCGGAATACGGCGGATGGCGACTCCCCATGAAGAGTTGGAAGCATTGTGCAGCAATACCCAGAAAGTAGCCCCGGCGGTGATGGTGAAGAAGACTTCGAGCGCGAACAGGTAACTGAAGGCGTAGGAATTGGCGGCTTCTCCTCCGGTGAAAAAGAGGAACAGCGAGGCGGCAACGCCGGCGGCGCCGGTGAGCATCAGGATAGAGCGCCACGAAGTGAACTTCGCAAGCTGCAGCTTCTCGCCTTCAGGCGGAAGAGTGGTGACGGAAACGTGGTGGCTCATGCTTCAGGAGAGAAAAACTTATTTGACGGCGGGAGGCTGGAGCGCAGTCCAGACTTCCTTGACGGAAGGATCGGCCAAGGGGGCGGAGCGGGACAATTGCAGGGCGCGCACCCAGGCAACGATGGCCCAGCGTTCCCTGACGGGTATGCTGGCGCCGTAACCACTCATCAGGCCTTTGCCGAGATTGATCGTATTGTAAATGCTGCCGTTCGCCCGGTAATCCAAGGCTTTGGGGTCGGTGAAGCCCGGGGTGTGGAAATTGGCAATGTTGGCGATACCGTATTGGGGGGCGGAAGTGATCCCTTTTCCATTGCCGGATTTCCCGTGGCAGATGGCGCAGCTGATGTTGTAGCGTTCCTGGCCAAGGCGGAGGAAAGCTTCATCCACTTTGACCTGCTCAGGGAATCCATCGCCCCAGAATTCGCCCATCCGTCCCGAATTGAAATAATCCGAGCCATGGGAGAATCCGTAGGCAACATAACCTCCCTCGGCGGCTGGTTTGGAGGGGATGGCGAGCCCCATGGGAACGGTGGCCACGACTGGTTTGCGGGAGCCCACGCCATCCGCGAAGAAGGCGTTGGAGGCCTGCGGTTTTACCTTGGCCTGATTGTTCATGTCGTTCAGCAGCAGGATGGGGGGACGGCTGAACTTATCGCCGCGGAAACCGGCGAAACCAATCACAAGCACGATGGCCAAGAGACAGGCAAAAAAGAAGTAGCGCATGGGGCGGAAAAAGGCAGAGGACGGAAGCGGCGGGACTAAAGTTCGTCTTCGACAAGCTCGATGTTGGAGCCGCCGATGCCGGCGAGAAAGGATTTGGTCTTTTCAGCAGAGAACTTCGGATCCCGGGCCTCAATGCAGATGAAGAACTTATCGTCCGAAAACTTGGAAAAGGACGGGGCGTTGAAAAGCGGGTGATGGAGCCGGGGAAGCTTCATCATCACCAGACAGGTGAACAAGGCGGTGAAAGCCGAGAACAGAATCGTGAGCTCGAACATCACCGGGAAAAAGGCCGCGATGGTATAGATATTGGCTGGTTTGGCCTGGACCACGGTGGGATAGATCACCACTTGGGTCAAATACTGGAGGAGAAAGGCCGTCGTGATCCCAATGACGCCACCGATGAGCACAAAACGGGGGAGAATGGAGCGGGGCAATCCCATCGCGTCATCCATGCCATGGACTGGGAATGGGCTGTGGACGTCCCAGCTGGAATAGCCTGCGTCCCTGGTCTGCTCGGCGGCATGGAAAACGTCCCGCGCGGAGGAAAATTCCGCGAGGTAACCGTGGACGCGTTTCAATGGGGTACTCACTGTGGATTCGATGGTGGAGAGTTGATGAAGAAGTGGACCACGCCGCAGATCAGGCGGGAGCAGCGTTGGTGACGACGGCGGTGGTCTCGGCGGGCCGGTTTTCGAGGCGATCGCCTTCGTAGGAGGGAGCCGCGACAAGGTTGTCGCGCTTGGCAAAGGAAGGATCGTAATGCGGGTCTGATTCAGGCAGGACGCCTTTGATTTCAGCAATGGCGATGACCGGGAGGAAGCGCAGGAAAATCAGGAACAGCATCATAAAGAAACCGAAGGTGCCGATGAAGGTCCAGATTTCCACCCAGGAAGGGTGATACATGTCCCATTGGCCCGGCAGGAAGTCCCGGGCCAAAGTGGTGCAAATGATCACAAAACGCTCATACCACATGCCGGCATTGACGAACATGCAGACGATCATAACGACGAGCAGGTTCTCGCGCATTTTCTTGAACCAGAAAACCTGGGGGGCAATCACGTTGCAGAAGAACATGCAGTAGTAAGCCCAGGTGTAGGGGCCATACAGAATGCGCCATTTGAAGGCGTCGAATTCGTAGAGGCTGCCGGAATACCACGCGATGAACAATTCCATCAGGTAGGCATAACCGACGATGGTGCCGGTCAGCAGGATGATCTTCGCCATGTTGTCGATGTGCTTCATGGTGAAGAGATCGTGCAGCCCGTAGATCTTCCGGACCGGGATCATGAGGGTAAGCACCATGGCGAACCCACCGAAAATCGCGCCAGCCACAAAGTAGGGCGGGAAGATGGTGGTGTGCCAGCCGGGGACAATGGAGGTGGCAAAGTCAAAGGACACCACGGTGTGCACGGAAAGCACCAGCGGGGTCGACAAGGCAGCGAGCAAGCCGTAGGCAATTTCATAATGGCGCCATTGCCGGTTTCCACCGCGCCAGCCGAGCGCAAACAAGCCGTAGGCCATTTTGCGGATGCCTGGCTTGCAGCGGTCGCGGAGGGTTGCGAGATCAGGCACCAGTCCGAGGAACCAGAAGACGACCGAAACACTGAAATAGGTCGAGACCGCAAAAACGTCCCACAGCAGGGGGGATTTGAAGTTTTGCCAGATGGCGTTGCTGTTCGGGATCGGAGCGAGAAACCAGGCCATCCAGACACGGCCGACGTGAAGCGCCGGGAAAAGACCGGCGCACATCACCGCGAAAATGGTCATCGCTTCCGCGGCACGGTTCACCGCAGTCCGCCATTTTTGGCGGGTGAGGTAAAGGATCGCTGAAATCAGGGTGCCGGCGTGGCCGATCCCGATCCAAAACACGAAATTGGTGATATCCCATCCCCAGGCAACCGGGTGGTTGGGTCCCCAGACGCCGACGCCGGTGGAGACGAGATAGGTGAAACAGAACACCATGACGGCCACGAGGGCGGCACAGGGGACGATGATGTACCACCAGCCCTTAGGTTGGGGATTTTCCACGATCCCGCAAATGCGGTTCGTGACCCAACTCATGGAACGTTGGTTGAGCACCAGAGGCTCGCGGAGCAGGACCTTCGCGCGGGAAGGACCGGCGGCGTGCGGGTGGTGGGGATCGTGGGCGGCTTCGGCCATGGTAAGGTGACAGTGAAGAGGGTGAAGGAGGAGTAAGCCGGCTTAATGGGAAGCGGCGCCATGGCCGGTGGAACCAGCGACGGCAACGGGGCGGGTCTTGCTGCCCTGCCCGACTTTTTTCGCTTCGCGGGGGCTGGCTTTGATCAATTCCGGATTCGGATTCTTGATGCGGGCGAGGTAGGTGGTCCGGGCGCGGACAGAGAGGTAGCCTAGCAGCTCGTAGTTGCGGGCGTTGCCTTTGGCTTTCATCACGTCGCTGTCCTTGTCGAGCAGGTTGCCGAAGTGGATGGCTTCCGCCGGGCAGGCTTCCTGACAGGCCACCTTGACACCGTTGGACGGGATCCGCAGATCCTGTTTGGCGAGGACAAGGGTTTCGTCATATTTGCCCTGTTCACGGGACTTGTCCTTGCGGGCATGTGCCCGGGCGTCAATGCGGGCGCTTTCGATGCGCTGCAGACAGTAGGTGCATTTTTCAATGACCCCGCGCATCCGGACGGAGACGTTCGGGTTCTTCTGCAGTTTGCTGAGTTCGGTATCGTGACGATCTCCCAGCGGACCTGCGTAGAGGTTGTTGAAGCTGAGGGGGCCAGCGGATTTTTCGACCAGCGGGTTCCGTTTGTTGTAATCGAAGAAGTTGAAGCGGCGGGCCTTGAAAGGACAGTTGTTCGCGCAATAGCGGGTGCCGATGCAACGGTTGTAAACCATCACGTTCAAGCCATCCGGGCTGTGCACCGTGGCGTTGACCGGACAAACGGTTTCGCACGGGGCAGCCTCGCAGTGCTGGCAGCCGACCGGCTCGACCAGCATGGAAGGATCATCCATTTCGTCTTCCTCCCACTCGTGTCCTTCGACCTGGCGGTTGTTCAGCGCTGCATCGGAATCAAGGTCGGTGGCAAAATAACGGTCCATCCGGATCCAATGCATCTCACGGCCCCGGCGGACCTGGTCCTTGCCGACCACTGGAATGTTGTTTTCCGACTGGCAGGCCACCAGACAGGAGGTGCAGCCGGTGCAGCTGTTCAGATCGATTACCATGCCCCATTGGTGCAGGTCATCGCTCAGAAGCGGTTCCCGGGTGCCATCTTCCTTCTTGCCAGCATTTGGTTTATATAGAGAAAAGGCGTTTTCGGCGGTTTTTTCGGCACGCCCCCCATGGAGGTGGGCATCGGTGCCCTGCTCCATCACGAAATCCTCGTCGTCCTGCCAATCTTTCTGCGTCCCTTCGCGGACGAGAGCCCGGCCATACATGCTATGATGTTCCTGGGTGGTGGCGATGGGATAAACAGCCGGAATTTCCTTGTGGTCAGTCCATTTGGCCCCTCCTTCAGGAACGGCGACGGAACCGGTGAGTTTGGCTACCTTGGCGCCGGTGGCGAAGTAGGGAGCGGCCGAAGTGCGCAGACCATAGGCGTCGAAACCAGTGCCTTGCCCTACCCGGCCCGGCCCCTCGGCGCCAGTGCCCAGCTGGCCGTAGCCAACAGTGAGAGTGACAGCGTTGTCGGCGTGCCCGGGAATGACGAGGACCGGGAAATAACGGGTAACCCCACCGATTTCGACCGAAATCACATCAGCCTCATCCACCGCGGCGAGGGTGATTTTGAGATCCTTGGCTGTTTTGACGCTGATGAGGGCGGCATTGTCCCAAGTCACCTTGGAAACAGGATCGGGGGCTTCCTGCAGCCAGGCGCTGTTGATATAACGGCCATCCGCAATCTTGGCGCACGGCAGGAAGGTGACTTCCATCGCGGTCAGCGAAGGAGCCGCAGC
Source organism: uncultured Verrucomicrobiota bacterium (assembly GCA_942492905.1). GTDB lineage: Bacteria > Verrucomicrobiota > Verrucomicrobiia > Verrucomicrobiales > V1-33 > CAIZWU01. The sequence continues at coordinate 4,761,012 of OW818657.1, forward strand.
ATCAGGAAGCGCCGCCAGCAGACTCAGCGCTCCGGATTGGAACGCAGTGGCTGCGGCAGGATATTCCGTTTTGGCGACAAAGCCGTCCCGCAGGGTGTTATTCCAGACCTCCTCGGAGGCTCCGGGAACGAGGGCATTGAAGGTATCACGGACCAGTTTATACCCGGGACCTGGATCTTCCACGGTGCCCATGGGCAGGGGAGCCATGGAAGGTGCGACGAACGGAGGCGTGTCTTCGTTGGAAACCAAGGCTCCAAGAAGTTCGTGATCGCTGACCCCTCCAAACAGGGGGAGAATCATCGGCTGGACCACGGCGTAGGTGCCTTCAAAACCACGGGTATCGCCCCATTGTTCAAGATAATGCGTGGCCGGCACCATCCACGATGCCTTGCGGGCGGTGCCGGTCAGATGACGGGTGCTGTGGACGATAACGGTTTTGATGCTGTCCTGGGCAGCAGGCCACTTAAGGTCGGCGGGGGCATCAAAAACGGGATTGGCATCGCTGATGACAAGCAGGGTCTGCACATTGCCGGCGAGGGCTTGGCCGGCCAGTTCCGCCAGCGTGCCCAGTTGCGATTCCGGGAGGCCGGTTTGCTTCAATTCGATGGTCGAACCGTAGGCCCCCAGCGCTTGATTGATGGCGGCGGCAAGCACCTGAACTGCTTCGGGCTGATTGCTCCCGGCGATCACGATGGCCTTGCCCTTGCTGGCAACAAGGTCATCCGCGGCGGTCTTGAACCAGACCTCAAAATCCTCACGGCCGGGGTTGTAGCCGTCCGATTTGACGGTGGCAGCAGTAGCAGCCAACGCTGCGTCGCCGGTGGCCGCCCCGATGAGCGCGGCAAGTTTTGCCGCCACCTTGACCGTTTGGCTGGCAGGAACACGCATCCGGTGATCGGCAATGCCACCTGTGATGGTGTAATTGCTCTCCACGGCATAGAGGCGGTTCATCGGATCAGCGCTGGTCTGCGCTTTCCGGCCGGACATGAATTGACCGACGGATTTGCCGCCTACGCGATCAAGCCCGAGAAAATCGCTATCGAGGCTGAACACCCGCTCCGCCTTGTCAAAACGATAAAACGGCATCACGCCGGAGCCGAAGGCCTTGGTGTAGGCAGCGCGCACATTGGCGGGCCCAAAAGCTTCGTAACGGTAGACCTTGGCAGCTGGGAATTTCTTCTGCAGCTCACCGATCAGACGCAACCGGGTGGGAGAGACCACCTCATCGGTCAGGACTGCGAAGCCTTTGCCGCCGGAGGCCGCGAGTTCCTTCTTGGCGGCATTGAGGAAGGTGAAGAAATCATCGCGGGAACTCGGCTTCCCATAATTCGAGAATGCGCGGGCCCGGTCCGGATCATACAGGCCCAGCACCGAGGCTTGCGCCTGGGAGTCCAAGCCGCCATTGCTGTCCGGGTGGAATTTGTTGCCCTGGAGGTGGGTGGGACGTCCTTCCGTGGTGTGGACCACCATGGGAGTGCCTCCGCCGGCGCGGGGCATGGCGGTGGCATAATAGAGGATTTTGCCCGGGACCACCCATTCCGGCATTTTGGAATAGGGCTTCAGGTAGGTTTCCGGCCTGCGGCAGGAAGCGAGGCCGAGTCCTGCCATGGCGGTGCTGGCGCTCATGAGTTTCAGGAAACTGCGGCGGGAAGTTTCCTGTTCCTCCTCGTCCTTCATGACAGCGGCGCCGTCCTGGAATTCACGGTCCTGCCATTTCTGGGAGGATTCCTGGCCGGTCAGTTGTCCCAGGCTGCGCCAATAGCGCTTGCCGGTGGTGGGCTCTGCGGGATGTTGCCAAACGCGTTTCATTGAACAAAAATGGGGTGATAGGGGCGGCGGACGTCAGGGTGGCTTAGCGGTGACAACCGGCACAGTTGACCGGAGGCTCGATGTGCCAGGCATCTTTGAGTTTCTGACCCATCTCCTTCTGGTCTTTCCCTTCGGATTTGGCCGTCCAATTCAAATTCGTGATTTTGTCCATGGGACGGAGGTGCTGCTCTGGAGCCAGGTGGCAGTCCAGGCACCAGCTCATGCTCTGACTTTGGTCATGGAAAACGACGGGCATCTCATTGATCTTGCCGTGGCAACTGACACAGGACACCCCGGCTGTCACATGGACGCTGTGGTTGAAGTAGGCGTAGTCAGGGGTGTTGTGGACCTTGACCCATTCCAGCGGCTTGCCCGTATCGACACTTTCCTTGATCAGGGCAATCTGCGGAGAGTTGGTTTTGACGTGCTGGTGGCAATTCCAACAGGTGCTGCTGGCCGGCACGTTGGCGTGGCCGGACTGTTCAACAAAGCTATGGCAGTAACGGCAGTCCATGCCCAACTGCCCGGCGTGGATTTTGTGCGAAAAAGCAATGGGCTGCGATGGCATGTAGCCGACGCGGGTGTACTTTTGGGTGAAATAATACGTCACCCCGCCAGCGATCCCCGCACCCATAAAGAGGAAGCAGACGAGGAGCTTCAGAGGCAGGGTATTTGTCCAGCGGGGAAAGGTGTTGGCCATTTTCAGAGTCGGGTCTGGATGGAGTATAGGCTTGTGAAATTTTTCACAAGCGGAATTAGAAAAATCTTGTCTGGATTAGTGGCGGGAACGGGGAATCAGGATGGACCCGGACCTGCGGAATATTTCGAAAATAGAAATACCAACCACCCACGCAAGAGGAAACTGGTTTTTGGGGTCTTTTTTGCTCCGCTCTGCCCGTTTCCTGCCCCTCCGAATACGGCGTGGGAGTGCTTCCTGGGGGTTTTCCCCCAGTCCTGGACATCGGCCGTTTTTCGCGACAATGCCGCTCAACCGCCACTTTCACTTCGCACCGGACGGGTAATCAGGACCACGGAAGCCAGGATCAGCACCCCGGCCACCGCCACTGCGGGCGGCAGCGTTTCCTTCAGCACGAAGTGCCCCAGGAGCACCGCGACGAATGGATTCACGTAAGCGTAGGTGGAAACCCGGGCCGGAGTGCTGACCTGGAGCAGCCAGACGTAGGCGGTGTAACCGACCAATGACCCGAGGATCGTCAAATAGAGAAACGCCCAGGCGGATGCCTCGGTGACCGCGGAAGCCTGGAAACGGTGCCCTTCCCCCATCAGAATCCCAGTCAGCAGCTGCAGCACGCCCCCCGCCAGCATCTGGATGGCGACCGTCATCAGGGCCGATTCCGGCTTGGCGGAATGCCGGGAATAGACCGATCCCAAGGCCCAGCAAAAGGCGGAAGCCAGCAGCACCAGCGCCCCCAACGGGTCGGTGGCCCGCTGCCCGAGGGAATTCCGGCTGGCTATGATCAACACGACCCCGGCTCCTCCCGCAACCAATCCCAGCCATACCAAGCCGCCAGGACGCCGTCCGCCCGGGCGGACCCAGTCCACCAGCATGATCCAAAGCGGCACCGAGGCCACGATCAGGGCGGAAACGCCGGAGGGCACCCTGCCCTGCGCCCAACTGACCCCACCATTTCCAGCAAGCAGCAACAGCCCTCCCACGATGACAGCACTGCCCCACTGGGGCCGGGTCGGCGGCAATGCTCCGCGTCGCCGCAGCACCATGTAAAGAAAACCTCCCGCCAGTAAAAAACGCGAACCGGCCATCAAAAAAGGCGGGATGCTTTTCACCGCGATGGTGATACCGAGGTAAGTGGACCCCCAGATCAAGTAGACTGCAGCAAAAGCCGCCAGCACCAGTCCAAGCGGGGCTTGACGGGCCACCACAGGCGGAAGCCCCACAGGTTCAACCAGCGGAGGGGAGACGGAAATGGATTCATGCATCGCGAGTTGTACTATCTTAAAATGACCAGTCCTTGCGTCAATGCCTGCACGACCACCGGCCAGCCACCATACAAGGGCAGATAGCCGCCTTGGGGCACCACGATATCGCGCGTGGCCGGTGTTTCCGTCACCCAGACGGTCCCCCGTTCCACCAGGATCCCGGTGACCTGGCTGTCACGGTCCAGCCGGATGACCCTGCCTGGGCTCAGATGGATTGACCTTGGAGCCGATTGCCCGAAATCCCTTGGCGCGGCCGGCGGGCTGTCAGCAGCAGGAAAATTGGGGAAGGCCGGCAGGCATGGGAAAACGATGCGCTTCATGCATTGAACCTGCCATCGTTTGCCTTGTTTAACAGATGCAGCCAATCAGCTTTATTACTTATACAGATTTTACTTTTCAACATCTGTGCAATCTGTATTTCCCGCCATCTGTATCTGGCTCTTTTGTCCTTCAACCCTGATCATTCCCCCATGCCCGTCCCTGCCACCCCCGAATCAGGCCCGCTTTATCTCCGCCTGGCGGGTGTGCTGGAAGGGATGATCCAGCATCAATCCCTCGGCCCGGGCGACCGCCTGCCCTCGATCCGCCAGTTCGGCCGCCAGCAGAAGGTCAGTGTACCCACCGCGATGAATGCCTATGCCGCGCTGGAAGATCGCGGGCTGATCGAAGCCCGTCCCAAATCCGGTTATTTCGTAAAGATCCGCCAAGCCGATATTGTCAGGACCCCGGTGTGGGACCGCCAGATCCGGAAGGTCACGGACTTCGCCAATCTCGACCCATTGGACACTATCCTTTCCGACCACAGCGACCCGGCCTTCGTGCCCCTGGGAGCCGCTTTGCCCAGCCCGGATTTATTGCCGGGAGATAAACTCGCCCGCGCCATGGGCGCCATCGCCCGCCGCACTCCGGGAGCCGGCCTCGGCTATGACGTGGTCCCCGGCAGCGAAACGCTGCGCCGGGAACTGGCGCGCCGCTCCCTCGACTGGGGCTGCGCCTTCCAACCGGAGGAATTCATGATCACCAACGGCTGCACCGAAGCCATCTCCCTCGCCCTGCGTGCCACCTGCACGCCCGGCGATACCGTGGCGGTGGAGACCCCCACTTATTTCGGCATCGCCAGTACCTTGCGCGATCTGCAGCTGAAAGCCCTGCCCATTCCGGTGGATAGTGTGAATGGCCTGGACCTCGACACCCTCGCCAGGGCCCTCCGCAAAACCAAAGTTTCCGCCTGTGTTCTGATTCCCAACTTCCAGAACCCCGTCGGCTCCCTCATGCCCGAAGCCCGGAAGAGAGCCCTGATCGATTTGCTGGCGCCACGTGGCATTCCTATCATCGAAGACGATATCTACGGCGACCTCCAACACCAGGGCAGCCGCCCGCGTTGTCTCAAAGCTTTTGATCCGGACGGTTCCGTTCTGCTCTGCGGCTCTTTTTCCAAGACGCTCGCTCCGGGCTATCGTGTTGGTTATATCGTGGGCGGGCGGTGGCAGGAACGGTTACTTCGGCTGAAGAAAAACAGCTCGCTCGCCAACGCCACCCTGCCTACCCTGGCTGTCGCCGAATTTCTCAAACACGGGGGCTACGACCGCCACCTGCGCACCCTGCGCCAAGCTTATCGCAGCCAGGTCGAACGCACCCGGGAAGCCGTCGTCGCCAGCTTCCCGGAAGGGATCGGCCTCTCCCGGCCTCAGGGAAATTTCGTGCTTTGGTGCGAACTTCCCGCCCAGGTGGATTCCATCGAACTTTGGAAACAAGCCCGCCGCGCCGGGATCAGCCTCGCCCCCGGCCCGCTCTTTTCCCCGGACGGCGGCTACCGCAATTTCATCCGCCTCAACTGTGGTTACCCTTGGAGTCCGCTGCTGGAACGATCCATCGCGATCCTCGGCCATCTTGCCCGGGGTCTGGCCAGCTGATCCTGGCCTGTCCGGCTCCCCCGCCTGCCGGGAATCTGCTGATGGTTATTGACCGATGCTCACTACCAAGCCCGGGACCTGTTCCTGGAGTTGTTTGGCCCCTTCCGGCGTGGCTTTGGATTGCCAGAGGTAGACTTTTTTGAGGGATTTCAGACTCGCCAGGGTCGCCAGGCCGGCATCGGTGACCGCCGTTTCGTAGAGGTTGAGCTGTTCGAGACTGGCGTTGTTTTTCAGCGCATTCAGGCCGGCGTCGGTGATCCCGGTCCGGCTGAGCAGCAGGCGGGAGAGATTCTTCATCGGCAGGAGTTGCCCGAGATCGGCATCCGTGATGCGGGTGCGGCTGAAATCGATCGCATAGATGTGGCGGGCGATGGGACCGAGTTGACTGAGTTTGAGATCTCCCTGGGCCCGGTCACTATGGCTGAAGTCCAGTTCCAGCACGAAGCCGTTTTTGGAGAGGGCGCGGATGACGACATGGTCTTTTTTGAGGTCTTCAATGATGGCGGGATCGGGGGCACTGAGGTTTTCCGCCAGGGTATCGACAAGGAAAACCCCGTCGTGCCCGGCCGGAATGGAAACCCCGTCGCCAAGATCGGCCCCGGTTTTAATCCATTCGGCAAGCACCGCGCGCTCGCTGGTGTTGAGGGGGTTGCCTTTGGGCGGCATGAAATCCGTATCGTCCTGGGGAAGACCGGTGACGTGATAGACGCGGCTTTTCTCCGGGACTCCCGGAACGATGACCGGTTTGCCATTCACGCCCGCGCGGATGAAATCCGGAGTATCCAGACGCAGGTCGCCTTTTTGTTTTTTGGGCCCGTGGCAGGAAATACAGGATTTGGCAAAAATGGGGCGGACTTTGGAAAAATACAGGCTGTTCTTGGAAACAGGGCGGCTGGGCGGCTCGGGAACGACCGCCACGACAGGGACCGCAGGATCGGCTCCTTCTCCTTCAGCTGGAGCGGAAGCAGAAGCCTCCGTGGTCATGGCGGTGGAAGTGGCCAGGGCAGCCACTGCGGAGGCATCTGCCGAAGGAATTTCAGAGCGCGTCGGATCGACCATGAGTGGCGTCCCGGGAGCTTGCGGCGAGGGGGCTGGCGAAACCGTATCCTCAATCCGAGTCACCGGCCCAGCCGGGACGGCAGCCGCGACCTGGGCGGCCGGCATAATGGAAACTCCGGCGGTGGCGGGAAACTCTCCGCGACCCCGCGGGACCGTGGGCCCACTTTGCCACATGGCCAGCACCCCACTGATCAAAGCCGCGGCGAGCGTGGCCCGGTACCCGATGATGAGAAATGCCTGCCAAGGCTTGCGGCAGGGAGGCCGGTTGGCGTTGGAGGTGTCATAGAACCGCTCACGGAGGAGCAGGAAGGACCGGTTCCGGGCCACGCGTTTGAACATCCACGCCACACTGGCCGCCGCCGCCAGAATGCCGGACCAAAGCCCTGACTTCAGCCCTTCCGGATCAACCCCGGTAAAATAGAGCGTGAAGCCGAGGATACTCACCAGCGCGGCCGCTACCGCCGCACAGCACAACAGCCAGAGCACGGCAGGTTCGCTGTCGCGGTCACGCCGGGAAAGCACAAACCCCTCCAGGCAAACTGCGGCAACAAGCAGTCCAGCCGGAAGAAATTCAAGGAATTGCAGGAGGGAATCCAGCATAGGAGGAAACGGGAACCGGTTTTCTTCCGGCTACGCGGTTTTCAGCACCTTGGCAAATGATAGGAATGAATCCGGCCGGGGCCGGCCCCGGCCATCAGAGGTCATGAAAGCCAAAACCCGGGCTTCCCGCCCCCCTCCCGGACTAGCCGAAGAGGGAAACGATGGGCTGGCCTTTGTCAGCGATGGTGAAGGGCCGCTTCGACGGGCTGTAGATGACCTGATCGAGTGGCAGTCCCAAGCCGTAGGCAATGGTGGCGTTGAAATCAGGGACTGCGGTTTTGCCTTCCACGACTTCGGTGCCCATTTCGTTGGTCTGGCCATGAACGGTGCCTCCCTTGATGCCACCACCCGCCATGAGGGCGCTGAAGGCTTTCGGGTAGTGGTCGCGGCCATCGTTTTCGTTGATGTAGGGCGTGCGGCCGAACTCGGTGCAAAGAACCACCATGGTCTCTTCCAGCATGCCGCGCCGTTCGAGATCCTTGAGCAGGGCCCCCAGCGCTTTGTCGAGAGTGCCGGCGAGGCGTTCCACGGCCTGGAAATTATTGTTGTGGGTGTCCCAGCCTCCGAGAGTGACTTCGACGTGGCGCACATCATTTTCAACCAGCCGCCGGGCCAGCAGACAGCCCTGGCCAAATCCGTTGTCGCCATACTCGGCACGGACCTCGGCGGATTCACCACTGAGGTCAAAGGCCTTCAAGTCCTCGCTCTTCATCAGGCGCACCGCGTCATCATACATATCGCTGTAGGCACGCACCTTTTTCTGGTCATAGCGCTCATGGAAGGCCTGATCAAACTTGTTGGACAGCATGAGACGGTCCTCAAACTCGCCGGTGCTGACGTTGCTTTTGCTATTCGGCACGCCCGAGGTGGGGCTGCCCACGTAAAGCGGGGCAAATTTACTTTCCATGAACCCGGCCCCGCCGCCCACGGAACCGCCTCCAATGCAGACGCTGCCCGGCAAGGTCCGGTTGGTTTTCCCCTCCATGCGCTGGAGCCACGCGCCGATGCCGGGATGCTGGATGGTGCCGCGCATGGTGTAGCTGCTGTGCATGAAATAGTTCCCCTCATCATGCGCGCCCTGGGTGGTGGAGAGGCCGCGCAGGATGGCGACCTTGTCCATTTGTTTGGCCAGCATCGGGAAATATTCGGAAATCTGCACGCCATCGGCAGCGGTGTTGATGGCTTTGACCGGACCGGCGACTTTTTCCCCAGCGCCGGGCTTGGGGTCGAAGGTATCGACGTGGGTCATCCCGCCCGCCATGTAGAGGTAAATGATATTCCGCGCGGTGGGTTTGCGGCCCGGAGTGGCCGGGGCGGCACTGGCCACGGCGTCCTTTTTGACTGGAGCAGCAAAGGCTCCCAGCGGGGCCATGGTGGGGAGAATGCTCACTCCCAACAAGGTTTTACTGGCATAGGAAAGGAAACGGCGGCGGCTGTGTTCGTCGGTGTGGCGGAGGAAGGAATCGTTCATGGCAGTAGTTTGAGGATGGTTTTCGTTTTAAGATTTTGATTTGAGATGGATCGGCAGCCCCAAGGGCTATTGGACAAAGACAAATTCGCGGCTGTTGAGCAGAGCCCAGATGATGTCCTGCCATCCGTCCTGTTTCTTTTCGGCTACGGTTTCAGCGGCGATGGCGCGTTCAGTGGCAGTAGGCAGGCGGCCGAACAGGCTTTGCCAGATGGCGTTGGCCCGGCCTTCGTCGTCCTTGGCGCCGCGGAACCGCTGCATCAGGATGGTGTTTTCCTGGGTAAGTTTGCTGAACAGGGGGCTGTTCATCAGGTTCAAAGCCTGACTGACCGAAGCCTCATAGGAGCTATTCTCGATCACCTCCCGGTTGCTCTGCCCAAACTCGCGCAGGAAATGACCGTTGGGTGCGGGCGAGGACAATTCCGAAGCCCGGAAGAATTCATCGCCATATCCCTTCCATTGGTCAGCCGTGGCGGTCATGGTTTCCGCGGTTTTGGTCTTGTCATCCATCATGGCCGGTTTGGTCGCCACGACGGGTTTGAGATTGGAAACAAAACCTGGTTTCGTTTTGCCGGACTCATTGGCGATCAATTCCGCGCGGGCCTTGAGGGCGAGATTGTCGCGTTCCTCGTTCAATGCATTGAGGGCCTGCTGGGCCGCCTTGGTGTCCTCATTCTCGCCCTCTTCACGGGCGGAAGTGAGCCGTCCCCGGGCGAGGCGGATTTTCTTTTCCAGCTCCATATCCACTTCAGCATATTTCCTGGCAATGGCCACAATCGATTGGGGTGAGCAGGCCTTGAGCTGCTCCGCTTCGTTCTTCATGCCATCGAGGCGGTTGCGATAGCCTTCGCCACGGACGCGCTGGTCCGGATTGGGAATCGTCAGGGCACACAGGCTGTCCCAGATTTGCTCGGCCGTCATCCGGCGCAGCAGTGGCCCCTGGAAATAATAGGGCTGGTCCTCCGGCACTTCGGAACGGGTGGCTTCGCGTTGCCAGGTCCGGCTGTTGTAGATGGTGCGAAGCATCCGCTTGGTATCGAATTTCATCTGCACCATCTGATCGGCAAGGAACTTCATCAGCATCGGATTGGAAGCCGAGGTCTCATCCTTGTAATCGTCCACGGGCTCAATCAGGCCCATTCCCATGGCCCGCTTCCAGAGACGGTTGGCGATGACCATCGAAAACCGGGGATTCTCGGAACTGGTCAGCCATTCGGCATAATGGCCCCGGGGATCACGGCTGGCACTGGCCTTGTCGCCGAAAATGGTTTTTGCCTTCACATATTCCCCCGGCTTGGCGTCATCATACTTATAGTCGCCCGGCAGTTTGATGCCCCGCTCGGTTTCCTGCACCCCATATTTCAGGGGCTCCAGAATGTCATCAATCAGGCGGTTCATGGACCGCTGTTCGTCCTGCTCGAGGCGGCGCCCCGCTTTCATTTCCTGCTCGGCCAGCCGGCGGTAAACCGAACGCGGATTGATCTCCGCATCCACCCCGTACGTGTAAGCCGCCATCTGGTAATAATCCTTCTGGGTCCACTTGTCGAAAGGATGATTGTGGCACTGGGCGCAAACCAGCCGGGTGCCGAGAAAAATCTGCGCCGTGTTCGACATGTTATCGAGTGGCATGCCGGCGTCGCGCACATAATATCCAACCGCTCCATTGTCCCAGACGAAGCCTTTCGCCGTGATCATCTCCTTCACAAATTGGTCATAGGGCACGTTGGCCTTGAGCGATTTCTTGATCCACTCGGCATAGGCCGTCCCCGACTCATCGCGGCCCCCGGTCTGGACGCGGAGGATGTCGCTCCACCAGTTATACCAATGGCTGACGTAACCGTCGGAGGCGAGGAGCTGGTCAATCAGCCGGCTGCGCTTGGCTGGATCCGCCGACTCATTGAAAGCACGGACCTCATCCTGGGTGGGAATGCGGCCAATGATGTCCAAATAAAGGCGCCGCACGATGACCTCATCGGAGGCTGGCGCATTCGGCGTGATTTTATGTTTTTGATAACCGTCCTCCACGAACCGGTCGATTTTTTCACTCACGGCATCGGCCGCCCTCAGCGGTTGAAGGGCACTGAGAAGGAGCAGCGGGGTGAGCAGAAGCCGTAATTTCATGGAAAAAGAATATAACCCCCGCAGCCTAATCGAAGATGGGCTTGGGGTGCAAATCCTTCCCACTAAGGAAATCACCGATGGAGCGATGGGGAAATGCGGGCGGGTCCTCCTCTACTGCCTGCTTTTGATCAAGCCGCGAAAGCATGTCATTATGACGCAATTAGCGAATCTTCAAATAATCTGAATTCGCGCCATATTGACTCAATTCCATGCAACCATCAGCCCAGAACAAATCACACTTGTCACCACAACTGATTCACAATCAATAACCTACACCGCATCATGTTTATTTGGCACGACTTACGCAACAATGGGACCCGCGATCCAAAGAAGATCGAACCCTGAACCACCAACCAAACCAAACCACCATGAACATCAACTACCCTGCCCGTCCATATGGCGTTTCCGCCAACCGTCTTTTCACGCTGGCCGATGCTCTTTTCGGCGATCGAACCGCTACGGCCCCCCAAGGCTGGGTGCCTCCCGTGGATGTGATCGAAACTGAAAACCAGTATCAACTCAGCGCCGAAGTTCCGGGCGTGAGCGGCAACGAAGTCAAAGTCGTGGTCCGCGAAGGCGTCCTGACCCTCAGCGGAGAACGTCCCGCCACCCCGTTGGCTGAAGGAAGCCAGGCCCACCTCAGCGAGCGCCGTTTCGGAGCCTTCCAGCGACGCTTCAGTCTACCGAAGGACGCTGATGGTGAACGGGTCAGTGCTGAATTCAAAAACGGAGTGCTCACTATCTCCGTGCCGAAGCGCGAAACCGTGCTCCCCAAGGAAATCGAAGTCCGGATCGCCTGATCCGCGACGGATAAAATCGCAGAAGGTGCCTCCCGCGAGGGAGGCACCTTTTTGTTTGTCCAAACCACGGACAGAAGGACGTTGGCCGGACCGGCGTGGAAACACTCCTTTCCGCACAGGCACTGGAAAACCGGCTGCATTTTGTAGCCGCCAATTTTCACGATCTGTGCGTAGTCCGCGGACTTATGATAAGTGCATGTTTGATTCTGGCGGGCTTTGTGGCGCTCTACTTCGGGGCGGAATGGCTGGTGAAAGGAAGCACCGCGATGGCACTGCGGCTGGGTCTGCCCCCACTCCTGGTGGGCCTGACGGTGGTGGCTTACGGGACCAGCAGTCCGGAGATGGTGGTGAGTGTGGTCGCCAGTTTGAATGGCGAGGGGGATCTGGCGATTGGGAATGTGGTGGGCTCCAATATTCTGAATATCGCCCTCATCCTCGGGCTGACGGCCCTGATCATACCGCTAAAAATGGAGTTCCAGCTGCTGAAGCTCGATACTCCCGTGATGATCGCCGTCAGTTTGTTATTGTTCTGGATGTTCCGCGATTTCCGGATTGAGCGTTGGGAGGGTGGACTTTTGGTGGCCCTCGCGGTGATTTACACTTGTGTAAATATCCGTCTGGCGAAAAGAACCGCGACCAAGGTGGTCGAAAAGGAATACCATGAGGAGGTGAGTAGCCTGGCCGAAGGGCTGATTTTGTCGCCGGGCCGGATCACCCTGCTGATTTTCGGAGGACTCGCCGTTTTGGTGGCTGGATCACGGGCCTTTGTGATTGGGGCATCGGATCTGGCCCGGATGTGGGGGGTCAGCGAGGCTTTGATCGGGCTGACCATCGTCAGTATCGGCACCAGCCTGCCGGAATTGGCGTCGTCCCTCCTCGCCGCCTGCCGCAAACAAGCCGACATCGCGGTGGGCAACATCATTGGATCCAACATTTTCAACATTCTGGGCATCGCCGGAGTGGCCAGCCTCGCAAAGCCGATCCATGCCCCGGGTATTTCCACGGTGGATTTTTACGTCATGATCGGCACCGCCGTGCTTCTGCTGTTGCTTGCCTGGACGGGATTCCGCATCCGGCGCTGGGAGGGCGCCGCCCTGCTGGTAGTCTATGCGGGCTACCTGGCCTGGTTGTGGCCCAAGTAAGCCTTGAAACGGAAGCGGGCGCCTACTTTTCAACGGGTTCGTCCCCGGCGCCCGCCTCCTGGGAATAATCGAGGGTCACCGTGGTGGTCGCCTTCCCCTGCCCCTGCAGCCGGATGACAATGCGCTGACTACCTCCCCCTTCCAGCGCGGCCGTAGCTTCCAGCGACACCACTTTGCGGCCATTGGTGGAAGTCGATTCCTGAGCCACCTCGAATTCCGCGGCTTCCAGCACTTTCAGATAGTTGGCGGTGGCAGCATCAATGGAATCGGGAGTGGTGAAGGAATGCTGGCCTAGTTCGTCCCTCCCCTTGAGCCGATGGGAGGACATCAGGACCCGGTGCGGGCCCGGATAAGCCGGCACCCATGCCGGCAGCGGCACCGCGGCTCCACTTCCCCATTCGGCCTGCTGGCCGTCCTTGTCTTCAAGCCGGATGCCTCCTGGCCCAATTTCGGCGCTGCTGCCATCGGAGGTTTTCACGGTGATCATGCCCTGCTTCACTTCCTCGAAGGAAAACGTGGTCAATTCCCCGGACTGCTTGTTTTTGATCACGACCTCCTGGGCAGCCTTGTCCACACTGACCAGTTCCAGGTCCGGATTCGCCTTCACCGCCATTTCCGCAATAAACTGCTCAGGATTCTGGGCAATGCCCTTGGCTTTTTTGAATACCCACATGCTGCCGAAAGCGATCAGGATGCCAGCCGCGGCCAGTAGTCCGAGACAACCATACAGCAACCCGCGGGTGCCAGGGTCACCCGCCGCGGGGCCGGGCAAGGAGACGGGCGGCGGCACCGCCGGGGGCTTGACCAACGGGATAGGCGGGATGGGAGGATAATGCGGCTCCGGAACCGGTGGGGGCACCGGAGGGATTGCTCCCGGAATCGGCGGAGGTTCGGGCGCATCGGATGGGACCGGAGGGGGCGTGCTCATTGGCTGGCATTGTCCACCAAGCGCACAGTTCCGGCAAGAATGTGTTTCCTGTTCCGTAACTCAGCGGGCATAATCGCCGCCACCGCCCCATCCCAATTTTATCAGCCCTGTCCCATGAAATTCCCGATCCCGCCTGCTGTCCTCATCTTTTCGCTGGCGGCTTCCTCGCCGGCAGCAGAGCCCCAAAGAGCGGATCTTATTGTTTATGGCGGCACTTCCGGCGGCATCACCGCTGCCATCCAGGCCAAACGCCTCGGACACAGCGTCATCCTGATCGAGCCCACCCGCCACCTCGGCGGCCTGACCACCGGGGGGCTCGGAGCGACCGATATCGGAAACAAGGGTGCCATTGGCGGCATGTCCCGCGAGTTCTACCAGCGCATCAAAAAATACTACCACCAGGAGCAGGTCTGGGTCCACAGCGCCCGTCCCAAGGACAACGGGGAGGACACGCAATGGACCTTCGAGCCTGGCGTGGCCACTAAAACGTTCTCCGGCATGATCCAGGAAGCCGGGGTCCCCGTGATCACAGGGGAGCGGCTGGATTTGAAAAACGGAGTCCGGAAGGACGGTGCCAGAATCACGGAGATCGTGATGGAAAGCGGGGCCCGTTTCGCCGGTGCCATGTTCATCGATGCCACCTATGAGGGCGATCTGATGGCCAAAGCCGGCGTCTCCTATCATGTGGGCCGCGAAGCCAACAGCGTCTATAACGAAACCCTGAATGGCGTCCAAACCGCCCGCGCCACGAAACACCAGTTCATCAAGGACGTTGATCCGTGGATCATCCCCGGCGATCCCAAAAGCGGGGTCCTTCCCGGCATTCAGACGGACCCTGCCGGCCCGGACGGCAGCGGCGACCACCGTCTCCAAGCCTACAATTTCCGCCTGACCACCACCGACGTCCCGGCCAACCGGGTCCCTTGGCCGAAGCCTGCCAACTACAACCCGATGTCCTTCGAACTGCTCCTGCGCAACTTCGAGGCCGGTGACCATCGGGTGCCATGGAATCCCATCTTCATGCCCAACCGCAAGACGGACACCAACAACAATTTCGCCTTCAGCACCGACAACATCGGCATGAACTATGGTTATCCGGAGGGTGACTACGCCACCCGGGAGCGGATCATCCAGGAGCACCGGGAGTACACCCAGGGCCTGATGTGGACCCTCGCCAACAACCCGCGTGTCCCGGAAAAAGTCCGGGCCGAGTTCCAACGTCTCGGCCTTGCCGCCGATGAATTCACGGACAACCAAAACTGGCCCCGCCAGCTCTATGTCCGCGAAGTCCGCCGCATGATCAGTGATTATGTGATGACGGAAAAGAACTGCCTGCGCCAGGAAGTGGTCGAAGATTCCGTGGGCATGGGGGCCTACAACATGGACTCCCACAATGTCCGCCGGCACCTCACCGCCGATGGCAAAGTGCGCAATGAGGGGGACATCCAGGTAAGCAGCAAACCCTATCCGATCAGCTACCGCACCATCCGTCCCCGGGCCGCCGAATGCACCAATCTGCTGGCCCCGCTTGTCCTCAGTTCCTCCCACATCGCCTTCGGCAGCATCCGCATGGAACCCGTCTTCATGGTCCTCGGCCAGAGCGCGGCCACTGCGGCGGTGCACGCCATCCAGCAGAAAACGACCGTGCAGGGCATCGATTATGCCAAACTGAAAATCCAACTGCTCGCCGACCGGCAGGTGCTCGATTTTATCCCGCCCGCCCGCCCGGCCTCTGCCAACCTGCCGCCTCCCCTCCAACTGGATGGCATCGTGGTGGACCAGAAGGCCGCCGTTTTGTCCGGTTTCGAATCCCTCAGCCAGGCGGCCCACCCCTTCCACGGCGAGGACTACGCCCACGACGACAATCAGGCCAAAGGCCAGCAGAGCGCCGTTTTCACCGCGACCCTGCCGGCCGATGGCAAATACACGGTCCGCCTCGCCTACACCGCACTCCCCAACCGGGCCTCCAATGTGCCCGTCACCGTCGGAACGGCTTCCGGTCCCGTGAAGGTCGTCGTCAATCAGCGCCTCGCCCCATCCGTAAAAGGCCTGCTGCATCCTCTCGGCACCTGGAATCTGAAGGCCGGGGCCAATACCGTGGAAATCTCCAACGCCGGCACCGATGGGCATGTCATCATTGATGCCGTGCAGTGGCTCAAACAGGACTGACTCCCCCTGACCGGGGCAGGAAAAGTGAAATTTCAGGTGGCACCAGGCCTCATGGCGGTGCATCACCCTCTTTCCCACCACCATGCCTGTTTCCCCCATCTTCTGGATCGTTTTTGCCGTCGTTGTGCTCGGCATGATTGCCATCGATCTCGGCATCTTCACCCGAAAGTCGCACACCGTTTCCTTCCGCGAGGCCCTGACCTGGACCGGCGTGTGGGCCACCCTCGCGACCTGCTTCGGCATCTGGATCTGGAACTCCCAGGGCCAGACCAAGGGGCTGGAATTTTTTAACGGTTATCTCATCGAATTGTCCCTCAGCGCGGACAACGTCTTCATCTTTGCCCTGATTTTCCGGAACTTCGGCGTCCCCCCGCAATACCAGCACAAGGTCCTGATCTGGGGCGTGCTCAGCGCCCTGGTGATGCGCTTCATCCTGATTGGCATCGGTGTGCAGTTGATCAATCAATTCCACTGGATCCTTTATATCTTCGGGGCCTTCCTCCTCTACACCGGCGTCAAAATGCTCTGGAGCAGATCCGATGAGGAGGAAGATCCTTCCGACAATCCCGTGGTGCGTTATGCCCGCCGGGTCCTCCCCCTCACTCCCACCTGGGTGGGCGACCGGTTTATGGTGAAGGAAAATGGCAAACGCTTGTTCACACCGCTGTTCATCGTCCTCATCTGCATTGAAATCAGCGACCTCATCTTCGCCGTCGACAGCATCCCGGCCGTCTTCGGTATCACCCAGGACCAGTTCATCATCTTCACCTCGAATGTCTTCGCCATCATGGGCCTGCGCTCGCTCTACTTCGTCCTCAGCGGAGTGATCGACAAGTTCCACTATCTGAAACCCGGCCTCGGTCTCATCCTGGCCTTCGTCGGCGTGAAAATGCTGCTGGGCCACACCGACTACAAGATCGGCAACGAGTTCTCCCTCGCCTTCACCATCATCGTACTCCTGGCCTCCATCATCGGCTCCATGGTCTTTCCCAAGGCCACCTCCGGATCCGGAAACAAGACCGGGCCTGAAGCCTGAACGCATCCGGCCGGGCTGGAGTGCCCCATCCGCACATCTTGCATCCGCTCCCGGCATCCTCTATGCTCAGGAACATCTGCCGCCGCTCAACGGCCGGCCTTTCCTGACATGTATCCAAAACTCGGCCTCACCCGGAACGTCATCCGCCCCCGCTACGCGTTGATCACCCCGGACGGCCTCGTCCCCAGCGCCCTGCCCGGCTGGTCCGGCACCACCGCCCACGTCATCCTCTCCGCTGCCATGGGAGCCGGCATCAGCCAGTTGTTGCTGAAACTGGAACCGGGCGGCCAAGGCAAAGTCCAGACCGGCCCCGACGAGTGGTTCCTCTACCTGGTTTCCGGTTCCGGCAGCCTGGATGGGCAAGCCCTCTCCACCGGCAGCTATGCTTGGATTCCCCCGGATCAATCCTTCTGCTTCGACGCCACCTCCCCCGGCACCTCCCTGCTCGTTTTCCGCAAAACCTACGAACCCCTCGACGGCCATCCGCCCGGACTCCGTCTGACCGGCCATCCTGACGCCATCCGCGCCGTGCCTTTCCTCGGCGACCCTCACGCCCGGCTCCAGACCCTCCTGCCGGACCATCCCTCCGCGGACATGGCGGTGAATCTCTTCACCTACGACCCCGGTGCCACCCTGCCGTTTGTGGAAACCCATGTCATGGAACACGGCATGTTATTCCTTGAAGGCGGCGGCGTCTACCGCCTGGGCGACGACTGGCATCCGGTCACGGCCGGCGATGCCCTGTGGATCGCCCCCTACTGCCCGCAGTGGTTCATCGCCGCCGGCCCCGGCCCCGCCCGCTACATCTACTACAAGGACATCAACCGCTCCCCCGCATGAACCCTGCGCCCAGCCTCACTTCCGCCGAACTGTCCCAGGTGATCGACCGGCTCAGCGCCGCCAACCGCGACTTCCTGAAGCGTTATCCCGGCGAATCCCACCGCCGCCAACCGGTCCATGTGGTGTATGGCGGCGCCCATCTTTTCAAGGCTGACACCACCCGCCGCCTCGGGGCGGTCTCCCGCAAAACCCTGACGCAATACGCCCCCGACGGAGCCGCCCTGGCAAATGCGCTGGGAGCAGCCTGGAGTTCTTCATTCGCCACCGGCGTCCACAGCCGCATCACCGCCAAGCTGGAACACGAACCCGTGGAGGACTTCCGGCTCGATTTCGAAGACGGTTATGGCTCCCGGCCCGATGCCGAAGAAGACGCCCACGCCATCAGCAGCGCCCATGAGGTCGCGGCCGGCCTCGCGGCGGGAACCCTGCCCCCATTCCTCGGTATCCGCATCAAACCCTTCAACGAAGACACCCGTGTCCGCAGCATCAGGACCATGGACCTCTTTCTGACCACCCTGCTGGGTCTCACCGGCAACCGTCTCCCTGACAACTTCGTCATCACCCTGCCCAAAGTCCAGCTGGCGGCCCACGTCGCCGCCGCCGAGAGCGTCTGCGATCTCCTGGAAGCCCATCTCCGCCTGCCGAACGGTACCCTGCGCCTCGAACTCATGGTGGAAACCCCGCAGTCCATCCTCGACCGCGACGGCATCTGCCCGCTCCAGTCCTTCTTCGCCGCTGCGCAGGGCCGTTGCGGGAGCGTCCACTTCGGCGTTTACGATTACACCGCCAGCTACGGCATCACCGCCGCCTGGCAGGCCATGGGCCACCCCGCCTGCGACTTTGCCCGCACCGTCATGACCACCGCTCTGGCCGGCACCGGGGTCCATCTTTCCGACGGCGCCACCAATATCCTCCCGGTCGGCCCGCATCGTGGCGAGGCACTCACCCCGGAGCAAATAGCCGAAAACCAGGCGGCGGTCCACGGTGCCTGGAAAATGGCCTTCGACGACAATCTCCACTCCCTCCGCCAGGGCCTCTACGAAGGCTGGGACCTCCACCCTGCCCAATTCATCCCCCGCTACGCTGCCGTTTACAGTTTCTTCCTGTCCGCCCTGCCCCCCGCCACCGGCCGCCTGAAAACCTTCGTGGAAAAAGCCGCCCAGGCTTCCCTCTTTGGCGATGTCTTCGACGACGCCGCCACCGGCCAGGGTCTGCTCAACTTCTTCCTCCGCGGCATCGCCTGCGGTGCGATCACAGAAGCCGAAGCTCTCGCCACCGGCCTCACCCTGGAGGAAATCCGGACCCGTTCCTTCCAAAAAATCCTGGAAGCCCGGCGCGGCTGAACCCGGGACCCGCGGCCGGCCGAATTTCCGCATGACAGCGCGGGACCCGCAGTCATGATGGCAAGCCACGTTTATCCCTCTCCACCCGGTGATCGAATATCTTAAAATTGCCCGTCCTGACCATTGGTTGAAAAATATCTTCATCCTCTTCGGGCACGTCGTGGCCGTGGTGCTGCTGCCGGGACTCTGGCAGGGCACGCCAACGCTGGCCTGGGCCGCCTTTTCCCTCGTGCCGGCGTGTCTGATCGCTTCCGCCAATTACATCCTGAACGAAATCCTGGACGCGCCCTTCGACCGCCTGCACCCTACCAAAAAACACCGCGGCGTCGCCGCCGGCCTGGTGAAGGTGCCGGTGCTCTGGGCTTTCAAATGTGCCCTGATCGCGGCGGGATTCGGCCTCTCCCTCGCTTTTTTCAATCCCGGCTACACCCTGTCCCTCGCGATGCTGCTGGCGAGCGGGGTGGTTTATAACATTCCCCCGGTCCGGATGAAGGACCGCGCATGGTGGGATGTGATTGCGGAATCCTTCAACAACCCCATCCGCCTCTGGTTGGGGTGGTTTGCCCTCGCCCCCTGGCCGGGCACCTGGCCGCCTGTCACCATCGTCCTCGCATGGTGGTGCTTTGGCGGGCTGCTGATGACGGGCAAACGTTATGCCGAATTCCGCTTCATCGGGGGCCAGGAAAAAAGTGGTCTCTACCGCAAGAGCCTCGGCACCTACACCGAGCGCAGTCTGATCATCGCCATGATCACTTATGCCAATCTCTTCTGTTTCGGGGCCGGTCTGGCGATCGCCTCCTACCCTCCCCTGCACAATCTGGTGCTGGTCTTCCCCATCATCGTGATGGCGATCATCGCCTACTTCCGCCATGCCATGAGCGAAATCGGAGCCCGGCTGGAACCGGAGCAATTGCTGCGCAATCCCTGGATCATCGTCTGGACCATCTTGTCAGCAGCGGCCACCCTCGCGCTGCTGATGACGCAACGGGATCTGGTGCCATGGGCCATCTGATCAGCCATCGCCGGCTCCTCCGGCTGGCCGCTGGCCTGCTGACCGTGCTTGTGGCCGCCGGATGCCGGCTGCCGTACCGGGACCGGGCCGCCGAGACCCGTCAGGTAAGGCAAGGCGTGGAACGCACGGTGCTGGCCCGGATCTCCGCCGACCGCCAACGACTGGATCTGAAATTCATCCTCAAAGGATACGACGCCCATGCCACCGCCGTGGTGGGGACTTCCGGCACCGCGGCCCTGACATTCCAATCCGGGGGCCGCCCGGCCGCCACGGCAGGAGAGGCCGCCTCCCAAAACGTGAAAGTGCTTGGCCCGTCGGTCTGGCGCCAGATTGCCGATACCCTCGCCCTGCGGCTGGCGCCATCCGATCCGGCCGAAGGAACCCTGATCTTCGCGGGGGGCCGGGAACTGATCGCCCATCGGGTGGACGGCAAGGGCCGCCTGACCCCGCTGGCGCAGCGGCCCCCCGCCTGAAAATCGTCAGGCGCGTCCCCGCCCGCGCCCTCGCCGATGAAGTTTTCCTCGACCGCGGCGATGATCTCGACCGGCTGGCAGGGAGGGACGGGCCGGTCGTGGTTCTCACCGGCACTTTTCCGGAACTGGCCTTTGTGGACCGCCAGGCCCGCCGCCTGGTGTTCCTCTCCGTGCCACCGGAAGACGCCATCGGACTTCCTCTGAATTCCCTGACCACCGGTAATAACATGGTGCGTCAGGTCACCAGCCTGGTATGGCGCAGCCACCTGCTCGCGGCCCTGGGAAATCCCTTCTCCTCCGGTGCCCGGCTCATCGCCAGCGTCGGCAGTATTACCCGCGCCGGCCTGGGGCATGTGTTTTCGCAGCTGCCGGCTACCCCGCCACCGCCCCTCGCCCAGCGGCCGGAAATGGATCTTCAGGCGTGGGACACCGCCCTCTCAAAAATCGCCTCGGCTCCCTCCACCCACGCTTCGCTCCGCCTCCAATTGGGCGGTGAGGAGTTTTTCCCCGCCTTCATCCAGGCAGTGCAGGAGGCCCGGCGCCAGGTGGATATCCAACTCTATATCTTTGACAATGACGACTACGCCGTGGGCCTCGCCCAACTGCTGCGCCAACGCTCCTTGGAAGGAGTCCGCGTCCGGATCCTGATGGATGAATCGGCCTCGCTCGCTGCCGCCGCCGCAATTCCTGACAGCCCCATGCCGGCGGACTTCAGCCCACCGGACGATATGGTGAATTATCTGCGGCGCGGTTCGGAAATCGGAGTGCGCTGCATGCCGATGTCGGGCCTCGCTGCCTCGCACACCAAAATCATCACCGTGGATGGCGATCGGGCCTGGCTGGGGGGCATGAATTTCGGCCGGGAATACCGTTACGACTGGCATGACCTGATGATCGAAGTCCGCGGCCCCCTGGTGCCGTGGATCCAGCAGGACTTTGCCGCGTCATGGGCACGCCACGGCCCGGGAGGGGATTTCGCGGCCGCCCGCCAACGCTGGAATTCCCCCGCCGCCGCCGCGGCCAGCACGGCGGCAGTCCCGGACGATGCCGTCCCGGTGCGTCCACTCTACACCAATGCATGGCGGCATGAAATCTGGCAGGCGCAGAAGGAAGCCCTGCGGCGGTGCCAGCGCTCCGTCTGGCTGCAGAACGCCTATCTGAGTGACCACGGGTTCATCACGGAGCTGGTGCGGGCAAGACACCGCGGGGTGGACGTGCGGGTGGTCCTGCCCTCGGGCAATGACAATGGGCTGATGGCGGCCCACAACCGGGCTCTCATCCCCCTGCTGCGCCGGCATGGCATCCGTGTTTATGTGGTGCCGGGGATGTCCCATGTGAAAGCCGCCCTCTACGACGGCTGGGCCTGCGTGGGCTCGGCCAATTTCGACCGCCTGAGCCTCCACGTGAATAACGAATTCAGCATTGGCTGCAGCGACCCCGCCTTTGTCCAGCAACTCCGCCAACGCCTCTTTGAAACCGACTTCCGGCGCAGCAAGGAAGTCACGGATCATCTCCAGCCCACTTACCCCGACGAACTGATGAACGCCCTCATCCGCAGCATCGCCGGACAGTTCTGATTCCGCCCCACCCGCCCGGGGCGACGGTTCCGGGCGCCGGCTCCTTGTCTGCAACCCCTCCCCGCTATCCAGCGGGATTAAAGCTCCGGCCACGGTGGGGAGTCTGGATCATCCGTGCGGGCGATCGCAAAAATAACATTTTCCTCCGGGATCGATTTGGCGGTCCATTCAAACCAGCGATAGTGACCGCCCACATCACGATAACGGTTCCGGAAACGGACCACGGGTAGCCCCTGAGCCAGTTTTTCAATCTGGGCGAGGGTCTGGGGGAGGTCTTCCGGATGGACAAAATCAAGGAAGGGGCGGGTCATCAGCTCCGCTTTGGAAAAACCAAGGACACGGGTGAAGTTTTCGTTCACCCGCTGAAAATAGCCGTCCAGGCTGGCGAGACAGAACATGTCCGGCGAAAGCTCGAAGAAGCGGGACAAATCGAGGGCCGATCTCTGCAAATCGGATTCAATTTGCGCGGTCACCGCTTTGGCCACGGCCCCGGCTTCGTCCGGGCGCTCATCCGGATCGGCGCGTAGACAATGCTTTGCCAAGCTGACCAGTTGCGGGTCCGCCAGACAACTCTCCAGATGCGAAAGAGCGTCCCCCAGATCCGCCTCCACCGCTTTGTGATAAAGCTCATCGGCGTCCCTGCAGGCATAGGGCGGCCGGCCCGTCAAAATTTCGCATAACATGGCTCCCAACCCAAAGACATCAGACCGCTTGTCGAGGAGATCGATCTCGCCTCTGGCCTGCTCCGGTGACATGTAGGCCAGCGTTCCCATCACCCTTCCCAGACTCCCCATCGATTCACCCTCCCCGGCGCCATTCAGATCAGTCATCGTCGGACGCAACAGGCTTCGCTCCCCGCTCTGGACGGCCTCCGTTGAAGATGCTGGCGGTTGGTGATTCCCGATGACTTTCGCCAATCCCCAATCCATCACCCTGACCACTCCAAACCTGCCCACCATGACATTGGCTGGTTTGAGATCGCGGTGGATCACCCCGGAGGCGTGCGCATACGCCATGGTTTGGCAGACCTTCTCAAATACATTCACAAACCGTGGCAGATCATGGAAATGCCAGGAACGCCCCGCCAGCAATTCCCTCAAAGTCCTCCCATCGACAAACTTCATGGTAAAGAACAGCTCGTTCCCCGGGCTTTGATGAAGCTCATACACGGGCACGATCCCCGGGTGCTGCAGCCGGGCGGTGATCCGGGCCTCATGGATAAACTGGGCGCGGAGGTCCGGGTTATGCTTGTGTTCGTTGTGCAGAAATTTGAGGGCCACTTCACGGCCCAGATGGGTATCAAACCCCTTGTAGATCACCCCCATGGACCCCCGGTTGAATTCCCCATAGGTTTGATAGCGCCGGGATCCGGCAACGGCGCCCTCCCCCTCTGTGGGCAAATGCTCCCGGCAAAACTCAGTCTCCTCAGTGGGCGCTGCCCCCTTCCCTGCCGCTTTCCCCGCTTGAGCCTTGCCACCCTCGGCAGACACTGGCGCAGGAGCCTGGGGGTAGTCCTCCGGCGAAGGCCGGGACAGGTCCGGGGTTCCGCTGAAGACGGAAGTGCTCATGGACCCGGGGATCTGATCCTCAAAGCTGGACTGGATTGGGGCAGAATTCATGGCGCCAATTGATTGGAAAAAGGAGCGGTTCGTGGGAACTCAGGAAATCGTGCAGGCCAAAGAGTGGAACCCAGTTGGCTGACCCGTCCTTCACGGGCAGTTTCGCGACCCTCTGCCGGTGATAATCCTGAAGGGGAAAGTAGGAATTTGAAGGGACCCGCAGGGGACGCATGAAACGGCGGCACTTCCCTGGAAAATGTTTCCTCGGATGGCCTCACCCCGCAGGGAATAGGTTCTGAATCACGAGCGGTGCTCTTTGTGACGTTTTGTTCAATTTCATCGCGGTTCTCAGGAAAGAAGAGACGGGGAAAACCAAGGAGCCCCGGCCGGGGAATGGGAAGCTCCGGGCGATGCCACAACCTTCCGCCGCACCGCCCCGGCAAAGTCTGCGGCGGGCTGATTCCGGAATAAAGATGAGGCTCCATTCATTCCCCCCTTACGGGGGCCGGGGGTGCGGCTGGTAAATTCCACACCCCCCTATTATGTATTACCAATTGGAATCCAGCTTGTTACGCAGACCCCAAAAGAAGCACTCATCCCCTATTCCCGTATTTCCGGGAAGCCCCCTGTTTTGGTGGAATTGTGGTGATTCACTTCCATTCCCGACAGAGGGCTCTGTTTTAATTGGTGGCCGGTTTCAGGGCCATCCGGCTCTGAATCATGCCGGCGTGGTGTTCCAACCCCGGAATTCGGGTCAGGCGCCATTGCCGCAAGGCGGAGGCAGAGTTATGCAAATCGGCGCGTTTTCACCTGAATGCCGCGGCGTTTTCACCCGGTTTCTCCCGTAACTACTCCTGAATGGCAGGGTGTTTTCACCCGGTGGGAAGGCTCCGTGCTCCTGAATGCCGGTGTCCGGGCTCGAGTAGTAACCCTGTCATTCACCTGCACGGCGGCACGTTTTCACCTGAATGGAGAGAGGTTTTCACCCGTAGTGCGGGACGTTTTCACCCGTATTCCCCTGGGCATTCACCTGAACGGGTGGGTCCATTCACCTGAACGCCGCAGCATTTTCACCCGTACGTCGGCACGTTTTAACCCGGAAGACGCTGGGAAACGCCCTGAATGGGACGGCGGATCGCCTTTGCAGTATCCCGAAAACCAGAGCCTGATCCTGAAATGTAACCGGGGATTACCGGCGGGACCTATCCAGACCCGGAGCGGGGGCTTTAACCCACGGACTGCGGGGGAGCACCACAGATTTCACGGAGAGCACAGATGGTCAGGGATTCAGGTCCATGGATCGACTCACCCAGCGGGTGAAGCTGGCGGACGCATTTTGTCACGGCGCGTCTTGTTCACCATCTGATTGATTATGGTTTTAGCCGTTTGAGGTCCTGGATCAAAGGCTCAAGGCAGGTTTGGTCGGTGACGAAGCCAAACTTCAAATGCTGGGTGAATTCGTCCTGGTAATTCACTATCTCACCCGTGACCGTGACTCGTCCACGACGGTCGCAGGCTAAAGTCACAAAGTCATCCCAATACGGCTCCTGTAATCGAACTTCCCCTTCCAACTGCTTATTCATTCTCTCGAATTTGGAAATGACGTGAGCGAGGTCTGAGAAGCGAAATTTCCGATGCGAACCGATTCCTGCTGATTGAACAACCAAGACACATTCCAATGAATCATCGAAAAGTTTGATGGTCTCAAAACGAAGGATTTTGGTGTCATCTCCTGTTCGTAAGTCGATGTCCATTTCTTTGAAGAACGTAGAGGCCTGCCACCCGCTACTGCGGGCGCTCCTCCGATTCGGGTTGAGGTTTATCCTGCCCCTCCGGTTTGGACTTGGAACGGTCAGCGGGTGGGTCCCCACCGCCTTGCTCTTCCGTTTTGGATTTGGATTTGGCAATGCGCGCAAAAAGCCTGGAGAAGCATTCCATGCGCTGCTGATCCGGAGTGTTGAGAAGGTGCTCCACCAACTTTGCGCGGAACGTGGGGTATTGGCCCGATGAAAGGGTGCTGCCGAGATATTTCGGATCAAACCCGGGCGCCCGTTGATCAAGGATCCATTTAAACGCCGGTTGAAGGACCGGGTCGGCGTATGCCAGATCCACAAAACCCTCCTGGCTGTCAAGGAACGTCATCAGAAGGCTTAACTGAGTGCTGATCGACGGCCAATCCCTGATCCGGGCCCACGTCGCATCCAACCGGGAGCTCTCCATCCGATCAAATTCCAGTCCAAGTTCCTCTATCAGCTTCAGCTTGTCAGATTCGACGATCTCCTTCCAAAGATCATGCTCGAAATCAACCCAACTCTCCAAATGGGGAAAGTGCCTTAGAATCATGGGGTGAGTTTCAGGAAGCCAATAGAGTGGGACGAAAAACGCATCCCCCTGCGCCTTGTAGGACTCCTTCAGGTGCTCCACTTGAGGGTGAGCAGAGACACCCCGGGTGAGGCAGAGCAGGACCAGCAAGGTGGCGACAGGCAGTTTCATCTTTTTGGGAGAATCAGTGTTTTACCGGCGGGGTGTGGGGATATCCATCTCAAGGGACGGCCGATCTGGAGGGGCGGGTGGCCGGCAAAGGGTGGGGTCTCCCTGGGGAGGCCTGACCCTATCCGGCGCCAACAAAATATGCAAATCATTCAGGGGAAATCCCCGGAGCCCTGAATGCCCAAAGGCTGGAGGGGGGAGGCTCTACCCAAAGGACCGCGGGGGGAACACCACAGATTTCAGGCATGTAGTCATTCAAGGATTTTCTTTACGTTCCATGGGGGATTTTGTGCGGGTCCGCCGCCTGGAACGGGGAGAGGGACTGGAGTTGTTGCAGGAAGTGGGCGAGGCAGGCGTCGAGGGCTCCCGGGAGACCGAGTTGGGTGCGCTGGTTTTTGCCGAGGAGGACGGAGAGTTTGCGCAGTTTTACGGCGAGGCTTTTTCCGGACTCGGCGGCGGTGGGGGCGTTGCCCATGAGCTGATGCCAGACCTGGACGACCATTTTCCTCGCGACGGCGACGACGGCGATGTTGCGCTGGCCTTTGCGGGCGAAGAGCTTCCAGCCCCATTTCCCCAGCGCGCTGTCACGGCCGGAGCGCAGGACGGCGTGGGCTCCCTGGATGAGGAGGTGGCGCAGGTCGCCGCGCCCGTGTTTCCTGACGCCGAGGCGGATGTCTTTGCCTTGGCCGCTCTGGCGCTGGCCGGGACTTAAACCCAGATAGGAGACGAGTTGCTGCGGACGCTGGAAGCGGTGGATGTCCCCGATCATGGCCAGGAGGGCGAAGGCGTTGATGAGGCCGATGCCGAGGATTTTCATGAGCCGGAGCATGAGGGGTTCACCGCTGACCTGGGCGGCGATGAGGCGGCGCAGGGTGTCGCGCCGCTCTTTTTGGACTTTGACCTGCTGGAGGTGGTCCGCGAGGAGGGCCTGCTGGAGCGGAGTCCAGTCGTGCTGGCGCATGACCCACGTGGCAAAGGCGGGGGTTTCCATGCCGCGGCTGCCGGGCCGGACGGCGAATTGGTTGAGGAAGCCTTTGAAAGCGTTGGTGGCGGCGGTGTGATCGGAGACGGCGCTTTGATGGGCGTGCAGGAGCTGGCGGCGTCCGGCAGTGACAGGGTCGGGCTGCCAGACGCAGGGGGCGTTTCCGATGAGATAGACTTTGGCGATGCGCACGGCGGCGATTTTGTCGTTGTCGCAATGGAGGGCGGCGTGGCGCCCGACGTGGGCGCTTTCCAAAACACAGGAGCGGCGGCCGAGGGCGTGGAGGCGGTGGCAGATCTCGAAGCTGTTGGACCCGGCTTCCATGAGGAAGAGGTCGTCCGGGGTGCCCTGCGTGGCAGCCCAGTCGAGGAAGGCCGTGAGAGGGCGGTCGGCGTGGGATTCGAGCTGCCGGGCATCGTGCAGGCTGGTGCCGCACAACACGGCCCGGTGAAGGTATCCGGGTGGCAGTCCAGACCGATGATCCTTCCTTTGGCGGAAGGGGCTGGCGCGGGGTAGGTTTCAAGGCCTCCGGCGGCGTTCCCCTGCCGCCCGTCCGCGGGAGGCTGGGGGGATTTTGGTTTGGGTGGTTTTGAGG
Source organism: uncultured Verrucomicrobiota bacterium (assembly GCA_942492905.1). Classification (GTDB taxonomy): domain Bacteria; phylum Verrucomicrobiota; class Verrucomicrobiia; order Verrucomicrobiales; family V1-33; genus CAIZWU01. Next base: position 4,788,887 of record OW818657.1, read on the forward strand.
TGGTTTTCATTGGATTTCCTGGTGTCCCGGTGAAGGGATGGGGCAACCGGTACGGGCGGCTGGATGTCCTGGGCTATGGACGGAAGGTTGCATTCAGGCATCCGGGGTCTTGCGCCCCATGAGAGTGCCTTCCGCCATGATTCAATCACAGAGAGGAGTAGTGAACTCAGCGAAATCATCGAATCGTTGGACCTTCAGCCACCCGTGCGTGTTGCAGGCACTCACGTGTTCCTGGAGAGGACATAGCATGGAACTTCACAGTCCGCACCGCGCCGGTTGCTGAATGACTTCATACCCTCACAGAGAGCACAGATTGTCAGGGCTTCAGGTCCAGGGAACGGCTCACCCGGCGGGCGAAGCTGGCGGAAGCTCCAAATCACGCAGAATCATTCAAGGTGAGCCACGGATAAACAGGCATGTAGTCATTCAAGGATTTTCTTTACGTTCCATGGGGGATTTTGTGCGGGTCCGCCGCCTGGAACGGGGAGAGGGACTGGAGTTGTTGCAGGAAGTGGGCGAGGCAGGCGTCGAGGGCTCCCGGGAGACCGAGTTGGGTGCGCTGGTTTTTGCCGAGGAGGACGGAGAGTTTGCGCAGTTTTACGGCGAGGCTTTTTCCGGACTCGGCGGCGGTGGGGGCGTTGCCCATGAGCTGATGCCAGACCTGGACGACCATTTTCCTCGCGACGGCGACGACGGCGATGTTGCGCTGGCCTTTGCGGGCGAAGAGCTTCCAGCCCCATTTCCCCAGCGCGCTGTCACGGCCGGAGCGCAGGACGGCGTGGGCTCCCCGGATGAGGAGGTGGCGCAGGTCGCCGCGCCCGTGTTTCCTGACGCCGAGGCGGATGTCTTTGCCTTGGCCGCTCTGGCGCTGGCCGGGACTTAAACCCAGATAGGAGACGAGTTGCTGCGGACGCTGGAAGCGGTGGATGTCCCCGATCATGGCCAGGAGGGCGAAGGCGTTGATGAGGCCGATGCCGAGGATTTTCATGAGCCGGAGCATGAGGGGTTCACCGCTGACCTGGGCGGCGATGAGGCGGCGCAGGGTGTCGCGCCGCTCTTTTTGGACTTTGACCTGCTGGAGGTGGTCCGCGAGGAGGGCCTGCTGGAGCGGAGTCCAGTCGTGCTGGCGCATGACCCACGTGGCAAAGGCGGGGGTTTCCATGCCGCGGCTGCCGGGCCGGACGGCGAATTGGTTGAGGAAGCCTTTGAAAGCGTTGGTGGCGGCGGTGTGATCGGAGACGGCGCTTTGATGGGCGTGCAGGAGCTGGCGGCGTCCGGCAGTGACAGGGTCGGGCTGCCAGACGCAGGGGGCGTTTCCGATGAGATAGACTTTGGCGATGCGCACGGCGGCGATTTTGTCGTTGTCGCAATGGAGGGCGGCGTGGCGCCCGACGTGGGCGCTTTCCAAAACACAGGAGCGGCGGCCGAGGGCGTGGAGGCGGTGGCAGATCTCGAAGCTGTTGGACCCGGCTTCCATGAGGAAGAGGTCGTCCGGGGTGCCCTGCGTGGCAGCCCAGTCGAGGAAGGCCGTGAGAGGGCGGTCGGCGTGGGATTCGAGCTGCCGGGCATCGTGCAGGCTGGTGCCGCACAACACGGCCCGGGTGAAGGTATCCGGGTGGCAGTCCAGACCGATGATCCTTCCTTTGGCGGAAGGGGCTGGCGCGGGGTAGGTTTCAAGGCCTCCGGCGGCGTTCCCCTGCCGCCCGTCCGCGGGAGGCTGGGGGGATTTTGGTTTGGGTGGTTTTGAGGTGGTTTTCATTGGATTTCCCCGGTGTCCCGGTGAAGGGATGGGGCAACCGCATGCGGGCGGCTGGATGTCCTGGGCTATGGACGGAAGGTTGCATTCAGGCATCCGGGGTCTTGCGCCCCATGAGAGTGCCTTCCGCCATGATTCAATCACAGAGAGGAGTAGTGAACTCAGCGAAATCATCGAATCGTTGGACCTTCAGCCACCCGTGCGTGTTGCAGGCACTCACGTGTTCCTGGAGAGGACATAGCATGGAACTTCACAGTCCGCACCGCGCCGGTTGCTGAATGACTTCATACCCTCACGGAGAGCACAGATGGTCAGGGATTCAGGTCCATGGAACGACTCATCCAGCGGGGGACGCTGGCGGAAGATCCCAATCGCGCATGATCGTTCTAGATCAGGCCCGGAGCCCCACAGAGGTGCCTGCACCGCTTTTTCGCCTTCTTTTGGGGTTTGATGGTGAGCTTGATTCATTCCGAAGGACAACCGGAGAGGCCGAAACGGCGTGCCGTAAGGATAAGCCAGTAGCCGGCCGCCACGATCACATAAAGGCTCATCCAGAAGGCTTCTTCGCTGCGGGCTGGAACGATCACGGAAAACAGCAGAGCGATGAGACACAACGGAGAAATGATATAAACCAGGAGCGAGCCCAAATATCGGACCCATTTGTGCCTTGGACCAATGATTGCGAGGACGCCAACCGCCAGCGGAATCAACATGACCGTACTAAGGATCGTCACCTGCCGCCGCTCAGCCGCCGAAAGTGGTGAATAGGCCGACATCATCCCCGAAGAAATAGCTAGCCCCAGCCAACAGCTGATGGAGAGCGCAGCGCCAGCTACTGCGCCAACCAACCTCCATGCTATTCGGGTTAGTCTCTGCGGACGCATACTCAATAGCGGGTTGGGCGAACGTATAGGCCATCCACGGCGGGGAGGAAAGCTCGAATTCAAATTGAGACGCTACCCGCCGTTCGATGCTCCGGCTTGTGCCTTGGTTTGAAGAGAGGTTGAGCCTTCTGTCTCAATAAAGAGCCCGATTATAGCCATGACAATATTAAAGCCGATCCAACTCCGGAATGGCAAAGTATCTCCGTGCCTCCAAAACTCGGTGATCGTCTCCTTGTATCCGAACGGTATCGCCACTGCCCAAAGAATGTGTGTCACTAGAGAGATCGTCCAGAATGACTTCGCAGAGACAACCGGGTATCGACCGGTCTTCCAGCGGAAACCCCATCCAAACCAAATCCAGTATCCAACTAAGGACAGCGCCGATCCAATTATGCTGAATGCGATATCATGTGACTGATACCCATATTCCGGCATGAGAATGCCAATCGGCAGAAGGACGGCCATCCACGCTAGAAGCGCCCATCCACAGCCGAGGACAAAGAGGATGGCGACGATGGGTTTCATATCTTGCACAACTTCGTATTATCCCAACAGGGGTGTTGGCATATCCATTTCAGGAGGCGGCATGTCCGGAGGGGAGGGTGACCGTCAGAGGGCGGGAGTCCATGAATCTGACTGGACCGGCCTGACCCTATCCGGCGCCTACAGGGTCTGCAAATGATTCAGGGGGAATCCCCCGAGGCCTGAAGGGGCCTGGCCTCCCAGCATCCGGCGCATGGCGCTGAAGCGGTTTTTGGCTTTGTCGAGGGAGACGGGGGAAGCGGCGGATGTTTTCGAGGAGTTGGCCCGATGCCGTTTTGCCGCCAAGTGGGTTCCTCCCCGTTCTGGCAGGGGCACTCCAGCCGGGGGAGGTCATCCGTTAGCGGCTGATGTCATTCTGCCGGAGGATTTTGAACCCCTCGGTCTGCATGACGGCCGCTCCCAGCTCAATGTCCTCAAGGTGAAGTGCCAGGGCGGGCAGCCCGCGGCCTTTGACCAGCAGGGGATAGGCGAAATGGATATTGGTTTCCGCCTGCAGAAAAGCCGTCAGGCAGGTTCCGAGGGCTTCGGCGCCTTCCTTGAGCTGGACGACGAGGAGGTCGCAGGTGCTGAAGGGAATGCCGCGCTCGATGAAGAGGGTTTCCACGGTCTCCGGGTCGCTGACGATGAGCCGGGCCACGGTGACATCCACCGAGTCCTGCAGGCTGAGACCAAGCACCAGGACATGGGCATCACCGAGGAGCCGGACCACGCTGAGGAGCGCCCCGGCACGGTTGATGAGGAAGACGGAGAATTGCTTGACGTAGGGGCCGGCGGCGGCGGTATCGGTTTCCATGCGGGAAGGAGCGGATTGATGAGTTGAGCGGGAAATAACGGAACCCCGGAGTGAAGTAAACCGCTGACTGCTCCGGTTTTCCAGAGGTCACTGACGGGACCGTAGTCCTCTCACCGGGGAGCAGCAAGGGTGCCGGAGGCGGCGGGTTCTTCCTCCTGGAGGAGTTCCCCTACCGTATCGCTGAGGAGTTCTGCCGAGCGGCGGAGGCGGTCCGCGGGGTTGGGCACGGGAGCCGAGTCTTCCGGCCAAAGGCGGCTGAGCCCGGCGAGACGTTTGTGCAGCAGACGGAGGCAGCGGCTGGATTCCGTCCCCACCGGGCTGAGGATCTGCAGGCGGCGGGTCATCTCGGTGATGAGGGCGGGATCGCCGATGGCGAGGCGCTGGTCGGTCAATTCACGGGCGAGGACGACGGCGTGACAGGTTTGCAGGGTGCGGAGCCATTGCCCGATGTAAGCAAGGTCCGCCAGTGGTTCGTCCTTTTGGGTGCGCAGGTGGCGGCGGTGGCCCATGCTGAGTTTTTCAATCCCGGTCCCAAGGCGTTTCCAGTCCGACAGCTCCGCCGCCGCCAGCACCTCGGCGCGCAACTCGGCCATCGGCTCATTCAGACCGAGCGTTTTTTCGATCGTCTCCTCATCCTGCACCAGATTTCTGATCTGCTGCGAATCCCGCGCCTGGGCTGCCAGGAAGAGATCGGCGGTGACAGCACCGAGCCCCATGGCCGCCTGCTGGCGGCCTTCCAGGCAACGGGTGACGGTGGTGCGGTAAAGCTGGCGCCATTGGGGACGGGTCGCTTCCGAGAGCCGGCCGTAAAGTTCCGAGGGATACAGGGGCAAAACCGGGACCGGGACCGCCACCGGGGTGGGCGGGGATTCGGCAGCGGGAGCGGCGGCCTGAGAGGGACCGGCAACCAGGCTGCCGGCCAGCCCCATCATCAGGGGCAGAGAAAAAAGAAAACCGCGCGGGGACATTGGAGCAATGGAAAGGAGCGGTAACCAGCGTGCCAAGGGGATAGATCTGTGCCGGAATTGACAGAAGATTTAATCCCACGCTGTGCAGGATAATAAACGATTATTAAGCTTGCTGCAATTCCTGTTTCACCGATTCGACATCAGATTTGAAGTTTGGCAAGGTGGAAACGGCGCGAATCTGGGGCGGTCCTGGATCCGGTTGTTTGGCCGTTGCAAGAAAACCGGATGCTGGGAGCGTTCGCTTGCCGGACCGCCTTCGCCGCGTTTCCTACCGCTCTGCCATGATCCCTTTCCGCTTCGTCCGCCGCGCCACTTTGGGCCTGTTCCTGCTGCTGCTGCCAGCCTCCCCGGGCGGGACGGCGGAATTCCGGCTGACTCCCGTGCAGGAAGCTCATCTGAAGGGACTTCTGCCCCGGACGCTGGCCAAACTGCAGCAGCGTGAGCGGATCCGGGTGGTCTCCGTGGGCGACAGTATCAGCACCTTTTACCAACCCCCCGGCTTCCCGCGCTACGACTCCTCCATGGCATGGCAGGGGCGCCTGCTGAGCCGGCTGGGTGGTTATTATTTCTACCACGGCACCGAGGATGTGGACCCGCACCGGGAAATCACCGCCAGCCAGAAGGAGGCCACTTCCGCCTGGGCGAGATTTGCCTCGGAAATGGAAACCTGGCAACGCACCAAACAAGGGAAAGCGCCCCTCGCCCCGGACGCGCTTCGCTTCCGGGCTGATCTGGAATCTCCGGTCACGATGGGCGCGCCGGATTTGGTGCGCCGCAATACCCCGGGCGCCCAGCAGGGCCTGCCGGGCACCGCGATCCAAATCCATAATCTGGCCCGCGATGGCTCCCAAGCCGCCCAAGCGCTCGAAGCACTCGGTCCTGAAGCCTTTCCCGCTGCGCCCGCCCCCCCCACCGATCTGGTCACGATTTGTTATGGAGTGAACGATGCGGCAAACAACCTCCCGCTCGACAGCTACCGGGCTTTCCTGACGGCGGCAGTGAAATTATGCCAGAAAAATGGTCCCGAAGTGCTCCTGGCCGCGCCGCCCGTCAGTTTTGATGCCGGCGCGCCCCGCCTCTCGCTTGGACGTACCCGGCCTTATGCCCAGATTGTCAAAGAAGTCGCCCTCGCCACCGGCGTGGCGTTTGTCGACCTTGGCGCGGCCCTCGTCGAAGGCCCCTCGGACTTGGCCGCCCTGACGGCCAGCGATGCGTTTGCCGCCGCCATCATTCCGGTCACCCGGCATTTCAGCTATCGTTCCGACACCCCGGATACCCTGCACCCCAACGCGGCCGCCACGCTGATGGCAGGCGAGCGGGCGGCGGGGCAACTGCTGGACGGTCCATCCGGTGGTCCGGTGGAAGTGAGCGGCAGCGTGGAAATCACCGGCCCCACTGAAGCCATTCTTCAACTGAGGGTCTTCAATCCGACGGCCGCCGCCCGCAGCGTGGTGGTGAGTCCCTTGAGTTTCCTCGGCTGGCAGCTCAAACCCGGCACCCCGGATGCCGCCTTCAACCTCACGCCCGGGAAAGCCCGGCGCCTCAACCTGGCGCTGGAGCCCAGCACCAGCGGACCCGCGCCGGACGGCAATGTGATCCGGGGTTCCCTCATCCTGAGCGATGATGACCGGCAACAAATCGTGGATGTGGTGCTGCCGCTGCGCCCCCTGTCCCTCACCTGGCCGGAAGGCCGTCTGGATGCCGCGTCCGGCGATGTGCTGCTGACGGCGACCCTGACAAATCATTCCCTGGAAGCGGTCAAGGGCACCGCGCTGGTGCAATGGATGGGCAAGGACCAGCCCCTGCCCTACAGTCTCGAACCAAAACAGTCCATGCCCCTGCCCCTCCGTCTGGCCTTGCCGGACCCCGCCGGCACCCTCCGCTTTGCCAGCATTGTCGCCGTGCAAATCCCCCTGCCGGACCGGACGCTGCGCTTCGAGCGGCACGTCGAAGGCGTGCGCCATCTGGGATTGGAGCAGCGCATCCCGCTGAAACCGGTGGACGCCACGGCGGCGGCCGCTGCCGAAACCGCGCTGACCGCCTTCGCTGATGCCCGCGGGCTTTATTTCTTCGTGGACGCCCCCTCCACCAGTAGCAGTGCCGGGAAGCCAGGCTCCCCATGGGGTGTCGTGGACGTGCAGATCGACGGGAGGAAAGCTGGGGAAAACGGCACCCTCGGCTTCGTCGACCGGCTCAGCGCCACCATTCCTTGGACGGATGGCCCCGTCGCCCTCCGCAAAATCCGTCCCGCTGCCTTTGGCCATACTTACCACTACGACTACCACCCCGATGGCTTCCGCGTCTCGGCCACCACCCGCCCGGACGGGTCCCGGCGGATCGAATTCAACGTGGCCCGCGTCAACCTGGTCCAGCACGAATGGTCGCTCGACGGATCCGGCCAGAACTCGCTCGGCTTCAATGTGCGCGTCACGCGGCATGATCCCGTCACCGGCCTGCATATTCCCGCCCAAACCCAGATCCTGACCGGCTCCGCATTTGGAGGCAACGACGCCCGCAGTCTGACCGTTCTCGAACTCTCCCGCACGCCCTCGGCCCGCTGGTCCCTGCGGGTTTTTTAAATAAACTCCCCCCACAACCCCCTGCCTGCCCAGAAAATCCCTGGACGCGGCCGCCGATCTCCGGCATTCATCCGGCCCCCCGACAATCAACCTACATGGAAAAAAAATTTAACCGCCCCCGTTCCCGCCGTCCCAGCGGGCCTCCCGGCCCACGTTCCGACGGAAACCCCGGCACCGAACCTATGGACCCTACCTCCAACTCCCCATCAGGGCACCTTTCTCCCGAAGTCGTGCAGGATATCGCCGAAGCGGCGATGGCCAGCCGCGAGGAAGCTGCCGCCGCCGAAGCCGCCGCTGCTTCCCCTGTGGCAGAAAACGCCGAATCCACAGCCGTCCCGGAAGTCAAAGCCCTCCCCGGCGAGTCCCTGTCCGGCGATGCCGCCCGCCCTCCCCGCGATGCCCGCCCTCCCCGGCAGGATCAGCGTGACGCCCGCCCCCCCCGCGATCCCCAGGCCCAGCAACAGGCTGCCCAGCAGCGCCGCGAGGCCGAGCAGGCCCGCCGGGAAGCGGAACAGGCCCGCCGCGAGCAGGAACGCCTGCGCCGTGACGAGGACCAGCGCCGCCGTCAGGCCGAGCAGGCCCGCCGGGAAAATCAGGACCGCGCGCTCCTGCCGATTGATGATCTCTGCACCAAAGCCTGGCAGATCTTCCTCGCCGAAGTCGGAGAAGAAGGCGTCGAACTCTTCCCCGACAATGAAGCCCGCGAGCTGACCCGCCGCAGCTTCCGCCTCGCCGAGATTTTCATGCAGGAGGAACTCCGCGTCCGCCGGCCCCCAGCACCGCCCGCCCCCCCGCAGCGCGAACCCCAGGCCCCCCGTGAACCCCGGTCTCCCCAGAACGGACCCAACGGTCAAGCAGCCGCTCCATCCGAAGCCCCCACCGAGTCCACGGAAGCGCCTTCTGCCGAAGCCGCCGCTCCAGCCGAAACTCCGGAAGCAACGGCCCCGGACAATACTGAGGCCTGAGCTTCGCCTCGATTTTCAGACCCGCCCCGGCCCCGCGCCGCGGCGGGTTTTTTCGTTTGATGGTGCCAATCTCCCATCCCAGCCACGCGGGGAATCAAAGTCCCTTTCCACTGCTCGAAACCTTCAGGAGAGGTTTTGCCCCCGGAGCATCATCAACGTCCGGCAGCCGCGACACCCGGCAACCGGGAGGCGTTGCCCGGGCTATCATCTGTAATCGGAAGCCGGGCACGCATGTTGAGGCGCTGCGGCGGAATGGCGGTGAGCACGATGTTTTTCACCGGATCGATCAGGTGTTCCCCGTACATCAAAGGAACCACCGTGAACACGAGCACGTCCTCACTGGGCCGCTGGATATTGATGACCGCTCCATAGAGGCGTTTTTTGCTGCGGCGGCTGTCGATGTCCAACAAGTCGCCCGGCGAAAATTCCACCCCCGGCACCGCAGACCCGGTCGGCAGGACGTATTCCACCACCACATTGCGGTATTCCTTCCCATCCTGATTCACGGCCACGGCCCGGGCCACCAGACCGCTGGGGAAGAGGTCCTTGTCCGTGAGGGGACGCGCATGCACCACCTTGAACCGGCCGCGCACATAGTATGGTTTCTCGTCCCGGCTTTTGTAATTGGTGATGTAATTGCGTCGCAGCAGTTCGTTGTGGTTGGCGAGATTCTCCCCGGTGAAGGGATAGAACTTCTGGAACAATTCGGGCGGCGTCAGGCTCTTCCCCATGGGGATGTCCTTCTCCGTGAAGTGCTTGATCTCCTCCAGACGTTGAATGCGGCTGAGCAGTTGGTAGTTGAAGGCTTTTTCCGGATGCGTGAAAACAAAGATACTCCCGATCCAAGAGAAGGCGGCCAGGGCCATGAGAATCACAATCGCCACCGACCACCAAAAAATCCCGCCGTCCGCCTTCTTCACGGCATTCGCCGCCCGGGTCAGGGAGCCCCTCGGCGCATTCATGAATTCGACGTGCAACTGCATGGAAAAGTCCGGTTGGCTGGAGGAAATCGGGTTCAGGAGGGCGTACCGCAGGCTTCGCCGTCCGGCAGCGGCTCCGCCGCGGGGACGGGTCCACCCCGTTCGGCTGGTTCAAAAGAAGTGCCGCAGCCGCAGGAACGGGCCGCGTTGGGATTGTGGATTTTGAAGCCGCTGTCGTTCAGCGAATCCTCGAAATCGACCTTGGAGCCACGCAGATAGGAAGCACTGGCCGCATCGACGATAAAACTGACCCCATCGCGCTCCATCACAAAATCACCTTCCGCAGCTACTCCGATGGTCATGGCATATTGCAGCCCTGCGCAGCCACCACGCTCGATCATCAGGCGCAGGCCGGACCCGGCGGGCGCCTGCTTTTCGGCCAGGAGTCGGCGGAGTTCAGTGGCAGCTTCGGCAGTGACTTCGATCATGACGGGGATTCCGGGGGGAAGTTTCCCTGCCTCAGGAGCAGGAAGCTTGAAAATGGATCGGTTCCGGGAATTAACAAGGAAGTTTCCCTTGCCCGGGATGTAATTTTCCCGCCCTATCCCCCTACGCATGGGAAAAATCCAGGTCCTCTCCGATGTGCTGGCCAGCCAGGTGGCGGCCGGTGAGGTGGTGGAGCGCCCGGCCTCCGTGGTCAAGGAACTCATCGAGAACAGCCTGGATGCCGGGGCCACCCAGATCGCCGTGCTGGCCCGGCGCGGTGGCACTGCCCTGCTGCGGATTGTCGATAATGGAGTAGGCATGCACCGCGACGATGCCTTGATGAGCCTGGAACGGCACGCCACCAGCAAACTGCGCACCAGCGCCGACCTCGCCACCATTCTCACCAAGGGATTCCGCGGCGAAGCCCTGCCCAGCATCGCCAGTGTCTCGAAATTCACCCTCGCCACCCGGGAGCACGCCGCCCTGACCGGCACCCGGGTCACCGTGGAAGGCGGAACCGTCCTCGAAGTCAGCGACGACGGGGATGCTCCCGGGACCAGTATCGAAGTCCGGCAACTCTTCTACAACGTCCCCGCCCGCCGCAAATTCCTCCGCGCCGAAGACACCGAGTTCAGCCACATCGAACAACAAGTCCGCGTCCAGGCCCTCGCCCATCCGGAAGTCGGATTCAGCCTCACCCGCGATGACCGCCTGCTCTTCCACCTGCCGCCCGGGGAGTCGCTGCTCGGCCGCATCTCCGGCCTGACCGGTCAGGATCTGGCCGATCGCCTGCTGCCCGTGCCCCGCACCACCAGCGGGCCCATCACCGTCTCCGGTTACCTCGGCGAAGCTGGCCTGTGGCGTTCCAACCGCGCCCTGCAATTCACTTTCCTGAACCGCCGCCCGGTGGAGAGCATCGCCTTTTCCCAAGCCCTCCGTGCCGGCTACGGGGAAGCCCTGCCGCGCGGGCAATCCCCGGTGACCTTCCTCCTGATCGAAATCGATCCCTCCGAAGTCGATGTCAACGTCCACCCTGCCAAACGCGAAGTCCGTTTCCGCAGCAGCCTCGCGGTGCAGTCCGCCCTGACGGAAATCATCGCAGCCACTCTCCGCGCCGGCCGCCCTTCCCTGAGCCCGGCCCCCCGGCCCTCTCCAAGCTTGTCCACCACCACACCAGTGCCCCGGTGGACTCCCCCGGTCATTCAACCGACACTGATCCC